>NZ_CP183988.1:0-4800000 GCF_049913255.1 Pseudoduganella sp. R-43
ATGGATAATTTCTGGCAGTCCTGTTCCCAGCAACTGGAACTTGAGCTGACGCCGCAACAATTCAGTGCCTGGATTAAGCCGCTTGTGCCCCTCGATTTCGAGAACAACAAGCTGCGTGTTGCTGCGCCAAACCGGTTCAAGCTGGATTGGGTAAAGACCCAATTCGCGAGCCGCATCACGGCCCTGGCCTGCCAGTACTGGGAAACCGTCATCGAGGTGCAGTTCGTCCTCGACCCGCGCACCCACGCCCCGAAAAAGCCTGCCGCACCGGCCGTGGTCTCCGGCCCGCTGAGTGACATGCGCCCGGAAAGCCCGGCCGCCGCCGCCGCGCCGACCGCCGCCGCCGAATACCAGAACCCGAAAACCCGCGAAAACAGCCGCATCAACCCGGACCTGACCTTCGAATCCTTCGTGACCGGCAAGGCCAACCAGCTGGCGCGCGCCGCCGCGATCCAGGTAGCGAACAACCCTGGCGTGTCGTACAACCCGCTGTTCTTCTACGGCGGCGTAGGCCTGGGCAAGACCCACTTGATCCACGCGATCGGCAACCAGGTAATGGCCGACCAGCCAGGCGCCCGCATCCGCTACATCCACGCAGAACAGTATGTTCGCGACGTAGTGACCGCTTACCAACGCAAGGGTTTCGACGACTTCAAGCACTACTACCACTCGCTGGACATGCTGCTGATCGACGATATTCAATTCTTCGGCGGGAAGTCCCGCACGCAGGAAGAATTCTTCTATGCGTTTGAAGCGCTGATCGCGGCCAAGAAGCAGATCATCATCACCTCGGACACGTATCCGAAAGAGATCACCGGCATGGACGACCGCCTGATCTCGCGCTTCGACTCCGGCCTGACGGTGGCGATCGAGCCGCCGGAACTGGAAATGCGCGTCGCGATCCTGCTGAAGAAAGCCAAGTCCGAAGGCGTGACCTTGAACGACGACGTCGCCTTCTTCGTGGCCAAGCACCTGCGCTCCAACGTGCGCGAGCTGGAAGGCGCGCTGCGCAAGATCCTGGCTTACTCCCGCTTCCACGGCAAGGATATTTCGATCGACATCGTGAAAGAGGCGCTGAAGGACCTGCTGTCTGTGCAAAACCGCCAGATTTCTGTGGAAAACATCCAGAAAACGGTGGCGGACTTCTTCAACATCAAGGTAGCGGACATGTATTCCAAACGCCGCCCAGCCAACATCGCCCGCCCGCGCCAGATCGCCATGTACCTGGCCAAGGAGCTGACCCAGAAATCGCTGCCGGAAATCGGCGAACTGTTTGGAGGACGCGACCACACCACCGTGCTGCATGCCGTGCGCAAGATTGCGATGGACAGGACCAAGAACCCGGAGTGCAATCACGAGTTGCATGTGCTGGAGCAGACGCTGAAAGGCTAAAACCGGTAAAGCGGCGGGAACTGGCCCTAGGTCCAGCTCCCGTCCCTCACTGCAAATCACGCGACCGTCGCGTATCAGTGTCTGACCCTGCGGGTCAGACACTGGGTTACCGGTTTCAGACTGCTATACTGTCGAGTTAACAAAAGAACCAACGTACCAACCCATTAACTGAGGATATTTATGCAACTGGTCAAAACCACCCGAGACACGCTTCTCCGGCCACTGCAGATTGTGAGCGGTATTGTCGAGCGTCGGCACACTATGCCGATTCTGGCCAATATCCTCATCCGCAAGGAAGGCGAAAGCGTCTCGTTCCTTTCCACCGACACCGAAGTCCAGATCACGACCCACGCAGACATCGGCTCGGGTGCCGACGTTACCGGCACCACGGTCGCCGCGCGTAAGCTGCTGGACATCCTGCGCGCCCTGCCGGAAGCCGGCGACGTAACCATGACCCTGCTGAACAAGCGCCTGACCGTCCAAAGCGGCAAATCGCGCTTCGCCCTGCAGACCCTGGCCGCCGAAGAATTCCCGACCGTGCAGCAAGCCGAAAGCTTCACCGCCAGCTTCCAGCTGCCGCAAAAGACCCTGAAGCACCTGTTCAACATGGTGCACTTCTCGATGGCGCAGCAGGACATCCGGTACTACCTGAACGGCCTGCTGCTGGTATTGGACGGCAACAAGGTGATCGCCGTAGCGACCGACGGCCACCGCCTGGCCTTCTGCCAGGTAGAGACCGACCAGAACTTCGCCCGCGAAGAAGTGATCATCCCACGCAAGACCATCATCGAACTGCAACGCCTGCTGGAAGAAACCGACGAACCAGTCTCGCTGGACATCGCCGCAAGCCAGGTCAAGCTGACCTTCGCCGACATCGAGCTGATCTCCAAGCTGGTGGAAGGCAAGTTCCCTGACTACACCCGCGTGATCCCGAAGGGCTATACCAACAACTTCACCATTGGCCGCGAAGAGCTGCTGCGCTCCCTGCAGCGCGCCGCGATCATGACCAGCGATAAGTTCAAGGGCGTGCGCTGCATCATCACCCCAGGCTCGCTGAAGATCTCGTCCACCAACGCGGACCAGGAAGAAGCGGTTGAAGAACTGGAAATCGACTACGGCGGCGACAGCGTGGACATCGGCTTCAACGTGACCTACCTGCTGGACGTGCTGAATAACCTGAAGTGCGACCAGGTGAACGTGGCGCTGGGCGATAGCAACTCGTCCGCGCTCATCTCGATTCCTGAGAACGCAGACTTCAAATACGTTGTAATGCCGATGCGCATTTAAAACCGGTAAAGCGGTGTCTGACCCGCAGGGTCAGACACCGGTCTGCCGGAGCCGCTGGCCGTAGAACAGATGGTGTCAGACCCTACGGGTCTGACACCGGTTTACCGGTTTAAAAAAGAGCAGAAAAAGAAATTCGTTAAGAGAGAAAGCAGTCCATGTCCGAAAGCCACAACGAACAACCAAAGGCCAAAGCAGAAGAATACGGCGCCTCCTCGATCCAGATCCTGGAAGGCCTGGAAGCAGTCCGCAAGCGTCCCGGCATGTACATCGGCGACACGTCGGATGGCACCGGCCTGCACCACCTGGTATTCGAGGTGCTGGACAACTCGATTGACGAAGCCCTGGCCGGCCACTGCTCCGAGATCCACGTCACCATCCACAGCGACAACTCGATCTCGATCACCGACAACGGCCGCGGCATCCCAGTCGGCCTGAAGATGGACGACAAGCACGAGCCAAAACGCTCCGCAGCCGAAATCGTACTGACCGAGCTGCACGCCGGCGGCAAGTTCGACCAGAACGCCTACAAAGTCTCCGGCGGCCTGCACGGCGTGGGCGTCAGCTGCGTGAACGCACTGTCCAAGCTCCTGCGCGTGACCATCCGCCGCGACGGCAAAGTCCACCAGATGGAATTCGTCAAAGGCGTCGCCCAGAACCGCGAGATCGAAATGATCGACGGCGTGGCGACATCCCCGATCAAAGTGATCGGCGAAACCGACAAGCGCGGCACCGACGTGCACTTCTGGGCCGACGAAGAGATCTTCACCCACGTGGAATTCCACTACGAGATCCTGGCCAAGCGCATCCGCGAACTGAGCTTCCTGAACAACGGCGTCAACATCAAGCTGACCGACCAGCGCACCGGCAAGGAAGAAGTGTTCGCCTTCGAAGGCGGCACCCGCGGCTTCGTTGAATACATCAACAAAGCCAAGACCGTGCTGCACCCGACCGTGTTCCAGGCCACCGGCGAACGCCAGTCCGACCAGGGCACCACGATCTCGGTCGACGTCTCCATGCAATGGAACGACGCCTTCAACGAACAGGTACTCTGCTTCACCAACAACATTCCGCAGCGCGACGGCGGCACCCACCTGACCGGCCTGCGCGCGGCAATGACCCGCGTGATCAACAAGTACATCGACGAAAACGACTTCGCCAAGAAAGCCAAGGTCGAAATCAGCGGCGACGACATGCGCGAAGGCCTGACCTGCGTGCTGTCCGTCAAAGTACCGGAGCCAAAATTCTCCAGCCAGACCAAGGACAAGCTGGTCTCCTCCGAAGTACGCGGCCCAGTGGAAGAAATCGTCGCCAAGACGCTGACCGACTTCCTGATGGAAAAGCCGAACGACGCCAAGATCATCTGCGGCAAGATCGTGGAAGCAGCACGCGCCCGTGAAGCAGCCCGCAAGGCTCGCGACCTGACCCGCCGTAAAGGCATCATGGACGGCCTGGGCCTGAGCGCCAAGCTGGCCGACTGCCAGGAAAAAGACCCAGCCCTGTCTGAACTGTACATCGTCGAGGGTGACTCCGCAGGCGGCTCCGCCAAGCAGGGCCGCGACCGTAAGTTCCAGGCCATCCTGCCGCTGCGAGGCAAGGTGCTGAACGTGGAGAAGGCGCGCTTCGAAAAGATGCTGTCGTCCGAGCAGATCACCACCCTGATCGCCACCCTGGGCACCAGCATCGGCGCCGACGAATTCAATATCGAAAAGCTGCGCTACCACCGCATCATCATCATGACCGACGCGGACGTCGACGGCGCCCACATCCGCACTCTGCTGCTGACGCTGTTCTACCGCCAGATGCCGCAGCTGGTGGAACGTGGCCACATCTACATCGCCCAGCCGCCGCTGTACAAGGTGAAGGCCGGCCGCGATGAGCGCTACCTGAAGGACGACCTGGAAGAAGCCGGCTACATGATGAACGTAGCGCTGAACACCGCCGCCCTGACCCCGCGCGAAGGCGCAGACCTGATCCAGGGCGAAGCGCTGGGCGAACTGGCCCGCACGTACAACATGGCCAACGCCATCATGACCCGCCTGACCCGCGTGATCGACCGCGCCGCGCTGACCGCCATCATGACCGGCGTAGCGCTGGACCTGGGCACCATCGAGTCCGCACAGAACTCCGCCGAAGCGCTGATGGCCAACATCGACGACAGCGCAGTAAAAGTCGTGGTGACCACCGACGAAATGACCGACAAGCACACCCTGCGCATCGAACGCCTGCACCACGGTAACGTGAAGGTCTCCTCGATCGACGCCGACTTCGTGCAAGGCGCCGACTACAAAGTGCTGGCCGACGCCGCCGCCACCTTCACCGGCCTGATCGGCGAAGGCGCCGTGATCCGCCGCGGCGAAGGCGAGCGCACCAAGGAAAGCGCCGTGGTCGACTTCCACCACGCCATGCAGTGGCTGCGCGACGAAGCGGAACGCACCGTTTCCAAGCAGCGCTACAAAGGTCTGGGCGAGATGAATCCAGAGCAGCTGTGGGAAACCACCATGGACCCAACCGTCCGCCGCCTGCTGAAGGTGCAGATCGAAGATGCGATTGCCGCTGACCAGATCTTCACTACGCTGATGGGGGATGATGTGGAACCGCGACGGAACTTCATTGAGACCAACGCACTGCGCGCAGGTAACATTGACGTTTAAACGGTACGACTAATTCAACTTCGAAAAGCCTCGGCTGTATGCTGAGGCTTTTTTTCATTTTAGATATGGCCAAATCGCAAAAATCCTCTTCGCAAGGTACCTTACAAATAGTTCCTGCCACCTCTGCTGCCCCTCTCATCACTCCAAAAGCTAACTTTGGCGGCCCGTCGGTTTGGCTTTCTGGCATTACCTTGCTGCTGACTGTTGTGACAGTGATGCTGTATGCCGCAGGTAAGGCTTATCGTGCTGCGCACTTAAACGAATTTGGTGGATCGGACTGGATGGTACCCTGGTCATCTCAAGAATTAATTTACCTCGGCGCGACCTGTCAATTGTCGAAACTGCTCTTTGTACTCCCCGCACTCCTCGTTTTTTGTCTCGCATCGATGTTGTGTGTCCTTCTGTTATTAGTCGGAAAGCGATTCGCCAAGAGATTCGTTAAGGATCGCAAAGGCAAGCCCAATCGAGCTCCTTCCAATGACACAGCACCGTCAAATAGCTTTGACGATATAGTCGAATTTCTGAGCTTACTTTCACATGTAAGCGCTATATCTGCGCTTATCGTCGTCATGTGTACAGTGTATGTAAGTCTGGCCGAAAAGAAGGGAACGCAGGACGCGAGAGAAACGATAGAAAATATCCTGACAAATTCTAGCCCCAACAGAACTAAGCACCTTCTTTACTATACTGAAATCACTAGGAAAATTCAGTCCGAAACCATAACCGAACGTGGATATGCAGTCACTTGCAATGAAAAGGCATGCCTACTCTATATGGCTCCAATAGAGCGCGGCGACTCACCGACACTGAAATTCGTCCCCTTAGACAACATAACAAATTGCGTGACTTCTTCGAAAGCCTTCTGAAAAAGAATTGATCTGAGACGAACATCAACGACAGCGCCGTGAAGGTGCGCGTGGCTACTGACGAACGAACTAATCGACAAGCACACTCTGGTAATCGAGCGTATGCTCCACGGTAACGTGAAGATTTCCTCGAACGACGCCGACTTCGTGCAAGGCGTCGACTACCACGCTCCATCGACAAGTGCAGGATTCGAACAATATTGTTTTCACAACCATGTGTTGAAGCGGATGAGGGAGCGCAAGATAATCAAGTAAAGTGGACCCATCAGTTGTAGTAGTTCAGATCTGATCGTACAGTAAGGCCTTGCCAAGGGTGGGGTTACCCGGTTTGATAGAGGTGCGAATCTTTATTAAACCAGCATGAAAACGCAAGGAGTAACCCCATGCGTAGTTTTCCTCAGAACGTCATTAAACACAAGGTCGGCCTGCTAAATTTGGCGACCGAGCTTGGCGAGCGCTTCCACAAGACAGTGCTGAACGAGTTTTACCAGGTGAACTTCCGTAAGAAGATCTACCGCAGCATCGCAGAACTGCAGGAAGACCTGGACGACTGGGTCTATCGCTACAACTACGAGCGCACGCACCAAGGGAAGATGTGCTGCGGACGCACGCCAATTCAAACACTAATTGACGGAAAGGAGGCGTGGCGCGATAAAATCAGCGCATTGAACGACGGAATTTGACCTGACAGAACCGACGTCAAACCGGGGCACTGTCAGATCGGATCGCGACCACTACAGATTATCAGTGGGCTGCTGTCCCGTCCTTGAAGTGCATCTCAAATTGCAAGAAGTCGCTAAGTCGTTTTGACTCAACAATGCTATCGTGCGGTACCAGGAGGTAGTGCCAAGCCTTGCCATTTACTGATGCCGCATGGTCTGACGCATGCGTGCACCAACGCGCTGCGGCGGCGGCTTTTGCCTGCACCTCTTGCGTGTCGATATCGGCCCGAGCCTTAGTCTCGACCATGAAGATTACAGCGTCAGCCTCTGCAACGAAGTCGGGGATGTACTCCGGCTGCTCACTGCCCAGTTTGTAGTAAATCTGAAACTGTCCCTTGGCGGGCTTGAACCACTTTAAGGCATCGCGTTCCAGGATGACCGCGAAGCGGCGTTCGGTGTCTGAGTCGAACTTCTGTAGTGGGTATAGGCAGCGGGAAAATCCACCAAACAGCATCTGCTTGATCTTGCCCAGCTCTGTCACGGTTTCACGATAGTGGTGCGCTATTTGCCCTGCCACCGCCGTGTAGTTGCATGGTTTGAGTTCAGTGAAGCCTCGGCTGACCTGTACCTCGTACTCGGTGGCCTCTTCCCAGAAGTGGGCCATCATTTCGGCCCGGATCAGACGGGCTAGTTCCGCGCCATAAGTGTCGAACACTTCGTGCAGCTCGTTCTCGGAATAGTTCTGTGCCTTGTAATGGGCAACCGCTTGACTTGCAAGGTCATAGAGCAACTCTGCCTGCGTAAAGTAGTCAATGTCGTCAAAGTCGATCAACTTCTTGACGATGTAGTCCTCGAAGCGCTGCTCCCTGATGCCAGCTTCCCGGCTCATAGTGAACTGATGATTCGTACGCAGCTCCTGACCCACGATCTCACGTTGACCTGGCTGGAAGTTTGGCAGCGAACCCAACTTAAACTGGTGGAACCCCGTGGTGACGTCACCAGCGGGCACCACTGCAATTCGAGGAATGTCGATGGTTTGCTGGACCACGATCTCAGTGGTCTTGGACACCACTGCCGACAAATCAAGCGCAGGTAATCCATCATCTGAGCCAGCCAGCAAATCACCTTGGGCAGGCTTCAAGCGCTCGGTCACCTCAGTCAGGATGGCCAATTGCACCTTCGGGGTAAGCAGCGCGTTGCTGGTCGGTACAAGGTCACGCTGGACCTCGTACTTGCCAATCACATCCATCACAACGCGCGCAACTTGACGCTCACGCGCTGTGGTGAATATAGGCGCAAGTGCAGTGGCTGGCGCGACTCCAGCGCTGGCTGGATGGGTGGCAATAGTCGGCGCTTCGGAGAGCCCGAGGAGTGCCATCGCCCCGGAGCCAACTTGCACGCTCACCTTCTTGTCGTCGGCGCTCGGGGCCTCAAGAATTACTTGCGTCAGTCGTATCGGCGAATCGCCCCGGTTAGCCTCGTCGATGATTTCTTGAAACTTATCGTGCGCCACGATGTTCAGGCGGTCCACCGCGGCCACCCCGGTGCGTTTGCCATAGGGCAAGCGCAGGCCACGACCGATAGACTGCTCGATCAGCGTTCGCGCGTTGGCTGCGCGTAAGGGCACGATAGTGTAGAGGTTGGTCACATCCCAGCCCTCTTTGAGCATATTGACGTGGATAACGATCTCGGTGGGTTCATCCACGCTTTCCACCGCGAGAAGCTTTGTGATCATCTCCTCTTCTTCGGCGCCGGTGCGGCTGGAATCCACTTGGATCACTTTGTCCGCGTAGCGCCCTTCGTAGAAGGACGACGACTCAATCAGCATCTTCAACTGCGACGCGTGAGTGGTATCCCGCGCAATCACGAGCATGAAGGGCTTAACCACCTTCACTCCATTTTCTCGGGCGTAGGTTAGAAGCTCAACCTTAGTCGTCTCGTGTAAGCGGACACCATCTTCAAGCTTGATTTTTTCGATCTCCTCGGGCGAATGAGCCCGGGCGTCGAAGTTGCGCTGGGTAACGGCAGCAGGTTCTTTGACGAAGCCGTCCTCCATCGCCCGCGCTAAAGGGTAGTCCATCACGACGTTCTTGAAGGGCACTGGGCCGCGCGTCGACTCGACGAAGGGGGTGGCTGATACCTCAAGGCCGAATAGTGGCTTCAGCTCATTGACGGACCGCACTCCGGCACTTGCGCGATAGCGGTGCGACTCGTCCATCATCAAGACAAGATCGGGTAGATTTGCCAGATGATTGAAGTAGCTGTCTCCTAGCACCTCCTTCATCCGTTTGATGCGTGGCTCTTTTCCGCCACGGACCTCCGAGTTGATCTTGGAGATGTTGAAAATGTTGATACGCACGTCGTGGGCGAAGCCCATTACTTGGTCGTCTACCGCTGCGCCAGTCTGGTCATAGTTGTCACCCGTAATGATTAGTGGCGGCTGCTGTGCAAACTCTGAAATGCCCTTGAACACATACTTCGGCGTGTTGCGTGTGAAATCTGTGATCAGCTTGTTGTAAATCGTCAGGTTGGGCGCGAGCACGAAGAAGTTATTGATGCCGTGGGCCAGATGCAGATAAGCGATAAAGGCACCCATCAGGCGCGTTTTTCCAACGCCCGTGGCAAGAGCAAAGCATAGCGAAGGGAACTCACGCTCGAACTCCTCTAATGTGCTGAACTCGGCTCTCAGGGTGGACAGGATGATAGAGACATCGCGCTCGTGCACTAACAGTTCGGGAGCGGCATCGAGCGCATTAGCCAGCTTGACGAGAGACTCGGCCTGGGGGGAGCGCAGAGACAGGCGAGCGGTGACTGCATGAAGGACGCGGGTATCCATTATTCGTTCTCCCCAAACAGGCCGCCCTGTCCCGCGTTGACGAGGGCTATTTTCTTACTCTTGGTTTTTTTGACGTTTTCGCTATCGGCCGCAGGCGGTGTTTCCTCAATTTGTGCCATCGGCAGGTTGGCTACGTTGAGGCTGTAGTCGTCGTGGCCCCATTCGCAGCGGGCCAACACCATCTTCGGAATTTTCTTCAACGTCAGACTCGGCCAGCGTTCAGCAGCCTTTGCTGCCGTCACACCGCGAAAGGCCGAACAACAAACCAGCAGGCTATATTCTGGACCTACTTCATCAGACAGGGCCTGCAACTGCTCGGCGGACAGAGTCTGAGTTGTGACATAGATGAAGTCACGTTCGCTGGAATAGCCATGCTGCCACCAGTGCGTCTCCGACGGCGCGTAGGTGAAACCTTCCAGCTTTGCCAGTGCCTCGGCCAGTTGAGCGGCGTTGTACTCTGGGTTGACGACCGGATTACCCCAGCAGTCGTTGATAATCAGAGTGGGTGCCAGACGGTAGTAACGGAAACCGCCGCCCCCCTCCCAGCTGACGGCTTCAGTAATACCGCCTTTGTCCTCTCCATCAATCACTTTCTTCAGCCGCGGGATGACATGCGTATGGCAATGCTCGCCCAGTTCAACCATGATCCAGCGACGGCCCATCTTTTGCGCGACCGCACCGGTAGTGCCAGAGCCTGCGAATGAGTCGAGCACGAGATCGCCGGGTCGGGTGGCTAGGGTAAGGACGCGCTCAAGCAATCTTTCCGGTTTCGGAGTGTCGAATAGATTTCCTCCAAACAGAGCGCGCATCTCTTTCTTTGATTCGTCATTGTGCCCAACCTCGTCATACGTCCAGATGGTCGTGCTCGGGATGGTATCGGTTACCTCTGAGAGAAATCTCTTGTATGCAGGGCGGGCGTCGCCGTCTACTCCGAACCAAATGCGATTGTCGGAGATTAGTTCCGCGAATTTTTCTTTCGTATAACGCCAACTTGTTCCGGGAGGCGGATAAACTTCCCGACCAGATGGCAATTTGACTGGAAAGATTGCGTAGTCTCTGGCTTCGTTTCGTAAAACGTCACTTGCCTTCCATGGGCCTCTCGGATCGTTGTCGCGATTGGTATATCTGCCGGTTTGCTTCTCAGTTTTTGCGAGACGACCGAGATTAAACTTGGTCAAATCTTTTGCAATGACCAAGACAAAGTCGTGCGAAGTGGAAAAGTACTTCGAATCAGATTTAGGGGCGTATTTTTTTTGCCATATGACTGTTGAGACAAAGTTTCCGCGCCCGAATATTTCGTCGCATAGTACTTTTAGGTAATGACCTTCATTGTCGTCAATTGTGATCCAAAGTGAGCCGTCATCGGAAAGAAGTTTTTTGATAATCTCAAGGCGATCCCGCATCAAGCCCAACCAAATCGAATGCTCTAAACCGTCCTCGTAATGAGTAAACGCACTACCGGTGTTGTATGGCGGATCGATAAAGACACATTTAACTTGTCCTGAGAACTCTTGCTCTAGAGCTTTGAGTGCGAGAAGGTTGTCGCCAAAAATCAGACGATTGTCAAAAATATCGGCACTGGTGAAACGCTTGGTTGCGTGATACGACTTGCTTTGATCCTCAAGAAGAATCCTTGGCTCAAGCTTTGGCTTCCGTTCTTTGCCGATCCATGTAAGTTCGAGTTTTTTATTCATTTACGCACCTGAAGTGTTACGACCGACAACTGCATGCATCATTTGGATGCAGTCATGGGCCTGGCATACTGGATATATTGCGCGGTATGACGCGCCGTCCTGATCTGTTCTGTCAACACCCTTGGACTCTAGGATTCGTCTGCTTGCGCCGCCGACGACATAGCCAGTAACAGAGCCGGCCTTTAGCTGATCTTCAAATGTTTTTATATTCAGACTGCTCTCGTTCGGAACGTCTTGCGGGCGGAGGTAATAAACCACCTGGAAATACCAGTCCCTTGGGGGCTCGACAGGTTTGTTTGCCGAGGTGTACCAGCCGTAAACGGAAAGTTTTTCGACAATTTTTGAAACCGGGGCAAGTTTATAGCAGAATGACGACCTAACCTCAATGGTTTGCGTCGCTTGTGTTCTCAGATTTGTCAGCTCCAAATCGTAAGGATCTGGATTCTCAAAATTGTCGGCTCTATTCTTGTCATATTCACTGACGTCATATACGTTGGTCATACCCCAATGACTTATGCATTGGGAAATCATCGTTAGCACTGCTGAATCGGCGAGCTTTCCTGCAATTATTCGATTCTTGATAACCTCGGGCGATCTGCGAATGCCGCCAGGGTTATGAGCGTTGATAAATTGGACCTTAGCGTCAGCAACGGCGATAGCAGAATCTATGTCATTCTGATCAAAGTTGACCTCCACAACAGAATGATTGACCACTCCAGAGCAAGGCCATTTAGTTGATTGTATTTTCATTTTGCTTTTACAGTTGTGGTGCGCGTTGCGACAAATAGTCGAGTAGGCGCTTGCGCGGGTAGGCGTCCGCCGCATTTTGAACATTGCGTAGTGGTGCTATCGCCGGATCGCCGGCCAGCTCGAAATGTGTTTCCATCAGGTCGGCCAGAAAGGCTGCGACGTTACCTTGGTTGCGGAAATAGGCCAGTGGCCCCTCCAGAAGGAGCCGTTGCCGCCCGAGGTCGAAAGCCTGCTGCCGCAGTTGATCAAGAGGTAGGCTGATAAGTGCAGGAATTGTCGTCGGATCGATGACAGCCGCTGCGCCAATTTTGTTACGCAGGCGCTTCAACATTACCGCTGCGATGGCGTGAACTCCGTGCCGATAAATCAGGCGCTCCTGGCTGCGTGCCGCCGCGTTCTGCTCATACCCGATTACGAGAGTGCGAATCGCGCGGAGGCATGCCACGGCGTTGATTAGAGTGACTCCCCTAAGAACAGTAGTGAACAGGGCCTGGTACTCAGCAGAATCGGGATCGGCGAGGCGCGCGGGTTCGCTCCTGAGCCAGACTGCGTAGCGTGGGTCGTTCTGCTGCAATGCCAGTGCACGCAACGCTTCGTCGAGCGTGACGGCATCACTACCATTTGTCATGGCCTCTGGGCGATAATGGTAGTCAAAGCCAAGGTGGGCGATCTCCTGCCGTAAGCGCTCCTGATTTTCGTCCAGAGAGGCAAAGTTGGCGGTCTGTACGGGGTTTTGGTGATTGCGAGCCTTGGTTATGGTCTTCCCAAACTGACCATCTGCCGATGCATTGATCAAGGTGAGCATCACCTTGGCATCATCAATGCACTTGTCAGGGTACTGACGTACGAATTCTGCAGCCGACGCGACAGTCTGCGCGCCGTTGATAATGGACAGACCGCGAACCTTAAATTTTTTGACGCCGTTCTTGTTGGCCTTGGGCTCAATCAGGTCACAGACTGCAGTGACACCGTTATTGAGGTAGAAGAAATCGACTGGGGCATCGTGCAGAGTGCTCTTGATGGCCTTGTTGACATCGGATTTGCTGCTGCCAAGGAAGTAGCGGATGTTGCGTTCGTATAGGGCCTTACCATGTGTCTGGTGAAGCGCCACCAAGTCTGCCAAGCGTGCGACGCCGTAATAGGTGGCTCGTGGGCTTTCGATTTTCGCGTATTTCTGCAATGAGATATCAGAGTGCACGGGCTGATATGCCTGCTCCGCCAGCAGGTCGCGGACTATCTCTGTCGCCGCGTAGTATTCGACATGCTTGTCCAGCCGCTCTTCATCGAGGTCGTCATCGTCGAGCAGCGCCTGCAAAGCTTCACTAGCGGCTTTTGAAATTCCATCACCGGTGTATGGCACAACTAGCTTGATGTGGCTACACGCATCGAGCGCGCCCTCAATATCGGCCCTCCGACTTTGGACGTTTTCGTTGAATGCGGTGAAGTCCTGTTTGAGCAACAGGCGAATACCCTCACAGAACGGCAATGCATCCTCTTGCTTGAACTGTTCGGACTCCTTCAACTTAGTTTGCAGTAGGTACAACGTCTCTGTCTGCGCGTGATAGTGGATCGCGTCGATACCTTTGTCGTTGAAATCGTCCACAACCGAGGCGGCCGCCGCCTGTGGCGTGATGTCAAGCAGCTTGTGGAGGACGAAGGCACTGAAAGCACGCGAAAGCTGCTTTGCCGCTTGATCTGCGGGATTTGCGTTGCCGAGCAATGGTGGAAGGAAAGGCACAAAGCGAGTGGAGAGTGCTCTCTTGAGGATGGTCAAGTACTGAGGATCGAGCGCTGCCATTTCAGTGATACTTCCCGTTTCGGTTTTCAAATGCGGGCTTCGTACCTTCTAGTACGGTCACGACGACTTCGTTCAGCCCAGTATTCTCGATGGCGCCCGATTCGTAGCGGATGGTGGAGTCATCCCCCCGGTCGAACGTCGCATGGATAATTTGTTCTGCGTCGCACACAACCGCCAAGTTGGGGTTGTGTGTGACCATGATGATCTGCCGCTGCTTCTTGGCTTCGGCGAGAACGGGAACTAACAAACGGAACACCGTCTCGTTGTCGAGGTTTTCCTCCGGCTGATCGAGGATGATAGGGGTCTTCCCCTTGTCCACCAACAGGTAAAAGATCAGCAAAAGCGCCCCACGCTGACCAGGGGACAACTGTTCGATCTGAGTATCCAGGAAGAGTAGCGAGTAACGAGGCTCAAGGAAGTTCAAGCCGAAGATGAGGTCGTAGACAGCCGCTGCCGACTGCCCCTTCTTTAGCAAGCTGAAAATCCCCGCCTCCGAACCCGAGGCTTTTGCCGCTTCCAAGACTTTCTCCTGCAAGGAGGTAATAAAGTCTATCGCTCCATTTTTTGCGTTCAAGTCATGTCCATCGAACAGTCTTCTGATGGTTGAAAGCGCTTCGTCCTGCCCACGAAAGTCGCCAGAGGTCTGCTTTATCAACGCAAACAGTTGGTCGGCAATTGCATCGACGGATGCCGCAAGCGTCGCCTGGAACTGCAACCGGTAGTCTTCGCGTATCAGGACATTCTTCTGAATCAGGTCCTGCACCGGCTTGAACAGTTCTGCGCGCGAACGCCGCTGTGCATCAAGAGTGTCGAAGATCTCCGCCGACAACTGCAAACGGCTCGCTTCCAACTCTTTGAGTTGCTGAGGAAGCTCCTTGATCTGCTCGATCCTGGTTTCCAATCCGACCTTGGTCTCAGGCTCAGTCGTTGAGCCGATAAGTTCGTTGCGCTTTGTGTTCCACTCCGCAAGCTGGCGCAGGTAGGTCTCATACTGCTGCTGCGGTGCGTTCAGCTTCGCCGTGAAACTTTGTTGTGTTGCGATGAATGAAGTTAGGTCTGCCGCCAATTTTTCAGATTCGATCTTTATCTCGCCTTGCTTCGTCGCCAATTCGGTCGCCTTTTCGTCGAGGACGGCCGTCTTGATGTCGATGGCCGCAAGATCGGTCCAAGCGAAGTCAAGAAGCTTGAGATCATCGGTGATGGTTTTTTCGGCTTGATCGAAAGCTCGTTGCAGCAACCTCAGCTGCTCGCGAATATTCCCTATGGCCTTCTGTCGTTTTGCAAGTTCAGTGGTCTCGCCTGTAATTTCTTGGCCGCGCTTCCTGGCAGCTTCCGCCTGTTTACTTGCTGCAGCCAAGCCATCAGCCGATTGCTTCTGCTCAGGGCTCACCTGCTCGGTAGGCGCGGCGACTTCCATGGGTTTCAGCTTGTCGTGCTCCTCGATCTGCTTGCGCTTCAGCAGGAGTAAATCAGTGAGTTTCTTCAGCTCTATAGGCTGAAGCTGCTCCTCGATACGAACGATCGCCGCATTGGCCGAAGTAAGTTCCTTACGGTACTCGCCGAGTCGGTTCCGAAGCGACTGCTCCTGCTGCTCGGTCAGTTGATCGAAGTCGAGCGCACCTAGCCTCATCTCTTCGCTCGCATGTGAGAAGATCACCGACCTTAGCTCCCTTTCGAAAGCATTCGATTTGCCAGACACGTGTTCATTGCAAAGCTCTTCGAAATAGCCTTGTGGGATATAGCGAACAAGTTCTGCCTTCTCTTCAGAAGGCGACTCATGCAATGGCCGAGCCTCGGTACTTTCGTCTCGCCAGGTCAGTGTTCCGGTGAAATGGCGTGCAGGTTCTCCAGTCTTGCCCCAAAAGCGATCCTTCTTCAAAAAGCTGAAGTGTTTGGACTGCTTGGAATTGCCGAGGGTCGCGATAACATCTGCCAAAGCGCTTTTGCCACTTCCTTTGTTCCCGATGATGGCGACAAGATCAGGGTTTAGTGGAATGTCACAGCCGTGCAGCCACTGCCCCACGCCAGCCTTAACTCCCGTTTTGGTAATCTCGATAGACTCAATGTAGAAAGTCTTGTTCGATTCAACTTCTTGGACCTTGGGTGGCTTGTCGCCAATGAATGAGCGTTTTGCTGGCTCAAGAATAGCTTGCTTGAGACCGTAAAACGTCGGGTCGGCCTTGATCCAAGTTTTCTTCCCCGAGGGGAAGTCGCCGTATCCCCGCTTGTTGTTATCACCTGCTATCCCAACGAAGCAGTGGGCATCGCTCCCTGAGACAGCCAGGCGCGGGATATTCTTCAGCCCCGCTTGAAAGTTCTGAAAATACTTGGCATTGCCCTGTGTCTGCTCTCCAACAAATGCATCACGTAGGTCAATGTTCCGTGTTTCGAAGATCGGTGATGTTTGGAAGAGATTCATGGTGTAGGCGTAGTGCTCCTGCCATACGACGTCTGCCAATCCATCGTTAGTGTCAAACGGCATTAAGCCTATTGCGTGATCATTGGGCACCTTACGGATCGCCTCCCGGTATGAGTCAGCGTTGATCTCCGCAATCACAGCACCCGCGAGCAAAGCCTTTTCGTCGGATGCGTCTACCTCGGCCTTCTTGAAACCGTGATGCTTCAGCTTGTCCTCAGGGATCCTCCGAGCGAGTTCCCTCAATGCAGAATCCGAAAGCGGCCTGTCTATCAACTCAATGCGCAAAGCAGATTTGAAATCGAGAAGCACCTGTTCTTCAACATCGTTCGAGAACAACACATGGGCGTTCAGTCGTCCTTTCATCGGAGCGGCGAGTCGTAGCTCAATACCTGGAAGAACAAGCTTTTTTAGGACGGGGGCGTGTTGATCCTTGAGGCGCTTTTGCAGCGCAAGCCAGCCATCGAATGTCCAGTAGTCCATGATTGCGAACACGGCTGGTTCGGCATTGTTCATGGCCTTGATCATCTCATCGACCAGCTTTTTGTTCGTCGCAGAGGATAGGTCGTCATTGAACCTTTCTCCCAACCAATGGAACGATGCTGGCGTATGGATATGCAAGTCCCACTGCCGCCAAATTGCACCTCGTGAAAGGTCTCTTTTTGTCATCATTTCAGTTCCCACTCGATAGTGAACAGTACGCGCTCCTCCACTTGCTGTTGAAGTTGCAATTCCAACTTGCCAATGAGGTCGTTGCGCTGGGCTTCTACTTCATCCTGCCGGGCGAACAACTCGCGCCTCAGTTTGCTACGTTTGCCTTCAAGTTCACGCTGCTTCTTCTGCCAGGACAACTTTTCTTCCAGCGTAGGCGCTGTGGCAGCGGTGCCACGCACCTCCTTGATTTGCCGGTCAATCTCTCTGATTTCCTGCTCAAGGCCTAGCTTCAAGTCGTCGGCCCACGCATCCAGCTTCTGAACTTCCTGCTCGAAGTAGCCGAGGTTACGTTGATTAATCTCACGCAGCAGTGCAATCATTCGTGACTCGACGTCTTTTTCGAGCGCAGCGTTGCTAATGCTGGACAGGTCGATCATTTGGCTGACGGCGGGAAGGCGCAGCAGCTTTCCCGGGTCATCCTCGGCCAGCGGTGTACCATCTGCCGTAGCCGCAGCAACGATCATGTGCTGCTCCATTCGACCCAAGGCTTCGACCGTGACCAACTTCAGCGCGAGTATGCCGGTCTGGCCGCGGTGGACTTTGAGCGTACTGACTTGAGCACCATAAGCTTCGTAGTCGAAGACCAGTTTGGCCTGGCCGAGTTTTCGGTTCTTCGCTTGCGAAGTTACCCATTCGGCCAGCGGATGGCTGAGTCGGTACAAGTGAGCTTCGCCGCTTCGCCGTGGTAATTCGTAGCGACCAAGCTCGATTTCGCTGAGGCCAGTATCAGGCCGGCGCTGGAGTGAGAAGCCGTCGTCGTCGAATGCGGCGCACTGGCCAAGTTCGGCCCTTGTAAGGTCCAAGAGCATGCGCTCGTAGCGACCACGCGCCGCTTTGCTAGCCTCGGCTCGGACACGTAGCTTGTCCTGCACCTCCTCGTCGAAATTCTCAAGAAGGAGCTGCCTGGTTTTGACCATTGCCTCGTTGATCTCATTGGATAGATCGAACTGCAATTGCTCGAAGCTGGACTTGATGGCCTCTGAGTCGCGAGAATTCTGATAAATCTCGGCGATGCGACGCTCGAAGTCCACACCGGAGCCGATGACACCGAGCACTTCGTCGCTGGCACCAAAGACGCCCTCAAAGAGCTTGAACTTCTGCGACAGCAGCTCATAGACACGCTTGTCGGCTTCGTTACTGAGATCGATCAAGTTAACCACGACCACATCAAACTTCTGTCCGTAGCGATGGCAGCGACCGATCCGCTGCTCAATGCGCTGCGGGTTCCACGGCAGGTCGTAATTGATTACAAGGGAACAGAACTGAAGGTTGATCCCTTCCGCGCCAGCTTCGGTGGCGATCATCACCGTGCCGCGCTCCTTGAAATGCTCAACCAACGCAGCGCGGGTATCCGCGGTTTTTGAGCCGGTGATGCGATCCGTTCCTTCATGGCGTTTCAGCCAATCGCGGTAAATCGCTTGTGCACGAGCGTCGCTGTTGGTGCCATTGAACAGCACAATGCCCTCCCCGTAGGAGGTGCCTTCCATAAGGGATAACAGGTAGTCCTGGGTCCGCTTGGACTCGGTAAAGATAATGGCCTTCTTGGCCGCGCCTAACCTTTCTAGTTCCTCGAACGCACGTACTAGCGCGGTAAGAAGCGCATTGCCTTTTGCGTTGTCGCGGATGCTTGTCGCCAAGTCCTTGAACTGGTGCAGTTCCTCGATTTCCTGAGCGATGGCGTTACGTTCGCTCAGCGACGGAGACCCTGCCGTCGGGCCATGCTCGGTCCACTCATCGGCCGTCTCGTCGAGTGACTCATAGTCGTCATCTAGCACGTCAGCAAGATCGGGAACTTCGGCCATCTCGTCCAGCACGCCTTGGAGGCGCTTGGCCATGGTCTCTAGTGCTCCGGCAATGGCATGGGTGCTAGAGGCCAGAAGCTTCCAGAGTACGAGCGAAATCAGTTGTCGCTGCCCATCGGGAAGAGCCTTAAGATTGGGGCGACGTAGATAATCTGCGACAAGTCCCGAGAGTTGCTGCTCTTTGACCGATGGAGTGAACTCTTCTACGATGGCAATACGAGCAGTGTAGGAGACGTATGGCTGCACCTGCTTGCGCAGCGTCCGTTTGCAGACCGGTGCGAGCCGCTCACGTAGCCTGTTGAATGATTGACCACGACCTTGTGCCGTGAACTGCGTGCGAAAGCTGTCGATGTCGCCGAACACCCGGTCATCGATCATGCTGACTAGGCCGTAGAGTTCAAGCAAGGAATTCTGCAAAGGAGTGGCAGTCAGCAGCACCTTGGAATGAACGTGGTGCAGCGCTTCCTTCAGCGTCTTCGCGATGACATTGCTGGTTTTGTAGACATTGCGCAGTCGGTGCGCCTCGTCGAGAACAACCAAATCCCACTCGATGCACCCAATGTCGTCTGCCTTGGTCTTGGCGAACTGGTAAGAGCAGATGATCGGCCCTGACGACACCAGGAAAGGACTCTGTCGTCCTTGCTTGCTCAGAGCATTGTAGCTCTTCGCCTCAAGGATGGTTCCCTGAAGGCCGAATTTGTCCTGTAATTCTTGATGCCACTGCTTGCGCAGATTGGCGGGCACAACAATCAGAACACGGCGACGGCGCTCGGCCCAACGCTGGGAAATTACGAGTCCCGCCTCGATGGTCTTTCCGAGGCCGACCTCATCGGCAAGGATCACTCCTCGCGACAATGGGTTCTTGCAGGCGAAAAGCGCGGCCTCCACCTGATGAGGGTTAAGATCGACCTGAGAATCCACCAGTGTGCCGGCGAGGGAATCCACGCTGTCGCTGGCTGCCCGCCGAGTCAGTAGCCATGCGTAGTACTGGCTCTGGTGCGGTGTCAGTAGCTGCTGAGTCATTGATCGCGTTTCCCCCATGCAACCATGTTGTCGCCTGATTTGCACATCTGTGTTCGAGTACATCAAGCCACCCCTGGCTTCTTGCTGATGCTTTCTGCGATCCAGCGATCCAAGTCGGAGCGCCGGAAGCGCCATGTCCCGCCAAGTTTGAAGGCGGGAATCTCTCCCTTCTGAGCAAGACGGTATACCGTTCGTTTTCCTGCCTTGAGATACATGGCAACTTCATCAAGCGTAAGGATTTCGCCTTCCGTTTCAGTCATGGGGCTCACCTTTAACATTTGCCGCCGTTGATATCCGCTTGCCAAAACTGGCCAATTTTACCGTGTTTGGGTTGGCTCAGCCAAGACGGCGTCCTGAACCACGGGAATGTAGAAAGGCTGGTGACTACTGCGTGGGGTAACAAACTGAAGGGGGATTTCTGGAACATCGGGAAGCGGCTGTCGCTGACTTGCATTCAGGCTTCATCACGAGTGTGAGTGTAAGTCTCACCAACTATGTGGTGGCGAGTGATCAGGTAATCATTCAAAGAAGCCGACATTTCGTTGCCGTTCGCCCCTTGATCGGAGCGGCCCTCGACCTGGGCGCTCATAAAATCAGTACCTTGGGGATTCCTGTAATTCCAGCTGAAGCGCGACACCCGGCCCGGCTGCAGGGCGCGAACAGCGCGCCATGAGGTGATGGTGTCGCGTTCTTCAGTAGCAGCATCGCGGTGGTAGCGTACAACGCCGGCGGCATTGGGCTGCAGCGTGTCAGCGCTGTCGAACAAGACCATCGTATGTGAAGGCCAGTTGGACTTAGCTGCGCGGAAGTACCAGGCAATGCCTCGGCGTTTGAGCAGGCGGCGGATAAAGGCTGCATCAGACTCGTTGTACTGCATGGTGAATTTGCGCTGTGGGTATGCATCGACCTTGAACGAATCATCCATCTCGTAGCGGAAGCAGGTGCCGATGATAGGGTTGGTATGTATCCATTCATCCAGAATAATCTGCACGATCTCCACTTCATTCTTGCAGCGGAACACACGGGTGTTGTTGCGCTTTTCCATGATGGAGAGCGCATCGCGCAGCACAAGCTGGTAGCTGGCCAGGCCACCGTCGCTGTCGCCGGCATGCGCTTCGGTGACAATGCCGCATACGCTGCGCAGATCGCCGCGGTCAGTCACAATATCGACCGCCGCGGGGAGTGCGATGAGCTCCTTGAGCGGGATGAAGGCATCGAGAGAGAGGCAGAGGATGCGGTATTCAACGCTGCCGCAGATGGATTCGCTGCCTTGCACATGCTGGGGTAGCAGCACGTCTTCCAGCATCTGCGTCGGATGCGCCAGGCGCAGTCGCAATGGACGGCTGTCGGTGATCAGGTCCTTGTCTTGCCGGAAGAAGCTGAGCAGGGCGTTGTCCACGTTTGGCTCCGTTCGTCTGGTTGACGCGAGCGCCTATAGTGGCACGCGTGATTTGCACCGGCCTTGATGTTTGGCAAATATGCTCGTCGCACCAGCATTGCCAAATTAGCCACATTGGTAACCGGACTGGTTATAATTTGCAGCCGTATTCCTGCGGCCGCATAAAAGCAAACTTATAAATCCTCGTCCAACACCCATGCACTTCCTCGCCCGCACCCTGCTGGCGGCCCTGCCGCTTGTCGCCATGCCCGCCTTCGCAACAACGACCTACCCTCCTTCAGCCTACCGCGATGGCGCGGTCAAATGCCAGCAGCTGCGCCAGCTCGATTGCGCGGAAAAGAACTGGGTGCAGTACATCAAGATGAACCCTACCGACGTGCATGCCATTGCGAGCCTGGCGGTGATCTATAGCTGGGACGAAAAGCACGCACTCGCCATCGTCCAGGCAGAAAAAGCCATCGAAATGGGCCAGGGAACTTACGACCTGTTCGCAGCCTATGCACGAAGCCTGGAGAAGGTGGGCCGCATCGACGAGTCGATCGACTGGAACTACAAGACGCTGGCGATCATGCCCAAGCTGGTGAATGTGCGCGGCGACCTGGCCAGGCAGCTGGTGGCGAAGAAGCGGGAATACGAAGCCTTGGCGCTTCTGGCCTCGTTCGACGCCACGCTGGAAGAGAAAGGCCATGGGCACTACTTTGACGGCCAGCGCATCGCCATCGAAACGACGATCGAACGCCAGGGCCAGGCACTGGCCGGCGCACAAAAGAACCTGCGCCTTTCCAAGACCGGCGACCATTTCTACGCACCGGTGCGCATCGGCGACGCACGCCCGACGGCGTTCGTTGTGGATACCGGGGCCGCCAAGACCATGCTTAGCGAAGATATGCTCGCCGGCTCCAGGGCAAGCTACAAGGTGCTGCAGCCCAAGGTCGTGATCGGCCTTGCCGACGGCCGTCGTTCCACCGCGCGACTGGTTGTGCTGGATGCGCTCAATGTCGGGCCTTTTGAGCTGCGCAAAGTCACCGCCATTGTCTGCTCTACCTGCGTACCGCTTTTGGGCCAGGCATCGCTTTCCCAGTTCAATATGGCTTCGGCCAAGAAGCAGGGCGTGGAGTTCATGACGCTGGAACCACGGGCGGTACGGTAACGGGCGCTGAAATCCGCGAACTATGAAAGCAGCTATGACAGATCCTGAAACCAAACAGATGGCCGAATTCCTCGTGAAGATTGAATTGACCCTTGCCCAGGTGTTGGATGCCCAGCGTGAGCACAACAAGTCCGAGCGCGATTGGTTTGCTGCGGATATTCGACTTCGAGAAGAACAACTCACTCTCCAGCAAGCTCTGCTTCAAAATAATAGGGCCGCCCAACGGAAAAGCACGCGCAATGTGCTGGTGATGGGAATGTTGGCCGGGGCCATGCTCTTGCTGGGGCTTGGGCTTCTAACGGAGCCTTGGTGGATGCCAGTGGTCTCGGGCGGCCGATAAGGTGCTGCGAGACACTGAAAGGCATGGTTCTTTCAGAAACGGACTAACCGCCCCCCTCATGACAGGCAAAACCATCGCAGTCACCCAGTTTGACGGCACCGTCACGCTGATGAAGATTGACCTGGCCACCTGTGCCAGGGAATTTGTTCCGTCCACGGAAGTAGACGAAGAGAAGGTCGCGTTCGGGCTATACGAGATTGAAGAGAGCGGCCATCACGTGGAATCGATTGTCTTGCTGGCGACTCCTGATGGGCCCCTTCTGATTTTCAACGACACCCTGTACCACCCTGATGCCGATGAAACCAAAGTGGAGATCGCGGATCAGGAAACGGTCTCGCACTTCCGCGTTCTTCATCGCGGCACACCAGTTTTCGAGTTGGCTTACGAGAAAAAATCTGCAATAGGCCTACACCCCTATGCTCGACATCGCGAAGACGTGGACTTCTACTTCTGGCTCAAAAGCAAAGTCAACGAGCCGGATTTTTATCGCGCCTACACCAGGGAAATTGTCTTCGTGACGTAGTTCAGTGTTGCGTATTTCACCCTATCAGTTGCCAGTTGATTAATAGCCACCTGCCTTTGTGATAGTCTGTGCTGATGTCCTCAGCAATCACACTCGGCCGACTCAATAGCTTTCAGCGCGAACCGTGGCGACTGAGCTCTGCGCTCGTGATCTCCGCATTCGTGCACGCACTGCTGTTGAGCATCAGCGTGGGTGGCCAGACATTCGGGCTTCCCGCCCTCAAGTTCCCGTGGCAAGAACGCCGCCTGGGGGCCAACGATTTGCAGGTCTTGCTGCTGCCGGCCCAGCAGCCTGCCGCACCCATATCGGGGCCGCTGCAACTACCAGCGGAACCGACGCGGCCAACAGTCCCCGCGCCGGCCCCGCCAATACCCGAAAAGACCGCGCTTGCGAGTACCGTGACAACCATGCCCATGTCACCTCCCGCCGTGCCTCCAACGCCGACACTTGCGCCAACGCCCGTTCCCGCGCCGGCACCAGAGCCCACAGTGGCGTCGAAGCGCCCCGATGTTCCGTTGCCGACAGCGCCCGCCGCGCCGCCAATCGTTACGCCCAAGGCGAACGACATCCCGCTGAAGCAGCCCGAGCAGGAAACCCGGGAGCGCTCGCATGAACAGGCCAAGCTGGAGCAAGAGCAGCAAGCCGCAGAAAAGCTGCGTCAATCTGAGCTGATCGCCGAGGCCGAGCGCGAGGCCACGCGCCAGGAGCAGCTCCGCCAGGAAACCGCCCGCGCCGAACAGGCAGCGCGTATCGAGGCTGCCCGCCTGCAGGCCGAACGCCAGGAGGTTTCTCGACAAGAGCTGGCACGCGCCGAAGCCGAGCGCGTGGAGGCTGCCCGCAAGGAGGCCGTGCGCCAGGAACAAATCAAGCAAGCGCAGCTCGAAGCAGCCCGGCAAGAGCAATTGCGGCTGGATGCCGCGCGCGCGGAGCAGGCAGCCAAAGCGGAGGCTGCACGTAAGGACGCCGAACGTCAGGAACTCACCCGCCAGGAGGACGCCCGCCGGGAGCGCGCGAAACAAGAAGAAACGGCACGGCAAGAATTGGCCCGCCAGGAGCTGCAACGCGCTGAAACCGCGCGCCTGGAAGCAGCGCGCAAGGAAGCCGCCCGACAAGAGCAGGCGAAGCAGGCGCAGATCGAAGCAGCACGTCAGGCGCAGCAACTGGAAGCTGCCCGCCAGGACACAATCAGGCAAGAGGCGGCCAGGCAGGAAGCAGCCAAGCAGGAGGCTGCGCGCCAGGAACAGGCAAAGCGCGAGCTGGCGCAACGTGAGAAGGCCAAGCAAGAGGAAGAGCGTGAGGAACGCCTGCGCGCCATCGGCCGGCAACTCAACGAAGAGGCGGCCCAACGCGATGCGGCGGCGAAGAACCCATCACGCTCGCTGCTTCCCACTGTTAGTGGCCTCCGCCGCGGCTGGCTTTTCGGGCGTGCCGATCCGAACATCGACCTCGTTCAGTACGCGGAGGCGATGAGCAAGAAATTTGAGCTGAACATGGCGTTCGACATGCTGCGCGACGTGGTCAAACAGCGCCACGTGTCACCGATGGTGACCGTCGCCATCCGGGCCGACGGCTCCGTGGAAAAGGTGACTTTTGTCGTCTCCAGCGGCGTGGCCGCAATCGACGAAGCAATCCGAAAAGTCATCTCCAGCCAGGCGCCTTATGGCGCCTTTCCACCTGCGCTCGCGCGCCAATATGACGTCATCGAAATCCGTCGGACATGGGTGTTCGACACTGCCATTCGCTTGCAATAGGCTGGTTGCCCAACAAAAGGCCGCATGCTAGTCTCGGTCGCGTAGAGCGAACTTGAGAAAACCGAATGAACAAGTCCAACAGCGTAGAGCTTCGAAAGCTGCGTGAATCCGAGCAGCGCCGCAAAGACATCATCAAGGCCGTGCGTGCCTTGATCAAGGCGGGCGGTGCGCGCGAGATTACGCTCCGCAAGGTAGCGGAGAAGGCCGGCTTTTCGACGACCGTGGTCTACAACCTGTTCCAGAACAAGGCTACGCTGATCACCCAGGCGATGGACAGCGACCTGCTCGACCTGGTCAAGGCCATGCGCAACGCCGTGGATGCAAAGCTGCCGCACCTCGAAAACATCCGCCGCGTAGGCCGTGCCTACGTGACCTTTGGCATGCGCCACCCAGACCAGTACGCGCTGGTCTTCATGGAGCGCAGGCCGCACGCGCCGATTGAGAGCTCCCGTGTCGAACACGGCAACCAGGCGCAGGACCCGTATGCCTTCGCTTGTCAGCTCTTTGTCGACCTGGCTGGCACTGGGCAGATTCCACTGGACCAGGCGGAAGCGATCGCCCAGATCTTCTGGGAAGGCCTGCACGGCATGGTGTCATTGCGCCTGGTATTCGGGGAGAACGAACCGTGGTTCGAGCATGACGAATTCAATCGGCACCTGGATGCATTGATTGACGTGCTGTTGGCCGGTATCCTGCATCGCTTCGCCCCTACCGCCTTGAGGTGATGCTGATGAGTGAAAGCCTCACAGTTGGGGTTTCATCTGCTGGACACTGGACTAAAAAAAGACCAAAATTGGTTCATAGGATCCAGGACTCCACATGAAATACTCAGCCCAAGTCAAACCAATCAGCTACCTGAAGAGTAACGCTGCAGAGGTTATCAAAGAACTCACCGAGTCGCGCGAGCCCATGTTGATCACCCAGAATGGCGAAGCCAAGCTCGTCGTCATGGATGTGCGTTCATACGAAGAGCACCAGGAAACCCTTGCCATGCTTAAGCTACTTTCCATAGGCAAGAAAGAGGCGCTCAGTGGCGAATATCGCGACGCGGAGGATGTGTTCGCCGATTTCGATAAGAAAGATGGCGAGTGAAAGTTGTCCTGCTCGCTGGCGCCGAGCAAGATTTGATTGAGCTACGAAATTATGTAATCAAGAATTTCGGCAAACTAGCTTGGGTTTCGACATACCAACAGATTAAGTCCGCGATTCGTTCATTGCGCGACTTTCCCACGAGCGGTGCCATTCCTGACGAAATCGCAGAGCTTCAGCTTGGGCAATTCCGCCAGGCTATTGCAGGCATGAACCGCATAATCTATGAAATCGTCGGGAACGTGGTCTTCGTCCACATCATTTGCGACACTAGGCGCCAACTGCGATCGATCCTTACCAGGCGGCTTCTGCGCGCGAAATAACGTTCGAAAAACTCGTTGTAGCATTTTCGACAATGCATCCGTGCCCCCAGGACAAAAACATTGTTTTTTTCGAAGTTCATCGTTATTCTCGCTTGACGTTGTCCCACTTGAAGAAGGGGAGTCGATGCGGGCGTTGTTGCGAATGGCGATTCTGGCAGGCCTGTGCGCCTGTTCTGCTGCCAAACAGGAGCCGGCTGCGGCCGACCTGCAATGGGCTGATACGGCGCGGCCGGGAGAGTTGCGGCTGGCCGAGCGCTACGAGCGTTCGTGCATGATGTGCCATGCGCGAAACGGCAGCGGGGCGCCGCTGGCGGGCTTCGCGCCGCACTGGAAGCCGCGTCTCGACAAGGGCATCGACCAGCTGGTGCGGCATGCAAGCGATGGCTTCAACGCCATGCCGGCCATGGGCCAATGCAACGACTGCAGCGCCGATGACCTGCGGGCTCTCACCCTCTTCATGGCAAGGAGCGGATCATGAGGCAGCGTCGCCTGTTCCTGAAGGCCGGCGCCATGGCGGCGGCGGCGGGTTTGCTAACGGGTCGTGCGCACGCAGCGCCGATGCAACCGCGTCCCTTCCGTTGGAAGAACTGGTCGGAAGTGCAGCAATGCCAGGCGCAATCGCTTGCCACGCCGGCCGACGAGCAGGCACTCGCAGACCTATTGCGCAATGCTGGCGGCACGGTGCGCTGTGTAGGCGCGGGCCACTCCTTCACTCCCCTGGTGCCTACCAACGGCACGATTATTTCGCTGGAGCGCATGTCCGGCGTGCTGTCGCACGACAAGGCGGCCATGACTGCCACGCTGCGCGCAGGCACCCGCCTGGCTGCGATCTCGCGCGAGCTCGATGGCGTTGGGATGGCCTTGCGCAACCTGCCGGATATCGACATGCAGTCGCTGGCAGGCGCCATCAGCACCGGCACGCACGGCACGGGGGCGAACCTGCAAGCCATGCATGCGGACGTGATGGCGCTGCGCCTGGTCACGCCGCAAGGCGAGATCGTGGAGTGGGACCAGGAGCGCCATCCCGAGCAAATGGCGGCGGCGCGCGTTTCCCTCGGCAGCTTGGGTGTCATCACGCAGGCGACCGTGCGGGTTGTGCCATCCTTCAGCCTGCACCGCAAGGTGTGGCTGCGACCTGTGGGTGACATGCTGGAGCAGGCCGGCGAGCTGGCGCGCAAGCATCGGCATTTCGAGTTCTACTACCTTCCCTTCACCGGCTTTGCAGCGGGCATTGCGCATGACGAGTACCAGGGCGGCGATGTGCTGGTGCCGCATTCGCAGGATGAGGAGATGTTGAGCGACCTGCGCAAGCTGCGCGACTGGCTGGGCAGGTTCCCCGACCTGCGGCGCTGGGCGGCAGGCAAATTGATCGATCCGGACCTGACCGAGGAGGCGAAGAACCGCTCGTGGAAGCTTCTCTCCACGGTACGGCCAACGCGTTTCAACGAAACGGAATACCACGTGCCGCGCGAGGCGGGCATCGCCTGCGTGCGCGAAATCATCGCTGCGCTGGAAAAGCGCAATGAAGTGTTCTTCCCGATGGAGTTCCGCTTCATCAAAGGTGACGATGCTTGGCTCAGTCCCTTCCACAAGCGTGACAGCTGCTCCATTGCCGTGCATGCGGCGCATGGGGAGGCTTACGATTACCTGGTGACCGAGCTGGGCCCGATCTTCCGCAAGCATGGCGGCAGGCCGCACTGGGGCAAGCTGCACAACCTCACGGCAAAGGAGCTGGCGGCGCTTTATCCGCGCTGGAACGACTTCCTGGCGCTACGGCAGAAGATGGACCCGCAGGGCCGCATGCTCAATCCGCATTTGCGTTCGATGTTTGGGGTGGCGTGATGGTGGCGTTGAAACGACGTGCTGTGATGACGGCCATCGGCGCAGGACTGGTGGGCGCTGCTGCGCTGGCGGTCCGCCCGCGTGACAAGGGTGCGCCGCATGCGGAATACTTTGCGCGCGCTTCCAGGGCCTTACGTGCGGCAGGTATTGCCACGCCTACCATGGTGATCGACCGCGACCGCCTTCTGGCTAATGCGCGCCAGGTAATGCGCAATGTGGATGGGCGCCTGCCGTTGCGCTTGGTGGCCAAGTCCCTTCCCTGCCTGCCCTTGCTGGATCTACTGATGCAAACCATGCAGACGCGCCGGCTGATGGTGTTCAACCTGCCTTACCTGCAGCAGCTTGCGGCGCAGCGCGGGGACGTGGACCTGTTGCTCGGCAAGCCTCTCCCTGTTGCTGCGGCAGCGGAGTTCTATCGGAGCTTCCAGGGTGGGCAATTCAATCCGGAGCGGCAGTTGCAGTGGCTGGTGGATACGCCGCAACGCCTGGCACAGTATCGCGACCTGGCAAAGGCGCAGCAGCTGGATATGCGCGTCAGTCTGGAGATCGATGTGGGCTTGCATCGTGGCGGCGTGGATAGCACGCAGATGCTGCAGCAGATGCTGGCGATCCTGCGTGAGGAGCCTCGCCTTAAATGGGCGGGAATGATGGGATATGACGCGCACGTTGCCAAGCTTCCATTGGCGAGCTTGCGCAAGAAGGCGCTGGTCGAAGCCAAAGCCATCTACCGTGATTACGCCGGGATTGCTACGCAGGGCATGCGCACCCAGGGCGAGGCAGGTGCGCTGGTGTTCAACGCGGGCGGTTCACCGACCTACCGGCTGCATGACGGCAGCGGGGCTGCAAACGAAATTGCGCTGGGCTCCGCGCTAGTCAAGCCGAGCGACTTCGATACCGACTTGCTGCGGGATTTGTCTCCAGCTGCTTTCATCGCTACGCCGGTGCTGAAGGCCGATAGACGCTTCCAGATGCCGATTGGCGTTGAGGTGCTGGGCGATGCGGCGCGCGCATGGGATGTGAACCAGGAACACGTCTACTTCGTCTATGGGGGCAACTGGATGGCGGAACCGGTGTCGCCGGCGGGGCTGGCTGCTAGCGGCTTGTATGGAAATTCGTCCAATCAGCAGGCCTTGCTAGGGTCGGGGGCGCAGCAATTGCAGGTCGACGACTACGTGTTCTTCCGGCCGCGGCAGAGCGAGGCAGTCCTGCAGCAGTTCGGCGATATCGCTGTTATGGACGATAGGAAAATTACGGAGCACTGGCCCGTCATGCAAGCCATGCCGTAAGCCAGCGCACCGTAACAACAGCTAACTCAACATTGCAGTTCTACGATCATGGCCTTATTCCGTGGCCCGCTCGACGACGGTCTATTCAGGTCCACTTTCGGCTATTCGCCACTAATTCTCACTTGCTCCGGTCTATCGCGGTCCCAGATCTCCCGGCATCGATCCAATTCGGTCCAGCGATCTTCGGAAAAAATATAAAGTGAACTATTTTCCCGTTCCACGATCCAACCTTTAGCTCATTTTCGAAAGGGTTGAATCATGGGATACGAAGCAAAGCAGCCTGTCGACATTCCAGTAGCCGATTTTTTGGAACTGGAGTTCTACCTAATGGATGTGCGCCCTGGCGTCAAAACAGAGGCCTTTATCGCAGAACTCGTGAATCGTTGGCTCAAGACCGAGCTGGAGCGACGCGACTTAAAGGACAGAGGACATTCATTGCGTGGGTTTCAGTGGAAGAGCTTATTTCTTCCCGAAGGAACTAACCTGCGAACGAGCTACTGCAGCGTAATCGAATTCGCAAAAGTTGTAGGCGATCGTATCGTTGCAGAGGACGGCGCAATGTTGACGCCCTCGCAGTTTGCTAATCGACGCGCCAAAGGGCGCAATGCATGGCGGTTCGTCTGGCTGCGCTTTCCTGGCGACGACTATTGGATTCGCGCCGAGGATCGCAGACTACGGTGTGACGACCTGCTGTCTAAGCAATCTAAAACACGGGGTGAGCTCTCTAAAGCAGTCTCTCGCGGAGGACCAGAGCATCTAACTTAATCTAAAGATTTCCCAGCAAGGGCGCTTTCGGTCTATGAAATCAGGCGCCCTTGCAATTCTGGATCTGTTTAGTCAAGGTTATCGCGTTTTAGAGCAAACTAGACAGGGCATTCACGGAAACAGGTGTGCATTACGTGCCCTCACCATTGAGGCACTCCCGAATCATATGAAACCCGCACGTACCAGACCCAAGCTGCCAGATAAAAGAGCCACCAACATTACCCTGTCCATGGACGTGTATCTGGCAACCAAGAGCTTGGGCATCAATACTTCCCAGGTTTGTGAGCAGCGCTTGCGTGAAGAAATGAAGGCGAGAGGAGAACAGCAATGGAATGAGGAACATGCCGCCTTTCTCGATGCTTATGACGAGCGAATAGCCGAGGAAAGAGTTGCTCTGCAGGAGTTGCGCGCATTCTGATGGCTCGCTTTGACATCCACATCAATCCTGGGCAAAAGCATTTGAAGGGTCAAGCCTGTCTCTCTGGACTAGACAACGTCGGCCAGTAGTCCTGAGGGCAGGCGTTGCAGTAACTCGTGATCTTTCGGCGCAATCACCAAGGCCAAGCCAAGTCCGTCCAATACCGACAGAAGCTTGTCGGTGCGGATGCCTCCGGCACCATTCTCGAGGCGCGACAGCAGGTCCACCGAAACGCTGATCAGCGCCGCGGCATCGTCAATGCGCAGTCCTTGCTGCTTGCGATGCGCTCGCACTTGCCGGCCAACGTCGGCCAATTCGCGTACAAGTTGCACGGCAGGCAGTGCGGGTAAAACAGTTTGGTTCATATTTCGGAATTTCAGAAAAATTGGCGGTGACGATCAGTATATCCCACGTATTTCTGATATTCCGAAACTGACAGCTTCTCACTTGCTACTGTGGCGTTTTGACCAAGATCATCGGCAAAAAGAAAAACGCTGTTATTCTCCAAGTTCGTCGTTTTTCAAACAGCAGCGGCAAAAGGGGACGGTCATGACGAAATATTTTCGGTTCGTGCGCCTGGTTTCTCTGTTGGGCGCAAGCGTAGTTTGCAGCACGGCATTTGCAGATCCTTTCCTGGTCGGGCGCGGCATGTCCGACATCACGGGCGAGGCGGCCGAAGTGGGCATGATGGGCTATGGCTCAACCTCGCAGGTGACGGCCGGCATCCACATGCGGCAGCGGGCGCGGGCTTTCATCGTGGTGGACCAGGCCAGCGGCAAGCGCATGGTCTTCGTCAACAATGACCTGGGCATGGTGTTCCAGGGCGTGCAGCAGGCGGTCTTGCGGCAGTTGCAGGCGAAGCATGGCAGCCTGTATTCGGCGGAGAACGTGATCCTGTCGGCGACGCATACGCACGGCGGGCCTGGCGGCTTTTCGCACTACGCGCTGTACAACTTCACTACCTACGGTTTCAACCAGCGTACCTTCGATGCGATTGTCGGCGGCATTGTAGCGGCCATCGACAAGGCGCATCGCGACCTGAAGCCGGGCAGCATCGCGATCGGCAAGGGCGAGTTGACGGATGCGAGCAATAACCGTTCGAACCCGGCCTACCTGCGCAATCCGCAGGCGGAGCGCGAGCGCTGGGGGCGCAATATCGATCCGGAGATGACGGTGCTGCGCTTCAGGCAGGGCGGCAACGATGTGGGCGTGATCAGCTGGTTCGCCACGCATGGCGTGTCGATGACGCCGCAGAACCGCTTGATCACGCCGGATAACAAGGGTTATGCGGAATGGCGCTGGGAGCACGACATGAAGGGCGTGCGCTATAACTCGGATGGCGATTTCGTGGCGGCCTTTTCGCAGTCGAATGCGGGCGACATGACGCCGAACCTGAACCTGGACGGCACAGGGCCTACGGCGAATGAGCTGGATAACACGCGCATCATCGGCGAGCGGCAGTTGCAGAAGGCGCTGGCCATCTATAACGGCGCGCTGGAGCTGCTGGCGGGGCCGGTGGATTACCGGCAGCGCTATATCGACTTTTCCCGCGTCACCGTACAGGCGCGCTTCGCGGATGGCGTGGTGCGCAGCACCTGTCCGGCAGCCATTGGCAGCGCTTTCGCGGCGGGTACCGAAGACGGGCGCGGGCTGGATGGCTTCAATGAGGGCGATCTGACGGGCAACCCGTTCTTCCAGGCGCTGGGCGGCATCATCGCGCCGGCGCCACAGTGGGTGCGCGATTGCCAGGGCGTGAAGCCGGTGCTGCTGTCGACGGGCACGCAGGCGCCCTTCCCCTGGTCGCCGGAGGTGCTGCCGATTTCCATCGTGCGGATCGGGCAGTTGGCGATTGTTGCGGCGCCGGGGGAGTTCACCATCATGTCCGGGCGGCGCGTGCGCGAGACCGTCAAGGCGGCGTTGGGGGATAGCGTGAAGCACGTGGTCTTTGCCGGGTATGCGAATGCCTACTCCGGCTATGTGACCACGCCGGAGGAGTACGACGCGCAGCATTACGAAGGCGCCTCGACGCACTTCGGCAAGTGGACGCTGGGGGCTTACCAGCAAAGCTTCCATGAGCTGGCGACCGCGATGCGGCAAGGGACTGCGGCTGGCGCCAGCGCGGCGGTGCGGGATTTGAGCGGCAACCAGATGTCGTTCCAGACTGGTGTGGTGCTGGATAACACGCCGATCTTCAAGAGCTTTGGCGATGTGGTGCAGCAGGCCAATGCGAGCTATTCACGCGGCCAGCGTGTGGAAGTTTCGTTCTGGACTGGGCATCCAAAAAATAACCTGCGCCTGAACGGCAGCTTCCTGGAAGTACAGCGCTGGGACGGCTCGGCGTGGCGTACCGTGGCGGTGGATGGCGACTGGAACACCAGCTATCGCTGGGTGCGGATCGATCCGGTGTGGGGTACTTCGCAGGCGGTCATTGGCTGGACGATTCCGGCCGATGCGGAGACCGGGCAATACCGCATACGGCACAATGGGGACTACAAGAACGGCTGGAACGGCGCCGTGTATGGGCTGAGCGGGACCAGCAGGACTTTCGTGGTGAACTGAGGTTCCGCCGGCCTGGCCGCCGCACTAGGCGAACGAGTGGCTCGTTGCGGCGGCATACAGCAAGCCATACACGGCGAACAGCGCCGGCGCCAGCCAGAATTGGTGGGCGAGCGACCGGCTCCTGAAGAACAGCGCGCCGCCAACGGCGCCAAACAGGAGCAGGTACGGCGCCAACGCCATCGTCCCGAAGATCACTTCATACCCGACCGCGTCCCTCGCGAGGAGGAACAGGATGAAGATGATTGCCGAATACACGACCGTGATGAGTCCAATGATGCCGGCAGTGATAGGGTGGCGGCGGATAACTGCTTCTTCCTGCATTGAGTCCATGCTTCGGTCGTCGGGTAATTGTCAAAACGGAAACGATAGCAGAGTTGATTTTTTCCGGCCACACGTTTGGCTTGATCGTTCTCACAGTTCGCACCTGCCTGCGCTGCCTACAATCGGGTTCGCGTGCGATTTGAGGAGCCTACGATGGAATTCCGGGTCTTTGATGACAAGTCAGGAGCATTCGTCTTTACCGCGCCGGGTTCGCAGGAAACGTCCGACAAGTTCGACCGGCTGGTGGGCAAATGAACAGCCGCCGCTGGCCAAGCTGTACCTCGGCTCGCGCCAGGATGATGGCATGCCGGGAGCAGCGATCCATTGACGTGAGCCTGCCGCCGCCCGATGCGCAGGTTGCGCATTATCGAGAACTTGTGGCCGCGATTGACGACGCGCTTTCCGGCGACATTGTGCAGCGCAGGCCTCATGGCGAGGGATACATGAAATGGCCGTGGCAAGTCTATAGCTGATTCACACGAGCTGCCGCGTGCCGGCGCGGGGCGTGGAAAGGTAGAGGATTCGGCCCTGCCGGTTGGCGATGCGAAGTTGGGCGAAGCGGTTTTCGCGCAGCTTGTCGGCAAGCGCGGCGGCCAGGATCTCGCCGAGCACGTGGATGCTGTGGCCACGCAGCCCATTCTCATCGGCCAGCAGGGTGAACTCTGTGCCGTGCATGTGAAGCCGGCCCATTGGGTGCACCAGCCAGGCGGCGGATGGCTTGGCGAACAGGCTTTCCAGGCTTTCGCTGAAGGGGCAGCCGTGGAGTTGCAGCAGCTTGTGCAGGGCTTGCAGGCTGGTGTCCAGCGTGTAGAGGCTGTCGCATAGTTCGCCAGGGCTGGCAAGGCGCTGGCCACCTGCCGGGCCATGGACGAAGCTGATCGGAAAGGCGCCGGCGCTTGCTTCTGTCGTCAGCCTGGCGCCACGCTGCGGCAATTCATTGTTGGTGCACGTGAGCTGCACCGCGATCGTTCCTGTATCGAGCCTGGCGGGGCGCTGCTCGCGGTCGATGAGGGCAAGGGCGAAACCTTCCTGTTCGTCCAGTTGCCAGTAGGGGCCTGCCGCCGTGTGCGCAGCGCCGTGGAAAGGCGGCAGGACGCGCTCGCCGTTGCGGCTCATGAGGGAGACCTTGTCGACGCTATAGATCTCGCATCCCGGCTGGTCCGGCGCAAGCGGGTAGGACTCTTTTCTGCCGTCCAGGCGAATCGGGTCTGCGGCCTGCAGGAAAAGATTGACGACCGGCGTGCATGAGAGCTGGAAGTTTGCGGCGCCGGCACGGCGAAGTTCCGGCTCGCAGCCGGGAAGGACGACGTGCAGCGTGAGGCGCTTGCAGCCGGGCGGACAGCGCGCGGCGATGGCCTGCAGGTCAAGGTCGATGAAGTCGAACTGTTGCGGCATGTGGAAGAACTCCGTCAGCAGCCGCTGGCTTTGCTGGCCGGCGCGCGGCGGCAATACAGCTTCTTCGATCCCGGTTCCGGCCGGTGAGAACGGCGATGCAGGCAACAGGCGCCAACTGCCTTCGGCTTCCAGGCATACGCACAGGCGGTGCATCAGGATGGCGTCAAGGAGCGTTGCGCGCAACGGCGCGTCGCCATCCAGCCACAGTCGCAGCGTGGCGATGGGCGGCTGGTCGAATGCGGCGCTGCCGGCGGTGGCCTCGAGGCTGAGGCAGAGCGCCGACCTGGCTTCGCTTGGGAGGCGCAGCGTTGCCGGCAGGTCGATCGTCGGCTGGAACCTGGCGCCGGCGACAGCAATAGGGGCAATGCGGACATCATAGGCAGTCGCGAACTTGCTGCCGCCGCAGCGCAGGATTGCGCCGCGCGGCAGGCGGCTGGCGGTACTGATTTCGTTGGAGCGTGCAGCCGAGGTGTCGACCTGGATAATGCCGCAGGCGGGAACCAGGCGCAGGTAGTGCGGCTGAAGCGTTTGCAGGAGAGCCTTGTGGAAGTCGTTGCGCCCATCCTCGATGGAATGCTGCATGCTGGCGTTGAGCAGCGCGATTGATTGCAGCAGGCGCTCCACTTCGGGATCGGTGCTGGCGCCGGCTTCCAGTTCAAGCGCGGCGGCGGTTTGCGGGTGCGCGTCGGCATACTTACGGATGGTCCGGCGCAGGCGTGTGAGCTCTTGTTCGTAGTGATGCAGGAGCTTGTCCATGCTCAGCTCCCACTGCGCAGGTTGACGACAACCTTTACCCCCGAATCGCGTTCGAAGCGGCGCAGGCGAAAGATCCACAGGTAGGCATGCACCACCATGCGGGAGAAGGCGTGCATCGCCATGGGCGTGGTGAAGAGGGCGCAGATTGCAAGGCTCGCTCCGGCACGGTCGTAATCGATGCTGGCCGCGAGAATGGGCGCGCCGGCGGCGGCGGCGGCGATCATGGACCAGCCGTCGATGCGGCTTGGCTCGGTGGCGTGGCGGCCAACGTGGTTGAGCAATCCACTCAGCGAACTGGCGGTGATGGCATCGCCTTTCAGCTGCTCCGCCAGCCATGTTTCGAAGCAGTGGCCGGTGTTCTTGCCGGTGGCCGTGCTCCACAGGCGCACCAGTGCCAGGGCCGCGCCGCATACGGCCATGATGGCGATGACCGCCAGCCAGGAGCCTGCCGGCATCGCGTATGCCGCCAGCACGATCACGGGCGCGGCGAGCATGCATAGGGGGACGATGTAGATGAAGGCCAGCGTAATGATGGCGATGTCCAGCAGGCGCTCCGGATTGCCGTGCCTTGCAAGGCGCCACATGTAGAACACGCCCCCGAGGTGCACCGCCGTCAGGCAGAGCTGCAGGCGCATGCCAAGCGGGTTGACGCTGATGGGCATGGCAAACAGCGACAGCAACAGGAGCGAGGTGCCCCATACCAGGGCGGAAAAATGCCAGAGATTGGGACTGCGCTGTGCGGCGGATTGTGGCTTGGACATGAGGTCACCATTAGTCAGGGGATAGCCCTGCCAATGGTGGCACCCGGGAGCAGGTCAGCGTTTGAGGTGAAGCAAAGGTGCAGCGCGCGGCGGTCAGGAAAGCATGTCGCTCCAGATGTTTTGCGCCCAGCTGTCGGCGTAATGCCCTTCGAGCTCCGACGGGCCGGGGCTGACGCCGCCGCTGCCGGGTACCACAAGCAGCGTTTTCTTTTCGGCGTTGTAGGCGTGCACGCTGGCGACGTGGATCACGTCCTTGTCGCTTACATAGCTGTAGCAGGTGTTGGTCAGCAATGGCGTCTGCTCGGGCACGCGCCCGCTTAGCAGGTCGACCACGGCGGCGGCGCAGACCTTGGCGTGCTGGTTGGCCATGTGGCCGGACTTGGGCATCAGCGGGGAAACCTGGATGGCGTCGCCGATCACGTGGATGTTCCTTGCCTGCGTGGATTCGAAGGTGATGAAGTCGACTTCGCACCAGCGCTTGTTCATGTTGGCCAGGCCGGTCTGCGCGGCGATCGCGCCGGCCCGGTGGGGCGGCACGATGTTCAGCACGTCGGCCTTTACCTTGTCGCCCAGCTCGGAGATGGCGGTGCGGGCGGCCACGTCCACGTCTACCGTCTTGAAGCTCGGGCGGTACTCGATGATGCCGGCGTAGCGTTCTTTCCAGACCTTCTTGAACAGCGGGCCTTTGCTGACCACGTCCTCGTTGGCGTCGAGCAGGAGGACCCTGGATTTCGGCTTGTGCTGGCTGAAGTAGTGGGCTACCTGGCAAACGCGTTCATAGGGGCCGGGCGGGCAGCGGTAGGGTGCGGGGGGCACGGTCATGACGAATACGCCGCCGTCGTGCATGGCTTCGAGCTGGCCGCGCAGGGCGGTGGTTTGCGGGCCGGCTTTCCAGGCGTGCAGGATCTTGTCCTGCGCGCCTTCCACGCTCATGCCTGGCAGCTCGCCCCACAGGAATTCAATGCCGGGGCTGAGGATCAAGCGGTCGTAGCTCAGGACCTCGCCGCTTAGCAGCTTGATGGTGCGCTTTTCCGGGTCGATGCTGGAGGCGCTGTCGTGCAGGATCTTCACGCCGTGCCTGCGCTGCAGCTCGTCGTAGCTGCGGGTCAGGTCTTGCAGCTTGCGCGAGCCGCCCAGCACCAGGTTTGAAAGCGGACAGCTGACGAAGCTGGCATTCGGTTCGATCAGCGTGACGTCGATGCCGCCCTGGCTCCACAGGCGCACATGCTTGGCGGCTGTGGCGCCGCCGTAGCCGCCTCCGACGACCACTACGTGCGGCCTGGCCTGGCCGCCGATGCTGGCACAGCCGGTCGTGGCGGTGAGGATCGCTGCTTGCACAAATGTTCGACGGTCCATGGTGCCTCCTCAATCAGGTTTGCATTGCATCTTCCACATAACTGATACGGTCGCGTCCTTCGCGTTTCGATCGGTACAGGGCTTCGTCCGCCAGGTGCAGCAGCTCGGTAGCTGCAACCTGCCGTTGCGGTGTGAACGCCACCACGCCGAAGCTGGCGGTCACTGGCAAACCTGCCTCGCCGCCAATGTCGACCGGCTCGCTGCGGATAGCCCGGTGCAGGGTTTCGATGCGGGCAGCGCCGGCTGGCAGGGTCAGGCCAGGCAGCAGTACGATGAATTCTTCGCCGCCGTAGCGGCCTACGGCGTCGTAAGAGCGCGTTGCAGCGATCAGGCGGCGGGAGGTTTCCACCAGCACGGCGTCGCCTGCCAGGTGGCCGTGCGTATCATTGACGCGCTTGAAGAAGTCCAGGTCGAGCAGGACCAGCACGAAGCTTTCGCCCGTGCGCTGGCATTTTCCGATTTCGCGCTCAAGGATTTCCATCATCGCGCCTCGGTTCCAGGTGCGTGTCAGGGCATCTTTCAGCGCCCTGACACGCAGCGCTTCCTGGGCCTCTTCCAATTCGCGCGTGCGTTCCTGCACCATGGCTTCCAGCTCTGCTTCGTGGCGCTTGTGAACCAGCAACCGCATGCGGTGGAACAGCAGGAAGCCGAAAATCACGGCCGCAGCGCACAGGGCATAGAAGGGATAGCTGCGCCACCACGGTGGAGCGATGGAGAATGCGAGTTCGGTGGGCTTCGGCTGCACGGCGCCTTCCACATCCACGGCCATGGCCTGGAAGCGGTAGTCGCCGGCAGGCAGCGCGGCGTAGCGCATTTCAGGCAGCACTGATTCGTTCCACTGGTCTTCCATGCCGGCCAGGCGGTAGCGGTAGCGCAGGCCTTGCCGCCCTTCGAACTGGAGGCTGGCGAGGCGGAATACCACCGGGTCCTGCGACCATGGCAGGCGCCCGGCATTTGCTGGCAGCGGGCGGCCGCCGCGCAGGGCTTCTTCAATCACGGCTTCCGGCGTGCTTACCTCGAACAGGGTTTCCGGGCGCAGCACGTGGGACAGGCCGTTGCTGGTGACGATCCACATCGAGCCGTCCTTGTCCTCGTAGAAGCCCACGCCATTCAGGTCATTCCACACCAGGCCGTGGGTCTCGTTCAGCATGCGCCAGCGGCTTCCATTCCAGACGGCGAAGCCGGCGTCGGTGGCGATCCACAGCCAGCCGCGGCTGCCTTCGAACATGGCGTACATCGTGCGGTCGCGCAGCACAGGGGCTTCGATGCGTGTCGCCTTTGCTTCGCCCTGCACTTTCAGGCTCCACAGCGTGCCGCCGGTGCTGGCCCACAGGGTGCCGTTGCGCGAACAGGCGATGCCGTCGAAGGTGCCGTCGCCTAATGCGGCGCCGAACTCCAGCGCTTTCCACGCAGTGCCGTCGTAATGCAGGATGTCGGACTGGCTGGGCAGCCAGATGCCGCCTTGCGCGTCCATGCAGCCCGGGCCGACCGGGTTTTCGGGGTGGCGGTTTGCGGTGGACGGCATCTTTACCACTTGCGGCTGCGTGCCGGCTGGCGCGTTGTCGGGCAGGGTGTAGACGCCTTTCCAGGTGGTGAGCCACAGCTGGCCTTTGCGGTCGGCCAGCACCTGCGAAATGAAGGGCAGCCTGGCGACCAGTTCGGTCTTCCGGGTGTCCGGCAGGGAGCGCATCAGCATGCCGGAATAGCTTCCGGCCCATAGCCTGCCGTTGCGGTCCGTTTCCATCGTGGACCATTGCTGGTCGGCCAGGGCTGGCGGGGTTGGCGGCGTTGTGAACCCGTTGGCGCCGGGCTCCATCACGGCGTGGCCGGAACGGGTGCCTACGTGCAGCCGGCCTTCGCGGTCGCGCTTGACGGAGATGATCACGTCATCCGGCAGGCCTTGCTGCATGGTCCAGCTTTCCCAGTTGCCGTAGCCGCGCCAGTGCAGCAGGCCGCGGCCGCGCGTTGCCAGCCAGGTGCCGCGTCCGCGATCGCGAAGGATGTCGGTGACGCCGCCGCCCGCATCGAGGCCGTTTTCCTTGCCGTAGGACTCCCAGCGGCCCTGGCGCCAGCGCAGCAGGCCGTTATCGGCGTTGGTAAGCACGTTGCCGCTGTCGTCGATGTGCAGCTCGCTGCGCAGCATGTGCTTGCGCATTACGTCTTGCGACGGCGTGCGGTCTTCGAAGCGCGTTGCGCCCTGGGGCAGCGTGAAGATGCGCTTTTCGCTGCGAATCCAGAGGTTGCCGGCCCTGTCGCTTGCAATGCTGGTCCATTGGTCGTGCGGCAGGCCTTCCTGTTCGCTGAATACGCGGATGTCTTTCCCGCTGGCCTGGCAGAGCGATTCCTTGCATGCCATCCACAGCGTGCCTTTTTCGTCGACGTGGACGCTGCGGACCGATTTCAGCTCGGCGTGCGCCTGCAGCGCGGCGGCGTCGAAATACTGGCGGATGCTGGTGCGGTCGCCCTTCGTAGCAAGGGCGAACAGATCGCCCTCGCTTGCCAGCAGCGTTTCGCCGGCGGGGCTTTCGGCCAGGGGCTGGAGCGGCCATACGGGCAGCTTCTTGCCTTCCCATAGCACGGGAACCAGGCGGTCCTGCTGCAGCCGGTACAGGCCCGCATGATTGCCTACCCAAAGGGCGCCGGACGAGCTGCTGTGCAGGGCGGTGACGAAGGTGTCGTCCATTGCCTGCGTGCTGCCGTAACGGCGGAATTCCGCGCCGTTGTAGCGGAACAGGCCATTCTCGGTGCCTACCCACAGGTAGCCGCTGGCATCCTGGGCCAGTGCCGTGAGCGAAAGGTTGCCAAGGCCTTCGCTTTGTCCGAAGTGTTGCAAGGAGATGTGCTGGGCGCCGGCGCCACATGTGGTCAGCGCCAACGCCGCAGCCAGCAGGCTATGGGCCAGTTTGAATCGCATTTTTATTTTTTCTGGGCGGCGAAGTACGCTGCCAATATTTCCAATTGTTCGTCAGTGTACCCTTTGGCGAGCTGGGTCATGATGGTGGCGGGGCGTTTGCCGGATTTGAAGTCCCTCAGCGCGGCCTGCAGCTGGTCCTTGGGCTGGCCGGCCAGCGGCGGCAGCGCATTGCCTTGCGTGGCGCCGTTGGTGCCATGGCAGCCGGTGCAGCTGGCTGCGAGGCGGGCGCCGTTCGGGATCGCTTCTACGGCGGCGGCGGGGAGCGTGGCGGACAGCGCGAGCATCAGTGCGGCGATTGTCTTCATGGGCGGACTCCTGGGGTTTCTAGTGGCATGCCCTGGGCGCGCAGGGCAAGGTAGGCTTCGAGGTCTACCAGGTCGGGGGCGCCGTAAGGAGGGACTTCGGCTCGCACGCCGCTCATGCAGTTGCGCAGGCGGCGTTGCAGGCTTCCTGCGCCTTGCCATTCCAGCCGGTAGATGGGATAGGCGTTGGCGTGGCCTTGGGGGATGGGTGCGCCGGCCAGGCGTTTGCCGGCGTTGTTGTCGTGGCATTGGGCGCAGCTCAGGTTCAGCTGGCCGATGCGGGTAGTGAAGAGTTTTTGGCCGCGATCGGCGGCTTGCCTGGTTTCCTTGTCGGCTGCCGGCGTCACAGGCATGCCGCGGCTTTGCAGGGCGATGTAGGTTTCCAGGCCCAGCAGGTCGGGTGATTCTGGCTTCAGCGGGGCGGCCTTCAGGGCGCCGGTGCGGCATTGGTTGACCTGGCCGGATAGCGTGATCACCTTGCCGGCTGATTGGCTGAAGCGGGGGAATTTTGCGGCTGCGCCGCGCATGCTGGACTTGGCGTCGGTGTGGCAGGTGGCGCAGGATTTGCCGTTGCCGCCGATGGGGGCGCTACGCCAGAGCGCTTCGCCGTTGGCGACCCAGAGAATGGCGGGGTTTTGGGTGTCGTCGGCTTGCATCGCTTGCGTGGCGGGGGACATGTAGTCGCGGCCGGATTTGCGCTCTAAAACCGGTAAACCAGGGTCAGACCCGGAGGGTCTGACCCTGTCTGCGCTGGCGGCTGTGGTGACGGCTAGCGCCAGTAGCAGTGCGAACGTTGGCTTCATGGTTGCACCTGCAGCTGCCTGGTTTCGGTTTGTGCGAAACTGTTGTCGCCGGTCCAGGTGAATTCGAGCGGGCCGCTGGTGGCTGCCTTGATGAAGAAGGCTATATACGGGTTGGCGCTCGTGGCGGGATGCAGCTCGGCGCTGATGACCTGCTTGCCGTTGTAGCGGCATTCGAATTTGCGGATGATGTCGCGCGGGAGGGGCTTGCCGTCGGGGCCGGGGCGGAAGCCGGTCTCCATCGTGTGGGCGATCAGGGCGCGTACTTCGATTATCTCGCCGGGCCTGGCGCTGGCGGGCATGTGGATCAGGGCGCTGGCCATGTCAGATGGGCTCCCCTTCTACGCAGGCCGCCAGGGCGACGATCACGTCGACCGTCTGCTGCCACCATTGGCCGTCGCTGGTGCGGGCCAGGGCGGTGAGCGTCTGGCTGGTGGCGAGGCGGATGCGGGTGCTGATTTCCGGCGTGCCGGCCAGGGCCGTCAGCTTGAATCTCGCGACGTCGGGGAGCGGGTTCTTTTCGTTGAAGATGGCGATGTCGGTGACGTGGGCTTGCTCGGTCATCGGGCTGTCGACCCTTACCGTGATGGGGACTGCGTTGCCGTTGTCGATCAGTTGGGCGATGTCGATCTGCACGCGGCCGCGCTGGATGCTGGCGTTGCTGGTGTAGGCGGCGATGGCGGCTGTCATCTCGGCGGGCGTCGCTCGGGCGGGGCGGACTAGCGCCAGTAGCGGCAACGCGGCGAGGAGTTGGCGGCGGGTGGTCATTTCTTTTCTGCGGCCTTGAGCGTGACGAGGTAGGCGACCACGTCTTCGATCTGCTGAGCGGTGAAGATTGGCTTGTCGCGGTAGGCGGGGGCTACGCGTGTGAGGCCTTCCGTTTTGGCGTATGAGGGCATGATGGTGCTGGGGTTGATGGCGCTGCTGTCTGCGATTCGCTGGCGGAGCTCGGACCTGGTGTAGCGGTCGCCGACGCCGGCGAGGTCGGGGGCCAGGTTGCCCTGGAAGCGTTCCTCGGGGATGGGGGCGCTGTGGCAGAGGAGACAGAGGCCTTGCTGGCGGCTGGCGACGATGGCGCGGCCGGTTTCCGCGTTGCCTTCCTGGGCTTGGGCGGTGTTGAGCGTCAACAGGGCTGCAAGCCAAAACCGGTAAACCTGGGTCAGACCCAAGGGTCTGACCCAGTCTGCTCGCGGGCCGCGGACTGGCGGCATTTCTTTATGCCTTTTTCAGGCTGTGGTTCTTCAGTGGGAGGTCGCGGATGCGCTTGCCTGTGGCGGCGAAGATGGCGTTCAACACTGCGGGGGCGGCGACGGCGATCGTCGGCTCGCCTACGCCTCCCCAGAAGCCGCCGCTTGGCATCACGACCGTTTCGACTTTCGGCATTTCGTCCATCTTCAGCACGTTGTAGGTGTCGAAGTTGGTTTGCTCTGCTGCGCCGTCCTTGATCGTGATCTCGCCGTAGAGCGCTGCGCTCAGGCCGTAGACGAAGCTGCCTTCCACTTGCGCTTCGATCTGCTGCGGGTTCACGGCGTGGCCTGGGTCGGTGGCGGCGACGATGCGGTGGATCTTCAGCTTGCCGTCCTTGCTGACCGAGACTTCCGCCACGGCGGCGACGTAGCTGCCGAAACCCATGGTTTGCGCGATGCCGCGGTAGATGCCTTTCTTCGGCGGCTTGGACCAGCCGGCTTTCTCGGCCACCGCGTTCAGGACTGCCAGGTGTTTCGGGCTGTCCTTCATCAGCTTGCGGCGCAGGGCCAGCGGGTCCTGTTTCGTGGCGTGCGCGATTTCGTCGAGGAAGCATTCGACGTAGATCGTGTTCTGGTTCAGGTTCACGCCGCGCCAGAAGCCTGGCGGCACGGCGGGGTTGCGCATGGCGTGGTCGATCAGCAGGTTCGGGATGGTGTAGCCGAACGAGGCTTCCGGGCCGGGCGGGTTCAGGCCCTGGAAGACTGCAGGGTCCTTGCCGTCCTTGACGTTCTGCGGGAACAGCGCGGCGAGGATCGATTGGCCGGCGATGCGCATGTGCAGCGAGGTTACCTCGCCTTTGGCGTCCAGGCCTGCGGTCAGCTTGCACTGGGTGACCGGGTGGTAGCGGCCGTGCTGCATGTCTTCTTCGCGGGTCCAGATCAATTTGATCGGCGTGCCCGGCATTTCCCTGGCGATCTTCACGACCTGGGTTACCCAGTCGTGCGTGGCGCCGCGCCGTCCGAAACCGCCGCCGAGATGCAGCTTGGTCACGTCGCATTTGGACTGCGGCAGGCCGGCTGCCTCGCTGGTCGCGGCCAGGGCGGCTTCGCCGTTCTGCGTCGGGGTCCAGACGTCGCAACGCTCCGGCGTCCACACGGCGGTGGCGTTCATCACCTCCATGGTGGCGTGGTTCTGGTGGGGGTAGCTGTAGACGGCTTCGATCTTGCGGTGGGCGCGGGCCAGGGCGGCCTTGGCGTCGCCGTTGCTGTTGCCGACTGCCGCTTCCGGTGCATCCAGGCCGGCCTTGATCCAGGCGGCGGTGTCCTTGCTGTTCATGCCGGAGTTGGGGCCTTTGTCCCATTCGATCGGCAGGGCGTCCAGGGCGCTGCGGGCGCGCCACCAGGTGTCGGCCACCACGGCCACGGCGCTGTCGCCGACCTGCAGCACTTTCTTCACGCCGGGCTTGCCGGCAATGGCGGCGGCGTCGAAGCTTTTTACCTTGCCGCCGAAGACCGGGCAGTCCTTGATCGCTGCGTTCAGCATGCCGGGCAGCTTGAAGTCCATGCCGTAGACCTGCTTGCCGGTGGTCTTGTCGACCGTGTCCAGGCGCGCCAGGCGCTTGCCTGCCAGCTTCCAGTCTTTCGGATCTTTCAGCTTGATGTCGGCAGCGGCGGGCGCCTGCAGCTTGCCTGCTGCGTCGGCGACCTTGCCGTAGGTGAGCGTGCGGCCGGACGGCGTGTGGGTGATCACGCTTTTCGCGGCCGCGCATTCGGCGGCCGGCACGCCCCACTGGGCGGCGGCGGCCTGCACCAGCATCATGCGGGCTGCGGCGCCGCCCTTGCGGACGTATTCATGCGATTCGCGCACGCCGCGGCTGCCGCCGGTGGAGAAGCTGCCCCAGACGCGATTGCGCGCCAGCTGGCGGCCGGGCGACGGGTATTCGGTGGTGACCTTGCTCCAGTCGCCATCCAGTTCTTCCACCACCAGTTGCGCCAGGCCGGTCAGCGTGCCCTGGCCCATCTCGGAACGGGCGATGCGGACCACGATGGTGTCGTCCGGCTTGACCACGACCCAGGCGTTGATCTCGGGCGCATCCGGTGCCGCGGCGGCCTGCGCCTGCTGCGCTTCTGCGAACGGGATATGGAAGCCGAACATCAGGCCTGCGGTGGCGCCCAGCGAGCGGCCGAGGAAGCTGCGACGGGAATGAGAAACTGCGGCGCTCATGCTTTGCTCCCTTCCACGATGTCCAGGCCTGCGGTCTTCACGTCGCCGCCCCTGGCGATCACGTGGATGGCCTTGCGCACGCGGTTATAGGTGCCGCAGCGGCAGATATTGGTCATCGCCGCGTCGATGTCGGCGTCGGTCGGGTTCTTCTTCTGCTTCAGCAGCGCGGCGGCGGCCATGATCATGCCGGACTGGCAGAAGCCGCATTGCGGCACGTCCAGCGCGGCCCAGGCCTTTTGCACGGGATGGCTGCCGTCCAGGCTCAGGCCTTCGATGGTGACGATCTTCTGGTCGGCCGTCACGGTGGAGACAGGGCGCACGCAGCTGCGCGTCGGTTCGCCGTCAATGTGCACGGTGCAGGCGCCGCATTGCGCCACGCCGCAGCCGTATTTGGTACCGGTGAGTCCCAGCTGTTCGCGGATCACCCACAACAGGGGCGTATCTTCTTCGGCCTCGAACTCGCGTACCTGGCCATTGACGTGCAATTTCATTTCCTGCCTCCGGGGATAGGGTGGGATGTGAATTCGCGAATCTTACTCTCGTTTTAGCTAACTTGTGTTCGTTCGGGCAATTTTGACTTAGGTCAAAGATTTTGCTGCGTCGCATCAATAGACTTTTACTTACCGAATATCAATGACCACATGAAAGAGGTAGTGAAATGAAGAAAGCGATTTTGGCAGTTGTCCTGGGTAGCGTGGCGTTTGGTGCAATGGCACAGGAAACGCCTTGGCAAGTGCGCGCACGTGCCGTGCACATCAACCCCGCAGACAAGTCCGACCCGATTGCCGGCGTGGGCCCATCCGACCTGATCACCGTCAGCAGCAAGACCATTCCGGAAGTGGATATTTCCTACTTCTTCACCCCGAATATCTCCGCCGAGCTGGTGCTGACCTATCCGCAGAAGCACACCGTGTATGTGGCTGGCGAATCCGCCGGCACGTTCAAGCACCTGCCGCCGACCCTGCTGGCGCAGTACCACTTCACCCCATCCTCGCAGCTCAGCCCTTACCTGGGCGTGGGCGTGAACTGGACCACCTTCTCCAAGAACAAGATCCTGGACGGCCAGGGCAGCCTGGAACACGACAGCTTCGGCCTGGCCCTGCAGGCTGGCGTGGACTGCAAGCTGGACAAGAACTGGTCGCTCAACCTGGACATCAAGAAAGTGCAGATCCGCAGCGACGTGCTGCTTGCCGGCACCAAGGTCAGCAAGGTCAAGGTTGACCCGGTCATGTTCGGCGTGGGCGTAGGCTACCGCTTCTGACGGCTGGCACCTAGTTGCTGAACAAGCCGCCCTGCACTTCCGCGCGCAGCTCCTGGGCCAGCGCGCGGCGGCGCGGGTCGGTGGCGAAGTAGCCGATATCGACTGCGACGCCATTCGATTCAAGGTGAATCAGGTCGCCGTAGCGGGCGGGCATCTGCAGCCGGAGGAAGTAGAGTTCGAGCTGCGTCACGCTCATTTTGCCGGCGGAGACCTGCTCCACCAGCAGCTTGCCGTTGGCGAGCACGATGTGTTCATAGTCCGTGGCATGGCGGGCGAAGTAAAGGAAGGCGGCCGCCACGGCCGTCATCTCCAGCACGGTGAACAACAGCACCTGCCACATGCCCATGATCACAAAGCCGGTGGCAACCGCAAACGAGAGCAGGCACATCAGGGCATAAGCCATCCCCATCTGCTGGGGCGACAATGAGCAATTGCGCCGCAGTAGCCATTCCCTGCGTTCCCTGAGCAAGTCCCGGTTCATGGGGACATTCTAGGCACAACTCGCTGGCAAAGGCAAAATGTCCTTGGTGCTTCCCGTGCCCGGCGTGGGCTTTTCGTCGGCGCGCGGCAACGTGAAGATGAAGGTGGCGCCTTCGTTCGGCTTGCTGCGGGCCGAGAGCGTGCCGCCGTGGGCTTCGGCCAGCTGGCGCGAGATGTAGAGGCCCAGGCCCAGGCCGGCCGGCATGCCTTCCATCTTTCCGCGTTCGAAGGGTTCGAAGATTTTCGGCAGCACTTCCTCGGGGATGCCGACGCCCTGGTCGATCACCTCGATACGGGCGTTCTGGCTGTCGGCATGCAGGCGCACGTCGACCGGCTTTCCGCCGCCGTAGCGCAGGGCGTTGTTAATCAGGTTGACGATGACCTGCTCCACGCGGAACTCGTCCCAGCACCCGGCCACGGGCTGCACGATCGACAGGCGCAGTTCGCTGTGCATGTCGGCGGCTTGGTGCGACAGGTCGCCGACGATGCGCTGCAGCAGCGCCTCCAGGTCGACGCGGGCCGGGCGGATCGACAGCTTGCCGGCGCGGATGCGCGATACGTCGAGCATATCGTCGATCAGGCGCACCATGGCGTGGATCTGGCGCATGTCGCGCGCCACCATGCGTTCCAGCTGCTCCGGCGCGAAGTGGTCCATGTTGCCGCGTTCGAGCTGCAGCTTGCGCATCTGCGCTTCCAGGTACAGGGTGTTGAGCGGCGTGCGCAGCTCGTGCGCCACCATGGACATGAACTGGTCGCGCATTTCCAGCGCGCGTTGCAGTTCCTGCTGCACGGCGTTCAGCTCGCGCACCGTGGCCTCGCGCTGTTCGACGATCTGCCGCACTTCCTGCTTTTGGCGGAACAGGTCGACAAAGACATTGACCTTGCTTTTCACCGCCTCCGGATCGAGCGGCTTGTAGAGGAAGTCCACCGCGCCCGCTTCGTAGCCCTTGAAGGCGTAATTCAGCTCCTTGCCGGCGGCGCTCACGAAGACGATCGGGATATGGCGCGTCTTGCCGGTGCCGCGCATCAGTTCAGCCAGTTCAAAGCCGTCCATGCCCGGCATCTGCACGTCGACGATGGCCAGCGCGAATTCATGTTCGAGCAACAGGGCGAGCGCCTCTTCGCCGGTACGGGCCTGGTAGATCACGCGGTCGTCGGCGCGCACCAGGGCATTCAGCGCGCGCAGGTTTTCCGGCAAGTCGTCCACCAGCAGGACATTGGTCGGTTCCATCAGTGCTTCTCCAGCATCAGCAATAGTTGCTTGATTTGTTCCAGCGGCAACACCAGGTCCGGCTGGCGCACGCGGATGGCCTCCAGCGGCATCACGCCGACATTGGCTTCTTCCGGGTCCTGCACCACCGTCAGGCCGCCCGCCTTGCCAATGGCGGCCATGCCTTGCGCGCCGTCGTCATTGGCGCCGGTCAGCAGCATGCCCGCCAGGCGTGATCCATACACGTCTGCCGCTGATTCCATAGTAATGTCGATTGCGGGACGTGCAAAGTGCAACGGTGCGTCGCAGCTCAGCGAAAAGCTGCGTTCATTTTCAAGCAACAGGTGGTAACCGGCTGGCGCAAAATACAGGGTACCCGGAATGATGTCTTCCTTGTCGCCCGCTTCGCGCACCGGTACCTGCACCCGTTGTTGGAAGACGTCCACCAGCTGGTTTTGGCGACCGCTCCTCACATGCAGCACCACCACGATCGGCAGGCGGTAACCGCGCGGCAGTGCCGGCAGCACCTGGATCAAGGCGTTCACGCCGCCGGCCGACGCGCCAATGACGATCGCCTCCGTGGTTCGGCCTCGCACAGCCATGTCCAGCGCAGGGTCGGTTTGCATTATTTTTTCCTGAACAGGCGGTCGCGCTTGGCGAGCACTTCAAACCGGGAAGCGTAAGTGGAGAAGTCGATGCTCTCCTTGCTGCCCAGCCCCAGGAAGCCGCGATGGCAAAGCGACTCGTGGAACAGCCCGAGGGCCCGTTCCTGCAGCTTCTTGTTGAAGTAGATCATCACGTTGCGACAGCTGATGAATTGGGTTTCGGCGAACACCGAGTCGGTAGCCAGGCTATGGTCGGCGAAGGTGACGTTTTCGCACAGCGAGCGGTCGAACAGGGCGGCGTTGTAGGCGGCCGTGTAGTAGTCGGAGAAAGCGCGCTTGCCGCCGGCCGCCTGGTAATTGGCGGTGTAGGTGCGCATGTTCTCGAGCGGGAAAACGCCTTTCCTGGCTTTTTCCAGCGATTGCGGGTTGATGTCGGTCGCGTAAATGAGGCTGCGCTCCAGCAGGCCTTCTTCCTTCAGCAGGATGGCGAGCGAATACACTTCCTCGCCGGTGCTGCAGCCCGCGACCCAGATCTTCAGCGAGGGGTAGGTTCCGAGCACCGGGGTCACATGCTCGCGCAGGCCGATGTAGTACGTGGGGTCGCGGAACATTTCCGTGACGGGGATGGTCAGGTATTGCAGCAGCTGGCTGAAGGCGTTGGGCTCGTGCAGCACGCGCGATTGCAGCTGCGAGACGGTGGCGCAGCCCATTTCACCCATGGCGTGCAACACGCGGCGTTTCTGCGAAGCGCCGGTGTAGTCGCGGAAGTCGTAGCTGTACCTGAGGAAGATCGCCTCCATCAGCATGCGCAGCTCGATGTCGACGCTGCCGATTTGTGCGCCGTCGCTCATCACACCGTGTCCAGGGCAGGCATCCACACGCGGAGCAATGAATACAGGCGCGACAGGTCGATCGGCTTGGCCAGGTAGTCGTTGGCGCCGGCGGCCAGGCATTGCTCCTGGTCGTCCTTCATGGCCTTGGCGGTGATGGCGATCACCGGCAGGCGGGCGAAGCGCGGGTCGGCGCGCAGGCGGCGCGTGGCTTCCAGGCCGTCCATGCCGGGCATCATGATGTCCATCAGCACCAGGTCGATGTCGGGCACGGCATCGAGCTTGTCGAGGGCTTCTTGGCCATTGCGGGCGATTTCCACCAGGGCTCCCTGTTGTTCGATGGCGCTGGTCAGGGCGAAGATGTTGCGCACGTCGTCGTCCACCAGCAGGATGCGGCGGCCTTCGAAGACGCGGTCGCGGCTGCGCACTGCCTTCAGCATGGTTTGCCGTTCGCTGGAGAGCTGGGACTCGACCTTGTGCAGGAACAGGGTGACTTCGTCCAGCAGGCGCTCCGGCGAGCGGGCGCCCTTGATGATGATGGAGCGCGAGTATTTCGACAGCTCCGCTTCTTCGGCGCGCGTCATGCTACGTCCAGTATAGACAATCACCGGCGGAAAGCTGGCGATCTCCTGCTGCGACATGTGCTGCAGCAGTTCGCTGCCTTGCATGTCGGGAAGTTTCAGGTCCATGATCATGCAGTCGAAGATGGTGGCGCGGAGCTGCTCCAGCGCTTCGGCGCCGCTGGAGACGGCTGCGATGGCGATGTCCTCGTCTTCGATCAGCTTGACCATGCTGTCGCGCTGGCGGGCGTCGTCTTCCACCAGCAGGATGTGCTTGATCTTTTGCGTGAAGCGGCGCTCCAGGCGCTCGAACACGGCCAGCAGCTGGCTGCGCCCGGCGGGCTTGTGCACAAAGCCGATGGCGCCCAGGTGCAGGGCTGCTTCGCCGCTGTCGGCGCCGCTGATCACATGCACGGGAATGTGGCGGGTTTGCGGGTTGTCTTTCAGCATTTGCAGCACCGACAGGCCAGAACGGTCGGGCAGGCGGATGTCGAGCATGACGGCTTGCGGCTGGTGTTCTTCGGCCAGCTTCAGGCCTTCCTCGGCGGTGAAGGCGACCAGGGCGCGATAATTCGATTCGTGCGCCAGGTCGTACAGGATGCGGGCGAAGTCGGGGTCGTCTTCGATGATCAGCACTTTGCGCTCCGGCGGCGGGGCGGCGGCGCGGTCGTCGTCGAAGGGGCGCAGCGGGGCGCCGGCCTCGCCCGGACCGGCGGCGGCGATCGGCAGGTCGCCCGGCATCGATAGCGGCGCGGTTGCGGCGACAGGCGGTGCGGCGGCGGGCCCGCTAGGCGGTGCGTCCGCACGGCCTGCCGGCTGCAGCGCCGCGTCGCCGGGCGGCGCAGCTACCGCCCACTGCGTCGGCAACAGCAAAGTGAAGGTGCTGCCCTGCCCTTCCACGCTGGACAACTCGACTTCCCCGCCCAGCAAGCGCGCCAGGTCGCGCGAAATCGACAAGCCCAGGCCGGTCCCGCCAAAGCGCCGGCTTGGCGTGCCGTCGCCCTGCTGGAAGGCATCGAAGATCGCGCCCTGCTGCTCGGCCGGAACGCCGACGCCGGTATCGATGACGGCAAAGCGCAGCAAGCCCGCCTCGCCCGGCGACACGCGCAGGATCACCTTGCCGCGATCGGTGAACTTGACCGCGTTGCACAACAGGTTCTTGAGGATCTGCTCCAGCCGCTGCCGGTCGGTATAGACCTTTTCCGGCAGGCCGGGCAAAAGGTCGACCACGAACTCGAGCTGCTTTTCCCGCGCCAGCGGGACAAAGGCCGCCTGCAGGGAATCGATCATCGCCTGCAAGGCCACTTCTTCCGGCGCCAGTTCCAGCTTGCCCGCCTCCACCTTGGAGATATCGAGGATATCGTTGATCAGCGCCAGCAGGTCGTTGCCGGCGTTGTAGATGGTCTGCGCAAACCGCACCTGCTCCTCATCCAGGTTGCCCTGCGCGTTGTCGGCCAGCAGCTTGGCCAGGATCATGGAACTGTTCAACGGCGTGCGCAGTTCGTGCGACATGTTCGCCAGGAACTGCGACTTGTATTCGCTGGCCCGCTCCAGGTCGCGCGCCCGCGCCTCCACGTCGACGCGCGCCGCGGCCAGGGCGGCATTGCGCTGGTCCAGCATTTCCGCTTGCAGCTCCAGCTTCTGGTTGCTCTGCTCCAGTTCCAGCTTCTGCGTTTCCAGGCTGACCTGCGAGCGCTCCAGCACGCGCGACTGCTCCTCCAGTTCCTCGTTGGCGGTACGCAGCTCCTCCTGCTGCACCTGCAATTCCTCGTTCAGCGACTGCGTTTCGGCCAGCACCTCGGCCAGGCGCTGGCGGGCAACGGTCGCCTCGATCGCCATGCCGACATTGCCCGCGACCAGTTCGAGGAAGTCCAGCTCGCGCCGCCCCACTTCGCGCAGGAAGCCCAGCTCCACCACGCCGTTCACCCGGCCATCGCTATGCACCGGCAGCAGCACAAGCTGTTGCGGCATGCCGTCGCCCAGCGACGAAGACACCTTGATATAGCCGGCCGGCAGCTGCGCCATGTGCACGGCGCGCCGCGTGCGCGCAGCCTGGCCCACCAGGCCTTCACCCGGCAGCAAATGCTGCCCCTTCGCCTCATCCTCCTGGCGGAAGCCATGGGCCGCCGTGCGCTCCAGCGATCCATCCGGCTTGACCACGTAGAACGAGGCCACCGCCACGTCCAGGTAGCGCGCCATGAAGTCCAGCAGCGTCGACGACAGCAGCGGCAAGGCCATCTGGCCTATGCCCTGCTCGGCCAGCTGGCTCTGGCCCTCGCGCAGCCAGGCCTGGTGCTGCAACTGGTAAGCATGCGTGTGCTGCTCCTGCAGCGCATCGCGATAGACGTCCGACAGCCGCATCAGGTCGCGCCGCCCGAGCCACGCCAGCAGGCTGCTCACCGCCAGGCTGACGGCAAGGAAGATCGCCACTGTCCAGAAGCCCACCACGCGCACCGCCTCGCCGCGATTGGCGCGCTCCCGCTCTTCATGCGCGATGAACGCGCGGAACTGTTCGCGCAGGTCTTCCAGGGCCGCCTTGGCGGCGCCGGCGCGCAACATGCCGAGGTAGTCGCCCTGCTGGCGGCGGGTTGCGATCATCTGGTCCGCCGCACGCATCCACGCCTGGTGCTGGGCGCGGATCTGGCGCAGGCGCTCGACCTGGGTGGAGTCGTCCTCCACCAGTTCGCGCAGCGACTCGGAAGAGGCCTCGAAACGCGGGCGCGCGGCAATGTAGGGAGCAAGATAGGCATCATCACCTGTCAGCAGGAAGCCGCGCATGCCGCTTTCCATGTCGACCGCCAGCTTGCGCAATTCCTGCGCATTGCCGATCGCGCGCTCGGTGGATTCCACCGCGCTCCATGTACTCATCAGGTAGGCGAACAGCACAACGAAAATGCCGGCAGCAACGATCCCGCCGAGCAGCGGGACCTTCACATTCCGGTTGAGGATTCGGCGAAAGCCCTGGTCATCGATGGTCGAACTTCTTTGCATTGAAATGGTCAGACAGTCATCGGAAGCTCCCAGTGTACGCCTACGGCGGAGCTTGCGCGGCAATCGTGCGCGGAGGCTATAATTGCTTTCAAACCAATCACTTCCTTTCGCCCATGCGCAAAATCCTGACTGTCGTGCCGCTGTTATTGCTGGCTGGCTGCGTTAATGATTCCGCAACCTTCTATGCGGACGGCACGCGCGAACATACGCTGACCGTGCGGCGGCAGCAGGAATTTTTCTGGAAGGAAGATGCGCAGTACACGCTGATGGCCGCGCGACTGCCGGAATGCCAGCGGGCGATTTCCTTGGGCGAGATGCCGCTGGAAGGACTGGAGTTCGAGTTGTTCGCCAGCGGCGACAATGTCTGGAGCCTGCGCGCCGGAAAGTATGTCTGGCAGGTGGAAACCCAGGGCTGCACCCTGGTCGCCGAGGGCGGCAATACCACCGCCAGCGGAACCAAGCTGGGGACTTACGTGGCGGAGAGCAAGAAGTCGAAGATGCGTTTCGACGCGGAGGCTGCGCCGGCTGGCGCCTCGGCCGATGCTCCGCCCGCGCCGCAATAGCCGCCCTGCTCAGGCAATATTTACCACTACTTTACCTCCCCCGGCTGCTGCATGCGCGTGGTTCGCTTGCGCGAGCGTGAAGCGCTCGGCATTCAACTGCACCGACAGCTTACCTGCATCGACCAGCCGCGCGGCCTCGCGCAGGATGGCGCCATGCGCCGCGCGCCCCTTGCCCGACAACAGGGGCAGCAGGGTGAATACGCCGGAATAGCTGGCTGCCCGGAACGACAGCGGCGCCAGGGCATGGGTACCCCAGCCAAGGGCACTGACCACGTGCCCGCCGTACTCGCGAACCACGCGAAACGATGCATCCAGCACTTCGCCGCCGACCGTGTCGTACACGATGTCGAATTCCTCGCCTTCGGCCTGCTCGATGAAGCGCGCCCCAAGGGCTTCGATCGCTTCGCGCTGGCCGGCACGGCCGGTTGCCGCAACCTGGGCGCCAAAGGCCAGCGCGAGCTGCACGACCATGCGGCCAACACCGCCTGCGCCGCCCTGCACCAGCACCGACTGGCCGGCCTGTACGCGCGCCCGGTCCACCAGCCCTTCCCATGCGGTGATGAAGGCCAGCGGCAGGGCTGCCGCTTCGCGCAGGCCGATGGTGCGTGGCGCATGTGCCAGCAGGTCGGCGTCGACAGCAGCATATTCGGCCAGAGAGCCCTGCACGCCACCCACGCCTCCCGTCATGCCGAATACGGCGTCGCCCGGGGCGAATGCGGTAACGCCAGGGCCGGCCGCCTCCACCACGCCCGCCATGTCGATGCCCAGCACCGCCGGCAACGGCATGCGCGCATGGGCAGCCTTTCCGGCGGCGATCTTGAGGTCGAGCGGATTGACGGCGCTGGCATGGATGCGTACCAGCACCTGACCTGCCGCCGCTACCGGCTTGGCGATTTCGGCTTGGACCAGCGGCTGGCCGGCCGCTTTGAGAATCATGGCTTTCATGGCGAGGGCTCCTGTGGGTTTCGATGACTGGCAGTGTAGGCATTGGCAGGCGCCGGAAAAACAGGGGCTGGCTGCAAACAGAATCCACGAATTGTGGATAATGGCGTGATGGACAAACTTGATGCCTTGCGCGTCTTTTGCGCGGTAGTGGAAACCGGTGGCTTCTCGCGCGCAGCGGAAAGGCTGGGCATTTCGACATCGTCCGTCACCGCGCAAGTCAATGCGCTGGAGGCCCACTTCGAGGTCAAGCTGTTGAACCGCACGACGCGCAGCATGTCGCTCACTGGCGAAGGGCGCGAGTGCTACGAGCAGGCGCAGCGCCTGCTGTCCGGAATGGAAGAGCTGGAGGCGAACCTGCAGCATGCGGCCCGCGAGCCGCGCGGCACCTTGCGCGTCAACATGCCCGGCCTGGTGTCACGGATCTACGTGGCGCCGGCATTGCCGCGCTTCCTCGCTCGCCATCCCGGCATTGTGCTCCAGGCCAGCGCCAGCGACCGCCTGGTCGATATGGTGGAGGAAGGATACGACGTGCTCTTGCGGCTGGGCGAAATCGGCGATGAGCGCCTGATCGCGCGGCAATTGCTGCAAACACGCTTCATTTGCTGCGCATCCCCGGCCTTCATCGCGCAACATGGCACCCCTTCGACACCGGGCGAACTGGCAGGATTCGCGTGCCTGCAATTCATCCTGCCGCGCGCCGGCCGCCTGCGCGCGTGGCGGTTCTCGGATGGCCTGGCGTTCACGCCGCCGGCGCGCGCCGCGTTCGACCATGTGGATTCCCTGGTCGAAGCATGCAAGGCCGGCGCCGGCATTGGCCAGTTCCTGTCGCTTTCGGTGGAAGGGGAGCTGCGCAGCGGCGCCCTGGTTCCGCTGCTCGCCGACTACCAGGCGCCCGGCCCCGCATTGACCGCGCTGTACCAGCAGCGGCACCAGCGAGCGGCCAAGGTGCTGGCGTTCGTCGACTTCCTTGGCGAGGTTTTCGCCTAGGCGGCCTTTTCACTGTCGAGGTGGGAAAGCTGGTAGTCGTTGTAGCGGCCGCCGGCTGCGGCGCCTTGCGGCACGATCAGCTCCAGCGCTGCCAGGTCGGATTGCAGCAGCACCGCGTCGAGCGCGCCCAGCGCTTCCTGCAGGCGGGTACGGGTGCGGGCGCCGACCAGGGGCACGATATCGGTGCCCTGCGCCATCACCCAGGCAATCGCCAACTGCGCCACGCTGATGCCCTTGGCCTGCGCCACCGCCCGCATGCGTTCCACCAGTTCCAGGTTGTGCTTCAGGTTATCGCCCTGGAAGCGTGGGCTGTGCAGGCCGCGGTAATCCTGCTCGCCTTCGCGCTGCGCGCTCCAGTGGCCGCTGATCAGGCCACGCGACAGCACGCCGTATGCGGTGATGCCGACGCCCAGTTCCCGCGCCGTTTGCAGCAAGCCGTTTTCGATGCCGCGCGAGATCATCGAGTATTCGATCTGCACGTCGGCGATCGGGTGCACGGCATGGGCGCGGCGCAGCGTGTCGGCATTCACTTCGGACAGGCCGATGTGACGTACATGGCCCTTGCGCACCTGCTCCGCGATGGCGCCGACGGTGTCCTCGATCGGCGTGGCGGGGTCCAGGCGGGACGGGCGGTAGATGTCGATGTAGTCGGTGCCCAGGCGGCGCAGCGAATAGGCCAGGAAATTGGCCACGGCCTGCGGGCGCGAGTCGTAGCCGATAAAGCCGCCGTCCGGGTCGCGCAGGGCGCCGAACTTCACGCTGACCTGCACCTGCTCGCGGTGGCGGCCCTGCAGCGCCTCGCCCAGCAGCATTTCATTGTGGCCCATGCCGTAAAAGTCGCCGGTGTCGAGCAAGGTGACGCCGGCATCCAGCGCGGCGTGGATGGTGGCCAGGCTTTCGGCGCGGTCGGCCGGGCCGTACAGGTCGGACATGCCCATCAGGCCGAGGCCGAGTTGGGAAGTTTGCGGGCCGGTGCTGCCAAGTTTGCGGGTTTCCATGCGTGCTCTCCAGGTGGGGTTTCGATGGGAACCATTGTGCTATTATCGAATCCAACAATAAATGCCTCGTTTATTACATCTTTATTCGGCAATAGATAACAATGGACCAGTTCAAGGCCATGCAGGTCTTCCTGGCGGTGGCCGACAGCAAGAGCTTCACCCAGGCCGCCGAACAGCTCGACCTGCCGCGCCCCACCGTGACCAATGCCGTGCAGGCCATCGAGCAGCAGCTCGGCGTGCGGCTGCTCCAGCGCACCACGCGCAAGGTCAGCCTGACGGTGGAGGGGCAGCTGTATGTGGAGCGCTGCCGTGCGCTGCTCAATGAACTGGAGGACATCAATGCCCTGTTCCTGTCCGATGGCCGCAAGCCTTCCGGCACGATCCGGGTCGACCTGCCGGAGCGAATCTCGCGCTTGAGCGTGATTCCTGCGCTGCCGGACTTCTTCTCGCGCTACCCGGAGATCAAGATCCGGGTCGGGGCCAATGACCGCATGGTCGACCTGGTGGGGGAAGGCATCGATTGCGCGGTACGGGCGGGGGTGTTGCGGGACTCCACCCTGGTGGCCAGGCCGCTGGGGGCGATGGTGCAGGTGAACGTGGCGTCGCCTTCTTACCTGGCGGCGCATGGGACGCCGCGGACGCTGGAGGATTTGCGCGAGCATTGGGCGGTCAATTACTTTTCCAGCCAGACCGGGCGCGACCTGCCCTGGGAGTACGTGGTGGATGGGGAGGTCAGGACGCTGTCGGTGCGCAGCAGGGTGTCGGTGGGGAGTTCGGAGGCTTACCTGGGGGCTTGCCGGGCGGGGATCGGGCTGGCGCAGATTCCGTTGCCGGGGATTGAGCACTTGCTCGCCAGCGGGGAGCTGGTGGAGGTGCTGCCGGCGTGGCGGCCGGCGCCGTTGCCGGTGTCGATCATTTACTCGCACAACCGGCATCTGTCGCCGCGGGTGCGGGTGTTTGTGGATTGGCTGGCGGAGGTCTTGCGGCTGGGCTGATTTGACCCCTGGTACGCGACGGCCGCGTATCGGTGTCTGACCCTGTGGGTCAGACACCGGTTTACCGGTTTTAGATACCCGCCCGCAAAGCGTCAACCAACGCAAGCCCCGCCGGCAGCTTCGCCACCAGCTTCTGCGCCTGCGTCAGGTTACGCTGCTTGAACCCATCCGGCGCATTGGCAAAATCCTGCCCCAGCGCCGCGGCCGCAGCTTCGATACGCGCGGTATCGCCCGGCGTGGTATCGATCAGCGCCAAGAGGTAGGTCGCCCCCCACTGGATACGCGTCGCCGGCCCGACCGCCGAACGCCACGCCTTCTCATACCAATCCAGCATGCCCGGCAGGTCGCCGCGCCGCTTGGCCGCCGATGCAAGGCTCAACTTGAAGTAATACGGCGCATGCGATTCCACCAGCACCGACTGCAGCAAAGCTTCCGCCTCCGCATGCAGCCCCGCATCATTCAGCGCGCTGACCGCCGTGTTGACCAGCGTATGCCGCCCATACTTGTCATCCACCAGCGCCAGCGCCTGCTGCACACGGGTACGCACAAGCTGCGGCAAGCCTTCCGCCACATGGCCCATGCGCGACATGCGCACCTGCAAGCGCACCGCAGTCAGGCGGTCCGGCGCCGACAACCACATGTCCTCGGCCCATACCTGAGCGGCACCGGCCATGGCAGCCGCCAGTTCAGCGTGGCGCGCCGGCGCAGCGCGCACCAGCTGGTGGCCGCTGTTGCCGAAGATGTCCATATTGGCGCGCGCAACGCGCTCGTCGCCCAGCACCTTCAACAGGAATTCAGGCGACGAGGCATCGACCACGCGGCCGGCCTGCGCCACCATCGCATGCAGGCGCAGGCGCACGGCGGCATCTTCCACCTGGCGCGCCGCAGCCGGCGCCTCGCCGGTCACGGCGGCGGCAGCCAGTTGCGACAGGGTGGTCAGCGTCACGCCCAGGTCGCGCCCTTGCAGCAGCACGCCTTCATCGGTATCCCACGAGTAGTTCGACAGCAGCGTCCATTCGGACGGCGACAGGGCACGCTTGCCATCCAGCGCAGCAGCCATCGACTCGCCCGCCGTATGGCCGGCAAAACGCGCCGCCATCAGGGCCTCGCCAAACAGTTCGCCATCGAGTTCGCACGGCAGACGGGTGATCTCGCTGCCATCCGGACGGTACATCACCATGGTCGGATAGCTGCGCAGCTTCAGGCGCGCCGCCAGTGCCTGCGCGTTCGGGCTGTCGCCATCGAGCTGCATCGCCACCATGCTTTGCAGCCTGGCCTGGAAATCTTCGCGGCCGAAGATTTCGTACTTGACCCGGTTGCACGGCGGGCACCACACGGCGCCCCAGTACAGGAACAGCGGACGGCCGGCAGCGCGGGCTGCCTCCAGTGCGGCGTCGAAATCGCCTTCGAACCATTCGATAGCGTTAGCCATGGATCAGGACTCGCGAGCCAGTGCCAGGAATTCGGTGCGCATCGCCAGGTTCGGCTGCAGCTCGCCCAGCATGGCGGAGGTCACGGTCTCTTCGCCGGCGGTGCGGATGCCGCGCGACTCCATGCACAGGTGGCGGCACTTGACCACCACGCCCACGGCCTTCGGTTCCAGCACTTGCATCAGCGCTTCGGCGATCTGCATGGTCATGCGTTCCTGCACCTGCAGGCGCTTGGAGAACACGTCCACCAGGCGGGTCAGCTTGGACAAACCGACAATCTTGCCATTCGGGACATACCCCACGGTGGCCTTGCCGAAGAATGGCGCCAGGTGGTGCTCGCAATGGCTGTACACCGGGATGTTCTTCACGACGATCAGCTCGTTGTACTGCTCGGCGCCATCCTCGAAAGCCTTCAGCACTTCCGCCGGGTCCTGGCCGTAGCCCGACACCCAGTGCTTCCACGCCTTGTGGACGCGGTGCGGGGTTTCGATCAGGCCTGGACGGTCCGGGTCTTCGCCCAGGTGCTCCAGCAGGCGGCGCCAGTCGGCTTCGGTGAATACTTCTTTAGTCATGATTGCAAGAACCGTGAAATGTGGAATCTAATCCACCAGTATACAGCGTTCAGGGTCGGTTCGCTGCCAGCAGCTCGCTGGCGATGGAAACCGTATGCGTCAGTGCCGGCCACTCATCTTCGGGGCCAAACCAGCGCGCATCGCTGATTTCGCTGGGGTCGGTGACGATCTCGCCGTCCAGGTATTCGGCGGTGAAGGCGATCATCAGCGAATGCGGGAAAGGCCAGGACTGGCTGCCGAAGTATTTGAGATTGTGCACGCGCAGGCCGACTTCCTCGAACACTTCGCGGTGCACTGCTTCTTCCACCGATTCGCCGGCTTCCAGGAAGCCCGCCAGCGCCGTGTAGCGCTTGTACGGCGAATTGGCGTGCGCCGCCAGCAGGCGCTGCCTGCCCTTCCTGATCAGCACCATCATGGCAGGCGAAATGCGCGGGTACGCAAGGTGGCTGCAGGCGGTGCAGCGCATGGCGCGCTCGCCGGGCGCCAGCAGCATCGGCGAGCCGCAGGCGCCGCAAAAGCGGTGCGTGCGCGCCCATTCGGCGATCTGGTAGCCGCGCCCGGCCACGCCGAGCAAGCCATCGTCGACGGCGCCGAACAGTGCGCGCAGGCCGACGTAGGCGTGGCCCTCCAGCGGCGGGGTGTCGTGCGGCGCCTGCGCGACCTGCCAGTAGCGCCCTTCCCAGGTGCCGAGCGGCATCGCGCCGGCCAGTTCCAGGCCGGCGGCAAGCAGTTCCGCGTGCGGCGGCAGGGCCAGGCTCTCCTCCCGCAACAGCAGCCGGTCTTTGTGGAAGACCAGCGTCTGGATGTTTTCAGCAGGAGCTGGCTGGATCAGGGGCAGGAAACCGGCGGGGGTCTGTAGCATGGCGTTCAATATAGTCCTGGCAACAGGGCGATCATACTTGAACTTCTAGCGCCGCGAGCGAATGGCCTCGAGCACCTGGGCTGCCGTCAGCTTCTTGCCGATCTTGTGGCCGGCCTGCTTGTATTCACGCAAGGCGCGCTCGAGCTCGGCTTCGCTCGGCTTCACCGGCGCCAGGGATTTCGCCAGCAGCGGCAGGATTTCCTTGCGCATGAAGCGCGGCCCCGAGGCGATGAGCTGCCAGATCAGCAGGCCAAAGCCGGCCACCAGGCCCAGCAGGAAGCCCGGCGGACCATAGCTTGACGATATGGCCGAGCCAATGACAGGCAAGACAAAGCACAGGCCGATGCCGCCGGCGATTGCCAGCGCCACCCCGCCATCCATATGCGTGGTGGCGAAGTGCCGTTCCACCTTGGGCGACAACAGGTTGATCGGGGAGTAGATCAGCCCCAGGCGCTCTTCTTCCGACAGCAGGTGCGGTGCGGTCTTGACGCGCACTTCGAGGGCCAGGCGCTGTTCCAGGGCCTCATCCAGGCCGGGGTGGGTCTCGCGCTTCAGGGTTTCCATGGGACCGGAGCTCTTCGAGACGCGGGCATAGGCATTCACGTCGGCATCGCTGAACGCGCCGCAACTGGTGCAGGTGCGCTGGTGCCCGACCAGCTTGCCCTCGCCGAAGCTGATGTAATACACGTGGCCGGCCGAGCCGAGGCGCGTCATGCGGAAGGCGCGCGGCACCCTGCAAACGCCGCAGAAGTCCGCGACATATCCCACTGTGCGGCGCGTAATCTTGCGCCCCCAGACAATGAACACGATCTTTTCCTTTGGGAAATAAATATCAAATCATGAATGACCGTGTATTTTCTGTCAATTACAAATATTACATAACTACTTTTTTTGTCGCATCAGCGCCAACGGCAGGCCCACCAGCATAGCCAGCCAGGGGAAGCGGACGATGATGTGCGATACGGCGACCACCAGCACACTGAGTACCGCAATCGCGGCGGCGAGGCCGATGCGGCGCGTCCACTTGCCTTCCGCCGGTGGCTGCGCTGCGCCGACGGGCGCCAGGTTCAGGGGCGCGGCCCGAGCCGAAGGCGCGACCGGCGCTTGCTCGGGCGCCGGCGGCGGCTGGAGCAGGCGTGCGCCGGCATGCTGCGTGGCCGTTGCGCTGCCGATATTGGCGGCGCGCAGCAGGACTTCAGCGACCCAGCTATCGAGACGCTCGCCCCAGTGCCGCATGGCTGCCGCGCCCGCCTCGTCCATGTAGTGGTAGCTGCTGTTTTCGTTCTTGGAATTGGTGTCGTTTGCGAATTTTCCCTGCTTGTGGACCAGCGTCGCCAGCACCCGGTGCGCCAGCGAGTCGGCGCCGTGGGCGACGAACAGCGGCATCCTGGCCCACTCAGCGCTCGCCCTGGTTTCGGCACAAAAAGGCGCGGCCGGCACCGCGTCGGAAGGCACCGGGGCCGCGAGATCGGCGGCGATCTCGGCGGCCAGCTTCTTCCAGTCCGTATGCGGCACCTCGAGCACGCCCGGCCGCTCCTCCAGGTACAGGTAGCAATCGACGTCGCCGGCATGGCTGGCGGCGCTGGGAACACGCTGGCTGCCGTCATTCCACGCGGCCCGTTCCTTGCCAACGGCCCAGAGCTGGTAGCGGTCGGGAAAATGGACCGCCACCACATGCCGGCTCCAGTCCATGGCCGGCAAGGCGGCGATGCCAAGCCCCGTTGCCGGATGCAGTGACAGCCGCGTGGCCCCGGCTTGGGCCAGCGTGGCCAGCCACAGGGGGAAGTCGTCGGCCAGCAAGGCGTTCCCGCTGCGGTCGCGGAACTGCAGCCGCGCGCCAAAGAAAATCCCATGCTGGTACCAGTCCTCGAGCGCAAGCTTCTTGCGCAGGAAGGCGCTGCCATGACTGACCAGGGCCACCTGGCGCTGGATAGACTCCCGTTCGCAGCTCATTGAGTCCAGTTCATCTGGTGCAGGTCGCGCTGGATCTCGCTCACCAGCAGCGGCGACAGGGAACGCCAGGACGCTCCGCCCAGCCCGCAACGCGTGATCGTATGGATCGCCGCCGGATCGGCAGGTCCACCGACGAACCACTCCCCTTCCAGGGCGAGGCAGACCGTCTGCCCGCCGTCGAGCGTCTTGGTGAACGAGCCGATGCAGCCGCCATCGCCGACTTCGCGCTCCCAGCCGCGGTTTTCCAGTCCCAGCAGGGCGCCCGTGCTGACTTTGCGGTCCCGCCATTCGGGCAGGATGCTGCCGTCGAGCGTCGCCTCGTCCAGGCGGTAAGTGGCGCGGCCCAGTTGTTCGAAGGGCTGCAGGATGTCGTAATCGGCGAACAACTGCGCAAACGCCTGCGCGTCGGCATCCGCCAGTTCGAGGCGGTGCGGGATGCCTATCCTGGCGTCCTGCGGCAGTTGCACGGCGCTGTCGTCGACGCCGGCATAACTCAGGTCTTCGGCAACCCGGAACAGGATAAGCAAGCTGCCGCCCGCATCGTAGGCGCCCCACGCCAGCCGCGAGACCAGGTGGCGCAGCAAGGGATGGCGCACCAGCAGGGTTTCGAACTCTTCCACCGTCCAGCGCCGCTGCTTGCACATGGCGCTTTCCAGGCGAGCGACCTGGGTGCTGGCGACGTTCTTCGCCTGCTTCTTGAGGTCCTTGTAGCGCTGGGAGGCGGCCTTGGCGATCGCTTCATCGTCCTTGCTGTTCGGCTTGGGCAAGTCCTTGATGCGCTTGCCGTCGCTGTCGCACACATAGGGCAGCAGGTGTTCGTCGAAGCGCACGATGAAGGAACGCGGGCCGAAATCGAGCGCCAGTCGGCCGGTTTCGTCCAGGCCCAGGTCCGGCACTGTGCGGTCGGCCAACTGCTCCATGCTGAGGCCACGCTGCTGCGCGAGGTCTTGCATCATTTCTTCGGCACGCTCCTGCAGATCGTTGTAGCGGGTCTGTTCGCTCAACTGGTGCAGGTACATCAAGGCGACGTCGGAACCGATCTGCACCAGCATTTCCATCGCATCGTAGGCGCGCACGCGGATCAGCGCGGCGCGCCACTGCTTCAGCGCCACGTTCAGCTGGCGGGCGGTTTCGTCATTGCCGATCACGCCCTGCATCCAGAAGATCCAGCGCTCCTTGGGCGGCGTTTCGCTGTCGCGCCACCATTCGAACAAGGCTTGCCCGAACCTGGCGAGCGAGCCTGGCGTCAGCGCCTCACGCAACGCGAGCAGCCCGCTGGACGGGGCGTCCTGCTTGGACAGCGCCATCATGGTCAGCACGTGCGGTACCGCGTCGAGCGGCAGCGCCTTGCCGTTCGACGTGAGGTACAGGCGCGGCAGGCCGGGCACGTGCAGGCTCTTTGGCGGCGTCGGCAGCTTGTCCGGCAGCCATTCGCGCTGCGGCTCGGACAGCATGATGCGCAGCGCCTCCGCCGCAGCGTCGCCGTAGCGTGCTGCCTGTGCCGCCAGCACCGCCTCGTGGCCGTTGCCGGCAAGGTAGCGCAAGGCGTTCTGTGCGATGAAGCGCTCGCCGGGATCTTGCCCGACTGCCGCAGGCAGCAGTCCGCGTGCGGCGGCGGCCGGGTAGGCAAGCAGCCAGTCGCCGGCGGCATCCTTGACCCAACGGTTTGCGTAGAAGGCCCGTGCGACGTACAGCGCGATCTGGTCCCACTCCAGGCACGCGGCCAGCGTCATCGAACTTAGCGATGCGGTCGGAAAGACGCGCGTGAAAGCCGGCAGGCCGTCCTGGCCCATCCACGCAAACACCGCGGCCATCTGGCTGGAGTAGCGCAAGCGTGAAGCGGGAATATTGCAAAAGACCGAGCTGGCCAGTTTCGGCGGCAAGGCCTTCAGATAATTTGCCGTGTACCAGCCATAGACGGACGACTCCGCGAAATCGCCTTCGCTCACGGTTTCAGTCGCGATGGCACGCTCGATTGCGCCAGGCTCGATGCCGATAATCCAAAGCACCTTGCGCGGAAGATCCCATGCTGCGGTTTCCGGCGGCAAGTAGGTATTCAGGTACTTGAGCGCGTACTCGTCGGGATCGTTCAGTTCCAGGCCGTCGCTGCCGGACCATTTCGACCAATGGAAGCACGGCGCGTCATGCATTGCCTGCAATGCCAGCACCGGCACGCGGGAAGGCTCGCGGTTCGACCAGGGCAGCTCGCGCAGCACCAGTGGAAGGTCCGCCGGCGCCGCTTCTTCCGCCGCATCGGCAACTTCGAGCAAACGCTCCAGCGCATTCGCCTGCGCTTCGTCGGCCTGCTTCCGCAACAGCGGCAGGCAGGCCGGGTCCTGGCCAAGGATTTCCTGGATCAGCAAGGCAGCCGGCTGCTTTTTCGACGGATTCACATCGAGCAGCTTGCGCAGAACCACGATCGGCCATTTCTTCGCCTGTTTCAGGACCAGCGGCCGAAACTCTGCGCTGCGATGCCGTTCGACCACCGCGTCGACAGCCTGCTCGCTGTGGATGTTCAGCAGCGCCGTCTGCACCGCCGGCGGGCTGTAGCGCTTCGATTCGATCCAGTCCACGAACAGCGGCAAGGCATCCACGCCGTGCAATTGCAAGAGGCGGAAAGCTGACGGTACCCAGTTTTCCTTGCCCATCAGCGCCTTGTGCTGGGCAAGGCCGTCCTCGAAGCTGGCGCCAGGCGGGAACAGGCCCGCTTCGCCGACGAAAAGATCAAGCCATTCCTGCATGCCCTTCGTCCAGTGGACTTTGCCGTCAGGCGCTGCCAACAAGGGATCGGTCTTTGTTCTTCGTGCCACGATAGCTCCCGGGTTTCAAGCCGAACGTGCAACTTCGGCGAGTAAAAGATAAAGCGTTGCCAGCTTGCCGGGCAAAGGCTGCTTGTCCGGCGCCTGCATCAGGGTCACGGCCTCGCGCAGCAGGGCGGCGGAAGCGGCAAGGCCGTTGCTCTCCATGGCTGCCGCAAGGTCCTCGGCCTCCTTCAAGGCGCCCGCAGCCTGGTGCCGCAAGCCTTGCCGCATCCATCGGCCAAGCAGGGCGTGCACCTGGCCGGCCAGGTGCACCAGCGGCGGCGCCTCATGCAGCAGCGCGGCCGGCGCGAGTTCGCGCGCCGCCGTGCTCTCCACGTCGGGCACCACGGCGCGCTGTTCGGTCAGGACGGCAAACGGATCGATGGCCACCAGTCCCCCTTCCAGCGTGACCGTTCCGGAGACCGCTAGCGGTGCGCCGAATTCCCCGGACAGGGCGCTTGCCAGCGCATCGACGGCATGCGGCGCGGCCGGGTTGTGGCGCTTGCGAAGGAGCAGGCGCTGCCCGGGCTCGTGCAGCCCCTGGCCCACTTCGATCCAGGCCGACAGCGTCTGGCGCGCCGCATTCCACTCCCATTCGCCGACTTGCGCCACGGGAACGACGTGCATGTGTTCAATCGCCTGCAGCGGCCGCGCGAAATCCGGCACGGCATCCAGCAGGTAGTCGCGCAAGCCCTCGGCGGACGACTGGCGCAGCGGCGCCATCAGGTCGTCCCAAGCCCTGGACGACAAAGGCAGCACGTTGGTCTGGCGCGCACCGGCGGCAATTTCCAGCGCACCGTTGGCGCGGCGCCGCGCGCCGCTGGTAACAACCTGGCTGGCGGCCAGCCTTTCCACCGACTGGCCTGCGATCCTGCGCGACTTGATGGCGATGCCCGGTTCGCCCGCCTTCGGCTTCGGCCAGCTGCGCTCAATCACGGTCACCGCAAGCGTGTCCGGGTCGGCAAATACCAGCAGCGCGCCCTCGGCTTCGTCATCGGCCCAGAGCTGGGCGCCGAGGGAGACCAGCCGCAGGTGATCCAGCGCCACTTCGCCCTTGACGCCGATGCCGAGCAATTGGCTGGCCGGTACTTCCGGCAGCCGGCCGGCGGCAGCCTGGCCATCCGCCAGCACCGCCGCCGCCAGGCGCGCATGCAGGTCGGCGAGCGCCGACAGCAGCAGTTTCGGATCAAAGCGGCTGGACCGCGCATGCTGCGCCAGCATCAGGTCCTTCATGCCGTGCAGGGACTCGCCGATCCAGCACCATTCGAGTTGTTTGGCCAGGCCAAAGACTTCTTCGAAGCGCGCCTCCAGTGCCAGTACCGGCTGGCTGGAACCGTCCAGCCAGACTTGCAGCGCCAGGGCCTGCGTGCGCTCCAGCAGCGTTGCCGCCGCCTGCGTGCCGAACACGCGCGCCACGGGCGCCGGGCCGCCTTCCTGCGGACCGGCCAGGGTCACGCTGGCTTCGGCAAAGCCCGGCGACTTCAATTCCGCCTGTGCGAACGCCCACACGGCCAGGACGATGTGGGCGCAACCGCTGCCCTCCTTGCAATCGCATCGGGCGTGCGTCAGGCTGCTGCGCGAGAAGAAGCGCACATTGCACATCGGCAGGCGGGCGCTCGGCACGGCGGCCGCTTCCTGCCACGCGATAAGCTTGACCACCGGTTGCGCCGCCGCCAGCCTGGCCGCCTGTGCCAGCGTCGAGGCAGGAACCGTATCAGCCATCGTCGCTGCGAAATGCGCCGGCGACCAGGGGCCGGCATCGTCGGCAGCCTGGTTCTCCGGCTGCGCCGGCGACAGCGCCCTGGCCTGCGCCTGGTACGCCAGCACCAGCGTGACCCGGTGGCGGCACAAGCCGCTGGCTGGACAGGTGCAGCTGGCGTCGCGCAGCGTGCTGTTGGGGCCAAGCACGGCGCAATGGCCATCGGCGTAGGTTGCGCGGATCGTGGCGTCTGTGAGCTCCTCGAGCACCGGCAGGTTGCCTTCAGCCACGTCCTTCTGCGCGCGCTTGACGAAGCCCGCATTGGCCAGGGCGATCAGGGCCTCGGGCGTCAGTTCCAGCAGGTCGGTTCGTGTGGCGTTCATCCGCGCACCTTTTCCGCCAGCCAGGCTGCCAGTTGTCCGGGCGTCATCGCGCCCACGTGCGCGCCCTCGCGCACCAGGCGCGCCGCCATGTCGCGGTCGTAGCAGGGATCGGCGCGCGCATCCAGTGCCGCCAGTCCCAGCACCGTGACGCCGGACTGCACCAGCGCCTTGACCCGGCGCACCAGTTCATTCTGCGAGCCGCCCTCGTAGAAATCGCTGACCAGCACCACCACCGTGCGCTGCGGATTCTCGACCAGGGACTGCGCATAACCGACAGCCTTGGCGATATCGGTGCCGCCGCCCAGCTGCACCTTCATCAGCAGTTCGACCGGGTCGGACACGTCCGAGGTCAGGTCGACCACTTCCGTGTCGAAGGCGACCAGGCGGGTCCGCATGCCCGGCAGGTTCCACAGGCAGGAGGCCATGACCGCCGAATGGATCACCGATTCGACCATCGAGCCGCTCTGGTCGATCAGCAGGCAGATGTCCCAGCGCTCTGTGTGGCGCCTTACGCGGCTCATGAAGACCGGCGCCTCCAGGAACAGCTTTCCGCGCTGCGGGTCCCAGCGGTGCAGGTTGCCTTGCACCGTACGCTTGAAATCGAAATTGCGCGCCACCTTCAGCATGGAACGGCGGCGCCTGTCGCGCGCGCCGGCGAACTCCTGCCGCACCTCGGTCGCCATCTTCTCGATGATCTGCCGCACGACTTCAGCCACCAGCCGCCGCGCAGCGGCCAGCACTTCGGGATTCATCAGGTGCTTGGTGTGCAGCACCGCGCGCAGCAGTGCCTCCGACGGCTCGATCCGCTCCAGCACCTCAAGGTTGGTGACCACTTCGTCGATGCCGTACAGCTCCACCGCGTCTGCTTCGAGGCGCTCGATCACTTCCTTCGGGAACAGTTCATGGATCGTGTTGATCCAGTCGGGCGTGGAAAGCTGCGATGGTCCCAGGCCCGCACCGCGCTCACCGCGCGCGGCGACGTCGCCATCGCGCCCGTACAGCCAATCCAGCGCCATGTCCGCCGAGCGGGCCGCGCCGGACAGGCCGCCCAGCGCAGGCGTCGCCGCTTCGCCGAGCAGCAGGCGCCACCGCGCCAGCGAATCAGGAAGTTTCAAGTTCATGCTGCCAATCCCCAGGAGGCAAGTTTGCGCAGCGCGGCCTGCTCCAGCAGCGCCGCCCTGGCCACGTCTTCCGCATCGGCGCCGGCGAAGTGCGCGGTCAGCGCGCGCCGCGGCAAATGCGCCGCGTTGTGCTGGGCCAGCACGGCGTCGGCCAGCAGGCCGCGCTCCTGCGGCGGCAGCCAGCTGAAGGCATTGCGCATGGCCGGCAGGGCGAGCACGAAGTCGATGTCGTCCAGCGCCTTCACCATGGCATCCAGCCCGGCAACGAAGTGCGCCTCCTGCACCAGCTCATCGCGCGCCAGCGCCAGCATGCCCGCCAGCGCATCGCCCACCTGCGCCGGCGCGATTTCGCCCAGCAAGGCCAAGGCCTGCGCGATGGCTTCGCCGCTGGCGGCGCTACGTCCGGCGTTCAGGCTGACCAATCCTCCCAGCGCGGCGCCGCGGCTGAGCGGCGCGGCACGCTGGTCGGCAAGCTTGCGCTGCCATACAGCGAGGGCGCGCCCGGCCTCCACCTGCAAAGGCAGCGCAGCATCGCCTGCCAGCGCATCGCGCGCCACCTGGCGCAGGGCGAGGAAGCCATGGATATGCGCCGCGAATTCTCCCGCCGGTACCGGCCCCGTGGCCTCCAGCAGCCATAGCGCGCGGTCGAAGGCCGCCGCGACTACCGTGCGCAGGACCGGCGCGCCCGCCATGCCGAGCGACTGCCCGTGGCGCAGCAGGGAATGCAGCACCGGCAGCGCAGTGCCGAAAGCTTCGAAACGCGGTTCGCCGCCGACCGCTATTTCCAGCTCGGACAGGATGCCGTCGCTCATGCCGGCCAGGCCGGCAAAGGCAGCCTGGTTCAGTGCATCGGCGAGTTGCGCGAAACGGCTCTCGCCGTTGGCGCGCCCCGCAGCGCGCAGGCGTTCTTCCAGCTTCATGCGCGCGGCGTCTTCCAGCGAGGCGCCATAGGCCGCCGCCTCGATCAGCGCGGCGCGCTGCTCCAGCGGCGCCCGCAGCGACCATTCCTCGCGGCGCTCGCCGGACAGCGCCAGGCCGGGGCCGGCGCGCCGGTCGATGCCGGGAATCTCCAGCAGCAGCAGGCGATGCAGCACGCGGCTCTTGTCGCGGTCCGCGGGCTTGAGCAGGTCGAGGGAGAGGTCGGCGGGCAGCTTGATGCCGCGGGCTTCGAGTTCGGCCTCGACCGCGAGCACCAGCGGCGGTTGCGGCGTGCCGGGCGCCAGGCGGCCCGCAACATCGCCCGCCAGCACGTCCATGATTTCGACCAGGATCGGGTCGGTGCCGAAGCGCAGCGGCCCGCGGTAAGTCCACGGCAGCGGCGCATCCAGCGCATCCTTGACCAGCGAGCCGGCCAGCGCGTCGAGCCAGTCGCAGCGTGCCGGCAGCGCATGGCCGCGCAGGCGGGCCAGGGCCTCGGCCCGCGCGTGCACGGCGATCAGGTCGGCGGTCGATGCCGCCAGCTTTTTGTTGCGCAGGCGCTGCGTGACCCGCTGCAGCAGCGCCGGCCCGGCGCCCTGCATGCCCTCCTCCCATGCCAGCTGGTAGAAGAACGGCGAAGGCATGCCCGATGCGTAGCCGGTGAAGGAATCGAGCCGCTTGAAGGTGTACGGCACCAGGTAGGAGCCGAAGCGCACGGTCCCGCCGGCGTCGTCCGGCAGCGGCAGCGCCGGCGGGCTGGCGCCGTCCTCGCTGCGCCAGGCACGCTGCAGCGCCGGCGCATGGTAGCCGCCGCAGACCACCAGCACCGGGCCTTCGCCGCGCGCCATCGCCCAGGCGATCCAGCGCGCCATCATGCGTTCGCGCGCCTGGTTGCCGATCGAGCCCGCATCGCCCGCGCGCAGATGCTCGAAATGGGTGGCAAGACCCTGCTCCAGCAGCTCCAGCGAATCCTGCTGCTCGAACAGCTTGTCCCACAGCGCATCCCTGCTGTCGACCGCCATCTTGCGGCGCAGCGCATCTTCGTATGCGGCGGCGCGTTCGGCCTGCGTCTCGTCGCTCACGTCGGCATAGCGATTGAGCACGTCGGCAAAGGCATCGTCCCACGCCGGCAGGTCGATGAAGCGCAGCTGCGCGCCTGTTTCACGCCCGACCGCCAGCGCCTGCCACTCCGGCGAATGCTCGGCAAACGGCGACCAGGACGCGCGGTGCCCGCCTTCCGAGGAAAGGAAGCTGTAGACCGCCAGCGGCAGCTGGTGCGGCAGCGAGAGCTGCTCCAGCTTGTCGTTGAAGTCGGCCGGGCCTTCGATCAGGACGTAGGCCGGCCGCAGGCTGCGGATCTTGTGCGCCACCAGGCGCGCGCAGGCCGGGCTGTGATGCCGCACGCCGAGAATGACCGGCTCGTTCGACACGTTCGGCTCGTTCGATACGGGCGTCACGGCAAACGCTGCCTCGCTTCGAAGTAGGCCTGCCAATGGGCGCCGTTCTTCCTGGCCACCTTCTGTTCGAAGTAGCGGCGCAGCTTGGCACGGTCGTCGGCGTTGTCCTTGACCACCGTGCCGGCAATGCAGTCGACCAGGTCGGCCGGGCTGCCGTCGCGCTGCTCGAGGAACCAGGCGCGCACGCCGACCGCATGGGCGACATTGACCGCCTCGGCGGTCGACATGACAGCTGTCAGCCGGTCCATGGCCGCGTCGCCGCCGTGCGCCTGGACGGCGCCGCGCAGGTCGCGGAAGGTGGTCACCAGCAATTCCAGCACCGGCACCGGCAGGCTGCGCGGAATGGCGCTCTTCTCCAGCAGGCGGGCGGAAGCTTCCTTCACCAGCGCCAGCTCATGGTCGAAGTCGAGGATGGGGAACACGGTTTCGAAGTCGAAACGGCGCTTGAGCGCTGCGCTCATTTCGTTCACGCCGCGGTCGCGCGTGTTGGCCGTGGCGATGATGTTGAAGCCGTCGCGCGCATACAGCATGCCGTCATCGCCCGCCAGTTCAGGCACGCTCATGACGCGGTCGGACAGCATGCCCAGCAGGCAGTCCTGGACTTCCAGCGGCGCGCGCGTGATTTCTTCGAAGCGCACCACCTGGCCGTCGCGCATGCCCTGGTACAGCGGTGCAGGCACCAGCGCGCGCGGGCTCGGGCCCTCGTTGATCAGCAGGGCGTAGTTCCAGGAATACTTGATCTGGTCTTCGGTGATCGAGGCGCCGCCCTGGATGGTCAGGGTCGACTTGCCGCAGATGGCGGTGGCCAGCAGTTCGGACAACAGCGACTTCGCCGTGCCCGGCTCACCGACCAGCATCAGGCCGCGGCCCGTTGCCAGGGTCACCAGCATGCGCTCGATCGATGCGGCAGGCGCCACGATCTTGCGCGTGACATCCAGCGTGTCATCGCCCAGGATGAACTTGCGCGCCGCGGTCAGGCTGAGCGCCCAGCCCGGCGGGCGCGGACCGTTATCGCTCTCGCGCAGGCGCTGCAGCTCCTGCGCATGGAGGATTTCCGCCGGTGGGCGCTGCAGGGCCGGCGATTCTTTGATGGGTGTTTTCTTCATGGTGTCATGCCCGCAAGGATTCGAGGTCGCGTATCAGTTCACTGGTGGCGATCGGGTCGAGGATCGCCAGGCTTTCGGCCGCCCTGATCTCGCCCCAGCTCGATGGCGAACCGACCGAGACGGTCTGCAGCGTCTGTTCCGGATACTCGTCCACCATGCCCACGATGATGCCGGGGTCGAGGGTCAGTTCGATCACCCTGGAGCGGCTGAGCGGCTTGTGGAAGAACCAGATGCCGCCGGCGTCCTGCGCCTGCCCGCGCCGCCAGCCTTTGTTGACCAGGCCAAGCACGCGGCCGGTGGGAACGACGGCGCCTTTCCAGCGCTCCAGGACCGTCGCGGACTGCTCTTCGGCGTCCAGCGCATAGGTATCGCGCCCCAGCTGGGAAAACGGCTGCAGCAGCTCATAATCGGCGAACAGCTGGCCGAACTGCGCGGCAGTTTCGGCCGCCAATTCAAGCGGATGCGGCAGGCCGACGCAAAGATTGGCGCCTTCCGGCATCGTGAAGCTGTCGTCCTCGCCGGTGGTCCAGCTGCCGTCTTCGGCCACGCGGAAGCATGCCAGCAGCTTGCCGCCGGCGTCGCCGCTGCCGGCCATCTCGTAGACGCCCCACACCAGGCGCTGCACCAGGTGGCGCACCAGCGGATGTTGGGCCAGGAACTGGCGGAAGTGCTCCGGCAGCCAGCGGCGCCGGCTGCACATGGCCCATTCAAGGCGCAGCACTTGCTGGCTGGCGATGGTGCGGGCGTCCTTCTTGAGCAGTTTGTAGCGTTCGACGGCGGCGCCGGCCAATGCCGCGTCGTCGCTTTGCTTCGGCTTGGGCAGGTCGGCCAGGCGCTTGCCATCGCTGTCGCGCACATACGGCTTCAGCGCCTCGTCGAAACCGACGCGGAACTGGCGCGGGCCGAAGTCCAGCAGCACGCTGCCGTTGTCGTCCAGGCCCAGGTCGGGCGCCAAGCGGTCTTCCAGCTCCTCGGTGGTCAGCTCCCGCTCCTCGGCAATCTTGTCGATCTTTTCGCGCGCCTTGTCCTGCAGGCCCTTGAACTTGACCTTTTGCGCGATGCCGTTCAACAGCATCAACGCGGTGTCGGTGCCGATGTCGGCCAGCACGTCCAACGCCGACACGGCACGCGCATGCGCCGACTCGCCCGGCCAGGCGCGGATGTACGGCGTGAGCTTGCGCGCCGTGTCGTCCGTTCCCAGCCAGCCCAATGCGGTCATGGCCCAGCCTTCCTTGGAATTGCCGCCGGCATTCAGCCAGGACGAGAAACAGTCCCAGGCAAAATCCGCCAGCGATTCCGCAGTGAACGCGTCCTTGATTTGCGCAATGCCCGGGTACAGTCCTTCCGCGGTTGGCAACATCAGCATGGTGCCGATGTGGTCCAGCGCCTGGTCCGGCACCGCCTTGCCCGCGCCGGCGCCGCAGCTGTCATTCAGCACCGGGCGGCGCCATCCCAGCGGCGCCCAGAAATCAGGCAGCTTGGGCAGCTTGGCCGGCAAGCGTTCGAGCGGATCTTCATCGAGCAGGGCGCGCAATGCCGCGTCAACTGCAGCGTCCTCGTAACGTGCCGCGATGTCGAAGATCAATGCCTCGTGGCCGTTCATGCGCAGGTAGCGCAGTGCCGACGCCGCGCAATCACGGTCCTCGCCCGCCTTGCCGAGCGCCGGCGCAATCAGGCCGCAAATCGCATGTGCGGGGAAGCGCAGCAGCCACTGGCGGGCTTCCTCCTGCACCTTTTTGAGCTTGGTCGCGGCGCGCGCCATGGGCGATGCCATGCCAACGGCGCCGAAGCATTTGGCCAATGGCGCCATATCTGCCGGACGGCGCGCCAGCATCGCCTCGAAGCCGGGCAGCGCGGGCAGCCCAAGCCTGGCGAGCAGGAAGGCAATCTGCGGCGGGTAAGGATCCACGTCGCTGGCCAGCATATTCCAGGCATCGGCGCCCATCGCGCCGGGCAACAGCGGAATAGCCATCGCGCAGATCACTCGACCAGCTTCCCTCTGCCGGTACATGCGCCAAGCTGCGGCCAGTGCGTTGGCATCGGCATTTGCAATGGCCTTGCTGGCCTGGGTGCACGCTTCCACATCGGGTTCGTGCCAGTGGAAACGCATCGCCCATGCCATCTGGTCGGGAGTTTCAGGCTCGCCCTCGATACGCCCCCAGTAATGGCTGCGTGCAGCGGACAGCCATTCCTCGCGGTCGATGTCGTCCCAGCGCTCGACCGGCGCCAGGGGCAAGGGCTGCACCACCAGTGCGGGAGCAGGCTTCTTGCGCGGCCGCAGCCATGGCGGATCGGCCAGCACGCCCGGCAGGTCTTCCTGTGCGGCCAGCGCAACCGTGGCGCTGGTTTTCTCGAGCTGGCGATGCAGCAAGGCCTGCGCGGCAGGAGACAGCCATGGCATCAGCTGCGGAACCTGACCGGAATGGATGCGCAGCAGCATCGCCAGCGTCAGCTGCAGGACTTCGCCTTCCTTGCCGCGCCGTTCGCCCAGTTCCGCCAGGGCAGCAATACCCGCCAGGGGCGCGTGCATGACCGCGGCCGAGAAACTGGCGCGCGCCAGTTTCAGCGACACGGGAGTCCAGGTACTGGTATCGGACACCTCGGCCAGGACCTCGACCAGCAGCTTGACGGCTTCCGGCGTGCCGACGAAAGCCAGGGCTTCGTTGGCCGGTTCGCAGTACGGCATCAGTTTCAGCACTGCGAAGGCATGCGGGCCGCGCTCCTGCACCATCGTCGCCGCCAGCATCGGATTCCTCGACCAGCGCTCATGGCTGGAAATCTTGATACCGGACTTTTCCAGCAGGCCGGTATCGCTGGCCGCCAGCTGCAGCAGGGGCAGGGTCTCCAACGCCGGGCCTTTGGACAGCTCGGGCACCAGCCGGTCGGCAACCTCCGGCCGCTCGGGCAACTGTGCCGCCAGTCCGGCCCTGCGCAGCGCGTGAACGGAGGGGATGGCATTCTCGATCTTGTCGGCGCACGCCTGCCATACTGCTTCCGGTGCCGACGACAACTGGATCCGCATGGCGACTTCGACCGGCGTCATCAGGCTCGAGGTGCCCAGTTCACTGGTGATGATGGACGTGATGCTGACTTTGCGAGGCAGGTTTCCGGCACTCTGCCACTTTACCTGCATGCGCTGCATTTCGATAAAGGCATCGACGCAGTGCTCCAGGCCCTTGTGCTTGACGAGGGCATGCAGCATCTTTAGCGCCAGCAGCTCATTCTTGCCTTCCCAGTCATAGGGAAGCTTGGCCGACAGCGCGAGCAAGACGGCGTCCGATTGCAATGAGCCGTCCAGGACCTGGTTCCGCAGCCGCTCCCATGCTTCTTCGAATGCGGGCCGCAGTTCGGCGTCTGTCGCGTCGGCATCCGGCTGCTGGCACTCGAAGAAGCGGCGGAACACGTCCTGCGCATCGACCGCCGGCACCGGTTTCGGGAAGCGGCGCGATGCCAGCGCTGCTGCCGCCAGCTTCCTGGGCAGCGACACGGGCGGCATGTGCACCAGCCAGGGCGGCGTGGTCGCCGGATCGGCGGCGGCAACGGGCGCCGGCGCAGGGGCCGCCGCCGGTGCCGGTGCCGGCGCTGGTGCCTCCGCAGCGGCCACGGGCTCCGGCGCCGCCACCGGCTTGGCCGCAGTCTTGCCGATCGCGGCAGCCGGCGCCGTGTCCACTTCAGAATAGCCCTTGCCGGTCTTTTCGGCGATGAGCTTGGCCATGGCGGCGCTGCACTTGGCATTGTCGGCAAAGGACTTGGTCTGGCTCTGGCCCTGGGTACCGATCCTGCCCCAGCGCAGGTTCAGGTCCAATCCATCCTGTTCAATTTCCCAAAATTTGTTCGAGCTGTCGTCGACGAATTCAAAACGGCGCATAGGAGTTCACATTCAAGTAGTGTTTGCGGGCGCTCATGCCCGCAGGGATTCGATGTCGCGTATCAGTTCACTGGCGGCGATCGGGTCGAGGGCAGCCAGGCTTTCGGCCGTCTTGATTCCGCCCCAACTTGCAAGCATGCCCACGGAGATGCTTTCCAGCGACTGCTCCGGATTCTCGTTGACCATGCCCGCGTAGATGCCAGGTTCGAACGTCAGCTCGATGATCCTGGAACCATTGGCCGGCTTCTGGAAGGAGCAGATCAAGCCGCCGTTGATGGCCTGCCCGCGCCTCCAGCCCCTGCTGGCCAGGCCAAGCACGCGGTTTGTGGCGATCACGACGCCCTTCCAGCGGGCGAGCTGCGCTTGCGCCTGTTCGCCGGCTTCCAGCGCATGGGTATCGCGCCCCAGCTGGACGAAAGGCTGCAACAGCTTGTAGTCGGCGAACACCTGGCCAAACTTCTCGGCGGCTTGCGGCGGCAATTCGAGCGCATGCGGCAGTCCCACCCGGATATGCTCGCCCTCCGGCAAAGTGAAGGCATCGTCGTCGCCGGTGGCGTAGCTGCCGTCTTCCGCGACGCAGAAGCAATCCAGCAATTGCGCGCCATCGCCGCCCACCGCATACACGCCCCAAACCAGGCGTTGCACGAGGTGGCGCAGCAGCGGGTGCTCGACCAGGAACTGGCGGAAGTGCTGGTGGCTCCAGCGGCGCCGGCTGCACATGGCCCATTCCAGGCGCGCTACCTGCTGGCTGGCGATGGCGCGGGCGTCCTTTTTCAGGGCCTTGAAGCGCTCGACCGCGGCTGTGGAGAGCGCCTCGTCATCGCTCTGCCTCGGCTTCGGCAGGTCGGGCAGCCGGTAGCCGTCTTCGTCGCGCACAAAAGGCTTCAGCGCCTCGTCGAAGCCGGCCCGGAAGCGGCGCGCACCGAAGTCCAGCACGAGGGTGCCGTCCTGCCCGAGGCCCAGGTCTGGCGCCATGCGGTCTTCCAGCTCCTCGGTCGTCAGGCCGCGCGCCTCGGCGATCCTGGCGATTTTTTCGCGCGCCTTGTCCTGCAGCGGCTTTTGCCTGGCCTTCTGCGCGACGCTGTTCATCAGCATCAGCGCAAGTTCGCTGCCGATGTCGGTCAGCACGTCCAGCGCCGCTACCGCCCGTGCATGCGCCCCTTCCGGCGGCCACGCCTTAATGAACGGCATCAGCTTGCGGGCGGTATCGTCCGTGCCCAGCCAGCCCAGGGCCGACATCGCCCAGCCGTCCTTGACGACGCCACCGGCATTCAACCATGCCATGAAACAGTCCCAGCTAAAGTCCGCCAGCGATTCGGGGGTGCAGGCATCCCGGAGCTGGGCGATGCCGGGATACACGCCATCGACCGTCGGCAGCATCAGCATGGTCCCCACATGCACCAGCACGTCGTTCGGCACCGCCTTGCCGGCACTGGCGCCGCCGGACTCATTCAACACCAGGCGGCGCCACCCGCGCGGCGCCCAGAAGTCAGGGAGCTTGGGAAGCTTGGCCGGCAGGCGTTCAAGCGGATCTTCATCGAGCAGGGCACGCAGCGTGGCAGAGACTGCGGCGTTCTCGTATCGGGCCGCAACCTTCAGGATCAGCGCTTCATGCCCGTTCGCGCGCAAGTAGCGCAACGCAGACATGGCGCAGGACTTCTCTTCGCCCGCCTTGCCGAGCGCCGGTGCAATCAGCCCGCAAATCGCATGTTCGGGGAAGCGCAGCAGCCATCGCCGCCCCTGCGCCTGCAGTTTCTTGAGCTTGACCGCAGCGCGCGCCATCGGCGCCGCCATGCCGACGGAGCCAAAGCACGGGGCATACTCGACCACTTCGTCGAAGCGGTGGCGCAGCAAAGCCTCAAAGCCGGGCAGCGCGCGCAAGCCGAATCGCGCCAGCAGGAATTCCAGGCACCTGCCACTGACGTCGACTGAATTGGAAAGCAGGCTCCAGGTCTCGACGCCCATTTCTCCCGGCAGCCGCGTAATCAACGGCGCATAGAGGCGCGCCCACGGATCGCCCAATACGTACAGCCGCCAGGCGGCCACCATCGCCTTGCTGTCGGCTTCTGCGATGGCCTGGATCGCCTGCCTGCGGGCTTCATCGCCGGACGTCCCCGGATTGCGGCTGAACCCCAGCTCCGCCACCCACGCTGCCGGATCCTTGCGTGCGCGCTCGAAGGTGTCTTCCCACCATGGGCCCGCGTTCGCCCATTCTTCGCGGTCGACGTCGTCCCATCGCTCCACGGGAGCCAGCGGCAACGGCTGCAAATCGATCGATGCAAGGGCCTTCTTGCGCGGCCGCAGCCACGGCGGGTTCGCCAGCACGCCCGGCAGATCCTCGCGCGCCGCCTCTTCCAGCGAAGTATCGCGTTGTCCGAGCAGGCGTTGCAGCAATGCCTGCGCAGCCGGGCTGACCCAGCGCAGGAGCTGGGGAACCACTTCGGCATGCTCGCTGACCAGCGCCGCCAGGCTGGACGACGCCACCATGCCAACCTTGCCCGGCCTTTCGCCAATCTCCGCCAGCGCAGCGATGCCGGCAACGGGCCATTGCTGGAGCGCCGCAGCCAGGCGCACCAGCGCGGTCCGGCGTTCGACCGCGGTATCCCATCCCTCGTATTCCGGATCGGTAGTCTGCGCGACCGATTCGACCAGCAGCCGGATGGCTTCCGGGGTGCCGATCTGGGTCAGGGCCTCGCTGACCACATCGCGCGTGACGGCAACGCTGAAGGGCGAGCATGCCTGCACGCCCTTCCCGGCCAGGATGGTCGCCGCCAGCATCGGGCTGGTGAAGTAGCGTCCGCGCTCAGGCATTTTTTCGCCCAGAACCCGCAGCAGTTCCGGCTCGTCGGCCGACACCAGCAGCAGCGGCAAGCTTGCATGCGCCGGGCTGCCTGCAAGTTCATGCACCAGGCGGTTGGACAGCTCCGGACGTTCCGGCAACTGCGCGGCGAGTGAAGCCCTGCGCGCGAGCGGGATGGCGGGCAGCGCTTGCTCGATCTTGTCGGCACAAGCCCGCCAAGTCGCCTCCGGTGCATTGGACAGCTGGCGGCGCAGGGCAATTTCGGCCCCGCAGAACGGCTCATACTTGGCCAGCGGAAGCAGCTCGCGGCACTCGATGACCGCCTTCCGCTTTTTCTCCCGCGACGGCAGGAAGCCCACTTGCAGCTTGAGCATTTCGATGAAGACGTCGACGCAGTACTCCAAGCCTTTGTGCGCGGCGATGGCATCGAGCATCGGCTCGCCAAACGGATGCACATCCTCCGCGCCGCTGCGGAACACTGGATTGTTCGACATGGCAAGCAGGATTGCATCGGACAGCAGCGAACCGTCGAGGGTTTGCTCCTGCAGCCGCTGCGACGCTTCCGCGCATGCCTCGCGAAACTCGGCATCGCTGCGCGCCGGGTCAATCTCGAAGGTCTCCCACATGCTGCGCAAAACCTGCTTCGGGTCGACTTGCGGAACCGGTTTCGGCGCGCGGCGCGAAGCGAGTGCCGCTTCCGCCATCCTTTTGGAAATCGCCAGCGGCTCACCCTGCGCCAGCCAGGGTGGGGTCGTCATATCGGGGAGCTCATTACCGTGCATGAAAGTTCAATTACCTAAAGGAAACTTGTAATTTTGACTTTACCACGCGGCCGCTCAGGTTAACAAGGACTCCATGTCCCGCACCAGCTCACTGGCGCTGACGGGATCGAGGCTGGCCATGCTGCCATTCCGCATCGTGACGGCGCCAAGCGTCTGCTCCGGATATTCGTCGGCCAGGCCGACGATGATGCCCGGATCGAGCATCAGTTCGACCACCCTGGCGCCGGCAACCGGCTTGCTGAAGTACGAAACGCCGCCGCCGTCCATGGACGATCCGCGGCGCCAGCCCCTGCTTGCCAGGCCGAGCACGCGGCCGGTGGCGACCACCTTGCCTTTCCAGCGTTCCAGCGCGGTGGCGGAATGCTCCCCGGCTTCGAGCCGGTAGGTATCGCGCCCAAGCTGGGCGAAAGGTTGCAGCAGCTCGTAATCGGCAAACAACTGTCCGAATTGCACAACATCCTGCTGCGGCATGTCGAGCGGGTGCGGCAAGCCGACGTAAATAAGCTCGCCTTCCGGCAGCGCGATCGGGTTATCGTCCGCGTCCGTATAGCTGCCTTCTGCAGACACACGGAAGCAATGCAGCAGCTTCCCGCCGCCGGCCTTTCCTTCTTCCTGGACGTAGACGCCCCAGGCCAGGCGCTGCACCAGGTGCCGCACCAGCGGATGGCCGGCAAGGAACTGGCCGAAGTGCTCGGGGCGCCAGCGGCGGCCGCTGCACATGGCTTGCTCCAGGCGCAGCAACTGCTGGCTGGCGACGGTGCGGACGTCCTTCTTCAGTGCCTTGAAGCGCTCGACCGCGTCGGCGGCCTGCGCTTCGTCGTCGGTCTTTTTCGGCTTGGGCAGGTCCTTCAGGCGCGTGCCGTCGCTGTCGCGAACATAAGGTTTCAGCATTTCGTCGAAGCCGACGCGGAACTGGCGCGGGCCGAAGTCCAGCAGCATGCTGCCATTGTCGTCCAGGCCCAGGACGGGCGCCAACCGGTCTTGCAGCTCCTCCCTCGACAGGCCGCGGTTCTCCGCGATCTGGTCGATCTTTTCGCGTGCCTTGACCAGCAGTCCCGTGAACTTCAACTTTTGTGCAATGTCGTTCAGCAGCAGCAGTGCGACGTCGGTGCCGATATCGGCCAGCACGTCCAGTGCGGCCACCGCGCGCGCATGCGCCGCTTCTCCCGGCCAGGCGCGGATGTAAGGGGTGAGCCGGCGCGCCGTGTCGTCGTTGCCCAGCCATCCCAGGGCCGACAGGGCCCAGCTTTCCTTGGCAGGCCCGCCTGCGCTCAGCCAGGCGGTAAAACAATCCCAGCTGAAGTTCGCCAGGGACTCGGGCGTGCAAGCCTCCTTGAGCTGCGCAATGCCGGCGTACACGCCGTCCACGGTCGGCAAGGCCAGCATGGTGCCGATGTGATCGAGCACTGCGTCCGGCACGGCACCGGCGGTGCCGTTCAGCAGCGGACGGCGCCAGCCCAGCGGCGTCCAGAAATCGGGCAGCTTGGGCAATTTGGCCGGAAGGCACTCGAGCGGGTCTTCGTCCAGCATGGCGCGCACTGCCTCGGCAACCGCAGGATCTTCGTAGCGCCAACTCATGCCGACAATCAGCGACTCATAACCGTGGCCGCGCAGGAAGCGCAGCGCCGACAATGCACTACTGCGCGCCGCGCCCGCCTTGCCGATCGCAGGGGCGATCAGGCCGGCGATGGCATGTTCAGGAAAACGCAACAGCCAGCGGCGCGCCTCGTCCTGCAGCTTCTTGAGCTTGGCCGCGGCGCGCGCAACCGGCGCCGCGAGTTCCACCGCACCGAGGCATGGCGCCAGCGGCAGCATCTTGTCAACGCTGTCGCGCATCATTGCCGCAAAGCCGGGCGCCGCCGCCAGGCCGAACTGGCTAAGCAGGTAGTCCACGCCATAAGGCTCCGCCTCGCCGGCCAGCCTGTTCCAGGTTTCGACGCCCATGTCCCCCGGCAGCAAGGTCAGGAAGCGCGTCGAGAGCGTTGCCCGCTGGTCGCCTTGCCGATAGAGCTGCCAGGCCTCGGCCAGCTCCTCGCTGTCCGCGTTGGCAATGGCCTGTGCAGCCATGCGGCGCGCCTCGTCGCCGGCATGTCCCGGATTGCGGCAGAAGCCCAGGGCATCCACCAGCACGGCGGTGTCCTTGCGCGCCTTGTCGAAGTCCTTCTGCTGCCAGCGGTCCAGCGATGCCCATTGTTCGCGGTCGATGCCATCCCATCGCTCGATTGGCGCCACGGGCAAAGGCAGCACGGGCAGCGCAGCGGCGGCCTTCTTTCGTGGCCGCAGCCAGGGCGGATCAGCCAATACGCCCGGCAGGTCGGCCTGCGCCGCCACCGGCACCGCCGATCCGGATTGCTCGCCAAGGCGTTGCAACACCGCCTGCGCGGCGGGGCTGACCCAGGGCAGCAGTTGCGACACGTGTCCCGCATTCGCCCGCACCAGCTTTGCCAGTTCCGCCTGCAGCATGTCGCCATCCTTGCCGCGCAAGCCGCCCAGCTCGGCCAGGGCCGCAATGCTCGCAAGCGGCCATTGCTTGAGCGCTGCGGTCAGATGCCGAAGCGCCGTCTTGCGATCAGCGAGCCACCACATCATGTCGTCGGAAATGCCGGACCGCGCCGGCGTGGCGCAATACACTTCCGCCAGCAGTTTGATTGCCTCCGGCGTGCCGATCTGGCTCAGGGCGATGGTGGCTGCGGCGCTGCTCGCGACCAGTTCCAGGACAGGAAGCGCGTCCACACCCTGTTCCTGCACGACGCTGGCCACCAGCATCAAGCCTGAAGCCCAGCGGTCTTCTTCGATCAGTTCACTGCCCAGCATGCCGTGCAGCGCAGGATCGGTGGCCGTCAGCAGCAGCACGGGCAGGGAGGCGGAGGCCTTGCCCTTGGCGAGCGTGTGCGTCAGCCGGTTCGACACCTCGGGGCGCTCCGGCAGTTGCGCGGCAAGGCCGGCCCTGCGCATGGCTGGAACGTTCGGGATCGCGCTTTCGATCTTGTCCGCACAGGCTTGCCATACCGGCTCCGGCGCCGACGACAACTGCCGCCGCATGGCAACTTCGACGGGCGACAGGGGATAGCGGTCGCCGAGTTCCCGGGTTACCTTGCGCGTGACGCCGGCCTGCCAGTTCTTGTACTCCTTGTGCGACAGCTTCACCTGCAAGCCTTGCATCTCGATGAAGGCATCGACACAGTATTCCAGGCCCTTGTGGCTGGCCAGGGCGTCCAGCATGCGCTCGCCCAGCGGCGCTTCGCCCTTGTTCTGTGCGCCGTAGGCGGGATCGTTGGCCAGCGCCAGCAAGATCGCATGCGACAGCAGCGAGCCATCCAGCGAACCGGTGAGCGTGCACATCCACGCGTCCGAAAAGTCCAAACGCAGATCGGCATCCGTGGCAGCCAGATCCGGTTTTTCGATTTCACCCAAGCGCAGCAAGGCCGCTTGCGCATCCGCCTCCGGCACCGCTTTCGCGAAACGGCGCGAAGGCAAGGCCGCAGCGGCCATTTCAGGAGAAAGCGAGACCGGCACACCCTGTGCAAACCAGGGCGGTAAGGAGCTGTTATCGGCGAAGTCGAGGCGGCGCATGAGTCTATTACCAAAAAGAAATGTTATCTTTTCGACTATAGCATGCGGGCGCGGGCCGGGCCCGCACCGTTGCCGCCGTGACTTGGAAGGTGATCAGGCCCGCAAGAGTCCACGGGCCTGAAGAGCGGCCTGGCCATCGCTGCCAAGAGCGCAAGCACCAGTTACCGCGAGGTTCTCACGGCCAGCGAATTGGCTGCGGTCCTGCGGACAGGTGAGGTTCCCCCTCAGTTTCGGCCGCACATCATGGCGCTCCTTGAAGAGGCGCCGTTGCCGGTGATGGTCAAGGCCGTCACCGAAGCTGCAAGCGCTGATGCACCTTCGAGCAAGATCTTGACGTCCTCCCCGCCCTAAAGGACGGGGATTCCTGCTTCCAGCGTCGCACGTCCGCGACGGAGAATGTTTAACGCAGCATTACGATCACGATCATGTACCACACCGCATTCGCTGCATTCCCACTCTCTTATTCCAAGGCCTGCGATACCCTTCGGCCTCGAATCGGGCAGTGCACCACAATTCGAGCAGGTCTGGGTGGTAAAGCGTTCGTCCACTTCCACGTACCGCGCGCCATGCCTCATGGCCTTGTACGCCAGCATCTTACGGAAGGACGACCAGCCTGCATCAAGCACGGACTTCGCCAGGCTGGTTTGGGCGAGTCCACTGGCATTGACATTGCCAACAGCAATATGGTCGAAGGCGCGGGCAAGTTCCACCGACCTGTTATGCAAGAAGTCCAGTCGACGCCGCGCCGTGCGCGCCTGGATGGCTTTGATGCGGCGCCGCTTGTGGGCTCGCTGCGCTATTGCCAGCGCCGCTTCCGCCTCACGATAAAAGCCCGGCGCCGGAATTTTTTCTCCCTCGGACGGGGTAGCGAGATCCTTCAAGCCAAGATCGATACCGACACCGTGGTCGAGTGGCCGGACCGGCGGCTCGGCTACCTCGATCGCAATATTGAGGAACCAGTTCCCGCGACTGTCTTGCGCAAAGCAACTGCCATCCTTGATTTTCCCTTCAGGAAGAGGGCGAGAGTAAAACACCCGGAACGTATTGCCTGCAAAGCGAAACGCGTTGCCTTCCCTGTGCAGGTCACGTCCTTTGAGCGGAACCCGGCCCAAGGACCTTCGGCCGCGGTAACGCAAATACGGCCGGCGGTGTTGGGCACGCGATTTGGCAAATTGTTCGCATACGGCATTGATCACACCAGAGTGCAGCTCCAATTCTTTGCTGCTGCCGGTAGTCAGCTTGTTCAAGTCGAAGCCGGTCAGCCAAGGGCGCTCAAATCGCAAGGCATCTTTCTGCCGATCATTGCAGTAGTTCCAGACGAAATTCACCTTACGGGCTTGCAGATCAAGCAGCCCGTTTTTCGATTTCACACGGAAACGGTAGACGAGAATCATACTGTAATTTTATACAGTATCTCACTAATCTCAAGGCGAGCGCCCGCGTTGCGGCCGGCTCCTTTCACTCCCGCCCTCAGACGGGGTTTCTCGGAGCAAATCTGATGAAAAAACTGCAGCGCCTTGCGAAGGAATGGCATGTATGTCGGGAAGTTTGGCAGCGTTGAACCAGGGTGGACTTCCAGACACTTGGGAGTCTCTTTTCAAGAAGGCGCTGATCGCGATCGACGAGATTGCAGCGCATGGCTACGCGAACCCGTTTTGGACTTTCGGCGGCGGGACCGTCCTCATGCTCCGGTATGGTCACCTGTTCAGCAAAGACGTCGATATCTTCGTTCCCGATCTCCAGTCCTACAGAACTGCACCTTGGTTATCAGATGTCTTCGAGAACGCCCAAGTCGCGGCCCGCCAGAATACTCATTCCTGAAGGTCGGCGTTGAAAACGCATGCATATGAGACTGCGGCAAGAACTGGCTTCTCTCCGCTCGATGAGGCTTATCACTCAGCTCGCTGAACTAGCGGATGCCGTTGGGCGCAGCCAGCCCAGTTGCCGCTACGGGTTGCGCGGGCTCAGGCTACCGGCAATGGAGTGCCATTGCTGCCGGTGCTCCATGTATCTGGCGAGGCCTTGTGCGAAGAAGGTCTTCTCCTCGATATCCATGTCCCCCGGCAGGTCATCGCACAAGGGGTCTTGATAGTCTTCCGGCCATTGCGACGCCTCCAGGACAGCATAGACTGACTTTTCGTCGAGCCATCTCGTTGCAGTCATCGCGTGGCCCGGTTCGTCTGCGTTCGGCTGAGAAGCCAGCGCTGCCACGCGGTCCAACCCCAGCTCGTAATAGTGGGGGGCGACGCCGTAAAAGAACTCTGCAGGCTTATGCTCAAGAATGTCACGGAATTCCGACCGATAGTCCAGCAAACGCAACTCGAGCGCCCGCTTATGCGCATCCACTGTGACAGCAGCCGCCAGGACCTTTCCGTGCTTGAGAATCCTGGCTGCACGGATCCAGGTTGCGCGGTGGTTGTTGCCATCACGCAGAAGGCCGAGGGCCTGGCTATACGCCTGGATGCTGGCCTCCAGATTGAACAGGGAGCGACGCTCTGCCACTTCTTCGTCGTCTTTCGTCGCCTGGATCGCCATGTCTTTTTTCTGCAGATATAGCGTGAGCAGGATGCCGGCAAAACCAAGGCTTGAGAACAATGCATTCAGGGCGCCAAAGGTATCGCCGATCTGCCCACGCTCACCTACGCCGAGCTTGCTGATGCCATCGGCTGGAAGCACCCACAGCGCGAAGCCGGCATACACCACGACGACGATTAAAAACAGGGGAATTGCAATTTTTCTCATCAAAGCTGTTCCGTTACAGGATAAAGAGGTCTTCAGAACGGCAAGCCGTCCTTGGTATGGTTTTGCTCAGCGATTGTCGCCATTGGACGCATGCTTCGACTCAGGTCTCGCTCAGCTTCACGCTCTGTTCCGTCATTCCAATGAGAATGCTGTCTACCAGGTCAAGTGGAAACGCTGGCGGTATTTTCTGTCGGACTGAATCGACAGCTTTGGGAACTGCCTCAAGGACTTCTTCAATTATCGCTTCGGCAGCTTTCGCACCCAAGCCAAGCTGTTGCGCCATCGCAGACCAATGACGCCTTTGGATTCGATTGACGTGGTAGTAGTTGGTGCTCCCGCGAACGGCCATGGCCAGCCTTACATCCTGGGCTGGGATTTTACTCGCACCACGCCCGACGATAGGGTGCACCGAAAGCACGTCATACAATGGGGTCGCCTGGTATTTCCCCCTCGGTCCGAGCGCGATGCTGAAGTTCTTGGCATGTCCATCCGTAGCGAGCAAAAGCCAGAATATAAGTTGTGTCTTGAAGAAGTTTCGCCGATCTTTTTCCGCGACCTCCGATCCTAAAAGGAGGTTCATGATGCGCTCGATCCCGGGTCCACCGTCTTGCTGGTACTTGGCCAGGGGTGAATACCCCATGGCTTGACACATGTCTTCTTGCGGCAGACGGACAATCCAGGTCTCGTCGTCCGAGTATTTGCGGTCAAACCGCTCCACTCCCAAAACTTTCTGATCCTCGAACTGGAGGATTGCGGTCCTTGCTATGGGAAGTCCAAATCCTTCCATAATTTGCGCGCACAACCATTCGTTCTCCACCGAGGTTCGCATATCGGCACGCATATTCCCCACAAGTCCTAGCGGCAGCTTCAGAATGTGCGTCGTGGGTGTGCTTCCAGTCGGAAGCTTCCATCTTCCCTCGTGCCACAAGAGCGCATTTTTCTCTTGTGCGCCGGCGATAGACAACCTGAGATCAGGGACATGATCTTCGTGGCCCAATCCACCAGGTGAAGTTGTAGCGCGAAGCAACTCAGCAATAGCATGCTCATTGAGTTCTTCGCCTTGAATAGTAAAGATGTCGTTCGGAGCCTCGTCCGGCTCCAGCAATTGAACGGCTCCTACGCAGTCTCTTCCTATCGCTTCAAGCAGGTCGAATGGGGAAGTACTTCCTGTGCGATACCGTTGTGCCAGGCGCCTGCGAATAGGCTCGCTGTCCGGGAGGAGATTATCAAAGTAGTTTGTGGCCACATCGTCTACGTATGGCCGATTGTCGGCCGTCAACGGCATCGATAACGATAGAGGGCGACGGTTCTCGTCATTTAACCAATCGTCGAAATATGTGAAGGTTGAGCTGTTCCGGTGAATAGTCCATTGACCCACTGGGGTGCCGTTCAACCATACATTCAAACTGCTTCGCGTTCCTCTTCGTGCCATGTATCACCACTTCGTCGTGTCGTTACGCTTGATCACCTTTGCCGGTGCTTTTTTAGACTGGGTAAGGCTCAGTGCTTGGTCTCGAGTAACAGAGGCTGGTTGAGAAGAAATCTCATCGCTCTCTTCTGATGTACTCTCACGTTCATCGAAGACTAGCTGCACGTTGAGCAACCGGAGAACTTTGTATAAGCGCTCAACACTTGCACTACCGAGGTTTGACTCCAGTTGAGCATAATTTTGTTGGGTCACCCCTAACTTTTCGGCCATTGCCGTCTGAGTAAGACCCGCTTTCCGCCGAAATCCCTGGAGCAGTGGCTTTAATTGATCGATAGTCTGGATTGTGTACTGCATAGTCATCCTGTGGAGGCGTAGTGTGGAAGTTTAAGAATGCGCTAGCTAGCTCACAAGCTGCAGATTGTATTCTGAATTTACAATTTGTAGTTTGTAAATTCATTTTACAAGCTATTGCTAGTAATTGATATTAACAATCTATGGATTGTGGCTGCGTCTACTGATGTCCGCAAAAGGGGCTACCTTGGGTCAAATGAGCTGTAGAAGTTCAACGTTGACCCAACGAAGGTGACAGACTTTCGGCGACTTGCGCTCCCGTTGAAATCGCGTGGCCAAGCTAATGCAGAAGGCCGGCATGAAAGCACGTCATCGACCCCGCCGGCATCATGGTCAAGTTGCTGGAGAGGTTCACGCAATCGCACCGGACCTGCTGGACCGCCAGTTAGAAGCTAGCGAACCAGACCAGCAATGGGCAGCGGAATTTACATACGTATGGACTGGAGAGGGCTTGCCCTTTGTCGCCATGGTTTTCGACCTCTACTCGCGCCGTGCGGTCAGGTGGTCGATGCAAACGAGCATGACCTCGCAGCTAGTTATGGACGCGCTATTGATGGTAGTTTCGGCGTGGCCGGCCAAAGGAAATGCTACGTCACTCCGATCAAGGTCTCATGCCAGTGAGCTCTATCAGGGACCTGCTAACGCGCCACGACCTCGTTTGCAGCATGAGCCGGAAAGGCAACTGTTGGAACAATTCAGTCGCTGAGCGCTTCTTCCTGAACCTCAATGGAGCGTGTCTGGCAGCGGCAATACGCCTTCACGCTTCGTCGTCTGGCCATGAACCCATAAATAAGCGCGTCGTTCCGCCGCAGGTGCAGGTGCGTGTCTCGCTAAAGAACGCGCTGCGTGGGCGAGCGTATCCGTCCCGTGAGCAAAAATAGATGTGGCATGTGGTGCATTGATGCCATTTTGTACTTCTCGTCGCCAGGCCCCGTTTCAGCGTCCCGCAAACTGAGCACCTCGGCGTGAAGGTGTAGGTCACGCGCGCATTGTTGCCGGCATTGGTGTAGTGATTACCGTATTGCATTGCGACGAATTGATCTTGTCTATGCATGAATTTGGTGCCCTCCTTGTGCCTGTTCCGCTCGTCCAGTTGCGTTTGAGTTGGTGGAAGCTGGGAATATTTTGCCCGTGCTTGCGCGATCAGATTACGCGCCGTATGCGCGCTCAGCGGTGGCAGGTAGCCCGCCGCTTTACCGGGTTTGCAATAGATCGTGTTACCCTGATAGCGCGCGGCCTTGTGGTGACTGTCTGTCCACAGCACGGCGTCGGCGTTGAGGTACCAAGAATCGACGATTATGAGCCGTTGTGGAGCAACCTGGCGCTGGTCATGATCGCCGATCGTGCAGAAATAATGGACGATGTCGGTCTCGAATACATAACTGACCATTCGGTCGGACGGAAGATACCTGCGCAGCAGCGCGTAGGTCAGCGCAGCGTAGTCCTGGCACATGCCCACATACCGGTCGCCGAGGGCGGCCAACGTTACCTTAGGGCGGTGATGCGCCGCCGTGTGGCCATAGGATGCGCGGATCTGGTTGGTATTCTGCCGGGTCACGTGGTTGACAGCACCGATACCTGCCACGCGCATCTGGTTGCTGACTCCGAGGAACATCTCGCGGTCGGCCCAGACATCCTGAAACCTGTTGATATCTCCGGTGTGATTGATGGCAAGCGCTTCACGGCCGCGCACATTAAGAGGGACGGTTCCCAGGACCTCCTTCACCACCGCGATGATGCGCTGCGATTGTAAAATTTCCGAATACAACCGAGCATCATCAGTTTCGGGCATGACTGGCTCCTTCGCATTACAGACTGGGTATTGAGTTCTTCGACGGCGTATTCAATCTGAATTAAACCCGTTGCAACCACGATAGTCGTAACTTTCGGCAGCCGACAGTATCAACAGGTAACAGGCCTGTCGATGTGGACAGGGCGTTCCTCGCGCATTACCCGGCCCAATGCTTGTGACACCCAGGAACGGGACGCGTGAGCTATCGCGATAGTGCGAATGCGAAGTGAACCAGGACCCCGGGCAACCTTCCTGCGGGATCGAACCGCTGCCTCGGTGTCACAACGGTATCCTTTGGTTGCGTTAATACACCAATCTCAGCCTCGAACGTTGTCCAGCCTTAATGACCAAAAGGGATTTTTGTCGGCAGTCTAACTATCGTTATTTCATGATTTCACGACGGCGAGAAAGTGCCTTGCTACAGCTGGAGCGACAAAATTTGTTTACGTTGGGTTGACGTACGCAGATGCGGTGGAAGATTGATTACGCTCTAGAAGGGTTATGCGCAGTAATCTGTGTAAACGACGAAAGAAAGCCTGAAAATACAATGGTTCCACAGTGTGGCTACGCTTAGCTGCTCGAAATATCTCTCCCGCATCTTTCGGCCATGGCGCAGGCGTGATTCCAATCTTTACCTTATCTACTGGTGCCGGAGATGAAATTGCAGCGCCGACGAAGGTGTGGGGCGTCGTGGTTATCCAAACTTCCTTCTTACACGAGCGAAAAATGGCTGCCTCGAATAGCGTTCTGCGACAGGCGACCGCCATGTTCCTGGCAGAGATCGGCCAGCCGCATGCGAACCGCCTCCGGTACCTCGACCCGGCCGTGCCATTCGAAGTGGTGGTGAGAGACCTCCAGGCTGGCGTTGGCGTCCTGCTCGATCTTGCAGTGCAAGACCGGGGTAGCCTGACTGGGACAGGTCGTGGGACAGCGCCCGTACAACAAGTTAGTTGCGAACTTACTTATGCGATATGATTCTTGCTCAATCGAAAAGAACTCACACAACTATTAATTGCGCACGACCTTTAACTTCATGAAACTCAAGAAAATATTCATTAAGGCTTTGTTGCTGGCTATCCCATGCACATCATTTGCCGCTTCATCCGATGCCCTGCAAATCGAAAGGATTGCAACTCAAGAAGACGGTACGGTGATTTTGTACGCGAAGAACGGTTGGGGCGCCTCAGCCACTAATGCCTGCTCAACCACCGGTGTGCTTGCCTTCAAGGCCACTACTGTTGGCGGTAAAGCCATGCTCAGCACTGCCTTGGCAGCGCAAATGGCGCAGAAGTTAGTGGTTGTCGCAACGAGCGATACCCTCTGCACAGCGGTGGGGGGCTGGGCCCCCACTGTGACGAGGGTTGACGTACTTTATTGAGCTAATGAGCGATGGAAAACGTTCTGTAAGCCAACGACTTACAGGGCGTTGTTTTACCTAGCAACGATTACTGTATCTCAAAACGGAATATCGTCATCCATATCCGAGAAGTTCGGCGCTGGGCGTGGTGCCGGACGTGGTGCCGGTGCCGGAGCTGCCTGTGGACGTGGTGCCTGGCGTGGAGCAGGAGCGTCGTAGCCCATGTCGTCGCCACCGCCCATGCCGCCACCCATGCCGCCGCCGGTATCGCCGCGGCCGCCCAGCATCTGCATGTTTTCAGCAATGATGTCGGTGGCGTATTTTTCGATGCCGTCCTTGTCGGTGTATTTACGGGTCTGCAGGCGGCCTTCCACATAGACGGAAGAACCCTTTTTCAGGTACTGGCCGACGATTTCAGCCAAGCGGCCGAAGAAGGAGATGCGGTGCCACTCGGTCAGCTCTTTCTGTTCGCCGGTGTTGCGGTCTTTCGAACGATACGAGGTAGCCACGGCGATGTTGGCAATCGCGTCACCGCTAGGCATGTAGCGGATTTCCGGATCGCGACCCAGATTGCCGACGATGATCACTTTGTTGACTGATGCCATTTATGAAACTCCTGAAGGAATGTGGGGGCCGTTTCGGACAGCCCCAAAACAACGGAGTTTACCCTAAATTAATAGTCCCTCAAATATCGCAAGGACTGACGCAGCTCAATTTGTTGTCGGGTTAGCGCGTGAGGGCTTCAGCAGGCGCAGGGCGATCACCAGGGCGCAGGAAACGGCGCCGCAACCGGCCAGGTACACGGCGCTGACGCCGTGCTGGCCAGCCAGGGCGCCGGCCAGCGGACCGGTCAGGCCTAGCGAAATATCGAGGAAAGCGACATAGGCGCCCATCGCCGCGCCGCGGCTTTGCGGCGGGGTGCGCTTGACCGCTTCCACGCCGAAACCGGGGAAGGCCAGCGAGTAGCCAAAGCCGGTCAGCGCGGCTCCCGCATACACCAGCAGGGGTGCCGCCGCTTGCCAGATACACAATTGACCGGCCGCTTCGATCAGCACACACACCAAGGCCACGCGCGCACCGCCGATCCTGTCCGGCAGATGGCCAAACAGCAGGCGGGCGCCGATGAAGGCAATGCCGAAGGCGGTGAAGGCTAGCGATGGGCTGCCCCACTCCTTGGCCGTGAACAGCAGCGAGATAAAGGCGGTGATGACACCGAAGCCGACGCTGGAAAACGCCAGCCCCATGCCCGGCCACCACACGGCGCCCAGCACCTTGTAGAACGGGATACGGCGCGCGCTGGCTGGCGGCAGGCCCTTGATGCCGGCCAACACCAGCAGCGCCAACACCGGGGCCAGCATGCCGGCAAGCGCGATACCGTGGAAGCCGGCCTGCTGGTACAGCGCCATCCCAGCCGGCGCGCCAGCGGCGTAGGCGCCGTACATTGCAATGCCGACCCAGGCCATGACCTTGCCCGCGTTTTGCGGGCCGGCCAGGCCGACGCCCCAGCTCAAGGCGCCCGTGACGACCAGGCTTTCGGCGCCGCCCAGCAGGATGCGGCCGGCGATCAGCACGGCGACCGATGCTTCCGGCTGGTCGACCATGGAGAGCGACGCCAGGTAAGCCAGCGCGGAGGCAACGGCCAGGGCGAAGCCTGTCATCACGGCGCGCTTGGAGCCGCGAGTGTCGCACAGGCCACCGGCCCAAGCGCGGGTCAGCGGGGCCGCGACGAACTGGGCGCCGGCCACCACACCGACCATCAACGTACTAAGGCCGAGCCGGTCATGCACGTGCAGCGGGAGCGCCGGAAGGGCGATGCCGATGGCGAGGAAGCTGGCGAAAACCGCCAGCACGATAGGGAAAATCCTGGGTACTACATTGACGGCCTGCGTAGCAGCGGTCGGGGCGGGAGAAGCGAAATCTTTAGGCGGGCTCATATAAAAGCTTTCATAGTTGACAATGAATTCCGAGAATGCGAGCATTTGCTCACATACAGCCAAAATTTTAAAATCAACAACATCCCGCGAAAACTCGCATTCGAAAACGCCCATGGTCGACATCCCGCAACCCCGCAAAGCCCCGCGCCAGGCGCGTTCCCGAGCCACCGTGGAGGTGATCCTGGAGGCGACGGCTCGCATTTTTTCCGAGCATGGCTACGCCGGAACCAACACCAACCTGATCGCAGAGAAGGCCGGCATCAGCATCGGCTCGCTCTACCAGTACTTCAAGAACAAGGATGCGTTGATCGCGGCCTTGCACCAGCGCCACGCGGAGCAGGTGCAGCAGACCGTGGAAGAAGTATTGGCAAAGCCTTACGAGCCGACGCTGGCAGGGCACATCGGCGCCTTGGTGCGGGCGCTGCTGGCTGCCCACCTGCTGGAGCCCGACCTGCACAAGATGCTGGAGCTGCAATTTCCCTACTTCGACGCGCCGCAGTCGGAAAACGAGGCCGACCAGGGCATCTTCAAGCGCGTGCGCGCCCTGCTGGAGGACTGGCGGGCCGACATCGTGCCCCCCAACCTCGACATGGCCACCTGGGTTGTCTTGCAGATCATGGAATCGATGGTGCACGCGGCCGTCATCGAGGCGCCGGGCTTCGACATGGCCGACATCGAAGCGTCGATCAGCAACGCCGTCATGGGCTACCTGACGTACCGCCCAAATACTGGTAATATGTACAGTATTTGACGCTGGGCTTGGTGTATCCGGGGCGCGGCGCAAGAATTCATTCGACGCTATAGTATCGGGCTGACCCCGAAAGGTATCCACGCATGGAAGAAATCCGCATCCGCGGTGCGCGCACGCACAACCTGAAAAACATCAACCTCGACCTGCCACGCAACAAGCTGATCGTGATCACCGGCCTGTCCGGCTCCGGCAAGTCGTCGCTGGCGTTCGACACCCTGTACGCTGAAGGCCAGCGCCGCTACGTCGAGTCGCTGTCGGCCTACGCGCGCCAGTTCCTGCAGTTGATGGAAAAGCCTGACGTGGACATGATCGAAGGCTTGTCGCCCGCAATCTCGATCGAGCAGAAGGCCACCTCGCACAACCCGCGTTCGACCGTGGGCACCGTGACGGAGATCCACGACTACCTGCGCTTGCTGTACGCGCGCGTCGGCACGCCTTACTGCATCAACCACCCGGACCACGCGCTGGCCGCGCAATCGGTATCGCAGATGGTGGATGCCGTGCTGGCCATGCCCGAGGGCACCAAGCTGATGATCATGGCGCCGGTGGTTGCCAACCGCAAGGGCGAGCACGTCGACCTGTTCGAGGCCATGCAGGCCCAGGGCTTCGTGCGCTTCCGCGTGCAGAGCGGCACCCACGAGGCCAAGATCTATGAAGTGGACGACCTGCCAAAGCTGAAGAAGACCGAGAAGCACACCATCGACGTGGTGATCGACCGCGTCAAGGTGAATGCGGAGATCAAGCAGCGCCTGGCCGAATCGTTCGAAACCGCGCTGCGCCTGGCCGACGGCCGCGCCATAGCTTACGAAATGGATTCCGGCGCCGAGCATATTTACTCGAACAAGTTCGCCTGCACCACCTGCGGCTATTCGCTGCAGGAGCTGGAGCCGCGCCTGTTCTCCTTCAACAACCCGATGGGCGCCTGCCCCGAGTGCGATGGCCTGGGCCATATCGAGTTCTTCGACCCGCGCCGTATCGTCGCCTTCCCCAACCTGTCGCTGGCTTCCGGCGCGGTGAAGGGCTGGGACCGCCGCAACCAGTTCTACTACTCGATGCTGGCTGCGCTGGCGGCGTACTACGATTTCGACCTCGACACCCCGTTCGAGCAGTTGCCGGCGAAAGCGCAGGACGTGGTCCTGCACGGCTCCGGCAAGACCGCCATCCCGTTCACCTACATGAATGAACGCGGCAAGGCCGTGGTCAAGGAACATACCTTCGAAGGCATCGTCAACAACCTGCAGCGCCGCTACCGCGAAACCGATTCGATGGCGGTCAAGGAAGAACTGGCGAAGTTCATCAACGAGAAGAAGTGCCCGAGCTGCGAAGGCGCCCGCCTGCGCGTGGAAGCACGCCACGTGAAGATCGGCACCGGCAAGCAGGAGCGCGCGATCTACCAGATCGCCGACAAGCCGCTGCGCGATACCCTGTCCTACTTCGAGCAGTTGAAGCTGAAGGGCGCGAAGAAGGACATCGCCGACCGCGTGATCAAGGAAATCGTGTCGCGCCTGACCTTCCTGAACAACGTGGGCCTGGATTACCTGTCGCTGGAACGCAGCGCCGATACCTTGTCGGGCGGCGAAGCACAGCGTATCCGCCTCGCGTCGCAGATCGGCTCCGGCCTGACCGGCGTGATGTACGTGCTGGACGAGCCGTCCATCGGCCTGCACCAGCGCGACAACGACCGCCTGATCGACACCCTGAAACACCTGCGCGACATCGGCAACTCGGTGCTGGTGGTGGAGCACGATGAAGACGCGATCCGCACCGCCGACTACGTGGTCGACATGGGCAAGGGCGCCGGCGTGCATGGCGGCGACGTGATCGCCGCCGGCCCGCTGAAGGACATCCTGAAATCGAAGGAATCGCTGACCGCGCAATACCTGAGCGGCAAGCTGCAGATCGCCGTGCCGAAGAAGCGCCACGTGGCCGATCCGCAGCGCCAGCTGACCATCACCGGAGCTACCGGCAACAACCTGAAGAAGGTCAACCTGTCGCTCCCCGTCGGCCTGATGACTTGCGTGACCGGCGTGTCCGGTTCCGGCAAATCGACCCTGGTCAACGACACCCTGTACCCGGCCCTGTCGCGCCACCTGTTCGGCTCCCAGACCGAACCGGCACCGCACGACTCCATCAGCGGCCTGGAACATTTCGACAAAGTGATCTCGGTCGACCAGGCGCCGATCGGCCGCACCCCGCGTTCGAACCCGGCCACTTACACCGGCTTGTTCACGCCGATCCGCGACCTGTTCGCCACCGTGCCTGTCGCGAAAGAGCGCGGCTACTCGGCCGGCCGTTTCTCCTTCAACGTCAAGGGCGGCCGCTGCGAAGCCTGCCAGGGCGACGGCGTGATCAAGGTCGAAATGCACTTCCTGCCGGACGTGTACGTGCCCTGCGACGTCTGCCACGGCAAGCGCTATAACCGCGAGACGCTGGAAGTCCACTACAAGGGCAAGAGCATCACCGAAGTGCTGGACATGACGGTGGAAGATGCACACGAATTCTTCAAGGCCGTGCCGGTCATCGCGCGCAAGCTGCAAACCCTGCTCGACGTAGGCCTGGGCTACATCAAGCTGGGGCAGAGCGCCACCACGCTGTCCGGCGGCGAGGCGCAGCGCGTCAAGCTGTCGCTGGAACTGTCCAAGCGCGATACGGGCCGCACGCTGTACATCCTGGACGAGCCGACCACCGGCCTGCACTTCCACGATATCGACCTGCTGCTGAAGGTGATCCACCGCCTGCGCGACCACGGCAACACCCTGGTCATCATCGAGCACAACCTCGACGTGATCAAGACTGCCGACTGGATCGTCGACCTCGGTCCAGAGGGCGGCGCCGGCGGCGGCCAGATCATCGCCAGCGGCACGCCGGAGGAAGTGGCGGCCAACCCGGCCAGCGTGACCGGCAAATATCTCGGTCCCCTGCTGAAGAAGAAATAATGAGCCTGCATTCCGTCAAACACTTCCTGGCGCAGCACGCGCCGGACCTGGAAGTCATCGAACTGGCGGAAAGCACCGCGACCGTGGCCTTGGCCGCGGCCGCGCACGGCGTCGAGCCGGGCCAGATCGCCAAGACCCTTTCGCTGCGCATGAAGGACGGCGTCGTCCTGGTGGTGACACGCGGCGATGCGCGGCTGGATAACAAGAAGTTCAAGGCCCATTTCGGCGCCACCGCACGCATGCTGGGTGCGGAAGAAGTGGAAGCGCTGACCGGGCACCCGGTCGGCGGCGTCTGTCCTTTCGGCCTGCCGGGTCCGATTCCGGTCTATTGCGATGTGTCGCTGCGCAGCTACAAGGAAGTACTCCCTGCCGGCGGCGCAATCAATGCCGCAGTGCGCATCTGCCCCGAGCGCATGGCCGCCCTGACCGGTGCGCAATGGATTGACGTGGCGCAGTAGGCTACTCCTGCGGCGTCGGGTACTGCCTGCCGTCGTAGTGCAGCAACTGCGTCGTGGGTTTCGCGCCAGGCTGGTCGGACTTGCGCGTGACCAGCAGGTCTGCATAGCCCTTGCTGCGCGTGGAAGCGATGGCTATGGTGGAGTTGAACCTTTCGATTTCGGGTGCAGGGCCATCTTCTTCCGCGCCCTTCTCCCATGGGTCGTTCAGCAAGCGCCAGCTCGCAATCGCCATGCCTGAAAGGACAGGACGGATCGCCTCCCCCTCGCGCACATACAGCGTGCGCATCGGACCATAGCCGCCATACTGGTAGCGCGGCTCAGTCGTGCTGAAATCGACGCCGAACGCGCGCAGGCCCGGCTGCAGCTGATAGCGGGCGGTATCGATCCTGATCCCTTCGCGATAGGTCTCAATGGCATCGCTCGGCACGGCAGCCCAATAACTGGCGACTACCGTGCTGCGCGGCTGGTCGAGCAGGGCAACAAGAATACGCCTCGTATCTTGCGCAATGCCGTCGTACACGAACACACCCAGCGTATAGGGCTCTTTTCCGGGCCATGGCTTGCAGGCGCTGGAAATGGCGGGCCTATCGTCTCCGCCCCCCTGGCGTCTTCCGTTCGCCTGGAGAAAGCTGCCGGCAACTTCTTGCAGCTGCTCGCTGCAGACCGGGTCCCGTTCTGCGGCAATCGATGGCAGCGCCAGCATGGCAAGGGTTGCCGTACACACGGCGCGTTTGAAATCCATGGTCATCCCTTTGCTAGTCCATCTGCTGTGGCGCCGGATAGTGCTTGCCGTCGTAGCGCAGCAACTGCGTTGTGGCCTTGACCTTGGGCTGGTCGGAACTGCGCGTGATGAGCAAGTCCGCATAGCCGTTGCTGCGCGTGCCGGCAATGCCGATGGTGTAGCTGAAGGTCTCGGTTTTAGGCTCATGGTCCGGGTCTTCGCTATTGCCGTTTTCCCACGGTGCCCTGCCCGGCAGGTAGCGCCAGGACGATACCGCCATGTCGGACAGGATCAGCCGGATGGCAGCCCCCTCGCGCACGTACAGCGTGCGCATCGGCCCGTAGCCGCCTTCCGCAGAGCGCGGGCTATACGTGCCGACGTCGATGCCGAATGCGCGCAACCCTGGCCGCACAAAATAGCGTGCCGTGTCGAACTTGATTCCATCGACATAGCGCGTGACCGCGTCTACTTCCACCAACGTCCAGTAGCTGGCGATTACCTTGCCTTGCTCCTGGTCGATCAAGGTGACGAGCATCTGCTTTTGTTCTTCTTTTTGCCCCTCGTAAATGAAGACGCCCAGCGTGTAAGGTTCCTTGCCGGGCCAGGCCTTGCATGCACTGGCGACGCCTTCGGTGAGCTGGCGTTTCCGGCTCTTGCGCAGGAAGTCGCCAGCCAATTCGATCATCTCTTCGCTGCATACCTGGCGATCGACCAGATCCTGGTTTTCGCGCGCCAGCCTGCTCGTCTCCTCCGCAGCTTGCGCCTCCCGCTGCTTGCGTTCCGCTGCCAGCAAGGCTGCTTTTTCCTCGGCCAGTTCACGGCACACTTTCCACAAATCGTTGGCAGGGCTGTCGCCGCATTTGGCGCCCAGCGCTTGCCTCACTTCGTCGCGTGCGGGACCCGGCGTAGCAATGAACGCCAACAAGCCTTCCAACGGCGCCAGCGCTTGCAGCGTAGCGGCCTGCACATAGCTTTCCGACAGGCCTTTCACATTCTCGAGAGCGCGACAGCTGGTCTGCTCCCGTTCAAGCTTGCCCAGTGCATAGCCCAGTAGTAGCGGAGCGGGCAGTTCCTGCATTTGTTCCGCCGACAGCTGGCAACCCTTGGTCGAAGCGCTGTCCCGGCCCAGGCGCTGCAGCTCCGCCAGTTGCCCCGGCTGCAAAGGCTGCGCCGCGGCGAGCGCCATCCATGGCGACGCGATCCGCTTGCCCGCTGGGCTGAATGGGTTGTAGCCCTGGTAATTCGCCATCAGCAGATCCAGCGCCACCGTCTTCGCCAGCAGGCGCTCCAGTTCCCCGGCCGGCCATGCCTTCGGATGATCCAGCAGCGCCGGCACTTTCGCCGTCAGGTAAACCAGTTGCAGGAATGCGGCCTCGCGCTCGTCAAGCGACGTGTCCTGCACTCGCGGGAAAAAGTATGGCTCGAGCTTTTGCAGAACGCGCGGCAACTGGGCATGATGCGGATTCAGCTCGACCAGTGCCGGCAGAAGATGCACGCAGCTGTCGGGCCCTTTGCCCTGACAGCCGTTCGAGAGCAGGAATTTGCTCAACCTGTCTTCGATAATGGCGGCCGATGCCAGGCCACGTGCGGTTTCCGGCGAAGTTTCACTGATCCCGCCTACTTCTTCACGCTGCTTGCGCACGCACTGGCGGAAATCCAGGCCCGCGCCGGCCCGCCAATCCGCGTTCTTCATCCCCCAGACCAACGGTTCCATGTGCTTGACACGCCAGGCCGCGGCAGGAAGGCATCGCAGGAAAGCGATTTGTGCGCCCGCTTCCTTGCCCCATTTTTCGTCCGCATAATAGACATGCAGGCTTTCGGCCGAACGCTGTCCTTCCCGCACAGGATCGTTGATCCGCTCTTCCGGCAGGATGCGCGCCCATACGGCCTGGGCCCTGGAAGGCGACTCGAGCCGGAAGTAGTCCCAAGCGCCGGCCTGATCAATCAGCGGCTGCTTCAAGGTCCAGAATGTGGCCGCGAATTCCGGCATGTCCAGCAATCGGGGCAGTTTTTCCCGGTCAAGGAACTCCCATGGCTGGCCGGCCGGATCTTCGCGGCGGTAACGGCGACGCGCTTCCGCCATGACGGCAGAGAATTCTTCTTTGCTCAGCGGCTGCAGGCGCGATGCACCGTCATCGCTGGACGCCGCTGCGCCGCCGGCAGCGCAGGCGAGCACCAGGCCCAGGCCAGTCAAAATGGATTTGCTCATAAACGATCAGGGGGATGACTTGATGGGCGGCAGGCGCAACACCTTGCCGTTCTCGCGCAGGAAGACCACGATCCCGCCGTCGCTCAAAGGTGCCAGGATGGGAATATAGGTATGGGGCAAGCGCCTGATCGAAACAAGGCGCTGCGCCGCCGGGTCGAACCATTGGACGGAACTGTCGTTGGCGGTCACCAGCTGATCGTGATCGCCGAAGTTGGCATAGCTGCCGCCGATGCCCATCCGGGCGCCAGCGTCCGCGATCGAAATCCATGCTGCCTTGCGCGCATCCCAGCGGAGCGGCCAGTCGCTGTGATCGGGCACAGCGACCAGCGTCCCGCCCGGCAGGAGTCGGCGCTGGAATCCTCGCGATGCGTCCTTGGCATATTCCTTCGGCGGCGACGCCATCGTCCAGTTGCAGCTGGCAGTGTCGAAGCTGAGCGGGATGGCCGGCGCCGGCCCGAGTTCCACATCATCGACCTTGCCCCGGACGCCGGCTGCCAGCAATGCTGCGCGTGTGGCCGGCGACACCGGCTCCTGCTTCAGCGCTCCTCCGCTGACGCGCAGCAGCATGGCGCGGCTTGGCGCAGGCTGGCCCCCCTCCTCCTTACCGGTTCGCATGCACGCCAGCGCCAGTTGCGGATCGATGGAAATGAGCCGCCGCATGACCGTGCCAAGGGGCAGCACCAGCGGCGGCGCAAAGCTGCGCGATTCCGGGTTCCACCAGGCCAGCGAGGCGAAAGGCTGGTCGGTATCGTCGGTGTGCGAACCGCCGGCGACCACCGTGCCATTCCCAAGCCTGCTCCAGCTTCCTTCGATCGAGGTATGGCGAGGCCAGCCCTTTGCCGCCGCCATCTGCCGCGTGAGCGCATTCCACACCGCGAAAGCCTTATCCGTCAGCAGCAGGAAGTCGTCATTGCCAAGCGTGACGACGTCCGGGTTCAATTTGTTGGGCCAGTCGATCACTGCGTACGGCGGCTCGTCGGCCTGCGGCGCCGCCATGGCCGGATGTGCCATCGCTGCAAGCGCCATCGCATAGGCGAGATGTTTGAGGTTCATGCGGGCAAGCATAGACAAACTGCCCGCTAAAGTCACGCTTCCGTCACGCCCCCCTCACGCTGCGCGACGCGACGCTGCCAGCCAGCGCTCCAGGTGCGGGAAGCGGTCGTAGCCCCAGAACGGCTCGCCGTCCGCCAGCACGAAGGGCACGCCGAACACGCCCTTGGCCAGCGCATCCTCATTGCCCTGCTTGAACTGGGCCTTGATCGCCGGGTCTTCCATGCCCCCCAGGAAGGCCGAGCCGTCGATGCCCTGGCTTTCCGCTATCCCCAGCAGCACCGCCTTGTCGGCGATGTCCACGCCGTCGGCATAATAGGCCTGGAAGCAGGTGCGGGCAAACGACACCGCCGCATCGTCGCCATGGTTGGCGCGCACCCACAGCATGGCCCTTCCCGGCGCCATCAGCATTTGCGGGAAGGCGCTGGAAGGATTGAAGGGGATCGCCTCATCCTGCGCCGTGCGCTGCATGTCGCGCGTGACGTACTTCCATTTGACCGGCACCACCGGCGACGGCAGCACGCCGGTCACCTGGGTCAGCGCCGGCAGCAGCACAGGATGCCAGCGCACAGTGGCGCCGTTGGCTGCCGCCAGCCATTCGATGCGGCGGGCGGCAAAGTAGGAATAGCCCGAGGCAAAATCAAAGTAGAAGTCGAGGACCATGGCCGCTCCTTAGTAGTTTTCGCCAAAATCGTTATTGTTCTTCGGCAATCCGCGCAGGATGCCCCACAGGCTGCTGTGGCTCATGAAGTAGATGCCGACCGGCACCAGCAAAAGCAGGAATCGCATGTTCTTTCCCCAATTTCGCACACCCGTGCGAAGTCAAGTTAAAAAAAGGCCGCAGGCGAACCCGCGGCAACCCAAAATCACAAATCGTTGAAACTCTTGTACGTCGAAATCAGGCGGTTGAAAGCACGCTGCGCATGGCGCGGCGACTGCTCGTCACGCAGGAAGCGGGCATCGTGCAGCAGGCCCACTACCAGGCTGTAAATCTCGAACACCAGTTGCTCGGGTTCGGTGTCCGGCCGCAGCTGGCCGGCTTCCATCGCCTGCAGGATGGTCTTGCGCAGCGAGGCGCGCCAGGCCAGCGCGCCTTGCGCCAGGCGGTCGCGCACCGCACTGCCTTCGTAATCGTCGAACTCGAAAGCGCCCGCCGTGTACAGGCAGGATGTGCGCAGCGCCTCGTCGGCCGCGCGCTGGAACCAGGCCGCGACCTGGGCCTGCAAGCGCGGCAGGCCGCGCGGCAGGGACAGCGACGGCATGAAGACTTCGGCCGCGAAGCGGCGGTCATATTCGTCCAGCACCGCGCATTGCAGCTGCTCGAGCGAACCGACGCGCGAAAACACCCCGCTCTTGCTGATGCCGGTGCGCTTGGCGATCTCGCCCAGCGACAGCTTGCCGATGCCTTCCGCCGCGGCCATTTCCATGGCGGCGCCGAGGATGGTGGCGAAGGTCGCTTCGCTTTTTGCGGTCAAGGTGTCCATGGGTCAAACTTTAGCACACATGTGCGAAATGTCAAACCTGAATATTTCCTTGTTTTTTTTGATTGACTATTTCGCAAATATGAATAGAGTTGTGCCCGGGAAATATCTGAGGAGAAAAGCTTTGTACCCAACCCCACTGCGCCAACTCGCAGCAGCCGCCCTGCTGGCCTGCGCTACCCTGTCCGCCCAAGCCCAGGTTTCGACCGGCAACATGACCGTGCCGCGCATGCTGCACCAGGCAAGCGCCCTGCCCGACGGCCGCATCCTGCTGACTGGCGGCGTGTCCACGCCCGGCGCCCCGATTTACGCCAGCACCGAAATCTATGATCCTGTCACCGGCCAGTTCACGCCTGCCGCGCCAATGCTGACTGCCCGCCGCGAGCATGCCTCAGTCACGCTGCAGGATGGCCGCATCCTGGTTGCCGGCGGCATGACGCCGGCGGGCGCCTACACCAACACCGCCGAAATCTACGACCCTGCGACCGGCCAATGGACCGCCGCCGGCAACATGAACTCCATGCGCTTTCGCACCATCGCGCGCCTGCTGCCTGATGGCCGGGTGATGGTGATGGGCAAGGACGGCTATTCCACCGGCGGGTATGCCGATATCTTCAATCCCGCTACCGGTACTTTCAGCAAAACCGGCAACTTTGTCGAGAACTCAGGCTGGCACGGCCTGGTAGTGCTGGCCGACGGCCGCGTGATGAAGGTTGGGGGCGAGGCCAGTACGGCACCTGCTCCTTATGCTCCGTACAGCACCCGGGCTGAGATCTGGGACCCTGCCAGCAATCAATGGAGCGCCACGGGCCCGATGTCCATCGGGCGCTCAACCATCGAACCGGTGCTGCTGGCGGACGGCAAGGTCCTGGTGGCCGGCGGCCGCAATACGATGTCCCAGCGCAGCACTGAAATCTACGATCCGGCCACCGGCGCCTTCACTCCGGGCCCCGAGATGCCGGCCGATCTCGAGCCGCAGACTGCCACCGTGCTGCCGAACGCGGATATCGTCTACACCGCAGGCTATAACCGTCAACTCATGCGCTACAACGCCGCCAGCGGTACCTGGAACCTGAGCGGCCCGCAACGCATCCGCAAGCGCGACCTGAGCGTATCGCGCCTGCCCGACGGCAACGTGCTGCTTGCCGGCGGAGCCGAACAAAACGACTCCACGGCATATGCCGCAATCTGGGACCAGGCCTGCTCCAGCCAGTTGACGACCGTGCCGGTGCGCACGCAGAACGTCGGCGGCGATGCAGGAACGGTCAGCTTTACCGTCAATGCAGCACCCGGCTGCCGTTTCGAGGCGGCGAACCTGCCAGACTGGCTGTCCGTTGACGGCGCCAATCCACAGCAAATGCCGTCCGGCGGCTCATTCGCAATGACGTTCAAGACCACCGCCAACTTGAGCGGCGCATCGCGCACCGCATCGTTCTTGCTGGCGAATGAGACCGTCTCCGTCACGCAGGTGGCGTCGGCCAGTTGCCCATCGGCGCCCGTCGTATCGCCGGCCACGACGACTGTCAGCGGCTCCGGCGGCACCGGATCGCTCAGCGTCTTTGCAGCCGCCAATTGCCCGTGGAACGTGGTCTCCATGCCCAGCTTTGTCACCGCCACCGGAGCGACCAGTGGCAGCGGCAACGGCAGCATCGCCTACTCGGTTGCCCCTAATCCGGATACCACGGCCTCGCGCAGCGGCTCCGGCCAGGTGGCGTCGATGGGGTATGCCACGACGTTCACCTTCACCCAGGACGCGCGCAAGCTCTGCCCGACGCCGCCGGTCATCAGCTTGAGCAACGCATCGTTTACTACCGCCGGCGGCAGCACGACGGGCACCATCACCGCCGCGCCGACTTGCAAATGGGCCCTGGCCGTGCCGGTCACCTGGGTCAGCGTAACATCCGGTTCTTCGGGTACCGGCAACGGCAGCTTCAGTCTCAATATCGCGCCCAACACCGGCGCCGCGCGCAGCGACTACATGTCCGCCACCACGCCCGATGGCGTTGGCATCGCCAAACTGAGCCAGGCCGGTTCTGCATGCGCCACCTGGAGCGTCACGCCGGCCAGCAGCAGCTTCCCGGCAAAAGGCAGCAGTGGCAACTTCACGATAGCGGCGCCAGCCAGCTGCAACTGGAGCTTGTCCGGCGTGCCAAGCTGGATGAGCATCACCAGCGCCATCAGCGGCACCGGGAACGGCAGCATCACCTACTCGGTCAGCGCCAATCCCGGCGAGGCGCGCAGTGCCACCGCAACCCTCAGCGGCAGCGGCCTGACGCTGCCGCTGAGCCTGAACCAGCAGGGCTCGACCCAGTCCACCGCCTGCAGCAAATGGATCGTCAGCGGCGAGCCGGCAAATGGCAACCTGCAGTCATCGACCTGCCCGGCCGGCGCACGCGGCACCGGTTACTACACTGACCGCTACACCTTCGGCGTCTTGCCAGGCCGGGTAGTGACGATCACCCTGAGCTCGTCGAGCTTCGATACCTACCTCTACCTGCGTGACGGCGCCGGCAATATCATCAGCTCCGACGACGATAGCGGTGGCGGCACCAATTCGCGCATCAGCTACACGCTGCCGGCGGGTGCATGGGGCAACTACACCATCGAGGCGACCAGCTACTACTCCGGCCGGTCCGGCGCCTACACCCTGAACTTCACTCAGTAAGGATCGGGACTCCAGACGGCGTACATCTCGCCGTCTTCCTCTACGCCCGCCTCGATGAAGCTGCAGGCGGCGTAGAGATCCTTCGCCACGGCGTTGTCCGGACGGTAGCTGGTCCAGATGCGCTGCACGTCGCCGTGCTTCTGGATCTCGGCCAGCGCCAATTCGACCGCGCGGCGGCCGTGGCCCCTGCCCTGGAAGCGGCGGTCCACCATCAGGTGGTAGATCGCGTAATCGCCCGCTTCATCCTCGGCGCCGGGCGCGGCGTACATCAGGAAGCCCACCACGCCGTCCTTGTCGGCGATGGCGCGGCAGTGATAGTTCGGGTGGAAGCTGGCTTCCGCAATCGCATACATGGTGGCTGCCGCGTGGTCCTGCTGGTATTCATGCAGTTCCAGCTCGGCGATGTCGGCGAAATTTTCCTTGGTGACCACGTGCAGGTTGGTCGTAATCCATTTCCTCAGGAAGCGTTGATATGGTCTCATTCATGACTCCTTCTTCTTCGTTACAGCTCTAATACTGCGTTCATTTCGCCGTCCTCGTCGAAGTCGGTTTCGACGAAGCCCATGCTGGCGTAAAGATCCTTGGCCCTGGTGTTGTCGGGCTGGTAGCTGATCCAGACCTTGCGCACGCCGCCGCGCGCCCGGATCTCGGCCAGCGCCGCCTGCAGCGCCTTGCGGCCGTAACCCTTGCCTTGGTGGAGGATGTCCACCATCAGGCGCCACACGCCGAATTCGCCGGGCTGGCCTTCCAGTTCCAGGTCCACATACATCAGGAAGCCAAGCAATTCCTCGCCCGCATAGATGGCGCGCGCCTGCATCTGCGGGTAGAAGCTGGCCTGCGCAATCGAGTAGGCATTGCTGGCAATGTAGTCGCGCTGATGGTCCAGCAGCCGCAAGTCGGTGATGTCGTCGAAGTTCTGTCGGGTGACAGCTTTGAGTTGGATCTCCATGATTCCTTTCCTCCTTGCGCCGGGGACCAAAAAACAAAAACCCCGGCAAGTTTCCTCGCCGGGGTTTGTCGTCGGACGTCCGGCTCGGGGTGGCAATTTGCCAGTGCCCCGAGCGCACGCGCATCAGGGCTATCTGGTGTGCTTAATGCAGGTGATAGCGAAATTGCGCATGGCCGTCCTTTCTTGATCTGGGTTATACAACTAACGAGCGCTGATTCTGCGCTCTGCGCGAATGTGGTGTCAAGAAAAACTTTGTATAAATACTCACCTTGTGTTCTTGTACAGGACAGCAATGCGCTTGATGCTCAGCCTGGTACGCCAGGCCGCCACGCGTGCTCCATTGTTCGCACAGGTTTGCTACCGTAGGTACATGATGAGCATCTACAAGCTTGCGCTACCGTTGCTGCTGGCCTGCCAAGGGCTTGCCAATGCCGCCGAGCCAAGCCGCATCAGCGTGCAGACGCTGGCGGCGGGCAAGGAGGTCGCACGCATCATGCTGCCCATCGGCCAGCAGCATACGGTGCAGGTGGAGGCCAACCAGGTCGAGCAGGACCACCGCGGCTCCACGCATGCGCGCGGCAATGTGCGCGTGACCATCCGTACCGGCGGCGCAGCCACGACCATCCTTGGCGAAGAAATCATCATCAAGCGCAAGGTGCTCGATGCCCGCGAGCTGGCCGCCATCCGGGCGCTGGAAGGCATGGGTGCACCCGGCAAGCGCGATGCGGCGCGCGACCGCAAGGAACTGGCGCGCCTGAAGACCATCGTCGCTTCCCACGGCTGGCCGGGCACGCGCTTCGCCGGGCCCGAGCTGTCCCAGAATGCATTCACCGTCCTGATGCGCGTGCCCGAGAAGGAACTGGAAGCCCTGCTACCGGACTTGCGCGAGGCCCAGGCGGAGAATGACGTGCCGGGCTCGCAACTGGCGCAAGCCGAGGACAGGCTGCGTGTCGCCAAAGGACTGCCGCAACGCTACGGCACCCAGCTCGCCAGCGGCAAGCCGGTCGTGATCGAAGACGAAAGCGGACTCGACATCCGCCGCAAGATGATGGGGCTGCCGCCAATGCCCGCCTCTTCCGGCCAGTAGCTATTCCGTCATGTAGAAGACTTCCCCGCGCGGGACAAACGGCAAGCGGCGTCCGTCGGCCAGCAGGTAGGCGTGGTCCATGCGCGTCTCGAGCTTGTCCTCGCACCAGCCGTCCGTCACTACCAGCACCGGGCCGTGCGCCGGCAGCTCGCCTCGGTGCGCCAGGTCGCGCAGGTGATCGAAGCCCGGCTGCAGCACCGTTCCGCCGCGTCCGCGCAAGGTGAAGCGGTCCAGCAGGTTATCCGGTTCGACCCAGCCGCAGTCGTAGGCCGCGGCGTCGCAGCACACCAGGCGCACGGCAATGACGTCGCGCGCCATCGCATAGCTGGCGATGGCGCCAAGCGCCTTGCCCAGCATGGTAGGCTCCATCGAACCCGAAGTATCGAGCAGCACGCCGAAGACGCGGCTCTTGCGTTCTTCCTCGGGCGGCTTGCACAGCGAAGGCCGCGGAATATCCGGCGTCGCTCCCTGCCGGCGCGAAGGCCGCGCATAGCTGCGCCGCAGCTCCAGCGGAGGGAACCTTTCGTCGAACCAGTGCGCGAGCCGGGCGTCCCACGGAATCGGCGGCTGCGCCAGGCTGCGGATCTCCTCCAGCAGGCCAGCCGGAACGGTGCCGCGCGCGCCCTCATATTCCCAGCGGTCCATGCCTTGCGCGAGTGCGCGGCGGCAGTATTCCTCCGCGTCCGTAAACTGGGCGCCGCTGTCCTCGCCCAGCAAATCCGGCTGCCCAACGCCGCGCATCGTAGCCAGCTTGCGTGCACGGCGAATATCGCGCGCCAGGCCGTCATAGATTTCATCTGCGGATTGTCCTGCCAGTGCAGCGTCGTACAGCATGCCGATGGCGGGCGCCGCACCAACCTGCATCTCGACCAGCCAGCCATTAATCGCGAAATCGCAGGCGACATTCCACAACACCGGATCACGCCCGCGGCGACGCGACGCGTGGTTGAGGCCAGCGTGCAGCAACTCATGGGCCAGCACGAACAACGTTTCGTCGTCATTCAGGCCGGCCGCCGGATTGATCCAGATGCGGCGGGCGCCGACATCGATGGCGGCAACGCGAATATCGTACTGCTGGCAAATCCGGATATCGTTCTCCAGGTCGAAGCTCGCTGCCAGGGCGCCTAGCAAAGGATAGCAATCCATCATGCGGCGCCGTGCGCGGTGCTCGCGGCTGTGCGGCCTGGCCGCCTGTTCGACAGTTGCGCCGCCCGCGATGGCAAGCGCCCTGCCGACGCCGCGCGCAATCCCATCTGCCAGCAATTCATGCCACGGCTTGTGGCGCTTCCAGGGCATCGCCTTCTCGTCGAGCGAGGTGAACACCGACCCAGTGCCGGCAATGTCCGCGTGCCAGGCCAGCAGCGGCGCGGGACAGCCGCCGCTGCAAAAGCGCTGCAGCAAGGTTTCCACGCCGGCGTCCTCGCATTCGGGCAAACGCCATTCTTCCGGCAATTCGCCCAGCTTGAGTTCAGCGCAAAAACGCGATGCAGACACCAGCGCTGCCAGCTCCCACAGCAGCGCCGGTTCACGGCGCCGCACCAGGCCCAGTCCAAGGCAGGACAGCGCGATGCCGATCACGCGCGCCCATTCGTCCGGCTGCGCGCGCCGCTTCGGATGCAGCCAAAGTGTGCCGCCGGGCGACACGGCAAGCCATCCGCCGGACGGCACGAACTGGTGCGTCGCATCGGTGTGAAATTCCGCCTGGGCCGCGATAGCGCCCAGCACCGGATGCGCCCGCACATGGGCAATCCCGGCCTGGCGCGCGGACGCGGCCGGATCGGGCTTCCTGTCCCTGCTCATGCAGTCTCCTTCTGGCTGCGGCCGGCCAGTCGTGGCAGGTCGCGTGCCACTTCGACCAGGAACCACGCAGGCAAGCGGCGGCCCTGGGCATCTTCGCCGAGCAGCGATTGCGCGATCTCGACGCTGATACGCGCCAGGTCGCGCAACATATCCTTGGCGCGGATCGACAAGGCATGGTGCGCGCTGCGCACTGCCGATTCCTCTTCCGGCAGCTCCTTCACCAAATGGGCGCGGAAGGATTGCGCGAGGAAGTACAGCACGTCCCGATCCGCCGGTGCATCCGGCCAGTGCTGGTCGCCCTTGATAATCGCATGCAGGCCATGCTTGTGCCGCAGCTGCTTGAGAAAGCCCTTGAAGTTGCCAGCGTGATTGGGCGACAACAAGCCATAGGCCAGCGCATCCACCAACTCCTCGCCGGAACCTTCGCCGAAGGAATGCAGCGCGTCCGACAGCATGTGCCAGCTGCGCGGCGTCGAGAACGGCTCTTCGTGTTTCGGCGGCTCGCTCCACAGATGATCGGGACGCAGCTGGATGTACTCCAGCACCCAGGGATGGATGCCGCCCTCGCCGCTTGCCCATTCCAGCCACTGGCGGTGGTCGGAGCGCAAGTGGATATGGACCATGCGGTTCACCAGTGCCGACGGCATCGGCTTGACGATGGCCGCATCCTTGGCGCGGTTGCCGGCGCCGATCACGATGGTTCCTTTCGGCAGGCTGTATTCGCCGATGCGCTGGTCCAGGATCAGCGAATAGAATGCCTTCTGGATCTCGTGCGACGAAGCATTCAGTTCGTCCAGGAACAGGACGAAGGGCTCATCACGCACGATGTTTGCAGGAGGGAAGAAGCGCGAGCACTTGCCGTCGATCTGCGGAATGCCCAGCAAATCTTCCGGCGCAAGCTGGCTGCCGAGCAGGGAGACGCACTCCATGCCGACGGCTTCCGCAAAGCGGCGCACCAGGGCGCTCTTGCCGATGCCCGGCGGGCCCCACATGAATACCGGGCGGGTGATCGCAACGTGCAGCAGGAAGTCAATCGCCTGCTGTTGGTTCAACATGATTGCCGATTGCATGCGCTCACTCCTCCCGTTCCAACTGGCGGCGCAGTTGCTGCTTCAGCGCGCGCCGCGATTGTTCGACGCGCTGGTGGCCGCCGGCCTTGCGCTGGCGCGCCAGCACGGCCAGCGGGTTGCGCGGCTTGGGTAGTTTGATGGTTACCTTCATGATTTATCCTTTCACGCACACGACTTGCTTCAGCGTGTGCACGATTTCGACGAGGTCGGACTGGTGCGCCATGACCTGGTCAATGTCTTTGTAGGCGGCGGGGATTTCATCCACCACGCCGCCATCCTTGCGGCATTCGATGCCCTGCGTCTGTTCGGCCAGGTCGAAGCGGTTGAATTTGCGTTTCGCTTCGCTGCGGCTCATGCGTCGTCCGGCGCCGTGCGAGCAGGAGCAGAACGATTCCTCGTTGCCCTTGCCGCGCACGATGTAGCTGCGGGCACCCATGCTGCCCGGGATGATCCCCAGCTCGCCTTCGCGCGCCGAGATGGCTCCCTTGCGGGTGACGTACAGCTTGTGGCCGAAGTGCGATTCCTGCGCCACGTAGTTGTGGTGGCAGTTGATCGCCTCGCCGTCGAGCTTGAACGGCGGGACGTGCGGCTCCAGCGCCGCCACCACGCGGCGCATCATTTCGCGCCGGTTCAGCATGGCGTAGTCCTGGGCCCAGTCGACTGCTTCCACATAGTCGTCGAACAGTTCCGAACCTTCGCTGAAGTAGGACAGGTCGCGGTCCGGCAAGTTCACCTTATGGCGCATCATTTCCTTGCGTGCAGCGGAAATGAAGTAGCGCCCGATGACATTGCCGATGCCGCGCGAGCCCGAATGCAGCATGATCCAGACGCGCTGCTCTTCATCGATGCACAGCTCGATGAAGTGATTGCCGCCGCCCAGGGTGCCAAGCTGGCAGATCCAGGTCTGCGCGAACTTGTGCTGCATCTTCATGATGCCCTTGTGGCGCGCCACGATGCGGTCCAGGCGGTCGTTCAGCGGACGTCCGACGCGGGCGTGGGCGGAGCCGCGCACCTTGTCGAAAGCGTGCTGCTCGAAGCCGACCGGCACCAGCGTTTCGATCGCGCTGCGCACGCGCGCCAGGTTGTCGGGCAGCTGGCTCGCGGTCAGCGTCGTGCGCACGGCATTCATGCCGCAGCCGATGTCGACCCCGACAGCGGCGGGAATGATGGCGCCGCGCGTCGGGATCACGCTGCCGACGGTTGCGCCGATGCCGGCGTGTACGTCGGGCATGGCCGCCACGTGCGGATGCACGATCGGCAGGTTCGCAATATTCAGCAGTTGCTGGATGGCCGAATGATCAATGTCATCCGTATAGATGTGCACAGGCACCAGGCCTTTGTGCAGGCTTTGCTTAATTGGCATAACGTCTTTCGTTATGCCGGGGCTGTAGAAACAAAAACCCCGGCGAGTTTCCTGGCCGGGGTTCGTGTTGGAAGAACGACCGGCTCGGGTGGCTTGATTGCCTGCCCCGAGCGCTCGCGCTGCGGGGCTATCTCATTTGCAGATTGTGGATAGCCGTACGTGGCATGGTCGTCCTTTCGAAAATGGGGTTGGTAAAAAATCAGTGGACGCGATTCTGCGCCCATTACAAATCACATGTCAAGAAAAACTTTCAGAGCTTCAATCGAGGCTGATGTTTTTCTCGGCTGCCACCTTGGCAAGCTTGGCGATCAGCAGCTCCCATGCGGCACTCGCGGCCCCATCCAGTTTTTGCAGCTTGTCGATAGCATCGTATCCCATAAGGCACGCAGCCCTATCCCTTGCAACCTTATCATTCCCTGCCACGATGTCGACTCCCTCCAGCGCATACAGCTGCACCTTCAAATCGGTGGCCGCCTTCTTCCGCACAGCCTCCGCCTCTTTGGCCTCCTGGTCCAGGATCGCGAAATTCATTACCTGCAGGGAGGCTTCTTGCGGAGTCCAGGCACCTGCATTGATTAACCTGGCTTTGATAGCGTCAATTCTCTTCGTATATTGCTTCTCACGGTCGGTCATGGCAGTACCTGCAGCCATGAACTCTTTCTGGAATCCTGACACGTATGCCTTGGCGTGAGCAGCATTCTCGCAATCCTGCTTGGCGGCAAACGCCTGCATGTTCAGCGCCGCGATTGCCGCAGCAACAAATGCCTTCTTCATCGTTTTTTCTTCTTCATATTTACATTGCAGTTTCAACAAATTTCACGGAAGCTTATTGGGAATCAGGTACCTGGTCAACTATCGGGATGTTGAATGAAGATTCGCAGTATTGTGTCTACTGGCGCGCTTTTCATCGCGTGTTCAACTGCCAGCGCGGGAAGCCTGGTCAAGGCTTATGCCGACAAGGCGAGGAATGTGCACGTCGTGACTGCGTCGGGCAAAGACATCAAGCTGACGACGGACCGAAGGGCAGATGATGTCCGGCTCGCTCCCGACGGCGAGTCTGCAGCCTGGCTCGTGCTTGCGTATTTCGCCGCGGATGGCAGGCGATGGCCCACCGAGCTGCATGTCTATCACGGCGGCCGCACGCGCTCCTCCAAGTGCGGAATGATCATTCGCGAATACTGGTTCTGGAAGAACGGCACGCACGTTGCCACCGATTGCGGAGGCCTGCATTTCTCCGGGATCGAAACGCTGTACGATGTGCGCACCATGAAAGAGGTCGACAGCTTCGACCAGGCCGAGGTTCCGGTTGAGCAGCGACCTGAATGGTCGAACGCGAGCAGGGAATAAAAAAACGCGCCCCGTGAGGCGCGTTTTTTTTGGAAGCGGTAAAGCTTAGCCGTTCAGGCGCTGCTCCAGCTTGGCCATATTGTCCTTCAGCTCTTGCGGCAGGTGGTATGCCAGCTTCTCGAACAATTCAGCGTGCAGCTTCAGCTCCGCGCGCCATGCATCCTTGTCGATCGAGGTGATGGTCTCGAACTCCTCGGCGGTGAATGGCAGGCCGTCCCACGAGATGTCGCCGTAGCGTGGGGTGGTGCCGAAGATGTTCTCGACGCCGCCGCCGGTGCCTTCAACGCGCTCCAGCATCCACTTCAGCACGCGCATATTGTCGCCGAAGCCAGGCCATACGAAATGGCCGTTTTCGTCGGTGCGGAACCAGTTGACGCAGAAGATCTTAGGCAGGGTGGCGCCCTTGCCTTCCAGGCGCTTGCCCATGTCCAGCCAGTGCTGGAAGTAGTCGCTCATGTTGTAGCCCATGAACGGCAGCATGGCGAACGGGTCGCGGCGCACCACGCCCTGCTGGCCGGCGGCTGCAGCGGTGGTTTCGGAGCCCATGGTCGCAGCCATGTACACGCCTTCGATCCAGTCGCGCGCTTCGGTCACCAGAGGCACGGTGGTGGAACGGCGGCCGCCGAAGATGAAGGCGGAGATCGGCACGCCGGCTGGATCGTCCCAGGCCGGGTCGATCACCGGGTTCTGGGTTGCGGCCACGGTGAAGCGCGCGTTCGGGTGCGATGCCTTGGTGCCGGACGCCGGGGTCCAGTCCTTGCCTTGCCAGTCGACCAGGTGCGCAGGCGCCTCCTTGGTCAGGCCTTCCCACCAGATATCGCCGTCGTCGGTCAGCGCGACGTTGGTGAAGATGGTGTTCTCGTTCAGGCAGGACATGCAGTTCGAGTTGGTCTTGGTGTTGGTGCCAGGAGCCACGCCGAAGTAACCCGCTTCAGGGTTGATCGCGTACAGGCGGCCATCCTTGCCCGGCTTGATCCAGGCGATGTCGTCGCCGATGGTGGTGACTTTCCAGCCGTCGAAGGTCTTCGGCGGGATCAGCATGGCGAAGTTGGTCTTGCCGCAAGCCGAAGGGAAGGCAGCGGCAACGTAATGCTTCTTGCCTTCCGGGGATTCAACGCCCAGGATCAGCATGTGTTCTGCCAGCCAGCCCTCGCCGCCGTTCTTGGCGTCGTTGTAGCCCATGGTGGAAGCGATGCGCAGCGCGAAGCACTTCTTGCCCAGCAGCGCATTGCCGCCGTAGCCGGAACCGTAGGACCAGATCTCGCGGGTCTCAGGGAAGTGCACGATGTACTTGGTGGCGTTGCATGGCCAAGGCACATCTTTTTCGCCGGCAGCCAGCGGCTTGCCGACAGTGTGGATCGCAGGCACGAACTCGCCATCGGTACCCAGCACGTCGTACACGGCCTTGCCCATGCGGGTCATGGTGCGCATGTTGACGGCGACGTATGGGGAATCGGACAGTTCCACGCCGATGTGGGCGATCGGCGAGCCCAGCGGGCCCATCGAGAACGGCACCACGTACATGGTGCGGCCGGCCATGCAGCCATCGAACAGGCCGTTCAGGGTGCCGCGCATTTCCTGCGGGTCCATCCAGTTGTTGGTCGGGCCGGCCGCTTCCTTGGTCTGCGAGCAGATGAAGGTGCGGTCTTCAACGCGGGCGACGTCGGTTGGGTCGGAGCAAGCCAGGTAGGAGTTTGGACGCTTTGCTTCGTTCAGCTTTTTCATGGTGCCGGCGGCAACCATTTCAGCGCACAGGCGGTCGTACTCTTCCTGCGAGCCGTCGCACCAGTAGATGCGAGCCGGCTTGGTCAATGCGGCGACTTCCGCCACCCAATTGATCAGCTTTTGCTGTTTGATGTAAGCTGGTGCGTTCATGGTTACAACGCCTCCCATAACGGGCTGATTCATAGTACCTCCAATGCCAATAAAGAATTCTGTCTTGTCCCGGCACGGCAGGAATCGTCGTCAGCTGATAGCTTGCGCGGAAGAATTGATACTTCGGCGAAATACGGCGGTTCTGTCGATGCGCCCGATAACTCGAGGGCGCGAGCGCCAGGCGGGGGTGTGCCCGGTCGCTGGAACATATGCTGCTGGAGCCAGCCTGGCTTACCCGGCCGGGCTCCTTGAATTTGGCCGATTGTACACCTGCGATCCCGCGCTTCCGACAAAAATGTAGGAATATTGCCCGACTAATGTAGTAGGCTATTCCAGATATTCACAAACCTGTTATTTCCCTACCATTTTCATCACAAAATCTGCTAACTGACATGAAAATTGCGATTCTCGATGATTACCAGGATGCAACTCGTGGCCTGGAATGCTTCAAGCTCCTGGATGGCCACGAGGTCAAGGTTTTCAACAATTCCGTGAAGGGCATGGGCCAGCTGGTGGCCCGCCTGGCGCCGTACGAGGCGCTGGTGTTGATCCGCGAGCGCACTGCGTTCAACCGCGCTTTACTGTCCAGGCTTCCTAACCTGAAAGTGATTTCGCAGACCGGCAAGGTCAGTGGACATGTCGACATGGAAGCTTGCCGCGAACTTGGCATCACGGTCCTGGAAGGCGTAGGTTCGCCGACTGCGCCCGCGGAATTGACGTGGGCGCTGGTGATGGCAGCGCGGCGCAAATTGTTCCAATACGCCGGCAAGCTGCGCGACGGACAATGGCAGCAGGTATCGATCAGCCATGAGCACAACACGCTGGGCCTGGTGCTGGCGGGCAGCACGATGGCGATCTGGGGTTACGGCAAGATTGGCAAGCTGGTAGCGGGTTATGCCAAGGCGTTTGGCATGCGCGTGATTGTCTGGGGCAGCGACGCTAGCCGCGCAGCAGCCAAGGCCGACGGCTACGAAGCCGCCGCATCGCGTGAAGCCTTCTTTGGCGAAGCGGATGTCTTGTCGCTGCACCTGCGCCTGGCCGAAGGCACACGCGGCATCGTCACGGCCGAAGACCTGGCGCACATGAAGCGCGACGCGCTGTTCGTCAACGTGAGCCGCGCCGAGCTGGTTGCGGCTGGCGCGCTGGAAGAAGCACTCAAGGCCGGCCATCCCGGCTATGCCGCACTGGACGTGTTCGAAACCGAACCGCTGCCGGAAAATTCACCGCTGCTGCGCATGCCGAACGTGCTGTGCACACCGCACCTCGGCTACGTCGAGCAAGCCAGCTACGAGCTCTACTTCCGCAACGCCTTCCAGAACCTGGTCAACCACCTCAACGGCTGAGCCCGTGTCACACCATGGGGTCACACCCCAGAAGTGACACGAGCTGAAGCATTACACGGCTGTGTCCGTGTCACAGTTGGGGTGTGACCCCAAGGTGTGACACGGGCTCGGCAGTGGCATGGTGTGGACCTTGGTCCAGAGGCCGGCCCAGCCGGGGGGCCAGGTGATCGGTTCGCCGCTGTAGGGCGGGAGGTTGGCGCGGACGGGCACCACCGGGACTGCGGGCATGTCACTTAACGGGCCGCCGTTCGGGCGCTGCATGTCGAGGCTGTACATGTAGCCGGGGAGCAGGGCGTCGCACACGCGCGCGAACCATTCGGTGTGGTCTTCGTCGCGGCCAAGCGCTTGCGCCAGTCCTTGCGGGTCGAATCTGGCCAGGGCGTGCACCAGTTCTTCCGTCGTGGCGCCGGGCTGGTCGCCCCAGCCCATCACGGGGTTGAAGATGTAGTCGGCGCCGGAGCCGTACCAGCCTTCGCGCCAGGAACGCTGCATCCAGTCGCGCGGACCGGTAAACAAGTGCCAGCGCCAGTGCAGGCCGGATGGCTTGGGCCAGGAGTACAGGTATAACTTCTGGTAGCCGGCCTTGTGCAACTCGCGCACTACCGCCATCAGCCGCGCGTGCGGCATGCGGTCGGGCGGGGCGCGGCGGAACAGGATTGCTTCGCCGTCGGCAAACTGCACTTCGTCGGTGGAGAGGTTCAGGTCGAGCGTGCGCGATTCATTGCCAAACCGGGCGGAAATCCAGCCGGTCAGCAAATTGACAGCCGTGATGACGCCATAGCCGCGGTAGCGGTGGAAAATCACGGTTCCTGGTGCGAGCGCTTTCATGTTCTGGCCGGGCAAAAAACCCAGTGTAGTCAACTGTTCGGCGGAATGCCAGCCGGAAGTGGCAAACTTTTTCGGCTATCATGCACGCCATTCATCGATTTCATTTTAATTCATCATGACCCTGCGCATCATTGCTACCGGCGGCACTTTCGACAAGCACTACAACGAACTGAATGGCACCCTGGCTTTCACCGAAAGTCACCTGCCTGCCGCGATCAAGCGCGCCCGCATCACCACCCCTTGCGAGCTGGAAGTCGTGTCGCTGCTCGATTCGCTGGACATGGTCGATGCCGACCGCCAGCGCGTTCTGGCCGCCTGCCAAGCCGCTTCGGAAAAAGCCATCGTGATTGTGCACGGCACCGATACCATGCCGCAGACCGCCGCCGTCCTGGGCCCGGCGATCAAGGACAAGACCATTGTCTTCACCGGCGCCATGATCCCTTACGAGATCGATAATTCCGACGCCTTCTTCAACATGGGCTTTGCCTGCGGCGTGGCGCAGGTGCTGCCGCCCGGCGTGTACGTGGCAATGAACGGCCAGATTTTCGCCTGGGATAACGTGCAGAAAAACAAAGCGGCCGGTGTATTCCAGCCGCTCTGATTCATTTGAGTTTCGCCAGCGTTTGCTGGAAGCGCGCGGCGTCCTGGTAGCCGATTACGCGCGCTAGTTCCTTGCCCTCGCCATCGAACAGGATGATGGCGGGCGGCCCAAACAGGCCATAGCGTTTCAACAGGGCCTTGTCTTCATTGCTGTTGGAGGTTACGTCGGCCTGCAGCAGCACCGCCCCTTCCAGCGCGGCCTTCACCGGCGCCGCGCTGAAAGTGAACTTTTCCATTTCCTTGCATGAGACGCACCAGTCGGCATAGAAGTCGAGCATGACAGGGCGGCCTTTCGCCAGTTCCGCTTCGAGTTGCTGCACGTTGGCGACCTGCTTGAACGGCAGCGCCGAGACGTGGCGGTTCGGCAGCAGCGGCAACGCCATCCACGCGGCCAGCGCCAGCAGCATGACGCCGAAGCCACGCTTGACCCACACCATCCACGAACCTGCACGCGGCAGCAGGCTGCCTGCTGACACTCCGACCAGCACCAGCGGCACGCTCATGCCTGCCGCCATTGCGAACAGCGCACTGCCGCCGACCAGCACGTCGCGCGTCTGGCTGATGTAGACCAGCGCTCCCGCCAGCGGCGCGGCCACGCAAGGGCCGACCATCAGCGCGGAGACGGCGCCCATGCCGAACACGCCGGCCAGCTTGCCGGCCGTGCGGCGGTTGGCGCTGTCGGCCAGGCGCGATTGCAGGACTGCCGGCAACTGCAGCTCGTAAACACCGAACATCGACAGCGCCAGCGCGGACAGCAGCAAGGCGAACCCACCGATCACCCATGGCCTCTGCAAAGAAGCCGCGAGCCCTTCGCCCGCCAGCCCGGCCGCAATGCCAAAGCCGGTGTACACCAGCGCCATGCCCAGCGAGTAGGCACCCGACAGCAATAGCCCGCGCTTGCGGCTTGGCCTGGCGCTGTCGCCCACGATGATAGAGGACAGGATGGGAACCATCGGCAGCACGCAGGGCGTAAATGCCAGGCCAAGGCCGAGCAGCAGGAACAGCGGCACGATTTTCAGCAATTGGCCGCCTTGCAGCGTTTGCGCCAGCGGCGCAGCCGCTTCCAGCGTAACCCCGGAATCCATCGGCGAATAGCACAGGCCGGCGTCGGCGCAGCCCTGGCTCGTCACGCGCAGCACGAAAGGGCCTTCGCCCTGAACCGGCACGCGCACGGTGACGCGGTGGCGGTAAGTCTCCACTTCCTTGCCGAAGGTCTGGTCGAACTTCACTTTACCTGGCGGCAGTTGGGGGGCGTCCACCTTGGCGCCGTCCGCGCTGAAACGGAAACGGTCGCGGTACATGTAGTAGCCGTCTGCGATGTCGAAACTGACTTCGGCAGTGCCGCCATCGGCCATGCGCGCCGAGAAGCGGAAGGCGGCCTCCGGCTCGAGAAAATCCTGCGCCACCGCCCGTGCCAGCCCGAGTACGGCGAGCAGCAGCGCCAACAAAATGCGCCGCATCATTGCACCTGCAAGGCTTGCACTGCCTGCGCCAGGCCGCGGTCATCAGGCCCCATCACGCGTGCTACGCGGCCCTGGCGGTCCAGCAGGACAATGCTGGGAATCTGGCGCACGCTGAAGGCGTTGAACAGCGCCCCATCCTTGTCCAGACGCATCGCCATGCGCGACTTTTTGCTGCGTGCGAACTCGGCGACTTCCTTGTCCGACGACCAGACCGGCGATGCGACGGCAAGCCATTCGACGCCGGGTGTCGCAGCCAGCGCTTCTGCCTCTTCGCGCACCCGCTGGCACGCTTGTGCTGTCGCAGGGCGGCTTTCGCGCAGGTAGGACTCGCACCATGGCGAGAAGAACATCAGCGCGCGTGGTTTGCCCTGTGCGGCCGGCAGCGGCAGTCCTTGCGCGACATCGCCGACTTTGAACGCGGCGCGCGCCGGGGCGGCTTGCGGCGCCAGGGCCACCGGACTGGCTGCCGCACTTTCGCTCACTGCGCGCTGCAGCGCTTTCTCGAGATCCTTGTCATGCAAATGGCCGATATGCTGGATGCGGCCATCGCGGCCAATCACGATGTGCTGCGGCGTGACGCGCAGGTTGAGGCTGGCCGCCAGCGAACCGTCATCGATAACGATTGGCATGTGCAAGCCATGTTGGGCGCGGTAGCTCTTCACTTCCGTTTCGGTGTCGCTATACCCCGCGTTGACCGCGACCACGGCGAGCTTGTCTCCGTACTGCTGGAAGGACTTCTCGAATGCGGGCATCTGCTCGCGGCAAGGCACGCACCAGGTGGCCCAGAATTTGAGGTAGACCGGCTTCTTGCCGTAGTAAGAGGCGAGGTCGATGCGCTGGCCGTCGATGGTTTGCAGCACGGCGGCGGGACCCGGCTGCCCGATCAGGGCCTTGCCGGCCAGTTTGGCCCGGCTGGCGCCGCTGCCGGCTTCGTCGGCATGGGCGGGGACGGTGGAAAGGCACACTAGAAGTGCTGCGATCAATGGCTTGAACATGATGGCTTTCGTGGATTGGATGAATCCATGGTACCTTTGGCTTGGGCCACCAAAAAGACGCAAGAATGCACTAAATTTATGTACCATTCCCTGAACCTCGCCATCGACCGCCAAGCCGCTGCCACGCTGGCGGACCAGATCTTCCTCGGCCTGCGCGGCGCGATCGGCGACGGGCGCCTGGCGCCGCAAGCCCGCCTGCCGTCCTGGCATGACCTGGCCGCACAATTGGGGGTGGCGCGCGGCACCGTGCGGCAGGCTTATGAACGGCTGCGCGATGAGCAGCTGGTCTACACCGCCGGCGCGGCCGGCACTTTCGTTTGTGCGGGCGGCACGATGGCAGGCGGAGGAAGGCCAGGCAGCGAAGCGGCACGCGTGGCGCCAGGCGCAGCAGCGCTGGAAGTGGTGCAAGCCTTTCCCGGAAGGGCTGTCAGCACCAACCCCTTCCAGGTTGGGGTGCCGGCGCAGGACGCCTTTCCCTTCAAGACCTGGTCGCGGGTGATGGGGAGGGCGGCACGCACGGCGGCTGCGATGCCGCTCTCCTATCCCGACCCGCGTGGCGAATATGCGCTGCGCGCCGAAATCGCGGCATACCTGTGCATGGCGCGCGGCCTCGATTGCACACCCGGGCAGGTGCTGGTCTGCAACGGCTATGCTGGCGCGCTTGGGCTGGTACTGCGCGCGCTTGAGTTGAAAGGCGAACAGGCGTGGATCGAGCAGCCGGGCTACATGGCCACACGCGACGCACTAGCGGCGGCGGGATTGCAGCTGGTACCCGTCCCCGTCGATCCGGAAGGAATGGATGTCGCGGCTGGCATGCAAAGGGCGCCACGTGCCAGGCTGGCGGTGGTGACGCCGGGCCAGCAAGCGCCCCTCGGCGTGACCTTGTCGCTGCGCCGGCGCCAGGCCTTGCTGGAATGGGCTGCGCAGGCAGGCGCCTGGATCATCGAGGACGATTACCTGGGCGAATTGCAGCCGCAAGGCCGCGCCGCGCCTGCGCTGGCTTCACAGGACCGCAATGGCCGCGTGCTGCACCTTGGCACCTTCAGCAAGACGCTGACGCCATCCCTGCGGGTCGGTTTCCTGGTAGCGCCGCCGGAACTGGCGGACCTGCTGGCGCAAACGGCTTCCACTTGCGGCAGCGCTCCGCCGCCGGTTGTGCAACTGGCAGTGGCGGAATTCCTGCATAGCGGCGCCTACCTGCGCCACCTGCGCCATATGAAGCGTCTGTACCAGGAACGCAGGAGCGCACTGGGCGCGGCGCTGGAAAGACTTGGCGCAATCCATGCGCCGGCAGCACTGGGCGTGCTGCTGCAATTGCCTGCGAATGTCAACGATGTGGAAGTCGCTGCGCGAGCGCGCAGCCTGGGCATGGCGCCATCCGCCTTGTCGGGATGGTATGCCGGGGCACAACCCGTCAGTGGCGGACTGCTACTTGGCGTGACCAACGTGCCCGAGGACAAAGCCCCGGGCTATTGCGAGCGCCTGCTGGCGCTCACGCGGGGATAGCGAAAACTCAGGCCTTCGCTTCGCCGCCTAGGGCGTCGACCACGTCCTGCAGCAGCTTGGACAGTTCGCCGGTCATCAGCATGAAGTCGCCGTCGAAGCGTTCCTCGTCGTTGCGGGTCACGGCGTCGTTTTCCTTCATCACATCCAGCGGCTTGACGCTCTTGATGGCCAGCGCTTCGGTCAGCACGAAGCTGATCTTGCTGTCCCAGGTCATGGCCAGGCGGGTGCACTGCTTGCCGGCCGCGATGTGGCGGCGTACTTCTTCCGGCTCCAGGGTGTGGCGCACGTAGCGCACGGCTGCCTTGCTCTCGCCGGTGGCGCGCAGTTCGGTGTCCATGTCGACGGTGAAGCCGGCTGGCGCTTCGTCATCCTGCAGCCAGGCAGTCATCACGCCCACCGGGGAACGCTGCACGCGCAGGCTTTCGATCGGCATGCGGTCGACAGCTTTCAGCAGGTGCTTGATGACGTCGTCGGCTTTGGCCGGGCTGGCGGCATCGACCACCAGCCAGCCGTTGACCGGGTCGATCCAGCACCATGTGTTGCTGCGGATGGTGAAGGCGCGCGGCAGCAGTTCGTCGTGCACGCGTTCCTTGAGTTCTTTCATGGCTTTTTTGCCAGGAGCGAAGCCTTGCTGCTCTTCCATTTCGGCCGCGCGCGCCTTGGCAACCTGGTTGACCACGGTCGATGGCAGCAGCTTTTTCTCGGTGCCCAGCACCATCAGCATCTGCTTGTTGACAACGTGCACCAGGCCGCCGTTTGGACGCGGCTTGTCCCAGCCCTGGCGCATCAGCTCATTGCTGCTGGCAGGCGAGAAGGACTGCGACTGGAGGGCTTCTTCGAGTTGTTCTGGAGTAAATGCCCAAGGGGCAGGCAGGCGGTAAACCTGGAGATTCTTGAACCACATAAACGTTATCGACCTTGATCAGCTTTTTCCACGGGAACGACATTTTACATGGGTCCTCATGGGCAAGTCATGACCTTTGTCTTGTTCCCGTCACGGCCGGGGTCTTGTCCCCGTGCGCCGACCAGGTTGGTGTACTCGCAATACTGCTGATTCCCCCTGCGGTAGCGCTTCATGGTCACGCCGTCGCCCAGGTCGGAAGTCTGTTCCAGCACCCATTCCCTGGTTTGCGCCTTGGCGATTGCCATCCCAAGCTTGGTGTCCGGCAGGATGATTGTTGCAAATTTATTCAGGCTTTCCTTGCGGAGCTGGCGGTCGACGCCGGCGGCCAGCTTGCGATTTTTCTCGAGCAGCGTCTCCGCCAGTGGCGCCGGCTTGGCAAACGGGTCGTCGTTGACGGTGGCTGGCACGGTAACGGCTTCTGCTACCGGCGCCGCAGTCTCGGAAGCTGCCGGCGCGGTCGCTGTGCTGACCACCGGCGGCGGCGGTGCAGCGCGCCGGACGGTAGCAACCGGCGCCGCCGGTGCGGCCACGGCAGGCGGGCGCCTGGGCAATTCCCTCGGTGCTTGCAGGTAGACCAGTTCCGTTTCGCGCTGGACGCTGGCCTGCCGTACATAGGGCATGCCGCGCCAGCACAGGAAGAGCGCTGCGTGCACCAGCGCGATGGCGGCCAGCCAGGCCTGGCGCCTGCGGGGCTCGAAGGGCAGGCTCATTTGGGACATTTGACCAGGCGGGCTTTCGAGCCCTTGCGGAAGACATCGTGGCCGCCGGTCCCGATATGGTCGACCTCTTCGCACACCATTTTCCCGCGCAACATATAGCGCTTGTGCACGATGCCGTTCGCGCCGGCGAAACTCTCCGGCGCGAATGGTTTGGGCGGAGGGGCACCGGTGATGGAAAGCGTCGCGGCCTTGTCCTCGTCCACGACGGTGGCATATTTGTTCAGGCTCTCCTTGCGCAACTGGCGGTCGATGCTGGCGGCCGACTTGCGGGTCTTTTCAAGCAAGGATTCGTCGCGCACCGCCGGTTTGGCAAATGGGTCGGCCGGCAAGCTGGCGGGCGCTGGCAGGGTGATCGACTGCGGCATTGCCTCTGCGGAAGCGGGCAGTGCATCCGGACTGACCGCTTCGCTGGCAACCGGAGGCGGTGCAGGGCGGGCCTGGACGGCCGCTGTGTGCTGCGCGGTCGGCTGCACGCGCGGTGGTCGCGGGGGCAATTCGGCCGAACGGTGACGAATGGCTTGCGGCAGCTTCAGCAAGATCAGTTCGCCTTCCGGCTGCCCGGCCAATTCCTGCGCCTGCCGCGCGACAGGGCGCCAGGCCATCAGCACGGCCAGATGGCCGAAGGCGATAAGCACCAGCCAGGCGCGCCGTGCCGGGCGATGAACAGCGTTGGCTTGCATAGGTAATCCGGGTTTGCAGCCGGACTCAGCATGCCAGCTCGCGCGGGAAAGGTATCATAAATTAGCAAAAAGATCACCTTGCGCCGGCTGGGCCCTGGCAGCCTCGTCCAGCGTGCAGAGGGCCGACATGCGCACGCCGAGCAGGCGCAGCCGGTCGTCCAGCGGCACGCGGCGCAGGCATTCGCCGGCAGCGCGGCGGATGGCGGCGGCATCGGCCGTGGGCGAAGGCAGGGTCAGGTCGCGCGTCACCGTGCGGAAGTCGGCATAGCGCAGCTTGATACCCACCGTGCGGCCGGCGTAGCGCTTGCGCGCCAGGTCCTCGGCCACCTTCTGGCACAGGCGGGTGAAGATTTCGGACAGCTCGGCGCGGTCGCGCTTGACGTGCAGGTCGCGCGAGAAGGTGGTTTCGCGGCTGACGCCTTTCGGCTCGCTGCGCGTGGCGACGGCGCGCTCGTCGCGGCCATGAGAAATGCGCTGCAGCCATTCCGCGTAGTTGAGGCCGAAGTGTTCCTGCAACAGGGCTGGGTCGGCCGCAGCCAACTGGCCGACGGTGTCGATGCCGAGCGCGACCAGCTTTTTCTCCGCCTTGGGGCCGATGCCGTTCACCTTGCGCACCGGCAGCGGCCAGATACGGGCCGGGACGTCGTCGTAGCCGACCACGGTCAGGCCGTTGGGCTTTTCCAGGTCGGAGCAGATCTTGGCCAGCAGCTTGTTGGGCGCCACGCCTATCGAGCACGACAGCCCGGTGGCAGCGCGCACCGCATCCTTGATGCGCTGGGCCAGCTCACGCGTTTCGCCCTCCACCTCGGTCAGGTCGATATAGATTTCATCGATGCCGCGGTCTTCGATCTGTGGCGCGATGCTGGCCACGGCCGCCTTGAACAGGCGCGAATACTTGCGGTAGGAATCGAAATCCACCGGCAGCAGGATGGCGTCCGGCGCCAGGGCAGCCGCCTTCATCGTGCCCATGGCGGAAAAGACGCCCAGCGCCCGCGCTTCATAGGTGGAGGTGGTGATCACGCCGCGGCCCACGTAGTCGCGCAGGCGGGAGAATTCGCGGGTGCCGTCCGGCAGTTCGCGCGGCTGGTGGCGACCGCCGCCGCCAATCACCACCGGCAGGCCGCGCAATTCCGGATAGCGCAGCAGCTCCACGGACGCGTAAAAGGCATCCATGTCGAGGTGGGCAATGCGGCGGGGCCAGTCCATAACAAATAGTCGAGTTCGCTAGTGATACTGTAATTATATACAGCATTTTGAGCAAGGTGCCCGGCGGATATACTGCTGGGCATGTACATCCTGCCCCTGCTGTTCGCCTTTGCCGCCACCCCAGCAATTGCCGCCCCTGCCTGCCCAGCACCACTGCATGCCGGCGCCAGCGACCTTGGCCAGGCCTCCTTTCGCGAGGACGACAGGGTTGGCGGGGCCGCCATCGACGTCGTGCGGGAACTGGCGCGCCGCACCAACTGTCCGCTCGATATCAGCTGGTACCCGCGGGCGCGGCTCTGGGCGGAATATGCCGGCGGCCGCATCAACGTAACCGCCAGCTCGGCCCGCAGCGCAGAGCGCGACCGCCTTGGCCAGTTCGTGCCCTTTGTCACCACGCGCTTCGACCTGGTGTTGTCGCACCGCGTGACGGGCAGTTACAAATCGCTGGCCGAATTCGTGGAACATAGCAGCGCGCGCCTGAACCTGGTGCGTGGCATCCTGTACACGCCCGACGCCGAGGCCCAGGTCGCCCGCTTGCGCGAACAGGGCCGGGTCGAAGTGGTCAACGACTTTGATATCGCCTTCCGAAAAATAGCCTCGAAACGCGCCGAGGCGACACTGGCGCCGATGACGATCTATGCGCGCTACCTGCAAAGCGCCGACCTGCAGGGGCACGTCAGCGTGATGCAGGTCACGGAATCGTTCCCCGTGCTGGCCGGCGCTTATCTCTCTCGCAGCGACCTCTCCCCGGCCGCGCGCAAGGTGTTTGCCGATGCCTTGCTCGGCATGGTGGCCGACGGCACTGTGGCGCGCATCTACGGCAAATATGTCGGCGAAGCGAACGGCCGCGCCCTGGTGCCGGACCATGGGCGTGGCATCATTTCAGCGTACCAGCAACTTCCCTGACTTTGCTGTGGCATTGAGCGCTGCGCCGCGTTACCATGCCTGTGCGATCATCGAAAAAAAACCACTTTCTGGCGAGGCTTGGCATGAGCTTTTCGAACATGAATATCGGTGTGAAGCTGGCGATCGGTTTTGCGCTGGCCATTGCGATCCAGCTGGCAATGTCGCTGACAGGGATCAGCCGCCTGAGCCACAACTCGACCCTGACCGAGCGCCTGATCAGCGATCGCTACCTGAAGGTGCAGCTGACCAACGAGATGCGCAGCTATTCCAACCGCTCGGCGCAAGCCTTGCGCAATGCCATGCTGGCGCCGGACAAGATCAGCAGCGACGCTTTCCTGGCCAGCATGGCGGAAGCTGATACGGCAGGCGCCGCGGCGGCGCAAAAGCTGCAGAAGATCCTGGTACTGGAAGAGGCCAAGAAACTGTTTGCCGAAGAAACGCAGGCGTTCGAAGCTTTCCGAGCCAAGCGCGATGAGGTGGTCAAGCTGTTCAAGGAAGGCGACCAGGACAGCGCGGTGCAAACGCTGTTCAAGCAGGCCATCCCGCTGCAAAACACCTATTTCGGCAAACTCGACGCCATCCTTGCCCTGCAAAACAAGCTGATGGGGCAGGATAGCGCGGAAGCAACCGAGTCCGCATCGAATGCAACCATGCTGATGATCGGCCTGCTGGTGCTGGCAACCGCGCTGTCGGTGGCGGCAGGCTACCTGATCACCCGTTCCGTGACCGGGCCCTTGCTGCAGGCGGTGGAGGTGGCCGAAACCGTGGCCCACGGCGACCTGACTGCCGACATCGACACCAGCCGCAAGGATGAAACCGGGCGCTTGCTGAATGCCCTGCAAGAAATGGTGGCCTCGCTGAAGCGCACCGTCGGCTCGGTACGCACGTCCACCGATACCATCAATACCGCCGCGGCGGAAATCGCGGCCGGCAATCTCGACCTGTCGCGCCGCACCGAGCAGCAGGCGGCCAGCCTGGAGGAAACCGCCTCCTCGATGGAGGAGTTGACCTCGACGGTCCGGCAGAACGCCGACAACGCGCGCCAGGCCAACCAGCTTGTGGTGTCGGCTGCCGGCCATGCCAGCGAAGGCGGGCAAGTGGTGGGCGAGGTGGTCGATACCATGGGCGGGATCAAGGCCAGTTCGGCGCGCATGGCGGACATCATCAGCGTGATTGACGGCATCGCCTTCCAGACCAATATCCTGGCCCTGAATGCCGCGGTGGAAGCGGCGCGCGCCGGCGAGCAGGGCCGCGGTTTCGCCGTCGTGGCGTCGGAGGTGCGCAACCTTGCGCAGCGCAGCGCGGCAGCGGCCAAGGAAATCAAGGAACTGATTGACGATTCGATCGCCAAGGTTGACGCGGGCGGTGCGCTGGTGGATCGCGCCGGTGCGACCATGAAGCAGATCGTGGCGTCGGTGCAGCAGGTGGCGGACATCATGAATGAGATCACCTCGGCCAGCCAGGAGCAGTCTTCCGGAATTGAACAGGTGAACACTGCCATCGCGGAAATGGATAACGCAACGCAGCAGAATGCGGCGCTGGTGGAACAGGCGGCCGCAGCGGCGCGTAGCATGCAGGAGCAATCCGAGCGGCTGGTGAAGGCAGTGGCGGTATTCCGGATGGAAGGCTCGGCAGGGCAATATTCGGCGCCGGTTGCGCGCGCCTCCACTGCGACCAGCGTCCCGGCGCAGGCCATAGTGCCTGCGCTGAGGGCGGCCCGCGCCCCTGCCGGCAGTGGTGCGGCCGGCAATGCGGTGAAAGGCGGGGCGGCAAGGCGCACGGCGCAGGCTGCAAAAGCAAATGGCGTCGGCGCTTCCGTGCCGGCAGTGAATGCTGTGGAGGATGAAGCTCCGGCCGCCCCTGCTGCACCGGCCAGGGCGGCGCGCGCTGGCGCGGCGGGCAAGCAGTCAGCGGCGCCGGCTCGCGCCACGCCGCCCGGCGACGACTGGGAAGAGTTTTAGGCCGGCAGCTTGCGGAACCACTGCGCCGTCGCTTCGTCGGCGGGAAAGAATGCCTCCACGCGCAACTCATGCACCGTGACGTCGTGCGGCGTGCCGAGCGTGGCGATGGTGGTGAACAGGTTGAGCTCCACGCCATCCTTTCGCACCGTGAACGGCAGGAAGGGCAGCGCGCGGCGGTCCAGGTTGGCAGTCTTCGACGCCGCACGGATGCCTGGAATCGCCAGCAGCTCCTCCAGCAACATGGTCGCTTCACTGCCCGGCCCGTCGCCCATGGCCTCCCGTTGAATCCATTGCAGCAGGTCGACGCTGACATCCTCCCAATTGACGATGTACTTGCGCAGGCCATTCGGCTCCAGGGTCAGCTTGATCACGTTGGAGGTAGTAGGCGGGCCATCGAGCAGCCACTCGATCATCTTGGCTGCCGGGCCGTTGCTCATGACCAGGTTCCACAAGCGGTCCACCACCAGTGCAGGATAGGGCGCCTGCTGTCGCAGCATGAAGTCCAGCGCCTGCTTCACCGCCTTCATTTCGGGATCGGACAAGTTGCGCTCCTGGTAGGCCGGCGCGTATCCGGCTGCCAGCAGCATCACATTGCGCTCCCGTAGCGGGATGTCGAGGACAATGCCCAGTTTCAGGATCATTTCGCGGCTGGGCTGCGAGCGTCCGCTTTCCAGGAAACTGATATGCCGCTGCGAGATGCCGCTCTCGGTCGACAGCCGCAACTGGCTGAAACCGCGCTTGCCGCGCCAATAGCGCATCGCCGCTGCGTAGTCGCTGAAATACTGCCCTGGTGCCGCCGCTCCCATATCGCTCCCCTCAAGACCGTATGAAGTCCAGCAAGTCGCTGTTCACTCTTGCCATGTGGGTGAGGAACATACCATGCGGCGCGCCTTCGTACACTTGAAGTTTCGCATTGGGTAGCAGTGCGGCGCTCGGCCTGGCGGTCAGCTCGAACGGCGCGCTGGCGTCATTGGTGCCGGCAACCGGCAGAACCGGCAGCGTAACGTTCGGCAGCTCGGCACGGAAATCTTCGCGCTGCAGCGAGCGGTTGCATTCGTACAATGCCTGCAGCGAGGCTTGCAGCGGCATGGCGCGCAGCCAGTCACGCATGCCTGGTGGCGTATGTTCGGCCACGAACGGCGGCAGGTTTTCATCGATCCATTTCGGCAGGTCCTTCATCAGCTGCTCCTTGCGGAAGTATTCCAGCAGCGCCGGATCGATGCCGTCCGGGTTGTCGGCAGACCTGGCGATGCAAGGCGTCATGGTCCCCAGCAAGGCGACGCGCCTTATGCGGCGCTGCCCGTGGCGGGTCAGGTAGCGCACCACTTCATTGCAGCCCATCGAATGGGCCACCAGGGTGACTTCATCCAGGTCAAGCGCTTCCAGCACGGCACCCAGGTCGTCGGCCAGGGTGTTGAAGTCATAGCCGCGGCCAGGATCGCTGGAGCGGCCGTGGCCGCGCCGGTCGAAGGCAATCACGCGCATGCCCTGCTCCGCCAGCGCCAGCATCTGGTAGCACCAGGAATCGGCACCCAGCGACCAGCCACCCACGAACAGAACCGGTTCGCCATCGCCCCAGTCGCGGTAGAACAGGTTGACGCCGTCGGCAGTACGCACGGTGTTCGGTTCGATCAGCCGGGCGCCCGAGATCTTGTATGCGGTCATGATTGCCTCCCTTCCTTACTGTGCGAAGTAGTCGATAAAGCCGGTCACGCTGGCCAGGCGCCCGTCCGCCGCGAGAACTGCGAAGTCGGTGCCTTTGGCAACCGGATCGCTGCCAGGCGCGGCCAGCGTCCACGAGAAGCGCAGCACATCGCCATGGCTGTCCGGGGTGCCGGCCAGTTCAAAACGGTGGCCGGGGAAGTGGCCCTGCGCGCCGGCGATCATGGCGTCGATCGCACCATGGCCGGCGCCCTGCATCAGCGGGTCCTTATAGTTGGCTTCCGGAGTGAAAGCCGCTGCCACACGGGCACGGCGTTCATCGGCGTTGCGCTCGTTCCAGGCCGCCAGGTATTTTTCGACGATTTGCATGGTGTTTCTCCTTTCGTTGGTTGGTGAGCCATTGTCAGCAAATCCATGCCATGCGACGATTACCTCCCAGGTAATCAAACAGGAATCCATGTGACACTCCATCACCGATTTGCCCTCATTTCCCTGCTGGCTGGCTGCGCCGTTGCGCAAGCGGGCTGCCCAACGACACTGCCGCTGAAAGGCGTGCTCAATATCGATAACTGCTATCCGATGCGCGAGGAATGCGTGCCCGCATCGGATGCCTTGTATCAGTAAGCGGAGGCCGTACCGGACGGCGGGGATGAGGGGATGACCATCGCCCTCCATGGCAGCCCCTGGCACTTGTATGGTCCCGACTCCCGCATCATGACGATCGACAAACCGGCGGAGGTCCTCCAGCAGGAAAGCAAAAAGAAGAAGAAGCTCAGCCATGTCGTGCTGATGTCTTCGTGGAGCGGCACAGCGCCCGACAAGCATTACGCGCCGGCGTCGGTCATGAAACGTTCAGCCTTTGCCCCGAGCGCGCCTGGAAGGCGTTTGATGCCGCTGCGGCGCTGGGCAATCCAGTCGCCGCCTACAACGCTGCCGTCCTGAGGCTGGAGCGGGGCGCTCGTGGCGACCGGGAAGCAGCGCAGGACCTGCTCAGGAAGGCCGTAGCGGCCGGCGACCAGCCAGCCGCTGCCCTGCTTGAACAAACAACATTGCACCGCAAAGGGAAGCCGTGAGAGGATTAGCCTTCCCCGAAAGCAGAGATGAAAAACAGGAGTTCCAGTTGAAATCGATTTTATTTGTGGCCGGCCTGGCCATCAGCACCACGGTTGCAGTGGCGAATGCCGCACCGGCGGCGTCGGCATCGGCGAAGGCGTCCAAGCCTGCGGCTTCTGCTGCGGCCCCGGCGCCAGTGGCTGTGCAAACGCGCGACGTTCCCGTCAATGACTTCATGCAGGGCCGCCTGCCGTACCAGATCGCCCTGAACGTGCCGGTACCGGCGGAATTCCAGCAGTCCAAGGTCAAGAAAATCGGCTATTCGTACTGGATGCGCCCGGAAGATGCCGCGACGGCGACCGCCGCCAGCCTGCCGACCCGCAATGGCTATATGTACGGTTCGACCGCCACCAACGTCACTTACGACGCGGCCCACCATGTGTTCTACGGGATCAGTGATCCCGGTTCGCTGAACAAACTGCGCGGTGCAGCCACCAATATCCAGGTCCAGGAATTCAAAGATGCCAGGCACCCGGCCGTGATGGTTTCCATGATCAGCGGCACCACTGGACAGCCGGCCTACTTCATGTACATGGCAACCGGCAAAAAAAACGAGACATTCTTCCTGTCCTACCGCGCGCCGGACGGCCGCAAGGACATTGGCGATGCGGTGTGGGCCAAGCTGGCCGCCGCCATCAAATAAGCAGGATCGCCCGGAAGTCGTTCACATTGGTGCGGGTGGGGCCGGTGACTACCAGGTCGCCCAGCGCTGAGAAGAAGCTGTAGCCGTCGTTGTTGTCGAGCAGGGCGCGGGCGTCCAGGCCCTGGGCGGCGGCGCGCTGCAGCGTGTCCGGCCCCAGCACGGCGCCGGCATTGTCCTCGGTGCCGTCGATGCCGTCGGTGTCGCAGGCGATGGCGTGCACGCCGGGCGCTCCCTGCAGCGCGACAGCCAGCGCCAGCAGGTATTCCGCATTGCGCCCGCCGCGGCCCGTGCCGCGCACCGTGACGCTGGTTTCCCCGCCTGACAGGATGACGCAGGGCGGCCGCAATGGGCTGCCATGCTCGATCACGCCTTGCGCCAGGGCGGCATGCGACACGGCCACCGTGCGCGATTCGCCTTCCAGCCTGTCGCTCAATATCAGCGGGCGCAGGCCTTCGGCGCGGGCCATGTCGGCCGCCGCCTGCAAGGCGTGCCTGGCGGAGGCAATCACCGCCACGCTATTGCGCGCCAGGCGTGAATCGCCGGGCTTTGGCGTCTCCTGCGCCGGGTCTTCCAGCACTGCGCGCACGGCGGGCGCCAGCTCGATGCCATATTGCTGCAGGATGCGCAGGGCGTCCTGCGCGGTCGACGGATCGGCCAGGGTCGGGCCGCTGGCCACCACGGCCGGATCGTCGCCCGGCACGTCCGACAGCACCAGCGTGACCACGCGCGCCTGGCCGCAAGCCAGCGCCAGGCGGCCCCCCTTGATCGCCGACAGGTGCTTGCGCACGATATTGATGTCGCCAATCGGCGCGCCACTGCGCAGCAAAGCCTTGTTGATGTCGCGCTTCTGCTCCAGCGTGATGCCGGGCGCCGGCAGCGACATCAGCGCCGAGCCGCCGCCGGACATCAGGCACAGCACCATATCGTCCGGTCCCAGGCCCCGCACTGCCGCCAGCATGCGGCGCGCTGCGGCCTGGCTGGCGTCGTCCGGCACCGGGTGGCCGGCCTCGATCACTTCCACCTGCTGCGTGGGCGCGCCATGCCCGTAGCGCGTCACCACCACGCCGCTCAGGGGGCCCTGCCAGCGCCGCTCCACGCCCTGCGCCATGCGCGCGGACGCCTTGCCGGCGCCGATGACGACGGTACGGCCTTTCGGCGGCGGCGGCAGGTGGGCCGCAATGGTTTCCAGCGGGTCGGCCGCGCGCAGGGCGGCGTTGAACAGTTCGGACAGCAGTTCGCGGCCAGTCTTCACAGCATTTCTCCTTTGCTGCCGACGCATAGCAGCACCAGGGCGCCGCCCGCCGCCAGGCAGGCCGCCACCAGCAGCATGCCGTTGGCTGTACTGTGCGTGGCGTCCTTGATCGCGCCGACCAGGTAGGGGCTGACAAAACCGGCCAGGTTGCCGAGCGAATTGATCATGGCGATGCCTGCCGCAGCCGCAGAGCCGCCCAGCATAGCGGTCGGAATGCTCCAGAACACCGGGAAGGTGCTGAGGATGCCGGCCGTCGCCACGCTCAAGGCCGCCAGCGCCAGCACCGGGTTGTTTGCATAATGCGTCGACGCCAGCAAGGCTGCTGCGCCAATGAAGGCAGCCAGCGCAACGTGCCAGCGCCGTTCGCCGCTGCGGTCGGAATGGCGCGCAATCAGGATCATCGCCACTGCTGCGATGCCATACGGGATGGCGGTCAGCAGCCCGATGTCGAGCACGTCCTGCACGCCGCTGTTGCGTATCAGTTGCGGCAGCCAGAAGCCGACGCCGTACAGCCCCATCACCAGCAGGAAGTACACCAGCGCCAGGATCCACACCCGGCTGCTGCCGAACACGTGGCGCAGGCCCCATTGCGCGCGCGGTGCGCCGTCGCGCGCCAGCTCGTGCTTCAACAGCGCCTTTTCCTCGTCGTTAAGCCAGTTGGCGTCGTCGATGCCATCGTCCAGCAGCGCCAGCGTCAGCACGCCCAGCGCCACTGCCGGCAAGCCCTCCAGCAGGAACAGCCACTGCCAGCCGGCCAGCCCGCCGCTGCCGCCAAAGTGCGACATGATCCAGCCCGACAGCGGGCCGCCCACCACGCCCGCCACCGCGACGCCGCTCATGAAAACGGCGACGATGCGGGCGCGCCGCTGCGCCGGATACCAGTAGGTGAGGTACAGGATCACGCCGGGGAAGAAGCCCGCCTCCGCCACGCCAAGCAGGAAGCGCATCACATAGAAGCTCACCGGGCTGCTGGTGAACAGCATGGCCGCCGACAGCAGGCCCCAGCTGGCCATGATGCGCGCAATCCAGCGCCGCGCGCCGACGCGCAGCATCAGCAGGTTGGAAGGCACCTCGCACAGGAAGTAGCCTACGAAGAAGATCCCGGCGCCCAGCCCATATACGGTGTCGGAAAACTGCAGGTCCGCCTGCATCTGCAGCTTGGCAAAACCGACGTTCACCCGGTCCAGGTATGCCACCACGTAGCACAGGAAGAGGAAGGGCAGCAGGCGCCAGGTGACGCGCGCATACAGCGTTTCGGTAGTGATCATTCTTGTTGTATTTCTAAGTATCGCACCCTAGAATCATTGCACATTTTCCCCCCTTGGAGCTGAAGAAGTGAGCAAACGACTGATCACCAGCCTGTTGCTGCCCCTGCTGGCTGCACAGGCTCTTGCTGCGGACCTGCCGCAGCCGCCTGTCGCCGAAAAAACGCAGTGGATGGAAACCCGCCATGGCGAGCAGGTCACCGACGATTACCGCTGGCTGCAGGACAAGACCAATCCGGCCGTCATCGAATACCTGAACGCGGAAAACAGCTACACCGCCGCCATGACCGAGAGTATCAAGCCGTTCGCCGACACGCTGTACAAGGAGTTCAAGGACCGCACCCAACCGGTCGACCTGTCGGTGCCGGCGCGCCGCGGCGGTTACTACTATTACACCCGCATTGAAGCGGGCAAGCAGTACCAGCTCAATTGCCGCCGCAAGGCTGCGGCAGACGGCAGCTACGACGCCGCCGCGCCGGAAGAAATCATGCTGGACCAGAATGCCATGGCCGAAGGCCTGAAATACTTCGCCCTCGGCATGGTGCTGCCCAGCCCGGACGGCAAGCTGCTGGCCTACACCACCGACAACAACGGCTTCCGTCAGTACGAGCTGCATGTGAAAGACCTTGGCACCGGCAAGGTGCTGTCGACCGCCATGTCGCGCACGACCACGATCGCGTGGGCCGCCGACAACAAGACCCTGTTCGTGGTGCAGGAAGACCCGACCACCAAGCGTTCCGACCGCTTGTTCCGCCTTGCGCTGGACGGCCAGCCGGAGCAGGTATTCCACGAGCCGGTCGAGCAATTCGCCCTGCAGGTTTTTGCCGGTTCGGACAACAAGCATGTTTTCCTGCTGTCGGGTGCGACCGATACCACCGAAGTTTTCATGCTGCCGGCCGACCAGCCAAAGGGCGGTTTCAAGACTGTGCTGGGGCGCAGCAAGGGCCATCGCTATTACGTCATGGGCCATCGCGAAGGCAAGCTATACATCCGCACCAATAGGGCGGCCAAGAATTTCCGCCTGGTGGCTGCGCCCGTATCCGATCCGAAGAAGTGGACCGAGATCGTCCCGCACGACAAGGACACCCTGCTGCAAGGCGTCACCGTGTTCAAGGGCTTCCTGGCCGTGCAGGAAAAGTCGCGGGCGTTGGGCCGCACCCGCATCTACGACTTCGCCAGCAAGAAGTGGCTGACTGTGAAGTTTGACGACGAAGTATATGTGTCGATGCCGTCCACCAACCTGGAATACGGCTTGACCAAGTACCGCATCAGCTACCAGTCGCCCTTGTCGCCGCCGACCATCATCGACGTCGACATGAAGACCGGCGAGCGCACCGTGCTGAAAAAGCAGGAGGTGGCGGGTGGTTTCGATTTCAGCCAATATGAGACCAGGCGCCTGTGGGCGACCGCGCGCGACGGCGTGAAGGTGCCCCTGTGGGTGGCCTACAAGAAGGGCGTGAAGCTGGATGGCTCGGCGCCGCTGGTGCTGTATTCCTATGGCTCCTACGGCGTTCCGCAGGAAGCGACGTTCTCGCTGACCCGCCTGAGCATGCTGGAGCGCGGCGTGATCTACGCGGCGGCGCATATCCGGGGCGGCAATGACATGGGTGAGAAATGGCATGACGACGGTATGCTGATGAAGAAGATGAACACCTTCACCGACTTCATCGACAGCGCGGAATACCTGGTCAAGGAGAAATGGACCTCACGCGACCGCCTGGCGATCCAGGGCGGCAGCGCCGGCGGCCTGCTGATGGGGGCCGTGGTGAATATGCGTCCGGACCTGTTCAAGGCGGTGCACGCGGCGGTGCCGTTTGTGGACGTCATGAACACCATGATGGACGCCAGCCTGCCGCTGACCACCGGCGAGTACCTGGAGTGGGGCAATCCGAACGAGAAGGCGGCCTACGACTACATGCGCAGCTATTCCCCGTACGACAACATCTTGTTGAAAGATTATCCGGCCATGCTGGTTACCACCAGCCTGAATGACAGCCAGGTGATGTACTGGGAGCCGGCCAAGTACGTGGCCAAGCTGCGCCGCAACAAGACCGACAGCAACCCGCTGCTGTTGAAGGTGAACATGGGCGCCGGCCATGGCGGCTCGTCCGGGCGCTATAACGCGCTGGGCGAGAGGGCATTCGAGATGGCCTGGCTGCTGTCGCAAATCGGGGTTTCCAAATAATTTTGAGGTTTTTTGGAAAAAGGCTTGCGCGGCTTTCAAAATCCATCCTATAATGCGGCCTCTTCTGAACGTTGTGACAAACGTTCGACAGTGAAGGCAGGGGCGTTTAGCTCAGTTGGTAGAGCGGATCCCTTACAAGGATTAGGTCGGGAGTTCGACCCTCTCAACGCCCACCAGTCACACTGATGAAGAATTGGAGCGGTAGTTCAGTTGGTTAGAATACCGGCCTGTCACGCCGGGGGTCGCGGGTTCGAGCCCCGTCCGCTCCGCCAATATTCAGAGAAAAGCCCCGTCAGCCAGAACGCGCTCTGTGCAGACGGGGCTTTTTTCATTTCTGAAACCGGTAAACCTGTGTCTGACCCACAGGGTCAGACACAGTCAGATCATCTGACTCGGGTTAGGTTGTGCGATGTTGATCTTCGTCGAAAGTCAAAGGCCTAGAACCAACACCAACAGCTGTTGTGCAGAATGGGTCAGGCACTTGTGCCTGACCCGGATTTACCGGTTTTAGGCTGCAATCGCCGCCGGCTCATCATCCGCCGAAGAGCGGATCAAATAGTCGAAGGACCCCAGCGCCGCCTTTGCGCCTTCGCCCACCGCAATCACGATCTGCTTGTACGGCACAGTGGTCACGTCGCCCGCGGCGAACACGCCGGTCTCCGAAGTCTGCCCCTTGGCATCCACCTCGATCTCGCCATGCTTGGACAGCTCGATGGTGCCCTTCAGCCATTCGGTGTTAGGCACCAGGCCGATCTGGACGAACACGCCTTCCAGGTCGACACGATGCGACTGCCCGGTCTCGCGGTCGGTGTAGCTCAAACCGTTCACTTTCTTGCCATCGCCATGGATCTCGGAAGTCTGGGCCGACTTGATCACCTTCACATTGCGCAGGGTGGCCAGCTTGCGCTGCAACACCGCATCCGCGCGCAGTTCGGCGCCGAATTCGATCAGGGTCACATGCTCCACGATGCCGGCCAGGTCGATCGCCGCTTCCACGCCGGAATTGCCTCCACCGATCACCGCTACGCGCTTGCCCTTGAACAGCGGGCCATCGCAGTGCGGGCAGTAGGCCACGCCGTGGTTACGGTATTCCTTCTCGCCCGGCACGTTGATCTCGCGCCAGCGGGCGCCGGTCGAAATGATCACGGACCTGGCTTTCAGCACAGCGCCGCTCTCGGTATGGACTTCCTTGATCTTGCCCGGCACGATCTTCGATGCGCGCTGGGTGTTCATGATGTCCACGTCGTATTCCTTGACGTGCTGCTCCAGGGCGACCGCGAACTTCTGGCCGTCGGTTTCCTTCACCGAGATGAAGTTCTCGATCGACAGGGTATCCAGCACCTGGCCGCCGAAACGGTCGGCGATCACGCCGGTGCGGATGCCTTTGCGCGCCGTGTAGATGGCCGCAGCAGCGCCTGCAGGGCCGCCGCCGACGATCAGCACGTCGAACACGTCTTTCTTGCTCAGTTCAGCCGCAGCGCGGGCCGAGGCGCCGGTATCCAGCTTGGCGAGGATCTCCTCGACGTTGGTGCGGCCCTGGCCGAAGTGCTGGCCATTCAGGTACATCATCGGCACGGCCATCACCTGGCGTTCCTCGACTTCTTTCGGGAACACGCCGCCGTCCACCGCCACCACCTTGATGCGCGGGTTGATCACGGACATGGCGTTGAGCGCCTGCACCACTTCCGGGCAGTTATGGCAGCTCAGGGAGATGAAGGTTTCGAAGACGTAATCGCCGTCCAGGTTGCGGATCTGCTCGACGACTTTTTCGTCCAGCTTGATCGGGTGGCCGCCCACTTGCAGCAGCGCCAGCACCAGGGAGGTGAATTCGTGGCCCATCGGGATGCCGGCGAAACTCACGCCGATATCGGTGCCTTTGCGGTTGATGTCGAAGGAAGGCTTGCGGGCCTTGTCGTCAGTGCCTGCGACGACGGTGATCTTGCCGTGGCCGGCCGATACGATGTCCTGCAGCAGGGCCGACATTTCCTGCGATTTGGCGGAGGCGTCGGTGTGCGCCACGATTTCGATCGGGTGGACAACGCGCTCCAGGTAGGAGGAGAGTTGGGCTTTCAGGTCTGCGTCCAGCATGGCTATTCCTTTCTGATTAGTCGCTTGCGGTAGGTACCGCTTCAACGCCCCAAGGCGACCCCGTGGGGTCGCCTGTTCAAGCCATTAGCAGACTAGATGCTTAGATCTTGCCGACCAGGTCCAGCGATGGCTTCAGGGTTGCTGCGCCTTCGGTCCACTTGGCTGGGCACACTTCGCCTGGGTGGGAAGCCACGTACTGGGCTGCCTTCACTTTGCGCAGCAGTTCAGCAGCGTCGCGGCCGATGCCGTTGTCGTGCACTTCCATCACTTTGATGAAGCCTTCCGGATTGATCACGAAGGTGCCGCGCAGTGCCAGGCCTTCTTCTTCGATCATCACTTCGAAGTTGCGGGACAGGGTGCCGGTTGGGTCGCCGATCAGCGCGTACTGCACTTTCTTGATGGCGTCGGAAGTGTCGTGCCATGCCTTGTGGGCGAAGTGGGTGTCGGTCGAGATGCCGTACACGTCCACGCCCAGCTTGGCGAATTCTGCGTGGTGGTCTGCCAGGTCTTCCAGCTCGGTTGGGCACACGAAGGTGAAGTCGGCTGGGTAGAACACGAATACGGACCACTTGCCTTTCAGGGATTCTTCGCTCAGGTCAACGAATTTGCCGTTGTGGTATGCGGTGGCCTTGAATGGTTTTACTTGGGTGTTAATCAGGGACATTGTGGTTTCCTCGTGGGTTTGTGAATCAATGAGACGCCAGTTTAAGGCCTTCCCGGAGATTTGGAAATTTGATTGTTCAAATAGACTCAATAGTCTTTGCCTATTAGAACCGCGAAACGCGATCGTTATTATCGCCTTTTGGCGGGAAAACGGTTGTCGCCCCGTCAGGGTTGTGATTTCGACAGGAGGCGGGTAACGTGGCCGGACAGATAGCCGACATCGGCAGGATCGAAGTCGGCGTGCATTTTCTTGCGCACGCCTAGTTCGTTGAGGAGGAGGTGGTGGCCGGGAGTAACGCCCTGCTTCGCCAGGCATTCGCGGGCGCAGGCCAAGGGGCAGCCGTCGATGGCGATGATGGTGCGGCCGGACTGGGCCAGCTTGACCAGCGGGGCGACGCCGCCGCCAACCCCGGCGATACAGGACATCTCCGCGGTGCCGTCGCGGTCAAGCTTGAGTGCGACGGCGTTGGCCAGTTGGGCCGCGCTGCTGCAGCCGGAGCATGAATACACCAGCGGCAGCGTCCTGTCAGCCATGGCGGGCGCCGGGCGGCGTCGGGATTTTCGGCAGCAGCTTGCGCCAGTCGAAGGCGCTGGCGTCCAGGCCGTCCAGCGTGTTCTTGAACAGCAGGCCCAGTTCCGTGTCGCCTTCCAGGATCAGGCGGCGGCAGAAGAACAGCGTGTCCGGATCTTCCTGGCGGCGCGCCATCAGCACCAGATCGTGCGCGCAGGCGCCGATGGTGAGGTCGGGCTGCTCGCCATGGCGGGCCATTTCAAAGCCCTTGCCCTGCCAGCTGAAGTCGATCGCGAGGCCGGCGTCTTCCACCCGCAGGCGCAGGCGGCGGGCAAATAGGGCCTGGCGCACGTCTTCAGGCAATTGCGGCGCCAGGATTCGGTTCAGCCCTTGCACGAACAGCCAGGCGGGCGGCTGCGGCGGCAGGCGGCCCAGCAGGCGGCCGATGGCGGGCGGGATGCGGAACGGTGCTGTCGTCATGCCACGCGCTCCATGCCGGGTTGGCCGTACCAGAAACCATCGCAACTGCCACCGGGGGCCAGCGGCTCCAGCACGACGGCGGCATGCGGCGCCTGCCATTCGCCGCGGCGCACCTTGTCGAAGGCTGCCAACACTTCCAGTGTGTCACGCGACTGCGGCGAGATGCGCAGCACATTGATGCCCATGTCGGCCATCTCCGGCATGACGCGCACCAGGTTGCAGCACAATGCGGATTGGGTCTGTATGCCGTTCAGCACCAGGAAGGCTTTCTGCTCGCGTGTGTCCATGATCAGGCCGTCCGGGTAATCGATGCAGCTGAACTGGCAATCGTCCTTCGGCAGGTTGCGGTTGCGGGCGGTCATGCAGCGGGCGGAGAAGGCCAGCGGCATGCGGCCCCACGCGAAGACCTCACTCTCCATGCCGGCCGGTTGCGTCTTCAGCAGGGTGGCGATGGCGGTTCGGTCCATTTCCAGCGGCGCCACCCAGCGGCGCGCGCCCTGGCGAGCCAGCACGGCCAGCGTCGGCTCGCTGTAGATATTCAGGTGCGGGCCGGCGATAAAGCCAGCGCCTTCCAGGTTGCGCACGGCGCCGAAGTCGTTGGCCTCCACCAGGAAGTCGCGGTGTTCGCACAACTTGCGCATGGTGGTCAGTTCGGCGCCCGATTCGATCAGCGCCTGGGTGGACAACACCACTTCCTTGCCCGCATCGCGCAGCAGGGCGGCGATATCAAGCCAGTCCGGCAGGCGCAGTTCATGGCGGCGCGAACATACGACTTCGCCGAGGTAGACGATATCGACCGGACTTTCGGCTACCTGCTGGTAGAACTCGAACATGGTCAGGCGCGGCCAGTAATACAGCACCGGGCCGAGGGCTAGTTTCAACATACTCATTTCCATTTGCGGTGATAGGCGCCCAGGGTGTGCTGCTGGCCTTCCGCCACGCGGTCCAGCGCGGCACTCCAGCTCGGGTGGATGGCGAAGCGCCGCTTGCCGTCGCCGCAGGCATCGATCGCCGAGCGCCAGGCTTGCGTCACTTGCGCCACGTAGGCGGGACTGCGCTGGCGGCCTTCGATCTTGATCGCCTTGACGCCCATCTGCACCAGTTGCGGCAGCAGCTCCATGGTATTCAGGCTGGCCGGTTCCTCGATCGCGTAATAGGTTTCGCCTTCCACTTCGAAGCGTCCCTTGCACAGCGTGGGGTAGCTGGCGTTTTCGTCCGGCTGGTAGCGGTCGATCAGGACGCCGTTCAGGCGCGATTCCAGGCCTTTCGGTGTCTGCTGCCAGCGTACTGCCTTGGCGGGCGAGCAAACGCCGGCCGTATTGGGCGATTCGCCGGTGGCGTAGGACGACAAGGCGCAGCGGCCTTCCACCATCACACACAGGCTGCCGAAACCGAAGACCTCGATCTCGGTTTTCACGTGGCGGATCAGGTGCTCGACCTGCTGCATCGACAGCACCCGCGGCAGCACGGCGCGCGAAATGCCGAACTGCTCGTGGTAGAAGTTGATCGCCTCGTAGTTGGTGGCGGAGCCTTGCACTGACAAGTGCAGGCGCAAGCCAGGATGCTTGTTGCGGGCGTATTCCATCAAGCCCGGGTCGGCCAGGATGATGGCGTCGATCCCGGCGCCGGCGGCGCGGTCGACTGCTTCGCGCCACAGCTGCCAGTTGGCCGCTTGCGGATAAGTGTTCAGCGCCAGCAGTACTTTGCGGCCACGCTGGTGCGCATAACGGATGCCTTCAGCAATCGCGGCTTCATCGAAATTCAAGCCGGCGAAATTGCGGGCATTGGTGGCGTCGCGGAAGCCGAGGTAGACGCTATCGGCGCCGTTATCGACAGCAGCTTTCAATGCCGGCAAGCTGCCGGCGGGACAAACGAGTTCGATCATGCTTTGTTTCCCTGCAGGCGGCGTACGCCGTTGACGAAGCGGGCCAGGGTCTCGGACTGGCCGCCGCGCGGCAGCATCACTTCCACCAGCTGGAAGCGTCCGCGCTGCTGCACGGCGCTTTCCAGTGCCGCCGCCAGTTCGGCGCGCGTGGTGACGCGGTAACCGTCGCCGCCCAAGGCTTGCGCCATGTCGGCAAAGCGCCAGTCGCTCAAGTCGCAGAAGCCGGATTGCGGCTGGAAGGCGCGCAGCATCTCCCAGCTGCAGTTGTTGAAGATAACCACGATCGGGTCCAGGCCGTAGCGCTGGCAGTTGCCCAGCTCCCAGCCGGTCATCTGGAAGGCGCCGTCGCCGACCAGCACCAGCGGGCGCTCACCACCGGCTGCCTGCAAGCCAAAGGCGGCCGGCACGCCGTAACCCATGGTGGCGTAGTAGCCGGGCGCCAGCAGGTCGGTGTTCTCGATATCCAGCGCGGTGAACAGGCAATCGCCGATGTCGGAGGCGATTGTCATGCGGCCGTGCTTGCGCATCATGTCGTTGATGGCGCTCGCCACGTCGCGCGGCACCAGCGGGTTGTCGTCCGCAGGCAGGTCGCATGGATAGGCGGTGCGCTCACCGCGCAGGGCAGCATCGGCGCGCAAGGGCTTGGCATGGGCCAGCAGGCCGTCCACCAGTGCTTCCAGCGGGATGTCGTGGTAGGTGTGATAGCCGAGGGTGACGTCGCCGTCCAGCGCCAGCATGCACTTGCGCAGGTCGATGCGTTCGCGCTGCACGCCGAAATTGGTGTCGGAGAGGATCACGCCCAGCATCAACAGGGCGTCCGAACCTTCCACGGCTTCGGTGACTTCCGGTGCGCCGGCGACGCCGAGGTAGGTGCCGAGCAGCGGTGCTTCCGGCTCGCTGGCCAGCAGTCCTCGGCCCATGAAGCAGGTCACGACCGGCACCTGCAGCTTGGCAGCCAGCTGCGCGACCTTGCTCTCCAGGCCGAAGCGGCGGATCTCGATGTCGACCATCAGCACGGGGCGCGCGGCGCGCTCCAGGCGGGCCAACACTTCTTCCACGCAGGCTGCCAGGGCATCCGCATCATGCACAGGCGCCGGCAGGGCGTGCACCCGCGCGCAAGGCGCATGCACCAGGTCGCGCGGCAGCTCGATGTAGACCGGACGCGAATGCGTGATCGCACTGCGCAGCACCCGGGCGATATCTTCCGGCGCGCGCTGGGGGTCGTCCAGCACGCACTGGTCGCAGGTGATCTCGCGGAAGATCGCCATTTGCGAGTCCAGGTGCTTGACCTGGTGGTGCAGCAGGAATCCATTGCGGCGTTCATTGGTGCCCGGCGCGCCGGAGATCACCACCATTGGCACCTTTTCTGCGTAAGCGCCCGCGACGGCGTTGACCATATTGAGTGCCCCCGCACCATAGGTCACCGCCGCCACGCTTATGCGCCCGTGGTAGCGTGCCGCCCCATCGGCTGCAAAACCCACGCCCGGCTCGTGGCTCAGCGTGTAGAGGGGCAGGACGCCAGATTTCTCAATTTGTTCGAAGAAGGCAAGGACGAAGTCTCCGGGGATGCCAAAGACTTCACGCGCGCCGTGATCAGCCAGCGCGTGCAAGAGTGAGTTTGCGAGATTCATAGCCGGCATCTTGCGCGGGCGCGACTGAAAAATCCTTGAGCCAGGTCAAGGATTCCCCAATCCGCCGCCCGCCCGTCTGTATCAGGCTGCCTTGACCAGCGCGGCCAGCATCACTTCCAGCGTCTTGTCGTGGCGCTTGATCGGCGGGATCTCGCGCTCGATACCAAGCAGCTGGTATACCGCCATTTGTGCTGCGCGCACCGAGTACTCGACCGTGAACACCACGTCGTCCGGTACTTCGACGAACTGGCTGACCAGGGCGAGATTGCGCGAGCCGATTGGCACCGGCAATGGCCGGTCGCTGTAATGGCGCGGCATGAACATGCTGGTGATGTAGGGCATGCGGCAAGGAATGCAATTGGCCTGGGCGAAGACTTCAGGTTCGAAGTTCAGGTGTCCCGCCAGTTCGCGCAAAATCTCTTCGCCGGTGCAGTCGGCCATCGGCTTGGCGACGAAATTGCCGACGCGGTCCGGATGCAAGGCGTAGCCCCAGAAGACTTTTATGTCGGCCGGTTGATCGGCGAAGTGCGGCTGGTGCGCCAGCACGACGGACATCAACCAGTTGGAATCCTTGAAGGTCACCAGGCCGCCAGTACCGGCGACGTTGCCGCTGAAGGCCTGCATCTGGTCGAAGAAGATGGAATCATGCAGCGTGACCGTGAACGATTCCCACCACGATTGCTGGATATTGCGGTTGAACGCAGCTGGATTGCCAAGCTCCGGCCTGCCTTCCGCCAGGCGCTCCCACAGCTTCCAGCCGCCACTCTGGTAGCGGTCAAGACGCGGCGGCGCAGAGTCCATGCTGCCGAAACTGGAGGCGTCCGTCATCGAGCCGTTCTGGAAGAACACCAGGTCGTCAGGGGTAACCGGTAGCAGTTCGCGCTGGCCGTCCCGTTCGAGCTCGATTGCATGCACCACCAATGCGTCCTTGCCGTCTTCCAGCTTGATGTCGGTGACGGTGCAACCGGTTTCAATACGCGCGCCCTGCTGCGCCAGCCATACCTGCAAAGGACGGACCAGCGAGTCGTACTGGTTGTACACGGTGCGCTTGACGCCGGCCAGCGTTTCGATGCGCGAGAACTCCTTCATGAAGCGATGCAGGTAGCGCTTGAATTCCACCGCACTGTGCCAAGGCTGGAAGGCGAAGGTGGTGGCCCACATGTACCAGAACGGCGTTTCGAAAAATGCCGGCGACAGGTGATCGGTGATGGGGGAATTGCCCAACGCCGCTTCATCCGCTTCGTGCAGCTTGAGCAGCTCCATCCTGTCGCGCAGGCTGAAGCCCATCGATGTCACATCCACTTTATGGCGGTTGCGGTCAACCAGGCGCGCTTGCGAGTGCGACTGATGCAGTTCGTTGAATGCCAGCGTCTCATCGAGCACCGACTGTCCAGGGTGGACCAGCGACGGAATCGAGGCGAACAGGTCCCAGGTGCATTCGTAGTTATCGGTCGTCAGCATGCGGCCGCCGCGCAGGCGGTAACCATCCTTCGCGTTGCCCGCGCCATCCAGGCTGCCGCCTGCCACGCCCAGCGATTCGTAAATATGAATCTGGTCACCGCGCATTTTTCCATCGCGGAGCATGAAAGCCGCCGCCGCCAGGTTGCCGATGCCGGCGCCGGCCATATACACCTGTTTTTCTTTTCCCATTTCGTTACCCCTTGGTTGGTTCGGAAGTAACTATAGGTTTTCGTGATATGGCTTGGCTTTGACTTGAGTCAAGTACGGCCCAATCAAGCGGCAGTGGCGTGCGGGGTTGCGGCGGTGGGGATCGATTGCTGGTGCAGCATGGCGTCGAAGTCTGCGGCGGGCAGGGGACGGGCGAACAGGTAGCCCTGGCCGTAGTCGCAGCCGGCGCCGGCCAGCAGGTCGCGCTGTTCGGTGGTTTCCACCCCTTCGGCGATCACGTTCAGTCCAAGCTTGTGAGCCATAACGATGATCGCGTCGGACAAGGCCATGTCGCTTGAATCGGGCGCCAGGTTGCGGGTGAAGCTGCGGTCGATCTTGAGATAGTCGATGTCAAACTTCTTCAGGTAGGACAGCGAGGAATAGCCGGTACCGAAATCGTCCAGTGCGACCTGGATGCCGGCGTCGCGCAGTTGCAGCAGCTTGTCGGTGACGCTGGTGTTGGCGTCCAGCAGCAGGCCTTCCGTGATTTCCACCACGATGCTTTCACCCGGCACGCCGAGCTGCTGCAGGTAGGCCAGCCAATCGGCGTAGGTGGCCCGTTCGCGCTGGAATTCCATCGGCGACTGGTTCAGGCTGACCTGGAAGCCGGGGTGCACTTCCTCGCGCCAGCGCTTGACCCATTGCGCCGACTCGCGGAACACCCATTCACCGATACCGACGATCAGGCCGCTTGATTCAGCCAGCGGGATGAACTCCAGCGGGCTGACCATGCCACGCTGCGGATGCTCCCAGCGGATCAGCGCTTCGGCCTTGTGGATCTTGCCGGTCTGGAGATGCACGATGGGCTGGAAGTACAGCTTGAGCTGGTTGCCTTTCAGCGCGCCGCGCAAGTCGTTGGTCAGGCGCATGCGGTTCAGCGCGGCCACCTGCAAGGCCGGCGTGAAGTAGCTGAAGCGGTTGCGGCCCGCGCCCTTGGCGGCGTACATGGCCTGGTCGGCATGCTTCAGCAAGTCGTCCATATTGCCGGCATCGTCCGGGTAAATGGTGATGCCGATCGAGGCCGAGACAAAGGCTTGCTCCTGCCCCAGCTGGAACGGCATGCGCAGGCTGTCGATGATGTGCTGGGCAATGTCCTCCACCCGGTCGACTTCCGACAGCTCCGGCAGGATCACGGTGAACTCGTCGCCGCCCAGGCGGGATACGGTGTCGGACTGGCGCACGCAGGCGCCGATGCGGCGCGCCGCCTCCACCAGCAGCACGTCGCCCTGGTGGTGGCCCAGGGTGTCGTTGACTTCCTTGAAGTGGTCAAGGTCGATGAACAGGATGGCGATGCGGGTGCCGTCGCGGCGCGATTTCAGAATATCGTGCTGCAGCCGGTCGAGGAACATGCGCCGGTTCGGCAACTGCGTCAGCGTGTCGAAGTTGGCCTGCTGCCAGATCAGCGCTTCAGTTTCCTTCTTGTCAGTAATGTCTTCGATCATGCACAGGTGGTGCGGCTGGCTCTCCGTCCCCACCGCGTTGATCGAGGCCTCCACCCACACGATGCGGCCGTCGGGACGCACCAGGCGCGTCTCCATCTTGAAGCCGGCAATCTGCTGCGCGGCCAGCTGCGCCATCTTTTCCTGTTCCGGGGCCACATCGTCCGGATGGCAGATTTCCAGCCAGCGGCTATGACGCATCTCTTGCGCCGAGCGTCCCGCAATCTCGGCGAAGCGCGGATTGACGTCGCGGAACTGGCCGCCGCTCGAATCGATCAGGGCAATGCCCATCGGCGCCGCCTCGAACATGGTGCGGAAACGCTGCTCGCCCTTGCGGATGGTTTCCTCGGCGCGCGTGCGCTCGCGCGCCAGCAGCGAGAAGTGAATCATGGCGCCCAGCACCAGCAAGCCTGCAGCCACGCCGAGCACACGGTACAGCCAGGTCAGGTCCGAACCGGGATCGGCGTTGTACATGAAGCCGGCCCAAGTGGCGCCTTTGGGCAGCATGCCCAGTTCCGTGTAGACGTCGGCGATATGCTGCCAGCGGTCCGGGTTCATGTAGCCGATTTCCACCAGCACCGGCTGCACCAGCGGCACCATCTGGCGCGCCTCGTACAGCAAGTGCATGCGGTCGTGCTGGCGCGAATACTTGTTGAGGATCAGGTCGACGATTTCTTCCTGGTGGCTCATGGCGTACTGCCAGCCGCGCATGCTGGCGGCACGGAAGGCGCGCACGCGATCCGGATGGTTCTTGATTTCCTCTTCACTGGTGAACAGGTTGTCGCCGTAAAAATCAATGCCGGCTGCACGCGGGCTATAGATGTCGTATGGGAAGCCAAGTCGGTCAAGATAGTCCGGCTCATTGGTCACATAGATCGACATGGCGTCGACCCTCCCCTTCACCAGGTCGTCCGGATTGAAGCTGTGCTCCACCCGCACCAGCTGGTTGTTGGCGATGCCTTCCTTGCGCAGGTAGGCCATGACTTCGTCGGCCTGGGTCAGTTCATCGGTCAGGGAGCCGATCATCACGCGCTTGCCGATGATGCTGCGGATATCCGGCGCCGGGCCGGTCTGGCGCATCGCCAGCGCATAAGGAGAATGCTGGAAAACGACCGCCAGCACCACCAGCGGCTTGCCGGACAGCCGCGCCAGCAGCAGGCTGCTGCTGGCAACGCCGTACTGGGCACGGCCGTCGAGCACGGCGCGTTCCGGTTCATTGCCGTCGCTGCCTTCCAGCAGTTGCACATCGAGGCTGGCATCACGGTAATAGCCTTTTTCCAGCGCGGCGTAATAGCCGGCAAACTGGAACTGGTGGCTGTGCTTCAGTTGCAGCGTGACGCGCTCCTGCGCCTGCACCCATGGCGCAGGTGTCGACAGCAACAGAAATATGAACAGGCCGGCCAGGAATTGGGGCACGTTATCGTCCGGATACAAAGTTGGCAGAGTCTACCAGCCGATTGTATCCGCTTCGCCGTACACAGCGCGCCGAAGTGTGGCTTTCCTGCTGCAAAGTCCTATGGAATTGCAGCAGGTGATAGCACGTTAGCGTTTTACTTACGACCCGGGCGGCCGCCAGTCTTGGCCGGGGCGGCCTTGGGTTTGACCTTGATAGTGTCGAGGATGGATGGACGGGCCTTGGTTTCCACCGTGGCGCGGGCCGTCATCGAACCGGTCAGGGCATTCGGCTTGCCGCCGCGGCCGATATGGGCCGGAGGAGGCAGGCCGGCGCCGCGCTTCTGCTGGCCAGGAGCCAGCATCGGCATGGCGCGCTTGCCGGACGAGGCCTTGAAGTTCTCTTCGCCGACGCGGTATGGCGGGATCAGGTGGCGTTCGCCATCGCCGATCAGGTCGCCACGTCCCATGCGGCGCAGGGTCTCGCGCAGGATCGGCCAGTTCTTCGGATCGTAGTAGCGCAGGAAGGCCTTGTGCGCCTGGCGCTGCTTCAGCGTGCGCGGGGTTTCCACGTTTTCCGAATTCTCGGTGACCTTGTGCAGCGGGTTCTTGCGCGAGTGGTACATGGCCGATGCCATCGCCATCGGGGTCGGCATGAAGGTCTGCACCTGGTCCAGGCGGAAGTTGTTCTTCTTCAGCCACAGGGCCAGGTTCAGCATGTCCTCGTCCGTCGTGCCCGGGTGGGCGGCGATGAAGTAAGGGATCAGGTACTGCTTCTTGCCCGCTTCCAGCGAGTACTTCTCGAACATCGCCTTGAATTCGTCGTAGGCGCCGATGCCCGGCTTCATCATCTTGCTCAGCACATTGGTTTCCGTGTGCTCGGGCGCGATCTTCAGCAGGCCGCCCACGTGGTGGGTCACCAGCTCTTTCACGTATTCCGGGGAGCGCACGGCCAGGTCGTAGCGCAGGCCGGACTGGATCAGGATCTTCTTCACGCCCTTGATCTCGCGCGCCTTGCGGTACAGCTGGATCAGCTTGCTGTGGTCGGTGCCCAGGTTGACGCAGATCGACGGGTAGACGCAGGACAGGCGGCGGCAGGTTTCCTCGATCGACTTGTCCTTGCACGACAGGCGATACATGTTCGCGGTCGGGCCGCCCAGGTCGGAGATGATGCCGGTAAAGCCCTTGGTCTTGTCGCGGATATGCTCGATCTCGCGCAGGATGGACGGCTCGGAACGGCTCTGGATGATGCGGCCTTCGTGCTCGGTGATCGAGCAGAAGGTGCAGCCGCCGAAGCAGCCGCGCATGATGTTGACCGAGAAGCGGATCATTTCCCAGGCCGGGATATTGGCGTTGCCGTAGCTTGGGTGCGGGGCGCGCGAGTATTCCATGTCGTACACGCCATCCATTTCGTCCATGGCCAGCGGCAGCGGCGGAGGGTTCATCCACACGTCGCGGTCGCCGTGCTGCTGCACCAGCGCGCGCGCATTGCCCGGGTTGGATTCGAGGTGGAACACGCGCGAGGCGTGGGCGTACATGACCGGGTCTTCCTTCACCACCTCGTAGGATGGCAGGCGCACCACGGTCTTGTTGTGCTTTTCCTTGGCTGCTGCCAGGCGTTCTTCGCGGGTCATGATGATGACCGGCTTGACGACAGGTTCGGGCACGGCGTTCTCGGTGGCGCACTCCTTCTTGTCTTCCTTCGCCATGGCGTAAGGATCGGGATGCGGGTCGACGCGGCCCGGCACGTCGACACGATTCGAGTTATGCACCGCCCACTCGTCGGACGGCAGCCAGCCGTGCGGCACCAGGAAGGCAGTTCCGCGCAGGTCCTTGATCTCCTTGATCTTTTCGCCCATGTCGAGGCGGCGGGTCAGGTCGACCAGCGCGCGTTCGGCGTTACCGAAGATGAGCAGGTCGGCCTTGGACTCGGTCAGCACCGACTTGCGCACCTTGTCCGACCAGTAGTCGTAATGGGCGATGCGGCGCAGCGAGGCTTCGATGGAGCCGATGACGATCGGCGTGCCGGGGAAGGCTTCGCGGGACTTCTGGGCGTACACGGTCACGGCGCGGTCAGGACGCTTGTTCGGCTCGGCGTTCGGGGTGTAGGCGTCGTCGGAGCGGATCTTGCGGTCGGCCGTATAGCGGTTGACCATGGAGTCCATATTGCCGGCGGTAATGCCGAAGTACAGGCGCGGCTTGCCCAGCACGCGGAACGATTCCACGTTGTGCCAGTCCGGCTGGGCGATGATGCCAACGCGGTAGCCTTGCGATTCCAGCAGGCGGCCGACCAGGGCCATGCCGAAGCTCGGGTGGTCGATATAGGCGTCGCCGGTCACCAGGATGACGTCGCACTGGTCCCAGCCCAGGGCGTCCATTTCGGCGCGGGACATGGGAAGGAAAGGCGCAGCAGAAGCACGTGCAGACCGCTTGGCGACGGCCGCGAAAAGATTGGTTGGGGGATTCATCCCGGCATTGTACCGGAAATCACCGGCCAGCGCCCGCCTCGGCCTGCAAAAATCCTTTAAGTTTCAGTAACTTGTGACGTTCCGGCAAGGCGGTTTGGGTAATACACATTGAACATCGTGACATTTTTGCTATAACGGGTATACAACGTCTTCCATGGAGCGACATCATGCGACGCAGACTGTACTACATGCTTCCCAATGTAAAAGCCGCCCGCGCAGAACTGGACGAACTGCTGCTGGCACGCATCGAAGAACGGCATATCCACTTCATGGCAAAAGAGGGCACCCTGCCCGATGACATGCCAGATTGCAATTTCCTGCTCAGAACGGACCTGATCCACGGCGCCAAGCTGGGGATAGGCATCGGCGGGATTGTGGGGCTGTGCGCCGGCATCTTCCTGGTCGTTTTCCCACCCGAAGGGCTGACCCTGCGCACCATGACCATCTTGCTGGTCACGCTGGGCGGTGCACTGTTCGGCGGCTGGGCGAGCGGCATGAATGCAGCGGCCGTCCCCAACAAGAAGCTGGAGCAGTATTCAGAGCGTATTGAACAAGGTCAGGTTTTGATGATGGTAGACGTGCCAGTGCGGCGCATGAAGGAAATCGAGGAAATGATCGCCAAACGTCATCCTGACTTCAACTTTGGCGGTGAAGAACCGCCCATGCTGGCCTTCCCATAAGGCTAGCCTCCCGGGGGCCGGCCGGACAGCCGGTAAAACCCCGGGTTCCATACCAAAGGCGGGCTGCGGCCCGCCTTTCTCTTAGCCAGTGGCGCGTCAGGGCCGCACACGCAACACGCCGTGCGTGTCGCATATCCGGACCTGAGCCCATTGATTTTATATTCCCATATTTCCCAGAATTCGCGTCAGTTCGCGCAAGGTAGGCTCCAATGCCGGGTGTTTGGCAGCAAATTTGGCGGTGATTTCCTGAGTGCGTTCGGCCAGGCCGTAGGTGGAGGTGCCGCCTTCCTGTTCCGGCGGCTGGTCGAGGATCAGCTTGATGTCGCCATCGAGCTGGCGCAACAGGCTTTGCAATTCCTCATCGACCGGGCCGTGGTGGGCCAGCGTGGCGTGCAATTGGCGCAGAGTCTCCTTCAGCTTGGTGTCCATGATCCCTTTCCCCGGTGAAGTGGCTATCCCTCTTTATACACCCATCCGTCGTGACCAGCTACGGATGTGCTCAATTTCGGGCGCACCGAGGCCGAGGGAGGTCCAGGCGGCGGCGTAGCTGCGGATCGTTGCGCAAGTGCGCACGATAGCCTCGTCAAGCGGATGCTGTGCGAGGTAGTGGCACGCCAGCCGCACATGGCCGGCGTGGTTGAAATGCTCCGGAGGGAGGGTGCAGGCTTCGAGGCTGCTTACGAATTCGATATGGTCCATGGCAGTAGCTTAAAGCTGCCTACCATGGATGGATCAAGAGTTTCAGCGGTGTCAGGGTTCGTTAGTTGGCCTTCAAGCCGCGACGTTCCAGCAGCGGATCGATCTTTGCATCGCGGCCGCGGAACTCGCGGTACATCTGCATCGCATCCATCGTGCCGCCCTTGGACAGCAGGGCTTTGCGGAAGTGGTCGCCGTTCTTGCGCTGCATGCCGCCGTTCTCGGTGAACCATTCAACCGTATCGGCGTCCAGCTTCTCCGACCACAGGTAGCCGTAGTAGCCCGCCGAGTAGCCGCCCGCGAACACGTGCGAGAAGTAGGTGGTGCGGTAGCGTGGCGGCACCGGTGCGAAATCAACGCCCGCATCCTTCAGCACCGACGATTCGAAGCCCAGCACGTCGGTCGGGATCTTGTCTGCCGGCAGTTGGTGCCAGCGCTGGTCCAGGATCGAAGCGGCCAGGTATTCGGTGGTGCGGAAGCCTTCGTTGAACTTGGCCGACGCCTGCACCTTGTCCAGCAGTTCCTTCGGCATTGGCGCGCCGGTCTGGTAATGCTTGGCGTAGTTGTTCAGGATTTCCGGCCAGGTCATCCACATCTCGTTGACCTGCGAAGGGAATTCCACGAAGTCGCGCGGCACGCGGGTGCCGGCAAAGCGCGGGTACTTCACGTCGGAGAACATGCCGTGCAGCGCGTGGCCGAACTCGTGGAAAAGGGTGCGCGCTTCGTCATAGGTCAGCAAGGTCGGCTCGCCGGCCGCCGGCTTGGGGATGTTCAGGTGGTTGGCCACCACCGGCTTGGTGCCCAGCAGCTTGGACTGCGACACGTAGGCATTCATCCAGGCGCCGCCGCGCTTGTTGCTGCGTGCGTAGAAGTCGCCCAGGAAGATCGCCAGTTGCTTGCCGTCGGCATCGAACACGTCGAACACGCGCACGTCAGGCTGGTACACCGGCAGGTCCTTGCGCTCCTTGAAGGTGATGCCGTACACCTTGGTCGCTGCGTAAAACACGCCATTCTTCAGCACGTTATCCAGTTCGAAGTAAGGCTTGAGCTGGTTCTGGTCGAACGCATAGCGCGCCTGGCGCACCTTGTCGGTGTAGAAGGCCCAGTCCTGCGCCGCGTTGGCAAAGCCGCCTTTTTCCGCATCGATCACGGCCTGGATATCGGCCGACTCCTTACGGGCGTTGTTCACGGCCGGCTTGGACAGTTCGCCCAGCAGCTTGTTGACGGCGTCGGTGTCGTGCGCGGTCTGGTCTTCCAGCTGGTAGGCAGCGTGCGAGGAATAGCCCAGCAGCGCAGCGCGTTCGGCGCGCAGCTTGGCGATCTTCAGCACGACTTCGCGGTTGTCGAAATCGCCGCCATGGCTGCCGCGCGCCAGCGAGGAAGCCAGCAGGCGTTCACGGGTGGTGCGATTGGTCAGCACTTCCAGCGGCGCCTGGCCGGTGGTGTTGGCGATGGCGATCAGGAATTTGCCGTCCATGCCTTTGGCCTTGGCGGCTGCAGCAGCGGCGTCGATGGCCTTGTCGGACATGCCAGCCAGTTCTTCGCGGGTGTCGACCACCAGGGCGGAGGCGTTGGCTTCCTTCAGCACGTTCTGGCTGAAAGTGGTGGACAGGGCGGCCAGTTGCGAGTTGTAGGCCTTCAGTTTTTCCTTGTCGGCGGCGGTCAGCTTGGCGCCGGCGCGCACAAAATCAGTGTGATAGCGTTCCAGCAAGCGCTTCGATTCTGGATCGAGCTTCAGCTTGTCGCGCTTGTCGTACAGGGTCTTGATGCGGGCGTACAGTTTTTCGTTCAGGCGAATTGCGTCGCTGTGCGCCGACAGCTTCGGCGCCAGATCGCGATTCAGCGCTTCGAAGGCGTCATTGGTGTTGGCGCCGGACAGGTTGCCGAAAACGGAGCTCACGCGGTCCAGCAGGCGGCCGGAACGTTCCATCGCCACGATCGTGTTGTCAAAAGTCGGCGCGGCCTTGTTGTTGGCAATCTTGGCAATTTCCGCGGCCTGCTGCTTCATGCCTTCTTCGTAGGCAGGACCGTAGTCTTCATTCTTGATCTTGTCGAAGGCCGGGTAGTTCAGCGGCAGGGTGGATTCAGCTGCAAAAGGATTCGACGCTGGCAGGGCGGCATTGGCAAGGCCGGCAACAGCCAGGCTGGCAGCGATCACCAGCAATTTCGGACGGAACATTCTCTCTCCTGTTTTGTAATGTTTCGAAGCGCACGATAATAGCAACCCGGCAGTGCAAAGTCATGCTGCACTGCGTATCGTAAAGTGTCAGGGATCAGTAGTGCGGTGGCGGTTCGTTGATCGGCGTCTGGTTGGATTGCGAGGTCGTGCGCACACGCTCAGCCAAGGCCACCAGCATCGCTTCGAGCTGGTCGATCTGCTTCTGCTGCTCGTAGACGCGCTGGTTCAGCGACTCAACCAGGTCTTCCTGGTGCGCCAATTTGATTTCAATGTCGATGAATCGGTCTTCGGTGCTCACGGCCTGCTCCTGCCTAAGAAAAAGCAGGTATTTTACTGGAGCGACATCAGGCCAGCCATCGCATCGCCATCACAATGGCCGCCCCTTGCAAGGTACCGACGGAGACGGCAATGCCGAACATCCAGCGTACACACGACCATTTCGATTTCTGGATCTCCGCCATCAGCTCCTTCCTGAGATCGGAGATCAGGCGATCCATCCGGGCTTCAAGTTCAGCTTTGGTGCGATCGATTTTGGTATTCAGCTCGGCCAGCCCGCTATCGATCTTGGTGTTCAACTCGGCCAACCCGTTATCGATCTTGGTGTTCAACTCGGCCAACCCGTTATCGATCTTGTTGTTCAGCTCAGCCAGCCCCTTGTCGACTTTGGACTCCAGGCGGTCTATTGCCATGGAAGCCAAGACTTCCCTAATGATTTCGGCATGAATTTGCGCCTGCTCGGCAGGCACGCCGGCAGCGGTCAGGCGTTGGGCATAGATGAGCGGATCAACGGCATTCATATTGCTATCTCCGGTTGGTCATTATGCAACCAGAATGCCGTAACCGACCACACCGCAGCTTGACGCTGCTCAGCGCTACTTCAGGTAGACCCCGCCGCAGAGAATCAGGTCTTCTTCCGGAACGCAGTACATGGTTTTGGGTTCGATCTTGCCGCTGACAGGATTGTTGAACTTGTAATCCTGCCAGAACGGCACTTTTTTCTTCGCCATTTCGACGCGCTCTTTCACGAACGCCTTGCCGTCGACGTCCTTCAACTCCATCAGGTTCTTGCCGATCATTTTGGCGTTGGCGCCGTGTGCGCGGACTACGCCGTCGGTGCCGTAAACCGTCAGGTACAGGTCGCGGTCCACAAACTGGCCATCCTTCTTGTCGATTTCGGCGAAGGTCTTTTCGCGGCCGTTCGCTTTGAGGTAGGTGATGGCTTTTTTGACCATCGCCTCGGCTTCCGGTTTGGTCACCACATCCGCAGCGCTTGCGAGAGGCGCAGCACCCGTCAGGATGGCGAGCAGGAAAATGCGTGAAAACATGGGAACCTCCTTTCAAAAGGAAGAGTACCCATGCTAGCACTAATCAAGCCGGATTAATGTCGCGCGGAGCCGACAGCAATTCCTTCATACGCGCCAGGCGTTCGCGCGGCGACAGTACTTCCGATTCCGTCGGCGGGGCGGTGCCGACATCCAGCGCCATCTCCGCGATGAAGCGCGAAATGTCGCATTGCACATGTTCGCCGCCGCGCTTGCGCTTCTTGCACCAGGTGAGCTGCAAGGTGCGCTGCGCGCGCGTGATCCCCACGTACATCAGGCGCCGTTCTTCCTCGATGCGCTGGGCCAGCAATTCCACCGGAGCGTCCGGGTCGCCCTTGTGCGGCAGAATGCCTTCTTCGACGCCGACCAGGAATACATGCGGATACTCCAGGCCCTTCGACGCGTGCAGCGTCGACATGCGGATCGCGTCGGGCTCTTCGTCCTTGCCATCCAGCATGGACATGAGCGCCACCATCTGGGTCAGCTCCAGCACGTTCTTCTCTTCGCCATCGCGGTCCTTGCCACCGCGGCCGCGATCCTTCAGCCAGTTGACGAAGTCCGTCACGTTGTCCCACTTGCCTTGCGCCGCGCGTTCCTCGAAGGTGTCATACAGGTAGTGCTCGTAGTGCATGCCTTCCATCAGGTCGTCCAGCACTTGCGCCGCGTTGTCGCCGCTGCCCGATGGACCGGGACGCGTGGCGCGCGATTCCAGTTCCAGGATGAAGTTGCAGAAGTCCTGCAGCGGACGCAATTGGCGCTCGTTCAGCACTGCCTCGATGCCGCCCTTGAACACGGCCTCGAACAGCGAGCATTGCCACTTGCCCGAGAAGGAGCCCAGGGCTTCCAGCGTGGACTGGCCGATGCCACGGCGCGGCGTGGTGGCCGCGCGGATGAAGGCAGGATCGTCGTCCGGATTCGCCATCAGGCGCAGGTAGGCCATGATGTCCTTGATTTCCGCCTTGTCGAAGAAACTCTGGCCGCCGGAAATCGTGTACGGAATACGCTGCGTGCGCAACGCCTGTTCGATCACGCGCGCCTGGTGGTTGCCGCGATACAGGATCGCGTAATCGGCCCACTTGTTCTTGCGCTCGAAGTGGTCGGCCGAAATCATGATCGCCACCTGCTCCGCTTCCTGCTCCTCGTTCGGCATCGAATGCACCTTGATCGGCTCACCGATACCCAGTTCCGACCACAGCGATTTCTCGAACAGCTTGGGATTGTTCTGGATCACCGCATTGGCCGCCTGCAGGATGCGCGTGGTGGAGCGGTAGTTCTGTTCCAGCTTGATCAGGCGCAGGTCGGGGAAATCGACCTGCAGCAGCGCCAGGTTTTCCATGGTCGCGCCGCGCCAGCCGTAGATCGCCTGGTCGTCGTCGCCCACGGCGGTGAACATCGGCTTCTTGCCCAGGCCTGTAACCATCAGTTTCACCAGCTCGTACTGGCAGGTATTGGTGTCCTGGTATTCGTCGATCATCAGGTAGCGCAGGCGGCGCTGCCATTTGTCACGCACCGTGTCGTGGTTGCGGAACAGTTCCACCGGCAGGCGGATCAAGTCATCGAAGTCCACTGCCTGGTAGGCAGCCAGCGTGGCGATATAGCTGCCGTAGATGCGCGCCGACTGCGCCTCATCCTCGGTCTGCGCCTGCTTCAGTGCTTCCTCGGGCGTCACCAGGCCGTTCTTCCACAGCGAGATGTCGTTCTGGATGCTGCGGATCAGGTTCTTGTCGGTCGTGATGGCCAAGTCCTGGACCAGCGAGTAGCAATCGTCGCTGTCCATGATTGAAAAACGGTCTTTCAGCCCCAGATGGTTGCATTCCTGGCGCAGGATGCGCACACCGAGGGAATGAAAGGTACAGACGGTCAGCAGCTTGGCCTGGCGCGGCTGCTTGAGCATCTTGCCGACGCGCTCCTGCATTTCCAGCGCCGCCTTGTTGGTAAAGGTAAGCGCGGCGATCGTGCGCGGGTCATAGCCGCGATCCTCGATCATATGGGTAATTTTTTGCGTAATGACGCGCGTCTTGCCCGAGCCGGCCCCCGCCAGTACGAGGGCAGGGCCGTCGAGATAGAGCACGGCTTCGCTCTGTGGGCCGTTAAGGCCGAACTGGGGTGCATTGGACATCCCGGCATTGTACAGAATATAGTGGTACCAATCCCCGAAATAAGCAGGCAGAAGTGTTATGAAATTTGAACATTTGATAGAAGTGAACGACCTCCTCAACCCGCTGATGGACACCATCACCCACCAGCAGTTGTGGCGCGGCCTGGTGCTGCGCGCGGAGTCGCCCAAGCTGTTCGTTCCGCACCTGGACGAAGCGGAAATCTCGGATCGCACCACGGCAGGATTCAGCCGCCGCCTGCGCTATGGCGATGTGGTCATTGAAGACAACGTGGTGCTGCACGAGCCTTATGTGGTGCGCTATGACGTGCCGGCGCAGAAGGACATCAGCGCCTCCAGCCTGACGATGACGATCGAGATGCCGCAACCGGAACGCCTGTACGTGCGCTTCCAGTACGACGACGGCCATGACGCGGCGACCGATGCCGCCAACGCCATGTACGACGACTTCCGCCGCTCCGCTTACCAGGAGTCGGACCTCGACACCATCCGCGTGCTGCGCGAACTGGCCAGCCAGGGCCGCCTGGATTCGAGCCTGAACTGATCTAGCAGCCGGGCGTGCAATCGTTCGGCATCGGCTTGGGCGGGGGCGGCGGTTTTTGCAGCTCTTTCGACAAGTCGCGCAGGGCGGTGCGCAGGCCTTCCTCCACTACCGGATGGTAGAAAGGCATGTCCAGCATACGATCCACGGTCAGCCCGGCCTGGTGTGCCCAGGCCAGCAGGTGGCCGATGTGCTCCGCACGCGGCCCCACCATCTCGGCGCCGAGGAAGCGCCCGCTCCCATACTCCGCATACACCCGCAGCATGCCTTTGTTCTGGCGCATGACGCGGCTGCGTCCCTGGTCGTCGAAGCTGACGGCGCCGATCGCGAAGTGCTCGCGGCCGTTCGACAACTCCTTGTAGCCTTCACCCACGGTGGCGATCTGCGGTTCGCTGAATGTGATGGCAAGCGGCGTGCGGCGCAGTCCCGGCTTCACCTCGGGATAGCTGGCGGCATTGGCGCCGGCTATCTTGCCCTGGTCGGCCGCCTCGGGCAACAACGGGATCTCCGCGCTGGCATCGCCGGCGATGAAGATGCAGCTGTCGCCGCACTGCATGGTGCAACGGTCGAATTTCGGCACGCCGTTCTTGTCCAGCGCCAGCCCGGTGTGGTCGAGGCCAAGGCCGGAAACGTTCGGCGTGCGGCCGGTGGTCACCAGCACGTAGTCGAAACGCTCGATACGCTCTTCGCCTTCGGTATTGCGCGTGCGCAGTTCCAGCCCGTCGCCGGCGCGCGCGATGCCTGCCACTTCGGTGCGGAAGCGAAGGTCCATTTCTTCGCCCAGCGCTTGCGAGGCGGCTGCCAGCACATGCGGGTCCTTCAATTGGGCCACGCTGCTGCCGCGCGCGATGATCGCCACGCGCACGCCGAGCCGGTGCAGGGCCTGGCCCAGCTCCAGGCCAATCACGCCGGCGCCGATCACCGCCACGGAGCGCGGCAAGTCGGTCCATTCGAATACCGCATCGCTGTTGATCACGCGCGGTCCGGCTGCGGCCCATTCCGACGGGATGTCGGGCCGCGAGCCGGTGGCGATGACGACCGCCTGGGCGGCGACCTCCAGGTTGGCGCCGATCTGCAGGCGATTCGGCGCAGTGAATCGCGCACGCCCATGCAGCTTGTCACCGGCCGGCATGGCCGCCACATTCTCCAGCACGAAGCCGACAAAGCGGTCGCGCTCACTGCGTACGCGCTGCATGACGGCCTTGCCGTCGACTTTCAGGCCGCCGGGCTGGACGCCGAAGCCCGGCGCCTCGCGCACCGCATGCGCCGCCTCGGCCGCAGCAATCAGCAGCTTGCTCGGCATGCAGCCGACACGGGCGCAGGTGGTGCCATGCGGGCCGTCCTCGATCAATACCGCATGCTTGCCGGCGTTGCGCGCCGCCCGGTAGGCGCTCAGCCCAGCCGTACCGGCGCCGATCACCGCCACATCGCACTGGATGGTTTCCATCTTGCCTCCGTCATTGGTAATGCATTAGTATGACTTATCTTTTCGCGCTTTGATTAAGCACATCTTATGGAAAATCTGGACTACCGCGCGCTGGCGGTGCTGGATGCCGTTGCCAGCCATGGCAGCTTCGAAAAGGCGGCCAATGCGCTCGGCATCAGCCAGCCGGCCGTATCCCAGCGTATCAAAGCGCTCGAGGATGCGGTAGGCAGGCTGCTGATCGTGCGCGGCTCCCCCGCCGAAGCGACTGGCCTGGGCCAACGCCTCATCTCGCATTACCGCAACGTCAAGCTGATGGAAGCGGCACTCGACATCGACCTTGGCCACGAGACCAGCATGCCTGAAATTGCGATGGCCGTCGATGCCGCCAGCCTGGCGACCTGGCTGCCCCTGGCCCTGCGCCCGCTGCTGTCGCCGCCGCGCTGCCAGCTCGACGTCGAATGTGCCGAGCGCGAGGTAGCGCTGCATTTGCTGCGCGAAGGCGCAGTGTTCGGCTGCGTGGCTGCGCGTGCCGAGGTGCCTGCGCCTGCGGCTGCCGGCTCATCCTCGACGCCCCTGGGCGCCATGCGGCATGTATGCGTAGCCGCGCCTTCTTTTGCGGCGCATTGGTTCGGTGATGGATTCGGCGTTGAGGCCCTGGCGCTGGCGCCGGCCGTGGTGCATGACCGCGACCTGATGGCGCGATTCCTGGCGCGCGAGGCCGGGTATGTGCGGCCGTTCCCGCATCACACCTTGCCGCTGTCGACGGCCTTGAACGATACCATGTTCGGCGGCCTGGCTTACGGCCTGCTGCCGTATCTGCAGGCGGCGCAGGGCTTGTCGCAGGGCGCGCTGGTGGACCTGCTGCCAGGGCGTTTCATCGATGTGGAACTGGACTGGCACTCGTGGGAACTGGACACGCCGTTCACGCATGCACTCACCGAGCAGGTTATTGGCACCGCGCGGCGCTATCTGGTACAGCCTTGAAAACCGGTAAACCTGGGTCAGGCACAAGTGCCTGACCGAATCTGATCATCTGCCGCGGGTTTGTTCGTACGCCGTTGATCTTCTCAAAAAAATCAGGAACGTTTAACCCTGCCTCCAGGCCTTAGCGCTGACAGGGTCAGACCCTTTGGGTCTGACCCTGGTTTACCGGTTTAAATATCGACCGGGTCAACCTCGAGCGACCATTTGACGCGCGTCTTCTGCTCGCGCAGCGCCTGCATCCACTCTTTCAGGAATGCCTGCAGCGCAGGGCGCGACGGCGACTCCACCAGCAACTGCGCGCGCTCCATATTGTGCACGCGCGCCATGCTCATCGGAATCGGGTCGTTGATCGTGATTCCCCCATGCTGCACCAGGTCGCGCGCACCACGCAGGAATTCCAGCGCCAGCTCAAGCTCACGCGCCTCCGCCCGCAGGATGGCCTGGTACAGGTATGGCGGCAAACCGGCCACTTCACGCTCGCCAAGCAGCGAGTTGGCGAAGTAGTCGTAGTCATGCGCCACCAGCGCCGAGAATAGCGGGTGCTCCGGATAGCTGGTCTGCACCAGCACCTCGCTTTCGCTGCCGCCCTGGCGTCCCGCTCGTCCCGCCACCTGCATCAGCTGCGCAAACAGCCGCTCGCTGGCGCGATAGTCCTGCGAAAACAGCGAGCTGTCGGGATTCATGATCCCTACCAGCGTCAGGTTCTTGAAGTCGTGCCCCTTGGCGACCATCTGCGTGCCGACGAGGATATCCACCTCCTGCCGGTGCACGCTGTCGAAAGCTTCCTGCGCACTGCCCTTGCGCCGCGTACTGTCGGCATCGATGCGCAGCACCCGCGCCTGCGGGAACAGCTGCTGCAGGCTCTCCTCGATGCGCTGCGTGCCGCGTCCCAGCGGCTGCAAGTCGATATTGCCGCAGGTCGGACAATGGCGCGGGATGCGCATCTCCAGGCTGCAGTGATGGCAGCGCAGGCGGTAATCCGATTTGTGCAGCACCATCGACGCCGTGCAGCGTTTGCACTCGCTGACCCAGCCGCACGATTCGCAGGTAATCACCGGCGAATATCCGCGCCGGTTCAGGAACAGCAAGGACTGTTCGCCGCGCTCCATGCGCAGCCTGATCGCGTCGACCAGCTGCTCGGTCAACCCTTCCTGCCCGCGCCGGCGCGAGGTATCGATCAGCTTCACGGAAGGCAGCACCGCCTGCTGCACCGCGCGTTCGCGCAATTCCAGCTTGCGGTAGCGGCCCTTCAGGGCATGGTGCCAGCTCTCCAGCGACGGCGTCGCGGAACCCATCACGACGGGAATCTGCAACTGGTGCGCGCGCCATACGGCAAGGTCGCGCGCCGAATAGCGCAAGCCTTCCTGCTGCTTGTACGACGGATCGTGCTCCTCGTCGATCACGATCATCTTCAGGTTCGGCATCGAAGCGAGGATGGACAGGCGCGTGCCCAGCACGATGCGCGCCTTGCCTTCGTGCGCCGCCAGCCAGTGCAGCATGCGCTCGCCCTCCGACAAGCGGCTGTGCAGGGTGGACAGCATCACGCCCGGAAAACGGTTGCGGATATTGGTTTCCAGTTGCGGCGTCAGGTTGATCTCGGGGACCAGCACCAGCACCTGGCCCTGCGGCTCGCGCGCCAGCACCTGTGCACAGGCTTGCAGGTAGACCTCGGTCTTGCCGCTGCCTGTCACGCCATACAGCAGGAAGGGCGCAAAACCCTGGGCGCCGACGATGGCAGCCGCCGCCGCCTGCTGGCCTGCATTCAGCGCGGGCACGTTGGCTGGCGCCGGATCGTGCGGTTCTTCCAGCTTGGCCAGTTTCTTGATGGCGCGGTCCAGCGCGACAGTGCTGCTCACGCGCAGGTTCTTGGGCAGGCCGGGCAAGGCCACTTCGCCGAGCGGGCGCTGGTAATACTCAGCGGCAAAGCCGGCCAGCGCCAGCCATTGCGGCGACAGGGGCGCCAACTGCGTGCGCACGGCCAGCGCAGCTTTCAGCTTTTCCTCGGGGACATCCGTTTCTTCAAGGATATCCACAATGAGGCCGACGACCTCACGCGGGCCGAATGGCACCATTGCCAATTGTCCTACACGCGGCCGCTCTGATATTTCGCAATCCCAGCGGTAATCAAAGACCGCGTTCAGCGGCGTATCCAGGGCAATTCGGAGAATGCAGTGCGCCATCCAGGGCTATCGATCGAGGGTTTTTCAACTATCCACAGAATCTGGGGATAACTTTGTGAACAAAGGGGCGGGAATCCTGAGCAAGCACTAACCTCCAGCTTGCAATCCGGGGAAACCCGGCAAATGACGCCGATTTTTTGCCTTATATTTCAATCACTTACAGCAGACGCCCTAGGAGAGCCAGAAAGCGCATATTTTTCCGCGCTCTGTGTATAAGTGCACCATTTAAGGAGCAGCTTTTCCCCGAAATCAAGCAGTTTTTACAGCTTTTTTAGCGGAAAACGTGCCTGGTGCGCCACAACATCAAGCCAAGCATTGTACACAGGCAGGCACCGCAAGGTTTGTGTTTCCGCAAGCGTTTTCGCCACCGAAAGTCTTGGCGAAATATCATGCAATGCAACATGACGCTAAGACAATTCCTACAAATTCCTACTAAGTGCCGGTTTACAAAGTACTTTTGACTTTTTTCCACAGTTTTTGTGGATAACTTTGTGGAGAATGACCCAACAAGCTCGCTTTCACCTTGGGATAAGGTTTACAAAAGCCGAAACATTGCCTAAAGCAGTAAAAAATAAGCCTTTAAAAATCAATCACTTGCGAATGCGCTGAGAGGAGGGCATTTGCTACTGCCTCTTATTTCCGCAGTAAAAATTTTTGTGTATAAGTCGCTTCTGCACGAAATAAAAAAGGGCGCCGTAGCGCCCTTTGAACCGGGACTACAGCGATCAGCCGCCACGCAGCTTGCGGCTATGGCTGTGGACAGTATCCACCAGCACCGTCACCGACTCCGGCGGGGTGAACTGGGAAATGCCGTGGCCCAGGTTGAAGACGTGGCCGCTGTCATGCGGTCCATAGGAATCGAGCACGCGGCGCACTTCGGCCGCGATCTGCTCCGGGTTGGCGAACAGGATGGCCGGATCGATATTGCCCTGGAGGGCCATCTTGTGCCCCACCAGCTCGCGAACCTTTCCGATGTTGGCGGTCCAGTCCAGCCCCATGGCGTCGGCGCCGATAGCGGCGATCTCCTCGGCCCAGTGGCCGCCACCCTTGGTGAACACGATGGCGGGGATCTTCACGCCATCTTTTTCGCGCTTCAGCAGGCTCACGACCTGCTGCATGTATTGCAGGGAGAACTGCTGGTAGGCGCCATCGGCCAGCGCACCACCCCACGAGTCGAAGATCATCACGGCCTGGGCGCCGGCGTCGATCTGGGCGTTCAGGTATTCGGCGACTGCGCGGGCGTTGACGTCCAGGATGTGGTGCATCAGGTCCGGGCGCGAGTACATCATCTTCTTGATGGTGTGGAATTCGCGCGAGCCCTGGCCTTCCACCATATAGCAGGCCAGTGTCCATGGGCTGCCCGAGAAGCCGATCAGCGGCACGCGGCCATTCAACTCGGTGCGGATCTGGGTGACTGCCTTGAATACATAGTCCAGCGAGCCCGCTGGCGGCAGTTGCAGCGCCTTGACGTCTTCCTCGGTCTTCAGCGGACGCTCGAACTTCGGGCCCTCGCCTTCCACGAAGTACAGGCCCAGGCCCATGGCGTCCGGCACCGTCAGGATGTCGGAGAACAGGATTGCCGCATCGAGCGGATAGCGGTCGATCGGCTGCAAGGTGACTTCGGTCGCCAGGTCCGGATTGGTCGCCAGTCCCATGAAGGAGCCCGCCTTCTGGCGCGTCGCGCGGTATTCAGGCAGGTAGCGGCCTGCCTGGCGCATCAGCCACACCGGGGTGTACTCGGTCGGCTGGCGCAGCAGCGCACGCAGGAAGGTGTCGTTCTTCAGCGGGGCAAATTGTGGCATGAAAGACAATCTAAAGCGGATAGAAAGGGGGTATTATCGCATCCCTGCCCTGTTTTTACGCGTTTGGAGCGCCCATGACTTCCACTTCCACCGCGCCTTTTGGCACCTGGCCATCGCCGATCAGCGCCGAAATGGTCGCTGCGGGCGCTACGCCGCTGTCTTCGGTCGTCCTGGACGGGGAGGACATCTACTGGCTGGCTGGCCGCGCGTCCGAAGCGGGGCGCACCACCATGATGCGCCGCCAGGGCGCTGCCGGCGCCGCCGAAATCACCCCAATGCCGTTCAACGTGCGCAATCGCGTTCATGAATATGGCGGCGGCGCTTATGCCGTGGCGGGCGGCGTGGTGGTGTTCTCGCACCATGCCGACAACCGGCTGTACCGGCTCGCGCCAGGCGGCGCCGCGGAAGCGTTCACCTCGCCCGGCCGCCAGCGCTTTGCCGATTTCGTGTTTGACCAAGCGCACGCGCGCCTGATCGCAGTGCGCGAGCAGCATCCTGAGGATGATGGCTCGCATGCGCAACCGGTGAATACTATCTGCGCAGTTGGCTTTGATGGCGGCGAGCGCGTACTCGTCATGGGCAATGACTTCTATTCTTCGCCCAGGCTGTCGCCGGATGGCCGTCGCCTGGCGTGGCTGTCGTGGGACCATCCGCGCATGCCGTGGCAGGGCACCGAGCTTTGGGTAGCGGATGTGGAGGCCGATGGTCGTCTCGGCACGCCTTCGCGCGTGGCCGGCGGGCCCCAGGAATCGGTCTGCCAGCCGGAATGGTCGCCTGCCGGCGTGCTGCACTTCGTCTCGGACCGCAGCGGTTGGTGGAACCTGTACTGCCTGCGCGAAGGCGCGGGCGGCACGGCCAGCGCAGTCGAAGCGCTGTGCCCGATGGCGGCGGAGTTTGCGACGCCGCACTGGACCTTCGGCAATTCGCTGTACGGCTTTGGGGCGAACGGCGACATCGTGTGCAGCTATATCGAGCACGGCGTCAGCAAGCTGGCATGCCTGCACGCTGGCAGCACGGTGCTGGCCCCCATCGCCACGCCGTACCAGGAGATCCGCGAACTGCGCGTGGGCGACGGCTATGTGGTCGTGCTGGCAGGCAGCCCGACCATCGCCAGCGAGATCGCCCGCATCGACCTGGCAAGCGGCGCGCGCGAAGTGCTGGAACGCTCGATCGCCGGACTGCCGGCGCTGGGCTACCTGTCCGTCCCCGAAAGCATCAGCTACCCGAGCGCCGGCGCCCGCACCGCTTACGCCTTCTTCTATCCGCCGGCCAACCAGGACGTGCACGCGCCGCAAGGCGAGAAGCCGCCGGTCATCGTCATCAGCCACGGCGGCCCGACCGGCATGGCAGCCAGCACCCTGAGCCTGAAAACGCAATTCTGGACCAGCCGCGGTTTCGGCGTCCTGGACGTGAACTACGGCGGCAGCACGGGCTTTGGCCGCGCCTTCCGCGATGCGCTGAAGGGGCAGTGGGGCATTGTCGACGTCGAGGACTGCATCGCCGGCGCACGCCACCTGGTGGCGCAGGGCTTGGCGGATGGCGAACGCCTGATCATCCGCGGCAGCAGCGCGGGCGGCCTGACGACCTTGTGTGCGCTGACCTTCCACGATGTATTCAAGCTGGGCGCCAGCTACTATGGCGTATCCGACCTGAAAGGGCTGGATGACGATTCGCACAAATTCGAATCGCACTACAACGAATACCTGATCGCGCCGAAGGAACAGGCCAAGGCGGTGTACGCCGAGCGCTCCCCGATCAACCATACCGGTCGCCTGTCGCGCCCGATGATCTTCTTCCAGGGGCTGGACGACAAGGTGGTGCCGCCGCCGCAGTCGGAAGCCATGGTCAACGCGCTGCGCCAGCGCGGCATTCCAGTCGAATATGTGGAACTCGAAGGCGAGGGCCACGGCTTCCGCAAAGCGGACACCATCGTGCGCACGCTGCAGGCGGAGCTGGACTTCTACCAACGCATGTTTGGCTTGACCGGATGAGCGACACCCTGCTGGCGGAATTCGAGGCCCTCGAACAGCCTGAAAAAGCCGTTCTCGCCTTGCTGGCACTGGTGGGCGACCCGATCGGCCGCACCGCCATCCTGGACCTCATGGTGGCGGCCGGCATCCGCGATGTGAACGACCAGCCCTTCACCACCCTGACACTGGACGATCCGCTGCTCAAGCTGGAACGCCTGGCCTTCACCACCGCGGTGATGGGGCGCGGCTATGTCTGCAACGCCCGCCTGCGCTGGCCGGCCATTCGCGCCGCCATCGGCGCCCACCTGCTGGACGATATCTGCAAGGCTTACGAGACGCTCAATCCCATGCGCCAGAACTGGAATGGCGCCTACGAGCCGCGCAGCTACCGCCACGGCGTGGCGCGCCTGCGCATGGCGATGCTGCGCGGGCGCCCGCCGCAGGATGTGCTGCCGCTGCTGTCCGCCTGCATGGTGTGCTACGAAGCGGCGCAACTGCATCCGATTGTCGACATCTTCTCGCGCCCTTTCGAAGCCGGGATGCTGTTGCTGGTGCATCCGGCCTTGCAGGACGATGTGCTGATGCTGCTGGTCCAGCACACCCAGCGCGAACCCGCCCTGGCGCCGCTGGTGCGCGGCTATGCGGAACGCCACCTGCAGCGCCGCCAAGCCGCCGAACAGGAAGCCAGCCCCGCGTTGCGGCTGGCGATGGCGGAACACGCCATCCTGTGCGGCAAGCTGGCCGACGCCATGCGCTTCCTGGAAGGGATGGACGGCGCACTGGCGCAGTGCTTCTCGAGCGCTGTGATGCTGCTGCGCGGCGATGTGGCCGGCGCGATCAACGGCTTTGAAGCCGCGCTGAAATCGATCCGCCGTGAATCCGGCAAGCGCAAACACCTGTTCCAGGGGATCGCCGGCCACCTGTACGTGCTGGCCCTGCTGCGCAGCGGCGACGCCAAACACCTGAAATCGGCGGAGAGCTACCTCGACGTCGCCGTGCACGCCCAGCATAACGCCGACAGCGCCGTCTACCAGCAACTGAGCATGCTGCGCCAGATCCGCGCCGGCACCATGCAGGCCGACCTGGTCACCCAGCGCGCCTGGGAAGCGCCGCTGCAGGCGCAGATGTTCCAATGCATGCTGTATTACTGGCTCGCGCTGCCACAACTGAAGCAGCGCCGCGCCGAGTTGCAGGACCTGTCGCAAGCTGCCGAGGCGGCGGGCTTCATGCTGCTGGCAGCAGGCGCAGAGAGCTTGCTTGGCCACCTGGGCGACGATGCGGCCGCGGGACGCGCAGCGGCCTTGCGCGAGCAGCGTGGCTTTGACGACATGGCCGCCTGGTTCGAACGCCAGGAAGCGTGGCAACGCCAACTGGCAGCCCTGATCAACCTGCAGCAGGGCGGCACCGAGACCGGCGGCGAAATGCGCCTGGTCTGGGCAATCAGTTACGGCGAGCGCCAGGGCATCGCGGAAATTGAACCGCGCGAGCAGAAACGCGACGTGCGCGGCGCCTGGGGCAAGGCGCGCCCGGTCGCGCTCAAGCGCCTGCGCGACGACGCAGCGCAGATGGAATTCCTGACGCCGCAGGACATGCGGGTCGGCAGCGCCATCTTGCCATCGCGCCAGGCCTATTCGTCCGGCCTGCGCTACGACATCGATATCGACCAGGCGGTATTGGCACTGGTCGGCCACCCGCTGGTGTTCTGGATGGACGCGCCGGATACCCGCGTCGAACTGCTGGCCGGCGCACCCGAATTGCTGATCCGTACTCAGAAAGGCCAGCTGCACCTCGCAATGCACCCTGCCATTGAAAACCTGAACGCCAATGTGATCGTGCTGCGCGAGGCGCCGAATCGCTTGCGCGTGGTCAGCGTGCAGGACGAGCATCGCCGCATCGCGGCCATTGTCGGTGACGGCCTGACAGTGCCGGAGCATGCCAAGGACCAGGTGCTGAAGGCCATCGGCGCCGTGTCGTCGATGGTGACCGTGCAATCCGATATCGGCGGCGGCGCGGCCAGTGTCGAGCAGTGCGATGCCGACTCGCGCCTGCACATCCACCTGCTGCCTTACCAGCAAGGCCTGAAGATGCAGATCCAGGTGCGTCCACTGCGCGATGCGGGGCCGTATTACGCGCCGGGCGCCGGCGCCGAAAACGTGATCGCCGACGTCAATGGCCGCTCGATGCAGGCGCGCCGCAGCCTGGCGGGCGAACGCGATGCGGAGCGCCAGCTGGTGCTCAAGTGCGAAGTGCTGGAACAGGCCACCGAGGAGCATGGCGAATGGCTGCTGGGAGAGCCCGCGCTCTGCCTGCAGCTGCTGGCCGAGTTGCAGGAGCAGGGCGCCGACAAGGTGGTGCTGGCGTGGCCGGAGGGCGAAACCTTCCGCCTTACCAAGCCCGTATACACCAAGCAGCTGCGCCTGAACATCAAGAGCAAGAAGGACTGGTTCGCCGCCAGCGGCCAGTTGGTGGTCGACGAAGACCGCGTGCTGGACCTGCGCTCGCTGCTGGACATGATCCGGGCCAGCAAGAGCCGCTTCATCGCGCTGGGCGACAAGGAGTTCCTCGCTCTTTCGGAAGAACTGCACCGCCGCCTGTCCGAACTGGCCGCCTATGGCGAAGACGACGACGCCGGCATGAAAGTGCACCGCCTGGCCGCCTTCGTGCTGGAAGAACTTGCCAACGATGTCGGCATGGTGGAAGCAGATGCGATGTGGCGCGAACACCTGCAGCGCATCGAGGCCAGTGCCAGCTACACGCCGCAACTGCCAAGCACCCTGCAGGCGGAGTTGCGCGACTACCAGTTGGCTGGCTTCGAATGGCTGGCGCGCCTTGCGCATTGGGGCGTCGGCGCCTGCCTGGCCGACGATATGGGCCTGGGCAAGACCTTGCAGTCGCTGGCCCTGGTGCTGCTGCGCGCGCCGCAGGGACCGACGCTGGTGGTGGCACCGACCTCGGTCTGCCTGAACTGGGCCAGTGAAGCGGCACGCTTTGCGCCGACACTGAATGTGAAGATGTATGCGACCGGCGACCGCGACGATATCGTCACCAATGCCGGGCCGTTCGACCTGGTGATCGCCAGCTACGGCCTGCTGCAACTGGAGTCGGAACGGTTCACCAAGCCGAAGTGGCACACCATCGTGCTGGACGAGGCACAGAACATCAAGAATGCCGCCACCAAGCGTTCGCAGGCCGTCATGGCGCTGAAAGGCGACTTCAAGATGGTGGCTACCGGCACCCCGCTGGAAAACCACCTGGGCGAGCTGTGGAACCTGTTCCGCTTCATCAATCCTGGCCTGCTGGGCAGCCACGAACAGTTCAACCTGCGCTTTGCCGGCCCGATCGAGCGCCAGCAGGACCACCGGGCGGAAGTCGGCGCGCGCAATCGCCTGCGCCGCCTGATCGGGCCTTTCGTGCTGCGCCGGACCAAGGCGCAAGTGCTGACCGAACTGCCGGCCCGCACCGAGATCGTGCTGGAAGTCGACCTGTCGCCGGAAGAAACCGCGCTGTACGAGTCGCTGCGCCGCGAGGCGCTGGAAAACCTCGCCTCCATCGAAGGTCCCGCGGACCGGAAGTCGATGCAGATCCTGGCGGAGATCATGAAACTGCGCCGTGCCTGCTGCAACCCGAACCTCGTGGCGCCTTCGCTGCGCCTCGAGTCGAGCAAGCTGGCAGCCTTCGCGCGCCTGCTGGAAGGATTGCTGGAGAACCGCCACAAGGTGCTGGTATTCAGCCAGTTCGTCGATCACCTGTCCCTGATCCGCGCCCATCTCGACCGCAACGGCATTCAGTACCAGTACCTCGACGGCAGCACGCCGATGGCGGCCCGCAAGCAGTCGGTAGACGCCTTCCAGGCCGGCGAAGGCGACGTGTTCCTGATCAGCCTCAAGGCCGGCGGCGTCGGCATCAACCTGACGGCAGCCGACTACGTGATCCACATGGACCCGTGGTGGAATCCCGCCGTGGAAGACCAGGCTTCCGACCGCGCTCACCGCATGGGGCAACCGCGACCGGTCACCATCTACCGCCTGGTGGCACGCAATACAATCGAGGAAGGCATCGTCGAGCTGCACGGCCACAAGCGCGAACTGGCCGACAGCCTGCTCGATGGCAGCGACACCGCCGCTCGCATGACGGCGGAGGACATGCTTGCGATGTTGCACGAGAGCTTGCGCCGCTTCTGACAGGAGATGCTATGCAACTGACATCCATCGCCGCATGCGCCAAGGCGCGCCAGCTCGCGACGACCGCTGCGCTGGCCGCAATCTGCCTGGTCGGGGCGCCGGTTTCCGGTTCCGCCGCCACCGCCAACTGTCCGGCCGCCGGGCTGCGCGAAGCGAAAGCCGCAAACTGGCACGTCGCCGACGACGCCCAGCGCCAGGCGCTGGCACTGCAAGCGCTCTCCTGCCTGTCGTCGCCCGATCCCGTCGAGCGCGATGGACTGGCCTTCGAAGCGCTGCAAGCCTGGATGCGCGCCGACAAGCTCGATACCGCCACAGTGCAGGAGCTGCGCACCCGCCTGGCCGCGCAACTGCAGGCGCCGGATCCGCAAGGTTTCGCGCGCCCTTTCGCCGCCCTGGTGCTGGCCGACGTGGCGCGGGTGGACCGCATCAAGCCTTACCTCTCCACCGACCAGCGCGCGCAACTGGTGCGCGCCGCGACGGAATACCTGCGCGGCGTGAACGACTACCGCGGTTTCGACGAAAAGCAAGGCTGGCGCCACGGCGTTGCCCATGCCGCCGACATCATGCTGCAGCTCTCGCTCAATCCAGCTTTGACCCGTGCCGAGCATGAGCAAATGCTGGCAGCCATCGCCAGCCAGGTTGCGCCGCCAGGCGAGCATTTCTATCACTATGGCGAAGGCGAACGCCTGATGGCTCCCATCTTCTACCTGTCGCGCGCCAAATCGCTGCAATGCAGCGACTGGGACGCCTGGTTTGCGCGCCTGGCCGCGGCACCGGCATCCAGCGGCACGCAGCAGGCCAGGCTGGCCCGCAAGCACAACCTGAACGGCTTCCTGCAGCCGCTTTACATCAACATCAGCGAAAGCAAGGACGAAGCGCAGCGCAACTGCCTGAAGCCACTGCTGCTGCGCGCATTGAAGCAGGCCGCCGAATGAACGTGCAACAAGCCCTGGCCTTTGTCGAACACCACGGTGTCGTGCTGGCCTCGGCGCGCGGCAACGTGCCAACGTTGACCGAAGCCATCGCTGGCGCCCCGATCAAGGGGAGCTGGTGGGGCCATCCTGAAGGCAAGCGCATTTTCGCGGTGCTCAGCGAAGTGCAGGAGCACGACGACGTTCTGGTCTGCCGCCTGCTGGCGGGAAAACTGACGCTGGTACACCGCCGCCTGTGGCCCGCCCTGGCGACGTTGGCGGGCGAACTGCCTGCCGACGCGCTGGCGCGGGTACGGCAGGTGCATACCGCCACCGGCAAGCATGTCAACGAGGAGATCCCTTTTCCACAATGGCTCCCGCCCGATGCAGCCGCGGAAGCCGCAAGCATGGCCCCCGACAAGGCGCGGACGGCACTCAGCTTGTGATAATCTCCCACGCTGCACTAGCAAGAGGTTGAATTATGATGAAGACCAAAATCGCCCTCGCCGCGATGATGTTGAGCCTGGCCCTGTCGCCAGCCGACGCTGCGACGAAGGCCAAGAAATCCAATGCACCGGCGAAAACCGCCGTCAGCAAGAAGTCCGGCGGCAGCAAGGGCAAAACGAGCAAATCGTCGTCCAGGTCAAGCAAGGGCAGCAAGTCCGGCGGCAAGTCCGCCAGCAAATCCAGGGCGGATAAGGCCAAACCGGCCGTCGCCAGCAAGCCGCTGCCGGCTGAACGCCGCCAGGACAAGGCTTTCGACAGCCAGGCCAACCAGTTCCTGGGCGCGCTGTGGCGCATCGATCCGGAGACTGCGATCTCCGTCGGCAAGTACGACACTGCTGCGCAGCTAAGCGTCCCCGACCAGGCTTTCCGCGACCAGCAACTCGCCTTCATTGACGAATGGCTGGATAAATTCGGCAAGATCGACGCCAGGCAGCTCTCGCCGAAACAGCGCAGCGACCTTGGCCTGCTGCAGAACAAGCTGAATTCGGACCGCTGGTACCTGACGACTTTCCGCGAGTGGGAATGGAACCCCGCGCTCTACAACATCGCCAGCCCGATCGACTTCGTGCTGAACACCGAATATGCCGCACGGCCGCAGCGCCTGCGCACCCTGCTGCGCCGCATCGCCAGCGTACCGGCGTATTACGAAGCCGCACGCAACAACATCAAGAACCCAACGCGCGAGCACGTGAAGCTGGCCATCGACCAGGCGCCTGGCGTGCTGGCCGTGCTGGCCGACCTGGACAAGCAGGCACAGGACTCGATCCTCAATGCCAACGAAAAGAACCTGTACGCGCAGCGTATCGCCGCCGCCAAGGTAGCCGTGGAGGCTTATGCAGCCTGGCTCGGTGAGCTGGACAAGTCGCTGGCTGTCAGCGGCGCGCGCTCCTTCCGCATCGGCAAGGAGATGTACGAAGCGAAGTTCGGCTACGACATCCAGTCCGGCAGCAATGCCGAACAGACTTACCAGAAGGCGCTGGCGGCCCGCGAACAACTGCTGTCGAACATGGACCGCATTTCGGACGACCTGTGGCCGAAATACCTGGCGGACAAGGCCAAGCCGTCCGACCGCTTCGCGAAGATCGGCATGATGATCGACACGCTGTCGTCCAGGCACGTGGCGCGCGAAGAATTCTTCCCCGAGATCCGCCGTCAGATTCCTGTGCTGCAGGACTGGGTGGTCAAGAACGACCTGCTGACGCTCGATCCGAACAAGCCGCTGGTGGTGCGCGAGACGCCGGCCTACCAGCGCGGCGTGGCCGGCGCCAGCATCGAAGCTCCAGGCCCTTACCGCCCGCAGGACCGCACCTACTACAACGTGACGCCTCTGGACGACGCCACGCCGGAACAGGCCGAATCCACGCTGCGCGAATACAACCACTGGATCCTGCAGATCCTGAACATGCACGAGGCGATCCCTGGTCACTATGCGCAGCTGGTGTATGCCAACAAATCGCCGTCGATCGTGAAGTCGATCTTCGGCAACGGCGCCATGGTGGAAGGCTGGGCGGTGTACAGCGAACGCATGATGCTGGAATCGGGCTACGGCAACAACGAGCCTGAAATGTGGCTGATGTACTCGAAGTGGAACCTGCGCAGCGTGACCAACACCATCCTCGATTACAGCGTGCACGTGCAGGGCATGACGGAGCCGGAGGCGATCGACCTGCTGACCCGCCAGGCCTTCCAGACTGCCGCCGAAGCGAAAGAGAAATGGCGCCGCGCGCAGCTCACCTCGGTGCAGCTCACTAGCTATTTCTCGGGCTACTCGGAAATCATGGAATTGCGCGAGCAGCGCCGCGCCGCCCTGGGCAGCAAGTTCTCGCTGAAAGACTTCCACGAAGACTTCCTGAGCTACGGCAGCGCACCTGTGCGCGTGATCAAAGAGCTGATGCAGTAATCAGTCTAGGCTGCTCCCATGCCCCGCGCACGCCGCGGGATGATTCTGCTAACATGAATCGAGGGAGTGGCCATGACCATGCCGATCCAGTTTGATACAGCTCAATTCGTTAAAACACTGGTTGATGCTGGCGTGCTGCGTGAGCATGCCGAGGCGCACGCCGACGCTTTGAAACTTGCGCTGAGTCAACCGGTGGCGAATGATGCAGATCTAGCCATATCACGTGCAGAAATGCGTACTTTGCTTGCTGAACTTGAGTTGCGGCTGACGAAGAAGATGCGGCCGCTCTGGGTCTTGAATATCATTACCCTGATACTCGTCAGCGCAAATACGGTAAAGATCTTCTTCTGATCCTTAGTCCGCTTTTTCTTCCGGTGCAGTGGTCGCCTTGACGAACATCGGCGACAGGATCACGCCAATTTCAAACAGCAGCCACATCGGGATAGCCAGCGAGAACTGGCTGACGATATCCGGCGGGGTCACGATCGCTGCGATCACGAAGGCCGCCACGATCACATAGCCGCGCCATTCCCTCAGCTTGGCGACGGACACCAGGCCCATGCGCACCAGCACCACCACCACCACCGGCACTTCGAAAGCGCAGCCGAAAGCCAGGCACATTGACATCACGAAGTCGAGGTAGTTCTCGATATCCGGCATCACCGCAATCGAAGTCGGCGACACCTGGTTGATGAAGGCGAACACCTTGCCGAACACCAGGAAATAACAGAACGCCACACCCGCCATGAACAGGGCGGAGGAGGCAATCACCAGCGGCGCGACCAGCTTCTTTTCATGCGCGTACAGGCCGGGGGCAACGAAAGCCCACATCTGGTACAGCACCCACGGCAGCGACAGGATGAAGCCGAACAGCAGCGTCACCTTCATCGGCACCAGGAAGGGCGAGATCACGCTGGTGGCGATCATTTTCGAGCCCACCGGCATGGCGGCAATCATCGGCGCGGCGATCAAGTCATAGATCTTGGAGGGGCCGATACCGAAGCCGATCAGCGCCGTCATCACCACGATGCCGATGCTGGCCTTGACCAGGCGATCGCGCAGCTCAACCAGATGGCTGATGAAGGTCTCTTCGACGGGTTCTTGTTGACTCATTTAGAAAAACGATGCGTTCTTGCGGCTGCCGGGGCGGTGGCGCTTCATGCGCGCCGCGCCGGAGATGACGTGGGTGCGGACGCCGGCCTGCTGCTTGTACCACAACGGCACGGCAGAACTGCGCACCACGCGCTTGCGGCGGAAATCCTTGGCCTTGCGCGCCATGTCTTCGCTGGTCGGGGTGTACAGGTCCAGCGAAGGCGTCGTGACCGGGTCTTCATTGCGAAACGCCGCCTCCACTTCCCGCATATCCTTGCCGATGGAGTTTTCCATCTCGTCCTTGAAGGTGCTGGCGGCTTCTTCGGCCTGCTTGCGCAGGTTCTTCAGCTCGTCCAGCTCCATTTCACGGGAGACTTCGGATTTGACGTCGTTCAGGTAACGCTGGGCGCGGCCGTACAGCGTCCCGGCCATGCGCGCCACCTTGGGCAGCTTTTCAGGACCGATGACGACCAGGGCCACTACCCCGATGACGGCGATTTTGGTAAGACCGAGGTCGATCATTGCTGGTTACTGCTTATTCTTTTCCTTGGCTTCGACTTCGATGGTGCCCTTGTCGGTCACCTGCGCTGCCGGAGGAGCTGGCTGTGCCGGCTTCTCTTCATCCGCGCCCTTGACGCCATCCTTGAAGCCCTTGACGGCCTTGCCCAGGTCGGAGCCGATATTGCCCAGTTTCTTGGTGCCGAAGACCAGCATGACAATCACCAGAACGATCAGCCAGTGCCAAATGCTAAAAGAACCCATTACAAAACCCCTAAAAAAATCATTCGTTGGGACAGTATACGCGAAGCGCACCCTGTCATGTGCTTGTCATAATCTCAAGTCCGCATGCCGCGCCATGGACGCGGGCCGCCGTACAGGTGCATATGCAGGTGGTACACCTCCTGGCCGCCATCGGGACCGCTGTTGATCAGGGTCTTGTAGCCGCGTGTCGGCGTGCCATCTGCCTCGTAGGCAACGGCAATATCATGCTGCTCAGCCAGTTGCGGCACCAGCGCCAGCATCTTGCCCAGCAGGGGCGCGTGCTCCGGCTTGCAGTCAGACAGGGTCGACAAGTGCTGTTTCGGGATGATCAGCAAGTGTACCGGCGCGGCCGGGTGGATGTCCTTAAACACCATCAAGTCGTCGTCTTCGTGCACCACGGTCGACGGGATCTGTTTCGCTGCAATCTTGCAGAACAAGCAATTTTCCACTTTTATTCCTTACGGGATGCTTTTTCTTCCAGGCCGGACAGGCCTTCGCGGCGCGCCAGCTCATCGAGTACCTGCTGCGGCGACAAATCGAATTGCGCCAGCAGCACCAGCGAATGGAACCACAGGTCGGCGCATTCGTACAGCACTTTCGAAGCATCGCCGCTGACGCGGGCGTCTTTTGCCGCCATCACGGTCTCGGTGGCTTCCTCGCCGATCTTTTTCAGGATCGCATCGTCGCCTTTGGAAAACAGCTTGGCGACGTAGGAGGACGACGGGTCGCCGCCCTTGCGCGATTCGATGGTGGCCGCCACGCGGTCCAGTACATTGCTCATTTCTTAGCTTCCGCGTAAATCTCTTCAGGATCTTTCAAGACCGGCTCGGTGTTCTGCCAGTCGCCATTCTCGAACTTGTTGAAGAAGCAGGAGTGGCGGCCGGTGTGGCAGGCGATATCGCCTTCCTGTTCGATCTTCAGCAGCACCACGTCTTCGTCGCAATCAAGGCGGATTTCCAGCACTTTCTGCACGTGGCCGGACTCTTCGCCCTTGTGCCACAGCTTCTTGCGCGAGCGGCTCCAGTAGACGGCCTCGCCCAGCTCAACAGTCTTGTAGAGCGCATCCCGGTTCATCCACGCGAACATCAGCACATCGTTGCTGCCGGCTTCCTGTGCGATGACAGGCACCAGGCCATGTTCGTCCCACTTCACCTTGTTCAGCCATTTGGCTTTGGCGACATTAGCTGCAATTGCGGTAGCCATTGTGTGTTCCCCGAAGTTTAAGAAAGGCGCATGGGAATCCCCTGCGCCGCCATGAATTGCTTGGCTTCCTGTACGGTGTGCTGGCCGTAGTGGAAGATGCTCGCCGCCAGCACCGCATCGGCGTGGCCCAGCTTGACGCCGTCGGCCAGGTCTTGCAGGCCGCCTACGCCGCCGGAGGCGATCACCGGGATGCTGACCGCATCGCTCACGGCGCGCGTCAGGCCCAGGTCAAAGCCGGACTTGGTGCCGTCGCGATCCATGCTGGTCAGCAGCAGTTCACCGGCGCCCAGCTCGGCCATCTTGCGCGCCCATTCCACGGCATCCAGGCCGGTCGCGTTGCGGCCGCCGTGGGTGAACACTTCCCACTTGCCGGGAGCGACGTTCTTGGCGTCGATCGCCACCACGATACACTGGCTGCCGTGCTTTTGCGAAGCCTCGTACACCAGCTGCGGATTGGTCACGGCGGAGGTGTTCATGCTCACCTTGTCCGCGCCGGCGTTCAGCAGGCGGCGCACATCTTCGACCTTGCGCACGCCGCCACCCACCGTCAGGGGGATGAAGACTTGCGAGGCCACGGCTTCGATGATGTGCAGGATCAAGTCGCGGTTGTCGCTCGAAGCAGTAATGTCGAGGAAGGTCAGTTCGTCCGCACCCTGCTCGTCGTATCGGCGTGCGATTTCCACCGGATCGCCGGCGTCGCGCAGCTCGGTGAAGTTGACCCCTTTCACGACGCGGCCATCGGTCACGTCGAGGCAGGGGATGATGCGTTTAGCCAGCATATTCTTTACTCTGAAAGTTCGTCGGCACGTTCCTGCGCCGAAGCCAGGTCCAGCGTGCCTTCATAGATCGAACGGCCGCAGATCACGCCTTCGACGCCTTCGTCCTGCACAGCGCACAGGGCTTCCACGTCGGCCAGGTTGTGCAGGCCGCCGGAGGCGATGATCGGGATGCGCACCGCCTGCGCCAGGCGCACGGTGGCTTCGATGTTCACGCCGCCCATCATGCCGTCGCGGCCGATGTCGGTGTAGATGATCGATTCAACACCGTAGCCTTCGAATTTCTGCGCCAGGTCGATTACTTCGTGGCCGGACAGCTTGCTCCAGCCATCGGTCGCCACCTTGCCGTCCTTGGCGTCCAGGCCGACGATGATGTGGCCGGGGAAGGCGCCGCAGGCATCCTGCAGGAAGCCCGGGCTCTTCACGGCGGCCGTGCCGATGATGATGTAGCTGATACCGTCGTCGAGGTAGCGCTCGATGGTGTCGAGGTCGCGGATGCCGCCGCCCAGTTGCACCGGGATTTCAGGCAGGTCAAACTCCTCGGCATAGTCTTGCACGGCCTGGATGATCGATTTCACCGCACCTTCGTTCTTTGGCTTGCCGGCAAAGGCGCCGTTCAGGTCCACCAGGTGCAGGCGGCGCGCGCCTTGCTCGAGCCAATGGCGGGCCATCTTGCCCGGGTCGTCGGAAAAGACGGTTGCAAGTTCCATATCGCCCTGTTTCAGGCGAACGCAGTGACCATCCTTGAGGTCGATAGCAGGAATGAGCAGCATGATGTTGTTCTTGAGGTTAAGGATTCCAGTGGATGAAATTTTTGTACAGTTGCAGGCCGGTGGCGGCACTCTTTTCAGGGTGGAACTGTGTGGCAAAAATATTGTCGCGGGCGACGGCGCAGCAGAACGGCTGGCCGTACACGGTTTCCGCCGCGCTGTGCTGCGCCTGGGCGGGTTGCGCGAAGTAGCTGTGCACGAAATAGAACCACGCGTTGTCGGGAATACCGTCCCACATCGCGTGCGGCGCGCGCTGGCGCACCTGGTTCCAGCCCATCTGCGGCACCTTGAAGCGCGAACCGTCTTCCTGCAGCATGCCGTCGAGCTGGAAGCGCACCACCTTGCCGGGCAACAGGCCCAGGCCCGGGGTATTGCCGCCTTCTTCGCTCATGTCAAACAGCATCTGCTCGCCCACGCACACGCCCATCATCGGCTTCGACGCGGCAGCGCGCAGCAGCGCATCTTTCACGCCGGATTCATTCAGGCTGCGCATGCAGTCGCGCATGGCGCCCTGGCCGGGCAGCACGATGCGGTCGGCGGCATCAATGGCGGCGGGCTCGCCGGAAATCAGTACTTCGGCTTCGGGTGCGACGGCGCGCAATGCCTGCGCTACGGAGCGCAGGTTGCCCATGCCGTAATCGACTACTACGATTTTTTTCATGTCAGTCAGCCGTAGTTGTCGTTACAGGCTTCCTTTGGTGGACGGGATGGCGCCGGCAGCGCGCGGATCAAGTTCGCTGGCCATGCGCAGGGCGCGGCCGAAAGCCTTGAACACGGTTTCGCACTGGTGGTGTGCATTGGTGCCGCGCAGGTTGTCGATGTGCAGCGTGACGCCCGCATGGTTGACGAAGCCGCGGAAGAATTCCAGCGTCAGGTCGACATCGAACGCGCCGATCATCGCGCGGGTGAATGGAATGTGATACTCGATGCCCGGGCGGCCGGAAAAATCGATGACCACGCGCGACAGCGCTTCGTCCAGCGGCACATACGCGTGGCCGTAGCGGCGGATGCCCTTCTTGTCGCCAATCGCCTTGGCAACTGCCATGCCGAGCGTGATGCCCACGTCTTCCACTGTGTGGTGGTTGTCGATGTGGGTGTCGCCGGTGGCTTCGATATCGAGGTCGATCAGCCCGTGGCGGGCGATCTGGTCCAGCATATGGTCGAGGAAAGGCACGCCCGTGTTCAGCTTCTGGACGCCGGTGCCATCGAGATTGATGGCAACGCGGACCTGGGTCTCGCTGGTGTTGCGAGTGATTTCTGCGGTGCGGTTCATGAAAAGCTCTTGGGTTTCGCTTCAGGACGCCAGGGCGGCTTTCAGGCCGTCCAGCATGATTGCGTTTTCCTCGGGCGTACTGACCGTGATGCGCAGGCAGTTGGCCAGTACATTATGCATTCTACCCACATTTTTGATCAAAACCTTGCGCTCGAGCAGTTTGGCATGCGCCTGGTCGGCATTCGGTACACGAATGAGGATAAAGTTTGCCGCCGAGGGGAAAACGTTGACACCCGGCAATTTCGCCAGTGCCTCGGACAGCTCGCTGCGCTGTTGGCGCAGCAGGGCGGCCTGTTCGTTCAGCACCTCGAGGTGGTCGAGGCAGAATTCGGCGGCGGCCTGGGTCAGGACGTTGACGTTGTAGGGTGGGCGGATCTTGTCGAATTGTTCCAGCAGGGCTGGCGCGCAGGACATATAGCCGAGGCGGATGCCCGCCAGGCCAAGTTTCGACAGCGTGCGCATGACGATCAGGTTGGGGAATTCAGGCAGGCGGCCCATGAAGCTCTGTTGCGCAAAAGGCTCGTACGCTTCATCGACCACGCACAGGCCCTTGTCGCCCAGCGCCTTGATGACTTGCTCGATAGCGCCGGTGTCGAACAGATTGCCGGTCGGGTTGTTCGGATAGGCCAGGAAGACCAGGGCCGGCTGGTGCTGCGCGATCGCCGCCAGCATGGCCGGCAGGTCGAGTGTCAGGTCGGCCTTCAGCGGCACGCCGACGAAGTCCATGCCGGCCACCATGGCCGAGCGCTGGAACATGACAAAGGACGGCGCAGGCGCCATCATCACGGCGCGCTTGCCCTCGGCAGGCTGCAAGGCGCAGGCCTGGGCCATGATGGCGATCAGCTCGTCCGAGCCATTGCCCAGCATGACGTCATAGCCCGCTGGCACGCCCAGCCTGGCGCGAATACGCTGCTTGATGGTTTCGTAGCTGGCGACCGGGTAGCGGTTCAGCGCGACGCTGGCGATGCGGTTGGCCAGCTCATGATGCAGGTGGCTCGGCAGCACATAAGGATTCTCCATCGCATCCAGCTTGATAAATCCGCTGGCATCCGGCACATGGTAGATGTGGTCGGAACGCACATCCTGGCGGATCGTATTGGCGATAAGGCTGTCGAGGGACATTCTGCATTACTCCTGTTCTAAAACCTCGCTAAGCGCCGGCGATTGCTTTGCCTTGCGCCCTCTGCGTGGCGGAGGTGTCTGACCCTGCGGGTCAGACATCGGTTTACCGGTTTCGGCAAGCGCTTCAAGGCGCTTCCGAGCTATGTCGCAATACTCGGGATTCAATTCAAAGCCAACGAAATCACGGCCGCAGCGACGCGCGGCAACAGCGGTGGTCCCGCTGCCCATGAACAAATCCATCACCACGCCATCCGGCGGGCAGCTGGCCTTGACCATGCGTTCGATGATTTCCAAAGGCTTTTGCGTCGGGTGGTCGACCCTTTCCGCATGCTCCCGGTGCAAGCGCGATACGCTCCACAGGTCCTTGGGGTTGTAGCCCACTTCCAGCCATTTCGCGCCGACGAAGATCGAACGAGAACGGGCTTTCTTGGTTTCGGCGTCGTACGGGATACGCACGGCGTCGAGGTCAAAGTAATAATCCTTGCGGCGCACAAAGAAACCAATGGTGTCGTGCACCGACGAAAAACTGCGGGTACTGCCGCCCATGGAAGGCACGCGGCGGTCCCAGATAATCTCATTCATCATCGTCATGCGCTTTTTTAGCATGACGAAAATCTCCGGCGAATAACGCCAGGTCAGGAAGATGTACAGGCTTCCGTTCGGCTTCAGCTTGGGCAGGGCGGCGTCGATCCACGCTTCCGTCCAGGCCAGGTAGTCTTCCATCGACTGCTGGTCGGAAGTGTTGCCGTAATCCTTGCCCAGGTTGTAGGGTGGATCGGTCAGGATCAGGTCAACGGAACCATCCGGCACGCGGGCCAATCCGGCCAGCGCGTCCTCACAGTAGACCTGGTTCTTCCAGTCGGTCATTTCAGGCGCAGCTCCGCGCTGCGGGCGTGGGCCTGCAAGCCTTCGCCGTAAGCCAGTTCCGCAGCGATCTTGCCCAGCGTTTGCGCGCCCGCTTCACTGACGTGTATCACCGACGAACGCTTCTGGAAATCGTAGACGCCGAGCGGCGACGAGAAGCGCGCAGTGCGCGAAGTCGGCAGCACGTGGTTCGGGCCGCAGCAATAGTCGCCCAGCGATTCGGACGAGAAGCGGCCGAGGAACATGGCGCCTGCGTGGCGGATCTGGTCGGCCCACTGCTGCGGGTTCTCGGCCGAGATCTCCAGGTGTTCGGCGGCGATGCTGTTGGCGATGGCGCAGGCTTCCGCCATGTCGCGCACTTTCACCAGCGCGCCGCGATCGCGCAGGGAAGTTTCGATGACGGCCTTGCGCGGCATGGCCGGCAGCAGCTTGGCGATGCTGGCCTCGACCTTCGCGATGTATTCCGCGTCAGGGCACAGCAGAATCGCTTGCGCCAGTTCATCGTGTTCTGCCTGCGAGAACAGGTCCATCGCGACCCAGTCAGGATCGGTGGTGCCGTCGCAGATCACCAGGATCTCGGACGGGCCGGCGATCATGTCGATGCCGACGGTACCGAACACGCGGCGCTTGGCCGATGCCACGTAGGCATTGCCCGGGCCGACGATCTTGTCAACCGGCTGGATGGTTTCCGTGCCGTGCGCCAGCGCAGCCACGGCTTGCGCGCCGCCGATGCCGATCACGCGGGTCACGCCGGCGATGGCGGCGGCAGCCAGCACCATCTGGTTCTTCACGCCATCCGGGGTCGGCACGACCATGATGATCTCTTCGACGCCAGCCACTTTCGCCGGCACGGCGTTCATCAGCACCGACGACGGATAGGCTGCCTTGCCACCGGGGACGTAGATGCCCACGCGGTCCAGCGGCGTAATGCGCTGGCCGAGGATGGTGCCGTCGGCTTCGGTGTAGGTGAAGCCTTGCAGTTCCTGCCTCTGGCGCTCGTGGAAGGCGCGAATGCGGTCGGCGGCGGTTTGCAGGGCAGCGCGCTGCGCGCCAGGCAGCGCGGTCAGCGCGGCATCCAACTCCGGCTGGGTGATGTCGAAGTCGGCCATCGACGCCGCCTTGGTGCGGTCGAAGCGGTTGGTGTATTCCAGCACCGCTTCATCGCCGCGCGCGCGCACGTCGGCGATGATCTTTGCTACCGCGCCTTCGATGGCGTCATCGGTTTCTGCTTCAAAGGCCAGCAACGCGTCGAGCGTTTCCTGGAAGTCGTCTTGGGTGGAGTCGAGTTTGCGGATCATGACCATTACGCCTTCGCCAGCGAGGCGCGTTCAAATGCTTCGATAATCGGTTGCAGGCGGGCGCGCTTCATTTTCAGGGCGGCCTGGTTGACAACGAGGCGCGACGAGATGTCCATGATCTCTTCCACTTCCACCAGGTTGTTGGCGCGCAGCGTGCTGCCGGTGGAGACCACGTCGACGATCGCGTCGGACAGGCCAACCAGCGGCGCCAGCTCCATCGAGCCATACAGCTTGATCAGGTCGACGTGCACGCCCTTCTTGCCGAAGTGCTCGCGCGCGATCGAGGTGAACTTGGTCGCCACGCGCAGGCGCGCGCCCTGGCGCACCGCGGTCACGTAATCGAAGCCGGCACGCGTCGCCACCGACATGCGGCACTTTGCAATATGCAGGTCGACCGGCTGGTACAGGCCTTCGCCGCCGTGCTCCAGCAACACGTCCTTACCCGCCACGCCGAAGTCCGCCGCGCCATGCTGCACATAAGTCGGCACATCGGATGCGCGCACGATCAGTACGCGAATGCCAGGGTCCGAGGTAGGCAGGATCAGCTTGCGGGAGGTTTCCGGATTTTCGAGGACCTTGATGCCTGCTGCTTCCAGCAGCGGCATCGTGTCTTCAAAGATCCGGCCTTTCGACAGGGCGAGAATAAGGTCCATGATGATTATTTGATGCGGGTGATATTGGCGCCTACGGCGGACAGCTTCACTTCCATGCGGTCATAGCCGCGGTCCAGGTGGTAGATGCGGTCCACCAGGGTTTCGCCCTTGGCGGCCAGGCCGGCGATCACCAGCGAAGCCGATGCGCGCAGGTCGGTCGCCATCACGGGCGCGCCGATCAGCTGCTCGACGCCGTCGATGTAGGCGGTGTTGCCGTCGATGGAAATCTTCGAGCCGAGGCGGTTCATTTCCTGCACGTGCATGAAGCGGTTCTCGAAAATCGTTTCGGTCACCTTGCTGCTGCCGCTGGCGATCAGGTTCACCGCCATGAACTGCGCCTGCATGTCGGTCGGGAAGCCCGGGTATTCGGTGGTGCGGAAGGAAACCGGCTTTGGACGCTGGTCCATTTTCGCGCGGATCCAGTTGTCGCCCACGGTCAGCTCCACGCCCATCTCGCGCAGCTTGTCCAGCGCCACGTCGAAGATGTCGGTGCGCGTATTGCGGATCGTGATGTCGCCCCCTGCCGCCGCCACCGCGCACAGGAAGGTCGCCGCTTCGATACGGTCGGAGATCACGTCATGCTTGGCGCCGTGCAGTTCCTGCACGCCCTGGATCACCAGGCGGTCGGTGCCGATGCCTTCGATCTTGGCGCCCATGGCCACCAGCAGGTGGGCCAGGTCGGTCACCTCAGGCTCGCGCGCGGCATTCTCCAGCACGGTCTCGCCTTCGGCCAGGGTGGCCGCCATCAGCAGGTTCTCGGTACCGGTCACGGTGATCATGTCGGTCACGATGCGCGCGCCTTTCAGCTTCTTGCACTTGGCGTAGATATAGCCGCCGTCGATCGTGATCTCGGCGCCCATCGCCTGCAAGCCCTTGATGTGCTGGTCGACAGGGCGCGAACCGATCGCGCAGCCGCCCGGCAGCGACACCTTGGCTTCGCCGAAGCGGGCCAGCAGCGGCCCCAGGACCAGGATCGATGCGCGCATGGTCTTTACCAGCTCATACGGCGCTTCGTACTTGTCGATCTTAGAACCGTTCAGCGTGACCTTCTCGCCGTCCTGCTCAACCGACAGGCCGGTCTGGCGCAGCAGCTTGAGCATGGTCGCCACGTCGTGCAGCAGCGGCACATTGGTCAGTTCCAGGTCGCCCGCGGTCAGCAGGCCCGCGCACAGGATAGGCAGGGCAGCGTTCTTGGCGCCGGAAATCTTGATGTCGCCGACCAGGCGCTTGCCGCCGGTGATGAGCAGTTTGTCCATATTGTTCTTATCCTTGGAATTCTTCTGGGGTCAGGGTTTTCATCGACAGTGCGTGGATCTCTTCGCGCATGCGGTCGCCCAGCGCGGCATACACCAGCTGGTGGCGCTGGATCAGGCGTTTGCCGGCGAAGGCAGGCGACACGATCACGGCCTGGAAGTGCTGGCCGTCGCCTTCCACTTGCAGGTGGGTGCATTCGAGGCCGGCAGCGATGTAGCTGTGGATTGCTTCTGGAGTTGTGGTCACTTTGAATTCCTCAATAAATCAGTGGCGCAAGCGGTAGCCGCTGCGCAGGAGTTTGATAGCGAGCAGCGCCAGCACCACCAGGAAGGCGGAGACGATGGCGACGCTGATCCATGGGTTCACGTCGGACTGCCCGAAGAAGCCGTAGCGGAAGCCGTCGATCATGTAGAAGAACGGGTTCGCGTGCGAGACGGCCAGCCAGAATGGCGGCAGCGAATGGATCGAATAGAACACGCCGGCCAGGAAGGTCAGCGGCACGATCAGGAAATTCTGGAAAGCAGCAAGCTGGTCGAACTTCTCGGCCCAGATGCCGGCGATCAGGCCCATGGTGCCGAGGATGGCAGCACCGAGCAGGGCAAACACCAGGATCCACAGCGGCGCGGTGAAGCTCAGGTGCGCGAACCAGGCGGTAATCGCGAACACGCCAAAGCCCACGGTAATGCCGCGCACCATCGAGGCCAGCACGTAGGCGGAAAAGATCTCCCAGTGCGACAAAGGCGTGAGCAGCACGAACACCAGGTTGCCGGTGATCTTGGACTGGATCAGCGAGGACGAGGAGTTGGCGAATGAATTCTGCAGGACGCTCATCATCACCAGGCCCGGGATCAGGAAGGCGGTATAGGTCACGCCCGGATACACCTCGACGCGGCCCGACAGCACGTGCCCGAAGATCAGCAGGTACAGCATGGCGGTCAGGATCGGCGCGGCGATCGTTTGCGTCGCTACCTTGTAGAAGCGCAGCGTCTCTTTGTAGACCAGGGTGCGGAAACCGGTGGTGATCATACGATGTTCTCGTCCATGATTTGCAGGAAGATGTCTTCCAGGTCGGCCTGCTGCAGCTGCATCTCGTCGATGCTGATGCCGCCCTGGCGCAAGCGGGCCAGGATGCCTTCGACCTCCGCGTAATCGTTGATGCGCAGGCTGTATTTGTTGTCTTCCGGCGGATGGTTCAGCAGCGGCTGCAGGTCTTCCGGCAGGGAGTTGTGCGGCAGGTGCAGCACCAGCTGCGAACCGGAGATGCGGCGAATCAATTGCGACATGGTGTCCAGCGCCACCACCTTGCCCAGCTTGAGCATGGCGACGCGCTTGCACATGGCTTGCGCTTCTTCCAGGTAGTGCGTGGTCAGCACGATCGTGTGGCCTTCGCGATTCAGGCGCGTGATGAACTGCCACAGGGTCTGGCGCAATTCCACGTCGACGCCGGCGGTCGGTTCGTCCAGCACGATGACGGGCGGCTTGTGCACCAGGGCCTGGGCCACCAGCACGCGGCGCTTCATGCCGCCGGACAGCGCGCGCATATTGGTGTCGGCCTTGTTGGCCAGGCCCAGCTCCTCCATCACCTCGTCGATCCACTTGTCGTTGTTGCCCAGGCCGAAGTAGCCGGACTGCAGGCGCAGCGTTTCGCGCACCGTGAAGAAGGGATCGAATACCAGTTCCTGCGGCACCACGCCCAGTTTGCGCCGCGCTGCGCGGAAATCGGACACCACGTCATGGCCGTGGATCTTGACGCTGCCGGCATCGGCGCGGATCAGGCCGGCGATGATGGAGATCAGGGTCGTCTTGCCGGCCCCGTTCGGCCCAAGCAAGCCAAAGAACTCGCCTTCCTCGATTTTCAGGGACACGCCGCCAAGCGCCTGCAGCGCCTTGTAGCGCTTCTGGACGTTGCTGATTTCGATTGCTGTCATGCTTACTTGTATAGATAACTGGGACAACGATGACCGTTGTAAAGGCGCGCGCTCATCAGGCGCGGTAGACGGTCAATTATATTGGAATTTTGGTTCGGGCTCGTTGAACCCGTATTTAGTTACCAGGATTTCCGGTGTCAGGTGCTGACAGGCGAAGCCTGTTGGCCCCTGATACCGCTGTTACTACGCAGGGGGTGAGGCGGGGGTCAATGATGATGCAGGTCGGCGGGCGACACGAGCGTGCACACGCCGTAGAGCTTGGTCAAGCTCTGGAGCTGTTCTGGCAGGTTGCGCAGTTCCAGCTTGATGCCGCTTTGGGCGGCAGCGCGCTGCCATGCCAGCATGACTGACACGGCAGCGGAGTCCACGGCTTCCACCTGGCTCAGGTCGAACACGGTCTGGCCGGCGCGCAGCGCAGCCAAACCATGTGCCAGTGCCTCCGTGGCGTTGGCCACGGTCAGCGACTTCAGCGACAGCTGATTGGAAACAGTGGTATCAGGCATTATTTACCTGCGGTCTTCAGCGGCTTGGAAGCCAGCTTCTTGTTCTTTTCGGACAGGGTCTTGATCAGGCCGTCGATGCCGCCCTTCGAGATTTCCGAAGCGAAAGTGCCTTTGTAGGCTTCCACCAGCCAGGCGCCCAGCACGTTGATGTCATAGATCTTCCAGCCGGCGTCGGTCTTGGCAACGCGGTAGTTCAGCTGGATCGGCTCGCCACGCGTCTGGTTCACCTGGGAACGCACTTCCACTTCAGTGTCGCCTGGGGACGAACGCATAGGCTTGAAATCGACGGTCTGGTCTTTCACCTGGGACAGCGCGCCCGAGTAGGTGAAGATCAGCAGGGTACGGAATTCGGCAGCCAGTTGCTTTTGCTGTTCAGGGGTAGCTTCACGCCAGTAGCGGCCGGCCGCGAGCGAGGTCATGCGCTGGAAGTCGACGTAAGGCAGGATCTTGGTTTCCACCAGGTCCATGACTTTCTTCTGGTTGCCGGCCTGGATGTCCTTGTCGGACTTGGCGGTTTCCAGCACTTCGGAGCTGATGCGCTTGACCAGCGCGTCCGGCGCTTCATTGGCAGGAGCAGGAGCGGCAAATGCGCTGGTAGCGAAAGCTACAGTTGCGACCGCGATCAGTTGTTTGATCAATTTCATTGTTCTTTACCTATGTAGGGTTGTGTTCCGGATCACAGGCTGGGTTTGGTTTCAGCCGGTTCCGGCATTATAGCCTGAGGCTGCTTTGGCGCCTCGTCCTCCACTTCAGGCTGCTTCTGCTTGTCCTTCGGACCGTCTTCGCCATCGTAAACCTGGCTGTTACGGCGCTGCATCCAACCGTCACGGATGAACTCGTAACGGTCGAGGGCGGCATCTTCCAGCAGTGTGGAGGCGTCCAGCAGAGCTGCACGCTGATCCACAACACGGGTAACGGTGCCGATGTTGCGCACGTTGACAGGATCTTTGTATTGCCATGGATCGGCGCTGATATCCACCGGCAGGGCGGCAGTATCGCGCACGGTGGATGGGCCCAGCAGCGGCAGCATCAGGTAGGGGCCGGACGGCACGCCCCAGGAGCCCAGGGTCTGGCCGAAATCTTCTTTATGTTTTTGCAAACCTGCTTCGGAAGCAATATCGAGCACGCCCAGCAGGCCGAAGGTCGAGTTGAAGGCCACGCGCATCAAGTCCGACATGCCATCGCCAACCTTGCCTTGCAACAGGTTGTTGGCGGCGGTCCAGACGTCAGCCAGGTTGCCGAAGAAGTTGCTCACGCCGGTCTGGAAAAAGCCGGGGGTGACGTTCTTGTAGACGGTGGCGGTCGGCTTCAGCGCGTACTCGTCCACCTTGTCGTTGAAGTTGAACACGGCACGGTTATAGCCTTCGAACGGATCGCGCGGGTTTGGACCGGCGCAGCCGCTCAGCGTGCCAACGACGGCCAGGCTCAGGGCAAGTGTACGGAATTTGCTCATTGGGAGTCCTTTCCTTCGGCTGCCTTGCTATAGATGAACTGGTTGATCAGGTCTTCCAGCACGGTTGCGGACTGGGTGCGGGCGATACGGTCGCCAGCCACCAGGTTCTTCTCGTCGCCGCCGGCTTCGATGCCGATATACTGCTCGCCCAGCAGGCCGGCGGTCAGGATCTTGGCCGAGCTGTCTTTAGGGAACTTGAAGCCCTCTTCCATATCCAGCGTCACCACGGCTTTATACACCTTGTCGTCAAAACCGATCGACGCGACACGGCCAACCACCACGCCGGACGCCTTGACGGCAGCCTGCGGGCGCAGCGAGCCGATGTTGTCGAAACGAGCGGTCACCTGGTAGGTCTTGCCCATGGTCATCGAGCCGAGGTTGCCGGCCTTGAGTGCCAGGAACATGAGGGCGGCAGCGCCCATCACAATGAACAGACCAACCCAAACGTCGAGAGATTTACGTTGCATATCGAATCCTATAATCAGCGGTGTCAGGGCCAAACATACAACACGCTGCGCGTGTCGCATGTCAGGAGCTGACCCCGGTTGTTACTTGCTATTTGCTAAACATCAGCGCCGTCAGCATGAAGTCGAGCCACCAGATCATCAGCGAAGAGATGACCACGGTGCGCGTCGTCGCACCGGAAACGTCTTCCGGGGTAGGCTGGGCTTCATAGCCCTGGTACAGCGCGATATAGGTGATGGCTACACCGAACACCACACTTTTCACGAATCCATTGAATACGTCTTTCCACACGTCCACGCCACCCTGCATCTGCGACCAGAACGCCCCTTCGTCGACACCGATCAGCCCAACGCCGATCAGGTAGCCGCCCAGGATACCGACCGCGCTGAACATGCCGGTCAGCAGCGGAACCGAGATCACGCCAGCCCAGAAACGCGGCGCCAGCACGCGCTGGATCGGGTTCACAGCCATCATCTCCATGGCGGACAGCTGTTCGCCCGCCTTCATCAGGCCGATCTCCGCGGTCAGCGACGTACCGGCGCGGCCGGCGAACAGCAGGGCCGTGATGACCGGTCCCAGTTCGCGGGTCAGGCCCAGCGCGACCAGCAAGCCCAGCGATTCGGAAGCGCCGTATTTGTTGAGGGTGTAATAGCCCTGCAGGCCCAGCACCATGCCGACGAACAGGCCGGACAGGATAATGATCAGCAGCGAATAGTTACCGATCACATGAAGCTGCTCGACCAGCAGGCGCGGACGGCGCAGCAGGCCAGGCGACAGCCCCAGCATCGTGAAGAAGGTACGTGCGGAAAGGCCGATGCTTTCCACATAGTCGCGTGCGCCACCACCCACGCTCAGCAGGAAACGGCGCATCATTTGCGTGCTCCCAGGCCCAGGTCTTCGGCCAGCGATTTGCCCGGATAGTGGAATGGCACCGGGCCATCCGCTTCCGCGTGCACGAATTGCTTCACGTAAGGATCAGTCGAAACCATCATGTCTGCCGGAGTGCCGTGGGCAACGATCTTGCCCTGCGACAGGAAATACACATAGTCGGCAATCTGGAACGACTCTTTGACGTCGTGCGAGACCAGGATCGTGGTCGAACCGAGCGCATCGTTCAAGTTGCGGATCAGGTTGGCGGTCACGCCCATCGAGATCGGGTCGAGGCCGGCGAACGGCTCGTCGTACATGATCAATTGAGGGTCGAGCGCGATCGAGCGCGCCAGCGCCACACGGCGCGCCATGCCGCCGGAAATTTCGCCGGGCTTCAGCTTGGCAGCGTTGCGCAGGCCGACCGAATGCAGCTTCATCAGCACCAGGTCGCGGATCAGTTCTTCCGGCAGGTCGGTATGTTCGCGCAGCGGGAAAGCCACGTTTTCATACACGGTCAGGTCGGTGAACAGCGCGCCATGCTGGAACAGCATGCCCATTTTGCGGCGCAGCACGTAGAGTTCCTTGGTCTTCAGCTGGTGAACGACCTGACCCTCCACGCTGACGGTACCTTTTTGCGGGCGGATCTGGCCGCCGACCAAGCGCAGGACAGTGGTTTTGCCGCTGCCGGAGCCACCCATGACAGCTACCACCTTCCCGCGAGGAAAGTCCATATGGAGGCCGGACAGGATGGCCCGTTTTCCATAGCTGAAGTGTAAGTCCCGGATTTCGACTAAATTTGACACGGATGTCGCTCTTTGTTCTTGAGGCCACATTGTAATTCAGAAACGCTTATCTCTGCTTGGCGCGCCGTAGCGGCCCAGGTGGCACAGCTAAAGAGGCAAATTTTACAACACTAATAACCGCAAAGTCAGCAATTTACAAATTGAAACGCTTGTTGATTGGTGTTCAGTGCTGCAAGGCAGCAAATTCCTGCTATTTTAATAACTTTGGCTCATTCATAGGAAAAAAGGCATGAAAATTCGTCGGACGGTCGTTGCGTGCTCCCTGGCGGCTATCTCGGCCCAGGCCTTGGCGGATAGCGACAAGATCGAAGTGGTCACCGTGACTGCGCAAAAGCGCAAGGAAGACCCGAACAAGGTGGCGATGAGTATTTCCGCCATCAGCGGCTCGTCCCTGCTGTCGCAGCAGGTGGACGATTTCACCGACCTGACGCGGGCCGTGCCGAATATTTCCTTCACCGCCGCCACCGGCAATGGCGGCGCCGGTCCGGGAACTTCCAATATCGAAATTCGCGGCATCAGTTCCGCAGCCGGCCAGGCCACCGTCGGCATCTACCTCGGCGACGTGTCGCTCACCGTCGGCAACCTGTACACCATGGGGACGGTGGAGCCGAAGTTCTTCGACATTGACCGCGTCGAAGTGCTGCGCGGTCCGCAAGCCACGCTGTACGGCGCCAGTTCGATGGGCGGCACCATCAAGTTCGTGCCGAACGAACCGGACCTGAAGGAGCGCGAAGTCACGGCCTACGCCGAAGCCTCGTCCACCAAAGGCGGCAGCCCGGGCTATTCCACCAATGTGGTCGGCAACTTCCCGCTCATCGACAACGAACTGGCGCTGCGCATCGGCGCACAAGCCCAGCGCTCCGGTGGTTTCATCGACCAGGTCGACGGCGATGGCAAAGTACTGGCCAGCGATATCAACAAGATCAACGACCAGGAGCTGCGCGTTGCGCTGAAATGGGCGCCGACGCGCGACCTGACCATCACGCCTTCTATTTACTACCAGCGCGTGGACGCCAAGGATATCGCGGCCTTCAACCTGGATCGCCCGCCCTACCAGGCGCAAAAGCAGGTACGCGAGCCATCCATCGACAAGCTGCTGACGCCTAACCTGGCCGTCAACTGGGACTTGGGCGGAGCCGACCTGACCTCGAGCACCAGCTACTTCCAACGCAAATTCGACCGCACCCAGAACGGTTCGGCCTACAACAGTTACTCGCTGTCGACCTTCCTGACCTCGACCGACGATGGCGGCAAGGCCCCGCCCGAACTGATCGAAGCGATTGCAGGCCTGCCGTCGGCTGTGTACCTGAATAACGCAGTGCGCCAGATCTCGCAGGAGTTCCGCCTGGCGTCCAAGCCTTATGCGGCAGGCGGCTCGCCGGTAACCTGGCTGGCTGGCTATTACTTCTCCAACCAGCATACCAACCTGAATGAGAACGACCCGATCTTCGGCGTCAACGACACCTTCACCAGGTTCGGCTTCTCCAGCGCCGATCCGGACTTGCTGCCGGACTCATATCCCGGCGCCTTCCCGAACGATAACTCATTTGCCGGCGAATTCCACTACCGCGAAAAACAGCACTCAATCTTCGGCGAAGTAAATTACTACTTCTCGCCGGCGCTGCATGCCACCATTGGCGCGCGCTACCTGAAGGGCAAGTCCGCGCTTGCCCAGCGCAACAGCCTCTACCTGGCCGGAGCAGGCAACAACAGCACCACCAATCTGTCGTCGCATGCCTTCACTCCGAAATACGCGGTGACCTGGGAAGCTTCGCCTGACCACACCATCTACGGCTCTGTCGCCAAAGGCTTCCGCCTCGGCGGCTCCAATGTATTCGTGCCGCCAACCACCTGCGGTCCGGACCTGGAAGAAAACGGCCTGACTGCAGGCCCGCCAACCTATGCCTCGGACAGCCTGTGGAGCTATGAGGTCGGCAGCAAATCGCGCTTCATGCAAGGCCGCGTCGCCGTCAACGCCGACGTGTTCTACGTGAAGTGGAAGAACATCCAGCAAGGCGTGTACTTGCCGACCTGCGCCTACTCGTACAATGCCAATGCCGGCAACGCCACCAGCAAGGGCTTCGAATTCGACGTCAAGGCCAAGCCGATGGCCGGGCTGACCCTGAGTGCAGCCGGCGGCTACGTAAAGGCTGAACTGTCGAACGACGACGGCATCGCCAACGGCGTAGTCGGCGCAGTCAAAGGCGCGCAAGTGCAGGGCGTGCCGAAGTACAACGGCACCCTCACCGCGCAGTACAACTTCTCGACCGCCGGCGGCCGTAGCGCATTTGTGATGGGCGGAGTGCAGTGGGTCGGTCCTAGCAAAGGCTCGCTCAACCCCGAGCAGACCGACTACGAGCGTCCTTCTTACCACACGGCTAACTTCAGCGCCGGCATTTCGATTGACCGCTATCAATTGACCGCATTCGTGAAGAACGCCTTTGACGAAGACAAGGCAATCCAGCACCCGCAAGTCGCCTCGATCGTTCAGGGCTACCGCTTGGCGCCGCGCAGCATCGGCATGAGCATCGCTGCGAAGTTCTAAAGGAGAGATGGCGCTATGTACAAACGGATCTTGCTGTTATTTTTTCTAGCGGCCCATGCAGCACTTGCATCTGCTGCTAGCGACCGTGAACTGGAAGAGGGCCTGGCGAACGCGCTTCGCCTTAAACCCGGCACAACCGAACGTACCCGAGACTCTGGCAAAGCCATTCAAGCGTATATGCGTGAAGGAGTCGTGAACAAGCGGCCAAACGATCGCTGGGACTATACAGATTACTATCAGGTGAAGAAACCGGCTTCTTTCATGGGACATGACCTCGTCGTCATCGAAGAGGAGTACATGTCGAAGTTTATTGGTTGCTGTGTCAATCCGGGAGCTGGCGTCACGGTCAGGCTCAATGGGAGCCCACACAACCTGGAAAAATTTGCCGAAGCTAACATGTGCTCATTCGATGACAACGTAAGCGTCAAGGAAGGGTTGCGCGGCGTGCGAAACAAGACGGCGCTGCGCAAAGGGCGATACGCAACGTTGAGCTGTCGCGATAACGACACCCGTCGCTAACCTGATAGGGAACCAAAGGTCCCGACGGCCTTCGGAGTCTTTATGGGCCTATGCGGTTTGGTCGGCTGGCACTTTCATCCTACCGCGCTGGTGGCACTGCTCTCCTAAAGCTAACCCATGTTTGAATAGACGTGAACCCAATGCGCGCTATCACGGTTCCAGGAACCGAAGGCTATGCTGAAGATGCCGCGTGGCTGATCCCGCGCTATGAAAGCGTTTCCTTCGTCGATAAATATCGGGCTGTCTCTCATCTAATTCCTGCGGCACCAAGCACAATCCTGGATATCGGTGCCGGAACGGGTGTGGATTCTTCCTGGCTTGCCGAGCTTGGCCACGATGTCGTGGCCATAGAGCCTGTCACCGCATTCCGGGATGCTGGCATCAAGCTTCATCCCTCGCGCCGGATCGAATGGATTGATGACAGCCTTCCAGGATTGGTAAAGATCGCGCAACGCGAAAAGGAATTCGATGCTGTGTTGATTAGCGCGGTTTGGGGCCACCTTGCGCCAGATGAAATGTAGTAGTTCAGATCTGATCGTACAGTAAGGCCTTGCCAAGGGTGGGGTTACCCGGTTTGATAGAGGTGCGAATCTTTATTAAACCTGCGCGTTAGCGCAAAGGAGTAACCCCATGCGTAGTGTTCCTCAGAACGTCATTAAACACAAGGTCGGCCTGCTGAATCTGGCCGCCGAACTTGGCAACGTGTCCCGCGCCTGCAAGGTGATGGGCTTTTCCCGTGACACTTTCTATCGCTATCAGTCTGCCATGGAGACTGGCGGCGTGGACGCGCTCATCGACGCCAATCGCAAGAAGCCCAACGTCAAGAATCGCGTCGATGAAGCCATCGAGACGGCCGTAGTAGGCTTTTCGTTGGAACAGCCGGCATTCGGTCAAGTTCGGACGTCCAATGAGCTACGCAAGCGCGGCATCTTCGTCTCGGCATCGGGCGTCAGGTCAATTTGGCTGCGGCATGACCTGGAGTCCTTTAGGAAGCGCCTTTCTGCGCTTGAGCGGCACGTTGCGGAAACCGGGGATGTACTGACAGAGGCGCAGGTGGTAGCACTCGAGCGCAAGCAAGAAGATGACGTTGCCTTTGGCGAGATTGAGACTGCACATCCTGGCTATCTCGGAAGTCAGGACACGTTTTACGTCGGCACGATCAAAGGCGTCGGACGGATTTATCAGCAGACCTTCGTGGACACTTACTCCAAGTGGGCTGCCGCCAAGTTGTACAGCACGAAGACCCCGATTACTGCGGCAGATCTTCTTAACGACAGGGTCTTGCCGTTTATGGAGGAACAAGGGATGGGCGTTATCCGGATCCTCACCGACCGAGGTACCGAATACTGCGGGAAGCCGGAGAAGCACGATTACCAGCTGTATCTGGCGCTGAACGAAATCGAACACACCAAGACCAAAGTCCGACACCCTCAGACCAACGGTATCTGTGAGCGCTTCCACAAGACCATCCTGCAGGAGTTTTACCAGGTGGCGTTTCGACGCAGGATCTATCGGAGCATCGATGAACTGCAGGCGGACGTCGACGAATGGCTTCGCTACTACAACAACGAGCGCACGCATCAAGGGAAGATGTGCTGTGGCCGGACGCCGATGCAAACTCTAATTGACGGAAAGGAGGCGTGGCGCGATAAAATCATCGCACTGAACGACGGAATTTGATCTGACAGCGCCGATGTCCAAACCGGGTCACTGTCCGATCAGATCGCGACCACTACAGATGAAAGAAGGCTGGCAATGTCCAACATTGTGCCCTTACTCAAATCTGCCGCGGTCCTCGTCATATCGATCAGGCACGGCCTGGCTCCTGCTAATCGGCGAGTTTTCGAGATTTCTGCCGATGACACTATCGAATTGGCAAAGTCGTTCGGCCTTGAGATGACGCTGATTGCCCGCATGCCGTCAATACAGCCACTTAATTGCCAAGCGGGCGTCACCTGGTCCTGGTTAGCCTTCAAACGAAGTTATGCGCCATAGACCTTAGCCAGGATTGCGACCACCCCCAGCACGACGGTAAATAGCATGCCTGTGAGGATGCGAATTTCGACGCGGACACCGCGAATCTCCGCCCGAACGTCGCGGAAATTCTCCCTGGCCTCCGCCCGAAAGTCGCGAAAGTTCTCTCGTGTATCGTCCCTGAACTGGCTTAACAATTCTGACTGGTTTTCAGTGAAAACTTCGAGCCGCACCACTCGGTTTTCAACGTCACCATTCGGCTTACGCGTGGGGTCGCCATTCATCAGCCGCCTCGCTTTGGTATGCATGCACCGAGTTTACGCTCATGAGGAAGATCGTCAAGCGCACTGGGCTGTGCACTTGACGGGTGTGAAGATCAGTTCACCGTGATCTTGCCGGTGCCTGCGTTACTCAAGACCGATGCCTTAACAGCCGACGCGGCCAATGGTGAAACCGAATACGGCACACTCCAGCCGACCTGGTTGCTGAAGCTGCACTTGGTCGACAGGTTGAGCGCTGCGCCGTTCAACAGCGAACCGGCATCCGTGATCGCGCCGGTCTTGCTGGACGAGCCAGGGTTGGTCACGACCTGCGGGCAGCTCGAGGCGCCAGCGATATCAAATGCGTTGTTTTGCGAGATGATCTTGGCCTTGTAGGCGACGCCAATGCTGTAATGGTTCGGGTAGACAGCGTGCGAACGCGAGCCCTCGAAGTAGTTGTTATACAGGTGCACCTTGCCGAACCGTACGCGCGGGCCGCGTTCCGCCACATTCAGGAAGTGGTTGTTGTGGAAGGTTACGGTCAGGTGGCCGTCGTCAGTGGTCTTGCTGTCAGAAGAACCGATCAGGTTGTTCTTCTGGTGCAGTTCGAAGCGGTTGTTCGACACGGTCACGTAGTCTGAGCCGTTCTTCACATCCAGCGCGCCGTCGTGGCATTGCTTGACCTTGCCATTTTCGACTGGCAGCTTGTCGTCAGTGATCGAGCCGTCAGTGAAGACGTTGTGGTCGACCCAGACATTGCGGGAGTTCGAGATGGTGATGCCATCGTATTCCGAGTTCCAGTTGCCGCTGCTGCCATCGTTCGGATCCCAGACCGGGTAGAGCGAGCATGGGTTCTGGATCGTGAGATTGCGCACGATGACGTTCTGCACGCCGTTCAGCACGATGTTGCCGTTCACCAGGCGGGCGTCGTTGCCGACACCGATCAGGGTGGTGTTGCTGCCTGGTTTGATCTGCAGGCGCAGTCCCTCGTCGGTGGCGCTGGTGAATGGACCACCATTGTCGGCCGCGGCCATGTTAATGGTGCCCTGCAGTTTGATGATCTTCGGATTGTTGCCCTGCGCTTTCAGGGCAGCGACCAGTTGCGACCCAGTGTTGACCAGGTAGATGGCCGATGCCGGTGCTGCTGCGCCGCCGGTGGTGCCGCCACCTTGACCTGCCCAACCAGTGGAAGGTGCGGCTTCCTTGGTGGCGTTAGCTGCCGGCGCTGGTGCAGGGGTAGGGTCCGGGGTTGGCGTCGGGGTCGGCGTTGGCGTGGTGCTGGACAGGGGACCCACGGCGCACTTCTTGGTCACGCCTGGAGAAGGATCGCTGCCAAACGTGCTGGTAGCGCACAGGATGTCGCCAGCGAGCGTCTTGACGACCCATTTGTCCTTGATGCCATAGGAAACCTGTCGACTGCTGGTGCCGACCTTGCAGGTACCGCCCTGGTCAGCGCATTTGGAATAGCCACTGGGCCAATCGGCCGCGAATGAGCCGGCGGAATAGATCAACATCAGGGCGCCGCAAATGAAGCTTTTCTTCATAGCCTAGATATCTCCGAAAAATTGTTGAGGGAATTGACATGTAGGACAACCTTGTTCAAATAATCCATGTCATCAGACATCCTATAACATTACCGGCAGTTACGCAGAAATATTTCTATTGGACAACTACGAAAGTGTGGCTCCAGCTATACTTTGGAAATGGACAGGCTGCCTCTGACTCTCGTCGCGTTGGCTTTCGCGATCCTTTTTCCGCTCCTCGGCTTTGTTGCCGGCGTGAAGCCGCTCTATGAACACGGAGAGAATTGGTGGCGTTCCCGCACTTCCGTGGCAGTACCGGCCCGGGTCGAATCATTGGAACGGGTCGAGCATCTCAGCAGGAAAAGAATCGCGACGTATCGGGCCAAGGCCTCCTTTCGCTACACTTTCGAAGGCCGCCAATTCGTTGGCGGACAGGCCAGCTTCTATGACACTCCGGAACTTCACGGCGGCTTCCAGGACAAGTTGTACGATGAGTTAAAGAATTCTCAGCAGCGACAATCCCTGGTCGACATCTGGGTAGATCCCAGCCACCCCGAGCGCGCCGTTTTCAACCGTACGCTGGATTGGGAAACAACTGTCTGGAGCCTGCCATTTGCGCTGCTGTTCAACGGCTTCGGGCTGGCAGCCTGGGGCTACATATTTAATCTGTGGCGTCCCGGGCGCAACAAGACGATGGCTGACCGGCTCCGGGAAGGGCGGCCAATCCTGCTCGAAGGGACAGACGGCACAGCGCTGCTTTTTGTCTTTGCGCTGGCCTGGAACTCCTTTAGCTGGCCTTTCGCCACAATCGCGCTGGAACACATTCGCGCAAACGGCCTTTCGCTGGCGGCGATAGCGTTTCTGTTCCCAATCGCTGGCCTGGGTCTCATTCTGCTCACCTGGCTGCAGTTTCGGAATCGATGGTTTGCTGGACGGCCCGTTCTCGAAATTACCGGCCTTTCGCCGCTGCGTGGGTCCATCCATTTCAGCCCGGCGATCGGGCAGCGGTCGCCGCCACTTGAGCTGATGCATCATGTCAGCATCAGCCTTCGATTAGTGAAGAGCGTCAGAAGCAGCCAGAATAAGCCGATCAAGATTTGGGAACATTGCTTGCAGGACGGGCCTGTAGCCCGCGGCACCAAAGTCCTGGATTTCGTGGCCGGTCCACCACGCGAGCGCATGGGGGAACAGCTTGAACTCGTGCTTGAGCTGGCGGGCGCGAACTATTCGTTCCATTTGCCACGCAGCCGCTAGCTCCCGCCAAACACCTTCACAACCAATGCCGCAGTGCCAAGTCCCACGGTGACAATCATGCCAATCGTCGCAATTTGAAGACTAATTACCATCCGGAAATCAGCGCGGAGTTCACGAACATCTGTCAGGAGGTGCTCCGCTGTCGCTTCAAGGCGGGCCAGTCGGCTTTCAGTATCGCCCTTCTGCTTGCGGGAGGGTTCGTTCTGCATGGCAGCCTCGCTTTGAATGCGTGCTGCCAGTTTACGCTCATGGAAAACTTCGTCAAGCGCACTGGGCTGTGCGCTTGACGTGAGGCGGGATCAGCGCGGCAGGACCGAGGTGCCCATCAGGTACTCGTCGACAGCGCGGGCGCACTGACGGCCTTCACGGATCGCCCACACTACCAGCGACTGGCCACGGCGCATGTCGCCTGCTGCGAACACGCCAGGCTTGCTGGTCTTGTAGCTGTTGTCGCCTTCAGTCGCGGCGCGGGCATTGCCGCGTGCGTCCTTGTCGACACCAAAGGCGTCCAACACCTGCTGCACCGGCGAGACGAAGCCCATGGCCAGCAGCACCAGGTCGGCCTTCATTTCGAATTCCGAGTTCGGCACTTCGGTCATCTTGCCGTCTTTCCATTCGACGCGGCAGGCGACCAGCTTTTCAACCTTGCCGTTCTTGCCTTCGAGACGCTTGGTGGCGACGGCCCAGTCACGCTCGCAGCCTTCTTCGTGCGAAGACGAGGTGCGCAGCTTGGTCGGCCAGTACGGCCATACCAGCGGCTTGTTTTCCTGCTCCGGCGGCATCGGCATCAGTTCGAACTGGGTGACGCTGGCAGCGCCATGGCGGTTCGAGGTGCCAACGCAGTCGGAACCGGTATCGCCGCCGCCGATCACGATCACGTGCTTGCCGGTGGCCTTGATCTGGTCCTTGATCTTGTCGCCCGCGTTGACCTTGTTCTGCTGCGGCAGGAAATCCATCGCGAAGTGGACGCCTTTCAGTTCACGGCCCGGCACCGGCAGGTCACGTGGCTGCTCGGCGCCGCCCGCCATCACCACGGCGTCGAAATCTTTTTCCAGGTCTTCCGGGAAGATGGTTTCCTTGGAGCCGTTGGCAACGGTGGCCGGGAAGTCCTTGCCGATCAGGACGGAGGTGCGGAACTTCACGCCTTCTGCTTCCATCTGCTCGACACGGCGGTCGATGTGGTGCTTCTCCATCTTGAAGTCAGGGATGCCGTAGCGCAGCAGGCCGCCGATGCGGTCGGCCTTCTCGAACACGGTCACGTCATGGCCGGCGCGCGCCAGCTGCTGCGCAGCGGCCAGGCCTGCAGGACCGGAACCGACCACGGCAACCTTCTTGCCAGTCTTGACTTCGGCCGGCTGCGGCACGACCCAGCCGTGCTCCCAGCCTTCATCGATGATCTTGTGTTCGATCGACTTGATGCCGACCGGCAGCTCGTGGATGCCCAAGGTACAGGCGCTCTCGCAAGGCGCCGGGCAGATGCGGCCCGTGAACTCGGGGAAGTTGTTGGTCGAGTGCAGCACGTTCAGCGCTTCGCGGTAGTGGCCGCGATAGACCAGGTCATTCCAGTCCGGGATGATGTTGTTGACCGGGCAGCCCGAGTTACAGAACGGGATGCCGCAGTCCATGCAGCGCGCGCCCTGTACCTTGGCCTGGTCGTTGGTCAGGTGAATGACGAATTCTTTGTAGTTCTTGAGGCGAGCCTCGGGTGCCAGGTAGCTTTCTTCCTGGCGCTGGAATTCCATGAAACCGGTGATCTTACCCATTTTTCTGATCCTCTCTTACGCAGCGATTGCTTGAGTTTCCGCTTCGATCGCGGCGTTGTCTGCCATTTCCACCAGGGCGCGTTTGTACTCGCTCGGGAACACCTTGACGAACTTGGAACGGCTCTCGTTCCAGTTGTCGAGCAACAGGCGCGCGCGCGTGCTGCCGGTGTGTTTGAAGTGGCGCTCAATCAAGCGTTTGAGGATGATTTCATCGGCCTCCGGTTCGCCATTGCGATGCTGGCTATGCCAGGTGGCTTTGTCGACCAGCTGGTCGGCGGCCGCCTTCACTTCTTCCAGGCTCACCATGGACATATTGCACTTGCTGTGGAATTCGCCGTCCGGGTCGTACACGTAGGCGATACCGCCCGACATGCCCGCCGCGAAGTTGCGGCCGGTGGCGCCCAGCACGACCACGGTACCGCCGGTCATGTATTCGCAACCGTGGTCGCCCAGGCCTTCCACGATCGCGGTGGCGCCGGAGTTACGCACAGCGAAACGCTCGCCAGCCACGCCGTTGATGAAGGCTTCGCCGGCAACTGCACCGTACATGACGGTGTTGCCAACGATGATGTTGTTCACGGCCCAGCCGCGGAACTCGGTGTTCGGGCGCACGATGATGCGGCCGCCCGACAGGCCCTTGCCCACGTAGTCGTTGCCTTCGCCCACCAGGTCGATGGTGATGCCCGCTGCCAGGAAGGCCGCAGCCGACTGGCCTGCGGTGCCTTGCAGCTGGATGTGGATGGTGTCGTCCGGCAGGCCGGCGTGGCCGTATTTCAGGGCCACTTCGCCCGACAGCATGGTACCGACGGTGCGGTTGACGTTCTTCACCGGCGAGATGAAGGACACGCGCTCGCCCTTTTCCAGCGCAGGCTTGGCTTGTGCGATCAGCTTCAGGTCCAGTGCCTTGTCCAGGCCGTGGTCCTGCTCTTCGGTGTGGTAAATCAGCTTGCCGTCGTCCACTTTCGGCTGGTAGAACACATTGGTGAAGTCCAGGCCCTGTGCCTTCCAGTGGGTGATGGCTTTCGACTTGTCCAGCAGGTCGGCGCGGCCGATCAGTTCGTCGAAGGTGCGGATGCCCAGTTGTGCCATCAGCTGGCGCGCTTCCTCGGCGACGAAGAAGAAGTAGTTCACCACGTGCTCAGGCTTGCCCTGGAACTTCTTGCGCAGCTCAGGATCCTGGGTCGCAACGCCGACCGGGCAGGTGTTCAGGTGGCACTTGCGCATCATGATGCAACCTTCCACCACCAGCGGTGCGGTGGCGAAACCGACTTCGTCGGCGCCCAGCAGGGCAGCGATCACCACGTCGCGGCCGGTACGCATCTGGCCGTCGGCCTGGACGCGCACACGGCTGCGCAGGCCGTTCAGCACCAAGGTCTGCTGGGTTTCGGACAGGCCCAGCTCCCATGGCGTACCGGCATGCTTGACGGAGGACAGCGGCGATGCGCCGGTGCCACCGTCGTGGCCGGCCACCACGATGTGGTCGGCCTTGGCTTTCGATACGCCGGCAGCGACGGTACCGATACCGACTTCCGACACCAGCTTGACCGAGATCGAAGCGCGCGGGTTGGCGTTCTTCAGGTCGTGGATCAGCTGCGCCAGGTCTTCGATCGAGTAGATGTCGTGGTGCGGCGGCGGCGAGATCAGGCCCACGCCCGGTACCGAGAAGCGCAGCTGCGCAATGTACTCGGACACCTTGTGGCCCGGCAGCTGGCCGCCTTCGCCCGGCTTGGCGCCCTGCGCCATCTTGATCTGGATCTGGTCGGCGGAGTTCAGGTACTCCGCGGTCACGCCGAAGCGGCCGGATGCCACCTGCTTGATGCGCGAACGCAGCGAGTCGCCTTCCTGCAGCGGAATATCGGATTCAACCTGGTCCTTGCCCAGCTCGGAAGCCAGCGTCGCACCGACCTTGATCGGGATGCCTCTCAGCTCATTGCTGTAACGGCGTGGATCTTCGCCGCCTTCACCGGTGTTGGATTTGCCGCCGATACGATTCATGGCGATGGCCAGGGTGGCGTGGGCTTCGGTCGAGATCGAGCCCAGCGACATCGCACCGGTAGCGAAACGCTTGACGATTTCCTTGGCCGGTTCCACTTCGTCCAGCGGGATTGCCTTGGTCGGATCGATCTTGAATTCGAACAGGCCGCGCAGGGTCAGGTGGCGCTTGCTCTGGTCGTTGATCAGCTGTGCATACTCTTTATAGGTCGAGTAGTTGTTGGAGCGGGTCGAGTGCTGCAGCTTGGCGATGGCGTCCGGCGTCCACAGGTGGTCTTCGCCGCGCACGCGGTACGCGTATTCGCCGCCTGCATCCAGCGCGTCCGCCAGCACCGGGTCATTGCCGAAGGCCAGCTTGTGCAGGCGCAGGCCTTCCTCGGCCACTTCGAACAGGCCGATGCCTTCCACGTTCGACTGGGTGCCGCGGAAGTACTTGTCGACCAGCTGGCGGTTCAGGCCAACGGCTTCGAAGATCTGGGCGCCGCAGTAGGACATGTAGGTCGAGATGCCCATCTTCGACATCACCTTCATCAGGCCTTTGCCGACTGCCTTGGTGTAGTTGTAGATGGCGGTTTCCGGAGTCAGGTCGCCCGGCAGCGAGTGCGCCAGTTCGGCCAGCGATTCCATCGCCAGGTAAGGGTGGACTGCTTCCGCGCCGTAGCCGGCCAGCAGGGCGAAGTGGTGGGTTTCGCGGGCGGAGCCGGTTTCCACCACCAGGCCGGTGGAGGCGCGCAGGCCCTTGCTCACCAGGTGCAGGTGGATGGTCGACGTTGCCAGCAGGGCCGGGATCGCCACGCGGTCCGGACCGACGGTGCGGTCGGAAATGATCAGGATGTTGTGGCCGGACTTCACCGCGTCCACGGCTTCCGCGCACAGCGATGCCAGCGAAGCTTCCACGCCTTCCTTGCCCCAGGCCAGCGGGTAGCAGATGCTCAGCTCATAGGACTTGAACTTGCCGCCGGTGTGCTGGCTGATGGTCCGCAGGCGCGCGATGTCGTCGAAGCCCAGCACCGGCTGCGACACTTCAAGGCGCATCGGCGGGTTGACGTTGTTGGTATCCAGCAGGTTCGGTTTCGGGCCGATGAAGGACACCAGCGACATCACCATCGCTTCGCGGATCGGGTCGATCGGCGGGTTGGTTACCTGCGCGAACAGTTGCTTGAAGTAGTTGTACAGCGGCTTCAGCTTGTTGGAAGTGACGGCCAGCGGCGAGTCGTTGCCCATCGAGCCGACAGCTTCTTCGCCGTTAATTGCCATTGGCGCCAGGATGAAGCGCATGTCTTCCTGGGTATAGCCGAACACCTGCTGGCGGTCCAGCAGCGATGCGGACTGCTTCTCGCCGGCAGCCGGACCGTACTTGGCCACGTTGGCAGCGGTCTGGCTTTCGCTCATTTTGAGCTCGCCCAGCTTGATACGCACCGCGTTGATCCATGCCTTGTATGGCTTGGCGTTGGCGTAGGTGTCTTTCAGTTCCTTGTCGTCGATGATGCGGCCGGCTTCCAGGTCGATCAGGAACATCTTGCCCGGCTGCAGGCGCCATTTCTGGATGATCTTCGATTCCGGGATCGGCAGCACGCCCGATTCGGACGCCATCACCACCAGGTCGTCGTCGGTCACGATGTAGCGGGCAGGACGCAGGCCATTGCGGTCCAGCGTGCCGCCGATGTAGCGGCCGTCGGTGAAGGCCATGGCGGCCGGGCCGTCCCATGGTTCCATCATCGATGCGTAGTATTCGTAGAAGGCCTTGCGGTTGTCGTCCATCAGCGTGTGGTTTTCCCACGCTTCAGGAATCATCATCATCATCGCCTGCGCCAGCGGATAGCCCGCCATCAGCAGCAGTTCCAGCGCATTGTCGAAGCAGGCGGTGTCAGACTGGCCTTCATAGATCAGCGGGAACAGCTTCTGCAGGTCGTCGCCCAGCACGGCGGACTTCATCACGCCTTCGCGGGCGCGCATCCAGTTGAAGTTGCCCTTCACGGTGTTGATCTCGCCATTGTGCGCGATCAGGCGGTATGGGTGGGCCAGCGGCCACTCAGGGAAGGTGTTGGTCGAGAAACGCTGGTGCACCAGCGCCAGCGCGGAGATGCAGCGCGGATCCTGCAGGTCCTTGTAGTACACGCCCACCTGGTCGGCCAGCAGCAGGCCCTTGTACACGACGGTACGTGCCGACATGGACGGCACGAAGAATTCCTTGCCGTGGATCAGTTTCAGCGCCTGGATCGCGTGGCCCGACGATTTGCGGATGACGTACAGCTTGCGCTCCAGCGCGTCGGTCACCATCACGTCCTGGCCGCGGCCGATGAAGATCTGGCGGATGACCGGCTCTTTTTCGCGGACGCGGGGCGACATCGGCATCTCCGAGTCGATCGGCACGTTACGCCAGCCCAGTACGACCTGGCCTTCGATACGCACAGCGCGTTCAATTTCCTGTTCGCAAGCGATGCGGGAAGCATTTTCCTTCGGCAGAAACACCATGCCGACGCCGTATTCGCCTGGCGGCGGCAGTTCGACACCCTGCTTGGCCATTTCGTCGCGGTAGAACTGGTCCGGAATCTGGATCAGGATGCCGGCGCCGTCGCCCATCAGCTTGTCCGCGCCGACCGCACCCCTGTGGTCCAGGTTCTTCAGGATCAGCAGACCCTGTTCGACGATCGAGTGGCTCTTGTTGCCTTTGATGTGGGCGACGAAACCGACGCCACAGGCGTCATGTTCGTTGGCTGGGTTGTACAAACCTTGCGCTTGCATGCGATTCTCCGCTGAATTTTTGGTCACGAAAATCCAGAGTAATGCAGTGCACAAAAACGCGCAAGAAAAACAAATAGGGTCGGAGTCGAATTAAATCGGCGACAGTCGCGCGGGAATTTAATTGGGGACAGAGTGCCAGCCAAAACCGGGAAACCAGTGTCTGACCCATAGGGCCAGGCACTTTCGGCCCGCGTCCGCCGCGTCTTAAAGGATCTGACCCTGCGGGTCAGACCCTGGTTTACCGGTTTTGGCTGGCCGCCCCCGCTTAGCCGGCAGCACCTGCCGCTTCATGCGCCGCTCCAGTTCAGCCTTCCATTTGTCGCTGCCCAAAGGCCAGCCTTTCAGCGCCGCGCTCTCGATTGCCCGCTGGTCCACTCCAGCCAGCCCCTGCGCCGCCAGTTCTATATAGGCCGCCTCGCGCTGGAACGGCGTATTGCCCAGCGCCCAGTAGATCGGATGATCGTTCACCGCCCCATCCTGGCGAATCCCCGCATGGTGTGGATAGCTCGACCACTGGTAATGCTCCGGCCCTTCGGCCAGTCGCGCTCGGACCGCAGCGAATTCAATGTATTTAGAGCAAGAAATGAAGTAGCGCTCCGCCTCGATGACCGAGGTTTTATAGCGCCCCTGCCACAGAGTGCCGGCCCGGGAGTATTTCTGGTTGAAATAAGGGACATAGTGCCGCCCGATCCATTGCATCATGCCACCCAGGCCTTCCTCGTCGCTGGGAGAGGCTAGCAGGTGCAATTCGCCCGGCAAAAGGGTGTAGGCATGCACCGCCACCTTGTATTGGCGGGCGGCGGCGCGCATCCACGCGATGAAACTGCTGAAATCTTCAGCATCCAGGAACACTTCCTGGCCATTCAGGCCACGCTGGATGATGTAATGCGGCTGGTTGGGAACGACGAGACGAGGCAGACGGGCCATGAAAACAAAAAGGGTAGGATCGGGAAACCCCGATTCTACCCAGTTCGCTTGACTCTGTCCCTATTAAGACAAATTGAAGCTGGCGGACAGGCTGTAACCCTCGCCGTAGGCCGAACGCAGGGGCAAATCCTGGCCCAGGCCGCTACGCGCCTTTTTGCGTAAACGATACACCAGCATGTCGACGCGGCGGCCGGCATCCGGATCGTCGCCGCCAATGCCAGCCACGATCACCTGGCGCGGCACCGGACGGGTGTTAATGGTCAGCAAGTGCAGGAAATTGCACTCTTTCTCGGTCAGGGTGATGGCCTGGCCCTGCAGTTCCAGCTGGCGGGCCGAGACCTTCAGGGTCCACTTGCTTGGAACAGGGATGGCTTCCTGCGGGCCGACGCGGCGGTCCAGCGCCTCGATATGGGCGGCCAGTTCCGGGAACTTGATCGGCTTGGTCAGGTAATGGTCGGCGCCCAGGCGCAGGCCCATGATGCGGGAGTCGAAGGCCACGCGGCCGGTCAGCACGAGCAGGCCGATCTGAGGGTACAGCTGGCGCATGCGCGGGATGACATTGAAGCCATCCTCATCCGGCAAGCCCAGGTCGAGCACGACAACGCCCACGGTGCCCTGGCTGAGGGCGGACCACATTTCCTGGGCGTTATTGGTGGTGTGAACTACATGGCCAAGTTCAGCCAGGAAATCCGCCATCTCTTCGGCGTATTCCAGGTTGTCTTCCACGATGAGTATTTGCGTCATTGATGCGCCATTTTCCATTCAGTCGCGAGCCGGGGTTTAGGGCTTGCGTCGAAGAATTATCACGGTTGGTCACGGGCTGCGCAAGCCTTAAGCAGCGACCGGGAGCCAAATCCGAAATTTCTTGCCGCTTTCAGGCAAATTTTCCACAGACAGTGTGCCGCCGTGGACCTCAACAACATTCCTGGCCATATACAGGCCGAGGCCGGAACCGGCATGCCCTGCGGCAGCCTTGCCTCGGTAACCCTTGTCGAAGAGTTTGCCTAGCTCATCATCCGGAACGGGAGCGCCGTGGTCGATGACGAGGAGTTCAACCCCGCCTTCGCTGGCTTTCCTACCCTGCAATTCTATCGCAACGTTGTCATTAGTGTACTTGAGGGCGTTATCTAAAAGTATGTCGAGACACAAACGCATGCCCTGCGGATCGCAACGCATCCATTGCGGCAAGCCTTCTGCACGCACCGTGATGTCGCCGCGACGCTGGCGCGCGGCTTCGGCCGCCGTTTCCAGCAAGGCTTCCGGCGAGATTTCGTCGGCCTGGCGCTTGCGGCCAATGCTGGCCATGCGCTCAGGGCTCAGGTATTCGTTGATCAACTCCAACAAGCGGTCGACCGACGTCTGTATCTTGCGGTAGCGCTTCTTGGTGTTTTCATCAGCATTGGCCGAAGTCATTTCCAGGCGCTGGATCGCACCGTCGATCGTGGAGAGCGGCGTGCGGAATTCGTGCGACACCATCGACGCGAATTTCTTTTGCTGCTTCTCACGCTCGATGCGATCGCGGATATCGCGCACCGTGCCGACCAGGCGCAGCACGCCGCTATCGACGTCGGGCACCAGGGTCGATTCGATTTCGACCGGGATCATCACACCGTCGCGGCCCGTCATTTCCGCATCGCGCACGGTATGGCGGCGCGTGGTATCGCCGGAGGTGTAGGCTTCCAGCCGTTCCGGCAGTTCGCCCATCAAGTCGGCCGCAACCTGCTGAGCGCGGTCCGGCATGTAGCCAAACAGCTTTTCAGCAGAAGGGCTGACGTACAGCAGCTGGCCACTATCGCAGTCCAGCATCCAGTGTACGTCGCTGCTGTGGTCGAGGATCTGGCGATAGTGTTCAGCACTCAGCATGGGATCAATCCTGTAACGGTGCGAAGATCTGTTGCAGGTCTTCCTGGGTCAAGGCCATCTTCTGCGATTCGCCTTCGGCCAGCACGGATTGCGCCAGGTCCGATTTCTTCTGCTGCAGCAGCTGGATCTTTTCTTCCAGCGTGCCCTTGGCGATCAGCTTGTACACGAACACCGGCTTGTCCTGGCCGATACGCCAGGCGCGGTCGGTGGCCTGGTTTTCGGCGGCAGGATTCCACCACGGATCGTAATGGATCACGGTGTCGGCTGCAGTCAGGTTCAGGCCCACGCCGCCGGCCTTCAGCGAAATCAGGAAAATCGGCACCGCGCCTTGCTGGAAGGCAGCCACCTGGGCGCCGCGGTCGCGGGTTTCTCCGGTCAGGATGGCGTACGGAATGTCGCGTGCTTCCAGTTCTTCCTCGATCAGTTCCAGCATCGAAGTGAATTGCGAGAACACCAGGATCTTGCGCTTCTCTTCCAGCAGGTCTTCCACCATCTGCATCAGGTCGATCAGCTTGGCCGAACCAGCGGAGGCGGCTTTCTTGGTAGTCTTCACCAGGCGCGGATCGCAGCAGACCTGGCGCAGCTTGAGCAGCGCTTCCAGGATCACGATCTGCGAGCGCGCCACGCCCTTGCGATCGATCTCCTCGCGCACTTTCTGGTCCATGGCCAGGCGCACAGTTTCGTACAGGTCGCGCTGCGCGCCGCTGAGCTCCACCTTGCGCACCATCTCGGTCTTCGGCGGCAGTTCCTTGGCCACGCTGTCCTTGGTACGGCGCACCAGGAAAGGCTTGATGCGGCGGTTCAGCAACTGGCGGCGCTGCGGATCATCCTGGCGCTCGATCGGGTGGCGGAAGTTGCTGTTGAAGGTCTTCTCGTCGCCCAGCAAGCCCGGCAACAGGAAGTGGAATTGCGACCACAGCTCGCCGAGGTGGTTTTCCAGCGGCGTGCCGGACAGGCACAGGCGGTGGCGCGCACGCAGCAGGCCCGCGCTCTGGGCGGCCTTCGATCGGGTGTTCTTGATGTAGTGCGATTCGTCCAGGATCACCAGGTGGAAATCATGCTCGCGCAGCTTTTCCTCGTCGCGCGGCAGCAGGGCGTAGGTGGTCAGCACCAGGTCGACTTTCGGGATCTCGTCGAACAGCTCGGCGCGGTCCTTGCCCTGCAACAGCAGCACTTTCAGGCCAGGCGCGAAGCGGGCGGCTTCATCCTGCCAGTTGTTCATCAGGCTGGTGGGCGCGATGACCAGGGCTGGATGATCCAGGCGGCCGGCTTCTTTCTCCACCAGGATGTGGGCGATAGTTTGCACCGTCTTGCCCAGACCCATGTCGTCGGCCAGGATGCCGCCGAAATTGTATTCGCGCAGGAACTGCATCCAGCTCAGGCCGTCGGTCTGGTAATCGCGCAGGGTCGCTTGCAGGCCGGCCGGGGTCGGCACACGCTTGACCGAGGAGAACTGGTTGAGCTTGCGGCCCATTTCACGCAGCTCTTCGCCGCCGGTCCACTGGAAGTCGACATTGCGCGCCAGCTCGTCCAGGCGCGCCGCATCCAGCGAGGACATGCGCACCGAATGGCGGATCTTTTCGCTGAAGTAGAGCTCGCCGATCGTCGCCAGGATAGGGCGCAGGCGGTTCCATGGCAGGGCCACGCGCGTACCGTCCGGCAGCGCGGCCAGCATCTGGTCCGAGTCGCCATGCACAGCCAGCGCTTTCGGGCTGAAGTCGTTCGGGAAATTGCGGATCATCTGCACCAGCACCGGCAGCAGCGGCACGCGCTCGCCATTGACGGTGATGCCGAGTTCCAGGTCGAACCAGGCATTGCCATTCTCGGTGGTTTCTTCCTCGACTTCGGCGTACCAGTCGTCGACCGCCACCATATCGTAGCGGTACTTCGGCGATTTCTCGACGCGCCAGCCGGCAGCCAGCAATTCATCGATGCCGGATTCGGCGAAGCGGATCCAGTCGGCCTGGTTGGCCAGCAACAGGCCGCCGCGCACGCTGGACAGCGGCAGCGCGGTCGGTTTCTTGAAGCCCAGCTGGGTCAGTGTTTCCAGCGCGGCCGCCTCGGCAGCCTCGTCACGCTGGATGATCTCAGTCACTTCGCCGCGCTGGCGCACCACACGCTGCGAAGGATCGAAGGACACGCGCTCGCCGTCGTAGTCATACGACAGCACGGCATAGTCATTCCAGCGCTGCAGGGTGCCGTCGGCCAGTTGCGCCGAATCGAGCACCAGGATAGGCCGCGGCTTGACGTCGGTGCGCACGCGCTGGGGCAGCGGCTGTGGCAACGGCATCAATTGCTGCAGGCCGTGCGCCAGCAGCAGCTGCGATACCCGCATCTTATCGTTCGGCATCAGCAGCGGCGCCTGCGCCACCAAGGCCTGCAGGTCAGCCAGCGGAATGGTGGTGCCACCCTGGTTCAGCTGCAGCACGCCGGTCGACAGGTTGTCGATATACCATGGCGGTTCGGTCGGCAGCATGTAGTCGATCTGGTCGGCGCCATGGTGCCGGGCCCCTTCCTGCACGTCGACCTGCCAGCCAAGGCGCAGGCCCTTGCCTTCCTCGCGCCAGGCCAGGCTGGCATTGCGCTTGTCGCCAGCCTTCATCGGATAGACCAGGCCGTTGCCCACGTCGGACCAGGAGTTCGCCCACAGCAGCTTGTCCTGTTCGGACAACATTTGCAGCAGCGCCGCGCCGATCTTGCCGCGCGGCTCAGTGGCGCTGCCGGTCTGGGAATTGGGCCCGCTGCGCATGGCCACGAAGAAGCGGACCAGGTCTTCATCGCCCGGCGCCAGGAATGCTGGCGGAGCGGAGAGCAGGGAAAACACTTCGCTGACCGGGGTGGCCGCAGCCACGTCCCCGTTCGGTTTCAGGCGCGCCTTGTACAGGCAGAGCGCGACATGGCGCCCGCCGCTGGTCGGCGCCAGCACATAAATCAGTTTGTAGTTGGTCTGTTTCGGGTCGATTTCGACCGGGGCCAGTTTTGGCTTGGGATGCGCGGCTGCATCCACCCTCTGCAACCATGTCGCCACAGCATAGGGAAGCTGGTTGGGCGGAGCAGCTGGTGCGGGAGCCGGTGCGACTGGAGTTTCGCGGGCTTCGTCGCGGGTAATATCCATTGGGCGCATTCTTTTAAATCAGCGGTTCAAAAACAGCAACATGCAATATTATCCGCCTTCCACGTTTTCGTGTTTGTGAAAATCCTAACTTAGTGCAACTACAAGTTAGACGGACAACATTGACTAATTAATAATAATCGATTCCCGGGCCCGTGTTGTATGATTTCGGCCTTCACAGTTTGGAATACCGTCATGCTGCCTTCTATCGAACAACGCCTTGCCCTCGAACTGGCCGCCAAGCCGGCCCAGGTCGCCGCCGCCATCGCCCTGCTGGACGAAGGCGCCACCGTCCCGTTTATCGCCCGCTACCGCAAGGAAGCGACCGGCGGCCTGGACGACACCCAGCTGCGCAATCTCGAAGAGCGCCTGCGCTACCTGCGCGAGCTGGAAGAACGCCGTGAAGCGATCGTCAACTCGATTACCGAGCAAGGCAAGATGACGCCGGAGCTGCTAGATGCGGTCATGCACGCAGAGGACAAGACCCGGCTGGAAGACCTTTACCTCCCTTACAAGCAAAAACGCCGCACCAAGGCCCAGATCGCCATCGAAGCGGGCCTGGCCCCGCTGGCCGACGCCCTGCTGGCCGACCCGACCCTGAATCCCGAGGAACAGGCCGCCGGTTACATGCGCGAAGCCTTCGAGACCGCCGACGGCAAGAATCCTGGCGTGGCCGACGCCAAGGCCGCCCTCGATGGCGCCCGCCAGATCCTGATGGAACGCTTCGCGGAAGACGCCACCCTGCTGCAATCGCTGCGCGAATATGTCCAAGAGCATGGCGTAGTTGAATCGAAAGTTGTTGAGGGAAAGCAAGAAGAGGGCGAAAAGTTCGCCGATTACTTCGATTATTCCGAGCCGCTGGCCGCCGTACCGTCGCATCGCGCCTTGGCACTGTTGCGCGGACGCCGGGAAGGCATGCTGGACGTCACCCTGCGTCTCGATTCGGAAGAGGAAAAGCCGAAGTGGGACGCCCCGCATAACCCCTGCGAAAGCCGCATTTCGGCCCGTTTCGGCATCAAGCAAGCCGGCCGCCCCGCCGACAAATGGCTGGCCGACACCGTGCGCTGGACCTGGCGCGTGAAATCCTTCATGCACCTGGAAACCGAACTGATGGGCGCCCTGCGCGAAAAAGCCGAACTGGACGCCATCAACGTGTTTGCTACCAATTTGAAAGCTTTGTTGCTGGCCGCCCCGGCCGGCCCGCGCGCCACCATGGGCCTGGACCCAGGCCTGCGCACCGGCGTGAAAGTCGCCGTAGTCGACGCCACCGGCAAGGTTGTGGATACCGCCACCATTTATCCACACCAGCCGCGCAACGACTGGCACGGCTCGCTGCACACCTTGTCGCGACTGGCCGCCAAGCACGGCGTGCAGCTGGTCTCGATCGGCAACGGCACCGCCTCGCGCGAAACCGACAAGCTGGCGCAAGACCTGATCAAGCAATGTCCGGAGCTGAAGCTGACCAAGATCGTGGTCTCAGAAGCCGGCGCATCGGTGTACTCGGCCTCCGAATACGCCTCGCGCGAACTGCCGGAGCTGGACGTGTCGCTGCGCGGTGCCGTCTCGATCGCGCGCCGCCTGCAAGACCCGCTGGCCGAGCTGGTGAAGATCGACCCGAAATCGATCGGCGTCGGCCAGTACCAGCACGACGTATCGCAGACCCAATTGGCGCGCTCGCTGGACGCAGTCGTAGAGGACTGCGTGAATGCGGTGGGCGTCGACGTGAATACCGCCTCGGCGCCGCTGCTGGCACGCGTCTCCGGCCTGTCCGCCAGCGTAGCGCAAAGCATCGTCAGCTACCGCGACATGAAGGGCGCATTCGCCTCCCGTGCAGCGCTGAAGAACGTGCCGCGACTGGGCGACAAGACCTTCGAGCAGGCAGCCGGCTTCCTGCGCGTAATGGGCGGAGAGAACCCGCTGGACGCGTCGGCAGTGCACCCTGAGTCATACCCGGTGGTCGAGAAGATCCTGGCCGACATCCAGAAAGACGTGCGCGGCGTGATCGGCGAAAGCAAGTTGCTGAAAGCGCTGTCCCCGGCCAAATATGCCGACGACAAGTTCGGCGTGCCGACCGTGACCGACATCATCAAGGAACTGGAAAAGCCGGGCCGCGACCCGCGCCCTGAATTCACCACCGCCACCTTCAAGGAAGGCGTGGAAGAGATCAGCGACCTGCGTCCGGACATGATCCTGGAAGGCGTAGTGACCAATGTGGCCGCCTTCGGCGCCTTCGTCGATATCGGTGTGCACCAGGACGGCCTGGTTCACATTTCCGCCCTGTCGAACACCTTCGTCAAAGACCCCCACACGGTGGTGAAAGCCGGGCAGGTGGTGAAGGTCAAGGTACTGGAGGTGGACGTGAAGCGCAAGCGTATTGCCCTGACCATGCGCCTGTCCGACAGCGCGCCCGTCGCCGGCTCCCGCCCAGAGCAGCGTAGCGACCGCAACGACCGCCGCGCCATGGGCCAGCAGCAAAAGCAGCAATCGCGCGAGCCAGTCCAGCAAAGCTCGATGGCCGCCGCCTTCGCCAAGCTGCGCAGCTAAACAAAAGTCGGGGTCAGGTCTGTCTTTTGGACAGCTAACGCAATCATTTGATCTTGCTCAATACGCGATTTCGCTACCTTTCGCGTATTGATTTTGATCAAAGGGTAGCGCTGTCTGTCCGAATGACAGACCTGACCCCGAATTACGCCAGGACATGACCTGTGTCATCAAGTAAGGCGCCGTTTCGCGGTAAAATGGCGGGATTCCAATCCTTAGCAGTGAGAATGCAATGAGCGACGTACAAACCTGGATCAAAGAAACCGTGACCAACACCCCCGTCGTGCTGTTCATGAAGGGCACCGCCCAGTTCCCACAGTGCGGCTTCTCCGGCCGTGCCATCCAGATCCTGAAAGCCTGCGGCGTTGAAAACATCGCCACCGTGAACGTACTGGATGATCCGGAAGTGCGCCAGGGCATCAAGGAATACTCGAACTGGCCAACCATCCCGCAGCTGTACGTGCGCGGTGAGTTCATCGGCGGCTCCGACATCATGTCCGAGATGTATGAATCCGGCGAACTGAAGGCCCTGCTGGACAATAATGGCTGATCGCCCGCAGCGGCTGGTCATTGCCATCACCGGCGCTACCGGCGCCGTGTACGGCGTGCGGCTGCTGCAGCATTTGAAGCAAGCGACGGGGCAGGATGGCCGTCCCGTCGAGACCCACCTGGTCATCTCCGACGCCGCGGTCCTCACCCTCCATCAGGAAACAGGCTTGCAGCGCAAGGAAGTCGAAGCGCTGGCCCATGTCGTCCATAAGCAGAACAATATCGGCGCTTCCATCGCCAGCGGCTCTTTCCAGGCCGACGGCATGGTGATCGCTCCCTGTTCAATGAAAACCCTGGCTTCCGTCGCGCATGGCCTGTCGGACAACCTGATCGCCCGTGCTGCCGATGTGATGCTGAAGGAGCGCCGCCGCCTGATACTGATGGTGCGCGAGACGCCTTTCAATCTTGCGCATCTGCGCAATATGACCGCTGTCACCGAAATGGGCGGCGTTATCTTTCCGCCATTGCCAAGTTTTTACCACCAGCCGGAATCCATCGATGAAATGGTGGACCACACCGTGGCCCGTGTGATCGACTTATTCGGCATATGTCACAATCTGGCCCCTCGCTGGAATGGCATGAACCCTTGAAAACATGCGCCTTTGCGGGCCAATGTATCAAGTTTGTTACAAAGTGGTCTGGTCGTTTGTGACATGGCAGGACACCATGTTGGCAGTATCAAAAACATCATTTTGACACTTGGGCGGGGCGCGCCGGGAGCCGGCGCGCTAAGTGAAACTCGGACGTGCTTTTGAAAGCAATTTGCCCCGTTTTGCGCAGGATAAATGGTGTCGTTTTGTTACTTTTGGTAGTTGACCCTCACCAGCATGCGAATAAATTCGCGCGCAATTTGCTTGTGATGGTCGTCCAGCCGTTGCAAATCAGCGATCAATTTGACGTCAGCCGACTCGAACCGGTTCAGGTTGCTACCGTTCGAATCTCCATTATGGTGCTCGATTTCGGCACCGCCAAAGCGCAGCCATTCAGCAGGAACGCCCAGCCACTGCGCAATCATGCGCAGCTTTTCCTGGGTCGGAATTGCCTCTCCAACCAGCCATTTTCGGGCGGCGTGGACCGTAATCGGTCTGCCCTCAAACCTGATGTTGAACTCTCTCGCCAGCCGGGTTGGGCTGTCCGGAGAGTAGTGGGCATTTTTCAAAGCCTGCTGGAGTCGCTGGCTGAAGCTTTCACGTTCGTTCGAAGAATTCATAGTTGCACTATTTCATGTCACAACATGAATGTCAGTCTCTAGAACCATCAGACCAATTGTGACAATTGTAGTTAACAACAATTAACAATTGGCGCTACAGACTGGACGATTTCCCGCTCTGCCAACCCGAATTTCTTTCGGTAAAATCGGTAAAAAGTAGCAGAATCTACTTGTCATGACGACAAATAATCGGTTACAACTTTAGAAATAAAGTTGCTTGGCGACTACAAACCTAGGGGCTGTCTTTGTTGTCGACCGGTCGGCTGGTATTAAAGACCGTCGGTAACTTTATGCGCCTTTATGAATTTCATGATGCCGTGATCTCCGGTATCCCGGCGCACGATACCATCCCGCCATAGTTTGTGAAGGTGGGCCAGCGCTTCGCCCAACGCGAAGCTGAGTTGGTGGGCATCCAGCGGGCGGCGGAACATGATTGGTACTATCTCTGCCGCGGAGCGCGGCTGATCCGTGCAGGCGGCCAGCACCTCGGCCAGGCGCGCCTCGTGGTGATCGCGCAACTGCTTGATGCGGGTGTGCAGGCCTCGGAATGGCCGGCCATGCGAGGGCAGCACCAGCACGTCTTCCGGCAGGGTGGCGAAGCGCTCGAGCGAATCGAGGTATTGCTGCAAGGGGTTGGCTTCGGGTTCAACCGCGAAAACCGACATATTGGTCGAAATGCGCGGCAAGACCATGTCGCCGGAAATCAGCACATTGAGCTGTTCGCAGTAGAGGGCGGCGTGTTCCGGCGAATGGCCGAAACCGGTGATCACGCGCCAGGTGGCGTCGCCGGCCGCGATCACCTGGCCGTCATGCAGGCGCACATAGGAAGCCGGCACAGAAGGCACCAGCGAGGGGTAGTAATTCTTCCGGGAGCGCATTTTCTCCAGCATTTCCGGGTCGACCAGGCCATGCCGTTCAAAATGGGGGACGGCCGAAGGGCCGTCGACGCCGGGCAAGCCGGCCGACATCATGCGTGCGAAGGCATACTCGCCCGCCGTCATCCACAACGAGACGCCAAAGCGCTGGCACAGCCAATCGGCGAGCCCGACGTGGTCCGGGTGACAGTGAGTGGCCACTACGCGCCGCAGCGGCTGGCCAGCCAGCGGCCCGGCCAGCACGGCATTCCAGGCTTCCCTGCTGGCGTCCAGCGCCACGCCGCAGTCCACCGCGCTCCAGCCATCGGCTTCGCGCAACAGCCACAGGTTGATGTGGTCGAGCGCGAACGGCAACGGCAGCCGCATCCACGCCACGCCGGGCGCGACTTCGAGCACCGTGCCGCTGGCCGGCAGGGTGTCGCCAAATGGATAGTCAAGCTGGGATTCGAGCGGGTTCATGGCGTACAATAGATTGACGTTACGTAAACGGAAGATCCATTGTAAGCCATGCCGACCTACACCATCACCGAACTGGCCCGTGAGTTCGATATCACCCCGCGCGCCATCCGCTTCTATGAAGACCAGGGCCTGTTGAGCCCATCGCGCGAAGGTGCCGGCGGCCGCAACCGCGTGTATACCCCACGCGACCGCACCCGCCTCAAACTGACACTGCGCGGCAAGCGCATCGGCCTGTCGCTCAGCGAAATCAAGAGCCTGGTCGACATGTATGAGTCGCCAAAGGACACCGAAGCCCAGATGAACCGCTTCCTGGGCGTGCTGTCGCAGCACCGCGAGACGCTGGAACAACAGCGCGAGGACATCGAAATGTCGCTGCAAGAGATCGCCACCCACGAGGAAGAGTGCAAGCGCCTGCTGGCAGCACTTGCCGAAAAGCAAACTACGGCTACTTGACGTTTACGTTAACGTCACTCAGGCGTATCATTTGCGCTTCAATACCCAACACCAATAGAGGAAGACATGCTCCATCTCCCAGGCCTGACCTTTGATCACGGCGAAGACATCGCCGCCCTGCGCGAAGCGGTACAGCAGTTCGCCGCCGCCGAAATCGCCCCGCGCGCCGCTGAAATCGACCGCACCGACCAGTTCCCGATGGACCTGTGGCGCAAGATGGGTGAATTGGGCCTGCTGGGCATCACCGTCGGCGAAGAATACGGCGGCTCGAACATGGGCTACCTGGCCCACATCATCGCGATGGAAGAAATTTCCCGCGCTTCCGCCTCGGTCGGCCTGTCGTACGGCGCGCACTCCAACCTGTGCGTCAACCAGATCAAGCGCAACGGCACCGAAGAACAGAAGAAGAAATACCTGCCGAAGCTGATCTCCGGCGAGCACGTGGGTGCGCTGGCCATGTCCGAGCCGAACGCCGGTTCCGACGTGGTGTCGATGAAGCTGCGCGCCGACTTCAAGGGCGACCGCTGGGTGCTGAACGGCACCAAGATGTGGATCACCAACGGCCCGGACGCCGACACCCTGGTGGTGTACGCCAAGAACGATCTGGAAGCCGGCCCGCGCGGCATGACCGCCTTCCTGATCGAGAAGGGCTTCAAGGGCTTCTCCATCGCCCAGAAGCTGGACAAGCTGGGCATGCGCGGCTCCCACACCGGCGAGCTGGTGTTTGAAGATTGCGAAGTGCCGGCCGAGAACGTGCTGGGCGGCCTGGGCAAGGGGGTCAACGTGCTGATGTCCGGCCTGGACTTCGAACGCACCGTGCTGTCCGGCGGCCCGCTGGGCATCATGTCGGCCTGTATGGACGCCGTGGTTCCTTACATCCACGACCGCAAGCAGTTCGGCCAGCCGATCGGCGAATTCCAGCTGATGCAGGGCAAGCTGGCGGACATGTACTCCACCATGATGGCTTGCCGCGCCTACGTCTACGCCGTGGGCCAGGCCTGCGACCGCGCCACCTCGCCTGAGCAGGTGCGCGCATTGCGCAAGGATGCCGCCGGCGCCATCCTGTACTCGGCCGAGAAGGCAACCTGGATGGCAGGCGAAGCAATCCAGACCTTGGGCGGCAATGGCTACATCAACGAGTACCCGGTCGGCCGCCTGTGGCGCGACGCCAAGCTGTACGAAATCGGCGCCGGCACCAGCGAAATCCGCCGCATGCTGATCGGCCGCGAACTGTTCGCCGAGACCAAGTAAGCGAAGCCGCCCGCAAGGCCGCCATGATCCACGCCGCCTTCCCCAAGCTGCTGTCGTCGCAAATCGCGTTCGACATCGCGCGCACCATCCGCGAGGGGTTCGACAAGCACTACCGCCTGTTCCGGCAAGCGGCGCAGGCGGCCAAGCGGCATTTCGAGCAAGGCGACTGGGCGGTGGCCCAGGTCGCGGCGCGTGAACGGATCGACTTTTACGACAAGCGCGTGCAGGAGTGCGTGCAGATGCTGGAGGACGAATACGATCCGTCCGAGCTGACCGATGAAGTGTGGCGCGAACTCAAGCTGCACTACATCGGCATGTTGTCCGGCCACAAGCAGCCGGAGCTGGCGGAGACTTTCTTCAACTCGGTGTGCTGCAATATCCTGCACCGCTCCTACTTCCACAACGAATTCATTTTCGTGCGCCCGGTCGTATCGACCGAGTACATCGACACGGAAGAAGTAGCGCCGACCTACCGCGTGTACTACCCGGGCAAGGACGGCCTGACCTTCACGCTCAAGCGCATCGTCACCAACTTCCAGCTGAACACCCCGTTCGCCAACCTGTCGCGCGATGTCGCGCTGGTGGAAGAACGGCTGTCCGACCTGTTCGGCGAACTGGAACCGAATGCGCAAATACAGATTCTTTCGAGCCTGTTCTTCCGCAACAAGGGCGCCTACATCGTCGGCCGCGCCATCAACGGCAGCCGCGAACTGCCTTTCGTGGTGCCTATCCTGCACAACAAGAACAAGCAGCTGGTGCTGGATGCAGTGTTGACGGAGCAGCAGGACATCGTTCTGCTGTTCTCGTTCACGCGCGCCTACTTCCTGGTCGACATGGAAGTGCCGTCGGCCTACGTGCAGTTCCTGCGCAACCTGCTGCCGCTCAAGCCACGCAGCGAGATCTACACCATCCTCGGCCTGCAGAAGCAGGGCAAGAATGCCTTCTACCGCGACTACCTGCAGCACCTGAAGCACTCGTCCGACCTGTTCGCGATTGCGCCCGGCATCCGCGGCCTGGTGATGCTGGTGTTCGCGCTGCCGTCCTTCCCTTATGTGTTCAAGGTGATCAAGGACTTCTATCCGCCGCCGAAGGAAACCACGCGCGAGCAGATCAAGTCCAAATACCTGCTGGTGAAGCACCACGACCGAGTGGGCCGCATGGCTGACACGCTGGAGTACTCCAACGTCGCCTTCCCGCGCAACCGCTTCAGCGAAGAGCTGGTGATGGAGCTGAAGCACTTCGCACCATCGCTGATCGAAGAAGAAGGCGATCAGCTGGTGATCAAGCACCTGTACATTGAACGCCGCATGGTGCCGCTGAACATGTTCCTGTCGCACGCCGATGAAGTGGGCGACGATGCGGCACTGGAGCATGGCATCATCGAATATGGCAACGCCATCAAGGACCTGGTGGCAGCGAATATCTTCCCGGGCGACATGCTGTACAAGAATTTCGGCGTCACCCGTCACAAGCGTGTCGTTTTCTACGACTACGATGAAATTGAATACATCACGGACTGCAACTTCCGTGTGATTCCGGCGCCACGCAACGAGGAGGACGAAATGTCCGCCGAGCCGTGGTACCCCATTGGAAAGCACGACGTGTTTCCCGAGCAGTTCGACAAGTTCTTGCTCGGTAACGCGAAAATCCGAAAATACTTTATGAAGCACCACGCCGAGCTGCTCTCGCCTCACTGGTGGGCCAGGAAAAAAGCGCTGATCGCCAGTGGTGTCATTGAGGACGTGTTCCCGTATCCCCAGCACGTCCGTTTCCGCAACCGAGATTCGCTGCCCGAGGCAGCGAAGCAAGCAACACCTTCCCTTTTGGAGACCTTTGAAAATGAATGACCCAATCGTAATCGTCGGCGCAGCACGTACCCCAATGGGCGCCTTCCAGAGCGACTTCGCAAGCCTGAGCGCCAATGACCTGGGCGCAGTGGCCATCAAGGCCGCCGTCGAACGCGCAGGCATCAAGCCGGAAGCAGTCGAACACGTCTACTTCGGCAACTGCCTGATGGCAGGCCAGGGCCAGGCGCCAGCACGCCAGGCTTCGATCAAGGCTGGCCTGCCGGTATCGGCCGGCGCCGTGACCCTGTCCAAGATGTGCGGCTCCGCCATGCAGGCAGCGATCTTCGCCTACGACGCACTGGCAGCCGGCAGCGCTGAAGTGATCGTGGCAGGCGGCATGGAATCCATGACCAACGCCCCTTACCTGATTCCGAAAGCACGCGGCGGCTACCGCATCGGCCACGGCATGATGTTCGACCACATGATGTACGACGGCCTGGAAGACGCCTACACCCGCGACGCCAAGACCGGCGCCGGCCGCTCCATGGGCACCTTCGCCGAACAGTGCTCGGCTGCCTACAAGTTCACCCGCGAAGCGCAGGACAACTTCGCCATCGAATCCGTCAAGCGTGCGCAAGCGGCACAGGCATCCGGTGCCTTCAACTGGGAAATCGCCCCGGTGACCGTATCCGGCCGCGCCGGTGACGTAGTGATCGACAAGGATGAAGGCCCGCTGAAAGCCAAGATCGAAAAGATCCCAGCCCTGAAGCCAGCCTTCGCCAAGGACGGCACCATCACCGCCGCTTCGTCCTCCTCGATCAACGACGGCGCTGCCGCCCTGGTCATGATGCGCGAATCCACCGCCAAGAAGCTGGGCGCCACCGTGATCGCCAAGGTCACCGGCCACGCCACCAACTCCCTGGTGCCGGAACAGTTCACCACCGCCCCAGTGGGCGCGATCCAGAAGCTGCTGGCCAAGACCGGCTGGAAAGTCGGAGACGTTGACCTGTTCGAGATCAATGAAGCCTTCGCCGCCGTGCCAATGGCAGCGATGCACGACCTGGACATCCCGCACAGCAAGGTGAACGTGCACGGCGGTGCTTGCGCCCTGGGCCACCCGATCGGCGCCACCGGCGCGCGCATCATCACCACCCTGATCGGCGCATTGAAAGCCAAGGGCGGCAAGAAGGGCGTGGCAGCACTGTGTATCGGCGGCGGCGAAGCCACTGCCATGGGCATCGAGCTGGTTTAAGCACGATGGCGCTGGCACTCGTTATCGGCGCCTCGCGCGGCATCGGCCTGGAACTGGTTCGCCAGTACCTGGCCGACGGCTGGCGCGTGATCGCCACGGCCCGCAGGAAAGAAGATGTCGCCATGCTGGCCGAGATGGGTGCCGAAGCCCATAAGCTGGATGTAACGAATGTGGAAGCCGTAGCAGGCCTGGGCTGGAAACTGGATGGCGAACAGCTGGACGTCGCCATCCTGAACGCCGGCGTGTACGGCCCGCGCAGCGACGGCTTCCCGATGCAAACCGATTTCGACGCCGTCATGCACATCAACGTGCTGTCGGCGATGCGGCTGCTGCCGATCATCGCGCCGCTGGTGTGCGCGGGCCGCGGCAAACTGGCCGTGATGTCGTCGCGCATGGGTTCCCTCAGCGAGCGCCAGGGTTCATCCGGCTCGCTGTACCGCGCCAGCAAGGCCGCGCTGAACTCCGTGCTGGTCGACACCGCGCACCAGTTCGGCCCGCAAGGCGCCACCTGCGTGGCGCTGCACCCGGGCTGGGTGCGCACCGACATGGGCGGCGCCGGCGCCGCGCTATCGGTCGAAGAAAGCGTGCGCGGACTGCGCAAGGTGCTGGCCGAACTGCCGGCATCCGAACAAGCCGTCTACCGAGACTATGACGGTTCACCAATAGGCTGGTAAAGCCGAGCCCGTGTCACACCCTGGGGTCACACCCCAAGTGTGACACGGGCCCAGCCGTACAGAAAGATAACAATGATCCTCAACGAACAACACGAAATGATCCGCGACGCGCTGCGTGCGTTTTCGCAGGAGCGCCTGGCGCCCAACGCAGCGCGCTGGGATAAGGAACATCACTTCCCGAAAGAAGAACTGAAGGAACTGGCGGCATTAGGCGCCTTCGGCGTCGCCGTGCCGGAAGAACTGGGCGGCGCGGGCCTCGATTACGTTTCGCTGGCACTGGTGCTGGAAGAAATCGCGGCCGGCGATGGCGGCACCTCCACCGTCATTTCGGTGAACAACTGCCCGGTGTGCAGCATCGGCTTGATGTATGCGAACGAACAGCAGAAGCAGCAATGGCTGCGCCCGCTGGCGCAAGGTGAGATGCTGGGCGCCTTCGCCCTGACCGAACCGCACACCGGCAGCGATGCCGCCGCCCTGCGCACCACCGCCACGCTGGATGGCGGCGACTACGTCATCAACGGCACCAAGCAGTTCATCACTTCCGGCAAGCATGCCGACGTGGCGATCGTGTTTGCCGTGACCGACAAGGCAGCCGGCAAGAAAGGCATCAGCGCCTTCTGGGTGCCGACCAATACGCCCGGCTACATTGTGGCTGGCATCGAGCACAAGATGGGCCAGCATTCTTCCGACACCGCGCAGATCCTGTTCGAGAATTGCCGCGTGCCGGCAGCGAACATGATCGGCGAGCCAGGCCAGGGATACAAGATCGCCCTGTCCGGCCTGGAAGGAGGCCGTATCGGCATCGCTTCGCAATCGGTCGGCATGGCGCGTTCCGCCTTTGAAGCAGCGCTGAAATACGCACGCGAACGTGAATCGTTCGGCAAGCCGATCTTCGAGCACCAGTCGGTGCAGTTCAAGCTGTCGGAAATGGCGATGCAGCTGGAAGCCGCACGCCAGCTGATCTGGCATGCCGCGTCGCTGAAAGACGCCGGCCAGCCGTGCCTGAAAGAGGCGGCGATGGCCAAGCTGTTCGCCTCCGAGATGGCGGAGCGCGTCTGCTCCGACGCGATCCAGATTCACGGCGGCTATGGCTACACTGCCGACTTCCCGGTGGAACGCATCTACCGCGACGTGCGCGTTTGCCAGATCTATGAAGGCACGAGCGATATCCAGAAACTGCTGATCGCCCGCGCGTTGTGATGCAAGCGGGAGCTACGGCTCCCGCGTCGGCGGTTGTTGCGGCGAACCCGGGCAATCGCCGAGGCTGTCCAGGCTCTTTTTCGCCTGCTCCATTCCGTTCTGGCTCGCCATCGTGAACCAGTACTTCGCCTCGGTACACTTATCCGGGCTCGAAGTGCCCAGCACGCGCACGCCCAGGTTATATTGGGATGTCACGTGGCCATTTAATGCCGCCTTCCTGAACCAATAGTAGGCTGCTTCACGATTGCGGGTCGTAAAATCATAAAAGAAGCCCAGGCGGGCGGCCGCCCTGTTGTCGCCGGCATTAGCTTTGCCAACCAGTTCATTCCTTTCGGCTTCAGTCAACAAGAATGCAGAATTCGCATAATGCGGCTCTGCTTTTTTGGGCTGTTTATCATGCGCAATGACTTCAGTTGAAAGCAGGCACGCAGCGGAAAGCACGGCAATAATAGCGGTCGGTTTCGGCACATCGGTTCCCTTTGAGTTCTGGCAAGCATTACATGTTGCATGCCAAATGGCCAGCCCTTCGCGAATTTCGTCTGTTTGTAACACTTTGTCGGATTTCAAGTGCATATATGCTGAGAGGTTGTGGCTCTTATAAAATGTCCGCCATAAGGAGAAAGACATGGTTCATGTGATGTTGGTGGAAGATGATGAGCGCCTGGCCGAATTGGTCACGGAGTACCTCGCCGGTTATGAATTCAAGGTCGAGGTGGTGCCGCGCGGCGACGAGGCCCTGTCGCGCTTCAAGGCGGCCAATCCCGACGTCGTGGTGCTGGACCTGATGTTGCCGGGCATGGATGGCATGAAGGTCAGCCAGCAGATTCGCGACATCAGCGACGTGCCGATCCTGATCATGACCGCCCGAGAGGATTCCTACGATGAGGTATCGCTGCTGGAGCAAGGCGCGGACGATTTCATCAACAAGCCGGTGCAGCCGCGCGTGCTGCTGGCGCGCCTGCGCGCCCTGCTGCGCCGCCGCCAGGGCAAGCCGGAGGTGGACCACCTGAGCTTCGGCCAGCTGAGCATTGCGACCAGCGACCGCTCGGTCACCTGGCGCGGCCAGCCCTGTCCATTGTCGAATACGGAATACAAGCTGCTGCTGGTGCTGGCGGAAGCTGCGGGAACCGTGCTGTCTCGCGATGCGCTGCTGAAGACCATGCGCGGCATTGAATTCGATGGCCTGGACCGTTCGATCGATAACTCGATTTCAAAACTGCGCCGCAAGTTCGACGATACCGATGGCGAGAAGATCAAGACCGTTTGGGGCGAGGGGTACCTGTTCTCGCCGTCGGCCTGGAACTAGAACCGGTCAACCTGGGTCAGGTCCTGGCCCGCTCATTCAAACAGCGGCGCAATGGCGAGCGGGGTATTCTGGCTGACGACCTGGCCCTGCGCAGACCAGTCGGCAAAGCGGTAAGTAGCGGTACGATAAGTGCCGAGCGTTTCGCCGTCGAAGGCTGGACCATCAACTACTGGCAGGGGCGCTTCGCGCGGCCCGTATTTCGCCTGCACCAGCGCATCCGCGCGATTGCCGAACACGAAACGCACACCGCCGCACTTTTTCGAGCCGTAGGAGGAATCAATGTAGCGCTGGTAGGCCAGCGCCTGTTCGCACGCTGCCCGCAAGTCGGTCGACTCGTAAATGCCGTCGTTGCGCGTCAGGATCGTGACGCGCGGCGCAAAGCGGTAGCTGGCCATGCGGCGGTTCAGCGCCAGCACGGCGTTATCATCGTAGGCTGCCTTCAGCAGCGGGAAAACGGCGCGGCCGGTGGCGTCCAGCGGCAGGTTAAGCTGGGTGTTCTTGCCTGTCAGCGTCAGGTGCAAGCCTTCCAGCGTCGCCATCGGATCACGCGGGCTGACTTCGTAATGGATCTGCAGGAAGTTCTTCGGCTTGCCGTATTTGGCAAACACGACCATCTGCTTGTAAGCGTCGCGATAGCTGACCCACTCCTCCTGCGCCTGGACGGCGCAGCTCACCACTGCCAGGCATACAGCCGGCAGCGTGGTGCGGAGCAAGGTCAAAATCTTCATCAGAATCGGTAAGCCAGGGCCGTGGAAACGGAATAGTTGGTAGCCCGTTCGACCAGCGGGCTGTCCTTTGCATCGCCGACAAGGCGGTTGACCGTGGCGCCGGAAGTCAGCATCCAGCTTGGGCTCAACGCCCAGTTCCAGCGCACGCCGGCGCGCACATCCTGAACGCCAGCGCCGGGGCGGTAAGCGCTATTGATGCCGGAGCGGTCGGCTTCGTCCTGGGTCACACCAAACCAGGTTTCGCTATAGGCGCGGTTGACCAGCGAAACGCCGGCCGACAGCACCACGCTGTGGTGCGGCGCCACGTCTGTCATCATGTACTGCATGGCGGCATGCAGGCGCGCACCATTGCGCTCCCTGCCGCTGCCATAAGTCAGCGTGTTCGTCAGGCGCAGCTTGGGCGACAGGTAATAGTTGAAGAAGCCGCCGGCCAGGACGCGGTGTTTGATCACGTCCATATCGCGCAGCCGGTTGGAGTCAATTTCCTCGCGCTCACGGAACTCGTCAGGGCGAAGATTGGTGTGGGCTGTGCGCGCGCCGGATTCTGCGGACACGCCGCTGAAACTGAAGGAGACGCCATCCTGGTCGCGGCGCGGCGACAGTGCCAGCATCGGCCCGAATTCCACCGATGGCGTCTGCGACAGGTGCCAGCCCAGGGCGGTGCCGGAAACAAAAATACCATTGCTCCACTGGACCTGGAGTACCGGCATGGCCAGGGTGCGGTTGTCGCTCGATCCGTCGTAGCGGGGAACCGACTGGGCGCCAATACCAATATACATATCGCGGCTGCCGTCTGGCATCGGGTTGGTGGCCGGCGTCTGCGCAGCTACGGTGCTGCAGGCGCTGGCAATGGCGAGGAACAGGTACTGTCGCATATCAAAGGTGTGCGGTTGGGAATGGCGGACATTGTAATTGCAATACCCTCCCAGGCCGCTAAAACGCTCAGCTCCCTATCCCAGATTCGTTGCGAATTCACCGAAACGGTAGCGTAATCATATAAAAAATGACTGCCGAAATCCGCCCTGAGCTGTACGCTTTTTGTCGCAAATTTGTACGACAGGTTCACTGCAAGCCATTGTTTCTTATACAATGCGCCTTGATGAATCGCCTGTTCTTCCGTTTTTTCATACTGGTGATGCTGTCCATCAGTGCGGCGGCATTCATCGTCTATTTCGCCATCAACCGCCTGTTTGGCGACCCCCTCGATTCGATTGCGCGGCGCCAGGCCGCAGCCCAGATCTTCCTCCTCGAGCAGTACATCGACCAGGCCCCGGCCGACCAGTGGCTGGACCGCCTGAACAAGGTGCGCGAGGTTTCCGGCGTGCGTTTCGAGCTGGTGCCGCTGGGCGATGTGCGGCGGCAGCTGTCCGGCATCGACGCGGCGGGCTTCGAGCGCGGCGACGTGGTGCTCGATATCGGGCGCAAGGCCTTCTACCGGCGTGTGGACCTGGTCGGTGAGCGCTATATCGGCAGCAACGAGGAAGCGCTAGTGGCGCAGGACTTGCCGATCGATATCGGCTTTGCGCTATCGATGGAGGCGGTGCGCTACCTAATCGTGGCCCTGGTGCTGCTGATTCCGATCGCGGCCTGGTCGCGGGCGCACTGGCAGGGGCTGCAGCAGCTATCCGATGTGGCGGACCGCTTCGGCGGCGGCGAACTGGGGGCACGGGCGCATATGGAGCCCAAGGACAGCATCTATCCGCTGGCGGAGCGCATCAACCACATGGCCGACCGCATCGAGCGCTTGCTTGATTCCCAGCGCAACCTGCTGCACTCGGTGGGGCATGAGATTCGCACCCCGATCGCACGGCTTGAATTCGCGCTGGAGTTGCTGCGCGATGCGGCGGAAAACCCGGCGCTGGACAAGCGCATCAACGCCATGGAAGGCGACCTGCGCGAACTGAAGGAGCTGGTCAACGAGCTGCTTGGCATGACCCGCCTGGATGCCGAACAGCACCTGCAGCGCCGTCCGTTCGACCTGAGCTCGGCACTGGCCCATTGCCGCGAGACCCTGCCGCCTTCCGAAGGCATGCTGCTGGAAATGGAATTGGGCGGCACGCTGGGCCAGTTCAGCGGCGACCAGCGCTTGCTGGAACGCGCGGTCGGCAACCTGCTGCGCAATGCGCTCAAATACGGCACGCGTTCGGTGCGCCTGGGCGCGGCGCGGATCGGCAGCGTAGTGCAGGTGGTGGTCGAGGACGATGGTCCCGGCATCCCGCATGCCGAGCGCGAACGCATTTTCGAACCCTTCTACCGGCTGGACCGCAGCCGCGACCGCAATACGGGCGGCTTCGGCCTGGGGCTATCGATCGCGCGCAAGGCGGTGCAACTGCATGGCGGCACCCTGGTGGCCGGCAGTTCCGCGCTGGGCGGGGCGCGCTTCACGATCACGCTGCCGGGCTAGCAGGCGGTCTTGGTCTGCAGGCGGTGCGGGGCCTTGTTCTGCTCCCCGCGACCGACCCGTTCGAATTCCGAAATCACCTGCGCGCCGAACAGCAGCAGGGTGGCGCCAATTTCCAGGCTGAACATGACGACGATGGCCGTCGTCATCGAGCCGTACACCAGGTTCACCTGCGACAGTGTGGTGAAGTACCAGACCAGCACATGGCGTGCTACTTCCCACAGCGCAGTGGCGGTGGCGCCGCCGATCAGGGCGTGCGGCCAGGACAGGCGACCGACCGGCATGACCAGGTAGATTGAGCTCAACATCAGAACCTCCCCCGCCAGTCCCAGCAGGTAGAGCAGCACGCCGGACAGGCCGTGCAGCGACCACTTATAGCCGAACAGGTGCACGCTTTCCTCGCCGATCACCTGCAGGCTGCCCGCCACCAGGGTCATCACCAGCGCCCCAACGCCAAGGAACAGGATGTAGCAGTAGGGCAGGACCGCCGACACCAGGTAATGACGCCGGCGCACCTTGGCGCGGTGCAGGAAGATGAAGCACATGGCGTTTTCCAGCACGGAGAAAGCCAGGGAGCTGAAGAACAGCATCACCAGCACCAGCGCCCAGCCGACCAGTTCACGATGCTCCAGGAAATGGCCGACTTCGGCCACCACGGCCTTTGACTGCCCGGGGATCAGCCACTCGAGATAGCGGCCGATAATCTGCAGCAGCTCCTGCTGTGGAATGATATGGGACAGCGCCACCACCACCAGCATCAGCAGCGGAACGATGGACAGCAGCGAGTAATAGGCCACGGCGCCGGCCAGCAACAGCCCCTGGTTGGCCCGGAAACCCTTCAGGCACTGCAGGGCAAAATCCAGGGGATGCGCCAGCACAAAAGCCACCGCCCTGTGCTTGAGTATTCGCATCGCCCCATTCTACGCCGAAGTCCGCTGACGAGCCCGTGTCACACCGTGGGGTCACACCCCGAGTGTGACACGGGCTCGACTGTGCATTAGTTGAGCTCGTGTCACTGTTAGGGTGTGACCCCATGGTGTGACACGGGCTCTGCTGTGGCGCTAGGAGACGGCGGGTTCGAGCAGGGTGAGGGTCTGACGTTCGGTGTCGAGGCGGGCGCGGATGCCCATCGGGAGGGTGAACTGGTCGCGGATATGGCCGAAGCTGTAGCCGCTGACGGCGGGTACTTTCAGGGGCTTGAGGTGTTGGTCGGTGGTTTCGTCCAGCGTCAGGGAAATGTCGCTGTCTTGCGGGCCGCAGTTTTCGCAAATGCCGAGCATGATGCCGGCGGCCTGATCGAATTTGCGGTTGAGCTGGAGCTGCATCAGCATGCGGTCGATCCGGTACGGCGCTTCGTTTACCTCTTCCAGGAACAGGATGCCGCCCTTGTAATTGCTGGCGTATTCGGTGCCGACCAGGGCACTGACCAAGCATAGGTTGCCGCCAGTCAGCGGACCTTCACACTGACCGGGCACCACCGTGCGCAGTCCGTAGTGCGGTTCTTCCTCTGCCTTACGGCTGTTTTCCAGCGCCATCGGGATGGTGTATTCGTCCTCCGGTTGCATCAGCACATGCATCAGATGGGTCACCGAGTAGTCGGAGAAGGTGGAGGAGGCTACCGGGCCGTGGAATGTGACCAGTCCGACCTTCTTCTGGATCGCCAGGTGCAACGCCGTGATGTCGGAGTAGCCGATCAGGATCTTGGGATTGCGGCGGATCAGCTCGTAGTCGAGGTGCTCGAGCAACTGGATGCAGCCAGAGCCGCCACGAATTGCCCAGATCGCGGTAACTTCGGGGTCGGTAAACATGGCGTGCAAGTCTTCCAGCCGCTGCTCGGGGAAGCCTCCGTAGTTGCCATACACGGCTTCCAGGTTACGGCCCAGCTTGACGTGGAAGCCCAACGATTCAATATTCTTGATGGCCTTGGCAATCGCCGGGGCGTCGGTGTGCCCGCCGGGGGCGATCAGGCCCACCGTATCGCCAGCTTTCAGGCGTGGCGGCTTGACCAGGGCGGTTTTCTTCATGGTTGGCTTTCGGGAAACTGAACGGCCGCCTGCCGCTGCCGATACTCCAGGGAGTGTGGCAGCGGCCAGGGCGGCCGTTACGATTCGGCCAAAACTGCGCCGGGTAATCACATCAGTAGAACTTGTATTTCAGGTTGAGCGCGAAGGAGCGGCCACGGCCGTCTGCCACGCGCGGGTCCCAACCGGCGCCCACCACCTCGTCCACATTATGGGCGGTGAATGGCGGGTCGGTGTCGAACAGGTTCTGGATGCCGGCCATGATGGTGGTGTTCTTGAAGCCGGTGTACGTGCCCGAAATGCCGAAGATGCTGTAGTGCTTGATCTTCGGGTCAAAGCCGGCGGGCGGCGTGCCTTTGCCGCCATTTGGCAACTGGTCAGCGTAGTGCGAGGCGAATTTGTTGTTGAACAGTACACTCCAGTCGCCGCGCGAGACGGTCAGGCCGGCATTGTGCTTCCAGCGCAGGTAGACGTCGCGGGTGGCGAACTGGCCGACTTGCTCGATGAATGGCTGGCCTTCGAACTCGGCGAACTTGAAGGACTGCATCCAGGTGCCATCCAGCGTGGCGGTGGTCTTGTACTCGCCGAACTTGCCGTCATGGCGCATGCCCAGGTCCAGGCCGCGGGTTTTCAGGCCGGCGGCATTGATCCAGCCTGCCTCCACGTGGTCGATCACACCGGTTTGCGGGTTACGGATGATGTAGTCGTTCAGGTACTGCCAGTTCTTCAGCACTATTTGCGGCGTGCGGTTCAGGATGCGGTTCTGGATGTTGATCGCCCAGTAGTCCAGCGAGGCGGTGAAGCCGGTGAACGGCGCGATCACCATGCCAAGCGTGCCTTGCTTGGAGGTTTCGGGCTTCAGGCCCGGATTGCCGCCCGAGAAGTAGTTCAGGCGTGGAATGGCGCAGAAGGCCGGGTCGCCCGGATGCTGGGCGCAGCCCTCCTGGTCGATGGTGCCGTTGGGCAGTTCGCCCAGCAGGCGGCCCGAATAGAGCTGGGTAAAACTCGGCGCCAGGAAGCCCTTCGAGGCGGAGCCGCGGAACATCAGGTTCTGTGATGGCTGCCAGCGGAACGACACTTTCGGGTTGGTGGTGGCGCCGATCACCGAATAATCGTCGCGGCGCACTGCGAGTTGCACTTCCAGGTCCTTGATCACCGGGACGATCATTTCAGCGTAAACCGCCTTGATATTGCGGCTGACCCGGTCCTGGTTGGCGTTGCCGGGAGCGAGCAGGATCTTGGTCGCGTCGACATCCTGCGCGAACTCGTAAGTTTCCTTGCGCAGGTCGAGGCCGACTGCCATCGATACGGCACCCGCCGGGAGCTGGAATACCTCGCCCGAGATCGAACCATCGAGCTGGGTCATGGTGGTCTTGCCATGCTGCAGGCGCCCGCGGAACTTGGTCGATTCGATCAGGTTCATGGCTTCGTCGGTCTGGCTCTGGCCGGGCAACAGCCACGGATTGATCTTGCCGGTGCCAAGGGCTGAGTAGATCTGGCTGGTCCAGCCATAACCGTCGACCAGGTCGGTCTTGGTGGTGCTCTGGGCGCGCGACAGGCCAAACTTGTAGTCGTATTTACCCGCCAGCACGCCTTCCATGCCGATCAGTCCGCGCAGGTTTTCGGTCACGTTCTCCTGGGTGCGGTTGCCCCAGGGGGTTGAGCGCCATTTGTAGATGATCGGCTTGGTCTTGTCGTAAGCAGGAATGAACTGCGTCATATCCAGGTAATACGGGCCATTGACCGGATAGGCGGCGCCATTGGCCAGGCTGGTCGAAATCTGCACCGGGGTCAGTTCGGCAGTCGCCTTGGTGCGCGAGCCCAGCAGCTCCGCGAACAGCTTGTGCTCAGGGCTCAACTGGAAAGTCGCGCGCGAGATAGCGTTGGTGCGTTCGACCGGGAAGCTGATCACGTAGTCCGCGCCATAGTCATAGGCACAGGAATACCTGGTGCGGGTTGGCGCCGTAACGTCTTTCCACAGGTCGGTCTGGTATTGAGACATGCCGGGAATGCTGCCGCACTTGCCCTGGAAGCTCAGCGGGCTGGCCTGTAGGTAGGTGGTGTTGTCTCCTGGGACCTTGAAGCCCGTTCCCAATGCCGTGCCGGCGCCGGTCAGGATGTTGGCGTAGGGCGTGCCGGTGGTGTCCGGCGACAGGCCGCGCTCCGGCTGGAAGCCATTGGCGAAGTCGCGCTGGCTGGACGACAGCTTGTCGTTGACGTCATGCGTCACGCTGGCCATCACGTTCCAGCCCTGTTCGGCCAGGCTGCCCACGCCGCCCAGCAGGGAGTACCGGCGCTGCATGCCGCCACCGGCTTCAGTTGCGTTGTAGCTGGCTTCCGCTTCCAGGCCGGTGTAGTCCGTCCGCAGGATGAAGTTGACCACGCCGCCGATCGCGTCGGTGCCGTAAATGGCAGAAGCACCGTCTTTCAGGATTTCCACGCGCTGGATGGCTCCGAGCGGAATCGAATTCAGGTCGACCGCCTTGCCGGAGGCGCCGTGGTTGCCCACGCGGCGGCCATTCAGCAGCACCAGGGTGGCGTTCGGGCCCAGGCCGCGCAAGGAGGCGAAGGAGGCGCCGCCGGACACGCGGTCGGCGTCGGCGCCGAACACGTTGTTACCCGAAGTCATATTGTCGGCGCCGGTACCGTTGGCGGAAATGCTGCGCAGCAGGTCCTCAGTGCTGGTGATGCCGGCCTTCTTGATGGCATCGAAGGTGATGACTTGTACCGGGAGGGCGCCTTCGGCCGCTACACGCTTGATGCTGGAACCGGTGATCTCGACGCGCTGCATCGGCTGCGCAGCTTCCTGTGCGATTGCGGGGCTGACCACTCCAATGAGCGCAATCAGTTGCGCCAGCTTTTTAACCTTCACGAGCCTCTCCCAAGATAGGTGTTTTTTGCAGGTTAGCTCCGGAGAAATCTTGTCATCCAATGAAAATTACTCTTACGTCCATAACCTAATGTAATGCCGGCGTCACATTGCTTTTTGCTTCAATGTCGAGGTAGCGCCAGTTGGTGAATTCGACTGGGTGTCGGTTGTAGTTTTTAAGCCACGGTTGCTGGATATCGGCCGAGATCGGGTGGATCAGCAATACCCAGGGGTTATAGGCGTGGATCAGCTGGTTCAGCTCGCGGTACAGGGCGTTGCGCTCCGCACCGTCGCTGAGCTGGCGGGCTTTCTCGTAACGGGTGTTGTAGTCAGGCAGGTTGAAGCGGGCGTAATTGGCGCGGCCGCTATTTGGGCCCCACAGCAGCTGGAAGAAGTTGTCCCCGTCCGGGAAGTCGGCGATCCAGTTGGTTTCGAACATCTGCACCTTGCCGAGGCGGCTGGCCTTGATGATTTCGGTCTTCTTGTCGGTCTTGAAGCTGACCCGGATGCCCAGGGCATTCAGGTTCTTGCGCCACAGCTCGTCGCGCAGGCGGCCGACCATGGTCGGCTCGCTGTGCATGACCAGCGCCAGCGGTTGCCCGTTAGGCAGGGTGCGGAAGCCGTCCTTGCCCACCTTGTAGCCGAAGCGGTCGAGCAGGGCTTTGGCCAGCTTGGGGTTGTAGCTGATCGGGCTGCGATAGGCCCGGTCGTAGCCCAGCACGTTCGGCGGCAGCGGGCTTTGCGCGGGGATGGCCAGGCCTTTCTTCAGCAGGGCGATGTCCTCGGGGCTGTTATAACCCAATGCTATGGCGCGGCGCAGGGCGACCTTTTCCTTGCTGTAGCCGCCGATCACCGGATCGTCCATGTTCATCCACATGTAATAGGTCTGCAGCACCGGGAATGGGGACAGCACCATGCCACGTGCGGCCAGGTCCTTTTTCAGCACTGGCTTGGCCGACGACGGATCGAGCACCATGTCGCGCATCGACTCGGGCACCTGCTCGATATAGTCGAACTCGCCATTCAGGAAGCCCAGCACGCGCGACTGGTATTCCTCCATGATCTTGACTTCGACCTTGTCGACAAGCGGCAGGTGCTTGCCTTGCCAGACCTGGTGGTAGCCCTTGTTGGCGGCCAGCGTGATCTTGTCGCTGCGCTTCCATTCTTCGATGACGAAGGGACCGCTGCCGACCGGGTGGTTGCCGACCTGGCTGCCGTAGGCATCGGTCACCTCTTTCGCCACCGCGCCGGTAGCCGGCAGGGCAAGATAGAACAGCAGGCTTGGGTCGGGTTCTTTCAGCGTCAGGCGCAAGGTGTACTTATCAAGCACGCGCAAGTCCGCCAGTTTGCCCTCGAACATGAAGGACCAGGGCGACTTTAACGCCGGATCGAGGAGGCGTTCGATGGCGAATTTATAATCCGAGGCCGTAACTTCGCGCTTCTTTCCCTTAAATGCGGGATCATCGCTGAAGAACATGCCGGGCTTGAGGTGGAAGGTCCAGACCTTGCCGCTGGCATCGCTGGTCGGCATTTCGCGCAGGCTGCTGGGGGCCAGTTTGACCGGGCGCGCTTCGTAGTCGTAGCGCAGCATCGGCTCAAACAGGTTTTCAAGCAGGCTCAGGCTGGCCAGATCGGAGGCGACGGCAGGATCGAGGCCGGTTTCGCCCGTCGACAGGAAGGCGTGCAGGACTTTGTCGGCTGCCAGCACTGCCGGAGCTGCGCCAGCCAGGGCAAGGGACAGGGCGGCGGCGAGAACGCGAAAGTTTTTCATGCGGCGGAGCATAAGCCAGTGCGTGGCGATACGCCAGCTTATAACTTTTTTACATGAGCGAAGCGCATACTTTCATCCGCTGGCCCTATACTTTCGCTGCAAAATTGGTCATTCCACTACAAGAAGTACATCCATGTCCCTCAATTACATCTGGTCCGGATTTTTCCTCGTCGGCTTCGCAGCCGCCATCATCCAATGGCTGTTCATGGGCGATACGGAGATCTTCAAGAAGATCATCGACGGGACTTTCGAATCCGCCAAGCTGGGTGTGATGGACATTGCGCTGCCGTTGGCAGGCGTCATGACGCTGTGGCTGGGGATCATGAACGTAGGCGAAAAGGCGGGCGCAATCGGCTGGCTGGCCAAGATCATCTCGCCCTTCTTCTCGCGCATCTTCCCGGAGGTGCCGAAGGACCACCCGGCCACCGGTCATATGGTGATGAACTTCTCGGCCAACCTGCTGGGCCTCGACAACGCCGCCACTCCATTCGGCCTGAAGGCGATGGAAAGCCTGCAGTCGCTTAACCCGAACAAGGACACGGCCAGCAACGCCCAGATCATGTTCCTGGTGTTGCACACTTCCGGTCTGACCCTGATCCCGCTGGCGATCATGGCGCAGCGCGCCATCCTCGGCGCGGCCGATCCCTCCGATATTTTCATTCCGTGCATGATCGCCACCTACGCCGCTACGATCACCGGCATCATCGCGGTCGGCATCCGCCAACGCCTGAACCTGTTCGACCCTGTGCTACTGGCCTGGATCGGCGGCATGACGGCGGCCATCGCGGGACTGATCTGGTATTTCACCGCTTTCCTCACGCGCGAGCAGATCGAGGTGGTGTCCAAGGTGGCGTCCAACCTGATCCTGATTTCGATCATCGCGGCCTTCATCATCGGCGCCTTGCTCAAGAAGGTGAACGTGTACGAGGCGTTCATTGAGGGCGCGAAGGGCGGCATCCAGACTTCGCTGACGGTGATTCCTTATCTGGTCGGCATGCTGGTGGCGATCAGCGTACTGCGCAACGCGGGCGTCTTCGGTTTGGTAATGGATGCTTTCAACTGGGTGTTCAGTGCGCTCGGCCTGCGCACGGATTTCGTGCCTTCGCTGCCGACCGCGCTGATGAAGCCTTTCAGCGGTTCCGGTTCGCGCGCCATGATGATCGATGCGATGAAGACCTACGGACCCGACTCCTTCGTCGGCCGCCTGGCTTGCATCTTCCAGGGTTCGGCCGATACCACCTTCTATATCGTGGCGCTGTACTTCGGCTCGGTCGGCATCCGCAAGACACGCTATGCAATTTCCGCCGGCCTGATTGCGGATCTCGCGGGGGTTTTGACCGCGATTGCGGTAGCCTACGTGTTTTTCGGTTAAGGACCCATTGATGCGCCGCCTGCTTCTTGCCACATTGTTTGCCACATTGTTTGCCGCAATCAGCGCTTGCGCCCAGGCGGCGCTGCCGGAGCCGATCGCCAGGCTGGCCGCCGAAAAAGGCATTCCGGAAAATGCCATCGGGGCGGTGGTGCTGCGCGGCGATGAGGTGCTGGTGTCGCACGAAGCGACGCGTACCTTTACGCCTGCCTCGATCATGAAGCTGTTCACCACCATGGTGGGCCTGGATGTGCTCGGGCCCCAGTTCCGTGGCCGCACCGAGCTGCGCACAACAGGAGAAGTTGCGGGCGGCGTGCTGCATGGCGACCTGGTGCTGCGCGGCGGCGCCGATGGCGACTTCACTGCCGACGCCTTCACGCATATGCTGGAAAAACTGCGCACCAAAGGCATCCGCAGGATCGAAGGCAACCTGGTGCTGGACCGCCAGCTCTGGCAGCCGGCGCGTGCCGATGCAGGTGCGCCGCCGTTCGATGAATCGCCTGAGGCGTATTACAACCTGATTCCCGATGCGCTGCTGCTGAACATGAACCTGCAGACCCTCGATATCACGTCCGATGCGAAGTCGATCAAGGCCAGCGTGCTGCCGGAACTGGACAATGTGCGCGTGCGTTCCGAGCTGACCTTGGTAGACCGCGATTGCGCAAAGTGGGAGGACGGCTGGAAGATTCCCGAATACGTGCGCAACGGTCCAAACCTGACCGTGGTGCTGAAGGGGACATTCCCGCGCAACTGCAGCCGGACCAATGTGATCAATGTCCTGGACCGCACGGATTACGCCGAGCGCCTGTTCCGCGCGACCTGGGAACGGCTTGGAGGCCAGTTCAGTGGCCAGGCGGTCGAGGCTTCCGAGGCGCAGTCACGCGCCTTCAATAGCGGTTCGTCGACGCTGTTGGCCGAGCATGTGAGCCGATCCCTGCCCGAGATGGTGCGCGATACCAACAAGCTGTCCGACAATGGACTGGCCCGCACCATTTTCCTGAGCCTGGGCAGCCTGCAGGCCGATCCCTTGCTTGGCAGCCGGCCGCTGCCCGACCTCGCGGACGCTCCCGCCGCCCAGCCCCAATGCTGCGCCATGATGGATGCGCCACCTCGCATGCCCACGCAGGTCCGTGCCGAACTTGAGATCCGCACCTGGCTGCGCGGCCAGGGCGTCGACGATACCGGCATGGTGTTCGAAAACGGTTCCGGCCTGTCGCGCATCGAACGATTTACTCCCAATCAGATGGCCGGCCTGCTGAGGGTCGCGCAAACGTCCCTGTGGGCGCCCGAGTTCCTCACTAGCCTGCCGATTGCGGCGATCGATGGCACCATGAGGCGCCGCCTGAAAGAAAGCCCTGCAGCGATGCGCGCCCGCATCAAAACCGGTTCCCTCAAGAACGTGGTCGCGATCGCCGGCTACGTCCCCGACGCCAGTGGCCGCCAGTGTATCGTGGTGGTCATGGTCAACCACGAACGCGCTGGCAACGGCAATGGCCGCGCGCTGGCAGACGGCGTGATCGATTGGGTCGCGCGCAGCGCGGCACCGCAAGCGGCAAACGAGGTGCCGAGCGCACGATAAGGAGCATCCATGAGCGAAACGAAACAGTATTGGTTCCCAGCCAAAAGCCATGGCTGGGGATGGGGCGTGCCTGGCACCTGGCAGGGTTGGCTGGTGCTTGCCGCCTACGTGGTGGCCATGGCGGCCGGCGCAGTGGTGCTGAATCCTGCGCGTTCACCGCTTGGATTCCTGGTCCTGACCACGGCCGCCACGGCGATCTTTATCCTGGTTTGCTACCTCACGGGTGAACCTCCGCGCTGGCGTTGGGGGAACGATGGCAAGACGAAGTAAAGGGATTCCGAGCGCGCTGCTGGCGGTTGTAGTTGCGGTGGCGGCGTATTGGTACTGGTCGCCGCTGCTGGTTGTGCACCAGATGAAGGAAGCGGTGCGGGTGCATGATGTGGAGGCCTTCAATAGCCACGTCGATTTTCCGGCGCTACGCGAGAACATGAAGGACGATATCGCCGGCAAGCCGGGCGACGATGCGCTCAGCGGCTTCGGGCGCCTGCTCGGCGGCGTGGTGGTGGATGCACTGGTGCGGCCGGAGGCGGTGATGTTTGTGCTGGAGCACGGTGATTTTGCGAAGAAGCGCGACCGGCGCCACGAGGATCGCGACGCCCGTGACCGTGAGCGGGAACGGGACGAAGAGCCGGACTCCGGCGCAGCGAAACCGAAATGGGTGACCGAGCGCGATGGCGTCGACCGCTACATCGTCCGCAACGACAAGATCGCGCTGGTCTTCGTCCGCAACGGCTTTGCGGACTGGAAGCTGTCCGAATTTCGCCTATGACGCGCGCAGCACCTTGCGCGTGGCCCACACGATTGGAAGGCTGAACAGGAAGATGTGCGACAGGATGTCCATGCCCCATGAGAAGGCATTGAACGTCACCGGGCGCGGGAACGCCGATAGCGGCAGCACCACCAGTCGCATCGTGAAGAACACCAGCAGGCCGTAGCCGACGGCCGCCAGCAGCGGTTTGCGCGCCAATGCCGGGGCGCGTCGCGCCGCGAAGAAGAAGAGCGCCATCCACACAAAACTCAAGGCGAAGTGGCAGGCCAGGCCGAATGCAGCGGCGGGAGCGCCGCCGGTGAAGGCCGCCTTGCCCAGTGCACCGCTGGCCACCACTTGCAGCAGGCGCTCCGGCGGCATGCCGTTATAGCCGGCGAAGCTGATCGCGAACAGGATGTCCAGCAAGCCGCCCAGCGTGCCGCCGGTCAGGATTGCTCGTGTGGTAGACCAGGGCTGCTGCATAAGGGCTGTCTCCTTATAGGACTTTGGTGTAGTCGCGGCGCACCAGCACGCGGTCGCCGCAGTCGAAATGCCACCATTCGCTGTTGATGCCGGCGAAGCCAGCCTGGAACATGGCATCGCGCAGCAACTGGCGGTTGGCGACTTGTGCGGCAGTCAGTTCCCCGCTGGCGAGGTGCCGTGCCTCAAGCACCGGGTGCGACAATTCCGTCATGTCGTCGAAGCCCGTGCCCATGTCGAGCTCCTGGCCGGATGGGTCGAGGATGGTGATGTCGACCGCCATGCCGAAGGAATGGATCGAGCCGCGTTCCGGCGGCGCCAGGTACATCTGCAGGCTGGTGCCGGCCAGCGCCTGCCACAGCTCTTCCTGCACGCGGTGCGGGCGCAGGGCGTCGAGCAGCAGCGCCTTGTAGCCGGGAGCGCGCCGTGCCAGGTAAGCCACCACCCGTTCGATGGCGGCGGCGGCGTCGCGATGCAGCCAGGCGCAATCGAGCGGCGAATACAGGTCGCGGCCGACGAAGTTGTCCGGCCCCGCATAGCGCAGGTCGACCGCGATACCGGCGATGGTGGCCAGGTGGCGGAAGTCGGGGTTACCGAGAACGTCTTCGCTGCGGGTGGTCTTGCTCATTGCTTTCCTTGTTCCAGGCAGGCGCGCGCCATGCTGGCGATGGAGTCGGCCAACTGGCGGGCGCCGTGCGACAGCGGCGCGTGGCTGTTCGTCAGCAGGAAGAGCTGGATCGGAATGGCCGGCGCCCACTGGCGTTTCTGCACCTTGGCCGGATCGGCCGACGCCGCCGTGAAAGGATCGACCACGGCCAGGCCGGCGCCGGCTTCCACCAGCGAACGGGCAATCTGGTAAGTCTGCACCGTGGTGCGGAAGTTGGGCTGGATGCCCTGTGCTTCGCAGGAAGCCACGATCATCTCGCCCAACGGGTCGTTGTCGGCATGGCCTATCAGTTCACCGCTCAGGCCTTCCGCCGTCAGCGGCATGCCCGCTTCATCGCGGCGCCAGGTACCGGCCGGCGCGATCACCGTCATCACGCCTTGTGCAATCGGTTCGGCGATGATGCCGGGGTGGCGCGGGTCCTGCAGCGAAAGCGCCATGTCGGCTTCACCCAGGCGCAAGGTGTTGACGATTTCGGAGGTGTGGTGGGTGGCCAGTTCGCAGCGCGTGTCGGGAAATTCCTTGCGCCATTCGCTCATGGCTTGCGGCAGGACGCTGATAGCGATGGTCGGCGTCGACACCAGCCCCACGGTTTCGACGGCGCGGCCTTTCAGGCTGGCCGCCAGGCGGCGGATGCCCTGCAGGTCGCGGTGCAGTTTTTCGGTCTCGGCAAAAAGGCGGTGCGCTTCCGGCTTCGGGTACAGCTTGCCGCGCACGCGCTCGAACAGCGGCATGCCCAGTTGCAGCTCGGCGTGCTGCAACACCTTGGTCACGGCTGGCTGGGAAATATGCAGCACCTGGGCGGCGCCGCTGATGGTGCCAACCTGCATGATGGCGTGGAAAACTTCGATGTGGCGCAGCCGCATTGTCCTGGTTCCTCTTCCTCGGCGCCGCCGGTCGTCCCCTGCGGCATGTTGGCAGGATAGGGGAAAGCCGGCGGCCGTGCAAACCGCCTTACTGTATTGGCTTGGGCGCAGTCAGCACGTCGAGGATGGCGGCGGATTCGGCGTCCGGCACGCCGTCCCATTTGCTGTTGCGGTACTTGGCCTGGAAGGTCACCAGCACATTCTGGGTTTCTGGGTCCAGCACGCCGGTCTGCGGGGTGGCGTAGCCGTGCTGGGCCAGCTTTTGCTGGAACCAGGCGATGTCCGGCAGCTGGGCTTCGTATTGCGGACGCACCGCGGCCACGGCGGCCGCGTCCGGCCAGGCGATCAGGCCTTCGTCGGCCAGCCGCTTCCACGGGAACATCGGGCCGGGATCCTGCTTGCGTTGCGGTGCGATATCGGCGTGGCCGAGGAAGTTTTCCGGTGCGATCTGGTGGCGTTCCTTGATCTGCTTGAGCAGGGCGACCAGCTGGTCGATCTGGCGCTCGGAGAAGCCATACCAGTGGCGGCCGTCGGGCATGTCCTTGAAGCCGGGGTTGACGATCTCGATGCCGATCGAGCTGTGGTTCAGCGCCGTGTAGTTCTTCCAGCTGCTCAGCCCGGCGTGCCAGGCGGCGCGGTTTTCGTCGACCAGGGCGTAGACGCGCGGCTCATTCTCGTCGGTGATGAGATAGTGGGCGCTCACATCTTTCTCGGTCAGCAGCTTGATCGACAGCGGCAAGTCGGTCACGGTGTAATGGATCACGACGAAACGCACGCGGCTGCTCTGCCCTTTGGAGGTCAGCGAATGGTCGATGTTCGGCAGCTGGGTGGCACAACCGGTCAGCAGGGCGATCAGGGAAGCGAGCAGCAGTTTTTTCATGGTTTCCTTAGTTGCGTGGCCGGGCGGCCATCCTGGCAGCCGCATGATGCGGCCTGGCGCTGCGTTTTTGCAAATGGAATTCAGGCGGCAAGTCGGTGCGCATGGCTTCGAAAATCAGGGGATGCAGTTCGGCCGCGCGGCCGGACAGGACAATCGGCCGCGCGCCGAAGCGCGTCACCAGCGCCAGCGCCAGGCGCGCCAGTTCGCGGCCAGCCTGCAGCAGGATGTGGCGGGCGGCGGGGTCGGCCCCCGCGCTCATGGCAACGGCCAGCGCCAGCTTGCCGATGTCGCCGCGCTCCTGGGTGTACATGAAGTTGCGCGAGAAAGACCAGTCGCTGCCGCCGACATGGTCGAACACCGCATGCGCCATCGGCGAGTCCTCCCAGGCGCCGGGCTGTTCATCCTCGCCGCGCCAGATACGGCGCATCGCTTCGCGCGCAATCCAGAAGCCGCCGCCGGCATCGTCCAGCATGACGCCGCGGCCGCCGGCGCGGTGGAATTCGCCTTGCTCGTCGATGAAGGCGGCAATTGAACCGGTACCGGCATAGACCAGGTAACCCTGGCCGGGCTCGAAGGCGTCGAGATAGGCAACTTCGATATCGTTGCAGAGCGTGATGGCGTCCAGGCGTACGCCGAGCAGCGTGGAGAGCCAGTCCAGCAGCACGGCGCCATCGCCGCCGAAGCCAGTCAGCCCGGCGCAGATGCGCAGTGGCTTGCCGGCTTCCAGTACGTCTTGCGCCAGCTGGCTGAAGATGGTGTGGATCAGCTCGCGTCCGGCCGGCTTGGCCATCATCAGGGCGGACAGCCCGGCGACCGTTCCTTCGGCCACGATGTCGCCTGCCGGGGTGGCAAGCGCCCAGCGTGTTTCCGTGCCTCCAGCATCGATTCCCAGCCCTAAGGTACGATCGGTGTCAGGTTTGCCCATGATCTGTCGAGTGTACGTTGAAACGCCGACATCTTTGCATGAAAGCGCGTGCGGCACTCATTCCAAAAAGTTATAACGCAGCGGAAACTCTTGGACTTTCATTGCCTAAGCGGTCGATTGCCGATACCACCACGCTGCGGGCCGGCACGCCATTATCGTCGGTCAGCACCACTTCGCTGCGGCCGGCAGGCACCACGTTGAAGCGCCATTCTTCGCCGTAGTGCGCCCAGATCGCAAGCTGGGTGGCACGGCCGGCGTTGCCAAGGGTAAGCGACAGTCCGCTGGCGTGGCGCTTGACTGCCACGGTCGGCGCTGGCGGCGCTTCGCTGCCCAGCCATGGCGAAGCCGGCACCAGCGCCGGTCCCTGGTAGCTGGTGGCCTTCAGGTGGTCGCTCACGCCTTTGCGGTTTTGCATCAGGGCCGCAATGCTGAAATGAATGTGGCCGTTCGCGTTGCCGCGGCTGCGCGTGACGCCGACCTGCTGCACGATTTCATCCGCGCTGAAGGACTTGCTGCTGTCGTCAATGCGGCTGGTGTACAGGCCCGGCCAGATATGGCGGCCGCGCTTGTTCTGTCCCAGCCAGTAATCGAGCAACACGGGGAAAGCTTGCGGCTGCTGCGCGATCGGCCAGTACAGCTGCGGGGCCAGGTAATCGAGCCAGCCGTTCTGCAGCCACAATTCGGCGTCGGCATACAGCTTGTCGTACTGGCTGAAGCCCTGGATGCCGGGCGGGCGGCGGTCCGGGCGGCCAATGCCGAAGGGGCTGATGCCGAAGCGCACCCACGATTTTTCCTTGTGGATACCGGTGTAGAGCGCTTCGATCAGCTGGTTGACGTTCTGGCGGCGCCAGTTGGCGCGGTCCAGGGTGCCGCCGCCTTGCAGGTAGCGCTGGTACGGGGCGCCGTCGGGGAAATCCAGCTCGGGCTTGTTGCCGTTCGACGGCGCGTCCAGGGCCGCCTCGCCGCCATTGGCGCCGGGCGCTTCAATCGGATAAGGGTAGAAGTAGTCGTCGATGTGGACGCCGTCGATGTCGTAACGGCGCACCACGTCCAGGATCACGTCCAGCGTTTGCTGGGCGGCGGCTTCCTCGCCGGGGTCCATCCACTGGAATTTGCCATATTGGCGCACCACTTGCGGCCTGGTGTTGGCTACATGCTCACGCGCGTTCGGCGTGCGGGCGGCTGAATGGCGGGCACGGTAGGGATTGAACCATGCGTGCAGTTCGAGGCCGCGGGCATGAGCCTGCGCGATCCAGAAGGCCAGCGGGTCCCAGGCCGGCTCGGGAGCCTTGCCCTGCTGGCCGGTGAGGAACTCGGACCAGGGCTCGAGCTTGGACGGGTAAATGGCGTCGGCGCTCGGGCGCACCTGCAGCACGATCGCGTTCAGGTGCAGTGCCTTGGCGCGGTCGAGGATGGCGAGGGCTTCGGCCTGCTGGCGCGCCGGCGGCAGGTTGCTGCGGCTGGGCCAGTCGATGTTGGCCACCGTCGACACCCAGGCAGCGCGGAATTCGCGCGGCGCGGCAGGCGGCTGTTCGCCGGTGATGCGTTGCTGCACCGGCGCCGGGCTTGCCGCCGTGACCGGGGCGGGCGTATTGCCGCTCCCGCCACCGGAGGGTGGTGCCGCGGCGTCGCCGGCGGCTGGCACGGTCGGCGTCGACGAACACGCCCCCATTAATGCGGCCACGCCGGCCGCGGCGGCGGCTATGGTCAGCCGCCTTTTCGCATTAAAAGCCAAAACCAAATCCTCACATCAGCAGGAGCCGTATTCTACCTATTCCCGGCCAAAGTCCGGATCTATCTTGATCAGTGCCGTCATGATGAAGGCGGGGATGGTTGCCGTGCAGACATAAATGAAGAAGTGCTGGTAGCCGAGATACTCCTGGATCGCGCCGCTGGCCATTTGCGGAATCATCATCCCCAGCGCCATGAAGCCGGTGCAGATCGAATAATGCGCAGTCTTGTGCTCGCCCTGGCTGACCATGATCATGTACATCATGAACGAGGTGAAGCCGAGCCCATAGCCGAACTGCTCCACTGCCAGGCAAGTCGCGATCCAGGCGAAGTTTTGCGGTTGCGCCTGCGACAGGTAGACGAAAATCAGGTCCGGAATATGGATCGCAATCGCGAAAGGCCACAGGCAGCGCTTGAGGCCAAAGCGCCCGATCAGCCAGCCGCCCACCAGGCCGCCGAGGATCAGGCCGACGATGCCGATCGTGCCGTAGGCAATGCCCACAGCGGCGGTGTCCAGGCCAAGGCCGCCTTTCTCCAGCGGGTCTTTCAGGAACGGCACCACCATTTTCAGCAACTGCGACTCGCCAAGGCGGAACAGCAGCAGGAACAGCAGGATCACGACGATGCCGTCCTTGCGGAAGAAGGCGGAAAATGTCGCGAAAAACTCCTGCATCGGCGCCGACGAGTGCACTGCCGGCTTGTCTTCCGCCGGCCTTGGCAGCACGACGAAGTGATAGAGCGCCAGCGCCAGGAAGACCGCGCCGGTCACACCGAAGGTGATAGCCCAGGCCATATGGGGATTGCCGTGGTACTTGATGATTTCGCCGGCCAGGAATAGCAGGCCGCCGTTGCAGGCCACGTTGGCCGCGCGATAGAAAGTGCTGCGCACGCCGACAAATTCCGCCTGCTGCTTCTGCCGCAGGCCGAGCATGTAGAAGCCGTCCGCCGCGATATCGTGGGTGGCGGAGCTGAAGGCCATCAGCCACATGACGCCAAGGCTAAGCTGGAAAAAGTTCGAGAGCGGCAGCGTGAAGGCAACCGCCGCCAGCGACACGCCCAGCACCATCTGCAGGATGGCGACCCAGGAGCGCTTGGTGCCGAACATTTCGATCAGGGGAGACCACAGCGGCTTGATCACCCATGGCAGGTACAGCCAGCCGGTGTAGAACGCCATCTCCGTGTTGGAGATGCCAAGATCCTTGTACATGGCGGTGGACAGCGCCATCACCACGAAATAGGGAATGCCCTGGTTGAAATACAGTGTCGGAACCCAGCCCCAGGGGCTGCGTTGCTGCGCTCGATCCATTACGTCCTTTCTTGTCGGCCGGACGCGCGCAGGGGCGGATCAGATGGTGAGTGCGCCGCGCACGCTGCCCCCGGCCTGGTCCAGCAAGCCTGCCGCCTGCTGCACCGTGGTTTTCTTTAACAGGGCGACCACCGCCACTTTGACGTGGAAGCCGCACTGTTCCAGCGCTGTGCGGGCTGCCGCTTCATCGGCGCCGGTGGCGTGCATTGTGAGCCGCACCGTACGCGCGTACAGCTTCGCATTGGTCGGCTTCAAGTCTACCATCAAGTTTCCATAAACCTTGTTCAGGCGCACCATGAGCGCGCTGGAAATCGTGTTCAGCACGATCTTCTGCGAGGTGCCGGCTTTCAGGCGCGTGCTGCCGGAGATGATTTCGTGGCCGGTGTCGAGGGTGATGCCGATTTCAGCCTCCTGCGTGACCGGCGCACCAGGGTTGTTGGCGATGCCGACGGTTAGCGCGCCGGCCTTGCGCGCGGCTTCGATGGCGCCCAGCACATAGGGGGTGGTGCCGGATGCGGCCAGCGCCAGCACGACGTCATCCGGGCGCGGGTCCAGGGCCTGAAGGTCGCGTGCGCCCTGTTCGCGGTCATCCTCCGCGCCTTCCACCGCCTTGAACATGGCTTCCGTGCCGCCGGCAAGGATGGCGACGGCACGTTCGTGCGGCCAGGAGAAGGTGGGATAGAGTTCAACGCTGTCGAGCACGCCGAGCCGGCCCGAGGTGCCGGCCCCGACGTAGAGCAGGCGCCCGCCCGCTTCGATGCGGGGCACGATTGCTTCGACTGCCTTGGCAATGGCGGGGATGGCGGTGCGCACGGCTTGCACCGCATTCAGCTGGTCATCGGCAAAGGCGGCGACCAGTTGCTCTATGGGATATTGGTCCAGCTCGCGATGTTGTGCACTGGGTGTTTCGGTCTTCAGCATGGAACGAGTGTAATGCCAAATTGCCGGGCCGGCCCATGACGGGACTTGCGAAGCTTATTCCCCCAGGTTATGCGGCGCGGCCTACGCGGCGCGGCGCATCTCCGCCACGAAGTCGTAATGATCGCTGCGGCAGTAGGAATGCGTCAGCTCGATCGCCTGGCCCGACTCAAGATAGGCGATACGGGTAATAAACAATACAGCCTGCCCTTCCGGCACTTCCAGCTGGCGCGCCAGTTCGGCCGAAGCATTCATGGCGCGGATATGCTGCAGCGCGCGCGCCGGGCCCTTGCCGACAGAATCCAGGTATTGGTAAAGCGAATCGCCGATCAGTTCCGGATTGGGAACGATGGTTTGCGGCAGCACCGACACCTCATACGCCATCACCACGTCATCGGCCAGGCGCAAGCGTTCAAGCCGCGCCACGCGGGTATTCGGCGACAGGCCGAGGCTGAGCTGTTCGTCGGCGCTGGCGGCCACCAGCGCGCGCTTGAGCCAGCGCGAGCCGGGCTTGTAGCCGCGCTGCGAAAGTTGTTCCGAGAAGCTGGTCAGGTTCGACAGCGGTTGTTCGATGCGCGGCGCAATGTAGTTGCCCGAACCGCGGCGGCGTACCACTAGGCCCTGGTCCACCAGCTGGTCGATGGCCTTGCGGGCGGTCACGCGCGAAACGTTCAGCAATTCCGAGAGGGTTCGTTCAGAAGGAAGCGCCTGGTCGACCTGGTAACGTCCGTTTCGAACATCGTCGCTCAACTTGCGGGCAATCTGCATGTACAGCGGCGAATTGTCTTGTTGATCTGGTTTGAATTCAACGCTGGTGAGGCTCATTACATTTCTCCTATAACTGCTAGTGTAATAGCGAAAGAGAAATCACGCTGCTCTTTTCATATTTGCTTTAGCGCCCGATACACCGGGGTTATAGGCAGATAATCAGTTTTCATTAGCAGGCCGAAAGGACGGCACCGTATGCTGCTTGCAAAAGGAGAATGCATGCAAAGAGCTTTGCGCGCCTTGGCCGGCGCAGTACTGCTGGGCAGTATCGGCCACGTTTCCGCCAGCAAGCTGGATGCGGAACTGGCAGCGATCGTCAACGATGCGCAGCGGCCGCTTTCGGGCTTGTCCGTACTGGCTATCCGCGACGGCAAGGTGGCTTACCAACAACAGTTCGGGCTGCGCCGGCTTGATACGACGGGCCGCGGCATCACCGCGCCCGTCACGCCGCAGACCATGTTCCGTATTGCATCCATCTCCAAGATGATGACCACCTTGGGCATGATGAGGCTGGTCGAGGAAGGCAAGCTCAAGCTTGACACCGACGCCGGCGAATATCTGGGCTTCGCGCTGCGCAATCCGCATTACCCGTCGCAAGTGATCACCCTGCGGCATTTGCTGAGCCACACCTCAACGCTGCGCGATGACGCGGGCTATTCCTGGCCCGCTGGCACGGCCTTGCGCGATGTGCTGGCGCCAGATGGGAAGATGTGGGCGCGCGATGGCGAGCCGGGCCAGTACTTCACGTATTCCAACCTGAACTGGGCTGTGATCGGGACCATCATGGAACGCGTGACCGGCGAACGCTTCGACCGACTGATGAGGCGCTTGCTGCTGGCGCCGATGGGTCTACGCGGCGGCTATAACCCTGCCGAATTCAGCACCCAGGAAGTAGCGGATACCGCAACGCTGTACCGGCGCCGCACGCGCGAAACTGAAATCTGGGACAGCAAGGGGCCGTGGATTGCGCAGGTCGACGACTTCGGCGTGACCGCGCCGCAGGATCCGCCGGGCCTAGACAAGTATGTAATCGGCACTAATGCCACGCCCTTCAGCCCAACCGGCGGCCTTCGCATGTCGGCCAGCGACATGGGCAAGGTCATGCTCATGCTGATCAACAACGGCCGCCATGAGGGCAGGCAGCTTATCAAGCCGGCATCACTGGCCCTGATGTTTGGTGAGCAATGGCGCTTCAATGGCAGCAATGGCGATACCTTGAAAGGGCTTTACCATAGCTGGGGGCTGGGCGCCCAGCGCTTTGCCGACGTGCGGGGCAATATGGGCGGCATGCCGAAGGATGGCCGCTTCCATGCGGTCGGCCACCTGGGCGAAGCCTATGGCCTCGTGTCCACCTTCGCCGTAGACTTAAGGAAGAAGCAGGGCATCGTATCGCTGATCGGCGGCTTTGCCAGCGACCCGGAGGCCGATCCAGGCCTGCAGTCGGCGCACACGCGTGCCGAGGAACGGATCCTTGATGCGATTTACCAACGCGCCATCCTGCGCCGCCGCGACTGAACTACAATAGGCTAATTTTCCACAAGGCAACACAATTCGGGGATCGGATGGCGAGAGCACGGCAAGTGGTGGTGATTGGCGGAGGCGTGGTCGGCCTGGCGTCAGCGTGGTGGCTGCTGGAAGCAGGCTTCCGCGTGACGCTGCTCGAACGCGCCCCGACCGTTGCCAGCGCCGCCAGCTACCGCAATGGCGGCCAGCTCAGCTATCGTTACGTCTCGCCGCTGGCCGACGAAGGCGTGCCGAAAAAGGCCCTGCAATGGCTGTTCGAGCGCGACGGCCCGTTTCGTTTCCGTCCCGAGGCCGATTACCGCCAGTGGCGCTGGATGGCGCAATTCCTGCGCAACTGCAAGGCCGACGCCAATGCCCGCACCACCGCCAAGCTTTTGCAGCTCGGCGAGTTGAGCCGCCTGTCCCTGTCGCTGCTGGAACTGAAATTGCCGCTGAGGGAATTCAACTGGCGCAATGCCGGCAAGCTGGTGGTCTATCGCAGCGAAGAAGCCTTCAAGGCCGCGCTGGACAAGCCCGATAACGACGAAAACCGCGCCGTGCTCTGGGGCCGCGATACGGCCCGCATCGAGCCGGCGCTGGCCGAACTGGCGCCCAGGCTGGCGGGCGGCATCTTCAATCCCGGCGAAGCCGTGGCGGATTGCTATGCCTTCTGCCTGGCGCTGGAAAAACGCATCTATGCCCACCCGCGCTTCGAGCGCTGCATGCACACGGCAGCGCGCACCATTTTCGTTGAAGCCGGCAAGGTGACGGCAATCGAGACCGACGCCGGCTGGCTGACTGCCGACCATTACGTGCTCGCTGCCGGCATCCAGAGCCGCGACCTGGCTGCCACGGCCAACCTCGACCTGCCCATGTATCCGCTGAAAGGCTACAGCCTGACGGCGCCGATCCGCAGCGAACACGTGGCGCCCAATATCAGCGTGACCGATTTCGAGCGCAAGACGCTGTATGCCCGCATCGGCAAGCAATTGCGGATCGCCGCGATGGTCGACATGGTGGGCGAAAGCACGCGCATCGACCGCCGCCGCATCGCCAGCCTGTCCCGCCTGGCGCGCGAATCGATGCCGCATGCCGCCGACTACGACAAGGCGGAGGCCTGGGCCGGCCTGCGTCCCGCCACGCCGAACAGCGCCCCCATCATCGGGCCCACGCCTTATCCCAACCTGTGGCTCAACGTCGGCCATGGCCCGCTGGGCTTCACCTTCGCCTGCGGCAGCGCCAGCCTGCTGGCGACACTGATGCTGGGCAAGGAGCCGCCGTTTGAGCTCGACTGCCTGGCCTACAAGGTCTAGTTCAGGTATTTCGCAGGCACGGCCTCGGTCAGCCAGACTCCGTTTTCCGAGATGTAGAAGAGGTGGCCGTCGCGCGCCATCTGGCCGGATTCCACGGTCAATACGACCGGCTTGCCATGCCGGCTGCCCACTTTTTCGGCAGTTCCCTGGTCGGACGAGAGGTGCACATGCTGGCGCGAGGCCGAATGCAGGCCGCTTTCGCGGATCGAATCAAGGAAACGCGTGGCAGTGCCATGGTACAGGCGCTCCGGCGGCGTCCGGGGCGGCAGTTCGAGCGCGATATCAACGGAATGGCCCTGGTTGGCCCGGATTTTCGTGCCATCCGCGCTGATCGCAAATCGCTTCTTATCGCTGTTTTCAACGATGAATTCGATCTGGGAGCGGCTCAAATTCGTTCCGCAGGCGTTGGCAAGGGCAATCAATTGGTCGATCGATGCCCATCCATTCTGGTCCAGTACGAGCCCGATTTCTTCCGGTTTGTGACGCAAGACCAGGCTCAGGAACTTGCTTTGACTGACTTCGTTCATGACCGGCATATTAGCACCTGCCACTGTCGGCTTTCTTTACTGTGCAGCTGGGCGCCCCTTTCTCTCGCGCAAAATGAGGAGGGCAAAGCCCAGGCCCAGCAAAGCGAAAGTGCTTGGCTCAGGCACAACCGCCACCACTGGCAACTGGACCGGCGGCTCGACAAGCGGCGGTGAGCCGGTGGGTGCAGGAGGAGTCAGCGGCAATGCCACGTCCGGCGCCCGGGCGGGCGGACCTGCTGCAGGCAAGGGCGGCGGCAGGCCATTGAACGCCGGTGTCCGGCCGAATTCCGTCGGTGGCCTGCGATTGAAGTAGGATGCAGGGGGCCTGCTGTAGTTCATGTAGCTGAAGTCGATGCTGTTGACGGTATAGGGGGACTGCGTCGATCCAGTTGGACCCGCTAGGGCCTGGCCGCCTGGCAGGATGGAGCAGGCCAGCAGGCAAGACTTGAACATGGCTTCAGCTTTCATTTTGCGCTCCATGACGAGTTGGCGAAACTTCAAGCTTGAAGAAGCATCAACCGTACCTGCACCTAAGTCGCTGATTATCCGGCTCGTTGCTGGTTGAACCGGGCCATGCGTAAAATTTTGCGACGCGGCGCGCGGCTCATTCCCAGGGATTGGGTTCGTCGATGCGCTTGAAGAAGTCCCGTACGCCGGCTTGCTCGTCTCCCTGTTTCAAAGGCACGGCCAGCAGAATTGCCCCCTGGTTCATCGCGAGGAGGTAAGGCCTGTCGTGCGTAACCCATACTTTGAAATCATCGCAAAAATGATTGAGCATGCCGCCAACCTCATTCTTTTCGAAAAAACCACGCAACAGCTTGATGGGCGCGACTTTGACGGTCACTCGCGTACCGGGTTCAGGGAACTGGCTGCCAGGGATTTCGGCGGTCGTCGCAACCACCAGTGTCGGGGCGCTAGCTATCACCCTTTTTTCCCACTGGGTCTGGGCTCGCTCCCAATAAGCGCGCGCCGCTTCCGGATCACTGGGCATGTCGCGTGGCGGCTGGCATGCCAGGGCCGGCGAAGTCATTGCGACCGCAAAGGTCAGCGCGAATAAGGATGCATGGATTTTCATTCTGGCAATTATAGCTTTCCAGCCCGGATGGTGGTGCCAACCCGCATGACCTCGGGAAGTCACGCGAGCCGCTGTTATGGCGGATAATGGCGGGATGTCCAAATCCAAGACCCCTGTCGGCTGCCCATGCGGCGGTCCTTCTTTTGCGACTTGCTGTGGCCCTTTTATCGAAGGAAAGGCCTTGCCGGAGACGGCTGAGCAACTGATGCGCTCCCGTTATTCCGCCTATGCGCTGCAGAACGAGCCGTATTTGTTGTCGACCTGGCACGAAAGCACCCGTCCGACCGAGCCGATTATTAACAAGGACGAAAAGCTCCAATGGCTGGGACTTGAGGTAAAATCTGCTTTACGTTTACGTCAACGTAAAGCAGAAGCCCAGCCGAACGAGGATTTTGTCGAGTTCGTCGCCCGCCTGCGCGTGAATGGCCGTGGCCAGCGTCTGCATGAGCTGAGCCGCTTCCTGCGCGAACCGCGCGAAGGTGGCTTGCGCTGGTTTTACGTCGACGGCGAATTTCCAGAATAAGAGAAGAGGACGACAATGCCGCATATCGAAAGCAAACTCAATCCGCGCAGCGAGGACTTCAAAGCCAACGCCGACGCCATGCAAGCCCTGGTCGACGACCTGCGCGCCAAGGTCGCGAAAGCGGCGCAAGGCGGCGGAGAAGCGGCCTGCGCCAAGCATGTGGCGCGCGGCAAGCTGCTGCCGCGCGACCGCGTACAGATGCTGCTCGATCCCGGCACGCCTTTCCTCGAATTCTCGCAGCTGGCTGCTTTCGATATGTACGACAACGCCGCTCCGGCAGCGGGCGTGATCACCGGCATCGGCCGAGTAAACGGCCAGGAATGCGTGATCGTCTGTAACGACGCCACTGTGAAGGGCGGTACTTACTACCCGATGACGGTGAAGAAGCACCTGCGCGCGCAGGAGATCGCCGAGCAGAACAACCTGCCGTGCATCTACCTGGTGGATTCGGGCGGCGCCAACCTGCCGAACCAGGACGACGTGTTCCCGGACCGCGACCACTTCGGCCGCATCTTCTTCAACCAGGCCAATATGTCGGCCAAGGGCATCCCGCAGATCGCCGTGGTGATGGGTTCCTGCACCGCCGGCGGCGCCTACGTGCCGGCCATGTCGGACGAATCGATCATCGTGAAGGAACAGGGCACTATCTTCCTCGGCGGCCCTCCGCTGGTGAAGGCGGCGACCGGTGAAGTGGTTTCCGCTGAAGACCTGGGCGGCGGCGACGTGCACACCCGCCTGTCCGGCGTGGCCGATCACCTGGCCAAGGACGATATGCATGCGCTGTCGATGGCGCGCACAATCGTGTCGAACCTGAACCGCCAGAAGCCGCAACAGGGCGTGCTGCGCGAAGCGGTGGAACCGAAATACGCGCCGGAAGAACTGTACGGCGTGATTCCTGTCGACACCCGCAAGCCTTTCGATATCCGAGAAGTGATCGCGCGTATCGTCGACGGCTCCGAATTCGATGAGTTCAAGGCCCGCTACGGCACCACGCTGGTGTGCGGCTTCGCCCACATCTACGGCATGAAGGTCGGCATCATCGCCAATAACGGCATCCTGTTTTCCGAGTCCGCGCTGAAAGGCACGCACTTCATCGAACTGTGCTGCCAGCGCAAGATCCCGCTGGTCTTCCTGCAGAACATCACCGGCTTCATGGTCGGCCGCAAGTACGAAAACGAAGGCATCGCCCGCAACGGCGCCAAGATGGTGACCGCCGTCGCTACCGCTTCCGTGCCGAAGTTCACCGTGATCATCGGCGGCTCCTTCGGCGCCGGCAACTACGGCATGTGCGGCCGCGCCTACTCGCCACGCATGCTGTGGATGTGGCCTAACGCGCGCATCTCCGTGATGGGCGGCGAGCAGGCAGCCGGCGTGCTGGCCACCGTCAAGCGCGACGGCATCGAAGCCAAGGGCGGCCAGTGGAGCGCCGAGGAAGAAGCGGCCTTCAAGCAGCCGATCAAGGAACAGTACGAAGTGCAGGGCCATCCTTACTACGCCTCCGCGCGCCTGTGGGACGACGGGGTGATCGATCCGGCCGACACCCGCATGGTGCTGGGCCTGGGCCTGTCCGCCGCGCTCAACGCGCCAATCCCGGACACCAAGTTCGGCGTGTTCCGCATGTAAGGAGATGGCGATGACTTATGAAACCCTGACCGTCGACATCAACGACAAGATCGCCACCGTCACCCTGAACCGCCCTGACGTGCGCAATGCCTTCAACGAGCATTCGATCAACGACCTGGCGCGCGCCTTCTCGGAGCTGGGCCGCAACGAAAACGTGCGCGCCATTGTGCTGGCGGGTAACGGCCCGGCCTTCTGCGCCGGCGGCGACCTGAACTGGATGAAGAAGATGGCCCATTACACCCACGAGGAGAATGAGGCCGACGCCATGCAGCTGGCGCAAATGCTGCGCACTATCTACCTGTGCCCGAAACCGACCGTCGCGCGCGTGCATGGCGATTGCTATGCGGGCGGCATGGGTCTCGTCTCCGCCTGCGACATCATTGTCGCCGTGCCGGAAGCGAATTTCTGCCTGAGCGAAGTGAAACTGGGTCTGATCCCCGCGACCATTTCGCCGTATGTGATCAAGGCGATGGGTGAGCAGGCTTCGCGCCGCTATTTCCTCACCGCCGAACGTTTCAGCGCCGCCGAAGCCCACCGCATCGGCATGGTGCACGAACTGGTCGCCGCCGACGCACTGGACGCCAAAATGGCGGAAGTGCTGAAGGCGCTGGTGACCAACAGCCCGAATGCAGTGAAGGAAGCCAAAGTGCTGGTGCGCGACATCGCCGGCAAGCCGGTGAACGATGCACTGCTGGCCGATACGGCCCAACGCATCGCCCACATCCGCGCTTCCGAGCAGGGCCGCGAAGGCGTGACTTCCTTCCTGGAGAAGCGCAAGCCGGGCTGGCTGAATTGAACGGAGCAGTTTTTGGAAGCAAACCAACAAAGCGATTGGGTAGCACGTAGCCTGAAGTCAGTCTGGCACCCGTGCACCCAGATGCAGCACCATGAAACGGTCCCGCTGATCCCGGTCAGCCATGGCCGCGGCGTGTGGCTGTATGACCATCAAGGCAACCGCTACCTGGATGCGATCAGCTCCTGGTGGGTGAACCTGTTCGGCCATGCCAACCCGCGCATCAACGCGGCGCTGCGCGAACAGCTCGACATGCTGGAGCATGCGATGCTGGCCGGCTTCACCCACGAGCCGGTGATCCAGCTCAGCGAACGCCTGGCGGCGCTGACCCAGCACCAGCTGGGCCACGCCTTCTACGCGTCGGACGGCGCGTCGGCGGTCGAAATCGCGTTGAAAATGAGCTTCCACGCCTGGCGCAATATGGGCCAGGGCGACAAGCAGGAATTCGTTTGCCTGAAGGGCAGCTACCACGGCGAGACGATCGGCGCGCTGGCCGTGACCGACGTGGCGCTGTTCAAGGATGCTTACGGCCCGCTGCTGCGCGCCACGCAGACCGTGATGTCGCCCGACTCGCGCCAAGCGGCAGAAGGCGAAACGGCGGCCGACGTGGCACGCCGCGCCGCGGCCGATGTCGAACGCATGTTCACCGAACGCGCCGGCAAGATCGCCGCCATCATCATCGAACCGCTGGTGCAGTGCGCCACCGGCATGGCGATGCACGACCCGCTCTACCTGAAACTGGTGCGCGAGCTGTGCGACAAGCACGGCGTGCACCTGATCCTGGACGAAATCGCCGTCGGCTGCGGCCGCACCGGCACCTTCTTCGCCTGCGAACAGGCCGGCATCTGGCCTGACTTCCTGTGCCTGTCGAAGGGCATCAGCGGCGGCTACCTGCCGCTGTCCATCGTGCTGTCGCGCGACGAGATCTACCAAGCGTTCTACGATGCCGACGTCACGCGCGGCTTCCTGCACTCGCACTCGTACACCGGCAACCCGCTGGCCTGCCGCGCGGCCTTGGCCACGCTGGACATCTTTGCTGAAGACCATGTGCTGGAAGCGAACAAGGCGCGCTCGCGCAAGCTGACCGAGGCGCTGGCGCCGCTGGCCAACCACGAGCACACCGAGAACTTCCGCAACCGCGGCATGATCTGGGCCTTTGATGCCGTCGGCGCTACGCCGGGCTTCTCGCGCCGCTTCTTCACCGAGGGCACGAGGCAGGAACTGCTGCTGCGCCCCATCGGCAATACCGTGTACCTGATGCCGCCGTATATCCTCAGCGATGAGGAAATCGATGGACTGGCTGCGCGCACCTTGTCGGTGTTCGAGAAAACGCGGGTGGGCTGATCATGGAACTGCTCGCAAAACTCGACCAGCAATTGCAAGCGCTGGATGACAAAAGCCTGATCCGCAAACGGCGCTCGGTCGAAACGGCCTGCGCGCCGCGCATGATGGTCGACGGCCGTGAACTGCTGGCCTTCTGCAGCAATGACTACCTCGGCCTGGCAGCGCATCCGCGCGTGGCCGAAGCGATGCACCAGGGGATTGAACTGTATGGCGCCGGCAGCGGCGCCGCGCACCTGGTCAGCGGCCATAGCCGCGCGCACACCTTGCTGGAGCAACGCCTCGCAGAATTCCTGTCGCCGCACCTGGTTGAGGCGCAGGCGCTGTATTTCTGCACCGGCTACATGGCCAACCTGGCCGTGGTGACCGGCCTCGCAGCCGGCGACAAGGACACTGAAATCTTCAGTGAAGCACTCAACCACGCATCCCTGATCGACGGCGCCCGCCTGGCACGCACCAAGGTTTCCGTCTACCCGCACGCCGACGTGGCCGCGCTGGGAGAACTCCTGTCCGCCAGCACCGCCAGCAACAAGATCGTGGTGACGGACGCCGTGTTCAGCATGGATGGCGACCTGGCCGACCTGCCGGCGCTGCTGGCCCTGTGTGAACGTCACAAGGCCTGGCTGGTGGTGGACGACGCCCACGGCTTCGGCACGCTGGGCGAGAATGGCCGCGGCGCATTGGAGCACTACGCCATGCGCTCGCCTTACCTGGTCTATGTCGGCACCCTGGGCAAGGCTGCCGGCGTGGGCGGCGCCTTCGTTGCGGCGCACCGTACCGTGGTGGAAACGCTGATCCAGCGTGCCCGTCCTTACATTTTCACCACCGCTGCGCCGCCCGCATTGGCTCACGCGCTGCAAGCCAGCCTGGACATCATCTGCGGTGACGAAGGCCGCGAGCGCCGCGCTCACCTGCAAGCGCTGGTGGCACAATTGCAGGACAGCCTGCACTTGAAGCGCTGGCAACTGCTGCCGTCGAAAACGGCAATCCAGCCAATCATCATTGGCGAGAACGAAGAAACCATGCGCATGTCCGCCGCGCTGTACGAGCAAGGCATCTGGGTGGGCGGCATTCGCCCGCCAACGGTGCCAGCAGGTACTGCGCGCCTGCGTGTCACGCTGTCCGCCGGCCACACCGCCGACGACGTGCGCCGCCTGGCAGACGCAATTAACGAATTAGAAAGGACCTGATATGGCGCTTGAAGACCCTGTCATCGCTCCTGCACCCCAAGCCGCAGCGGCCGCCGATGGCCTGCCGCCGCGCTTCGCCTGCTTCGTGGCAGGCACCGACACCGAAATTGGCAAGACCCTGACGTCTTCCGCCATGCTGTATTCCCTGGTGCGCAATGGAGCGCGCGCCTGCGGCATGAAACCCGTCGCCGCCGGTGCGGTGATGAAGAACGGCCAGTTGCACAACGACGACGCCGACCAGCTGATCGAAGCGAGCAATGTGCACTTGCCGCAGGCGCTGACCACTCCCTTCATGCTGAAAGAGCCGGCTGCACCGCATATCGCCGCCGCCCTGGAAGGTGTTGAAATCGATCCGGTGCCGATCCTGGCCGCCTACGTGGAAGTCGCTGCCGCAACGGACGCCATCGTGGTGGAAGGCGTGGGCGGTTTCCGCGTGCCGCTGACCGACGATTTCGACACCGCCGACCTGGCCCAGCAGCTTGCGCTGCCGGTCGTGCTGGTGGTGGGCCTGCGCCTGGGCTGCATCAACCACGCGCTGCTGACCGTGGAAGCGATCGAGTCACGTGGCCTGAAGCTGGCCGGCTGGGTCGCCAACACCCTGGAATTTGAAATGAATTTCGCGGACGAGAATATCGCCGCACTGGCAGCGCGCATTCCGGCGCCGCTGCTCGGCCGCATCCCGCGACTGGCAAAGCCGACTGCCGCCGCTGCTGCCGAATACCTGAACTTCACGTCCCTGCCAAACTGGCCGGGCCGCCGCACCACGTAAGAGAGGAAGAACATGTCCCTGCAAGAACCTAAAGCCGTCCAACTGCACCGTCCAACCGCCGCCATCAAGCTGCCGGAAGCCGCTACCTGGCCCCTGGAAGACGTGATGGCCCTGTACGAGCTGCCATTCAACGAGTTGATGTTCCGCGCACAGGAAGCCCACCGCGCCCACTGGCCGGACGGCGACGTCGAACTGGCGACCCTGCTCTCGATCAAGACCGGCGGCTGCGAAGAGGATTGCGGCTACTGCCCGCAGGCCGCACGCTACGACACCGGCGTCGAAGCCAAAAAGATCCTGGACCTGGACACCGTGCTGGATGCCGCCAAGCAGGCAAAGGACAACGGCGCGACCCGTTTCTGCATGGGCGCCGCATGGCGCAGCCCGAAAGAGCGCGACATGGAAAAGGTCGAAACCATGGTGCGCGAAGTCAAGGCGATGGGCCTGGAAACCTGCGCCACCCTGGGCATGCTGGAAGCCGAGCAGGCGCAGCGCCTGAAGGACGCCGGCCTGGACTACTACAACCACAACCTGGACACTTCGCCGGACTTCTACGACAACGTGATCTCCACCCGCCAGTACCAGGACCGCCTGGACACCCTGGGCCACGTGCGCAACGCCGGCCTGAAGGTTTGCTGCGGCGGCATCGTGGGCATGGGCGAAACGCGCGAACAGCGCGCCGGCCTGATCGCCCAACTGGCCAACCTGAATCCATACCCTGAATCGGTACCGGTCAACCACCTGGTGCAGGTGGAAGGCACTCCGCTGCACGGCCTGGACAAGCTGGACCCGCTGGAATTCGTACGCACCATCGCCGTCGCCCGCATCACAATGCCGAAAGCGCGCGTGCGCCTGTCCGCCGGCCGCCGCGAGCTGGGCGAAGCCGTGCAGGCCATGTGCTTCATGGCCGGCGCCAACTCGATCTTCTACGGCGACAAGCTGCTGACCACCGACAATCCGGAAGCCAACGACGACCGCGCATTGCTGGCAAAACTGGGCTTGCCGACCCGCGGCGCCGTCCTGGACTCTGTACAAAAAGAAGCCTGCGGCTGCTAAGAAAAAAATTCAAAAAAGAGTAGAGAGAGACATGTTCAAAAAAATCCTGATTGCCAACCGTGGCGAGATCGCTTGCCGCGTCGCTGCAACTGCACGCCGCCTGGGCATCAAGACCGTCGCCGTGTATTCGGACGCGGACGCCAATGCCAAGCACGTCGCCGTCTGCGACGAAGCGGTGAACATCGGCCCCGCCGCCGCCAAGGAATCCTACCTGTGCGGCGACAAGCTGATCGCCGTGGCGTTGGCCACCGGTGCGGAAGCGATCCACCCGGGCTATGGTTTCCTGTCCGAGAACGCCGAGTTTGCGGATGCCTGCGCCGAAATGGGCCTGGCCTTCATCGGCCCGCCGGCTTCCGCCATGCGCGCCATGGGCTCGAAGTCGGCTGCCAAGCAGCTGATGGAAAAAGCCAATGTGCCACTGGTGCCGGGCTACCACGGCGACAATCAGGATGCAGGCTTCCTGCAGGAACAGGCCGACCGCATCGGCTACCCTGTGCTGCTGAAGGCTTCGGCCGGCGGCGGCGGCAAGGGCATGCGCGTGGTCGAATCGTCGGAAGCGTTCAAGGATGCGCTGGCGTCCTGCAAGCGCGAAGCGATCAGCTCCTTCGGCGACGACAAGGTGCTGGCCGAGAAATACCTGCAGCGTCCGCGCCACATCGAAATCCAGGTGTTCGCCGATACCCACGGCAACTGCATCTACCTGTTCGAGCGTGACTGCTCCGTACAGCGCCGCCACCAGAAAGTGCTGGAGGAAGCGCCTGCACCGGGCATGAGCGCCGAGCGCCGCGCAGCAATGGGTGAAGCTGCCGTTGCCGCCGCGCGCGCCGTGGGTTACGTTGGCGCCGGTACGGTGGAATTCATCGCCAACCAGGACGGCAGCTTCTACTTCATGGAGATGAACACCCGCCTGCAAGTTGAGCACCCGGTGACAGAAATGATCACCGGCACCGACCTGGTGGAATGGCAGATCCGCGTCGCCGCCGGCGAAACCCTGCCGAAGAAGCAGGAAGAACTGACCATCAACGGCCACTCGATCGAAGCGCGTATCTATGCCGAGAATCCGGAGAAAGGCTTCCTGCCGTCGATCGGCACGCTGCGCCACCTGGAAACGCCAGCCGCGGCCAACTTCGAGCTGGGGGGCGTGCCCGGCCATCCGGCTGCCGTGCGTATCGATTCCGGCGTGCGCGAGAACGATGCCATTTCGCCTTTCTACGATCCGATGATCGCGAAGCTGATCGTGTGGGGCGCAGACCGCAAGCAGGCGCTGGCCCGCATGGCGCAAGCACTGTCGCAATACCAGATCGTCGGCCTGGCGACCAATATCGCCTTCCTGAAACGCCTGGTGGAAGGCGACGCCTTCGCCAACGCAGACCTGGATACCGGCCTGATCGAACGCAACCACGATGCGCTGTTCCCTCCGGCGCGTTCGATTCCGGTTGCTGCCGTCGCGCTGGCCGCGGTGTCGCTGATCGAAGAAGAGAAGGAAAAGTCGGCCGCGCAATCGGGCGCCAACAAAGGCGATCCGTGGGGCCAGGCGCTGGGCTGGCGCATGAACTTCCATTACGCCCGCAAGCTGGCTTTCAGCGACGAACATGGCAAGCAGTACGCGCCGATGCTGACCTATTTGCCGCACGGCTGGCGCTTCGAGATCAAAGGCCTGGAAGTCGACCTGTCGCTGTTCAGGCAGGACGGCGTGGACCTGAGCATCAAGCTAGGCGAAACCTCGGTGCATGGCACCGTGCGCCGCGATGGCGATGTATTCCACGTGTTCACCGGCGGCGGCCACTATGTGCTGGACTATAACGACCCGATGGCGCACGCCGGCGAGTCCGAAGCCGAAGGCGGCCGCCTGACCGCACCGATGCCGGGCAAGGTGGTTGCCGTGCTGGCTGAAAAAGGCAAGGAAGTGAAAAAGGGCGATGCGCTGGTCATCATGGAAGCGATGAAGATGGAGCACACCATCTCCGCCCCGCATGACGGCGTGGTCGAAGAGGTCCTGTACGCGGTGGGCGACCAGGTGGCAGACGGCGCGCCGCTGCTGGCCTTCAAGACCGCCGCTTAAGGAGAGGCGCATGCGCATCCTGCTTTATCGCGCGGATGGCAATACCGCGCCGTGGATCAAGGATTTCGCCGAATTCATGCCGGAGGCCGAAGTGGTCGTATGGCGCGAAGGCATCGGCGAGCTTCCAGCCTGTGACTACGCAGTGCTGTGGACGCCGCCGCAATCCATGCTGGCCGACCTGGCGCGCGTGAAGGCGATTTTCCTGACTGGCGCAGGTGCTGACGCGATCATGAAGTACTCGCACGCGATTCCGCCGCACATTCCGATCGTGCGCCTGAATGACGCGGGCATGGGCATCCAGATGGCGGAGTACGTCACGCACGCCGTGCTGCGTTATTTCCGCCGGCTCGACGAATACGAGGCACAGGCCCGCGCCGGCGCCTGGCTGCAACTTGAAGCGCGTGACAAGGCCGATTTTTCGGTGGGCGTGATGGGCGTTGGCGCGCTCGGATCGCGCGTGATCGAGGCTTTGCGTCCATTCGAGTTTCCGTTGCGCGCCTGGAGCCGGTCGCCAAAATCGCTGGCTGGCGTTGAATCCTTCCATGGCGATGAGGGGCTGGACGCTTTCCTCGGCTCGTCGCGCGTGGTGGTGTGCATGCTGCCGCTGACGGAAGAGACCACCCACATCCTCAACCGCGCGAACATGATGAAGCTGCCGCAGGGCGCCTACCTCATCAACGTTGGGCGCGGTGCGCATATTTCCGAACCGGACCTGCTATCGCTGATCAAGTCCGGCCATATCGCGGGCGCCATGCTGGACGTGTTCCGCAACGAGCCGCTGCCGGCGCAGCATCCGTTCTGGCAGGAGCCGCGCATTACGATCACGCCGCATATTTCCGCGCTGACGTTGCGCCGCGAAAGCGTGGAGCAGATGGCCGGCAAGATGCGCCAGCACGCACGCGGCGAAGAGGTCGCCGATGTCATCAATCGCACAAAGGGATACTGAAATGAGTTTGCCAAAGAAGGTCAAGATTGTTGAAGTGGGCCCGCGCGACGGGCTGCAGAATGAAAAGGGCGACGTCCCGGCCGAGGTGAAGATCGAGCTGGTGAACCGCCTGACGGAAGCAGGCTTCCCGAATATCGAAGCGGCATCCTTCGTGTCGCCGAAGTGGGTGCCGCAGATGGCGACTTCGAAAGAAGTCATGGCGGGCATCACCCGCAAGCCGGGCGTGATCTACTCCGCGCTGACGCCGAATATGCAGGGCTTTGAAGCCGCGCTGGCGGCGGGCACCAATGAAGTCGTGATTTTCGGCGCAGCGTCTGAAGCATTCTCGCAGAAGAACATCAACTGCTCGATCGCAGAATCGATCGAACGCTTCGTACCGGTCGCCAAAGCGGCCAAGGATGCCGGCCTGCGCCTGCGCGCCTCGGTCAGCACGGCGTTTGGCTGCCCATACCAGGGCGAGGTGCCGCTGGATTCCGTGGCCTATGTTGTGGGCCGCATGCGCGACCTGGGTTGCGACGAGATCGATATTGCCGACACTATCGGCGTGTCGACTCCGCGCAAGACCCTGGCGGTGATGGAGCGCGCGATCAAGGAGTTCCGCGCCGAATCGCTGGCCGGCCACTTCCACGATACCTACGGCCAGGCGCTGGCGAACATCTACGCCTCGATGGAACTGGGGATCGAGATTTTCCACTCCTCCGTATCCGGCCTGGGCGGCTGCCCCTATGCCAAGGGCGCTACCGGCAACGTCGCCACCGAGGACGTGATCTACATGATGAATGGGCTCGGCATCGAGACCGGCGTGGACCTGGACAAGGTGGTCGACGCCGGCCAGTTCATCTCCAGCTTCCTGGGCCGCAAGGCCGCCAGCCGCGCGGGCAATGCCATTGCCGCCAAGCGCGCAGGGTAAGGCGCATGGCCAGGCTCTTGAAGATTTGGGGTCTCTGCATGGCTTTTGGCGCCGGCATCGCACCTGCGCATGCCGCAGTGTCCCCGCAGGAAGCAAATGCCAAGGTTGCCGCCGAGATCAAGCAAAGCCGGAAGGTACTCGAGGCTGCTTGCGAGGCAGCTTATGCGAAATTGCCGGGAAGATAGGTCAGCTTTCATCCGAACGGCCGCGTTGCAGGAACACTTCCCGCAGTGCGGCCGCTGCGCGCTGCAGCGCTTGCCAGTTGGGCGTTGCGAACAAGGCTTCAAGCCGCGGCAGGGGATGCGGCGCTCCAGCCGCGATATCACTCCACGTGCGCGCGAACTGCGCGATGCCGTTGCGCTCCTCCGCCGAGAAGACCGGTTCAGTGAAATGCGTCTTCCAGTCTGGCGTTACCCAATCCTCCCATTGATTCAAGACTTCGTCCGCCGCCGACATGGCCGGCGCGGAAGCTTGCAGTTGGCGTTGTGCGTCGAAAGAGCTGGCCAGTTCCAGGTATTCAATGATGCGGTTGCGCACGCGGCGCAGGCCGACTGGTTGCTCGGGCACGGAAGCGCGCGGGGTGCGCAGCCAGTAGTACAAGTCGTAAGTCGTAGCGCTTTCCGGCGCCGGTCCATCCGGGATATCGGTCTTTTGCTGCCACAACGGGAACCAGTGCGGATCGCGAACATGTTCAGCGCCTGTCGTGGCGCCGCCGAACTGCACGTATCGCACTTGAGCTTCAGCCAGGCTGTACACATTTGCGCCGCTTGCCAGGAAGGGGGAGTAGAGTTGCGGCAGGTCGTCGTGCCAGTCGCAGACAGGGCACGCTGCAAGTGAGCCGGGCGCGCCGGCGAAGGTGGCGTATCCGCAGCAAGGGCAGGTGTACATGGCTCTGATCCTAATGCAGAAAAAAAAAAGACCTGCACGAATGCAGGTCTTTTTTCTGAAACTTGGTCGGAGTACAAGGATTCGAACCTTGGACCCTCTGCTCCCAAAGCAGATGCGCTACCGGGCTGCGCTACACTCCGAAGAAGCAAGATAATACAAGCTGGGCAGGGGGCCGTCAACCCCCAGATTTAAAAGTTGGAGAATTTTGATGCCTTATCGAACGCCGAGATGGCGTATAGTGGCCGGTATCGTTATTTCTTTGCTACTGCACCTGGCAGCGGTGATCTTTGTGCGGCTGCCCGAACCGCGCAATGTGGCTGACTCCCGCACCTGGCTGACGAAGGTGGAAGTAAGGATAGTTGCGCCACCTGAGCCACCGGAACCGAAGCCGGAGGCGCAGAGCAAACCGGAGCGCGTTGCAGCCGCCGAGCCGCGCCGCCAGCCGCGTCGTGCAGAGCCGCGCAAGAACGCTGTCAAGGAAGAATCCGAGCTGGCAATCCAGCCAGCCCGCACATCCACGCTGGTGCTGAGTCCCGCCGAGCCGGGGGCAGCGCCGCACTTCGACCGCGAAACCGCGAAAGCCGCCGCGCGCGACATCGCAGGCGAGCTGGAAAGTGCCCCGCTCAAGATGCGCGAAACCCGGGACGAGAAGCTGGCCCGGCAAATCCAGAACGCCGCCCGGCCCAATTGCAAGGACGGCATCCCCGGCGGCCTGCTCGCCCCGCTCTACCTGATGATGGATAAGAAAGACAGCGGCTGCAAATGGTAAAAATCAATGGGGACGTACCCCATTTATTTTTACTGCTTGAGCTCGAGCGCGCGGTCGTAGAGGGCGTTCTTCTTTTTGCCGGTGATCTGGGCGGCGAGGGCGGCTGCTTGTTTAACCGGCAACTCGGCGAGCAGGATTGCCAGGATGCGGTCGGTTTCGGCGTCGTGGCCTTCTTCGGCTGGCGGGGCGCCTTCGACCAGGACCACGAATTCCCCTTTTTCATGGTTGGCGTCGGTTTTCAGCCAGCTGACCGCTTCGCCCAGCGGGCAGCGGTGGATCTGCTCGAACAGCTTGGTGACTTCGCGGGCGAAGACGACCTGGCGCTCGGCGCCGAAGGCGTCGCACAGCGCCTGGGCACACTCGACAATCCGGTGCGGGGCTTCGTAGAACACCAGCGTCGCCGGCGCGGACACCAGCCCTTGCAGCACGGTCTCGCGCTGCTTGGCCTTCGATGGCAAAAAGCCAACAAAGTGGAATTGGTCGTTGACCAGGCCGCTGGCCGACAACGCAGCCACGGCGGCCGAGGCGCCCGGCAAAGGAATCACGCGCAGGCCGGCGGCGCGCACGGCGTCCACGATGCGGGCGCCGGGGTCGGAAACGGCGGGCGTGCCGGCGTCGGACACCAGGGCAATGCGTTCGCCAGCCTGCAGGCGGCCGATCAGGCCTTCGGCCGCTTGACGCTCGTTGTGCATATGAGCTGCAATCAAGGGCTTGTGCAGGCCGAAGCGATTCATCAGCTGGGCCGTGTTGCGCGTATCTTCACACGCAACAGCGTCGACCAGCGACAGCACATGTAAAGCACGCAGGCTAATGTCAGTCACGTTGCCAATTGGTGTGGCCACCACGTATAAAGTTGCCGTAGGATAATTTTGGTGGGCGGTCTCGCCGAGGATTGGTAAACTGGCGAGAGAGCTGGAATCTTGTGCTGTCATTGGGGGAAGGATGCTGTCTAAAAATATCAAAACGCTGATACTTGGCGTTGCCACGGCCATGCTGGCCAGCGCTTGTAGCACGCCGTGCGACGCGCCCGGGGGATTGTGCGCGCCAATCACTTCGGTGACAAGTGCGCCGCCTGCCGTTGCCAAGGCGCCGCGGCCAAAACCGCCGGCGCCGCCGCCTGAACCGGAGGTCGTGGTCGAAACCTTCGCCGTGCCGTCGCCGGAAGATGCGGCGCGGCCGCCGAGCTTCATGCAGGTCGTCCCTCGGCCGGCAGAAAATGCCGATGGCAAGCGCGCTTACCGCATTGCCCTGCTGCTGCCGCTGCGCTCGGAGTCCCTGGGCCGTGCTGCCGATGCCTTGCGCGCCGGTTTCATGGCGGCGCTGGAGCGCGACAGCCACGGCTTTGAAGTCAATGTTGTGGAAACCGGCGATTCGCCGCAGGAAGTGCTGTCTGCTTACGTCACGGCCCAGGAAAAGAACGATATGGTGGTCGGCCCGCTGGCCCGTTCCGCCGTGACCGCCATTGCTGCCGGCCCGCTGGTGGAAAAGCCGACCATCGCGCTGAACCACCCCGAGTTGCGCGGCGATCCCCAGGTTCCGCCGCAAATGCTGACGATCGGCCTGTCCATCGAGGATGAGGCACGCCAGGTGGCCGAGTGGGGCGCGCGCGAAAATCCTTCCGCCAGGGCGCTGGTCATTTCCGGCAACTCATCCTGGCAGAAGCGCATTGCCGGCGCCATGAGCGCGCAATTGCAGCGCCTGGGCCTGCGCCCGCGCAACGTTGACCTGACTCCACTCAACGGCTACCTGCAAGACTCGGAACTGGTGGCCTTGCGCGGCCGCCTGCAAAGCGAGCCGGCCGGCGTGCTGTTCGCGGCGCTGGACCCGGACCAGCTGCGCCAGCTCAAGATCGCGTTGTCGGCGCCGCCGCTGGGCGAGCTCCCCTTGTATGGCACTTCTTCCCTGAATCCTGGCCGCACCATGTACCGCGCCGGTCCTGAACTGGACGGCGTGCGGCTGCTCGACCTGCCATGGCTGGTGCAGCGCGACCATCCGGCGGTGATGACCTATCCGCAGCCGGTGCCGCGCGACGAGGCGCGCATCAGCGCCGACATGGAGCGCGTGTATGCGCTGGGGATCGATGCCTTCCGCATCGCCCGCGAAATTGCGATCCAGCCGCAGCGCCGCTTCCAGCTTGATGGCGTGACCGGCCAGCTGACCATCGATTTCGGCAACGGGCCGTCCTGGTTCGAGCGGCTCGAGGTGCCGGCCGAGTACCACAACGGCGTGCCGGTACCGGTCGCCCAGTAAGGAAAACGCGTGCCCCGCACCGAACTGCAGGAAATCGGCCGGGGCGGCGAAGAGCGCGCCCTGGCTTTCCTGCAGCAGCAGGGGCTGACGCTGGTGGAGCGCAATTTCCTGTGCAAGACGGGGGAGCTGGACCTGGTCATGCGCGATGGCGAGCACCTGGTGTTTGTCGAAGTCCGGGAGCGCAATAGCCCCCATTTTGGCGGCGCAGCCGCCAGTATTTCTCCCGCAAAGCAGCGCCGCGTGCTGCGTGCCGCCAAGTTTTACCTGCTGCGTTTTGCCAAAATGCCACCATGCCGCATCGACGTGGTGGCCATCGACGGGGAACGCATTAGTTGGCTGCGCAACGCTATCATTGATCAAATGTAAGCATTTTTAACAGCGCTTGTGAGGCCCGCCAAGCCACTGCACTATAATTACGCACACTATGACCAATCAACGCATCCTCTCGCACTTCCACGAAAGTGCCGAACTCAAGATCCAGTCCGCAACCGTCCTGGCGCAGCCTATCGCGCAGGCGGTGGAACTGATGTTCTCTGCCCTCTCGAACGGCAACAAGATCCTGGCCTGCGGCAATGGCGGCTCGGCGGCTGACGCCCAGCACTTCGCCGCGGAACTGGTGGGCCGTTTCGAGCGTGAACGCTTCCCGCTGCCGGCAATTTCGCTGGCAACCGACACCTCGATCCTGACCGCAGTGGCCAACGACTACAGCTACCGCGAGATCTTTTCCAAGCAGGTGCAGGCGTATGGCCAGGCTGGCGACATCCTGCTGGCGATTTCCACATCGGGCAATTCGGCCAACGTGATGGCGGCAATCGAAGCGGCGCTGGAACGCGAGATGCGCGTAGTGGCACTGACCGGCAAGGGCGGCGGCGCGATCGGCAAGATGCTGACCGATGCCGACGTGCATATCTGCGTACCGGCCGATCGCACCGCCCGTATCCAGGAAATCCACCTGTTGACCATTCACTGCATGTGCGACGGCATCGACGTTGCACTGTTCGGAGGAGATGTAAATGAATAAAGCCCGTCCACTTTCGCTGGCCGTGATGGCCGCGGTCCTGGCGAGCACCACCCTGTCCGCTTGCGCCCCGATCCTGGTCGGCGGCGCGGTTGCCGGCACCCTGGCGGCGTCGGATCGCCGCACACTGGGCGCGCAGACCGAGGACAAGTCGATCGTGGTCAAGGCCGAGGTGAAGATGCCTAACATCGCCGGCAAGAGCGCCCACGTCAACGTGAACAGCTTTAACCGCCGCGTGCTGCTGACCGGCGAAGTGCCTGACGACGAGACCAAGGCCAAGGTGGAGCGCGAAGTGCGCGCCATCGACGGCGTGCAGAACGTGACCAATGAACTGGAAGTAGGCTTCTCCTCCAGCTACACCTCGCGTTCCAACGATGCGCTGATCACCTCCAAGGTCAAACTGAGCCTGGCCGATGCCAAGGATATCTCGGCCAATTCCTTCAAGGTCGTCACCGAGAAGGGCGCCGTGTTCCTGATGGGCCGCGTGACCCAGCGTGAAGGCGCGCAGGCGGCCGACATCGCGCGCGGCGTGGCCGGCGTGACCAAGGTCGTTAAAGTGTTCGAGTACATCACCGATGAAGACGTCAAGCAGTACCAGCCGTCCCAGCAGGCTTCCCAAGGCTAAAGACATATCATGAGTACGGGCTCCAGGGCATGGGTTAAACCGGCAATTGCGCTTGCCGTCATTGCCGGCATCGGCTTCACGACATACCAGTCGCTGAACAAGCGCCAATCCGCGCCTGCGGTGACCTTCCTCGGCATCAAAGGGGAAAAGATCACGCCCGAGAGCCTGAAAGGCAAAGTGGTGATGGTGAATTTCTGGGCCACCTCGTGCACCACCTGCGTGGCCGAGATGCCCGAAATGGTCGAAACGTACAACAAGTACAAGGGCCAAGGCCTGGAATTCGTCGCCGTGGCGATGAAGTACGACGCGCCCAACTACGTGGTCAACTTCACCGAAACCCGCCAACTGCCTTTTAAAGTGGCGCTGGACGTGACCGGCGACGCCGCCAAGGCCTATGGCGACGTCTCCATGACGCCGACGACCTTCGTCATCGACAAGGACGGCAACATCATCAAGCGCTATGTGGGCAAGCCGGAATTCCCGGCCCTCCACGCGCTGCTCGAAAAAGCCCTGAAGGGTTGAATTACTCGCCCCAGCCGCTGGGGTCCAGCGAGTTGTAGGCCCGGATCTCCTTCTTCCCGCCTTTCAGCTGGTAATAGTCGCTCTCATACAGGCGGAATGAGCACAGGTCGATCGGCGTCACTTCCGATGCATTGATGGAGGAAATCGCGCCGGCTGCCTCCAGGCTGCCGGTGACCAGCTCGGAGCAGAAGAAGCGCGCGAAGTCTTCCTTGTTATGCGTGAGCTTTTCCGCAACCGGGATGCTGTCGAAGGCATCGAGGGCGGATTTGATCGCCTGCGGCATGTCGTAGGGCTTGTGGTTCTGGTGGATGAGGAAGTCGTAAAAGGCCTTCTTGTTCATCTTGTCCCACAATCCTTTTTCGATGGGAAGCCACCAGATCTCGCCGTCATAGGTTTCGACCCGGTCGCTGAGCCGGCTGATGGAAACGCCGGAAAAGCCATTCAGCGTCGTGGATTCGATCACCTGGTTGAACATCCCGGGTTGTTCATCCTGGTCGATCAGCAGCTTGGTCTGCAGGATGACGCCCACGTGCGAAACGGGCGCCCTCGTCGCCCACTTGATCACTTCCGAAAAATCGCCCTTGCCGGAAAACGCAATGACATCGCCAGCTTTCATTTGCGCCCTGACATCGCTGTATTTGGCCGGAATCCATGCCATGACTGCCTCCCTAGGTTTTGGTCCGTGAGATTTCAGTTTAGGCAGCGCCAGCCGGGCCATTCTCTCGAATTGTCACATCACGCTTTGGGGTAGAGGATCATCTGCGTGCAGCGGAACAGGGCGATGGCTTTGCCGGTCGCCTTGTTGGTCACCGTTGCATCCCACACCTGCGTGGTGCGGCCGCCGTGCACCATGCGGGCGGAGACGGCGATCGTACCTTCGCGCGCGGTGCCGAGGTGGTTCGACTTCAGTTCGATCGTGGTGAAATTCTGGGCGCCTTCCGGCAGGTTGGCGATGCAGCCGAAGCCGCAGGCTGTGTCGGCCAGGGTGACGACCGTGCCGGCATGCAGGTAGCCGTTCGGCGCAAGGTGGTGCTGGACGATGTCGATTTCCGCCTGCAATTCGCCTTCCGCGGCGCCGGTGACGCGCACGCCAAGGTGGCCGGTCAGGTTGTTGTGAGTGAGTTGGTTGAGTTTTTCGAGGTCGAACTTCATCAGGCTTGTCTCCGTTTACAGATAAAGGATCATAGCAGCCGGAAACAGGGTATGCTTACGCATGCGCGACCTGCCCCACAAGGGCCCGGTCTGCAGGCAAGACCAGAAGCTCAAAAGGTGGATTCAACCGATTAACTTACGGAGAATGACCTATGAACGAACGAGAGCAACTGTCTGCCATCGTGCAGCGCATGGAAGTGAAGCTGACGCAGGGCCACCAGGAAGATTGGGCCCGCCTGCTGCACCGCGCCCGCACGCTGAGCGCCTTCGATTGCTCGGCCGCCAAGGGCGAGATCCTGCATTATTTCGGCGGCGCCGGCTCGATCAGCGATCTTCAGCTTGATGAAGAATTCAGCGACCTGCGCACCCAGCTCTACACCCTCTGCTACGGCAAGCACACCACGCATTGAAGCGCAGGACTGTCCGCCTGCTGTTCCTGGCCTGGGCCCTGGTTTCGACGGGCTGGCTGGCCAACTCGTTCCGGACGCGCGGCGTCGATCCGGCGCTGCTGCGCGGCAGCGTCGATGCCGAAGAATCCCTTAGCCTCCCGCCGCGCGCTTCGGGCGCCACGTCTGGATTGCTATTCTTTTGCGGCTCGGGCGTCGCGGCGGAGGCCTATGTCCCGATGCTGCGCCAGGTTGCCGATGCCGGCTATCCCGTTGTGATCATCAAGCTGCCGTTGCGCTTCGCCCCGCTCGACAGCAGCAAGGATGAGGCTTTGGCGAGGGCGCATCGGGCCATGGCGGCCCATGCCGATGTCCGGCGCTGGACTATCTCCGGCCATTCGCTGGGCGCCGCGCTGGCGGCCCGGCTGGCCTACCAGGAGCCGGCGCTCCCGGCCGCGTTGGTCCTGGTTGGCACCACCCATCCCAAGCAGGAGGATCTCTCCAAACTGCCTTTTCCCGTTACGAAGGTCTTTGCGTCCAACGATGGCGTGGCGCGCATCGGCGACGTGATGCATAACAAGCCGCTGCTGCCGGCGCAAACGCGCTGGGTGGAAATCAAGGGCGGCAACCATTCGCAGTTTGGACATTACGGCCACCAGTTGCTCGATGGCGAGGCGGCGATCAGCCGGGAGGCGCAGCAGGCGGTCGTCGTGCAAGCGCTGCTTGCTGCTCTCAAGCCCAGTTGATGGGGTCTTTGCCTTGCTGCGCCAGGTAAGCGTTGGCGCGCGAGAAGGGGCGGCTGCCGAAGAAACCCTTATGCGCTGAGAAGGGCGAAGGGTGGGGCGAGGTGATGACCAGGTGCTTGCGCGGGTCGATCAGGGCGCGCTTGGCGATGGCATAGCTGCCCCACAGGATGAAGACCAGGCCGTCGCGGCCGGCCGACAGGCGCTTGATGGCGCTGTCGGTGAAATTTTCCCAGCCCTTGCCGGCGTGCGAGCCTGCTTCGCGGGCGCGCACTGTCAGCACGCAGTTCAAGAGAAACACGCCTTGGCCAGCCCAGTCGGACAAGTCGGTGCGCTGGCGCGCCACACCCAGGTCGGTTTGCAGTTCCTGGAAGATGTTCTGCAGGCTCGGTTGCGGGCGATTGCCGTCGGGGACGGAGAAGCAGAAGCCCATGGCGGCGCCGGGCGTGTGGTAAGGGTCCTGGCCGAGGATCACCACTTTCACGTCGTCGAACGGCGTCAGGTCGAATGCGCGGAAAATATTGCGGCCGGCGGGGAAGCATTGGCGCTCGGCGTATTCGGTACGTACGAAACTGGTTAGCGATTGCCAGTAAGGCTGCGCGAATTCTTCTTCCAGTTGGGCTTTCCAGCTTGGTTCAATGCGGACGGTCATATCGAAATCTTATCATCCTGCGGCAGGCCTATACTGGCGCAATGGAATCGCATCCGAACCTGTTTGCCCATGCCGTGGCTGCAGCACCGGTCAATATCCGGCGCACTGCGCGGTTTGGCGAGGCGTTCGAGGCAATCACCCGGAATTGCCTGGCGCAGGTCCGTGGCAACTTGCCGGGCGTGCTGGCGGGGGACGTCGAAAGCCTGCACCAGATGCGGGTCGGCGTCCGGCGATTGCGCGCGCTCCTGTCGGCGGCAAAGTCCTGGGATCCTTTGCCGGAGGGGACCGCTGGCAAACTGCGCTGGTTTGGCGTTGAGCTGGGCCGGGCGCGCAACTGGGACGTCTTCCTTGAGTCGACCTTGCCCAGCCTTGGCGGTTCGTCCGAACCGGTGGAGGCGATGGCGCGCGAGCTGGCTGCGAAGCAGCGCGCCCACATCCAGCATTTGCTGCATGGTGCACGCTGCAAGGCGCTCATGGACGAACTGGCACTATGGAGCGGGGAACGCCTGTGGCGTGATCCGGCTCGCATACAGCCTTGGGACAAGGATGCGCGCAAGGTGGCGCGGTCCTTGCTGCGGCAGGCGCGCGAGCGGGTCAGGAAGCGCATCCGCCGGCTTGACGCAGCGCAGCCCAGCAGCTTGCACCGGCTGCGCATCGCAGTGAAGAAGGAGCGCTATATGCGCGAGTTCTTCAACATGAATGCACGCGCGCAGGTACTGTCCGACGCGCAGGAATTGCTGGGCAAGCTGAACGACGGCCGTGTTGCACGCGACCTGCTGCGCACCCTGCAGGATCACTTGCCCAGGCATGCGGCCGAACTGTCGTTCCTGGAGGGCTTGCTGGCGGAGCGGCAGGAGCATGAGATGCCGAAGGCCTTGCGTTTCGCCCGCCGCAAACTCTAGTCGTCCAGGCCTTTGCCGGCCAGGATCTGCGGCATGCATTTCTCGACGCGCGACTGGCGGGTCTTGGATTGCTTGGCGGAGGAGAAGTGCAGCAGGTAGCCGCGCTGGCGGCCCGGCGTCAGGCCGTAGAAGGCTTCCGCCAGTGCTGGATGCTCGTCGAGCTTTTGCAGGAATTCGTCGGCCATCGGGAAGTCTTCGGTCTTGCGGAATTCGACCTTGGCGCCCGACTTTTCCAGCTCGATCGCTTCTTCGACGTAGGCCTTGATGATTTTTGCCTGCCGCTTGATGTCGGCGAGGCCGGTGAAGCGGAGCTGGCGCCCTGCTTGAACGTTGGCAGTCTGCTGCACCAGGATGTTTTCCGGATCCTGCATCAGGGAGCCCTTGAAGAACAGAAGCGCGCAGTATTCCTTGAAACCGTGGATCAGGACCACGTTCTGGTCATTGTAGGTAAAGCACGCGCATCCCCATTTCGTCTCCTCGGCCAAATGCGTGGAGAGAACGATCTTGCGCAGTGCTTCGAATTCCTCGTGCCATTTATGCTCAGCCATTCTTGCCTCCCGTTGTTATTAGGTCGGCAATATACTACTTCAGAATGGCTGATTCGGCTCAGGCCTGTTCCAGGACGTTGTGGGCCTGGACGTCGGCGTGATACGAGGAACGGACCATGGCGCCAACCGCGGCGTGGGCGAAGCCCATTTCGTAGGCTTTTTCTTCGAACATCTTGAATACGTCCGGGTGCACGTAACGGCGAACCGGGAGGTGGCTGTTGGACGGCGCCAGGTACTGGCCGATGGTCAGCATGTCGATGTCGTGCGCGCGCATGTCGCGCATCACTTCCAGGATCTCTTCGTCGGTCTCGCCCAAGCCGACCATCAGGCCGGACTTGGTCTTGACGTGCGGGTAGCGTGCCTTGAAGTCTTTCAGCAGCGTCAGCGAGTGCTGGTAGTCGGCGCCTGGGCGGGCTTCCTTGTACAGGCGAGGCACGGTTTCCAGGTTGTGGTTCATCACGTCCGGCAAGCCGTCGGCGAAGATGTCCAGCGCCTTTTCCAGGCGGCCGCGGAAGTCGGGCACCAGCACTTCAATCTGGGTCTTGGGCGACAGTTCCTTGGTCTTGGTGATGCACTCGACGAAGTGGCCGGCGCCGCCGTCGCGCAGGTCGTCGCGGTCCACCGAGGTGATCACCACGTAGGACAGGCGCAGCTTGGCGATGGTGTTGGCCAGGTTGATCGGCTCCTGGGTGTCCAGCGGGTCAGGGCGGCCGTGGCCCACGTCGCAGAACGGGCAGCGGCGGGTGCACTTGTCACCCATGATCATGAAAGTAGCAGTACCCTTGCCGAAGCATTCGCCGATGTTCGGGCAGCTCGCTTCTTCGCACACGGTCACCAGCTTGTTCTCGCGCAGGATGTCCTTGATCTCGTAGAAGCGGGAAGAATGCGATGCCGCTTTGACGCGGATCCACTCCGGCTTCTTCAGGCGCTCGGCCTGTTCGATCGGGATGATCTTGATCGGGATGCGGGAGGTCTTGTCGGCGCCTTTTTGCTTGTCGCTTGGGTTGTAAGTCATAGCTGCTTGCTTTCAAGTTAATTCAGGTTCGGCCACCTGGAGCTGGTTGACCAGCTCCTTGGCCAGGGCCTGCTGGACATCGGCCAGCGGGACATCCACGCCCATCGATCGCATGTCGATGGTTTCCAGGCCTGCGTAACCGCAGGGATTGATCCAGGTGAAGGGGGCCAAGTCCATGCCCACGTTGAGCGATACGCCGTGGTAGGTGCAGCCATTACCGCGCACCTTCAGGCCGAGGGCGGCGATCTTGGCGCCTTTTTTCGGGCCGTTGGCGATGTAGATGCCGGGCGCGCCTTCAACGCGCTCGCCGGCGAGATTATACGCGGCCAGCACATTGATGATCGCTTCTTCGATCTTGTTGACGAACTGGCGGGCATACAGCTTTCCGCCCTTCTTGTTGCGGCGCAGGTCCATCATCAGGTAGATCACGACCTGGCCGGGGCCGTGGAAGGTCACCTCGCCGCCGCGGTCGGTCTGCACCGTGGGAATCGAGGTGGCGCCGGCCAGCAGGTGGCCGCGGTCGGCACCCAGGCCCAGCGTATAGACGGGCGGGTGCTCGACGATCCACAGTTCGTCGGGCGTGTCTTCCTGGCGCGCGTCGGTGAAGGCGCGCATCGCTGCGAAAGTTGGCTCGTATTCGGCTTGGCCGAGATGGCGGATCACCGCCGGCTGGATAGGCATAGGGCTACAGGTCGGGAAAAGCCCGTCCATTATACCGGTCCAGCCTTGTCGCTGCTTAATGGCTGAGCAGGTTTATGCCGATTTCCTTAGCCTGTCATCAGGTTGATGTTCTTTAGCCAATCTTGCAAGGACGGTCGCTGCGACTGGAAGATAACGTAATCCTTCAGCTTTTGCGGCACCGGGTCGCCATTCATCACCAGGCGGCTCAGCATGATGGCCAGGTCGGTATCGGCAATGCACCAGCTGCCAAACAGGTAATCGCCGTTGACCAGGCGTCCGGCCAGTTGCAGCAGCTTGTTCGCTGCCGCCTGGGCGGCTGGGGACAGTGGGGGCTCGGGCTGCTCGGCTCGCTTGTAGAACACGGTATAGGTGCTGCGGTCTTCCCTCAGCGCCTGCAGGTCGCTGCGAATCCAGGCCTGGACCTGGCGCGCGATCGCGCGTTTCTCTGGACGGACCGGGTACAAGCTGGGGTATTGCGGTGCGGGATACATCTCTTCCAGGTATTCGGTGATGGCACTCGACTCGGTGAGCATGAAGTCATCATGCACCAGGCATGGCACGCGGCCAGTCAGGGCCTTGGCCGTGAATGAGGGGTCCTTGTTCTGGCCAGCGTCCAGGTTCACCGTCTCCAACTCAAAGTCGAGGCCTTTTTCGCGCAGGGCGACATAGGCGGAAATGGCGTAAGGACTGACGAATTGACTGTCCACGTACAGTTTGAGACTCATGGCGGCGTTCCGACTTGGTAAAGTTTATTTATTTACATAATATTTGCTTGCCTCATGCTAGCCAAAACGATATATTTTCAACCGTCTTGCTAATTTTCCTCACATGCGAATTCCCAATCTATCTGCCCTGCGCGCCTTTGAAGCGGCAGTGCGCCACGGAAATTTCTCGCGGGCAGCGGCAGAGTTGTGCCTGACACACGGCGCGATCAGCCATCAGATCCGCGGCTTGGAACTAGAATTGGAGGTGCAATTGTTTGTGCGCCATGGACGACGCGTGACACCGACGGAGGAAGCGCGGCGGTATGCGGCCACCGTGGGGCGCTGCCTGGCAGAGCTGGGCGATGGCGCCGCCCAGCTGCGGCCGCAGCAAGGTTTGCAGCGCTTGAGCGTGACCTCCATCCCCTCCTTTGCCGCACGCTGGCTGGCGCCTCGGCTGGGACGATTTATTGAACAGCACCCGGAAATCGAAGTCGTGCTACAGCTCGGCCAGCAGTTGCAAGACCTGGCGCGCGACGGCATCGATATCGGCATCCGCTTCGGACGCGGCAAGTACCAGGGGCTCGAAACAGTCCACCTGAGCAGCGAAATCCTTTATCCGGTAGTAAGTCCTCGCTATCGCGGTGGCGACCTGCCGGCCTGCCCGCAAGATTTGGCGCACGCTACCCTGCTGCGCTCAGAGGACGCCTGGACGCCGTGGTTCCAGGCAGCCGGACTCAGCCTACCTGAGCCTGCTGGCGGTGTCATGTTCGAGGATTTGTCGATGCAGGTTCGTTCCGCCGTCGACGGCGACGGGGTGGCGCTGGTGCGTCATCTGGTGGCAATGGAGGAAATTGCTGCGGGACGCCTGGTGCGGCTGTTCGATATCGCCACGCCTTGCGCGTATGAGTACTATCTGGCGAGTCCGCCGCACGCCCTGCAGAAACCGCAGGTGCGGGCGTTCCGCGAGTGGCTGAAGGCGGAAATCGCCCGCAGCCAGCTTCTTAAAGCACCATCTTGACCATCGGGTGGCCGGACAGCGCGCGGTAAATATTGTCCAGCTGCTCGCGGCTGGTGGCGCGCACGGTGCAGGTCAGGCTGGTGTAATTCCCTTTTGCCGACGGACGCGATTCCAGCTTCCCTTCGTGGAAAGTCGGGTCGTGCTCGACCACTACCTCGATAATCGTGGTGGCGAAGGCGTCGTGGGTGGCGCCCATCACCTTGATCGGGAAGTCGCTCGGGTACTCAATGAGGGACTCTTCAGGCGAGATGGGTTTCATCATGATTTTTCCAATCTTGTAACAACAAAAAAAAAGACCCGGCGCGGTGCGAGTGCGCCGGGTTCCATTTTACATCGTTACCTATATGGCCCCTGAGGGCCACTTTTCAAGGTCAGGCGGCTTCTGGCGCCTTGTTCGACAGGCGCTGCAGGCGTTCCAGGGCCGATTCGCTGCCGTTGGCCGGGTTGGTCACCGATTTGCGGATCGCTTCGATTTCTGCGGCCTGGTCGTAAGGGCGCTGGCCGATGTCGGAGACGATCTTCATGCCTTCGGCTTCGTTGGCGATCGACTGGGCACGCTTGGTCAGCGCGTTCAGCGCGCTGGTATTGCCGCGCATGCCGGACAGGTTGGCCAGCTGGCTCTGGCGCTCGGCGCGCACTTGCTGCAGGTCGCGCTGGGCCTTGGCTTGGGCCAAGGCTTGCATCGCCTTTTTCGCGGCGGCATCGAAGTCGGCCAGCTGCTGCGACAGGGCGTCGACGATCTTCTGCAGTTCTTCCATATAGGCCTGGGCGTCGGCTTCTTCCTGGATTTCCTGCGGCAGGCGACCTTTGTTGGCTTCCAGCTCGTCGCAGAACAGGTTGATCGTCGCTTCCGAAATCTGGCCGGCGGCCAGGCGTTCGGCTAGGGTACCGGTGGCTTTTTCGTCGGTTTCGATCAGTTTGCGCAGGCGGACCACGTCGTCGCGCTCCTTATTGAAGGCGGCGCGGGCTTGGGCCAGCTTCTGGGCGGCGCTGCGCAGGGTGTCGGCCAGGCGGTCGCGGTCGGCCTCGGTCGCCGTTTCCGGGTCAAAACTGGCGATGGCTTCCGACACGCGGTCGCCCAGGGCGCCAAAGTGCTTGGAAATCAGTCGTGCAGTCAGGGCCCAGCCATTCGAGTTGCTCATTTTTGCTTCCTTTCAGTTAAGTTCAATTCACCAATGCGGCGGTCGTTATTGGATGACCAGCCGTTCCTGCTCCACCGGAATTCCCACTACGAAGTCGACGTGAATTCCGCGTTTCCTTGCATCGCCGTTCACGCTCTGGAGGATTTCCGTCGTGACCAGCAGGTATTCCTTGCTGCCGTCGCCCAGTTGCCGGGCGTAGGGCATGAAGTACAGCTCTTGTTTCAGGCCCTGCATGCCGCTGGCTTCGTCGATGCGGGTTTCGGTGCCCGTGAAGGGCGGGACAAAACCGGCATTCGGGTCGCCAACATCGCGCTCGAAGTCCAGCGCTTCCTGCTCGACGAAGGCGGTGGCCAGCACTGCGCTGTCCGCGCCGCTTTCCTCCAGCTGGCTGCGCCACAGGCTGAATTGCAGGTCGCCAAGGCCGCAGCCATCTGCGCCGGTGAAGGCGTCCTGGTCTTCCGCCGTGGTGGGGATGAAGCGCACCAGCTGCGTGCAGTACAGGATTTCCTTCACCTCGCCGTGCTCGTCCACATAAAGCTGGAGGAACTTTTCGCGCTCGTCCTCGTCACCCTTGGCCAGGTAGTAGCGGTACAGGCGGCCGGCCATCGACAGCTTGAACTGCGAAATGGCGAGAATCCGGCTGTCTTCCGCTTCCGGCAAAGCGACCAGGGAACCGTTGGCGTTGGCGCGCAGCAGGGGCGACGCTTGCAGGTTCACCACGCTGCCGATCCGGGCTGCCAGCGGCAGGCCGCGGTCTTCCGGCTGCGGCGCGTCGCTGTCGACGCCGCGGCGCTTGGCGCCGCTGCGCAGGTAATCGATGGCGTCTTTCCAGCCCATTCCTTAGTTCCTTTCAAACGAGTAGTTAGCGTTCTTTTTCACTTCCTGCGCCGCGGCCATCATCCTGAAGGCTTTCCAGGCCAGCCACACCAGGCCGCCGATCAGCAAGGCGACTGCCAGTTTGGCCAGGGTGCTCGATTCGTGGGCGGCTGGTTTGGCGGCCGGGGCTTGTACTTGCTGCTGGCGGGCGGTCTCGACAACAGCACCAGCAATGTCGCTCGCGCCGGCGGCATCGGCCATGGCACCGGTATTGCCGCTGACGTCACCCTGGACGGTTGGCGCCGGTGCCGGGGCTGGCTGAGCAGCAGGAGCAGGGGCCGGAGCCGCATGGCCGCTGGCTGCGCGGCCCAGCATGAAGCCGCCGATGCCCCACAGCCAGCCGTTGCTGCTGTCGCGGACGATTACGGGCGCCGGCGCACTGGTCGAACCGCTGCTCGGGGCGCCGTGCTGGGCAAAGGCGCCGTTGCTGTAGCCGCCATTTCCGCCGCTGCGGCCACCAGGAACGACCGGATCAAGCGGAGGCAGCGGAGGCGTGGTCCCGGTGCGGGAGGCCGTGGAGCTGCCGAAGCTGCCGGGCGCCGGCTGGCCAGTAGCGGCCGCACGCCGCGTGTCATAGGTGCGCATCGCCTGGTCCTGGGCGGCGCGGCGGTCGAGGTCACGGGGCATCGCCGAATCGCGTTGTTGCGTGCGTGCCGCAGCAGGCGGCTGCGACTGGCGCTGGCCAAAGGTGCCGAAGCTTGGCTTGCTCGGGGTGCTGACGCTGCGCGAAACCGTGCTGCGGCTCGAGGAAAAGCCGCTGCGGTATGAGCCGCCTGGGCGGGCATCGGCCGTGTTGGCGACTACAATTGCCACCACGATTGCCATGATGGCCGCGAAGCGAGTGCGCTTGAACATGAAATTCACCGTTGTCAGGTAGTTAAACTTTCGATGAAAATCAGCATATCTTTCAAACAATCCGATTGCATCGGTAAAAAAAGGCCAGCTTCACCATGACTAAGAAATACCTGGACATGAACCAGCACGACGCGCTTTACAAGGTGGCGCGTACCTATCCCGGCGGCATTGAGGCGCTTGCCCAGCAAATGGGCATTTCGGCCAACGTGCTGCGCAATAAGCTGGCGCCGACCATCGCTTCGCATTACCCCTCGTTCGAGGAGGTTTCAACGATCGTGGACCTGTGCCACAAGGCTGGCGTGCATGAAGCCATGTTGCCGCTGCACGCGCTGCTGACGCGGCATGGCATGGCGGCCTTCATCGTCCCTATCCCCGATGAGGTGAGCAATGACGACCTGTCGCAGACGGTGTGCAAGGTGATGGCCCAGGTGGGCGCGGTGGCGGAGGCGGTGTCCGAGGCGCTGATCGATGGCAAGGTGACGGAGGCGGAGGCCGACCTGATCGAGCGGGAGTTCCACGGCGCGCTGTCGGCGTTGGGCGAGTGGCGCGAGCGCATTCGCCAGCGCGCGAAAATCGGCAAATAAAAAAGCCAGCCTGGCCTGTTGGCCGGCTGGCTAAGACTCTTTCTTCCGTGGGGGCGAAATAGTCGGGACAAGGCGCGCAGCTTATCCCTGTTTCGCTCCCCCTTCATGACATCGCTTTAACGGCGCTCTTCTTCCCGGCGATCTTCGCCGCGACGTTCACGCACTTCACGGCGCTGCTGCTGTTGCTGCTGTTGCGGCTGTTGTTGATGTTGCTGCTGCGGCTGCATTTGGGGTTGCATTTGCGGCTGTGGTTGCGGCTGGGCCTGCTGCGGTGGTGGCGACATCTGCGGCGGGCGGGCCGGGGCCATCTGCATCTGCGGCGGTGCGTCGCGGCGGCCACGGTCTTCCCGGGCATCGCGGTCCCCTCCGCCGAAGCGCGGCTCATGGCGCGGTTGCTCCACGCGTTGCGGCTGCGGCTGCGGCATTTGCGGCGGCGCTGCTTGCAGTTGCGGCGGCTGCTGGGTCGCCGTAATGATGCCTGGGCGGCGCTGCTCCTCCCGCATATTGCGGCCGCGCCAATTGTCGCGCTCGTCATTATCGGTACGGGTCCAGTTCTGGCGCGGCTGCTGTGGCGGCGTCGTCAGCTGCTGAGGTTGCTGCGGCTGGGTTTGCAGCAACTGCTGGCGTTGCTGTTCCTGGCGCCCAGGGCCACGCAGGTCCGGGCCGCGTTCGGCACGACGCTCCCAGTTACGGTCGCGATTGAAGCGGTCGTCGCGGTCACGGTTGAAGCGATCTTCACGGCTCGGCGGCGGTTCCTGGCGTTGCGGACGCTGCAAGCTGGAAGCCAAGACCGGCGGCGCGGTCATGATCGGCACGTTGCGCACGTCCTGCGGCGTGACGCGCGCTCCGTTGTTCACCGGAATATGGCGGCCACGGCCCCACTGGTCGCTCGGCAAGGCAGTCACGCCATCGCGGCGGCCATCGTGGTCGCGGTCGTGGTCGCGGTCGTGGTAGCGCTCGTGCCAGCGCTCGTTGGTGCGGTGATTCCACACGAGGCGGCGCTCGAAATCGGACGATACGCGGTAAGCCGGCACATAGCGGTCGCGCGGGCTCAGCGGGTACCAGCCAACGGCGGGACCGGAACGGCCCGAGCCGAAGCTGACGCTCCAGTTATTGCCGCCGACCCAGCCCACCAGCGCGGGCGACCATACTGCGCGGCCAATGACGCGTCCCGGCGTCCAGCACCAGCGACCGCTGACCACGACCCAGCGGCCATAGTGGAACGGTGCATAGCCCCAGGGCGAGTTATCGACCCAGGTCCAGCCCCATGGCGAGATCCAGACCCAGCGGCCGTCACGATAGGGCGCCCAGCCGACCGGCACCGCGCGCGGGAACCAGACGGTGCCGTATTCGCGGTCTTCCACCCAGTTGCCGTAATTATCCAGGTCTTCGTAGCCGGTCATGTCAGCCGGCACGTAGCGCGAAGCGACCATGCCTTCGTCGCGGCGGTCGCGGTTGGCGACCCAGTTGTCGAAATCATCACGCCGCGCCAGCGCGGTAAAGATGTCGTCGCCGCGTACTTCCACGCGTTTTCCGGACCGGGCGGTCAGCATGGTGCCGGCGCCTTCAACGCGGGCATTGCCGGCGAAGACGTTGACCACGGTGGTGTCGGGAGCGCGCTCCGTGTCGACCCGGAAGGAGCCGGGTTCGGTGAGCGTAATGCGGGCTTGCGGCGTGAGGAATTCGAATTCATTGAGCATGGCCGGATCGCGCACGCGCACGGCGGCGGTGCCGTAGTTCAGGCGCAGCACCAGGCGCTCGTCATCCAGTTCCTGCACCTCGAGGTCGGTGTCGCCGTCCAGGCGGATGGCGGTGGAGCCGACGCGGAATTCCGCACGGGCGCCAGACGCGGTCGTCAGGTGGTTTTCGCTGGTGACCGGCCAGTTCATCAGGTTGCCGGATTCTTCTTCGCCGTTGACGAGCATGGTCACCCTGCCTTCGGTAACCGTCACCCGTCCCACCCGGGCGGGCGGATCGGCCATGGCAACCGAGGTCACTGCGACCAGCGCTGCCAGCACCAGGAACTGCACTATCTTGCGGCTCATTCTATCTCTCCAAGGGAACGTCTGCGGCGTTTTTGTTTTTATATAACGCCTGAGCCCCCTTGGCGAGGACGCAAGTTACAAATAATTTCAAATGGGGGTAAAACGCTGCACCTGCTTGCCATCCACTTCGATGATTTCGAAGAAGACTTCGCGCGGGCGGCACCAGATGGAGCCGTTGGCAGCCTTGTACACGATCATTGTGCTGAGGTCGGATTCCACCGTGGCCTCACACACCAGATCGTAGATGCCGCCCTTGTAATGCCGGAACTGGGTGGTCATGCCTGGGCCGCTCCCCGCTTGACGAAGAACAGGGCACCGCCGATAAACATCAGAAGGCCGCCAAATACGCGATTTTGCACCTTGATGGCTGAAGATTCGCGGAAGAAGCGCTGCATCGACGAGGCCAGGAAGGCATAGCTGTGCATCACCACCAGGTCAATCACGCACATGGTTGCGGCCAGGATGGCCAGTTGCGGCAGCAGCGCCGCATGCTGGTTGATGAACTGCGGCAGCACCGCCACCATGAAGATGATGCCTTTCGGGTTGGTGGCATTGGTCAGGAAGCCGATCATCACGCGCTTGCGGAAGGTCGGCAGCGCCTGGCGGGCGGCATGTACGCCTTCGCCGGCGGCGACTTTGGCGCGCCACTGGCTGATGCCCAGCCAGATCAGGTACAGCGCGCCCACGGTCTTCACCACGCTGAAGGCTACTTCCGAGGCGATCAGCAGGGAGCCGACACCCGCGCCGGCAATCGCCAGCACCAGCAGCAAGCCCAGTTGCAGGCCGAGGATGGTGGCGGAAGTACGCTTCACGCCATAGGACAAACCATGCGACATTGACAACACCGCGCCGGAACCAGGCGACACGGCAATGATGCAGGCAGCGATGACAAAGGTGATCCAGATGGTGAAAGTCATGACCGATTACCGACGAATAAAGAGTTCATTGTAGCGTTGAAGATGCCCGCTGGCTGCGGCGGCGTGTTAGATTGTCGATCCTGTAATTTTTCTTTGGAGTTATACGAAATGGCCGGTTCCAGCCTGCTTGCACTGATCGACGATATTGCCACCATCCTGGACGACGTGGCTGCCATGAGCAAAGTGGCAGCCAAGAAGACCGCGGGTGTGCTGGGCGACGACCTGGCGCTGAATGCGCAGCAGGTCGCAGGCGTGCAAGCCGACCGTGAATTGCCTGTTGTCTGGGCAGTAGCGAAGGGTTCGATGATCAACAAGGCGATCCTGGTGCCTGCTGCGCTGGCGATCAGCTACTTCGCGCCATGGGCGATTACGCCCCTGCTGATGCTGGGCGGCGCCTACTTGTGCTTTGAAGGTTTCGAGAAGATTGCCCACAAGTTCCTGCATTCGCCGGCGGAAGATGAGCAGCACCACAAGGAACTGGTGGATGCGAACCAGAGTGTTGACCTGGTGGCAATGGAAAAGGAAAAGGTCAAGGGCGCCGTGCGTACCGACTTCATCCTGTCGGCCGAGATTATCGTAATCGCCCTGGGCACCGTGGCGGCCGCCAGCTTCTTGCAACAGGTGACGGTGCTGGTTGGCATCGCCATCGTGATGACCGTGGGCGTATATGGCCTGGTGGGCGCCATCGTGAAGATGGACGACGCCGGCCTGTACCTTACCAAGCGTGCCGGTGCCGCCGTGCAGGCGATCGGCCGTTTCCTGCTGACTGCGGCGCCCAAGCTGATGAAATTCCTGTCGGTTGCCGGTACGGTCGCGATGTTCATGGTCGGTGGCGGCATCCTGACCCACGGTATTCCTGGCGCGCATGACGTGATCCATCACGCTGCCGAAGCTGCCGGTTCGGTGGGCGGCGTTGGTCCCCTGCTGGCTGCCATTACCCCGTCCGCGCTGGATACCATTGGTGGCGTGATCGCCGGCGCTATCGTGTTGGCGGTCGTCACCATCGGCAGCAAACTGTTGAGCGTGGTCAAGCGCTAAGCATCGGCCCGGCGGCACACTGTCATTTTTAACAAGGAGAATCCTATGTCGACCCATAACCGACCTTCCGGCGCGTTTGTTGGCGCCTCCTGGACCGCCCTGCTGCTGGGCGCCGGCGCCTTCCTGGCCGGACTGTGGAATGCCCAGATGGCGCTGAACGAGAAAGGGTACTACCTGACCTTGCTGCTGTATGGTCTGTTCGCCGCTGTATCGCTGCAGAAGTCGGTGCGCGACAAGGTGGAAGGCATCCGCGTGTCGAATATGTACTTCGGCCTGTGCTGGATTTCCACCGCGTCCGCCATCCTGCTGCTGGGGGTCGGTCTGTGGAATGCCAACCTGGCGCTCAGCGAAAAAGGCTTTTACGGCATGGCTTTTGCCCTGAGCCTGTTTGCCGCCGTCGCAGTGCAAAAGAACGTTCGTGACAGTTCGGCAATCCAGGCAGAAGTGGCCTGACCGGCCAACCCTGCCAGATTTGATCTACATCATTAAAAAAGCGCGCTCAAGTCCCTAGACTGTTCCCTGTGATCTTGCGTTATAGCAAGAAAGTCAACAGGGAGCGCGCGATGCGTAAGAATTTACCGGTAACCAATCAGGAAGTAGAACTGGACGAAGACCAGGCGATCGTCTCCAAGACTGACCTGGAAGGCAATATCGTCTACGTAAATCCTTACTTCGAGCACATCAGCGGCTTCTCCGCTGCGGAGCTGATTGGCCAGCCGCAAAACATCATCCGCCACCCGGACATGCCGCCGGAAGCGTTTGCCGACCTGTGGCAAACCATCCGCGCCGGCATTCCCTGGACCGGCCTGGTGAAAAACCGCTGCAAGAACGGCGATTTCTACTGGGTCAAAGCGAATATCACCCCGATCAAGGAAAACGGCCGCACCATCGGCTACATGTCGGTGCGCACCAAGGCCGAACGCGGCCAGATCGCGGCCGCGACCGAGGCCTACCGCAAGATCATTGCCGGTGCCCGCAATATCCGCATCAAGAATGGCCAGATCGTGCGCCTGGGCCTGTCGAACGTGCTGGCACGCCTGAGCCATGTGTCGCTGGCCATGCGCATCTGGCTGGCCACCAGCGTGGTCAACGTGCTGCAGATCGCGGTCTGCATCGCTGCACTGTTCGCCGATGGCACCAGCGACGTGACGCGCTGGGGCATCTTTGGCGCCACGGCCTTTGGCTTCCTGATCAACGTCTTCCTGTGGTACACGCTGCGCACCGGCATGCTGCAGCCGCTGGGCCGCGCGCTCGATGGCGCGCGCCTGATCGCGGCCGGCGACCTGACCGGCTCCTTCGACACCGACAGCACCGACGAAGTGGGCCAGTTGCTGCGCGCCCTGCAGCAGATGAATAACAACCTGATCGCCACCATTCGCGACGTGCGCTTCAATATCGATGCGATGGCCGTGGCGACCAAGCAGATTGCCGCCGGCAATGCCGACCTGGCCGGCCGCACCGAATCGCAGGCAGCGAGCCTGGAAAAGACCGCTTCCAGCATCGAGGAATTCTCTTCGACCGTGAAGGCCAATGCCGAGAACTCGATGGAAGCGAACGCGTTGGCAGTCAGCGCTTCCGGCGTAGCGGTGCAAGGCGGCGAGATCGTGTCCGAAGTGATTGCGACCATGGACGAGATCAACTCCTCGTCCCGGCGCGTGGTCGACATCATTGGCCTGATCGAAGGCATCGCCTTCCAGACCAATATCCTGGCGCTGAACGCCGCGGTCGAAGCGGCACGCGCCGGTGAGCAGGGCCGCGGCTTCGCCGTGGTGGCTGGCGAAGTGCGCAACCTGGCGCAGCGCTCCTCCGCTGCCGCCAAGGACATCAAGCAGCTGATCGAAATCTCGGTGGAGAAGGTCAGCACCGGCATGGAACGTGCGCAACGCGCCGGCGCCACCATGGACCAAGTGGTGAACTCGGTCAAGCAGGTCACCACCATCATGCACGAGATTTCCACCGCCTCCCGCGAGCAGAGCATCGGCGTCGACCAGGTCAACCAGGCCGTCAACCACATGGACCAGGTGACGCAGCAGAACGCCGGCCTGGTCGAAGAGGCCGCCGCAGCGGCGGTCAGCCTGGCCGACGAAGCCGGCCACCTGCGCGACGCCTTCAGCCTGTTCAAATTTGAACGCACCCGTCATGCGCGCCTGACGGCTGTCAATTCGGCACGCGGCGCGCAGCCAACCCGTAAGGCGCCCAAACGCCTCGCAGCCTGATACCGAACGAGAAAATCATGAATACCATTGCAGAACCAACCGTACAGTTTGATGCAGAGCTGATCAGCCGCATGAGCACTTCCGGCCCGCGCTACACTTCGTACCCGACCGCCGACCGCTTCAAGCCGGACTTCAGCTACTCCAGCTTCCTCGAGGCGCAAGCCAACCTGCGCATGCGCGGGGCGCGTGCACCGCTCTCGCTGTACGTCCATATCCCTTTCTGCAACGTGGTCTGCTACTACTGCGCCTGCAACAAGGTGGTGACCAAGGACCGCAGCAAGGCCGTCACCTACCTTGGCTACCTGAAGCAGGAAATCGATATGCAGGGCAAGCTGTTCGCGGGCATGAACCGCGTGGAGCAGCTCCACTTCGGCGGCGGCACCCCGACCTACCTGGATGACGACCAGATGGGCGAGTTGCTGGCGCACATGCGCAAGCACTTCGAATTCGCACCGGATGAAGAGGGCGAGTACTCGATCGAGATCGACCCGCGCACCGTCGACGCTGAACGTATCCACACGCTGCGCAAGCAGGGCTTCAACCGCGTCAGCATGGGCGTGCAGGACTTCGATCCTGACGTGCAGAAGGCCGTCAACCGCATCCAGCCTGCCGAGGAAACCCTGGCCGTGATCCAGGCAGCGCGCGACGCGGGCTTCCGCTCAATCAGCGTGGACCTGATCTACGGCCTGCCAAAGCAAAGCATGACCACCATGCAGGCAACGATGGACAAGGTGATCGAGGCCAATCCCGACCGCATCGCGCTGTACAACTACGCGCACATGCCGCACCTGTTCAAGCCGCAGCGCCGTATTGCGGAAGACGAGCTGCCAACGCCGGCCGTGAAGCTGGATATGCTGGCCCTGTGCATCGATCGCCTGACCAAGGCCGGCTACGTCTACATCGGCATGGACCATTTCGCCAAGCCGGACGACGACCTGGCCGTGGCACAGCGCCAGGGCCGCCTGCATCGCAACTTCCAGGGTTACTCGACCCACGCCGAAACCGACCTGGTGGCGCTGGGCGTGTCTGCCATCAGCTCGGTGAACGGCACCTACAGCCAGAACGAGAAAACGCTGGACGAATACTACGCGCGCCTGGACGAAGGCCGCCTGCCGATCGCACGCGGCTACGCGATGGACAACGACGACCTGCTGCGCCGCATGGTGATCCAGATGCTGATGTGTAACTTCGAGCTGTCGATCTCGGCGCTGGAACTCGGTTATCCGATCCGCTTCAAGCAGTACTTCGCCAAGGAGCTGGAAAAGCTGCGCGAGTTCGAGCGCGACGGCTTGCTGGCGATCGAAGACGACTGGATTTCCGTAACGCCCAAGGGTCGCCTGCTGATCCGCAATATCTGCATGGTGTTCGACCGCCACCTGACTGCCGACCGTGCTGCAGGAACGGCGCCGGGACAAGTGCATCCGCTGCGCTTCTCGCGCACGATTTGAGGAGTTCATGAACCTGCTGCCCATCCTGATTGCCGGCCTCGCCGGCAGTGTGCATTGCGCCGGCATGTGCGGCGGCATCGTCAGCGCGTTCAGCGTTGGCGGTCCGTCCGCCGCGCCGGCGCGTGCTCGCGTGATCCCGATTGCGCGCATGGGCACGGGTGGAACTGCCGCCATGACTTGGGCCGGCGCCAATGCAGGCGCGCTTGGCCACGTGCTGGCCTATAACAGCGGGCGCATTGGCAGCTATATGCTGGCTGGTGCAATTGCAGGCGGCATCGCCGGCAGCATCGCCAGCCTGGCACAAATGGCATCCGCGCAGTTGATCGCCTACTGGATGGCCAACCTGATGCTGGTCGCCATGGGCCTCTACCTGATGGACGCCTGGCGCGGCCTGGCCCGCGTGGAGGCCGTGGGCGGCATCCTGTGGCGCCGCGTGCAACCGATGGTCAAGCCCCTGGTTCCGATGGATACGCCGTTGAAGGCGCTGGCGCTCGGCGGCCTGTGGGGCTGGGTGCCTTGCGGCATGGTGTACAGCATGCTGCTGACAGCCATGCTGACAGGCTCCGCGCTGGATGGCGCCCTGGTGATGGGCGCCTTCGGCCTGGGCACGCTGCCGATGCTGCTGGCGATGGGCATGGCTGGTTCGAAGCTGCGCCAGTACCTGCAAAAACGCTCAGTGCGAGTGGCCTGCGGCCTGCTGGTACTGGGCTTCGGCGTGCTGGGCCTGGCCCGCGCAGCCAGCGGCGGCCAGCACGCATTGTTCGATGTGCTTTGCCTGACGGTGCGGCCATGATGATGAATGAAATTGCGGCCTGCTTCCATTGCGGCCAGCCGGTCGCCGCAAGTGCCAACTGGCATGTGAACATCGAAGGCGTCGAGCGCGCAATGTGTTGCCCTGGCTGCGCGGCTGTTGCGCAGACCATTGTCGATATCGGCCAGGCCAGCTACTACCGCGAACGCAATGGCTTTGCCGCGCCGGGCGAGGCGGGCGTCGCAGCGGCGCTGGTGCCAGCCGCGCTCGCGCTGCCGGAAGACGATCCGAACATCATCGACGATGGCGATGCGCGCGAAACGACCTTGCTGGTGGAAGGCATCCGCTGTGCCGCCTGCGTGTGGCTGATCGAGCATCGGCTGCGCCAGGTCGAAGGCGTGGAAATGGCCAACCTGAACGTCGCCACGGAAAAGCTGTTCCTTCGCTGGCACAAGGATAAAACTACCGCCGCGGCGCTGCTGGAGGCGGTGCGCAGCATTGGCTACAACGCCTGGCCTTACGATACCAGCCGCCACGACGCGCAGCTGCAGAAAGCCAGCCGCACGCTGGGCCGCCAGCTCTTCGTTGCCGGCCTGTCGATGATGCAGGTGATGATGTACGTGGCGCCGGAATACATGGCCGGTGACGACGGCACGCTGGATGCCGGCATGGCTAGCCTGATGCGCTGGGCCAGCCTGCTCCTGACGCTGCCCGCCATTGCCTACTCTGCCCAGCCTTTCCTGAAAGGCGCCTGGGCCAGCCTGAAGGCGCGCGTGCTGGGCATGGACGTGCCGGTGGCATTAGGCATCATGGCCGCCTTCATCGGTAGTGCCGTATCGACTTTCCGCGGCCACGGCGAGGTGTATTACGACTCGGTCACCATGTTCATTTTCCTGCTGCTGGCCAGCCGCTACCTGGAAATGGTGGCGCGCCGCAAGGCAGCCAGCGCCTTGTCGCGCCTGCGCCATGGCGTACCGGAGATGGCGCAGCGCCTGGCTGCCTGGCCGGACCTGCGCGATGCCACCACCGTGCCCGCCAGCGCACTTGCCGCCGGCGACCATATCATTGTCAAAGGCGGCGAATCCGTGGCAGCCGATTGCGTTGTCGTTGAAGGCAGCACGGCCGTCGATCTGTCGCTGCTGACCGGCGAGAGCGCCCCGCAGCGCAAGACTGTCGGCGATACGATTCCCGGCGGCGCGGTCAACGCAGGCAGCCCGGTCGTACTGCGCGTCGAGAAGCCGGCGCGCGAAAGCACCCTGGCCGGCCTGCTCAAGCTGATCGAGCGCGCCGGCAGCGCCAAGCCGCAAATCGCGCAATGGGCGGACCGTACCGCCTCTTGGTCTGTCGCTGCGCTGCTGCTGTTCGCGGCGGCCAGCTTTGGCTTCTGGACCTGGCATGACGCAGTGCGCGCCTGGCCGGTGGCGATTGCCGTACTGGTGGTGTCCTGCCCATGCGCCTTGTCGCTGGCGACTCCCTCGGCGCTGGCAGCAGCGACAGACCGCCTGTTGGGCAAAGGCGCCCTGGTCGTGCAGCCGCATGTCCTCGAGACTTTGCACCGCACCACACATATCGTATTCGACAAGACCGGCACGCTGACGGAAGGCTGCCCAACCGTGCAAAACATCGACGCGATCGATGGCGCGCGGATCATCGGCATCCTGCGCGTGGCAGCGGCACTCGAAACTGGCAGCGCGCACCCGATTGCACGGGCCATCAGCGCCGCCGCTGAAGCGCATGGCGCTGGCGCGGCTGGCGCCACCGGCCTGCACGAACTGGCGGGGCAGGGCATGGAAGGCATGGTCAATGGTGTTCGCTATCGCCTCGGCACTGCGGCATATGTAGCCGGCATCGCTGGCAGCCCGGTACCGCGATCGGGCCTGGCCGGAACGGCTGGCGCTGCGGGCGCCACGGACAGCTCGCCGATGACCACCGTGTGGCTGGGCATGCAGGGCCGTTGGCTGGGACGTTTCCGCATTTCCGACGCACTTCGGGCGGATGCGCGGCGGACGGTTGAATTCTTCCAGCGGCTCGGCAAGGAGGTCGTGCTGCTAAGCGGCGACCAGCAGTCACTGGCGGAGAGCGTGGCAGGACAGTTGGGCATCACGGAGGCGATCGGCGACTGCCTGCCGGACGAAAAGCTGGCATACGTCCAGGCGCTGCAAGCGCGCGGCGGCGTGGTAGCGATGGTTGGCGACGGCATCAACGACGCCGCCGTGCTGAGCGCGGCCGATGTCTCTTTCGCAATGGGCAGCGGGGCAACGTTGGCACAAGTACATGCCGACTGCGTACTGCTCGACGCCCGCCTGCCGCTGCTGACGGAAACCGCCCGCAGCGCGGACAAGACCATGCGCGTGATTCGCCAGAACCTGGCCTGGGCCACGCTATACAACATTGTTGCCATTCCGGCAGCGGCCTTCGGTGTGCTGAACCCCTGGCTGTCCGGCGTTGGCATGGCGGCCAGCTCCGCCATCGTCGTTCTCAATGCGCTTCGTTTGCGCAGAGGTTAAAAAAATGGAATCACTTTACCTGCTCATCCCCATCAGCGTCGGCCTGGTTTTCGGCGCGCTGTGGTTGTTTTTCAAGGCCTCGGATGACGGCCAATTCGACGATCTGGTAGGCCCGGCCATCCGCGTTTTGCAGGACAACGACCGGATTTGATCCACGTCATGTTTTTTTGAAGTGCTCCTCGGTAACCTTTGACATATCTCATCAAAGTGTCTGCCTGGAGAATTCAAAGTGGATCAATCACTGGACTACAACTACAAGGTCGTGAAGCAATTCGCGATCGCCACCATACTGTGGGGCGTTGTGGGCATGCTGGTCGGCGTCATCATCGCCGCCCAACTTGCCTGGCCCGCCCTGAACCTGGACATTCCTTGGCTGACCTACGGTCGCCTGCGTCCCCTGCACACCAATGCAGTGATTTTCGCCTTCGGCATCAGCGGCCTGTTCGCCACGTCGTACTACGTGGTGCAGCGCACTTGCCAGGTCCGTTTGTTCTCCGACAAGCTGGCAGCTTTCACTTTCTGGGGCTGGCAAGCGGTGATCCTGGCCGCCGTGGTCACCCTGCCAATGGGTTTCACCCGCGGCAAGGAATACGCTGAGCTGGAATGGCCAATCTCGATCCTGATCGCCCTGGTGTGGGTCAGCTACGCGGTGGTCTTCTTCGGCACCATCGTCAAGCGCAAGGTCAAGCACATCTACGTGGCCAACTGGTTCTTCGGCGGCTATATCCTGGCGGTGACCCTGCTGCACGTGGTGAACTCGATGTCGATGCCGGCCTCGCTGTTCAAGTCCTATTCCATGTACACCGGCGTGCAGGACGCGATGATCCAGTGGTGGTACGGCCACAATGCGGTGGGCTTCATCCTGACCGCCGGCTACCTGGGCATGGTGTACTACTTCATCCCGAAACAGGCCGAGCGTCCCGTGTACTCCTACAAGCTGTCGATCGTGCACTTCTGGGCGCTGATCTTCACCTACATGTGGGCCGGTCCGCACCACCTGCACTACACCGCGCTGCCTGACTGGGCGCAATCGCTGGGCATGGTGTTCTCCCTGATCCTGCTGGCGCCAAGCTGGGGCGGCATGATCAACGGCATGATGACCCTCTCCGGCGCATGGCACAAGCTGCGCACCGACCCGATCCTGAAGCTGATGATCGTGTCCCTGTCCTTCTACGGCATGGCCACCTTCGAAGGCCCGATGATGTCGATCAAGACCGTCAACGCACTGTCGCACTACACCGACTGGGGCATCGCCCACGTTCACGGCGGCGCACTGGGCTGGGTGGGCTTCATCACCATGGGCTCGATCTACTACCTGATCCCACGCATGGCCGGCCAGACCAGGATGTACAGCACCAAGCTGATCGACCTGCACTTCTGGGTCGCCACCATCGGCGTCGTCCTGTACATCGCCGCGATGTGGATTGCCGGCGTGATGCAGGGCCTGATGTGGCGCGCAGTCAACGCCGACGGCACCCTGACCTACACCTTCGTGGAAAGCGTCAAAGCCACCTATCCGTACTACGTGGTGCGCTTCCTGGGCGGACTGCTGTACCTGGCCGGCATGTGCATCATGGCCTACAACGCCTGGATGACCCTGAAGGGCCGCGAAACGACGCGTGCACGCATCCCTGAATTGAGCATGGCCGCCTGAGTGGCAACTGATCGGAGTAGAAGATGAAATTTTCCCATGAATGGATTGAGAAGAACCCCTGGCTGCTGATCGCTCTGGTTACGCTGGTGGTATCGGTGGGCGGCGCGGTGGAGATCATCCCGCTGTTCTTCCAGAAGTCGACCACGGAGCCGGTGGCGGGCCTGAAGCCTTATTCCGCGCTGCGCCTGACCGGCCGCGACATCTATGTGCGTGAAGGCTGCTACGTCTGCCACTCGCAGATGGTGCGCCCGTTCCGCGCCGAGACCGAGCGTTACGGCCACTACTCGGTGGCGGGCGAGTTTGTGTATGACCGCCCGTTCCAGTGGGGCTCCAAGCGCACCGGCCCAGACCTGGCACGCGTTGGCGGCCGCTACTCCGACGAGTGGCACCGCACCCACCTGAACAACCCGCGTGACGTGGTGCCGGAATCGAACATGCCGAACTATCCGTGGCTGGCGCAGAACAAGCTGAAGGCGGAAGACGTGGTGCCGAAGATGCGCGCACTGAAGCGCATGGGCGATCCGTACACGGAAGAAGAAATCGCCGCCGCACCGGCCGAACTGGCCAACAAGACGGAAGAGGATGCACTGGTGGCTTACCTGCAAGGCCTGGGCACCCTGATCAAGACGAGGAACTGAAATGGAAAACTTTTTTGGCAATGCGAGCAATGTGATGACGGTGATTTCCTTCCTCACTTTCCTCGGCATCGTATGGTGGGCCCAGCGCGGTAACTGGGAAGAAGCAGCCAAGCTGCCTTTCGCAGACGAGGAGAAGGACCATGGCTGATTTCACCAGCGAATTCTGGAACCTGTACGTCGTCGTCCTGACCGTCATCGGCATCGTCGGCTGCGGCGTGCTGCTGTGGTCCCAGTCGTCCGTCAAAGGTTCAGCCCTGAAGTCGGTGGACGGCAAAGTCGGCACCACCGGCCATATCTGGGACGAAGACCTGACCGAACTGAATACGCCCATGCCGCGCTGGTGGATGTGGCTGTTCTACCTGACCATCGCCTTCGCCATCGGCTATCTGTGGCTGTATCCGGGCCTGGGCAGCTATAAGGGCTCGCTGGGCTGGACTTCCGCCAAGGAGCACAAGGAAGAACTGGCCAAGGCAGAGAAGGAGTACGGCCCGCTGTTCGACAAGTACAAGGGCCAGGACCTGAAAGCAGTAGCGGCAGATCCGCAGGCGCACGCCATCGGCGAACGCCTGTTCCTGACCTACTGCGCACAATGCCACGGTTCCGATGCACGCGGCAACAAGGGCTTCCCGAACCTGGCAGACAAGGACTGGCTGCATGGCGGCGATCCCGACACCATCAAGCTGACCATCATGAAGGGCCGCCACGGCGTGATGCCTCCGATGGGCGCCGCAGTGGGGTCGGAAAAGGATATCGAAAACGTTGCGCAGTATGTCCTGAGCCTGTCGGACAGCACGCACGACCCGATCAAGTCCGTCATGGGCAAGTCGAAGTTCAGCGCCTGCATGGCCTGCCACAGTGCGGGCGGCAAGGGAAACCCGATGCTGGGTGCGCCTAATCTGAGCGACAAGACCTGGCTGTACGGCGGCAGTGCCGAAACCATCATGGAAACCATCCGCAAGGGCCGCAACAACACCATGCCTGCCTTCGAGGACTTCCTCGGCGAAGGCAAAGTGCATGTGCTGGCAGCCTACGTTTGGGGCCTGTCGAACCCTCCAGTCACCGCTTCTCGGTAAGAAATGAACGCCCCCGCACCACAAGTCATCAAGATGTACGCCAAGCGCGAGGATATCTTCCCGCGCGAGGTGAAAGGCCATTACCAGAACCTGCGCTGGATCTGCCTGATCCTGACGCAACTGGTCTTCTACGGAGCGCCCTGGCTGCAATGGAATGGCCGGCAGGCCATCCTGTTCGACCTGATGTCGCGCAAGTTCTACATCTTTGGCCTGGTCTTGTGGCCGCAGGACTTCATCTACCTGGCGGCCATGCTGATCGCCTGTGCCTGGGGCCTGTTCCTGGTCACGGCGGTTGCCGGCCGCGTGTGGTGCGGCTTCTCCTGTCCGCAAACGGTCTACACGGAGATGTTCCTGTGGATCGAGCGTAAGTTCGAAGGATCGCGCAGCGCCCAGATGCGCCTGGCGAAAGAGCCGATGTCGTTCAACAAAGCCTGGCGAAAGGGCGGCAAGCATCTCGCGTGGCTGCTGCTGGCCTTGTGGACCGGCTTTACCTTCGTCAGCTATTTCTCGCCGCTGCACAACCTCGCCAAGGAAGCGCAGACGTTCAACTTCGGCCCATGGGAAACCTTCTGGGTGCTGTTCTACAGCCTTGCCACTTACGGCAATGCCGGCTGGCTGCGCGAGCAGGTGTGCAAGTACATGTGCCCTTACGCCCGCTTCCAGAGCGCGATGTTCGACCGCGACACGCTGATCATCACCTACGACGAAAAGCGCGGCGAACCGCGCGGCCCGAAATCGGAAGGCTCCTGCATCGACTGCTCGCTGTGCGTCCAGGTCTGCCCGACCGGCATTGATATCCGTAAAGGCCTGCAGTACGAGTGCATCGGCTGCGCCGCCTGCATCGATGCCTGCGATATCGTGATGGACAAGATCCAGCAGCCGCGCGGCCTGATTCGCTACAGCACCGATCGCGCAATGCAGCTCGGCCTGAGTGCGAAAGAGATCCGCAAGCGCATCATGCGCCCGCGCGTCTTGCTCTATTCCGGCGGCCTGCTGCTGTTCATCATCGCCGTATTCACCACCCTGGCCTTGCGCACGCCGCTGAAGATGGACGTGATCCGCGACCGCGGTTCGATGGGCCGCGAAGTGGAAAACGGCATGATCGAAAACGTGTATCGCCTCCAGATCATGAACACCGGCGAACAAGGCCATACCTACCGTATCCGTGCCAGCGGCATCGATACGCTGCAGGTTGCGGTACCGGATACCGTGGAACTGGGCCCGACCGAAACCCGCGCGGTGCCGATCCGCCTGCGCGTTGATCACGGCAAGGGCGAGACTGGATCCAACAAGATTGCGATTGAGCTGACGGCGCTGGATGATCCATCGCTGGCCGTCAAGGAAAAAGCGGTATTCATCGTGCCGCGCTAAGGAGATTGAAATGAATGCTACCGTCGCCCCCGCCGACGCCGCCCCTTGGTATACCCATCGCTGGCCATGGCTGCTGATGCTCGGCCCGGCCGTTGTGGCAGTGGCAGGCATCGCCACCAGCTACGTCGCTTTCACCAGCCAGGATGCGCTGGTGGTGGGCGACTACTACAAACAGGGTAAGGCGATCAACCAGGACTTGCGGCGCGACCGCGCGGCCGCCGCCCTCGGCCTGTCGATCGGCCTGCGCTACGACGCAGCGGAAGGCCTGCTGCACGGCCATGTCGGCAGCAGCAAGCCGCTCGCGGACGAAATACTGTCCGTGCGCCTGCAACACGCCACCCAGCCGAATCGCGACATGGTGCTGATGGCCCGCCCCGATGCCGCCGGCAACTTCAGCGTAGCGCTGCCGATGCTGGAGCGCTCGCGCTGGCAAGTGCTCGTCGAGGGCAAGCAGCGCGACTGGCGCCTGGAAGGCGTCTGGCAATGGCCTGTAGAACGCGAAGTGGCGATCCGCGCCGACGCTGGCACTACGCCCGGCACGGCACGCTAGCCGACCAGGTATTCGCGCGCCAGCGCACGCGCCCGATGCAGGCGGCTCTTGGTAGCCGCCGTCGTCAGGCCGAGTTCCTGCGCAATCTCCGCAATGCTCAATTCTTCAAAGTCGCGCAGCAGCACAATCTGCAGGTAGTCGCGCGGCAGCGATTCCAGCGCCTGCACCAGTTCCGTCCGCAAGCCTGCATCATCCTGCGATGCCAGCCATTGCTCGGCGCGCTCCTCGTCATACGGGTCGTAGTTGAAGGCGCGCCGCCCAAGCCGCCGGCACTCGCGCTGCACGACCTTGAACAGCCAGCCGGAAAACGCCGCCAGCACCTTCAGCGAAGACAGGCGGCGCGACATCACCAGCAGCACCTCCTGCACCGCATCATCCACGTCGCTGATCAGGCAATTGCGCTGCGCATAACGACGGATGTCGGGCTGGCACACCGCCAGCAGCTTGGCCAGGGCCTGCGGATCGCCGCTGTGGGCCGCCTGCAGCACCGGCTGGTGCTGTTCAAGAAGTGCCATTACCGATTCGCCTTATCCAGTTTGCGGCCCACCATGGCGCAGGCAGGGCAGAAGCCAAACAGCCCTGACAGCACGATCCCCGCCGCCGACAGCGCCACGACCGCGCCCCACAGCCCGCCGAGGGCCAGGACGGCCCACGCCACCACTGCCAGGCCAACGATCACGCGCAGGGCGCGTTCCCAGGTTGGGACATTTTTAACATAGAACATTTTGCACTCCTTTTCGCAGTTGGAGGGAAATTCCTCACCTGCTAAGAGGGGTCGATTCCGGATTTGGATTCGCGGTTACAAAAATAAATTACACTAGCCAGCAGCCCCCTCGCCCAAAGGACGTCGATGAAGCCTCTCGGGATCAATGTGAAGGTCGCACTTGCCACCAGCATCACGTCCATCGTGATGATTGCCGTGGTGACCGTATTGCAGGCACAACGCCTGCGCGAGGACTTCACCAAGGTACTGTTTGCGCAGCAGGATGCCCTGATCACCCGCACCGCCGAAGACCTGGACGACAAGCTGACTACCCTGCTGGACGTCATCGCCCAGTCGGCACGCAAGCAGCCGCGCAGCCTGATGAACGACCCCGCCGGCTTGCGCAACTGGTACGAGGAGCGCGCCATGCTGTCGATGTTCGACGACGTCATCGTGATCGATGCCGCCGGCAGCGTAGTGGCAGATGTTCCCCATATCACCGGACGGGAGAAGGTCTCGGTCGCAGACCGCGAATACTTCAAGAAAGTGCTGGAGACCCGCAAGCCGCTGATTGCGGGACCGATCAAGAGCCGCGTCAGCGGCCAGCCCATCGTACAGATGGTGGCGCCCATCCTGGACGAGCGCGGCAAGGTGGCCGGCGTACTGGCCGGCGTGCTGCGGCTGTACAAGGACAATATGCTGGGCCACCTGCGCACCGCCAAGGTAGGCAAGACCGGCTACTACTTCGCCGTGACGCTCGGCGAGCCGTCAATCTACGTGGTGCATCCCGAAGCCAGCCGCATCCTTCAGCCGCGGGCCCCGAATGCCAACCCGGCTACGACGCGCGCGATGAACGGGGAGTTCGAGGGCACCGTCTTCAGCACCAGTGCCGCCGGGGTGCCCGGCGTAAGCAGCTACCGGCGGCTGAAATCCACCGACTGGCTGCTTGCCTCCATCCTGCCGGTGAATGAAGCCTTTGAGCCTTTCGAAGGCGTTCTGTTACATATGCTGGCATGGGGCGTAGCGGCGTCAGTGGTCGCCGCGCTGCTGATCGGCTGGATCACGCTCTACCTGCTGGCGCCAGTGGCGAAATTGCGGAATGCGATCCAGGACCTGCGTGCCGCGCCCGGCGCGTTCACCCCAATTCCCGTCACCCGCAAAGATGAAGTTGGCGAACTGACGGAAGCATTCAACAGCCTGATGCAGGAGCGCCAGGCAGCCGAAGCCCACTCGCAGGCCCTGATGGCGGAAGCCGGCCTGCGCGCGGAGGAGCTGGAGCAGGAGCGCGACCGTGCCGAGGCGGCCAATCGCGCCAAGAGCGACTTCGTGGCGAATATGAGCCATGAGATCCGCACGCCGATGAACGCCGTGCTAGGGATGGTGTATTTACTCGGGAATACCTCGCTCAGCGCACAACAGCGCAAATACCTGAACATGATCCGCACTTCCGGCCAGTCCTTGCTGGGCATCCTGAACGACGTGCTGGACTTTTCCAAGATCGAAGCGCGCCGCATGGAACTGGCGCCGATCGACTTTGACCTGGACGAGGCGATGGCGACCCTGGCCACCACCATGACCATGAACGCCGGAGACAAGGAGCTGGAACTGGCCATCGTGGTGGCGCCGGACGTGCCAACCCTGCTGCATGGCGATGCGCTGCGGCTGCAGCAGATCCTGACCAACCTGGCCAGCAACGCCATCAAGTTCACCGAGCAGGGGGAAGTGGTGGTTTCGGTGAAAACGGCGGTACGGGTGGCCGACCGCGCACTGCTTTGCTTCGAAGTCCGCGACACCGGCATCGGCATGACGGAACAGCAGACTGCCCAGTTGTTCCATGCCTTCTCGCAGGGCGACGAGAGCATCACGCGCCGCTTTGGCGGCACCGGCCTGGGCCTGGCCATCACGCGCCGCCTGGTGGAGCTGATGGGTGGCCAGGTGCAGCTTCAAACCGCGCCCGGCGATGGCAGCACCTTCTCCTTCGAACTCTGGTTCAGCGTGCTGCCGGAACGCGCCGCAGCGCGACGCCTGCCGACGATCGGGCCGCTGAACGTGCTGGTAGCGGACGATAACAGCACCAGCCGCACCATGATCGCCCAACTGTTGCGCGCCTGGGGTTGGGATGCGGACGAAGTCGATAGTGGCGAGGCAGCCCTGCAGCGCTTCCAGGAACGGCTGTCCGGGCCCCACCCTTATGACGTGGTGCTGACCGACTGGCACATGCCAGGTTCGGATGGCTATGCCTCGGCACGCGAAATCAGGCGGGCAGCCGAGGGCCACCGCCAGCCTATCGTGGTCACCATCAATGCTTTCGCGCGCGCGCAGGTCGACGATATCGCCAGCACGCCGGAAGCGGATGCGGTACTGGTCAAGCCGATCACGGCATCGAGCCTGTTCGACGCCCTGCACCAGGCGCTGGCGGCATCCAGCGGAGCCGAAGATGCTTCTGCGTCGGCTTCCGCACTGGGCAACCGGCTGCGCGGCGCGCATTTCCTCCTGGTGGAGGACAACCTGCTGAACCAGGCCGTTGCACGCGGCATCCTGGAACTTGCCGGCGCAACGCTCGACGTGGCGGGCGACGGCCAGCAGGCGGTCGATATCCTGCGGGCCAGCGCCAGCCGCTATGACATCGTGCTAATGGATATGCAGATGCCGGTGCTGGATGGCTTCAGCGCCACGCGCATGATCCGCGACGAGCTGAAACTGGACCTGCCGGTGATAGCCATGACCGCAGGCGTGCTGGCTTCCGAACGCCATCGCTGCACCGAGGCCGGCATCACCGATTTCATCGCCAAGCCGGTGGTGATCGAGGAGATGATGGCGGTGATAGAGCGCTACCTGCGCAAGCCTGCAGGAAGCGCGCCCGCTGCCAACGATGCCGGCACGGCGCCCTCGGAGCAGGCACCGTCCGAGCAGGTATTCAGCATGGACAGCCTGATGCGCGTGATGGGCAAGGACCAGAAGGGCCGGGCGGTCATGTTCAAGATGGTGCGCGGCGCGCTCGAAGGCGGCCTGCAGCCCATGGACGATGCGGATGCGGCAGTGCGCGCGGGCCGGCCCGGCGAAGCGGCGCGCATCCTGCACAGCCTGCGCGGCGCGGTCGGCGTGCTGGGGGCAAAGCGGCTAGTGAAGGCCACGCTGGACGCCGAATCGGCAATCCGGGTCGGCAATCCGGACAACCTGCCGGGCATGCTGGCTGCCGTGCGCTACGAACTGGAGCAGGTGCTGGCGCACGGGCGCCGCTGGCTGGAGCAGGAAGACCGCTAGTTGTCGCGCCGGTTCAGGTAAGCGCCGGCAGCCAGGCCTGCCCCGAAGGCCAGGTACACCATCAGCAGCGACGTATGCGACAGGCGCTCCTCGAATCCCGGCCGCAGCCGGTGCGGCGTCAGCTGGTAATCGGTGAAGCAGGCGACAGCGCTTGCCGCCGCCGCCACGGTGGCGGTGGTTGTCGCCTCCTTCTTGTCGAGCGTCTTGCAGCAGGACTTTTCAAATAGCGCGGCCCAGAACATCGACGCCCCGTGGTGGATCAGGTATCCGACCAGCGTGTGCTTGAGCGTAGGCTTGTCGACGCGCGTCGCCTTGTCACCCCAGAGCCAATGGCTAACCGCATTTACTCCTGCAAACATGCTGCCGGCTTCGCGTTTGCCGCAAGCGGCCAGCACCAGCGTCGAGGCAAGGCTGGCCAGTGCGCCGGGCAATACGCTGTGCTTGAGCGCCGTGCTCCAAGTGTCCATGGCGATTCTCCCTTTTCGTGTAATGTCCGAGGACGGGAGGAGGAGCCGATGCGGGTGCTGCTGACCGGCGCTACAGGGTTTATCGGGTCGCGTGTTGCGGCGGCCTTGCTGGCGCGCGGTCATGAGGTCATTGCTGCCGGGCGGCATCCCAGCCGCGACGACCGCATGGGCTTTGTTCCTGCCGACTTCGTCCACGATACCGAAAAAGCTGTGTGGGCGGCGCGCCTCAAGGGCGTGGATGCGGTGGTCAACGCGGTCGGTATTTTTCGTCCGCAAGGCGCAGCTTCTTTTGCGGTTGTGCATGATGCGGCGCCGCGCGCGCTGTTCGCCGCCTGCGCGGAGGTGGGCGTACGTTATGTGGTGCAGGTGTCGGCGCTTGGTGCGGATGCCGGCGCGCGTTCAGCTTTTCACGCGAGCAAGAAGGCGGCCGACGATGCACTGGCTGCGTCGCAGCTGGACGGCTGCATCGTGCAGCCCTCGCTGGTCTATGGTGCGGAGGGCGCCAGCGCGCGCATGTTTCGCATGCTGGCCAGCATGCCGCTCGCGGTCCGGCTGGGCAGTGCGCCGCAGCTGGTACAGCCGGTCCATATCGACGATGTCGTAGCCGCTATCGTTATCCTGGTCGAGCGGGGAGCCGCCGAGCGTCCTGCGACGGGCGCCGGCGTGGCGCGCCTGGCGCTGGTTGGCCCGGAGGCGCTGCCATTCGTGGATTACTTGCGCGCGTTGAGGGAAGCGATGGGCCTGGGCCGGTGGCGTTTGCCGGTGCTGCGGTTGCCGGATTGGCTCGCACGCAGCCTGTCGCGCGTTGCGGGCATCCTTCCAGGGAGCCCACTCGACCGCGAGGCGCTGGAGATGCTGGCGCGCGGGAATACCGCTGACGCGGCCCCCCTGGCTGCACTGCTGGGCCGCCAGCCGCGTGCGGTGCGCGACTTTATTGCCCAGCCGGAGGCTACACGCAGCCAGGCGCAACTCGACTGGCTGCTGCCCGTTCTGCGTGTGAGCATCGCCGCTGTGTGGATCTGGACTGCCATCGTATCGGCCGGCCTGTATCCGGTCGCCGACAGTTACACGCTGCTGGTTCGCACCGGCGTGCCGCAAATGCTGGCGCCGCTGATGCTGTACGGCGCATCCGCGCTCGACCTTGCCTTCGGCGTGGCAACGCTGGCTTGGCCACGCCGCAGCCGACGCTGGTTATGGCTTGCGCAGATCGCCCTGATCGCCTTCTACAGCATCGTCATCGCCTGGCGCCTGCCCGAATTCCTGCTCCACCCCTATGGCCCAATCAGCAAGAACCTGCCCATGCTGGCCACGCTGTGGATGCTCTACGAAATGGAGAAACCGTCATGGAATACCTGATCGTCAAATGGCTGCACGTCCTCTCTTCAACGCTGCTGTTCGGCACAGGCATCGGCTCCGCGTGGTACCTGCTGTTCGCGGTGATCAGCAAAAATGTGCAGGCAATTGCCGTCGTCACCCGCATTCTGGTGATTGCCGACTGGCTGTTCACCGGCGTTACGATGATCGCCCAGCCGGCGACCGGCTTTTACCTGATCCATCTCGCCGGCTTTCCCATACACACGCCCTGGATCAAATGGTCCGTCGTGCTGTTCGTGATCGCCTTGCTGTGCTGGCTGCCTGTCGTCTGGCTGCAAATGAAGATGCGCGATGTCGCGGCGGAAGCGATGCAGCAGGCGGCGCCGCTGCCTGCCCAGTTCTGGCGCTACTTCCGCGCCTGGGTCGTGCTTGGCATTCCGGCTTTCTTCGCCTTCATCGCCGTGTTCTACTTGATGGTCGTGAAGCCGGCCTGGGGATAGATGGCCTGGCCGCGCTCCAGCATGGCGACGAATTCGCCAATCCGTTTGGCCCGTGTTTCCGCGCGCTTGGCCTGGTGGGTGCGGAACAGGATCGAATAGCGGTTCTGCGAGCTAAGCTTCGAGAAGTTCGCACGCGCCTTGGCGCTGGCATCCAGCGCTGCCTGCAAATCGGCCGGCACTTCCGCCGCGCTCCATGAGTCATATGCTGCTTCCCAGCGGCCGTCCTGCTTGGCGCGCTCGACTTCCGCCAGCCCGGCAGGCTGCATCAGCCCCTTTTCGGCCAGTGCGGCGACCTTGTCGCGGTTCACCTTGGACCAGATGCTGCGCTTGGCGCGCGGCGTGAACTTTTGCAGCCAGTATTGCTCGTCGATGCTCTTCTTCTGACCGTCGATCCAGCCGAAACACAGGGCCGCGTCCAGCGCTTCCGGGTACTGGACCGACGTTTCCGGCGCCTCTTTCTTGGCGATCTTCATCCACACGCCGGGCGAGGAGGAATGCTGCTTTTGCAGCCACGTCCACCATGCTTTTCCTGTGGCAAACAGGCGCTGCTCCAGTTCGACTTTAGTGCTCATAGTTTGACCTTTCGTGCGACTTCGACAAAAGCCTTGGCGGCCGGCGAGGCCTGCGCCAGGTTGCGCAGCGCCAGCCCGACTCGGCGCCGCACTGGGGGCGAGAAGGGGCGCACCGCGATGTTCGGATGGGTGGCAGCCAGGTCGATCGGCAGCGCCAATTCTGCCATGCCTGACACGCCATCGCCGCGCCCCACCATGCCCAGCACGGTCAGCACCTGCGACATGCGGTAACGGACTTGCGGGCACAGGCCCTGTGCGGCAAACAGCGGCTCGATCAGGGTCGAACAGCCGGCGTCCGGCATGATGAAAGGCTCGTTCGCCAGGTCGTGCGCGCTGACGGACTTCTTGGCCGCCAGGCGGTGGCCTGCCGGCAGCAGCGCCACCATCTGGTCCTCCACCAGGTCGACGGTGTCGAAACGGTCGTCAGGCTGCTGGATAAAGCCGATGTCGACGCGGCGGTCGAGAATCCATTGCAGGGTGTCGTCGTCCGTGCCTTCGTCGATGCGCACTTCAATGCCGGGATAGCGCTTCTGGAAGACGTCGAGAATGGCCGGGATCAGCTTGAGCGAAGAGGTCGGGCCGAAGGAGCCGATGCGCAGCAACCCCTTATTCAGGCCGCTGGCTGCCGACACTTCCTGCCGCATCGATTCCGCCAGGCCGAGGATCTCTCGGGCGCGCACCAGCAGGCGCTGGCCCAGTTCCGTCACGTCGGCCGTGGCGCCTTGCCGTTCGATGAGCTGGGCGCCCAGCTCCTGCTCCAGCGACTTGATGGCATGTGAGATAGCGGACTGGCTCACGCCAAGCCGCATGGCGGCGGCGGTGAAGCCGCGCAATTCCGCCACGAGGGCGAAGATTTCCAGTTGGGTGAAAGTCATGAGGATTTACTCATTTTTCTATGAGTCAGGATTAGTATTAATGTATAACCTCCTTCACTGACACGCAAGGCCCACTGCCATGATCTACCTGAAACTGATCGCCTGCACCCTGATATGGGGCGGCACCTTCATCGCCGGCCATATTGTCTCGAATGCACTGCCGCCGCTGACGGCAGCCTCCATCCGCTTCTCGATTGCCGCCGCGCTGCTGCTGGTGCTGGCCTGGAAGCGGGAAGGCGGCCTGCCGAAACTCTCGATGCAGCAACTGGGGGCGACCGCCGCCTTGGGCCTGACCGGTATCTTCCTGTACAACTTCTGCTTCTTCTCTGCGCTGGGCAAGATGGAAGCCAGCCGCTCGGCGCTCTTTATCGCGATGAATCCGATCGTGACCGCGCTGGCCGCTGCCGCCGTGCTGCGCGAACGCCTGAACTGGCAGAAATGGGCGGGAATCGGCATTGCCTTTGTCGGCGCCACAGTACTGATCACGCGCGGCGAGCCGATGGCGGCCTTGCATGACATCAGCCAGTCGATCGGCGTTGGTGAATTGATGATGCTGGGCGCAGCCTCCTGCTGGGCAGCCTACACGCTGGTCGGCCGCGCCGCACTGAAAGGCCTGTCGCCGATCGCCGCCACCACGTATGCCTCGCTGTGGGGCCTGGGCTTCCTGCTGATCACCGCCTCGCGTGAGTTGCCGAACGTGGCTTGGGCATCGCTGGGCTGGCAGGTGTGGGCGTCGGTTACCTACCTTGGCGCTTTCGGCACCGTGGTGGCTTTCGTGTGGTGGTATGAGGGCGTGAAGGCCCTTGGCCCGGCACGCACGGCGGTGTTCAACAACCTGGTGCCGGTATTCGGTGTATCGCTCGCGGCGTTGATGCTGGGCGAGCAGGTGATGGCTTCGATGATTGCCGGCGGCCTGCTGGTGGCCACCGGCGTGACAATCACAAATCGATAATCAAGCGCTGATCAGGCTTGAAATGCCCATGCCTTCGGCGGCCAGGATCATGGTCATCGCGGCCAGTGAGGCTGAACGAAGGGCCTCATCGCGCTGGGCGCGTTCGTCGCCGTCCATCGAGCCCTGAGCCATGCGGGTCCAGCTATCGATAACGGGTTGGATAAGTATGCCTTTATCCACAGCCGGTTTCAGCGCCGCCGCCACCTGGTCATGCACCTTCAAGGTGCCGCTGATGATGAAGGTGACCGGCGCATCCACAACTTTCTGCTGGCCGAAAGACAGTTCGCGCAGCTTTTCCCGCGCTTCCTGCGAGCGCACGGCGACAAACTGCCAGTTCTGTACGTTGTAGGCGGAAGGCGCCAGCGTCGCCAGGCGTGCCAACTCCGCTACCTGCTCGTCGCTGACAGGCGCCGCCGGGTCGAAGTAGTTGGCCGAGACGCGGGATTCGATCAAGTCCTTGATTGGGTTAGACATTATTTAGCCTCCTGCAGCTTAAGTTGAAGAGTGAGTACGCTGCCCAGCACCACGGCCAGGCCAATCATTGCGGTGCCGCCGAGCTTCTGCCCGAGCAGGAGCCAGCCCAGGACGACGGCGGTTGCAGGGCTCAGCAGGCCGAGCGAGGACACGGCAACCGGCGACAGCTTGCTCAGGCCACGGAACCACAGCAGGTAAGCCACCAGGGCGCCGACGAAAGTCAGGTAGGCATAACCGAGGATCTCGCTGGCAGCCAGCGAGGCAGGCAGCGGCGGATCGGCCAGCAGCGCCAGCGGCGTGAGCATCAGGCCACCGAGCAAGAGCTGCCAACCGGCCAGTTCAACCACCGGCAAGCCGGTTTTCCAACGGCGCGCCAGCCAGGTACCGACAGCCATGCTCAGGGCGCCGGCCAGGGCTGCTGCAACGCCGAGGGCATCCCAGCGGGCGGACGGCGACAGCAGGAGGGCGGCCATGCCGGCCACGCCCACCGCAGCCGCGCCGAGTGCGGCCCATTGCGGGCGGCGTCCATCCCATCCCCAGGCCAAGCCCATGATGACGATTGGCTGGATCGCGCCCAGCACGGCTGCCAGGCCGCCCGGCAGGCGATAGGCGGCGACGAACAATAGGGCCTGGAAGGCGCCGATGTTCAGCGCCGCCAGCACGGCGACGCGCCACCAGAGATGGCGGGCCAGCATGCGGCCGGCGAACAGCACCAACAGCAGGCCGGCCGGCAGGGCGCGCACGGCGGCGGCGGTGAAGGGACGCCCGGCGGGCAAGATTTCGGTGGCAACGATATAGGTCGAACCCCAGATGACGGGGGCCAGCGCGGTGATCGCGGTATCGGCTAGGGGGAATTTTTTCATGGCTGCAAAAGTATCTTGAAATCGAGATAAATCGAGATAGATCGAAGTATAGCCGAATTTATCTTGAAATCGAGATAAATTGTTATAATCGTCCCGATAGATAACTGGAGACGGCTGTGGATAAAGTGGATTTAATCCTGGAGCAGTGGGCACGGGAGATGCCCGCCCTGGACGTGGGACCAATGGGCGTGATCGGGCGCCTGAACCGCTGCGCGGCGCTGATGCGGCGCCGGCTCGACGCGACATTCGAGCAATTTGGGCTCAGTAACTGGGAATTCGACGTGCTGGCGACCCTGCGCCGGTCTGGCGCACCTCACCAGTTGGCGCCAACCGCGCTGTTTTCGCAGCTCATGGTGACATCGGGGACGATGACACACCGCCTGCAAAGGCTGGAGGCACAGGGCTGGGTGACGCGCGCGCCGAATCCAGCCGATGCGCGCAGCCTGCTGGTCCAGCTCAGCCCTGCCGGGCTGGAATTGATCGAGCGCGCTGTGGCGGCGCACGTGGAAAATGAGAAGAACATCATGGCCCCGTTCGGGGCCGATGGCTCAGCCGCGCTTGACGCGCAGCTGCGCAAGCTGCTCGCTATGCTGGAGTCTTGAAGGCGCCGACCTGGGCGCCGATACGTGCGCCCATGGCCTCGCCCAGGGCCTGCAAGCCGCTCAGCGGGCGCACCATCACCTCGAATTCGACGATCTTGCCGGCGTCGTTGAAGCGAATGAAGTCGATGCCCTTGAGCTGTTTGTCACCGACGTTGGCGCTGAATTCCAGCACCACGCTCAGGCCATCGTCGGTCGCCAGCTGGCGGTGATAAGCGAAGTTCTCGAACACCTGGTAAGCCGTGTTCAGCACCAGCACCACCGCCTCCCGGCTGGCGTAAGGCTTGTTTGCAATCGGCGAGCGGAACACCGCATCCGCATCGACGATGGAGGGCAGGGTGGACAAATCACCGCCGGCGATCATCTTGTGCCAGCGTTCGAGCGATTCCGCAACGGCCGGTTGCAGCAGCATGGGCTTACTCCTTAAATGGCGGCAGCCAGTCGGGTGCCTTGGTTGATGGCGCGTTTCGCATCCAGTTCGGCGGCCACGTCGGCGCCGCCGATCAGGTGTACCTTGCAGCCCGCGTCGAGCAGGCCTTGCTGCAGTTCGCGCAGCGGCTCCTGGCCGGCGCAAACAATCACATTATCCACCGGCAGCACGTGCTGCTGGCCTTCGATGGTGACGTGCAGGCCTGCATCGTCGATGCGGTCATAGCTGACGCCCGACTGCATGTTGACGCGCTTGGCTTTCAGGCCGGTGCGGTGGATCCAGCCGGTGGTCTTGCCCAGGCCATCGCCAACCTTGCTGGTCTTGCGCTGCAGCAGGTGAACCTTGCGCGGCGAGGCTTCCACTTCCGGCGCGCGAAGCCCGCCGCGATCCTTGTAGCCATTGTCGATGCCCCACTCGGCGTAAAACTTTTCCGGCACCAGGCTGGCGCTCTTGCCTTCGTGGGTCAGGTATTCGGACACGTCGAAGCCAATGCCGCCCGCGCCGATCACCGCCACGTTCTTGCCGACCGGGGCGCCATCGCGCAGCACCTGCAGGTAGCCCAGGGCCTTCGGATGGTCGATGCCGTCGATGGCCGGTGTGCGCGGGGTGACGCCGGTTGCCAGCACCACGTCATCGAAGCCGCCCGCAGCCAGGCCGACCGCGTCGACACGGGTATTCAGGTGCAGCTTGACGCCGGTCAGCTCGATCTGGCGGCCGAAATAGCGCAGGGTTTCGTTGAATTCTTCCTTGCCCGGCACCTTCTTCGCCACGTTGAACTGGCCGCCGATTTCGCTGCCGGCGTCGAACAGGGTTACGTCATGGCCGCGAGAGGCTGCGGTGGTGGCGAAGCTCAGGCCCGCTGGGCCGGCGCCGACCACGGCGATGCGCTTGGCCTGCTGCGCAGGAGCAATCACCAGCTCGGCTTCGTGGCAGGCGCGCGGATTCACCAGGCAGGAAGTGATCTTGCCGGAGAAGGTGTGGTCCAGGCAAGCCTGGTTGCAGCCGATGCAGGTGTTGATTTCGTCGCCGCGGTCTTCGCGCGCTTTCTGCATGAAGAAGGCGTCGGCCAGGAATGGGCGTGCCATCGACACCATGTTCGCCGCGCCATCGGCCAGGATGCCCTCGGCCACTTCCGGCGTGTTGATGCGGTTGGTGGCGACCAGCGGGATGCCGACCTTGCCCATCAGGTTCTTCGTGACCCAGGCGAAACCGGCGCGCGGCACCTTGGTGGCGATGGTCGGAATGCGCGCTTCATGCCAGCCGATGCCGGTGTTGAGGATGGTGGCGCCGGCCTGTTCGACCGCCTGCGCCAGCTGCACCACTTCGTCCAGGGTGGAACCGCCTTCCACGAGGTCCAGCATGGACAGGCGGTAGATGATGATGAAGTCCTTGCCCACGCGCTCGCGCACGCGGCGAACGATTTCGACCGGGAAGCGCATGCGGTTTTCGTAGCTGCCGCCCCATTCGTCGGTACGCTGGTTGGTGCGGGCGGCGATGAATTCGTTGATCAGGTAGCCCTCGGAACCCATGATTTCGACGCCGTCGTAGCCGGCTTCGCGCGCCAACACGGCGCATTGGGCGTAGTCCTCGATGGTCGCCGCCACTTCTTCGGTGGAGAGTTCGTGCGGGGTGAACTGGTTGATCGGCGCCTTGATCGCGCTCGGGCCCACCAGTTTCGGATGGTAGGCGTAACGGCCGAAGTGCAGGATCTGCATGGCGATCTTGCCACCTTCCGCGTGCACGGCGGCGGTCACCTTGCGGTGCTGCGCCACTTCCTCGGTGGTGGTCAGCTTGGCGCCGGCCTTCCACGGACGTCCCGCCTCGTTCGGGGCAATGCCGCCGGTCACGATCAGGCCCACTTCGCCGCGTGCGCGCTCGGCGTAGAAGGCGGCCATGCGTTCAAAGCCATCGACTTCCTCTTCCAGGCCGACGTGCATGGAACCCATGATCACGCGGTTTTTCAGGGTGGTGAAGCCCAGGTCGAGCGGGGCGAGCAGGTGTGGGTAGCGGTTCATTGGCGTCCTCATTTATGCAACTGGTTGCATAAATATAGCCCGGTTACCGCGTCTCTGCAACTAGTTGCAAAGACAATGTGGCTTGTCCGCCTCGCGCTGCTGAGGCAAGATGGTGGCATCTTTTTCATTGTTTCCTGCCATGTCTTTGCCTCACGCGCTGTTGACCTCCCTGTCCGAGCGAGCCGGTTCCGGCTCGGAACTGGCCCGGCGCTTTGATAAATCGATCGGATTCTTCTGGGCTGCCACCCACCAGCAGATTTACCGCGAACTGGCACGCCTGGAGCAAGCCGGCTGGATCGAGTCCCTGCCCGCCGAAACGGGCCGGGGACGCAAGCGCGCCTATCGCGTACTGCCGGCCGGGACTGCCGAGCTGCGGCGCTGGGTTGCCGAGGCCGAAGATCCCCGCCCCCAGCGCGACGCCCTGATGGTGCGCATCCGCGCCGAGGCGGCGATCGGTCCGGCAGGGCTGGCGGACGAAATGCGGCGCCACCTGGCGTTGCACGAAGCGAAACTGGCCCTCTACAAGAGTTTCGAGCAGCGGGACTTCGCCAGTGAATCCGACTCGCGCGAACGAAAGCTGCAATACGTGCTGCTGAAGGGCGGTATCGCGCAGGAGGAGCTGGCCATCAATATGGCGCGCGAGGCCTTGCGTATCCTGGAAAGCTGACCTGGATCATTTCGCCGGGGAGGCAGGACGTCTACCATCCGGGCATGGATACCGACTACAAAGACCTCACTCAGGACATATCGGCCAACCTGGCGCAGCTACGCAAGACCCCGCCGGAAGTAATGAAAGGCTTCAGCGACATGGGCAAGGCTGCCATGGCGGGCGGTGCGCTTGATCCCAAGACCAAGGAGCTGATCGCGTTGGCGGTTGGCGTTGCCGCGCGCTGCGACGGCTGCATCGGATTCCACACCAAGGCTTTGGCCCGCTTGGGCGCTACCGTCCAGGAGGTTCACGAAGCACTGGGCGTGGCGATCTATATGGGCGGCGGCCCGGTGGCCATGTATGCGGCAAATGCCGTAGCGGCCTACCAGGAGTTTTCGGAACTACAAAAAGTGTAGGCAGTGTTATGCTCCAGTCAAGGGATTGCCTGGAGATGAAATGCGTCGTCGCGCCGTGCTGGGTTTTGCGCTGTCTGGCCTGCTGCCGGCCTGGGTAGCTGCGCAAGCTTTTCCGGTGATGAACGTCTCCACCCTGGTGGGTGACGACCCTGCCGCCACCATTTCCGAACTGGTGCTGCGCGAAGCCTACCGGCGCATTGGCCGCACGCTGGTCGTGCACCAGTTGCCCGGCGAGCGCTCGCTGGTATACGCCAATGACGGCAAGATGGATGGCGAGCTTTATCGCAAGCTCGGCCTGGACCGCGACTATCCCAACCTCGTCATCGTTCCCGTCCCCCTGCTCACCTTCGAGCTGGTGATCTTTTCGCGCGGTACTTCATTCGTGGTCAACGGGTGGGAGAGCCTGCGCCCCTATACGCTGGGCTTTGTGCGCGGGAACAAGATCGCGCAGGAGAACACCAGGGGCATGAAGGTTGAGCAGGTGCCGACCATGCACCAGGCTTTCGAAAAGCTGATGATGGGGCGCACGGACCTGGTGCTGGGTCATCGCGCGTCGGGCATGGCCGTGGTGCGAAGCCAGAAGCTGGAAGGCATTACCGTGCTGGAGCCGCCGCTGTCTTCCTTTCCGGTCTATCACTACGTGAACAGGAAGCACGAGGCGCTGGTGCCGGAGCTGACGCGCGTGCTGAGGCAAATGCAGGCCGATCGGACCATCGAGCGCATCCAGAAGTCCATACCGGGCAGCTGAGCAGTAATACCACTCGGCGAGTAGCCGAATGCTGGTATTCATCGTTTAACAGAATGTCTCATTTGAGACATCTCCCTTTTCATTCTCAAACAGCCATTTTTTGAGCCCTCGCAGGGCACATGCATTTTTGCAACTGGTCTTATATTGGCAGCACTAATTAAAACCACTTGACTACCAATTGTCCCAATCCCATCCTAGCCCGACAACCACAACCGAAGGAGGGGGAGCATGGAACAAAGGGTTTCAAGAAGTTTTCTGGTCGCCGGTTTGACGAGCAGCCTGCTGGCAGCTTGCGGTGGCGGTAGCGACACCGGCCAGGCCTCACAACAGCCGCGCACGCTCGCAACGTCCACCGTGGCGGAAACGTGTCCGGCGTGGAGCAGCAGCGCGGTCTACACTGCGGGCATGTGCGTGACCTACAACGGCACGGTGTACAAAGCCAAGTGGTGGACGCAAAACAATGTGCCGGGTGCAGAACAGTACGGGCCTTGGGAAGCGCAGGCGACTACGCCAACGCCTACTCCAACCCCGACACCAACGCCGGATTGTCCTGCGTGGAGCGCCAGCGCGGTCTATACCGGTGGCATGTGCGTCACCTATAACGGCTCGGTCTACAAGGCGAAATGGTGGACGCAGAATAATGTGCCGGGCACCGATCCGAACGGGCCTTGGGAGTTCCAGTCGACCACGCCGACTCCGACTCCGACTCCGACGCCAACCCCAACGCCTACGCCTACCCCGACACCTACTCCAACGCCGACGCCGACACCAACGCCAACTCCGACACCGACACCGACACCTACGCCGACTCCAACCGGCCGCGAGATCGGTTCCTACTTCGCCCAGTGGGGCGTGTACGGCCGCGATTACGAAGTAGCGGACATCCACACCACGAAGACGCCGGTCAATGGCGTGCAGACCAGCGTGGCCGACCAGCTCACCTTCATCAACTACGCCTTCGGCAATGTGTATCAGAAGAACGGCGGCTACGAGTGCGATATGGTGACGAAGGCCGAAGTGGGCAACGACAACCCAACTTCGCCGGATGCCGGCACCGGCGGCGATTCCTATGCCGACTACCAGCGCCAGCCGAAACGCACCGTCAACGGCCAGTCCGTGCCGTGGGACGCACCGCTTTCCGGCAACTTCCTGCAGCTGAAACTGCTCAAGCAGCAGCACCCGAACCTGAAAGTCTTCATCTCGCTGGGCGGATGGTCATGGTCGAAGTTCTTCTCGGCCGCAGCCAAGACCGACGCACTGCGCAAGCAGCTCGCCAAGTCCTGCGTGAAGATGTTCATCGCCGGCGACCTGCCGATCCAGGATGGGCGCGGTGGACCGGGCGCGGCCAAGGGCGTGTTCGACGGCATCGACATCGACTGGGAATACCCGGGCGGCGGCGGCCAGCCGTACAACACCTACGACGCGGTCAACGACAAGCATAACTTCACGCTGCTGATGGCGGAATTCCGAGCGCAGCTTGACGCGCAGGGCGCCACCGACGGCAAACGCTATGCGCTGACCGCAGCGATTGGCGCCGGCGTCGACAAGATCGCCAACACCGAACCTGGCCAATACGCACAGTACATGGACTGGGTGAACGTGATGACCTACGACTTCCACGGCGCGTGGGAATCGAGCACCAACTTCCATTCTCCGCTGTACCACGACCCGGCCGATCCGGCGACCGGCAACCTGGCCAAGTACAACGCCAACGATGCCCTCGCCACGCTGACCGCAGCCGGTATGCCGAAGAACAAGATCCTGCTCGGGATTCCGTTCTATGGGCGCGGCTGGAAGGGCGTCACGGCAGGGCCGAATGCCAATGGCCTGTACCAGGCTGCCAGCGGTGGTGCTGGCGGCACCTACGAGGGCGGCATCGATGACTACAAGGTCTTGCGCAACAAGACCGGCCAGCGCTGGTACCACCCGGTGACCAAGCAGTTGTACCTGTACACCAGCACCGGCGAATGGTGGAGCTATGACGATCCAACCGTGATCGGCACCAAGATGCAATACGTCCGCGACCAGGGTCTGCGCGGGGCCTTCTCGTGGGAGCTGGACGGCGATGCGAGTGGTGCGCTGACCAGCGAAGTCTGGAAGGGACGTTAATCGTCCATCCCTTGCCGGCGGTGCGCCCAGCGCCGCCGGCTTTTCCCTTTTTGGAGACGCTTATGAAACGTCGTGCGACGGTGCATTCCCTTGGCATCAGCGACGAATGGCGGCGCTGGATTGCCGAAAACCTGATGCTGGGCCATTCTCCTGCGACGCTGGCGGGCATTCTCGGCCAGTCCGGCATTCCTCCCCAACTCGCGCAAGCCGAAATCACGGCTGCGATGAACAGTCCGTACCTGCACGGTGTACAGCGCCTGCATAACCGGCTGGCCAAGCGCGACTGGCTGCTCGGCATCCAGGCGCGCCTGAACCGCATGGCGCCGCAGGAAGTGCCGCGCCGCGAACGCCTGTCGACCGAGGTTTTCCTGCACGAGCACTACCTGTGCAACCGGCCTGTGATCATCACCGGCATGCTGGACGACTGGCCAGCGCGCGGCAAGTGGACACTGGACTGGTTGGCCGCGCAGTTCGGCGAACGGGAAGTCGAAGTGCAGTTCGGCCGCAATGCCGATGCCGACTACGAAATGAACAGCATCGCGCACAAGCGCCATATGCCGTTCGGCGAGTACGTGGAACGGGTGCGCAGCAGCGGCAGCACCAACGACTTCTACATGACGGCCAATAACGACGGCCGCAACCGGCAGGCCCTGGACGAGCTGTGGCAGGACATGCCGCTGCTGCCGGAATACCTGGATGGCGAACGCAAAGGATTCTTCTGGCTTGGGCCGGCGGGGACCATCACGCCGTTCCATCACGACCTCACCAACAATTTCATGATCCAGGTGATGGGTCGCAAGCGCGTGCGGCTGATCGCGCCTTGCGAAACACCGAGGCTGCAGAACCAGCGCCATTGCTTTACTCCGGTCGATGGCCGCGACATCGACCTGCAGCGCTTCCCGTCGATGGCCGGCGTTCCGGTCCTCGACGTTGAGCTGGCGCCTGGCGAAATCCTGTTCCTGCCGGTCGGCTGGTGGCACTTCGTCCAGGGGCTCGATATCTCACTCACGATCTCGGCGACGCACTTCCGCTGGGATAACGATTTCTACAGCAGTTATCCGCATAACCACGATTTCTAATAACGGAGACAGCATGAATATTCGACCGAATTACCTGATGCTGGCGCTGGTCGGCAGCGCCATTGCCGGTTGCGGCGGCGGAACCGATAGCGGCCAAGCCCCGCAGCCGGCCCGCACACTTGCGACGGCTGCGGTTTCTGAGTCCTGCCCAGCCTGGAGTGCCAGCGCGGTATACACCGCAGGCATGTGCGTGACCTACAACGGCACCGTGTACAAGGCGAAGTGGTGGACACAAAATAATGTCCCTGGCGCCGAGCAGTACGGGCCGTGGGAAGTGCAGGCGACTACGCCAACCCCGACTCCAACCCCTACGCCAACACCAACGCCGACTCCAACGCCGGATTGCCCTGCATGGAGCGCGAGCGCGGTCTATACCGCCGGTATGTGTGCGACTTATAACGGCGCCGTCTACAAGGCAAAGTGGTGGACGCAGAATAATGTACCGGGCACGGAAGTGAACGGCCCGTGGGAGCTGCAGACGTCCACGCCAACGCCGACGCCGACGCCGACTCCTACCCCTACGCCAACTCCTACACCTACGCCAACTCCCACCCCGACACCGACTCCGACCCCTACGCCCACTCCAACGCCAGTGGCATGCCGCCCTGACGGCTTGACCTCGCCAGTGCCGAACGTCCCATACTGCAGCGTTTACGACGCCAACGGCCGCGAAAAACTGGCAAACGGCCTGAATCGCCGCATCGTCGGCTACTTCACCAGTTGGCGCACCGGCGCTAACGGCCAGCCGTCCTACCTGGTCAACGACATCCCGTGGCAAAACATCACCCACGTGAACTACGCCTTCGCCAGCGTCGGAACGGACAACAAGGTGCAGATCGGCAGCGGTGCGAGCAGCCCCGAGACCGGCATCACCTGGCCGAACATCCCCGCTGCGGCGATGGACCCGTCCCTCCCATACAAAGGCCACTTCAACCTGCTCGCGCAGTACAAGAAGAAGTACCCCGGCGTGAAGATCATGCTGTCGGTCGGCGGCTGGGCAGGCAGCGGCGGCTTCTACACCGCCACCACCAACTCGGACGGCAGCATCAACACGGCAGGTATCAACACCCTGGCCGATTCGATGGTCGCCTTCTTGCGCCAGTACACCTTCTTTGACGGGATGGACATCGATTACGAGCACCCGACCACCAATAACGAAGCAGGCAACCCGCTCGACTTCCCAATCTCCAAGCCAAGGCTGGCAGGCCTGATGAAGAGCTACAACGTGCTGCTGAAAACCGTGCGTGAGAAGCTCGATGCAGCAGCGGCGGCGGACAACAAGTACTACATGCTGACGATCGCCGGTTCCGCATCCGGGTGGGTGCTGCGCGGCGAGGAGAACCTGTCCGGCCTGAAGTACCTCGATTACGCCAGCCTGATGAGCTATGACCTGCACGGCGGATGGAACCAGTATGTCGGTCCCAACGCTCCGCTGTTCGACGACGGCAACGACGGCGAGCTGAAAGCCGGCAATGCCTACCAGTACGGCGGCATCGGCTACCTGAACGTCGACTGGGCCTACCGCTACTACCGTGGCGCACTGCAGGCGGGCCGCATCAATATCGGCGTGCCGTACTACACGCGCGGCTGGAAGGAAGTCAGCGGCGGCAACAACGGCTTGTGGGGCACCAGCCCGGTGGTCACCGACACCGTCGCCTGCGCCGGCGTGAAAACTTGCGGCAAAGGCGCAACCGGCATCGACAACGTCTGGCATGACCTGGACACCAATGGCAAGCCCGTACCTGGCGGCGGCAACCCGCTATGGCATGCGCTCAACCTGCAAAACGCCATTGTGCCGTCCTACCTCGATGCCTACGGCGTGACCGAGAAGACCATCACCGGCACCTACAGCCCGCAATACAGCGCGACGCTGGCTGCGCCGTGGCTGTGGAACGCAACACGCCAGGTCTTCATTTCCACCGAAACGGCGCAATCCATCGCTGCCAAGACCAGCTACGTCGTGAACAACGGCATCGGCGGCATCATGATCTGGGAGCTGGCCGGCGACTACGCATGGAACGCAGCGCGCAACGGTGGCGCGGGCGAATACTTCATGGGTTACACGCTCACGAACAACATCGCTGCTGCCTTCCGAAGCGCCGCTCCTTATGGCGCAACGCGCGCCGAAACGGCCATGCCGACCAGCAGCGCGAAGGTCAGCATCTCTCTTGGCGGCTGGAAGCTGGGCGACAGCAACTACCCGATCAATCCTGTGATGACGGTGACGAACAACACCGCCACCACGATTCCGGGCGGTTCGGTAGTGGAGTTCGATTATCCGGTATCGGCGCCGGCCAATATGAGCGACCAGTCAGGTTACGGGCTGACCGTCATCAAGGCAGGCTACACCGGGCCAAATAATATCGGCGGCTTCAAGGCCAACTTCAACCGCGCCAAGTTCACGATACCTTCCTGGCAGTCGCTGGCGCCGGGTGCATCGGTCTCGCTGACGCTGAACTACACCTTGCCGATCAGCGGGCCTTCCGCGTACACGATCACGGTGAACGGCGTTCGCTATGCGCTGAGCGAAGAGTATCCGGACCTGCCGGTGGCACTCCAATGAGCGAGGGAACCTGACATGAGAACTCTCACTTACGCGGCACTTGCCGCGGCGCTGTCGCTCTCCGCCTGCGGGGGGGGTGGCAGCGCCGACACCCCGGCCGCTGCGCGCACGCTGGCGCAGGGCGTAGTGGCCAGCGCCACCGCTTCCTGCCCGGCGTGGAGCGCCAGCCAGGTGTACACGGCGGGCATGTGCGCCATTTACCAAAGCAAGCAATTCGAAGCGAAGTGGTGGACACAGGGGAATGCACCAAGCCAGGCTGACACCTGGGGCCCATGGAAATACATCGGGGAGGCGACCGATCCACCCACCGACCCTGGCGACCCGCCGACGCAGCCAGGCGGCGTACCGACCAAGGCGCAGGCCGAAGCGCGCGAGCAGGCGCTGACTGACAATGACTTCTTCCGCAGCGTCAAGGCGTCGATCCGGACACTCGACAACGCAGCGGTGGAAGCGGTGACGCCTGGATTGGCCAGCAACCCGGCCAATGTGAAGCGCGTTGAACGTTTGCTGTCGTCGGCGAAGTGGGACTACTACTTCTCCTTGCGTGAAGCGAGCTATGAGTACCGGCGCTTCCTGCAGGCGGTGGCAAAGTTCCCGGCGGTGTGCGGCGACTATACCGACGGTCGCAATGCCGACAGCATCTGCCGCCATTCGCTGGCGACCATGTTCGCCCACTTTGCGCAGGAGACCGGCGAGCACAATGCCAGCCTGCCCCTGCCGCAGTGGCGGCAGGGCCTGAAATACTTGCGCGAGTTGGGCTGCACTGAAGATGGTCCAGGCTGCGGCTACAACACTGAATGTGCGGATCCGGTCTTCAACACGGTCTGGACTTGCGGGAAGAACGCCGATGGCAGCTACAAGAAGTACTTCGGACGCGGCGCCAAGCAGCTCTCGTACAACTATAACTACGGGCCGTTCTCGCAGGTGATGTTCAACGGCGACCAGTCGGTGCTGCTGAAAAATCCGGACCAGGTAGCGTCGACCTGGCTGAATCTTGCCTCTGCCACGTTCTTCTTCGTCTACCCGCAACCGCCCAAGCCATCGATGCTGCATGTGATCGACGGAAGCTGGGTTCCCAACGCCAGCGACATTTCCGCCGGCGCGGGGAACAACTTCGCCACCACGATCATGATCATCAATGCGGAATGCGGTACCGGCAGCGAAAAGCCGGCGGCGCAGAACCGCATTGATTATTACCGGCAGTTCGCGGCGGATCTTGGCTGGAATGTGGCGGGCGAGCAGCTATCGTGCGCGACGATGCAGCGTTTTGGCCCGTCCAGTTCCGCCGCCTACAACATCTATTGGGAGAAGAACTGGAACAGCGGCGGCGATTACCAGTGCCAGTTGGTGAACTACCAGACGCCTTACAACGCCCTTATCGCCGGCAATTACGTGAAGTGCGTTGAGCGCAACTGGAATGTCACGCTCAACTAAGGTGCATCAGCGTTGCGCAGCAGGGCCGACCGTGCCGAGGGCTTCCGCCATTCGTACCATTTTCACGAATTCGGCGCGATAGCCTTCGCGGTCGGCGCCGCGTGCGCCTTCCGCCAGCCTGGCGATATCGCCGTAGCTGAAGTCGGCCACCTGCTGCTCCCCACGCAGGCGCTGGGCGAAAGCTGCAACGGCGACGGCAAAGCGCTGGTCGTCCGGCGCAGCGTCGAGAGAATCGCGTGCGCTGCCGGCACGCACCGCATGCTCGACCTGCTTGCTGGCGGACTGGCCGGGCAGCTTGTAGCGCACCGTCACAAAGCACAGCTCATCGGATTTGCCTGATTCCGTGGCTTTCTTTTTGCCCGGCTGCTCGTAACGCAGCGGATCAACCAGCTTGCCTGCGTTGGCGGCTGGCGTGATTTCGTAGATGGCGGTGACGGTGTGGCCGGCGCCCATGTCGCCGGCGTCGACCTTGTCATCCTTGAAGTCCTGCCGGTTCAGCATGCGGGTCTCATAGCCGACCAGGCGATAAGCCGCGACTTGCGACGGGTTGAATTCGACTTGCACCTTCACGTCGTTCGCGATCGGGAACATGGTCGAACCCAGCTCCTGCGCCAGCGCCTTGCGTGCTTCCAGCAGGGTGTCGATGTAGGCGGCATTGCCGTTGCCGGACTGTGTCAGGCGCTGGATCAGGGCGTCGTTCAGGTTGCCCAGGCCAACACCGAATACCGACAGGTAGACGCCGGACTTGCGCTTGTCGACGATGAATTTCTCAAGCTGCCTGGGATCGGTGATGCCGATATTGAAGTCGCCATCGGTGGCCAGGATCACGCGGTTCACGGCCTTAGGGTCGAAGTTGCGCTCGGCCTGGGCGTAGGCGCGTTGCAGGCCATCGCCGCCGGCGGTGCCGCCCGACGCGTGCAGGTTGTTGATCACATCGATGATCTTCTGCTTGTCCTTGCCGCTGGTTGGCTCGAGGGCGACGGCGGTGCCGTTGGCATAGGTGACGATGGAGACCATATCGTCATCGCGCAACTGCTCTGCGAACAGGCGGAAGCCTTGCTGCAACAGCGGCAGTCGGTCACGTGGCCCCATCGAGCCGGAAATGTCCACCAGCAGCACAACGTTGGCGCGCGGGCGGGCGGCGGCCTTGATGTCATAACCTTTGAGCGCGATGTGGACAAGCTGGTTTCCCTGCTGCCATGGGCTCGGCATCACCTCCGTCGTAACTGCAAACGGCTGGCTGGCATTGGTGGGAGTAGCGTAGTTGTAGGGGAAGTAGTTGACCATTTCCTCGACGCGCACGGCTTGCTGCGGCGGCACGCGGCCGTCGGACAGCATACGGCGGACGAAGGCGTAGGAGGCAGTGTCGACATCCACGCTGAAGGTGGACACAGGCTGTTCGCTCACCAGCACGGACTTGTTGCCGTCCTTGTCGGGGAATTTGTCTGCCGATTGCGGCATGGGCGCGATGTGCGGCATTGGCGCTGGCACACCAGGAGAGTAAGCCAACACCGGGGCGGGCTTCACCGAGCCTCGCAGATCGGCCTTTGCCGCTGGCGCGACGGGTGCTGGCGGTACGGCGGCCGGCACTGGTGCCGGCATTGCAGCTTCGGCGACATGCTGCGGCGCCTGGGTCGGCTGCGGCGTACTGCAGGCAGCAAGCGTGAGCATGCCTGCTGCCAAGACCGGCGCAAAGGGTATGGTCTTCTTCATGGTGGACGTCCTTTTGGAATTGTTGTCCTGCTAACATCCCAAAAAGGAGCGTCTTGCGCAACCAAGGTTACATTTTGTAGCCAACGCGGGCGTCACGCCAAGCCCAGCGATTTGCGCAGGCTGGCATCAACCGGGCCAGCCGGCATGAAGCGGCGCAATTTGCTCAACAGCGAGGCTTGTCCTGCTGGCGTGCGGCGCATACGCCACGTCCCGAGCGCCGCTTCCACTATCGTGTTCGCGACACTATCGGGGCCGGGAGCGCTGTTGATGCTGTTGACGACGGAGCGGGCCGCAGTATCGCGCTCATGGTCATAATCGCCGATCCGCAGGGCGGCCTGGGGCGAGTTGGCGTCCAGGTTGGTCTTCGTGTACGAGGGCTGGACGAGGGTGACGCGGATACCGAACTGGCGCACCTCATGGTCCAAGGTTTCGGACAGGCCTTCGACCGCGTGCTTCGAGGCCGAATACAGTCCCATGTACGGTGCCGGCAGGAAGCCAAGCACGGAGCTGACATTCACGATCCGGCCACGGCGCTGCTTGCGCATATGCGGAAGCACCGCACGTACCATGCGCAGCACGCCGAACACATTGGTGTCGAACAGGGCGGCGGCCTCGGTGACCGATGTTTCTTCCACCGCGCCGACCATATTCATGCCTGCGTTGTTGACCAGGATATCAATGCGGCCCGCGCGCTCGATGACCGCCTGGACGCCAAGTTCCACGGACGCGTCATCGCGGATATCGATTTCAAGCAGTTCAACGCCCGACAGGGGCGACGTTTTGGCGATGCTGCGCACGGTGCCAAAGACGCGGCATCCCTGATCGGCAAACTTCTCCGCTGCGGTGCGCCCGATGCCGGACGAGACTCCGGTAATCAATACAATCGGCGAATCCTTCATGCTTTTTCTCCAGGGGGTTCAGAAGCGATAAGCCAGCGAGACAGCGAAGATATCGCTCGCCAGCTTGTAGTTGCCATGCAAGGTGCTGCCGGTCGGCGAACGCATGGCGACAGCCGCATCGTCGAGGAACAGGTGGGTGTAGCTGGCGCTCCATTCGACGCTCTGGCTGGCACGCCAGGTGGCGCCGAGGGATAGCCACTTGCGATCGACGTCCGGCACTCGGACGTCGCGGGAAGCGGCACGGACCGGCGTCTGGTCGTAAGCCACGCCTGCGCGCAGGGTCAGGTCCGGATTGAGCGTGTATTCGGCGCCCAGCGCGCCGAACAGGGTGTTGCGATAGTCGAAGGAGATCGCCTGCGTTGCCTGCGGCGAGTCGAAGTCCAGCACGACGTCCTTGAACCTGCTCCATTTGGTTCGGTGCACGTCGGCCATGACGGACCAGCGTTCGTTGAGCTGGTGCGTCACACTGACTGTCCAGGACGAAGGCATGCGCAGTTCGGTCGAGGCGTTGGTGTCAGTGAACCAGCCGGGGCGCGTGGCCGCGAGTATCGCCTTAGGCCCTTGCGGCACGTCAAACGTGATCGATGCATCGCTCAGCTTATGGTTGACGCCGGAGCGGTAGGCTGCACCGATGTGGGTTTGCCTGGTCGGGCTATACAGCAGGCCGAGCGTGAAGCCGAAGGCATTGTCGCTTCCATCGAGTGCGATGCGCCCGTCGGCACTGGTGGGAGCGTAGCCGGGCACGCGTGCGGCAGCCATGATCGCGCCGAAGTCGAGCGCGGACGTCAACGTCGCTTGCGCGCGCTCGAAGAAAAGCGAACCGCCAAGCGACAGCTGCTCGTTCAGGTCATACGACAGGGCGAGGCCGAGGTTGACCGCTTTCAGTTCGGTCTTCTGCCCCTGGTAACGGCCCTTCCATTGCGCGTCGTAGTCGGTGGTGAAGCCGAACGGCGCCGTCAGCGACAGGCCGAGGTGGGCGCGCTCGCCCAATGGCGTGTGGAAGTACATGGCTGGAATCGGCTTGGTCGCTCCCGCGTTGCCGCCATTACCGCCCGATAGAGGCCGGCCGAGCGCATCCTCGCCGTCGCCGTTGAACTTGACCGAGTAGTCGACCGTGGTCAGGTCGGCCTGGAAAACCCTGCCATCCAGGCCGCGCATCGCGGCGGGATTCTCTGCGATGGCCGATGCGTCCCCCGGGGCACTGATCGAGCCTGCGGTTGCCCGGCCCTGTGCCTTTGCGCTTTTCTCCTTGAGTTCAAATGCGGCGCCGTGGCTCTGGCCCGCCAGCAGCATGCCTGCTGCCGCAGCCAGCAGGGACTTCGAATACTTATGCTTCGACATCAACTTCTCCTCTTTTATGAATTCAACTACCGGTCATCAGTTGCGGTCCCGCCGCTTCGCCCGCGTGCACCGCTGGCTGCGTGTCGCCGGGCCGGATCTTGAACCAGATCGAGTACATCGCAGGCAGGAACACCAGGGTCAGGACGGTGCCGGCAAGGGTGCCGCCGATCAGCGTGTAGGCCAGCGTGCCCCAGAACACCGAGTGCGTCAGCGGCATGAAGGCGAAGATCGCCGCCAGCGCTGTCAGGATCACCGGGCGCGCGCGTTGCACGGTCGCTTCGACCACCGCTTTGAACGGATCCATGCCTGCTTCCTTGTTATGGTGGATCTGGCCGATCAGGATCAGGGTGTTGCGCATCAGGATGCCGGAGAGGGCGATCAGGCCGACCAGGGCATTGATGCCGAAAGGCTGCCGGAACAGGATCAGGGTCGGCACCACGCCGATCAGGCCCAGGGGACTGGTCAGGAACACCATCACCATTGCCGAAATCGAACGCACCTGGAAGATGATGATCAGCAGGGTGATCGCCAGCATGATCGGGAACAGCGGCAGCATGGCCTTGGTCGCCTTGCCCGATTCCTCGATGGAGCCTGCTTCCTCGATGGCATAACCAGTCGGCAGCTTGGCGATCAGCGGCTGCAGTTGCTTGGTGATGGCTGCCGAAACGTCCGGCGGCTGCAGGTTGTCGGCGATGTCGCCGCGCACGGTGATGGTCGGCATGCGGTCGCGGCGGCGTTCGATGGGTTCTTCCATCCGCACTTCGATCTTGCCCACTTGCGACAGCGGGATGCGCTGTCCGTTGGCGCCGGCCAGCGTAAAGTCGCCGATCCGGGCTGGATCGAGGCGGATGTCGCCAGCAGCGCGCGCCACCACCTGTACGGTGCGGATATCTTCACGCACGGCAGTCACCGGTACGCCGTTCAGCAGGAACTGCAGTTGCTGCGCCACCGCGTTGGAGGACAGGCCTACTGCCTGCAGCCGGTCTTGCTGCAACGTGAAATGCAGCGTTGGCGCACGGGTGCCCCAGTCGGCATTCACGGTCCGCATCATCGGGCTGTTCTCCATGAGCTGGCGCACGTCCGCCGCAATGCTGCGCAGCTTTTCCGGGGGACCGCTGACGCGGTAGGCAACCGGGAATGGCGAATACGGGCCAAAGACAAGCTGGGTGACGCGTACGCGCGCTTCGGATGCCAGGCCGCCGCCGACAGCTTCGCGCAAGCGCTGTTTCAACGCATCCCGCTCTTCCTGGCTGTCGGTGCGGACCACGATCTTGGCAAACGACGGATCGGGCAATTCCGGTCCCATGGCCAGGTAGAAACGCGGCGCGCCCTGGCCGATGTAGGCCGTGACGATCTTTGCTTCCTTTTGTCCGGCCAGCCATGCTTCAACCTTCGCGGTAGCAGCGCTGGTCTGGTTGATCGACGTGCCATAAGGCATTTGCACCTCGACCAGTACTTCCGGGCGGTCCGAGATCGGGAAGAACTGCTTTTTGACTACCGCCATGCCCAATACCGACAGCATGAACAGGCCCACGACCGAGCCGGCCACCAGCCACTTGCGGGCGATGACGCGCCCCAGCAGCTCGCGGAAGCGGTTATAGCGCGGGGTGTCGTAGATGGCTTCGTGGCCACCCTCGACCTTTTTGAAATCGGGCAGCAGCTTGACGCCCATATACGGGGTGAATACCACCGCCACCACCCAGGACGCGATCAGGGCGATGCCGACAATCCAGAACATATTGCTGGTGTATTCACCGGCGCTCGAACGGGCAAAACCGTTCGGCATGAAGCCGACGGCCGTCACCAGGGTACCGGACAGCATCGGTGCGGCCGTATGGCTCCAGGCGTAGGCCGACGCGGCGATGCGGTCGTAGCCTTCTTCCATCTTCACCACCATCATTTCGATGGCGATAATGGCGTCGTCCACCAGCAGGCCCAATGCCAGGATCAGCGAACCCAGGGTAATGCGGTCGAAGTTCTTGCCGGTTGCCGCCATGACGATAAAGACCATGGCCAGCGTCAACGGAACGGCAGCGGCAACCACCACGCCGACGCGCCAGCCCATGCTGATGAAGCTCACCAGCATCACCACCACTAGGGCGGCGAAGAACTTGAGCATGAATTCGTCGACCGAGGAGCTGATGTTGACTGCCTGGTCGGTCACCTTGGCCAGGCTCATGCCCAGCGGCAGGCTGGCGTTGATGGCGCCCACTTCGCTGTCCAGCGACTTGCCCAGGTCCAGGCCGTTCCAGCCATCGCGCATGACAATGCCCAGCAGGAGCGCAGGCTCGCCGCCATTGCGGATCATGAAGGTGGATGGGTCCTCATAGCCGCGTTCAACCTTGGCGATGTCGGACAGCTTCAGCGTGCGGCCCTGGGCCACCACCGGTGTCTCGCGGATTTTCTGCAGCGTGTCGAAAGCGCCGTCCAGGCGGATGAACACTTGCGGGCCCTTGGTTTCCACGGAGCCGGCAGCGGCCAATGCGTTCTGGCTGTTCAGCGCGGCGAATACTTCCTGCGGGCCGATGCCGAGCGTCGCCAGGCGTTCATGGGAGAACTCGATATAGATGCGTTCCTGCTGCTCGCCGACGATGTTGACCTTCTTCACCCCCGGCACGTGCAACAGGCGCTGGCGCAGAGATTCGGCGTCGCGCACCAGCAAGCGCTGTTGCTCGCCCTTGGCCTTCAGCGCATACAGGGCAAAGGTGACGTCGGCGTATTCGTCATTGACCATGGGTCCGATCACGCCAGGCGGCAGGTTGCCGATCTCGTCGCCGACCTTCTTGCGCGCCTGGTAGAACTCTTCCTTCACTTCCGAGGGCGGGGTGCTGTCGAGCAGGGTCAGGGTGGTGAAAGCCAGGCCGGGCCGGGTATAGGTCTCGCTGCGGTCGTACCAGCGCAGTTCCTGCAAGCGCTTTTCAATCTTTTCCGCTACCTGGTCCTGCATTTCCTGCGCGGTGGCGCCGGGCCAGGCGGTGACGATGGTCATCACCTTGACCGTGAACGCCGGGTCTTCGGCGCGGCCCAGTTTGAAGAACGAGATCACCCCTGCCAGCGAGATCAGGCAAATCAGGAACAGGGTGATGGAGCGCTCGCGTACCGCGAGGGCCGACAGGTTGAAGCGGCTCGGTTTCACGGACGGGCTCCTTCAGTTGGGGCGCCGGCGCCCTGGGCATCCACCCGCACGTTGGCGCCTTCGCGCAGCAGGTGCGCGCCGAGCGCGACGATCCGATCGCCTTGCTTGACCTGGCCGTCGATGCTGGCGCGGTCGTCTTCGAGTCGCTGCACCGAGACGGGACGCCAGGAGACCTTGGCCGGGTTGCCGTCGATGATCCAGACCCCTGGCCCCTTGCCTGCGTCGAACAGGGCGCCGATCGGCACCTGCAACCCGCCCTGGGCGGCCGGCTGGCCGTCGGCCACCTGGATGGTTACCGTGCTGCCCAAGGGAGCGTTGGCCAGTTCGCCTTCCAGCACATAGCGTGCTTCGAAGGTACGGGTGAGCCGGTCCGCTGCATCCGACAACTGCCGCAGCTTGGCGGGAACGCGCACGCCATCCTTGCCAAACAGGGTTGCCTGGGCGGCGGAACCAACGGCAGGGCGCACCGTCTCCGGCAGCTGGATCACCGCTTCGCGGCGGCCGGCATGGGCCAGGCGGACTACGACCTGGCCGGCATTGACCACCTGGCCGGGTTCGGCCAGCGTTTCCGTGACGACGCCGTCGCCATCCGCCACCAGCTCGGTATAGCGGCTGGCGTTCAGGGCGACGTCGGCCTGGGCCTCGGCTGCGCTGAGCTGGGCGCGGGCGGCATCAGCGGCGGCCTTGGCCTGGTCGTAGGCGGAAGCGGAAACTGCACCGCTTGGGCGCAGGTCGCGGTAGCGGGCTTCATCGTCGGACGCCTGTTTTGCCCTGGCGCGGGCGGCGGCGACGGCTTCCTGTTGAGCATGGGCTGCGAGTTTCAGGTCGACCGGGTCAATGCGCATCAACGGCTGGCCGCGCTTGACGGTCTGGCCGACGTCGACCAGGCGCTCCAGCACCTTGCCGGGAACGCGGAAGCCGAGGTCGCTCTGCACCCGTGCGGCGACAACGCCGGTGTAGGAGCGGGAAAGGGGGGCTACCCCCTGTACGACCGCGGCGCGCACCAGCGGCGCCTCGGTACGGGGATCGGTTGGATGTTTTTCGCCGCAAGCCACCACCGCAAACGGCAGCACGGCAGCGAAGACTGCGGATGGAGTTGAGCGAAGCAGGCGCATGAAAGTCCCATGGATAAAGTGATCGGGACTTTCATTATGGTTCTGGTGACTAATTTAGTCAATGGTCACAAACTATTTTTTTATGGCGACAGGCTCCTGAGCACCAGGCTGGACAGATGCGCCGGGGCATCTTCCGTGTAATCAAAGCTATGTTGCAGCAGCAGTGGGTTGAGGTAAGGGCGCATCACCAGGTAGATCGCCATCACCGTCTCATCCAAGGGAGTCTTGCGCTCGAAGTCGCCCGACTGGCGGCCCTCCTGCAACACCTCGCGCAGCAGCTTCTGGATGCGCACCTCATAGTCAAGCACGACCTGCCAGCGATCCGTTGCTGCTGTCGCTGCAATTTCGTAAAGCTTGCGTTCATTGAACAGCAGGCGAAGGCTGGCTTCAGTAAAGGCCTTGAACATACGGCGCAACTTTTCAGGCGAAGAACTGGCTTCGGCAATTGCCGCGCTGACCTCGGTTTCGATCTGCTGCATGCAATTGGCGCAGATCACTTCACCGATGGCCTGCTTCGACTCGAAGAACTTGTAGATATACGCTTTTGAGAAGCCGATCGACTTGGCCAGGTCGGACACGGTGGTCTTCGCATAGCCGTAGTGGCTGAAATGTTCAACGGCTGCGGCAACGATCTGGTTGCGCACTTCATGATCGGCCGGGCCCCGGGCCGGGGCTGGAGAGGTGAGTGGATTTTTCATGCGCTCAAGTTTAAGCCAAACAGAAAGATTGGACAACTTGTGACCATTTGGTATTATGGTCACCATGAACTCATGACGAAGGATGTCCGATGTTAAATAAACAAACCCTGGCGGCGCTGGTCGTTGCCACCCTGTCAACGGGCTGCGCCGTCGGCCCCGATTACGCCCGGCCGGAACCCGCCCTGGCGCAGCAATTCCACGGCCAGGCAGCTGTTGAGCAGCGCCAGGCCGCCACCACTGCCGACCTGGCGCAGTGGTGGAGCGGCTTTGGCGATCCACTATTGAGCCGCTTCGTGGCACAGGCGCTCGAGCAAAACCTCGACCTCGCGCAGGCTTCCGCACGCGTCGCGCAAGCGCGCGCCGGCCTGGGCGCGGCCAATGCTGCCCTGCTGCCTTCCGGGAACATCAGCGGGCAAGCCGCCCGGGCCTACCAGTCGGTAGAAACCCCTCAGGGGCAGATACTCAACTCGGCGCCCGGCTTTGACCGCCATGGCAGTTCCTATGAAGTCAATCTCGGCGCGAACTGGGAACTCGACCTGTTTGGCGGCTTGCGCCAGGGCCGCGAGGCGGCGCTGGCCGAATACCAGGCATCGGAAGCCGGCGCGGCGGCGGCACGGCTGGCGGTGGCGGCGCAAACGGCCGACATCTACATCACCGTGCGCGGCTTGCAGGCGCGCCTTGATGTCGCCCGCAAGCAAGTAAAGACGCAGCAGGATCTTGTGGCGACCATCAAGCTCTTATATGACAAGGGCCTGGCGGCGGAACTGCAACTAAGGCAGGCCGAAGGCGCGCTGGCCCAGGTGCAGGCATCCATCCCGGTGCTGGAGTCGGGCCTGGAAACTGCCCTGAATGCGCTGGACGTGATGCTTGCTTCGCCACCCGGTACCCATCACGCCGAGCTGGCCGAAATGAGCGCCATCCCGCTGGCTCCGCAGATTGCCGCCAGCGGCTCGCCGCGCGAACTGCTGCGCCGCCGTCCCGACCTGATCGTGGCAGAGCGCCGGCTAGCCGCTTCCAATGCCCGCATCGGTGTCGCCATTGCCGAGTATTACCCCAAGTTTTCCCTGAGCGGCCTGCTGGGCAGCGCCACCTCGGTCTCCGGCGGCAACCTGTTTACCAGCGGCGCCAACCAGGCTGCCGGCATACTTGGCTTAAGCTGGCGCCTGTTCGATTTCGCCCGGGTCGATGCGCAGATCGCGCAAGCCAGGGGGCAGGAGGCGGAAATGCTGGCCGCCTACCGGTTGGCGGCGCTGCATGCGAGCGAGGATGTCGAGAACGCGTTCTCGGCGCTGGTCAAGCGCGAAGAGCAGGCGGCCGTGCTGGAGCAAGGCGTCAGCTCGCTCGGCCGGGCGCGCGAAGCGTCGTTCGCAGCCTACCAGAAGGGCGTCGTCAGCCTGGTCGAAGTGCTGCAAGCGGACGAAAACCTGCTGCGCGCTTCCGATGCGCGGGTGCAGGCGCAAACGGAATCGGCACGCGCTGCAGTCGCTGCCTTCCGGGCACTCGGCGGCGGCTGGCAGGCTGCCGATGCCGGAGCAATGGCAATGCGCTAGCCAGCGCCAGCCGCCTCGGCTGGCTTAGAGGAAGCCGAGGTCGCGCGTGCTGTAGTTGGACAGGTTGGGCAACAGGGAGAGCAGTTCGCTGTCGCTGGCGCCCAGCCATTTACCCATGGTGGCCGCATACTGGTCGACCGAGGTGCTTGGCAGCAGGCGGCCCTGGCCGACGTCGTCAGGGCCATTGTTGGCGACGACCGGCGCAGTGCCGTAGAAGCGCTTGCCCTTGACGGCGCCGCCCATCATGAAGTGCATGCTGCCCCAGCCGTGGTCGGAGCCGTCGTTGTTGGCGACCAGCGTGCGGCCGAAGTCGGAGGCGGTGAACGTCGTCACCTTGTCGGACACGCCCAGTTCCACCGTCGCCTGGTAGAAAGCGGCCATGGCGTCGCCCAGCTTGGCCATCAGGCCCGGGTGGACGGTGGCCAGGTTGTCGTGGGTGTCGAATCCGCCCATCGAGACGAAGAACACCTGGCGCTTGGCACCCAGGCTGCCGCTGGCGGAAATCATGCGCGCGACCATCTTCAACTGGTCGCCCAGGGAATTCGATGCCGGGAATACCGTTTGCAGTGCAGGCGCGGTGGCCAGGGCCGAGGTGAGCGCCGCGTTGGCATCCACCGAACGGCGGGTCACGCGGTTGTATTCGTTCTCCAGCGCGTGCGTGCGCGGCTGGGTGATCAGGGTGCGCAGGGCCTCGGTGGCGGTGGCCGAACCAAACAGCGGCGACTTCAGGCCGTTGAACTGCATCGAGCCGTTGGCCGACACCTGGTACTGCACGGCCGTCTTGCCGGCCATGTAGACCGCGTTCCCCGATACGTTGACGCAGGTGAAGGTGGCATTGCCATTGCCCGACTCGAACAGGTCGCCCAGGCGGCCGCCCCAGCCGGTACGCGAGCCTTCGGGCGCGGACGACTGCCAGATCGATTGCTGGTCGTTATGCGAGAACAGTTTCGGCGGCAGCGGCACGGACTTGGTCTGGTATTGCAATTTCGTGGTCGGCTGGACCAGCGGGCCGACGTTCAGCATGACGCCAAGCTGGCCGTTGTTGAAAATCGGGACCAGGGGCGCGAGCGCCGGCGCCAATGCGAACTCGCGGGCTGCACCAGTCGAATCCATCACGGGGACGGATGGCGCCAGGGCGGTCGCGGTCAGGGCGTCGCGGGCATAGGCGATGGTCGGGCGCAGTCCCTGGTACAGCGTGTAGTTGGTGCTGTCGTAGGGGATGACCGTGTTCGCATAGTCGTTGCCGCCGTACAGGAAGACGCAGACCAGTGCCTTGTAGTCGCTGGCAGTAGCTGCCGCCGCCTCGGCGATCGACATTAGGTTGATGGCCCAGGGCGCCGCCACGCCTGCTACGCCGAGTGCCGATGCGCGCTTGAGGAAGGCGCGGCGCGAAGCTTGATTAGTCATGGTGGTGGCCTTTACTTCTGTACGATGAATTCGGGGGATGCCATGACCAGCGTGAGCGCCGCATAGACGCGGTTGGCGCGCGCGGCGTCGGTGCCGGTCGCCATGCTGGTGACAGCGTTGCGGATCAGGGTCACGGTGTCTGCGCCCAACTGGCCGGCCGCCAGCACCAGATTGATCTCGTCAACCAGGGCAGGCACGTTGTCGGCCAGCGGCAGCAGGCTCGAATAATCCGCCTTGACGTCGCCAATGCCCCTGCTGATGGCAGTCTGCATGTAGTTGGCATAGCCGACCACGCTGGTTTCGTTCACGATCTGGAATTCTGGTGCGACCACGCCCAGTGCCGGCGGCACGTAGCCGGGGCGGAAGAAATTGAAGACGCTCGGCGAGCGCAGCGGGCTTTGTCCCAGGCGGGACGAGGGCTCACTGGTATTGCCAATGGCCCAGGCTTCGCTCGGCGAGGTGGCGTTGTAGGCACGCGCCCATGCGGTAAAGCGCAGGATGGGTTCGCGCACCTTGCCGAAGCCGGCGTTCGTCAGATTGGCCGCGGAACGTGCTTCCTGGTCCAGCAGGATGGCCTTGATGACCGCTTTCAGGTCGCCCTTGACGCCGCTGCCGTTGTTGTTGAAGACAGCAGCGACACGCGCCACGTACTCTTTCGCTGGATTGCTGGTGACCAGGCGCTGGATCAGCTGCTTCGATACGAAAGGCGCCACGTTCGGATGCGCGAAAATCGTGTCGAGCGCCTTGTTCAGGGCCGTTGCCGCATCGACGCCGCTGGCGATCGTGGTGCCGAGGAAGATTTTTTCGCCAGGCTCGTATTTGGTTCCAACCTGGGTCATCGGGCGCTTGCGGTAATCCGGCGTGTCGCTGGTACCGCCGGCGAGGTCGGAGTCCCAGCCGGTGAATACACGGGCCAGGCCGGAAATGTCGGCTTGGGTATAGGTTTCCTGCTCGGTCGCCGTGCCGTCCGGGTTCAGCTTCAGCAGGCCGATGGTGAAGAGCTGCAGGATCTCGCGGGCGTAGTTCTCGTCCGGCATGGAGCCGGTTTTCGGATTGGCCTTGGCGTTGCCGCGATAGGTCAGGTATTCGCCCATCGAGGTCGACAGCGTGACCTGCTGCAGCAAGGTGCGGTAGTTGCCGAAGGCATTGGCCTCCAAAATGTCCATGTAGGCGGCGCCGGTGAAGGCACGCCAGGCACCGGTGAAGCCATCCAGAGAGGCGACGACGATTTCGGACAAGGCCAGCGTCACGCGCTGGCGCAGGGTATCGGGGGACGTGATCAGCTTGACCCACAGTGCCGCATCGATGCCGGCCTGGGTGTTCTTGTTTTCGATGGCGTTGAAGCCCTTCGCCATCAGCCAATCCCAACGCGATTGCGAAGTGGGCATCGACATCTGCTCGTCCAGCCACTTGCTATAGCCGAGCGCCTGGACCCGAGTCATCTGATCATGCGTTGCGCCCATGGAGGCCTGGGCGAGGAAACGTGCGGCCTGGGCGCCTGCAATCGATTCGACCTGGGGTGGCACCGGCGAGGTCGTACCTCCGTCGCTGCCCTTGCTTTCGCTCCCCCCGCCTCCGCACGCTGTCAGCAAGGTTGCCGCGGCCAGGGTCGCAGAGAGCTTTAGCGAGCTCTCATTATTCTCGATTGTGTCGTCCATTGTTGCCCCTCGGAAATTTCCTTAAGGGGGCAGTATAGCTAGAAATGGATGAGCAAAACCTATCGTGCGCAGGTTTTGTGGGTTTTATTCAACCCTTTGCCGAATGTAGTCGGGAGCGACTTTTTTAATGAAAGCCTCTGTGCCGATGCGGAAGTTTTCCGTTGCCGCGACGAGCCCGAAATAGTCGGCGCCCAAGCCTGCGGATTCTTCCAGCGTCATGTTCAAGCCACGGTGCAGGGCCTCCCATGTCAGGCGCACTGCGTCCGGGGACTGGTCGAGGATCTCGTACAGGATGGCGCGCGCTGCATCCATCACCGCGTCGGGACTGGCCACCTGCTGCACAAGGCCGATTCGCAGGGCTTCTTCAGCATCGATGATGCGGCCGCGCAGCAGCATTTCCGCTGCGCGGCCTTTCCCCACCAGGCGCGCAAGGCGGGTAGTGCCGCCAAAGCCAGCAACAGCGCCGATGCGCACTTCAGGATGACCGAGTTTTGCATGGCTGGCTGCGATGCGGATCATGCATGCTTCGGCAAGTTCCAGCCCGCCGCCCAAGGCGTGTCCGTTCAGGGCCGCCACCACGACCTTGCCAAGATTCTCGATGCGGTGCGTGATGTGGACCGCAAGCCTTGCGAATTCGCGTACTTCCAGCGGGGTAGCCTGGCTCAGGTACTTGATGTCGGCGCCGGCGGAGAAGGCTTTGGAGCCGGTGCCGGTAAGTATCACGGCGCCGGCTGCGGAACTGGCGGCCGCCATGTCCAGCATTTCTTCCAGTCGCTGCAAGGTCGGCAGGTCGAGCGCATTCAGCGCATCGGGGCGATTCAATGCAATGACGGCGATGCCGGCGGATTCTCCATACAGGACAGTCATGGCTTGGCTCCGGGAGTTGAGATTAAGGTTAGTATAGGTTTCCAGAATTGGACGTAGTTTTGTGAGTTCAGAAAACAGTTTTCCGAAAATGAAAAACCTTGCCTTCGACTGGAATGAGCTGAAGTTCTTTCTCGCGGTTGCACGAAGCGGCGGCCTTAGCGGCGCTGCTGCGGTACTGGGCACCAGCGCATCCACGGTCTCGCGCCACGTTGACGCGCTGGAGCGCCGCACTGGCCGAAAGCTGTTCTTGCGCCAGCAAAGCGGCTATGCGCTGACCGATGACGGCAGTGAACTGCTGGCGCACGCCGGGCAGGTGGAGCAGGCCATGGCTGCCGCTGCTGCGCCGGGCGATGCGCAGCGCGCAGTGTCCGGCGTGGTGCGGCTGGCGACTACTGAAATGCTGGCGCAATTCCTGGTCGCGCCCAGGCTGGCGGCATTGCGAACGCTGCATCCGGCGCTAAGGGTGGAGCTCGATATCGCCATGGCTGCGGTCAACCTGTCGCGGCGCGAAGCCGACCTGGCGCTGCGCATGGCCGCTCCGGACGATGGAGCAGGCGACTACATCGCAAGGCGTATCGGCAAGGTCGATTTCGCCCTTTACCGCGCAGCCGCTGTTTCGCATGACAGCGGTGACTACATAAGCTGGGACGGCGCCTGGGATGGCCTGCCGATGGCAGCCGCACTGCGCACTGCATTCGACGGCAAACCGCCAGTCCTGGCGTGCAACAGCCTGCCCACGCAGATCGCCGCCGCCCGCTCCGGCGTGGGCGCCGCCATGCTGCCATGTTTCATCGGTGATGCAGAGCCGGCGCTCCAGCGAATGGGGCGACTGGCCACGCCAGTATCGCGCGACCTGTGGCTGGTCTATCACCGCGACCTGAAAGCGAGCCTGCGCGTACAGGCAATGGCAGCCTTCCTGACCGAGATCACAGGCGTTTGCCACGCAAGAGACCTTTAATGTACTATTCGGCAATTGGGTGCGCGCGTCCTGTCCTGGATGCGCGTTAAACGGGAAACCGGTGACGCTGCCATGTGCGGCCACTCCGGTGCAGCCCCCGCTGCTGTAAGCCTGACGAATCCGGAAATACGCCACTGCGCAACGCGCGGGAAGGCCCGGACGAGGATGAAGGCGAGCCAGAATACCGGCCCGATACTGCCAGCACTGTTCTCCGGGGTGAAGGGAAGCCGCTGTCGACCGGCTTCCTGCGTCTTGCCCGCCTGCCCCCTGTCGACCGTCTCCCGATTCTCCCATGAAGGTGCTCCCATAGACCATTCGACGGGAGGTTTCGAATGCACATCATGGAAGGTTTCCTGCCGCCCGCGCATGCGCTTGGCTGGGCAGCCGTATCCGCTCCTTTCCTGGCCTGGGGCCTGCGCAGCATGGCGCGCGGCTTGCAGGCGCACCCCGAGCGGCGCATGCTGCTTGGCGTTGCTTCGGCCTTCGCTTTCCTCCTGTCTGCGCTGAAGCTGCCGTCCGTGACGGGAAGCTGTTCGCATCCGACCGGCGTCGGGCTTGGCGCGCTGCTGTTCGGTCCTGCGGCGATGGTGCCGGTCGGCTTTGTCGTGCTGCTGTTCCAGGCCTTGCTGCTGGCCCACGGCGGCTTGACCACGCTGGGCGCGAACGTGTTCTCCATGGCGATCGTCGGGCCCTTCGTTTCCTATGGCGTATTCCGCTCCACGGCGGCCCTCGGGCTATCGCGCGCGGTCGCGGTGTTCGCGGCCGCCTGTATCGGCGACCTGGCAACTTACCTGACCACTTCTGCACAGCTGGCCTGGGCCTTTCCTGATCCGATCGGTGGTATCAGCGCTTCGTTCGCCAAGTTCGCCGGTATCTTCGCGTTGACACAACTGCCGATCGCTATCAGCGAAGGCTTGCTGACCGTACTGGTGGTGAATGCGATGGCGCGCTTCAATGCGCACGAGCTGCGCCTGCTGCCGGTGATGGCGCATGTGAAGGAGAAGTCGGCATGAAGGCGCGTACTGGCTTGATCTGGGCGGCCATCATCCTGTTGACCGTTTTGCCGCTGTGGTTTGCAGACATGCCGCCGGCGGAGCCGGGCGGCGCGGCGCCAGCAGCATTCAGCGGAGCGGATTCGCGCGCGCAACAGGCGATTGGCATCATCGCACCACACTACAAACCCTGGTTTGCACCGCTGTTCGAACCGCCGAGCGGAGAGATCGCGTCGCTGCTGTTCGCGCTGCAAGCTGCGATCGGCGCGGGCGTGATCGGTTTCTGGCTCGGCACATCGATGGCGCGCGAGCGCGAACAACGTTGCGCACAGGGGGATTCGGTGCCGGAGCAGGATTCCCATGCGGATTGACGCCGCAGCCTACGCCTCGCGCTGGCAGGCCGTCGCTCCAGGCGCGAAGGGCCTGTTCGCGCTGGCCGGCATCGCTGCCGCCTGGCTCGCCCGCAGCCTTGACACGCTGGCCGTGCTCGCGCTGCTCTCCATGTTCGCCACGCTGGCCGGGGCGCGCGTGCCAATCCGGACCTACTTTGCCGTAGCGGTAGCGCCGGTCGGCTTCCTTTTGCTGTCCTGCCTGACAATGCTGGTCACGCCTGACGGCGGGGGCGGCTGGCGGTGGGCGCCTGGGCTCTCGCCGGCAGTCGGGTACATTGCCCTGCGCTCGATCGCCGCGCTGGCCGCCGTACTCGGGCTGGTGCTGACCACGCCGATGCCGGACCTGTTGATGTTGCTGCGCCGCCTGCGCGTACCCGAACTGCTGCTGGACCTGATGGCGCTGTGCTACCGCATGCTGTTCGTGCTGCGCCAGGCATGGGACGAAGGCAGTACCGCGCAAGCTGCGCGCCTGGGACATGGCGGCTGGCGCCAACACTGGCGGTCGATAGGGTTGCTGACGGGCCAGATGGCACTACAGGTATGGCAGCGCGCGTCGGCACTGCAAATGGCGGCCGATGCGCGCGCCTTCGAGGGCAGCCTGCGCCACTTGCCGACCTCCTTCCCGCATGCGCGACGCCAGCTTGCCCTATCCTTGCTGGCGAGCGTGCTGCTGCTGGCATTTTCCCTGCGTGACAGGCTATGACGCCTTTGATCGAACTCGAAGCAGTGGAGCACGCGTTTGCCGACGGCAGCCCAGGCCTGCGCGGCTGCACGTTGTCGCTTGGGCGCGGACGCCGTCACGCGCTGCTCGGCGCGAACGGCGCCGGCAAGACCACGCTCCTGCTGCACCTGAACGCTTTGCTGCGCCCCACCGTGGGCCGCTTGCGCTGGCACGGCAACGAGTACGACTACAGCCGCAGTGGGCTGGCCTCGTTGCGCAGCCGGGTCGGCCTTGTGTTCCAGAATCCTGACCGCCAGCTAATCTCGGCACTGGTCGAGGAGGATGTGGCGTTTGGGCCGCTGAACCTCGGCCTCGACGACGCCACGGTACGCACTCGCGCCGCGGATGCGCTCGATGCCGTAGGCCTGGCCGGCTTTGCGCGCCGTCCCGTGCACCACCTGAGCTTCGGCCAGAAGAAGCGCGTCTGCATTGCCGGCGTGCTGGCCATGCAGCCCGAAGTCCTGCTGCTGGACGAACCGATGGCGGGCCTGGACTCGCCGATGCAGATGGAACTCGAGACATTGCTGGACCGCCTCGCCGCGCGCGGCGTGACGATCGTCCTATCCACCCACGACGTCGACTTTGCCTATCGCTGGGCCGACGACATCCACATGATGGCTGCTGGCCTCTGCATTGCATCGGTTCCCACCCAGGAGCTGGCCTCGCGCCAGGAGGCGCTGCGCGCTGCCGGCCAACGCTTGCCCCAGGCATTGGCATTACATGCCGAGCTGGCCAAACGCGGCTTGCTTCCCGCCGGCGCCGCACCGCGAAGCGTGGAGGCCGTGCTGACCGCGCTGCGCGCCCAGCCTGTCGACGAACACCAAGGAGAAATACTGATATGACAGCTGGCAAAGTCTGGTTTGTCGGCGCCGGTCCCGGCGACCCCGAACTGATCACCGTCAAGGGACAAAAGCTGCTGGCACAAGCTGGCGCCGTGCTGTTTGCCGGCTCGCTGGTGGACCGCGCCGCAACGCTCTACGCGCCGCCTGGCTGCGTTATCCGCGATTCGAAAGACATGACGCTGGAAGAGATGACGGCCTGGCTGATCGAGCAAACTCGGGCCCACAGCACCGTAGTAAGGCTGCAGACCGGCGATCCCGGCCTGTACGGCGCCCTGATTGAAATGGCGCGCCCGCTTGCCGCCGAAGGCATTGAATGGGCAGTGGTCCCGGGCGTTTCGTCCGCCATGGCTTCGATGGCAGCCGCCGGAGAATCCATGACCTTGCCCGAGGTGACGCAAAGCGTGATTTTCACCCGCGTCGAAGGCCGCACCCCAATGCCGGATGGCGAAGACCTGGCCAGCCTGGCCTCACACCGCACCACGCTGTGCATCTTCCTGTCGATCACCCTGATGTACAAGGTCGAGGCGGCCCTGCGTGCGGCGGGCTGGCCGGAGGACTCGCCCATGCTGGTCGTGCACAAAGCCAGTTGGCCCGGCGAGGAGAAGATCCTGCGCGGGACGCTGGCCGACATCAAGCAGCGCTGCCGGGAAGCCGGCGTAGCCAGCCAGGCCATGATCGTGGCCAGCCCCACGCTGTGCGCCTTGCACTGGGAAACCCTGGTGCGCTCCAAATTGTACGACCCAACCTTTACCCACCGTTTCAGAAAGGCCAGCGCATGAACCAATCCATCATGATGCCAGCGATTGCAGCAGCGAGCGATACCATCCTCGTCGTCGGCCATGGCTCCCGCGAAGAGTCGGGCAACCAGGAAATCCGTGAATTCGTGGACATGTGGCGCGCACGCCGGCCGGGCTGGCGCATCGAATTGTGCTTTATCGAGTTCGCTCCCCCCGAGCTGAATGCCAGCTTGCTGGAGGTTGCTGCCAGTTCGCGCCGCGTGCTGGTAGTGCCGCTGATCTTGAATGCAGCCGGCCATGTCAAGATGGAGATCCCAGAGGCCATCGAGGGTGCGCGCATCGCCCGTCCGCAAACGGAATTCCTGCTGGCGCCGCACCTGACCGCCTGCGACCCGGTACTGGCCATCCTCAAGCGCCGTCTGCGCAGGGCCATGGGCACGCTCGACATGCCCGATCCGACCACCACCGGCGTCGTGCTGCTGGGCCGCGGCTCTTCCGACCGCGGCGCCAACGGCGAGATGGCCAAGATGGCGCGCTGGCTGCTGGAAGAGGGCGATCACGAACTGGTGGACCTGGCTTTCACCGGCATCACCTGGCCGCGCCTGGAAAAGGTCGTGCAGCGCCAGTTCACGCTGGGCGTGCGCCAGGTCGTGGTGCTGCCATACTACCTTTACACCGGCACGCTGATGCAGCGCATCCACCGCCAGGTTGAACACCTGCGCGGCCAGTATCCGCAAGTGCGCTTCGCCTGCACCGAGCATTTCGGCTTCGAGGCCGAGATTTTCGAGCTGATGGACCAGCGCGTGGAAGACTTGCGCGCTGGCGTGCCGGATAGCCGCCTGCCTTGCGACGGCTGTACCTACCGCGAGATCGCACATGACCATGGCCACGGCCACTCCCATGCGCACACACACGATCACGCAGAGGCGCAGCCAGCATGAGCACCATCAACACCGTCACCGAACAACTGACCCGCGCTGGCCAGGTGATCGAGCATGACAGCTTCGCCATCATCGACGCTGAAGTCGGCTCACATACCTATACCGAATCGCAATGGCCAATCGTACGGCGCATGATCCACGCCAACGCGGACTTCGACTTCAACGGCCTGACCGACTTCCATCCGGCAGCAGTGCGGGCCGGCATCGCCGCCATGCTGGCCGGCTCGACGCCTGTCGTTGCCGACGTTGAAATGATCTGCTCCGGCCTGTCGCAACCGCGCCTCGCCCACTTCGGCATGAAGACGCACCAGTTCATCAGCGATGCCGACGTTATCGAAACCGCCAAAGTCGAAGACACAACGCGCGCCGTACAAGCCATGCGCAAGGCGCACCGGCTTGGCCTGCTGGAGGGCGCCATCGTTGGCATCGGCAATGCGCCGACCGCGCTGATCGAGCTGGTGCGCCTGATTCGCGAAGAAGGCGTGCGCCCTGCGCTGGTGGTTGGCATGCCGGTTGGCTTTGTCTCCGCCGCCGAATCCAAAGACTTGATGGCGGAAGTGGCCGAGGTGCCGTGGATCGTCATCCGCGGCCGCAAGGGAGGCTCGACGCTGGTGGTCGCAGCCCTCCATGCCCTGCTGGCCCTGGCCGAGGCAAAGCAGAAGGCAGGGCAGGCATGAAGGAAAAGGCAGCGGCCGAACGCGGTACGCGCACCGGTTTCACGACCGGTGCCTGTGCTGCCGCAGCGGCGCGCGCAGCGGTGCTTGGGCTGGCGACGGGCCAGGTGCCGGAGGAAATCGAAAGCCTGCTGCCGAATGGTAGTCGGGTGCGCTTTGCCGTGCACGACGGCGGCTGCAGCGCGCAGTCCGCACACGCCATGGTGGTCAAATTTGCAGGCGACGACCCCGATTGCACCGACGGCGCCCACTTGACGGTCGACCTGCGCCTGCTGCCCGGCCGCGCCGGCGACGTGCTGTACGTGGCCGGCGACGGCGTTGGAACGGTAACCATGCCCGGCCTCGGGCTGGAGGTAGGCGGTCCGGCGATCAACCCCGTACCGCGTCGTAACATCGCCGATAACCTGCGCGAAGCCGCACCCGCCCTGCTGCAGGAGCATGGCATCGAAGTCACCATCAGCGTGCCGGATGGACAGGTGATGGCCAAGAAGACCACCAACGCGCGCCTGGGCATCCTGGGCGGCATCAGCATCCTGGGCACCACGGGCATCGTCAGGCCGTATTCGACGGCGGCCTGGCGTGCCAGCGTGGTGCAGGGCGTGCAAGTGGCGGCGACCACCGGCCACGAAGTGGTTGCGCTGACCACCGGCGGCCGCACGGAGACCTTTGCCATCGCCACGCTGCGCGCCGAACGCCCCGAGCTGCCGTCCGCTTGCTTCGTCCAGATGGGAGACTTCCTGCGCTATGCGCTGGACGAAGCCGCCTCGCAGCGCATTGGCCTCGTGGTGCTCGCGGTCATGGTGGGCAAGCTGACCAAGATCGCGCAGGGCGAAACCATCACCCACGCCAACCGCAGCGAGGTCGATACCGACCTGGTGGCGGAGATCGCGCGCCGCATCGGCGCCCCACCCGAGGACTGCGCCGCCATTGCAGCAGCCGAAACAGCGCGCTTTGGCGCCGAACTGATGGTTGAACGCGGCCTGGGCGACGCCTTCCACCATGCGCTGGCCCAAGCCGCCATCGATACCCTGACCGCGCCCGAGCGCTATGGCCGCGCATTCCAGCTGCGGGTGCTGGTGTGCGATTTCAGCGGCAACCAGGTCGCCGACGTCTGGTCGGCGCCTGCGCTCCCGCAAGAACGCCCGTCCGACGCAAGGCGCATCGGCATTGACCACATCCTCGATATCGACCCCGAGCCAATTCCCGAATAGACCCATGGATACCTGTTTAACTGATCCCAATCCCTGCCGCGTGATCGGCGTGCTGGATGACGGTGCCGCAAGCCTGAATGCAACAGCGCTGGCATGGCTGCGCAATGCCGACGTGGTGATCGGCGGCGCCCGCACTCTCGCGCTGATGAAGAATGAGTTCAAGCCAGGCGCCATCTGCCGCGACCTGACTGCACGCCTGAAGGAGGTTCCCGACTGGGTGCGCGCCGCGCGTGCCGACAACTTGTGCTGCGCGGTGCTGGCGACCGGCGATCCGCTGTGCCACGGTATTGCGCCTTACCTGGCGCAGCACCTGTGCGTGCAGGCGCTGGAGATACTCCCCAACCTGTCGACGCTGCAGCTGGCTTGCGCACGCATCGGGCTGGCCTGGCAAGATGCGCGCATTGTGTCGGTTCATGCCCGCGACGCCGGCGAATGGTCGCGCGGCAGTACACCTGGCCACGGCCTGTACGGACTGGCCCAGGCGCTGCGCCAGCATGCACGCCTGCTGGTGCTGACCAGTCCTGACAACAGTCCGGACCGCATCGCCCGGCTGCTGCTGGCTGAAGGCCTGGGCGACGATTTCCACATGGCGGTCGCAGAGAACCTTCTGCAGCCAGAGGAACGCGTACTGGCAGAACTTAGCCCACGTGAAGCGGCTGGCATGCAGTTCGCCGCCCTGAACGTCGTGTTGCTATGGCGCGTAACGCCGGTGCCAAGCCCTGTGCGATTCGGCCTGGCGGACGCGGAATTCGAACAGCGCCAGCCGGAGAAGGGCCTGATCACCAAGCAGGAAGTGCGCGCCGTCAGCCTGGCGCGGCTCCAGCTTCGATCCGACAGCGTGGTGTGGGATATCGGCGCCGGTTCCGGCTCGGTAGGCCTGGAAGCGGCCCGTTTGTGCCCACAGGGGCACGTGTTTGCCATCGAAAAGAACGAGGATGACTGCGCCATCGCAGGCCGCAACCACGCTGCGTTCGGCGTGGCAAATTACAGCCTGTACCACGCCAAGGCGCCCGATGGCCTGGATGCCTGGCCCGATCCGGACGCCGTATTCATCGGCGGCTCGGGCGGCGAACTTGCGGGATTGATTACCGGCGTGCTGCGACGCTTGCGTCCCGGCGGCACGCTGGTGATGAACTTCGTCACGCTTGAAAACCTTGCCACGGCCACTGCCGCATTGCAGGCGCTGGAGAGCAACGGCGTGAGCTGGGACGTGCTGCAATTGCAGGCCGCGCGCAGCAAGCCGATCCTGCACATGCACCGCATGGCGGCCGAAAATCCTGTGTGGATCGTTTGTGCACGCCGCTCTGGGGGAACAGCATGAGCGGTACCTTGTGGGGGATCTCCCTCGGCCCCGGCGACCCGGGCCTGATTACACGCGCCGCGTGGGAAGCGTTGCAGCGGCGCGATGCGATTTGGGTCTACCCGGCGCGCAGCGGCAAGACCCCAAGCTACGCATTCGATATTGTGCAACGCGCCGGCCTTGCACCGCCCGACAAGCATGAATTGCTGCTGTTCCCCATGACGCACGACGGCGAAAAGCTCGCACGGGCCTGGATGAAGGCCGCCGAAACCGTGCTGCCCTGGCTTCGCGCGGGCCGCGACGTGCTTTTTCTCGTCGAAGGGGACGCCAGCACCTATGCCACCTTCGGCCACCTGGCGCGCACGGTGCGGGCTTTGGACGAGCAGGTGCCTGTGCAAGTCATCGCCGGCGTCAACGCCTTCACCGCCGCCTGCGCCGAAGTGCCAGTGCCGTTCGCAGAACAGGATGACACGGTCGCAATCGTGCCAGCGGCATATGGCGTCAGCGCCATCGACCGTCTGTTGCCGGACTTCGACACCCTGGTGTTGATGAAGGTGAAGCCCCTGCTCGATGAACTGATCGACTGGCTTGAGCGCAAGGATTTGCTGGCGGGCGCGCACTTTATCGAACGTGTCGGCGCTCCGGACGAGCGTCGCTTCAGCGGCGTCGAGATCCTGGCGCTGCGGGGCACCAAAGTCAGCTACCTGTCGCTGCTGATCGTCAAGCACGGACAGCGCATTCGCGGTGAACGCATCAAGGGCTGCCTCAAGAAGCCCGGCCCTCAACCATTAACCCTGGAGACTGCATGAGCAGCTTATCAATTGTCGACACAGCGGCGCCGCGCTTATGCCTGGTAGCCATCACGAAGCATGGCGCGGCACAGGCTGCACGCCTGGCCGCCGACCTGCCCGGCGCCGACATCTGCACTTCCGCCAAGTTTGCGGCGCAATTTTCCGGCCTGCCGAATGCGGTACGCGCCTACGACGGCGCGCTGCGCGATGAAATCGGCCCCTTGATTGAAGGCTACGACCAGATCGTGTTCTTCGTGTCGCTTGGCGCCGTGGTGCGCCTGATCGCCCCCCACCTGCGCAGCAAGGACGAAGACCCCGGCGTGATTGTGGTGGACGACGCCGGCCAGTTCGTGATTCCGGTCCTGTCCGGCCACGTCGGTGGTGCCAACGAATGGAGCGAACGCGTAGCCGACTTGCTGGGCGCAGTGCCTGTGCTGACCACCGCGTCGGACGTGGGCCGCACCATTCCGGTCGATATCCTTGGCCGCCACCTTGGCTGGCGAGTGGAAGCGCCCAAGATCAACATCACGCGCGTTTCTGCGCACGTCGTGAACGGCGAACCGATCGCCTTCGTACAGGAAGCCGGCAGCCCGAATTGGTGGACCAGGCCGACGCCGCTGCCGGACAACATTCACTTCTTCAAGCACTTCGACGACGTACTGCTGGAGCGCTACACCGCGCTGCTGTGGGTAACCCATGCCGAGGTGTCGGAAGAACGCTGGAATGCCCTCCACGAACGACTGGTGGTGTATCGCCCGCCTCTGGACGGCGCAGCGTGAGCACTTTCACGATCGGCCTTGGTTGCGACCGTGGCGCCATGCTGCAAACGGTGCGTGAGGCCGTGCATGCAGCGCTGCGCGAGGCCGGAGCCCAACCCGGGCAGGTAAGCGCCGCCGCAAGCATCACGCTGAAACGCGATGAAGAAGCTTTGCTCGCTTTCGCCGAAGAAAATGGCTGGCCGCTGCACTTCTACGCACCGGAAGAATTGGCGGCCGTTCCGGTACCGAATCCTTCAGAAACCGTGCGCCGCTACACCGGCACGCCATCGGTAAGCGAGGCTGCCGCCCTGCTGGCCGCCGGCCCAGGCACGCCAATGACCGCCCTGGTGGTCGAAAAATTCAAACTCCGAGGCGTGGACAACCGCAATGTCACCGTCTCAATCGCAAGGAAGAATCCATGAACGCTCCATTCGAACAACCTGCTTCTGCGGGAAAGATCATGCTGGTCGGGATTGGTCCCGGCAGCGTGGACCACATGACGCAACGCGCCCGCGACGCTATCGCCGAGGCGGACGTGGTGATCGGCTACGTCACCTACATCAAGCTGGTGGCCGACCTCATTGAAGGCAAGGAGATCATCCGCAAATCGATGACGGAAGAACTGGACCGCGCCGTCAGCGCACTCGAAGCCGCGCGCGCCGGCAAGAAGGTGGCCCTGATTTCGTCCGGCGACGCCGGCGTATACGGCATGGCCGGTCCGACCTACGAAGTGCTGTTCCAGTCCGGCTGGACCCCGGAAGACCCGGTGCAAGTGGAGATCATCCCCGGCGCATCGGCCCTGAACAGCTGCGCGGCCCTGGTCGGCGCACCGCTGACCCACGACTTCTGCGCGATTTCGCTGTCCGACCTGCTGACGCCCTGGCCGACCATTGCCCGCCGCCTGGATGCGGTGGCGATGGCGGACTTCGTTGTGGCGCTGTACAACCCGAAAAGCGGCCGCCGCACACGCCAGATCGTCGAAGCGCAGCGACTGTTCCTGCGCCACCGCCGTGCCGACACACCAGTTGCCATCGTCAAGAGCGCCTACCGCCGCCGCGAAAATATTGTCTTCACCACCCTCGACAGCATGGCCGACGCCGACATTGGCATGCTCAGCACTGTCCTGATTGGCAACAGCAACACCTTCGTGCGCAACGGCCTGATGGTAACGCCGCGCGGCTACGCCAACAAGTACGACATGCAAGAGGGTGGCGCGACGCGCGAAGGTGAGCGTGCAGGCCGTTCCCTGTCGACAGGCCTGCTGGGATGGCTCGATACGCTGCGCGCCGAACACGAAGCCGGTGCCAGCATTGAAGAACTGGCAGCGCAGTACCGACTGCCCGCCGACTATATCCGCGCCACGCTCGACGAGCCGTGGGAAGCCGAGACCAGCACCGAAGCGGAAGGGAGCGAAGCATGAGCGACACCCCGGTAAAACCAAAGATCAGCAGCTACCACCGCCACCTGCTGATTTGCACCGGCCCGCGCTGCACTGCCGACGGCCAGTCGCAGGCCCTGTTCGACAGCCTGGGCGACAAGTTCAAGGCCGCGGGGCTGAATGAGGGCGAGCTGCGCGTGAAACGCAGCCGGGTAAGCTGCTTTGCGGCCTGCAAGGGCGGCCCGATCGTCTGCGTCCAGCCGGACGGCACCTGGTACTACAATGTCACTCCCGAGAACATGGACCGCATCATCGACCAGCACCTGTGCAATGGACAGGCCGTTGAGGAAATCGTGTTCCATCAACAGTGAGAGTAGAAGTGCAAAGCAGTTTTGACCAGGCAGCGATTGATGCCGTTTATCGTGTAATTGCCGAACGGCGCGACGTGCGCCACTTCGTACCTGGTGCAATCGATGAAGACCTCCTCATGCGCCTGTTAGCAGCGGCCCACCAGGCGCCAAGTGTCGGCCTGATGCAGCCCTGGCGCTTCATCCGCATCGAGAGCCCCGAGCTGCGCGAGCAGATGTATCGGCTGGTTGACGAAGAGCGCCGGGCCACCGGCGCCGCTCTTGGCGACCGCAACGAAGAGTTCATGCGGCTGAAGGTCGAAGGCATCCGTGACTGCGGCGAAGTGCTGGTGGCAGCCCTGATGGACCATCGCGAAAAGCACATCTTCGGCCGCCGCACCTTGCCCGAAATGGACCTGGCCTCGGCAGCCTGCGCTATCCAGAACATGTGGCTGGCCGCCCGCGTGGAAGGCCTTGGCATGGGTTGGGTCTCGCTGTTCGACCCGCTCAAGCTGGCTGCCTTGCTGGGCATTCCTGAAGGCGGCAAGCCGGTCGCCATCATCTGCCTCGGGCACGTCGCCGGCTTTTATCCCAAGCCGATGCTGGAACTCGAAGGATGGGCCATGCGCGGCAAGCTGGCCGACCTGGTTTATACCGACAGGTGGCAGGATAACAACAGTGCATAGCGTATAATCGCCGCCGTTTGGTGCCTCGCGCGCGTTCAAGCGTGCAGTTAAACGGGAAACACATGGCCGTGCTGGTTCAGCCGGCAGGCCAGGGTGTGCTGCCCCCGCAACGGTAAGCAAGCATCGTTCTCCAACGAAGGCCGTCTACACAAGCCACTGTGCGCAAGCATGGGAAGGCAAGACGGTTTGCCTTGCCAGCCCGGATACCGGCCAGACAGGTGGTGCACGCATCGGCGACGATGCGCGCGCTGTTCGGTCGCGCTCACGGGGAGGTGGGCGGGATTGCCGATTCAAACATCCATAATGAAAAAGAAACTGATCCCCATGGTCGCGGGGGCCTTGTGCGCTGTCGCGCAGGCACAAGAGCAAGAGACACCAGCCAGGGTGTACGTCGTTGGCCATCACTATGACAATGGCATTCGCACTTCCGACGCTGCCAGCGAAGGAACCATCACTTCGGCACTGATCGCCAACCGGCCTGCATTGCGGCCCGGCGAGATCCTTGAATTCGTGCCGGGCATGATCGTCACCCAGCACAGCGGCGACGGCAAGGCGAACCAGTACTACCTGCGCGGCTTCAACCTGGACCACGGTACCGACTTCGCCACCTTCGTCGACGGCATGCCGGTCAATATGCGCACGCACGGCCACGGCCAGGGCTATACGGACCTGAATTTCCTGATTCCAGAACTGGTTGGCCGCATCCGCTACCGCAAAGGCCCCTATTACGCAGACGAAGGCGATTTTGCATCGGCCGGCGCCGCGCATATGGGCCTGTCTGATAAGCTGAACGAAAATTTTGCATCGCTGACCGTCGGCGCGGATAACTATCGCCGCGGCGTAGTGGCGAATTCCACCGAGGTTGGCAACGGCAACCTGCTGTATGCACTCGATTTCGGCCACAACGACGGCCCTTGGCAGATGCCGGAAGCGTTCCACAAATCGACGGGTGTGCTGCGATACAGTTCGGGCAACAGCGCGGAGCGTTTCAGCATTACCGGCATGGCGTACAAGGCCGGCTGGCACGCGACCAGCCAGATCCCGCTGCGCGCGGTACAGGACGGACGGCTGGATGAATTCGGTGCGGCCGATCCGAGCGACGGCGGCCGCACCGCGCGCTACAGCCTTTCCGCCGAGTGGCGCAAGCGCGCGGGCGACACGCTGACGGAGGCGCACGCCTATCTGGTACGCAACGATCTCTCGCTGTACAACGACGTCACCTATTTCCTCGACGATCCGGTCAACGGCGACCAGGTGCTGCAGACGGAACGCCGCAAGATGACGGGTTTCGACCTGACCCAAACCTGGTTCGGTCAACTCGGCCAACGCTCGATGGAGAACAACATCGGCGTGCAGGGGCGCTTCGACCGCATTGCGCCAGTCGGGCTGTACGCAACGACGCAGCAGCAGGTGCGGCACCCGATCGCCGAATCGCGTGTTACCGAAGCGAGCATGGCCGCATGGTTCCAGAACACAGTGCAGTGGACGGACTGGCTGCGCTCCATTGCCGGCGTCCGCTACGACAGCTACCGCTTCAATGTCGGCAGCTCTATCGCGGAGAACAGCGGGAAGGTGAACGATCACATTGCATCACCCAAGATCTCCCTTGTGCTCGGGCCCTGGAGCAAGACGGAGTTCTTTGTGAACTACGGAGAAGGCTTCCACAGCAACGATGCGCGCGGTACCACGGCACGCCTGTCGCCACGCGAACGCGAGCCTGTCGATCCTGTCACGCCGCTGGTGAAAACGCGCGGTGCGGAAGTCGGCGCCCGCAGCGAGTTCGTGACCGGCCTGCAAAGCTCGGTCGCACTGTGGCGCCTGCGTTCCGGGTCCGAACTGGTATTTTCCGGCGATGCCGGCGACACGGCGCCGAGCCGAGCCAGCAAGCGTTCCGGCGTCGAGTGGAACAATCACTACGCCGCGACCAAGCACCTGCTGCTGGACTTCGACCTGGCCTATTCGCGTGCGCGCTACACCGAGTTCGACGCCGCCGGCGACCGTGTGCCGGGCGCTGTCGAGAAGGTGGCTTCGTTTGGCGCAACGCTGAACGACATCGGCCCATGGTCCGGCGCGTTCCAGCTGCGCTATTTCGGTCCGCGGCCGCTGATGGAGGACAACAGCGTTCGCTCGTCCAGCACGGCTATCGCCTACTTGCGCACCAGCTATCGCTTCGACCGCCGCTGGCAGCTGACGGCCGACGTGTTCAACCTGTTTGACCGCAAGGCGAGTGATGTCGACTACTACTACGCCTCACGCCTCGCGGGCGAACCGGCAGAAGGCGTGTCCGACATCCACTTTCACCCCGGCGAACCGCGCACGGTGCGTTTGACTTTGCGCGCCGTGTTCTGATCCGCCAGCCCGGCCAGATATGCGCACAGCATATCGGCCAGGCCGCCAGCGTAAGCCTTGATCTCCTTATCGGTACGGGGTTCCTGGGAAAACTGCTGGCCGACGGCGCTGAGAGTATCCATCACCAGGTCGCTTGCCAAGGTACGCTCCGCATTGGTGGCATTGGGCAGCACCTGGTCGATAAAAGTCCGGAACATCCGATCGCCGGAGGCTTTGGTTTCGATGGCCTCTGGCGCGTCGCGGTAAAGCGGCGCCGCGTCGTTCAGGGCCGTACGCACCGACGCTTCTTCACATTCCGAGCGCACAAAGGCATACACCAGCTTACGCAAGCGCTCCAGCGGCGGCTTCGCTGCATCCTGCAGGATATCCGACAGCATGGCCGACGTTTGCTGCCACTCGTCGCTTTGCAGGCGAAACAGGATCGAAGCCTTGTTGGGGAAGTACTGGTAGATCGAGCCCACGCTCACGCCCGCGCGCTCCGCCACGCGCGTTGTGGTGAAGCGGCGGGCGCCTTCTTTCGCCAAAACCTGAATAGCTGCCTGCAGAATTGCGCTGACGAGGTCATTTGAGCGGGCCTGTTTTGGCCTTCTTCGCGAGGAAACACGGGCGTTTTTGCTATCGGTCATGGCGGGTCCTGGGAACGCGAATATGAAATGTGAAGGATTATTCATATTATTCCTGCTCTTACACAAGAAAGGAATACCCAATGATTACCCTGACTTCCGCACCTGTCGCGCCCCTGCTGAACCGCCTGTTTGACGACGCCAAAAGCACACGGGTGCCTGCTATCGCCGCCTTCGCCGCACTGCCGGAAGAGGAGCGCGTGCGCATCATGAGCAGCAAGACCGGCTATCGCGAAATCTACGCGGACCTGAAAGACGCCGCGATCCCGGTGTCGCGCGAGACGGGCCTGCTGCTGTACATGTTGGCGCGCAACGCCAAGGCAAACGTGATCGTCGAATTCGGCACCTCATTCGGCATCTCGACCCTGCATCTGGCGGCAGCACTGCGCGACAACGGCGGCGGCCTGCTGATCACCACGGAGTTCGAGCCATCCAAGGCACAGCGCGCCCGCGAGAATCTTGAGGCAGGCGGCCTGCTTGACCTGGTTGAAATCCGCGAGGGCGACGCACTGGAAACTCTGCGCGCCGGCTTGCCGGAACAGATCGATCTACTGCTGCTTGATGGCGCCAAAGGCCTGTACTTCGACATCCTGCGCCTGGTGGAACACCGCCTGCGTCCCGGCGCGCTGATCATCGCCGACAATGCAGATTACTGCCCTGAGTACATGTCGGTGGTGCGCGAGCCGGACGGCGACTACCTGTCCTTGCCGTTGCCCGGCGACGTTGAACTTTCGATGAAGCGCAACTAAGTCACGAAGCGTCCGCCCACTCCATCGAGCGCTGCACCGGGGAAGTAGCGGCTCAGGCGACCGGTATTGCAGAGGGACTTGTGCTTTCATTTGATCGCTGTCGCCGCAGCCCTGATTCTGATCAGCTATTCCCCGAACAGGATAGCGACATGCCGTAGCAAACGCATGCCAAGACATGGGCACCGACGTGGTCGTCTAAATACCCGCTTCGGGTTCGTGGAAAAAAAATTGATCATAATCGATCTTTTGCGTCATAAATGATCGTGTTTAACCTATAATTTATTTTATTATTGATCGCTTTAAATCGATCAAGTTTGAGCTAAAATATCGATCATGATCGATATTTTTACACTCGCATGGACATCAAAAAGTTACAACTTGGACAGTTAAGCGAGGCCTTGCGAGGTGTTCACATTCCTCCGCGCCCACCTGTTGGCTGGATTCAATCAATTCGCAAAACGGTAGGAATGACCACCCGTCAACTAGCGGAACGCATGGGAGTTGCGCAAAGCACGGTCGTGGCCATGGAACAGTCGGAAAAAGGTGGCACGATCACATTGGACAGTTTGCATCGTGCTGCCGAGGCATTGGATTGTGAGTTGCGCTATGTTTTGGTTCCTCGTCAAGAGTTGCAAACCAAGGTCGAACAACAAGCGACCATCGTTGCGAAGAGAAACATCGCGAAAGTTGCTCACACGATGAGCCTGGAGAATCAAGAACCGTCGGATAAATTCAAGAATTCCTTGCTGAACGAAGAAAAGGAAAGAATCATGAGAGGGCGCTGGGGCAAGCTATGGGACCGCTAGGCGGATCGCACGCCCCCGGCGCCACACCAAACGATCCGGATGAGGTAGCAGGCCTGATCCCTAAACACATCACCACCCGTGGAGAGCTCGACGAATGGGAAACATCGAATATCTTAGCGGGGAGAAATTGGGCGTTTAACAACCGCTATCGCGGCGACATTCTCTCTGAGGACTATGTACGAAAACTGCATAAGCAGATGTTTGGCAAAACATGGAAATGGGCTGGCACATTTCGCAACACTGAGAAATCGATTGGTGTCGATCCGGCACGAATTGCAGTGGACCTACACAATCTACTCGGCGACGTGAAAACTCAGCTCGAGTTCAGTTCGTATCCTCTGGACGAGATCGCCACTCGGCTACATCATCGTCTCGTCTTGATCCATCCATTTCCGAACGGGAACGGTCGCCACGCTCGGCTTCTCACAGAGGTCTTCCTGCAAGTGAATGGCGCTGCGCCATTCACTTGGGGACAAGTCAACTTGAACGCCGCATCGGCAACACGTTCTGCTTACATCGCTGCACTACAAGCGGCTGACGCGCGCGATTACGCTCCCTTGTTGAATTTCGTAAGGTCATAATCCTCATGCTGACCAAATTTGGTCGGCATGAGGTTAGGCGGCACGGCGAGCTGAATATGTCGTGGCGATTATTCGACAGTCACAGATTTCGCCAGATTACGTGGCTTGTCAACGTCGGTACCGCGTGCGAGGGCTGTGTGATAGGCCAGCAGCTGCAGCGCAACCACGTGCAGGATCGGCGACAACTGGCCGTAGTGTTCCGGCAGGCGGATCACGTGCAGGCCGTCGCCTGAGGTGATGCGCGAATCGACGTCGGCGAAGACGTAGAGCTGGCCGCCGCGGGCGCGCACTTCCTGCATGTTCGATTTCAGTTTTTCCAGCAGCGCGTCGTTCGGGGCGATGGTCACCACCGGCATTTCGTCGGTCACCAGCGCCAGCGGGCCGTGTTTCAGTTCACCGGCTGGATAAGCTTCCGCGTGGATGTACGAAATCTCTTTCAGCTTCAGCGCGCCTTCCAGGGCGATCGGGTAGTGCATGCCGCGGCCCAAGAACAGGGCGTTTTCCTTGCGCGCGAATTCTTCGGCCCAGGCGATGATCTGCGGTTCCAGCGCCAGCACGGCGGCAATGGCGGAAGGCAGGTGGCGCATGGCTTTCAGGTGTGCAGATTCCTGTTCTTCGGTCAGCAGGCCATTCACTTGTGCCAGGCTGAGGGTCAGCAGGAACAGGGCGGCGAGCTGGGTGGTGAAGGCTTTGGTCGATGCCACGCCTACTTCAACACCGGCACGGGTGATGTAGGCCAGTTTGCACTCGCGCACCATGGCGCTGGTGGCCACGTTGCAGATGGTCAGGGTGTGCTCCATGCCCAGGCTGCGCGCGTGCTTCAGCGCGGCGATGGTGTCGGCGGTTTCGCCGGACTGGGAGATGGTCACCACCAGGGTCTTAGGATTTGGCACGCTGTCGCGGTAACGGTATTCGGAGGCGATCTCCACGCTGACCGGTACTTTGGCGATCGATTCGATCCAGTACTTGGCGGTCGATCCGGCATAGTAGCTGGTGCCGCAGGCGAGGATCAGCACGCGGTCGATTTCCTTGAAGACCTTGTAGGCGCCGTCGCCGAACAGTTCCGGCATGATGCCGGTCACGCCTTCCAGCGTGTCGCCGACCACGCGTGGCTGCTCGAAGATTTCCTTCTGCATGAAGTGGCGGTATGGACCCAGTTCCGCCGCGCCGGTGTGGGCGTGCACAGTCTTTACTTCGCGCTGCACCTGTTTGCCGTCGACGTCGACGATCCAGACGCGGCCCAGTTGCAGGTCGACCACGTCGCCTTCTTCCAGGTAAATGATCTGGTCGGTGGTGCCGGCCAGCGCCATGGCGTCGGAGGCGACGAAGTTTTCACCCTGGCCGATGCCGACGATCAGCGGCGAGCCCTGGCGCGCGGCGACCACGCGGTGCGGCTCTTCGCGGCAGAACACGGCGATGGCGTAGGCGCCGTGCAGGCGCTTGACGGCGTGCTGCACGGTGTCGAACAGGTCGCCGTTGTACATGTGGTCGACCAGGTGGGCGATCACTTCGGTGTCGGTCTGGCTGGTGAAGACGTAACCCAGGGCGGTCAGTTCGGCGCGCAGTTCGTCGTGGTTTTCAATGATGCCGTTGTGGACCAGGGCGATGCGGGCGGCCGACTCGCTTGGCGAGAAGTGCGGGTGGGCGTTGTGCGAGGCTGGGGCGCCGTGGGTGGCCCAACGCGTGTGGGCAATGCCGGTGAAGCCGTTCAGGCCACCTTCGTCGATCTGCTTTTCGAGGTCGGCCACGCGGGAGGTGCTGCGGGAGCGCTGCAGTTTGCCGTCCAGGTGCAGGGCGACGCCGCACGAGTCGTAGCCGCGGTATTCCAGGCGCTTCAGGCCTTCAACCAGGATGGGGGTGATATTGCGCTGGGCTACAGCGCCGACGATACCGCACATACGCGACCTCATTCTTTAAAAGTTAATGGATGCATGCTAGAGCAGGCACGAAGAAATTTGCTTTCTCATTTCTCTGTACTGTGAAAGAATATTTCTCAGTGCAAGCATGTAGAAATATTCTTTCAAATTATGGACTTTGATGAAATTGATCGTCGCATCCTCAACGCTTTGCAGAAGGATGCCTCCCAAACCAACGCTGAACTGGCTGCCGCGGTGCACGTGTCTGCGCCAACCTGCTTGCGCCGGGTCAAGCATTTGCGTGATTCCGGGGTCATAGAACGGGAGGTTGCCCTGGTTGCCGCGGATAAGGTCGGGGCGCACCTGACGGCGGTTGTGGAAATCTCCCTGGATATCCAGGCCGCTGAGCGGATGACGGAATTCGAGGCGCTGGTGGCGCCGGAACCGGCCATACTCCAGTGCTATCGCGTCTCTCCCGGGCCGGATTTCGTGCTCATCGTGCAGGTGTCGGACATGCCGGCCTACCATGCATTGGCCCACCGTTTGTTCGCCGGGCAGGCCAATGTGCGCAATGTCAAAGCCTACTTTTCCACTTTCCGGAGCAAGTTCGAGACCAGCATTCCGGTCTGAGCCAGTTATCCCGGTTTATACCGGGCTAAGCACAGGCTTATACACATCTTTTTCCACACCACCGCGCCGCTCCGGCGCGGTTATCCAGCGATACGCACCGCATATCCTCGCGTTTTCCGCAGGGTTTCCCACATCCTTATCCACAGTTTTAAGTTATCCGTGGTTGTTAGCCGGTATTCCCCAGGCTTTTCCACAGACGCAGTGCAACCGCGCGCTGTGTGGATAATTTGCGCGTGTCAGCCGCCTCTTATCCAAGGCCTGTCCCATGGTTTTCAGGCGGAATTGCACCGGCTTTTACACATCTTTATCCACAGCGCTAGAATGGGGCATGAACTACCTCGCACATATCTACCTGGCACGCCATAGCGAGGCGGCCATGGTCGGCGCTATGCTGGGCGATTTCGTCAAAGCGAACGGCGGGGATCACTACGCGCCGGAGATCGCGAATGAGATCGCGCTGCACCGATTTATCGACTCTTTCACGGATAGCCACCCGGTAGTGACCGAGGCCAAAAGCTTGTTCACGGAAGGCCGGCGGCGTTATGCGGGCATCGTGCTGGACGTGTTCTACGACCATATCCTGAGCCAGCGCTGGGACGAATACTGCGAGGAGCCGCGCCAGGAACTGATCGAGCGCTTCTACGGCGCCCTGGCGGCGCATGAAGGGCAGTTGCCGGAGCGGCTGCGCGAAATCCTACCCAAGCTGATCAAGCAGGACTGGCTGGGTGCTTATGGGGAGTTCAGCGGGGTCGAGCTGGCGCTGACCCGCATGTCGGACAGGTTAAGCCGGAACGGCCACCTGCTGCGCGAGGGCATCGGGGAAGTGCAGCAGCACTACGAAGCGATCGCCGATGGTTTCGATCGCTTCTTCCCCGAGCTGGTGAAATTTACTTACCAGCGCCGCCGCCAGTTCTCGGTTGCTTAGGTCTTCTTTACCTTCACTGGGCGCTTCCAGCCTTCAACCGTCAACTGTTTAGGGCGCGAGATGGTCAGCTTGCCGGCTGGTGCGTCCTTGGTCAGCGTCGTGCCGGCGCCGATGGTCGCGCCTGCGCCCACGGTTACAGGCGCCACGAGCTGGCTGTCGCTGCCGATGAAGGCGTCGTCTTCGATCACGGTGCGGAACTTGTTCGCGCCATCGTAGTTGCAGGTGATGGTGCCGGCGCCGATGTTCACGCGCGAACCGACGGTAGCATCGCCCACGTAAGCCAGGTGGTTTGCCTTGCTGTGCGCGGCGACCTGGCTGTTCTTGATTTCGACGAAGTTACCCACATGGACGTCTTCACCCAGTTCGGTGCCAGGGCGCAGGCGGGCATAAGGTCCGATCTGGCCCTTGTCGCCGACCACCGCTTCTTCGATATGGGTAAAAGCCTTGATATTGGCGGCGGCGCCGATCTTCGCGTTAATCAGCACGCAGTTCGGACCGATGGTTGCGCCCTCGCCGATTTCGACCTTGCCTTCGAAGACGCAGCCAACGTCGATTGTCACATCGCGGCCACAAGTCAGCTCGCCACGCACGTCGATACGCGCAGGGTCGGCCAGGGTCACGCCTTTGTCCAGCAGGCAGTTGGCGACATTGCGCTGGTAGATGCGTTCCAGTTCGGCCAGTTGGGCCTTGCTGTTCACGCCCAGCACTTCCCACGCTGCGGCAGGGTGGGCCGAGACGACTTGCACGCCTTCTTCCACCGCCATGGCGACGATATCGGTCAGGTAGTACTCGCCTTGCGCGTTTTCGTTTTTCAGCTTGCCCAGCCACTGCTTCAGCTTGGCGGTCGGGATCACCATGATGCCGGAATTGATTTCCTTGATCAGGCGCTCGGCTTCTGTGGCATCCTTCTCTTCAACGATGCGCTGGATCGCTCCGCCCACGCGAACGATGCGGCCCAGGCCGAACGGGTTGTCCTGCACCACGGTCAGGATGCCCAGCTTGTCCTTGCCGGCGGCTTCGGCCAGGCGTTTCAGGGAAGCGGCGGAAGTCAGCGGCACGTCGCCATACAGCACCAGGGTTGGCTGGTCGTCGTCGAGGTGCTCCAGGCCTTGCTGGACAGCGTGGCCGGTGCCGAGTTGCGGTTCCTGCAGGGCGGCCGAGATTTCGGTGCCGGGAACGGCCTTGTGCTTGTCCAGCGAAGCCAGCACCGCTGCGCCGCCGTGCCCGTAAATGACGCACAATTTAGCCGGAGACAGGCTGCGCGCGGTGTCGATGACGTGGGACAACAGAGGCTTGCCGGCTACGGGATGCAAAACTTTTGGCAGCGCCGACTGCATGCGCTTACCCATGCCGGCGGCGAGAATGACGACGTTCATAGACCGTAGTTTTCTTGTGTGAGTTAAAAGATGAAAAAGTTTAACACGTGCATCGTGCTGGCTTTTGCCCTTCTGCTCGCAGCATGCAGCTCCCTGCGGCTGGCTTATAACAACGGCGATACCTTGCTGTACTGGTGGCTCGACGCCTACGTCGATTTCGACAGCGAACAGAAGGCGGAGGTCAAGCAGGATATCGACGAATTTTTCCGCTGGCACCGCAAGACCCAGCTTCAGGACTATGTTCAGTTCCTGCAAAAGGCCCAACGCCAGTTGCGCGGCAACCCGACGCAGGCCGACCTGATGGCCGACTATGTGGATATCCGCGACCGTACCGAGGCGCTGCTGCTGCGCTCTGCCCCCGATATCGCGGAGCTGGCGCTGTCGCTCAAGCCCGAGCAACTCGCCGGCATGGAGAAGAAGTTCACCAAGAACAATGTCAAATTCCACAAGGAGAACATGAAGGGCGATGCCCAGGACCAGAACAAGTTCCGCTTCAAGAAGTCGATGGAACAGTTCGAACTATGGTTCGGTGGTTTCAGCGATGAGCAGGAAGCCATCATCCGCAAGACCTCCGACGCGCGGCCGCTGGATAATGCGCTGTGGCTCGACGAGCGTATCCGGCGCCAGCAGAAGATCATGAACCTGGCGCGCAAGATCATGACCGAGCGGCCGAGCAAGCAAGTGGCCACGCAGTGGGTCGAAGAATTGATCCGCTCGGGCTTTGACCGCTTGGACGCATCTGAACGCAAAGCCTTCTTCGAGAACTATACCCAGTCGACCGTGGAACTTGTCCACACCGTCGTGCGCATCACTACGCCAGAGCAGAAAGCCCACGCGCAAAAGCGCATGGAAGGCTGGATCAAGGACCTGAATACCCTTGCGGCGCAAGTGCATTAAGCCTTGGCGCCCAGACGGCATGAGATAATGCCGGCCATGCAAAAAAAGAAAGTCCCCAACCAGGTCCGCATCATTGGCGGCGACTGGAAGCGCACGCCATTGCCGGTGCTGGAAGCACTAGGCCTCCGCCCAACGCCAGACCGCGTGCGCGAAACCGTCTTCAACTGGATCAACCACCTGCACGATGCCGCCTGGAGCGACACCCAGGTGCTGGACCTGTTTGCCGGCAGCGGCGCCCTCGGTTTCGAGGCCGCCAGCCGCGGCGCGGCCAAGGTCACCATGGTTGACGCCAACAGCGCCGTCGTGCGCCAGCTGGAAGCCAACCGCGAAAAGCTGAAAGCCACCAATATCGCCATTCAGCGCGGCGACGCCTTGGCGACGGCGCAATCGCTGGCCGGCCGCGGCGCCAGATTCGACCTGATTTTCCTCGACCCGCCTTACCAGCAAGGCCTGCTGGAGCGCGCGCTGCCGCTGTGCCGCGCGCTGCTCAAGGACGGCGGCCTGGTTTATGCCGAGGCGGAAGCACCGCTGGCCTTCGACGGCTGGGAAGTGGTGCGTGCCGACAAGGCGGGCATGGTGTACTACCACCTGCTTCAGGCATTGCCTGAAAATGAGGCATAATTCTTCTTTGTCCTAAGCCAAACGCATGGAGTTGCAATGGTTGTAGCAGTTTATCCGGGTACTTTCGACCCGCTGACCCGGGGTCACGAAGACCTGGTGCGCCGCGCATCGGGCCTGTTCGACACACTGATCGTCGGCGTGGCCGATAGCCAGAACAAGCATCCGTTCTTCACGCTTGAAGAACGGCTGGAAATTGCCAACGAAGTGCTGGGCCATTATCCAAACGTCAAAGTCGAGAGCTTTTCCGGCCTGTTGAAAGACTTCGTGCGCGAGCACGATGCACGCGTGATTGTGCGCGGCCTGCGCGCCGTGTCCGACTTCGAGTTTGAATTCCAGATGGCGGGCATGAACCGCTACATGCTGCCGGATGTGGAAACGCTGTTCCTGACCCCATCCGACCAGTACCAGTTCATCTCGGGCACCATCGTGCGCGAGATCGCAGAGCTTGGCGGCGACGTATCCAAGTTTGTTTTCCCGTCCGTCGACCGCTGGCTGCGTAAAAAGATCGCAGCGCGCAAGGGCGAATAAGAGAGTAATGCCATGGCTTTAATGATTACCGACGACTGCATCAATTGCGACGTGTGCGAGCCCGAGTGCCCGAACGACGCGATCTACATGGGTCCGGAGATCTACGAAATTGATCCCAACAAGTGCACCGAATGCGTCGGTCACTTCGATGAACCGCAGTGCCAGCAGGTCTGCCCGGTCTCTTGCATTCCATTTAATCCAGATTGGCGGGAAAGCAAGGAGCAACTGTTGGCAAAATTCGAGAAATTGCAGGCAGATAAGACCTGATGCCTCCCAAAAAGGGTAGCTCTGCGGTATATTGCTACTTGATACAAACGGAGACAAAATGAGTATTACTCGCCGTAAACTTTTACAAACTGCTGCCGCCGCCGCTTTCTTGGCCGCCAGCAGCCTGCCCGCATTTGCCGCCGAAGTAGCGGGTGTCAAATTCCCCGAAACGGTCAGCGTAGCCGGCCATGACCTCAAGCTGAACGGCGCCGGCGTGCGCACCAAGCTGGTGTTCAAGGTCTACGCGGTAGGCTTTTACCTGCAAGAAAAGAAAACCACCGTGCAGGACGTGCTGAGCGTTGGCGGGCCGCGCCGCATTCGCATCGTCGCCATGCGTGACCTGAGCTCGGACGACTTCGGCATGGCCTTCATGAAGGGCCTGAACGACAACGTCAGCCCGGAAGAACGCACCAAGCTGCTGCCTCAGACCAAGGCTTTCGGGGAGATTTTTGCCCAGTTCCCTGGACTGAAGAAGGGCGACGAGCTGATCGTGGACTGGAACCCTTCGACCGGCTCCCAGCCGTTCCTGAACGGGAAGAAGGTCGGGGAAACGCTGCCGGACCAGGCGTTCTTCAACGCCATCATGCGCATCTGGATCGGCAACAAGCCGGTTGATTCTTCGCTGAAACCGAAACTGTTGTCAGGCGCGGAAAAACCAGCCCCAGCACCGGAAACGAACTGATTGCTGCGCTGCGGAAGGCTTACGCGCGGCAGGCCATTGCTCGCAGTTCTGCGACGTGGCTAGGCGAGCCTTCCATCGAATTCAGCATACGCTTGAACATCATGGTGTCGCGCATCAGGCGACGTTGCAAGCGTTCCTCTTTGCTCAACTTTGGCTTAACGACAAGCACGGCAGCGCGGGCGATACCACGCAGCAGCGGCTTGAACACGAATGCCAGCGCCAGCGCCAGGATCACCAGCGGCAGGTACTGTGCAAATTCGATGATGTTAATGTAAGTAGACATGGCTGTTTCTATACCTTTAGAATCTATTGGTACTATAGTGCGCCGCAACATATAACGCCAATTCCGTTTCTCCATAACAATCATTATTGGTGTGAATGACCGATGAGCTTTCTGACCCTGGACCTGAATCTGCTGCGCGTTTTCGACGCGGTAATGACTGAGCAGAACCTGACGCGCGCTGCCGGCCACCTGGCCATGACGCAGCCGGCGGTGTCGAACGCCATCAAGCGCCTGCGCGAAAGCCTGGGCGACGACTTACTGATCCGCACGGCCTATGGCGTAAAGCCGACGCCCAGGGCGGAAGCGCTGTGGCCCCAAGTCCGCAGCGCACTGGCCTCGCTGGAAGCTGCGGTGACGCCGGGCACGTTTGACGTGTCCAAGACCCATGCCACGTTCCGCATGGCGATGGCCGATGCAACGGCCGCGTTCTGGCTGCCTTCCCTGATGCGCTCGATTGAACGCGAAGCGCCAGGCGTGAACATCCGCATGGTACCTTTGACAACGCGGGAGCCGCGGCCGATGCTGCTGCGCGGGGATATCGACCTGGCGGTCGGCTTCTTCCCTGGCGTCGCAGCGCAGTTGATGAGCGAACCGAGCTCACCGATTCGCCATGAACGCCTGTATTCCGGGATTTACGTGGCCGTGATGCGGCGCGGGCACCCGCTGGCCAAGCAAGACCTGACGCTGGATAACTACTGCGGGGCCAACCACCTGCTGGTCAGCTTTTCCGGCCGTGCGCATGGCCTGGTCGACGAAGCGCTGGCGCAGATTCAGCGCGAACGCCGCATCCTGCTGACGGTGAACCAGTTCTTCACCGCTGGCCGCGTGGTGGCCAATAGCGACCTGATCACCGTGTTGCCGAAGCACCTGATCGCCTCCACTGGCATGACAGATGCGCTGATCTACAAAGAGCTGCCATTCCAGCTCCCAGCCGTACACCTGGACATGCTCTGGCACGAACGCGACGCCCGCAGCCCAGCCCACAAATGGCTGCGCAGCCACCTCGAGAGCATGAACTCGGTCGCCCAGAAGACCGCCCCCGGCACCAATCCCAAAAACGACACCTACTAAGCCTACAGCCGGGCTCGTGTCACACCATGGGGTCACACCCCAAGTGTGACACGGCCTCATCGGCTGTTTGGCAGAAAACGGTCGATTGCCCTCGCGACTGTCCGTATTGATACTCCGAAGTGGTTTGCGATTTGCTCGCGCGTGTAGGCGCTGGTTTGAAACGCACGCGCCATGGCTTCGTCGCGGTCTTGGTAAATCGAAGCGAAGGCGATTAAGGATTGAGCATCTTCCGATTGCGGATTGGGACGTTCTTTATGAAAGCGCAGTGGATCGGGTAGATCGATCCCGTTCGCGACGAATTCCTGGTAGGCGGCGACTCTTTGGCTCCGGTCGCCTGATCCAAATTGCGAGAGCAGCCAGCTGGTTTCGAGCCAACCTGGCGCATCGTCAAGGGCGAGATAGTACCGATGACTGCTCCACGGCCAATCGGCGGCATCATGTACGAGTTTTGCCCGTACGGGATTGAGACTGATATAGCGGGCCACTGCGAGCATTTGCTCACTTCTTGCCACGTTGACCGCGTGGAAGCGGCCTTGGATAACGTGGCCGGTTAATCCGTGCCGATGGTTGAAGTGCTGGCAGTATGAGGAATTCAGCTGAAGCATAGCGGCCGACAAATTGGCTTGAACCGTTTCTATCAACAAATGATAGTGGTTCGGCATCAGGCAAAAGGCATATACCTTAAGCTCGTGCTTGTCCACGGTTTCAGACAATGTGTCGAGCCAAATCAGGTGATCGCGCCGGTCATGATAAATGGCAGCACGACGATTCCCACGCGAAGTTACGTGGTAGATCGCTCCAGGAAATACGATGCGTGGGGCGCGGCTCATAACTGCAACGCTAGCATCTGAACATGCCGTGCATGCTGACGAAAATCAAACAGTTGAGCCCGTGTCACACTTGGGGTGTGACCCCAAGGTGTGACACGAAGTGAGCCGTAGTTAGGCGTCGAGGGTCATCAGGCTGGCGTTGCCGCCGGCGGCGGTGGTGTTGACGCATAGGGCGCGTTCGGCAATCAGGCGCCACAGCGGGATGTCGCCTTCTTCCGTCGTGTCGATGACCGATACGATCGCTCCGTCGCGTGCGGCCAGTTCTGGGCGCAACTTGGCGCCGAGGCTGGATTCCACCAGGGCGATCTGGAAGTCGGCTTTTGACATGTCGGCGGCGGCTACTGTCTGGATCACGGCTTTTACGTCTCCTGGCAGGTCTGCCGGCAACGAACCATCTACTATCAGGGCGCGATTGCCGGTCGACAGGGCGGCTGCAATCTGGTTCAGCAGCACGTCGGTGTGCGAGGCGAAGCAGGCGATATTGCCGCGTGGGACGTAGGCCAGCGTATTGCGCTCACCGGTCGGTCCTGGCAGGACCGTCAGGCTGCCCACTGGCGTGGTGCGTGCGTAGCTTTCGATATGCGCTGCGAGGCGGCTCTTGCCTTGTGCCTTGGCCCATGCTGCCAGCGAGTCGATTGCAGGCAGCCCCTGGCGCTCATGGCGCTCTAGCGTGACGGCGCCGCGCAGCAGGCGCTTCAGGTACAGCGGGCCGCCGGCTTTCGGGCCAGTGCCGGATTTGCCTTCGCCGCCGAATGGCTGCACACCCACCACCGCGCCGACGATGTTGCGGTTGACGTAGATGTTGCCTACGTGTGCGCTGGAGGTGATGTAGTCGATCGTTTCGTCGATGCGCGAGTGCACGCCGAGGGTCAGGCCAAAGCCGCTGCCGTTGATTTGCTCGATCACTTTCGGGAGTTCGGAACGCTTGTAGCGGATCACGTGCATCACCGGGCCAAACACTTCCTTGGTCAGCTCGGGCAGGGAGCTGATCTCCAGCACCGTCGGCGGCACGAACGTTCCGGCGTCGGCGCCTGGTACTTCCAGGGAGAAGCTGGCCTTGGCGTGGGCGCGTACTTTTTCGATGTGCGATAGCAGGTTTTGTTGCGCTTCCTTGTCGATCACTGGGCCGATGTCGGTCACCAGGCGGTCTGGCGAGCCGATTCGCAGCTCTTTCATCGCGCCTTTCAGCATCTTGATTGTCTTGTCGGCGATGTCTTCTTGCAGGAACAGCACGCGCAACGCGGAGCAGCGCTGGCCAGCGCTGTCGAAGGCTGACGAAATCGCGTCGCCGACCACTTGTTCCGGCAGCGAGGAGGAGTCGACGATCATCGCATTCTGGCCGCCGGTTTCTGCGATCAGCGGGATGTCCACATTTTCAGCAACCGAGCGCTTGGCCAGGGTACGGTTGATCAGCTGCGCCACTTCGGTGGAGCCGGTGAAGATCACGCCTTTTACGCGGGTGTCGTTGCACAGGCCTGCGCCAACCACTTCGCCGCGGCCTGGCAGGAATTGCAGCGCTGCGCGCGGTACGCCGGCTTCGTGCAGCAGTTCTACTGCGCGTTGCGCGATCAGCGGCGTTTGTTCGGCTGGTTTTGCCAGCACCACATTGCCCGCTGCCAGTGCTGCGGCGGCCTGGCCCGTGAAGATCGCCAGCGGGAAGTTCCATGGGCTGATGCAGGTCACAGGGCCCAGCGCCAGCGTGTTGGTGCTGCCGCGCACTTGCACTGCGTAGTAGCGCAGGAAGTCGACTGCTTCACGCACTTCGGCAATTGCGTTCGGCAGCGATTTGCCGGCTTCGCGCACGGCCAGCGCCATCAGCTCCAGTTTGTGGGTTTCGAACAGGTCGGCGGCACGATCCAGGCAGGCGGCGCGTTGCGATGGTTCGGTGGTTTGCCAATCCATGGCGAATTGGCTGGCTGCGTTCAGGGCGTTGTTGACGTCATCTGCAGTGGCTTCGGTCACCGAACCTACGACGTCGTCCTTGCGGGCTGGGTTGATGACAGGTTGCGCAACCTGGCCAGCAATGGCGTCAACTGCGAGCAGCGGGCCGGCGGTCCAGCTGCGCGGTTGTGCCAGCGCCAGCGAAACTTCGCGCAGCACGTCCTCGTTCGACAGGTCGATACCGGCGGAGTTCTTGCGTTCTGCGCCGAACATGTCCAGCGGGAGTGCGATGCCGTTGTGCGGTACGCCATTCAGTTTGCGTGCGGCTTCGATCGGATTGGTGATCAGGGAGTCAACCGGAATGCTTTCGTCGACGATCTGGTTCACGAACGAGGAGTTGGCGCCGTTTTCCAGTAGGCGGCGTACCAGGTAGGCGAGCAAGGTTTCATGCGAGCCGACCGGTGCGTAAATGCGGCAAGCCTTGTCGAGGTTTTCTGCGCCGACCACCTGGTCGTACAGGGTCTCGCCCATGCCGTGCAGGCATTGGAATTCGTAGCCGTTGATGCCGTCGCGCTTGGCCCAGGTGTAGATCGTGGACAGCGTTTGGGCATTGTGGGTGGCGAATTGCGGGTAGATCACGTCGCTTGCTGCCAGCAGTCGCTGTGCGCAAGCCAGGTACGATACGTCGGTGTAAACCTTGCGCGTATAGACCGGGTAGCCAGGCATGCCATCGACCTGGGCGCGCTTGATCTCAGCATCCCAGTAGGCGCCTTTCACCAGGCGCACCATGAATTTGCGGCCGCTGCGCTTTGCCAGGTCGACCAGGTAGTCGATCACGAATGGGCAGCGCTTCTGGTAGGCCTGCACCACGAAGCCGATGCCGTCGAAGCCTTCCAGTTCAGGATTGAAGGCCATTGCTTCCATCAGGTCCAGGGACAGCTCCAGGCGATCGGCCTCTTCGGCGTCGATATTCAGGCCGATGTTGTAGCCCTTGGCCAGTTTGACCAGGGCGGTGAGGCGCGGCAGCAGTTCGGTCATCACGCGTTCGCGCTGGGCGCGGCTGTAGCGCGGGTGCAGTGCGGACAGCTTGACGGAAATGCCTGGACCATTGCGGATGCCGCGGCCATTCGATGCCTTGCCGATGGCGTGGATCGCCTTTTCGTAAGCGGCGTAGTAATTGGCTGCATCGGCTTCGGTCAGCGCTGCTTCGCCCAGCATGTCGTAAGAATAACGATAGCCGCGGGCTTCGTTGTCCTTGCCGTTCTTGATTGCTTCATCGATCGTCTGGCCGGTGACGAACTGGTTGCCCAGCATGCGCATCGCCAGGTCGACGCCTTTGCGGATCAACGGTTCGCCACCTTTGGCGATCAGGCTGGTGATCGCCGAGCCGAGCCCTTCTTCGCTGGAGGAGCTGACCAGTTTGCCAGTAATCAGCAAGCCCCAGGTCGCTGCATTCACGAACAGGGAAGGCGATTCGCCCAGGTGCTTGCGCCAGTCGCCTTTGGAAATCTTGTCGGCGATCAGGCGGTCTGCAGTTGCGGAGTCAGGAATGCGTAACAGTGCTTCGGCCAGGCACATCAAGGCGATGCCTTCTTCGGACGAGAGCGAGAATTGATGCATCAGCGCATCCACACCGGAGGAACGGGTGCGCTTTTCACGAACAGCGGTTACCAGGCGCTTGGCCAGGGACTGTGCATCTTGTGTAGTTTCCGGGGAACCGACGTTAATTTGCGACAGAAGCCATTGCACGGCAGTTTGCTCGTCGCGGCGGTACGCAGCGGTGATGGCGCTGCGCAGCGGGGTGGGATCGCGCAGGATTTCTGCTTGAAGTGCGGCGAACGGAGTGGTGTTCAGATGCATGAATGTCTCTATTGGCTAGTATGTAAGAAAGCTGGGCGTTGACACAAAAACACGCCCGGCAAACCCTGTTTGCGCGGGCGTGTTGTGCAGTGCAACTAATGATTCGATTGTACGGCGGAATCGCTCGGATTAATTCTGGTAATACTTATTACTAGCAATAGATAGTTTTTGGTGAGAGAATTTGACCGAATAAAATTAATAGTGGGGATGTAATGCTGGACAAGATCAGTAAGAAGATTCTGGCCGAGTTGCAGAACGATGGCCGGATCAGCAATGTGGAACTGGCTGCGCGAGTGAACCTGTCACCTGCCGCTTGCCTTGAGCGGGTGCGAAAGCTGCACGAGGCCGGCTACATCATGGGGTATACGGCGCAGCTGAACCCGCAGTTACTCGATGTTTCGCTGCTGGTGTTCATTGAAGTCGTGCTGGATCGTACTACGCCCGAGGTGTTTGATGCCTTCAAACACAGTGTCCAGCTCATTCCCGAAGTCCTGGAATGCCATATGGTTGCCGGCGGTTTTGACTACCTGGTCAAGGCGCGTGTGAAAGACATGGCGGCTTACCGCGAGTTCCTTGGGAAAACTTTGCTGCAGAAGGGGGTGCGCGAGACCCACACTTATGCGGTGATGGAAGAAGTGAAAAACACTACCAAACTGCCGATCAAGTAAGCGATTTGCAGAAATTCTGGATGACGCCATAGGCGTAGCGAGCGGCGACGGTTTGCACGAAGTGCATGAAATCCGTCGCCGCTTCTTCGTTGGCGTTGTCGGAAATCGTCCTCATGATGGCAAACGGTATTCCCAGTTCGTGGCAAACCTGGGCAACTGCTGCGCCTTCCATTTCCACTGCCAATAGATCAGGCAGTGCGTCTTTCAAGGCTCCCAGATGGGCCCTGTCCTTGATGAATTGATCTCCACTACCGATCAGGCCGCGGTGCACTTGTGCGTTGTTTTGCAGGAATTCGCGTGTAGCCAGGCTGAGTTTCAGGCTCAATTCGCGATCTGTAGGCATGCGTGAAAGCCCGGTCAGCGGTATTTCGAAGCGTGGAAACAGCGGGCTGGCATCAAAGTCATGTTGTGCCAGGGAATCCGCGACGACAACATCTCCAACTTGAACCCCCAGGTCTGCAGAACCGGCAACGCCGGTAAAGATGATGTGGGTAACGTTGAACTTCTCCACAAGTGTTGCAGCAGTCACAGCAGCAGCGACCTTGCCAATTCGCGATAAAACAGCCACAGAATCGATTTTCCAGAGTTTTCCGGCCGTGTACTCACGCTTACCGTGAATGAGCTTGTAGGGGCTCTCCATGGCTTCCAGTAGACCTTGTTGTTCTTCTGCCAAGGCGGAGATGATCCCGAGACGCATGCGCGAGTTTTCCTCTATTTATTTAAAGTTGTATACGAAAGGATAGTAGTAGATAGTAAACGCGACCCTGTCTGTGGATAAAGCTGTTAACATCCACAGAATCAGAAGTTTACGAATTGTAGAACTGGCTGGACAAGAACTGCATGTAAACCGGACGAGTTCTGAACAAATTTTGTGCGTGAACTCAAAAACGGTGTTTACACACATTCGATCCTGTGGATATTCATTGACTTATCAACAGGTGGTGTAGTTTTTCAGCAGAAATTGGCACTCCGAACAGGTATCCCTGGCCGAAATCGCATCCTGCAGCGATCAAAATTTCCAGTTGGGCCTCGTTTTCGACCTTTTCCGCGATGACTTTGATGTCGAGTCTATGGGCCATGGCGACAATTGCCTCGCACAGGAGTTGGTTGTCGCTGAAGCTGGTGTCCAGCTTGAGGAAATCGATCTTGAAACGCTTCAGGAAGTTGAGGGACGAGTAGCCATAGCCAAAATCGTCCAGGGATATCTGGAGATGGGCGTCCCTGAGCGACTCCATGCGATGCACGACTTCGCGGTTCGCTTCCAGTAGCAAGCCTTCGGTTATTTCAATCACCATCGAGCGGGGTGAAAGTGCCTGCTCGCGCAGCAATTCCAACCAATGTTCGACGCCTACTGCTTCGTGGCGGAACTGCCAGGCTGATTTGTTCACGCAAACCTTGAAGTCATTGCCGAAGCTCGCTGCCAGGGCTGCTGCTTCCTGGAAGACCCATTCTCCGATGGCCGCGATGATGCCGGTATTTTCGGCAACGCCGATGAACTCGGCTGGTTTAAGCAAACCGCGCTGGGGATGTTCCCAACGAATGAGCGCTTCCGCCATTTCGATTTTGTTTGTGGCGAGGTGGCGGATTGGCTGGAACAGAAGCCGTAATTCCTTGTTTTTTAAAGCGCTATGCAACTCCTTGGCCAGTTCGATACGCATCTGGCTGGCTTCCTGCATGAAGGGCGCGAAGTAGTTGAAGCGGTTCCGGCCCTGCTGTTTCGCGAGATACATCGCCTGGTCTGCATTTTTGATGAGCACTTCAGCATCGTCGCCATCGTCCGGAAACAGGGATATGCCTACGCTGCCTGAAATATGGACGATTTCGTGCTTGAGCTGGAAGGACCTGGACAGGCTATGCAGGATTTCCTGCACGATCCTGACTACATCGCCGGGCTCTTTGAGCTCGCTGAGTATGACGGTGAATTCATCTCCTCCAAGGCGGGCTACGGTATCGGTATTGCGTACGCACTCGTGCAGGCGTTCCGCCACTTGTTTGAGCAGGATGTCGCCAAAGTCGTGGCCAAGCGTATCGTTGACGGCTTTGAATCCATCCAGGTCGATGAAGATCAGCGCCATCGGCAGTTGGTCGCGCGCTGCTTTTTTGATCTCCTGGCGCAGGCGGTCATTGAACATACGCCGGTTGGGTAGTCCTGTCAGGTTATCGAAGTTAGCCTGTTTCCAGATCGCTTCCTCGGTGGCCTTTTTCTTCGTAATATCAGTGAACAAGGCGACGTGTCGCAGCGGGTTACCTTTGTCATCGAACACAGTGTTGAAACGCAGCGAAACCAAATAATGGTCGCCATTCTTGTGCTGGTGCCAGATTTCCCCTTCCCAGTAGCCGGTGTGGGTGATGGTTTGCCGCATGCGGCTGTAGAACTTGATGTTCTGGTGGCTGGAAGTCAGTTCGTAAGCAAGATGGCCAATGACTTCTTCGGAGGCGTAGCCGCTGATCTGGGAGAAGGCCGGATTTACGGAAAGAATTCGGCCTTCGGCATCGGTCACCATCATGCCTTCGGAGGCATTTTCGTACATTAGGGTGGCCAGTTTGCTGGATTCTTCGTGACGCTTTCGCTCGCTGATGTCCTCCGCCATGACGAAGAGGCCAATGACATTTCCGTATTCGTCACGATCGGGCACGTAGGTGATGGCGTCGCAGCGCTCCTGGTCTTTACGCTGCATACCGCGTTCGAAATGGACAGTTTCGCCGGCAAAGGCGCGTTCGAGATGTGGTTTGGTTTCGGCGTACAACTCTGGCGGCAAGACTTGCTGCAGTTCTTCACCATTGCCGTAAATTTCAGCAAAGCGCCGGTTCTTGAAGGAGTAATGTTCGTCGCGGTCCATGTACGCGATCACGATTGGCAGATTGTCGGCTATCAGGCGTAAGCGCTGTTCGCTGCTGGCCAGTTTTTTTTCGGTTTCGGTCGATGTTGCGTAGAGGATCCGGTAGCGGCGTTCGCGTTCTTCGGCTGCAGCAAAGGATCGCAAGGCATAGACGATGGCGGCCAGGATCAGCGTGAAGATGAGGAATAGTGCGACGCCGGCAATCAGGAATTGGCGTTGTGAAATCAGAGCAAGGCCGACATTGGAATTTCCGACAGTGACTACCAGGGGAAGGTTCGGCAATTTGCGGTAGCTGGCGATGCGGGATTTTTTGTCGATAGGGCTGACGGTGTTAATTGTGCCAGTTGGATTGCTGCCGAAGGCGCGATAGACATTTGAGTCTCGGATATCTCGGTTAAAGGTTTGGTCAAAAAGTGGTGCGCGAGCCACGATATGTCCATTGGTGTGGAACAGAGTGATTGTCACGTCTTCGCTCAGGCGTGAGTTTTCGAAAGTCTCGGCAAGATTGCTGGCATCCACCGGGGCGACAATCACTCCCAGGAACTTGCCATCAGCGTCTTCAACCCTGCGGCTCAGGAAGAACAGGCGCGACTTTGAGACTTTGCCTATGGTTGGTTCTCCAATAAACAGCCCGTTTCCTGGCTTGAGCTGGGCTTGGAAGTAGTCCCGATCAGCATAGTTCACGCCTTTGACGGCGATATCGCGCGAGCTGGCTGCTGCATAGCCATTCGGATCCAGGAAAGTGATCCAAAAATTGCTTCCGAAGAATGCACCGCGCGAGGAGAGCAAGCTATCGATTGTCTGTGGCGTATACGGGGCGACCTTAATTGCATTCGAAAAGCCTAGCAGGGCAATGTCGGATAGCTGGATTGTGCTGAGTACGTGCGCTTCGATAGCTCGTGCGTAGTGCTGGGTTTGCTTACGGATAGCTTGTTCGCGATCGCTTGCAGAAGATGCGAGTTGCCAGGCGACGACTGCCGTGGCGAGCAGGGCGAGCATCGTCATGGTGACGAGCAATCGCCTGCGAAAGCGTCGATAGGCTTCGGTGGTCGACAAGAGCCCCTCCAGGCGAATTGCATGGAACAACTTGCTTGTTCAGTATAGGTGGAGAGTTTTGTTTACGTTAGATTAGTGTGTATACAAAGTAGTAATGGTTGTTAACAACCCCGACTTTCTGTGGATAAGTGCACCTTGCGGAGAAAAATCAGGGGTTTACGGGCTGTATAAGCAGGCGCGTAAACCTTGCGTGAGTTGCGGACTGTTTTTGGACAATTTTGGGCGGTTTTCGGGAAGTCTTGTTTACTCACAAACGATGCCTGTGGATATTCATAGCGTTATCCACAGCTTCGGACCAGGAGAAAGCTTGGAATCTGCGGGCCAGTTTGACTACATCATCGTGGGCGGAGGGACGGCGGGCTGTGTTCTCGCGAATCGCCTCACGCAAAATCCAAAAAACCAGGTGCTATTGATCGAAGCGGGAGGAAAGGACGATTACGTCTGGATTCACATCCCGGTCGGTTACCTTCACTGCATCAATAATCCGCGTACGGACTGGCTGTTTCGCACCGAACCGGATGTGGGCCTGGGCGGCCGCAGCTTGATTTACCCGCGCGGAAAGGTTCTTGGCGGGAGTTCTTCGATCAACGGCATGATCTATATGCGCGGCCAGGCTAACGATTACGACCAGTGGGCCGAGCTATGCGGCGATCCACGCTGGCGCTGGTCGGAAGTTTTGCCTCTATTCCGCAAGAGCGAAGACCATCACGGCGGCGTTTCGGATTTCCACGGCGCCGGCGGCGAATGGCGCGTTGAAAAGCAGCGCTTGCGCTGGGACATTCTCGACGCGTTCCGCGATGCTGCAGAACAGACAGGCATCCCGAAGATAGACGATTTCAACCGCGGTGATAATTTCGGCTGTTCATATTTCGAGGTGAACCAGAAGCGCGGGATTCGCTGGAATACTGCGAAAGCTTTTTTGCGAGCCGCGACCGGACGCCCCAACCTGACGTTGATGACGGGCTGCCACGTTGAAAAACTGGTGCTGGAGGAGGGTGTCTGCAAAGGCGTCATATTCACCGGCGGTGGTACTCGCTGGAACGCGGAGGCGCGTGAAACCCTGCTGGCGGCTGGAGCGATCGGCACGCCGCAGATTCTTCAGCTGTCCGGCATCGGCCCTGCAGACATGTTGGCGCAGGCAGGCGTGCAGCCGGTGCATGATTTGCCCGGCGTTGGAGCCAACCTGCAGGATCACCTGCAGCTGCGCATGGTATTCAAAGTCCAGGGCGCGCGCACCTTGAACACCCTGGCTTCAAGCTGGTTGGGCAAGGCACGCATTGGGCTTGAGTATGTGCTGTTCCAGAGCGGGCCGATGTCGATGGCGCCTTCGCAGATGGGCGCTTTTGCACGGTCGGGTCCTGAGCAAGCCACGCCTAACTTGGAATATCACGTGCAGCCGCTCTCGCTGGAGCGCTTTGGCGAACCGCTGCACGACTTCCCTGCTTTCACCGCGAGCGTTTGCAACCTGCGCCCAACTTCGCGCGGCCATGTGCGCATCGCTTCGGCCGACTCATACGCGCCGCCAAAAATTACGCCGATGTACTTGAGTACTGACGAAGACCGGCGCGTGGCCGCGGCTGCGCTGAACCTGACGCGCAAGATCGTTTCGGCGCCTGCGCTGGCGAAATACAGGCCGGAAGAATGCAAACCCGGTGTGCATTTTCGCACCGACGAGGAGTTGGCCGAGGCTGCGGGGTCCATCGGGACCACGATTTTCCACCCGGTCGGCACCTGCAAAATGGGCCGCGCGGACGACGTTTCGGCCGTGGTTGACAGCGAATTGCGGGTTCTCGGCGTGCGCGGCCTGCGCATTGCCGACGCTTCGGTGATGCCCACCATTACTTCCGGTAACACGAATTCCCCGGTAATCATGATTGCGGAAAAGGCAGCGCTTTTGTGTATGATCTAGCAAAACCGGGGAGACGCAATGTCCGACTTCATCTTGGAAACAAAGAGTTTGACCAAGGAGTTCAAGGGATTCACCGCTGTCGCCAACGTGGACCTGCAGGTCCAGCGTGGGCATATCCACGCCTTGATCGGACCGAACGGCGCCGGCAAGACGACATGCTTCAACCTGCTGACCAAGTTCCTGGTGCCCACCTCGGGCCAGATTCTCTTTAACGGCAAGGACATCACCTCGCACAAGCCGGCGCAGATTGCGCGCATGGGCGTGATTCGTTCCTTCCAGATTTCCGCAGTTTTCCCTCACCTGACCGTGCTCGAGAATGTGCGCATCGGCTTGCAGCGCAAGCTGGGTACGACCTTCCATTTCTGGCGCAGCGAACGCACGCTGGAGCGCTTGAATGGCCGCGCGATGGAATTGCTGGCCGAGGTCGACCTGGATTCGTTCGCCGATACGCTGACGGTCGACATGCCTTATGGCCGCAAGCGCGCCTTGGAGATCGCCACGACGCTGGCCATGGAGCCCGAACTGATGCTGCTCGACGAACCAACCCAGGGCATGGGCCACGAGGACGTGCACCGCGTTACCGAGTTGATCAAGAAGGTTTCCACCGGGCGCACGATCCTGATGGTTGAACACAATATGAGCGTGGTTTCAGGCATCTGCGACCGTATCTCCGTGCTGCAGCGCGGGGCGGTGCTGGCGGAAGGGCCGTATGAAGAGGTGTCGAAGAACCCGCAAGTGATGGAAGCCTATATGGGGACCGAAGCATGACGGCCGCGCTGGAGATCAGCCAGCTCCAGGCCTGGTATGGCGAGTCGCACATCCTGCATGACGTGAACCTGAATGTGAACCACGGCGAAGTGGTGACGCTGCTTGGCCGTAATGGCGCCGGCCGCACCACGACTCTGCGGGCCATCATGGGCTTGACCGGGACGCGCAAGGGTTCGATCCGCATCAATGGCCAGGAAGCGATCGGTTTGTCGACGCACAAGATTGCCCACTTGGGAGTCGGCTATTGTCCTGAAGAGCGAGGCATTTTTTCTTCGCTTACCACCGAGGAAAACTTGCTGCTTCCGCCGGCGTTGAAGACTGGGCAGGGCATGCCGGTCGAAGAAATCTACGAGATGTTCCCGAACCTGAAGGAGCGCCGAACGAGCCAGGGCACGCGCCTGTCCGGCGGCGAGCAGCAGATGTTGGCGATGGCGCGCATCCTGCGCACCGGTGCGCGCCTGCTGCTGCTGGATGAAATTTCGGAAGGGCTGGCGCCCGTTATCGTGCAAGGGCTGGCGCGCATGATCCGCACGCTGAAGACGAAGGGTTACACGATTGTGATGGTCGAACAGAATTTCCGGTTCGCGGCACCGCTGGCGGATCGGTTTTATGTCATGGAACACGGTCGGATTGTTGAGAGTTTTGCGTCATCGGAATTGGACGACCGCATGCCGGTATTGACCGAGCTGCTGGGCGTTTGAATATCAAAACTGAAAACGGAGACACTATGAAACGCAACGCCATTGCCTTTGCAGCAGCCCTTTGCGCCTTTGGTAGCGCGCACGCCCAGATTTCCGGCGACACCATCAAGATCGGTTTCATTACCGATATGTCAGGCGTCTACTCAGACATCGACGGGCAGGGCGGCGCCGAAGCGATCAAGATGGCGATTGCCGATGCCGGAGGTGCGATCAACGGCAAGAAGATCGAATTTGTTTTTGCCGACCACCAGAACAAGGCCGATATCGCCGCCTCCAAGGCGCGCGAGTGGTTCGACCAGCAGGGCGTGGACATGCTGGTTGGCGGCACAAATTCCGGCGCCAATCTGGCAATGGCAAAAGTGGCCGCAGACAAGAAGAAGGTCTTCATGGTGGTTGGTGCTGGCTCCTCGCGCCTGACCAATGAAGAATGCACGCCCTACACCGTGCACTACGCCTACGACACGGTGGCGCTGGCGCGTGGTACCGGCAGTACCATGGTCAAGCAGGGCGGCAAGAACTGGTACTTCCTGACCGCCGATTACGCCTTCGGCCACTCGCTGGAGAAGGACACGAGCGAGGTGGTTAACAAGTCGGGCGGCAAGGTGATCGGCAATGTGCGCCACCCCTTCCCTGGGACCGATTTTTCGTCCTTCCTGATGCAGGCTTCGTCCTCGGGAGCACAGGTGCTTGGCCTGGCGAATGCCGGCGGCGACTTTATCAATTCGGTGAAGGCAGCCAATGAATTCGGCGTGTCGAAGAAGATGAAGATGGCGGGCCTGCTGGTGTTCATCAACGACATCCACTCGCTTGGCCTCAATGCCACCGCCGGCATGTACCTGACCGATGGCTGGTATTGGGACATGAACGACACCACGCGCGCCTGGTCAAAACGCTACTTCGCGAAGATGAAGAAGGAACCGTCGATGCTGCAGGCGGGCGATTATTCTGCCGCATCGCAATACCTGGCTGCGGTGAAGGCCGTGGGCACGGACGATTCGGACAAGGTGATGGCGAGACTGAAATCGATCACCATCAAGGATGTCTTCACCACCCATGGCGTGATCCGGCCGGACGGCCGCATGGTGCACGATATGTACCTGATGGAAGTGAAGAAGCAGTCGGAGTCCAAGTATCCTTGGGATTATTACAAGGTCGCTGCGACGATTCCTGGCGACCAGGCTTATATGTCGAAGGCCGAATCCAAGTGTGCCCTTTGGAAGTAAGCTAGATGGAGATCTTCGGCCGCCCGCTTCCGATGATGATGTCCCAGCTTTTGCTGGGGCTCGTCAACGGTTCTTTTTACGCCATGCTGTCCCTCGGCCTTGCCGTGATTTTCGGTCTGATGAATGTGATCAATTTCGCGCACGGCGCCATGTACATGATGGGCGCCTTCCTCGCGTGGATCGGCATGACCTACTTCGGCATGAGCTATTGGAGCGTGCTCGTGTTGGCGCCGTTGATTGTGGGTGTGTTGGGCGTGGTGATCGAAAGGACCATGCTGCGCCGACTGTACAAGCTTGATCACCTTTATGGACTGCTGCTTACCTTCGGCCTCACCCTGCTGATCGAAGGCGGTTTCCGCTCGTTTTACGGGGTCTCAGGGCAGCCGTTCGAAACTCCCGAGGCCCTGCAAGGGGCAACGGACCTCGGCTTCATGGTGATGCCGAATTATCGCGCCTGGGTGGTGCTGGCATCGTTGGTGGTTTGCCTGGCCACCTGGTTCGTGATCGAGAAGACCAAACTGGGTGCCTACCTGCGTGCCGGCACCGAGAACCCGAAGCTGGTGGAAGCGTTCGGGATCAACGTCCCGCTGATGGTGACCCTGACCTACGGCTTCGGCGTCGCTTTGGCGGGCTTTGCAGGCGTTCTGGCGGCTCCAATCCAACAAGTGACACCCTTGATGGGGGCGAACCTGATAATCGTCGTATTCGCCGTTGTAGTGATCGGGGGCATGGGCTCGATTCTTGGCTCCATTGTGACCGGCCTTGGGCTCGGCGTGATCGAAGGACTGACGAAAGTGTTTTATCCCGAATTCGCCAACACGGTCGTATTTTTGGTGATGGTCATCATTTTATTGCTGCGCCCCGCTGGCCTGTTTGGCAAGGACCGTTAAATGAACAAGAAGCTGGGCTATTCCATCGCATTCGTGCTGGCGCTGGGCGCGCCGTTTGTCGGCTATCCCGTGCTGCTGATGAAGCTCTTGTGCTTCGCATTGTTTGCCTGCGCGTTCAATCTGCTGATCGGCTTTACGGGGTTGCTGTCGTTTGGCCATGCAGCCTTCTTCGGGGCGGCGGGTTACTTTGCGGGCAACGCTCTGAAGAATTGGGGGATGTCGTTTGAACTGAGCTTGCTGGTTGGCGTGGTGGCCGGTGCGGTGATCGGGTTGGTCATGGGCGGCCTGGCGATTCGGCGCCAGGGGATTTACTTCTCGATGATTACGTTGGCGTTGGCGCAGATGGTGTATTTCGCGGCGCTGCGCTTTACCGATTTCACTGGTGGTGAAGACGGCCTGCAGGGTATCCCGCGCGGCAAGCTGCTCGGGGTGCTGGACCTGGGCAGCGACCTGACGATGTATTACGTGGTCCTGGGGATTTTCATCGCGGGCTTTGCCCTGATCATGCGGACGGTGCATTCGCCTTTCGGACAGGTGCTGAAGGCGATCAAGGAGAACGAGCCGCGAGCGATCTCACTGGGCTATGACGTGGACAGGTACAAGCTCGTGGCGTTCGTGCTTTCCGGTTCGCTGGCCGCGCTGGCCGGTGCGACCAAGTCGATTGTGTTGGGCTTTGAAACGCTGACCGATGTGCACTGGGCGATGTCAGGCCTGGTGATTTTGATGACCCTTGTCGGCGGCATGGGCACGCTGGTCGGGCCGATCATCGGCGCGATTCTGATCATCGCTTTGGAGAACAAGCTCGGCGACTTCGGCACCATGATGTCCGGAGCCACCGGTATCGAGTGGTTCTCCACCCTTGGCGAAGCGGTCAGCCTGGTGGTCGGCTTTATCTTCGTTGCCTGCGTCCTGTTGTTCCGCAAAGGGATCGTTGGCGAGATCCTTTACCTGCAAGCGAAGAAGCGCAAGGTTTAGTTGGCGGGCTTGAGGCGGGAGCTATCGACCCAGCCGACGGCGACTCTCGCAGCTTTCGGATGCTGGTAGAAAACCAAGGTATAGCGGCCGTGAACGCGGGATGCTTCGAGCCGGTCGCCCGGCACCACGAAAGTGCCGGCGATTTCGCAGCGCTCGTCCGGCGCCGAATGGAATTGCAGTCTTCCGTCGCTTGCCGCGATAAGGGCTGCAAGCAGCCGGCTGCTCTTTTCGTTCGCTTGTTCGTGCTTCGCGAAACACGCTTGGCTTACCGCTGCCAGCTCGTAGATCTTCCCATCCTTCCACGTGACTTGCTTAATTTTCCCCCCGCCGGGTTGGCGCAAATGGACGACAGGATATTGGCCAGCGAAGCTGATTCCTGCGATTTCGGTGCAGGCGCCGAAAGGGGGAGAGACCTGGAGCGGCGCCTTGGATTGAATGCTGAGTAAGCGAAAAGCGGCTGGACATTCGAGGGCTGGCTGCCAGGAGCGGACGAGGGCGAAGTCCTTCGTGGCTTCTGGAATAAGCCGGAGGATTGCTGCCTCATCGGCATCGTCGATGGCGAATGCCTTCTGTCCGTTGTGGAAAACCGCCGGCTTGGTGGCGATATAGCGAACTTCAGTCCGGCCAAAGCGCCCGTCAATTCCATCGCCTGCGGTGGCGGTCCCGGCCATTAGCGAAATTAGAAGTAGAAGGAATGACCGACTGGCCATGTGAAGTGTCTGCGCGTTAAGGAGCGCGGATTATATCGTTGAGGGCCGTGATGTTTCAGAGCGCCAATTTGTATAGTGCGTGGGCGTCGTCGCGTGTGACCGGACGTGGATTGTTGCCGAGCAGGCGGGTTTGCTTCAAGGCCTCGTCGGCCAGCAGGTCGAGGTCGCTGGAGGTGATGCCGACTTGCTGCAGCGTGCGAGGCAGCCCCGTGATGATGGCGAATTGTTGCATTGCAACAGCGAGTGCCTCGGCGCGCGCTGCGGGGCTGCCTTCGGTGTGGGGAACGACAATTGTTGCCAGCTCGGCATATTGCTCGGCGCATGCCTCTGCGTTGAATCGCAGCACATGGGGCAAAACCAGCGAGTTCGATAGCCCATGCGGGACATGGAAGACGCCGCCGATCGGATAGGCTAGGGCGTGGACTGCCGCGACGGGCGCGTTGGCGAAGGCTTGACCAGCCAACATCGCGCCGAGCAGCATGGCCTGGCGGGCGACCAGGTCGTGGCCGTTCTCGCAGGCGCGGATCAGGTGGCGCGACAGCAGGTTCAAGGCCTGGAGGGCCAAGCCATCGGAGAGGGGATTCTTCTTGTGTTTGCTGGTGTAGGCTTCAATGGCGTGAACCATTGCGTCGATACCGGTTGCTGCGGTTACTGCAGAGGGCAAGCCAATGGTGAGCTCGGCATCAAGTATCGCCATATCGGCGAAGAGTTGAGGAGCGACGATGCCCATCTTGCTGGTGGCGTCTGTTGTCACGATGGAGATGTTGGTGACTTCGGAGCCGGTACCGGCAGTCGTCGGGATTTGGACCAAGGGTAGGCGCGTTCCGCGGACATTGCCAATGCCGTAGATTTCTGCGAGTGATTGAGGGCTGTCGGCGAGCACGGCGACCAGCTTGGCGACATCCATTGAGCTCCCTCCGCCGAGACCAATGACGAGTTCGGTCTCGTTCTGACGGGCGAGTTCGAGTGCCTCTTCGATCACGTGTTCGGGTGGATCAGCTACCACGTCCGCAAATTGTTCCACGTGAAACATTGCCGAGCGCAAGCTTGCGATCGGTGCCTCGGCCAGGCCCGTGCGCAGGAAGCCTTGGTCGGTAACGAGCAGCACGCGGCGGAGGTCTGGGAACCGTGCGCGAAGTTCCTTGCCCAAGTCCTTTGTCGCGCCGGGAGCAGACAGGAATACAGGAACGGTCGCGAAGCTGAAAGAGGTGATCAGGTTCATCAAGGAAGCTTACACCAGCCTCGGGCGCCCTGCTGTGTTCCGGCTTACAATATTACGTTTCCGAATCAGTTGGGGCGGGTGATGGTCGAGTATGGTTTGTTGGCTGGGGCTGCGTTCGCGGCAGGTTTTGTGGATGCGGTTGTTGGAGGCGGTGGACTGATCCAGATTCCGGCTCTCTTCTCGGCCATGAGCGGTACTCCGCCAGCAACGCTGTTGGGAACCAATAAGGTTGCCAGCGTATTCGGGACCAGCGCAGCGGCAGTGAACTATGCGCGCCGCACGCAAATCGCCTGGACGACCGTGGCGCCGGCGGCGATCGCGGCTTTCCTGTTTGCCTTCCTCGGAGCCTATACCGTCACCAGGATTCCGCCTGACTTCTTGCGAGGACTGCTGCCATTTGTGCTGTTGGCGGTGGCCGTTTATACCTTCTATCGCAAGGACCTGGGCAGTGTTCACGCTCCGCTGCACACCGGTACCAAGGAGAGGGTGCTGGCGGTGTTGGTCGGTGCGGGGATTGGTTTCTATGACGGCTTCTTTGGCCCAGGCACCGGGAGCTTCCTGGTCTTCCTGTTCGTGCGCAGCTTTGGCTTCGACTTTCTCGGCGCCTCGGCGGCTGCCAAGGTGGTGAACGTGGCGTGTAATGTGGCGGCAATCCTGTTGTTCGGATTCACTGGCCACATCATCTGGCAGCTCGGCTTGATGATGGCGGTGTCCCAGGTGGTTGGCTCTGTGCTGGGTACCAAACTGGCGCTGAAGCATGGGAGTGAGTTTGTGCGCCGTCTGTTCCTGGTTGTAGTGGTGCTGTTGATCGTCAAAACCGGCTATGACGCATGGATTAAGTGATAGTGTTTCACGTGAAACAATGTTGAAGAGGGTGCCAAACGGCGCCCTTTTTTGTTTCACGTGAAACATTTCGATCAAAAAAATCCTGCCCAAAAAATTCGCACGGTCGAAAAAACTTTATAATTCAGTTCGATCCCCAGCTTTCCCCCATTTTTACCATGTTATTTCCTACTGAATTCGACGTTATCGTTGTCGGCGGTGGTCACGCCGGTACCGAGGCGGCCCTCGCTTCCGCCCGCATGGGCCAGAAGACTCTCCTGTTGACACACAACATTGAGACGCTGGGTCAGATGTCGTGCAACCCATCCATTGGCGGCATTGGCAAAGGCCACCTCGTCAAAGAGGTCGACGCAATGGGTGGCGCCATGGCCATCGCAACCGATGAGTCGGGCATCCAGTTCCGTATCCTGAATTCATCCAAAGGCCCTGCCGTGCGCGCGACTCGCGCCCAGGCCGACCGTATCCTGTACAAGGCCGCTATCCGCCACCGTCTGGAAAACCAGCCCAACTTGTGGCTGTTCCAGCAGGCGGTAGACGACCTGATGGTGGAGGGGGACCGCGTCGTTGGCGCCGTCACCCAGATTGGCTTGAAGTTCCTGGGCCGTGCTGTCGTGCTGACCGCTGGCACATTCCTGGACGGTAAGATCCACGTCGGCCTGCAGAATTTCTCGGCTGGCCGTGCCGGTGATCCGCCAGCGCTTTCGCTGTCGGCACGCCTGAAAGAATTGAAGCTGCCACAGGGCCGCCTGAAGACCGGTACGCCGCCACGCATCGATGGCCGCAGCATCGACTTTTCGCAAATGACCGAACAGCCGGGCGACCTGGACCCAGTGCCAGTGTTTTCGGTGATGGGCAATGCCTCCATGCACCCGCAACAGTTGCCGTGCTGGGTTACCCATACCAACCAGAAAACCCACGACATTATTCGTGGCGGCCTCGACCGTAGTCCGATGTACACCGGCGTGATCGAGGGCGTTGGCCCGCGTTACTGCCCGTCGATTGAAGACAAGATTCACCGCTTCTCAGCCAAGGAATCGCATCAGATCTTCCTGGAACCGGAAGGCCTGACGACCCACGAGTTCTACCCGAACGGTATCTCGACCAGCCTGCCATTCGATGTGCAAATCGAGCTGGTGCGTTCGATGAAGGGCCTGGAGAACGCGCATATCCTGCGTCCTGGCTATGCCATCGAGTATGACTATTTCGACCCGCGCGGCCTGAAAGCTTCGCTGGAAACCAAGGCGATCAACGGCCTGTTCTTCGCGGGACAGATCAACGGTACCACCGGTTACGAAGAAGCTGCGGCGCAGGGCATGCTGGCCGGTATTAACGCGGCACTGCAAACCAAGGGCGAAGAATCCTGGACTCCAGCCCGTTCGGAAGCCTACCTCGGCGTGCTGGTCGATGACCTGGTGACCCAGGGTGTGCAAGAGCCATACCGCATGTTCACCAGCCGTGCTGAATACCGCCTGAGCCTGCGTGAAGACAACGCTGACATGCGCCTGACAGAAATCGGGCGTAAGCTCGGCGTGGTTGGCGACGCGCAATGGGAAGCATTCGATCGCAAACGCGAGGCCGTTGCGCAGGAACTGGAGCGCCTGAAATCGACCTGGGTCAACCCGCGCATTCTGGCGGCAGCCGAGTCGGAACGCGTGATTGGCCAGGCCATCGAACGCGAATACTCGCTGGCAGACCTGCTGCGCCGTCCGGGTGTCGGCTATGAAAAGCTGATGACCATGACCGGCAATGAAGGCCAGCCGCTGGCTGGTCCCGGCGTCACCGATGAGGCAGTGATGGAGCAGATCGAGATTACCCTGAAGTACTCGGGCTATATCGATCGCCAGTTGCGTGAAGTCGAGCGTCACGAGCACTACGAAAACCTGAAGTTGCCGGAAGGCTTCAACTACGCCGAGATCACGGCGCTGTCGATGGAAGTGCGGCAAAAACTGCAGAAGCATCGTCCGGAAACCCTGGGCCAGGCTTCGCGTATTTCGGGCGTGACTCCGGCGGCGATTTCGCTGCTTCTGGTGCACCTGAAGAAAGCCGGTTACGGCGGCTTTGTCACACTGAAAGACGAGGCGGCTTGATGGCGGTATTTGATCGCGCCGCGTTGGCGCACGTGTTGAAGAATGGCGTCGAAAAGCTGGACCTGGGCCTGAGCGAAGCACAACAGGAAAAACTGCTGGACTACCTGGCCCTGCTGAACAAGTGGAACAAGGTGTACAACCTGACGGCCGTTCGCGACCCGATGGAAATGATGACCCTGCACGTCCTGGATTCGCTGGCAGCAGTGCCGGCATTCACGGATGCGCAGAATGTGCTGGATGTCGGGGCAGGGGGCGGATTGCCGGGCGTAGTGCTGGCGATTGCCAGGCCGGAGATGAAAGTGTCGATGATCGACATCGTCCACAAAAAGACGGCCTTCCTGAATCAGGTCAAAGCAGAGCTGGAGCTTGGCAACGTAACGGTGTACACAAAGAAGGTGCAGGAACTGCAGGTCAAGACGCCCTACGACGTCATCACCTCGCGGGCCTTTGCGGACCTCAGCGATTTTGTGAACTGGTCCGGGCACCTGCTGGCAGAGGGCGGTCGATTCATAGCCCTGAAAGGCACGGCGCCGGCAGAGGAGCGAGAGCGACTGCCAGATCCATGGAAAGTGAACGAGCTACAGCCTTTGCAAGTACCAGGACTGGATGCACAGCGCCACCTGGTTTTCATCGGCAGGGCGTAACTGGCTAAACAGTATAAATAATTTTAATCGTTTATACGAAATAAATAGTATAAACGGTTTATACCGAATAAACGATTTAGACCATATAAGAAAACTCGATGGCCAAAATTTTCTGTGTAGCAAATCAAAAGGGCGGCGTAGGTAAGACTACCACGACTGTGAACCTGGCCGCCGGCCTGGCCAAACTAAATCAACGAGTGTTGCTTGTTGACCTCGACCCTCAGGGTAACGCGACAATGGGCGCGGGGATCAACAAGGCGACGCTCCAAGCTTCCACTTATGAAGTCTTGCTCGGCACGGCCGACGTGGCGACTGCACGCGTGCGTTCGGAAGCGGGCGGCTTTGATGTGTTGCCTGCAAATCGTGAACTGGCCGGCGCCGAAGTCGAGATGGTGCAGCTCGAGAATCGCGAGCGCCGCCTGCGCGACGCACTGGGCCTGGCTGCCAAAGACTATGACTTCATGCTGATCGATTGCCCTCCTGCGCTGTCGATGCTGACTCTGAATGGTTTGTGCGCGGCGCATGGCGTGATCATTCCTATGCAGTGCGAGTACTACGCGCTGGAAGGTTTGTCCGACCTGGTCAACACCATCAAGAAGGTGCACGCCAACCTGAACCCGGACCTGAAGATCATCGGCCTGCTGCGCGTGATGTTTGATCCGCGCATGACGCTGTCGCAGCAAGTCTCGGCCCAGCTCGAGCAGCACTTCGGCGACAAAGTATTCAAGACCATCATTCCGCGCAATGTGCGATTGGCCGAGGCGCCGTCCTACGGCATGCCGGGCGTGACCTTCGACCCGACCTCGAAAGGAGCGCAGGCCTACATCGCCTTCGGCGCAGAGATGGTTAAACGTATCAAGAAAATGTAATCAACGATGGCAACTAAAAAAATGAAAGGCCTCGGCCGCGGCCTCGACGCGCTGCTCGGTGGCGACGAAGATCCGTCCAATCCAACTTCCCATCCGACTCCGTCGGAAATGGCGGTGCAATTCCTGCAAGCCGGTAAATACCAGCCGCGTACACAGATGGACGAGGGCGGCCTGGCGGAACTCGCTTCGTCGATCAAGACCCAGGGCATCATCCAGCCACTATTGGTTCGACCGGTCGGTATCGACAAGGGGACTGGCCATGTCAAATATGAAATCATCGCGGGCGAGCGACGTTTCCGTGCGGCACAACTTGCCGGATTAGAAACTGTGCCGGTCCTGGTGAAGGACGTGGACGACACGACTGCGGCCGCGATGGCCCTGATCGAGAACATCCAGCGCGAAGACCTGAACCCGCTGGAAGAGGCGCAGGGTATCCATCGCCTGATCACCGATTTCAGCTTCACCCATGAACAGGCGGCCCAGGCAGTCGGCCGCTCGCGTTCGGCGGTGTCGAACCTGCTGCGCCTGCTGAACCTGGCGGAACCGGTGCAAACCATGCTGATGGCAGGTGATATCGACATGGGCCATGCCCGTGCGCTGTTGGCTGTCGATGCGGCATCACAAATTGCCCTGGCGAATGTTGTTGTAGCGAAACGACTGTCGGTGCGCGAAACGGAGAAACTTGTCCACAACCACATGGAAGAGGCGAAGTCCAAACCGGCACCGCGTGCGAAGGAAAAGTCGGGCGACATCAAGCGGCTGGAAGAGGAGCTGTCCGATACCCTGGCTACCTCGGTCGTGTTCAAGATGGGCGCCAAGGGGCGTGGCCAGATGATTATCGATTTCGCGGATCTCGATATTCTGGATGGGGTGATTGCCCGTCTGCGCGGCTAAAACCGGCAAACCGGTGTCTGACCCACAGGGTCAGACACCCGACCCGCGACGGCAGCAAACCAGTGTCTGACCCTGTGGGTCAGACACTGTCGTACCGGTTTTGAAAGAGCGCCATGCACCAGAGCTGACAGTTCCCTGTCAGCCTGCTGCGCTATTCTGGCGCGCTATTACCCTGTGAGTAATCGGCATTTGCACGCTTTTTGGGCAGAATTTCTTGTTGTTTGAGTGCCTTTTTGCGATGCACCACGTTTGACCTTGGCAACGTAAACAAACTATAATCCCGTGTCTTTGGGTCTAAAGGAATGGTGGCAAGTGAGTGATTCTTCAAGAAGTATCGCCTGGCCAGTTTTCCGAGTAGTTGCCCTGCAGTTCACCATCGCCGTCCTCTTTTCCGCTACCGTGGCGCTTTTCGCCGGGGTGGAAAAAGGCTGGTCCGCAGCCGTGGGCGGCGGTATGGCAGTGATCGGGAGCCTGATTTACGCGCTGATGGTAGCGCGCGGCACCGATGATGCAAAGAAAGCATTTCGGACGCACTTCCGCGCCGAGATGCTGAAGGTATTTGTAACGGCAGTGCTGTTTATTTGCGCACTGGTGCTGTTTAAGTCAGCCGCCTGGTTATGGCTGATCCTGGGATTCGTAGTGGCAACCCTGGCTTACTGGCTGTCGCTGCTCAAGATTTAATCATTAAAAATTCGGACCTATGACTACTGAACACGCTACGGGCGGTCACGCCGGCCCGGCTAACGCCACCGAGTACATCCAGCACCACCTTTCGCACCTGAATTCCGCTGGTGATGTTGTCTCCCCTAATTCCATCAACCTGGACACCTTCTGGATCTCCCTGATCCTTGGCTTCGTGTTCCTGGGCATGTTCTACATGGCTTCCCGCCGCGCCACCGCTGGCGTGCCAGGCAAGTTGCAGAACCTCGTTGAGTGGGTCATGGAGATGGTCAACGAGACCGTCAACTCCGCATTCCACGCCAAATCCAAAGTTATCGCTCCACTGGCCATTACCATCTTCGTATGGGTCTGGCTGATGAACGCCATGGACTTCCTGCCTGTCGACCTGCTGCCTAAAGTGCTGAGCTGGTTCGGTGTGCACAAGCTGCGCGTTGTGCCTACCGCCGACGTGAACCACACCTTCGGCATGTCGATCGGCGTTCTGCTGTGCATCATCGGCTTCTCGATCAAGGCAAAAGGCGCTGGCGGCTGGACCAAAGAACTGTTCACCGCACCGTTCCACGCTCACGGCACCGTCGGCACCATCATCCTGGCACCGATCAACTTCATCTTCCAGATGCTGGAGCTGTTCGCCAAACCAATTTCCCTGTCGCTGCGACTGTTCGGCAATATGTACGCCGGCGAGCTGATCTTCATCCTGATCGCACTGCTGCCATGGTGGGCACAGTGGCTGCTGGGCGGCCCATGGGCAATCTTCCACATTCTGATTGTTACCCTGCAAGCGTTTGTGTTTATGGCGTTGACGGTTGTGTACCTGGCCCTCGCGGTTGAAAAGCACTAATCAGCAACTTATTCGTAGTATTTGGTTTTAGTTTTTTGGTATTTTCGTTTTTTTTAAATTAGGAGAAATCTAATGCAAGCTCTGATCGCACAAGTACAAAGCATGACCGTTCTGGCCGTAGCAATCATCGTTGGCCTGGGCGCCATCGGCACCGCACTCGGCTTCGCTATCCTGGGCGGCAAGTTCCTGGAAGCTTCGGCACGTCAGCCTGAACTGATGCCACAACTGCAAACCAAACTGTTCGTTATCGCTGGTCTGCTGGACGCGATCTCCATGATCGGCGTTGGTGTTGCTCTGCTGTTCACCTTCAACAACCCATTCCTGACCGCCCTGACCGCCGCTGTTCAGTAATTAACGCTCCAACCGGGGAAACTCTTTCTAGGAGCAAGGTATGAACATCAATATGTCTCTCATCGGTCAGATGATCACCTTCGCGGTGCTCGTCTGGTTCTCGATGAAGTTCGTATTCCCAGCGCTGAACAATGCGCTGGATGAGCGTGCCAAGCGTATTGCAGACGGTCTGGCTGCGGCTGACCAGGGTAAAACTGCCGGCGAGCAGGCACAAAAAGATGCCGCCGCAGTTCTGGCGTCGGCTAAAGCCGATGCTGCCCAGGTAGTCGCAGACGCCGACAAGCGCGCACAACTGGTCGCTGAAGAAATCAAAGCAAACGCACAAGCCGAAGCCGCCCGCATCGTGGCGCAAGCCAAGGCTGAAGCCGAGCAGCAAGTAACCCAGGCCCGCGAAGCGCTGCGTGGTCAAGTGGCTGACCTGGCTGTGAAGGGCGCCGAGCAAATCCTGAAGCGCGAAGTCAACGCGTCGGCTCACGCTGACCTGCTGTCTCGCCTGGCTACCGAGCTCTGATTATGGCAGAGCTCGCAACCGTCGCCCGTCCTTACGCGGAAGCCCTCTTCCGCGTAGCCCAGGCTGGCAACCTCGCGCAGTGGTCCGATCTGGTGTCCGAACTGGCCCAGATCGGTTCGCATGAAGAGGTGCTGGCATATGCCCGCAATCCAAAAGTTCTGGATAGCGATGTCATCGCAGCCATCAAGGCCTTGCTGAAATCGCCGCTCAACGCGGAAGCGAACAACTTCCTCTCGATGCTGATCGAAAACGGTCGTATCGCATTGCTGCCGGAAATCGGCGCCCAGTTCGCGCTGCTGAAGAACGCAGCCGAAGGTGCGGCAGACGCCGAAATCACGAGCGCATTCGACATGAGCGAAGCCCAAGTGGCCGAGCTGATCAAGACGCTGGAAAAGAAATTCAGCCGCAAGCTCAAACCAGTCGTGAAGACCGATCCTTCGTTGATCGGTGGCGTTCGCGTCGTGGTTGGCGACGAAGTGCTGGACACTTCGGTCAACGCCAAGCTGCAGCAGCTGCGTTCCGCGCTGGTCGCCTAACCGGGCCGCCTTTCGCGACAGCTAGAGAGAAAACATTTAGGAGTTAGTATGCAACTCAACCCATCCGAAATCAGCGAGCTGATCAAGAGCCGGATCCAAGGCATTGATGGCGGCGCTGAAGTGCGCAATCAAGGCACCGTAATTTCCGTAGCAGACGGTATCTGCCGCATCCACGGCCTGTCGGACGTGATGCAAGGTGAGATGCTGGAATTCCCAGGCAACACCTTCGGCCTGGCAATGAACCTGGAGCGTGACTCCGTTGGTGCCGTTATTCTGGGCGCCTACGAGCACATCTCCGAAGGCGACACCGTCAAGTGCACCGGCCGTATCCTGGAAGTTCCAATCGGTCCTGAACTGCGTGGCCGCGTTGTTAACGCCCTGGGCCAGCCGATCGACGGCAAAGGTCCTGTTAACACCACCCTGACCTCCCCAATCGAAAAGATCGCTCCAGGCGTTATCGCCCGTGAGTCCGTCGGCCAGCCTATGCAGACCGGCCTGAAGTCGATCGACGCGATGGTGCCAATCGGCCGTGGCCAGCGTGAGCTGATCATTGGCGACCGTCAGACCGGTAAGTCCGCCGTTGCAGTTGATGCCATCATCAACCAAAAAGGCCAGGGCGTTACCTGTATCTACGTTGCTATCGGCCAGAAAGCATCGACCATCAAGAACATCGTGCGTTCCCTGGAACAGCACGGCGCGATGGAGTACACCATTGTTGTGGCCGCTTCCGCTTCGGAATCCGCAGCAATGCAGTACATCTCGGCTTACTCCGGTTGCACCATGGGCGAATACTTCCGCGACCGCGGTGAAGACGCCCTGATCGTGTACGACGACCTGTCCAAGCAAGCAGTTGCTTACCGTCAGATCTCCCTGCTGCTGCGCCGCCCACCTGGCCGCGAAGCATACCCAGGCGACGTGTTCTACCTGCACTCCCGTCTGCTGGAACGCGCTGCTCGCGTGAACGCCGACTACGTCGAAGCCTTCACCAAAGGCGCTGTCAAAGGCAAGACCGGTTCCCTGACCGCACTGCCGATCATCGAAACCCAGGCTGGCGACGTTTCCGCGTTCGTTCCAACCAACGTGATTTCGATTACCGACGGCCAGATCTTCCTGGAAACCTCGCTGTTCAATTCCGGTATCCGTCCTGCGATTAACGCAGGTATCTCGGTGTCCCGCGTTGGTGGCGCTGCCCAGACCAAGGTCATCAAGAACCTGTCCGGCGGTATCCGTACCGACCTGGCACAGTACCGTGAACTGGCTGCGTTCGCGCAGTTCGCTTCCGACCTGGACGAATCGACCCGTAAGCAGCTGGACCGCGGTGCCCGCGTGACCGAACTGCTGAAGCAGGCTCAGTACTCGCCACTGTCGATTTCCCTGATGGGCGCTTCCCTGTTCGCAGTGAACAAGGGCTTCCTGGACGACGTCGCTGTCAAGCGCGTGCTGGCTTTCGAAGCCGAACTGCACTCGTTCCTGAAGACCAAGCACTCCGCTCTGCTGGCTAAGATCGAAGAAACCAAGCAACTGGACAAAGACGGCGAAGCTGCGCTGTCGGCCGCCATTGCCGAGTTCAAGAAATCCTTCGCAAACTAATATTCGGGGGCCCGGCGACGGGCCTCCACGCAAAGGAGAAGGATCATGGCAGTAGGTAAAGAGATACGTGGCAAGATCAAGAGCGTAGAGAATACGAAGAAGATCACCAAGGCGATGGAAATGGTCGCTGCATCGAAAATGCGCAAAGCGCAGGACCGTATGCGCGCCGCCCGTCCCTACAGTGACAAGATTCGTAATATCGCTGCGAACTTGGCTAACGCCAATCCAGAGTACACGCACCCGTTCCTGGCTGAAGCCGGTACGGAAGCCAAGGCTGTGGGCTTTATCATCGTGACGACCGACAAGGGTCTGTGCGGTGGTATGAACACCAACGTTCTGCGTATGGTGACCAACAAGACCCGCGAGCTGGAAGCTGCAGGCAACAAGATTGAAGCAGTCGCAATTGGTAACAAAGGTTTGGGCTTCCTGAACCGCATCGGTGTACCAGTGGTCGCACAAGCTACCCAGATCGGCGATACGCCGCACCTGGAAAAGCTGATCGGCCCAGTGCAAGTGATGCTGGAGAAATTCCAGGAAGGCAAACTGGACGCCGTTTACCTGTGCTACACCAAGTTCATCAACACGATGAAGCAAGAGCCGATGGTCGAGCAGCTGCTGCCGCTGACCGCGGACAAGATGAAGGCCGATGAGCACTCCCACAACTGGGACTACATCTACGAGCCGGACGCTGCTTCCGTGATCGACGAACTGCTCGAGCGCTACATTGAAGCGCTGGTGTACCAGGCCGTTGCAGAAAACCTGGCGTCCGAGCAATCGGCGCGTATGGTGGCGATGAAGTCCGCGTCGGACAACGCCGGCAACGTGATCGGTGAGTTGAAGCTGGTCTACAACAAGACCCGCCAGGCTGCAATTACCAAAGAACTGTCTGAAATCGTCGCCGGTGCGGCAGCGGTTTAAACGAATTTAACTATATTTGAAGGAACGAACATGGCTGATGGCAAAATCGTTCAGTGTATCGGCGCTGTGGTGGACGTTGAGTTCCCACGCAACGCGATGCCTAAGGTTTTTGACGCGCTGAAGATGGAAGGCTCCGAGCTGACCCTGGAAGTGCAACAGCAGTTGGGTGACGGCATTGTCCGTACCATTGCTCTGGGCTCTTCCGACGGTCTGCGTCGCGGCATGACCATCCAGAACACCGGCAAACCAATCATGGTTCCAGTGGGTAAAGCTACCCTGGGCCGTATTATGGACGTGCTGGGCAACCCGATCGACGAATGCGGCCCTGTCTCCCACGAGCAGACTGCTTCGATCCACCGCGTGGCTCCTGCTTACGACGAACTGTCCCCATCCCAAGACCTGCTGGAAACCGGCATCAAGGTGATTGACCTGGTCTGCCCATTCGCTAAGGGTGGTAAGGTTGGTCTGTTCGGCGGTGCAGGTGTGGGCAAGACCGTGAACATGATGGAACTGATCAACAACATCGCTAAAGCGCACTCGGGTCTGTCCGTGTTCGCCGGTGTTGGTGAGCGTACCCGTGAAGGTAACGACTTCTACCACGAAATGGCTGACGCCAAAGTGGTTGACCTGGAAAACCCAGCCAACTCCAAAGTGGCCATGGTTTACGGTCAGATGAACGAACCACCTGGCAACCGTCTGCGCGTGGCGCTGACCGGCCTGACCATCGCTGAATCCTTCCGTGACGAAGGCCGTGACGTTCTGTTCTTCGTGGACAACATCTACCGCTTCACCCTGGCCGGTACCGAAGTTTCCGCACTGCTGGGCCGTATGCCTTCCGCAGTGGGTTACCAGCCTACCCTGGCCGAAGAGATGGGCCGTCTGCAGGAGCGTATTACCTCCACCAAGACCGGTTCGATCACCTCGATCCAGGCCGTCTACGTTCCAGCGGACGACTTGACCGACCCGTCCCCAGCAACCACCTTCGGCCACCTGGACTCGACCGTCGTTCTGTCCCGTGACATCGCTGCACTCGGTATCTACCCTGCAGTTGACCCACTGGATTCGACCTCCCGTCAGCTGGACCCGCTGGTTGTGGGCGAAGAGCACTACAACACCGCACGTGCCGTACAGGGCACCCTGCAGCGCTACAAAGAACTGCGCGACATTATCGCGATTCTGGGTATGGACGAACTGGCTCCAGAAGACAAGCTGGTCGTTGCTCGCGCACGTAAGATGCAGCGTTTCCTGTCCCAGCCGTTCCACGTTGCTGAAGTGTTTACCGGTTCCCCAGGTAAGTACGTTTCGCTGAAAGACACGATCAAGGGCTTCAAGATGATCGCTTCCGGCGAACTGGACCACCTGCCAGAACAGGCCTTCTACATGGTTGGTACCATCGAAGAAGCCATCGAAAAAGCCAAGAAACTGGGCTAATTCGATTGTCGTAGCGGCCTCCTCACCGGGGCCGCTATAGCTACAGAGGATAAACATGGCAAACACTATTCACGTTGATGTGGTTTCGGCCGAAGAGCAGATCTTCTCGGGCGAAGCGACTTTCGTGGCGTTGCCGGGCGAGCAGGGCGAGCTGGGTATCTACCCGAAGCACACCCCGCTGATCACCCGTATCCGTCCAGGCGCGGTGCGCATCCAGGTTCCAGGCCAGGCTGAAGAAGAGTTCGTCTTCGTCGCCGGCGGCCTGCTGGAAGTGCAGCCAAACGCCGTGACGGTCCTGGCTGACACCGCGATCCGTGGTCACGACCTGGATGAAGCCAAAGCTGAAGCTGCCAAGAAACTGGCGGAAGAAAGCCTGGCGAACAAGCAGACCGGCATCGACTACGCGAAAGCACAAGCGGAACTGGCAGCGGCTATCGGCCAGCTGGCAGCAATCGCAAAACTGCGCAAGATCAAGGGCTGATCCCTTCTTCTCGTCGCAATGGAAAGGCAGCCTCGGCTGCCTTTTTGTCTTTCTACAGGCTGCCGGGAATCGGCCAGCCAGAACGGCTCCGCGCGCCATGGCCCTGATTATCAGGTTCGCTGCATCGGACTCTGTATAATCCCTGTCTTAAGCAAAGCCTAACACTGGCGCCTTTTGTAGACGCCCCAATACCGTAAATGATTAGTACAAAGATTAGTACAAAGACATCCCAGCTGCACCGTCTTCTCAGCGTACTCCTAGTGTCTTTCCCCAGCGTGTTGTTGATCTTGCCCGTCGGCCGGCGTTTCAACTTTTACGTGTTGCTATTGTGTGCTGTTGGTGGCCTTGCGCTTGGAGTAAAGCCGGGCGGGAAGTCATTTCGTGACATCTTAAAGAAATATTGGGGTATTCATCTTGCAATGGCGGGCATGCTCATCGCAGTCCTCCTTAATCAAGCTGCACATGGCGCATTCGTGTTCAAGCCTTTTGAAAAAGGGCTGCAACTTGCCGTATTTCCGCTTTTGCTTTGGGTGTTCCTACTACTATCCAGCGATAAGCTCCGTATTCTTCAGTGGTCTTGGGTAATTGGGGCTCTGCTCTGCTCCATCGCGTTGATCTGGACGACATATGGAGTGAATGGACGCCCTGGCGGCATCATCTCGAACCCGTTCATTCTGTTCTCGAATCTGACGCTGCTGATGGGATGCATGGCTTTGCTTTCAATCGGATGGAATACGCGGGATGAAATCGCACCGATGGCGATCAAAGTAGTGGCGTGCGTCTTGAGTCTGGTTGCCTCGTATATGTCGGGCACCCGTGGTAGCTGGATCGCAGTTCCCGTCTTCATTCTGATTGCCGTGTCGCTTAAGCAGAGCATGCACGATCGCCGCAAGATCGCTATATCGGTTGTTTCAATGCTGTTGCTTGCCGCGGCGATGGCTTCTTTGCCATACACGAAAACGCGGATCGAACTCGCCTATTCCGAAACCGTGCATTATGCCGAACAGCCGAAAGCCGAAACGTCGATCGGCATCCGCTTGCAACTCTGGCAAGCTTCCTGGAACATGTTCCGGGAGAATCCAGTTTTCGGCGTTGGCACTGCTCCATATGAGGAAACGCTGAGAAAATTGGCAAGGGACAGGGTAATTACGCCGCTAGCGGGAATGCAACTCCACTCTCACAATGACCTTCTGCACTTCATGGCGACGCTGGGAACACCTGGTGCCATTGCCATGCTTGCACTCTATCTTGTACCTGGCCTGTGGTTCAAGAAGTTCTTGCGGAGCGCAGACTCGCAGCAACGCGTAGCGGCCGGCATGGGGCTGGCCACAAGCCTGGCGTTCCTGGCCTTTGGCCTGAGCGAGACCATGTTCTATTCAAACCTGTGCAGCGACTTCTACATCATCAGCGTGGCGGCCCTGTCGGCATTAGTCATCAACAGGCAAGAGGAACTGGAGAAAGCTGTCGCGTCTCCGCTGCCTTCGGAGTTAATTTATGAAAAATGAAGTTGGATGTTTCGTTGTCAATCTTGAGAAAGATGTTGAGAGGCGGGAGAACATCTCACGACAACTCGAAAAAGCCGGCATCCCTTATACGATTTTCAGTGCGGTCTACGGCAAATTTCTAACGCCTGAAGAACTGGCGCAGCACTACGATAAGCGCCGTGCCATTGAGCTGTCGCATGACCTGACGCCTTCCGAGATTGGCTGCGCGCTTAGCCATGTGTTCACTTATCGGAAAATGCTTGAAGAAGGCATGCAGTATGCGCTGGTGCTGGAAGATGACGCGCAACTAAGCGAGGATTTGCCCGCTGTTTTAACAGGGCTGCAACGCGAGTATGCCAGCAGCGAACCGGTCGTTTTCTTGTTGAATCATGTGCGGAAATACAAGAATAGAAAGACCCGGCGCCTCGATGAAAAATACATGGTAGCCGACATTTACGGCACACCGATTCGCGCAAATGGCTATTTCGTTACACGCGCCGCCGCGAAGCAGCTGCTCGACAATCTCTACCCAGTATGGGCAGTGGCCGATGACTGGGCCGTATTCAACCGGGACTTTGTGACAGTCAAAGCGGTTGTGCCTTATTGCGTCGGCCTCTCCGAGCACGCGCAGTTCTCCAATCTCGAGTCCGAAAGACAAGGTGTACAGTTGAAACGGAGCATCGGTTACCACTTACATCAACTCTTCTACCACAAATTTATCAATCAGCTCCTTATCAGACCTTTCCAGCGTGTATCCAAACAGGATGAAACCTGGTGATTATTAAGGCAGCCTCGGCTGCCTTTTGTCTCTTTCAGGCCAGGTTGAACGCCCACTTTAGACACGTGCGCGCGCCTGCGTACGCAACATAGAGGAAATGCCATGACCACGATCTTCATCACCGGCGCAGCTGGCGCCCTCGGCAGCGCAGTTGCGCGGGCATTCGATGCTGCAGGAGCCAACACTGTCCTGATCGGTCGCGAAACAGCGCGCCTGGAAAGCGCTTGTGGTCCTGCCAGCGGACGGCGCATGCTGGCGATCGCCGACCTGCGCGATGCTGCGTCGGCCGTTGCCGCCGCAAACGCCGCTGTCCAACGCTTCGGCCGTATCGATGTGCTGTGCAATATTGCGGGCGGGTTTGCGATGGGTACGCCCGTGCATGCGACGACGGATGCGCAATGGGACGAGCTGTTCGATCTCAATGTGCGCAGCCTGCGCAATGCGGTCGCGGCGGTGGTGCCCGGCATGCTGGACGGGCTGGGCGGCAAGGTCGTGAACATCGCTTCCGGCTCTGCGCGGCAGGGCATGGCGAATATGGGTGCTTACTGTGCCAGCAAGGACGTTGTAATTCGCCTGACCGAGTCAATGTCGGCCGAGCTGCGTGGTCACGGCATCAATGTCAATTGCGTCCTGCCCGGCACCATCGATACGCCGGACAACCGTGCCGCCATGCCCAATGCCGACCGCAGCAAATGGGTTCCTCCGGAAGCACTGGCAGACGTGATCCTGTACCTGTGCAGCCCGGCTGCGCGCGCTATCCACGGCGCTGCGATTCCATGTACCTGAAGCCGCTTCAGCCACAGAACGCATTGGTGTCACGAGATTGAAATCCGGTGCGCGCAGACGGGGTCAATGGCACATGCCGTAGGCTTGCTTGTCCTCGAACCAGCGGTAGGTGAAGGTGCGGGACACGTAGCGCTTGCCGCCAATGAGAACGTCCGGCGGGGTCAGGTCGAAGCGCTTTGGCATCTTGCCCTTGATGATCAGCCGGTAGCGGAACTGGGTATCGTCGCTGGTGCCGACGGCGAACAGCACCAGCGGCACGCCGTTGACGATTTCCACCATCTCGGGTTTGCCGTTGGTCGGGCGCTGGTAGACGCTCAGCACGGTCGCGTTTTCAATCAGCGGACCCTTCGGCTGGCTGACCTGGAAGTGGGCCGTGGCAAAGTGCACCTGGGTCGTGCGCGGCAGCATGTAGTTGACCCCGATTTCCATACCGCCTTCGGCAGCTTGCGGCAGGACGGTGGTGGCCGCCACCGTGATACCACGCGGCAGTTCAAAGGTGTCGGCGTCTACCGGCGTGCCGCAGTCGGGAGAAGTCGCCTGGTACAGCGGTCCAGGAGTATAGGTATCGCCGCAGCCGGCGAGGGCGAATAGCAGGGCGAGTGGCGCGGCTTTGCGCATGGTGTGACCTCTTGTTTTTAGTCATAACAGTTTACCCGACCGGCTGGCTGAGTGGTGCGCCACCCGCCCAGTCGCGGTGTTAGTCTTGAACTAAAAGTAGCGATGGGAGGCAGCCATGATCCACCATCTCGGTATCGTCGTTTCGGATTTCGTACGCAGCGCGGCGCTCTATGACGCTTGCCTGGCGCCCCTCGGGATTCGGCGTGCGGAGACCGACCTGGACTGGGCCATTTATGCTTCTGCTACCGGCCATCCATTCTTGTGGGTAGGCGCGGAGATTCCCAGCTATTGGAAGAATGGGCATGAACCTTCGCGTAGTCCCATCCATTTGGCGTTTTCCGCGCCGAACCAGGATGCCGTGAACGCCTTCTACCATGCGGCGATAGACCTGGGAGCCGAAGATAACGGCCCACCAGGTCCACGGGTCAGCGATGCAAATTTCTACAGCGCCTTCATTATTGACCTCGACGGCAACAATATCGAGGCCACCGTACAGCTAAGCTAGCTGCGCTTTTGCCGGCTGCGTGCAGCGGCCGACTTCATCAGTGATTTCCATTTCTGCCGTTCAGCAATCCGTTCCAGCGCTGTTTGCTGGTTGCGGCGCACCTCGCGTTGCAGCTTGTGGAAGTTGTGCAGGCGGTCGGGGTCCACATGGCCCAGCACTGCACAGCCGGGTTCGCCCTCGTGCCGGCAATCGCGGAACTGGCAGCCTGCGGCCAGCGATTCGATATCGTCGAAAGCTGACGACAAGGATTCCGGGCTCAGGCTGCGCAAGCCTGGCGTATCGATGATGCAGGCGCCGGAAGGGCAGAAATGCATGGACCGGGCGGTTGTCGTATGCCGGCCGCGATGGTCCGTGCGCCGAACGCCGCCGGTTTCCTGGGTTGCTCCAGCCAGGGCATTGGTCAAGGTTGACTTGCCGGCGCCGGAAGAACCAAGCAGGCAGATGGTTTGTCCGGGGCCTAGCCAGGGATCCAGCTGCGTTATGGATTCCGCGCTGGTGCCGTTCACCAGCAGGAACTGCGTGCGCGGCGGCAGCCGTTCCGTCAGCGCGGCCACCCGGCCATCAATGTCCGCGCAGAGATCCGGTTTGCTGAGGACGATCAGGGGCGTGACTTCGGCGGCCGCGGCGAGCGCCAGATAGCGTTCAATGCGGCGCAAATTGAAGTCGCCGTCCAGGCCCATGACCAGCAAGGCGGTATCGATATTGCTCGCGATGGGAGGTGAATCGGCGCGGGCGAATTGGTTCATTGGGGATAAACGGTGGTTTATCCACACCTCGTTCAAGGAATTGGCCTGCGCGATCACCCAGTCGCCGGCGCAGAGCGCCGTCCCGGCGAGCAGGCGGGGAAGGGCGCGAGCGTGAATTTCGGCCACGCCGTCGTGCAGGCTGATGCGGTCGCGTTGATATTCTGTGATGCGGTACAGGCGGCCGGCAGGTGCCTCGGCCAGGCGCGAAATGATGGTATTGTTAAGTCCGATGCTGCGTAAAGCTTCGTAGTCGAAGTCGATCATGATGAGCGTTTTCCATGGGTGAACACGGCCAGCCACGCGCGGCGTGGCAAGCAGGATTAGTCTGGAAATGTCGGCGCCCGGCCGGGCGCTCTAGCTCAAACGCTGAAGGTCAGGCAGCCGACAGGAGGGCAAGATCAAACGAACGCATGGCAAAACTCCTGTCAGGTTGGTGGGAAAGCCGCCAGTGTCGCACCGGCGGCGGGGCAAGTCAATGCGGTGGCTCGCGGTCGACGGTGCGGACTTCGGAACACTCGGGCTGCAGTGCTTCCTCGATTACTTCCAGCGCCAGGTGGGGCTGGGCGGCGCCGCACATGAAGATGTCGGCGGCTGCGAAGCCGTTTTCGGGCCAGGTGTGGATCGAAATATGTGACTCCGCCAGCAACACGACGCCGGTTATTCCCAATCCGGTGCCAAAGCTGTGGAAGTGGCTGTGCAGCACCTGTGCGCCGGCTGCGGCTGCGGCGCCGCGCAGCAATTGCTCAATCCTTGTGCAGTCCGCAAGCAGGCCCGACTCAATGCCGGACATGTCGGCCAGCAGGTGCGTGCCGCTGGGTTGGTGAATGCTCACTTATGGCCTCCGCCGCCGCCACCGCTGCCCCAGCTGCCGGAGCTGGAGGACCAGCTGCTGCCGTGGTAGCCGCCGCCGCTACTCGACGATGGGCCGCTGACAAACTTGATCCAGCTGGTGCCGACACTGAACATGCTCACCACCAGAGCGTAGCCGAAGAATTTATTCATTTTTTCGTTTGATCGTCGATTGCGTCCAGCACCAGGGCCGGCAGGTAGAGCGCAAGGCAGGCAAGGATCGTGACGCCGATGGTGCCGCCGAAATTGAACAGCAGCGGAATGGCGTTCAACGCCAGAATGCCGATGATCCAGTTCTTGGCCGAGCGCGCATATCGGCCTTTGCTGAAATCCTGTGCAACCTCGCCGCTGGCCTTGTCCTCGCCTTTGACGGCATCGCCGAACCAGGCTTTGAGCTGGTCCCAGGCGACCGGGGTTGATCGCGACCAGCCAAGTTCTGTGGGCGTTAGTTCGGCCGCGAGCGTCACCTGCTGGCGCTTGTATTCGTAGACGTGAGTATGGTCGCCTACCGCCACACGCCAGTTGAAGGCGCCGGCCGCGTAAGTCACGACGGAGTTGTAGTCATACAGTTTGCTGTAGCCGGCCTTGTCGAAGTTGACCGTCTGGGCGTCGAGCACGTTTGCTTCTGGCCACTGGTCCATCACATTGGCGCGCGACCAGCCATCGGCAGTTTCGACCAGCCAGGTAAAGCCATTCCGGCTGCCGTACAGCAGGTATTCGGTCCAGCCGCTGCCCTCGTCGTCGGCCCGGCGCATCACGCCGATGACGGTGAAATCCTGGTTGCCCAATTTGCCGGAGGCGCCCAGCGGCAGCGTGAAGTATTCTTTCTCTTGCCGCCGGCCGACGGCGATGACCTCGGCTTTCGGGCTGGCGGCGTCGATCTCGGTCTGGCAGGACTGGCAAACCAGGTTTGCTGTCAGCCCGGGCAGGTATTTGATCTGGCTGCCGCAGTTGGGGCAGTCCAGCGCATCGAGCTTGCCCCGGTAGCGGCCGGCGGTGCGCTTGATTTCGTCTGCATCGCGCAGTAATTGGGCTTGCATGGCTTCCAGCGTGACCGAGACGCCGGTGTACATCAGCGGCGGGCCTTCGTCGGAATAGTCGAGGGTAATGAAATGGCTGCCGCGCCGGAAGTCGGCGACTTTCGCCTGCCAGCCATCGCCCACCTTGAACGGCAGTTCGCCCTGGCCGCCGATGCACTGCGCGGTCCTGACGTCAGCCGACATATAGCGAGCGCCCACCAACTGGTAGGGTTTGCCAGGCTGGATGTCCTCAAAGGCCGGTAGCTGCGCATCGGGTTTGCGCAGGGTGGTCACCGTGTACTGGCCGGACGCGTCGCCCAGCCAGCCGCTGGTGGCGTCGTCGAAAACGATGAACCACTCGTTCCACATGCCCGCGTCGTAACGCAGCTGGATGCGGCCCACGACATTGAAGTTGCGGCCGCCCAGTACGCCGCTGGTGCCGACCTGGATCGGGGAATAGTCCTCCAGCACGGAGGAAATCTTGCCCAGGTCTTTGACCGCGCCGGCTTCCTTCAGTACACGCGTGTTGCAGTACTCGCACACCGCCATGACGGAGGCGTGTGAGCGGAAATTGACCTCTGCGCCGCAGCTAGGGCAGGAAACTGTTTGCATGCGGCCTGGCTTATCCGATCAGTTTCTTGAGCAGTTCAGCCTTGGTGGCGTCGTAGTCGGCTGGCGAGATCAGACCCTTGTCCAGCAGGGCTTTCAGCTTGCCGAGGCGGTCTTCGATCGATTCCTGCGCTGGCGCGGCGGGTGCCGCTGGTGCTGCCGGGGCTTGAACTGGCGCCGCGCCCGGATTCAGCGCCTGGCCCATAGCCTGGCCCATCACCTGGCCGACGGTCAGCCCAGCACCCAGGCCGGCGCCGATGCCTGCCAGGCCGCCTTCGTTGCCGGCAGCCAGCGGGATCGATTGCGCCACCTGGTATTTGGTGAAGCCGGCCATCTTGGCGTCGCTCATGCCGCCCTTCATGCCGGCGGAGATACGCTCGTCCAGCGCGGCTTGCAGTTCTTCCGGCAGGCTGACGCTGGCGACGTTGAATTCATCCAGGCCGATGCCGTAGCGTGCAAACGCGTCGGCCAGGCCGCCTTTGACTTCCTGCGCCATCAGGGCCTGGTTGGCCGCCATGTCGAGGAAGGCGATCTGCGAGGCGCCCAGCGAGTTGGCCATGGAGGCCAGCAGGATGCCGCGCAGCTGGTCTTCCACGTCGTCGCGGGTGTAGATGTTGCGGGTGCCGCTCAATTCAGTGAAGAATTTGCGCGGATCGGCCACGCGGTAGGAATACATGCCGAAGGCGCGCACGCGGATCATGTCGAAATCCTTGTCGCGGATCGTGATCGGCTGCGGGGTGCCCCACTTGCGGCCGGTCTGCACGCGGGTGCTGAAGAAATACACATCCGACTTGAACGGGGAGTCGAACAGCTTGTCCCAGTTCTTCAGATTGGTCAGCAGCGGCAGGTTTTGCGTGGTGAGCTTGTGGGTGCCGGGGCCGAACACGTCGGCAATCTGGCCTTCGTTGACGAATACCGCGACCTGCGATTCACGCACGATCAGCACGCCGCCGTTCTGGATCTCGAAGTCCTGCATCGGGTAGCGCCAGGACAATACGCCTTCCGCGTCCTCGTTCCACTGCAGTACGTCGATAAACTGCTTCTTGATAAAGCTGCCGATACCCATGATGTAACCTCTCAGGAAATGCAGGCGGCATTGATGCCGCCAATGGAAAGCGAAATAGTGCCGAGCAGGCCGCCGAAGGCGCTGTTGTCGGCCTCAATTTGGTCCTGCGCCATTTTCAGGCAGCGTGTCGTGATGGCGTAGCCGAGCGCTTGCACGATCATCGCGCCAAAGGCCCAGGCCAGGAACTGCTGCCAATTGTAGGTATGCAGGATGCTCGATGCGATGGTCATCGAAAAACCCAGCATGGCGCCGCCCAGCGACAGCGCCGCGGCATGGTTGCCCTGCCGGATCAATTTGACTTCGTCATACGGCGTCATCCATGTATAGGCTTTGAAGAAGACTACCAACAACAAGGCGGCCAGCGCCAGGTGGACCAGATAATTTAGGATGGCGTTCACGTCGATCCCCGGTTAAAGTGACATGCTTGTAGCAAAAGAAACATATTAGAACAAAAGCATCCAAATGACCAAAAAGATTCTCATTGTTTCAGTCTTCGTCGTCGCGTCCTGCGGACTTGCCTATGAGTTGATCGCTGGCGCACTTTCCAGCTACCTGCTGGGTGATTCGGTGCTGCAGTTCTCCACCATTATCGGCTGTTACCTGTTTGCGATGGGTGTCGGGGCGCATTTTTCCAAGTATGTGAAAGACGAAGACGTGCTGGCCCGCTTCGTCGACATTGAACTGGCGGTGGGCCTGATCGGCGGCCTGTCCGCTGCCGTGCTGTTCATGACGTTTGCCTGGGCGTCGGCGCCGTTCCGCACCTTGTTGTACACCATGGTATTCCTGGTGGGAGCCATGGTGGGCATGGAGATTCCTCTGGTGATGCGCGCCTTGAACTCGCGCCAGACCGAATTCAGTGAACTGGTCAGCCGCGTGCTGACGTTCGATTACCTCGGCGCGCTGGCAGTGTCGCTGCTGTTTCCGCTGGTGCTGGCGCCGCAGCTTGGCCTGGTGCGCACCGGTTTCCTGTTCGGGATGCTGAACATCGCGGTGGCCCTGTGGACAATTTATGTTTTCCGCACAGAGCTGGCGAACGTGGCCGGCCGTTTGCTGCGCGCCAGTGCCGTGATGCTGGCGCTGGTGATCGGTTTCAGCGGCGCGGACCGGCTGACCGGTTGGGGCGAACATGGGCTGTTTGGCGATGAAATCGTGTATTCGACCAGCACGCCGTACCAGCGCCTGGTAATCACCAAGTGGAAGGATGACCTGCGCCTGTATATCAACGGCAACCTGCAGTTTTCCTCGCGCGACGAGTATCGGTACCACGAAGCGCTTGTGCATCCGGTGATGGGGGCGCTGCCTTGGGCCAAGCGCGTGCTGATCCTGGGCGGCGGCGACGGGCTGGCGCTGCGCGAAGTCCTGCGTTATCCACAGGTCGAACACGTCACCTTGGTGGACCTGGACCCGGCGATGACGGCGGCCTTCACCCAGCGCGATGAACTGGTGGCGCTGAACAAGGGATCTTTCCGCGATAAGCGCGTGACGGTGGTGAATGCCGACGCGGCGATCTGGCTGCAGCAGAACCAGGACATGTTCGATGCAGCGATTGTCGATTTTCCCGATCCTTCCAGTTTCGCGCTGGGCAAGTTGTATTCAGTGCCGTTCTACGGCGTGCTGAAGAAGCATATTGCCGTCAATGGCCTAGTGGTGGTGCAGGCGACCTCGCCGTTCTTCGCGCCGCATGCCTATTGGACGGTGGATGCGACGTTGCGCGACGTGGGCATGCGTACCTGGCCGTATCACCTGTATGTGCCATCTTTTGGCGAATGGGGCTTCATCATGGCTTCGCCGCAGCTTGATTACCGGCCGCCCGAGGCGTACAGCCTGCCGATGCGTTTCCTGAATGCAGAGACCACGAAGGCAATGTTTGCCTTCCCTCCGGACATGAAACCGCTGCCGATGGCGCCGAACCGTCTCAACACACAATCGCTGGTGCATGAATTCGAGCAGGACTGGCGCAGGGTGATTCGCTGATGCTGCGTCGTTCTTTCCTGGCCTGGGCTGCTGCCGGCGGCGTTACCGCTGCGGCCAGCGTGGCTGGATACCTGCGATGGCAGGAGATTACGCCGGTCGTGAATGCGCCTGGGCGCGATGAAGGGCATTTCCTGCGCGACCGCAAGCCTTTGCCTGCACCGTCGCAGTCATTGTCGGCTGATGTGCTGATCCTCGGTTCCGGTGTTGCGGCGTTGACTGCTGCCTGGCAGTTGCGAAAGCAGGGGCATGATGACTTCCTGATGCTGGACGGACCCGAGCCATATGGGAATGCTGCTGGCGGGCGATTCGGCGCGTTGGGGTACCCGACGGGCGCGCATTACCTGCCGCTGCCGACCGAGGAATGCGCCCATGTGCGCGAACTGCTGGCGGACCTGGGCGTGATCCAGCGCGGGGCAACGTCGCGCAAACCTTATTACGACGAGCGCTTTGTGCTGCATGCGCCGGAAGACCGGTTGCTGTTCAATGGCGCCTGGCAGGAGGGCGTCTTGCCGCATGAAGGGGTGCCGGATGCCGAATTGGCCGAGCACAAGCGCTTCTTTGCGCAAGTGGATGCGTTGCGCAGTGCGGTCGGCGAGGATGGAAGACGCAGGTTCACTTTCCCCAGCGAGCATTCGTCGGCGGATGCGGAGGCGGCGCAGCTCGACGCCATGAGCTTTGGCGCCTGGCTTGCCCAGCAAGGCTATCGCGCGCCTTCTTTGCTGTGGTACATGGACTACTGCTGCCGCGATGATTACGGCGCGGGACTTGATGCGGTCTCCGCCTGGGCGGGGCTGCATTATTTCTGTGGCCGCGGCGGCGAAGCGGAGAACGCGGAGCAGGGCGCCTGGCTGACCTGGCCGGAGGGGCTACAGGCGCTGGCCAGTGGAATGGAGCGGCTCGCGCGGCCCAAGCGGCTCGCGGGTAGCGCGGTGCGTGTGCGGTTGAACAACGCCAGCGGCGGCACGGGCCAGGGGCGGGGCGTGGAAGTGCTTTGCTTTGCGCTCGAACGCGGTGTGCCGCGCACGTTCACGATCCGCGCGCGCCGCGTCATTTCCGCGATGCCGCTGCATGTCACGGCAAGGGTTGTGGAAAACATGCCGGATGTCCACAAGCAAATTCACGCGCCATGGATGGTGGCGAATTTCCTGATGAAGCGTTTTCCACAGGAGCTGCCGGCGGTACCGCTGTCCTGGGATAACGTGGTGCATGGGACCAAGGGCCTGGGCTACGTGGTCTCGACGCACCAGGACATCCGCGTGGCGCCGCCGGAGAAGACGGTCTTTACCAGCTACGTGGCGCTGGCCGACCGCGATCCGCGCGAGGCACGCAAATGGATGACGGCGGCGAGCGGCGAAGAGTTGCTGGCGCTGGCGAGCGTCGACCTGAGGGCGGCTTACGGCGCACAATTCGAACGTTGCGTGGAGCGCGTGGATATCACTTTGCGCGGCCATGCGATGGCGGTTCCGGTGCCGGGATTCCGCAGCGATGCGGGCCTGAAGGCCTTGCGCGAAATGGATGGCCCGGTATTGTTTGCGCATTCCGACTTGAGCGGCTTCTCCGTGTTCGAAGAAGCGTCCTGGTGGGGCTACCGCGCAGCCCAAAAGGCACTGCGCGGCTAACTGCTGGCTCAGGCGGCCGGGGGCAAGGTGTTGGAGTAGACCGAGACGCCGTCAAGGTCCCGGAGGTCGATTGTGAATGCTTTCGTCTGCGGGTCAATATTCACTTCGCCGAAGAACTGGAAGCCGGCGAAAGGTGAGAGATTGGCTTGCCCGGTGGGCGGCGCTTTCTGGAATTTGACCTGCGGCCCGAAGGTTGCGTCCAGGAGATTGGGGCCGAAAGTACCGGCGTTCAGTGGGCCAGCAACGAATTCCCAGAATGGCGAAAAGTCGGTGAACTGGGCCAGCGCTGGATCGTAGTAGTGGGCGGCGCAGTAATGGACGTCGGCAGTTATCCACACCACGTTCTTGATCGACTTGATGTCGCGCAGCAGGCTGGCCATTTCGATCTCGCGCCCTAGCGGCACGCCATCGTTTCCGTTGGCGATTGCTTCCCAGCGCGCGGTGCCGCTGGCGTCCTTGCCGTCGGGGACTTGCAGGCCGATCGGCATGTCCGCGGCAATCACTTTCCACGTTGCGGTGGATTGAGCCAGCGAGTCCTTGAGCCATTTGACTTGAGCTGCGCCAAGGAAGGCGCTTGCATCGCTTTCGACCTCCTGCAGGTTGGTGCTGTTCGGGCCGCGATATGAACGCATGTCGAGGACGAACACGTCGAGCAGCGGGCCGTAGGGGATGCGGCGATAGACGCGTTGCGATTCAGGCTGGTCGCCCCAGCGCATTGGGGCGTATTCCAGAAAGGCCTGCCTGCCTCGGGCGATCAGCGTCTGGATGTTCTTTCCCGTGTAGCGGGTATCGGCGCTCAAGTCTTTCGATGCCGACCAGTTGTTGGTGACTTCGTGGTCATCCCATTGCCAGATCTGCGGGACTTCGGCGTTGAAGCGGCGCATATTCTCGTCCATCATGTTATAGCGATAGCGGCCGCGAAACTCATTGAGCGTTTCGGCGACTTTCGAGACCTCCGGGATCACGAGGTTCTTCCAGGTCCGTCCGTTCTCGGCCTTTACTTCAGCGCTGATTGGCCCGTCGGCGTAGATGTTGTCGCCGCTGTGCACGAAGAAGTCCGGCTGGCGCTTGCGCATGGCTTCGTAGATTTTCATGCCGCCGAATTCGGGATTGATGCCCCAGCCCTGGCCTGCGGTATCACCGCTCCATACGAAACGCACGGGGCGCTTGCCGTCCGGCGCTGGCAGCGTGCGGAAGCTGCCGGTCGCCAGTTCGCTTCCGATTTTCAGGTCGGTGGCGCTGTCGTAGGAGACGCGCAAGAAGATCCTTTCGCCGGAGGGCAGGCCTGTCAACTCAATACGGCTGGTGAAATCGCTCGCTTCCGTGGCCGTCGGGCCAAGGATCTGGCGGGGATTGAGGAAGCCTTCAGTGGTGTCGAACTCTACCCGCATGCGGGCAAGGCGGTCCGAACGCGACCACACGACTGCCCGGCCATCGGCGATGTCGCCAATCTGAAAACCGTACGGCAGCTTGGGTCGCTCGGATTCGGCAGCAATAATGTTCGGTGCTGCAGGAGAGCTGCCGGAGCCGCAACCGGAAAGCCCAAATGCTGCCGTGCCTACCGTGAAAGCTCCCGTGTGGGTCAGGAAGCGCCGGCGGGTATAACCAGGATTCGTCATATTGAAGCCTCATTGATGTTAAACGGTACATCAATGTATTTTCGAAATATGACGGGCAATTGACGAAAGGCCTCTTCGTGATCGAAGAGGCCTTTCGGGAGGAAGCGGGATTACTTGGCGGCGGCTGGAGCTGCAGCCGGTGCAGGCGCCGCGGCCGTGGCCGGGGCCGGGCTCGCCTTCACTTCGGACTTGGTTTCAGCAGGCTTCTCGGCCTTCTTGTGGGTACCCTTGTGCGCAGTCTTCTTTTCGACTTTCGCGTCGGTCTTGGCTTCCACTTTCGCTTCTACCTTGGCTTCTGCTGCTGAAGCAGCTGCCGGTGCCGGAGCGGCCGGAGCAACCGGGGTGGTCGCGAATGCAGCGGTAGCGAACAGGCCGGCGATCAGGGTAGCGATGGTCTTTTTCATGGTGCGAGTCCTTTAAGTCGAATTTGGGGGCTGAGTACTTGGCGGAGATTACTTGGCTGCTGGAGCTGCGGCAGGAGCAGGTGCAGCAGCCGGTGCAGGCGCCGCGGCCGTGGTCGCAGCCGGGCTCGCCTTCACTTCAGACTTGGTTTCAACAGGCTTCTCTGCCTTCTTGTGTGCGGTTTTGTGCACGGATTTCTTTTCGACCTTTGCATCGGTCTTGGCTTCCGCTTTCGCTTCTACCTTGGCTTCAGCTGCAGGCGCCGCTGCTGGCGCTGGAGTGGTTGGAGCAACCGGGGTGGTAGCAAAAGCAGCGGTAGCGAACAGGCCGGCGATCAGGGTAGCGATGGTCTTTTTCATGGTGTGTGTCCTTTTAATGATTAGTGTTTAAGTTCGGTAGCGAGGATTACTTGGCTGCTGGCGCTGCGGCAGGCGCTGGCGCCACGGCGGTGGTCTTGTGCGTGCCTTTATGTTCGGTCTTCTTCTCGACTTTCGCGTCGGTCTTGGCTTCTACCTTGGCCTCAGCCTTGGCGCTGATGGCTGCGACGGCTGCCGCAGGAGTCGCTGCTGGCTCTGGAGTGGTTGGAGCGGCTGGAGTGGTAGCGAAAGCAGCGGTAGCAAACAGGCCGGCGATCAGGGTGGCGATGGTCTTTTTCATGGTGCGTGTCCTTTGGAAGAAATTATGTAAATCGTTTAGCTAATTAGTTGATTACTTCTTTTCAGCGGCAGGTTTCTGAACTTCCTGCTTCACTTCCTGTTTGACTTCGGCTTTGACTTCAGCCTTTACTTCCGGGACCGCTGGGGTAGCTGGGGCAGGAGTTTGTTGTGCGAATGCGGCGCTTGCGAACAGACCGGCGATCATGGTGGCGATGACTTTTTTCATTTTTAAATCCTCACTATTGGTTGATCTTGTGTAGCGCACTGTTTCCTGTGTCACTGAGCTGAAAACGGGCTCACTCAGCAGTATGTTGACGGTCATTACAAACCCTTACATTTGTCGCAGATTTACAAAACTTTACGCAGGACTCATAGAGGCGACATGCGTGCTCCCTAAAGTGGCCATACCCACTAACCCTTATTAGGAGATGTCATGAACAAGAAGTACTGGATCGCAATCGCCGCAGTTGTCGCCGCCCTGGGCGGTACCGCCGCCTATGCCGGCGCAGACCATGGAAGCGGCCATGGCCACGGTCGCGGACACAGTCCATGGACGATGGATGCCGCCCAGGCGGATAAGCACATCGAAACCATGGTGGCGCACATCCTGCCCGACGCTACCGAGGCCCAGAAATCGCGCCTGACCGAAATTGCCAAGGCCTGCTTCAATGACGTCAAGCCGATCCACCAGCAGTTGCAGGAGGGGCATGAGGCGATGCACAAGCAGTTGGCGCAGCCAGCCATCGACCGCGCTGCGCTGGAAACCCTGCGCGCTGACCACATGAAAAAAATGGACCTGATGTCGCGCCGCGTGCTGGCTGCTGCGATGGATGCTGCCGAAGTCCTCACGCCCGAACAGCGCGCGAAGTTCAACGGCGCCCTGCACATGATGGCGATGAGCCACATGGGGAGCCATTAAGCTATAGTCTCAATCATGTCCCAACCCCTTGTCCTCGTCATCGACGACGACCAGCGCCTGGCGGCGATGGTTGAAACTTACCTGGCCCAGAATGGCCTGCGCGTGGAGCATGCCGAAACCGCGCAGGCCGGCCTGGACCGGCTGGCGCAGGCCGATGCAGGCAGCTTTTCCGCCCTGATCCTGGACCTGATGCTGCCCGACGTCGATGGGCTGGAAGTTTGCCGCCGCCTGCGCAACATGCCGCAGCCGATGCGCAGCCTTCCGGTGCTGATGCTGACGGCCAAGGGGGACCCCCTCGATCGCGTCATCGGCCTGGAACTTGGCGCAGACGACTACTTGCCCAAGCCTTTCGAGCCGCGCGAGTTGCTGGCCCGACTGCGGGCGCTGTTGCGCCGCCCGGCGCTGGCTGATGTCGGCGGTGCAGCGGGGCCGGCAGCAGCCGGGCAGCCGGCCGCCGAACCGCCGTTGCGCTTTGGCCGGCTCGAGATCGACCCCGGCGCGCGCATCGTGCGTGTCGACGGCGCCGAGCGGCCGCTTACGGCCTATCAGTTCGACCTCCTGATGGCCTTTGCCCAGCGTGCCGGCCGGGTGCTGTCGCGCGAACAGTTGATCGACGCGCTGAAGGGGGGCGCGCTGGAGCCTTTCGACCGTTCCATTGATGTGCACGTGGGCCGGGTGCGCGCCGCTATTGAGGATGATCCGAAGGCGCCGCGCCGCATCATTACCGTGCGTGGCGCGGGATATGTCTTCGCCAAGGTGCAGGATGCGTAACTTCGGCTCGCGCATGTATGTGCGCATTTATGCGACGCTGCTGGCCTGCATTGTGTTGGCCGTGCTGATGTTCGGCTACATCCACTTCTGGTTCGCGCCGCCGCGCCATATGCCGCGCAATGCCACGATGGCGGTGACGATGCTGCTGTTGATGATCGCGATTGTGATTGCAGCGGGCGCCTATCCCGTCGTGCGCCGCATTACGCGCCGGCTGGAGCAGCTGCAGGGCAGCGTGCAGGCCTGGGGCAGGGGCGACCTGGGGGCGCGCGTGGATGTGCATGGGGCGGACGAGGTGGCCCAGTTGGCCGCCAGTTTCAACGATTCGGCGGCGCGCATCGAGGCGCTGGTGGGGGCGCAGAAGTCCCTGTTGGCCAACGCATCGCACGAGCTGCGGTCGCCGCTGGCGCGCATTCGCATGGCGGTGGAATTGCTGCAGGATTCCGCCAGTCCGGCGATACGCCAGGAGTTGGCGCGCAATATCGCCGAACTGGATCAACTGATCGACGAGGTCTTGCTGGCGAGCCGGCTGGATGCGGTGCCGCAGGATCGCGCTGCGCGGGAAGAAGTGGAGTTCACCGGGATCGTCGCGGAAGAATGTGCGCGCGTCGGGGCGGTATTGGACGGCGTGGCAGGGGCGGTGCAAGGTGACGCCACGCTTCTGCGCCGCATGGTGCGCAATCTTCTGGAAAACGCCCGCCGGCATGGTGGCGAGGCCGAGGTGAGCGTGATCCTTGCCTGCGCCGCCGGGGGCACCATGCTCGATGTCTGCGACCGCGGGCCGGGCGTGCCGGCGGCCGAGCGCGAGCGGATTTTCGAGCCTTTTTACCGGCTTCCCGGCGCGTCTGAAAAGGCAGGCAGCGTCGGCCTTGGCCTGGCGCTGGTGCGCCAGATCGCCCGCCGCCATGGCGGCGAGGTCGAATGCCTGCCGAATGGCGAGCATGGCGCCAGCTTCCGGGTTACGCTCCCGTCAGGCGGTCAGCCATCCGCTTGATGGCGCGCAGCTGGCGGCCGCCCTGCACTGAGTAGTCCGGATCGTCGTAACCCCACCAGTCCCAGCATGCCTTCGGATTCGGCATCGGCGTGATTGCCGCCGTTTGCGGGTAGAGCACCACAATGCGGTTGGTGTCGGCCCAAGCGTTGTAGCCCGCGTGGCGCGCGTAAGTATCCTTGATGGTACCGATGTCCTGCATGCAGCCGTGCAGGGCGATGTGCAGCTTGCAGCCGGTGCCGCCGCCTTCGCAACCTGGAGGAATGTAGACATAGCCGGTGTTGGCCATTCCATGCGTGGTCGGCGCCGGGAGGAATTCGGACTGGTCGAACTCCTGCAGCTTTCCCGCCGGGGCGGCATTGTCGCCGCGTGCTTTCAGCGGCCCGTAAATCCATTGCAGCAGGTTGCCGGCCGCGTCGAAACCGCAGTTGCTGATAAATGGCGCGGTCAGGGCGTCGCATTTGTTGCCGTAGCTGTCGGTCGGCATGGCGTGGCCGGCCGCCATGTCATTCTTGAACTGGATTTGCGCCGAGGGGATGAACGCCCCGTAATACTTCGCCAGGTCGGCCATCGAAGCGGAAGGGACAAGCTTGTCGAGGGTGCCGGAGAACATCCATACGCGGTGTGCTGCGAGCTTCGTCACCGGGTCAACCTGGCCCGCTTCCGCGCGCTTGCGGGTCACCGCTGCCAGTTCGGCCACGTCGGCGCCTTTGCAGCTGCCGATGGCATTCATCATGCTGCCTTGTGCGCAGTAGTAGCTGCCGCCGGCGATGATGCCTGCGCCGACCACGCTTCCGGAGTAGGCGACCTGGTATTGCACCGCCATGAAGGCGCCCGACGAGAGGCCGGAAATCGACACCTGCTGTGTCTTCATGGCTGGCAGCGGCGCCGGCGCTGCGGTGGCCGCCAGCGCCAACGTGCAGCCGGCAATTGTCATACAATCGGAAATTCGAACGAACCGGAAGAGACTACCCATGCCATCTATCCTCACCAAGTTTGCAGCGCTGTCCGCGCTGAGCCTGAGCGCCGCTGCCGCCTTCGCACAGGCGCCTGCCGCGAGCTGCCCCGCCATCCTGAAACAGTCCTTCAACCGCCTGCAGGACGATGCGCCGCAGGACCTGTGCCAGTACGCCGGCAAGGTGATCCTGGTCGTCAACACGGCCAGCTATTGTGGCTATACCCCGCAGTACAAAGGACTGGAAGAAGTGTATGCGAAATACGCGGGGAAGGGTCTGGTCGTGCTGGGCTTCCCGTCGAATGATTTCGGCAAGCAGGAACCGGGCAGCAGCAAGGAAATCGCTGACCTCTGCTACAACACCTATGGCGTGAAATTCCCGATGTTCGCCAAGTCGGTGGTGTCGGGCGACGCACCGAACCCGTTCTACGCGAAGCTGATCAAGGCGACCGGCAAGGCGCCGGCCTGGAACTTCCATAAATACCTGATCGACCGCAAAGGCAATGTGGTCGAGAGCTTCCCGAGCAAGGTCAAGCCGGACGACAAGGCCCTGGTTGACGCGCTCGAGAAAGCCCTCGCTGGTTGATTACGCGGCGGCGGCTACCGTCGACGTGGCGAGGGCAAAGCCTTCGTCCAGCCAGCCGGTGATCCCGCCCGTCATGATTTTCACCGGCCGGCCCAGCTTGGCCAGCCGGATTGCCGCGCGCGCTGCGCCGTTGCAGTGCGGGCCGGCGCAGTAGGTCACGAAAACGGTCTCCGGCGGGTACTCGGCCAGCTTGGAGCCGATGATCTTGCGGTGCGCCAGGTCCACCGCGCCTGGCACGTGGCCCGCCGCATACTTTTCCGTTCCCCGCACGTCCAGCAGCACGAAGTCCTGCTGCGCGGTGCCCATCACGCTGTGGACATCCCAGCAATCCGTTTCAAAACGCAGCGAATCTTCAAAGTGGGCGAGCGCCTCGGCGCTGGGAGCGGCGGCGACTTCGGTGACGATGGATGGCATCTGGTTTCTCCTGTGGCGTTGAAAGTGACTCCATTCTCGGCCGCCGCGGCTTAGCGCGGCAGTGGCGCGAATGCCATATTGCGTTAAGATTGCGCCATGAGCGCGAAAAAACACATGGTTGTGGCGCTGGCCTACGATGGCCTGTGCACTTTCGAATTCGGCTGCACGGTCGAACTGTTCGCCCTGGACCGCCCGGAATTGGGCGTCGACTGGTATGACTTTGCCGTCTGCGCGGTCGAGCCGGGCCCGATCCGCGCAGCGGGCGGCATCGTGGTGCAGGCGCCTTACGATCCCTCGCTGCTGGAACGGGCCGATACCATCGTGATCCCCGGCTGGCGCGACGCCGATGAGGCGCCGCCGGAAGCCCTGCTGGCGCAAATCCGTGCCGCCCATGCGCGCGGCGCGCGCCTGTGCACCATCTGCTCGGGCGTATTCATCCTCGCCGCGGCGGGCTTGCTGGACGGCCGCCGCGCTACGACGCACTGGCGCTACGTCGAGCGGCTGGGGCGGCGCTATCCTCGCGTGCATGTGCTGGCGGACGACCTGTATGTCGACGAAGGCCAGATCATTACCTCGGCTGGATCGGCAGCGGGACTGGACATGCTGCTGCACCTTGTGCGGCGCGATTACGGCGCGCGGGTCGGCAATATGGTGGCGCAGCGTCTGGTGGTGGCCCCGCATCGCGAGGGCGGGCAGGCGCAGTTCCTGCCGCGTCCCATGGCGCACGATGAGCAAGGCAGGTTGTCGCGCCTGATGGACTGGCTGCGCAGCCATCCCGCCGAGCCGCACACGGTGGCCAGCATGGCCGAGCGCGCGGCCATGAGCCCGCGCACCTTGCAGCGCCAGTTCCAGGACGCTACTGGCATGGGGCCGGTCGAATGGCTGGCCCGCGAGCGGGTAGCGATTGCGAAGGATTTGCTGGAGTCGTCGGACATCGCCTTGGCACAGGTAGCCGAGCGGGCAGGCTTCGGCTCGGAAGAGTCGCTGCGCCACCATTTCCGCCGCATCGCCTCAACCACGCCCGGCGCATACCGGCGTGCTTTCCTTGTCACGGCCAATCGTGCGGCATAAGCTGAGGGCTCACTTCACAAGGAGATTCAAATGGCTTATGTCGATGGATTCATTGTGCCGGTTCCCAGCAAGAACATGGATGCGTACCTGGAGATGTCGCGCCAGTGCGCCAAGGTGTGGCGCGAATATGGCGCGATCGAGTATCGCGAGACCGTCGCCGACGATGTGAAAGTAGGCGTTCACACTTCCTTCCCGCAGGCGGTCAAGCTGGAGGACGGCGAAGTAGTGGTGTTCTCGTGGATTATCTATCCCTCGCGCGAAGTGCGCGACTCCTGCAACGAGAAAGTCATGTCGGACCCGCGCATGAAGGACATGATGGATCCCGCCAGGATGCCGTTTGACGGCAAACGGCTGATCTATGGCGGCTTCGAAATGCTAATCGACCTGTAGGCTCGCGCGCATCGCGCCGCGCAGGGAATTGCACACCACGATTTCCTCCGCGGCGAGCAGCATGTCGCGTGTGACGACGCGTTCCTGCGCGCCCCAGGCATCGATGATCACCGCACGCATCACACCCGGCAGCATGCCACTGGATAAAGGCGGCGTTATCCACAGGCCATCCATGCGAAGGAAGACGTTGCTGCGTCCTCCTTCCGTCAATTCTCCACGCTCATTGAAGAACAGCTTGTCGAAGGCGCCTTGGGTATCGGCGGCTTTCCAGGCCGCGTCGTAGCGTTCGCGAATGGTGGACTTATGGCGCAGGAACAGGTCGCTGCTGTCGGTGGCTTCGTCAGCCAGCAGTACACGAACCGGTTCCTGCAGCGGCGACAGAGCGCCGCTTTGCACGGCGAAGGCGCCGGCGCTGTTCATTGCGAGCCGCAGGCGGTGCGGCTGGCCTGCGGGCAGGGCCTGGCAGGCCAGCGTGAGGTAGGCTCGGGCGGCTGATTCATCCCAGGCGAAGCCGAAATAGCGTGCCGATGCCGCCAGGCGTTCCAAGTGGCGCTCCAGATGGCGGGGGCCGGCTTCGCGCGTGGCATGCATGGTTTCGAACAGTTCGAAATCGTTCGACAGGCCGGTCAGGAAGCGAGCCTTCAACTGGCATTCGGCGAATTCGTCGTGCGGCTCGCTGTCGTAGACGATGCCGGCGCCGACACCCATCACCCCTTTGCGGATGCCGTTTTGCTCCGCCTGCAGCGCAAGCGTGCGGATCGGGACGTTCAGGCAGAAATCGCCATCCGGGGCGAACCAGCCGATGGCGCCGGTGTAGATGCCGCGCGGTTCGGGTTCCAGCTCGGCGATGATTTCCATGGTGCGCTTCTTGGGCGCGCCGGTGATGGAGCCGCAAGGGTAGAGCGCGTTGAAGATCTCTCCCAGCGTGGCGCCTTTGCTCAAGCGGGCCTGCACGGTGGAGGTCATCTGCAGCACGCTGCTGAAACGTGTGACTTCGAACAGCTTCGGGACCTCGACGCTGCCGGTCGCGGCCACCCGGCCGATATCGTTGCGCAGCAGGTCGACGATCATCAGGTTTTCAGCGCGGTTCTTCGGGTCGGCCGCGAGGGCAGCAGCTCGGCGAGCATTTTCCGCTTCGTCGGCAGCAGCGGGGGCGGTGCCCTTCATCGGGCGCGCGGTAAGTGTTTCGCCTTCCTTGCGCACGAAAAGTTCCGGCGACAGCGACAGGACGGCGCGGCCATCGTCAAAGCCGATCAGCGCGCCGTACGGCACCGGCTGGCGGGCACGCAGGCGCTGATACAGCGCAAACAGCGAACCGAAGGCGTCGAAATGCAGGCGATAGGTGTAGTTGACCTGGTAGGTGTCGCCGGCGGCGATGTAAGCGCGGATGCGCTGGATGGCGTCGACAAACTGCGCTTCGCTCACATTGGCGCGGATGCTGGCCACGCCGGCCGGTGTGGTATCGGCTGCGGCCTGGGCGGCCAGCCAGTCTGCGACCTCCGCCTGCGACAGCTCGTCGCAGCGCTCGAACAGCAGTACCTGCGCCAGTGGCGGCGCGTCGTGTGCGGCAGCGCGCGGCTCGACGCCGACGATATGGTGTCCCAACTCGTAGCTGAGCACGGGCACCGCGTGCAAGCCGCGTGCGAGAGCCTGCTCCATGCCGGCCAGCACGCCTGGCCAGCCGGAGAAGTCGCTGCAGGCGAGGGTAGCGTGATGTCCGGTGTAGAGGCGGGATAACCGGCCAGCGCCGGTGGCTGGATCGACGCTAGCGTCGTCCAGCAAAGCAAAGGACAAGCAGTTCAATTCAGCAGCAATGCAATCTGTACGGCGGCGTCTTGCGAAGGATTCGACTTGAAGCCGCTCTTGGCGTATCGGTGCCAACGGCCCAGCACAAAGCTGACCAGCAGCCCGGCGCGGGCGGTGACGTCAGCCTCATGGGCCTGGCCTTCGGCCGCTGCAGCACGCAGCGCCTGTTTCAGTGCCAGTTCCACGCGGTCGTAGAACTGGTTCATACGCTGCTGCAGGCGCTCGTCTTCGTTGACCAGCGCGTCGCCGATCAGCACCCGGGTCATGCCAGGGTTGCTGCTGGCGAAATGCAGCAGCATGCCCAGGATGTCGCGCGCCTGGGCCAGGCCGTCCGCTTGCTTGTCGGCGATCTGGTTGATCAGGCCGAACACGGTGGACTCGATGAATTCGATCAGGCCCTCGAACATCTGGGCCTTGCTGGCGAAATGGCGGTACAGTGCCGCCTCGGAGACATCCAGCTTGCGCGCCAGCGCAGCAGTAGTGATCTTTTCTCCTTTTGGATGCTCCAGCATTTCAGCCAGTGCCTGGAGGATTTGCAGCTTGCGCTGTCCGGGCTGTGTACTTGCCATAGGTTTTGGACCAGTTATTTTAAGTTTCTGACAGATTTTACTTTGACATCAAGCCATGCCGGTTTTTTCCCCGGTTTCAGCAGGTATTGCGTCACCCACACCGTGCGCATGCCCAGCGCATGCGCCGAACGCAGGTTATCCAGCGTGTCTTCGACAAGGATACACCGGCGCGGGTTCAGGCCCTTCCGGCGCATCAGCCGCCGCAGCATGACGCGCGATGGCTTGGGGCGCAACTGGCGATGCACATGCATTGATTCGATGGTGATCTGGTCGCTGAAATGCCGGCCGATGCCCATATGCCCGACCACCTTGCGCGCGTAATCGCGTGGCGCATTGGTCAGCAGGATCTTGCGGCCGGGCAGGCGGCGCAGCAGCTGGCCCAGGCCGCGCTCATAGCGGATCATCGACTCGATTTCCGGCAGGTCGTGCGTCTCGCGCAGGAAGTGGGCCGCGTCCACGCCATGGTGGCGCACCAGTCCAAGCAGGGTGGCGCCGTAGCGCTGCCAGTAAAGGGCGCGGGTGGCGCTGATTTCCTCTGCGCTGGCCGGCGTGTCGCCGTCGCCCAGCACGCGCGCCATGTACGCGTTCATCTTCTCCACCATGGCGGGGAAGATGGCATGCGATGCATTGTGCAGCGTGTTGTCCAGGTCGAACAACCAGACCGGTGCCAAAGGTTTAATATTCACGTTCTACTTGGAGAGACTATGCGACGCACGATTATAGTGATGTTTTGCCTGCTGCTTGGATTGAGCTTTTCGGCCACTGCCGCCCCGCCGGCGCGCGGCGCGCTCTACAAGCTGGAATACGCTGGCCATACATCGTGGCTGTTCGGCACCATCCACGTTGGCCTGCCCGACTTCTACCCGCTGGAGCCGCGCGTCACGCAGGCCATGGAACGCGCCACGGCGGTGGGGCTGGAAGTCGATCCCGCCGCCGATCCGGCCAAGTCGATGGCGGTAATGCGTGAGTACGGCCTGTATGCGCCCGGCACTGGCAGCGCCATGACCGACATCCGCCCCGAATACCGCCCGCGCCTGGAAAGCATGTTGAAGAAGCACGGCATCGCGCCGGAAATGGTGGCGTCGATGAAACCATGGCTGATCGTCATGATGATCACCATCGGCGAATACCGTGCGCTGGGCTACCGTCCGGAGCTGGGCGTCGACCTGCAGCTGGCGCGCACCGCCCACGGCCGCAACCAGCGCGTGGTGGAACTGGAATCGGTCGGCGGCCAGGCCGCGCTGTTCGGCCGCCTGACGCCGCAGGAACAGGCGCGCTTCCTGGAAGACAGCCTGGATACCTTTGAAGACAGCAAGCAGGGCGTGCAGCCGCGCGACCTGGTCGACGCCTGGGCTTCCGCTGATGCCGCCAAATTCGACGCCCTGGCGCGGGAGGTGGAAGAGGACAAGACCTTCTCCGGCAAATTCATGAAAAAGGTGTTGCTGGAAGAGCGCAATCCCGTGCTGGCCGACGGCATCGTGGAAATGATGAAAAAAGAACAGCACAGCTTTGCCGCTATCGGCACTCTGCATCTGGTCGGATCGGGAAACGTTGCGGAACTGCTGCGCCAGCGTGGCGTGAAAGTAGAGCGGATCTACTGAGGAGAATGGTGCCCTTGACGTGGATTGAACACGTGGCCTCTCCCTTACCAAGGGAGTGCTCTACCACTGAGCTACAAGGGCATTCACGTTTTTGGCGGTTGTAGAAAACCGCCAAAAATTTTAGTGAGACCGGATCATAGTGCCAAAAGCCTGTTCGGTCAAGACTTCCAGCAGCAGGCTGTGTTCAATTCGCCCGTCGATGATGTGCACGGTGTTCACGCCGGACTTGGCAGCGTCCAGTGCGGAAGAGATTTTTGGCAGCATGCCGCCCGAAATCGTACCGTCGGCGAACATTTCGTCGATTTCGCGCGCCGACAGGTCGGTCACCAGGTTGCCGTTCTTGTCCTGCACGCCGGCGATGTTGGTCATCATGATCAGCTTTTCAGCTTTCAGGATCTCGGCGATCTTGCCGGCGACAACGTCAGCGTTGATGTTGTAAGCCTGGCCATCTTTACCGAAGCCGATCGGGGAAATAATTGGAATAAAGGCATCATCCTGCAGGGCTTTCACCACGGCCGGGTTGATCGCCTCGATCTCGCCGACGAAGCCGATGTCCAGGAATTCGCCTGGTTTTTCCTTGTCCGGCATGGCCATCTTGCGGGCGCGGATCAGGCCACCGTCCTTGCCGGTCAGGCCCACTGCCTGGCCGCCGTAGTGGTTGATCAGCATGACGATGTCCTGCTGCACTTCGCCGCCCAGCACCCACTCCACCACTTCCATGGTTTCTTCGTCGGTAATACGCATGCCCTGCACGAAGGTGCCTTGCTTGCCGATCTTCTTCAGCGCATTGTCGATCTGCGGACCGCCGCCGTGCACCACCACCGGGTTCATGCCCACCAGTTTCAGCAGGATCAGGTCGCGCGCGAAGCCGTGCTTCAGGCGCTCTTCGGTCATGGCATTGCCACCGTATTTGATAACGATGGTTTTGCCGTGGTAATTACGGATGTACGGCAGCGCCTCGGCCAGGATCTGAGCCTTGACTTGGGGCGTAACGCCGCTCAGGTCAGTGGACATATCCGGGTCGCGGGCAGGCAGGTTGGTCATGGCGGGGGTTCCAGAAAATTAGATTTAAGGTCAATGGTGCGCATTATAGGGCCAATCGAGTTGTAATTTACGGTTTGATCCGCTAGTCTGGCCATCTCCCTTACGCATGATTGCATTGATGATATGAGCACCTGTGAGCGTTGCGGCGTCGAGTTCCACTGCGCCATGGCCGATGCGCCAGCCGGGCAGAAGCCGACTGGCGCGCCGGGCGAGACGCCGTGCTGGTGCACTTTCCTGCCGCTTGCGATTCCGGTTCCCGGGGCCGATGCCGTCGGCTGCTGGTGTCCTGCCTGCCTGCGTGCCCATATCGCCTCCCTGGAAAACCGACCTGATGTTGCTTCAACCTGACCTGCTCGGCTTTATCGCAGCCTTCTGCACCACTTTCGCTTTTGTACCCCAAGTCCTGCTGGTTTGGCGCCAGCGTCATGCCGACGGCATCTCCACCGGCATGTACCTGATCTTCAGCTTTGGCGTGCTGCTCTGGCTGATTTATGGCCTGCAAACCAATGCCTGGCCAGTGATTATCGCCAACGGCATCACCCTGGTGCTGGCCCTGTGCGTGTTGGCGATGAAACTGCACTTTTCGCGGCGCTGAAGAAGCGCATCATCTCCCGGCTGGCATCCGGCCCGCGCGGGTCGGTGTAGCTGCCTTCCGCGCTACCGCCGGACCAGGCATGGCCGGCGCCGTGGATCACCCAGTGCTCTCCGAGAGGCGAGCCGTCTTCCAGCCAGTGCGCCTTCAGCGTGAAGGCGTGGCCGTCGGGTACCTGGCCTGCCAGCGTGGCCGGACTGGCCTGCTCGCCCAGCGGATGGCTGCGCAAGCCCTGCGCCAGCACTTCCTCGCCATTGGCGGGGTGCACGGTGCGGTCCTGGTCCCCGTGGAACACGATCACCGGCTGGCCCGCCGTCAGGGCCGCCTGCGCGCGGGCCGCGCCGCGCCGCATCGCCAGCAAGGCTGATGGCAGGTCGCGCGCTGCGGCGAAGGGCAGGCCCGAATGCACGCCCACGGCGGCAAACAGGTCCGGATACAGGGTGCCGGCGATGACCGCCATGGCGCCGCCAGCGGACAGGCCGGCGATGTAAACCTCGCTTTGCAGTACCGGATAGCGCGTCATGACGTCGCGCGTCATGGCGGCGATGATGGCGGGTTCGCCCTGGCCACGCTCCTGGTCCAGGGCGCTGAACCAGTTCCAACATCGGGTGTGGTTGGCGTCCGGCGTTTGCGCCGGGTATAGCACCAGGCAGCCGCGTTCTTCGGCCACCGCATTCATTTGCGTGCCGGCGGCAAAATCGTCGGGATCCTGCAAGCAGCCGTGCAGCATCACCAGCAACGGCATGGGCTGGCCTTCGTAACAGGATGGTACGTACAGCTTGTAACTGCGGTTGCCGGCGCGGCAATGGAAATCGCCGCCGATGAATTGCGGCTGGCCGGGGGCGACACGCCCGAGGCGGTGGCGCGCGAACTGGCCCAGCGCGCGGGAAAACCAATGGCGATCGAGCTTCATATGCACCTCGGAGGCTGGTTGGTCGGTTTGTCTCCTCGCCACTCCTTATTGTTCTGGTGCCCCATCAGTATATGGCCATTCCAGGCACTTTTGCCGCACTGCGGTAAAATGTCGGCCATGAGTACTGAACTGCCGCCAGGCGCGCCGGAACTGGCCACGCCCGTGCCATCACCCTGCATCAGCCTGTGCAAGATGAACCAGGACACTGGTTTTTGCGAAGGTTGCCTGCGCACCATTGACGAGATCGTCGCCTGGTCGCGTGCCGACGACGCATACAAGCGCGCCGTGTGGGCTGAGCTGCGCCGCCGTGAGCAACTGATCGACTTTGACTGACGCAATGAAGCTACACCCATCCATCCACGTTTTCGAACGCGGCTGGCTCTCGTCCAATAATGTCCTGCTGTTGGGCCGCCACGACGCTGCCATGATCGACAGCGGCTATGTCGCGCACAAACAGCAGACGCTCGACCTGGTGCGGCACGCCTTGCACGGCCGCCGCCTGGACCGGCTGTACACGACGCACCTGCATTCCGACCACTGCGGCGGCAATGCTGCGCTGCAGGCGCATTTCGGCTGCGACACCTATATCCCCGAGCCGGAAGCTGAAAAAGTACGTCACTGGGATGAAGACGCGCTCAGTTTCAAGGCAACCGGCCAGCAGTGCGAACGATTTTCCATCGACGGCGTGATTACCGCCGGCGAAACGCTGACGCTAGGCGACCTGGAATGGCAGGTGCTGGGTGCACCGGGACACCACGCCCACTCGGTGATCTTCTATTGCCCGTCCGAGAAGGTGCTGGTATCGGCCGACGCGCTGTGGCAAAACGGTTTCGGCGTGATCTTCCCCGAGCTCGAAGGCGAAGAAGGATTTGCGGAAGCCGCGGCCACGCTGGACGTGATCGCCGGACTGGATGTGAAAGCGGTTATCCCGGGCCACGGTGCGGTGTTCGAGGACGTGGAAGCCGCGCTGGCGCGCGCCCGCCGCCGCCTGGACTTCCTGTCGGCCGACCCCAAGCGTAATGCAGAATACGCGGTCAAGGTTCTGCTCAAATTCCTGCTGCTGGAGCGCCAAAGCATGCCGGTGGCCGACGTGGTGCCGCTGTTCGCCTCGATCCCGTTGATGCAGGCGATCGCCAGCCGCCACCTTGGTATGAGCACCGAACAATTGGCCGCGTGGGCCGTCAAACAACTGGTGCGCGCCTGCAGCGCACGCGTCGAGAACGACATCCTCCTCAACGACGGCTGACTTCGTGTCACACCATGGGGTCACACCCCGAGAGTGACACGGACTCTGCTAAGCAATAGTCGCGTTCGTGTCACACTTAGGGTGTGACCCCAAGGTGTGACACGGGCTCGGCTATACTGGTTGCATGAGCGCCCAATCCCCGCGTGTCCAGCATGTCAGGCAGGTTCTGTTATGGCCGTTGCGGCTGATGCCGCCAGATGGGGCCGAGCGCGCGCATGCGCGGCCCTGGGAATTTCTTGGGGCTGACTCGCCGTGGCGCGAGGTCACTTCGGCGCAGGACGCCAGCGCGGCCTTCCAGGAGCGCTACTACACAGAATTCGTCAGCTTCCTGCCCTATGTGCAGCGTTTCCTGTTTGGCGCTGGCCAGCGCCGCATCTTCCGCCGCAAGGATATCGCCAAGGTACGCGTGACCACGCAGGCCGGCGTCGAGCCTCGCGTGCTGGATGTGCACAATCTCTGCCTGCATTTTTTCTTCGACGTCGACATCGTGCTGCTGGTGATGGAGGTCGGCGCCAACGACCTGCCTTTCGACGATGCACAGGATTTGCTGTACCGCTTCGGCCGCGCCTACCCTGCCGGCTGGGATGACGCCGGTAACGCGCTGCATTGCATGCATGGCGTCGAATGGCTCGATGCCCACGGCCGCCTGCTGGTGCGATCCGATGCGCAGGAGCGGCAAGCCTTCATCGACCAGGTAGTGCGCCACCAGGCGCCGCGTATTGCTTCACACTGGCGCTACTTGCTGGAACCGATGGAGCCCGATGCGCCCGGAGCTACGGCGGCGTTGCGCTACCGCCAGGTGGAGTACTACCGCATGCCGATGATGGCCTACCTTGCCGTCGACCGGCCGAGCGAGCTTTCGCCGTCGGACTTTGCGGCCCTGGGCACGATGGCCGGTACTTCGTCCGCTCCTGCCGATGCTCAGCGCACGCAGTCGGACGGTGTCGACCGCCGCTTTTTCTATGACCGTTTCTGGTGCAATGGCGGCGCCGCGCCTTACACGCGGTATATCTGCAGCGGTTATGCCCTGGTCGTGGTGGGCGACGCGGCTTCGCAATTCTTCTGCTGCAAGGAGCGCGGCGTGCTGTCGCAGTTCCGGCACCAGCACTTCCTGCTGTTCATGATCGCCCACCTGCAGAAGGCATCCCTGCTGATGTTTTCCGACCGCCTGGCGGAGGCGCTGACGCAATTGCAGGTGACGGATGCCGACAGTGTGCGTTCTTTCAAGCGTCGCATCCGTTACGCCTTCGAGAGCTTCCTGCGATTCACGCACCGCTACTGGTTCACCGAAATCTCGGACCAGCAGCAGATCCGCGCGCTGTTCCGCATGTGCGGCCAGCACCTCGACATCGAGCGTGCTTACGTGGAAGTCAAAACCCGTGTGGCCGACATGAACGGCTACCTGGAAGCGGACAGCCTGCGGCGCCAGGCCAATACCGTTGTGCGCCTGACGGTCGTCACCATCTTCGGCATGATCGGCACCATCACTACCGGCTTCCTTGGCATGAATCTTCTGGCGGAAGCCGATGCGCCAATGTCGCGCCGCGTATGGATCTTCGGCTCGGTGTTCGTCATCACTACCGCGCTCACCGTGTACACGATGGCGAAGTCCAAGCGCCTGTCCGACTTCCTCGATGCGCTGTCCGACGAACGCCTGTCGGTGTGGACCAAGGTAAAGGCCTTGCTCGGGGTGTGGCGTTCTTAAATTGACAATATTTCATGCGCGCTGCAAGATCAGGTTTTATATCGCCTGTGAGCCTTCATGAAGCCAAGCCGTATCGCCACCGCTGTAGCCCTTTGTTTCTCCCTGTCGGGATTTGCCTGCGCCAGCGACGCGCCGATTACGCGCGTGACCCTGTATTCCGGGACCGCCACCGTGGAGCGCCAAGCCCAGGTTGCCCCTGGCATGAAGGAATTGGAGATCACCGGTTTGCCGGCCAATTTCGATGCGCACACGCTGCGCATCCAGGCTTCCCCGGGCGTGCAGGTCGGCCAGATCGTGACGCGCGACGTGGGACAGGCGGAAGCAGTCAGCCCGCGCGAAGCGGAGCTGGAAGCGAAATTGCAGGCGCTGGAAGACAGCCGTGACCTGCTGAACGTGGAGATTGAGTCGTCCGTGCTGGTGAAAAACTACCTGTCCAAGCTGAATGGTGGCGAGAATACCTCGACCCCGGTCGACGGCAAGTCTCTCGGTGCCGCGGTCGACACGATCAAGCGCGGCGGCCGTGAAGCCTTGGCGCAGATCCAGCGCAGCCAGATCCAGCTGCGCGAGATCGACAAGAAAATAAAGACGGTACAGCGCGAACTGGAGAAGGTGCGTAGCGGGGCGCGCGACCAGCGCAGCATTACCATTGCCGTCGCGGCGCAGCAAGCTGGCAGTGTCCAGCTTTCCTATCAGGTCAATCGTGCGGGCTGGAAGCCGGCTTACCGTGCCTCTCTGAACTCCACGACGTCCACCATCGAACTGGAACGCATGGCGGTAGTTGCGCAGAAGTCCGGCGAGGACTGGAGCAGCGTCGAAATGCGCCTGTCGACCGGCCAGCCGCGTCTTTCGCCGCAGGCGCCCGAGCCTGTGCCGCAGCGCCTGACCTACTATCCGCCAAGGCCGCCGCAGCAGCACAACTATGGTGCTGCGCCGGAAGCTCCGATTGCAGCGGCCCCGGCTCCCGTGATGGTCACTGGCAGCCGCATAGCCCAGGATACTTTCATCCCACCTGTGCTGGAAACGCAGGGCACGTTCGATACGGAATTCGCTGTTCCCAACCGCGTCACCCTGGCATCCGACGGCCGCGAAATCACGCTGGCCCTGTCGACCCTGAAGGTCGCCGCCAAGCAGCGCGTGCGTGTGGTTCCCCGCCAGGAGAAATTCGCCGTGATAACGGCGGAAGCCGAGCGTCCTTCCGGCGTCTGGCTGAACGGGAATATCCAGTTATTCCGCGATGGCGGTTATGTCGGCGCTACCCATTGGAACACCCAAGCGTCGGACAAGCTGGCGCTGTCCTTCGGCCGCGATGACCTGGTGCGCGTCACGGTGGATCGCGCCGACCAGCAGTCGGGCAGCCGCGGATTCCTGTCGCAGCGCGGCGAACAGCAGGTGGCGGACGTGTTCACGATCAGCAGCTTCCACAAGACGCCGGTCGACTTGCTGGTGCTGGAATCGACGCCTGTCAGCGCGTCGGAAGAGATCAAGGTGAAACAGGTGTTCTCGCCGCAGCCTGGGATTGCGGCGTGGGAGCAGCGCCAGGGCGTGGTGGGTTGGGAAAAAACCATGGCGCCAAATGAGACCATGAAGATCAACGTCGGCTACAGCATCACGTATCCGAAAGAGGGTACAGTAGGCGGCATGCAAAATTTCTGAGGCCAACGCCATGACACTACCAGCCGCATTGCAGCACCTGGCCCTGCCAGTCATCGCTTCCCCCATGTTCATCGCCAGTGGCCCTGCGCTGGTGGCAGCCCAGTGCAAGGCGGGTATCGTCGGCTCCTTCCCTGCACTGAATGCGCGGCCGAAGGAATTGCTTGATACCTGGCTGACGGACCTGCAAAAGGAACTGGCCGACTACCAGGCCGCCAACCCCGGCGTGCGCGTGGGCCCGATCGCGGTCAACCAGATCGTCCACCATTCCAACGAACGCCTGGAGCACGATGTGGAAGTATGCGTGCGCCACAAGGTGCCGATCATCATTTCCTCGCTGCGCGCGCCGCCTGTGGAAATGTTGGATGCTATCCACAGCTACGGCGGCATCGTGCTGCATGACGTGATCAATATCCGCCACGCGCAGAAGGCCTTGGAGGCGGGTGTGGATGGCCTGATCTTGGTCGCCAGCGGCGCGGGCGGCCATGCCGGGACGCTGTCGCCGTTTGCGCTGGTGGGCGAAGTGCGGCGCTTCTTCGACGGTCCGCTGGCGCTGTCCGGATCGATCGCGACCGGCGACGCGGTGCTGGCCGCGCAGGCGATGGGGGCGGACTTCGCCTACGTCGGTTCGCGTTTCCTGGCCACGCAGGAGTCGAACGTTACCGAGGACTATCGCGAAGCCATTATCGAATCGTCGGCGGCGGACGTGGTTTACACCAACCTGTTCACAGGCGTGCATGGCAACTACCTGAAAAAGTCCATCGTTGCGGCGGGGCTTGATCCGGAAAACCTGCCGGAATCGGACAAGTCGAAAATGAGCTTCAACAGCGGCACAGCCAAGGCATGGCGCGATATCTGGGGCGCTGGCCAGGGTGTCGGCTTGATGCACGATGTGCCGACTACCGCCGAACTGGTGGAGCGAATGACGGCAGAATACAACGCTGCGCGCGCTCGCCTGCAACTCCGCACGTAATAAATGCGCGCGTTTCGTAATGTTTTGTAAGCGCCCATGACAAGGCGTGAACGCAATCACCGGGCTGCGGCCGCTGTTCTGTAAAGTTTTGTAAGCACTGCCGCAGTTCTTCTGCAAAATCCTCATAAAAATCAATGGTTTGTGAATGGCGTCCGTACGCGAGGGCGTCGCTGGTGTCACATTTTTCACGGTGTTAGCATGAATTTACTGATCGACAGCACCCCGTGGAGAAGCCGCCGTGCCAACCAGCCGTATCCTGCGAGCCGCACTAGTCCTGGCGCTGATTTGCACCAGCGCCGCACGCGCCGGCACCCTGGTACTGGAGAGCTGGCGGGTTGACGACAAGGCCCTGTGGGAAACCGTGCTGCTTCCCGCGTTCGAACGCAAGCACCCGGGTATTTCGGTAAAGTTCTCGCCCACCGCTCCCACCGAGTACGACACCAGCCTGGCCGCCCGCTTAGGCAACGGCACCGCAGGCGATATGCTGGCCTGCCGTCCCTTCGACACCTCGTTGCTGCTGTATCGCCGTGGCTATCTGGAAAAGCTGAACGGCAAGGCAGGGATGGAGAACTTCGCATCTGGTTCGCTGGTCGCCTGGCAGACGGACGATGGCAAGGATACTTTCTGTATGCCGGTCGCCTCCGTGATCCACGGCTTCCTGTACAACAAGAAGATCTTCAGGAAGCTGGGCCTGCAGCCGCCCGCGACGGAAGCGGAATTCTTCAACGTGCTGGATGCCGTTCGCAAGAGCCAGTACGCGCCGCTGGCGCTGGGCACAGCCGACGAATGGTTGTCCAGCCAGACCGTGTTCACCAATATCGGCCCGAATTACTGGGGCGGCGAGCAAGGCAGGCGTGCGCTGATCGCTGGCAAGGCCAAATTCACCGACGCGCCCTTCGTTGCGGCCTTCGAGTTCGAGGCGCGCCTGGCAGCCTACATGCCCAAATCGGCGCCGGTGCAGACTTACCGCGATGCCCAACTGCTGTTCGCCCAGGGCGGCGCCGCAATATATCCGGCCGGCTCGTGGGACATCTCCTATTTCAACCAGTTTCCCGACCTTGAGCTGGGCGTATTCGCGCCACCGGTGCAGCAGGCGGGCGACCGCTGCCAGATTTCCGACCACATGGACATCGGCATCGGCATCAATCGCAAGTCGCGCAACAAGGCTGACGCCTACAAGTTCCTGGCCTGGCTCGGCTCCCAGGAATTTGCGGACCTGTACACCAACCGCGTGATCGGCTTTTTCACGCTATCGAATCACCTGATCGCAGTCCGCGACCCGCTGGCCAAGCAGATGGCCGCCTGGCGCACGACATGCGATTCGAACTTCCGCCTGAACGCGCTGATCATGAACCGCGGCTTGCCGAATATGGAAAGCGAGCTTTGGTCGGTAAACGCGCAGGTCCTGAACGGAAAGCTGGGCGCGCGCGAAGCGGCGGCGCGCATCCAGAACGGTTTTGCGAAGTGGTATCTGCCACAGCAGGAATGATCACACTCCCCCAAGCAGTGTGTTGGCCCCGGCATGGGGAGTATGCCGGGGAATTTTTTGCAGCGCTTTAGAGACGATAAGGAAAAAGAAATGAACGGAGCACCGCTAGGAAGGAAGAAACTACCGCAGTTGATCGCGCTGATGTTCGGCACGCTGGCACTGCATAACGTGCAGGCACAGTCTGCGGAGGGCACCGACACCCTGCAGTCTGTGGAAGTTCGCGGCATTCGCGAAACGCTGAAGCGCAACCTGGCCGAGAAGCGCGATGCGCTGAATGTGGTGGATTCCGTCACGGCGGAGGACCTGGGCAAGTTCCCCGACAAAAACGTGGCCGACTCCCTGCAGCGTATCCCTGGCATCTCGGTCGACCGTACCTGGGGCGAAGGCCGCGATATCTTTGTGCGCGGTACCGACAAGAACCTGAACATGACGCAGTTGAACGGCCAATCGGTGGCATCGGCCTACTGGTGGAAAAACGATGCGCAAAGCCGCGGTTTCAACTACGACATCCTGCCGTCCGAACTGGTGGGCAGCCTCGATGTCTTCAAGAGCCCTTCGGCCGATCTTGATGAAGGCAGCATTGGCGGCCTGGTGATCGTCCGCACGCGCAAGCCGTTGCAATTCAAGAAGCCCTTCACCGCGCAAGCCTCGGCGGAAGCGACCTACAGTGAGCTGCCGAAGAAAACCGACCCGCAGTTTTCCGGCTTGGTGAACTGGGTTAACGAAGCCAAGACCTTCGGCGTGCTGGTTGCCCTGAGCCGCCAGGAGCGCACGATGCGCCGCGACGGCCTGGAAAACTTCACCGACGCGACCAAGTACAACATCGTCGACCAGAATGGCGTGGTTACCCCGAACGCATACGCCTCCTGGGGCGGCGGCACGCCGATCTTCCGCCAGGATCGCGAGCGCACCACCGGCAATATCACCCTGCAACTGCGCCCGACCCCGCAATCCGACATATCGCTGAATTACCTTAATTCCGATATGAAGATGGATAACAGCAACCAGAACTACCTGTGGCAGATCGGCGGCCTGGCTGACGCGAACAACAATATTCGTGTGGATAACCCGCGTTTTATCAACAACTCGGACGGCGGCAAGTCCGTGGTGGGAGGCACCGTGGGCCCGGTGAATGGCGTGTCGTTCGAGCCGATCTACCGCGAAGCTTATGTGAAGTCCAAGGTTCTGGACCTGGAAGGCAGCTACGACGGAGACAACTGGAGGCTCCATGCGCAGACCGGCACGACTTCCGGTTCCGGCGGCAGCAAGCATGACCGCAACTTCTGGTTCACCGGGAACACCCGCGCTACGATCAATATCGCGCCGGACACCTACGAGGTGAAATACCTCGACATGAGCCCACTCGACCCCACCAAGCTGACGCTGCAGAGCGCGCGCGACTGGATTCGCCGCATGGAGAGCAAGGAGAACTACGGTCAGGCCGACCTGACCTTCGACCTGGAAAATCCTTACATCAAGTCGGTGAAGGTAGGCCTGAAGTACCGCGACAACAAGGTGCAGAACCGCCGCACCATCGGTACCGTCGGCCCGGGCAGCGTGGGCTGGATTCCTTACACCCTGGCCGACCTCTCCACCGGCGCGTCGCCGATGATCAGCCAGGAGGCCGCAACGGCGGGCTCACTGACCCAGTTCGCCTGGGTGGACGATGCCCTGGCCGCAAGCAAAGGCTTCGCCATGTACGACAAAGGCATGGTCTACAAGGAGGCGAAGGGCGAGTACTACCGTATCCAGGAGAAGATTTCGGCCGCATACGTGCGCGCCGACTACGCCTTCGATAAATGGCGCGGCGACTTCGGCGTACGACTGGTGCGCACGAAACAGACCTCGGATGCCTACCAGGACCTGGACGGCACCGGCAACTATGTGCTGGGCAGCGTAGGCCGCAGCTACACTGACGCACTGCCGAACATCAACGTGGTGTACGACTTCCGCAAGGACCTGCTGCTACGCGCCGCCGCTTCGCGCGTGATGGCCCGCAACACCTTCAGCGACCTGAGTGCCAGCACGGAGGTCAGTGGCACCACCAATGCCGCCACCGCAGGCAATCCGCTGCTCAAGCCTTACCACGCCAACCAATTCGAGATTGGCGCGGAGTGGTATTTCGCCGATGCGTCGCTGCTGTCGGCAACCGCCTTCGCCAAGCAACTCGATACCTTCATTTACACCTCGACGGCGATGGAGAACGTGGCAGGCGTGCAGCGTCCGGTAACCCGCCCGCACAATGCCGACAATGGCGCAAAGGTCAACGGCCTGGAAATCCAGTGGCAGCAGGCGTTTGGCAGCAGCGGCTTCGGCACTGTGGTCAACTTCACCTACACCGACGCCAAGACCGGCGCGGTGGCGGGCGGGCGCAAGCTGAATGTCATCGGCAATTCGAAGAACCAGATGAATGCCAGCGTGTTCTACGAGAAGAACAGCTACAGCGTGCGCCTGTCGTACAACTACCGCTCCAAGTCCTACGGTGGCCTGGACCAAGGCGGCCAGGACGTGACCAGCGCCTACGGCCAATGGGATGCCACCGCCAACTGGGATATCACCCCTCAGTTGAGCATCTTCGCCAGCGCCGTGAATATCGGCAATGAGCTGATCCGCACCAACACCACCGACGGCTTGCCGGTCGGCGTGTACGAAAACGGCGCGCGCTATAGCGTCGGCCTGCGCGGCAAGTTCTGATCTGCCGCAACGCCCCCTCCTGCCCGGGAGGGGGCTTCTTCATCCTCGCCCTTCGGATTCACATGCACAAAGAACAGACCCTCGAGATGGCCGGCGCACAAGCCGTCCCTGGCGCCGGCAGCGTGGCGGTAGCCATGACTTTCATTGGCCTGATGTTTTTCATCCTTGGCTGCGCGACATGGCTGAACGGATCGCTGATCCCCTTTCTCAAGATCGCCTGCGACCTGAACAACTTCCAGTCGTTATGGGTCACGTTTGCGTTCTACATTGCCTACACCTTAATGGCGCTACCTTCTGCCGTGGTGTTGCGCCGTACTGGCTACCGCACCGGCATGTCGATCGGCCTCGCGGTCATGGCCTTCGGCGCGGTGTTGTTCATCCCGGCCGCGCGCGCGGCCTCTTATCCGCTGTTTCTGCTGGCGCTGTTTACCCTGGCCAGCGGCATGACACTGATGCAGACGGCGATCAACCCTTACATCGTCTGTATCGGCGCACGCGAGAGTGCTGCGACCCGCATCAGCATCATGGGCCTGTTCAACAAGACGGCGGGCGTGCTGGTACCGCTGGCATTCAGCGGAATGATGCTGTCCGACTTCGGCAGCTACTCGGACGCGACGCTGGCCGCCATGAGCGCGCCGGATGCGGCGCTGCTGCGCAGCCAGCTCGCGCAACGGCTGGTGCTGCCGTACGGCTTGATGGCTGTGGGTCTGCTGGCGATGGCTGTTATCGTGCGCCTTGCGCCACTGCGTGAAATTCCTGGGCAGCAGGCCAGTGGCGATGAAGGCACTTCCCGCTGGGGGGTGCTGCAGTTCCCGCAACTGGTTCTGGGTGCGCTGGCGCTGTTCGTCTATGTCGGTGTGGAAGTGATTGCGGGCGATACCATTGGCCTGTACGGACATAGCCTGCATGTGGAGAAATTCGGCATTCTCACTTCCTACACCATGGGCTTCATGGTGGCCGGCTATATCGTCGGCATTGTGGCGATTCCCCGCTGGCTGTCGCAGAAACAGGCGCTTTTGCTGTCCGCGGTGAGCGGGATCGCGTTTTCCTTCTGCGTTATCCAGGGTTCGGCCACTGGCAGCGGCTTGTCGCAAGCCTTGTTGGGCGTATTCGGTGTGCCGGCGGTACCGGACACGGTGATGTTCCTCGCCATGCTGGGCTTCGCCAACGCGCTGGTATGGCCGGCAATCTGGCCGCTGGCGCTGGAAGGCCTGGGGCGCTATACCGCCAGCGGCTCGGCCCTGCTGATCATGGGGATCGCGGGCGGCGCTCTGTTGCCGATGCTGTATGGGCACCTTTCCGACCTCTCAGGTTCGCAGGCTGCATACTGGCTGCTGCTGCCATGCTACGCCCTGATCCTGTTCTATGCCGTAAAAGGACACAAAATGACTTCATGGAGATAGAATTGCCGGATCGTTATCTGCTGGAGTAGTAGGTGCACAAGTCCCACCGGCGTTTGCAGATCGCGCGCCTGGCGCGCCTGCTATCACTTCCCCTGATGCTGATGTCATTGGCCGCCGAGGCGGCGGCGCCTTCCTTGCAGGTGCTGCATTGGTGGACTTCGGCCGGGGAGCGCCACGCCGCCAATGTATTGGCGGCGCGCCTGGGGGATGAAGGCGTCGCCTGGCAGGATGCGGCAATTCCCGGCGGCGCGGGCCTTGGGGCAGGCAAGGTCCTGCGCAGCAGGGTCCTGGCTGGCAATGCACCGGATGCGACGCAGATCATCGGCGTCTCGATCGGCGAGTGGGCGGAACTGGGCCTGCTGCTTGAGCTGGATAGCGTCGCCAACTCCGGCAACTGGAACAAGGCGCTTTTCCCCACTGTGCGCGAGCTGGTTCGTCATCGCGGCCATGTAGTCGCGGCGCCGCTCGGCATTCATCGCATCAATACACTTTTCTACAATCGCAGGCTGCTCGAGCGCCTCAACTTGGCGCCGCCAACGACCTGGCCTGAACTCGAGAAGGCGGTGCACCGGCTGCGTGCCGCCGGCATTGCCCCGCTGGTGCAGAGCAGCGAGCCGTGGCAGGTGGCGACCCTGTTCGAAAACCTGTTGCTATTGACCGGCGGTCCTGAGTATTACCGCGAACTGTTCGTGCGCCAAAGTCCGCAGGCGGCCGTCGACCCGCGCCTGGCGCAGTCTTTGCAGCGACTGCGCAGCATGAAGAGCTGGATGCTCAGTCCGGCCGAAGAGCAGCCGTGGACCGAGGCTGTCAAGCGTTTCTCGCGTGGCGAGGCAGCAATGTTCGTGATGGGTGACTGGGCCAAGGCCGAACTGACTGAGCTGGGCCAGGAGATCGACACCGATTTTTCCTGCATCCCGCTGCCCGGCACGGACAACTATCACCTCTACAGCGTGGACACGCTGGCCATGTTCGTCAACGATTACACCCATCAAGCGGCGCAGGAAAAGCTGGCGAAGGCCGTGATGTCGCCGCTCGCACAACAGCAATACAGCGCTGCCAAGGGTTCGGTGCCGGTACGGCGCGACGCCAACCCGGCTGCGATGGACAGCTGCGCGCGCGCGTCGTGGCGCAGTTTCGCGCGAGGCACGGCTGCACAGGCGCCAAGCCTGGTGCACCGCATGGCGGCCGACGAGGAAAGCCGCGACGCCATCATCGCCGAGGTACATCGCTTCTACATGGATGATGCCGTGGCGCCGGCGGAAACGCAGCGCCGTCTGGCCGGTCTCCTGCGGACTTTGAATTTCCGCTCCCACAAACAGCAAGGAAGCCAACATGCCACGCAAGATACTGATCGTCGATGACGACCAAAAAACCCGGCTGCTGCTCAAGACCTACCTGGAGAAAAACCAGTATGAGGTGATCCTTGCCCACAACGGCGAGAGCTTCCTGGCCGAACTGCATGCACACGCCGAGCAATTGTCGCTGGTGATCCTCGATGTGATGCTGCCCGATACCGATGGCTTCGCGCTGTGCCGCATCGTGCGCCAGCGGTCCAACCTGCCGATCATCATGCTGACCGCCAGTTCCGACGAAACCGACCGCGTGGTAGGACTCGAGCTCGGAGCCGACGATTACATCGCCAAGCCATACAGCCCGCGCGAGCTGCTGGCGCGCATCAAGGCGATCCTGCGCAGGGCTGGCGCCGACCCGGCGCCTACCGTGCGTGCATACCACTTCAACGGCTTTACGCTGGACCTGGCGGAACGCACGGTGGTCGATAGCCAAGGCGTGCCGCTGGCGCTGACGGGACTCGACTTCCAGCTCCTCAAGTATTTCGTAGAACACCCCGGCACGGTGCTGGACCGCAGCGTGCTGTGCGAGGAAACGCGCGGGCGAGATGCCGGGCCGCTCGATCGTTCGCTGGACGTGCAGATCAGCCGCCTGCGCCTGCGCCTCAACGACGATGGCAAGCAACCGATGCTGATCAAGACGGTGCGCGGCGCAGGCTACGTGTTTTCCGCCACGGTGGCCGTAACCCATGCGTAGGCTGTGGCCGCAGTCGCTGCTGGCGCGGCTGTCGCTGGTGATGGTGGCAGGCTTGTTGTTGACGCAAGTGGCAGTGAGCTCGCTGTGGACCATGCAGCTGCGCGACAAGACGCGAGCGGACGTGAAATCGGCCGCGCAATACCTGGGGCAGGGCGCGGCCAGCTCAATCCGCTTTTTCCGCAGCTTGCCGCCAAGCTACCGCAACCTGCTGATCCAGCAATTCCGCGAAATGGGCGGCACGCGCTTCTACGTCGCACTGAACCGCGACGAGGTCGAGGTGCAGCCCATCGCGCCGAATGCGTTGGCGCAGGCGGCGCTCAGCACGCTGGAAACCACGCTGCGCAAGGACCTGGCCGGGGAAAACCCCCTGCGGCTCGACTTCGCCTGGCCCGAGCAGTTGACCGTGTCGCCCGACGGCGTGCGCGTCGGCGAGCTGCCGGAAGCGTGGGTGCGCCACATCCTGCTGCTCAAGCCCGATCCCGCGCCAATCCTGGTCATCCAGACGGAGCTTGAGCCGGGCAACTGGCTGTACCTCGCCACGTTGATGCCCAATCCCTATTTCCTGAACAATAATGATCCCCTGTCCTTGGACAAGCTGGTAGTGCAGGGCGTGTCGCTCGCGGTGCTGCTGCTGCTGTCCTTCCTTGTCGTTCGCTCGATCACGCGCCCGCTGGCTGCGCTGTCCGATGCAGCCGAAGCATTCGGCAAGGACGAACATGCCCCAGCCCTGCCGGAATCCGGCAGCCGGGAATTCGTCAACACAGCGCGCGCTTTTGGCGCCATGCGCGAGCGCATTGCCAAATACATCAGGGACCGCGAACGCCTGTTCATCTCCATCTCGCACGACTTGCGCACGCCGATCACGCGCTTGAAGCTGCGCGCCGAGCTGCTCGACGACGATGCCCTGCGCAACGAATTCGAAGAAGACCTGGATGAACTGGACATGATGGTCAAAGGCGCGCTGCAATGCGTAAAAGACAGCGATATCCACGAAAACCCGACCGAAGTGAAGCTGGACCCCCTGATCCGCCGCCTGGTGCGCAGCGCGCAACTTGCCGGTCACGATGTGGCGTACGACGAGAGCGGCATCGTCGTGCGCGGCAAGCCGCTGGCGCTCAAACGCGCGATTGGCAACTTGCTCGATAACGCCTTGTTTTACGGCGAGCGCGCGCAAATCAGCGTGCGTTCATTGGAAAGCTGGACGGAAATTGCGGTGCGCGACCACGGTCCCGGCGTGCCGGAAGAAGCGATACCCAGCTTGCTGGAGCCTTATGTGCGCCTGTCCCACGGCCGCGAACGCAATGATACGGGCATGGGACTGGGCCTCGGCATCGCCAAGGGAATAGTGGATGGCCATGGCGGCCAGCTAGTGCTGGCCAATCACCCGGACGGCGGCCTGAATGCGGTCATCCGGCTGCCGGCCTGAATTCAGCCTTTGCTCAGGTCTGCCGGATTGAGCGCCCACAGCCCCGGCAAGTTGCGCCAGTAGCCATAGGCATCCATGCCGAAGCCGACCACGAAGCGGTTCGGGATCGTGATGCCGATCAGGTCGGCCTTCACCGGCTTGGACTTGCCGATATCCTTGTCGCAGAAGACGGCGATGATGACTTCCTTGGCGCCCATTTCCAGCAAGCGTTCCTTGACGTGCGCCAGGGTCTCGCCTTCGTCAAGGATATCGTCCAGCACGATCACCGTGCGGCCGGAGACGGTCGGGCGAGGGACCACTTTCCACACCACTTTGCCGCCCTGGTCCTCGTCGCCGTAACGGCTGACGTGGATGTAGTCGAATTCGAGCGGAAAAGTCAGCTGCGGCAGGATGTTGCCGGTGAAGACAACAGCACCGCCCATCACCCCCAGTACCAGGGGAAACTCCTGCTTGGACGGATCGCCGAAACGGTCGTTCAGCGAGTCAGCCATGCGGCTGACTGCCGCCTGAACCGATTCCTTGTCGAAGAGTTCTTCGGCGTTCTTGAGGAGGGCGCGTGCGCGGTCGTGGTGAAAGTCTTGCATGATGTTTCTGAGGCAGGTCAAGAATGGCTCAATTATCCCGCCATTCCGCCGCCTGCCCTAGGAACAGTTGGATTTACGCCACACGCTGCGGCATCTCAACTGTAATCTCGCACATCGTCGATGATCTTGCCGTCATTCGGCAAACTGCCGCGCGGCGCGAAGCGTACTTCGCCGCGCAGTTTGGTGATGTCGCGGATCGTGGCGACGATGTCGCTGGCCTGGGCCTCCAGCGCGGGATCGTCGGTCTCGCAATGCAGCGTCATGACTTCGTCGGCGATCTTTCCCGAAACGACCAGGCGTGCCTTTCCCATGCCGGGATGGCGGCGTGCGATCTCGTGCACTTGCGACGGGTGGACAAACATGGCGCGCACCTTGGTCGTCTGGTCGGCGCGGCCCAGCCAGCCTTTGATGCGGGTGTTGGTACGGCCGCAAGGCGATGGTGCGCTATCCACCAGCACGGCCGACAAGTCGCCGGTGGCGAAGCGGATCAGCGGGTAGTCGGGGTTGAACAAGGTGACGACCACCTCGCCTACTTCACCCGGCGCTACCGGCTCGCCGGAGCCCGGACGGACGATTTCCAGCAGCACATCCTCGTCCAGCACCATGCCAGGATTGAGCTTGCCGTTGCTGCGCGTTTCGTAAGCGATGCTGCCGATGTCGGCGGAGGCATAGGTGGAAATCACCTCGGGCACGCCATGTTCGGCGAACCACTGGCGCAGCGATTCAGGCAGTGCTTCCGCGCCCATCATCGCGCGCTTCACGCTGCTGATGTCGGCGCCCATTTCGGCGGCCTTCTCGATGATGATCTTCAGGAAGGAGGGGGTGCCGATATAGGTATCCGGCTGCAGTTCCGCCATGGCCTGGACCTGCAACTCAGTCTGGCCCGCGCCGGCGGGGATCACCGTGCAGCCGATGCGCGCGGCGCCGCCTTCCACCATGAAGGCGGCGGGGGTGAAATGATAGGAGAAGCAATTCTGCACCAGGCAGCCGGGACGCACGCCGGTGGCGAACATGGGACGCGAGAAGCGCCACCAGTCGATCGAGCGGCCTTCGGGATCGAAGATGGGGCCGGGGGACATGAAGATGCGTCCCAGCTTGCCGGCCGGGGTGCTGTTCAGGCCCCCGAAGGGGCGTTCCTGCGCCTGCAGCCCCTTGAGGTCGGACTTGCGCGTCACAGGCAGTTGCGCCAGCGCTTCGCGGCTGTTGATGCGCGACGCATCGACGCCGGAAAGGATGCGCGCCCAGCCAGGCGCCGACTGTGCTTGCGCTACCAGCAGCGGCAGGCGCTCCATCAAATCGCGTTCGCGCTCGGCGTGCGGGCGCGTCTCGAGGCTGTCCAGGGTTTCGGCCATCATGCCGCTCCTTCAATCTCGCGTTGCAGTTTCTTGGTCAATTTTGCGAATACCAGCTCGTGCGAGCGCTTGAGCAGCGCTTTCGCTTCCGCGTCCGGTAGCTTGGAAAGGTCCTGCACCATCACCCATTTGGCGCGCGCCAGGTATGGTGCAGGAATGATGCCTTCGCGGTCCGTCAGTTCCAGGAAGCGGTCTTCATCCACCTTGAAGCTGATTGCTTTCGCTTTGTCTTTTGCGTCCATTGCAGCAAACATCTTTTCGCCCACCGAGAACACCAGGTTGCATTCCCATTTGATGTCTTCGGTGGCGCCAGGCAGGGTGCGGCAGAACTCTTTTGCTTTGGTTATGTTCATTTTAGTCAGCGGTCGCCAGGTGCCAACACGCTACGCGTGTCAGCAGCTGGCACCCGTCAATTAGGCTAACCAGCGTTTGCGCCGGCGGTAAAATTTCATGTCGCGGAAGCTCTTGCGGCCGGCGCCGGACATGCCGAGGTAGAACTCCTTGACGTCTTCGTTGTTGGCCAGTTCGCTGGCCTCGCCTTCCATCACCACCCGGCCGTTCTCGAGGATGTAGCCAAAGTCGGCATAGCGCAGGGCCACATTGGTGTTCTGCTCCGCCAGCAGGAAGGACACATTCTCTTTCGCGTTCAGGTCTTTCACGATGCCGAAGATCTCTTCCACGATCTGCGGCGCGATGCCCATCGACGGTTCGTCCAGCAAAATCATGGAAGGCTTGGCCATCAGCGCGCGGCCAATGGCGCACATCTGCTGCTCGCCGCCGGAGGTATAGCCGGCCTGGCTGTTGCGGCGTTCGCGCAGGCGCGGGAAGTAGTGGTAGACCTTTTCCAGCGACTCCTTCATTTCGCCGCGCGATGCGCTGCGCGTATAAGCTCCCGTCAGCAAATTCTCCTCGATGGTCAGGTGGCCGAAGCAATGACGGCCTTCCATCACCTGCGACAGTCCGCGCTTGACCAGCTCATTGGGCGTGAGCTGGTCGATGCGTTCACCCTTGAATTGCACCTCGCCCTTGGTCACGTCGCCGCGCTCGCCGCGAAGCAGGGTCGAGATGGTCTTCAGCGTGGTGGACTTGCCGGCGCCGTTGGCGCCCAGCAGGGCAACGATCTTGCCCTGCGGGACCTGCAGCGACACGCCTTTCAGCACCAGGATCACGTGGTCGTAAATGACCTCGATGTTATTTACCGACAGGTAGCTCATAAGCCTCTCACTTCATGCAGGCAGGCGTGATTTTCTTTTCAGCGGCGTACTTGCCGGACGATTCGTCCACCAGTTTTCGCAGCAGGACTTTGTCGCCCACCACCCAGTTCGGCGTCACAGCCTTCCAGGCTTTTCCGTCCCATTGCTGGACCTTCACAGCACCCGAGCCCTCGTGGTCATCGCAGGAAGTCTTCACAGTCGGGAACATATTGAAGACGCCCAACGCCTTCTGGCGGGCTTCGTCGATGTTCAGGTTTTCGAAGCCCCAGCGCAGTTGTTCGCCAGTGACCGCCTTGCCCTTGCCGAACTTCTCCTGGGCCGCACGCATCGCTTCCACATACATCACGCCGGCCGTCAGGCCGCGCATGTGGTAAACCGAACCGATGCGGCCCTGGTCGGCCAGGTTGCCCTTGCCGCTGGCATAGACTTTCTTGCGCAGTTCATCCAGCAGAGGGTAGTTGCCGGGGGTGTTGAAGGTCATAGAGGTATAGCCCTTCGCCGCATCGCCCGATGGCACAGTATCTTCTTCAGAGCCGGCCCACCACACGCCCAGCATCTTCTCGCGCGGGAAACCGTTGCGTTGTGCGGTCTTGATGGCAACGGAATTCATCACACCCCAGCCCCACAGGATCACGTAATCCGGCTTGGCCTGGCGGATCTGCAGCCATTGCGACTGCTGCTCACTGCCTGGCGGCGCGACCGGAATCTTGATCAGTTCAAAGCCGTATTGTGCGGACATCGCTTCCAGCACCGGCAACGGTTCCTTGCCGAAGGCTGAGTCATGGTACAGGTGGACGATTTTCTTGCCTTTCAGCTTGTCCATGCCGCCGCTCTTGTCGCCCAGGTACTTCACCATGGCGGCAGCCTGGCTCCAGTAGTTGGAGATCAATGGGAAGACATACGGGAAGACCTTGCCGTTGGCCGCATCGGAGCGGCCATAGCCCAGGGTCGTCATCGGGATCTTGTCCTGCGGGATACGGTCCAGGATGCCGTAGGCAATGCCGGTGGATAGCGGTTCCACGACGGTGGCGCCGCCATTCTTGGTTTTCAGGCGCTCATAGCATTCCACCCCGCGCGAGGGGTTGTATTCGGTCTCGCATTCCTCCCAGCTGATTTTCACGCCGTTGACGCCGCCGTTGGCATTGACCAGGTTGAAGTAGTCGATGATGCCGCCATAAAAGCCGGAGCCGCCTGCCGCATAGGGACCGACGCGGTAGGAGGGCAGGGCGACGAATTGCTCGGCTGGTTGCGCCCATGCGCTGCTGGCGACGATGCTGCTTGCTACGGCAATGCCAAGTACGAACGATTTCATGTGTTGTCTCCAGTTTTATAGTTGCCGCTCAGTGCGGGAAAGGCCACAGGCGGAGTTTCTCTTTACCGATTTGCCACAAACGCGCCAGACCGTGGGGTTCCACGATCAGGAAGAAAATGATCAGGGCGCCGAACACCATCAATTCCAGGTTCGATGCCACGGTAGTAGGCAGCGCCAGGCCGTGCGCCACGATGTTCAGGACCACCGGAAGCAGCACGATGAAGGCGGCTCCGAGGAATGAGCCGAGCACGGAGCCGACGCCGCCGATGATGATCATGAACAGGATGCGGAAGGACAGGTCCAGGTTGTAGGCTTCCGGCTCCACGGTGCCGAGGTAGGCGTAGGCGTATAACGCGCCGGCCACGCCGCAGTAAAACGAGCTGACCGCGAACGCCAGCAGCTTGGTGCGCATCAGGCGGATGCCGATCACTTCCGCCGCCATGTCCATGTCGCGCACGGCCATCCAGGAGCGGCCGACATTGGAGCGGATCATGTTCTTGGCCAGCAGGGCCATCACCGCCACCACGCCAAGCACCAGCACATAAACACGCGCTGCGGAATCGAAGCGGTAGCCGAGGATTTCCATGCTCTGTGCCGTGATCACGCCGGACGAGCTGTAGTTGGTGAGCCAGCCGATCTTGGTCAGGCACCACACCACGAAGAACTGCGTTGCCAGCGTGGAAGCGGCCAGGTAGAAGCCGCGGATGCGCAGCGACGGCAGGCCGAAGGCGATGCCGACCATGGCGGCGCACAGGCCACCCAGTACGAAGGCCAGCAGCAGCGGTATGCCGGGAATGCGCAGCATGAAATTGTATGCCGCAAACGCCCCTACCGCCATGAAGGCCGCAGTGCCCAGCGACAGCTGGCCTGCATAGCCGGTCAGGATGTTCAGTCCCAGGGCCGCCAAGGCAAAGATCAGGAAGGGCGTGAAGATTGCCTTTAGCATGTAAGGCGATGCAACGAAAGGCAGCACCAGCAGAGCCACAGCCAGCGTGGCGAACAGCGCAATGCGGTCCTGGCGGATCGGCAGCATCTGGCCATCCGCCTCGTAGCTGGTCTTGAATTGTCCTGCTTCGCGGTAGAACATCGCTCAAATCCTCCGGATGATTTTTTCGCCGAACAGCCCTTCCGGCCGCACCAGCAGGAACATCAGCGCCAACACATAAGGGAACCAGCCTTCGATACCGCCGCCGACGTGCGGGCCGATATAGACTTCGGCCAGTTTTTCAGATGCGCCGATAATCAGGCCGCCGACGATGGCGCCCGGCACCGAGGTGAAGCCGCCCAGGATCAGCACAGGCAGCGCTTTAAGTGCAATGAAGGTCAGCGCGAACTGAACGCCGTTGCGCGCGCCCCACAGCAAGCCGGCCACCAGGGCGACCATGCCGGCAACTGCCCACAGGATGCCCCAGATACGTTGCAGCGGAATACCGACCGCCTGCGCGGCCTGGTGGTCGTCGGCCACGGCGCGCAGCGCGCGCCCGACCTTTGTCTTGGCAAACATGACGGCCAGCACGGCCACCATCACGCCGCAAATTGCGGCTGCGGTCAGGTCGAACTTGGAAACGATGATATTGAACTTCTCCATCAGGAACTCGCTCGGTACGTCCTCAATCGGGATGTCCAGCTTATGCACCTGCGAGCCCCAGATGAGCTGGGCCAGTCCTTCGATGAAGAAGGCCAGGCCGATGGTGGCCATGAACAGCGCTATCTCCGGCTGGTTGACCAGCGGCCGCAGCACCACGCGCTCGATCGCCAGGCCGAGGACGACCATGGCAACGATCGTGGCGGGAATCGCCAGCCACAGCGAAAAACCGAACTTGTCCATGAAGCCGACGCAGGTCAGCGCCGCGAAGAACACCATTGCGCCCTGGGCAAAATTGAATACGCCGGAGGCCTTATAGATCAGCACAAAGCCGATGGCTACCAGCGCATACATGACGCCCGACAGCAGGCCGCCGATCAGCACTTCGGCAAAGAAGTTGATATCCATTTAGTGGGCCACTCCGAGGTAAGCATCGATCACGTCCTGGTTGGTGCGGACTTCATCCGGTGTGCCGTCGCCGATCTTCTTGCCGTAGTCCAGCACTACCACGCGGTCCGAGATATCCATCACCACGCCCATATCGTGTTCGATCAGCACGATAGTGGTGCCGAACTGCTCGTTCACGTCGAGGATGAAGCGACACATGTCCTGCTTTTCTTCCACGTTCATGCCGGCCATCGGCTCGTCCAGCAGCAGGATTTGCGGCTCGGCGGCCAATGCACGGCCCAGTTCAACGCGCTTCTGCAGGCCGTAGGGCAAGCGGCCCACCGGCGTCTTGCGGATATGCTGGATTTCGAGGAAGTCGATCACCTCCTCACATTTGCGGCGATGCTCAATCTCCTCGCGGCGCGCCGGCCCCCAATACAGGGCTTGCAGCAGGAAGTTCGACTTCATCTTCAGGTTGCGGCCGGTCATGATGTTGTCCAGCACAGTCATGCCCTTGAACAGCGCAATGTTCTGGAAGGTGCGCGCGATGCCCGACTTGGCGGCCGCGTAGCAATCCATATTCTTGCGATGCTGGCCGCGGTAGATGATTTCGCCCTGCTGCGGACGGTACACGCCGTTGATCACGTTCAGCATCGAGCTTTTGCCTGCGCCGTTGGGGCCGATGATGGCGCGGATTTCATGCTCGCGCACATCAAAGGAGATATTGGTCAGCGCCTTCACCCCGCCGAACGACAGCGAGATATTGCGCAGGTCCAGGATCACGTCGCCGATCTTGCGGCCAGCCGTGATGGCTTCCGGTTCGTTCATTTGCATGGTGGCTTCCCCGCTTATGCTGCCTTGAGGTCCATGATCCGAAGGTCGGCTGCCACCATGCCGGTGCGCCCGTCTTCGAATTTGACCTGGGTTTCGATGTATTGCGAAGCTTTGCCGCCGTACAGTGCTTCGATCAGCACCGCATATTTCTCGGCGATGAACTTGCGGCGCACTTTGCGGGTACGAGTCAATTCATCATCGTCAGGGTCGAGCTCCTTGTGCAGCACCAGGAATCGGTGGACCTGGGTATCCGCCATCAATGCCTCCTGTGCCAGATCGGCATTGACCTTTTCCACGCACTCCTTGACCAGCGCGTAAGTCTGTTCATGGGCGGCCAGGTCGGTATAGCCCGAGTAAGCGATGCCGCGTCGCTCGGCCCAGTTGCCAACGGCCTCCATGTCGATGTTGATGAAGGCGGTGACCTTGTCGCGTTCATGGCCGAAAGCCACGGCTTCCTTGATGAAGGGGAAGAACTTCAGTTTGTTCTCGATGTAGTTGGGCGCGAAGATGGCGCCATTGTTCATCTTGCCCACGTCCGCTGCGCGGTCGATGATGCGCAAGTGGCCGTCGTTGTCGAAGATGCCGGCGTCGCCAGTGTGGAAATAGCCTTCGCCGTCGATGGCCTCGGCCGTCGCATCAGGACGCTTGTAATAGCAATGCATCAAGGTCGGCGACTTGACCAGCACTTCGCCGTTCGGCGCCAGCTTCACTTCCACGCCAGGCGCCGGCTTTCCGACGGAATCGAACTTGATCTCGCCATCCGGCTGCAGGCAGATATAGGCGCAGGTCTCGGTGGAGCCGTAGAACTGCTTCAGGTTGACGCCAATCGAGCGATAGAAGCGGAACAGGTCCGGGCCGATTGCAGCACCAGCCGTATAGGCGACACGGATGCGCGACATGCCCAGCACATTGCGCAGTGGCCCATACACCAGCATATTGCCGATGGTGTAGCTGATACGGTCGCCCAGCGGCACCTGCTTGCCGTCCAGGATGTCCGAGCCGACGCGGCGTGCGACGTCCATGAAGTGATGGAACATCTTGCGCTTGATGGCGCCCGCATCTTCCATGCGAATCATCACTTGCGTCAGCATGTTCTCGAAAATACGCGGAGGCGCAAAATAGTAGGACGGACCGATTTCGCGCAAGTCGGTGGTCACGGTGTCCGACGATTCGGGGCAGTTGACGGTAAAACCGGCGGTCAGTGCCTGCGCGAATGAGAACAGGCAGTCGCCCACCCAGGCCATCGGCAGGTAGGACAACACGTTCTCTTCGTCGGTCAGCTTGTCGAAGCTTATGCCGCCAACGGCAGCAGATAGCAGGGCTTTGTGGGTCTGGCACACGCCTTTCGGCTTGCCCGTGGTGCCGGAGGTGTACAGGATGATGGCGTTATCGTTTTCCTTGCCTTCAGCGATCGACGCTTCATAAAAGCCGGGATGCGCCTTGTCGTACTCGCGCCCCAGTTCCTGCAGGCGGGCATAGGACATCAGCTGCTGGTGCGTGTAATTGCGCATGCCCCGTTCATCTTCGTAAGCAATGTGCTTGATGTTCGGGCACTGGTCACACAGGTCGAGCAGCTTGTCGACCTGCTCCTGGTCTTCCACGATGGCGTACGCGATTTCGGCGTTCTCCAGCACGAAGGACATGTCGGCTGCCGGCGCGTCCTGGTACATAGGCACCGGCACGCCGCCCAGGCACTGCGCCGCCAGCATCGACCAGTACAGGCGCGGCCTGTTGTCGCCGATGATGGCCAGGTTCATGCCGCGCTGGAACCCAATCGCGGCCAAGCCGCAAGCCAGCGCCCGCACTTCCGCATTCACTTGCTGCCAGTCCCAGGTCTGCCAGATGCCCAGGTCCTTTTCGCGGAACGCAGGCTTGTGCGGCCGCTCCTTGCCATGCTGAAGCAGCCTGCGAGGGAAGGTCGTCAGATTATCCTGCACGGTGTCTCCTTGGGTTTTTAGGTGCGCATTTTTAGTTGTGATGCGCTTTTTGTGTGATGATATTAGCGTGAGCTATGTCGCAAAGTTGTCATTTCAAAGACAATTCGACGACTTTTGATGGTGCGACGCAACAACATGAAAACAGAACCGAGCCTGATCGAAGCCGTACGCAGTTCCACCTGGGCGCCCGTGCTCACAGAGGAGCAACTGGCGCGCGTAGAGGCTACCTGCTACGAGGAGTTCATTCCCAAAGGCGGCTTCGTTTGCCATAAAGGCGAGATTGTCGATAATTGGATCGGCATTATTTCGGGCATGGTGAAAATGAATAACTTCTCGCCAAACGGAAAAAGCGTCACATTTACTGGCGTGCCGCCTGGCGGCTGGTTTGGCGAAGGTTCATTACTCAAAGATGAACGCCGCCGATATGACGCCATGACACTGCGTGACAGCCGCATCGCACGCATGCCGGCCGCCACCTTTCACTACCTGCTCGAGAATAGCCTACCCTTCACCCGGTTCCTCTTGATGCAGCTCAACGAACGTTTGGGTCAGTTCATCGGCATGGTGGAAAACGAACGCCTCCTGGACCCGGACACACGCGTTGCACGCTGCCTTGCGTCACTATTTAATTCCCACCTGTATCCCGGCATCGAGCGGCTGGTGCAGATTTCCCAGGAAGAAGTCGGGCTCCTGTCGGGCTCCTCGCGCCAACGTGCCAACCAAGCCTTGCAAGTGCTCGAAAAGCAGGGCTTGTTGCGCGTGGACTACGGCGGAATCCGCATCCTCGACCTGGATGGATTGCGTCGCTTCGAGGCATGAATAATGTGCAGCATGCGCCTTCACTGATGAGTAGAATGAATTTTCATATTCATCACTTCAGTGGAGTTTGCCATGCGTTCCCTGCCTGCCCTCTTGCTGTTGGTATTGTCCCTGTGCGTCTCGGCTTCAGCGCAATCTGCAAAGCAATATGAGTTCTATGTGGTGGGCGATCCCACCAACGTGACAAGGCCTCAGCCAGCCCAGCCTTCGTTGGTATTGATGGGAGGGGGAACGGACGTAGACGACGCATTCCGTTGGATGATCCAGAAGTCAGGCGGCGGTAATTTCGTCGTCATCCGCGCTACGGGAACGGATGCCTATAACCCCTACATCTACGCTTTTGGTGGCGGCGTCACTTCGGTTGAAACGCTGATCATCCCTAACCGCGCGGCGGCAAATGATCCGTTTGTGCTGGAGCGCGTGCGTAATGCCGAAGCCTTGTGGATCGCCGGCGGCGACCAGGCCAATTACTGGGAGGACTGGAGGGGCACGCCGCTGCAGGCCGCCATCCAGGGGCTGGCCAACAAGAATGTCCCCATCGGCGGCACCAGTGCCGGCTTGGCTGTGATGAGCCAGTATGTGTTCAACGCCTTGAATGGCTCGATCACCTCGCCTCAGGCGCTATCCAATCCCTATGACAAATCGGTCTCGCTCGGACGTGACTTCCTGGCTTTGCCCGGCATGGGCAATATGATCTCCGACATGCACCTCGATTCGCGTGACCGCATGGGGCGCCTGGTGACCTTCATGGCGCGCATCGTGAACGATGGCTGGACGCCTATGACGCACGGCATTGGCGTCGATGTGGAAACTGCGCTGCTGGTGGAAAATGGAATCGCCACGCGCGTGGGCAATGGCTCAGCGTATTTCCTGAACACCGTCGGGATTCCCGAAGTCTGCAAACCCAAAACGCCGCTCACATACCGCAATGTCGGTGTGCAGCGCCTGTCCGGCAGCGGCAGCTTCAGCCTGGCGAATTGGGCCAGCTACGGCAACTCTACCTTGAACTACAACATCTCAGCCATCAAAGGCGTGTTGAGCTCAACCCAGCCGGGAGGTTCCGTTTACTAAGTAACGAGTGTTCCCGAACAGACCAGCCGATATTGCCGGGCGCATGCTGGGCGCACCTGATCTGTATCGGAGGACATCATGAAGTTTCCAATCAGAACTGCGCTGGCGACGCTAATCACCCTCGTCAGCGCGCACGCCTTGGCACAAATCACGCTTTATCCGCGCGAAGGCTGGCGCGGCCGCCCGATTAACGTCACACGTTCCATCAGCGATCTGCGCAGCGCAGGTTTCGATAACCGCGCCTCGTCGGTCGTGGTTGAGCGCGGCCGCTGGGAAGTGTGCCCGTTACCTAACTTCGAGGGCGAGTGCAGGATCTTGCGGCGCGGCAGCTATGAATCGCTGGAGGGTATGGGCCTTAACGACAATATCTCGTCGATCCGCGCCGTGCCCCCGCGCCGGCGTGTTGATGAAATGGCTTACGCACCAGAGCCGGTGGCCCAGCCAAATTATGAATACCGCATGCGACCGAGCGAGCGTGTGTATGAAGCCCCAATTACTTCTGCTCGCGCCGTGGTGGGCCCGCCCGAGCAACGCTGCTGGGTTGAGCGGCAGCAGGTTGAAGCCTCGGGCGGCAGCGGCACGGCAGGCGCCATCGCCGGCGCCCTGATTGGCGGCGTGCTGGGTCACCAGGTGGGCGGCGGCTCCGGCCGAGACATCGCCACGGTCGGCGGCGCGATTGCCGGTGCGGCGGTCGGCTCCAATGTTGGCCGCAACGCCGGCAACCAGTACGCCCAGAACGTTCAGCGCTGCGAAGCTATTCCCAGCCGCACGCCGCAATACTGGGACGTGACCTACGAGTTCCGCGGCACCGAACACCGCGCCCAGCTCTCGTCCGAACCTGGCCGCACCATCACGGTCAATCGGGATGGCGTGCCGCGCATGTAGGCCGGTGAGCGCCCGTCGGCCGGGATGCCTTACCCCCGCTCCAGGTTCGGCAACGAGGAAATCAGCTCGGCGCCACAACTGGTGACGTGGGATTCCAGGGCCACTGCGCGGCCTTCGATCACCCAGTCCGGGTCGCCCTCGGCGATGGTGCAGCCGCTGTGACCCGGACGTGGGCACGAAACAGTGTCGCCCACGCGCGCAACGGCAATGCCCATGATGGAGAAGTTTTCTGCCGCACTGGTGACCGAACCGCCATGGCTGGTGGAATCACCTAATCGAATGACACGTTTCATGGCTAGCTCAGGTGAGGCGTTGCAAATGCGATCGCGATGCCATTTGGCTCGGCAAACTCCGCGCACAAGACAGGGCCCTGCTTGCCTTGCGCCTGTACCAAAGCAACGGCCAGCAGGCCTATGGGGCTGGCCTGTCCAAGGTGCCCGACATGCCGGACCATATCAGTTGCCATCTCGATGGGTTTAAGGTCGATCTTTCGATGCATTAGTGCACCGGCAATCGAGGCCAGGCGGCCACCGGCATGCTTGGACTCGCCAGTATTGTGCACAAGCCATTCGCAGCGCGATTCGGCAGCCTGTCCGGGCGCACTTGCATGAAGTTGCGCCTGTTCGAGAAGCGACGTCAGCACTAGCTGGCCGCTTTTATCGTCGATCTTCCCGGTGGCGGCGCGGTAGATGCGCGCTACTGAACCCAGCGCGCGCAATTCATCTCGCAGTAGTCGCGGCAAACTCGCAAGCAAAGGCAAAGCGCCGCCCGAATAATAGCCACGGGACGAATCATCATCGGTGGCCGCCGCATCAAGCATGGCAGGTAAATCGGCAGCGGTCACCAGCAGGGCGAACACGCCATGGCCAGGCTTTGTAACCGGCAGCGATAGCTGCGACATCGATGAATCAAACGCCAGCACCACCGCAGCCGGAAGCTCGGGAATGCTCTCGAATAGCCCAAGCACGCTATTCGAAGCGCTGCCCCGCGACGGCATGGCCATTACCAGCGGCGCATCAGCCTTCAACTTCACCGGCAGCTTCATGTCGGAGATGAGCCTCGCCGCGATCATGCTTACGTGTTCAATTACATCCTTGGCCGCAATGTCGGCAGGTGCCACCAGATAGATGGGCAAGGCGGCTGCTGCGCCGCACTCGGCATAAATATAGCCAAGCGCTTCGGCGATACCGGCATCCAGCGCTCGGCGAGTGTCTTGCGAAGCAAGTTCCTGACTCTTCTCGTCTGCCTTCACCATCGAGATTGCCACACTGGGGCTCTCGGTCAATTCCAGCATTTCGTGGACTGCCAGGTCGTTGATCGTCAACAAGCGGCAGTCACAATACTGGCGGCGCTGCTCGACTCGGGCATGCACCGGATCCTGCACGGTTTGCATCGCAGCTTCCGTTTGGTTGTGCTGCGCCTCCGGAGCGCTTTGCTTGTGGTCACTTACGTACCAGCGACCAAACCACCATGCCAGGCACATGCCGATTGGTGGCAGAAAGTGCAGCGTCACCAATTTGTAATTGGCCCACTTGCTATAGTCAGGCCGGACTCCGAGCGCGAGGAAGGCGATCCAGCAAGCGAGAGCGCCCAGCAAAATCAAAAATCTAGATAACAGCCATCGCATTCGTCATTTCCTTTGTCATTTCGGTTCCGCATGAAAACGCGTCACACTTCCTCGTAGCCTGATTCGCGCACATAGGGATCGTGTTTCGTAATCATGCATTCCCGCTCTACCCAGTCAGGCCATCGTGGGATTTTGCTGGTGCGCATAGCGAATACGCGGGCAAAGCTGGCCAAGAAACAGATCGGAACGGTGAACCAGTCCTTTGGTAGTCGTGCATAGCCTTCTTGCCAGGTTTCGTAACGTTTCGCGATTGGCAAGCATTCCTTCAGCATTCTGTGGGGTTGCTTGGGGCCATCTTCCATATAGCGACGAAGGTACTCCCAGCAATTGCGCACTTCATTGATATCTTTCGACGCGTAACCAAGTCTGAAAATACCGGTTGCCGTCCGGTGCTTGCCCTTACCTTCCATCAGAAAGCAACTGATATGGAATGCCACGTTGGTATCCCATCGATACTCGCTAATGCAAAAAAACGCCTTATCCCACTCTGTAGTTAATACCGTCCCGTCCCTTTTCCAGATGTAGATCTTTCGATTTTTCCGATTGAGTCGGATCGGAAGATGGGTGTAGTTGAAGGACTCCTTCAGCAATTCGTAGATGGAAACCATGAAGAGAAGCTGCACCAAGATTGGCAACAGCAAACCACTCCATCCTACGAAGTCAATAAAATGATGAAAGTGAGTAAGTGCATCAGTCTCGCCAGAATTGATAAGCAAACAAAGTATCAATATCACCAGTATAGTGAGCAGGTAACCGAGCGTTCCGAGCCCTCGCGAAAGGTACCTGGTATCCGTCACTTCGATAAAGGTGCTGTTAAACTGGATGACAAACGGGTCGTCATGCGACCAATTCTCGTCAAATCCTTCCAGCTTCTCCTTTATCTTCAGTTCGTTTTCTTTCTTATCATTATTCGGTAGACCATTCCACTCGAATTTCTTTGACTGGCTATAGTCGCTATACATTCTTCATCTTGTCTGAGCGGAAAACAGATTACGCCGCTTGTGAGGTTTCTCGCGGTGCTTCGTACCCCGATTCGCGAACATACGGATCATCTTCGGCAATAGCGCATTCCTGCTCGACCCAGTCAGGCCAGCGCGGTATTTTGCTGGTATGCATGGCGAATACTCGGCCTAAGCTGGCGGGCAGATTGAATGGCGTGGCCATTATTTGCATAATGACGCTGCCATGCAGTAGAAGCGACAGGCGCATAAACCCTTCCCACCAGGTCTCTCGGCGTTTGGCTATCGGCAGACAAATCTTAAGCATTCGATATGGCTGGGCGGGCCCATCTTCCATGAAGCGACGGAAATATTCCCAATGGAACCGCAAGTCGGTTGCGTCACTTGAGGTGTAGCTGCTCAGAGTGAAGGAATCTTTTACGGTCTGGCGATCTTCGGATAAGACATGGCCGACAATATCCCACATCTGGACAGCGCCCTTACTGTAGCAACGCACATAAAAGAAGGTTTTATCCCAAGGCGCGCTGAATACCTCTCCATTTCTGCGCCAAATATAGATTTTTCGGTTCTTTCGATTAAGTCTTAAAGGAAAATGAGTGTAGCTGAATGATTCACGAAAAAGTCCATACGCAGAAAAGGCGATAAACAGGAACACCATCAAGGCAGCAAAGAACAATGTGTTTCTCATCCCTTCCCTGTTGTATTCTTCAATAGCGTCCCACCGGCTAACTGTATCAAACGTAATTGCTGCCAAAAACCAGGAAAGTCCTACAATAATCAGCAATGCCAGTGTTGTGAATACACCCCGGATAGGGTAGTCCCTATCTACTATTTCTGCGAAAGTACTATTTTGTTGAATGATTGACAGCTGATAATGCGGCAGATTTTCGTCAAATTCGGCAATTTTTTCATTTTTCTTCAGCTCGTTGAGTCTTTCTTCTTGCTGCAAAGGGCGATTGACCTTAAATCCCTTTGGCTTCAAAAATTCTGGAGAGTACATTACTATTTCCTTAAGTAAGAGCTTTGCCTAGTTCTTTCATCTCAAGCTCTGCGCTATCGTAGCTGTTTGCGATTCCAAAAATGCAGTTCTCGATCCAGCTGTGTATCGCTTGATCTTTTACCTGCTCAAGCCAATAGACAACTATCAAATACCCTATGACGAATACTAAAGTCACGAGATAGAACCCAAAACATAAAGCAATGGCGATACCTAAGCCGATGAGGCCTGATGCTATGTAGAGACGTCCTGTGGTTATGTTGTTCTTTTGCAATTCCTCTCTAGCTTTCATGAGATCCCAGACGGCCATGATTCCTGCACCAACTAATCCCAGAGCTTGCCCTACAAGCTTTATTCTGGCGGCCCATCTAACCGCCGTTAGCCCCTGTGCCCATCTAAATCCGGCTTGGCCCATGTGTTCAATTGCGGCACCTATGGTTTCGCATAAAGTACCCGTGACTCCAATTATGCCTGCGGCAAGACGTGACCTTGCTTCAGCCAAATCCCCCTCCAATGATTTCGCATGATCGGCAACGGTTTTTGTCAGACATATATACTGAAGAACGCCGATACACATGCCTAAGCGAACATTTGAATTGATAACTTGCTTAAACTTGTCGAATCGAATGTCGTTCAAAGTGCGGGGAGTCTTTAGAGTTGAAGCTCCCAATTGACGCATGGCAACCCATTTGAAGGTCCTCCGGCCCTCTAGTCTTTCCCCGTGAATTGCAGCGAGTTGGATTTCCCGGTCGACCGCAATCTTGATTTGCGCTTTGGTGAGGCCTGTATCGCTGCTTTCAATAATCTGACGTACCAAAAACGCACGGAATTGCTTACGGCTGCCTTCAAACGACAGCCGTTCCCATCCCAGTCCGCTATGCATACCTAATATGGTAAAGGCCAATTTAGCTGCACCATCCACGAAATGGTCGCCCGCGTAGGCCAAAGGGCCCATCATTCGTGCCAACAGTGTGGCACCTAGCGTCGCTTGATTTTCACTGATGAGTTCGACGGACTTCTTATAGCTAGCTGCCAAGGCATCCCATGGGATGGCGCGCGAATCGAATGCAGTAGCGTCCGCTACTTTTTTGGCTAATGCATCATTGTTATACACCATTGCGCGCAGCAAGATATTCTCTGAATCGAAAACATCTTCATTTAGCCATTTTTCGTATTGGTTAAAGCATGGCTTAATGCCTTCTGTCCCTTGAGTGAGATTTAGAATCGCTTGGACATAGGCGGCGCCCGATTTTATGTCGGTGGTATCGAAACTGCAGCTCATGTAATTGGCCAAGCGCTTGCTAGTGGTCCAGGCGACATGCGCTTCACCAAGCGGGTTGATTTGTGTTTCGGTAACAGTCTCTACTTCCTGCTGATAACTCTTGTAGAACGTTTCAACCATGGCCTCATTGAAACGAGCGCGCCCACTCTCGCGGTGCGTAAACCGTCGCCAAGCTTTGGCTTGTTCCTTTTGGATCTCCACCTGATTCGGCATGCCCTTGTAAAAACCACTTAAACTATAAGCCCCCATGCCCATGCTTAACGTTTGATTTTCTAGCTCCTTGGCATCGTCAATCGCAGAGGCTCGGGCGTTCTCCATGATCGCGCTTCGCAACTGCAGGATGGCGCTCGATACAACGATTTTTCGGGACTTGGTTTTGTCCCGCTGATCAAGTTCAAGCTTGTTTGTCAGCAAGTGGTTTGCCTGTACCGCTATTTCAATGCCCATTGCCAGGGGATCGTGCAAGCTGACGATGACTCCCTGGCCCTTGCGCAGTGCATCAGCGGTCTCGAGTGTTTGCTCCAACTGGAGCCTGCGTGGCGTAAACTGGTACGGAGCGTGGTAAAACGCGTTAGGCGCTGTTGCCTTGAGCGGATCACAAGCAAACTCCGCGACCTTGCTGCCAAGGAGTTTGATTGGATGGACGTTTTCTTGCTTGCCACCCGCGAGGGCGACTTTGACGTCCAACACTAGCATGTGCTTTTTGCGGTAGGCGGTATCCTCGTGCTGTTTAAGCACCGCTTCAGTCCACTCCACATCGGAAAAGCCAAACCAGACTCGCGTGGCCTTGTTTGGGTCGGGAATGGTCACCATGCCGGCCACCTGCTGATGGCCAGTTTGCGTACAAGGTTGTTTGTTGGCGGTAAAGGAACTTGGCACTGGCTTGCCCACTTCGAAGCGCATGAGGTACGCGTCTTCAGTAACGAAGTACCCTTCCCAGCGCTTACGTGCTTCGTCGTGAACGTAAAGGTAGCCGCAACGCAATAGGCGGCGAGTGTAGTGGGCCGAGTCACCCAGGCCCACGAATTCAGTCTTGCCGTCGGCATGGAGCGCTCGGGTTTTTGGGGCGCCCGCAGTGACGGGCGCCAGCGCGTAGCGAGCTACGAGTACAGGCAATCCACGCTTGTCGCAAAATTCGCAACCGGGTACGGTATTCAATGTCATGGTGCTTTGTCCATCAGGTATTGGGTGTGTTGTTGCGCGTTGAGGTCGGTGGCAATGCGTTGCCAGTCTGCGGGCTGCAATTCGGCAATGGCGTCCAGGTACGTCTGCTCGTTCCTGTCTATGCCGGCCAGCAGCGCGCGCACGCGGGGGTGCGTATCAAAATGCGGATGAACGGTCATGCCGTGTAATGCGAACTGGACTTGCTCGTCCTCCCTTGCCAGGGCATGGTTCGCTGCGCGGAGCAGCAGCGAGTCTATTTTTTCGCTGACGCTGAAGTATCCCTTGGCATCGGATGCGTAAGCCGGCCTTAGTTCGTCCGGCAACTGTGCCAAGGTGCGGTTGATTGCCTGTATGCGGTGCATCTGCTCGCCCTGAGGGCGGCTGAAGAACTGCGCCAGCACTGGCTCGCAAGCCGGGGCCTGCAAGCGATGCCATTCGTGGTCGCAGTAAATGCTCCATTCGCTAATGCAGCCAAACAGCGCTTTCAATTGCGGCGGGCTGTAGATGCGTAGTATCTGCGTCATGACGCGCGGTGCATAGCTGCGCAGGTGGAACTTGCCGCCGCCAGGCAGTCGCGCTATCAGCTGCTTTTTCCAGTGTGCCTGCAGGTGCTTTGCGTCGGCGCTGGTCTTGAACAGTGACAGGATGGGCGGCGTTACCTTGTGCGCGCGGGCGTGCTCCAGCTGTTCGCACAGTGCGAAGAATTCTTCATCCGGTAGCGATGCCAATGGCAGCAAGGCAGGAAATTTGGCGGCATCGGCTTCCAGGCCGTCGGGCACTAGCGGCAGCAGCTTCCACGTCGGCGGCAGTTCGTCGCCCAGCATATAGCAGTCGACCATTGCGTAGCCGTGTGCTTCAAGTAATTCTTGTGCAAACATGCGCTTCGATATCAGTTGATTGGAACTAGAGCGCCATCGTTGGCGACAGCGCTCGCCGACTGCATAGCGCACATCTTTTCGTTGCCTTTCGGTGGCTCTGCTATGTCTGCCGACTTGCTGGCTGCGCCGGTCATAGCGTACTTCGCGGCCTTGAGCAGCATGTTTTGCGGGCTTCCTGCCTCGAGATCCTTGCCGATCCGGATATAAGATCCCCCCGCCATCAGCAGGATTTCCTCCGGCGCCTGGATCACCACGCGGCCATCGACGCTGGTGATGGTGAGGTCCTTTTGCGCCGTAGCATTGATTTCTCCGTCCTGGGCCTGCAACTTCACGTTCCCTTTGGCGGCGATGATCTTGAAGGTATCCTTCAGCTTCGCCTTTGTGCCGGATACGAACAGGCTGATCGACTCTGCAGCGTTATGAATCCAGCGCCGGCCGGTCGTCTGGTTCATATCGCGTTGCGCGACCTGGTCAAGGTTGGTGTTGGCGGCCACGGTGATGCTTTGCTGGCTGGTCAATGCGGTACCGGCAGTTGAGCCAAGCATGAGGATGCCTTGCTTGCCGTGTTGGTCCCCTTCACCGCTTTTGCCGTCGGGGTCGGTGTTGAAGCCGCGCTCCAGGTTGTCGACTGCCTCTTTTAGCTGGGTTTGGTGCCCAGCGTGTGCCTGTGCGCCAGGCTTGCTGTCATCGTCGACCTGCTTGTTGTCATGTCCCGTTTCCGGCAGGTTGGCCTCGACCTCCGCCGCGTATTCTCCCTGGCGCTGAACTTGCTCGAGGGCGGCACTCAGCACCTGAATGATGGCGTCGCGCATCAACTGCGTGCCGCCGGCACTCTTCTGCTGTTCCGTGGTCAGCAGCAATGAGCACGCGCGCAGGGCGCCAGCTGCTTCGCTAGCCAGTTCATAGCCTTCACCGCGCGGCTCACCTTTGCCATCGCTCCGCGGTTGCGTCAAATAGCCAAGGTTTACTTCGCTGTGCCAATGTTCGCTTGCCAGTTGGGCGCTGATCTGGCCCCGCGTATCGTCCAGGCGCAACTGGTTGTAGCGGCTCCCGCCGAATTCCTTGCTTTTGATGCCGGACAGGGCGAAGTTGCCGGGCAGGCTGCCTACATGGCTGAAGGTTGGTGGTGGGGCGTTGCCGTTGTGGGCGCGATTGGTAATGACGGGCCGGTCGCAGTTCCCGTCCAGGAATTGGAGTATGACTTCATCGCCGGCGCGGCATAAGGCGATCATGCCGTAGCCATTGCTGGCCCAGCCGCTAAGGTTGCGTATCCAGGCTGAGTCGCGCGCTGTGCCGGACGCGCCTGCGCCGTGTTCATGGTCTTCGATTGTGCAGCCGAGAATCCTGACCTTGGTGCAGCCCAGTTCATTGCAGCTGATTTCCTCGCCCTCATCGGCGACCACGATGGCGCTCATCGGATGGGTCGGCGGCAGGTCTACCCTTGGATCGTAGGCCGGTACGATCGGAATGCCGCGACGAACGCAGGTGAAGCGGTTGCTGTAGCGGGCGACCCGTTCGTCGCTGGCTTGTGCCAAGGTGGATGGGTCAAAGCTGGCGGACGTCGATGCGTGCCAGCCGTTGACCGCAAACAAGCGTTGCACCTTGTCGCCGAGGGTCTTGGGCAGGTTGTTTTCTGCAACGACGTGCAGTTCGGTGATGACGAATTCACGTTCTTCCGGGGCGTGGCTGTCGATCTCGGAATGCCCACTCATGCTGAACGTGACGCCGACGCAGGCGCTGCGCTGGTCCGATTCGGCGTAAAAGCGTTTGCTTTTGTACTCGTGGTGCTGGGTGCGCAGTCGGGTCAGGAAGGCGAAGTCCTCGCCGTCCTTGCCCATATGCGGCGGGTCAATCCAGCTGTCGGTGACCGCTTCCGCGAATTGGTTGCCCAGCGTGCCTTGGTCAAGCAGGGTGTCGGCTTGGTGGCTTGCCATACGCGCGGCCTTGTAATCCCAGCTATGCCGGGTGCTGGCACCGGGGGCGAGCGTGCGTTCCGCACTCCAGGCGTTGATGGCGTCGGCCTTTTCTGTGCCGTCTGCCCGGTGATAGCGCCATGGTATGGTACCTGGTTCTGGCAGCTGCCATACATTGTCGAACAAGACGAGGGTATGGTTTGGCATGTCGTCGCTGCCGGTTTCGCTGGATTGACCGGGGCGAATGAACCAGGCGATTCCGCGTCGTTTCATCAGCCTTTTCAGGAATTGCGAGTCTGATTCCTGGAACTGCATGGTGAAGGCGCGCGAAGGGTGGTTGCCAAGCACACCGGACAGGTCGATGTCGAAAGAGCGTGCCAGCACAGGGTTGCGGTGGCGCCACTCGCTGACCAGTCTCTGGATGATGTCGGTTTCACTCATGTCGAGGAAGACGCGCGTATTGGTGCGCAGCTCCATCATGGCGAGCGCATCGCGTACCACCAGTTGGTAGGTCGCGAAGCCGCCATCGCTTTGCCCTTCGGAAGCGCTTTGCACCAGGCCGCATACCGAGCGCAGCGTGCCGTCGGCGGTGACGAACTGTACTTCGACGGGTAATGCGATGAATTGCTTGATGGGCAGTCCAGCTTGGGTCGAAACGCAAAGGAGGCGGTACTCGATGCCGTCGCCGCACATCGTTTCAACACCGGTTACGCGCTGGACCATGAGGGCGTCGTCCAGGACTTCATTCTCTGATCCCAGGCGCAGGCGGATCGGGCGGTTGGCTTCACTGAAAGCGGCGGATAAGCCGGCGAGGTCGAGCAGATTCATAAAAAAAAGCCCGCAATGGGCCGCTATTTAGTTGTCATTGGGCAATAATTTATTGGCGAAAGGATGCTAGCACAAAGTAGTAAAAAGCTAACTTTTGGAATTCCAATCGTGCGGAGATTCTTGCTTGTTGCAAGTTGCTGGTGATTGGTTGAGCGGCAGGCGGGTGGTGGCCTGCCGCCCGGGGGCAGGCTTTAGCGCTGTTCGGCGAGGACGGCGTGGAATAGCTGGTTCAGTTCTGCATTGACGTCGCTGCTTCGGAAGCGGACGACATCCGGTCGTTCAAGGCGGACGAGTTCCGCTTCGATGAACCGGTTAAGGCACGGCACCGGCTCGGACAGTCCCATTTCCGGCGCACCCTTCTTTTTCTCCAGTAGCGCCGCGATTGCCTCCAGAAGTTCCGTCTCGCCTTCCAGCAAATGCAGCAGCTTGTCGAATTCAATAGGCGCTGGAGTGCCATAACGTTCGAGCCAACGCACGGACAGCAAGGGACGCAGCACGTAGAAATACTTCTTCAAAGGAACCATATCGGCACGCAGATAGCCGCGATAGTTGGTCTTTGCCATGCTCTGGTAGTGGTAAATGCCGTTCTCGCCGGAATACACGCTCGGCAGCAACGCACGAGCACCGTCCGCGAAACCGCCGTGGGAACGGTACAGGATTGGCGATTGGATCCATTCCACAAATGCTGGATTCGAACGGCGGAACAGGCGTAAAGCCTTGCGAATATCCCAGCCATTGATATCGATCTCATCGACGATCTTGTATTCAATGACATCGCGTTTCTCTTCCAAGTCGACTGCGACATACCAGTCGCGCGGGTGCGCGTAAATAAAGCGCACGTCGTAATCGCTATTCGGTGAGGCAAAGCCCCAGGCACGGCTGCCGGACTCTACTGCCAGCAGGATACGCACATCATGTTCGGCTTCGGCAGCCGCAAGCCGGCGCATAATCTCTGCGCGTACATCTTCAGGAATCAATTCTCTCTCTCCATTGCCGCCTGAAAGCAGCGGCCGCCGGGCATTATGGCTCAATCGGGGTATGATTGCGCTATGAAAGAATCAATCCGCACCAGACTTGAATCCATGCGCGCGGCAATGCGCCGCCATCAGGTTGATGCTTGCATGGTCCCATCCTCCGATCCCCATTTGTCCGAGTATTTGCCGGCGCGCTGGCAAGGGCGGGAATGGCTGTCGGGATTTACCGGCTCGGTCGGCACCTTCATCGTCACCCAGGATTTCGCGGGCGTCTGGACAGATGGCCGTTATTGGACGCAGGCGGAAGCGGAGCTGGCCGGAACTGGTGTCAAACTGATGAAAATTTCATCGGGCGCCAGCGTGCAGTACGTTGACTGGTTGGCCGAGACCTTGAAGCCCGGCCAAGTGCTGGCGGTCGATGGCGCAGTTCTTGGCCTCTCGATCGCTCGCCTGCTGCAGGCGCGCGGCATTGCCTTCCGCACCGACCTCGATTTGCTGGATGAAGTGTGGACCGATCGTCCCGGCTTGCCTGACGCTCCGGTCTACGAGCACCAGCGGCCATTTGCCGACAAGACGCGCGCGGCCAAGCTGGCGGCGTTGCGGGCGGAGATGACGCGCCAGGGCGCGGCCCATCACATCATCTCGACGCTGGACGATATCGCCTACCTGTTCAACCTACGCGGCTCGGACGTCAATTACAACCCGATCTTCCTGTCGCACGCGCTGGTCGACCAGGATCGCGCCATGCTCTTCGTCGGCGCCGGCAAGATTGAGCCGGGCCTGGCGGGCCTGCTGGCGGCCGACAACGTCTTCGTAGAGCCATACGAGGAGGCAGCTCAGGCTCTGGCTACGCTGCCAGCTGGCAGCACGCTGCTGCTGGACCCGCGCCGCATCACGTTCGGCACTCGCCAGGCGGTACCGGACAGTGTGAGAATTATTGAAGCGGTCAATCCAACCACCTTCGCAAAATCCCGCAAGACCGAACATGAAGCGGAACATGTGCGCGCGACGATGGAGCAGGATGGCGCTGCCTTGTGCGAATTCTTCAGCTGGCTCGAACAAACCCTGGCCGATCCGAAGCGCGAACCGCTGACCGAGTACGCCATCGGCCAGCACTTGCTGGAAGCTCGCCGCCGCCGTCCTGGATTCGTCAGCCCAAGCTTCGGCACCATCGGAGGCTTCAATGCCAACGGCGCGATCATGCATTACCGCGCGCCGGCACAAGGCAGTGCCGTGGTTGAAGGCAATGGCTTGCTGCTGCTCGATTCCGGCGGCCAGTACACTGGTGGCACCACTGACATTACCCGCGTGGTGCCGGTCGGCGTCATCACGCAGCAGCACAGGCGCGACTTCACCCTGGTCCTGAAAGGCATGATGGCGTTGTCCGTTGCCCGGTTCCCGCGCGGCGTGAAATCGCCGATGCTGGATGCGATTGCTCGTGCGCCGCTGTGGGCTGCCGGCATCGATTTCGGCCACGGTACCGGCCATGGTGTCGGCTATTTCCTCAATGTCCACGAAGGCCCGCAGTCGATTTCGCCCTCGACGCCGCCGGATGCGCATACGGCCATGGAGCCAGGCATGATCACCTCCAACGAGCCGGGCATCTACCGTCCTGGCAAGTGGGGTATCCGCATTGAAAACCTGGTGCTGAACGTACCGGCGGCAGAATCGGAATTTGGCGAATTCCTGGGATTTGAGACCCTGACCCTGTGCCCGATCGACACGCGCTGCATCGACAAATCCCTGCTGCGCGAGGATGAAGTGCGCTGGCTGAACGAATACCACGCCACCGTGCGCCAACGACTGTCCCGGCATGTCAGCGGCGATTCGTTGCGCTGGCTGAATGAAAGGACGGAGGCAATATGAGCCGATCCACCAAGGCATCCAACGCGCTGGCGCGCCTGAAAGAGCGCTCCGGCAACCAGTCCTATTCGCTGACCATGACCGGCAGCGGCCATTTCTTCCTGACGGAAGGGCCGGGCCAGCCGCCGCTTTGCGCTCCGATGGAGCTGGATGATTTTGTGGCCTTCGTCAATGCGCAGGGCCCGCAAAAAGTAAAACGCGTCAGCAAACTCGATGTAGCATTCGAAAAGCAGCTCGCAGCCAAGAAAACACCAAAACCATAAGTGAGGCAGCTATGCCCAGCATAGATTTCCTGCGTGCTTACTGGTCGTCCGGCGAACTGGCGACCAATCTCGTGATCCTGATGAACCTGATCGGCGCGTTGCTGCTTGGCCTGCTGGTCGGCTATGAGCGCTCCTACCACGGGCGAGCGGCGGGCATGCGCACCTATGGGCTGGTATGCATGGCGTCGGCGGCGCTGACCGTGGTGTGCGGCTACCCCTCGCTGTGGTTTGGCGGCCATATGTCCGAGCTGGTCGGCACTGACCCGACCCGTGTGGTGCAGGGCATCGTGACTGGCATCGGCTTCCTTGGCGCGGGTGTCATCATGCGCGAAGGCTTCAATATTTCCGGCCTGACGACGGCGGCGTCGATCTGGGCCTCGTCGGTGATAGGCGTGGCAGTCGGACTGGGGTTCTACCTGGGAGCCATGGGCCTGGCCTTCCTGTGCGCGATGTCCATGATCTTCCTGTCCAAGGTTGAAGCGTGGCTGCCGTCGCGCCATGCAATCGCGATCACCATGCGCTTCAAGCCAGGCTTCGAGCCGAAGGAAGACCAGCTGCGCGCCATGGCGCTGGAACGCGGCTACCAGATCGCCGGCGGTTCTCTGACCATCGGCATGGACCAGGGCAAGCTGGAATGGCGCTTCGTCGCGCTGGCACTGAGCAAGCGCAGCGGATCGCCGCTGTCGCGCATCGCGGAAGAGATGACCCATTACGAAGGCATCGACAGCTTCCAGGTTACCCACGCACGCAACTAGGAGGCAGGTTTGGTCATCCATTCACAAGACGTTCTCGATTTCTGGTTCCTCCCCATCGGCGCCAGGGGCCACAATATGCAGCGCCCCGAGTGGTGGCGCAAGGACGATGCATTCGACCGCGCGATCTTCCAGCAGTTCGGCGACGTGATAGAGCAGGGGCTGCTGGGCGGCCTGCGGCAGTGGGACGACGAGGGCACGCAAGGTACCCTGGCGCGCATCATCGTGCTGGACCAGTTCACGCGCAACGTCTATCGCGGCACGCCGAAGGCCTTTGCCGGTGATGAGCTGGCGCTGGAGGCGGCCAAGGTGCTGGACGATTCGGGCGCCAACCAAACCTTGCCGCCGGCGCAGCGCGCGTTCTCGTATATGCCGCTCGAGCATTCGGAGAACCTGTCGATGCAAATGCGCTGCGTGGACCTGTTTGAAATGCTGGCTGCGGATGCGCCGGGCTACGCAGGCATGCTGGATTACGCCAAGAAGCACTACGAGGTGATACGCCGCTTCGGACGCTTCCCGCATCGCAACGCCATCCTGGGCCGCGAATCGACGCCGGAAGAAGTGGAGTTCCTCAAGCAGCCAGGGTCGAGTTTCTGATGCGTGGATTGACCGTCATTGGCGGCGGCCACGTCGGCAGCGTCCTGGGTCGCCTGTTTTCGGCGGCCGGCGCGTTCACGGTGCAGGATGTGCTGTCCCGCTCGGCCGATAGCGCGGCGCGGGCGGCCGCTTTCATCGGCAGCGGACATGGCGGGGCCTCATATGCCGGGCTGCGGCCGGCCGACGTGTTCATGCTGTCCGTGACTGACGACCAGATCGTTCCTGCCTGCGAAGCATTGGCGGCTGCCGTGCCGCTGCAGGGAGCCGTGGTATTTCATTGCAGCGGTGCGCTGGCATCCGACCGCCTGCACGCGGCGCGCGCAGCAGGCGCCTATGTCGCCAGCGTGCATCCGATCCGCAGCTTTGCCGATGCCGATGCGGTGGCAGCGGGTTTCGCTGGCACCTTCTGCGGCGTCGAAGGCGACCAGCAGGCGCTTGATGTTTTGCTGCCTGCACTGGCCGCGATCGGCGCCAGGGCGGTGCAAATCGATCCGGCAGCGAAGACCGTGTACCACGCAGCTGCCGTTTTTGCGAGCAATTACCTGGTCACTGTGATTGACGCGGCCCTGCGCGCCTACCAGGCGGCTGGCATTCCGGAGTCCGTGGCGCGCGAACTGGCGCGGCCGCTGGCGCTGGAGTCGATGGAGAATGCTTTCCGCCTCGGCGCAGCGCCGGCGCTCACCGGACCGGTAGCGCGCGGCGACATGGCGACCGTACTGCGCCAGCAGGATGCCGTGATGGCATGGGACGCAGAGACGGGCCAGCTATACCGTGCGCTGGTGCCCCCAACCAGCGCACTGGCCGAGCGCAAACGGGCCGGCAAGCCCTGAGCTGGCGAAGCGTTCCGGCGCGCCGGCGGCGGACCGGGGCCGCGCCTGACCCGTCTACCCGGCTCGCGCGCAGCCGTTGGCATCGCAGGCCGCGCCGTCGCCGTGCTGCGCACCATCTTTCGCCAAACTCCCTGGCTGTTCGGCCAGCAGGCGTCCGATCACCCCTCCCAGCACCATGTCGTCGATCCTGCCGAAATGGTTCAGCCGCAAGCGTCCTTCGCGGTCGAACAGCAGCAGGCTGGGCGTGCCGCGCAGCGCGTAGTGCTGCATGGTGGCCGGCACGGGCGAGCCGGGAACCGGCTTGTCGACCGCCACCGGAAACGGCAAGCGGTATTCATGGATGAACACTTCCAGCGCCTGCGGGGTCATCACGTCGTGATGTTCGAAGACGCTGTGCAGGCCAATCACCACCAGTTCAGGGAACACCTGCTGCATCTTCATGGCTTGTGGAACGCCGTGCGCCACGCAGCCCGGGCACAGCATCTGGAAGGCATGCACCGCGACCACCTTGCCGTCGGTGGCAGGCGCAGCCCCGTTGAGCCACGCCGAGGCATCTAGCCGCATCATTTTGCGCGCAGCTTCACGCCGGGGAAATCGACCGGCACCTTGAACGCGACGTTCACATAATTGGTGAACAGGTTCAGCGCCACATGGGCCATGATCTCCACGATTTCCTCATCGCTGAAGCCGACCGCCCGCAGCTCTTCCACCTGTTCATCATCGACCCTGGCCCGGTTGCTGACCACTGCTATCGCGAAGCGCAATGCGGCGCCAGTCTTTGGATCGCTCGACTGGCCAGCTTGTGCCGCGCTCATTTCGTCGGCGGAGGCTCCGGCTTTGCGGCCCAGTGCCGTATGCGCCGCCAGGCAGTATTCGCAATCGTTGCGGTCGGCGATCGCCACGGCAATCTGCTCGCCCAGTTTGGCGTCGAGCTTGCCGCTGCCAAGGGCACCGAAGCTACCCCACATACTCTTCAGGGCAGCCGGTGAGTTGGACACCGCCTTGAACATATTGGGCGTGGCGCCAAAAGCCTGGTGGATCTGGGCCAGCAGGCCGGTGGAGTCATTGGTGTTCAGTGGAATGCGCGACATGGTGAAGCTCCTTTCATTAAAATAGGAGTCCTAATTAAATAGGACAAAAAAAAAGGCCGGCCTCAAGCCAGGGCCTGCCAATTCTTCAGCTGCTGCGCCGGATCGGCCGGTTGGTGGTCCGGGCAATCAATGCGCAGCATCGCCACCGACAATGGAGCGTCGACCAGCCCGCAATGGTGCGGGGCGGCGTCATCCTGGTGCCGGTCAGGCTGGAAATATTTACAAGAGAGGCAAGCGCGCAGTTCCGGAAAGCGTTCCGTCTTCTGCAACTGTCCAATCAGCTGCAGCAAGCCGCCCAGCAATTGTTCTTGCGCCTGCGGCGACAACTTGCCGACTGCCTCGTCGGCAAATGCGGTGGCACCCGCAATGCGTTGCGCCATTTGCCGGCCATCCTCGGTAAGATGCAGGTCGGTGGCACGGCCATCGTCCTGCGCGCGGGCTTTGCGGACCAGCCCTTTCGCCACCAGGGCCGCAACCGAATCGCTGGCGCTGGCTGCCGAAATCGAGAGTTGCCGCGCAACCCAGGACAAGCGCACGCCCTGTGTCCGGCTATGCAGCAATTGCAGGATCTCAGCCTGCGCCGGGTTCAGGTTTTCGCTGGTCGCAAATTCCCACATGCCCGAGCGCAGCACGCTGCCGATGCGGGAAATGGCGGAAATGATGCGGGTCGAAGTCGTGTCCATGCGCCAAGTATATGGGCAAAACGCAATATGTCAAGGACTCCTAACTAATCTTCCGGCTTGTAAATCAGCAGTGCAAAAGTATAGTTGAAGAGCAGGTAATGCTTTTTGCTCCAGCTTCTGTTGTGGTCGAGCAAAAAGATAGTTCCAGCGAGTGACAAAATTGGTCGTTAGCAATAAGCTTGTCCACCTAAGCCACACACAGTTCTAGGGGAACGCTATGTTATTTTTGAAATCCACGTCTGTCACCAAGGCGCCTGGCATTTACGAAGTCGATATTGCCGCCAAACCGCCTGGCAAGACCTTCGGCGTGTACATGGCAACCGACCCGGATAACCCGCCGACTTCCGTGCTCGAGGCACTGGCTGCAGGCGGCTTCAAGCAGGTGCACAGCTCGGGCTACACCCACAAGGACCGCGGCAAGGTGCTGGACCTGCACTTCCAGAAAGATGGCACCGACCTGTTCAACGGCTGGAAGGCGGAAGAAGCCGAAGCCAATATGGCCATCATCAACAAGATTTTTGGCGATATCGGGGTGGCGATCACCCCGCGCGTGATGTCGCTGGCCGAAGCTTACGCCTGAACCTCGATGTGATACAGAGCCCAGGGGCAGGTAGTAAAGCGTTCGCCCACGGGCCTGCTCGCCATTTCCGGCACCCGGTCCGCATCGTAAATCGCCCATAGCGGGCCGAGGCCGCCCAGCGCCATCGGGGCGCTATCCAGATGGGTGGCAACGATGAAGCGCTGCGTCCGGGCGCGCGCCACGGACACCGCCACCGCATAGCCATCGACCGCACGCAGGATCAGCGTGCTGTTGTCGCTGGCTTGCGCACCGGCAGCTTTCAACACATCGACCAGCAGCGGGCCGGACAGGGTATGCGGCTTGTTGTCGTATTCCAGCGTCGGCTTGATCGCGACGGCGGGCAGCGCATCCAGTGCGGCAAAATCGAAAGCGAAGGCTTTGTCGAATGCCAGGTGCTGGCGGTGCATCATCTGGTCGGCGACACGGTCGAAGCTGCCGCGATTCGGCTTGGCAATTGCACCGGTTACGGTCAGCAGCGCCGGGCCGCGCTCAGCTTTGGGAGCAGCGGCGCCTAATGAGGGGAGGGCGCCGGCCGCTGCCACGGCACCGAGGAATTGACGTTTGTTCATCGTTATATGATAACGCCTATGGACCTGTTTTCTGCTGAAGCCGAATTATTGCCCATCCCGATCGAGGACGGCGAGCTGTATTTCATGCGGCAGCTTCCGCTTGCTGTGGATAACGCAGAAGTGATGCAAAGGCTGCTCGATGAAACGGCATGGAAGGCAGAAACCATTTTCCTGTTCGGTCGCGAAGTGGCGCAGCCCAGGCTCAGCGCCTGGTATGGCGAGCAGCGCTATACCTATTCTGGCCGCACCTTTGAGCCGCTGCCCTTCACGCCCCTGCAGCTTGAAATCAAGCGCGCCATTGAAGCCGCCAGCGGCAAGCGCTTCAACAGCGTTCTGCTCAACTATTACCGAAACGAGCAGGACAGCATGGGCTTTCACAGTGACGATGAGCCGGAACTTGGCCCCCAGCCTGCGATCGCCTCGGTCAGCTTCGGCGCCACCCGCACCTTTATCCTGAAGCACAAGAAGCAGCCCAAAACCGTCAAGATCGACCTGACCGACGGCAGCCTGTTGCTCATGGCGGGAAAACTCCAGCATTGCTGGCGGCATGGCATCAATAAGGCGCGAACACCCTGTGGCCCGCGTATCAATCTGACATTTCGGCTTATCTGAAGCCAAGTTCGCTCATTTTGAGCTGAACATTGGTATTTCAAGGCTGCTTACAAAATCACACAATTCTTACCAGTTCGTCTCCCCCTTGAACTTTTGGCAGTGTTATCGTGCTTTCCATCGCACTTCCACAGACGAAGCGCGATCCCAAGCAAGTCCGACTTACTTTTGCTGAAAGATCACGAACATGAAAAAAATCGCATTCGCACTCATCACTTCCGCCGTTGCCCTCGGCGCGGCCTCCGTCCAGGCGCAAGAGCTGAAGCCGTACATCGGTGCAGGCGTCGTGGCCAACTCGAACAAGTACACCTTGCCGAATGACACCAGTGACGGCGATAAGAAATCCACGGAGTACGGTGGCAAGATCTTTGGCGGCGTGCAGATCGACAAGACCTGGGGCGTGGAAGCCGGCTATGTAGACTTCGGCAAGCAGTCGTACAACTACACCACCGGCGCAGGCACCGGCAGCATCGAAGGCAAGGCCAAGTCCTTCTACCTGGCTGGCAAGGGCACTTTCCCGATCAACCAGCAGGTGGCGCTGACCGGCAAGCTGGGTATCGCCCACAACAAGAATGACGTAAATGCCACCGGCCTGGCTTCCGCGTACAACGGCGATAGCAGCCGTAACGCGCTGTACGCTTCGGTTGGCGCTGAATACGCCTTCACCGAGAAAGTCTCGGGCGTGCTGGAGTACGAGCACTTCGGCAAGAACGATATCGACCAGGGCCGCCGCAAAGGCGCGGTCAACCTGGGCGTGAAGGCTAGCTTCTGAGTCGAGGGGGAGGGCAGTTCAGCTGCTTCCCCCCGCAAAGTCCCGATCGAGGCCGGGTGCGACAACGGCAGCCTTGCGCTGCCAATGTCCTTGTGCCCGCCTCACCCTCCATTCGGACACTGCGTCCGCTGCATAGGGTAATCAAAGGCTTTTTCCTTGCCTTTCGAGACACCTTCGATGCGCGCCTTGATGCCATCGGCGCCATCGCGCTTGTAAATGATCCGCTGCGGGAAGTCATGCTGCGGGTTTTCAAAGATCACCTCGCCATCGCCGATCGACTTGATCGGGAAGGCCGCTTCGAGTTGACGGCTTGGCTTGGCCACATAGGCCCAGATGCCCGGCTCGGTTTCGCGGATCATGGTGTGTTCCCACTCGACTGTCTTGCCGTTTTTTACCGTGCGGGCCACGCCCAGCATGGTGCCGCCAGCTGGCAGGGTCCACATTTCAACGGAGCCTTTTTCGGCGCCGGTGTGCGACCAGCAGCCGGCTAGCCAGGACAGCTTGTCGATGGGGGCCTCGTGCGCAATGGCGCCGGCACTGGCCAGGACCAGTCCACAAAGGAATTGTTTGCGCATCGTCGACTCCTCTAAAACCGGTAAACCGGGGTCTGACCCGCTGGGTCAGACCCCTGAATGATCTTGCGGCTAATGGGGTTGGTTCGAGGTCTTTGATGTTCGACGAAGATCAAAGGCGCACAACCCAATCCGTGGCGTCGGAATTGACTGGGTCTGACCCTGTGGGTCAGACCCAGGTTTACCGGTTTTAGCCGTGCAGCGGCTTATAACGAATACGCTTCGGCTTCGCGCCTTCCTCGCCCAAACGCTTCTTCTTGTCGGCTTCGTATTCCTGGTAGTTACCCGCAAAGAAGGTCACCTGGGAATCGCCTTCAAAGGCCAGGATGTGGGTCGCAATACGGTCCAGGAACCAGCGATCGTGCGAAATCACCATCACGGAACCGGCGAACTCCAGCAGCGCATCTTCCAGCGCACGCAGGGTTTCCACGTCCAGGTCGTTGGACGGTTCGTCCAGCAGCAGCACGTTGCCGCCCATCAGCAGGGTCTTGGCCAGGTGCAGACGGCCGCGCTCACCGCCGGACAGGTTGCCGACGATCTTCTGCTGGTCCGAGCCCTTGAAGTTGAAGCGGCCCACATACGCGCGCGACGGCATTTCGAAACGGCCCACGCTGAGGATGTCGGCGCCGCCGGACACTGCCTCGAACACGGTCTTGTCGTTGTCCAGCTTGTCGCGGCTCTGGTCCACCAGCGAAATCTTGGCGGTCTTGCCGATCGCCACTTCGCCGCTGTCCGGTTGCTCGATGCCAGCGATCATCTTGAACAGGGTCGACTTACCGGCGCCGTTCGGGCCGATGATGCCGACGATCGCGCCCGGTGGGATGATGAAGGACAGGTTGTCGATCAGCAGGCGGTCGCCAAACGATTTGCTGACATTCTTGAATTCGATCACATCGTTGCCCAGGCGTTCGGCCACAGGAATGAAGATCTCCTGGGTCTCATTACGCTTCTGGTACTCGAATTCGCTCAGTTCATTGAAGCGCGCCATGCGGGCCTTGGACTTGGCCTGGCGTGCCTTCGGGTTCTGGCGCGACCATTCCAGTTCTTTCTGCAGCGCCTTCTGGCGCGCGGATTCGGTGGCTTCTTCCTGCTTCAGGCGGGCCTGTTTCTGGTCCAGCCAGGAAGAGTAGTTGCCCTTCCAAGGGATGCCGTGGCCACGGTCCAGTTCCAGGATCCATTCGGCAGCATTGTCCAGGAAGTAGCGATCGTGGGTGATGCCAACCACGGTGCCAGGGAAGCGCACCAGGAATTGCTCCAGCCATTCCACGGATTCGGCATCCAGGTGGTTGGTCGGTTCGTCGAGCAGCAGCATGTCCGGCTTGGACAGCAGCAGCTTGCACAGCGCCACGCGGCGCTTTTCACCGCCGGACAGCACGCCGATCTTCTGGTCCCATGGCGGCAGGCGCAGCGCGTCGGCGGCCATTTCCAGTTGCAGGTTCAGGTTGCCGCCGTCGGCAGCAGCGATGATCGATTCCAGGCGTTCCTGTTCCTTGGCCAGCGCGTCGAAGTCCGCATCCGGTTCGGCATAGGCGGCGTACACGGCTTCCAGCAAGGCTTGCGCGTTGAAGGCCTCACCCAGGCCGGATTCCACTTCCTGGCGCACGGTTTTTTCAGGATCGAGTTGCGGTTCCTGTGGCAGGTAGCCGATGTTCAGGCCAGGCATCGGGCGCGCTTCGCCCTGGATGTCGGTGTCGATGCCTGCCATGATTTTCAGCAGGGACGATTTGCCGGAGCCGTTCAGGCCCAGCACGCCAATCTTGGCGCCTGGGAAGAAGGACAGCGAAATGTCCTTCAGAATCTGACGTTTCGGTGGGACGATTTTGCCCACGCGGTTCATGGTATAGACGTAATTGGCCACGGTATGAGTTCTTGTCGGTTCGTAAAGGCGCTAGTTTAGCGCATTGTGATGGCGCATAAAAAAAGACCCGGCAAGTGCCGGGTCCTTTTAGGGCAGCTGCTTGCTTATGCTTTGCGCCGGCGTACCGTTGCCAGCGCGGCCAGGCCCAGGCCGGTCAGCAGAAGGCTGGTTGGCACGGGCACTTGCGCAGGCGGCGCAGCGTCCTGCGCTACGAAGTCCAGGCGCACGTCGGTCAGGTTGAATTGTCCCAGCATGGAATTCACGGAAAAGTTGAGGATGCCGTCTGCCGCCAGGTCGTTCAAGGCCAGGGAGTCTAGGCTCAGTTGCACCACCAGGTCGCCGCCCAGCGAATCGTAATGACTGATGAACTGGTTGTACCAGCGGTTGTAGCCGCCATTTTCGCTGCCCGTCTGCTTTTTGATGTCTTCGATCTTGCCGCTGTCGGTGTCGAATGCATTTTCATCGTTGGCCGAGCCGGTCGCGGAGGCGCCACCGGCTGTGACCTTCATCTCGTCAGCGATGGAGTCGCTATAGTTGGTGTTGAATTGCTTGATGTGGAAGTTGTCGGTGACGACCTTGCATTTGCCCTTGTTGCAGTCCGTCGTTTCGCGATTCTCAGAGTAATTCAGGTTCGTCACGGACGAACCGACGATATCGAAGTCGGCGGAGGAGAAACCGGACACGGTCAGCACGCCGGAGCTGATCGAAGCGCTGGACAGGCCCTTGCCGGCCAACAGGCTATTTACGTCGATCTGCAGGTTCTGGCTCTGGCCAGTCGTCAGGTACTGATCAAGCGAAAATGCGGACGACAACGGCATTGTTGCAGCTTGCACAGATGCTACACAGAACAGGGCGGAGATGCCCACCAGAAACTTTCTACTAACCATTATTGCTCTCCCGAAGTGTTACTGGGAATTAAGCAATTGTCGTGCCTGAATGCAAGCGACTTTCCTTAGATCATTGATTCAATTACGGAAAAGTCAATTGAGTCATAGTAATTGTGGTTTCACGGCACCAATGCTGTAAAATTTTCCGACACTCAACTCGCCTTTCTGTTGACCAACCAGCTCTCCAGCATATATATCGCCAGCGCACTCCAGATGAACAGGAAACCGACCAGCTTGGTCGAGGAAAAAGCTTCGTGGAAGACCCAGACGCCCAGCAGCATTTGCAGCGATGGCGACATGTATTGAAGCATGCCGAGCACCGACATCGGAATGCGCCGCGCACCGGCGGCGAACAGCAGCAGCGGGATCGCCGTGGTCGGGCCTGCGGCTGCCAGCAGCCAGCGTGTGCTGTCCGACTCGGCATTCAGGAAGACGCTCTGGCCGTGGTACACCAGCCAACCGAGGTAAGCCACCGCCAGCGGGAACAGGATCAGGGTTTCGAAAGACAGTCCTTCCAGCGCCGCCAGCGCCGCAGTCTTGCGCAGCAACCCATAAGCGCCAAAGCTCAGGGCCAGCACCAGCGCGATATATGGCACCTGGCCAGCCTGCCAGGTCAGCCAGGCCACCCCGGTGGCGGCAACACCGATGGCAATCCACTGGCCACGACGCAGTTTTTCCTTCAGCACCAGCATGCCCAGCAGCACATTTACCAGCGGGTTGATGAAGTAGCCCAGGCTGGCATCGACCACATGGCCATTGTTCACTGCCCAGATATACACGAACCAGTTTGCGCTCAGCAGGAAAGCGCTGGCCAGGAAACTGCCCACGACTTTGGGCTGGCGCAACACTTGCGGCAGCCATTTCCATTGCCGCCGTACCGCCAGTACCAGCATCAGGAACAGCAGCGACCAAGCCATGCGGTGCGCCAGGATTTCGGACGCCGGCACATCTTTAATTGCGTGAAAATACAGCGGGAACAGGCCCCAGGACAGGAAAGCGCCTGCGGCGTACAGCATGCCGGTATTCATGAGAGCGATGATTTTCTTGGAGTAAAGGTGGAAAATAGCACATCCGCCAAGATTTCACCGGCGGTCTGAAAAACTTGCAAAAGGCCTTTAGTTGGCCTATTGTGCGATGCACCAAAACCAATTTTGGGTGAAATCTTGTCACAACATAAGAAAAGCAGCGTAGCTGCACTGACGCTGGCCGCGATTGGCATCGTCTACGGCGATATCGGTACCAGCCCCCTCTATACCCTCAAAACAGTCTTCGACCCCACCCACGGATTGGCACTCAACCAGGCCAACTTGCTGGGCATTATTTCCCTGATCTTCTGGAGCCTGACGCTGATCGTGTCGCTGAAGTACGTCAGCCTGGTGCTGCGTGCCGACAACCGCGGTGAGGGCGGGATCATGGCCCTGATGGCGCTGGCGCTGAATTCCGTGCACAAGGCTGCGCCGAAGGCGCACTTCCCGCTGCTGCTGATTGGTACCTTTGGCGCCACCATGTTCTATGGCGACTCCGTCATCACGCCGGCCATTTCGGTGCTGGGCGCAATCGAGGGCCTGGAAGTTGCCGCACCGGGCCTCGCGCAATATGTGGTGCCGCTGACGATTGTCGTGCTGGTGACCCTGTATTCGGTGCAGCGCCATGGCACGGCTGGTATTGGCCGTTTCTTTGGGCCGATCATGACGATCTGGTTCGGCGTGCTGGCCGCCATGGGCGTCGTGAATATCGTCGAAACCCCGGCCATCCTCTCCGCGCTGAATCCTTACCATGCCGCGATTTTCATGCGCGACAATGGCTTCATCGCCTTCGTGGCGCTGGGAGCGGTGGTGCTGGCGATTACTGGCGCTGAAGCGCTGTACGCCGACATGGGCCACTTCGGCAAGAAGCCGATTCGCATGGCCTGGTTCTGGGTCTGCTTCCCTTCGCTGATCTTGAACTACCTTGGGCAGGGCGCGCTGCTGATCCGTAATCCGGACGCTATTGCCAACCCGTTCTTCAACCAGCTCGGCGCATGGAGCGTGTACCCGCTGGTGGTGCTGTCGACGGCTGCCGCCGTGATTGCTTCGCAGGCCACGATTTCCGGATCGTTCTCGATGACCAAGCAGGCGATTGCGCTCGGCATGCTGCCGCGCATGCGCGTGCAGCATACTTCGGCCAGCGAAATCGGCCAGATCTATATCCCGGTCGTGAACTGGCTGCAGCTGATCGTCGTGCTGATTGCAGTGATCAGCTTCAAGAGCTCGGACAACCTGGCAAGCGCCTATGGTATCGCGGTGACGGCGACCATGTTCGCCACCACCATCCTGACCTTCTTCGTGATCCGCTACCGCTGGCACCTGCCGCTGGTGCTGTGCTTCGTCGCGACCGGCTTCTTTATCGTGATGGATGTGATGCTGTTCTCGTCCTCCGCGCTGAAGCTGTTCCACGGCGGCTGGTTCCCGCTGCTGCTCGGTACCGCGCTGTTCACCACCATGCTGACCTGGCGCACCGGCCGCGAGCTGGTGTTCAAGAACCTGGAAAAGCACGCGATCCCGCTGGAAGACTTCCTGAACTCCCTGTTCATGGCGCCGCCGACCCGCGTGCCGGGTACCGCGGTGTTCCTGCGCGGCGAGAGTGATGGCGTGCCGCATGCGCTGCTGCACAACCTGTCGCACAACAAGGTGCTGCACGAGCGCGTGGTGTTCTTCACCGTGCATATTGTGGAGGAGCCTTATGTGCCGCCTTCGGAGCAGGTCCGCGTGACAGCCTTGGGCCATGAGTGCTACCAGCTGAATATCAATTACGGCTTCAAGGACGAGCCGGACGTGCCGGCCATCATGGCCCTGTGCGAAGAGAAAGGCCTGAAGTTCGAAATGATGGAGACTTCCTTCTTCATCGCGCGCCAGACCGTGATTTCTTCGCCGGGCGACGGCATGGCGCCATGGCGCGAGCACCTGTTCGTGGCGATGTCGCGCAACGCGCGCGCTGCGGCGGACTATTACCAGATCCCGCCGAACCGCGTCATCGAACTTGGCACACAAGTGGAGATTTAATTTGTAACGGATCTTGCCTCTTGTAGAGGGGGGGATTAACGGTCTGCTAAACTGCTGCTCCGTTACCCTCCTTTAACGAATAGGCAAGATTGAAATGAAGAACTCGATGTTCAAGGCAATCGCCACCCTGGCTTGCGCTGCGGCCCTGACAGCATGCGGTGGTGGTGCCAAAAATAACGACACCACTCCGCTGCCGCCGCAGCCTGCTTATGCGGTAGTTGTGGACAACGAGCCAGGTGGCAGTGCTCCGGTAGTGGCCTCTGGCGACCTGGTCACCTTCAGCTACACCGGCTGGCTTTACAACGAAGCCAAGACCGACAAAAAAGGGGATCAGTTCGAGAGTTCCGTTACCAACAGTGTCGATAAGCCGATGACCATGACGGTCGGCGTCGGCGCCCGCATTGCGGGCTTGGACAAGGCCTTGATTGGAATGCAAGCGGGCGGCTCGCGGCTTGTGATCATCCCGTCGAATATGGCGTTTGGCCCGGTGGATGTCAAAGACTCGACTGGCAAGGTGATCGTCCCTGCCAATACCTCGGTCGTGTATCAACTGAACGTGCACAGCTTCAGCACGCTGCCATCGCCGATTCCGCCGCAGCCGGTATTTACAAAGCAAGAGCTTCAAGTCGGCTCGGGCGCAGCGGCCGCTGCCAAGAACCTGGTGACCATCCAGTACCGCGGCTGGCTGTACGACAACACCAAGCCAGACAACAAGGGTACGGAATTCTTGGACAAATACAGTGGCCAGCCTTTCAGCTTCCTGCTGGGCGTGGACAGCCGCATTGCAGGCTGGGACCAGGGCATCGTGGGCATGCAAGTGGGGGGCAAGCGCAGGCTGCTGATCCCGGCCAGCATGGCATGGGCCCAGTATGGCCGCAAGGACGATGCCGGTAACTACATCGTGCCGCCAGGCACCGCCGTCGTGTACGAAATCGAGATGACCGCCCTCAACGCGACGCCTCCGGCGCAAACCGCGCAGCCTGCTTTCGACAAGATCATCATCGCAGAAGGCGCAGGAGATGCATCAGTCACAGGCAACACGCTGACCGTAAGCTACTCCGGCTACTTGTACGACGACAGTGTCACCGACAAACGCGGCCTGCGTTTCGACACTTCCCTGACCAAAGGGGTTCCAATGACCGTCAAGTTGGGCGCCAACGCAGTCATCAAAGGCTGGGAAGATGGCCTGCTCGGCATGAAGGCTGGGGGCAAGCGTACCCTGATCATCCCGGCAAGCATGGGCTACGGCACGACCGGCCAGGGCAGCATTCCTGCGAACGCGCCGCTGATCTTCGATGTTGAAGTGACTTCCGTTACCAAGTAATTGGCGAAAGTCCAGAAAGAAACGGCCTTCGGGCCGTTTTTTTTGCCTAACGCAGCATCTCCAGGTGTGGAATGCCATCCTCGTCATATGGCTCGCCGACAGCCTTGAAGCCGAAGCCGCCATAGAATTTTTCCAGGTGGGCCTGGGCGCCGATGCGGATGCGGTGGCCTGGATGCAGCGCCTCCGCGTTGCAGATGCCCTCCGCGATCAACTGCCGGCCAGCACCGCTGCCACGTGCCGCCTGCGTCGTCAGCACGCGGCCCAGCGACATTTCAGGATACTTGATGCCCGGCGCGATGCAGCGCAGGTAAGCGGCCAGGGTTCGCTTGCCCTCTATCGTTTGCCAGCCGAGCAGGTGGTGGGCGGCTTCATCGTAGCCGTCCATATCGGAGTAAAAACACTGCTGTTCGATTACGAAGACCTCTTGCCGCTGCCGCAGCATTTCATACAGGTCTGCGTTGGGAATGCTGTTGAAGTCCAGCCACTGCCATTCAATCATTGGTCGCCCCGCTTGATAGGAGGCGACCATTTTATGCCAGCTTAATAGTCGACGCGAAGCTCGCCGTTACGGATCGCAGAGGCCAGTTCTGCCTTCACTTCGGCGCGGGTCTTGCCGCGGGTGGGGGAGGCAAAGTCCAGCGGATACAGTTCGCCGTTCAGGATTTCGCCACGGCGCAGGGCGGCGATGGTCTCAGCCTTTACTTCCGCGCGCGTTTTGGTCGATACGAACGAGTTGTCGGCCTGGTAGCCTTCGCCGCTGTTGGTGTCGGGCGGCGCTGCCTGGGCGGCAGTGGAGAGGGCCAGGGCGGCGGAAGCGATGATGGTTGCAAATGCTTTCATGATATTTCTCCTCTTGGGTGGGCTCGGCCGCCTTTGCTGCCGGGCCCTTGCTTGCTTATACGATGGTCAGGGTGACGTCGATGTTGCCGCGAGTCGCGTTCGAGTACGGGCAGACGATGTGCGCGGCGTTCACCAGTTTTTCTGCGGTGGCGCGATCCACGCCTGGCAGGGAGATCTTCAACTCCACTTCGATGCCGAAGCCGGTTTCGATCGGGCCGATGCCGACAGTGGCGTTGATGGAAGCGTCAGCCGGTACGGCGATCTTGTCGCGGCCCCCAACGAACTTCAGGGCGCCAATGAAGCAGGCCGAGTAGCCGGCTGCGAACAGTTGCTCCGGATTGGTGCCGAACGCGCCATTGCCGCCCAGTTCTTTTGGAGTGGTCAGCTTGACGTCCAATGCGCCGTCGCTGGAGGCGGATTTGCCTTCGCGGCCGCCGGTGGAAGTTGCGTTTGCGCGGTACAGGATGTTGGAGATCTTTGCCATGGTATGTTTTCCTTTTCGTGAGTAGTGAGCGATTAGCTAGCGTGCTATTTGTTTCCAGTTTCCGGGGCCTTGTTTGCTGCCCATGTGCACACTATAGATAGTGTGCGATTTAATTGCAAGCTATTTTTGAAGAATTTTTCGCTCATCATGAACTCACTCGGTTTGAGCCAGCAGTTGCTGGATCCGCGCTTCGGTTTGCTCGTACTGGCCTTCACCGAAGTGGGTGTACACCACCTGGCCTTTTTTGTTGACTAAATAGAAAGCTGGCCAATAGCGGTTGTTGTACGCGTTCCAGGTGGCGTAGCGGTTGTCCTGCGCGACTGGATAACGTATGTCGAAGCGCTTTAAGGCGGTGCGCACGTTCTCGGTCTTGCGCTCGAAAGCGTACTCCGGCGTATGCACGCCGATCACGACCAAGCCCTTGTCTTTGTACTTGTCGTGCCACTGCACGACGTGCGACAGGGTGTTGATACAGTTTATGCAGTCATAGGTCCAGAAATCAACCAGTATCACCTTGCCACGCAGTTGTTTCATCGTCAGCGGTTCGCTGTTCAGCCATTGGGTAATGCCGCTGAATTCGGGCGCTTCGAACGGGGCCGTTGCTGCACTGGCGCCGGCGCTGGCGCTGGCGCCCACCAGGGTTGCGGCGGCAGCCAGGAATTTCAGGGTGGTCTTCATATTCACAGTCCTTTCAGGGTTGGGAGGTGTTGCGCGGCCCAGGAGTAGGCCAGGGTGTCGTATTGCAGGTAGATCGCGATGGCGGTGGCGACCACCAGCACGCCGAACACTTGCTGCAGGCGCTCGGCGTGGCGGGCCACAGAACGCACGCGCTGGGTGGCGTACTGGCCGCCGTAAATAATCCCGAGCATGGGAAAGGCCGCGCCGACGGCGTACAGGGTCAGCAGCAGGGCCGACCAGGCCGGATCTTGCGCCTTCACCACCAGCACCAGGATCGAAGCCAGAACCGGGCCGGCGCAAGGCGTCCAGACCGCACCCAGCGATATGCCGAGCAGGAAGGCGCCGCCATTGCTGCCGTCGTCTTCGCGCGGCGCGGCGTCGGCGCTGCGGCCCGGCAGGCGCGCGACCAGCCATTCATAAGGGGCCGGCCACAGGCGGAACAGGCCGGACAGGGCCAGCAGGGCAAGGGCGGTATTGCGCAGCACGTCCTGGGCCACTTCGATCGTGGCGGAGACCACGCCCAGCAGCATGGCGAAGCTTGCAAAGCTCAGGATGAAGCCGGCCACGATGAACAGCGGACGGCGGCGGTTGCGCTGGTTGACGCCGGAGCCCAGCAGGATGGGCAGCATCGGCAGCACGCAGGGTGAAGCGATGGTGAGCAGGCCGGCCAGGAAGGCCAGTGGAGTGTCGAGCGGGTTGGTCATGGTCAGCTCCGTGTCTTGGAATGACTCCATTGAACCGCCCCCAGGTATCCGGCATATTTCGCCGCACCCCCTTGCGTGCAATGTTTTGTGTACCTGGGCAGGCTGTACACACTGGGATACAAATCCCTGTCCCGCATTGGGTATCATGGCTTCATGGAAAACCCAGACCACATCCTGATCGTTGACGATGACCGTGATATCCGCGAGTTGATCGGCGCTTATCTGCAGAAAAACGGCTTGCGCACATCGCTGGCAGCCAACGGCCGCCAGATGCGCGCCGTGATCGAGGAAGACACGCCCGACCTCATCGTGCTGGACCTGATGCTGCCCGGCGAAGACGGCCTGGCCTTGTGCCGCGACCTGCGCGCCGGCAAGCACAAGGCCATCCCGGTGCTGATGCTGACCGCGCGCAACGACGAAACCGACCGCATCATCGGCCTGGAAATGGGCGCCGACGATTACCTGCCCAAGCCTTTCGCCGTGCGCGAACTGCTGGCGCGCATCAACGCCGTGTTGCGCCGCACGCGCATGCTGCCGCCGAACATGCAGGTCAACGAATCGGTGCCGATGCTGGCCTTCGGCGACTGGCGTCTCGACACGGTGGCGCGCCACCTGCTTGACGCCGACGGCACGCAGGTGGCGTTGAGCGGCGCTGAATACCGTCTCCTGCGCGTCTTCCTCGACCACCCGCAGCGCGTGCTGACGCGCGACCAGCTGCTGAACCTGACCCAGGGCCGCAACGCCGACCAGTTCGACCGTTCGATTGACTTGCTGGTGAGCCGGGTGCGCCAGCGCCTGCGCGACACGGCGCGTGAGCCGCGCTACATCAAGACACTGCGCAGTGAAGGCTATGTGTTTTCGGCCGCCGTCACGCTGGCGGCAGGCGAGCCATGATGCGCTTGCATTGGCCGCGCTCCCTGTTCGCCCGCCTGGCCCTGCTGCTGTGCCTTGGCGTGGCGGTGGCGCAGGGCTTGTCGTTCTGGCTCACCATGCGCGAGCGGAATGAGGCGACTACCAATATGATGATGGGCTACATCGAGCGCGAGGTCACCACCTCGGTGGCCCTGCTCGACGCCTTGCCTGCGGCGCAACGCGCGAACTGGTTGCCGCGGCTGGCGCGCCGCAGCTACGAATTCAGGCTGGAGGAATGCGACGAATCGCTGCCGCACCTGGACGTCCTGGAGGCTAATGCCGTGCGCTCGTTCGAGGAAGGCGTCGGCAAGCAATACAAGCTGACCGTGCACCAGATTATCGGCGAACACGAACGCTATCAGGTGCATCTGCGCTTGAGCGATGGCATTCCGCTGACGATCGACTTCCGTCCCATGCGCAGCGTGCCGATGTCGCCCTGGTTTGGCGCCCTGATGGTAGCGCAGCTTGCGGTATTTGCCCTGTGCTGCTGGCTGGCCGTGCGCCTGGCGACGCGGCCGCTGGAGCAGCTTGCGCTGGCGGCCGACGCGCTTGGCCCCGACATGCAGGGCGCTCACCTGCCGGAGAGTGGGCCGTCGGAAGTGGCGCGTGCCGCGCGCGCCTTCAACGCCATGCAGCAGCGTATTGCCGGCTACATGGCCGAGCGCATCCAGATCCTGGCCTCGATCTCGCATGACTTGCAGACGCCGATTACCCGCATGCGCTTGCGCGTCGACATGATGGACGACGAGGCGCAGCAGTCCAAACTGCGGCAGGACTTGCAGGCGATGGAGCAGCTGGTAAAGGAGGGCGTAGCCTACGCGCGCACCCTGCACGGCACCTCGGAAGCGGCGATGCGCATCGATCCGGACGCGCTGCTCGACAGCATGGTGCATGACTACACCGACGCAGGGCAGGACGTCACGCTTCATGGCGCAGTTGGCCACGCGATGGAGCTGCGCCCGCAAGCACTGCGGCGCGTGCTGGGCAACCTGATCGACAATGCGCTGAAGTTTGGCGGAAGCGCAGAAGTATGCGTGAAGCCGGACGCGTCACATGCTGGCGGCATCGTGATCCAGGTGATGGACCGCGGCCCGGGCATCCCGGCGGAATCGCTGCAAGCGGTCTTCGAGCCGTTCGTGCGGCTGGAGTCCTCACGCAGCCGCGAGACCGGCGGCACCGGCCTTGGCCTGGCGATTGCGCGCCAGCTGGCCACTGCGATGGGCGGTGCTCTGACACTGCACCAGCGCGACGGGGGCGGACTGGAAGCGCGGCTGGCGCTGCCAGGCTAAGCTCAGACCATGGCGCAGTCGAAGCCTTCCAGCACGTTGACGATATTGATGCCCAGCTCGCGCCGGATCGTCCCGCCCTCCAGCTGGAAGCTGGTGGGAAAGCCAAGCCAGGCCAGGCGCTCGCCAAGGCGCAGGAAATCGGCAGACGTGAGCCCGAAGCCGCCGTGCTCTTCGCCTTGGAAGATGTTTCCGCCCAGGGCCACGATCAGCGCCTCCGGCCGGTACATCGACAGGCGCACGCAAGCCGTTTCCAGCGCAGCGAACCAGGCCTGCGAATTGGAGCCCGGGGCCAGCGGGATGTTGACGTTGTAGCCAAGCCCGGCGCCCGCGCCTGTTTCGTCGGCATGGCCGCAAAAGTAGGGAAAGGCATGGCGCGGGTCGGCGTGGATCGACAGGCAAAGCACGTCGGAACGCTCGTAGAAGATGCCTTGTGCCCCATTGCCGTGCTGGTAATCGAGGTCGAGGATGGCAACCTTGGCCATCTCGTCATCCAGCAAGTGCTGGGCGGCCAAGGCCGCATTATTCAGGTAGCTGTAGCCGCCGCAGAAATCGGCGCCTGCGTGGTGGCCTTGCGGCTGCGTCAGCACAAAGGTACCGCGCTCACCGACGCGCAGGGCATGCGCCGCATTGACCGCGCAGTCGGCGCCACCTTTGGCCGCGCTCCAGGTGCCGGCGCCGATCCCGGTGAAGGTATCCATCGAATACAGGCCGAGACGGGCCCGGAAATCTTCCGGCTCGATATCGGTGCGCATGGTGCGTATTGCATGCTGGTTGGCTGTGACAACCGGCCAGCCCGCAAAACTTGGATGCGATAGGGATTCGCTCCACGCGTTGCGCAGAAAAGAGAGGTAGCGCGGGCTGTGGGTGCGTTCAAGCGCGGTCAGCGGCACGCTTTGCGGGGTCACGATCTGGCCCAGCCCGCGCCGCTCCAGTTCTGCCTGTACGGACCTGACCAGATGGTCCGTGCCGCCGAACTGTTGCGCGTGCTGTTCGTTAAAGAAGGTGAGCAAGGGTCAGGTGCAGTGGTTCGGGCACAGGTTGCTGGCCCGGTAGGCCTTGACGTAATCGTCGAAACTGCCGGTCTGGGTACGTTCCAGTTGTTCCTGCTCCGCGATGGAGACGCGCGCCATTTCGCTGAAGCGCGCCACGTCCTCCGCGCTTGGCGGATGGCTGCGGAAGTAAGCCGCATGCTTTTCGCTCTGGTGCAGGCCGAAGGCCGTGAACGACTTGCCGTTCGCGCGCAGCGACTGCAGCACGCGCGCCGAAGGGGTGAGTTCGGGATCGTGCAGCTTGGCCGCCTGTGCTTCCAGCGCCGCCATGTGTTCGCGGCCGCCGTGCTCGCGGTCCAGCAACTCCGCCACGGGCTTGAAGCGCTCCAGCATGTCCAGGCCCCACTGCTTGAGCGTAACCTCTTCGCCATCGCGGGTCAGGGTCAGGCCCGGACGGCGGCCTTCCTTCACCGTGCGCGCGAAATTACGCGCCAGCAGTTCGCCATGCTCCGGCGTGATCAGCGGGCTTTCTTCCAGCGCGGCGAACAGCAGGAACACGTCGAGGAAACGGCCCGTCTGCACGTTGATGCCGACCGGTTCAAAGGGGTCAACATCCATGCAGCGCACTTCGATGTACTGCACGCCGCGGTTGCACAGCGCCTGGATCGGACGCTCGCCGGTGTTGATCACGCGCTTCGGACGGATGGTCGAGTAGTACTCGTTCTCGATCTGGATCACGTTGGTCGACAGCTGGACCCATTCGCCGTCCACCTTGGTGCCGATCTTCGCATACGGCTCGTAAGGCTGGTTGACCGCCTTGGTCAGCGTGGCTACATAGGAATCGAGGCTGTTCTCGTGAGGGTGCAGGCCCGATTGCGCCTCGTTCTGGTAACCCAGGTCGCTCATGCGCAGGCTGGTCGCATACGGCAGGTACAGCGTGTCGCCGGACAGCTTTTCCAGCTTGTGCGGGCGGCCGCGCAGGAAGCCCTCGGCCAACGCCGGCGAAGCGCCGAACAGGTACATCAGCAGCCAGCTGTAGCGGCGGAAGTTGCGAATGGTCGCCAGGTAGGCTTCCGACTGGTAAGCCTTGGGCGTCACGTTGGTCGCGCCCTCGTTCTCGGCCAGGATGCGCCACAGGCGCTCGTCCAGCGAGTAGTTGTAGTGGATGCCGGCGATGCACTGCATTGCCTTGCCATAGCGCAGGGCCAGGCCACGCCGGTACACGTGCTTCAGCATGCCCAGGTTGGATTTGCCGTACCAGGCAATCTCGATGTCTTCCTCGGCCGGCAGCTCGCAGGGCATCGACTGGCTCCAGATCAGTTCATCGCCCAACTTGGTGTAGCTGAAACGGTGGATCGCATCCAGTCTTTCCAGCGTGGTCGCGATGTCATGCTCCGCCGGGGTGATGAACTCCAGCAGTGTCTCCGCGTAGTCGGTGGTGATGTGCGGGTGCGTCAGGGCCGAGCCCAGGGGCAGGGGATGGGGCGTACGCGCCAGGTGGCCGTCCGGTTGGACCCGCAAGGTTTCTCGCTCAATGCCGCGCAGGCCGCCGCCCAGCACTGCACGGTGCTGATCGTCGGCCAACAAGGCCAGGCGGCGAGTCAATAGATTGGACAATTTGCTTCCTTTCCGATGCAGCAAATCAAATTGGTGCGAGATTAACCGAAAACCGAAAAGCGCGTACGATGGCCCCCAAAAACGGCCCGGAAGCCGCATGTTGCCGTATTTTACCCGGGGCGGCGGCCGCCGCTGACCCGTTCGATGCCGGCCAGGTCTTGCCAGCTTTGCACATCAGTGTAACCGGATGACAACAGAAGCGCGCGCACGGCGGCGGCCTGGTCGTAGCCATGTTCCATCAGCAGCCAGCTGCCCGGCGCCAGCCTGGCCGGAGCGCCGGAAATGATGGTGCGCAGTGCGCTCAGGCCATCGGCAAAGTCGGTCAGCGCGCCGCTGGGTTCGAAACGCAGGTCGCCTTCGGACAGGTGGCGGTCGCCATCCGCGATATAGGGCGGATTGGAGACGATCAGGTCGAACTGTTCGCCCTGCACCGCGTCATACCAGTCGCTGTGCAGGAAACGCACCGCAGCGTTATTGCGCTGGGCATTGCGCGCAGCCACGGCCAAGGCCTCCTGGCTGACGTCCAGTGCTGTAACGCTGGCATCCGGCCGGCTATGGGCGACAGCGACGGCGATGGCGCCGCTGCCGGTGCCCATGTCCAGCACCTTGCCGCGCGGCGGCAGGCGCACCAGCGCCAGTTCCACCAGCAATTCCGTGTCGGGACGCGGGATCAATACCGCCGGCGTGGTCTCGAAATCAAGGCCGAAGAACTCACGCTGGCCGATGATATAGGCCACGGGCTCGCCATCATGGCGGCGCTGCAGCAGGGTGGCCACGCGCCCCGCCTCCTCCACGTTCAGCACGCGATCGGATTGCGTAATCAGTGCCGTGCGGCTGATGCCCAGCGCATGGCAAACGAGGATGCGCTGGTCGACCGGATCGAGCAAAGGCTTGCGCTGCAAGGCGCCAAGCGTGATACCGGCCGTGACCTGGTCTTTCATGCGCGCTTGCGCAGCAGCAGCCACGCAGTGACGACGGCCAGGATGCCGAACCAGATGCAAGACCACATCGGGATCACCAGGCCAAAGAATTTCTCGTTCGCGTCCTGGCACAGTCCTTCAGCGTAAAACAGCCAAGGCAGGTATTCCGAGGTAGGGATTTTGTTCAGCATCGTTTCCATAGGATCGATGCCGCAGGACAGGCCAGGATGGGCCAGGATCCACAGCTGCTTGATCGCCACGCCCATGCCGCCCAAAGCGCCCAGCAGGCCAACACCCGCCGCAATTTTCGGCTTGGAAGTAAAGGCCCCGATCAAAGCCGCGAAGCCGATCGCGATGAACAGGTAGCGCTGGATCACGCACAGCGGGCAAGGCATCAGGTACATCACATGCTGCAGATACATTGCCGCGCCAATCATGCCAAAGCTCACAAAGGCGATCGCCAGCAGAACGTTACGGTTGCTCATCGTCATCAAGTTATCAGGGTTGAAAGTCCGCCCAATTCTCGCACAAAGCGCTGAAGCCTTCCTTAAACTAAGTCGGGGTCAGGTCTGGCACAGCTTAATGAGAAGCCAGACCTGACCCCGACTTTCAAATCAGTCGCCGAGGGCGGCCAGTTGCTCGGCCTGGTGCTCGGTGGTCAGGGCTGTCGTCAGTTCGTTCAAGTCGCCGTCCATGATCATGTCCAGCTTGTACAGCGTGAGGTTGATGCGGTGGTCGGTCATGCGGCCTTGCGGGAAGTTGTAGGTGCGGATGCGCTCGCTGCGGTCGCCCGAGCCGATCAGGCTCTTGCGGGTGGCGGCTTCCTTCGATTGCTGTTCGCGCAGCTGCACGTCCTTGATGCGCGCTGCCAGCACCTTCATCGCGGAGGCTTTGTTCTTGTGCTGCGAGCGGTCGTCCTGGCATTCCACCACGATGCCCGATGGGAGGTGGGTGATGCGCACCGCGGAATCGGTCTTGTTGATGTGCTGCCCGCCGGCGCCGGAGGCGCGGAAGGTGTCGATGCGCAGGTCGGCCGGGTTGATGTGGACGTCTTCTACTTCATCCGCTTCCGGCATCACGGCTACGGTGCAGGCGGAAGTGTGGATGCGGCCCTGGGTCTCGGTGGCCGGCACGCGCTGCACGCGGTGGCCGCCAGACTCGAACTTCAGCTTCGAATAGGCGCCATTGCCGATGATGCGCGCGATGACCTCGCGGTAGCCGCCCAGGTCGCTTTCGGATGCGGACACAATCTCCACCTGCCAGCGTGAGCGCTCGGCAAAGCGGGTGTACATGCGCAGCAGGTCGCCGGCAAACAATGCCGACTCGTCGCCTCCGGTGCCGGCGCGGATCTCAAGGAAGATATTGCGCTCGTCGTTTTCATCCTTCGGCAGCAGCATCTTCTGCAGGTCCAGCTCCAGCCCGCCCAGGCGCGCCTTGCCGGCTTCGATTTCTTCCTGCGCGAATTCCTTCATGTCCGGATCGGACAACATCGCTTGCGCATCGTCGATATCGCCCAGCACCTGCAGGTAATCCTTGTACAGCGCCACCAGCGGTTGCAGCTCGCTGTGCTCGCGCGTCATCTTGCGGTAGCTGTCCATATTCGACGTTGCGCCTTCGGACATCAGCAGTTCGTCCAGTTCGACCAGGCGGTTTGCCAGTTGGTCCAGCTTGGCCAGCATTGATGGTTTCATTCGGGTCCTATGCGGAAGGAAGCGCCAGGCGGCGCGGAAAAACGGGAGGTGTGCCGCTTGTGCGGCAGGCTGCGGGGAGGCGCCGCTAACGGCGGCCGCGGAACAATTGTGGCAGCAGTTCGGCCAGTTGGGCGCGCTCGTCGCCCTGGGCCCGGTGCAGCGCCTGCTGCGGGCCGTGCATGAATTTGGCGGTCAGGCCCTTGGACAGCGCTTCCAGCACTGCATCGACCGGTTCACCCTTGGCCAGCAGCTTGCGTGCGCGTTCCAGTTCCAGCAGGCGAATCACTTCGCCATTTTCCTGCAGTCCCTGGATCACCGGCACCACGGCGCGGTCGTCGATCCAGTGCATGAACGATTGCACGCGGGTTTCGATAATTGCCTCGGCCTGCGCAACCGCGGCCTGGCGGTTCTCCATGCCGGTCTGCACCACCTTGCCCAGGTCGTCCACGGTGTACAGGAAGACGTCGTTCAGGCGGCCCACTTCGGGCTCGATATCGCGCGGCACGGCCAGGTCGACCATGAACATCGGCTTGTGGCGGCGGGCCTTGATGGCGCGTTCCACCATGCCCAGCCCGATTAGCGGCAGCGAAGACGCGGTGCAGGAAATGACGATATCGTACTGGTGCAGCTGGTTGCCCAATTCGGCCAGGCGCATGGCCTTGCCGTTGAAGCGATGCGCCAGTGCTTCGCCGCGCTCCATCGTGCGGTTGGCAACAGTGATCGACTTCGGATTCTGCGCCGCGAAGTGCGTGGCGCACAGCTCGATCATTTCACCGGCGCCGATGAACAGCACGTTCTGCTCGGAGATCTTGTCGAAGATGCGCTGCGACAGGCGCACCGCCGCCGCCGCCATCGACACGCTGTGCGCGCCGATCTCGGTGGTGCTGCGCACTTCCTTGGCCACCGAGAAGCTGCGCTGGAACAGTTGGTGCAGGTAGGTGCCCAGTCCGCCCGCTTCATCGGCGGTACGGATCGCATCCTTGATCTGGCCCAGGATCTGGGTTTCGCCGAGCACCATCGAGTCCAGGCCGGATGCGACGCGGAAGGTATGGCGCACGGCATCGTGCTGCGGCAGCATGTACAGGTGCGGGCGCAGCTCGGAGTAATTCAGCTTGTGGAAATCGGCCAGGAACTGGGCGCCGGCGTCGAGCGGGTTGGCGGCATTGCTGGCAGCGTACAGCTCAGTGCGATTACAGGTGGACAGGATGGCTGCTTCGTCGCCGCCTTTCGAATCCGCGCAGGCAAACCAGTTGCGCGCGGCCGCCACAGCCGTCCCCAGCTGCTCAGGCGCGAACGCCAGCCGTTCGCGCAGCGCGACAGGTGCAGTGGTGTGGTTGAGGCCGACGGCGAGCAGTTGCATCTTGGTCCAGACGGAAGATTCCAGTCGCCATTATACCTTGAGCGAGTTTCCCTCTCAGGAACCCAGCTTTTCCAGCCGGTAGCCGTAGCTGTACACCGGCACCAGGCGGAAGCCGTTTTCAGGCTTCAACTGCAATTTATTGCGGACGCGGGAAACGTGGGTATCCATCGTGCGCGACGGGACTTCGGTTTCGCGGATCCAGACCGCTTCGTGGATATAGGCGCGCGACAGCGGACGGCCAATGTTGCGGAAAAACAGCAAAGCCAGGTAGAACTCTTTGTGGGTCACGTCCAGTACTTGCCCGTCCATCAACAAGCGGCCAGGACGCGTCTCGAAGACATATTGGCCGAACTGCAACTGTTCAGCGCCGTTCTGGCTCGGGTAGGCCAAGCGCAGTTGAGCCTGAACGCGCGCCACCAATTCGGCACGGCGCAGCGGTTTGACCAGGAAGTCTTCGGCCCCGGCCGACAGGCCGGCAACAATATCGTCTTCGCCGGAACTGGTGGTCAGGAACATCACAGGGCCGTTTTCAGGCAATTTTTCGCGGGCCTTGTGAATGACCTCGGCAGGATCCATATCGGACACCTGCCAGTCGAGAATCAGCATGTCGACGCTGTCCTTGCGCATATTGGCCAGCAAGTCCTTCCCGGTCTGGTACCCATGGCAGGCATGACCAGCAGAAGTCAGGACCTGGCAGATCAGGTCCGCCTGGCTTCGGTCAGCATCAAGGACAACGATTCTCATGTTCTTTACAGCAATAATGTTAAGAAGCAGTCACACGAATATAACAGAGATTTACAAGAAATAGTTACCAATTTGATCAAAGATTGCTATAAAGCACTATTCTATTGAGTGCCGTGTGAGGCAGTTCTTCATCACACGGTACACTGCTTGGGCTGCCAGCACAATGGAGAGGGTGCGCTTTTGCAAGTCGATTGGAGGTGAAACATGAAAAATGACTGGACTGTGTTGCCTTCCAGCGAAGCGGATATCGATGCGGTGCGCGAGCGTTGCAGGCGCCTAGTGCGGCGCCGCGCAGCAGTTTCGGCCGGCGTGGCGGCAGTACCAATCCCGGGGATTGACGTGGTGTCGGATCTGCGCCTGTTCACCCAGTTGATCGACGATGTGAACCACGAATTTGGCCTGTCGCCGGCCCAGATCGACCGCATGCAGCCGAAATTGAAGCTGATCGCTTACGAGGCTGTCATCAGCCTGGGCGGGATGCTGGTGGGGAAAGTTGTCACGCGCGAGCTGGTTGCGACGGTGTTGAAGCGCAGCGCGGGCAAGATTGCGGCCAAACAGGCGGGCAAACTGGTGCCTATTGCTGGTCAAATTGCGTCAGCTACTATTGGTTTCTTTGCCTTCCGGCAGATTGGCTACCAGCATGTGGATGCTTGCGCCAGGGTGGCCAGGCAGGTGCTGGCAGGGGCGGAAAACCGATAAACCGGCCGTCGCGGGCAAGTGTCAGACCCTGCGGGTCTGACACTGGGTTACCGGTTTAGGCGTCCGGCAGCACCACATTCACATCAAGCACTTCCAGGTTGCCCTGGCGATCCAGCGAGATCTTGATATCGTCCGCCGACACTTTGGTGTACTTCGAAATCACATCAACCAGCTCTTTGTGCAGTGCCGGCATGAAATCCGGCCCGGCGCGGCCATTACGCTCGCGAGCAATAATGATCTGCAAGCGCTCCTTTGCCGCAACCGCCGTCTTGGGCTTGTTCTGGAACAGGAAAGAAAGCAGGGCCATTATTTAGCTCCAAAGATACGCTTCAGGAAACCAGGCTTTTCATAGTCGGTAAACTTCAGCTCAACTTCTTCGCCCAGGAAGCGCGACACCACGTCGGTGTAGGCTTCGGCCACATCGGTTCCCTTGAAGTGGATTGCCGGGTTACCCTGGTTGGAAGCATGCAGCACTTGCTCCGACTCAGGGATGATGCCGATCAAAGGAATGCGCAGGATCTCTTGCACGTCTTCAAACGACAGCATCTCGCCCGCTTCTACGCGCTTCGGCGAGTAACGGGTGATCAGCAGGTGTTCCTTGACCGGTTCGCCGCCGGACAGCGCGCGGCGCGACTTGGCCTGGATGATGCCCAGGATGCGGTCGGAGTCACGCACCGACGACACTTCCGGGTTGGTCACGATCAGGGCCTCGTCGGCGAAGGTCAGCGCCATCAGCGCGCCATGTTCGATACCGGCCGGCGAGTCGCAGACGATGAACTCGAAGTCCATCTTGATCAGCTCGGCCAGCACGGCTTCCACGCCGTCTTCGGTCAGGGCATCCTTGTCGCGGGTCTGGGACGCCGGCAGGATGTACAGGTTTTCGCAGTGCTTGTCCTTGATCAGGGCCTGGTTCAGGGTGGCTTCCTTGTGCACCACGTTGATCAGGTCATACACAACGCGTCGTTCGCAACCCATGATCAGGTCCAGGTTGCGCAGGCCGACGTCAAAGTCGATGACGACGGTTTTGTGGCCGCGCATGGCGAGGCCGGTGGAGAAGCTGGCGCTGGAAGTCGTTTTGCCGACACCGCCCTTGCCGGACGTAACTACAATAATTCGTGCCACAAAGAATCCTTTACTGTTCTGTTATTTTGCGGAATTGACAGATTGTATATCCAGACTCTCGCCCTTTAGCCGGATTTGTACCGGTTTGCGTGCGCTTTCGGTCGGGAAGCCATCCTCAAAAGTACGGTAAACACCTGCGATCGAGACCAGTTCCGGGCTCATCGACATAGCGAAAATACGGGCCGAGGCGTCGCCGGAAGCGCCAGCCAGGGCACGGCCGTTCAAAGTGTTGTAAACGTGAATACTGCCATCCGCGATGATCTCGGCGCCGTTGTTGACGACGGCCATCACGATCAGGTCGCCGCCGCGCGCATAAATGCGCTGGCCGGCCCGGACCGGGGTGTCGATGATCATGGTACCGCTGAATGCTGGTGCCGCCGGCGTGGGAGCCGGGGCCGGCGCAGGGGCCGGAGCTGGCGCTGGCTTCGGAGCAGGGACCGGCGCCTCTTCGCGCTTGCCGCTGTCCAGTTGCAGGCCGTGTTGCTGGATTTCTTCCACCATGTCCGGCTTGGCGTTGCGTACGGCAACCGGGTTCAGGCGGTATTTTTTCAGGAGGGCGATCGTTGCCGCCCAGTCAATGCGTTCGCAGCCAGGCGCCAGGTCACCGACGTCGATGACCGCCAGGTCCCCTTCGAAGAAATCGGAAACGCCGCCAGTCATCTCATGCATGGCGGCGTCGAGGGCGACGAGGTCGCTCGTGTACATAATGGCGGACACGGCGACAACGGTGGAAATCTTGATTTCGATAGGCTTTTGAAGCTTGCTTTTCGGCATAACAATCGCAGAGTAACGGGCATGGCCCAGGCTGGGTGCATTGTACTTTGCTTAAGCTTGCTTGGGGAGGGGAGCCCAGTGTTTATGCGGGCTGCAGGCCTAGATGAACGACGAACGGGTCGAAATCCCTGTCACTGTAGAGCAGTGCATGGCGCGATTCGATGCAACGCGTCGCGATCAAGGTGTCCACAGTTTTCCGGATGGTGACTCCAAGGGATTGCAATTGCCTGAAGTTCCTGGCTGCCTGGATTGCAATCTCGACACCACCGATGTCGATCGTCTCTAGTGTCAAAAGCAACTTTCTGGCCTGATTGAAGTCGCGCTGGCGACGGAAGCCCTGCAGCACTTCCGTCAAGATCAAGTCGCCGATAGCAATGGGCTCGTTGCCCAGCAATCGATCAAGCCGTTCGACTTGAGGCGTCGCATTGCCGCGGAAATAGTCGATCCAGACGCTGGAATCGACCAGGATCATTTATCGACCCTCATTGCGTCCAGATCGCCTTCCCACTGCAATTTACCCTTGAAGCGCCGGATTTCCTCCTGTTGCTTTAGCCGCAACAACGTCCGAAGTCCCATTTCGACCGCTTCACGCTTGGTAGCGGCCCCGGTTAGTCGCAACGCGTCGTCCATCAATTTGTCGTCTATCTCGATATTGGTGCGCATGATGTGTACTCGCGGAGGTTCTTATACACATACTATGACGGCCTTGGCTTCGGCGCAAACGAGAAATTTGCGTGTGCAAAGTTATGAAAGCTGGATTTCCGCGCGGAGTTGCTGGGCAGCGACAACCATATTTTGCAGGGCGGCGGACGTCTCTGGCCAGGCGCGGGTCTTGAGGCCGCAGTCCGGGTTGACCCAGAGCTGGGCTGGCGGGACGACTTTCGCAGCCTTGCGCAACAGCTCGGCCATTTCTTCACTGCCGGGAACGCGCGGCGAATGGATGTCGTACACGCCGGGGCCGATCTCGTTTGGATAGCGGAAGCTGGCAAAGCCGCCCAGCAGTTCCATCGCGGAACGGCTCGACTCGATCGTGATCACGTCCGCATCCAGCGCGGCAATCGCTGGCAGGATGTCGTTGAACTCGGCGTAGCACATATGGGTGTGGATTTGCGTCGCGTCGGCAGCCACCGCGGCGCTGATGCGGAAAGCTTTCGTGGCCCAGGCGAGGTAAGCATCCCAGCGGTTGCGGCGCAGCGGCAGGCCTTCGCGCAAGGCTGGCTCGTCGATCTGGATGATGGCGATGCCGGCGTTTTCCAGGTCGCGTACTTCGTCCCGGATGGCGGCCGCAATCTGCTGCGCGGTGTCTTCGCGCGGCTGGTCGTCGCGCACGAAAGACCACTGCAGGATTGTCACCGGCCCGGTCAGCATGCCTTTCATCGGCTTGCGGGTCAGGCTTTGCGCGTATTCCGTCCAGCCAACCGTCATCGCTTGCGGGCGCTGCACGTCGCCGTAAATGACTGGCGGCTTCACGCAGCGCGAGCCGTAGGATTGCACCCAGCCGTTCACGGTGAACGCAAATCCGTCGAGCTGTTCGCCGAAGTATTCGACCATGTCGTTGCGCTCGGCTTCACCATGCACCAGCACGTCGAGGCCAAGTTCTTCCTGCGTGCGGACGGCATGCGCGATCTCGGCGCGCATCGCCTGCTGGTAGTCCGGCGCGGACAATTCGCCGCGCTTGAAGGCTGCGCGGGCAATACGGATTTCCGGTGTCTGCGGGAAGGAACCGATGGTCGTGGTCGGGAATGCCGGCAACTGCAGGCGCTCGCGTTGCAAATGCTGGCGCTGCGCGAATGGCGAGTTGCGGCGCGCAGCGGCATCGTCCGACGCCAGGCCTGCCATGCGTGCTGACACATCGGTGTTGTGCACACGGGTGCTGGCGCGGCGGCATTCCAATGCTGCACGCGCTTCGGCAAATCCTCGAGCAACCTGCCCCGACACTCGCTCATCGGCAGACAATGCCGCTTTAAGCAGCGCAAGCTCCGCCAGCTTTTCTTCGGCGAAGGCCAGCCACGAGCGCAACTCGTCGTCCAGCGCAGGTTCCGCCGCCAGGCTGTACGGCACATGCAGCAGCGAGCACGAGGTCGACAGCCACACCGGGCCACTGCGCTTGGATAGGACAGGCATCAGCGTGGCCATGGTTGCATCGAGATCGGTGCGCCAGATGTTGCGGCCATCGATCACGCCGATCGACAGCACCTTGTGCGCCGGCAGCCAGTCGGCCACGCTGGTCAGCTCGCTGGCGGCGCGTACCGCATCCACATGCAGGCCTGCGACGGGCAGGCGGCAGGCCAGGCTGACGTTTTCCTCCAGCGGCGAGAAATAGGTAGCGACAATCAGTTCGGCGCCCGCCTGGTTGAGCAGCCAGTACGCTGGTTCGAAGGCATTACGCCAAGCGTTGGGCAGGTCGAGACCGAGGATCGGCTCATCGAGTTGCACCCAGTCGGCGCCGGCAACGCGCAACTGCATCAGCAAGCGGCTGTATTGTGGCAGCAGGCGATCGAGCAGGTCGAGGCGGCTGAAGCCTGGCGCTGCATCGCGTTCCTTGCCAAGCCAGAGGAAGGTCAGTGGGCCGAGCAGGACGGCCTTGACGCGATGCCCGGCGACGCGGGCTTCGCTGACTTCGTCCAGCAGGCGCTTGCTGTACAGGTCGAAGGAAGTGGATTCGCTGAATTCCGGCACCAGATAGTGGTAGTTGGTGTCGAACCATTTGGTCATTTCCAGCGCTGCACCATTGTGGCCACAGCCGCACGATGCGTGTGCACTGTCGCCACGCGCCATGGCGAAATAGCGCGCCAGCGGCGTCTCGTCGCCGCTGAAACCGAAGCGCGACGGCTCGCAGCCGAACAGTTGGATATGGTTGGCCACATGGTCGTAGAAAGCAAAGTCGCCTACCGTCACGAAGTCCAGGCCATGCTGGCGCTGGGTTTCCCAGTGCCGGGCACGGAGATTGCTCGCAGTTTGCTGCAGCGCGGCCTCGGACGATTCACCGCGCCAGAAGCGCTCCAGCGCAAATTTCAGTTCGCGCGCTGCGCCGATGCGTGGAAAGCCAGGAATATGTGTTTGAACGAGTTTCATTTTTGTCATGCTTAAGAAATATTGGTGAAGTACAGTTTGCGGCATGACGGCATATAATAAAAACGAAACTTTTTATGCATCCACTTGAAAACTTTTCATACATGCTTGAGATTCGTCACCTGCGCACGCTGTCTGCGCTCCGTTCCTCCGGTAGCCTGGTCAAGGCGGCACAACTGCTCAACCTGACGCAGTCGGCTTTGTCGCACCAGATCAAGTTGCTGGAGGATCGCTACGGTACGCCGCTATTTGAGCGTAAATCGATACCGATCGGCTTCACCGCGACCGGCGAACGTCTGCTGAAACTGGCCGATACCCTGCTGCCGGAAGTCGAGCGCGCCGAGCGCGACGTGCTGCGCCTGTCGCAGGGCGACACCGGCCAGTTGCGGGTCGCACTTGAATGCCATACCTGTTTCGACTGGCTGATGCCGGTGATGGATGCTTTCCGCACCCGCTGGCCAGAGGTGGAAATCGACCTGGTGTCCGGCTTCCACAGCGAACCGGCCGACCTGCTGCGCAGCGGTACAGCTGACCTCGTGATCGGTTCGGACTACAGCGCCGAGTACTCAACCTTCCCGCTGTTCCGCTTCGAAATCCTGGCCGTGATGGCGCAAAAGCACCGCCTCGCCACGCAACGCCGCCTGTCGGCGCCAGACTTTGCAGGCGAAACCCTGATCACCTACCCGGTGCCCGAAACGCGCATCGACCTGATCCGCGAAGTGCTGCGTCCAGCCGGCATTGAGTTCCAGCGCCGCACCGCCGAACTCACGGTCATGATTCTGCAACTGGTTGCAAGCCGGCGCGGCGTGGCCGCATTGCCGAACTGGGCGATCAAGAATTACGTCGACTACGACTACGTCATCGCCCGTCCGATCGGCGAGACCGGCTTGTGGAGCGACCTGTTCGTCTCGGTGCCTCCGGCCTTGCAGCACAAGGCTTACGTGGCCGACTTCGTCAATGTGATACGCGAGCAATGCGCGGCCACCTTGGACGGTATCAAGTTATTGTCGTGACATCGCGTAGGGTTTTATGCAAAATGAAAGCGGCCTTGATGTTTATCAAACAATTGTCTGGAATCGCGTACTAACATGAGAAGTCTTGCGGTATCTCAGCCACCGAACAACTGAAGGAGCATGGGCATGTACGCGTTCAATGATGAATTTTCCCGCGCCGCACAAGCGGCTTTTGACGCGCAACTCGCCAGCTTCGCCAGCATCTGTGACTGGCATCGTGATACCACATTGGCTTCTCTTGCTGCCATGACCGCAGCCTCCAACGAATTCCTGGCCATCCAGCATCCACAAGACCTGCTGCAAATGGCAACCGACCAGGGCAAGCACGCCATCGACCGTGCGCAGGCTTATGGACGCGAGGCAACAGAAGTGGCTTTGAATAAGCCCCTGTTCCGGTAGGCCATAGCTGGCCGCACGCATGGCACTTAGCTAGAATGCATTGAATGATTTTCATACCACTCCCGGAGAAGCAGAATGGATGATGTAGTAATTGTTGCAGCAGGCCGTACCGCCGTTGGCAAGTTCGGCGGTTCCCTGGCCAAGACCCCGGCAGCAGAGCTGGGCGCTCATGTCATCAAGGGCCTGTTGGCCCAGACTGGCATCGACCCTAACCTGGTCAGCGAAGTGATCATGGGCCAGGTGCTGACCGCTGGCGTTGGCCAGAATCCCGCACGCCAGGCTGTGATCAAGTCCGGCCTGCCAAGCGCCATTCCGGGCTATACCATCAACAAGGTGTGCGGCAGCGGCCTCAAGGCCACCCACCTGGCGGCGCAAGCTATCAAGTGCGGCGACGCCAACATCATCATCGCCGGCGGCCAGGAAAACATGAGCGCCTCGCCGCACGTGCTGAACGGCTCGCGCGACGGCTTCCGCATGGGCGACGCCAAGATGGTCGACACCATGATCGTCGATGGCCTGTGGGACGTGTACAACCAGTACCACATGGGCATCACCGCCGAGAACGTCGCCAAGAAATACGATATCTCGCGCAGCCAGCAAGATGAATTCGCGCTGCAGTCGCAGCTGAAAGCGGAAGCCGCGCAAAAGGCCGGCAAGTTCAAGGATGAGATCCTGCCGCTGGAAATCGTGCAGAAGAAAGGCAGCATCTTCTTCGACCAGGACGAATACGTGAAGCCGGGCTCGACCCTGGAAGCGCTGTCCGGCCTGCGCCCAGCCTTCGACAAGGCAGGCTCCGTCACCGCCGGCAATGCTTCCGGCATCAACGACGGCGCCGCAGCGGTGATGATGATGTCCGCCAGGCAGGCCAAGGAACTGGGCCTGACTCCGCTGGCCCGCATCAAGGCTTACGCCTCGTCCGGCCTCGACCCGGCTTATATGGGCATGGGCCCGGTCCCCGCTTCGCAACTGTGCCTGAAGAAGGCCGGCTGGTCGCCACAGGACCTGGACCTGATGGAGATCAACGAAGCGTTCGCCGCGCAAGCCTGCGCCGTGAACAAGGAAATGGGCTGGGACACCAGCAAGATCAACGTCAACGGCGGCGCGATTGCGATCGGCCACCCGATCGGCGCATCCGGCGCCCGCATCCTGGTGACCCTGCTGCATGAAATGGTTCGCCGTGACGCCAAGAAGGGCCTGGCCTCGCTGTGCATCGGCGGCGGCATGGGCGTAGCACTGGCAGTTGAGAGGGAATGAGCTTTCGTTTAAATAAATAGGGGAACATTAAATGGCACGAGTTGCATTGGTAACAGGCGGCATGGGTGGTCTGGGCGAAGCGATCTGCATCAAGATGGTCGCACTGGGCTACAAAGTGGTAACCACGTATTCCCCGAGCAATAAGACGCACGAGTCGTGGCTGGCCACGATGAAGGACCAGGGCTATAACTTCACGGCCTATCCTTGCGATGTGTCGGACTACGATTCGGCGCAAACCTGCATCGCAGCAGTCGAGCGCGACATCGGCCCGGTTGACGTGCTGGTGAATAACGCCGGTATCACCCGCGACATGACCTTCAAGAAGATGGACAAGGTCAATTGGGACGCCGTGATGAAGACCAACCTGGACTCCGTGTTCAACATGACCAAGCCGGTAGCGGATGGCATGGTGGACCGTGGCTGGGGCCGCATCATCAACATCTCCTCGGTGAACGGCCAGAAGGGTGCATTCGGCCAGACCAACTACTCGGCGGCTAAGGCTGGCGTGCATGGCTTCACCAAGGCGCTGGCGCTGGAAGTGGCACGCAAGGGCGTGACCGTCAACACCATCTCGCCAGGCTATATCGGCACCAAGATGGTGATGGAGATCCCGAAAGACGTGCTGGATTCGAAGATCATCCCGCAGATCCCGATGGCGCGCCTGGGCAAGCCGGAAGAAGTAGCCGGCCTGGTGGCCTACTTGGCATCGGAAGAAGCGGCCTTCGTCACCGGCGCTAATATCGCGATCAACGGCGGCCAGCACATGTCCTGATCGAAGCAAAGAGCAACGCAACACCCAAACGCCGTCCGGCCTCCGCGCCGGTCGGCGTTTGTTCTTTTGGAGGCGCCATGAAAAAAATGCTGCCCGTGCTGCTGCTTGTAGCCTGCAGCCGCGACATCCCGCAAGACAAGCTGCTCGACATCCTGAACCAGCGCGCGCCGCTGGTAGCGCACATCGGTCCCGTCATCAAGGTCGACGTGCTGAGCACCGCCAAGGCCGCTGCCACCGGCCGCAGTTGTGAAGTCCGCCTGATGCACGTCACCGGCAAGAAAGGCTCCACCTACGTCAGCTTCCTGCGCCGCGAAGAACCCGGCGGCACCGAATCCGCCCTGACCTGGGCCGATGACCGCCAGGCCGCCAGCGGCAAGATGGGAGAAATGCTTTCGGCGCATTGCAACAACAAGTGATTGACGCACGCTGCCCGGCTCACATATCGTTCATTCTCAACAATAATTTGCTGGGGGACAACGATGCATACGATGGGCATGAATATTTTCGCCGCGCTGCTGGCCGCGGTATCGAGTTTCATGTTGGGCGGCCTGTGGTATTCGCCGGCCGTGTTCGGCAAGATGTGGAATGACGAGAACGGCGGCGTCAAACCGGACGGCCATCCGGTACGCGTATTCGGCGTGGCATTTGTCTTTTCCCTTCTCGCGGCGTTCGCGTTTGCACGCTGGGTCGGCCCGGCGCCAACGCTCGACTATGCCATCAAGCACGCCTTGCTGGCTGGCTTCGGCATGGTGGCAGCCAGCTTCGGCATCAACTACCAGTTCGCCAACCGCAGCGTCAAGCTGCTACTGATCGACGGTGGTTACCACACTGCGCAGTTCCTCGTTTTCGGACTGATCCTCGGTTTATGGCATTGAGCATTGTCGTGATGTGGACAGTTGCCGCGATTATCGCGTTGAATTGGCTGTCCCTCATTGCATATATCGTCACAAGGCACGAAGGTAACTTCTCCTTTGCCCCGCCATTTCTGTGTGGCATTGCCGGCGCTATCGCAAGTGCCATGTCGAATGAGCCGTATGGCTTCGCGATCTCTGCAGCATTCTTGCTGCTTGACCCCAGCATAGGACTGGCGCTGGGGACTATCGCCTTTAAGAAATGTCGGGGGGCTCAACGCAATGAGAATACTGAAAAAGCTGATTGAAGTCTTCGATCGCAGAAAGAGCCGGGAAGGCCCTGTGGCCTCGGCTGCGGCGCCGTTTGAAACGCCAAGTTCGTCAGGGAATACGAAAGTTAGGCCGACCGCTAGAAGTATCATTGAAGCACTTCGCAGCGATGAGATGATTATAGCCAAGCGTCAGCTACGGGAGTGGTGGATCGGCTTGCATAAAGAGTGGCTTCCTTCCGGCGAATGCTGGGTCATTGGAGGATACTTCTTCTTCTTTGATTTCCAATGGCCACTAGTCGAGGCTATTGGCAATGCTTTCGAAAGCGCATCAAGCCCGAGAATTTTCGTCGGCCGAGCCGCATACTGGCGAGTCGCATCCATCGAACTGTGGGAGGCCGGAAAAATCGAAGTACTTCGCAGGAGACTTCCGGGAGCACTAAGGATCTACGATCCCCAGGTCTACTTGATCTGGGCGAGGGTATTGGTTCTCGATGGTAAGTCGCTGGAAGCTGGAAAGTATTTCCTCTTCTCTGGTCTGTATGATGATTCCGAGAGTGAGTTTGTATCGCACTTCAAACGGACTCTCGCTCGGGCACATCCGAACGAAATCACTGGAAGAATGCCTGGGCCTTGCACAACAAGAAGGGCAAGGCGAGGATTCCCACCTAAGGTTTATGAGGACTTGGCAACCGTGCCCAGTCCGGAATGGTTGAGGCGACGTCCCGCTCAGTTGATGTGGGCGACATATTAGCCTCATGACCACAACATTGCGCATAGAATGGGTTATGCATTGAGCAGGGTGAACGTTGCGCGTATTGAGAAAAAGCTTTTCGTTGTTAGCGACGTGGTGGGCGTATCCGCATACGACTTCAACTTCGACTTGCACTTTGCATGCGATCATCCATATCGGGTCGAGGGCGAGTCGCTGTGCATCCTGAGGATCGGCCCTATCGACGATTACGCAGCCGAATTCAGGGAGAAGCTGGACATGGGGCTACGCCTCGTGAACTCCCCGGACGAGCACTCCCGCGCCAGTGAACTTGAACACTGGTATCCCTACCTGGAAGGGCTCACGCCGCGAACCCAGGTCTTTGATGCATTGCCGCACGTGGAAGAAATCGAACAAGATTTCCAGTGGCCAGTCTTCATGAAGGGCTCCAGGCAAACGAGCAAGCATAATCCTGATCTGTCTGTCATTCAAAGCCGTGAGCACTATGCATTGGTTTCGGAGAAGTATCGTAACGATCCGATCCTGCACTGGCAGAAGCCGGTAATTCGAGAGTTTGTCCCACTTATGCCGGTGGAGGGCAGTGTCCCAGGTAAGGTTAAGCCGTCGATGGAGTATCGATCATTCTGGTGGCATGGCAAGTGTGTCGGTTGGGGGCGGTACTGGTACCAGGTCGCTCCGTATCATTGCGCCGATGTTGATGCCGGGCTAGAGGTCGCCAGGCAAGCCGCCGCGCGCCTTGATGTGCCATTCCTCGTAGTAGATTTCGCAAAAACCGCAAATGGGCGTTGGATCGTGATCGAGTGTAATGATGCGCAGGAGTCCGGCTATGCAGGCATTCCTCCGCAGGTGCTCTGGCAAAACGTTCTCGCGCAATTTCTCAGCCCTTGTCAAAGATGACAAGGCCGTACGAATGGAGACCGATCCCGCACCATCTGGATATTGTTTGTCCAGCGTGCAAGCAGCGCGCAGAATTCGAGTTTGCCGAAGTTGTTTGCATCAAGCTGAAATCGGATGTGGAATTTTTTCAGAAGAGCAGCTTGTTCGAGTACCAGCAGTTCCAGGACTCATGCGGCCATAAGTGGCATGCGGCACTCTATTACCAGGGACTTCATGGTCGTCCCGAGAAGGCACTTCACGAACTCCCTGATGGCTATTCCGCGGACGACTGGGAGCATTCGCGGTTTCTCAAAAATCGTAGCGGCTGGCCGGTTGGCTCGATTCGATGTGGTTCCTGCCATCTGCGGCGCAAGCATGTGTTGAGCTGGCCCACAGACGCCTATTTTTCGATCACCTACCGCAACCATGTGCTCTGGGCGTTTCACCGCGAATCCGCCAGCGAAGTGTTGCAGTACTTGCTGTCCAAGGACAGGAATCGGTCGCGGTATCGTTGGGGTTGCTTCATGCTGTACATTCCAACCATATTCAAAACAGGTAAGGCCAGGGAGTCCGTTGCAAAGCAACTGAAAAACCTGCTCCTCCTGCCATAACTGGAAAGCCCCGAATGTATTTGTTATACCCTTCTGATCCATTCAATAAATCAGCCGTGGACGAAGAGTACGCGGAAGAGTTTGCTGCCGTCATTAAGGCGGGCCTTGCTTACTCCCTGTTCTCGTTTGAAGACTTTGAGAGCGATCGGTTCCGCGCCAGGCCGGTGCTCCCGGCTGGCGTGAAGGTCGTTTATCGAGGATGGATGATGACGCCCGAGTCGTATGCTCGACTGGCTGAAGGCGTTGCCGCGAGTGGGGCGCAAATGAAGACCAGTGCCGAGGAATACCGCCGGTGTCATTATTTGCCAGAGTGGTATCCCGTTTGTGAAGCGTGGACGCCCGAAACCATCGTGGCGGAAAGAAGCGCCGACTTTGTGAGTCTTGTCAGTGGCAAGAATTGGCCAGCTTATTTCGTCAAGGATTACGTCAAGTCACTCACCACGCAGCGTGGGTCGGTCGCACAAACGCCTGAAGGGATCGCGGAAGTGGTTTCCCTGATTGCGCAATACAGGGGCTCGGTGGAGGGCGGGATATGTATTCGCAAGTTTGAGGAGCTCCGTCCCGAAACCGAAGAACGATACTTCGTACTCAACCGGAAAGCGTTCTCAAGGGACGGAAATGTTCCTGCACTCGTTGCGGAAGTGGCCGAACGTGTTTCGAGCCCCTTCTTTTCCGTTGATACTGTCCTTGATGCGTCTGGCCAATTGAGGTTGATAGAACTGGGTGACGGACAGGTATCAGATAGGAAAAAGTGGACGCCTGCCCAGTTTGCTGCAATGCTTCAGAACCAGCCGTAAGATCAACGGCTTATGTCGATTTCACCGCTGGTGATTCGTCGTCATTCCTGAAAGGGCATTTTCGCCTCGATTACCAGGAGACTCCGATGAACAAAACCATTACTGCATTCGAACGTTCGCCCGATGGCGGCATGGGCCTGGCACGCGATACGCGCGTCCGCTGGGCGCTCGAAGAAACAGGCCAGGCTTACGAGGTACGGCCGGTTTCCTTCGCCGCGATGAAGGAGCCTAAGCACCTTGCCCTGCATCCGTTCGGCCAGATTCCGACCTATGAGGAAGGCGACCTGACGTTGTTCGAGTCGGGCGCGATCATTTTCCATATCGCTTCGCACTATCCGGGCCTGTTGCCGGAGGATGCCAATGCCCGGGCGCGTGCGATCACATGGATGTTTGCGGCACTCAACACGGTTGAGCCGCCGATCCTGGAAATCGTTATCGCCAAATTCCAGGAGGGTGACAAGCCGTGGAGCAAAGAGCGCCTGCCCCTGATCATGGATCGTATCCGCGTTCGGCTTGGCCAGCTCTCCGCGCGCCTGGGTGATGCACAATGGCTGGATGGCGATTTCAGCGCGGGCGACCTGGTCATGGTGTCGGTGCTGCTCAGGCTCAAGCCATCGGGTATCCTCAGTGAATTCCCCCGACTGGCCGCATATGTGGCCCGTGGCGAAGCGCGCCCCGCCTACAAGCGAGCCTTTGCCGCACAGTTGGCGTTTAATACTGCCGAGCCAGCGGCCGGCTGACGATGATTGGATGACTTATGTACGCGCTGCCCGAACTCGATGAACAAATCCTGCAGCCTGGCGTGAAAGGCCTGCCTATCGTGGAGCCGCTGCGTCAGCACATGATCGGCGCCCAGCATTGGAACGTGCTGGCGGCGGACACGAGCCTGCCGGTGGCGGTACTGAAGGCTTCTGCACTGCAGCACAACCTGGCCTGGATGCGCGGCTTCTGCGAGCGCCATGGGGTGCTGTTGGCGCCGCACGGCAAGACCACCATGAGCCCGCATCTGTTCGCGGCGCAAATCGAGAACGGCGCCTGGGGAATCACGCTGGCCACTATCCCGCAGGTGCAGATCGCGGCGCGTTTTGGCGTGCGGCGCGTGATCCTCGCCAATGAACTGGTGGCGCCGGCCGATATCCGCGCGGTACTGCACCTGATGCAGGAGGACCATTCCTTCGAGTTCTTCGCACTGGTCGATTCGCAGCAAGGCGTCGAGCGCCTGGCGCGTGCCGTGCAGGCCTTAGGGCTCGCGCGGCCCTTGCCGTTGCTGGTTGAACTGGGCATGAAGGGCAGGCGCGCCGGATGCCGCGATCCGGAGGAAGTGATGGCGGTAGCGCGTGCCATCGCCGCTGCACCCGGACTGCAACTGGCCGGCATCGAGGGCTATGAAGGCCTGGTCGTGACCGACAACCGCGATGCCGATGTGGAGCTGGTCAACGGCTTCCTGCAGCGCATGGCGGAAATGCTGAGGGCCGCGGCGGCGGAAGGCCTGTTCGGCGGCGAGCAGGTGATTATCTCTGCCGGCGGCTCGGCCTATTTCGACCGCGTGGCGCGCGAGTTTGCCGGGCTGGCCGTGCAAGGCAAGAAAGTCCTGCCGATCCTGCGCAGCGGATGCTACCTGACCAATGACCACGGCTACTACGGTGGTTTGACCAGTGAACTGGCCAGCCGCGAGGGCAAGGCGGCAGGGGAGGGCCTGCGGCCGGCGCTGGAAGTCTGGACCACGGTACTGTCGCTCCCCGAGCCGAACCTGGCCATCCTGTCCATGGGCAAGCGCGATGCCTCGCACGACCTGGGCCTGCCGCGGCCAATCGCCGCGCATCGGCCGGGCGCGGGCGCGCTGGCGCTGCCGGAGGGCGCCGTGATCGACAAGATGAACGACCAGCACGCCTACCTGCGCTGGCCGGAGGGCGTCGAAGGGGGCCTGCAGGTGGGCGACCTGGTGGGCTGCGGCATCTCCCACCCCTGCACCACCTTCGACAAATGGCCGCTGATGCTGCTTGTGGATGACACGTACAACGTTCTTCAAGCCATCAATACCTTCTTCTGAGCGGTTACAATCTTGGCTTCACGCACAGAGGATAGACATGCCCGACGCCTTGCCACACCTGTTCCCGCCAATCCAGCCCCGCAATAGCGGCATGCTGGCTGTCGATGACATCCATACAATTTATTGGGAAGAGGTGGGCAACCCGAACGGCATTCCGGTCGTCTTCTTCCACGGCGGCCCTGGCGCAGGCATGTCGCCGCAGCACCGCCGCTTCTTCAACCCGGACCACTACCGGGTCATCCTGTTTGACCAGCGCGGCGCCGGCAAATCGACCCCGTTGGGCGAGGTGCGCAACAACACCACCCAGCTCCTGATTGAGGACATCGAGCGCCTGCGCGCCCTGTTCGGCATCGATAAATGGCTGGTATTCGGCGGCTCCTGGGGCTCGACGCTGGCGCTGGCTTACGGCCAAGCCCACCCGGAGCGTTGCCTGGGCTTCGTCCTGCGCGGCATCTTCCTCTGCACCCAGAAGGAAATCGACTGGTTCCTGCAAGGCTCGGAATGGTTCCATCCGGAGGTGTACGACGAATTCGTCGCCACCATCCCGGCCGGTGAGCGCGGCAACCTGCTGCAAGCCTACGTCAAGCGCATCATGGACCCGAACCCGGACGTGCACTGGCCCGCCGTGCGCGCCTGGAGCAAGTTCGAAGGCCGCCGCGTCTTCCTGCTGCCGCAGCCGGAGGAACCGCCATCGGACACCCTCGACCTGGGCGTCGGCCGCATGGAATCGCACTACATGGCCAACCTGGGCTTCTTCTCCGACGGCCAGTTGCTGGCCAATGTGCCGCTTATCGCCCACCTGCCGGCGGTGATCGTCCAGGGCCGCTATGACGTGATCTGCCCGCCGGTATCGGCCTTGCGCCTGCAGCAGGCCTGGGGCGCCAATGCCGTGATGAAGATGATTCCGGACGCCGGCCACGGCGCCATGGAGCAGGGCATCAGCCGCGCCCTGGTCAACGCTACCGAACAATTCCGTCAGCAAGGACGCTTCGCATAATGAATCTGCAGCTTGGCGACATCGCCCACATCATCCAGCTTGCGATTGCCCCGGTTTTCATGCTGTCCACAGTCTGCACCAATCTCCTGGTGCTGCTGAACCGCCTGGCGCGCATCATCGACCGCTCGCGCGTGCTGGAAGAGCGCCTCGACGTGGCCTATAACGACACGTATATCAACGAGCTCGATATCCTGTACCGCCGCTCTCACCTGATCAATGTTGCGATTGCGCTGTGCACGGCCTGCGGCCTGTTCGTCTGCCTGGTGGTGGCTCTGCTGTTCGTTGGCGACGCTACCAACGTCGCGCTGGACAAGTACATTGCCGGCCTGTTCATCGCCGCGATGATTTGCCTGATCGGCAACTTCGGCTACCTGCTGCGCGAAATCTTCATCGCCTCGACATTCATGCGTGCCCACCGCCACGTGCGGCACATCGAAAGAAATCCAAACTAAGAGTCATCATGCACGATTACAAACGCCCACCTACGCTGCACCGCTACGGCCCGCGCAGCGAACTCGAACAAGCCCTGAAGGATGGCCAGTTCGTGCTGCGCCCTGTGGGCAGCTTCCTGACCCTGAGCTTTTCGCAAGCCTGGAACCGCGACCTGTTCGACCATTTCGGCGCCGACAGCTGCCTGGTGATCCACAACACCGAGGAATTCGGTGAGCGCATTCATCGCGCCGTGCAGCGCACCTTGCCGAATTGGGCCGGCATCGATGGCGCCATCGAATACGGTGGCCGCGCCGCGCTGGGCGCTGCCTTCACCAAGACGCGTGAAGATGCGGTCGAGAAAGAATGGCAGTTTGCCTGGCGCTCCATGCAGACCGCATCCACCATGAACCCGGTGGTGATCCGCATCGGCAGCCTTGAGAATTTTGCGGAAGTGCGCGACCGCGACCACTACACGGCCTAAGCCGCCGCTTTAAGGAACGCTGGGCACTCCGCCCAGGCCGCGTGCCAGTTCGGACTGTTTCGGCAGCGCCGGTTGGCGTTCCAGGTGGGCCAGCACCGCATTCATCATGCGTTCGATATCGCCGCGGATGATGTTGGTGCCCAGCAGGCCCGGCACGTAGAAGTTCGGCATCAGGCGCCCGCTATACACCACGCGGGTGCCGCCGGTTTCCGGAATGGGAATCAGTTCCCAGCGCGCCTCGTAGTGTTTCATGTCCCCCGAAACCAGGGCGATGTCGATCGACGACATCGGCTGCTCCGTTGCACGCACGACAAGATGGATGGAGCGCGACATGAACAGGAAGCGCGCCGTGCCAAATTGCTCAATGATGACTTCGTTACCATTCCGGGAAAGCACCCGGCACGACGCCATGTCGGGCACGAATTCTTCCATGCGGTCGTAGGTCGTGAGGGTGCGCCAGACTGTTGGCAGGGATGCATGAACGGTGCCGCTGGCGTTCACTTCATAGAGCTGTTGCGCGTCTGCCTTCACCCGGTTGACGGACACTTCCAGCTTGGGAATCTCCAACCGGGCCGCCTGGCCCGCGCCGAACGCGGGCGCGGTAAAACCGAGGAACAGTACTAATAACAGTCGCTTCATGCTACCAGCGTAAGGGAACTGGTGGCAGAATACAAGCGCCGCGCGCTTCCATCGTTAGACAGCGCACTGAACTCCCGCCTTACCCCTATGACCACGAATTTCCCGCATCTCCTCTCGCCCCTCGACCTGGGTTTTACCACCTTGCGCAACCGCGTCATCATGGGTTCCATGCACACGGGGCTGGAGGATCGCTTCTTCAATTATGACAAGCTGGCCGCCTTCTACCGCGAGCGCGCCAGGGGCGGGGTAGGGATGATCGTGACCGGCGGCATCTCGCCGAACCGCCAGGGCTGGCTGCTGCCCTTTGGCGGCACCATGAACTTCATCGGCGACGTGTTCAACCACCGCAAGCTGACCCGTGCCGTGCACGAAGAGGGCGGCAAGATCCTGATGCAGATCCTGCACGCAGGGCGCTATGGCTACCAGCCGTTTGCCGTGTCCGCCTCCGACAAGAAATCGCCGATCTCGCCCTTCAAGCCGAAGGCGCTGACCGAAAGCGGCATCGAATCGACCATCAAGGCCTACGTGCGCGCCGCCAGGCTGGCGCAGAAGGCCGGCTATGACGGCGTCGAGGTGATGGGCAGCGAAGGCTACCTGCTGAACCAGTTCCTCTGTGCCCGCACCAACCTGCGCACCGACCGCTGGGGCGGCAGCATCGAGAACCGCATGCGCCTGCCGGTGGAAATCGTGCGCCGCATGCGCGATGCGGTCGGCCGCGACTTCATCATCATGTACCGGCACTCGCTGCTGGACCTGGTGGACGGCGGCAATACCTGGGAAGAGGTGGTGACTGTCGCCAAGGCCTTGCAGCAGGCCGGCGCCACCATCCTCAACACCGGCATCGGCTGGCATGAGGCGCGCGTGCCGACCATCGTCACCTCGGTGCCGCGCGCCGCCTTCGCCGAAGTGGCGGGCCGCCTGCGCAAGGAGGTGACCATTCCCGTGGTCGCCTCGAACCGTATCAACATGCCGGCGGAGGCCGAGGACATCATCCGCCGCGGCGATGCAGACATGGTGTCGATGGCGCGCCCCTTCCTGGCTGATGCTGAGTTCGTTAACAAGGCCGCTGCCGGCCGCGCCGACGAAATCAATACTTGCATTGGATGCAACCAGGCCTGCCTTGACCACACTTTCCAGAACAAGCGCGCCAGCTGCCTGGTGAACCCGCGCGCCTGCCATGAGACGGAGCTGGTGTACAAGCCCGCTGCGGCTCGCCGCAAGGTAGCGGTGGTCGGCGCCGGTCCTGCCGGCTTGTCGGCTGCGACGGTGGCGGCGGAATGCGGCCACGACGTCACCTTGTTCGACTCGGGCGACCGCATTGGCGGCCAGTTCAATATCGCCCGGCAGATCCCGGGCAAGGAAGAATTCAACGAAACCCTGCGCTACTTCGGCCGCAAGATCGAGTTGACCGGCGTCAAGCTGCAGCTCAATCACCGCGTCACGCGCGAAGAACTGCTGGCGGGCGGCTATGACGACGTGATCGTCGCCACCGGCATCCGTGTGCGCAAGCCGAAGATCGACGGCATCGACCATCCGAAAGTGCTGTCCTATCTCGACGTACTGCGCGACAAAAAGCCGGTCGGCAAGCGCGTGGCCATCATTGGAGCGGGCGGCATCGGCTTCGACGTCGGCGAATACCTGTTGCATAACCCTGAGCATGCGCTGCCCCTGGCAAAGGAGCATTGGACTGCCGAATGGGGCGTCGACCTGCACGCCAAGACGGGAGGCGGCCTGGTGCCGGCAAGGGCGGCGGAGCCGGTGCGCCAGCTCTACCTGCTGCAGCGCAAGACCAGCAAGCTCGGCGCCGGCCTTGGCAAGACGTCGGGCTGGGTGCACCGCGCGGTACTGGCGCGCAATGGCGTGGTGATGATCCCCGGCGTGCAGTACAAGCGGATCGACGACCATGGCCTGCACATCCAGGTTGGCGAAGAAGAACGCTTGCTGGCAGTGGATAACGTGGTGATCTGCGCCGGCCAGGAAAGCCTGACTGAACTGATGCCGCCGGAAGGCGAGGCAGCTGCGGCAGGCGCCCCGCGCTTCCACAAGATCGGCGGCGCCGCCCTGGCAGCAGAACTCGACGCCAAGCGCGCCATCAAGGAAGGCGCGGAGTTGGCAGCGCGGCTGTAGGCGCGCTAGGCGTGCGTCCTGCCGATTTCGCCGGCGACGTGCGCCGCCATCGACTTGGCCAGCTCCTGCTCGCCGATGAAGATGACGCCGGCGCGCTCGCTGCGCAGCAGGGCAGCCTCCTCTTCGCTGTGCGTGCGCACCGCGATCTTGATATCCGGATTCAGCGCGCGCGCCGTTTCGATCATGGCGCGCACGTGGAAGGTATCCGGCGTCGCCACCACCAGCATGCGCGCCTTGTGGATATGGGCCTGGATCAATACCGCAGGTTCGCCAGCATTACCCGCCACGGCGGCGATGCCTTGCTGGCGCAGCTGGTCGACCAGCTCGCGATTCTGCTCCGCCACCACGTAATGGATGCCCTGAGCCGCCAGCTCTTCAGCAATATTCCTGCCCACGCGGCCATAACCGACCAGCACCACCTGGCCTTCCAGCTTGGATTGCGCGGTCGTCATCGGCAACTCTGCCAGCGGATCGGCGGTGCGCGCATATTGCGCCGCCAGTACCTTGTTCTTGCCCAGCATGCGCTCCAGCGGGCCAGCGAGCAGGAACATCAGGGGGTTCAAGGCGATCGACAGGATAGCGCCGGCCAAGATCAGGCTTTGGCCTTCATGCGGCAGCAGCCCAAGCGAGATGCCCAGCGCCGCCAGGATGAAGGAAAACTCGCCGATCTGCGCCAGGCTGGCCGACACCATCAGCGCCGTGCTGGCTGGATAGCGCAGCAGCACCACGAGCGCGAAGGCCGCAATCGACTTGCCGAACAGGATAATGCCCACCACAGCAAGAACGCGCAGCGGCTGTTCAACCAGGATCAACGGCTCGAACAGCATGCCGACCGAAACGAAGAACAGCACCGCGAACGCATCGCGCAATGGCAGCGATTCATGCGCGGCGCGATGGCTCAGCTCGGATTCGCGCAGCACCATGCCGGCGAAGAACGCGCCCAGCGCGAAGGAGATGCCGAATAGTACGGTAGCCGCATAAGCGATGCCCACTGCCGCAGCGATCACGCACAGGGTGAACAGCTCGCGCGAATTGGTGCGCGCCACCTGCCACAAGATCCACGGGAACAGCTTGCGGCCCACCAGCAGCATGAAGCCGACGAACAGCGCCACCTGGCCCAGCGTGACAGCCAGCGCCTTGAGCACGCCGCCTTCAGCTGCAGCGTGGCCGTGGGCGCCGGCAGCATCGCCAGCATTGCCGCCAAGTGCGCCAGCAAGGGCAGGCAGCAGCACGAGCACGAGAACGGTTACCAGGTCCTCGACCACCAGCCAGCCGACGGCAATGCGGCCATTGAAGGAATCCAGCGTGCCGCGCTCCTCCAGCGCCCGCAGCAGCACCACCGTGCTGGCCACCGACAGCGCCAGGCCGAACACCAGGCCGCCGCCCAGGCTCCAGCCCCAGAAATGCGCCAGCGCCATGCCCATGCCGGTCGCCGCCGCGATCTGCAGGATGGCGCCGGGCAGGGCCACCTTGCGCACTTCCCACAAATCATCCAGCGAAAAATGCAGGCCGACGCCGAACATCATCAGCATCACGCCGATTTCAGCCAGCTGGCCGGCTATCGCGCTGTCAGCGACAAAGCCAGGGGTAGCAGGACCAATCAGGATGCCGGCTGCGAGATAGCCGACCAGGGCGGGAAGTTTGAGGCGGGTGGCGATAAAGCCGAAGACGAGACCGAAGCCAAGGGCCGCGGCAATAGTGGTAATCAGGCTGATGTCATGCGGCATGCAGGGCCTCCTTTCGCAAGGAGTATAACCGCATGAAAGTCGGGGTCAGGTCTGGCAATCCGCCACTTTTTTCGCATCGCGAAAAAAGTGGCGGATTGCCAGACCTGACCCCGACTTTTATCTTAGGCTTTACGTACGACGACGGAGCCGATGGAGTAGCCGGCGCCGAAGCTGCAGATCACGCCGTAGGAGCCGGACGGCAGGTCGTCCTGATGCTTGTGGAAGGCGATGATGGAGCCGGCCGAGGAGGTGTTGGCGTAGGTGTCCAGGATCACCGGCGCTTCCAGCGGCTCGGCGTCGCGGCCGAGGATGGTGCGGGAGATCAGCTGGTTCATGCTCAGGTTGGCCTGGTGCAGCCAGAAGCGGCTCATCTGCTCAACCTTCAGGCCGGCGCGGTCGATCGATTCCTTGATCATTTGCGCTGCCATCGGGCACACGTCCTTGAATACCTTGCGGCCTTGCTGCTTGAACAGCTTGTCCGGCGCGCCGATGCCGCTTTCGTCGAAGCGGTTCATGAAGCCGAAGTTGTTGCGGATGTTGTTGGAGAAGCTGGTCTTCAGCTTGGTGTCCAGGATGTCCCACTGGTGTTTGGATACGGCGCCTTCCTTGGCTTCCACGATGATCGCAGTGCAGGCGTCGCCGAAAATAAAGTGGCTGTCGCGGTCGCGGTAGTCCAGGTGACCGGAGGTGATTTCCGGATTCAGGATCAGTACCGCGCGCGCCTGGCCACTCTGCACCGCGCCAACCGCAGTCTGGATGCCGAAGGTGGCCGAGGAGCAAGCCACGTTCATGTCGAAGCCGAAGCCGTCGATGCCCAGCGCCTGCTGCACTTCCACTGCCATGGCAGGGTAGGCGCGCTGCATGTTGGAGCAAGCCACCAGCACCATGTCAATGTCCGCCGGGATGCGGCCGGCGCGGTCCAGCGCCTGGCGTGCAGCTGCCACGCAGATCTCGGCCTGCAGCGACAGTTCTTCGTTGCTGCGCTCGGGAATGCGCGGGGTCATGCGTTTCGGGTCCAGGATGCCGGTCTTTTCCATCACGTAGCGCGACTTGATGCCGGACGCCTTTTCAATGAAGGCTGCGCTGGATGGCTCCAGGGCAGTCACGGTGCCGGCTGCGATGGCGGCGGCGTTTTCCGCGTTGAACAGTTCGGCGTAGGCGTTGAAGGCGGTGACCAGCTCTTCATTGCTGATCGAGTTCGCTGGAGTAAAGAGGCCGGTTCCGCTGATGACGGCTTGTTTCATGGTCAATATTTCTTTCTTAGAATGGGTCAGGCGACCGGTAAGATGGCCGATTTTACCGCATCGGCAACGAAAAACGGCGCCCCAGGGGGCGCCGCCTTAACCTTTGCCAGCTTTATTTCTTCGGTGGCGGATCCAGCTTGACCAGCTTGGATTCGGCCTTGGCCAGTTGCACCGGAACGCCTTGCAGGTGGTTGAGTGCCTGCTTGAGCTGGAAATCGTCGCCACTGCCATATTCCAAAGGCTTGCGCTTCTTCTCGGCAGCCAGGATGCGCATCTGTTCTTCCAGCTCGTCGCGCGGGGCCTTGCCGGCTTCCTGCTCGCGGTCGTTGCTCAGGTGTTTGGCGAGGTCGGCTTCGCGCATGCGCAGGCTGTTCAGGCCGTCGCCATCCTCGTTCTCGTCCACCGGCAGGTCAGGCGAGATGCCTTTGGCCTGGATCGAGCGGCCGTGCGGCGTGTAGTAGCGCGCGGTGGTCAGTTTGACGGCGGTATCGGCGGTCAGCTGGCGAATGGTTTGCACTGAGCCTTTGCCGAAGGTCTGCGAACCGATGATGGTGGCGCGCTTGTAATCCTGCAGGGCGCCGGCCACGATTTCGGAGGCCGAAGCGGAGCCGGTATTCACCAGCACGGCCATCGGGATGTGCTTGACCGCTTCCGGCAGCTTGGCCAGCGGATCGCCATCGCCGCGCAGCGAGTAGTATTCGGCGCGGCCGTAGAAGATCTGTTTCGAGTCCGGCAACTGGCCGTTGGTCGAGACGATCGGGGTGTCCTTCGGCAGGAAGGCTGCCGCGACGCCGATCGCGCCCTGCAGCACGCCGCCCGGGTCGTTGCGCAAGTCCAGGACCAGGCCCTTCAGGTGCGGGTCCTGGCGGTACAGTTCGGTGATCTTGGCCGCGAGGTCATCCACGGTGGGTTCCTGGAATTGCGAAATGCGCACCCAGGCATAACCCGGCGAGACGATCTTGGCCTTCACGCTCTTCTGGTGGATTTCTTCGCGGTTCAGCGTGAATTCCAGCGGCTGCGGCTCATCCTTGCGCATGATCGTCAGCATTACCTTGGAACCCGGCTCGCCGCGCATCTTCTTGACCGACTCATCCAGGCTCAGGCCTTTCAGCGAGGTGGTATCCAGGCGGGTGATCATGTCGCCCGGCTTGATGCCGGCGCGGTAGGCCGGCGAATCCTCAATCGGAGCCACGATCTTGATATAGCCTTCGTCGCCCTGGGCGATTTCAATGCCGAGGCCGACGAACTTGCCTTGCGAACCTTCACGCAGTTCGGCATAGGCTTTCTTGTCGAGGTAGGCGGAGTGCGGGTCGAGCGAGGCGACCATGCCGGAGATGGCTTCGGTCAGCAGTTTCTTGTCTTCCACCGCTTCCACATAATCGGATTTGATCAGGCCGTACACATCGGCAAGCTGCTTGAGTTCTTCCAGCGGCAAGACAGGGTCAGCCTGCTTTTGTGCCATCGCCGAAAACTGCAGGGATACCGCTACCCCCGCGACCACGCCAAGGCCGATCAGCCCAGCGTTCTTGAGTTTCTTGCCCATGTGTCACCTGTTCCGAATACAGCGGTTAACTCGTCCGCCATTGGAATTCAGTATAAACCTGATTTTCAGCAATCGTAGCTGCCAGCATGGAATAAATCCTTTTAAAAGCCACGATAAATTCATAACTTTGTAGGTGTTTGCCAATGTGTTTACCAGAGTAAGTATTTGTAAGAAAGCCAGACCGACTGCGCTGCCAGGCCTACACTGGGTTCGCTATTTCTCTCTACCCGAAAGTGGTTTATGCCTGCGGCACCCCCGCAGGCATCTTTTTTTCCGGAGCAATAATATGAAACTGATACGCACTGCCCGTGCCGCCTGGCTGGTATTGGCCATGGCTGTCGCGCCTGCTTTTGCCGTGCCGGTCATGGACATGCGCGCCGAAGACCTGGTGCCCATGGCTTCCGAATTTCGCAAGTCCCTGAACCTGAACGCGAACCAGCAGACCCTGTGGGCCAAGGTGGAGAGCCAGAGCAAGGCATTGCTGCGTGAGCGTAAAGCGCGCCGCGAACGCCTGCAGGAAGCAACCAAGCTGGGTTTGCAGGCCCAGAATGTCGAATTGCGTGACCTGCAGGCCGGCCTTGAAGCCGAGCAGGCTGCGACCGCGGCCGAGGACCGCCAACTGCGCGAATGGTGGCTGGGCATCAATGACGCGCTGGACGATGGCCAGCGCCAGGCAGCGGCAAAGTTTCTCGTAGACCAACTGATCCGCATGGAGGAAGGCCCTGGCGGAAGCCGTGGGGAACGGCCATCGGGCGAGGAGGGCGGCCATCGCGGCGGCCACGGCGGACGCGGTGGCATGGGCGGTCCGGGTGGCGGCGCCGGCGTCAGCATTGGCGGCGGCTCTGGCCGCGGCATGTAGCAAGTATCGTAAAGTAACAATGGCGGCGGCCCTGTGCCAGCCGCCGGGGTGGGGATTACAATGCCTGCGCGGCGCCAACCGGCCTGCCGCGTGTAATGTTGCCCACTCATGAAGAAGTTGATCCCTTTCGCCGTGGTGACCCTGGGAGCGGCCAGCGGTGCCGCAGCCCAGCAGGAAGCCATCAAAGCTGCTGATAACGTCGTCCCCCAGGTCACCATCAGCGGCGGCCGCCAGGACGATATGACGGAGCGCCGCAACTCCACGGCGGGCAAGCAAGTGTTCGGCCGCGAAGAACTGGACCGCAACGGCGACAGCAATATCGGCGACGTCTTGAAACGCCTGCCGGGCATCACGCTCGGTGGCCGCGCCGGCCGCGGCGGCGAGGTACGCATGCGCGGCCTGGGCAGCGGCTATACCCAGGTGCTGGTCAATGGCGAACGCCCGCCAGCCGGCTTCTCAATGGAATCGCTGTCCCCTGACCAGGTCGAACGCATCGAAGTCATGCGCGGCCCGGTGGCCGAGCACAGCACCCGCGCCATCGCCGGCACCATCAATATCGTGCTGCGCGACGGCTACCAGATGCGCGACATGCAGGTAAAGGCATCCGACCGCCTGGAGCAGGGCCGCCATTCGCCGGAGCTGTCGGTCACAGCGCCGGGAAAGTCGGGCGCCCTGAATTACACCTTGTCGGCATCGGTCAACGTCAACCGCCAGCATGACAGCACCCGCACCCACAACACGGAAGTTGAAGCCGATGGCGACCTGGCCAAGGAGCAGTTCCTTGAAAGCGAAAGCGCCGGCAGCACCAAGGGCCTGCACCTGACGCCGCGCTTCTCGTACAAGTTCGAGAACGGCGACACGCTGAACTTCCAGACCTTCCTGATGCACCAGAAGTCGCATAGCGCGGCGCAGACCAACCTGTCGCAGCCGGTCGGCAGCCAGCCGCCGGAGTACAACCTGGCGCAGCAGACCAGCGACGGCGACGTCACTTTCCTGCGAGGCTTCGGCAATTGGGTGCACCGCCTGCAGGGCGCCAGCAAGCTCGATGTGAAGTTCGGCTTCGGCCTGGGCAAGCGTGACAGCGATTCGCTGCGCTACCAGTACGACACGCAAGGCACGCTGCTGGACCGCTTTACCGATACCGACAACACCAGGGACAAGAGCCTCAACACCGGCGGTAAATACACCGCCCCAATCGGCGCCGGCCATTTGCTGGCCGCCGGCTGGGACCTGGAAGCCAGCCACCGCGAGCAGGTGCGCGTATCGCTGGACAGGAACGGCAACGCGCAATTCGCCGATTCCGGCGACAACCTGGCCGCAGACACCCGCCGCGCCGCCTTGTTCGCGCAGGACGAATGGGACATCACGCCGCAATGGTCGGCCTATGTCGGCGCGCGCTGGGAAGGCATCCGCACCACGTCCGACCGCAGCAGCGGCACCATCAGCAACACCAGCAAGGTCTTCAGCCCGCTGCTGCACGCAGTCTGGAAAATCCCGGGCCACGAAAAAGACCAGGTGCGCGCCAGCCTGACCAAGAGCTACAAGTCGCCCAATGTGCAGGACCTGATCGCCGCGCCGTTCCTGTCGCGCCTGAACAGCGCCACCAGCCCTGACCGTACCGGCAACCCGAACCTGAAGCCGGAACTGGCCACGGGCCTCGATCTCGCGTATGAACACTACCTTGGCCGCACCGGCATCGTCAGCGTCAGTGGTTTCGTGCGCAATATCGACAACTTGATTCGCCGCGAACTCACGCTGCAGCAAACCGAGCTTGGCCAGCGCTGGGTTTCTTCGCCGGCCAACATCGGCCATGCCCGCACCAGCGGCATCGAACTAGAAGCCAAGTTCGCGCTGTCCGAGCTGATGGACAATGCGCCGCAGATCGACTTCCGCAGCAACTACAGCCATTTCTGGTCGAAAGTCGACGGCATCCCAGGCCCTGACAACCGCCTTGACCAGCAAGCAAAACAGACGGCCAACGTGGGCATGGACTACCGCCTGAAAGACATCCCGCTCACGCTTGGCACAAGCTACAACTGGACGCCGGCCATCCGCACCCAGGTGAGCGACAAGCAAGTAGTGGAAGCCAGCCGCAAACGCGTGCTGGACATGTATGCGCTGTGGCGTTTCGACAGCCGCACGCAGATCCGAATCAGCGCCAACAACCTGTTGGCGGATGATGCAACCGGGTACAACCTGGTCAATGCAAATGGGCTCGCCGTACAAGGAGCCACACTGAACCCCACCTATACCCAGTGGAGCGTTCGACTTGAAACCAAATTCTAAAGGGACAAAGAGAGTGAAACGACACATCCTGAGCACCATTACCCTGAGCCTGATGGCGGCATTCGCCCACGCAGGCGGCCACGAAGGCCACGAGCACACTTCGGCCCCGACTTCCGGCATCGACACGCAGTACATCGACAAGAACGTGCGTGCCCAGGACGACTTCTTCGAGCACCTGAACGGCGGATGGCTGAAGACCACTGAGATCCCGGCCGACAAGTCGAGCTGGGGCTCCTTCGCCAAGCTGCGCGACGACACCCTGTTCCAGCTGCGCGACTTGATCCAGGGCCTGCAGGGCCAGAAAGGCCTGAAAGGCGACGACGCCAAGATCGCCGCGCTGTACGCTTCCTACATGGACGAAGCCAAGCTGGAAAAGCTGGGCGCCAAGCCGCTGGCCGGCGAGCTGTCCAGGATCCGCGGCCTGAAAGACAAGAAGGGCATTCCTGCGCTGATCGCCCACTTCAACAAGAGCGGCGTGCCGGCGCCATACGGCGTGTTCGTCAGCCAGGACGCGCGCAACTCGACCCAGTACGCCGCCCACATGGGCCAGTCCGGCCTGGGCCTGCCCGACCGCGAGTACTACCTGAAGAAAGACGACGCCAAGATGGCGGACGCGCTGGCCAAGTACGAGCTGCACGTGGCCAAGATCCTCGGCCTGGCCGGCAACAAGGATGGTGCCGAAAAAGCCAAGGCCATCGTGGCACTGGAAACCGAACTGGCGAAGGCGCAATGGTCGCGCGTCGACAACCGCGACCCGGTCAAGCGTTACAACAAGATGGAAATCACCAAGCTGGCTGAGATCGCGCCAGGCTACGACTGGAAGGCATCCCTGGGTGCCACCGGCATCGCCGCCAAGACCGATACCGTGATCGTGGCACAGCCAAGCTACATGACCGAGTTCGCCAAGCTGGTTGAAAGCACCCCGCTGGAAACCTGGAAGGCCTACTTTGAATGGCAACTGCTGCGCGATGCTTCGCCATACCTGTCGAAGGATTTCGACCAGGCTAACTTCGACTTCTACGGCACCGTGCTGACCGGCGTGACCGAACAGCAGCCACGCTGGAAGCGCGGCATTGGCGTGGTGGAAGCCTCGATCGGCGAAGGCATGGGCAAGCTGTACGTGGCCAAGTACTTCCCGGCCGAGCGCAAGGCGCGCATGGAAGAACTGGTGAAGAACCTGCTGGCGGCCTACAAGCAGAGCATCGACAGCATCGACTGGATGGGCGCTGAGACCAAGAAGCAGGCGCAGGACAAGCTGGCCAAGTTCACCCCGAAGATCGGCTACCCGAACAAATGGCGCGACTACAGCAAGCTGCAGTTCAAGGAGGGTGACCTGATCGGCAACCTGGGCCGCGCCGCCGATTTCACCTACAACCGCAACCTGGAGAAGTTGGGCAAGCCGATCGACAAGGAAGAGTGGGGCATGACGCCGCAGACCATCAATGCCTACTATCGCGCGACCGCCAATGAAATCGTGTTCCCTGCCGCGATTCTGCAGCCGCCGTTCTTTGACATGAAGGCTGACGATGCCGTCAACTACGGCGCGATCGGCGCTGTGATCGGCCACGAAATCTCGCACGGCTTCGACGATTCGGGCTCGCAGTACGACGGCGACGGCAACTTGCGCGACTGGTGGACTGCCGCCGACCGCGCCGCCTTCAAGGTCAAGGCGGACGCCATGGTCAAGCAGTACAGCTCCTACGAGCCGGTGCCTGGCTATAACATCAACGGCAAGCTGACCCTGGGCGAGAACATCGCCGACAATTCGGGCCTGGCCATTGCGTACAAGGCGTACAAGATCTCCCTGGGCGGCAAGCCTTCGCCGGTGATCGATGGCCTGAGCGGCGAACAGCGCGTGTTCATGGGCTTCGGTCAGGTGTGGCGTACCAAGATGCGCGAGCAGCAGGCGATTGTGCAGATCAAGACCGACCCGCACTCCGCCGGCCGCTTCCGCGCCAACGGCACGGTGGTCAACCAGCCAGCCTTCTACGAAGCCTTCGGCGTGAAGGAAGGCGACAAGATGTACGTGAAGCCGGAAGACCGCATCATCATCTGGTAATCATTGTTTTGCTAAAAAGCCACGCAGCCGCGTGGCTTTTCTTTCAACGTTTCACCCCGGCGTGCTAGAGTCGCGCGATACCGTCACATCTACCTAGGAGGGTAACCTTGAAACGCAAGATCCTGAGCGCCGTCATCATCGGCCTCTTCGCTGCAAACGCTGCTATCGCGGCCGGCAAGCCTGCACAGAAATCCGGCATCGAAGCCGCCAACATGGACAAGGCAGTTCGTGCCCAGGACGACTTCTACCAGCACCAGAACGGCACCTGGCTGAAGAACACCGAAATCCCGGCCGAGCGCTCCACCTGGGGCACCTTCGTCCAGCTGTCCGATACCGTCCAGGCGCAACTGCGCACCCTGATCGAAGAAGCCGCTGCCAAGGGCGGTAACGCCGACGCCAAGCGCGTAGGCGACATGTACGCCGCCATGATGGACGAAGCCCGCGCCGAGCAACTGGGCCTGACCCCGCTGGCCGGCGAACGCGCCCGCATCGCAGCCCTGAACGACAAGAAGCAGCTGGCAGCCCAGTTCGCGCACTTCTCGCGCATGGGCGTCAGCAGCCCGTTCGACGTCGGCATCCACCAGGACAATAAGGACTCGACCCGCTACGTGGCCGACCTGTCCCAATCCGGCCTGTCGATGCCAGACCGCGACTACTACCTGAAAAAAGACGACGCCAAGCTGGCCGATACCCTGGCCAAGTTCGAAACCCACGTTGCCAAGATGATGGCGCTGGCAGGCGACAAGAACGCCGCCGCTACTGCCAAGGCCGTGGTCAACGTCGAAACCCGCATCGCCCAGATCCAGTGGACCAAGGTCGAACTGCGCGATCCGGTCAAGGCATACAACAAATACGAAATCGCCAAGCTCAAAGAGCTGATGCCAGGCTTCGACTTCGACACATGGTTCGAAGGCGTGCATATCAACGGCAAGGTGAAGGACGTGATCGTCAGCCAGCCAACCTACCTGCAGGCGCTGGATAAAGTCATCGCCGAAGTGCCGATGGAAGACTGGAAGGCCTATATGGACTACCGCCTGCTGGCGACTTTGTCGCCAGAGCTGTCCAAAGCCTTCGTTGACGAAAACTTCTCCTTCTACGGCACCACCCTGAGCGGCGCCACCGAACTGCGCCCACGCTGGAAGCGCGCCGTATCCCTGACTGAAGGCTCGATGGGCGAAGCGGTCGGCAAGCTGTACGTTGCCAAGCACTTCCCGCCGGAAGCCAAGGCCCGCATGGAACAGCTGGTGAAGAACCTGCTGCTGGCCTTCAAGCAAAGCATCGACACCCTGGAGTGGATGAGCCCTGAGACCCGCAAGGAAGCCCACGCCAAGCTGGCCAAGTTCACCACCAAGATCGGCTATCCGAACAAGTGGCGTGACTACAGCGCGCTGGAAATCAAGCGCGACGACCTGGTAGGCAACGTGATCCGTTCCAGCCAGTTCGAACACGAACGCAATGTGAACAAGCTGGGCAAGCCGATCGACCGCGACGAATGGCTGATGCCACCGCAGCAGATCAACGCCTACTACAACCCTGAGATGAACGAGATCGTGTTCCCGGCCGCCATCCTGCAGCCGCCATTCTTCGACATGAAGGCTGACGACGCGGTCAACTACGGCGGCATTGGCGCCGTGATCGGCCACGAAATCTCGCACGGCTTCGACGACCAGGGTTCGCAGTTCGACGGCGACGGCAACCTGCGCAACTGGTGGACCGAAGAAGACGGCAAGCGCTTCAAGGAGCGCACCGGCATCCTGGTCAAGCAGTACGGCGAATTCGAAGCCCTGCCAGGCTACAAGGTCAATGGCGAACTGACGCTGGGCGAAAACATCGGCGACAACTCCGGCCTGGCCGTGGCCTACAAGGCCTACAAGCTCTCGCTGAAAGGCAAGAAAGCGCCTGTGATCGACGGCTTCAGCGGCGACCAGCGCTTCTACATGGGCTGGGCGCAGGTGTGGCGCACCAAGTACCGCGACGCAGCGCTGATCTCCCGCATCAAGGCCGACCCGCACTCGCCAGGCCCGTTCCGCACCAACGGCACGCTGCGCAACCAGCCAGGCTTCTACGAAGCCTTCGGCCTGAAGGACGGCGACAAGCTGTACCTCGCACCAAAAGACCGCGCGATCATCTGGTAAAAACCGGTACTGCAGTGTCTGACCCGCAGGGTCAGACAGTGGCCCCGCGACTGCCATGTTTCGGGTGTCAGACCCTGAGGGTCTGACACCGGTTTACCGGTTCTAAAGGACCCCATGAAAAAACACCTCCTCGCCGCCGCCGCTGCAGCGCTGTTGGCAACAATGGCCAGCGCCGCCGACAAATCCGGCATCGAACTCCAATACGTCGACCCCGCCATCCGCGCCCAGGACGACTTCTTCAAGCACCTGAACGGCAAATGGCTGGCCACCGCCGAAATCCCCGCCGAAATGTCCAGCTGGGGCGTCTTCGAAAAACTGTTCGAAGACATCCAGCCGCAACTGCGCAAGATCATTGAAGACAGCGCCCAAAGCGCCGACACCGCCGACAAGAAACGCATCGGCGACTTCTACGCCGCCTTCATGGACGAAGCCCGCCTGGAACAACTGGGCGTAGCCCCCATCCAGCCCGAACTGGCCCGCATCGCTGCCCTGAGCGACAAGAAGGAACTGCCAGCCCTGTTCGCGTACCACAACCGCCGCAACTTCGCGGCGCCAATGGACATCGGCATCCACCAGGACAACAAGGACTCCACCAAATACGTGGTGGACTTCGTGCAATCCGGCCTGGGCATGCCAGACCGCGACTACTACCTGAAAAAAGACGACGCCAAGATGGCTGAAACGCTGGCCAAATACCGGGCCACCGTCGAAAAAATGCTGGCGCTGGCCGGCGACACCAACGCCGCCGCCAACGCCAAAGCCATCGTCGCCTTCGAAACCAGGATCGCACAACTGCACTGGACCAAGGTCGAGCTGCGCGACCCGGTCAAGGCCTACAACAAGGTGCCGGTCGCCAAGCTGGGCGAACTGATGCCGCACTATGACTGGAACGCCTACCTGACCGGCCTGGGCATCGCCGGCAAGGTCGAATACGTGATCGTCAGCCAGCCAAGCTACCTGAAAGCGCTGGACAAGCTGCTGGCCGAAACCGCGCTCGACACCCTCAAGCCCTACTTCGCCTGGAACGTCATCCGCGCCAACGCACCGTTCCTGTCCAACGACTTCGTCGAAACCAACTTCGAGTTCTACGGCAAGCAACTGGGCGGCGCCACCGAGAATCGCCCACGCTGGAAGCGCGGCGTCACCGCCACCGAAAACGCGCTTGGCGAAAGCATCGGCAAGGTCTACGTCGAGCAGCACTTCCCGGCCGCCAACAAGGCGCGTATGGAAGAACTGGTGAAGAACCTGCTGGCGGCCTACAAGGACAGCATCGACAAGCTGCCCTGGATGAGCGCCAAGACCAAGAACGAAGCGCAGGCCAAGCTCGCCAAGTTCACGCCGAAAATCGGCTACCCGAACAAATGGCGCGACTATAGCGCGCTGACCATCGACCGCAACGACCTGGTTGGCAACGTGAATCGCGCCACCGAGTTCGCAGTGCAGAAGGAACTGGACAAGCTAGGCAAGCCAATCGACCGCGACGAATGGGGCATGACGCCGCAAACCGTCAACGCCTACTACAACCCTGAACTGAACGAGATCGTATTCCCTGCCGCCATCCTGCAGCCGCCGTTCTTCGACGCCAACGCCGACGACGCAGTGAACTACGGCGCCATCGGCGCCGTGATCGGCCACGAGATTTCGCATGGTTTCGACGACCAGGGCGCGCAATACGACGGCGACGGCAACCTGCGCGACTGGTGGACCAAGCGCGATCACGCCAACTTCAAGGCCAAGACGCAGATGCTGGTCAAGCAGTATGGCGCCTTCAGCCCGGTCAAAGGCTACAAAGTGAACGGCGAGCTGACGCTGGGCGAGAACATCGCCGACAACTCCGGCCTGGCGATTGCGTACAAGGCCTACAAGCTGTCGCTGGGCGGCAAGCCAGCGCCGCTGATCGACGGCTTTACTGGCGAACAGCGCTTCTACCAAGGCTGGGCGCAGGCATGGCGCGCCAAGTCGCGTGACGCGGCGCTGATCCGCCAGGTCACCACCGACCCGCACTCGCCCGAAGAATTCCGCGCCAACGGCAGCCTGCGCAACCAGCCGGGCTTCTACGACGCGTTCGGAGTGAAGAAAGGCGACAAGATGTACCTCGCACCGAAAGAGCGCGTAATTATCTGGTAAACCGATAGAGCGGGTCAGGTTATGCGCTTTTGACTTTCGCAACAAGTCAAAAGCCTTAAACCAACACCATCAGCCACAGCACAGACGGGGTCTGACCCTGTGGGTCAGACCCAGGTTTACCGGTTCAAAAAGGCAAAAAAAAACCGCTCCAATCGAGCGGTTTTTTTAAACGCGGGAGAAAGAGCTCAGCCCTTGCCAGGCTCCGCAGCCGGCGCCTCAGCAGCCGGAGCAGCCTGCTTCACCTCAGGCTCCTTGAACTTGCCACCAGACTTATTCGCCATGAACACAACAGCGCGCGCCACTTCCACATCATCCAGGTCCGGGTTGCCGCCCTTGGCAGGCATCGCACGCAGGCCTTCCAGAGCGTGCTTCACAACAGTGTCATAACCCTGAGCAATACGAGCACCCCAAGCGCCGTTATCGCCGACCTTAGGTGCACCAGCAGCGCCCGAAGCGTGGCAAGCTGCGCAAGTCGCAGTGTAAACAGCCTCGCCGGTCTGCAGCACTTTAGGCGCGTTGACATCCTTCAGGGTAAAGCCGTTATCCGCAACAGGCTTCAGGCGAGCAGCAACAGCTTCCGCGCTCTGGCTTTCCGAACCCGCGCCAGTCAGTTTTTCCTGGGTCACAAACTGCACCAGCAAAACGATGCCAATGATGGTAACAGCGAAGAAACCTACAACGGCAGCGACCAGCTGCTTTGGCGTTCTGATAGCGGATTCGTGGCTCATGATTTCCTTAGGACAGTTTTCGAAAGCTGCTGGAGGGTTATCTTTTTGGCATTTTTAACGCCGCGCCCTCGTCAAACCTGCGATTATAGACGGAAACCCCTAGCTATGGAATGGATTTCCGGCTATCCTTCGTGTCTCTTCAGCATCAGCAAGCGGCTGTAGCTCAGTGGATAGAGTATCGGCCTCCGAAGCCGAGGGTCGTGGGTTCGATCCCCGCCAGCCGCGCCAATTTCCCCGCATTTTTCATGCCCATTTGTGATGGGAACCATAACTTCGCCGTTTGGCAAAGTTATGCGTCCAATCGCCGGCTGCCCGCAAGTACCAGCGCGCCGCTTCCTCCTCGTTTTTCGCGACACTGTCTCCCCGTTCAAACCAATTCGCGATCATCAATGGCGCCATCGCATCATTCAGCTGATATGCAAGGGTTGCATACTCAATAGCACTTGCCATATCGATTGATCCGAACTGGCCAGTTTGATACATCACGGCGAGTTGAGTTGCAGCGAAACCAAAGCCGAGTTTGGCTGAACTCAGGTAGTGCGCCCGCGCTTGATCAAGGTGCACAGGTAGGCCTATCCCTCGCTGGTAAAAGGCCCCCATTTCAAAGTGTCCAAGGGCACTTTCGCAAGCCACCGCCATGGCTGCCCACTCAAGCGCCTTTTCAGCCGACCTTGATTGGCCGAGACCTGCCAAACTAAAGCGGGAACATATGCACATTGCAAACGGAGAACCCGCTTCGGCTCCCTTGCGGAATATTTCATAGTTGTTCTGCGCTGTAGCGCGATCCCATTTCGTTTTGTCTTGCAAACAAATATCGATCCACAAGGGGTCGAGCAACTCGCTTTGCACGGCGAAGCCAAGTGTAGGGTCGACGTTTCGCAGTACTGATTGCAGGGTCGCGTAATCCATAAATTTCGTGAATATCGGCCGGCGGTGGAGCCAAGGCCAACGTGGCAACGCTATGCGCTCAACCTGGTTGTCTCGGCAACCAGTGTATGCAGTGGACCCAAAGAGGGGGGCCGAGCTACTGATTCCTCGTCCAACCTGGTCAGATAACTGCGTAACAGCGCGGCGCGGTGTGGACGGAAGCTGATACCTGCAGTAGCCACCGTCGTAATCCTGTCCACGCGAAAAATGCGAAAGTCATCCCGCAGGCAGCAGCGCGCCAGCACCACAAGCATCCGATCCAAATACACGATCGCCAATGGCCAGATGGTGCGATGGGTCGCAATGCCATTGCCTGCGACGTAAGCGATCTCCAACGCCTCCTCGCGCCAGCATGCTTTGCGTATCAGGTCCATGTCAATGTTATCCGGATCAACCAGCTTTGCCTGGTCATCGAAGCGGTGCGCGCGCGATACCGCATGCAGCACATGCTGTTGCCCTGCCGATGGCAGCGTTGCCGCTACCTTGCTCAGCACCGCATCAGCTGCCGCGGCAAGTGCCGGGTCGCCCATCTGCCGGACTTGCGCCAGCCCCAACGTCAGGGCCTCGATCTCGATGCGGGAGAAGGTGCGCGGCCGCAGGCTGCCATCGTCGACCAGGGTATAGCCGAACCCCGGCTCGCCTTCGATGTCGGCTCCGCCTGCGCGCAAGGTCTCGATATCGCGGTAGACCGAACGCACCGATACCCCGGTTTCGCGTGCCAATTGTTCGCCCGTGACGGGCGTGGACAGCGTGCGCAATGCTTGTAATAGAAGGAAAAGTCGTTCGGATCGGGACATTTGCCACTGACAGAAATTGGCAGGAGGGGTGCTTATAGTATCACCGTAGCAAACCAACCCTTAAACCGATTGAAAGAGTCCCGTATGTCCATCCGTACCGTAATTCACTTGAATTTCCAGGGCAAAGCTCGCGCCGCGCTGCAGTTCTACGCCGATGTATTCAAAGGTGAGCAGACGTTTGTCACCTATTCCCAAGCCGGCCGGGCCCAGGATGCCGCCGATCCAGAGCACATCGTGTGGGGCCAGGTCACAGGTGAAGACGGCATCGCGCTGATGGCTTACGACGTGCAGGCTGGTCTCGACTGGCATCCCGGCGACAAGGCCTTTTTTGTTTCGCTGCGCGGCGACAAGCCCGACGCCATCCGCAGCCTGTGGGAAGGCTTGGCCGCGGACGCCGAAGTCATGCACGCGCTGGCTCCAAGCCAATGGTCGCCGCTGTACGGCATGCTGCGCGACCGATTTGGTGTGACCTGGGTTGTGGACGTGTCTGTCCCATGGCCTTCGGCGTAACTGAGGCCGTAGCGCCGGCGCCTGCAAGCCTGGCGGACCGGGACATGCTGAAACTGTGCGTAAGCATTCTGGTGACATTACAGTTGCGTCCTGCCGATAACGCCTCCATTGCAAGAAATAATTGATGTTCGCTACAAGCCTGGGTTGCGCCGCCCTTGGTCAATCGTTAATATTGTGTAAATTTTGTTAACCAGAAGCTGGCGCGCGCATGCTGGATGTATTGATTACTGTCGATGTGGAGATCTGGTGCGATGGCTGGCAAGACATCGATGCCCGCTTTCCGGACGCCTTCCGTCGCTACATCCATGGCCCCACGGCAGGCGGTGACTACGGCTTGCCTTACCAGCTTAAAGTGCTGTCCGACCATGGCCTGAAGGGCGTGTTCTTTGTCGAACCGCTGTTCGCCGCCCGCTTCGGCCTCCAGCCGCTGGCGGAAATCGCCGGTATGATCGAGGCGGCCGGCCACGAAGTGCAGTTGCACCTGCATACCGAATGGGTGGACGAGGCGCGTGAGCCGCTGCTGCCATCGGTGGCCGGCAAACGCCAGCACCTGCGCTACTTCTCCCTCGACGAACAGACCATCCTGATCCGCAAGGGCAAGGCCATGCTGGAGCAGGCCGGGGCTACGAACGTGAACGCTTTCCGCGCCGGCAGCTTCGGCTTCAACCGCGACAGCCTGCGTGCGCTGGCCGCCAATGGCCTGCCGTTTGACAGCAGTTACAACGCCACCTTGATGGGGCCGGACAGCGGCGTCATGCCTGGCACCCTGATGACCGATCCGGCCAGCTGCGACGGCGTAACGGAATATCCGATGACGGTGTACCGTGATGGCCGCGGCTTGCGCCACGCGCAACTGACCTCCTGCTCGTCGGCGGAGCTGGAAGGCTTGCTGTGGCAAGCGCTGGAGCAGGGCCGCCAAGCGTTCGTCCTCCTTTCGCACGGCTTCGAGCTGCTGAATACGGCCAAGACCCGCAGCGACCCCGTGGTGGTGCAGCGCTTCCGCCGCCTCTGCCAATTCCTGGAGCAGCACAGTGACAGTTTCCGCACCGCCGGCTTTGCCGGCCGCCAGCAAGCCGTGCCAGGCATCCAGCATGGCCCGCTGACTTCCCCATTTCACCGCACTGGCATGCGCATGGTGGAACAGGCTTACCGCCGGAGGTATGGATGAGCCGCTGGGAATTGCGCCAGGTCCCGTTCAGGTTCCAGCTCAGCGACCTGACCCTGGCCAGCTATGCGCTTCCGCTGCAGGTGCGTCCGGAAAAGCTGGGCGCCCCGCTGCGGCAATCGCAATCGCTGCACGCCCCCGTGCAGGAGTTGCTGCCCGGTAGCCAGGGCTTCGTTGAACGCGGCGTTCCGCTTGACGAGCAGGCGCCGCCGTTCCGCAAGGCCGGCGACTACCTGTGCTACGTGCCGCAGCATTACCGCCATTGCTTCATCGACCTTGGGATGGGCTTTGCAGCCTATCAGGCCAAGTTCTCCTCCAAGACCCGCGCCACCATTGTGCGCAAGGTGCGCAAGTTCGCCGAACAGACGGGCGGTGAACTGCGCTGGAAGAGCTACCGAACGCCGGAAGAAATCGACGCTTTCCTGCAACTGGCCTTGCCGCTGTCGCGCCGTACCTACCAGGATCGCCTGCTCGATGCCGGCCTGCCGGCCAGCGAATCGTTCCGCCAGCAGGCGCGCGCCTGGGCTGCCGATGACCAGGCGCGCGCCTACCTGCTGTTCGATGGAGAACGTGCCGTGTCCTACTTGTTCTGCCCGGCCAGCGATGGTGTGCTGAGCTACTCCTACCAGGGTTACGACCCCGAGTACATGAAGATGTCCGTCGGCACCGTGCTGCAATGGCTGGCGCTGGAAGATTTGTTTAACGAAGGCAAGTTCCGCTACTTCGACTTCACCGAGGGCGAAACCGAGCACAAGCGCCTGTTTGCGACTGAGCAGCGCTTGTGCGCGAATATCTTCCTGGTGCGCCGCAGCCTGGCCAACAGCCTGCTGCTGCGCGCGCATTTCGCGATGAACCTGCTGTCGGGGTGGCTGGGCCGCATGGTTGAGCGCTTCGGGCTGAAGGCGCGCTTGAAGCGCATGCTGCGTTTTGGCCGGGTTGCGGCCGTATGAAAGCGCTGCTCAAGCAACTGGCCCGGGCGGTGCTGGGTGATTATTCCATCTACCGCGTGCTGCAACGTCGTGCCAGCGCAGGGCCGGCGCCGATGCCGCCGCAGGCAGCGGGTTTTGTGATCGGCCCGGTGCAGCGTGCCGAAATCGAGGCGTCGCCCGATCCGGTCATGCGCGAACAAGCCTTTTACGCAGGCGAGGGCGCACGTGCCTACGCCTGCCGCGATGGCGGCCAGATCGTCGGCCTGTGCTTCTACTGGTATGGTGAGCGCTACCTTCCGCGCGGCTTCTGGCCCTTGCAGGACAAGCAGGCCAAGCTGGTACAGATCATTACCGCGCCCGCCATGCGCGGGCGCAAGGTGGCGCCGGCATTGATCGCCGCCTCGGGCGCCGATATGGCGGCGCAAGGTTTTGACTGCCTGTTTGCGCGGGTGTGGCATAACAACCACCCATCCTTGCGCGCCTTTGCCGCGGCCGGCTGGACCCGCTGCGCCCTGGTAGTGGAACTCAATCCCTTGCGCCGGGCCCGGCCTTGGCGCCTGCGCTTCCCTTAAGATGGCCCAGCGTGTGAATTTCATGCAAGAATACGAACTCGACCATCGGGGTGCAGCGACATGATGAACAAACCGAACCTTGACCTGCTGCGTGCGGTCGCCGTGCTGTTCGTGCTGTTCTCGCATGTCTTCCGCACCGCATACGGCCAGGCTACGCCAGCTTCGTACGCGATGGGGCAGCTGGGCGTGATGATTTTCTTCGTGCATACCAGCCTGGTGCTGATGCAGTCGCTGGAGCGCCAGGATGCAAGCGGCACGGCCTTGTTCAAGCGCTTCTATATCCAGCGCATCTGCCGTATTTATCCCTTGTCGATGACCCTGGTGCTCGGCGTCTATTTCCTGATGGACCAGCACTGGACGTATTACGAATTGTTCACCAACCTGGCGCTGGTGCAGAACCTGACGTACACGCGGCTGATGAGCGACCCGCTGTGGTCGCTGCCGCTGGAAGTCCAGATGTATTTCATGCTGCCTTTCCTGTTCGTCTTCTTCCGCAACAGGCCGATCAAATGGCTGTTTGCATTCTGGCTGCTTTCGTTGCCGGTGGGGCTGCTGCCGCCCATCGTATCGCCGCGCTTTAATGTGTTGTCCTACGTCCCTTGCTTCCTGGGTGGGGTGATCGCCTGGCGCCTGGGCGACAGGGAGCGGCTGCCGGCCTGGCTATGGCCGCTGGCTTTGGGCCTTGCCAGCCTGGCCTACATCCTGTTTGCCGAGACGCGCACGCATTACTATTCGCGTTGGGCAGTCTGCCTGGCGCTGGGTCTCACGATCCCCTGGGTGCGCCAGCTGGGCACGCCTGTCCTGAATGGCGTCAGCAAAACCATCGCCAAGTACAGCTATGGCATCTACCTGTTCCATTATCCGATGCTGGCCCTGTGTTTCGATACGCTGGCCGGTTGGCATCCGGTGCTGCAGTGGAGCCTGTTCTGGGCCATGATGGTGGTCTTGCCTTACCTTGGCTACCATTTGATCGAACACCCGATGATCAAGCTGGGCGCGGCCTGGCGCGAACGCAAGGAACTCGGCGCGCGCCAGCTTACCGGCGCATGACCTAGCGCAAACCCCGGGCTCCGATCGTGGTGCAGACTGAAGTTCCTGCACCACGCGTCCGGAGCCATGATGTTCAAGCCGAACCTTGATTTCCTGCGTGCGCTTGCCGTGCTGCTGGTCTTGACGGCGCATATCGCCGGCTACACCATCCGCACCAATCCTGTTTCGTTCGCCCTGGGCCAGCTGGGCGTCATGCTGTTCTTTGTGCACACCAGCCTGGTGCTCATGCAGTCGCTGGAGCGCCAGCAACTGGACGGGGCGGCCCTGTTGCGGGCCTTCTACCTGCAGCGCGCCTGTCGCATCTATCCACTGGCAGCCGTCCTGCTGCTGGGCATCTACTTCTTCATGGATGCGCAATGGACGCCGTTTGAGCTGGCGGCCAACCTGCTGCTGGTCCAGAACCTAGTGTATGCGCGCTATATGTCGGTCGTGTTATGGACGCTGTGCCTGGAAGTGCAGATGTACCTGCTGCTGCCGCTCCTGTTCCTGCTGTTCCGGCGGCGGCCGCTGCGCTGGCTGGTGGCGCTGTGGCTGGTGTCGATTCCGCTGGCCCTGCTGCAGCCGCTGGTGACCGCGCGCCTCAGCCTGTTCGAGTTTGCGCCCTGTTTCCTGGCCGGGGTACTGGCCTGGCGCATGCAGGGCAGGGAGCGCTTGCCGGGCTGGCTGTGGCCGCCGTTGCTGGCGCTGGCATGCGCGGCGTTTGTCGCCTATGCGGAGCCGCGCGCCAACAACTACGGGCGCTGGCTGGTGTGCCTGGCGGTGGGGCTGGCGATCCCCTGGCTGCGCGAGATGTCGGCGCCGCGCCTGAACCGTGCCAGCAAGTTCATCGCCAAGTACAGTTATGGCATCTACCTGTTCCACCCGCCGCTGATGGGACTGGCGTTTCGCACGCTCGATGCGCTCCATCCCTTCTGGCAATGGAGCCTTTTCCTGTCCTTGCTGGTGCTGTTCACCGGCTTGGGCTATCACCTGGTCGAACTGCCGATGATCAGGCTCGGCGCGCGCTGGAGTGCACGCCGGGCTGGCGCCGCGATGGCGGCCCCGGCAGCCTAGGCCAGCGGCCGCGCTGCCAGTTGTTCCGGCGTGGAGTAGATGGTCAGGTTCTCGCCGGCGAGCCGCTGCAGGTGGTCGAAGAAGCCGCGCGCAGGAATCCACCACGATGGCGCTTCGCCGACCTGGCCGGCATGCAGCAGGCCGGCGCGCTTGAATTCGGCCATGAAATACTGGCGCAAGTCCTCGCGCGAGCGATGGTCGATGCGGCGTTGCGCCAGCTCGGGGTCGAAGGGGCGCAGGGGCACGTCGCTACGCTGCCCGGCCTGGTCGATGCATGGCAGGCGGAAAGTCTCCGCGCCCCATACCGGCACCGGGAAGGCGTCGCCCATGGCATCTTCCAGCACGTGGTAGAAGGTGACCGGGCCCATCGAAATGCCGAGGCCCAGCACCTTGGCATTATCGAGGCCGACAAAGCGCTGCCACGGCGAGCCTTCGCCGAACACCGATGGCGCGCGGTGGTGGGCTTCGGTCAGGTAGGCCGCATGGCGGCCCCAGGCGGAAACCGAATGCGTCGGGTGCACGCTGCGCGCGATGCCCGCGCTGGCCAGGAAGGCTTCCGGCAGGCGGCCCATATTGGTGCCGTGCTTGCGCACGTCGAACACATAATCCTTCATTTCGCAGGTGCCGCGGATCGAGCCGCCCGGCATGTAATAGGTCGGCAGCACCAGCGTGCCGTCCGGGCCGACCGCTTCCTGCAGTGCTTGCACCACGGTGGCGGCGCCGCCTTCCACATAGCCCAGGCTTTTCAGCGAGGAGTGGATGAAGACGGCGTCGCCCTTGGCAATGCCGAGCCTTGCCAGCCCTGCCACCAGCTCGTCGCGGCTGACGTGGCGCTGGCTCTGCTTGACTTCGCGGGCGCTGCTGCGCCGGCGCAGCTTTTCCAGCACGGCCTTGGCCAGGCGCTTGGCCTGCTTAAGCATTGCGGGCTTTCAGCAAGTCCTGTTCCAGCAGGTTGGCGTCGATGCAGAACTTGGCGGCCCAGTTCAGGAATTCGTATTCGCCGTAGGCGCCGTCGACCGGGAACGCGCCCTTGACCGCGCCGCGCGTCTCCTTCGGGCCGTCGACCTTGATGGTGCGGCGCACATAGTGGGTCAGCCGGCGGCCGGCGTCGAAATAGCGCTCCTCGCCAGTGAGCTGGTATAGCAGGAACAGGCAATGCGCATTCTGCACCGAGCCGGTCAGGCAGGCCCAGGTGGCGGCAGGGCGCCATTGGCTGTCCAGGCGGCCCGGCAGGAAGCCGTCGGGCCCGACGACTTCGAGCAAGGCGCTGCCGGTGCGCACGGCGGCTTGCAGCAGTTCGGGGCGTTTCGACAGCAGGTAGCCTTCCAGCACCCCGCGCAGCACATAGCCGATGGTGTGGCTCAGCGGATGGACCGGGTCGTTCAGGCAATTCGAGGCAAACCAGCCGTTGGGCTGCTGCTTGCCCAGCGCCCATGCCACCTGGCGCAGGCCGGCCTCGCCATAGCCGTGGCCCGGCGCCACGCGCTCGGCTTCGAACAGGCCCCAGGCGACATGGGTCTCATAAGCTTTTTCGCCCGGCTTGGCGAACGGCGTTGCATGCTTGCGCCAGCAGCCGTCTTCATCCAGCGAATCGCGCAGCCAGGCGGCGGCGCGATGCATGGCGTCCAGGTAGCTGGCATCGCCATATTCCCTGGCGCCGGCCGCCAGCCCGAGCAGGATCTGGCCGGTATTGAAGGTGACCGGCACGCGCGGGTTGGAATCGATGCGCCCGCCCTGGAAGCCGCCTTCGGCAAACTGGATCGCGACGAACCAGTCCAGCATGCGGCGCGCGCGCTGGTGCAATTCGGCGCTGCCCTGGCGGCGCGCCAGTTCGATCACGGTCGGCACGATGTAGCCGGTGGTTTCGGGGTAGGAAGTGGCCCAGCCCTTGACCAGGCTGAAGTCGCGCGCCACGCCGCCGTCGGCGGAGGCGGAATGGTCCTGGGCCGCGCCCAGCCAGTCGGTACAGGCGGCGATGACCGCCTCGATGCCCGGATCATGGGCCGGCAAGCCGCGCCGGTCGGCCTCGCGCTCGGCCACGGCGCCCAGCGGCAGCGGCGCCTCGGGGGTGAATTTGTTCTTGATCGAGCGCAGGAGCTGGAGCATTTGATTCCCGTTAAATGTTGTCAATTGACCATCATGATCATGCCAGCCGAGGGGGCGACTGTCAATTTCACGATTGCCGCGATCATATCATTAAGATAATATGCTGGACGTTTTGGCAATCCCGCACCGGACAGCCGCGCTTGCGGCACCGGGTTCGCTCCCTTATCCTGATTGCAATTCCTTTCCCTGCCTCGCCATGATTGCCTCGACTACCGATGAAATTCCAAACTGAGCTGGCGCGTGGCGTGAAGTGGGTGGCAGGGGCCAAGCTGGGCTCGCAACTGATTACCTGGGGCGTGACGATCTTCGTCATGCGCCTGCTGGCGCCTTCCGATTACGGCTTGCTGGCCATGTGCACCGTCGTGCTGGGCCTGCTTGGCATGTTTGCCGAGGTGGGCCTGGGCCCGGCCCTGATCCAGCGCAAGGAGATCAGCGAACAGGACCTGCGGCAAGCCATGGGCGTGGTCTGGCTGGTCAACCTCGTGCTTTTCCTGCTGACCAATGCATTGGCGCCGCTGGTGGCCGCCTTCTACGGTGAAGTGCGGCTGCAGCCGCTATTGCATGTGCTGTCCGTGCAATTCCTGCTGCTGCCGCTGGCGATTATTCCCGATGTGCGCTTGCAGCGCCGCCTGGAGTACAAGCAGCGTTCGCTGGTCGAACTGAGTGCCGCCCTGGTCGGCTCGCAAGCGACGCTGTTCATGGCACTGTCTGGCGCCGGCGTGTGGTCGCTGGTGGCCGGCATGCTGGCCACCCAGACCTGGCGCATGGGGGCGCTGAACTGGTGCGCGCCCGGCCAGCCGCGGCCGGACTGGTCCCTGGCAGGGATGGGCAAATTGCTCGGCTTTGGCGGCAGCCTGACCGCCACCCGCCTGTTGTGGTACAGCTTCATGCAGGCCGACGTGGCCATCGTCGGCCGCGTGCTGGGCGACCAAGCGCTGGGCTGGTACTCGGTCTCGATGCACCTGGCTTCGCTGCCGGTGCAGCGCATGGCAGGCATCCTGAACCAGGTGCTGTTCCCCATCCTGTCGCGCACCCAGCACGACTTGCCGGCCATCCGCGCCGGCGTGCTGCAGCTGCTGGGCTATATCAGCCTGCTGTCCTTTCCCATCCTGTGGGGCATGGCCAGCGTGGCGCCGGAACTGGTGAGCGTGGTGCTCGGCAAGGGCTGGGAAGGCGCCGTGCTGCCGCTGCAGGTGCTGTGCCTGATCATGCCCTTCCGCACCCTGGCCCAGATGCTGCCGACCGTCACCGATGCGCTCGGCCAGCCGGGCATCAATTTCCGCAATGTGCTGCTGTCCTGCATCGTGATGCCGCCCGCCTTCTACCTCGGCACGCGTTGGGGCATCCAGGGCGTGGCCTATGCCTGGCTGCTGGCCTACCCGGTGGTGCTCTTCATCAATATGCGCAGCATGCTGGCCGCCATCGGCGTCGGGGCGGAGGCGGTGGCGCGCCGCACCGGGCCGGCGCTGTTGTGCGCTGCCCTGATGTTCGGCGCCGTCACCCTGTTGCGTACACCGCTGGCGGCACAGGCGCGCGCCTGGGCCCTGGTGGCCGAAGTACTGGGCGGCATGCTGGCCTATGGCCTGGCCAGCCTGCTCTTCAACCGCAGCATGGTGGCCGAGGTACGCGGCGTGCTGCGCCGTCGCAGCCCGGCGTGATGGCAAATACGCCACAGCAGCTCATTGAATTTTCCTATTACAATTTTTGGTGAGTTTCCGCAGCGCATCATCTTCCTATACTTGACTGCATGATATGGCCAGGGACGCCCGCTTGCGTCCCGCCAGGCCATGCGGACCCCCGCTCCCGGTTCGTGCCAATTCTCCCCTGTAGATTGCCGAACAAGGAGCACTGCCATGCGCCTCAACACCCCTGTCACCAGCCAGGAGTTCATCCTGGACGACGGCAAGACCATCGTCTCGACCACGGACCTGAAGGGCAAGATCACCTACGCCAATCCCTACTTCATCGAAGTCAGCGGCTTTACTGAAGAGGAGCTGATCGGCGCGCCGCAGAATGTCCTGCGCCATCCGGACATGCCGGCCGAGGCGTTTGCCGACCTGTGGGCCACCATCAGGGCCGGCATGCCGTGGAGCGGCATGGTCAAGAACCGCTGCAAGAACGGCGACTTCTACTGGGTGTACGCCAACGTGACGCCGGTGATCGAGGCCGGCCGCCCGGTCGGCTATATGTCGGTGCGCAGCAAGCCCAGCCGCGAACAGGTGGCGCAGGCCGACCATCTTTACCGCGAACTGCGCGAAGGCAATCCGCGCCGCCTGCGCCTGGAACGCGGCCGCCTGCGCCGGCCGGGCTGGCGCCACTGGGCCGGCCGCTTGCGCGAGCTCTCGCTGGCCAGGCTGATCGGCATCGGCATGGGTGCGCTGAGCGGCTTCCTGGCCCTGCTCGCCGTGTCCGGCGCGGTGCAGGGCGCTCCGCTGTGGATGACGCTCGCCAATGCCGCCTTCAGCGTCTTCACGCTGGCCTTCTGGTATGCGCTGCAGCGCGCCATCGTGCAGCCGCTGCGCCAGGCGACGGGCTTTGCGCGCAAGATGGCCGGCGGCGACCTGACCGGTGTCCTCGAGATCGGCGCCGACAATGAAATGGGGCAGTTGCTGGCAGCGCTGCGCCAGACCAATGTCAACCTGCACAGCATCATCGGCGATGTGCGCAGCAACTTCGACGAGATCCAGACAGCCACCAGCGAAATCGCCAGCGGCAACCTCGACCTGTCCGGCCGTACCGAATCGCAGGCTTCGAGCTTGCAACAGACGGCGGCCAGCATGGAGCAGCTGACCAGCAATGTGCAGCAGAGCGCGGCCAGCGTGCACAGCGCCAATGAACTGGCCGGCCAGGCTTCCAGCGTGGCTGCAGCCGGCGGCTCCATCGTCTCGCAAGTGGTGCAGACGATGGACGACATCAGCCAGTCGTCGCGCAGGATCCTCGACATTATCGGCATGATCGACAGCATTGCCTTCCAGACCAATATCCTGGCCCTGAATGCCGCCGTGGAAGCGGCCCGCGCCGGCGAGCATGGCAAGGGCTTTGCCGTGGTCGCCACCGAAGTGCGCAGCCTGGCCCAGCGTTCGGCCACGGCCGCCAAGGAGGTCAAGCAGCTGATCGACAGTTCGATCGCGAAAGTCGACGCCGGCGCCAGGCTGACCAGCAACGCCGGCGCCACCATGAGCGAAGTGATCGAGTCGGTCGGCCGCGTTACCCGCGTCATGGACGAAATCCACCATGCCACCCAGGAGCAGAGCCGCGGCATCGGCCAGGTCAACCAGGCCGTGGTGCATATCGACGGCATCACGCAGCAGAATGCCGCCCTGGTCGAGCAAGCGGCAGCGGCTGCCAGCAGCCTGGCGCGCCAGGCCGAATGGGTGGCACAAGCCATTGCCGTGTTCAAGCTGAAACAGATCGCGGCGCGCAGCGCGTCCACGCCGCACGCGACCCTCATCCTGCAATAGTAAAAAGAAAACTATGTTTCCTCTTTGATATTGACGTTTATTGTGGGTAATATATGATAACTGCCGGTAATCACAACATTTGCCTGCTCCGAAGCTGGGCGTGTCCTTGCGAAAGAGTTGACTATGTGTGGACTGGTAGCAGTGCTCAACACCAACGGCCGTCCTGCCGAGCTGGCTCTGCTGAAGCGGATGAGCGACCTGATCTGGCATCGCGGGCCGGATGACGAAGGCCATTACCTGGCCGGGCCGCTTGGCTTTGGTTTCCGGCGCCTGGCCATCCTGGACCTGTCCCTGGCCGGCCACCAGCCGATGAGCTTGCCCGATGCCAGCCTGACCATCGTCTTCAACGGCGAAATCTACAACTACCTCGAATTGCGGCGCGAGCTGGAGGGCCTGGGCCACCAGTTCCGCTCCCGCAGCGATACCGAAGTCCTGCTGCACGCCTACCAGCAGTGGGGCCAGCAATGCCTGTCGCGCCTGAACGGCATGTGGGCCTTCCTGATCCATGACCGGCGCCGCAACCATGTGTTCGGCGCCCGCGACCGCTTCGGCATCAAGCCCCTGTACCGCTACCAGGACAGCTCGCAGGTGATGTTCGCCTCGGAAATCAAGGCCATTCGCGACTCGGGCCGCGTCAGCGTGGAGACCAACTGGCAGGTGGCGGCCGATTTCCTGGTGCATGGGGCGCAGGCGCTGGACTCCGGCCAGGCGTCGTTCTACCAGCAGATTCTCCCGGTCGGGGCCGGCTGTGCCTTCGAACTGGGCCTGGACGGCAGCTACCGCGAGTGGAGCTACTGGAGCGTGGCGCAGATCGCGCCGCGCCATGTGGCCGACCCGGCCGGCGAGTACGCAGCCCTGTTCGAAGATGCCATGCGCCTGCATATGCGCAGCGACGTGCCGGTTGCCGTGCACCTGTCGGGCGGCCTCGATTCCAGCGCCATCCTGTGCGAGGCGGCGCGCATCCGTGCCGCCGACGGCGCCAGCGACCCGCTGCGCACCTTCAGCTTCATGGACGAGGACTTTGACGAGCGCCGCTACATCGACGCCACGCTGGCCGAGACCGGCGCCCTCATGGAACCGCTGCATGCGAACGCGCGCCAGATCTGGGACGATTTGCCGCAACTGCTCTGGCACCAGGACGAACCGGTGCATTCGATGGCGGCGGCGGTCAGCTTCCAGCTCATGAAGCAGACCGCCGCGCGCGGCGTCAAGGTCGTGCTGAACGGGCAGGGCGCCGACGAGACGGCAGCCGGTTACCCGGCATTTTTCCGCCATTACTGGCACAGCCTGATGCGCGCCGGCCGGCCACTCCAGGCCTGGAACGAGATGGCTGCCTTTGTGCGCCACCACGGCGGCGCCACCGGCCGGCATTTCCGCGCCCAGCTCGAATTGGGCCTGCGCAACGCGCTCTCTGCGCTGCCGCCCTACCGCGCACTGGCGCTGCGGCGTGCCGGTGCTGCCGCCGGCGCCAGTCCGTGGCTGCAGCCGGAGCTGTGCCGCCATGCCCTGCCGCAGCCGGCGGCGCGCGACCAGCGCCTGCCGGCCACGCTCAGCAACGCGGTCACGGTGGCGCCCCTGCCGCTGTTCCTGCGGGTGGAAGACCGCAACGCCAGCGCCCATTCGATCGAAGGACGGGTGCCCTTCCTCGACTACCGCCTAGTGGAATTGCTGTTCCAGTTGCCGGACGAGTGGCATATGCGCGGCCACTGGAACAAGTACGTGCAGCGCGAGGCCCTGCGCGGCCGGATTCCCGAGCTGGTGCGCACGCGCGTCGACAAGATGGGCTTCCCGGTGCCATCGCGCCGCTGGCTGTGCGGCGCCATGTATGAAATGGCGCGCGACCTGCTCGCCAGCCGGGCCGCGCGCGAACGCGGCATCTACAACGTGCCGGCCTTGCTGCAAAAACTCGACCGCATGAAGGCCGACGAGGCCGAGCCTGCCATCCCGCTGTTCGATATCGTCGAGTTCGAACTGTGGTGCCGCATGGAAGCGCCCCAGTCCAGGCTGCAGTCCCGGATCGCGGCCTGAGCGCAGCCTGGGCTGTCGCGGAAAAGCCTTTGCCGAGGGGTAACTCGCATAAAGGCTGTGACAGGCGGGCCATCGTGGTGTAAAATTGACAATGAATGCCACAATTGCAATAAAGTTGACGGCCAAGTCAATGCTGACCGTGGCGCCGATCCAACTGTTCCACAAAGAAATGTTAAATGCGCGCAGAGCGAAAGCGACTGCATGCGGCCGGTTTTCCCCTGGAAATCGGGCGTTCATTGTGAACCCAGCATTGTAGTTGGCAGGCAGCTGTTATATGGTTAGCATAAGTGTAATAAGTAATTCTGATCAGGAACTAAACATGGATGACACAAAGGTAGTTGCTGTAGTTGGCCTCGGCTATGTCGGCCTGCCGCTGGCTGTTGAGTTCGGCAAGAAACGCAAGACTATCGGTTTTGACCTGTCGCAGTCCAAGATCGAGAATTACCGCCAGTTCTGCGATCCGACCGGCGAAGTGTCGGAAGCGGAATTGCGCGAAGCGACCCGGTTGCACGTGACCTACGATCCGGCCGCCCTGGCCGAAGCCGATTACATCGTGGTGGCCGTGCCGACCCCGGTCGACAATGCCCATTCGCCCGATTTCAGCCCGCTGGTCGGCGCCTCGACCACGGTCGGCAAGTACATGAAGAAGGGCGCCATCGTCGTGTACGAATCGACGGTCTACCCGGGCGCCACCGAAGAAGTCTGCATCCCCGTGCTGGAAAAGCATTCCGGCCTGAAATGGCCGCAAGATTTCAATGTCGGCTACTCCCCTGAACGTATCAATCCAGGCGACAAGCAGCACCGCCTGACCACCATCCTGAAGGTGGTTTCGGGAGATAATCCTGCAACGCTCGAAGAGGTTGCTAAACTATATGAATCGATAGTGACGGCTGGGGTATACCGGGCTTCCAGCGTGAAAGTTGCGGAAGCGGCCAAGGTGATCGAAAATACACAGCGCGACCTGAATATCGCGCTGATGAACGAGCTGGCAATCATCTTCGACAAGATCGGCATCGATACGCTGGAAGTGCTGCAGGCGGCTGGCACCAAGTGGAATTTCCTGCCTTTCCGTCCCGGCCTGGTTGGCGGCCACTGCATCGGCGTCGATCCTTACTACCTGACCCACAAGGCCGACATGATCGGCTACCACCCGCAGGTGATCCTGGCGGGGCGCCGCATCAACGACGGCATGGCCAAGTTCGTGGCCGAGAAGACCGTCAAGCAGATGATCGCGGCGGGCTGCCACATCAAGGGCGCGAAAGTGAACGTGCTGGGCCTGACCTTCAAGGAAAACTGCCCGGACTTGCGCAATTCGAAGGTGGCGGACGTGGTGTTTGAACTGAAGTCGTATGGCCTGGACGTGCATGTGCACGACCCGGTAGCCGATTCGGAAGAATCGGTGCACGAATATGGTATTCGCCTGGAAAGCTGGGACAGCCTGCCGCAAGCCGATGCGGTGGTGGCGGCAGTGTCGCACAAGGAATTGCTGGCGCTGTCGCTGGCCGACCTGTCGGCCAAGCTGAACCCGGGCGGCGTCTTCATCGACGTGAAATCGGCATTCAATATGGCAGGCCTGGAAGAAGCTGGATACAGCGTCTGGCGCCTGTAAGAAAAATATCAGGGAAGCCTGGGAGGGCTGTAGTGGGCAAGTTTGACGACGTGCGGCTGCACTTGCGTGGCCAGCGATACCATTGGCTGGTGACGGGTGCCGCCGGATTCATCGGCTCCAACCTGGTGGAGGCGCTGCTCAAGCTCGGCCAGCAGGTCACGGGCCTGGACAACTTCGCCACCGGCCACCAGCACAACCTGGACCAGGTGCGCGAAGCGGTCGGTTCCGCGGCCTGGGCTTCGTTTACCTTTATCGAAGGCGATATCCGCGACCTGGCGACCTGCCAGCAAGCCTGCGCCGGCAAAGCGGGTTTGCCGATTAATTTCGTCCTGCACCAGGCCGCACTGGGGTCGGTCAGCCGCTCGATCGACGATCCGCTGCTGACCCACGGCACCAATGTGACCGGTTTCCTGAACATGCTGGTGGCGGCGCGCGACGCGAAAGTGAAGCGCTTCGTCTACGCCGCGTCCAGTTCCACTTACGGCGACCATCCCGCGCTGCCGAAAGTGGAAGACACCATCGGCCGGCCGCTGTCGCCCTATGCCGTCACCAAGTATGCCAATGAACTGTACGCCGATGTCTTCGCGCGCACCTATGGCATGGAAACCATCGGCCTGCGCTACTTCAATGTGTTCGGGCCGCGCCAGGATCCGGAAGGCGCCTATGCGGCAGTGATACCGCAGTGGGTGTCGGCCCTGATCCGCAACCGTCCCCTGTTCATCAACGGCGACGGCGAAACCAGCCGCGATTTCTGCTTCATCGACAACGTGGTGCAAGCGAACCTGCTGGCAGCCATGGCCGACAAGCCGGGCGCTGCCAACCAGGTGTACAACGTCGCGCTCAATGAGCGCACCAGCCTCAACCAACTGTACCTGATGATGCGCGAGCTGCTGCAGGAGCGTTTCCCGCACCTGCTCCAGCACCAGGCGCAATACCAGGAATTCCGGGCCGGCGACGTGCGCCATTCGCAGGCCGATATCACCAAGGCGCGCGAGCTTTTGGGGTTCGATCCATCGCACCGTATCGGCGAGGGGTTGAAGGAGGCCATGGATTGGTATGTCCGCCACCTGGCCCCGCAAGACAGTTAACGAGACATGGCCGGAAGGCTCCGCGCGCTTTCACGGCCGGCATGCGCAGCAAAGCGGGAGGGAATAAAAATGCTAAGAATTTCCAATCACTACATTTCCAAGGTTGTCTTCAGCCTGCTTTTCCTGGAGGTGTTGATCCTGATTGGCTCGTTCTACGCTGGTGCTGGCCTGCGTTTTTTCGACGGTGACCAGTTCGCCATACCGAAGCTCGACCACTTCTTCATGTCGGCCTGCATTTTTGCGGCCGCCATCGTGTTCAGCATGTCTGCGCTGGGCATGTACCAGATCAATTTCCAGGAAGGCTTGCGCAATCCCTTCTTCCTGCAATTGATGCCTTCCTTCGCCATGGGCTTTTGCATCCTGACCCTGGTGTTCTACCTGGCGCCCGACCTGTATTTCGGGCGCGGCATCCTGGTGCTGGTGTTCATCATTTCCGGCGCCGGCATCCTGCTGGCGCGCGCCATGTTCATGAAGACATCGCGCACGCATTTCCTTGCCACCCGCATCATCTTCCTCGGCGGCGGCGCCCTGGCCAAGGAATGCGGCGAGCTGGCCACGCGCGAGACCAACTACCGCCGCTACGACGTGGCCGGCTATGTCGCGGTGCCCTCGGAAGAAATCTGCGTGGCGCAGAACCAGCTGCTGCGCCTGCCTGAGGGCGGTTCGCTGGTAGCGCTGGCAAACGCCCAGCGCGTATCGGAAATCGTGGTCTCGGTGCAGAACCGCCGCGGCGGCGCCTTCCCGATCAAGGAACTGCTCGAATGCAAGCTGTATGGCATCCAGGTCACCGATGCCGCCACCTTCTTCGAGCGCGAAACCTACCAGATCCGCGTGGAATCGGTGCAGCCTTCCTGGCTGGTGTTCGGCGGCGGCTTCGACCAGAGCTTCATGCGCACCTTCATGAAGCGCGCGGTGGATGTGCTGGCCAGCGTATCGCTGCTGGTGGTGTCCCTGCCGGTCATGATCCTGACCGCGATTGCCATCGTGATCGAGGATGGCGCGCCGATCTTCTATTCGCAGGAAAGGGTGGGCATGGATGGCCGCGTGTTCCGCGTCCTGAAATTCCGCAGCATGTTCAAGAACGCGGAAAAGAACGGCACGCCGCAGTGGGCCGCCAAGAACGACCCGCGCATCACGCGCGTGGGCAATATCATCCGCAAGCTGCGTATTGACGAACTGCCGCAGATCCTCAATGTGCTGAAGGGCGAGATGTCCTTCGTCGGCCCGCGCCCCGAGCGTCCTTACTTCGTCGAGCAACTGACGGAGCGCGTGCCTTATTACAATGTGCGCCACAGCATCAAGCCAGGCATCACCGGCTGGGCCCAGGTGCGCTATGGCTATGGCGATACGGTCGAAGACGCGCTGCAGAAACTGCAGTACGACCTGTACTACGTCAAGAACAACAGCCTGCTGCTCGACGTGCTGGTCCTGATCGATACCATCAAGGTGGTCATGTTCAGGGGAGGCCGTTAAGGACATGGAGGCCTGATGCCGACCAGTATCACCGCCTTCAGTTACGCCAGCGCTGCGCTGGCGTTTCTGTTATTTAGCGTGCTGGTCCTGACCGGCTGGCGCCAGCGCCCGGACCAGCGACCGCACCAGCGCGTGCTGGCCACGGCCTCGCTGCTGACCGTGCTGTGGGGTGCGGTGATGGCCAGCGCCACCGTGGTGCCGTGGGCGCCGTGGGTGCTGCACGGCGCCGAATGGCTGCGCAATGCGGCCTGGACGGCCGTGCTGCTGGCCATGCTGGGCCTGTGGCAGCGCGGTGCGCGCACCTTCCAGGCCAGCCTCGCCGTGTATGGCGCCATGCTGCTGGCCAGCCTGCTGGCGCAGCAACTGCCGGCCGGCCTGGGCTTCCACGTGCTGGCCATCGGCCGCCTTGGCATGGCGGTGCTGGGCATGCTGCTGGTGGAGCAGCTCTACCGCGACCGCAGCGTGCAGGTGCGGTGGGCCATGAAATTCATCTGCCTCGGCCTGGGTGCGCTGTTTGCCTACGATTTCTACCTGTACAGCGATATGCTGCTGCTGCGCGAACTCGATCCCGAGCTGTGGGCGGCGCGCGGCCTGGTCAATGCGCTGATCGTACCGCTGCTGGCGATTTCCCTGTTGCGGCGCGCCTCCTGGCCGGCCCAGCTGGCCGTCTCGCGCCGCGTGGCCTTCCATTCGGCGGCGCTGCTGGGCTCGGCAGTCTACCTGCTGGCGATGAGCATGGCCGCCTACTACCTGCGTTTCGTGGGCGGCTCCTGGGGCGGCCTGATGCAGCTGGCCTTCCTGTTTGGCGCCACCTTCCTGCTGGCGGGCGTGCTGTTTTCGGGGTCCTTCCGCGCCTGGCTGAAAGTGTTCATCAGCAAGCATTTCTACCGCTACAACTACGATTACCGCGAAGAGTGGCTGGCGTTTACCCGCACCCTGTCGGCTACCGGACCCAACCTGGGCGAGCGCACCATTTCCGCCCTGGCCGAGCTGGTGGAGAGCCAGGGCGGCGCCCTGTGGATACGCCGCGAACAGCGCTTCGAACCGCTGGCCTCCTGGCATGTGCAGGCCCAGCAGGCGAGCGAGCCGGCCGATTCGGCGTTCTGCCGATTAATGGAAAGCAAGCAATGGCTGGTGGAAGTCGCCGCCCACGACTTGCACGATCCGGAAGTGCCGTTGCCGGCCTGGCTGCTGGCCTTCCCCAAGGCCTGGCTGGTGGTGCCGCTCCTGCTGCAGGGCCGGCTGGCCGGCTTCGTGGTGTTGATGGCCTCGCGCAGCGAAGTCAAGCTCAACTGGGAAGTGCTGGATCTGCTGAAGATTGCCGGCACCCAGGCCGCCTCCTACCTGGCCCAGCAGGAGGCCGACAATGCCCTGATGCTGGCGCGCCAGTTCGACTCGTTCAACCGCCTGTCCACCTTCGTGGTGCACGACCTGAAGAACCTGGTGGCGCAGCTGTCGCTGCTGACCGCCAATGCGGAAAAACATGCCGACAATCCCGAGTTCCAACGCGATATGATGGAGACCGTGACCCTGTCGGTGCAAAAAATGAAACTGATGCTGCAAAAGCTCAGCCGTACCGCTTCCCCCGAGCGCGCCGTGCCGCAAGACCTCGGCACCTTGCTGGCGCAGGCCGTGGCGCTGAAGGCCGCCTTCGAGCCCAAGCCGTCGCTGCAGCTGGCCGATGCCGGCCTGAAAGTGCTGGCCGAAGGCGAACGCCTGGAAAGGGTGCTGGGCCACCTGATCCAGAACGCCATCGAAGCCACGCCGCGCGACGGCAAGGTGTGCGTGCGCCTGGCGCGCGAGGGCGACAGCGTGCTGGTGGAAGTGGCCGACACCGGCAGCGGCATGAGCGAAGAGTTCATCCGCGAGCGCCTGTTCAAGCCCTTCGATTCGACCAAGTCGGCCGGCATGGGCATCGGCGCCTTCGAAAGCCGGGAATACATCCACCAGCTGGGGGGAACGCTGCAGGTGCGCAGCACGCCGGAACAAGGCACCACATTCACGGTCAGCCTGCCGCTGTACCGCCAGCAAACCATTGAACAAGCCGCCTGAAGGCGCGAGGACCTGTTGTGAGCCAGAGCAAACCCAAGCTGTTGATTATCGAAGACGATCCCGGCCTGCAAAAGCAGCTCAAGTGGAGTTTCGACGACTACGACGTGGTCGTGGCGGGCGACCGCGAAGCGGCGCTGGCCCAGTTGCGCCGCCACGAGCCGGCCGTCTGCACCATGGACCTCGGCCTGCCGCCCGACCCGGACGGCGCCACCGAGGGCCTGGCCACGCTGCAGCAGATCCTGGCGCTGGCGCCGGACACCAAGGTCATCGTCCTGACCGGCAACCAGGACCGCGCGCACGCGGTGCAGGCGATTGCCATGGGCGCCTACGACTTCCACCAGAAGCCCTGCGAACCGGAACTGCTGGCGCTGGTAATCCGGCGCGCCTTCTTCCTGCACGGCCTGCAGCAGGAAAACCGCCGCATGCAGCAAGGCGGCGCCGACACCCCGCTGGCTGGCATCATCTCGCGCGACCCCGGCATGCTGAAGGTGTGCCGCCAGGTGGAAAAAGTGGCGCCCAGCTCGGCCACCACCATGGTGCTGGGCGAATCGGGCACCGGCAAGGAAGTCATCGCGCGCGCCCTGCACCAGGGCAGTCCGCGCGCCAAGGAACGCTTCATGGCCATCAACTGCGCGGCGATTCCCGAAACCCTGCTCGAATCGGAGCTGTTCGGCTACGAGAAGGGCGCCTTCACCGGCGCCGTGAAGCAGACCAAGGGCAAGGTGGAAGCGGCCAACGGCGGCACCTTCTTCCTGGACGAAGTGGGCGACCTGCCGATGCCGCTGCAAGCCAAGCTGCTGCGCTTCCTGCAGGAGCGCGTGATCGAGCGCGTCGGCGGCCACGAGGAAATCCCGGTCGACGTGCGCATCGTCTGCGCCACCCACCAGAACCTGAAAGAGCTGGTGAAGGCCGGCCGCTTCCGGGAAGACCTGTATTACCGCCTGTCGGAAATCGTGCTGACCATCCCGCCGCTGCGCGAGCGCGACGGCGACTCGGTGCTGCTGGCGCAGCACTTCAAGAACCGCTTCTGCGCCCAGGAAGGGCGCGGCAACCTGCACTTTTCCCCCGACGCCCTGGCCCAGATTGCCCACCATGACTGGCCGGGCAATGTGCGCGAAATGGAAAACTGCATCAAGCGCGCCATCATCATGGCCGACGGCCCGGCCATCACGGCCGACGACCTCGGCCTGTCGGGCGCGCCGGTGGAGGAAGAGCCGTTCAACCTGCGCCAGGTGCGCGACGAAGCCGAATACCGCGCCATCGTGCGCGCGCTGGCCCGCGTCGAAGGCAATATCGTCAAGGCTTCCGAACTGCTGGGCGTGTCGCGCCCGACCCTGTACGACTTGCTGGAGCGCCACGCCATCAAGGCCTCCTCCTGAGCGGGCGCGCCCCGCTACTCAGCCAGGGACGGCGTCGGCGCCCTCGTCTTCGGCTTCGGCCCGCTGGCGGCGCACCTTGATGCGCTTGCGCGCCGGCTTCAGGCTGCCCGCCAGGGCCACCAGCAGGAACACGATGGTCAGGCGCGGCACGTCGGTGATGGAATCGAACAGCCCCACCATCATGCAGCCGGTCAGCGCGGCCAAGCTGACCGCGGCATAGCTGTCGCCGGCCAGGCCGCGCGCCATCATCCGTCCGCCCAGTGCCAGCAAGAGGAAGGCGGTGGCCAGCGCGCCCACCCAGCCCAGCTCGAACAGCTGGTTGACCGCGAAATTCTTCACGTGCCAGGGCATGTGGTTGCGGTCGCTGCTGAAGAACCAGAAATCGTTGCCGCCGCTGAAGCTGCCATTACGGATCAGTTCGCGGTCGGTGCCGGCTTCCACCAGGCTCACATTGTCGACTTCCAGCGGCGCCTTGTGCGAATGGTTGTACAGCTCGAGCACCAGCGGCGCGCCCCAGCTGCTGCGTGCGCCGCGCACCGGCAGTTCGCCTTCCACGCTTTGCCAGCCATCGACCAGGGACATGGCCTGGAATTTCACCACGCTGCAATCCTGCGGATAGATCAGCCAGCGCTGGCACACCATCGCCACCGGCAGCGCGTCGGCACTCTTGCGCCGGATGTCCAGCCGCAGGCGGTAATGCTGGCCCGGCTGGACATCGACGTGCTGCAGCATGCGCAGCACCTCGCCCCAGCCGCGCGCATACTGGGCTGCGCCCAGCAGCAGGAAGCGGTTGCCCGCTTCTTCGGCATAGCTGAACGTGCCCGGCACTTCGCCTTGCGTGTTGTGCCACATGTAGGCAGTCGGGAAGCGGCCCAGGCCCTGGCCGAACGCGGTCGTCATGGCCGTGTCGTCCATCATGCCCAGCGCATCGCTCCAGTGCGCCACGCGCACGCCCAGGTCGTTGCCCACGGTGGCAAAGCGGCTGCCGGTGTAATAGCTGCTGGAAATCGGTATCAGGGCCGCAAACACGATGGCGCTGAAGAAGCCCACGGTCAGGGTGCCGCGGTTGAGCTGCCATGGCCGTTGCGGCAGCAGGCGGCCGGCGCCCATGGCCAGGGCCAGCACGATGGCCAGGGCGATGCCGGGCAGGGCTTCGTTGCCGCCATAATGGCGCGCCACCAGGGCCGCCGCCAGCGCCTGCGCCGGCAGGGCGGCCGCCAGCAGCAGCACGCCCCAGGGGCGTTGCGGCGCCGGCCCGGCGGCCAGCAGGGCCGCCCCGCCGCCGGCGCACAGCAGGGCGATGGCGTATGCCAGGTAGGGCCCCTTGGCCAGCGGACTGGCCGAGCCGAGCATGCCGATCAGCCCCACCAGCAAGAGCAGCACCAGGCCCAGGCCGGCTGCCGCCGGCGGCTTGGGCAGGCGCGGCGCGGCGCCTCCCAGCAGCAGGGCGGTGGCCAGCAAGCCCAGCGCAGCGCCCAGGCCGCGGTAGCCGCCGTGGACAAACACCTGGCCCAGTACCCAATAGCTGAGCACCAGCAGCATCAAGGCGGCTGCCATGTTGCGCAGGGACAGGGTGCCGCCGCGCAAATGATGGGCCGAGCCCAGCCCCACGATGACGGCGCCGGCCGCGGCATACGCCAGGTAAATATCGCGCGAGAAGGTGGTCAGCCCGGCAAACAGCCCCAGGCCCAGCGCCGCCAGCCCCAGCGCCAGGCGGCGCGGCGGCGGGTGGTTGACCAGCCAGAGCGTGACGAAGGGGAAGGCCATCGCCAGGTAGGCATCGAGCGCCGCGCCGCCGGTATGCATGGCGGAAAACGGCGCCGTGGGGCGGTAGTCGCTGGAAAAATTGAACAGGCCGGGGAAGGCCATGCGCTCCCAGACCACGGCCAGGCTGCAGGCCACCAGGCCCAGGATCATGCCAGGCACCAGCAGGCGCTGCAGGTTGCTGCCCTGCTCGCCGGCGGTTGCGCGCAGCAGCGGCAGCAAGAGCAGCGGCCACAGCACGCCTTTCAGCACCCGCAAGCCATTATAGGGACTGGTGTAGTTGGCGAAGGCATTGGCATCGAGCGGCGCCAGCGGCATCACGCCGCGCCAGGCCGCCACCAGGTAGCACAGCGCGAACAGGCCCAGCGCGAAGCGCGCCAGGCCGGGCAGCTTGGCGGGCGCGGGCGCGCGTCCCACGGCCCAATAGCCGGCGGCACAGGTGGCCAGCAGCAGCAAGTCCAGTTCTTCCAGGAAGAACCAGCCGGTCCAGGGGGCAAAGTCCAGCACTGGCAGCAGGGCCGGCACGGCCAGCAGCCAGGCTTGCGGACGCCACAGCAGCAGCGCCATGTAGCCGCTGAGCAGCATGGCCAGCGGCAGGCGCGGCGCCGGATACACGCTGGCAGCTGCCATCAGCAGCAGCAGGGCGGCGAACGCCGCGCCGCGCCGCGCCAGCAGCCGCATCATGGCTTGACGGGCGCTGGCGCAGTGGCTGCCGAGGCCGGGGCGGCGGCGGCGCCGGCGGGTTCGCCGGCGCTGTTGCCGGCCTTGTCCTCGCCCTTGGCTTCCGGCTTGCTTTCCCCTTCAGGCGCTACCTCGGCCTTTTCTTCGGGCGGCGCTGGCGGCGGTTCCACCCATTTGCCGGCCTTGACCAGGGTCTGCTTCAGTGCCGGCAGCGGGAACTGCAGGGCGTAAGCCTTCTGGGCATAAGGCAGGGCCTGCTCGAACTTCTTCTGCTTGGCATAGATCAGGCCGATGTTGTAGTTGATGGCCGGGTCTTCCGGCGACAGCTCGAGTGCCTTTTGCAGCATTTCCATCGCCTGGCCCTGGCGCTCCTTGGCATAGGCAAAGCGCGCATACATCAGCCAGGCGTTGCTGTCGTCGGGGAAGAAGCGTACCGCACGCTCGAAATAGCATTCGATCGGCAGCTTGGCGCCCTCGATGATGCCGCTGCGGTTGCGCGGCGCCAGGCGCAAGGCGGTGTTCAGCGCCCGCGGATGGTTGGGGATGTGCAGCAGCGTGTATTCGAGGTCGGCGCCGAGCACGCTCGATTCGCCGCGGATGCCCTGCTCGATATCGTCGGTAAAGTGGCGCGCATGCACCAGCTTGATAAAGTAATCCGGCACGGTGCGGAAGTCGTGCTGGCCATTGGTGGCTTCGCCGCAGACCATGCGGGCGCTGCCGGGTACGGCAATGGCGTATAGGATGGCGGCCAGCGCCAGGAAACGGGTTTTCATACTTCCTCCGTGGAGCCGGCCGGGGCCGGCAGGGCCTGCGATTGGGGCAGCACGCTGTCGAGCATGCGTGCCAGTTCAACGGTGCGCGCCTGGCGCGATGCCGCGGCCACGGCGGCCGGCGCCGGCAGGGGCGCCTGGCCGGCGCGTGCCCGCTGCAGGAAGTGTAGCAGGCCGCGCTTGATGCCTTCGCTGTCGTCCAGCGGGGCGATGGTATCGACCCCGGCCGCGCGCAAGGTGGCGGCGGTATCGCCGACGGCATCGGTCAGGGCCAGGATCGGACGGCCGGCGCGCAGGTATTCATACAGCTTGGCCGGGATCTGGTGGTTGCAATTGCTGGCCTGCAGCACCAGCAAGCCGTCGGCCGCCAGCATTTCCGCCAGCGCCGCCTGGTAGGGCACGTGCGGCGCCAGGCTGACCAGGTCGCTGATCCCGTGCTCGGCCAGCAGGGCGCTGACGTAGTCGTCGTGGGCGGTGGCGCGCAGCACGATGTGCAGCTGGCTGGCATCGATGGCGCCGGCCGCCTTCAGTTCGGACAGGGCGCGCACCAGCGGCACCGGGTCGCGTTCCGAGGGGTAGATGATGCCGCTGTGCACCAGGGTGAAGGGCTGGCCGGCCGGGCGCGCGTGGCCGGCAGCCTGGGCGCCGGCGCTGCGGAAGTTTTCCTCGTCGTAGCCGTTCTCCAGCATGGTGAAGCGGCTGCGCGGCAGTTCCGGATAGCGCGTGGTATAGGTCACCACCGCGCTCGGTGTATTGCAGACCACCAGCGCCGCGTTGTGCACCGCCTTGCGTTCGATCCAGCGCCAGATGGCGCGCACGCGTGCGTCGCGCGGGTAGTTGGTGTCGGTCATCGGGTCGCGGAAATCGACCACCCACGGCAGGCGGGTCAGCTTGTGGAGCACCAGGCCGATCAGGATGGCGCTGGCGATCGGGTGGGTGCTCCACAGCACTTGCGGACGGTATTGCCGCACCAGCGACAGCCCGGCCGGAATGGCGCCCAGGCACCAGCCGACAAAGCGGTCGGGCCAGGCCGTAAAGCCCAGGTAGCGGCCGCGCCAGGCCAGGTGGCGCCCGGAATCGAGGGCGAAGGCGCGCTTGACCACCACTTGCGGCGGGATTTCCGCCAGCTGGTCCGGGCCCTGGTTGACGTAGGCGCGCGGGTGCGCCGACAGCACCAGCGGCTGCCAGCCCAGGGCCGGCAGGTATTGGGCGAACTTGAGCGTGCGCTGGATGCCGCTGCTGCCGCGCAGCGGCGGGAAGTGGAACGCCACCATCAGCACGCGCTTTACCACGCCTGCACCCATTGCGCAGTCCAGTCGGCCACCTGGTCGCGCCAGGCGCGGGTGGAGAAGGTGTGGTCGGCGCCGGCCAGCGTATGCTGCTGCACGGCGGGGCCCGCCAGCAATTGCTGCCAGCGGCGCGAAGCCTTGGTCATGTCGAGGAACTCCTGCGCCGTCAGGTCGGCGCCACTGAAAATGAACAGGACGCGGCCGCGGAAGCGCTGCATGGCCTCCAGCAGGCGCGCCGGCAAGTCGGCACTGAGCGGCGGCGCGCTGCCGTCGCGCGGGATGGCCGGCGCCGCCTGCGCGGGGGCGGCGGCCGGCGCCGGCTGGCGTGCCGCGCCCAGCATCCCGAGCAGGGAGCGCAAGGCGGCTCCGGCGGCAAAGCGGCCGCTGGCCACCTTGCGCCACAAGGCCGGATCGCACAGGCGCTGCCAGTAATAATGCTTGAGGGTGCTGCGCGCCAGGCCGGCGGCCGTGCGGGCCCAGGGATTGAGCAGCACCAGGCCGCGCACGCGCGCGTCGCGATGGCCGTAGAACAGGGCGGCAGCGGCGCCGTCGCACAAGCCCCACAGCACCACTTCGCGCAGGCCGGGCACGGCAGCCTGGAAAGCGTCGATGGCGGCAGCGACATCGGCATCGACCTGCTCGAAGCCGCGCGCGGCGCCGTCGCTGTCGCCCATGCCGCGATAATCGAAGCGCAAGACCGGGATGCCGCGCGCGGCCAGCTGGCGCGCCAGCAGGGTGAACTGGCGGTGGCTGCCGGCGCGGTACTGCGGCCCGCCGACAATCACCAGCACGCCGCGCGTGGCCGGGCCGGGCGCCGGGCTGAGGATGCCGACCAGGGTGTCGCCGCCGCAGGCAAAGCTGAGGGCCTGGTCGTCACGCATGGCAAGCCTCGTCCAGCAGCGCGCAGGTGGCAGCCAGCAGGGCCGGCGCTTCGGCGATCTCCTGGGTGGCCCAGAACTGGGGGCCGGGTGCCAGGCGGGTGGCGGCAACGACGCCGGCCTCCTGCCAGGCCTTCAGCACGCGTGCCGCCGCCGGCGGCAGCGGGCGGCCCGCGTCCGCGACCACTTCGCACCAGTGCACCGGGCAGGGCGGCGGCAGGCGGCTGGCATCCAGGCCGTCGAAGCCCAGGGCCAGCGCCGGCGCCAGCGTATAGCCGGCAATTTCCAGCGCTTCGCCGCGCGCCAGGGCGGCGCGCAAGGCGGCCGTGCCGCCTTCGCCAGCCTGCTCGCCCAGCATCCGGGCGGCGACTTTCAGGCGCAGGAACTGGGTCAGGTGGGCGCTGCCCTGCAGCACCGGTTGCCACAGCAGCAGCGCCGAAGGCGGGACGGCGGCGCGGCTGGCATGGTCGAGCGCCAGCAGGGCGCCCAGGCGCAGGCCCCACAGGCCGGGCGGCTGCGCCAGCGCCGGCCCCAGGGTGGCCGCCAGCCATTGCAAGCCGGCAGCGACATCGGCCAGCCAGCTGTCCCAGCTGGCGTCGCCGAAATCGCCGGCGCTGTCGCCGCAACCGTGCAGGTCGAGCTGCAGCACGGCATACCCCTGGCGCGCCAGGGCAGCCGCCTGCAGCGCCGCCATGCGGCGCGCCTTGTTCATTTCTTCGCCCAGCGGCGGCAGGTACAGCCAGGCGCCGCGGCAGGGGGCTTGCGGGGCATGGTACAGCCCGAAGCGGGCCGCGCCGCCCTGGCCGAGGAACAGGGGCTGTACCGGCGCCGCCATTACGCCGTCAGCTTGTGCTGCACGAAGGCGGCCAGGCTGCCCAGGGTGGCAAAGGTGGCCGCGTCGATTTCATCATCGTCGATGCTGAAGCCGAACTGTTCTTCCAGGGCGCCGATCAGTTGTACCACGGCCATCGAATCGAGCTCGGGCAGGCTGCCCAGCAGGGCCGAGTGTTCGGTCAGGCTGCGTCCGGCGGGACCGAGGGCCAGCACATCGGTCAGGATGGTCTTTACTTCTTCCAAATACATGCGTTACTCCGTAGCAGCAATAAAAGTGACATGGTACATGGTCCGGGCAGCCGGCGGCCATCTGTCGCCACTTGCATATTGTGCATCATTGTTATCGATTATGGAACAGCGCCGCCCTGCCCTTGGCAGGTGGCCCGCTCAGCCCGGCGCCACGGCCAGTCCGCTGCCGTGGCCGGCGCGGCGCTGGCGCAACAGGCCGCGCACGGCAAGGTACAGGCGCAGCGCGGGCGCCAGCACATGGCGCCGGTTCAGCACTTCCAGCGTAAAGCAGGGATTTTCCTGCTCCATCCAGAGGCCCTTGTAGGGATCGGCGCCCAGCATGAAATCGATGCGCTCGACCTGGTCGTGCCGGTAGACGTATTCGATCAGGTGCCCGGTCAGCAGGCTGCCGGGCGAGAAGCGGTCGGCGTTGCAATCCTGGGCCAGCTTGAAGATATGGGCCACGCCCTCGTTGACCAGCCACAGCTGGCTGGCCACCACCTGCTGGTCCAGGTACAGCAGGCCCAGGCGCAGGTAGCCGCGCGCGGCGCTCCAGTGCATCAGCCAGTCAATGAAGGAGCGCGACGGCTCTCGCCCCTTCCAGCTATGGCTGTAGGTCGACCAGTAATGTTCCACCTGTTGCGCGGTGGGCGCGGTCACCACTTCGAAGCGGTGCGCTTCGCGGGCCAGCGCCTTGCCCTTGCGCTTGAGGGTGTTCAGCAGTTGCGAGGGGCGCTTGGCCCAGTAGCTGTCCAGGTCGGGCGCATAGGCCGAATAATTGGCCGACAGCGGCACGCGCTGCACGGCATGGCCCTGGGCGGCCAGGCCTTCGCTGGCCTGGTCGGCCTGCTGCAGGCTGGCCGGCGCCGCGCTCAGCTTGAGCCAGCCCTTGTCGAGCTGGTCCAGCGCCTGCAGCAGCAATTGCCAGCTCTGCTGCGGCGACAGCAGCGCGCGGTCGATGAACAGGCCGACGCAGGGCGAGTAGAAATTGCTCAGCAGGCGAACTTCCATGCTGCGCAGCAGGCCCGGCAGCCGTTCCACCGGCACCGCCAGGCAGGGCTGCTCGCCGCGCCAGGCAAACACCCAGCTGAAGCGGCGGCCGCTGTCCGGGTGGACTTCGCGCTCGAATTTCACCAGCGCTTCATACCAGTCCAGGGTGCAGAACAGCGGGTCTGGCTGGTGCGCGCGCAGCCATCCGGCCAGCTCGGGCGGCAAGGGCTGGTCCATCGGCAGCTCACGCACGCGCAGGGCGTTGCCGCGCTGTTCGCGCGCCTTGCCTTGCAGGCGCTGCAGGCGTGCCCGCAGGCGCCATGCCAGGCCGACCCGGCAGGCCTGCAGGAAGGGCCGCGGGTCGCTGGCGCGCCAGTAGGTGAAGGCCGGCCGCTTGCCGCCGTAGGGCCGCAGCGTGCGCTGGGCGCGCACGGCGCGCCAGTAGGACAGGGTGTCGTTCTCGGCGTCAAACCAGGTGACCGGGCCGCGCAGCGTGCCCGGCCGGGCACGCTGGCCGAGGGCAAGCTGGAATTCCTGGTAGACCTGGTTGAAGCCGGCCGCCACGCACAGCTCGAGCCAGAAGTCGGTGCGCCCGACCGTCGGCTCGATGACCCAGAAGCTGCCGTCCGGAGCGCGCTTGAGTTCAAGCGAGACCGGGCCCGACATGTCGAGGCCGGCGAAGAACTGGCGCGTCAGGGCCAGCACTTGCGGCTCGTCGACGCTTTCCGCCACCGTGGTCTGGCCGCGCGCCGGCGGGAAGGAGGCGATCTTGCGGCCGACCATTTCCTGCACCACTGCGCCGCGGTCGAGCACGAGGGCGCCGAAATACAGGCTCTGGTCGTCGCCGGCAATGTACTCCTGGGCCAGGATCGGCAAGTCGCCCTGGTATTGCTGCAGCAGGGCAAGCAGTTCGGGCAGGGCCTGCGCCAGCGCCGTCTTGAACGAGGACAGCGGGCGCGCCGGTTTCAGGATCACAGGGTAGCGGAAGCCGGCCACCGCGGCCTCGGCCTCCTCGACGCTGAGCAGGGTGGCCGAGCGCGGATAGTTCAAGCCCTGGCTGCGGGCCGCCTGCTCCAGTTCGTTCTTGCGCTGCAGCCGCAGCACATGCTGCGCGCAAGCGGCCCAGCTCAGCAGATAGTGCGGACGCAACTGTTCCAGGCCCTCGCCCATCTGGCGCACATGGGTATCGTTGCTGGGAAAGAGCACCACCTGGCGGTCTTGCGGCAGGCGCGCGCGCAGGCTGGCCAGGGTTGGCACCAGGTCGCTCATCTCGGCTTCGCTGCACAGGAATGTGTGCTCGATGGCATTGCTGCGTACGCCCGGCCGCCACGCATCCTTCTCCAGCGCGTACACTTCCACTCCCGCCTCGTGCAGGCCGCGCACCACGGACAAGCCGTGGCTGCACAGGCCGACCACCAGGGCGATTGCCGGCTTTTGCGGCGACGACGAGCTAACAGGATTTTTCACAACGCAGTTTGATTTTGCACAGAAAACCATATATTAAATGCAATACTCTTGCTTGTGCGAGGATTGTTGCAACAATCCTGCACCTGCCGCCGTTTGCAGGGTGATGTACGGCAAGGATCCTATATTTTTGCAATATAATTAATGCAATCCCTATTGACGAAGTAATATGAGCGACCTGATCCATCAATTTATTTTTGCTTCGGCGCAACGCACACCCCAGGCCGAAGCCCTGGTCTACGGTGAGCGCCGCCTCGACTATGCCGCCCTGGCAGCCGCCGTGCAGGGCGCTGCCGATGGCCTGCTGGCGCGCGGCCTGCAGCGCAGCGAACGGGTCGCCGTCTACCTGGAAAAGACTATCGAGAACGTGGCCGCCATGTTTGGCGCGGCCCGCGCCGGCGGCGTCTTCGTGCCGGTCAATCCCCTGCTCAAGCCGGAGCAGGTCGGCTACATCCTGGGCGACTGCAATGTGCGGGTGCTGGTCACCTCGGCCGACCGCCTGCGCCTGCTGGCCGACATCCTGCCCTCCTGCCCCGACCTGCATACGGTGATCGTGACCGGCAAGGCGCAAGAGCTGCCCAGCTTCCCGCACCTGCACGTGCTGCCCTGGGCCGCTGCCATGCAGGACGCGCCGCCGGCCGCCGCCCACCGCTGCATCGACACCGACATGGCCGCCATCCTGTACACCTCGGGCAGCACCGGCCGCCCGAAAGGCGTGGTGCTGTCGCACCGTAATATGGTGGCCGGCGCCGTCAGCGTCTCCACCTACCTGGAGAACACGCCGGCCGACCGCCTGCTGGCCGTGCTGCCGCTGTCCTTCGACTACGGCCTGTCGCAGCTGACCACGGCCTTCCGCGTCGGCGCCACGGCGGTGCTGATCAACCACCTGTTCGCCAAGGATGTGCTGAACGCCGTGGTGGCGGAGAAAATCACCGGCCTGGCCGCCGTGCCGCCGCTGTGGATCCAGCTGGCGCCGCTGGCCTGGCCGGCCGACTGCACGCTGCGCTACCTGACCAATTCCGGCGGCGCCATGCAGCGCGCCACCCTCGACGCCCTGCGCGCCGCCCTGCCCAATGCCCAGCCTTTCCTGATGTATGGCCTGACCGAGGCCTTCCGCTCGACCTACCTGCCGCCGTCCGAACTGGCGCGCCGCCCCGACTCGATGGGCAAGGCCATCCCGAACGCGGAAGTGATGGTGCTGCGCCCGGACGGCAGCGAATGCGCGCCCAATGAGCCGGGCGAACTGGTGCACCGCGGCGCCCTGGTGTCGCTGGGCTACTGGAACGACCCGGCCAAGACGGCCGAGCGCTTCAAGCCCTACGCCTCGCCGCAATACGGCTTGCCGCTGGTGGAGATGGCGGTGTGGTCGGGCGACATCGTGCGCCGCGACGAAGAAGGCTTCCTGTATTTCATCAGCCGCAACGATGAAATGATCAAGACTTCCGGCTACCGCGTCAGCCCGACCGAGGTGGAAGAGGTGGTGTATGCGCGCGACAAGGTCGGCGAGGCGGCGGCGCTGGGCGTCAAGCACCCGGGCCTGGGCCAGGCCATCGTGCTGCTGGCCTACCCGCGCGCCGGCGAGAGCTTCACCGAGGCCGAGCTGCTGGCCGCCATCAAGCCGCACCTGCCGGCCTATATGCATCCGCAGAAGGTGGTGGTGTCGGCCACGCCGCTGCCGCGCAATCCGAACGGCAAGATCGACCGCAAGCTGCTGTCGACCCAGTACGAGCATATCTTCGCGGAGGGCGCATGAGCATGGACACCCCGCGGGTGCGCCCGCAGCACGCCCCGCTGCTGCAGTTCGCCGTCGACAATGATTGCCTGCTGATCGGCGGCATCCCGCTGCCGCGCCTGGCGGCCCGCGTCGGCCAGACCCCGTTCTACGCCTATTCGCGCGCCGCCATGACGCAGCGCGTGGCCGAACTGCGCGCGACCCTGCCGCACGACGTGCAGCTGCATTACGCCATGAAGGCCAACCCGATGCCGGCCGTGGTGCAGCACATGGCCACCCTGGTCGACGGCATCGACGTCGCTTCCGGCGGCGAGCTGCGGGTGGCGCTCGACACCGTGATGGCGCCGGCCAAGATCAGCTTTGCCGGCCCGGGCAAGGGCGAGGCCGAGCTGTCCTGCGCCATTGCCGCCGGCATCGTGCTGAACCTGGAATCGGAGGGCGAGATGGAGCGCGCCGCCGTGCTCGGCCAGCGCCTGGGCATCGTGCCGAAAGTGAACGTGCGGGTGAACCCGGACTTCGAGCTGAAATCGTCCGGTATGAAGATGGGCGGCGGCCCCAAGCAGTTCGGGGTCGACGCCGAGCGCGTGCCGGCCATGCTGGCGCGGATCGGCGCGCTGGGCCTGGATTTCCATGGCTTCCACATCTTCAGCGGCTCGCAGAACCTGAAGGCGGCCGCGCTGCAGGAGGCGCATGAAAAGACCTTTGCGCTGGCGCTGCGCCTGGCCGAGGCGGCGCCGCGCGCGCCGCGCATCCTGAACATCGGCGGCGGCTTCGGCATTCCCTATTTCCCGGGCGAAGAGCGGCTCGACCTGCCAGCGGTGGGCCGGAACCTGGCGCGCATCATGGATCAAGTGCGGCCGCGCCTGCAGGGCGCCGAAGTGGTGATCGAGCTGGGCCGCTACCTGGTGGGCGAAGCCGGCGCCTATGTCTGCCGCGTGGTCGACCGCAAGGAATCGCGCGGCCAGGTCTTCCTGGTGACCGATGGCGGCCTGCACCACCACCTGTCGGCCTCCGGCAATTTCGGCCAGGTGATCCGCAAGAATTATCCGGTGCTGATCGGCAACAGGGTGGCCGGCGGGCCGCGCGAGCTGGCCTCGGTGGTCGGCCCGCTGTGCACCCCGCTTGACTTGCTGGCCGACCAGATGGAACTGGGCCAGGCGCAGGCAGGCGACCTGGTGGTGGTATTGCAATCGGGCGCCTATGGCGCCACGGCCAGCCCGGCGGCTTTCCTGAGCCACCCGGCGGCGGTCGAAGTCTTCGTGTAAGCGGAAGGGAAGCGTATGAGCGGGATCTGTGGATGGATAGGGCTGGCCGCTGCGCCGGAATTGCTGCAGCAGATGGCGGCGCCGCTGCTGCGCTTCGACCAGGGCACGCTGCATGCCCGGTCCGGCCTGCGCAGCGGCGTGGCCGTGGCCGCGCTGGACGGCAGCGCCGACGTGTTCCAGCGCGACGGCCTGCTGGTGGCCCTGTGGGGCCAGCCGCGCCTGGTCGACCCGGGGCTGGCGGCCCAGGCTGCCGGCCAGGGCGTGGCTGCCACTGTCGCCACGCTGTGGGCGCAGGGCGCGCAGCGCACCTGCGCCCAGCTGCATGGCTGCTTCACCCTGGCCATCCTCGATGAACGCAGCGGCGAAGCCTTGCTGGCCACCGACCGCATGGGCATCCAGCCGCTGAGCTGGCAACTGGCCGGCGAAACCCTGGTCTTCGCCAGCTCGGCCGATGCGCTGGTGCGCCACCCGCTGACGCCCGGCGTGCTCGACCACCAGGGCTTGTACAACTACGTGTATTTCCACATGGTGCCTTCGCCCGGCACCGTCTACCAGGGCCAGCAGCGTTTGCTGCCCGGCCGCTACCTGCATTACCGGCAGGGCCGCGTCGAAGAGCACACCTACTGGCGCATGCAATTCGAGGAAGAGGGCAAGCGCACGTTCGGTGAGCTGCAGGAGGAATTCCTGGCAGTGCTGCGCCACAGCGTCAAGGACGCGGTGGGCGACCGCAAGGTCGGCGCCTTCCTGTCGGGCGGCACCGACAGCTCGACCATCGCCGGCTTGCTGACCCAGGTGGGTGGCGTGGCGGCCGATACCTACTCAATCGGTTTCGAAGCCCAGGGCTACGACGAGATGGAATACGCGCGCATCGCCTCGCGTCATTTCGGCACCCGGCACCATGAATACTATGTGACGCCGGACGACGTGGCGAACGCCATCCCGCAGGTGGCGGCCGTGTTCGACCAGCCCTTCGGCAACGCCTCGGCGGTGCCGGCTTTCTACTGCGCGCGCATGGCCAAGGCCGACGGCGTGCAGCGCATGTTCGGCGGCGATGGCGGCGACGAACTGTTCGGCGGCAACGAGCGCTATGCCAAGCAGCATGTGTTCGAGCTGTACGAGCGGGTGCCGCGCCTGGTGCGCAAGGCCCTGCTGGAACCGGCCGTGTTCAACTTCCCCGGCGGCGAGCGGGTGCGCCTGCTGCGCAAGGCGCGCAGCTATATCGAGCAAGCCTCGGTCGGCATGCCGGCGCGCCTGGAAACGTATAACCTGCTGGGCCGCTATGGCCCGCAGCAAGTGTTCACCGACGACTTCCTGGCCGCCGCCGACATCGGCAACCCGATTGCTACCCTGGAACGCAACTATGGCCGCAGCGAAGCGCGCTCCCTGATCAACCGCATGCTGGCGCTGGACTTGCAGATCACCCTGGCCGACAACGACTTGCCGAAAGTGATGAAGGCTTGCGAGCTGGCCGGCGTGGAAGCGGCCTTCCCCTTCCTGCACGACGCGGTTGTGGCTTTTTCGGCCGGCCTGACCCCGCAGCAGAAGCTGAACGGCACCCAGTTGCGCTGGTTCTTCAAGGAAGCATTGCGCGGTTTCTTGCCTGATGCCATCATCACCAAGCAGAAGCACGGTTTCGGCCTGCCGTTCGGCGTCTGGCTGCAGCAGCACCAGGCCTTGCAGCAGCTGGCCGCGGACAGCCTGAGCGACCTCAAGGCGCGCAAGGTGGTGCGCGGCGACTTCATCGAACAGCTGGTCGGCACCCACCTGAAAGAGCATGCCGGCTACCATGGCACCATGGTCTGGGTGCTGATGATGCTGGAGCAATGGTTCCGTGCCCACCGCAACGCATCATAACGAGATTACCAAACTGAGGGAGAACATGGCACATCGCGTAACCCGGCTGGCCGTCGCCGCCACCCTGGCCGCCGGCGCATTGCTGGCCGGCTGCAAATCGGACACCCCGGAAAGTCTGCTGGCCGACGCCAGGCAGCTGCAGCAGAAAGGCGACCGCAAGGGCGCCCAGATCCAGCTCAAGAATGCGCTGGCCAAGGACCCCAATAACGGCGAGGCGCGCTACCAGCTCGGCAAGCTGTCGCTGCAGATGGGCGACCCGGCCTCGGCGGAAAAGGAAGCGCGCCGCGCCCTCGAACTGAAATACCAGCCGGCCGAGAGCGAACTGCTGCTGGCCGAGGCGCTGCTGCGCCTGGGCGACTTGCAGAAGATGCTCGATGAAACGGAAAAGTTCCAGCAAAGCCCGGCCCTGCTGGCCTTGCGCGGCGAAGCCCTGATCGGCCTGCGCAAGCTCGACGAGGCGAAAAAGCAATTCCAGTCGGCCCTGGAAGCCGAGCCCAATAGTGCCGACGCGCTGACCGGCATGGCGCGCCTGGCGGCCATCGGCAACGACCTGGAGGGCGCGCGTGCGCTGACCGAGCAGGCCATTGCCAAGGATGGCGCCAACATCAATGCGCTGACCTTCAAGGGCGAGTTGCTGCGGGCCCAGTCCAAGCCGGAAGAAGCGCGCGCCGCGTTTGCCGAAGTGATCAAGCTGGACCCGACCAATAGCGGCGCCAACCTGGAACAGGCTTATCTCGACATCGTGGCCGGCAAGTTCGATGCCGCCCAGGCTGCCATCAACGCGGCCAAGAAGACGGCGCCGCGCAGCCTGAGCACCTTGTACACCCAGGCCCTGCTCGACTATTCGCGCGGCAATTACAAGGCGGCGCGCGACAACCTGCAGGCGCTGGCCAAGAGCGCGCCGAACCATCCGCCCAGCCTGCTGCTCTCGGGCGCGGTGGATTTCCAGCTGGGCAACCTGAAGCAGGGCGAAGCCAAGCTGCGCACCTATACGGAAATGGACCCGGGCAATGCCTTCGCCCGCAAGCTGCTGGCGGCGACCCTGCTGCGCGGCAGCAACCCGGCCGAAGCCCAGAAAGTGCTGGAGCCGGCCCTGAAGGGCCCGGTCAGCGATGTCAGCCTGCTGGAACTGGCGGCCCAGGCCCACCTGCTGCAGCGCGAACCGGCCAAGGCGGTCTCCCTGCTGGAACAGGCCGTCGAGCTGAATCCGAAACGCGCCGCCAGCTACATCGCGCTGGGCGGCGCCCGCGTGGCGCTGGGCGAGCGCGACAAGGGCATCGCCATGCTGAACAAGGCGCTCGAGCTGGAGCCCGGCTCCCTGCCGGCCGCCACGGCGCTGGCGCGCACCCAGCTTGCCATGGGCAACTACGACCAGGCCCTGGCCGTGCTGGCCAAGCAGGAAGCCGCGCACGGCAAGGAGCCGGAGTTGTACGTGCTGCGCGGCCACGTGCTGCTGGCCAAGCAGGACAAGGCAGGCGCCCGCGCTGCCTTCAGCAAGGCGGTGGAACTGGCGCCGGCCAGCTATGCCGCGGTGGTCACCCTGGCCCAGCTCGAGCTCATGGAGCAAAAGCCGGAGGCGGCGCGCCAGCACATGCTGAAGCTGCTGGACAAGGATAAGGACAATGTCGCTGCCATGACCGCCCTGGCCCAGATGGCCGAGCGCGCCAGGAAGCGCGACGAAGCGGCGCAGTGGCTGGAAAAAGCCGCCACGGTCGATCCCGATGCGCTGGTGCCGGCCGTGCGCCTGGGCGCCCATTATCTGCTGAACAGCCAGGGGGCCAAGGCCGCCGAGCATATGCGCAAGGTGCTGCTGGTGCACCCGGCCGCGCCGCTGGCGCTGGAAGTCATGGGCCGTGCCCAGCAGATGTCCGGCGACCTGGACGGCGCCTATGAAACCTATAGCAAGCTGGCTGGCGCAGCGCCCAGGGCGGCGCAGGCCCAGCTGTACCTGGCCAGCGTCCAGGTGCAGAAAAAGGATTTGCCGGGCGCCCAGGCCAGCGTGAAGAAGGCGCTCGGGCTGGACCCGGATTCGGTGCCGGGCCATATGATGCAGGCCGACCTGGCCGTGCTGCAGGGCAAGCCGGACGAGGCCCTGGCCATCGCGCGCAAGCTGCAAAAATCCCAGCCCAAGCTGCCCAGCGGCTTCCTGCTGGAGGGCGACCTGCAGCTGAGGGCCGGCAAGCCGGCGCTTGCCGTGGCGCCTTACCAGCAAGCGTACGCCTTGGCGGCGCGGCCGGAATTGCTGCTCAAGCTCACCTCGGCCCTGCGCGCCGCCAACCGCGCCGCCGACGCCGATGCCCAGGTGGCCGCCTGGCGCAAGACGCATCCGGACGAACCGTTCGGCCTCATGTATGCAGCCGAGCAAAACATCGCGGCCAAGCAATACAAGGCTGCCATCGGCCAACTGGAAACCGTGCTGGCCAAGCAGCCCGAGAACGTGCTGGCGCTGAACAACCTGGCCTGGTCCTACCAGCAGGACAAGGACAAGCGCGCCCTGGCCACGGCCGAGAAGGCGCAGCAGCTGGCCGGCGACAACCCGACCATCATGGATACCCTGGGCTGGATCCTGGCCGAGCAGAACCAGCTCGACCGCGCCCTGGCGATCCTGAAGAAGGCCAGTGAGCTGGCGCCGAAAGCTGCCGATATCCGCGGCCACTATGCGGCCACGCTGTGGAAAAAGGGCGACAAGGCTGGCGCGCGCAAGGAATTGCAGGCCGCCATGGCCGACGCCCGCTTCGCCCAGACCGACGAAGCACGTGACTTGCAAAAGCAATTTGAATAAGTAACAACTTCTGCACCCTGCAACCCGCATGCGCTTGGCCGCATGCGGGCACTCTTCCTCTCAGTCTATTGTGCAGTTGAAAACAATAGAGTCTTTTTCACAACATTTACTTCATGGGTATTGTGTGGCGGGCGCTAGCATGCCACCATGTGTGGAGTTGGTAATTTTTACATAACTCGCTTGCAATCCGCTACATTTTCGTCCCGGCATCAATCGTGCGCGCCTCCGCAAGTGTAATCAACTATATTTTGCCGTTGAGCACGGCGTCCGCGCCGCTCGCCGTGCTCATTGGCCGTGGCCAGCCGTAAGGCTTGCGAGTGCCAAAGGAGGATACAGCCATGAATGGAACTGCTGTCCCAGTGCTGGAAGCCGAGCCTGTCCGCAAGACTCCAGCCGATTCCCATGCGCGCGCCACGCTCGAGGACTTGCTTCCGGAAAATATGGAAGACCTGGTCACCGACGAAAAATCATTTGGTATTCGCATGATCGATACGGTTGAAGGCCGCAGCAAGGCCAGCCTGCTAATCAATAAAATGTACTCCTGGCGGGGCTATGCCGGGACCCACAAGCTGACTGACGATCCGAACCGGATCACGCTCACCGCCAGCGACAAGGGCGAAGTGGTGGGCACCCTGACCTTGGGGCTGGACTCGCCAATCGGCATCATGGCCGATGAAATTTTCAAGGAAGAGGTCGATTCGGTGCGCATGATTCCGGGTGCCCGTGTCTGTGAAATCACCAAGCTGGCGTTCGACAATGGCGGCAGCAAATCGCAGATGGCTTCGCTGTTCCATCTGTCGGTGATTTATGCGCGCGACCTGCACCACTGCACCCACATCTTCATTGAAATCAACCCGCGCCACCGCCGCTTCTACGAAGCCATGCTCGGCTTCAAGCGCCTGGGGGAACTGAAGACCAACCCGCGGGTCGACGCCCCGGCCTACCTGCTGGTGGTGGAACTGGACTACGTCAGCCAGCAGATCGAGAAATACGGCGGCCAGGGCGCCGACATGGCCATGTCGGCGCGCTCGTTCTACCCGCTGTTCTATTCGCCGCGCGAAGAACGCGGCATTATCCAGCGCCTGAAGAACATCCAATAGTCTATTGAGATTTGATAGTCGATTGACAATTATTGTGGTATTGTCAATATCCTGATCACCTGCAGGGGTTTCCATGCCACGTCGCGAGAACCGGGGGGCGCAGCGCGCCCTCGCCATCTTCGGCAGCCTGATGCTGGCTGCCGGCCTGTCCGGCTGCCTCAAGTCCGAAACCAGCGCCACCCTGGTGGCGCAAGCCCAGCAGTTCTTGCAAAAGGGCGACAGCAGGGCAGCGCTGATCCAGCTCAAGAACGCCGCCGACAAGAGCCCGCAAGATGGCGAAATCCGGCTCCTGCTGGCGCGCGTCTACAACGACAACAGCGAAGCGGCCCTGGCCGAAAAGGAAGTGCGCAAGGCGCTCAGCCTCAAGGTCGAGCGGGCCCGGGCCTTGCCGCAACTGCTGCGTGCCCTGCTGGCGCAGGACAAGGCCAAGGAAGCGCTGGCCGTAAGCGAGGCCGATGCCGCCAGCGCCGGCCCGGCCCTGCTGGCCGTGCGCGGCGATGCCTGGCTGGCCCTGGGCGACGGCGCCAAGGCGCGCGAAGCCTATGCGCAAGCCCTGGCTGGCGAACCCGGCCAGGCCGATGCCCTGCTGGGCCAGGCGCGCCTGGCGCAACAGGCCGGCGATCGCGCCGCCGCCCTGGCGCTGGCCGAACAGGCGCTGCGCGCCCACCCGAAAGACTTGTCGGTGCTGCGCTACCAGGCGGCACTGCTGCGCCAGCTGGGCAGGAACGACGCGGCGCTGGCGGCGCTGGGCCAGGCGCTCAGCGTGCAGCCCGACCATCTGAATGCCCGCGTCGAGCGCACCGACTTCGAAATCGCCCTCAAGCAGTTCGACGCGGCCAAGGCCGATATCGCCGAACTGAACAAGCTGCGGCCCGATACCCTGCATGCGCTGTACCTGCAGGCTTTGCTCGACCATAACCAGGGCAGGTATACGGAAGCGCAGGGCAATCTGCTCAAGCTGCTGAAAGCGGCGCCCGGCCACCTGCGCACCATGCTGCTGGCCGGCGCCAATGAACTCAAGCTGGGCAATGCCACCGCGGCCCAGGGCTACCTGAACGCCTACCTGGAAAAGTACCCGGAAGACCTGTTCGCCCGCAAGCTGCTAGCCCAGTCCCTGCTCGGCACCCACCAGCCGGCCGAGGCGGCCGCAGCGCTGGCGCCGCTGTTGCGCAGCGGCGCCAGGGACCCGCAGTTGCTGGTGCTGGCCGGCGAATCGCACTTGCGCAACAAGGACTATGCCGCGGCCCAGCAGTATTTCGAACAGGCGGCGCAGGCATTGCCCAACGAAGCCACGCTGCACCTGTCGATCGGCCTGGCCCAGCTCGGCCAGCAGCAATATGCCAAGGCCGTCGAGCAGCTCGAGCGGGCCACCGAGCTCGACCCCAAATCGGAGCAGGCCGCGCTCTACCTGATCCACACTGAAATCAGCCTGCGCCGCTACGACAAGGCGCTGGCGGCGATCAAGGCTTACCAGGCCAGCCAGAAGGACAGCGCCATCGTGCGCAACCTGGAAGGCGGCATTTACCTGGCGCAAAAGAATGCGCCGGCCGCGCGCGCCGCCTTTGAACAAGCGGTGGCGCTGCAGCCCAAGCACCTGGCCGCCAACATGAACCTGGCCCAGCTCGACTTGCAGGACAAGCGGCCCGAAGCCGCCCGCCAGCGTTTCCAGACCGTGCTGCAGCACGACCCGCACAATGTCGGCGCCATGACGGCGCTGGCCGACATTTCCACCCAGCAGGGCAAGCAGGAAGAAGCGCTCGCCTGGCTGGAAAAAGCGGTGGCGGAAAAGCCCAAGGCCACCGAGCTGGGGACCCGCCTGGCCCACGCCTACCTGCAGGCCGGCCAGAACGCCAAGGCCACCACGCTGGCGCGCAAGCTGCAGGTGGAAGATCCGGCCAGCGCCTACCTGGCCGAATTGCTGGGCCAGGTGCAACTGGCCAACCAGGACGCCAGCGGCGCCCTGGAAAGCTTCGGCAAGATGGTGCAGCTGGAGCCGAAATCGGCGCGCGCCTGGTTCGGCATGGCCACCGCCCACCTGATGCTGAAAAATGCCACGGCCGCCAGCGGCGACTTGAAGAAAGTGCTGGCCATCGATCCGCAACACCGCCCGGCGCGCCTGGCGCTGGCTGAAATCGCGCAGCAGCAGAACCGCCCGGCCGAAGTGCTGGCCATCGCGCGCCAGATGCAGAAGGAGGCAGGGCAGCAGCCGGCCGGCTATGTGCTGGAGGGCGACCTGCTGGCGCGCCAGCAAAAATACAAGGAAGCCGTGGCCCTGTACGACAAGGCCTATGGGATTGAAAAGGATGGCCGTGTCATGCTGGCGCTGCACCGCACCCTGCTGGCGGCCGGCCTGCCGCGCGACGCCGACGCGCGCCTGGCGCAGCATCGCAAGGAGCAGCCGGGCGACCTGGCGGCCGCCATGTACGCCGCCGAACTGGCCCTGTCGCGCCAGCAATATGCCGCCGCGGCTGCCGACTTGGAGCTGGTGCTCAAGGCCGCGCCGGACAGCCCGGTGGCCCTGAACAACCTGGCCTGGGCCTATAGCCAGCTGAAGGACCCGCGCGCCCTGGCCACGGCCGAGAAGGCGCTGAAGGCGGCGCCGGACAGCCCGGCCGTGCTCGACACTACCGGCTGGCTGATGGTCGGCAAGGGCGACACCGGCCGCGCGCTGCCGCTGCTGAAGCGGGCCAGCACGCTGCAACCGTCCAATGCCATGCTGCGCTACCACCTGGCGGTCGCGCTCAACCAGTCGGGCGACAAGAAGGCCGCCAGGGCCGAACTGGAAAAACTGGTGGCGGCCGGCACCCCGTTCCCCCACCTCGACGATGCGATCGCCCTGCTCAAGGGCTTGAACGGCAGCTAAGCGCGATGAGCGACGACTTCATCTACGGCAAGGCTTTCTCGCGCAACATCGGCTGGGTCACCGAAGCCGAGCAGGCCAGCCTGCGCGGCAAGCGCGTGGCCATTGCCGGCGCCGGCGGGGTGGGCGGGGTGCACCTGATGACCCTGGTGCGCCTGGGCGTGGGCGCCTTCCACATTGCCGACTTCGACAAGTTCGACCTGCCCAATTTCAACCGCCAGGTCGGCGCCATGCAGTCGACCCGCGGCTTGCCGAAGATCGAGGTGATGGCGCGCATGGCGCGCGACGTCAACCCCGAACTCGAGATCAGGATGTTCCCGGACGGGATCAATGCCGGCAACCTGGACGCCTTCTTCGAGGGCGTCGACATCTACATCGACAGCCTCGACTTCTTCGCCTTCGACATCCGCCAGCAGACCTTTGCCCTGTGCGCCCGGCGCGGCATCCCGGCCACCACGGTCGCGCCGCTGGGCATGGGCGCGGCGCTGCTGAACTTCCTGCCGGGCCGCATGACGTTCGAGGAGTATTTCGGCTGGGGCGACTTGCCGGAAGGCGACAAGGCGATCCGCTTCGTGGTCGGGCTGGCGCCGGCCGGCCTGCACCGGCCCTACCTGGTGGTGCCCTCGGCCGTCAATTTCGCCGAGCGGCGCGGGCCTTCGACCATCATGGCCTGCCAGCTGTGCGCCGGCATTGCCGCCACCGAGGCGCTGAAGATCCTGCTCGGGCGCGGCGACGTGCTGGCCGCGCCGCACGGCATGCAGTTCGATGCCTACCGCAACAAGCTGGTGCGCACCTGGCGCCCCGGCGGCAACAAGCATCCGATCCAGCGCCTGGCGATCATGATCGGCAAGCGCGCCTTTGCGAAAATGGCCCAATCATGACTACCATCGAACAGATCCTCGACCTGGCGCGCTGGGCGCCCAGCGGCGACAACACGCAGGTGTGGCGCTTCGAAATCGTGGCGCCGGACCATGTGGCGGTGCATTGCCACGACACGCGCGACCATGTGGTGTACGACCTGGACGGCCACCCCAGCCAGGTCGCGGTCGGCGCCATGCTGGAAACCATGGCGATTGCCGCCAGCGCCCACGGCCTGCGCGCCGATGCCGTGCGCCGCGCCGGCAGCCCGGACACCCATCCCGTATTCGACGTGCGCTTCACGCCCGATCCCGCCATCGCGCCCAGTGCCTTGCTGCCGGTGATCACCACGCGCAGCGTGCAGCGCCGCCCGCTCAGCACGCGGCCGCTGACGGCGCAGGAAAAGCAGGCGCTGGAAGCGGCGGTCGGCCCGGCGCACCAGGTGCAGTGGATCGAAGGCTTCGGCGGCCGCTGGGCGGCGGCGCGGCTGATGTTCAACAACGCCAAGCTGCGCCTGACCATGCCCGAGGCGTACGAGGTGCACCGCAGCATCATCGACTGGGGCAAGACGCACAGCCCGGACAAGGTGCCGGACCAGGCCCTCGGTGTCGACAACGGCACCCTGGCCCTGATGAAATGGGCCATGGTGAGCTGGGAACGGGTCAACACCATGAATACCCTGATGGGCACCTGGGCGCCGCGCCTGCAGATGGACTTGCTGCCCGGCATCGCCTGCGCCGCCCACTTCGTGATTCGCGCCAAGGCCGCGCCGGCCGGCATCGACGACTACGTGGCCGCCGGCCGCGCTACCCAGCGCTTCTGGCTGACGCTCACTGCGCTGGGCCTGCACATGCAGCCGGAAATGACGCCGCTGATCTTCGGCCGCTATGTGCGCAACGCCCTGCGCTTCACGCGCCTGGACAGGCTGCAGGAATCGGCGCGCCGGCTGTATGGCCAGCTCACCGGGGTGATCGGCGCGGCGCCGGAAACGGCCGTGTTCATGGGCCGGCTTGGCGCCGGCAAGGCGCCGAAGGCGCGCTCGCTGCGCAAGCCCCTGGCTGAATTGATGAAGTAAGCCGGTACCGCGCAATGACACGCAAGAAAATCCTGTTCCTGGCCGAAGCGGTGACCCTGGCACACGTGGGCCGCCCGCTGGCCCTGTCCGCCAGCCTCGACCGCGAACAGTACGAGGTGCACTTTGCCTGCGCCGAGCGCTACGCCTTTTGCTTCGAGGGCGCGGACCTGGTGCGCTGGACCATCCACAGCATCTCGAACCAGCAATTCCTGCAAGCCCTGGCGGACGGCAAGCCGGTCTATGATGCCGCCACCTTGGACGGCTACGTGGAAGAAGACCTGCAACTGCTGCGCCAGGTCCAGCCCGATATCGTGGTGGGCGATTTCCGCCTGTCGCTGTCGGTCAGCGCGCGCCTGGCCGGCGTGCCCTATGTTTCGCTGATCAATGCCTACTGGAGCCCGTATGTGCACCAGCGCTACATCGTGCCCAGCCTGCCGCTCACGCGCTTCTTGCCGATCGCGCTGGCCAATGCCCTGTTCAAGCTGGCGCGCCCGCTGGCCTTTGCCCTGCACACCATTCCCCTCAACCGGGTGCGGCGCCGGCATGGCCTGCCCTCGCTGGGCTGGGACCTGAACCGCGTCTACACCGACGCCGACCACACCCTGTATGCCGACGTGCCGCAGCTGTTCCCGCCGCACGACCTGCCGGCCAGCCACGCCTTCATCGGCCCCGTGCTGTGGTCGCCGCCGCTGCCGGTGCCGGACTGGTGGGACCAGTTGCCCACCGATCGCCCGCTGGTCTACGTGACCGTGGGCAGCTCGGGCCACGGCGCCTTGCTGCCCGCCGTGCTGCAGGCCCTGGCCGGCTTGCCGGTGACGGTGCTGGCCGCCACCGTCGGCATGGTCAAGCTCGATGCCGTGCCGGCCAATGCCCGGGTGGCCGACTTCCTGCCCGGCGAGGAGGCCGCGCGCCGCGCCGCCCTGGTGATCTGCAATGGCGGCAGCCCGACCAGCCACCAGGCGCTGGCGGCCGGGGTGCCCGTGGTCGGCATCGCCGGCAACCTCGACCAGTTCCTCAACATGGAGGGCATCGTTGCCGCCGGCGCCGGCGCCTTGCTGCGCGCCGACCGCTTCGATGGCGCCGCCTTGCAGCAGGCGGTGCAAGGCTTGCTGGCCACGCCGGCGGCTGGCCTTGCGGCGCGTCAACTAATGGACATATTCAGAAACTATCGCTCTTCGGAAGCGTTTAGCAAGTTACTGTCGAAAATCCTTACAAAGGCATAAGTTAGTATCAACGTGGTACTAACGGTAACAAGCCAAGGTATTGATTTCTAAGGAAACCGGGAAGTTGGCACAACTATTGCTCATAGGAGCTTGTGCCCGCTGCAAGGCCAGATAGCAGCAAAAGGTCAGACAGCCCCTTTTAACTCAGGAGTCAATCAATGAAGATTTTCCGCAAACTGCTCCCGCTCGCTACTGTAGCCGGCCTGTTGTTCGCTGCCGGTGCTGCACAGGCAGACGTGATCACCCCCTTCACCATCAAGGACGGCACCAACGTGCTGGCCACCAATGTCAATTCGCTGGACTGGGCCGAAACCGGCAGCGGCCTGGCCAAAGGCATCGGCCCCTTCGGTGCGCCGCTGGCGGTTGGCACCAAGTTCGACTTCCTGTACCAGGCAACCCTGGTGGGCAAGGCCGGCGGCACCGGCAGCCCATCCCTGGGCGGCAGGCTGGACGGTGAAGCGAACGGTTCGGCCGACGGCCTGTTCGAGATCACCATCGCTGCCCGCATGACCGAGGTGGTGTCGAGCGTGGTGCCAGGCCCCGGCGGCACCGCCACCGCCAACTTCAACCTGGCCCCGGGCCAGAACCAGGTCGCGATCTATTTCGACACCAACCAGAACGCCAACACCGCCACCGGCGTGGGCTTCGACGACGGCATCATGATCGCCCTGCTGACCATCGATACTAACTCGTCCGTGTTCCAGTTGCTGGCGCCTAACAATGGCCAGGGTTCCGCCCGCCTGCACGCCGGCATGCTGTCGCCCGGCGACTTCATCGACGCCAACTACCTGGAAGGCGTCACCAGCCTGCTGTTCGGCATCGATTTCCAGTCGAGCCTGAACTACCCGGCTGACACCTCGACCACCACCGGTTTCCACCGCAATGGCTCGAGCAATAACGGCGACCCGTTCGCGACCGACCTGGTGGCCGGCAACGACATCCTGTTCAAGGTGGACGGCTCGAACCGCTTCACCCGTGTGCCGGAACCAGGCACCATGCTGCTGATGGGCATTGGCCTGCTGGGCCTGGCTCGCCTGCGCCGCCGCGCCTGAGCTGCCGCAGGAAATCAATGGGGACGTACCCTTTCAAGGGGTACGTCCCCTTTTTATTTATTGCGGCGGCTTGAACATCTTGGCGACTTCGCGGATCACCATGCTGTGCGGGAACAGGCCGGCAAAGAAGCGTTGCTTGTAGGTGCCCTTGATCGAGGCCACCACCGGGTCGCCCTTGGCCAGGCCGGCCAGCGAAGCCTGCACCACCTCGGCCGTGCTGCCGCGCGCAACCAGGGCGCTGGCGTAGGCGCCGGCCTTGGCGTCGAATTCGGTGTCGGTCGGGCCCGGCACGAGGGTTTGCACGAGGATGCCGCGCTCCTTCCATTCGCCATGCAGGGCCTGGCTGAAGCTTTGCACGAAGGCTTTCGAGGCGGCATACACGGCCATGTAGGGCACCGGCTGGTAGCTCGCCTGCGAGGACACATTGATCACAGCGCTGCTCGGGTAGGATGCCAGGTCGGGCAGGAAGCGGTAGCACATCTCGACCATGGCGCGGTTGTTGACCTCGATCATGTCGCGGTAATCATCGAGTTCCCAATGCTCGAGGCGGTTCCAGCGTCCGATGCCGGCGATATTGCATAGCAGGCGAATGCGGATGCCGAACGCATCCAGCCGTTCCTTCACATGGGCCACTGCGCCTGGCTTGGCAAGGTCGACGCGTATCACTTCAGCCTTTACGCCCAGTTCCTGCACCGCGCGCCTGGCCAGTTCCTGCAAGCGCTCTTCGCGCCGCCCGACCAGCACCACGTTGACGCCGTTGCGCGCCAGCTCGCGCGCGAATTCGGCGCCGATGCCGCCCGAGGCGCCTGTCACCAGCGCCCAGTGGCCGCGCAAATCTTCAAGCTTGATCATCGTAAATTCCTTTTCCTGTCAGCTGGCGTGCCACGCGCAGGGCATTGGCGGCAATGGTCAGGCTGGGATTGGTCCCGCCGCTGGACGGGAAGAACGAGCCGTCGACCACGTACAGGTTGGTTAGGCCGTGTGCGCGATTGCTGGCGTCGAGGACGCTGCTGCGCGGGTCGCTGCCGAAGCGGCAGGTGCCGCAGGCGTGGGCGATGCGCTGGTTGTTGTCGGCCTGCTTCACCAGGTCGAAGGCATAGGGCTTGAGCGCATCCTTCATCAGCCGGCGCATCGTTTCGATGCGCGCCGCATCATGCGGGCGCACGCGATATTCGAACGCCAGGCGCGCATCGCCGCTGGCCGGCGTGACGCGGTTGTCGGCATACGGCAAGTCTTCCAGCGTGCTGGCCAGCACCAGGCGCTCGTGCACGAATTGCCTGAGGATGGGCTTGATCACCGGTTGCGCCAGCTTGAACAGGGGCGCCAGCCAGGGCAGGGCGCCTTGCCGCAGGTCGTCTTCCATCGACGCCGCCAGCACCGGCACCGGCGGCAGGCGGCCGAACGATTGCACCGAGCCGAGCTTTTGGCCGCCGCGCTGGTAGAAGTCGTTGAAGCCGAATTCCTTTTGCCGGTTGTCGAACCCGGCCGGCGTGCGCGGCTTGATCACGTACAGGTCGATATGGTGGCGCATCAGGTGGCGTCCCACCAGGCCGGAATCGTTGGCCAGGCCTTGCGGCCAGTGCGGGGAGCTCGACTGCAACAGCAGGCGCGGCGTCTCCAGTGCGCCGGCCGCCAGGAAGACCTGCTTGCCGCGCAAGGTCAGGCGCTGGCCGCGCTGCTGGCACACCACGCCGGTGACGGCGCTGCGCGTGGCCTCCAGCTGCAGCACTTCGCATTCATCCATCAGCGTGGCACCATGCTGCGCCAGGGCCGGTTCCAGGCAGACGCGGCTGGCGTCGTTCTTGCACTGGCGGTCGCACAGGTAACCCTGGCAGGCAGCGCAGCCGTCGACGAATTCACAGGCCAGCGGCAGGCGGTAGGGATGCAGCGCGCGCTGGCGGAAGAACTCGAACAGCTCGCCGGAAGCCGGCGTCAGCGGTGGCGGTTGCCGGAAGTGGGCGGCCCAGTCGCCGCTGCCGCCGGTGCGCAGCGGGTCGGGCGTGCCGCGCACGCGGAACAGGCGCTCAGCCTCGGCGTAATGCGGCAGCAGTTCTTCGTAGCCGATCGGCCAGGCCTCGGGCAATGCCGCCTCGGCTGCGTCCGGGTGCTGTGCCCGCGGCGCGAAATCGGCGGGGAAGAAGCGTTCCAGCACCATGCCGTACAGCGCGCTGGAGCCGCCGGTGCCGCTGCCGATGAAGGGGACGAAATGCTGGGTGCGCGGGCCGGCGTTGCTGCGGATGGTGTCGCTGTAGCGGCCGGCGCGCTGCAAGGTGGCGCGGTGCTGCGGGCCCGGCGCGGCTGGGGTGGGGAAATGCGTTTCGGCGTAGCTGTTGGTCAGGGCGCCCGGCTGCAGATGGGACTTGCCTTTTTCAAGGAATAACACGCGTTGCCCGGCCTTCGCCAGCGCATAGCCAAGTGGCGCGCCGCCCATGCCGGTGCCGATGATGATCGCGTCCCATTCCATCGGGCAAGGATATCATCGGCGTGATCGAATTGCTATCTGGTGTGTACAGCGCTGCGGCGCCGCTGCCGCGTAAGGATGGCTGGATTTGCCGTACAGCTGGCCGATCCGCCGCACATAGGCGCGCGTCTCGTCGTACGGCGGCACGCCGCCGTACTGGTCGACCGCCTGCTCGCCGGCATTGTAGGCGGCCGTGGCCAGCGCGACGTCGCCGCTGTAGCGCGCCAGCAGCCAGCGCAGGTAGGCCAGGCCGCCGCGCAGGTTCTGCTCGGGGTTGAAGGCGTCGAGCACGCAAAAGCGCGAAGCGGTGGCGGGGATCAGTTGCATCAGCCCGCGCGCGTCGCGCGGTGAAACGGCGCTGCGGTTGAAGCCGGATTCGACGGCGATGACGGCCAGTGCCAGGGCCGGCTCGATCTCGTATTCGGGCGCCAGCCTGTCGACCAGGGCCAGCAGTTGCGGCGACGCCGCCGCATAGTCGGGAATCGGCAAGGCAAGGTCGAGCTCGAGCGCGGGATCGGGCGCCATGCAGGCCGGCAGCGCGGCCCCCGGCGCCGCCGGCAGCAGCGCCTGCATGCGTGCGCTGGCCGCATGGCCCTGTTCGGCAGCCAGGCCGAACAGGCGCCAGGCGGCGCCGTCGTCGTGCGCCACGCCGCGTCCGTTGGCATACATCCAGCCCAGGGCATACTGGGAATCGGGGGCGCCAAGCCGGGCGGCGCGGCAGTACAGCGCTGCGGCCTGGTGCAGGTCGCGCGCCACCCCTTCGCCGTGTTCCAGGCGCTGCGCTTGTTCGTACAGGGTGGCGGCATTCTGCGCGCAGGCAGCGTGGGCCAGCAGGCTGGCCGCCACGAGGGCTGGGAGTCGCATGCAGGCTCCGTGCAAGGCGATGTCCCAGCCATTGTAGCGGGACGGCGCTGGCAGTTGCTGCCGTTATGCGGCCGCACCCTGCGAGTTTTTGGGCGTCAAAAGTGCCTTATGGAACAGGTGGCGCGCCAGGCGCAGCGGCGGCATGCGCAGCCAGTTGCCGCGCACATACAAGAGGAAGTCGGCGACCGCGCCGCCGGCGCCGCGGCAGCTCGGATGGTGGGGCAGCAGCGCACGCATGAACAGCGCATCCATCACGGCCAGCAGTGCGCGCGGCGGGCCGGCGGGCGCGATGGCGGCCAGGGTGGCCGGCGGCACCTCGGTGCCGAGCAGCGCGGCACTGTAGCGCAGGCCGTAGAACATGAAGCGCTGCAGCTGGTGCTGGCGCGCGCGCGCCGGCAACCCTGCCCAGAAGCCGGGCTCGCTGGCGCCGAAATGGGTGAGCAGGCAGTGCAGGTCCCACAGGTCGCGCAAGCCCTTGTCGAACTCGCCGTCGGCAAACAGGTGGGTGGCGCTGTGCAGCACCATGTCCAGCGGCGCCAGGATGGCCGAGCCCGGCGGCGCGGCAGCGCCCGCCAGCGGCCGCGCGGCGGCACGCAGCAGGCGCGCATCTGGGCGCTGGGCGGCCGTGCGCGGCAGGATGGTGTGGTGCACGTCGATGGCGGTCTGGCGCAGCACATGCATCATCGGCGGCAGCTCGTGCATCCACTCGCGGTAGTAGCGCTGGTCGTAGCTGTCATGGTGGGTGCCGACCCAGCCGTGGCGCATCAAGGCCGCTTCCACCTGCGGCAGGCTGTCTTCCGGCACCAGGATGTCGATGTCGGAAAACAGGCGGCCGGCGGCAGGCGGCAGACCGGCTGCGGCATAGGCGCCGCCCTTGAGCAGCAGCAGCGGCACGCCGAGCCCGGCCAGGGCCTTGCCGATCAGGCGGATTTCCCAATAGGTGGCCTGGCGGTGGCGCCGCGCCATGACTGCCGCCCACGCCAGCTGCTCGCGCGCCTGCGGCAAGGCTTGCGCCAGCACGCCGTGCCGCTCCAGCCAGTCATGCAGGGTGGCGCTGAGGTTGGCATTGGCGGCCTGGCGCAGCAGCAGGTCCCAGCCGGCCGGCGGCAGGCCGGCCAGCTGCTGCGGCGCGCGCAGGGCGCGCAGCAGGAGCGGCAACTCAGCTTTCATGGAGGCGGGCAAAGGTGTCCAGGGCTTCATCCAGCGCACTATAGCGGAAGCGGAAGCCGGCTGCCTGCTCGATCAGGCGGCCGAGCGCAGCGAAGCCGGCGGCGCCCAGCACGCTGTAGTTGAAGCTGTTGCCTGCCAGTTCCATGAAGGTGGCAGCGCGCGCCAGCGGTTCCAGCGTGGTGGCGGCGCCGGCGCTGTAATGGGGGAACACGATCCAGGCCGGCTGGGCGCAATCGCCGGCCCGCTGCACGGCATCGCCCGGCGCGCGCATATGGGCCACGGTGCCCTTGGTGGTGTCGTGCACGGGTGTGCTCAGCACCGCGTCCGGCACATAGGCGCGGATGATGTCGATCGAAGCATTCTTCAGGCTGATGGGGCGCGGATTGGGCACCAGCAGGCCGCTCTCGGGATCGAGCAGGGTCAGTTCGTCCGACAGCAGGCGCCAGCCGCCCCTGCCGCACAGGGCGGCGGTCAGCGTGCTCTTGCCCGAGCCGGGCGGCGCCGGCAGGATCACGGCGCGGCCCTGGCGCTCGAGCACGGCCGCATGCACGATCAGGTAGCGGTGGGCGCGGCTCGAGACGCACCAGTTCAGGCCCCATTCGAACATGGGGAAGGCATGTTGCAAGGGCATCGGCTGGAACATTTCGTAGCCGTCGCAGTGCAGCCGTACTTGCGGGCGCAGCCAGCGGCGCGCCGAACGCGGGCGCACCAGGTGCAGGTGGAAGTCGGCGAAATCGCTGTCCTGCAGCAGCGGGTAGTCGCCATACAGATGGCCGATGCCGGCTGCCACGCTGGGCATGTCGGCTTGCAGGCGCACGCTGAAGCGGCCGGTGCGCAGGCGCAAGCCGTCGCCGGCCAGGCGCGCCCGCAGGTCAGCGGGCGCCAGCGAGGCCACGTTCAGCATGGTTCCACCAGGTAGAGTTTGCGCAGTTCGGCCAGGGCCAGCTGCAGTTCCGGGTCGGCCCAGTCTTCAGGCGCCAGTTCGCCGTCGCGCAATGCCTGCAGCAAGTCGAGGGTTGCCTGGTCCAGCAGGTGGGTGGCGCCGGACACTTCGTTGTAGAGCACCACCTGGCCGTCCCAGCTGCGGTGCAGCAGGGACTGGCCCGGCACCAGTTGCCATTGCACCGGCATCAACCCATCGTACCGGCCAGGTAGTCGACCACTTGCTTGGCGTCCCATTGCACGCCGGCAGTCGGAGTGAAATAACCGGTATCGCGCAGCTCGTTCCAGATGTTTTGCAGCATCGGCACGGTCTGGAAGCCGGACAGGCCGGCCAGCACGTTCAGGTAGGCTGCCACAAGGTGGGCGCCCAGCTTGTAGGTGTCGAAGTTGGGGCCGTTGCCCAGGATATAGTCCAGGGTGCTATTGTCCGAACCGTAGGTGCTGCTCATTTCGAGGTTGCAGGTGAATACAGTCCGGAACAGGTCGGTCGGCAAGGCGCCGGCCGGCCAGACCTTGTCCGGCAGCGGCGATGGCGTCGGATTCCTGCCGTGGCCGTTGCCGTTTCCTCCGCCGTTGCCATTCCCATTGCTGCTGGCGCCCGGTGCCGGGTCGGTGTTTTTCCACGCGCCTGGCGACTTGCCGGCGCAGGCGCCGGGGTCGTTGGGGCGGGCGCTGACCAGGCCGGACTGGAAGCCCGATGGCCCGGCGCACACGACCGCCGCCATGCCCGGCTGGCTGTGCAGGGTCAGCAGAACGCCGGATGCTGCGGCACCGGCGCGGGTGAAGCGGCGGCGCGCAGCGCCTTTCGCGCTCAGTTGCTTGCCTGGCTGTTGTTCGTTGGCCACGTCGTCGTCCTTGCGAATTATGTGGGGCAGCTCAGCCGCCCATGATACTTAGTGAACAAGCAAGTACCGTTCCAGATACGAGTTTCACCTATGGAACAGCTGGAAAATCAGGTGCTTAGCCACGGAAAAGGGGGCTCGGATGCCCCCCGGCGGGCAATCATATCTTGAACTGTAAGAATTATCGACACCTAAAGGAAACTATCCAGCTGCTACTTCCTGTCAGAAGAAGCTCTCGGGAATGACCAGGATATCGCCGGGGCGCATCGGCACGTTGGCGGAAATGTCGCCATCCTTGATCAGGTCGTTCAAGCGCACGGTGAACTGTTGCTGCTTGCCGTCGACCATGCGGATGATGCTGGCCTTGTTGCCTGCCGCGAATTCCGTGACCCCGCCGACGGCAATCATCACGTCCAGGATCGACATGTCGCGGCGGTAAGGCAGCGATTGCGGCTTGGCGGCCTGGCCGATCACGCGGATCTGCTCGCCGTACGTGCCGACGAAGCCGGTGACGATGACGGTGACCACCGGTTGCTGGATGAACTTGGCCAGCGCTTTTTCGATGTCGCGCGCCAGTTCGGTCGAGGTCTTGCCGCTGGCCGGCAAGTCTTCCACCAGCGGGGTGGTGATCTTGCCGTCAGGGCGCACCGGCACCACTTGCGACACTTCCGGATTGCGCCAGACGATGATGCTCAGGTTGTCGCCCGGGCCAATCAGGTAATCGGTTTGCGGCACGACGCCGGCGTCGGCCGGTGCGCCGCCATGGGGCGTGGAGCAGCCGCCCAGGCCCAGGGCGCCGAGGACCACGGCGCTCGCGGCGAGAACGCGGGCCAGCTTGGTTTGCATATTCACATTATTCTCCTTGTTTGCTTTTTAGCATTGCCTGTTATACCACGAGTCTTGCTATTTTACCTTCTATTTCTGTGCGCCACCTTGTTGCAGCAGTTCGTGCACGTGGCGCACCGGGATCGCGTAGCTGATGCCGCTGGGGGCGGTGATCGCGCTTTCCTTCATGCCCTTGACCAGGGTCATATTGATGACCGCCACCACGGTGCCGGTTTCGGGATCATACACGGGGCTGCCACTATTGCTGGGGTAAGCCGTGCCGTCGAGCTGGTAAATCGTGAACGGGGCGCCACGCTGCAGCTGCAGCACGGCGCGCGGATTGAGGCCACGCGAAGTCGGGGTCGGCAGGATGGCCGGCGTCTGCGCCGCCAGCAGGGCGCGGTGGGTGACCGGGTTCAGGCCCAGCATGATGCCCAGCGGATAGCCGGTAAACACCAGGTCGCTGCCTTCGTCCAGCATGTCGCTGCTGCCCAGGGTCAGCGCCGGCAGCGGCGTGCCTTTCATGCGCAGGTGCACCAGGTCGTGCGCGCGGTCGATAGTGACCACGCTCGCTTCGCGGAACTGCAGCTGGTCGCCCTTCCCGGTGACAATGCCCAGGGTTTCCAGTTTTTCCGCATCGAGCGCCGTGACCGCATGGGCGTTGGTGATGACCGACAGTCCGTCACCTACCACAAAGCCGGTGGCATGGAATACGATGGCAGGGCTGCGCGTGCGGTTGAAGGTGCCGATGCCGACTACGCTGGGCTTGACCGCGGCGATGGTGCGCGTCAGCGGAGCGGCCCCGGCCAGCGGGCTGGCGCAGCCCAGGCAGGCTGCCAGGAAAAGTGAAATCAGCTTGGCCATGCAGCCTCCAAATTGGTGAATTGCCGTAGGGAAATGTTAAATTCTTTTCGTCAGCAGGGTGCAACAGGCATAAATTAATAGTAACAGGCAGCGCGTTCTGCTGTATGATAGAGATTAGATGTTATTTAGGCAATATTAGATGTGGGCATTGCGACAGTTTGCCTGCCTAACCAGGGATGAGTGATCGAAATGGCAGAGATTTTGGCATTGCTGTTGACCTTTCTTAAGGCAATCGGGAAATACCGCTGGTATGCAGTGGCGATTGCCTGGCTGGTCGCCGTCATCGGCTGGGCGGTGGTGTACCGCCTGCCGAGCGACTACCAGGCGTCGGCCAGGGTGTACGTCGACACCCAGAGCATCCTGAAACCGCTGATGGCGGGCATGACCACCACGCCCAATGTGGAGCAGCAGGTGATGTTCATGCGCCGTACCCTGATCAGCCGGCCCAATGTGGAGCGCGTGCTGCGCATGGTGGACCTGGACATCAAGGCCAAGGACAGCAAGGAGCACGAGCGCCAGGTCGACGAGCTGATGACCGCGATCAAGGTCACCGGCACCGAGCGCGACGACATCTACACCATCTCGTACAACAATGAGAACCCCAAGCTGGGCAAGGACGTGGTGCAGTCGCTGCTGACCATCTTCGTCGAAGGTTCCTTCGGCGGCAAGAAGCAGGATTCGGAAAAGGCCGTGCAGTTCATCGACGACCAGATCAAGATGTACGAGGAGCGCCTGGCAGCCGGCGAAAACGCGCTGAAGGAATTCAAGATCCGCCACATGGGCCTGCTGCCGCGCCAGGGCACCGACTATTCGACCAACCTGGGCGACCTGTCCGAAAAGCTGAACGAGGCGCGCCTGGAACTGCTGGAAGCGGAACAGGCACGCAATGCCATCAAGCGCCAGATTGCCGGCGAAGACATGGCGCCGGCCGCCGATGCCACCAATATTTCCAACCCTGAACTCGACGGCCGCATCTCGACGCTGGAAAAACAGCTCGACAGCCTGCGCATGCAATATACCGAAGAGCATCCGGACATCGTCTCGGCCAAGCGCCTGATCGCCAACCTGCAGCAGCGCAAGAAAGACGAGGCGAAGAAGGCGGCCAAGAGCGGCGACCCGGGCATGGGCTACAGCCCGATGCTGCAGCAAATGAACGTGGCGCTGTCGGTGGAGGAAGCGCGCGTGGCCTCACTCAAGGCGCGCGTTGGCGAATATACCGCGCGCATGGAGCGCATGCGCTCGCAAAGCACGGCAGCGCCGGAAGTCGAAGCGCAGCTGGCCCAGCTCAACCGCGACTATTCGATCAACAAGGAAAACTACGAAAAGCTGGTGCAGCGCCGCGAAGCGGCCAAGCTGTCCGGCGACCTCAGCTCGGCAACCGACATGATGAGTTTCCGCGTGATCGACCCGCCGATCGTGCCGCAAACCCCGATCGGCCCCAACCGCCCGCGCTTCTACTCGATCGTGTTCGTGGCGGCCCTGCTGGCCGGCCTGGGCGGTGCGTTCCTGATGAGCCAGGTCCGTCCTACCTTCCTCAGCCAGCACAGCCTGCGCGAAGTGACCGGCGTGCCGATCCTCGGCACCATCGGCATGAACTGGACCGAGCAGCAGCGCGCCTCGCGCCGGCGCCGGCTGTATGCCTTCGGCCTGGCCGTGGCCTCGCTGCTGACCGCCTTTGGCGGTGTCATGACCGTTACCTTGCTGCGCGCCGCTTGAGTCGCGCAACACCCAGGGAGTCCACAAGTGAGCATTATTGAAAAAGCCGCCAATCGCCTCGGGCAAGCGCGTCCTGCCGACGCCGCTGCCGAGACCACCGTTTCCCCAGCACCGGCCGCGGCTCCGGTAGCTGAAGCAGTGCACGCGGCCCCGGCCGCTGCTGCTCCGGCTGCTGCCCCGGCCGCGCCGGCCCCGGCGGCAGCGCCGCTGATGCCGACCCTGGCTACCCTGCAGCCGCACGGCGACGCCAGCCGCCGCACCACCCATACTGTGGAGCTGGACCTGATGCGCATGCACGAATCCGGCCTGGTGACTGCTGCCGGCGGCCGCACCGCGCTGGTGGAAGACTTCCGCATCATCAAGCGCCCGCTGATCAAGCGTGCCTTCGGCGCGCGCAAGCCGGGCGACAACCCGGGCAACCTGATCATGATCACCAGCTCGCTGCCCGGCGAAGGCAAGACTTTCTGCGCCATCAACCTGGCCATGAGCATTGCCATGGAACTGGACCACACCGTGCTGCTGGTCGACGCCGACGTGGCGCGTCCTTCGGTGCTGCGCACGCTCGGCCTGCCGGCCCAGCGCGGCCTGATGGATATCCTGCTGGACGACAATGTCGACATGGCCGATGTCATGCTGCGCACCAATGTCAACACCCTGTCGATCCTGCCGGCCGGCACCAGCTCGCCGCGCGCGACCGAGCTGCTGGCTTCGCACATGATGAAAAACCTGGTGAACGAGATCGCGAACCGCTACCCGGACCGTATCGTGATCTTCGATTCGCCGCCGCTGCTGCTGACTTCCGAATCACATGTGCTGGCGTCGAACATGGGCCAGATCGTGATGGTGGTGGAGTCGGAACGCACCACCCAGCACGCGGTCAAGGAGTCGCTGCGCCAGCTCGAGGGCTTGAGCAACGTCAACCTGATCTACAACAAGTCGCGTGAATTCCCGGGTACCGAAACCTATGACTATCACTATGGCTAAGCGCGGCCGCCTGGCCCTGCTGCCGCTGGCAGCGGGCTTGTGCGCAGCGTTTCCGGCGCAGGCCGCATGGGATTTCACGCCCACCGCTGCCGCGCGCGCCACGTATTCCGATAATGTCGGGCTGCAAGCCGATGACCGCGCCGACAGCGGCATGGTGCTGCAGCTTACGCCCGGCTTCCAGTTGCTGAACCACTCGCAGCGCTTCGATTTCAGCCTCGACTATGCGCTGAGCCTGTATGAATACGCCGGTGCGCGCCGCAACGGCGCCCAGCGCCACAACCAGGACCTGAACAGCCAGCTCAAGTCGCGCCTGGTCGAGGACTTCCTGTACCTCGATGCCCAGGCCGGCATCCACCAGCAAGCCACGTCGGCCTTCGGCCCACTGCAGGCCGGCAACGACTACGTGCGCAGCAACCGCACCGAGGTGCGCACCTACCGCATCAGCCCTTACCTGGTGCACCGCTTCGGCGCCTTTGCCAATGGCCAGCTGCGCTACACGCACGACTCGGTCAGCACCGACAACGCCGGCATGCGCCGCAGCGACGGCAATACCATCAGCGCCCAGCTGGCCAGCGGCCCGAGCTTCCGCCGCTTCCTGTGGGATGCCATGGCGTCGCGCTCGGTGATCGACGAGCAGCTGCCCAGCATCGGCGGCGGCGCCGAGCGGCAGCAGACCACCAGTTCCAAGGCCGCCAATGTGAACTTGCGCTATGCCGCCACCCCGCAGCTCAACCTCGGCGTGTACGGCGGCTATGACAGCTACGATTTCAGCAGCGTGGGCGGGGCCCAGTCCGGCGCTGCCTATGGCGGCTCGCTGCAGTGGACGCCGTCCGCGCGCACTTCGGTGCAGGCGACGGCCGGCCACCGCTTCTACGGACCCAGCTACAGCCTGGCGCTGCAGCACCGCAGCCGCGGCACCGTGTGGAATATCGGCTACAGCGATTCGGTCAGTTCGACGCGCAGCCAGTTCGTGCTGCCGCAGGCGATCGACACGGCAGCCATGCTGGACAACCTGTTCCGCGCCCAGATTCCCGACGCGCTGCTGCGCGCGGCCGCCGTGCAGGCGTATATCCAGGCGGCAGGCCTGCCGCCGGCGCTGGCCACCAGCGTCAACTTCCTGAGCAACCGCTATTCGCTCAACAAGCAGCTGAACGCCGGCGTGGCATGGCAGCTGGCGCGCACCACCACCACCTTCAGCATGTTCAAGACCAAGCGCCAGATGCTGTCGAGCCAGCAGGTCGACAGCGTCCTGCTGGGCAACACGCTGTCCACCCTGAACGACAACACCGAACAGGTGGGCGGCATGGCCAGCATCAGCTATCGCCCTGGAGCGCAGACGGTGGCGACCCTGCTGGCCAATGCCTCGAACGTCAAATCGTTGAGCGATGCGCGCAGCAGCACCCATCGCGACCTGCGCTTCAACCTGTCGCGCACTTACAGCACGCGCACCACCGGCATCGTGGAATTGCGCCACGTGCGCGGTTCCACCGGGCTGGGCGGCCAGAAGTACACGGAAAATGCCCTGTCCGCGACACTGACAACGAGATTCTAAGCATCAAGGTCTTCCCATGTATGAGAGCTATTACGGGCTGAGCGACAAGCCCTTCCGCCTGCGGCCCGACCCGCATTTCTTCTTCGGCAGCAAGGGCCACAAGCGGGCCATGGCTTACCTGGAGTACGGCCTGTCGCAGGGCGAGGGCTTCATCGTCATCACCGGCGAAGTCGGGGCCGGCAAGACCACCCTGGTGCGCAACCTGTTCAACCAGATCGCGTCGGACAAGATCGTGACTTGCCACCTGGTCAACACCCACCTCAGTTCCGACGACGTGCTGCGCGGCGTGGTGGGCGGCTTCGGCCTGCCGTGCGAGGATGCGGCCAGCAAGACCACCTTGCTGGCGCGCCTGGAAGTTTTCCTGCGCCAGTGTGAGCAGGATGGCAAGCGCGCGCTGCTGGTGGTTGACGAAGCGCAGAACCTGACGCCGAAAGTGGTGGAAGAATTGCGCATGCTGTCCAATTTCCAGACCGACGAGAAATCGCTGCTGCAGACTTTCCTGCTGGGCCAGCCGGAATTCCGCGCCACCCTGCACAGTCCCGGCATGTCGCAGCTGCGCCAGCGCGTGATTGCGACCTACCACCTGGGGCCGATGGACAGCAGCGAAAGCAATGCCTATATCGAGCATCGCATGCGCACTGTCGGCTGGCGCGGCAACCCGCACCTGACGCCGGCTGCCTATGCGGCCGTGTTCGAATATACCGGCGGCATCCCGCGCAAGACCAACCACCTGATGGACCGCCTGCTGCTGATGGGCTTCCTGGAAGAGATGCAGGAATTCACCGATGCCGACGTCGACACGGTGATCCGCGATATCGCGCAGGAATTCCAGCCGCCGCCGCCCGAAGCGGCTGCCGACGGCGCCGATGGCGCGGCCATGCATGCCGCCGGCGCTGGCGGCCTCAGCTTCGGCAACCAGTACCCGGCCGTGCTGGACGAGCGCATGATGCGCGTCGAAAAATCACTGACGTCGGTGCTGTCGATCCTGAAGAAGATCGTGCGTTCGCCGTCCTCTTACAACATCCAACAGGACAGCAACGAATGAGTGCCTTCCGAATCCTATGCGTCGTCGGCGCGCGGCCGAACTTCATGAAGATGGCGCCCATCATGGCCGCTTTCGCGCAGCTCAAGCCGCAGGTCGAGGCGCTGCTGGTGCACACCGGCCAGCACTACGACGTGGCCATGAACCAGCAGTATTTCGATGCGCTGGGCATCCCGAGCCCGGACATCAACCTGGAAGTCGGCTCCGGCAGCCACGCCCAGCAGACCGCCGAAGTGATGAAGCGCTTCGAGCCGGCTATGGATGAGGTGCAGCCGGCTGCCGTGCTGGTGGTGGGCGACGTCAATTCCACCATCGCCTGCGCGCTGGTGGCGGCCAAGAAGGGCGTGCCGGTGATCCACGTGGAAGCGGGCCTGCGCAGCTTCGACCGCGCCATGCCGGAAGAAATCAACCGCGTGCTGACCGACCAGCTGTCGGACCTGCTGTTCACCACCGAGGAGAGCGGCGCCGACAACCTGGCCAGGGAAGGCATCGCAGGCGGGCGCGTGCACTTCGTCGGCAACGTGATGATCGATACCCTGCGCGCCAACCTGGCGCGCGCCATCCCGGCGCCGCAGATCGCGGCCGGCGCCGGGCGCCCGGACTTCCGGGCCGGCAAGGGCGAATACGCCGTGCTGACCCTGCACCGGCCGTCGAACGTGGACGACAAGGCCGTGCTGCAAGGCTTGCTGGAAACCGCCGCCAGGATTTCGGAACGCACGCCGGTGATCTTCCCGGTGCACCCGCGCACCCGCGCCACCATCGAGAAATTCGGCCTGAGCCACCTGCTGGACCGCCCGGAAGTGCTGCTGCTGCCGCCCATGGGCTACCTCGAGATGCTGGGCCTGATGCGCGATGCGCGCGTGGTGCTGACCGATTCCGGCGGCATCCAGGAGGAGACCACAGCGCTCGGCACGCCATGCATCACGCTGCGCCACAACACCGAGCGCCCGATCACTGTCGACGAAGGCACCAACACCATTGCCGGCAACGACCCGGCGCATGTCTGGGCTGCCTATGAGGCGCAGCTGGCCGGCGCCGGCAAGGCCGGCCGCATCCCGCACTTCTGGGACGGCCGCGCCGCCGAGCGCATTGCCGCCATCGTGCTGGACTGGCTGAAGGCGCGGGGCTGAACATGGGCGCGGCCGTTCGCAATGCCATGACCATCGACGTGGAAGACTACTTCCAGGTGTCGGCGTTCGCGCCGCACATCAGCCGCGAAAGCTGGCCGCAGCGCGAGTGCCGGGTCGAGGCGAACATCGACCGCGTGCTTGCCGTCCTGGACGACGGCCGGGCCAAGGGCACCTTCTTCACCCTGGGCTGGATCGCCGAACGCTATCCGGACATGGTGCGCCGCATCGTCGCCGGCGGCCATGAACTGGCCAGCCACGGCTACGGCCACCTGCGCGCTTCCGACCAGTCGCGCGGGCAGTTCATGGACGATGTCTCGCGCAGCAAGAAGATCCTGGAAGACATCGGCGGCCAGCAGGTGATCGGCTACCGCGCGCCCAGCTTTTCGATCGGGCCGGGCAACCTGTGGGCGCTGGACGTGCTGCAGGAAGCGGGCTACCGCTACAGCTCCTCGATCTACCCGATTGCGCACGACCATTACGGCATGCCCGATGCGCCGCGCTTTGCCTTCCACCCGAACGGCGCGCAAGGCTTGCTGGAAGTGCCGATCACCACCGTGCGCATCGGCCAGCGCAACCTGCCGGCCGGCGGCGGCGGCTATTTCCGGCTGCTGCCCTATGCGCTGTCGCGCGGCATGATGCGACGCGTGAACAGGCAAGACGGCCAGCCGGCCATCTTCTACTGCCACCCGTGGGAGCTCGATCCGGGCCAGCCGCGCCCTGAAGGGCTGGGGCTGAAGACGCGCTTCCGCCATTACGTCAACCTGCACCGCATGGAGTCGCGCATCAGGGCCCTGACGCGCGACTTCGCGTGGGATCGCATGGACCGCATTTTCCTGGGGCAGCAATGACGTCGATTATCGAAGCGGCGGCGGAGCGCCGCGCGGCACGCGCCAAGGCGGAAGCGGAAGCGGCGACCGCGCTGGCTGTCGCTGCCGGAAAACCGGTAAACCAGTGTCAGGCACAAGAGCCTGACACTTGCCAGGCAGCTGCTGCGGATCAGGGTCAGACCCTCGGGTCTGACCCAGGTTTACCGGTGTTGGTGCAGTTGCTGGGCAGCAGCCCCGACGAACGCGCCCGCTGGGACGCCTTCGTCCAGGCTTGCCCGGAAGCGACCTTCTTCCACCGCAGCGGCTGGCAAACCATCATCGAGCAATGCTACGGCCACCCGACCTGGTTCTTCTACGTGGAAGAGGGCGGCGTGATCACCGGCGTGCTGCCGCTGGCGCGCATGAAAAGCCGCATGTTCGGGCACTACCTCGCCTCGCTTCCCTTCTGCGTCTACGGCGGCGTGGCAGCCAGCACCGACACCGCGCGCAAGCTGCTGGACCAGGCTGCCGAAGAACTGGCCGCCTCGCTCGGCGTGGGCCACCTGGAATACCGCAACTACGCGGCGGCCCACCCAGGCGACCCGAAATGGCAGGGCAAGGACCTGTACTACACCTTCCGCAAGGCGATCAGCGGCAACGACGAAGAAAACATGAACGCCATCCCGCGCAAGCAGCGCGCGATGGTGCGCAAGGGCATCAAGCTCAATCTGCAGGGCGAGGTGGACGACAACGTCGACCGCATGTTCACCGCCTACGCCCACAGCGTGCACCGCCTGGGCACGCCGGTCTTTCCGAAGAAGTATTTCGCCCTGCTCAAGGAAACCTTCAAGGACGATTGCGAGGTGCGCGTCATCACGCAGGACGGCAAGCTGGTGGCCGGCGTGCTGAGCTTCTTCTTCCGCGACGAAGTGCTGCCCTACTACGGCGGCGGCATGGACCTTGCGCGCGAGGTGGCCGGCAATGACTTCATGTACTGGAACCTGATGCAGGCTGCGGCCGCCAAAGGCTACCGCATGTTCGACTTCGGCCGCAGCAAGAAGGGCACCGGCGCCTTCGACTTCAAGAAGAACTGGGGCTTCACGGCCCAGCCGCTGCCTTATGAATACCAGCTGTTCGCGGCCGACGCGCTGCCGGACGTGAACCCGCTGAACCCGAAATACCAGCTTTTCATCAAGCTGTGGAAGGCAATGCCGCTGCCGCTGGCCAATGCGCTCGGCCCTTTCATCGTCAAGAACCTGGGGTAAATCGTGGAAGACCTGCTGCTGCTGGTGCATCGCATGCCCTATCCGCCCAACAAGGGCGACAAGATCCGCTCCTGGCATTTGCTCAAGCACCTGGCGCAACGCTACCGCGTGCACCTGGCCACCTTTGTCGACGATCCGGACGACTGGCAGCACGTGCCCGTGCTGCAGGAGACCTGCGCCTCGTCGCATTTCCTGCCGCTGGCGCCGCGCGCGGCGCGCTTGCGCAGCCTGGGTGCCGTGCTGCGCAACCGCGCCCTGTCCTACGACTATTACCGCCATGCCGGCATGCAGCGCTGGGTCGACGACACCATGCGCCGGCATGGCATCGGCCGCATCGTGGTGTTTTCCTCGCCGATGGCGCAGTACGCCGAGGCCTGGCCGCAAGCGCGCCGGGTGATCGACTTCGTCGACGTCGATTCCGACAAATGGCGCCAGTACGCCGAGCGCAAGCCGTGGCCGGCCAGTGCGGTCTTCAGCTACGAGGCCAGCCGCCTGCTGCGCTATGAGCGCCAGGTTGCGGCCAGCTTCGACGCCGCGCTCTTCGTTTCCGCGCCGGAGGCCGAACTGTTCCGCCGCCTGGCGCCGGAAAGCGCTGCGCGCATCGGCTCCTTCAGCAACGGCGTCGACACGGCATTCTTCGCGCCGGGAAGCTACGCCAATCCCTACGCGCCCGGCGAAAAGGCGCTGGTGTTCTGCGGCGCCATGGATTACTGGCCGAATATCGATGCCGTGCAATGGTTCGCGGACGAGGTGCTGCCGGCCCTGCGCGAGCGCGATCCTGCGGCGCGCTTCGTGATCGTCGGCGCCCGCCCGTCGGCCGAGGTGCAGGCGCTGGCGGCGCGGCCCGGCGTTACCGTGACGGGGACCGTCCCTGACGTGCGGGCCTATGTGGCGCATGCCGCGCTGTCGGTAGCGCCGCTGCGCATCGCGCGCGGCATCCAGAACAAGGTGCTGGAAGCGATGGCGATGGCGAAAGCGGTGCTGGTGACGCCGCAGGCGCTGGAAGGCATCGATGCGGAAGTGGGGCGCGAACTGCTGCTGGCTGACGATGCCGCGCGCTGGATTGCCGCCGCAACGGCTGCCCTGGCCGGCCCGGCAAGCGGGCTTGACGCACTTGGCGCTGCGGCGCGCGCGCGCGTCGTGGCGGACTACAGCTGGGATGCCCGGCTGGCGCCCCTGGACCGCATGATCGAAACCCCGGCTGCGCGGCAAGCTGGCGCAGCCCCAGCCCTTTGGACACCGGCATGAATACCCTACCTTCCACCGGACCTGCCACGGCGCCCGGCGCGGCGACCGGACCCGTAGCGCACGCCCGCAACGCGCTGCTGGTGGCGCTGGTCATGCTGCTGCCGCTGCTGGTGTTCCATGAAACCGCCTTCAGCATCGCCCAGATCTGGGAGCGCTCCGAGACCTTTGCGCACGGTTACCTGATCCTGCCCATCAGCCTGTGGCTGGTGTGGCGCGAGCGCGCGGCGCTGCAGCAGTTGCCGCTGCAGCCGTGCTGGCCGGCCTTGCTCCTGCTGGCCGGCTGCGGCGCGGCCTGGCTGTTGGCCGACCTGGCTGAAGTGGGCATCGTGCGCCAGTACGCGCTGGCCGCCATGCTGCCGCTGACCGTGCTGGCCGTGCTGGGCAAGCGCATTGCCGGCGCCTTGCTGTTCCCGCTGGCCTTCATCCTGTTCGCGGTGCCGGTCGGCGAAAGCCTGGTGCCGCCGCTGATCGACCTGACCGCCAACTTCACCGTCCAGGCGCTGCGCCTGACCGGCATACCAGTCCTGCGCGAAGGGAACAACTTCGCCATCCCCAGCGGCAACTGGTCGGTGGTCGATGCCTGCAGCGGCCTGCGCTACCTGATCTCGTCGATCACCCTGGGCTGCCTGTTTGCCTATCTGAGCTACCGCACCGCCTGGCGCCGCGCCGCCTTCATCGTGGCATCGATCCTGGTACCGATCGCGGCCAACGGGGTGCGCGCCTACATGATCGTGATGATGGGCCACCTGAGCGGCATGACGCTGGCGGTCGGCGTCGACCACCTGATCTACGGCTGGCTGTTCTTTGGCATCGTCATGCTGCTGCTGTTCTGGGTCGGCAGCTTCTGGCGCGAAGACGCCCAGGCGGCGCGCAGCGGCCCGGCCGCGGCCCGGCCGCCGCTGGCCTTGCCCTTGCGCCCGCTGGCCGGCGGCGTGGCGGCCGTGCTGGCCGTGCTGGTGGTGTGGCCGGCGCTGGCTGCGCGCGCCGACCAGGCCACCGTGGCCGCAGCGCCAGCCAGTCTCGCGCTGGCCTCGCCGGCGCCGGCCGGACCGGCCTTCACCACCTGGCAGCCCGACTATGCCCCGGCCAGCAGCACGCTGCGCCAGTTCTATGCCGGCAAGCCGCCGGTCGGCCTGACCGTGCTGTTCTACCGCGATGCCCCGGGCAGCGCCAAGCTGGTCAGCTCGACCAACCGCATCGGCCAGCAGAAGGGCGCGTTCCACGAAAACAGTTCGGGCCTGCGCGACGAGAATTTCGGCGGCCGCCATATGGCCGTGCGCGAAGCCATGCTGGGCTTTGAGGGACGGCGCCTGCTCGTGTGGCAGTGGTACTGGGTCAACGGCAGCATGACCAGCAGCCATTACGTCGGCAAGCTGCTGCAGATCAAGGGCAAGCTCCTGGCCGGCAACGGCGATGGCGCAGCCGTGATGGTGTTTGCGCCCTATGATGAAGACCCGGCAGCGGCGCGTGCCGCCATGCGCGCCTTCCTGGATAGCAACCTCGAGCCACTGGACCGGGCCCTGGCCGGCACCCGGCGTCCCTGATTCCCTGCCATGAACGACATCCCACTCATCGTCCACCTGACGTATGCCCTGGATTTTGGCGGCATGGAAAACCTCATGGTCGAGCGCATCAACCGCATGCCTGCCGAGCGTTACCGCCACGCCATCGTGTGCCTGACGCGGGTCAACCCGGACTTCGTCAAGCGCATCAGCAAGCCCGGCGTCGCCGTGCACACCCTGGGCAAGCAGCCCGGCCTGTCGCCGGCCACGCACGGCGTGCTGTGGCGCCTGTTGCGCGCGCTGCAACCGGCCGTGCTGCACACCTATAACTTCTCGGCCATCGAATATGCGCCGGCGGCGCTGCTGGCCGGGGTGCCGGTGCGCGTCAACGGAGCCCATGGCCGCGACCACACCGACCCGGACGGCAGCAACCGCAAGCACAATTTCCTGCGCCGACTGATGCTGCCGTTCTACGACGTGTGCTATGCCAATTCGGCCGCCATGGAACAGTGGAACCGCGACGTGATCGGCGTGCCTCCTGCCAAGAGCCGCCTGCTGGCCAACGGCATCGACACCGAGCGCTTCCGCGTGCGCGGCGACAGCGAGGCGCGTCCCTTCTTCAACGATGGCGAAATCGTCATCGGCGCGGTCGGCCGCGTGCAGGACGTGAAGGACCACGCCACCCTGATGGATGCCTTCCTGCTGCTGCGCCAATTGCTGCCGCAGCAGAGCGAACGCCTGCGGCTGGCGATTGTCGGCGACGGCCCGCTGCTGCAGAAACTGCGCGACAAGGCGGCGGCAGCCGGCATTGCCGGCGCCGTGTGGCTGCCGGGTGCGCGCAACGACGTGCCCGACATCCTGCGCAGCTTCGACGTCTTCGCCATGTCTTCGATCGCCGAGGGCACGCCCGGCTCGGCCCTGGAAGCCATGGCCAGCGGCCTGCCGGTGGTGGGCACGCGCGTGGGCGGCATACCGGAAGTGATCGAAAACGGCATCACCGGCCAGCTGGTGCCGCCGTCGAACGCGGCCGCCATGGCGGCCGCGCTGAAGCACTATGTGGAAGCGCCGGCGCTGGCGCGCCGCCACGGCCAGGCCGGCCGCGAGCGGGTGCTGCGCAAGTACAGCATGCCGGCCATGGTGGCCGGCTACCAGGACATGTACGACAGTTTGTGCGAACGCAAGCTCAAGATAAGAAAGCCAGTACCATCATGTGCGGAATAACAGGGATCATGGATGCGCGCGGCGGGCGCGCGGTGGACGAGGCGCTGCTGCGCCGCATGAACGACACCCAGCATCATCGCGGGCCCGACGAGGGCGACGTGTATATCGAGCCGGGCGTGGGCTTTGGCCACCGCCGCCTGTCGGTGATCGACATTGCGCTCGGCCAGCAGCCGCTTGGCAACGAAGACGGCAGCGTGATGGTCTGCTACAACGGCGAGATCTACAACTACCGCGAACTGACCGCGCAGCTGAAAGCGCTCGGCCACACCTTCAAGACCAGGAGCGACACCGAAGTGATCGTGCACGCCTGGGAAGAGTGGGGCGAGGATTGCGTGCACCATTTCCGCGGCATGTTCGCCATCGGCCTGTGGGACCGCAACAAGCAGGTGATGTTCCTGGCGCGCGACCGACTGGGCGTCAAGCCGCTGTACTACGCCATGACGCCGGACGGCTGGTTCGCCTTCAGCTCCGAACTGAAGGCGCTGCGCATGCATCCATCGCTGCCGCGCGAGATCGACCCGCAAGCGGTGGAAGACTATTTCGCCTACGGCTACGTGCCGGAGCCGAAGACCATCTACAAGGGCGCGCTCAAGCTGTCGCCGGGCTTCCGCCTGACCCAGAAAGTCGGCGCGCCGCTGGCGGCGCCGGAGCAGTTCTGGGACGTGCCGTTCAAGCTGCACGAAAAGATGACCGAGAGCGATGCCCAGGGCGAACTGGTGGAGCGCCTGCGCGAGGCGGTGAAGATCCGCCTGGTGGCGGAAGTGCCGCTGGGCGCCTTCCTGTCCGGCGGCGTCGATTCCTCCGCCGTGGTGGCCATGATGGCCGGTTTGGATGAAGGCGCCGTGCACACCTGCTCGATCGCCTTCAAGGACAAGGCTTTCGACGAATCGGAATACGCGCGGCAGGTGGCCGGGCTGTACAAGACCGACCACTTCGTGGAAACCGTCGACACCGACGACTACGGCCTGCTCGACACCCTGGCCCACCTGTACGACGAACCGTATGCCGACAGTTCGGCGATCCCGACCTACCGCGTCTGCCAGCTGGCGCGCAAGCGCGTCACCGTGGCGCTGTCGGGCGACGGCGGCGACGAGAACCTGGCCGGCTACCGCCGCTACCGCTATGCGATGGCGGAGCAGAGCGTGCGCGGGCGCATTCCCGAAGCGCTGCGCAAGCCGGTGTTCGGCACCCTGGGCCGGGTCTACCCGAAGGCCGACTGGGCGCCGCGCGTGCTGCGCGCCAAGACCACCTTTGAAGCGCTGTCTCGCGACCTGGTGGAGGGCTATTTCCACGGCGTGTCGATCATGTCCGACGCCATGCGCGCACGCCTCTTTTCGGCGAAATTCCGCGCCGGCCTGCAGGGCTATGGCGCGATCGACGTGATGCGCGGCCACGCGGCCAGGTCGCCGACCGACGATCCGCTGTCGATGATCCAGTACCTGGACATGAAGACCTACCTGCCGGGCGACATCCTGACCAAGGTCGACCGCGCCTCGATGGCGCATGCGCTGGAAGTGCGGGTGCCGCTGCTGGACCACAAGCTGGTCGAGTGGATTTCCGGCCTGCCGCCGGAGATGAAGCTGAAGGGCAGCGAAGGCAAGTACATCTTCAAGAAATCGATGGAGAAGTACCTGCCGCACGATATCCTGTACCGCCGCAAGCAGGGCTTCGCGGTGCCGCTGGCGGCCTGGTTCCGCGGCCCGCTGCGCGCGCGCGTGCAGCAGGCGTTGCTGGGGCCGGCCCTGGCCGATACCGGCATGTTCAACCAGGACTTCCTGCGCGAACTGGTGGAGCAGCACCTGTCCGGCCGGCGCGACTACAGCGCCCCGATCTGGTCCCTGCTGATGTTTGAAGCCTTCCTGAAAAAAGAGATGCAGGCATGAGTATCCGTATCCTGCACGTGCTGGACCATTCGATCCCGCTGCACAGCGGCTATACCTTCCGCACGCGTTCCATTTTGCAGGCCCAGCGCGCGCGCGGCTGGCAGACCTTCCATATCACCAGCCCGAAACAGGGCGCAAGCGGCGCGCCGCGCGAGACGGTCGACGGCCTGGAGTTCTACCGCACGCCGCCGGCCAGCGGGCCGCTGGCGCAACTGCCGGTGCTGAACCAGGTGGCGGTGATCAACGCCCTGGCGGCACGCCTGCTGGAAGTGGCGCAGGAAGTGAAGCCCGACGTGCTGCACGCGCATTCGCCGGCGCTGAATGCGGTGGCCGCGCTGCGCGTGGGCCGCAAGCTCGGCATTCCTGTCGTGTACGAGATCCGCGCCTTCTGGGAAGACGCCGCGGTCGACCACGGCACCAGCAAGGAGTGGGGCTTGCGCTACCGCCTGACGCGCGCCATGGAAACCTGGGCCCTGCAACGCGTCGATGCCGCCACCACGATTTGCGAAGGCTTGCGCAGCGAGATCATCGGGCGCGGCATCCCGGCCAAGAAAATCGAAGTGATCCCGAACGCCGTCGATATCGGCGACTTCTCGGTCGGCGGCGCGCGCGACGAAGCGCTGGCGCGGCAACTGGGCCTGGAAGGCAAGACCGTGCTGGGCTTCATCGGGTCCTTCTATGCCTACGAGGGACTGGACATCCTGCTCAACGCCCTGCCGGCCATGCTGGCGCAGCGCCAGGAGATCCGCGTGCTGCTGGTCGGCGGCGGGCCGCAGGACGCCGCGCTGCGCGCACAGGCCCAGGCGCTCGGCATCGGCGACAAGGTGGTCTTCACCGGCCGCGTGCCGCACAGCGAAGTGCAGCGCTACTACAACCTGGTGGACGTGCTGTGCTACCCGCGCCACAAGATGCGCCTGACCGACCTGGTGACGCCGCTCAAGCCGCTGGAAGCCATGGCGCAGGGCCGCCTGATGGTGGCCTCGGACGTGGGCGGCCACAAGGAACTGATCGACGACGGCCGCACCGGCGTGCTGTTTACCGCCGGCGACGCCGCATCGTTGTCGCAGCAGGTGCTGGCGTTGCTGGAAGCGCCGCAGACATGGCAGGAGTTCCGCCAGTCGGGGCGCCGCTTTGTGGAGGAAGAACGCAACTGGACCGCCAGCGTGGCGCGCTACCGCAACGTGTACGGCAGCATCACGGAGAAAGCACTGGCATGAACGCGCCGCAGCAAGCATTCGCCGCCGTGCCGCGCGCCGAGGAGGCGCCGGAAGTGCAACGCATTGCCCTGGTCGGGCCGCTGCCGCCGCCTTCCGGCGGCATGGCCAACCAAGCCTTGCAGCTGGCCGGCTTGCTGCGCGAGGCCGGCATCGCGGTCGACTTCGTCCAGACCAACGCGCCGTACCGCCCGGCCTGGGCCGGCAAGGTGCGCGGCGTGCGCGCCCTGTTCCGCATGCTGCCGTATGTGGCAAGCCTGTGGCGCGCCGCCGGGCGCGTGCAGGTGTTCCATGTGATGGCCAATTCCGGCTGGTCCTGGCACCTGTTTGCCGCGCCGGCGATCTGGATCGCGCACCTGCGCGGCACGCCGGTGGTGGTCAATTACCGCGGCGGCGAGGCTGCCAACTTCCTCAAGCAGGCTGCGGCCTGGATGCGCCCCAGCCTGCGCCGCTGCGCCGCCCTGGCCGTGCCGTCGGGCTTCCTGGCGCACGTCTTCGGCCAGCACGGCATCGATTCCGTGGTGGTGCCCAATATCGTCAACCTGGAGCGCTTTGCCGCCGACGCGGCGCCGCGCGCGCGCGGCGCCTTGCGCCTGCTGGTGGCGCGCAACCTGGAAGACATCTACGACAACGCCAGCGCGCTGCGCGCTTTCGCCGTCATCCGGCAAACACATCCCGAGGCCACGCTCACGGTGGCCGGTTCCGGCCCGCTGCGCGGCGAACTTGAACAACTGGCCCAGGGACTGGGCGTGGCGCACGCTGTCCGCTTTACCGGCCGCGTCGATACCGCCGACATGCCGGGCCTGTACCGCAATGCCGACATCATGCTGAATCCCAGCCTGGTCGACAACATGCCCAATTCCGTGCTGGAAGCCCTGGCCAGCGGCGCCCTGGTGGTCAGCACCAACGTCGGCGGCGTGCCCTACGTGGTGGAAGACGGCAAGACCGCGCTGCTGGTGCCGCCGGCCAATCCTGCCGCCATGGCGCAAGCCGTGCTGCGCCTGGCCGAACAACCGGCGCTGGCCGAGGCGTTGCGCAGCGCCGGGCGCGCCAGCGTGGCGCAATATGCCTGGTCCAGCGTCAAGCCGCGCCTGCTGGATGTTTACCGCCAGGCCCTGGCAAGCAAAGGAGGGCGCCGCCCATGATGTACACCGCCCTGGTTTCCGGCGTGCTGTTCCCGCTGCATGAAAAGCTCAAGAAGCACAGCAGCGTGGCCGTGCGCCGCCATATGGAGCAGACCCAGTACTGGCCGCCGGCCCGGCTGCAGGAATTGCAGATCGAACGCTTGCGCGCCCTGCTGCTGCGCGCCCAGCAGCAGGTGCCGTATTACCGCGCAGCCTTTGCCCGCATCGGCTTCGATGCCGCGCGCGACTTCAAAGGCGTGGCGGACCTGGTGCGCCTGCCGCTGCTGGACAAGGCAACGATCCGCGAAAACATCGAAACGCTGAAAGCCGACGATGCCCGGAACCTGGTGCGCTACAACACCGGCGGCTCCACCGGTGCGCCGCTGACCTTCTTCGTCGGGCGCCACCGCGTCAGCCACGACGTGGCCGCCAAGTGGCGCGCCACGCGCTGGTGGAATGTCGATATCGGCGACCGCGAGATCGTGATCTGGGGCTCGCCCATCGAATTGAGTGCGCAGGACCGCGTGCGCATGGTGCGCGACACCCTGATGCGGACCGAATTGATGTCGGCTTTCGCCACCACCGAAGCGGGACTGGACGGCCACGTGGAACGCATCCGCCAGCGCAAGCCGAAGATGCTGTTCGGCTATCCGACCGTGCTGGCGCGCATTGCCTCGCATGCCGAGGACAAGGGCATCCGGCTCGACAAGCTGGGCATCCGCGTTGCCTTCGTCACTTCCGAATGCCTGTACCCCTCGCAGCGCGAGCAGATCGAGCGCGTGTTCGGCTGCCCGGTGGCCAACGGCTACGGCGGCCGCGACTCCGGCTTCATCGCCCACCAGTGCCCGGCCGGCAAGCTGCACATCACCAGCGAAGACATCGTGATCGAAGTGCTGGACCCGGAAGGCCGGCAACTGCCGCCCGGCGAATCGGGCGAGATCGTGGTGACGCATTTGCAGTCGGGCGATTTCCCCTTCATCCGCTACCGCACCGGCGACGTCGGCGCGCTGGACACCGAGCCATGCAGCTGCGGCCGCACCTTGCCGGTGCTCAAGGAAATCCACGGCCGCACCACCGACTTCCTGATCAACCAGGACGGCACCCTGATTCACAGCGCCGCGCTGGCCTACATCATGCGCGACCTGCCGGCGGTGCGCGCCTTCAAGGTGATCCAGGAAACGCTGGACTGGACCCGCGTGCAGATCGTGTACGACGGCCTGTTCGACGACAAGGCGCGGCAGGCGGTCGAAGCCGGCTTCCATGCGCGCATGGGCAAGCAGGTGAAGATCGACGTGGAACTGGTGCCGGAAATCCTGCCGGAAAAGAGCGGCAAATACCGCTATTGCGTGACCAAGCTGGAGACCCCATGGAACGCCTTGACCAAGTAAGCCGGGAGGCGCCATGCGCGACATAATCATTACCCTGATCGTATTCGGCTCGCTGCCGTTCGTTTTCAAGCGCCCCTTTTATGGCGCCGTGCTGTGGATCTGGATCAGCGTGATGAACCCGCACACACAGAGCTGGGGCTGGGCGCAAAGCATGCCGTTCGCCGCCATCATCGCGGGGACCACGGTGCTGGCAATGATGGCCAGGCCGAGAGAGGTGAAGTTTCCGAATACCACCCTGACCTGGCTCCTGGTGGCGTTTACGGGCTGGATGTGCCTGACGACCCTGTTTGCCATCGGCCCGGAAAACCCGCTGCCGCTGCTGAACAAGGTCGTGAAGATCATGCTCATGACCCTGGTCGTGGCCATGCTGGTGCGCACCCGCAGGGACATTGAAATGGTGGTGTGGGCCATCGTGGTCTCGCTGGGCTTCTATGGCGTGAAGGGCGGCCTGTTTACCATCCGCAGCGCCGGCGCCTACCGCGTGTGGGGACCGACCGGCACCTTCATCGAAGGCAATAACGAGATCGCGCTGGCCCTGATCATGGTGGTGCCGCTGATGCTGTTCCTGGGCGGCCTGATCACCAGCAAATGGGGCAAACGCGCCATGTGGGCTGCAGCCGGATTGTGCGTGCTGGCCGCCCTGGGCTCCTATTCCCGCGGCGCGGCAGTAGCGCTGGCAGCCATGCTCGGCTTCCTCTGGCTGAAGAGCCAGGAAAAGTTGAAGCTGGGCGCATTGATGGTGGTGCTGGCGCCGCTGGCGCTGGTGTTCATGCCGGAACAATGGCACAGCCGGATCGATACCATCAACACTTACGAGCAGGACAGCTCGGCGATGGGCCGCATCAATGCCTGGAAGATGGCCATCAACCTGGCCAACGACCATCCGCTGTTTGGCGGCGGCTACCAGATCTACAACAAGTTCATCTTCCAGCTCTACGCGCCCAATCCGGACGATATCCACGCCGCCCACAGCATCTATTTCCAGGTGCTGGGTGAACACGGCTATGTTGGCCTGGCGCTCTTCCTGCTGTTGTATCTCGTGGTCTGGCGCAACGGGACCTGGGTGATCAGGCACGCCGGCGAGCTGCCTGAACTGGAATGGACCATCCGGCTGGTGCGCATGCTGCAGGTGAGCCTGATCGGCTTCATGGTTGGCGGCGCCTTCCTCAGCCTGGCCTATTTCGACGTGCCTTACTACATCATGGTGATCATGGTGGCGACCCGCCTGCTGGTACAGAAAACCTTGAAAGAACAGGCGGCGCAAGCGCCCGCCGCGCTTGAAAAGGAGGCGGAAAGTGTGGCTTAAGCGGCAACTGGAACGGGGCGCCTTGTCGCTGCTGTCCGGCGGCGGCAGGCGTGCGCCGGCCATCCTGATTTACCACCGCGTGCTGCCGGCGCAGGACCCGCTGTTCCCGGGCGAGGTCCATCGCGAACAGTTCCAGCGCCAGCTTTGCTGGCTCAAGTCGCGCTTCAATGTGCTGCCGCTGCTGGATGCGGTGCGGCTGGCTGCCGAGGGCAGGCTGCCCGCGCGCAGCGCCTGCATCACCTTCGACGACGGGTATGCCGACAATGCCGAAGTGGCGCTGCCCCTGCTGCAGAAGCATGGCTTGCACGCGAGCTTCTTTATTGCCACCGGCTTCCTGGATGGCGGCCGCATGTGGAACGATACCGTGATCGAAGCAGTGCGGCGCGCGCCGGGCGAGGTGTTCGATGCCAGCGCGCTCGGCCTGGGACGCCACGCCATCGATAGCTGGGAGGCGCGCCGCAGCACCATCGGCGCCCTGATCGGCCAGCTCAAATACCTGCCGATGGAACAGCGCCTGCAGCAGGTCGGCAAGGTGGCCGCCCTTTCCGGCGCAGAGCTGCCGCGCGACCTGATGATGAGCGGCGCGCAGTTGCGCAAGATGCATGCGGCCGGCATGGGCATCGGCGGCCACACGGTCAACCACCCGATCCTGGCGCGCCTGCCGGCCGCGGAGGCGCGGCGGGAAATCGCGCAGGGCAGGGCGGCGCTGGAAGCGGCGCTCGATGCGCCGGTGCGCGCGTTCGCCTACCCGAACGGCAAACCGGGCCAGGACTACCTGCCCGAGCATGTCGCCATGGTGCGCGAGATGGGCTTTGAGGTTGCCGTGTCGACCTCGTGGGGCACCAGCCGCGGCGAAACGGACTGGTACCAGCTGCCGCGCTTCACGCCGTGGGACCAGGGCATCGGCAAGTTCGGCCTGCGCCTGGCGCGCAATATGCTGCAGCCGGCAGAACGCGTCTAACCGGCGTCGCCGTCGCCCTTGCGCAGGCGCGACAGCAGGGCCGCCGCCTGGTCATTGAGCGGCAGACCGTGGCGCCTGAGCAGCTGCACGTGCAGCACCAGGTTCTCCAGCACCAGCTTGGCCGCCACCGCCAGCAAGGTCAGGCGGCGGTCTTCTTCGCTGAAGCTTTCCATGGTGTCGGCCATTTCGCACAAATGGTTGGCGACCAGTTCGCGCAATTCCTGCTCATCGAACGGCAGGTCGGCAAAATCGATCGGGTCTTCCTGCTCCACTTCGTGCATCAACTGCTCGAGTTCCCGCGGGGTGATGCCCATGTGTGGCTCCGGTTATGCACACGCGTTTATTGTAGGCCAAAGCACGCTAGAATAGCTTTCCCATGGCCCAGATCATCTTTACCCAGCAGTTGGCGCGCTTCCTGCCGGTTCCGACGTTGGAAACCCAGGCGGGCACGTTGCGCGCAGCGCTGGACGGGGCCTTTGCCGCAAATCCGCGCCTGGGGGCCTACGTCTTGGACGAACAGGGCCGCCTGCGTGCCAACGTCGTGGTGTTCATCGACGGCAAGCGCAGTGAGCTCGACGAGCCGCTGCGCAGTGATTCCAGGATCTACGTGCTGCAAGCCCTATCGGGAGGATGACATGGCAGACCGCGCTTTTATTGCAAGCCGCAAGGGCTTGTTCGAGCTGGCTTACCGCAATGGCGCATGGGCGCTGGAGGAAGACAAGTCCTTCTTCGGCGACCCGGTATCGATGGTGCTGTACGACGCGCGCGATGGCGCCACGTATGCTTGCCTGAACCTGGGGCACTTCGGCGCCAAGCTTCACCGGCGCGATGCCGGCAGCGCGCAGTGGCAGGAAATCGCAGTGCCGGCCTATCCGCCCAAGCCGCAGGACAGTAGCGACAAGGTCGACTGGACCCTGAAGCAGATCTGGTCGCTCGAAGCAGGCGGCCCGGACCAGCCCGGGGTGCTGTGGGCCGGCACCTTGCCCGGCGGCCTGTTCCGTTCCGGCGACCGCGGCGAAAGCTGGCAACTGGTGGAAGCGCTGTGGCAAGTGCCGGAGCGCGCGCAATGGTTTGGCGGCGGCTACGACGTGCCGGGCATCCACAGCATTTGCGTCGACCCGCGCGACAGCAATGCAGTGCTGGTCGGCGTATCGTGCGGCGGCGCCTGGCTGACGCGCGACGGCGGCGCGAGCTGGCAGCTGCGCACCCAGGGCATGGCTGCGCGCTACATGCCGCCCGAGATGCAGGATGCCGGCGCGGTGCAGGACCCGCATCGCATCGTGCGCTGTACAGCCGAGCCGGACGTGCTGTGGTGCCAGCACCATAACGGCATCTGGCAGTCGCGCAATAACGCGGAGAGCTGGGAAGAAGTTACGGCGCCGCTGTCGAGCTTCGGCTTTGCGGTGGCGGTGCATCCGCGCGACGGCAGGACCGCCTGGTTCGTGCCGGCCGTGGCCGACCAGCAGCGGGTGCCGGTGGAAGCGGCGCTGGCGGTCAACCGCACTGCCGACGGCGGCGCCAGTTTCAGCACCCTGCGCAGCGGGCTGCCGCAGGAACATTGCTATGACCTGGTGTACCGCCACGGGCTGGCGGTGGCCGACGATGGCAAGACCTTGCTGATGGCCTCGACCACCGGCGGGGCTTGGCTGTCGACCAACGGCGGCGAGCACTGGCAAACCATTTCCACCACGCTGCCGCCGGTGTACGCGGTACGCTTCAACTAAGGCCGTAATAGGACAGGAACATTTCGACGGTGGCGGTGATGACCGCCTCCTGTTCCTGCGGCGTCAGCGGCGCCTTGCCCATCGCCACTTGCGGCCAGAGGGCGAACGACTTCAACTGGCCTTGCAGCATGTGCGACATGAAGGCCGGATCGCCCGCCTTCAGCACCTTGTCTTCCTGCGCCGCGCGCAGGAAGCTGGCCACGCCTTCTTCCTTCTTGCCCAGTTTGGTCATCATGTCGCCGGCGCGCTGCGGCGCGTGGATGGCTTCCGCAATGGCCACGCGCACCAGGTCGAGGAAGTAGTCGTCGCGCAGCATGGCCATTTTCTGGCGCATCAGTTCGAGCAATTGCGGCTTGAGCGGCTTGCCTTGCTGGTAGCCGATGGCATTCAGGGCGGCACTGCAATCCCACAGTTCCTGCAGGATCTGCTCGAACAGCTCGTCCTTGCTGGCGAAGTGGTTGTAGACGGTGCGTTTGGAAACGCCGGCCTCGGCCGCGATGCGGTCCATGCTGGTGGCTTCGAAACCGCGCGCACGGAATTCGGCGATGGCGGCCGTGATGATGGCGGCGCGCTTGCGGTCGGTGAGTTTGTCGGGTTGGTTCATAAAGAATATTTTACACCGGGTAGTTTACTTTTCCCAAAACAGAAACTACACTGTGTAGTGTAAATTTTCTGAACTGAACATGAAACGAACCCTGCTGATTGGAGCGATCTTCATCATGACTTGCCTTGCATTCAACGCCGCTGATTCTCGCCCTGCATACCGCAATGACGCGCCGCGCCAGCAGCCGGGTTTCCTGAAAATGCTCAAGGTGCTGTGGGACTTCACCTTCAACAAACCGGCCGATACCGTGCCGGCGCAAGCCTTGCCAGTGCAAGCACTCACTAGCGAGCAGCTGCTGGCGGCGCCTGACAACAGCCTGTTCCGCCTGGGGCATTCGAGCATCCTGTTGAAGCTCAACGGCGAGTTCTGGCTGACCGATCCGGTGTTTTCCAAGCGCGCCTCGCCGGTGCAGTGGGCTGGTCCGGCCCGCTTCCACGCGCCGCCGATCAGCATTGCCGAACTGCCGCCGATCAAGGGCGTAATCCTGTCGCACAACCATTACGACCACCTCGATTACGCCGCCATTCGCGAACTCGAAGTGAAGACCGAATACTTCCTGGCGCCGTTGGGTGTGGGCGACACCCTGGTGTCCTGGGGTGTTCCTGCGGCCAAGGTGCAGCAACTGGGCTGGTGGCAGTCGGCCACGGCCGGCAGCCTGAAGCTCACCGCCACCCCGGCCCAGCATTTTTCCGGACGCACGCTGTGGGACAGCAACAAGACCCTGTGGGCCTCGTGGGTGATCGAGAGCGGCAGCCTGAAAGTGTTTTTCAGTGGCGATACCGGCTACTTCAAGGGCTTCCGCGAGATTGGCGAGCGCTTTGGCCCCTTCGACCTGACGCTGATGGAAACCGGCGCCTACGACCCGAACTGGCCGGACATCCACATGCAGCCGAAGGAAACCATGCAGGCCCACATCGACCTGCGCGGCAAGGTCATGCTGCCGATCCACAACGGCACCTTCGACCTGGCCATGCATAGCTGGGACGACCCGTTCGAACAGATCACGGCCCTGGCCGCCGCCCGCGGCCAAACCCTGGCGACGCCGATGATCGGCGAAGCCCTCGCTATCGCCCAACCGCAGGCCACCGGCGCCTGGTGGAGGATGCCATGAAACCCTACCAGCAGTTTTTGAGAATGTGGCCCATTCCGCAGCAAGCGGAGTCGTGTTACAGTGAGGAAAATGTTAACCTCATGACAAGTGACCACCATGACCTTACTGAAAGTCTTGCCAGCCCTGCTGGCCAGTCTGGCTATTCTTCCTGCCCAGGCGGAAGGGGTCGGACGTATCGACCGGAGCGTCACGAAGCAGATCTCCGCTGACCTGAAGACTTGCGCCAAACCCGAATGGCCGAAGGAAGCACTGCGCAAGGAGCAAGGCGGGACGGTCATCCTGGCCTTCCTGATTGGCCTGGACGGCAAGGTGCTGGAATCGCGCGTTGAAAAGTCGAGTGGCCATGTCCAGCTGGACCTGGCGGCGCAGGATGGGCTGGCCAAGTGCGCATTCACGCCGCCTGAGAGCGTAGGCCGCACTGAACCGACCTGGACCAAGATGCAGTATGTCTGGACCATCGAGCCCAAAAAGACGCCCGCACAACTGCAAGCCATCTTCGAAAAGGACAAAGCCTTGGCGCTGCAAGGCGACGCTGAAGCCATGTACCGCCTGAGTGTGGCCTATGCAACTGGCCAGGCTACCGAACGCAATAAAGACGAAGCCATGCGCTGGCTGCGCCAGTCCGCCGAACACGGTTTTTCCCTCGCCCAAGAGGGCTTGGGCAATGTGCTGATGATGGGGAAGCAAACAGAACGGCTTCCCGACGAAGGCTGGGCCTGGATCGAGAAAGCTGCTGCCCAGGGCCGCGCCAGCGCGCAAATGACCTTGGGCATGTCGCTGCTGATCGGGCGGGGCAGGGAGCAAGACCTGGCGCGCGGGCGCGAACTGCTGGAAAAATCCGGCGCCCAGGGCAACGCCATGGCCATGGCCGTGCTGGGGACATGGCTGCTGCGTGAAGGCGGTGAGCCGCAGCAGGGCCTGAAGCTGATTGAGGAAGCAGCCGATAAACAGGACCGCATGGCGCAGTTTACCTTGGGCGAGGCGCTGGAAAAGGGCGAGCTACTGCCCCAGGACAACGCTCGCGCCCTGGAGTTGTACCGGCGCTCAGCGGCGGGGGGCTACCGGCCGGCAGTCACTGCACTGGCTCGCCTGCAGCCGCAGGCCCAAAAAAATTGATCAGCTTGTTGCACGCCAGGGCGAGGCTGCGCCCGGGCATGCTCACGCTTGAACATTGATCAGCTTGCCGATCGCCTGGCCGAGGGTATTGACGGTCGGGGGCGTGGGCAGCACGCCGGCTGGGATGCGTTGCCCGATGGCGTAATCAAGGCGAGGCGCTCGCAGCGTTGGCGCTGGCTCGGCTTGGGCGCGTGAGCTGTCCTGTTGTGCCCTGGAGAGGGATTGGGTGTCGAGTTGCAGCTGGGAGCGGCTGGCGTCCAGGCGGTCCTGGTCCCGGGCCACCTGGTCGCGATCGAACTGGACCTTGCGTTCGGCAAAGGCCAAGGCTGTCTGCAGAGCGTTGATGGAGTTCAGGGACACCACAAGTCTACCTTGATAGAGACCTTTCATTCAGGCATCTTGGTCAGCTTAGGCGAAAAGGTGGGCGAATACTAGAGCTCGCTTTGCAAGGGAAAAAAAGGGCGCCGCAGCCTTGGAAAATCCTGCGACGCCCGGAGGGGAACTGGGACTAAGGGGGGTTACGGCATCAGAAACGGTAGGCCAACGACAGCTCCCAGCTGCGGCCGAACAGTGGGCGGGCATTGATCGGGCCGCTGCCGCCCGTGGTCAGGCGCGAGTTGCCTTCGGTCAGGCCAAGTTCGTTGGTGATGTTATTGCCGCTCAGGCGGATTTCGATCTTGTCGCCGATGGTGAACAGTGCGCCCAGGTCTACCGTCTTGTACGAAGGCAGGTATTGCAGGTTGGACTGGTCGGCCCAACGGTCGCCGACATAGGTGTACGTGCCGTACAGCTTGAGCGAATTGTTCTCTCCCATCGCGATGCGGTAGGTAGGCGTGAAGCGGTATTGCAGCTTCGGCTGGCGCTGCACCAGCTTGCCTTCGGTCAGCGGGTTGTCCTTGTACTTCGAATCCTGCCAGTTGCCGGACAGGCTCAGCGACAGGTCGCGGATCGGGCGTACCGCCAGCTCCACTTCCACGCCGTCGCCCTTGGAACCGGACACCGAATTCAGGATGGTGCCATTGGACAGGATCTGCTGGAAGGCGATGCCTTCGAAATCGGTGTGGAAGTAATTGATGTAGGCGCTGTACAGCTGGCCCGCAGTCTTGAAGCCTACCTCGTATTGCTTGATCTTCGGCGTCGGCAGGAAGCTGCGGTCGTCGACCTTGGCCTGGGTGCCGGCATTGCGCAAGTCGTCGAAGGCGATGAAGGTGTGGCCCATATTGGCGCGGGCGAACACGCTCATGTCCTTGGCCAGCTTGTAGTTGCCGCCGACGGTGAAGCTGTTGGCGGAGTCGGTGCGGTTCAGCGCCGTGTTGGAGCCGGTCGGCATCGAGGTATTGTTGTTGTAGACGGTCAGCGGGTTGTTGTCGGTGTCGCCCGTGGCCAGGTTGGAGATCGTTGCGTCAAGCTTCTGGCGCTCGCGGCGCACGCCGCCGTCGATCTTGATCTTGTCGTTGACCTTCCACTCGTTGGCGATGAACAGCGCGGTATTGCTGCCGTCATAGGAAGCGACCGGGGCGTAGAACACGCTGCCATCCTTGCCGTTGTTGGACACGATGACGCCGTTGTCCAGCTTGACGTTGATCAGGCGCGCATTCGGCACGGCCGTCATCAGGTGGCTGCTGCCCAGGTACCACACGTCGTCCGACGAGTAGTTGGCAAAGTAGCCGCCCACGGTCAGGGTGTTGTCCTTGATCCATTCCTTGCTGACGCGGATTTCGTCAGTGAAGGATTTCAACTTCTTTTCGACTGCCCACAGGCCGGCCTGCACCACTTGCTGGTTGGCCGCGACAGGCGTGCCATCGAGGTAGGTAGCCGTGGCGGTGGCGCCGCCATTCGCGGCCAGGGCCGCCGTGTTGTAAGCCGACATCGACAAGGGGTTGTTACCGGTGAACATGGCAATGGTGTTCAGGTCGCCGTCGAAGTGGTTGAACTTGTTGGAGACGTTCCAGCCATTGAAGTCCTGCTCGAACTCCATGCCCAGCACGGTGGATTTCAGGCCGCGGCCGTCGCCCAGGTCGTAATTCAAGGTCTTGCCCGGCGCGGCTTCCACGGTGAAACGGCGCATTTCGTTGCTCATCAAGGTGCCTTTGAGCGGATCGAAACCGGGGAATTCGGTGATGGTGCGGCCTTCATCGCTGGAAATCAGCGGCACGCCGGTATAGAAGGCATTCTTGTCGTCGGTGCGGCGCACGTAGAAGGTCGCTTCGCCCTGGTCCAGCTTGCGGGTCAGGGTGGCGGTAACCTGGCCGCCGTCATCGGACGGGAAGCCGGAATCGCGCACGCCGTGGGTGTTGCGGTAGAAGCCGCCGATGGTGCCGTACCAGCCATCGGAGATCTTGCCGCCGTAGAAGACGTCAATGCGGCGCAGCTCGCCGGTGCCGGTGGTGAAGCGCACCGAGCCTTCCGGTGTGTCGCCGCCCTTTTTCAGGATGAAGTTCATGGTGGCGCCCGGCTGGCCGCTGGAGAAGATGGTGCTCGGGCCGCCGCGCAGCACTTCCACGCGTTCGATGGTGTCGTCCAGGCGGAAGGCCGAGGAGCCCTCGAAGAAGGACAGGGTAGACACCGGATACAGCGGATTGCCCTGCATTTGCACCGAGACGAAAGGCGAATCGGAGCCGGAGGGGAAGCCGCGCACCTGGATGTTGGCGCCGGACTGGCCGCCGGTCGATTCGGCAAACGCGCCCGGCACCAGCTTCATGACGTCGGCAGTGCTGATCGGAGCCGCTTGCTTGAGCTGTTCTTCCGAGGCGGTGGTGATGGAGAAGGCCGAGTCCAGCTTGCGCACGCCGCGGGCCGACGCCACGCCGGTCACGACCACTTGCTGGATTTCTTTCTGGACGGCGGCGTCTGCCGCAGCCGGGGCTGGCGCGGCTTCCGCCGCGGCTGGCTGGCCTTCCTGTTCCGCGGCCTGGGCCTGGCCGATCAAGGTCAGTACAGCGATGGAAATGGACGACAACAGGAACTTCCGATGGTTTTTCATACGTGTCTCTTCTTTCGTTTTATGTGATTCGGCTTCCAAGGCCTGACCATTGAATCAAGAAATGATATCGATGTCAATCGAAATGTTATCGATGTCATTTTGTTGTTGCAGGGTTTGGAAATCTGTCATAATGCCCCGCATGGCTGTCAATAAAACTATGGAAGACCTCGCCAAGCTGGCAGGGGTTTCAAAAATTACCGTGTCGCGCGCCCTGCGTGGCAGTCCCCTTGTGACGGAAGAAACGCGGGAGAAAGTGCGCCAGATCGCGGAAGCCCAGGGCTACCGCCTGAACGTGAGCGCACGCAACCTGCGCATGGGGCGTTCATACTCGGTGGCAGTGGTGGTGGAAATGACACCCGAGAAGGGCCGGCCCATGTCCGACCCTTACCCGCTGGAATTGCTGGGCGGGATCACGCAGGAGCTGACGACAGCCGGCTACAGCGTGGTGCTGACCTCGCGCCAGCTGCTGGATACCGCCCCGGTGCAAGGCGCCGACGGCTTGATCCTGCTGGGCCAGGGTTCGCATGGCGAAGCGGTGACCGCGCTCAAAAAGCGCAGCCAGCCGCTGGTGGTGTGGGGCGCGCCAGGGGCGGGCTCCGATACCGTGGTGGTCGGCAGCGACAACCGCAAGGGCGGCATCAGTGTCGCCCAGCGCTTCATCGAACTGGGGCGCAAGAAGGTGTTGTTCCTTGGCGACGTGGACCACGCCGAGGTGCAGGAACGCTGCGCGGGCTTTATTGACGCGCTGGGAGGGCAGGGTAGCGTGCACATCATGCGGCCGAAGGCGTTTACCTTCGAAGCCGGCTTTGATTGCCTGGACTCCCTGCTGAAGAAGAAGGGCTTGTCGTTCGACGGCGTGTTTGCCGCCAGCGACTTGCTGGCGATGGGCGCGATCCGTGCACTGGCCGAGCGCGAAGTGCGCGTGCCGGAGCAGGTATCGGTCATCGGCTATGACGATACGCCGGGCGCAGTGAGCTTCGTGCCGCCGCTGTCCAGCGTGCACCAGTACCTGCGCGATGGCGGCGTGCTGTTGGCGAAGAAGATGCTGGACCTGCTGGAGGGGCGTCCCGTGGCTTCCGAAACCCTGCCGACCGCGCTGATCGTCCGCGCCACGTAAAAATTTTTTATACCGTTTCCAAACCGGTTTGAACGAAACAGAAGGATGAAGATGCAGCACACTTTCCCCCTCGATGCCTGGTGCATCCGCGAAACGTCCTTCGATGCGGCGTCGAATTTCCTGGATGAGACCCTGTTCGCGCTAGGCAACGGCTACATCGGCCTGCGCGGCACGCCGGAAGAAGGCTATGCGGGCCCGGCCGGCACTTCGCTGGACGGCAGCTACCTGAACGGTTTCTATGAATCGGAACCGATCCACTACCCCGAAAATGCCTATGGCCTGGCGCGCAACAACCAGTTCATGCTGAACGTGCCAAACGCCAAGGGCATTGCGCTGTGGCTCGGCGAGGAGCGTTTCGACCTGCTGCAGGGCAGTGTCGAAAGCTATGAGCGCCGCCTCGACTTCCGCACCGGCTTGCTGGAGCGCGATGTGCTCTGGCAGGCGCCTTCCGGCCGCCGCGTGCAGCTGCGCAGCCGCCGCCTGGTCAGCTTCGCCAGCAAGCACCTGTTCGCCATCGAATTCACGGTGACGCCGCTTGGTTTCGACGGCGCCGTGCGGCTCGAATGCACGATCGACGGCGTGGTGCGCAACCTGGAGGCTGGCGACGATCCGCGGGTAGGCTCCGCCACGACCGGTCCGGCGCTGGCGCTGGCCGGCACCGAGCTGGCGCCGCACTTCGCGGCCCTGCAGCAGCGCACCCACAACAGCGGTTTCACGCTGGTGTCGGCCGCCGCGCAGGTGCTCGATGCGCCGCATTCGTTCGCGCAGCGCGCCGAGGGTTCGCGCCTTGTGCAGTCGTACACCGTCGATGCGCACGACGGCCAGGCCGTGCGGCTGGTGAAGTACGGCTGCTATGTCAGTTCGCGCGATTACGCGGCAGACGAATTGCTGGCACGTGCGCGCGCCGAACTGGAAGCGGCGCGTGGCCTGGGCTTCGACAAGCTCGCCGCGCAGCAGGAAGCCTACCTGGCCGAGTTCTGGGCGCAGGCGGACGTGGAAGTGGCGGGCGACGACGCGCTCCAGCAAGGCATCCGTTTCAACCAGTTCCACTTGCTGCAATCGGTGGGCCGCGACGGCAAGACCAATATCTCCGCCAAGGGCGTGACCGGCGAGGGCTACGAAGGCCACTATTTCTGGGACACGGAGATCTACATCTTCCCCTTCTTCCTGTACAACAAGCCGGAGATCGCGCGCAAGCTGCTGGAGTACCGCTACGCCGGCTTGCCCGCCGCACGCGAACGTGCGCGCCAGATGTCGCACGCCAAGGGTGCGTTGTACCCGTGGCGCACCATCGCTGGCGAGGAATGCTCCGCTTACTTCCCGGCCGGCACAGCGCAGTACCACATCAACGCCGACGTTGCCTACTCCATCAAGCAGTACATGGATGCCACCGGCGACGATGCCTACCTGCTGCAATACGGCGCCGAGATCCTGCTTGAAACCGCGCGCATCTGGCTCGGCATCGGCAGCTATAACCGTGGCGGCGCCTTCGTGATCAACGAAGTGACCGGGCCCGACGAATACACGGCGCTGGTGAACAATAACTACTACACCAACGCGATGGCGAAGCTGCATCTGCAATTTGCCGCCTCGGCGGCCGGGCGCATCGCACGCGAATACCCGCAGGACTGGGCGCGCATTGCCGCCGCCGTTGCGCTGGATGACGGCGAGCTTGAAGCATTCCGCAGCGCTGCCGCTGCGATGCTGCTGCCCTATGACGCGGCCCTTGGCATCCACCCGCAGGATGACAGTTTCCTCGACAAGAAGGTGTGGGACTTCGCCGGTACGCCAGCCGAAAAATATCCCCTGCTGCTCCATTACCACCCGATGGTGATCTACCGCCACCAGGTCTGCAAGCAGGCCGACGTGGTGCTGGCGCTGCTGCTGCTCAGCGAACAATTCACGCTGGAAGACAAGAAGCGCGACTTCGATTACTACGAAGCGGTGACGACGCACGATTCCTCGCTGTCGTCCTGCATTTTCAGCATCATCGCCTCCGAAGTGGGCTACGAAGGCAAGGCCTACGACTACTTCATGGAAACCGCCCGGCTCGACCTGGATAACACCCATGGCAATACGCACTACGGCGTGCACACGGCCGCCATGGCCGGAACCTGGCTGGGCGTGGCTTACGGCTTCGGCGGCATGCGCGTGGTGGACGGCAAGGTGCGCTTTGCGCCGACATTGCCCAAACAGTGGCAGCATTACCAGTTCCGCATCCACCTGCACGGCAGCTTGCTGCAAGTGCGCGTCAGCCCGAGCGGCACGCAATACACGCTGTTGCGCGGCGAGTCGCTGGTTTTCCAGCACCGCGGCGCGCCCGTTACCGTTACACCGGCTGCGCCGGTACAGGAGCTTGCATGAAAGCCGTTATCTTCGACCTCGATGGCGTGATCACCGATACCGCCCACTATCACTTCCTCGCCTGGCAAAGACTTGCGCAGTCGCAGGACGTGCATTTCGACGAAGCCTTCAACGAGAACCTGAAGGGCATCGACCGCATGGGTTCGCTCGAGCTGATACTGGCTGGCGCGCCCCGCAGCTACAGCGACGCGGAGAAACTGGCGCTGGCCGACACCAAGAACGAGCATTACAGGACGCTGATCGCGGAAATGTCGCCCGCCGACCTGTTGCCCGGCGCGGTGGATGCGCTGGACTGGTGCCGCGCGCAAGGCTTGAAGGTGGGCCTTGCGTCGGTCAGCAAGAACGCCTTCACGGTGCTGGAAAGCCTCGGCATCACCGAGAAATTCGACTATGTCGTAGACGCGGCGACGATCGCGCGCGGCAAACCCGATCCCGAAATCTTCCTGCGCGCCGCGTCGGAACTGGGCGTAGACCCGGCCGATTGCGTTGGCGTGGAGGACGCCGTTGCCGGCGTGACCGCGATCAAGGCGGCCGGCATGTTCGCCATTGGCGTTGGCCAGGCGGCCACGCTGTGGCAGGCGGACACCGTGATCCCGGGACTGGGACAATTCAAGAATATCATGGAGACACTATGCAAAACCGGCGCATCACCTGGGTCCTGTTCCTGATCTATTTCACGTTCGCCATACTGTTGAACAGTGTTGGCACGGTGATCCTGCAGGTCATCGGCAACTACGGCGTCAGCAAGTCCGCCGCCAGCGTGCTGGAAGGCTTCAAGGACTTGCCAATCGCCGTGGTGTCCTTCCTGGTGGCGAGCTTCCTGCCGCGCATCGGGTACAAGAAGGCCATGCTGGCCGGGCTTGCCATCGTCACGGGAGCTTGCCTGTCCATGCCGCTGTTGCCTTCCTTCCTCACTACCAAAATGCTGTTCCTGTGCGTCGGCATATCCTTCGCGCTGGTGAAAGTGTCGGTCTACTCCACCCTCGGCCTGGTAGCCGCCGACCGCCGCCAGCATGCGGGCATCATGAATACGCTGGAAGGCTTCTTCATGGTCGGGGTGCTGTGCGCTTACTGGGTGTTCAGCTTTTTCATCGACTCGGACGACCCGCGCTCGCAAAGCTGGCTGCATGTGTATTGGGTGCTGGCCGCCCTGTGCGTGCTCACCTTCGTGCTGCTGCTGGCGACACCTTTCGACGAGAGGCTGGCCGCGCCACCGGAAGCGCGCAGCCTGCCGCAGGAATTTGCGGCGATGCTCAAGCTGTTCTTCAAGCCGTTGGTGTGCGTTTTCGTGCTGACGGCCTTCCTGTACGTGCTGATCGAGCAGAGCGTGGGCACCTGGCTGCCGACCTTCAACAACGAGATCCTGCATCTCCCGGCTGCGATGAGTGTGCAGGTCACAAGCATCTTCGCCGCCTGCCTGGCCGCAGGGCGCCTGTCGGCTGGCGTCCTGATGCGCCGCATGCACTGGTACCCGGTGATGAACGCCTGCCTGCTCGGCATGGGCGCGGTGGTCTTGATTGCGCTGCCGATGACGCACGACGTGGTCGTTGCGCAGGGCGCAGGATGGGGCGATGCGCCGCTTGCGGCCTTCCTGTTCCCCCTGATTGGTCTTTTCATGGCGCCGGTCTACCCGGGCATCAATTCCGTGATGCTGAGCTCCCTGCCCAAGCACCAGCATTCTGCGATGACCGGCCTGCTGGTGATATTCTCTGCGCTGGGCGGCACCACCGGCTCGCTGATCACCGGCTATGTGTTCGGCGCCTTCAGCGGCCATTTCGCGTTCTACCTGACGCTGGTGCCGATTGCGATCGTGCTGGTCACGCTGTACTTCTTCAAGCGTGCGGTCGATGGCAGCGACGGTGGACTGGAGGCACCGGCTATAATTTCGCGATGAACCTGAAGAGCCTCGCCGACAAACTCGGCATGTCGAAGACTACCGTCAGCCGCGCGCTGAACGGCTATCCCGAAGTCAGCGAGTTGACGCGCGAGCGCGTGCTGCGCGCGGCGCGGGAGTCGGGCTACGAAGCCAATCCGATGGCGCGCAGCCTGGCCGTTGGCCGCAGCAACGTGCTTGGCACAATCTATCCGCTGCTGCCGGCCGACCTGGGCGACGCCATGTTCCTCGAGGTGGTGGGCGGGATGTCGGAAGCTCTTGAGCAAAAGCGCATGAACTTCATCATCGCGCCCGTGTCGCCAGCGAACGAAATGCCGTCCTACGAGCAAATGGTGCGCGGCCGCCGCCTCGACGGCTTGGTGGTCAGCCGCACGCTGGTGCACGACGAGCGCATCGCCTTTCTCGCCAAGGCCGGCTTCCCCTTCATCGCCCACGGCCGAACGCAACTTGACGCGCCGTACGCATGGTTCGACTACGATAACGAGGCCGGCATCCGCATGGCGCTCGAGCGCTTGCTGTCGCTGGGTCACCAGCGCATCGCCATGGTCAGCGCACCGCTGGCGATGAATTTCTCAGCGCAACGCCGCGCCAGCTTCCTCGCCACCTTGTCCGGCGCCGGCTTGGCCGCCGATCCGCGCCACCTGGTCGATGATTGCATCGACCGCCGCGCCGGTTATGCGGCCGTACAGGCACTGCTGGCAACGACGCCGCGCCCAAGCGCCATCGTGGTCGACAACCACCTTGCCGGTGTAGGCGCCGTGCGCGCCCTGCTCGACGCCGGCATCGCGATCGGCCAGGAGATCTCGCTGATCGTCTGGGGCAGCATGGCCGACACGCTGGCAGATATCGACGTCACCACCATCGACCAGCCCAATGCCCGCGCCGCCGGCGCGAAAATGGCCGAAATGCTGTTGGCGCGGGTCAATGGCGAGCCAGCCGGCGCGCTGCAGGTGTTGTGGCAGCCGGCGTTGACGGCCGGCGCCACGGCCGGCCCGCTGTGCCGATCTTGACCGTGTTTTTGCTGGCGTCGCCGACCAGGCCCGAGGCGTGCCAGCGATTGACCAGGTAGAGCGGGCGTGCCTTGACCTCGTCAAAGATGCGGCCAAGGTATTCGCCGATGACTCCGATGGCCACCAGCTGGATGCCGCCCAGGAACAGCATTACCGCCATCAGCGAAGGGTAGCCTTTGACTTCATCGCCGAACGCCAGCGCTTTCCACACGACGAATACCGCATATGCCAGCGCCATGATTGCGACACCCAGTCCAACATAGGTGGCCACCTTGAGCGGCGCTACTGTGAACGAAGTAATTCCTTCCAGCGCGAAATTCCAGAGGTTCCAGTAGTTCCATTTGGTCGTGCCGGCAGCGCGCGGCGCCCTGCGGTAGTACAGCGGATGCGAGGAGAAGCCGACCCAGGCAAACAGGCCTTTCATGAAACGGTGTACCTCGCGCAGGCGCTTCATTTCCTGGACCACGCGGCGCGACATGAGGCGGAAGTCTCCGGTGTCGGTCGGAATCGCGACGCGGCTGAGACGGCGGATCAACTTGTAAAAGGCCTTGGCGGTAGCTCGTTTCAGCCAGCTTTCGCCATCGCGCCTGGTGCGTACGCCGTAGACTACATCGTAGCCCCTGCGCCAGATGTCGAGCATGTCCGGGATCAGGGCGGGCGGGTCCTGCAAGTCTGCATCGAGCACCACGACCACATCGCCATTGGTATGGTCCAAGCCGGCGCTCAACGCGATCTCCTTGCCGAAGTTGCGCGACAGGTCGACGATGGCGACGTGCGGATCCGCCTCGCGCAATTGCTGCATCAGCAGCAACGTCTTGTCGCGGCTGCCGTCGTTCACCAGCACTATTTCGTAATCAGCGCCAAGCTGCACCATGACTTCCGTTACGCGTCGATGGAATTCCCCAAGCACTTCCTCTTCGTTGTAGGCAGGCGCAACGATGGAAATGCTGGGCATGCCGGCAGGGCGTGGGGTCAGGTCCTGGTGGGTTGGAATATCCATGATTTGCTCGCTTGGTAGTTAATCAGGAGGATGAGTGCCGTGGCGAATACCTGCGCCAGCAGGTAATGCCAGCCTGCCGCATGGAGCAGCCCGACGATCAAGCCATTCAGGAAAATGCCGACGGCTGCCATCATCAGGAAGCGCGGCAGGGCTTCGCGATGCGGCCGTGTGCTACGGAAGTTGAAACGCCGGTTCAGTTGATAGTTGCAAAGCGCACCGGCGGTGGCGCCGGCCATGGCTGCCAACCCGCTATTCGTCCCGAAGCCCTGTACCAGGCCCACAAGCAGCAGGTAATGCAATCCTGTGCCCACGGCGCCAATGACGGCGTAACGGGCCAGCATCAACATCTCGCGCAACACGCTGCGCGTGCTGTCGGACTGGTGGATGCCGGCCTGGCTTGCACGTACCAGTTGGGCGGCGCCGAAGATCGCCAGCAAGGCCAGCGGCGGGACATGGTATTTGCTGCTGCTTTCAAACACGCTATGCAGAACGAAGAAATAGGCATAGCCCAGCACCAGGGTCGAATGCAAAGCGGCGTCACCGGGACCGGCGCCGCGCAACGATAGCGCCAGCAAGCAGGCCCACAACCCATACCAGAAAGCATTGGCGGCCAGTTTCGCCACCAGGTAGGTACGGCTGCTGCCCCCGCCACTGCGCACCGTGACGTACTGCCCGAATGAATCGTCGCCGAGAAACAGTTTTTGTTTGACAGGTATCAGGCCGACAAACGCAGCGGGATGGCTGCTGATCCATTCCTTTGCCAATTGCAGGCCGGTGCGGTTGCGTTCGAGTTCGCCGAGATTGTCGAGCTCCACTTCGCCGCGCCTGGTATAGCCGCCCGTCGCGAGTGGATTGTTGGCGCGGTACAGGTTGTCGCCACCGTTCGACGTGATCAGCAGGAATTCACCGAACACTCGCGTATTGCGCGCACTCCACGGGGCGATCACAAGCGCCATGCCAAGGACCAGCGTAGCCAGCGCTGCGAGGACGGCGCGCCATGGGCGGCGCTGCAGCAATTCATAGCACAGCAGGACAGCCGGGAAGAACATGGTGGATGGCTGGGCCAGGGCGGAAAAGCCGAGTGCCAGGCCTGCCGCGATGCGCGGCAACGGACCCGCCGACCGGTGCGTGTACAGAAAGAGCACCAGCGGCAGCAGGAAGACCAGCAGGTTTTCTTTCTCGGCCGTCACCGCGCAGGCCAGGTAGTTGGGCCAGACGGCCAGCAGGAAGGCAGCCAGGCGCGCCGCCTGCTGGCCGGCCGCGCAGCTTGCCAATCTCCACACGAGCAGGCTGGCAAGCAGGTATAGCGTCAGGTTGCTCAGCAGGACGATGGTGGCGGCCGGCAGCGGCAAGTGCAGCCAAGCGGCCAGGAAGAGCGGATAGCCAGGCGGCCAGAATGCATGCGAGTTGGCGATGAAATACGGCTCACCGGCAGCGAGCTGCTGCCCCAGTTTCAGGTAAACCGCTCCATCAGACACCGTGGTTGCGGGGAAGACCATGGCCCAGGCAAGGCGCAAGACAATGCCGCATGCCACGATGGCGAGCAAGCTGCTGCGCGGGCTGAACTTGTCGGTGGCTGCAAGTAGCGTGTGCAAGCCATGTGTGAGGTGTGCGCGGAAAAAAAATGCGGTTGCCCCGGCTGCGCTGCCAATCGCGAGGCAACCCAGCAGCGCAACGCTGCCCAGCGGCCCGGCGACTTGCTCCCAGGCGATTGCGGGAGTCGCGAGCAGTACGCCGCATGCCATCACGTAGAACAGGAGACGGGACAAGACAGCAAGTCCGGCAGCAATGGGCGGGGCAGGCATCGCGACCTCCGGTGCGTAGATCGATGCTACATTCGTTTGGATGCGTCCTGTAAAATATTATCAAATATATATTTACAAGTGGTAAATAAAGTGTCGTCCTTTGTGTAATTGTGGGGTCCGTTGCGGCGTCTCCAATGTGGACGTGCCGTTGTGAACTTGCTACAACGCCCTATTTCAGCGGCAGGATGGCTTGGCGGTAGGGCTGCGCCTCGTTCTCCACGTACCAGTTGGCCCACAGGCGGTTGCATGAACGCCCGTCCACCGCGCGATCCGGTTCCAGGCTCAGGTAGTTGCGCGCGCCGATGTAGCGGTGCGAAGTGCCGGGGAACTTGTACATCGAGGTCGTGATGCCGCCTTCCAGTTGTTCCACCTTGTCGCCGACATGTTCGAGGTAGAACAGCGCCATCGCGGGCGGTGGCGGATGCACCACGCCGGAGGAGGTCAGCTGGTGGATGGTAACCGGCTTGCCCCGGTAATGCTTCTGGCTTGATTCGATCGCGCCGATGGCGCCCACGTGCACGTCGCCGGAGAGGATGGTCACGCGGCCGCCGGTGCGCTGCGACCATTCCTGCAGGCGATGGATCAGGCGCAGGCGCTCCCATTGGTGGGTGCGGCTTAACCAGTGGTCTTTCAGGTCGTCCTCCAGCTCCTGCTGGCCGGGCAGGGCGCACAGCAGCATTTCCAGCGTGCTGAAGTCTGGGTGCACGACCGGGATGCTGGACATGAGCAGCAGATGCTTGCAGTCTTCTTGCGCCTCCAGCCAGGCGTAGGCGGCATCCCACGATTGCTGGCCCATGACCACGTCCGGGGTGCGCTCGCTGCGCAAGTCGAGCACCAGCAAGCCATAATCGCCGAAGCGGACGGCCTTGGTAAATCCGGGTTGCTGCGGCAGGCGCATCGGAAGCTCATTCTCCGCCGCGCAGTGCTGCTGGAACAGCAGGAAGTAGTCGCGCGCCACGTCGTAGATTGCCTTGAATACGGGCGATTGCTGGAACTTCTCAGGGTAAGAGCCCCAGCCATCGATGATGTCGTGGTCGTCCCACATCATCACCGTCGGAACACTAGCGAACATGCGCGCCACGTGCGGATATGCCCAGACCTTCAGGTAGTTCCCGAAGAAGAAATCGTCGATCTCGGTTTGCAGCGTCTTGGTGACCGGCTTGTTGGCGAGCTTCTTGTCGTTCGGGGCAGCGGCCCAGTCGTTCAGGGCCGTCGTGCTCCACATGGCATCACTGTAGATCTGGTCGCCGCCCATCAGCAGCAGGTGGTAGGGGCGCTGCACATGGTTGTCGTGCATCTTGTTCCATACCGGGTCCTGCGGGATGTCCTTCATCTTCTTGTAGTCGGAGAAGCCGTTGCAGGAGGTGTAGGCGCAGGTGGGGGCGCTGTCGCGTGCCGGCACGACGAAGGTGAAAGCCTGGCCATCGACGATGTACTGGACCTGCTGCTCGCGCGTGGCGTGCTGCTCGATGGCGAACTGCCAGCTCTCGACGGCATGCACGGCGCGCTTGTGCAAGCGGGTGCGCAAGCGGCGGGATTCGACGGCCAGCGTGCGGACTTCTGCTGCGGCACCTGGCAACACGGCTGCCGTGACTGCGGGCGGTACTTCGCCGTTCCACACGACCAGCGCGCTGACTGTCCACATGCCGTCGGCGCAGCCGCAGAACTTCAAGATAGGTCCCAACACTACTGCCATTGCAATCCCCGTGACGTTAACAAATCGTTAAATGATAACGTATCGCGGTCGGGCTTCGTGTGTTCCAGCTAACTGACGGCCTGCGGTGCGAGTCGTAGCCTGTGACCATGGTTTAACGTCACAGGGAGGCTGTCATGGGGAAGTATTTCTTGGCTTGGCTGCTGGGGGTGCCGGGGATTGTGCTGTTGCTGGTGTGGCTGTTCTTCCACTAGAACCGGTAAGCCGGGGTCAGACCCAAGGGTCTGACCCCAATACGCTGCGGCCGCAGGCCGTTACATGTTGCGGCGGTATTGGCCGCCGACTTCGAACAGCGCGGTCGTGATCTGGCCCAGCGAGCAGACGCGGGCTGCGTCCATCAGCTTGGCGAACACGTTTTCGTTGTCGATGGCGGCTTTCTGCAGCGCTGCCAGGGCGGCTGGCGCGGCATCCGCATTGCGGGCGTGGAAGTCAGCCAGGCGGGTCAGCTGCGATTGCTTTTCGTCGTCGGTGGAACGGGCCAGTTCGATGGTGGCCGGGGCTTCCGAACCCTTTGGATTGCGGAAGGTGTTCACGCCGATGATCGGCAGCGAACCGTCGTGCTTCTTGTGCTCGTACAGCAGCGACTCTTCCTGGATCTTGCCGCGCTGGTAGCCGGTTTCCATGGCGCCAAGAACGCCGCCGCGTTCGGCGATGCGTTCGAATTCCTGCAGCACGGCTTCCTCCACCAGGTCGGTCAGCTCTTCGATGATGAAGGCGCCCTGGTTCGGGTTTTCATTCTTCGCCAAGCCCCATTCGCGGTTGATGATCAGCTGGATCGCCAGTGCGCGGCGGACGGATTCGTCGGTCGGCGTGGTGATCGCTTCATCGTAGGCGTTGGTGTGCAGCGAGTTGCAGTTGTCGTAGATCGCGATCAGCGCCTGTAGCGTGGTGCGGATGTCGTTGAAGTCGATTTCCTGGGCGTGCAGCGAGCGGCCGGACGTCTGGATGTGGTACTTCAGCTTCTGCGAGCGGTCGTTGGCGCCGTATTTCTCTTTCATGGTGACGGCCCAGATGCGGCGCGCCACGCGGCCCAGCACGGTGTATTCGGGATCCATGCCGTTGGAGAAGAAGAACGACAGGTTCGGCGCGAAATCGTCGATGTGCATGCCACGCGCCAGGTAGGCTTCCACGAAGGTAAAGCCGTTGGACAGCGTGAAGGCCAGCTGCGAAATCGGGTTCGCGCCCGCTTCCGCGATGTGGTAGCCGGAGATCGACACCGAGTAGAAGTTGCGCACCTGGTGGTGCACGAAGTACTCCTGGATGTCGCCCATCACCTTCAGCGAGAACTCGGTCGAGAAGATGCAGGTGTTCTGGCCCTGGTCTTCCTTCAGGATGTCGGCCTGCACCGTGCCGCGCACGTTCATCAACACCCAGTCCTTGATCTTCTGGAATTCGTCTTCGGACGGCTGGCGCTTGTTCTCGGTGACGAACTTCTCGACCTGCTGGTCGATGGCGGTGTTCATGAACATCGCCAGGATCGCAGGGGCGGGACCATTGATGGTCATCGATACCGAGGTGCTTGGGTTGCACAGGTCGAAGCCGTCGTACAGCACCTTCATGTCGTCCAGGGTCGCGATGGACACGCCGGAGTTGCCGATCTTGCCGTAGATGTCCGGACGGATCGCGGGATCGGCGCCGTACAGGGTGACGGAGTCGAAGGCGGTCGATAGGCGCTTCGCATCCATGCCGGTGGAGACCAGCTTGAAGCGGCGGTTGGTACGGAAAGCGTCGCCCTCGCCCGCGAACATGCGGGTTGGGTCTTCGCCTTCACGCTTGAAGGCGAACACGCCGGCGGTGAACGGGTAGGAGCCAGGGACGTTTTCCAGCATCAGCCAGCGCAGCAGCTCGCCGTGGTCTTCGTACTTCGGCAGCGAGACCTTGCGGATCTTGGTGCCGGACAGGGTGTGCTGTACCAGGCCGGTGCGGATTTCCTTGTCGCGGATCTTCACGACGTATTCGTCGCCGGCGTAGGCCGCCTGCATGTCCGGCCACTGGGCCAGCAGCTTCTTGGCTGCGCCATCCATGGCGTGATCGCGTTCGATGATCAGGTCGTCGAAGTCGGCCACCGGCTTGCCGGCGACAGCCATCATGCGCTTCGATTCCTGCAGCTGCTGGCGTTCGCGCGCCAGCTTGGCCTGTGCTTGCGTTTTCTTGTGGTAGCCGCGCACGGTGTCGGAGATCTCGGCCAGGTAGCGCGCGCGTGCCGGCGGCACGATCACGTTCTTGCCGGAGCTGAAGCGCACGTCCATCGGGGCCAGCACGCCCTTGGTGGTCTTCAGGCCCTTGCCTGCCAGTACCGGCAGCAGGCCCTGGTACAGCGCGGTCACGCCGTCGTCGTTGAAGCGGGAAGCCTGGGTACCGAACACCGGCATTTCTTCCGGACGCTTGCTCCACATCTCGCGGTTGCGCTGGTACTGCTTGGCCACGTCGCGCAGCGCATCCTGCGCACCCTTGCGGTCGAACTTGTTGATCGCGATGAAGTCGGCGAAGTCCAGCATGTCGATCTTTTCCAGCTGGGACGCGGCGCCGAATTCCGGCGTCATCACGTACATGGAGACGTCGACGTGCGGCACGATCGCCGCGTCGCCCTGGCCGATGCCGGAGGTTTCCACGATCACCAGGTCGAAGCCCGCCACTTTGCAGGCTGCGATCACGTCAGGCAGGGCCTGGGAAATCTCGGAGCCGGCTTCGCGGGTCGCCAGGGAACGCATGAAGACGCGGGTCTTGCCGTTCCAGGGGTTGATCGCGTTCATGCGGATACGGTCGCCCAGCAGCGCGCCGCCGGACTTGCGGCGGGACGGGTCGATCGAGATCACGGCGATGTTCAGCGCGTCGCCCTGGTCCAGGCGGATGCGGCGGATCAGTTCATCGGTCAGCGAGGATTTGCCTGCGCCGCCGGTGCCGGTGATGCCCAGGGTCGGGGCGGTGATGGCCTTGGCGGCCTTGGTCAGTTCGGCGCGCAGCTTGTCGGAGGCCTTGCCGTTTTCCAGCGCGGTGATCAGCTGGGCCAGCGGGCGATGGCGTTGCTCGATCTCGCCGTCGCGGATGGCGTCCAGCTGGGTCGGCGAGTAGGTGGACAGGTCGACGTCGCACTGCTGCACCATCCACTGGATCATACCGACCAGGCCCATGCGCTGGCCGTCTTCAGGGGAGAAGATGCGGGTCACGCCGTAGTCGTGCAGGTCCTTGATTTCGCTCGGGACGATCACGCCGCCGCCGCCGCCGAACACCTTGATGTGCGAACCGCCGCGCTGGCGCAGCAGGTCGATCATGTACTTGAAGTATTCGACGTGGCCGCCCTGGTAGGAGGAGATGGCGATGCCTTGCACGTCTTCGGTCAGGGCCGCGGTGACCACTTCGTCCACCGAGCGGTTGTGGCCCAGGTGGATCACTTCGGCGCCCTGCGATTGCAGGATGCGGCGCATGATGTTGATCGAGGCGTCGTGGCCGTCGAACAGGGACGCGGCGGTGACAAAGCGGACTTTGTTCGCGGTCTTGGCCTGCTCAGGCTCAGCGGACAGTTTCTTGGCGTTGGCGAGGTCGTTCATGTTGTGTGTTCCTTGGAACGGGGGAATTTTGATTATATGACGTTTACGTTAACGTCAAGTCAAGCAAAACCGGTAAACCGGTGTCTGACCCGCAGGGTCAGACACCTCGTCTACGCGGCGGTCGCAGGCCGGGGTGCCTGACCCTGCGGGTCAGGCACCGGTTTACCGGTTTTCAGGCAGCGGCCCGATCGCCGTCCTTGAACGCAGCCATCATCTTCGCCTTAGCCATCTTGTACTCGGCCACAGCCTTTTCCTTCACATGGCCAAAGCCGCGGATACGCTCCGGCAGCCCGGCAATCGCCACGGCCTGCTCATGGTTGCCAGCCGACAACCCCGCCAGCAGTTCAGCCACCACAGCACGGTATTCCGTGATCAGCGCGCGTTCCATCTTACGCTCCTCGGTATAGCCGAAGATATCGAACGCGCCACCGCGCAGGCCCTTGAACTTGGCCAGCAGCTGGAACGCCTTCCACATCCACGAACCATATTCCGCCTTGACCAGGTGGCCCTTGGCATCCTTCTTCGCGAACAGCGGTGGCGCCAGGTTGAACTTCAGCGAGAAATCGCCTTCGAACTGGGTCTTCAACTGCTCCACGAAGCGGCCATCGGTATACAGGCGCGCCACCTCATATTCATCTTTATAGGACATCAGCTTGAACAGCGACTTGGCCACCGCGGTCGACAGCTTGTTGCCCAGGCCCAGCAGGGTCTCTTTCGAGCGCACTTGCTGCACCAGGTCCTCATAGGTGGCGGCATAGGCAGCGTCCTGGTAGCCGGTCAGGAATTCAACGCGCTTCTTGATCACGTTTTCCAGCGACTGTGGCATCTGCACCACGACAGCCTGGGTCGGGGTCGCGATCTTTTCCACGCGCTTGAAGTCCACGGCGGCGCGGCGGCCCCACAGGAAGGAGCGTTTGTTCGATTCAACAGCCACGCCATTCAGTTCGATCGCGCGCAGCAGGGCTGCTTCGCTCAGCGGGATGCGGCCTTTCTGGAAGGCGTAGCCCATCATGAACAGGTTGGAGGCGATCGAATCGCCCATCAGCGCCGTCGCCAGCTTGGTGGCGTTGATGAAGTCCACGGACTGCGCGCCGCCGACCGATTCGGTAATCAGCGCTTCCACGCTTTCGGCCGGGTACTGCCAGTCGGCGTTCTGCGCGAAGGTGCCTGGCGGCTGCTCGTGCTGGTTGACGATGGCGAAGGTGCGGCCTGGGCGCATCTTCGACACGGCGTCGTAGGCGCCGGAGGTCAGCATGTCGCAGCCCAGGATCAGGTCTGCTTCGCCGGTGGCGATACGCTGCGCGCGCAGGTGGGCAGGGGTCTTCGCCACTTTGACGTGGGAAGTCACGGAGCCGTTCTTCTGCGACATGCCGGTCATGTCCAGCACGGAAGCGCCTTTGCCTTCCAGGTGGGCGGCCATGCCCATCAGGGCGCCGACGGTAATCACGCCGGTGCCGCCGATACCGTTGATCAGGATGTTGTATGGCTGCTCGATGCTTGGCAGGACTGGCGCAGGAACATCGCCCCAGTCGTCGGTCTTGGCGGTGCCGATCTTGGTCTTCTTCAGCGTGCCGCCTTCGACGGTGACGAAGGATGGGCAGAAGCCCTTGGTGCAGGAATAGTCCTTGTTGCAGGAAGATTGGTCGATGGTGCGCTTGCGGCCGAATTCGGTTTCCTTCGGCAGGATCGAGACGCAGTTGGACTGGATGCCGCAATCGCCGCAGCCTTCGCACACCGCTTCGTTGATGACCATGCGCTTTGCAGGGTCGGGGAACTCGCCCTTCTTGCGGCGGCGACGCTTCTCGGCGGCGCAAGTCTGGTCGTAAATGATGACGGTGCAGCCTGGCAGTTCACGCATTTCGCGCTGCACGGCATCCATTTCCTTGCGGTCGTGCAGGGAAACGATGGAAGGCAGGGCGGAACGGTCGGTGTAGCGCGACAGGTCTTCGGTCACCAGGGCGATGCGCTTGATGCCTTCGGCCGCCATCTGCTGCGCGATCATCGGCACGGAGACGGTGCCGTCGACCGGCTGGCCGCCGGTCATTGCCACGGCGTCGTTGTACAGGATCTTGTAGGTGATGTTGACCTTCGCCGCCACGGCGGCGCGGATCGCCAGGTAGCCGGAGTGGAAGTAGGTGCCGTCGCCCAGGTTCTGGAACACGTGCGGCACTTTGCTGAACGCAGCCTGGCCGATCCACGGCGTGCCTTCACCGCCCATATGGGTGGTCAGCTTGTTCATCTCGGGGTAGATCGAGGTCGCCATCACGTGGCAGCCGATGCCGGCCAGCGCGAAGGAACCTTCAGGCACCTTGGTCGAGGTATTGTGCGGGCAGCCGGAGCAGTAGAAGGCCGGACGGAACGGGGTCTCGATCGCCTTCTTCAGTACTGCGTCTTTCGCTTCCAGGAAGGACAGGCGGGCCTTGATCTGGTCCTGGATCGAGGCGTCGGCGATGTAGCGGGCCACGCGGCTGGCGATCACGCGCGCCACTTGCGATACCGAGAAGTCAGCCTTCGGCGGCAGCAGCCATTCGCCGCGCGGGGCCACCCACTCGCCCTTGTCGTCGAACTTGCCGATGATGTGCGGGCGCACGTCGTCGCGCCAGTTGTACAGCTGTTCCTTCAGCTGGTATTCGACGAACTGGCGCTTCTCTTCCACCACCAGGATTTCGTCCAGGCCCTGCGCGAATTCGCGCACCGAGTCCGGTTCCAGCGGCCACGGCATGGAAACCTTGAACAGGCGCAGGCCAACCTTGGCGGCCATGGCTTCGTCGATGCCCAGTTCTTCCAGCGCTTCCAGCACGTCCAGGTAAGATTTGCCGGAGGCGATGATGCCCAGCTTGGCGTCCTTGGAATCGATGGTGGTGTGATTCAGCTTGTTCTCGCGGGCGTAAGCCAGAGCCGCGTAGATCTTGTAGTCCTGCATCAGCGCTTCCTGGTTGCGCGCTTGCTGGCCCAGCGGGATAGAGGACAGGCGGGCATTCAGGCCGCCTTCCGGCATCACGAAGTCCTGCGGGAGCTTCACTTCGACGCGGAACGGATCGGCGTCGATCGAAGCGCTCGACTCGACGGTGTCGGCCAGCGCCTTGAAGGCGACGGCGCAGCCGGAGAAGCGCGACATGGCCCAGCCGTGGATGCCGAGGTCGATGTACTCCTGCACATTGCATGGATACAGCACCGGGATCATGCAGGCGGAGAAAATGTGGTCCGACTGGTGCGGCAGGGTGGAGGAGTAAGCGCCGTGGTCGTCGCCGGCCACCAGCAGGATGCCGCCGTTCCTGGACGTGCCGGCATGGTTCATGTGCTTGAAGACGTCGCCGCAACGGTCCACCCCCGGGCCTTTGCCGTACCACATGGCGAACACGCCGTCGTACTTGGCCGGGCCGATCAGGTCAACCTGCTGCGAACCCCAGACAGCGGTTGCCGCCAGGTCCTCGTTCACGCCCGGAACGAATTGCACATTATGCTTTTCCAGGTGCTTCTGCGCCTTCCACAGGGTCTCGTCCAGGCCGCCCAGCGGGGAGCCGCGGTAGCCGGAAATGAAGCCGCCGGTGTTCAAACCGTCGCGCGCATCGCGCAATTGTTGCATCATAGGCAAGCGCACCAGCGCCTGGATGCCGGACAGAAAGACTTTACCGGTAGTGGAAGTGAATTTGTCGTCGAGGGTGACGTCGTGAAGTACGGACGAGTTGCTGCCGTCTGGCATGGTGGCTGTCTCCAAAATCATGATTCGGTGCGTGCCTGGCATCGGTCGGCGCCGGGTAAGCGCGTCCTTGCCTAGTCACAACGCCTGCGGGTGTGCAGGCCTTTTCAGCGGTCAAGTTTACGGTTTACTTTACGTATACGGAAATATGGTTTGGGGATGGGGGTATAAGAAAAAATGATGGCTCGACGAACAATTCTGATGGCGGCAGCAGTGTTTTTGACCAGCCCAATCGGGGCGTTTGCCGGCGTGGCGCGCAAGATGCAATTGGTGACCAGCCATTTGCCCTCGCTCGTGCATGAAAGCGGCCAGCCCGGCGGTTTGCAGGAACTGGTAGCCGAGCTGTGCAAGCGGGCCGGCGTGGCGCCGGCAACCCAGTTCGTGCCTTGGCGCCGTGCGCAATTCCTGGCCACCACCATGCCGGCAACGGCCATCTATCCTCTGACCCGCTTGCCCGAGCGTGAGGCGCAATACCGCTGGCTGGTGCCGCTGTTTGAGGAGAACTACGTGCTGCTGGCTGTGCGCGGCAAGCTGCTGCCAATCGAGCAGATGAAGGACAAGCGCATTGCCTTGCTGCGCGGCGCCGCCCAGGCAGCGATCCTGAAAGAGTTGGGCTTCAAGCACTTGGTCGAAGCCAGTTCAATCGATGAAGTGCACCGTTTCCTGCTGGGCGGAATGGCCGACGCCGCCTTCGGCGAGCGCCGCATCATTTCCGCCTCGCTGAAAGGCCACGGCTCCGGTGAACGCGATTTCGAAACCAGCGTTCCACTACGCACCACCACGGCCTGGCTGGCAGGCTCTCTTGACTTCGACGACACCGACATTGCCAAGTTCCAGCGCGCACTGGAATCAATGCGGGCGGACGGCACCTTGCGCCGCATCCTTGCAAGACATAAGCTGATCTAATCGCTCAACCGAGCAGGCGGGCGCCGGGCCAGGTATTGCGCTGGCAGAGGTCGGTGGCGACTTGTTGCGTCAGCGCGGCAATCGCGTTGGCGGCATTGGTGAGGGGAATGTTGCGCGATGCGCACAACACCACGGTGCGGCTGATGGCAGGGCTGTTGATGCGCACGCTGCGCATCTGGCCGTGTTCGATTTCGGGCAAGACCGGCGCTACCGGCAGGATCGTGGCGCCCATGCCTGCCATGATGGCGGACTTCAGGATGGCGATCGAGTTGATTTCGATGACATTGCCGATCACCAGCCCGGCGGCGCGTGCCATGGCCTCGATGCGCGGCCGCACGCCATGTTGCAGGCCCGGCAAGATGAGGGTGGTGTTCAGGGCTTGCTGCAGCGTGACGGTTTTGTTGTCGGTGAACCACACCGCGTCGTGACGGCAGATGAAACGCAGTTCTTCTTCCGCCAGGGGGGTGGTGGAAAACGGCGTCAACTGGCCGTCGTCGAACAGCACAGCCAGGTTGACACGTCCGCTTTTGAGCTGTTCCGCCAGGTTTCCGGTCAGTTCTTCGGTCAACTGCAGCGTAATGTCGGGATATTGCTCGCGCGCGGCAGTGAGCAGGGGCAGCGCCAGGGCGCCGGAAATGCTGTGCGGCAGGCCCATGGTGACGCTGCCGGAAGGGCGGGCCGACTGGGTGACGGCGGAGCGGGCGTCGGCCACCTGTTTCAGGATCGCCTGCGCATGGTCATAGAACACCTTGCCGGCATCGGTACTGACCACGCCCTGGGCACTGCGGTGCAGGAGCTGGGCGCCCAGCTCTTCTTCGAGCTGGCGTAGCTGCTGGGTCAGGGCAGGTTGTGCAACATGCAATACCAGTGCGGCACGCGACAACGATCCGTGGTCGACGATTGCTACAAAGTAACGCAGCTGGCGGAGTTCCATATTCCCGTAGGATAACATTGTGTATACTTATTCTAACGTTCTTCACGCAATTACTTCGCGAGCCTCACCATGTTAAAGAAAGTCGATTCGGCGCAGTTAAAGGTCGGCATGTATATCCACGACCTCAGTTGCGACTGGATGACCCATCCGTTTGTGCGCAACCGCTTCGAGATTTCCAGCCAGGAGCAGATCCAGAAAATCATCCAGGCCGGCATCCATGACGTGGTGATCGATGCGTCCAAAGGCTTGGACGTGGAGGATGCGCCCTCGCTGGCCGAGGCCCAGGCGGCCACCGAACGCGAAGTGGAAGAGATCGCCAAGGAACCCTCGCGCATCATCCGCACTTCCCTGGGTGAGGAACTGCAGCGCGCGGCCCAGATTCGCAGCCAGGCAGCCGGCGTGGTGCGCAATGTGATGGCCGATGCCCGCCTCGGCAAGGCTATCGAGATCGGCTCGGTGCAGCCGGTGGTGCAGAACATCACGGAATCGATCTTGCGCAACCCGGGCGCCCTGCTGGGACTGCTGCGCATCAAGTCGAAGGACGATTACACCTTCCTGCATTCGGTCAGCGTGTGCGCCTTGCTGGTGGCCTTCGCCAATGCGCGCAATATGGACCAGGACATCATTCGCGAAGCCGGCCTCGGCGGCCTGCTGCACGATACCGGCAAGGCCCTGGTGCCGGATGCGATCCTGAACAAGCCGGGCCCGCTGACCGACGAAGAATTCGCCATCATCAAGAAGCATCCGATGGATGGCTTCAATATCCTGAAACAGTCCCCTGACGTGCCGGCGCTGGCGCTGGACATCACGCTGCACCACCACGAGCGGCGCGACGGCACCGGCTACCCGGACAAGCTGGCCGGCGACGATATCAGTGAAATCGCGCAGATGGCGGCAATTGTCGACGTGTACGATGCCATTACGGCCGACCGCGTGTACCACAAGGGCCTGCCGGCAGCAGCGGCGCTGCGCAAGATCTACGAGTGGAGCAAGCACCATTTCAACGCCAAGCTGGTGCAGGAATTCATGCGCTGCGTGGGCATCTACCCGGTCGGCACGCTGGTGATGCTGGAGTCAGGCCGCCTCGGCGTGGTGGTCGAGCCGCATGAAAGCAACCTGCTGGCGCCGAAGGTGAACGTGTTCTTCAACACGAAGAAGAATGTCTACATCAAGCCGGAAACGGTCGACCTGTCGCGCGGCCTGGGCTTCGGCGGCGGCGACAAGATCGTGGGCCATGAATCGCCATCGAAATGGCAGGTGGACCCGATGCGCTTCCTGACCCTGGCCTGAGCCCGAACCTCAGAAGAATTCGGCGGTATCGTTGGATTCGACGGTCTGCAGCTGGCCGCCGCTGACCAGCTCGTCGTAATGGCAGGCCATGTTGCGGCCATGGCTCTTGGCGTAATACAGGGCCTGGTCGGCGCGGCCGAGGATGATCACCGGCGCTTCATAGGCGCTGATGCTGACGAAGCCGACACTCACCGTGACCTGGCCAACTTGCGGGAACTCGTGCTGTTCCACGTTCATCCGGAAGCGTTCGATGATTTTCTTGGCGTTATCCAGCGTGGAAGAGCGCAGCAGCACCACGAACTCTTCGCCGCCGAAGCGGAACACGCGGTCCTGGGCGCGGAAGGATGATTGCAGCAGGTTGGCGATCAGGATCAACACCTCATCACCGTACAAATGCCCGAATTTGTCGTTAACTGCCTTGAAATGATCGACATCGACCACGGCCAGCCATTGTTTTTCCTGTTCTTGCGGATTGCGGCGCTCGAGGCCGTCCGGCGGCACTGCCAGCACGTCGTGCTCGGCTGAGGCCTGCAGCATCTTGGCCAGTTGGTCGTCGAAGGTCTTGCGGTTCAGCAGGCCGGTCAGCGAGTCGCGCTCGCTGTAGTCGAGCAGGTTCTGGAAATTGCGGTAGACGCTGACGATGCCGCCGATGATGTGGATGGTATCGCTGGTATACGGCGTCGGATTGACGATTTCCAGGCAGGTATCAGCCTTGTCACCCATCCAGATCGGCAGCCAGAGTGTGTGCTCACCCTCGGGCGACATGTGGTCGGCACTCGATTCGTGGTGCGCCAGGCAGCGCGCGAGGGCGGGGAACATGCTGACCGGGTCGCCCGGGATGGCCGGGTCCAGGTACTCCTCCATGCGCGCAGGGCGGCCTTGCTCGATCACGGCGCGCGAACGGACGTAGAGCTGGCCTCGCACATTGACGATGCTCAGCACACGTGCCTGCGTGGCAGACGCCAGTTCCGCTACCGCCGAGATCACCGAGATGTCGAGCATCGTGTGATCGCGGTGGCCGGTCATGTCCACCATATGTTTCAGAAGGGAATCCATGTGAGTGTCCGGTAACTAGGCGCTCAGCGGCAAAGCAAGGGGCTTTCTAAAGAATAGCTGATCAGGATAAATCTTTTTTGTATTCTCGGCAATTAACTTTGCGCACTTTCATGTAAAAACGCGACCTCATTGCAACACAGCTTCCATGCCTCCAGTTTGACATAGAACACCGCACAGCGAGAAAAAGTTCTGTGCGGAAAGCTTGCGCAATATCAACTTGTTCGTAGGAATGGCTCCTATAGTAAAGCCAATGATGCGCAGCCCAGGCGTCAGAGTTTTCCTAGCGAAGGAGATCATCATGAAAGCACTTTCGGCAGTGAGGCGGTTCATCAGGGATGAGCGGGGCGTGACGGCAATCGAGTATGGCCTGATCGCTTCGCTGATTGCACTGGCAGTAGGCACGGCAATGACCAGCGTCTCGAACGAGCTGAAGGCCGTGTTCAACGACGTGGTCGATGCACTGACGCCTTGATGGGGTGGCTGGCGCCCGGCGGCGGCCGGGCAGCCAGCCTTTTACCATGAGCGGACTCGAAATCATCCTGCTGTGCCTGGTGCTCCAGGCGGCAGCGTCGGACCTGGCCTGGCGCCGGATCCCCAACGTGCTGGTGGCGGCAGGCTTGCTGCTGGCGCTGGCACTCCACTGCTACCTGGGCGGCAACAGTGCGCTGCTGGCGCAGGGGCTGGCCGGCGCGACAGTGGGCCTGCTGTTGTTCCTGCCCTTCTATGCACTGGGCGGCATGGCCGCCGGCGACGTCAAGCTGGCGGCCATGGCAGGCAGCTTCGTCGGGCCCTGGCAAGCGCTGCAGCTTGCCCTGCTGAGCGCGCTGGCAGGCGGGGTGCTGGCGCTGTTCTGCCTGCAACTGGCGCGCTGGCGCGGCGCCAAGGCGGAAGGCATGCCGTATGCCGTGGCGATTGCGGCCGGCACCTTGGCCAGCGTTGCATTGGCGCATCGCTGACCTTTGCTCCGCCTCAATATCCAACCGGAAACCCATGGCTATCATCGGTTCCAACAGGAGGACACCATGATCGATTTTGCAGACGATGAACAGCCGCTGTTGCCAAACCCGCCGCGCACGGTGCGCGACACCGGCCTGGAACCGGCCATGCTGGCCGAGCTGGCGGGCAAGGCCTTGCTGGGCGCCGGCAAATGCCACCTGTCGGTGCTGACCAGCCGCCTGCGCCTGTCGATCAATGTGCTGCGCGAAGTGCTCGACGGCCTGCAAGGCGAGCAAGTGGTGGATGTGGCGTGGCGCGGCGATTCCGAAATCGACGTGCAGTACCAGCTCACCGGCATCGGCCGCCAGCGCGCAGCGGAATGGCTGGACCGCTCGCCCTATGTCGGCCCGGCGCCGGTCCCGCTCGAAGCCTGGCGCGCCCAGCTGCAGCGCCAGGCCTTGCAACTGCCGCCGGTGCTGGCGGCCGACGTGGCCAGCGTGTTTGCCGACGACTGCCTGCCGCCGCGCATCCATGAACTGGTGGGCGCCGCCATGCATGCCGGACGTTCGGTCTGCCTGTACGGGCCTTCCGGCAGCGGCAAGACCACCCTGGCGCGCAAGCTGGGCCGCCTGCTGCAAGGCGTGGTGGCGGTGCCGTATGCGGTGGCGGTAGGCAGCGCCATCATCCAGCTTTACGACGCGGCGGTGCACCTGGCGCCCCTGCCCTTGCCGGGGCGGCCTGCCGGCGCACGCAGCGGCGACATGCGCTGGCTGCTGTGCCAGCGCCCCGTGGTGCAGCTGGGCGCGGAGCTGGATGGCGCCATGCTGGACTTGCGCCACGATCCTGCCGGCGGCTGCTACCTGGCGCCGCCCCAGCTCAAGGCTTGCCACGGCCTGCTGATCATCGATGACCTGGGCCGCCAGCGCGTGCCGGCTGCCGCGCTGCTGAACCGCCTGGCACAGTTGCTCGATAGCGGCACCGACCAGCTTGCGCTGCCAGGCGGCCATGCCTTCAGCGTGCCATGCCAGGCGGCGCTGGCCTTCGCCACCAACCTGGCGCCGCACACCCTGCTTGATGGCGCGGCGCTGCGCCGCATCGGCTACAAGGTGGCGCTGGGACCGCTGCCGGAAGCCAGCTACCGCAGCCTGCTGCGCCAGCAATGCCGGGCGCGCGGCATCGAGGCCGACGAAGCGGCGCTGGCCTACCTGGTCGGCGAACTGCACCGGGGCAGCGGCCAGCCCTTGCTGGCCAGCCTGCCGCGTGAAATCGTGGCGCGCGTGGCTGAATTCGCCGGCTTTGCCGGCACCGTGCCGAGCCTGAATCCCGCCACGCTGGACCAGGCCTGGTCCAGCATGTTTGCCGATGGTGCCGTATGAAGGGCCGGCGCGGCTTGCTGATGCTGTCCCTGGCAGCGGTGCTGGGCCTGGCCGCCGTGCTGCTGGCCTCGCGCTGGCTGCGCCAGCCCGCGACGTCCACCGTGCGCATCGCGGTGGCGGCTGCCGATGTCGGCCTGGGCCAGCGCCTGGCGCCGGACATGCTGGCGCTGGCCGAGTGGCCGGCCGGCAGCATGCCGGCCGGCGCCCAGCGCGAGCCGGCGGCGCTGGCGGGCCGCGTGTTGAAAGCCAGCGTGCAGCGTGGCGAGCCGGTGACGGAGGCCAAGCTGGCGCCGGCCGGCACGCTGGGCGGCCTGTCGGCCCTGATCGCGGAAGGCAAGCGCGCCATCACGGTGCGCGTCAACGACGTGGTGGGCGTGGCCGGCTTTGCCCTGCCGGGGAATTTCGTCGACATCCTGGTGTATGCGCCGGCGCAGCACAACGGCAGCAACGGCGTCAATGAAACGGCCGTGTCGAAGATCGTGCTGGAACGGATCCTGGTCCTGGCCGTGGCACAGGAAGTGGCGCGCGACGACACCAAGCCGCGCGTGGTCAATGCCGTCACGCTGGAAGTCACGCCCGCCCAGGCCGAGCAGCTTGACCTGGCGCGCAGCGTCGGCACGCTGTCGCTGGCGCTGCGCAACCAGGTCGACCCGCAGCCGGGCGCCACGCCCGGCGCCACGCGCCATAGCGTGCTTGGCACTGGGATGGCGCCGGCGCCGGCAGCGGCTTCCGCTGCCGCGCCAGCAGCTGCGGCGCCGCGCCTGGCGCGAGCTGCCTTGCCTCCCTCCGCCGAGCCGGCGCGCTATTGCATCGGCGTCATCGACGGCAACCGCAGCAGCAAGGAATGCCTGTGAGGAGGCGCCATGCGATCCGCACCTACCTGCCTGCCAGCCGCGCTGGCCCTGACCCTGTCCCTACTCCCGGCCGCCTCCGCGCTGGGCGATAACCTGCACTGTGCCGGTTCTCCCGCCGTTCCCGGCAAGCTGGCGCTGGAACTCGGCAAATCAACCCTGATGCGCCTGCCGGACACCGTGAACGGGCGCAGCATCGGCAACCCGCACGTGCTGCAGGCAACGCTGGTGGCGCCCGATACGCTGTACCTGGTCGGCGCGGACATCGGTAGCACCAACCTGATCGTGCAGGGCCGGTCCGGCGCCTGCAGCGTGGTGGAAGTGGCGGTGGGCCTGGATGTCTCGCCGCTGCGCGCCAGCCTGGCGGAGCTGCTGCCGCAGGAGCGCGGCATCAAGGTCAGCGCCGCAGCCGACGCCATTGCCCTGAGCGGCAGCGTGAGCGACGGCGCCACCCTGGCGCAAGTGCTGGACCTGGCGCAAGCGTTTGTGCGCCAGGCGCCGCAGCCGCTGGCGCGCAAGGAAGGCGCGCCGGCGCAAGCGTCGGCGCCTGGGCCGCGCCTGGTGAACCTGCTGGCTGTCAGCGCACCGCAGCAGGTCAAGCTGGAAGTCAAGGTGGCGGAAGTGTCGAAGACCCTGCTCGACAAGCTGGAAGCGGGCCTGGCGTTGCGCCATGCCAGCGGCAGCTGGACGGCGATGGTGCTGGCCGACTTCCTGAGCGGCACGCTGGGCAGCGGCCTGTCGCTGTCGAAATCGAACGGCAGCAGCGTGCGGCTCGAAGCGGAACGGCAGGATGGCCAAGTGCGCATCCTGGCCGAGCCGACGGTCATGGCCATGAGCGGGCAGGAAGGCAATTTCCTCGCCGGCGGCAAGGTGATGGTGCCGGTGGCGCAGGAAAACAACCGCATCACGCTGGAGGAAAAGGAATTCGGCGTCGGCCTGAAATTCACCCCCACCGTGCTGGCCGGCGGCCGCATCAACCTGAGGGTGGCGCCGGAAGTGTCGGAACTGTCGCGCGACGGCATCGGCGTCAGCAACGGCAGCTTCAGCGGGCGCGCCATCTTCCCGCTGATTACCACGCGCCGCGCCAGCACCACGGTGCAGCTGCAGGATGGCCAGAGCTTTGCCATCGGTGGCCTGATCCGGCATACCCAGGTCAACAACATCAAGGGCGTGCCCTTTCTCAGCGAGATACCAGTGCTGGGCGCGCTGTTCCGCAGCACCGACTTCCAGAACGACCGCAGCGAACTGCTGTTCGTCATCACGGCCCACCTGGTCAAGCCGGAGGGCGAGGGCGCGGGGCTCGATGGCGCGGCGGCGGCGGCGGCCCAGGCGCGCTACCGCAAGTCCTACAGCGAGCCGGCGCCGGACACGGGGGAACGCAAATGAAGCGCAAACATGAGCGCGGCGCGCTGCTGGTCATGACGGCCCTGGTGCTGCCGCTGGCGATCGGCGTCTGCGGCCTGGCGCTGGAGCTGTCGATGGCCTTCCAGCGCCAGAGCCAGTTGCAGCAAGTTGCCGATACGGTCGCGCTGAGCGCGGCGCAGCAGCTGGATGGCAGCGCGAGCGGCATTGTCATGGCAGGTTCCGCCGCCAGCGTGGTGGTGGCGAACCGCCAGGTGCGCGGTGTGGGACGGGTCTGGCTCAATACCGCCGTGCTGTCGTTTGCTGCGGGCCCGGACGGCCCCTGGCTGGAATACAGTGCGGCCCAGGGCGCGCCCGGTGAGTTGCGCTATGCGCGCGCCGACATGGCCGCGCAGGGGGAAGCCTTCACCATGCTGCCGGTTGCTTTCGGCCGCCTGCTGGGCGGCAGCGACGCCACGACGGTGGGAGCGCGCGCCGTGGCCGGGCCGAATGGCCTGCGCGTGCTGCCGCTGGCGATCTGCGCGCCGAGCAGCAGCGCGGTCGCCACCCGCTACAACGGCCCCGGCCTGGACGAACGCATCGAGTACGGCCTGCGTTTCGGCGTCGCCTACAACCTGCTGGCCCTGAACCCGGCGCCGGGCGCCAGCAGCGGCGAGTACTTCCTGGTCGACCCGGCCAGCCCGCCCGGCAGCCCGGCGCTGCCGTCCAGCACCGACAGCAGCCAGGTGGCGCCGTTCATGTGTGCCGGCAAGCTGGCCTACAACTCGCTGGCCGGCGCGCTGCATGTGCGCCGCAACGCCGGCTTCGACCTGTGGCAGCAGCTCAACTCCCGCTTCGGCAGTTACGGCGGCAGCGACGGCTGCGACCCTTACACGGCGCCGCCGGACAGCAATGTGCGCGAGTACCGCGGCGCCCTGGCGAGCTGGATCAGCAGCTACCCGCCGCAGGCTGCGGCCGCCGCCAGCACGCCCGCGGCCGGCAAGCCCCTGGTGAGCGTGGCCGACGGCGCCTATCCCTTGCCGGCCATCCCCCCGGCGCAGTACGGCACGCTGTGGGCCTACGGTCCCGCCAGGCGCAGCAACAACAGCAACTTCCAGTTCTCCCATTGGAACAGCCTGTATCCCGGGTCGCCGGCATTCAGCGCTACCGGCACCAGCTGGCCAGCCGGCGGCGTGTACAACAACACCGGCTTCATGACCGCGCCCACCGGGAACCCGGGCCGCAAGGACCGGCGCCTGCTCTACGTGCCCCTGCTGGCCTGCCCGCTTCCGGCTGGCGCGAATGTGGACGGCACGGTGCTGGCGGTAGCGCGCTTCTTCATGACGGCCCAGGCCTCGGCCACCGAAGTGCCGGGCGAGTTTGCCGGCATCCTCAGCGCGAAGGAGGTGGCAGCGCTGGCAACCGATGTGGAGCTGCTGCGATGAAGCGCCTGCGCTGCCGCGGCGTGGCCGCCATCGAAGCCGCCCTGGTCATGGCGGGGCTGGCGCCCTTGCTGGCGCTCGCCCTGAACATGGGACACCTGGCGATCGATGGCGCGGCGGCGGACCGGGCCGCCAGCAACGCCGCGCGCTTCCTGTCCCAGGTGCCGCTCGAGAGCCTGCGCGACAGCAGCCGGCGCACCGTGGCGCTGGACAGCGCCCAGCAGATGATCGGGCAAACCCTGTCCGCCGCCAACATCGGTCCCCAGGCATGGCACGTCGAGTTCATGTGCGATATCGGGCATTGCGACCAGCTGTTGCCGGGCATGGTCCCGAGCAAGATCGGCGTGATGCTGACCGTCGAAAGCCAGGCCGTGGTCGAACTGGGCCATCCCGCGGTGAACCTGGTCGTGTACGCGGAGGCCGGCCGTGACAACTAGGACAGCCCGCCGGCGCGGCAGCGCCACCGTTGAATTCGGCCTGGTATGCGCGGTGTTCATGCCCATGCTGTTCGCCATCTTCGAATACGGCCGCCTGCTGTTCGTGTGGAACACGCTGCCCGAAGTGACCCAGCGCGCGGCGCGTGCCGCCGCGATCACGGACTTCAGCAATCCGGCGGCCATGCAGGCGCTGCGCCAGGCGGCGCTGTTTCGCAGCGATGACGGCGCGCTGCCGCTGGCGCCCAACGTCAGCAGCGCCAATATCCGCATCGAATACCTGTGGCAGGACGCCGCCGGCGTGCTGGCGCCGCTGCCGCTGCTGCCGGCCTGCCCGCTGGCCAACCGCATCAACTGCGCGCGCGATCCACATGGCCCGGCTTGCATCAGCATGGTGCGGGTGCGCCTGTGCGGCAGCGGCGCCGCCTGCACCACGCTGGCTTACGAGCCCTTGCTGCCGATGGTGCCGGTACCGGACCTGATGCCTTCTGCCACCACCCTGGTGCCTGCCGAGTCGCTGGGTTACACGCCGGGCCAGGCGCCTTGTCCCTGAACCTGCACGCAAAGGAGGTCCCATGAAAGCGCTGTTGATCAGCAATGACGAACGGTTGCAGGCCGAACTGGCGGCGCAGGGCTCGGCGCGCCTGCCGGCGCTGCAGCTGGCAGCCACGCGGCGCGACCTGCGCGATGCGGTGGAACGGCTGCTGCCGCAGCCGCCCGAACTGGTGCTGTTCGATGCCAGCGAGGTGGAGCCGGCCCAGGCCGAGCTGCTGGAACCGCTGTCGCGGCATTATCCCGACACCTCCTTTATCCTGCTGACGCGCGCGCCGCAGCACGAGTTGCTGATCCGCGCCATGCGCGTCGGCATGCGCGAAGTGCTGCAACTGCCGCTGGTGCATCGGGCCCTGCACGAAGCGCTGGACCGCATCGAGATCGAGCGCGGCGTGACCGCCGTACGCGAGGGCAAGGCGCTGGCCTTCATTTCCTGCAAGGGCGGCAGCGGGGCCACCTTCCTGGCCACCAACTTCGGCTATGCGCTGGCGGCGCTGGCCGGGCGCAAGGTGTTGCTGCTCGACCTGCACGGCCAGTTCGGCGACGCCACGCTGTACGTGTCGGACCAGAAGCCGGCCATGACCCTGTCCGATATCTGCGGCCAGATCGGCCGCCTCGACGCGGCCTTCCTGGAGTCGTGCCTGGTGCACGTGGCGCCCGGCTACGGCGTGCTGGCGGCAGCCGACGACCCGGCGCTGGCGACCCAGATGAAGCCGGACCATATCGACGCCATCCTGCGCGTGGCGCGCCAGCATTATGACTACGTGCTGCTGGACGTGGGGCGCCAGATCGATGCCCTGTCGCTGCGCGCACTGGACCAGGCGGACGCCATCTACCCGGTACTGCAACTGGCGCTGCCCGACATCCGCGATGGGCGCCGCCTTCTCGACATCTTCCGCTCGCTCGGCTATCCGCAGGAGCGCACGCGCCTGATCGTCAACCGCTACGAGAAGGGCGGCAAGCTGCGCCTGGCCGACCTGGAGCAGGCGCTGGGCGCCGACGTGCTGCATACGGTGCCGAACGACTACCTGTCCGCCACCGACTCGGTCAACCAGGGCATTCCGCTGCTGCAGCTGGCGCGCAGCAGCCCGGTGGCGCGCAGCCTGGCGGAACTGGTGGAGGCGGTGACCGAACGCCGCCTGCCCGAGAGCAAGGGCTTGTTCGACCGGCTGTTTGGCCGCGCCGAAACCGAACATTGATGGGGAGCCGACCATGAGCTTGCGAGAACGCCTGGCGCTGGGCGATGAAAAACCGCAGGCGCCGAGCGCACCGGCGATGGCCGACGGCGCCTACCAGGAGCTGAAGAAGTCCATGCACCAGATGATCCTGGAGCGCATCGACCTGGAGCGGTTGAAGCGCCTGACGCCGGAACAGTTCAAGCACGAACTGGCGCTTCTGGTGGCGCGCATCGTGGAGGACGAGCGCATCGTGCTGAACCAGGGTGAACGCCACAAGCTGGTGCTCGACATCCAGAACGAGATGCTGGGCTTCGGCCCGCTGGAGCCCCTGCTGGCCGATCCCGGCGTGTCCGACATCCTGGTCAATACCCATGCCCAGGTCTACGTCGAGCGCACCGGACGGCTGGAACTGACCGGCATCAGCTTCCACGACAACACGCACCTGATGAAGATCATCGAAAAGATCGTGTCGCGCGTGGGCCGGCGCGTGGATGAATCAAGCCCGATGGTCGACGCGCGCCTGCCGGACGGTTCGCGCGTCAACGCCATCATCCCGCCGCTGGCGGTGGACGGGCCGATTCTGTCGATCCGGCGCTTCTCGGCGCAGCCGCTGTCGATGGAAAAACTGCTGGAGTTCAAGAGCCTGACGCCGCCCATGTCGGAAGTGCTGAAGGCGCTGGGCCAGGCGCGCCTGAACGTGCTGATCTCCGGCGGCACCGGCAGCGGCAAGACCACGCTGCTCAACGTGCTGTCCGGCTTCATCCCGGCCAGCGAACGCATCGTGACCATCGAGGACGCGGCGGAACTGCAACTGCGCCAACCGCATATCGTGCGCCTGGAAACGCGCCTGCCGAACGTGGAAGGCAAGGGCGAGGTGACGCAGCGCGCGCTGGTGCGCAATGCGCTGCGCATGCGTCCCGACCGCATCATCCTGGGCGAAGTGCGCGGCGCCGAGGCGATCGACATGCTGCAGGCCATGAACACGGGCCATGAAGGCTCGTTTGCAACGATCCACGCCAACTCGCCTCGCGACGCGCTGTCGCGGCTGGAGAGCATGGTCGGCATGGCAGGCGCCAACCTGACGCCGCGCACCGCGCGCCAGCAGATCTGCTCCGCCATCACGGTGGTGATGCAGCTTTCGCGCCTGACCGACGGCACGCGCAAGCTGGTCAGCCTGCAGGAAGTCACCGGGATGGAGGGCGACACCGTGGCCATGCACGAGATTTTCCATTTCGAGCAGACCGGTGTGGATGCCCAGGGCAAGGTGCAGGGCCATTATTTCGCCACCGGCGTGCGGCCGCGCTTTGCCGAACGCTTGCGCATGTTCGGCGTGCCGGTGCCCGACAGCGTTTTCGATCCCGGCAAAGTCTACGAATAGGGGGCGGTCATGGATTTCGCCTGGACTGCATTTTCCGTGCTGCTGTTCGCCGCCGTGATCTGCCTGTGCGAGGGTGTCTGGCTGTGGTGGAGCAGCACGCACGGCAACAGTGCGCAGCGCATCGCGCGCCGCCTGCGGTTGATGTCGGGCCGCACCGAGGGCGCGGGCGGCGGCATCAGCATCCTCAAGGAGCGCCGCTACGCGAACTCGCCGGGGCTTGATGCACTGCTGCGGCGCATCCCGCACATCGGCGCGCTGGACCGGCTGCTGCTGCAATCCGGCCTGCGTTGGCAGGTGGCGCGCCTGCTGCAGGTCCAGGGCGCCGCCGCGCTGGCAGGCTTGCTGGCGCCTGCCGCCTTGCACATGCCGCCGCTGCCATCGGCCATTGTCGGCCTGCTGTTCCTGGCAGCGCCGTGCGTGGCGCTGCTGCGCGCGCGCGCCGCACGCATACGCCGCATCGAGTCGCAACTGCCGGAAATGGCCGACTTCCTCGCGCGCGGCCTGCGTGCCGGCCATTCCTTTGCCAACGTGATGCAGATGGCGGGCGACGAAGTGGCCGATCCGCTCGGCGGCGAATTCCGCGTCACTTACGAGGAGGTGAATTTCGGCGTCACCATGCAGGACGCCCTGCACAACCTGGCTGCCCGCGTGCCGCTGACCGATTTGCGCTACCTGGTGATCGCGGTGCTGATTCAGCGCGAATCCGGCGGCAACCTGGCCGAGCTGCTGGACAATGTGTCGCGCATGACGCGCGCGCGCCTGCAACTGCTGGCGCAAGTGCGCGTGATGTCGGCGGAAGGCCGCATGTCGGCCTGGGTCCTGACCTTGATGCCGCTTGGCCTGATGGCCGCGATGCAGGTGACCAATCCGAAATACAGCTCGGTGCTGTGGCAGGACCCGAACGGGCAGCGCATGCTGTGGTACGGGGCATGCGCCATGGTGGTAGGCATGGTATGGATGCGCCAGGTGATCAGGGTGCGCGTATGAGCGGCGCCGACCTGCCTGGCATCCTGTTCCTGCTGCTGGTGTTTGCCGTGGTGGCAGGCCTGGCGCTGTGGGCCATGCTGGCCCTGTCCGGCGTGCCGCTGCGCGAGCGCCTGAAATCCTTCACCGGCGCCAGCGAAACGACGCCTGCGCCCGGCCAGGGCGAGTGGATCGAAAAAGTGGCGCGCGTGGCGGAGCCGTTCAGCCGCCTGTCGCTGCCCGAAGATGGCTGGGAACAGTCGGCGCTGCGCACGCGCTTCATGAATGCCGGCTGGCGCCATCCCGCTGCACCAAAACTGTACTTTGCCGCCAAGACCTTGCTGGCATTGGCCTTGCCTGCGCTGGTGGCAAGCCTGGGGGGACGTAGCGGCAACCTGCTGCTGGCATTGTTTGCCAGTGCGGCCATCGGCTACTACCTGCCAAACGGCGTGCTGGCGCGCCGCGCCGAACTGCGCCAGCGCGATATCTTCGAAAGCCTGCCCGATGCGCTGGACTTGCTGACCATCTGCGTCGAGGCGGGCCTGAGCATGGAACGCGCGCTGGCAAAAGTTGCGGGCGAAATCCACATCAAGAGCCTGCCGCTGGCACAGGAGCTGCAGCTGGTGCTGATGGAAATGCGCTCCGGCTTTTCCAAGGAGCGCGCGCTGCGCAACCTGGCCCTGCGCAGCGGCGTGGAAGATGTCGATGCGCTGGTGGCGATGCTGGTTCAGGCCGAGCGCTTCGGCACCAGCATGGGCGATTCCCTGCGCGTGCACGCCGACAACCTGCGCCGCAAACGGGCCGTGGTGGCGCAGGAGGCGGCCGCCAAGGTCGCGCTCAAGCTGCTGTTCCCGCTGATCTTCTGCATTTTTCCGGCGCTGATGATCGTGTTGCTGGGGCCCGCATCGATTCAGATGAAAGCCGTATTCCATCCTGTGGCGCACAGCGCGCGTTAGGAGCTTGCCATGCGTAAGACGATCATTGCTGCCTGTGTGGGGATGGTGGCGGCCTGCAGCATGCCGGTGCTGCCGCCGCCCCCCGCCATCGTGGCGGCCACGCCGGCTGCTGCGCCGGCGCCGGCTGCGCTGGCCAGGGATGGCCGCTATGAAGAGGCCATTGCGTTGCTGGAACAGCGTGCGCGGCGTACGCCTGGCGCGGCCCTGCTTGGCGACCTTGGCTACGCCTACTACCTGGGCGGGCACCTGGAGGAGGCGCGTGCCGCACTGGAACGTGCCTGCCTGATGGCGCCATCCAGCCCGGTTGCCTGGGAACGGCTGGCGGCGCTGCTGGAAGCGACCGGCGACAGCGGCCGCGCGCTGGAGGCAATGCGCCATGCACGGCTGTTGCGCGAAGCTGCGAGCGAGCCTGGCGCCGGCACGCAGGCCGCGTCCGGAAGCACGCCCGGCAGCGGCCTTTGGCCGGCGGGCATGGCGCATGTCGAGGTGCGGCAAGTCAGCGCCGGGCTGGTCGAAGTCGCGCGAGTGGAAGACAAGGCGCCGCCGCCGGCACCGGCGCCAAACGCGCCCACGCGGCTGGAAGTCAGCAACGGCAACGGCATTCGCGGCATGGCGGCAGTGGTCGCGCAGCGCTTGCGGGCGGAAGGGATGCAGGTGGTGCGCCTGACGAACACCATTCCCTTCAACGTGGAAGAGACGCGGGTCGAAATACGCGGCAACGGCGAGCCGCAACTGCGCATCGTGCTCGGCAAGGATGCCGCAATAAAAAAGCCGCCCGGGGTTAGCGGGCGGCAAGCACCGTGAAACAACTCACGAGTTGGTAGGGAAACTTTGGCGTCAGTTCCAGGACACGCTGCCCAGGCCGCGTGCGGTGGACTGGCGGTTGGCCGGCTTGCCGTACACCGTTGCCGAACCCATGCCGGAGAGGCGCAGGTTGGCGGAAGTCCTGGCGTTGAAGGTGGCGCTGCCAAGGCCGGTCATGTCGGCATCCACGCTCTCGCTTTGCAGCTGCTTCGCATCGAGGCTGCCGATGCCGCCCAGTTTTGCGTAAAGCTGCTTGCTCTGGCCGGAGATCGCGATCTGGCCGGCGCCTTTCAGGTTCAGGTCCACCACGTCAGCCTGGGTATCGCTGACGGTTATGCTGCCCACGCCGGTCAGGCGTGCGTCGACTTTCTTGAAGCGCGAGGCCATGTTCACGGCGCCGGCGCCTTCCAGGGAGAGGCGAACTTCATCGCCGTCGAATCCCTTCACTTCAGCCGAGCCCACGCCGGCGGAAACCAGTTCGCGCAGCTGCGGCAATGTCAGTTCCGCTTTCAGGTTGCGCGGGCCGATCTGGATGCCGCGCATGTTTTCGGTACCGATGCGGATGGTGTCGCCGTTCTGCGTCACCGTAATCTTTTGCAGGTAGCGCTTGTCGCCGGACAGCACCAGTGCCGGTGCGCCTTGCTTCAGCTTCAGGTCTACCACGCCATCCAGCACTACTTTCACAGGGCGGCCGTCGACAGTGCGCGCTTCGGTGATGATCTCGTCCGCGCGGGCGCCGCCAGCGGCGAACATCATTGCGGTCATCATCGTGGCGGTGAAAAGCTTTTTCATGTCGGGGCTCCGTGAAGTTTCGATTGCGTTCGAATTACAGTGCAGCTTTTTCAGCAGCGGTCAGGCGCTTGGCGGTGACGGTCACCACGGGCATTGCCTTGGCTTCGGCCTTTGCCACGACGGCTGCCGGAGCGCTGTGCTTCAGCGGGGTGGCGGCGGTGGCGAAGCCGGTTGCGCTGATCACGGCAACTGCTGCGAGGAAGATGTATTCCATGTTTTTGGCGATGTTCATTTTGCTCTCCATTCGGTTGGGTTAAGTTCATTTCGCGTTTCGTTGATTGAACTATAGATATGTGCGGTGTCCAGCACTACCGGTCTGCGACGAAATGCAGAAATGGCGACCTGAAATGCAGGAAAGCCGGTGTGACGAAGGCGGACGCCCGTGTGACGGGGGCTGTCGGCACCTATGAAAAGGGCCGGTATACTGTCCAGCCATGAGAACCTTGCATTTCCTACGTATCCTCGGCATCTGCGTGCTGGCATGGAGCGTCGTCTGCCTGACCGGCGCCGCCTCCTCTTATGGCTCGCTGCTGCAGCGCGGCGCCAACCCCTCCTATGTGGAGCTGCTGCGCGACTGGGGCAGTGCACACGCCCTGATGGTGGTGTTCAGCGCCGTGCTGTATATCGTCCTGGAGCGATGGCCGAAGTCGCTGGCCAGTGCGCGAGGGGTAGTGCGCACCTATCTGCTGGTGCTGATCCTGTTCCTGCCATTGGAGTGCCTGTTCGTCTCCCTGCAGCAGGAAAGGAGCTGGTTCGCCATCTTCCTCGAGCTGACCTGGACTACCTTCACCTTCGTTACCGTGGCCGGCCTCCGCATCTGGCAGATCCAGCGGGCGCGCGAGACCGACAACCTGACCCTGCGCCTGGAGCTGGAGCAGCAGCGCCTGGCCGCTCTGCGCGGGCAACTGGAGCCGCACTTCCTGTTCAACGCCCTGAACGCCGTCAGCGCGCTGGTACGCATGGACGATAAAGGCGCAACCCTGAGCGCCATCAGCCGCCTGAGCGGCCTGCTGCGCTACGCCCAGGCGGCAAGCTCGCGCGACTGGGTCACGCTGGCGGAAGAATTGCAGTTCGTGCGCGATTACCTGGCGCTGCAATCGATGCGCTACGGCGGACGACTGCGCGTATCGATCGAAGGCGATAGCGGCGCCGTGCTGGCCGCCGATTGCCCGCCCTTGTTGCTGCAGCCCCTGGTCGAGAATGCGCTGCGGCATGACCTTGACTGCCATGACGGCGAAAGTGATATCGCGCTGCGTTTTTCAGAGCAGGGCGGCATGCTGCATATCGTTATCAGCAATTCGGTGCGCGAGGTGGAGCCCAATCCCGGCATGGGAATGGGCTTGCGCAATATCGAGGCCCGCTTGCGCATTGCGTGTGGCAGCGGGGCCGGCCTGCGCACCGAGCGGGCGGATGGCCGCTTTGTCGCTGAAATCAACATGCCGATGTATTTCGCCTCATGAAGATCCGTGCCCTGATCGTCGACGACGAAGAGCCAGGCCGTATCAACCTGCGCTACGGCCTCGCGCCGCATGCGGGCTGGGAACTGGTTGCCGAATGCGCGAGCGCCGCCGCCGCACGGGCGGCACTGGACGCTCATTCGGTGGATGTGGTCTTCCTCGATATCCAGATGCCGCAGGAAACCGGCCTGGCACTGGCACGCGAGCTGGCCCGGCGCGAAGAACCGCCGCTGGTGATATTCGCCACGGCTTATAACGAGCACGCCATCGAGGCCTTTGAAGTGCATGCGCTGGACTACCTGCTCAAGCCGTTCGACGACCAGCGCCTGGCGCAGGCGCTGGAGCGCGCTGCCGCCATGCTGGAGCAACGCCAGCGTGCGGCCTATGCGCGCGCGATGCGCGCCTTCGCCGAGCCGACGGCGCAGGCATACCTGCAGCAACTGAATGTGCGCTCGGTCGGCCGCATCGAATGCGTGCAGGTGGCGGAAGTGCTGTGGATCGAGGCGGCTGGCAATTACGTGGAGCTGCGCTTGCCGCAACGGCGCGTGCTGCACCGGGTGCCGCTGGCGCGGCTGGAGCAGCACCTGGACCCGGCCAGTTTCCTGCGCGTGCACCGGCGTGCGCTGGTGCGGGTAGGTGAGGTGGCGTCGCTGGAGCGCGACGCCGAGGGCGCCAGCCAACTGGTCCTGCGCTGCGGCGACCGCGTGCCGGTCAGCGAACGCTACCTGCCGGCTGTGAAGGCCTTGCTGGGCGCCTAAACCAGGGCGGCGATAGCCGCGCCCATCTCGGTGGTGGAGGCGCTGCCGCCCATGTCCGGCGTGCGCGGGCCCTGGACCAGTACGGTTTCGATCGCATGCATGATGGCGTCGTGCGCCTGCGTATAGCGGGCGTCGCCGTTGCCGAGGAAATCCAGCATCATGGCGCCGGACCAGATCATGGCGACCGGGTTGGCGATATTCTTGCCGTAGATATCCGGCGCCGAACCATGCACCGGCTCGAACAGCGAGGGCAGGGTGCGCTCCGGGTTCAGGTTGGCCGATGGTGCGATGCCAATGGTGCCGGCGCAGGCCGGGCCAAGGTCGCTCAGGATGTCGCCGAACAGGTTGGATGCCACCACCACGTCGAAACGCTCGGGGCTCAGCACGAAACGCGCCGCGAGGATGTCGACGTGGTACTGGTCCCAGCGCACGTCCGGGTAGTTGGCCGACATGGCTTTCACGCGCTCGTCCCAGTACGGCATGCTGATGGCAATGCCGTTCGACTTGGTGGCCGAGGTCAAGTGCTTCTTCGGGCGCGACTGCGCCAGGTCGAAGGCGAACTGCAGGATGCGGTCGACGCCCTTGCGGGTGAAGACGGCTTCCTGCAGTACGACCTCGCGTTCGGTGTGCTCGAACAGGCGCCCGCCGACGGAGGAATACTCACCCTCCGTGTTCTCGCGCACCACGTAGAAATCGATATCCCCCGGCTTCTTCCCGGCCAGCGGGCAGGGCACGCCGGGCATCAGGCGCACCGGGCGCAGGTTCACGTACTGGTCGAATTCGCGGCGGAACTTGATCAGGGAGCCCCACAGGGAGATATGGTCGGGAACCGCATCCGGCCAGCCGACCGCGCCGAAGTAGATCGCATCGAAGCCTTTGAGCTGGTCGAACCAGTCGGCCGGCATCATCTGGCCGTGCTGCATGTAATAGTCGCAGTTGGCCCATTCGAAGGTGGTGAATTCCAGCGGCAGGCCAAACCTGGCTGCGGCGGCCTGCAGGGTGCGCAAGCCTTCGGGCATCACTTCCTTGCCGATGCCGTCGCCGGCGATGACTGCGATGCGATGGGTGCTCATGCTGCGTCGGCCTCCTCTTCGACAGGGGCTGAGCGCATCCACTGCACCAGCGGCCAGGCATCCTTGAAAGCGCCCACGATCATGCCCAGCAGCTCGTCCGGCTTGTTCAGCGGCAGCTTCACTTCCTGGTAGACGAAGAAGCTTTTCAGCTTGATGAACTCGATGTGTTCGTGCTCCGGATCGAAGCCTTTCGGCGGGCGTTGCAACTTGTGCTCTTCGGTAATCGAGCCGTAGCGCGCCTTCAGGGCCTTGTTGGCCAGCGCTTTCTTGAAGCCCTTGGCGTCGTTGACCATGTGGTTGCGCAGCGCCTTGAGGCGGTGCGGCGGCGGGATGTACTCGCCGGCACCGATGCCCAGCACGCCGTCGGGGCTGATCTGGAAATACCAGGTCGGGCCGCCCGCCATGCTGGGGCGGCGCATGTCGTTCGGCGCGATCGCGGCCGAGAAGTGCGTCTTGTACGGGCTCTTGTCGTGGGCGAAGCGCACGTCGCGGTTGATGCGGAACATGGCTTTCTTCGGATTACAGAACTTGACCTGGGCATCGAACTTGCCCAGCTCCGCGATCACCTGCGTCACCAGCTCCAGGAATTCCTCGCGCAGGATGTCGTAGCGCGGCTTGTTCATCACAAACCACGGGCGGTTGTTGTTGTCGGAGAGTTCCGTCAGGTAGCGGGTCAGGTCGCGCAGATGCATATTATTTTTTGGCTGGGGGGCGTTTGCCCACGGTGAGTTGGAGTTCGCTTTCGCGGCTCTTGCGCAGGATGCGCATGGTCGACTGGCCGCCCGGCGAGAGCTGGGCGATCAGGTTCAGCATTTCATTGGTGTCCTTGACCGGCTTGCCGTCCACCGACAGCAGGATGTCGCCCGGCTTCATGCCGGCCTTGTCGGCCGGTCCGTTGCGCACCACGCCGGCGATGATGGCGCCCGAATCGCGCGCCAGGCCGAAGCTGTGCGCCAGTTCCGGCGTGATTTCCTGCGATTCGACGCCGATCCAGCCGCGCACCACGTGGCCATCCTTGATGATGGCATCGAGCACCGAACGCGCCGTGCTGACCGGGATCGCGAAGCCGATGCCGACCGAACCCCCGGTCTGGGAGTAAATGGCCGAGTTAATCCCCAGCAGGTTGCCCTGGGTATCGATCAGGGCGCCGCCGGAATTGCCGAAGTTGATGGCGGCGTCGGTCTGGATGAAGTTTTCGAAGTGATTAATGTGCAGGTTGTTGCGGCCCAGGGCAGAGATGATGCCCATGGTGACGGTCTGGCCGACCCCGAATGGATTGCCGATGGCCAGCACCACGTCGCCCACCTTGGCCTGTTCCACCTGGCCCAGCGCGACCACCGGCAGCTTGTCCAACTCGATGCGCACCACGGCCAGGTCGGTTTCCGGGTCGGTGCCCACCATCTTGGCGGCAGCCTTGCGGCCGTCCGGCAGCACCACCTGGATCTCGTCGGCCGCTTCCACCACGTGGTAGTTGGTCAGGATATAGCCCTGCGGGCTGACGATGACGCCGGAACCAAGGCTGTTCTGGTCATCCTCCTCGTCGCGGTCGCCGAAGAAGCGCTTGAAGAAGGGATCGCGCGACAGCGGATGGCGCTTGCGCACTGCCTTGGTAGTCAGGATATTGACCACGGCCGGCATGGCGCGGCTGGCAGCGGCCCGGTACGATCCCGGAGAAGGCGGGGCGCTGGCGTCGGCCAGGATTGCCGTGTGCGCGGCAGTCGGCACGGGCTTGGGGAGCACGGCCGGCCGCTGCACGGCCGTGTATACAAAGTACAGTGCCAATGCGATGGTCACCGTTTGTGCAAACAATAACCAGAGTCTTCGCATGGCGGTATTGCTACAAAATGGGAGTTAACTCCTATTTTCGCAAAGAATCGCGAATTTCGCGCAGCAGCACGATATCTTCTGAAGGTGGTGCAGGTTCTGCCGGTGCGGCAGCCGGCGCTTCGGCGCGGCGCAGCTTGGCGACCAGGCGTACCATCTGGAAGATCACGAAGGCCAGGATGATGAAGTTCAGCAGGATGGTGAAGAAATTGCCGTAGGCGATCACCGCGCCCAGTTTTTTCGCTTCAGCCAGGGCCAAGTTGTGCGCCTGTCCGTTGAGAGGAATGTAATAGTTCGCGAAATCGAGGCCGCCCAACAGCATCCCGATCGGAGGCATGATGACGTCGGTTACCAGGGAATCGACGATTTTGCCGAAGGCGGCGCCGATGATGACACCGACCGCCAGGTCGATGACATTGCCTTTCATTGCAAATTCTTTAAATTCTTGCATCGTTCCCATAACATATTCCTTCCAAAAATTTATGGATTTGTATCAACTTTGCTGCAAATTCATGGAACACGCAAGAGGCGCAACATTGGGATGGATTAGCTAATTGCAAGGTTTTGCTTTAAATCGCAACATCACTCCTTTATAATTTAAGGTTGCTAGAAGCTTTGTTAACAATAAAGATTTTGGATTTTTGACTGATTGGGGTTTGTATGAGTAACGAGAAGCAGGTCGATTCGAGCCGTCGCGGTCTCCTCGTCGCAACGTGTGCGGCAGGTGGTGTGGTCGGTTTGGGTGCAACTGGCGCCCTGGTAAGCACGTTCCAGCCGTCCGAGCGCGCGAAGGCAGCTGGTGCACCGGTGGAAGTGGACATCTCTACGCTGCAGCCGGGCGAAATGAAAACTGTCGAATGGCGCGGCAAGCCAGTCTGGATCCTCAAGCGTACCCCCGAAATGGTGGCAACGCTGGCGAAAGACGAAGCTGAACTGGCCGATCCAAAATCCGAGCGTACCCCCGACGACCTGACGCCGGAATACGCCCGCAATCCGCATCGCTCGATCAAGCCGGAAATCCTGGTGGCCGTGGGCATCTGCTCCCACCTGGGCTGCTCCCCATCGTCGAAATTCACCCCAGGCGCACAGCCTTCGCTGCCGGATAACTGGCTCGGCGGCTTCCTGTGCCCATGCCACGGCTCGACCTTCGACCTGGCTGGCCGTGTATTCAAGAACAAGCCTGCTCCGGACAACCTGCAAGTGCCGCGCCATATGTACCTGGGCGACAACAAGCTGATCATCGGTAAAGACGAGAAAGGCGAGGCATAATTCATGGCCGCATTCAAGGAAACCAAATTCCCTGCCGACGCACCTGCAGCCAAGAAGCTGATGGGCTGGGTCGACGACCGCTTCCCTGCCACCAAGCTGTGGAACGACCAGTGGGGCAAATACTACGCCCCGAAAAACTTCAACTTCTGGTACATCTTCGGTTCCCTGGCCATGCTGGTCCTGGTGCTGCAGATCGTCACCGGCATCTTCCTGACCATGCACTACAAGCCGGACGCCGGCCTGGCCTTCGCATCGGTTGAATACATCATGCGCGAAGTTCCATGGGGCTGGCTGGTGCGTTATATGCACTCGACCGGCGCCTCGGCCTTCTTCATCATCGTGTACCTGCACATGACCCGCGGCCTGATGTACGGTTCCTACCGCAAGCCACGTGAACTGATCTGGCTGTTCGGTTTCGCCATCTTCCTGTGCCTGATGGCCGAAGCGTTCTTCGGCTACCTGCTGCCATGGGGCCAGATGTCGTACTGGGGCGCCCAGGTGATCGTCAACCTGTTCGGCGCGATTCCGCTGATCGGCCCTGACCTGTCGCTGTGGATTCGCGGTGACTACGTGGTGTCCGACGCGACCCTGAACCGCTTCTTCGCCTTCCACGTGATCGCGATTCCGCTGGTCCTGCTGGGCCTGGTGGCTGCGCACCTGATTGCACTGCACGAAGTCGGCTCGTCCAACCCGGACGGCATCGAAGTGAAAGAAAACCTGGGCCCGGACGGCCACCCAGTCGATTCGATCCCATCGCACCCGTACTACACCGTGCACGACCTGTTCGGCGTGTCCGTGTTCCTGACCATCTTCTCGGCTGTGGTGTTCTTCGCGCCTGAGATGGGCGGCTACTTCCTGGAGTACAACAACTTCCTGCCGGGCGATTCGATGAAGACCCCGCCGCACATTGCTCCGACCTGGTACTTCACCGCCTTCTACTCGGTGCTGCGCGCCACCACCTCGGACTTCCTGTGGGTGCTGATGGTGGGCATCGCTGCCTACACCGCCTTCCTGTGGATGAAGTCCAAGCTGTCGGGCATGGTCAAGATCGCCGTCAGCGTGATCGCGCTGCTGATGATCGTCGGCATGCTGCCAGGCGCGCTGGATGCGAAGTTCTGGGGCGTGGTGTTCTTCGGCGGTTCCGTGGTGATCCTGGCGTTCCTGCCATGGCTGGACCATTCGCCGGTGAAATCGATTCGTTACCGTCCTGACTGGCACAAATATGTGTACGCCGGCCTGGCCATCGCCTTCGTAGCCCTGGGCTACCTGGGCACCCAGCCGCCAAGCCCAGTCGGCACGATCATCGCTCAGATTGCGACCCTGTACTACTTCAGCTTCTTCCTGCTGATGCCGTGGTGGAGCGCGATGGGTACGTTCAAGAAGGTGCCGGACCGCGTTGTGTTCCACGCGCACTAATCGGACGACCAGAACGCTAAGCAAAGGACTAATAAATGATCTTTTCGAAGAAACTGCTGGCCCTCCTGGCCCTGGTACCAGCGCTGGCCTTCGCCAACGAAGGCGGCTTCCCCCTGGAAAAGGCCCCGGACCGCTCGCACAACATGGCCGCCCTGCAAAACGGCGCCAAGCTGTTCGTGAATTACTGCCTGAACTGCCACAATGCGTCGTCCATGCGCTTCAACCGCCTGCGCGACCTGGGCCTGACCGAAGAGCAGATCAAGAACAACCTGCTGTTCACCGGCGAAAAAGTGGGCGAAATGATGACCACCGCCATGCCGGCCAAGGACGCCAAAGTCTGGTTCGGCACCGTGCCGCCTGACCTGTCCGTGATCGCCCGCGCCAAGGCAACGCCGTCGAACACCGGCAGCGATTACCTGTACACCTACCTGCGTACCTTCTACAAGGACGACACCCGCCCAACCGGCTTCAACAACATGGTGCTGCCGAATGCGGCCATGCCACACGTGCTGTGGGAGCTGCAGGGCGTCCAGTCCGCCAAGTTCGAAGAAGTGGAAGATCCACACGAGCACGGCAAGAAGATGCACAAGTTCGTGGGCTTCGAGCAAGTCACGAAGGGCAGCATGAGCAAGCTGGAATACGACACCGCCGTGGCCGACATCGTTGGCTACATGGAGTGGATGGCCGAGCCGGCCGCCCAGAAGCGCAAGCAACTGGGCGTATGGGTCCTGATCTTCATGACTATCTTCGCTACCCTGGCATGGCGCCTCAACGCGTCGTACTGGAAAGAAGTCAAATAATTGCGTGCGCCGGATTTTCCGGCGCGTGTTTGCGCCGCCTGATACGTCAGGCGGCCCAACTGGGGTGAACCGTTCGCGGTCTCGCCCCCTTTGTTTCTAAGGAACTAGGAAAATGATGGTTCTCTATTCGGGCACTACCTGCCCATTCTCCCAGCGCTGCCGCCTGGTCCTGTTCGAAAAGGGCATGGACTTTGAAGTGCGCGATGTTGACCTGTTCAACAAGCCGGAAGATATTTCGACCATGAACCCGTATGGCCAGGTACCGATCCTGGTCGAGCGCGAATTGATTTTGTACGAATCGAACATCATCAATGAGTACATCGACGAGCGCTTCCCACACCCGCAGCTGATGCCGGCAGACCCGCTGATGCGCGCCCGTGCCCGCCTGATGCTGTTCAACTTCGAGAAGGAACTGTTCGTTCACGTGCACACGCTGGAAAGCGAGCGCAACAAGGCGAGCGACAGGAGCCACGACAAGGCCCGCGCAGAAATCCGCGACCGCCTGACCACCCTGGCTCCGCTGTTCCTGAAGAACAAGTACATGCTGGGCGACGAGTTCTCCATGCTGGACGTGGCCGTGGCTCCGCTGCTGTGGCGCCTGGACCACTACGGCATCGAGCTGTCGAAGACCGCAGCGCCGCTGATGAAGTACGCCGAGCGTATCTTCTCGCGCCCTGCCTACATCGAAGCGCTGACTCCGTCCGAGAAAGTAATGCGTCGCTAATTGCGGCCCCTGCGGCGCGCCCATGGAGCGCGCCGCAACTTATAGTTTGAACATGGCAGAAATCTCCACCAAGCCCTATATGCTGCGCGCCATCTACGAATGGTGCACCGATTGCGGCTATACCCCCTACCTGGCAGTCAAGGTCGACGCAGCAACCCAGGTCCCGATGGAATACGTCAGGAAGGGCGAAATCGTCCTGAACATCAGCTTCGGCGCCACCTCCGGCCTGAAGATGGACAACGACGCGATCCACTTCCACGCCCGCTTCGGCGGCGTGTCGCGCGAGATCTACGTGCCGGTCAATAACGTGATGGCGATCTACGCCAACGAAAACGGCCAGGGCATGGCGTTTGAACCGCTGCTGGGCCAGGCGCCAGCACCGAAAATGCCTGCAGCGGTCGAAGAAGTTGCGCCAGCGCCGACCCTGTCTTCCGTGCCAAGCGCCCCTGCGCCGCGCAGCGAAGACGATAATGGACCGGACGATGGCGGCGAGCCACCAAAGAAAGGTGGCCGTCCAACCCTGACTCGCATTAAATAGCGTATAATCGCGGCGGAAGTTTTACAGCCGGCTTAGCTCATCAGGTAGAGCAGTTGATTTGTAATCATCAGGTGGCGGGTTCGAGTCCTGCAGCCGGCACCAGAATTTATCAGTAAAAACAAAGGGCTACGTGCAAACCGCACGTAGCCCTTTTTCATTTTTTCCTTCATCAATCTTTCGTGTAACCCTCCTGTAACCCGCTTTCGATAATCTCGACCGCCGTCACATAAGCCAGAGCCGAGCCGAAATACTCCTCAGTGACCTTATCAAGGAAGGCGAGGGAGCGAGGATGCTCCGTTAGGCACACCCGCCCCTCACCTGGGCTTCCCCCAGCAGGCTGGACACTGTCGCCTGATTACGACCTAGCGAGGACCTGACAATGCCTTATGGATGGGTTAGAGTCACGATATGCACCCCCGTGCCTGCTGCCACATTCACGATAAGCCAACAAGATAGAAGGGAAAAAACCGTGCTATCAGATAGTGAAATCGACCAAGCCAAGCGCACCACGAAATATAGTCTCGCGTCGCCCAACCACGAGCATCATGATTGCATCAGGATCGCCTACCAATGGCTTGATGCTCAGAAGAAGATAAAAGGCGCCACCACTAAAACAATGCCGCTAAAGCACATCATTGAAAAATGGGGTGGACGATACGTATCGGAATCCGATGTTGAGGTAGCGGCAGCACTTCATCCTGAGATTCGAGGCACATATCCGTACTTCAATATAAGCGCCCGGCTCACTGAGCCTTCAAAGGCCAGACTCAGCAGCGTATCGGAAGCATTCAAGCATGTTCACCACGAACGGCATGATCCAAAAATCTATTCGGTCCACGAAGATTGATTCCAACTTGAGGCGCTCTCAACCAGGTATTGGTCTTCATGCTTGAACAATGACCAGGGTGATCCACTTCTGCTTTTTCTACTATCCAACTACTCTATGAACCCTGCGGGCATCGACACCAGCGCGCTACTTACCATGCTGGGCTTGATCGCCGCAGTTTGGGCCTTGGTACCAAGTACTGCCAGGCTCAGCTTTCGGCTAAGCCTCAACACATTTGACTGGTTCGTTATCTGGACTGCTTTGCTGATCATTCATGGCTTATTCTTCGAGCCGGTACTGTTTTCACTTGGTTTTCCTATTCTGGGGCCTTGGCTTTGGGGCTTCGACAAGAGCGCGACGCAATATCTACTTTTCCTGCTCCTGGCTACTTTTGTCTATTGGCGGTCACGTAGAACTAAGCTGACGCGTTGGAATCTCGGACTTTTTGATGAGTTGTCTACGTCGCTTTTGCACGCCGGGAAGCACGAAGAACTTGCCGAATTGCTTCAGCGACATCTCGTATCCGCGCTCAATTTAGCGACTCAGGACGGCGTTCGTGGCCGTTTGGCAAAGACAATTCGCCCGGAGCGCCCTACCTTCAAGGTCGTGTTCAACGACAATGGCACAATTTCTTTGGGTGCGGATGCACCAACAAGCTCGCTTCGACGCAGTTGGTTCAGCTTTTGCGAATGGCTTGCCGATTCCATCGGCCCATCTGAGCGAGTACAGCGCCGCGCGGCCATCGTTGTAAAGCGTTTGCTTGGTTCACGAAGCTTCACACGCCATTTAGCCATTGCTCGACCATACCTCTGCATCGAAGTTATGGAGCGCGCAAGTTATGTGGCAGACGGCTTTCAGGACGAATACTTCAATGCTCTGTTGGCGAATGATTCCAGCGTCCTTTATACCGAACTCAAGAACAACGAAAACACTGGTGACAATGGAAACCGTCTGGCACTGCCCGATGAGAATCGTCTCCTACAGTTCTACTGCGCTGATGTTCAAATGGCAGCTCGCCTTGGAGTTTACAGATCAGTCGGAGAGGCGGCGCTTGCTGTCATTGATGCTGACGACACACTCCAGACAAAATTGAATGGACGCTTGCTCACCTTTGATGAAGTCGGAAAGCACCATGATCCGATCTATGCGAGCATCTTCTTTTTCCGGATCATGGTCTTGGAGGGGTTACATCAACGTGTTGCCGACCATTTGTGGTTGCATTACATGCCACATTTTGCGAGCCGTCTAGTTGACCGCGCTCGCGAAGTTCGGCCCGAAGATGAAAACCGCGAGTTCCCAACGCCACTGGCGTTCTTGCTATACGAAATTGTAGACACTACCGTCGTCTGGATAAGGGATGCCGAGGCTTTGGCAAATCCAGAAGTTGTATATCACGGTAATCAACTCGAAGGCAATCACATCTACATTTCGTTTGAAGCCGCAAAAGCTATTGGCCTAGTTCTACGGCCAATCCTATTGGCCATGCATGTATCCAAGCGGCTCAAATGTGATTTGCTTCGCCTAACGCTAAATGCCTTGCGGAGTATTGAACAATGCCCACATCTTACGCACCTGGCGAAGTCGATGCGCGACCACCTTATTGAACCTTACGAGATCAAGGATCGACCTGACTATCTTCGAATCCTCCAGCAATGCTTTGATGACCAGGACCATGTGCTCCGTGCCGATCTCGAAGTCTTCGGAGACGAACTTGACAATGCATTGCGCGCAGCACTTCAATGATCAAAATCTAGTGGATACTGGGCCTCAAGTCCGGCAATAATTTCGCGCTTTTGAATTTTGTCGAGGGTGACAGCATGCTTGACCGCCGCGAGGATGTTGTCCTTAACATCAACCGAGATCTTCCCTTTATAACGACCGAAGTCATTCATCAAGGCGCCAACGATTTCCCGTTTAGAAATTGAAAGGATCTCGTTACATGCGATGTGAGAGTCGTAAGCCAGGAAGTCATGGTTAGCAACGTCCATCGTAACCTGGCACACACTCAGCTCTTGGCGGTGCGTTATGTAAGGATTGACTGCGGAGTTAACAATGAAGTTGAAGCAGTCATCATCCCCGTCATTGGGAGTTGCCACAAGCACGAGAAATTTATTCTTAGTTACTTCAGGGAAGCGAACTTCCAAATATAGGACAGCTCCCGGAACCAAGCATTGCTCAATTTGCTTGCGCAAATACTCCGGCGGAAACGCGTTGCCCAAGTTCAATTGAAGTGACCTTACTTGAAATAGTGATCCAGCAGTTCGCCAGAGCTAGGTAAAGTCTTGATAATTTCCGAAGGCGGAATTGGCGCATCTTGTGCAACTGAGCCCCAAGCAGAATCGTGGCTCTCATCTGTAAGCTGACCGAACGTTTTACGACCATGACTCGCAATGATCTCATCAAGGCATGCGATTTCAGAGTCGCTGAGGTAATCACAATCAGGGGCGCGCTTAGCACTCACATGGTACCCACTCACTCCCAAAGATTCCTTCAGTGCGGCCTTCACTTTTTCCGATGCGAACGGAAGCGCCACATTTTTGCCGCCAGCGTACTTCATGAAATCGTAGATATGAGAAGGGACTGGTCCGTTATCCATCGCGATGTATGTGTCGCCACTAAACATTGAACCGTATCGCTCAAGGTGCAACTTATCAGCAAAATAGAAAATCTTTGAGATCTTATGAAAGCCCGGCGCAGGAGTCTTCGAAGCTATGTAAACAATAGCTTCCAATACCTTGCGAGAGTTAAACCTATGGGCAGTAACCGGCATAATTCCTCCACTAAGAGTGGAGCCTACATAAGTTGCTAATAAGAAATTCAAAGAGAGGGGCGAATCAGATGATACATCAGAATGCCCTTCATAGCTATAAATATGCGACCAATCATATCATTGTCAATACTGTTTAAATATACAGTATTCTGACTTCCGCCGCAAGAGTCACCGTTTGCGCTGCTCTTGCCAACATAGGGAACGAAGGCTACGCTAACGGAACTGGGCAAGGTCGGTAGCCAAGCCCAGTATGTGAATCACGCTTACCACACCCCTGACATGGCCTCGGGTTGAGAGCTGAGCCGGTTGGGGGTTTCTATTTGTTGGCACCTGATGGGCAAGCAGGCATCAGATGCCGCAATTTCTCCTGTTGAACATATTCGCCTCCGTATTTACGCGACTTTCGTCGTCACCTCTACTGTATTCTTTGCTGCTTCAGTCGCCGCTTGAACCTCACGCTGTTGCTTCCAGTGCGCACGAATTGCTTCGATCTCACTGTGAGCCCCAACCTCGATTACACGATCAATGAACCGGGCATACAAGCCGTCCTGCATCTTTCCGGCTGTGCGCATCCACTCCATGGCCGCGTTTGGGTTCAACAACAGTACATAATGAAATTCCCCTGTCGGACCACTCTTTGTTTGGATAAACCATAACTCTCGCAACTGTTTCATCCGTCGACGCCATGTATCGACCGCTCGCTCACCGACGAAACCTGCTTCGCTCGCAAAAGTAGCCGGATTCTCTATAGTGATTAGTGGATGATCCGGTGAGCGTGCCCACAAGCAAAACAACGTGTGCCCTGCTGGTTGCCCCTTTGTCTGTGCATCGATTGCCTGCATCGCAATAGGTAGCGTCCGAGGAACTGTCGTATAACCGTCATTCGTCTTCCGTCGCCACACCCAGGCTGCCGGCATGTTCGGAAAGTGGATATCCATTTGCTGTTGAGCCCGATCCGCCATCTTCATGCGCTTGGCGGTCGCCTGCATTCCGTTCACCATTTGGACCTCATGATTGACTCTGTTGCTGCACAGTGTGCCCCACTGGCCAGAACTCAGCAAACCGTCATTGAGCACCACATTTGCAGAGTACTCAACTAGTTAAGATAGTCATTGCTTTAGTCCAATTGCGTCAATATACAAGGACGTTTTTGAGGTGAATTTACATGATTCCGCGCACGAAAAACTTGTAAGCAATTGATTTTCATGGGGTTTATTAAAACTTTGCGTGCTCATAGTGTTCCCGTACTCGGGGTGATCCATGTGCTCGCTGTGCTCCTGGGATATCTAAGGGGGCCGCAGCCGCCGTGCAATTGCGATTAACGCCGAAAAAATCATGCAGCGCGCTTCTAGCACCGGGCCCGCTTTTGAAGATTGCGCAGGTGGCGGACTGGAACGTATCATCGCTGGCCGAATCGTCCCAACATATTTACCGTATACGTCTGGTTCACAAAGCTGTAGTGACACCCATCAGGGGCGGCCCCTCTGAAAAGCTACTTCCTCAATGCCATCGCGTGTCTCATCATCCGACACAGGCCATCTAAGCCAGGGAACATGGTAGCTGCCGACAAGCCCATGAATTTCAAGTCTGACAACGCTGCTGTTGCCTCGCTAATTGGCACATCTACAGCCGAAACCAAAGATACGCCTGTTTTCTTTTGGATCATGCAAAGCATGTGTTCCATGTCCGCTACGTTCGAGACGGTGAAACGTCCCTGTTGCGCAAGAAGTCGAGGATTCTTCCATGGACCAATGCTGAGATGGCTAATATGTGGGGCTGGGGAAGTTATGACGACAGTTGGCGCAGCTGTACTAGCTACAGCTTTACTTAGGGCATAAATTCGGACATGGGTATCATCCGGTCGGGATCCGCGATTCTCGACTGCATCAGCGAAGGCAAAGAACGCAGCAACATAAGGTGATGCAGTCCAGTCGAGCAGCGGAGTAGGAAGGCCATGGTGCTGGGCCAACGCGAGAACAGTGGAAAGGTCATCCGCATTTCCTTGACTAAACTTGGTGTCTAGTATCGCTTCGGCGTGTGCACGGAACTCAGGGATTGTCTCAAAACAAAACCGCTCAGATCGTGTACGACCGATCCGGTGCAGCGAAGTTGAGAGCGTGAACTGATTGCTACCATGACCTCGAAAATCGACAAACTCGCCAGTTTCTCTGGTCTGGCTGGCCCACACCTTAAACGCCTGCCAGTTTTTCAAGCGCATCGCTTTGACGCGCCCAGGCTTTGACGGAATTTCAAATCGCATACGTCCGCCAGTTCCTGCCCCGGCCCAGTTTCCGACCAACGAGTTACCTTTCAGATGAAGTTCACCCACATACTTAGTCAGCTCATCATAATTCGGCAAATTTGCAGGTGCATACAACCCTCCGCCTTGATCTGACAGGAAAAAAGTAATTGGCCTAAGCGCGAAAGTATCCTTCTTTGTCGCGATCAACTTCACAAGTACGCCTTCACCGGGCTGGCCTTCCAGCGGAGCCCACTGGATCATGGCTTCGTCCGGCCGATCCACGTCCCTGCAGAATAAGGCCTGAGGTTCCCCATGTGATGTTTGAATCGAACCAATCGCCTGCAGTGGAAGCAACATGAATTTCCCTCAGTAATATTTTGGGCGATTTTACAAGACTTTATGGGTGCGAAGTCGACAAGCGATTGTTCACATTGTGCATGACCAGCGCCCGGATAGAGCGAATCCCCAAGATTCAACTATCTGAGCCACTGAGCACACTATGCGAAGCGGCGTTCGTACAGCAAATTAAACAAATGCTCGGTGCAGGTATCTGCTTGACTCAAAGCTGCGGCCAGCAAGCCTCAAAAGCAAAGACGTAGTTTGAAGACCTAACGACGTTGGGGTTTGCCAGTTCATGCGACGTCGTTGCAGCGTTTGCCCGGCAGTGGACGGCTGGTCAGTCCGACTGGGACAATTCAGCGAGCAAACCCACACCATGGACTTAAACTGAATAACTTTTTTTGTCCACGTTTATGAGCTGACGGGAAGGCTCCGGTACGGTTCCCTGGTCGTTTTGACTTTTGATACCCCCCCTCATTCATCAAGTTGCGTTTCAGGATTCGTCGCAAAAATCCTTGAGGGTGAGAAGCCATGGCTTTACGATGCTGGCATTCGCGATCTCCTCCTCGGTGTGTGAGGTCGGGGGATTTCCATAAAAGCAACCTATGCATTTTTTCTTCCATTTTTCCCCAATATTGCGGGCGAAATATCCATCGCAGCACACGCACTTTGCCGATTCGAAGGATTGAAGCTCGGAGAGTGCAGTTGTCCAGATCGAAGAAAATCCAGATGGGCAAATTTCATTGATGTGGGATATGCAGCCGCGCAATTGGCTTTCCAGCGCCAACGCCCCCAGAAAGGTGTGGTGCTCGCTTGGCGTAATTAGGAAGGACGGAAGGAACCACGAACGGGTGGTGGTCTCGAATATGACATCAAATGTTGCCGATTCAAGGCGGCCGAACAGTCGACCAATCCTTTCGAACTCGACGTCAGTACGATTGATGCGGAAGGTTCTATCGTCAATACCTTTCCAACGGCGTGCTTGAATGAATGGGGTTTGTGCGTCGTCTGCAATCGTGAGAGTAAAGCGCCCCGTACTGTCGTTTGTCCTTGATGTTGCTTTCTCGATAGCAACTTTCGCACCAACAGCAAAGCCCTCTTCCGAGCTGCCCGCGCGCGCCAGTGATCCGACGGAGAACGTTTTCCGCGATGGGCCAGCTGGTTCGGTCAAGTAGGTCCCGGCCGCTTCGAAGCAATGCATGACTGATTCAAACTCCCAGTCTCCGATAAGGCAAAGGACAGCCCGATCACTGATCCCCTCGAAAATGAATACATATTGATTGTCATTGGCCCCATTTTCCTGTGGCCTTATCAAATGGAGTGTTTCAGATCCTTCAACCAAGCAGCAATATTCGATGAGCATGACCTTTCCATCCCCTACAAAATAAACTGAGAATTATCCCATTTTGGGATAAATCTCTGTGGATGTTCCCATCCGGGGATGAAATCCATCCACCGCCCGCACTATGCCGAGCTGATCGCGAAACTGGTTGAGGCGCGCACGGACTGCGGCGTAACTCAGGTTGAACTGGCTAAGCGCTTGGGCAAGCAGCAATCGTACGTGGCGAAAATCGAAGCACTGGACCGTAGGCTCGATGTAGTTGAGCTCGCTGACTGGCTGAACGCACTCGACTTGCGCCCGGACGTGTTCATGGGCGGGTTACACTGGTGGAGGAGCGGCGGAGTGGGTCACTTTCGTTGAAAACCAAGAAAATCTCCTAACAGAGCATAGGAGATTTTCAGGGGATGCTTGTCGTAACTTTTCCTTCTGGCATGAATCTCCTATTAGGATTTATTGAACTACGAATCGCTCACGCTCGACTTTGCATGGGCGCGTCATGATTTCGACAAACGAATGCTTGCTGGGCTTCCAAGCTTCCTGGCAATCCAACGCTGCAAAAATGCTTGCAGGGTCATTTAGGTGGGGTTTTAGGAGCACAGAAATTATCGGTTGAGACAGCTGGTACTTCTGACGCAGCTTGCGCGCGACCAGATCTAACTGTTGGCGCCGTTTGCCGAGTGTCAGCTTACGCTTCTTGCCAGGCGTATTCATACCAAACTTCTTCCCCACGTTCTCATGAAAGCTAGCATGCATTGCCTTCGTGGAGGAGCGGTTTCCGAGCAAGGCGGAGCCTGCCAGTCTTCCCTCCTTGAGCGGGAGCAGAACGATGTGGGCATGAGGGTTTTCTTGGTCTAGATGGACCACAGCGCTCAGCAGAGGAACGTTGAAATATTCTTTTGCCCAGAGTGCCGCACTTTCGAAATATGCGGTTTGATCGATTTTTAGGGACGCCGGGAGGCTTACCACCAGCTCAATACCCATGGTCGCATTCTTCCTTGGTTGAGCAATGCCCGCCTCCAGCATTAAGGTCTCTGCCATTATGCTTCCTTCGGATGCAGTGCTGGCACCCATCAAGATAACGTTCGAATTGCTCCGGTCGAGGTCGATGTCGGATTTCGGCTGAATACGGCCGTCTGCGTACATCTCCCTTAAGTTATGGCGCAACGTGGTCAGAATCACTGTCGAATTTTCCAGCGCAGTTGTGCTTTTCTTGCTCAGCGGCTTAACCGCCAAGAAGTGCATGTCGCTCGCCACTGTTGCGGTGGTCATGTTGGCACGCATGTTCATTTGATTTCCACATGCAGGCCGACTACGCGCTTGATGTCGTCCACCCGCCAGGCGAGGCGCCCATGAATGCGTAGCGGCCTGATCGGACCGTCTTCGCGGCTGGCCCATTTGCGCAGCGTCTGCGGTTTGCGCCCGAGGTGAAAGGCTGCCTCGTTAGTGTCCAGCACGGCGCGACGTTCGTTTACGAGTGTGCCAAGGTGTTCCTGATTTTGCATTTCTAAGCCTCTGTGTTGATTTGGAGGGCTTAGTGAAAATTGCCGGTGTATTGCCGGGCTCTGCGCCGGCAATCAAAAGCCTTTATCTAAAGGGAAAGCGATTCTCGCCAGGATGTATTCCGGCAACTGAGTCCGGCAAATCAGGATATCAAAGTAGAAGTTTTGCTTTCCGTAATCAGTATGAAATGCATTTCGCGCAAATTCGATCTGACACTGGATGTCAGATAAGTTAGAGTCCCCTTTGGTCCCGAAACGGCCAATAGTCAATCCGAAGAGAGGCGCCCAGTATCTTTGAGGCAAATGGCAACTGCGTAATCTTAGGTGCCGAGTTTTTGCCGAACTTCACACTACTTCACTTATGAAGCATCTGTCTCGTCGCACGCGTGAAAGGCATGGCAATGACCCTCAACGACTGCAATGACCACTTTTACGCTATTACGCGTTCTACTAATAGGGACGAAATTAAATCGCATTTACAGTTACTGCTCAAAGAAGCAAGTATTTTGAGCTTCGAGCAAGGGCAGGGTGAACATTATTGGAGGGGCGTCTTCGCGGAAAGTGAGCCATTCCGCCCGGTTTCGCGTATCACGTATGCGCCGCCAACGATGGCGAGAATAAATAGAATGAACGACGCGGGCTCGCCGATGGTCTACTGTGCCAGAAGCGTCAATACAGTTCTCGCAGAACTTCGAGTGCAACCAGGAGACTATGTCCAATGGTTTTGCTTCACGCGAGCTCCTAATAAGTATCTACGCTTGTGTGTTTTGGGCGAGCTAAAGCATGTTGCGCAAACTGGGCATACGCAAATGCACGGAATTGATCCGAAAAAAACCATTCGCAGATTGATCGCCGAAAGAGGACGCGATGGCGCAAGGCGACTCGTCTACATTGACGGACTATTGTCTAGCTTGCTTGCTCAGTCAAAATCAGAGAGTAAAGACTATCTAACGACCCGAATTTTGGCTGAGCTCGCACTTGAGCAAGCAGACTCGCGTGGCCTGACATATCGAAGTTTTGAGGATGCGTCCGGGGTTAACGTGGCTCTTATCCCGTCAATTTTTGAGTCCCATACTCGCATCATTTGTTGTCAGCATGTTCGAATAAACAAGGTGCATAAGGGGAGTTCACATAGACCGAATCGATATAACTATACGCTCCTGCATACCGCAACCGCCATCGACGACAAGCACGAGTTTGTCTGGAGGCAAGCAGGTAATCTCAAAGAGCTCAACCTATTCAACCTAACCTTGCGAGAGCGCGATTTAATTGATGGGCGAAAAAACGGCGAGGGACCATTTCGCTTTTTGAACCCGGATTAATCAATAAACCAAGCAGGACATACCGAAGATGGATTTAAGGCGCGCCGATTTGGTTGGCGTCCGGTCCAAATTGGGACCACGTCTCGCGCCAGGGCTCAAGCAGTGGTTGCCTTTCAAAGATCGCGCTGAGACTTTTTCTCTTCGAATTGGGTAGCCGCTCATGTAAAGCCGCCGCCAACGCGACAGGATTCCAAAGATTCTTGTGTCGCCCACCGCGCGTTCCCTTTGAGACCTTCGCGCCTTGCGTCCAGACGGCGTTGTCAGTCATAGCCTTCGCAAGATCGAATTCGGCTAGATGCCCGAAAAGGTCGTCGATTTCCTTTGTGGTCAGGCATGAGGAAGATTCATTTTTCTGCCTCGTCATTGTTTGCTTTAACGACGCGGGACCAGCGGCAAGCGTTTTAAGGACGCTTCCGTCCCAGGAGTTCAGATCGGAAATCGCAGCGGAAACAACTTCGCGCCATGATGCAGTTGGCCAATCATGTGCTCGAGCAAAACTTCCGAGGGCGACAAACAGGGCGCCGTTGTCAGGTTCCTGGTTGATATCAAGGCCACCGAGAGGAAAACCTACGCTAGGAATCGTTGTCAGCCCAGCAAGGGCATCAGGTAGGGCACGTAGCTTTTCGCCGTCGATTCGAAAATTGTCTGCCGAAATTCTCAGGCTCTCTGGGCTGGACTGAACGTGAGTACGCCAAGCACCTGATGAATGCAACGCATTGAGACTGGACAGGCATGCTTCGCCTCTATCCATTATCTGTTGCAGCATGCCTATAGTTAGCGGCAATTCGTGGGTGCATTCAATATGCTGAATGCGATCACCTTCGTCAGTCACAACATGAAAAGACACCGCTTGCATTGCAGTGCACCGGACAGTCGCACAAGTTGCTTCGCTCGACGCCGTGCCAGACGCCTTCACGGCTACCTGCAAGATGGCGTCAAGAACGCGCTCGCGCGACCAATTCAACCTAGTAACACTGGATAGCCATTCGGCGGCCTGGTCTAAGTTGTTCACCAACATTGGCGGCAGTAATTGTGCAACTTGACTCAACTTCGACGCCTTTCAATCTATCAAAAGACGCAATGATAATATGCAATTGGGCTTGAAAACGACGCCTGCATTAGGTCCCCACCAAACGGATCGGCGCGCTGTGCTCACAAACCGGTAACCCGGCTTGTTCCATTATCCATACCTCAATTCGCGTATGCCAAAGACGGAGCAAATCCAGCGGACGCCGGATATAGTTTTGCTCCCGCACTCCTTGTGGAGCGTGTCCTTGAATCTGAGCAGAAATTCCGCCTGGGGTCTCGACCCATTCACTTAGACTTGCGAACGAACGGCGCAGTCCATGCAACGTTAGGTGTGGAAGTCCTGCCACCGCAAGCGCTTCGTTGTGCGCAATCCGGGGCTCGGAAATTCGGCCCGACTCTGCGGTCATGCTTGAAAAGACCCATTCATTTCGTCTTGGAAGTCCGTTAAGGAGTTGAGAGACATATGGCGTCAACGGCACCATGCGGAAGTCCTCTACCTTGTCTGACAATTTCAAGCTATTCCATCGCAGGTCAACATCTGCCCACCGTAACGCCGCAAGTTCCTCCCGTCGCGCGCCAGTGAGCAGCAGACATTGAAGGTAAGCACTGATTACCGGGTTGCGAATATTAATGACCGCATCAAACCAGGCCGCCAACTGCTCGCGCTGGAGCACATCGTTGCGAAGCTTGGGTTTGCCAAGAACCTCCCTCACTTTTCCGCTCTTGGCCACGTTGCCGCTGACGATTGCGGAATATGTCGGATGCTCTGCGCACCAGTTTAAGCAGGCCTTCAAGAGACGGACGGCAAGGCGAGCGCTGGAAGGACGAATCTTGGCTTCCACTTTGGCCCAATCCTCAATCCGCTCCATAGTGATGTCGCCGAGCCGCATACTGGAAAACACGGCTAACGGGCCAGCGGTCGTCAATTTTGGACTGCGCTTTCGTTGTTCCCCGCCCTGTTGAATAATCTTATTGTGTGCAGTGATGTGATGGTCTGACCAAAATGACGAGCGGTCTGCAACATAGTCTTTCCAAACCGTTGCCAACGTGACCGCTTCGCGTTCGCGTCTTACTTCATCTGCCTTTTCCTGCGCCGTTTTGGCAGCGCGTTCAGCTTGTTCACGCGCGTGTTCCTCGTCGCGCACTTGGCGCGGGTCCTTGCCAGCGTCGATTAAAGTCTTGAGGCGGCGCGCTTCTTGGCGAGCGCCGTTTCCGACCGGATTCCCTTTGCCATCAGTGGGTGCATCGATTGGCCAAGTATTGGGATCGCCGATGGTCAGTCGGATAGTTTCCCCTCGCAGCTTGGCCTGGAACATGTAGGAACGAGCCCCATTTGCCGTCACACGAAGGCCGAGCCCCGGCGCACTGCTATCCCATAAGAAGGACTGACTCTTGCCGGGTTCGCATTGGAAGCTCCCCACTCGGCCTGCCGTGAAATTTACCTTTGCCATTGCTCTCAGTTTTCGTGTAACCGCCATGTAACCCGGGGCGAAGTATAAAGGTCGAAAACGATCAACGCAAATCCAACACGGTATTCTCCCAAGTATTTGATTTTGCTGACTTGCTGCAATGTGAGGCATGAAAATCTACGCCGATGAATTCGGACTTTTCATGATTTGTAATCATCAGGTGGCGGGTTCGAGTCCTGCAGCCGGCACCAGCATTCCAAAAGCCCAGCCCTCACCGGCTGGGCTTTTTCTATTTGCGCCTGCGTGGTTGTTGTGCAGCCAATGCTGCAAATCAAAACCCCCGTAAAGTGCACCTCTATAATTATCTGACTTCTTGACAATAATCGAGGAAGAGTGATGGCTGCAGATTTCGTCGCCTATATCGATGAAGCGGGAGATGAAGGTTTCAAGTTTCTGGAGGGCGAACGTGGTAGCTCGCGCTGGTTCGTTCTATCTGCGACTATTGTACGAAAATCGAACGATTTGCAATTAGTGAAGGCTGCGAAGGATGTCAGGCAGCTGCTCGGCAAGCCGGATAAATTCGTACTGCATTTCCGTGAACTGAAACACGAGCAGCGAGTGCCTTACGTGCGCCTATTGGGAACACTACCCGTGCGAACTGTAAGTATACTTGTTCATAAGCCTTCAATTAACAATCCGGAGAACTTTCAGCAAGAGGCGCACAAGCTTTACCGCTACAGCACCAGGCTGCTACTAGAACGTGTTAGTTGGTTATGCAGAGACCACGCAATCGGAGGTGCTTGTAACACGGACCTCATTTTCTCGAATCGGTCTGCGATGTCATATGACGACTTGAGATCCTACTTGGAACTGCTGTCGCAACAAGCCAGGGCAGGTGCAGATATCAACATTCATTGGCCTGCGATCACGTGCGACAGCGTGCGCGCGGTAAATCACGACAAATTGGCAGGCCTACAGCTCGCGGATGCAGTGGCATCGAGTGTGTTCTTCGCAGTAAACAAAACTCAGTATGGAGAGGTCGAAAGTCGGTATCTAGAAATATTGAAGCCGACAATTTACAGAAAAGACCGTCGAGCCGATGGTTACGGCCTGAAGATCTGGTGTGGGGACGACGCGGAAAAACAAAGGCTCACCAAGCTGGTGAGCCTTGAGTAAAGTAGACCCCAGGTTCGAGGTTCCCACCCGTTCGGGCTGCCGCCGTTAAGCGACCTCTACAAATCCTGCGCTTGTCTACGCTTGAATAGTAACAAATGATGGAATTTTCAGCAATCGTTGGCATCAGTCAGTCAAGCGTTACCGTTCCCGTCCCCAGCTAACGCACGCGAATTTGACTCAAGGTTCCTTCGCCGAACGCTTTTGCAAAAGGTGATCGATTGAGAACTTGCCGCCGCCTTGAGCAATCAGAGGCAGCAGTAAGGCGGCCCAGCCCAGGTGGGTCGGCCAGGCTTGTGGATAGACGAAGATCTCGATGACGGCGGTCATGGCAAGGAGGCCGAGGGCGGCGAAGCGGGTGAACAGGCCGGCGACCAGCAGCAGTGGCAGGGCGTGTTCGGCGAAGGTGGCCATGGGGGCGGCGATCTCCGGTGGGATCAGGGGCAGCATGTACTCGTAGCGGAAAAGGTCGATCGTCGAATCCTTCAGCGTGAACCAGCCTTCGACTTTGGTGCGGCCGGAGAGGAAGAAGACTGCGGCAATGCCGAGGCGGGCCGCGAGCAGCTGTACCGATGGGGGCAGCAGGCGCGCGGCAAGTGGGTGGAGCGCTGCGATGCCTCCTGCGATGGTGCCGGTGGAAGTGGCTGCGGCGGCTGGGGATCGGGCGAAGTTGGTGTTCATGGTGGTCTCCGTTTTGTCAGGTATCAGGTGCGCCATTTGCCTTGGCGCGCCAGTGTGATGGCTGCATCGGCGATTTGTTGCGTGGTGGCGCTGGCGGCGAGGCCGATTGCCGGGACAGGCGTTGGCGTGGTGCCGCCATCCGCCAACACGAGGCCGATGACGCGCGTGCGGCGATGGCTGGCGGCGGCGCGCGCTGCCTGGGCTCCCTGACCGGTGCCGATGAAGACCGCTTCCGGGATGTGCAGGCTGTCGATGAAGGTCAGCAGGTCCTGGCCGAGCGCCGTGGCATCCGCATCACGCAGCGTCGGCAGCAGAACGAAGTAGCCTTGCGCTGCCAACAGCGATGCAATTTCGGTGTAGTGGTCGATGGAATCGCCCGGGCTGCGGGCGAGCACGATAGGGCGGCCGTCGTCAGGGCCGGCGGCGTGGTAGCTGAGTGCAGGCTGTGCTGCGGCTACTGCGCGCAGCACTTCGGTGGCGCTGCGGATGGGCAGCGCGGCGCCGGCGAGTGCCGGTGCGAAGGCGAGGCTTGCGGTCCCTGCCAGTCCGGTGAGGGCGGATAGCAGGAACAGGCGGCGGGTTTCATTCATTTTCAACTCCGGTAATGAGTTCACTACCAAGCCAGTCGGCCAGCATGGCGCCGGCGCTGGCGATGCCTTGTTCTTCGCCGACGCGTTCCACCAGCAACGCGCACAAGCCGGCGAAGCTGCCGTCGCGCTGGAGGTGCGTCAGCGCGGCAAATTCGATGGCGTCCAGTGCTCGCAGGCAGGAGACGAAGCCCTGGCGCCAGACCAGCAGGCCGCCGGGCGCGGGAAGCATTTCGCCTTCCAGGTTGCTGCTGCCGTCGCGCAGGGCGAACCACAAGTCGGCGGCGTTGGTGGTGGCAATGCGCAGTTGAAGTGTTGGCGCAAGCGTCAGGCTGGCGTGCTCCCAGTCGACTTCGGCCAGTGCGTCGGCAGCGACAGGCGCGGCATCGGGGCCGATGAACGCCTGGTCCAAGGCATGCTCGATCCAGGCCAGTTCGTGCAGGTCCGGATTGTCGGGGAACAGCGCCTGTAGCGTGTCGCAGAAATCGTCGGCGTAGGCGTCCAGCGTCCAGGCGTGTGGAGGGCGGCGCTTGATGTGCGCTGCGGCAGCATGCAGGAAGGCTTCTTCGCCGATGAAGGCGCGCAGTTGCGGGTAGCTCTCTTCCAGGCAGCCGACAAGCTGCGCGCGGTAGTTGTTCAGGTAGACCGCGCGGCCAGGGCCGGCCGGCACGCCTGCAACGGGCGTCGATGAGGCCAGCATGGCGTGGAAATCGCCCTGGAGATTGGCGAGGTTCATGCTGCCTCCCTGTGCGCTGCGAGATGGCGCGCGATATCGAGTTCGGCCAGCAGGTCGGCCAGCGGCGGGATATCGCCATCGCGCTCGATCATGGTGGCCACAGGGCCGCAGCGTGCGATCGTCTGCTGGTACAGTGACCACACCGCATCGTTGACGGCGCTGTCGTGGGTGTCGATCAGCAGGCCGTCGCCCTGGCTATGGCCGGCGAGGTGGATCTGGCATACGCGGTTCATCGGTACCCCGCGCAGGAAATCGAGCGGATCGAAGCCGTGGTTGCTGGCACTGACGAAGACGTTGTTCACGTCCAGCAGCAATCCGCAGCCGGTGCGCTTGGCCATGGCGGAAATGAATTCCCATTCCGTCATGCTGGACTCGGCATACGTCAGGTAGCTCGAAGGATTTTCGACCAGCATGGTGCGTCCCAGTGCTTCCTGCGCCTGGTCGATGTTGTTGCAGATGATGTCGAGCGCCTCCTGCGTGTAAGGCAGCGGCAGCAGGTCGTGCGAATTGAAGCGGCCGATGCGCGACCAGCTCAGGTGGTCGGAGACGAACATCGGTTCGATCTCTTCCACCAGGGCGCACAGGCGGGCCAGGTAGTCCGGCCGCAAACCGTCGGCCGAACCAAGCGACATCGACACACCATGCAGCACCACGGGATGCTTCTCCCTCACGCGGCGCAGGATATCGCGCGGCTGGCCGCCGGCGACCATGAAATTCTCCGAGATCACTTCGACGAAATCCACGTCGACGTCGCCTTCGAGGAAATCGCGGTAGTGCTCGCGGCGCAGGCCGAGGCCAAAGCGATGGGCATGCATGGTGTGCCTCCGTTTGGATTACTTGGCTTCGGTCAGGGTGCCGCCCAGTGCCTTGCACTCGGTCGGGGTTTTTACCAGCACTCCCTGGCCTTTGCACTGGTTCAGGCCTTTGCAGTCGTTCTTGGCGGTGGCGCACAAGCTGGTGCCCTTGCAGGTGTTGATGCCGTAGCAGCGGCCCGGTTCTTCCTTCACTTTTTCTGCAGCGAACGATGGTGCCGACAGGGATGCCAGTGCGATCAGGGCGGCGGCGCCGGCCAGGCCAGCGCGGGTTTTGGTAGCGATGCTCATGATGAATCTCCTTTGGTTAAAGTAGGACTTACTGGACGCTGAGGGCAGCGTCTTCGATGACTTTCGCGACCGCTTCCGGCTGCGAAATTTGTACTGCATGGCTTGCTGCGATTTCTGTGACCCTGGCGCCGGCACGCTTGTACATCCAGCGCTGCAGTTCCGGGCTCACCAGGCGATCCTGCGTGGCGACAATGCCGAAGCTTGGCTTCTGGTGCCAGGTGGCGAACCAGCTTGGCGTTCCCATCAGCACATTGCTGACCGGTACTTGCGAGGCCGCCATGAAGTTGACGCGGTTGGGCGTCAGGTCGGCGGCCAGGTCGGCCTGGAAGCGCGCAGTGTCGTAGAACTGGAAGCCTGCGCGGTCCGGCTTGACGCCTTCACCGGCGCCCGGTATCGACGACAACAGCTGCTGCGAGGTTTCGCCGACTTCCGGCATCAAGGCCGCCACATACACCAGCGCCTTGACCTTGTCGCCGGTGGCCACATTTGACATCACCGTGCCGCCAATGCCATTGCCGACCACGATCACGTTGCCGAACTGCTGGAAAATCGCTTTGCGGACGATGGCAATGTCGTCGTCGAGCGAGGTATGGGGCAGTTGGGCCACGGTGACGTTGAAGCCTTTCAGACGCAGGGTGTCGTGCACCACGCGCCAGCTGGAAGCGTCGATGAAGGCGCCCGGCACGATCACAACGTTTTTCGCGGCTGGCTGGGCGGCCGGTGCGGTGGCATGTGCCGCGCCGGCAAGGCCGGCTGCCAGGGCGATCACCGATGCAATGGCACGCTTCATCACTTCGCCTTCAGCGAGCCGTAGCCCTTAGGGGTTTTGATGGAGGTGCAAGTGCCTTTTTCGACCAGCACCCAGGCATCGCCCTGGTAGTCGACTTTGGAGGTTGCTGCGCACGAAGTGCCCGGGCCCGCGGCACAATCGTTATGGCCGGCTTTCGCCACGCCATAGCACTTTTCCATTTCCTTCTTGGGTTCTGCGGCGTGTGCGGCGGAGGTGCACAATGCGATAGCCAGGGTGGCTGCCAGTCCTGCGTAGGTGGTTTTCATAATCTTGGTCTCCTTGGTTAAGGTGTGACCAGATTAAGGGGGCAGTGTGTATCGCTTTTGTCGAGAGCTCGTGAGAAGTGTATCTGGCATGGCGCCAGATACACTGGGATACAAAAATGTCTACGGCAGGGTGCCGACGTCCACCGTTGGTACTTGTCCGGTAGCCGGGCGGGTGAAGCTTTGGTTGATTGGCACATTGGGGCTGAAGAAGCCGCCATTACGCAAGTAGAAGCTTCCGTTATGCAAGCCACCTGCGTAATCCATGCGCTGGGCGTTGGCTGCGGTGGCGTCGCCAGTGAAGCGTGCCGTCACCAGTTCGGTCCAGCTACCGCCGGTACTGCGCGCCCACTGGTTGTTGAACTGTACGCTGCGGCCAAGGTAGCCCCTGGTGTCAATGAAGTTCTCCAGGAAGGAATACACGCCGGCGTGGTAGGTCGTGGTGGCCGGGCGCTTCCAGGTGGCGATGAAGCGCCAGGCGTTGGTTTCGGGTGCGTAGAACCAGGCGGAGAAATTGGTACCGCCCGCGCCGTCCGGCACGACGCGTGTGATGAAGCGGTAGGTCTGTCCGGCCATCCAGTTGTACAGCAGGTAGGACTGGCCGCCGGTGCCTTCTCCGCCAAACGAGTTGTCGACCACGTTCGGGCCCTTGCGTACCAGCGTGGTCTTGGCGCCGTTATCGGCATCCCAGATCGAGAACAGCACGCGGCGTTCGGTCGGCGAGTTGACCTGGATGCCGAAGTAGCCGCCATTGAATCCGTTGGCCATGAAATAGGAGCCGATCTTGTCTTCGCCTGCCGGCACCGTCACCTCATTGTAGAAATACTCGGTGTTGGCCGGCACCGTGTAGCCGAGGTGGACGGATGGCCCGCGGCGCGACCAGTAGTAATTGGCTGCGTCGTTCGCATAGTTCAGCGGCGTGCTGGTGTTGACGCGCAGTGCCGCAACGTCACCGAAGTAGGAGCCGGATTTGCTAATGCCTTGCAGGTCGACCCGCACGTAACCGGCTGCGGGCACGTTGATGGTACCGACGGTGTAGGTCTTGGTCCTGCCCTTGGTGAGGGTGATGTCGAACGGCGTGCCATTGGCGGTCACGCGGATGTTGCTGGTCTTGCTGCCGGTCAGGCCGGCGTCCAGCGACAAGGTGGCGTTGCCCGCGGCGGCCATGCGGAACCAGATGCTGGTGACGGTATTGGCGCTGGTCCAGTTGGCCAGGCCGTTGTTGTTGATGACTTCCGTCGAACCGGCATCGGCGCTGGTGACGAAGCCGTTGCCGGCCAGGGCGACTACGGCATCCCCGCTGGCAACAGGCTGGCCCGCCAGGGCCGCGGCGGCGGAAAACGCAAGGATTAACAGCGAAATTCTTCGTTTCATCTCCATATCCTTTCAATTTTATTGAAAAACGAAAGGTAAACTACGATGAATCGAAAGTAAGCGCAACTGAAATCGCAGCGTACAATGAGCGGCATGAGGCCAGACCTGCCACCCGACCAGCAATGGAAGCTGATGCTGGGGAGCTTTATCCATGAGTTCTCCCGGCTGGAAGCGCACGTATTCATCCTGTGCGCACGCTGCATCGGTACCGACGACACGCGCAAGCTCACATTCGGCAAGCGGCTTGACCGCATCAAGGCCAGCCTGAAGCAACAATCGCCGCAGTCCAGTGAAGCCATGCTGGCGCTGTTGCGCGAGGCGCGCGGCCTGGCGGAATTTCGCAATGCGCTGCTGCACAACACGTCTTTCCACGGCATGGGCGGCAGCGCGCCGCAAATCGAAGAAATGGAAGCACGGCTGCAGCAGCTTGAGGTGCTGCTGGACGCGCTGGCGCTGGCTTAGTTGCGCAGGGAGGCGATGGCTTGCTGCACGCGCGCACTGTCGACGCGCTTGGCCAGCTTGCGGCCTTGTTCGCGCATGCGCTCGAACGCTTCGTCGAGTTCCGCCGCGCTCGGCTGCAAGGGCGCCAGCGAACGGGCCAGCTTCGGCAGGAGGCCGCGTTGCAGGAAGCGTTCTCCCATCTGGCTCAATTGCCAGGCTACCGCGCCAAGGCTGAGGAAGAAGGCGATGATGAAACCGGTGTCCATGTTTTCCGGCGCCAGCTGTCGCAGCGCGGCAAGCACCAGGGCGCAAAACGCGAATGCGCCGCCGATGGTCCACCACACTTCGCGGTCGAGGCGCGTGGTCGCTTCGAACTCGTCGAGTGCGTCGGCCTGCAGGCGCAACGCCGCATCGAGCTGGCGCCGGCGCTCCGATTCATCAAGCAGCAAGGGCGCTTCGCGCAGGCGCGCAGCAGCGGCCAGTGCATCGGCGTGGCGGATCGACAAATGGGGATTGGTGGTTTGTTCCAGCTGCACCAGCGGCAGCTGTTCCGCGCTCAACTGGGTGTAGTGTCCGACTTCCATGGGCAGCGCCATGCCGCAATCGCAGCAGGTGCGCTGATATCCGGCCAGCTCGCCTTTGGAAATGGTGAGGTAGTACACGTGCCAGGCCATGCCGATGCGCTGCACGGAGAACGCACGGGCTGCCCGGCATACGGGGCAGAAGTCGGCGACGTAGCCGGCGTGGGTGTAGACCGCCTTCCTGCCCCAGACGAAAATCATGCGTGCTTGTGGTGAGTGGTTGCCTTCGCGGTCTTATGGTGCGCGGAGGTTTTCTTCTTCGCCAGGTGATGCTTGGTGGAGGTCGAGGCGGTCTTGTGGTGGGTGGCGGTGGCCTTGGCGTGGGTGGTGCTGGCAAAGGCAGGCACGGTCAGGGCGAGGGCCAGGCTGGCAACGATCAGGTGTTTCATGCGTATCTCCGAGGGCGGCAATGGCGTGCCGGTTCGCCCAGCCATTATAGGCCCCGCCTCCGCCGTTTTTCCATAGGCACAAACCGTAAGGGATGCCCTTTGTACCGTCAGCCGAAATGGCGGCGCATCAGGGCTCGCGCCTGCCGTGCGCTGTGCTCGACTGTCTCGAAGTTCAGGGCGCCGCCCGCGTAGTATATGCGGCACTGGCCCTGCAAGGCGTCGATGCGTTCGAAATAACCGGCTTCCAGGGCGGTGCCGTCGACATGAGGGAAGTAATCCCACTCCTGCTGCAGGACGACGCGCTCCAACCTACCCCCTTGGGCGGCAATATCGGCCGCCAGCAGCTCGCGCAACTGTCCGGTGCTGGCGGCGTCCCCGGCCAACTGCCAGCCCAGGTACATCGGCAGGGCAGGATTGCGGTTGGCCCAGGCATTCATGTGGCCGATGCGTTCGGGGTGTTCGTTCTGGTGCAGGAACAGGAATTCCCCACCCGGCAGGCTGCTGGCGGCAAAGGCGCTGACCAGGTAGCGGTTGCTGCGCAACTGCGCCAGCAGGGCGGCGGCTTCGCTGCCGGCCGGCAGGAAGCTGGCTGCCGTGTGCAGCGGCGCCGCCACCACCACTGCATCGAAGCTGTGCTGGTCGCGGCCATTGATGGTGAGCTGCACCGGACGGCCTGGTGGGCTGTCGAGTGCTGTCACGGCCGCGCCGAGGCGGACGTCGAGCTCTCGCGCCAGTCCTTCCCACAAGCCCTGGAAGCCCTGCGGGAAGACGTGGAACTTGCCCGGCGCCAGGCCGCCCTGGCCGTCGGGCCGGAACAGCCACGGGATCAGTTTCATGAAATACAGGGCCGGCACGGTTTCGTAATAGCCGTAGCCGAACCCCACCAGGGCGCCGCGCGCCAGTTCGGCCACCGGCGTGAAGCCGTGGCTGGCGGCGAAGCGGTCGAACGGCTGGTGCAGCGCGCGCGGCATGCCGGCCAGGGTATCGTAGCGAACCATGGCATAGCGTTCCAGCGCCGCGCCATAATTGGCGATGGCTTGCCCGATTTCGTCCGCGCTGTAGCGGCTGGCAAGGAAGGACGGGGCATCGTGCCGCACCCCATGCTCGTCGAGGAAGCGCTGCTCCACCGGGTAGGGCGCGATCGCAACGCCCAGGCGCTGCGCCAGTCCCAGCACCAGTTCGCACTCGGCGGAGGCGATGACGGCGCCCAGTTCTACCGGGCCGGCGGGCGTCTGCGCGGTGTACACCTTGCCGCCCACGCGCGTGCCCTGTTCGAACAGCGTGACTTTCTTGTAGCCCAGCTGGCGCAGGGTGTCCGCGGCGGTCAGCCCCGCCGGGCCGGCGCCGATGACGGCGATGTTTTGTATGGCTTCCATGGGTTCTCCCGGTCAGGCCCGCATCAGGCGATCGGCCTCGATCCACGCCGTGACCGAGCGCGGGAAGACCGGCGAGGCCGGATCCACGCCCAGTACCGCGCACATTTCATTGCTGCCCACCACGCCGTAGGGGCCGACAATGCCGCCCTTGGTGTGGCCGACCGCCATCACGTCCCCGTCGAGCACGAACTCGAAGCGGATATAGGTCCAGCGCTCGTCCCAGCACAGGGCGCAGAAGCGCAGGGTATAGCGCCGGAACGGCTTGAGCCCGCGCCGGAACGCGATCATCGAGCCGCCCAGCATCGGGCGCCAGCCGCGCTTGAGGGCCGGCCCCATGAAGCCGGCGCGCGTCATGTATTCGACCAGAGCCAGGTCGATGATGGTCATGTAGCGGCCATTGTTCATATGGCCGTTCAGGTCCAGGTCGTTGGGCAGCACGGTGAGCTGCATCTCGATCGTGTCGCCGATCTGGATCGCGGGCTTGAAGCAGGCCCGCAGCCAGACCAGCATGAGGCGGAAATACAGGTTCATTGCGCGGCTGCCGCGGCGGGTTGGCGCAGGCGGCTGGCGACGTAGCGCAGCGCCTGCTGGGTTTCCGGCTGCAGGAAGGCGTCGACGAAGTCGTCGACCGGCAGCGCATCGACGTCGGCAAACACGTCGCGCAGGTCGCGGCGGGCGATGGCGCGCGTGCTGACCAGGGCTTGCGGCGGCACCGACAGCAGTTCCTGCAGGCGCTCGCGCGTGCGCGCCACCACCTGCGAAGGCTCGGCCAGCTCGTCGACCAGGTTCACTTCCAGCGCCTGCTGCGGCGACAGCATGCGGCCGAACACCAGCAGCCTTTCGGCCTGCAGGGCTCCCACCACGCGGCGCACCGCAACCTGGAAGCAGTCCGGCAGCGCCACGCCGACCCGCACTTCGTTCAGGCCAACCTGCCAGGGGCCTTGCGCCATGACGCGGTAGTCGCAGAACACGGCCAGCAGGGCGCCGGCGGCCATGCAATGGCCGGTAATGGCGGCGAAAATCGGTTGGCGCGACAACGCCATCTCGGACGCCAGCAGGAACACTTGCTGCCAGTATTCGCGCACGGCTTCGTAGTCGCCGCCGACCAGGGCGGCCACGTCCACGCCGGAGGAAAACACGCCCGGCGCACCGGACAGGATGATGCCGCGCTGGCCTGTGCGCTCGGCTTCGGCCAGGGCATGGCGCAGGGTTTTCAGCACGCCCACGTCGATCAGGTTGACCGGCGGTCGGGCGATGCGCAATTCCGTGATGCCGGAATCGTGGGGAATGATATCGATCATGCTTGCTCCAGATTCTTTTTGAAACGGCGACAGCTGTCCCTGGCGCGCACTGCGCCATGCAAGCTGCCGCCTGGGGATGATGGGGCTTACTGCTTGATGATGTTGTGCTTCAGGCACCACTCGCGCACGTCGCGGAAGCGGGCTGCATTGAGGCGCTGGTTGTTCGGCGAGTTGCGCACCTCGCGGATCTTGTCGGTGTCGCCGGGTTTGATCGGGAAGTCGAAGGATGCATGCAGGGCGATTTCCGGCATGTAGGTGTATTCGTCCAGCAGGAAGCCGTAGCCCTTCTGGAAGAACTCGCACATCTCTGCCAGCTCCTCCTTGGGCGCCGCCTCGAAGTAGTTTTCGCAGATGGTCTTGGCGAAGGCGATGTGGCGCACTTCTTCCAGGTGGTGTTCCTTGAACATCTGGCGCGTCAGCGGGTCGATGCCGTCGGTCTGGGTCTGGAAGATCGAGTTCAGCTCCGCGAACCATTCGATCAGCAGGTTCCAGCAGATGCCGTACACCGGATGCTTGCCGGCCAGCTGGCGCTCGAACAGGGAGTAGTTGGGGATGTTTTCCGGATGGCTCCACAGGCGCAGGTTGGCCTTGTCCAGGTAGCGGCGGAACATCAGCGTGTGCACGATCTCTTCGCGCGAGAACACCATCAGGTATTCGCGCACGTCGTCGCTCAGGACGCCGTGGTACTGGTTGACGTAGCCGACGTACAGTTCGGGCAGGGTCTGTTCCAGCCAGATGAAATAGGACACGTCGCGGCCGGTCTCCAGCCACAGCACTTCATTGCGCTGTTCCTCGGTCAGCATATCCCAGTAGGGCGTGCCGTAGATCCAGCTCGACTCGGCCACCTTGGGCGGCTTGGAAAAGTCGATGCCTTTTTCCCAGTCGACCACCTGGTCGAGGAACAGCAGCTTGCGGTGCGAGGCGTTGATCAGCGTGCGCACGGTCTTGCTGCGCTTCTCGTCGAGCACGATAGGGTTGGTTTTAGGTTGGCTTACTGCGGCAATACTGGCTTCCATACTTAACTCCTGTTATTGAGATGTTCGGGGGCAGTACAGGGAATGCAGCAAAAACTTACGCCGCGACCTTTTCGTCGCGCAGCTCGCGGCGCAGGATCTTGCCCACATTGGTCTTGGGCAGGGCGTCGCGGAACTCGATGTATTTCGGTTTTTTGTAAGCGGTCAACTGCTGTTTGCAGTAGTCCATCAGCTGTTCGCTGGTGAGCGATTGGTGTTTGCGCACCACGAACAGCTTGACGGCTTCGCCCGAACCGGCGTCGGGTACGCCGATGCAGGCGCATTCGAGCACCAGCGGGTGGGCGGCCACCACGCCTTCCACTTCATTGGGGTAAACGTTGAAGCCGGAGACCAGGATCATGTCCTTCTTGCGGTCCACAATGCGGACATAGCCCTGTTCATCCATGATGCCGATGTCGCCCGACTTGAAGTATCCGGACGCCGTCATGACCTTGGCCGTTTCGTCCGGACGCTTCCAGTAGCCGGCCATCACCTGCGGGCCGCGGATGGCGATTTCGCCGGCCTGGCCGAAGGGCAGGGGATTGCCGTCGTCGTCGACGATCGCCACTTCGGTCGACGGCACCGGCAGGCCGATGGTGCCGCTGAAGCCGTTCTGGTCGGGACGGCACAGCGTGGCCGTCGGCGAGGTCTCCGACAGGCCGTAGCCTTCCAGGATCGGGCTGCCGGTCGCGGCCAGCCAGCGTTCGCTGACCACCTGCTGCACCGCCATGCCGCCGCCCAGGGTGATGCGCAGGCCGGAAAAGTCGACCTTTGCGAGCTCGGGCTGGTTCAGCAAGGCGTTGAACAGGGTGTTCACCCCGGGGAAGAAATTGACGCGGTACTTGGCCAGTTCCTTGACGAAGCCCGCCATGTCGCGCGGATTGGGCACCAGCAGGTTCATCGCGCCCCAGCGCGCGCCCATCAGCATGCAGGCGTTCAGCGCCAGGATGTGGTACAGCGGCAGCGCACATACCGTCACCACCTGTTCGCCCTTGGCTTGATTGAGCAGGGCCGGCCCGGCCCACGCATCGTTCTGCAGCATGTTGGCGATCACGTTGCGGTGGGTCAGGGTGGCGCCCTTGGACAGGCCCGTGGTGCCGCCCGTGTATTGGAGGAAGGCGATGTCGTCGTGGCCCAGCTGCATCGGGCGCAGGGCTTCGCGTGCGCCCTGGCGCAAGGCCGCGCGGAATGGCACGGCGCCCGGCAGATCAAAGAGCGGCACCAACTTCTTCAACGTGCGCACCACGAAGTTGACCAGCATGCCCTTGGCAAAGCCCAGCATGTCGCCCATGCTGGCCACCACCACGTGCTTGACGCTGGTGCGCGGCAGCACCTTTTCCAGCGTGGTGGCGAAGTTTTCGAGGATGAAGATGGCTTCGGCGCCGGAATCGGTCAGCTGGTGCTCCAGCTCACGCGCCGTGTACAGCGGATTGACGTTCACCACGGTGCAGCCGGCGCGCAGGACGGCCGCCACTGCGACCGGATATTGCAGCACATTGGGCATCATCACTGCGACGCGGGCGCCCTTGGCCAGTCCGCGCTGCTGCAGCCATGCGGCCAGGTTGCGCGAGTGCTCGTCCCACTCGCGGTAGCTCATGACGCTGTCCATGCAGGCGTAGGCCTTGCGCGCGGCGAACTTGCCGAAGGACTCCTCCAGCAGGTGCGGCAGGGAGCGGTACAGGTCGGGATCGATGGAGGCCGGAATGCCATCGGGGTAGGACTTGAGCCAGACTTTATCGGTATTCATTGTTTGCTTGTCTCCTCTCTCATGCGCATCAAAGCGTGCGTCTTGTCATCGGCGCCGGGGCCGGCCACCGTATCGATCTGCGCCGGCGCCAGGTCGCGCCCGTCGGCGGCGCGGATGCCCACGCCGGCCACGGGCAGCCCGGTTTCGCGCTCCACCAGCGTCATGCGCGGCCCGTCCGGATGCGGCGCCCATTGCTCGCCCCACACGGTCATCGCGGCCAGGATGGGATAGAGCGAGTGGCCCTTGGGCGTCAGGCGGTAATGGACGATGCGGGCGTCCTCGTCGCTGGGCTGGCGCAGCAGGATGCCGTTCTCCACCAGCTTGCCCAGGCGGCGGGCCAGGATATTGGTGCTGATGCCGAGGTGGCGCTGGAAATCCTGGAAGCGGCTCATGCCGCAGAAGGCGTTGCGCAAAATGACAAAGGTCCACCATTCGCCGACCTGCTCCAGGGTCTGGGCGATGGGGCAGTTCATCTCGGCGAACGAACCTTTGCTCATTGGCTTCCATTTTGGTAGTAAATATATAACATTTACTCTATTGAAACCGCTTGCGTAACACAAGCGAATTTTCTAGAACGGTCGCTCTATTTTTCTGCGGTGCAACATGTCGCACCGTTGTCATTTCCGCCATTTATAGTTAATCTGTTTGCAAAATTACCAATCGTCAACGGAGGCGTGACATGCAAAAACTGGGTGCGGAATTCTTCGGTACGTTCTGGCTAGTCCTGGGCGGTTGCGGCAGTGCGGTGCTGGCGGCGGCATTTCCCGGGGTGGGGATCGGCTTGCACGGGGTGTCGCTGGCCTTCGGCCTGACGGTGCTGACCATGGCCTTTGCCATCGGCCACATTTCGGGCTGTCATTTGAACCCGGCGGTATCGGTCGGCCTGTGGCTGGGCGGCCGCTTCCCGGCCAAGGATTTGCCGGGCTATATCGTGGCGCAGGTGCTGGGCGGCATTGCTGCGGGCGGCGTGCTGTACCTGATCGCCAGCGGCAAGGCAGGTTTTGACGTGGCCGCCGGCTTCGCCTCCAACGGCTATGGCGAGCATTCGCCGGGCGGCTACAGCCTGGTGGCGGCCCTGGTCACGGAAGTGGTGATGACGGCCTTCTTCCTGGTGGTCATCCTGGGGGCAACCGACAAGCGCGCACCGGCTGGCTTTGCGCCGATCGCCATCGGCCTGTGCCTGACCCTGATCCACCTGATCTCGATCCCGGTCACCAACACCTCGGTCAACCCGGCGCGCAGCACCGGCGTCGCGCTGTATGTCGGCGGCTGGGCGGTGGCGCAACTGTGGCTGTTCTGGGTGGCGCCGATCATCGGCGCCGGCGTCGGCGCAGGCATCTACCGCTTCATTGGCGACGAACAGAAATAAGTGCGGCGGCGCCAACTGCTATCATTGGGACAATCCAGGGAGGGTATATGGCGCTACCGCATGCATCATCCGGGCAAGTGGTCCGGATTGGCCGCGAGGCCGGTGAAAGCTTGTCGCAGTTTTCTTCCATCGCACTGGCCAAGACGGAGCAGCTGGAATTGATCCGCATGACCGTGCCGGCCGGCCGTGCGGTACCGGAGCATGCGGTCAAGGGCCAGATCACGCTGCAATGCCTGGAAGGCGAGGTGGCGTTCGATGCGCATGGCCGCACCGCCATCCTGCGCGGCGGGGAAATGCTCTACCTGCAAGGTGGCGCGCCGCACGCCCTGCGCGCCAACACCGATGCGCTGCTGCTGTTGACTATTGTGCTGGAGGATTGAGCGGCAGGCGGAAGGTGAACCGGACGCCGTCGCCCGGCCTGCTGTCGAGGCGTACGCTGCCCTTCAGGATCGCTTGCACGGCGTTCAGCACGATCGTCAGGCCCTGCCCGCGCGCCCCCTCGCCGACCCGCGTCGTGTAGAACGGTTCGAACACGCGCGGCAACGCATCGGCGGCGATGCCGCAGCCATTATCCGTATACACCAGCTCCACGTCGCTGCCCTGGCGCGTAGCGGCAATGTGCACGCAGCGTCCCTCGCGGCCGGCAAAGGCATGGCGCGCCGAATTGTCCAGCAAGGCAACCAGGACCTGTTCGATATGGCCTGGGTAGCTGTCCATTTCCAGGCCGGCAGGAATATCCACCGTCAGGCTGATCGCTTCGCGTCGCAGCGAGGGCGCGGTGGCGCTGGCGACGTGGGCCACCGTTTCGTCGAGGTCGAAGCGGCGCCGCGGCTGCCCCTCCTGGTCCACTGCGATCTGCTTGATGCTGGCCAGCAGGTTGCCGGCACGCGTGCTATTGCGTTCGATCGTGTCGCAGGCTTGCCGCCCTTCGTCGAGCATGCGCCGCAAATTCGATTGCGACAGGGAGCGGGCTTCGGCCTGCTGCAAAATATCGTCCAGCCGCGCGGCCAGCGAGGACGAGCCCAGCACGATATTGCCGAGCGGCGTGTTCAGCTCATGTGCGATGCCGCCGACCAGGCGGCCGATGGTGGCCAGCTTGGCAGTGGCCACCATCTGTTCCAGCAGCGCGGCATCGCGCAGCGCCTGTTCGCGCCGTTCATAGACTTGGCGCAGGTCGCGTTCGACCAGGCCGCGGAATTGCTCCAGCAGTGCGCGCTGGGTATCGTCGTAGGGATTCCTCTTCCGGTCCAGCACGCAGATGGTGCCGAACACGTGGTCGTTAGGCCAGACCAGCGGCAGGCCGAGGTAGGAAACCATGCCGAGCTTGATGTCGGGATTGGCGCACCAGGCGGCGTCCTGCAAGGCATCCGGCACCAGGAGTTCGCCTCGCCGCGCCATCACGGTCTCGCAATACAGGCCGGTATTCAGCGGCGCCAGTTCATGTTCTTCGTAGGGATTGCCGGGCGAATGGCTGGACAGGAATACCTGGATGCTGGGCGGCTGCACGCGCATGATCAGGGCGGCCGGCACGTGCAGCAGGCGGGCCAGCAAGTCCAGGACTTGCTGCCACTTGTCCGCCATCGTCGTGTCGATCTCGAGCGTTTCGGCCAGGTTCGCGGAACTGATCATCGTCGCCTCCACTGAAGGGATGCGCCGATTATAGGATGGCGAGCGCGACGATGCTACTTAACTGGCGGCACCTGGTTTTCCGAGCGCGGGTCGCGCGCCAGCAAGCCTTGCACCAGGTCGGCCGGTTGCAAGCCGTCGAACAGCACGCTGGCGACGGCGTTTGTAATCGGCATCTCCACGCCGAGGCGGCGCGCCAGTTCGCGCACCGCTTTCGCGCAGGGCACGCCTTCGGCCACATGGCCCAGCTCCTTGACCACGGTTTCCAGTGACTTGCCCTGCGCCAGCCCCAGGCCGACGCGGCGGTTGCGTGACAGGTCGCCGGTGCAGGTCAGGATCAGGTCGCCCATGCCGGTCAAGCCCATGAAGGTTTCGACTTGCCCACCCAGGGCGGTGCCGAGGCGGGTAATCTCGGCCAGGCCGCGCGTGATCAGCGCGGCGCGGGCGTTCAGGCCCAGGCCCATGCCGTCGGCCACGCCGGTCGCGATGGCCAGGACGTTCTTCACGGCGCCGCCCACTTCCACGCCGACAATGTCGTCGCTCGAGTAGACGCGCATAGTGCCGCCGTGCACGGCGCCTACCACCAGCTCGCACAGGGCGGCATCGCTGGAGGCAATGGTCAGGGCGCAAGGCAGGCCCTTGGCCACTTCCTGCGCGAACGAAGGGCCGGACAGTGCGCCAGCCGGCACGCTATCGCCCAGTACTTCACGCACGATCTGGTGCGGCAGCATGCCGGTGTCGTATTCAAAGCCTTTGCACAGCCAGACGATGTTCGGAATCTGCCTGCCTTTCAGTGCTTGCAGCAAGGGGCGCAGGCCGGCAACCGGGCAGGCGGCAATCAGCAAGCCATCCTGGCCCGCATGGGCCACGGCGGCATCGAAATCGGAGCTCACCTGCAGCGCAGGCGGGAAGGGGAAGCCTTTCAGGTAATGGCTATTGTCGCGGGCGGCGGCCATCTCGGCCATCGCGGCGGCATCGCGGCCCCACAGCACCACTTCGTGGCGCGCGGCAACAGCGATGGCGACGGCGGTGCCCCAGGCGCCGGCGCCCAGCACGCTGATCTTGCGTTTGCCTTCTTGCAGCATCTTGCTCAATTACCCCAAATATCGTTGCTGCGCACATAGCCGACCAGGCCGTCGCGGTGCTTCACCTTGGTCCAGCCGTTGGCGGCCGGTTCAGCCAGTTCCAGCAGCACGCCCTTGTCGGCGATGAACACCACAGGCGAGGTATCGTCGGCCGCGCCGCGTACCCTGGTGTTGGCTGCGCGGACGATCACGTTGCGCTGCTTGATGCTCAAGCCCTTGGCTTCGGTCCAGGCCAGGTCGCCGGCCATATCGCGCACCTTGACCCACTCGCCATAGGTCAGCACGACTTCCAGCGGGGCGCCGGAGGGGACGATGTACTGCTTGGCCGCCCGGGTCGAGGGGGCGCCGTACAGCACGGCAGGATTGGCGCCGACCGACCGGTAGTCGATAGCCTGGGCGCTGGCGCAAGCCAGCAGCGATGCGGCGATGGCGACAATTCGGCGTAAATTCATCAATTAATACCTTAAAAATGCGCAAAGGCCCACTGGGGCCTTTGCATGCGGGGGAACCGTGGTTCCCCATGATAGCGCAGAAGTATTACTGTACGGTGGCAGAGCCTTCGACCGGGGTGGCGCCAGCTTCAGCAGCTTGCTGCTGGGCGATGGCTGCCAGGCGCTGCTGGTAGAACACTTCAAAGTTGATTTCCGCCAGGTGGATCGGAGGGAAGCCGGCGCGGGTGATCATGTCGGCGATGTTCGAACGCAGGTACGGGTACACGATGTTCGGGCAGCCGATGCCCAGCAGTGGGTCCAGCTGTTCAGCTGGAATGTTGCGGGCTTCGAAGATACCGGCCTGTTTGCCTTCAACCAGGAAAGCGACTTTGTCCTTGATCTTGGCAGTCACGGTCACGGTCACGGTGGACTCGAAGATGCCGTCAGACAGCGGCTCAGCGCCAACGTCCAGCGCCACTTCGATCGAAGGGGCTTCCTGTTCCAGGAAGATAGCTGGGGAATTAGGCTGTTCCAGCGACATGTCTTTCAGGTAGACGCGTTGGATTTGGAATACAGGTTGCAGGTTTTCTTCAGACATGGAACGCTTTCGTATCAGTTATATAGTTAATGCTTGTCCAGGCCACGGGGGTAAGCCAAAGTCAAACGCGACGGCAATTGTAGCAAAACTAGTTTATTTTCCAACGTTTCGCCCGCTTGTCCGTTGTATTTGGGGCCGTTTAACCTTTTAACAAGGGGTCGAGGCCGCCAGCCTGGTCCAAAGCGTACAAATCGTCAAAACCGCCAACGTGGGTATCGCCGATATAGATCTGCGGCACCGTGCGGCGGCCCGTCTTTTCCATCATCAGCTGGCGCTGGGCCGGGTCGAGGTCGACGCGGATCTTGTTGATGGCGGTGACACCCTTGCTTTCCAGCAAACGTTCGGCGCGCACGCAATACGGGCACACCAGGGTGCTGTACATGGTAACGTTGGCAGTCATGGCAACTCCTTTACTTTGTCAGCGGCAGGTTTTGCGACTTCCAGGCATCAATCCCGCCTTCCATCACGACAACGTCGGAGAAACCGGACTTTTCCAGCATGCGGGCGGCGCTGAAGGCGCTGATCCCTTTATCGCATACCACCACCAGGGTCTTGTCCTTGAACTTCTTCAGTTCGTCCATGCGGTTGCCCAGTTCGGCCAGCGGGATGTGTTTGGAATCGATGATACGGCTTTCGGCCTTGTCCTTGGCGCGCACATCGAGAATGCCGGCTTTGCCGCGGTTGATCAGCAGGGTGACTTCGGCCGGCGAGGCTTTTTTACCGCGCTGGGTCAGGACCGGGAACAGCAGGGCGCCGCCGGACAAGAGGACGATGGCGATCAGAAAAATATTGTCGATGATGAATTTCACGGTAATCCAATGGTTGAACTTAATCCGAGCATTATAAAATAGATGCTTGTTCGTGGCTTCGGCGGCGATTTTCACCCATTTCCAATTCTATTGTTATAGCTATATGTACAAAATCGTATTCATGCGTCACGGCGAGTCCACCTGGAACCTGGAAAATCGCTTCACCGGCTGGACCGATGTGGACCTGACCGAAAAAGGCGTCAACGAAGCCAAATCTGCCGGCAAAATCCTCAAAGATGCCGGCTTCTCCTTCGACCTGTGCTATACCTCCGTACTCAAGCGCGCCATCCGCACCCTGTGGCTGACCCTGGACGAGATGGATGAAATGTACGTGCCGATCAAGCATGACTGGCGCCTGAACGAGCGTCATTACGGCGCCCTGCAAGGCCTGGACAAGGGCGAAACCGCCGCCAAGTTCGGCGACGCGCAGGTGCTGGTATGGCGCCGCAGCTACGACATCCCGCCGCCAGCGCTGGAAGCCGGCGACGACCGCACTTCCTTCAACGACCCGCGCTATGCCGGTTTGCCAAAGGATGCCATCCCGCTGACCGAGTGCCTGAAAGATACTGTGGCGCGCGTGATGCCGGCCTGGGACGATGAAATCGCCCCAGCCATCAAGGCCGGCAAGCAGATCCTGATTTCGGCCCACGGCAACAGCCTGCGCGCCCTGATCAAGATGCTCGATGGCATCAGCGACGAGGCCATCGTCGGCCTCAACATCCCGAACGGCCAGCCTCTGGTGTACGAACTGGATGCCGACCTGAAGCCGATCAAGCACTACTACCTGGGCGACCCCGCTGCCATCGCTGCCGCCCAGGCTGCCGTGGCCAACCAGGGCAAGGCCAAGTAATCCCCGTGGCGTTGCATCCGACTCGCCCGGGTCGCGTCTGGAACTTGCGTGGCGTTGCGCTGGCCTTGCTGCTGGCGCTGGGCGCCGTGCATGGCGCCGACGCCGCCAAGGCGCCCAAGCCGACCGAACGCAGCAAGCAAAAGGCTGCCGCCGAGACGGAGCGGGCGGCGCTGGCGCGCAAGCTGGCCAACCTGAAGGCGGAAATCGGCAAGACCGAAAGCGCCAAGGAAGACGCGGCCGACACGCTGGCCGAGTCGGAGGAAGCCATTTCCGACGCCAATCGCACCCTGCGCGACTTGGCGGCGGAGCAATCCCAGATCAATAGCAAGGTGGCCGAACTGGCCGCCGAGCAGCTGCGCCTGTCCGCCACGGTGGCGGCGCAGAAGCAGCAACTGGCCAAGCTGCTGCGCGAGCAGTACGTGGCCGGCAATGAAGACCGCATCAAGCTGCTGCTCTCGGGCGACAATCCCAACCGCATCAACCGCGAACTGCAACTGATGGCTTATGTGTCGCAGTCGCAGGCACGCCTGCTCGATTCGCTGCGCGCCAACCTGAAAAAGGTCGAAGAAAACCAGGCCGAGGCGCAAAACGCCAAGCAGGAACTGGACGAAATCGCCGAGGAAGAAAAGCAGCAGAAAGCGAAATTGGAACAGGAGAAGGGCCGTCGCGCCGCTGCCCTGGCCAGCCTGTCCAAGAAGCTGGTCGCCCAGCGCAAGGAAGCTGGCCGCATGGAACAGGACGCCCAGCGCCTGGATGCCCTGGTCGATAAACTGAACAAGCTGATCGAAGAACAGGCGCGCATCGCCGCCGCTGAAAAGGCACGCCAGGAAAAGCTGGCCGCCGAACGGGCCGCCAAGGCCAAGGCGGAAGCGGAAGCGCGTGCGCTGGCCCGCGCCAAGGCGCAGGCCGAGCGCGAACGCCTGGCGCAGGAAGCGAAAAAGGCCGGCAAGCCGGTGCCGAAACCGCCGCCGGTCGAGGACGAACCGAAGGTCGCCGCCAAGCCGGAGCCTTCCGAGCAGCGCGACGAGAAGTCGCCGCGTCCATCCGAGGTGGCACTGGCGCCAGTGGTGCCGGACGGCGTGTTCGCCAGGTTGAAGGGCGAGCTGCCGGCGCCGGTGGCCGGCAAGGTGGACAAGCGCTTCGGCAGCAAGAACGCCGACGGCGTGGCCTGGAAAGGCATGGTGGTGAAGGCCGCCGCCGGCGCCGAAGTGCGCGCCGTGGCGGCGGGCCGCGTGGTGTACGCAACCTCGCTGCGCGGCTACGGCAATTTCATTATCATCGACCACGGCGGTCAATACTGGAGCGGCTACGGCTACAACGAGTCTGTGCTGAAACGCGCCGGCGACGTGGTGAAAGCAGGCGAGGTGATCGCCACCGTTGGAAATACCGGCGGTTACGAAGAATCGGGTTTATACTTTGAAATGCGCCACCAGGGCAAGCCGATAGATCCGGCCGGGTGGGTCAAGTTCTAGCGGCGGAAAGCAATCAATGGGCAACAAAACGAAGAGTCTGGGCCTGGTCGGCCTTGGTATGGTGGCTGGCATCGCCGTCTCGATGCAGTTTTCCGCCCTTGCGCAAAAGGCTTCCACGCCCTTGCCGCTGGAAGAACTGCGCACCCTGTCCGAAGTTTTCAGCCTGATCAAATCCGACTACGTCGAACAGGTCGACGACAAGAAGCTGCTGCAGGACGCCATCGCCGGCATGGTTTCCTCGCTCGATCCGCATTCCACCTATCTCGATAAGGCCGCATTCAAGGAAATGCGCGAATCCATCCACGGCAAGTTTGTCGGCATCGGCATCGAAGTCGGGGTGGAGGACGGCTACATCAAGGTGGTGGCGCCGATCGAGGATTCGCCGGCCTGGCGCGCCGGCATCAAGGCGGGCGACCTGATTACGCGCCTCGATAACGAACCGCTGAAAGGCCTGCCGCTGGACGACGCCATCAAGAAGATGCGCGGCGAACCGCGCACCAAGGTGGTGCTGACGGTGGCGCGCAAGGATGAAGACAAGCCGCTGCTGATCCCCATCGTACGCGAGGAGATCCGCGTGCAGAGCGTCAAGGTGAAGATGGTGGAGCCGGACTATGCCTGGCTGCGCATCTCGCAATTCCAGGAGCCGACGGTGGAAGACATGGCGAAGAAACTCGGCGCCCTGTATGCCAGGAATCCGAACATCAAGGGCCTGGTGCTGGACCTGCGCAACGACCCGGGCGGCGTGGTGCAGGGCGCGGTCGGCGTGTCGGCCGCCTTCCTGCCGAAGGATGCGCTGGTGGTGTCCACCGACGGCCAGTTGGCCGATTCCAAGCAGGCTTTCCACGCCACTTCCGAGAATTATGCCACCCGCAGCGGCGGCGATCCGCTGGCCAAGCTGCCAGCCGCGCTGAAGACGGTGCCGATGGTGGTGCTGGTCAACGGCGGCTCCGCCTCCGCTTCCGAAATCGTCGCCGGCGCCCTGCAGGATTACAAGCGCGCCATCGTGATGGGCAGCCAGACCTTCGGCAAAGGCTCGGTGCAGACGCTGCGCCAGATCACCGCCGATTCGGCCGTCAAGCTGACTACGGCGCGCTACTTCACGCCGAACGGCCGCGGCATCCAGGCCAAGGGCATCGTGCCGGACGTGCTGGTCGATGAAACGGCGGAAGGCGACGCCATCAACAGCCTGCGCCTGCGCGAAGCCGACCTGCAGAAGCACTTGGCCAACGGCGACGGCGAAGAAGACAAGGAAGGCCGGATCCGCCGCGACGAACTGGAAGAAGAACAGCGCCTGCTGGCCGCTGCGAAAAAGCAGAAGCCTTTCGAGTTCGGCGGCAAGGACGACTTCCAGCTGGAACAGGCGCTGCGCCACTTCAAGGGCTTGCCGGTCAAGACATCCAGGCCTGAGCTGGCTGCCAAGTAAATGAACGACCAGCAGCTGCTGCGTTATTCGCGCCATATCCTCCTCGATGAAATCGGCATCGAGGGGCAGCAGGCGATGTTGCAGGGCAGGGCGCTGGTGATCGGCGCGGGCGGCCTCGGCTCGCCGGCTTCGCTCTACCTGGCCTCGGCCGGCATCGGCCAGCTGACCATCGTCGACCATGACAGCGTCGACCTGACCAACCTGCAGCGCCAGATCGCCCACACCACCGAGCGTGTCGGCCAGCCCAAGGCCGAATCGGCGCGCGCCACGCTGAATGCCATCAACCCCGAATGCCAGGTGAACGCCCTGGTCGAACGCGTCGACGACGCGCGCCTGGCGGCGCTGGTGGCGCAGCACGACGTGGTGCTCGATTGCACCGACAATTTCAAGACCCGCCATGCCGTCAACCGCGCCTGCGTGGCGCATCGCGTGCCGCTGGTGTCGGGCGCCGTGATCCGCTTCGATGGCCAGGTCAGCGTGTTCGATACGCGGGTGGCGGGGCCTTGCTACTCCTGCCTGTTCCCGCAAGACCAGCCGTTCGAGGACGTGGCCTGCTCCACCATGGGCGTGTTCGCGCCGCTGGTGGGCGTGGTCGGCGCCATGCAGGCTGCCGAAGCGCTCAAGCTGGTGATGGGCATTGGCGAGTCGCTCTCAGGCCGCCTGTTGCTGCTGGATGGATTGCGCATGGAGTGGAACAGCATTAGCATCACCCGCAACGAGGCCTGTCCTGTGTGCGGGACACAACATCAATAAACAGGAGATCCATCAATGAAGCGAGTTTCCGCCGTCCTGGCGCTGGCGATTGCAAGCGCGTTCAGCGCACAGGCAGCCGTCACGCAAACCACGCGCTACGTCATCATTTCCGAGAACAACGGCAAGCAGATGGGCGAGCAGGTGGTGGAAAACCACGACGACGGCCTGACCAAGGTTCGCTACATTTACAAGGACAACGGCCGCGGCCCCGAACTGACGGAGGAATTCCGCCTGGCGCCGGACGGCACCATGTCGCAATACCACGTCAAGGGCAATTCGACCTTTGGCGCCGTGGTGGACGAGGTCTTCGAACGAAACGGCGACAAGGCGCAGTGGAAGTCCACCACCGAACAGGGCGCGAAGGATGTGCGCGGCCCGGCCGTCTATGTAGCGCTGAACGGCAGCTTCGAAGTCGATTCGCGTGCAATCGCCGCGCTGGCCAGGACGCCGGATGGCACCATCCCGCTGCTGCCATCGGGCACCCTGAAGCAGGTCGTGCTCGATGAAGTGCAGGTTGCCGGTCCCAAGGGCCAGTCGCAGCAGGTGCAGCTGGTGGCACAGACCGGCCTTGGCCTGAGCCCCAAATTCCTGTGGATCACCAAGGGCGCCAATCCTTCCCTGTTCGCCGTCATCGAGCCTGGCACCTATGTGTTCGCCATCGAAGGCTGGCAGGACAACGGCAAGGTCCTGGCCGAGCGCCAGAAAAGCGCCGAAGCAAACATGCTGAAAGACCTGGCGGCCAAGCTGCAGCACCCGCTGCAAGGCCTGACCGTGGTGAAGAACGCCCGCATCTTCGACAGCAACAAGGCCACCGTCGGCGCGCCGTCCGACGTGTACGTGCTGCGCGGACGCATCGCCGCCATCATGCCGGCCGGCTCGCCGGTGCGCGGCGCCGTCAATGAGATCGATGCCGCCGGCCGCATCATGCTGCCAGGCCTGTTCGACATGCACGGCCACATCGGCCGCTGGGAAGGCGCGCTGCACGTGGCCGCCGGCGTAACCACGCTGCGCGACATGGGCAACGACAACGCCCAGCTGCAGATGATGATCGACGAGACTTCCGACGGCAAGCTGCTGGCGCCGCAGATCGTGCCGGCCGGCTTCCTGGAAGGTGAAAGCCCGTATTCGTCCAATGGCGGCTTCGTGGTGAAAACGCTGGAGCAGTCCAAGCGCGCCATCGACTGGTACGCCGAGCATGGCTATCCGCAGCTCAAGATCTACAACTCCTTCCCGAAAGAGATCCTGAAGGACACCGTGGCTTACGCCCACTCGCGCGGCATGCGCGTCTCCGGCCACGTGCCGGCCGGCCTGCGCGCCCAGCAGGCGCTGGACGCCGGCTACGACGAGCTGCAGCACATCAACCAGGTCATGCTGAACTTCCTGTTCAAGCCGGGCGTGGAAACGCGCAGCCTGGAACGCTTCTACCTGCCGGCTGAAAAAGTGGCCGGCCTGGACTTCAATTCGAAGGAGGTGAAGGACTTTGTCGCGACCCTGAAGAAAAAGCAGATCGTGATCGACCCGACCCTGGCGACCTTCGCTTTCCTGAAGCAGAAGGATGGCGACGTCAACGAGCCATGGGCGGCAGTGGAAGGCAATATGCCGCCCGACGTGGCGCGCGGCTTCCACGTCGGCACCATGAAGATCCCTGATGCCGCCACCCAGGCGCGCTACGAGAAGTCTTTCGCCAAGATGGTGCAATTCGTCGGCACCCTGCACAAGGCCGGCGTGCCGATCGTGGCTGGCACCGACGACCTGGCGGGCTTCACCCTGCATTCGGAACTGGCCCTATTGGTGAAAGCCGGCCTGACCCCGGCCGAAGCGATCCAGATCGCGACCCGCAACGGCGCCCGCTACACCCGCACCAGCGCCGACCGCGGCAGCATCGAAACCGGCAAGCTGGCCGACCTGGTGCTGGTCGACGGCGACCCGACCAGGAATATCGAGGACTTGCGCAAGGTATCCGCCGTCATCACGCGCGGCCAGGTGATCTATCCTAAGGAAGTGGACGAGGCGCTCGGCATCAAGCCTTTCGTCCGAGATTTGCCGGGGTTGCAGCCGTTGGAAGCTGTACCTGCCAATATAGCGGGTTCGAACGACGGCCTGTTGCGCCGCGCTGGCGCAATTGGCCGCAAGCACGATTGAATCACTTATACTGCCAGTTTAATTTCTAATGAATCTTATGCAAAAACCAAGCAAACGCCGCTCCGGCGGCTTCACGCTGATCGAAATCATGGTTGTCGTTGTGATCATGGGCGTGCTGGCGGCACTGGTGCTGCCTAAGGTGCTGGACCGCGTGGGCCAGTCCAAGACTGCCGCCGCCAAGGTCGAAATCTCCACCATCATGCAGGCGCTGAAGATGTACAAGCTGGATAACCAGCGCTACCCGACTACCGAGCAGGGCCTGCAGGCCCTGATGGCCAAGCCGACCGCCGGCCCTGCCGCCAATGGCTGGAAAGCGCCGTACCTGGAAAAAATGCCGAAGGACCCTTGGGGCAATCCGTACCAGTTCCTGTCCCCGGGCGTAAAAGGTGAAATCGATGTGTTCTCCTATGGCGCCGACGGCCAGCCAGGCGGCAGCGGCGACGATGCAGATATCGGTTCCTGGGAAATCTAAGCGTTCGGCAGCGCACTCGGCGGGGTTCACGCTGATCGAGCTGCTGGTGGTGCTGGTCATCATCGGCATCACGCTCGGCCTGACCGTGATGAATGTCGCGCCGTCCCAGGCGCAAGCCATGCAAAAGGAAGCGCAGCGCATCGCGCTCCTGATGCAGCTGGCGCGCGACGAAGCCATCGTGCGCAACCGGCCGATCGCCTTCGAAGCGGGGCAGGACAGTTACCGCTTCCTGGTGCGTAACGACAAGACCTGGGAAACGCTGCCGCAGGACGACCTGCTGCGCGAACGCCCATTCCAGTTCACCCCGATCACGCTGCTGCTGGACCCGCCGACCAATGTGCCCGGCACCATGCGCATCGTCTTTGGCCGCGAACCGGTAGACCGCCCATTCACGCTGACCATGGCCAGCGGCGATTTGCGCGCCATCATCCGTGCCGACGGCGTCGGCCATTTCACGGTGGACTGAAGAATGCGGCAAAAAGGCTTTACCCTGCTGGAAGTGCTGGTGGCGCTGCTGATCGTCTGCACCGCGCTGGGCGCCGCCTTGCGCGCCATGGGCAGCCTGACCCAGAACAGCGAAGGACTGCGCACCAACATGATGGCCATCTGGTCGGCGGAAAACCGCATGGTGCAGGTGCGCCTGGCCAAGGTATGGCCGGCGCCAGGGAAAACCACCTTCGAGTGTCCGCAAGCCGATTTCAATTTCATTTGTGAAGAAGTGGTGTTCACGCTGCCGAATCCGCGCATGCGCCGCATCGAAGTGAGCGTCTATGAAGCCAGCGCGCCGGAACGGCGCATCACGTCGTTGAACCAACTGGTGCTGCAGGAATGAAGAACGCGCGCGGCTTTACCCTGATCGAACTGCTGGTGGCGATCACCGTGCTGGCCATTGTCGCCGTGCTGGGATGGCGCGGGCTCGATGGCATTGTGCGCTCGCGCGAACAGCTCACGCAGAACATGGAGCAGACACGCGGCACCCAACTCACCTTCGCCCAGATGCAAAGCGACCTGGAACAGATTGCCGACAAGCCCCTGCTGCGCGAGCGCCAGAATCTGCTGGCCGAGAGCAACCGCCTGGTCTTCGTGCGCACCGTGATGGTCGAGAATGCCGCTTCGCAGCTGCAGGTGGTCAGCTACACCATCCGCGAGGGCTTGCTGTCGCGCACCGAGTCGCGCGGCGCGCGCGACCTGATCGAGCTGGACGCCCTGTGGAAGGCCGCGCTGGAACAATCGGGGCCGCAGTCGCCGGTCGGCCTGCAAAGCGGCGTCGCCAGCATGGAATTCCGGGTATGGGAGGGCGGCGGCTGGCGCCAGCCGAACAATTCCACGGCTTCGCCTGCCGATGGCGTGAAATGCGCCGATCCCGACCCGAACAAGTGCAAGGACATCAACCCGAGGGCCGGGCCAAAGGCCGAAGGCCCGACGGGGCTTGAAATCTCGCTGCAGATCCAGGGCCAGCCGGCGCCCCTGGTCAAGGTTTTCCAGCTGGGGTCCGTATGAAACGACGCTTCCAGTCCCGCCAGCGCGGCGTAGCTGTTGTTACGGCGCTACTGTTAACCACCCTGGCCGTGACGATCGTGGCCAGCCTGTTCTGGCAGCAGCAGGTGCAGGTGCGCTCGATCGAGAACCAGCGCCTGCATTCCCAGACGCGCTGGATCGTGCGTTCCGGCCTTGATCTGGCGAGGCTTATCCTGCGCCAGGACATGCTCGATAGCCGTACCATGACGCGCGCCGACGGCCTGTGGGCCACGCCGCTGGCGGAAACCCGGCTCGACGACTTCGTCAAGCGAGAAAAGATCGAGGGCGAAACTTTCGACGCGACCATTTCCGGACAGAATTACGACGCACAATCGCGCTACAATCTTGCGAATCTGGCCAGCACGACTGGCGCCGGCGGCATCAACAAGAAACAGGTGGCGGTATTTGCGCGGCTGCTGCAAGTCCTGCAGCTTGACCCTGCGCTGGCCAAGGTGGTGGCGACCCAGGTGGCGCGCAGCGAGGGCGCCGGCCTGCTGCAGCAGCCACCCGGCGGCACGCCGACGCCGGACGTCGAGGCTGTAGCGCCGGGCAGCGGGCAGCCGATGAAGATGCTGCGGGCCGAGGATTTGCTGTCGGTGTCGGGATTTGACCAGAAAGCCATCGACAGGCTGCGCGATTTTGTCGTCGTCCTGCCGGCGGCGACGCCGATCAACGTCAACACGGCGCCGGCGGAAGTGCTGGCGGCTCTGATCAACGGTTCGGTGTCGGAGGGGCAGAACCTGGTGGTGGCGCGCAAGCGCGCTCCCTTCCTCAACGTCAGCAACTTCAAGCAGAACGCCGGCAAGGCGCCGCTGCTGCAGGACAGCGACATGGACTGCCGCAGCGACTACTTCCTGGTGATGAGCCGGGTGAAGCTGGATCGGGCGGAGCTGGTGTCGTGGTCGTTGATCCATCGCGACCAGAACGGCACCCAGGTGGTGTGGATACGGGAAATTTAAGGAACAGGGAAGGCCAGCTTTGACAACACTCTACATTCGGTATCCGGCCCGCGCCGCAGCCGCCGACAACGGCGTGCCGGCCAGCTGCCAGTTCGCGCTGGTGGGCGACGGCGGCAACGTGATGCAGCAGGGCGCCGGCGCGCTGGGCAACCTCGGCGAGCTGGTGTCCTCGGCGCGTCGCGTGGTGCTGCTGCTGGCTGCCGCCGATGTCTCGCTACTGAAGGTCAAGATGCCGCCGCTGTCGGGCGCCCGGCTGAAGGCCGCCCTGCCCAACCTGGTGGAAGAACAGGTCCTGGGCGACCCAGCCGACTGCGTGCTGGCCCTGGCCCCCGCCAGCGGCGACAGCGACGAGCGCGTGGTGGCCGTGGCCAACCGTGCCTGGCTGGAAGTGCTGGTCAAGGCACTGGTGGCGCAAGGCGCGCATGGCGTGGCGGCGCTGCCGGTGCAACTGAGCCTGCCGCTGGCGCCGGGCAGCGTGTCGGCGGCCCTCGGCGTGGACGATGCGGGCCTGGAGCTGACCCTGCGCACCGCGCCCAACGAAGGCCTGGGCCTGACCCTGCCCAATGCCCCCGAACCTGCGCTGCACACCCTGCGCGCCCTGGCCGGCGAAGCCCCGGTCACGCTGTACGTGGCGTCGGCCCAGCGCGCGGAATATGCCGCTGCGGCAGCCAATGTGCCGGGCATCACGGTTGAAGAAGACAACTGGGCGCACCGCATCGCGGCGGCGAAAGCGGTGCCGTTCGACCTGGCTGCCGGCCTGGGCGCCGTCAGCGGCGCCACCGCCCGCGCCTGGGCGCGCTGGAAATGGCCGTACCGCATCGCCGTCGCGGCTGTGCTGGTCAATATCGTCGGCATGAACTGGGAATGGATGCGCCTCAAGCGCGAAGCAGACGCCGTCAGGCAGAACATGGTGCAGGTGTTCCGCGCGGCTTATCCGAACCAGCCGGTCACCGGCGACCCGGCGGCGCAAATGCGCCGCAATATCGCCGTGGCGCGCGCCAGCAGCGGCGGCGGCACGCCTGATGAATTCACCAATATGAGCGCGGTGCTGGGCGAAGCGCTGGCCGTGCTGCCCAATCGCGAGGCGGTGGCAGGCATCGAGTACAAGGAACGCAGCATGACGGTCAAGTTCAAGCCGAACAGCGTCGACGCCAACGCGATGGCGCAGGTACAGGCCGCGTTGGCCCAGCGCAAGATGAGCGCCACCGAAAGCGGTCCTGGCGTGTGGCTGGTGAAGGCGGGGGGCAAATAATGGCAAAACTGAACGACGCCATGAACGGCTACCGCGCCGCTGCCGACGCCTGGTGGGCCGCACGCACCGAGCAGGAACAGCGCATGCTGGCCGTCGGCGGCATCGTGCTCGCCCTTGGCCTGGTGTGGGGCGTGCTGATCGATCCGGCGCTGAGCGGCCGCGCCAAGCTGCAGAAGGAGCTGCCGCAACTGAACCAGCAGGTGGCGGAGCTGCAGGCGCTGGCCGGCGAGGCCACCCAGTTGGCGGCCCAGCCGCCGGTGCAGCCGCAGCCCCTGAGCAAGGACGGTGTGGCGGCGCGGCTGCAAGCGGCCGGCCTGGCCACGCAAAACCTGGCAGTTACGGGCGATTACATTAAAGTGGAATTCAAGGGCGTGCCGTTTGCCGGCCTGGTGACCTGGCTCGATGCGATGCGGCGCGAACAGCGCGTGGTGGTGCAGGAAGGCAGCATGACGCAGCAAGGACCGGCTGGCCAGGTGGACGCCAACCTGACCCTGCGCCAGGAGTCTTCCCCGCAATGAAGCGCGCAGTCTTGTGGTTGCTGGCCATCGTGCTCAGCGCAGGCCTGACGGTGCTGGTGTTCCTGCCCGCGAGCTGGATGGGGCAAATGGTGGAAAGCCAGAGCGGCGGCCGTTTGACCCTGGGCGATGCGCAGGGTACGCTGTGGCGCGGCTCGGCCTTCATCGGCGGCGCCGCCAGCAAGGATGGCGCGGTCACGCCGCTGCTGCCGGGACGCTTCAGCTGGCGGCTGTCGCCGCTGGTGCTGTTCGGCAGCGTCGACATGGAACTGCAAAATCCGGACGCCCTGACGCAGCCGGTCACGCTGCGCGGCGGCTGGAACAGCTGGGACGTGAGCCCGGCGGCCCTGATGCTGCCGGCCGACGGCCTGGCGGGGCTGGGCGCGCCATTGAATACGCTGGCACCAAGCGGCCGCATGAAATTGTCCTGGACTTCGCTGCACCTGGCGCGCGAAGGGCAGGCGATGTCGCTGAACGGGCGCACCACGCTGGAAATGCAGGACATGTCGTCGCGCCTGACGCCGGTGAAGCCCCTGGGCAGCTACCAGCTGGCCTTCGACTGGAAGGGCCAGCAAGCCGCGCTGGCGTTGAATTCGCAGCGCGGCCCGCTGCTGTTAAGCGGTGCGGGAAAGTTTGCGCAAGGCCGCCTGGAGTTTTCCGGCCAGGCGGAAGCAGCAACAGGATTTGAAGACCAGCTTGGCGGCTTGTTAAGCATGCTGGGCCAGCGTAAGCCAAACAGCGTTAAAAACGTCATTGCACTAGAGTTCCGATAATGAAAACACACACTGCAAGCCCAACCCCCTTCCCGGCGCTGCGCCGCCTGAGCGCTGCCGCGCTGCTGTGCTGTGCGCTGGCGCCCGCCGCCGCTCCGGTGCCGGCCTGGGCTCAGCCCAATGACGAAGCCGCGCTGAATTTTGTCGGCGCCGACATCGAATCGGTGATCAAGGCCGTCGGCCACTACACCAACATCACCTTCCTGATCGACCCGCGCGTCAAAGGCACGCTGACCCTGGTCTCGGAAAAATCCATCACCAAGTCGCAAGCCTTCCAGCTGCTGGCCTCCGCGCTGCGCCTGCAAGGCTATGCCATCGTCAGCGGCGACGGCTACGCCAAGGTGGTGCCGGAAGCGGAAGCCAAGCTGCAGGCTTCGCCGACCGTGATCGGCGGCCAGAAAAGCCCGCAGGGCGACCAGATCGTGACCCAGGTATTCCACCTGAACCACGAGAACTCGGCCAACCTGGTGACCGTGCTGCGCCCCCTGATCACGCCCAACAACACCATCAACGCCAACCCGGGCAACAACACCCTGGTGATCACCGACTACTCGGACAACCTGAGGCGCCTGGCCAAGATCGTGGCCTCGCTCGATGCGCCGTCGTCGGCCGACCTGGACGTGGTGCCGGTGCGCTACGCCATCGCCAGCGACCTGGCCGCCATGATCAACAAGCTGATGGAACCGGGCGCCGGCGGCGACTCCGGCCGCGTCACCCTAGTGCCGGACCCACGCACCAACTCGCTGGTGGTGCGCGCGCCTTCGGCCGCACGCGCCAACCTGGCCAAGTCCCTGATCTCGAAACTGGACCAGCCGACCGCGCAAGCCGGCAATGTGCATGTGGTCTACCTGAAAAACGCCGAAGCGACCAAGCTGGCGGAAACCCTGCGCTCCGTGGTGTCGGGCGACGGCGGCAGCAGCCAGTCCGGCAGCAATAGCGGCAGCCTGTCTTCGCTGGGCGGCGCCGGCAGCGGCAACAGCCAGATGGGCCAGTCGGGCCTCGGTTCTTCCTCGCAATCGGGCAGCGGCCAGAACGGCCCGAGCAATCCTGCGCTGCAAAGCGGCAGCCGCAGCGGCTCGCAGTCGTCCGGCGCCGGCGGTTCGGCAGGCTATATCCAGGCCGACGCCACCACCAACACCCTGATCATCACCGCGCCGGAAGCCGTGTACCGCAACTTGCGCGCCGTGATCGACCAGCTCGACGTGCGCCGTGCACAGGTCTACATCGAGTCGATGATCGTTGAAGTGAACGCTGAAAAGCTGTCCGAATTCGGCGTGCAGTGGGCGGGCCTGAGCGGCAACTCCGGCAGCACCTACCGAGTCGGCGGCGGCACCTCGTTCGCGACCGATTCGGGCAACAACATCATTAATCTGAATAACATCGCCAACACCACAGACATCACGAAGCTGACTCCACCAGGCGCTGGCCTGACTCTGGGCGTGTTCAAGCAGCTCGCCAACGGCAAGTTGGGACTGGGCGCGATTGCCCATGCCCTTGGCTCGGACGGCGACAGCAATATCCTGTCAACGCCGAACATGATCACGCTTGATAATGAAGTGGCGACCATTAAGGTAGGCCAGAACGTGCCGATCGTGACCGGTTCGTTCACCACCACTTCGGGCACTAACAATAACCCGTTCCAGACCGTGGATCGCAAGGACATCGGCATTACCCTGAAAGTGCGCCCGCAGATTTCCGAAGGCGGCACCATCAAGCTGGCGATCTACAACGAAAGTTCGAGCATCGACAATAGCGTTCCTTCGAGCAGCGGCCTGATCCTGAAAAACCGCGTGATCGAGACCAATATCCTGGCTGACGACGGTCAGGTGCTGGTCCTCGGCGGCTTGATCCAGGACGACACCAGTGAAGGCGTGGAGAAAGTTCCGGGCCTGGGCGACATTCCTTTGATCGGCAACCTGTTCAAATACCAGAAGCGCCAACGCAAGAAAACCAACCTGATGGTGTTCCTGCGCCCTGTAGTGGTGCGCAACCGCGAGCAGCAAACGAGCCTGACGGCCGACCGCTATGACTTTATCCGCGCCTCGCAAGAAGCGTCGAAGCCAGAACCGAGCATGGTGGTGCAAGACCTGGGTCGTCCAACCCTGCCGCAACTGGTGAACGGCGAGCCGAATGGAGGCGGCCAGATGGTGCGCCCGATTCCGCCGGCGCCGCACACCGTGCCTGAACAGAAGCAACAGCAACAGTAAAAGCGAGCAATGACCAACCTCCTGCCCTATGCCTTTGCGCGCGACTTCCTGGTGCTGGCCCAGCCCAGCGCCGAAGCCGAGCACGCGGTCGATGTGATGATGTCGGCCGCCACGCCTGCGTCGGCGATTGCGGAAGTATCGCGCCGCTTTGGCCGCATCAACCTCAAGCACCTGTCGCGCGCCGACCTGGAGGCGGCGATTGCCACCGCCTACGCCAGCGCCAGCGGCGACGCCTCGCAGGTGGCGGAGGAATTCGACGCCGACCTGGACCTGACCAAGCTGCTGCAGGACGTGCCGGCCATCGAAGACTTGCTGGAATCGTCCGATGACGCGCCGGTGATCCGCATGATCAATGCCCTGCTGACGCAAGCCCTGCGCGACGGCGCCTCGGACATCCACATCGAGCCATTCGAACAGACCTCGGTGGTGCGCTTCCGCGTCGATGGCGCGCTGCGCGACATCGTGCGTCCGCGCAAGGCGATCCACGGCTCGCTGATCTCGCGCATCAAGATCATGGCGCAGCTGGACATCGCCGAAAAGCGCTTGCCGCAGGACGGCCGCATCACCTTGCGCGTGGGCGGCAAGCCGGTGGACGTGCGCGTCTCCACGCTGCCGACCGGCCACGGCGAACGCGCCGTGCTGCGCCTGCTGGACAAGGAAGCGGGCCGCCTCGACCTGTCCCACCTCGGCATGAGCGAAAAGATGATGGGGCAGTTCAACAGCCTGATCAACCAGCCGCACGGTATCGTGCTGGTCACCGGCCCGACCGGCTCCGGCAAGACCACCACGCTGTACGCCGCGCTGTCCATGCTGAACAACACCTCCACCAACATCATGACGGTGGAAGACCCGGTCGAATACGACCTGCACGGCGTGGGCCAGACCCAGGTCAACGCGCGCATCGACATGACTTTTGCCAAGGCCCTGCGCGCCATCCTGCGCCAGGACCCGGACGTGATCATGATCGGCGAGATCCGCGACCTGGAAACCGCGCAGATCGCGGTGCAGGCATCGCTCACCGGCCACCTGGTGCTGGCGACCCTGCACACCAACGACGCCGCTGCCGCCGTGACCCGTTTGCTGGACATGGGCATCGAGCCCTTCCTGCTGTCGTCCTCCCTGCTTGGCGTGCTGGCGCAGCGCCTGGTGCGCAAGCTGTGCCCGAGCTGCAAGACATTCGACGGCACGCAATGGAAAGCCGTGGGCTGCGAACATTGCGGCAATACCGGCTACCAGGGCCGCGTTGGCATCTACGAGCTGCTGCAGACGGACGAACATATCCGCGCCCAGATCCACGACCGCACCTCGGAAGCGGAGATCCGCGCCACCGCGCAGCAGCAAGGCGGCATGATCACCATGCGTGAAGACGGCGAGCGCTGGCTGCAGCAGGGCGTCACCACGCCGGCTGAATTGCTGCGCGTGACGAAGGACTAAGCGATGCCGGCCTTCCGTTATGAAGCCGTCGATGCGGCAGGCGCCAGCAAGAAGGGCGTGGTCAACGCCGACAGCGCCCGATCCGCGCGCGCCGACCTGCGTTCGCAGGGCCTGGTGCCGATCAAGGTCGACGCCATTGCGGCGCAAGTGGACGCCAGCGGCGCCGCGTCGCGCCGCGGCTTCGGCGAAAAGCTCAGCACCACCGAACTGGCGCTGTTCACGCGCCAGCTGGCCAGCCTGCTGGAAGCGGGCCTGCCGCTGGAGCAAGCCTTCACCGCGTTGCTGGAGCAGGCCGAGCGCCCGTATGTGCGCGACCTGGTGGCCTCGATCCGCTCGGAAGTCATGGGCGGCTCTTCGCTGTCGGACGTGCTGTCGCGCCATCCGCGCGACTTCCAGGAAATTTACCGCGCGCTGGTGGCCTCGGGCGAGCAGATCGGCCAGTTGTCGCGCGTGCTGTCGCGCCTTGCCGATTACATCGAACGCCGCAACGCGCTGGTGCAGAAGGTCAAGCTGGCCTTTACCTACCCGGCCATCGTGACCGTGGTGGCCTTCCTGATCGTGATCTTCCTGCTCACCTATGTGGTGCCGCAGATCGTGTCGGTGTTTGCCAATACCAAGCAGAAGCTGCCGTTGCTGACCGTGATCATGCTGGCGATTTCGGACTTCGTGCGCAGCTATGGCTTTGCCGTGCTGGGCATCCTGATTGCTGGCGGTTTCGTGGTGCGGCGCATGCTGCAGAACCCCGACATCAAGCTGCGCTGGCACACCTGGCTCCTGACGGCGCCGCTGTACGGCAAGTTCGAACGCAGCCTGAACACCTCGCGCTTCGCCAGCACGCTGGCGATCACCACCGGCTCGGGCGTGCCTATCCTGCGCGCACTGGAAACCAGCCGCGACACACTATCCAACGTGGCCATGCGCCAGCTGGTCGAGCAGGCCAGCGATTCGGTGCGCGAGGGCGCCAGCCTGGCGCGTTCGCTGTCGGCGCAAAAACACTTCCCGCCGATGCTGATCCACATGATCCGTGCCGGCGAAATCACCGGCGAACTGCCCGCCATGCTGGACCGCGCCGCCAGCGCACAGGAATCGGACCTGGAGCGCCGCACGCTGACCATCGCCGGCCTGCTGGAACCGATGCTGATCCTGGCGATGGGCGTGGTGGTGCTGCTGATCGTGCTGGCCGTGCTGATGCCGATCATCGAAATCAACCAGCTCGTGCGCTGAACCTGGAGAATTGAATTGAAACGTTTGCCTTTGATCTGCAGTGTGGCCGCCGTCGCGGTGCTGTCTGCCTCGCTGGCCTATTGGGGCATGCAGCTGTTCAAGCCCAAGCAGCGCCCGATTGCGGCGGTGCCGGTGGCCCAGATGCCGGAAGCGAACATGGACGCGGCGCGCGGGCTGTTTGGCGGGAACACCGCGGTGGCTGTGGTGAGCAACTACCAGTTGCGCGGTGTGGTGGCCGATACGCGTGGCCACGGAAGCGTGGCGATCATTTCGGCTGACGGGCAGCCGGCCAAGGCTTTCCCGCTCGGTTCCGAGGTGTCGCCTGGTGTCAGCGTGAAGGAAGTGCAGCCGCGTCATGTGATCCTGATGGAAGGCGGCGTGCAGAAGCGCCTTGACCTGATGAGCGACCAGGGTGTGAGTTCGACCGGTGGCATCGTCGGGCCGGTTGGCATGGGCGGGCCGCAGGAGCCTCCGCCAGTCCCCCTGCCGCAGCCGGCCACGCCAATGGCGCCGCCGCCAGTGCAGATGGCGCCGGCGCAGCCGCCAACCATGTCGGCGCAACCGACCGGTGGAGCGCCGCAAGCGCGATGAAGCGCTTAATATTTGTCCTAGCTTTATGCACGGGCCTTGCCTGCGCAGCCGAAAACCCGGAAAGCGGGGTCAGGCCCATGGGGCAGACCCCTGACACGCGGCAGTCGCTGGCAGGTGTCGGACCCAGTGGGTCTGACACAGGGGTGCCGGTTTCACGCCGCCCTCGCGTTGCCCTAGTATTAAGCGGCGGCGGCGCCCGCGGCTTCGCCCACGTCGGCGTCCTGCGCGCCCTGCAACAAATGCGCATCCCGGTCGACATCGTGGTCGGCACCTCGATGGGCAGCGTGATCGGCGGCGCCTGGGCCGCCGGCGCCTCCCTGAAAGACCTGGAAACCATGGCCGCCACCACCGACTGGGACAGCGTGGTAGCCGACCGCCCCGCACGTGACGAGCTGCATTTCCGCCGCCGCGACGAAGACATCCAGATCCCGTCGCGCATCGAATTCGGCATCACGCGCCACGGCGTGCTGGGCCCGCCCGGCGCCGCCAGCAATGCCGCGCTGGAAATGGCCCTGCAACGCCTGCTGCCGCGCGGCACGCGCGACCTGCCGGTCAGCCAGTTGCCGCTGCCGTTCCGCTCGGTCGCCTCCGACCTGCTGACCGGCGAACTGGTCGTGCTCGACAACACGCCGTTGTTCCAGACCATCCGCGCCTCGCTGGCCGTGCCGGGCGTGTTCGCGCCGGTGCGCATCAAGGACCACCTGGTGGTCGATGGCGGCCTGGTTCGCAACCTGCCGGTCGACATGGCGCGTGCCATGGGCGCCGACATCGTCATCGCGGTCAACGTTGGCACCACGCTGGCGCCGGAAAAGGAATTGGGCAGCGCGCTGGGCGTCGCCAACCAGATGCTGCAGATCCTGACCGAACAGAACGTGCAGCGCTCGCTCAGCGAGTTGCGCAAGGACGATATCCTGATCGCCCCCAAGCTGGATGGCATCACTTTCCTCGATTTCTCCACCTGGGAGAAAGCCATGGCCGCCGGCGAAGCGGCTGCGCGCGAGCTGGAGCCGCGCCTGGCTGCGCTGGCGCTGCCGGAACGCGAGTACGTCAGTATGGAAAGCTTGCGCCTGGCGACGCCGGCCGACTCGGATCGTCCCGTCAAGCTGGCCAAGGTACAGGTCCAGGGTGCGCGCGAAGTGAATCCCGAAGTGCTGGAAAAGCAGTCCGGCCTGGTGATCGGCCAGCCGACCACGCGCGAGCAGGTGCGCCAGGCCGCCGTTGCGTTGTACGGCCGCGGCGACATGGCGCGCGTGGAAACCGATATCGACGACATGGATGGCGAACGCACTGTCACCATCCGCGCCACGGAAGCCGAATGGGCGCGCAGCCGCATGCGCGTCGGCCTCGAGCTGGCCAGCGACTTCCGCGACTCGAACAATTTCGCCATCAAGGTGATGCACGTGCTCTCCGCGCTCAATAGCTGGGGCGGCGAGTTGCGCACCGAGGGGCGCCTGGGCAATGAACGCGGCCTCGGCATCCAGTGGTGGCAGCCCTTGGGCGCGGGTTCGCAATGGTTCGTGATGCCGTCGGCGCAAGTTGGCAGGATTGCCGGCGATATCTTCCAGAAGGAGCGGCGCATGGCGCGTGTGGCCTACAGCACGCGCGCCGCGTCATTTGCGCTGGGGCGGCAGTTCGGCAACTGGGGCGAACTGTCGGTCGGCGTCACGCGCCAGGCCAACTCGGTGCGTCCGCTGATCCCGCAAGACCCTGCGGTTCCCGTGAACCGCGTGTACAACAGCAAGACTTTCGCCCGCTTCCGCGTCGATACGCTCGACTCCCTGGCCTTCCCGACACGCGGCACCCTGATCACCATCGGCCGCGAGCAAACGCCGGGCAGCGGCAAGAGCGTGGGCACGGGCGGCGTCAACTGGGGCGCGACGGCGCTGCAGGCTTTCGAGTGGAACGACTGGGCCGGCCATGTATCGGCGGAGTGGGCCAAGGCGCAAGCCGGCGCTTCGCCGGTAACCCTGGGTGGCTTCCTGCGCCTGTCTGGCACGCCGACCGATTCGATCCAGGAACCAACCATTTTGCTGGGCCGCCTGGTGCTGGCGCGCCGCATCGCAGCGTTGCCGAGTGCGTTCGGCGGCACCATGCGTGCCGGCTTCTCGCTCGAGACCGGCGGTGGCTTTGACCGCGGGACCAGCGCGACCGGCCGCGCGCTGAAACAGGCGGGAAGTGCATTCCTGTCGGTGGAAACCCGCTTCGGCCCCTTGTTCCTTGGCGCCGGCGCCACCCGCAGCGGCGAAGAAACCCTCTACCTCTTCCTTGGCCCGGTCTGGTAAGCCGGCCTCCCACTGGTGAGAATTCGATAGGCTTATAGCAATATTGTTTGATAAACTAGGTTGCTCAGGGGTAACTGCCTCTCCAGCCATCATATTCGTGTGGAAAAGAACTCTATTATGAAAAGCAGGCTTTTAGCGGCCGCCGCCGTGTTCATCTTCATTTGCCAGGGCAGCGCCATGGCAGCCGAGTTTGTCGATGAGGTAAAAGAATTCCGCTCGACAAATAAGGAAGCAAGCGCAGACATTTCCGAAATTGCCAGAAAATATATCGCAGCGGGCCAATCGCAAGAAACGGTCGAGCATTACTTGAAGGCTCAGAAGTTCAGCTTGAACTACCAGCCGGTTGCCGCCGGCAAGGTGCAGACGCTGGTCGCCGTCCACGCCGGGAAAGGTGCGGACAGCATCGGATTTCACGACGAGATCCGGGTCATCGTCACTTTCGAGCATGGCGTGGCCAAACGCGTCAACAGCAGGTTGATTTATCGCGCACTGTAATTGCCGGCGCTGGTTGGCGGAAAGGCGGCGCTATTCGTTGTCGGCGCCGGACAGCTTCTTGTCGATCAGCTTTTTGGCAGACTGGCGGTCGGCGGTGGTGCGGCTCTTGTCGTGCGGCCCCGCGGCGCGCGCCTTGGCCAGCGCCGCAATCGGATTGCGGGGCTTGCCAAAGTGTTGCGAGGGCTCGACGCGGATCCGCATCTTCTGCCGCGTCGCCAGTTGCTTGTTAGCCATTACAGTACGTAGCGTGACAGGTCTTCGTTGACGGCCAGCGCATCCAGCCGCTGGTTCACATAGGCTGCATCAATGGTGAGGTTCTTGTCGCCGGTTTCGGTCGCCGTGTAGGAGATCTCTTCCAGCAGCTTTTCCATCACCGTGTACAGGCGGCGTGCGCCGATGTTCTCGGTGCGCTCGTTGACCTGGAAGGCAATCTCCGCCAGGCGATTGATGCCGTCCGGCGCGAATTCCAGCTGCACGCCTTCGGTCGCCAGCAAGGCCTGGTATTGCTTGGTCAGACAGGCGTCGGTACTGGTCAGGATACGCTCGAAGTCCGCAATCGACAACGACTCCAGCTCAACGCGGATAGGGAAGCGGCCCTGCAGCTCGGGGATCAGGTCCGACGGTTTTGCCAGGTGGAAGGCGCCGGAAGCGATGAACAGGATGTGGTCGGTGCGCACCATGCCGTACTTGGTGTTGACCGTGGTGCCTTCCACCAGCGGCAGCAGGTCGCGCTGCACGCCTGCGCGCGAGACGTCGGCGCCGCCCACCTCCGAGCGCGAAGCGATCTTGTCCACCTCGTCCAGGAACACGATGCCGTTCTGCTCCACGTTGGCGAGCGCCTTCTTCTTCATCTCGTCTTCGTTGACCAGCTTGGCCGCTTCCTCGTCCAGCAGGAATTTCATGGCTTCCTTGATCTTGACCTTGCGCGCCTTCTTGCGGCCGCCGCCCATGCCGGAGAACATGGACTTGATCTGCTCGGTCATTTCCTCCATGCCCGGCGGCGCCATGATTTCCATGGTCGGGTTCTGCTCGGCCAGTTCGATCTCGATTTCCTTGTCGTCGAGCTCGCCCTGGCGCAGGCGCTTGCGGAAAGTCTGGCGTGTGGCGTCGTCGGTGCGCGGCTCGGCCGAGGCATTGGCAAAGCCGAAGTCGCGCGGCGGCGGCAACAGGATGTCGAGGATGCGGTCTTCCGCCGCATCTTCGGCGCGGGCGCGCACCTTGGCCATTTCCGATTGGCGGGTCTGCTTCACGCCGATCTCGATCAGGTCGCGGATGATGGTGTCGACGTCGCGGCCCACGTAGCCGACTTCGGTGAACTTGGTGGCTTCGATCTTGATGAACGGCGCGTCGGCCAGCTTGGCCAGGCGGCGTGCGATCTCGGTCTTGCCGACGCCGGTCGGGCCGATCATCAGGATGTTCTTCGGGGTGATTTCATGGCGCAGCGGTTCTTCCACCTGCTGGCGGCGCCAGCGGTTGCGCAGCGCGATGGCGACGGCCTTCTTGGCCTTGCCCTGGCCGACCACATGCTTGTCGAGTTCGCCGACGATTTCTTGAGGGGTCATGTTCATGCTGGGTCCAGGGTCTCGATAATGTGGTTCAGGTTGGTGTAGATGCACAGCTCGCCAGCAATGGTGAGCGACTTCTTCACGACTTCGCTTGGGGACATGTCGGTGTTCTCGATCAGGGCCTTGGCAGCCGACTGGGCATAGCTGCCACCGGAGCCGATGGCGCCGATGCCGCCTTCCGGTTCCAGCACGTCGCCGTTACCGGTGATCACCAGGGTGGAATCCTTGTCGGCCACCAGCAGCATGGCTTCCAGGCGGCGCAAGACGCGGTCGGTGCGCCAGTCCTTGGCCATCTCGACCGAGGCGCGCAGCAGGTTGCCCTGGTGTTTTTCCAGCTTGGCTTCGAAGCGGTCGAGCAGGGTGAAGGCGTCGGCGGTGCCGCCGGCAAAGCCGCACAGGACCTTGTTCTGGTACAGCTTGCGCACCTTGCGCGCCGTGCCCTTCATGACGATGTTGCCAAGCGTGACCTGGCCATCGCCGCCGATCGCGACATCGTTGCCGCGACGCACGCACAGGATGGTAGTGCCGTGAAATTGTTCCATGTTAATACCTTTGTTGGGGATTAACGCGGTACTTTGGGGCCGAAGCCCCAAAATTCAACTGATCAGTACTTGTGAGGGAAGAGCCGCGCTATATCAGCATAACCCAGCAGGCGCATCAGTGCTGCCACCAGATGGTTCAGGTCGCGGAACTCGACCCGGCGGCTGGCGCCTGCCAGTTCCGCCACCTTGCTTTGCAGGGCGCTGGCGGCGCCGAATTCCATGCGCGCCAGGCGGCCGCAGTCAAAGACCACCACCTGGTTTTCGCTGGCATAGGCGTCGATGGCCGTCAGCAGGGTGCCGATGTCGCCTTCGATCACGGCCGGCAGCATGAAGCGGTCGGAAGCGGCCGCCGTGGCCTGGCGTGGTGCGTTGGCAACCTTCTTTGGCGCGACGAAAGGCGGTGGCGATACCTCGAAGGTGACGCAGTAATCCATCGAGGCTTCTTCGAATTCCTTTTCCTGGTTCAGCAGGCGCAGCAGTTCAAGGTAGAGCAGCCACGGCGCTTCTCCGCCATCGCGGTTGCCGATGGTCAGGATGCAGCGAACCTGCTCCGCCAGCTCGGCGGCACCGACCACGATCAGGTCGCGATCAGCGGCCTGCACCTTCTTCAGGGCCGCCAGCAGGAGGGCGCAGCCTTCCGGGTCGACGCCGTTGACGCGCGAGAAATCCAGGCGCAGCGGCTGCTTCTGGTCCATGCCATCCAGCCGCTCCAGCTGGGCTGCGACGGAAGCGTTCAGGATGCCGGCCAGGCCCAGGGTCGGGGTCACGCCGGAATAGCCGCGCGTTACTTCCGGGGCCTTGCTGTCCGCGCTGGCGGGCGGGACCCAGGACGGCGGCGAGGTTTCATACTGGCTGGCGTAGTCGATCGAGACGTTCTCGAACGATTCCTGGCGGCCCAGTACCTGGTAGAGGTCGAACAGCATCCACCAGACAGTGCGGTCCTGCGCCGAGTCGGGCAGGCTGCCCAGCAGCATCTGTTCGGCCACTTCGGCCTGGCCGTTGGAATACAGGATCGCGATCTCTTCCACGATCGGCGCGCTTTCGGCGGCCGCCGCTTCGAGCGGCATATCCTCGTCGCCCAGCAGTTCGGTGGTGTACTGGTCCAGCAGGGGCAGGGTGGCGCCATCATTGGCGGCAGCGGCGGCAGCTGGCTGCAGCGTGCGCGGCTTGCGGGCCCAGGCCGGCTCCGGTTCGTTGAAGATGTCCGCAGCCATCGCCGCCTCGATGGCATCGATCTTCATGGCGGTGGCGCGGGCGATTTCGCGTTGCAGGTCCGACTGTTGCGCGCGTTGACGCTCCAGTTCGCTGTTCGCGGCCAGGCGTGCAGCGTCCGCATCGTCTGTTTCGACGGCGCGTTCGTCAACCTTGCCTTTTTTGAAAATGGAGAACAGTCCCATAGGATCACTAGTGTAGCCCAACGGAAAATTATAAGGGCGTACCGTACGTGTAAAGAAAAGAAAAAAGCACGCCTAAGCGTGCTTTTTCTCGATTTGTGGCAGTTCAGTCGCCGTACAGCTTCTGTTTCAGCTCACGGCGCTGCTGTGCTTCCAGCGACAGGGTAGCCGTTGGACGTGCGATCAGGCGTGGAATGCCGATCGGTTCGCCGGTCTCCTCGCAATAACCATAGTCGTTATTGTCGATCGCCGCGATCGATTGCTGCACTTTCTTCAGCAGCTTGCGCTCACGGTCACGGGTACGCAGTTCCAATGCGTGCTCTTCTTCGATGGTGGCGCGGTCGGCGGGGTCCGGCACCAGCACGGTTTCGCGCAGGTGTTCGGTGGTTTCGCCAGCGTTCTTCAGCAATTCTTTTTCAAGGTTCTGCAGCTTGTTCTTGAAAAACGCCATCTGGGCCGGATTCATATAGTCCTTGTCGCTCATCTTCAGAATTTCTTCTTCGGTGAGCAGGACTTCTGCGGCGGGGGTCGATTTATTTGCTTTTGTCATGACTTCGCTTACCTTCGATACGACAGAGTTTTCAAATTTCTGCTTGGGTGGCGTCAAAAAAAACGCCTTAGTTTATACCAAACATTGTTCAAGGCCAGTAATAAAGATGTCTTTTGGGAGATTTTTGCCAATAAACACCATTTTGCTTGCCCGTGGCTCGTTTTCCCCCCATTTTGCACCCAGGTCGCTGCCCATCAACTGGTGCACGCCCTGGAACACTACTTTCCTCTCTGCGCCCTGCATCAACAATACGCCTTTGTAACGCAACATGCGAGGACCGTACACATCAACGAGACCGCCCAGGAATTCGTCCAGCTTGGCCGGGTCGAACGGGCGTTCGCTCTTGAAGACGAAGGCCGCGATATCGTCGGTATGATGGGCGTGGTGATGATCGTGATGGCCGCAGTGCTCGTCGTGCACATGGCCATGTTCGTGGTCGTGCTCGCTTCCATCGTGAAGGTCCGCGGCCAGGAAGTCGGGATCGATTTCCAGCTTTTCATTCAGGTTGAAGCCGCGCAGGTCGAGCACCTCGGTCAGCGGCGCCTTGCCGAAATCGGAACGGCTGATCGGCGCGCGCGGGTTGATGCGCTTCAGGCGGGCAGTCAGTGCATCGACGGCGGCGGCATCCACCAGGTCGGTCTTGGACAGCAGGATCTTATCGGCAAAGCCGACCTGGCGCTGCGCTTCTTCGTGCTCATCCAGCTGCTGCATGGCGTGGCGCGCATCGACCACCGTGACCACGGCGTCGAGCAGGTAGTTAGCGCCTACTTCCTCGTCGATGAAGAACGTCTGGGCTACCGGGCCGGGATTGGCCAGGCCGGTGGTTTCAATCACGACGCGGTCGAACTCGATTTCGCCGGCGGCGCGGCGCTTGGCCAAATCGCTCAGGCCGACGATCAGGTCGCCGCGCACGGTGCAGCAGATGCAGCCGTTATTCATTTCCACGATTTGCTCGCGCGATTCCTGCACCAGGATTTCGTTGTCGATATTTTCCTGGCCAAACTCGTTTTCGATCACGGCGATCTTCATGCCATGCTCTTCACGCAGGATGCGGTTCAGCAGCGTGGTTTTGCCGGCGCCAAGAAAGCCGGTCAGGATAGTGGTGGGAATCATTGCCATAGTCGTACGAGAAGCATTTGGAATCGGTCGATTATGCCGGAATTCTGGAAATGCTGGCAAATGGGCAAACTTGAGCGGGATCAAGTTCCCGGCTATTTAATTTTAGCCCTTGGATGGGCCTTGTCATAGACCAGCGCCAGGTGCTGGAAATCAAGGGCGGTATACACCTGGGTCGAAGTGATGCTGGCGTGGCCCAGCATGTCCTGCACGGCGCGCAGGTCGCCCGAGGATTGCAGCACGTGCGAGGCAAACGAATGACGCAGCATGTGCGGATGGACCGCGACCGGCGCACCGGCCCGGATGCCGTGGGCCTTCAGCCGCAGCTGCACCACGCGCGGCGTGACGCGCTTGCCGCGCTCGTTGACGAACAGGGCATTGCTGCCATCGGCCGGCGCCGGGCGCACCGCCAGCCAGCGTTGCAGGGCATCGAGGGCGGCGCTGCCGACCGGCACGCGGCGCATCTTGTTGCCCTTGCCGGTCACCACGACTTCCGCGTTGCCCAGTTCCAGCCAGCCCAGCGATGCGGGCTGGCCATCGCCGGCCTTGCGGAATTCGCGGTCCAGGCTGGCCAGTTCGGACACCCGCAGGCCGCTCGAATACAGCAGTTCGAACATGGCGCGGTCGCACAGGCGGGCCGGCTCGCCAGCATCGGCAGCCGGCATGGCAGGCGCCACCAGCTGCACCGCATCGTCGACCGAGAGGGCCTTGGGCAAGGTCTTGGCCCGCTTGGGCGCGCGCACGCCTTCCACCGGATTGGCGGCCAGCGCGCTGTGCTGGCCCAGCCAGGCAAAGAAGCCGCGCCAGCCGGACAGCTTGCGCGCGATGCTGCGCGCATCCAGGCCGCGGCTATGCAGCTGGGCCGCGTAGCGGCGGATATCGAAGTGGCTGAGGGCGTCCCAGGCTTTGCCGTCGGACAGCGCGGCCAGCTCGCGCAGGTCGCGCCCGTAAGCAGCGACCGTGTGCGCGGACAGCTTGCGCTGGGTGGCCAGGTGGGCCAGGTAGGCGTCGGCCTGTTCGAGCTTGCCGGCGCCGCTCATGGAAGGTTCGGCCTTGATGCTAGGCCAGCAGGGGCGCCAGGGCAACGCTGGCGGTTTCGCCGATGTGGACCAGGAAATCGGTCGCCATCAGGGAAGTGAAGCGTTCCGGATCCGGCGAGCCCATGATCAGCAGGCCGAAGGCCGGGCCTTTGGCGCCGGGCTTGCGCAGCGGCAGGATGACGGTTGACTTGATGCGCTCCGCATCGTCCAGCCAGCGCACCGCTTCGAAATCGTTGTTGCTGCCGCAGTAAGGCGTCAACAGGCTGTTGGCGAACAGGCGGGCATCCTCGGAGACGCCGCTGGCAAACCATGCGCCGGCGAATTCGTCGCTCACGTTGAACAGGCGCAGGGTCGCGGCCGGCACCTGGAAGCTGTCGACCAGGCCTTGCACGATGGCGCGCGGCACTTCGGCATCGTCGCGGGTTTGCAGGATGGCCTGGTTCCAGCTGTGGAAGCGGTTGGCAATGGCGGCGTTGGCCTCCGCGTGGCGGGTCAGTTCTGCCATGCGCAATTCCAGCGCCTTGTATTTGTCGCGCATGACTTCCATCTGGCGTTCCTGCAGCGAGACCGCACGCCCGGTCAGTGGGCTGGACAGCCTGACGTCGCCGAGCAGATTGGCGTGTTCTTCGAAGAAGTGGGGATTGTCGGCCAGGTACTGCGCGACGATTGCGGAATCCAGGGTGTCGGTCATTGTTGATGTCACATCGAATGTTGCAGGCGTGGACATTTTAACCGATCCAAACCGGTAAACCAGTGTCAGACCCAAGGGTCTGACACTCAACCCGCGGCGGAAGAGCAGACTGGGTCAGCCCTTTGGGTCTGACCCAGGTTTACCGGTTTTAGAAATTGTGATGAATACCCAGCGCGTAATGATTCTGGTTGGTATCCGAAGTCGCCGTCGCAGTGAGCGGCAGCTTCTTCTGCGACAGGTCCAGGTACAGATAGGTACGCGGCGACAAGCTGTATTCATAGCCGACCGAGAACTGCTTGGTCTTCAGCTGCCCATCCGGGTCCTTCTGGCCATAGCCGATCAGGAACTTGCCCGGCCCGACAGTGTAGTTCGCACCCAGCATCCATGAAGTGATGCCGTCATTGCTGGCCAGGATATGGCCCAGGTCCTGTTTACCGTAGTTGGCCATCAGCTTCAGGTCAGGAATCGGGCGGTAATAAGCGCCGATCGAATGCCATTTGACTTCGGTGGCATTGCGTTCGGTACCGGCGTAGATCGCCCACTGCGGCAGCGTGCCCGGCGCCATGTACGTAGCGCTGACCGAATACGGATAGGCGCCGGCCAGCGAGCCCACCGGATACTGCGGCGCCGCTGCGGTGCCGCGGCCGACAATCGGAGTCGTCAGGCCATTGTTTTCCTTGCTGCCGATGGTCACATTGAACTGGAAGCCATTCCACACCGGCGTGTTGTACCAGATGGCGTTGGAGAAGCGGTTGCCGGAATTGCCGGCAATGCCCAGAGGATCGGAGCCGCTGCCCGACAGGGCGGTGCGGTAGCCCGCCACCATGATGTCGGTCTGAAAGCCGGCGGGGTTCGGCATGCCGGACCATGGCTCGAACTGGGTCGTGGTTTCCTGCAGGGAAGTCAGTGCGCGGCCGGCGCGAATGGTACCGAAGCCGCCTTGCAGGCCGACCCGGCTCTGGCCCTGGAACAGCGGACGGGTCACGCCTTCAATGGTGCCGGTATCGGGCTCGAAGCGGATCTCCAGCTGGAACAGCGCCTTCAGGCCGCTGCCCAGGTCTTCCACCCCGCGGAAGCCCAGCTTGTTGTTGTCGCGCTTGGCTTCCTGGACGGCGGAATTGGCCGTATGGGTCGTCTTGGTAATGCCGGCATCCAGCGTGCCATAAATTGTGACCGAGGATTGGGCAAAGGCGGCACTGCTGAAGGCGCCCATCAAGGCCAGGGCCAATAACGATTTCTTCATGTGTTCTTCCTTTTTATGAGTCAAACCGGGTACAGGGATGCTTATACGATAAGTGCAGACAGCGCCGTATCCGGGCCGATTGGTCATCTACCTGCACGAAAAAGGGTCAAAACCGTCCAGTGCTGTTGTATTTTTGAAACGCTTGCCAGCCTGTTCATTTAGTGAAAGAGCTGTAAGGAAGCCGAAAGCTAGGGCTGTCACATTTGTCACATATCAAAAAGTCCGGGAGTCATGCGCCAGCGCAGAGTGGTGCGGCTACACTGGACATGCAGCTTATTCCTTGGAACCGGATACATCGATGGCAAATCGAGACGAGCTGGTGATTATCAGGGGAGCGCGGTCAGGAGACGCCGCAGCCCAGTTAGCGCTGGGCAAGCTCTACCTTTTTGGCGGGGCCAGCCTGCCACGGAACATGCCGACAGCCTTGCATTGGCTATGCCGCGCCGCGACCCAGGGCGTGGAGGAAGCCTGGCAACTGATTGGCGCCAACATCCCCTTCGAAGTCGCGCAGCCTGCGCGGGCCCAGGCATTGCAGTGGTTCGTGCGCGCCGCGCAGGAAGGTATCCCGGCGGCGGTGCGCGTGCTGGCGCAACTGCGACGCGTCGATCCATCGCCGCCAGCCGCGACGGGCCAGCCGCGCCAGGCCGCCGCGCCAGCGATGCCGCGCGCGGTGCCGGGCCGCGAGGTGCCGTCCAGTGTGCCCGATGCCTGGCGCGCGCTGGAGGCCGAGCCGGATGCCGACCAGGACGAGCTGCTGCGCTTGCGTACCATGGCAGCCCAGGGCGGCGACCGCGATGCCCAGTTGGCGTTGGGCCTGCACCTGGCCCGCATGAACAGCGAGGGCGACCGGGTCGAGTCCAGCAGCGGCACAGTCAACTTCAAGCGCGCCCTGCGCTGGCTGGCCCAGGCCGGCGAGCAAGGGCTGGCCGATGCCTGGTTTGCCATGTCGCGCATCTATATCCGCCCCGAGTTCTCCCAGCGCAGCGCGAGCGAGGCGCAGGCCTGCCTGGAACGGGCGGCGGACATGGGGCATAGCGGGGCGCAGCTGGAATGCGGCATCCATGCCTGGCGCGCGCGCCGTGGCGCCGAGGACAATGATGTGCGGGCCGTGTTCTGGCTGCAAAAGGCGGCAGCCCAGGGCAGCGCCGAGGCGCAGCAGGCACTGGACCGGATCGCGCCGCCGCCACCGCCGGCAGGCTGGGCCGATCCGCTGTTGCCCTTGCTGACGCGTGAAATCCTTAGCAGCCAGCCATTGCTGGCGGCGCGCATCGAGCTGGCGGCCCTGTTCCGCCTGACGCGCGCCGAAGCTTTGCTATTGGACGTGAAGGCGGCCGACCAGGGGCATTGCCTGGTGGTCGATATTCGCGCCAGTTATGGCCGCAGCAAGCGCCGCCTGGTGCTGGTGCGCACCGCGGCGGAGCGGCAGAAGCTGGACCGCATCGTGCGCCTGTTCGAGCAGGTGGATGCGGATATGGAAGGAAATTACCGGCAGCGGCTGTACCGGCTCAAGAGCTGGTTGGGCGCCGACATGATGGCGGCTGCTTGAGAACCGGTAAACCTGGGTCAGACCCCAGGGTCTGACCCAGGTTTACCGGTTTCAGATCGTGATCTCGCCTTCGAAGACGGTCACGGCCGGCCCGGTCAGGTAAACTGGCTGGCCCTCGCCCGCCCACGCAATCGACAATTGCCCGCCGCGTGCGTCAACCCGCACCGGCGAATCGAGCAAGCCGCGACGAATGCCTGCCACCACCGCCGCGCAAGCGCCGGTGCCGCAAGCCAGCGTCTCGCCGGCGCCGCGCTCGAATACGCGCAGCTTGACGTGTTGGCGGTTCACCAGCTGCATGAAGCCGGCATTCACCCGCTTGGGGAAGCGCAGATGGTGCTCGATCAGCGGCCCCACCAGCTCCACCGGCGCGCTGTCGACGTCAGCCACCACCTGCACCGCGTGCGGGTTCCCCATCGACACCACCGACACCTGCACCGCTTCGCGCTGGCCGCCCAGTTCGAGCACCAGCGGCCACAGGGTTTCGCGGCCTTCCGGCTGGCCCTGCAAGCCCTCCGCATCGAACGGCACTTGGGCCGGATCGAGCACAGGGGCGCCCATGTCAACCGTGATGCTGCCGTCATCCTCCAGGCGCGGTTCGATGATGCCGGCCAGCGTTTCCACCCTGATCTTGCGTGCCGCGGTCAGGCCTTTTTCGACCACGAACTTGACGAAGGCGCGCGAACCATTGCCGCACTGTTCCACCTCGCCGCCGTCATTGTTGAAGATGCGGTAGCGGAAATCGCAACCCGGCACGCTCGACTTTTCCACCACCAGCATCTGGTCCGCACCGACGCCGAACCGGCGGTCGGCCAGTGCTTGCCACTGGGCGGGGCTGAAATCGATTTTCTGGTTAATGGCGTCGATGACCACGAAGTCATTGCCTGCGCCGTGCATCTTGGTGAATTTGAGTTTCATTTTTTCTTTGAATAGAAAGAAGGCTGGCCATCCGGGCGGGTCTTGAAACGCTTGTGGGTCCAGAAGTATTCGGCCGGCGCTTCCTTGACGCGTTCTTCGATAAATTCATTCATGCGGCGCGTTGCCGCGACCATGTCGGGCCCTGGGTAATTCTCCCACACCGGATAGAACTTCACACGGTAGCCTTCGTAATTGGGCAGGAAAGTGGCGATCACCGGCATCACCTGGCCGCCGGTTGCCGCGGCGATGCGCGCAGTAGCGGTCAAGGTCGCGGCGGGTACGCCGAAGAAGGGCACGAATTCCGCATCCTTGTCGCCAAAGTCCATGTCCGGCAGCATGAAGTAAGGCAGCTTTTCCTTCAGCGCGCGCAGGATGGGCTTGATGCCGTCCTGGCGCGTGAACAGCCTGACCGGCTTGAAACGCGCGCGGCCGGCGCGCAACACTTCATCGAAGACCTTGTTTTTTTGCGCGACGTACATCGACGATGCCGACGCTTCCATGGCGATCGAGGCGCCGCCCACGTCCAGGCAAACGAAATGCGGGCAGAGCAGGATGGTCGGCTTTTCCGTCATCTCGGCAACCGGAACCTTGCCGGGCGCCATGCCGTCGCTGGTTTCCACCTTGATCAGCCTGCGCAGGCGCTGTTCGGAGGCCCACCACAGGATCGAGCGTTCCAGCACGCTGCGCGAATACGCCTGGAAGTGCTGGCGCGCGATGCCACGCCGCTGTTCCTCCGTCAATTCCGGCATGGTCAGGCGCAGGTTGGTCAGCGCGATCTCGCGGCGCGGTCCCATCACGATAAACAGCAGGTTGCCAACGGCCTTGCCGATGCGGCCCAGCACCGGCAGCGGCAACCAGTGCAGCAACCACATCATCCCCAGCAGGAGCCTCATGCCGATGCCTCCTGCGCCGCGGCGCCCGGACCGGTCACGCCGGCCGGCACTTTGTAGCGGTTATAGCTCCAGTAGTACTGGGCCGGACAACGCGCGATCAGCTTCTCCATTTCAGCGTTGATGGCGCGCGCCTGGGCGGCGGAATCGCCTTCCAGCGAGCCCTCGAACGGCACGAAACGCACCACGTAGCCCTTGCCGCCCGGCAGGCGTTCGGCGTAGACGATCAGGATCACGGCATCGCCCAGCTGCGCCATCTTGGCCGGCAAGGTCATGGTGTAGGCAGTGCGGCCGAAGAAATCGGCCCACACGCCTTCGCCTTCCTGCGGCACCTGGTCGGGCAGCAGGCCGATCGGCTGGCCTTTCTTCAGGAACTTGGCCAGCATGCGCACGCCGCCCATGTTCGCAGGCGCCAGCAACAGGTTCTTGCGGGCGCGGGCGCCCTCGATCAGCGGCTTCATCGCTTCCTTGCGGGGCGGACGGTACATCACCATCAGCTCGGTGCGGTGGGCGATTTCCTGCGCGGTGATCTCAAAACAGCCCAGGTGCGGGGTCAGGAAGACAATGCCCTTGCCGGCATCGAGGTATTGCTGCACCAGGCCCCAGTTTTCGACGGTGGCGCGGTCGGTCACGCGCTGCGGGTCGGCGCACCAGATGAACGGCAGTTCGGCAATGGCCTTGCCCGCTTCCCCCACGGCGCTGCCCAGGTGTTCGCCGAACCCGGCCTGTTTCATATTGGCGCGCATGCGGCGCCGGTAGGAAGGGGAGAGCAGGTAGACCAGCCAGCCGAGACCCACGCCCAGGGCATGCAGGATTGGCAGGGGGAAGATGGAGAAGAAGCGAAATATTCTTAACAGCATTTCTTAATTTATAAGAGCATTTTTACGTTGCTCTGCACAAAAATTTTTTAAGAAGCGTAAAATACCACGTTGCAGTAGCCGCTGAGTTAACAGACAACTTGCGAGGCGGGATACAAACTTCGCTAAAGCGTCGCAAGCTTTATTGGTTTTGCGACAATGTTATTTAGAACCAAAGCTAGGAGCTTGCGATGTCCAACGATTTCCTGTTTACCTCTGAATCCGTCTCTGAAGGCCACCCGGACAAGGTAGCCGACCAGATTTCCGACGCGATTCTGGATGCCATCCTGACCCAGGACCCACGTGCCCGCGTTGCCGCGGAAACCCTGTGCAATACCGGCCTGGTGGTGCTGGCAGGTGAAATCACCACCCACGCCAACGTGGATTATATTCAAGTAGCCCGCGATACCATCAAGCGCATCGGCTACGACAACACCGAATACGGTATCGACTACAAGGGCTGCGCCGTGCTGGTTGCTTACGACAAGCAATCGCCCGACATCGCCCAGGGCGTCGATGAAGGTGCAGGCATCGACCTGGACCAGGGCGCCGGCGACCAGGGCCTGATGTTCGGCTACGCCTGCGATGAAACCCCGGAACTGATGCCAGCGCCGATCTACTACTCGCACCGCCTGGTCGAGCGCCAATCGCAGCTGCGCAAGGACGGCCGCCTGCCATGGCTGCGTCCTGATGCGAAATCGCAGGTCACCCTGCGCTACGTCGACGGCCGCCCGGTCTCCGTGGATACCGTCGTGCTGTCGACCCAGCACGCGCCTGAACTGAGCCACAAGCAGATCGAAGAAGCGGTGATCGAAGAGATCATCCGCCCGGTGCTGCCGACCGAATGGATCAAGGACACCAAGTTCCTGGTCAACCCGACCGGCCGTTTCGTCATCGGCGGCCCGCAGGGCGACTGCGGCCTGACCGGCCGCAAGATCATCGTCGACACCTACGGCGGCGCAGCCCCGCACGGCGGCGGCGCGTTCTCCGGCAAGGACCCATCGAAAGTCGACCGTTCCGCAGCCTACGCTGCGCGTTACGTAGCCAAGAACGTGGTGGCCGCGGGCCTGGCGCGCCAGTGCCAGGTGCAGGTGTCGTACGCGATCGGCGTGGCACGCCCGATCAACATCACCGTGTACACCGAAGGCACCGGCGTGATCTCCGACGAGAAGATCGCACAACTGGTGCAGGAACACTTCGACCTGCGCCCGAAAGGCATCGTGCAGATGCTGGACCTGCTGCGCCCGATCTACACCAAGACCGCCGCTTACGGACACTTCGGCCGCGAAGAGCCGGAGTTCAGCTGGGAGCGCACCGACAAGGCCGCGATCCTGCGCGCCGCTGCGGGCCTCTAAACCGGCAAACCGGCCGGATGGCCGTCCCGTCTGACCCGCAGGGTCAGACACCCCGGCCAGCGACCGCCGCGTATCAGGTGTCTGACCCCTTGGGTCAGACACCGGTTTACCGGTTCGGGCTCGCACAGTGTTACAATCTACCCCCTCCGAGGAGCGCTGCGACCAGCAAGCCTGGCCAGGCTCGGAACATCAACACCGCGCTCACGTTACTTTTTTCAACACACTGAAAGGAGGGCGTGATGAACGCCGTACTCAAAGACTCCCAAGACTACATCATCGCTGACATCGGCCTGGCCGCTTGGGGCGAAAAAGAGATCAAGATCGCCGAAACGGAAATGCCAGGCCTGATGGCAATCCGCGAGGAATTCGCCGCTGCGCAGCCGCTGAAAGGCGCGCGCATCACCGGCTCGCTGCACATGACCATCCAGACCGCAGTGCTGATCCGCACCCTTGAAGCACTGGGCGCGCAAGTACGCTGGGCCTCCTGCAACATCTACTCGACCCAGGACCACGCCGCCGCCGCCATCGCATCGGCAGGCACCCCGGTCTTCGCAGTCAAAGGTGAAACCCTGGCCGACTACTGGGACTACACCCACCGCATCTTCGAATGGCCAGGTGAAGGCGTGTACTCCAACATGATCCTGGACGACGGCGGCGACGCAACCCTGCTGCTGCACCTGGGCGCGCGCGCTGAAAAAGACATCTCCGTACTGAACAACCCAGGCTCGGAAGAAGAAATCTGCCTGTTCAACTCCATCAGGGCCCACCTGGCCAAGGACGCGACCTGGTACTCCAAGCGCCTGCCGCACATCCTCGGCGTGACCGAAGAAACCACCACCGGCGTGCACCGCCTGTACCAGATGCACAAGGAAGGCAAGCTGGCCTTCCCGGCCATCAACGTGAACGACTCCGTCACCAAGTCCAAGTTCGACAACCTGTACGGCTGCCGCGAATCCCTGGTGGACGGCATCAAGCGCGCCACCGACGTGATGGTGGCCGGCAAGATCGCCGTCATCGCCGGCTACGGCGACGTGGGCAAGGGTTCCGCGCAAGCCATGCGCGCGCTGTCGGCGCAAGTGTGGGTGACCGAGATCGACCCGATCTGCGCCCTGCAGGCCGCGATGGAAGGCTACCGCGTGGTGACCATGGATTACGCCGCCGAACACGGCGACATCTTCGTGACCTGCACCGGCAACTACCACATCCTGACCGAGCAGCACATGCTGAAGATGAAGGACCAGGCCATCGTCTGCAACATCGGCCACTTCGACAACGAGATCGATGTCGCCTCCCTGAAGAAATACCAGTGGGAGAACATCAAGCCGCAGGTGGACCACGTGATCTTCCCTGACGGTAAGCGCATCATCCTGCTGGCGGAAGGCCGCCTGGTGAACCTGGGCTGCGGCACCGGCCACCCTTCGTACGTGATGTCGTCCTCGTTCGCCAACCAGACCATCGCCCAGATCGAGCTGTTCGCCAACACCAAGGCTTACCCGGTCGGCGTGTACACCCTGCCGAAGCACCTGGACGAGAAGGTCGCGCGCCTGCAGCTGAAGAAGCTGAACGCGCAGCTGACCACCCTGACCGAAGAGCAGGCAGCGTATATCAACGTCAAGGTCGAAGGCCCTTACAAGCCTGAGCACTACCGCTACTAAAACCGGTAAAGCGGCGGGAACTGACCCTAGGTCCAGCTCCCGTCCTCTACTGCAAATCAGGCGACTGCCGCGTATCAGGTGTCTGACCCTGCGGGGCGGACACCGGTTTACCGGTTCTAAAGAAGCGAGATGAAATCATGCGTTTGGTCCTCACCTGGATAATCAATGCCGCCGCGCTGTTCGCGGTGCCTTACCTCATGCATTCCGTCAGTGTCACAAGCATTGGCGCCGCTTTGGTTGCTGCCCTCCTGCTTGGCCTGGTCAACACCCTGGTGCGCCCGCTGCTGCTGTTGCTGACATTGCCCGTCACGGTGCTGTCGCTCGGCCTGTTCATCTTCGTCATCAACGGCTTCATGTTCTGGCTGGTGGCGAAAGTGGTGGACGGCTTCCACGTCGACAGCTTTGGCTATGCCATCCTCGCAGCGCTCCTGTACAGCGTGATTTCCTGGGCCTTGTCTACCCTCCTGTTGAAAGACAATGATGGCTAACCATAATTTCAGTATCGAATTCTTCCCGCCGAAAACGGCGGAAGGGACGGAGAAGCTGCGCCTCGTGCGCGCCAAACTGTCCGAGCTGCATCCCAAATATTTTTCCGTGACCTTCGGCGCCGGCGGTTCGACCCAGCAAGGCACCCTGGACACCGTGCTCGAGATCATGTCGGCCGGCGAAGAAGCAGCACCGCACCTGTCCTGCATCGGCGGCACGCGCGAATCGATCCGCGCCATCCTGCAGCAGTACAAAGCGCACGGCATCAAGCGCCTGGTGGCGCTGCGCGGCGACTTGCCTTCCGGCTACGGCATGGCGGGCGAGTTCCGCTACGCCAATGAGCTGGTGGAATTCGTGCGCGCCGAAACGGGCGACTGGTTCCATATCGAAGTGGCGGCCTATCCGGAAGTTCACCCGCAGGCACGCTCGCCGCAGGACGATATGCAGGCTTTCGTGCGCAAGGTGAATGCCGGTGCCAATGCCGCGATCACCCAGTACTTCTATAACGCCGATGCATACTTCCATTTCGTCGACGCGGCGCAGAAGGCGGGCGTGAACGTGCCTATCGTGGCCGGCATCATGCCGATCACGAATTACACGCAGCTGATGCGCTTCTCGGATATGTGCGGTGCGGAGATTCCGCGCTGGGTGCGCTTGAAGCTGGCATCGTTCGGCGACGATTCGGCTTCGATCAAGGCGTTTGGCCTGGACGTGGTCAGCGCGCTGTGCGAAAGACTGCTGGCTGGCGGTGCGCCGGGCCTGCATTTCTATTCGATGAACCAGGCCGTCGCCACGACGGCACTATGGAACCGGCTGGTCTGAAACCGGTAAACCAGTGTCAGACCCACAGGGTCCGACACTTGGCCCGCAGCCGTCGCAGGCCGGGTGCCTGACCCTGTGGGTCAGGCACAGGTCTTCCGGTTCTAGTCTTCGGTAATGATGCGGTCCAGCGCCACATCGTGTCCGTCGCTGCCGAATTCGGCGGCGAGGCAACGATAGGCCACCCCCACAGTAGCCGGGCGCGGTTCGCGCGCCAGCGTGCGGTCGTAGAAACCGCCGCCATACCCCAGGCGGTAGCCTTGCGCGTTATAGCCCAGGCAAGGCACCAATAAAGCCGGCGGATACTCTTCCACCAGGCGCAGCTTGGCCGGCACGGCCACTCCCATCGGGTCCTTCACCATCGGTTCGCCAATGGTCCACTCGGCGAATGCCAGCGGGGCATGCTTTTCCAGCACCACCGGCAGCAGCAGTTTCACGCCCAGTTGCGCCAGCTCCGCATAACAGGCATGCAAGTTTGGCTCGTCGCGCAAGGGCCAGTACACGCCCACCGATCCCACACCGGATTCACGCCACCACTGGACCACCTTCGCACCAATTTCCTGGTCCCATTGCGCACGCATTTCCGGCGCCAGCGCACGGCGTGCCGCCAGCATTTTCTTGCGCAGGTCCGCCTTGCCGGATGCTGGCTGGCCGTCGGGGTTGCGTGGTATCCTAGTTGGGCTGGTCATATCGTGAATTACCTTGAGAGTCGTACATTGATTTCCACCTCGAAATGGATAGCCGGCGCACTGATGGTCGCAGCATGCGCCGCCTCGCCACTGGCCTTGGCGCAGGATAACGCAAGCGACAGCCGCAAGGAAGACGATGCCTTCCTCCTGCTGCGTGATTCGGTACGGCGCGACGACGCCGCCAAGGCGGAGTTTTACGCCGCACGTCTTGCCGATTATTCGATTCCTTCCTACGTCGATTATTACCGCCTGAAGGCCCGCTTCAAGGAAGCGACCGATCCGGAAGTGCGCGCCTTCCTGAGCAAATACCAGGGCAGCGCGATCGCAGACCGCATGCGCAACGACTGGCTGCTGGAACTGGGCCGCAAGCGCGAGTGGGCCACTTTTGACGAACAGTTCCCGCAGTTCGTGCTGCAGGACGACACCCAGGTCAAATGCTACAACCTGCTGTCGCGCCTTTCCAAAGGCCAGAACGTCGCCGCCGATGCGCGCGCGCTGCTGGTCTATCCGCCTTACTACGGCGAAGGATGCGGTGCGCTGATCGCAGCGCTGGCGCAGACCGGACAATTCACCGAGGATGACTTGTGGGTGCAGGTGCGCCTGGCCGGCGAAACCAATGCCACGGGCCCTGCCAAGCGCACCGTGATCCTGCTGAACGGCTCCGACAAGAAGATGGGCCAGGCAGTCGACCTGCCGACGCTGGCGTTGGCCAAAGGCGCCGGCAGCACACGTGCCGACCACGAAACCTTCCTGGTCGCAGTGGGCCGCGGCGCCCGCACCAGCATGAACCTGGCGCGCATGGCGCTGGAAAAGAACTCGCCGCACCTGACACCGCAGGAGCGCGCGATCGGCTGGGCCAACCTGGCGCTGGTATCGTCCTACTCGTTCTCGCCCGACACGGCTGGCTACTGGGCCAAGTCGGCCGGCGCCCCGCTGTCGCTGGACCAGATGCAATGGAAGACCCGCATCGCCCTGCGTGAGCGCGACTGGAAAACGGTGAAGGCCACCATCGCCGCCATGCCGCCGCAACTGCGCAAGGACCCGACCTGGATCTACTGGAACGCGCGCGCCCTTGCCGCCGAAGCAGGCAGCAACACGCCGGAAGTGCTGGCGGCCTACCGCAGCATCGCCGACCAGTCCAGCTACTACGGCATCCTGGCCGGGGAAGAGCTGGGCCAGCTGGTCACCATCCCGCCGCCGGGCGCGGCCCCGACGCCGGCCGAAATGGCCGCCATCGCCGCCAACCCGGGCCTGCAGCGCGCGCTCAAGTTCTTCGAAATGCGCCTGCGCTTCGAAGGCACGCGCGAGTGGAACTGGGAGACGCGCCGCCTGAACGAGCGCGAGCTGATCGCCGCTGCCGAATTCGCGCGCGAAAAGCATGTGCTGGACCGCATGGTGTACACCTCCGAAAAGACCCGCGTGCAGGCCGACTACACGCACCGCTATCCGGTTCCGCATGACGACATCATGCAGCCGACCACCAGCACCCTGGGCTTGGACCGCGCCTGGGTATATGGCCTGATCCGCCAGGAATCGCGCTTCGTGATGGATGCGCAATCCTCGGTCGGCGCCTCGGGCCTGATGCAGGTGATGCCGTCGACCGGCCGCTGGGTGGCGCGCAAGATCGGGCTGACCGATTTCGTGCAGGGCATGCTGACCGACGTGAAGACCAATATCCTGCTGGGCGCGAACTACCTGAACATGGTCCTTGGCAGCATGGATGGCTCGCAGGTGCTGGCTACCGCCGCCTATAACGCCGGGCCGGGACGTCTGCGCTCCTGGCGCACGCAGCTGGCCAAGCCGATGGACAGCACCATTTTCATTGAATCGATCCCGTTCTCGGAAACGCGCGGCTACGTGAAAAATGTGATGGTCAACGCCACGTACTATGCGGCGCTGTTCGACGGCCGCCCGCAATCGCTGAAAGCGCGCCTGGGTGGCACCGTCACGCCAAAGGGTTACACCGAGCAGGAACAACAGGAAGCCGCCTACGGCGGCCGTTAAACCAGAGCAGAGGAACCATGCAGACCACAGAACTCGACCCGAAACTTGCCGAAACCCTGGCCGCGGCGCGCGAACCCGGCCTGACCCTGGTCATCGGCAACAAGAACTATTCCTCCTGGTCGATGCGCCCGTGGGTTGCGATGAAAGCCTTCAATATCCCGTTCACCGAAGTGCGCGTGCTGCTCGACCAGCCCGACACATCCAACAATATCGCCAGGTACAGCGCCAGTGGCCGCGTGCCGGTGCTGCTGGCCGGCGACATGGCGATCTGGGACAGCCTGGCGATCTGCGAATACCTGGCCGAGCAATTCCCCGACAAGCCCATGTGGCCGCGCGACGTGGCCGCCCGTGCCCTGGCGCGCTCGGTCTGCGCCGAGATGCACAGCTCCTTCGGCAGCCTGCGCACCACGATGTCGATGAACATCAAGGGCAGCTACCCGGGCAAGGGACGCACCCCGGCCACCCAGGCCGACATTGGCCGCATCAGCGAGATGTGGGAAGAATGCCTGAGCCGCTTCGGCCACAACGAATTCCTGTTCGGCGAGTTCTCGATTGCCGACGCCTTCTTCGCGCCGGTCGTGTGCCGCTTCAAGACCTATGGCGTGGCGCTGCCGCCGGCGCTGGCCGCCTACTGCGAGCGCATGCGCAACCATCCTGCCGTCGACGCCTGGATCGCCGGCGCCCTGGCTGAAACCGAAACCGCGCCATTGCATGACGCGGAGATGCCGGACGATTGATGGCGATGAAGAGTTACGTGGTCGGCGGCGCGGTGCGCGATGAATTGCTTGGCTTGCCTGTCAAGGACCATGACCACGTGGTGGTTGGCGCTACCCCGGAAGACATGGTGAAGGCCGGCTTCCGTCCCGTAGGCAAGGATTTCCCGGTATTCCTGCACCCCGAAACGCAGGAGGAATATGCGCTGGCGCGCACCGAGCGCAAAACGGCGCCCGGCTACAAGGGCTTCGTTTTCCACACTTCCAGCGACGTGACGCTGGAAGAAGACCTGGTGCGCCGCGACCTGACCATCAACGCCATTGCACGCGGCGACGATGGCGTGCTGGTCGATCCCTACCACGGCCAGCGGGACATCAGGGACCGCATTTTCCGCCACGTGTCGGACGCCTTCGCCGAGGACCCCGTGCGCATCCTGCGCGTGGCGCGCTTTGCCGCGCGCTATCCCGACTTCCGCGTGGCGCCCGAAACCAACGCGCTGATGAAACGCATGGTCGAAGAGGGCGAGGTCGATGCACTGGTGCCCGAGCGCGTGTGGCAGGAGATCGCGCGCGGCCTGATGGAGCAGAAGCCTTCGCGCATGCTGCAGGTGCTGCGCGAGTGCGGAGCCCTGTCGCACATCCTTCCGGAAGTCGACGACGGCCACGCTGTGGCGCCTGTGATCGATCGCGCCGCCGCGCAAGGCCATGAGCTGCCGGTGCGTTTTGCTGCGCTGACGCTTGCGCTCGAGGTGGCGCAGGTCGAGCAGGCCAGCAAGCGCCTGAAAGTGCCGACCGAATGCCGCGACCTGGCGGTGATGACCGCGCGCGACCGCGCGAGCGTGGGCCAGGCGCAGGCGCTGGACGCCGCAGCACTGGTCAGCCTGTTCGAACGCTGCGACGGCTTCCGCAAGCCGGCGCGCTTCATGCAGATGGTGCTTGCAGCCGAATGCGCGAATGCGGGCGGGACTTCGCCGTCGCCGCAGCGCGGGCTGGTGGCCAGGGCGCTCGATGCAGCGCGCGCAGTCAACGCCGGCGAGATCGCGCAGCGCTCGGCGGCGGCACCGCAACAGATTCCCGAGCTGGTGCGCGCGGCGCGCGTGCAAGCGGTACATGCAGCGATCGGCGCGGAGGGGCGCAACGATGACCAGCCTTAACTTCTTCCGCAATCCCTTGCGCGGCCTGTTCGGCGGCACGGACCGGCCGACCGTGCCGGTCAAGGAACTGCGCGAGCGCGACCGGCGCCGCATGCTCAAGCACTTCCTCGCGCTGGAGCATCGCGACCGCCTGCTGCGCTTCGGCTCCCCCATCAACGACGAGCAGGTCACGCGCTACGTCAACAGCATCGACTTCGATCGCGACCTGGTGTTCGGCGTCTACAACCGCGTCTTCAAGCTGGTGGCGGTCGGTCACCTGGCCTTCAACGATCGCGACGAAGACAAGCACAAGGCCACCGAGAAGGACCAGGTGGCGGAATTCGGCGTATCGGTCTCCAAGTCAGCGCGCGGCCTTGGCATCGGCTCCAAGCTGTTCGAGCGCGCCAACATGGCCTGCCGCAACAACGACGTCGACACCCTGTACATGCACTGCCTGTCCTCCAACGCCACGATGATCCACATCGCCAAGAAGGCCGGCATGGAAATCCACCGCGACTATGGCGAAGCGGATGCCTATCTCAAGCTCGGTCCGGCCGACCCGGCCAGCGTGCTGCAGGAAGCGATGGAAGAACAGCTCGCGTCGCTCGACTACGCCCTGAAAGCCAACGTCCGTGCGGCCAGCAAACTGCTCGACAAGATCCCTGGAGTAAAATCGGACGAAAAGTAGAGGAGGCTTCATGCCGTTCGCCCTGCGCAGCATTGCTTTAGCCGTAACCATGGCCGCACCGCTGGCGCAGGCGGCGGGCGCGCCGCTGACCTTCTGCTACGAAGATATCCCGCAGGCGCCGTGGACCATGCCGGATGGCACGGGCCTGAATATCGAGTTGCTGAAACGCGCAGCCAGGATCACCGGCGACCATGTCAACTTCGTTCCCCGCCCGTGGAAACGCTGTGAAGAAGAGACTCGTACCGGCGTGATCGACGCCATGGTCGGCCCTTCCGACAACCCGCGCCGGCGCGCCTACAGCCGGCCGCCGACCAAGACCGACGGCTCGCAGGACCCCGAGCGCGCCATGTATCGTGACCACGTCGATGTGTACCTGCGCGTCGACAGCGGCGCAAGCTGGGATGGCAAGACCCTGGTAAATCCGCGCAAACTGGTGGTGGCGCAGCGCGGCTACTACATCGTGGACATGCTGCAGGCGAGCGGCCAGACCGTGATTGACACGCCCAAGACCGCGGAGGAGGGCTTGCGGCTGCTGGCTGCCGGCAGTGCCGACGTCGCCGTGCTGATGGGGCGCGATGCGGAAAACCTGCTGAAAGAAGACCCGCGCTACCATGGCCGCGTGGTGCTGGCAAAACAGCCTTTCGCTAATTTCGATTTCCACCTGATGGTGGGCCGCAAAGCCTATGACAAGGACCCCAAGCGCTTTGAGTCGCTCTGGAACGCCATCGCGAAAGTGCGTTCTACGGCTGACTACCAGCGCCTGGAACAGTCGCTGGTCCGCCAGCACGAACACGATTGACGGCGGCACGCATGCCGTAAGCGAACAGCAGGCCGCTGGCGTACATCAGCACACCGTACAAGGCGCCCGGTATGGCATAAGCATCCTGCTTCAGGACGCTGCTGCCGATCACCATCGCCAGCGTGCCGTTCTGGATCGCGGTTTCGATACCGAGCGTCACGGATTGCTGGCGCGACAGGCGAGCCAGCCATGCCGCACCGAAGCCGCAGGCCAGCATGGTGACGTTGAGCGCGACCGCAAACGGCGCCAGGGTATGGAAATTATCGCGCAACATTGCCCAGTTCTTTGCCACGGCAGCGGCCACGATCAGGATGAACAGCACCGACGCAATCCTGGTACAGGCGCCCTCGATGCGCTGGCCCATGGCCGGCTTCAGGTGGCGCAGGAGCATGCCGATGGCAACCGGGAGGCCGAGCATCACAACCATCTGCTTCATCATGGCGCCAACCGGGGCCTCCACCCGCTGCCCGCTGCCTGCGAAGTATTCCAACGCGAAGGACACAATGAGCGGCAGCGTGAAAATGGTCAGCACGCTGGCCACGGCGGTGAAGCTGAGCGCCAGCGCCACGTCGCCGCGCGCGATGTAAGTCAGCAGGTTGGACGTGGTCCCGGTCGGGCAGGCAGCCAGGATCATGAAGCCGATCGCGAAGGCGCCGCCGATACCGGCCAACTGCAGCATGCCGAAGCAGGCCAGCGGCAGCAGCACGAAATGACACAGCACGCCCACCAGCAGCGCGCGTGGCTGCGTGACGATGCGCCTGAAATCGGCCGGCGTCAGGCCCAGGCCAAGGGAGAACATGATGAAGGCGAGTGCGGCGGGCAGCAGTACGGTCGAGACGATGTCTCCTTGCATGGCGTGTCTCCTGTTCCAGATTGGGTTTTTGCAGGGCGACCTATTTATATCATGCGTCGCGCACCGCGCCGCACCTCAGCCAGCCCGTCGTAGCACTTGCAATAGATCGACTAATACATGCTAGAATGCAGTTAAATGGACTGGGGGTTCCCGGTCGGCGTCTATGCCTCGGTGGGTTCACCGGGGCTTTTCGCTTTCTGGGGGCGGGAAAATCTTGAGTCCCCAATCTTCATATCCTGACCCAGCGTTTGTTCTACCACCGCTACAGAAGAACTTTTTCTTCAAGACTTCAAAAGCGCGATTTTCCTGTCCAGGCCGTACGACACTCAGACCTATTGGTCGGGCTACGAGGTCGGCTAGTTGTAATCCGGCAGAATTGACTTTCTTATCGGCGAACAGGATCTCGAACGGTAACGCAGTTGCGAGTCGATTCGCACCTGCGCAAATTCGTCGAAACTCCAATTCCAAATCGTTGTCCTCTTTCTTGCCTCGACACTCGACCAAAATATGCGTCGTTGCGCCGTCCTGTTTTTTTTCCAAGAGCAGCTGATACAACGTCTCAATACAGAAGCCTAAGGCGAGATGGTACGGATTTGGTGGCAAGCTATCGGTTGTCTGCAAACGCAGTTTATCGATCACACAGCTTATGAGTAATGAAATTGCTAGTGTCGATAATCCCAGTCAGATCCGCAATAAATTGCTGCTGGTGTTCCCTACTGCGAAAGAAGTTGAAGACACCGGTTTCCTTTCGTATTTCATGCTCCTGCAATACGACCAGGTCGTGACCGAAGTAATTGAACTTAAACTTCTCTAGAGCAGGGACAACCGTCTCGCTATAGTACCGTTTGTGAAAGACACAAAATGACAGTACGAAAACAGGGTAATTGGGATCTACGCTCGCCATGCCATGATCGCCGCTTTCATCGACATAGACGATATAGTCACTAAACCTGACTTTGCTTGCAGCGTCAGTTGTACCGGATTCCACTTCGAAAAGCGGGAACTGGGGCGAGGCTGCAGGCTCAGCTTTTGTCATGGCTTTAGACCAGCGGCAGTGCCGTGGTGTCCTTGATGCGCTGCAGGGCGAAGGACGATTTCACATCCAGCACTGCCGGGTGGCGCAGCAGCGTCGCCATCATGAAGCGCGAGAAGTGGTCCATGTCTTCCACGTGCACGCGCAGCAGGTAATCCATCTCGCCGGTCATGGCGTAGCAGGCCACCACTTCCGGCCACTGTTCGACCGCCACAGCGAAGTCGGCGCGCGGCGAAGTGCCGGTCGGGTTCACGCCCAGGGCGCGTGCGTTGCTGTGGGCGGCGGCGTCGCTGTGCTTCTCCAGGCGTACATTGACGTAGGCGAGCAGGCCAAGGCCGATCTTGTCCGGGTCCAGCAGCGCCACGTACTGGCGGATCACGCCTTCCTCTTCCAGGCGCTTGATGCGACGCAGGCAGGGGGAAGGGGAGAGGTTGACCTGCTCCGCGACATCCTGGTTGGACAGCCGGCCGTCCGTTTGCAAGATGGACAATATCTTGCGATCCGTTTTATCCAGCGCAATCTTGGTCATAAATTCCTCATTCAGTCGATGTTCTCGCAATATTATTGCTCAATCCGTCCAATGTTGGGAAATGTTTGCAATTAAATGTCGCATGCAGGGGACTATACTGTGCGCAATTCTAATAGGGAGACGCACCATGAAATTCACCCCCTGGGAAAACCCCATGCGCACCGACGGCTTCGAGTTCGTCGAGTTCGCGGCACCCGATCCCAAAGCCCTGGGCAAGCTGTTCGAAAACATGGGCTTCACCGCGATCGCCCGTCACCGCCACAAGGACGTGACCCTGTACCGCCAGGGCGACATCAACTTCATCATCAACGCCGAGCAGGATTCCTTCGCCCAGCGCTTCGCCCGCCAGCACGGCCCGTCCGTGTGCGCCATCGCGATCCGCGTGGACGATGCAGCCTTCGCGTACAAGCGCGCGCTGGAACTCGGCGCGTGGGGTTTTGACAACAAAACCGGCCCGATGGAGCTGAACATCCCCGCCATCAAGGGCGTGGGCGACTCCCTGCTGTACCTGGTGGACCGCTGGCGCGGCAAGAATTCGGCTGATGGCAAGCCGTCCGGCGCCATCGGCGACATCTCGATCTACGACGCGGACTTCGTGGCCATTCCGGGTGCCGAAGCCAACCCGGTCGGCAATGGCCTGACCTATATCGACCACCTGACCCACAATGTGCACCGTGGCCGCATGAAGGAATGGGCTGACTTCTACGAGCGCCTGTTCAACTTCCGCGAAGTGCGCTACTTCGACATCGAAGGCAAGCTGACCGGCCTGAAGTCGAAGGCCATGACTTCGCCTTGCGGCAAGATCCGTATTCCGATCAATGAATCGTCGGATGACAAGTCGCAGATTGCCGAGTACCTGAACGAGTACCACGGCGAAGGCATCCAGCACATCGCGCTGGGTACCGACGGCATTTACGACTCGGTGCAGGGCCTGCGCGACCAGGGCATCGTGTTCCAGGACACGATCGAGACCTACTATGAGCTGGTCAACCGCCGCCTGCCTAACCACGGCGAGAACGTGGAAGAATTGCGCCGCCTGCGCATCCTGATCGACGGCCATTCGAACGAAAACGAACGCGAACTGCTGCTGCAGATCTTCACCCAGAACGTGATTGGACCGATCTTCTTCGAGATTATCCAGCGCAAGGGCGACCAAGGCTTTGGCGAAGGCAACTTCCGCGCGCTGTTTGAATCGATTGAGCTGGATCAGATTCGACGTGGCGTGCTGGACGATCCTAACAAGACCGCCGCTTGAAACCGGTACCCCGGTGTCAGACCCGCAGGGTCAGACACCCGGCCAGCGGCCGCCGCGTATAGGTGTCAGACCCTATGGGTCTGACATCGGTTTACCGGTTTAAGAATTCCGGCAGCCCCGCAAACAAGAACGGGGCGCCGCTCACAACTTGAAGAAGTTTTTGGAGACACACCTGATGAACGCACCCGTCAAGAGCGGCGAGCTATCGCCTGCGCACGACATCACCCTCGACGACAAGTGGACCCTGGAGCGCGGCCGCGCCTTCATGACCGGCACGCAAGCCCTGATCCGCCTGCCGATGCTGCAACGTGAACGCGACCTGAAAGCCGGCCTGAACACCGCCGGCTACATCACCGGCTACCGCGGTTCGCCGGTCACCTCGGTCGACCAGACCGCGATGAAGGCCAAGAAGCACCTCGACGCGCATCACGTCAAGTTCCACCCCGGCATGAACGAAGACCTGGCGGCGACCGCCGTCTGGGGCACTCAGCAGACCAACCTGTTCGAAGACGCCAAGTACGACGGCGTGTTCTCCATGTGGTACGGCAAGGGCCCGGGCGTCGACCGCTGCGGCGACGTGTTCAAGCACGCCAACAACGCCGGCTCTTCCAAGCACGGCGGCGTGCTGGTGCTGGCCGGCGACGACCACGCCGCAAAATCGTCCTCCACCGCCCACCAGTCGGACCACATCCTGAACGCCTGCGGCATTCCTGTGCTGTATCCGTCGTCGGTGCAGGAATACATCGACTACGGCCTGCACGCCTGGGCCATGAGCCGCTACACCGGCCTGTGGGTATCGATGAAGTGCGTGACCGACATCATCGAGTCGGGCGCCGTGGTCGACTTCGACCCGGACCGCGTGCAGATCAAGATGCCGGAAGACTTCGAGCTGCCGCCGGGCGGCCTGAATATCCGCTGGCCGGACACCGTGCTGGACATGGAAGTCCGCATGAACAGCTATAAGTGGTACGCCGCGCTGGCCTACTGCCGCGCCAATAAGCTGAACAAGATCATCTGGGATGCGCCCAAGCCGAAGATCGGCATCATCACTGCCGGCAAGTCCTACCTCGACACCCGCCAGGCGCTGGCCGACCTGGGCATCGACGAGCAGGCCGCTGCCGACATCGGCATCCGCCTGTACAAGATCGGCATGACCTGGCCGCTGGAAGCGGACGGCGTGCACGAATTCGCCAAGGGCCTGGACGAGATCCTGGTGGTGGAAGAAAAGCGCCAGATCCTGGAATACGCGCTCAAGGAAGAGCTGTACAACCTGCCGGACGGCGAGCGCCCGCGCGTGGTCGGCAAGTTCGACGATACCGGCGAGTGGAGCAACAAGGGCAAGACCGGCCACGGCGACTGGCTGCTGCCTGCGACCTATGAGCTGAACCCGGCCCAGATCGCACGCGCCATCGCTTCCCGTATCGAGCACTATTGCAAGGACCACCCGGTAGCGGCCCGCGTGAAAGAGCGCATCGCCTTCCTGGAAGCCAAGGAAGCCGCGCTGAAGAACCTGCCGGCCAAGGCCAATCCGGAAACCGACCGCATTCCCTACTTCTGCTCCGGCTGCCCGCACAATTCCTCGACCAAGGTGCCGGAAGGTTCGCGCGCCATGGCGGGTATCGGCTGCCACTACATGGTGCTGTGGATGGACCGCGAAACGTCCACCTTCACCCATATGGGCGCGGAAGGCGTGACCTGGGTCGGCCAGGCGCCGTTCACCAATGAGAAGCACGTCTTCACCAACCTGGGCGACGGCACCTACTTCCACTCGGGCATCCTGGCGATCCGCGCTGCCGTGGCGGCGAAGGTGAACATCACCTACAAGATCCTGTACAACGACGCCGTGGCAATGACCGGCGGCCAGAACGTCGACGGCCCGCTGGACCCTGGCATGATCTCGCGCCAGATCGCGGCCGAAGGCGTGACCCCGATCATCGTCGTCACCGACGATCCCGAGAAATACCCGGACGACTACAACTGGGCGCCGGGCGTCACCGTGCGCCACCGCTCCGAGCTGATGGACGTGCAGAAGGAACTGCGCGACAAGCCGGGCGTGTCGGCCATGATCTACGACCAGACCTGCGCCTCCGAGAAGCGCCGCCGCCGCAAGAAAGGCGAATACCCGGACCCGGCCAAGCGCGCCGTGATCAACGAAGCCGTCTGCGAAGGCTGCGGCGACTGCTCCGTGCAGTCCAACTGCCTGTCCGTGGAGCCGCTGGAAACTGAACTGGGCCGCAAGCGCCAGATCAACCAGTCCAGCTGCAACAAGGACTTCTCCTGCGTGAACGGCTTCTGCCCGTCCTTCGTGACGGTGGAAGGCGGCGGCCTGAAAAAGCCGAAGAAAGCTGCGGCCGCGGGCGGCGGCGAAGTACCGGCCCTGCCATCGCCTGTACTGCCTTCGACCGCCAACCCGTACGGTATCCTGATCACCGGCATCGGCGGCACCGGCGTGGTGACCGTCGGCCAGATCCTGGCCGTGGCGGCACACGTTGAAGGCAAGGGCGCTATCGTGCTGGACATGTCCGGCCTGGCGCAGAAGGGCGGCCCTGTGATGTCGCACGTGCGCCTGGCCGACAAGCAGGCCGACCTGCATTCGACCCGTGTCGGTACCGGCAGCGCCAACCTGGTGATCGGCTGCGACCAGATCGTGACCGCGTCGAAAGACGCTCTGTCGCGCATGGGCGAAGGCCGCACTTACGCCGCCATCAACTCGACCGGCGCTACCACCGCAGCTTTCGTGAAGAACCCTGACTGGCAGTTCCCGGGCACTTCTTCGCAGGCAGAGATCAAGCGTGCCTGCGGCGAAGCCAACGTGGACTTCGTCGACGCCGGCAAGATCGCGACTGCGCTGATGGGCGACTCGATCGCCACCAATATGTTCATGCTGGGCTACTCCTTCCAGAAAGGCCATGTCCCGCTGTCGGAAGCTGCGCTGATGAAGGCGATCGAATTGAATGGCGTATCGGTGCCGTTCAACAAGGCAGCCTTCAACTGGGGCCGCTACTGCGCGCACGACACTGCCGCCGTGACCAAACTGGCCACCCCGGCAACCGTGATCGAATTCAAGCGCACCCAGACGCTGGAAGAGATCATCGCCAAGCGCGTGGAACTGCTGACCGCCTATCAGGACGCCGCGTACGCCAAGCAATACAGCGACTTCGTGGCGCAGGTACAGGCTGCGGAAGGCGCGCTGGGCTCGAAGAAGCTGACCGAAGCCGTGGCCCGCTACTTCTACAAGCTGATGGCCTACAAGGACGAGTACGAAGTGGCGCGCCTGCACAGCGACCCTGCCTTCCGTGAAAAGATCGCCAATATGTTCGAAGGCGACTACAAGGTGAAGTTCCACCTGGCGCCGCCGCTGTTTGCGAAGAAGGACAAGGAAGGCCACCTGGTCAAGCAGGAGTTCGGTCCGTGGATGCTGAAAGCCTTCGGCATCCTGGCCAAGTTAAAGGGCCTGCGCGGCTCCGCCCTCGACGTCTTCGGCTACACCGCGGAGCGCAAGATGGAACGCGCACTGATCGGCGAATACCGCAAGACGGTGGAAAGCCTGCTGGGCAAGTTGAATGCCGATAACCTGGCAACCGCAGTGGCCATCGCGCGCATCCCCGAAGACATCCGCGGCTACGGCCATGTCAAGGAGCGCCACCTGAAGGCGGCCAAGCAGAAGGAAGCATCGCTGCTGGCAGATTTCAACAAACCGGCCGTCGCAACCCACGCAGCCTGATCCTGAGAAGCCGGGGCAAGTCCCCGGCTTTTTTCATAAGCATCTGCAAAATCATTCGTTCATTTAAGAACTTCGGATTGTTAAGGTGGCCGCTCTTCACAAGAGGACCACTTCAATGCAGACAAAATTCAAATTGAAACCGTTGGCAGCGGGCGCTTTCGTTTTGCTGGCCGGCGTTGCGCAGGCGCAGGAAGCTTCCCCTGCCGCTGTCGTCATTACCGGCTCGCGCATCCCCCGCGCCAGCCTGGAAGGCCCATCGGCCGTCACCGTCATCACCGGCGACGACATCACCAGGCAAGGCTTCAAGAACGTCTTCGACGCGCTGACCAACCAATCGCAGAACAGCGGCTTCGTGCAAGGCGCCGACTACGGCAATACCTTCACGCCATCGGCCAACGCCATCAGCTTGCGCGGCCTCGGCCCGAACCATACGCTGGTGCTGCTCAATGGCCGCCGCATGGCCGACTTCCCGATTGCTTACGAAGGCACTGTCAACTTCACCAACCTGGCCAATATTCCGTCGAGCGTGGTGGAGCGCATCGAGATCCTGAGCGGCGGCGCGTCGGCCGTCTACGGTTCGGATGCGATTGCGGGCGTGGTCAACATCATCCTGAAGAAGCAGGCCAACGGCTACGACCTCAACCTCAAGGCCGGGACCACAACGCGCGGCGGCGGCAGCGACAAGCGCCTGCAGTTCACCGGCGGCCACAGTTTCGACAAATTGAACACCCTGTTCAGCGTGGAACTTCTGGAGCGCGATCCGTTGTGGAGCGCAGACCGTGACTTCATGGCCAGCAAAACCGGCGTGGCGCCGACCTCCGTGCTGGCGCGCAAGAACGTCAGCACCGGCAAGTACGTCGACCCGGGCACTACCTGCTCCGACATCGGCGACCTGTTCGGCGGCAGCACCGTCAAATACACGGCCAAGGCAGGCAGCTACTGCGCCAGCCCGAAAGTCGGACCGACCTACTGGACCACGCAAACGAAGAACAGCAGCCAGAACCTGTTCGGCAGTGCCAACTACGAACTGTCCGACAGCACCATCCTCTTTGCGGAAGCGCTTTACGGCAACAACCGCAGCAGCAATAACACGCGCGGCCCGTCGTGGACTTCGCGCTCGGCTACCGACAGCTATTTCTGGAACCAGAACACCAGCCGCTACGAGGCGTGGAGCCGCTACATCTCGCCGGAAGAAATGGGCGGCGTGGGACGCTACAACCGCCGCTGGGACGACCAGGCAGCTTCGCTGTCGCTCGGCTTGCGCGGCCAGGTTCCGAGCACCACCTGGAATTACGAAGCAGGCTACACGGCCTCGCAGTACAAGAGCCAGAATCACACCCAGCGCGCGCTGGCCAATATCGACAGCTTCTTCCTCGGCCCGCAACTGGGTGTGAATGCCAGCGGCATTGCGATCTTCGCAGCTGATCCGGCGCGCCTGGCTACGCGCCTGACGCCGGGTGAATTCAATGCCATCACCGGCGAATCGGTCAGCGACGACAAGTCGTGGACCAACACGCTGAGCCTGACCGCCAACGGCGAAGCCTTCACGCTGCCGGCCGGCCCGGTCAAGGTGGCCACGGTGGCTGAGTTGGGCAAGCAGGGCTTCTCCAACACTCCCGATCCGCGCATCAACCTGGGCTACTTCAACACGCTGGCACCGTCCGACGTGACTGCAGGCACCCGCAAGCGCTACGCCATCGGCGCCGAGGCCAGCATTCCGCTGGTGAAGACGCTGGACGGCACCCTGGCGGGCCGCTACGACCATTACTCCTTCGCTGGCCGCGGCGACGGCAAGTTCACCTACAACGGCGGCCTGGAATGGCGCCCGGCTTCGCAGATCCTGCTGCGCGGGAATGTCGCCACCAGCTTCCGTGCGCCGGACATGAACTACATCTACAAAGCGCGCGGCACCGGCTACTATTCGTCCACCACCGACTACTACCGCTGCGCCAAAGCCGGCCAGCCAGTGGCGGACTGCGACTTTGCGAACTACTCGCCGGGTGCCGATTATGTGCAGACCGGCAGCAAGGACCTGCGCTCGGAAACAGGCCGTTCCGCCGGCTTGGGCGCCGTGTGGTCGCCAAGCGCCGACTTCGACGTCACGCTGGACTATTGGAAGATCCGTATCGACGACCTGGTGACCAACCTGAGCGCCGACAAGCTGCTGCGCGACGAAGCCAATTGCCGCATCAAGGGCGATCTGGCTTCGCCCACTTGCGCCGACGCGATCCGCCGCATCGTACGCTATGCCGACAATGCGCTGAACAGGCCGGGCGAGATCAGGCAAATCCTGGTCAACCCGATCAACGCGGCATCGACTAAAGTCAGCGGCATCGACCTGTCGGCCCGCTACGTCCTGCGCACCGCGGCTTACGGCAATTTCATCACCAGGGTGAATTATTCGAAGACCCTGAAGCAGGAGTCGCGTCAGTTCGCCGATGACCCGCTGAACAACGACAAGGATGACCTGGGCAACTACGACTGGCGCGACAAGCTGAATGCCAGCCTGACCTGGAACGGCGGCGACTGGTCTAACACGCTGTTCCTGCAGCGCTACGGCAAGGTGCCCAACAGCGCCGGCGATGCCTGGCTGACGCCGACTACCCTGGTCAACGCCAGCTCGGTGGTCAAGCTGGACAAGCGCATTACCGTGTCGCTGGCCGTGAACAACCTGTTCAACCGGATCAAGCATGACGACAGCGGCGGCTGGCCGTATTACCCGGTCGGCAATTACAGCCCGGCGGGGCGCCAGCTTTGGCTTGAGCTGAACTACCATTTTGGCTCTTAATCTGTTGTAAATATTGATTGGAATATTTACAATCAAATAGTTACTCCATAGAATCGTTGGATGCAATAATTCTATGGAGTACATCATCGACACCGCCACCCCATCGCAGTCGGCCGTACTGGCCGAGCTGACCCGTCCCACCGCCGCCTACCAGCGCAGCGCGCGCCTGGCCGTTGCCGGCCTGCTGGTTTTTGTGCTGCTGTATTTTGGCCTGGCAGGCTGGTTCCTGTTCAGCGCCTGGCGCCTGGTGCACGCCAGCCAGCATAGCGGCAATGGCTTCGCCAACTGGTGCGCCGCCATCGTCGCCGTGCTGCTGGCAATCGTCATGTTGAAGGCCATCTTCGCCGTGCGTCACTCGATGTCGCCCGGCATGGTGGAGATCAAGCGCGAAGAGCAACCGCGCCTGTTCAATTACCTGATGGAGCTGGCCGATGCGGCCGGCGCGCCGCGCCCGCACCGCGTCTTCCTGTCCAATCGCGTGAACGCCGCGGTGTTCTATGACCTGTCGTTGCTCAACCTGATTTTCCCCTCGAAGAAAAACCTGGAAATTGGCCTGCCGCTGGTGAACGCCATGCCTCTGGGCGAGTTGCGTGCGGTGCTGGCGCACGAATTCGGCCACTTCGCACAACGTTCGATGGCGGTGGGCCGCTGGGCCTACGTGGCGCAGCAAGTGGTGCAGGAAATGGTGGCGCGCCGCGACAAGCTGGACGACGTCATCGAAGGCATCGGCCGCCTGGATATTCGCCTGCGCCTGGTGGCCTGGGTGGTTCAGGTCATCGTCTGGTCGCTGCGTTCGCTGGTGGAGCAAGCCTTCCGCCTGGTGGTATTGATGCAAAGGGCCCTGTCGCGCGAAATGGAAATGCAGGCCGACCTGGTGGCGGTGTCGCTGACAGGCAGCGACGCCTTGGTCCACGCATTGCACCGACTGGGCGCGGCGGACGACGCCTGGGAGCGTACCGTTGGATTCGTGTTCGGTGAATATGGGTCGGGCCGCGCCACCATTGACGCCTTTGCCGTGCAAAACCATGTTACGGCGCGCATGGCCGGCATCCTGGACGATCCATACTACGGCAAGGTGCCGCCGCTGCCGGCAAGTCAGCCGGAACAACACCGCGTCTTCAAGGCCGAACTGGGCCAGCCTCCGCGCATGTGGCAAACCCACCCGCAAAACCACGAACGCGAAGAGAATGCCAAACGGCGCTACCTGGCCGCCACGATCGACCAGTCCAGCGCCTGGTCGCTCTTCGACGATCCCGCGGGTCTGCGCCAGCGCATGACGACGCACCTGCTGGAAGGACAGGAAGGCAAGGCCGAGCCGGTCGAGCTGGAAGAAAGCCTGAAACGCCTAGCAAAGGAATATCGGCGCGAGCATTTCCAGAGCCGCTATTGCGGCGTGTATTTCGGCCGTTCCCTGACGCGCCACGCGGCACAGGCAGCAGAGCTGCGCGCTGCGCGTAATGCCCAACCGGCTGCCGAAGCCAGCGCGCTGTATCCGGTCTCGCTCAAGGAGGACGTGCGCCAGCTGCGCCAGTTGCAGGAGGAGCGCGCGCAATTGTCGGCCGTGATCAATGGCCACGCCCAGGTACAGGGCAATCGCGTCCAGCTGGGCGGCGAGGAGTACCGGGTGAACCAGCTGCCGGCAGCGCTGCAACGCACCGAAGAACGCATCGCCCAACTGGAAGAAAAGCTGCGCCGCCATGATGCAACAGGACGGGCCTGGCACTATGCGGCGGCGGTCAAGCTGGGCGAAGGCTGGCCCGCCTACCTGGACAGCCTGCTCGACGTGCTGCACTACGCTGAACATGGCGCCGCCAACGTGCGCGATGCCTGGGGCCTGGTGCTGAACACCCGCGCCGTGGTGACGGCCGTGGCGCGCCAGAGCGAGAGCAATATCCAGCGCCTGATCGCCGATTGCTGCGGCCTGTACGTGGTGCTGGACGAAATCTATCGCGGCAACGGCGCTGTGCAGCTCGACCCACAGTTGATGGAACGGCTGGACATAAAGGAGAGCTGGCAAGAGGCATTGCAGAAATTCACGCTGCCGCCTGTCTCGCGCGACAACATCAACGACTGGCTGCAGGTTGTCGTCAACTGGACGTCCCATACGAGCAACTGGCTGGGCGCCTTGCGCTCCGCGGTGCTGGAGCAAATGCTGGTCAGTGAAACGCTGCTTGCCAGCCATGTGCGCAGCGGCGCGCCGATCGAAGCGGCACCGCAAGCGTGCCAGGTCCCCAAGACCTACAGCGTGCTGCTGGCAGGAAGCGAGCGCAAACTGCAAACCTCGCTGGACTGGTGGTCGCGGTTCCAGCGTGCCGACGGCTGGCTTGCCGGCGGCGCGCGGCTGGCTGTTGCGGGCGGCGTCGTGGTCAGCGTGCTGGGCATGGGCATGGCGCTCGGCACTTCGACCGTCATGGTGTACAACGGCCTGGGCACGGCGGTACGCGTCACGATCGATGGCAATTCGAAGCTGGTCGAACCGGGCCAGCACATCACGATCGATGCCAGCCCTGAAGAGGGGCATGCGGTCGAAGCCCGCCTGCCGGATGGCCGGCTGCTGGAAAGCTTCCCCGCGCGCGATGGCGCGGACCAGTCGGTGTACAACGTCGCCGGCGGCACTGTGATGGCAACTGGCGTTGTTCATTACGGCGGACCCGGCAATGACGAGAACACCGTGCTTGGCGCACCGCGCTGGTTCGATACCGACGCCGACGTGCTGTTCGAAGAACCGCCGGAGTCGGTCAGCAGCAAGAGCAAGAAATGGCGCAAGGTGCTTGCCGCGGCGTCGGGCATGGAGCCGGAGTCGCTGTCGCAGCTCGTGAAGGACGATGCGCAGCGCAAGGCCATGGTATTGGCCCACGCACGCTGGGACAACATCAAGGCTCCATCGACCCGCGCCTGGCTGACGATGGCGCACGAGGACGGCGCGGGCGACGTGCTGGTACAGCGCCTGAAGGAAGACCCGGAAAACGTCCAGCTGCGGCGCGCAGAACAGGGCGTTGCCAACGAGTCGCCGGAGATTTGTGCGGCCGCGCGCGAGCGTGCCAAGGCACGCCCGGATGACGGCGACCGGCTCTACCTGGCGCTGCGTTGCGGGCAGTCCGCCAGCAAGGAGGAAATCGCGGCGGCGCGGGCACGCTTCCCGGGCAACGCCTGGCTGGCCTACCTGCACGTGCGCACCCTGCTGGATCAAGGCGCCTGGGAGGAAGCACTGGAGCCGCTGCGCAAGGTGCAGGGCAAGCTGCCGTACGAGAATGCCGATCTGGAAATGCAACTGGAACGTTTGCAGCGCCTGTTGGATGGCCAGGCCGGGAACCGCGCCTTGCCCCAAGGTTCGCGCGTCGCTGCCATGGCGCAGGCCGAGCGCGATGCGAATGATCCTTACGGCGCCCTCGCGCGCGGCGAGCTGGCCAAGGCGCTGGACGCGGTCAAGGGCGATCCGGGGCGCGCGGCGCGCATGCGCCGGCTGGTTGGGGCGTCCGATGGCGCCACTGCCGCCCAGGTGCAGGCTGCGCTGGAGGAACCGATGACAAACGGTATCGACCAGGTGACCTTGCTGGTAGGAGCGGCACTGGCGCTGCGCCATGGCCGCGATACCGAACCATACTGGGCCCAGGCGAAGCCGATGGGGGAATATGCGCTGCGCCTGCGCCGCTTCATCGAGGCTTCCGGGGCCGGCAAATACCAGGAAGCGGAAATGGCGCTGGGCGCAATGCCGATGGAAGCGCGTGCGCTGGCCTATGCGGCGGGCGGGGTGGCGGCAGGCGACGGCGCGCCTGCCCGCTGGCGCAAGACTGCGCGCCTGGCGCTGTTCGCTCCCGAGCGCCCATACCTGCGCAACTGAAGCGCACTATAATGCTCCGGCGTTCCCAACCCAACCGCCGGAGCATTGAGATGATTCGTAACGCCGTACTGCTTTCCCTGTTTGCCGCCTTCCCGCTGGCGCATGCCGCGCCGGACCTCTCGACGGTCGCCGAACGCTCCGGCTACCAGGCCACGGGCCGCTACGACGAAGTGCAGCGACTGTGCGCGGACTACCAGAAGGCCTACCCGAAAGCGGTGCGCTGCTTCTCCTTCGGCGAAACGCCGGAAGGCCGGCCGATGCTGGCGCTGGCCGTTTCCCGTACCGGCGCGCTGACCGCCGCTGCGGCCAGGCAGCGCAAGCTGCCGGTGTTGCTGGTGCAAGGCGGCATCCACGCCGGCGAGATCGACGGCAAGGATGCCGGCTTCCTGGCCCTGCGTGAGGCACTGGACGGCAAGACCGCCGCCGGTGCGCTGGACAAACAGGTCGTGCTGTTCATCCCCGTCTTCAACGTCGATGGCCATGAACGCTTCGGCAAGAACAACCGCCCCAACCAGCGCGGCCCGGTGGAAATGGGCTGGCGCGTCACCGCGCAGAACTACAACCTCAATCGCGATTACGTGAAGGCCGATGCGCCGGAAATGCAGGCCATGCTCAAGCTGGTCAACGAATGGGACCCGCTGGCCTACATCGACCTGCACGTGACCGACGGCGCCAAGTTCCAGCCCGACGTCTCGATCCAGGTCGAACCGGTGCACGGCGGCGATACGGCGCTGCTCCCGCTGGGCAAGGAGCTGCGCGACAACGTCATGGCCGACCTGCGCAAGCAGGGCTCCGACCCGCGCCACTTCTACATTTCCTTCGACAAGACCGATCAGCCGGATTCCGGTTTCGTCGACAGCATGGCCACGCCGCGCTTCTCGACCGGCTATTTCCCGCTGCGTAACCGCTTCGCCATGCTGGTGGAAACGCACTCGTGGCGCGATTACCCGCACCGCGTGAAGGTCACCCGCAACACGATTGTCTCGCTGATGGAGCAATTCGCGCAGCATGGCGCGGCCTGGGCCAAGGCCGCAGCGGAAGCCGATGTGCGCGCCGCCAGGCTGGCCGACATGCCCCTCAGCTACAAGACCACCGAGCGTACCGAGATGATCGACTTCCCGGGCTACGAGTACACCCGCACGCCGTCGGACGTCTCGGGTGGCGTCTGGACGAAATATGATGAATCCCGGCCGCAGAAATGGACCGTGCCGCTGCGCGACGAAGTGGTGCCGGATGTAATGGCCAAGGCGCCGGCCGGCGGCTACCTGGTCCCTGCTGCGCAAGCTGCACTGATTGAACCCAAGCTGAAAGTGCATGGCATCAGCTACAAGCGCCTGGAGCAGGCGCCGGGCAAGGTCTCAGTGGAAGCCTTCCGCGCCGATGAAGCCAAGCTGACAGCAAGCTCTTTCGAAGGCCACCAGCTCGCAAGCTGGAAAGGCGCCTGGAAGATGGAACAGCGCGAGGTGGGCAGGGGCGCCCTGTTCGTGCCGATCGCCCAGCCGAAATCGCGGCTGGTGATGACGATGCTGGAACCGGCAGGCGCAGATTCGTTGGCCGCCTGGGGCTTCTTCAACAACTACCTGGAGCGCAAGGAGTACATGGAGGAATACGTGGCCGAGGAGGCTGCCCGTGAAATGCTGGCAGCCGATCCGGCACTGGCAGCCGCCTTCAAGGCCAGGCTGGAAAGCGATGCGGCATTCGCCAAGAACCCGCGCGCCCGACTGGATTTCTTCGCCCGCCGCCACGCCACCTGGGATGAGCGCTACAACCTGTATCCGGTGTACCGCACGGGCCTTGTTTACTAAACTTTCTGAAACTTCGCCGTTTCTGTCACTTTCGATTGCGAGGAAAGATCGGGTAAAGGTATAAAAGCAGCATCATCAAAGGAGACACCATGGGTATCCGACCTTTCGTGGCGCTGTTTACTGCAACACTGTTGGCCGCCGCCGCCCAAGCGGCGCCCACGGGCAGTCCGGCTGCCGCCGTCAACGTGTTTATCGGCACGGGCGGCGACGGCCACACCTTCCCCGGCGCCAGCCGCCCGTTCGGCATGGTGCAACTGAGCCCGGATACCCAGGTGCGTCATTTCCGCCAAAGCTATCCATGGGCGGCGGGCTATCGCTACGAGGACAACTCCATCCTCGGCTTCTCCCATACGCATTTCTCGGGCAGCGGCCACTCCGACCTGGGCGACATCCTGCTGATGCCCTACAGCGGCGAAACCAAGCTTGAGCCGGGCTACCCCGAGCGACCGTTCAGCGGCTACCGTTCCCGCTTCCGCCACGAAGATGAGCGCGCGGAACCGGGCTATTACGCGGTGCGCCTGCAGGATCACGAGGTCGATGTCGAACTGACCGCCAGCGAACGCGTCGGCCTGCACCGCTACCGCTACGCCAAGGGCGCACAGTCAAAGCTGATCCTCGACCTGCGCCAGAGCATTTACGATTACGCCGGCAAGAACTTGTGGTCATCGCTGCGCCTGCGCGACAGCACCACCATCACCGGCATGCGCATTACGCGCGGCTGGGCGCCCGGACGCCAGGTCTACTTCGCCATGAAGCTCTCGCGCCCGGTCTCAAGCCACACCCTGCTCAACCGCGAGGAGGGCGTTGAATACAAGGGCTTCGCCGGTCCCGGCAAGACTCCGGCCGACAAAGTGCAGGTGGAAGGCAAGGCACTGGTGGCCGCCCTTGATTTCGGCATGCCGGAAGATGGCACGCTGATGGTCAAGGTCGCGCTGTCCGGCGTCAGCGAAGATGGCGCGCTGGCCAACCTGGAAGAAATGCCGGGCTGGGATTTCGATGCCGAACGCCAGCGCGCAAGCACAGCCTGGAGCGAGGCGCTGTCCGCCGTTGCCATCGAAGCGCCGGCCGACATGCGGAGCATGGTCTATACAAGCTTGTACCACGCCATGCTGGCGCCAAGCCTGTTCATGGACCGCGACGGCAGGTATCGCGGCCCGGACAACCAGGTGCACCAGGCCAAAGGCTTCCGCTACCATTCGACCTTTTCGCTGTGGGACACCTACCGCGCCCTGCATCCGCTTCTCACGCTGGTGCAGCCGGAACAGCGCAATGCCGACTTCGTGAATTCGCTTGTCGCATCGCGCCAGCATAGCCCGCACGGCATCCTGCCGGTATGGGCTTTCCACAGCCTGGAAACCTGGTGCATGATCGGCTACCACGCGGTGCCGGTGATTGCCGACGCCTACATGAAGGGCATCAAGGGCATCAATGCCGACGAAGCGCTGGCCGCGATGGTTGCCAGCGCCGACTATGGCCCGTACGGCGGCCTTGAACACTACAAGAAGCTGGGCTATGTGCCAATCGACCTGGAACCTGAAGCCGCCTCCAAGACCGTGGAATATGCCTTCGACGACTGGACCATCGCCCGCATGGCCGAGAAGATGGGCAAGAAGGATGTGGCCGCGCGCTTCTACCGGCGCGCGCAGAACTACCGCAATGTGTTCGACACCAAAACCGGCTTTGTCCGCGCCCGCAAATCCACCGGGGAATTCCGCGAGCCCTTCAACCCGGTGCAGTCCAACTTCGGCAGCGATTACACGGAGGGCAGCGCCTGGCAGTACTCCTGGTATATGCCTCACGATAACGCGGGCCTGGTCGGCATGCTGGGTGGCGACGCCGGCCTGCAGACGAAGATCGACCAGGTGTTCGACGCCAAGATCGATGACAAGGTCTACGCGCACATGGAAGACATCTCCGGCCTGATAGGCCATTACGCCCACGGCAACGAACCATCGCACCATGTGGCCTACCTGTACAACTACGCTGGCGCGCCGTGGAAGACCCAGGCGCGCCTGGCGCAGATCGTCGCCAGCCAATACCATAACAAGCCCGATGGCCTGGCGGGCAACGACGACCTGGGACAGATGTCCGCCTGGCTCGCCTTTACCGCATTGGGTTTCTACCCTGTGGCGCCGGGCAGCAACGAGTATGTGATTGGCCGCCCCTTCGTCGACAAGGCCACGCTGAACCTGCCGAACGGGAAACGCTTTGCCATCCGCGCGGAGCAGATGTCGGTGGCCAATCCCTATGTCGGCAGTGTCACGCTGAACGGCAAGCCCTTGGCGCGCACTTTCCTGCGGCATGAAGACATCATGGCCGGCGGCGAGCTGGTATTTCGCATGCAGGCCGGACCGAACAAGGAATGGGGCCGCGAAGCCGGCGCCCGTCCATATAGCCAAACGGGATATCAACAATGAGGAACACCATCTTCCGCGCCGGGCTGGCGCTTGTGCTGGCGGCCACCGCGCCGCTGGCAGCCGCACAATTCGTGGGCAAGGTCAGCGATCCGGTCGAGTGGGTGAACCCGCTGATGGGCACTGCCAGCAAACCGGAAATGTCGAACGGGAACACCTATCCCGCCATCGCAGTCCCGTGGGGCATGAACCTGTGGACGCCGCAAACCGGCAAGATGGGCAATGGCTGGACCTACCAGTACGATGCCGACAAATTGCGCGGGCTGAAACAGACGCACCAGCCCTCGCCATGGATGAATGATTACGGCCAGTTTTCGGTGATGCCGGTGACAGGCAGCAAACGCTTCATGGAAGACGACCGCGCCAGCGCATTTTCGCACAAGGCGGAGGTTTCCAAGCCGTATTATTACAGCGTCTACCTGGCGGATGCCAACGTCACCGCAGAACTCACGCCAACCGAACGCGCTGCCCAGTTCCGCTTCACTTTTCCTGAATCGGACAAGAGCTTTGTGGTGGTGGACGCCTTCGACAAAGGCTCCTACGTCAAGATCGTCCCTGGGCAGCGCAAGATTGTTGGCTACAGCACCCGTTACGCGCGCGGCCCGCTGCCATCCAGTTTCCGCCTGTATTTCGTGATGGTGTTCGACAAGCCGTTCAGCTCCACCGATGTGTGGCGCGGTAAGGAGCTGGTGGAAGGCGCGCTCGAAATGGAAAGCCAGCACAGCGGCGCCATTGTGGGCTTCAAGACCGGTCGCGGCGAGCAAGTGCACATGAAGGTCGCTTCGTCTTTCATCAGTCCCGAACAGGCCGAATTGAACCTGCAGCGCGAACTGGCCAACGACGATTTCGACGCTACGCGCGCACGCGCCAAGGCGGCATGGAACCGCGTACTGTCCAAGGTGGAAGTGGAGGGCGGCAGCATCGACCAGGTGCGCACGTTCTATTCGAGCCTGTACCGGATGGTGCAGTTCCCGAACAAGATGTATGAAATCGATGCCGCCGGCCAGCCGGTGCACTGGAGCCCTTACAACGGCAAGGTCTTGCCCGGCTACCTGTTTGCCGGCACCGGCTTCTGGGACACCTTCCGCGCCCTGTACCCCTTCCTGAACCTTGTCTACCCGTCGATCAACCGCGAAATGCAAGCCGGCCTGGCCAACGCCTACCGTGAAGGCGGCTGGCTGCCCGAGTGGTCTAGTCCCGGCTACGCCGACATCATGGTCGGCAACAACTCCGCCTCGGTGGTTGCCGATGCCTGGATCAAGGGGAGCCGCAGCCCGGACATCGAAACTCTTTGGCAAGCGCTCAAGCACGGCGCCGACAATGAAGGGCCGGTCAGCGCAGTTGGCCGCGCCGGCGTGAAGTACTACAACGAGCTTGGCTACGTGCCATACGACGTGAAGATCAACGAGAACGCCGCACGCACGCTGGAATATGCCTACGACGACTTCGCGATCTACCAGCTGGGCAAGGCACTGGGCAAGCCGGAGTCGGAGATCGGCGTCTACGCGCAGCGCGCCATGAACTACAAGAAGCTGTTCGACCCTGAAACGGGCCTGATGCGCGGCCGTAACAAGGATGGCAGTTTCCAGGCGCCGTTCAACCCGGTCAAGTGGGGCGATGCCTTCACCGAAGGAAATAGCTGGCACTACACCTGGTCGGTCTTTCACGACATCGACGGCCTGGTGAACCTGATGGGCGGCCGCGCAGCCTTCATCAACAAGCTGGATACGGTGATGAGCATGCCGCCCGTGTTTGACGAAAGCTATTACGGCTCCGTGATCCACGAGATCCGCGAGATGCAGGTGGCGAACATGGGCCAGTACGCGCACGGCAACCAGCCGATCCAGCACATGCTTTACCTGTACAACTTTGCCGGCGCACCGTGGAAGTCGCAGTACTGGATTCGCGAAACGCTGAACCGCATGTACAAGCCGACGCCGGATGGCTACTGCGGCGACGAAGACAACGGACAGACTTCGGCCTGGTATGTGTTCTCCGCGCTGGGCTTCTATCCTGTAACGCCGGCTGTCGGCCAGTACGTGGTGGGCGCACCGCTGTTCCAGCACGCCACCGTGCACCTGGAGAACGGCAAGCGGATTCGCATCAACGCACCGGCCAATGGCGCCGCCACGCGCTATATCCGCGCCGCGAAGCTGAATGGCCGCGCGCTGCAGCGAAACTGGCTGGGCCACGATGAACTGCTGCGCGGCGCCACCTTCGATGTGGAGATGTCGGCGCAGCCGAACCAGCAGCGCGGCACGGCTCCCGACGACGCGCCGTATTCCTTTTCGCGTGCTGAAACGGCGGCTACTTCGCCGAAACGATAGCGTCGATCATCCGCTGGGAATAGGGATCGCCCTTCACTTCTGTCGTCAGCATCATGGCGCGCCACAGCGGGACGATGCCGAAGCCCAGCGCGTCGAAGCGCTTTACCGCACAGTTGTTGAAAACTCGCTACCGTTGAATTTTTTGTTGATACCGATTTGTCGCTCGGACTCAAGGAGTTGTTGCGGTAGCTGGAAGAGCGCGCCGGCCTGCGTGAGCCAAACAAGAAGGAAACCTGGACCATCTGCGGATGAATCTGCGCGACGTGCTGGAAATGGCGCGCAGGCGGCGCGCCCTTCGCCAGCAGCGTTAGCCAGCCTGCAGTGGAATCACGCCGGGCACGGTTGCCGGCGTGGAGCAAGGCTCCTCGTCGAAAGCGATATCGCCCAGCGGGTTGGCGATGCCGTCGGTTTTCAGGTCCTTGAAGCCGAACAGCTCGCGGTCCATCAGGTGCGATGGCACCACGGTCGACAGGGCGGAGAAGGTGTTCTCCACGCGGCCGGGATGTTTCTTTTCCCAGTCGCGCAGCATGGCCTTGATCTGCTTGCGCTGCAGGTTCTCCTGCGAGCCGCACAGGTCGCAAGGGATGATCGGGAAGTTCTTCACCGCGGCGTAGCGCTCGGTGTCTTCTTCCTTCACATAAGCCAGCGGGCGGATCACCATGTGCTTGCCGTCGTCCGACACCAGCTTGGCCGGCATGCCCTTGATTTTCCCGCCGAAGAACATGTTCAGGAAGAAGGTCTCGAGGATGTCGTCGCGGTGGTGGCCCAGGGCGATCTTGTTGCAGCCCAATTCATCGGCCACGCGGTACAAGATGCCGCGGCGCAGGCGCGAGCACAGCGAGCAGGTGGTTTTGCCTTCCGGGATCAGGCGCTTGACGATCGAGTAGGTATCCTGGTTCTCGATGTGGAAGGGCACGCCCAGCTTTTCCAGATAGGCCGGTAGCACGTCGGCCGGGAAGTTCGGCTGCTTCTGGTCCAGGTTGACGGCCACGATCTCGAAGTTGATCGGCGCGCGTTCGCGCAGCGTCATCAGGATGTCCAGCAGGGCGTAGGAGTCCTTTCCGCCGGACAGGCACACCATCACCTTGTCGCCGTCTTCAATCATGTTGAAGTCGCCGATGGCCTGGCCGACCAGGCGGCACAGGCGCTTGTGCAGCTTGTTGTTTTCGTAGGCGATCTTGTCTTCGGCCTTGGTGTCCACTACCGCGTTCATGCTGCGTCCTTGATCTTGAATACTTCAACGCCCACGCCTTCGCAGTCAGGATAGACGTCAGGCTTCATGGTCGACACACGGGCGGCGCGCACGCTTGGATGCGCCAGCATGGCCTGCACCACGTCGTCCACCAGGGTTTCCTGCAGGTGCACGTGGCCCTCGGCCATGCGGCGCGCAATGGTCTCGCGCATGAAGTCGTAGTCGACCACTTCGTGCAGTTCGTCGGCCTTTGGCGTGGACACGGCCAGCGGGATATACAGGTCAACGTTGATCAGTACGCGCTGCTCGCCTTTCTTCTCGAAATCGTGCACGCCGATATTGATCAGCACTTCATAGTTGCGCAGGAACAGCCGGCGGCAGTCTTGCAGTTGCGGGTGAATCAGGGCGGACAGCATGGTGCTAAAACCTTAAAAGTGAAAATTCTTTATTTGGCCAGGAACATTACATCGCGCGGCGACGGCAGCAAATGCTGGCCGCCATCGACCAGCAGGGTAGTGCCGGTCACCGCACGCGCGCCTGCCGCATAGACCACGGCGGCGGCAATGTCCTCGGGAGTGCTGGAACGGCCCAGCGGCGTCTGGGTGTGCGCCTTGGCGAAGCCTTCCTCGCTCTGGTCTCCGGATACCATGGTGATGCCCGGCGCCACGCCCACCACCCGGACCTTCGGCGCCAGCGATTGGGCCAGCATGGTGTTGGCCGCCTGCAGCGCCGCCTTGGACAGGGTGTAGGACAGGAAATCAGGGTTGAGATTATAAAGCTTCTGGTCCAGCAGGTTCACAACCACGGCCTGGCCGCCTTCCGGCGTGGCGTCGTACAGCGCGCGCGCCAGCTGGATCGGCGCCGCCACGTTGGCGTGCATGTGGGCGTCGAGCCGGGCGTGGCTGAGATTCAGGTCGCTGTCGTAATCGAACAGGGACGCGTTGTTGACCACGCAGTCGACCCGTTCCAGTGCCTTCACTGCGGCGGGCAGCAGGCCGCGCACGGCTTCCTCGTCAGACAGGTCGCATTGCAGCGTGATGGCGCGGCGGCCGAGGGCGGCGACGGCCTGCGCCACTTCGCGCGCTTCGTCGTGCGAGTTGCGGTAGTGGACGGCGATGTCCCAGCCGGCGCGCGCCAGTCCCAGCGCGATTTCGCGTCCCAGGCGGCGGCCGGCGCCGGTCACCAGGGCCACGCGCGGCTGTTCGGGCGTCGGAGTTGAAGTAGTCATAGTCAAATTGAGCAAAATGGCGCCGGCTGGCGCTGAACCGCTACAATGCCGGCATGTCTTTACCAGCACCTTCCCCCGACGCGCTGGCCGCGTCCCAAGCCCTGCAGCGCCTGATTGCCGACGACATCGCGCGGCAAGGCGGCGCCATTCCGTTCTCCCGCTTCATGGAGCAGGCGCTGTATGCGCCCGGCCTGGGCTATTACAGCGGCGGCGCCGCCAAGCTGGGCAAGGATGGCGATTTTACAACCGCACCCGAGCTGAGCGCCCTGTTCGGGCAGTCGCTGGCGCATGTTGCAGCCGCTATTATGGACCAAAGCGCGCCGCATATCCTTGAATTCGGCGCTGGAACGGGCAAACTGGCGAGGGATATCCTGACCGAGGCGGCGCAAGCCGGCATCGTGGTCGAAAGCTATTCCATCGTCGAACTCTCCGGCGAACTGCGCGCCCGCCAGCAAGAGCTGCTGCGCGCCTTCCCGCAGGTGCGCTGGCTGGATGCCCTGCCGGAATCGTTTGAAGGCGCGGTATTCGGCAACGAAGTGCTGGATGCCATGCCGGTCGACGTGATCACCCTGGCCGACAGCGGCTGGCAGTCGCTGCACGTGGCCGCCGAGGCCGACGAGGCAGGCGGCGCATGCTTCGCCTGGCGCCCGGTGGCGGCCGACGCCGCGCTGCAGTCGCAGATCGAGCGCCAGGTTCCTGATACGAAAGCGCTGCCGGTCGGCTATGTGACCGAAGTGCACGGCGCCGGCTGCGGCTTCATGGCCACGCTGGCCGCCATGCTTGCAAAAGGCAAAGGCGCCGCCTTCCTGTTTGATTATGGCTTCCCGGCGCGCGAATACTACCTGGGCGACCGCGCCACCGGCACCCTGATGTGCCACTACCGCCACCACGCCCACGCGGAACCGTTCTACCTGCCAGGCCTGCAGGACATCACCGCCCACGTCGACTTCACGGCGATGGCGCTGGCGGCGCAGGACGCGGGCGCCGACGTCATGGCATATAACAGCCAGGCCGGCTTCCTGATCGGCGCCGGCATCGGTGAGCTGATGCAGCGTTTCGACCCGGCTGACGCCCTGAATTACCTGCCGCACGCTAACGCACTGCAGAAATTGCTTTCTCCAGCCGAAATGGGAGAATTGTTCAAGGTGCTGGTGATTGGCCATGGCATTGAATTGCCGGGTCAATTGCTGCGTAGCGACCGCAGCCACCGTTTGTAATATGATTGAGAGATGGGAAAGATACATACTCACTATGACAACCTCAAGGTAGCGCGTGGCGCGCCACAGGAAGTCATACGTGCTGCTTACAAGGCCCTGAGCCAGAAATATCATCCTGACAAGAATCCCGGGGATGAGAAGGCGGCCCGCATCATGGCGATCGTCAACACGGCCTATGGCACGTTGTCCGATCCGCAACGCCGCAAGGAGCACGATGAGTGGATCACCCAGGAAGAATGGGAAATCGAATGGCTGGAGAGCACCAGGCACGAGCCGGCGCATGAGCCGGGCTGGTCCGACCAGCTCGACCTGCCGCGCCGGCGCCGGGTGCTCAAGTCCTGGCGCTTCTGGGGCACGGTGGGCGGCGCCGCCGCAGCCGGCTGGCTGGGCGGGGTGCTGACGGTGACCGAGCCGCGCGCCATGTCCAGCGTGCTGGCCGGCGCCTGGGGCGGCAAGCCTCCTGCCGAATTGACCGCCACTGCCGCCGCCACCCCGAAAATCCACCCGCCGCGGGTAGAAAAAGTCACCCCCGACGATGGCTGGGCCGTCGCCAAGCCATACTCGCCGGAACCGTCGGTCTCTGCTGCAGCAGCACCGCCGATCAAGGTGCTGGCCCTGTCGCAGGTAGTGCTGCCCGGTGCCGCGGTTGATTGCGAGGCCGAGGTTGCCCCATCAGTCGCGCCGAACGGCGAACCATGGCCGGTCCAGTCCGGCTACGTGGAAGGTTTCCCGGTCGGGAACAAAGGCGAAGACATGCAGCTGACGCTGGACAACAGTGCCAACGTCGCCCCGGTCTTCATCAAGGTGTACGACCTCGAGCGCCGCTCAAATGTGCGCTACGCCTACGTGCAGCCGCACGACAAGCTGGTAGTCGACCAGCTATCGAACGGCAAATACGAAATTCGCTACCAGAACCTGAACCTCGGCGCCGGCCAAAACGGCTGTACGCACAAATGAAAGTCGGGGTCAGGTCTGGCAATCCGCCACATTTTTCGCGATGCGAAAAATGTGGCGGATTGCCAGACCTGACCCCGACTTTTGTCTTTTAAGCTGCGCCGGCGGTCAGCGTTTCGCTCAGGCCCATTTCAGGGCTGGCCATCAGGCGGTAGATGTCCACCAGGATCAGCATGCGTTCGTCGATCGTGCCGAGGCCGATCATGTATTCGGAGCTGAAGGCGGTGCCCATGTCCGGCGCCGGCTTGATCTGCTCGGGCGTCAGCGTGGTCACGTCGGAGACCGAGTCCACCACCATGCCCACCACGCGGCCATTGATGTTGAGGATGATGACCACCGTGAACTGGTCATATACCGGCTCGCCCAGCTTGAACTTGATGCGCATGTCCACTACCGGGATGATGATGCCGCGCAAGTTGATCACGCCCTTGATGAATTCGGGCGCATTGGCGATGCGGGTTACCGCTTCGTAACCGCGGATCTCTTGCACTTTCAGGATATCGATGCCGTACTCTTCGGAACCCAGCTTGAATGCCAGGAATTCCTTGCCTTGGCTCGCGTCTTCTTGCGCAGTAACTTGCATGGTTTTTTTCCTTTAGCAAAATCTGTGTTGTCAAAGCGTATCAGAGTGCAAAGCGATTTACGAGCGGGCAATTTTTAATTGCTAGCTAAGTCAAATCTGATTATGCTGGATGTAAAGATTAGCGCATTTTGACCAAGGAGACTTCATGGCGGACCCTCAAGCCGTCGATGACAACTGGCTGCTCGAAGAAGACGAAGAAGAAAAGCCAACGCCATCGGCCGGATCCCCTGAACAGCGGCTGTGGCGCGTGCTGATTGTGGACGACGACCAGGACGTGCATGCGGTGACCCGCCTGGCGCTGCGCAATGTCAGTTTCAAGGGGCGCGAGCTGGAGTTGTTCTCGGCCTACAGCGGCCGCGAGGCATTCGAGATCCTGCGCGACACGCCGGACATCGCCCTGGTATTGCTCGACGTGGTGATGGAGACCGACGATGCCGGCCTGCTGCTGGCGCGCCGCATCCGTGAGGAGCTGCACAATTCCATCGTGCGCGTGGTGCTGCGCACCGGCCAGCCGGGCCAGGCGCCGGAACAGCGCGTCATCATCGAATACGACATCAACGATTACAAGGCCAAGACCGAGCTGACCACGCAGAAGCTGTTCACCACCGTGATCTCGGCCTTGCGCGCGTACGAAAGCCTGAACATGCTGGAGCGCTCGCGCATCGGCCTGGGCAAGATCCTGGCCGGCGCGACCAACCTGTACCAGATCCATTCGTTGCGCGAATTCGCGTCGGGCGTGCTGAACCAGGTGTCGGCCATCCTCGACGTGGGTGCGGACGGCGTGCTGTGCCTGATGCAGGTCGACACCGGCGACACGACCGTGGTGGCGGCGACCGGCGGTTATGCGCCGCTGGCGGAAAAGGAACAGATGCCGGAAAGCCATCCGCTGTGGCCGACCATCCAGAAGGCGTTCAAGGAAAAGAAAAGCCAGTTCGAACACCCGGCCAATGTGCTGTTCATCCACACCCAGGAAAGCCGCGACGTGCTGATTTCGGTGACGCCGCCCTGGCCGCTGGCCCAGATCCAGCGCGACCTGCTGGAAGTGTTCTGCGAGCGTATCGCCGCTGCCTTCGACAACCTGTACATGTTCGGCCAGCTGCGCAAGGCGCAGGAGGCCACGGTGGTGGCGCTGGCCGACCTGGCGGAATTCCGCGACGGCTGCACCGGCGGCCATGTGCGGCGCGTGCAGCAGCTGTCCTCGGCTATCGCGGCACGCATGAAAGAGCGCGGCATCTACGATGACGAGCTGACCCCGCAACTGGTCGACATGATCGGCCTCGCTTCGATCCTGCATGACGTGGGCAAGGTCGCCACCCCGGACCATATCCTGCTGAAGCCTGGGCCCCACACCGACGACGAGCGTGCGCTGATGCAAACCCATGCTGCCGTCGGGCGCAGCGTGCTGGAGCGTGCAGCCAATATGGTCGATGGCGTCAGCTACCTGACTTACGGCGCGGAAATCGCCGGCGGCCACCATGAGCACTGGGATGGCGGCGGCTACCCGAACCAGCTCAAGGGCAAGCAGATTCCCTTGTCGGCGCGTATCGTGGCCGTGGTCGATGTCTTCGATTCCTTGCTGCACGAACGTCCGTACAAGGAGCCGTGGCCGTACCCGGAAGTCATGACCTACATCCGCGACCGTGCCGGCACCCAGTTCGATCCCGAGGTGGTGGCAGCCCTGAACGACGTGGTTGAACGCAACCCGGGACTGGGCCAGTCCTGAGCAAAACCCGCTGAGGCAACCCGACTGTGGCAGCCGCGCCGCGCTGCCACCTTCATTCTCACCAAAGTTCACGGCGTGCAGCGTGCAAGCGCTAAAATAAGGACAGCCCTCGCTCTTGTCCTACGCCGAAAGCCATGAATGAACTGAAGGGCCTGACAGCGCTGGTCATCGAGCCCAACCCCAGCATGCGCGCCAGCTTGCACAATATGCTGAGCTTGTGCGGTTTGGTGCGTATTGACGATGCCGCCAGTTCCAACCAGGCCATCCGCGCGCTGGAAACCCGGATCTACGACCTGGTCCTGTGCGAATACGCCCTGGAAGGCGGCCAGGATGGCCAGCAAATGCTGGAAGACCTGCGCCACCACCGCCTGGTCAATGCCTCCACCATGTTCTTCATGGTCACCGGCGAAGGCGAGTTCAGCAAGGTAGTCAGCGCCGCCGAGCTGATGCCCAACGATTACATCCTCAAGCCTTTCGCAGCCGATGCCATGCTGGAGCGCATCTGGCGCGCGCTCGACCGGCGCAACGCCTTGCTGCCGGTGTACCAGTTGATCGACATGGGCGATTTGCGCGCAGCGATCGAAGCTTGCGAGGAAGGCGAGGAAGCGCAGCCGCGCTTTGCCATGGACTTTCGCCGCCTGCGCGCCGAAATGCACATCCAGGCCGGCGAACCGGACCTGGCGGAACCGCTGTATGCCGAACTGTGGAACAGCCGCCAGGTACCCTGGGCACGGCTGGGCCAGGCCAAGACCCTGTACCTGCGCAGCCGCTACGATGAAGCGCGCGCCATGCTGGAAGACCTGCTGGGCAGGAATACCTGCTTCCTCGATGCCTACGACTGGCTGGCGCGCACGCATGAAGCAAATGGCGACCCGGCGGCAGCGCAAGCCGTACTGGCCAATGCGGTTGAACTGTCGCCGCACGCGGTGCGCCGCCTGCGGCGGCTGGGCGAAGTGGCGCTGGAGGCGGGCGACGTCGATGGCGCCGAGCGCGCTTTCAAGCAGGTGGTCAGCAAGACCCGCTATTCCGAGTTCCGCACGCCGGAAGACCATGCCAGGCTGGCGCAAACCCTGGTCAAGAAGGGCGACCCGGTGCAGGCTGCCGCCGTGATCCGCGACCTCGACAAGTCGCTGTCGGGCACGCCCAACGCCGACGTGTGCAGCGCCATCGCCTCGGCCGCGCTGCATGAATTCACCGGCAACGTGGCGCGCATGAATGCCTCGCTGGACTATGCAGTGACGGGCGTGCGCACGGCCAGCGGCCTGTCGAATGAAATGAAGATGGAACTGGCGCGCACCTGCCTGGAGGTGGGCAAGGAGGAGCAGGCGACGGAAGTGATGCGTGACGTCATGCGCAACTCCGCCACGCCGGGCGCCATGGAGCGCGCCATGCGCATGATGGAAAAAAGCGGCCATGCCGAGTTGGGCCAGCGCCTGGCCGACGAAAGCCGCAACGAGGTCGGCGAGATGGTGGCCGCCGGCGCGGCGCTGGCCAAGAAGGGCGATTTCCGCGGTGCGGTCGACCTGATGCTGGAAGCCGTGGCCAAGCTGCCGGACAACTCGCAGGTGGCCTTCAACGCGGCGGTCGCCATCCTGAAATGCCTGGAAAACGAAGGCTGGGACGATGCCCTCGGGCGCCATGCGCTGGCGCTGGTGGCCACGGTGCGCCGCCTTGATCCTGCCAACGACAAGCTGAACGCGCTGGCCGGCCTGCATCAGGACATATTGAAGAAATACAACATCCGTCCCGCCGCGCGGCGCGAAGCCGGGGTGCGCGTCGCGATCTGATAGCCGCTGGGGCTACAATGGGCTATGAGCTCCCATCCACCAGAAGAACGCCCGGTCCGCGCCTACCTGCTGAAAAAGCTATGCAGCGACGACGAGGGCTTGTTTGCGCTTGGCGTGTCGATCGCGCGCGTAGTGCAAATGGCTGACTCGGACGACCAGGGCACGCAAAGCCTGGCCTACCACGTGCTGTCCGACGTCGCGCTGACGCAGAAGATCCTGCGCCTGGCCAATACGCCGCAGTACCGCCAGGCGTCGGGGGCGCCGGTAACCACAATTTCCCATGCAATTTCGCTGCTTGGTTTCGATAACGTGAAAACCACGGCGCTGGCCATGCTGCTGGTCGACACCATGGCCAACAGCAAGCATGCGCAAAGCGTGCGGGTCGAGCTCGAAGCAGCGCTGTGCGCCAGCCTGGTGGGGCGTGAACTGGCGCGCTACAGCCCTTACCAGAAGGCGGAAGAAGCGGCCATCGGCGCGTTGTTCAAGAACCTGGGGCCGTTGCTGATTGCCTCGCGCGAGCATGAGCGCTTCCGCGAAATCAATGCCCTGGTCGTGGCTGGCGAACATTCGCAGGCCCAGGCTTCGCAAATGATCCTGGGCAGCACCTACGACACCTTGACGGCGACCGTGCTGCGCGAATGGAAGATTCCCGATGTGATCATCCGCTCGTTGACTCCCTTGTATGGCAGCACCTTGCGGCCACCGGCGGACCGCACGGAGTGGATACGGCAGGTGGTGCACTTCAGCATGGATGCGGCACGTGCACTGACCCGGCTGGGCGGCGCGGCTGCCGACGACGTGCGGCTGCTGCACCAGCGCTTCGGCAATGCGCTCGGGCTGGAGCGCGAGCAGGTGACCACGGTGCTGACCCGCGCGCGCAGCAGCATGGATGCCTTGTTGAACAGCATGCAGCTGGATGGCGCTTCCGGCGGCAGTGCCGGTGAGCCGGGCGATCCTTACGCGGAATCGGCCGAGGCGCCGGGACCGGCGGGGACCTTGCCGAGCGTGCTGGCGCTGGCCAGCCTGGATGCGGGCGCGAAGGAGGGCGCTTACCCGAGCGGCAAGCCGTATGATGCACGCGAACAGCTGCTGGCGGGGGTGCAGGAGCTGACCGAGATGCGGGTGGAGGGCAAGGCGCGCGTCAATGAGCTGGTGCAGGCGGTGCTGGAGACTTTGTATCGCAGCATGGGCTTCCGCTTTGCGACGGTGTGCCTGAAGGATGCGAAGACGGGGCAGTTCCGGGCGCGTATCGCGCTGGGCGATAAGCGGGCCTTGCGCCTGGAGGGGTTTGTGTTTCCGCTGCAGGGCAAGGATCTGTTCCACCTGGCGCTGGATAACGATGCGGATTTGATGATCGCGGATGCGAATGTGGCCAAGATCCGCGACCTGCTGCCGAAGTGGCATCTGGATCTGTTGCCCGATGCGCGCAGCTTTATCGTGCTGCCGCTGGTGGTGCAGGGCGTGCAGCTTGGCTTGTTCTATGCGGATCGGGCGCTGCCGGCGCCGGAAGGCGTGCCGCCGGATGAGACTTCGCTGATTCGGGCGTTGAAGGCGCAGGTGTTGGCGGCCTTGTCGCCCTAGAACCGGTAAACCCGGGTCCGACCCAAGGGTCAGACCCTTCTCAAAAAGTCAAAGGCCCGGAACCACCCCCGCGGCAGGGAAGCCGTTGGGGGTCTGACCCTTCGGGTCTGACCCCGGTTTACCGGTTTTAAGCGGTCTCCGGCAGCCGCCCGGCAAGAGCCTCAAACTCAGAAACCGGCATCGGCCGCGCAAACAGATACCCCTGCGCCTCGTTGCAATACTTGCTGCGCAAGAATTCCACCTGCGCCTCGGTTTCAACACCCTCCGCCACCACCCCCAGCCCCAGCGCATGCGCCAGCCCGATGGTCGCGGTAACGATCACCGCATCATTCGGATCGCTCTCGATATCCTTCACAAACCCCCGGTCGATCTTGATCCGGTCGATCTCGAACAACTTCAGGTAGCTGAGCGACGAATACCCGGTCCCGAAATCATCGATCGCCACCTTGATCCCGCGCGCCCGCAGCTCGCGCAACAGTTCGCGGCTACGCTCCGGATCCTGCATCGCCGCCGATTCGGTGATTTCCAGCTCCAGCAAGGAGGGATCAATCCCGCTCTCGCGCAGCAACTGGTCCAGCAGCGGCAACAGCGCACCGCCGTGGCACTGGCGCGCCGACAGGTTGACCGCGAGCCGCAACGAACCTTCCCAGCGTCGCAGCAGGCCAACGGTCTGCTGCAGCACCCATTCCCCCAGCGGCAGGATCAGCCCCGACTCTTCCGCGATCGGGATGAAGCGGTCCGGTCCCACCATGCCCAGCTCCGGATGGTGCCAGCGCAGCAGCACTTCGGCGCCGATCACGCGGCGCGTCGCCAGCTCCACCTGCGGCTGCAGGTAAAGCTCGAACTCCTTGCGCTCCAGCGCCTGCCACAGGCGGTTTTCCATCATCAGCCTGTCGTGGGTCGCGGCATTCATGGCCGCTTCGAAGAACTGGAAGTTGCCGCGGCCCTGGCTTTTGGCAGCGTACATCGCCGTATCCGCATGTCGTAGCAGGGTGGCGCTGTCGTGGCCATCGGGCGGGAACATGGCCACGCCGACGCTGGTGCCGGTGTGGATGGTCTTGCCCGCCAGCTGGAACGGCTCGGCCAGGGCGGCCACGATGCGCACGGCAATCTGGCTCGCTTCGGCCGGCGTCACGTTGCCGCCCGTGACCACGATGAATTCATCGCCGCCCAGCCGGGCGATGGTGTCGACTTCGCGCAGCAAGTCGCGCAGGCGGTCGGCCACGGCCACCAGCAACTGGTCGCCGGTGGCGTGGCCGTGGGTATCGTTGATTTTCTTGAAGTGGTCGAGGTCGAGGAACATCACTGCCGCCGTGCCGTTCGCGCGCCGGGTTTGCGCCAGCAGCTGGTCGAGGCGCAGGTTGAGCGACAGGCGGTTATCCAGACCGGTCAGCGGATCGTGGTGGGCCAGCTTGTAGATGCGTTCCTGCGCGCGCTGCTGCTCGGTCAGGTCGTGCAGGATGGCGACGAACACATTGCCGTCGGGGAGCTCGACCTCGCTCACTGAAATTGCAATCGGCAAGATGCTGCCATCGTGCCGGCGTCCGCTTGATTCGTGTTCGTGGGTGGCGCCGCCGGCGATATTGCGCAGCAGGCGCGCCGCGCTGTCGCTTTCCGCTTCCGGCAGCAGGATCGCCAGCGGCATGCCCGACAGCGCTTCCGTCGGATAGCCAAACAGGCGGCAGGCCGCCGCGTTGGCAGACACCAGCAAGCCCTCGGCATCGATGGTCAGGATGGCGTCGGCCGCCTTGTCGAGGATGGCCTGCAGGCGCGCTTCGCGTTCGCGCAAGCGTATCGTGCTTTCTTTCACCTGTTGCTGGATCTGGGCGCGTTCGCCGCTGGTCAGCAGCATCAGGGCGCCGAGCAGGCCGGTCAGCATCAGGCCCGCGCTCAGGACCAGCCAGCTTTGCCAGCCATGCTGGTGCACCATGTAGGCCGCCGAGGGAACCAGCACCAGTTCGTAGTCGCGGCCGCCAAGGCTGAGCTTGCGCCAATAGTCTTCGTCGTTCGGCGCGCGCGACAGCTGGTCGATCAGCGTTGTCGGGCCGGGCATGCTGCGATCCACCAGGCGCGCCTGGATATGCGGGAAATCGGCGTTGGCCAGCGCCCCGTTGACGTAGGAGTCGATCTGCATGGCCAGCAGCAGCATGCCCGCCGCCGGCTGGCCGTCGCCCGGGTCGACGGCTTGCAGCAAGACCACGCCGCTGCCTTCGCCAGGCGTGGAGAGTGCCACCGGTGCGCTGGCGACCGGCTTGCCGGTACGCAGCGCCTCATGCACCGCTTGGGCGCGTACCGGTTCGGCCAGCCAGTCCAGGCCCTGGTAATGGCGGCGCGCGGCAGGCTCGATGAACAGTGTCACCATGTGGTCGCCTGGCGGCACCTCTGGCTGCTTGGAGGCGGCGTGGCTGTGCGTGTGGCCGGGACCGGTGGCGGGGGCGATCATGCGGAAATCGGGGTCGATGGCATCGCGCGCCCAGGTTTCGAAAGCCGGCCGTTCCGCCTCCGACACGAGGCGCAACCAGGCCATGGACAGCAATTCAGGGCGCTGGTCGAGGTAACCGTGCGCAATCTTGTCGAAGCCTTGCGCCGACATCACGCGTCCATAGCGGTTGATGGCGCGCGCCATGGCCAGGACATAGCGCTCATGCTCGCTGAAGCGCGACTGCAGCAAGTCGCCTACCTGTTGCGCCTTGAGACGGAAGCCTTCCAGGTGCTGCCGGGTTTCCCAGCGCGCCACCAGCACGTACAGCATGACGCACAGGGTGACCAGGAACAGTTGCGGCACGCCCACCAGCAGGCGGCGGCGCTGCCACAGCGCGCGCGGCTGGCCGAACAGCACCCAGCACAGCGGCGCCGCAAGCAGGACGCCGATGGCATCGCCGATCCACCAGGTGAGCCAGCTTGTCAGCAGCTCCGCTGGGGCAATGGCGCCGGCGGCAACGGCCGCAAGATTGGACAGCGTACTGCTCACCAGCGTGACGCAAACCGCCAGCAACAGGAAGCGCAGCACATCGCGGCCGGCGCCGATTTCCGGGCGGATGGCGCGCTGGAAATACAGGCCGCCCAGCCAGGCTTGCAGGGCGGAGCCGAAAGCGGCGGCAAGCGCAGCCAGTCCTTGCGGCAACGGTGGCAGGGTCAGCGGATTGGGCGCGCCCGGCAGGGGCAGGAAATTGATCAGCAGGGCGCCGACCGCAACCCCTGGCAGCAAGCGCGGGCCAAAGGTGACCACGCCAGCCAGGGCAATCCCGGCCGGCAGGAAGAGCGGGCTGGCATAACCGGGCGCCAGCGACAGGTAGAGGCAAAAGCGGCCGATGACCGCGTAAGCCGCCAGCATCAGCAGGTTGGCGGCCAATGTTTGCGGCCAGCCGGGAGAGGTATTCTTCACAGAATGAGCGCTCGGAGGCACAGGACAAGTTGACCGATTTTATAGCAAACGGTGCAACCCAAAAACAACACTTGCAAATTTGCAGGACTAGCCATTACAATCTCGCCCCGAAGCGCACGTCATGCAGCGTTTGCGAAATAAGCAAATAACGTTCTTGACAGTGTTAGAAAGTTGCTTCATACTCTGCGGTTCCTTCGCGGAGGGGTGGCCGAGTGGTTAAAGGCAGCAGACTGTAAATCTGCCCTCTTATGAGTACACTGGTTCGAATCCAGTCCCCTCCACCAAAGCTTGCAGGAAGCTGAGTGAAGAGTAGTAGTCGAAAGTAGTCGGAACCTCGCGGGTGTAGCTCAATGGTAGAGCTGAAGCCTTCCAAGCTTAAGACGAGGGTTCGATTCCCTTCACCCGCTCCATAGCAGCACAGTAGTAAAAATAAGCCCTTGTAGCTCAGTGGTAGAGCACTCCCTTGGTAAGGGAGAGGCCACGTGTTCAATCCACGTCAAGGGCACCAGAATTCTGCAGTATCTATCTGTTAGTCGGGCGCGTGCCCAGCAAATCAACATTTGTTAGGAGTCTAAAATGGCAAAAGAAAAGTTCGAGCGGACTAAGCCGCACGTGAACGTTGGCACCATCGGTCACGTTGACCATGGCAAGACCACCCTGACCGCCGCAATCGCAACCGTCCTGTCGAAGAAGTTCGGCGGCGAAGCGAAAGCTTACGACCAGATCGACGCTGCTCCAGAAGAAAAAGCACGCGGCATTACCATCAACACCGCCCACGTCGAGTACGAGACCGCATCGCGTCACTACGCTCACGTTGACTGCCCAGGCCACGCCGACTACATCAAGAACATGATTACCGGTGCTGCGCAGATGGACGGCGCGATCCTGGTTTGCTCCGCAGCTGACGGCCCAATGCCACAGACCCGCGAGCACATCCTGCTGGCACGTCAGGTTGGCGTTCCATACATCATCGTGTTCCTGAACAAGTGCGACCTGGTTGACGACGCAGAACTGCTGGAACTGGTCGAAATGGAAGTGCGCGAGCTGCTGTCCAAGTACGAATTCCCAGGCGACGACCTGCCAATCATCAAGGGTTCGGCACGTATGGCCCTGGAAGGCGCTGCTGGCGAAATGGGCGAAGACTGCATCATGCGTCTGGCTGATGCGCTGGATTCCTACATCCCAACCCCAGAGCGCGCTGTTGACGGCACCTTCCTGATGCCAGTGGAAGACGTGTTCTCGATCTCCGGCCGCGGCACCGTGGTGACCGGTCGTGTTGAGCGCGGCGTGATCAAGGTCGGCGAAGAAATCGAAATCGTTGGTATCGTTGACACCGTCAAGACCACCTGCACCGGCGTGGAAATGTTCCGCAAGCTGCTGGACCAGGGTCAGGCCGGCGACAACGTTGGTCTGCTGCTGCGCGGCACCAAGCGTGAAGACGTTCAGCGTGGTCAGGTTCTGGCGAAGCCAGGCTCGATCAAGCCGCACGCTCACTTCACCGGCGAGATCTACGTTCTGTCGAAAGATGAAGGCGGCCGTCACACCCCGTTCTTCAACAACTACCGTCCACAGTTCTACTTCCGTACCACCGACGTGACCGGCTCCATCGAGCTGCCAGCGGACAAGGAAATGGTTATGCCAGGCGACAACGTCTCCATCACCGTGAAGCTGATCTCCCCGATCGCTATGGAAGAAGGCCTGCGCTTCGCAATCCGCGAAGGTGGTCGTACCGTTGGCGCCGGCGTGGTTGCCAAGATCATCGACTAAGTAGTCGAAAAGAATCCAGCCAAGACTAGCGCCCGTCGCTGATGGGTGCTAGAATTACGGATTCCACTGTAAAGTTTTACGTAGGGGCGTAGCTCAATTGGCAGAGCGTCGGTCTCCAAAACCGAAGGTTGGGGGTTCGATGCCCTCCGCCCCTGCCACCGAATCTGGTGCAGGGCACCGAAAGTAAAAAGTAAATGTCTAATCAATCCGTGCAAACCGTTAGCACGACGAACGATAAGTTCAAAGTCGTGTTGGCAGTTGTGGCGTTGATTGCAGGCGTGGTCGGATTCTTCGTCCTGACCGGTAAACCAACCCTGGTGCGGGCAGCCGCGCTTGTGGTTGGTTTGCTTATTTCCGCCGGCATCGCGTACACCTCTGCTGCAGGCCGTGATTTCCTGAATTTTGCGAAAGAATCCGTTCGCGAGACCAAGAAAGTTGTTTGGCCGACCCACAAGGAAGCCCGTCAGATCACTCTGATCGTGTTCGCCTTTGTGCTGGTCATGGCGATTTTCCTCTGGGGCACGGATAAGATCCTCGAATTTGTGTTGTACGACCTCATCCTGGGTTGGAAGAAATAATGAGCGAAATTGTACAAGACGAGCCAGGCAAGGAAGAGCCTGCGCAGGCAGTGTCGACGCCAGTCAGCAACAAGCGCTGGTACGTCGTGCACGCCTACTCCGGCATGGAGAAAAGCGTACAGCGCGCCCTGATGGAGCGCGTCGAGCGCGCCGGCATGCAAGACCAGTTCGGCCAGATCCTGGTGCCGACCGAAGAAGTCGTTGAAGTTCGTAACGGCCAGAAGTCCGTTACCGAGCGCCGCTTCTTCCCGGGCTACGTCCTGGTGGAAATGGAAATGACCGACGAAACCTGGCACCTGGTGAAGAACACCAGCAAGGTGACCGGCTTCATCGGCGGCAAGTCGAACAAGCCGACCCCGATTCCTGCGCGCGAGATCGAAAAGATCATGACGCAAATGCAGGAAGGCGTGGAAAAGCCACGTCCAAAAGTGCTGTACGAAGTGGGCGAGCAAGTCCGCATCAAGGATGGCCCGTTCACCGACTTCAACGGCAACGTGGAAGAAGTCAACTACGAGAAATCCAAGGTGCGTGTGTCGGTCACCATCTTCGGTCGCGCTACTCCGGTCGAACTCGAGTTCGGCCAGGTCGAAAAGATCTAAACCGGTAGTTCGGTGTCTGACCCATTGGGTCAGACACCGGTTTGCCGGTTTTGCGGTAAATCGCCTGCCAGCGCGTCTAAGCTGGCAAAACCAAGAGGAGCCCCGCCGCGTGCGGGGCGCTACTACTCAATCCAACGATAGGAAGTGCCCAAATGGCAAAGAAAATCATTGGCTTTATCAAGCTGCAAGTTCCAGCTGGTAAGGCAAACCCATCCCCTCCAATCGGTCCAGCACTGGGCCAGCGCGGTCTGAACATCATGGAATTCTGCAAGGCGTTCAACGCGCAGACCCAAGGTATGGAACCAGGCATGCCAATCCCAGTCGTGATCACTGCGTTCGCGGACAAGTCCTTCACCTTCGTGATGAAGACCCCTCCAGCGACCTTCCTGATCAAGAAGCACTCCGGCGTGCAAAAGGGTTCGTCCAAGCCACATACCGACAAGGTAGGCAAGCTGACCCGCGCTCAAGCTGAAGAAATCGCTAAACTGAAGACCCCGGACCTGACCGCTGCCGACCTGGATGCTGCTGTTCGCACCATCGCTGGTTCCGCACGTTCCATGGGCATCACCGTAGAGGGCATCTAATCATGGCAAAACTGTCCAAGCGCGCTCAAGCCATCAAGGCTAAAGTAGACCGTACCAAAGTGTACGCTTTCGACAACGCTGTCGCCCTGGTTAAAGAACTGGCTACCGCCAAGTTCAACGAATCCATCGACGTGTCCGTTCAACTGGGCGTGGATCCTAAGAAGTCCGACCAGGTTGTGCGTGGTTCCGTGGTTCTGCCAGCTGGCACCGGCAAGACTGTTCGCGTTGCTGTGTTCGCAACCGGCGACAAGGCTGAGCAAGCTAAAGCTGCCGGCGCTGACGTTGTTGGTATGGAAGACCTGGCTGAGCGCGTCAAAGCCGGCGACATGCCTTTCGACATCGTGATCGCTTCCCCAGACACCATGCGTATCGTTGGTACCCTGGGCCAGATCCTGGGCCCACGTGGCCTGATGCCTAACCCGAAAGTTGGCACCGTCACTCCAGACGTGGCTGGCGCCGTGAAGAACGCCAAGGCCGGTCAGGTTCAGTACCGTACCGACAAGGCAGGTATCATCCACGCGACCATCGGCCGCAAGTCGTTCAGCGACGCAGATCTGAAGACCAACCTGGTTGCTCTGATCGACGCCCTGAACAAGGCTAAGCCAGCTTCGTCCAAAGGCGTGTACCTGCGTAAAGTATCCCTGTCGTCCACCATGGGCGCTGGCGTACGCGTAGACCACGCTGGCCTGAACGGCTAAGTTTTACACTTCGGTGCCAGTGGCTGACACGCGCAGCGTGTTGGCCCCTGGCACCGACTGAATAGTATTAAGTCCTCAGCCGGAAGGTTGAGGCGGATCTTTGGGTTGGCGGCGGTTCTGCCGCCGCCATGCCTTCAAAGACCGTTGGGCTCGGAGCATCAGGTAGGCTCTGGGTTAATAGTGAAAGCTCCCAACGCAGATGGTGATCCCGAACAAGTTTATGTAGTCCCTTTAGACTCCTAAACCTCGGACGCCGTTGTTCGAACCGATGCGAGGCGCAAGCCGAGCATTATTTAAGGAGATAGACCGTGGGTCTCAATCTGAATGACAAAAAGGCCGTCGTAGCCGAAGTTTCCGCAAAAGTAGCAACTGCGCAAACTATCGCTGTGGCCGAGTACCGTGGCATCCAGGTTGGTCACTTGACTAAACTCCGTGCTAATGCGCGTGCGCAAGGCGTGTACATCCGTGTTCTGAAGAACACCCTGGCACGTCGTGCAGTAGAAGGCACGCAGTTCGCCGCTCTGGCCGACTCCATGACCGGTCCGCTGATCTACTCGATCTCGGATGATGCTGTTGCTGCAGCGAAAGTCCTCGCCGACTTCGCCAAAACCAACGACAAACTGGTCCTGAAGGCTGGTAACTATGCAGGTAAGCAGCTCGACGTAGCTGGCGTTACCGCACTGGCGAGCATTCCTTCCCGTGAAGTCCTCATTTCGCAGCTGTTGGGCGTTATGCTGGCTCCGGTGTCGGGCTTTGCACGTGGCTTGGCTGCTCTGGCAGCCAAGAAAGAAACCGAAGCTGCTTAATCGCTGGCCTCGTTTCTTAGTCAATACCAATTCTGTAGTACTACAAACAAATTAGGAGTTTCAAATGGCAATTTCCAAAGACGACATCCTGAACGCAGTGTCCGAAATGTCCGTAATGGACCTGAACGAACTGGTCAAGGCATTCGAAGAAAAGTTCGGCGTGTCCGCAGCTGCAATGGCAGCTCCAGCCGCTGGCGGCGCAACCGGCGGCGCAGCTGCTGCTGAAGAGCAAACCGAATTCAACCTGGTTCTGTCCGAAGTCGGCGCTAACAAAGTTGGCGTGATCAAGGCTGTTCGCGAAATCACCGGTCTGGGCCTGAAAGAAGCCAAAGACCTGGTTGACGGCGCACCGAAGACCGTGAAAGAAGCAATGGCTAAGGCCGACGCTGAAGCAGCTAAGAAGAAGCTGGAAGAAGCCGGCGCGAAAGCTGACCTGAAGTAATTGAACCAAGGCGGGTTAACTGCCTTAGTTTAGGAAGCCAATGCGGCGGATCTCTCCCGAAAGGGAGGGTCCGCCCTTGGCTCCTTTGTCGTCTCTGAAGTAGAAGTTGTTGTTTTCTAGTGAATTGAGCTTTGCGAAGCGCGCCCGCAACGCTGAATTCTCTACCTTTTCCTGTCTCACACGGAGTGTCCATGCACTACTCATTTACTGAGAAGAAACGCATTCGCAAGTCCTTTGCGAAACGCGCCAACGTCCACAACGTTCCGTTCCTGCTGGCTACCCAGCTCGAGTCGTACGAGAACTTCTTGCAAGAGCACACTCCCGTTGCAAACCGCAAGAACGAAGGCCTGCAATCGGCTTTCACGTCGATCTTCCCAATCGTTTCCCACAACGGCTTCGCCCGTCTGGAATTCCTGTCCTACGTCCTGGGTGACCCGGCGTTCGACGTCAAGGAATGCCAACTGCGCGGCCTGACCTTCGCTTCCCCGCTGCGCGCCAAAGTGCGCCTGGTGATCCTGGACAAGGAATCGCCAACCAAGCCGGTCGTGAAGGAAATGAAGGAACAGGAAGTCTACATGGGCGAACTGCCCCTGATGACGACCACCGGCTCGTTCGTGATCAACGGTACCGAGCGTGTCATCGTATCCCAGCTGCACCGTTCGCCAGGCGTGTTCTTCGAGCACGACCGCGGCAAGACCCACTCGTCCGGCAAGCTGCTGTTCTCGGCACGTATCATTCCTTACCGCGGTTCCTGGCTGGACTTCGAGTTCGACCCGAAAGACATCTTGTACTTCCGCGTCGACCGCCGCCGCAAGATGCCGGTATCGATCCTGCTGAAGGCGATCGGCATGACCCCGGAACAGATCCTGGCGAACTTCTTCGTCTTCGACAACTTCAACCTGCGTTCGGAAGGCGCGGAGATGGAGTTCGTGTCCGAACGCCTGCGCGGTGAAGTCGCGCGCTTCGACATCGTCGATCCGAAGTCGGGCAAGACCATCGTCACCAAGGACAAGCGTATCAACGCCAAGCACGTGCGCGAAATCGAAGCAGCCGGCATCCAGCACATCTCCGTGCCGGAAGACTACCTGCTGGGCCGCGTACTGGCGAAGAACATCGTTGATCCGGAAACCGGCGAAGTGGTGGCACTGGCCAACGACGAGCTGACCGAAGACACCCTGGGCAAGCTGCGCGAAGCCAATATCTCCGCGATCCAGACCCTGTACACCAACGACCTGGACCAGGGCGGCTACATCTCCCAGACCCTGCGTATCGACGACACTGCCGACCAGACCGCAGCCCGTATCGCGATCTACCGCATGATGCGTCCTGGCGAACCGCCAACCGAAGAGTCGGTGGAAGCCCTGTTCAACGGCCTGTTCTACAGCGCCGACCGCTACGACCTGTCCGCCGTGGGCCGCATGAAGTTCAACCGCCGTATCGGCCGTGACGAACTGACCGGCGCCATGACCCTGTCGAACGACGACGTGCTGGCCGTGATCAAGATCCTGGTTGAGCTGCGCAATGGCCGCGGCGAAGTCGACGATATCGACCACCTGGGTAACCGCCGCGTACGTTGCGTGGGCGAACTGGCCGAGAACCAGTTCCGCGCCGGCCTGGTGCGCGTTGAGCGCGCCGTCAAGGAACGCCTGGGCCAGGCCGAAGCCGACAACCTGATGCCGCACGACCTGATCAACTCCAAGCCGATCTCGGCTGCTATCCGTGAGTTCTTCGGTTCGTCCCAGCTGTCGCAGTTCATGGACCAGACCAACCCGCTGTCGGAAATCACCCACAAGCGCCGCGTATCGGCCCTGGGCCCTGGCGGCCTGACCCGCGAACGCGCAGGCTTCGAGGTGCGAGACGTTCACCCGACCCACTACGGCCGTGTGTGCCCGATCGAAACGCCTGAAGGCCCGAACATTGGTCTGATCAACTCGCTGGCACTGTACGCCCGCCTGAACGAGTACGGCTTCCTGGAAACCCCGTACCGTAAAGTTGAAAACAGCAAGGTGACCGACAAGATCGATTACCTGTCCGCGATCGAAGAAGGCCGCTACATCATCGCCCAGGCAAACGCCAAAGTGAATGAAGAAGGCCAACTGGTCGACGAACTGGTATCGTCCCGTGAAGCCGGCGAAACCATTCTGGTCTCCCCAGAGCGCGTGCAGTACATGGACGTTGCGCCAGGCCAGATCGTGTCCGTTGCAGCATCGCTGATTCCATTCCTGGAACACGATGACGCGAACCGTGCACTGATGGGCGCCAACATGCAGCGTCAAGCCGTGCCTTGCCTGCGTCCTGAAAAGGCGCTGGTCGGTACCGGTATCGAACGTACCGTGGCAGTCGACTCCGGCACCACCGTGCAGGCCCTGCGCGGCGGCGTGGTGGACTACATCGACGCGGGCCGCGTCGTGATCCGCGTGAACGACGAAGAAGCACAGGCTGGCGAAGTCGGTGTGGACATCTACAACCTGATCAAGTACACCCGTTCCAACCAGAACACCAACATCAACCAGCGTCCGATCGTCAAAGTGGGCGACCGTGTGGCCAAGGGCGACGTGATCGCCGACGGCGCATCGACCGACCTGGGCGAACTGGCACTGGGCCAGAACATGACCGTGGCCTTCATGCCATGGAACGGCCTGAACTTCGAAGACTCGATCCTGATCTCGGAAAACGTCGTGAAAGACGACCGTTACACCTCGATCCACATCGAAGAACTGTCCGTTGTTGCCCGTGACACCAAGCTGGGCGCGGAAGAAATCACCCGCGATATTTCGAACCTGGCAGAGAACCAACTGGCTCGCCTGGACGAGTCCGGCATCGTGTACATCGGCGCTGAAGTGCAAGCCGGCGACGTGCTGGTCGGTAAGGTGACCCCGAAAGGCGAAACCCAGCTGACCCCGGAAGAGAAGCTGCTGCGCGCGATCTTCGGCGAAAAAGCATCCGACGTGAAAGACACCTCGCTGCGCGTTCCATCCGGCATGGTTGGTACCGTCATCGACGTGCAAGTGTTCACCCGCGAAGGCATCCCACGCGACAAGCGCGCCCAGCAGATCATCGACGATGAACTGAAGCGCTACCGCCTGGACCTGAACGACCAGATGCGTATCGTGGAAGGCGACGCCTTCCAGCGTCTGGAAAAGATGATGATCGGCCAAGTGGTCAACGGCGGTCCGAAGAAGCTGGCCAAAGGCGCCAAGGTCACCAAGGACTACCTGGACGACCTGGACAAGTTCCACTGGTTCGACATCCGTCCTGCCGACGAAGACATGGCCAAAGCCCTGGAAGCCATCAAGGAATCCATCGCCGAGAAGCGCCACCAGTTCGACCTGGCCTTCGAAGAGAAGCGCAAGAAGCTGACCCAGGGCGACGAACTGCAGCCTGGCGTGCAGAAGATGGTCAAGGTGTACCTGGCCGTTAAACGCCGCCTGCAGTCCGGCGACAAGATGGCAGGCCGCCACGGTAACAAGGGTGTTGTGTCCCGTATCGTTCCGGTGGAAGACATGCCATACATGGCTGACGGTACCCCGGCAGACGTGGTGCTGAACCCACTGGGCGTTCCGTCCCGTATGAACGTTGGCCAGATCCTGGAAACCCACCTTGGTTGGGCAGCGAAGGGCCTGGGCATCCGTATCGGCGAAATGCTGCAAGCGCAGATCAAGGTCGAAGAGATGCGCAAGTACCTGACCACCGTGTACAACGAGTCCGGCGCCAAGGAAGACATCGCTTCCCTGTCCGACGACGAGATCATGAAGCTGGCATACAACCTGAAGAAGGGTGTGCCGTTCGCGACTCCGGTGTTCGACGGCGCGCACGAATCGGAAATCCGCCGCATGCTGGACCTGGCGTATCCGGACGATATCGCCAAGCACCTGGGCATGACCCCGTCCAAGAACCAGGTCACCATGTACGACGGCCGCACCGGCGAAGCGTTCGAACGCAAAGTCACCGTGGGCGTGATGCACATGCTGAAGCTGCACCACCTGGTCGACGACAAGATGCACGCCCGTTCCACCGGTCCTTACTCGCTGGTGACGCAGCAGCCTCTGGGCGGTAAAGCCCAGTTCGGCGGCCAGCGCTTCGGTGAGATGGAGGTGTGGGCACTGGAAGCGTACGGCGCGTCCTACGTGCTGCAAGAAATGCTGACCGTGAAGTCCGACGACGTGAACGGCCGTACCAAAGTGTACGAAAACCTCGTCAAGGGCGACCACGTGATCGACGCCGGCATGCCGGAATCGTTCAACGTGCTGGTGAAAGAGATCCGCTCGCTGGGTATCGATATCGACCTCGAGCGCAACTAAAACCGGTAAAGCAGCGTCTGACCCGCAGGGTCAGACACTGAGCCCGCGGCAGCCGCGTACCGGGTGTCGGACCCAGTGGGTCTGACACCGGTTTACCGGTTTTAAGTAAGTAAAGAATTCGTCACTATCTGGAGTGATACATGAAAGCCCTGCTCGATTTATTCAAGCAAGTACAGCAAAACGAGTCGTTCGACGCGATCAAGATCGGTCTGGCCTCTCCTGAGAAAATCCGTTCGTGGTCCTACGGCGAAGTCAAAAAGCCTGAGACCATCAACTACCGTACCTTCAAGCCAGAGCGCGATGGCCTGTTCTGCGCCAAGATCTTTGGCCCGATCAAGGACTACGAATGCCTGTGCGGCAAGTACAAGCGCCTGAAGCACCGCGGTGTCATCTGCGAAAAGTGCGGCGTTGAAGTGACCCTGGCCAAAGTGCGCCGTGAGCGCATGGGCCACATCGAACTGGCATCCCCGGTTGCCCACATCTGGTTCCTGAAATCGCTGCCGTCGCGCCTGGGCATGGTCCTGGACATGACCCTGCGCGATATCGAACGCGTGCTGTACTTCGAAGCATACGTCGTGACCGATCCAGGCATGACCCCGCTGAAGAAGTGCCAGATCATGTCGGAAGACGACTACGCCGCCAAGTACGAAGAGTACGGCGACGACTTCACCGCCTTCATGGGCGCTGAAGGTATCCGCGAACTGCTGCGCTCGATCGACATCCACCGCGATGCCGAAGCCCTGCGCGTGGAACTGAAGGAATCGAAGTCCGAAGCGAAGATCAAGAAGTACGCCAAGCGCCTGAAAGTGCTGGAAGCATTCCAGCGTTCCGGCATCAAGCCAGACTGGATGATCATGGAAGTGCTGCCGGTGCTGCCGCCGGAACTGCGCCCACTGGTCCCGCTGGATGGCGGCCGCTTCGCGACCTCCGACCTGAACGACCTGTATCGCCGCGTCATCAACCGTAACAACCGTCTGAAGCGCCTGATGGAGCTGCGTGCTCCAGAGATCATCACGCGTAACGAAAAGCGCATGCTGCAGGAAGCAGTTGACTCGCTGCTGGACAACGGCCGTCGCGGCAAAGCGATGACCGGCGCCAACAAGCGTCCGCTGAAGTCGCTGGCTGAAATGATCAAGGGTAAGGGCGGCCGCTTCCGTCAGAACTTGCTGGGTAAGCGCGTCGACTACTCCGGCCGTTCCGTGATCGTGGTGGGTCCACAGCTGAAACTGCACCAGTGCGGTCTGCCAAAGCTGATGGCTCTGGAACTGTTCAAGCCATTCATCTTCAACAAGCTGGAACTGATGGGTCTCGCGACCACCATCAAGGCCGCTAAGAAGCTGGTCGAAGTGCAAGAGCCAGTGGTGTGGGACATCCTGGAAGAAGTGATCCGCGAACATCCGATCATGCTGAACCGTGCACCAACCCTGCACCGTCTCGGTATCCAGGCGTTCGAGCCTGTGCTGATCGAAGGTAAAGCGATCCAGCTGCACCCGCTCGTCTGCGCCGCGTTCAACGCGGACTTCGACGGTGACCAGATGGCAGTCCACGTTCCTCTGTCGATCGAAGCACAGATGGAAGCCCGCACCCTGATGCTGGCTTCGAACAACATCCTGTTCCCATCGAACGGCGAACCATCGATCGTTCCTTCCCAGGATATCGTGCTGGGTCTGTACTACGCGACCCGCGAAGCAGTGAACGCCAAGGGCGAAGGCATGATGTTCCCGGACGTGTCGGAAGTGATCCGCGCGTACGACAACAAGGAAGTGGAACTGGCGACCCGCATCACCGTGCGTATCGTTGAGAATCCAAAGGATCCAGCAACCGGCGAGTTCGTCCGTACCGTGACCCGTTACGAGACCACCGTTGGCCGCGCCATCCTGTCCGAGATCCTGCCGAAAGGCCTGCCATTCAGCGTACTGAACCGTCCGCTGAAGAAGAAAGAGATCTCCAAGCTGATCAACACTTCCTTCCGCAAGTGCGGCCTGCGCGCAACCGTGGTGTTTGCCGACCAGCTGATGCAGTCGGGCTTCCGCCTGGCAACCCGCGCCGGTATTTCGATCTGCGTGGACGACATGCTGGTACCGGAAGTGAAGAAGACCCTGATCGCGACCGCCGAAGCGGAAGTGAAGCAGATCGAGCAGCAGTACGCTTCCGGTCTGGTCACCGCCGGCGAACGTTACAACAAGGTCGTCGACATCTGGGGCAAGACCTCCGACGAAGTCGGCAAGGCGATGATGGACCACCTGAAGGTGGAAGACGTGGTGCGCCGCGACGGCACCCAGTCGACCCAGGAATCGTTCAACGCGATTTACATGATGGCCGACTCCGGTGCGCGTGGTTCCGCAGCACAGATTCGCCAGCTGGCCGGTATGCGAGGCCTGATGGCCAAGCCAGACGGCTCGATTATCGAGACGCCAATTACCGCGAACTTCCGCGAAGGCCTGAACGTTCTGCAGTACTTCATCTCGACCCACGGCGCTCGTAAAGGTCTGGCCGACACCGCGCTGAAGACCGCGAACTCCGGTTACCTGACCCGTCGTCTGGTCGACGTGACCCAGGATCTGGTGGTGATCGAAGACGATTGCGGCACTTCCAACGGCACCCTGATGAAGGCGATGGTCGAAGGTGGTGAAGTGATCGAAGCCCTGCGCGACCGTATCCTCGGCCGCGTGGCAGGCACCGACATCGTCAACCCAGAGACCCAGGCTACCCTGTACGAAGCCGGCACCCTGCTGGACGAAGACATGGTGGAAGAGATCGAACGCGTCGGCATCGACGAAGTGAAGGTCCGTACCCCGCTGACTTGCGACACCCGCTACGGCCTGTGCGCCAAGTGCTACGGCCGCGACCTGGGCCGCGGCCTGCTGGTCAACGCCGGCGAAGCAGTCGGTGTGGTGGCAGCGCAGTCGATCGGTGAACCTGGTACCCAGCTGACCATGCGTACCTTCCACATCGGTGGTGCGGCATCGCGTGCAGCAGTGGCATCGTCCGTCGAAGCCAAGTCGAACGGCACCGTGCGCTTCACCGCCACGATGCGTTACGTCACCAACGGCAAGGGCGCCCAGATCGTCATTTCCCGTTCCGGCGAAGTGCTGATCACCGACGACCACGGCCGTGAGCGCGAGCGTCACAAGGTACCGTACGGCGCGACCCTGATCGTCAAGGATGGCATGGCTGTGAAGGCCGGCGCTCCTCTGGCAACCTGGGACCCGCTGACCCGTCCGATCATTACCGAGTACGCCGGTACCATCCGCTTCGAGAACATCGAAGAAGGCGTGACCGTGGCTCGCCAGGTCGACGAAGTGACCGGCCTGGCCACCCTGGTGGTGATCGACGCCAAGCGTCGTGGTTCCCCAGGCAAGGCCCTGCGTCCACAGGTGAAACTGCTGAACGAAGACGGCGGCGAAGTGAAGATCGCCGGCACCGAACACGCAGTGGCGATCGGCTTCCAGGTCGGCGCGCTGATCATGGTGAAAGACGGCCAGCAAGTGTCCGTGGGTGAGGTTCTGGCGCGTATCCCGACCGAATCGCAGAAGACCCGAGACATTACCGGTGGTCTGCCACGCGTGGCGGAACTGTTCGAAGCACGTTCGCCGAAAGACGCGGGCATGCTGGCGGAAGTCACCGGTACCGTGGCCTTCGGTAAGGAAACCAAGGGCAAGCAGCGTCTGGAAATCACCGACATGGACGGCAACAAGCACGAGTTCCTGATTACCAAGGACAAGCAAGTGCTGGTGCACGACGGCCAGGTGGTGAACAAGGGCGAGATGATCGTGGACGGCCCAGCCGATCCGCAAGACATCCTGCGCCTGCTGGGTATCGAAGCGCTGGCACGCTACATCGTTGACGAAGTGCAGGACGTGTACCGACTGCAGGGCGTGAAGATCAACGACAAGCACATCGAGGTGATCGTTCGCCAGATGCTGCGCCGCGTGCAGATCACCAACGCCGGCGACACCGACTACATCGTCGGCGAGCAGGTGGAGCGTTCCGAACTGCTGGAAGAAAACGATCGCGTCAATGCCCTGAACAAGATCCCTGCAACGTACGAAAACGTACTGCTGGGTATTACCAAGGCATCGCTGTCGACCGACTCCTTCATCTCGGCCGCATCGTTCCAGGAAACCACCCGCGTGCTGACCGAAGCCGCGATCATGGGCAAGCGCGACGGTCTGCGCGGCCTGAAGGAAAACGTCATCGTCGGCCGCCTGATCCCAGGCGGTACCGGCCTGGCCTTCCACCGCGCCCGCAAAGAGAAGGAAGTGTGGGAAGCCGAAGAGCGCAAAGCGCTGCTGGAAGCAGAACGCGCCGCGATCGTGGCCGAACTGCCAGCGGACGAACCGCACCACAGCGACGAAGCGTAATCCGCTTCAACGCCAGAAAAAACGCCACCTTCGGGTGGCGTTTTTTTTTGCGCTACGGCAGAGCCCGTGTCACACCATGGGGTCACACCCCAAGGGTGACACGGGCTCTTCAGTTGATCCTGGCCTTGATCAGCACAGGCAGGTGATCGGATGGGAAGCGGCCGTGGAGTTAATCGGTCAGTGTTGCGTAGCTCAATACCTTCACGTGCGGGCTGGCGAAGATGCGGTCAATACGCTCTGTCAGTGGGCTGTCGATTTTAAATCTGTTGAAAGTACCAACCGGGCCATAGGCTGGCTTCGCGCTGATATCGAATGCATCGGCCAGCCGAGACTTCATGATGGCAACCTGTTCGGTCTCCGGGACGGAATTCAAATCGCCGGCCACGATCACTGGCTCGGAGCCGGCAATTTCCTTCACCTTTCGCAGCATGAGCTTAGCCGATTCCCGGCGCGCCACCTCGCCTTCGTGGTCGAAGTGAACGGAGAAGAAGTAGAACTTGCGGCCAGTCTGGCGATCCTGCAGTTGCGCCCAGGAGGCGATATGGTTGCAGCAAGTAGCATCCCACCCCAACGTTGTCATGCTCCACGATAGGTAGTTCGGACTCACCAGTATAGGCGAGACGCATTGCTGGAAGCCCGCTGGCGCGAAATGGTAGGGTCTAATTAACAAACTGCTGCAAAAATGCCACCATTGGGTGGCGTTTTTATTTGCGCCAGCCCCAGAAATATTGTCAGGCGCCAATTGCATACTACAATCAGTATTTTCTGCATTCTGTTTGAGAGCGCTATGGCCGAATCCCTCCAAATCACCTGTGACGCGACGACTGTGGGCGATGATGGAAAAATGTACCTGCATGAGTCGATGTTCAGCGGCCTGTATGACTTGCCAAACAATCATGCTGAAATCGTGGCACGCCTGCACCCTGCCAAGCGCAAGCTGTTTGATGCACTGGTAGGCGGCGAGGAGATCGAGGTCGAGACGAAAGACGCGAAGGGTGCCGTTGTCAAGGTCAGGCTGGACAATGATGTCACGATCCATGTAAACCAGCGCTACGGCGGTGTGCGCCGCTTCAGCTATTCGTCCATTATTGCGAAACATGCCCGAAGCTATGGCGAAGTCCAGGCGAGAGGCTTCGACGCCAATTGCGAGCCGGTGATTCGGCAGATGCCTGACCGCAGTTTCAGGATCATTTTCAACACGATGCCGCCGCGTGGGCATGCGCTTGGGGCAGCCTTCAATATGGATCACTTCGGCGCCCACATGGTCAAGCTGACCGAGTCCAAGATGACCTGGGATGATCGTGACGTATTTCACCTTCCCTCCGCGACTGAGGCGGAAATTCGCGCCATTTTGCAGTTCATGCTCACTTACGGGAAGGCCTGAGGCCACGAGATGTGACCTCACTCGTTTCTCGACTACTTTTTATCGCTTGCCGCGGCCTTCGAATCGTCAATCAAATCGAACTTGCCGTCGGATGTCATGAAGAAGGTGCAGTCTGCACCGGTTGCACAGCCGCTGACGTGCTTTTTGCCGGGCGCTTGCATCAGGTAAGAGCCCGGGCCCAGCTTGGTTTCAGGGGCGCCATCGGATTTATGCACGAAAGTGCCGGACATGATCACGATCTTCAGCGCGTGGGTGTGGTGGTGCAGGGCGTTGACCTGCCCGGCGTCGAACTTCACCAGCACGCCGTAAGGGCCGCCTTTCATCCAGTCGCCCCACAGCTTGGCAACCTTGGTGCCGGCAACCGGGCCGGCTTCCCATTTCACCGACTCGGCCGGCCAGACCACATCTTCCATGGCCTTGCCTTTATCCTTGGCTGGCGCGTTGGCGCTCAGCAGGGTAGAAACCGCTAGTACCGCAAATGCCATTGTTCTCATGGTGGCGCTCCTTCTTATGGTTGGCGGGGAAACTGGCGTCCATTTATCGTTATAGCCCATCCGCAGCGGATTCCAAGTTGGTAGGCAGCGACACTCCTGTGCTGAAACGCCCGGCCTGGACGCTGATTCCAGCCGAGCCCGTGTCACACTTGGGGTGTGACCCCATGGTGTGACACGGGCTCGGCTGTAGGTGGGGTATATTGCTTCGATGGAGAGCGTCGAAGAGCTTGAGCGGTGGTTCAGGATGGCGGGCGTGCACTCGCTGAATGCCTGTGTCGGGCCGCTTCCCGGATCGGGGGCTGCGTTGGGGCGGTGGACCAGCGATGGGCCGGATCACGCCATTCGCTCCGTAAGCCCGCATCCGGGCACTTACCGCCTGGCGCTGATGATGGAGCCGCTCGATGCGCGCATCTGGCACGGCGATACGCCGGTCTGGGGCGGGACCATCGGAGCGAGCCGCTTTCGTCTTTGTCCGCCAGGGGAGCAGGGGCGCTGGAGCCAGTTGAGCGGCTGCGATATCGTGAATGTCTTCCTGCCGGTGCAGCTACTGGACCGCTTGGCGGCGCAGCGCGGCGAGGATATCGATGCCACGCTGGCGGCTAGCCAGTTCACTTCCGACCGCATGGTATCCGACCTGGTGCGCAAGATGCTCGATGCGCAGGCGCTGGCCGGGCCGCTGGCGGCGGAGATGTGCGACCACCTGGCCATGGCCCTGGCTTGCTACCTGCTCGAACATTATTCGCGCCCGGCCCAAGGCGCCGACAGCTCCCTCGGCGGTGCGCGCCTGCGCCGCGTGCTGCGGCATATTTCAGATCACCTGGATGCGCCGCTGGCCAATGCGGAACTGGCGTCCCTGTGCGGCATGAGTGCGGCGCATTTCTCGCGCGAGTTCCATCGGGCGGTCGGCTTGCCGCCGCATCGCTATGTGCTGACCCGGCGCCTGGAGCAGGCATGTGTGGCACTCGCAGGCCGGGAGGCGCGCATTGTCGACATTGCGGAGGAGTTCGGGTTTCATAGTGCCAGCCATTTCACGCGCGCTTTCGCGACGCAGTACGGCCTGTCGCCTGCTGCGTGGCGCGCCAGCCGCTGTAACAATTGTTAAAAGCAGGATTGTGCAAATTGCGCGCGTTTTTGCACGCGCCGCCTCTTTGATCGGCCACAGAATCTCCAGTTCCAAACCACAACAAATGGAGAGAGAACATGGCTTTACTTCGAAATTCACTGATGCTTCTCGCGCTGGCGGCAGCGGGTGCTGCCCAGGCCGACAATATCTCGCTGCGCATCGGCTTTGCTGAAGGCCGTAGCGGGGCGGAGTTCAAACCCCTGCATGCGGAAGTGGGCAAGTTTGCGGTGACGCCCAATGTGCGCCAGGGCGCGGAGGATGACCAGTGGGTGGTGGTCGCTAAGGATGCCCAGGGCCGCGTGCTGCATGAGGTGAGCGTCAACAATGGCTTGCGCCGCCACGTGGAGACCTTCAATCCGCGTTCGGGCGCTATCGACCTGTCGACCACGGTGCAGCAGCGTGAGGGCAGCTTTGAGGTGTCGCTGCCATTCGACAAAGCCACCGCGAGCGTGGAGGTGCTGCCGAAGAAGGGTGCCAGCACCGGCGCCAAGACGGCTCTTGCAGCACCTGCGGCGCTGGCGCGTTTCGATCGCGGCACCCTGGAACAGGCGGCAGCGAGCGGCAAGACCTCGCGCTCGGCCATGCTGGCGGCGACGCCTTCCGCCACCGCGACGACCATCCTGAACAACGGCAGCGCGGCGACGCATATGGACTATGTCTTCATCGGCGACGGCTACACCGCTGCGGAAATGGATAAGTGGCGCGCCGATGCGCAGAAGGTGATCAATGGCTTCCTGGCCGATCCGCTGTTCAATGCCAACCGCGCTTCGATGAATATCCATCGCGTCGACGTGGCCAGCAACCAGTCGGGCGTGGACGAACTCGATAAGGGCATTTATCGCGATACGGCGATGGATGGGGAATTCGCTTGCTACAACATCGAACGCCTGCTGTGCGTGAACAATACCAAGGCGACCAATATCGCGGCTTCCGTGCTGGCGCCCGATGCGCGCGATGTGATTGTGGTGATCGCGAACTCGACGCGCTACGGTGGTTCCGGCGGCGCGGTGGCAACGCTGTCGATGCATGAGCAGTCGATCGAGGTGGCCTTGCATGAAATCGGCCATACGGCGTTCGCATTGGCGGACGAATACGAGTACGGCACCTGCAACACCAGCAGCGAGCCCACCGAAGTCAACGTGTCGCTGAACGGCACGCGTTCCGTCAAATGGGGCAGCCTGATTTCCGGCAGCACCGCAGTGCCGACCGGACTTGGCGTGTACCCGAACGGTACTGTCGGCACTTTCGTGGGCGCGCAGTACTGCGGCTCGGGCAAATACCGTCCGACAGAGAACTCGCGCATGCGCACGCTGGGGTATCCGTGGCATGCGGTGAATGAAGGCGCGGTGAAGAAGGTGTTTGCCAAGTACACCGGCTCCGGTTCGGTCACGCAGACCGGTACCCTGGCCAACGGCGGCAGCGCCATTGCGCCTAGCGCGTCGCCTGGCTGGGTGCAGGCCGGCGCCGGCACCTTCTCGCTGCAACTGAGCGGTCCTTCCGGTGCCGACTTCGACCTGTTCCTGTACAAGTGGTCGGGCAGCGCCTGGACCAAGGTCGCTTCCAGCGAGGGCAATACGTCCAGCGAGTCGATCAGCTACAACGGCACGGCGGGCTATTACTACGCGCAGGTGAAGTCGTATTCGGGCAGCGGCAACTATTCGCTGACCTACGCTTTCCCTAAGCCTTGATCTCGCGCTGGCGTGCCTTTGTCAGCGAGGAGAATGCCTTGTCGTAGGACCATTGCACCAGTTCGACCAGGTAGTCTTCCGGAAAGCGGCGCACGTCGACGATCGTGACCCAATGGAAGCGGCCCATGTAGCGGGCCGGTTTCACGCCGGGCATGCCGGTGAGTTCGAGGAAGCGGTCGGGCGTGGCGCGGAAACTGAAGCGCCATTGTTCCGGTTCGCTGGTCTTGAAGTAGGCGAAGGTTTTGCCGCCGACCTTGTAGCTTAGTACATTGACCGGCGGTGCATGCAGCAGGCTGTCTGCGCCAGGCAGGCTGGCGCAGTGGGCTTTGACTTGAGTGATGTCCACTTTCGCTCCCGACTCGAAAGTGGACATTCTAGCGTCAACTGACCAGCAGTTTGGCCGATTTCAAGGTTGCGCTGTCCGGGCCCACCGAAATGGTGAAGTTGCCCGGTTCGACAACGCGCTTCATGTCGGCGTTGTAGAACTGCAGGTCGGCCGGCTTGATGTTGAAGGTGACGGTGCGCTTCTCGCCCGGCTGCAGCGTGATGCGCTGGAAGCCTTTCAGTTCCAGTACGGGACGGGTAGCGCTGCTGATGTCGTCGCGGATGTACATCTGCACCACTTCGTCGCCGGCGCGCTTGCCGGTGTTGGTGACGTCGACGCTGACTTTCGTGCTGCCGTTGGCGGCGATGGTGGCTTGCGCCAGGCGCGCCTCGCTGAATGCGAAGCTGGTGTAGCTCAGGCCATAGCCGAACGGGTAGAGCGGCTTGGTGCTGCCGTCGATGTAGCCGCGGCGGGCGCTTGGCTTGTGATTGTAGAAGATCGGCAGTTGGCCGACGTGGCGCGCTACTGACACCGGCATCTTGCCGCCCGGGTTGGCGCGGCCGAACAGGACGTCGGCGGCGGCGTGGCCGGTTTCCTGGCCGAGGTACCATCCTTCCACCAGCGCGTCGGCACGTTCGGCCAGCAGGTTGACCGACAACGGGCGGCCGTTAAGCAGGAAGACCACGGTTGGCTTGCCGAGGTCGAAGATGGCCTTGGCCAGTTCGTTCTGCTGGCCCAGCATATCCAGCGTCTGGCGGTCTCCCAGGTGGTTGTCGGCCCAGGCTTCGCGGCTGGTCTGTTCGTTGTCGCCCAGGACCATGATGATGGTGTCGGCGTTGCGCGCGGCGGCAACGGCTTCGGCAATCAGCTTGGCGTTGGTCTGCGGTGGGGTGAAGATGATTTCGTCCTTGCCCCAGATCCGTTCTTCGGTGATGCGCACGCCTTCGCGGTATTCGAGCTGGAAGCCCTGGCGCTGGCTTTCGGCTTGCAGGCCTTCGTACACCGAGACCACGTGGCGCGGCACGTCGGAATAGCCGCCGATCGGGGTGTCCTTGGCGTGGGTGCCGAGCAGCAGCACCTTGCCGACCTTCTTGCCGTCCAGCGGCAGCAGGCCTTTGTCGTTCTTCAGCAGCACGACGGCGCGCGCGGCAGCCTCGCGGGCCAGGGCAACGGCCTCCGGCGTGGCGGTCAGGCTGTCTGCAACGGCGGCGTCGACGTAAGGCTGTTCGAACAGGCCGGAGAGGAATTTCCATTCGAGGATGCGGGACACCACGGTGTCGATTTCTGCGACGCTGACCTTTTTCTCCTTTACCAGTTGTGGCAGGAGCTGGTAGCCGAAGGCGTCCGGGGTTTCGATGTCAACGCCGGCTTTGACGGCGCGCGTGGCGGCGTCCTTCGGCATGTCGGCGAGGCGGTGGCGGGTGATCAGTTCCTTGACGCCGAAGTAGTCGGATACTGTCAGGCCTTTGAAACCCCATTCTTCGCGCAGCACTTTGTGCAGCAGCCAGTGGTTGGCGTGCGATGGCAGGCCGCCGATCTCGTTATACGAAGGCATCACGGCGGCGGCATTGGTTTCCTTGATGATGCACTCGAATGGCGGGAAGAATTCTTCGCGCAGCGTGCGTTCGGTGACTTCGGCGGGACCGATGTTGGTGCCGCTTTCCGGTTGGCCGTGGCCGGTCATGTGCTTCAGCGTCGTGAACACCTTGTCCTTGGCCAGCTTGCGTTCCTCACCCTGGAAGCCCAGCACGGCTGCTTTGCCCATCTCGGCGCACACGTGCGGGTCTTCGCCGAAGGTTTCTTCGATGCGGCCCCAGCGCGGTTCGCGTGCCACGTCGACCACCGGCGCCAGTGCCAGGTTGGCGCCGCGGGCACGCATCTCGCGGGCGGCGACGCTGAATACCTTGCGTACCAGCGGCGGGTCGAAAGTCGATGCGAGCGCGATCGCCTGCGGGAAGCTGGTGGCGTCCTTCGCCACGTAGCCGTGCAGGGATTCTTCGTGCATGAACAGCGGAATGCCGAGGCGCGTCTGTTCGACGGCCCATTTCTGCGCGGCGTTGGTGTAGGTTGCGGTCTCCCGAGCGTTGCGGTTGGCGCGGGCGCCGTTGTCGCCGGCGCCGCCTGCTTCGGCGCCGCCCTGGCGGTCGGAAGGGCGGGCCAGCATGCCGAGGCCATTCGGGTAAGCCTTGGCGGCTTTCGCGGCCGAGAATTCACCGTTGGCGTCCTGGATGATGCCTTTCTCCTGCCAGATGCACAGCATTTGCGCGACCTTTTCCTCCAGCGTCATGCGACCGAGCAGGTCTTTTACGCGGGCCGGCACCGGCGCGGCGGGGTCTTTGTACAGGGGCCTTGCCGCTGCGGCAGCCATGGCTGCCGGCGTGCCGAGGGCGGCTACGCTAGCCGCGCCGGATAGGGATGTGAGGAACTGCCTGCGTTTCATGCTGTGTCTCCAGTAGTTGTATTCGTTTTATATTTTTCTTGAACCTGCTTAGCCTTCCATCTGCTCCAGCTCTTTGCCGCGCGTTTCATGCACATAGCGCAGGACGAAGAACAGGGAGATCACGGCGGCGACGGTGTAGATACCGTATGCGCCAGCCAGGCCGATGCCGCCGAGCAGGATCGGGAAGGTCACCGTGATGATGAAATTCGATGTCCATTGCGCGGCGCCTGCGACTGCCAGGCCGGAGCCGCGAATCTGGTTGGGGAACATCTCGCCCAGCATGACCCACATGACCGGACCCCACGACAGGTTGAAGAAGATCACGTAGACATTCGCGGCGATCAGCGCGAGCACGCCCATGGAGCCGGACAGCGTCAGCTTGCCGCTTGCGTCGAGCGACGCGCTGGCGAATGCAAGGGTGACCAGCCCGAGCGTCACTGCCATGCCGATCGAGCCGATCCACAGCAAGGGCTTGCGGCCGATGCGGTCGATCAGGAACACGGTGACGATGCAGGCGCCAATGCTCAGTGCACCCGAAAGGACGTTAATCAGCAGCGCATCGCTCTCGGAGAAGCCAACGGCCTGCCACAGTACCGCGCCGTAGTAGAACACGACGTTGATACCGACCAGCTGCTGAAAGGTCGCCAGGCCGATGCCGACCCAGACGATAGGACGCAGCTTGCCGGTTGCCTTGTTGATCAGGTCGGACAGGCGTGGGCGATGGTGGTCTTCGGACAGCGAGACGTCGATCGCTGCGAACTTCTCCTTGGCTGCGGAGGCGCCATACAGGCGCTCCAGCACGGCCATGGCTTCGGATGTGCGCTTCTTCACGACCAGGAAGCGCGGGCTTTCAGGAATCGCCAGCAGGAGCAGCAGGAACAGCGCGGATGGAATGGCCATCATCCAGAACATCCAGCGCCACGCCTCCTGGCCGAGCCACAGTACGCCGGTCGAACCGCCGGCTGCTTTCGCCAGCATATAGTTGCTGAGGAAGGCACAGAACAAACCGCTGATGATGGCGATCTGCTGGACGGTTGCGAGACGGCCGCGATAGCGCGCCGAGGCGACTTCGGCGATGTAGGCCGGCGACATCACGCTAGCCGCGCCGACGGCGAAGCCGCCCAGTACGCGGGCGGCGATGAACACGGCCGATGTCGTCGCGCAGCCTGCGCCCAGCGCCGACAGCAGGAACATCACGGAGGAAATGATCAGCACTGCACGGCGCCCCCAGCGGTCGCCAAGGCGGCCGGCGAAGAAGGCGCCGATCGCGCAGCCAAGCAGCATCGACGCGACTTCGAAACCGATCCCGGCGGAGGTTGAGTGGAACGCCTGCTTCAGGCCGTCGACCGTGCCGTTGATGACGCCACTATCGAAGCCGAACAGGAAGCCGCCGATGGTGGCTACGCAGCTGATAAGGATGATGAGGCCAGTGTTCTCCTCTTCATGACTGGGTTCGGTATTTTCCAGGGCAATGCTGTTCATGGATGTCTCCTCTTTCTTTATCAGGCCCGGTTCGTGCCGGGTCAGTGATTGTGGCGCGGCGTGTCGTTCGCGACGCCTCGGTAAGCCAGTGCCAGCTCCATGCACGCGCCGTTGGCCATCTGGCCCACGGTGGCACGATAGATCTCCTGCCATGGCGTCTGGCTAGGCGGTACGGGCGGCACGCCGTCTTGCTTGCGGCGTTCAATTTCCTGGTCGTCCACCAGCATATTGCAGCTGCCGGTGTTCAGGTCGATGCGCACCATGTCGCCGGTGCGAATCCAGGCCAGGCCGCCGCCCACCGCGCTTTCCGGCGAGGCGTTCAGGATCGACGGGCTGTCGGAAGTGCCGGACTGGCGGCCGTCGCCAAGGGTCGGCAGGTTGTTGATGCCTTTCTTGATCAGCGCATCAGGCGGTTGCATGTTCACCACTTCCGCCGAACCGGGCCAGCCCACCGGGCCGGCGCCGCGGATCACCAGGATGGTGTTCTCGTCGATGCCCAATGAAGGATCGTTGATGCGGGCGTGGTAGTCGCCGGAGCCGTCAAATACAACGGCGCGGCATTCAAAGATGTTTTCCTGGCCGGGACGGCGCAGGTAGCGGTTGCGGAAGTCTTCAGAGATCACGCTGCTCTTCATGATCGCAAAGTCGAACAGGTTGCCGCGCAAGACCATGAAGCCGGCCTGCTCTTTCAGCGGCTTGTCGAATGGCGTGATCATTTCGCGGTCGGCGCTCTCGCGGCCTTCCAGGTTCTGCGCCATGCTGCGGCCGGTGACGGTCGGGCGGTCGGCGCGCAGCTTGCCCGCCTTGTGCAGCTCCCACATGATGGCCGGGACGCCGCCGGCGCGATGGAAACGCTCGCCGAGGAATTTTCCGGAAGGCTGCATGTTCAGCAGCAGCGGGATGTCGTGGCCGTAGGTCATCCAGTCGTCTTCGTGCAGTTCGACGCCGGCGTGGCGCGCCATGGCCATGATGTGCTGCTGGGCGTTGGTGGAACCGCCGATGGCGGCATTGACCACGATGGCGTCCAGGAAGGCTTCGCGCGACAGGATCGACGACGGCCGGATGTCCTGCTGCGCCAGTTCGACGATGCGGCGCCCGGTTTCATAGGCCATCTGGCCGCGCTCGCGGTAGGGCGCCGGGATGGCGGAACAGCCGGTGAGCGACATGCCCAGTGCTTCGGCCATGGCGTTCATGGTGGAGGCGGTGCCCATGGTGTTGCAGTGGCCCGCTGACGGTGCCGAAGCGGCGGCGATCTCGAGGAACTTTTCGTTGTCGATCTGGCCTGCTGCCAACTGGCGGCGGCCTTTCCAGATCGCGGCGCCCGAGCCAACCAGTTCACCATCGAGCCAGCCATCGAGCATCGGCCCGCCGGACAGCACGATGGCGGGAATGTCGACGGTGGATGCGGCCATCAGCTGCGCCGGGGTGGTCTTGTCGCAGCCGGTGGTCAGCACCACGGCGTCGATCGGGTAGCCGTGCAGGATCTCGACCAGGCCCATATAGGCCAGGTTGCGGTCGATGGCGGCGGTGGGACGGCGGCAGTTCTCGAAGATAGGGTGCAGCGGGAATTCCATCGGTATGCCGCCCGCGTCGCGGATGCCGTCGCGCACGCGCTTGGCCAGGTCGAGGTGGATCCGGTTGCATGGGCTGATGTCGCTGCCCGATTGCGCGATGCCGATGATCGGGCGGCCGCTGCGCAGCTCTTCCGGCGTGATCCCGTAGTTCATGAAGCGCTCGAGATACAGCGCGGTCATGTCGATGTGGTCCGGATTGTCGAACCAGTCCTGCGAACGATAGCGGCGGGTGCTCATGCTGCTTTCCTGTCGAATTGATGTTGCGGCAGGCCGGGCACGTCCACGCGGAAGGTGAACACGCCGCCAGCCAGCGGGTGTGCGGCCAGGGCTTCTTCGCTCATGCCCTTGCGCGCGGTGGTGACGAAGACCGTGCGCAGGTCGGCGCCGCCGAAAGCGACCTTGGTGATGTTAGGGCAGGGCATCGGGATAGTTTGCGCCAGCTTGCCGTCCGGCGCATAGCGTTCGATGCGGCTGCCGCCGAACAGGGAGATCCAGAGGTGGCCCTCGGCGTCGACCGCGCTGCCGTCCGGGTGGCCGGGCACGCCATGCGCGTAGCGTACGAATTCGCGCTTGTTCGACAGCGTACCGTCAGCTGCGCTGTCGTAGGCATATACCACGCGCGCCAGGGTGTCGGTGTGGTAGAAGGTCTTGCCGTCCGGGCTGTGGCAGGGGCCATTGGTGATGATGATGTTGCCATCCATGGCTTGCAGGCCGCGTGCATCGAGGCAGTACAAGGAACCAGTGGGAGCGGATTCGCCGTTGTCCATGGTGCCGAACCACAGGCGCCCGTTGGCATCGACGTAGCCGTCGTTGCAGCGGTTACCCGGCTGGCCGGCTTCGATCTCCAGCACGGTCTCGAACTTGCCGGCCATGGTGAAGCGCGCCAGCTTGCCCTGCAGGCCGCAGATGAAATCGCCGCCAACCATCGGCAGGGCAAAGCCGATTTCCGCAGGCGCCTCCCAGCTCAGGCGATCGCCGCCGTCTTCATTGCAGCAATGCAGTCGGCGGCCTTTGATGTCGACAAAGTAGAAGACGCGCTCGGAGGCATGCCAGACCGGCCCTTCGGCCAGTGTGGCGCCGACTTCCCAGATGCATTGCGGCGAGCTCACGATCCGTACCATCCAGCGTCGACGAAGTAATCGCGGCCGGAGCAGCGCGCTGCGTTGCCGGAGGCGAGGAACAGGGTCAGCGCAGCCACGTCATCCGGTTCCACGCGCTCGTGCAGGCACTGGGCGGCCAGGATCGCGGCTTCGTCTTCCGGCGAATGCCACAGCGCCATCTGGCGCGGCGTCTTGATCGAGCCGGGAATGATGCAATTGACGCGGATGCCGTCGGCGCCGAGGTCGCGGGCCAAGCCGCGGGTCAGGCCTTCGATTGCCGCCTTGGCGGTCATGTACAGCGACAGCTTGCCCAGCGCCAGGTGCCAGGAGATCGAGCCGAAATTCAGGATCACGCCGCCGCCCGCAGCCTTCATGCCCGGCGCCACAGCCTGCGCGCAGAAGAACTGGTGGCGCAGGTTGACGGCCAGGCTGTCGTCCCAGTATTTGGCGGTGACGTCTTCCACCTGGTGGCGGTTGTCGTTGGCGGCGTTGTTGACCAGGACTTCAACCGGGCCGAGTTCGCGCTCGATCTGCTGGAACACGGCGCCGACCTCGTCGAGGTTGGTCAGGTCGCAATGGATGAAGCGCGGCGGATGTTGCGCACCTGCCAGGCTTTGCTCCAGCGCCTTCGAGGCCTCGTCCTGGATATCGAGGAAGACAACGTGCGCGCCCTGTTTGGTGAAGGCGTCCACGATGGCCGCGCCGATGCCGGTGCCGCCGCCCGTGATCACGACGCGCTTGGCGGCGAGGTCGGGGTAGGTGGCGTACACCACGGGTTTTCTTGCTGCTGCTGTCATGTATTTATTCTCCTGCCGCGATGCCGCGGCGTGCCAGGTTGCGGTAGAGGGCACGGACACCAAACGTCCACGGCGGCAGCTGGTCGCTGCGCTGCACGTGGTTGACCAGCGCGCCAAGCGATGCGCTGCTGATGGTGACCCGGTCGCCCAGGTGATGGGTAAAGCCGGCGCCCTTCTGGCCGCGGTCCTTGATCGGCGAGAACATCGTGCCGAGGAAGAGCATGAAGCCGTCCGGGTATTGGTGGTGGGCGCCCGCGGTTTGCGCGACCAGGTCGAGCGGGTCGCGGCTGATTTCGCACATGCGGCTAAGGCCGTCGAGCACGAAGTCGTCGTCGCTGCCTTCGATCGCCAGGCGGACTTCGGCGTTGCGCACGTCGCCCATGGTGAAACTGCTGTCGAACAGGCGGATGAAGGGGCCGATCGAGCAGGAAGCGTTATTGTCCTTGGCCTTGCCCAGCAGGAGTGCGCTGCGGCCTTCAATGTCGCGCAGGTTGACGTCGTTGCCCAGGGCCGCGCCGACAGCTTCGAAGCGGCTGTTCACTGCCAGCACGATCTCCGGCTCCGGATTGTTCCACTGCGAGGCAGGGTGCAGGCCGACATCGGCGCCGAAGCCGACTGCCGACATGGGCTGGGATTTCGAGAAGACTTCGGCGAAGGGGCCGATGCCCACTTCCATGTATTGCGACCATGCGCCGCGCGCCTGGAATTCGCGCTTGAGCTGCTCTGCCTCCGGCGAGCCGGGTTTGATGCTGGACAAATCGCCGCCGATGGTGGACAGCAGTTCCGCGCGCAGCGCATTGGCGCGAGCGGGATTGCCGCCGGCCTGCTCTTCGATCACGCGTTCCAGCAGGCTGACGGCAAAGGTCACGCCGCAAGCCTTGATGGCCTGCACGTCGCACGGCGCCAGCAGGCGCACGCCTTTGACGTCACCAGCCAGTGCAGCGCCGATCAGTTCCTCGGCGCTGCCCAACTGTTCGCCGTCCACATCGCGTGCGAACTGCAGCACGTCCGGACGGTCCAGCAGGTCCGCTACCGTGGCCACATGCGCGGTGATATCGAATACCACGCCATTTCGTACCACGACGACGCAGGGGCCATCCACCGGCGCCGGGCGCCACACGCGCCCCACCAGCAGGGCATCTTCCAGGTCGTGCGGCAGGCACGCCGATGCATTAATCGTTTGCATAAAGTCTCCTTTGAATTCTTAACGGCCCAGGCTTGGCAGCTTGGGCGAGTACTGCCAGCCTGGCACCAGGTATTGCATGGCCATCGCGTCGTCGCGCGCGCCGGTGCCGACCTTCTTGAACAGTTCGTGCGCAGCTTCGATGCGCTCCATATCCGGCGCGATGCCCAGGCCCGGCGCCTCTGGTACCGCTACCTCGCCAGCTACAATTTGCGGCGGATTAACGGTCAGGCGTTCCTGCCCTTCCTGCCAGATCCAGTGGGTGTCGATGGCGGTGATACGGCCTGGCGCCGCAGCCGCCGCATGCGTGAACATGGCCAGCGAAATATCGAAGTGGTTGTTGGAGTGTGAGCCCCAGGTCAGGCCCCATTCGGCGCAGAGCTGGGCCAGCCGCACCGAACCTTGCATGGTCCAGAAATGCGGATCGGCCAGAGGAATGTCGACAGCCCCCAGCAGGTGCGAGTGCGCCATCTGGCGCCAGTCGGTGGCGACCATATTGGTGGCGGTTGGAATGCCGGTGGCGCGGCGGAATTCGGCCATGACCTCGCGGCCGGAATAGCCGTCCTCGGGGCCGCATGGATCTTCGGCATACGCCAGCAGGTGACCCTGGCCGCGGCACAGGGCGATCGCTTCTCCGAGCGACCAGGCGCCGTTAGGGTCGAGGGTTACACGGGAATCGGGGAAGCGCGCCTTGATGGCGGCGATGGCTTCCATCTCCTCGGCGCCGCGCATGACGCCGCCCTTCAGCTTGAAGTCGCGGAAGCCATAGCGATCTGCCGCTGCCGCGGCCTGGTCGGCGATGGCGGCCGGCGTCAGTGCTTCGCGGTGGCGGGCAGCGTACCAGCCGGTGCTGCCGCTGCCGGACAGGTAAGGCAGGTCGGTGCGCTGGCGGTCGCCAATGTAGAACAGGTAGGCCAGCATCGGCACGCTGTCGCGCTGCTGGCCGGCGCCGAGCAGTTCGCACACCGGCACGCCCAGGTGCTGGCCCAGCAGGTCGAGCAGGGCCGCTTCGATGGCGGTGACCACATTCTCCAGGCGCAGGTTGATTTCGTGCGGCTGCTTGAGCACTGCGGCTTCGGCGGCGGAGGTGACCTGGTGCTGCATGCCGCTGCCTTTGCCGGAGATCGCGGCGCGCACGGCGTTCAGGGTGCGGTTGAAGCGGCCGGTTTCGGTGCCGACCACCAGCGGAATGGCTTTTTCCAGCGCTTTGGTAATGCCGGCGCCGCCAGGTACTTCGCCAACGCCGGTGCGGCCCGCGCTATCCTTGAGAATGACGACGGTGCGAATGAAATAAGGCGCGTGCGCGCCGCACAGGTTGAGCAGCATGCTGTCGTGGCCGGCGACCGGAATCACCCGCATTTCGACGATGGCAGGCGTGCTGCCGCTGCCCTGAATTGTTGCGTGTACCATTTGATTACCCTAAAATGAATAGCGCTACCATTTCTCAAGTGTGAGGTATTTATGCGGGCAAGTCAACAGAAGTTGTGTGCATGGATTGCGGGGCTGGCCCTGCTGGCTGGCGCTGCCGGCGCCGGGGCGGCAACGCCGCAATGGCGCTGGGTTGCGTCGTGGGGTACGGCGCAGATGGTGCCTGAAGGACCCAATGAATTACCCGCCGCGCAATGGCGCGATGGCAGCCTGCGCCAGGTGGTGCGTGCCTCGCTCGGAGGGAAAGTGTTGCGGGTGCGCGTCAGTAATGCCTTCGGTACCGCTCCGCTGGCGCTGGAAGCTGCCAGCATTGCCCGTGCGGTGACGGCCGGCTCCCCCGATGTTGACGCTGCGACAATCCGCCCCCTGACCTTCGGCGGCCAGGCTGCGGTCGTGATCCCCGCCGGCGCCGAGTATTACAGCGATCCAGTTGAACTGCCGCACGCAGCCGGGACCGACCTGGCAGTGTCCTATTACTTCAAGGGCGAACCTGCGCGCCAGACCGGCCATCCCGGTTCGCGCACTACCAGCTTTACGCTGGCGGGTCGCCATGAGGCGGAAGCGAAATGGCCGGAGGCGGGCAAGGTGGTGCGCTGGTACGCTCTGGCAGATATCGAGGTGCAGGCGCCGCGCGGCACTGCTGCGGTGGTGGCGATCGGCGATTCGATCACGGACGGCTATGGCACCACGACCGATGGCAATGACCGCTGGACCGACTTCCTGGTGGCGCGGCTGGCGCGGGAAAAGATGACCATCGGCGTGGTCAATGCCGGCATCGGCGGTGGACGCCTGCTGCGCGATGGCCTGGGTCCCAACCTGGCATCGCGCTTCGAGCGCGACGTCTTGGGGCGCAGCGGCGTCACGCACGCGCTGGTGCAGATTGGCGTGAATGACCTGGGCGGCCAGCACCGCGCCGGCGAAGATACGCCTGCCGCACGCGCGGCCCTGCTGGAAGCTTTGAAGGTGGCGCATCGCCAACTGGTGGAGCGCGCCCATGCCCAGGGCATTTGCGTGATCGGTGCGACGGTGACGCCGTATACCGGCAGCGATTACTATCGCCCTGCGCCGCATAATGAGGAAGACCGCCAGGCCTTGAACAAATGGATACGCACGTCGGGTGTGTTCGATTCGGTGGCCGACTTCGATGCGGCATTGCGCGATCCTGCGCAGCCGGAGCGCCTGCTGAAAGCGCTCGATGTTGGCGACGGCCTGCATCCTTCGATTGCCGGCTATCGCGCAATGGCGGAAGCGTTGCCGCTGAACGCCTTGCGCTCTTGCGGGGCTGCGAAATGAGGCGGTTGTGCGAACTGTTGCTCGCCGTTGCATTGCTCGTCGCCGGCGTTGCCGGATCGGCCCATGCGCTCGGACAGAAACCTTTCATTGCGACTGAGCGTGCGGCTGCGGCTCCGGGCTCTGTCGTGCTCGTGGAAGCTGGCCGCGCGTCCACGCTATACGTCGATGCCGGCGACCATGCCGGCGTGCTGCGTGCGGCAGCCTCGCTGCAGGAGGACATCGGACAAGTCAGCGGCGTTCGGCCAGCGCTTGAGAACTCTACGCCGCGCGGCAAGGACGTGATCATCATCGGCACGCTGGGCAAGAGCCATCTGGTGGACGGTCTGGTGAAAGCCGGCAAGCTCGATGCAAAGGCTATCGCGGGTAAATGGGAGGGCTGGCTGGTGCAGTCGGTGGCGGAGCCGATGCCTGGCGTCGAGCGCGCCCTGGTAATCGCCGGCAGCGACAAGCGCGGCACCATTTTCGGCATCTACGAGCTGTCGGAACAGATCGGCGTATCGCCTTGGTATTGGTGGGCCGACGTGCCCGTAAAACGCGCAAACGCGCTTTACGCAGCGCTGCCGGCGCCTGTCAGCGATGCACCAGCCGTGCAATACCGCGGCATCTTCCTGAACGACGAAGCGCCGGCGCTGACCGGTTGGGCCAAGCAGCATTACGGCGGCTACAACCACCAGTTCTACGAAAAAGTATTTGAGCTGATCCTTCGTTTGCGCGGCAACTACCTGTGGCCTGCAATGTGGGACGCTGCGTTTTATGACGACGATCCGCTGAACGGCAAGCTGGCCGATGAATATGGCGTTGTGATCGGCACTTCGCACCACGAACCGATGGCGCGCGCCCACAAGGAGTGGACGCGCTACGGCAAGGGGCCGTGGGATTATTCGCGCAACGAGGCAGTGCTGAAGGACTTCTGGTGGAAAGGCGCTGTGCGTGCGAAAGACTACGAGAAGATCGTCACCCTTGGCATGCGCGGCGACGGTGATGAGCCGATGTCGGAAGAATCCAACGTCGCGCTGCTGCAGCGCATTGTCGGCGACCAGCGCAAGATGCTGTCGAAGCTTCCTGCCGCGCCGCAGGTATGGGCGCTGTACAAGGAGGTGCAGGACTATTACGAGAAGGGCATGCGCGTGCCAGATGACGTAATCCTGCTGTGGTGCGACGACAACTGGGCCAATATCCGCCGCCTGCCGACAGCGGAAGAGCGCAAGCGCCCAGGCGGTGCGGGCGTGTACTACCACTTCGATTACGTCGGCGGCCCGCGCTCGTACAAGTGGCTGAACGTGACGCCGATCCCGAAGATCTGGGAGCAGATGCACCTGGCGTGGGAATACGACGCCCGCAAGCTGTGGATCGTGAATGTCGGCGACCTCAAGCCGATGGAGGTGCCGATCGAGTTCTTCCTGAGCTATGCGTGGAAGCCGGATGCATGGCCGGCATCGCGCCTGCAGGAGTACTTGCAGCAGTGGGCGGCGCGCGAATTCGGCCCGGAGCATGCCGTGGAGATCGCGGACATCGTCGCGAAGTACACCAAGTACAACGGTCGACGCAAGCCAGAGCAACTGGAACCGGAGACCTACAGCCTGGTGAACTACAACGAGTCGGAGCGCGTGGTGGGGGAATATCGCGCGCTGGCCGAGAAGGCAGAGCGCATCAATGGCCAGCTGCCGGAGGCGAAGCGCGATGCTTTCTTCGAACTGGTGCTGTATCCGGTGAAAGCCGGCGCCGTGGTCAATGAGCTGTACGCAACGGCTGGGATGAACCGCTTGTATGCCCGCCAGGGCAGGGCCGCTGCCAATGTACTGGCCGAGCGTGCACGCGAGCTGTTCCGCCAGGATGCTGCGCTGTCGGAGCAATACCATGCGCTGCGCGGTGGGAAATGGAACCACATGATGTCGCAGACCAGGCTTGGCTACACCTACTGGAACCAGCCGCCGCTGAACGTAATGCCGGCCGTGAGCGAAGTGCAGTTGCCGGCTGCCGGCGCGCTCGGCGTAGCCGTTGAAGGGCACGCGGCCGTGTGGCCTGGCCCGGGAGCAGAAGCGCTCGCCTTGCCGGCGCTGGACGCATACGAAAAGCGGGCGCGCCATGTTGAAGTCTTCAATCGGGGATCGCTGCCGCTGTCTTTCACCATTATTGCTGACCAGCCCTGGCTCGTCCTGTCGCGCACCGAAGGCAGTGTGGCAGTGCAGGAGCGGATCAGCGTCGACGTCCGATGGGCCGACGTGCCGCGTGATGCGCGCGAAGCGACGCTGACCATCAGCGGCGACGACGGCTCGCGGGCCATGGTCCGTGTTCCGATCCGGCAGCGCGAGGTAGCGGTCGAAACGGCCGTAGCCGGGCAGGGCGGCCGGTTCGTGGAGACTGGCGGTGTGGTATCGATCGAGGCGGCCCACTTTACGCGGCAGGTGACGCCGGCGGGACGCTCCTGGCTTCTGGTTCCGGATCATGGCCGCACCTTGTCGGCCATGACCGCATTGCCGGTCCACGCGACAGGCGGCCTGGCTGGGCCGCAAGCGATGCGCCTTGAGTATGACGTCGCGCTTGCCAAGCCGGGCAGGTTCACCCTGCATACCACGCTGGCGCCGACCCAGAAGTTCCAGCCCGGTGGAGGTTTGAAGTTCGCGGTGTCGATCGACAACGAAGCGCCGCAAATCGTCAACATGCACGCCGATGCATCGCTGGCTGTGTGGGAGCGCTCGGTGAGCGATGGTGCGGTGACCTTCCGCACCACCCATGCCGTGCGCAGCGCGGGAGCCCACACCATCAAATTCTGGGCGATCTCGCCTGGCGTAGTGCTGCAGAAACTGGTGCTGGATGCCGGCGGGCTGAAGCCAAGCTATCTCGGCCCGCAGGAAAGTCCCCGGCTCTAAGCGGCGGAGCGCTGCGGCATCGCTCGCAGCGCCCCTGCAATCGCCTCGCGCAATGGCTTGGCGCGAAGCTGCGCGTCGTAAGGACACGGCCGCATTGGCAAGTTGTCGGTGCGCGGCGCCTCGTGCCAGGTTTGCAGCCAGCTGATATCGTCCGACATCCCCCATAGTAGGAAATCGCGGCACTGTGGATAGCTGAACGTCGCGTCAAGGAAGTCGCGCGCCAGTGCCGCCACGCCCGCGTCGCGCGCTGCGATATCGCCCGGCAGCTTGCGGTCGTTGACGTCGAACTCCGTGACCAGCAGATCCAGTCCCATGCCCGTTACTTCGTCGAGGAAGCGCCGCCATTCAACCAGGTCGTGCGAGGCATTGCGGGAATCGTCCCAGGAGCCGATGTGGCCCTGGATGCCGAGCGCTTGCACCGGCGTGCCGCGCTTCTTCAGCGCCTGCAGCATTTTCAGCACGCCGGCGCGATGCTTTGTGCTGCCTTCATCCCAGCGCATGTAGTCGTTGTACACAAGCTGCGCCGACGGCAGCTGCTCGCGTGCGAGGCGGAAGCACAAATCCACCTGCTCGATGGCGCCAAGCCGTTCCGTGAACACATTGCTGCGCATGCTGCCGGTATCGGGATCGACCGCCTCGTTCACGACGTCCCAGCTATAGATGCCGTCGCCGAAGTGACGGGTAACGGCGTCAATGTGGGCTTGCAGCAGGCGTTCGGCTTCGCGCGCGGGTGCAGCGCCGAAATCGTGCTGGTTGACCCAGTCCGGCAGCCATTTGGACGGTTGCCACACCAGCGTATGGCCGCGCAAGTTCATGCCTTTGGCGCGAGCCCATTCGAACATCGCATCGGCGCGGGCAAAGTCGAATTGGCCGGGCCTGGGCTGCACGGCCTGCCATTTCGTTTCGTTCTCGGCAACGATAGTGTCGCATTCACGCGCCATCAGTTCGAGATAAGCGGGCTTGCGATGACCGTATCCGAGGGCGTTCCCAAACCGCATGCCTTTCGCTGCGGCGATTGATTTCAAAGGGGTTTCTGCCCCGATGGCGAGTGCGGGAAGGGAAGCCGCCGTCGTCGCGGCGGCAAGCCATTGCATCACCTGGCGTCGATTTTTATTCATGAAAGTCTCCTGTTGGTTTGAATTTTGAGATAAGCTACCATGAAATGGTTGCGCAAACATAAGAAAAAAGACTGGGAGATGAAGGATGGTTATTTGGCAGCGCGTCGTGCTGGCGCTGGCCCTGCTGCTGCCGCTTACGGCAGCGCAGGCGGAGCAGGAAGACGGATATGAGCTTTGGCTGCGCTATCGGACGCTTGCCGGCGTAGCGTTGCCAAAGCAGATTGCGTTGGCAACGCCTGGATCGCCGACGGTGCAGGCGGCCGTGCAGGAATTGCAGCGTGGCTTGCGCGCCATGGCTGGCAAGGAGCCATCACTTGCCGTGCTTTCGGCGGGCGCCCAGCCGGCCAGCGGCGCTATCGTGCTGGCAACCCGCACGCAACTTGCAGCAAGCGGTGGCCAGGCTGCCGTGGCCGGCGCGCTGGAAGGACTGGGCGACGAAGGATATCTGCTGCGCTCGATGTGCGAGCCGAATGGGCGCAGGTACACGCTGATCGCAGCCAACAAGGATATCGGCCTGCTGTACGGTGCCTTCGCCTGGCTGCAGGCCGCGCAACTAGGCAAACGACTCGATGCGCTGGATGAACGCAACGCGCCGAAGCTGGCGCGGCGCGTCTTGAACCACTGGGACAACCTGGATCGCACCGTGGAGCGCGGATACTCAGGTGAATCGATCTGGAACTGGTGGGAGCTGCCGGATATCCGCGACCAGCGTTACATCGACTATGCGCGCGCCAATGCTTCTCTGGGCATCAATGGCACGGTGCTGAACAACGTCAACTCCAAGCCGGAGATCCTGACTGCACCCTGGATCGCGAAAGCTGCCGCCCTTGCTGACGTTCTGCGTCCCTACGGCCTTCGCGTCTATCTCTCGGTGCGCTGGTCGACGCCCCTGGAGCTGAAGCAAACCCGCACCGCCGACCCGCTCGATCCGCAAGTCGCGCAGTGGTGGCGTGACAAAGCCGACGAGATCTACCGCGTCATTCCCGACTTCGGCGGCTTCCTCGTCAAGGCCAACTCGGAAGGCCAGCCCGGCCCGCAGGATTACCACCGCACGCACGCTGAAGGCGCCAATATGCTGGCCGCCGCACTGGCCCCGCACAAGGGCATCGTCATGTGGCGCGCCTTTGTTTACGCCTCGGAACAGCCTGACGACCGCGCCAAACAGGCCTACAGCGATTTCGCACCGCTGGACGGCAAGTTCGCGCCGAACGTGGTGGTGCAAGTGAAGAATGGCCCGCTGGATTTCCAGCCGCGCGAACCGGTGCATCCCCTGTTCGGCGCGATGCCGAAAACGCCGCTGATGATGGAGTTCCAGGTCACCAAGGAGTACCTCGGTTTCGCCACCAACCTGGCCTACCTCGGCACGCTGTACGAAGAAACACTGCGCGATGCGGCGCCTGCGGTCGCCGGCATGGCAGGCGTCGCCAATATCGGCAGCAGCCGCACCTGGAGCGGTTCGCACTTCGACCAGGCCAACTGGTACGCCTTTGGCCGCCTTGCCTGGAACCCGCAGGCCAGGGCGCGCGATATTGCGCTGGAATGGGCCGGCCGTACTTTCTCTGCGAAGGCCGCGCCGGACATCGCCGGCCTGATGATGATGTCGCGTGAAGCCGTGGTGGACTACATGACGCCCCTCGGCCTGACACACCTGATGGGTACCGGACACCACTACGGCCCCGCGCCGTGGGTGTCGGACCTGGCGCGCCCCGAATGGAACCCGGCCTATTACCACCGTGCCCACAGCAAGGGCATCGGCTTCGACCGCACGGCGACCGGCAGCAACGCCCTGGCCCAGTATGCGCCGGCGCTGGCGCAGCGCTGGTCGGACCCGCGCAACACGCCGCCTGAATACCTGTTGTGGTTCCACCACCTGCCGTGGGATTACGCGATGCCGTCCGGCCGCACGCTGTGGGCCGAGTTGTTGGCGCATTACGACAGCGGCGTCGCCGCTGTGGCGGAAATGCAGCAGCGCTGGCAGCGCCTCAAGCCGTTGATCGACGCCCGTCGCCACCAGGAAGTGGCACAGCGGCTGGCCGTGCAACGCCAGGAGGCGCAATGGTGGCGCGACGCCAGCATCGCCTACTTCCAGTCCGTATCGAAGCTGCCGCTGCCCGCTGGCGTGCAGGCGCCGCCGCATAGCCTGGAGTACTACAAATCGCTGCACTTCCCGTTCGCGCCGGGACATGGCTGATACAGAACGATACTTTTTTTTGTTTGTGTTGGTAGCGGTAACAATTTATGTTACCAAATGGTAGTAATAACTATAATTTGGAGAAGACAGATGCAAGTAATATGCAGAGAGACCCTGCTGGGACTCACCGTCATGGCCGGCATGATTGCCCAGGCCTATGCGCAGGAAACAGTCACCCCCGCCAGCAACGTGGTGCAGGTGACCGGTTACCGCGGCAGCCTGGAAACTTCGGCGCGCGACAAGCGTGATGCGATCGGCTTCCAGGATTCCGTGTTTGCGGAAGACCTGGGCAAATTCCCGGATACGAACATCGCCGAATCGCTGAACCGCATCCCAGGCATCCAGGTCAGCCGCGAGATCAGCGGCGAAGGCCTGAATATCCAGATTCGCGGCCTCGGCACCAGCTTCACCAAGGTCTTGCTGAACGGCGCCCCGGTGGCGGTGGCATCGACCGGCCGCACCGACAACCAGAACACCAACCGCGAGGTTGACCTCGACATGCTGCCGACGGACCTGTTCCGCAAGCTGACCGTCAACAAGAGCCCGACCGCCGGCCTGCTGGAAGGCGGCGCAGCCGGCGTGGTCGACATGCGCAGCGCCCGACCATTCGACAACAAGGGCCGCTACATTGCAGCCAACGTGACTGCTACCGAAAACTCGGTCGCCAAGAAAGTCGGCAACCGCGGTTCCGTCCTGGCCAGCAACACCTGGGGCAATACCTTCGGTATCCTGGGCGGCATCGCCTGGGGTACCAACAAGGTCCGCACCGAGGGTTTTGAAACCATCGGCTGGACCAATGCCAACCTGAGCGCCGCGCAAAGCAGCTCGCCTACACGCAACAACACCGGCGGCGGCAACTGGACCATCCCATCGACCGTGCCGGCCGGCGCGGGCAACGGACTCACCACCGGCGCCACCATCGACCAGGTCTTCCTGCTGGCGAATAATCCGGGCCTGAACATCACCCAGATCGACAACGCCATCATCCCGCGCCTGGGACGCCAGATGGTCGAAAGCGGCAAGAAGGACAAGGTCTCCATCGTCGGCAGCCTGGAATACCGCCCGACCGAAAACCTGCAGTTCTACCTCGACACCCTGGGCGGGAAGAAGAAGAACACCCTGCAGCGTATCGACATGAACTGGGTCGGCCGCAACGGCGCCATGATCCCGCTGAACATGAAGGTCGACCGCGACGATTGCACCAATGGCTGCGTGGTCACCAGCGGCACCTTCGCCAATGCCCAGCACTTCCTCGAATTCCGTCCTTATACCGAAGACGTGACCTTGTGGGGCGCCAACCCGGGCATGGAATGGAAGATCAACGACAAGTGGAAGATGGATGCGCAAGCCAACATCACCCGCTCCACCTTCCTGCGCGATTCGCCGACCGTGATGCCGATCACCGCGCTGGGCACCGGTAATACCGTCGCCTTCGACAATACTTCGGGCGACGTCCCCACCATCAGCTCGAACATTGACCTGAACAACCCGGCCAACTTCCAGTGGAGCGGCGGCCGCGTGAACCTGCAGCAGGAAAAGCGCAACACCGAAACCAAGGGCGCGCGCGCCAATGTGACCTGGGGCGAAAAGTCCTTCAACGTCAAGGCCGGCTTCGCACTGGACGACATTTCGCGCCGCATTACCGCCAAGGACAATTCCGGCGCGTGGCAGGCAGCTGTTTGCGGCAACAATCCGAGCGTGTTCCTGCTTGGCCCGAACGGCGCACCGTCGTGCAACGGCGCCAGCACCCCGGGCGCCAGCGCGGCTGCGCTGTATCCAGGTTTCGGCACCGGCTACACTGCCGGCCGCACTGACACCCTGGTGTACAACGGCTCCCTGATTCCGGCGACCGCGCTGCAAAGCTACCTGCAGCCTGGCCCCGGCTTCGTCACGCTGGACTGGAACAAGTTCCGCCAGGACTCGCACTACGACCAGTTCGTGGCGACCGCGCCGGAAACCGGTTCCTCCAACACCAGCGCCTCCGCCGGCTACATCAAGGAAAAGACCAAGGGCTTCTACACCGAGGTCAATGGCGAAGCGGACCTGGCAGGCATGCAGCTGCGCTACAACGCCGGCGTGCGCCGCGTGAAGACCGACCAGACCGTGGGCGCCTTCAATTCGATTCCCGATCCGCGCAACGCAACGCTCACGCTGAACGGCAGCAAGTATCCCAACATCGACAGCTTCTACTACCTCGACACCAGCTACAGCAACACGCTGCCATCGGCCAGCGCCGCCCTCAGCCTGCGCAAGGACCTGCTGCTGCGCGCCTCCGCATCGCGCTCGATGACCCGTGCCGATCCGAACGCGCTGCGTCCGGGCATCAACGTCTCCAATCCGTCGGCCGATATCGGCAGCGTCGGCAACGCCTCGCTCAGCCCCTACCTGTCGGATAACATCGACGTCGGCCTGGAGTGGTACACCGGCCGCGAAGGCTATGTCAGCCTGACCCTGTTCCAGAAGAAGATCAACGGCTTCACCGTCAGCGAAAACGTCACTACCCCGTTCCGCGACCTGGCAGCCTACGGCGTGACCTGGGACGCGCTGACCCCGGTGCAGCAGGCAGCCATCAATGCGCGCGGCGGTCCCGACGCGGCCACCGTGGTCCTGACCCGCCAGAAGAACGCTTCAGGCGAGCTGAAGATCCAGGGCGTGGAACTGGGCTGGGTGCAACCGCTGGACAAGCTGCTGCCGGTGCGCGGCTTCGGCTTCTCCGAGACCATGACCTACACCAGGCAGAAAGCCAGCGGCGAAGGCACCAACGGCTTCGTGGCGCTGGGCGTGCCGCGCCTGACCAACAGCTTCACCGCCTACTACGAGCAGTCCGGCTACAGCATCCGCTTCTCGCACAACTGGACGGAAGGCAGCCAGGTATCGGGCGCCAACCAGAACGGCATCACCAATGCCGCGCTGTTCGTGAACGACTACAAGCAGCTGGACATGTCCTCCAGCGTGGACCTGGCCAAGGTCTTCGACCGCGACAACTGGCCAACGCTGACCTTCGACATCACCAACCTCAGTGATTCGGCGCAGCGTACCTACTTCCAGTACGAGAGCGCAGCCTTTACCAGGTACAAGCCAGGGCGGACTTTCAGCCTGGGGCTGCGTGCAAAGTTCTGATCGCCTGTGGTAGAGTCCCTTTGTTGTCCAACCACAAAGGGTCTTTTAAGCAGATGTCGAGCAAGAAGGTAAAGCCGAAGCCAGGATCCACGGCGCCGCGCAGCGGGGCGCCGACCATGTCCGACGTGGCCAAGCTGGCCGGCGTCTCGCCGATGACGGTGTCGCGCGTGATGAACGGCGACCCGAACGTACGCAGCACCACGCGCAAGAAGGTGGACGAAGCAGTAGCGGCACTGAATTACGTACCCAACCAGGCGGCGCGCCGCCTGGCCGGGGTACGGCCTGTACGCATCGGCTTCCTCTATTCGAACCCCTCGGCTGGCTACCTGACCGAATTCCTGGTCGGCTTGCTGAACCAGGCGTCGCTGAATAACGTGCAACTGGTGGTGGAGAAGTGCGAAGGGGAGCAGTGGAAAGACAAGACCCAGCGCCTGCTGGATAACGGCGTCGACGGCATCATCCTGCCGCCGCCGCTGTGCGATGTGCCAGGCTTGATCGACCTGGTGGCAAAGGCCCATGTGCCGGCAGTAACGGTTGCCTGCGGCCAGCCCGACAAGCGCGTCAGCGCCGTCAGCATCGACGACTACCAGGCCGCCTACACCATGACCAACCACCTGATTGCGCTGGGCCACCAGCGCATCGGCTTCGTCATCGGCCATCCGAACCAGACCGCCAGCGCACGCCGCCTGGCAGGCTTCAAGGCTGCCATGTCCGACAAGGGACTGGCGATGCCGAAAGAATTGACGGTGCAAGGGATGTTCACCTACCGTTCCGGCCTCGACGCGGCCGAGCAGCTGCTGGCACTTGAGCATCGCCCGACGGCAGTTTTCGCCAGCAACGACGACATGGCCGCCGCCACGGTGGCGATTGCCCACCGCATGGGACTGGACGTGCCGGGCGACCTGACGGTAGCCGGCTTCGACGACACCGCGCTCGCCACCACCATCTGGCCCGAGCTGACCACCGTGCGCCAGCCGATTGCCGACATGGCGGAAACCGCCGTCAAATTCCTGGTGCACCAGATCCGCGCCCAGCGCGAAGGCGACCCGCAGCAGCCGGAACACCTGGTCATGGATTCGACCCTGGTGCGCCGCCAGTCCGATGCCGCGCCGCGCATGCGCCCGCCGGCCAGGAGCGTCGCCAAAGCCTGATGAAAAATGGGGTACGTCCCCATTATTTGGTCATGCTAATATTTGGCTCATGATCGCTTCGGCCCTGTTTACCCCGGCCCAGCAAAAGCTGCTGGGCTTATTGTTCGTGCGCGTGAATGAGGGATTCCACCTCAATGAAATCATGCGCCTGACAGGGCTGGGCAGCGCTTCCGCACAGCGCGAGCTCAAGCGCCTGCACGAATCGGGGCTGATCGTTTCCGAACGCATTGGCAATGTGCGCCGGTTTCGCCCCAACAAGGAAAATCTGGTCTATCCGGAGCTGGCCAGCCTGGTCAAGAAGACTTTCGGCCTGGTCAGCGTGCTGAACTCGGCGCTGGCGCCAATGCGCAAGCAGCTCAGCGTGGCGTTCGTCTACGGCACCACCGTCAAGGAAGCGGAAGACTCCACCGCGCCGGTCGAGCTGCTGCTGATCGGCGAAAACACCACGTATGGCGAGCTGTTGAGCCGCTTGCCGGTGGCCGAGCGCCTGCTGCGCCGCAAGATCAACCCCAACCTGTATTCCGTCGACGACTTCCAGCGCCGCTTGCGCGAGGAACAGCCATTCATCCTCAAGATGCTGGGAGACCGCAAGGTCTTCGTGCTGGGCGACGATACCGACCTCGATAACATCATCAAGGAAGTCCACCCGGAGGAAGAGCATGGAGACGCGTTACCGGACATTTAAGGAGTTCTACCCTTTCTACCTGAAGGAGCACTCCAACAGCACCTGCCGCCGCCTGCATTTCGCCGGCTCCACCATTGTCCTGCTGCTGGTGGCGATGGCCATCGTCAGCGGCGAGCTGGCGCTGCTATGGCTGCTGCCCGTGGTGGGCTACGGTTTCGCCTGGGTCGGCCACTTCTTCTTTGAACACAACCGGCCGGCCACGTTCAGGTATCCGTTGTTCAGCCTAATGGGCGACTGGGTAATGTTCCGCGATATGCTTACGGGCCGGGTTGCATGGTGAGGGCGCCGTGCGCGGCAGGCTGATGGCCACGCGGGTATAGCGCCCCGCCTCCGATTCGCAGCCAATCTCGCCGCCGAAGGCCGACACCACGCGCTTGCAGAAGGCCAGGCCCATGCCGGTGCCGCCGCCATTGCGGTGTGTGGTATAGAACGGCTCAAAGACGTGCGGCAGCACGTCGGGCGCAATGCCATGGCCGTTGTCGCTTACCACCAGCCAGTTATGGTTGCCGCGGGAATAGCACTCGACATCCACTGCACCGCTGCCACCGGCCTTCACCGCCTGCAGCGCGTTCTTCAGCAAGTTATACAGCACGAACATCAGCAGTACGTCCGAACCGTGAAAGCTGTACTCGTTGCGGATGGTGACGCGCACCTGCGCGCGTTCGCTTCCGGAGAAAGGATAGCAAGCCATCGCTTCATCCACGCAGACGCTGATGGAATGCACGGCGAAGCTCTCGCTGCGCATGATGCCATCGCGCGCAGAGGCCAGCAACATGTCCACGATGAAGTTCGAGCGCGACACTTCGGCGTCGATGCTGCGCGCAATCTCGCCCAGGTGTTCCAGCTGGCGCGTGCCGAGTGCGCCCTGGTGTTCCGGCCGGTAGCCAGCGATCAGCTCGGGCAGGTTGCGCGCCAGGATGCGGGTCTGGCTGCGAATGCTGGCCAGCGGGGTGCGCATTTCATGGGCGATGGTGGCGGCAGCGGCCATCGGGTCGGCCAGCAGGTTATGGCGCACCATGGCTTGGGCGATCAGGCCCAGGGAGGCCATGATGAACAGCACGCCCGGCGGATACATTTCGACCCCGTAGTTGCATAGGTAATCGCTGGCCGCGCCGAAGTAGATGAGAATGCTGACCAGCACATAGCGCAGGCGCGTGCGCTCGGTTGATACCGCGCGCTGCTGGCGGTGGTACAGCAGCCACAAGGCGCGCCCGATCACAATCACGGTCTGCGCCAGGTGCAGCGGGTGCAGCCAGCCGGCCTTGGGATAGGCGCCGTAGAAATAATGCTGCAGCCCGGACAGCATCCAGTCCGTGGTTGGCAGCAGCAGGCCCAGGCCACCGGCAAACAGGTAGCTGAGGTAGAGGCCGGGACGCTCGTCCTTGCTGCCGGTCAGTTCGATGATGAAGTGGTACAACGTGGTCGGCAGGAACAGGATGGGCAGGTAGCCCAGGCGCGCCAACACCATGGCGGTGGTGTCGTTATGCGTCAGGAACAGCAGCGCCCAGCTCGCCTGCCAGAAGAAAGTGGTGGCGCATACGGAAAAAAAGGTCATGCCGACCCGGTTTGGGCCGCGCGAGCGCAATACGTACAGCCCATAGCAGATAAATAGGGCTGAGACCAATGCCGGAATTAGCGCATACATTGAGTTTCCTCAGCTTAAAAAGGGATTGTTAACAGCTTATTGTCAAGAAATTAGACAAGTATTGAGGAATATCAATAGTTCGGCGCGCCAATCGGAAAAAGTAAGGGCTGGCATTAAGCCGTTTTACTTTTATGGAGAAATAGTCCTATGTACGTCCACGTCCCAGCCCCCGACGCTCCTGCCGCAGCCGAAATGACCTTCCACCACAAGCTTTCGATTTTCCTCAAGGATTCCAATGCCTACGGCAATACCTACTTTGCGCGGTATTTCGAATGGCAAGGCATTTGCCGGGAGAAGTGGTTTTATGAATGTATTTCCCGCGACATGCTGCAGGCGGAGGGGGTATTTATTACCAAGCATGCCCAGAATGATTACCTGCAAGAGACCTTCCCATTCCAGGAAGTGTCGTGCGAGGTAAATACCTACGACGTCAGGAAATGCTCGTTCTGGCTTGAATTCCGCTTTTATGCCGATGGAAGCCCGGTATCGGTGGGCCGGCAGCAGATCGTGTTTGCCAACCACGCGAAACAGATTTCGCCGCTGCCCGAGCTGGTGCTCAAGCGCATCAAGCGCTACGCCCTCAAGAAATAACTGCCCAGCCCGTGTCCCACCATGGGGTCACACCCGAAACGGGACACGGGCACGGCCATTGCGCGCTTGAGGTCGTGTCTCACTTCGGGTGTGACCCCACGGTGGGACACGGGCCCATCTGTTAGCGCGATGCGGCGATCCAGGCGTCGACTTTGGACTCCAGCAGGGCCAGCGGCACGGTGCCGTCGCCCAGCACGATGGCGTGGAACTTGGCCAGCGTGAATTTGCTGCCCAGGGCCTTCTCGGCCTTGGCGCGCAGCTCCTGGATCTTCAGGGCGCCGGTCTTGTACGCCAGTGCCTGCGCCGGCCATACCATGTAGCGTTCGGTCTGGTTGCGCGCGACACTTTCGTCGCCCAGGGTTTCGGTCATGTATCGGATCGACTGCTCGCGGGTCCAGCCTTTGGCATGCATGCCGGTGTCGACCACCAGGCGCACTGCGCGCAGCATTTCGTCGTTCAGGTGGCCGAAGTATTGGGCAGGATCTTCGTACAGGCCCATTTCCTTGCCCAGGGTTTCCGCGTACAGCGCCCAGCCTTCGGTGAAGGCGGTATTGCCGCCGAATTTGCGGAACTTCGGCATGTCCAGTTCCTGCATCAGGGCGATGTGGAAGTGGTGGCCAGGTTTGCCTTCGTGCAGGAACAAGGTGTTCATGCCGGTGCTGCCGTATTTGGTCGGGTCGGTGACCACGGACCAGAACACGCCTGGACGCGAGCCATCCAGCGCTGGCGCGGTGTAGTGGTCGGATGCGGTATCGCGGCTCAGTTCAGGCTCCAGGCGCAGGTCCAGCTTGGCCTTGGGGATCAGGGTGAACATGGCGGGCAGCTTGGTGTCCAGCAGGTCGTTCAGCTTGTGGTACACGGCTTGCACTTCGTCTTCCGTTTTGAACGGGAAGAACTTCGGCTGCTGCGACACCCAGGTCGGCAGGCCGGCGGCCGGGCCGTTGTAGCCGAGTTTCGGGCCCAGCTTGGCGTATTCGGCCTGGATGCGCGCTACTTCGCGCAGGCCGGTCTGGTGGATTTCTTCGGCGCTCTTGCTGGTGGTGGTGGCATCGGCGATGCGTACCTTGTACCAGGCGTCGCCGTTCGGCAGGGCATTCCAGCCGGTGCTGGTGCGGCAGGCCGGGATATATTCTTGCTCCACGAAGGCGGACAGCTTGGCCAAGGCTGGATTCAGCTTGTCGGCCACGGTGGCGCGGAAAGCGGCGGCCAGGCGCTGCTTGTCGGCGTCGCTGAAGCTGGCCGGGAATTTGGTGACCGGCGTGAAGTAGATGTTCTTTTCAGGCGTTTCGCTGACCAGTTTTTGGAACTGCGGCAGCGCGGCAATCATGATGGCTTTCGGCTGGGTGATGCCCTTGGCCATGCCTTCCTTCATGTTGGCGATGGCCTGGTCGATCCAGGCTGGAAGCTGGTTCAGGCGGCTCAGGTAAGCTTCGTATTCCTTGACCGTGGTCAGTGGCTGCGATGCGTCGCCGCTCGAGAAGTTGGCCAGCGTGACCGGCATGCTGTCCATATGGCTGATCGGCAGCAGGTGTTCAGGGAAAGGCTCGTACGCCAGGTAAGTCTTCAGCTCGAAGGCCATCACGTCGTAGCTGATGCGGTCGCCGCGATTGAGCTGCGCGCGCGGGATGGCCTGCAGGCGCTTGGTGAAAGTGCGGTACAGGTCGAACTGCTTGCTGCGCGAGGCGGGCCAGATGGCGGTGCCCAGCTGGTCGTCGAAGCGGTTGTCGCCATTCTGCGTCGCGCCTACCGGATCGAACTTGGCGATGGCATCGTAATACTCGTCGGCCAATGCCCAGAACTGCTTCTTTGCCGCCTCATTGCTCTTGGCCGGAGCTTTTTCCAGCGCCGCAGGTTTGGCCGCGGCAGCATTGGCGTGGACCGGGGCATACGCCAGCAAAACGGCGGCCGCCAACGCGCCGAGGGTAATACGATGTTTCATTTTTCTTGATCCGGGTAAATGAAGGAGCGATAAGCATAGCCGAGCAAGCCCGCTGCTACAATGTTGCAAGATCGCTAAACTGGAACGAGGGAGCCGCATGTCGTATCCGCACATCGTTCCCCTCCAGAGCGCACCTGATGATCAACCGCGGCACGGGCCCTATGAAAAAAATCCTGGCAATGATGATTCCAGTGGCGGCGATGGCTGGATGCGCAACGGCGCCAACCGCGCAGCGTGGCTGCGTAGCGGAAAAGTTCGACAGCTTCCTGCCGCGCTACATGAGCGATCGCCAGTTCGCCGCCGAGCGCACGGTGTTCCCGCTTGAATCGCTGGCGACGGCGGAAGAAAAGAAAACGCTGGTAGCGCGTGAGCAGTTTGCGGCATCGGCCCTGCTGGCAGACATGATCAGGACCGATCACCTGTCGACCAGGCAGCTCGCAACGCCGGGCGGCATGGAGTTGAACGTGTTCCGGCCCGACTCGGATTCGCTGGTTTATTTCTACCGCTTCCGCCAGCAGGATGGCTGCTGGTACCTGTGGCAATTCGAGGACTCGTCGCTGTGAAAACAGGCGGCATCCGCCGGCAGCCAGGCCGGCCGGGAGCCGCGGCGGGCCGAGTCCCGGGCCTTAAGTAGCGTCCAGCGACTCCGCGCCGGTCATCAGCGATTCCACTGCCCGCTCGAACAGCGGCGAGTATTCCACCGGCCGCAGGCTGCCGTCGCGCATGGCTGCCAGCAGGGCTGCGCGCGAGTACACCAGTGGCGTGGTGTGGTCCGGCGCCGTGAACAGGAAGCCTGCATTGCGCGCCGCCACGGCACCCAGGCGCAGCGGCACGTAACTGCCGCCAGACAGCAGTTCGAAGCCGTTGCCGGCTTGCGCCCATTGCAGCCATTCGTCCTCGTAGCTCGATACCGGGGCCAGTGCCGGGTCGGGCTGCACGGTGGCCAGGACGCCATGCAGCGCAAACTCGGCGCTGAACTGCGGCTGTGCCGGCAAGGCATCGGCATGCGTGGTGGCGGCCAGCGCCGGCTGTCCCGCGTCAATGGCGGCGAAGCGTTCGCGCAAGCCTGCCACGTTCATGCGCGGCGTGGTCGGCATTGGCATATTGTTGGACAGCACATCCATGTGCAGCGACACCAGCTGGTCCAGTGCCGCCTGCGCATCGGCTTCGCTCATGCCGATCGTTGCCAGGCCGGCCCTCAACTCGCGGCCCAGCGACGGCAGCATTTTCATCAGCACCGAGCGTTCCTCCGGCAGGATTTTTTCCTGCGCGCTCCACACCAGTTCCGGCAGCAGCTTGCCGTAATCGGGCTGCTTGCCATAAGTGTGTACCATCACCTGCGCCCAGGTGCCGGTGATGAAATCCATCATGCGGCGGTCGACATTGACCGATTCGAGATGGCCGCGCAAGTTGTCCGCCAGGGCCGCCACGAAAGGCGCCACTTTCACCGCCCGTTCGAAGGCCGGCATCGAGCGGCGCACCACCGGGTCGCATTCGCGCAGCAGGGCGGCCAGGAAGCTATCCAGTTCCAGGGCCGCATCGGCGAACACGGAAGCGTCGTGCTCGTATTGCTGCAAGACCTGGTTGACCAGCCGTTCCACTTCGCCCTGCAGCGGCACGACCAGCGTCGAATCGGCACCGATGCCCACCGCGGCGCTGCCGATGCGGTCCAGCAGATGGCGCGCCGGCAGGTGGGCGCCTTGCAGCACCGCCAGGTCTTTCAGTGCCGCGCGCAGGAAGGGCGCGTGCAGGCGGCTCAGTTGTTCGCGGATGCCTTTGGGAAGCTGCTCGTCATTCAGGATGAACTCGAACAGCAGGCCGACCAGTTCCACCACGATGCGTTCCGAACTGTGCGGCAGGTTTGCCATGCGGTCGAGCAGGGCCAGCGGCGGTTGCGGGCCGCTGCCGGCATGTTCGCGCTGGAGCTGGCGCAAGGCGGTATCAAGCTGCACGCGCAGCGTGTTCTGCGCCTGCGGCGCACTGCGCCGGATGCCCGAGGGATTGAACATGCTGAAGACCAGCTCCTGCAGTTCCGGCTTGGATGGCACATCGGCTTGCCCGTGCAGGATGCTGGGCGGCGAGTCTTGCTGGATTTCCTTCCGTACCGCCCCCAGGCGCGCCACGCGCTGGCGCATGGCGACGTCGGCGTCGGCCTGCCCGGTTGCGGCGCGTTGCCATGCCAGGCGGTCCTGCTCCAGCCGGCTCAGGGCCGAGGGACGTGCCACCAGGCGCGAACGGATGCCGCGCGATTCGAATACTTCGCGCAGGCGGTTGTAGAACTCACCCAGCTCCGCCGTCATGGCGTGCGACAAGGTATCGAACAGCAGTTTGCTTTGCGCCTCGTCTGCCACCATGGCGCTCAGGGCGTCGTACAGGGAGCGCGCCAGCAGGTAAGGGCGGAACGGGTTTTCACGCTCGCGCACTTCGCTGTCGCCGTGCATCTGGGCGATGATCAGGTTCAGGTGGCCCAGGCTCAGTTCGTCCGCGTCGCGCAGCTTCAGCAGCAGGCGCTCGACTTCGATCTGACGCGTTACCACTTCGTCATCGATCAGGGTCAGGGTATCGGCGCGGAAGTCGTGCAGCCCGGTGCGCAGGTCGGTGTGCATGGTCTGCATGGCGCGCGCCAGCAAGCCTGCGTAAGAGCGCTCCATGCGCGCACGCATGGCAGCACCCTGCTCACGCAGGAAGAGGCGGCACGCCCCGGCAAGACGCTGGTCCGCCGGCGGCGCCGTACGCAGGGCTTCGCCCAATACTGCGTCCGCCTGCTCGGTCATCCGTTTGCACATTGTCGCAAAGCCTGTTTGCGCTTCTTCTAGGGCGAGTGCAAGCACCCTTTTCAACGTTTGCATATGCCTAGATTCTATCGAAATGTTGCGCCCAACAGTCAACAATTTAACGGTCGAAAATGTGTCAAAATGCAATTTTGACCGGAGTTTCCTGCAATGCGTATCGCGCTAGTTGCTGCCTTGATGTTAACCGCAGTGTCGGCCCAGGCCGATGTAAGCCTGGTGGGCACCATGAAAGAGAGGGCCCTGTTATCGGTCAACGGGGGCGCACCACGCACTTTCCCGGTCGGTGCCACGCTGCCTGATGGTAGCAGACTGGTTGGCGTCACGTCGGGCGAGGCAACCATTGAAGATGGCGGAAAACGCTATGTCATCCGCCTGGGCGAGTACGCCGCATCCAGGTCAAATGGTGGCGGCAATTCGATGGTGCTGTCGCCCGATACGAACGGCCATTACGCGGTGGCCGGCGAAATCAATGGCTTCCCGGTGAAAATGATGCTCGATACCGGCGCCACGCTGGTGTCGATTCCCGCCGCGCTGGCAGGCAAGATGGGCATCGACTACAAGAACAAGGGCCGCCGCGCCGTCACCAATACGGCGGCCGGCATGGCGCCGGTGTGGATTGTGAAGCTGGATAAGGTGAAGGTGGGCGAGTTCGAATTTGCCAACGTGGACGGCTCCATCAACGAAGCCGGCCTGAACGTCATCCTGCTCGGTAACTCGGTCCTCAAGCGGCTTGATATGAAGACGGAGTCGGGGACTCTGACGCTGACAAAGCGTTTCTAGCATACAGCGCCGCTACCACGTCCGATTGCGTCACGATGCCGGCAAAGCGGTCTTCGTGATCAAGCACGGGGATGTGGTGGAAGCCGGAATCGGCCATCAGCGGCACCAGTTCCGTGATGGGCGTGTCGATGCTGGCCGTGCGCGGGTGCTTCACCATGATCTGGCCGACCACCTCCGGCTTTTCCGAATGCGTGGTGCCTGACGGACGCAGGAAATCCAGCAACTGGCGGCGCATGCCGTGGTAGTCGTCCAGCCCGCCGTGCGCCATGAAGTCGCTGGTGGTGACGATGCCGATGACGCGCCGCACGCGGTTCAGGACCGGCACGGCTGCAATACGGTGCTGGCGCATTTCGCGCCAGGCATCGGCCAGCGGGGTGGCGAATTCCGCCGTCACCACGTCCTTCGACATGATGTCGCCGCAGGTGATGATGCCGAAGCGGCGCTGATAGGCGCGCATCTCGGTCTTCAGGAACAGTTCTTCCAGGTCGTCGCGGCTGATATCGAGTTCCTGGTTGTACTGGCGCAGCACCGCGTCCAGGTCTTCCGGCTGGAAGCCGAAGCGCACCGTCGGCACCTCGTCTTTCGTTGCGTGCGGGTTCGGGTGCGCCAGCTGCTGGCTGTGGGGATAGCGGCGTCCGGTCAGGTTGTTGTAGACGATTGCCGCCAGCACGACCAGCACGCAGTCCACCAGCACCGGTCCCAAAGGCAGGCGATAGCCCATGGCATGCACGGCCGGCCCGCCAATGACCATCATCAGCGCCGTGGCGCCGCCGGGCGGGTGCAGGCAGCGCAGCGCGTACATGGCGGCAATTGCCAGCGGCGTCGCCAGTGCCGCCGCCAGCGGACCGGGGCCGAAGAGCTGCACGCAGGCCACGCCCATCAGGCCGGACACCACGTTGCCGCCAATGACGGCCCACGGCTGGGCCATCGGGCTGGCGGGAAGGCAGAACAGCAGCACGGAAGAAGCGCCAACCGGGGCCACCAGCCACATCGCGTTATCGCCCAGCAGGTAGTGGGCGGCGAAGCTGGTTATCAAAAGGCCAAGCAGGGCGCCGACACTGGCGCGCAGGCGCTGGCGCTGGCTGGTATTGCTGCGGGCGGGAAGCAGGGAAAGAAGCACGGAATTCAGCATCCGGCCATTATCCCACGGTTGGCCGTGACTCTCAGCCACCGGCCCCGTGCGACACAAGGTCAAGCGGCAGGCTGGTGGTGAACTTGATCTGCTCCATCGAGAACGCGGACGAAACGCCGGTCAGTTGCGCGGCCTTGATCAGTTTCTTGTAAAAACGGTCATATCCATCGATATCGGTGGTCACGACTTTCAGCAGGTAATCGATGTCGCCGCTCATGCGATGGAATTCCTGCACTTCCGGCAGCGCCACCACGGCGGCGGCAAACTTTGCCAGCCACTTCTCGTCGTGCTGGCTGGTGCGCACGCTGACAAAGACGGTCACCGGCAAGCCCGCCTTGCGGCGATTGATGATCGCCACGCGGCGGTCGATATAGCCTTCCTCCTCCAGGCGTTTCAGGCGCTTCCAGCATGGCGTGGTCGAAAGGCCAACCTTTTCCGCCAGCTCGGCCACGGACAGCGTGCCATCGACCTGCAGCGCCCCCAGGATCGCGTAATCGAAGCGGTCAAGATCATTCATTTTTATTTATATGGTTATTTGGAATGCTTATTCTACATTAAGGCTTGTTTGAGGTAATTTTGGAATGCCTGATTCACGACTGGTTCGTAAACTATTGAGTATGAGCAAAGAAATCTACCTCGACGGGAATGCCACCACCTGCGTGCTGCCGGCCGCCATTGATGCGGCGGTGCAAGCCATGCGCGACTGCTTCGGGAATCCCAGCAGCACCCACGCAACCGGCCTCAAGGCCAAGGCCATGATGGACGCCGTGCGCCAGCGCGCCAAACGCCTGCTGGGCGTGGGCAACGGCCACATCATGTTCAACAGCGGCGCCACGGAAGGCATCCAGACCGCGGTGCTGTCAGCGCTGTGCGCCTTGCGTGAACGCCGTGAGCGCGGAGAAGCGATCGGCGGCCTGCTGGTGTATGGCGCCACCGAACACAAGGCCGTGCCGGAAGCGCTGGCGCACTGGAATCGCTTGCTGGGCCTGGGTCTCGAACTGAAAAAGCTGCCGGTGGACGGCGACGGCCGCCACGACCTGGCCGCGCTGCGTGCCTTGGCGCCGCAAGCGGCCTTCGTCTGCACCATGGCCGCCAATAACGAAACCGGCGTGGTGTCCGACCTGGTTGGCATTGGCGCCACGCTGGCAGCCAGCAAGGCGCTGTGGATGGTCGACTGCGTGCAAGGCCTGGGCAAGCTGCCGCTGGACCTGGGCAACACGCGCATCGACTACGCCCCGTTCTCCGGCCACAAGCTGTACGCGCCGAAAGGCATCGGCATGCTGTATGTGCGCGAAGGCGCGCCATACACGCCGCTGGTCATGGGCGGCGGCCAGGAAGCCGGGCTGCGCTCCGGCACCGAAAACATGGCGGGCATTGCGGCGCTGGGCGCCGTGCTGGCTGCGCTGGAAGAAGGCGGCACCTTCCGTTCGCCGTCGGAGCTGCACGGCTTCCGCGATAAACTGGCCGCCAGCCTGCGCGCAGCTTTCCCCGGCATCGTGTTCAACGCACCGCTCGACAAGGCGCTGCCGACTACCCTGAATTTCTCCGTGCCCGGTTTGTCGAGCAAGGAGCTGCTCGATGTATTCGACGCCGCCAATGTGCGCGTCAGCGCCGGCAGCGCCTGCTCCGCCGCCAAGGCTGCACCAAGTTATGTGCTCGATGCAATGGGCCTGCCGGCCTGGCGCAGCAGCAGCGCGGTGCGCATGTCCTTCGGTCCGCTCGCCAGCGAAGAGATCATCAACGAAGCCTGCGCCCGCATCGAACGCTGCGGCATGGCGCTGCGCGACGCAGGCCTGATGGATACGCCGGTGTCCGGCGCCGTCGTGCCGGAAGGCGTGCTGCAACTGAGCCTGGCGGGCAATCACACCTGGCTGCTGCTGGACGAGCCGTCGCGCCAATGCATCGTGATCGACCACCAGGCCGAACTGGGCGAACGTATTGACAGCCTGCTGCACAGCCACGGCTACAAGCTCGCGGCGCGTCTCAGCACGCGCGACGGCGGCGAAACCGACAGCTTCGCTTTCGGCGCACACGCGGTGCGCCGAGTGGCGCTGGATTCAACGCGCTCGGCTTACCTGCTGTGCAGCGGCGACAAAGTCGACTACGCCTTCACCGGCCTGGCGGCGTTGTCCGAACTTGCCGGCAAGGTGCCCGCCGATGCGTTGGTATGCGCCGGCCGCGAAGAAGTGAACGCCTGCTGCACCAGCTTGCGCGCCGAGGCTCAGGCCAGCAAGGCGAGCACGGAACTGAACCTGGACAGCATCGCCCTGGCGCGCCTGCTGGAAGCGCAACCCCAAGCCGTGCTGGTGGACGTGCGCGAAACCTACGAACAAGCCGCCTGCATTCCCGGCGGGCGCGCAGCGGAAAGCGTGCCGCTGAGCCGTCTGGCGGCCTTCGTGCCGGGCTGGCTGGCGGCCGTCGACCAGCCGCCGTTGGTGTTCTTCTGTCGCAGCGGGAACCGCAGCGCCAAGGCAGCGCAATGCCTGCGCCGCCTTGGCTACCGGAATGCCTACAGCCTGGCCGGCGGCGTCGCGCTCGCCGCGCCCGAGTTGGCGCTGGCTGCATGATTTTGTGAGCTTGTATCCTGTTTGCGGCGGCCTGCGGGCCGCCGTTTTTTTTGTGCCAACCGGCTCAGAGCTTCATTTCCAGCATTGCACGGAACAGGACGCTGGTCGGGGTGATGGTGGTGTCGCTGCGTCGCCCGGTGGCCTCGACATAGGAAGACTGCGCCAGGTTGTCCTGACGCAGCATGTTCGATGCCGACAGGCGCAGCTGCGTCTTCGGCGTGAACTTCCACAAGCCATACAAGTCCAGCGCGCGCTTCGGCACCGAATAGGCGTACTGCCTGTCGGAGATGCGCACTTCGCCGCCGCCCTGGTAGCTGTAGGAGCCGCCCAGGGTCAGCGGCAGCTTGTCCAGCTTCCAGTCCGCGCCGACGGTGCCGCTGACCGGCACCTGCTGGTCGAGGCGGTTGTTCGGGCCCGGTACGGTGTCGAGCTTCGACCAGCTGCGCGTCAGGTTGGCGCGCATCTCGACGCCCGGTGCTTCCTTCATGATCGAGCGCAAAGGCAGCTTGGCTTCCAGCTCGATGCCGTAAGTGTTTGCGGTGCCGGCATTGACCGGGCGCGACACCCACACGCCATCGATCAAATCCACCCGGCGGCGCGTGATGTCTTCGATGCGGCGCGCGTAAGTGCTGGCCGACAGCAGGCCGCCGCCTTCACCCAGGTAGTGCTCGAACGCCAGGTCCAGGCCCCAGGCCAGTTCCGGCTTCAGGTTCGGGTTGCCCATCATGTCCGGCGAAGTCGAGCTGTTGTTGTTGGAGGTGAAGCGGCGCGGAATCAGGTCGCCCACCCCCGGCGCCTTGTAGGTGCGGGTCAAGCCGAAACGCACCTGGTCCTTCTTCTTGTCGCCCAGCTTGTACAGGGTCTGGAACAGCGGGCTCAATACGCTGGAGTTGTTGTCGATGCTGCCGTAGTCGGTGCCGGTGCTCTTGATGTTCACCCCTTCCCAGCGCAGGCCAAAGTAGGCGGACCAGCGTTCGGTCACGTTCCATTCGTCCTGTGCGTAGGCCGCCAGGCGGGTCACGTCGGCGGAAAAGACTTCGTCAAGGTTCTGCGGCGCGATGCCGGCCGGCGCGCGCAGGTATTCTTCGCGCTGGATGCGGTCCTCATCGCGCTTGCTGTAGCCGATATCCCAGCCGGTAGCCAGGGCGTGGCCCGGCACGATCGGGCTGGAGTACTTGCCGGTCGTGGTGAAACCCTTGTCGGTCGACTCGGAAGTGACGCTGCGCTTGCGCTCAAATTGCGTGCCGGTCTGCAGGTTCGGCGCGCCCACGTTGCGGTGGTTGTAGTTGAGGCCTGCCTTCATATCCAGCTTGGCGCCGTCGGCCAGCGGGCGCGCCCAGCTCAGATCCGTGCGGAACAATTCCATGTCGGCCTTGATGTCCTGGTCCAGGCTGCTGAACATCGGCTCCTGGCCGTACACGGTGCTGATGCGTTCCGTGTTGTGGGCGCGGAAGCGGTTGACCGCAATGAAGCTCTGCGAAGTGATCACGTCGCCCGGCTTGATCGCGTAGTTGATGCGCGGCGCCAGGTTGAAGTTGCGGAAGTAGCCTTCGCTGGTGGCTTCGCCCCGGCGCAGCAATGGTGCGCTGCCGCCAGCTTCGGTGACGGTATGGCTGGGGCGATCGAAATCGCCGTGTAGGAAGCCGCCGCCGATCGAATACGACCACGGCCCCTTGCGGTCGGACATCTGCAGGTTGACGCTGGCGCCGGGCTGGCCGTTATCCGATTGCAGGCCGGCCTTGATCTCGGTCTGCGCGGTGGAGATGGCTTTCTTCAGCACGATGTTGATGCCGCCGGCAATGGCCTGGGTGCTGAACTCGGCGGTGGCGGCGCGCATCACTTCGATGCGCTCGATCATGTCCGGTGTCAGCGAATCGAGCGAGAAGCCCGGTGGCGCAGGCTCGCCGTTCAGCATGATGGAGGTGTAGCCGCTGCCCAGGCCGCGCATGCGGATATTGCCGCCGCGGCCTTGCACGCCGTCCAGCGTGATGCCTGGCAGGCGCTTGAGCACTTCGCCGATGCTGGTGTCGCCATTCTTCAGGATCTCCTCCTGCGTCACGACGATCTTGGTCGCGGTGTCATTGCGGCGGATATCCATCGCCGCGCTGCCCTTGATTTCAACCTTGGGCGTGGCGTTTTCGACGGGAGTTTGTTCCTGGGCGTAAACGCCGTGCAGGGCCTGGACGATCAGCAGCAGGGGGAGGGCGATTTTCTTCATGCAAATGGCGGTGGCTTTTGGGAAACTCAACAGGATACACTGCCGCGTGCCGAACTTAGCAAAAAAACTCGTGCTCTTTCTGATGCGAAATTTTGCGCCTGAAACGCACTGATCTGTAAGAAACCCATATGTACGCTAGCGAACAGTCGCATGTCGTGCGCCCGCCTACCATTGCTTGGAACATACTGCCGGTCTACACGGCAGTTCCAAGAATAAGTGTGAGGCCCCCCTTGAAAGAGAACCCTTTTTTATGGCCGGCCGCAAGTGCCGGTTTCAAGGAATCGGAATCGGGGTCCCTGGAAAAGGGGACCGGTGAGGAAGATGATTTGCCGCTGCGCGGTGAGCTGTTCAGCGCGCAACAGATGGAGCAGCATGGCCGCGCGCTTGCCGCCAGCCATGAGCTCAGCAAGCGTGGCGGCGGCGACCGCCTGCTGGCAAGGCTGAGCGAGAACGAAGCGCTGATCGGCGCCACCTGCGAGGGCCTGACCGAAGCGGTCAAGGAAGGCCGCCAGATCACGCCGGCATCGGAATGGCTGCTTGACAATTTCTACCTGATCGAAGACCAGATCCGCACCGCGCGGCGCCACTTGCCCAAGGATTACAGCAAGGAGCTGCCGCGCCTGGCGAAGGGCGCGCCGGAAGGCACGCCGCGCGTCTACCAGATCGCCCTGGAAATCATCGCGCACGGCGACGGCCGCGTCGATCCGGAAAGCCTGAGCCGTTTCGTCGAAGCCTATCAGGAAGTGGCGACCTTGAAGCTGGGCGAGCTGTGGGCCATCCCTATCATGCTGCGCCTGGCGCTGATCGAGAACCTGCGCCGCGTGGCGGCGCGCGTGGCGGAAAACCGCTTCCAGCGCGACCTGGCCAATAGCTGGGCCGACCAGATGGTGGAAATCGCCGACAAGAACCCGAGCGGCTTGATCTTGCTGGTGGCTGACATGGCGCGCTCCGAGCCGACCATTACCAGCGGCTTCGTGGCCGAACTGGCGCGCCGCTTGCAGGGACAAAGCCCGGTGCTGACCCTGGCGCTCAACTGGATCACCTACCGCCTGGCGGAGTCCGGCCAGACCATCGAGCAGCAGATCCAGGCTGAAATCCATTTGCAGGCAGCCGAGCAGGTCTCGATCGCCAACAGCATTGGCAGCCTGCGCTTCCTCGGCACCATGGACTGGCAGGAGTTTGTCGAGACCATGAGCGTGGTCGAGCAGTCCTTGCGCGAAGATCCGGCCGGCACCTACCCGGACATGGACTTCTCCACGCGCGACCAATACCGCCACAGCGTGGAACGCATGGCGCGCTATTCGCGTGCCACTGAGGCGGAAGTGGCGCAGCAGGCGCTCGAGCTGGCGCGCACGCGCGCCGCCGACCAGGACACGCGCCTGCATCACGTTGGCTATTACCTGGTCGGCGACGGCATGCTGCTGCTGGAGCGCCAGGTCGGCGTCCGCCTGCCGCCGCTGCGCTCCCTCAAGCGCACCATGCGCACCTCGCCCTTGCTTTCCTATCTCGGGGCAATCGGCGCGCTGTCGGTGATCGCCACTGCGCTGATGCTGGAGCGCGCCTGGCGCGACGGCGTGCAGCCGTGGGCGCTGCTGGTGCTCGGCATGCTTGCCCTGATGGGCAGCAGCCAGCTGGCGCTGGCCCTGGTCAACTGGGTGGCGACGCTGTTTGTCGAGCCGCGGCCCTTGCCGCGCATGGATTTTCGCAATGGCATTCCGCCCGATGCGCGCACCATGGTGGCGGTGCCGGCCCTGCTGTACAGCCGCGAGAACGTCGATGAACTGTGCGAGCAGCTCGAGGTGCGCTTCCTTGCCAACCGCGACCCCAACCTGCGCTTCTGCCTGTTGACCGATTTCGCCGACGCGCAGGAGGAAACGCAGCCGGCCGACGCCGCCCTGACCGAGCGCGCCGCCGCCAATATCGCGCGCCTGAACCTGAAATACACGGAGCAGGGCGCGGCCGCGCCCTTCCTCCTGCTGCATCGCCCGCGCCGCTGGAACGCTGCGCAGCGTACCTGGATGGGCGAAGAGCGCAAGCGCGGCAAGCTGTCCGACCTGAACCGCTTCATGCGCGGCGGTGCGCAGGATGCGTTCGCGCTGATCGTTGGCGATATAGACGACCTGCCCGACTTTAAATACGTGATCACGCTCGATAGCGACACACAGCTGCCGCGCGATGCCGCGCGCCAGTTTGTCGCCACCATGCGCCATCCGCTCAACCTGCCGCGCATCGACCTGCGCCTGCGGCGCGTGGTGGCCGGCTACGGCATCCTGCAGCCGCGCGTCGCGGTCAGCCTGCCGAGCGAGAACGCTTCGCGCTACGAAAAACTGTGCGGCGGCGAACCGGGAATCGATCCGTATACCCGCACCGTCAGCGACGTCTACCAGGACGTCTTCGCCGAGGGGTCCTTCATCGGCAAGGGCATCTACGATGTCGACGTGTTCGAGGAAGTGCTGGGCGGGCGCCTGCCGCAGAACCGCATCCTGAGCCACGACCTGCTGGAAGGCTGCTACCTGCGCGCCGGCCTGCTGAGCGACGCGCAGCTGTATGAACACTATCCGTCGCGCTACCGCGACGACGTGAGCCGGCGCCAGCGCTGGATGCGCGGCGACTGGCAACTGCTGCCATGGCTGATGCGGCGCGTGCCGCTGGCGGGCGGCAAGCATGAAAGGAATCCGCTGTCGGCGCTGTCGCGCTGGAAGCTGTTCGACAACCTGCGCCGCAGCCTGGTGGCGCCGGTCCTGACCTTGTCGCTGCTGATGGCCTTTGCCGCCTTGCCGCACCCGTGGTTCTGGGCCTGCGCCGTGTTGGCGATCATCTTCCTGCCGCCGCTGGTGAGCGCCATCCACGACCTGGCGCACAAGCCCGACGACACGCTGTGGAGCCAGCATGCGCCGGCTTCGCTGCGCCGCAGCGCCATGCAGTTCGCGCACGCCTTGCTGACGCTGGTATTCCTGCCGTACGAGGCCTATGTCAGCCTGGACGCCATCGTCCGCACCGGCTGGCGCCTGCTGGTATCGCGGCGCCGCTTGCTGGAATGGCGGGCATCGGGGCTGTCGCATGCCGGCACCAGCCTGGCCAGCAACTGGCGCACCATGTGGATCGCGCCGCTGCTGGCGCTGGGAGCCGGTGCCGGCCTGGCCGTGTTGCGCCCGCAGGCCGTCGAGGCGGCGCTGCTCTTCGTCGCGGCATGGTTCGTCTCGCCGGTGGTGGCATGGTGGATCAGCCTTCCCATAGCGCGCGTGCAGCGGGCGTTGAAGGAAGACCAGAACCTGTTCCTGCACAAGCTGTCGCGCAAGACCTGGCTGTGGTTCGAGACCTTCGTCGGCCCGGAGGACAATTGGCTGCCGCCGGATAATATGCAGGAGCATCCAACCCAGGTGGTGGCGCATCGCACCTCGCCCACCAATATGGGCATGGCCCTGCTGGCCAACCTGACCGCCTACGACTTCGCCTACATTTCCGGCGCACAGCTTGCGGCGCGCACGGCCAGCACGCTGGACAGCATGTCGCAGCTTGAACGGTACCAGGGCCATTTCTACAACTGGTACGACACCCAGTCGATGAAGCCGCTGCATCCGATCTATATCTCCACCGTCGACAGCGGCAACCTGGCCGGGCACCTGCTCACGCTGCAGGCCGGCCTGGTCGGCATTGCCGAACTGCCGATCGTGCATCCGAACCTGGCGCAAGGCCTGGCCACCACCTGCGCCCTGGTGCGCGAAGCCGCGGCAACGGCGGGCAGCGTGGCAGCCGATTCACTGGCCGCGCTGGAAGTGGCCATTGCTGCGCCGCCGCCCACCTATCCGCCAAGCCTGCGGCAGCAGCGCGCCTGGCTGCTGCGCGCCTGCGAGGGCGCCGAACTGTTCCTGCGCCAGGCCTCGGTGCCGCTCGATCCACAAGTTGCGGCGTGGGCCGGTGCGCTGCATGTGCAGTGCCGCAGCCTGCTGGACGAACTGGATGGCTTCGCGCCCTGGATCACGGCGCAGGCCGAAGCGCAATACGACACGACGCTTGACCGCGTACCGACCTTGCGCGAACTGGCCAGCTGGCCCCTGCCGGGGGCGGTGCTGAGCGACCTGGCGCCCGACGAGCGCGAACGCCAGCAGCAGCTGGCGACGCTGGTGGAGCAGGGCGCGGCGCGCGCGCGCGAGCGGCTCGACACGCTGAACCGGCTGTCGCACCAGGCCAACGAATTCGCCCAGTGCGAGTACGGCTTCCTGTTCAACCAGACCACCAAGCTGCTGGCCATCGGCTATAACCTGAGCGAGCGGCGGCTGGATGCGAGCTGCTACGACCTGCTGGCCTCCGAAGTGCGGCTGGCCAGCTTTGTCGCCATCGCCCAGGGACAACTGCCGCAGGAACACTGGTTCGCCATGGGACGCCAGCTTTGCATCGTGCACGGCCAGCCGGTGCTGCTCTCCTGGAGCGGCTCGATGTTCGAGTACCTGATGCCGCTGCTGGTGATGCCGACCTACCCGAGCACCTTGCTGGACCAGACCTACCAGTCGGTGGTGGCGGCGCAGGTGGAATACGCCAGGCAGCGCAATGTGCCGTGGGGGATTTCCGAATCGGGCTACAACACCACCGACGCGGCGCTGAACTACCAGTACCGCGCCTTCGGCGTACCGGGCATCGGGCTGAAACGCGGCCTGGCGGAAGACCTGGTGGTGGCGCCGTATGCCACCATGCTGGGGCTGATGGTCGACCCGGATACCGCTTGCCAGAACCTGCAGAAGATGGCGGCCATGGGCTTCATGGGACGTTACGGCTTCTACGAGGCGATCGATTACACGGCGGCGCGCCTGCCGCGCGGCCAGCAATACGCCATCATCAAGTCCTTCATGGTGCACCACCAGGGCATGGGCTTGCTGGCGCTGAGCTACGTGCTGAACGGCCGGCCGATGCAGCGCCGCTTCGAATCCGACCCGCTGCTGCAGTCGACCCTGCTAGTGCTGCAGGAACGCAGCCCGCGCATCGGCGCCTTCCATTCGGCCAGCGCGGAGCAGGCCTCGGTGCGCAGCACGGTGCCCGAGCAGGCGGCGCCGATGCGCATCATGAGCCAGCATACGCCGCCGGTGCCGGAAACCCAGCTCCTGTCGAACGGCCGCTACCACGTGATGGTGAGCAGCGCCGGCGGCAGCTACAGCCGCTGGAACAACCTGGCCGTGACCCGCTGGCGCGAAGACAGCACGCGCGACAACTGGGGCCAGTTCTGCTACGTGCAGGACGTGGAGGACGGCGCCGTCTGGTCCACCACCTACCAGCCGACCCAGGCCGAGCCGAAGCGGCTGGAGGTGATCTTCTCCGAAGGCCGGGCAGAATTCCGCCGCAGCGACAACGAGATCGAGCTGTACACGGAAATCGTGGTGTCGCCGGAGGACGATATCGAAATGCGCCGCACGCGCATCAGCAACCATTCCGACCGGCGCCGCATCATCGAGGTCACCAGCTTCGGCGAAGTGGTGATGGCGCCGGCGCCGGCGGATAACGCGCACCAGGCATTCAGCAAGCTGTTCGTTCAGACCGAGATCGTGGAGGACGAAAGCGCCATCCTTTGCACGCGCCGCCCGCGCGGCAAGGATGAGAAAACGCCTTACTTGCTGCATGTGATGACGGTGCACGATGCGCAGGTCCAGCAGGTCTCCTATGAAACCGACCGGGCGCGCTTCATCGGCCGCGGCAACACGGCGCACGCGCCGCTGGCGCTGCGGGAGCCTGGGCCGCTGTCCGGCAGCGAGGGCTCGGTGCTCGATCCCGTGGTGGCAATCCGCTACCGTATTGCGCTGGAGCCGGGGCAGGTGTCGGTGATTGACGTGGTGACCGGCATGACCGACACGCGCGATGCCGCGCAATACCTGATCGACAAATACCAGGACCGCCACATGGCGGACCGCGTGTTCGAGCTGGCATGGACGCACAGCCAGGTGGTGCTGCGGCAGCTGAATGCCAGCGAAGCCGAGGCCCAGTTGTACGCGCGCCTGGCCAACCATGTGATCTATCCGAATGCGGCCCTGCGTGCCGATGCCGGCGTCCTGGTGCGCAACCAGCGCGGCCAATCCGGCCTGTGGGCCTACGCCATTTCCGGCGACTTGCCGATCGTACTGATGGAAATCCGCGACGCCGCCAATATCGAACTGGCGCGGCAGCTGGTGCAGGCGCACGCCTACTGGCGCCTGAAAGGGCTGGTGGTGGACCTGGTGATCTGGTACGAGGACCGCTCCGGCTACCGCCAGGCCCTCCATGACCAGATCATGGGCTTGATCGCTTCCGGACTTGATGCGCAGGCGATCGACCGGCCGGGCGGCATCTTCGTGCGGCCGACCGATGGCATCGCGCCGGAAGACCGGGTGCTGCTGCAGACGGTGGCGCGCGCCGTGCTGAGCGACGAACGCGGCACGCTGGCCGACCAGTTGAAGCGCGGCGTGGCGCCCACGCTGCGCATGCCGCCGCTGATGGTGGAAGCGCGCGCCGAAGCGTTTGAACGCGATGCCGCGGCGGGCGTCCCGTTGCCGGATGACTTGATCCTGGTGAATGGCCTGGGCGGTTTCACGCCGGACGGCAAGGAATATGTGATCGCCACCAGCGCCGGACAACGCACGCCGCTGCCGTGGTCGAACGTGATCGCCAACGCGCAGTTCGGCAGTGTTGTATCGGAAAGCGGCCAGGCCTACACTTGGCAGGAGAACGCGCATGAGTTCCGCCTGACGCCATGGCATAACGACCCGGTATCGGATCTGAGCGGCGAAGCGTTCTACCTGCGCGACGAGCAGAGCGGCCGTTTCTGGTCGCCATGCGCCTTGCCCGCGCCGGGCGCAGGCAGCTACCTGACGCGCCACGGATTCGGCTATTCTTCGTTCGAGTACGCGGAAGCGGGCATCAACAGCCGCATGACCACCTTCGTGGCGCTGGATGCGCCGGTGCGTTACACGGTGATCCGCGTACGCAACGATTCCGACCAGGCGCGCAAGCTGTCGGTAACGGGCTACGTGGAATGGGTGCTGGGCGATATGCGCTCCAAGTCAGGCATGCATATCGTGACTGAAATCGATCCGGTGACCGGCGCCCTGTTTGCACGCAACGCCTACAACACGGAATTCTCCGGCCGCGTAGCCTTCTTCAATGCCGATGCTTCCGTGCGCAGCGTGACCTGCGACCGCACGGAATTCATCGGCCGTAACGGCAGCCTGGCCCGGCCGGCAGCGCTGCGGCGCGTGCGCTTGTCGGGCAAGGCCGGCGCGGGACTGGATGCCTGCGCGGCGATCCAGGCGCCATTCGAGCTGCAGCCGGGGCAGGAGCGAGAGATCGTGTTCGTGCTCGGCATGGGCGGCCGCCGCAATGCCGACGCCACCAACGTGGTGCAGCGCCACGGCGGGCGCGGGGCGGCGCTGCAGGCGCTGGGCGAAGTGCATGCGCATTGGGACAAGGTGCTGGGCGCGGTGCAGGTGCAGACGCCGGAGCCGGAGCTCGACGTACTGGCCAATGGCTGGCTGATGTACCAGACCATTGCCTGCCGCATGTGGGCGCGCAGTGGCTATTACCAGAGCGGCGGTGCGTTCGGCTTCCGCGACCAGCTGCAGGACGCGATGGCGATGGTGCATACGCGCCCCGACATCCTGCGCGAGCATTTGATCCTGTGCGCGGCGCACCAGTTCGTGGAGGGCGACGTGCAGCACTGGTGGCATCCGCCTTCCGACCGAGGCGTGCGCACGCACTGTTCGGATGACTACCTGTGGCTGCCGCTCGCGGCATGGCGCTATGTGTCCAGCACGGGCGATATGTCGGTGCTGGATGAGCAGGCGCCCTACCTGGAAGGCCGCCCCGTGCAGCCCGAGGAGGATTCCTATTACGACATGCCGAGCCGCTCGGCCCATGCGGGTGACTTGTACGAGCACTGCGTGCGCGCCATCCGCAACGGCCTGCGGTTTGGCGAACATGGCTTGCCGCTGATCGGCTCCTGCGACTGGAACGACGGCATGGACAAGGTGGGCGAGCATGGCAAGGGCGAGAGCGTGTGGCTGGCCTGGTTCCTGATCGAGGTGCTGCAGCGCTTTGCCGAAGTGGCCGAGAGGCGCGACGACTCCTCTTTCGCCAGCGAATGCCGCGAGCAGGCCAAACAGCTTGCCGCCAATATCGAAGCCAATGCCTGGGACGGCCAGTGGTATCGCCGCGCCTACTTCGACGACGGCACCCCGCTCGGCTCCGCGCAGAACGAGGAATGCCAGATCGACTCGATCTCGCAAAGCTGGGGCGTGCTGACCGGCGCCGCCGACAAGGCGCGCGTGGAAGGCGCGATGGAGCAGGTGGAAGCGCGCCTGGTGCGGCGCGAGTTCGGCCTGATCCAGCTGCTCGATCCACCGTTCGACAAGTCCGCGCTCAATCCCGGCTATATCCGCGGCTACGTGCCGGGCGTAAGGGAGAACGGCGGCCAGTACACCCACGCCGCCATCTGGACTGTGATGGCCTTCGCGCGCCTGGGCGATGTTGAACGGGCCTGGGACCTGATGCGGATGATTAATCCGGTACGGCACGGTTCCGATGCCGAATCCTGCGCGCGCTACAAGGTCGAGCCGTACGTGGTGACCGCCGACGTCTACGCCGTCGAGCCGCACGTCGGCCGCGGCGGCTGGAGCTGGTACACCGGTTCTTCGGGCTGGATGTACCGCCTGCTGCTGGAGTCCCTGCTCGGCCTGACGCGCCAGGCCGACAAGCTGCTGCTGGCGCCGCGCCTGCCGGCATCCTGGCCCGGCTTCACGCTGCACTACCGCCACGGCAGCAGCACCTACGTCCTGCGCATCACCCGCGGCGAAGCCACCGCCTCGCCAACGGAAATCGCCCTGGTCGACGACGGCACCACCTACGAGATAGACATCAAAGTGTGATTTGAAAGTCGGGGTCAGGTCTGGCAACAGGACATTTGCGCTGCGCAAATGTCCTGTTGCCAGACCTGACCCCGACTTTAGGTGTGCTATCCTCTGCGCGCTTGTAACAACAGAGAGATGCCATGTTCCGACTGTCTTTGACTGCTGCTGCGTTGGCGGCTGCGTTTGCGCTACCCGCGCGGGCGCAGGATCCGCTGAGCTTTGCGCGCTACGACCAGGTGCGCACCACCGACCTGCACCTGGACCTGCGAGCCGACTTCACGCGCAAGACGCTCGACGGTTATGCGGAACTGTCGCTGAACTGGATCGACAAGTCGGCGCGCACCCTGGTGCTTGACACGCGCCAGCTCAAGATCGCGCGCGTGCAAGTGCAGCGCCCTGACGGCAACTGGGCGCCGGCCTCCTTCATGCTCGACAAGCAGGATCCGAAGAAGGGCCGCGCCCTGCGCATCGCCCTGCAATCGCAGCCCGAGAAAGTCCGCATCTATTACCGTACCGCGCCGACCGCGAATGCGCTGCAGTGGATGAATCCCGAGCAGACGCTGTCGGGCAAGCGCCCCTTCATGTTCAGCCAGTCGGAAACCATCGATGCGCGTTCGTGGGCGCCGGTGCAGGATACGCCGGCGGTGCGCTTCACCTACAGCGCCCATATCGACGCGCCGGCCGGCATGCGCGTGGTGATGAGTGCGGAAGGCGACCAGCATGCGACCGGCAAGGGCGGCTGGAACTTCAAGATGCCGCAACCGATCCCGGCCTACCTGCTGGCCATCGCCATCGGCGAAATCGAACTGCGCAACCTCGGTCCGCGCACCGCGGTGTACGCGGAGCCCGGCCGCATCGATGCCGCTGCCTACGAGCTGGCCGACACCGAGAAGATGATCAATGCTGCCGAAGCGTTGTACGGCCCTTATCGCTGGGGGCGCTATGACATGCTGGTGCTGCCGCCATCGTTCCCGATCGGCGGCATGGAAAACCCGCGCATGACTTTCCTGACCCCGACCATGATCGCGGGCGATCGCAGCCTGAACGACCTGATCGCGCACGAACTGGCGCATAGCTGGTCCGGCAACCTGGTGACCAACGCTTCGTGGAAGCACTGGTGGCTGAACGAGGGCTTTACCACCTACGTCACCACCCGCATCGTGGAAAGCCTGTACGGCAAGGAAGTGGCCGACATGAACCTGCAGGTGGAGCAGGCCGAAGCCGTCGCGTCGTTGAAGGACATCCCGCCCGCCAAGCAGGCCTTGCTGACCAAGGACCCCGACACCAACCCGGACACCTACACCGACGAGGGCCTGGCCTACCCGAAAGGCGCCTGGCTGCTGCACACGCTGGAGCAGCGTGCCGGCCGCGACGTGTTCGACCCCTTCCTGCGCGGCTGGTTCGACCAGCACGCCTTCCAGTCGGCGACCACCGCCGAATTCGTCGAGTACCTGCGCAAGAACCTGCTGGCAAAAAATCCCGCCATCATGGGCGATGCGGAGCTGGACGAATGGCTGCACGGCAGCGGCATCCCGGCCGGCGCGCAGTACGTGAATTCGCCGCGCCTGGCCGCGCTGGACGGCAAGCGCGACGCCTGGTTGAAAGGCGACCTGGGCACCAGCCTGCTGGAGACGCAGCAGTGGACCGCGCTGGAGTGGATGCATTTCCTGAACGGCATCGACAGCAAGGCCAATGCTGCGCAAATGAAGGAGCTCGACGAGGCGTTCAAGCTGCGCGATACGAAGAATAATGAAATCGGCTTCCGCTTCCTGCTGGCGTCCGTGCATGCGGGCTACGGCGTGCGCGAGCCGTTGAATGCCTTCCTCATGAGCGTGGGGCGCCAGAAGTTCGTGGTTCCGCTGTACAAGGCGCTGCTGAACAACCCGAACGAAGCAGCATGGGCCAAAGGCGTCTACGCCAAGGCGCGGCCGCGCTACCATCCTGAGACCCAGGGTTCCGTCGACAAATTGCTGAAGAAATGACCATGCTGCTGAAGAAACGAATTGCCACCCTGCTCATGCTGGCCTTCGCAGCCAGTGCCGCCATCGGCGCGCCGGCCATCGCCGCGGCGGAAGGCGCGGTAGCCGCCGCCGCTGCCAGTGCGCCAGCCTTCGACCTCGAGCGTGACGTCAACCTGGCGCTGAAGACCTTCGACGTGCCCGGCATGGCCATCGCCATCGTCAAGGACGGCAAGGTGGTGGCGACCAGGGGCTTCGGCGTGCGCCGGCTCGGCAACCCGGCGCCGGTCACGGAGCAAACGCTGTTCGAGATTGCCTCGAACTCGAAAGCCTTTACCGCTGCCGAACTGGCGCAGCTGGTGGACGAGGGCAAGCTGGGCTGGGACGACCCGGTTACCAAGCACCTGCCGGGTTTCCAGATGGCGGACGCCTACGTGACCCAGGCCATGACCGTGCGCGACCTGCTGGTGCACCGCAGCGGCCTCGGGCTGGGCGCCGGCGACCTGCTGTGGTGGCCGACCACGACCTTCAGCACCGATGAAATCATCGACCGCCTGCGCAACGTGAAGCTGGCGACCAGCTTCCGCAACAGCTACGCCTACGACAACCTGCTGTACATCGTGGCGGGCAAGATCGTTGCGCAGAAGTCCGGCAAGAGCTGGGAAGAGGCGACGCGCGAACGCATCCTGGCGCCGCTGGGCATGAACGGCAGCACCACCAATGTCGATGACATGCTGAAAACGGCCGACTATTCGGCGCCGCACAGCAAGGTCAATGGCAAGGCCGCCGTGGTCAAGCCGATGCCGGTGCAAAACGCGGTTGGCGCGGTCGGCATCCAGACCAATGCGCAAGACATCGCCAAGTGGATGCAGGTCCTGCTCAACGAAGGCAAGATGGAGAACGGCAAGCAGCTGTTCAGCGCCAAGCAGGCGCGCGAGATGTGGACCCAGCAAACACCAATGAAGATCAGCGAGCCGAAACCGGCGCTGGCTGCCACCAGGCCTAACTTCGCGGCGTACGGCCTGGGTTTCCAGCTGCGCGATTACCGCGGCCGCAAAGTCGCCATGCACGGCGGCGCGCTGCAGGGCTTTTATTCGCGTATCGTGATGGTGCCGGAAGAGAAGCTGGGCGTGGCCATCTTCACCAATGCGGAGAACGGCCCGGTCATGACGGCGCTGCAATGGCGCATCCTGGACCACTACATGGGCGCGGCGCCGACCGACTGGATCAAGCTCTACGCCGAGCAGGAAGCTGAAATGCACAAGGAAGAACTGGCGCGCCAGGGCAAGCTGTCCTCGGCCCGGGCGGCGGCATCCAGGCCTTCGCTGCCGCTGGCATCCTACAACGGCGACTATAACGATCCCTGGTATGGCACGGTGAGCATCAGGCAGGAAGGCGGCAAGCAGCTCATGTCGTTCAGCCGCACGCCGGATTTGACCGGCACGCTGGAGCACTTCCAGCACGACACGTTCATCGTGCGCTGGAAGGAGCGCAATTTCAACGCCGATGCCTATGTGACGTTTTCGCTGAATCCGGACGGTTCGATTGATCGCATGAAGATGGCGCCAGTGTCCACCGAGACGGATTTCAGCTATGACTTCGCCGATTTGTCCTTTACTCCGGTGAAAAAATGACAAAATTCCGACAAACTTGAAACGAAGTGTGAGAATCATTCATGTGCGCATGCAGCATAATAGCGGCTGGTTTGTGCACTTGGGAGAATGAATGACTAGCCTGATCGTTTCAATTGCCGTCGTCTTGGGCGGTCTTTTCGTTGCCGGATACGGCTTTGTCACCTTGATGAGCCGCCTGCAATCCCGCTAGGAAGCTCCAGTTCAAATACCTTGCGCTTGCGCGCCGCGATCTCCCCCAGGGCGCGCTGGAAAGCCGGGTAGCCGTTCAACAGCTTGTCGAAACTGCCATCGGCTTGCGCAAGTTTCAAGCCTCGCTCCACCCGCTCCGCCATCGCCTTGTTGTCCTTGCTGACAAAGAAATAGAACGGTACGCGGTAATGCAGGAAGATCGTCGGTTCCACCATCAATCCATCCTTCCCATACACCTTTTCCTCGGCCCAGGCCTCGTGCACGCCGCGCGGCATGTAGTCGAAGCGCTTTGCTTTCAGCATCGGGAACAGCGAACTGTAATTGACCGTCGTTTCAACCGGCAGGCGGTTGTGGCGCAACACATCCACCGAAGGCCAGTTGACGCCCGCGCCGGCAACGAGCTTGCGCAGGTCGCCCAGGCTGCGAACCTCGCGGAAGCGGGCTTCATCCTCCTTGCGGATCATGAAGACGCGGTAATCGTTCAGCTCGCGCACCAGGGAGATGCGAATCGGCAGCAGGTCGCGTTCGCGCTCGGCGTTGGTGCCGTCCCACATGATGTTGATGACGCCATTGCGCTTGAGTTCCAGGGCGCGGCGCGGGCTGGTCAGTTCGTGGGGATAGAACTCGATGGAGAAGGGGCCGTCGGTCTTTTCCAGCGCGAGGCGCAGCAGCAGGTGAAAGTAGGTGACCTGTACCTCGGAGCCAGGCGTGACCGAGGGCAGGACGAAGCGCATCAGCGGCGCATTGGCCGCGTCGCCCGCATTGGCCAGGGTGGATGCTGCCGCCAGCAGCAAGCCGGCGGCAGAGCGTTGCAGCTTTTTCAGCACTGATTACTGCGGCTTGACGAACTTCAGCGTCATGCGGTCGCTCTCGCCAATGGCAGCGTACTTGGCGCGGTCCTTGTCCTTGTTGGTGAAGGTCGGAGGCAAGGCCCACACCCCGTTCTCGTGGTTGGCGTCATCCTTGGCATTGGCGTTGACTTCAGACTTTGCCACCAGCTTGAAGCCGGCCTGTTCGGCCATCTTGATGACATAGGCTTCGTGCATATAGCCGGTACTGGCCTTGGCATCCTGGGTCATGGCGGACGGCAGGCGGTGTTCTTCCACGCCGAAGATACCGCCTGGTTTCAGCGTGTCGTAGATGCTGGCCATCAGCTTCTTCATGTTCTCGTCGCCGGTGCCGATCCAGTTATGGATGTTGCGGAACGTGAGCACCATGTCGGCGCTGCCTTTCGGCGCGTAAGTGTATACGCCGTTGCCCGGTTCGAAGGCGCCCAGCACCACCTTGTCGCGGCCCGGCTGCTTGGCCAGGAACTCCTGGAAGCGTTCAGCCGACTTGCGCACGCGTTCGTCGGCCGATTGCGGGCTGGAGCCGGCGGTAATCAGCTTGCCCTGGTCGCGCAGGTAAGGGGCCAGGATTTCGGTGTACCAGCCGCCGCCCGGCGACAGTTCGACCACCGTCATGTTCGGCTTGATGCCGAAGAAGGTCAGGGTCTCGTAAGGATGGCGGTACTGGTCGCGTTTGACGTTGTCCGCGTTGCGGGTAGGGCTGGCGATTGCAGCTTTCAGGGCAGGATCTGCCAGTGCAACGCCGGAAAAACCGGTAAAGCCAACGGCCAGCAGGCCGGCCAGGACGTACTGTTTCATTCAGGAGTCTCCTTTTTTCGTTGGGCAGGCGACGCAGCGGCTCCGGTCGCCCGGGACTTGATGATCGTGCAAGCTGGCCGCCCGGTCAAGTGTCCGCGCGGACGGTGTGCGGACACTGCCCGGACACTTTTTGCGGATATGTTTCAGCTTTGTACAAGCTTTACACAATGGCATAAAAATTGCGTACGATTTGATCCCTGCAAGCTGTCTTAGGTAAAAACGATAACCCTGGAGAGACTATGGAACGACGTGCATTCCTCAACATGAGCGGCGGTGCAATGGCTGCCATGATGATGCCTTTTGGCCGCGCCATTGCGGCCGACGAGCTGGTAAAGCCCGTGGAAGTGAAGTTCAAGAAGATGCTGGCAGATACCGCGCTGACCGCGGCCACCCAGGCCGGCGCCAGCTACTGCGACGTGCGCATCGGCCGCTACCTGAACCAGTTCATCACGACCCGTGACCTGAACATCGAAAACGTCACCAATACCGAATCCGCTGGCGTGGGCGTGCGCGTGATCGCCAACGGCGCCTACGGCTTTGCCGCCACCAGCGACATGTCGCCGGACGGCGTGGCCGGCGCGGCGCGCCAGGCGGTCGCCATCGCCAAGGCGAACGCCAAGCTGCAGGCAGCCGGCGTGCAGCTGGCGCCGACGCCGGGCGTGGGCGAAGTGTCGTGGGCGACCCCGATCAAGAAGGACTGGCGCACCGTGCCGATCAAGGAGAAGGCCGACCTGCTGATCACCGCCAACAAGGGCGCGCTGGAAGCCGGCGCTTCGTTCATCCAGTCCTTGCTGTTCCAGGTTAACCAGCAGAAGTACTTCGCTTCCACCGACGGTTCCTATATCGACCAGGACCTGCATCGCCTGTGGGTGCCGTTCTTCGCCACGGCCGTTGACAAGTCGACCGGCAAGTTCCGCAGCCGTTCCGACCTGGGCACCCCGGTCGGCATGGGCTATGAATACCTGGACGGCCGCAAGGAAGACAAGATCAAGGCAGCGGGCGGCGTTGCCACGCTGTACAACCGTACCTATGACCTGGTCGAGGATGCGAAGGCCGCCGGCCGCCAGGCCAAGGAAAAGCTGACCGCCAAGTCGGTCGAGCCGGGCAAGTACGACCTGGTGCTGTCGCCGGAACATATGTGGCTGACCATCCACGAATCCGTCGGCCACCCGACCGAACTCGATCGCGTGCTGGGCTACGAGGCCAACTTCGCCGGCACTTCCTTCGCGACCCTGGACAAGCAGCAGTCGAAGAAATTCAAGTACGGTTCGGACCTGGTCAACATCGAGGCAGACAAAACCATCCAGGGTTCGCTGGGGGCGGTCGGCTACGACGACGAAGGCGTCAAGTGCAAGAAGTGGGACATCATCAAGGACGGCATCCTGGTGAATTACCAGGCTACGCGCGACCAGGCGGCGGTGATCGGCGAGAAAGAATCGCACGGCTGCTCCTACGCGGACTCCTGGAGCAATGTGCAGTTCCAGCGCATGCCTAACGTTTCGCTCAAGGCTGGCAAGAAGAAGATGACCCCGGACGAACTGGTGAAAGACGTGAAGAAGGGCATCTACATCGTGGGGGCCGGTTCCTTCTCGATCGACCAGCAGCGCTACAACTTCCAGTTCGGCGGCCAGATGTTCTACGAGATCAAGGACGGCAAGATCGGCCAGATGCTGGAAGACGTGGCTTACCAGTCGAATACCCAGGAGTTCTGGAACGCCTGCACCGCCATGTGCGATGAGCGCGACTGGCGCATGGGCGGCTCTTTCTTCGACGGCAAAGGCCAGCCGATGCAGGTGAGCGCGGTGTCGCACGGTTCGTCAACTTCGCGATTCAACGGCATCAACGTGATCAACACTGCACGCAAGATCGGCTAAGGCGAAAGGACTACGAATGAAGATCCTGAATCAGGAAGAGACCAAGCGCATCTCCGACAAGGTCATGTCGCTGAGCAAAGCCGATGAGTGCATCGTCACCATCAACGGCAGCCGCACCGGCAATATCCGCTATGCGCGCAATGCCGTGTCGACTGCCGGCCTGGTGGAAAATACCCAGCTGTCCGTGGCGGTCGCCTTCGGCAAGAAGCAGGGCACGGCAGTCATCAACGAGTTTGACGACAAGTCGCTGGCGAAAGCCGTGCAGCGCGCGGAAGAACTGGCAAAACTGGCGCCGGAAAATCCGGAGTTCATGCCGACGCCGGACAAGCAGGCGTTCAAGGGCTCCGACACCTTCAGCAAGTCGACCGACGCGATCAATCCTGAGTACCGCGCGCAGGTGGCGGCTTACAGCATCGAGGCCTGCAAGAAGAAGGGCCTGGTCGCTGCGGGCTTCTTTACCGACCAGTCCTCGTTCGAGACAGTCGCCAACTCGCGCGGCGTGTTCGGCCACCAGTCGCAGACCGGCATCGACTTCACCTGCACCGTGCGGACCGAAGACGGCCGCGGTTCGGGCTGGGTGCGCCGCGATGCTCAGGACGTCAATCGCTTCGATCCGCGCGCAGCGGCCGAAGTGGCGATGGAGAAGGCGATCCGCTCGGCAGAAGCCAAGGCGCTGGAGCCTGGCCGCTATACGGTGATCCTGGAACCTGCCGCGACTTCCGACCTGCTGGCGTTCATGTTCAGCAGCTTCGACGCGCGTTCGGCCGACGAGGGCCGCAGCTTCCTGGCCAAGAAGGGCGGCGGCAACCGCATGGGCGAAAAACTGTTCGACGAGCAGGTGAACGTGTGGGCCGACCCGTGGGATAAGGATATTCCTGTGCTGCCATGGGATAACCAGACCTTGCTGGCGCGCGAGCGCATGGACATCATCAAGAACGGCAAGATCGCTTCGTTGAACTACTCGCCGTTCTGGGGCAAGAAACAGGGCCAGCGCGCTGTAGGCCAACCGGGCAATATCATCATGTCCGGCGGTTCCAAGTCGACCGAGGAACTGGTTGCCTCGACCAAGAAGGGCATCCTGGTGACCCGTACCTGGTATATCCGCATGGTCGATCCGCAAACCGTGCTGCTGACCGGCCTGACCCGCGATGGCACTTTCTACATCGAGAACGGCAAGATCAAGCACCCGGTGAAGAACTTCCGATTCAATGAAAGCCCGGTGACGATGTTGAACAACATCGAGGAACTGGGCCGTCCGGAAGTGCTGGCCGGCGACGAGTCGCAATTCCAGCTGCTGATTCCGGCCATGAAGGTGCGGGACTTCAACTTCACCTCTTTGTCTGACGCTGTATAGGAAACCGAAGAGCGCAGCCGCCGCGCCACAAAGTGTCAGACCCTGTGGGTCTGACACTGCTTTACCGGTTTAAAAATGGAGCAACACATTGGAACGCAGATCCTTCCTGAAAGTCGCCGCTGCCGCCGGCGGCACCATGCTGGTCCCCGTCTTCGGCAACGCCATCGCCGCCGAAGACCTGATGAACCCGATGGCCCGCAAGTTCAAGAAAGAACTCGCCGACGCCGCGCTGAACGCCGCCACCAAGGCCGGCGCCAGCTACTGCGACGTGCGCATTGGCCGCTACCTGAACCAGTTCATCACCACCCGCGACACGCGCGTTGAAAACATCGTCAACACCGAATCGACCGGTGTCGGCGTGCGCGTGATCGCCAATGGCGCCTACGGCTTCGCCGCCACCAACGCGCTGACAGTCGACGCCGTCGCCGACGCCGCGCGCCAGGCAGTGGCCATTGCACGCGCCAACGCGCGCCTGCAGGCCTCGCCGGTGCAACTGGCGCCGGTCAAAGGCGTGGGCGAAGTCGCATGGCAGACGCCTTTCAAGAAGGATTGGCGCGAAGTGCCGATCAAGGAAAAGGCCGACATGCTGCTGGCCGCGAACAAGGCTGGCCTGGATGCCGGCGCCTCCTTCATGACCGCCAACCTGTTCCAAGTCAATCAGCAGAAATACTTTGCCTCGACCGACGGTTCCTACATCGACCAGGACGTACACCGCCTGTGGGCGCCTTTCACCGCGACTGCAGTGGACAAGGCAACCGGCAAGTTCCGCACCCGCGACGGCCTGTCTTCGCCGGCCGGCATGGGTTACGAATTCTTCGACGCCAAGCCGGAGCACAAGGTGCGCGCGGCAGGCGGCGTGACGCAGTTGTACAACGGCGGCTACGACATCATCGAAGACGCCAAGGCCGCCGGCAAGCAAGCGCGAGAAAAGCTCTCGGCCAAGTCGGTCGAGCCAGGCAAGTACGACCTGGTGCTGAGCCCTGAACACCTGTTCCTGACCATTCACGAGAACGTCGGTCACGCAACGGAACTGGACCGCGTGCTAGGCTATGAAGCCAACTACGCCGGCACCTCCTTTGCGACGCTGGACAAGTGGAAGAGCAGGAATTTCAAGTACGGTTCCGACATCGTCAACATCGTGGCCGACAAGACCACTCCCGGTTCGCTGGGCTGTGTGGGCTACGACGATGAAGGCGTGCCTTCGAAGAAATGGGACCTGATCCGCAACGGCATCCTGGTGAATTACCAGGCCACGCGCGACCAGGCGCACATCATCGGCGAGAAGGAGTCTCACGGTTGCTCATATGCGGATTCCTGGAGCAGCGTGCAGTTCCAGCGCATGCCCAACGTCTCGCTGGAAGCAGGCAAGAAGCCGCTGTCGGTGGACGACATGGTCAAGGACGTGAAAAAAGGTATCTACATCCTGGGCCGCGGTTCCTATTCGATCGACCAGCAGCGCTACAACTTCCAGTTCGGCGGCCAGTTGTTCTACGAGATCAAGGACGGCAAGGTCGGCCAGATGCTGAACGACGTGGCATACCAGTCGAACACCCAGGAGTTCTGGAACTCTTGTTCGGCCACCTGCGACCAGCGCGACTGGCGCATGGGCGGTTCGTTCTTCGACGGCAAAGGCCAGCCAAGCCAGGTCAGCGCCGTGTCGCATGGTTCCTCGACCACGCGCTTCAACGGCATCAATGTGATCAACACTGCCCGCAAGATTGACTAAGGACGCGATAGATGAAACTCCTGAGCAAAGACGAAGCAAAAAGCATTTGCGACAAAGTGATGGCCATGTCCAAGGCCGACGAGTGCCGCGTCAACCTGAGCGGAAGCCGCAAGGGCAACGTGCGTTACGCCAACAACAGCGTTTCCACTGCCGGCCTGATTGAAGATACGACCTTGGTGGTCAGCGTCGCTTTCGGCAAGAAGCAAGGTTCCGCCACCTGCAACCAGTTCGACGCCAAGTCGCTGGAAGCGGCCGTGCGCCGCGCCGAGGAAATCGCGCGCCTGGCCCCGGAAAATCCGGAATTCATGCCGGCCGTGGGCAAGCAGGACTTCAAGGCCAGCAATACCTTCAACCGTAATGCCGAGGCATTCAATCCCGAATACCGCGCAGATGTGGCCTTCGCCAGTATCGCCGCCGCCAAGAAGGCCGGCTTGCAGGCGGCGGGCTTCTTCAACGACAGCATTGGCTTCGACTGCATCGCCAACTCGAACGGCGTGTTCGGCTTCCAGGAACTGGGCGGCCTGAATTTCACCGTGACCACCCGCACCGACGACGGCCGCGGTTCGGGCTGGGTCAATCGTGCCGCCTACGATCCGAAGGCATTCGATCCGCGCGCGGCATCCGAAATCGCCATCGAGAAGGCCTTGCGCTCGGTGGACGCCAAGGCCTTGGAACCGGGCCGCTATACCGTGGTGATGGAACCTGCCGCCACCAACGACCTGCTGAATTTCATGTTCAGCGCCTTCGATGCGCGTTCGGCCGACGAAGGGCGCAGCTTCCTGTCCAAGAAGGGCGGCGCCAATCGCCTGGGCGACAAGCTGTTCGACGAGCAGGTGAATGTGTGGACTGACCCGTGGGATGCCAATGCACCGGTGCTGCCATGGGACCAGGGATCGATGCAGGCACGCGCGCGCCGCGACCTGATCAAAGGCGGCGTGATCACCTCGCTCGACTACAACCGCTACTGGGCGCAAAAGCAGAAGAAGGAAGCGACTCCGCCGGCGGGCAACATCATCATGGCGGGCGGATCGAAGTCGACCGAGGAACTGATTGCTTCGACCAAGAAGGGCATCCTGGTGACCCGCACCTGGTATATCCGCATGGTGGACCCGCAATCGGTGGCGCTGACCGGCCTGACCCGCGACGGCACCTTCTACATCGAGAACGGCAAGATCAAGCACCCGATCAAGAACTTCCGCTTCAACGACAGCCCGGTCTCGATGCTGAACAATATCGATGAACTGGGGCGTCCGGTGCTGATCGGCGATACCGATGCGCGCAAGCTGATGATCCCCGCCATGAAGGTGCGGGACTTCAACTTCACGTCGCTGTCCGACGCGGTCTGAGGAATGCCCGCCTACGATTTCTACTTCACGCGCCTGACTTACGAGTCGGGCGACTGGGATGTCGATATCCGCATGCCGAGCAATGTGCTCAACTCCCTGGTCGAATACACGACCCTGAAGGTTGATCCCGTTGAACGCATCGTCGCGCTGTCCGATCCGAAGATGCTGGAGGCGCCGTTCTGCTACCTGGCCGGCCATAAGCTGGTGCAGTTCACGCCTGCCGAGCGCAAGAACTTCGAGCGCTACGTGCGTGGCGGCGGCTTTGTTTTCGTGGACGACTGCAACCACGACATCGACGGCTTGTTTGCGAAATCGTTCGAGGCGGAAGTGGCCCGCATCTTCGGCCCGAAAGCACTGCACAAGATTCCCAACAGCCACCCGCTGTATTCCGCGTTCTTCAAATTCGACGGACCGCCGAATACCGGGATGGAGTTGAATGGCTGGGGCGACGACCTGGTGCACGACTACCTGAAGGCCGTGGAATTCGGCGGCCGCATCAGGCTTTTGTATAGCAATAAGGACTATGGCTGCGAGTGGGATTACGACTTCCGCAACAAGCGCTGGCTGGCAATCGACAACACGCGCTTCGCAGTCAACATCATTCAATACGCGTTGGGAGCATGACCGTGGCTGAAAGCGGCTGGAGCGAAAACGAGATCGGCGTACTGCACGCCAAGGTGAAGGCACTGAAGGCGAGCATGGGTCGCGTCATCATCGGCCAGGAAGAGGTAATCGACTCGCTGGTCATCTGCCTGCTGGCCGGCGGCCATGCGCTGGTGGAAGGCGTGCCGGGCCTGGGCAAGACGCTGCTGGTGAAGTCGCTGGCGCAGGCCACCGACATGGAATTCCGCCGCGTGCAGTTCACGCCGGACCTGATGCCGTCCGATATCGTCGGTACCGAGATCCTGGAAGAGGACCATGCGACGCGCAAGCGCGAGTTCCGTTTCCAGCAAGGGCCGGTGTTCACGCAAGTGCTGCTGGCGGACGAAATCAACCGCGCGCCGCCGAAGACGCAATCGGCGCTGCTGGAAGCGATGCAGGAACGCTCGGTGACCTTCGCCGGCCAGACGCATAAGCTGCCGCGCCCATTCTTCGTGCTGGCGACGCAGAATCCGATCGAGCAGGCAGGCACCTATCCGCTGCCTGAAGCGCAGCTGGACCGCTTCCTGCTGCATATCGATGTCGGTTACCCCACGGAAGACGAAGAAATCGCGATGGTATCGGCCACCACGCACGCCGGCTTGAAGGATGCGGAGCCGGCGATGGATGTGGAAACCTTGCTGCGCCTGCAGGCGCTGGTGCGCGATATCGAAATCGGCGAGCACCTGCTGCGCTACGCAACGCGCCTGGTGCGAGCCACCCGTCCCCGCGAGACGAGCGTCGAAGCGGTGAAAAAGCACGTCGGCTGGGGCGCAGGACCGCGCGCGGGCCAGGCCTTGGTGCTGGCCTCCAAGGCGCGTGCATTGATGCAGGGCCGCCTGGCGGTCACCCGCGAGGACATCGGCCACATGCTGCTGCCGGTGCTGGCGCACCGTGTCCTGCGCAATTTCGAAGCGGAAGCTGACGGCATTGCGATTGCCGGCATCCTGGCCGCACTGCGCGACGCAATCAAGCCCGAATAAGCATGCTGGAAACACCCGCGCTGCTGGCGCACTCCGCCGACCTTGAGCTGGTGATCCGCCATGTGCTGGCGGGCCTCGGCCATGGCATTCATGCGGGCCGCGAACGCGGCGCCGGTGTGGAGTTCTCCGAGTACCGTGCGTACGCGCCCGGCGACGAATGGCGGCGTGTCGACTGGAAGCTGCTGGCGCGCGCCGACCGCTATTATGTGCGCGAGGCGGAGCGCGACAGTCATGTCGCGACCTGGCTGGTGCTGGATGCGACCGCCTCGATGGCAGAGCCAAGCCGGCGTGTCGATGGCTTGAGCAAGTACTGGTATGCGCGCACGGCGCTGGCTTGCGTGGCGGCCATTGCGCAGCGCCAGGGCGATGCCTTCGGGCTGCTGGTGCTCTCTAACGGAAAGGTCGAATTCACGCAAGCTTCGCGCGGTCCGCGCCATCTGCAACGCGTGCTGGCGGCCCTGCAACGCGCCACGCCGTCCGGCGGGCTGCCGGATACCGAAACCCTGCGCGCAAGCCTGCACTTCGCGCGTTCGCAAAGCATGGTGTTCGCTGCAACGGACGCTTTGGACTGGCCGTCGCCGCTAAGCGAGGCGGTGGTGCGCTTGCGTCATATGCGGCATGACGTGCGCCTGCTGGCCTTGCGCACCGAAGCCGAAGTCGAAGCGGATTTCGCTGCCGGCCACGCCTATCGCGATCCGGAGGAGGGCGCTCGCCTGCATAGCTTTACCCGCGCCGACCGCGACAATTACCGCAAGGCGCTTGACTCCCACTTCGGTGCCGTGCGCACCGCATGTCGCCAGCATGACGTGCCGTTATGCGAAGCGCAGATTGAACAAACTTTGGGCGAAGTCCTGCGGGCATGGTTGAGGAATCCGGAGGCGCGCAGGCCATGACCAGCATGCAGCCTTTCTGGTGGCTTGCCTTGCCGGTGCTTTTGCTGCCGGTGTGGTGGCATATGCGCAAGCGCGAGCGCACGCGCACCGACATTCTCGCCACTGCGCGCTTCCTGCCTGCAGCAGCGCCACAACAGCAGCGCGTGCTGCGCTGGTCGGACGTGTTGCTCCTGCTGGTGCGGATGGCATTGCTGTTTATGCTGCTTGCCTGGCTGGCGGTGCTTGTCATGCCGTGGAAGGGCGACACGGTGTTCATCGACCCATCGCTCGAATCCTCGCCGTGGGCTGCGCAACAGGTGCAATCGGCTGGCATGGGCGCCGCTGCCCGCGAGCCGCTGCCCGCCGACCTGTGGACCTGGCTGGCCCGTAACGAACACGAATGGCGCCCGGAGGCGCGCTTCCTCATCCTTGCTCCCCGTGCCGCCATGCCCGCGCTTCCCCCGCGCCTGGCCCACGCAGCAGAGCTCCGCCTCGCTCCTTCCGCCATCGCCGCCCAGCCGCCCGTCGCTGCCGTTGCGACGCCCCGTAAGCGCCACGTCGTCGTGTCCGCGCCAGCCGAGCGCCTGCCTCGCTGGCAAGCGTTGTTTGCTGCCTTCAGCACCGCCGCCGACGGCGCCAATCTCTACCTTCTCTCCGACACCCCAACCACGGACACTGAGCTGATAGTCTGGGACCATTCAGGCAACGAACCTCCAGCCTCATGGAAGGCCCCTCTCTGGTGGCGCACCGCCGTCACTAACGGGCAAACGCAAACCCCGGAGGGCCTCGCCTGGACCGCCCCGCAATGGCCATTGCATGACGTCGATGCAGCCCGCGCACTTTACGAGCGCTGGCAAGCAGCAACTGCGCAGATGTCACCTTACCCAATGCCCGCGCAAACCCTGAAGGCCGGGCGCAAAGAACCGCTAGCCGCACCGCTGGGCCGTTCACCAGAATGGCTGGCGCTCGCCTTGCTGGCGCTGTTCGCAATCGAAAGGATCCTCACCCATGCCCGCCGCCGCTGACCACCTGGCCAGCGTGCGCCAACGCATGCTGGATGCCCTGATCCGCCGCCGCATCTCCAGTTGGCTTTTGCCGCTGCTGCCCGCAGCCGGGTTGGCTGCAATAACGCTCGCAGGTACCTTTGCTGCAAAGCTGCTGACGCTGACCATTCCGCTTGCACTGGCAGGAGCCGCCATGCTCTGGGCGGCGATTGACTTCGCGCTCTGGCGCAAGCGGGTGGATGCCCAATTGTCGTCCTGGCTGAACGACGCGGTTCCGGAACTGGAGGACAGTAGTGCCATGCTGGCCGCTGCCCCGGACACGCCACTCGGCCGCCTGCAACACAATCGCCTGATCGCGCGGGTCGGCCAGGTACTCGACGATGAGCGCTTGCGCAGCATCGCAATGCAGAAAGCCCGCTTCAATGCGATTCCGCTTGCCCTGGCAGCCGTGGCGGCCGCCGCTGCATGGGCCTATGTCGCAGCGCATAGCCCTCAGTACGCGCCGCCCGCGGGCACCGGTGCGGCAGCGCCGGCAGCCATCGCGGCAGCCGGCATAAGCCTGCACGCCGAGCCTCCGCCGTACACCGGCGTGAAGCCAAGTGAAGGCGCGCCGCGCGACCTGCAGATTCCCCAGCACAGCAAAGTGCGCTGGTGCGCGGTCAACGCCGATGCCATCATTGAGCTTGGCGACGGCCAGAATTTGCGGGCGACGGCGGGCCGCTGCGCTGAATGGACCGCAAGCGATTCCATCTTCTGGCGTAGCCGCCATAATGCCAGCCAGCGCTACACAATCCGCGTCACGCCTGACCAGGCCCCGCAAGTCGCCATTGCCGCGCCGAACGAATCGGTCAGCGTCCTGAAGCCCGACGCCCAAAGCGCACAGCTCAGCGTCAGCGTCAGCGACGACTACGGGGTCGTCAAAGCAACCCTGCATATGACCCTCGCGCGCGGAAGCGGCGAAAACATCCGCTTTACCGACAAGGAAGCTCCGCTTCCCGCTTCGTCCGATCCGCGCAAGCGCAGCTGGAACAAGCAATGGATGCTGAAAGAGCTCGGCATGGAGCCCGGTGACGAACTGTATTTCTTTGTGCGCGCCAGCGACAACGCTCCGGTCCCGCATGTTTCGCAATCGCCAACCTACACGTTGCGCCTGCCCGGCCAGCAAGGCGAAGCACTCGAATCGACTGCCCTGCCATCGATGGTGAAACCGGAAAACCTGCGCAGCCAGCGCCAGATCATCATCGACACCGAACAACTGGTGGCCGACTCGCCGCGCCTGGGCGCCGCAGAACTGCGCGCCCGCAGCGAGAAGATCGCCGGCGACCAAGCCAAGCTGCGCTTGCGTTATGGCCAATTTCTTGGCGAGGAGTCTTCCCTGTTCGGCGACGAAGAACACGGCGATGGCGATGGCCATGAACACGGTGGCGCCGGCACCCAGGGCCCGGGCGGTTTCGGCACCGGAAATATCGCCGCCCAGTTCGGCCACGCCCATGACCAGGAAGGCAACGCCACCATCTTCGATCCGGCCACCAAGGAAGTCCTGCGCCGCGCATTGCGGGCGATGTGGGACGCCGAAAAGCAGCTTCGCGCCATTGCACCCAAACCGGCCTTGCCGCCGGAGTACAAAGCGCTTGGGGCGATCAAGGAACTGCAGCAGGCGGAACGCGTCTACCTGCACCGCACAGCCTTCGTGTCGCCGGCCATCAAGGAAGAAAAGCGCATGAGCGGTGAGATGACTGGCGCGGCCAGCTACCGCCGTGCGCAAGGCACGGCCAACGAATTCGTGCCGGCCGATGTGCGCGAACTGGTGCAGGCCCTCGGCGGAGATGGCGCGCTGCCCTCACTGTGGACCAAGGCTGCGCGCGAAGCAGTTGCCCGCATCAAGGATGAAGAACTACGCCTGTCGGCGCAAGCCGCCGTGCAGGATGTGGCTGATGGTTGCCAGTCATGCCGTGCCCAGTTGCGTGCCTGGCTGCGTGCGACCGTGCAGCAGCCGGCAGTGCTGTTGCAGGCACGCCCGCAAGCGCAGACAAGGTTTGGCCAGGCATTGCAAGGGAAGGGCGCGCCGTGAACGTGGATATCAACTTCCTGTACGGTGGTGCGGTGTTAGCCGGCACGGCAAGCGCCTTGCTGTACTCACGCAAGAAGCGCTGGATAGACGCTGCCTTGGGCCTGGCGGCCGGCGCCTCGCTGGCGACCCTGCTTGCCGCCCCCGCTGCTCCTGCTGGCGGTGCGCAGCCAATAGTCCTGGCGACAGCAAGTGCTTCGCCAGCGGCACCGGACGATCGGTTGGCGGAGGCGCTGGCACAGATGCCGTCGGCGCTTCGCGATACCCCTGTGGAAGTGCAGGGCCAGGGCCTGTACGAGGCGCAATGGCGTGACATGCCCGTACGCCCTATCCAGTGGAAGCCGGCACAGGACGGCCTGCTTTGGTTGGACTTTCCACGCTCCCTGCCGCTCGGCCGCAGTTTCGCGCTGACCGTGCGGCGCGATGCCCCGCAGGCGGGCTGGCGCTTGCAGCTGCTGGCTGAAAATGGCCAGGTGCTGGCTGAATCGCGCGCCGCGGCTGCGGCAGACACCTTGACCGTGCAATGGCAACCGCCCTTGGCTGAATCGATGGTCTTGCAGGCGCGCCTGCTCGACAAGGATGGAAAGACCGCTGCGCAAGGCCCGGTGCCGCTGCGGGTTCTGGACGCCGTCCCCTTGCAGGTGCAGGGCCGCTTTGGCGCTGCGTCCTTTGACGCGCGCGTGCTGTACCAGTTGTTGACGGACTCCAACGCCATCGTCGATTGGCAAACCACGCTTGGCAAATCGCTGACGCGCAACGAAGAAGCACGCGCACCGCTGACGCATCCCAACATGCTGGTAGCCGATGCCGCCTGGCTTGAACGCGGCGGACTGCGTGGTGCGCTGGCGCAGGTTGCTCAAGGCTTGCCGCTGCTGGTCCTTGGCGGCAATGCAGACGATGCAGCGCTGTGGCAGCGTGAGACTGGATTGAAGTTGTCGGCGCAGTCGGCCACCACGGAGCAGGAAGATACGCGCCACCTACCATTCGCAGGCGCCACCCTGGCGTTCGCTCCCGGCGCACAAACGCCGATGGCCAGCGGCGCCTGGCAGCCCGTCGCGCGCGACAAGGACGGCAAACCCTGGTTGTGGCAGCGAGACTGGCAAAAAGGCCGCATCCTGTGGCTGGGCGTTCGCGACTGGCACCGGCACGCCATCAGCGAGCCGGCGGCTCTCGGCCAGTGGTGGCAGCAAGTGATCGACTTTGCCGCGTCGGGCAGCGAGCAGAAATTGCGCTGGCTTGATGCCGACCCAATGCCGCTGCCAGGCTTGCGCACTGAAATTTGCGCGCAAGGCGTGGCGACGGGCGGCGCTGTCACGGTGGGGCAGGAGGCCCTGCACTGGCAGGCCCGCAGCGAGCGCGCGGATTCGGCGTGCGTTGCACTGTGGCCGCGCGGTGCTGGCTGGTTACCGGTACGCACCGGCCAGGCGGAAAGCGCAGTCTACGTGTACGCTGCGCAAGACTGGCCGGCATGGCAGGCTGCGCTGCGGCATGACGCGACTGCCCGTTACGTTAGCCGCAGTGCACAGCCGATTGCCGGACTGGGTGCGGTCGATGCGGCCACGCTGCGTACCGGCGAACCGCAACCGTGGCCTATTGCAGTGCCGCGCTGGATGCCTGGCCTTGCGTTTGCCTTCTGCATGTTGCTCCTGTGGTGGCGTGAACGCCGCTGAACCGCAAGCTGTGCTAATGTCATCGCATGAAAGCGATCGACGAATTCCGTGCCAGGCCGGGCCTGCGCCTACGCGACAAGGATGCGAAATCGGACAGCAAGCCCGATCGGGAAATGCTGGACAAGATGTTGGACGACATCTCCGACCTGCAGGAGATGTTGTACGCCGAGCGCAAACGCAAGCTGTTGATCGTGTTGCAGGGCACGGATACCTCCGGCAAGGACGGCACCGTGCGCCACCTGTTCAGCAAAATCAACCCGATGGGCTTGCGCGCCGTGGGTTTCCGCGCGCCGACCGAGATCGAAGCCGCGCACGACTTCCTGTGGCGCATCCACCGCGAAGTACCCAAAGCCGGCGAGATCGCGGTCTTCAACCGCAGCCATTACGAAGACGTGCTGATCACGCGCGTTCTCGGCAAGATCACGCCGCAGGAATGCAAGCGTCGCTATGCCCAGATTCGCGACTTCGAACGCATGCTGGCCGAAAGCGGCACCACCATCGTCAAGCTGTTCCTGCACATTTCAAAGGATGAGCAAAAAGAACGCCTGCAGGAGCGAGTGGACGATCCGCACAAGCACTGGAAGTTCGACCCCGAAGACCTGAAGCAGCGCGAACTTTGGAAGAACTACCAGAAAGCCTACGAGGATGCGATTACGGAGACCGACGCCGGCCATGCGCCGTGGTACGTGGTCCCCTCGGATTCAAAACGCTATCGCAACGAAGTCGTTGCCCGCCTGCTGCTGGAAACCCTGCGCGGCATGCGGCTCGACTGGCCGCCGCCGGACAAGCGGCTGTTGAAACTCAAGGTTCGCTAGCCCAGTCCCGCACATAAGCCGGCGCCGCGGCCTTGCACTCCGGATCGGTGACCGGCGCGGTGCGCCATTGCACGAACGGCAGTTCGCCCGCCCAGGCAGCGATGCCCATGTCTTCCTCGTCGTCGTTTGGCCCGCCGCTGCGCACCTTGCACGCCGCTTCCGCCAGCGGGATCCGCAGCACTGTGGTGGCAGCATGTTCCTTGTCGTTGCCGCCGCGGACCTCGAGGCGGCGGCCCGGCGCCAGATGATCCATGAAGGCATCCAGCGTGCGGCGCTGCTCCGTCTCGTCGACCGCTTCGAAGCGGCCGTAGATCATTACCGAGCGATAGTTCATCGTATGGTTGAAGGCCGATCGCGCCAGAACCAGGCCGTCCAGGTGGGTGATGGTGACGCAGGCATCCTGCGCCATCAATTGCTTCAGCATGCGGCTACCGTTGGAGCCATGGATGTACAGGTGGTCGCCTTCGCGCCAGCAGGCGGTCGGGATGCAGTGCGTGCACTGCCCGTCGCTGAAGGCGATATGGCAAATGTAGGCGGCATCGACGATGGCGCGCACAAGGTCGGGTTCATAGGCGGCGTTGGCGGCGCCACGTCGCACGCGGGTGCGGTCGGATGGGGGAGGTGTTGTATTCATGGCATCGGACTATAATGTCCTGCTGGCCCCTGTAACAGGTCCAGGGCTATGCAAAACCATGGAGCCACGATTGGACTACTCGCTGCTGATCTCGAACTTCACCGCCAGCCATGGCCACCACGGCTGGCCGCGCCAACGCCTGCTGCACGAATGCCTGCGCTCTGCCATCCGCGACGGCACGCTGGCTCCCGGCACGCGCCTGGTTGCCACCCGCGCGCTGGCAGCGGAACTGGGCGTGGCGCGCAACACGGTGCTGTACGCCTACGAGCAGCTCACCAGCGAAGGCTATGTGGTGACCGACCGCAGCGGCACCATTGTTGCCGCCGTGGCGCCTGCCCGGCAGCAGCAAGCCAGCGTGGTGGTCCCGCACAAGGGCCTGTCGCAGCGGGCGCAGAACCTGCGCCACAGCACCGCTTCTGCCGCCAGCGGCACGCCCTTCGTGCCGGGCGTTCCCGACCTGCCAAGCTTCCCGATCGGCCTGTGGCGCCGGTTGCTGGAGCGCGCCTGGCGTTCGCTGCCCACCGACAAGCTGAATTACGGCGACCCGTGCGGCGAACCGGTGCTGCGCGAAGCCATCGCCGACTACCTGCGCGCCTCGCGCGGCGTGATCTGCGAAGCGGCGCAAGTGTTCATCACGGACGGCAGCCAGAGCAGCCTTGACCTGTGCGGACGCGCCTGCGCCGACGCCGGCGAAACGCTGTGGATGGAAAACCCCGGCTACGGCGGCGCCATGGCCGCCTTCCGCGCCGCCAGCCTGAAGCTGGAGCCGATCGAGGTCGACGAGGAAGGCATCGCCCCGCGCTCCGAAGACTGGAAGGAGCGCCCGCCGCGCCTGATCTACACCACCCCTTCGCACCAGTACCCGACCGGCACCGTGCTATCGCTGGCGCGCCGCATGGCCCTGATCGACGGCGCACGCGCCTGCGGGGCCCTGATCATCGAAGACGATTACGACAGCGAATTCCGCCACGACGGCCCGCCGCTGGCATCGATGCAAGGCTTGCAGCCGGACGCCCCGGTGCTGTACTGCGGTACCTTCAGCAAGACCATGTTCCCCGGGCTGCGCATCGGCTACCTGGTGGTGCCGCCGTGGCTGGTGCAGCCGCTGGCGACCATGCGCCAGCAATCGGCCTCGCGCGGGCGCGCCGCCGACCAGCTGGCACTGGCCGAATTCCTGCGCAGCGGCCAGTTCGCCCTGCACCTGCGCCGCATGCGCCGCGTCTATCGCGAACGGCGCGACGCCCTGGTGGAAGCGCTGGACAGGCACCTTGGCAGCATCGCCAGCGTACAGGGCGCCTCGGCCGGCATGCACCTTGCGCTGCGCTGGGAAGACCCGCGCCTGTCCGACGTGGAGATCAGCCGCCGCGCCCTCGAGCAGGAAGGCATGATTGCCAACGCCCTCAGCGTGCACGCCGTGGCCGGCCAATGCAGCTGGCGCGGACTGGCCCTGGGCTATGGCCAGGTCGATCCCGCCGGGGTAGATGCGCTGGTCAAGCGCCTGGCCGGTGTCATTCATTTAACGGCCTACGAAAATTTTTACCGAAAGTTCAAATAGTTGATCGAAAACCTGCGCCGCTTGTTTTTAGAATGAAGTAAATCTGGCCTGACCAGATGTAGTCAAAAACAAAAAACGAATACTGGGGCGCAATGAATCAACATTTCCTGAAGCTGCGGCAGAATTTCAAGGCCGACATGATGGCGCGCTACGCCGTCGACGAACAACTGTTTGACGAAACCAGCCAGTGCATCGCACCCCTGGCCGTGCCGTTTTCGGTGCGCCGCGGCGAGCTGCTGCAGCGCGTTGGCCAAGCCTCGCGCGACGTCTTCTGGCTGACCGGCGGCGTGGCCCGCGTGGGCTATGTCAGCGAAAGCGGCAATGAAGTCACGATGCGCTTCGCCACCGAGAGCCATATCGCGAACGCCTATGAAGACTTGCTGGAGTTCCGCGGCGAGCTGCCGGCGCGTTCCTTCATCGTGGCCGAGACCTCGGTGCAGGGTTTCCGATTCGACTGGGAGCAAATGAGCGTGGCGCGCAGCCAGCACCCGGTGCTGACCGCCTACATGACGCGCCTGCTGGAGTTTGCCGTATGCAGCCAGGCGCGCCGCTTCATCACGCACACCGCTTCGAGCGCCGAAGAGCGCCTGGCCAATTTCAGGGAAGAGTATCCGAACCTGGAACGCCGGATTTCGCAGAAGGTGCTGGCATCCTACCTGCAGATCACGCCAGCCTACCTGTCGCAGCTCATGCGCCGCGAACAGGAAGCCGCCTAGCGCTCCTGCTGCTCCTGCTCCTGGCGCAGCAGGGTGGACATGTATTGCGGCGTAATGCCCAGGAAGGAGGCCAGCGATTTCTGCGAAATACGCTGCTCCAGTCCCGGGTATTGCTCGCGGAAAGCCGCCAGGCGGCAGTTGGCGGACGTCATGCTGCGCACCAGGCAGCTTTGCGAATAGCGGCGGATCGAGTGCTCCGACACCTTCAGGTAGTACTCGCGCATGATGCTGTGCTCTTCGCGCAGGCGGGCCATGGTGGCCCATTCCACGCGGATCGCCGTCACCGGGGTCTCCGCAATGATGAATTCCTGGGCCGGCTGGCCGTCCTGGGCCGCCAGCAAGTCGTGGTGCGATCCGCAGGTATCGCCTTCCGCCGAAAACGCCATCGTCACATCGGCGCCATCCTGCGTGATCATGCCGCGCCGCGCCACGCCGCGGTAAAGCCAGTAAGCCACGCTGGCCGGCACGCCCGCGCGCTGCAGGTATTCGCCCTTGCGGAAATGTACCTCGACCACGTGCGGGGCGAGAATGCGATTGAAGGCATCGAACATTTCACGCGATACGCCGATGCGGCTCATCGAGTATTCGCTGAATTCTTCTCGCTGTTTTAGGAATGCTTCGGACATTGCGGCAACTCTTGGTCTTTATGACAATATTGTTTCTTGCCTGAAACCACAGGCCCCGCAATATAAACCACTGAAAGACGCCGGGCAATCCCGCCGTGACGACTGTTGCGTCCTACCAGTTAAATTTAGTAACTACTTGATAATCTTCAACTATTTAAACAGGAAACGCGCGCGCATGTAGCTATACTACGCGTTGGCCATCCAGTCGCGCATGCCGTCCACCCAGGGACGGGCATTCAGGTTAAGCGATTTCCTGATTTGGTTGGCGCGATCGTACAACAGTGAGAAATCGATCGATGGCGAACGCTTGAAAGCAATCACCACGATGTTGGCGTCGTGCACTTCCGGCAGCCACACCACCGCGTCGAACACCAGTTCCATGTGCTGCAGGTTCTTGGCGTAATTGTCGAAATCGCCAAATACATTGGTGGTCATGATGCCGTCCGGGCCCAGGCAGTCGAAGCAAGCCTGGTAGAACTCAGGCGTATCGAGCACCGGGCCGCGCGCTTCCTCGTCGTACAGGTCGACTTGCAGCACGTCCACCGTGCCATGGTTGCGCCGGTCGAGCACGAAGTCCATGGCATTCATCTGGCGCACCTCGAGCCGCTCGTCGTTCGGCGGCAGGCCGAACTTCTCTTCGCAAATTGCAATCACGTTCGGATTGAGTTCAATGGCGGTGACGCGCGCCTTGGGGAATTGGCGGTAGCTGAACTTGGTCAGGGCCGCGCTGCCCAGGCCGAGCTGGACAATATGGCGGGGAGCGGGAATGAATAGCGTCCACATCATCATCATGCGCACGTATTCAAGCTCGATCATGTCGGGCTTGGACAGGCGCATGGCGCCCTGCACCCAGGACGTACCCAGGTGCAGTGAACGGACACCTTCGAACTCGGTGATGGTGGCGGGAGGAAAACCAGGCTGGTCGAATCTACGGGAAGTCATGGCCGTAAGTTTACCAGCCCGGCGCTCAAGCTTCCCGGCGGCGCCTGCAGGCCGCTGCGCCGGCCACGCCGAGCCCCGCCAGCAGCAGGGCATATGCGCCCGGCTCCGGCACCGCGCTGATGTTCAGCGTTCCCGAGTAGCTGGCCGAGGCGGGCGTGAAACTGGTGTCTTCAAAATTCACGTAGCCGAAGACACTCAGTTCCAGTGGACCCGAGATCACGGTCGGCAACAGGAAACCGTATTCGAAGAGACCCGGACCGATCAGGCTCAAGGCGTTGCCATTGACGTAGGCGGCGGTGAGGGTGACATCGGTGTTCGGGCTGAAGCCCAGGGTCACCAGGCTGGCATCGACCGAATAGGTGCCGGCGCTGGGCGAGAAATAGAAGGTATCAGAGAAGGCTCCCTGTTCCAGGTGGGTCACGCCGAAAGCGGCGGAAAGTTCGGTGGCGCTGCCGCCGAGGTTGACGTTGGTAACAACGTTGTCGGCCTGCACCGCCGTGGCGGCCAGTGCAAGCAGCATACCCATGGCTGTCTTCATGGTGTTCTCCTGAAAGCGCAGGCGAGGCGCCTGCACATTCCAAGGTAGGCCGCACCGCTACTGTTTGATCTACATCAAAGCGGAAGGATGATTGCCACCGCAAGACCGCCACCATCGCGGTTGGCCAGCGCGATGCGGCCACCATGGGCTTCGGCGATCTCGCGCGCCAGCGCCAGGCCGAGGCCGGTGCCGCTGCGCTTGGTGGAATAGAATGGCACCAGGGCGTTGGCCAGCACCGCCTCGCTCATGCCGGGGCCGCGGTCCTGCACTTCGATGCGCAGCATGCCTTGCTGGCGGCGCAGCTCGAGGCTGACTTCTTCGGGTGGCGAGCCTGACTCGTGGGCATTCTTCAGCAGGTTGAGCAAGGCTTGCTCCATCTGGGCGGCGTCGAAGGCGTGCGCTTCGGCCGGCACTTCGCCATGCAGCTTGAATTGCACCTGGTCGGACAAGGCGGCCAGGAAGGCGCCCCAGTCCTGCTGTTCAAGCCGCGGCGTGGGCAGCTTGGCGAAGCGGGCGTAACCGAGGATGAAGCCCTCGAGGTGGCGTGTGCGTTCCTCGATGGTGGCCAGGATTTGCGGCAAGCGCTCGGTCTGGCCGCGCCGCACCAGTTCGCTGCCCGAATGGGCCAACGAAGTCAGGGGGGCCAGCGAGTTGTTCAACTCATGGCTGATAACGCGGATCACCTTCTTCCATGTCTGGACTTCCTGGCGGCGCAGTTCCTGCGTGAGCTGGCGCAGCAACAGCAGTTCGTGCGGACGGCCATTCAGGCTGAAGCTGCGCCGTGCAAGGTGGAAGACTTCTTCCTCCTCGCTGTCGCCGATGGTAAACAGGCCATCGCCGCCGCGGCCCAGGGCTTCGCGCAGGGCCGGCTGTACGCGCGCCAGCAACTCCGCCAGGCGCAGGCCCTCTAGCTTGCGGCCCTCGTTGACCAGCTGGCGCGCCGCCAGGTTGCCGAACACGATGGCATCGTTGTCGGTAACCAGCAGCATGGCGACCGGCGTGTGCTGGACCATGGTGTCGAGCAGGAGCTCGCGCTGCACCAGGCCAAGACGCTGCTCGCGCAGCACCTGCCCCAGTTCGTTGTGAGCGGCTACCAGGTCGCTCAATTCATCGTTCTGCGGCCAGTGCAGGCTGAAGGAAAAGTCGCCATCGCGGTAGCTGGCAACGGTGCCGGTGAGCGCGCGATACAGGGAAAGCTGGCGCTGCAGCTGGGCGCGGATGGTAATCACCGCCAGCGGTACCAGGCACAGCAGTGAAATGCCAAGCACGATGGTTGGATGCTTCGGCAAGAGCTGGTCCAGCCCAAGCGCAATCAGGATTCCCGTCGCCGTCAGCGTCCCCACCAACGCCGACCACAGAGTCAAAAGCGAAAGGCGCATAGCTTATACGGTCGTGCTCGTGTCACACCCTGGGGTCACACCCCAAGTGTGACACGGGCTCGTCTGCGCACCAGATGGGGTCGTGTCACCTTTGGGGTGTGACCCCATGGTGTGACACGGGCTGGGCCGTAGTGGAGGGCGGCTCATGGGCGGGCGATGCCGAGGCGTTCCATGCGGCGGTAGAGGGCTTGGCGCGAGAGGCCAAGCTCGGCGGCGGCCTGGGCGACCACGCCGCTGGCGCGCTGCAGGGCGCTGACGATGGCGTCGCGGTCGGGTTCCTGCTCGGGACTCGTTAGCGCGCCGTGGCCGTTCATGGTGTTCGCTGGAAGGCCGAGGTCGGGGACGGTGATGGCGTCGCCTTGCGCCAGCAGGCTGGCGCGTGCCATCACGTTCTTCAGCTCGCGTACGTTGCCGGGCCAGCCGTGCGCCAGCAGGGCGGCTTCGGCGTCGGGGCGCAATTGCCGTTCCTGGCCGAGGAAGTGGCGCGCCAGCGGCAGGATGTCGCCGGGGCGTTCGGCCAGCGGCGGCAGGCGCAGTTCAATCACGTTCAGGCGGTAGTACAGGTCTTCGCGGAAGGTGCCGGCGCGGATCATGGCGGGCAGGTCGGCATTCGTTGCGCTGACCACGCGTACCTTCACCTGGCGTTCGCGGTTGGAACCGAGTCGTTCGAAGCGGCCGGTTTCCAGCACGCGCAGCAGCTTCATCTGGCCTGCCAGCGGCAGGTTGCCGATCTCGTCGAGGAACAGGGTGCCGCCGTCGGCGGCTTCAAACTTGCCTTCACGGGCCTTGGAGGCGCCAGTGTAGGCGCCAGCGTCGGCGCCGAACAGTTCGGCTTCGATCAGTTCGGCGGGCAGGGCGCCGCAGTTCAGCACCACGAAGGGGCCTTCGCGCACCGAGGAATTGGCCTGGATGATTTCGGCGATGCGTTCCTTGCCGGTGCCGTTCGGGCCGGTGATCAGCACTGGCACGTCGGCGCGGGCGACCTGGCAGGCGAGCGATATTACACGCTCGGTGGCGGGGTCGTTCCAGACCATATTGTGCAGCTTGTAGCGTTCCAGTTCGCGGCGCTGGCGCAGTTCGTCGCTGCGGTGCTGGTTGAGGGCGCGGTTGGCCTGGCCCAGTTCCAGCAGGTTGCGCACGGTGGCGATCAGGCGCTTGTCGTCCCAGGGCTTGGACAGGTAGTCGGCGGCGCCGGCCTTGATCAGGTCGACGGCGGCGTCGAGGTGGGTCCAGGCGGTCAGCAGGATGACCGGCAGGTCGGGGTGGCGCTTGCGGATGGCGCGGAACAGCTCTACGCCTTCTTCGCCGGAGGTGGTGTCGGCGCTGAAGTTCATATCCTGCACCACCAGGTCGATGCTGGCGCTGCGCTGGTCGAGCAGGGCGAGGCCTTCTTCGGGGGAGGCGGCGTGCAACGCTTCGATGTCGTGCAGCGAGAACAGGACTTCGAGGGCGACTGCGACTGCGGCGTTGTCGTCGATGATCAGTACGGTTGGCATTTTGGCAGGATACATTAAAACCGGTAAACCGGGGTCTGACCCAAGGGTCTGACCCCGAACGGTTTTGAGGTCGGCGGTTGGGTTGGAAGATCTTGACTTTCGACGAAGATCAAAGGCGCAAAACCCAAACCATCGGCAGGCGGGCTGACAGGGTCTGACCCTGTGGGTCAGACCCTGGTTTACCGGTTTAAGCCGAACGGGTCGCCAGCGCCGGCGAGATGGAAGCTGCGCGCCACGCCGGCCCGTACACGGCGGCGATGCCGAGCGCCCAGGAAGCCAGCGCGCCAACCACCATATACTCGGCGGGCAGGCGCGCCAGCTCGAGTTTCGATACCAGCAACTGGTTCAGGGCCAGCGCGCCAAGCAGGCCGCCGACAATCCCGGTAGTGGTGATCATCAGGTTCTCAGTGACGAAGTAGCGCAGGATGTCGAGCTTGCGCGCCCCCAGTGCCCGCCGTACGCCAATCTGCTTGCGGCGCTGCGTGACCCACAGGCTGGCCATGCCGACGATGCCGCTGGCGGTCACCACCATCAGCAGCACGCTGACAGTGATCAGCATCCAGCACAGCGCGTTGTCGGCGCGGTAGCGCTTGACGCGCTCTTCGGACTGGGTGGTGGTGCGTACCACCACTTGGCCGTTATGCAGCTTGCGGATCGCTTCCTCGGCATCCTTCATGGCGCGGTCGCGCTGGCCCGGCTCGGCGCGCAGGGTGTACAGCGAGCGCGAGCTGCCCGTGATGCGGGCCGGTACCATGGTCGACATTTCGCCGTCCTGGCCCATGGCGGCGGACGGGGTCTGCAGCGTGTCGATCACGCCCACCACCGTCACTTCGCGCGCCTCGGCGCCGGTGCCGTAGTACATCTTCTTGCCGACAAAGCTGGGCGCGTCCGGCCACACCTTCTGGCCGGTGGCTTTGGTGATCAGGGCCACGGTGGGGAAGGCCTTGCTGGTGTTCTGGTCGATTTCCGGCGCATCCTGCGGGGTGAAATCGCGGCCGTCGACGATCTTCAGGCCCCAGGTCTTGACCAGCGAGTCCGGCGTCACGTACATGGACGGGCTGGCGTTGCTGCGCTCCTGCTCGCGGCTGGCGGCCACGCTGTTGTAGTTGCCGGAGTTGGACAGCGTGATCTGGTTGGTGTCGGCCACCGAAACGATGCCAGGCACGGCGCGCAAGGCCGCCGCCTGCGCTTTCTGGTTCGCCAGCTGCTGTTCATGGCCGCCCGGGGTGAGCGGTTTCACGCGCAGGTTGAACACTTCTTCTTCATTGGCGATGCCGGTCGGGCGCGCGGCGACAGCCTGGCGCACGCTGACGATGTGCATGGCGTTGGCCAGGATGGCGAGGCTGAGCGCCACTTGCACGGCCACCAGGATCGGGCCGGTCTTGGAGCGCATCAGCGCGGAAAAGATTGGTTTGATTTCCATGGTTATCCTCACTGCGATTTCAGTTGCAGGGCCGGGGTGACCTGGCAGGCGCGCCAGGTCGGCAGCAGCCCGGCCAGCATGGCGGCGCTGACGGACATGACGAAGGTCACCAGCAGCATCATCCAGTCCATATGCGTGGTGACGGCGATCTGCTCGGAGATGCTGCCGATCAGGGCCAGCGCGCCCAGTGCCAGCACCAGGCCGAGGATGCCGCCGGCCAGGCCGACCACGGCGCTCTCGATCAGGAACTGGGTGAAGATTTCCTTGCGCGAGGCGCCCAGGGCGCGCCGCACGCCGACTTCCGGTGCGCGCACAGAGAACTTGGCCAGCAGCAGGCCGATGGTGTTGACCAGGCAAAGCAGCAGGAAGCCGAAGGCCAGCATGGCCGACAGGCGGCTGTCCTTGCCGACCACTTTCTGTTCTTCCAGCCATTCCATCACGTTGAACAGCTTGTTCGGCGCGTTGCGTTGCAGGCGTCCCAGCTTGCGCTGTTCGGCGGCGTAGGCGTCCAGCCAGGCCTGCAGTTGCGGGCGGTCGGATGCCGAATGCAGTTCGAACCAGAACTGGATCCAGATGCATTCCGAATCGAGCAGGGCCTGGTAGCCGGGGCCGCGGTCGCTGCTGCAGTTCATATTGCCGTTCTGTCCCATTTCGTGACGGATCGCGTTGTGGAAGGGGATGTAGAACTCGTCCTCGTCGCCGAAGGCGCCGGGGCCGCCGATGATGCGGTGGTAGCGCGGCACCGGCTTCCAGTTGCCGTACACGCCGACCACGGCGTAGTCGAAGCCGCGGAAGCGCACGCGCTGGCCGACCGGGTTGGCATTGCCGAACAGGCGTTCGGCCAGCTTGCCGCTCAGGACCATCACGTCGGCGCCGGACTTGTCGTCCGCTTCGCTCCACGGCCCGCCGTGCACGAAGGGGACTTCAAACATGGCGAAGAAGTCGCGCGTCGGCGACAGGCCTTCGGTGGTGAACACCGGCAGGTCCTTGCGCGCCGGTTCGATGGTGCCGTCTACGCCGCGGACGGCGGTGCGGCGGTCGCCCTGGCCGGAAGCGAGCAGGTTGACGGCGTCGCGGTAGGACATCTCGTCGCCTTCACGCTCGCCCGGGGTGTAGCCCTTGAGCGGTCCGTTGTCGACCAGCGGCACGATCAGGCGCTCGCTCTTGTGCGGGATCGGGTCGCCCGACATCACGTGCAGGATGGTCAGGGTCGACACGCTGGCGGCCACGCCGACCGCCAGGATCAGCACCATCAGCGCGGTCAGGACCGGGTTGCGGCGCAGGCTGCGCACGCCCAGCAGGAAATAGTACTGGATCATCTCAGGCCTCCTTGGCGACCACCAGCGACGGCGATTTGCGCACCAGGTCGGACACCTGGCCGTCGATGATGTGGACGTTGCGCTGGGTGCGCTGGGCCAGTTCCGGGTCGTGGGTCACCATCAGGATGGTGGTGCCTTCGGCGTTGATTTCTTCCAGCAGTTCCATCACGCCGCGCGCCATCTGGGTATCCAGGTTGCCGGTCGGTTCGTCGGCCAGCAGCAGCTTGGGCGAGCCGGCCAGGGCGCGGGCGATGGCCACGCGCTGCTGCTGGCCGCCGGACAGTTCGGCCGGGTAATGGCGCATGCGCGAAGCCAGGCCGACCTTGGCCAGCGCGTCTTCGATGCGCTCCTTCCGTTCGGCGGCATTGAAGCCGCGGTAGCGCAGCGGCACGTCGACGTTGTCGAACAGGCTCAGGTCGGGAATCAGGTTGAAGCCCTGGAAGATGAAGCCCAGTTTCTCGTTGCGCAGGCGCGAGCGGGCGTTGTCGTCCATGCCCTTGACGTTGATGCCGTCCAGGACGTAGTCGCCGCTGGTGAAGTCTTCCAGCAGGCCTGCAATGTTCAGGAAGCTGGTCTTGCCGGAACCGGAGGGGCCGGTGACGGTGACGAACTCGCCCTGCTTGACTTCGATTTCGAAGCCGCGCAGCGCGTGGGTTTCGATCATGTGGGTGCGATAGACTTTGCTCAGGTTATTCATGCGCAGCATGGTTTGCCTCTCCGTAGGGGTTATTTGTTGATCGAGACGCGCTTGGCGTTCTCGAAGTTTTCGGTACCGGCGATCACGATCTTGTCGCCTTGTTTCAATCCATTGACGATTTCCACGGCGGCCACGCTGGTGGCGCCAAGCTGCACCGGGGTGCGCACGGCGATGCCGTCCTGCAGCAGGTAGACATAGCGGCCGCCTTCCGATTCCACGAAAGGACCGCGTTGCACCATCAGCACGTTCGGCTTCTCGTCGATCAGCAGGCGGGCAGAGACGCGCTGGCTCTGGCGCAGGCCTTCAGGCTGCTTGTCGAAGCGCACGCGCGCCAGCACCTGGTTCTTCACCACTTCCGGGGACAGGGCCGACAGCTTGCCCTTGGTCTTGGCGCCGGCCACTTCGATTTCGGCGGTCATGCCCAGGCCCAGGTCGTTGACATAGGATTCCGGCACTTCCAGTTCCACTTCGAGCTGGGACAGGTCGACCAGCGTCATGAGCGGCGTGTTGGCCTGCACCACGCTGCGGTTGGCCACCGACAGGGTGCCGATGAAGCCATCCACCGGCGCGCGCACGGTCAGCTCGTCGACGCGGCGCTGGGCGTTGGCAAGCGACAGCTTCTGGCGCTCCATCTGCGCGGTCTTGGTCTTCAGCTCCAGCGAGACGTTGTCGCCTTCCAGTTCGGCGGCCTGCTTGGTGTGCCTGGCGCGGATGTCGGCGGCGGCCACGGCGTCCTTGGCTTTCTGCATGTCGATCTTGGCGATGATGCCTTCGGTCGACACGCTTTCGTAGCGCTGCAGGGTGCGCATGGCGGATACGCGCTCGATTTCCGCGGTGTCGGCTTCGCGCTGGGCGGCCAGCTTCTGCTTGCGGGCCAGGATCTGCTGGCGCGCCACTTCGGCCTGCAGTTCGTTGAACAGCGTCTGTTCCTTTTTCAGTTCGTCGGTCAGGTCGGGCGATTCCAGCACGGCCAGCACCTGGCCTTTCTTGACGGTGTCGCCAGCGTGCACTTTCAGTTCGACCGTGGAGGTGGAGGTCGAGTACAGGGTCGGACTGACGGCGGCCACGATGCGGCCGTTGACGGCGGCATCGCGGATCAGGGTGCCGCGCGTGACTTCGCCGATGCGCAGGCGGGCGGCGCTGACCGATTGCTCGCTGCCGCTCCAGCTTTTCAGCAGGCCATAGCCAGCCGCAGCCAGCGCGAGCCCGACCACCAGCAGCAGCACCTTGCGGCGCGGGAAGCGGCTGGCCGGAGGGGCGATCACTTGGTCCTGGTGTGAGGTGTCGCGAATCATATTCTTGTTCCTGGTGTTGGTGATGTGGTCAATCTTGCTGACGCATGAAGTGTGCCAGCACCTAAGCCTTTGATTCCTATGACGTCCGCCTTGCCGCGGCTGCTGTCCGCGAGCGTCCACCGTGTCCACCTGTCCGCCATGCCCAGTCAACCGGACTACTTGATTTTTTTGTAAGCGGCTATACTTGCTGGCTTATCTTTATGGCAAGGGGTGGTTCTGTGGAGTATTCGTTCTCCGACAGCGCGGTGGCGCGTTACGATGAACTGGCCGGCGCCAGCGGCAACGGCGCGGTGGATGGGCAAACATGGCAGGATTTGCTGCTCGCGCCCTACCTGCGGGCGGTCGGCGAGGGGGCCAGCATCTTTGGCCGCCAAATGCTGTATCGGCGCTTGCGGCGCGGCGCCAGCGCTGCCGCGGCCGATCGTGTGCGCGCCTTGCTGGCGGACGTCGGCGCGCGCGAGCGTCTTGCCACGCAACTCGCGCCTTTACGCAAGGCCAGCGCAGAGGTCAGCGAATCCTTGTTCGTCCCGGTGACAGGCGCTGTCGTGCAGACCGAGTCGCCGCTGCCGCCCGTGCCGCGCTGGTCGGCCTGGCTCTGGCTGGTGCCCGTAGCCTTCCTCGCCAGTGTTGCCGCCAGCTTTTTCTGGCTGGCGGCGCTGGTTCCGGCGGTTGTGCTGTCGCTGGTGCTGATGGCGATCCAGATTGCTTTCCACTCTCGCGTCCAACAGTGGGGAGCCATTTCCGAGGCGCTGCGATTGCAGCTCTACGCACATAGCCAGCAAGCAGACGCACCCGGCGCCGGCCAGGCAGCCCAACTGCGCAGCAAGCTTGCGCGCAATGGCTTCTCCACTGCGCCTGGCGTGACCGAGTATGCCGACTGGATCATGCTCGCCAACCTGAAGCACTATTTCGCCACTTGCCGCCTGGTGCGCGGAAACGCGGCCTTCCTGCGCGAGAGTTTTGAACTGGTGGCCGGCTGCGATGCCGACCTTGCGCTGGCGCGTCATCTTTCCACGCAAGCGCAATGGTGCTGGGCGGAGGAGGGCTGGGAGCAGGAGGTCCAACTGCGTGCGGTCCGACACCCGCTGCTGCCTGATGCGCAGGCGCTGGACCTGGAACTGGATGGCAAGAGCGCCTTCATCAGCGGCCAGAATGGCATCGGCAAAAGTACCCTGCTGCGCACGGTCGGCCTCAACCTGCTGGCCGCGCGCGCATTCGGCTTCTGCTACGCGGAGGCGGCGCACGTGCCGAACCTGCCGGTCTATGCCAGCATGCAGAATGAAGACGCTCTTGATGGCGGCGAAAGCCTCTATCAGTCGGAACTGCGCCGCGCACATGAATTGCTGGCGCTGGCCAAGGAGCCGCAACGCGCGGTCTTCATCATCGACGAAATTTTCCGCGGCACGAATCACCTCGAGTCGGTTTCCGCTGCAGCCGCAGTCCTGGAGCAACTGGCCGGCCGTGGCACCGTGCTGGTGTCTTCGCACAACGTGGTGCTGGCGCAACTGCTCGAGCAATGCTGCGAGCCGCTGCTGGTGCAAAAACGCGCCGACCGCCTGGTGTTGACGCCCGGCGTGCTGGCCGAAACCAACGGCCTGACCCTGCTCGCCCAATCAGGCTTCGACGCGTCGATCGAACAACGCGCCCGCGATGTCTACAAGCGTCTTTCAGGCCGCCTGCTGCCGGCCTAAGACAGACGTTCGCCGGCGCAGCCAAAGCTTGGTCAGGCCGTACATGATTGCGATGACGCCGACCCACGCGGCGTAGACCACGGCCAGGGAAGGCTCGTAGCCTTTCGGTAGCGTGCATCCTCCCGGACCGCCTTGCGGGGTCGCGCCGTAGCGCAGCATGAAGTACGGCCCGGAGAGGAAGTGAATCATGGCGATGTGGATCACGTAGAAGAACATCGGGGTGCCGCCGAACAGCATCAGCAGCGGCACGGGGCGCAGGCGCTCGAACCACGCCAACAGGGGCAGGGCAATGCCGATCGTCACGCACAGGTAGAGGAGCGACGGCGGGTATTTGTGCACGCGGATGAAGGAAATGAAGTCCCACACGAAGCCGCGTCCCTGCGGCGACCAGGGATCGGGATCTCCGTAGAAGTTGCCGCTGCGCAGGGCGACGAAGACCATCAGCAGCACGGCGCCTGCAACCAGCAGGAAGCGCTGCCGGCGTGCCGGCTCCCATTGGAACACGGGGCCCAGCGCGTAGCCGGCCGCGATCAGGCCGAGCCATGGCATCAATGGATAGGCGAGATACACGCCGTAATTGCCGGCCACTGGCCAGAATCCGCGCTGGTGCCAGGCCAGCCACAGCGGGTGGGTGGACTGGATCGAATCGAGCAGGTTATGCGGCAGGATCAAGAGCGCGGCAATGAGCGCGATCGCGGGCCAGGGCAGCCACGCCAGCCCGGCAAGGAAGATCATCCCCATGCCCAGTGCCCACAGCACCTGCAGGATGGTGACGTTGTAGCCGAACTGCCAGCTGAAGCTGATCCAGGTCGCTTCAAGCACCAGCAGCAGGAGGCCGCGCGTCACGAGATAGCGCGACAGCGCGGGAATTCCGCTCTTGGTCCCCCGCAGGTAGGCCGAAGTACCAGCCAGCAGCACGAACGTGGCCGCGCACAGGTGCGTGATCCAGCGCGTGGCGAACCACAGCGGCGTGGTCTTGGCCAGGTCCTCCGGATCGAAAAGTGCAGCGCCAAAGAAGTCGCGCGTATGGTCCAGCGCCATCAATACAATGACCAGGCCGCGCAGCATATCGATGCTGGCGAGCCGCTTCGTAGTCTGCATGAGCGTCCCCCATGTTTATTTGCTATGCATTGTGGGCGCGAATTGCCATCCAGGCAAATATTTAATTTCTGTCTTGACAGAAATTTGTGTAAGCATAGAATGACAGGCATGGAACTGAAACCGATAGCCGAACGATTTGTACTGCACTGGGGCGAGATGGGTTCGCGCTGGGGCGTCAACCGCACCGTGGCGCAAATTCATGCGCTGCTGTACCTGGCCGCGCGTCCCATGGACGCCGAGGAGATCCAGAATACGCTGGGCGTGGCGCGCTCCAACGTCAGCAACAGCCTGAAAGAGCTGCAGTCCTGGAACCTGGTGAAAGTGGTGCACCTGAAGGGCGACCGCCGCGACCATTTCGAAACCTCGACCGATGTGTGGGAGCTGTTCAAGCTGATCGTGGCCGGGCGACGCCAGCGCGAGATCGATCCCACCGCCGCCGCGTTGTCGGAGTGTCTCGCCAACCCTGCGATGGCGGACGAGGACGAAGGCACGCGTGAACGGATCGAGGAAACGCTGAAGTTCATCGAAGTGATGGCGACGCTGTCGGATGAACTGCTGCGCTACAAGCCGGAAACGCTGATGAAGACGTTGGGCGTCAGCGCAAAAATCAGCCGGGCCATTCGCGGCAAGCAGTGATCGGGCAATAACGGAGGCGGGCGGCAATGCCCGTTTTTTTGAACATAAAATTTCTGTCTTTACAGAAATTACTGTCTGGGGAGGTTGTAAAATGTTGATCGCCTATGAAATCGTGATACCGCTGCTGGTTGGCCTGGCTGTCAGTCGCTACTTGCGTGATGTGCTGCGCCGCCTGCTGGTCGACCTGTGCGGAACGGCGGAACGCTCCGAATTCTGGGTGCGTGTGACCACGGTCCTGATTACCGCCTTCCCGGTGCTGTTGGCCTTGTGGTTCGGCCACAGCGACGCGCGCGATGCCAACCTGGCCAGCGTGCTGCGTACAACGCTGATCATGACTACCGCAGGCATCGTGGCAGGCGTCGCCGTGATGGCCTGGAGCATCGCAAAGTCGATTCCCAAGGCGGCCAAATGAAGGTCCTTGTTTGCGGCGCGGCTGGCTTCATCGGCCGCGCCATTTGCCTGCGATTGGCAGCGGCCGGACACGAAGTCCTGCGCGGAGTGCGCCGTCCTGCAAGGGGCGACGTGGCAGTCGATTACTCTGCCGACCTGCAGGCGGCCGACTGGCTGGAGCGCCTGCGCGGCGTCGATGCCGTAGTGAATGCTGTCGGCATCATCAGCGAAAACGGCGCGGCCACGTTCGAAGCACTGCACGCCCGCGCGCCGGTTGCCTTGTTTGCCGCATGCGCCCAGGCCGGCGTACGGCGCGTCGTGCAAATCTCGGCGCTCGGCGCGGATGGCGGCGACACCGCCTACTTCACCAGCAAGCGTGCGGCCGACGAAGCGTTGATGGCACTTCCATTGGAATGGATCATTTTGCGCCCATCGCTCGTGTTCGGTGCGGAAGGCGCGTCGGCTGCAATGTTCTGCCGGGCCGCCAGCATGCCGATGATTGTTGCGCCGGCCTTGGGCAAGGCGCGCTTCCAGCCGCTTCACGTCGACGACCTGGCGCAGGCGGTAGCAGCTGCGCTCTCTCCGGCGACGCCAGCACAGCGCGTGATCGATATCGCTGGCGACAGTGCCGTCAGCTACGATGGCATGCTGTCCGCCTACCGTAGCGCGATGGCCTTTCCTCCTGCCCCAGTGCTGCACGTTCCCGCAACGATCATGGCGTGCGCGGCCTGGGCCGGACAGTTCTGCGGCGCGCTCCTGACGCCGGAGACCTGGCGCATGCTGCGTGCAGGCAGTGCACTTCCGGAAGGCTGCGCCGCCAGCGCCGCCCCGATATGCGAGCTATTGGGCCGTTCGCCGCGCGGCATCAACGACTTCATGACGCCCGCCGAACGTGAACTGTTTCGCCTGCGCGCGCTGGCCGGCTGGCGCACCGCTTTGCTGCGCTGGGTCATGGCGATCGTCTGGCTGGCGACGGCCATCGTGAGCGCCTTCGTCCACCCGCAAGCGGACAGCCTGGCATTGCTGGCACGTGTCGGCATTGAAGGAATCCCAGCCATCGCCGCGCTGTATGGCGCAGCGGCCCTGGACTTCGTATTCGGCATCGCCTGCATCGTCCGCCCGCGCCGCGCGCTCTGGCTGGCGCAGGGCGCGCTGATACTCGGCTACAGCGCGGCAATTGCGGCCTGCCTGCCGGAATACCTGTGGCATCCCTTCGGCCCCTTGCTGAAAAACCTGCCGATCCTGGCCATCCTGTTCATCTTGTTTGCGGAGGAAAAAACGTGGACTACCTGACTGTCAAGACCATCCACATCCTGTCCTCGGTGCTGCTGGTCGGCACCGGTTTCGGCACGGCGTTCTACCTGTTCTTCGCCAACCGTTCGCGATCGGTAGAGGCGATTGCCGTGGTCTCGCGGCTGGTGGTGCGCGCCGATTGGTGGTTCACCACGCCGGCCGTGATCGTGCAGCCCCTGTCCGGCGCCTGGATGATCCACCTCGCCGGCCACCCGCTGGACGCGTTCTGGATCAGGGCTTCGCTGGCGCTGTACGTCCTGGCGGGCGCCTGCTGGCTGCCGGTGGTGTGGTACCAGGTCAGGATGGGCAAGCTGGCGCTGGCAGCGCATGCCGCCAACATCGCGCTGCCGGCCCAGTACTGGCGTTATGCGCGGCGCTGGGAACTGCTTGGCTATCCGGCCTTCATCGCCATGCTTGCCGTGTACTGGCTGATGGTGCACAAGCCGGTATGAGGCTTACTTGTCCTGCGACTGCGGCTTGCCCTTGTCGATCACTTCTCGGCAGTCGCCTTTGAACCTTGCGTTGTCGTAGTTGGTCCAGCCGTAGCTGTCCACCACCCGCTTGTGCACCTGGAAGTCCTTGTTGAGGAAGCTCCAGGCCGGCTTGTCGTCCGGGTAGCGGATGTTTGCCACGTCCAGCATGGTATGGAAGATGTTTTCCGTTGCCAGCTTGGCCTTGCGGTTGCGCAGCAAGGCGCCCACCTTGTCCGGGTAGCGATCGAGATACTGGTCCGAGAACCACATGAAGGCCGGCACATGGAATTCATAGTCCGTGTTGTGGCCGTGGAAGGCCAGGCGGCATGTGCCGTCGTACAGGGTCTGGCCATGGTCGGCGACGTACAGCATCGATGCCAGCTGGCCCGTGCCTTTCAGGTCACCGATCACCTGCGACAGGAACCAGTCGGTGTACAGGATCGAGTTGTCGTAGCTGTTATTCAGTTGCTGCTTGATCTTCAGGTCGGTGTAGGCCGGCTTGTCGACGCCGAACAGCGAGGGCTGCCACTTGTCGAATTCCTTCGGGTGGCGCTGGCTGTAGTTCCAGTGGCTGCCCAGCGAGTGCAGCACGATCAGCTTTTTCGGCGCCGGGTCGGCCAGCGCGCGCTTGAGCGGCTCGAACAGCACGTCGTCGTAATTGGAGTGGTTGGTGAAGCCGCCCAGGTTGAGGAACTGGATCACGTCCGCTTCCTTGGCAAACACCGACACCGGCGTATCGTACTGGCCGAACGAGATCTGGTTCGACAGCCACCAGGTCTTGAAGCCGGCTTCCTTGTAGGCCGTCAGGAAGGATTTTTCGCTGAAGCCATCCTTCAGGCTCTGCGTGGCGGGCTTGCGCGAAATGATGACCGGCACCGACAGGCGCGTCGCCGATACCGACGTGATCACGTCCGACAGCGGCACCAGGTTGCTTTCCTTGGCCAGCAAGGGATTGGTCTCGCGCTTGTAGCCGTTCAGGCTCCAGCGGTCGTAGCGCGACGATTCGCCCACCACCATCACCACGATTTCCGGCTGCGTGCCGCCGTCGACCTGGCGCGCGCCGAACTCGAAGCTGGCGCTGCGTTCATTGAGGTCTGCCAGGTAGCGCCGCTCCTTGTAGAAATCATAGCCGCGCGCGGCCAGGCCGAAGGGCCAGGATTCGACGAAGGCGCTCGGATCGAACGGCAGGCGCGCCCAATAAGGCAGGGCCGGACCGGGCAGGTGCAGGGCGTGGGCGCCGGCTACTGCGGCGCGCGCTGAGGCGCTCTCGCTGGAATCGTCATCGCTGGCGGCGCTTTCGCTTGCACTGTCGCTGTCTTTCGCGGCGCTGGCGGCCACGCTGGCTGCCGGGCGCGCCGGCGCCGCGTTGATGCCGAATTCATAGCCCCAGGCCGCCGTGGCGGCCAGTACGACCAGGGAGAACAGTGCCAGCCAGCGCGAGCCACCATGCCAGTCCAGCCCGCGCGTCTGGCGCGCAGCGCGGAAGGTCAGTACCCACCATACGGCGACGCCCACCATCACGGCCAGCATGGTCCATACCTTGCGGCCGAGGAACTCCAGCGCTTCCTGCGGGCTGGTTTCGGCCAGGATGCCGAGGTGGTGGGTGGAAATGCCCTGGCCGTAAAATACGAACAGGTAAATTTCGGTCGGCAACGCCAGGAAGGCGGGGATCAGCAGCCAGTGGAAGTAGGCCGGGCGCTTGAACAGTGCCCATATCGTGACCCAGGCCACGAACTCGATTCCCAGCAATTGCCACGGCTGCTCCACCGGCTTGCCCAATAGCAAAGGCAGGAAAGGCACTGCGGATAGCGCCAGGTAGCTAAACAGGATGAACAGGGTGGAAGGGCGCGGCAGCATTGCTTACAGGAAAGTACAAAATGATCGCTATTATGCTGCCAATAGCGGGCCGTGGGGCGTTCCAATACTGCCACTTTATTCAGCATTCCGGTTGACTGAGCTGTTAACCAGGTATATACTCGCGAGTTCTCAATTTAGTCTGCGCATCGTATACGCCTCGTTTTGAGTGACGTTCAGCGCACACTGGAGATACCGTTTTAGCCCCCGGGCAAAGCTGCCCGGGTTGTCAATGCTGTAATTTTGTTGGATTTAAAACGATGCCAACCATCAACCAATTGATTCGCCAACCACGTACCAAGCTGGTCGTGAAGAGCAAATCGCCGGCACTTGAAAACTGCCCGCAAAAGCGTGGCGTGTGCACCCGTGTGTACACCACCACTCCTAAGAAGCCTAACTCGGCACTGCGTAAAGTTGCAAAAGTGCGTCTGACCAACGGCTTCGAAGTGATTTCGTACATCGGCGGTGAAGGCCACAACCTGCAGGAACACAGCGTTGTCCTGCTGCGCGGCGGTCGTGTAAAAGACTTGCCAGGTGTGCGTTACCACATGGTCCGTGGCTCTCTGGATACCCAGGGCGTGAAAGACCGTAAGCAAGCTCGCTCCAAGTACGGTGCGAAGCGCGCTAAGGCCGCTAAGAAGTAATTTGCAATTTAACTGAGTTGAGGCGGTCGCGAGACCGAGTAAGTGGAAGGCTATGATGGCCTCCGCGAGTGCCCGAGGCACTCAACTGAAGAAAAGGAAATGACATGCCACGTCGTCGTGAAGTACCCAAGCGCGAAATTCTGCCGGATCCAAAATTCGGTAGCACCGAAGTCGCTAAATTCGTTAACGTTCTGATGCTGTCCGGCAAGAAGTCGGTTGCAGAAAACATCATCTACGGTGCCTTTGACCATATCCAATCGAAGTCCGGCAAGGACCCGCTGGAAGTGTTCACCGCAGCGATCAACAACGCCAAGCCACTGGTTGAAGTGAAGTCCCGCCGTGTTGGCGGCGCTAACTACCAGGTTCCAGTCGAAGTGCGCCCAGTGCGCCGCCTGGCCCTGTCCATGCGTTGGCTGCGTGAAGCCGCTAACAAGCGCTCCGAAAAGTCCATGCCACAGCGCCTGGGCGGCGAGCTGCTGGAAGCCGCGGAAGGCCGTGGCGGTGCAATGAAGCGCCGTGACGAAGTCCACCGTATGGCTGAAGCGAACAAAGCGTTCTCGCACTTCCGCTTCTAATACGTTTGGCCGGCCATTCGTGGCCGGCCTAGTTCAAGCCGGGCGCATTTTTCTAGTAAAAATGTTGCTCGGTTTTGTCCATTCAAAGATTTAGGATCAATTATGGCCCGCAAGACCCCCATTGAGCGCTACCGTAATATCGGTATCTCCGCTCACATCGACGCCGGTAAGACCACCACTACCGAGCGCGTGCTGTTCTACACCGGCGTGAACCACAAGATTGGTGAAGTGCACGACGGCGCCGCCACCATGGACTGGATGGAGCAGGAACAAGAGCGCGGCATTACCATTACCTCGGCAGCGACCACCTGCTTCTGGAACGGTATGGCCAACAACTTCAAGCCACACCACATCAACATCATCGATACCCCAGGGCACGTTGACTTCACCATCGAGGTGGAGCGTTCGATGCGCGTTCTGGACGGCGCTTGCATGGTTTACTGTGCAGTGGGCGGCGTGCAGCCACAGTCTGAAACCGTATGGCGCCAGGCTAACAAGTACAAGGTCCCTCGTCTGGCCTTCGTGAACAAGATGGACCGTACCGGCGCCAACTTCTTCAAGGTCTACGAGCAGATGCGTTCGCGCCTGAAGGCCAACCCAATCCTGATCCAGATCCCGATCGGCGCTGAAGACAACTTCAAGGGCGTGATCGACCTGGTCAAGATGAAGGCCATCATCTGGGACGACGCGTCCCAGGGCATGAAGTTCGACTACGTTGACATCCCTGCAGAACTGCAGGATTCCGCGACCGAGTGGCGCGAGAAGATGGTTGAAGCCGCTGCTGAAGCGTCGGAAGACCTGATGAACAAGTACCTGGAAGAAGGCGAGCTCTCCGAAGAAGAGATCAAGCAAGCCCTGCGCCAGCGTACCATCGCGTCGGAAATCGTTCCGATGATGTGCGGCACCGCCTTCAAGAACAAGGGCGTGCAGGCCATGCTGGACGCCGTGATCGAATACCTGCCATCGCCAGTGGACATCGCTGACGTTGCCGGTACCGACGAAGACGAACAGCCAGCTACCCGCAAGGCTTCGGACGAAGAGAAGTTCGCTGCCCTGGCATTCAAGATCATGACCGACCCGTTCGTGGGCCAGCTGGCCTTCTTCCGCGTCTACTCCGGCGTGGTGAACGCAGGCGACACCGTGTACAACTCGGTGAAGCAGCGTAAAGAGCGTCTGGGCCGTATTCTGCAGATGCACGCCAACCAGCGTGAAGAGATCAAGGAAGTCCGCGCCGGCGACATCGCCGCTGCTGTGGGCCTGAAGGACGTGACCACCGGCGAGACCCTGTGCGATCCATCCTCGATCATCACCCTGGAAAAGATGGTGTTCCCAGAGCCAGTGATCCAGCAGGCAGTTGAGCCTAAGACCAAGGCCGACCAGGAAAAGATGGGCCTGGCCCTGAACCGCCTGGCACAGGAAGATCCTTCGTTCCGCGTCAAGACCGACGAAGAATCCGGCCAGACCATCATCGGTGGTATGGGCGAGCTGCACCTGGAAATTATCGTTGACCGTATGAAGCGCGAATTCGGCGTGGAAGCAACCGTTGGCAAGCCACAGGTTGCATACCGCGAAACCGTGCGCAAGTCGGTGTCCGACGTGGAAGGCAAGTTCGTCAAGCAGTCCGGCGGCCGCGGTCAGTACGGTCACGCTGTTGTTACCCTGGAACCACAGGAACAAGGCAAGGGCTTCGAATTCGTCGACGCGATCAAGGGCGGTGTGATTCCTCGCGAATTCATCCCTGCGGTGGAAAAAGGCGTGCGCGAAACCCTGAACAACGGTGTTCTGGCAGGCTACCCGGTTGTTGACGTCAAAGTCACCCTGACCTTCGGTTCCTACCACGACGTTGACTCGAACGAAAATGCATTCCGCATGGCCGGTTCGATGGCGTTCAAGGAAGCGTGCCGTCGCGCCAGCCCAGTGATCCTGGAGCCAATGATGGCTGTTGAAGTCGAGACTCCGGAAGACTACGCCGGTACCGTGATGGGCGACCTGTCGTCCCGCCGCGGTATGGTGCAGGGCATGGACGAGATCCCAGGCGGCGGCGGCAAGATCATCAAGGCAGAGGTACCTCTGTCGGAGATGTTCGGCTACTCGACCATCCTGCGTTCCGCGACCCAGGGCCGCGCGACCTACACCATGGAGTTCAAGCACTACTCCGAGGCGCCTAAGCACGTGATCGACGCAATCGTCACCGCTAAAGCGAAGTAAAATAAATAATTACCCGGGCGGGGGAGATCCTCCCGCCCGGTTTGACCTTAAATCTAAAGTTCTGAGGAAGAATTAAAATGGCAAAAGAAAAGTTCGAGCGGACTAAACCGCACGTGAACGTTGGCACCATCGGTCACGTTGACCACGGCAAGACCACCCTGACCGCTGCTATCGCAACCGTCCTGTCGAAGAAATTCGGCGGCGAAGCGAAAGCTTACGACCAGATCGACGCTGCTCCAGAAGAAAAAGCACGCGGCATTACCATCAACACCGCCCACGTCGAGTACGAGACCGCAACCCGTCACTACGCTCACGTTGACTGCCCAGGCCACGCCGACTACATCAAGAACATGATTACCGGTGCTGCGCAGATGGACGGCGCGATCCTGGTTTGCTCCGCAGCTGACGGCCCAATGCCACAGACCCGCGAGCACATCCTGCTGGCACGTCAGGTTGGCGTTCCGTACATCATCGTGTTCCTGAACAAGTGCGACCTGGTTGACGACGCAGAACTGCTGGAACTGGTCGAAATGGAAGTGCGCGAGCTGCTGTCCAAGTACGAATTCCCAGGCGACGACCTGCCAATCATCAAGGGTTCGGCACGTATGGCCCTGGAAGGCGCTGCTGGCGAAATGGGCGAAGACTGCATCATGCGTCTGGCTGATGCGCTGGATTCCTACATCCCAACCCCAGAGCGCGCTGTTGACGGCACCTTCCTGATGCCAGTGGAAGACGTGTTCTCGATCTCCGGCCGCGGCACCGTGGTGACCGGTCGTGTTGAGCGCGGCGTGATCAAGGTCGGCGAAGAAATCGAAATCGTTGGTATCGTTGACACCGTCAAGACCACCTGCACCGGCGTGGAAATGTTCCGCAAGCTGCTGGACCAGGGTCAGGCCGGCGACAACGTTGGTCTGCTGCTGCGCGGCACCAAGCGTGAAGACGTTCAGCGTGGTCAGGTTCTGGCGAAGCCAGGCTCGATCAAGCCGCACGCTCACTTCACCGGCGAGATCTACGTTCTGTCGAAAGATGAAGGCGGCCGTCACACCCCGTTCTTCAACAACTACCGTCCACAGTTCTACTTCCGTACCACCGACGTGACCGGCTCCATCGAGCTGCCAGCGGACAAGGAAATGGTTATGCCAGGCGACAACGTCTCCATCACCGTGAAGCTGATCTCCCCGATCGCTATGGAAGAAGGTCTGCGCTTCGCAATCCGCGAAGGCGGCCGTACCGTTGGCGCGGGCGTGGTAGCCAAGATCATCGACTAATTTTTAGTCAGTCGATCTGAATCAAGCGGGCCGGCATGTGCTATCATGTCGGCCCGTCGTAGTATTTACTTACATTGCCGGAAACATATTGTTGCCGGTTCGTTCTTTAAGGAATAAGCATGTCCGCTCCAAACCAAAAGATCCGTATCCGCCTGAAGGCTTTCGACTACAAGCTGATCGACCAGTCCGCACTGGAAATCGTTGACACCGCCAAGCGCACCGGCGCCGTGGTAAAAGGCCCAGTTCCTCTGCCAACCCGTATCCAGCGTTACGACGTGCTGCGTTCCCCGCACGTGAACAAGACCTCCCGCGACCAGTTCGAAATCCGCACCCACCAGCGCCTGATGGACATCGTGGACCCAACCGACAAGACTGTTGACGCCCTGATGAAGCTGGACCTGCCAGCTGGCGTGGACGTCGAAATCAAACTGCAGTAATACCGGTTTCGTCGCAAGACACCTGAAAAGCCCGCTCCTGAGCGGGCTTTTCTTTTTCCAGGAGATTGGCATGAAACGCTTCGCAGTCATCGCCGCCGTCGCGGCACTGTCCCTGCTGGCCGCCTGCGGCAAGAAGAACCCGGCCGACCAGGCGGCGCAAGACATCAAGGCCATGGGCGCCCAGCGCGACAAGGCGAAGGATGCGCTCAAGGCGGCGCAAGAGGCACAACAAAAGCAGAGAGATGAAGCCGACAAGAACTGACGCGCTATACTGCCGCGCATGAGTGACAAGACCATCCTGATCGTCGAAGACGAACAAGCCATTGCAGACAGTATTGCCTTCGCCCTCGGCAAGGAGGGCTTTGCTCCGCACCATGTGATGCTGGGCGAGCAGGCGCTGGCAGCCGCGCGCGAGCAGGCGCCGGCGCTGGTGATCCTCGATGTCGGCCTGCCCGATATCAGCGGCCTCGATGTGTGCCGCCGCCTGCGTCAGTTCTCCGAAGTGCCGGTAATCTTCCTCACCGCGCGCAGCGATGAAATCGACCGCATCGTCGGCCTCGAGATCGGCGCCGACGATTACGTCACCAAGCCTTTCTCTCCGCGTGAACTGGTGGCGCGGGTGCGCGTCATCCTGCGCCGCGCCGGCAACGGCAACGGCAACGGCGTCGCGCCCGCCGCGCCGGTCTCGCCCCCGTCGGCACCGGCTGCCTCCCGCACGCCAGGCTTCGAACTGCGCGCTGCCGAAGCGCGCATCCTGTTCCGCGGCCAGCCGCTCGACCTGACCCGCTACGAATACCTGCTGCTGAAAACCCTGGTCGAACATCCGGGCCACGTGCTATCGCGCGCCCAGTTGATGGACCGCGTCTGGTGCGACGCCCCGGAAACACTGGACCGCACGGTGGACGCCCACGTCAAATCCCTGCGCGCCAAGTTGCGCGCCATCGATGAAAGCGCCGACCCGATCCAGACCCATCGCGGCATGGGCTACAGCCTCCAGGCCGGCGCATGAAAATCGGCCTGCGCATCCTGCTGGGCTACTTCCTGATCGTCGGCCTGGCAGCCTGGTTCCTGCTCAACGTCTTCGTACAGGAAGTCAAGCCCGGCGCCCGCTCCACCCTGGAAGCGGCCATGAACGACACTGCGCAGCTGTTGGCCCAGGTGGTAGCCGACGATGTAAGGGACGGCGCTTCCGATCCGGCCCTGCTGGCAAAAATCGCCGCCGCCAGCCGCAACACCGACTACCGCATCACCATCACCGATGCGGCAGGCATCGTGCGTTTCGATTCCGCCGGCAAGGCTGTCGGCCAAGACTACTCTCGCTGGAACGATGTCTACCTCACCCTGCGCGGCAAATACGGCGCCCGCATGTCGAGCGACTCGCCGCGCGAATATGGCGGCGTCGCAATGTACGTCGCCGCGCCGGTGCGCGACGGCGCGAACACGATTGGCGTGCTGACGGTCTCCAAGCCCATCTCCAGCGTACAGGGTCTCATTGAGCGCAGCCAGCGCAAGATCCTCAAGTGGGGCGTGGTGTTGCTTGGCCTGTCGCTGCTGATCGGCATTGCCATCACCTGGCGCATGGCCAGCACCGTCAACAAGCTGATGGTCTTCGTGGAAGACGTGCAGGCCGGCCGCAAAGCCGTCATGCCCAAGCTGGGCAGCAGCGAGATCAGCACCCTCGGCCATGCGCTGGAAGCCATGCGCGCCAAGCTGGAAGGCAAGGACTACGTCGAGACCCTGATGCATACGCTCACGCACGAGTTGAAAAGCCCGATCGCGGCCATCCAGGCTACAGCCGAACTGCTGGAAGAGGAGATGCCGCCCGAGCAGCGGCGCCAGTTCCTGTCCACCATCCAGGCCCAGAATGCCCGCCAGCGCGACCTGATCGACAAGCTGCTCGCATTGGTGCGCGTCGAAAAGCAGCAGCGCATCGACGATGCAGCGCCGCTCGACGTCGCCGGCCTGCTGCAGGACGTGGCTGGCGACTTCCAGGCCCGCCTCGCCGCGCGCAAGCTGCAGTTGGCGATCGAAGCAGATCCCACCCTGCAGTTGCGCGGCGATGCCTTGCTGCTGCGCCAGGCGCTGGGCAACCTGCTCGACAACGCCATCGGCTTTTCCCCGGCCGGCAGCATGGTGACGATGGCAGCGCAACGCAGCGACGGCCACGTCGAGATCAGCGTGCGTGACGCCGGCCCTGGCATTCCCGCCTACGCCCAAGCGCGACTGTTCGAACGCTTCTACTCCCTGCCGCGTCCCGATGGCGCCAAGAGTACCGGCCTTGGCTTGCCCTTCGTGCGCGAAGTCGCCGCCCTGCATGGCGGCAGCGCACAAGTGGTGAACGGGGAGGGCGGTGGCTGTCGCGCTGCCCTGCTGCTGCCGCTTCACGCAGAACGCATCGCCAGCGCATAAACGCTCCCCACACTGGCGCTATTTGCGTAAGTGAGGGAGCACTCTTGAAACGAAAATCGATCTTCTTTGGTGTGGCGCTGCTTGGCTTGGCGCTTCTGGCTTCCAGTATCTGGGTCTGGCAGCGCAATGGCGCCTACGGTTTCAATGTCCTGAAGCGGCGCGGCGGAACCTACTGGATAAAGATGGGCGCCGACGACGCCAGGCTGCCGTTGCCCATGCGGGAAGCGCTCAAGGAGATCGTGCCGGCGGTATCAGCGGGCCAGTTCTACTGGCGCGAGTTTGAGCCCGGCTACGAGGTCGCCGAAATGCCTGTGATGTCGGCCACCGGCGAGGTGGACCGCATCCTGCTCAACCGGATCGATCCACAGCGTTTTCGCTTCGTGGTGCGCAGCGCGCCGGAAGGCGACAAGGGCCTCGACGAATGGGAACGCGCCCTGCCGAGCGCAGTGCTGATCGTGAACGGCAGCTATTTCGGCCTCAAGGGCCAGCCCGATACGCCGTTTCTCAGCGAAGGCGAGCAGCTTGGCCCGCGCCACTACAAGGCTCGCGCCGGCGCTTTTGTTGCGCGGGAAGATGGCAGCGCGGGCGTGCACGACCTGACGCGGGCCGATTGGCAAGGCGCTTTCACGGGCGCGCGCAACGCGATGGTCTCGTATCCACTGTTGCTGGGCGAAGATGGGCAGAATCACGTGAACGTGAAAAGCCGCTGGCTCGCCAACCGCAGCTTCGTGGCGCAGGACCGGGCCGGCCGCATCCTGGTTGGCACCACGAAGGAAGCATTCTTCTCGCTTGACCGCCTGGCAAGCTTTCTCCGCGATGCGCCCTTGGACCTCGCGCTGGCGCTCAACCTGGACGGCGGCCCGATTGCATGCCAGAGCGTGCGCCTGGATGGATTCCAGCGCAGGTTCTACGCGCAATGGGAAGCGCAGGTGCGCGAGGGCGCGCCGAAGGGGACCGAGGTGAGCTTGCTGCGTTGGCCCGTTTCGCAGGCGACATGGGCCATGCCGGTCGTGTTGACGGTCGAGCGCTCGCGTTGAGTCGGCGTGACAAGAAAGCAGGTGCCTTCACACAGAACGCATCTTCCCTGCACACCGGCTTTTTACACTGGCGCAACCATAACAACAGGAAGTGCCCACCATGCAAAAGAAACTCCTTTTCAAAGCCCTGCTCGTCGGCATGCTGATGCTGCTGCTCGGCGTTCCGCTGGCCATGATCCAGTCCACCATCAGCGAGCGCATCGCCTACCGCGACGAAGCGGCGCGCAGTATCGCTGCCGATTCGGTGGGCGAGCAGCATATCTACGGTCCGGTGCTGGTCATGCCATACACTGAGGTGTACGCCGTCGAAGAAAAGGACAAGGACGGCAAGCCGGAGATGAAGCGCTACCGCAAGCAATCGCAGCACCTGGTGTTTCCCAACGAGCTCGAAGTCCTGTCAAACCTCGGCACCGAGCGCCGCCACCGCGGCATCCACCAGGTCCTGATGTTCAATGGCGCCCACAAGATCAACGGCGACTTCATCGTGCCGGCAGTGGCTGAACTGCCCCACACCGAGACCGGGTCGCAGATCACGCCCGAACGGCCGTATATTGCGCTGGCGGTAGCCGACGTGCGCGGTGTGCGCGACATCCCGCGCCTTGTGTGGGGGACTCGCAGCTTCGAATTCGAACAGGGCTCCGGGCTGCGTTCCTCGCGCCAGGGCTTGCACGCCTTGCTGTCGATGGAAGATGCCGCGGCTGGCCAGGTGAAGTTCAGCTTCAACCTGAACCTGGCGGGCATGGATAGCCAGGCCTTTGTTCCGCTGGCGCGCAATAACCGCTTCGCCATGTCTTCGCCATGGCCGCACCCGCAGTTCAGCGGCCGCTTCCTGCCGGAGCAATATAGTGTCGGCGACAAGGGCTTTCAGGCCGTGTGGCGCATTTCCTCGCTGGCCAGCGAGGCGCAGGCACAGCTGCGCCTGCGCGAACAGTCGGCAGGGCAGGGCGAAAATGCCTTGCCGGCGCTTGATACGATCCAGGCTGCATTCATCGAGCCGGTCAACGTGTACTCGATGGCCGACCGCGCCACCAAGTACGGCTTGCTGTTTGTTGCGCTGACCTTCGCCGCCTTCTTCCTGTTCGAAGTGATGAAGCGATTGCCGATCCATCCGGTGCAGTACTTGTTGGTGGGGCTGGCACTGGCGCTGTTCTTCCTGCTGCTGGTCAGCCTGTCCGAGCACTACAACTTCGTTGCTTCCTACCTCGCCGCCAGCGCCGCCTGCATCGTGTTGATTGCTTATTACCTCATGCATGTGCTGCACGACTGGAGGCGTGGCCTCGGCTTTGGCGGCGCGCTGTGCGCCTTGTACGGCATCCTGTTCGGCCTGCTCAATTCGGAGAACAACGCCCTGATGCTGGGCGCGATCCTGCTGTTCGCCGTGCTGGCCGCTGTGATGGTCGCCACACGCAAGGTCGATTGGTACAGCCTGGGCAGCCCGGCGCCAATGCCGGCGGAGCAAGCGTGATGCTGCCGGGCGGCCTGCTGACGCCATCCCTCGTCGAGGGCGCGCAACTGGTGGTCCTGTGCGGCTACACGGCCAGCCAGCCCGCCGGTCCGGTGCGGGTAGTGCTGGACCAGCGCGGCGCGCGTGTGGCGCTGGTGCTGGCCAGCTATGAGACTGTGGCGTGGCAGCTGGATGTCCGCCCCGGTACGGAGCTGGTGGCCGTGGTGGCCAGTGCTTACCGCGAGGTTGCGGTGGCCGGGCATGGCCGCGCCCCAGCCTACCGCTTGGCCCTGCCGTGCGCACCGGCGCCGGACAGTGCTGCCTACCGGGACCTGATGCAGGTCCTCCAGGCGAGGCTGGGGCGTGGCCAGCCGGATACGTTCCGTGGCTACATCCGCTTGCCGGAGCAGGTGGCAATTGCTTCCTGCGGCTCAGCGCTGCCGGTGACGGCGCAGCCAGAGCCAGGCATACAACACAAGGTTCACGCCCAGCACGACGCCCGCCAGTATGTATTGCATGGGCGGCGTCAGCCCGGCAGGGTAGATCAAGGGAAGGAGATAATGCTCGATGAACCCCTCCGCATAGCCCTGTTGGCCTGCGCGCACGCGTAGCTCGTTTTCCAGGTAGGTGAGCGGACAGATTGCGCCCATCAGTTCAATGCCGGCCGCCCACAGGGTAGCCGGCAGGTGAATCCGCCACATGCGCGGCCAGCGCAACGTCAAGGCAGCGCCGCAAAGGGCAAACAGGATGAAGGCCAGGTGCAGCAGCAAGACTGCATCGGCAGCGAGACGGAATAGCATCGCTGGATTTTACGCTGCCTTTCTGGATGACCCCATGGTGTGACACGGGCTCGGCGGTGCTTATGGGCGGGTGAAGCTCCATTGCTGGTTGGTGCCGTTGTTCAGCGACCATTGGATGATCTGGGCGTTTTCGGCGGTGCTCTTGTTTTGCACGTCGACCACGTAGCCGCTCAGCAGGTTCTTGACCGTGTACCAGCCGCTGGCGGGGCTGGCGAAGCTCCAGTGCTGGCCGTTGCCGGCCCAGTAGGACCATTGCGCGATATTGGTGCCTGCCGTGGTGGAGTTTTCCCAGTTGTCGAGGCTGAGCAGGCTGCCGGCGTTGATGATGCTGTATTGGCCGTCGCCATGCCCGATCAAATACCACTGCTGGTGCTTGCCGCCGCTGTAGGTCTGCTGCTGCACCATGGCGCCGTTGCTGGTGGAGGCGTTGGCGACCGCCAGCGCTTTGCCGCTCAGGCGTGACTTGATTACGTAAGGGCCGTCGCTCATGCCGCCGCAACCGGCAAAATTCGTAAAGTTGCGCGTCAGGCTGGGCCAGCCGCCGCTATACGTCATGCGCAGGATGTCGAGCTTGGCATTGCCGCCGTCGTTCAGGTCGTAGTAGTGGATCGAAGTGAAGTTGCAGCCATCCTGCTTCAATACGCCGATGTGGCCGGGGCCTTTGTATTTGCCGTCGACATTCGGCAGCACGGTGCGGGTGCCGGAGTAGGGGCCGGTAATGCTGGTGGCGCGCTGCACCTCGACGTAGTAGGTGCTGTTGCTGCCTTTGCAGCAGGCGCCGCGGTTGACGAACAGGTAGTAGTAGCCGCCGTCGCGGGTGATGTAGGGGGCTTCGATGTCCTGGCCGTTGCCGCCCCAGATCTTGGTGACGTTGCCGGCCAGCTTGCCGGTCGACTGGTTGATCTCGGCCACGCCGATGCCGCCGAAGAAGGAGCCGTAGCTCATGTACACCTTGCCGTCATGGTCGCGGTACAGGGCCGGGTCGATGGCGTTGATCTCGCTGCTGCCGCCAAACGATTCGACCACGATGCCGAGGTCGGTCCAGGCCGGGTTTTTCAGCGAAGGCGAGCGGGCGACGCCGATGGCCGAGCTGGAGGTACCGAAGGTCGAGACCGAGTAGTAAATATAGTAATACCCATTCATGTGGATCACGTCCGGCGCCCAGAACGAGCCGCTGAAGTTGGGAATCTTGTTGGCGATCCAGCTTGGATAGGTGCTGAATACCGGCCCCGGGCCGCCCTGCCAGGTGGTCAAGTCGGTCGAGGTGGAATACCAGATCCCGGTGCCGGTGGTGAAGTTGAAATAGGTGTCGCCGTCCTTGGTGATGGTGCCCGGGTCGTGGGCGTTCTGCAGCCCGGCGAGGTTGATGGCCTGCGCCGCCAGGGCGTGCAGGCACAGGCAGAGTACTGCCAGCAGCTTTTTCATTCGGTCTCCTTATCTATTTATAGGGCGCACTAGCCCATCACCAGATTAGGAGGCGTTGCCCCAAGGCACCAATGAGTTTTTTATCCGCTGCGATACCGTTTCCGGCATAGTCCGAGCAGGCCCAGCCCGGCGCCCAGCATGCCCCAGTTGGCCGGCTCGGGCACCGGCGCGAGCGCGTCGACCATCAAGTTGGTTCGCCACAGCAGTTGCTGGTTGTAGGCAGTGTCGTTGTGCCAACCCAGCGAGAAGCTGTCGGTAAATCCACCCGGTTCTGCGCCCAGCGTACTGCCGCGCTTGTAGTCAGGTTCGCAAGTGCTTGGAGCCAGGTCGAGGCAGATGCCGGCGAAGCCGCTGCTCTTGGCGCCGCCTGCGGTGCTGTCGTGGAAGGCCAGTTGCAGGCGGCCGCTGACGGTCACACTGGCGCCCGGTGCAAGATTGAGAAGAATGTCGGTCCACAGGCTGCTTTCGCCGCTGCGCCAGGCGCCGTCTCCTTCGGCCATGTCGACCGCCAGGCTGCCGCCGCCGGCCAGCGGGTTCCATCCGCCCTGTGCCTGCGAGCCGTTGTGCTGGGCGTTGGTGGCCACGGGCTGCCAGCTATCCTTGTCGATGGCCCATTCGGCAATGTCCTTGTAAGTGTCGACGTTGACGATGCGCGAATACAGTTTGCGATGGTCCGGCTGCACGGTGTAGTTGCCGCTGCCCTGCAGCTGCAGCTGGTCGATCGTGAGGGTGGCGCCCACGTTGCCGGCGTGGGTCAGGGGAGCGGCCAGCAAGCCGGCCAGGAGTGCGGGAATTGCCAGTTTTACCATGGGAACCTCCGTACACAAAGGAGGCAATCTTATCCGCGAGTTAACTGACGGCGGCGCTCGCTTGCCGCCAGGCCAGAACATTTGACATACCTCGTACAAAGCTGTTGCGTCAAGGGGGAAATATCGGTACACTAGCCGGCTTCGGTATGGGTTCGTCTTTTTTGCCCGTATCTTTTTTTGTAGTTAAACAAAGCCCCGCCCAATCGTAGGTGGGAATGGAGAAAAAATGAGCCTTGGCCTCCTCGGTCGCAAGGTTGGTATGATGCGCATCTTCAACGATGACGGGGATTCGATCCCAGTCACCGTGTTGGACGTGTCGAACAACCGTGTTGCGCAAATCAAAACTCCTGAAGTGGATGGTTATTCCGCTGTTCAGGTTGTCTTCGGTCAGCGTCGCGCATCCCGCGTGACTAAAGCTGCTGCCGGTCATTACGCTAAAGCAGGTGTTGAAGCTGGTTCCTTCATCAAGGAATTCCGCGTTGACGCAGCTAAGGCAAACGAACTGAAAGCTGGTGAAGTTATCGCCGCTTCCCTGTTCGAAGTCGGTCAGAAGATCGACGTGCAAGGTGTGTCGATTGGTAAAGGCTATGCCGGTACCATCAAGCGTCACAACTTCGCATCGGGTCGTCAAACCCACGGTAACTCCCGTTCGCACAACGTACCAGGTTCCATCGGTATGGCGCAGGATCCGGGCCGTGTGTTCCCAGGCAAGCGCATGACCGGTCACATGGGCGACGTTACCGTCACTACCCAGAACCTGGAAATCGCTCGTATCGACGCTGATCGCCAGCTGCTGCTGGTGAAGGGTGCAGTACCAGGCGCGAAAAACGGCCAGGTTGTTGTATCGCCAGCTGTTAAAGTTAAAGCAAAGAAGGGAGCTTAATCGATGGAACTGAAGCTCTTGAACGCGCAAGGTCAAGTTGCGTCGAACGTAGCTGCCGCTGACACCGTCTTCGGCCGTGACTACAACGAAGCGCTGATCCACCAAGTCGTCGTTGCTTACGCTGCTAACGCACGTAGCGGTAACCGCAAGCAAAAAGACCGTGAAGAAGTCCACCACACGACCAAGAAGCCATGGCGCCAAAAAGGCACCGGCCGTGCTCGTGCTGGTATGTCCTCCTCCCCGCTGTGGCGCGGTGGTGGTCGCATCTTCCCGAACTCCCCTGACGAGAACTTCTCGCACAAGGTCAACAAGAAGATGTATCGCGCAGGTATCTGCTCGATCCTGTCCCAACTGGCCCGCGAAGAGCGCCTGGTTGTGATCGAAGACCTGTCGATCGAAGCTCCTAAGACCAAGCTGCTGTCGCAAAAGCTGACCGGCATGGGTCTGGATTCGGTCCTGATCGTTACCGACACCATCCAGGAAAACCTGGAACTGGCTTCCCGCAACCTGCCGAACGTGCTGGTTGTCGAGCCGCGTCACGCTGACCCAATGTCCCTGGTCTTCTACAAGAAGGTCCTGGTCACCAAGGCAGCTCTGGCACAGATTGAGGAGATGCTGGCATGAGCGCAGTTATCAAACACAGCGAAGAGCGCCTGATGAAGGTGCTGCTGGCTCCGGTCATTTCCGAAAAAGCCACCATGGTTGCGGAAAAGAACGAGCAGATCGTGTTCCTGGTTACCAAGGACGCGACCAAGCCAGAAATCAAGGCCGCCGTTGAACTGCTGTTCAAGGTTGAAGTGGAATCGGTGCAGACCGTGAACCGCGAAGGTAAGGTCAAGCGTTCCGGCCGTTTCATCGGTCGCCGCAACCACACCAAGCGTGCTTTCGTGTGCCTGAAGCCAGGCCAGGAAATCAATTTCACCGAGGAGGCTAAATAATGGCACTCGTTAAGATGAAGCCAACCTCCCCAGGCCGTCGCGGCATGGTGAAGGTTGTGAACGCCGACCTGTACAAAGGCCGTCCGTTCGCCGCCCTGCTGGAGAAGAAGTCCAAGACTGCTGGCCGTAACAACAACGGTCACATCACCACCCGCCACATCGGCGGTGGCCACAAGCACCACTACCGTGTTGTGGACTTCAAGCGCACCAAGGACGGCATCCCTGCGAAAGTGGAACGTATCGAATACGATCCAAACCGTACCGCACACATCGCCCTGCTGTGCTACGCCGACGGCGAGCGCAAGTACATCATCGCCCCTAAAGGCGTTGCTGTTGGCGACACCCTGCTGAACGGTTCGGAAGCGCCGATCAAGGCCGGTAACTGCCTGCCAATCCGCAACATCCCAGTCGGCACCAACATCCACTGCGTGGAAATGCTGCCAGGTAAAGGTGCCCAGATGGCCCGTACCGCTGGCGCCGTTGTGGTCCTGATGGCCCGCGAAGGTACTTACGCCCAGGTTCGCCTGCGCTCCGGCGAAGTGCGCCGCGTGCACATCGAGTGCCGCGCCACCATCGGCGAAGTTGGCAATGCTGAGCACAGCCTGCGCAAGATCGGTAAAGCCGGTGCCATGCGCTGGCGCGGTGTTCGCCCAACCGTCCGCGGTGTGGTAATGAACCCGATCGACCACCCGCACGGTGGTGGTGAAGGCCGTACCGCAGCTGGTCGTCATCCAGTGTCCCCATGGGGCCAGCAGACCAAGGGTAAGAAGACTCGCTCCAACAAGCGTACTTCTTCGATGATCGTCTCTCGCCGCGGCAAGAAATAAGGATAAACCATGACTCGTTCATTGAAAAAAGGGCCGTTCTGCGACGCCCACCTGGTGAAAAAAGTCGAAGCCGCTCAAGCGACCAAAGACAAAAAGCCAATCAAAACCTGGTCCCGTCGCTCGACGATCATGCCTGACTTCATCGGTCTGACCATTGCCGTGCACAACGGCAAGGTCCACGTGCCTGTGTACGTGTCCGAAAACATGGTTGGTCACAAGCTCGGCGAATTCGCGCTGACCCGTACCTTCAAGGGCCACGCTGCTGACAAAAAGGCTAAGAAATAATGGAAACCAAAGCTATCCTCAAAGGCGTGCGCCTGTCGGATCAAAAGGGTCGCCTGATCGCTGACCTGATCCGCGGCAAGAAGGTTGACGCTGCGCTGAACATCCTGCAGTTCAGCCCTAAGAAAGGCGCGTTCATCGTCAAGAAAGTGCTGGAGTCCGCTATTGCGAACGCCGAGCACAACGACGGTGCCGACATCGACGAACTGTTCGTGAAAACGATCTACGTCGAAAAGGGTCCAATCCTGAAGCGCTTCACTGCACGCGCTAAAGGTCGTGGCGACCGTATCTCGAAACAATCCTGTCACATTTACGTGACTGTCGGTAACTAAGGAGCTGCGATGGGTCAGAAAATTCATCCAACCGGTTTCCGTCTGGCGGTCACCCGTAACTGGGCATCTCGCTGGTACGCAACCAACGGTAACTTCGCTTCGATGCTGAACGAAGACCTGAAGGCACGTGCTTTCCTGAAGAAGAAGCTGAAAAACGCTTCCGTAGGCCGCATCGTGATCGAGCGTCCTGCCAAGAACGCACGCTTCACCGTGTACAGCTCGCGTCCTGGCGTCGTGATCGGCAAGAAGGGCGAGGACATCGAAGTCCTGAAGTCCGCCCTGACCAAGATCATGGGCGTGCCAGTGCACGTGAACATCGAAGAAATCCGTAAGCCGGAAATCGACGCTCAGCTGATCGCTGACTCGATCTCCCAGCAGCTGGAAAAGCGTATTATGTTCCGCCGCGCCATGAAGCGCGCCATGCAGAACGCAATGCGCCTGGGCGCCCAGGGCATCAAGATCATGTCCTCGGGTCGTCTGAACGGCATCGAGATCGCCCGTACCGAATGGTATCGCGAAGGCCGCGTGCCTCTGCATACCCTGAAGGCGGACATCGACTACGGTACCTCCGAAGCTTCCACCACCTACGGCATCATCGGTGTCAAGGTGTGGGTGTACAAGGGTGACCGCTCCGCCACCGGCGAAGCACCAGTCATCGACACCCCGGCTGAAGAGAAGAAGCCACGTGGCCCGCGCCGCGACGACGGTAAGCCAGCTGGCCGCCGTCCAGCTCCAGGCGCCAAAGCCCCAGCCGCCCGCCGCGCTGCCAAGCCGGCTGCAGCTGACAAAGCAGGAGAATAAGCATGCTGCAACCAAGCCGCAGGAAATATCGTAAAGAGCAGAAAGGCCGCAACACCGGCATTTCGCACTCCACCGGCACTAACGTGTCGTTCGGTGAGTTCGGCCTGAAGGCCGTGGCTCGTGGCCGTATCACTGCACGCCAGATCGAGTCCGCTCGTCGTGCAATGACCCGTCACATCAAGCGTGGTGGCCGTATCTGGATCCGTGTTTTCCCAGACAAGCCGATCTCCAACAAGCCTGCCGAAGTCCGTATGGGTAACGGTAAAGGTAATCCGGAGTACTACGTTGCCGAAATCCGTCCAGGCAAAGTCCTGTACGAAATGGATGGCGTTGGCGAAGAACTGGCACGCGAAGCGTTCCGTCTGGCTGCTGCTAAACTGCCTCTGGCTACCACCTTCGTGGTGCGCCAGGTTGGCCAATAATTGGAGTGAAATATGAAAGCATCTGAACTCCGTGGCAAAGACCAGGCTGCACTGCAGAAAGAACTGAACGACCTGCTGAAGGCGCAGTTCGGTCTGCGTATGCAAGCTGCTACCCAGCAGCTGGGCAACAGTTCGCAGCTGAAGAAGGTCCGCCGCGACATCGCCCGCGTGAAAACGGTAATGAACTCGAAGGAAGCGAAATGACCGAACAAGTTAAGCTGAAGCGTACTCTGATCGGTAAAGTCGTGTCCGACAAGATGGACAAGACCGTTACCGTTCTGATCGAACGTCACGTCAAGCACCCTCTGTATGGCAAGATCATCGTGCGTAGCGCCAAGTACCACGCGCACGACGAGACCAACCAGGTCAAAGCCGGTGATACGGTAGAGATCGTGGAAGGTCGTCCGATCTCCAAAACGAAGGCGTGGACGGTGACCCGTGTAGTGCAAGCTGCACAAATCGTCTAAGTAAGTTGCAAGCCGGGAGCGTGAGTTCCCGGCCACAATTTAATTAGTTCTTGCAGGCCCGCAGGTTTTATGTGATACTTGCGGGCTTCGTCCATGTATCCGCCGCAAAGTTTCTCTCCGTAGACGCGATAGCGGTCAGTACTTGTATGAAGATCAAGCACCCAATCAGCAGGCGTTGTGTTTGCTGGCGGGACCAAGACTGACCGATGTCCGCATTGTGTGGATTCTTCGGCTTAAGTTGGGAAAGAGATAACTATGATTCAAACTGAAAGCCGGCTCGAAGTGGCCGACAACACCGGTGCCAAGGAAGTCATGTGCATCAAGGTGTTGGGCGGTTCCAAGCGCCGTTACGCTGGCATCGGCGACGTGATCAAGGTCACCGTTAAGGTGGCTCAGCCTCGCGGCCGTGTCAAAAAAGGTGAAATTTATAACGCCGTGGTAGTGCGCACCGCTAAGGGTGTGCGTCGCCAGGACGGTTCGCTGGTGAAGTTCGACGGCAATGCTGCTGTCCTGCTGAACAACAAGCTGGAACCGATCGGTACCCGTATCTTTGGCCCAGTGACGCGTGAACTGCGCACTGAGAAGTTCATGAAGATCGTGTCCCTGGCACCGGAAGTCCTGTAAGGAGTCAGACAATGGATAAGATTCGCAAAAACGACGAAGTCATCGTCCTGACTGGTAAGGACAAGGGCAAGCGCGGCGTAGTGACCCAGCGTGTAGACGCTGAGCACGTCGTGGTGGACGGCGTTAACGTGGCTAAAAAAGCCGTTAAGCCAAACCCGATGACTGGTGTTCAAGGTGGCATCGTTGACAAGACCATGCCAATTCACGTGTCCAACGTTGCTCTGTTCAACGCTGCGACCGGTAAGGCAGATCGCGTAGGCTTCAAGGAAGTGGATGGCAAAAAAGTCCGCGTCTTCAAGTCCTCCGGCGAAGTAGTGAAAGGGTAATCAGAAATGGCCCGTCTGCAACAACTGTACAAAGACAAGATCGTCGCTGAGTTGACCGGCAAGTTCGGTTATTCCTCCGTGATGGAAGTGCCGCGCCTGACCAAGATCACCCTGAACATGGGTCTCTCGGAAGCCGTGGCTGACAAAAAAATCATCGAGCACGCTGTTGGCGACCTGACCAAGATCGCCGGCCAGAAGCCAGTCGTGACCAAGGCCCGTAAGGCAATCGCAGGTTTCAAGATCCGCGAAGGCTACCCGATCGGTACCATGGTGACCCTGCGCGGCGCCCGCATGTACGAATTCCTGGACCGTCTGATCACCGTGGCCCTGCCGCGCGTGCGTGACTTCCGTGGTGTGTCTGGCAAATCCTTCGATGGCCGTGGTAACTACAACATCGGCGTGAAAGAACAGATCATCTTCCCGGAAATCGAGTACGACAAGATCGACGCACTGCGTGGTATGAACATTTCGATCACCACCACCGCGAAGACCGACGACGAAGCCAAAGCGCTGCTCGCCGCCTTTAAATTCCCGTTCAGGAACTAAACGATCATGGCAAAACTCGCACTGATTAACCGTGAACAGAAGCGTGCTGACCTGGTAGCCAAGTTTGCTGCCAAGCGCGCCGCTCTGAAGGCCATCATTGATGACCAGACCAAGTCGGAAGAAGAGCGTTACGAAGCGCGCCTGAAACTGCAGGCCCTGCCGCGTAACTCGGCTCCAACCCGTCAGCGCAACCGCTGCCAGGTCACCGGTCGCCCACGTGGCACCTTCCGTAAATTCGGCCTGGGTCGTATCAAGCTCCGTGAATTCGCCATGCGTGGCGAAATCCCGGGTATGACCAAAGCCAGCTGGTAATAGGAGAATAAGCAATGAGTATGAGCGATCCTATCGCCGATATGCTGACCCGTATTCGCAACGCACAGACCGTGCAAAAGACCTCCGTGGCAATGCCATCGTCGAAGGTGAAAGTTGCGATTGCCAACGTCCTGAAAGACGAGGGTTACATTGAAGATTTCGCCGTGTCCACCAACGAGGGCAAGTCGGAACTGAAAATCGGTTTGAAATATTATGTAGGCCGTCCTGTGATCGAGCGTCTGGAACGTGTTTCGCGTCCAGGCCTGCGTATCTACAAAGGCAAAGATGAGATCCCAACCGTGATGAACGGCCTGGGCGTGGCAATCGTGTCGACCCCGAAAGGCGTCATGACCGATCGCAAGGCGCGCGCTACCGGTGTTGGTGGCGAAGTCATCTGCTTCGTGGCTTAAGGAGTAACACAATGTCTCGTGTAGCTAAAATGCCGATCGTTGTGCCTGCTGGCGCCGAAGTTGCCATCTCCGCACAAGCGATCACCGTCAAGGGCCCGCTGGGCACCCTGACCCAGAGCCTGAACGGCCTGGTAAAAGTTGAAAACAACGCTGGCACCCTGTCCTTCGACGTGGTGAACGACAGCCGTGAATCGAACGCCATGTCCGGCACCCTGCGTGCCCTGGTCAACAACATGGTCGTGGGCGTTACCAAGGGCTTCGAGAAGAAGCTGTCCCTGGTCGGCGTGGGCTACAAAGCCCAGGCTCAAGGCGACAAGCTGAATCTGTCCCTGGGCTTCTCGCACCCGGTCGTTCACGACATGCCTGCCGGTGTGAAGTGCGCAACCCCGACCCCAACCGAGATCATCATCTCTGGCGTTGATCGCCAAAAGGTTGGCCAGGTTGCCGCCGAAGTGCGTGCTTACCGCTCCCCTGAGCCATACAAAGGCAAGGGTGTCCGCTATGTGGACGAAGTGGTTAAGCTCAAAGAAACCAAGAAGAAGTAATTAGGGGCTGACGATGGACAAAAAAGAATCTCGTCTGCGCCGCGGACGTCAAACTCGCATCAAGATCGCGCAACTGAAAGTGAACCGCCTGTCGGTCCACCGCACCAACCTGCACATTTACGCGAACCTGATCAGCCCGGACGCCAAAGTTCTGGTTTCGGCCTCGACCGTGGAAGCGGAAGTGCGCGCCGAGCTGGCTGGCAAGTCTGGCAAGGGTGGCAACGCCGCCGCTGCCGCACTGGTTGGCAAGCGTGTCGCAGAAAAAGCACTGAAAGCGGGCATCACCGAAGTCGCCTTCGACCGCTCCGGTTTCCGTTACCACGGCCGCATCAAGGCGCTGGCTGAAGCCGCGCGTGAAGCTGGCCTGAAGTTCTAAGGGTACGATCATGGCAAAAATGCAAGCAAAAATGGCATCCGATAAGCCGGATGATGGCATGCGCGAAAAAATGATCGCGATCAACCGCGTGACCAAAGTGGTCAAGGGTGGTCGCATCATGGGCTTCGCAGCGCTGACCGTGGTTGGTGACGGCGATGGCCGCATCGGCATGGGCAAGGGCAAGTCGAAGGAAGTTCCGGTCGGTGTGCAGAAGGCAATGGAAGAAGCCCGCCGCAACCTGATCAAGGTTCCTCTGAAGAACGGCACCCTGCAGCACACCGTCACCGGCCGCCACGGCGCGTCGAAAGTGATGATGTCGCCAGCCAAGCCAGGTACCGGCGTGATCGCTGGTGGCGCCATGCGCGCTATCTTCGAGGTGATGGGCGTGACCGACGTGGTGGCAAAATCCACCGGTTCGAACAACCCATACAACCTGGTGCGCGCCACCCTGGACGGCCTGGCCAAAATGAGCACTCCAGCTGACATCGCTGCCAAGCGCGGCAAGTCGGTTGAAGAGATCCTGGGTTAATAGGGAGCACTTCAATGAGCACTATCAAAGTCAAACTGGTGAAGGGCCTGATCGGCACCCGTCAAGACCACCGCGCTACCGTGCGTGGCCTGGGCCTGCGTCGTGTGAACTCTGTCAGCGAACTGCAGGACACTCCTGCTGTGCGCGGCATGATCAACAAGGTCGCCTACCTCGTTAAAGTCGTTTCCTAAGCGACCCTTAGGAACTGGAGAAAACAATGCAACTGAATACCATTCAACCAGCAGAAGGCGCGAAGCACGCTAAGCGCCGCGTTGGCCGCGGTATCGGCTCCGGCCTGGGTAAAACCGCAGGCCGCGGCCACAAGGGTCAGAAATCGCGTTCGGGCGGCTTCCACAAAGTCGGCTTCGAAGGCGGTCAAATGCCTCTGCAGCGTCGTCTGCCTAAGCGTGGCTTCAAATCCCTGAATGCCACTTTCAAGGCTGAAGTGCGTCTGTCCGACCTGAACGCCCTGGCTGTCGGTGAAGTCGACATCCTGGTGCTGAAACAGGCCGGTGTGCTGAATGTTCTGGCACGCGACGTACGTGTGATCGCTTCCGGCGAAATCACCAAAGCAGTGACCGTAAAAGGCCTGAAGGTGACCGCTGGCGCGAAAGCAGCCATCGAAGCAGCTGGCGGCTCGGTAGCCTGAGTCAGCTAGCTTAATCGGAGCGAAAATTGGCAACGAACCAACAGCTTGCTAAATCCGCCGCCGCCGGCTTCCCTTGGAACCGGCTGTGGTTTTTGCTGGGCGCTCTGGTGGTGTACCGTATCGGTGCACACATCCCTGTTCCGGGTGTCAACCCGGTAGAGCTGGCACGGTTGTTTGAATCGCAGCAGAACGGCATCCTGGGCATGTTCAACATGTTCTCCGGTGGCGCGCTGTCGCGTTTCACGATCTTTGCCCTGGGCATTACTCCATACATTTCGGCCTCGATCATCATGCAACTGGTGTCGATCGTGTCGCCGACCATGGAGGCGCTGAAAAAAGAAGGTGAATCGGGCCGTCGCAAGATTACCCAGTACACCCGTTATGCAACTGTCGGTCTGGCTTTGTTCCAGGCGTTCGGCATCGCGGTCGCGCTGGAAGCCCAGCCTGGCCTGGTGATCGACCCTGGTATGGGCTTCCGCTTCGTCACCGTGGTGACGCTGCTGACCGGCACCATGTTCGTGATGTGGTTGGGCGAGCAGATTACCGAGCGTGGCCTTGGTAACGGCATCTCGATCATCATCTTCGCCGGTATCGCGGCTGGTCTGCCAAATGCGCTGGGTGGCTTGTTCACCCAGGTCAGCAACAACCAGATCAACGCTTTCTCGGGGATCCTCATCGTGGTCCTGGTAGCTGCGGTTACCTACGCGGTGGTGTTCGTCGAACGTGGTCAGCGCAAGATCCTGGTCAACTACGCCAAACGTCAGGTCGGTAACAAGATCTACGGTGGGCAGACCAGCCACCTGCCGCTCAAGCTCAACATGGCAGGCGTGATTCCGCCGATCTTCGCTTCGTCGATTATCTTGTTCCCGGCTACCATCGTGGACTGGTTTTCGAAAGGTGCGGACACCTCTAACCCAGTGGTCCGCTTCCTGAAAGATCTGGCTGCGTCGATGGCTCCTGGTGAGCCAATCCATGCACTGCTGTACGCCGTGGCAATCATTTTCTTCTGCTTCTTCTACACCGCACTGGTGTTCAACAGCAAGGAAACTGCGGACAACTTGAAGAAGAGCGGGGCCTTTGTGCCAGGGATTCGTCCCGGTGAGCAGACAGCCCGTTACATCGACAAGATCCTGATGCGATTGACCCTGGCGGGCGCCGTGTACATCACCGCCGTGTGCTTGCTGCCGGAATTCATGCAAGCCCAGTGGAAGGTGTCGTTCTATTTTGGTGGTACTTCGCTGTTGATTATTGTAGTTGTGACCATGGACTTCATGGCTCAAGTGCAAAACTATGTGATGTCGCAGCAATATGAATCGCTGCTGCGCAAAGCTAACTTCAAGGGCGGACTTCCGACACGATAAATGGCAAAAGACGACGTAATTCAGATGCAGGGCGAGATCCTGGAGAACTTGCCCAATGCAACTTTTCGAGTAAAGCTGGAAAACGGCCACGTGGTACTCGGCCACATTTCGGGTAAAATGCGGATGAACTATATCCGCATTCTCCCTGGCGACAAGGTCACGGTTGAATTGACGCCGTACGACCTGAGCCGGGCCCGTATTGTGTTCCGGACAAAGTAATTAATTAAGCAATTTCGAACATAAGAGAGTGCAATCATGAAAGTTAACGCTTCAGTTAAGCGCATCTGCCGCAACTGCAAGATCATCAAGCGCAAGGGCGTGGTCCGCGTAATCTGCGTGGAAGCTCGTCACAAGCAGCGTCAAGGTTAATTCGAGGGAATAACGAATGGCACGTATTGCAGGGGTTAACATCCCAAACCATAAGCACACCGTTATCGGCCTGACCGAGATCTACGGTATCGGCCGTCCTCGTTCGCAGTTCATCTGCGCACAAGCCGGCGTTGCAACCAACAAGAAGGTCAAGGACCTGGACGACAGCGAGCTAGAAAAGCTGCGTGAAGAAATCGGCAAGTTCATCGTCGAAGGCGACCTGCGTCGCGAACTGTCGATGAACATCAAGCGTCTGATGGACCTGGGCTGCTACCGTGGTCTGCGTCACCGTAAGGGCCTGCCGGTCCGCGGTCAGCGCACCCGCACCAATGCACGTACCCGCAAGGGCCCGCGCAAAGCCGCTCAATCGCTGAAGAAATAATCTAGGGAACTACTATGGCTAAGCAACAAAGCTCCGCAGCAGCCGCTCGCGTACGCAAGAAAGTCAAGAAGAACGTCGCTGAAGGTATCGCACACGTTCACGCTTCCTTCAACAACACCATCATCACCATCACCGACCGCCAGGGCAACGCTCTGTCGTGGGCGACCTCCGGTGGTGCTGGCTTCAAGGGTTCGCGTAAGTCGACCCCGTTCGCAGCGCAGGTTGCTGCTGAAGCCGCTGGTAAAGTTGCGCAGGAATGCGGCGTGAAGAACCTGGAAGTTCGCATCAAGGGCCCTGGTCCTGGCCGCGAATCCGCTGTTCGCGCACTGAACAACCTGGGCATCAAGATCACCGAGATCCAGGACGTGACCCCAGTGCCGCACAACGGCTGCCGTCCTCCTAAGCGTCGTCGCATCTAATATCTGCAAGACAATGGCCGGTCTGGTGTGGACCGGCCACCGTTTTTCAGAAGTCAAAATCGCTGGAACAGTGAACCGGAAACGGTTATACTGTCCGGCTATTTTTGCCTTTCCGCGCCGCTTTTCGTGGCCGGCCTGGCAATGTTGAGCCACCGCCTGCGCTGAAAGTGAGCCAGGCTAGCGCCTAACCGCATCCCGATGCGGCTGGGGCGTCATTTACATCATTAAGGAAAATACCGTGGCACGTTATATCGGACCAAAAGCAAAACTGTCCCGCCGTGAAGGCACCGACCTGTTCCTGAAGAGCGCACGCCGCTCCCTGGATTCCAAGTGCAAACTGGACGTCAAGCCAGGCCAGCACGGCGTGAAATCCGGCGCCCGCACCTCCGACTACGGCAACCAGCTGCGCGAAAAGCAGAAGGTCAAGCGTATGTACGGCGTGCTGGAACGCCAGTTCCGTCGCTACTTCGCTGAAGCTGAGCGCCGCAAGGGCCCAACCGGCGAAACCCTGCTGTCCCTGCTGGAATCCCGCCTGGACAACGTTGCCTACCGCATGGGCTTCGGCTCGACCCGCGCTGAAGCGCGTCAGCTGGTGTCCCACAAAGCCTTCACCGTGAACGGCAACGTGGTGAACATCCCTTCGTACAACGTGAAGACCGGCGACGTGATCGCCGTGCGCGAAAAGTCGAAGAAGCAGACCCGTATCGTTGAAGCCCTGTCGCTGGCTGAACAAGTTGGCATGCCAGCTTGGGTGTCGGTTGACTCCAAGAAAATGGAAGGTACCTTTAAGTCCCTGCCAGAGCGCAACGAAATCGCTGCTGACGTCAACGAATCGCTGATCGTCGAACTGTATTCCCGTTAATCTCGGGTGCTGTACCAAGGCGGGACGCGGTCCCGCCTTTTCCATTTAATGCCATCAGCCTTATCGGTGTAACGAGCCGAGGGTAATGAAAAGGACATTTACATGCAAAATAGCTTGTTGAAACCACGTATTATCGATGTTGAAGCCCTGGGCCACGGTCACGCCAAAGTCGTGATGGAGCCGTTCGAGCGCGGCTACGGCCACACTCTGGGCAACGCGCTGCGCCGCGTGCTGCTGTCTTCGATGACCGGCTTTGCGCCGACCGAAGTCACCATCGCCGGTGTCGTTCACGAGTACTCCTCGCTGGACGGCGTGCAGGAAGACGTGGTGGACCTGCTGCTGAACCTGAAGGGCGTCGTGTTCAAGGTGCACAACCGTGACTCCGTGACCCTGACCCTGAAGAAGGAAGGCGAAGGCCCAGTGATGGCGTCGGACATCGACCTGCCACACGACGTGGAACTGATCAACCCGGACCACGTGATCGCCAACCTGACCGCTGGCGGCAAGCTGGACATGCAGATCAAAGTCGAAAAAGGCCGCGGCTACGTTCCTGGCAACGTGCGTCGCCTGTCGGAAGACGCCAACAAGACCATCGGCCGCATCATCCTGGACGCTTCGTTCTCGCCAGTGCGCCGTGTTTCCTACGCTGTCGAATCGGCACGTGTGGAACAGCGTACCGACCTGGACAAGCTGATCATCAACATTGAAACCAATGGCGTGATCACCCCGGAAGAAGCGATCCGTCAATCGGCCCGCGTGCTGGTCGACCAGCTGAACGTGTTTGCTGCCCTGGAAGGCACCGAAACCACCGCTGAAGCGCCATCGCGCGCTCCAATGGTCGATCCGATCCTGCTGCGTCCAGTGGACGACCTGGAACTGACCGTGCGCTCGGCCAACTGCCTGAAAGCAGAAAACATCTACTACATCGGCGACCTGATCCAGCGTACCGAAAACGAGCTGCTGAAGACCCCGAACCTGGGCCGCAAGTCGCTGAACGAAATCAAGGAAGTGCTGGCATCGCGCGGCCTGACCTTGGGCATGAAACTCGAGAACTGGCCGCCGGCTGGTCTGGAGAAATAAGTAACAAATTGGTGACAGTGCTGGACATCGCGCAGCGATGTTCTGCCCTGTTACCAACTGATTAGCAGTAACTTTAACCATAACCGGACCGCGCCGAGGCTTGCCAAGGCGATCGAAGATCTCGGATTTAAACATTATCGAAAGGAAGTACCATGCGTCACCGTCACGGCCTCCGTAAACTGAACCGTACCTCGTCCCACCGTCTGGCAATGCTGCGCAATATGACTGTTTCGCTGCTGCGTCACGAAGCGATCAAGACCACCCTGCCAAAGGCAAAGGAACTGCGTCGCGTTGTGGAACCAATCCTGACCCTGGGCAAGACCGACACCCTGGCCAACAAGCGCCTGGCTTTCTCCCGTCTGCGCGACCGCGAGATGGTTCTGAAGCTGTTCGCTGAACTGGGCCCACGCTACGCAAACCGCAACGGCGGCTACCTGCGCATCCTGAAAATGGGTTTCCGTCATGGCGACAACGCTCCAATGGCTTTCGTTGAGCTGGTGGACCGTCCAGAAGTCAGCTCCGCTGACGAGGCACCAACCGCTGAGTAATCTCAGACAGGTTTATTGAAAAGCCGGGCACTGCCCGGCTTTTTTTATTTCTGCTGGTAACAGCTTAAAGCAGCGTTAAGCCGCCCGGTGTACCATTGGCGTGCCCGATCGATTCACCGCTCAAGACCATGCACCGACAAGCGTCCTCCTTCCAGGCGTGGCTGTTCGCCGCGCTCTCGCTCTTTGTTCTCCTGTTTGCCGGTGCGGCGCGGGCCGACGAGGAATTCCTCGATCCCCAGGTAGCATTCAAGTTTTCCGCCAAAGTGGTGGAGGGCAAGGCCATCGCCGTAACGTATGAGATCGCGGACGGCTATTACATGTACCGCGAGCGCTTCAAGTTCGTTGCCGACGGCGCAACGTTGGGCGAGCCGCAAATCCCGCCGGGCAAGGTGAAATACGACGAGACCTTTGCCAAGAACGTGGAGACCTATCGCCACCAGGTGACGATCGTGATCCCGGTCGAGGCGCCCGGGCCATTCACGCTGATGGCTACCAGCCAGGGCTGCTCGGAAAAGGGCCTGTGCTATTCGCCGATGGAATCCTCGGCGCGCCTGATGGTGGTCGGCGGCAGCAGCGCACCGGCTGGCGGCAGCGTATTCGGCATTGGAACAAAACAAGGCACAGCAGGCGTTGCGCAAAGCGTGCCTGTCGCAGTTTCGCAAGCTGGCGTGGACATGCCTGCAGCTGCCGGCGCCACGACCCCGGCAGCGCCAGTCGCCGCCGCGGGAAGCGAGAGCGAAATGGGCAAGATCGAATCGGCGTTGAAAGGAGGCAGCCTGCTGGTGATCGCGCCGCTGTTTATCCTGCTTGGGCTGGGCCTGTCCTTCACGCCCTGCGTGTTGCCGATGGTGCCGATCCTGTCCTCGATCATCGTTGGCGATGGATCTTCCGGCAATCGCTCCCGCGGCTTCGTGCTGTCGGTCAGCTACTCGCTCGGCATGGCCATCGTCTACACCGTGCTTGGCGTGGCGGCGGGCCTGATTGGCCAGGGTTTGTCGGCCGCCTTGCAAAACCCGTGGGTGTTGGGCTTCTTCGGCCTGGGGATGGCCGGCATGGCGCTATCCATGTTCGGCGTGTATGACCTGCAAGTCCCGGCGGCGATGCAATCGCGCCTGGCGGGCGCGTCGAATCGCCAGTCCGGTGGCAAGCTGGCCGGCGTCTTTGCGATGGGAGCCATCTCGGCCCTGATTGTCGGCCCGTGCGTCGCGGCCCCCTTGGCTGGCGCGCTGGTCTACATCAGCCAGACCCGCGACGTCGTGATCGGCGGCAGCGCCCTGTTCTCAATGGCTGTTGGCATGAGTATTCCGTTGCTGCTGGTCGGTATTTCGGCCGGCGCCCTGGTGCCGCGCGCGGGTGTCTGGATGCAGGCCGTGAAACGCTTCTTTGGCGTGCTGATGCTGGCGATGGCCCTGTGGCTGGTGTCGCCGGTCTTGCCGGGCAAGCTGCAGATGATTGGTTGGGCCATACTGGGCGTGGGCTATGCGTTCTTCCTGCTGACCCATGAACGCGGCAAATGGCTGCCGAAAGTTATCGCATTCTTCTTTGCGGTACTGGGGCTGATCCAGGTCGCGGGCTTAGCGACAGGCAGCGCCGATCCGTTGCACCCGATTGAAAGACTGGCCGGACGCGCCGATCGCCACCTGCAATTTACCCGCATCAAAACGGTCGCTGACCTGGATGCCGTGCTGGAGCAAACCGGCGGCAAAACCGTGCTGCTGGATTTCTATGCCGACTGGTGCGTGTCGTGCAAGGAAATGGAAAAGCTGACCTTCATCGACCCGGCGGTCCAGCAGAAACTGGCCAATACGATTTTGCTGCAGGTCGATGTCACGGAGAACAACGAGGCCGACAAGGCGATGCTGCAGCGGTTCACTTTGTTTGGCCCGCCGGGCATCATCATGTTTAATGCCATGGGCCAGGAAATCCCGGATTCGCGGGTCATTGGCTTCCAGAATACCGAGAAATTCCTGCGATCACTTCAAAAGCTGAACTAATCCAAGGGCGCGAAAGGCGCCCTTTTTTTGGATTGTTTATTAAGATAAAATCAATAAATCTTGCTGGGTGTAATGGCTAATCGAAGGAAACGCATGAATGTTCGTAGTTTTGCCGTGATGGTGATGGCAGCCTTGCTGGCCGCCTGTGGTGGTGGTGGTGGCGATGATAGGAGTGGTGGTGTCAATGCAGGCGAGAGTGTCCAGCTGCCTGCCGGTCCCAAGACGTATGTCGCAGCCGCTGCAACGGTGGGCGACTATTATTCGTACAAGCAGGTGTGGCAGGTTTCAGGGCAAAACGATTCGACCACTTATGAATCGCGTTTGGTCAGCGGGGTTGCAACGGATGGGGGAACAACCGTCAAAGCCGTGTCGGCACTAGCAGGGCAAAGCGAGCTAATGGTGGCTAGCTCGAAAACAAGAACGGAAGAATACGACAGCTTGGGACGCCTGCTGAGTATCAGAGATTACCCCTGTGTTTCTACGACCAAACCAGCGTATTGAGGTGTACTGTCAATAGTGGACACTCTCGTCTCAAGCTGCCAGCACTTCCTTGTTGAAGTCTGCCGCAAAGCGTGCCGGCGATTTGTAGCCAAGGCGCGAATGACGCCGTTGGCGGTTGTAGAAGATCTCGATGTACTCCGTAATGGCCGCCTGCGCTTCAGACCTGCATGCAAAGCGACGATGATGAACCAGCTCATTTTTCAAGCTGCCCCAGAAGCTCTCCATCGGCGCGTTGTCGAAGCAGTTTCCCTTGCGCGACATCGAAGTCTTCATTCCGAATTGGTTCTGCAGTTTCCTGTATTTCTCGGCGCAGTATTGACTGCCGCGATCAGAATGATGGATCAATCCCGCCGCCGGTCTTTTGTTGCGCACAGCCCGCCACAAGGCTTGCGCCGTCAAGTCCTGCGTCATGCGTGGCCCCATCGCATACCCCACCAGCTCGCAGGTGAAAACGTCCTTCACGCCGGCCAGATAGAGCCAGCCTTCCTCAGTCGCGATGTAGGTGATGTCTGCCACCCAGGCTTCGTTTGGCCGCGTCGGCAGGAACGTTTGGTTCAACAAGTTCGGCGCGACCGGCATGTCATGCCCGGAATTGGTGGTGGCCTTGAACTTGCGCTTTTGTCTGCAGCGCAGACCAAGTTCTGTCCGCAACCTGGCGACGCGATCACGCCCGGCCTCAAATCCTTGCTCCTGGAGTTCAGGATGAACGCGCAGCGTGCCATAGGTTTCGCGCGATTGCTGATGCACGGCCTGAATCGCCACCTTCAGCTTGGCGTCCTCCTGAGCGCGGCGCGACGGCTTGCGCCCCTGCCATGCGTAAAAGCCGCTGCGAGAGACATTGAAGACCCTGCAAAGCAAATCCGTCGGGTATCCGTCGAGTCGCACCGACTTCATGAACGCGTACCTGGCAGCGACTCCCTTGCAAAGTACGCCGTTGCTTTTTTTAGCACTTCCTTCTCCATGCGTTCAACGGCCAATTCTTTGCGCAGCCTAGCCACTTCCGCTTCAAGCTCCGCCACGCTGCGACTACCGGGAGCAGCCCCAGTATCATTGCTTCGCTTTGCAGCGTTAACCCAAGTCCCCAGTGTTCCCTTAGGAATGTCAAGCCGCTGCGCGGCTTCCTCCAGTGTCAGTCCCTGTGCGAGGACTAGTTTGACCGCCTCTGCCCGGAACTCCGGTGTGTATGTCTTCGATTTCATAAATGCTTCTCCCGTTGCTAAGTTTAACAAACGAGAGTGTCCGAAAAAGTCAGGTTACCTCATATCACATGGTGGCGCTCAAGACGATCGCGGCCGGGATGAACTGGCAGCATGCTGGCGTGTATGAAACCAATTGCGGTTTCGAGCCTGAGCAATCAACCCTTGAGTTCAAGGATGTAGTCGGTGCCCTGGAACGGGTGACCGTGCCTGCTGGTACCTTCAATGCGCTCAAAATAACTCGGAACCACACCTCGAACAGCGCGACCTGGACGGCGGTGCGAGAGCGCACCTGCTGGTGGGAGCCTGAGCTGGGCGTGGAAGTGAAATGCATCGCCAATACGGCGCGAACGAAGAAGGCGACTGGCGAAAAGACGAGCTATGCGGACACCTATGAGTTGCAGGCATTCTCCAATCGTGCATTGGGGCGCAAAGTTGATTCGACCCTGCGTTTCACCGGCTCCTGGGCTGGACGCTTGCTGGGCGACGCCTACGGCAAATGTACAGCGATGTTCCTCCCGGATGGGACGATCAAGGGTAATTGCGCAGACAGTGGATTCGAATTCGATTTAGTCGGCAAGGTCAATCCGGACGGGACCCTGGCACTCAACCTGGTCAGCAATGGTGTCACAGGTCAGACGATCACGGGTAAGTTCGATAGTCTGCAGCAGATCAGCGGCACTTGGAGCGTGCCCAATCATGGCAGCGGTACTTGGGTGATCAACCAAGACTAAGTCTTGCCGAAAAAGGGCGCCAACCGGCGCCCTTTTGTTTCCCGTCCAGGGATCAATGATGGTTGCGCATGGCATGACGGTGCATGCCATGACCGAAATGTCCAGCCTTCTCATCGAACAGCTTTTGCTGTTCAGGCGTCAGCACGGCGTAGAAAGTCTTGGTTGCTGCCAGGTTGCTTTCCATGCGGCTCAAATGGGCCTTCGCCATCTCGATCCGCTTTTCCATGCGCTCCGGCGCCGGCATATTCTTGAATGCGGCGCGGTCGAACTGGCCGCGCTGCGGCATATTCGATTTCAGCGCCGACAAATAAGCCTGCCATGCACCTTCCTGGGCCGGCGTGATCTTCAGCGTATCGTGCATGCGCTTGGCATGCGCGTCCATACGCTCCTGCATTTTGACCGGATCGAATTTAGTGGCCGCATATTGATGCTGGGGAGCCTCTTCTGCCATAGCCGGCAAAGCTGCCGCGCCAAAACCAATAACCGCTGCGCCGATGACGAATGCTTTATGCAAGGTTTTCATGATTTATCCCTTCAGTATTGAACACAATTGAATGTGCACTCGCACTGCACATGGAAGCATCTTCCCGTTTTCCTGTTTCGGACAAGTGTCCCGGAGCAAGGACTTTGTATCTAGATGTTGCGCTTTTGATTACTTTATGGCAATATTGTTGGTTTTTCGTTTAATAATTGTCTCAAAGGGAATCGATGCGTAAGTGTGGCTTGGCAGTGTTGGCGGTGGCAGGCGTGCTTGCCGGTTGTGGGGGAGGCTCCAGTGGTGGAAACAGCTCGGTGCCACCACTTGCGGCCCCCCAAACTTTTGTAGCGGCGAAGGCGACCGTGGGGGACTACTTCACATGGGAAACCACAACGCGTGACAAGAACACCGGCGAAGAGGGTTACAGTTACAGCACCAAGCATTTTCGTAGCGTAGGGAGCGATGGCGCGGCAACGGTCAATTACTTTTCCGATTATGCGAATGCGACAGTTTCCCCGGTCTTTACCTCGAGCATGAATTCAATGGATCTGGACAGCCTGGGACGTTCGCTGCGCGTGAGCTATGGCGAATGCACGGAGACGACGAACCCGCCACTTCATTTGGTGGCGCCGTATGCCGTGGCCGTGGGCATGAACTGGCAATATTCCGGCGTTGTTCAAGCCCAGTGTTCGTTTAATCCTGCCACGCAGACCTCGATTGAGTTCAAAGACAGCGTTTTGGCGATTGAGCAGGTAACCGTTCCGGCCGGAGTCTTTATGGCCCATAAGATAAGCCGCAATGAAACTGACGAAGACGGCAATTTCCGAACAGTTGCCGATCGCATCTGCTGGTGGGAAACCGACCTGGGAATCGATGTCAAATGTGTCAGCAATATCACCAGGACCAATAAACTTACCGGTGCCAGTCGTGCCGCGACCCAGACTGAGGTACTGGAGGGTTATGCGAAGCAGAAGCTGGCGCGGAAGTTCGATACCACGCTGCGCTTTATCGGCAACTGGAAAGGGCGCATCGACGGCACCACGGCGTTCGGACAGAACGTGGCCGGCACGTGCACCGTTGCCATTGACTGGGATGGCGACATCAGCGGTGGTTGCTTCGGCAGCGGCGTGGCATTGAATGTCACCGGCAAGGTCAATGCTGACGGAACGCTGTACTTCAATTCGGTCAACAATAGCGATGGAAGCCCGTCCTTCGCCGGCAAGATCGATAGCCTGCAGCAGATGAGCGGTGTCTGGAACATCCCGGCTGTTGGCAACGGCACCTGGACCATCATTCAAGACTGATCAGCGCTGCCAGAGTTTTGTAACGCCATGTTTCGACAAGCAATATCTAAACATGGCGATACAAACTGTCTACCCTTGGCCAGCGTTGCAAGGGATAATTGTACGCATGGAAAATGCTGCCACTATCCTCATCGTCGACGACGACCGTGATATCCGCACGCTGTTGCAGGACTATCTGGAAACTAACGGTTACCGCACCCATGGCGCCGGAGACGGCGCGGCCATGTGGAAGCTGCTCGACAACACCAAGCCCGACCTGATCGTGCTGGACCTGAACTTGCCGGGCGAAGACGGCCTGACCCTGTGCCGCAAGCTGCGCGCCCACTCGACCCTGCCGGTCATCATGCTGACCGCGCGCAGCGAGCCGCTGGACCGCATCCTTGGCCTGGAAATGGGCGCAGACGATTACCTGCCCAAGCCATTCGAGCCGCGCGAACTGCTGGCCCGCATCCGCAGCGTGCTGCGCCGCAGCGCCAATGCTGCCGTCAGCGGCGTCGAGAAAGCCAGCCGCATCCGCTTCTCCAACTGGGTGCTGGACCTGACCGCGCGCCACCTGGTCAATCCGCAGGGCACGGTCATCATGCTGTCCGGCGCCGAATTCCGCCTGCTCAAGGTCTTCCTCGAGCACCCCAACCGCGTGCTCAACCGCGACCAGTTGCTGAACCTGACCCAGGGCCGTGACGCCGATCCATTCGACCGCTCGATCGACATCCAGATCAGCCGCCTGCGCCAGAAGCTGGGCGAAGATGCGCGCCTGCCGCAAATCATCAAGACAGTGCGCAATGGCGGCTATGTGCTGGCCGGTACGGTGGCGGTGGAGCCTGACTGATGAAAGCGTTCTTCAGGGGCATGACGGGCCGGGTATTCCTGGTCCTTATGCTGGGCATCATTGCCTCTGCCGCGCTGACCCAATACCTCGCTGTCAATGAACGCCAGCGCACACTGCAGCGCTATCGTGATTTCTTTGCCCTCGAGCGTGCCGAGCAAATCATTTCCACCGCAGTTGTCGTGCTGCCGGAATCGCGCAACCAATACCTGCGCGTAGCCAGCATGGGCGCCATCAAGCTCGAGGTCCTCGACGACTTGGCCGGCATCAGTCCGGAAATGAGCGAATTCGGCGCCACCCTGGCCAACCGCCTCGGCAAGGAATACACCCTGCAATCCCTGCTGGACCGCCCTGATGCCTGCGAGCGCCCGACGCCCGCCTACACGGCTTTCTCCGTGTTTGGCGCCGGCACCGGCACCTGGCGCGGCACCTGCGAATCGCTGGCGGTCACCATGCCCGACGGCCAGCACCTGAAATTGTCCATCCTGCCGCCGCGCCAGCCCGCGCCGACAGGCAAAAATGAATATGCCGCTTTTGTTCCCTTCCTCCTCAGCATTGCCGTGCTGGCCTACCTGGTGGCCCGCATGACGATGGGTCCGCTAAAGAATCTGGCCGTCGCCGCCAAAAACCTGGGTCACGACATCAATCACCCGCCGATCAAGCTGGGCGGCGCGACGGAAATCCGCACCGCCTCGGCCGCCTTCAACGCCATGCAGGCGCGCATCCGCCAGCACATCGCCCAGCGCACGGAAATGTTGGCCGCTATCACGCACGACCTGCAGACCCCTCTGACCCGCATGCGCCTGCGCCTGGAAAAAGTGCAGGACCCGGAACTGCAGGGCAAGCTGCTGGAAGACCTGTCGGCCATGCAGCAGATGGTCAAGGAAGGCCTGGACCTGGCGCGCAGCATGGACACCACCGAAGCCATGCAGCGCGTCGACCTCGACGCACTGCTCGACAGCGTATGCGCCGACGCCACCGACGCCGGCCAGCAGGTAGACCTGAAAGGCCGCGCAGGCATGGACTTGATGGGCCGCCCGCTCGACATCCGCCGCTGCCTGGTGAACCTGATCGACAACGCGGTCAAGTATGGCCAGCGCGCGCACGTGACGGTGGAGCGCGAAGCAGGCGCGTCGCGAGTGCGCATCCGCGATGAAGGCCCGGGCATTCCGGCCGGCCAGCTGGCCCAGGTGTTCGAGCCGTTCTACCGCCTGGAATCGTCGCGCAACCGCTCGTCCGGCGGCACTGGCCTTGGCCTGACGATTGCACGCAATATCGCTGAACAGCATGGCGCCAGCCTGAGCCTGGCCAACCACGCGAGCGGCGGCCTGGAAGCCACCCTCGTGTTCCCCGAATTTTATGCAGGAAAATAGTTAAACCTCTCATGAAGAAGAAAACTCTGGCAGTAGTGGTGGGCCTGGCCGTGGCAATCGGTGGCGGCGCCTGGTATGCGAGCAAGGCCCCGGCCGAGCAGGGCGCCGAGCATGGACAAGGCAGCGCCGCTGGCGGCAAAGGCAAGGGCGAACAAGGCCCGACCACGGTCAACGTGGTGGCGCCGCTGCGCCAGGACGTGCCGGTGGCGTTGTCGGCCAATGGCACCGTGAGCCCGATCTCGACTGTCGACCTGCACCCGCAAACCACCAGCACCATCGTCAAGGTGCATGTGAAGGAAGGCCAGTTCGTCAAGCAGGGCGAGCTGATGTTCTCGCTCGACGCCCGCACCGAGGCGGCCAACGTCGAGAAAGCCGATGCGCAAGTGGCCAAGGACCGCGCCACCCTGGCCGACCTGGAACGCCAGTACAAGCGCGCCCAGGAATTGCGCACCCAGAACTTCCTGGCCCAGAGCGCAGTCGACACGCTGAAGAGCCAGGTGGACTCGAGCCGGGCCACGCTGGAAGCCGACATCGCCGTCGCCCGCGCCAGCAAGGTCGACCAGAGCTTCACGCAAATCCGTTCGCCGCTGACCGGCCGCGTCGGCGCCATCAATGTCTATCCGGGTAGCCTGGTGCAGCTCAGCACTTCGCTCACCACGGTGACCCAGCTCAACCCGATCAACGTTGCTTTCACCGTGCCGGAATCGAGCCTGGCGGCCTTGCTCGATGCGCAGCGCGCCGGCAAGGTGGCGGTGCAAGCGTTCCAGAACAATTCGGACAAGCCGATCAAAGGCCAGCTCAGCTTTGTCGACAATACCGTTGACCCGGTGGCCGGCGTGATCCGCGTCAAGGCCGTGTTCGACAATGCCGATACCCGCCTGTGGCCGGGCCAGTACGTCAACACCAGGCTGACGGTCGCTACCCTGAAAGATGCACTGGTTGTGCCGCAGAACGCTATTATTACCAATACCAAAGGTACTTTTGTGTACACGGTTGCGCCTGACCAGACGGCCAAGGTAGTCAACGTCCAACGCATCCACGGCTTCGGCGCATTGGCCGCGGTCACCGGCCTGAATGGCGATGAGCAGATCATCGTGGAAGGCAAGCAGAACCTGCGACCTGGCGGAAAAGTCCGCATCGCCGAACCGGCAGTCGCGCAGAACGGCAAGGCCCACAAGAAGGGTAAGGCAGAATGAACCTTTCCGAGCTGAGTATCCGGCGCCCCGTGATGGTGGTGCTGCTCTCGCTGAGCCTGATCCTGGCGGGCGTGCTGGCCTATTCCCACATCCCCGTCGCCGCACTGCCGAGCTACAACACCCCGGTCATCAACGTCAGCGCCGACCTGCCGGGCGCCTCGCCGGAAACCATGGCCTCGTCGGTTGCGCTGCCGCTGGAAAAACAATTCTCGACCATCGGCGGCCTGTCGATGATCACCTCCACCAGCACGCTTGGCAATACCTCGCTGACGCTGGAATTCGACCCGTCGATCAACGTCAACGAAGCGGCCGTCGACGTGCAGGCCGCTTTGCTGCGCGCCCAGCGTTCGCTGCCGCAGGAGATGACGGACCTGCCGTCCTACCGCAAGGTCAACCCGGCCGACGCGCCGGTGCTGTTCGCCACCATGACTTCGCCGTCGCTGAGCCTGTCCGAGCTCAACGATTACGCGGAAAACCTGGTGGCGCCCAACCTGTCCACCCTGCCGGGCGTGGCCCAGGTCTCGGTCAACGGCCAGAAGCGCTTTGCCGTGCGCGTGCGCGCCAAGCCGGACCTGATGAACTCGCGCAACCTGACGCTCGACGAGCTGCAGGCCGCCATCAAGGCTGCCAACGCCAACACGCCGCTCGGCACCATCGATGGCCCGAGCCAGACCCTGACCATCCAGGGCAATGCCCAGCTGATGCGCGCCGCCGATTTCGCCGACCTGATCATCGCCACCCGCAATGGCCAGCCGGTGCGCCTGAAGGAAGTGGCAACGGTGGAAGACAGCTACCAGTCGATCAAGGCTGCCGGTAGTTACAACGGCGAGCGCGCCATCGTGCTGCTGGTACAACGCCAGCCCGATGCCAACACCGTGCAAGTGGTCGATGCGGTGCGCAAGCTGCTGCCGCGCTTCCGCGCCCAGTTGCCGGAATCAGTGTCGATCAACCTGGTCAACGACCGCTCGGTGTCGATCCGAGAGGCAATCCACGACGTGAACCTGACGCTCGCGCTGACTGTGGTGCTGGTGGTGCTGGTGATCTTCCTGTTCCTGCGCCGCCTGGCTGCCACCTTCATCCCGGCCGTCACCATGCCGATCTCGCTGCTCGGCGCGCTGTCGCTGCTGTACGCGCTGGGCTACAGCCTGGACAACGTGTCCCTGCTCGGCATCACGCTGGCGGTTGGCCTGGTGGTCGACGATGCGATCGTGGTGCTGGAAAACATCGTGCGCCATATCGAACTGGGCAAGAAGCCTTTGCAGGCGGCCCTCGTCGGTTCGAGAGAGATGGGCTTCACCATCGTGTCGATTTCGATTTCGCTGGTGGCGGTGTTCATTCCGATCTTCTTCATGCCGGGCGTGATGGGCCTGATGTTCCACGAGTTCGCCGTGGTGGTCGGCCTGTCGGTGCTGGTGTCGGCGATCGTGTCGCTGACCCTGGTGCCGATGCTGGCCTCGCGCTTCATGCCGGCCGATTCGCATGAAACATCGGGCGACGATACCTTCATCGGCCGCCACTTCGAGCGCGCCTTCCATGCCACGCGCGACGCCTATGCGCGCACGCTGGACCTGGCTTTGCACCATCGCTTCGTGGTGCTGGGCATCGCCGTCGGAACTTTTGCGCTGACGGCCTGGCTGTACATCGCGATCCCGAAAGGATTCTTTCCTGAGGAAGACCTGGGACAGATCCGCGTGAATACCGAAGCGTCGGAAGACATTTCCACCTCCGCCATGCTGGAGCTGCAGGAAAAAGTGGCGGCCACGATCCAGGCCAATCCCAATATCAAGGACGTGACGTCGTTCACGAGCGGCGGCAACACTGGCCGCATGTTCATCGTGCTGAAGCCGCGCGGCGAACGCAAGAAGATGACCGAGGTGCTGGATAGCCTGCGCAAGGAAACGAAAAAGATTGCCGGCATCCAGGTCTACCTGAGCCCGGTGCAGAACCTGCAGCTGGGCGGCCGTCCTTCGAAGAGCCGCTACCAGTACACGCTGCAGTCGGTCAGCCCGGATGCGCTGAACGACTGGGCGGCCAAGTTCCTGGACCAGATGCGGGCCGATACCGATTTCCGCGACGTGACCAGCGATTCGCAGAACCGCGGCTTGCAGGCGCAACTGAAGATCGACCGCGACAAGGCCAATATGCTGGGCGTCAAGCTGGCCGATGTGCGCACCGCGCTGTACCTCGCTTTTGGCGAGCGCCAGGTGTCGACCATCTACTCCTCGGCCGCCAGCTATTTCGTGATCCTGGAAGCGGCGACCGAAGATCGCCAGTTCGACGATTCGCTGACCAAGCTATCGGTGCGGAACAGCAGCGGCCAGCTGGTGCAGCTGTCGAGCTTTGCCACGGTCGAGCGCACGGTGGGCCCAACCTCGGTCAACCACCAGGGCCAGTTGCAGGCGATCACGATTTCCTTCAACCTGGCGCCCGATGTCCCGCTGGGCAATGCCACGGCCAAGATCGAAAAGATGGGCATGCAGATGGGGTTGCCAGCCTCGATCATCACCAGCTACGGCGGCGATGCGGCTGTGTTCAAGGATTCCCAAAGCAGCCAGCTGATCCTGATCGTGGCGGCGCTGGGCGTGATCTATGTGCTGCTGGGCGTGCTGTACGAAAGCTATATCCACCCGCTGACCATCCTGGCGGGCCTGCCGTCTGCCGCCGTGGGCGCGCTGCTGACCTTGTGGATCTTCAAGATGGACCTGACCATGATCGCCATCATCGGCATCCTGATGCTGATCGGTATCGTCAAGAAGAACGCCATCATGATGATCGACTTCGCCCTGGTGGCGCAGCGGGAGCAGGGCAAGGCGCCGATGGATGCGATCCGCGAGGCCTGCATCCTGCGCTTCCGCCCGATCATGATGACCACGCTGGCGGCCCTGATGGGCGCCTTGCCGATCGCGCTTGGCCTCGGTGCTGGAGCCGAACTGCGCCAGCCGCTGGGCTTGGCGGTCATTGGGGGCCTGCTGTTCTCCCAGGTGATTACTTTGTATATCACGCCGGTGATTTACCTGTTCCTGGATAAATATTCCGGCAGCGGTCCGATGAAGGACCAGGACCTGGATGATGGATCGGCAACGGAAGCCGTGCAACCGGTCGAGCTCAGGGCCGTCAAAGCGGCCAAACACTGATAATATGCGGGGCGGCGCTTACAACCTGTAACATTCGTCAAGGGCGAAAGTCGGTAAGCTTCCACCCCAGCATCTTCAGTTAAAAGCCAATATCTTGCACCAGTACACCCATTCCCACGCCGAACTTGCGGCCCACGACGGGCATACCTGCCCGACCTGCGGCCAGCCATGGCCGCAGGACAAGGTACTCGAATATGGTGCGAGCAAGCCAAACCGCTGGGGTATTGCCTTCACCATCGGCCTGCACTTGCTGGTCGTACTCATCTATTTCATCAAGCCCAAGGAAAAGATCGACATTACGCCGCCTTCCAAGGCCGGTGAAATGGTCTATATCACCCCGGGCAAGCCGGCGCCACAGCCAAAACCCAAATCGCAGCCGAAGGCAAAGCCGTCCAAGGAAACGCCGCGCTCGTCGCGTGCCTACCTGCCGCCAAACAAGAATGCGATCACCGAAGTCATCAAGCCGCAGGAGAAGATTGTGCCGCCCGAGCAGGCCAAGCTGACGCCGGTGCCGGATACGGTGCCGGATACGGTGCCGGACATGGCTGCCCTGATCGAGCAGCGCCGCCGTGCGCGCCAGGGCGATTCGCAGCAGCCGGCGCAGGAAGAAGATGCTGGCGCCACCGGCAAGGCGCGCGCCTTGGCCAATATCATGGGCGCACAGGGCCGTAACGCCAATGGCGAGCGCAACGACACCGGCGGTGTGTTCCAGATTGTCAATCAGACCTTCAACGGCGCCGATATCAAGTTCCGCGGTTTCAGCACCAACTTCAAACGTACCTGGCAGCAGCAGGTCCATGTGGACCAGGGTTCGGAGAAGGATATCGAAACGGCAATCGTCAAGAAGATGATCGAGATGATCCGCAAGGAGAAACCGGGAGACTTCATCTGGGAATCGCACCGCCTGGGCCGCAATGTGCCGATGAGCGCGCGCAAGGAAGATGAGAAAGAGCTGCAGGCCTTCCTCTTGCTGGAGTTCTGGCCGAACTACGGGAAGTTGCGCTGATCGATGGCCGCGACGCCGATCGCGACCAGCCTGGAACTGTGTACCGCCGGGCTTGGGTTGTTCCTGGCTGCGCCCCTTCTGGCATTGGCCAGGAAGCGTCCTGCCAACGCCTGGCTGGCCGCGTTTGTCGCCAGTTTTGCCTCGCTGGCGCTGGCGGACTTCTGTTATAGCGCGGGCATTTACCGCCAGCATCCGGCAATTTGGGGGCTGTTCGACCTGCCGCTGGCTTGCCTGGGCGCTTCCTTTTATTGTTACACTCGCGGGATGACCGGCCTGGGCGTAGGCCGGCGCCAGGCATGGCACCTGCTGCCGCTGCCCCTGTGGCTTGGCGTGATCTTGTCGCTGCGCGCAGGTGTTGCGCCGGGTTGGCTGTTCCTGGTCGCGGTACTGGCCTTGCAGTTGCTGACGCTGGCGTATGGCCTGGCCGTCCTGTGGCGCCTGCGCCAGTACCGCCACGCCGTGCGCCAGAACTTCTCGTCCATGCGCCAGCGCGACCTGCACTGGCTCAGCCGCCTGACCGCTGCCCTGATGGTGTTGCTGCTTGTCTGGTTCCCGGCAACCTTGCTCGGCGGGGCGTGGGACGTCCTGCTGTTGCTGGGACGGCTTGCTGTACTGTGCTTTGCAGGCTGGTTCGGCATGCGCCATGTGCCAGTGTTCGTGCCAAGCTGGCAGAAGGCCGTTCCATCGGAGCCGCTTGCACCTGTAACTGCGCCAGCGTGCGAACCTGCGGCCCGGACCGTGGCAGAGCCTGAGCCGGCAACGGATGGCAAGTACGCCCGTTCAGGCATGACTCCGGCCGCAGCCGAAGAAATTGGACGGCGCCTCCTCCAGCGGGTAGGGTGCCAGCATGACAACCGCGAGCCCGAACTGACGCTGGCCGAACTGGCTGGCCGTGTCGGCACGTCGCCGCAACTCCTGTCCCAGTACCTGAACGAGATTCAAGGCGTCACGTTCTATGACTACGTCAACGGCCTGCGCGTGGCCGACGTGCAGCGCATGATGTCCGATCCGGCACGGCGCGGCGATTCCCTGCTCGACCTGTCGCTGGCGGCCGGCTTCAATAGCCGCTCCACCTTCAATTCCGCGTTCAAGAAATTGGCCGGCATGCCGCCTTCCCAGTGGCGCAGGCGAGCCGGCTGCATGTCCGCGCCGATCGGCCAGGACGACAAACAGCCCGCCTGAGCCGATAGTGCCTGCATTCCAACCGTAGAGTTGGATCATCTATTGAAGAGGAATGCATGAGACTTATTACCCAAGCCGGATTGGCCGTCGTGGCCTTGTTGTCGCAGTCCGCCATAGCAGCCCAGCCGATCGAACCGCCGATGGCCGCCATCCCGGCCGGCAAATTCCTGATGGGCGACCCGCAGTCGCCACCTTCCGATGGCCAGATGATTTCCTCGGCCCCGCAACACCAGGTCAGCGTCAAATCCTTCCAGCTGTCCAAGTACGAAGTAACGGTCAAGCAGTTCCGCCAATTCGTCGACGCCACCGGCTACCAGGCCGGCGGTGAACCTGGCGAATGCTGGAAATGGGTCAAGCCCGGTGCCGGAGCCATCCCGGACGCGCCGCTTACCCCGGCGCCGGGCCGCTGGAACAGCCCTCAATACGCGCCATCCGATTACCACCCGGTCATGTGCGTGAGCTGGCAGGATGCCCAGGCCTATGCCCAATGGCTGTCAAAGGCCACCGGCAAGCATTACCGCCTGCCGAGTGAAGCGGAGTGGGAATACGCCGCCCGTGCCGGCGTCACCGGGGACTATCCGGGCGACGGCAAGCCGGACAGCATGTGCCGCTATGGCAATGGCTTCGATGTCAGCGGCCAAGTGGCGTTTGCGCGCGACCTGGGCTGGGAGCGCAAGATCCCGTCGTGCGACGACCAGGCGCCTTACACGGCGGTGGTAGGGTCCTACAAGCCAAATGCTTTCGGCCTCTACGATATGTTGGGCAACGTTGCCGAATACGTCGAGGATTGCCAGCACAATGATTATCAGGGAGCGCCGGCAGACGGCTCGGCCTGGACCAGCCAGTGCAAGGATGGCGAAGAACGCATGCAGATTACCCGGGGAGCGTCCTATGGCGCCAACCTTCCGCAACTGTCGCTGAGCCTGCGCGGCCACGCCAGCCCGGACAATCGGAGCAGCCTCGGCGAGGGCTTTCGCCTGGCGCTGGATGGCCAGCAGGCAGCGGCTCCCAGCGCTGTCGCTTTCGAACGGGAGCTGGCCCAAGCGCGTGCCGCCGGGGCGCGGAGGACTGCTGGCCGCTGAGGTGTTGTAGATTGTCAGGGTGATGTGTAAAAAGCGCTAATTTCTTGATTCAGCCGAAGTTCTTGCAGCTATAATCGCGAAATTTGCCGCTTGGAGCCGGAGTTTTCGCCGCGATGAACATCACCCTGATTTCCTTTGTTGTGCTGTACCTGCTGGGCACGCTTGGCCTTGGCGTGTGGGCCGGTACCCGCATCAAGAATACGACCGACTTCGCGGTGGCCGGCCGCAGCCTGCCACTGATCATGGTGGTGACGACAACTTTCGCGACCTGGTTTGGCGCGGAAACCGTGATGGGCATTCCTGCCAAATTCGTGCAGGGCGGCCTGAACGCCATTGTGGAAGACCCGTTCGGCGCGGGTACCTGCCTGATCCTGGTCGGCATGTTCTTCGCGGCCCGCCTGTACAAGCTCAACCTGCTGACCATCGGCGACTTCTACCGCCAGCGCTTTGGCAAGGGCATCGAGGTGTTCTGCTCGGTGGCCATCATCATTTCCTACCTGGGCTGGGTGGCGGCACAGATCACCGCCCTTGGCCTGGTATTCTCCGTGCTGACCAACGGCGCCATGTCGGAAACCGCCGGCATGATTGTCGGCACCCTGGCGGTGCTGATCTATGTGGTGATCGGCGGCTTCCTGGCGGTGGCCTGGACTGACTTTATCCAGATGATCGTGCTGGTGGTGGGCCTGTCCGTGATCGCCTTCTTCTCCGCCGACCTGGCGGGCGGCGCCGGCAAGGTGGTCGACATGGTGGCGAGCAAGGACTTGGGCAATTTCCTGCCGCCGGCGCAGTTCACCGACATCGCCTTCTTCGTCGGCTCGGCCGTGACAATGATGCTGGGCTCGATTCCGCAACAGGACGTGTTCCAGCGCGTGATGTCGGCCAAGAACGCACCGACTGCGCGCACCGGCGCCATCATTGGCGGCGCCAGCTACATCCTGTTCGCGGCGGTACCGATGTTCATTGTCTCCTGCGCCATCATCGTGCTGGGCGACCACGGCCTCGAAATGGCCAAGAACGATTACCAGCGCCTGCTGCCGACCTTCGTGCTGACCAAGATGCCGCTGGTGATGCAGATCCTGTTCTTCGGCGCGCTGCTGTCGGCGATCAAGTCGACTTCGTCGGCAACGCTGCTGGCGCCGTCCACCAGTTTCGTGGAAAACATCCTGAAGAACCTGCGTCCAGGCATGGGCGACAAGCAGCAACTGTTCGCAATGCGTGCCACGATCGTCGTGTTCGCCGCTTCCGTGCTGTTGTACGCGGTAGCGATGAAGGGCACTTCGATTTATGAGCTGGTGTCGAGCGCTTACCAGGTCACGCTGGTCGGCGCCTTCGTGCCGCTGCTGATGGGCCTGTACTGGAAGCGCGCTACCACGCAGGGCGCGATCCTGTCGCTGGCATTCGGCATCGGGACCTGGCTGGTATTCTTCCCGCAGATCGGCGGCGAAGAACTGGCCGCGAAATTCCCAGGCCAGTTGGCCGGCTTGGCTGCCGCCTTCGTTGGCATGATCGTCGGTTCTTTGATACCGCAAGTCCTGCAGGACCGGCAGGAAGGCGTACACCACGTCAAAGGCTTGAACGCCTGATTGCGTGAGTCAAGGCACGGGCGCCATCGAGCAGCCCGTGCTTAATGACAGGAAATTATTTTCTTGTTATTATCTGGTAGTTAATATTGCCACTTGGCTATTAAATTCCAGATGAAGAATTCCCTCCCCAAATTCCTCTTGGCTGCTGCCGCTTCGTGTGCGGCGCCGGCCATTTTCGCTAATCCGATAACGCTGAATTTCAAAGCCAGCATCCTGACCCAGATCAATTCGACTGGCCAGGAAGTGAAGGATGTGCCCGGGCAGTTCTTCGGATCAGTAACGATTGACGCCACCGGCTCGCCATACGTCTATGGTCCGGTTGGTTCGCGTATTGCATCCTGGTCCGGCAAGCAGGGTTGCGGTCTTTACATCGACGGAGCTTGCTCCGAAAACGTGGAAACGTACGCCCCGGCTTTACTCGGTTATTCGTTGACGCTGCCACAGGGCCGGACGGTCGATGGCTTATCGATTTTCAATGAATGGGGCCGCAGCACCTCGGTCCTGAAGTCTGAGAGCGGCACCAAGCAGGGCATTCATTTCGGCTTCGAAGAGCGCATAGGCATCACGGAAGGCGGTGCGATGCGAAGTGAAGAAAAGAACTTATGGCTCAACCTGGGGGGCGAACTTGGCAGCCTGTTTACCAGTCTGGGCGAACTGGATTTCAAACCTGCCGGCGCTACCACGGCCAGCGGCATGTTTTACTATTCCAAGAAGGGTTGCGGTCCGGACTTCGGGAACTCATGTGGTGTCGATCCGGCCTCGGTCGCGTATCAGTTCAAGATAGACGAGCTAAGTTTTGGCCCGGCGGCCAAGGTGCCGGAACCGGCGGGTGCCGCGCTGTTCGGCCTGGGCCTGGCCGGCCTCGCGCTGGCAAGGCGCCGCAAGCAGTTGGGGTAAGAAAAAACGCCGCGGTTAACGCGGCGTTTTTTTATCAGGCCAAGCCCTTGAGCTTGCGAGCGATGTCGAGGGCAAAGTAGGTGAGGACGCCGTCGGCGCCGGCGCGCTTGAAGGCCATCATCGATTCCATCATCACCTTGTCGTGATCGAGCCAGCCGTTCAGCGCGGCGGCCTTCAGCATGGCGTATTCGCCCGACACCTGGTAGGCGTAGGTCGGCACCTTGAATTCATCCTTCACGCGGCGCACGATGTCCAGGTAGGGCATGCCTGGCTTGACCATCACCATGTCCGCGCCTTCGGCGATGTCCAGCGCCACTTCGCGCAAGGCTTCGTCGGTATTGGCCGGATCCATCTGATAGGTGAACTTGTCGGCCTTGCCCAGCGCCGCTGCCGAACCGACCGCATCGCGGAACGGGCCGTAGAAGGCGGAGGCGTATTTCGCCGAGTAAGCCATGATGCGGGTGTGGATCAGGCCTTTGTCTTCCAGCGCCTTGCGCATCACGCCGATGCGGCCGTCCATCATGTCGGACGGGCCGACGATATCGACGCCGGCTTCGGCCTGGCACAGCGCCTGGCGCACCAGCATCTCGGTGGTTTCGTCGTTCAGGATCGAGCCTTTTTCGTCGACGGTGCCGTCCTGGCCGTGGCTGGTGTACGGGTCCAGCGCCACATCGGTCATGATGCCCAGCTCGGGGAAGTTTTTCTTCAGCTCGCGCACGGCGCGCGGGATCAGGCCTTCGGGATTGGTGGCTTCCACGCCTTCATTGGTTTTCAGCGATGGGTCGATGTTCGGGAACAGCGACAGCACCGGAATGCCCAGCTTGACGCATTCCTCGGCCACATTCAGCAGGTTGTCGATCGAGATGCGGTCCACGCCCGGCATGGTGGTGACTGCTTCGCGGCGGTTGGCGCCTTCCACCACGAAGACCGGGTAGATCAGGTCGTCCACGGTGACGGTGTTCTCGCGCATCAGGGCGCGCGAGAACGGGTCGCGGCGCATGCGGCGCATGCGGATGGCTGGAAAATCAGGAGTGATCATTCTTCGCTTTCATCAGGAGTGGGCGCTTGGTCGCCGTCGGCGAGGCCGGCCAGTTCTTCGATCTTGGCCGTCGCTTCCTCGATGCCGAGGCGCTTCAGCGCGGAAAACAGTTGCACGGTGAAGGGGAAGCCTTCGCCGTCTTCATCGACGTAGCTGTCGAGCTTGGCCTTGGCCTGGCGCAGCACGTTGATGGATTCATTGCGGTTGAGCTTGTCGGCCTTGGTCAGGATGCAGTGGATCGGCTTGCCGGTTGGGGCGAACCATTCGATCATTTGCACGTCGAGGTCGGTAAATGGACGGCGCGCATCCATCATGAGCACCAGGGCGGCCAGCTGATCGCGGCGCTGCACGTAGTCGCCCAGCAGGCGCTGCCAGTGGTTCTTGGCGTCTCCCGATACTTCCGCATAGCCGTAACCCGGCAAGTCGGCGATCAGGCACTGCAGTTCGTCCATGTTGATCGGGTCGTGGCGGTGCATCGCGACGTGGGCGCCACCGATCGAGAAGAAGTTGATGTGCTGGGTGCGGCCCGGGGTTTTGGAGGCGAATGCCAGCCCTTTCTGGTTGCACAGGATATTGATCGCGGTCGATTTGCCAGCATTGGAACGGCCCGCAAAGGCGATCTCTGGCACCGTCGTGCGCGGCAGGTCGCGCAGATGGTTAACGGTTGTGAAAAAGCGGGCTTGCCAGAGTTTGGACATGGGGAAAGCAACAAAAAGAGGGCAAAAATGCAGGAAAGCTATTGTACAATAAGGGGTTACGAATTGTTGCCATGCTATATTGCCCAATTCTTATACTACTCATTATTTACTTCTGTCCCAAGGTGTCTGAATGAATCGTGCGTTTTCGCCATTTGTAAAATCCTTGTTCGTCGCAATGCTGGCTGTTTCCGGCGTGGCCTCCGCTAATGAAGCGCATGCCCCGGCAGCAGCCAAGGTTGATCCAGCCAAAGGCGCGACCCTGTACGCTGAAGGTGACAACGCACGCGGCATTCCAGCCTGCGTCTCCTGCCACGGCGCCAAGGGTGCATCGACCATCACCGTCAATCCCAAGCTGGGCGGCCAGGGCGAAGCCTACGTCTACAAGCAACTGGTGGCCTTCAGCGGCGATGCCCGTCCAGGCACCGTGATGACTGCCTTTGCCAAGGCACTGACCGACGAAGAGAAGAAGAACGTGGCTGCCTACCTGGCCACCGAGCCAAGCAAGGCCGGCGCGGCCAAGAACAAGGACACCGTTGAACTGGGCAAGAAGATCTACCGCGGCGGCATCGCTGAAAACCGCGTCCCGGCCTGCGCATCCTGTCACGGCCCTGCCGGCGGCGGCATGCCAGCCATGTACCCACGCGTAGGCGGCCAGCACCAGGACTACACCGCTGCCACCCTGAAAGCCTTCAAGGCCGGCACCCGCAAGTCCAGCCCTGAAATGCAGACCATCGCTTACCGCATGTCCGACAAGGAAATCGAAGCGGTTGCCGACTACATGGCCGGCTTGAAGTAATTGCAATGCGCCGCCCGATGCAGGGCGGTTCTGGACATGAAAAAAGGGTGGCCGCGCAAGCAGGCTGCCCTTTTTTTGTTATTCTCCTGACTTTTCCCTGAGCTGCAATGAGCGACACCCCAAGTACCTCCGGAATCCAGCTTCGCAACCGGCGCGGGCCACTGGCCGAGACGGTCGAGCTGCTGTCCTCGATGCGGTTTGCGATCGCGCTGTTTGTAGTGATCATCTTCGCGGCGATCATCGGCACCATCGTGCAGCAAAGCCAGCCAATGCCGAACTACATCAACCAGTTTGGCCCGTTCTGGTTCGAAGTCTTCAACAAGCTGGGGCTGTACGCGATCTACTCGTCGTGGTGGTTCGTCTCCATGTGCGGCTTGCTGGTGGTGTCGACCACGCTGTGTATCGTCCACAATACGCCGAAGATGCTGAAGGATATGCGTAGCTGGCGCGAGAAGGTACGCGAAGCTTCGCTCAACAATTTCCATCACAAGACGCACTGGCAGTCGCCGCTGTCGCGCGAGCAGCTCGCCGGCCAGACTGCCCAGCGCCTGGGCCATGCCGGCTACGGCACCAAGGTCATTGAGAAAGACGGTGCCATCCTGGTCTCGGCCAAGCGCGGCGCCGGCAACAAGTTCGGCTACATCTTTGCCCACAGCGCCATCGTCGTCATCCTGATCGGCGGCATGCTTGACTCCGACCTGCCGATCCGCTTCCAGCAGTGGGTGCTGGGGAAGACCGCCTTCGGCGGCACCGGCCTGATTGCCGACATCCCGGCCCAGCATCGCCTTGGCGTGCACAACCCGACCTACCGCGGCAATATCGCCCTGCCGGAAGGCACGGCCGGCAACACGGCCATCCTGGCGCGCCCGGACGGCGTGCTGATCCAGGAACTGCCGTTCACCATCCAACTCAAGAAATTCGATATCGACTTCTACAGTACCGGCATGCCGAAGCTGTTTGCCAGCCACGTCACCGTGCGCTCCAACGACAGCGGCAAGACCGTCGATGCCGTGGTCGAAGTCAACAAGCCGCTGATCTTCGAAGGCGTGGCGATCTACCAGTCGTCGTTTGAAGACGGCGGCAGCAAGCTGAAGCTGCTCGGCCACCCGATGAAGGGCACCGCTACCACCACCTTCGGCCTGGAAGGCGAAGTCAACGGCACCACCAAGCTGAACGATGAATACACCGTGGAGTGGAGCGATTTCCGCCCCTTCAATGTGGAAAACATCAGCGGCCAGGATGCGCGCGCCGTCACCAAGGGCGAAAGCCTGAATGAATCCTTCTCGCGCAGCCTGGGCAAGCAACTGGGCTCGGCCGCCAAGACGGCCCACAACAAGGACTTGAAGAACGTCGGCCCGTCGGTACAGTACAAGCTGCGCGACAAGACCGGCCAGGCGCGCGAATACCAGAACTATATGCAGCCGGTGACCATCGAAGGCGATACGGTGTTCCTGGCCGGCGTGCGCGCCAACCCGTCCGACCCGTTCAGCTACCTGCGCATTCCTGCCGACGACGAGCACAGCGTGCGCGAGTGGATGCGCATGCGCGCCGCCCTGCAGGACCCGGCCTTGCGCCAGAAAGCCGCTGCCAGCTACGCGGCACACGCCATGCCGCAATCGAAGGCCGGCGATGCCCTGCGCGGCCAGCTGGAAGCCTCCGCCCTGAAAGGCCTGGAAATCTTTGCCGGCGATACCAATGGCGCTGGCTTCTTCGCCATCAGCCGTTTCCTGGAGAAAGTGCCGCAGGCCGAGCAGACCAAGGCCGCCGAGATCTTCCTGAAAATTCTGAACGGTTCGATGTGGGAACTGTGGCAAGCCGCCCGTGCCCAGGACGGCAAGCCGGCCGCCGCAATGGACGAGGCCCACGGCCGCTTCCTGCAACTGGCCACCAACGCGCTGTCGGACAGCTTTTTCTACGGCGCCCCTGTCTATCTGCAGCTGGATGAGTTCACCCAAATCAAAGCATCGGTATTCCAGGTGACGCGTTCGCCGGGCAAGACTATCGTGTACATTGGCTGCCTTCTGCTGGTGCTGGGCGTATTTGCCATGTTCTACATCCGCGAGCGCCGTGTATGGGTGTGGATCAAGGACGGCGAAGATGGTGCGGAAGCCTTGATGGCGATGAGCACCCAGCGCAAGACGCTGGACTTCGAAAAGGAATTTAAGGAACTCAAGGAAAAACTGCCGCAATCGGCGTAAGCTGTTGCCAGGTTTTTGGAGAATTGCAAATGGAAGCAACACAAACTTATACCCAGCAGCCCGGCTATTTCAAGCGCCTGAACGCGTTCGACTGGCTGTTTGCGGTGGTGCTATGCGCGGGGGCGCTGTACGCCTTCAACCGTTTCGGCGCCTACATGGACATTTATGAAAAGGCTATCCTGCTGGCCTCGGCCCCGGTGTTTGCCGCGCTGGGCTGGTACTGGAAGCCGCTGCGCTGGCTGATGCCGCTGTCGTTTGCACTGGCGCTGTGGGCTGTCAGCCTGTACAGCGGCGACCTGGCGGCGGCGGACAAGCGCTTCTTCCTCAAGTACATGCTGTCGAGCCAGTCGGCCATCCTGTGGATGAGCACCATGTTCGTCCTGTCGACCCTGTTCTACTGGGGCGGCCTGGTGGCCCGTTCGGATTTCGGCGGCGCGATTGGCTCGCGCCTGTGCTGGGCCGGCATCGTGCTGGGCGTGACCGGCATGCTGGTGCGCTGGTACGAGTCCTACCTGATCGGCACCGACGTCGGCCACATCCCGATCTCGAACCTGTACGAAGTGTTCATCCTGTTCTCGCTGATCACCGCGATGTTCTACCTGTACTACGAAGAACACTACAAGACCCGCGCCCTGGGTCCCTTTGTGCTGCTGGTGATTTCGGCCGCTGTCGGCTTCCTGCTGTGGTACACCGTGGCGCGCGGCGCTTCGGAAATCCAGCCGCTGGTGCCGGCCCTGCAAAGCTGGTGGATGAAGATCCACGTGCCGGCCAACTTCATCGGCTACGGCACCTTCGCCCTGGCGGCCATGGTGGCGTCAGCCTACCTGCTGAAGTCGCACGGCATGCTGGAAGACCGCCTGCCGTCGCTGGAAGTGCTGGACGATGTGATGTACAAGGCCATCTCGATCGGCTTTGCCTTCTTCACCATCGCCACCATCCTCGGCGCCCTGTGGGCGGCGGAAGCCTGGGGCGGCTACTGGTCCTGGGACCCGAAGGAAACCTGGGCCCTGATCGTCTGGCTGAACTACGCAGCCTGGCTGCACATGCGCCTGATGTCGGGCCTGCGCGGCCGCCCTGCCGCATGGTGGGCCCTGGTCGGCCTGCTGGTCACCACCTTCGCCTTCCTGGGCGTGAACATGTTCCTCTCCGGCCTGCATTCCTACGGCAAGCTTTAATATCGGCTTCAGCAAACTGGTGTAAGGTTTAGCTATTACCTTGCACCAGTTGGAGCCGACCATGTTGATTCTCCCTTCCGAAATCACGCCGCGCGAAGTATTCGAATCGCGCCGCAAGTTCATCAAGCTGGCCGCTGCCGGCGCCATTCTTGGCCCGGAACTGGTGCAGGCGGCCAATCTCCCGTCCAAGCTGAATCCTGCTTACGCCGTGATGGAAAAGCAGACCTCGCGCAAGGACGCCACCAGCTACAACAACTTCTACGAATTCGGCACCGACAAGTCCGATCCTGCCGAGAACGCGCATACGCTGCGCACCCGCCCGTGGACGGTGCAGATCGAAGGCGAAGTCAAAAAGCCCATGACCCTCGACATCGACAGCCTGCTCAAGCTGGCGCCGCTGGAGGAGCGCATCTACCGGCTGCGATGCGTCGAAGGCTGGTCGATGGTGATTCCGTGGATTGGCTATTCTTTCTCCGAATTGATCAGGAAGGTCGAGCTGAGCGGCAATGCCAAGTTCGTCGAATTCATCACCCTGGCCGACCACCAGCAGATGCCGGGCGTGCGCAGCCGCGTGCTGGACTGGCCGTACGTGGAAGGCCTGCGCATCGACGAAGCCAACCACCCGCTGGCGCTGCTCACGGTAGGCATGTATGGCGACGTGCTGCCGAACCAGAACGGCGCACCGGTGCGCATGGTGGTCCCATGGAAGTACGGCTTCAAATCGGCCAAGTCGATCGTCAAGATCCGCTTCGTGCGCGACATGCCGCGCACCTCGTGGAACAAGTCTGCGCCCAATGAATACGGCTTCTATTCCAACGTGAACCCGGAAGTCGACCACCCGCGCTGGTCGCAGGCATCCGAGCGCCGCATCGGTGAAGACGGCTTCTTCACCAAAAAGCGCAAGACGCTGATGTTCAACGGCTACCCGGAAGTGGCGTCCCTGTACACCGGCATGGATTTGAAGAAGTTCTACTGATGGCCTTTACTCCCACCCCGCGCCAGCTAACGGCAATCAAGAGCATCGCCTTTGTGCTGGCGCTGGTGCCGTTCTTCGCTTTGATCTACCTGGTGGCCACCGACCAACTGGTCGAACCGCTGCAGTACATCACGCGCAATACCGGTTCGTGGACCCTGTACTTCCTGTGCATCACGCTGGCTGTCACGCCGCTGCGCCGCTTGTCGGGCTGGAATTGGCTGCTCAAGCTGCGCCGCATGATGGGGCTGTATGCCTTCTTCTACGCGCTGCTGCACTTCACCACTTTCCTCTGGTTCGATCATTTCTTCGACGTGCAGGAGATGTTGAAAGATGTCGCCAAACGGCCCTTCATCACTGTCGGCTTCACTGCCTTCGTGCTGCTGGTGCCGCTGGCCGTGACCAGCACCAACGGCATGGTGCGGCGCCTGGGCGGCAAGCGCTGGCAGATGCTGCACAAGCTGGTGTATGTGATTGCGCCGTTGGGCATCCTGCATTTCTGGTGGATGCGGGCGGGCAAGCACGACTTCAACAAGCCGATCCTGTTTGGGCTGATCGTGATTGTGCTGCTTGGGATGCGCGCCTGGTGGGCGCGCGCTGGTAAACCGGCAACCCGGGTCTGACCCAAGGGTCAGACCCCCGTTGATCTTGCGGATGGCGGGGTTGGTTTTGCTTTATCGGATAACCGACTCCAGCGCGAACAGGTCGGCTGGATTTTCGCGCTGGCGCACAACGTGGACCTTGTCGCCGTCAACGATCAGCTCCACGGCGCGGCCGCGGGTGTTGTAGTTGGAAGCCATGGTCATGCCGTAGGCACCGGCGGTCTTCATCACCAACAGGTCGCCGGCATCGACGTTCAGCTCGCGGTCGCGGGCCAGCCAGTCGCCGGACTCGCAGATCGGGCCGACCACGTCGAACATGGCGGCTGCGGCGCCGTTGCGCACCACCGGTTGCATATCCATCCATGCCTGGTACATCGCCGGGCGGGCCATATCGTTCATGGCTGCGTCGACGATGCAGAAGTTCTTCTCTTCGCCGTGCTTGATGAATTCCACGCGGGTCAGCAGCACGCCGGCGTTGCCGACGATGGAGCGGCCCGGCTCGAAGATCACCTTGATCGGTGCCCCACCATGCTTCTCGGTGCGCCAGGCATCGATGCGCTTGAACAGGCGCGCCAGGTAGTCGCCGACAGGCACCGGTACGCCGTCGCCGTAGTCGATGCCCAGGCCGCCGCCGATGTCCAGGTGGTGCAGGTGGATGCCTTCCGCGCCCAGCGCGTCGATCAGTTCAATGAGCTTGTCCAGCGCTTCCAGCAGCGGCGCGTCGTCCAGCAACTGCGAGCCGATATGGCAGTCGATGCCGGAGACGTCCAGGTGCGGCAGCTTGGCGGCGGTGCGGTAGGTTTCCAACGCGTCGTCGAAGGCCACGCCGAACTTGTTGGCTTTCAGGCCGGTGGCGATGTAGGGGTGGGTCTTGGCGTCCACGTTCGGGTTCACGCGCAGCGAGATGCGCGCTTTCTTGCCCATGTTGCCGGCCACTTCGTTCAGGCGGTGCAGTTCCGGGATCGATTCGACGTTGAAGCACAGGATGTCGTGTTCGAGCGCCAGGCGCATTTCTTCCACGCTCTTGCCGACGCCGGAGAAGATCACTTTATTCGGGTCGCCGCCGGCGGCGATCACGCGCAGCAGTTCGCCGCCCGACACAATGTCGAAACCTGCGCCGCGGCGGGCCAGCAGGTCGAGGATGGCCAGGTTGGAGTTCGCTTTCATCGCATAGCACACCAGCGCGTCGCGGCCGGCGCAGGCGTTGGCGTAGGAGTCGAAGTTTTCGGTGAGCTGGGACTTGGAGTAGACGTAGGCCGGGGTGCCGTAGCTTTCCGCGATGGCGTCGAGCGCAATGCTTTCGGCGTGCAGCACGCCGTTCTGGTATTCGAAGTGGGACATAAGCTTACTGTTGGGATGCTGGTGGTGTGGACGGAACCGGAGCCGCCGGTGGCGCCACGCCCGGTTTCGCCTCGGCGGCGGGCTTGGCGGGTCGCTTTGGCATGTAGAGGGGGCCGGTTTGGCCGCATCCGGCCAGCAGGGCTGCCATTGTAAGGACAGCAAGTGCGATTGGGGACTTCACGATTAAAATAGGGGCTTGATAGGAATCTTGGAGTGTAGCATGACCGAATCGGAATTTTTGGACCTGGCCGAAGCGACCCTGGATGCGATCGAGGCTTCGCTGGACCGCCTGTGCGAGCAGGATATGGTGGACGTGGAGTGCAGCCGCAGCGGGAACGTGCTGGAGATCGAGTTCGTGGGGAACGGATCGAAGGTGATCATCAACTCGCAGGCGCCGATGCAGGAGCTGTGGGTGGCGGCGAGGTCGGGCGGCTTCCACTATCGCCAGGTGGAGGGCAAGTGGGTGGATACGCGCCGTGGTACGGAGTTGTATGCGGCGCTGTCGGAGATTGTGACGGAGCAGGGTGGGGCGCCGGTGGTGGTGGCGCCCTGAAACCGGTAAACCGGTGCCTGACCCGCAGGGTCAGGCACCAGGCCTGTGGCAGCCGCGTATTGGTGTCTGACCCTGCGGGTCAGACACTGCACTGCCGGTTTTAGAACAGCTCGTTCTTGACAGCGTCCTTCTGTTTCTCCTCCGCCGGCGTGCCGCGGGTCGCGCCTTCCAGGCTGTCGATGCCCACGCCCGGTGGATTCTCCGCATAGTAGTACTCGCCATCCTGGGCAATGATGCCCTGCGGAATCGGCCTTTCCTCAATTGGAATATTCTTCAGCGCCTTGCCCATGTAGCTGATCCAGATCGGCAGGGCCAGCCCGCCGCCGGTTTCCTTGTTGCCCAGGTTCTTGGGCTGGTCGAAGCCGATCCAGGCAATGCCCACCAGCTTGGCCTGGTAGCCGGCAAACCATGCATCGATCGAATCGTTGGTGGTACCGGTCTTGCCCGCGATGTCCGGGCGCTTCAGCGACAGGGCACGGGTGGCGGTACCGAAGCGCACCACGTCCTTCAGCATCGAATCCATCAGGAAGGCGTTGCGCTCGTCGATGACGCGGTTCTTTTCGTCGCCCGCCTTGTCCGGGTTGGCCTGCGACAGCACCTTGCCGTTGGCATCGGTGACCTTGGCGATCAGGTAAGGCGAAATCTTGTAGCCGCCGTTGGCAAATACCGCATAGGCGCCGGCCATCTGCATCGGGGTCACGCCGCCGGCGCCCAGGGCCAGCGTCAAATAGGGCGGGTTGCGCTCGGGGTCGAAGCCGAAGCGGGTGGTGTATTCCTGGCCGTACTTGGCGCCGATGCGGTGCAGGATGCGGATCGAGATCATGTTCTTCGACTTGGTCAGGCCGCGGCGCATGGTCATCGGGCCTTCGTACTTGCCGTCGTAGTTCTTCGGCTCCCAGGCCTGGCCGCCGGTCTGGCCGGCGTCGAACGAGATCGGCGCATCGTTGATCATGGTGGCCGGCGATAGGCCGCGCTCAAGAGATGCTGAGTAAATGAAAGGCTTGAACGAGGAACCGGGCTGGCGCCAGGCCTGGGTCACGTGGTTGAACTTGTTGCGGTTGTAGTCGAAGCCGCCCACCATGGCCTTGATCGCTCCATCTTCGGTGCTGGCCGAAACAAAGGCCGATTCCACTTCCGGCATCTGGGTAATCAGCCAGTCCTTGTCGTCCTGCATCACGCGGATCACGGCGCCGCGGCGGATGCGCTTGTTCGGCGGGTTTTTGTCCGAAAGCCAGCTCTTGCCCATGGCCAGGCCGGCGCCCTTGATGGTAATTTCCTCGCCGGAAGCGGTGACTGCCACCACCTTGTCGGCAGCGGCGCTCAACACCATGGCGGCCACGATATTGTCGCTGTCCGGATGCTCGGCCAGTTCGGTCTCCACGATTTCGTCGGCTTCCGACTTGTTGGCCGGCAGGTCGACATACGATTCCGGGCCGCGGTAAGCGTGGCGCTTCTCGTATTCCATCACGCCGCTGCGCAGCGCCAGGTAGGCGGCGTCCTGGTCGGCCTTGGTAATCGTGGTGAACACGTTCAGGCCGCGCGTGTACGTCTCTTCCTTGAACTGCTCGTAGACCAGCTGGCGCGCCATTTCCGCAACATATTCGGCATGAACACCAAACGCACTGCTGTCTGTTTTCACTTTTAACTGCTCATTCTTCGCCACCTCATACTGTGCGGGCGTAATATAGCCAAGCTGGGCCATGCGTTGCAGGATGTACTGCTGGCGCACCTTGGCGCGCTTCGGGTTGACCACCGGGTTGTAGGCCGAAGGCGCTTTGGGCAGGCCGGCCAGCATGGCCGCTTCCGCCACGCTAATGTCTTTCAGGTTCTTGCCGAAATAGATTTGGGCGGCCGATGAAAAGCCGTAGGCCCGCTGCCCCAGGTAGATCTGGTTCATGTAGACCTCAAGGATCTGGTCCTTGGTCAGGTTCTGCTCGATCTTCCAGGCCAGCAGCGCTTCGTAGGCCTTGCGCTTGAACGTCTGCTCGCTGGAGAGGAAGAAGTTGCGCGCTACCTGCTGCGTGATGGTGGACGCGCCCTGGCGGGCGCCCCCGGTCGCGTTGTGGACCGCGGCGCGCAGGATGCCCCAGTAGTCGACGCCGCCGTGTTCATAGAAGTTGCTGTCTTCGATCGCCAGCACGGCCTTCTTCATGACGTCGGGGATGTCCTTGATATGCACCAGGTTGCGGCGCTCTTCGCCGAACTCGCCGAGCAGCACATTGTCGGCCGAGTAAATACGCAGCGGTATTTTCGGACGGTAATCGGTAATGGTATCCAGCGACGGCAGGTTGGGGTAGGCCAGGGCCAGGCCGAATACCACCAGCAGGACGCCGGCCAGGATCAGGCCCAGCAAAGAAATCAGGGCCATCAGCAGAAAACCCTTCGGCGATTTTTTTGCCGTGGTCTCGTGGTTGTTTGCAGTCATACGCAGCTTCAGTGAGTTTTATGCAAGGCATTATAAATGAGGCCCCAGGCCCTTGAGCGCACGTGATCTCTGGAAATATTGGCTGTAGGCAACAAGACAACTTAGTTTATTGATATGCCATTAATTGCAACATTGGGTGTGGCAAATCCCTCACAAAACATTAATGGTGCACTGGAGAAATACCTTTACACGGCGCTGACAATGTTGCTAGCATCTAATGTACTGTCTCATGTTTGCGGTCTAAACACGGGTTTTTAAACGAATTTGGATATGTAAATGTCTATGGAGTTGTCAGGAGTGCATCCATGTCATTGGACCTGAAAGCCCTGTTTGGCGGCGCCCAGGGCCCGCTGGTTGGCTTAGATATCAGCACCTCGAGTGTGCGTATGGTGGAATTGTCCGAAGCGGGCAAGGACGGCATGCGCCTTGACCGGTGCGCCTCGGAGCCCCTGCCGCGCGGCGCAGTCGCCGACGGCAATATTGAAAATATGGAGCAAGTGGTCGAGGCGGTGCGCCGCCTGATCAAGAAAAGCGGCACGCGCGCCAAACACGTCGCGCTGGGCATGCCGCCTGCTTCCGTGATTACCAAGAAAATCGTGCTGCCGGCCGGTTTGTCGGAGCAGCAGCTGGAGATGCAGGTCGAGTCCGAAGCTGCCCAGTACATCCCGTTTGCACTCGACGAGGTGAGCCTGGACTTCGACGTGATCGGGCCGGTTGCCAATTCGACGGAAGACATCGAAGTCATGCTGGCTGCGGCACGTCGCGAAAAGGTCGTCGACCGCGTGGCGATTGCTGAAGAGGCCGGCCTGAAAGCATCGGTGGTGGACGTCGAATCGTATGCCGCGCGAGCCGCGCTGGACCACGTCACCTCGCAGCTGCCGAATGCCGGCGCCGGCCAGGTGATTGCGCTGTTCCAGATCGGCGCCGTGTCGACCCAGATTTCGGTGATGCTCGATGGCACGACGGTCTATGAGCGCGAGCAGCCGTTCGGCGGCAATTCGCTGACCCAGGATATCGTGCGTTCCTACGGCCTGGCTTTCGAAGAGGCCGAGGCGCGCAAGAAGGCCGGCGACCTGCCGGAGAACTACCAGTCCGATGTGCTCGCACCGTGGCTGGAAGGCGCCGCGCTGGAAGTGACGCGCGCGATCCAGTTCTTCTTCACGTCGACGCCGTTTACCAAGATCGACCAGATTTTCCTGGCGGGCGGCTGCGCCGTGTTGCCGGGCTTGCTGGACATGATCGCCAGCCGCACCCGTATTTCCAGCGCCGTCATTTCGCCGTTCAAGGGCATGCAGCTGGCGTCCGGCGTGCGTGAACAGGCGCTGCGCAACGATGCGCCGGCATACCTGGTGGCCTGCGGCCTAGCCATGCGGAGGTTCGGCTGATGATACGCATTAACCTTCTCCCGCACCGGGAGGAAAAACGCGCGCTGCGCAAAAAAGCCTTTTACGCAATGCTTGGCATCGGCGCCATCGCCGGCGCGACGGTCGTGCTGATGGTGGGCGGCTATAACGCCCGTGCCATTTCGATCCAGGACTTGCGCAACGGTGAACTGAAGGGCGCCATCGCTGAACTGGACAAGAAAATCGTGGAAATTTCCACGCTGCGCCAGGAAATCGACGCGCTGAAGGCGCGCCAGCAAGCGGTGGAAGACTTGCAGGCTGACCGCAACCAGCCGGTCTACCTGATGGATGAACTGGTCAAGCAGACGCCACCGGGCGTGTTCTTGAAGTCCGTCAAGCAGGAAGGCCAAAAAGTCACGCTGACCGGCAGTGCCCAGTCGCAGGAACGGGTGTCCGAGCTGCTGCGCAACCTGTCCGGCAATTCGCCGTGGCTGGAACGTCCGGAACTGGTCGAAGTCAAGGCCGGCACGATCGGCGGCAAGGACAAGTCGAGCGGCCGCGCCATCGTCGAGTTCCAGCTGTCCGTCATGATCAAACGTCCGCGCGACAAGGACGAAAACCCGGACGGCAAGCCGGGCGCCAAACCTGGCGCCACGCCGAATGCCGCAGCCAAGTCCTGAGAACATAACCATGGCAACTGATTTGAAACATTTAGATGAGGTGCTCAAGGCCCAGTTCAGGGACCTGAACGGGGTGCACCCGGGCCTGTGGCCGATCCTGCCGCGCGTGCTGCTTGCGCTGGGCGTGGCGGCTCTGGCCGTCGCTGCCGGCTATTTCCTGTACTGGGAGTCCCAGTACGAGGAGCTGGAAGCGGGCGCGCAGCAGGAGCAAAAGCTGCGCGACGAATACAAGCTGAAGATCGCCCAGGCGGTCAACCTCGAGGAGCTCAAGCGCCAGAAGGAACAGGTCGACAAGTACGTGGTGCAGATGGAGAAGCAACTGCCGGGCAAGGCAGAAATGGCGGCCCTGCTGTCGGACATCAACAATGCCGGTACCGGCCGCGGCCTGACTTTTGAACTGTTCAAGCCGAACCGTGTCGAAGTCAAGGATTACTACGCCGAGCAACCGATCGAGCTGCGCGTCAATGGCAGCTACCACGATCTTGGGGCTTTCGCCGGCGACCTGGCAGGCATGGCGCGTATCGTCACGCTGAACAACGTCTCGCTGGATATCAAGCCCAAGGAGGGCAAGGAGTTGCCAGCCGGCGTGCTGCAATTGAATGCCATCGCCAAGACCTTCCGCTATCTTGATGCAGAGGAAGTGGCCGAGCAGCGCAAGGCGGCCAACGAGAAGAAAAAGGGAGGTAAGAAGTAATGAAGAAGTTTGCCCCCCTCGCCTGTGCCCTGCTGCTGACCGCCTGCGGTGAGAGCGACGTGCAGCAGGTGCGTACCTGGATGAAGGAAACCGAGGCCCAGACCAAGCCGACCGTCAAGCCGCTGCAGGAACCGAAGACCTTCGTGCCTTTTGCCTACGTGGCCGGCGACGTGCTTGATCCCTTCAACGCCAGCAAGCTGCTGACCGAACTGGCCAAGAGCCGCGCAGGCAGTTCCCAGGCGCCGGACCAGAACCGGCGCAAGGAATTCCTCGAAAGCTTCCCGCTGGATGCCATGAAGATGGTCGGCACCATGGAAAAGAACAATGTGGTGAATGGCCTGGTGCAGATCGACCGCACCGTCTACCAGGTCAAGAAGGGACAGTACGTGGGACAGAATTATGGTTTGATCACCGGGGTCACGGATGACGCGATCACGGTGCGTGAAATTGTTCAGGATGCGGCCGGCGACTGGGTCGAGCGCATGTCGAAGCTGGAACTGCAGGAAAGTAAGGAGAGCTCCAAATGATCGCCATCAGAACCCTGAAGCGCTTGTGCCGCCAGGCTAGCGTAGTGCTGGCCCTGGCCGGCAGCGCAGCCGTTGCGCAGGCCCAGCAAGGCAACGCGATCGAATCGATCACGGCCAACCAGCAGGGCAGCAATGTGATCGTGAAGATCGCAATGAAGGATACGCCGCAAAAGCTGCCGATCGGCTTTGCCATCACCAACCCGGCCCGTATCGCGCTCGATTTCGGCCAGACCAGCAATGCTACCGGCAAGACCAGCCAGGACCTGAATATGGGCGACCTGGCCAGCGTCAACGTGGTGCAGGCTGGTGATCGTTCGCGCCTGGTGTTCAACCTGAAGCGCACGCTGAACTACGCCACCGCCATCGACGGCAAGAACGTGATCCTGACCATTGATGCTTCCGGCGGCGTGGCGCAGGCAGTTGACGCGCGCGGCCTGCCGGTCGCGGCAGCCAAGCCTGCCGCGCCGGTAATTGTCGGCAAGCAAGCGCTGCGCGATATCGACTTCCGCCGCGGTAACAACGGCGAAGGCCGCGTGGTGATCGACCTGCCGAACAACCAGGTTGCCGTCGACGTGCGCCAGACCCCGACCGGCGTCGTGGTGGACTTCCTCAAGACTACCGTGCCGGATACACTGCGCCGCCGCTTGGACGTGACCGATTTCGGCACCCCGGTCAACCGCATCACCACCGTGCCGCACGGCGACAATGTGCGCATGACCGTGGAAGCGCACGGCCTGTGGGAGCAGAGCGTGTACCAGAGCGACACCCAGCTGGTGGTGGACGTCAAGCCGATCAAGGAAGACCCGAACAAGCTGGTGCAAGGCAGCCAGGGCTACCGCGGCGAGAAGCTCTCGTTCAACTTCCAGAACGTGGAAGTGCGCGCTGCGCTGCAGGCCATTGCCGATATCTCGGGCCTGAACATCATCACCAGCGACAGCGTGCAGGGCAACCTGACCCTGCGCCTGAAGGAAGTGCCTTGGGACCAGGCGCTGGATGTGGTGCTGCAAGCCAAGGGCCTGGACATGCGCAAGAACGGCAACGTGCTGTGGATCGCGCCGAAGGAAGAATTGCTGACCAAGGAAAAGCTGGAGCTGGAGCAGAAGGCCCAGATCGCCGACCTGGAGCCGCTCAAGTCCGAAATCTTCCAGCTTAACTACCAGAAGGCGGAAGCATTCAAGACCGTGTTCGGCATTGAAGGCGGCGGCGACACGAAGAACCGCATCCTGTCCAAGCGCGGCAGCGCCATCATCGAAACGCGCACCAACCAGCTGTTCGTGACCGATATCGCGTCCAAACTGGAAGAAGTGCGCAAGCTGATCCAGAAGACCGACATCGCCACCAAGCAAGTGCTGATCGAAGCGCGTATCGTGGAAGCGTCCGATACCTTTACCCGCAACCTGGGCGCCAAGCTGGGCTTTGCCGACATGCGCGCCATCCGCGGCGGCGACGCCGGCTGGGGTGTCGGCAACGGCAACAACCGCGTTGGCCTGACCGGCAACATCACCGGCATGGGCCAGGCACAAGGCATTGTAAAAGTGGATGATGGCCAGGGTTCCTACAACAATACCCAGTTCATCAACCTGCCAGCGGCATCGATCAACGGCGCGCAGGCTGGCAGCCTGGCAGTCAGCCTGTTCAATTCGGCTGCCAACCGCTTCCTGAACCTGGAACTGTCGGCACTCGAAGCTGACGGCGCCGGCAAGATCATCTCCAGCCCGCGTGTGGTGACCGCCGACAAGGCTCCTGCCGTGATCGAGCAGGGCGTGGAACTGCCATACCAGGTGGCGACTTCTTCCGGCGCGACCTCGATCGTGTTCCGCAAGGCCAACCTGAAGCTGGATGTGGTCCCGCAGATTACGCCGGACGGCAATGTGGTGCTGGATGTTGACGTGAACAAGGACTCGGTGGGCCAGGAAACCCGCGCCGGTTTCGCCATCGATACCAAGCACGTCAAGACCCAGGTGATGGTGGAAAACGGCGGCACCGTGGTGCTGGGCGGTATCTATCAGCAGGTCGAGCGCAACACCACGAGCAAGGTGCCAGTACTGGGCGATGTGCCGATCCTTGGCAACCTGTTCAAATCGAATACGCGCGTCAATGACAAGACCGAACTGCTGGTCTTCATTACGCCAAAGATCGTTACCGACCGCCTGTCCGCGCGTTGAGGCGAAACATAGTGTCATCAGAATAAAGGAAAGAACATGGCAAACGTAGTATTCCGAAAACTGTCCGGCCTGGTTGGCGCGCTGGCTTGCGCCAGCCTGCTGGCAGCTTGCGGCGGCGGCGGCGGCAACCCTGGCGTCAGCCCCACCAATCCCGATCCGCTGACGCCGAAGGCCTCCAGTGTGGTGGTGAGTTCCAGCTCCGATACCATTGCCGCCTCTGGCGTCGACGGCACGGAAGTGACGATCACTGCCACCGTCAAGGATGGCGGCAATCAGGCTGTGCCTGGCGCAACCGTGCTGTTCAGTACCTCTGCAGGCACCATCAGCAACAGCGGTGCGACCACGGACAGCAATGGCCAGGTCAGCGAGAAGCTGAGCGTGAAAGGCGTTAACCAGCCGGCTGGCCTGGAAATCAAGATTTCCGCCGGCGTCAAAGGCGTCGACCACGTCAGCACCAACACCATTACCGTCAAGACGGTATAAGCGACACCCACTGCAGCGCCTGCCCGGCGGCAGGCTGTTGCAGTGTAATTTGCGCTATCATGCGTGAATGCAAAATGTATACTTAGTCGGATTGATGGGGGCTGGCAAGACGACCATAGGTCGCCAACTGGCCCGCAAGCTGGGCTTGCGGTTTGTCGATTCCGATCATGAGATCGAAAGCCGCACCGGCGCTTCCATTCCCTGGATCTTCGAGATCGAAGGCGAGCCGGCCTTTCGCCGGCGCGAAGCGGAAGTCATCCGCGAACTGACCAGCCAGCAAGGCATCGTGCTGGCCACCGGCGGCGGCGCCATCCTCAACGAGGACAGCCGCACCCTGCTGCAACAGCGCGGCACCGTCATCTACCTGCGTGCGTCGATCAACTCGATCCTGGCGCGTACCGCGCACGACAAGAACCGGCCCTTGCTGCAAACGGCCGACCCCCGCAAGAAACTCGAAGAACTGCTGGCGCAGCGCGAGCCGCTGTACATGGACATGGCCGACCTGGTCATCGACACCGGCCGCCCCAACGTACAATCGATGGTGCAGAACATCATCAACCAGCTCGATGCGCTGGCCTGCCAGGCCGCGCCCAATTGCATCACCAAAGCACAACCCGCGATGAACGAACAAACCAACATCCTGCTCAACGTCGACCTGGCCGAGCGCAGTTATCCGATCGCCATCGGCCCTGCGCTGCTGGACGATGCCGGCCTGCTGGCCAAATACGTGGGCGGCAAGAAAGTCGCCATCGTCTCCAACGACACCGTGGCGCCGCTATACATGGAGCGCGTACGCGCGCCGCTGGCCGCCGCCGGCAAGGAGGTGATCGAAGTGGTGCTGCCGGACGGCGAGGAGCACAAGCACTGGGAATCGCTGATGAAGGTGTTCGACGCCCTGCTGGCCAGCAAGGCCGACCGCAAGACCACCCTGGTGGCGCTGGGCGGCGGCGTGATCGGCGACATGACCGGCTATGCCGCCGCCTCCTATATGCGCGGAGTCGACTTCGTGCAGGTGCCGACCACCCTGCTGTCCCAGGTCGATTCCTCGGTCGGCGGCAAGACTGGCATCAACCACCCGCAGGGCAAGAACATGATTGGGGCCTTCTACCAGCCGAAGGCGGTGATCGCCGACACCACCACGCTGGAAACGCTGCCGGTGCGCGAACTGTCGGCCGGCCTGGCGGAAGTGATCAAGTACGGCTGCATCATCGACGTGCCGTTCTTCGAATGGATCGAAGCGAACATGGGCCTGCTGATGGCGCGCGACAAGGGCGCGCTGGCCTACGCCATCGCGCGCTCCTGCGAGATCAAGGCCGATGTGGTACGCCAGGATGAACGCGAAGGCGGCCTGCGCGCGATCCTGAATTTCGGCCATACCTTTGGCCATGCCATCGAGGCAGGCATGGGCTATGGCGCCTGGCTGCACGGCGAAGCGGTCGGCTGCGGCATGGTGATGGCGGCCGACCTGTCGCAGCGCCTGGGCTTCATCGACGCCGCCACGGTGGAACGCATCCGCGACCTGGTGTCCGCCGCCGGCCTGCCGATCGCGGCGCCGGACCTGGGCGCCGAACGCTGGCTGGAACTGATGGAGGTGGACAAGAAAAACGAGGGCGGGGCGATCAAGTTCATCCTGCTCGATCCGCTTGGCAAGGCGCGCATCACGACGGCGCCGCAAGACCTGCTGCTGCAAACCCTGGCCGCCTGCACGGAGTAATATGGAAGAGACGCTCGCCCCCTACGCAGCACATTCGGACAAGGGGCGCGGCCGCCGCTTTCCCGAAACACCGCATGCCTCGCGTTCGCAGTTCCAGCGCGACCGCGACCGCATCATCCATTCGACCGCCTTCCGCCGGCTCGAATACAAGACCCAGGTCTTCCTCAACCACGAGGGCGACCTGTTTCGTACCCGCCTGACGCACAGCCTGGAAGTAGCCCAGATCGGCCGTTCGCTGGCGCGCAACCTGCGCCTGAACGAAGACCTGGTGGAAGCCATCGCGCTGGCGCACGACCTTGGCCACACGCCGTTCGGCCATGTGGGGCAGGACGTGCTGCACGAATGCATGAAGGAGCATGGCGGCTTCGAGCACAACCTGCAAAGCTTGCGCGTGGTCGACCTGCTGGAGGAACAGTATGGTGCTTTCGATGGCCTGAACCTGATGTTCGAAACGCGCGAAGGCATCCTGAAGCACTGCTCGGTCAATCATGCCCGCCTGCTGGGCGACGTCGCCCAGCGCTTCCTCGACAAGACCCAGCCTTCGCTGGAAGCGCAGCTGACCAACCTGGCCGACGAAATCGCCTACAACAGCCACGATATCGATGACGGCCTGCGTTCCGGCCTGATCTCCATTGCGCAGCTGGAGGAAGTGGAATTCTTCGGCCGCCTGTGGCGCGAGGTACAGGATGCGCACCCGGGTCTGGCCGGCCGCCGCGCCATCTACGAAACGCTGCGCCGCCTGATCACCGCCCTGGCCGACAACCTGATCGCCACCTCGCAGGAGCGCATCGCCGCGCACCATCCGCAAAGCATGGAAGACGTGCGCGCCGCGCCGCCGCTGATCCGCTTTTCCGACCAGATGCGCAAGGATGCCACGGAGCTCAAGCGCTTCCTGCACGAGAACCTGTACCGCCACTACAAGGTCAACCGCATGCGCCTGAAGGCCAGCCGCATGGTGCGCGAGCTGTATGAAGCGTTCACCGCCGACCCGTCGCTGCTGCCGCCCGATTACCGCACCGAGCGCGGCGATGTGACCGGACAGGCGCGCCGCGTGGCAGACTACATAGCCGGCATGACCGACCGTTATGCCATCGCCGAGCACCGCCGCATCTATTCGCTGGAAAACCTCTAGCTTGCATCGGTGTACGTCACAGGTTAATCTTCTGGCAAGCTAAACTTGCCAGAAGAACCATGACCGACATCACTGCCTCCACTGCCACCACCCCACAACTCAGCAAGCACCGCATCGAAGCCCTGGTTGACGGCATCTTCGCCGTCACCATGACGCTGCTGGTGATCGAATTGCGTTTGCCGGAACACGCCACTACGCATAACAGCGCCGAATTGCTGGGAGTCTTGCAGGAATTGGCGCCGACCTTCATCTCTTGGGTGTTGAGTTTCCTGGTACTGGCGCTCTATTGGACCGCCAACCATCGCCTGTTCAGCTATGTGCGCCATGTGGATACGCCTTTGCTGTGGTACACCATCCTGTTGCTGGCAGGCGCCAGCCTGCTGCCCTTCGCTTCCGCAGTAAACAGCCGCTACCTGTCGCAACTGGCGCAAGCGGTGTATGCGGGAGTGATGTGCCTGATGTCGATCGGCTCGCTGCTGGTCGCCACGCGCATTTACCGCCATCCAGAGTTGTGCGCGCATCCGATGGACAAGGCGACCTATGTTGCGGCATGCACCCGCACCGGCATCATGGTCGTCATCGCCATCGTGACCGTCGTGGTGGCCGGCCAGGTCGCCGGCATTGCCAACTCGGCCTTCCTGCTGCTGTTCCTCGCGCGCCCCTTGAGCAACTTGCTGACGCGCCGCCTGCGCTAAGTTTGCGCTGGCTCAAGCCGATTCGCACCTGGGCCTGCTTGAAAGACCGGCTTCCAGGGACGATGATGGGACTTGGGAGGCGTAGGTGATCGAGGAACAAGAAAAGTCCGGCCTGGAACATGAGCGACGCTTTGCAGCACTCGAGCAAAACGTCGCCGTCATCATGTCCAACTACGCGACAAAAGAAGACCTTGCGAAGCTGGAAACGCAGCTGGCGCGCATGGGCACGCAAATGGCGCAAATGGAGACCCGCCTGATCAAATGGGTGATCGGCGCGATGGCAGCAAGTATCGTCAGCGTGATCGGAACCGCATTGAGCGTTGCCAAGCTGTTCATGTCATAACTGCTGTCAGAACATGCGCGCCTGGCTGCGCTCGCCGAGCAGGTCGAGCGCGAGCTTCTTGATGGGCGCGGGCAGGGCCGCGCCGGGCAGGACGGCGGCATCAAGCCAGGTATAGCGGCCTTCGCCGGCCAGGGCGGCGCGGCTTGAGAGGCTGACCAGCAGCGGGTGGATGTGCAGCTTGTAATGCGTGAAGACGTGCACTACCGGCAGCAGGCGTTCCAGCGATTCCATCACGCCAAACGGCTGCACCGCGGCAGCGACAGCTGAATCATCAGGCCCGGCGTCCTGCGCGGCGAAGGCCGCGTGGCCTGCCAGTTCAGGCAGGGACAGCAGGCCGCCCCAGATGCCGGCGGCCGGGCGCTGTTCCAGCAGCACCTGGCCGCGGTCCACCAGCAGCAGCATGTGCGCCACTTTCTCCGGCGTGGCCTTCTTCGGCTTGCGCACCGGCAGTTCGGCCGTGCGCCCGGTGGCGAAGGCGACGCAGCGCGGCTGCATGGGACAGCGTTCGCAGGAAGGGCTGCTGCGCGTGCACAGCGTCGCTCCCATGTCCATCAAGCCTTGCGTGTAGGCCTCGATGTCCTCGGCCGGCGCCAGCGCTTCCGCGCGTGCCCACATGGCTTCTTCTGTCTTGCGTTCGCCGGGATAAGTATCGATGCCGAACACGCGCGCGAATACGCGCTTCACATTGCCGTCCATGATGGCGGCGCGGCGGCCGGCGGAGAAGGCGGCAATGGCGGCGGCGGTGGAGCGTCCGATGCCAGGCAATTCGGCCAGCAAGGCAGGATCGGCAGGAAATACGCCGCCGTATTCAGCCACCACGCGCTGCGCGCACTTGTGCAGGTTGCGCGCGCGCGTGTAGTACCCAAGGCCGGCCCACTGCGCCATCACGTCTTCAACGGGAGCGGCGGCCAGCGAAGCGAGGGTAGGGAAGCGCAGCAGGAAGCGCGCGTAATAACCCAGCACTGCCGAAACCTGCGTCTGCTGCAGCATGATCTCGGACAGCCACACCAGGTAGGCATCGCGGGTGTTCTGCCACGGCAGGTCGTGGCGGCCATGTTTCTTCTGCCACGCAACCAGCGTGGCAGAAAAGCTCGGGTCTTCGTACTGCAATTACGCCGCTGCCTCCAGTACTACATGCTCGGCCGAGATCGCATCGTTGATGGCGGCGGCCAGCGCGGCCAGCTTGGCCTTTTGCGCCTCCAGCTCGGCCTGGGTGGTTTCGAAGGCCTCGATCTTCTGCTCCAGCGTATCGGTCGCATCGTGGATGCGTGCGATCGACTGCTGGCGGTGCTTCAGCTGCTCCTTGTGCTGGCGGATCTGCGCTTCCAGCGGCGCCATGATGACCTTCAGCCAGGCATCGGTATCGGCATTGGCGGCCTTGAAGCAGCGCTTGACGGCCGATGCCACCGAATCGAAGAAGCGCTCCATCAGCACCACGCGCGAAGTGGTCAGCATGACGGCGGTACCGAACTGCTTCTCGTAGATGCCGTGGGCTTCATTGATTTCATCGCGGTACTTGGCCAGCGAGAAGGCCATCGGCATCGGCAGGGTCAGGCCGTGCTCCGTCGAGAACTTCTTGTACATGGTTTCCATCATGCTGCGGATCTCTTCGATCTTGCGCTCCGATTCATCCAGGTTGGCGTGGATGCTGTCGAAGTACACCTTGATGGCATCGCGCAGGCCGGTGGTGAAGCGGCTGTTCTGCATTTCCGAACGCGCCTTGATCAGGTTGTCGCGCAGGATGCCCATGCCCAGGCTGGAATACAGCTCGGTGGACAAGCGGGTGAACACCGCGCGCGTGGCCTGCAGCTTGAACAGGCTTTCGTCGAATTCCTTTTTCTCGGCTTCGACGCGGCGCGCCATGTGCGCGATCACCGACTGGTTCTTGCCGCGCAGGCCTTTCAGCTCCAGCAGTTGCTCGACGATGCCGCGCGTCTTGGCCGACAGCGCCGCGTACTGGGCGCCGCTCAGTGCCGCCAGTTCGTCGCCCAGGCGACGGCGGATGATGTCCTTGCGGGCCGGGATCAGTTCGTTGAACAGCGCGCTCTCCAGCTGCTTCATGCGGCTCTTGTGCACCAGGTCATGGTCGCCGGTGATCTTGCCCAGCAGCGCTTTCTGCGCCGAGACCGGGAATACCTGGCGCGCGTCAAGGCCCAGCATATGGGCTGCGTGCTCGCGCTGGCGCGCGATGGCGGCTTCGATTTCTTCTTCGGTACGCAGCGGATCCCACATGGAGTCGATCTTGTTCAGCACCACCATGCGCCCGGCGCCATTGCCGATGTGGGTGCGCCATACTTCGATGTCGCTCTTGGTGACGCCGGTGTCGGCGGCCAGGATGAACAGCACGGCGTGCGCGTGCGGGATCATGTTCAGCGTCAGTTCCGGTTCGGTACCGATGGCGTTCAGGCCCGGCGTATCGAGGATCACCAGGCCCTGCTTCAGCAGCGGGTGCGGGAAGTTGATGATGGCGTGGCGCCACTGCGAAATCTCGACCAGGCCATTGTTGTCCAGCGTGGCGCCCATGTCGGGATCGTTCTCGTCGTACAGGCCGTAGCGCTTGGCTTCTTCCACCGGCACGTGGCGGGTCAGGCTGACCTGCTTGAACACTTCCTGCATCTGTTCCGCGGAATCGAGCTGCAGCGGCAGCACGGTCCAGGCATGCGGCTCGTCGCGGTAGTCGCTGGTCGACAGGTTTTCGGCGCGCGTTTCGATCGGCAGCAGGCGGATGCAGGCAGGGTAGGCCGGGTCGTACATCAGCTCGGTCGGGCACATCGTGGTGCGGCCGGCTGCCGACGGCAGGATGCGCTGGCCGAAATCGGCGAAGAAGATCGAATTGATCAGTTCGGATTTGCCGCGCGAAAATTCCGCCACAAAGGCCACCGACAGCTTGTCGTCGGCCAGTTTGGACAGCGTTTGCGCCAGGCGCTGTTCGGTCGCGGCATCGGACAGATCGGCCTGCACGATCCAGTCTCGGTAGTTTGCGACGGCGCCCATGACGCCTTGGCGCCATTGGCTGTATTGTTCCAGGTCCCGTACCATTAGCTTCTCGTTATTTCTGGCAATTTACACAATAAAAAGTGGATCTTTGGCCCTGCTTGATCTGGCGCACAGGCGCGCCGCAACAACGGCAGGGCACACCAGCACGATCATAGACGAAATATGTCTGTTGGAAATACCCTGATTGTCCATTTACCCCGATAAAGTCGCGCAAAGTGCTGCCTCCTTGCACAATTGCCTCAGCCAGCACGTCGCGGATGGCCTGCGCCAGGCGGTCGTAGCGGGCGGCACTGATGCGGTTGGCTGCGGTTTTCGGGTTGATCCCGGCGCGAAACAGGCTTTCAGAGCAGTAGATATTGCCCACCCCGACCACGATGTCGCCGGCCATCAGCACTTGCTTGATGGCCGCGCCGCGGGTACGGGTCTGTTCGAACAGCAGCTTGCCGGTAAATAGCGGGCCCAGCGGCTCCACGCCCAGGCCGCGCAGCAGCAGGTGCTCTTCCAGTGCGCCGTCTTCCGCCGCGTGCCACAGCACGGCGCCGAAACGGCGCGGATCGGTCAGGCGCAACACCTGCCTGCCATCGGCGCCTTCCACCATCATGTCGAAATGATCATGTTTTTCCGGCGGAATGCCGGTTGGCAGCACGCGCAGGTGGCCGCTCATGCCAAGGTGGATGATCAGCGAGCCATGCTCGAATTGCAGCAGCAGGTACTTGCCGCGGCGGCCGGTCGCGACGATGCGGCGGCCGGCCAGCAGCGCCGGCAAGTCGTCCGGGAAGGGCCAGCGCAAGCCTTCGCGGCGCAGCACCACGTCGCGCACGATACGGCCTTCGAGATGGGGTGCGACGCCGCGCCGGGTGACTTCTACTTCTGGTAATTCAGGCATGAGGGTGGTTTCTTGCAGGTTGGCGTAGAATCAAGTCTTGAGCCCGATTTGCAGGATCTTCCTTTGAAAAACGCATTCGCCATTGTAACCCTGTCGGCCCTCGTGTCCGCCTGCGCAGTCGTGCCACCGGAACAGGCTGCGCCTGAGCCCGCAGCACCCGTGGCGCCGGCTACGCCGGCTGCCGATGCCATTGCCAAGGCCGCCAGGCTCGACGAAAAGCTGCCCAACGTCGAACTGACCAGCGATTTGTTCTACAAGCTGACCAAGGCCGAACTCGATTTCAAACGCGGCCAGTGGCAAAGCGCCTATGTGACCATGATGGTGCTGGCACAGCAGACGCGCGACCCGCGCCTGGCGCGCCGCGCTTCCGAAATGGCGCTGTCGGCCAAGCAGGGCAATGAAGCGCTGGCAGCGATCCGCCTGTGGCGCGAACTCGCGCCCGATTCCGACGAGGCCGCACAGTATTTCCTCGGTTTTGCCGTCCTGGGCGACGACCTGGGCGAGGCGGAAACCCTGTTCGCGCAGCGCCTGAAAGCTTCGCCGCCGACGGGCCGCCCGCTGCTGATGTTCCAGATGCAGCAATTCCTGCTGCGCGCAAAGGACAAGGCTGCCGCCTTCGGGCTGATGGAGCGCGTCCTGCAGCCCTACCTGAATACGCAGGAAGCCCACCTGGTGCTGGCGCAAGGCGCCAGCGCCGCCAGCGATGCCGAGCGGGCGCGCGAGGAAGCGAAGAAAGCCGTGGCGATCAGGCCCGACTCGGAACTGGCCACGCTGACCATGGGGCAAATGCTGGGCGACCTCGATGGCGCGCAAAAACTGTTCGCCGAGTTCCTGCAGAAATACCCGGCCGCGCGCGAAGTGCGTTCGGCCTATGCCCGCCTGCTGGTGGAGCAGAAGCAGTACGACCAGGCGCGCGAACAGTTCCTGCTGCTGCTGAAAGAACAGCCTGACAATCCGGGCACCCTGTATGCGCTCGGCATCATTGCGCTGCAGGGACAGGACAGCAAGGCGGCCGAGGGCTATTTCAAGCGCTATGTGGAAGTGCTGGAGGCGGCTCCCGATCCTGAGCGCGACCCGAACAAGGCGCTGATGCTGCTGGCCCAGATCGCCGAAGAAAAGGGCGACCTCGATGGCGCGCTGGCATGGCTGGACAAGATCGACGGCGAAGATGCCCGCGCCGCCCTGCCGGCTCGCCTGAAACGCGCTCATCTCACGGCACGCAAAGGCGACGTCGACGGCGCGCGCGCACAGTTAAAAGAGATCGCCCCGGCCGACCAGGCCGAGCAGGTGCAGATCCTGCAAACGGAAGGCCAGTTGCTGCGCGACTCGGGCCGCGCAGTGGAAGCCTTCAAGACTTTGCAGGATGGCGTGCTGCGCTTCCCCAACAGCCCCGACCTGATGTACGACTACGCGCTGGCCGCGGAAAAGCTGGGCAAGGTCGAGGCGATGGAAACCGCGCTGCGCAAGGTGATCGAGTCGGTGCCCGACAACCACCACGCCTATAACGCGCTGGGCTATTCGCTGGCGGACCGCAATGTGCGCCTGGACGAAGCGTATGAGCTGATCGACAAGGCGCTGAAGATGGCGCCGGGCGACCCTTACATCATGGACAGCATGGGCTGGGTGCTGTTCCGCATGGGCAAGCTGAAAGAGGCAGAGCAATCGCTGCGCCAGGCCTATGCGCTGCGTGGCGATGCAGAAATCGCCGTGCACCTGGGCGAAGTGCTGTGGAAGCAGGGCGACAAGGCCGGCGCCGCCAAGCTGTGGCGCGAGGCCCGCGACAAGGATCCAAAAAACGACGCGCTGCGCAGCACGCTGGCGCGCCTCAACGCAGGAATTTAATGAGCTTCAAGACACTCGCCGCCATCACCGGCGCGGCCGCCATCCTGTGCGGCTGCGCCACCACGCCAACTGCGCCGCCATCCGCTGCCGTTGTCGCGCCCTACGCCGACAGCCTGGCCGTGTCGGGGCGCCTGAACGTGCGCTATATCAAGAACGGCAACCCGGAGTCCTCCACCGTCAAATTTGACTGGAAGCAGGACGCGCAGAGCACCGAGGTCGCCTTGTTTGATCCCTTCGGCAGCAAGGTGGCCAATATCAGCGTGACGCCGGAGGGCGCCACGTTGCGCCAGGGCGGCAACAAGCCGCCGCTGACGGCGCCAAGCATCGACGCGCTGAGCGCGCGTGCGCTGGGATGGGCGTTGCCGGTAGCAGGCCTGCGCGGCTGGCTGCAGGGCCACGCCACCGCTGCCGACGGCAAGCCATGGTCGGCCAGCCCGGCCAACAGCGAAGTGACCACGCGTGAAGGCTGGCACCTGCAATATACGGATTGGCAGCCCGACAGCTCCCCGCCGCGCCCGAAACTGATCGACGCCGAGCACCCGGGCGGAGGCGATGTGCAGCAAATGGCCTTGCGGATCGTCATCTCCGAATAAACATGAAAAGCCTGTTGAACTGCCCGGCTCCGGCCAAGCTGAACCTGTTCCTGCACGTGAATGGCCGCCGCGCCGATGGCTACCATCTGCTGCAATCGGTATTCCAGATCATCGATCGCTGCGATACCCTGCATTTCTCTCTGCGCGACGATGCTGAACTGCATCGCTCCAACGATATCCCCGGCGTGCCCGTCGAGCAGGACCTGGTGATCCGCGCTGCCCGCATCCTGCAGGCCGAAGTCTTGCGCCGCACCGGCGCCATGCCGCCAGGCGTGAATATCACGGTCGACAAGATCCTGCCCATGGGCGGCGGACTGGGCGGCGGCTCGTCCGATGCGGCCACCACTTTCATGGCGCTGAACAAGCTGTGGGCTGCAGGACTGCAGCGCGAAGAGCTGATGGCGCTGGCCTTGCCGCTGGGCGCCGACGTGCCTTTCTTTATCTTTGGCCAGACCGGCTTTGCCGAAGGCGTTGGCGAAGAACTGCAGGCGGTTGATGCGCCTGACTGTTGGTATGTTGTCATCGAGCCCGGCGTGGCCTGTCCGACGGCGCAAATTTTTACCTCCGAGCATTTGACAAGGGATACGCCGCCCGTTAAGATGTCGGACTTTTCCAGCTACCATGCAAATCGACAAGATCTGCGGCAGTTCGGGAAGAACGATTTGCAACAAGTGGCGTGCCGCTTATTCCCGCAGGTAGCAGAAGCGGTAGAATGGCTGGGCGCTGCCGGCGACGCCAGGATGACTGGCTCCGGAGCTTGTGTGTTCGTCGCCCTCCATAGCGAAGAACAGGCCGATGCGGTGCTTGCGAAAGTGCCAGCCGCCTGGACCGGATGGAAAGCGAGGGCACTGAAACAGCATCCGATCATCGCAAAGTTGTGAAGCGTAAAAAGATTTGGTTTTTCGTGAAATAGGCTATATAATGTCGGCCTACTGACGGAAGACAGTCAGTTGAGAGTAGGGGAATCGCCAAGCTGGTTAAGGCACCGGATTTTGATTCCGGCATACCAAGGTTCGAATCCTTGTTCCCCTGCCACCGTTTTCCCTGGGTCTGTCGAGGCAGCAGTCTCCAGCCAGGGTTAAGACAAAAGCTCCTGTATCGCAGGAGTGCCTCAAGAATTCAACACTACCTCTCGGGACTCCCAATGGCTTACGAAAACCTGATGGTTTTTACCGGCAACGCTAATCCAGCCTTAGCAGAAGGGGTCGCAAAAAATCTCGGCATCCCACTCGGCAAAGCAGTCGTATCGAAGTTCTCGGACGGCGAAGTCATGGTCGAAATCAACGAAAACGTCCGCGGTAAAGACGTGTTCGTGCTGCAATCGACCTGCGCACCGACCAACGACAACCTGATGGAACTGATCCTGATGGTCGATGCCCTGAAACGTGCGTCCGCTGGCCGAATCACCGCTGCAATTCCTTACTTCGGCTATGCCCGCCAGGATCGCCGTCCGCGCTCCGCCCGTGTGGCCATTTCGGCAAAAGTGGTTGCCAATATGCTGGAAGAAGCCGGCGTCGAGCGCGTCCTGATCATGGACCTGCACGCAGACCAGATCCAGGGCTTCTTCGATATCCCGGTTGACAATATTTACGCTTCGCCAATCCTGCTGGGCGACCTGCAGAAAAAGGCCGAGCAAGACCTGCTGGTCGTGTCGCCTGACGTCGGCGGTGTGGTGCGTGCCCGTGCCCTGGCCAAGCGCCTCGGCTGCGACCTGGCCATCATCGACAAGCGTCGTCCAAAAGCCAACGTTTCCGAAGTGATGAACATCATCGGCGACGTGGAAGGCCGTAACTGCGTGATCATGGACGACATGGTCGACACCGCAGGTACCCTGGTCAAGGCTGCCGAAGTGCTGAAAGAGCGCGGCGCCAAGAAAGTAACCGCTTACTGCACGCACCCGGTGCTGTCCGGTCCGGCAATCGACCGTATCTCCGGCTCTTCGCTGGACGAGCTGGTGGTGACTGACACCATCCCGCTGTCCGAAGCTGCCAAGGCTTGCGGCAAGATCCGCCAACTGACCTGCGCACCGCTGCTGGCTGAGACCTTCAAGCGCATCATCAAGGGCGACTCGGTGATCTCCCTGTTCGTCGACTAAAGTTTTTCCGGCCGTGGCGCAAGCCGCGGCCGATTTCTTGAAGTGCCCTGGTCGCGGGGCACTTCGTTTATCGACAAGGCGCGAGCCTTGTTTTATTTTTTGGAGTATTCCATGAAAGTTGTAGCATTCAAACGTGATCTGCAAGGTACGGGTGCGAGCCGCCGCCTGCGTAATTCCGGCCAGACCCCTGGCATCATCTACGGTGGCACCGAAGCCCCTGTGACCATCGCCCTGGACCACAACGCACTGTTCCACGCGCTGAAAAAAGAAGCTTTCCACTCGTCCATCCTGGACATGGAAATCGACGGCAAAGTGGAAAAAGTGCTGCTGCGCGACTTCCAGATGCACGCGTTCAAGCAACTGGTTCTGCACGCTGACTTCCAGCGCGTTGACGCCAACAAGCCACTGCACGTGAAAGTTGCCCTGCACTTCGAAAACGCTGACGTGTCCCCAGCTGTGAAACTGCACGCAGCGACCATCAGCCACGTGGCCAACGAGATCGAAATCTCCTGCCTGCCAGCTGACCTGCCAGAGTTCCTGACCGTTGACCTGTCGAAGATGGATGTCGGCCAGTCGATCCACGCTTCCCAGCTGACCCTGCCGAAGGGCGTGACCATCGTGACCCACGGTTCCGATGCCACCATCGCTACCGCATCCGTGCCAGCCGGCGCTGTTGCTGCTGAAGCCGCTGCTGCTAAAGAGTAATCCTCTTTCGCCGCAATAAAAAAAGGGGACGTACCCTTTAAAGGGGTACGTCCCCTTTTTTATTGCTTACGCGCCGGGACGCGGCTGGGGCGCCGAGGGCGGCACCACGATGGCCTCGTTCAGGCGCATGAACTTGAAGCCGGCCAGGCCATTGTTGGCACGTGCCTGGGTGCGTGCGATAAAGGCTTCGAACGGTTCTTCGCGCACTTCCGGCGCCGAAGAATGCAGGAAGTGGCGTGCTCCCTGTGCATCAAGCACCACCAGGCCAACGTGGGTCACCATGTGCTGGCCCTTGCGCACAGATACTACTTCCACCATATCGCCTTCGCCCAGCGTACCGAACTCCCGCAGCGCGCGCTCAACCGGCAGGTAGCTTTCCTGCGTGTCCTGCACTGGAATGTCGCGCTGTACATGGTGCTGGACCTTGAGGAACTGCGCACGATCGACGCGCATGGCATAGCTGGCGCCGCTGCTTGCATCTGAGAGCAGCCAGTGGTTGTTGATGTTCCAGTCCACTTCCATGTAGTGGTTGCGGCTGGCTACGCCGATCACGCCGTCCTTGTATCGAATGCGCTGCAGCGTCCAGAAGAACTCCTCCCACGAGGAGCTGAGCGCCATCGCATAGGTGTGCTCGGCGAAAACCAGGCAATCGCTGGCGGACAGGCTGTACATCGGCAGCGTGTCGTGCAGCTCGTAAGGGAATTCACCCAGCAGGTTCAGCTTGTACGGCTGGCCGATATTGCGCCGGCCGACGGTAGCGATGCGCTTGCGCAGGTCGGGTTCGGCACGCCGCACCTCGGCGATGAAGGCGCCCGCTTCCTGCGGCGACATCTGGTAAATCTGTTTCGGTTCCGCCGCCGCGGTGAGCGCGGCGGCGAGCATGACACTGGCAAGGAAAGGCATGTTCAGGCTGGTTTGGTTTTCGAGGGCCAGGTGAAGTAAGACTTGGCGATATAGCCCCAGGGTACGGCAATAATGGCCAGCAGCACGCCCAGGAAAGCATAGGTGGTACTTTCCGCCGGCGAGCCGGCCAGTTCGCCGCGCGACCAGAGCGGGTAGGCGACGATGGCCAGCCACATCACCTTGTAGAGGATCTCGAGCAGGATAATCGGCAGCATCTTCACCGGGCGCAGCAAGCCAAGGCCTGCCAGCGTGGCAAAAGCCGTCCATACGGTCCATGCCACAGCCTTGTTCGGCTCCCACGGGCCCTGGTGGGTCAGGATTTCAGTCCAGGTGGTTTGGCCCAGCATGAAGAACATCAGCGCATAGAGCAGGCGCAGCAGGTAGATGTTGATGCGCATGACGCCTTCATGCCGCGCATCGCGCTGCCACAGGCGGGCCAGCATCAGCCCACCTCTTTCAGCATGGTTTCGACTTCGGCCAGACGGCCGTTCATGTTGGCCAGCGTGGCCTGCATGGCGGCCAGCGCGGCGGCGTTTTCCGCCTGGCTGGCTGCTGCTTTCGCGGCCAGTGCGTGGTAAGCCTCGGCGTTGGCCGCTTCGGCGTGCGCCTTGTGCGCGGCGGACCAGTACTTCATGCCAAAGACAATCAGTACAGTTGCCAACGGCAGGCCCAGGGTCAACAGGTAAATATGCTCGGACATACGGTCATTCCCCTTCCAGGTTGAGATGTTTGGCAGCTTCCGCGATCGCAGCGGGATCGAGCGTCAGGCGAAAATCGGCTACTTCAAAGTAGTTCAGCGCCTTGCCGTCGCTGGAAAGCTCGTGCTTGCTGGTGACAAGGCCAGCCGCCTCCAGCTTGGCAAGGTGCAGGTGCAGCAGCGGGCGGCTGATGCCTACGTCGCGGGCCAGTTGGCTGACGTAGTTGCGGCCGTCCGTTTTCAATGCAGCGATGATGCGCAAGCGGTGCGGATTGGCAAGCGCTTCCAGCACTGGCAATAGCTTTTGCATTCCACTCACTTCAACAGCAGGCGGCAGTTGGCGCTGACCGATTCGGTCGCCATCGCCCCTTTTTCGCCACGCGCTGCTTGCATGCATTGGGCGAAGCTTTCTTCCTTGGTTTTGGGACGTTCGCATTGTTCGGCCAGCAGGGTGTTCTGGGCGATCAGCATCCTGTTTTGTTCAAGCAGCTGGTCGATGCGCTCCTTGTCCGTCATTGGCGCGTCAGCGGCCAAGGCGGGGGCGGCCAGGACTGCGGCAAACATGAGGGTAGTCAGGTATTTCATGGCACGTCCTTTCTGTTTTAAATTAAAGACACGTGTAATAAATATCTTACAGGTGGAATCTGTTGTCAAGTGTTCTATGCTGAAATGACTTTTCACCACGGGAGGACGATCCAATGAAAGCGCAACTTGCAGGGGTTATGGTGCTGGTAGCCGTATGTGCTGTGCCAGCGTTGGCGGCCGACGCCAAGGCGGATGGTGCGGCGATCAAGGCGGTCGACCAGGCCTGGCTGAAAGCCTTCGCGGCAGCCGACGGCGATGGACTGGCCAAGCTGTACGACGAAAACGCGGTACTGATGCCGCCAGGTGCGCCAGCAGTCACCGGCCGTGCGGCCATCAGCGAATTCCTGCTGAAGGAGGCGCAGGGCGCCGGCAAGTCCGGCATGGTGTTCAGCTTTGGCGAGAAATCGGACAGCGGCGCAAGCGGCAACCTGGGCTGGTCGTCCGGCACCTATATGGTGAAAGACAAGGACGGCAAGGTGGTCGAGACCGGCAAGTATCTGTCGGTGGACAAGAAGGTCAACGGCAAGTGGATGTATTGGCGCGATACCTGGAACGCTGACAGCGCAGCGCCGAAATAGTTCCGCTCTTTCTTGTGCGCCAGTTCAAGGCACAAAGCGCGAGAATGGCAAACAATGGTGGCTTGCCGACAGCGGGAGGCCGCCATGGAACAGTTGACCCCGGATGACCGGACTGCCGCACAGGAGAAAGCCTTGGATGCCGTCAATTGCGAACTGGCCTTGCTGCGACAGCACATGGATGCGCGGTTCGCCAGCATGCAGGCCTCCTTCGATGCACAGTTCGCCAGCATGCAGGCCTCCACAGACGCACAGTTCACCGGCATGCGCCAATACATTGACGACGGCTTCGTGAAGCTTCGTCTCGAAATGCAGCTTTACACAAGGGATGAGATTGCCAAGGCCGTGGCACCGCTGCAGGCCCAGATCGATGCCCTGCGCGATCACGTAGACCGTATCAGCCGCTGGGGATTCGGCATGATGGCCATGATACTGATAGGCGAACTTGCCTTGCTGGCGCGCGGACTACTCGGTTGAGGGCAAGGGTATAATCTGCGGTTTTGCACTCGCAACCGCAAGACCATGCCCATCCGCCTGATCGTTGGCCTCGGCAATCCCGGCGCCGAATACGAACAAACCCGCCACAACGCCGGCTTCTGGCTGGTGGACAACCTCGCAAACTCGCTGCCGAATGCGCGCCTGCAGCGCGAATCAGGCTTCAATGCCATGGTGGCCAAGACCATCATCGGCGGCAACCAACTGTGGCTGCTGGAGCCGCAAACCTACATGAACCGCTCCGGCCAGTCGGTCGGCGCCATTGCGCGCTTCTACAAGATCCAACCGGACGAAGTGCTGGTAGTGCACGATGAACTGGACTTGCCGCCGGGCGCCGCCAAGCTGAAAAAGGGCGGTTCGTCCGGCGGCCACAATGGCCTGAAGGACATCACATCCGCCCTGGGCACCCAGGACTATTGGCGCCTGCGCATCGGCATCGGCCATCCGCGCACGCTGAACCTGAACCAGCCGGTGGCCGATTTCGTGCTGCACCGCCCGCGCCGCGAAGAGCAATTGCTGATCGAAGAAGCGATCGAAAAAGCGCTGCGCATCATCCCCACCGCCGTCGCCGGCGACTTCACCAAGGCGACGATGGAGCTGCATACCAATTAAGTGGAGCCGGCGCCGGCCTGCCGCATCAGGCGCCACACCATGCCCGCCACAAGCGCCACGCCCAGCACCAGCACGCCCCACAGGATCATCAAACGGTTCTGGGCGGCGCTGTTGTCGGCGCTTGCCTGCTTGGCTGCGTTGGCCAGCGCTTCAAGCTGCTCTTGCGCTGCGCCAGCCGTAGCGTGATCCAGCGTGCGCAATTCTGCCTCGGTAAAGCCGGGCGCCACCTCCCTGATATCGCGCTTCGCCGGCGCGGCTTTGTCGCGCCCCACAGCCAGCTTATAGGGCGGGGTGCCGCCGGCAACGAATACCAATGTGGCCGGCACCCAGCTTACGCGCAGCGCGGGTTTGACCGTCGGTGGCTGGTCGAAGCGCAGCACCCAACGGTCGCCAAGCCAGGCCGGAACCGCGATGTCGTCCGAGAGCCGTGATTTGCCATCCTTCTCCAGGCGGTAGAACGTGGTGTGCAGGGCCGGCTCGAAACGGAACTGGCCGGTGCGACGTACTTCGACGTAGTTGCCCAGCATCGCGGGCAACACCATATTGCCGCTGTCGATCTGCAGCCCGACGCGTCGAGCGGTGACGCCTGCCGGTTTGCTGTATTGCAGGTCGCGCGGGTCGCGGCCCGGTTGCGGCTGCAGCAGCAAGGATTCGAGCGGCGCTGCAGCCGGCCCCTGAACCGGCGACTGGGCGCTGATGCTGGCGAAGGGGAGCGGCTCGCCGCTGCGCCAGCTGAGGCGCGCATAGCGCATCTGGCGGGCCGGGAATTCCAGCTTGTCGTTGGCAAGTGTTTCAGCGCTGGCATTGGCCAGCCAGCTCAACTCCGCCACGCCGATAGCATCCCAGTGTTTCAGGTCGTCGCTGGCTTCCAGCCATACCTGGCCGGTATAGGTGTTGCGGCCCGGCGGCAGTGCGAAATGCAGCGCGTCGACGGTAGGCGCTTGCTGCATGCCGTCCTGCCGCAGGTCGAGCACCAGTCCCGCCAGGCGTTCCTGCGTGCGGCCGGCCGGCGCGGCGCCCTGTTGCGTGGGCAGGCGGACGGAGAGCACGCGGCCATCGCTTGCAGTGCTGACTTCCAGTCCTGCCAGCGGGGCGTCGGAACGTTCCGCCATCAGTGGGAAGATACGCACCGGAAGGGCCCGGTGGCTGATGGTTGGCGCCGCATCCGGCTGGCGCAGGGCAAATGGTTGCGGCGTGCCATGCGCATCGAACACGCGCAAATCGTTGAGCGACGGCGAGCGCGCATTCAGGTAGGCATCGCGCGGCAACTGCAATTGCACCACGCTTGGCTTGCCATTCACCGATAGCGGAATGAGGTGGGTGTAATCCTGCGGCAGATCGCTTACCGCAGTGGTGGCGACAGCAGCTGCCAAAAGCAACGCGTTCATGCTGCTTCCTTTTCATTTTCGCCGCCGCGCGCGGACGGATAGGGGGCAAGGTAACCGATGCCGACCATCAGCGCGCCAACGCCGAGGAAGGATACGATGCGCTCCACGCCGCCGACGTTGGACAGGTCCACCAGGAACAACTTGGCGACCACGACACCAAGCAGTACTGCGCCGGCGATCCACAATTTCCGGTCCTGCCTGCGGGCCGCGAAGCGCATCAACAGCAGCGCGGTCACGCTCCAGACCAGCGAGAGCATGGCTTGCACGAACTGCGATGCAAACAAGTGATCGAACTGGTACGGTACGCCGACGTAGTGCGACACGGTGCGCAGCAGCGCGAGGTTGAACCACGCGTAGGCGACCAATGCTGCGCCGGCCAGCAGCTGTGGACGGTAGGGCGAGAGCTTGTCCTGCAGCATGCGGTAGGCGGCAAGCGACAGCAGCAGCGCAAAGATGCTGGTCAGGTCAAGCGGATTTGCCAGCGGGACGTAGGGCAGCGGCGCCATTGCGCCATCCTGGCCCAGGTTCCAGACTGCCACCAGCAGCAGCGACCAGCCGCAGCCCAGCGGCAGCAACACGTCGCGGTACCACTCCGCTACCGGTTTCACGGGCCAGCCGTTGGCACGCACGCGGCGCATGACCCAGGCCAGGCCGCCCATCATCAGCCAGGCCGGCAGGAAGTTGGCCCAGGCCGGATCGGCGCCGCTGCCTTCCAGCCCGCGCGAAATCCAGTAGGCGCCAACCGGCCAGATCATCAGCCAGGGACCGGTGCTGCGCAGCGTGTGCAGGACCACTTGCGGCGCCTTGCCCAGCGTTGCGCCACGCATCAGCCATTCGGAGAGCAGCCACAGGGCGGCGTAGGCAAACCATACCTCGCCGGCGGGCACCGTGATGCTGCTATACAGCGCGCCAAGCATGCCCAGCGTAGTCATGCCGAACAGCAGCCATGCCGGCAGCACTGCGGCGCGCAGGGCTGGCCAGGACAGGCGTTGCGCCAGCTTGACGAACAGCGGCGTAGTAGCGACGACCACCAGGTTGTAGGCGCTGGCACGCAACGGGCTATGCGGCTCAAAGTCGCCGGTGGTGGCGAGTTCATAATGGGCCAGCAGCCAGTTGGCAATCGTCGGCACGATCACCAGCAGCCACCATACGCCGGCATACGCCAGTACCGCATTCGACCAGGCAGGCGGGTATTGCGAGCCGTGGCGCTTCAGCGTCCAGGCGCTGAACACGGCGCCGGCCAGCAGCATCACGCTGCCCAGGAAAGGCGTGGCGAACAAGTCCGGCGACATCGGTGCAACGTGCCAGTTCAAGGCGAGCAGGAAGGCCAGCACCAGGCCCGCCAGCAGTTGTATGCCCAGGGCCAGGCCGCGTGCCATTGGCCAGGCCAGGCGGCGTCCGATCAGGGCCATGACGACGGCTGCGCCAAGGGCACTGGCAACCAGCAGGTTGGCCTGTAGTTTGCCGCTGGTGCGAAGAATGACTTCGGTCCAGGCGCCGCCGACCAGCCAGATAGCGGAGCCGGCGAGAAACAGCGCCCCCAGCAGTTGCAGGCGGCCCAGGCCCTCTTCGCCGGAATGGCTGCGGAAACGCATGGCCATGATGCAGGCGCTGATCGCCAGCAGCAGGAAGCCCAGCCACAGGTTGGAATGCATGGCGGCCTCCGGATCCAGGCCGGACACCGAACCGATGAAGCTGACCCAGGCGCCCAGCTGTACCAGCAGGCCGAAGCCCCAGGCCAGCGGCTGGCGCTGGCGCAGGCCGATCCAGACGATGCCGGCGCCTTCCAGCGCCCAGGCGGCAGAGGTCCAGCGGCCGTCGAGCGCCATCGGAATGGCGAGCGTGCCGAACACCACAGCCAGTGCGGTGAAGGCATCGACCAGCAGGCCGTAGGTGGCGCGGCGGCGCGCCAGCGAGATTGCCAGCGCGGCGTAGAACAGGCCAAGTACTAGGGCGGAATAGGCCATGCCGAATTCGAAGCCCTTGACCAGGCCGAATTGCAGGCTGGCGGCGAGCATCGGCGTGCCGAAGACCAGCGTGCCGTCGACATAGCCTTTCAGCTTGGGCGCCTCGAGGTGGGCGTAGGCGACGGCGATGCCGACGTAGTACAGGAAGAACAGTGCCAGGAAGCCTTGCACCGACAGGTAGAACTGCGGCTCATAGCGCAGCACGCCCCAGGCGGTGCCAATGGCAAAAGTGAACGCGAAGCCGAGCAGGTTCAGTGCGCGCCAGGAGCGCTTGAGGGCGATCGCCAGCACCCCGGCGTTAAGCAGGGCGTAATAGCTGAACAGGCCGACGTGGCTGCCCTGGCCGGTGGACGCCAGGATCGGCGCCGCGAAGCCGCCGGTAATGCCGAAGATGGCCAGCCATTGCGCGTTTTGCAGCACCGCCAGCAGGCAAGTGCCAAGCGTCAGCAGGAACAGCATGACGAAGGCCATGCCGCCCGGGATCAGGTGGTAGATGCGGAAGGCGCCAAACACCACCAGCATCAGCACCGCCATGCAGGTGCCCTGCAGCGGCAGGCTGACGCCTTTGTTGCTGTTGCGGATGCGCCAGGCCCATGCCAGCGCGGCCAGGTCGGCGAGCACGATGCCGGCCAGGCGCAGTTCGATCGGCACAGTGACGCGGGCGGCAGCATATTTCAGCAGGAAGCTGACGCCGATGAAAAGGATGAGAAGGCCGATCTTCGCCACCAGGTTGCCTTCGAACAGCCAGTTCCGGGCGGCGGTCAACCAGGCTGGCGGCTCGCTTGGCGGCCGGTGTGGGCGCGCGGGAGCCGGGGCTTGTTCGGCCCTGCTTGCCTTGGCAGCAGGTTCTGGACGCGGCGCGGCAGGTGGCTCGGCATTTGCGGTGGGCGATGCAGCGCCGGCTATCTCGGCCAGAGGTTCGGGCGTGGCGGCTTGCTCAATTGGCGCCGCAGGTGTGACGGCCAGTGCCGGCGCTGGCGTTGGCTGCTGCGCTTGCCCTGGGAGCACGGCGGTACGCGCTGGCAGCGGCTCGCGCTCGGCCGGCCGGGATGGCGCGACGGAAGGCGCCGCTGCAGCTGGCGGTTCCGGCGCGACGCCTGCTTGCTGGGCAGCGGTGCGTTGCTGGAGGCTGGCAAGGGCGATTTCCAACGCAGCAAGGTCGCGCTGCAACTCGAGGGCATGCTCGCGTGCCTGTCGGGCATCGCGGCGCGCGAGCCAGGCCCAGCGCGACACAAGCGCCAGCACGATAAACCACAGCAAATCCATGAATGCTCCTATATTGTACTAATGGCATTATTTTCCATTGGTAACAATATTACAAGCGCCAGCGATACCCGTATCGCCGATTGCCCAGAGGCGTATCAGGATCTGATCCTGCTCAAGCCTCCGCCTCAGGAACCAGCAACAGCAGGTCCGTCGCACCCACGTCAACGCCGGCCTGGGACAGCAGGGTGCTGGCCTGGCCGCGATGATGGGTTTGGTGATTGAAGAAATGCAGCAGCAATAGCCCGAGTTGCCGCTGGTTGGCTTCGCCGTTCATGCGGCGATAGCTGATGACGGCGTCCAGGTCCGCCTCCGTCAGGCCGGCGCTCCAGTCAAGGATCAGGCGGTCAAGCCAGGCCCGGTGCTCGCGCAGGGCGGCCAGGGAATCGAAGAGCGGCTGATCCAGCGCGATCGGCGCCGGCAAGGCCAACACAGGCGCAAGTGCGGCGGCAAAGCGCGGATGGACGCCGATGCGTTTCAGCCAGATGGTGTCTGCCACGGCGATGTGGTTCAGGGTCGCCAGCAGGGAACCAAAGAACGCGCCGCGGTCTGCCGTCAATTCCTCCGCCGGCAAGGCCGCCGCCGCTTCGTACAGCTTGTTGTTCATCCACTCGTTGTAGCGGGCCAGCAGGGCGATATGGGCGGTTCTGGACATGTTCTGGGGTACAATCTCGGTCTATTTGCGGAAAATTCCGTAGCAGAACAATATCATTTAAAGGTTTTCCATGAGTCTCAAATGCGGCATCGTCGGCCTGCCTAACGTCGGCAAGTCCACTCTTTTCAATGCACTGACCAAGGCCGGCATCGCGGCAGAGAACTACCCGTTCTGCACCATCGAGCCAAACGTCGGCGTGGTGGAAGTGCCTGATCCGCGCCTGAAGCAGCTGGCTGAAATCGTCAAGCCGGAACGCATCCTGCCTGCCATCGTGGAGTTCGTCGACATCGCCGGCCTGGTGGCTGGCGCGTCCAAGGGTGAAGGCCTGGGCAACCAGTTCTTGTCCCACATCCGCGAAACCGACGCTATCGTGAATGTGGTGCGCTGCTTCGAAGACGACAACGTCGTACACGTGGCCGGCCGCGTATCACCGCTGGACGACATCGAAGTGATCCAGACCGAGCTGGCGCTGGCCGACCTGTCGACCGTGGAAAAAACCATCGCCCGCGAGCAGAAGAAAGCCCGCTCCGGCGACAAGGATTCGGCCAAGCTGGTAGCCCTGCTGGAAACCCTGGTGCCGCACCTGAACGAAGCCAAGCCAGTGCGCGCCATGGGCCTGGGCGCCGAAGACATGGCGTTGATCAAGCCGCTGTGCCTGATCACCGCCAAGCCAGCCATGTACGTGGCCAATGTGTCCGACAGCGGCTTCACCAACAACCCGCTGCTGGACCAGCTGACCAAGTACGCCGAAGCCCAGAACGCGCCGATCGTGGCCATCTGCGCCGCCATCGAAGCGGAAATCGCCGAACTGGACGACGCCGACAAGGAAGCCTTCCTGGCCGACATGGGCATGGCCGAACCTGGCCTGGACCGCCTGATCCGCGCCGGCTTCAAGCTGCTCGGCCTGCAAACCTACTTCACCGCCGGCGTGAAGGAAGTGCGCGCCTGGACCATCCACGTAGGCGACACCGCGCCGCAAGCTGCCGGCGTGATCCACACCGACTTCGAGCGCGGCTTCATCCGCGCCCAGACCATCGCCTTCGACGACTACATCGCGTTCAAAGGGGAAACCGGCGCCAAGGAAGCGGGCAAGATGCGCGCTGAAGGCAAGGAATACGTGGTCAAGGATGGCGACGTGCTGAACTTCCTGTTCAACGTTTGATGCAGGCCAGCGCCCTCGCTGCCGCGCTGGCGGCGCTGCTGTTGACTGCGCCGGCGGTGGCGCAGCAGGGCACCTACTTCCACAAGAAATTTGATGGCACCATCGGCGACAAGCTCAAGTTCAGCATGGACTTGAAAAATGTCGATGGCGTCATTTCCGGCACTTACCGCTATGCGGGCAAGAAATCCGAGCTCTTCCTGAAAGGCAAGGCCGCACCCGACGGCACGCTTGTGATGGACGAGCAGCTCGCATTCAATCCCACGGTCACGGGCCGCTTGCGCGCGGTGCTGCGCGACGGCAGCCTGCAGGGCAGCTGGCAATCGCCGGACGGCGGCAAGAACTTGCCGCTGGTCGCCCACCAGACTTCTGAAATCATCATCCCGCCGAAAAAGGCGCTGTTGGCCGGTGCGGTCGGCAAGTATCGCCTGTCCGCGATCCAAGGCTTTGGCGGTGCCAATACCATGTGGGACCTGAGCCGCGACAGCAAGGGGCGCTGGAGTGGCAGCGAATCTTCGATTTCCGGCGGCACGCGCCAAGGGGGCGACATGGGCTTGAGCAAGAGCGACGAAAAGCTCCTCGCCAGCACCCTGGTCGAAGTGTTGCCCGACCTGTCCGTGCGCCTCTCGGCTGGAGGCAAGTTGCTGCTTACCGTGCCGTTTCGCGAAGAAGGCATGGAGTACGGCCTGAGGGAGGCCTTCGACGACAATCTGAAGGCCTTGTCGCCCAGGACTACGGTGTGGGATGAGCAGCTGTACCTGCTGGCACAGGAAAACACCACCTTCTACCGCTCCCTCTATACCGCACTGGTCGAGGATCAACCGGCCCGGGTGCTGCTGCGCTACTCGGTCGTCAGCGCATCGTTCGAATTGACCATTAAGCCGGCCGGGTGCTGCGACAATGCGGTCCTGACCTTCGCCCGCTCCAACTGATCGAGCGGGGATTGCCGGCCCAAGTCCTGCCTTGCGCGGTGTTTCTATCGAGTTTCAAAAATGGGCTATCAAGTCGAGAAGATGTCCCGCGAGGACATCGATTGGATTTATTCGGTCGCGGCGCTCGCCGGGTGGCATTGGTACCTGCACCCGCGCCAGTCGGCGGAAGTGATGTGGTTGGGTGGCGGATTCACGGTCGACCGGGCTGCGGGAAGCTTCATGTTGTGGTTGCCGCGCCGAAGGGAGATGCCCGCAGACCACTACCTGTTCCACTGTAACGAATGGACATTGCACTTGTGGCAGGAAGATCACTGCGAATATTCGGTCGAGGACATGCAAGCAGGCCCTGAGGACAACCTGGAGCAGGCGCGGGTGCTGGTCGAGAAAGCATTCCAGTCCGGCGGGTGGCACCTTACTGGCAAAAAAGACGACATTTTCGCTGTGCCTGCCAATGGTGCGTGGTACAGGCTATATCGCCGCGGACCCATCTCCAATCAAGTTGCTATTGAAGGCCAAGCCCGGATTCCGCCAAAATTGCTAAGCAGCCTGAAGGAAGAAATTACGGCGGCTTTTGCAGTATTTGGCGATTCGGGGCGCGGCCCCACGATAGGAGCTACAGGCTGGCCGATGATCCCTGTTTTCGTCGCGGAGGACAGGCGGGGTTGATTGTTACTTGGTCTTTGCCTCGTGCTCGGCGATCGCTTTGGTGAAGCTATCCATCAACGGGTTCGGCACGGCCAGCGACAGCTGGTAATGCTCGATCTTGAAGCCCTTGCCAGTATTGACCAGCACGCCGCTGGCCTGGCAAGTCCCCATCTGTGTGTTGAGCTGCTCGTCGAACCACACGTATTTCTTGTCCGGCGAGAAGTAGACATTGCGCTTTTGCGCGGTGAAGCTCCACGCCTTCTTGCGATCCCAGAAACGCTTGGCCCAGGCCTTGAATTCCTGGTAGCTCCACACCTCGCTCTTGTCGGTGCCGATGAACACGGCGTCCGGCGTGAACTTGTCCCAGTAGTCGGGGCGGGTGTTGGCTGCGTCGTCGTGCCAGCTGTCGACGAAGGCGTTGACCTGCTGGCGGAATTCGCTGTCCGGGTCGACGGCCAGAGCGCTGTGCATCATGAGGACGGTGGCGGCGGCGATCAGCAAGCGTTTCATTCGGTTGTCTCCCGGGTCAATGTTGGCGAAATAGTATAATCGTTGGATTGTGCACAGCATCCAGTAAAGAAAATGGCCTCACCCAACGAAAACGCCAGCATGGCACTGTTCTGCGACTTCGAAAACGTCGCACTGGGCGTCCGCGACGCCAACTACGAGAAATTCGACATCAAGCCGGTGCTGGAACGCCTGCTGCTGAAGGGCAGCATCGTGGTCAAGAAGGCTTACTGCGACTGGGACCGCTACAAGGGCTTCAAGGGCCCGATGCATGAGGCGAATTTCGAACTGATTGAAATCCCGCACGTGCGCCTGTCCGGCAAGAATTCGGCCGACATCCGCATGGTGGTCGATGCGCTCGACCTGTGCTACACCAAGGCCCACGTCAACACCTTCGTCATCATTTCGGGCGACTCCGACTTTTCGCCGCTGGTGTCCAAGCTGCGCGAGAACGCCAAGCGCGTGATCGGCGTGGGCGTGAAGGATTCCACCTCGGACCTGCTGGTGGCCAACTGCGACGAGTTCATTTTCTACGACGACCTGGTGCGCGAATCGCGCCGCCAGCGCCAGGCGAGCCGCGATGCGAGCGAGCAAAAGCCGAAGCGCACGCCGGAAGAAGAGAAGCGCCGCCGCGAAGAGATGGACAAGCGCCGCAACCAGTGCGTGGAAATCGCCTACACCACGTTCGATGCGCTGGCTGCCGAACGTGGCGAAGGCAAGATCTGGGCTTCCGTGCTGAAGGAGGCGATCAAGCGCCGCAAGCCGGATTTCAGCGAGTCGTATTACGGTTTCCGCACCTTCGGCAACCTGCTGGAAGAAATGAAGGCGCGCGGCCTGCTGGAATTCGGCCGCGACGAGAAGTCCGGCGCCTACGTGTACCGTAGCAGCCAGCCGGTCGTGCTGCCGGTTGAAGCGCAGGTCGAGCAGGACGCTGGAATTGTGGCGGACGCCGTTGCAGCGGAGGCGCAGGAACTCCATGAGGAAGCTTCTGCTGCCCCCGGCGAGCCGGCAGGCGACGCGCGCCGCGAACGCGAAGGCCGCGACGGCCGCCGCAACCGCGGTAACCGTGGTGGTCGCGGCCGTCGCGGCGAGGGCGATGCGGCTGCAGGAACTGCGGCCGCCCCGGTCGAGGTTCCAGCCGATGCCGAAGTCGCTGCCGTGGCTGCGCTGGAGGAGGTGGCTCCAGTGGTGGAAGTGGCGACCGAAGCCCCGGCGGAAGCGCCTGCTGAAACCCCGGCCAAGCGCACCCGCGCTGCTGCCAAGAAGCCGGCGGCCAAGAAGGCCAGCTCGCGCGGCAGCAAGGTAGCGCAGGCGGCTGCCGATGCGGCGGAAGCGGTGCAGCAGGCCGAGGCAGTGTTGGCTGCGGTTGCGGCTGATGCGGTGGTAGCCGAAGCAGCGGCACTGGAAGCGCCGCCAGCGGAAGCCGCGGCGGAAGCCAAGCAGACGGCGCAGAAGCGCGTCAGGAAGCCCGGCACGCACAAGCCGTCCGCGCGCAGCAAGCTGCCGAAGAAGCCGAAAACAGAAGCTTAACGTTCACGATTCGCCGCGCACCGCGCGGCGAAGTTTTTTCTGCCATACTCGCAAGCACTATGCCCTTCATCTCCGAACTGACCCTTTACCCGATCAAGTCCTGCGCGGGCCTGTCGTTGAAGCACGCGACCCTGACCCGCGCCGGCCTGATGACCGAGCAGATCTACGATCGCGAGTGGATGCTGGTCGACGCCGGCGGCGTGGCGCTGACCCAGCGCGACCATCCGCGCATGGCGCTGATCGTGCCGCGCCTGAAAGCTGAAGCCATGGAGTTGCGCGCGCCCGGCATGCTGCAGCTGGAAATCCCGCTTGGCCTGCCCGACCCGGACCGCGCGCCGACGCTGCAGGTACAAGTCTGGGACGACAGCGTGCTGGCCTACGATTGCGATGAAACGACCGCCACCTGGTTCAGCAAGTTCCTCGGCATCGAATGCCGCCTGGCGCGCTTCCACGCCAACGCAAAGCGCCTGACCAGCGGCAAATGGACTAACGGCGACCAGCACCCGACCCTGTTCTCCGACGGCTACCCGATCCTGGTGATCGGCACCGGTTCCCTGCAGGACCTCAATGAAAAACTGCAGCAGCAAGGCCGCCAGCCCTTGCCGATGAACCGCTTCCGTCCCAACCTGGTGGTGGGAGACCTGGACGCCTTCGAAGAAGACTACACCGAGGAATTCCGCATCGGTGAGGCCGTCCTGAAGCCGGTCAAGCCCTGCGCGCGCTGCCCGATGCCGTCGGTCGACCAGGCCACCGGCGAATTCGGCCCGGACCCGCTGGACATCCTGCAAAGCTACCGCGCCAAGCCGGAAGTCGATGGCGGCATCTGCTTCGGCATGAATGCAATCGTAGCAACAGGTGATGGCATAAAACTATCGGTTGGCGACCCAATCGAGGTTACACTGTCGTTTTAGTAGTGAATATCGGCAGGGCGATGGAGATCACGCAGAAAATCACGGGCAAGCAGCCCACATTGGCGGAACTGGCGGCAGAAAACCAGTCTCTGCGCGCCCGTCTTGCCTACCTGATCGAGCAGGCCGAACGCAATCACTCGATCATGACGCGCCACCAGGCATTCGACCTGGAGATTGTCGGCGCGGCCAGCTTCCCCGAGCTGATTGGCACCATTTTCCGCACCCTGCCGGTGATTTCCGACCTCGATGCTGTGACCCTGTCGCTGGTCGACGTGGATGACGATATCCGCACCGTGATGGAAAAGCTGGGCGTCGATTTCGCCGACTTTCCCAACCTGGTGTTCGTGCCGGACACGGAGAGCCTGACCTTCGAGATCGAACCGGGCCAGGCGCCCAAGCCCTGCCTTGGCATGTTCGACGCACGGAAGCACGGGCCGCAGTTCCCGCAGCCTGGCATGCGCCTGCAAAGCGTGGGCGTGGTACCGCTGCTGCGCAACAAGCGGCTGATTGGCTCGCTGAACCTGGGCAGCGCCGACCCGACGCGTTTCTCGCCGAGCCTGGGCACCGATTTCATCGAGCATATGGCCTCCATCATCGCCATCTGCCTGGAGAACGTGATCTCCAACGAAATGCTGAAGTACATGGGGCTGACCGATGCGCTGACCGGCGTGTTCAACCGCCGCTACGTCGATCGCCGCGTGCTCGAAGAAATTGCGCGCGCACGCCGGCAGTCCTATCCGGTGTCGTTCATGTACATCGACATCGACCATTTCAAGCGCGTCAACGATACAGTCGGCCACGGCGGCGGCGATGAAGTGCTGCGCGAAGTGGCCAACCGCATCAAGGCGGAGCTGCGGCTGTCGGACGCGCTGGCGCGCTTTGGCGGCGAGGAATTCGTGGTGCTGCTGATCGATGCTGACCTGGAGAGCGCGACCTATGTGGGCGAACGCATCCGCGCCGGCATCGCGGCCAGCATGATCGAGCTGTCGCACGGCGTGAAGGTGTCGATCACGGCTTCGGTCGGCGTGTCCAGCCTGGCGCAGGTGCCTGGTGACGTGTCGCCGGAAGAGCAGGCGACGCAACTGATCGAACAGGCCGACGAAGCCCTGTACCAGGCCAAGGAAGGCGGCCGCAACCGAGTGATCCGCTACGCTGCGTAGAACCGGCAACCCGGTGTCTGACCCGCAGGGTCAGACACCAAGCCTGCAACGGCCGCGCGCCAAGTGTCTGACCCTGCGGGTCAGACACTGACTTACCGGTTTTCAAGCCAGCAGGTCGTTTTCCGCACGCGCCACTTCCTCGGCCGTGCCGCGCAGTACCACCACGTCGCCGGCTTCCAGCGTGGTGCCAGCATCTGCATCCAGCCGCACTGTTCCGCGACGGATGGCGGAAATTTCGGCGCCGGTGCCATCCAGCCCCAGGTCCTTCACGCATTTGCCGATGCAGGAAGCCTGCTCGCCCAGCGGCACCGAGTGCAGGCGCACCATCTCCGACTCTTCGCCGCTGTCGCTGGCGCCGTGGAAATAGCCGCGCAGCGAGGCGTAGCGCTCTTCGCGGGCGCGCTGCACGCGGTGCACCACGCGCCGCAGCGGCACGCCCAGCATCACCAGCGCGTGCGATGCCAGCATCAGCGAGCCTTCCATCAGTTCCGGCACCACTTCGGCGGCGCCGGCTTCCTTCAGGCGGTCCAGGTCCGAATCGTCGTGCGAGCGCACGATCACCGGCAGCTCCGGCGCCAGTTCGTGCACCAGGTGCAGCACCCGCAGCGCCGAAGGCGTCGAGGCGTAAGTGATCACCACCGCCGAAGCGCGCTTGATGCCGGCTGCCACCAGCGACTCGCGCCGCGCCGCGTCGCCGTAGGACACGTTGGCGCCGGCGGCTTGCGCCTCCTGCACCCGCAGCGGGTCCAGGTCCAGCGCCTGGTAAGGAATCTTCTCTTCGGTCAGCAAGGTCGCCAGCGACTGGCCCGAGCGGCCGAAGCCGGCCACGATCACGTGCTTCTGCGCCGACATCGTGCGCGCTGCGATATTGGTCAGGTTCAGCGACTGCATCATCCACTCGTTGGCGGAGAACTTCAGCACGATCTTGTCCGACTGCGCGATCAGGAAAGGCGCCAGCAGCATCGACAGCACCATCGAGGCCAGCACCACCTGCACCACGAAAGGGTCGACCAGCTTCATGCCGCCCACGACGTTCAGCAGGACGAAGCCGAATTCGCCCGCCTGCGCCAGCGCCAGGCCGGTACGCATGGCAGTCGAGGTGGAGGCGCCGAACAGGCGCGCCAGGCCCGCGATCAGGGCAAACTTCAGCAGCACGGGCCCGGTGAGCAGCACCAGTACCAGCCACCAGTTTTCCAGCACCACGCGCGCGTTCAGCAGCATGCCGACGGTGATGAAGAACAGGCCCAGCAGCACGTCGCGGAAGGGCTTGATGTCTTCCTCCACCTGGTGCTTGTACTCGGTCTCGGAGATCAGCATGCCGGCCACGAAAGCGCCCAGCGCCATCGACAGGCCGGCCTGTTCCGTGATCCAGGCCGCGCCCAGCGTCACCAGCAGCAGGTTGAGCATGAACAGCTCCTGCGAGCGGCGCAGCACGACAATGGTGAACCACTTGCGCATCACTTTCTGGCCGACAAACAGCAGCAGGAGCAGCACCACGGCCGCCTTCAGCCCGGCCAGGCCCAGGGTCTTGGGCAAGTCGGCCGGATTCTGCGCCAGGGCCGGGATCAGAATCAGCAGCGGCACCACCGCCAGGTCCTGGAACAGCAGGATGCCGATGATCTTGCGTCCGTGCTCGCTCTCCAGCTCCAGGCGTTCCGTGAGCAATTTGACTACAATGGCGGTCGACGACATGGCCAGCGCGCCGCCCAGTGCGAACGAAGCTTGCCAGCCCAGCTGGATCGAGGGCGGCAGCAGGAAGTGGATGAGCCAGCCGAACAGCATGGTGGCGGCAATGGTGAGGCCGACCTGCGCCATGCCCAGCCCGAACACGATCGAGCGCATGGCCATCAGCTTGGGCAGGGAAAACTCGAGCCCGATCGAGAACATCAGGAACACAACCCCGAACTCGCCCAGCAACTCCGTCGCGTGGCTTTGCTCGGCCAGCCCCATGGCATGGGGGCCCAGCAGGATGCCGACAGCCAGGTAGCCCAGCATCGGCGGCAGGTGCATCATGCGGAAGGCGACCACGCCAAGGACGGCGCTGCCGAGGAGGAGGAGGGTCAGTTCAAGAGGGGAGAACATCCGTTGTTTGTTTTGTCTGGCAAGTTTTTTGCTTATCTAATTCGGCTATACTTCGGGCATGAGTTTAACCCATGAAAAAACAATGCTGAAATCTTTTGATGCCAAGACCGCAACACGTGCCCTGGAACTGGCGCGCGAGGCCCTGCAGATCGAAACGGACGCACTGGCAGCGCTGAATGCGCGCCTGGCCACCGACGAAACTGTGGGTCGGGCGGTGTCCTTGTTGCTTCAATGCAAAGGGCGCGTCGTGGTGTCCGGCATCGGCAAGTCCGGCCACATCGGCCGCAAGATTGCGGCGACGCTGGCCTCGACCGGCACCCCGGCCCTGTTCGTGCACCCGGCCGAAGCGGCGCACGGCGACCTGGGCATGGTGACGCCGGAAGACGTGGTGATCGCCATTTCATATTCCGGCGAAGCAGCCGAACTGATGGCCATCCTGCCCGTGGTCAAGCGCATGGGCGGCCACGTGATCGCCATGACCGGCAAGCCGGCGTCGAGCCTGGCCAGGCTGGCCGACGTGCACCTGGATGTGTCCGTGGCCAAGGAGGCATGCCCGATGAACCTGGCGCCGACCGCTTCCACCACCGTCACGCTGGCGCTGGGCGATGCGATCGCGGTGGCGCTGCTGGACCTGCGCGGCTTCAAGGAAGAGGATTTTGCCCGTTCCCACCCTGGCGGCGCCCTCGGCCGCCGCTTGCTGACGCATGTGCGCGACATCATGCGCAAGGATGGCGCCATCCCGGCCGTGGGCCTGGAAACGCGGCTGCCCGATGCGCTGCTGGAAATCACCCAGAAGGGCATGGGCATGACCGCCATCGTCGACGCGGCCAACAAGCCGGTCGGGGTCTTCACCGACGGCGACCTGCGCCGCATGATCGAAAAAGTCCAGGACTTCAGCAAGGTCGTCATCAAGGACGTGATGCATCTGAACCCGCGCACCATCGGCCCCGACCAGCTGGCGGTGGACGCCGTGGCGGTGATGGAAGAATTCCGCATCAACCAGATGCTGGTGGTGGATGCCGACGGCACGCTGGTTGGCGCCCTGCACATCCACGACCTGACCCGCGCCAAGGTGATCTGATGACGCTCGAACGCGAAGACCTGCTTGCCCGTGCAGCCAGGGTGCGCCTGTTCATCTTCGACGTGGACGGTGTGCTGACCGACGGCAGCCTGACGTATGGCGCCGACGGTGAAATGGTCAAGACTTTCAATGTGCACGACGGCCTGGGCATCAAGCTGCTGCAGGAAGCGGGCATCAAGACCGCGATCATCAGCGCCCGGCGCACGCCGATCGTGCTGGCACGCGCCAAGGACCTGGGCATCGATTACGTGCACCAGGGCGGCCACGACAAGCTGACCCCGTTCAAGGCCTTGCTGGCCGACCTGGGGCTGGCGGAAGAGCAGGTTGCCTTCATCGGCGACGACGTGGTGGACCTGCCGCTGTTGAGCCGTGTGGGCTTTGCGGTCAGCGTGCCGAATGGCCGCAAGGAGGCGCACGATCGCTCCCACTACATTACCGAAGCTGCGGGCGGCCGCGGCGCGGTGCGCGAGGCCTGCGAATTCGTGCTGCGCGCCAGCGGCAGCTATGACCGCGTGATGGCCCAGTTCCTGGTGTAAGGGCAAGCAATGCGTAACCAGAGGACCGCCCACCGCTTCCGCCTGTCGATCGGCATGATCTTCGTGCTGCTGGCGGCGCTTGGCAGCTTCTACCTGCTCGAGCTGCTGAACCGCGCGGACGATCAGATGCAGGCCGACAAGCGCATGAACGAGCCGGATTACATCATCCATAACTTCTCCTTCGTGCGCATGACCAAGGATGGCAAGCCAAGCTATATCATTGCCGGCGACAAGCTGACCCACCGCCCGGTCGACGATTCGTCCGAGATCGACAATCCGCGCGTGCACAGCCTGGCCGGCGAGAAGCCGCCGATGGAGATCGTGGCGAATACGGCGCGCGTGGACGACGCCAACAGCCGCGTCACCCTGAACGGCAGCGTGACGATCGACCGCGCGGCATCGCCGCAATCGCAACTGCTGCACCTGGAATCGGACAAGCTGGTGATCTTCCCGGACGAAGACCGCATGGAAACCGATCATCCGGTGAAACTGCGGCTGGGGGATACGACTGCTGCGGCCAACAGCATGCGCGCCAATAATGCGACGCGCGAAATGCACCTGGCCGGCAACGGCACGCTGCAGATTCCGCCCAAGGCCGCGGACCAATAACTGAGGAATGAACATGAAACGACTACTCTTGTCGGCAGCCTTGCTGCTGGGAGTCGCCGCTCCGGCGCTGGCCGAGAAAGCCGACTCCTACAAGCCGACCAACATCAGCTACGGCTCGATGGACATCGACGACGTCAAGCAGGTCACCATCCTGCTGGGCGGCGTCAAGCTGACCCGCGGCACCCTGACCATGACGGCCGAGCGCGCCTACGTCAAGCAGACGCCGGAGGGCTTCCAGCAAGTGACGCTGTTTGGCGACGGCAAGAAAGCCACCTTCCGCCAGAAGCGCGACGGCGCCGGCGACCAGTGGGTGGAAGGCGATGCCGACCGCATCGAATACGAGGAACAGGTTGAACTGGTGAAGATGTTCAACAAGGCCACCATCCGCCGCCTGGAAGGCGGCAAGCAGAACGACGAAGTGCAGGGTGAGTTCATTTCTTACGACAGCCGCAAGGAATTTTTCAGCGTGCGCAATTCGGCCAGCGGGGAGAGCAAGCCCGGCGGCGGTCGCGGCACCATGGTGATCCAGCCGACCCGTACCGAACCCCCAGCGACGCCGACGGAGAAGAAGTAAGCATGCAAGCAAATAACTGCGCCAGCACGCTGGTCGTGCGCGGCCTCCAGAAAACCTATGGCAAGCGCCAGGTGGTGCACGACGTTTCGCTGCAAGTCGATTGCGGTGAAGTGGTCGGCCTGCTCGGTCCCAACGGTGCCGGCAAGACTACCTCTTTCTACATGATCGTCGGCCTGGTGGCTTCCGATGCAGGCACCATCGATATCGGCGGCACCGACGTGTCGAGCCTGCCGATCCACAAGCGCGCCACGCTGGGCCTGTCCTACCTGCCGCAGGAAGCTTCGGTGTTCCGCAAGCTGACGGTGGAAGAAAACATTCGTGCCGTACTGGAACTGCAGAAGGTGGACGGCAAGCCTCTGCCCAAGGCGGAAATCAACCAGCGCCTGGAATCGCTGCTGGCCGACTTGCAAATCGAGAAGCTGCGCGAGAACCCGGCCCTGTCGCTGTCGGGTGGCGAACGCCGCCGCGTGGAAATTGCGCGCGCCCTGGCCACCAACCCGCGCTTCGTGCTGCTGGACGAACCGTTTGCCGGCGTGGATCCGATCGCCGTGATCGAAATCCAACGTATTGTGCGTTTCCTGAAGGAGCGCAATATCGGTGTGCTGATCACCGACCATAATGTGCGTGAGACCCTCGGCATTTGCGACCGCGCCTACATCATCAACCAGGGCGCCGTGCTGGCCTCGGGCCGCCCGGACGACATCATTGCCAACGAATCCGTTCGCCGCGTCTACCTCGGCGAACACTTCCGCATGTAAACGAAGGCCATGAAACAAACACTGCAACTGCGAACCTCGCAACACCTGGCGCTGACGCCGCAGCTGCAACAATCCATCCGCCTGCTGCAGCTGTCCACGCTGGAGCTGCACCAGGAGTTGGAACAGCTGCTTGGCGACAATCCCATGCTGGAGCGCCTTGACGACCCGCTCGACCACTCGGTACGGCTGCTGGCCGATGGCGCCATCAGCCAGGGCAACGGCAATGGCGCCGAAGCTCCCGCCACGCCTTCGGCTGAAGGCCCGCAAGGCGAGGGCGGCGAAGCCCCGGCCGCTGCCGGCGAAAGCGATACCTATGAAGGCGGCGACCATGAAGCCGGCAACGGCAGCGACGACGCCGACTGGAGCGCCAGCGCCGGCAGCAAATCCGCCGACGACGAAGACAGCCGCCCGCAACTGGAAGCGTCCGGCTGCACGCTGCGCGAACACCTGCTCGAGCAGATGCGCGTCACCGTGCAGGAGCCGCGCGACCGCGCGCTGATGGAACTGATCATCGATGCGCTGGACGAGAACGGCTACCTGGAAGAGCCGCTGGAAGAAATCCACGAGCGCCTGCCGCCCGAGCTGGAAATCGAACTGGACGACCTGCGCTGCAGCCTGGTGCTGCTGCAAAGCTTCGATCCGCCCGGCGTCGCCGCACGCAATGCCTCCGAATGCCTGGCGCTGCAGATCAGGCGCATGCCCGGCGTGCCGCTGGTGACGCGCCGCATGGCGCTGACCATCGTCGAGAAGCACCTGGCCTGGTTCGCCCAGCGCGAGTTCACCAAGCTGAAGAAAGCGCTCGACTGCGACGATGAAGACTTGCGCGAAGCACAGTGCGTGATCCGCCAGTGCAACCCGCATCCGGGCGCCGAATTTGCGTCAGGCGAGTCAGACTACGTGGTGCCGGACGTGATCGTGAAAAAGGGCCGCGGCGGCTGGATCGTCACCCTGAACAACGACGTGGTGCCGCGCCTGCGGGTGAACGCGCTGTATGCCAACTTGCTCAAGCAAGGCAAGAGCGAGTCGCAGATGAATGGCCAGCTGCAGGAGGCCAAGTGGTTGATCAAGAATATGCGCCAGCGCTTCGACACGATCCTGCGCGTCGCGGAAGCGATAGTAGAAAGACAAAAGAACTTTTTCAGTCATGGCGCAGTGGCCATGAGACCCCTTGTGTTGCGTGAAATTGCTGATACACTGGGACTACACGAGAGCACTATTTCTCGCGTAACAACTCAAAAATATATGCTCACCCCGCATGGCATGTTTGAGTTGAAATATTTCTTTGGTAGCCACGTCGCGACCGAAGCCGGGGGGGAGGCTTCCTCGACTGCGATACGGGCACTGATCGTGCAATTGACAGGAGCAGAAGACCCGAAAAATCCTTTATCCGACAGTAAGATTGCGGACATGCTGGGTGAACAAGGCATGGTGATTGCGCGACGGACTGTTGCCAAATATCGAGAAGCGTTGAAGATCCCTCCAGTTAGCCTCCGCAAATCGTTGTAGTGCAGTGCATGGGTTCCTCTGTGCGTTTCGGCGTGCACGAACTCGAGAGCGACATCATCTTTAGGAGTGTGTATGAATCTCACCATCAGTGGACATCATGTCGAAGTGACCCCAGCCATTCGCGAGTACGTGCAGAACAAGCTGGAACGAGTCAAGCGCCATTTCGATCAAGTAATCGATATTGCTGTCATCCTGACTGTAGATAACCTCACCGAGAAAGAGAAACGCCAGAAAGCCGAAATCAACCTGCGCATGTCTGGCAAAACTGTTTACGTCGAAAGCCTGTCGCAAGACCTTTACGCCGCCATCGATACCCTGATTGATAAACTGGATCGCCAGGTCATGAAATACAAGGACCGTGTGCAGAACCACAGTCATGCGGCCATCAAGCATTTCCCGGATACGTATGAGGCACCACCCACCGCCATGTAAAGGACTGGCCGTGCAGCACACCAAAGGGCGCAATTGGCGCCCTTTTTTGCGACCAGTGTGCGTTAGAATATTTGCATGAGCGAACACGTACACACCCAACTCTCCAACGGTACCGGCTTCATCACGCTGGACCGCCCCAAGACCCTCAATTCACTGTCCCTCGACATGGTGCGCGCGATGACGCAGGCGCTGCTGGCATGGCGCGACGATGCGTCGGTGGCGGCGGTCGTGGTGCGCAGCAGCAGCGAACGCGCGCTGTGCGCAGGCGGCGATATCCGCTTCTTCCACGACGTCGGCCGCGGCAATACGCAAGGCGGCAGCGCGCTGCTGGAAGACTTCTTCACCGAAGAATATGCGCTGAACCATTTAATCCATTTCTACCCCAAGCCTTATGTGGCGCTGATGGATGGCGTGGTGATGGGCGGCGGCATGGGCATCGCGCAGGGCGGGCCGGAGCGCGGCGTGCGCATCGTCACGGGCCGTACCAGGATGGCGATGCCCGAGGTGAACATCGGCCTGTTTCCCGACGTGGGCGGCAGCCACTTCCTGTCGCATGCGCCGGGCCAGCTTGGCATGTGGCTCGGCCTCACCGGGCTGACGGTCGGCGCCGCGGATGCGCTCTACCTCGACCTGGCTGACTACTTCGTGCCGGAAACTGAACTGGCCGGACTGGCCAAGCTGTTCGAGTCGACGCCCGGCAAATCGTTGCGCGATGCTGTCGCGGTCTTTGCCGGCCCGCACAACGCCTTCGCCGGCGACAGCGAACTGGAAGCGCAGCGCGCCCTGATCGATCAGCATTTCTCGGCGGGCTCGGTACCCGCCATCATGGATTCGCTGCGAGGCGACAGCACGCCTTTCGCGCAGAAATCGCTGAAGGCAATGGAATTGCGCTCGCCGCTGATGATGAGCGTGACCCACGAGCTGCTGAAGCGCGGCGCGTCGCTGGGCGTGTCCGACTGCTTGCGCATGGAGCGCAACCTGGTGCGCCGCAACTTCGAACACGGCGAGATTTTCGAGGGCGTACGCGCCCTGGTGATCGACAAGGACAACCAGCCGCAGTGGAATCCTGCAACGCTGGCCGAAGTGACGCCCGCCATGGTGGAGCGCTTCTTCGAACCATGCTGGCCGGCCTGGGCGCACCCCTTGCGCCACCTCGCATGAGGGATCTGGACCGGATCGACCGGGGCATCCTGAATATCCTGCAAGAAGATGCCAGCACGCCGTTGCGCGAGATCGCGGAGCGCGTGCATTCGTCGGTCGCGACCTGCCAGCGCCGCATCGAAAGGCTGCGCAACGACGGCGTGCTGGTCAAGGCTGTCGCGCTGGTTGACCGCGCGCTCGCCGGGCGGCCGCTGACGGTATTCGTGTCGGTCGAACTGGAGAAGCAGAATACCGACATCCTCAAGCAGTTCGAACACCGCATGCGTTCCGAGCCCGAGGTGATGTCCTGCTACGAAGTGGCCGGCGAGTTTGACTTCCACCTGATCGTCACGGTGGAGTCGATGGAAGAGTACAGCGCCTTCACGCGGCGCGTCTTCACCTCGCACCACAACGTCATCAACGTCAAGAGCCTGTTCGCGATGAACTGCTCCAAGTTCGAGACCAAGCTGACGCTGTAGTCACGGCTCGCAGCTGTAGCGCAGGCTGTCGTCCAGCGCGAGCGGCAGCACCAGCGTATGGAACTTGCGGGCGTTGGCATCGGCGCACAGCTTGGCGCGCGCTGCGGGATCGCTGCTGTATGGCGCAGCATACTCCGCATTGAATACCGGCTTGCCGCTGGCGATGAAAGCCTGGTAGCCCTCGCATTCGGCGAACTCATGGCATTGTTCGTTGACGGCAAAATCGAAATCGCCTACCAGGTCCTTCAACTGATCCGTATCGTTTTTCAATGCAATGGACATTCCCCGGCGGTGCGCTTCGCGTGCCAGGAATCGGTTGTAATCGAGCTGCGTGGCGGCGGTAAGGGCGAAGCCGCTGTTGTTCGCATAGCCGTCCACGTTGTCTGCTTCAACGCCATTGCATCCCTTGGAGACTGCCAGGTCCAACCGCGCAAGCATGATCTTCCGCACAGTTGCCGAGCGCGTGTCGAGCCATCGCTCCCCTGCCCATCCTTGCAGGTCCTTGCCCATGTCGGCTGGCGCAAAGCCGGAAAAGTCGGGACGCCAATTTTCGGAGCTGCCGGCTGAAAAATAGCAGACCACTTTCTTGCCGCTCGCCTTCAATGCCTGGACGGTAGCAGGCGCTGTATCGAACAGATCGATATCGTACACGGTTGCCGCATAGGCGGTATTGACCGTCCCTTTCAACTGCCACTGCCAGGTATCGCCCAACGCAGGTTTCCAGTAGGCGGCTGGTGCGCTTGCAGGCGGCGGCGTATCCGAACTGCTTCCGCCGCCGCATCCGCTCATCGTCGCCAGCGCCAAGCAGAAGATACTGATCGGAAGCAGCCGCCGGGTGTGTTGTCGCATCAATTCATCCTTGAAAATATTGGCCGGCAATAGTTTCACGGACGGCTTACGGCATGCTTACTCCCTGGCGCTCATGTGCTTAGGTCAGTGTCGTCCCAGTCATCTCCTGGCGCCAATGCCCAGGTGAACGAATGGCGGCGCTCATGAACGGCTCCGCCGTGCGCTATCGGATCGAAGTCTTTGGGCACGGTCATGCCCCCCATTTGCGCGCTCCTGACAGCGTTATGCGCGCAGTAGAATTTGTATTCCATGAAAATGACCTCGCCAGCCGCTCTCAATGAAGCGCCCGCCGCGAAGTCGGCGAGATTGCCGTCCCAGGCGGGCAGGAAGTCAAACAACATCGCCTCGATGACTTCGTCGGAGATTTGGCTGGCATCCAGCGTCGGCACCTGCGCAAAGCCAACGATCCACGCCAGCGCCCACATATTCTCCAGCCTCCAGCCGACAGTCTGGTCATGTAGCGCTTGGGATTCCTGGCGCGGCAGATCGATCAATGCAAGTTCGCTCTCCGTCATCGCGGCGCGCAGGTCGTTTCGCTCGATATAGCCCTGTAGTTGTGCAGTGTCGGCCAGGCGTACAGGCATTGCTGCCCAGGCAAATACGGCTTGCAGCGCCATCAGGCGTTTGCACAGCTCCTGCTTATCGCGCAGCGTGATACCCAGGTCGGGAAGGGGCAAGGAGTTCGCGGGCTGAAAGCCGAGTGCCGTAAGCTCGCTGAAAACGCGCTGCTTCAGTTTCAGTGCGTTGTTGTTGCCTGCACCGGATGGAGCCGTGATGGGCGTGTATTTCGGCCATTTGGCCTGGGGATCCGATGCAGACAAATCCTCGCCATACAGCACCCTTCCGTTTGAATCCCGCATGGATGAGGGAGTGAACCAGACTGCATCGAGGGCTTCTGCGATTACCGAAATAACCTCGTACCTTTCGTCGTCGGCCTCTGCGCCGGGCTCGCAGATTGTGCCAAGCGCGAAGCCGAATTTTTCGGTCAGGGCGAGTATTCTTGCCTGTGCAGGGGCGTGCGGGAAGCGGGCGAAATAGCCGCGCATTCCGGCCATCTGGTCCTCCCACGCTTGTCCGCTGTAATAGGCTGGATCGTGAGTGATTTTCAGCCGCTTCTTCTTCAGCCATCCGCCGGTCGTCACTTCGATTTCGCTCCACGCGTCGTCGGTGCCCGTGACTTTGAACTTTGCATTCAACTTCTTCAGGACTTCGATTACTAGCCCAGGGTTTATTTCCTGAGCGAATAGCGAAACAGGTTCAGTTGCCATCGTTTGAGTTTCCTTTGTGTCGCGGACCTTTACTCCAGTCGGTCGCGAGCGATGTTGTTGCGTATGGCATAGGCGGCCACCATCGTGGATAGGCAGGGCAGCCAAACCCATAGGAGTTCAGATTTAATTACTGTCAAGCCGGCGGGGCCCAGGAAGCGCCCCATTGTCAATGGCGATACGCGGATAAACTGGACCGGGAAGAAATGCCGCTGATCGGAGAATGGCCACCAGATGGCGGCACCGAGGCCGCCGGTTGTCAGCATGTCGAGCAAGGGATGCGAAACGCAGGCAACCGACACGAACGCCATCGTCACCCATCGTTTCGCGTGCAGCCACGGTGCGGCCAGTGCAGCCAGCATTCCCAATGCAAGTGCAAACGCGATCGAATGCGATGCCCCGCGGTGGCCAAGCTGGTTCGCGTATTCGATGCCGAGCTTGAAAGCGATGACGTCCATGTCAGGCACGATTGCCGCAACCATGCCTGCGAACAGCAGCCGGCGTGAAATGCGGTCCGGGCCAAGTACGACACCGAGTGCCAGCGGAATCGCTGGGTGGGTAAGGATGGTGGGCATGGTGCAGAGGAAATTAAAGCGGCACCTGGCAGAACAGGTTCACCAAAAACGAAACGTCGAGGTATTTGCGGCCAGTCTTCTGGACTAGTGTCGGGATTCGCTCTCTGACTGCCAAATAGAAGGAGGCATCCATTACTCTTTGGGACAGTCGACCGGAGGCAACGGGCCGAATACGACCTCGGAGTCAGCCGGGCCGGAAGTCTGCAGGATGTAGACGACGTTGGCCGCGCTGTCCACATACATCATGTGGGCGCGACCGCCTGGCAGCATGCCAGGTGAATTCAGCGTCATGTGTCGCGTGTCGCGCAACTTCTCCGGCAGCTTCGGTACCGTAGGCCACTTTTCGCGGGTGCCGGAAGGCGACACGAAGCCGGCGTAGTGCGCAGCCGTGCAGCGCCAGATTGGTTCCGGCTCGGGAGGTGCAGCGCCCAGCGCTGCTGCAAGCAGTAATGAGATCGCCATATGCAGATGATAGATCAAAAAGCAGGCGTTGATTTGTTTTTAATTGTTACCGGCGGCTGAGCTGCGGCCGGGCCGGAGGCGCGCCGCTTTCCATGCGGATGCGCAGTTCTCCGTCTTCCTTGATCAGCAGAACGGCGTATGAATGGGACGTGGTCTCGAGGCCAGCCTGGTCGCTCCGTGCGACACCGCCGGTGACCATTACCGACTGGTCACCGAGTTTTTCGTATGCCAGGCCTTGCCAACTGAACGTGACAGGCGGCTTCCAGCTTTTCGCGTATTCGTTGGAAAGCTTGTCAAAACCAATTTCTTCTTTCCATTCTCCGCCAATGAAAATGGTGCCGCGCCGGGAATAGCGGTTGGCCAGCGCCTTGCGATCGCCGGCGGTGAGGTCTTCTGCATAGGTGTCCATGAAGAAGTGCGCGAGATCGAGGATATCGGTTGCCGCAGGATCCGCGCAGGCGATCTTTGGCAGTGGGCCGAAGATCACGATGGAATCCAGCGTGCCCGCGGACTGCTCGACGTAAGCGCTGCCGGCTTTGACATCAACGTACATGACATGCGACTTGCCGCCCGCATAGGCGCCCGCTGTGTTGAGCAGCATGGACCTCTTCTTGCGCAAGCGCTCCGGCAAGGCCTTCAGCACCGGCCATTTGGCCGCGGTTCCGGATGGCGAAACGAAGGCGCCATAGTGCTGCGCCGTGCAGCGCCAGGCCGGATCGGGATCGACGGGCGCAGAACCGGCAGCCGCTGCGGCCAGCAAGACGAGCAAGCTCATTTTTCCTTCAACTCCCTCATGCGTTGCGGGATCAGATCCATCTTGCCTTCAACGTTGAACTCTTCGCAGCTGTCCGCGACTCTTTGCTCTTGGCCACCCTCTTTGGTGAAGTAAAGCTTCTCGCAATCGCAACGCAGGCGAGCCTTGAGCTGCTTGCCCTGCTTGAGTTCCGCAGTCCAGCACGAGTCGGCACAGCCGCAGGATTGGTAGGTCAGGACTTCGCCTGCACGTGGCCAGTCCAGATTGTATTTGTGATGCTGTCCAGCTGCCTGCACTGCAGGAGTCAGGGCCAGCATCGCAAGCAGGATGAGGATAGGAGTTGATTTCTTCATATCGGCGAATGTTAGCATATCGCCAAGTGAGAAAATTTCTCACCGCTATAGAGGTAATCGGGAAATCGTTTCGCCTGGACTGCCTATGATGATCGCTCGTTGTTTGAAAGGAGAGCATCATGATTGACCACGTATCCATTGCCACCCGCGACCTGCCACGTGCAGTGGAATTCTACAAAGCCTGCCTGGAGCCGCTTGGCTACAGCGTGCAGCACGAAGACGAAGGCCAGGCCATCTTCGGCGCCGACGGCCACTGGGCCTTTGCAATCTACCCGGCGCAAGGCGATGCGCCGCTGGTGGGCCAGCGCGGGCACATTGCCATCAAAGCGCCGTCGCAGCTGGCAACGCACGCCTTCCATGCCAACGCCATGGCGCAAGGCGCCGCTTCTGTGCGCAAGCCGGGCCTGCGTCCCGACGTCAACGAGCGCTACTTTGGGACGATGATCACCGATCCTGACCAGCATACGATCGAAGTGGTGCACTGGCTGGATTAATTTGGTGCACGCGGCCGGCCGGCGGCTGGCCCGCATCTTGCTGTAACGCTTGGGTCATCAAACTTCACCCAAGCGCTCATGACCAACATACGCTCAGCCCACCCGGCCGATGCTGCTGCCATCGCTGCAATCTACAACCACTACGTTTCATCCACCACCATTACTTTCGAAGAGGCCGAAGTCGGTGTCGACGACATGGCCGGCCGAATCACGAAAGTGATTTCATCGAAGCTGCCCTGGCTGGTGCTGGAGCAGGACGGCAAGATCCTGGGCTACGCCTACGCCAGCAAATGGAAGGAGCGCTCCGCTTATCGCTTCTCGGTCGAAAGCTCCATCTACCTGCACCAGGAAGTGCGTGGCAAAGGCTTTGCGCGCAAGTTGTACCAGCATTTGTTCAACCTGCTGCGCCAGAGCGGCGTGCATCTCGTGATCGGCGGCGTGGCGCTGCCGAATGAAGCCAGCGTTGGCCTGCATGAAAAGATGGGCTTCCAGCCTGTCGGCGCGTTCAAGGAAGTCGGCCGCAAGTTTGGCCGGTGGATCGACGTCAGCTACTGGCAGCTACGCCTGGAGTGATCAGGATTGCTCGCGGTGGCGCAGCACAACGGTTTCTGTCGGCGCGAAGTGACGCGCCAGGCGTTCGGCCATATAGACTGAGCGGTGCTGGCCGCCGGTGCAGCCGACGGCTACCGTCAGGTAGGAGCGGTTGTCGCGCTTGAAGTGCGGCAGCCATTTGGTAACGAAGCCCTTGATGTCCAGGAACATCTCCTCCGCGCTCTCCTGCGCATCGAGGAAGGCGATCACCGGTGCGTCGCGGCCGTTCAACGGACGCAAGGTGAGGTCGTAATACGGGTTGGGAATCGCGCGCACGTCGAACACGAAATCGGCGTCGAGCGGCACGCCGAGCTTGAAGGCGAACGATTCAAAGAACAGCGTCAATGGCGCGTTCTCGCTGTGCACCAGGTCCTTGACCCAGGCGCGCAGTTTGTTGGCACTCATTTCCGACGTATCGATCACGTGGCCAAGCTGCTGGATCGCGGACAGGCGTTCGCGTTCTTCGGCGATGCATTCGATCAGCGTGCGGCGTGCTGCAGGATTTTCGCCAGGGGCCAGCTCGTGCGACAGCGGGTGGCTGCGGCGCGTTTCGGAGAAGCGCGCCACCAGCGAGTGGGTATTCGCGGTGAGGAAGATCACCTTGACCTCGTGGCCGTCTTCTTTCAGCTTGCGGTATTCGCCGGGCAGGCTGGCAAGGCTGGAAGCGCTGCGTGCGTCGACCGCGACGGCCAAAGCATCCGTTCCCTCGATTGCGAGGCGATTGATCAGGTCCGGCAGCAGGGCAGGCGGCAGGTTGTCGACGCAGTAGTAGCCGATGTCTTCAAGAACATTCAGCGCAACGGATTTGCCGGAGCCGGAGATGCCGGTGAGTAGGATGATTCGCATGTGACCGATAGTACCATTAGTCCGAATCAGTCGCCGGACATGGCCTGTCGTTGGTGAAGCAGGGGTTTCGCCGAGCGGGCTCGGCGCCTGCGGAACGGGCCCGCTATGCATAGCGGGCTTCCTTAGCAACATGAGTCATGGGTGGGGCTAGTCCCCACTCATGGCCTGGCGTTGCCGCTCCATGAATTCCTGCAGCGTGTCGATGCCGCGCAGTTGCAGGATGGTGTTGCGAACCGCAGCCTCCAGCAGCACCGCGATGTTGCGGCCGGCTGCAACGGGAATCACGACCTTGCGGATCGGAAGTCCCAGCACGTCTTCGGTCGGGAACTGGAACGGCAGGCGTTCCACCTCTTCTTCCAGCGCCGAACGGCGCACCAGGTGCACGATCAGCTTCAGACGCATCTTGCGGCGCACGGCAGTCTCGCCGAAGATCGCCTTGATATCCAGCAGGCCCAGGCCGCGCACTTCCAGCAGGTTTTGCAGCAGCGGCGGGCAGCGGCCTTCGATCATGTTGGGAGCGATGCGCGCGAATTCCACCGCATCGTCGGCCACCAGGCCGTGCGAACGTGAAATCAATTCAAGTCCCAGCTCGGATTTGCCGAGGCCGGAGTCGCCGGTAATCAGCACGCCCACGCCCAGCACGTCCATGAACACGCCGTGCATGATGATGCGCTGCGCCAGCTTTTTCGACAGGTAGACGCGCAGAAAGTCAATCACCTGCGCTGCAGGCAGCGGCGTGGAGAACAGCGGGATATTCTTTTCGTCGCAGATCGCCAGGATGTCAGGCGGGGTCTCGAGCCCTTGCGCGATGATCAGCGCCGGCGGGCCGCCTGCGATCAGTTCACCGATCACATGGGCGCGCGTCAGCGATTTGAGGCGCTGGTAGTAATTGATTTCCTGGTGGCCGAACACCTGGATGCGTCCAGGGTGAATCGTATTCAAGTGGCCAACCTGGTCGGCCGCCGAAGCGACGTCGCCGGAGATCAGGCGCTCGCCGCCTGGAAAGCCGGCGAACCAGCCCAGTTGCAGGGTTTCGCGATTGTCGTCGTACAGTCTCTGGATCGTCAGCGGCGTTTGCAGCATGTTCAACCTGCCGCTTGCAGGCTAGGCTGCCAGTTGACGATGCGGCTGTAGACCGATTTCGGGTCCGGGTCTTCCGTCAGTGCCTGGCGGAAGGCGTCGTCCGAGAACATTTCTGCGATCTCGGACAGGATTTCGAGGTGCTGCTGCGTCACGTGGTCGGGGATGAGCAGGAAGAACAGCAGGTTCACAGGTTTGCCGTCCGGCGATTCAAAAGGAATCGGTTCGGCCAGGCGGACAAAGGCGGCCAATGGCGCCTTCAGGCTCTTGGAACCCTTGATGCGCCCGTGTGGGACAGCGACGCCGTGGCCGAGGCCGGTGGAGCCCAGGCGCTCGCGCGCGAACAGGTTGTCCGATACGGTGGAGCGAGCGATGCCGCAGTTGTTCTCGAAGATCAGGCCGGCTTGCTCGAAAGCGCGCTTTTTGCTGGAGACTTCCAGGTCGAGCTGGACGTTCTCTAGCGAAAGGATTTTGCTCAGGTTATTCATGACGCGACATTGATGTGCTTTGCGAGCGCATTATAGGCCTCTTTCTCAGCCGTGTAACTCGAATTTCACGCAATGTTTCTGCGTGGAAAAATCCCTTACTGGCGGGCGTTGCGCAAATTGGACGGCCGCTGTGCACTACTAAAGTTGGTGCGCCATGGGTTGATATCAAGGCCGCCTCGGCGGGTATACCGTGCATACACCGTCAAGTGTTGCGGCTTGCACTGGCGCAGGATGTCCGTGAAGATGCGCTCGACGCACTGCTCGTGGAACTCATTATGCTCGCGGAAGCCGATCAGGTATTTGAGCAAGCTTTCCTGGTCGATCTGCGGCCCGTAGTAGCTGATCTGCACGCTGCCCCAGTCGGGTTGGCCGGTGACCAGGCAATTTGACTTCAGCAAATGCGAGACGAGGGTCTCCTCTACTGGCAGCTCGTCGAAGTTGGCTTTCAATGTTTCCGGCTGAGGGGAATAGTTGTCGACGTCGATGTCGAGGCGGTCCAGCAACTGGCCTTCCAGCTCGCCCATTTCCAGTTTTTGGAAGTCCTCCTGCATGGTCAGGGTGACATGCACGCTGCCGCCGGCGGCGGCGGAAAGGTCTTGCTGCAGCAGCATTTTCAGCGCGTCGGGGCCGGCCAGCCTGGTCTGGTTGAAGGAATTGAGGTAAAGCTTGAAAGATTTAGATTCGATCAAGTTTGGCGAATCGGCAGGGATGGTGAAGCGGGCCACCGCCACTTGCGGCTTGCCGCGCATGTTCAGCCAGGACAGCTCGTAGCCGTTCCAGATGTCCACTCCGAAGAAGGGCAGGGTGCCTGTCAGGCCCAACTCGTCGCGCTTGCCCTGGCGCGGGATGGGGAACAGCAGTTCCGGCGCGTAGTCGGTGCGGTAGGCGGAGGTTTTGCCGAGGGGGGAATGTTCTGGGAGGTTGGACATGGCGGACTTTTCTTGAAACGGTCTGCCAGTTTACCAAAAACCGGTAAATCTGGGTCTGACCCGCAGGGTCAGACCCCGTACGGTCTCGAAGTCGCGGGGTGGATTCGAGGTCTTTGACTTTCAACGGAGATCAACGGCGCACAACCAACACCAACAGCGGTAGCGCAGACAGGGTCTGACCCTGCGGGTCAGACCCTGGTTTACCGGTTTCAGAGGAACAGTTTGTACACCGGATTCTGCGACTCATCCCAATAGCGATACCCCAAGGTAGCCAGGAACTGCGCAAACTTGTCCATATCCTGCGGCGGCACCTGCAAGCCAATCAGAATCCGCCCCACGTCGCCGCCCTGCGAGCGGTAATGGCACAAGGAGATATTCCATTCCGGCGCCATCGAATCGAGGAAGCGCATCAGCGCCCCCGGCCGCTCAGGGAATTCAAAGCGATACAGCAGTTCATCCTTGGCCAGCACGCTCTTGCCGCCGACCAGGTGGCGCAGGTGCGACTTGGCCAGTTCGTCATGGGTCAAATCCAGCGTCTTGAAGTTGTTCTCTTCAAAGCGCCGCGCAATCGACGACGACTCGCTGCGATCGGCAATCTGCACGCCGACGAACACGTGCGCCTGCTCCTGGTCGCTTATCCGGTAGTTGAACTCCGTCACATTGCGCGGGCCCACCAGGCTGCAGAAGCGCTTGAACGAGCCGCGCTGCTCCGGCATGGTGACGGCAAACACGGCTTCGCGCGACTCACCGAGTTCGGCGCGTTCCGCCACGAAACGCAAGCGGTCGAAGTTCATGTTGGCGCCGCTACAGATGGTCACCAGCGTCTCGCCCTGCAGCGGATACTTGCCCATTTCCGAGCGCTCGACATAAGCCTTGGCGCCGGCTACGGCCAGCGCGCCGGAAGGCTCCAGGATCGAGCGCGTATCGGTGAACACGTCCTTGATCGCCGCGCAGATCGCATCGGTATCGACCACGATCACTTCGTCGACAAACTGCTGCGCGAGGCGGAAGGTTTCCTCGCCCACCAGGCGCACGGCGGTGCCGTCGGCGAACAGGCCAACGTCGGACAAGGTGATGCGCTCGCCGGCCTTGATGGAGCGGCCCATCGCATCCGAATCCATGGTTTGCACGCCGATGACCTTGATATCCGGGCGCAGCTGCTTCACATAGGCGGCGACACCGGCAATCAGGCCGCCGCCGCCGATCGGCACGAAGATCGCGTGGATAGGGCCGGAATGCTGGCGCAGGATTTCCATGGCAATGGTGCCCTGGCCGGCGATCACTTCCGGATCGTCGAATGGGTGCACGAAGGTCAGCTTCTGCTCTTTCTCGAGTTGCAGGGCGTGGTTGTAGGCATCCGTATAGGACTCGCCATGCAGCACCACTTCCACGCTGGCGCCGCCGCGGCGGCGCACGGATTCGACTTTCAGCAGCGGGGTGGTGGCAGGCATGACGATGAGGGCGCGGCAACCGAGTTTGGCTGCGGACAGGGCGACGCCCTGCGCGTGATTGCCGGCGGAGGCGCAAATGACGCCGCGCTTCAATTGCGCGTCGCTTAGATTCGCCATCTTGTTGTAAGCGCCGCGTACCTTGAAGCTAAAGACGTCCTGCATGTCCTCGCGCTTGAAGTAAATCTGGTTGCCAATTCGTTGCGAGAGAATCGGAGCCAGTTCGAGCGGGGTTTCATGGGCCACGTCGTAGACGCGGGAGGTCAGGATTTTCTTCAGGTAGTCGATAGTCATAATTTGCAAAGGATTTGAGTGGTGCAAGGACTGTCAACGGCGGGTAACCGAAGGGGTGGCACGCCTGCCATGCGGGTATGCAATGGCGCGGGCTGTCTGGTGTGCCGGGTGTTCTGGTCGGTTCATTATAATGGAAGCCTATGATCGAATCTGCAATCCAATGGCTGCTGGGTGTGTTGGCGGCGCCCGAAGTGGGACTGACCTCGGTCTTCATCATCAGTTTTGTCTCTGCCACGCTGGTGCCGCTGGGGTCCGAACCCGCTGTCTTTGCCGTCTGCAAAGCCAATCCCGACATGTTCTGGCCAGCCATTGCGGTCGCGACCGTGGGCAATACCCTGGGCGGCGTGGTCGACTACTGGATCGGTTATTACGCCAAGAAAGCCTTTACCAAGGAACGTTCCAGCCGCTGGTTCGGCTGGCTGGCGCACTACGGAGCCAAGACCATGCTGCTGTCCTGGGTGCCCGGCATCGGTGATCCGCTGTGCACGCTGGGCGGCTGGCTGAAGCTGCCGTTCTGGCCCGCGACCATGTATATGGCGATCGGCAAGCTGGCGCGCTACATCACGATGACTTCGCTGCTGTTGTATGTGCCGGACGGTGCCTGGCGCTCGATCGCGCATGCATTAGGCGGTTGACCTCAATCCGATCCCAGGCCGCGCAGCAGCAGCAGCAGGGCGGCGGCCAGCTCGCTCTCGTACTCATACCGTAACGGTTCCAGTTCTGGAGCGGCCAGCACTTCGCACAAGGCCGGCGCCGGGTGGCTGAGTGGCCAGAGCCCGATCATGAGTGGGATGGCCAGGCGCATGAAGGTGATATAAGCAGCGGCTGGCAACGCCGGTGCCCTCGCGTTCAACAGGTCCGCTACCGCAGCCGTCATGGCGATGGTGCGCAGCTTGAATTCCTTCAGCCTTTCTTGCGATACATTGCGCTCGATGATCGAAGGCAGAATGCTGAGCAGGCGGCACATCAGAGGATAAGCGGCGCTGGCGGCGGCGAACGCCTGTGCAAGCTGCTGTCCGGTTGCGGGCTGCACGGCGGCGAGCCGCTCATCCAATTCCTGCTGCCAGCGTCCAGTCTCCTCTTCCAGTAATGCCAGCAGCAAGGCTTCGCGATTCTCGAAATACCGGTAGACATTCGATTTGGTCATTTCGGCGCGCCGCGCCAGCTCATTCAAGCCAAGCTCGCTGACTTCCATGCCGTTGCGCAGGGCAGCCTTGGCGGTTTCCAGCAAATGGAGGCGGCGCTCCTCTTTCTGTTCGGGGCGGCGGGCGCGCTGAAATGTCTCTGGTGCTGTCATAAATTAATCAGACGTTCTGGTGAGTGGCGCAACTTTATCATCGCAAAGCTGCTTGACAAGAGACCAGTGGTCTTCTAAATTGGAGACCAGTGGTTTCTTATGTCGAATGTCTCACACGGAGTACAAGATGGCTACCCCTTTAATGGTTCGTTCGGAAATTCTCGGGCAGGATCTGAGCGGCAAGACTTAGGTTGTCACCGGCGCCAATTCCGGCATCGGCCTGGTGACCACCCAGCAATTGGCCAAGCAAGGCGTGACCGTCGTCATGAGCGTACGCCGGGTCGAGGAAGGGAAGCGTGTCGCTGCTGAAATCCGGCAAGCGCTGCCTTCGGCAAAGCTGGCCGTGTACCGGCTGGCGCTGGACGATCTTGCTTCCGTGCGCGCCTTTGCGGTCGAGGTCAACCGCGAGCATCCAAAGCTGCAGGGACTGGTCAACAATGCGGGGGGCATGAAAACGCCATTCGGCCGCACCAACGACGGTTTTGAAACGCAATTTGGCGTCAACCACCTGGGCCATTTCCTGCTTACCGAGCTGCTGCTAAATGCGTTGAAGGCCGGCGCGCCTTCGCGAGTGGTCAACCTGTCGAGCTATTTCCATGAGTTTGCCATGGGGCGCAAGGGCGAAATCCACTTCGAGGACCTGAACTACGAGCGGCGGCCATTCGATACCTGGGAAGCGTACGCGCAATCGAAGCTTGCCAACTTGCTGCACGCCCGCGAGCTCAGCCGCCGGCTGGCCGGCAGCGGCGTGGTTGCCGCCAGCGTCAATCCCGGTTTTGTGCGTACCAACCTGCTCAAGGTTCCGCTGCCGATGTGGCTGCAGCGCCTGCTGGTGATCCCGGTGCTGAGGCTGGCTGGAATGATCGAGCCTTGGGAAGGCGCGCAAACTACCCTGCACGCCTTGCTCGCGCCTGAAGTGGAAGGCCAATCGGGCGCATACTACAGCCAGATCGCTGGCTATCAGGACAAGGCGTCGCGTAAGGGTGGCTGGCCGCTGCGCTCGCCCAATCCGGTGGCACATGACGACGACGTGGCCCAGCGCTTATGGGACGTCAGCGAAGCACTGGTGCAGGCAAAGTAAGCGCTGGCCTGCCGCGCGAGCGGGATCGTAAGATTCCGCATAGCAGCAGTGTTGCGAAATTCCAGACTGATGGGCGGGCATCGCGGAAAATTAAGGGTGGAATTTTTGTTGAAATGCGAAATTATATTTTGATAATTGACGTTAACGGAACCCTTCGGCCTTCTAAGGCTGTTCCCATCTTGTGCGCCGCAATAAGATAGAATGGCCTGTCCCAGCGTCAGCCCCCCGTCCACGCAATATGAACGCACCAGCACAAATCCAGGCACTGCTCGCCGAATCGCCAGATGGTCACGCCCACACCCGCTTGCGGGAAATTCCGTACAACTACACCTCGTTCTCTGATCGCGAAATTGTGATCCGCCTGCTGGGCGAAGAGTCCTGGGCGTTGCTGGACGAACTGAGGGCCTCTCGCCAGACCGGCCGTTCCGCGCGCATGCTGTACGAAGTGCTGGGCGATATCTGGGTCGTACGCCGCAACCCTTACCTGCAGGACGACCTGCTGGATAACCCGAAGCGCCGCCAGGCCCTGATCGACGCGCTGCATCACCGCCTGTCGGAAGTGGACAAGCGCCGCAACACCGTCGATGCGGCTGCCGATGCCGATTCGCAGAAGCGCAGCGGCAACGTGGAAAAGCTGCTGCGTGCCGCCAGCAAGGCAGTCGCCGATTTCGGCGAAGAGTTCCGCCAGATGTACGACCTGCGCAAGCGCACGCTGAAGGTGCTGGGCAAGTACACCGAGAAGCACAACATCTGCTTCGACGGCATGAAGCGCATCAGCCACGTGACCGACGCCACCGACTGGCGCGTCGAATACCCGTTCGTGGTGCTGACCCCGGACAGCGAAGATGAAATGGCCGGCCTGGTGAAAGGCTGTATCGAACTTGGCCTGACCATCATCCCGCGCGGCGGCGGCACCGGCTACACCGGCGGCGCCATTCCGCTGACGCCGCTGTCGGCCGTGATCAACACCGAAAAACTGCTCAAGCTGGGCGCCGTTGAAATGAAGGTGCTGCCGGGCCTGGACCGCGAATACGCGACCGTGCACTCGGAAGCGGGCGTCATCACCAACAAGGTCAGCGAAGCGGCCGAGAAGGCGGGCTTCGTGTTCGCCGTCGATCCGACTTCGGCCCACGCCTCCTGCATCGGTGGCAATATTGCGATGAATGCGGGCGGCAAGAAGGCCGTGTTGTGGGGTACCGCGCTGGATAACCTGGCGTCGTGGCGCATGGTCGACCCGAACGGTGACTGGCTGGAAGTCACGCGCCTGGACCACAACCTGTCCAAGATCCACGACACGCCGCTCGCGCGCTTCAAGCTGGAATGGACGCATCCGAATTCGCGCGGCGAAGCCAAGGGCGAACCGTTCAAGACCGAGATCCTGGAGATCGAAGGCCGCAAGTTCCGCAAGGAAGGCCTGGGCAAGGACGTCACCGACAAGTTCCTGGCCGGCCTGCCGGGCGTGCAGAAAGAGGGTACGGATGGCCTGATCACGTCTGCGCGCTGGATCCTGCACAAGATGCCGAAGTTCACGCGCACGGTTTGCCTGGAGTTCTTCGGCCAGGCGCGCGATGCGATTCCTTCGATCGTGGAGATCAAGGATTACCTGGATGGCCTGCCGGCACAGGGCGAACAGTTCAAGACCATCCGTCTTGCCGGCCTGGAGCACCTGGACGAGCGCTACCTGCGCGCCGTCGGCTACGCGACCAAGTCCAAGCGCGGCGTGTTGCCGAAAATGGCCCTGTTCGGCGACATCGTCGGCGACGATGAAGACGCCGTGGCGCTGGCCGCATCCGAAGTGGTACGCCTGGCGAACACCCGCGTCGGCGAAGGCTTCGTGGCAGTGAGCCCTGAAGCACGCAAGAAATTCTGGCTGGACCGCGCCCGCACTGCGGCTATTGCGAAGCACACCAACGCCTTCAAGATCAATGAAGACGTGGTGATCCCGCTGAACCGCATGGGCGAGTACACCGACGGCATCGAGCGCATCAACATCGAACTGTCGATCAAGAACAAGCTGCAACTGGCGGAAGAGCTGCGCGAATACCTCGCTGCCGACAAGCTCCCGATCGGCAAGAGCGACGACGCCACCGACGACAAGGTCGGCTACGCGGAAATGCTGGGCGACCGCCAGGCGCAGGCGCTGGCCCTGGTGGACCAGGTGCATGCACGCTGGACCTTCATCCTGGCCAACCTGGACAAGCCGCTGGCCGAAGTGCGCGGCGACCTGCTGGCGCTGGGCCTGGAGCACCTGGCCGGCGCGCTGGACGACCGCCTGCAGCACCAGCCGCAAGCGACCCTGTTCGACGTAGCGCAGGACCGCACCGTGCGCATCAGCTGGAAGCAGGAGATTCGCGCGCAACTGCGCCAGATCTTCAACGGCGGCGCGTATAAGCAGATCCTCGACGAAGCCCAGGCGATCCACAAGCGCGTGCTGCATGGCCGCGTCTTCGTGGCGCTGCACATGCACGCTGGCGACGGCAACGTGCACACCAACCTGCCGGTCAACTCGGACCATTACGAAATGCTGCAGGACGCGCACAAGGCCGTGGCGCGCATCATGAAGCTGGCCCGTTCGCTGAATGGCGTGATCTCGGGCGAGCACGGCATCGGCATCACCAAGCTGGAATTCCTGACCGACGATGAAATCGGCGAATTCCGCGAGTACAAGAAACGCGTCGACCCGGAAGGCCGCTTCAACAAGGGCAAGCTGCTCAACCTGCCGGGCATGGAAGCCACGCTGGAAAACGCCTACACGCCGTCGTTCGGCCTGATGGGCCACGAATCGCTGATCATGCAGCAAAGCGATATCGGCGACATCGCCAACAGCGTGAAGGACTGCCTGCGCTGCGGCAAGTGCAAGCCGGTGTGCTCGACCCACGTGCCGCGCGCCAACCTGCTGTATTCGCCGCGCGACAAGATCCTCGCCACCTCGTCGCTGATCGAAGCTTTCCTGTACGAAGAACAGACCCGCCGCGGCATTTCGATCCGCCATTGGGAAGAATTCGAAGACGTCAGCGACCACTGCACCGTGTGCCACAAGTGCGCCACGCCTTGCCCGGTCAATATCGACTTCGGCGACGTGTCGATGAACATGCGTAACCTGCTGCGCAAGATGAACAAGCGATCGTTCAATCCGGGCAAGAAGGCGACCATGTTCTTCCTGAACGCGACCGATCCGGCGACCATCAACGCCACGCGCCAGACCATGATCGGCTGGGGCTACAAGGCGCAGCGCCTGGGCCACGAAGTGTTCAAGGCCGTGGCGCGCAAGCAGACCAAGGCGCCGCCGCCAACCGTCGGCAAGCCGGCCGTGCGCGAGCAGGTGATCCACTTCGTGAACAAGAAGATGCCGGGCAACCTGCCGAAGAAAACGGCGCGTGCGCTGCTCGACATCGAAGACAACAAGATGATCCCGATCATCCGCGATCCGAAGAAGACCAACGCCAATACGGAAGCGGTGTTCTACTTCCCGGGTTGCGGCTCGGAGCGGCTGTTCTCGCAGGTGGGCCTGGCAACGCAGGCCATGCTGTGGGAGGTGGGCGTGCAGACCGTGCTGCCACCGGGCTACCTGTGCTGCGGCTATCCGCAGCGCGGCGCCGGCGATTTCGACAAGGCCGAGAAGATGATGACGGATAACCGCGTCCTCTTCCACCGCATGGCGAACACGCTGAACTACCTGGACATCAAGACGGTGGTGGTGTCTTGCGGCACCTGCTATGACCAGCTGGCGACCTATGAGTTCGAGAAGATTTTCCCGGGCTGCCGCATCATGGACATCCACGAATTCCTGCTGGAGAAGGGCGTCAAGCTGGAAGGCGTGGAGGGTACCCGCTACATGTACCACGATCCTTGCCACACGCCGATGAAGCAGCAGGACCCGATCAAGACCGTGAATGCGCTGGTGTCGACCATCGACAACGTGAAGATCGAGAAGAACGACCGCTGCTGCGGTGAGTCCGGCTCGCTGGCGAATGCGCGTCCGGATATTTCGACCCAGGTCCGCTTCCGCAAGGAGCAGGAAATGGTGTCGGGCGCAGACAAGCTGCGTGCCGACGGCTTCCAGGGCGACGTCAAGATCCTCACTTCCTGCCCATCGTGCATGCAGGGCCTGAGCCGCTATAACGACGATTCGGGCACCACCGCAGATTACATCGTGATCGAAATCGCCAAGCACAAGCTGGGCGACAACTGGCTGGTGGATTACGTGGCGCGCGCCAATGACGGCGGCATCGAGAGGGTGCTGGTATGACGACGACTGCGAACTGCGACCTGTGCAAGCTGTTGGCCGGCTTCGATGCGGCGCCCGCCGGCGCGGCGAGCCCGCTGGTCTGGCGCGACGAGCGCCTGGCTGTGGTGCTGGTCGACGAGCCGGGCTATCCCGGCTACACCCGCGTGGTGTGGCACGACCATGTGCGCGAGATGACCGACCTGTCGCCGGAAGACCGCGACCACGTCATGTGGGCCGTGTGGGCGGTAGAGCAGGCGCAACGCACGACCATGGCGCCGCACAAGGTCAATGTGGCCAGCTTCGGCAATATGACGCCGCACGTGCACTGGCACGTGATCCCGCGCTACACTGACGATGCGCACTTCCCGAACCCGACCTGGGGCGCGAAGCAGCGCGAAGCCGATCCGGCCGCCGTGGCAGCGCGTGCGGCCTTGCTGCCGGCCCTGCGTGCGGCGATTATCCTGAACCTGAAATGAGCAATCCTACCGGCCTGACTGTCCACAGCAAATCGCGCTATCTTGAAGTCTCCTTCGACGATGGCGCAAGCTTCAATATTCCTTTTGAACTGCTGCGCGTGTATTCACCGTCGGCGGAAGTGAAGGGGCACGGGCCGGGCCAGGAAGTGCTGCAAGTCGGCAAGCGGGAGGTCGCCATGACCAACCTCGAGCCGGTCGGCAATTACGCCGTCAAGCCGACCTTTGACGACGGCCACAATTCCGGCTTGTATACCTGGGATTACCTGTACGACCTCGGCGCCCGCATGGAGCACCACTGGACTGACTACCTGAAGCGCCTGGAGGCGGCCGGCTTCCCCGGCGACTCCGGCCGCGAGCCCGGCACAGTTCTCCCCGGCGCTGCCGCAAAAGCCCACGGTTGCGGCCATCATCACTGAGTCAGTCGCAGTCCAGCTCCGGGTGCTGGCGCATGAACTCCTCATACTCCTTCACGTGGTTCAGCCAAACATATTTGTACATGGCGCGGTTTTTCGCTGGCAATGAACGCAGGAATTTTGGGGAAAATGACGTCACTTCAGGAATGTCATCCGGGTGGCCCGGGCAACACCTGAGCATTTCTGCGTGCATCCTGTCCATTTCCTCTTTGGTCGCTTGGTCCAGTTCAGGGAAGTCTACGTCAGCGGGAAGTCTGTATCGTTTCATAGTTGAGCTCCAAGAGTTGTAGCGGAGTGACGAAATCGATTTGTGCAAAACCTGCCTCGCCGAGCATCATGTGCAGATGTGGCAGGCGTTCTGCTTCCAGGCGCTGCCATTGCCATGTCATAAACAAGCTGGAACCGAATTGAGATGCACACGCGATTTGAGCGCCAAGCTTCGCCTCATTGGAACTTAGGCCGCCGCCGGCTATCAAAAGTTCCGCTTTTTCGCGAAATATTTTGTTGTCCGGTAGGACGAGCACGGATTCGGCTTTCGTCAGGCGGGCGGAGGCCAGTTCGGGTGGGCCAGCAATGATTGCCTGGAGGGCGATCTCGGATGTGCAGAGATTCCGGGTGTGCGGCAGGGCGCGGAACCAGCGCCGCGTCAGCGACTGGCAGGTGCGTGCATAGGCGCTGCGGGCTGGCGGTCGGCCAGGGCGCAGAGGACGGAAGTGTCGAGGTAGATCTTGCTGGGCATTGGGCCAGCTTACGCTTGGCCCGAATGCCTGCTTTCGGATACATCAAGGAATGGCGGCATGTTGCCGCCATTGAAAGTGTGCTTAGTTGACCATCATTTTGCGACGCTGGAACTCTTCATAGCGCTGCTGCTCGCGTTCCCAGATGTAGCGGAATGCGGCGCGGGCTTCTGGAGTCAGGCGGCGAATTGCCTCGACGTTGAAGGTCATTGGATGCGGCTCAGCGGACGCCAGGGCGCGCGACTGGGCGCGGGTGGCATCGATGAACTGCTTGGTGGCTTCGTCGATATCCGGGAAAAAAATGTCCGCGGGCAATTTTTGCTGAAGCTCCATCTGAAAATCTCCTAGTAAGACAAATCGTCTGAGCCATAAAACGACTCGTTGAGCATTCTGGTTGACAAGCCTCATCAAAATCTGTGCGTCACCCCACAAATGTATAATGCGGCAATTACAAGGCACCCTCAAAATGACCAACACCACCCATTTCGGTTATAAAACCGTCAACGAAGACGACAAAGTCAAGGAAGTCGCCAAGGTCTTCCACTCCGTCGCCGCCAAGTACGACATCATGAATGACCTTCTGTCCGGCGGCTTGCACCGCATCTGGAAGGCTTTCACTATTGCTAACGCGGCCGTGCGCCCGGGCATGAAGGTGCTCGATATCGCGGGCGGTACCGGCGACCTGGCCAAGGCGTTTGCCAAGGCGGCTGGTTCGACCGGCGAGGTGTGGCTGACGGATATCAACGAATCGATGCTGCGTGTCGGCCGTGATCGTCTCTTGAATAAGGGCCTGGTTACCCCCACCTTGATTTGCGATGCGGAGAAGTTGCCGTTCCCGGATAACTACTTCGACCGTGTCAGCGTGGCGTTCGGCCTGCGCAATATGACGCACAAGGATGTTGCACTTTCTGAAATGCGTCGCGTGTTGAAGCCGGGCGGCAAATTGCTGGTGCTGGAATTCTCGAAAGTGGATCCGCTCTTGCAAAAACCGTATGACTTTTATTCCTTCACGGTGTTGCCGTGGATGGGCCAGAAAGTGGCCAACGATTCGGAGAGCTATCGCTACCTGGCCGAATCCATCCGCATGCACCCGGACCAGGAAACGCTGAAGACCATGATGCAGGCTGCGGGTCTGGAGCGCGTGCAGTACTACAACCTGACGGCGGGTGTGGCCGCTTTACACACTGGCATCAAAATGTGAGACATCCAACGATGAAAATGAAAAAATTCCTGGCCGGCGCGATGATTGTGCTGTCCGCTGTGAGCATGATGAGCGAATTGTCTGCCCGCCCGATGGGCGGCGGCAAGTCCTTCGGCCGCCAGTCGTCGAGCGTGAGCAGCATGCCGAAGCAGACCACTACTGCACCGGCGCCCACCGCTCCGACTGCAGCGCCGACTGCCACCCGTCCGGCTGCAGCGCCTGCGCCTGCAGCACCGGCTCCGGCGCCGAAGCCTAGCATGTGGAAGGGCATCCTCGGCGGTGCACTGCTCGGCCTTGGCCTGGGCGCACTGCTGTCGCACTTCGGCCTGGGCGGCGCCATGGCGTCGGCCATCAGCTCGATCCTGATGATCGCCCTGATCGGCGGTGTGATCTTCTTCATCGTCCGCATGCTGCGCCGCAAATCGCAGCCGGCGGCCCAGCCAGCGTTCAGCGGCGGCTATAACGGCGGCAACGTGCACCAGATGCAGCCAGCGGCTTTCGAGCCGGTGATGCCTGCTGCCGGCGCGGCATTGGCGGCGCCTGCAGCTGCAGAAACCGTGGCGCATACCCCATGGGGTGTGCCGGCCGACTTCGACACCGCCGGCTTCCTGCGTGCGGCCAAGTCCAACTACATCCGCCTGCAAGCGGCATGGGACAAGGCGGACGTGGAAGATATCCGTACTTTCACCACGCCCGAGGTTTTTGCCGAGCTGCGCATGCAGATCCAGGAGCGCGGCGCGCAAGCCGAGTACACCGATGTGGTGGCGATTGAGGCCGAGTTGCTGGGCATCGAGAACGACGGCAATGATTCCCTGGCCAGCGTGAAGTTCTGGGGCAAGATGAAACCCGCCGCCGATGCGCTGCCGGAACCGTTCCAGGAAGTCTGGAACCTGAGCAAACCGCATAACGGCAAAACTGGCTGGATGCTGGCAGGTATCCAGCAGCTTGCGTGAGTTGGCGCACTAACTGGTAAGATCGAGACCGCCCTGGTTTTCCGGGGCGGTTTTGTTTTATTTGGACCCACTTGAATATGTTTCCATTCCCTCCCAGGCTGCCTGGCCTGAGCATGCCGGCAGCTGCCACCGTCAATCACCTGCTGGCGCAGGAGCCATGGGCGCGCACCGAGCTCAAGCTACATGCCGGCAAGGTCGCCGTGATCGATGCCAACCCCGCTGTGCTGCGCCTGCGCGTGGCGCCCGACGGCATGGTGGAAGCGGCAGGCAACGAGGCCGGGGCAGCGGTGACGATCCGCCTGAAGCTGAGCGACCTGCCCCTGATCGCGCAAAACCGCGAGCGTGCTTTCTCCTACGTGCAGATCGAAGGCGATGCCGAATTCGCCAACGCCATTTCGCGCCTGTCGCAATCGCTGCGCTGGGAAGCCGAGTACGACCTGGAAAAACTAGTGGGCCCGATTGCTGCCGTGCGCCTGGTGCAGGGTGCGAAAGCGGCAGTGCAGGGCGCGCGCAACGGCCAGCGCAAAGTGGCCGAGAATGTCGCGGAGTATTTCCTCGACGAGAACCCGCTGTTGATCCGCCCTGTGGTGGCGGAAAGCTTTGCGGCCGATGTGACCCGCTTCCGCGACGACGTGGAACGCGCCAGCAAGCGGCTGGAAAAACTCGAACAAAAACTGGCTAAATGATTCGCAAATTCCTCAGGCTGTTCAAGATTGTCCGCGTCTCCGTCCGGTACGGGCTGGATGAAATCGCCATTTCCGGCTTCGACAAGCCACGCATCAGCAAGTTTCTCGATACCGTCTTTTTCTGGCGCGACCTGTCGACGCCGCGCGCCGTGCGCCTGCGCCGCGCGCTGGAGGAGCTGGGTCCGATCTTCGTCAAATTCGGCCAGGTGCTGTCGACCCGCAGCGACCTGTTCCCGCTCGATATCGTGGCCGAGCTGTCCAAGCTGCAGGACCGCGTACCGCCCTTCGATTCCGACCTGGCGATCAGGATGATCGAGGAGTCGCTGGGCGCCCATCCTGACGAACTGTTTGCGCGCTTCGAGCGCGTGCCGGTGGCGTCGGCATCCATCGCCCAGGTGCACTTTGCTGCGCTGAAGGATGGCACCCAGGTGGCAGTGAAAGTCCTGCGCCCTGGCATGAAGAAACTGATCGATGAAGACGTAGCGCTGATGCATATCGCGGCCAACTTCATCAACCGCGTGTGGGCCGATTCAAAGCGCCTGAAAATCCAGGAGGTGGTGCAGGAGTTCGACAAGTACCTGCACGATGAACTGGACCTGATGCGCGAGGCCGCCAACGCCAGCCAGTTGCGCCGCAACTTTGCCGAGTCGAAGCTGCTGCTGGTGCCGGAGATGTACTGGGATTATTGCTCCAGCAATGTGATCGTGATGGAGCGCATGCACGGCATTCCGGTGTCGCAGATCGATCGCCTGATCGAGGCCGGCGTGGACTTGAAAAAGCTCTCGTCCGATGGCGTGGAGATCTTCTTCACGCAGGTGTTCCGCGACGGCTTCTTCCACGCCGACATGCACCCGGGGAATATCCTGGTGTCGATCGAGCCTGAGTCGTTTGGCCGCTATATCGCACTGGACTTCGGCATCGTCGGCACGCTGAACGATTACGACAAGGATTACCTGTCGCAGAACTTCCTGGCCTTCTTCCGCCGCGATTACAAGCGCGTGGCGGAGGCGCATATCGAATCAGGCTGGGCGCCGAAAGAGACCCGCGTCGATGAGCTGGAAGCTGCAGTGCGGGCGTGCTGCGAGCCGATCTTCGACCGTCCGCTGAAGGACATTTCGTTCGGCCAGGTGCTGCTGCGCCTGTTCCAGACTTCGCGCCGCTTCAATGTGGAAGTGCAGCCGCAGCTGGTGCTGCTGCAAAAGACGCTGCTGAATATTGAAGGCCTGGGCCGCCAGCTCGATCCTGACCTGGACCTGTGGAAGACGGCCAAGCCTTACCTGGAGCGCTGGATGGCGGAGCAGGTGGGCTGGCGCGGCCTGGTGGAGCGCCTGAAGGCGGAAGCGCCGCGCTATTCGCATATCTTCCCGCAGTTGCCGCGGCTTGCGCACCAGGCGCTCACAGTCGCTGCGGAGCGCGACGTGGAGACCAAGGCTTTGCTGGCCCACTTGGTCGAAGAGCAGCGGCATACCAATCGCTTGCTGTCGTTCTTTGCATTCCTGGTCGGGTCGTTTGTGTTGGGCGCTGTGGCGTACGTGGCTTATGCCCGACTTCACTAACCGCGATCCGCGCACGCCGGAGTTCTGGGACCAGCGGTTCGAGGCTGAATTCAAGCCGTGGGATCGCGGGGGTGTTCCGGCGCAGCTGGCGCGCTGGCTCCAAACCGGTAACCCAGGGTCTGACCCACAGGGTCAGACCCCCAGGTACGCGGCAGCCGCTGGACAGGTGTCTGACCCTGCGGGTCAGACATCGGGTGGCCGGTTTTCGGTGCTCATCCCCGGCTGCGGCAGTGCCTACGAACTGCAAGCGTTCTGCGAAGCCGGCTGGAACGCCACCGCCATCGACTTCTCCCCGTCCGCCGTTGTTGCGGCGCAACAAGCTGTCGGCCCCTGGCGTGAGCACGTGATCGAAGCCGATTTCTTCGAATACACACCGCAACTGCCGCTGGACCTGGTCTACGAACGCGCCTTCCTGTGCGCCATGCCGCGCGAGATGTGGCCGCGCGTGGTGCAGCGCTGGGCGCAACTGCTGCCGGAAGGCGGCCTGCTCCTGGGCTACTTCTTCTTCGACAGCAATCCGAAAGGCCCGCCGTTCGGTGCCGACCAGGAGCTGCTGAACCGGTTAATGAGCGCTTACTTCGATCTCGAGCAAGACGCGCCGGTCGAAGACTCCATCCCGGTATTCGAGGGCAAGGAGCGTTGGATGGCCTGGCGCCGGAAAAAAGCTTTATAATTCAGGGTTTTGATGTTTTTTGCGGAGTAATCGATGCCTATCTACGCTTACCGCTGCGAGGAATGTGGCTTTGCCAAGGACGTGCTGCAAAAGATCTCCGATCCGCAGCTCACCGATTGCCCTTCCTGCGGCAAGTCCACCTTTAAGAAGCAACTGACCGCAGCCGGCTTCCAACTGAAAGGCACCGGCTGGTACGTAACCGATTTCCGTGGCGGCAGCGCCCCGGCAACCGGCGTTGCCAGCACGGCCAAGACCGAAGCCCCGGCGGCAGCCGCGCCGGCACCTGCACCGGCGAAGTCCACCAGCGAGGCTTGATTTTCCCCGCACAAGGAACACGATGCGCAAATATTTCATAACCGGCTTGCTGGTCCTGGTACCGCTGGCCATTACGGCATGGGTGCTGAACCTGGTGATCTCCACCATGGACCAGTCGCTGCTGCTGATCCCGGAGAAGTGGCTGCCCAAGGACCGACGAATTTCGGGCCTGGGCACCATCCTGACCGTGCTGATCGTGTTCCTGACCGGCCTGCTGACCAATAACCTGGTTGGCAATTTCCTGATCCGCCAGTGGGAAAAGCTGTTGCACCGCATTCCAGTGGTCAGCTCGCTGTACGGCAGCGTGAAGCAGGTATCGGACACGCTGTTCTCCGATTCCGGCAATGCCTTCCGCAAGGCGGTGCTGGTGCCTTATCCGCATGCGGGCTCGCGCACGATCGCCTTCCTGACCGGCGCGCCGGCCACCGAAGTGCAGAAGCACCTGGACGATGAATTCATCAGCGTCTACGTGCCAACCACGCCGAACCCGACTTCCGGCTTCTTCCTGATGTTCCCGAAAAAAGATGTAATCGAGCTCGATATGAGCGTCGATGCCGCACTGAAGTACATCGTTTCGATGGGCGTTGTCGTCCCTGAATAAAACTTAACCTGAAACTGAGAATCAATATGTCCATGCGTACTGAATACTGCGGCCTCGTAACCGAAGCCCTCGTAGGCCAAACCGTCAGCCTGTGCGGCTGGGTGCACCGTCGCCGCGACCACGGCGGCGTGATCTTCATCGACCTGCGCGACCGCGAAGGCCTGGTGCAGGTGGTCTGCAACCCGGACCAGGCGGAAGTGTTCTCCGTTGCCGAATCCGTGCGTAACGAGTACTGCCTGCGCATCACCGGCACCGTGAAAGACCGCCTGGCCGGCACCGTCAACAACAACCTGAAGTCGGGCAAGATCGAAGTCGTTGCCTCCAAAGTGGAAGTGCTGAACGCCTCCGTACCAGTTCCATTCCAGCTGGACGACGACAACCTGTCCGAAACCACCCGCCTGACCCACCGCGTGCTGGACCTGCGCCGCCCGCAGATGCAGAACAACCTGCGCCTGCGTTACAAGGTGACCATGGAAGTGCGCAAGTACCTGGACGACCTTGGCTTTATCGATATCGAAACCCCGGTGCTGACCAAGTCCACTCCGGAAGGCGCGCGCGACTACCTGGTGCCGTCCCGCGTGAACGCGCACGAATTCTTTGCGCTGCCGCAGTCGCCTCAGCTGTTCAAGCAGCTGCTGATGGTCGCCAACTTCGACCGCTACTATCAGATCACCAAGTGCTTCCGCGACGAAGACCTGCGTGCCGACCGCCAGCCTGAATTCACCCAGATCGACTGCGAAACCTCGTTCCTGACTGAACAGGAAATCCGCGACCTGTTCGAAACCATGATCCGCAAAGTGTTCAAGAACACCATGGGCGTGGATCTGCCAAACCCGTTCCCGGTCATGGACTTCGCCGAAGCCATGGGCAAGTACGGTTCGGACAAGCCTGACATGCGCGTCAAGCTGGAATTCACCGACCTGACCGACGTGATGAAGGATGTGGAGTTCAAAGTCTTCTCCGGCGCCGCCAACATGAAGAACGGCCGCGTAGTCGGCATGCGCGTGCCGAAGGGCGCCGACATGCCGCGTTCGGAAATCGACGCGTACACCCAGTTCGTCGCCATTTATGGCGCCAAGGGCCTGGCCTACATCAAGGTCAACGAGAAGGCCAAGGGCCGTGACGGCCTGCAGTCGCCGATCGTGAAGAATATCCACGACGAAGCCCTGAACAAGATCCTGGAACTGACCGGCGCGCAAGACGGCGACCTGATCTTCTTCGGCGCCGACAAGGCCAAGGTTGTGAACGACGCGATCGGCGCGCTGCGCGTGAAGATCGGCCACTCCGAGTTCGGCAAGGCCAATGGCCTGTTCAACGACGTGTGGGCGCCGCTGTGGGTGATCGACTTCCCGATGTTCGAATACGACGAAGAAGAAGACCGCTGGACCGCAACCCACCACCCGTTCACCTCGCCAAAAGACGGCCACGAAGACATGCTGGAAACCAATCCAGGCGCATGTATCGCCAAGGCCTACGACATGGTGCTGAACGGCTGGGAACTGGGCGGCGGCTCGATCCGTATCCACCGCGAAGAAGTGCAGTCCAAAGTGTTCCGCGCGCTGAAGATCGGTGCTGAAGAGGCTCGCGAGAAGTTCGGCTTCCTGCTGGACGCGCTGCAGTACGGCGCGCCTCCGCACGGCGGCCTGGCCTTCGGCCTGGATCGTATCGTGACCCTGATGACCAAGTCCGATTCGATCCGCGACGTGATCGCCTTCCCGAAAACCCAGCGTGCGCAGTGCCTGCTGACCCAGGCGCCATCGCCGGTGGACGAGAAGCAGCTGCGTGAACTGCATATCCGCCTGCGTTCGGCTGAGCCTAAGGTGGCTGGCTAAAACCGGCAAACCAGTGTCAGACCCGCAGGGTCTGACACTGGGCCCGCGACTGCCGCCGCAACTGCAGTGAAGGACGGGGGCTGGACCTAGGGCCAGTTCCCGCAGGTTCACCGGTTTATGAAGCCCTACAAAATCCCCGAATCCGTCCTGGTGGTCATCCACACCGCCGAGCTGGAAGTGCTCCTGATCGAGCGCGCCGGCAACCCCGGCTACTGGCAATCCGTCACCGGCTCGAAAGACGCCCTCGACGAACCCCTGCTCACCACCGCCACCCGCGAACTGTTCGAAGAAACCGGCATCGTCGCCGACGGCAAGCACATCGTACTGCGCGACTGGGGCCTGCAGAACATCTACGAAATCTATCCCATCTGGCGCCACCGCTACGAACCCGGCGTCACCCACAACCTCGAACACATCTTCAGCGTGCAGGTGCCGCGCAACGTGCCCGTCATGCTGAGCCCGCGCGAACATACCGCCCACGTCTGGCTGCCGTATCTGGAAGCGGCTGACCGCTGCTTTTCCCCCTCCAACGCCGAGGCAATCCTCCAGTTACCGCAATATATGTAACTTGCAGCTTGCTTGTAAATCGCACTCCGCGCGTTTGGCTATAATCGGACATCGACTGTCACGCTGGGGGCACATGCCATGCCGGAGACTCAGGATATTCTTCTGGAGCAGTTGCAGGTAGGCTTGTACGTCCACCTCGATCTGAAGTGGTTTGAGCATCCTTTTGCATTCAGCCATTTCAAGATCAAGTCGCAGGAGCAGATCCACCAGTTGCGCAGCCTCGGCTTGCACAAGATCCGCATCGATCCTGCCTTGAGCGACGTGCAGCCGGCCGCGCTGTCGGCCGAAGCGCAGGAAATTGCCGCCGCCGCGCCGCCGCCGCCGCCCGCGCCTGAATCCCCAGAGCTTGCAGCCAAGCGCGCCATGATGGAGCGCATGCGCCAGCAGCGCGAGAACGCGGCCCGCATCGAACATGCGTTTGTCGATACGGCGCGCGCCATGAAAGACATGGAAAAGAACATCTTCGCGCGCCCGGCCGAGAACCTGCAGAAGGCCAGCGAGATGATCGGCAAGATCGCCGACTCCATCCTGAGTGCGCCGGAACTGGCGATCCACGTCATGGGCGACCGCACCGGCGGCGAGGAAATCTACCTGCATTCGCTCAACGTCACCATGCTGTCGATGATGATTGCGCGCGACATCAAGCTGCCGCGCGAGGTGGCGGGAGCGATGGGCGTCGGCGCCATGTTCCATGACCTTGGCGTGCGCAATATCCCGGACAAGGTGCTGACCAAGACCGAGCCATGGACGCACTCCGAGCAGCACCTGTACGAAACCCATTGCGCGGTGGGGACGGAAATGGGGCAGCAGCTCAAGTTCCCGGCCGCCGCCGTTGCCATCGTGCGCGACCACCACGAAATGTTCGATGGCAGCGGCTACCCGCGGCAATTGAAAGGCGAGGAGATCGGCGTGCTGGCGCGCATCGTGGCGATCGCCAACTACTACGACCGCCTATGCAACCCGGTCAACGGCACGCCCGGCCTGACCCCGCATGAAGCCCTATCGCTGATGTTCGCCAAGAACCGGGGCAAGTTCGATCCCAAGCTGCTGCAGGTGTTCATCCGCTGCCTTGGCGTCTACCCGCCGGGCACCATCGTGCAGTTGTCGAACGGCGCCACCGGCATGGTCGCCACCATCAATACCGAAAAGCCGAACAAGCCGGAACTCGTCGTGTATGAACCGGGCGTGTCGCGCGAAGATGCGATCATGGTGGACATGGCGCTGGAAAGCGACCTGAATATCGTACGGGCCATCAAGCCTGCGCAGGTGCCGAAGGAGATCTACGCTTACCTCAGCCCGCGCAAGCGGGTCAGCTACTACTTCGACGCCACCAAGCCGGGCCAGGGAGCGACCGGGTGATTTCCGCACTGCGCCAGCTGATGCTCGACCACAGTCCGCATATGATGCTGCTGGTCGATCCCACCGACCTGCACATCATCGTTGCCAACCGGGTGGCCGAGCAAGTGCTTGGCTATTCGGGAGCGCAACTGGTCGAAATGCAGATCACCGACATCGAGAGCTCGCTGCAGGACGTGTTTTACTGGGAGGACGTGCGCGGCGGCCACTTCCAGGATATCGATGCGCAGGAAGGCGAATACCAGCGCGCCGACGGCACGCAAATCATGGTCATGAAATCGCTGCGCGTGCTGCGCCATGAAGACCGCTGGCTGATCCTGATTCTGGCCCGCGATGCACGCCAGGAGCGCAAGGTGGAGGACGTGCTGGAGCAGACCCTGTCGCAGCTGCGCACCACGCTGGAAGCAACCGGCAACGGCATCCTGGTGATCGACTGGCACAACAAGATCGCCAGCATGAACCGTCAGTTCAGCGAAATGTGGCACATCCCGGAAGCCTTCCTCAAGAACGGCAACGACGCAGCCATCCTCGAATTCCTGACTGCCAATGTGGTCGAGCAGGATTTATGCCGCGAACGGCTGCAGCAAGTGAGCGATCCGCACGAGACGCTGGACCAGTTCCACCTGCACGATGGCCGCGTGTTCGAATGCAGTTCGCGCCCGCAATTCCTCGGCGAGCGCATTATCGGCCGGGTGTACGGCTTCCTCGACAACACGGAGCGCGTGCATGCGGAGCAGGCCCTGCGCGAATCGCGCGACCAGCTGGAGAGCCGCGTGCACGAACGCACTCTGGCGCTGCAGATGGCGAACATCACGCTGGAGAGCGAGAAGACGCGCCAGGCCGACCTGATCCGCAAGCTGGGGGAAGCACAGAACCAGCTCCTGCAATCGGAAAAGATGGCTTCCATCGGCGTGCTGGCAGCCGGCGTGGCGCACGAGATCAACAACCCGGTCGGCTTCGTCAATTCCAACCTGAGCAGCCTGCAGCGCTATATGCAGTCGCTGATGCGGCTGCTGGACGCCTATGAGGCGCGCGAAGAACACCTGCCGGAAAGCGACCGCGGCGAGCTGAATGCCCTGCGCAAGGAGATCGACGCCGATTACCTGCGCGAGGACCTGGGCAGCCTGCTGTCCGAATCGATGGATGGCCTGGACCGCATCAAGCGCATCGTGCAGGACATGAAGGACTTCTCGCACGCCGGGGGCGGCGACGTGCTGGTGGCCAACCTGGAAACAGGCCTGGACAGCACCCTGAACGTGGTCTGGAACGAGCTGAAATACAAGGCGGAGGTCGTGAAGGAATATGGCGGCGTGCCGGAAATCGAATGCATCCCGTCGCAATTGAACCAGGTGTTCATGAACCTGCTGGTCAATGCCGCCCACGCCATCGAGAACCGCGGACGCATCACGGTGCGCACCAGTTACGAGAACGAAATGGTGACGGTGTCGGTGAGCGATACCGGCAGCGGCATCGCGGCGGAGAACCTGGGCCGCATCTTCGAGCCGTTCTTCACCACCAAGCCGGTCGGGAAGGGCACTGGGCTGGGCCTGTCGCTGTCCTACAGCATCGTGCAAAAGCACGGTGGGCGTATCGAGGTCGACAGCGAAATCGGGCGCGGCACTACCTTCCGCGTGATCCTGCCGCGGCAGATGTCGCCTGCCGCCGAGGAAAACGACGTCATAAATTGACCTGGATGCGGGTGGCTTAGCGGCTGCAGGGCACGGCAAAGTCGACGTGGTAATGCTCGTCATGCCGTACCCACGGCTTGCCCGTCATGAACTTGAGCCGCTTCAGTTCGGCGCCGCGCGGCGTGGCGAACAGGCGCGGCAGGTAGGCGGTGTCGAAGATCACCAGCGCGAGACCATGTCCGCGCGCACGGGCCGCCTGGTCCAACTGGAGCAGGTGTTCGGCCATCGCGCCAAAGTCGATGCTGTAGTCGCCATGGCGAGCGTCGCGGTCGAATTCGATGTCGTAGCCGAAACGCTGGGTGGCCGGTGTCGGCAGGCGCGCCGGCCGGCCACCCTGGTCCCGCACCGGCACGAGGAAATCGACCGACAGGCCATTCTGGTGCGTGCGATGAGGGCGGAAGCGGCCGCCGAACTCGTTGCCGGATTCCCCGTACACATATTGCACTCCCGGCGCGGCGCGCTCGAGCTTACGGTAGGCGTCGAGGATGATGGCCGACACTTCGCTGTGCACGTGGTTGCGGCCCATGCCGATGGCCAGTTTGCTGTAGGCCGTGAAATTGGCGCCTTCGGACGGGAGCTTGACGCTGCCTTCGATGCTGCCGCGATTGACGGTGCCGTGGCAACGGCTGCCGTCTGCGCCGGCCGAGGATGCGCAAAACGCCAGGAGGGCAGCAGCAGTGGCGCGGGCCGCTTTCAACGGCCAGGCCCCGAAAGGACGCGGCGCAGCATATAGCAAGCGGGGAAGGCTGGCAGCAGCAAGAGGACTAAGAAGCCCGAGTTGCTTTCCGCAGCACCGGCTCCGGCATTTGCGGCCATCAGCATGACCGAGGTGTTGACGGCCGCGTGCATGGCAATGCCCGGAATCAGCGAGCGCGTCCGCTCATAAAGCCAGCCAGCGACGATACCGAACAGGCTGGCGCCGACAAGCTGGTAAATGTTCATGTGGTAGAAGCCGAACACGACCGCTGATCCCAGGATGGCGTAGCGACGCTCATACTGCTGCAGGAAGCTGCGCAGGATAATGCCACGGAACAGCATTTCTTCCACCACGGGCGCGATGACGCAAATCAGCAATATCTGCGGCAGCCCGGCCGACAGCCAGCTACTGATCTCGTTCTCCATCCCGGCGCGCATGGGAAATTCGGCAAGCAGCAGGCGGTTCACCAAGCCCATGAGCAGGAACAGGCATGGCGTGGCCAGCAGGACCAGGGGCACGATGACAACCATGGTGGCGGCGGTTGCCGCGCGCGAGGAATGGAACAGGTCGCGGTAGTCAAGGTTCTTCCAATGCAGCAGCGCGGTGAAAACGATGCCGTTGGCCAGCAGCCGGGAGAGCGTGACCAGGCTGTAGGGATCGTCAAGGCCCAGCAAGCCGTGCGCGTCGTACAGTACGCAGGTCATCAGGTAATCGACGGCCCAAAGGCATAAAACAAGGAAGAAAGCTTCTGGTGCAGAAGGGAAAGTGGTGTGTCGTTCATTCATGCGCATGACTATAAAGCAATTCCCGACACTTTTGACGGGGAGCAAGCCGGGCAGTTGGGGTTAGAATGGTTCCATGAAGATCCGCGTTGCCACATACAACATCCACAAAGGCATGTCATACCGTAGCCACCCACGGGTGCATGCCTTGCGCCATGCGATAGAGGCCTTCCATGCCGACCTGGTCTTCCTGCAGGAAGTGCAGGGCCAGCACGACCGGATCGAGGCCCGTTACGGCGAAGAAAGCGCGGGCCACCGGCACTGGCCGAAAAAGGCCCAGCATGAATTCTTCGCGGGCGAGTCGCACCAGTCGGTGTACGGCCTGAATGCGCAATACGATCATGGCCACCACGGCAATGCGCTGCTCAGCAGATATCCGATTGCGCGCTGGACCAATACCGATATTTCCGACCACGCCTACGAATCGCGCGGCATCCTGCATTCGGTGGTGGAAACGGAAGGGCAACTGGTGCACTGCTACGTGATCCATCTCGGCCTGTTCGAGCGCAGCCGCGTGCGGCAGGCGGACATGCTGATCGAAGCCGTGCGCAGTTCGGCGCCCGATGGCGAGCCCGTTATCATCGCCGGCGACTTCAACGACTGGCGCAATACGCTGACGGACAAGCTGCAAAGCGCGCTTGGCGTGCGCGAAGTCTTCGACGAGATCAAGCACGGCCATTCGGTCGGCGACCTGGTGCGCACCCTGGCGCGGCGCAAGGCCGCCCAGCGCCCGGCCCGCACCTTCCCGGCCGCCTTGCCATTTTTCAGGTTGGACCGCATCTATGTGCGGGGCTTCAAGGTAGAATCCGCGGAAGTCCTGCATGGCCCGCTGTGGGCCAAGCTGTCGGATCACGCGCCCATCGTGGCGAACCTGAAACTGGTTTCCTGACACATGCGTCACGTTGATTTTCTAGCCGATAACGAAGTCAAACTCCTGCACTGCGGTACCGATTATTTTCCGGCACTGGTCGAGGCGATCGAGGCCGCGCAGTTTGAGATCTATTTCGAAACCTATATCTTTGCCGAGGATGAGACCGGCAAGCGTGTCATGGCCGCGCTGAAAGCTGCCGCCCAGCGCGGCGTGACGGTGCGCATGATTACCGACTGGTTCGGCACCGGCCACAAGCCCGCCTACCGTCTGCATGCCGAGGTGACGGCCGCCGGCGTCGAGCATCGCATCTTCAACCCCTGGTTCCGGCGCGGGGTGACGCGCACCCACCGCAAGATCTGCGTGGTGGACGCCCAGGTGGCATTTGTCGGCGGCATCAATATCAACGACGATATGTTCACCGACTACGACCACAACAAAGCGCTGGCAGCCCCGCGCTGGGATTTTGCGGTGGCGGTGCGCGGGCCGCTGGTCGAATCGATTCACAGCGAGGCGGAAACGCAATGGACGCGCCTGGGGCATATGAACATCGTCAAACGCCTGACCCTGTTCAACGAAGTGCGCAAGCTGAACAAGATCGCGCGCCAGAGCGCCATGCAGGCCGGCTTCGTGGTGCGCGACAACCTGCGCAATCGCCGCACCATCCAGCGCGCCTACCTGCAAGCGCTGGGACGGGCCAGGAAAAGCGTGCTGCTGGCCAATCCCTACTTCGCGCCGGGCCGCAAATTCCGCCGTGCGCTGGCTGCAACCGCACAGCGTGGGGTGGAAGTGGTGCTGCTGATCGGCGTGGGAGAATTCTGGCTGCAGGATGCGGTGGCACACTCCTTCTACCCGAAGCTGCTGGAAGCGGGCGTCAAGGTGGTGGAGTATCGCAAGACGCAACTGCACGCCAAGGTGGCAGTCATCGACGATGACTGGGCGACCGTTGGCTCCTCCAATGTGGATGGGCTGAGCCTGTTCCTCAACCAGGAAGCCAACGTGGTGATCAAGGACGCGGAATTCACGCGTTCCCTGCGCGGAAAGATCGAGGATGCCATCGCCGATGGCGTGGTGATCCACCCGCAGGATTTCGAACATGTCGGGCGCTTCCGGCGGGTCGGATACGAAGTGGCGTACTTCTTCTACCGCACGCTGATGCGCATTTTTGCAGTCGGAAAGTACACATGAGTGACGTAAGGATAGACAAATGGCTGTGGGCGGCGCGCTTTTTCAAGACGCGCCAGCTGGCCATCGACGCCATCGACAAGGGCAAGGTGAAACTGTCGAGCGGCGAACGCATCAAGCCCTCACGCAACGCGAAGCTGGGCGAGCGCCTGCATATCGATAACGGCGCGGACGAATGGGACGTGCTAGTGGTGGGCATTTCCGGCAAGCGCGAAGGAGCGCCGATAGCACGCCTGCTCTATGAAGAGAGCGAAGAATCGCTGGCCCGTCGCGCCGCCCTGATCGAGCGCAAGAAACTGTTCCCCGAGCCCTTCGCCGACAACAAGGGCCGCCCAACCAAGCGCGACCGCCGCACCTGGGAAAAGGCCACGGAAAGCTGAAAAAGGGGACGTAACCCTCTTTTCTACGGCTTTTTTCGCCTCCGGCGAATTTAAAAGGGGTACGTCCCCTTTTAAATTTTGTTGCAACGCAACAATAGAGGTGCACTTCTAGTGGTGCCGTTTGACTTTCGCCACACGCTGGATAATAGTACGAACGTTCGCAAAACTTTTCACCAGCGGCCGATCTGTTAGAGCGAGAATAAGGCTTTTCCTTCTATCTGGATGGGTTCAAAAGTGAGTGGAATTCTTGTCAATACACCAACGAAATTCATGCGCAAAGGCGAAATGACCCGTGCGGCCATCCTGGATGTGGCCCTCGACCTGGCAAGCCGTGACGGCCTCGAAGGCCTCACTATCGGCTTGCTCGCCGACAAGATGAACATGAGTAAGTCCGGTGTATTCGCGCACTTTGGTTCGCGGGAAGATTTGCAGATTGAAGTCCTGAAGCTGTATCACCATCGCTTCGAGCAGGAAGTGTTTTACCCGGCGATGAAGGAGGCCCGTGGCCTGCCTCGCCTGCGCGCCATGTTTGCCAACTGGATCAAACGTGTGAGCGTGGAAATCGCCTCGGGCTGCATCTATATCAGCGGCGCCGTCGAGTATGACGACCGCCCTGGCCCGATCCGTGAAGAACTGCTGGCCATGGTCGGCGCGTGGCAGGCAGCCTTGCTGCGTTGCGTGCGCCAGGCCATCGACAACGGCGACCTGCGGTCCGATACCGATGCGAGCCAGCTTGTGTATGAAATGTACGGCCTGATATTGGCCCTGCACCATGAGGCGCGTTTCATGCGCACTCCTGGCAGCGTGGACCGGGCAGGCGTGGGCTTCAACCGACTGATCGAAAACTATCAACCATCCTAAGGCTGCGTTTCGCAGCAGCCGAGCAAACATAACCTTTTAGCTTTCTGGAGAAAAAAATGGGTCAATACGTCGCGCCAATCCGTGATATGCAGTTCGTCCTGCACGAGCTGCTGAAGGTGGAAGAGAAGCTGAAAGAGCTGCCTCCTCACGCCGAAACCGACGCGGACATCATCAACCAGGTGCTGGAAGAAGGCGCCAAGTTCACCTCCGAAGTGCTGTTCCCGCTGAACCACTCCGGCGACCGCGAAGGCTGCCACCACGATGCAGCTGCCAAGACCGTGACCACTCCAAAAGGCTTCAAGGAAGCCTACGCACAGTACGTTGAAGGCGGCTGGGCTGCGCTGGCTTGCGATCCAGAGTATGGCGGCCAGGGCCTGCCTATCGTCCTGAACAACTCGTTCTACGAGATGCTGAACTCCGCCAACCAGGCATGGACCATGTACCCAGGCCTGTCGCACGGCGCCTACGAGTGCCTGCTGGCCCACGGCACCCCGGAACAGAAATCGACCTACCTGCCTAAGCTGGTTTCCGGCGAATGGACCGGCACCATGTGCCTGACCGAGCCGCACTGCGGCACCGATCTGGGCATGCTGCGCTCGAAAGCCATCCCTAACGCCGACGGTTCCTGGAACATCACCGGCGCCAAGATCTTCATCTCGGCCGGCGAACACGACATGTCCGAAAACATCCTGCACCTGGTGCTGGCTCGTGTTCCGGACGCTCCAGAAGGTTCGAAAGGCATCTCCCTGTTCCTGGTGCCTAAGTTCATCCCTAACGCCGACGGTTCGATCGGCGAGCGCAACCCGATCTTCTGCGGCGCGATTGAAGAGAAGATGGGCATCCACGGCAACTCGACCTGCCAGATGAACCTGGACGGCGCCAAGGGCTGGATCATCGGCCAGCCGAACAAGGGCCTGAACGCGATGTTCGTGTTCATGAACGCCGCCCGCCTGGGCGTGGGCGTGCAGTCCCTGGGCCTGACCGAAGTGGCTTACCAGAACGCGCTGGTGTACGCAAAAGACCGCCTGCAAATGCGCTCGCTGTCCGGCGTGAAGAATCCTGAAGGTCCAGCCGACCCGATCATCGTGCACCCTGACGTGCGCCGCATGCTGCTGACCGGCAAAGCCTACGCTGAAGGCGCGCGCGCTTTCGCTTCCTACGTGGCGCTGCAGATCGACCGTGAACTGCACCACCCTGACGAAGAAGTGCGCAAGGAAGCCGGCGACGAAGTTGCCCTGCTGACCCCGATCATCAAGGCCTTCATCACCGACAACGCATGGATCGCCACCTCCGACGCAATGCAGGTGTACGGCGGTCACGGCTACATCTCCGAGTGGGGCATGGAGCAGTACGTGCGCGACGCGCGTATCAACCTGATTTACGAAGGCACCAACACCGTGCAGTCGCTGGACCTGCTGGGCCGTAAGATCCTGATGGACAACGGCGCCAAGCTGCGCAAGTTCGGCGAGAAAGTGCGCGCCTTCGTGGAAGAAAACGGCACCGACGAAGCGATGTCCGAGTTCGTCACCCCGCTGGGCGACCTGGGCGAGAAGCTGACCAAGCTGACCATGGAAATCGGCATGAAGGCCTTCCAGAACCAGGACGAAGTGGGCGCCGCTGCAGTTCCTTACCTGCGCGTGGCCGGCCACCTGGTGTACTCGTACTTCTTCGCACAGATGGCGAAGATCGCCCTGGAAAAAGAAGCGTCGGGCGACAAGTTCTACACCTCGAAGCTGGCAACCATCCGCTTCTACTTCGGCCGCCTGTACCCAGAAACCGCAACCCTGATCCGCCAGGCTCGTTCCGGCGCCGCCAACCTGATGGCCCTGGACGCTGACCTGTTCTGAAGTTGATGGCGCTGGCTGATCGCGCGCCAAACCGGTAGTGCGGTGTCAGACCCAATGGGTCTGACACCGGTTTGCCGGTTTTGCTGTAGAAAGCCAGCCCCCATGGCATAGCAACGGAAATACCAACCAAAGGATATATATGAGCAACTTCAACGTGAAAAAAGTAGCGGTGCTGGGCGCCGGCGTGATGGGTGCGCAGATCGCTGCCCACTGCGTCAACGCTAAAGTACCAGTCGTCCTGTTCGACCTGCCAGCCAAGGAAGGCAACAAGAACGGTATCGGCATCAAGGCCATCGAAGGCCTGAAGAAGCTGTCCCCGGCTCCTTTCGGCGACAAGGCCGACGCAGAACTGGTGCAGATCGCCAACTACGAAGACAACCTGGACCTGCTGGCTGGCTGCGACCTGATCATCGAAGCGATCGCCGAGCGCATGGACTGGAAGCACGACCTGTACAAGAAAGTCGCTCCGCACATTTCGCAAAACGCCATCTTCGCCTCGAACACCTCCGGCCTGTCGATCAACAAGCTGGCCGAAGGCTTCGACGCTGACCTGAAGGCGCGCTTCTGCGGCGTGCACTTCTTCAACCCACCGCGCTACATGCACCTGGTGGAACTGATCCCGACCACCGGCACCAAGCCGGAAATCCTGGACCAGCTGGAAACCTTCATGACTTCCGTGCTGGGCAAGGGCGTGGTCCGCGCCAAGGACACCCCGAACTTCATCGCTAACCGCGTTGGCGTGTTCGGCATCCTGGCCATCATCCACGAAGCCGAGAAGTTCGGCCTGTCCGTCGACGTGGTCGACGACCTGACCGGCGCCAAGCTGGGCCGCGCCAAGTCCGGTACCTTCCGTACCGCCGACGTGGTTGGCCTGGACACCATGGGCCACGTGATCAAGACCATGGAAGACAACCTGCCGAACGATCCGTTCGCAGCGCTGTACAAGACTCCTGCCGTGCTGTCCGGCCTGGTCGCCAAGGGCGCCCTGGGCCAGAAGTCCGGCGCCGGCTTCTACAAGAAGGTCGGCAAGGACATCCTGCGCCTGGACGCGGCAACCGGTGAATACGTCGCCGGCGGCAAGAAGGCAGACGACATCATCGCCCGCATCCTGAAAGAAAAGGATCCGGTCAAGAAGATGAAGGCGCTGCGCGAATCGACCAACCCGCAAGGCCAGTTCCTCTGGGCGATCTTCCGCGACGCTTTCCACTACATCGCGATCCACCTGGAATCGATCGCCGACAACGCGCGCGACATCGACTTCGCCATGCGCTGGGGCTTCGGCTGGAACGTTGGTCCGTTCGAAACCTGGCAAGCAGCCGGCTGGGGCCAGGTTGCACAGTGGGTCAAGGAAGACATCGAAGCCGGCAAGGCGCTGTGCAATGCACCGCTGCCAGCGTGGGTCTTCGAAGGCAAAGTGGGCGAACAGGGCGTGCATACCCCTGAAGGCTCGTTCTCGCCAGCGACCAAGTCTTACACCCCGCGTTCCGAACTGGCTGTGTACAAGCGCCAGGAATTCCGCGCTCCAGTCGTGGGCGGCGGCGGTGCAGATCCCAAGACTGCCGGCGTGACCGTGCACGAAGACGAATCCGTGCGGCTGTGGCACACCGGCGACGACGTCCTGATCCTGTCGCTGAAGACCAAGATGCACGTGATCGGCAAAGGCGTGATCGGCGGCATCCAGCGCGGCCTGGCCGAAGCTGAGAAGAACTTCAAGGGCCTGGTGATCTGGAACACCGACGCAGCCGAAGGCGGCGCCTTCTCGGCCGGCGCCGACCTGCAGGAAGCCCTGCCAGCCTTCATGGCCGGCGGCGCGAAAGCGGTCGACCCGATCATCAAGGAACTGCAAGACACCTTCATGAAGATGAAGTATTCCAACGTGCCAGTGGTGGCGGCTGTTGCCGGTATCGCCCTGGGCGGCGGCTGCGAAATGATGCTGCACGCATCGAAGCGCGTGGCTGCACTGGAATCGTACATTGGCCTGGTGGAAGTGGGCGTTGGCCTGATCCCTGGCGGCGGCGGCCTGAAGGAAGCGGCAGTACGCGCTGCCCGCGAAGCCAAAGGCAACGACATCCTGCAATTCCTGAAGACCGGCTTCACCAACGCTGCAACCGCGAACGTATCCAAGTCCGCGCTGGAAGCGAAGGCCATGGGCTACCTGAAGGAAGACGACATCATCGTGTTCAACGCCTACGAGCTGCTGCACGTGGCGAAGACCACTGCCCGTGCGATGGCTGACGCAGGCTACCGCGCTCCGATCCAGCGCCCAGTGCCGGTGACCGGCCGTTACGGCTGGGGCACCATCCGCGGCCAGCTGGTCAATATGCGCGATGGCGGCTTCATCTCCGCACACGACTACAAGCTGGGCGACATGATCGCCGAGATCGTGTCCGGTGGCGACATCGACCAAGGCAGCGTAGTGAGCGAGCAGTGGCTGCTGGATATGGAACGCAAGGCCTTCCTGGAATTGCTGAACCATCCTAAGTCGCAAGAGCGCATCATGGGCATGCTGCAGACCGGTAAGCCGGTTCGCAACTAAGAGCAAATGTCCATCCTGTCGCTGGCCTTCAAAATCCTGTTGCGAGTGAAACCAAGCATGGTCTATGAGCAAATCAAGAAGCACATGACGGAGTCGCTGCCGTTCGTGCGCCTGCTCGGCATCCGTATCGACAGCATCGGCCCGGGAACGGCCGAAGTGTCGATGCCGGACGACGGCAAGCTGCACAACCACCTCGGCACGCCGCATGCAGGCGCGTTGTTTACGCTGGCCGAAACGGCGTCCGGCGCGGCCATGGCAGGCGGCTTCGCCGACCTGATCATGGACATGCGCCCGGTCGCCAAGGAGTCGCGCATCCAGTACCAGAAAGTTGCCAAGGGCGCGACGCGCGCCTCCGGCAAGGTACCGGGCGACCTGGCCGCGATCCGCGCCCAGCTCAAGGATGAAGGAAAAGTAGCGTTCCCGGTCAACGTCGACATCTTCGACGAACACGGCACGCTGGCAGCACAAGTACAGGTGGACTGGTACCTCTCCGCCAAACGCTAACGAACACAGATACTGGAAAGCTTAAAATGAGCAAACAACTGCAAGACGCATACATCGTCGCCGCAACCCGCACCCCGATCGGTAAAGCACCGCGCGGCATGTTCAGCAAGACCCGCCCGGACGACCTGCTGGTCGCCGCCATCAAGGGCGCCATGGCTGCCGTGCCTAACCTGGACCCGGCCCTGATCGTCGACGCGATCGTCGGCTGCTCCTTCCCGGAAGCAGAGCAGGGTTTCAACATCGCCCGTAACTCCGTGGTGCTGGCAGGCCTGCCGAACACCGTGGGCGGCGTGACCATCAACCGTTACTGCGCTTCGGGCATCACCGCCCTGGCCATGGCTGCCGACCGCATCCGCGTTGGCGAAGCCGACGTGATGATCGCCGGCGGCGTGGAGTCGATGTCGATGGTGCCGATGATGGGCCACCACCCGTCGATCAACATGGACACCTTCAAGGACGAGAACGTGGGCTTGGCCTACGGCATGGGCCTGACCGCCGAGAAAGTGGCGCAGCAGTGGAAGATTTCCCGCGAAGACCAGGACGCCTTCGGCCTGGAATCGCACCGCAAGGCGATCGCCGCACAACAGGCTGGCCTGTTCAAGGACGAAACCACCCCGGTCGAAATCATCACCCGCACCCCTGACCTGCGCACCGGCGAGATCAAGGTTGGCAAGCGCACCGTGGACACCGACGAAGGCGCCCGCGCCGACGCCTCCATGGAAGGCATGGCCAAGCTGAAGCCAGTGTTCGCCGCCAAGGGCACCGTGACCGCCGCGACCTCCTCGCAGATGTCCGACGGCGCCGGCGCGCTGATCGTGGTCTCCGAGAAGATCCTGAAAGAACACAACCTGACCCCGCTGGCCAAGTTCTCCTCGTTCGCTGTTCGCGGCGTGCCACCGGAAATCATGGGCATCGGTCCCAAGGTCGCCATCCCAGCCGCTTGCGCAGCTGCCGGTATCACCCAGGACCAGCTGGACTGGATCGAACTGAACGAAGCGTTCGCCGCCCAGGCCCTGGCCGTGATCCGCGACCTGAACCTGGACACCAGCAAAGTGAACCCGATGGGCGGCGCAATCGCCTTGGGCCACCCGCTGGGCGCAACCGGCGCGATCCGCGCCGCGACCGTGGTGCACGCACTGCGCCGCAACTCGCTGAAGTACGGCATGGTCACGATGTGCGTGGGCGCCGGCATGGGCGCAGCAGGCATCATCGAGCGCGTATAATCCGCGCAAGCAAGCGATAAGCAACAGGGCGCTTCGGGAAACCAGGCGCCCTTTTTCACATCCACAATCCGGCGAGAAGACAGTGTCTGACCCTGCGGGTCAGACACAGGTTTACCGGTTTAAAAGGAGACAAACGACAATGGCCATCCAGACCAGCAAAGCCAACGGCATCCTGACCATCGAATTCGACCGCGTGGACCGCAAGAACGCGATCACCTCCGCCATGTACCAGACCATGGCCGACACCATCAACGCCGCCGAGGGTGACGCCGAAGTACGCGCCATCCTGATCACAGGCAAGCCGGAGATCTTCACCGCCGGCAACGACCTGGTCGACTTCGCCATGACCACCACCGCCAACGACGGCGTGGCATTCACCGACCGTCCTGTGATCCAGTTCATGAAAGCCCTGTTCAACAGCACCAAGCCGGTCGTAGCGGCCGTGAACGGCGCAGCCATCGGCATCGGCACCACGATGCTGATGCACTGCGACCTGGTGTACGCCGCCGACAACGCCAAGTTCTCGGTGCCGTTCGCAGCACTGGGCCTATGCCCTGAATTCGGCTCCAGCATGCTGCTGCCGGCCAACGGCGGCCACGCCCGCGCGGCGGAAAAGCTGATGCTCGGCGAACCGTTCAGCGCCCAGGAAGCCTACGACATGGGCCTGATCTCCAAGCTGCTGCCAGCAGACCAGGTGCTGGCCCACGCTCAAGCGCAAGCCGCCAAGCTGGTCGCGCTGCCAGCCGAATCGATCCGCCAGACCAAGCGCCTGATGAAGGCCGGCCGCGAAGCGCTGAAAGCCCACATCGACGTGGAAAGCGCCCAGTTCGGCGCCATGCTGACCGGCGCCGAAGCCAAGGAAGCCTTCACTGCCTTCTTCGAAAAGCGCAAGCCGGACTTCTCGAAGTTCGCCTGATCGGAGCCACAATTGATTGCCGCGCCTGCCTGGCTGCCATTCGGCTTGCTGGGCCTTTCAATTGCCAGCACCGGCCTCGCGGTCACGCATAGCGAGCGGCCGGCTTTCTTGCGCAATCTCTGGCTGGTCTTGCTCGCACTGGCGACCGGCGCCGGCCTGGCGGCGGGCGTGTTGCGCCCCATCGCCCTGGCCAGCATCGCCGCTTTGCTGGCTTTCGCCTGGCTGGCGACCCGCCATGGCAAGTCCGCTGTGCGGGCGCTGTTGACGATATTGACGCTGGTGCTGGCACTTGCGCTTGCAATGCACGCCGTTCCCGGCTACGACAATCCGCTGCTCTTGAAAGATGTCCGGCTGTCGGCGCACTCGGCGCCTTACACCTTGTATGCGAACTTCGACAAAGGCGTGGTCGGGCTGGTGCTGCTCGCGTTGTTCTGCCGCCGCGCCAGTTCCTGGCGGGATTTTGCCGTCGCATCGAAGTCGCAAGCACCGGTGGTTGCGGGGATGTTGTGCGGAGTGCTAAGCATAGGCTGGGCGATTGGATTCGTGCATCCGGATTTCAAACTGTCGCCATTCCTGCCGCTGTTTGCCGTCATCAACCTGCTGTTTGTCTGCGTGGCGGAGGAGGCATTCTTCCGAGGCGTCATCCAGGAACAGCTCGCACGCTACAGCGATGCCCTGGCAGTAGTCGTCTCCGGCCTGCTGTTCGGCGCTGCGCACCTGGGCGGCGGCTGGCAGTTTGGTGTGCTCGCCAGCCTGGCCGGACTGGGTTACGCGGTGCTGTATTCAAGGACAAAGCGCATCGAGATTCCGATTGCGGCCCACTTCGTGTTAAACCTGGTGCATTTCGTAGCATTCACGTATCCGCGCGCTGGCTGAGAAAAGTCTCTGGAGAAGCGCCTGACGGCAAGCACTTGATCTAATTCGCGATGAATGGCCGTTGGCAGTCGGAAGCCAAAGGTTCCTGGACCGCGATCTCGCGCGCGCCTTACCTTTTAATATTCTTCCACCAAGGTTGCGCGCGTACCGCAGTTTTCAAAGCCATGGAACAGCGGTAGCAGGCTTTTGTGGCATACGACGCCGGGCGAGAAGCAACCATCAATGACGAAGAGCAGGCGCTCGTTGATTGGCGTACTTGCCATCAACTGCGTGTTGAAGCGGAAGGTCGTGACGTCGGGCGGGCTGGAGCCTAATCCCCTGTCAACCTTGTCGTCCCCACTCATGATCTCCGACAGTTCCCAGTCCAGGCAAGCGAACTTCGCCGTGAATCCTACGTACCAGTAATCGTGCAGCGTTTTGTCGTCGTGGACATACTGCGCAGGGTGCGTGAAGATCCGGCTGACGCCTTGTCCCAGCAATGCATCCCGTACCGGCTTGCGCACCAGCAGGTTATCGAATTCGAACATCACATCGGGTGGCACCGCCAGCGATGGGTGGCCCAACCGGCGAGCCCACTGCTTTGAAATATTGTAGAAGGCAAGCGGGGGAGAGCCGGGCGGCAAGGGCTTGGTTTCGTATTCGAGTTCTTCCGTTTCGTGGAAGGGGCGCGGCGTTGGCAGGGAATCGCTGTGGCCGCGCTTGATGAAGTAATACTCTTTTTCGAAGTTGCTCATTGTGTGCTCGTTATTCGTAATCGACAGTACCGACTTGGGGACCTGACGTCCTGTGGTCCAGGCTTCCGCAGCGGCGGCATGATTTGTCTTTGTGGATTGCTGCTTTCAGCGTCGCCAGGTTGGAGCGCGACGTGGGCGGCAACTCCAGGTCATCTTCCCGTCCCTCGGTGCGAAGGGCGCCGATCTTGTGCACTTCATCTGCAGCACGCGTGAACTGGATCAGCGACTCGGCGAAGACTTCAGGCGCCCAGTCAAATGCCAGGCCGTCGTGCCCGCCGGTCAGCGACGCTTCAAGGCGTTCTCCGATTTCGAAGATGATGTTGTCGACCACCCGCCCAGTGGAAAGCAGCAGGAGGGGCAGCAACAGCCGCAGTTCCAGCATCAGCGTGCCGCCTCCAGCGCCCGCGATATAGGCGTACATGGCGGGTGGAATGGCGTCGAACATGATCTCCATATGGGCCAGCCAAATGAGCATGCTCTCGTGCTCCTCGAGCAGGTCGTCGACCAGTTGCCTGTCTTGCGACGCGCGGATTGCTTCAGCCAGTTCAGGCCAGATCGCCGGCAGCACGCGCGCGAGAAAGTCTTCGATGCCGGCCTTGTCGCCGTTGGCGATCAGCGTGGGAAGGGACAAGACGGCGCCGCGATGTTCGCGCAGGGCGGCGGCAAACGCTTCCCCGTTGCCTGTGGTCCCGTGGGTGAAGTCATGCGAAGCCGCGCGACGCTCGCGGCCGGGTCGCAGCTTGAGACCACTGGTGACGGGCAGGCCTTGCATCGATTCCTTCCACCAGACCCATTCGTCCGCCTGGTCGGACTGCGCCGCTTCGCCTGGAATGGCATGCAGGCGCAAACTGTCGGAAAAGTCGTTCCACAGCCCCGCGTCAAACACGATGGGCCGTGAACGGAGCCACTTGGCAGGCGGCGGATTCCAGCCCACTTCCGCTGCCGCCTGGTAGGTAATGGCGGCCGCTTCCTCCCAGTGTTCACGATAGGTCTCCAGTGCTTCCACCATGTACAGGAAGGCGCTGTGCAAGCGCATGGCAATCATCCTGCGCTGTCCCCTGATTTCATGCGCAAGCTCTTTCGTGAGAAGGTCTATAGCGACTGGCGATACAAGTTTCGACATGGCTCTACAAATTGCAAAAAAAGCAAACAAGTATTGTAACAACAGGTCCAAAGTCGTGTCGTACAGCCATGCGGTGCCGCGTATAATGCAAGCGACTTTTCAACCGGAGACCTGTCAATGTCCATGCAAGTCCTGCGCCGCGCCGCTGCCCTGTCCGTTCTGGCCGCCGCCATCGCCATCCCTGCCTACGCCGGCAGTTCCGCTTCGTCCGCATCGAGTGCCGGTTCCGAGTCCTCGGGCAGCGTGTCCGATTCGATCGGCGGCTCCAGCAAGAGCTCCAGCGGGAACGACAGGAAAGTGGCCGCTGGCCAGTACCGCGTCATCGACGTTGCAGAAGCGCCGGGCAAGCCGGGTGCCACGCGCCTGAAGCTGCAAGGCCAGGGCAATGAATTCTTCCTGACCGTGCCGAAAGCCGCCCTGGCAGACCGTGCACTGCCAGCCGGCGCACTGGTGCAGGTCAACGAGCGTCCATACGGCTACGAATTCGCATATGCCGATACGCAGCAGGCCTTCTTCCTTGCCCTGGACGAAGCATGGCAACGCGAACTGCGCTCGCACGCCATCTGATCGCTGCCTGCCTGGCGCTCGGCTGGAATGCCGCAGCGCAGGCGGGCGGAATGATGTTCTGCGACCGTCCCGCGAAAGTCACGGCGACGGCGCAGGACCACGTGCTGCGTTTTGCAGCCGTGGTGAAGGATGAACTGGAACGCTCGGGCGCCACGGCCGCCGTCGTTTCGCGCGCCGGCCTTGACCTGGCGCGCCTCGGCCTGCGTTACTCGCACGCCGGCCTGGCGTTGAAAGACAATCCGAACAGCCCCTGGTCGGTGCGCCAGCTTTACTATGCCTGCGACGAAAAGCGCCCACGCATCTTCGACCAGGGCATGGCCGGCTTCGTGCTCGGCGCGGAAGAACCGGCGCACGGCCACCTGTCGCTGGTGCTTCTGCCGGACGAGCAGGCCAGGACGCTGCAGGCGGCGGCACTGGATGCGCAAACGCCGCTGTCGCTGCTGGCAGGGGAGTACAGCGCCAATGCGTATGCCTACAGCACGCGCTATCAAAACTGCAACCAGTGGCTGGTAGAGCTGATGGCAAGCGCCTGGGGCGCAGCCGCTCCCCGGCGTGAAGACGCGCAAAGCTGGCTGCGCGAACGCGGTTACCAGGCGGAGCCGGTCGCCGTAGGCCGCACGCTGGTGATTGCCGCACATTTCGTGCCGCTGGTGCATGTGCAGGACCATCCCGACGAAGACCTGCGCGCGCAGACCATGCGCGTCAGCATGCCTTCGTCGATTGAACATTTTGTTCATCGCGAGTCGCCGCAAGCGCGCCGCCTCGAGCTTTGCTATGACCCGAACCATATCGTGATCCGGCGTGGTTGGGAACCAATGGGCGCAGGCTGCGAAGCGCAGCCTGGCGACGAGGTAATCGCTTTTGAAAACAGTCACTGACAAGGTCATATGAATACGATTGCTTCGCTTTACCTGATCTCCGCAGGGGCGCTGGCAATGTCGGCATTCCAGTCGGCCCTGGTGGCGCGCAACAGCTCCTATGGGCGCGCGTGCTGGGCGTTTGCGGCCATCTGCCTGTCCTTTGCCTGTTTCCAGTACGCGAACGTGCAGCAGCAGCTTGCTCCGGGATTGGCGGAAGCCATCGCGGCGCACAAATGGGTCAACTTCTTTTCGATCCTGCTGGCGCCGCAGTTCTGCTACCTGGTCGCCTCGCTCGACCCAAGCCGGAACGCATTCCGCCTTACCTACGGCATTGCCTTCATCTCGGCCATACTGGCGGTGGACAATTTCATGGTGCCTTATGGCTACCGCTTTTCCGCGCTGGAGACCGAAGCGCCCATCGAGCTGGTGTGGGGCGGACATGCATTCCTGCTGTTCGGTGAAACGACGGCTGCCTATACGGTCAGCCGCTTGCTGTCGCTGGGGGCGACGGCGTTCGCAGTCGTCTACTGCATCCGCGTGCAACGCCAGAAGGCGCGTTTTTCAAACCGGCTGGTGTGGAGTTCCGCCGCGCTGGTGGTGGTGACGACGGCGCTGGGAGGTGCGACCGACACCGGCATGCTGCGGATGCCGTATTTGAGCGGTTTCGGATTCCTGTTCCTGGCTGCCTCCTACCTGCTGCTGGTCAGGCGTGAAGCGACCCAGCGCCTGACCGAGAAGATCCGCATCAGTGCCGCGCTGGAGCGCGAATTGGAGAACCACAAGCTTTCCAGCAGGCGCATCGAGCGCGCCCTGACCAATGATGAACTGACACGGTTGCCGAATCGCGAGGGCGCGCTGGAAAAGCTGCGCGCCATGTTCGTCTGGAGCGAATCCAGCCTGACCAGGACGGCTGTGCTGCTGCTTGACCTGGACCGGTTGGCGATCATCAACGGTACGCGCGGCTACGAGATAGGCAACCAGGTGTTGATCGAGGTGGCGCAGCGGCTGCGCGAACATTGTGGCAAGCGCAGGCTGGTGGCAAGGCTGGGCAGCGCGCGCTTCGCAGTTGGCATTGCGGGCCACAAGACCCTGGCAGGGATCGAGCGCGAAGTGGAGGGCATCATGGCAGCGATCAAGCCGCCATTCACCGTGGCGGACACCGTACTGAACATGACGTTCAGTGCCGGCGTGGCGATCTATCCGGACCATGCCAATTCGGCGGAAGACTTGCTGGCGTCGGCAGGCCTGGCGCTGCACGAGGCACGCGACCTGGGGCCGGGCAATCTGCGCGTGTTCCACCCTTCGCTGCAGCAGTCGCTGAGTGAGCGCATCGGCCTTGAAAATGAGCTGAAGGAAGCACTCGAGAACGGCGAGCTTTTCCTTCACTACCAGCCGCAGGTCTGCGCCGTTACTGAACGGGTGCTGGGCATGGAAGCGCTGATCCGCTGGCAGCACCCGGAGCTGGGCCTGGTCATGCCGGACAAGTTCATTCCACTGGCCGAGGCGACGGGCACGATTGCGGCGATTGGCGCGTGGGTAATTGAAAGCGCCTGCCAGCAATTGCAGAATTGGCGGGCGCTGGGCTTCGGCGACGTGCGGATGGCGGTCAACCTGTCGGCACAGCAGCTGCTGCTAAGCGATCTTGGCGACAACGTGCAGGCAGCCTTACGGCGCGCGGGGCTGATGGGTGAAGACCTTGAACTCGAAATCACCGAGTCGGTGCTGATGCAGGACCCGCAGCGCTCCATCGAAAAACTGGAGTCCCTGCGCAGGCTGGGTGTGCGGCTGTCAATCGACGACTTCGGCACCGGCTATTCCTCGCTCGGCTACCTGAAGATGCTGCCGGTGCACTCCTTCAAGCTTGATCGCAGTTTCGTGCGCGATATCGGCACCAGCGAAAAGGATCTCGAGATCTGCGCCACGGCTGTCGGCCTGGCGCGCAACCTCGGCCTGGAAATCGTTGCCGAAGGCGTGGAAGATGCGGTGCAGGCCGACCAGCTTCGCCAACTGGGCTGCAACCTGCTGCAGGGCTATTACTTTGCGCGCCCGCTCGCGGCGCATGCGGCGACCAATTACCTGATGGACCGGATGGAAGCTGCTGCATAAGCTGGCAAATCGAAAAGTAACTTGTTCAATTTGCTTTCGTTTAAAATAACGTGCATTGCAAAGAAGAAATGAACGAGGATCGATATGGACGCACCCATTGCTTCGCTCTACCTGATATCCGTGGGAGCGCTAGCAATGTGTTCATTCCAGGCGGCTTTGCTGGCGCGCAGCAGTTCCTACGTGCGGGCTTGCTGGGTCTTCGCCGTGATTTGCTTCACGTTTGCGTTGTTCCAGTATGCGAATCTGCGGCAGCAGCTGGCGTCCGACCTGGCGGCAGCGATTGCCGCCCACAAGTGGGTCAACCTGTTTTCGCTATTGCTGGTGCCGCAGATCTGGTACCTGATTGCCGCACTCGACGACCGCAAGCGAGCCTTCTTCCTTAGTTATTTTGTCGCGGGCGTGACGCTGCTCCTGGTGGCGGACAATTTCATCTCGCCATTTGGCTACCGCTTCGCTTCCCTTGCTGCCGAGGCGCCCTGCAAACTGCCCTGGGGTGAACAGGCATTTCTCCTCGCCGGTGAGACGACTCCGGCTTATACCGTCAACCGGCTGTTGTCGCTGGGAGCCGCCCTGTATGCCGCGGCCTTCTGCATCCGCGCCCGGCGCGAGCGCGCGCGCTTCTCCAATCGCGTGGTATGGCTTTCCGTGGCGCTGATCGTAGTGACGACCGCCATGGGCGGCGCAACCGACGCGGGCAAGCTGCAACTGCCTTACCTGAGCGGCTTCGGCTTCCTGTTCCTCGCTGCTTCGTACTTGCTGCTGGTGCGGCGGGAGGCCGCGCGGAGCATGACCGAGAAGATTCGTATCAGCGCCGCGCTGGAACGCGAAGTCGAAAGCCATAAGCTTTCCAGCCTGCGCTTCGAGCATGCGCTGACCAACGATGCGCTGACGCGTCTGCCGAATCGCGCGGGTGCGCTGGAAAAGCTGCGCGCCATGTTCATCCAGAGTGAATCGAACCTGACCAGGATGGCGGTGCTGCTGCTTGACCTGGACCGGCTGGCGATCATCAACGGCACCCGCGGATACGAGGCCGGCAATCAATTGCTGGTCGAAGTGGCGCAGCGCCTGCGCCAGGACTGCAGCAAAGGCGGGCTGGTGGCGCGCCTGGGAAGCGCGCGCTTTGTCGTCGGCATTGCGGGCCACAAGACTGTGGCTGGCATCGAGCGCGAAGTGGAAGAAATACTGGCCGCAGTCAAGCCGCCATTCAGCATTCCCGGCACGGTACTGAACATGACCTTCAGCGCCGGCGTGGCTGTCTATCCCGACCATGCTTCGTCGGCGGAGGATCTCCTGGCTTCGGCCGCGCTGGCCTTGCACCAGGCGCGCGACGCCGGGCCGGGCAACCTGCGCGTGTTCCACCCTTCGCTGCAGCAGACGCTGAGCGAGCGCATCGGCCTGGAAAACGAATTGAAGGACGCGCTTGAAAAGGAGCAGTTCGTCCTGCATTACCAGCCGCAGATATGTGCCGCCTCCGGGCGCGTGGTGTGCATGGAAGCGCTGATCCGCTGGCATCATCCTTCGCTCGGGCTGGTCATGCCGGACAAGTTCATCCCGCTGGCCGAAGCGACCGGCGCGATTGCCGCCATTGGGTCGTGGGTGATCGATGCCGCCTGCCGGCAATTGGCGAGCTGGCGTGAAAACGGTTTCATCGATATTCGCGTGGCGGTCAACCTGTCGGCGCAGCAGTTGCTGCTGTCCGATCTTGGCGATACCGTGCAGGCAGCCTTGCAGCGCGCCGGCCTGTGGGGCGCCGATCTGGAACTCGAAATCACGGAGTCCGTGCTGATGCAGGACCCGCAACGCTCGATTGAACGGCTGGAGGCTTTGCGCAGGCTGGGCGTGCGCCTGTCGATTGACGATTTCGGCACAGGCTATTCCTCGCTCGGCTACCTGAAGCTGCTGCCGGTGCATGCCTTCAAGCTTGACCGCAGCTTTGTGCGCGATATCGGCAAGTCGGCCAAGGACCTGGAGATCTGCGCCACCGCGGTCGGCCTGGCGCGCAACCTTGGCCTTGAGATCGTGGCCGAAGGGGTGGAAGATGCGAGCCAGGCGACGCAGTTGCGCAAGCTCGGCTGCCATCTCCTGCAGGGCTATTACTTCGCCCGTCCATTGGCCGTCTACGCCGCAACGGACTTCCTGGCAACCGAAAGGAGGGTCGCATGAGGCCCGGCTGGAAACCGACCCGGCGCAATCGCAACGCCGGCACCAAGGCGAATGGCGTTTTGAAGGCAATGGCTTCAGTGGGCCGGCAATCAACCTTGAGGCGCGCTCGCTGCTGCCATATCGCTGGGGCAAGCATATCAATCCCGAAAGCGCGCGCGAGCTGGCGCGCCTGCGTGATGATGGCCATGAGATCATAGGCACGCGGCGCGGGTTCGAGTTTCGGCCGACGCCGGCCAGCCTGCGCAACACCGTCCTGTTTCGTACCTTGCTGCATGAACTGGGTCACCACGTCGACCACTGGCTGCGCAAGGACGACAGCTACTACTTGCGTACGCTGGCGGCACGCGAGGACTTCGCGCGTCGCTATGCAGCGGAGGCTCAAGGGCGGCTGCAGCACTTTGGGCCGATCGTCGACCCTGAGCGCATGGCAAAGGAAGGGCTGCAGCCGGCCTGGTTCACCTTCTAATCATTCCCAGTGCCAGGACTGGCCCCAGCTTTCCTGGTAGTCCCACAGGTGCAGGTCCTGGCCATCGAATGAACCCCACCAGGCGTCCTTGACGTCGATTGCCTTGCCAGGGGCGTGGGCCGGGCGCAGGGTCTGGCCGGACCAGGAGAAACGCTGGTTGGCCTTGTCGTTGCAGTCCCAGACGACCAGCTTGGCCCCGTTGCCGGTACCGAAGGCGTAGACGTCGACGCATTTGTCGGGATTGTTCTTGCTGCGCAGCAGTCCATCCGGGTCCTGGTACCACAGTTGCGTGACCTGGCCCTGGCAGCTCCAGTGGTGGACCGGCGTGCCGTTGGCCATGTTGTTGCCCTCAATGTCCATGCACTTGCCACGGCCGTCGACCAGCTTGCGGAACACATAGGCGCTGCCAGGCTTGACGCTGGCAATCACGCCCGCCCCAGTGACGGAACCATCCGACGCCAGGCGGATGCGCGCGCTGTCGCCGTCGACCATGAAGCTGGTGGCGATGGCACCGGACAGCGATTTCACCAGCGCTCCATTGCGGTCATACACGTGGATGAAGTCCCGGTTCGCATCGGTGCCGCCGTTGACGTAGACTTTCAGCGCGGCTGCGCCGGGGATAGTCAGCCACTGGGAGCGGTCTTCGTTATTGCCGTAGGCGCCGCTGCTCCAGCTTATGGCAAGCGCTTCGATGCTGACGCTTGCTCCGCTGGACGTGCCGGCGCCGTCGGAGACCAGTTGCGCGATGACGCCGTTCTCGGCGACAACCAGCGATTGGGCAAGCGTTCCGCTGAAGCTTTGCAGCAGGCGACGGTTGCTGTCGTAAATGCGCAGCGCGTCGCCCGCGCCCAGCACGCCGCTGACGTTGACGCGCACTGCGCCGGCACCGGGCAGGCGCAAGGTTTGCGCGAGGTCGGCGTTATTCCCGTAGGCGCCGGTGTCCCAGCGCGTTGGCGCATCGTCATATTTTTCCCATTTGCCTTCCTCCGCCTGGTCCGAGTAATTGAGCCAGACGGGATTGGCGCCGGCCGCCAGGCGCAGGCGTTCATTCATGTACGCGTTGGCGGGAACGGAAAACGCGAAGCCGCTGCCGAAAGCCGCGACGCAAGCCTGCTTGCCGCCCTGCCAGGCGCCGGCCGCAGGCGTAACGCGCCAGTCGTCCGGCTGGGCCTTGCCCTGGCAGGCGAAGCGCAGCGCCACGGTGCAAGCGGCATCGTTCCAGCGCCCGTCGCCGCGCATTTGCGCGCAGTCTTCATTGTTATAGTCGTTCGGTTCGCCTTCGGCCCAGGACCAGATGGCGGAGGCGATCATGCCTTCGTCCCAGCGGTCCGCATCGACGTTGTCCACGCCGCAGCGCATCAGGGCAGGGATGTTGGAAGGGTCGATGGTGCCGGTTTCGTCGACCCAGGAATCGGGCAGCACGTCTTTGCCCAGCTTGGAGTCGGAGACCGCGTAGATTTTGTCCTGCTCGATCGGCAAGCCGTCCACTGTGCAGTTAGCGGTGTTGACGTACTTGACTTGCCGGCTGTTCCAGCCGCCCGCAGCGCCGGTGGCGAACAATGGGCCTTGCCAGACCACGGCGCCATCGTAGGTATTGTTGGCAGACTTGACGATCACCCGCTTGCCGCGGGCGATCATTTCGCGCGGCGTTTCCCAGCGGTTGGCCGGCTTGTCGGAGGGCTTGTACAGCAGGTTTCCGAAGACTGCTGTCAAGGGACCCACCACGCCGGCCTGGTTGTTGGCACGATCCTCCAGGTCGACAAAGACGATTGCCTTCGGATTCGCGTCAAGCCAGTTGCGAATCTTCCACAACTCATTGGGATAATTGTCCGGAGCGCCGTAGATCGCCGCACAGTCCTGGTGGCACAGCTGAACCTCTCCATTATTCATGTGCAGGTCCAGGTCGACGTTGCGGATGCCCGAATTGAGCAACTGGTTCATCGGCCAGCGCTGGTTGGCCCAGGTGGCGCCGCTGTCGTTCCATGCATTATGCGCGCCCAGTACCTGGATGCGATTGAGCGGGGTGTCCATGGCTACGTCGTATTGCGTGCGGATGCCCAGGCCAAGGTCCGCAGCGTGCAACGCCTGCATCCCGAGCAGGAGAGAAACGATGACGCCTGCCAGCTTCATTCTGCCTCCGAAAGGTGAGTGCCCTGAACCGGAAAACATACCCCAGGAAGGGTGTGCGCACGATGGAGGGCAGCCTCTAGGATTTTGGCTCGTGCGGTCATTTACTTGTAGCAGAGTCCTGCTAGTTTGGCCGGCACACCCATTCATAGGAGGAACAGATGCTGAAAACCGTTAGCTGCGCGGTCGTGGCCGCGTGCGCCTTTTCCGTCTTGCCGGCCTTGGCGGCTTGCCCTGACTACGTGACGGCGGCCAATCCGCCTGCACTGTCGGGCCCTGCGCGCAAGGGCTTTGCCAACTTCGGCAACACCATCCTGGCCGGCCTGTACAAGCCCTGGCATATGGCGCACGACGTCATCGTGAAGACGGGACAGCCCGCGACCATCACCGGCAAGTTCGATTACGATGCGGTCCTGCACAAGGACCTGGAAGGCGAACGGGTGCATGCCTACCTGTATGGCACCGGCATGCAGCAGTGGCAGTATCTCGGCAGCTTTATTACCGACAGCGACGGCAAGGCCAGCGTGCCCCTTGGCGTGCGCCCGGTCGGCGACTATGTGGTGCGCTTCGTGGTGGAGGGAGACCTGAGCAGCACCAACGGCTACCTGAGCGTGGTCGATCCAAGCCGTGACGCGGTGCTGTTCGACATCGACGGCACCCTGACCATCAACGATTTCGAAGCCTATGCCGATTACGTCGGCGTCAAGACTGCAACGGCGTATTCCTACGCGCCGCAGGTCGTGAATGCCTACCGCCAGAAAGGCTACCAGGTCATTTTCCTGACCGGACGGCCTTACTGGGTAACGAAGGATGGCCTGGAATGGCTGAAGATCCAGAACATGGGGCAATGGCACTACCACTCAAATCCCTACGGCGGCGGCCCCATTCCTCCGGACACGCAACAGTTCAAGACCGAGTATGTGCGATACCTGCGCAACACCGTTGGCCTGAATATCGTGCGCGCCTACGGCAACGCCACGACCGATATTGCGGCCTATGCCGACGGCGGCATACCGAAGGCGCAGACCTATATCATCGGCCCGAATGCAGGCGCGTCCGGCACGCAGCCGATCCAGGGCGATTACACCGCCCATTACAGCTTCGTGGTGGAACCTACGCCGGTGGCGAGCTGCCGCCTGTAACGTGGTAGATTCCCACTTTGAACACTGAGAAGGAGGTTTGAAGTGGGAATCCTTGACGGCATGCTGGGTAACGCGTCCAAGATCGACATCGCGGACTTGCGGGAAGACTTTGCGAAAGTCCTTGCACCGAATGAGCGAGTGGAGCATGCTTACCAACTGATACGCGACTATTTCGTGTTTACCGACAAGCGCCTGGTGGTAGTGAACATCCAGGGTGTCACGGGCAGCAAGAAGGAGTATCACTCGATCCCTTACAAGAGCGTGACGCATTTCAGCATCGAGACCGGCGGCACGCTGGACCTCGACGCCGACCTGAAGATCTGGATCTCCAGCATTGCGGAACCGTTCACGCAAAAATTCAACAAGCGCCTGAGCATTTACGAAGTGCAGGCAGTCCTGGCGAGCTATGTGCTGAAATGAAGCGAATTGTCTTCGTGCTGGTGTTGGCTGCAGCCGCCTTCTATATCTGGGGCGATCCTGCGGGGCTGCTGCACCGCGTCAGCATGTGGACTTGCGACTGGCTGCGCGTCTTCAAGGTTTGCTGACGCATCCATTGTTCGCCGGCGGACGAATTGTTACGGCGAGGCGCTCGCTAGCATGATGGCTTTGAAGGGAGCCAGCCATGCCAGCCTACGAAGTCATCGACATCCCCAGCCACCAGCCAGCCCTGGTGGCGCGCGTGCGGCACACCGCCCCCGACCGTGCCAATGGCGCTCTGCCCGTACTGTTCGTGCACGGGGCTTCGTTCCCCTCGGGATTGTCTTTCGATTTCCGCATGGATGGCCAGTCGTGGATGGACTGGATGGCTGCCCGCGGCTACGACGTGTATGCGCTCGACTTTCCCGGCTACGGGCTGTCGGATCGCTATGCCGGCGCTGCTGCATCGCCGCCTGGCCGGGCGCGCGAGGTGGCGCAGGATGTGGGCAGCGCGGTGGACGCCATCCTGCGCAGGACGGGCAAGCCGCAAGTCCTGCTGGTCGGGCATTCCTGGGGCGGCTCGGTGGTGGCGCGCTACGCCCTGGACCACGCGGCCAAGGTGGCGAAGCTGGTGCTGTTCGCGGCCATCACGCCGCGCGCTGCAGCCGGCCCGGCGCCGGCGGCTGCACCTGCCAAGCCGGTCGATGCCTACGAGGCATTGACGCCCGCCCAGCGCATCGCTGCCATGGACGGCTTGCGCCCGCCGCAGGAACCGCCACTGTTGCACGCCGATGTCTTCGCTCGCTGGGGTGCGCAATGGCTGGCGTCGGATGGGCGCCGCGATGGCGCAGTAAGCTTCCCTGCCGGTCCCAGTGCCGACCTTGCGGACTTGCAGCAGGGCAGCAGCTATTACGATCCCGCGCGGCTGCAAATGCCCGTGCTGCTGGTGCGCGGCGAATGGGACGCCTGGCCCGGCGACGCGGACTACCGCATCTTGCAGGCCGCGATCAAGGGCGCACGCTACGTAACCATCGCGCGCGGCACCCACGTGATGCACCTGGAAGCGGCACGCGTGCAGCTCTATGAAACGGTGCGCGGATTCCTGGACTAATTGATGCCGTAGCGCGCACGGATGGCAGCCAGCGCGCCGTTCTGCTCGAGCTGGGCGATCGCCTGGTTGATGCGCGCGAGTTGCGCTTGCGTGGTGCTGGCGGCATTCAGCATCAAATGCACCGGCGCGCGGTAGGGCATGTAGGGCAACTGCACGATCCGGACCTTTTGCAGGCGCGCGATGTGGCGCAGGGCGTGGGCATCGCCCATGATCAGGTCGCCGCGTCCGGCCTCGAGCATCTTGATGCCCTGTTCGAAAGTGCCGAAGGTGCTGCGCCGTCCTTCCGCGTTCAGCAGCGGCAGGGCGCGTTCGTAGTCGTCGCCGTAAAAGCCAAGGCGCGGCGCCAGCAGGCTGGCATGCTGGGTGGCGATGTCCTGGAAACTGTCGATGCGGCGCAGTTTGTCCAGCTTTTCGGGCAGCGTGAACAGGCCCACCGTCTCCTGCCGGTAGGGCAGGCTGAAACGGGCGTAGCCGCGCCGCTCCTCAGTGGCGGATGCGGCCATCAGCAGATCCAGTTTGCCTTGCTGGAACAGCACGTTGCGCCGCGCCGGCGGCATTTCCTTTTCCAGTTGCAGGGCGCAGCCGGCATGCTTGAGTATGGCCTGCAGCAATTCGAAATCGACGCCACCCAGCACTTCCTTATCATTGTGATAAAAGTAGGGCGGCCACTCTTCCGGCGCCAGGCGCAAGGTGCACGCCTCGGCCGGGCAGGCGAGCTGAATCAGGAGTGCAGCGAGCAACATCCTCATGACCGAGGGCATCCGAAAATATCCACGAGGACAGTGTTTCAGATGGCAGCGTCGCTGTAAAGAAAAAAGCTGGTGAATGTGGTGCCGGTATATTTCCCGACCGCCGGCCCCGGTAGTGGCGCCGCAGCGCCAGGTGCACGCATTTTGCTGGCCGAATGTGACCGCCGTTTGACGCCCGTTTGACGCCCGTGTGACGGCTTGGTGTAATAGCGGCCATGAAAGAAATACATGCACTGCTGCAACAAGCCGTCGCCCTGCACCAGAAGGGCGAACTGGCGCGCGCGCAAGCCATCTACGACGAGGTGCTGCGCGTCCAGCCGCTCAATTTCGATGCGCTGCACCTGAGCGGGGCACTGGCGCGCCAGCAGGGCGAGCCGCAGCGCGCGCTGGACTTGATCGATGGCGCGTTGGCCATCGATGCCCGCCGCGCCATCGCCCATTGCAACCGCGGCGTCGCCTTGCAGGACCTGGGCCGCTATGAAGAAGCCCTGGCCAGCTTCGAACGCGCGCTGGCCTTGCAGCCGGACTACGCCATCGCCCTGAGCAACCGCGGCAACGCCCTGCGCCACCTCGGGCATCTCGATCGCGCGCTGGAAAGCTACGAGGCGGCGCTGCGCCTCGCGCCCGGCTATGCCGACGCCCTGTGCAACCGTGCGCTGGCGCTGCAGGCGCTGGCACGCCACGAGGCTGCGCTGGACAGCTTCGGCGCGGCGCTGAGGGTGCGGCAGGAATATCCGGAGGCCCTGCATGGCGCCGCCGTTTCGCTGCTGGCCCTGGGCAAGCCGGCCGATGCGCTGGAAGGCTTCGAGCGGGCACTGCACCTGCAGCCGGAGTACGCGGAAGCATGGTGTTCGCGCGGCGCCTTGCTGCTGCGCGCGCAGGATCATGAGGAAGCGCTGGCAAGTTTCCAGGATGCGCTGGCGGTGCGCCCGCGCTACGCCCGCGCCCAGCTTGGGCTGGCGAACACCCTGCGCGCCATGGGCCGCCGCGATGAAGCGGTAAAAGCCTACCAGGCAGCGCTGGCCTTTGGCGCCGATGCCGACACCGTCGGCTACATGCTGGCCATCATGGGCGCCGAGCAGGCGCCGGGCGCCTCGCCGGCCGCTTATGTGAAGGCGCTCTTCGACCAGTATGCCGGCAATTTCGACCGCCACCTGGTCGACGTGCTGCGTTACCGCACGCCGTCGCTGCTGGTGGAAGCCTTGCGCCGCCACTTGCGGCCGGGCGAGCTCGATGTGCTGGACGCCGGCTGCGGCACCGGCCTGTGCGGGCCGCTGCTGCGGCCACTGGCCTGCCTGCTGGAAGGCGTCGACCTGTCGCCGCACATGCTGGACCGCGCCCGCGATACCGGCCTGTACAACGGCTTGTACTGCGGCGAGATGGTGGGCTATTTGCGGACCCGCCCGGCCAGCGTCGACGTCATCGTCGCGGCCGACGTGTTTGTCTACCTGGGTGAGCTGAAACCGGTGTTTTCCGTGGCGCGGCTGGCGCTGCGCAGTGGCGGCCGCCTGGCCTTCTCGGTGGAGGCGCACGAAGGCGCCGAGGACTTCGTATTGCGTTCCTCCGGCCGCTATGCGCATTCGCGCCAGGGCATCGAAACGCTTGCGCGCAGCCACGGCTTTGCCATCAATGAAATCACCCCAAGCACCCTGCGCCAGGAAAGCGGCGAAGACATGCGCGGTTTGCTGGTCATATTATCGAGAGGCTGAATACATCCCATGCGCATGATCATGGCAGAGCCGCTTGAAATCGCCGCAAATGCGATCATGGCAGTCTCGATCGTCCTGGCGGGACGCAACAATGTCCATTCCTGGTGGACCGGCATTGTTGGCTGCTCGCTGTTTTCCGTGCTGTTCTACGACTCCCAACTGTATGCCGACGTGGCGCTGCAGCTGTTCTTCATCGTCACCTGCATTATCGGCTGGCGCCAGTGGCTGCGCGGCGACCATGGCCATGCGCTGCATATCCGTACCACGCGGCCTGCCGTCCTGCTGATGATGGCGCTGGCGGGCGTCGCCGCCACCGCCGCCTACGGCCTGATGCTGAAGCACTACACCAACGCTTTCGCGCCTTTTGTCGATTCGACCGTGCTGATGTTCTCTGTCATCGCGCAAGTGCTGCTGATGGGGCGCCGCATCGAGAACTGGCCGGTGTGGCTGCTGGTGAACACCATCTCGGTGCCGCTATACGCCAGCCGCGGCCTGTACCTGACGGCCGTGCTGTATGCGGCCTACTGGATCAATGCCCTGGTGGCGTGGCGGCATTGGCGCCGCGAGCGCCGGGCAGGACACTAGGCAGTCTCAGAACTGGCGCTCGTAGCTGGCGCGGATCCAGGCCGGATTGTCGATGGACTGCACATTCTCCTTGCGGCCGTTGGCATCCGCATACACGCTCCCGGCAAGAGACGGCTGGCGCAGGATGCTGCCGGCGGTGATGCGCCATTGGCTGCCGGGTGCGAGGCGGTAGTTGAGGTAAGCTTCCAGGTTGCGTTCAACGCCGTTATAAGCAGATTGCCATCGCGTGATCCGGACCCGGCCCGTGGCGGTGTACGACAGGTTGGCGCCGCCACCCCATGGCCCGGACCGGTAATCGGCGCCGGCGTTCGCGGTCCAGCGTGGTTGCCGGGCCAGGCGGTTATCCGGGCCCGGCACGCTGTCCACACGCGACCAATGGCGCCCGGCGGTGAGGGAGAAGCGCAGCGGCGTTGCCGGAAGCGGGCCTTTCCATTCCAGCTCCATGCTGCTGGTGCGTGCGCTGCCGAAGTTATCGGGCGAGGAAACCCAGCGCCCATTCATCTCGGAGACTGCGTTGAAGATCACGTCGCTGATGTGCCGCGTACCGGCGGACAGGGAGAACAAGGCGCCATCCTTGCCGTAAGCTTCGAATGCGACATCCAGGCCGCGCGCCAGCTCGGGCCTGAGCTGCGGGTTGCCGCTGGCATCGGGCGCCAGTTCCGTATTGACCAGGCTAAGAAGACGGCGCGGCATTAACTGGTTGGTGGTGGGGGCCTTGTAAGTACGGGCCAGGGCAAAGCGTAGCTGGCGGCGCTGCTCGCCGGGCAGCTTCCATAGCGCTTGCAGGATCGGGCTGGTGACGCCGGCGCGCACCGTCACCGCGGCAAAATCGTTGCCGCTGCTGCGCGTCTCGCTGGTCTCGCGCCGCAGGCCGCCATACAGCGACCAGCCGGAACCGAGTTCCCATTCGTCCTGCACATACGCCGCTGCATTCCGCAGGCGGGTGCGCGAGGTACGATCGAAATCGACGACGCCGGCGCCGCCTGCCGACGTCTCGTCCTGCTGCTCGCGTTCGCGCTGGTCGCTGGATGACAGGTCCCAACCGAGGCTGATGGCATGGCCGCGTGCGGCTGGCAGCGACAGCTTGCCGGTCCAGCCTCCGCGCCGGCTGCTGGCGTCGACGTCGTAGCGACGGTCCAGGGTACGCTCGCCAGCGGTGCGCTCAAAGCCCGAGTTGCGCTCGCGTTGCACCTGGTCGCCGCTGATGCTCAGCGTGGATTCGATGCGGCCGCCTTCACCCCATGGGCGCGACCAGTTGCCTTCCGTGCGCAGTGCCGCCGTTTCATCCTTGCGCCCATAGTCGGTGTGCACGTAGGGCAGCACGCTGCCGCCGGTCAGTTGCACTTCGCGCGCGCGGTCGGCATGAAAGCGCACCACATTGGCGAAGGTTTGCCATCCCAGCGTTTCCGTTGCAGACAGCTTCCAGTTGAAGCGGCTGTTTGCGTTGAAGAACAGGAAGCGGTTGCGGCTGCGCTCTTCTTCCTCGCGCCGGCTGGTGAGCGCGCCGGACGGAGTGGTCTCCAGCACGCCGGTATGTTCCGGCCGATGGTTGTTGCCTTGCGTGACGCTGGCATTGAAGGTATGGCTGCCTGTGTCATCCTTGTCCGCCAGACCGAAGCCGGCGCTGCGCGATGGCAGGTGCGCCGGCAGGGTGGCGGCAGCGCGCCATTCCCGCGTTGGCTTGCTGGCGCTCCTGCGCAGCACGATATTGATGGTGCCTGCTACCGCCTGCGTGCTGTGCTCTGCCGTGGCGGAGCGTATCACTTCGATCTTGTCGATCATTTCCGGCGCCAGGTTGTCCAGTGAAAAGCCGGGGGGAGGGCGGTCGCCGTTGAGCAGGACCTGGGTGTAGCCGGCTCCGAGGCCGCGCATGCGCGGGCCGCCGTCGCTGACGGACACCCCCGGTAGCCGCTTCAGCACCTCAAGGGCATTGGCGTCGCCGAATTTGAGGATTTCCTCGCGGGTGATGATGGTGCGCGAGGCAGTGTCGCGCTCGCGCTGCATGTCGGCGCTGGCTCTTACCTGCACGACGGGCGGCGTTTCCTGGGCGTAGGCGCGTGCGAAGGCCATCGCCGCGCAGGCGATCAGTCGAATTTTCATGGCTTGTGGCTTACTTCAGGACGAAGATGGCATTCACGGTTTGTGAATAGGGGATTGAATCCGGCACGCTGTATTTGCCGGTTTGCGGCGCGGTGCCGCGCGTTTCGCGGCCGGCCTGCAGTTCCATGAACGGTGCGCCGACCTGGGCAAGCGGGCCGCGTGCGATGGCGACCACGGGGCCAAGCTTGCGGCCGAAGGCTTTGGCCAGCGAGTTGCCCTTGTTGCGCGCGTCGCCGGCGGCGGCTGCCATCAGCTGGGTGTTGATATCGTCGCTATCGGTGCGGTCGAAGGTCGAACTGATGCCGGTGACGTGGGCCAACTCGACCAGCTTGGCGACCAGGTCCGGCCATTGCGCCAGGTCGCGCACGCGGGCGTGGAACAGGCGGCCCATCGAATAGGCTGGCGCCTGTTGCTCGTTGACCGGGACGGTTTTCTTTTCGATCTCGTAGGATTCGATGTCGGCTTGCTGCACGCCGTGATCGGCCAGCAGCTGCATCACGCTGGCGCTCAATTCCTGCAACTGGGCGGCGGTGGCTTCCGCGCTCGCATCCTGGGCCCCGGCTTCGAACTTCACTTCGCCGATGTCGGGCCGCATCCACAGTTGCGCCTTGCCGGTGGTGCTGACGAACGGATGCGAAGGGAGGGGGGAGGCGGATGCCTGCGCGCTGCAGGCGGCGGAAACCAGGCCCAGAACCAGTGCCGCGATGCTGGTACTCAATCTCATCAGCTGTGTTCCTTATTCGAGGGTCCAAACGTACTGCATCTGCTGCCAGGTGGCGACGGGTTTGCCGCGCACCCTGGCGGGTTTGAAATGGCATTTGCCGATGCCGGTTCGCGCTGCCGTGTCCAGGCCCGGGTGGCCGCTGGACCTGACCACGCGCGAGCCGGCGACGTTGCCGCGTTCGTCGATGTTGAACGACAGCGTCACGGTGCCGGTATGCTCGGCTTGCAGGTCCTCGCTGGGCCACAGCGGCTTGGCGCAGGACTTGAAGTCGACCACGGCCGGCGTGCGCGCTGCCGGGACGTTGGCGGCGTCGACGCGGGCATTCGCGTAGCCGGCCAGGCAGGCGGCGGCGACGCCCAGCGCAGCCACAGCGGCCTTCCAGTTGCTGCGCTGCTCTTGCGGCACCATCAGGTGGCGGATGCGCTGCATCAGGTCGCCCCCATCGGCGGCCAGCGCCACGCGCTGGGAGGCGAACTGCATTTTCTCCAGCTCGGACAAGGCGAGTGCCAGGCGGCGCGGTTCGCCTGTCAACCTTGCGGCAATGCTGTCGGCTACCAGTTCGCGTTCGTGGCGGATGCGGCGCGACAGCCACCATACGGCAGGGTGGTAGAACAGCAGGGTCTCGACCACGTTCTGCATCAAGTTGACCAGGAAGTCATGGCGTCGCACATGGGCCAGCTCGTGCGCCAGCAAGGCTTCCAGCAATTCCGGCGGCATGCGCGCCAGCAGCGCGGCCGGGACCAGCACGACCGGACGCCACCAGCCCGCAGTGATCGGGCTGGCCAGCGTTTCAACGATGCGCAGGCCGACCTGGCGGCGGATGCCAAGGCGGGCTGAGAGACTCGAAAGGCGCTGCTGCCAATGGCCGTTGCGGCCGCCGGTGCGGCGGGCGCGGGCTATCCAGGCCAGGCCGAAGGCGCTGCGCAGCGCCAGTGCGCCGACGCAGGCCAGCCAGGCGGCGACCAGCATCGGCAAGTGCCTGTCGATGCTGGCCAGCAGTTCGCTTTGCCCGAGCGTGGCCGCGCTGCCAGACAGTACCAGGGCTTGCAGGGAGCGCGGCGTGGCCTGCAGCGCACTGGCGAATTCGCCGGCCGGCCACAGCAGGCAGGCCAGCATGGCCATGCAGGCGACCGCGTAGCGCGCGCCGGGGCGGGCGCCGCGCATCAGCCAGAGCAGGGCGGCCGCAGCGAGGCCGACCAGTGCACCTTGCCAGACAAAGTGGAGCAGGGCCCAGCCGGCCGCGTGGATGATGTCATTCATTCGGCTTGTCCTCCTGCTTCAGCAGCGCTTCGATTTCTTCGCGTTCCTTCTTCGAGATGCCGCTGCGCAGAGCCGCCAGAACCAGCGCCTTGGCGGAACCGGCGAAGGCGCGCTGCAGCAGGTCCTGCAGCATATTGCCCTGCATCGCCTCGCGCGCCACGGCGGCGGCATAGATATGGGAGCGCTGGCTCTCGTCGCGGATCAACAGGCCCTTGCCATGCATGATCTGCATCAGGCGCAGCACGGCGCCGTAGGCCAGGTCAGGCTTCTCGCCCAGCATGGCTTCGTGCACCTGCTTGGCGGTGGCGGGGCCCAGCGGCCAGATCGCCTGCAGCAATTCCAGCTCGGCGGGAGTGGGTTTCGGAATGGTAGCCATGTTTATTTCCTTCTAAGGTTTTGACTAGAATAGCCTGTCTAGACAGAGTTGTATACTTTGCCGTTTTCCTTGTGGCGAAATGTAGACAATGCTGTCTATATATTCAATTTGCATATAAGTCTGAGATTTAATTAGTTTCTGAAATGAAGGGTCGACGTTATAGTTGCCGCATGAATTCGCAAGCTGTCCTCCGCCGCCACACCATCTACATGCTCTGCATGGCGCAGTGCATGTGCCGCTGCTAAGCACCCCATCCCCCTAGTTTTGCCCGACCTGCCAATCCGGCCGGCGCGGGCCTCGTACACCCAAAAGGAAGACCATGATCAAGCCACTGAGCATTACGCTGGCCATTGCCGCCGCATTCCCGCAACTCGCTTACGCCGAGGAAGAACTGGCGCGCGTCGTCGTGACAGGTTCGAATATCCGCACCTCGCAAAAGGAAGGCGCCAGCGCCGTGCAGGTGCTGACCGCCAAGGAGCTTGCCGCCACCGGCAAGGCCACCGTGGCCGATATCCTGCGTACCATTTCCGCCAACAGCGGCAACAGCTATAACGAGCAGTACACCGGCAGCTTTTCGGCCGGCACGGCGGGCCTGTCGCTGCGCGGCCTGGGCCAGAAGAACACCCTGATCCTGGTGAACGGCAAGCGGGTGTCGTCCTACGCCACGGCGCAAGACCTGCAGGAAGTCTTCGTCGACCTGAATTCGCTGCCGATGGCCGCCGTGCAGCGCATCGAAGTGCTGAAGGATGGCGCCTCGTCCGTCTACGGTTCGGATGCGGTGGCGGGCGTGGTCAACATCATCCTGTACAAGGAATTCAAGGGCACGGAGGTGAGCGCGCAAGTGGGTTCGTCCACCGAGGGCACCGGCCAGCTTGAACGCAGCGCGTCGCTGCAGACCGGCTTTGGCAGCCTCGATGAAAAAGGCTGGAGCGTGGTGTTCTCGCTCGATGCGCTGAAGCGCGACAAGCTGCAGCAAACCGACGTGTCCTACCTGCGCGGCAGCGACTTCCGCGGTTATGCCAACGGCACGCTGGCCTGGACCCCGACCAATTACTACGGTACTTCCGACGCGACCAAACAGCTTGGCGGCGTGCAGGGGCCGCTGCAGGTGCAGAACTACGGCGACATCACGCCGGGCAAGAGCGGCCGGGTGCTGGCGTATAACCCGGCCGAATTCCGCACCCTGATCCCGGGCGTGGAGCGCGTGCACACCTCCTTGCGCGGCACCTTGAAACTGAATGACGACACCGAAGCTTATGCAGAAGGACTGTACGGCTACTCGTGGGCGGAGCAGACCTTTGGCGCACCGCTGACCGTGGGCAGCGGCCTGCGCGCCTGGAACAATGCCAGGCAGGCGTTGGACAACATCACGGTGGCGCTGCCGGCCGGCCATCCGAACAACCCTGGCACGACCGCGTTGCCATTCACTGCCACGCTGTTCGACCTGGGGTCGCGCATGAAGCAGGACAAGGTGGACTTCTACCGCGCCCTGACCGGCATCAAGGGCAACTGGAACGGCTGGGAATACGACGCTTCCATCGCCCGCTCGGGCAGCAAGCTGAAGGAAACCGTACAGAATTTCGTCAACCGCTACGAGTTCGAAAAAGTGCTGGCGGACGGCAGCTACAACTTCGCCGACCAGTCGAAGAACAGCGAAGAGCTGCGCAATCGCCTGCGCCTGTCGACCCTGCGTCCCGCCGAATCGACGCTGACCGTGGCCGACTTCAACGCATCGAAGGAACTGCTGGAGCTGCCGGCCGGCGCGCTGGGCTTTGCTTTCGGCGGCCAGTGGCGCCAGGAAGAGATGAACTCCAATACCTCGACCGCCGTGCTGTCGGGTACGGAACTGCGCCCTGCGATCAACATCATCCAGGGCAAGCGCCAGGTGACTGCGGCCTTCGCCGAATTCAACGTGCCCGTGCTGAAAGACCTGACTGTCAACCTGGCCGGCCGTGCCGACAAATACAGCGACTTCGGCTCCGCCTTCTCGCCGAAAGCCAGCGTGCGTTACCAGGCCGCCCCCTGGCTGCTGCTGCGCGGCACCGTGTCGCGCGGCTTCCGCGCACCTTCGCTGCCGGAGATTACCAGTTCGACTTCGGTCAGCTACGGCTCCGTGATCGACAAGGGGGACCCGATTACCCCAAGCCAGGCGCGCGGCATCACCAACATCACGGTCGCCAATACCGAACTGTCGCCTGAGCGCTCGAAGAACCTGAACCTGGGCTTTGTTGTTTCGCCATCGGCCAATAGCAGCGTGGGCGTGGACTTCTACCATATCCGTACCAAGGGCGTGATCGACACCGAAAGTACCGAGACCATCCTGGCCAACGAAAGCACCCATCCTGAGAAAGTGGTGCGCGATGCCCAGGGCCGCATCCTGACCCTGTACCGCCAGTATGCCAACCAGGGTGAACGCGTGGTGAGCGGCATCGACGTCGACCTGCGCTACAAGCTGCCAAAAACCGCCTACGGCAACGTGACCCTGAATGCGCAATTGAGCCGGGTGTTCAAGTATGAACAGCCGCTGTCGAACGGCGAGCCGCTGACCAACGGCGCCGGCACCAACTTCTTCGGTTCCATCCCGAAATGGCGCGGCACCACCAGCGCAGCCTGGGAACTGGCCCAGTGGACTGCCAACGCGGTATGGAATTACGTCGACGGCTACGAGCAGACCACCCGCCCCGGCGAGCGTGTCAAGCCATTCGCCACCGTGGATCTGAGCCTGGGCTACAGGATCAGTGCGGCCACCAGCGTGAACCTGTTGCTGGCGAATGCCTTTGACCGCAAACCTTCGTGGGACAGCTCGTTCAACTTCTTCGACTACACGCAAGGCGACCCGCGCGGCCGCTTCGCCTCAGTCAAGCTCAATCACAAGTTTTGATGATCGAGGCGCGGTAGCTGCTGGGAGTGGTGCCCATCCGCTCGCGGAAGGCGGTTGCGAAATTGCCGGCATTGGCAAACCCGAGCAGCAGCGCAATGTCCTGCACGTCCATGTCGGTATCGCGCAGCAGGTGCATGCCGCGCTGGATGCGCGCTTCGCGGATGTAGGCGAACACGGTCATGCCGGTGTGGGTGCGAAACAGCTGGTTCAGTTTTTCGCGGTAGGTGCCCACGCTGGCGGCGATTTCCGCCAGGCCGGGCAGGGCTGCCAGGTTGTCGTAGATCAGGCGCTTGGCGGCGTTGACGATCACCGAGTCGGTGTCGATCGGCCCTGCTTCGCTGGCCTCGACCGGGGGCCGTTTCATCAGGTTCAGGTGCACATGGATGCGCGCCGCCAGTTCACCGGGCGTAAACGGCTTGCTGACAAAGTCCACCCCGCCAAGCTGAAGGCCCATGATGCGGTCTTCCACCGCCTCGGTGCCGCTCAGGAAAATGATCGGGATATCGCGCGTGGCCGGGTTGGCCTTTAACAGTCGGCAACAGGTGTAGCCGTCCATATTCGGCATCCGCACGTCCAGCAGGATCAGGTCGGGCCTGCCGGACAGGGCCAGCTGGTAGCCCTGCTCGCCATTGAAGGCCACCGACACCCGGTAGGGCATTTCGCTTAACAAGTCGACGAGCATGCGTTGTTCGAACGCGGAATCATCCACGATCAAAATATTTCGCACTTGTGCATCGCTGGTCAGGTACATGGTCGCTCAGGGTGGGGCCGTGTTGCTTATTATGCCCATGTTTGAAAAAATGTTGCGCATTTCACATTGAGCAAAGGCATTCTCTCCTCTGGCAAAAGTAAAGTGCGCCGCAACAACGCCGAATGGAAAGAAGATAGCTACGTTCCTTGCAAGAGTGATTTTTGGTGAGTCTTTTAGGGGTGTTTTCGCGGTTCAATTGAGTCTGAAGCATTCAACTGGTTAAATTAAACCAACTGACTAGGAGGCAACATGAAACATACCGACTTTGGCCAAATGCCCTGCCCGATCGCGCGTAGCCTCGGCAAGGTAGGCGAGTGGTGGAGCATCTTGATTCTGCGCGATGCGTTTTACGGCCTGACCCGCTTCGATGAATTCGAGAAGAGCCTGAAGATTGCGCCGAACATGCTGACCCGTCGCCTGGCCGGCCTGGTCGAGGGCGGCCTGATGGAGCGCCGCCAGTACAGCACCCGCCCGCCGCGCTATGAGTACATCCTGACCAAGGCAGGCCGCGACTTCAAGCCTGTGCTGCTGGCCTTCATCGCCTGGGGTAACGAGCACCTGTCGCCGGAAGGCGCCAGCTTGCTGGTGGTGAGCCGCGAAACCGGCAAGCCGGCCGACCAGGTGCTGGTCGATGCCAACAGCGGCCTGGCCATCAATGACGAGGACTACATGTTCGCGCCAGGGCCTGCGGCGCCGGAAGTGATGCGTAACCGTATCACCGAAGCCGGCCGCCGCATGCCTAATTAGGCTGCAGCTGTTCGTAGACCGCGTTCGCGACCTGCGACAGCTCTTTCTTCCCGACGGCAGCCGACAGCGCATAGCCGAAGCTGCCGTCGATCCAGTAAAACACTCCCACGTTGCCTTCCTGCGCGAACCGGAATCCCGTGTCGCGGTTTTGCTGTTGGCCGGAACTGACGTAGAGCGTGAGGCGCTGACCGCCGGCATCGGCGTACATGAATTGGGCAACCGGGCCCGTGCCGCCGGGCAGCAGCCTTCCTCCCACCAGCTCATAACCCTGTTGCGCCAGTTGCGGCGGACGCAGTTGCTTGCCCAGGCGTTTCGACAGCCAGGCCACCAGGTGCTGCTGCTGGTCGGCGCCGACTTCGACCGGGTGTTTGACTTCAGGCGAGTAGACGGCGTGGGCGATGGCGGCTTCGCGCGGCAAGGCCGCCATGGCCTGGGCCGGGGCGCTGGCCTGAGTTCCTGCGCCGCGCAGTGTCCAGCCGGCCGCGCCGCCGATCATGCCGGCGCCGACCGCCACCGCCAGCATGGCGGCCATGCGGCGCCAGGCTGGCATGGCCCAAGCAGGACCGTTGGCCGGGCCGGGCCGGCCAGGCGCCGCCGGGTGCAGCGCTTGCGGAACATCGGCGTCCAGCACGTCGTCGAACAGCGCGTGCAGGGCGGCATTCTGCTCGCGGTAGGCTTGCAGCCGGCCGGCTTCGGCGGGATGGTCGGCCAGGTAGCGATCGACCGCCGCTTGCCGATCCGGCGGCAGGCGGCCATCGACCCAGGCTTGCAATTCGGCTTCGTTCATTTCACAACCTTCAAATTGACGGCCGGCGGCTGCCCCGTCATCAGCCGGCGCAGGTTCTCGCGCGCGCGGCTCAGGCGCGACATCACCGTGCCAAGCGGGATATCGAGCGTGGCGGCCACTTCTTCATAACGCATTTCTTCCAGCGCTACCAGCAGCAGGACCTCGCGCTGGGCAGGCGGCAGCTGCTGCAAGGCGCGCTCCAGGTCGCGCAAGTCGAGTCCCGCCGGGGGCGGCGCGGCCGGCAGGTCCGCGTCATCAAGTTCCACGGCCGGCGGCGGCGAGCGCCGCACCTGGTCCACGTGCAGGTTGTGCATGATGCCGAACAACCAGGCGCGCAAGTCACCATCCGGGCGCCACTGGGCGATGCGCTCCCAGCCGCGTTCCACGGTGTCCTGCACCAGGTCGTCCGCGCTGGCGCTATCGCCGGTCAGCGCCCGCGCATAGCGGCGCAGGCGCGGCAGGCAGGCCAGCAAGCGTTCATGCATTTCCTGCATGCGCTCAATCCTTGACGACGTGCCAGATATCCTTGACGTTGTCGCCTGCGCGGTCGCCGGCTTTCTTGTCGCCGGCGAACAGGTAAAGCGGCTTGCCCTTGTAGGCAAGCTGCTTGCTGCCGTCATCGCGGGTGATGGCCGACCACGGCGCAGACAGTTCGCCGCTGGCGGCAACGGCAGGCCAGTTTTTCAGACAGCCATCGACGCAGGCGCTCTTGCCGCTGCCGGCAACGTCCTTGTCGAAGGTGTAGACGGTCATGCCGGCGGCATCGACGTACACGCCGTCAGCTTTTTTCAGCGGTTCGGCGGCAACAGCGGCAGTGCTCAGCAGGGCAGCCAGGGTCAGTACGATAGCTTTCATTTTGTCCTCCGTGAGTGATGAGTATTGCGTATACGTAGCGTGTGGCCAGCTTATTCCATCCTGCCTAAAATATTTTCCTGCCTATTCAGTCACGGAGGATGCGATGAACAATTTCATGCGTGTAGCTGTGTTGTCGGCCCTGCTCGGCGTCGGAAGCGCCTGGGCGGAAGGCCTGGCCAAAGCGGACCAGAAGATGCTGACCGACCTGGCCCTGGCCAATATGGCGGAAATCGAGACAGCCAAGCTGGCCTTGCAAAAGACCCAGAGCGACCGCGTCAAGAGCTTCGCCCAGCAAATGGTCGACGACCATACCAAGGGGCTGGAAGAAGTGCGCAAAGTGGCAGCTGCGCGCAGCCTGACCTTGCCGACCGAGCTCGATGCCAAGCATAAGGCCATGGCCGCCAAGCTGGAAAAACTCTCCGGCGACAAGTTCGACCGCAGTTATATGGAGCAGGCCGGCGTGCAAGCCCACAAGGAAGCACACCAGCTGGTGAGCAAGGCGGAATCGACAGCCCAGGACAGCGAACTGAAATCGCTGGCCACGCGTTTGCAGCCAACCATCCACCAGCACCTGAACAATGCCGAGCAGCTGAATGCCGCGATCAAGGGCAGCAGCGCGACGGTGGGCAGCAGCGGCACCGAGGGCAGCAGCGGCGCCGGCACCATGCCGCAAACGGAAGCCGGTGGCCATGACCATGGCAGCACAGGCGGCAACAAGCCGGATTCCAGCACCCGCAGTACCAAGCCGGAACGGCGCTGACAGCCAGCCACGGGCAGCCGCGGCGTCGTCAGCCCTGCAGTGCTTAAGCTACTTGAACACCAAAAAGTCCGGTCGTGCGGTATGATTCCATGCTGCAACACCTATTTCAAGGATATCAAGTAGTGGATTTGTTCGCGCTCGACGAAGAGCTGGCCCTGTGGGAAGCAGAATTGCCTTTTGCTGAGGGCGAACGTCGCCTGAAATTGCTATCCCGGCTGGCTTGGCACCTGCGACAGCGCGATGGTGTGCGTTCGGCGCAACTTGTCGCCGAAGCAACTCCGCTTGCCCATCTTTTGCCGGCGGCGGAAAGGCGTGTGCTGGCAGCGCGCTGGGAACTGGTCAAGGCTGAAAACTGTTGGCTCGCGGGCGAGCTGGACGCCGCCATCGCCATTGCCGAACGCGCCATGCTGGAATTTGCCCGCCACAATGACCGGCTGGGTGCTGCAGACACCCACAGCCTGCTGGCCTGGGTCGCCGTCGACCGCGGCGACTCGGCCGGCTGCGACAACGAGCTGGCGCTGGCCATTGCAGATGCCCGCGCCTCCGGCGACGCCATGCGCATCGATGTTTTCGAGAGCCTGGCAGCGCTGTTCAGCGTGTTCCGCAATGCGCCGGCCGCCAACGAGCGCTGGAGCAAGCGCTTTGCGATCGACCTGGCGGGCCGCCATCCGGTGGTCGCGGGATCGATTTCGGATTATCTCGGCACGGCGGCATTCCAGGCGGCGGAGTTCGGCCGCGCCATCAGGCACTTGATCGCGGCGTTTGAAGCGGCCCTGGTCTCCGGCCAGGTGCGCCGCGCCGTGATCCTCGCCACCAATATCGGCAACGCCTTCACGCGCCTGAATGCGCACGACGCCGCGCTGGAATGGATGCAGCGCGCGCTGGAGCTGGCGCGGCCGACCGGCTGGCCAATGTGTATCGGCCTGAGCCAGATGCAATCGGCTGAAACGCTGCGCCACCTCGGCCAGCGGCCGGCGGCAAAAGCGCTGCTGCGCGATGCGCTGCAGATGCTGGCTCCCTTGTCCGGTTCGCGCGCCTTCGTCATGGCGCTGGAATACCAGGGCGACCTGGCGCTGGACCTTGGCGACAATGAGGCGGCGCTGGCCAGCTTCCGCGAACTGGAACTGCGTGGCCATGCCCTGGCGCAGAGCGATTTCCATAGTTGCGCGCGGCGCGGCCAGGCGCATGCGCTGGCGGGGCTGGGGAGAATGGAGGAGGCGCAGGCCGCCGCCATGTCGGCGCTGGCGCTGGCGCGCGAGCTGAACGACCCGTTCAGCCAGATCGCGGCCTTGCGCGTCCTGGCCGATATCCACGCCGGCAACGCGATGTCCGTGCTGCAGTACCTGCGCGAGGCCTTGATGATTGCCGCCACCATCGACGGCTATATCGTTCCCGGCGAACTGCTCGATGCCGTGGCGCGCGAATATGCCGCCGTTGGCGACTTCGCGCGCGCTTATGAGTTTTCGCTGCAGGCCAATGCGGCGCGCGACCGCAGCAACAGCCAGGAAGCGACCAACCGCGCGATTGCAATGCAGGTCCAGCACCAGACCGAGCGCGATCGGCAGCTTGCCGCCGCCGAGGCGCAGCGCGCGGAGGTGCTGGCCCAGACCAGCGCCACGCTGAGCCACCTGTCCGCGATTGGCCAGGAAATTACTGCGCAACTCGATGCCTCGGCTGTGTTCCGCGCGCTGGACCGGCACGTGCACGGCCTGCTTGATTCGACTCACTTCTCGATCTTCCTGCTGGAGACGGACGGCGATTTCCTGCATTGCGCATTTGGCGTGGAAATGGGCTTGCCGCTGCCGCCGACGCGCATCGCGCTGTCCGATCCGCACTTCAACACGGCGCGCTGCGTGCGCGAGCGCGATGAAATCCTGATTGAAATCGAAGACAAGTCCGACACGCCCAACCTGATCCCCGGCACCTTGCCTACCCTCACGCTCCTGTTTGCGCCGCTGATGATCGGCGAGCGCGTGCTGGGCGTGATGACCGTGCAATCGATGCTGCCGCGCGCTTACGGTGAGCGGGAGCGCCTGATCTTCCGCACCCTGTGCGCCTACGGCGCCATCGCGCTGGACAACGCCGCCGCGCAGGCGCAACTGCTGGAAAAGAATCTCGAACTGGAGCGGGCCTACAAGGCGCTGGAAGAGGTGAGCCTGACCGACCAGTTGACCGGCTTGCGCAATCGCCGCTTCTTCCTGCAGCACGTGGAGTCGGACGTGGCACTCAGCCTGCGAGGCTACGACGGGCCGGCCTCGGAAGCCGATGCCGTGGCCGACCGCGACCTGGTGTTCTACATGGTGGACCTGGACCACTTCAAGGAGGTCAACGACCGTCACGGCCACGCTGCCGGCGACTCGGTGCTGGTGCAGATGAAGGACCGCCTGCGCGAGGTGTTCCGCGAGTCGGACTACCTGGTGCGCTGGGGCGGCGAAGAATTCCTGGTGCTGGCGCGCGCCACCGGCCGGAGCGGCGCGCATGTGGTGGCGGAGCGCATCCGCCAGGCAGTGTCGTCGCGTGAATTCGTCCTGCCGGATGGCACGCGGCTGGCGCGCACCTGCTCGATCGGCTTTGCCTGCTATCCCTTCCTGCCGTCGCACCCGCGCCTGATGTCCTGGTCGCAGGTGGTGGAGCTGGCAGACCTGGGTCTGTACATTTCCAAGCATTCCGGGCGCGACGCCTGGACTGCCGTGCATGCCACCGAAGCGACGCAGCCGGAAGAACTGTTCCCCCGCCTGGTGCACCAGCTTGGCCAATGCATCGAGCGCGGCGAAGCGCGCATCGTGACCAGCCTTGGCGAGCGCACTATAATCACCCAATGAGCACACATCGCTGTTCCTGGGCCAATCCAAACAATCCACGTTATATCGCCTACCACGACCAGGAGTGGGGCGTCCCATGCCGCGACGAACTGCGCCTGTTCGAGATGCTGAATCTCGAAGGCGCGCAGGCGGGCCTCAGCTGGGAGACCATCCTCAACAAGCGCGACAACTATCGCGCGGCGTTCGATGGCTGGGACGCGCGCAAGATTGCCGCCTATGACGAGGCGAAGGTCGCGCAGCTGCTGTCCGATCCCGGGATCGTGCGCAACCGGCTCAAGGTGAACGCTGCCATCACCAATGCGCGCGCCTACCTGCGCCTGCTGGAAGAGGGCGGCAGCCTGTCTTCGCTGCTATGGGGCTATGTCGACGGCAAGCCGATCGTGAATCGCATCACAGCGCAGGGCGAGCGCCCGGCGCGCACCGAACTGTCCGACAGGATCTCCAAGGACCTCGCCAGGCGCGGTTTCAAGTTTGTCGGGTCGACGATCATTTATGCCTACATGCAGGGGATCGGGATGGTGAACGACCATGACCTCGCATGCTTCCGATACAAGGAGTGCCAGCACGGTGGCTGATTCGCGCCACGTCGTCCTCGACACCGCGTTTGGCAGCGGCGCCCAGTTCCTCGCAACCCTCGCCCGCCACCGCTCCGCGGCTGGCGGCGCCGGCGCTAGCCATCTGCATTATCTCGCGATCATGCCCTCCGTTCCCGGCTTGTCCACGCTTGCCGCGCTGGCGCAGGCCGTGCCCGCCCTGGCGGCGCAGTGGCCGGTCGACGTCCCCGGCCTGCACCGCCTGCACCTGCCTGCGGAACGCCTGACGCTCGACCTGCTCGCCGGTCCTGCCGAAGCCTGGCTGCCCGAAATCGTGGCCCGTGTCGACGAGTTCATTATCGACCGGCCGCTGGAGCACATCCGCGCCCTGCAACGCCTCGCAGCGCCCGCATCCACGCTGCGCATCCGCCGGCCCGATGAACATGCGCTGCGCTCCCTGCGCGCCGCCGGCTTCACCGTCACCGGCGAACCTGAAGGCGAGTGGCAACATGCCGCCTACACCAGCCGCAAGCCCCAGCCGCCGCGCGCGCCCTCGCCCGAGCGCCGCGCCATCGTCATCGGTGCAGGCGTGGCAGGCAGCGCCGCCTGCGAACGCCTGGCAGCCCGCGGCTGGCAGCTTACCCTGATCGAACGCCACGGCGCCCCTGCGCAGGAAGCTTCCGGCAACCGCGCCGGCATCTTCATGCCTCTGCTGTCGAAAGACGACAATATTCCGACCCGCCTGGCGCGCGCGGCGTACCTGTACGCGCAGCGCGCCTGGCAGCACCTGGGCGGTCTCGATCCGCACGCACCCGGTCCCGATGCGGAAGCCGGCGCAATCCGCGGCAACCGGTGCGGCGTGCTGCAACTGGCACGCGATGCCGAGCACGCCCGGTTGCAAAAGGACGTCGTCGACACCTGGCGCTACCCCGAGCGGTACGTGCGCTGGCTCGACGCCGTCCAGGCCAGCGCCATGCTGGGCGCGCCGACTCCTTACGGCGCCTGGCACTTCCCCGAAGGCGGCTGGGCCACGCCCGCTACCGCCTGCCGCGCCATGCTGCAAGCCTGCGGCGACAAGCTGCGCCGCGTCTTCCATAGCGAAGCCCTGCACATCGAGCGCGTGCAAGATGAATGGCGCGTATGCGACGCCTGGGGCCGACTGCTCGCCGCGGCCCCGACGGTCGTGCTGGCAAACGGCGCCGGCGCGACTGCGCTCGAGCAGGCCCGCGCGCTGCCGCTCTACACCATGCGCGGCCAGGTCACCCACCTGGAAGAAGGCAGCTTTCCCAGCCTCAAGCTGGTGGTCTGCCGCGAAGCCTATATGACGCCGCCGGTGGACGGCATCGTTTGCGTCGGCGCCACCTACGACAAGTCCAGCGAGCGCCAGCTGTGGCAATCCAGCCAGGATGAAAACCTGCTGCGCGCGGAAGAAATCCTCGGCAGCCCGCACGGTGCAGGCGCCCCGCTGCAAGGCCGGGTAGGATTCCGCACCATGGCCCCGGACCGCCTGCCGCTGGTGGGCCCGCTGCCCGACAGCGCCGGCGAGGCCCGCACCGAACGCCTGCGCGACCTGCCGCGCCACGCGGGCCTCCATGCCTTGCTCGGCTACGCCAGCCGGGGCTTGATCTGGGCCCCGCTTGCAGCGGAAATCCTGGCCTGTCAACTGGAAGACGAACCCCTTCCCATCGAAGCAACACTGGCCGCCGCACTGGACCCCGGACGCTTCCTGCTCAAGCAGCGCCGCAAGCTATAATGGCCTCCTATCCAATGGCTGGAGAATCCATGGAAGACCGCGCCGGCTCGCCAGAGCTGTTCATGTTCCTCGCCTCCACGGTGCACGACATGAAGAATTCCATCAGCGTGCTGACCGGCACGCTGGAGAACCTGCTTGTGCAGGCAGGGGATTCCGCGCAAGACAATCCAGCCTATCCGCAGATGGCGCAAATGCTGTACCAATCCAAGCGCCTGAACGACCACCTGATCCAGCTACTAGCGCTCTACAAGGAAGTCGGCCGCCCCAATTATCCTTTCGATCCGGCCCCGGTGCAGGTCAGTGAGCTGGTCGACCAGCTGGTGGCCCAGCAGCGCGTGCTGCTGCAATCGAAGGGCATCCAGCTCGACACCGAATCCCCGCCCGGCCTGATCTGGACCCTGGACGAAGACCTGGTGCTAGGCCTGCTGGCGCACGCAATCAACAACGCCGTGCGCTATACGCGCGACCGCATCGCCCTCACCATCCGCGAAGACGATGGCTTCATGGAGGTGCGGGTGGAAGACAACGGCGCCGGCTTCCCGCCCACTATGCTGGAAGCGGGCCAGGTGACAGGGCAGGGCATCAACTTCCTGGCCAACAGCAGCGGCCTTGGCCTCTATTTCGCCAGCGAAGTAGCGAAGTCCCACAAACACCGCCTGCGCCAGGGCAGCATCGCGCTGGAAAACGGCGGCGCGCTGGGCGGCGGCTGTTTCATCCTGCGCTTGCCATGAACGCCCCAGCCGTCACCACGCCCGTCGCAACGGCGCCGGAAAAAGAACCGGGCGTCAACTGGGCCGACAAGCGCTACCTGATCGTGGACGACTTTGTCGGCGTGCGCCAGTTGCTGCGCGAAGCCTTGCGCAGCCTGGGTGCGCGCCACATCGACCAGGCCTCGAGCGGCGGCGAGGCGATCGGGCTGCTGGCGCGCATCCAGTACGACGTCATCCTGTGCGATTTCAACCTCGGCGAAGGCAAGAGCGGCCAGCACGTGCTGGAAGAAGCCCGCATCCGCGGCATGCTGATGCCAAGCTGCGTGTGGCTGATGGTCTCCGCCGAGAAGAGCGTGGAGGCCGTGATGGGCGCCGCCGAGCACCAGCCGGATGCCTACCTGATCAAGCCGATCACCGAAGGCGTGCTGCTCACCCGCCTGAACCGCGCCTGGCAGAAGAAGCAGATATTCCAGGACATCGACCAGGCCTACCTGGAAAAAGACTACCTGCGCGCGGCCCGCTTGTGCGCCGAAGCGGCCGGCCGCAACAAGCTGCATGAGGTAGACCTGATGCGCATGCGCGCCACCTTGCTGCTGAAGGCCGGCGAGACCGAGCAGGCGCGCCTGGTCTACGAAAAGGTGCTGCAGGAACGCGACTTCAACTGGGCCCGCACCGGCGTCGGCAAGATCCGCATGGCCAATGGCGAGAACGAGGCCGCGCGCCAGATGTTCCAGGGCGTGATCGCCGAGAACCGTTTTTACCTGGATGCATACGACCAGCTGGCCAAGTCGCTGCAGAACATGGGCCGCATCGAGGAAAGCTGCGACGTGCTGGAGCGCGCAGCCAGGATGTCGCCCAATTCGGTGCCGCGCCAGCGCGCGCTGGGCACGACAGCGCTCAAGCTGGGGAATATCGCGCTGGCCGAGCGGGCTTTCCGCAAGTGCCTGCAGATCGGCGAATACTCCATCATGAAGACCGTGGATGCCTACTTCGGCCTGGCGCGCGTGCTGGGACAGAAGAACGACGCCAAGGAAGCCTTGCTGCTGCTGGCCGCGGCCCAGCGCGACTTCTCCGGCGGCATGGTGGAGCTGCGCTCCAAGATCACGGAGGGCCTGGTGTACCACGAGAGCGGCGATTACCGGCGCGCGCGCAAGTCCGGCGACGAACTGGAAACCATGCTGAAGGAAGACAGCGAGCGGCCCGACACCGCAACCTGCCTGGAAATGGCGACCTTGCTGTTTGCCGTCGGCGTGAAGGATGCGCCGGTGGAGTTGCTGTGCTACGTGGTGCGCAACAACGACGAAAACACCGTGATCCACGATGAAGTGCAGCGCATCTTCGACAAGGCCCGCATGGGTGAAGAAGGCGCAGCCCTGATCAGCACGGCGCGCAAGGAAGCAGCGGAGATGATGAACAAGGGCGTGCTGCTATGGAAGACCAACAAGCTCGATGACGCAGTCGAATGGATGCGCGAAGCGCGCCGCAGCCTGCCGGACAATATGCGGATCCTGTTCAACTCCGCCCAGATCCTGATCTCCCACATGCAGGCCAGGGGCTATAACGACGCCCTGATGGCCGAAGCGAATGATGTCTTGATGCACGTTGACCGGATTGCGCCGGGCCAGCAGCGCTTTGCGCAGCTGATCGAGCAGTTGCAGAAGTTGATCCCCGGCCGGATGTCGGCGGAAGAAATCGAAGCCGAGCTGACGGCCGCCATGAAAGATGACCACGACAAGGAGTGATCCATGCGCGATATCGCCAAAGAGGTCTATAACAAGATGAAGGTGGGGGCTGCCGCCTGGATTCGTCCAGTCAGCGCCAAGGGCGACACCATCGAATCCTTCCAGTCCGCGCATGACGCGGCCAAGGCCCTGGAAGACGAAGGCTTGATCAATATCATGAAGGTCCAGCGCGATGACGATGGCCTGATCGAGGCCATCCGCATCCAGAAGCTGAATTAAGGCTTGGCGGCCTTCGTGGCGCGCTTGCTTGCCGGCTTGCGCGCTGCCGGTTTGGCGACAGGCTTGCTGGCGTCATGTGCGGCGCCGTTCTTTGCGTCGGCCGGCTTGCCGGCCGGGTCGGGGGCCATCGCCGTGCTGACGGCTTGCGCAAACTGCTCTTGCAGCAGGTTCCACCAGGCGGCAGGGTTGGCCATCTGGTTGGCGGCGGCGCTGGCAGTGTCGTGCGCGGCAGGCTTGGCATCGGCCGGTTTTTCGGCCGGCTTGGCGGCGTCGCCGGCAGGCTTGTCCGCTGGCCTGGCGGCCGCAGCGGCTGCCGGCTTGGCAAACGGATCGTTGTGCGGCGCCTGCTGCACGGCGGCGGCCAGCGATTGACCCATCGACTTCAACGCCGCGATGGTGCCGCGCTGGACTTCCAGCGCCTGGATGCTCGAGCGCAGCATGGTGGCGTTCAGGTTGAGCCAGGACTCGACGGCTTTCAGCTCGCTGATTTTCTTGTCCAGGTCATCCACCGACAGCGTCGGGGCGGCGATGCCGGGAATGCTGATGCCTGGCACACCCATGCTTCCCCACAGGGATTTTACGAAGTCCAGCGTATCCGTCATCACTGCAGCGCCGGGAATGTGGGGCATTTGTGGATTGCTCATATCGGGTCTCCGAGGGTAGGTTGTTTAGCGTAGCACACAGCTCTCCCAGACAGCAACGAGCAGCAGCACGGCGACGCAAGCGCCGGTGGCCAGCAGCGGGGAAAGGTGCAGCACGATCGACAGAACGCCCAGCACCAGCAGCAGCGCGATGCCGAGCAAATGGGACAGCGGCGGCCAGGCGCGCGTGTGCGCCAGCCATTTGAACACGGCGGTGCCGCACAGGAAGAGCAGCGGGCCGCCGATGATGGCGGCCAGCGCTGCCGGGCTGCCATGCTGGGGATGGCTCAGCACCAGCTCGTCGCCGACGGCGCCGACGATGATGCCGGCCACGATGGGAATGTGCAGGTAGGTGTAGTTGTTGCGTGCATGGCGGCCCGGCGTTTGCGAATGCACGATGCGGTGGTGGCCCTGTTCCAGCCCGTGGTCGAAATACAGCCACCACATCAGGATCGAGCCCACGACCGCCAGCAGGAAGGCCAAGACGGTAAGCGGATCGAAGGCCAGGTCGGCAAACGTGGCGCCGGTCACCAGCAGCGATTCGCCGAGCGCGATGATGACGAACAGGGCGCAGCGTTCGGCCATGTGGCTGCCGTCCACGTTCCAGTCGGCCAGGGTGGAGCGGCCCAGTCCAGGGACGAAATAGAACATGACCGGCCCCAGCATGTCGACCGCCAGTGCGCCGAGCCACCATGCCATGCGCGAAGCCGGCTCCGCCAGGCCGCCGGCAAGCCATAGCGCGCCGCTGGCGCCAAGCCACAAGGCAATGCGCACGAAATTGCAGCGCAGCGCGGCATCTTCGCCGCGGCTGGCCGCCAGCATCGCCAGCGTGCGGCCCACCTGCTGCACCAGGATCGAGGCGCCGAACAGCCAGCCCATGTCGGTGAAGGCGCGCGGGATGGAGACCGACATCAGCAGACCGGCTACCAGCAGCGCAAACAGGGCGGCGCGCACGGACTTCTTTTCCGGGTCAAACCAGTTGGTGGCCCAGACCGTGTAGATCCACACCCACCACGTCGCCATGAACAGCAGACCGACCTGCAGCGCGCCTTGCGCATCGAGCTTTTTCAGCAGGGTGTGGGATAGCTGGGTGACGGCAAACACGAACACAAGATCGAAGAACAGCTCGACCATGCCGACCTTGCCGGAATCGGCCTGGCCGCGCTGGCGCAAAAGGGACATCGGGACTCCTTGTCAGAATATCCAGCAAATTATGCCATTGAGCGTGCTGTCAGCGGAATCGGGGGCCGGCACGTTAAACTAGCGACCATGACGATCGTTTCTTTTCCACGCCACCCACGCCGCATCATTGCCATTTGCGCAGCCACCGTGGCACTGCATTTCATGACGATCAACTGGGTCAGCGGACGCATTGGCGCGGCGGAGCGCGAACGCGATGCTGAAAAAAACGTCATCAGCGCGGAGTTGCGCCTGGCGCCACCGCCGCCTGAACCGGTCGCTCCGGAGCCGGTCGAAGCGCCGCCGCCACCGAAGCCCAAGCCGAAACCGAAGCCACCCAAGCCTGCGCCGCCGCCCGAAGAAGCGGCACCGATTGCCGACAGCGCGCCGGCCGACGCAGGACCAGCCGTGCCTGCGGAGCCGGAAGCGGCTGCGCCGGAGGGCCAATCGGGCGCTGCGCCCGCCACGCCTGCCGTAGAATCCGCGCAGCCGCAGCCTGAAGCCGCGCCGAAAGCCGAGCCGCCAGCCAGCGTCCAGCGCTGGAAAGTTGCGCTGCCGCCGTCGGCCCGGTTCGAACTGGACGTCAGGCGCAAGGACGCGGACGGCACCAACTGGAGCGGCTCGGCCAATATTGGCTGGGAGACCGATGGCGCCACGTATAAGGCGACGCAGGAAGTCGGCATCAGCCTGCTGATTGCGCGCGTCAAGCTGCTGGAGGTGAGCAGCGAAGGCACGATCAACGACACGGGCATCGCCCCGGCGAAATTCACCGAGAAGCGCCGCAACCGATCGGCCACCGCTACCCACTTCAACCAGCAGGATCAAAAGATCACCTTCTCCGCCAGCGAGCGCAGCGTGCCACTGGCGGCGGGAGCGCAGGACCGCGCCACGGTGCTGTTCCAGCTGGCCGGCATCGGCCGCGCGGACGTCAACCAGTTCGGCAAGCCGATGGACATCCTGGTCGGCGAAGACCGCAATGCCCAGGTCTACAGCTTCCTGCTGGTCGGCGAAGATGAACTGGAAACCCGGATGGGCAAGCTGATCACCTGGCACCTGGCGCGCCCGCCCAAGCCCGGCAGCTACAGCGCCAGGCTCGATATCTGGCTGGCGCCCAGCCTTGACTGGTACCCGGTGCAGATCCGCAATACGGAAAGCAACGGCGCCGTCACCACCCAAACCGTCACCCGCATCATCAAGTAAGGAAGCAACCATGCGCAGTACCCTGATTACCCTGGCATTGGCCCTCGCAGCCACCACCGCCAGCGCCGCCAAATCCGATTACCCGGTCGCCAGGCGCGCCACCAGCCTGCCGCCGTCGGCTGACCTGAGCTACGTGGTCAAGGGCAGCAACCATGGCTTCCCCTTGGTGGGCGCCGGCACCATCGCCTGGCGCCAGGGCGACGGCAGCTATTCCCTGCATACGGAAGCGCGTTCCAGCCTGTTCGGCAAAGTGCTCGAGCAGCGCAGCGAAGGCACGCTGGACGGCTACGGTCTGGCGCCCGCCAGCTTTTACGAGAAGCGCTTCCGCAAGGACCCCACCACCACCCGCTTCGACCGCGACACGCGCCGTATCGAATTCGAAGACGGCAAGGTGAGTTACGCCATCCGCGGCGGCGAGCAGGATCGCAGCAGCGTGACCTTCCAGCTGGCGATCCTGGCCCGCGCCACCCCGGAGAAATTCACGCCGGGCAGCGAATGGACCTTCTTCGTGGCCGGCCGCCGCGACGGCGAACCCTGGACTTTCCGCGTGGTCGGCACGGAAACCATGGAAATCGCCACCCTCGGCGAACAGAAGGTGCTGCACTTCAGCCGCAAGCAGGTCGGCGGCCACGAGCAGCAGGCCGACCTGTGGCTGGCCCCCGACCTCGACTGGTACCCGGCGCGCATCCTGTTGAAGGAAGAAGACGGCGATTCCTTCGAGCAAGTCCTAGAGAAAGTCAACCGAAAATAGCCACACCCGGCCTGTTATACTTGCAGCCTCAAAGTCGGGGTCAGGTCTGGCAATCCGCCATTCTTTTCGCATAGCGAAATTTGTGGCGGATTGCCAGACCTGACCCCGGTTTTAATTACTGGAGCGCAATGATTGATTTGATGTCAAGTGCGGCCCTGGCCGACACCAACCCGACTGAGCAAGAGCAGCAGGACGCCCTGCAGGCCCACTTCCAGCCCCACATTTCCGCCGACGAGATCGAGCAGGTCTACCACCTGAAGCGCGCCCAGCCGCTGCTGCAGGTGTTTACCGCTTTGTTCCACGGCGGCTTCGAGGGGGTGCTGGTGCGCCTGCTCGTCCTGCGTGAACTTGCTAATGAGACAACTTCGTCCGCGTTTTCGCGGGCCGATATCAATACGCGCCTGGCCTACCTGCTGCCGGAAAGCCTGGAAACTGTGCTGAACCGCCTGCGCTCCAACGGCCTGCTGGCCTGGGATGCGCAGCAATCCGTTTACCGCGTGACGCCGATGGCGCGCAATGTGCTTGCCTCGATCGATAGCCTGCTGGCCCTGGCCGCTCCGGAAGACGACGATGCCGAAATGGGCTTCCTGCTGTCGCAGGTGGCCGGCGCCCAGGCCGTGGGCGGGGTCACCACCGAGCAGCTGCAGCACCTGCTGGGCCGCCTGGTCGACCTGACCGAAGAATTCCGCGACGCCATCGCGTCCGGTTCCGAATTCCGCCTGCGCGAGTCGCAGGCCAAGTGGCACCAGGCTTGCGACTGGGTCGAGAAGGGCTCCCAGATCCTGCGTGCCATCACCACTGACGAAAATGCGGACAGCGCGACCCACCGCGCCGCGCAAGCCATCGGCCGTGCCCAGTCGCAGCTGCTGAACATGCAAGGCATGTTCTCGCGCGCGCTGAACCAGATCGAGCGCCAGCGCGTCCACCTGGGCCAGTCCGGCCTTTCCACTACCGACATCAAACGCTGGCTGCTGGCCCATGAGGACCTGTCTTCGCTGGCGAATGATGCGATCGACCAACCGGTGAAACCGCTGTTCATCACGCCTGCCGAGATGATCGACGTCGCCGAGACAGAATTAATGACAGAACGTGCCAATAACAATGGGCTGAACGGCCTGCCTGCCGGCCAGGATGCGCCGACCACGATCAACGACAGCCCTGCGATGCAGAAGGAACTGGATGACTGGCTGGCCCGCCTGTCCGACTTCGCGCAGCTGAACAATTTCCCTTCGGTGGCCGAGGAGTCGCCGCGCGAAGTGAAGGTGCACGAGGCGCTGCTGCCGGCATCCTTCGCCCTGGCGTCCTACCGCGCCTCGATGCTGCCGCTCTTGGGCGACGAGGCCGAGGCGTCGATGCAGGGCACCACTGCCGACCTGGCGCGCCTGCCTGTGCGCTTCTCGCCGCAGGACGAAATGGTGCAGCTGCCCGACCTGGAGGTCGCCGCCATGTCCCTGGCCGCGCTGACCCTCGAATTAGACAAAGAAAGTCCGAAGTCCGATGAGTGACGATACCCAAATCCTGATCGCGCGCCTGGTGGCGCACCAGACCCTGCGCCGCGACGACAAGATGGTCAAGCGCGCGCTGTCGGACGAGTTGTTCCGCGCCGAAGTCGATGCGCGCCTGGCCGCCTGCGGCATGAAGCTGCTGGATAACGTCTACGCCGACCACGTCACGCTGGCCCTGCACCGCAATATCGAGCCGAAGGTCTTCGGCGCGCGCGACACCTGGCAGAACAACAATTTCGGCCTGGCGCGCGACGGCGTGGCCTTGCTGGTGGTGCTGTGGGCGCTGATCATCCTGCCCAAGCGCGAACGCCAGGAAACCCACCAGGCGGCGGACGACGACCAGAACGATATGTTCGGCACCGAGAAGCCGGTGCCGCGCGCGGAAGATACCTCGATCGGCATCCCGTACAAGGCGCTGCTGGCCGACTTCGGCGACAAGCTGGGCAAGAAGACCCGCATGGACATGAACCTCGGCATCCTGGGCAAGCTCGGTTTCATCGAGCGCCGCGGCGAGATCATCGTCGAAGGCCCGCTGCTGGACCTGCTGATGGATACCGACCTGCTGAAAGAGCGCATCATCAACGGCGCCCTGGCTGACGTGTTCAAGCGCGCGCCGGCGCAGATCGTGCACATCCCGCGCGAAGTGCTGGCCGCCGCCAACGACGCCGAGCCGCAGCAAGCGGCCAACGAAGAAACCCCGACGGAAGAATAAGCGATGTTCCAAATCAAATCCCTTGAGCTGGTCCACTGGGACTACTGGCAGCGCATCAAGAACATTCCGCTGGATGCCAAGATCATCACCATCGCGGGCCAGAACGGCTCCGGCAAGACCACCTTGCTGGACGCGCTGCGCACGCTGTTCGGCCTCGATTGCTCGATGGGGCGCACCTACAAGCACTATGCCCGCCACAGCGGCCAGCAGACCGCCTGGCTGCGCGCCGTGGTCGACAACAAGCCGCAGGGCAAGCAGCTGTCCAACCGTCCGTTCCGCAGCAGCGGCTTCTTCGCCGAAGACGAGGTGACCCTGTTCTGCCAGGTGCAGAAAAACGGCGGCGACTGGAAGCGCCAGTACCTGATGCGTCCCGGTAACGTGGACATCGAAGAAGTCACCGAAGCCAACGACTGGCTGGGCGTGGAGAACTACCGCAAGCGCCTGGCCAACGCCGGCCTGTCGCAAGCCATGTCGAAAGTGCTGGCGCTGGAGCAGGGCGAAACCGACAAGCTGTGCGAGTACGCGCCGCGCCAGTTGCTGGACCTGGTGTTCCAGGTGTTCGGCGACAAGGAAGTGCTGGATGCCTACGACGAAGCGAAACGCCACCAGCGCGATACCGAAGAAGAGCTGAAGCGCTTCGAGGCCGAACTGGAAGGCTCCAAGACCAACCTGGAGGGCTTGCGCCTGCGCGTGGCCAACTACCACCAGTGGGAAACGCTGCACAAGGAACGCCGCAACCTGCAGGAAGAAGTGCTGCCATCGCTGGAATACCACGAGGCGCGCGAGAAGGCCGCCAACGTCAGCCGCCAGCTGCGCGAAGCGCGCAAGCCGCTGGCGCAGGCCGACCAGCTGCTGGCCGACAAGCGCGGCGAGGTGGCCAAGCAGGCCAAGGCCCTGCAGGACGCGCAGCAGCAGGAAACCCTGCTGGAACAGGAGCAAACCGCGCTGACTTCGCGCCTGAATCTCATCAACGGCAAACTGAAGCCGCTGGAATCGCTGGCGGAGCAGAAGTCCCGCCTGCAAAAACTGGCCGCCGAATCGGGCGCCGACGTGGCCGATGCGGCCGCGCAGCTCGAAGCCAAGGAAACCGAGCTGCTGAAGCTGCGCTCGCAGCGCGATGCCGTGTCCAACCGCATCGCGCAGGACAAGGCCACCATCAACGCACTGTCTGGCAAGACCGCCATGCCGGAGCCGGACAATGTGCGCGCCATGCGCCGCGCGCTGAACGATGCGGGCATCCCGCACGCCATGCTGTCGGACATCGTCGAAGTGACCGATCCGAAATGGCAGGGTGCCGTCGAGGGCGTGCTGGGCGGCTACGCCTCCGTGGTGCTGCTGGAGCGCTCCTCCGATGCCTCCTCGGCCTACCGCCTGGCGGAAAAGGAACGCTATCGCCACTTCATCGTGCCCGATTGCGTGAAGGCGCACGAGCCGAAGAACCAGAGCCTGCTGTCGGTGGTGAAGTTCAGCGGCCTGGCGCCGGAATGGCTGATCGACCAGCTGTCGCGAATCACGCGCGTGGAGTCGGTGGAAGAAGGCGCAAAGCTGGGCAATATCGAAGAATGGATCACGCCTGAGGCCTACCACAAGGAACGCCGCGGCGGCCGCTCGCTGTTCGTGGAAGCTGCGCGCTATCGCTTCGGTTCCGCCGGCAAGACTTCGCGCATGGATGCGATCCAGAAGAACCTGCCGAACCTGGAAGCCGAGGAAGACAAGTACACGCTGCAGATTTCCAAGCTGGCGTCGGAAACCTCAGCGCTGAAAGCCCGCCTGGCGGGAGTGGATGCGGTGAAGGAGCTGTCCGCCCGTACCGAGGAATTCGACGAAGCCGCCCGCTCCGCCGTGCCGCTGCGCGCCGAGCGCCTGGAAGTGGGCTCGCGCCTGGGCGAACTGCAGGGCTTGATGAAGAACGCCACCGTGGCGCGCACCAAGGCCGACACTGCATGGCAAAGCGCCCGCATGTCGCTGTCCGAGGCGGAAGCGGGCCTGCGCCTGAACTTCAAGCGCCAGATGGAACAGCGCTCCGACCACGCCCGTGCCATGCTGGCGCTGCGCCGCCAGTGGCGCCACTTGCCGGGGGCCTGGCGCCGTCCTGCGCGCCGCCAGGCGCTGGTGCAGCAGCACCAGAATGCGCACCAGGTCGACCTGCGTATCGCCAGCCTGCAATCCTCGCTGGCGCGCGATGACTGGGAACTCGATGCGACCGTGATCGACCAGTATGCGCGCCTGAACGAGCAGCTGTCGAACCGCAAGACGGAAACCGAAGAACGCCGCTACCAGAACAACCGCGCGATCGAAGCGACTGCCAATGCGCGCGGCGCCTACATCGAGCGCCTGCGCTACACGATCAAGACCTATTCGTCGAACATCAAGGAATTGGGCGCGCTGGCCAATATCGACGTGCACGTCGAGCCGGTCAAGCTGGAGAACGACGACCTGCTGCTGTCGCAGGCCGGCCTGCAGGTACGCTTCAAGTTCGACGGTAAGGGCCCGATTGGCCTGAACGACGGCGAAGCGTCGGGCGGCCAGCAGGTGATGAAATCGCTGGTGCTGCTGATCGGCTTGCTGAAGTCGGAAGATGGCTCCGGCGGCTTCGTGTTCATCGACGAACCGTTCGCCCACCTGGATATCCGCAACATTCAGCTGGTCGGCGAGTTCCTGAAGAACACCGACGCGCAGTACCTGATGACGACGCCGCTGACCCACAACACGGACGTCTACGATCCTTCCGACCTCACGCTCATCACGAGCAAGAAAAAGAAGGACACCCAGTGGGCGCAGCCGATCTTCGTGCTGCAGCGCCGCCAGGCGGCAGCGGCTTGATCGCCGCTGGCCGTCATTCCGACGGCACGAAGCAGGGGCAGAGCCTGATCGTGCCGGGAGTGACCTGAATCAGATTCAGGCGGCTTCCTTGGAACAGGCGCCCAGGATGGCGTCCAGTTCCTTTTTCAGGGCCAGCATGACGGGCCGGCCGCGGATGCGGTTCACCATTTCGAAGAAGGTGATGCGCATCGCTTTCAAATCCTCCAGCGTGGCGGCGGCTTCCAGCTTGGCTTGCATGACCTGGCCGCGTGCACCCAAGGTCGGTTCGATGGTGCGTGCATAGAAGGCGCGCGCCTGCGCATACTGCGCTGCAAGTTCCTCCTCGGTCGGCGGGATCGGCATGATCGTGATTGGCGGAGCCTCACCTTCTTCGATGAAACCTTGTGCCAGCAGTTCTTGCACGGCGCCGGCATCGAGCCCCAGCCCCGTTACTTTCGGCAGCAACTCTTCCATTGGATGGCGGCCGTCAATCATCACCAGCAGGGTGCGCATACGGGACGGCAAGCCATAGGTGCGTGCCGAAATTTCCTCTCGTCCCTTTGCGGTCTTATTGTAAGTCGTCATAGGAATGTTTCCTCATGGCAATCATTTTCGTGTGATTTTAGAATACACGACCTTTAAGGAATTGACATCGTCTGAAATATCGTCTTTAATTTCTGTAACGACAGAAAAAAATGAAAAATAACATAATTCAACAAATATTCATTCTGGAATCGGTGGAAATCCGTGACTTTCAGGATGTTAAGCGTGTTTCGGATGAATTTCACGTTTGTAGTTTTTATGTCACAAATGGAGTGAGCCAATGGCCGCACTGACCCTGTTTTTCGATAATGCCTGCCCGTTTTGCCGGAGCGAGATGTCCCGCCTGCGGCGCTGGGACCGCGCCGGCCGCCTGGCCTTCGTCGATATCGCTGCACCCGGCTTCGATCCCGCTCCGCTGGGCGCCAGCCTCGCTGCCATGAACACGGAGTTGCACGGACTGCGTGCCGACGGCGCCATGCTGGTCGGCACCGATGCCATCCTGGCGGCCTACACGCTGGCGGGACGCGCCTGGCTGGTATGGCCGCTGCGGGTAGCAGCGCTGCGGCCGATGCTGGCCTCGGCCTACCGCAGTTTCGCCCGCAACCGCTACCGCATTTCGCGCTGGCTCCGGATCGACGGCGCGCGCCCTGCCTGCGACGGCGAGCGTTGCCAGGCCTACTTCGGAGGCAAGGATGGAGCGTAAATGGCTGGTGCGCTGGATGTACGCCAGCGCAGTTGGACATTTGCTGGTCGGCCTGGTGCTGCCCTGGATCGCCGGCGCCGCAGCCCTTGACTGGTATCTCGCCTGGCTTGGCCCGGCATCGACGCGCCCGCAGCACGCCTGGTGGATGGCGCTGTTCGGGCCCACCATCCAGTGCGTCGGGCTGTGGATGCTGGCCTTGGTGTGGTTCGGCGACCAGCGTCGCGAGCCGGCGGCCTGGCTGTGGGTGGCGGCAGGACTGCTGTTGTGGGGGCCGCAGGACATCATGGTATCGCTGCGCGCTGGCGTATGGCCGAATGCGTGGCTCGACATCGCCACGCTGGCGCTGTTGCTGCCTGCCGCCTGGCGCCTGTACCGGATCGACGCTGCCGCGCGTGACGCCGCCGAGGCGGCGCCGCTGGTCGGCGAGGGAGAGCTGTTCCGAAAAGTCCTCGGCAGCGAGTGGAGCAAGCTGCACCCCGACATCCAGCAACGCTTCGCCAAGAACCCGGCACCCGGCAAACCCTTGCTGTACTACGGCACCCTGGCGGAGTTGCGCGCTTCGCGATTCGGCAAGCTGCTCGGCTTCGCCAGCAAACCCTTCATCCAGGGCGCACTGATACCCTACGACGACAGCGGCTTTCCGGTCGACATCCAGGTCTACGGCAAACCGGGCTCGCAGAACATCTACAAGCAGCGCATCTACATGCTGAATGGCCGCAAGCCGGTCAAGTTCACCTCCTACATGGCGGAGAGCGAGCGCGGCGAAGTGCTCGAATACGTGGGACTGGGCCTCGGCATGAAGCTCAAGCTGCACGTGGCCGATGGCAACCTGCATTTCACCAGCGACGGCTATTTCTGGGACCTGCTGGGCTGGCGCATCCCCCTGCCTGGCGTGCTCACGCCGGGCAAGACCTACCTGCGCCACTGCAACGAGGCGCCCAACCGATTCAACATCCGCATCGAAATCCGCCACGCCCTGTTTGGCACGACCTTCGTGCAAGCCGGCGTCTTCCACGAGAGGCGTGCAGCGGAGAGGGAGGCAGCATGAACACGCATCTGCTCGCATTGCAGCTCATGGCCGCACAAGGCTGCCTGGGCGCCTTCGACACCATCTACCACCATGAGCTGACGGAAGCCTTGCCGCAGCGCGTCACGGCAAGGCGCGAGCTTGCCATTCACGCAGTGCGTGCCACGATCTACGGCGTGCTGTTCGTGGGGTTGTCGGCCTGGGTGTGGCAGGGCGCCTGGGCCTGGGTGCTGCTGGCGCTGTTCGGCATCGAGATTGTCCTCACGCTGTGGGACTTCGTGGTGGAGGACCAGACCCGCCTGCTGCCTGCCACCGAGCGCGTAACGCACACCGTGCTGGCGATTAACGGCGGCGCCTTCATTACCCTGCTGATGCTGGGAATGCCGGCAGCCATCGATGCGCCGACAGGATTCGCTTATGCGCCGCAGGGCTGGCTCAGCATCTTCCTCGCCTTGTGCGGCGTGGGCGTGTTCGTGTCCGGCGTCCGGGACGCCTTCGCCTCGCGTGCCGTGCCTGGCGCTGCCTCGCAAAGCGTACGCTTCGACGGCCCGCCGCAAACGGTGCTGGTCACCGGCGCGACCGGATTTGTCGGGCATTCGCTCGTGCCAGCCTTGCTTGCCGGCGGCCACCGGGTCATCGTGCTGTCGCGCGAGCCGCGCAAGGCGGCATGGGAATATGGCGGCGCCGTGCGCGCAGTTGCCGGCATGGGCGACTTGTCGCCGGCCGAACCGGTCGACGTCGTCATCAACCTCGCCGGCGCCCGCATTCTTGGCTGGCGCTGGAGCGAGCGGCGCAAGGCCGTGCTGCGCGGCAGCCGCGCCGGGCTGACGCAAGGCGTGGTGGACTGGATTGCGCGGGCCGTGCACAAGCCGCGCCTGGTGATCAATGCATCCGCGGTCGGCTACTACGGCATCCAGCCGCAGGGCAGTGGCCAGGTATTGAACGAAGCCAGCCCGCCGCAGGCAATCTTCATGTCGCAGCTATGCCAGGAATGGGAGGCCGCCGCCAGCCGTGCACGCGAGTATGGCGTACCGGTTGCGCTGGCGCGCTTCGGGGTGGTCTACGGCCATGGCGGCGCGCTGCAGCCTATGCTGCTGCCGATCAGACTGGGCTTCGGCGGCCGCATGGGAACAGGACGCCAGCGCAACTCCTGGATCCACATTGCCGATTTGCTGGGGGCGATGGCCCACGTCTGGCGCCTCGGCGCCAACGCTGACGGCGCCTGGAATTTCACGGCTCCGGAGCAGCCGACGCAACTGGAGTTCACCCGGGCCGCCGCCGCCGAGCTGCATCGCCCGAGTGCGATTCCTACGCCGGCCTGGCCGGTGCGCTTGCTGCTCGGCGAGCAAGCGGGCCTGCTTCTGGAAGGCGCCGCCGTAGCGCCGACCCGCCTGCTCGCCAGCGGTTTCAGCTTCCGCTTCCCGACAGTCCGGCAAGCGCTGGCCGACCTGGTTTAGTCGAGCTTCTTCTGCGCCATGCTCCAGCGCAGCAGGCCGATGGAGTAGGCGGCAAGGTAGCCCAGCATCAGGCCGAAGGGAATGACGGTCAGCGGATGTTGCAGGACTTCGGCCTGGTTGATCACGCGCGGGTGTTCGGACTGGCGGTTGACGTAGAACTCGACGCCGATCTGCAGCACCCGGGCGGCGAACAGCATGCAGATCAGGATCGCGGTGCGGCTCGGCGGGGTGAAATACAGCTTGCTGCCGGTGTTTTCGAAGCGGGTCTTCTTGAGCGCGAAGAAGGCCATCCAGGCGCCGGCTATCACGGCGGCAGCCATCATCGCCAGCGCCGGCGGGTTGCGCAGCATGGACTGGGCGGCTGCCAGCAGCAGGACCGGCAAGCCGGCCGCGCCGACCCAGTGCCGCCACGCCACCGATTCCTGGCGGCGGAACACCAGCTTCAGGCGCGAATAGATGCGCCAGATCAGCGTCGGAACGAGGATGAGCAGGACTACGGTGGTGACAGTCAGTTGCATTGGGCGCCGGATTCGGGAAAAAAAGAAGAATTTTAACCGCAGGCGTAAAATACCCCTTCGTGATCTCGCTTTCGGGAGTTCCAGCCATGGAAAAACACCGTATCCACGCCCACCGCGCACCGGATTTGCCGGTGCCAGTCGACGAGTCGCAGCCGCACCCCGAGCCGGTGCATCCGCACAGCCCGCACAACCCTGTCCCGCAAGACGAGCCGGTGCCCAACCATAATCCCGAGCTGCGTCCGCCCGGTCAGTCGAAAGCCCAGTTGTAAAGCACGTCCAGTGCGTTGTTGGTGCCCGTCTGCACCTGCAGCGTCACGCGGTTGTTGACCTTGTAGCGCAGCTTGACCAGGCTGGTCGCGGTGCCCGCGCCCTGCTCGAAGCTGATGTAGGCGCGCGAAGACAGCTTTTTGCCGACCGTGACGACCGTGCTTTCCAGCCCCTTGGCCTGGCTGACGCCCAGCTCATCGAGACCGACCCGGTTGGCCAGGCTCGGCCCGCCGCTGCCGCCCAGCAGGGCGCCGGCTGCGGTGCCGAGCAGGCTCATTTCATTGCCGGCCATGTCGGCGGTGCCGTGGCCGAGCACCATCCAGGCCAGTTTTTCGCTGTCCGGCACGGAAGGCGTGGAAACCAGCTTGGCCGATGGCGCCAGCGCGGTGCCGCGCACTTCGACGCCGGCTTCCACATTGGTCTCGCTCAGCTCATCGCCTTCGGGGCGCTTGCGCACGGCGCGGATGTTCAGGCCCGGGTTGTCGTAGGCGCCGGTGAAATTCAGCACGCCGCGTTCGATCGCCAGGCGCTGGCCGTAGGCGGCGTACGTGCCGCTGACGACGCGGATGCTGCCGTTGACGCGCGGGGCGCGGCGATCGGCCATGCGCACGCGCACGGTGCCGGCCAGCTGCGCGTCCAGGCCCTTGCCGCGCAAGGTGAAATCGTCGCCCAGGTCGGCCTCCAGGTCGATATTCAGGGGCAGCCCGCTGCTGGCGGCAGCCTTCGGTTTTTCACGGCCCAGGATCACCACGTCTTCGCTGATGGTGGGCGTGTCGAGCGAAGGCAGTTCGATGACGGCGCGGTTGGCCCTGAACTTGCCGTCGAACTCGAAGCGCTTGGCGTCGCGCACCAGGGTGCTGCTGCCGCTCAGCACCAGGGTGCGGTCCGGGCGGTTGAATACTTCGAGCTTGTTGGCGGCCAGCTTGAGGTCCATCGACATGTCGCCGCCTGCCAGCCGCAACCAGCCGTCAGCCTGTACATTGCCGTCGGTTCCATCGAAGCGCAGGCGTTGCAGCTGCAGCTGGTCGCCGCTCACTTTGGCCTGCAGGGCGCCGTTGCGCAGGCGGATGCCTTGCTCGGCCCAGTTGATCACCAGCTGTTCGCCCACCACCTCGCCATCCAGCAGGGGATTGGCGATGGTGCCGTGGCCGCTGGCATGGGCGCGCAGGGCGCCGCCCAGTTCCATTCCTTGCACGCCAAGCAGCGGGGACAGCCAGGCAATGGAAGGCAGGCTGGCGCTGGCGCCGAAAGTCAGGGGGCTGTCGGATGGAATGCGGCCGTCGCGCAACTGGGCGCTGGCTTCCAGGCGCGCATTGCCGGCGCGGTCGCCGGCCAGTTCGGCCTGGGCGCGCAGCTGGTCGCCGGCGACCGTGACGCGCGCGTCCAGCACCTTCAGCTCGAGCGGGATCGGGCGTTCGCCGCCGGTGATCGTTACGTCGCCTTTTTCGCGGAATACGTGCAGGTAGCCGTCCAGCGCGGGCGCGGCGCCTTTCGCGGCGGGCGCTGCCAGTTCCAGCGACCAGTCGCCGCCCAGGGTCATGGTGCTGGCCACGTTGCTGCGCCAGGTGTCGGACAGTTGGGCGAGGTAGCTGGCGTTGACGCCGCTGGCGCTGCCTTTGCTGCGCCAGCGCAGGCCGTTCTTCTCCAGCGTGTCGATGCGCAGGCTGCCTTCCGGCATGGCGATGGTGGCGCTGCTTAACTCGAGCTGCTCCGGCTGCGCCAGGCCGGCAACGCCATCGCCTTTGCGGCCGCTAATGCGCAGCGTGGCCGGCGCCTGCAGGGTGAGGGCGAAGCGGCCTTTGTTCTGCAGGGCGTCGATGCTGCCGTTCCAGCTATCCGGGGCGAAGCTGCCGTGGACTTTTGTGCTGGCGTCGAAGTCGGGATTGGTGGCGGCTAGCTGCACCGAGTGGTTGCCTGCGGTGCCGCTGGCCTGCAGGCGCAGGCGGTCAAGCAGCAGGCCGGGCATGTTCAGGCCCGTGACCACCAGGTCGGCCTGCAGCGGATCGTCAGGTGCGAAAGAGGTGCCGATGGTGGCGCTGCCCTTGATCGAAGAGATCTCACGCTGCCCCGGCAGGCGCAGGTGGGCGCCATCCAGCGTGGCGCTGAGCGTTGGCATGGTGTTGGGGCCGCGGCCAGCGACGTTGCCGCCACTGGCGTAGCCGCTGCCGCGCAGGTTGCCGGACCAGCCGCTGCCCAGAACCGCCAGTTGTGGTGCGTCGAGCTTCCAGTCGATGCGGTCTTGCGGCTTGCCGAACGAGCCTTTGGCCTGCAGCAGGTTGGGGCCGAGGTGCAGGTCGACGTCGCTGTCCTGCACGCGGCCGGGGGCGGCGGCGAACTTTGCATGGCCGCTCAGTGCCGCGTTGCCAAGCGTGGACGCCGGCTGCAGGCGGATATCGGCATTGGCCAGCCAGTCCGCCGAGGCGCGCAGCGTGGCGTCGAAATCGGCGTTGACGTTGCCCGCGACCGAAGCGCCAAAGCTGGCCGGGTTGAGGCGCATTGCGCTGCCGGACAGCTTGACGTCCATTGCGCCGAAGAGCGCCGCTTCGCCGCTGGCACGGATCACGCTGTCGGCGCGGGCCGGCGCCGGCGTGGCCGCGGCCGGGCGCTGGCCGCCTGGCGGCTGGTAGCCCAGGCCGCGCGCCTCCGCGCTGAAACTGGTGCGCGGCGCCTTGTAGCCGCCGCCCAGGGTGCCGCTGGCAGTCGCGCTGCCTTGCAGTTGCGGGTCGAGTACGGAAAGCTGAGGGGCGTCGAGCTGCCATTCCAGCTTGTCGCCGGCAGCGCCGAATGCGCCGCGCGCGGTGGCGGTATTGCGGGCGTAAGCGAGGCGGGCGTCGATGCTGGCGATGTGCTGCGCATCGGCGGCCAGCTTGACGCTGCCCGAGAGCGGCTGCCCCATCAACTTGCTGGGCTGCAGGACGATGTCGGCGTTGGCGCGCCAGTCCGGCGCCAGCTTTCCGCTGGCCTGCAGTTCCGCGTTCAGGTCGGCTGAAGGGAAGGCGCCCAGCGCGGCCGGATCGAAGCGCTTGACCGCCGCGTTGGCCTTGAAGGTTTTGTCATCCTTCAGGCTGGCCTGGGCGGTGGCGGAGACGCTGCCCTGGCCGGCGCTGATGCGCGCCTGGTGCACGGTCAGCAGCAGGTCTTGCAGTGTGGCGTGGGCGTCCAGGCGCAGCTTGCCTTCGCCCAGCGCGGCGCGCAAGGTGTGCTGCTTGCCCTTGGTTTCGGCGCTGATGTCGCCGGCAATCGCCGTGCTGATGGCGGCGCCGTGCAGGCCGCGCAGGTCGAGGCGGTCGGTGTGCAGGCGCACGCTGGCGGTGTCGATGCTGCCGTCTTTCGGCAGGCGGCGCAGCTTGCCGCTGCCGGTGAACTTGCCGGCGGCGCCCAGGTCGATCAGCAGGCCGCTGAGGCTTGCATTGTCCAGCGTGCCGCCCAGTTGTGCGGCGGCGCTGTGCAGGGGCAGCTTTTGCTGGTCGAGCGGGCCGGGGGCGCTGCGGTTGGTAGCGGCCAGCTTGCCGGACAGCTTGTCGCCATTGATGGCGGCGTCCAGCGCCAGGTCGATTGCCGCCTTTGGCCAGGCCGGGTCGAAGCGGGCCGGGTCGACGTCGCGCGCCTGCAGGCGGATGCTGCGCAGGGGCAGGGCGTCGAACGGCGCCAGCACCAGGGTGCCGTCGCCGTTGGCGTAGTTCGATTTGCCTTTGACGTCCAGCTTCAGTTGCGCAAGGTCGCCGCTGGCGTACAGCTCCAGCCGCGTGGCGCTGCGCTCGACCATGCCGGGGTCGGGCGGCGTTGCCGCCGCAGCGCCGGGTGGTGTAACGGGATTGCCGGCAGGCCGGGCCGCGGGAGTCGACGGCGGCAGCGGCGCCAGGGCGACGGTGGCGCTCAGTTTGTACGGGCGCGTGGTCGAAATTTCCGCGCTGGCGGCAAGGGCGCCAATGGGTGTCTCGGCGCTGGCGTCCTTCAGTTGCCAATGCTGGCCGTCGCCCTGGAGCTGCAGCTTGATGGCGCGCAGCTCGGTGCGGCTGCCGTCTTCGCTGACCAGGGCCAGCGTGCTGACGCGGCCGTCCGCAATGCTCAGGCGGAACGGCGGCGTGATCGATGCCGGCATCACGGCTGGTTTGGATGGCCCGGTGCTGCGCGATTCGGCGCGCGCCACATGCAACTCGCTGATCGCCACGCCCTCGCTGAAGTATTGCAGCGGCGACCAGTTGATGTCGATGTTATCGAGCGTCAGGACGCTCGACTCGTCGCGGTAGATGATGCGGCCGATATGCATGCGGCCATACAGCGAACCGCTGACGCCGGTGACCACGATCTGGCCGCCGCTGGCGCGCGCAACCTGCGCCACGATCTGCTGCAGCGTGGTTTCGCGTCCCAGCAGCCACGCCGCGCCGCCCAGCACGGCCAGCGTCACGCCGCCGCCGATCAGCGTGCGGCGCAGCCACTTGCGGCGAGGCGCTGCCAGCGGCGCCTCAGGCGGCGCTGGAGGATGGGGGAGATGGCGCGGCGTATCCATCAGAACGTGAACCCCAGCGAGAAGTGCAGCCGGGCCTTTTTAGTGGCATGGCCATATGCGACGTCGACATTGATCGGCCCGACCGGGCTCTTGTAGCGCGCACCGACGCCGTAGCCGGACTTGGGACGCAAGCCGCCCAGCGAATTAGACGCATTGCCGGCGTCATAGAACACCGCCGCGCCCCAGGTCGGCTTGAACCAGTACTGGTATTCGGCGCTGCCGGTGACCAGGTAGCGGCCGCCGACCGTCGCTTCGCCCTGCTGCACGCCCAGCTCCTGGTAGGCATAGCCGCGCACCGAGTTGTCGCCGCCGGCGCGGAACAGGTAGGTGGTCGGCACGCCTTCCTGGTGCGCCGAGCCGAGGGCGCCGAATTCGGCGCGCAGGATGACGGTGGATTTCGGGCTCAGGGGCCGGTAAGTGATGCCGCGCGCCGTGGCGCGGATGAATTTTTCATCCGTCAGCACCGGCAGCAGCGCCCCGCCCAGCGTGGCATTCAGCACATAGCCCTTGGTCGGGAACACCAGGTTATCCACCTTGCGCCAGGTGGCGGCATAGGTGATCGGCAAGGACTGGCTGTGCGACGACAGCACCCGGTTCACGGTCTTGCTCTCGTTCAGGTACTCGATGGAGATGCTGCGCTCGAGCAGCGGCGTGCCCCAGGCCCGCTTGGCCGCGACGGAAGCGGTGCGCGTGATCTCGCCTTCGATATCCTTGCGTTCCAGCGCCGCGCCGAAGCTGTCGTTGTAGCCGTCCGCCGTGGTGGGAAAATAGAAATCGCTGCGCGCCTGCTGGCGCTTGGTTTCCAGCGTCAGCGCGCTCTTCATCTTCAGGCCGAACACGTTCAGGTCATCGTAGGTGCCCGAGGTGCGGTAGCCGGTATTGGTGCTGAAGCCGATACCCACGCTGGCATTCTTGCGCTTGTTCTCCACCACGCGCACCAGCAGCGGCAGCGGCGCCATCGTCGCCGGCTGCGGCACGCCTTCGGCTTTGCCCTCGGCCGCCTCGATCTGCTCGCCCAGCAGGGACGACAGGTCGGCGCTCACCTCGACGTTGGAGAAATAGCCGGTCTCCTGCAGCTTGCCCTGGTAAGCCTGCAGCGCCGCTTCGCTGTAGACGTCGCCCGGCTTGATAGGGTTCAGGTTGCGCACCGCCGATTCGGGATAGCGCCGCAAACCCTCGATTTTCAGCTCGCCGAAGCGCATTTCCGGCCCGCTGTCGAGCGCCACGTGCAGCAGTGCGCGCCGGGTCTCCGGATCGACCACCGCTTCGCTGGAAATCATTTGCGCGCGCGGGTAGCGCGTCTGCACCACGGCGCGCAGCAGATCGCGCTTGGCCTTTTCCCATTCGTCCTGGCGGAACACGGCGCCCCGCGGCAGGGCCCAGCCGGCCTTCAGCGCCTCCTGGTCGAACGGCGCGCCCGACGCCGACTGGAAACCTTCCAGCACGATCTCCACCTCGCCCACCAGCACCGGCTCGCCCGGCTGCACGTCGACCGTGACGGTCGGCGTGCCGCTTTCGTCCAGGCGGATATTCACCGCCGGCGTGTAGTAACCGGCAGTCGCAACCAGCGTCCTGATCTGCTCCGGCGCGGCGCGCAGCATGCGCTGCAGCTGGTCGCGGTCCATGCGCTCGTTCGTGCGGTAGCGCACCAGGTCGAGGTTATCTTCGAGAAGCGACTCCAGCGCGCGCGGGGCGTTGATGCGGACCTGGTAAGTCCAGCCCTGGGCAGCCGCCAGCAAGGGCAGCAGCAGGGCAGCGCAGCCCAGTACAAGGCCCCTCAATACTTTTATGCCGGTTTGTGCCAAAATTCGTGGTCTGTGATCTGGAAGTCGAAACCGAATGTTACCGGATCAGCCGCAATCTTGTCGGCCACTTAATGATTGATTACAAATAGACCTCTAAGAAAGACTGCGATGCTGACAAACGACGCCGCACTGGTCCTGTTCAGCGGTGGACAGGACTCGACAACCTGCCTGGCCTGGGCCCTGGAGCGCTATCCGCGCGTCGAAACCATCGGCTTCGACTACGGCCAGCGCCATGCGATTGAGCTGACCGTGCGCCCGCGCGTGCTGCAGCAGATGCGCAGCGTGAAGCCGGAATGGGCGGAACGCCTGGGCGAAGACCACATGGTCGACCTGGGCCTGATCTCGCAACTGTCGAAGACGGCCATGACCGAGGACATCGAGATCGTGATGCAGGAAAACGGCCTGCCGAACACCTTCGTCCCCGGCCGCAACCTGCTGTTCATGACCGTGGCCGCCACCCTGGCGTATCGCCGCGGCCTCACCGTGCTGGTCGGCGGCATGTGCGAAACCGACTTCTCCGGCTATCCGGACTGCCGCGACGACACCATGAAGGCGCTGCAGGTGGCCCTGAACCTCGGCATGGACACCCGCAACAAGCTGGAAACCCCGCTGATGTGGCTGGACAAGGCGCAAACCTGGCAACTGGCCGAACGCCTCGGCGGCCAGGAACTGGTCGACCTGATCCGGGCCGACACCCATACCTGCTACAAGGGGGAACGCGGCGCGCTGCACGACTGGGGCTATGGCTGCGGCACCTGCCCGGCCTGCGAGTTGCGCGCGCGCGGCTACCGCCTGTACCAGGCCGCACTGCGTGGCAATCACGATAGTAGCGCCGATTGACTTTTTCTATAGGGCAATTGCTTTGCCCTAAACAAACTAAGATGCTGGTATGCCGAGGCCACCTGCCAGCCCGCCGCTCCAACGCCTGCTCCAACCCCGCCTGCTGGCTGGGCTGGTGGTTGCGCTTTGCCTGACGGCGACCGGCAGCGTCTGGTGGGGCGCCCACGTCGATGCCGAGCGCGACGCCCGCAGCGGCTTCGAATACCGCGCCCGCGAACTGGTCAACAATATGGCTGCGCGCATGCAGGCCTATGTGCAGGTGCTGTACGGCGTGCAGGGCTTGTTCGCCAGTTCCGACTACGTCGACCGGCAGGAATTCCACACCTATATCGAGCGCCTGGAACTGGGACAGAACTTTCCCGGCATGCAGGGCATCGGCTTCATGCGCCTGGTGCCGGGTGCGCAGCTTGAGTCGCACGTCGCCATCGTCAAGGCCGAGGGCTTTCCCGACTACGCGGTGACGCCGCCCGGCCAGCGCAGCCAGTACGGCCCGGTGGTCTATCTGGAACCGTTCTCCGGCGCCAATATGCAGGCTTTCGGCTATGACGGGCTGTCCGAGCCAGTGCGCCGTGCCGCTTTCGAGCAGGCGCGCGATTCCGGCCTGCCGACCATGACGGGCAAGCTGCTCCTCAAGCAGGAAACCGCCGACCCGGTGCAGTCCGGCTTCATCATCGCGCTGCCGATCTACCAGAACGGCGTGGGCCGCTACACCCTGATCCAGCGCCGCAGTGCGCTGAAAGGCTGGGTCTACGCGCCGTTTCGCGTGGGCGACGTGATGGCGGCGCTGGGGCACGATGCCCTGCGCGGCCTGGACGTGGAGGTCTACGACGGCGACGCACCCAACGCCATGACGCGCATGTTCGACAGCGCGCCGGCGGCTGCCGCGGTGGAAGGGCGCCAGCACGCGCTCAAGCGCATCAGCCTGGCGGGCCGGCGCTGGACCCTGCATATCAGCGCGCTGCCCAAGGCCAACGGCGTGCTTTCGGATAAACCGCGCGCCATCGCCATCGGCGGCCTGTTGATCAGCGCCTTGCTGGCGCTGCTGGCCTACGTGCTGGCGGAAAGCCGGCAGCGCCTGCGCCTGGCGCTCGACCAGAGCAGCCGCATGGGCGATGAATTGCGCGAGGGGCAGGAAACCCTGCTGGCCATGGCCGAACATGCCCAGGGCAGCCAGGCGGTGTTGCGCTGCATCCTCGATTCCACGGTGGACGGCATCCTGGTCGACAACTACAGCGGTGCCGTGCTGAACTCCAATCGCCGCTTCCGCCAGTTGTGGAATGTGCCGGAGCAGCTCGATTGGGAAAACGACGGCGCCATCCTGCTGGCCCATATGGCCAGCCAGCTGGAACAGCCCGATGCCTTCCTGCAGGCCTGCGCCCGGCCCGAGCCGGACGACGAGGACAGCCACAGCCAGCTGCAGATGCGCGATGGCCGCGTGCTGGAAGTGACCACGCGCCCGCTGCGCCTGGGCAGCGAAGCAGCAAGGCTGTGGTCCTTCCGCGACGTCACCGAACGCACCCTGAACGAGCGGCGCGAGGAAGGGCGCCACCAGGTGCTGGAATTGCTGGCCGCCGGTGCGCCGCAGCAGGAGGTGCTGGACAGCCTGATGCGCGGCATCGAGGTGGTCAACCCCGGCATGATCTGCAGCGTGATGCTGCTTGACGAAGAAGGCAGGCACCTGCACCTGTCCGCCGCCCCCAGCCTGCCGGCCTTTTTCAGGCAGGCCATCGACGGCTTGCCGATCGGCTTTGGCAACGGTTCCTGCGGCAAGGCCGTCACCAGCAACAGCCGCGTGATCGTGGCGGACATCGCCAGCGACCCGCTGTGGGCGCCGTACCGCGAGATGGCCTTGCGGGCGGGACTGGGCGCCTGCTGGTCGGAGCCGGTGCACGGCGCCAACGGCAAGGTGCTGGGCGCCTTTGCCATCTATCACCGCGAACCGCAGCGTCCCAGCGTGGCGCAGCTGGCCCTGATCGACCAGGCTGCCAGCCTGGCCGGCATCGCGGTGGAACAGGCGCGCGCCGCCGAAGCCTTGCGCGTCGGCGAGGCGCGCTTCCGCAGCCTGTACGACCATGCGCCGGTCGCCTTGTGGCAGCAGGACTGGTCGGCCGTGCGCGCGGCCTTGCTGGAGCTGGCCGATTCGGGCGTGGAAGATGTGGCGCAATGGCTGCAGGTGAACCCCAGCCAGCTGCAGCGCCTGGCCGGGCTGGTGCGCATCACCGACGTCAACGCCGCCGCGCTGGCCCAGGTTGGCGCCGACCCGGCCTGCAAGCGGCCGGACAAGCTGGGCCTGGCGCAGAATTTCGCGCCGTCGGCCATGCGGGAATTCAGGCGTGCGCTGCTGGCGATGGAGCAGGGCGCGCACCTGTTCCAGTGCGAAGGCAGCTTTCTGCGCCTGGATGGCGTGCAGCGCCAGAATGAACTGACGCTGCTGGTGATGCCGGGCCACGAACATGCGCTGGACTTCGTGATCGTGTCCACCATCGACATCACGGAGCGCAAGCGCCTGAATGAAGAGCTGCTGCAGCTGGCCACCACCGACTTCCTGACCGGCTTGCCGAACCGGCGCGAATTCATGGCGCGCCTGGAAGACGAGCAGGCCCGCCTGCAGCGCGATGTCGGCGGCCGCGCCGCCGTGCTGATGCTGGACATCGACTACTTCAAGGACATCAACGACGCCCACGGCCACGACTGGGGCGACGCCGTGCTGCGCCACCTGGCCGGCCTGATGCGCGATTCGCAGCGCAAGATCGACATGCTGGGCCGCGTGGGCGGCGAGGAATTCGCCATCCTGCTGCCGGGCGCCGACCTGGAAGCGGCGCGCGCTTTTGCCGAGCGCCTGCGCCAGCGCATTGCCGAGACCCCGATGGGACGCAATGGCAACAGCATCGCCATCACGGTCAGCATCGGCATCGCCAGCATGGCGTCGGCCGATCGCAGCGGCGACGCGGCCCTGGTGCGGGCCGACCACGCGCTATACCGGGCCAAGCGCGCCGGCCGCAACCGGGTGGAAGGCTGATCAGTCGGGGCGCATGCGCAGCTGTTCGACCTTGTCGCCCTTGCCCAGGCTCAGGTCGACCAGCATGGCGCCGCTGCCGTAGTTCAGGCGGTAGCTGTACTTGCGCACTTCGCCATCGGTGCTGCGCGCCAGCGCTTCCACCTTGCGCAGCGGTCCCCATTCCTGCAGGTCCTCCGACACCATGGCCAGGAATTCCGGCGGCAGGTCGCCCGCTACTTTGTCGCTCAAGCCTTCCGGCAGCTTGCGCTCGGCAATGCTGGCGAACATGGCCCGCACGCGTTCGGCCACGGCCGGTTCGGTTTCCGCAATCGCAGGCTTCGGCTTGACGGCCAGCGCCGGCAGGTAATGCGCGGCGACGATGTCCCCCAGCTTGCCGGGGCGCGCGCTGGCCGAATTGGCCAGCACCACCACCGACAGCCTGTCGTCCACGAAGCGGTACAGCTGCGAACGGAAGCCTTGCCATGCGCCGCCGTGGGCGATGGCGCGATGGCCGTTACGCTGGAACAATTGCCAGCCATAGCCGTATTCGGTGGCCGTGCCGTCGTTCAGTCTGGCCGGCGTCCAGCTGGCATTGCGCGCGCTGGCCGGGAGCACCTTGTCGCCATACAGCGCCAGGTCCCATTTCGCCAGGTCGCGCGCCGTCAGGTACAGGCTGCCGTCCGCCGTGGTGTTCAGGCGCGGCGCCACCCAGGACTGGTTCACCAGCTTGCCGCCCTTGCGTTCATAGCCGCGCGCGCGGTGCGGAATGATGTCGGCTTCGCTGATGATGCGGGTGCCCATGTCCAGCGGCGCGAAGATGCGCTCGCGCAGCTGGTCGCCATAGAACTTGCCGCCCGCCTTGTTGCAAATGAAGCCGAGCAGGTGGTAGCCCATGTTCGAGTACGACCATTTCTCGCCCGGTGCGAACAGCACGGGGATCTCCGCCTCCAGCGCGATCAGCTCTTCTTCCGTGTAATCCTTGGTCAGGTCCAGCCTGGCGTAAGGATCGCCCAGGCCCGAGGTATGCGACAGCAGGTGGCGGATGGTGATGCCTTCCCAGGCCTTGGGCGTGTTCGCCAGGTGCCGGGAAACAGGGTCGTCCAGCGACAGTTTGCCGTCTTCGGCCAGCAGCATCACCAGGGCCGCGGTGAAGGTCTTGCCGACCGAACCGGACTGGAAGATGGTGGCGGGCGTGACCTTGACCTTGTTTTCCAGGTCGGCCAGGCCATAGCCTTGTTCGCGGATGATCTTGCCGTCCTTCACGACGGCGATGGAAACGCCGGGGATATGGCTGCGTTTCATCTCCGCCAGGATGGCGTCATCGAGCTTGTCAGCGAAGGCGGGGGCAGAGAAGGCGAGGGAGAGCAGCAGGATGGTCGTGCGCATGGATGCAATCCTTGAGTTGCAAAAATTGCATTCTAGCACCCGATCCGGGCGAATCAGGCAGGGGCATGTTCCAGCGCCGGCGCGGCAGCTTCGGCAGGCTTGCGGTGGCGGCGCTTCACCAGCCAGTAAATGAAAAACGGGATCATCAGCGGCAGCAACAGGGGCGACACGGCCGCCATGGTCACCACGGCCGCCAGCGCCAGGGACAGGATCACGATCACGCCGACGCCTGCCATCACCACGGCCACGATGGCTGCCGCGAAGATCATCGCCACCGCCATCACGGCAAACACGCCGCCGGCCAGCACGGTACCGAACAAGGCGCCCAGCGGCCCGTCATAGTCCGTGTCGCCGACCGTGACGACGAGGTCGCTGGCATCGAAGGAGATCCAGGCTGCAACCATGCAGAAGAACAGCAGGACCAGGGACAGGGCAAATACCTTTTTCATGATGGGCCTCTTGGCGTTGAACATGGTGTTACTGTAGGCCCGGCGCCCCTTGCCAGCCATCCGCTTGCGACGAACGGTGGATTTTGCATGATGAATGGAAAAAGTCCGCCGTTCCGCCTTGAATTGATTGACTGTTTGCCTATACTGAATATCCGATCTCTGAGATGGAGGGGAATATGGCTTGGCTAGTAAGAGACGGGAGCCAATCGTTGCTCCTGGTAATCGACAGCGAACCGCGCCAGCGCAGCGCGATGATCGAGTTAGGCCCCAAAGGCCCGCCATCCGCACCACCGACGATTCCACCAATCATCATCAATCCCTTCAAATACCAGACGCCCGACCCGGCCATCGATCCGCGCATCACTCCCCTCGGCCCGCCGGTGTTGCCGCCTCGGCGGCCTGCCATGTCGCTGCATTGATCTGGCACAAACTTGGTTTTCCTGATACAGCCCGCGCACCACGCGGGCTTTGTTTTCCGCTGGCTAGCGTGGGCGCCTCCTGCTATATTTCCCAGACGCATCTAACCTTGGGAATAAGATGGAAAGCCGTCTGCGCCGCCTGGAGGCCGTCCAGGAAATCCTGCTGGAAATTGGCAAGCTGTCCAATAGTTGCACCGACATCTTGGTCTTCCTGCAGTCCGTGCACGCGGCACTGGGCCGCATCATGTACGCCGCCAATTTCTACGTGGCCCTGAGCGACCGAGACGCGCCCGGCAATGCGGTGCGCTTCGTCTATTTTGTCGACGAAGTGGACGACCATCCCTACAAGGACCAACTGGTGCAGCTGGCCACGCCCGACCAGTCGCCCACCGCCTGGGTCATCCTGAACAAGCAGCGCCTGGTGATGACGGGCGACGAACACCGCGCCCGCGCAGAAAACGAAGTGTTCGGCGTCGGCACGATCGCCGAGCACTGGGTCGGTTGTCCCTTGCTGGACCAGGACCATGAGGTGCTGGGCGCCATGGTGATCCAGAGCTACGACAAGGAGCACACCTACAGCGAGGAAGACCAGGCCCTGTTCGCGCAGATTGCCAACCACGTGTCGAGCGCACTGCAAGGCTTGCAGAGCATGGACCGGCTCGAGCGTGCCGTGCGCGAACGCACCTTGGAACTGGAGCGCGAAGTAGCGGAGCGCAGCAAGGCCGAACGCCTGCAGCGCGCGCTGTACGAGATTGCCAGCCTGTCCGCATCGGCATCGGCCGAATCGGACGCCAGGCTGCTGTACGCCCGCCTGCACGAGATTGTCGGCAGCCTGATCACCGCCCGCAATTTCCTGATTGCGCTCTACCATCCCAAGCGCGACGAAATGTCGATCCCTTACTTCGTCGACGAGAAGGACCAGGAAGCGCCGGTCCAGCGTTTCGAATACGGCGTCGGCATGAGCTCCTTCGTGCTGAAGAAGCGCCAGCCCATGCTGCTCGACGGGCCCGCGTTCGCGGCGCTGATGGAGCGCGGCGACATCAATGAACCGCTGGGAAACCAGGGCATCGCCAGCTGGATGGGTTGCCCGATGATGGTGGGCGAGCAAGCGCTGGGCGTGATCATCGTGCAAAGCTACGACGCATCCGTGGTGTACTCGCAGGCCGAACTCGATATCCTGGCCTACGTCGCCAACCACACCGCCGCCGCCATCGCGCGCACCCGCGCCGACCTGGCGATCCGCCGCGCCAAGGCCGAACTGGAAGAACAGAACACCGCGCTGGCCACCGCGCTCACGCAATTGCAGACGGCGCAATCGGAGCTGGTGCGGCAAGAGAAGCTTGCCTCGCTGGGGCGCCTGGTCGCCGGCGTCGCGCATGAAATCAACACCCCGCTCGGCATCTGCGTGACCGCCACCAGCCACCTGGTGGAAGAGCTGCGCCTGTGCCGCCTCGACCTGGCCGAGGGCACGCTGGACGAAGACGGCTTGAACCAGTTCTTCGACACGGTCGACCAGTCGCTCAAGATCATGACCACCAACACCCAGCGCGCAGCGGCGCTGGTGCGCAGCTTCAAGCAGGTGGCGGTGGACCAGTCGTCCGACAATATCCGCCACTTCAACCTGCGCAAATACCTGGATGAAGTGCTGCTGTCGCTGCAGCCCAAGCTGAAGGGCAAACCGATTGCCGTCAACGTCGACTGCCCGCCGGACATCCATTGCGAGAGCTTCCCCGGCGCCGTCTCGCAGATCGTCACCAATATGGTGGTGAACTCCCTGGTGCACGGCTTCGAAGAAGGGCAGAAGGGCACCATCCGCATCACCGGCAAGCTCGAAGGCGACCACGTGCTGTTCGATTACAGCGACGACGGCGTCGGCATGGATTCCACCACGCTGCAGCAGCTGTTCGATCCCTTCTTCACCACCAAGCGCGGCTCCGGCGGAAGCGGCCTGGGGGCGCACATCCTGTACAACCTGGTGACCGGACCGCTGGGCGGCACGGTGAAGGTGGTCAGCTCGCCCGGCATGGGGCTGCACTACCACCTGCGTTTCCCGCGCGACCAGCGCAAGCAGTCTGCATGAGGGCGTTTTTCCTTGCCTTCGCGGCGGCGTTTGCCTGCGCCGCCGGCGCCGCACCGCTGGCTGACCAGCCGCGCAGTTATCCTTTCAAAGACCAGCAAGGCGACGATGCAGTCGCCAAGCTGCCGTGGATCGTAGGCGGCGAGCCCGGCGTGGCTGAGCGTATCAACGCCTATGTGTACGACGCGTTCCTGCATACCCTGCCTTCGGCGGACGCCAAGGCCATCGGCGGCATGATCGACCCGGGCACCATGTCGATCGAATCGAATGGCATCAGCCCTGTGAACGGCGGGCGCATGGCGCGCGTTTCGCTGCAGCTGTCGGCTTGCGGCGCGCATTGCGGCGATTCGAATTTTGACTATTACTTCGATGTGTCGAATGGGCGCATGGTGGAGGCACTGGATGTGGTCACGACGGATGCAAAGGCCAGGTTGCTGCCCAAGGCGCGCAAGGCGCGCAGCGTGACGATGCAAAAGCACATCGCCGAGCTCAGGAAGCGCTTCAAGAAGGGCAAGGACAAATCCGATGCCGAAGACCAGCTCATACTGTATGAAAATTGCCTCGACAACGAAGAACAGCCAACTGCCGGCGATTTCGGCCACCTGGGCATCCGCGACAACCGCCTGGTGCTGCGTTCCATGTCCTGCGGCAGTTATTCGGTCCGCAGCATCGACGAGCTGGGCGACTTCGAGTACGTACTCAAGGGCGATGAAATGCGGCCCTACCTGAATCCCTACGGCCGCAAGCTGATGCTGGGCGAGGGCGACGCACCGGCGCCGCTGGTCGGAAAATCCGCCCAGCTGTACAAAGGCACAATCAACGGCAACCTGGCGGTGACGCTGTTTATCGGCGACAGCGGCCTGTCAGCAAGCCCGTCGCCGCAAGCCCACTATTACTATGACAAGCACCGCAAGCAGATTGAGTTGACGGTGCAGCGTCAGGGCGCGCAGCTGACCCTCACCGAGCGCGACAACGACGGCAAGCCATCTGGCGTGATGACGCTGAAGGTGTCCGGCGCAAGGCTGACTGGTGAATGGCGTTCCGGCGCCAAGCGTATGCCGGTCGAACTGGCCGCGTACTGACGAAAATTCGGGGTCAGGTCTGTCTTTTGGACAGACAGCGCACTCCTTTGACAAAAATCAAAACGGGGCGAATCGCAACCTCGCGTATTCGTTCTGTCCCGTCGTTTTTCGGTGACTTTGATTTTTATCAAACGTCGTTCACCGCTGTCCAAATGACAGACCTGACCCCGAATTTCAGTCGGGGAAGCGCTCGTTGATCGCGAGGGCCTTGTCCATATTGGCGATCAGCAGTTCGACGAATTTCGGGTCGAGGTGAGTGCCCGCCACCTCGCGCATGTGCTCCACCACTTTCTCGACCGGCCAGGCATCCTTGTAGCAGCGCTTGTGCATCAGCGCGTCGAACACGTCGGACACGGCCACGATCCGCGCGTACTCGTGGATATCGTGGCCCTTCAGCCCTTGCGGGTAGCCGCTGCCGTCGAACTTTTCATGGTGCTGGTGGGCGATCACGGCGGCTGCCTTCAGGATCGGGCGCTGCGAGCCGTCCAGGATCGACAGGCCGACCGTTGGATGCTGCTTCATGATTTCCCACTCGGCCGCATCGAGCTTGCCCGGTTTGAGCAGCACCGAATCCGGCGTGGCGATCTTGCCGATATCGTGCATCGGCGCCGCGTGTTTCAGCACGGCGGTTTCATCTTCCGGCATGCCGGAAGCGCTGGCCAGCAGGTGGCAGAATTCGGCCATGCGCCGCACGTGGTTGCCGGCTTCGTTGGAGCGCGATTCGACCACGTCGCCCAGGCGCATGATCAGCTCGGCCTGGGTGTCAGTGATTTCCTGCGTCAGCAGGATATTGTCGAAGGCGATCGCTACCCCGCTGCAGAAAATCTCCAGCAGCTTCTGGTCGATCTCGGAAATCTCGTCCACGCCCTTCAGCACCAGCAGCGACGCCTTGCCGCTGCTGTTGGGGAAGTAGCCGACGAAGGTGTCGCCGGCCATGCGCGAGATGCGGTTGCGCTCGGCGTCCTTGAGCTGGGCCAGCAGCTCCGGCGTCAGCAGGCTGTCCTCGTCCTGGCCGATCTGGGCCAGCACTTCGTAATCGTGCTCGCCGCTGACGGCGCTGGCGCCGCGCAGGCGCACCAGCATGCTGTGCTCCAGGCGCAGCAGCGCGACCACCTGCTGCAGCAAGCCGTCGGCGAAGTCTTTCAGGTTGCGTGCCTGGAAGATGTGGGCCGAGGCGGCAATCACGCGTTCCAGGCCTTCGCGGTAATGCATTTGCTGCTGGCGCGCTTCTTCCACCTTCATGATGTCGCGGTAGGCGCGCAGGGCGGCGAAGGTGGTGGTGAACAGCTTGGTGCGATCGAGCTCGGTCTTTTCCTTGTAATCGTTGATGTCGTAATTGACGATCACGCGTTCTTCCGGCGCCTGGCCCGGTTGCCCGGTGCGCAGCACGATGCGGGTGAACTGGTTGTCGAGGTCTTCGCGCAGCCAGCGCGCCACTTCCAGGCCGGAGTCTTCGCGCTCCATCACGACGTCGAGGAAGACCAGGGCGATGTCTTTTTCCTTTGCCAGCACTTCCTTCGCTTCGGCGCCGCTGTATGCGTGCAGGAAAGCCAGGCCGCGTCCTTCCAGGCGAAACCGGCTCAGCGTGAGCTTGGTGATGTCGTGGATATCGGGTTCGTCATCAACCAGCAGGATGCGCCACGGCGCAAGTTTGGGCGTAGCAGAAGACAAGAAAGACATATTGGCAAATTCCAAATGTGACACACAGTCCTGGATGATGCGCAATTTTCAGGCGCATCAAATTGATTGTAGTCCTACCCATTGTTATTAACAACAGGCAATACTGGATGAGCTAAATCTTTACAACATCTACTGCGTCGCCGTAACGCTTTTGACAGCGCTCGCACCAGAACGTACGGCGCTGGGTGAGCCCGAGATGGGCCCGGTGCAGCTTGATATTACAGCGCGGGCACACGGCACGGTTGTGCACCAGCCAATGTTTTTTCAATTCAAACGCCAACTTCCATTGTTTGAACTCAAAACTGTATTGGCGCGCTTGCTTGACCAGCTCACGCAACTTTCCTTGTGGCAATTTACTTACCGTGGAGAGAGGGTGTATGTGTAAACGAAACAATACTTCGTTTTTAATAATATTGCCAACGCCAGCGAAGATGTCCTGGTCGAGCAGGACATCGCAGACAAGCCGCTCGGGATTGTCGCGCAGTTTTTTCAGCGCCAGGCGCGGACTCCAATGCGCCGACATCACGTCGCCGCGCCAATCGTAAGCCTGCTCCAGTTCCCCTTCCACCAGCTTGACCGAACAGGTATAGAAGTTCAGCTCGCCGCCTTCTTCGAATTGCAGCGACAGCCGCGGCTCGGCGCCTGCCTTGCGCTCGTCGATGCGGTAGCTGCCGAACATCAGGAAATGGATGCGCAGCGTGTACAGCGGCAATTCGATCAGGAAGTGCTTGCCCCAGCTGCGCAGCGACAGCACCGGCTGGCCGGGCAGCTCCTCGAACGGCACGGCCTTGCTGTTGCCGCTGGCGCAGGCAATGGTGCGCCCTTCAAACGCGCGCACCTGTTCGCTGAGGATGACGATCGACGGGCCTTCGGGCATGGCGCACCTCCTTGCCGACAGCATCGGCGCTCCAGCGCGGCGGCGCCGTGCGCACACGCACAATTGCTATACTCGCTGCATGCTGATCCGACCTACGACCGAACACGACTGGACCACCCTCAAGGAGCTGCGCCTTGCTGCGCTGCTTGATGCGCCAACTGCCTTTGGCGTGACGCACGCCAGCGCCGCTGCCAACCCGGATAGCCAGTGGCAGGACCGTGCCGCGGGGCGCGGGCCGGCGGCCTATCTGCTGGCCTTCGACGGCGGCATGCCGGTCGGCATGATCGGTGGTGTCCTGAGTCAAGCGCAGGAGTTCAGCGTGATCGCGATGTGGGTCAAGCCGGCACACCGCGGCGGTGGCGCGGCGGCGGCGCTGGTCGCTGCAATGAAGCAGCACGCGCAAGCACAAGGCCACCAGCGCGTGGTGCTCGAGGTGTCGCCCGAGAACGAACGTGCCGCAGCCTTGTACCGGAAGCTCGGCTTCCAGTTCCTGCCGCAGTGGGATGCGCTGGCAAGCCACCCGCATATCCAGCTGCAGAAGATGGAATGGCGGGCGGGCGAAAGCTGAACCGGCCGCCTCTTTCGTTTGCGGCGCGCAATCGGCTAGTCACAATGTTGTCATTTTCGCTTCCTAGAATGGCGGGCAGTTTCAACTCCCCCACTTTTGGAAAGCGTCATGGAAAACAAAATCGATCACGACGATATCGGCTACAACGATACCCCGAACGAGCACTTCAGCGAAATTCTCGACAAGCGCATCAGCCGCCGCAACCTGCTGCGCGGTTCGGTAGCGTCGGCCATCTCCGTGATGATGGGTTCTGCCACCCTGACCGCCTGCGGCGGCGGCGACGATGCACCGGTGGTCACCAAGCCGGAAACGCCGGCGCCGGTTGAAAAGCTGCTGGGCTTTGCGGCCGTGGGCAAGAGCCTGGCCGACCTGGTCACCGTGCCGGCCGGCTACACCGCCACCGTCATCTATGCACTGGGCGATCCGTTGACCGCTTCCGCCACGGCCTTCAAGAACGATGGCAGCGATGCCGACTTCGAGAACCGCGCCGGCGACCACCACGACGGCATGGAATTCTTCGGCCTGGACAGTGCCGGCAAACCTTCTGCCAGCGGCAACGACCGCGGCCTGCTGGCCATCAATCACGAAGCGACCACTAACGAAAAGCTGGCATCCTTCTTCATCCACGCCAATGGCGGCACCAACACCCTGCCGCGCCCGGCCGCGGAAATCGACCGCGAAACTTCGCTGCACGGCATCTCCGTGGTGGAAGTGCGCAAGAACGCAGGCAAATGGGAATACGTCAAGGATTCGGCATTCAACCGCCGCGTCACCTGCCTGACTGACTGCGACCTCAGCGGCCCGGTGAAAGGCAATGCCCTGGTGAAGACCAAGTACTCGCCGGACGGCAGCAAGATCCGCGGCACCCTGAACAACTGCGGCACCGGCCGCACCCCATGGGGTTCCTTCGTCTCCGGCGAAGAAAACTGGAGCGGCTACTTCACCCGCAGCGCTACCGACGATGCCGCGCGCGGCAACGACAAGAGCGTCGCCGCGCTCAAGCGCTACGGACGCAGCCAGGGCGCCGCTTCGCGCCACGGCTGGGAATCGGGCGGCGCCGACGACAAGTACGCGCGCTGGAACAACTCCAAGCTCGGTGCTTCGCTCGATGGCAGCGACGACTACCGCAACGAAATGAACGGCATGGGCTATATCGTGGAAGCCGATCCGTACAACAAGGGCAAGAATCTGCGCAAGCGCACCGCGCTGGGCCGCTACGCCCACGAAAGCGCCGCCTTCGGAAAGACCGTGGCCGGCCAGCCGCTGGCCGTGTACATGGGCGACGATTCGCGCAACGAGTACATCTACAAATTCGTCTCCACCGCCACCTGGAGCGAGGCCGACGCTGCGCCGGCCGACCTGCTGGCCACTGGCGACAAATACCTGGATTCAGGCAAGCTGTTCGTGGCCAAGTTTGCTGCCGACGGCAGCGGTTCCTGGATCGAGCTGAACATCAGCAATGCCGCCATCGCCGCTTACACGACCTATAAGTTCGCCGACCAGGCCGACGTGCTGGTCAACGCCCGCCTGGCGGCCGACGCCGTGGGCGCCACCAAGATGGACCGCCCGGAATGGTGCTCGGTCAACCCGGCCAATGGCGAGGTCTACTTCACCCTCACCAACAACAGCGCCCGTACCGCACCGGACGGCCCGAACCCGCGCACCTATGAAGACATGAAGGGCACGTCCAGGCAGACCGGCAACGTCAATGGCCACATCCTGCGCGTCAAGGAAAAAGACGGCAACGCTTCCGCCGCCTTTACCTGGGACGTCTACCTGTTCGGCGCCCAGTCCGATGCCAACCCAAGCCTGGTCAACCTGTCCAGCCTGACTGCCGACCAGGACTTCTCCAGCCCGGACGGCCTGGCCTTCTCGCGCTCCACCGGCATCTGCTGGATCCAGACCGACGACGGCGCCTATACCGATGTCACCAACTGCATGATGCTGGCCGGCCTGCCAGGCCAGGTGGGCGACGGCAAGAAAGTCACGCTGGCGTACGGCGCCACCAATGTCGACACCTTCGTCGGCAAGACCCCGACTGCCGACACGCTGAAGCGCTTCCTGGTCGGCCCGGTCGACTGCGAACTGACCGGCATCACCGAAACGCCGGATGGCAAGACGCTGTTCGTCAACATCCAGCACCCGGGTGAGGGCACGGCCAACGCCAATATCGCCGACCCGGCCAAATACACCAGCCAATGGCCAAGCAATGCCGGCTACGGCGTGGGCAAGCGTCCGCGTTCGGCCACCATCGCCATCACCAAGAACGACGGCGGGCGCATCGGTAGCTGATTGTAAAAAGTTGTCTGAAAAATGGGGTACGTCCCCATTTATTCTGGGCCGGACGTATCCGGCCCGTTTTTTTTGTCAGGAATTGTTTCAATGACAGCAGGGGCGGGGGCGAGGAGTATATTGAAGCTTATCTAGGAAAGGAAACCCATCATGAAACGCCAAACTCGCTTCTGGATCGCCGCTGCCCTGCTGCTGGCGGCGGCTGGCGCCGCCTCGGCAGGCGGGGTGACCGTCAAGTACCAGGACCCGGACAAATTCACGGACGTGCCGTTCTGGGAACAGGACCGTGACCAGGTGCTGAAGGAATTGACTACCCATTTCGAATCCCTGGCCAGGCAATTGCCGGCCAACCAGCAATTGTCGATCACCGTGACCGACATCGACCTGGCCGGCCGCGTCGAGCCGCGCCGCCGTTCCCTGCACGACTTGCGCATCCTGCGCGGCGGGGCCGACTGGCCGACCATGGAATTGCAATATACGCTGCAACAGGATGGCAAGGTGCTTGCCAGCGGCACCGACCGCCTCAGCAACATGATGTACCTGGACGGCCTGAACCGTTACGCGGGCGGTGATTCGCTGCGGTATGAAAAGCCGATGGTCGACGATTGGTTCAAGAAAACGTTCGGCGCACCGACCCAGCTCAGCAGCAAGTAATGTTGCCGCTCAGTCGATCCAGTTCACGCGGCTGAACTTGGCGCGGAAGTCGTCCGGCATCGGCACCACCTGGCTGTGGCGGTAGTGGTAGAACACGAAGCCTTGCTTGGCCATGGCAACCAGCGTGCCATCGGCCGGACGGGTGATGCGGAAGATGACGTCGCCGCCATACTTGTTGAAATCCATCACGCCTACCTCGAACAGCAGCTGGTCGCGCGCGTGCGCTTCGGCGCGGTAGGTGGTGGCCAGGTCGGTGACGATGATGCCGGTGCCGTCGGCTTCCGTTTCCTGCACGCCGAACTCGAACAGGAAGCGCGCCCGCGCTTCCGAGATCATGGAAATCATCGAGTCGTTGCCGAGGTGGTTGGCGCCGTTGATGTCGGTCACGCGGACCGTCAGCTGGGTCGAAAAGCAGAATTGGTCTTCCGGGAACGCAAGCGTCAGTCTGGCCATGTCTTTCGCGGGCTGGTGGGAAAGCGCCCATTGTAGCGCGCCTTCGCCACCGGGACCGGTCCTTACGGTTTGCGGATGATCTGGTACACCTTGCCGGATTCGCTCAGCATGTACAGCTCGCCCGCGGCATCCTGGCCGAAGGCCGGGACCTGGCCGATATCGCCCACCGCCCAGTCTTTCGCTTCGCTGACTGCGCCGTTGCTATACAGGAAGCTCTTCAGGAAGCCCTTGCAATAATCCGAATAGAGGTAGCGGCCGGCCAGTTCCGGCAAGGCCGTGCCGCGGTAGACAAAGCCGCCGGTGATCGAACAGCCGTTGGCATTGTTGCTGCCGTGGTCGTACTCGAAGACGGGCAGGGTCAGTCCTTGCTGGGAACAGGTGCTGGCGTTGTAGCAACTGGTCCCTTCCATGGTGTTCCAGCCGTAGTTGACTGCCTTGGCGCCGGCCGCCACCACGTCGACTTCCTCCTTCAAGGCCTGGCCGACGTCGGCAATGTACAGCGACGATGTCGTGTTGTCGAAGGCGAAGCGCCAAGGGTTGCGCAAGCCGTAGGCCCAGATTTCGCCGCGCTTGCCGGCTTGGCCGACAAAGGGATTGTCGGCCGGCACGTTATACAGCGGCGCCACCACGTCGTCCACCTTCAGGCGCAGCAGCTTGCCCAGCAGGGAGTCGAGGTTTTGCGCATTGCCGCTCGGGTCGCCAGCGCCGCCGCCGTCGCCGGTGCCGGCATACAGGTAGCCGTCGGCGCCGAAGGCCAGCATGCCGCCCATGTGGTTGGTGTACGTCGGGTGCGGGATGGTGATGATGCGCTTGAGCGAGTTGGCGTCGGCCACGTTGGCATCGGCCGAGACTTTCACTTCGTCGATGGCGATGTTGCTGAACTTGTCCGTGTAATAGATGTAGAAGCGGCCGGTCTGGGCGTAGTTCGGATGGAAGGCCATCGACAGCAGGCCGCCTTCGCCGTCCGTGCTGAGCAGGCCGGTCAAGTCGAGGAACGGCGTGCTGCGCAGCGTGCCGTCGCTGCCGAGGATGCGGATGCGGCCCGGGCGCTCGACAATGAAGCGGCGCGCATCGCCAGCCGGTGCGGTCAGCAACAGGGGAGTGCTGAGGCCGCTTGCCACTTCCTTCACGGCCAGCGCGAAGGCCGGCTTCGGCGGTTCCGGCGGCGGTGGCGCCGGTTGCGTCACGGGGGGCGAACTGCCACCGCCGCCGCCACCGCAAGCTGCCAGCAGCGCGGCCATCAAGGTTGCAGCCAGCGTGCTGGCCGGGGACACAGCGAGGGCCGCAGGCGCGGGCCGGGAATTCAGGTCATCAGCCATCATTTCCTCCGGTTGGGTTAGCAGCCAACTTTAGGACTGCCCAACTGCGCCATCTGTGCGGGAACGCACTTACTGGTTTTCACTTAAAAACAGCAGGGTGTGGCCATGCGCTTCGGCGGCGCTGGGCTGGTGGTAGCTGTTGCGGTGGTTGCAGTTGAAGCCGTGTTCGGCGTCCGGGTAGAGGTGGATTTCAACCTGTTCGCGCGCGCCGAAACGCTCGGCCACCTGGCGCACGGCCTCCAGCGGGATGTGGGCGTCGCGCCCGCCAAAGTGCAGCAGCAGCGGCGCGCGGATGTCGTCGGCGCGCTCCAGGCAATGCTGGATGCCGCCGCCGTAGTAGGCGACCGCATGCTCGGCGTGGTCATTGGCCAGGGCCAGGTAGGCCATGCGGCCGCCCCAGCAATAGCCCAGCGCGGCCAGCCGGCCTGCGGCGCCGGGCGTGGCGCGCAGTGCAGCCGCGGCAGCGCCGATGTCGGCCTGGGCCTGCGCCACGTCGGTGCGCTGCATGCACTGGGCGGCGCGGCCCCAGTCCGCCTCGTCATAGCCGAACTCCAGGCGCTTGCCCTGGCGCCAGAACAGGTCGGGCGCCAGCACTACATAGCCGTCGGCCGCATATTGCTCGGCCACCGCGCGGATGTGGGCGTTGACGCCGAAGATTTCCTGCAGCAAGAGCAGGGCGGGGCCGTGGCCGCTGCGCGGCAGGGCCAGGAAGGCGTCGAAGGCGCCGTCCGGGCCCTGCACCGTGACCCATTGCGTGCTGAGGTCCATGGCCTTAGCCGCCTTGCTGCGGCCGGGCCAGCGCCTGCAGGCAGGCATCGAGGTCCTGGCGCGCAAAGGCCGACACGTTCTTGGCCACTTCGGCCGTGACCAGCTTGCGGGTCTGCTTGTCCAGGCTGTCGCGCAGCAGGCCCAGGAAGCGCGGCGCGGCCACCAGGGCCAGGTGCTGGAAGCGGTCCTGGGCGGCGGCCGTATCGAGCCGGTGCCCGATTTCGCGCGCGAACTGGCGCACCTCGTGCTGCACCGGTTCTTCCACCCGCGGCGCGGTGTGGCCGCGCCCTTCGGGGCCGAAATACTGGCCGTGGCCGTCGGAAGCCAGCTGGCGGTTGTCGGCGCGTCCCAGCGGGTTGGCCAGGTCTTCGATCTCTTCGGCCGGCAACTGGCCGTCGCGCAATTGGAAGATGCGGGCGTGGCTGCTGTCAGCCACGACGATCCAGGTGTTTTCCATGGTCGCCTCCTCGTGGTGTGGGCAGCCCAGTATAGGCCGCTGCCGCAGCGCTTGGCGCGCGTGAGCCGGGCGGAAAATGTTTCCATATGGCATTAAATGGCCGACCGTGCGACAATGGTAAGCTGGCAAAGCGAAGGCAGGGACACGATGGACGATCCGATCAGCGCAGCATCACGGCAACCGTTCCGCACGCGCACGGCGGTGCTGGCGCTGCTGTGCGGCTTCGGCCTGACCGGCGTCCTGTTTGCCGGCGTCAGCCGGCTGGAAGCGCAGCGCGCGCAACTGGCTTTCGAGCAGCGCGTGCAGGCGCGCGCTTTCGTGCTGCGCGAGGGCATCGGCAGCGCCCTGGCCAGCCTGCATGCGGTCAACCAGCTGTTCGTGGCCCGCCCCGGCGCCAGCCGCGAGGAATTCCATCGTTTCGTCACGCCGCTGCTGGTGCGCCGGCCCTATGTGCTGGGCATCAGCTACCTGCGCTACATCGAGCACGCCGAACGGCCGGCCTTCGAGGCCGGTCTGCAGGCGCTGCAGCCCGGCGCCACGGTGCGCGAGCTGCGCGCCGGCGCAGCGCAGCCGGCCGCCGTGCGGCCGCGCTACCGGGTGATCGACTACATCGAACCGCTGGCCGGCAACGAGGCGGCGCTCGGCCTCGATACCCTGTTTCCCGGCCGCGACGACGGCGCGCGCCAGCGCGCCTATGCCAGCGGCGCCCCGGCGGCCGGGCCGCTGGTGCAACTGGCGCAGCGCGACGGCGCGCGCCAGCGCCTTGGCGTGGTGGTGGCGATGCCCTTGTACGCCGGCGCCGCGCCGGGCGGCACGGTGGTCGGCGAGACGGCCCTGACCTTGCAGCCGGGCGCAATGATCGAGAAGATCTTCGCCAGCGCCGGGCCAGACGCCGGCGCGCTCGACCTGCAGGTGTATGCCAGCGCCGAACCCGATCCGGTCGCCCTGGTGTACGACGCGGCGCCGGCCCCATCGCACGGCGGCCTGTCCCTGCCGGCCTGGCTGTACCCGGCCCGCACGGCGCCGCTGCAGCTGGCGCTCGACGTGGCGGGCTCGCGCTGGCTGATGGTGGCCACGCCCGGCGCGCGCATCCTGGCCAGCGAGCACCTGGCTTCGCTGTCCACGCTGGCGCTGGGCGTGCTGATTACCCTGATCGGCTCGGCCTTCATCGATTCGCTCAAGCGCCGCAAGCTGCTGATCCAGCAGCGCGTGGCCACGCGCACGGCGGAACTGAAGGCGGCCAACCAGGCCTTGCTGCTGCGCCAGCGCGCCATCGAGTCGAGCACCAATGCGGTGATGATCACGGCGGCCGAACCGCACAACCCGATCGTGTACGTGAACCCGGCGTATGAACGCATCACCGGCTACCGCGCGCAGGAAGCGCTGGGCCGCAGCCCGCGCGTGCTGTTTGGCGATGACCTCGACCAGCCCGGCATCGACGAGCTGCGGGCGGCGATCCGCGAGCAGCGCGACGGCCACGCGGTGCTGCGCTGCTACCGCAAGGACGGCACCCAGTACTGGAACGACGTGGTGCTGTCGCCGGTGCGCGACGAGCACGGCGTGGTGGTCAACTTCATCTCGATCCAGCACGACATCACCGCCATCAAGGCCTATGAGTCGGAGCTGGAACACCGCTCGACCCACGATGCGCTGACCGGCCTGCCCAACCGCGTGCTGCTGCAGGACCGGCTGGCGCAGACCATCCAGCACTCGGGGCGCAAGGGGCATGAACTGTGGCTGGTGTCGATCGACCTTGATCGCTTCAAGTTCACCAACAGCCGCCTGGGCCACAAGGGCGGCGACCGCCTGCTGCAGATCGTGGCGGCGCGGCTGCAGGCGGCCGTGCGGCCGGTCGACACGGTGGCGCGCCTGGGCGGGGACGAGTTTGCGCTGCTGCTGTTACCGGAACGGGGCGGCCTGGCGCCGCGCGCCGAACAGCTGCAGCGCGTGCTGGACAGCCTGGCGGCGCCGCTGGTGCTCGATGGCACCGAGCTGTTCCTGACCGCCAGCGCCGGCATCGCCGTGTTCCCGACCGACAGCAAGGAACCCGGCGTGCTGGCCGAGCGGGCCGACATCGCCATGTTCCGCGCCAAGGAAATGGGCGGCAACCAGTACCAGTTCTACACCGCGGCCCTGAACGAGCGCCTGGGCGAGCGGCTGCGCATCGAAAGCGCGCTGCGCACGGCGCTGGAGCGGCGCGAGTTCGAGCTGCATTACCAGCCCCAGGTCGACTGCGCCAGCGGCCGCATCATGGGCATGGAGGCGCTGATCCGCTGGCGCCATCCGGAAATGGGCATGGTGGCGCCCAACCGCTTCATCCCGCTGGCGGAGGAGACCGGCCAGATCCTGGCCGTCGGCCACTGGGTGCTGCGCACCGCCTGCCGCCAGCTGCGCGACTGGCAGCGCGACGGGCGCAAGCACTTGCGCATCGCCGTCAACGTCTCGGCGCGCCAGCTGGCAGAGCCGGACTTCGTGCAGGGCGTGGCGGAGGTGCTGGCCGATACCGGCCTGGCGCCGCACTGCCTGGAGCTGGAACTGACCGAGAGCGCCGTGATGAACGACGTGGCGCACGCCATGGCCGTCATGCACGCATTGAAGAAGCTGGGCGTGAAGCTGGCGATCGACGACTTCGGCACCGGCTATTCCTCGCTGGCGCACCTGAAGCGCTTCGAGATCGACGTGCTGAAGATCGACCAGACCTTCGTGCGCGACCTGACGGTCGATCCCGACGATGCCGCCATCGTCACCACCATCATCGCGCTGGCCCGCAACCTGGGGCTGGAAGTGATCTCGGAAGGGGTGGAGACGCAGGAACAGCTGGACTTCCTGCGCCGCCATGGCTGCCGCCACATGCAGGGCTACTTCTTCGGCCGGCCGCTGCCGGCCGAAGGCTTCCTCGCCCTGCTGCAGCAGGATGAAGCGGCGGCTAGCGCTTCACAAAGCTGAACGGGTCGCCTTTCTTCCAGGCCGGCATGGCCTTGCCGTTGGCGACTTCATAGCCCAGGTTCAGGGTGAACTGGGCTTGCTGCACCATGCCCGACAAATCCCAGCTGGCATGGTATTCGTCCTTGACGCTGTGGTAGTCGCGCTTGAAGGCGACGATGCTGGCGGCCGAGGCATCGTGCGCATGCTCGAACTCGAAGTGGCCGTCGCCGGAGAACACGGCGGAACCGACGTTAAAGGCCGGCACGCCCGCCTTGGCGAACTGGAAGTGGTCGGCGCGGAAGTAGGCGCCCGACAGGTCGGGGATCGGCGGCGCCAGTTTCAGGCCCATCTGCCTGGCCACCTTGGCCGCGCTGTCATGCAGCGAGCTGCGCTCGGCGCCGGCCACGCCGATGTCCCTGGTGCGGCCGGCAAAATTCATCGAATCGAGGTTCAGGTCGGCCAGCGTGCGCTTGAGCGGGAAGGCCGGGTTGGCGACGTAGGCCTGCGCGCCGTGCATGCCCACTTCCTCGGCGGCCGGCCACAGGAAGACTTGCGAGCGCTTGGCCGGTTTCTGCACCGCGGCGGCAGCCATCGCCAGCAGGGCGGCGGCGCCGGAACCGTTGTCGATGGCGCCGTTGTAGATGCGGTCCGTGCCGTCGGCCGGGCCGTCGGCCTTGCCCAGATGGTCCCAGTGCGCGGAATAGACCACCGCCTGGTCCCTCAGTGTCGGGTCGCTGCCGGGCACGATGCCGACCACGTTGAACTGCTCGACCTGGCGCACGCTGGAGCGGATTTCGCTGTGGGCGCTGATGTTCAGGACCACCGGGCGGAAGTCGCGGCGTTCGGCGGCGGCGCGCAGGGCGTCCAGCTCGAAGCCGGCAGCCCTGAACAGGGTGCGCGTGTAGTCTTCGGACAGCCAGCCTTCAACCAGGTTGCCGCCGCCGGGCGCATGGAAGCGTTCCAGCGAGAAGCTGGTGGCGGGGACGTTCCAGCCATAGGCGGCCGATGGCGTGGTGTGGATCAGCAGCGCGCCGGCGGCGCCGCGGCGCACCGCTTCTTCGTACTTGTACATCCAGCGGCCGTAATAGGTGTAGCCTTTGCCGGCAAAGCGGTTCGGTTCTTCGGCGGTGGGCTGCGGGTCGTTGACCATCATGACCAGGATCTTGCCCTTGACGTCGGCGTCCTTGTAGTCGTTCCAGTTTTCCTCCGGCGCGATGGCGCCGTAGCCGACGAACACCAGCGGCGCATCGAATATCACTTCGGCGCGGCCGCTGCCGGTGCCGATCAGGACGTCCTCGCCCAGGCGCGGCTTCAGGGTGCTGGCGCCGGCAGAGAATGTGATCGAACTGCCGGGCTGCAGGCGGGTGCCCTGGAACCTCACCGGCTGGCGATAGGAGCCGTCGGCCAGCGGCTGCAGGCCGATGGCCGCGGCCTGGGTCTCCAGGTAGCGCACTGCCAGGTCGCCGCCGCGCTGGCCGGTGCCGCGGCCCTCGAGCAGGTCGTCGGCGAGGAAGGAAAGGTGGGCGCGCAGCGGCGCTTCCTTGACGGTTGGCGCTTGCTGCGCTGCGGCAGAAGCGGCCGCCAGCAGCAGGCTGGCAGGGATCAGGTACTTGGTATGCATGGCGGGGATCTTACCCCATAATGGAGCGCATTCCCGGCGTCGAAACAAAGGAGATACATGGAAGTCATTATCATCACCGGCGCATCCGACGGCATCGGAGCAGAAATGGCGCGCCAGCTGGCGCGCACGCGCGGCAAGGATGTGGCACTGGTGCTGGCCGCGCGCAACGAGGCCGCCCTGCAGGCGGTGGCTGCCGACTGCGGCGGCGCCGGCGCGGCAACGCTGGTGGCGGCCACCGACGTGGCGCAGCAGGACCAGTGCCGCCACCTGGTAGCTGCCGCGGTGGAACGCTTCGGCCGCATCGACGCCCTGGTCAACAACGCCGGCCGCTCGGCCCACGCCCTGTTCGAGGACGTGACGGACCTGGGCTGGTATGAAGACCTGATGAAAGTGAACCTGTGGGGCGCCATCTGGTGCACCCACGCCGCGCTGCCATACCTGAAGGCGTCGCAGGGCAGGATCGTGGCCGTGTCGTCGCTGGCCGGGCTGGTTGGCGTGCCGGGGCGCACGGCCTACGGCGCCACCAAATTCGCCATGGCGGGCTTCTTCGAGGCACTGCGGGCGGAAATGAAGCAGCATGGCGTCAGCGTGACCACCGCCTATCCGGGCGTGGTGGATACCCAGATCCGTTATCGAGGTTATAACGCTGCCGGCGGGGAACTGGGCAGGAGCAGCCTGCGCGAGGACGATGCGATGCCGGTGGCTGAATGCGCGCAGCTGATTATCGATGGGATGGCGGGCCGCCGGCGCGAGGTGGTGATGACGGCCAAGGGCAAGCTGGGACGCTGGCTCAAGCTGCTGGCGCCGGGGCTGATCGAGAAAATGGCCCTGAATGCGCTGAAGGATGATGTGAAGCCGCACACCTGAAAACCGGCAAAGCGGTGTCTGACCCGCAGGGTCAGACACCTGGCCTGCGGCGGCCGCGTGTTGGTGTCTGACCCTGTGGGTCGGACACCGGGGTGCCGGTTTAAAAGGGTAAAATAGCGCTTTCCGTCGCATCAGGCGATACAACAATAACCTCACGAGTGCCGCCATGTCTGACACCCTGTTTACCGATTTGAACCTCAGCGCCCCCATTTTGAAGGCGCTGAAAGAAGTAGGCTACGAGACCCCGTCTCCGATCCAGGCCTCCACCATCCCGTACCTGCTGGAAAACCGCGACGTGCTGGGCACCGCGCAAACCGGCACCGGCAAGACCGCCGCTTTTGCGCTGCCGATCTTGTCGCGGATCGACATCAAGCAGGCCGCGCCGCAGGCGCTGGTGCTGGCGCCGACCCGCGAACTGGCGATCCAGGTAGCCGAAGCCTTCCAGCGCTACGCCACCCACATCCCGAAATTCCACGTGCTGCCGATCTACGGCGGCCAGTCCTACGGCCCGCAGTTGCAGGCGCTGCGCCGCGGCGTGCACGTGGTGGTCGGCACCCCTGGCCGCGTCATCGACCACCTGGAAAAGGGCTCGCTCGACCTGTCGCAGCTGAAAACCCTGGTGCTGGACGAAGCGGACGAGATGCTGCGCATGGGCTTCATCGAGGACGTCGAGCGCATCCTGCAGGAGACCCCTGACTCGCGCCAGACCGCGCTGTTCTCGGCCACCATGCCGGCCCAGGTCAAACGCATCGCCACCACCTACCTGAACGACCCGGCCGAAGTGATGGTGGCGGCCAAGACCACCACCAACACCAATATCCGCCAGCGCTACTGGCTGGTGTCCGGCATGCACAAGCTGGACGCGTTGACCCGCATCCTGGAAGCGGAGCCGTTCGACGGCATGATCATCTTCTCGCGCACCAAGATCGGCACCGAGGAACTGGCTGAGCGCCTGCAGGCGCGCGGCTTCTCGGCCGGCGCCATCAACGGCGACATGCAGCAGGCGGCGCGCGAGCGCATCATCGGCCAGCTCAAGGACGGCAAGATCGACATCCTGGTCGCCACCGACGTTGCCGCGCGCGGCCTGGACGTGGAGCGCATTTCGCACGTGGTCAACTACGACGTGCCGTACGACCCGGAAAGCTACACCCACCGCATCGGCCGCACCGGCCGCGCGGGCCGCAGCGGCGAGGCGATCCTGTTCATCACGCCGCGCGAGCGCAACCTGTTGAAACTGATCGAGCGCACGACGCGCCAGCCGGTCACGCCGATGACGTTGCCGACGCTGCAGGCGGTCAACGACGTCCGCATCAGCAAGTTCAAGGACCAGATCACCGACACCCTGGCGCAGGAAGGCCTGTCCTTCTTCGAAAACCTGGTGCGCGAATATGAGGCAGAACACAATATCCCGGCGGTGGAGGTGGCAGCCGCGCTGGCAATGATGGCCTGCGGTGGCAAGCCGTTGCTGCTGGACAAGTCGCGCGAAAAAGGCTGGCATGAAGACGGCGCGCCACGCCAGGAAGGCCAGGGCCAGGGCCGCGAGCCGCGTGAACCGCGTGAGCCACGTGAGCCGCGTCCGAAGAAGGAGCGCATCGAGCGCGAGCCGGAGCAGGGCATGGCGACCTACCGCGTGGAAGTGGGCTACCAGCACGGCGTCAAGCCGGGCAACATCGTCGGCGCCATCGCCAACGAAGGCGGCATCGATTCCAAGTTCATCGGCCGCATTGAAATCTACGACGACTACTCGCTGCTGGACATGCCGGCCGACCTGCTGCCGGGCGACATCGATGCGATTGCCGCGCTGCGCGTTGCAGGCCAGGCATTGCGCATTCACCGCGACGGCGAAACGCCGCCACCGGCGCCAGCCGCCAAGGCGCCACGCGCAGCCAAGCCTGAGCGCGCCGAGCGCCCGGAACGCGCCGCGCCACCGCTGTCCGAACGCGCCGATGACGACGAGCCGATGTTCGAGGAAGCACCCAAGCGCAAGAAGAAGGACAAGGCCGCGGCAGGCGAGGGTGCGCCAATGCCAATGCGCGCCTACCGCGTGGAAGTCGGTTCGGGGGATGGCGTCAATGCCGGCAATCTGGTTGGCGCCATCGCCAATGAGAGCGGCCTCGAGTCGCGCTTCATCGGTCGCATCGAAATCCTCGAAGACCATGCCTTCGTCGAGATGCCGGACGGCATGCCGGACGACATCTTCAAGCACCTGCGCAAAGTCTGGGTCGGCGGCAAGCAGCTGAAAATGTCGCTGGCCGACGCCATGCCGCCGATGTCAGGCAAGCACACCCCGCCGAAAAAGCCGGTAGCCAAGCCGAAGCGCTGATCCACGTCGAAACGACCGGGCCTGGCGAGTCGCCTGGCCCCCTTCTCTGGAGCCCCTGAACCGCGCCGACAATAGCGGCGTCAACCAGGCTTGTTGCCGAATTGGCCATCCACAAGCTATGCTGCTGGCTGTTCCGGACTTCACCGAGATAGCCATGCACAAACTGATCCGCCATTCCCTGTGCGCCGCCGTGGGTGCCGCCGCTGTCGGTGCGTCCGCTGCGCCGGCCGACGCCGTGGTCACCAAGCCCATGGACTTGCAGGATTACCTCGCGCTGAAGGGGCCCGCGCCGGACAAGCGAGTTATGTACGGCCCCTCGCCAAGCCAGTACGTTGAGCTGTTCAAGCCGGCAGGCCCCGGCCCGCACCCCGTCGTCGTACTGATCCACGGTGGCTGCTGGACTGTGCACTTCGGCGGCATCGAGCAGATGCGCAATATGGCGGGCGCGCTGACCCGGCAAGGCATCGCGGTCTGGAACGTGGAATACCGCCGCTACGATGAAGACGGCGGCGGCTATCCCGGCATGTACCAGGACGTGGCCACCGCTGTGGACTTGCTGAAGCACGAAGCCAAGTCCAGTGCCCTGGACCTGAGCCGCATCGTCGCAGTCGGCCATTCCGCCGGCGGCCACCTTGCACAGTGGGCGGTCTCACGCCACAAGCTGCCCGAGTGGAGCCCTGCCTGGGCGCCGCAGCCGCTGAAGATCAACACCGTCATCAGCCTCGGCGGCCTGGCCGACCTGCGCAACGAAGCCGCCCTGATCCGGCGCACCTGCGATCGCGAGACCGCTCAGATTGCCGGCCTGCCGAGCGCTTCGCGCCCCGACGTTTTCGCCGACACCTCGCCGGCTGAAATGCTTCCGGCCGGAGTGAACACGATCCTGATCCACGGCGAGCATGACGATATTTCGCCGGCCGTTACTGGAGAAAACTACGCCCGTCGCGCCAAGGCTGCGGGCGACTCAGCGGAGGTGCTGGTTCTGCCAGGCGGCAGCCACTACGACGAAGTCTCGGCCGACTCGAAAGCCTGGGGAATCGTCAATGCACAGATCCGCAAGGCGCTGGGATTCTGATGGAAGCGATCATGTTTGTCGGCATCCAGGCCTCCGGCAAATCGACCTTTTATAAAGAGCACTTCTTCAATTCCCACGTCCGCATCAGTAACGATTTGCTGAAAACGAAGAACAGGGAAAAACTGATGTTCGCGCTTTGCTTCGATACTGGAATGCCGCTGGTGATCGATAACACGAATGTCAGCAGGGAAGTGCGGGCGCGCTATATCGCGATGCTGAAGGAGCACGGCTATTGCATCAGGTGTTATTACTTCAAGAGCGACCTTGACCGGTCGCTTGAATGGAACGGCCAGCGACAAGGGGCCGAATGCATACCGCAGGTCGGCATCTTCAGCACTCACAAGCGGCTGGAAATCCCGGCGCGCGAGGAAGGCATTGATGAACTGTTCTACGTCGACTGGATTGACGGAGAACGTGTTGTAAAGGAATGGATTAGTGAAGTTTGATGAACTCGACGAATCAATGCGGGTGTATGAAACCGCGCATGACCAGTGCGTCCTGCCGGGCATCTATATGGTCGCGAGGATCGACGGCCGCAGTTTTACGCGCCTGACCAAGGAGCTTGCCGGCTTTGAGGCCCCGTTCGATGTCCGCTTCCGCGACTTGATGATCGAAACCACCAGGCATTTGATGAACTGCGGTTTCAAGGTCATCTACGGTTACACCGAGAGCGACGAAATCTCCCTGCTGTTCGACCCGGACATCAATGTCTTCGGCCGCAAGACCCGGAAATACAACTCTATCCTCGCCGGTGAAGCGTCCGCCAAATTCAGCCTGATGCTGGGGCAGTTGGGCGCCTTCGATTGCCGGATTTCGGAACTGCCCACCAAGCGCCTGGTGGTCGACTACTTCCGCTGGCGTAACGAAGATGCGCACCGCAACGCATTGAACGCCCACTGCTATTGGATGCTGCGCAAGGAAGGCGTGGAGCCGAACAGCGCCGCCGCAACGATTGCCGGCAAATCGCTCGCGGACAAAAACGAGCTGCTGTTTAGCCGCGGGATCAATTTCAACGAACTGCCGAACTGGCAGAAGCGCGGCGTAGGCCTGTATTGGGGCGTCGAAGAGAAAGCGGGTTTCAACCCGAAGGACAATGTGCCGGTCGTGTCGCACCGCCGCGCAATTGTGACGGACCTTGAACTCCCGATGCGCGACGAGTACAGCGCCTTCGTCGCAAACCTGATTGAAGGCGCATGATCCGCCAGCCTGGCATTTTTTGAGCTCAGGCGGAACTTCCGCCGCCCCCTCGGTTCTAAGCCCTTGCGAACAATCGGACGACTCTGATGGGCTCCTCTCAATTCCGAGGCCGGTCAACTTTGTTCGCAAAGCAGCTCAATGCTGCTTATCGCTGCTCATTCATTGCTCAAAGTTGCTCGTTCAATGCACGTTTTAGCTCGTTCGCTGCATATTTTTGCTCGTTTGCTGCTCGTTTTTGCTCTGAGTGCCGTCGAGTCATCTTGAGCACGATTAAGCGGCACTGGCGCAGTCAATGCGCGAGTAGCCGCTGTAGTCGCTGTGGCCGGTCAACTCTTTGGCGTTGGGTACTTAATGGCATTGAGCTCGATCTTTTCCAACGCCGCCGCGTGCAGGTCGACATCGAGCTTGTCGGCGATCTGCACCAGGTAAAGCAGCACGTCGGCCAGCTCATGGCGGATCGCCTCATGCTGGCCATCGGCCAGTTCGCCGGCGCGGCCGGTTGGCAGCCACTGGAAATGTTCGGCTAGTTCTGCCACTTCCACCGACAGCGCCATCGCCAGGTTCTTTGGCGTGTGGTACTGCTCCCAGTCGCGCGCAGCGGCAAAGGCACGGGTGCGCTCGCGCAGGTCCTGCAACGAGTCGCTCACGCCGTTTTCTCCATGAACACGCTCAAAGGATCGTCGCGGTAATCGCCATATGGCCCGCGCACACGGTAGCCCAGGCGCTCATACAAACCGATCGCTTCCGGCTGCGAAGGCCCGGTCTCCAGCATGAACTGGCGGCAGCCGCGCGCCAGCGCTTCCGTTTCCAGCATCCCGAGCAGGCGCTGCGCCACGCCCTGGCCGCGCGCGGACGGATGCACGAACATGCGCTTTACTTCCCCGTACTCCGGCGTCACCACGATGGCGCCGCAGCCCACCGCAGCGCCGTCGAGATTGCGCGCCACGGCAAACAGCACATTCGGCTGCAGCAGCGAATTCATGTCGAGCGCATACACGCTTTCCGGTGGATACAGCGACAGCTGGTAAGCATCCAGCAGGTCGATCAGGGCCACGACTTCGGGCTGGTTGGGGGTCTCGAGTTTGATGTCCATCGCCCAATGGTATCATCCCTGCGCCACCTGACCGGGGTCGGTCCGGGGCGAGACATGTCTAAGGATAACCATGAAATCGCTAGTTCCTCATGCCATTACACTGGCAGTCAGTGCTCTTGTCGCCACCAGCGGCATCGCGGCCGACAATAGCGCCATTACCCCGCGCGCTGAAAACCCTTACCTGAGCCAGGTCGATGCTGCCGCCCGCTCGGCGCGCGTGTCCAATGTCGCTTATGTCCTCGACTTCACGCTGACCGGCCAGGAAAGCTTCAGCAACACCACCACCGTCGCTTTCGACCTCAAAGACAACGCGCAGCCGCTGACGCTGGACCTGGACAAGGCCACCATCAAGCGCCTGGTGGTCAATGGCAAGCAGGTCGCCGCGCCGCAGTACAACAACTGGTTCATCACGCTGGCCGCCGCCGACCTGAAGGCAGGCCGCAACAGCGTTACCGTGGAATTCGAGCGCAAGCACAGCACCAATGGCGAGGGCCTGCACCGCATGGTCGACCCGGTCGATGGCCGCGTCTACACCTACTCGCACTTTGAACCGGCCGCCGCGCACCAGATGTTCGCGCTGTTCGATCAGCCGGACCTGAAGGCCACCTACCAGGTCAACGTCACCGCGCCTGCCGACTGGACCGTGGTGTCCACCACGCGCGAATCCAAAGTGGAAGACGTAGCCAACGGCAAGCGCTGGACCTTCCCTGTCTCCAAGATCCTCAGCCCTTACAACTTCTCCATGCACGCCGGTCCGTACAAGGTGTGGGAAGACGCTACCAGCGCCAAGTACCCGATGCGCCTGTTCGCGCGCCAGTCGGTGGCCGACCAGGTCGACCCGGCGCCGTGGTTCGAATACACGAAACAAGGCCTGGCCTGGTTTGACGACTACTTCGGCATTCCTTACCAGTACGGAAAATATGACCAGCTGCTGGTGCCGGACTTCCTGTATGGGGCGATGGAAAACGCCGGCGCGGTCACCTTCGCCGAACACTCCTTCCTTCACAAGGACAAGATGACCAGCGCCGAGAAGCACGACCTGGCCAGCGTCATCATGCACGAAATGGCGCACCAGTGGTTCGGCGACCTGGTCACCATGCAGTGGTGGAACGGCCTGTGGCTGAACGAGAGCTTCGCCTCCTTCATGGGCACCCTGGCTACCGCCGAAGCCACCGAATACAAGGACTCCGCCTGGCAGTACTTCTATTCGCAGGGCAAGTCGGACGCCTACGTGCAGGACCAGCGCGTCACCACCCACCCGATCGAAACCCCGGTGCCGTCGACTGCCAACGCCTTCGACAACATCGACGCCATCACCTACTCGAAAGGCGCCTCGACCCTGAAGCAGTTGCGCCACCTGCTGGGCGAAGAGACCTTCCGCAAGGGCGTGCACAACTACCTGGTCAAGTACCAGTTCAGTAACGCCAGACTCGATGACTTCATCGGCAGCCTGGCCGAAGCGGCCGGCCGCGACCTGGGCCAGTGGACCCAGGACTGGCTGTACCAACCGGGCGTGAACACCATCACCGCCAACTACAGCTGCAAGGCCGGCAAGATCGACGCCTTCAGCCTGCAGCAAACGGCCGTGGCGCAATTCCCGACCCTGCGTGAACAGCGTGTGCAACTGGCCCTGATGCAGAAGCAGGGCAAGCAGCTGGATATTGCCAAGGTGCTGCCGGTGACCTACAAGGGCGCCAAGACGGACGTGCCGGAGCTGAAGGGCGCGGCTTGCCCGGACCTGGTCTACCCGAACTACCAGGACTGGGGCTTCGTGAAAGCCAAGCTCGATACCCGCTCCTTTGCCACCGCGCGCCAGGACGTGAGCAAGGTGGAAGACAAGCTGCTGCGCACCATGCTGTGGCACAGCATGTGGGACAACGTGCGCGACGGCGCGCTGCCGCTCAACGAATTCCTCGACACGGTGCTGGTCAACGCGCCGCAGGAAAAGGACTACGTGCTGCTGGGCGACGTGCTGGGCAAGATGGCCCAGTCGATCCGCTACCTGCGCACCATGTCGGCCGACGGCGCCTACACGCGCACCGTGGTAGGGCGCCTGGAAAAGATGGCGTGGCTGCAGGCCAAGGCCAGCAAGGGCGACTTCCAGCGCCGCTGGTTCGGCGCCTACCTTGGCACTGCCGGCAGCAAGGATTCGCTGGAGCGCATCGCCGCCATGCTGGACGGCCGCGAAAAGCTGGCCGGCCTGACCCTGAGCCAGGACCTGCGCTGGGACATGATCGCTGTCCTGAACCGCAAGGATTATCCGGGCGCCGAGGCGCGCATCGCCGCCGAGCAGGCCAAGGACAAATCCGACAGCGGCGAGCTGGCTGCCGTGGCAGCCCAGGCCGCACGCCCGGATGCCAAGGTGAAGCAGGAATGGCTGGCCAGGATCGGCGACACGCAGACCAAGCTGCCGTTCTCGCGCATCCGCACCGCGATGCATGCGCTGTATCCTTCCTCGCAGGTGGCGCTCAATGAGCAGAGCGCTGCGGCGCGCCTGGCCCAGTTGCCCGTGCTGGACAAGTCGGCCGGCCCGGTCTTCATGCGCGACTATGCAGGTGCCATGATCCCGGCCACCTGCACGGCGCAGAGCGTGCAGCGCCTGGCCGATACCGCAGCTGCCAACCCCGGCCTGAGCGCCGGCACCCGCCGCTCGCTGCTGGTGGCGCACCAGGAAGACCAGCGCTGCGTGGCGATCCGCAAGGCCCTGACGGTGAAGCTCAACTAGACGGCAGCCCCGGTGGAGAGCTCGGCCTGCGCAGCCAGCAGGTCGAGCAGCGCCGGCAGCGGCGCCGGACGGCCCAGCAGGTAGCCTTGCAGTGCATGGCAGCCGTGGGCCGCCAGGAAGTCGGCCTGGGCCTGCGTCTCCACCCCTTCCGCCACTACCCGCAAGCCCATCTGGCCGGCCATGGCCAGGATGGTCTGCACGATCACCACGTCGCTGGCGTCGTCCGGCATGTCCATGATGAAGCTGCGGTCGATCTTCAGCTCATACAGCGGCATGCGCTTCAGGTAGGCCAGGCTGGAATAGCCGGTGCCGAAATCGTCGATGGAAAAGCGCACCCCGAGCTCGGCCAGCTCGTTCATGCGCGCCACGATTTCATCCATTTTCTCCACCAGCAGGCCTTCCGTCACCTCCAGGATCAATAGCGCCGGTTCCATGCCGTGCTCCCGCAAGATCGTGCGCACCTGCTGCACGAAGTCGGCCTGGCGGAACTGCTGCGGGCTGACGTTGACCGACAGCGGCAAGGACAGGCCCAGCACCGACATGCGCTGCTGCGCCAGGCAGGCCTGCTTCAAGGCCCATAGCCCGAGCGGCACGATCAGGCCCGCTTCTTCCGCCAGCGGGATGAAGATGGCCGGCGACACCATGCCGCCCTCGTCGCGCTCCCAGCGCATCAGCAATTCGGCGCCGTGCAGCCGCCCCTGGCAATCGAACTGCGGCTGGAACACCACGTGCAGGCGGTCCTGCTCGATGGCCTGGCCCAGCTCGCGCTCCAGCGTCAGGCGCCGCTCGACTTCGGCCTGCATGGCCGCTTCGAAGAAGGCAATGCCGTTGCGGCCGGCGCCCTTGGCGCGGTACATCGCGGTATCGGCCTCGCGCAGCAGGTCGTCGGCCTGCTGGCCGTACCGTGGCAGCAGCGTGACGCCGATGCTGGCCGAGCAGCCGTAGCCCTGGCCGGCAATCTCGAACTCCTGCGCCAGCGCGGCGCGGATCTTTTCCGCTACCGCTTGCGCCGCATTGCCGGCCGCGGCCAGGTCGGGCGCCAGGTGCGCCAGCAGCACCACGAATTCGTCGCCGCCGATGCGCGCCACGGTGTCGCTCTTGCGCACCGCTTCCGACAGGCGCTGCGCGGCCAGCCGCAGCAAATGGTCGCCGGTGGCATGGCCGCGCGCATCGTTGATGGTCTTGAAGCGGTCGAGGTCGACAAACATCACGGCGCTGAACACCTGCTGGCGCTCGGAACTGGCCAACAGCCCGGCCAGGCGGTCCAGCAACAGGCGCCGGTTCGGCAGCCCGGTCAGCGGGTCGTAGAACGCCAGTTGCTCGCCTTCGGCCAGCGAGCGCGCCAGGTGGCGCAGCAGCACGCCGCAGCTCAGGGTGAGGATGCCGGCAATGAACAGGTAATTGAGCGCCACGATCGAAGCGCGCAAGGCGGCGTCGTCGGACAGGCCGACGGCTGCCGGATCGGGCGGCGGCGCAAAGCCGGTCAGCACGATGGCGACGGCGCCGGCCAGCAGCAGCCAGATGGCCGGCTTCAGGCCCACCAGCAGCGCGGCCAGGCAGGGCACCGCCAGCAGGTAGGTGTGCGCCACGGGACCGACCTGCAGCATCAGCGCCACGCCGACCGCGAAGGTAATCAGCAGGAACTGCATGGCGCGCACCGGGTAGGACACTACTTCCTGCAGCCGCCACAGGGCAGTCAGCCAGGACAGCGCAACCGCGTCGACCACCACCACGCCCCACAGCCCTTCGCGCAGCGATTGCACGATGCTTGGAATGGCCGTGGCCAGGCCCAGTACCAGCACAATCTGGACCAGGCGGGCAAAGATTTTTTCGCGCCAGTGGGTGATCTGGTCGGGGGCAGCCATGGGCTAGCTTCCTTGCTCTTCGGAACCTTGATGGTACGCCCAATGGCGGCTTGTGTCACGGCAGCCTCAGCGTGACTATTTGATAGTTTTTCTGGCATGCCTTTCTTATAAAATCGGCCGTTTCATCCAAAAATTAGGGGATCTACGTATGAAGACCAAACTGTTCGCGGCCGTGGCGGCCCTGGCGCTGGCCGGTTGTGCCGGCACCCAACCAACCCTCGGCGGCGGCAGTACCGTGGCCACCGGCAGCGCCGGCGGCGCCACCGCCGCCAATGCCAACACCCAGCTGGAAAAATGCGACCGGCCGCTGGGCACCCTGTCGGTGGTGGAAGACCGCAGCATGCCGTGGTTCCAGCAACTGAGCCAGTACAAGCTGGGCTCCACCACGCCGGTGCTGCGCATGATGATCCAGCAGTCGAACTGCTTCGTGGTGGTGGAGCGCGGCGCCGCCATGGACCACATGATGGGCGAGCGCGCGCTGGAAAAATCGGGCGAGATGCGCGCCAACAGCAACTACGGCAAGGGCCAGATCGCCGCTGCCGACTACACCATGAGCCCGACCATCACCTTCAGCCAGAAAGGCACTTCGGGCGTGGGCGGCGCACTGGGCGGCTTTGGCCTGATCGGCAGCGTGGCCGGCATGGTGGCCGGCAATATGAAGACCAATGAAGCGTCGACCATGCTGCTGATGATCGACAACCGTTCCGGCGTGCAGCTGGCGGCAGCCGAGGGCAGCGCCAAGAACACCGACTTCGGCGCGTTCGGCGCCCTGTTCGGCGGCGGCGCCGCGGCCGGCGCCAGCGGCTACACCAACACCCCGGAAGGCAAGATCCTGGTGGCGGCCTTCATGGATTCGTACAACAACGTGGTGCGCGCGGTGCGCAACTACAAGCAGCAGGAAGTCGCCGGCGGCCTGGGCACCGGCGGCGCGCTGGGCGTGCAGGGCGGCACCACCGCCGCTTCGCAGCAGCCGGTGGCCGCGCAGTCGCAGGTGCAGGCGCCTGCTGCCAAAGCCAAGGCCAAGAAGAAGTAATTCCACCCGTTTGCCGGGCGTACAGCACGCCCGGCAAATTGCCAGTCCCGCCATCCGTTGTTATAGTTCCCCTTGCAGTCTTGCGCGGAGCTATACCTTGAACACCCAGACCATTCCAGACACCGCCGCGCCAATCCGGGTGCTGCTGGTGGACGACCATCCCATGCTGCGCGCCGGCCTGGCCGATGCGATTGCCGGCCAGCCCGACATGCAGGTGGCGGCCGAAGCCGGCGACGGCCGCGAAGCCGTTGCCGCCTGGGCCTCCGTGCGCCCCGACCTGGCCATCATGGACCTCGCCATGCCCGGCATGTGCGGCCTTGAGGCGCTGCAGGCCATTCGCGCCCAGTTCCCGGCGGCGCGCATCGTGATGCTGACCACCTTCGGCGGCGACGCCCAGGTGCGGCGCGCGCTGGAGGCCGGCGCCAGCGGCTTCCTGCTCAAGAGCAGCTTGCGCAAGGAGCTGGTGGGCATGATCCGTGCCGTGCACGGCGGCCAGCGCTACATCTCGCCGGAAATCGCGCAGCAGCTGGCCAGCCACCTGGGCGCCGCCCTGCTCAGCGAACGCGAGGCCGAGGTGCTGCAATGCGCGGCAGCCGGCAACGCCAACAAGCGCATCGCCAGCCAGCTGGCGATTTCGGAAGAAACCGTGAAGGCGCACATGCGCAGCATCCTGGCCAAGCTCGGCGCCAACGACCGCACGCACGCCGTCACCATTGCCTTAAAGCGCGGCATTATCGGGCTTTGATGGCTGCTGCCCGGCCAGCGCCGCCATTGCCAGCAGCAGCGCCACGGCCGGAAGCAGGCCGACGCCCATGCCCCAGCGCGATGCCAGCGCGCCCGCCACGCAGCCCGCCGCAAAGGCCAGCACGCCGCCGCCCAGCGCCGCCAGCGCGGGCCGTTCTGCGCCGCCCACGCGGTCCAGGCAGTCGATCACCAGTTGCGTGACATTGCCGGTCATGACCGTGCTGGCCGGCAGTTTCGCCAGCAGCAGCTTGCCGTAGCCGTTCTGCGCTCCCATGGCGGCAGCGCACAGCAGGCCGGCAGCCATGTCCCAGCGCGCGCTGGCCGCTGCCGCCAGCATCAGCGCCGCCTGCAGCAGGTGGGCCGGCCGCAGCGCCTCCCTGCCGCCGCCCTGGCAGCGCCGCACCAAGGCCCGCACTGCCACCACGCCGCCGACGAAAGCAGGGAAGGCGAGCAGCTTGAGCAGCACGTCATTACCCGGCGACACCACCTCCCGTCCGAGCAGGACGAAGTTGCCCGTCACGTGGGCCGTGAACAGGCCATGCAAGGCCACGAAGCCAAGGGTGTCGACGTAGCCGGCCAGGAAACTCAGGGTCGTTCCGCGTGCCATCTGCCCTCCTTGCGTGTCAGGTCGTGCCAGGCCACCAGCAGGAAGCCGCCAGCCAGGCCGAGGTGCTCGTAAAAGCTGTTGGCCGCCATGAAGCGCTCCATGCCCGCCATTTCCCAATAACGGTTGGCGATGAAGCTGGCCGCCACCGTGAACAGGGCCAGCCAGGCGGCGCCCAGCCAGCGCAGGCGGCCGCTCAGGATCATCGCCGCCGACCCCAGTTCGCCGGCGATGACCAGGATTGCCAGCGGCGCTGCCGGCTGCAGCCCGAAGTGCTGCATTTCGCCGACCGCGCTGCCGAAGTCGAGCAGCTTGTTCAAGCCGCCCTGCAGGTATGCTGCGCACAGCAGGAGCAGGGCCAGCCAGTGCAGGGCGCGGATGCCCGCGCCGGGCCTGTGCGGCGCCATGTCACACCGCCCAGCAGGAGCAGCCCAGCGCGCCCCAGAACGACTTCAGGTCCGCAATCGGCAGGGAGCGGGTCCAGGCCGTCGCGTGCTGGTGGCCGTGCATGCCGCATTGGCTGGAGCAGCCGCAGGCCGCCGCCGCAGCCATGGCGGCAGTCCTGGCGTGGCCTGCTGCGCCACCCTGCGCGCCGCGCGCCACGGCGCCCGGCATGGCGCCCCAGGCGCCGTAGCCGCCGTACTGGCGCACCGGCGACCAGTCCGGCATGGCGGTCGGGGTCGGCGGATCGTACTGGCCGAACGGGCCGGCGCCGTACACCACCTTGCCGCCAACCACGGTGAGCAGGGACGTGGTGCCGGCAATCTCGTCCTCCGGGCAGCGCAGGAAGTCGCGGTCAGGCACCATCAGGTCGGCCAGCTGGCCGACGGCGATGCGCCCCTTCTTGCCTTCCTCGTTGGAGAACCAGGTCACGTTCTCGGTCCACATGCGCAGCGCCGCTTCGCGGTCCAGGAGGTTGCGCTGCGGGTAGAGCCGCATGCCGCCCACCGTGCGCCCGGTGGTCAGCCAGGACAGCGAGACCCACGGGTTGTACGAGGCCACGCGCGTGGCGTCCGTGCCGGCCGACACCTTGACGCCGGATTCCAGCAGGTATTTCACCGGCGGCGTCGCTTCCGCCGCTGCCGCACCGTAGCGCTCGACGAAATACTCGCCCTGGTAGGCCATGCGGTGCTGCACCGCCACCCCGCCGCCCAGCGCCGCGATGCGGTCGATCGATTGCGGCGAAATGGTTTCCGCGTGGTCGAAGAACCAGTGCAGGCCGTCGAGCGGCATGTCGCGGTTCACTTTTTCGAACACGTCCAGCGCGCGCGAAATGGTTTCGTCATAGGTCGCATGCATGCGCCACGGCCAGCGGTTCTGCACCAGGATGCGGATCACGCCTTCCAGGTCGTCTTCCATATTGGCCGGCATGTCCGGCCGCGGCTGGCGGAAGTCTTCGAAGTCGGCGGCCGAGAAGGTCAGCATCTCGCCCGCGCCATTGTGGCGGAAGTAATCGTCGCCCTGCTGGTACTTGCTGCTGGCTGCCCAGTGCAGGAAATCGTCCTTCTCCTGTTTCGGTTTTTGCGTGAACAGGTTGTAGGCCAGGCGGATGGTCAGTTCGCCCGCATCGGCCAGTTGCTGGATCACCTGGTAGTCCTCGGGGTAGTTCTGGTTGCCGCCGCCCGCGTCCAGCGCGCCGGTCACGCCGAGGCGATTCAGCTCGCGCATGAAGTGGCGGGTCGAGTTGAGCTGGTATTCCGGCGGCAATTTGGGGCCCTTGGCCAGCGTGGCGTACAGGATCGAGGCGTTCGGCTTGGCCAGCAGCAGCCCGGTGGGGTTGCCGGCGCTGTCGCGCAGAATCTGGCCGCCCGGCGGCTCCGGCGTGTTGCGGTCGTAGCCTACAGCGCGCAGCGCGGCGCCGTTCAGCAGGGCGCGGTCGTACAGGTGCAGGATGAATACCGGCGTGTCAGGCGCCACGGCATTCAGTTCCTCGATGGTCGGCAGGCGCTTTTCCACGAACTGGTGTTCGGTGAAGCCGCCCACCACGCGCACCCATTGCGGCGCCGGGGTGATGGCCACCTGGGCGCGCAGCATGGCCATGGCGTCGGCCAGCGAGCGCACGCCGTCCCAGCGCAACTCCATATTGAAGTTCAGGCCGCCGCGGATCAGGTGCAGGTGGTTGTCGATCAGGCCGGGCAGCACGCGCCGGCCCTGCAGGTCGATCACGCGCGTTTGCGCTCCGGCCAGCGGCAGGATCTCGCGCGCCTCGCCCACACGGGAAAAACGGCCGCCGGTGACGGCAACCGCATCGGCCTCGGGCTGGCCCTTGTCCAGCGTCGTGAAGCGGCCGTTGTGGAGTATCAGCTCCGGAGCAGTCATTGCTTCTCCTCGTTCTTTGCAGCGCAAGGCAGTTCGCCGAAACAGTGCGGCTTAACGTGTTCTTGCAGCCATGATAACTGCTGTTCCTTCGGCGCCAGCCACTGGCGGACCAGCGGCGGCACCTGTTCTCCCAGCAGTATGCCGAGCAGCCCCACCAGCGCCACCACGGGCGGCGCCGGCGAGCGCACGTTCAGCACGCCGTACAGGATGCCGGCCAGCAGGCCGGCACCCAGCGAGAGAAGATAAATCTTCACTGGCCTTCCTTGGCGTGGAACATGGTCTGGGCGTAGATGATGCCCAGGCCGTAGGCGCCGCCGAATTTCTTGGCGATGCCGGTGGTCAGTTCATAGGTGTCGGTGCGGGCCCAGTCGCGCTGCAGTTCCAGCAGGTATTGCAGCGAGGTCATTGGGCGGGCGCCGGCCTGCACCATGCGGTCCATGGCGCGCTCGTGCGCTTCGGTGGACACGTCGCCGCAGGCGTCGGCGATCACGTACACCTCGAAGCCCTGGTCCAGCGCGGACAGTGCCGGGCCGACGATGCAGACGCCGGTCCACAGGCCGGCCAGCACGATGCGCTTCTTGCCGATGGCGTTGACGCGGCGGATCACGTTCTCGTCTTCCCAGGTGTTCATGGAAGTGCGGTCGGTGATTTCCGCGCCCGGGAAGGCGTCCTTGATCTCGTCGAAGACCGGGCCGGAGAAGCTCTTCTCGGCCACGGTGGTGACGATGGTCGACACGTCGAATCCGGCGGCGGCGTGCGCCACCAGGGCGGCGTTGTTGCGCAGCTGGACGGCGTCGATCGAGTGGGTGGCGAACGCCATCTGCGACTGGTGGTCGATCATGATCAGGGTGTGGTCGCGCGGCGTCAGCAGCAGGGAACCCGGGGTGGCTTTGGCGTTAATGGTCATGTTGTTTCCTTTTAAGTGAGTTACCAGAGTGGGCGCAACTTGTCGAGCGCGGCGGACACGCCGGCGCCGTAGGCTTCATCGGCCTTGTTGCAGTTTTCAATGTGGCGCTGCTGGATGTGCAGCGGCACGCCGGCCAGCGAGCGGGCCGTGTTGTCGAACAGGGCTTGGCGCTGCTGCTCGTCCATCAGGCGGAACAGGGCGCGCGGCTGGCTGTAGTAGTCATCGTCGGCGCGGTGGTTGTAATGCGCGGCGGCGCCGTCCAGGGACAGGGGCGGCTCGGCGTAGGCGGCTTGTTGCTGCCATTCCCCGTTCGAGTTCGGCTCGTAGCCGATGGTGGCGCCCTGGTTGCCGTCGACGCGCATGGCGCCGTCGCGGTGATAGCTGTGGAAGGGGCAGCGCGGCGTGTTGACCGGGATCGCGTGGTGGTTCACGCCCAGGCGGTAGCGCTGGGCGTCGCCATAGGCGAACAGGCGCGATTGCAGCATGCGGTCGGGCGAAAAGCCGATGCCCGGCACCACGTTGGCCGGCGTGAAGGCGGCCTGTTCGACGTCGGCGTGATAGTTGCCCGGGTTGCGGTTCAACTCCAGCACGCCCACTTCATGCAGCGGATAGTCCTTGTGCGGCCAGACCTTGGTCAGGTCGAAGGGATTGAAGGCTGCCTGCGCGGCCTGCTGCTCCGTCATCAGCTGCACTTTCAGCGTCCAGCGCGGGTACTCGCCGCGCTCGATCGCTTCGAACAGGTCGCGCTGGGACGATTCGCGGTCCTTTGCAATCAATTCCGCAGCCTCGGCATCGCTCAGGTTGACGATGCCTTGCTGGCTGGTGAAGTGGAACTTGACCCAGTGCCGTTCACCGCCGGCGTTGATGAAACTGAAGGTGTGGCTGCCGAAGCCGTGCATGTGGCGGTACGAGGCGGGGATGCCGCGCTCGCTCATCACGATGGTCACCTGGTGCAGCGCTTCCGGCAGCAGGGTCCAGAAATCCCAGTTGTTCTCGGCGCTGCGCAGGTTGCTGCGCGGGTCGCGCTTGACGGCGTGGTTCAGGTCCGGGAACTTCAGCGGGTCGCGCATGAAGAACACCGGGGTGTTGTTGCCCACCACGTCCCAATTGCCCTGCTCGGTGTAGAACTTGACGGCGAAGCCGCGGATATCGCGTTCCGCGTCGGCCGCGCCCCGCTCGCCGGCCACGGTGGAAAAGCGCGCGAACACCTCGGTCTTCCTGCCCACGGCGCCGAACAGCGCGGCTTTGGTGTAGCGCGTGATGTCGTGCGTCACGGTGAAGCAGCCGAAGGCGCCCGAGCCCTTGGCGTGCATGCGCCGCTCAGGGATCACTTCGCGGTGGAAGTGCGCCAGCTTTTCCAGGTGCCACACGTCCTGCAGCAGCATGGGGCCGCGCGGGCCCGCGGTTTCCACGTTCTGGTTGTCCGCAACCGGCGCGCCGGCCGCGGTAGTGAGCTTGCGTTCCATTGCTTAGCCCTTGATGAAAGCCAGCAGGTCGGCGTTCAGCTTGTCCTTGTGGGTGTCGGTCAGGCCATGCGGCGCGCCAGGGTAGACCACCAGCTTGGCATTCTTCAGCAGCTTGGCGGCGGACTTGGCGGCAGCGTCGATCGGAACGATCTGGTCGTCGTCGCCGTGCAGCACCAGCATCGGGATGTCGATCTTTTTCAGGTCGGCGGTAAAGTCGGTTTCGGAGAAGGCCTTGATGCAGTCGTAGGTGTTCTTGTGGCCGGCCATCATGCCTTGCATCCACCAGGCGTTAATCATGCCTTGCGATGGCTTGGCGCCCGGGCGGTTGAAGTTGAAGAACGGGCCGGAAGCGATGTCCAGGTAGAGCTGCGAGCGGTCTTTCAGCGAGCCGGCGCGGATGCCGTCGAACACTTCGATCGGCAGGCCGCCCGGATTGGTGGCGGTCTTCAGCATCAGCGGCGGCACGGCGGAAATCAGGCCGGCTTTGGCGATGCGCTTGCTGCCATGGCGGCTCAGGTAGCGCGCCACTTCGCCGCCGCCGGTCGAGAAGCCGAACAGCGCTGCGTTCTTCACGTCCAGCAGGTCCAGCAGCTGTGCCAGGTCGTCGGCGTAGTGGTCCATGTCGTTGCCGTCCCAGGGCTGGCTGGAACGGCCATGGCCGCGGCGGTCGTGCGCGATGGTGCGGTAGCCACGGTCGGCCAGGAACAGCATCTGCGATTCCCAGCTGTCCGAATTCAGCGGCCAGCCATGGCTGAACACGACTACCGGGCCGTTGCGCGGGCCCCAGTCCTTGTAATAGATTTCCACGCCGTCGCGGGTGGTGAAGGTGCCGGAAGTGCGGCCGGCGGCGGCGGAGGCCCTGGCGCCGGCCGGTGCGGCGGCGGCGCTGGAAGCGGAGAGCGAGGCGCCGGCGGCGGCGACGGCGGTGGCAGCGCCCAGCAGGACGTTGCGGCGGCGGTTGCTGATAGGGGATGGCATGGTCGGTTCTTCTTTCTTCAAGTGGTTAAACAGCAATTGAAAGAATAGCCAGCTGATGCCGCAGCCGAATCGCCCATCCGGGGGCGCGCCGCCTACCTCTTTTGGGGGAGGGCCGGCAGCGCCGGCTTGTCGGGCAGCCAGCGCCACAGGCGGCGCAGCAGGCTGTCGCTGCGCCGTTCGGCATAGGCCAGCTGCGCCGGCATCTGCAGGCGCACCGCGGTGCCGCCCTGCGCCGGCGAGACGATGGTGCAGGTGGCGCCCAGCGCTGCGGCGCGTTCCTGCATGCCGACCAGGCCGAAGTGTCCTGGCAGGGCCGGATTGCTGCCGATGCCGCCGCCGTTGTCGCTGACTTCGAGCTGGAACAGGGTGGCGCCGTAGTCGATCAGCAGGTCGACCCGCGTTGCCTGGGAATGGCGCGCGGCATTGAACAGCGCCTCGCGCGCGATGACCAGCACCTCGCAGTGCACATGGTCGAGCAGCGGGCGCGCCGCCTGCGTCACCGACAAGTGGAAGCGCTCGTTCAGCAGCACCGTGCCGTACTGGCGCAGCACCTGGGCCAGGTTCTCCGCCTCGCCGTCGCCGCGCAAGTCCATGATGTAGTTGCGGCCCTCGGCCATCAGCTGGTCGGCCAGCTCCAGCGTCTGCTCGATCCTGGCCTTTTCCTCGCTGTCGCGGGGCAGCAAGGCAGCCTGGCGGTCGAAGAACATGATCAGCCCCTGCACGCTTTGCAGCAGCGTGTCGTGCAAGCCGCGCGCGATGCGGGCGCGCTCGGCCAGGCGCTCCTGCTGCAGGTCGCGCATGCGTTCCGTCAGCTGGCGCACGCGCAAGGCATACAGCGCCAGCAGCGCCAGTGCCGCTGCCGCCAGCAGCAGGGCGTCGAACCAGCCGGTCTGGGTGAACGATGGCAGGATCTCCAGCTGCATACTGGCGCCGTCTTCATTCCACACGCCGTGCTCGTTGGCCGCCGTCACGCGGAAGCGATAGCTGCCCGGCTGCAAATTGGTGTAGAAGGCCTCGCGCCGGCCTTGTACCTCCTGCCATTCCTGGTCCACGCCCTCCAGTCGGTAGCGGAAGCGCACCCGTTCCGGCATCGACAGGGTGAGCGCCGTGAAAGCGATGGCCAGGTCCTTGCTGCCCTTGGGCAGCTGTAATGCAGGCAGCGGCAGGTAGGATGCGCCGCCCGAACGCAGGCCGCGGATCTGCACCGCCGGTGCCAGCGTGTTGCGCGCGATGTTGGCGGGATCGATGCTGGCAATATTGTTGGCGGTCGAAAACCACAGCTTGCCGTCGCTGCCCTGCACCAGCGAGGGCAGGGGGCGGAACTGCTCCGCGCTGCCCAGCAGGCCGTCCTGGGCATCGAAGCGCTCGAACTGCGGCAGGTAGGCCGGGTCGGTCAGCAAGCGCGTGAGCTGCGCGGCCGACAGGCGCGAGATGCCGTCGATGCCGTGCAGCCACAGCTCGCCATGCGCCGTGCGCGCGATGCCGGAAATGCCGCGCAAGCCGGCTTCCACCGCATGGTAGCCGGCGCTGTCGAACCAGCCCAGGCCGAACTCGCCGCCGGCCCACATGCGCGGGCCGTCAGCCTGCAGCGCCAGCACGTTGCCGATGCCCACGCCCTGCTCGGGGCCGAAGATGCGCGCCCGGCCATCCTCGATGACGGCGATGCGGCTGCCCAGGTAGCCGACCCAGATGCGCCCTTGCTCGTCGCTGGCCACGGCGGGCGCCAGGCCCTGCGGCAGGCCGGCCACGCCGCCATCCTTGCGCCAGTTGTTGCCTTCGGCCATGAACAGCCCCTTGCGCGAAAGCGACAGCCACATGCGGCCCGCGCGGTCCAGCGTCATGGCCTGCACGTCGTGCTGCGCGTGTTGCGGCGGGTGCGGATAGCGGGTCAGCAGGCCGGAGGGCGCGCGGCGCCAGCGCTCGCTGTCGGTGCCGAACCAGAGCGCGCCGTCCGGGGCGCGGTAGCCGGCGGTCATGCTGCCGGCTTCGCGCCGCAGGCGCAGGCCTTCGCTGCTGTAGCTGTAGACCGCGCCCGCCATATTGCTGACCAGGATGCGGCCCTCGCTGTCGGCCAGCATGCCCGGATGGTCCAGTTCCTCGGGCGTGGCCAGCAGGCGCAGGCGGTTGCGGCGCAGCCGGTCCAGGCCGGCCGAGGTGCCGATCCAGATATTGCCTTCGCGGTCTTCGAACCAGGTCTGCGGCAGGCCGCCGCTGATGCCGCTCTCGCGCGTCAGCTGCTGCGCCGCATCGCCTTCGGCAGCGCCGTCGCCGGCCAGGCGCTCCAGCGCGTGGGCCTTGAGCAGCCACATGGTCCCGTGGCGGTCGAAGTGGATGCCGTTGGCCGCCACTTCCGCCTGCGGCGCGGCGCCGCTGGCCGGGGCCCGGTCCTGCAGGCGGTAGCCGCGGTCGTTGCCGTCCGTGGCCCACATGGTGCCGTCCGGCCCTTCGGCCAGCGACATCAGGTCGAGGTAGGGCCAGGCGCGCCGGAACTGCAACTGGCCCGCCTCGCGCCAGTAGACGCCGCCCCGCACCGACACCCACTGCCGCCCGTTGCGGCTGAACAGGATCTGGCGCGCGCCGCCGTCCGGCAGCCCGCTCTCGGGCCCGACCCGTTGGAAGCGGCCGGCGCCGGGCCTGAGCTGCGCCAGGCCGCCGCCGGCCGCGACCCAGATGGCGCCGTCCGGGCCCTCCGTCAGGCTCAGCACCGCCGATGCGGGCAAGCCTTCGGCCGGCGTGAATTCGCGCACCTTGCCGTCCACGAAGGCGGTGACGCCGCCGAAGCGGTGCCCGATCCACAAGCCGCCGTCGCGGGTGGCCAGCAAGCCCATGGTGCTGGTCGACTGCAGCCGGTGCCCGGCCAGGCTTTCGATGCGCTCGAAATGGGCGCCGTCGAAGCGGTGCAGACCGCCGGGCGAGGCGATCCACAGCCAGCCGTCGCGCGTCTGGGCGAATTTGACAACGTCGCTGGGCGCGCCCTGCAGGCGGGTCCAGGCGGTATGGGTGTAGTCGGCCAGCAGGCGCGCCGGCGCGGCCTGCGTGGCGCAGCTTGCTGCCAGAGCGAGGGCAGCGATCAGGGAGCGGAGAAACATTCCGCTAGTGTAGGTGATTCGCGCCCGCCCTATAAACGCGAAAGGTCGGGCCCGCCGCTGGGGCCCAGCCAGGTGGCGGCGAATCGCTTGTGCGCAGCGGCGGCGGCGGCCTTGTCGCCGCGTTTCTCGTACACCGCGGCCAGGCCGCGCAGGGCCCAGCCATTGCTCGGCGTTTTGGCGAACGAGGCGCGGAACGCCGCTTCCGCTTCTTCCAGCTTGCCGGCCTTGAGCAGCGCCGCCCCCAGCGACTGGCGCACCGGGTAGTACCAGTACGGCGGCTCGGTATAGGGCAGCGCATCCTGCGCCGCCACCGCCTGCGTGAACAGGGCGATCGCGCCGGGCAGCTCGCCCTTCGCCTCGGCCAGCTTGCCCGCTGCCACCAGGCGCGCGGTGCGCACGATATCGGCGCCGGGCACGCCCCAGTCCTGCAGCGGCTTGAAGTCGGCCTGTTGCTCGATGGCGGCAATGCGGTCGACCTCGCGCTGGCTGTCGTCCCACATCGCCGTGCGCGCAAAGCCGACGGCGCGCGCGTAATGCCACATCGCGCGCAGCAGCACGAATTCCTCGGCCGGAGCCGGCAGCGCCAGCAGCGTGCCGGGGCTGCTGAACTGCACGTGGGCGAAGTAGGGCGCGGCGCGCACCGGCTGCAGCGGCGGAATCGCGCGCAGCTGTTCCGGGCTGATCGACTGCTCCAGGCGTTGCGTCGCCTGCAGTGCGGCCTTGCCGTCGCCGCCCATCAGCGCCGAGACCATCGCGAAGTGGATGTTGTGCGGATAGTAGGCGCCCTTGTACATCGGGTCGCTGGCGGCGCCGCGGAAGTAGGTTTCGTCAATGGCAATGGCATCGAGATTCGCCTGCAGCGCGTCCTTGTACAGGCCGACGCGGTAGTAGATGTGCGACGGCATGTGCACGATATGGCCGGCGCCGGGCATCTGCCTGGCCAGCTGGCGCGCATGGGGCAGGGCTTTTTCGGGATGGGTCGAGGCTTCCATCGCGTGGATGTAGTAATGGATGGCGCCGGGGTGGCTGGGATTGCGCTCCAGCACCCGCTCCAGCGCATCGACCAGCTCCTGCGTGCGGCCTTTCGGGCTGGCGCCGCCCGCTTCCCAGTAATCCCAGGGCGACAGGTCCATCAGCGCTTCGGCGAACAGCACCTGCACCGTGTCCTCGTTGGGGAAGCTGCGCGCAGCGTCGGCCATGGCGGCGGCATAGGCCTGGTCCAGCGCTGCGCGGTCGGCTGGCGGCTGCGCGGCGTAGCGCCGGTTGACGGCGCGCACCAGCGCCTGTTCCACCGGGCTGGCGCTATTGGCTGCCGCCGCTGCGCGCTCGGCTGCCGCAAACGCCGGCCCCGCCATGTCGGGAAACATCGGCGCATTGATGTTCGGCCCCAGCACCAGCGCCTCGCCCCAGTGGCACATGGCGCACTGCGGGTCGGCCTGCTGCGCGGCGTGGAAGGCGCGGGCCGCTTCCGCGTGGTTGAAGGCGAACAGCAGGCGCAGGCCCTGGTCGAAGTAAGCCTGCGCGCGCGGGCTGCGCGTGGTGATCGAGAAATGCAGCTTGCCCAGGTCCTTGTACAGCGGCGGCGGACCGCCTGCCTGCGCCTGGCGCGCCTGCTGCGCCGGCTTGAAGGGCGCCGTTTCGGCCGGCGCCGCCAGCGCCAGCAACAGCGGCCGGCCGCCGGCCGGATTGGCGCATAGCGCGCCATCCAGCAGCGGATCGAAGGCCGGCTCGCGTACTGCCTGCGAGCCGGCAGGGAGGGCGCCGGCCGCCAGGCACAGCATGAAGGGCAGGGCACGGGCGGCCGGCATGTCAGCTCTCCTTGTCAGTGGTGCAAGGGCTTGCCGGCAGCCTGGCCGGTGGTGGCCGGGTGCAGGGCATGCTCCAGCTTGCTGGTGTCGTAGTAGGCGCGCAATGAAGCGACTTTATTGTCGCGCATCTTGAAGACGTGGACGAACGGATTCTCGTAGGCGATACCCGTGCTGCGGGCAATCCAGCTCGAGTCGCCGGTCACCACCACGGTATCGCCTTCCTGCACCATGGTCTTCGGTTCGAGGTAAGTGCACTGCGTGGTCTCATTCAACTTCACGAAGAATTCGGCTATCTGCTGCTTGCCTTGATAGCTGCCACCTATGGGCAGGTAGTCGGAGTCGGGATTGATCATCTCCGCATCGTCGTTATAGCGTTCGAGCAGGCCTTTCAGGTCGCCTGCCGCGAATAGCTTGTAGCCTTCACTGATGAACTTTTTGGTGTCCATGACATCCCCCAAACACCGGCACCTGCAGCGGCATGCCGCAGGCTGCCGATCAGATAAGCCTAGTACGCAGGGGGCAGATGTCAAGCTCAGCGCGGGGCGCCGAATACCTGGGTCCAGTAGGCTGCCGGGCGCTTGCCCTGGCGGATGGCGACGCCGGCGCCGAACTCGGTGAAGCGCGGGTTCATCAGGTTCAAGCAATGGCCGGGACTGTTGATCCAGCCGGCCACGGCCTCCGTCGCACTGGACTGGCCGCGCGAAATGTTTTCGCCGATATGGCGCCAGCGGTAGCCTTGCGCTTCGGCGCGCTGTGACACCTCGTTGCCCTGCTTGTTCTTATGGGCGAAGTAGCCTTGCTGCGCCATGTCCTGGCTGTGGGCCAGGGCGGCCGCTGCCAGGTCCTTGTTCCAGGCCAGCGCCGGCGCAGCGTCCATCCAGGTGTCGCCGCATTGGCGCGCCTGGGCGCGCGCCGCATTAGTCGCCCTGAAGACCTCCCGCGCTGCATCGGCCATATCGGGCAGCAGCATCAGCGGGTTCGGCGCCGGCACCGCCAGCACGATGGTCCATTCATTGCCTGAGCGGTGGGCGCCGATCTCGCGATAGCGCGCGCTGCCCAGCGTGGCGCAATACGAGTCGCGCAGGGCCTCGAAGGCGCTGCGCGCGTCTGCGGGGCCCTCCACATTGACCGCGTCGGCGACTTCCGGGTCGTAGCCGGCGCTGTCCAGCGCCGCCAGCAGGATCATGCCGGGCCGCAGCGCGATGCGCGACAGTACCGGCTTTGGCGCCAGCACCGCTACGGCGGGGCGCTGCTTGCCCTGGCAGGCGGCCGGCGCGGCACGCCAGGCGTTGACCATCGCCACAAGTTGTTCGGCATCGCCGGCATGGGCAGGCGGCAGCAGCGTGGCGAGCGCGGTTGCGAGAATAGCAAGTCTCTTCATGCAGGCACTATACGCGCTCTGCTAAACTTGCGGGCAACAAAGGAGTGTGACAATGGTTTCATTGCAAGAACAATTGATGAAGGCTGGCCTGGTCGACAAGAAGAAGGTCAACAAGGTGCAGCAGGAAAAGTCCAAGCAGCACAAGGAAGAACTGCGCAGCGGCACCAAGGCCGTGGACCAGACGCGCGAGGCGGCCCTGGAGCAGCAGCGCAAGAATGCCGAGCGTGCGCGCGAGCTGAACGCGGCGCGCGACGCGGCTGCCACCCAGAAGGCTATCCTGGCCCAGGTGGTCCAGATGGTGCAGCAGCACCGCCAGCCGAAAGGCAACGGCGATGTCGCCTACAACTTCACCATCGGCAGCAAGATCGAGCGCATTTACGTATCGGATAAGGTGCAGCAGCACCTGGTCAACGGCCGCCTGGTGATCGTGGTGCTGGACGGCGTGGCCGAACTGGTGCCGAAAGTGGTGGGCGAAAAGATCGCTGAACGCGCGCCGGAAGTGGTGGTGGCGGTCAAAAAGGCCGCCAGCGAGCAGCCGGCGGAAGACGATCCTTACGCCGACTACAAGATCCCGGACGACTTTACCTGGTAAGCAGCACCCCGGCTTCGGCGGACACGGTGAAAGGCACCGTCGCGCCGCCATAGCCGGCCCAGTTGCGCAAATCGAAGCTGCCGCCGCCCGACATGCGCTGTCCCTGCAGGTTCAGGTAGGTCAAGGGCTGCTTTGGCTTGCACACTTGCGGCAGGCCGACCGATTGCAGGAAGGTGACCGAGCCCGTGCCCACGCGCGTGCCCTTGCCGTCTTCCACCAGCAGCGCCGTTTCCACGTCCACCCCGATGCCGCGCGCCATGCCGGCCCAGCCATCATTGACGATGCGGGCGATGAAGGCCACCAGGCGACCCATGCGGTCGCGCGTGTCGAAGTGGGCGTCGGTAATCACGCTGCCCAGGTCGGGCAGCAGCAGGAAGTCGCGCTCAAGCGTCATGCGTTTGTCGTAGGGATTGGCCAGTGCTTCAGCCGAGGTGATGCTGCCGTTCAGTGCCGCAAAGCCGAAGCGCCCCATCAGGGCCAGGCCGGCGCTGGTGCCGCCGATCGGGATCTTGCGCCCGGCCAGTTCCTGGATCGCAGCCTGCACTGGCGTGCCCTGCCAGAAGTTGATGTAGTCCGACTGGTCGCCGCCGGCGATGAACAGTTCTTCCGCATTGCGGATGCGTTCGGCCACGAAGGGATCGTTGGCGGCATCGCGGCTCGGGATCACCAGCGTTTCCACCGATTGTGCCCCGCCCATGGCGAAGATATAGGGGTTGTAGGCGTCGGTGCCGCGGCTGCGGATCACCACGAAGTTGCCGCCGCCGCCTTTCTGGATCATCCAGGCAAAGACGGCATCGACGTCCGGCCCGCCACCCATCAGCACCAGGCTGGGTTTTTTAGGCTGCGGCAGGACGACGTTGGTGGGATCGCCCACCGCGTAATACTGGTAAGGCTTGCCGGCGTGGGCGGGTGCTGCCAGCGCGGCGGCCAGCAGCAGGAAGACAGCAGACAGGCGGTGGAGGCGTGGCATAGCGATGCTCCCGGGCTGGTGGAAACCTGCCCAGCCATTGTACGCCCGTCACTTGCAGGAATTTAGCTGCGGGCTGGAATATTCAGGCCGCGCGCCACAGCCGGGCGGTCGAGGAAGGCGGCCAGCACGCGGCGCACGTTGGCGAATTTCTCGAAGCCCACCAGGTCGCCGGCGCCGTAGTATTCCACCAGGTTGCGCACCCACGGGAAGATCGCAATATCGGCGATGGTGAACTGCTCGCCCATGATCCACTTGCGGCCTTGCAGGCGCTGCTCCAGCACGCCGAGCAGGCGCGCCGATTCGTTGATGTAGCGGTCGCGCGGGCGCTTGTCTTCGTATTCCTTGCCGGCGAACTTGTGGAAGAAGCCCACCTGGCCGAACATCGGGCCGATGCCGCCCATCTGGAACATCACCCACTGGATGGTTTCGTAGCGCGCGGCCGCGTCCTGCGGCATCAGCTTGCCGGTTTTCTCGGCCAGGTAAAGCAGGATGGCGCCCGATTCGAACAGCGGCAGCGGCTGGCCGCCAGGACCGTCCGGGTCGATGATGGCCGGGATCTTGTTGTTCGGGTTAAGCGACAGGAACTCCGGCGACATCTGGTCGTTGCTGTCGAAGCTGACCAGGTGCGGCTCGTAAGCGAGGCCGGTTTCTTCCAGCATGATCGATACCTTGACGCCGTTCGGCGTGGGCAGGGAATACAGCTGCAGGCGTTCAGGATGTTGGGCGGGCCATTTGGCGTTGATGGGAAAGTCGGTAATGCCAGTCATGCTCAATCTCTCGCGGTTGGACAATGAACCGCGATTATGGGGCAATCCGGTTTTTCATGCCCAAGCCGGGTTATTATTGTCAAGCAATTAACTTTGCGTATACCGATAACTAGGAGACAAGATGAGACAGCATGTTTTATCCCGTATTCTGACGTTGGTCCCGTTCGCGCTGCTGGCGGCCTGCGGCAGCAGCAGCGACGATCCCCCCGCGGCGCCCACTCCCCCACCGATTACCGGCACCACCTATGTCGCATCGATCCGCTATACCTCCTACGGCGTGCCGCACGTCAAGGCGGAGACTTTCAAGGGAGCCGGCTATGGCTACGGCTACGCCTTCGCCAAGGAGAACATCTGCCTGTACGCAGAAGAACTGGTGACCCTGCACGGCGAGCGCGCGAGATACTTCGGCGGCGCCGGCGGCTATCTGGGCCAGTTGGGCGATACCTTCGGCAATATCGATTCCGATTTCTTCTACAAGCTGCAGTTCACGCCGGCGCTGGCGGCCAAGATCAAGGCCGCCTCCAGCCAGGATGCGCAAGACCTCACCGCCGGTTTCGTGGCCGGCTACAACCGCTACCTGAAGGAGACTCCGCTGGCCAGCCTGCCGGCAGCCTGCAACAACGCCGCCTGGGTGCAGCCGATGACGGAGGACGATGCCTACCTGCGCTTCGCCCAGGCCGCGATGGCCGGCAGTTCGCTGGCCTTCATCAAGCAGATCGGTTCCGCGCAGCCGCCGAAAACCGCCACGGCCGCGCTGCTCAAGCGCAGCAAGCCGCGCCTGCTGGCCGCCTCCGATTACGCCAATTCCTCGATTGCAAAAGGCTTGCAGGCCATCCAGGAGCACACCATCGGCTCCAACGGCTTCGGGCTGGGCAAGGACGTGACGCAGTCCGGCAAGGGCATGGTGTTCGGCAACCCGCACTTCCCGTGGTGGGGCGCGTTGCGCCTGAACCAGCTGCACCTGACCGTCACCGGCAAAGGTTACGACGTGTACGGCGCCACGCTGCTTGGCGTGCCGCTGCCGCTGATCGGCTTTAACGACAAGGTGGCGTGGACCCACACCTTCTCCACCGACAACCGCTTCACGTTGCGCTACCTGGCGCTCGACCCGAGCAGCCCGACCCGCTACATCAAGGACGGCAAGCCGGTGGCGATGACGGCGGTGCCGCTGACCATCAGCGTCAAGGGCGCCGACGGCGCGCTCACCTCGCTGTCGCGCACCCTGTACACCACCGAGTTCGGCCCGATGCTGATGGACAGCTCCTTCGCCTGGGGCACAACGTCGGCGTTTGCGATCCAGGACGCGAACCTGGCCAACCATAAGCTGATCGACCAGGTCATCCTGAACGGCAAGTCCACCAGCGTGGACAGCCTGCGCACGGCGGCGGCAACCCATGTCGCCATGCCGTGGGTGAACACCATGGCCGCCGACAAGGCCGGCGATACCCTGTACGGCGACTTCTCGGTGGCGGCCAACGTGCAAGATGCCCAACTGGCCGGCTGCGTTCCCGGTGCGGCGCAAGGCGCGCCATTCCAGGACATCATGGCCACCACCGGCGTGGTGGTGATGGCGGGGACGACCTCGGCCTGCGACTGGTCGGGCGCGATCGGCGCCGCCCAGCGGCCCTGGGTCAAGCGCAGCGACTACATCCTGAACGCCAACGACAGTCACTGGTGGCCGTCCGCCAGCACCTTCCTCACCGGTTATCCGAAGATCATCGCCACCGGCCCGAATGTGGAAGGCGCGCCGCAGAACAACCGCACCCGTACCGGCCACGCCATCGTGCGTGACCGCCTGGCCAGTGCCGACGGACTGCCGGGCAACCGCTTCACCATGGCCAACCTGCAGCAGATTTACTTGCAGGCACGCTTCTTCAAGGCGCAGAAATGGCTGCCGGAATTCACCGCCGCCTGCCTGGCTTCCAGCACCGCCACGGCGGCGGCCAAGGATGCCTGCACTGTGCTGCAAGCATGGGACAAGACCCATGCGCCAGGCAGCGCCGGCGCCATCCTGTTCTTTGAGCTGTATGCAGCGCTGGGCGAACTGAATGCGGCTTCGTGGTGGAGCGTGCCGTACAACCCGGCCGACCCGCTGGAGACGCCGCGCGGCGCCGCAGGCATCGCCGCCGCCATGGCGAAGCTGGAGGCGCTGGTCGCCAGCAGCCAGTTCGATACCGCAGCCAAGCGCCGCACCCGCCCGGAAGAAGTGCAAACCCTTTCGCGCCCCGACGGCAGCCTGGCCGTGCCGGGCGGACGCTATACCTTCATGAACTGGCGCGGCGTGAAGAACCAGATCTATCCCGGCATCTGGATCTACACGGCCGATTCGAAAACCAACGCCGGCGCCTACGGCAACAGCTATATCCAGTTCGTCACCTGGGACGATAGCGGGCCGGTAGCGGAAGGCATCCTGACCTACAGCCAGTCCTCCAACCCGGACAGCCCGCATTTCAATGACGAGACCAAGCTGTACGTGAAAGGCCAGTGGATCAAGCTGCCCTATACCGAGGCCCAGATCACTGCCGACCCGGGCTACAAGCTGGTTGAGATATCAGAGTGAATCTCTTTACCCTGATTGGCCAGGCGGCTCCCATGGATTAAAAACGGAGACGCCTGCCGCTTGGTAAGGAGCCATGTCGCGGGACGCCACAATGAAGTTGTGCGATGCGGCAATCGCAGCGATATAGCCGTCCGGTGTGGGAAATCCACGCCCGGCGGATTTTGCTGCTGCGGCCAGTTCCGCATAATGCCGGGCGGCCTCGATATCGAAGGCAAGGATGCGGCCCCTGAACAGGTCGACCAGACCGTCCAACGCTGCGGTCAACGCTTCCTTGCGCCGGCCGGTCGGGAGTGCACGAATGCCCTAAAGCAGTTCGGCCAGCGTAATGCTTGACAGGTAAAGGGTTTCGGCCGCCTGGTTATCCAGCCAGGCCTTGACAGCGGGATGTGGTGCCGCTTTCATTGCTTCGGAAACCACATTGGTGTCGAGGACGATCATTCGAACGTCAATGGCTCGGCAGGTTTGCTGTCACGGGCTTGAGCTATGGTTTCGATGTCCTTGTCTGTAATGCCGATTTCGCGGCCGAGTGCAGACAAGGCTTCGCCCATGCGGATTCGCGTTTCCGGTTTTACTGCGCTGGCCAGAATTTCCCGCACTTCAGCCTCGGTGCTGCGCCCATTTCCGGCGGCACGCACCCGGAGCGCCCGGTGGACTTCATCGGGAAGGTTGCGAATTGTTAACATTGCCATCGAATCCCTCCGACAAATGCTGTGGATGCATTCATCCTAAACAGATGAATGCAAGCTAGCAAGCGCCGATTGCAATGAATTACGCGGCTCGGCGCGCGGCGCGGCAGGCTTCGAGCTGGGTGCGCAGCTCGGCGGCTTCTGCCAGGTAGTTGTCGCGCGCCGTGGTGGCGCCGACCAGCTCCATTTCCGCCGCCAGCTTGGCGTCGGACAGCGTGGCCGCGATGGCGACGCTGCGTTCGAGCTGGCCGCGCAGGTCGGCGATCTGGGCATCCTTGCCTTCGATCGCCAGTTGGTCCTTGGCCTTGCCGACCAGGGCGTCCGCCGCGATATTGCGGGCGTTGCGCAATTCCCCGTTCAGGCGCGTGATCTGGTCTTCGTTTTCTTCCAGCGTGGCGTGGGCGGCTGCCAATTGCGCACGCAGTTCTTCGATCTCGCTGCGCAGGGGGCTGCCCGCTTCCTGGGCGGCTTGCTGCACCCAGTGGCTCAGCGCCGCCTTGACCGATTCGGGGATTTCGAGTTGGGGGATGTCGTGCTCTGCCATGTCCGGCTCCGGTGAGGTGTCCACAATCCAGACACGATACCCCTCGATTTGCCGCAGGGCAATGGATGAAAGGAAACTGAAAGCTCCTGTTTGTTACCCTGAAATTTGCTTCTTGGTAACAAGCCAGGGCTAACAATAATAGGGAGACAATCATGGGCTGGTTCTACCACCTGAAGATCGGGAAGAAGCTGCTATGCGCGTTCAGCCTGGTCATCGCCTTCACCTGCGTGATGGGGCTGTTCTCCATCGTCGAGCTGGTCAAGGTCAGCAAGTCCTCGACCGACATCGCCACCAACTGGCTGCCGGCAGTACGCTACGTGGGGCAGGTGCAGACCTCGCTGGCCCGCTACCGCATTTCCGAGGCCAGCCACATCCTGGTGGATGAAGGCGAGGAAATGAGCACCATCGAAAAATCGATGGCCGGCCGCCTGGACACCATGCGCAAGCAACAGGAATCGCTGGCCGCGCTGGTGACCGATGCCGAAGAGTCACGCATTTACGCCGACCTGAAACAGGACATCGATGCCTACCTGGCGCAGAGCGCAAAATTGGCCGCGCTGTCGCGAGCCGGCAACAAGGACGAAGCGCGCTTGCTGTTCCGTGGTGCTTCCAACAAGATTTACCGCAAGCTCAATGAGCAGTTCGAAGCGCTGTCGAAATATAACGACGAAGGCAGCAGCGGCGCCGAAAAAGCTGCAGCGGAACGCTTCGACATGTCGCGCAAGCTGATCATCGGCATGCTGGCCGCGCTGCTGGTGGCGGGCGTGCTGCTGGCGCTGTGGGTGGCGCGCATCGTGGCGGCGCCTTTGAATGAGGCCGTGGCGGTGGCGCAGCGCGTAGCGGGCGGCGACCTGAGCGCCAGCATCAAAGTCGAATCACGCGATGAGACAGGCGCGCTGATGCAATCGCTGCGCGAGATGAACGATAGCCTGGCGCACGTTGTGGGCCAGGTGCGCGGCGGCACCGATGCCATTGCCACCGCCTCGGCGCAGATCGCCAGCGGCAACCTGGACCTGTCGGCCCGCACCGAGAGCCAGGCCAGCTCGCTGGAAGAGACCGCATCGGCCATGGAGGAGCTGACCTCCACTGTGCGCCAGAACGCCGACAACGCGCGCGAAGCCAAGCAGCTCGCGCAGTCGGCATGGAACGTGGCCAGCGATGGCGGCAAGGTGGTGCAGCAGGTGATCCTGACGATGGAAAACATCAGCGCCGCCTCCGGCAAGATCGTCGACATCATCGCGGTCATCGACGGCATTGCGTTCCAGACCAACATCCTGGCTCTGAATGCGGCGGTGGAAGCGGCGCGTGCCGGCGAGCAGGGACGCGGTTTTGCCGTCGTCGCATCGGAAGTGCGCAACCTGGCCCAGCGCAGCGCCTCGGCGGCCAGGCAGATCAAGCAATTAATCGACGACTCCGCGCGCGAGGTGAATACCGGCACCCGGCTGGTGCAGCAGGCCGGCAGCACCATGGAACAGGTACTGGCCAGCGTGCGCCGCGTCAGCGACGTGGTGGCGGAGATCTCGGTCGCCAGCGCCGAGCAAAGCACCGGCATCGATGAAGTCAACCGCGCCATCGGCCAGATGGACGAAGTGACGCAGCAGAACGCCGCCCTGGTCGAACAGGCCGCTGCTGCAGCCGGAGCGCTGCAGGAGCAGGCCGACCAGCTGGCGGGGGTGGTCAGCCAGTTCCGCCTGGCCGGCATGCCGGGCCGGCAGCTGGCGCTGCGCTAGGCGCCTCCCTGCATAATGAAAACCACCTTCGGGTGGTTTTTTTTGTTTTTCGGGAACGCAGGCGCAACGCGCGACATCCAATGTCTTGAAAACAGCCAGAAACGGGGAAGCCCATGAACGACCTAGCCGCATTCGAACAGCTGATGCGCCGCCATAACCGCGCGCTTTACCGCACCGCGCGCAGCATCGTGAAGGACGATGCGGAAGCCGAGGACGTGCTGCAGGAAGCCTACCTGCTGGCTTTCCGCGCGATGGCGGACTTTCGCGGCGAAGCCAGCATGTCGACCTGGCTGACCCGCATCGTGATCAATGAAGCCATCGGCCGCACGCGCCGCCGCAGCGCCGAGATCATCCCGCTTGACGTGGAGGACACAATGGACGAACACCAGGAACGACCGGAGCAAGCCTTGCTGCGCAGCGAGGCGCGGCGCCTGATCGAGCGCAAGATCGATGGCCTGCCCGACAGCTTCCGCACGGTGTTCGTGCTGCGCGCCTTGGAAGAGATGACGGTGGAGGAAACCGCCGCCTGTCTCGCCATCCCGGAAGCGACTGTGCGCACGCGCTATTTCCGCGCCCGCGGCCTGCTGCGTGAAGCCTTGTCGCGCGAACTCGATGTCGCGCTGGAAGATGCGTTTGCCTTCGACGGCGCACGCTGCGACCGCATCGTTGCCAACGTTCTCGAACGGCTGAAAAACTGACCACCCACCACAAGGAGAAAACCATGTCCTTCCTGATTTCCCTCGACGACGCTGCACAGGGCACGCGCCGTTCCTTCCTCTCCAGATCGGGCCTGCTGCTGTCCGGCGCGGCCGTGGCGTTGCTGGCGGGCGAAGACGCGCTGGCCGCCAAAGGCGACAAATCGTCCGACGAAGACGTGCGCATCCTGAACACGGCGCTCGGCGCCGAACTGGAAGCGATTGCCGCTTACCAGCTGGGCGCGGAAAGCGGCCTGCTGCAAAAGCCGGTTCTCGACCTGGCGGTGACCTTCCAGGGCCACCATAAGGAGCATGCCGACATCCTCGCCAAAACGATCGGCAGGCTGGGAGGAAAGGCCGTTAGCGCCAAGGCGAAATATACCTTCCCGACCGAGAACCTGAAATCGCAGGCGGACGTGCTGCGCTTTGCGGCGGCGCTGGAGAAGGGCGCCGTCAGCGCCTACCTGGGCGCCGTGCCGCTGTTCGGCAACCGCGAGCTGGCCAAGGCGGCCGCCAGCATCCTCGGCGACGAGGCGATGCACTGGGCGGTGCTGCGCAACGCCCTCGGCGAAGCGCCGGTGCCGTCGGCCTTCATGTCATGAAAACCCCGCTTGCCGCACTGGCGCTGGCAGCGTGCAGCGCCACCACGCAGGCCGCGCCGGCTGCCAGCGTGGCCGCTGGCAAGGTGGTCTACGAGCGCTGCCTCGCTTGCCACGCGCTGGCCTACGACCGCACCGGGCCGCGCCATTGCGGCCTGTTCGGCCGCCGCGCCGGCAGCCTTGCAGGATTCCCGTATTCGCAGGCGATGCGGCGCTCGCGCATCGTCTGGAACGAGCAGACACTCAACCTGTTCCTGGCCGATCCGCTGAAGACCGTGCCCGGCACGAGCATGGGCTATGCAGGCGTCAAGGACGACGCCGAGCGCGCCGACCTGATCGCTTACCTGAAGCAGGCTTGCCGATAAACTTGTCCATGGCTTGTTTTGCGGTATCCTCGTTGGATGACCGATGCTTTAGCGCGCCTGCCGGAGCTGTTACTGGACGCCGTCTTCATGGTGGACGAGGGCGGACGCATCGTGTTCGTCAACCCGGCCTGCCGAGCGATCTTCGGCTACGCGCCGGAAGAAATGATCGGCCGCATCATCCTCGACTTCATCCATCCGGATGACAAGGACAGGACCGTGGCTGAAATGGGACATGTGCTGAACGGCCGTCCAGGCCTCGGCTTCGAGAACCGCTACCTGCGCAAGGATGGCAGCGTGGTCCACATCATGTGGACCGCGCGCTGGTCGCCCGAAGACCGCTTGCGCATCGGCGTGGCGCGCGAGATCAGCGAGCGCAAGCTTGCCGAGCAGCGCCAGGCCGGCATGCTGGCGCTGGCCACGGCCGCCCATGGCGCCGACAGCCTGCCCGAACTGTTCCGCAGCTTCGACCAGATCCTGCAAGGCTTGCTGCCCTTGCGCGGCATGGTGGCCGTGTTGCAGCCGGGCGAGCGGCTGGCCTATGCCAGCACGCCGGAACGGGCCGCGCGGCCCGACGCGACAGGCTGGCACCACGTCACCTTGTCGGGTTCCGGCATCGCGTTCGGCGAATTGCGGCTCGACCTGGGCCAGCACGGCGCGCTGTCGGCGAGGGAAATCGATCTGCTGGAATTTACTGCCGGCCAGGCCGGCGCCGTCATCGAAAGGCTGGCGCTGCATGCCGACCTGGCCCACGCCGCGCGCTACGACGAGCTGACCGGTCTGCCGAACCGGCGCCTGTTCCAGGACCGCATCCTGTCCGCCATTGCGCGCTGCCGGCGCGGCCAGTCGCGCGGTGCGCTGCTGTTCATCGACCTCGACGACTTCAAGCAGGTCAACGACCAGCATGGCCATGTGGTGGGCGACCAGCTCTTGCATGCCATTGCCCGCCGCATCACGTCCTGCGTGCGTGAATCCGATACGGTGGCGCGCATCGGCGGCGACGAATTTGTCGCCCTGCTGGAAAACGTGGCCGGCCATGCGCAGGCGGAAGCCCTGGCCAGCAAGATCCGGCAAGTGATTGCCACGCCCCTGGTGCTGGCCGGCCGCACCCTGCAGCCACACGCCAGCATTGGCATTGCCCTGTATCCCGAACACGGGGAAGTCATCGACCAGCTCATGCGCCATGCCGACCAGGCCATGTATGTGGCGAAAGCCGCGCGCAAGGCCGCGGCGGCCAGTTAGCGAAAGCACTCGCCGGCCCGGTCGGGCTGGTACAGCACTTCCAGTACGCGCACCGTTGACAACTGGCCATCGGGGCGCGGCCAGTGGATCGTATCGCCTGTTGACAGGCCCAGCAGGGCCGCGCCGATCGGTGTCAGTATGGAAATGGCGTCCGGCACCTGCGCCATGTCCCTCGGATAGGCCAGCGTCAGGCAATGCGCCTCGCCCGAGCCGTCAATGGCGAAGCGGACGGTGGAATTCATCGTCACAACGTCAGGCGGCATGTCCTCCGGTGCGCGGATATCGGCGCGTGCCAGCTCGTCCAGCAGGGCGGGACCGATGCCGGCCAGAGCTTCAATGCTCTCGGCGTCGAGTGATGAAATGGTGATATTGGGTTGCATGCGGAATTCTCCTGGTTTTCGGTTCAGCTTGTTGAGGGAAGCGGAGCGGCTCGGCGGGGTGGCGGTGGCCGGAACAATCCGGTCCGGACCCGACCGAGCCTAGGAAAGCCAGGTGGTGACAGGTGTGCGCGATGCGCTCCCGTGCAGGGAAGCAGCGCTGCAGCGTCCTGGGAAGGGGGCCTTGATCATCATGTCAGCGAGTATAGCGCGTTGTGCTGGCTGAAAAGAGCATGCCCCCGCAACTGGGCTGGGTTATCATAATGGACTCGGCCGGGCGCATGAATTCAATGTCCGGCAATTTGCATTAAAGTATCTTGCTGTGCCATTAAATAAGAGTGAATTGTAATAGGGCATTTGCCGGACGCTTTTATTCACTAGAATTGCGGATGTCTGTAATTTCAATTTGTTCAGGCTGTGAAATGGAGGAAAGTTGGTGACCCAACTTTGTATGGAAAACGTTGGTGCACCGCTGGGGACGAAGCGTGTGGACCCTAAAGTGGCGATCCTGTTGGGCACCTTTTGCGGCCAACAGTATCTCGCGGAACAGCTCCGTTCATTTGAATCCCAAACCCATTCAAATTGGGAGGTCTGGACATCGGACGATGGCTCGACAGATGATACCCTGGCGATTCTCGAACGTTTCAGGGGCGCGTGGCCTGCTGGGCGATTGTCGATTCATGCGGGCCCGGCTAAAGGATTTGTTTCAAACTTTCTGGCCTTAACTTGCAATGCAAAGATTCAGGCGGATTATTACGCATATTCGGACCAGGACGATATCTGGGAATTAGATAAACTCGAACGCGCCCTGCGGTGGCTTGAAGGCGTTCCGGCCAATGTTCCAGCCCTGTATTGTGCACGCACCAGGCTAATCGATTCCAATAACCGGGAAATTGGACTGTCTCCGTCATTTGGTAACCCTCGCTTTGCCAATGCATTAGTGCAAAGCATTGCCGGCGGTAATACTATGGTTTTCAATAATGCTGCCCGCTCATTGCTCATGCGGGCAGGTGCGCAACTGCCAGTAGTATTCCATGACTGGTGGGTCTATTTGGCGGTGACGGGATGCGGCGGCGAGGTTTTTTACGACCCGGTTCCTACGTTGCGTTACCGGCAACATGGGGCAAACGTGATAGGGGTAAATTCAAGCTGGGGGGCGCGCCTTCAACGCTTGCGAAAATTTTTGCAGGGGCAGCATCGGAAGTGGTACGAGGACAATATTGCAGCGCTTAGGAAGCTGGAAGACCAGCTAACGCCAGAGAACAGGAAAATATTGAGCCATTTCGCCAAAGCTCGAAAAAAAGGCTTAATTTCACGCCTGATTCACCTCAGCCACAGCGGAGTAAGGCGACAAACTTGGCTGGGCAATATTGCACTGTTTGCTGCGGTCTTCTTTAAAAAACTCTAACCTGACGGCGCAATTTAATGAACATACTCGTGACAGGCGGCGCCGGCTATATTGGATCCCATACCTGCGTGGAACTGCTGGCCGCCGGGCACACGATTGTTGTATTTGATAATTTCAGCAATAGCCATCCGGAATCCCTGACCCGCATCGAACGTATCACGGGGCAGCGCCCCATCCTGGTTGAAGGAGACATCCGCGACCAGACCGCCATTGAGCGGGCCTTGCGCCAACATCGGTGCGACGCGGTCATCCATTTTGCCGGTCTGAAGGCGGTCGGCGAATCAGTAGAAAAGCCACTTGCGTACTACGACTGCAATATTGTCGGTAGCCATCGCCTGTTGTCAGCAATGCAGGCTTGCGGAGTTCACACCCTGGTTTTCAGCTCCTCGGCGACCGTCTACGGCGAGCCCCAGCGCTTGCCGCTTACTGAAGATCATCCACTGTCCGCGACCAATCCTTACGGCCGCAGCAAGCTGTTTGTTGAAGACATGCTGCGCGACCTGTATCGTGCTGACCCGAGCTGGGGGATTGCCCTCCTGCGTTATTTTAATCCGGTCGGTGCCCATGAAAGCGGCCTGATTGGCGAGAATCCACAAGGCATCCCCAACAATCTAATGCCTTTCGTAGCCCAGGTCGCGGTGGGCAGGCGCGAATACCTGAATGTCTGGGGTAACGATTATCCGACCAGCGACGGCACCGGCGTGCGGGACTATATCCACGTGGTGGATCTTGCAATCGGGCACCTGAAAGCCTTGCAACGACTCAATACGCCCCAGTGTTTGGAAATCAACCTGGGCACAGGAAATGGTTACAGTGTCCTAGAGGTAGTACGTGCCTTCGAGCGCGCCAGTGGTCAGACCGTTCCGTATCGCATTTCTCCGCGTCGTTCGGGGGATGTAGCGGAATGCTACGCCGACCCAGCGCGGGCCGAGCGCGATCTGGGGTGGAAGGCGGAGCGTGGGCTCGAAATAATGTGCCGCGACCATTGGAACTGGCAAATGCGAAATCCGAACGGCTACGAATGAAAACGGGTAACTGCCGCGTTTAGGCGGGCAGATTCTAAAACGGTGGGCTGAAACCCAAATGCTATAATATTGGCCAATTTTTAAGTCCGCTAGAAAATTATTATTTGGATTCAAGTAATGAATCACATCAAAAAAGCTGTATTCCCAATTGCGGGGCTAGGAACCCGCTTCCTTCCCGCCACCAAGGCATCGGCTAAAGAAATGCTGCCGGTAGTTGATAAACCACTGATTCAATATGCAGTGGAGGAAGCCTATGCTGCCGGGATTCGTCACATGATTTTCGTGACAGGTCGTACCAAGCGCAGCGTGGAAGATCATTTTGATACTGCCTACGAACTGGAGAATGAGCTGGAGCTGGCGGGCAAGACCGAGCTGCTCAATACTGCCCGCAGCATCGCACCGGAGGATATGGTGTGCACCTATGTTCGTCAGCCCCGCGCCCTAGGGCTCGGCCACGCTGTGTTGTGCTCTAAAGAACTCGTCGGCCATGAACCGTTTGCAGTCCTGCTGGCCGACGACCTGATGGTGGGCAAGCCATCGATCATGGCGCAGATGGTTGAACAGTTTTCCGATTGGGGAGCCAGTATTCTCGCCGTGCAAGATGTGCCGCGGGAAGAAACGAAGCGTTACGGGATCGTTAGCGCTGAAGAGGTCACGCAAGACATCGTCAATGTGACTGGAATTGTGGAAAAGCCTAACGCGGAGGTGGCGCCAAGCACGCTCGCAGTTGCGGGGCGCTATATCCTGACGCCAGGGATTTTCAAGGAACTCGAGAATCTTCCGCGCGGGGTGGGCGGCGAGATCCAACTGACGGACGGCATCGCGAATCTCTTGCGCCGCGAAAAAGTGTTTGCCTACCGCTATAAAGGCGCACGTTACGACTGCGGCAGTAAGTTGGGATTTTTGCAAGCCACTGTTGATTTGGGTGCGAGACATGATGAAATTGGCGCCGAGTTTTCAGAGTGGCTGCAGCGGCGCAGATAGTGCCGTGCTGCTGCTGGCTAAGCGGAATTGGCTTGAACTTCTATTCAGCCGCAATTAGGGCACCCGCCTCTCCCTGGCTTCGCACAACGCCGCGATCACGACACCCTAACTCGGCCCGGTCTTGGGCATGGCCGGGTGCAATCAATATATGCAGAAGAAATTAACCCTCTCGATCGTCAGTCACGGTCATCGCGTCCACGTGGCGAACTTGTTGCAGCATTTGGCAAGACTAGGTCGGAGCGATTTTGAAGTCATCCTCACGCTGAACCTGCCTGAGCCTGTGGAACTCGACGGCCTGCCTTTCCCAGTACGGCTGATTCAGAATCCGACGCCGAAAGGCTTTGGCGCCAATCACAACGCAGCATTTCTTGAAAGCGTTGGCGCCTATTTTGTCATCCTGAATCCGGATATCGAGTTGCCGGAAGACCCTTTCGAGCCATTGCTCGAGTTGGCACAAAGGGATTCCCTGAATATCTGTGCCCCGGTAATTCTCGATGCCGAAGGCCGGGTCGAGGACAGTGCACGCAATTTTCCGACACCCTACAGTCTTTTCAAGCGCCTGTTATGTCGATTACTGGGGCGTCCAATTATTGCCGATACCCTCAGGCAGGATGAGGACACCTTGCTGCCGGATTGGGTGGCGGGTATGTTTGTGATGGTGCCACGCGACCTCTACCAACGGCTGGGCGGTTTCAATGACGCCTATTTCTTGTACTTTGAAGATGTCGACTTCGGGGCCCGGGCTCGTCTGGCAGGCTGCCATATCTTGGTATGTAAGCACGCGCGTGTGATCCACAAGGCCCAGCGCGACAGCCATCGGCGTTTGCGTTTCATGTGGTGGCACGTGCAAAGTGCTGCGAAATTCTTCACTTCCCCCGCCTATCTGCGCGTCTTATGGTGGCGCCAGGCCAAGCCTGGATAAGTTGGTAACTAAGACGTAATTTGTGTTTCAGAAGTTGCGCGATGGGTAAAACGGAAGGGCGGGTTTTACCATATGCGGTAGAATTATCGTTTGCCCGAATGGTAAGTGTTTACTTATAACTTGTTTTAGAGGAAGTTGCGATGATTTTAGTTACGGGTGGTGCGGGCTTTATCGGGGCCAATTTTGTGCTGGACTGGCTGGCGCAATCGGATGAAGCCTTGGTCAACCTCGACATCCTGAGCTACGCCGGCAACCGCGAGACGCTAGCTGCCCTGGAGGGCGATGCGCGCCACATTTTTGTGCAAGGCGACATTGGCGATGCGGCCCTAGTGGCGCGCTTGCTGGCCGAGCACCGGCCGCGCGCCATCGTGAATTTTGCCGCCGAAAGCCACGTCGACCGCTCGATCCATGGCCCGGAAGCTTTCATCCAGACCAATATCGTCGGTACTTTCCACCTGCTGGAGGCGGTACGCGCCTACTGGGGCAGCCTGGAAGGCGAGGACAAGGCCAATTTCCGATTTCTGCATGTGTCGACGGACGAGGTGTACGGTTCGCTGGGCAAACAGGATCCGGCATTCACGGAAACCAATCGTTATGAGCCGAACAGCCCGTATTCGGCCAGCAAGGCGGCCAGCGACCACCTGGTGCGCGCCTACCACCATACCTACGGCTTGCCGGTGCTGACCACGAATTGCTCGAACAATTACGGCCCTTACCACTTCCCGGAAAAGCTGATTCCACTGGTGATTCACAACGCGCTGGCTGGCAAGCCGCTGCCGATTTATGGCGATGGTCAGCAAATCCGCGACTGGCTGTACGTCAAGGACCACTGCAGCGCCATCCGCCGCGTGCTGGAAGCGGGCGTGCCGGGCGAAACGTATAACGTCGGTGGCTGGAACGAAAAAGCCAACCTGGATGTCGTACATACGCTGTGCGCCATCCTGGATGAACTGCAACCGCGCACTGACGGGCAGTCTTACCGGACCCAGGTCACCTTCGTCAAGGATCGCCCTGGCCATGACAAGCGCTACGCCATCGATGCCAGCAAGCTGGAACGTGAACTGGGCTGGCGCCCGGTCGAGACGTTCGAGAGCGGCATCCGCAAGACCGTGCAATGGTACCTGGCGAACCAGCCCTGGGTGCAGAACGTTATCAGTGGCAACTACCGCAACTGGATCGAGAAGCAATACGCATGAAGATCCTGCTGATCGGTAAAAATGGCCAGGTCGGGCAGGAATTGCAGCGAACCTTGTTGCCATTGGGTGAATTGGTAGCGTTAGGCCGCGACGGGCTTGACCTGGGCGACCTCGCGGCCGTCAGGCAAGTGCTGGCGGAGCAGGGCGCCAACGTGGTCGTCAACGCCTCGGCCTACACGGCAGTCGACCGCGCCGAGGCTGACGAAGCCGGTGCCATGGCTGTCAACGCCGCCGCTGTCGGCGCGATGGCGGCGTACGCGCGCGAGCACGGCGCCTTGCTGGTGCATTACTCGACCGACTACGTGTTCGATGGCGACAAGACCGAACCTTATGTGGAAGACGACGCCACCGCGCCGCAAAGCGCCTACGGCCGCAGCAAGCGCGCCGGCGAGGAAGCGATCCTGGCCAGCGGCTGCAAGGCCCTGGTGTTTCGTACCAGCTGGGTGTTTTCGGCCCATGGCGGCAACTTCATCAAGACCATGCTGCGCCTGGCCGGCGAGCGCAATCAATTGAACGTGGTGGCCGACCAGGTCGGCGCGCCGACCTCGGCCGAGTTGATCGCCGACGTCACGGCCCTGGCTGTCGCAGCCTATCGCCGCGGCGCCCTGGCTGACGGCATTTACCACCTGACCGCGGCCGGCGCCACCAGCTGGCACGGCCTGGCCAGCTATGCCATCGGGCGTGCCCGGGAGCGGGGCGCCGCCATCAAGGTGGATGCGTCGCAGATCTGTCCGATCCCGACGGAAGCTTATCCCTTGCCTGCCAAGCGCCCGAAGAATTCCCGCCTTGACACCAGCAAGCTGTCCGGCGCCCTCGACCTGCATCTTCCAGACTGGAAGATTCATGTCGACCGCCTTCTCGACCAACTCCCCTGAACGGAAAACCGCATGAAACGCAAAGGTATTATCCTCGCTGGCGGCTCCGGCACCCGCCTCCATCCAGCCACGCTGGCGATCAGCAAGCAATTGCTGCCGGTGTTCGACAAGCCGATGATCTACTACCCGCTCAGCACCCTGATGCTGGCAGGTATCCGCGATATCCTGGTCATCTCGACGCCGCAGGACACCCCGCGCTTCCAGCAGTTGCTGGGCAACGGCGAACAGTGGGGCTTGAACCTGCAGTACGCCGTGCAGGAATCGCCGGATGGCCTGGCGCAGGCTTTCATCATCGGCGAGCGCTTCATTGGCGACGACTTGTCGGCGCTGGTGCTGGGCGATAACATTTTTTACGGCCACGACTTCCAGGACTTGCTGGGCAATGCCATGGCGCGCGACGAAGGCGCCAGCGTCTTTGCCTACCATGTGCAGGATCCTGAGCGCTACGGCGTCGCCGAATTCGACGCGCAGCGGCGCGTGCTGTCGCTGGAAGAAAAGCCGGCCAAGCCAAAGTCGAACTACGCGGTAACTGGCCTGTACTTCTATGACAACCAGGTTGTCGAGCTGGCCAGGAGCCTGAAACCATCGCCGCGCGGCGAGCTGGAAATCACCGACCTGAACCGCCTGTACCTGGAGCGCGGCCAGCTCAATGTCGAAATCATGGGCCGCGGCTATGCCTGGCTCGATACCGGCACCCACGAGTCTTTGCTGGAAGCCAGCCAGTTCATCGCCACCCTGGAGAACCGCCAGGGCCTGAAGGTGGCCTGCCCAGAGGAAATTGCCTTCCGCCAGGACTGGATTGATACGGCAGGGCTGGAACAGTTGGCCCGGCCGCTGGCCAAGAACGGCTATGGCCAATACTTGTTGCGCATCCTGGAAGAGAAGGTGTATTGATGAATGTGACCCGCTTGCGTATCCCCGAGGTCTTGCTGCTGGAACCGAAAGTGTTCGGCGACGAGCGCGGTTTTTTCTACGAGAGCTTCAACCAGGCCCGCTTCGACGAAGCGGTGGGCAGGTGCGTGCACTTCGTGCAGGATAACCACTCGCGCTCGGCCAAGGGCGTGCTGCGCGGCCTGCATTACCAGATCCAGCAGGCGCAAGGCAAGCTGGTGCGTGTTGTCAGTGGCAGCGTGTTCGATGTGGCGGTTGACCTGCGCAAGAGCTCGCCAACCTTCGGCCAGTGGGTCGGGGAAATCCTGAGTGCCGAGAATAAGCGTCAGCTGTGGGTGCCGGAAGGCTTCGGCCATGGCTTTGTCGTGCTCAGCGACAGCGCCGAGTTCCTGTACAAGACCACCGACTACTATGCGCCGCAGTATGAGCGCAGCATCGCCTGGAATGATGCCGAGCTGGCGATCGACTGGCAGTTCGACGGCAGCCCGGTGCTGTCGGCCAAGGATGCCCAGGGCACGCCCTTGCGTGAAGCCGAGGTCTTTGCCTGATGCAGAATTTCTCGATCGCGCCGGCCGAGATGGCCGGCAGCGTGTGGCGTCACCGCACCTTGCTGCGTTCGCTGGTCCAGCGTGAAGTGGTAGGCCGCTACCGCGGCTCGTTCATGGGGATCCTGTGGTCGTTTTTCAATCCGGTGTTCATGCTGCTGGTGTACACCTTCGTCTTCAGCGTGGTGTTCAAGGCGCGCTGGCAGGCCGGCAGCGCCTCGAAGACGGAATTTGCGCTGGTGCTGTTTGCCGGCCTGATCGTGTTCAACCTGTTTGCTGAGTGCGTCAACCGGGCGCCGGGACTGGTGCTGGCTAACGTCAACTACGTCAAGAAAGTGGTGTTCCCGCTGGAGATCCTGCCGTGGGTCGGGCTGGGATCGGCCCTGTTCCATGCGGCGATCAGCCTGGCCGTGTGGCTGCTGGCCTATGCACTGCTGTTTGGCGTACCGCACGTGACAGTGTTGCTGCTGCCACTGGTGCTGCTGCCGCTGCTGCTGCTGATTATCGGGCTGGGCCTGGCGCTGGCATCGCTCGGGGTCTACCTGCGCGACGTGGCGCAATTCATCGGCATCGTCACCACGGTGCTGATGTTCCTGTCGCCGATTTTCTATCCGGCCAGTGCGTTGCCCGAAGAGTACCGCCACCTGCTGCTGCTCAATCCCCTGACCCTGGTCATCGAGCAGGCGCGCGACGTGCTGTTCTGGGGCCGGGTGCCGGACCTGGCGACCTGGGCCGTATACCTGCTGTGTTCGTCGGTGCTGGCCTGGCTGGGCTTTGCCTGGTTCCAGAAGACGAGAAAGGGATTTGCCGATGTCCTCTGATATCGCCATCAAGGTCGAGAACCTGAGCAAGTGCTTCCAGATCTATGACAAACCGCATGACCGCCTGAAGCAGGCTATTCTTCCGCGCCTGCACCGCCTGGCCGGTGGTCACGGCGGCCAACAGTATTTCCGCGAATTCTGGGCCCTAAAGGGACTGAGCTTTGAGGTCGGGCGCGGTGAGACAGTCGGCATCATCGGTCGCAACGGCAGCGGTAAATCGACGCTGCTGCAAATGATTTGCGGCACGCTCAACCCGACTGGCGGCACGATCAGTACGCACGGCCGCATCGCGGCCCTACTGGAACTGGGTTCCGGCTTCAATCCCGAATTCACCGGACGTGAGAACGTCTATATGAACGCTGCCGTCCTGGGGCTGAGCCACAACGAAACGGAGGCACGCTTCGACGCCATCTTGGCGTTTGCCGACATCGGCGAGTTTATCGAACAGCCGGTCAAGACCTACTCAAGCGGCATGCTGGTGCGGCTGGCCTTTGCCGTGATCGCACACGTCGATGCCGACATCCTGGTGGTGGATGAAGCCTTGTCGGTGGGCGACGCCTTCTTCACGCAGAAATGCATGCGTTTCCTGCGCAACTTCATGAAGACCGGCACCGTGCTGTTCGTCAGCCACGATACCGCTGCCGTGACCAACCTGTGCACGCGCGCCATCCTGCTCGAAGATGGAGCCGTCGCCATGCAGGGCCATCCCAAGGATGTCATCGAGCGCTACTTGGCATCATTATATGAAACGGCACAGGATGACTCCCCAGCCGGAGCCGAGGCACCGACCAAGCCGGATGCGGCAGTGGCCACCGACTACCGTGACATGCGGACGGCGCTGTTCAACGGCTCGACCTTGCGCAACGATATCGAGGTGTTCCAGTTTGAGCCTGACGAGCAGCAGGCCGGATTCGGCAGCGGGGCCGCCGCAATCACCTCGGTTCGCCTGCTCGACGAGAGCGCCGCTCCACTGTCATGGGTCGTGGGCGGCGAAAATGTCATCCTCGAGATCTGCTGCCGGGCTAGCCGAGCGGTACGCCCGATTATCGGCTTCGTGGTGCGCGACCGTCTGGGCCAGGTCGTTTTTGCTGACAATACCTATTTGGCCTACCAATTCGATGCGCCGCTGGTGGGACCAGGCGAAGACGTGGTGGCGCGTTTTGAGTTCCGCATGCCGGTATTGCCGTCGGGAGACTACAGTTTTTCTCCCGCCATCGCCGAAGGTACCCAGGACGAACATGTGCAGCATCATTGGGTCCACGACGCGCTGATGGTGCGCGTGCACGCTAGCTCTGTCTGCCTTGGTCTGATGGGCGTCCCCATGCGCAATATGACCTTATCTGTTTTACCGACTACTGAGACTTTATGAAATTTACAGGGGAACGCTTTATCCCGGAATCAAGTGTGGACGGCGAGTTGGAACATATCCACCGTTACTTGCTGGCCCGCGAGCTGGTGGCGGGCAAACGTGTGCTTGACATCGCTTGCGGCGAAGGCTACGGCTCGCAACTGCTGGCTGAGCGCGCCGCACAGGTGTCGGGCGTCGACATTGCCGCTGAAACCGTCGATCATGCGCGCGCGACTTACGGCGCGGGCAACCTGGAATTCCTGCTCGGCGACTGCGCCGCCATTCCCTTCGAGGCAGGCACTTTTGACGTGGTGGTGAGCTTCGAGACCATCGAACACCATGACCAGCACGAAAAGATGATCAGCGAGATCCGGCGCGTCCTGAAGCCGGACGGGATCCTGGTGATCTCCAGTCCCGATAAGCGCTACTACTCTGATGAGCGCGGCTACGTCAACCAGTTCCACGTCAAGGAGCTGTACCGCGATGAGTTCGTGGGCCTGCTGCGCAATAGTTTTGCCAATGTTGAACTGTATTCACAGCGCCTGCTGTATGGTTCCGCCATCCTGGCCGAAACTGTGGCCCAGCCGGGGCGCACTTACGGTAGGGCGGACGGCGACTTCAGCGTTGCCGACGGCGTGCGCGCGCCACTGTACCTGATTGCCGTGGCCGGGGCGGGTGCCTTGCCGGCCCTGCCGCATGGCGTGTACGAGACCCCGATCGAAAGCAGCGATGCGTTCAAGGAAATGCTGCGCAGTGCAGCAGAACGCGACGGCATGCTGGAGGCTACCAAGGCAGCGTTTGACGACCGCGACGGCCGGCTGGCGCAAGCCACTAGCGAAATTGAGCGCCTGTCGAGCCTGATTTCGGAGGTCAGCGGAACGCTGGTGGCTGTCGTGGCGGACCGCGATTTCCAGCGTGACGGACTGGCGAAACTGGTGGGCGAGCGCGATGCGTTCGCACAGCGGCTGACCGCCGTGCAGGCTGAGCGGGAAGAGCAGGCGCGTGAAATGGCCGCCACACTGGCCGCTGTGGAAGAGCGTACACGGCAACTGGCCGACTCGCTCGGCGAGCGCGATGGTCAGCTGCGGCAGCTGGCTGCCACGGTCGGTGAACGCGACAGTCAGCTGCGCCAGTTGAACGAGCAACTTGGCGATCGGCACAGCCATCTGCTGCAGGCCAACACGGCGCTGGGCGAGCGCGAGGGCCAGTTGCGGCAGGCCGAAGCAGCCTTGGGTGAGCGCGATGCCCGATTGCGTCAAGCACACGAGGCTCTCGATGCGTGCAACAGCCAGCTCAGGCAGGCGGCCGAAATGCTCGGCGAGCGTGACCAGCAGTTGCGCCAGTTGACCGTCGAACTGGCCGAGCGCGCCAGCCAGATCGGTCAGGTGGAGATGGCGCGCAGTGTCGTGGCGCTCGAATCGGAGACCCGGCGCGCCAGCATGGAGCAACTACAAGCACGGATCGCGCAACTCGACAGCGAGCGCGCTAGCGATATGGTGGCGATGGAGGCCAAATTGAAGGAGCGCGATGCGATGAATGACAAACTGGCGGCGGCCATGGCCGACCTGTACCGATCCAAGTCCTGGCGCGTGACGGCACCATTGCGCGCGATGACGCGCCTGTTGGGTAAGGTCAAGCGTCGCGCCAACCTGGCCCGCCAGGCGGCGCCCTCGGCAAGCGCGGCCGCAGCGGTGCCGCTGGCGGCGAACCCGGCCGGCGCAGAAAACAAGCCCTTCCGCATCCTGCTGGTTAGCTATTACTGCCCGACCCGCGCCCACGCAGGCGGCTTGCGCATTCTCGACATGTACGCCCTGATCCGGCAAAAGTGCCCGCATGTGCAGATCGACCTGCTGACCCATCACCGCCCATCGATTGATTGGTCGATCGATGACTTGCCGAAGATCTTCCATAACGTGTATCTGTCGCCGGTCGAGGACTTGACACCGCTCGGACTGGCGGCTTTGCGCGGCTCGGTACTCCCTTACGACGTGGTGGACCTTCAATTCCACCAGAGCGGCTACCATATCGATGCTTTCCGCGCGATTGGCGGCAAAATCCTGTTTACGCCAATGGAAGCCCAGACCAAGGTGCTGTTGCTCGACCTGCGCGCCAAATTCAGCCAGAGTTACGGCATGCGCCTGCTGAAATTCGCATCGGCCATCCGCACTGCGGCGGTTGAGATTGGCTTCACGCAAAAGGCTGACGACGTGGTCTGCGTTTCGCGCGCCGACGCCGCCTTCCTGCGTGCGGTGACTGGCTCGCACCATATCCGCTGGGTCGACACTGGCGTTTCGTCGTTCGAGTTTGCCGAAGCGCTGACGCCTGGCTTCGTCCCGCCCCCGGCTGCCGAGCGCACCTGCCGCGTGCTATATGTCGCCTATTTCGGCTCCGAGACCAACGTCAATGCCTTGCGCTGGTACCTTGACCATGTCCATCCGCAGATCAAGGCCAGCGTTCCCGGCTATGTGCTGACGGTGGTCGGCCGTGGCGATATGACGCCGTTTGCTGCCTATCACGATGAGAGCATCGAGTTCGTCGGCGAGGTGCCGGCGATTGCGCCACATATCGCCGATGCGCGGGTCTGTATCGCACCGGCCCTGAGCGGCTCCGGCTTCCGCGGCAAGGTCAACCAGTACGCGGTACTGGGCTGCCCGAGCGTGGTCTCGCCGATTGCCGCCAAGGGCCTGGCCTACCAGGACGGCATCGATGTTTTCATCGCCGAGACCCCGCAGGCATTTGCGCAACGCTGCGTGCAATTGCTGACCGATATGGAGCTGAACGACCGCATGGGACAGGCTGCGCGCAAGCTGTGCATGGAGCGTTATTCATGGGAATCGAAGTGGCCGGTAATCCGCCGCCTTTATCAATTGGAGAATCAGGCATGAACATGGCGCAGCCCAAAGTAAGCGTGCTGGTGCCGTCGTATAACCACGGCAAGTATATTCGCGAACGCATCGAGTCGATCGTCAACCAGACTTATGGCAATGTCGAGCTGATCGTGATCGACGATTGTTCGGAAGACGACTCGGACCGCGTGATCCGGGAACTTCAGGCAGCCCACGGCTTTCGCTACCTGCCTAACGAACGCAACTCCGGCACACCTTTTGCCGCGTGGGAGCGGATCTGCACGCTGGCTAGCGGCGAGTACATCTGGGTGTGTGAAAGCGATGACGTCGCCGAGCCGACCTTCCTCGAAACCGCAGTCGCGGCCTTGCAGGCGGAACCGGCAGCGGCCCTGTTTTACAGCAGTTCGCTGGTCATCAACGAAGCCAGTGAAACCATTGGTCACACCGACAGCTATTTCCACGAAGTCTGGAAAGACACGCGTTGGGATGCCGATTTCCATACCGACGGCCTGCGCGAGCTGGTGCAATACCAGTTGCGCGGCCAGACCGTTCCCAATATGAGCTCGGCGCTGTTTACTGCGGCCTCGTTCCGCGCCGCGTTCACGCCGTTCCTGCGCCGCCTGCGCCTAACTGGTGATTGGTTGTTTGTCGGCGATGTGATGAAGCACGGCAAGGTGGTGTTCCATCATGGAGCGCTGAGCCGCTTCCGCAAGCATGCCGTGACGTCGCGCGTGCGGGTCAAGTCGGCCCGTTCGCAAGCCGAATTCATCTTGACCAAATACCGCCTGTTCCGAGGCAGTGGCCAGCCGCTGGCTGCCTTTGCGCCACTGATTGGTACCGATGTGGTGCGTTTCCTGTACGAGCCGGCCAGTTGGTTCGACGTGCTCAAGGCATTGCTGCAAGTGTCGTGGCGCGACACATTCGCCGCCGGCGGCTTGCTGTTGCTGTCGACCAGTAAGAACAAGAGTTACCTGAACAAATTCAAAGAACGTTATATTCACGCCAAGAAATGGAGAACTGATGAACAATCCCATCACGATTAACCCTGACGCAAGCATCCTGATTACCGGCGGCACCGGCTTGGTTGGCCGGGCATTGGTGCGGGCGCTGCAGGAGGAAGGTTTCAGCAAGATTACTGCGATCGGCAGCCGCGATTGCGACCTGCGCGATGTGGCAGCAGTGACGCGCTTGATGGAGCAGGTGAAGCCCGAATACGTGTTCCACCTGGCGGCGCGCGTGCATGGACTGGGTGGCAACCTGCGCTACAAGTCGGACATTCTGGTGGACAACGTCCTGATCAATACGAACGTGGTGGAACAGGCGCGCCGCGCCGGCGTGAAAAAGATTGTGGCCATGGGGTCGGGCTGCGTTTATCCCGAGCTCAAGGGCCAGCAGGAATTGTTCGAGAACCAGGTATGGATCGGTCCTCCGCATGGGTCCGAAGATTCCTATGCCCATTCCAAGCGGCTGATGATGGCGCAGCTGGAAGCGGCCCGTGAACAGTACGGCCTGTCGTCGGCCTTTGTCATCAGCGGCAACCTGTACGGCCCGCACGACAGCTTCAATATCGAAGAAGGTCATGTGACGCCTTCGCTGGTGGCGAAGTTCTTTGCTGCCCGTCGCGCCGGCACCGCCGTGCGCGTGTGGGGCAGCGGCGTGGCGATCCGCGACTTCTCGTACTGCGATGACACGGCGGCGGCGCTGATCGCCATCTGGCGCAATCTGGAGGGCGCGGTGAACCTCGGTAGTGGCCAACGCCATCCGATTCGCGACATCGTCGACACCCTGCACGAACTGACTGGCGTGCCGGTCGAATGGGATGCTAGCAAGCCGGATGGCCAGCTGGTGCGTTTCTACAACCTGGACCGCTTGCATGGCACCGGCTTCAAGGCCAAGGTGGCGCTGGCTGATGGCGTGCGCCGCACTTACGAATGGTACGAACAGAACTGGGAAACCGCACGCAAATGAAGACTATGACTACTAAGATGAAATATGCAGCCCTGCTGGTGGCTGGCGTGTTGCTGGCGGCCTGCCAGGACAAGCCGGCGCCGGCTCCCGCCAGCGCCGCTGCTCCCGCCAGCGCCGCTGCTCCCGCCAGCGCCGCTGCTCCCGCCAGCGCCCCAGCCGCGCCAGCGGCCGAAGACTTCAGCAAGATTACCAATCGCCTGGAAGGCGTCGCCTTTGGCGGCGTCGATGCGATCAACGGCGCAGTCCTGAAAGCTGGCGCAACGGTGTCCGTCAAGGGCGACAAGATTGAAATTGCCGGCAACTATGTCGACGCGGTGAAGGGTGAGGCGGCAGCGGGCGTAGTAGTTATGATCGGCGGCAAGCCGTTTACCGCCATCTACGGTGGCGAACGTCCCGACATCGCTAAAGCCCACAGCAATCCCAAGTACCTGAAAAGCCAGTTCTACCTCGAGGTTCCGGCCTCGGCCATTGACAAGGGAACGCAAGAGTTGTCGGTGCACGTGATTGCCAGCGACCGCTCGGGCTATTACGACAGCGGCGTAGTCGCCAAGATCGACTTGCAATAAGCGATTGTGCGACACGGCGGCCTTGGTGGGCCGCCGTTTGTTTGCTATCATTATTCGTTAATTTTCTTACCAACACACTGAATTTAGAGGCGCCAACATGACCAAGAAACGAGTATTTATCACGGGAATTACCGGCATGGTCGGCTCCCATCTGGTCGATTTCCTGCTCGAGGAAACCGATTGGGAAATCTTTGGCCTGACGCGCTGGCGCAGCCCGCTGGACAATATTTCCCACCTGCTGCCACGCATTAATGCCAACGACCGCGTGCACCTGCTGTACGGCGACCTGCGCGACTACTTGTCGATCCACGAAGCGGTCAAAAAAGCCAAGCCGGACTATGTCTTCCACCTGGCTGCGCAAAGCTATCCGAAAACCAGCTTCGATTCGCCGCTGGACACGCTGGAAACCAACGTGCAAGGCACTGCCAATGTGCTGGAAGCGCTGCGCAAGAACGATATCAAGGCCGTTACCCACGTGTGCGCCTCGTCCGAAGTGTTCGGCCGCGTGCCAAAAGAGAAGCTGCCTATCGACGAGGAGTGCACCTTCCACCCGGCATCGCCCTATGCGATTTCGAAAGTGGGCACCGACCTGATCGGCCGCTACTACGCCGAAGCCTACGACATGACTGTGATGACAACCCGCATGTTCACGCACACCGGCCCGCGCCGTGGCGATGTCTTCGCTGAGTCGACCTTCGCCAAGCAGATCGCCATGATCGAAGCTGGCCTGATCCCACCGGTAGTCAAGACCGGTAACCTCGATTCGCTGCGCACCTTCGCGGACGTGCGTGACGCCGTGCGCGCCTACTACATGCTGGTCACGATCAACCCGACCCCGGCAGCCTACTACAATATCGGCGGCACTTATACCTGCAGCATTGCCGACATGCTGAAGACGCTGATTTCGATGTCGACCGTCAAGGATATCCGCGTCGAAACCGATCCGGAACGCCTGCGCCCGATCGACGCTGACCTGCAAGTGCCGAACTGCGCCAAGTTCAAGGCCCACACTGGATGGGAACCGCAGATTTCGTTCGAACAGACCATGCGCGACCTGCTTGAATACTGGCGCGCGCGCATCAAGTCCGGCCAGGGCTATCTGACTCGTTGAGGACGCTATGACTGTTATCCGTGCCCGCGCCCCGCTGCGCCTCGGCTTGGCCGGTGGCGGCACCGATGTCGCCCCGTATTGTGACCTGTACGGCGGCCACGTGCTGAATGCAACCATCGACCGCTACGCCTATGCAGTCATCAAGACGCTTGACGAGCCGGTCGTGCGCTTCTCGGCGACCGACCAGCAAGCCGAGAAATTGCTGGCCGTGTCACATCCGCTGGAGCTCAATGGCAAGCTCGATTTGCACAAGGCGGTGTACAACGAGATGATCCGCGTTTACAACAATGGCGTGCCGATCGCGCTGGAGCTGAGCACGTTCTGCGACGCCCCGGCCGGTTCCGGCCTGGGCTCCTCGTCGACCCTGGTCGTAACGATGATCCGCGCCTTCGTTGAACTGCTCAACCTGCCGCTTGACGACTACACGATCGCCAGCATGGCGTACAAGATCGAACGCGTCGATTGCGGTTTGCAGGGCGGGCGCCAGGACCAGTACTCGGCCACTTTCGGCGGCTTCAACTTCATGGAGTTCTACGCCGACCGCACGGTCGTCAATCCGCTGCGTATCAAGCCTTGGATCCTGTGCGAGCTCGAGGCGTCGCTTGTGCTGTTCTACACCGGGGTGTCGCGCGAATCGGCCAAGATCATCGCTGACCAGAGCCGCAACGTGGAAGCAGGTCTGGTCGACCGCACGGAAGCGATGCACGGCATCAAGCGCGAAGCGCTGGTCATGAAGGAATGTCTGCTGCGCGGCGATTTCGACGGGATCGTCGAGTCGATGCGTGAAGGCTGGGAGAACAAGAAGCGTTCCGCCAACACGGTCTCGAACTCGCATATCGAAGAAATCTACAACGCTGCGATCGGGGCTGGCGCACTGGCGGGCAAGGTGTCGGGCGCCGGCGGCGGCGGATTCATGATGTTCTTCGTGCCGCCGGATAAGCGCATGGACGTCATCCGCACCCTGAAACAATTCGATGGTCAGGTAAGCAACTGCCATTTCACCAAACACGCAGCACAAGCATGGAGAGTGTAATGAAGGAATATATCAGCGCCCAGATCGCCGAAGCGCAACGCGTGATGGCCGCCATGCTGGCCGACCAGGCCTTGCAGCAAACTATGGCCGCAGCCGCCGAGACTTGCATCGCCTGTATGAAAAATGGCGGCAAGCTGCTGCTGGCTGGTAACGGCGGCAGCGCCGCTGACGCCCAGCACATCGCGGGCGAGTTTGTCAGCCGCTTTGCCTTCGACCGTCCAGGCCTGCCAGCCATCGCGCTGACCACGGACACTTCGATCTTGACCGCCATTGGCAATGATTACGGCTATGAAAAGCTGTTCACGCGCCAGGTGCAGGCACACGGAGACAAGGGTGACGTTTTCATCGCCTATTCCACTTCTGGCAAGTCGCCCAACATCCTGGCAGCGCTGGTCGAGGCCCGCAGCCGCGGCCTGATCTGCATTGGCCTGACCGGCAATCGCGGCGGCCCGATGCGTGAACTGTGCGACCACCTGTTCGAAGTGCCGTCGTCGGATACGCCGAAAATCCAGGAAGGCCACCTGGTGCTGGGCCACATCCTGTGTGGCCTGATTGAAAACGCCTTGTTCACCCCACCGCAGTAATGGAAGCAATCGTCCTCGCAGGCGGGTTTGGCACCCGCCTGAGGCAAGCGGTCCCCGACTTGCCGAAACCGATGGCGCCGATTGCCGGCCGTCCTTTCCTCGACATCCTGCTGCGCTCCCTGGCCGACAAGGACTTCAGCCGCGTGGTGCTGTCGCTTGGCTACATGTCGGAGAAAATCATCGCGCATTTCGGCCCCAGCCATGCCGGCATGGAACTGGTGTACACGGTCGAGCAGTCGCCGCTGGGCACCGGCGGCGCAGTGCGCCTGGCAATGGCGAAATGCCAGCAGGATCATGTCTTCGTGTTCAATGGCGACACCTATCTTGACTTGGAAATCGATGCCGTGGAAAGCCAATGGCAAATCCGGCGTGAACCGATCATCGTCGGGCGCGCCGTGCCGGATACCGCACGCTATGGCCGCCTCGCGACCGACGGCGCCCGGGTCACCGGTTTTGCCGAAAAAGGCGCCGGCGGACCAGGCCTGATCAATGGCGGCACGTATGTGTTGAACCGCGGGCAGTTGGACGGGTTCGCTCTGGAGCAGGCGTTTTCGCTGGAAACCGACTATCTGATGCCGGAACTGGCGCGCAGGCCCTTCGACTTGTTCGTCACGGCCGGGCACTTCATCGATATTGGTGTGCCGGACGATTTTGCCCGCGCACAGACCGAACTGGCAGGACTCTGAGCGATGGCGCGTCCTGCCCTGTTCCTGGATCGCGATGGCGTGATCAATGTCGATCACACCTACGTGTATCAGAAGGAGAACTTCGATTTCATCGAAGGCATTTTTGAACTGGTCGCCGCCGCCAAGCGCGCCGGTTATCTGGTGGTGGTCGTCACCAACCAGGCCGGCATTGGCCGCGGCTATTACACGCCGGAAGATTTTCACCTGCTGATGGACTGGGTGGGGGAGCAGTTTGCCCAACGGGGCGGCACCTTGGATGGCGTCTACTTCTGTCCGCACCACCCGGAACACGGCATCGGAACCTACAAACAGGATAGCCAGGACCGCAAGCCGGGGCCGGGCATGCTGCTGCGCGCCGCGCGCGAACTCGATATCGACCTGGCGCGTTCGCTGATGGTGGGCGACAAGGCGTCCGACGCCCAGGCCGGCCAGGCAGCCGGTTTGACCAGGCTATATTATTTCGGCAACGATGGCGACCATGGTCCTGCTGAGCCGATTGCCCGCCTCGCCGACCTGATTCCATATCTGGAAAAAACATGCGATATCTAGATGGCGCGCTTTCTTCGCGCCAGAATAACTTTGACCTGATCCGGTTGCTCGCTGCGGCACTAGTTATCTACGGACACACGTTCACCTTTGTGGCCAACTCCGGCGCACGCGATATTATCCGTGTACTGACTGGCTTCGATTCCGGCGATCTGGCCGTGAAAAGCTTCTTCTTCCTGAGCGGGCTGCTGGTCACCAATTCGATCATCGAGGGCAAGTCGCTCAAGAAATACGTGGTGTCGCGCTTGTTCAGGATCATGCCGGCGCTGCTGTTCATGCTGCTAATCGTCACGTTCTGCATCGGGACGGCGCTTACCACGCTGCCACTTGGCGACTATTTGGTCCACTCCGGCACTTACCGTTTCTTCGTCAAGATGTCCTTGTTTGGCGGCTGGGGCGCAGTGGGCGGCGGCTACCATCAGTTGCCGGGGGTGTTTGAAGCTAGCCCTGCTTCCGGCAGCGTCAACGTGCCGCTCTGGACCCTGACGGTCGAAGTATTTTCCTATGCGCTGATCTTGGCTCTGTTCGCGCTCGGCCTGCTCCAGAAACGCGTAACCCTGGTGCTGGCCCTGGTGATCATTGGCGATTCGATGCTTGGCAAACCGGTGCTGTTCTACTTCTTGCCCGATACCTTGGATCATCGTTTCACGCCATTCTGCTTCGCGCTGGGTGGACTGTGCGCGGTGTACAAGCAGGAGGTTTCGGTATCCTTCCTGATGCCGTTTGGTTTTGGATTGCTGTACGTTCTCTTCAGGGGGGCGGTGTGGGATGACTATGTCTTCTATGCGGCCGTGTTCTCGACCATCCTGGCGGTCGCCTGCGCCCCGCAGGTGGTCAAGCTCAAGCTCAAGGGCGATATTTCCTACGGCCTGTATCTGTGGGGCTGGCCATTGCAGCAATTGGTGTTGTTCATGTGGCCGGGCATTTCGTTTGCTATGCACTTGCTGCTGTCCCTGGTGTCAGCCACGCTGATGGCAATCGTTTCCTGGAAGCTGGTTGAAAGGCCGGCGATGGATCTGGCGCGCAAACTACTGAACCTTTCCATGACACGGTCAGCGGCCGGCGTACCGGAGCCGGCAATCAAGAAGGTCGGCTGAACCGATTCGCCCTGCGCCATCGGCCAATAGCCACGCTGGCCGCTGGTCGGCATGGCTTTTTGGCGGGGCGTCGCTTGGGAGATGTCTGGCTGTGACCGGCAGTTTCTTCCCAAAGATGAAAGGTTGACACGGTTGAAGCAGTTTTGTTGCGCTTGAGTCAAAATGTTAGAATGTTGGCCGAATTTAGGCGATGCAAACGGAATGCTTGCGGTGCTTCAATGGCGACAATTTTAAGATCTGACCCTATGGCTATTTTGGTAACCGGCGGCGCAGGCTTCATTGCCAGCAATTTTGTGCAGGACTGGCTGGCGCAATCGGATGAAGCCTTGCTCAACCTCGACATCCTGAGCTACGCCGGCTACCGCAACTGGATTGAGAAGCAATACGCATGAAGATTCTGCTGATCGGTAAAAATGGCCAGGTCGGGCAGGAATTGCAGCGAACCTTGTTGCCATTGGGTGAATTGGTAGCGTTAGGCCGCGACGGGCTTGACCTGGGCGACCTCGCGGCCGTCAGGCAAGTGCTGGCGGAGCAGGGCGCCAACGTGGTCGTCAACGCCTCGGCCTACACGGCAGTCGACCGCGCCGAGGCTGACGAAGCCGGTGCCATGGCTGTCAACGCCGCCGCTGTCGGCGCGATGGCGGCGTACGCGCGCGAGCACGGCGCCTTGCTGGTGCATTACTCGACCGACTACGTGTTCGATGGCGACAAGACCGAACCTTATGTGGAAGACGACGCCACCGCGCCGCAAAGCGCCTACGGCCGCAGCAAGCGCGCCGGCGAGGAAGCGATCCTGGCCAGCGGCTGCAAGGCCCTGGTGTTTCGTACCAGCTGGGTGTTTTCGGCCCATGGCGGCAACTTCATCAAGACCATGCTGCGCCTGGCCGGCGAGCGCAATCAATTGAACGTGGTGGCCGACCAGGTCGGCGCGCCGACCTCGGCCGAGTTGATCGCCGACGTCACGGCCCTGGCTGTCGCAGCCTATCGCCGCGGCGCCCTGGCTGACGGCATTTACCACCTGACCGCGGCCGGCGCCACCAGCTGGCACGGCCTGGCCAGCTATGCCATCGGGCGTGCCCGGGAGCGGGGCGCCGCCATCAAGGTGGATGCGTCGCAGATCTGTCCGATCCCGACGGAAGCTTATCCCTTGCCTGCCAAGCGCCCGAAGAATTCCCGCCTTGACACCAGCAAGCTGTCCGGCGCCCTCGACCTGCATCTTCCAGACTGGAAGATTCATGTCGACCGCCTTCTCGACCAACTCCCCTGAACGGAAAACCGCATGAAACGCAAAGGTATTATCCTCGCTGGCGGCTCCGGCACCCGCCTCCATCCAGCCACGCTGGCGATCAGCAAGCAATTGCTGCCGGTGTTCGACAAGCCGATGATCTACTACCCGCTCAGCACCCTGATGCTGGCAGGTATCCGCGATATCCTGGTCATCTCGACGCCGCAGGACACCCCGCGCTTCCAGCAGTTGCTGGGCAACGGCGAACAGTGGGGCTTGAACCTGCAGTACGCCGTGCAGGAATCGCCGGATGGCCTGGCGCAGGCTTTCATCATCGGCGAGCGCTTCATTGGCGACGACTTGTCGGCGCTGGTGCTGGGCGATAACATTTTTTACGGCCACGACTTCCAGGACTTGCTGGGCAATGCCATGGCGCGCGACGAAGGCGCCAGCGTCTTTGCCTACCATGTGCAGGATCCTGAGCGCTACGGCGTCGCCGAATTCGACGCGCAGCGGCGCGTGCTGTCGCTGGAAGAAAAGCCGGCCAAGCCAAAGTCGAACTACGCGGTAACTGGCCTGTACTTCTATGACAACCAGGTTGTCGAGCTGGCCAGGAGCCTGAAACCATCGCCGCGCGGCGAGCTGGAAATCACCGACCTGAACCGCCTGTACCTGGAGCGCGGCCAGCTCAATGTCGAAATCATGGGCCGCGGCTATGCCTGGCTCGATACCGGCACCCACGAGTCTTTGCTGGAAGCCAGCCAGTTCATCGCCACCCTGGAGAACCGCCAGGGCCTGAAGGTGGCCTGCCCAGAGGAAATTGCCTTCCGCCAGGACTGGATTGATACGGCAGGGCTGGAACAGTTGGCCCGGCCGCTGGCCAAGAACGGCTATGGCCAATACTTGTTGCGCATCCTGGAAGAGAAGGTGTATTGATGAATGTGACCCGCTTGCGTATCCCCGAGGTCTTGCTGCTGGAACCGAAAGTGTTCGGCGACGAGCGCGGTTTTTTCTACGAGAGCTTCAACCAGGCCCGCTTCGACGAAGCGGTGGGCAGGTGCGTGCACTTCGTGCAGGATAACCACTCGCGCTCGGCCAAGGGCGTGCTGCGCGGCCTGCATTACCAGATCCAGCAGGCGCAAGGCAAGCTGGTGCGTGTTGTCAGTGGCAGCGTGTTCGATGTGGCGGTTGACCTGCGCAAGAGCTCGCCAACCTTCGGCCAGTGGGTCGGGGAAATCCTGAGTGCCGAGAATAAGCGTCAGCTGTGGGTGCCAGAAGGCTTCGGCCATGGCTTTGTCGTGCTCAGCGACAGCGCCGAGTTCCTGTACAAGACCACCGACTACTATGCGCCGCAGTATGAGCGCAGCATCGCCTGGAATGATGCCGAGCTGGCGATCGACTGGCAGTTCGACGGCAGCCCGGTGCTGTCGGCCAAGGATGCCCAGGGCACGCCCTTGCGTGAAGCCGAGGTCTTTGCCTGATGCAGAATTTCTCGATCGCGCCGGCCGAGATGGCCGGCAGCGTGTGGCGTCACCGCACCTTGCTGCGTTCGCTGGTCCAGCGTGAAGTGGTAGGCCGCTACCGCGGCTCGTTCATGGGGATCCTGTGGTCGTTTTTCAATCCGGTGTTCATGCTGCTGGTGTACACCTTCGTCTTCAGCGTGGTGTTCAAGGCGCGCTGGCAGGCCGGCAGCGCCTCGAAGACGGAATTTGCGCTGGTGCTGTTTGCCGGCCTGATCGTGTTCAACCTGTTTGCTGAGTGCGTCAACCGGGCGCCGGGACTGGTGCTGGCTAACGTCAACTACGTCAAGAAAGTGGTGTTCCCGCTGGAGATCCTGCCGTGGGTCGGGCTGGGATCGGCCCTGTTCCATGCGGCGATCAGCCTGGCCGTGTGGCTGCTGGCCTATGCACTGCTGTTTGGCGTACCGCACGTGACAGTGTTGCTGCTGCCACTGGTGCTGCTGCCGCTGCTGCTGCTGATTATCGGGCTGGGCCTGGCGCTGGCATCGCTCGGGGTCTACCTGCGCGACGTGGCGCAATTCATCGGCATCGTCACCACGGTGCTGATGTTCCTGTCGCCGATTTTCTATCCGGCCAGTGCGTTGCCCGAAGAGTACCGCCACCTGCTGCTGCTCAATCCCCTGACCCTGGTCATCGAGCAGGCGCGCGACGTGCTGTTCTGGGGCCGGGTGCCGGACCTGGCGACCTGGGCCGTATACCTGCTGTGTTCGTCGGTGCTGGCCTGGCTGGGCTTTGCCTGGTTCCAGAAGACGAGAAAGGGATTTGCCGATGTCCTCTGATATCGCCATCAAGGTCGAGAACCTGAGCAAGTGCTTCCAGATCTATGACAAACCGCGTGACCGCCTGCTGCAAATGCTGGTGCGCAACCGCAAGCAATACTTCCGCGAATTCTGGGCGGTCCGCGATGTGTCGTTTGAGATCAAGCGTGGTGAAACGGTCGGTATCGTTGGCCGCAACGGCAGCGGCAAATCGACGCTGCTGCAGATTATCTGCGGCACGCTGAATCCGACGCGAGGCAGCGTGCAGACCTCGGGACGCATCGCAGCGCTGCTGGAACTGGGTTCCGGCTTCAATCCCGAATTCACCGGACGTGAAAACGTGTACATGAATGCGGCCGTGCTCGGATTGACCCGGGCCGAGATCGAGGCGCGCTTCGATGATATCCTGGCGTTTGCCGACATCGGCGAGTTTATCGAACAGCCGGTTAAGACCTACTCGAGTGGCATGATGGTGCGCCTGGCCTTTGCGGTGGCAATCAATGTCGACCCGGAGATCTTGATCGTCGATGAAGCGCTGTCGGTGGGGGACGAGCTGTTCCAGCGCAAGTGCTTCTCGCGCATCGAGGCGATCCGAGCTAAGGGAGCGACCATCTTGTTCGTGTCGCACGCCGGCAGTACCGTAGTCGAGCTCTGCGACCAAGCGATCCTGATGGATGCCGGCGAAAAACTGGCAGTGGGCAAACCCAAGCAGATCGTTGGGCGCTACCAGAAGCTGTTGTATGCACCAGCGGACAAGCAGGCTGCAATCCGTGAACAGATCCGGCAGGCGGACTTGCTGCTCGAGGCCTCGGCCAGCCATGTCGCCGACCCGGTTCCCGGGCCGGCCGCGGCGGCAGCCTTCGACGATCGCGAAGAAGAAAGTTTTGATCCGTCTTTGAAGCCGTCCAGCACCATCGCATATGAAATGCGCGGCGCGGAGATTTGTGAACCGAAGATCGTCACCATCGGCGGCAGACAGGTGAACCACCTACGGCGGGGTCGGACCTATCGTTATGTGTACACTGCCAGGTTCGACAGCGACGCACGCAACGTTCGCTTCGGCATGTTGATCAAGACCCTGAGCGGTGTCGAGCTGGGCGGCAGTGTCAGTGCCAACGGTGTCTTTGATCGCATCCCGTTCATTGCCGCAGGGACCGAATTCAAGGTTGAATTCAGGTTCAATTGCAGCCTGAATCCGGGCGTCTATTTCTTGAACGCTGGATTGCAGGGGGAAGTCGACGGTGTTGAAACTTACCTACATCGGCTAATTGATATTGCAATGTTCAGGGTGGCGCCTGAAGTGGACGACCTGGCGACTGGCACCATTGATTTTGCCTGCAGTCCAGACGTCGAACCAATGAATCGAGCGAACTGAAAGGTTAATCATGCCAGATAGCAAAGTTACCAGGCTGTTCATTGTTTTAGGGATGCATCGGAGCGGCACTAGTGCCATCACGCGCGGCTTGTCCGTGCTGGGCGTCGACCTCGGCGACCGCTTGCTTCCGGCGGTGGAGGGCAATAATGCTAAGGGTTTCTGGGAAGATATCGATCTGAATGCCCTCAATATCGAGATGCTGAAATTCCTCGGGCGCGACTGGTCGCACCTGGCGATGATCAGGCCGGCGGAGATCGACAGCTTGCGCCAGCAGGAGTTCTTCCTGCGCGCTGTTGAGCTGGTGCGCAAGAAGATCGGCGGCGCACGCCATTTTGGCTTCAAGGATCCCCGTGTCGCCACCTTGCTGCCGTTTTGGCGCGCGGTGTTTGCCCACTGTGGCTTTGAAGTCAGCTATGTCTTTGCTATGCGCAACCCTTTAAGCGTTGTGCGTTCGCTGGGCAAGCGCGATGGCATTGAAAGCGAACAGAGCTATCTGTTGTGGCTGGCCCATGTCGTGTCCGGCCTCAGTCATAGCACGGGTAGCCCTTGCGTGGTGGTCGATTACGATCGCCTGATGCAGGCACCGGAAGCCGAACTCGCGCGCCTGGCGCGCGCGCTGAAGCTGGAAGTTGATGCCGCGGCCCTGCAACTCTACAAAGAGGATTTCCTGGATGAGAATTTGCGGCACACGCAGTATGTTGCCGAAGATTTGCTGATCGACCCGGCTTGTCCGCAACTGGTACATGAAGTCTATCTGGCCTTGCTTGAAGTTGCCGCCGACCGCCTGACGCTGCAAGATACCGCGCTGCAAACGAAAATCCGCTTGTGGTTCCAGCGATATGAACAGCTGCAGCCCTCTTTGCGCCTTAATGATAAATTACTGGACCAGAAAGCTGCGGCACTGGCCCATAGCTTGCAGCAGGAAGCGCGCATGCGCCAGCTGCAACAGGCGAGCGACGAGCGTTTTGCCGCGCAAGACGCGGCATTGAATGAGCGTGAAGTACGGCTGGCGGCCTTCGATCAGCACCTCAAATCGCTGGATGCGGAAATTGTCGAGCTTCGGCAGGCGCTGGCCGCGCGCGACGGGCAAGTTGCCCAGGCGACGCAGCTCACCGCAGAGCATAGCGACCGAGCCGACGAGATGGCTGCCCTGGTGGCGCTACGCAGCGAAGAGTTGCTGGCGGCGAATGCCGCCGCCGTTGAACGCGACCGCCTGATCGAGGGCTTGCGTGCCGCGCACGCTGACTGTGAGCAGCGTCTGGCGATATTGCATGCAGCGCAGGACGAGCGCGAGACACAATTGAACCAATTGCGTGCCACATTGGCCCAGCGCGAGTCCGATTTGGGCGACCTGCGCACCGCGTTAGCCGCACGCGACACTCAGCTGGAGGCGTTGCGCATCGCAGCGGGTGAACGCGAGCACGCGCTGGAGCAGGCGCGCACTGCCTTGGGTGAAGGGGCGGTTCAACTAGCCGCCACGCGCACGGCCTCGGCCGAATGCCGGGCACAGCTCGAGGCTACCGCCCGCGAAATGGCGCAGTGCGACGAAGCATTGAGCCACAGCAAGGCTGAGCTGGCAAAACTGCAGGACGCCGTAGTCGAGCGGGAACGCCAGATCGCAAGCCTGCGTCAAACCGTACAGTCACTGCTCAGCTCGACCAGTTGGCGTGTGAGTGCGCCGGTGCGCTGGCTGGGCAGCGTGGCGCGCGTCCTCGGCCGGTCTTGAGCGGCCAGACGTTATGCCAAACCCAGCTTCAATAGTCGTGCGACGCAGTCATCGAGGGTGAGCTGGCCGCTATCAAGCGTGATATGGGGAGCCAGCGGCGCCTCATAAGGACTGCCGATTCCTGACATGTTCGGCAGTTGGCCTGCGCGCGCTTTCTTGTACAGGCCCTTGGGATCGCGTCCTTCACACACCTCGAGAGGCGCGTTCATGTAGACTTCCACGAAGTTTGCTTCGCCGATCAGCGCGCGCGCCATTTCACGCTCTTGCCGGAATGGCGAGATGAAGGCCGTAATGACGACCAGCCCGGCATCGAGCATAAGCCTGGCTACTTCAGCGACACGACGGATATTCTCAACCCGGTCGGCATCGGTGAAGCCGAGGTCGCGGTTCAGGCCTTGCCGCACATTGTCGCCATCGAGCAGGTAGGTGCGCTTACCCTCCGCATGCAATGCCATCTCCAGCGCATTGGCAACAGTTGATTTGCCGGAACCGGACAGGCCGGTCAGCCAGATCACCTTCGCCGCGTGGCCATTCAGTTTTTCGCGGGCCGCCCGGTTGATCGACAATGCCTGTTTGTGCACGTTTTGGGCACGCCGCAAATTGTGCTGCACTATGCCGATTGCCACGGTGGCGTTGGTGTAGCGGTCGATCAGGATAAAGCTGCCAAGCGGTTTCGATTTCTCGTAATTGTCGAAGACCAGGGGTTTGCTCAGCGCGAGCGTACAGACCGTGATGCTATTGAGCGTCAAATGCTTGCTGGCATGATGCGCAAGCGTATTGACGTCGATCTCATGTTTGATCTTGGTGATGGATGCGGCGGCATCCTGGGTCGCAAGCTTGATCTGGTAGCTGCGGCCGACCAGGCCGGGTTCGGCATCGGTCCAGATCAGGGTCGCTTCCAGCTGGTCGGTCAACTCCAGCGGCATCTTGGCGAGCGACAGGATGTCGCCACGCGAAGCGTCGATCTCGGAGGCCAGCCGCAGGGTAACTGCATCGCCGTGCACGGCGCGCTGGAGCGAGCCATCCATGGTGACGATTTCGGCAATGCTGCTGGTCTGGCCCGATGCGCTGACGCGAATTTCATCGCCGACACTGAACGCGCCCTGCGCTACCGTCCCACTGAAGCCACGGAACGCAGAGTCCGGGCGGTTGACCCACTGCACCGGGAAAACCGGAGCGCTGCCGACCGGCTCAGCCTGCCTTACGGTTTCCAGGCAGCCCAACAGGGTTGGACCGAAATACCACGGCATGTTTAGCGAACGCTGACCCAGGTTATCGCCCTTGAGGGCGCTGAGCGGAATGGCGGTCACGGAGGAAAACTTGAAAGTGGCGGCGAACGCGGCGAATTCCTCGTGGATCTTGGTATAGGCTGCGGCGGAGTATGCCACCAGGTCCATCTTGTTGATGGCCAGCACGACGTGGCGCACTCCCATCAGCGAAGCAAGGAATGCGTGGCGCCGGGTCTGCGTCTGCATGCCGTTGCGGGCGTCCACCAGTAACACGGCAACGTCGGCTGTTGAGGCTGCAGTGACCATATTGCGCGTATATTGCTGATGGCCGGGCGTATCGGCAATGATGAAGCGGCGCAGGGTGGTGCCAAAGAAGCGGTACGCGATGTCGATCGTAATGCCTTGCTCGCGTTCTGCGGCCAGGCCATCGACCAGCAGCGCAAAGTCAATCTCGCCACCCTGCGTGCCATACTTCTTCGATTCTTTCTGCAACGCGTCCAGTTGGTCGTCGAATAGTTGCTGCGACTCCCACAGCAAGCGTCCGATCAGCGTGCTCTTGCCGTCGTCGACACTGCCGCAGGTGATCACGCGCAGCAAATCCTGGCTGTCCTGCTGCCGCTGCAGCGTCTCCAGCGAGGCTAGGGAGGCGGGCCCGCGCAGGGGCTGGCTCGGCGCCGGCGAGGTCTTTTTGGAGCGAGGCATTAAAAGTATCCTTCTTGTTTCTTTTTTTCCATGCTGGCGGCAGCATCGTTGTCGATCGCCCGGCCCTGTCGCTCAGAGTTGCGGGCCTGTGCCAGTTCCATGATTATTTCCGGCAAGGAATTGGCTGTCGATTCGATTGCGCCGGTGAGAGGGTAGCAACCGAGGGTGCGAAACCGGACTGTCTTCTTGAAGATCTGTTCCTCCGGACCGATCGGCATACGGGCGTCATCCACCATGAGCCACATGCCGTCGCGCCGGACCACCGGGCGCTCTTTGGCGAAGTACAAGGGAACCACGGCGATGCCCTCCTGGTGGATGTACTGCCAGATATCGAGTTCAGTCCAGTTTGACAAAGGGAAGACGCGCACGCTTTCGCCTTTGTTGCGACGGGTGTTGTACAGGTTCCAGGGTTCGGGGCGCTGGTTTTTCGGATCCCAGCGATGGCTGGCCGAGCGGAAGGAAAAGATACGTTCCTTGGCGCGCGACTTTTCTTCATCGCGGCGCGCGCCGCCAAACACCACGTCAAACTGGTGCTGGTCGAGTGCCTGCTTAAGGCCGATGGTCTTGGTGATGTCGGTATGCAGGCTAGAGCCATGGTCGAAAGGATTGATATTCTTTTCGATCGCCTCTGGATTAGTGTGGACCAGGATTTCCATGCCGCTCTCACGCACCATTGCATCACGGAAGTCATACATTTCCTGGAACTTCCAGCGCGTGTCGACATGCAGCAGCGGGAACGGCGGCTGGGAAGGATAGAATGCCTTGCGCGCGAGGTGCAGCATGACTGAACTGTCTTTGCCAAGGGAATAGAGCATGCAGGGATTGCCGCCGGCCGCGACTGCTTCCCGCAGGATTTCGATGCTCTCTGCTTCGAGCCGCTTCAGGTGCGGCGATATGCCTAGCACGGGACCGCGGCTGACATTTGGCGGCGCCGCCCTATAGCTGAGCAAGCTGAACTGGATCTCCTTACTGGAACATAAGTCCCGGCAGAAGCCGGCCAGACGGCCGTGTGGGAACAGGGCCAGCGGTTTGCCGATATGCGTTTGAAGCCTGGCCAAGCCACTTGCCACCAACGCCGCATCAACGTCCGCCGTCGCTAATGGCAACCAATAGCGGGCGCCGCGTGCATCGTTCAAGTGCAAGCAGGCCTGATTGCCAGGCAGCTTGCCTAACTGGGCGAAAACGATCAGAGTGCGCTTGCTGCGTGCCTGGCGGATGTCCCAGTCCAGCACGGATGGGGTGGGCTGCCGCCCATGCTCGTCCCGCAGCGCCGATGCCTCAAGCGCCTCAGGCAGCAGATCCAGTCTGTGCAGCAGCCGCTCTGCGGTGCGCTTGCTGTCGGCCATGCCTAGCTCCTGCAAGTGCAGGTAGGCGCTTTCAGTATCCCAAGGGCCAGCGCGATCCAGGTTGAACAAGGCGGAAGGGGGCAATGTCATGCATTCCTCGTTGTGTCGCAATTTGTATTTGACTTGGTTTTTATTTGTAATTCTTGTGATTGATGATAGCATGCTCAAAACAAAATCACGAATGATGCATAATGCGACAAGAGCTGGGCAAGGAACTGGTGGCGGCTGTGATCGCCCTGGCACAAGATGCGGGGGAGGCCATCATGGAGGTTTACCGGGCCGGCGAAGTGAGCTGGACCGTCAAGGGAGACGCCAGCCCGGTTTGCGCGGCCGACTTGCGAGCGCATGAGGTGCTTATCGCTGGGCTGACCGCACTGACGCCTGGCATGCCCATCGTGTCGGAAGAAGGGGGGCAAGCAGTCGCCGTGCGGCAGATCGGCGGTCAGTTCTGGCTGCTCGATCCGCTCGACGGGACTAAGGAATTCATTTCACGCAACGATGAATTCACCGTCAATGTCGCCTTGGTCGAGGATGGTTGCCCGGTGTTCGGCGTGGTTGTCGCACCGGCGCTGGGCCAGACTTTCTGGGGCGCGCGCGGCATGGGCGCCTGCCGCATTGACGCCGGCGGCGTCCGCTCGATCCGGACCGTGCCGCCGGGCGCGGGGCCACTGCGGGTGGTGGCCAGCAAGAGCCACATGAACGAAGCGACGCAGGCGTTCATTGCCCGCCTCGGCGCCTGCACGCTGGTACAGGCCGGCAGCTCGCTGAAAATTTGCCGGGTTGCCGAAGGTGCGGCTGATCTTTACCCGCGACTGGGGCCGACCTGTGAATGGGACACAGCGGCAGCCCATGCCGTACTAGAGGCGGCGGGCGGAGTGCTGTGCACCGAGTCGGGGCAGGCACTGCGTTATGGCAAGCCCGAGGTCTTGAATCCGTTCTTTATCGCATCGGCACCGAGCGGCTATCCACCAAAGGAGATTTGAACATGGAAAAGCAACAGATCCACATCCGTTTCAACAACCGCAACGATAACGATAACCCTTTGCCGTGGCGTGTCTTGACCAAGTGCGACGAAGTGGACGGCGTGCTCCAGTTCACGCAGCAATTTGCGGCGGAAGTCCGCTTCCATGCGCCGGTCGTCACCTCAGAAGACCAAGTGGAGGCTGGCGTTTTCAAATGGCACATCCGTTCCAGCGGCTACGTATCCTGGTGTGGGGATGTGTGCTATGTAAGCGAGCGGGAAGACTTCACACCTGGGTAAGCAGGATTCCCGAAACAATCAGAGAAGCTCCTATCCAAAAGCGCGGCTGCAGGTGCTCGCCGAACAGTTGGCGGCTGCCTAGGGGAACGAGTAGATAGGCTCCAGCCGCAAACGGAACCAATTGCGAGATGGGGAGGGTTTGGAGTGCCAAGACGACCAGACCTACCGACAACAATTGAAGGCCGCCCGCTACAACAAAGCAGGTCAGCCGCCTGATTGGTTTGCCTGGTATTGCTGCCCCCTTCATGCATAACTGCGAGATGCTGCTGCAGGTAAGCGAGGCTAGGCACAATCCGAGTTCCGCCGGGCTCATCGCTGCGCTACTCCGCGGCTGGTCAGTAACACCCCCAAGAGGATGAGTACGATCCCGACAGCATAGCTTGCGCTGAGCAATTCAGCGAAGCACCAGGCGCCTACCAGCGGCGTGATGACATAGATCAATGCTGTCCAGGGATAGGCCACTGCCAGCGGTAGCTGGCGCAGCGTCAGCAGCCAGCAGCAAATGCCGCCGGCAGAACAGGTCACGGCGGTCCATAGCCATGGATTGCGAATGAACCCCGGCAGCGCGCCGACATGGACTACTGAATGCAGGGCGGCGAACTTAAGGAAGACCTGAGACGCGGTCATGCATAGGATCATTCCTGCTAGGGAGGCGACCTTCTTCATCGCTTGGCGACGATAATGCTCTGGCCGCAAGCGATGTCTCTTAGCAGGGGAATGCGTTCGACCAACGGTTCGGCTGCCCGAAGGAACTTGGCAAAGGGATCTGGGCAGAAGAATGGCACCAGGTTCAGCAAGCGACAGCTACGCACGGTCAGGCCAGCTGCGCCCAACCAGGCACCGATCAAGCGGGGACGGAACGAGCGTTCTTCATGCTCGATGTGGTAGCGCGAGAAGCGCTCTAGCAGCTTGAGTACTGGATTATTGCCGTTGGGCTCTAGCACAACCACCGTGCCTTCGAATGTTGCCAGGCCGGCCAAGGCGCGCGCCGGATCGGGCAGGTGGTGCAACACCCCCCTGATCACGATGCAGTCGAATTGGCCAGGACTGAGGTATTGGTCCAGATCATAAATATTGCCAACTTCGAAGCTAACTGTGCCGGCCACGCCCAAGGCGTGAGCGCGGGTGCGGGCTGCCTCGATCGCGACAGCGGCCGGATCCAGTCCGATCACCTGGCGCACGCCAAGGCCAGCGAATTCGACTGTGTAGGCACCGTCTCCGCAACCGAGGTCGAGCACGGATGCATCCTGGAAGTCAAAGGATTCGGCAATGCTACGGCTAATCCGGCCATTGGCGAGCCGGGCAGACAGGCGCTCGCCAGTGTAGGCGTAGGAGCCTTGTTTGCGAACGTCTTCGTCAAAGCGGCGGACATTTTGCTTGAAATCAGACTGGGTCATTTCGAGGGTTCAGGTTTGTAGCCAACAGCGAGCATATTACCTACGTTCATGGCGATTTGGCGATCCGCCAGACCGCTGCGTTCGAGCAGGCGAAGGAGTAACCGCTTGGCGCTGGCAGGCAAAGGGGTGAGCCGCAGCCAATAGCGTAAGGGATAGGCGTTGCGGATGGGCTTGAGTGCGATGTGCTCGAAGCCTGTGCGCGCAAGGAGCTCATGCAGTGCTCGGGGACTGAAAAGCTGCAGGTGCTCGACGTCGATAATTGGCGAACGCGGGCCGAGCAGGCGATTCAGCGGGGCGCGCCAATTGTGCACCACGACCGCAATTGCTCCCCCGGGTTCCAGCAGGCCATGCGCGGTGGAGACGAATTCACCCGGGTCGCGAAGGTGTTCGAGAGTCATGAACGATGTGATCAGGGAGAGGGTCTCGCCTTCCAGCATTGCCGCCGAGAACATGCCTTCCCGCAGCAGTGGTCGTGCTGCTGGCGGAGCGGCCTCGATTGCCGCGCGCGATGGCTCGATCCCGATCACCGGAAAAAAACCTTGCTCCTGGAGGAAGGGGAGCAGTGGTCCGCTACCGGCGCCGACGTCGACTGCGGCATTGCGGCGTGCTAGTCCCGGCAGGTGGACCCGCAGGGCGTCGGCATAGGTTTGGGCTGCTGCCAACGCTTCGGGGCCGGAATCGAAATCCGCGTCGGAATAGGCTGCATGGAGGAAATCCTCGGCAGGGGGGGTCGGCGCATAGACCAGGTCGCAGTCTTTGCAGCGTACCAAGCGAAGGCACATGAATTCCGGTGGCTTGCGCGATGCGTAAGTCAACGCGCCGACGCGTGCCGGATCAATACGCTCATCGGTGAAATGCGCATAGCTGCGGCCGAGGCAGACGGGGCATGGGCGCTCGCTGCTCACACCTGTCCCCGTGGGTCGGCCGGACGAATTGCGCCGCGCACAATCAGGTTGCGGCGAATAAAGGCTGGTCGAGCCTTGGTTTCCTCGAAGATCTTGCCAATGTACTCCCCCAGCAAGCCGATGCCGAGCAGGGTGAAAGAACCAAAGAACATGACCAACAGCGACAGGAAAGTAACACCCCTCGGGACGGAATCGGCTTCGAATAGCCGCACAAAAATGGTAAAGATTGCCAGCAGAACCGTGCCAAAGCTTGCGATGCCGCCCACCGCGGTGAGCAGGTGAAGGGGCATGCGCGAGAAGGAGAATATGCCTTTCTTAGCCCAGCCGATATTCTTGATCCAGTTGTTAGTGCTGACGCCAAACATGCGTTCTGGCCGCACGTAGTCCACACCTTCCTGGCGGAAGCCTACATAAGCGCGCAGCCCACGCAAAAAGGAGTCGCGCTCCTGGCACTGCAGTAGCCAGTACACGACGCTGCGATCGATCAAGGAAAAGTCGCCCGCATCCTTGGGCACCGGCACTTCACTCATGATTGCAAAGACGCGGTAGAAGGCCCGGTAACATGCCTCGATCAGTACCGGCATCTCTCGCTTGATGCGCCGACCATAAATGACGTCTGCTCCAGCGCGCCAGCGTTCGACGAACGCTTCGATCAGCTCTGGCGGATCCTGAAGATCGCCGTCCATTAGCACTACGGCTTCCTTGCTCGCCAATTCCATGCCGCTGCGAAAGGCTGCTTGCGAGCCGAAATTGCGCGAGTGGGTAATGCCGATCACATGAGGATCCTGGGCACTGATTTCGCGTATCGTTTCGGCCGAGTTGTCCGGTGAATTATCGTTGACGAAGATGATCTCGTAATCGAGTCCGAGGCGTTGGAATACCGCTACCAGCCTCTCGTGCATGATAGGAATCGCTTGGCCGTCACGATAACAGGCGATCACGGCGGATATGGAGTTCTTTTCCTGGCGTGATTGAGTCCGCTTAGTCAGCCGTTCAAATTCCGCATGGACGAGATGGGCCTGCCACCAAGCGCGCGTTTGTTGCAGGCCAGCCGCGAGGCTGGTCTTGGGAGACCAGCCGAGCAGGTGTTTTGCCTTTCCAATATCGGCAAACCAGTTGTCGGTATCCCATGCGCGGCCCGCGGCGGGATTGAATCGCGGTTCAGCGGCGAGACCAAAAGACTGGATCGCAATGTCGGCCAATGCTGCAAGTGTAGTTGGCTGGCCACTGCCTATGTTGATGGATTCGCCAGCGATGTCGGGACTCATCATCTGGGCGGCATCGGCAAAGGCTTCGATCACGTCGTCAACGTGCACGAAGTCGCGGCTTACCTCGGCGCGGGCCAGCATCGGCAGTTCACCTTTCAAGCTGGCTTCGCACAAGGCAGGAATCAATCGCGAGCTATCCTCAAATGGGCCGTAAACAGCGTACAGGCGCAGGTTGGCAACCGGAATGCCGCGCACTTTGCCAAAGTAGGCAATGGCAGCGCTCGCCGCAACCTTGCTGACTGCATAATGGCTGTTTGGCAGTAAAGTAGCGTCTTCCACAGGGCCTGCTGAATTGAGGCCATATTCGGACGAACTGCCGGCATGGATAAATGCCGCCAGCTTCAAGTCGGCAACTTCTTCCATCAAGCGGATAAAACTGAGATAGTTCGTAGCATGGACGCGCTCAAAGTCCTGCTCGAAGGAATAGGCGCCAAAGGACGAGCAATCAAAAATGGTCTTGGGGGCGACGCGGTGCAGCACCGACCGGACGCTGACCGGATCCTGTAGATTCAGGAATGCGACATGGGTCGATGAAATGCCGTCGAGGCGCCAGGTATCGCCGGCGAAAACAGTGCCGATAACGTCACTGCGTACAGCCAGCAGGCGGCGCAGTAAGTTGGCCCCAATGAAACCGCTGGCGCCGAGTACCAACACTGGGCCGGCGAGGCTTTTAAGCTTGTCTTCTAAGTTCATTTTCCCTCAGTGACCATATTGCGGATGGAAACCGCATCGAGCCCGCACTGCTTGCGGTGAAAAGCCTGGGAGCCGAAGCGGCCGCCGGGGTAACCGAGTGCCGGTCGGTGAACGAAGCGCCCGGCCGTTAGGCCACGCTTTGCTAGTTCAAAGGCCAGGTGCATGCCAAGACCTCCGTGGGCAACGTGTTCTTCCAGGACGTACAGCGGACCGCGTCTTATTTGGTCCAGGAAACTGGCTGGTATGGCGGCGCCATTGAACTCGCACACCGCCCAAACCGATGGCCTGGCGTCGATGTCGAGACCTGCCAAGGCATGCCATGCAAGCCCAGCCATCGGTCCCAGCGCTGCCAACGCGCCGCTGTTGCCAGGTAGGACTTCGCGCCAAGGGGCATACCCGGGCACGCTCTCGCCGGCCGGCCTGACGTCATAACCAAGTCGAAGGTAGGTAGGCATTTCCAAATGGGCGAGAAGGACCGAAAGGTCGTCGTCGAAAGCCGGAGCCAGGACGCGCACACCTAGGGCGTTCATCGCGGCGCAGTCTTCCAAGGCGTGATGGGTAGGCCCCATATGGCCATATGCATATCCGCCGCCGTTGCCGACTAGACAAACGGGTAGCTTGCCCAGGCACAGGTCGTTGCGGATCTGCTCGAAAGGCCGCGCGTAGCAGAATGGCGCAATACTGTAAACGATAACGCGCAGCTCTTCTCGCGCGAGCCCCGCCGCCACGCCAACCATGTTTTGTTCCGCCACACCGGCATTGACAAAACGATTGCCAAACGCAGTCTGGACCTCTTCCAGAGCCATGAAGCCTAGATCGCCAGTCAGGAAGAACCAGTCCTCGCGATTGCACTGAGTTAAGACGGCTTCTGCAAACGCTTTCCTCATCGGCGACCCTCCTGTTCCACGGCGTTTCGCGCTACATAATAATTGGCATCTGACAGGGGCAGGTAGTGGGACTCAAGCTGATCCGCAAAATGCAGGCCGTGACCTTTGACTGTCTGGAGGGTTAGCACTCTCGGAGCACCAGCGACGGGTGAACTGAGTGCTTCGCAAATTGCATCCGGATCGTGGCCATTGACGTGCTGCACGCTGGCGCCGAACGCAGACAAACGCGGCGTCAGGTCCTCGCAGGAAATCACGTCGGCAGTACGGCCGAATCCTTGGAGCCCATTCTGGTCAATCAGTATGGTCAGGTTATCAAGGCGCTGATGGACGGCAAAATTGAGCGCCTCCCAGCAGCTTCCTTCCTGCCACTCGCCATCAGAACACAGGCAATAGATGTGGTGAGCAAGACCTCTATGGCGTGCCGCGAGCGCGAGACCGGCAGCGAGCGAGGGACCGTGACCGAGGGACCCGGTTGAAAACATCAGTCCTGGAATGCCGGCACCGCTGGGGTGACCCGGGAGTAAAGAATCATCGCGGGCGAAGCTTTCCAGTTCAGCATCCGAGAGTTGGCCCAGGCTCCACTGTGTGACGTAGAGGGCGCCCGCAGAGTGCCCTTTGGAGAGGATAAATCGGTCGCATGGTCTCATCACTTGATGGTGCAGGGTCATCAGCGCTTCGATACACGAGAAGTTGCCTCCGATATGCCCGCTGTTCGCATCTCGGTGAAGTTGGAGGAGCCGCAATTTGGTCTTGCGCAGGAGGTCGCGGAAGTGCGGATCAGGCTTGCCCATCATTCAGTATCTTTCGATTTGAAAATTCTATACGCCGCATTTCCAGCAAACGGCACTGGCAAATAATTCTGCGCTATATATTGTTGAATCAATGGATGTGTATTTTTAAAGCGCAGATCGTCGCGCCCATCGAGTGGCAGATCAATTACGAGGGCAAAGCCAGGCTCGGCCGCCTTGATGCGCTCGATCTCTTTTTCCTCAAAGGCGGCCGGGCGCGGAAGGATTGCATAAATTTCCCACATAGGCGACTTGCGCTCCAGTAAGGCATATGCACCAGGCCAGACCGGCGTTGCAATAAATGTTTTGCCACCTTGAGCGTATTGCCGGCTCAGCTCTCGCAACAGAGCCACATCGTGGGCGGTACTAGAATCCACTTCAAGGTCTTTCCCAGAAACCTCAATAGTGACGCACTGGGTACTCGCGTGGCATTGCCAACCGGGGTGGTATACGTGCATGACCCAAAAGCTGGCGCTAACCAGTGTTAGGGCAAGCGGCCATTTGACCTGGCTTCGCGCTGAGGAGAAGAGCAGCATGCATCCCACCAGCAGTGGGAAAATGCCCTGGGCCAAGTGGCCTATATCCGCACGTGAGAATGCAAAATGCGCGTACGGTAAAGCAAGAAACGCCGATGCCACGAATGCTGGCGCGACAGGTTTCGCCTTGACCTTGCAGTAGGTGACCCAAGCAATCGCTGCAATCGCATAGATCAGAACAGCCATGAAGAAAAGACCGACCAGGACGCTTCGAGCAGTTTCGCCGGCCGGGGCTCCAGTGAAGTCAACCAACCATGGCCAAGGAACAGGCAAGGGTAAATTGGTCGACTTTGTTTCCAGTAAAAAGCGAATACTTTCCCAAAATGCCTTGGAAAAACCCGGGACAACTAGAATCATCAATATGACAGGGAGAAAACCGACTACAACCCCGCCTGCCCAGAGCAGGCTAGCCTGGACGAGGCCTGAACCAGAGCGACTGTTGATTGAAAACCAGGCAAAGACTCCAAGGCAAGCAATAGCGCCATACATGCCGTGGTTGCGGCCAAATATCGCCGCTACGCCCACGCAAACGCCTGCGATAAAATAGCGACGAGCAGTAGGATTCTTGATGAGGTAAGTAAGTGCGCCAATCAAGAATAGCGAAATCGAGATATCGAAAAGCTTATGGCGCGGAAACATCCAAACCATGAAAGTGGCTGCTGCTATCAGCCAAAGTATGAATTCAGTCCGTGGCTTGTTATGCTCAGAGCTTGTAATTAACAGCATTCCCACGAATAACCCGTAGGCCTGGAAGACTGCTACTGCAGCGCGTAGACTCATGATGCCGGCGTCGCCGAAAATGCTCATAATCGTCGCGGACCAGTAATACCTTCCTGGGTCGTAGGCCAGGAAATCGCGAATCGGGATTTCGTTATTGAGTACACGCTGTGCGCCGTACCAGAGATATCCTTCATCCCACAGATTTAGTCCCTTATTGCCTTGCCACATGAAAGAAAGAAAGACAGCTAAACAGGAAATTGCCAGTGTCTTGAGGACGATATAGTCATTCTTTCTTATGACGTCGTGCATGCGGGCATCATTTTGTGAGAAAAATGACATTCTAAACTGTAGGGGGAGGGACGTCACCTTCTTTGCTGGAACCGCTTCCGAAGGGGCAATCTGGGCCGCGAAGTGGACGCGTCAAGCGGGCGCTGAAACAAAAACGCCGACCTGCAAGGGTCGGCGTTTTCATTTTTATTCTTGGTGGCCCGGGGCGGAATCGAACCACCGACACAAGGATTTTCAGTCCTCTGCTCTACCAACTGAGCTACCAGGCCAAGGCGCGCAATTATAGCAGACGGATTTTCCTTTTGCCAAGGCTTCAGCCCAGTACGATAGAATGTTGTCATGAGTGCAGCAAACCTCGATCCCGGACAGATTGCGTTCATGCGCGGAGGCGTGTCGATCAGCGTGGCCAGTTGCGACCGCAACGGCTTGCCCCAGCTTGTGCGCGCCATCGGCTGCCGCGTCAGCGACGACGGCCGCCGGGTCACGGTCTTCGTGCCGGAAGCGAAGTCGCAGGCGGTGCAGCGCGACATCTTTGCCAGCGGCGCCATTGCCGTCGCCTTCACCCAGCCTTCCACCCACCGTACCATGCAGCTGAAGAGCCGCGATGCGCGGGTGGCGGCGCTGCAGCCGGACGACGTGCAACTGGTCGAGGCTTACCGCGACGCCTTCGTGGCGGAGGTGGGCGCGATCGGCTTCCACGAAAAGATGGTGCGCACCCTGCTATCGTGCCCGCCCGAGGAACTGGTGGCGCTGAGCTTCTGTCCCAGCGAGGCCTACAGCCAGACGCCGGGGCCCAACGCCGGCAAGAAGCTGGAGGCAGGCGAATGAGCGCGATCATGCTCGACACCATCCGCGAGTGCTTAGAGGGCGTCATCCCGGCTGTGCTGGGCACGGCCGACCTGGCCGGCATGCCGAACGCCTCCTACCTGTCGCAAGTGCAGTACATGGACCGCGACCACGTGGCGCTGTCCTACCAGTTCTTCAACAAGACACGCGCCAATATCCTGGCCAATCCGCATGCCAGGCTGACGGTGGTCAATCCCTATACCGGAGCCCAGTATTCGCTGGCGCTGCAATACCTGCGCACCGAAACTTCCGGCCAACTGTTCGAAAGCATGAAGGCCAAGCTGGCCGGCCTGGCCTCGCATGTCGGCATGACGGGCGTATTCAGGTTGCTTGGCTCCGATGTGTTCCGTGTCACCGAGATCGTCTGCGTGGACCGCGATGTGGCGCCGCCGCCCCCGCCGCCGCGCAACACCCTGGCCGCACTGCGCCTGTGTTCCGAGCGCCTGCTGGCCTGCCGCGACCTGGCGCAACTGTTCGATGAAACCATGGCTTGCCTGAACGAGAAGATGGGCATCAGCCACGCCATGCTGCTGCTGCACGATCCGCAGGCGGCCTGCCTGTACACGGTGGCCAGCCAAGGTTACGAGCAATCGGGCGTGGGCTCCGAAATTCCGCTGGGGCAGGGCGTGATTGGTGTCGCGGCGCGCGAAGGCACGGCAATCCGCATCAGCCACATGACGGCCGAATACAGCTACAGCCGCGCGATCCGGCAGCAGGCGGAAGGTACAGGGCTGGGACATGCACTGCAGACCGAGATTCCCTTTCCAGGGCTGGCCGCATCGCGCAGCCAGCTCGCCGTGCCGATCCAGGGCTGCGAGCGCCTGATCGGCGTGCTGTACGTGGAAAGCCCGCAAGACCTGCGCTTTAGCTACGATGACGAAGATGCGCTGGTGACCTTGTGCGGCCAGCTGGCGATGGCCATGCACATCATGCAGAACGTGCCGGTTCCCGAGCCTGAGCCCGAAATGGAGGCGCTGCCCGATGTGCAGGGGATGCCATTGGCGGTGCGCCACTTCGGCGACAACGATTCTGTCTTCTTCGGCAACGACTACATGATCAAGGGCGTGGCGGGAGCCGTGCTGTGGGCCTTGCTGCAGGACTTTGTTGCGCATGGCAAGACCGCCTTCAGCAATCGCGAACTGCGGCTGGACCAGCGCGTGCGCCTGCCGGACATCAGCGACAACCTGGAAGCGCGCCTGGTCCTGCTGGCGCGGCGCCTGTGCGAACGCGAGGCGCCGGTGCGCATCGAGAAAACAGGACGCGGCCATTTCCGCTTGTGCGTCCAGCGCCCCTTGCGGTTGACGGAAGCCTGAGCCTGCGGCGCTTCATGCGGCGATCGGCTGCGGCGCTGCCAGTACTGCTTCCAGCTTCTGCATGTCGCGTGCGCTGACCAGGCTGCGCGTGAGTGACAGTATGCCTTCGAACAGCGGCGGCGGCATGCCGGCGCGCATGCCCAGCAGCATGCCGGCGCGTTCGGCCGGGCTCACGGCCGGGATCATCCAGCGCATGGTTGCCTGCATTTCCTCCGGCGTAATGGCAGCAATGATGCGCTCGTGGATCTGGTGCAGTTCCTCGTCGGAGTAGCAGGTCCACAGCACGGCATTGTGCTCGGTTTCCTCCAGGTTCATATGCACCAGGTTCTCGCCGATGAAGACCGACAGTTGCAAGTGCAGGTGCTCCAGGTGCTGGAAGCGGGCGCCGCCGACCGCAGTGGCACAGTGGTCGCACAGCGCCAGCAGCTTGTCGATGGCCCAGTCGTGGTGATCATGGTCGCCTTCGGCCAGCTGCGCCGAGCCGGGATGGCGCGCGTTCATTGCAGGATGCACGAAATCGCGCTCGTGTTGCAGGTGCTTGCGCATCATGGCCAGCAGTTCGCGCACCTGCGCCAGGCTGCCCTGCAGGTCTTCGTTATCGGCGGCGTCGGTGCGGGACAGGCGGCTTTCCGTGTCGCTCATGAAGTGGCGCAGCGCCTTGTGGATGCCGGAGTACATATTGATTCGCGGTTTGCTCATGTCATTCGTCCTCGGGTGGGTACGAAGAGAATGGTAGTCATGAAGACATCGCCGCGTTCTTAAAAACTCCCTCAGCAAACCTTAAAAACTTCTTAAGCAAAAGTCGGGGTCAGGTCTGGCAATCCGCCATTTTGGCGGATTGCCAGACCTGACCCCGACTTTCATGGTGCACGTTGGCGCGACTTCAGCGTGGCGCCGTCGAGGGCGAACAGCAGCACATGCTCGCCCATGCGCGGGCGGCCGTCGGGGCCGGGCTCCAGGGGGATGGGTGGCGTGGACTGGTACAGCCAGACTTCGCGGCCGCTGCCGAAGCGCAGGCTGAGCTGGGGCGGGCCCAGTGCGGCACGCGTTGCCGTACGGTCGCGCGGGGCGGCCGGGCTGGCGGGTGGCGGGTCGTCCATGTATTCGAAGCCCAGCAGGGTGTCGTCCGGCCAGCTGCGGTCCCATATCGGGGCGAAGTAACTGCGGTCGAGCAGCACTTGGCAGTCGCAGTAGGGCATTTCAGCAGCGGGCGGATTGCCCGCATACAGCGCGTGGAAGGGCAGGGTGGCGTGCCGCTCGCCTGCCTGCAGGGTAACGGAGAATAACGGTTTTTCCGTAAAGAACATATAGTTGCCGTGCGGGTCGCTGCATACCTTGTCCGGACTGCGCAGGAACTCATCGAGCCAGGCAAACAGGTGGGCGTTGTTGGACACCAGCCCGGCCTCCATGCCGACCAGGCATTCCAGCCGCAGGTCGCCCAGGCGCCGCATGCCTGCCGGTACGCCCGGGCTGCGCACTTCGGCGCGCCATGTCATGGACAGGGTCTTGCGGTTGGCAAGAACCGCGCTGTCTTCGCGCCACAGTTGTTCGTTGTAGTCCAGCGTGAAGCTGTTGTCGGCGCCGACCGGCACCGCCATGCTGGTGGTATCGCCCACCACCTTCAGCCTGATGCCTTGCATATCGGTGCCCGGCTGGCGCGGCAGGAGGCGGAAGCGCAGCGTGGCCTGCGGCGCCAGCGCGCGCTCGCGCTTGAAACGCTCCACGCCCTGCAGCATCTTGCGGTAGGACTTGTCCACCGGCGAACGGGTGCCGGGCACCTCCACCGTGGGCAGGGCCATGGCCGAGGCCAGGGCCAGCAACAATGTCGTTTTCCACATAATTGCAGATTGTGGCATCCTGCTGAAATCCTCGCACAATGAATGCGCGCAGCAGTGCGCGCCCGCTACTGATGATCAACGAAGCTCCGGCGCTTGAGAGTCTGTCAACCAGGTATGAACTCCTGGTATCCAGCATCAGCGACTACGCGATCTACATGATGGACACGGAAGGCCGCATCAGTAGCTGGAATGCGGGCGCCCAGCGTTTCAACGGTTTCAGCGAAAGCGAAGTGCTCGGCATGCATTTCTCGCGCTTCCATACGCCGGAAGACCAGCAGGCCGGCCTGGCGCAGCGCGCCCTCGCAACAGCGCTGCGCGAAGGCCGTTTTGAAAGCGAGGGCTGGCGGGTGCGCAAGGATGGCTCGCTGTTCTGGGCCAGCGTGGTGATCGACCCGATCTATACGCCGGACGGCGAGCATGTCGGCTTTGCCAACGTCACGCGCGATGTTACGGAGCGCAAGCGCGTCATGGAAGCCCTGCGCGAAAGCGAACGGAGTTTCCGCCTGCTGGTGCAAGGCGTGATCGACTACGCAATCTACATGCTGTCGCCGCAAGGCTTGATCACCAACTGGAATCTGGGCGCGCAACGCATCAAGGGCTATGCGCCGGAGGAGGTGCTGGGCACCCACTATCGGCGCTTCTTTACTGAAGATGACAAGGCGGCAGGGGTGCCGGATCGCGCGCTCGAAGTTGCGGCGCGGGCGGGCCGCTACGAAAGCGAAGGCTGGCGCGTGCGCAAGGACGGCACGCGCTTCTGGGCCCACGCCGTGATTGATGCGCTGTACGATGATGACGGCGAGTTGCTCGGCTTTGCCAAAGTCACGCGCGACAACACCGAGCAGCGCCAGGCGCAGGAATCGCTGGAGCAGGCGCGCGCGGCCCTGTTCCAGGCGCAGAAGATGGAATCGATCGGGCAATTGACGGGCGGCGTGGCGCACGACTTCAACAACCTGCTGGCTGTGGTATCGAACGGCATCGACATCCTGCGCACCGCGCCGCCGGAAGCTGCCGGTGCGCGCGTGCTGGACAGCATGCGCCGCGCGGTCGACCGGGGCGCCGCGTTGACGCAGCAACTGCTGGCCTTTGCGCGCCAGCAGCCGCTGGCGCCCAGCGTGCAGCAGCTGAACCGCCTGGTGCTTGGCTTCGAAGGCGTGCTGCGGCGCGCGGCCGGCCCGCTGATGCGCTTTGAAATGGACCTTGACCCCAAACTGCGCCAGGCCTCGATTGACGAAGCGCGCTTCGAGGCAGCCCTGCTTAACCTGGTGGTCAATGCGCGCGATGCCATGCCCGAAGGCGGCACGCTGGAAGTCACCACGCGCAACGTCAGCCTCGAAGCCAACAAGGAGGGAGCCCTGCCTGCCGGCGACTATGTGCGGGTCAGCGTTGCCGACACCGGCACCGGCATGAGCGAGGAAGTGCGCCGGCGCGCCTTTGAACCGTTTTATACCACCAAGGAAGTCGGCAAGGGTTCCGGCCTGGGATTGAGCCAGGTGTACGGCTTTATCGTGCAATCCGGCGGCGGTGTGACAATCGACACCGAGGAAGGCAAGGGTACATGCATCAATCTCTTCCTGCCGGCCCTGGAGGAGGCGGTGCCGGAAACGCCGGCGCCGCGCGCGGCGCGCGAGGAACGCGTGCTGATCGTGGACGACGACCCGCTGGTGATGGAGTCGGCGCGCGAACTGTTCCAGTCCATGGGCTACGCCACCTTGCATGCCAACGATGCGGCGGCTGCCTTGCGCGCACTGCAGCGCGACAGCGAAGTCGACGTGCTGTTCAGCGACGTGATGATGCCGAACGGAATGACCGGCCTGGAACTGGCGCGCGAAGTGCGCCAGCGCTACCCGCGCATCAAGATCATCTTGTCTTCCGGCTTCCCGCAGTCGGACCAGGAGTTTGCCGTCGTCGGCAAGCCGTATCGCCTGGCCGACCTGGCCCGCCAGTTGCGCACGGCCTGAGTTACACTCTACGGCTTTGGCACAAGCCGCGGAGGGGACATGAAAAAAATCGTACTGGGAGGATTGGCCATGCTGATGGCTGGCAGCGCCATGGCAGCGTCGGTGCAGGACGTGGCGGAACGCTACCGCAAGCTGGTGCTGGCCATCGGCCAACACGACGCCAGCTATGTGGATGCCTACTACGGCCCGCCGGAACTGGAACAGCAGGCGGCGCAGGACAAGCAAAGCCTGGCGTCGATCAAGGCCGGCGTGGTGGCGGCACAGCGCGACATCGCGCAGCAGAAGGCCGCTGGTGCCGACGAAGCGCTGCGCATCGAGTTCCTTGCCAAGCAGCTCAAGGCCATGGAAGCGCGCGTCGAGATGCTGGAGGGCCGCAAATTCAGCTTCGACGAGGAGACCGCGTTGCTGTACGACGCCGTCACTCCGCATCACGACCGCGCCTACTACATGGCGCTGGTGGCGCAGGTCGACAAGCTGCTGCCTGGCGAGGGTTCGCTGCCGGAGCGCCTGAAAGCTTTCCGCGCCAAGTTCGCCATCCCCAAGGGCAGGTTGAAGCCCGTGTTCGATGCCGCCATTGCTGCCTGCCGCGAGCGTACCGCTGCCTTCATGGCATTGCCGCAGAAGGAAAGCTTCGTGCTGGAATTCGTCGCCAACAAGCCGTGGTCCGGCTATAACTGGTACAAGGGCAATGCGCATAGCCTGATCCAGATCAATACCGAATTCCCGATCTACATCGAGCGCGCTGTGGACCTGGGCTGCCACGAAGGCTATCCGGGCCATCACGTCTATAACGCCTTGCTGGAGCAGGCGCTGGTCAAGCAGCGCAACTGGGTAGAGTTCAGCGTGTACCCGCTGTATTCGCCGATGTCGCTGATTGCCGAGGGCAGCGCGAACTACGGCATCGAAATGGCCTTCACCGACGAAGAACGGCTGGCCTTCGAGCAGAAGGTGCTGTACCCCTTGGCGGGATTGGACCCCGCCCTGGCGCCGCAATACGCGCAGCTCATGAAATTGCTCGGCAAGCTGAGCTACGCCGACAACGACGCGGCGCAGGCTTACCTGGAAGGGAAGTGGACGCGCGAGCAGACCATCGAATGGCTGGTGAACGTGGCCTTGTACCCGCCGGAGAAATCGGCGCAGCGCCTGTCCTTCTATGACGCCAACCGCGGCTACGTCATCAACTACAACCTGGGCAAGGACCTGGTCAAGGCCTGGGTGGAAAAACATGTGACGGCCACCGATCCGGTGGCCGCCCGCAAGCAGCGCTGGGAAGCGTTCAAGACTTTGCTGTCGTCGCCGCGCCTGGCCAGCGGCCTACGCTGATGAGCTGATCAGGCGGCTTTTTTCGCGCTCAGGCATTCTTTCATGAAGGCCTTGCGCTCATCGCCCTTCTTCCCTGCCGCGTCTGCGTTGCAGGTCTTCATCTTGTCCTGCTGTGTCGCCGGCGCGGCGGGTTTCGCACTCAGGCATTCCTTCATGAATGCCTTGCGTTCGTCACCCTTCTTGCCTTCGGCTTCCTTATTGCAGGTCGTCATCTTGGATTGCTGGGAGTTCTTTGCCGGCGCCGGGTCCGCGGCGAAAGCGGCGGAACAAGACAGGGCCAGGGCGGCAATGATCAGTTTTTTCATGAGGGGTTCCTTCTAACAGTTGAGTTGGTCTTGCGGTAGTAACTATACATAGATTTTTTGTCGATGTGACCTATTCTCAAAGGACGCCGATGAGTTCAAACGGTCGTTTCTACTGGGGAGTGAACATGGACAAGAACTTGAAAGGGGCAAGCTATGCCGGCCTGGCGCTGCTGTTGCTGTCGGCCTGCGCGGGCACGGATCCAAAACTGGGCGGGGCGCCAACCATGGCCACCGGTTCCGCGGGCGGCGCCACGGCGTCGAATGCGAATACCCAGTTGGAAAAATGTGACAAGCCGCTCGGCACGCTCGGCGTGGTGGAAGATACGGCTGCGCCGTGGTACCACCACCTGTCGCAATACAAGCTCGGCTCAACCGTGCCAGTGCTGCGCATGATGATCCAGCAATCGAATTGCTTCGTCGTCGTCGAACGGGGGGCGGCAATGGGCAAGCTGATGCAGGAACGGGCGCTGGCTTCGTCCGGTGAAATGCGGGCCGGCAGCAACTACGGCAAAGGCCAGATGGTGGCGGCCGATTACACCATGAGCCCGAGCATCACCTTCAGCCAGAAAGGCACGCAGGGTGTCGGCGGCGCGCTGGGCGGCCTGGGACTGCTGGGTAGCGTGGCGGGCGTTGTCGCTGGCGGGCTGAAGGCGAACGAGGCCTCGACCACCTTGCTGATGGTGGACAACCGTTCCGGCATCCAGCTGGCGGCGGCGGAGGGCAGCGCCAAGAACTATGACTTCAACGTTGGCGGCGCGCTGTTCGGCGGCGGCGGCTTCGGCGCGGCCGGTGGCTATTCCAACACGCCGGAGGGCAAGATCCTGATCGCCTCCTTCATGGACTCGTACAACCAGCTGGTGAAGGCGGTGCGCAACTATAAGACGCAGGAGGTTGCCGGCGGCATGGGCACGGGCGGCGCGCTGGGTGTGCAAGGCGGATCGACGCCGGCATCCAAAGAGCTCGAGAAGAAAGCCGGCAAGAAGAAAAACTGAGTTCCATTGCGGGCCAGGCGAACTATAGTGTAAGTAGCTCTTCGGAAGGGAGGCCGCCATGACCCGCAAATATATCGACTGCCGCGAATTCCCCAGCGATGCGCAATGCAGCGTCGCGATATCGGCAGACAACGAAGACGAGCTGCTGGAAGTGGCCGTCCAGCACGCCGTCTCGGTCCACAAGCATGCGGACAGTCCTGAACTACGCAGCGCCATCCGCGGCATGATCCATGAAGGCATGCCGCCGGAACATGCGATGCCGCCAGGCGCCACGACAGGCGCGCCGGAAGGCGTCAGGCCGCACTAGGCGGCTTGCTCCGAGGGCCGGGTTTCCAGGTAGCGCAGCAGGTCGCGCCCGAGCACGCGCAGGCGCGCTGTCTCGACCTGGCGTTTCTTGTAGGCGTCATGGCTGGCTGGGCCTTCCAGCGTGCGGCCATGGCTGGCCTTGTCCATCAACTGGATCTCGTACTCGAAGAAGAAGCCGATGTCGTAGTCGGGGCCGCCGCTTGCCGGGTCGTCCGGCGGCAGGTGGATCATCTTGCGGACCGTAACCTGGATGCTGTTGAAGCCGGCGCCGCTGTGCGGGTTGTCGGCCCGCGTTTGCGGCGACGAGATGGCCATCAGCTCCGCATCCATCTTTTCCAGTAATTCAGCCGGGTAGCCGTCGGCCGCTTCCAGCAGGCAGCGGTACTGGGTGAACACTTCCTTCGCGGCCTCCATGTCGAGCAGGGTGTTGCGGGTACGCTGGGAGTCGACATTGGTGACCGATATCAGGTGGGCGCGCTGCAGGGTGCGCAGGGCAAGCAGGCATTCGAAGCGCGTGTTGAACACCAGCCGCACGCCGAGGTGGTCGAAGATGTCGGCAGCCAGGTAGGCGGCCTTTTGCAGCAGCTTCAGCAGGATACTGCCGCGGCTCTTGTTGTTCTTGCGGTCAAAGTGCAGCAAGGGCAGGCAGGTTTCGCCATCGCTCAGGTAGAACTGGCCGTCCTCTTCGCGGATCACTTCGTCCAGGCTAGCAAACACTTGCTGGCGAATGGTGTTGAAGTAGCGCAGCTTGAGGTTGTTATCGATGTAGAAAATGCCGTGCATGACCTTGAGCACGGCGCAAGACCACATGCGGCGCAGCTCGACTTGCTCATTGCCGTGCAGGGAAGCGAATACCAGCAAGTCCAGCGGGTCTTCCGGCGCCATCACTTCCGGCGGGACCAGGGCGGCCTGCACGGGGGCCAGGAAGCTGGTGCAGATGAAATCCAGCGCTTCAGCGTGGGCGCGGGCGATCACTGCGCGCGCATGCGGGTTGTCGATGTCGAAGCCGTATTCGCGCACGAACTGGCGCGCGTCATGCTGGTTGCGCAGGGCCAGGCCGCCGAGGTCGATGGCCGACACGCCGGAGGCGATGGCATTCAGGTAGGTCCAGTTCAGGGAAAACTTGCCCTGGCACTTGAGTGAGGGATGCATGGCGGCGTTCGTGAATTGGTGCAACCGTCCAGTCTTTAAAGAAAGTATCGCAGTCGCCGGTGCAAGCCGCAAGCGCGGTGTTGTATCGAAATCGGCCCTGCGTCTTGGCGGGCTGCGCACGATTGAAAATCGCATTTACAACGACGTTATTATTTTAATAATATAGTGTCGGCCGAAAATTATTCTCCTGAAATAACAGTGATTCCATCCATTCCCAGCCTGCGATTTGATAACCGTACCGAGCTCGACGCGCTGCACTTCGATACCATCGACCAGAACGGCGTTGCGTTTCACGTGATCGTCGCCAAGACAGGATACCGCATGGTGCCGGGTGAAATCGCCGGCATGGCCAGGCTCATTCCTACCGATGAGCCGTTGCCGCTGTACGACAAGGACCAACACTTTGATGACGATCTGGAAAAGAGCGTAAGGGTAGAAAGCGACCTGGCGCCGTATAAGCCGCTCTGCGATGTCGTGGTCATCGGCGAAGCCCATCCGCCAGCCAACGTTAAGGTGCCGCATTTCCATGTCGGGCTGCGGGTGAACCATCCTGATGCGCCGGCGCCGATCCCCGAGCGGCCGCGTCCGCTCAATCCCATGCAGGCTTTGTCGCCCGCGGTTTTCGAGGAATGGCAGCGGCAAGTGGAAATCGCGGAGCGAACCCGCATACCCGGCAAGGTCCTGGTCGACAAAACCCTGAACGTGACGGGGAAGCGCTATCTGCGTCGCCGCGCCGCGCCTGTTCGATGGCTGGGTGGCTTGCTGCGTGCCGCGCCGTGGCGCCTGACATCCGCAGAGCCGGCAACGGCTATCCCGTTGCGCTACGAGTCGGCTTTTGGCGGCGAGTGCCGCGTGGAGCGTGCCAGCGGCTTGACGAAACGGATTCCAAAGAAGCACCGCATGGAAGATGAGCAGGCCGCCAATTATCCAACGCCGCCTGGCGCCCCAGATGCGCACGACAGCAGCCAGCAAAATCCGGCAGGCTGTGGTTTCAGCAGGAAGTGGTACCTGGACGCGACCCGGACCTCTGAGCTGTCTGCACCCTGCATTGAATATCCGGCGCGGCCGTTCAGTGCGGACTTGTTCTGGAAGGTAGCCCAAGGCCAAACCGACCTGGAGACCGCCGGCATGGGATATGTGGGGCGTGGGTGGCTGCCTCGCCGCACGCTGGTCGGTACGGTCGAAGAAAAGTCCGACTGGCAGGAAAACGAGATACCGCTTCTGCCCAAGGATTTCGATTTCCGCTATTGGAACGGCGCCCCGGATGACCAGCAGTGTCCTCACCTGGCTGGCGGCGAGCAGTTCACGCTGACCAACCTGTCGCATCCTTCGTCGACCCTGGCGCAGCTTGACCAAGCTGGCAACCGTCACCTGGCCTTCGCCTTGCCGCAGCAGTCGCTGTTTGTCATGGGCGCAACGGAGGCGGGCGGGATTGCGGTCCTGCCGCTGGCGATCGACACCGTCGTGATCGATATGGAAGCCGAGCGGCTTGAATTGGTGTGGCGGCTTGCCATTGTCGCTGACGGAGAATTCGAGGACGTTCGCCTGATGCACGCTACCGAAGCCGAGCAGCTGGCACGCCTGAACGAATGGCCGACCGCCCAGCTTGAACCCGCTCCCCTGGCCGCCTGACACCACACACAACCCGCAACAAGAATCGCCATGGCTCACGAAACAGTCACCAAATCGAAACGCTTCTACTGCGTCAGCCTCAGTCCGGACTTCTGCAAGACGCCAGTGGGAAGCAGCGTTGCCGTACTCCCTTACAACATCAAGGGAGAATTCAAAGACGCGGCCGACGTCTCAAGAAACGTCAAGACCCATGGCGAACCGGTCCTGCTGCACAACAAGAGCTTCATCCCGAGCATCATCGGTGATGAACGAGGCACCTTGGGTGGCATCAAGAGCCAGACCTATCTCAAGCGCGCGCAGCCGATGGAGTTCAGTTCGACCAAGGGATCGAATGGGGCGCAGACGATCCAGGAATCGCGACTGATCTACATGAACGACAAGAATACGATCGGCCGTATTCACGAACGCCAGGTGCAAGCGCCGCGCCCGCGGCTGACGATTCTGGGTGTCGAACTGCCGACGTTGAAAGAGGCTGCGCAGGAATACAAGGATAAGTACTCCGAACCGATGCACCAGTTCGGCGGCAAGGCAATGGATGTCGGCGGCAAGATCGGCATGGGCAGCGCCGCGCTGGGCGGCGCGGGACTTGCGGTCGGCGCCACCGGCGTCGGCTTGCCGGCAGCGGCTGTGATGGAGACTGGTGCCGCAGCCGGCGCTACTGTTGGCGGCGGCGTGGCTGCCACGGGGCTTGCCGTTGATTCGACAGCGACTGCACTTGATAATGCCGCCAACTTCGTCCTCACCGGAAAGGCGCCTGACGTGCTGGGCATGGCCGGCGATATGGCATGGAATGCTGCGGAAAACCTTGCTCTGAAAAAGCTGCCCTTCGTCGGCGGTTGGATCAAGAAACTGGCAGCCAAGAAGAATGCCGTACCAGGCAAGACCCCGACACCGCCCAAGAAAGCGCCGCCAGAACCCAAGAAAGCTGATGGTGGCAAAGGCGACAAGGAAGGGCATGATGGTGGGAAGACCAAGAAGCCCAAGGGAGAAAAAGCGGACAAACCGTCCGACTGCTGCCCCAAAAACGGCGCGCCGGGCGGCAAACCCGTGAAAAGCAAACGCCCTGTGCACTTTGGCACTGGGGAAGAAATCCTGCAGCAAACGGACTTTGTATTGGAAGGACCGACACCCCTGGAGTGGGTCCGGACGTATCGATCCGGTTCTGAAACGGAAGACTGGGGCGTATTGGGTGCACGTTGGGCGACGCCATTCTCAAGTTCAATCTCAGTTTGCGCCCAAGGCATTGTCTATCATGACGATAGCGGGCGTGCACTGCGCTTGCCCATGCTCGCCATCGGCCAGGAGCACGATAGCAGAGCCGAAGGTTTTACCTTGCGCCGCGACAGCGAGAATCAGATCACGCTGGTTTGGCGCGATGGGGCGAACGATACCTACCTCTCAGGGCCGGATGGCTGGCTGCCGCATGGTCACGAAGGCGTCAACGCAATGCTGGCGCCACGCGCTCCGGTGCGCGCCCAACGGTACTATCTGGCCCGGCACGCTGGCCGTGACGGCAAGGGCATCCAAATCGAGCGCATCCACGAGGCCAAACCCGGAGAATCGCTGCTGCGTATTCGCACCGACGACGGGCTGGCGCTCGAAGCGCTGCGTGCTGACTATCTACCAGAAGAGGTGGCTGACGATGCGCCAGTAGCAATGCCACGTATTGGCCGTGTTGAACGAGTCGACGCCGATGGCAGCCGCCAGTGCCTGGTGCGCTACAGGTACGAAGCCAGCCTCATTGACGCCAGCGATCCTCTCACCCCATTCCCACTGCGCTGTGATCTGGTAGAGCAAACTGACCTGGCCGGCCAATCGCGTACCTACAGCTATCAGCATCACCTGCTTAGGCAATACACCACTTACACAGGGTTCGCGCACGGGCTGGAATGGGTCAGCCTGGCCTTTCTACGTGAACGCTGGGCTGGCTCCCTACTCGGATCCCCACAACTCGCTGAACGCCATCCGATCAACTTCAACAACAGCTATCAGGCGCGCGCCATACGCACCAGCACGTCCGACGGAAATGGCGAAGTACAGATCGACTATGTTGATGCCGACACCACCCGCGTCACTGAAGCTGACGGCGGTGTACTGGAATACAGCTTCAACGCCAACTGGCTCGCGACATGCGTGCGCCGCATTGGACCTGATGGCAACGCACGCGTACTGGGACGGCGCGAATGGGACCGTGACGGCATGCTGCTGGCCGAAACCGATGCCGAACACAATGCCACACGATACGAGTACGACCTTGCCGGCAACCTGACGTCGATCACCGATGCCCAAGGCCATACGACCCATATCGAATATGATGGCCACAACCAGCCCATCGCCGTCACCGATGCGCTGGGCCATACCACTCGTAGCCGTTATGACGAGGCCGGACGCATCGTCGAGCGCATCGATGCATTGGGTCACAGCACCGGCTATGCCTACGATGCGCAAGGACGCCTGTCGCTGCTGACAGATGCACGCGGCGGCACTAAGCGCCTTGTATATGACCAGGGCGGTCGACTGGCTGCGTACACCGATTGTTCCGGCTTTACCACGCGCTACAACTATGATCGGAATAGCCGCCTGGCCGAGCATATCGACGCCGCCGGCAATACCAGCCATTACGTCTACAATGCCCACGGCCAGCTCGCAGCCGTAACGCGCCCCAATCAAACGACAGAGCAATTTGAATACGACGCCGAAGGGCAACTGCTTGCCTATACGGACGGCAAAGGCCAGGTCACGCGCTATCGCTACAATGGGCATGGCCAGCCAATCGAACGCATCGACGCCAAAGGTCAGACACTAAGCTATGTCTACGACAAGGCGCTCCGCTTGATCGAACTGATCAATGGTAATGGCGAGTCATATCGCTTTGCTTATGACGCCGAAAGCCGGCTGGTCAGCGAAACAGGATTCGATGGCAAGACCACGACCTACACGTACAACCAGGCGGGCCAGCTGATTGGCGCTGCCTGCAATGGCGTGCAAACTGATTTTGCCCGCGACGCGCTGGGCCAACTGCTGGCGAAAAGCAGCCCCGATGGCGCGGTGCGCTACGCCTACGATGCGCTTGGGCGCTTGATTGCGGTGACGTCGCCGCAGGCCGAGAATCGCTTTGAATATGACCCGCTAGGCCAATTGGTTGACGAACGTGTCGCTTATGCGCTGGCCGCCCCACGCCTACCTGACACCCCAAGAGAGTATGTGGCGGCCTTTACGATGACCCATGCCTACGATGAGCTGGGCAATCGTATTCAGACTATCCTGCCCAACGGCCGCCGTATCGACACGCTGCGCTACGGTTCTGGCCATTGGCATGGCACGTTATGGCAAGGTAAATCACTGGTCGATTTGGAACGCGACCAGCTGCATCGAGAAACTACGCGCCAGCTTGGGGGCGAACGGGAACGGCTGACGGAGAGCCGAAGCTACGACCCGCAATCGCGTCTGCGCACCTTCACATTGAGTAAAGGAGCTGAGCGCCTGCGTGAGCGACGTTACGATTATGACGCTGCGAGCAATCTGACGCTAATCGACGACCTATCAAGCGGCAGTACCCGCTACACCTATGACCCGCTCGGTCAGTTGCTCTCAGCAACTCAGCGCGACTTGAAGGAAACGTTTGCCTTCGATCCTGCCGGCAATTTACTGGATTCAGATGTAAGTGGGAATCCGGTTCAAATCGACACCCGCAAGGTTCTGCGTGAATTGGATGAGCAGCCAACCAATATAGCGGCCATTCCGCCAAAGCTGGCCAAAGTCACGCATAACTTGCTGCGACAATACATGGGGTATGTGTATGAATACGATGTGCAGGGGAACACCATTAGCAAGCGCTTGCGCGTGGCAGCAAGTGCCAACGATGAAGGCGTCCTTGAATTTTCCTACGATACAGAAAACAGACTGACGACAGCCACCCGCACCTTTGCTCATTCTCGGCAAATTGCACGCTACAGCTACGATGCATTTGGAAGGCGCATTGCCAAGCAGTTGACCTCACAACGCTGGGACGCCAGGAATGCCGCGCCGTCCGCCGAGGTTACCGATACGGACAGTCTCACGCTCTTCGTCTGGGATGGCGACACCTTGTTGCAAGAGGTGTGGCCGGACAAAACAATCACATATCTCTACGAACCGAACAGTTTTGTGCCCCTCGCCCGAATCGAATCGGGGGAAGGGGCTGCTTGTTATAAGCCGGCCAATAGTCATCTATGTCGCATAGAGGAATGGGCGCTACCCGGCGTCAAAAATGATCCGGATGCACATGTCGAGTTTTGGCAGGTGCAGCAGGAATTCAATAAGGCGCAGGTCCATCGTGCAGAATGGATGCAACGGTTCGAGCAGGCTGACGGCAACTCCAGCGCTGACCACGTGCTTCATTATCAGTGCGATCACCTTGGTACGCCACTTGAGTTGATTGATTGCCACGGAGAGATTTTTTGGTCGGCGCGCTATCGAGCCTGGGGCGGGGTCCTGCGCTATGGCGTGGTGAATGTGGTACAGGCGCTGCGATTTCAGGGACAGTACTATGACGAAGAGACGGGACTCCATTACAACCGGCATCGCTATTACGACCCCAGTATAGGGCGTTTCCTGTCGCAAGATCCTATTGGACTCAGCGGCGGCGAAAACCCCTACATTTATGGACCGAACCCGACGAGGTGGACCGATCCTAACGGGTTGAAGCGCACTCCTCACGTTGGAAATTGTGCCGATGACGTAGCGCGTAGTGCATTGGATGCCGCGAATGCCAAAGCGATTAAGAACAACAAAGAATATGGTGGGCTGATTTATGAAAAGGGTGGCAAATATTACGCGACAATACCGGTTCCTGGAACCGGTCGTACATTCAAGCCAATTTTTGCTTTACCGCAAGTTCCGAGCGGGGCGACAGTGGTTGGAGACTATCATACGCATGGTGATTATTCTCTCGAAGGCAAGAATGGGAGTGTAATTCGAACAAGCGATCCGTTGCGGGATAGCTTCAAGAGCGACAATTTTTCTGACTCGGATAGGCGGACACACATGTTCGCATCGCAAAAAAATAAGTGCCACAAGTCATATCTAGGTACCCCAAGTGGCAAGTACAAGGTCTTACAGGGAGGGATTGAGCATGAATTTTGATGGAGGACAGATGTGGGAATTAGATCACTATCCGAAAGACTTTAATCTCCCTGGGAAAGTTATAAGGGCGGCAAGTCTTGCGTACGAGGAGTTCGTGTCTTTTTCTAAGGGAGAATGGTCACTTGATAATTATGAGATCTGTCTCAGCATCACTAAAGATCTTCAGTTCTTATCATTTTCGTTTATTCCGGACCCTGCTTACGAAATAAACGGCTTACCTTTTGAAATTTCGGCAAATGGCATGTACAAAAACGGTAGAGGCGTGGTGTACGTTTTTCGAATCGAGGATTACGCATTGATAAATAGAACATTTATGAGATAAGCGTAAATACATGCTTAAATGCGGATGCAAAGTGCTTTGGTGTCTTCTTGCGAGGAAATAATGAAGAGTGGTAGTGAGGCGTGGGATTACTTGACAACAAATTATCCGGGAGACTTTTTGTTTCGCGGTAAAGTTTTGAAAATTATGAGCCTTGCTTATAGGGAGCTTTCGAAAAAGCCAAGTGCGGATGAGTCATTAAATAGTTGTGATGTGCAAATTGAAATCGAAGACAATTTGCAGCGCTGTTATATTACATTCAATTTCGCCGCTGATGAAAATTCCGGGAATCGTGGTGAGAGTGTTGCTGAAATAATAAGATACGAATATGATCTAAATAATTTGCAATTAGTGGACGTAATTCGAATTCATTGAGATTTAACTTGGCTCGTCGTATATTACTGGATGAAGATATTGGTGGTGATGCTATACCGGAAATGGCGCGTGATCAAACAGCCTCACCGTCGGGCACCTCGAATGACTGACAATCTGAGTGTCGGCGTCGAAGAATAGCCGCATAAACGGCGGCGCCGTCGACCCCCGCAGTTTTCATGCCATTTCACTACCCGAATCCTTTGATTTAGGCGGTTCAGACGGACTTCGCGCCTCAGAGGCCGAAATTGTGGCCTCTGCCAGATAGCAAAGGCTCCGCAAGCCGTAGCGGCAGCCTTCCTGTTCAGATGGATTGTGGCGCGGGCCAAGCAGCTTAAGCGCGGCATTTTGCCGCCAAGTAGCGCTTCGGACAGCGGCTTATCTTTGCTGCCTTTGCGCTAAATGTGCATGCGGTAGCCTTAATTGGGCCGCTATTACCTCAGTAGGAAATGGCGGCTGTCCACTGTGTTCGGGGCCAGTTCGCGGCGCCGATTTATCGACCGACACAGGCATAGCCGCGAAATCGACATGTCGCTCAAGCATCGGAGCGCGTCGCCAAGCTTGGTCATTTTTCTTGGTACCTCAAGTGGTAAATATGAGGCTCTACAAGGAGGTATTGAAAGTGAGTTCTTATAACGATAAGTTGCTGGGTTTGGATAATCTCTTCCAGCGGAGCTTTATCTTTTCTGGCGAAGTCGTTAAGGCAGCGAATCTAGCTTACGCAGAGTTTATGCGGTTATCAAAGGGCGCATGGTCTCTGGAAAGTTATTCAATATGTTTTAGTGTTACGGATGACAATAGGTATACTTCCTTTGCATTTATGCCAGACCCAGCTTATGAAGTAAATGGAATACCGTTTGAAGTGGCGGATAGAGGGATGTACAAAAATGGAATGGGGGTGGTGTACATCTATCGGTTGGTGGACTATTCGTTGGTTAATACAACCTACATGCGATAAGAATCGCCGCTAGAGATGCTTAGTGCAGAAATGATGAAATTACTTAGAGCGGTGAACTATGACGGAGAATAATGGTGAATGGGCTAAATTAAAATCGAATTTTCCCGGTAATGCGCTGTATAGAGGCAAGATATTAAAGATTATTAGTCTTGCATATGAGAAATATCTGGAGCGCGGAGGGGACGATGCGTCATTGAAGCATTACGATGTTGTTGTTGAAATAAACGAATCCGGTGAGACTGTTGAAATTTTGTTTTCCTTAAGAAATTTAGTTGAACCTATAGATCCAACGGCTGATCTTATTGAAATTTTTGGTTTTACCTTTAATTTTGAAGACTGTGGATTAGTTGATGTTGCAACGGTACGGTAAGAGATAATCATAGTAGTAGTAGAGGAACGGGGCGTGACGGCACCGCCGCTTTCTATGCGGCTATTTGAAGTGTCGCAGGGCGGGCTTAATAAAATTGAGAATTAATGAGTACACCAACTACCGAACAATTTTATGTGCTGGAAGATGCGATCGCTGTCTTTTGCCTTTTAGGGAGATACTTCCTTCCATCGAGCCAGAGTTTGTTTATTATTTCAATAGGGCAATCTTTGCGGAAAGGCGAGAGCATTCGTTCGCTCACAAGAAAAAATAACCGCCGTCGATGATATATGGTGATTAAATGGATGATATGCTAGGAATAAAAAAAGATGCCCTGTTCAGCTCTTTCGCTTCCCTGAATTGGATTGATGTAAATTTATTTCGGCTCGGAACGAACATGGGAGAAATGAATTTGACGAAGCAGGAATCTGCTGAATTGCTTTTGGATTTTTTTGTGAAAAACGATATTGGAAACAAAATTGCGGACATAAAACAAACGCTGCGTGAGGAGATCGAGCAATATTTGGATTTTGATGAGTCTGGAATAACCGATCTTGATCGGATTTGCCAGAGGAAACTTAGCGAATGTCCTCCAGTGTAAGGAGATTCGACTAGCGGGCGCCTCGAATGGCTGACAATCCGAGCGTTGGCGTCGAGGAATAGCCGCATAAACGGCGGCGCCGTCATCCACGCTATTTTCATGCCATTTCATTATCCGAACCCGTTGAATTAGGCGGTTCAGACGGACTTCGCGCCTCAGAGGCTGAAATCATGGTCTCCTCTAAGTAGCAAAGGCGCCGCAAGTAGTAGCGGCAGCCTTCCGGTTCAGATGGAGTGTGGTGCGGGCCATGCCGGTCGAGCGCAGCATTTTGCCGCCCAGTTGCACTTCGGACAGCGGCTTATCTTTGATGCCTTTGCGCTAAGCTAAATGTGCATGCGGTAGGCTTCATTGGGCAGTCGATCTTGGCGCTTTGTGATTGACATAGCCATAGATACCCCGGCTGGTGTTGGTCGGCTCGCTCTTGAAAGTCCAAATCGTTGTGCGGCCTCGAATCTGACTCGAGTCGCGCAGTCCGGCGAAGCGGTGGAAGCTGAAGCAATCGAGCAGTTGGAATTCCATCTGTTCGTTCGTCCGGCAATTTATTGAACAGTTGCTGGATCAGCAGAATCCGCACTATTACCTAAGTAGGGAATGGCGGCCATCCACCGCGTTCGCGGACAGTTCGCGGCGCCGATTTATCGACCGACACAGGCATAGCCGCGCGCATGCCAACACATCAATATCGAGCGCAGGGACGGGAAAAAGTGCTTATCAATATTACCGGCGAAGAGATGATTGATGAAAAATTCAATGCGCTTATCGAGCGCGGGAAACAAGTAGGAAGCTCATTTAGCTTTCCTCGCGGAGGTGAAACGTTTTGGATAACGCTTGCTGTCCAAAAAGTCGGAGCTGAATATTTTGCTCACATTGCGCTAATCAAAGAAAAGAACATGGACCGCGAGAAATTCGAACTGTACGAAACATGGGCCTTTCCAACTCTTGAAAAGGCTATTGACTATCTTCAAATGCATAGCCCCAGCCCATTCGCGATAACCAGTCTTTCAACGTTTAAAGGACAGAAAGGATTCAACCCGAAGGCTGAGGATATTCTTCGTGAGGTACCTTAACTGTATTGCAATCGCCACCGTTATTACGACACCGATACTTAGCCCGCGCCATGCTGCAGCTGAACTTGAAGGCGGCGGCCTGCAAGTTGTGCCGCCTCTGCTCTCAGAAAGAAGGGAAGTTCTCGACGTCCTGCCGCCGCGCCCCGTCTGACCGCCGGCTCCCACGCGCTCACGTTGGAAGACGCTGTTTATCACTGCCTCGCCCCAGATCGGCCAAAATTCCAGGTCACATTAGTAAAAAAATAATGTAAAATTTTCTCGGTAGTAACTCTAATAACGATTCAATACCCCTTTAGGAGCAACCGTGAGTAATCCATATTCGATGCCGCAAGCGCCGCTGGTCGAACGCCTCAACAGCGACGAGACCTACATGCCGAAGTTCTTTTCCCTCAGTGGCCGCATTGGCCGTGTGCGTTACCTGGCATACGGTTTCGGCGCAGGCCTGCTGATGATGCCTGTTGTGTTCCTGTTGGCGGGCCTGGGCGCACTGACTGGCTCCAGCGCCAACAGTGCCGGCGCGGCGGGCGCCATCGGCGGCCTGCTGGGCTATGCCCTGTATCTGGTTGCCATCCTGAGCCAGGTGCGCCGCCGCCTGCATGACCTGGGCAAGTCCGGTTGGATGGGCCTGCTGATGATTGTCCCGCTGGTCAATATCATTTTCGGCCTGTGGCTGTTGTTCGGCTCGGGCGATGAGGGTGCCAATGAATACGGCCCGGCGCCAGCACCGAACACGACTGGCGTGATCATCCTGGCGTGGATTCTGCCGATCATCATGATCGTCGGCATGATGGCTGCGATTGCGATTCCTGCTTACAGCGATTACACCGCCAAGGCGCGCGCCGCGCAGATGCAAGACAGCCAGTAATGCATGCATAACCCTTACGCCGCGCCCCAGGCAGGGCTGGAACTGCCGTTCGCCCCTGTCGGCGAGGCGCGGCTGTTTTCCTGGAATAGCCGCATCGGGCGCTGGCGGTTTGTGGCGTACTGCATGCTGGGCGCTCCTGTTGCGCTTCTGTACGCCATCGCACTCGGCACGGCCTTCGGCACGGCGTGGGTGCAAAAATACATTCCCCTGCAATCCGGGCTCCACGATGCCTTGAGTTTTTCAGTCCCGCTGGTTTTCCTGCTGGCGATCGTGCTGGCGACGCGCCGGCGGCTGCACGATTTCGATGTCAGCAGCTGGTGGGCGCTGTTGCTACTGTTCCCCTTCTTGCAGATCATCTTCCTGATCTACCTGCTTATCGCACCCGGTACACCGGAGGCCAACCGTTTCGGCGCGGTGCCCGCGCCGGCAGACCTGGGCGTGAAGCTTGGCGTGGCGCTCGGTTGCGCCTTGCCGCTGGCGTTTACAGCGCTCCGCTTTCTTTGATATCGAGGTAGCGGTTCAGCAGGGCGCCGGCCAGTTGCTCCGGCGCGACGTCGACCAGGTGGCCTGAGCGCAGGCCGAGGCGGCGGATCGCTTCCTGGCGCTGCTGCAGGTAATGCTCGCTGGCCGCCAGCCGCAGGGCGTCGTCGAAATCCTGCACCGGCGCCACGCTGGCGGCGTCCAGCGCGCGCTCGCGCAGGCTGGCGCACAGCACCAGGTGGCGCGAGGACAGCAGGTCGACCGCCTGGCGCAGCGCCACGTCGTCTTCATCGCGCACATTGGTCACCAGCACCACGAAGGCGCGCCGGTTCAGGCGGTTCAGCAAGTCGTTGGCGGCGCGCAGGTAATCGGGCGCGGCTTCGCCTGGCTGCAGGTCGTAGACCCCGGCCAGCATGCGGTCCAGGCCAATGCGGCCCTTGGCCGGCGCCAGCCAGCGATGGTCGACGCCAAAACTCATCAGCCCCACCGCGTCGCCCTGTTTGCCCGCCACGAAAGCCAGGGTCAGCACGGCATACAGTGCGTGGTCGAAGTGGCTGGTGTCGTCGTCGCGCGCCAGCATGCGGCGGCCGGTATCGAGCAGGAATACTACCTGCTGGTCGCGTTCGAGCTGGTATTCGCGGCTGATCGGCTTGCGGTGGCGCGCGGTGGCTTTCCAGTCGATCGAGCGCAGGCTGTCGCCGCGCCGGTATTCGCGCAGTTGGCGGAAGTCGGTGCCTTCGCCGCGCTGGCGCTTGACCAGCGAGCCGGCGGTCGGCGCCTGGCGGTCGGTGGCGCGCAGCGCCTGGCCCAGCAGGCGCGCCACGTCGGGAAATACCTTGGTGGTCTGCTGCGGCCCGATGCGGTGTGTGGCCTGCCACAGGCCCAGCGGTCCGGCCACGCGCAGCCATGGCGTGCCGAAATTGCCGTCGCCGCGGTCCAGCGGGCGCACGCGGTAGGTGAGTGTGGAAAACGTACCGGGCGCCAGGCGTGTCGCATGCGGCATTCCTTCCAGTTCCCAAGCTGCTGGGTAATCGTCAAACACCTCAAGCTGCAGCGCGGCCTTGCCCTCGTTGTGCAGGGTCAGGCGCACTTCGTGCCAGGCGCCGACCGGGAGGACACCGGCCATGCTGCGTTCCGCGCGCAGGGCAGGCCGACGCCGTGCCTGCAAGGCATCGGCGCCGGCGGCCAGCAGCAGGGCGCCGCCGAGCACTTGCCATGGCGCCTGCAGCAGCGGCCAGACGCTGGCCGGCACGCCGAGCGCGGTCAGGCCCATCAGGGCCAGGAACATACGGCGGGTTGGCTTCATCAGTTGCGCGGCGCGGCGACGGAATCGATCAGCGCAGCCAGCACGTCGTCGGCGCCCAGGCCATCGAGCTCGCTTTCCGGCGACAGGGCGATGCGGTGGCGCAGCACCGGCAGGCTGGCCTGCTTGATGTCGTCAGGGGTGGCGTAATCGCGGCCCGCCATCAGGGCCATGGCTCGCGCCAGGCGGACCAGGGCAATGCTGCCGCGCGGGCCGGCGCCGACTGCCACGCCGGGCCACTGGCGCGTTGCGCGCACCATGCGCACGGCGTAGTTGGCGACTGCCTCGTCGACGCGGATGCGGGCCACCAGCTGCTGCAGTGCAACCAGGATCTCCGGCTTGATCAGGGTGCGCACCTGTGCCACTTCAAGCGCGTCGCCGACGCGGTCCTGGGTCACCGCCAGCAGCATCGCGGTTTCTTCCTGCTCACCTGGGTAGGCGATGCGCGCCTTGATCAGGAAGCGGTCAAGCTGGGCTTCCGGCAGCGGGTAGGTGCCTTCGCTTTCCAGCGGGTTCTGGGTGGCCAGCACCATGAAGGGCGCTTCCAGCGTGTGCGCTTCGCCTTCGATGGTGACCTGGCGCTCCTGCATGGCTTCCAGCAGAGCGGACTGGGTCTTGGCCGGCGCGCGGTTGATTTCGTCGGCCAGCAGCAGGTGGGTGAAGACCGGACCTTTGCGGATGCTGAAGGTCTGCTGGCGCTGGTCGAAGACGGCATGGCCCATCACGTCGGCCGGCATCAGGTCGGGCGTGAACTGGATGCGCGAGAATTCGCCGGCAAAGGTCTTGGCCAGGGCCTTGACCAGCAAGGTCTTGCCCAGGCCCGGCACGCCTTCCAGCAGCACGTGGCCGCCGGCCAGGCAGCAGGCCAGCACCTGTTCGACCACCGTGTGCTGGCCGACGATGGCGCGGCCGATTTCCTCGCGCAGGCGTTGCACGATGTCGATCGCCTGTGCCAGGCGGTCGGCCGGAATGGCGTTGTTGGTGGAGGCGGACATGCTATCGCTCATGATGGGCTCGCAATTGTTGGAGTATTGAAATTTGTCGTGTAAAGTCGGCAGCGCGGCTGGCCGGGGCGCCAAGCAGGGCATCGCTCACTTGCGCTTCCGGCAGCTTGGCCAGGCGCGCAAGGCGGCGCGCGCGTTCGGCAGGCCCCAGGGCATGCAGTTCCGGCAGGCGCCGCAACAGCTGCTTCTCGGTACTCTTGCGCACGGCCTGCAGCAGCAGGGCGCGCCCTTGCGGCAGGCGCCACAGCCAGCGGCCGCTGGCTTCGATATGTTCGATCAGGGCGCGGCGTGCCGTGGCCGCTTCCGGCAGCATGGGGCCGAAGCGGCGCGAGGCGCTCCAGGTCCACAGCAGCAGCAGGGCGGCCAGGCCCAGCACGACCAGGCGGGCGTGCTGCCACAGCCAGGCTGCCCAGCCGACCGGCTCGTTGTGCTGCACCAGCATCACCTGGGCATTGGGCCCGCTTTGCCCGGCCAGCAACAGCAGCAGCTCGCCGTGGTCGAACTGGCGCAGAGCGTCGTTGTCGAAATAGCTGTCGGCGGCATCGACCGCCACCATGGCGACCTTGCCGCGACCTTCGCCGTACACCAGCACGGCCAGCTCGTAGGTGTCGCCCCACAGCGGTTTCGGGCCCTTGCCTTCGATGCGTTGCAGGGTATCGGAAGGGCGCGCCAGCTCGATGGTGTTGGCGGCGCCCGGCGCGTTGAGGCACACCAGGCGCGGCGGGCCGGCGGGCTCTTTCGCGGCCGCTGTTTCTTCTTCGCCTGTCTCGCTTTCCTCGTCTTCCTCGTCCTCGGCGCCTTGTTGCCCGGCCTTGGCGGCAGCGCGCTTCTCGCGGCGGCTGGCCTCCAGCGGATCGATGCGGCAAGTGTCGTCCATGCGGGTGCGGCCCGACATTGCCACGCCAAAGTGCTTGCCCAATGGGTCGGTCGACTGATCGGGGGCGCCATCCGGACCGGCCTCGCCGGCGTCGGTGTCGTCAACCCAGTCGGGGGTCATGATCAGGGTGTTGCCGCGGCGGACCCAGTCCAGCAGCAGCCTGGCCTGGCGTTCGTCCGGCGGGCGTGCATAGCGCGACAGCAGCATGACGCCGTCCGGCAACTGGTTCAGCAACTGGTAGCTGAGCACGGGCTCCACGCGCACCTTGTGGCCGCGCGCTTCCAGCAGCCGCGTGGCCGCCAGCATCGGGTTCTTTGCCTGCGCTTCGGAAATGTGGTGCTGGCCGCGCCACACCTTGTGGAAGTACAAGTGCCATAACTCGTAGCCGGCGCCGGCCAGCAGCACGGCAACGATGGCGATGATGATCGAATAGCTCCGCTTCATGCTGCCTCGCGGTCGAAGTGTGCTTGCCAGCGTGAGCACAGCGCCGCCACCGTTTCAGCGGCCGGCCAGCGCGCGCCATAGGCCGCGTTCAGCCAAAGCGTGGTGGCCTGGTCGGCCAGTGCCAGGCTGGCGCTATCGAGCGTGCCGGCGGCGTTGGCGCTGCGCGCCTGCGCCAGGCATTCGCCTTCCGTCGCGCCGTGGTGCAGCTTGAGCGACTGGCGGCTGACCAGGCGAGACAGCGTGGCGCGGTACAGCAGCGCCAGCGCGACACGCTGCTGGCCTTGCTGCCACAAGGCGCGCACGGCGCCGGCCACATCGGCCGGCAGGCTCTCTTCTCGGATATCGAGGCCGCCCACCTCCGTGGCCAGCCTGGGCTCGGGCGCTGCCGCAAGGCTGAAGCGCAGCGGTGCGGCATAGCGCCACAGCAGCCAGGACACCAGGGCAATCGCACCGGCGATCAGGGCAAACTTGAACACGCCGGCCAGGATGGCGGCCAGCCAGCGCGGCACCAGCGGCGGGGCCTTCGGCTTTACCTGTTCCTTTTCCGGCGGAACGCGCAGCTCCCATTGTTCGCCGCAGCGGTAGCCGCGCAGGTCTTCGTGCGCGAAAACCTCGTCGAGCTGGCGGCGCACTGCGGCTTGTTGCGGCGACAGGTCGGGCCCGCGGCCGCTGTCCTGTTTCCTGAGGCCGTCGGGCGGCTCGCATGCGGGAACCACGGGAACCACGGGCGGCGCGCTGGCGGCCGGCGCGGCTGCCTGCACCGGCGGCGGCATGCCGAGCAAGGCCATGGCCAGCAGCGGGGCTGCCATCAGCACGCCGGCGACGTGGCGCGCCGCGGCCGGCCGTGCCGGAGGACGCAGCTGGCGCAGCACGATTTCGATATCCCAGGCTTCCAGCGTGGCGCGGCGGTTCAGGTACAGGGTAAAGGTGCAGGCTGTGTAGACCGGGCCGATGATGGCACAGGCCAGGCACCATGCCGCCGTGCCCAGCACCGCCTGCAGGGAGCCCTGGTCGGTCAAGCCGAACAGGGCGAAGGGATTGGGCGACTCGCCCGGCATGAACAGGCCGATCAGGGCCAGCACGCCCATCATCAGCACGAATTCGAAGGTGGCGCAGGTGCTGCCGAACATCAGGGCGGCGCCGCCGGTGCCGTTGCGGGCAATGGTGGCGCGGCGCGCGGTGGCGACCTTGCCGCGGGCGCGTTCCAGCACCCATACCGGCTGGTGCAGGCCGCGCCCGGCCATGAAGGGGCGCCACCAGGTCAGCATGCGGAACCAGCCGCCGCCCAGCTCGCGCGGCCAGGCGCGCAGGGCATCGCGCCAGCTGGTCTGTTCGCCGAAGACCTGGCGTGCCAGCACGTGCAGCGGCGCACGTTCCAGCAGGGGACGCAGCCACCATGGCAGCAGCCAGCCCAGGGCCAGGTCAGGGTAGTACCAGCTGATCAGCACGGCCAGCGCCGACAGCGGCAGCCACAGGGCCAGCCAGGCGCGCCATACGTCGGCGCCGCCGGCATGCAGCAGGGCGAAACCAAGGTCCAGGCCTTGCGCATTGCTGCGCGGGCGCAAATCAAGGCGCAGCTTATCGAGTTGCATGCACGCCTTTCTCGCGGCCGGCGAAACCGAAGAACAGGAAAACCAGGGCCCAGCACACTGCGCCGACGCTGTATTTGACGGCCGGGGCAAAGGCGCTGGCCGACCAGAAGGCCTCGAAGAAGGCTGCCAGCACGGTGAGCAGGGCGGCGCCGGCCACCACCGGATACATCTGGACGCTGGCTTCCTGCAGGGCGCGGCGGCGGCTCAGGCGGCCCGGCTTGACCAGCGCCATGCCAAGGCGGGCGCCGGCCACGCCGGACAGCACCAGGCCTGTCAGTTCAAAGCTGGAGTGGGTCACCACGAAGGACCAGAAATTACTCCGGGTGGCCGGATCGAGGCTGAGCCAGGCGGCCACCACCCCCATTTTCATGCCGTTGAACAGGACGCTCAGCAAGGCGGGCACGCCGCCGAAGATGCCGCTGGCGAAAGTACGGAAGCCGATCGAGACATTGTTCCAGATGTAGTGGCCGAACATCTGCAGGTCGCCTTCGCTGCCGCCGCGGCCAGTCTTCATGCTGGAGGGGGCGTACATCTGGTGCATGCGCGTCAGTTCGTCCGGCGAGGCGAACATGAAGGCGTTGTGCGAGTCGTGCCATACCAGCGCGCCGATGGCGATGGCCGGCCCGAGCAGGCAAAACAGCACCAGCAGCAGCAGCCTCCATTCGGCGCGTACGCGGCGCGGCAGGTCGGCGCGCAGCCATTGCAGCAGCACGGTCGGGCGTTCGGCCGCCACCCCGTACAGGGCGTGGTGGCAGCGCGCCACCAGTCCGTGCAGGTAGGACACCAGCTGCGGCGAGTAGCCGCGCTGGCCAGCCAGGGCCAGGCATTGGCACAGGCGGCGATATTGTTCGGGCAGGGCTTCGCGGCCTTTGGCGCGCTTGGCCAGCAGGGTATCGATCTCGCTCCACAGGGGACCGTAAGTTGCCTCAAACTGCGCTTGCTTCATCGGACCAATCCTGCGGCCATGCCGCGCAAGCGTTCCAGCGAAGCGTCGCCCTCGCGGCCGGTCAGCGGCTCAGCGATATCGGCCAGTTCCAGCATGCGCGCGTGCGGCAGCCGGCTTTCGCGGGCAAACAGGTCGGCCAGCGCACGCTGCTGCTCCGGCGTCAGCGGAAAGGGCAGCGGCAGCGGTGCCGCATCGGGCACTGCAACGCGCTTGGGCGGCTTGTCGCGGTACACCACCTGGGTACCGGCCACGATGTCGCCCAGGCGGCGGAAATGGCGGTCGCACAGCATGGCCAGCAGGCCGGCGGCGTACAGCAGCGGCAGGAAGTCGGCCACCATCAGCAGGTTGCGCAGCACCGACTCGCGCCAGCGCACCGGCAGGCCGTTGGCGCGCAGCACCTGCAGGCCGACGATGTGCTTGCCCAGTGTGCGGCCGCCGGCGTATACCTCGCACAACACCGGGTAGGCCCAGTAGGCAAGGAAGAACACGATCGCCGTCACGCCGTTTAACAGTTTTTCGGAAGGGATGACCGCGCCCAGGATCGAGATGAGGAAGCTTGCCCCCATGCCCCAGGCAACGAAGTCGATGGCCCATGCGTAGCCGCGTGCCACCGGACCGGCAGGAACAAGCAGCAAACGCACGCCTTCGGGGGTGGTCAAGGACAGGCGTCCGTCGAGAAGGGAATTCATGCCATTTATTTAACCATAAAATTTCCTCCTTGGAAATATTAATGGAAATGTTTTATGCCTGCCGCCTCTTCGATTTGCCGGTAATCGCGTGCCTGGCGCACGCTGCCGATGGCTTGCCAGATGGCCTCGATCCGTTGCGGATCGCGCTGGTAGGCGCCGCGTCCCACCATCAGGTACAGGTTGACAGTGGAATAGGGCAACTCGGCCTGCTGGACCTTCCCCTTGAAGCGGGGATCTTCGTGCACCAGCTTGCTCGCTTCCAGTCCCTGCAGGATGGCGACGTCGAAGCTGCCCGTGGTCAGCATGCGCAGGGCGTCGGCAGCCGACTTCACGGTGTCATGGGGAATATAGCCGCGTTCACGCAACTGCTGCCCGACCAGGTAGCCGGTCTGCACGATCACGACCTTGCCGGGCGCCAGCAATTCGTGGCCGTCCCAGCTGCCTTTGCCGCCCACGCGCAGGAAGACCAGGGCGGCGTCCTCAAACAAGGCCCGGCCAGGATCTTCGCGCCCGTCGGGCAATTGGGGAATGCGCGACCATGCGCGGCGGTCAATTGCATCCGCTGCACCGACTACTGCATCCACCTGGCCAAGTTTTAATTCATTTAGGCAACGCTTCCAAGGTTTCGGTGAATAAATAAACTGTTCATTCAGGAGTAATTCAACTCGCTTCAATAATTCAAAATTCAGGCCTTTTCCAGCGGGCGTGCTCCATGGCCTCTGGTCGACATCTTCGTAGCAAAGGCGCAGCGGCGGGCCTTTCGCGGCATGGGCAGCCATGCCGGTCAGCAGCGCCAGCAGCACGCAGAGGCTTTTGTAGCTCATGCCATAAAGATTATCACGGCATTTTTATGTTCCAGGCGACTTCATAAAAAAGATCCATACATGTTGTATTTGTGCATGTAAAACGGGAAATAATAGACGGATGAAAATGTTGCATATAAATTCTTCCCTAGTTTTTTTAAATCTGTATGGAAGAGAGAAATACATGAATAAACATTTTCCGATTGCAGCATTAATGTTGTCCGCCAGCCCGTTTGTGCTGCTGGGCCAAGCCTACGCACAAGCACAGGATGCTGCCCCTATCCAGGCGCAGCAGGCTGCCGACAGCACCACCGACGAGATCCAGAAGGTGGTCATTGTTTCGACCGGTAGCCGCGGCTCGCAGCGCACCATGGTGGATACCCCGGTCCCGGTTGACGTGCTGAGCTCGCGCGAACTGACCAAGACCGGCCAAGTCACCCTCGACAAGTCGATGCAGTTCCGCGTCCCTTCCTTCAATACCGTACAGACCCCGGTCAATGACGCGACCTCGCTGCTGGACCCGTACGAAATCCGTAACATGGGCCCGAGCCGCGTGCTGATCCTGATCAACGGCAAGCGCAAGAATATGAGCTCGCTGGTCTACACCCAGACCTCGCCAGGCCGCGGCGAATCCGGCTCCGATATTTCGGCCATCCCTGCCGATGCGATCAAGCGCATCGAAGTGCTGCGCGACGGCGCCTCGGCACAATACGGCTCCGACGCGATCGCCGGCGTGGTCAACATCATCCTGAAGGACAATGCCGAAGGTGGCTCCGTCACGGCGCGTGCCGGCATCACCCACGAACACGATGGCGGCATGGGAGGCCTGAGTGTCAACCAGGGCTTCGCGCTGGGCGGCGACCGCGGCTTCTTCAACTACACCATCGATGCGTCGCGCGTGAACCTGTCCAGCCGCTCCGGCGCGGTAAGCGCAGCCGGCGAATCGAGCGACTTCGGCGCGCCGCTGTCGGAAGTGCAGGCCTTCCTGTCGAAATATCCTGACGCCCGCAACATCAACGGCTCGCCGAAGACCAAGGCCTACAAGGGCCTGTTCAATACCCGCTACGATATCGGCGAAGGCGTCGCGATCTACGCCAACGCGGCGTATGTGAACAAGAAGATCAACTCCTTCGCGAACTACCGTACTCCTTACTGGCGTCCGACCGATTACGGCTTGTTGCACCCTGCAGGAACCCCGTACGAGGGCTATCAGCCAACCTTCGACGGCACGCTGGACGACTACAATGCCACCGGCGGCGTGAAGATGGACTTGGCCGGCTGGAATGCAGACTTCAGCCTGACCTACGGCGGCAACAAGCAGAAGTACGACGTCGACCACTCCGTCAACCGCAGCATGGAAGACGCCGTCCTGGCGGGTACCAGCACCGAGCACTCGCCGACCCACTTCTATGCTGGCGGCGTGGAGTTCCAGCACTACGTGTTCAACGGCGACATCTCCCGGCAGCTGACCGATACCGTCAACTTCTACGCCGGTACTGAACTGCGCCACGAGAAGTTCGAGGTGAAGGCGGGCGAACGCGCATCGTGGCAGGGCAGCGGGGCGGACTCCTTCGCGGGCAACCATCCGGACAACTCTTTCCCATCGTCGCGCTCCAACTACGGCGTGTATGCCGGATCGACCTGGGACATCAGCAAGGACCTGCTGGTTGATGGTACCGGCCGCTGGGAAAAATATACCGACTTCGGTTCCGCGTTCGTGTGGAAGCTGTCTACCCGCTACAAGGCAAACGATTGGGTGACGCTGCGCGCATCGGCCTCGAAGGGCTTCCGCGCGCCGTCGCTGGCTCAGATCTACACGCAGAAGGCGCAGTACTCCTTCGTGCCTGGCGGCGGCATCCAGGTGTCTGGCCTGGTGAACAACGTGTCGGCGCAAGCCGCTGCGCTGGGCGTGCCTAAGCTGAAGGCGGAGAAGTCCGACAACATCACGCTGGGCCTGGGTCTGAAACCGGATGAAAACACCAGCGCCACCCTGGACTACTACAACATCAAGGTGAAGGACCGCATCGTGCTGGGCAAGGAAATCGTGCCGACCGGCGATCCTTCCCAGCAGCTGGACCAGATCCTGGCGGCAAATGGCATCGTTTCCGTCAGCTTCTTCGTCAACGCAGTGAAGACCCGGACCGAGGGTCTGGATTACGTGCTGTCGCGCAAGAATATCCCGCTGGCGGACGGCAAGCTGACCCTGAACCTGTCCGGCAACTACACGCACAAGAACGAGCGTGACGGCGCGGTCAAGAATCCTACGATTGTGGCGAACGCCGGGCAGTCCGTGCTCGATGCGACCCAGGAAGCGCTGATGTTCACTTCGCGTCCGAAGTTCAAGACCATCCTCGGCGCCGACTGGGACTACAAGAAGCTGAACCTGTCGGTCAACAATACCGTGTTCGGCCCGACCCGTTTCCGCCAGGCTGGCCTGGACAGCAACCTGGAAACGAAGTTCAAGACCAAGAACGTCACCGACTTCGCCCTCAACTACAACCTGATGCCGAACGTGACCGTGTCGTTCAACGTCAACAACGTGTTCAACACCACCCCTGAGTGGGAGTTCAAGGCCCTGAACGCCGAAGGCCAGAAGATCATCGACGACCCGAACGCCAAGGCCATCCAGCGCAACCTGATCACCTTCAACGGCCGCTACGACATGGTGACCTACGACGGTTCGCATTTCAGCCAGCTTGGCCGCACCTATGCCGCATCGCTGAACTACCGCTTCTAAGCCGCAATCCGCTTGCTGCGAAAACCGCCCCCCTGGGGCGGTTTTTTTATTGTAAAGTGGATAATCAACGGTGAGGGGGAAACCATGCTTTCGATGCGGCGGGCAATCACAAGCGGCGCGCAGCACGTAAGGCCCGTTATTGACGACGCTGTGCTTGCCCGTTACGTCGAAAACGGCCTGGCGGTGCGCGAAGCGTTCCGCAAGAAGGAGCTGCGCGAAACCCTGATCGCGCGCCTGAAGCCGCATCGGCGCCTGATTGCAGGCTGCGTACCGGCAGGCATCCAGCAGCACGGCATGCTGCCGGAGCGAGCGCCTTCGCACGGGCTGGCCGAGATCTCCGACGCGGATCTGGCGCAATGGCTGGTCGACGATGGCCGCCTGATTTACGGCGAATTCACGCAGCAGGAACTCGACAACTATTTCGAAGCGGTGGCACCCTGGCTGCCCCTGCACGGCCATTTCATCGACCTTGGCAGCGGCCTTGGCAAGGTCGTCCTGAGTGCGGCGCTGGCCTTGCCCGGCATGCGCTGCACGGGCGTCGAGCTGCTTGGCTACCGCAATGACATGGCGCAGGTGCGGCTGGCGCAGATGCTGGCGGCCGGCGTGGCGGAAGATCCCGCGGCGGCGGCCAGGGTTGCGGCCCGCGTGCGGCTGCTGCACCAGGACATGTTTGAAGCCGATGTCTCGGACGCGAGCATGGTCTATATCTACAGCACCTGTTTCGCGCCAATGATGGACCGGCTCGCCGGCAAGCTGGCGCGGGAGTTGCCGGAAGGGGCCCTGGTAACGACGGTCACGTTTCCGATGCCGCACCCGGCCTTCGAACTGGTGAAGCAATTCGCGCCGCCCAGCGTGGCTTGGACGACGGTGTTCCTGTATCGACGGCGTAGCGCGCTGGAAGCGGCGACGCCGGCGGCGGCCAACTTCCTGTACGAACAGGATAGCGCTGCATGGGAATATGCAGTGCGGGCCGCGTTTGCGGCTTACGATGCGGAGGATGGAGCCTGATATGGATATTCGTGCGATGACCCTGCCCGAGCTGGAAATGGTGCTCGATTGGGCCGCATCTGAGGGATGGAATCCCGGACTGCAGGATGCAGGCAGCTTTTATGCCGCCGACCCGGACGGCTTCCTTCTCGGCAAGATCGATGGCGAGCCGGTGGCCAGCATCTTCGCGGTGCGCTACGGCGCCGGATTTGGTTTTATCGGCGGCTATATCGTGCGGCCGGAGTTTCGTGGCAAGGGCCATGGCATGGCGCTTTGGCGCGCCGGCATGGCGCGACTCGAAGGGCGCAACGTGGGACTGGACGGCGTGCCGGCCCAGCAGGCCAACTACGCGCGTTCCGGTTTCAGGCTGGCGCACCGCAATGTGCGCTATGAAGGCCGGGGCAGCGACGTTCCCGCTGCCGATCGCGTGCTGCCGCTGGGACCGCACGATATGCGCGATGTGCTGGCGTATGATCGCGTCTTCTTTCCCGCCGACCGTGAGCAATTCATGCGCTGCTGGTTGCAGCAGGAAGGCAGCGTGGCGTTCGGCGTGCGTGAAACTGGCGGCGCGCTGCTTGGCTATGCCGTGCTGCGGCCGTGCCGCGCCGGCTTCAAGATCGGCCCGCTGTGCGCAGCGTCGCCGGAAGTGGCCGAGGAATTGATGCAGGCGCTGCGTGGCCGCGTGCCGGCCGGGGAACCGGTATTCCTCGACGTGCCCGAGCCGAATGCCGCAGCCGTGGCGCTGGCGGAGCGGCACGGCATGCATGCCTGCTTTGAAACGGCGCGCATGTACACTGGCGAAGACCCTGGATTGCCGCTGGCGCAGCAGTACGGCATAACAACTTTCGAACTGGGATGAAAAAGTGCTTGACCATGACGTCGCGTCAACCTTGAGGATGGCTGCATGTTCACCGTAAAACAGCTCTCCGACATCACCGGCGTCACCGGCCGCACGCTGCGCTACTACGACAGCATCGGCCTGCTCAAGCCTTCGCGCATTGGCGACAACGGCTACCGCTATTACAACGAAGCGGACTTGCTGCGGCTGCAGCAAGTCCTGTTCTACCGGGAGATGGACGTGCCGCTGGCCGCCATCTGCGACATCATGTCGCAACCTGGCTTCGACGTGCTGGCGGCGCTGCAAAGCCACAAGCAGGCACTGGCTGGCCGGCTGCAGGAATTGCAAGGGCTGATTTCCACAGTGGACAAGACCATCCTCCACCTGAAAGGAAAACACAGCATGAAACCAGTACAGCTCTTCGACGGCCTGCGTGACAAGCACGACAGGCACCAGCAGGAAGCGGAACAGAAATACGGCAAGGAAGTCGTGCAGGACTCGGCCCGGCAATGGCAGGGCTACGGCGACGGCAAGCAGCAAGCCCTGATCGATGAAGGCAACGCCATCTACGCCGAGCTGGCGGTCGCCATGCCGCAAGGCGCCGGCAGCGGTGCAGTGCAGGCCCTGGCGGCGCGCTGGCACGAACACATGCGCCACTTCTGGCCCGCCGAGCGCGAACACCTGCCGAGCCTCGCCGCCACGTATCGCGACGACCCACGCTTCCGCGTCAACTTCGACAAGATCCACCCCGACCTCGCACCTTTCATGGTCGAAGCCGTGAGCATCTACGCCGCCTGAGCACAACGCTTGCCCAAGCGCAAAACGCGCCGCCTGGTGCGGCGCTACTCTCGCTTTTGTGCGACGCTACCGGCTGCGGGGATTCGGTGATGAAAGATCAGCTCTTGCTTTTGATATCAGCCATTGCCTGCGCGTTTGGCGCGTGGGCATTTTGGCACTACCTGGATGCAGACGCGGTAGTCGCGTTGATGACGCTTGCATTGGTGTCGTCTGTGGCGGATAACCTGCGTTTGCGACGCAAGTTGCGCGAAACGGAGCGGCGCGGTTGACAGGGCGGCGCGGCGGCGCGGAGAATGGCCCTTCCACAACCCTGCTGGATAAGGAGGAAGCCATGAAGCTCCGTCGTGTCGCGCAGTACCTGGTTGTTGTTGCAGGATTCACCCTGGCCGGCGCCGCCCTCAGCGCTGCACCGGAAAAGAAAAAGGCCGCTGCGCCGCCTGACGACAAGGCGGCAATGGAGGCGATGAATAAAGCCGCCATGCCTGGCGAAGCACACAAGAAGCTCGATGCATTGGCCGGCAAGTTCACGGTCAAGTCGAAAATGTGGATGGACCCATCCAAACCTCCGGAGGAAACTGAAGGCTCCACAGAACGCAAGTGGATCATGGGTAACCGCTACCTGCAGGAAAACTACCAAGGCAAGTTCATGGGTCAGCCTTTCGACGGAATGGGCATCCAGGGCTATGACAACGTGACGAAGAAGTATTTCGGCAGCTGGATCGATTCCGGCAGCACCGGCATGACCCTGTCGCATGGCAGCATGAACGGCAATACCATCAAGTACAAGGGCATGATGTCCGACCCCATGAGCGGCAAGGAGGTGCCTTACACGATGAGCGTGGCCATCACCGACAACGACAACCACAAGCTGGAAATGTGGGGGCCGGGGCCGAACGGCAAGGACATGAAGTGGATGGAGATGAGCTATACCCGCATCAAGTAAGGAAAGGCCCCGCGAGGGGCCGGCGCACCGGCGCTACGCCACGCGCAGTGGCGCGCGGTGCGCAACCTCCAGCAAGATTCCCCAATCAGTGCGGCAATAGAAGCCCGGGCCGCCGCGCATCTCCTGCAGCGGTGACAGCCCGTTCACGCCCGCGGCCTCCAGCTCCGCATGCTTGGCGCTGACGGCGGCTACATCGCCGACGAGGAAGCCGATGTGGAAAGTCTTGGGATAGCTGGGCTCAGCGTGGCGGGTCAGCACGAGTACCACGCCGCCGTCGCCGGCCAGCACGGCCATGCCATGGTTGCATTTGGTTTGCAGCAAGGTAAAGCCGAAATGGCGGGACAGGAAAGCGGAAGCCGCAGCCACGTCGGGCACGGACAGGTCGAGATGATTCAATTGCATGTGAACTCCATGGTTGGTGGGCCCAACGGGAGTGCCAGCGAAGATCGATCGGCCACGCCCAGACGAGCCCGAGACGCACGTGCGCCGGGATCGTCGTGGGTTCTCATGCAAGACTGCACATGGAGCAGAGCTCTCCGGAGAGGAGAGGGACCGGGCTTACCTTGAACCGGTCCTGCCTTTTTCGACAGGCCGGATCATAGCACGATATCAGCTGCGGCCAAGGCGCGGCATGCGCCGCCCGGGTACGGCGGACGGTTCGGCATCGACGCGGAACACGCCAACGGCCTGCAGCAGTGCTGCCGATTGCTGCTGCATGCTGGCTGCAGCGGCGGCAGCCTGTTCGACCAGTGCGGCGTTCTGCTGCGTAACTGCATCCATTTGCGAAATCGCTTCGTTGACCTGGGCGATGCCCGCGCTCTGTTCGTTGGAAGCGGTGCTGATCTCGTTGATGACCTGGCGCACACGGTGCACGCTTTCCACCACTTCCTGCATGGTGCTGCCGGCCTGCGCCACCAGGGAATTGCCGACGCCGACCGTTTCAACAGAGGCGCCGATCAGGTCCTTGATCTCCTTGGCCGCCGCTGCACTGCGCTGCGCCAGGTTGCGCACTTCCGAGGCCACGACCGCGAAGCCGCGGCCCTGTTCACCGGCACGCGCCGCTTCCACCGCCGCATTCAGCGCCAGGATATTGGTCTGGAACGCAATGCCATCGATCACGCTGATGATGTCGACGATCTTGCGCGAAGAGCTGTCGATCGAGGCCATGGTCTCGACCACTTGCGACACCACGGCGCCGCCTTTCTGCGCCACTTCCGAGGCATTGGCCGCCAGCTCGTTGGCGGTACGCGCATTGTCCGCATTCTGGCGCACGGTGGACGTCAGTTCTTCCATCGACGCCGCGGTTTCTTCCAGCGAGCTGGCCTGGCTTTCGGTGCGGGCCGAGAGGTCGCTGTTGCCGGCGGCGATCTCGCTTGAAGCGGTGGCGATGGTATCGGTTGCGTTGCGCACCGAGCTGACGATGCGCGCCAGGTCGTCGCGCATGCCCTTCAGTGCATTGACCATGCTGCTGTTGTCATCGCGCTTGACGTCGATCGGCACGGTCAGGTCGCCGCCGGCGATGCTGCGGGCGATCGAGGAAGCGTAATCGGGTTCGCCGCCCAGCTGGCGCAGCATGCCGCGTGCGATGAACACGCCGATGCCGAGCAGCACGGCAGCCAGCACCACGGCGCCCGCGGCGAAGGTCACGGCGCGTCCGCGCACGGTGGCGTCGACGGTGTCGACGTAGACGCCGGAGCCAAGGATCCAGCCCCAGGGCTCGAAGCCCTTGACGTAGGAAACCTTCTGCACCGGCTTGTCGCTGCCCGGCTTCGGCCACATGTAATCGACCGGGCCGGCGCCTGCCTTCTTGACCATGTTGACGAATTCGACAAACAGGAATTTGCCGGTCGGGTCCTTGTTGCTGCTGAGGTCTTTGTTGTCGAGCTCAGGCTTGATCGGGTGCATGATCATTTTCGGCTGCATGTCGTTCAGCCAGAAATATTCGTTGTTGCCATATCGCAACACCTTGATCGCGTCCATCGCCTTCTTCTGCGCTTCCGCGCGCGGCAGGGTGCCGCTGGCTTCCTGCTTCTGGTAGTAGTCGAGTACACCGTAAGCCGTTTCGACGGCCTGTCGCACATTGCTGGTTCGTTCCTCAAGGATGAGGGTGCGCTCGGAAATGAGGAAGATGGCGGTAAGGATGATGATGCCGAGGATGGCGCCGGCATTCAGCACTGCGAGTTTCTTGGCAATGCTCATCGACTGCGTGAAGTTCATGGTTTGTCTCCAGCTAAAACGATCCTTTTTGTGAAGCCAGCATGGCACGCCTCGCAGAAAAAGAAAAGGCCCTCCGTGGAGGGCCTTGACCTGCGTTTGTCTTTTTATTTGGACCGTTTTGCCGCGCTCTGGTCGCGCACCGTGCGGAATTCGGAGTCGGCCGACCAGTTCGGCCAGTCCTTCGATTCGGCCAGGTCGCGGCCGAGGCCGTACAGGACACCCAGGTCGCGCGCCATGCCGGTGAACGGCCACTTGGCATCCCACTCGTCCGAAGGCTGGTGGTAGTTGTTGTTGGTGTAAGCTTCCTGCGCTGCCTTGCCGGCAGCGACGCCGCCTTGTTCCCAATCCTCGCCGGAGTCGAGCGAGAACGCAGGCACGCCGCGCTTGGCCATCGGGAAGTGGTCGGAGCGGAAGAAGTAGCCGGCTTCGGTGTGCGGGTCAGGCGTGTAGCTCACGTTGACCGCCTTGAACCTGCTGACCAGCATATCCAGCAAGTCCAGCTTGGCGCTGCCGGAAATGGTGAAGTTGCGCGCCGGGCCGTACGGGCTCAGTGCATCCATATTGATCATGCCGACGGTGGTGGCCAGCGGGTAGACCGGATTGGCAGCATAGTACTCGGAGCCGAGCAAGCCTTTTTCTTCAGCCGTCACCGCCAGGAACACCACGCTGCGCTTTGGCGCTGGCGCCTTGCCGTAGGCGCGGCCCAGTTCCAGCAGGGCGGCGATGCCGGTGCCGTTGTCGATGGCGCCGTTATAGATCTTGTCGCCCTTGGAGTCAGGCAGGCCAACGCCGAGGTGGTCCCAGTGACCGCTGTAGATCACGGTCTCGTTTGGCGCCGTCGAGCCTTCGCGCACGGCAATCACATTCTTCGATTTGATCACTTGCGCGTCGACCGCGTAGTGGGCCGACAGGCTGACGCCTTTCAGCTCCACCGGCTTGAACTCGCGCGTTTGCGCCTGCTTCTTGAGCGCGTCGAAATCAAGGCCGGCGCGCTTGAACAGGTCGGCCGCCACGTCGCGCTGGATCCATGCTTCCATCGGCGCGTGCGATTTGCCTGGTTCCTTGCGCACGATGTCGTACATCACGTTGGTGTTGGAGTTCTTCACCGTCGCCCAGCCGTAGGAAGCCGGTGCGGTTTCGTGCACGATCAGCGTGCCGATGGCGCCCTGGCGTGCCATCTCCTCGTACTTGTATGTCCAGCGGCCGTAGTAGGTCATGGCCTTGCCGCCGAAATCGCCTTCGCCGGTTTCGAAGTCCGGATCGTTGATCAGCACCACCGCCAGCTTGCCCTTCAGGTTGACGCCCTTGAAGTCGCTCCACTTGCGCTCAGGCGCGGTCACGCCGTAGCCGACGAAGACCAGCGGCGCCTTGTCGAAGTCGACGCGCTTGGCGCCATTCATCGCGGCGCGCACCGCCAGGTGTTCGCCTTGCGCGAACGGGATGCTGTCCTTGCCGGCGTGCGCGTTCAATACCACCGGACCCTTGATCTCGAAGCGCCCCAGCGGCACTTCCTGGTACCAGCTGCGCTTGCCTTTCACCAGGTCGCCGCCGGGCTTCAGTCCCGCTGCTTCGAATTGCTTGGCGATGTATTCGACGGTCTTTACTTCGCCGGCGGTGTTGGGGCCGCGGCCTTCGAATTCATCGGATGCCAAAGTTTTAACGTCCTGCGACAAGCGCTGCGGATCGATCTTCGGCACGTCCTGCGCTTGCGCTGCGGCTGCAGCCAGCAGCACGGTGGCCAGCATGGAATGTTTCACTGGTTACCTCCTGGTTGGGGTGAATGGATCTAAAACCCGGCAAGTATCGGTCTTGCAGGGCTGCAGGTCAATTGCCTGGCCCGTATGTAACTTAGTGTTGCTCGCTGGGCTGCGGCGACCACGCGCAGAGCTGGCTGCGGCATACTGCCGTAAGCATTTTTTTCACCGGAGTCATCACATGAAACGCACAATTCTCGGCGGCCTGATTTTTGGCCTGGCATGTTCGCACGCCTTTGCGGCGGACCTGGGTTCAGGCATCGACGCTGCAGGCATCGACCAGCAGGTTCGCGCGCAGGACGATTTTTTCCGCTATTCACAGGGCAAGTGGCTGAGCGGCGTCGAGATCCCGGCCGATCGTTCGAGCTGGGGAGCGTTCAATGTGGCGCAGGAAAACGTGGAAGGCCAAGTGAAATCCATCATCGAAAGCGCGGAACGCGACAAGTCGCGCAAGGCAGGTTCCGATGCGCAAAAGATCGGCGATTACTACGCCAGCTTCATGGATGAAGCGCGCCGCAACGCCCTGGGCCTGAAGCCGCTGAGGGCGGAGCAGGCGCGCATTGCCGCCCTGTCCGGCAAGCAGGGCATTGCTGCCCTGGTGGCGCACCTGAACCGCATCGACGCTGGCGGCCCGCTCGACATGAGCGTGCGCCAGGATGCCAGGGACTCGACGCGCTATGTGCTTGGCATCCGCCAGGCCGGCCTGGGCTTGCCGAACCGCGACTACTTCTTGTCCGATAAGGATGCGCGCCTGAGCGAGATCCGCACCAGGTACCAGCTGCACGTGGAGAAAATGCTGGCGCTGGCCGGCCATGCGCAAGCGGCGCAGGAAGCGGCGCAGATCGTGGCGCTGGAAACCGGGATCGCCCGTGCCCACTGGACTGCCGTGGACAACCGCGATCCGGTGAAGACCTACAACAAGCTGTCGCTGGCAGAACTGAAAGCGCTGATGCCGGGCTTCGACTGGGACGCCTACCTGAAGGGCGTTGGCGTGGCAGGCAAGATCGATTCCGTGATCGTCAGCCAGCCAAGCTACCTGTCCGCGCTGGACAAGCTGATCGAAGCGACGCCGCTGCCGGTGTGGAAGGCCTACTTCGAGTTCCACATGATCAGCTCTTTCGCGCCGTACCTGTCGCAGCCTTTGGTCGACGAGGACTTCGCCTTCCGCGGCGCGGTGCTGGCTGGCACCAGGGAAAACCGTTCGCTGCAAAAACGCGCGATCGCGGAGGTGAATCGCGCGCTGGGCGAAATGGTGGGCAAGGCGTACGTGAAGGAGTACTTCCCCGCTGAACGCAAGCAGCAGGTGGCCGAGATGGCGCAGAACTTCATCGCCGCTTTCCGTGAAGGTATCGACACGCTCGACTGGATGAGCCCTGAGACCAAACTGCAGGCGCAGGCCAAGTTGGCCAGGATCAACGTCAAGATTGGCTATCCGGACAAATGGCGCGATTACTCCAGCCTGAAAGTGGCGCGCGACGACCTGGCGGGCAACGTGCTGCGCTCGCGCGAATTCGCGCACAACTTCAGCATCGACAAACTGGGCAAGCCGGTGGACCGCTCGGCATGGAGCATGACCCCGCAAACCGTCAACGCCTATTACAGCCCGTCGCTGAACGAAGTGGTCTTCCCGGCGGCGCGCCTGCAGTATCCGCTATACGACGCCAAGGCGGAGCCGGCGGTCAATTACGGAGCAGTCGGCATCTCCATCGGTCACGAAATCAGCCACGCCTTCGACGACAAGGGTTCGCAGTACGACGGCGACGGCAACCTGCGCAACTGGTGGACCAGGGAAGACGGCGAACAGTTCGCCGCGCGCGGCAAGATGCTGGTGGCGCAGTACAACGGCTACAGCCCGGTGCCGGGCTATCGCGTAAACGGCGAGCTGACCTTGGGCGAGAACATTGCCGACAACGCAGGCCTGATCATGGCCACGCGCGCCTACAGGATCTACATGAAAGGCCAGCCTGGCCCGGTGATCGACGGCTATACCGCCGAACAGCGCATCTTCATGGGCATGGCGCAGGCACGCCGCGGCAAGGGCCGCGAAGCGTTCCTGATCCAGCAGGTGAAATCCGACCCGCACTCGCCATCCGAATTCCGCGTGAACGGCAGCCTGAAAAACCACCCGGGCTTCTACGATGCCTTCGGCGTGAAGGAAGGCGACAAGATGTACCTGCCTCCCGAACAGCGCGTGATCTTCTGGTGATTTATTTGCGCCCGGGTGTTGTATTTTGGTTGGAAAGAAAGAAACTGTGAGAATTTGAAAATGTTTATTGCCATACCATAAGCCCTTTTTCCTGAGGGTTTTGTTATGCATCCAATCATTCGGGCTACCGCGCCCCTGCTGATGGCGCTGGCCTTGGCTGCTTGTGGCGGCGGTGGCGGTAGCCCGGGCGCAAGCTCGAGCGGTAACTCAAGCGGTAGCTCCGGCGGAACTGTCACGAACCCGGACGGCAATTGGCTCTCCTTCACGCCAAATCCGGTCCAGGTATCGGGCTACGAAGGAGAGTCGATTCCGTTCAAGATCACTGCGACTTCCAGCCGCACGTTTACCAAACCGTTCAACGTCGCCATCGTCGACACATCGGGCACGATTACTACCGACGTACAGATATCGGCCCTGAACGAGATGACCTATCAAGCTAGCCTGAGCACCTCACCCAAGCTTCCCGCAGGTCTCACCCAGGTCAATCTTGAAGTCCGCTTGTGCGAAGATGCGCCGCTGACCTGCAGCAAGCCGCTGCCTGGATCGCCATGGAAAGTACCGCTGAAAGTCAACGTGAAGTCGACGACGGAGGCGGCTAAGCGTCTTGCACTGTCGGCGCAATCACTGCAGGCAGTAACCTATGCTGGCGAACAGGTTCAACTGAACCTGGATGGCACATTCACGGGCGACCTGCTGGGTACGCAATTCCTGGTTGGCGTGTACGAGAAGGGTGGCTTGAGTAATGTCAGCTATACGCAAAGCGCGCAAGGCTTCAATGCAACGCTGAAATCAGCTGCCACCTTGCAGCCGGGTGAATACAACAGCAATGTGGAAGTTCGCTTGTGCCGCGACGATCCGGCAACCTGCCGCCTGCCGATACCTGGTTCTCCCTGGATAATCCCTCTGAAATTGACGGTCAAGAATGCAAGCAACCTGACCACGCTTTTGCGTGTGCCGGGTGTTGGCGCCTGGTCTAGCTTCCAGGGCAACGCTTCGCACAGCGGATTCATTGACGCAACGTTTGACGCGACTAAGTTCTCGCGGCGTTTCAGCTTACCGGCCAGCGCTGTGACTGAATCCACGAATAGTGTCGCCACCGATAATGGCAAGGTGTTCATGACTCTTGGCAAGAGCTTCGACAGCGAATTTGAACTGCTTGCCATCAGCGAAGCCGACGGAAGTATCTTGTGGCGCAGCAGCCTGGGCAAAGTCAATCGCGCCAACTCGCCGGCTGTCGGCAATGGGTTTGTGTTCGTGGTCACTGTCGATGTGCAGAGCAACCTTTGGGTATTTGACCAGCAGAACGGCAACCTGGTCTCCAAAACCGCATTTGGCTCGAATACGGGTTCCCGCGCACCGACTGTAGCTGGCACCGACGTGTTTTCGATGGATGGTTATGACTATGACCGCAGCATGACAGCATTCTCATCCTCGCTCTTGAGCAAGCGTTGGTCCTCTCCCATGCCAAGCGTGATGCGTTCGAGCCCTACGCCGGCTGTAGACCTTGAAAATGTTTATGTCTTCCTGGACGGGAAACTTCGCGTGCTCGATACCAGTAATGGCAATCTGAAGTGGGCGGTGTCCGGTCCCGACGCCAATACCTTGGGCGGACAGAGTGTTACGTTGTCCGGCAACCTGGCCTTGACCTACGGTTCGGTCATCAGCGCTTATGACCTTACCTTGCGCACAGTCGCCTGGTCGGTGGCGAACAGCAATGTCGTCGATATGGCTGTGGGTAACAGCATGGTGTATTCCGTAGCCGGCATGAGCACTGTGCTGGAAGCACGCTCATTGTCTGACGGCAAGCTGCAGTGGACTTCAGAAAGCCTGGGGCAGGATAACTTCCGGAGCGTAGTCGTAGTACGCAACCTGGCTTTCGTCAGCGGCAGGCTGAGGACGGTAGCGGTTGACCTCGCGACCCATAAAGTAGTGTGGAGCTACCCGCGCGGCGGCAATCTTTCGATCTCCAGCAACGGCGTGCTTTACATTATGGAAGACAACCGCTCTGTATCGGCGATCAACCTGCAGTAATCAAAGATAGCGCGACAGCAGTGCGCCATCCAGCCCTTCTTCGAGCTGGATGCGCACGATGTGGCCGCTGCCGGGCGCGATCGTGATCTCGCTGCCATCGTCCGCCAGCATGCGGGCGATGGTGATATCGCGGTTGCCGCGCGGGTGCATGACTTCAATGCGGTCGCCCACCGCGAAATGGTTCTTCACATCGACGCGCGCCCAGCCGCCGTCGATTCCCAGCACATCCCCCACATACTGGCTGCGGTCGGTCTCCGAGGCACCGCGCATGTAGTTCTGGTGCTCCTGCGTGTGGTGGCGCTGGTAGAAACCATCCGTGTAGCCGCGATTGGCCAGGCCCTGCAGCTGGCCGAGCAGGCTTTCGTCGAACGGGCGTCCGGCCACCGCGTCGTCAATGGCCTGGCGATATACCTGCGCCGTGCGCGCTGCGTAATACGCCGACTTGGTGCGGCCTTCCACCTTGAGCGAGGTGACGCCGATCTTCACCAGGCGCTCGACGTGCTCCACCGCGCGCAGGTCTTTCGAGTTCATGATGTAGGTGCCGTGTTCATCTTCGAAGATCGGCATCAGTTGGCCCGGGCGCCCGGCTTCTTCCAGCAGGTAGGTCTGGTTGGCCAGCGGGTGGCGCGGCTGCTGGTGCAGCACCGAGATGTCGCCGATCGCGTCCTGGCAGCCTTCGCCCACCTTGTAGTCCCAGCGGCAGGCATTGGTGCAGGTGCCCTGGTTGGCATCGCGGTGGTTGAAGTAGCCTGACAGCAGGCAGCGGCCGGAGTAGGCCATGCACAGCGCGCCATGCACGAAGACTTCCAGTTCCATGTCGGGACAGCGCTGGCGGATCTCCTCGATCTCGTCGAGCGACAGCTCGCGCGACAGGATCACGCGCGTCAGCCCCATGCGTTGCCAGAACTTGACGTCGGCCCAGTTGACGGCATTGGCCTGCACCGACAGGTGGACCGTCATGTCCGGCCATTCTTCGCGCACCATCATGATCAGGCCAGGGTCGGCCATGATCAATGCGTCGGGTTTCATGGCGATGACGGGCGCCATATCGCGCAGGTAGGTCTTGAGCTTGGCGTTGTGGGCGAAGATATTGCTGGCGACGAAGAACTGCTTGCCGCGCGCATGGGCGCCGTCGATGCCTTCCTGCAGCGCCTGCAGGGTGGAGAAGTCGTTGTTCCGCACGCGCAGGCTGTAGCGCGGCTGGCCCGCATACACGGCGTCGGCGCCGTAGTCGAATGCGGCATTCATTTTCGCCAGGGAGCCGGCGGGCAGGAGGAGTTCGGGGGCGGTCAGCATGGCAGGCAAAATCCGCCAGCGTAGCCAAGCCGCCGCTGTCCGGCCATGATCTGGATCAAGTCTCGCGTATGATGTCGGCCATGATGATCGACTGGTTCTCGCCGGCGCAGTGCGTCGGCTACGTAGCGTTCGTGCTGGGCGTGGGTTGTTTCCTGCAGTCCGACGACCGGCGCTTCAAGCTGTTCATGGCGGGCGAATGCCTGGCCTACATCGTGCATTTTGCCTTGCTGGGCAATCCCACGGCGGTGGCCAGCACCTCGGTTTCCCTGTTGCGCTCCTTGCTGGCGCTGCGTACCCGCTCGCTGTGGGTGGTGGCGCTGGTGATTGCGCTGAACGTTGGCCTTGGCCTCGCCTTTGCGCGGCAGCCGGGCGATTGGCTGCCGCTGGCCGCATCTTGCCTGGGGACGCTGGCCCTGTTCCTGTTGCAGGGCATTCCAATGCGGCTGGTGATGCTGTGCGGGACCTGCCTCTGGATCGTCAATAACATCAGCGCCGGCTCCATCGGCGGCACGGCGCTGGAAGTGATCGTCGCCGGCGTGAATATCGCGACGATCCTGCGCTTACGCCGCGTGCAGCTCGCCGTATAGGGCGAGGAACTCCTGGCTCAGCTTGTGGCTGCGATCGAGGTGGATCATCGGAAGGTTGCGCTCGTGCGATTCGCGGATGCGGATCGAGCTTGAGAGCTTGTTTTCAAACACCGGCAAGCCTTCTTCCTTGAGCTGGTCCACCATGCGCTGCGGCAGCAGGGCGCGCGGCTGGAACTGGTTGACCACGATGCCTTCGATCTGCAGCGCGGGATTGTGGTCGGCCTTGATCTCTTTGACGTTGTTGACCAAGGTGTAGAGGGCCTGGCGCGAGAAGTCGTCGCAGTCGAACGGGATCAGGCAGCTGTCGGCCGCGATCAGGGCCGACTGGGTGAAGAAGTTGTAGGCCGGGGGCGTGTCGACGTAGATCTCGTCGTATTCCTTTTCCAGCTCGTTGAGCGTGTCGCGCAGCTTGTAGATCTTGTGGCGCGATTCCAGCTTCGATTGCAGGTCGCCCAGTTCGGGATGGGCCAGCATGATGGACAGGTTGGCGAACGGCGTGGCATGCACGTATTCGCCGGCCGGCCTGGCGAACATGCTGAAACTGAGCATTTGCTCGAAGTAGGCGCCGAGGGTAGGCGCCAGGCCTTGGGTTGCCGCGCCGAGCAGGTAGCGGCTGCTGTTGCATTGCGGGTCGATATCGATCAACAGCGTGCGTTTGCCATGGTGCGCCGCGATGGCCGCCAGGTTTACCGCAATGGTCGATTTACCGACGCCGCCCTTCTGGTTGAAGATTACGCGTTTCATTTGCTGGCCCCCGCTGTGGCTAAGATTGCAACGATTCTAGCATGATGCGGCGCAGCAAAAGCAAGCGTTTATGCGTGTTTATGCCTTCATGCAGGCATTTGAATCCATGAGGCCGCGCAGGTAGCCACGGCGGACCTTGCCTGCCAGGATCGCGCTTTGCGCTTTCCTCGATTGGCGCTCGGCGCCGCTCAGCTTGCGCAGCCAGCCGCGGAAGGGAATCGCGCCTTCCACCGTGCGCGCCAGGGCGCCGGTGGCCGCGTCACCGATGGCTTCCTTGGAGGCGTCCAAATGGCTCTGCTTTTCTTCGGGAACGTCGAAGTCCGGGCCCAGCTCTTCATCGAGGTCTGCAACTTGCGCCAGCAGGGCCGGGCAGCTCTTGTCGGAAGGCGCCTTGTACGGGTTGCCCATGGCGTCGCGCAGGACGTCCGGGATTTCGACCTTGGCGATATTCAGGTCGCGCAGAGGGGTGGTCGAAATTTCCTGGATGCGGTTTTGATCCTTGGTAGCGCACGCGCTCAGGGCCAGCGCGGCAATGGCCAGTAACACTCGTTGCATAGCTTTTGCGGTTAAAAAAAATGCAAGTATAACTAAGTCGGCGCGATTCGTTCCACAATTGTTTTGCGGTAGCGGCGGCTCATGCGCAGGTGCTGGCCGCCTGCCAGCACGACTGCATACTCGCCGTCTTCGCGCATTTCGAGCGAGCGCACGCTTTCCAGATTGACGATGGCGGAGCGGTGGATGCGCTGGAAACCGTAGGGCGCCAACTCCCCCTCGAGCTCGGACAGGCTGCGGCGCAGCATATGCGCCCGGCCGGCGGCGTGCACGGTGGCGTAGTAGTCGCTGGCCTCGATCCAGTCGATGTCGACAAATTTCACCACGTCCAGGGTATTGCCGTTCCTGATGATGAAGCGGCGCGTTTCTCCCGGCACGCGCAGGCGCTCTTTCACGCGTTGCAGCACGTGCTCGAAGCGCTGGTCGTCGAAGGGCTTGAGCAGGTAGTCGAGTGCGCCGACTTCGAAGGCGCGCAGCGCAAACTGGTGGTGGGCGGTGACGAAGACGATGGCAAACGGCGGTGCTGTGCCCAGGCGCTCGAGCAGCCCGAAGCCATCGCATTCCGGCATTTCCACGTCGAGGAAGACCAGGTCGGGCCGGGCCGCCGGCAGCGCCGCCAGCGCTTCTTCCGCCGAGCCGCACTGTCCGACCACCGTGATTGCTGGATCGCGCGCCAGCAGCAGGGCGACATTGCTGCGGGCCAGGGGTTCGTCGTCGATGATCATTGCGCGCAGCATCAATGCTCCCGGTAGGGCAGGGTGAGCGTGGCCTGCACGCCATGCTCCATGTCATGCAGCGCCAGCGACTGCCGCTCGCCGTACAGCGCTTGCAGGCGCTGGCGGGTGTTGGACAGGCCGACGCCTTCACGCAGTTGCGCCGCCAGTGCCGGACCTTCGTTGGCAACGGACAGCACCAGCATTTCGCCCTCCCTGGCTGCCGTCACGCGTAGCGTCCCGCCCTTGGCGCGCTTGGCGATGCCGTGCTTGATGGCGTTTTCCACCAGCGGCTGCAAGACAAGGTCCGGCACCTGTGCGGCTGCGATTTCGGCCGGTATGTCGAGCTGCCAGCGCAGGCGCTCGCCGAAGCGCACCTGCTGGACTTCCAGGTATTTGCGCTGGAAATCAGCTTCGCTTGCCAGCGGCACGAGCTGGCGTTCGGAGCGGTCCGTCACCCGGCGCAACAGGTCGCCGAGGGCGGCAATGGTGGCGATCGCTTCGCTGTCCTTCTTCTCGCGAATCAGGCCGCTGACGGCGTTCAGGGCATTGAAAATGAAATGCGGCTCGAGTTGCAGCCGCAGTGCCGCCAGTTGCGCCTGCGCCAGCAGTTCGCGCTGCTGCGACAGGCGCTTGCGGGTGGCGAAGGTGACGCTGAGCGCGGCAATCGCGCCGTACAGGATCACGTCGCCCACCAGGTTGCCGATGAACTTCGATTTCCACAGCGGCAGGAAAGGATCGGGGCCCTTGGGATAGGCGAAAGGATTGAAGGCATGTTCCAGCATGGCCGCCCAACAGGTCCAGGCGGCGCCGATCGCCAGGCAGGCGCAGGCATGCACGGCCCAATTGCCCGCAGCGCGGGACGGCAGGGGAAAGCGCCGCAGCAATGCAAGCGCTACCGGCGTCGCGGCTGCCCACGCGCCCCACGACGCGACGATCACGAAGAACAGCGTCCACCAGTCATGCTGCATGCCCATGGCGTGCATGGAGACCACGGTCTGGGTGGCATCGAACAAAGCCAGTGCCAGCCAGGCGAGGAAGGGGGCGATTGCGGTCATGGCCGCAATGATAGGGGAATTCAGGGCGCCGGGCGATGGCTTTGCAGCGAAACCACGGCGCGCTGCAGCGAACTGCATCGCGCCGGGCAATGGGGCGATGGGAGACTACAAGCCTTGACAATCCAACGAGGCGAGACCATGAAAAGACGAGAGCTGTTCCGCATTTCCACCGCAATGGGCCTGGGCGCCGCGCTGCCCGCGCTGGCCGGGACCAAGGTGCCCCAAGCTGGTGCGCCGGCACCCGCGGCGCCACTGAAACCGCCGCCGGAAGGCAGCATTCCAGTGGCCTTCCTGCTGTCCGATAACGCCGTGGTCATCGATTTTGGCGGACCATGGGAGGTGTTCGCCAACGCCAGCGTGCAGGGAAGGTCGGGTGAAGCGGCGTTCCAGCTGTATACGGTTGGCGCGACGGCGGCGCCGGTCACGGCATACGGCGGCATGAAGATCGTGCCGAACTACACCATCGCCAACGCGCCCCCGCCGAAGGTAATTGTGGTCCCGGCGCAAACCGTGGGCGATCCTGCCGTGCTGGAGTGGCTGCGCCAGACCTCGCGCACGGCAGACTTGACAATGTCGGTCTGCACCGGTGCGTTCATCCTGGCCCATGCCGGCCTGTTGGACGGAAAGTCGGCAGTCACCCACCACGGCGCCTTCAAGGAATTCGCCATGAAGTTCCCGCGCGTTCGCCTCAAGCGCGGTGCGCGTTTTGTCGAAGAGGGCAATATCGCCACTGCCGGCGGGCTGTCCTCCGGCATCGACCTCGCCCTGCGCGTGGTGGAGCGCTATTTCGGCCGCGCTGTGGCAAGCAGCACGGCCTATACCATGGAGTACCAGGGCCAGGGCTGGCTGGACCCGAACTCCAACAGCATTTACGCCATAACGCGCCGCTCAACCGAGCAGCATCCGCTGTGCCCTGTTTGCGAAATGGACGTCGACAAGTCGGCCTCCTTGTCCACCACCTACCGCAAGCGCAACTATTACTTCTGCATGGAGGAACACAAGAAATTGTTTGATGCGAACCCGGCGGGCTTTATTGCGTCGCTTCCCTGAGCAGCCAGTCGCGGAAGGCCGACGTCGGGGGCAGGCCCGCGCAATCGGCACGGTGCATCATGTAACTGTTGTTGGACGAATGAGGGTATATCATGCACTTAGTTTCAACGATTGGACTATGCATGCTTATAGCGACTCACAGCGGCAAGTTCCACGCAGACGACGCGTGGGCTGTCGCTGTATTAAATGTTTTATATCCCGGCGCCGACATCATCCGCACGCGCGACCAGGCCATCATCGATACGGCTGACTTTGCAGTCGACGTGGGCGGTGTGTGGGATCCGGCCGCGGGCCGCTTCGACCATCATCAAAAAGGCTTCGATGTGGCGCGGCAGAGTGGCGTGCCTTATGCCAGCGCCGGCCTGGTATGGCGCGAGCATGGCGCGCGCTGCGTGGCTGCGCTGGCCCTTGCCCATACCGGGCAGCAGCTGGCGGAAGCGCAGGCACGCGAAATTGCTTATGCCATCGATGCGGACGTGGTGCAGTACCTCGACCTGTCGGATGTGGGCGCCGCGAAGAGCGCGCCGGGCAGCTATGGCTTGTCGGCGGTGATTTCCGGCTACAACAGCAACTGGCTCGACGAGCAAAGGCTCGGCTATGGCGGGCCATCGGATGAATTCCGGCTGTCGCAGTTCCGCCGGGCGATGGACGTGCTGACTGACGTCATGGTCAATGCCGTCAAGTACCGGGTCGGCGCCTTGCTGGCCGTGGAGCAGGTGCGACAGGCAGAAGTGCTGGAGGGCGGCAAGGTCCTGTTCCTGAAAAATGGCGCGCTGCCGTGGAGCCAGGTGGTGCGCAAGGAGATGCCCAAGGTGCTGTTCGTGATCAGCTACAGCATCGCCGAGCAGCGCCACCTGCTGCATACGGTTCCGCTCAGTACCGAAAATTTCGATGCGCGGGCAGACTTGCCGGAGTCCTGGGCGGGCTTGCGCGATGCCGAACTGGCGGCAGTCACCGGCGTGCCGGACGCCGGTTTTTGCCACAACGGCAGGTTTATCGCCTCCGCCAGGTCGTACGAGGGAATCCGCGCCATGGCATCCCTCGCCCTGCAAGCCCTGAACCCCGCCTAGTTGTTGCAGCCCATGCTATGGAGGCGGTCATAGGCGGCCTTGGCTTGCACCAGGCCATAACCGTAGTACGGGTCGCGGCCGGCCGCGCCCAGGTCAAGCGCGGTCTTGTCCAGCGTGCTGCGGATCTGGGCCGCGCTGCATTTCGGGAAGTAGCTCCACACCAGCGCTGCCACTGCCGACACGTGCGGGGTTGCCATTGAGGTGCCGTTGAAGAGCGCGTAACTGCTTGCGTTCACTTGCAGCACCGCCGGCTGGCCCAGTTGCTGCAGCAGGCTGGCGCCCACCGTATCCGATACGCCGACCGAAGGAATGCTGGTGGCCGATCCACCCAGCGTGCCATTCAGCTCGCCCGCCACGTTGTTGTACACGACCGCGCCAATGCCGCCGCTGGCCTGGCAGTTGGTGACCTTGGCCGCGAACGAGACCGAGCCGCGCTGGATCAGGCAGATCTTGCCGGCCATGGCGCCATCGACCGCCGTGCCGAGCCCGAAGTTGGCCAGCATGCCCGAGGCGGTGCCGGGCGGCGTGCCATCCATCGGAATCGGCGTGTAGACGACATCGCTCACCTGCAGGGTGGCGCTGCGGCCGCTGCCCATCGGCACCGTCGACAGCACGCTGACGCCCGGCGCCGACAGTTCAACCTTTGGCGTGAACTGGGAGAAGCTGGCGACCTGCCGGTTTTCGTCCAGGGCGCCGATCGACATCACGCTGCTGTAGCCGGCTGGGTAGGACTGGGTATTGTTGCCGTCATTGCCGGCGGCGGCAATCGATAGCACGCCGCGCTTGGCCAGCCCGGCGAAGGCGAGTTCTTCGGCGATGCTCGGGTCGCCGCCGCCAAGCGACATGCTGATCACATTGGCGCCGGCCGCGCCGCACTTGTTGGCGGCGCCGATCAGGGTCGAGGTATAAGTCCATTCGTCGGCACTGAACACCTTGACGATGTGGATGTTCAGCTGGCGGCCTGGATTCACGCCGACCACGCCGACGCCGGCATTGTTGATGGCGGCGATGGTGCCGGCGACGTGGGTACCGTGATGCAGTTCGTCGGTGCTCCAGTTACCGGTGCCGGGATTGCTGTTGCCGGTGAGGCGGTTGCCGTTCAGGTCTTCATGTGCCCGGTCGATGCCGGAGTCGATGATGCATACGGTGCGGTTGCTGGCATAGGTGTCGGGCAACTGGTCGGCCTGGACCATGCTGATGCCATACGGGACCTGCTGGCCCAGCAAATAGGGGCTGCCGGTGGACGGCGTGCTGACGGCGAAGGGATAGCGTTTCCTGTCCTCTTCCACGAATTCGATCTGTGCGTTCTTGCGCAGCGTGGCCACTTCGCTGCCGGGAACCTCGGCTGCCGTGGCGTTAATCTCCGCCAGGTCCTGTACCACCTTGCCTCGCGCTGCCGCGATCGCTGCTTTGGCGCCTGACGCGCCGCCGGCCTTGAAGCCGATGATGACGCGCACGTCGCCGGTCGCGGCGCCGGCAATGGAGAACTGGGCACTGACGGCCGCCGCCAGCACGGTCATGGCGAACCTGGCGCGGGAATTTCTGCTCTGTTTTTTGAACATGATGAGTCCTGGGATCGAGTGTTGAATGAGTGGCCTTGGACAACAGAAAAAGACAGCCGCTGGTGGCGGCTATCGAAAGTGATGCTAGGTTGCTTCAATCGCAAGGTCAACCGGAATACTGGCTTTCTTCGCAAAACTGACCTGGAAACCACACAAATTCCATGCAGAAACAGGCAAAAAAAAACGCCACCCGAAGGTGGCGTTCAGCCTCAGGAGGAAGCTTAGAACTGGTTCATGGTGTTGTCTTTGCCGGCCGCTTTCAGGGCAGCCTCGCCGCTGAAGTATTCCTTGTGGTCGTCGCCGATGTCGGAACCGGACATGTTCTGGTGCTTGACGCAGGCGATGCCCTGGCGGATTTCCTTGCGCTGCACGCCGGCCACATAGCCCAGCATGCCCTGGTCGCCGAAGTATTCCTTGGCCAGGTTGTCGGTCGACAGGGCCGCGGTGTGGTAGGTCGGCAGTGTGATCAGGTGGTGGAAGATACCGGCTTCGCGGGCTGCATCAGCCTGGAAGGTGCGGATCTTCTCGTCGGCTTCGATCGCCAGCGGGGTGCCATCGTATTCAACGCTCATCAGGGCGGCGCGGTCGTAGGCCGACACGTCCTTGCCTTCCGCTTTCATGCGGTCGTAGGCTTGCTGGCGGAAGTTCAGGGTCCAGTTGAACGATGGGCTGTTGTTGTACACCAGCTTGGCGTTCGGGATTACCTTGCGGATTTCGCTGACCATGCCGCCGATCTGGGCAATATGCGGTTTCTCGGTTTCGATCCACAGCAGGTCGGCGCCGTTCTGCAGCGAGGTGATGCAGTCGAGCACGCAACGCGCTTCGCCGGTGCCGGAGCGGAACTGGAACAGGTTGGAAGGCAGGCGCTTTGGACGCAGCAGCTTGCCGTCGCGCTTGATGATCACGTCGCCGTTGCCCAGGGCGTCGGCCGACACTTCGTCGCAATCCAGGAAGGAGTTGTATTGGTCGCCCAGGTCACCCGGTTCCTTGGTGACGGCGATCTGCTTGGTCAGGCCGGCGCCCAGCGAGTCGGTACGGGCCACGATGATGCCGTCGTCCACGCCCAGTTCCAGGAAGGCGTAGCGTACCGCGCGGATCTTGGCCAGGAAGTCTTCATGCGGCACGGTGACTTTGCCGTCCTGGTGGCCGCACTGCTTCTCGTCGGATACCTGGTTTTCGATCTGGATGCAGCAGGCACCGGCTTCGATGAACTGCTTGGCCAGCAGATAGGTCGCTTCGGCGTTACCGAAACCGGCGTCGATGTCGGCGATGATTGGCACCACGTGGGTCACGTGGTTGTCGATCTTGTCCTGGATGGCTTTCTTGGCGTCGCCGGTGGCGGCGTCCAGTTGGCGGAACAGGCCGCCCAGTTCACGCGCGTCAGCCTGGCGCAGGAAGGTGTACAGCTCCTTGATTAGGGCCGACACGGCGGTCTTTTCGTGCATCGACTGGTCAGGCAGCGGGCCGAACTCGGAGCGCAGCGCGGCGACCATCCAGCCCGACAGGTAGAGGTAGCGGCGGTCGGTGCTGTTGAAGTGCTTCTTAATCGAGATCATTTTTTGCTGGCCGATGAAACCGTGCCAGCAGCCCAGGGACTGGGTGTACTGGGACGGGTCGGCATCGTAGCGGGCCATGTCGGCGCGCATGATCTTGGCGGTGTAGCGGGCAATGTCCAGGCCGGTCTTGAATTTGTTCTGGGCGCGCATGCGGGCGGCCGCTTCAGGGCTGATGGCGTTCCAGGCGCTGCCGTTGCGTTCCTTCAGGGCTGCGATGGCTTGAATGTCGTCTTGGTAGTGGGACATGGTCTATTCCTAGCAAAAAAGCGGATTAAAAAAGGCGAAGCACTTGGAATAATGATAGGCCGTTCTTTTGCGTCGCACCATGTCTTATATAAGACATATAAGCTATATTTTTTCCTTTTTATTCAAATAGTTAATTTTAATTTGTCATGATATGAAATCGCTTTTCGCAAAATGAACTGTTCGGTATGGTGCGCCGCCAAGCAATTTTCTACGATATGAGATCTGGTTTTCGCAATGTGGAATATGCTCACTTGGGCAGCACGGGCATCACGCCATCCTGGTGCTCGCCTTCCTCGACGTTACCGAAATGGACGTTGAGGTCCTTGGCCGGGCGGAAGTTCGCCAGGCGCACTTGGTAGGTGAGCGCGTTGATCTTCTTGAACGTGCCGGGGAAGCACAGGCTGACCAATTCATCCGGCTTGCGCTTGATGATGTTGAGGGTGAAATCCTCGATCCCGTTCTTCCAGGTGTTTCCCGTCTTGAGGATGTAGGACACGTTATGGGTATTGACGTAGCCATTGCTGCGCGCCGCGACCTTGGCACGGGCATTCAGGTAGCCCTGGTCGGTGCAATAGGTCGCCGCGAAGCCGTCGTACATGGCCGTCGCACCGGGGCCGCCTTCGAAAAAGGGGCGGTAGTCGTGGTGAACGCGCACGATCTTATTGGCCGGGAATTTCTGGTGCCAGACGTAATTGACTTCCACCGTCCAGGTCGGGTCCCGGCTCTCCTCATCCAGCAGGCCCAGCTTGATCAACTGCCTGGCTTGCTGCTCGGTGAAGGCAGCGACCTTGCCGGAGGTTTCTGCAAACGCTGGCGTGTAGGCGATCTCTTTGTTGCTGAAACCGAGTTTCTTCAGCTGCGCGGTGACGTCCTCGCCTTCGGGCGAGCGGGCCACCAGCCTGCTCTGGAAGGTAACAGGTTTGCCGTCAACGCGGATGGAAAATCCGTCCGGCTGGCCATAATACGTGTCACTGCCCTGCATTGCGGCAGGGTAGGGCGGCAGGGGAAACACAATGGTTTCCTCGACACCGTTAGCCGACTCATTCAGGAATTCGTAGTCGACGCTGATCAGGTCATGGCTGATGTTCAGCACTTCCTTTTTCATCGCAATGGCGTCGGTTTTGCCGAACACAATGCCGCCAACGCTGACCGAGGCAATGCCGTCGTTGGCCAGGACCGTCGCTGGAATCGTGCATGCCGCAAAGGCGAACTGGAAGATTCTTTTCATGGATTAATTACCTATTGGAAACTCAGAGAAGTGCGGCATATTATATTGATAACGCGCGGTGGGGCGTACGCAACACCGGCCAACCGCTTCGATTGCCGTACGGCATTTGTGTTACATCTCTGTGGTAATCTGTTTGCACTTGCCGCGCTCGCTGCCTTCGGTCCCCGACCGTATCGTTTCCCCTTCCTCGCCCCCGAAGGTCCGTTTTTCACATAGATCAAGGGAAATCATGATTTCTCTCTTTGCCAGGACACGCACAATACTGGCCCGGCTTGGCCTGCCCGCCGCAGTTTTTGTGGGCGGGGTGCTGGCGTCAGCTTACCTGTATGTCGCAACCGTCCAGCATAGCCAGGAGGAGCAGCTCGCTGACTTGCAGGAAAGCGCCAGGTATTACGAGGCACTGTTGCGACATCGACTGGGGCAGTACATGGACGCTAGCCGTTCGATGGGTGCGTTCTTCAGTGCATCGGGCCGCGTCGACCCGGAAGAGTTTGAGAAGTACATGGCAGCCAGCCGCTTGTTCGAACGGCTGGAAGGCAGCAGTTCCTTCGGTTACCTGCCGCGGGTGGAGGCTTCCCAGCTTCAGCGCTTCGAGGCCGAGACGGCGCAGACGTTTGCCGGCTTCCGCGTTTCCAGTCCGCGCTACGGTGCCGATGCTTTTTATCCCCTGCTGTATGGCCAACATGCGACGGATGCAAATCGCGCAGACCGCTTGCGCGGCTTTGACTTCTCGTCGGTCCCGGACCGTTGGCAAGCGATGCGCGAAGCGGATATGCGCGATGCACCGGTGGCCAGCAGCCGCCATTCGGCTCTGCAGCATGCCGGAAGGGCCCAGGTTGTCATGCTGTTTACGCCTGTCCGGGGCGCGCGCGCCGGAACGAGCGCGAAGCCTGGCGCCGACCTGAAGGGATTCGTCTTTTCATCCATGTACGTCGATCGCCTGTTCCAGGGTTTCGACCATGGACGCCTTGCCCAGCTCTTCGACCTCGAGGTGTTTGAAGACCGCGTGGCCGAGAGCACGGTGTTGTTCGACGCCGACCAGGTGCCGCACGTGCTGCAGCCTGAATCGGCCCACGTGCTGGCACACCGGGTGGAATTGCAGTTTGCAAACCGCAATTGGTTGATCTTTTTCTATGCCAAAAAGGCTGTGCTCAACCCGAAAGCGACGCAGGCGGGGGCGCAAATGTTTGCCATCGGCCTGCTGCTCTCCCTGGTCGCCAGCTATGTCGCGGCTGCGTGGCCGCGTTACCTGGTGCGCAAGCGCGCGAGGCGCGACTTCAGCGAACGCTTCGCCGGCTTTTTCGAAGGCCATCCTTTCGCCGTGTATGCGCTGGACACCGAACGGCGCATCATCCACGCGAACCAGCAGCTGGCGCGAGAACTCGGCGTGAGCCGCGAAGCCCTGGTCGGGGCCTCTGTGGACAGCTTCATCGTGGACGAAAGCCGCGCAGTCGCGGCAAGGCGTTTCGAGGAAGTCCTTGCCGGCAACGCCGTGGCCTATACCAGCCGGGTCGTTGCGCCCGATGGCCGCAGCTCGGACATGTCGATCGTGCTGATACCGATGAGTGCAGGCGGCACCTTGACCCATGTACTGGGCTTTGCAGAAAACATCACTGAGCGCAAACAGGCGGAACTGGCCCTGCACGAGTCGCGCCAGATGCTGCGCCACATCATCGACAATATTCCACAGAGCGTATTCTGGAAGGACCTCGACAGCGTCTTCCTTGGCGGGAACCGGTCCTTGCTCGAGGATGCCGGCCTGGACAACGTGGACGAGCTGGTTGGCAAGACCGATGCCGACTTGCGCTGGAAGGACCAGGCCGAGCACTTCAGGCAGGTGGACCGCGACGTGATGCGCTCCGGCCTGCCACGCCTGAAAATGCAGGCAACCGATCATCGCCGCGACGGCTCGCCGTGCTGGATCGAAACCAGCAAGATCCCGCTCAAGGACGAGCAGGGGAAAGTTGTCGGGGTACTGGCAGTGACCGAGGACATCACCGCGCGCAAATACATGGAGCAGGAGTTGTTCCGTCGCGCGAATTACGACATCTTGACCGGCCTGCCGAACCGGGGCTTTTTCGATAGCCACCTGGGCGAGGCTGTCAAGCGGGCACAGCGGCAACCAGGGCTGGCGCTGATGTACTTCGACATTGATCGTTTCAAGCACATCAACGACAACTATGGACACGATGTCGGGGACGAGGTGATCCGTATGTTTGCCAGCCGCACGCGTGCGGTGCTGCGCGAGTCGGACTTTATCGCTCGTCTTGGCGGTGACGAATTCGTGCTCGTGATCGAAGGCCTGGCCGAAAGGGAAGATGCCGCCGTGATTGCGGAAAAGCTGGTTCTTGCAATGGTGCCGCCGTTCCTTTTGCCTGGCGCGCAACTGCAGGTGAGTACCAGCATCGGCGTGGCCTATTACGAAGCCGGCATGGCGGCCGAAACCTTGGTCAAGGCCGCCGACCAGGCCATGTACCAGGCCAAGCGCGCCGGCAGGAATTGCTTCCGGCAGGCAGAAGCCCAGCGTGCCTGAGACGCGCCAGGAAGTGGCGCTCAGGGGCGCGCAAGCCGAGGTCGGCAAGTTGCAGCGCAATAGGACGGGGAACGGTAACGCCGCCTTATGGCATTTGGCGCTACATTGACCGGGTCCCGCGCCAAGCGGATTCTTGATGAAGGAGCCCGGCCATGACTATCAAAGGACGTTGCCACTGTGGCGCCGTTGCGTTCGAGATCGATGGCGAAATTCCCGCCCAGCTCACACGCTGCACCTGTTCGTTTTGCGCCAAGCGCGGCGCTTTGCTCGCCTATTTTTCGCCTGACCAGTTCCAGCTGGTGCCGGCGCCGTCGGGCGATAGCGCCTACCGCTGGAAAACCAGGGCGGTAGCGCACCATTTCTGCCCCTTGTGTGGCTGCGCGACCTTTTCCGATTCACCAGCCTTCGAGATGGATGGCAGTTGGGATGGCCATACCCGCCGCATAGGTGTCAATGCGCGCCTGTTCGACGATTTCGATGCCGCCACGGCCGACGTCACGGTGATCGACGGCAAGCACTTATGGTGATGCGCGGGCGGCCGACTTAAAAAAATCATCACGGCAAGTTCCGGTTATATAATTTATAACCTTTATGTTTATATAGGATCTACCCAGAGTGAAGCTACTTACCGCCATCATGCTCAGCGCAGGGATCCTGTCGCCAGCGTTCGCCGCTGCGCCAGCCATCCCCGTCAAACCTGCCGCAAGCAAGGCTGCCGCAGTCGAGGTCACCTCGGTCGAGGGGATTACCGAATACCGCCTGGCCAACGGCCTGCGCGTGCTGCTGTTCCCCGACGCGAGCAAGCCGACCCTGACCACCAACATCGTCTACATGGTGGGTTCGCGCCACGAGAACTATGGCGAGACCGGCATGGCGCACTTGCTGGAACACCTGCTGTTCAAGCCGACCGCCAACTTCGGCATCAAGAAAGGCAGCAAGACTCCGGTGGAAGTGCTGAACCAGACCGGTGGCCGCTTCAACGGCACGACCTGGTACGACCGCACCAATTACTTCTCGACCTTCCCGGCCAACGACGACAACCTCAAGCTGATGCTGGAGCTGGAAGCCGACCGCATGGTCAACTCGCCGATCAGCCAGGACGACCTGTGGAACAACAAGACCCAGAAAGGGGAGATGACGGTCGTACGTAACGAATTCGAACGCGGTGAAAGCGATCCGTTCCGCGTCACGCTCGAGCGCACCATGTCGGTCGCCTTCGACTGGCACAACTACGGCAAGTCGACCATCGGCGCCCGTTCCGACATCGAAGGCGTGAACATCGAGCGCCTGCGCGCGTTCTACCAGCGCTACTACCAGCCCGACAACGCGATCCTGATGGTGGCCGGCCGCTTCGACGAAGCCAAGGTGCTGGCCCAGATCAATGAACTGTTCGGCAAGATCCCCAAGCCAAGCCGCGTGCTGGCCCCGACCTATACCGCCGAACCGACGCAGGACGGCGAGCGTGCGGTCACCATACGCCGTAGCGGCGGCACCCAGATCGTGGCTGCCGGCTACCACGTTGCCCCGGCCAGCCATCCGGATGCGGCGGCCCTGCAGGTGCTGGGCCGCATCCTGTCCGAGGCCCCAAGCGGCCGCCTGCACAAGACCCTGGTGGATGCCAAGCTGGCGTCGTCCGTGATGGATCTCGACTTCAACCAGATGGAACCGGGCTACCACCTGTTTGCTGCCGTGGTGCCGAAGGACGGCCAGACCATGGCGGTGGAAGAGGCGATGCTGAAAGCGCTGGAAGACATCAAGTCCAATCCGGTCACCGAAGCTGAAGTGGAGCGCGCCAAAGCCTCGATCGCCAAGGACATCGACCAGACTGTCAACGACACTGCCCGCTTCACCATCGCCCTGACCTCGGCGCAAGCGGCGGGCGACTGGCGCCTGTTCCACCAGCGCCGCGACCAGGTTGAGAAAATCGACGCGGCGGCCGTGCAGGCCGCGGCACTGAAATACCTGAAACCTGCGAACCGTACGCTGGCACGCTTCATCCCGACTGACGCCGCCGACCGTACCGAGGTGCCGAAGACGCCGGACGTCGCCGCACTGGTGAAGGACTACAAGGGCCGCGCGGCAATCGCGCAGGGCGAAGTATTCGATCCCAGCCCCGACAACATTGAAAAACGCACCCAGCGTTCGGTACTGGCCAACGGCATGAAGCTGGCGCTGCTGCCAAAGAGCACCAAGGGCAACACCGTCAGCGCGTCGCTGCAACTGCGCATGGGAACGGCCGAGAACCTGATGGGCAAGGCCGCCATCGGTGACCTGGCCGCCTCGTTGCTGTTGAGCGGTACCGAGCGCCTGTCGCGCCAGGAGGTCAAGGATGCCCTCGACAAGCTGAAGGCAAACGTCAACGTCAACGGCGGCGCCGAAGGCGTGACCGTCAACGTGACCACCACGCGCGACAACCTGGCGGCGGTACTGGACCTGTTGGGCGAATCGCTGATGAAGCCGGCATTCACGGCAAAGGACTTCTCCGAGCGCCAGCGCGAGATGATCTCCGGTACCGAACAGCAAATGACCGAGCCGCAACCATTGGCAGGCAACGCCATGCAGCGCCTGACCAATACTTTCCCGGCGGGCCACGTGCGCTACACCATGACCTTGCCGGAGCAGCTGGCGGAACAAAAAGCCGCGACCCTGGAGCAAGTCAAAGCCTTCCACAAAGCCTACTACGGCGCCGGCAACGCGAGCCTGTCCGTGGTGGGTGATTTCGACGCCGCTGCCGTGCAGGCGCAGGCAGCCAAGCTGTTCGGCAACTGGAATGCTGAGCAGCCCTACGTCCGCATCGCCAGCGAATTGAAACAGGTGGCGGGCCAGAGCATTTCGCTCGAGACTCCGGACAAGGCCAACTCGGTCCTGTTCGCGATCCAGCCGGTGCCGATGAAAGACGACGCTGCGGCCTACCCGGCCCTGTTGATGGGTAACTACATGCTCGGCGGCGGCGCCCTGCGCAGCCGCCTGGCCGACCGCATCCGCCAGAAGGAAGGCCTGTCCTATGGGGTGGGTTCGCAACTGTCCGTGCCGGCACGCGATCCGGCCGGCTTGTGGCTGGCCTTCGCGATCAGCGCTCCGCAAAACACCGTCAAGGTGGAGGCCGCGCTGCGTGAAGAGCTGAACAAGGCGCTCAAGGAAGGCTTCACGGAAACCGAGCTGGCCGATGCCAAGAAAGCCTGGCTGCAATCGCAGCAGGTGGGCCGTACCGGTGACGCGGGCCTGGCTGGCCGCCTGGCCAACTACCTGAGCTTCGACCGCACCATGGCCTTCGACAAGGACCTGGAAGCCAAAGTCAGCGCGCTGACCGTGGCCCAGGTCAACGAAGCACTGCGTGCGAACCTGAAGCCGGAAGCCGTGTCGGTCATCAAAGCCGGTGACTTTGCCAAGGCAGCGGCGGGCGCGGCTGGTGTAGCGCCAGCCTCCAAGCCGTAAGTGATGCCACCCCCGCCGCGCTGCGCGGCGGGGCTTCCGTCAAGCGCTGAGCAGCGCTTCCAGCTTGTCAAAGGACCCGCTCCATCCCTGCGTCATGCTGGCACGGTGTTCAAGGAAGGCTGCCAATTCTGCCGCCGTGGCTTTGCCTTCCACTTCCCACGTCACGGTAACCCTGGTGCGCTCAGGGGTTTCGGCAGCAAATTGCACCGTGGTGCGCATGGTTTCCGGCCATACCGGCGCCATCGGGTGGCGTGCGATCTTCTCGTTCTCGTCGCAGAATTGCTGGGTGTAGACCAGCAGGTTGGGGCGGCGGATTTCCTTGTAATGGGCGCGGCCATACATGGTGATGGCCGCATTGCTCATGCAGTAAAGCGACTCGCCTCCGGTGCGGATGTCTGCGCGCAGGAAGCGCATTTCCATGCCGGTTGGCGGAAGCCAGCGGGCCAGGTGTTCTGGCCTGGTCCACATGTCGAATACAGTCTCCAGTGGCGCTTCGAAGCTGCGATTGATGACGAACTTGTCTTCGTCCGCCAAGCGCTTGCCCAGGTATTCCGCCAGCCGGTCCCAGGTCGAATCGCCGTTGGCGTGCCTGATGAACTGGCGGGTCTGGGCGGCGGCTTCCGCATCGGCCAGGGCCATGGTCATGTCCATGCGGGTCCTGCCATCGACCTCGGCGAACAGCACCGTGACGCGGAACAGCGGCGGCGTGTCGTCCGTGGCGCCGTGGTCGTAGACCAGCTTGTGCAGCGGCTCCACCACATGGTAGGTGGTCTTGTTCGGGAAATCGGTACCGTCCGGGCCGTGCATGGTGTAGCGCCACGTGCCGCCGACGCGCAAGTCCTTGCTGTGCGTGGTCAGCGTAAAGCCGCGCGGCCCCCACCATTGCGCGACCTGGGCCGGATCGGTCCACGCATCCCATACCGCCTGCACCGGCGCGTCATAGGTGCGGATAATGCGAATCTCATTCGGGGCGCTGAATTCAGCCATTTTCGTCTCCTTTAGGTGGGTTTTTTGCGGTAACGGTTTTCAGGTAGGCATCGAGGCGGTCGAAACTCTCTTCCCAGAACACGCGGTATGGCTCCATCCAGTCGGCGGCATCCTTCAGGCCATCGCCATTGATTTTGCAAGAGCGCCACTGCGCCTTGCGCGTCTTGGTAATGAGGCCGGCTTTTTCCAGTACCTGCAAATGCTTGGTAATGGCGGGCAAGCTCATCTCGTCCAGGAAGGGCTGGGCCAGGTCGGAAACGTTGGCCTCACCCTGCGACAGCCGCGCCAGCATGGCACGCCGTGTCGGGTCTGCCAGGGCAGAAAAAGTTTGGCTGAGCGCGTCTTGCATCGAATTTCACCAATCATTTAATTAACCGATTGGTTTAATATAAGTCGGAGAACGGGCGCCGTCAAGAAAGAAAAACGCCGATCGCGAGGATCGGCGTTTTCAAGGAGCGTTCAGCTTACTTGCGAGGCTTGCGGCGCGAAACGGCGATTCCCGCCAAGCCCAGGGATAGCAGCAGCATGCTGGCTGGCTCTGGCACGTCATTCGGCGTCGTGGTGTTGGTGAAGGAGAAGCTCAGGTCGTTGAACTCGAACGGGGAAGCCAGTTGCCCTGGACGCGCGCATCATAACAACAACATTACCGTTTTCACTTGTAGTTACAAGCGGTCACGATTTGTTTTACTCGTGAAATTCGTTGCTTTACAGTTAATGTGCAAAGTTTTCCGACATCCCCACGCTCGCAGACCGGGGCGATCCGCGAGTGATGGGCGAATGCCGATTCACATCAGAAGTAGTAGTTGCCCGAAATGCCAACGTGGTTGGCTTTCACTTCAACTTTGTTGTAGCGGTTCTTGACTTCAAATTTCTCATTCACGTAACGCAGTTTGATGCTGATGTGCGGCGTGAACAGGTACTCCCCTTCCACCACAGCGCTCAGGGTGTTGTCGAACTTCACGTCCTCGATTTCGGCCGCGCCGCTGCCGCTCAGCTTGGCGCCCGTGACGTAGCGCAGGCCGGTGCCAATCTTCCATTGCGGGTCGATATGGTAGAAAGCCAGGGCTTCGATCGGGAAGCGGTTGAAGTGCAGGTCGCCGTTGCGCGCAGACTGGTTATCCACGTGGAAGTTGACGCTGGTTTGCGCCGAAAACTGCTCATTGATGCGGAAGTCCAGGCCGCCGGTGAAATAGACGCCGGAGCCGGCACGGATGCTGGCGGTATCGCCATTGGTGTACTCGGCAGTGGCCAGTTTGTCGCCGCCAGCGCTGGCGCCGAGGCCGACGAAGGGACGCACGGTTTGAGCCGGGGCAGCAGCGTCCTGGGCGTAGGAGGAGGAGGCGATTGCCAGTGCGGCGAGGGCGAATACAGCTTGTTTCATGCTAAAGATCTCTTGTTTTGAAAGTGTGGGAAAAGGCATTACCCAGGGGTACTGAGGTAGCTTGCCATCCGGCATATCGGTCATATTATTTGCCGGGAGGAAAGTAAGCGCGAGATAGTATCATGTTGATACCTTTGGAAAATGCGCTAATTCTCACAAAGTCAAAAGGCGGGCGCACAAAACGAAAACGCCGACCACTAGGGTCGGCGTTTTCACTTTTTATTCTTGGTGGCCCGGGGCGGAATCGAACCACCGACACAAGGATTTTCAGTCCTCTGCTCTACCAACTGAGCTACCAGGCCAAGAGGCAGCATTATAGCAGGGAATCCTTGGTTTGCAATAGCCTTTTTCCATTGAGGGAAAGCTATAATGCGCGGATGAACAAGCCCACGCATCACCATGTGCAGACCGCGGTCTGCATCGTCGGCAATGGCGCCATAGCCAAGACGGCAGCCCTTGCGTTTGCCCAGTCCGGATTGAGCGTAACTGTGCTTGGCCCACCCCCGGCGCCGATGCGCCCGGACGAGGCGAGCTGGGACGTCCGCGTGTTCGCCCTCAACCATACTGCCCACCGCCTGCTCGATTCGCTGAAAGTATGGGGAGCGATGGATCAGTCGCGCATCGCCCCGGTCGACGCCATGCTGGTCAATGGCGACGGCAGCAAGGCCGGCGCGCTGAACTTCGATGCCTACGGCGCCCACACCGGCACCCTGTGCTGGATCGTGGAAGACCGCAACCTGAACCAGGCCCTGGATGCAGCGCTGCGTTTCGCGCAGAACGTGCATTTCGTGCAAGGCAAGGCCGTCGCGCTGAAGCATGACGAGCAGGGCGCCGTGATCACCCTGGACGATGGTTCCCACCTTGGCGCTTCGCTGGTGGTTGGCGCCGACGGCGCCCAGTCCTGGGTGCGCGGCCAGTGCGATATCGGCCTGGATTACCGTCCTTATAACCAGAGCGGCGTGGTGTCCAACTTTGCCTGCGAATTGCCGCATCACGGTGTCGCACACCAGTGGTTCACCGGCGAGCAGGGCATTGTCGCCTTGCTGCCGCTGCCGGGCAGGCAGGTCTCGCTGGTATGGTCGGCGCCGGACATGCTGGCCGATTCCCTGTGCCGCGAAGGTGCTACAGCGCTGGCCGAAAGGCTGGCTGCTTTTGCGCAGGAGAAGCTGGGCAAGCTGACCCCGCTGCAGCCGGAAGTCGTCAAGGCCTTCCCTTTGCGCTTGATGCGCCCCCATGCGATGGTGGCGCCGCGCGTGGCCCTGGTGGGGGACGCCGCCCACGTGGTGCACCCGCTGGCCGGGCATGGCATGAACCTGGGCTTCGGCGAGGTGCAGGAACTGGTCAAGGCCGTGGCGGAGCGGGAAGAACACCGCTCCATCGGCGATGACCGCGTGCTGGCGCGTTATGCCCGCGCACGCAAGGAAGAAGTGAGCCTGATGCTGGCCACCACGGATGGCCTGGAGCGCCTGTTCGGCACCGATCTCGAACCGGTGCGCGCAGTGCGCAATTTCGGGCTAAACTTGCTGGATAAATTGCCGGGCGTAAAGCGCCGGCTGATTTCACATGCCCTCGGAAAGCTGTAAAGCGGAGAACTTAATGAATAAGAGTAAGCTGGTATTGGCATTGGCTTCGGTCATGCTGATGTCCTGTGCGGATGCGCAGAACGCAAAAGAAGAAGCGCAACTGCGCAAAGCCCTGGCCGAGCGCCTGAACGGCGTCAAGATCGACTCCGTCAAGAAGTCTCCGATCCCTGGGATGTACGAAGTCGCCATCGGCAATGAGGTGCGCTACGCGGACCCGACCGGGCGCTACCTGGTGGAAGGGCATATCCTTGACCTGCAGACCCGGACCGACCTGACCCAGGCCCGCATCGATGACCTGAACAAGATCAAGTTCGACGACCTGCCGTTCGAACTGGCGCTGAAGACCGTCAAGGGCAACGGCAAGCGCGTGATGGCGATCTTCGAAGACCCGAACTGCGGCTATTGCAAGCGCTTCCGCCAGACCACGCTGGCCAATATGGACAATGTGACCGTCTACACCTTCCTGTACAACATCCTGTCGCCGGATTCATTTGCCAAATCGCAGAACATCTGGTGCTCGGCCGACCGCAACAAGGCGTGGGATGACTGGATGTTGAACGGCAAGGCCGCGCCGGTTGCGCCGAACGGCTGCACCGCGCCGAACGACAAGGTACTGGCCCTGGGCCAGAAAATGAGCATCAATGGCACGCCTGCGATCTTCTTCGCCGACGGCAGCCGCATTGCAGGAGCAGTTGACCAGCGTACGCTGGAAGCAAAGTTCGCCACCATCAAGTAAAAACGCGGGCTCGGGTCCGGCAACCGGACCTGTACCCGGAGATACCTTAACTAGGGAGCTGGCATGGTCACATTGAACATCAACGGGCGCGACGTGCAAGTCGACGCCGACCCTTCTACGCCTATCCTGTGGGCCTTGCGCGACAACCTCAATATGACCGGCACCAAGTTCGGCTGCGGCATGGCGATGTGCGGTGCGTGCACAGTGCATCTGGAAGGCCAGGCAATCCGCTCCTGCGTGACGCCGATTTCGGCGGCGGTGGGCCAGAAGATCACCACCATTGAAGCCATGTCTGCCGACAAGGTGGGCAAGGCGGTGCAGGATGCCTGGGTCAAGCACGATGTACCGCAATGTGGCTACTGCCAGAGCGGCCAGGTGATGAGCGCAACGGCGCTGCTGCGCACCAACAAGGCGCCGACTGACAGCGATATCGACAATGCCATGTCGGGCAATATCTGCCGCTGTGGTACCTATCAACGGATCCGCGCCGCCATCAAGGACGCCGCGAAATCCATCGCTTGAGGGAGACGGCCATGCGCAAAGAATGGTTCATGGCAGCTCAAGCGGACGGCGTGGCTTCTGAAGGAGTGTCGCGCCGTACTTTCCTCAAGGCCGGCAGTGGCCTGATCCTCGGCTTCTACGTGGCCAGCAACGGCGGGCGCTTTGCCCGGGCACTGGCCGCCGATGCCCCGGCCAAGCCGCCAGTGGCGCCCAACGCCTTCCTGCATATCGCACCGGATAATACCGTCACCATCCAGGTCAACCGGCTCGAATTCGGCCAGGGCGTGCATACGGCGCTGCCGATGCTGATCGCCGAGGAGCTGGATGCGGACTGGTCGCAGGTGCGCTCTTCGCTGGCGCCAGCCGGCGACCCCTATAAAGACCCCAACTTCGGCATCCAGATGACGGGCGGTTCCACCGCCGTCAAGCATTCCTGGCAGCAGCACCGTGAAATCGGCGCCCGTGCGCGCGCCATGCTGGTTGCCGCGGCGGCCGAGCAGTGGAAAGTGCCAGTTTCGCAGGTACGCGCGTCGAAAGGCTTGCTGACCGGACCATCCGGCCAGAGCGCGACGTATGGCGCGATGGCCGATGCGGCGATGAAGCAGCCGGTGCCGACCGAAGTCAAGCTGAAAGACCAGAAGGACTTCACCATCATCGGCAAGCCGACGCCGCGCCTGGATGCGCGCGCGAAGTCGACCGGCACGCAGCAATTTGGCATGGACTTCAAGCCGGAAGGCACCAAGGTTGTGGTGGTGGCGCGTCCGCCTGTCTTTGGGGGCAAGGTGAAGAAGTTCGATGCGGCCAAGGCCAAGGCCATTCCGGGCGTGATCGACGTGATCAAGGTCGATACCGACCGTGGCGGCAGCGGCCTGGCCGTGGTGGCGAATGGCTACTGGCCGGCCAGGCAGGGGCGCGAGGCCCTGGTGGTCGAATGGGATACCGAGGGCCTGGAAAAAGTCAGCAGCAAGAAGCAGCTGGCCGAGTACAAGGCCCTGGCGAAGAAGGCCGGAATGCCGGTGAAGAAGGCCGATATTGCGGCCATCGCCAAGGCGCCGAAAAAGATCAGCGCGACCTATGAATTCCCTTACCTGGCGCACGCGCCGATGGAGCCTTTGAACTGCGTGGTCGACCTGAAGGGCGACTCCTGCACCATCTGGGCTGGCAGCCAGTTCCAGACGCTGGACGCGGTGGCAGCGGCCAAGGCGGCCGGCCTGACGCCGGACAAGGTCACGTTGAACACCATGATGGCCGGCGGCGGTTTCGGCCGCCGCGCGGTGCCGACTTCCGACTACATCGTGGAAGCCGTGAACGTGGCCAAGGCTTGGGGCAAGGGTCCGGTCAAGCTGATCTGGAGCCGCGAGGACGATATCAAGGGCGGCTACTACCGTCCTTCGCATGTGCACCAAGCCGATATCGGCTTCGACGCCAAGGGCAATATCGTGGGCTGGAATCATGTGATCGTTGGCCAGTCCATCATTACCGGCACGCCGTTCGAGCCGATGATGGTCAAGGACGGCGTGGACGCGACGATGGTCGAGGGCATGGGCGATCCGTACTCGGTGCCGATGAACCTGAGCGTGCATAACGTGAAGGCCAATGTGCCGGTGCTGTGGTGGCGCTCCGTGGGCTCGACCCACACCGCCTTCGTGATGGAGACGCTGATTGACGAAGCGGCGCATGTCGCCAAAATGGACCCGGTGGAGTATCGCCGCAAGCTGATCGATCCCAAGCATGCGCGCCAGTTGGCGGCGCTGAACCTGGCGGTCGAGAAGTCGGGCTACGGCAAGACCAAATTGCCGAAAGGCCAGGCCTGGGGCGTGGCGCTGCATGAATCGTTCGAAACCTCGGTGGCCTACGTCGTGGTGGCGTCCATCAGGAATGGCCAGCCCAAGGTGCACAAGGTGACAGCAGGCGTGCATTGCAACCTGCCGGTGAACCCGATGACCATCGAAGCGCAGGTGCAGGGCGCCGCGCTGATGGGACTGGGCACCACCTTGCCTGGCGCGGCGATCACGCTGAAGGATGGCCTGGTCGAGCAGTCGAATTTCAGCGACTACACGGTAGCGCGCATGACGGACATGCCGGTGGTGGAAGTGTTCACCGTCGCATCGACCGACAATCCTACCGGCATGGGCGAACCGGGCTTGCCGCCGCTGGCGCCGGCGCTGGCCAACGCAGTGTTCAAGCTGACCGGCAAACGCGTACGCAAGCTGCCGTTCGACCTGGCCAAGGCGTAAGGCAGGCATAGCACGTGGCCGCTCCCGACCCCGCCCACGCGTCCGCCGCTGCTGCGGACGCTGGCGCTGGCGCCGTTGCAGGCATCTTGCTGGCTGCAGGCCGCGGCAGCCGTTTCGATCCGACCGGCGAGCGCTATAAGCTGCTGCAGGCGCTGCCGAATGGCGAGCCGGTCGTCGTGGCCAGTGCCCGCGCCTTGCAGGCCGCGGTGCCGCGCGTAATAGCGGTAGTTCGCGCGGAAGACGCGGCCACGGCCAATCTTTTACGCGGCCTTGGCTGCGAAGTTGCCGTTTGCGAAAACGCGGGCGAGGGCATGGCCGCCTCGCTGGCATGCGGCGTGCGGCGCGCGCAGGACGCCGGGGGCTGGCTGATTGCGCTGGCCGACATGCCTTATGTGCAGCCGGCCACGATGGCGGCGCTGGCGGATGCCGTGACAACCGCAACGACGATCGCAGCGCCGGTGCACGATGGCCAACGCGGCAACCCGGTTGCCTTCGGCCGCGTCCACCTGCATGCCTTGCTGGCGCTGGCCGGAGACCAGGGCGCCCGCAGCATCTTGAAGAACAACCCGGTTAACGAACTGATGGTGGACGATCCCGGCATCCTGCAGGACATCGACACGCCATCCGACATCCAATGAAAAACAAAAAAATCAGCTACACCATCGCCGCCAAAGACCCGGCAACCCATATGTTCCAGGTCACGATGACCATTGAAGCGCCAGCGGCGGAAGGCCAGGTCCTGGTGCTGCCAGCTTGGATCCCCGGCAGCTACATGATCCGCGAATTCTCGCGCAACATCGTGCAGATCCGCGCCGAGGCAGGCGGCCAGCCGGTCGAACTGTCGAAGCTGGACAAGCACTCGTGGCAAGCCGAGCCCTGCAAGGGCAAGCTTACCGTGCATTACGAAGTCTATGCCTGGGACCTTTCGGTGCGCGCCGCCCACCTTGACCAAACGCACGGCTTCTTCAACGGCACCAGCGTGTTCCTGCGCGCCCTTGGTCAGGAAGGCGAGCCGCACGTGGTCGACATCCAGCGGCCTGCCCATGAAGCAGCGTCCAAATGGCGGGTTGCCACCGCATTGAAGGAATTGAAAGCCAGGCGCTACGGCTTTGGCACTTACGTCGCGCAGGACTACGACGAATTGATCGACAGCCCGGTGGAAATGGGCACGTTCGAGATGGCCAGCTTCAAGGCGCTAGGCGTGCAGCACGACGTGGTGTTCACCGGACGCGTGCCAAACCTCGACATTGCCCGCGTTTGCGCCGACCTGAAGCAGATCTGCGAGACGCAGATCGCCTTCTTCGAGCCACGCACGAAGAAGGCGCCGATGGACCGCTACGTGTTCATGACGATGGTGGTGGGCGACGGCTACGGCGGCCTGGAACACCGCGCCTCCACGGCGCTGTTCTGCTCCCGTGCCGACTTGCCCACCACAGCGCAGAAAGGCAAGGAGCCGAGCGAAGGCTATATGAAGTTCCTGGGCCTGTGCAGCCACGAATACTTCCACACCTGGAACGTCAAGCGCATCAAGCCGGCGGTGTTTGCTCCTTACGATTACCAGGCAGAGAACTACACTCCGCTGCTCTGGCTGTTCGAAGGGTTTACCAGCTACTACGACGACCTGTTGCTGGTGCGTGCCGGCCTGCTGTCGGAAGAAGGCTACTTCAAGATGCTGGGCAAGACTGTCGGCGCCGTGCTGCGCGGCAGCGGCCGCACCAAGCAAAGCGTGGCCGATTCCAGCTTCGACGCCTGGGGCAAGTACTACCGCCAGGACGAGAACTCGCCGAATGCCATCGTCAGCTACTACGCCAAGGGCTCGCTGATCGGCCTGGGCCTGGACCTGACCATTCGTGCCAAGACTAATGGCAAGCGCTCGCTGGACGACATCATGCGCGCGCTGTGGCAGAAGTTCGGCCGGGATTTCTACAACGGCAAGCCGCGCGGCGTGACGCCGGAAGAAGTGGAAGCGCTGTTCGACAACGTGGCTGGCTTCAAGCTGAAGACTTTCTTCGACAAATACATCCGCGGCACCGAAGACGTGCCGCTGGCCAAGCTGCTGCCTCAATTCGGCGTGGGCTACAAGGACGAACGCAAGGCGTCCAAGCCTGGCCTGGACGTCAACCTCGGCCGCGAGGGCACCGACTGCAAGCTGAGTGCCGTGCATGATGGCGGCGCCGCGCAGAAGGCCGGCCTGTCGGCCAACGACCTGCTGGTGGCCATCGACGGCCTGCGCGTCAGCGGAAACCCGTCCAACGTGGATGGCCTGCTGTCGCGCTACAAGGTCGGCGAAACCGTGCAGGTGCATGCCTTCCGCCGCGACGAGCTGATGGCCTTCGACGTGGTGCTGCAAGGCGATCGCGTGCCGGGCATCACCATCGCCGTGGAGCAGCAGAAAACCAGCCTGCGCCGCCCGACCGCCTGATGGCGCCGTGACGTTCGCGCTGGATCCGTTCACCATCCTGTTCACCACCACGCTGGCCTGCGCGTGCTGGCGGTAGGCATGGTATTCCATGCTTGCGAGCTTCCGGCGCGAGGTCGCCGGCGTTGGGCACTGGGCCTGCGGGCTGCTTTGCATGGTTGGCGCAGGTGGGCTGTTCCTGTCGCGCGGCATGCTGCCCGACGAAGCGGTACTGCCTGCGGCCAATACCTTCCTGATGTGGGGCATCGGCTTGTCGATGGTGGGGACGCGGCGCTTTTTCGGCGAGCCGCCGGGATGGACGATATTCCACGCGGCGTGGCGGCCATGTTAATCAGCGGCCAGGCGGCGGACCCAGTCGCAATTGCAGGAATGTTAACAGCCGGGATTTCCAAATTGCACAATCAGCATCGGTATTGCCAGCCAGCAAACTTTGGGTGAGTCCCTTGACAGCTTGTCGTCGCGCGCCGACGCCGCCCTGTACCGCGCCAAGGCAAACGGGCGCAACCGTACTGAAATCGCGGCCCCTACACCTTTGGCGGCCTGACTGTCGCCACGTTGGCGGCTGTCGTTTTCATGCCGCACAGACTATTCTTTTGCTCGCCGGTAATTTACCATCACTCATTACGAGTTTGGCTACGTTTAATTTATGACTTATCTACTGCACATCGTCGCGCGCGAAGTTCCCGCCAACGATGCGGAAGTTCTCCCATTCCTGGAACAGATTGCCGGCGCAACCATCAGTATTGCGCCATCCCAGCAGTTGAAGAGTTTTCGCGACGCCATCCTGAAGCTGTTCCCCTGCCTGACCAGCTATGGCGCCGGGGACAAGGCCGTTGAGAACTGCCCCTGGGCGGACGGCCCGCTGGCAGACAATTTCAAAGGCGGTTATGGCAGCGTGGCGATCTCGCGCCGCCATGACGAAGTGATTCCTCACGTGCTGCGTATCGCCAGCGACCTGGGCGTGACCGTGGTGGACGAGCAAAACGGTGCGGTGCACCGCCCGCAGGCTTACCAGGTCGTGCTGGAAGGTCCGCTGGAGGGCGTGGAAGTCGAAACCGCCGCGACCCAGCTTGCGGAGTTGATGAACCAGCCGCTCCCGCAGATGGTGCTGCTGCTGCATTCGCGCCGCCGCACCCTGGTCAAGAAGGGCCTCACCCGCGCACAGGCCGAAGTCTATGTGACCGCCTTGCGCGAGCGCGCCAGCTGCCGTGCCACGGTTTCGGCGGAGCCGCGCAAGGCCGCGGTCAAGTCCGTTCACAAGGCCCCGGGTCACGTTGCCTCGAGGGCGCCAAGTCCGCCGCCGGCGCGCGTGGCGCAAGTGCCTCAGGCGCCCACCTTCGACCAGCCGGAAATCGTCGGCATCGAGCCTGACGAGCAAATGTTCCAGGCCGCCGAATCCCAGCGCATGGCCGCCGCATCGCTGGTTGGCAGCATGGTCCTGCTTGTGCTGGTCATGGTCCTTCGCATCAAGTCGCCGTTCATGATGTCGTTCGCGCTGGCGATGAGCGCGCTGGGCGCCATTGCGGTGGTCCGGCTTGCCCAGGCGATCGGTTCCGGCCTGCTTCGCACCCTGGTGTTTGCGATGCTGGCATTCGTACCGGGCCCGGGCACCCTGATGGTCGCGTGGACCTATTTCCGCGCGGCGGGTGTCTTGAAAGAGAATGGCCTTACTACCCGCAACTCCTTGCTGGATGCGGACGAGGTGCGTGAGCTGGGCGGCCGTGACGGCATGCTGCCTTCCACCAAATTACTGCTCGCACTGCTGGTTCTCGCAGCAGTTGGGGGCTACGCCTTCATCAACCAGATTCTTTGAGATCGCGGTGGCTGGCCAGCGTTACGCGGCCAGCCGTTCCTGCTTTCGCAGCGCATGAGTTACCAGATTCAACTGGCGTCGGTCGCCACCCCGGAAGCGGACCTGGACGTTTTTCCCTTCATGAACAGGTTGCGGCAAGAAAGCGGTGAGCAGCCGCCATCCGCCTTGTTGAAGCGCTTTCACGACAAGCTGACAGCCCTTTTTCCGGACACGCCCTGGTCGGATTGTCATTTCGCCGGTGATACCGGCCGCTTGACCGTGGACTACCGCAAGCAGGAAGTTGTTCCGCATGTGCTTTACCTTGCCGGCGAATTGGGCCTGACCGTGGTGGACAACCAGTCTGGCGCAGTGCATCGTCCCCCGACTTACCAGGTAGTGCTGGAAGGGCCCGCGCCGGGCGTGGCGCTGGGCGAAGCTGCCAATCGCCTTGCCGCTTTGATGCAAAAGCCGGTAACGGAAATGCTGGCGCTGTTGTCCGGAGGACGGCGCAAGATCGTCAAAAAAGGGGTACTGCGAGCCCAGGCCCAATACTATGTGCTTGCGCTGAAGGAGCGCGCTGGCTGCCAGGCGACGATGGCGCTTGAGCATGACCGCGTGGTGCATCCTGAACCCCCGCCGCCAAGCGCGCCCCCGGCGCGGCCTGCCGCTGCAGGGAAAGCTGCGGCAGCGCCGGGCGTATCCCTGGCACCGGTCGACGTCAGGCCGGCCATGCCGCCGCGATCGCGCCGCGAGCCGGAACCGGAGCCGGAAACCTGTTCCTTGGCCGGCGCCGACCCGCGCCTCTTCATGCTGGCCGATGGCCTGCGCCTGACGGTGTACGCGACCGTGCTATACCTTGTCACGGGATACTTTTTCCGCGACCTGGCCGGTTGGCCGAAGCTCTTGCTGGCGCTGGGCGTTACCGCCCTGGCAATGGCTGCCGTCTACCGCCTGGCCAAGGGAGCAGGGTCGAATATCGTGATGCGGATCCTGGCGATGGTCCTGATCATCATCCCGCTCGCCAATATCCTCGTGCTGCTGCTGATGATACGGCGCGGTAAAGTGGCCTTGCGTGAAAATGAAATCGGGGCCGGCTGGTTTGGCGCCGCCTACGACGACATGGTCCGCTTGCGCGGCGGAGACAGCGGCTTGCTGCCGTCGACCATGACCGGCCTGCTCGCCGCTTTGGGCGTGGCTGGCTTGATCGGCGCCGGGAAGCAGGCGGCTGAAAAATATATCGACGCGGCGCTTGGCAGCCATCCGCAGCCTTGCGCTATCGTCGGCATATGGGAGTCCAGCAAACTTGGCCCGAATGGCAGGGTGGTGATGCGGGATGACGGCAACTATTCCGTTCTGCCGCTGCAAGGCCAGGAGGACAAGGTCAAGCAGGAGCAGGGCGAATGGGCTGTGCGCAACCGCAGTTTTGTTTGGCAGGTGCCACTGGCGGACAAGCCCTGGATGAAGGTTGAGCACATCGAGACCTTCAAGCTCAGTCTCGATGGCCAGACCCTTACCATTTTCGAGCCAAGGTCGATGGGCCTGTTTACTGAATGGCGCCGCGCGGGCGCCATGAAATCGCAGCGTTGCGGCTTTAATTGAACAGCTTGCGCAGCTCGGCTCCCGGATCGGGCGCGCGCATGAAGGCTTCGCCGACCAGGAAGGCGTGCACGTTGCGTTCGCGCATGCGCTGCACGTCGGCTGGCGTCATGATGCCGGATTCGGTGATGACCATGCGTTCTTGCGGAATACGCGACAGCAGGTCGAGCGTGGTGTCCAGCGTCACGTCGAAGGTGCGCAGGTTGCGGTTGTTGATGCCGATCAGGCGGCTCTTGAGGTCCAGCGCCGCGGCCAGCTCGTCGCCATCGTGCGATTCGATCAGAACGTCCATGCCCAATTCGTGGGAGCAGGCTTCCATTTCCGCCATCAGGCCATGGTCCAGCGCGGACACGATCAGCAGGATGCAGTCGGCGCCCATGGCACGCGCTTCATAGATCTGGTACATGTCGACCATGAAGTCCTTGCGCAGGACGGGAATGTCGCAGGCAGCGCGCGCCTGTTTTAGGTATTCGTTCGAGCCCTGGAAGAAATTCACGTCGGTCAGTACCGACAGGCAGGCCGCGCCGGCACTGGCGTAGCTGCCGGCGATTTCGGCTGGGCGGAAGTCTGGGCGCAGCACGCCTTTCGATGGCGATGCTTTCTTCACCTCGGCGATCACGCCGGCCTGGCCGGCTTCGATCTTGCTGCGCAGGCTGGCTTCAAAGCCGCGCAGGCCGGCGCGCAGTTCCTTGTCGCCTTCGACTTCGTCGCGCAGGGATTGCAGGCTGCGGTGCTTCTTGGCCGCCGCTACTTCGTCGGCCTTCACGGCAAGGATTTTGTTCAGGATGTCGGACATGATGATTCTTTAATGTTGTTCGGCCAGGGCCAGGCGCGCGCCAAGCGCGATGAACAGGCTGCCGGTCGCGCGGTTCAGCCACAGCGCCACCAGTGGTTTGACCTTCAGCCGCGCGCTTGCGAAGGCGGTGAAGATGGCAAGGCTGTTACACCACAGCATGCCGTTGAAATTGAAGATGCAGCCAAGGACCAGGAAGGCCAGCGGCTTGTTGGCCGCGTCCACGTCGATAAACTGCGGCACGAATGCCAGGAAGAACAACGCGACTTTCGGGTTCAGGACATTGGTCAGGAAGCCTTGCGCGAAGATTTTGCGGTAGGGCAGATTCGCCTGCGGCGCAAACCGGTAGGGCGGTGTCTGACCCAATGGGTCAGACACCGGTGTGCCGGTTTTATCGGCCTTAAGCCGCGCCCGCAGCATGCCGATGCCGCACCAGACGATATACGCCGCGCCCACCCATTTGACAACGGTGAAGGCGGTGGCGGAGGTAGCCAGCAGGGCCGACAGGCCAAGCGCTGCCGCGCCGATGTGCAGCATGGTGCCCGCGCCGACCCCCAGCGCCGCAGCGCAACCAGCACGCCAGCCCTGGCTAGCGCTGCGCGCCATGATCAGCAGCGAATCCGGTCCCGGCATGATGTTCAGCAGCAGACCGGAGATCACAAACAGCGTCAGGTCATGGATGCCGAACATCGCTTAACCCTCCCGGCCGAGTTCCTGCGTGACGCGAACGAACTGTTCCAGCTTGGCCACCGCGGCGCCGGACGACACAGCCGTTCGTGCCCGCGCCAGCCCGTCCTCGATGGACGAGGCTACGCCGGCCGCATACAAGGCGGTGCCAGCATTCAGCGCCACGATATCCGACGCAGGCCCCGGTTCGCCGTGCAGGGCTTCCATCACGCGCGCCTTCGATTCGGTGGCATCCGCCACCTTGAGGTTGCGCGAAGCGATCATCGACAGGCCGAAATCTTCAGGATGGATTTCATACTCGCGGATTTCGCCGTTGACCAGTTCACCCACCATGGTGCCTGCGCCCAGCGACACTTCATCCATATTGTCGCGGCCATAGACGACCACCGCATGCTGCGCGCCCAAACGCTGCAGCACGCGCACCTGGATACCCACCAGGTCCGGGTGGAACACGCCCATCAGGATGTTCGGGGCGCCGGCTGGATTGGTCAGCGGGCCAAGGATATTGAAGATGGAGCGCACGCCCAGTTCGCGGCGCACCGGCGCCACATGCTTCATCGCAGCGTGGTGATTTGGCGCGAACATGAAGCCGATGCCGGTCTGCGCGATCGACTGCGCGATCTGTTCCGGCTTCAGGTTGATGTTCGCGCCCAGCGATTCGATCAGGTCGGCGCTGCCCGAGGAGGACGACACGGAGCGTCCGCCATGCTTGGCCACGCGCGCACCGGCGGCAGCGGCGACAAACATCGAAGCGGAAGAAATATTGAACGTGTGCGCGCCATCGCCGCCGGTGCCGACGATATCCACCAGGTTGGTGGTATCGGCCATCGGGACCTTGGTCGAGAACTCGCGCATGACCTGTGCCGCAGCGGTGATCTCGCCGATGGTTTCCTTCTTGACGCGCAAGCCCATGGTCAGGGCAGCCACCATGACTGGCGACATTTCGCCCGACATGATCTGGCGGAACAGGTACAGCATCTCGTCGTGGAAAATCTCACGGTGTTCGATGCAGCGAACCAGTGCTTCTTGATGCGTGATAGGCATGATGCTTCCTTCTCTTATTTGCGATCGAGGAAATTCTTCAGCAAGGCGTGGCCGTGCTCGGACAGGATGGACTCGGGGTGGAACTGCACGCCCTCGATGTCGTATTCCTTGTGCCGCACGCCCATGATTTCGCCGTCGTCGGTCCAGGCTGTGACTTCCAGGCAGGAAGGCAGCGAGGATCGCTCGATTGCCAAAGAGTGGTAGCGGATTACCGTGAACGGGCTGGATAAGCCCTGGAACACGCCCACACCCGTATGCGCGATAAGAGAAGTTTTGCCATGCATGACTTGCTTGGCGCGGATAACTTTGCCGCCAAAGGCTTCGCCGATGGCCTGGTGTCCCAGGCAGACGCCCAGGATAGGTTTCTTGCCCGCGAAGTGCTTCAGCACTTCCAGCGAAATGCCCGCCTGCGACGGGTCTTTCGGACCCGGCGAGATGCAGATGCGGTCGGGATTCAATGCTTCGATTTCGGCGATGGTGATTTCGTCGTTGCGGTGCACGCGCACGTCTTCGCCCAGCTCGCCGAAATACTGCACGATGTTGTAGGTGAAGGAGTCGTAGTTGTCGATCATCAGCAGCATTTCAGAACTCCCCATCCAGGCCATCTTGCACTTGCTCGGCCGCGCGCAGCACGGCGCGCGCCTTGTTTTCAGTTTCCTGCCATTCCATTTCCGGTATCGAGTCGGCGACGATGCCGGCGGCGGCCTGCACGTACAGCATGCCGTCCTTGATCACGCCGGTGCGGATCGCAATTGCCACGTCCATTTCGCCGCCGAAGGACAGGTAGCCGCAGGCGCCGCCGTAGATGCCGCGCTTGCAGATTTCCAGTTCGTCGATGATTTCCATCGCACGCACTTTCGGCGCACCGGTCAGGGTGCCGGCAGGGAAGGTGGCGCGCAGCACGTCGAGGTTGGACATGCCTTTCTTCAGCTTGCCCTCCACGTTGGAGACGATGTGCTGCACGTGCGAGTACTTCTCGATCACCATCTTGTCGGTCAGCTTCACGCTGCCGGTTTCGGAGATGCGGCCCAGGTCATTGCGGGCCAGGTCGATCAGCATCACGTGTTCCGCCACTTCCTTCGGATCGTTCAGCAGTTCTTCGGCCAGCGCCGCATCGCGTTCCGGCGTATTGCCGCGCGGGCGGGTGCCGGCGATCGGGCGCAGCGTGACTTTCTTTTCGCCGTCAGCCAGGGTCTCGTTGCGCACCAGGATTTCCGGCGACGCACCAACGATCTGCATGTCGCCGAAATTGTAGAAGTACATGTACGGCGACGGGTTCAGCGAACGCAGGGAGCGGTACAGCGTGAGCGGCGAATCCACGTATGGCTTGCGGATGCGCTGGCCGATCTGCACCTGCATCAGGTCGCCCGCCAGGATATATTCGTGTGCCTTGGCGACGGCCTTCAGGTAATCCTCTTTGGCGAAGTCGCGGATGGTCTCGGTGCGTACCGACGGCGTGGTGACCGGCGCATCGACACCGCGCCGCAGCAGGGCGCGCAGGTCTTTGAGGCGCTGGCGGGCCTTGGCGAAGGCTTCCGGCTGCTGCGGATCGGCGTAGACGATCAGGTACAACTTGCCGGACAGGTTGTCGATGACGGCCAGTTCCTCGGTCACCATCAACTGGATTTCCGGCAGGCCCAGGTCGTCCTTCGGCTGCGTCCTGGCCAGGGTCTTTTCAATATGGCGCACGGTGTCGTAGCCGAAGTAGCCGGCCAGGCCGCCGCAGAAGCGCGGCATGCCGGGACGCACGGCTACTTTGAAGCGCGCCTGGTATTGCTCAATGAATTCGAGGGGATTGCCCTCGTGGGTCTCGATCACCTGGCCGTTCTTGACGATCTCGGTCAGCTTGCCGGTGCTGCGCAGCAGGGTATTGGCAGGCAGGCCGATGAAGGAGTAGCGGCCGAAACGCTCGCCGCCCACCACCGACTCCAGCAGGAAGGTGTTCTTGCCGTAGTTCTGGGTCTGGGCCAGCTTGAGGTACAGGGTGAGCGGGGTTTCCAGGTCGGCGAAAGCTTCCGCGATCAAAGGAATACGGTTGTAGCCTTCCGCGGCCAGGGATTTGAATTCGAGTTCGGTCATGTTTCTCTCCATTCCGCCATGGATGTGGTGGTGGCGGTTCGGTTACAAAAAACCTGCCGGAGCAGTGACACGCACGTGCGCCGACAGCAATCGGGACTAAGTCAGGATTGCCAGCGTCGCCACAGCCAGGCCTCAATCGAGCCCCGGTGGGTTACATTGTGTCTTTTGTTGAGAAACATTTCGGTCAGATAGCGTCGTTTTGCGTGCTAATCAAGGCAGCTGCATGAAGCAGCGTGTCAACTATACCATCGGAATCTGTTTCGTGTATACCCACGCCGTGGTTATATCCATATGGCACAGTCAGCACAGGACAGCCAGCCGCGCGGGCCGCTTCGGCGTCGTTCGAGGAGTCGCCAATCGCCACCACCTGCGCCGGCGGCAAGTCGAAAAATTCGCAGGCCTTCAGCAAGGGCAGGGGGTGGGGTTTCTTCTTTTCGAAGGAATCGCCGCCGAACAGCACTTCGAAGTAGCCGTCCAGGCCCTTCAGCGCAAGCAGCGGCTCGGCGAATGCCACCGGCTTATTGGTCACGCAGGCCAGGCGCAGCCCGTCCGCACGCATGCGCTCCAGGCCCGCCACCACGTCGGCATATACTTCGCTGTGCCGGCCATTGATGACCAGGTAGTGGCGCTGGTAGGCTTCCATCGCGGCCGGGAAGTGCTGCTCGACGCCGGCATCGTCGTGGTCCAGTGCGAGCACGCGCCGCACCAGGTTCTCCGACCCTTTGCCGACCATCAGTTCGATCTGCGCGACCGTAATGGGCGCCAGCCCCAGTTCTTCGCGCATCAGGTTGATGGCCACTTCGAAGTCCGGCATCGTGTCGAGCATCGTGCCGTCGAGGTCAATGATGGCGGCCCTTACGCCGCGCAGGACCGCCGCCATTCTTACAGCGAAGCCAGTTGGCCGCGCATCGCGTCAATCACGGCCTTGTAGTCAGGCTGGCCGAAGATCGCGGAACCAGCCACGAAGGTGTCGGCGCCGGCTTCTGCCGCGGCCTTGATGTTGTCGATCTTGATGCCGCCGTCGACTTCCAGCATGATGTCGCGGCCGGATTCGTCGATGCGGCGGCGCGCTTCGGCGATCTTCTTCAGCGCCTGCGGGATGAAGGACTGGCCGCCGAAGCCCGGGTTCACCGACATGATCAGGATCATGTCGATCTTGTCCATCACGTGATCCAGGTAGCTCAGTGGGGTGGCAGGATTGAACACCAGGCCAGCCTTGCAGCCGTTGTCGCGGATCAGTTGCAGCGAACGGTCGATGTGGTCGGACGCTTCCGGATGGAAGGTGATGATGTTGGCGCCAGCCTTGGCGAAATCAGGGATGATGCGGTCGACCGGCTTGACCATCAGGTGCACGTCGATCGGCACTTGCACGTGCGGGCGGATCGCCTGGCAGACCAGCGGGCCGACGGTGAGGTTAGGCACGTAGTGGTTGTCCATGACGTCGAAGTGGATGATGTCGGCGCCAGCGGCAACTACGTTGCGAACCTCTTCACCCAGGCGGGCGAAGTCGGCGGACAGGATGCTCGGAGCGATACGGAAAGTGGTCATGGCTGGTCGGCTGAGAAAAAAAGATGCGTTATTTTACGCTGCTGTGCGGACGCTGTCCGATTGCTTGGACTAGAATTGCCCAATTGTTATGAAGGAAACCCTTATGGCCCAGTATGAGTTTGCGGTCGAGGTACGCACGCAGTACCTGCCGGAACAGTCCAATCCGGACCGCACCAATTTCGTGTTCACTTACACGATCACCATCAAGAACACCGGCACCGTGCCGGCCCAGCTGATCTCCCGTCACTGGGTGATCACCGATGCGAACAACCATATTGAAGAAGTACGCGGCCTGGGCGTCGTCGGCCATCAGCCATTGCTGGCGCCGGGCGAGGTGTTCGAGTACACCAGCGGCACGCAGTTGCGCACGCCGCAGGGCTCCATGTATGGGGAATATTTCTGCGTGGCTGAAGACGGCCACCAGTTTGAAACCAAGATTCCTGAATTCGTGCTGTCCTTGCCGCGAACCCTGCACTAGTTACTTCTCGCCGTCCTTCTTCTTTTTGTTGGGCGGCAGCGTCCACCAGACGATGAATACCAGAAGGAAGAGCGCCACCAGCGCTTCAAGCATCAGATAAATCATAGACAACACCTCATGTTTTTGACACGCCGTAGTTTACCCGTTTGCGCCACCGCCGTCGCGTTAGTGCTGGCCGGTTGCGTCACTCCACCACCGCCGCCTGCCAAACCGTCGCAGCCTGCCCCTGTCACGCCGACTGCGCCTGCCACGCCGGCCCAGCCGCCGGTCCAACCCACCGTGCCGGCCGCACCGACCCCGCCTGCCAAAGCGGAATTCATTCCCGCCCGCTTCTCCGACTTGCCGGGCTGGGATCGTGACGACCTGCGCGCTGCATGGCCGGCCTTCATGCTGTCCTGCTCCAAGCTGGCAAGCGGAGCAGACTGGAAGGAACCCTGCGCGATCGCCAAGACCGTGGACGCCAATAGCCAGGCTGCCATCCGCCTGTTCTTTGAATCCTTCTTCGACCCGCACCAAGTGGTCGCGCCGGATGGCAGCAATACCGGCCTGATTACCGGCTATTACGAACCGCTGCTGCGCGGCGCCCGCAAGAAGGGCGGCCCTTACCAGACACCGTTGTACAAGGTGCCGGACGATATGGTCATCATCGATGTCGGCTCGGTCTATCCCGAACTGGCGGGCAAGCGTGTACGCGGCCGCCTGAAAGGCAAGCGCGTCGTGCCCTATCCGGCGCGAGAAGAAATCAGCCGTACGGGCTTGCCGGGCAACGAGCTGCTGTGGGTGGACGATTCGGTCGAGGCCTTCTTCCTGGAAGTGCAGGGTTCCGGCCGTGTGCAACTGCCTGACGGCGATACCGTGCGCGTTGCCTATGCCGACCAGAATGGCCGGCCGTACCAGTCGATCGGCAAATGGCTGGTGCAGAAGGGTGAGCTGACCGCTGAACAAGCCACTGCGCAAGGCATCAAGGCCTGGATCGACGGCCACCCGACGCGCCAGCAGGAGCTGTTCAATGCCAATCCAAGCTACGTCTTCTTCAAGGAAGAAAAGCTGCCCGACCCGAAGGTCGGCCCGAAAGGGACGCTGAACGTGCCGCTGACGCCGCAGCGTTCCGTGGCGATCGACCGCAGCCAGCTTCCGCTGGGAGCCCCGGTCTACCTGAATACCACGCTGCCTGGCGACGATGAGCTGCCGCTGCAAAGGCTGATGCTGGCGCAGGATACCGGCGGCGCCATCAAGGGCGCCATCCGTCTTGACCTGTTCTTCGGCTTTGGTTCGGAAGCTGCCGATTTCGCCGGCCGCATGAAACAGCGCGGCAGTATCTGGGTGCTGTTGCCCAAGCTCGCCCGCTAACGCTTGCCCTGCGCATCGGGCACATTCAGCGCGCGCATGATCTTGCCGATATCGGCAGCATACATGCGCGCGCTTGCCTGGTAGGGAGAGCGGCAGGGAACGGGCAGCGTAGCGCCGTCCTTCAAACCCAGCACCACTTCATGCCGCGCGGCGCATGCCTGCGAGATGGCCGGCAAGGCCTGCATGCCGCCAAACAGCGGCTTTCTCTCGACCTGCACCACTTCCACATCCTGGCGCAAGGTCGTGCACGAAGGCAGGGTATCGACCAGGATGCTGGTGCTGGTGGGCGTCATGCTGCGCTTGCCCTTGCAGTCTTCGCGCACCAGCTTGGTCAGCGCCCGCAGCATCATCGCGTCGGTCTGGCGCTGCGTCGGCGCCACCGGCTTGGCCAACCCTGTCTGATCGAGCACGCGCGACCATTCGTCGCGCATTGCGCCGGAGCCATCCAGCACTGCCGGGAGCACCATTGCCTTGCAGGCCTGGCTTCCGCATTCCATTGCCTGGGCCAGGTCCGGCTTGGCGCCATTGCGAAGCTGGCGGTAAAAGTCGTCGATGCGCGCGACGGCGTCACCCTTGCCCTGGCGTGCCGCCAAGGCGTAAACAAAGGCCGGCAGGCCACATTCGTACTCCAGGCGCGTGCCGCCGATCTCCGCGGGGGAGATAGCATGCCAGCGGCGGTCGTCGGCGATCAGCATGCAGGCGGCGAGAGCATCATCCAGTTCGTTCGCGGCTTCCTGCGGCGTCAACCAGCCTTCGTGCACGGACACCAGCCAGCGCAGGAATTCGCCGATACCCTCGTTGATCAGGCGCGAATCGTCGTAGATGTCCACGGCGTCGCGGATCTGGAAGCGGTGGCTCATTTCATGCGCCACCAGCTTGTTGGCAAGGCGGGATACCTCCGGCGATGGCTCGGCAGGCCAGTTGAACAGCGCCAGATGGAGGATGTCGCCGGCGCTTCCGTCAATATTCGGTCCGCCCGGCTCCTTTGCCATGGTGGCAGCAATGATCGGGCGCCTGAACTGTGCTCCCGGCATGCGGTTGTTCAGCCACTTCGCAGTGCGGTCGGCCCGCTCGCGCAATTGCGTCACAGTGGCGGGCGGCAGCGCCGGATCGTAGTAGTCGAGGCTCGTGCCTGCCGCCGGCAAGCGGGCCGGGAACAGCAGTGCCGGCGCATCGGCGTGGGCAGTTGCGCTTCCTTCGTGCCGCGCCAAACCTGTCAGTATGCTGCCGGGCGCAGCAAAGCGGTAAATCACCGCTCCACAGGCCTCGGTGACAGCATAGTTCGACATATGCGCGTAGATACCTTCGCCGGTAGGGAAGGAACCGGGATATCCCTCGACCTTGTTGGTCGTGGCAGGGATGAGGAAGGCGAGCGCCTTGCAATTGTTGGCGCCGCGCGCCAGTGCGTCACCGCCAGCTTTGCCGCACTCGCCGACAGCTTGCCAGTGCGAGCGTATCTCGGCAGCGCCGGCGCCAGTCTTCAGGAACGGCAGTTGCGTGCAGGCGGCGGGCAGCTCGTAGCTGACTTCCAATGCGTCGGGAGCCGCCAGGCGGACAGTGACGTGTACGTTTTCGGCAGCGGCGCCAGACATCGCCAGTGCCAGCCCTGCCAGTAAGCCGAGGTGCTTCATTCTGACCCTTGATCAAGTTGTGAATTCGATAAATATTACCAAATTCGCAATAAGATCAGGGGTCAGCGTAGAACGAGCACCGGCAAATGCGTATGTGCGAGAACCTTCTGGGTTTCGCTTCCAAGGAATAGTTTATTCAGGCCCTTGCGGCCATGGGACGCCATCAGGATGATGTCGCAATGCCGCTCTTCCGCGGTCTTGACGATGACCTCGTAGGGGTTGATTGCCTCGCCCAGCACGGCATCGCACTCGATGCCGGCTGCGGTGGCTGCCGCAAGCACCTTATCCAGGCCAGCCTGGACATTGCTCCGTACTTCGCGGTCAAAGACGCCGGGGTCTGGCAGCACGGCCGCATCGGCCAAGGGTACGAAGGGGAGGGGCTGGACCACGGAGACCGCAGTGATGCGCGCGCCATGGATCTTTGCGAATTCGATCGCAGTCTGGGTGGCCCGTTCCGAAAGTTGCGAGCCGTCGGTGGGCAGCAAAATCGATTTGAACATGGCAGTTCTCCTGACAAATTCTCCAGTCCAGTGTAGGTCTACCCCGGATTCATCGGCGCGCGCTTCGTGCACAACAGCTACAATTGCCCGATAGCTAACCGACTGGAGGAGAATAAATGGAATACCAGGACCTGCTCGTAGAAGTTCACGACAAAGTGGCGCTGATCCGCCTGAACCGTCCCAAGGCCCTCAACGCCCTGAACGACAATATGATGAATGAGCTGGGCGAGGCTTTCGCCAAGTTCGAAAAAGACCCGGCGATCCACGTGATCGTACTGACCGGCAGCGAAAAGGCCTTTGCCGCCGGCGCAGACATCGCTGCGATGAAGGATTACACCTACCAGGACACCCACCGCGACAACTATATTGGGCGCAACTGGGAGCACATCCTGAAAGTGCGCAAGCCGGTGATCGGCGCCGTGGCCGGCTTCGCGCTGGGTGGCGGTTGCGAACTGGCCATGATGTGCGATTTCCTGGTTGCAGCCGACACCGCCAAGTTCGGCCAGCCTGAAATCAAGGTCGGCGTTACTCCGGGCGCCGGCGGCACCCAGCGCCTGCCGCGCACCATTGGTAAGGCGAAAGCGATGGATATGCTGCTGACCACCCGCATGATCGATGCGGCCGAAGCGGAGCGCATTGGCCTGGTCTCGCGCGTAGTCCCGGCCGACAAGCTGATCGAATCCGTGCTGGAGATCGCCCAGGGCATCGCCCAGATGCCGGTTTCCGTCGCCATGCAAATCAAGGACTGCGTGAACCGCGCCTTTGAGACCACGTTGTCGGAAGGCGTGAATTACGAGCGCCGCCTGTTCCACGCAGGCTTCGGCACGCCGGCCCAGCGCGAAGGCATGTATGCCTTCCTCGAAAAGCGCTTGCCAAACTTCGAGGGGCTTTGATATAGTTCGGTCCCTCGCAACGCAGCGTACTTAACGCAACGAAGCGAGAGAAGAAAAAGAGGGGTTGACGAGTTGCACGCTGTACCGCATAATCTCGCTTCTCTGCTGCTGACAAACACAACGCTTTGTCAACGATAAGGCAGCGATCTTTAAAAATCAACAGTCGATAAGTGTGGGCGTTTGACGATATGCCCGAGCCTTCGGGCTCGATGCTCAAAATATACGTTATAACGCTCGCACAAAATTAAACGTAAATCTCTTTATGAGATTTCGTCAGTATTTTGAGTGAGTGACCTGCCGCAGAAATGCGGCAAAAACAGAGATTGAACTGAAGAGTTTGATCCTGGCTCAGATTGAACGCTGGCGGCATGCTTTACACATGCAAGTCGAACGGCAGCGCGGGCTTCGGCCTGGCGGCGAGTGGCGAACGGGTGAGTAATATATCGGAACGTACCCAAGAGTGGGGGATAACGTAGCGAAAGTTACGCTAATACCGCATACGATCTAAGGATGAAAGCAGGGGACCGCAAGGCCTTGTGCTCCTGGAGCGGCCGATATCTGATTAGCTAGTTGGTGAGGTAAAGGCTCACCAAGGCAACGATCAGTAGCTGGTCTGAGAGGACGACCAGCCACACTGGAACTGAGACACGGTCCAGACTCCTACGGGAGGCAGCAGTGGGGAATTTTGGACAATGGGGGCAACCCTGATCCAGCAATGCCGCGTGAGTGAAGAAGGCCTTCGGGTTGTAAAGCTCTTTTGTCAGGGAAGAAAAGGGTCTGGCTAATATCCAGATCTGCTGACGGTACCTGAAGAATAAGCACCGGCTAACTACGTGCCAGCAGCCGCGGTAATACGTAGGGTGCAAGCGTTAATCGGAATTACTGGGCGTAAAGCGTGCGCAGGCGGTTTCGTAAGTCTGTCGTGAAATCCCCGGGCTTAACCTGGGAATGGCGATGGAGACTGCGAGGCTAGAGTTTGGCAGAGGGGGGTAGAATTCCACGTGTAGCAGTGAAATGCGTAGAGATGTGGAGGAACACCGATGGCGAAGGCAGCCCCCTGGGTCAAAACTGACGCTCATGCACGAAAGCGTGGGGAGCAAACAGGATTAGATACCCTGGTAGTCCACGCCCTAAACGATGTCTACTAGTTGTTGGGTCTTAATTGACTTAGTAACGCAGCTAACGCGTGAAGTAGACCGCCTGGGGAGTACGGTCGCAAGATTAAAACTCAAAGGAATTGACGGGGACCCGCACAAGCGGTGGATGATGTGGATTAATTCGATGCAACGCGAAAAACCTTACCTACCCTTGACATGGCAGGAATCCTGGAGAGATCCGGGAGTGCTCGAAAGAGAACCTGCACACAGGTGCTGCATGGCTGTCGTCAGCTCGTGTCGTGAGATGTTGGGTTAAGTCCCGCAACGAGCGCAACCCTTGTCATTAGTTGCTACGCAAGAGCACTCTAATGAGACTGCCGGTGACAAACCGGAGGAAGGTGGGGATGACGTCAAGTCCTCATGGCCCTTATGGGTAGGGCTTCACACGTCATACAATGGTACATACAGAGGGCCGCCAACCCGCGAGGGGGAGCTAATCCCAGAAAGTGTATCGTAGTCCGGATTGTAGTCTGCAACTCGACTACATGAAGTTGGAATCGCTAGTAATCGCGGATCAGCATGTCGCGGTGAATACGTTCCCGGGTCTTGTACACACCGCCCGTCACACCATGGGAGCGGGTTTTACCAGAAGTAGGTAGCTTAACCGCAAGGAGGGCGCTTACCACGGTAGGATTCGTGACTGGGGTGAAGTCGTAACAAGGTAGCCGTATCGGAAGGTGCGGCTGGATCACCTCCTTTCTAGAGTCGGCATCAGACTCAAACGTTCACACTTATCGACTGTTGTAATACGAAGAACAGCAATGTTGGGGCTGTAGCTCAGCTGGTTAGAGCACCGTGTTGATAACGCGGGGGTCGTTGGTTCGAGCCCAACCAGCCCTACCAAACCAATGGGGGATTAGCTCAGCTGGGAGAGCACCTGCTTTGCAAGCAGGGGGTCGTCGGTTCGATCCCGTCATCCTCCACCAAGTTTTCAAACGTAAGCGTAGCCGCTTAGGTTTGAACGCTTAAATGTTCATCGTTCTTTAACAATCTGGAAGAAGTAAAAGTTTTATTAAGCGATATCGAAAGATATTACTTAGGGTAGTAGTAAAACTCATCAAACACAGTAGTAAGTGCTTGAACCTGTAGCCGTCAAGGTTATAGGGACAAGTGAATAAGTGCACATGGCGGATGCCTTGGCGATTACAGGCGATGAAGGACGTAGAAGTCTGCGATAAGCTTCGGGGAGCTGACAAACAAGCTTTGATCCGAAGATTTCCGAATGGGGAAACCCGGCCTTATAGGTCATCACTCACTGAATACATAGGTGTGTGAAGCGAACGCGGCGAACTGAAACATCTAAGTAGCTGCAGGAAAAGAAATCAACCGAGATTCCCAAAGTAGTGGCGAGCGAAATGGGAAGAGCCTGTACGTGATAGTCGTTTGGATAATGGAACAGATTGGAAACTCTGGCCATAGCGGGTGATAGCCCCGTACATGAAATCCAAGCGGTGGTACTAAGCGTACGACAAGTAGGGCGGGACACGAGAAATCCTGTCTGAACATGGGGGGACCATCCTCCAAGGCTAAATACTCGTAATCGACCGATAGTGAACCAGTACCGTGAGGGAAAGGCGAAAAGAACCCCGGGAGGGGAGTGAAATAGATCCTGAAACCGTGTGCATACAAACAGTCGGAGCCTCGTAAGGGGTGACGGCGTACCTTTTGTATAATGGGTCAGCGACTTACATTCAGTGGCGAGGTTAACCAGATAGGGGAGCCGTAGAGAAATCGAGTCCGAACAGGGCGCCAGTCGCTGGGTGTAGACCCGAAACCAAGTGATCTATCCATGGCCAGGTTGAAGGTGCGGTAACACGCACTGGAGGACCGAACCCACTAATGTTGAAAAATTAGGGGATGAGCTGTGGATAGGGGTGAAAGGCTAAACAAACTTGGAAATAGCTGGTTCTCTCCGAAAACTATTTAGGTAGTGCCTCAAGTATCACCGACGGGGGTAGAGCACTGTTATGGCTAGGGGGTCATCGCGACTTACCAAACCATTGCAAACTCCGAATACCGTTGAGTGCGAGCTTGGGAGACAGACATCGGGTGCTAACGTCCGGTGTCAAGAGGGAAACAACCCAGACCGCCAGCTAAGGTCCCAAAGATTGGCTAAGTGGAAAACGAAGTGGGAAGGCTAAAACAGTCAGGATGTTGGCTTAGAAGCAGCCATCATTTAAAGAAAGCGTAATAGCTCACTGATCGAGTCGTCCTGCGCGGAAGATGTAACGGGGCTAAGCCAGTCACCGAAGCTGCGGATATCCGCAAGGATATGGTAGGAGAGCGTTCTGTAAGCCTGCGAAGGTGTCTTGTAAAGGATGCTGGAGGTATCAGAAGTGCGAATGCTGACATGAGTAGCGATAATGCGGGTGAAAAGCCCGCACGCCGTAAGCCCAAGGTTTCCTGTTCAACGTTCATCGGAGCAGGGTGAGTCGGCCCCTAAGGCGAGGCAGAGATGCGTAGCTGATGGGAAGCAGGTTAATATTCCTGCACCGTCGTATGATGCGATGGGGGGACGGATCGCGGAAGGTTGTCTGCCTGTTGGAATAGGCAGTTTCTGGTTCATAGAAGGCGCTTAGGCAAATCCGGGCGCGTAATTCAAGGGACTGGGACGAGCGAGCTTGCTCGCGAAGCAATCGGAAGTGGTTCCAAGAAAAGCCTCTAAGCTTCAGTCATACGAGACCGTACCGCAAACCGACACAGGTGGGCGAGATGAGTATTCTAAGGCGCTTGAGAGAACTCGGGAGAAGGAACTCGGCAAATTGGTACCGTAACTTCGGGATAAGGTACGCCTCGGTAGCTTGACCACTTTACTGTGGAAGGGCGAAAAGGTTGCAATAAACTGGTGGCTGCGACTGTTTAATAAAAACACAGCACTCTGCAAACACGAAAGTGGACGTATAGGGTGTGACGCCTGCCCGGTGCTGGAAGATTAAATGATGGGGTGCAAGCTCTTGATTGAAGTCCCAGTAAACGGCGGCCGTAACTATAACGGTCCTAAGGTAGCGAAATTCCTTGTCGGGTAAGTTCCGACCTGCACGAATGGCGTAACGATGGCCACACTGTCTCCTCCCGAGACTCAGCGAAGTTGAAGTGTTTGTGATGATGCAATCTACCCGCGGCTAGACGGAAAGACCCCATGAACCTTTACTGTAGCTTTGCATTGGACTTTGAACCAATCTGTGTAGGATAGGTGGGAGGCTTTGAAGTAGGGACGCCAGTTCCTATGGAGCCATCCTTGAAATACCACCCTGGTTTGTTTGAGGTTCTAACCTTGGTCCGTAATCCGGATCGGGGACAGTGCATGGTAGGCAGTTTGACTGGGGCGGTCTCCTCCCAAACGGTAACGGAGGAGTTCGAAGGTACGCTAGGTACGGTCGGACATCGTGCTAATAGTGCAATGGCATAAGCGTGCTTAACTGCGAGACCGACAAGTCGAGCAGGTACGAAAGTAGGACATAGTGATCCGGTGGTTCTGTATGGAAGGGCCATCGCTCAACGGATAAAAGGTACTCTGGGGATAACAGGCTGATTCCTCCCAAGAGTTCATATCGACGGGGGAGTTTGGCACCTCGATGTCGGCTCATCACATCCTGGGGCTGTAGCCGGTCCCAAGGGTATGGCTGTTCGCCATTTAAAGTGGTACGTGAGCTGGGTTTAAAACGTCGTGAGACAGTTTGGTCCCTATCTGCCGTGGGCGTTGGAAATTTGAAGGGGGCTGCTCCTAGTACGAGAGGACCGGAGTGGACGAACCTCTGGTGTACCGGTTGTCACGCCAGTGGCATTGCCGGGTAGCTAAGTTCGGAAGAGATAACCGCTGAAAGCATCTAAGCGGGAAACTTGCCTTAAGATGAGATTTCCCGGAGCCTTGAGCTCCTTGAAGGGTCGTTCGAGACCAGGACGTTGATAGGTCAGGTGTGGAAGTGCAGTAATGCATTAAGCTAACTGATACTAATTGCCCGTACGGCTTGTCCCTATAACCTTGACGGTTATGTAGCACTTACCGTGTTTGAGAACACTACCCCAACTTTACTTCTTCCACGATTGTTGACAAGTCATGCCTGATGACCATAGCAAGTCGGTCCCACCCCTTCCCATCCCGAACAGGACCGTGAAACGACTCTGCGCCGATGATAGTGCTGCAACCAGTGTGAAAGTAGGTTATCGTCAGGCTCTTATTAGAAAAGCCCGCCAGGCATGAATGCCGGCGGGCTTTTTGCTTTTCTACTTCAGGCTCCCGCATGCAGCGTCAGTGTGAACTCGACGCCGCCAGCCACATTGCGCACAGCTACTGTGCCGCCCATCTTGGCCATATAAGTCTTGACGACGAACAGGCCTTGGCCGCGATTGGCGCCTTCTTCCTGGCCCGATACGCCATACTCGAATACCTTGTCGATCAGCGCCGGCGCGATCGAGGCGCCTTTGTTATGGATTGCCAGGCTGGCTGTGCGCTGGTCTGACGTCAACGTCATCGTGATCGGGGTGCCCGGCGTTCGGTGGCGGTTAGCGTTGTTCAAGATGTGGGTCACCACATCTTCCAGCGAATAAGGATCGGCGCGAACCATGGCGGGCGTTCCGCCCTGGTAGCTTACGTCGGCAATGCCGACACAAGGTGCGTTGGCTGCCACATCGCGCAGGAAGGCGTCGAGGTCCAGGGTTTCCAGCTGCAGGGTGGTCGACTGAAATGCCTCGCTGGGTGATGCTTGTCCATAAAGTACACGTACTGCCTGCTGCATGCGGTGAATATAGCGCCCACTTGGGTCATGCTCGCCACCGTGCAGCGCCATCAGCGACTGTAGCGGCGACATGATTTCGTGGCCGACTGCGTGCCACATGTCTCGCTCCTGCTCGGCGCGAATCGCTTCCTTCTCCACGTCCTCGCGCACTCGCCGCAGCAGGTCGTGCAGGCAGTTGGCCAGCACACCCAATTCGTCGCGGCCGCGCAGGTCGGACAAGTCAAATTCATCGAGCGCTCCGGCAGTCTTGACTGAGCGTGCTACTTTGTCGGCGCGTTTGGTCAGGATGCTGATTGGGCGGATGATGCCAGCTTCCACTACAAGCCAAGCCACCAGCAATGCACCAAGGATGGCGCCGACAAACCAGGACACACGGGTGGCCACCACGCTCAAGGTGTCGCTGACGCTGCGCGCATCTCCGCTCAATTCAATTTCGAAATTGCCAAGCGGTGTAGGCACGCTGGCGTGGGTTTGCAGTGCCTTGACGGTGGTGTCGACTGGCAGGTGGCGCACCAGGGTAAGCAGGGCGTGCCAGCTCTGGTCGCCACTGCTGCTGGCTGCCGAAAGGGTCAACACTTCCTTGCCTTGCTCGGTGCGGATGCGCAGGGTTTCACCTGGCAAAAGCAGCGACTGCAGGTCGCGCAGGGAAAACAGCGGCGTGGCCTGGTCGCGTGTCGTGTCCAGCAGCGCAGGGCCATCGCCTGGCGGCAGTACTGCCAAGTCAACGTTGATGTTGGCCAAGTCCGCTGGCGGCCAGGCTGGCCGGGGCTTGGCAAAAAGGGCGTCTTGCAGCACCCCGACCGGCAGCCGGACAGAGAAGAACGTGCTGTGCGCGCAGCCAGGCGTGCCTTCAGGTGCGCAAATCGGGCTTTGCCAGATCCAGCCGCGGAAATCCTTGACCGGACGGGCATGCGGCTGGCCTGCATCGGCCGCTGTGTAGCCGGTCAGGCGGCCGCGTATGCCGCCGTTTGCCGGGTCGCCGGTCTGTTCGAAAGGAGCGATCCAGTGGTACTCCTGGCCACGCAAGCTTACCTTCACGTCGACGCGGTGAGCCCCTTCGATTGACTCTTCGCGTATCGGGTGGGCCGCAAGCAGTGGAGCATGGAAGGTCCCGGCGACGTAGATAAAGCCGCCTGCCCAGGGATTGTTCCCGATGCCGACACAAAGCGTGCCCTTGTCGCTGCGCGGTGCAGCGCAGCCGGCCATGGAGATCGCTTGCTGCACCTTGGCCTGGTCGTCGAAATCCAATGCGGCATAAGGCAACAGTACCGGATGAAGGCCGGGGTTCTGACCCACAGTTGGATTCAGCAGGGCGAGCTGCCCGGTTGGATGGCGCAGCGTAGCGGCGATCTGCTCGCGTGTCTTGTGGAAGGAGTGCTCGTAAGCCTGGTAGCTGAGCTGCTTCTCCTGCTGCAGCACGGATACCGCCAGGCCGACTGTGGCGACTCCCAGTAGCGGAAAGGCCATGCGCAATACGATGCGCAGTCGGTATGGCGTCAGCAGGGAAATGGGGTTCATGCCTGGTCGGTCCAGCGGAAACCGCGCATCGGGATGTTCTCGATGCACTCGAAGTCCGGATCGATTTCGCGGAAGGCGTCGCGAATGGTGCTCACATGCTTGCGGATATTGTCGCGGTTGCGCCCACTTTTCACCACTTCAAACAGGTCTTCGTAGGACACCACCTGGCCGCGCCGCTCGAACAGTGCTGAGAGGATGCGCTGCGCCGTCAGCGGCAGGTTGATGCGTTGTCCGCGCCAGGTGGGCGTGCGCTGGCGCAGCGGATCCATCGCAAGCTCGCTGGCCGGGGCGGCGGGCTTGCTGTCTTTTGCAGCGCGCAGGATCTCCAGGAAGGTTTCGATGAAGTCGGCTTCTTCGAAAGTGGTTTTTTGCAGGTAATCCCAGGCGTCCAGCGCTTTCATGATCGAGCGGTAGATAGCTGCCGGCATGGCCGACACCACCAACACCGGCGTCGCATGGCGCTTGTTGATGGCGTTGATGACGGCGACGCCGGCGTGGCGCTCGCGTCCCAGTTCAATGTCCAGTACCACCAGGTCATAGCGTTCACGGGCGATGGCTGCCTCGGCGTCGTCGCGGTTGAACCACTGGTCGACCTGGATGCCGGGGCGGGCCGCGGCAATCCAGCCGGCAAGCTGGTTGCTGGTGGGGAGATCGTCTTCAATGATGGCTACGCGTGTCATGCAGGAAGTATTACCCAAAAGCCCGGCCGCCGGCGTGAATTTTTCTTCACAGGCCGGAAGGGAGTGGGCAGGCGGCAGCATTGAACGTTCGCGGCCTGCGGCCGGAAGATTGCTGCACCGGCGCGGTGCCGGGCCAACCAACCAGAAAGGCAATCATCATGAACAACCGGATCAGTACGATGCTGCAGGCGATTCGCTCGACGCTCGGCCGTGCTGCCAGCAGCATTCATTTCCCTTCCGGCGCCCGCAAGGGCGTCGTGCTGCTCGCCGTGACCGGCGCCGCCGCTTACGGTTTGTACCAAGTCCCTCCAATGCGCACGGTTGGCCGCGGCGAAGTGGCGGTGCGTACCAACCACCTGACCGGCGATACGTCGATTGTGCGCGAAGGCCTGGCGCTGGACCTGCCCGGCATCCATGAATTGCGCCTGCTGTCGCTGCGCGACCAGACCTATCGCCCGGCTGCTGCCGGCGAGACGCCCTTCCAGTCCGGGGAAGGCCTGTCTCTGGGCCTGGACATGTCCGTGCGCTATGGCCTGGACCAGGCCCGCCTTGAGCAATTCGCATCCAAACTGCCGGCCGATATCTCGCGCGACGTGGTAGCGCCCGATGTCGAAGGCGTGATCTACAAGATACTGACGCGCTACACGGTGCGTGAAATCTTCTCTTCCAAGCGCGCCGAAATCCAGCAGGCCATCGAGGCTGAACTGAAGCCCAAGCTGGCTGCTGACGGCCTTGTGCTGCGCAGCGTCACCATCGGCAAGGTCGTGTTGCCGGAAGACTTCAAGGCCGGCATGGAGAAACTGCTGGCCGAAGAGCTGGCGTCAGAAAAAATGCGCTACACGTTGGAACTGAAAGAAAAGCAGGTGCGCCAGACCGCGCTCGAAGCCGAGGCTGAAAAAGTGGCGCGCGAAAAGGCCGCCGAAGCTGCCGCTTCCGAACAGGTGATCGCCGCCAGGGCCCAGGAAGAAGCCATGCGCCACGTGCTGCCGTTCAAGGAAAAGCAAGTCAAGCAACGTGAACTGGAGGCAGAGGCTGAAAAGACGGCCCGCATCAAGACTTCGGAGGGCAATGCCCAGGCCCGCATCATCGAAGCTGCCGGCGAAGCGGATTCGCGCCGCAAGCTGGCCGACGCCGAAGCCTATCGCCAGGAACTGGTGGGCAAGATCGCCAGCGCCCAGATGGAGCGCGACGGCGAGCTGCTGAGCAAGCATCCGCTGCTGATCCAGAAGACCATGGCCGATAAGCTGTCGGACAAGGTGTCGGTCATCATCGCGCCGCCGCCGGCCGATGGCGGCTTCATTGGCTCGACGCTGGTGGGTGCGCCGAAGACCGCGCACGCCGAGCGTATTGCTGCCACCGCTGGAGAATAAGCATGGCCGCCTCAATGCTTGCCGCCACCCTGGCCTTGGCCATCGTCGCCCAGGACCAACTCCCGCTGCGTGCGGCGCCGCGCGAATCAGCCCAGGCCCAGGCCGTGCTGTGGCAGGGCGACGCGCTGGAAGTGCGCGGCACCCGCGGCGATTTCCTGCAGGTGTACGACCATCGCCGCGAGCGGGCCGGCTATGTGCGCGCGAGCCGCGTGCGGCAAGTCGGCTTGCAGCCTGCTGCCGCGCCGGAGCTGCTGTCGGTGCTGCGCTTCCTGCGCGATACGCCGGGTTCCGAGGCGCTGGGCATCAGCTACGGTGCTGCCTACCTGAAGGCCGCCGCACCGCAAGCCATCGATGCTGAACCGTTTGATGCGATCGGCAGCATGGCGGAGCGGCTGGCGGCGCGTGCTTCTTCCAAACTGGCGCCGCAGGCCGAGACGGCGCTGGCCGCCCACCTGGAAGTGGTGGCCAGCTATGGCGTGGCGATGCGCAGCTACGAGAATGACGGCAAGATGCGGGTCTGCTACGACGGCGACGCTTTTCGCCGCGTGCTGGCGGTCGCCGCCAGTGCCGAGCAACGCTACCGCGCGGCGCTGGCGTTGAGCAACGGCGCCTGCATCGATCCAGCGCTGGGCGTCGTGCAGCGCGCCGAGCATGACCGCTGGCGCGCCGAACTGCTCTCCACGGTGGACCTGGCGCGCCTGCCGGAACACATGAAGAACCGCATCCATATGCGGCGCGCGGCAGTCTGGTCGAGCGTGGCGTTCCAGCGCGCGCGCAAGGGCGAGGATGCGTCGCAGGCAGCCGGCCGCGCGGAGCAGGCGCTGGCGGCAGTCAACAAGTCGGAACTGGCGGACGAAGACAATGCTGCGTATGCGGAAGCCGGCGTGCGGGTCGGCGCGGTGCGCTGGGCGCTGGAACCCACCCCGGCGCCGGCGCAGGGCAAGACGGCGCCCCAGCTGGCAGTGACTTCCGCCGCGGGCCGGCCGGGCGAAACTTGCGTCAGCTTGCAAGGCGGCGGCAAGCAGCTCGCGAGCCGCTGTACCTGGGGTGTGGCGTGGATGGCGTCGGCGCGCGTACATCCGCAAGGCACGGCGTTGGCATTGGCGGTGCAGCCGCTCGATGGCTGGCGCGAAATGTGGCTGTTTCGCCGCCAGGGCGAGAGTTGGGTGATCGACGTGCTGCCGCCGGCCTCCAGCGATCCGGACATCGGCTACGCGGAATTCGCGGGCTGGGTGCCGGGCACCGCCAAGATGCTGGCGGCGCGGGAAGTGCGCGCCGAGGGCAAGTTCCGCCGCAGCTTCGAGCTGCTGGACATGGCCACGCTGGCAACTGAACGCGGCGCCGACAGGCCGGAATCGCTGTCCACTTTCTACAAGTGGCAGGACCCGGCCTGGAAACGCCAGACGGTCAGCCTGCGCTGATTACTGCGGACGGTAAGTCACCTTCAGGTTATAGGTCCCGGCGCTGTAGCCGTTCAACATGACGTAGACGTCGCCATTGGCCGTGACACTGGTGCTGCAGGTCTCGGTCGCAGTGGAGCCGTCCGACTTGCAGCTGTAGCTGCTGGTGGTCGGCAGCGAACCTTTGCGGACATACAGGTCGATGTCGCCGGTGCCAGTGGTTTCAGCCTTGAAGGTGCCAACGCCTGCCTTGAACGGGCCGAAGGTTTTCTTCTGGTTCAGGGTCAGGCTGCCGCTGAAGGTTTCGACCGTGTCCGGCTGAACGATGACAGGACCGTCGCTGCCAAGTTCCACCGCAAAAGCGGCAGCCAGCTTGGCGAACTTCAGCGCATGGTCGGCCTGGTTGCCTGAATTGGCGTAGGTGTCGTTGGACGTATGGATGTAGGGGTTATCTTCACCCATCAGCGTTTCGAACGGTATCGAGGCCGGGAAGCCCTGATTCTGCCAGGAGGCATGGTCGGAGCAAGCGTAACCGCAGGAGCTGTAGCCCACGGTGACGCTCGGCTGGTAGGTCGACATCAGCGAGGCCAGGAATGTGTTCTGCTGGCTGTCCGTGTAGTCGGTGTAGATCCAGACGTCCTTGGCCGAACCGCGGTAGTTGGTCATATCCAGCTGCAGCACGCCGACCACGTTGACGTTGTTGGCCTTGAAGTTCGCCGCGATATCCTTGGAGCCGAGCAGGCCGGCTTCTTCCGCCGCATAACCCATGATCTTGATGGTACGGCGCGGCTTGTAGCCGGCGGCGATCATGGCGCGCACCGCTTCGGTCAGGCTGGCGATGCCGGAAGCGTCATCGTCGGCGCCGGGCGAGCGTGAGGTCTCGCCATTGCCGCTCATGTTGATGCTATCCAGGTGGCCGCCCATGACAATGACTTCGGAAGCATTGTCAGTGCCGTTGATGGTCATGATCACGGACTTCTGGTTATAGCCCGAGTGCGTGTACTGGCTCACGCTGATGTCGCTGCGGCCTGCAGCCATGCTGGTCCACTTCTGCGCCAGCCAGTTGGAGGCATTGGCGCCATTGGTGGTGCGGTAGTAGCGGTTCGCGAAGTTCGACATGTCGATGATAGTCTGCGCAATGTTCGAGGCCTGCATCGTCGGCAGAATCCCGTTGACGGCGGTCTGGTTATCGATGGCGTAGCTTGGGCGGCTGACGGCCAATGCCAGCGGCTGCACGGTGCCTGCCTTGACCAACGCCTGGCGGCCTTCCTCCTCACTGGCATGCACGATGAAACCACCGCAGCGCTTCAATTCCTTGTGGATGGCGGCCGACAGTTTCAGCATGGTTTCTTCGTCGATTTGCACCAGATGGACTTTCTCCTTGCCCTGGCCTTGCTTGCTCTGCTTCGCAACGGCTTGCGGCGCGGCGGCTTGCAACTTGGCGTAAGCGGCGTCGCCGAGGGTAATCCAGGTGGGGGCTGCATTTGCTGCGCTGGCTGCAAAGAGTCCTGCGGCCAGTACGACTGGGGTGAATCTCTTCATGTCTGCTCCTTTGCGCAAAAAAAAAATGCACCCGGGGCGGGTGCATTTGTCAAAAATCTTAGCAGATTATTGGTTTCGCACGATTGTGTACCAATTTGATTTGCCTCAACTGTCGCAGAAATGCCGCGCACATCATGGAAGCGTGCACTTTTCTGACGGGGAGGTAGACCATGAAAGCGCAACTGCTGGCCGCATGTGCGGCCATATTCCTCACTGCCTGCAGTGGCAAGGGCATTAACGGCGGCACGCCGGCACCACAGTTTGCCGCGGAAGTCACCCGTACCAGCTATGGCGTGGCGCATATCCAGGCCAAGGATTTCGCAGGCGTCGGCTATGGCCTGGCCTATTCTTTTGCCGAAGACAATATCTGCATGTTGGCCGACAGCTTCCTGACGGTGCGCGGCGAGCGCTCGCGCTACTTCGGACCGGATGCCCACGCGACAAAGCCCCTCAACGGCGAATATGGCGCCGCCCTTGATTTCATGGATTTGCGCAACGAAGATAGCGACTTCTTTTTCAAAGGCTACCTGGATATCGAGAAGCTACGGGCCGGCTATGCCGCCGGTTCGAGCGAAATCCAGCAACTGCTGCGCGGCTATGCCGCCGGCTACAACCGCTATCTGCGCGAGCATGGTGCGCGCCTGCCCGAGGCCTGCAGGAATGCGGTCTGGGTCAAGCCGATCAGCTTTGACGACGTGATGCTCCTGATCGCGGAGAAGGCATTGCATGCCACGGGTGAAGTGTTTGCCGCCGAAATCGTGGCCGCAGCGCGCGATGTAGGCGGCAACGTTACCCTGGCTTTGCAGGAAGGCCCGGTGGATGCGCCACCATCGGGCGAGCCGTACGTCATGCCAACCCAGGGCGCGATGGCCAGCAACGCACTGGCAATCGGCAGGGAAGCCAGCAGCAACGGCCGCGGCATCCTGTTGGGGAATCCACATTATCCATGGACCAGCACCGACCGTTTCTACCAGCTGCACGTCACGGTGCCGGGCAGCTACGATGCAATGGGCGTGAGCCTGGGCGGCCTGCCGCTGGTGGTCATAGGCTTCAACAAGGACCTGGCCTGGACCCATACCGTGACCAAGGCGGTGCATTTCACCACTTTCCGCCTGCCCCGCGACGGCGCCGATCCCATGCGCTACGTGATCGACGGCGTGCCGCAATGGCTGGAGACCCGCACGGCGGCAATCGATGTGCTGCAGCCGGATGGCAGCTTGCTGAAAAAGAGCAAAGCCTTCTACTTCAGCAAACTGGGCGCCGTGCTGGCGGTGCCTGGCAGTCCGCAGGGGCAGGGCGGCCTGCTGGTGCTGGGCGACCCAAATCGCAACAACACGCGCTTGATGGAGCAATGGCTCGCCATCGGTCGCGCCAGCAGCGTGCAGGACTTGCAAAAACAGCTCGGGCGGCTGGTCGGCCTGCCTTGGGTGAACACGGTGGCCGCAGACAGGAACGGCGGTGCTTTCTATGCCGATGCCAGCGTCGTGCCGCACCAGGGCGCCGATCAGTTCAACGGCGATTGCCTGTTGCTGGCGACACTGCTGATGTTCGACGGGGCGCGCTCATCCTGCGCCTGGGGGCACGATGACGATGGCACGCCGGACGGCATATTCGGCGGCGCCAATGCACCAAGCATGCTGCGCGCAGACTATGTGGCAAATTCCAACGACGGCTATTGGGTCACCAATGCGCGGCAATTGCTGGTCGGGCCGACGCCGCTTGGGTATTCTCCCTTGTATGGCCCTGTGGGCGTGGCGCAGCACCTGCGCACGCGCAGCGGCTTTATCGGCATCGAGGACATGCTGGCGCAGCGCGGCCATGTCGGGCAGGAGGACCTGCAGGCGCTGATGTTCGCCAATCGCGTGCTGGCGGCGGAACTGGTGCTGCCGGAACTGGTCCCGGCCTGCATGGCCAGTACCGACGACTTGCTGCTGCAAGCTTGCACCGCGCTGGCGGCATGGGACCGCAAGGCGGAGCTGGACAGCCGCGGCGCCGTGCTGTTCCGCGAATTCTGGAACAGCGCCGCCAAGCTGCCGGCGATATGGTCGCAGGCATTCGATGCAACCGATCCGCTGCACTCGCCGCGCGGCGTGGCGCCGACAGCGATACCTGCCATGCTGGCGGCTCTGAAGGACGCCTCTGTGCGACTGCGGCAGCTTGGCGTGCCGTTTGACGGGCGCCTGGCCGATTTCCAGGTAGAGCCGCGCAACGGCCAGCGCTTCCCCATCCACGGCGCGATTGGCGATATCGACGGCAGTTACAACTCCATCCATATGGCCGGCGTGCTGGGAACTTCGGGCTACGAGCGGGTGACCTGGGGCACCAGCTATATCCACCTGGTCAGCTTCGATGAAGATGGGCCGCAGGCGCGCGGCCTGCTGGTCTACGGGCAGTCCACCGACCCGCGCTCGGCGCATTATGCCGACCAGTTGCCGCTCTACGCCGAAAAGCGCCTGCCCCTGCTGCCCTTCACGGCAGCCGCCATCGCCGCCGACCCGGCGCGCCGCGTCAGGCAATTGCGAGAATAGTGACTTAGTGCAACTCCGCACACCGGGCTTGCCAGTCACCGGGCATGGGCATACGATTGGCGCATGAGCCCACAGCGCATCGAGCCGCCGGCGCTGCTCTTCATCGAGGGCGACCTCACGATCCGGCGCGTGCAGGAAATGAAAGACGTGCTCCTGGCACGCCTTGCCCAGTCACAGGCGCTGGAAGTGGACCTGGCTGGCGTGACGGAGATCGACACGGCCGGCGCCCAGCTGTTGCTGATGGCGCGCCGAGCCGCCCAAGCCAGCCGGAAGGAGCTGCGGCTGGTCGCGCACAGTCCCGCTGTCGTCGCGCTGTTCGAGCTGCTGCGCATCCAATAGGAAGGCACCCCCATGGACCTGGACGAAGGCTTGCAGGCGTTTGTCACTGAGGCGGGGGAGTTGCTGGCCGAGATGGAAGCCGGCTTGCTGAAGCTGGGCGAGCCTGCCGTGCAAGAGGAAGCCGTCAATGCCATTTTTCGCGCGGCTCACACCATCAAGGGAACGGCGGGACTGTTTGGACTGGATTACGTCGTGCTGTTCACGCATGCAGTGGAAAGCGTGCTGGAAGAAGTGCGCAACGGTGCCCAACCGCTCGATGGCGAACTGGTAGCGCTGCTGCTGGAATGCGCCGACCAGATTGGCGCGATGGTGCGCGATGTCGAGCGAGGCGGACGGGGCGAGCTGGGCGAACGGTGCCGCCCGCAGCTCGATGCACTGCATGCCTATCTTGCCCCGGCGCCCACCCTGTTGCCGATGGCGGCGTCCTTCGGCGCCGCGGCCGATATTGGTGAAAGCGGCCGCTGGCTGGTGTCGCTGGAGTTCGGGCGCGATGTCTTCCGGCAGGGCATGGACCCGGCTTCCTTCATCGCCTATCTCGGCCGCCTGGGGCGAATCGTGGCGCTGGCCACGGTCGATGGCGGTTTGCCTCCGCCAGGGCAGATGGACCCGCAAAGCTGCTACCTTGGTTTCGAGATCGTGCTGGAAACGGCGGCAAACGCCGAACAAATCAGCAAGGTGTTCGAGTTCCTGCACGATGAATGTACTTTGCGGCTTCTGCCGCCCGGCAGCGGCAATGAGGACTTCCAGCGCCTGGCCAATATCTTGCCGCTGCACGGCGCCGCCATCGCGCAAGTGCTGCAAGCCAGCGCCCTCGGGACGGTGGCGCCGCCGGTTGCAGCGCCACCGGCGGCGCCTGGCGTTGCCGCAGCAGCGGCGGGGCCGCGAGAAAGCCGTACCATCCGCGTCGACGCCGAGCGTCTCGGCCAGCTGATTACGCTGGTGGGAGAGTTGATCATTGCCAGCGCACGCACCCAGATGATAGGCGGCCGCTTCAAGGACGCCGACCTGCAGGACAGTACTTCCGCGCTGGCTGGCCTGGTGGAGCAGGTGCGCGACAGCGCCCTGCAATTGCGCATGGTGAAGATCGGCGCCACGTTCAACCGTTTCCAGCGGGTGGTGCACGATGTGGCGCGCGAAATCGGCAAGGATATTCGCCTGGTCCTGGGCGGCGAGGACGTGGAGCTGGACAAGACGCTGGTGGAGCGCATCGGCGACCCGCTGACCCACCTGGTGCGCAACGCCATCGACCACGGCATAGAGGCGCCCGAAGTACGGCGCCTGCGTGGCAAGCCTTTGCAGGGGACCGTGTTCCTGAACGCCTTTCACGACTCGGGCAGCATCGTGATCGAAGTCGGCGACGATGGCGGCGGCCTGCAGCGCGAACGCATCATTGCCAGCGCCATCGAGCGCGGCCTGCTCGGTCCGGAGCAAAGACCCGGCGACAGCGAAGTGTTCGCGCTGATATTCGAGCCGGGCTTCTCGACCGCCAGCGCGGTGACCAGCCTGTCGGGGCGCGGCGTCGGGATGGATGTGGTCAAGCGCAATATCGAAGCGCTGCGCGGCAGCATCGCCATCGACAGCGAAGCTGGCCGCGGCACCACGGTACGGGTGCGCTTGCCGCTGACGCTGGCCATCATGGACTGCATGCTGGTGACGGTTGGCAGCTCGCGCTTCGCCATCCCGCTCGGCACGATCGAGGAATGCGTGGAGCATGAGCGCGGGGAACGGCGCGGCTTCGTCGACTTGCGCGGCGAGGTGCTGCCAACGGTGGCCCTGCGCCGGTTATTTCGCCTGCAAGGCGTAGCTCCCTGCCGCGAAAGCGTGCTGGTGGTGCGGCACGCCGGCCAGCGCGCCGGGCTGGTCGTCGATAGCCTGCAGGGACAATGCCAGGCGGTGATCAAGCCCCTCAGCCCAGTGTTCAGCGCCATCTCCTGCCTCAGCGGGTCGACCGTGCTGGGCAGCGGCGACGTGGCATTGATCCTGGACATACCGGCCCTGCTCAAGCAACTGCAGGCAAGGCAAGCTGGAAACCTGGCGGCATAGGAGCACGACGATGCGGCGAAAACTGACGGTGGGTATGCGCCTTGGCTTGCTGGTCGGGGTGCTGGTGATGATGATGGCGGGCATCGGCTACGCCGGCATGCGCGGCATTGAGTTCAGCAATGCCCGCCTGAAAACAACCTATGAGGACCGGACGGTGGCATTGATCTACCTTGGCAAGGTCAATGAATACATGCTGCGCACCCGCCACCGCATGGTGATGACCGCCGCGGCCGCCAGCCCGGCCGAGGTGGAGGCTGCCCAGCAGGGCGATGCCTCGCACCAGGAGTTGATCCGCAAGAACTGGAGCGCGTACATGGCTACCTCGCTGACGCAGCAGGAGCAGCAGCTGGCGGCGCAGTACACGGTAGCCTGGAGCGGCTGGCAGAACATGCGCAGCGCCATCATCCAGAAGGCGCGCGCCGGCAAGCATAAGGATGCGCTGGAGGATGCGCGCGGCGCCGACGTGCAGTTCCGCGCCGTGCTGGCAGCCATGGGCAAACTGATCGACTTGCAGGAGCGGGTAGCGCGCGAAGAATACGAGTCGGCCATGGCGCAGGCCAAGGCCACCATGCGCACCAACGCCATGCTGTTGGGCGGCGGCCTGCTGGCGGGCATCGTGCTGTCGGTGTGGATGATACGGGGCCTGTTGCGCCAACTGGGCGGCGAGCCGGATTACGCGGCCCACATCGTGCAGGAGGTCGCCGAGGGCAACCTGGCAGTGCAAATCAAGCTGCGGAAAGGGGACAAGGCCAGCCTGCTCGCGTCCATGAAACAGATGGTCGACAAGCTGTCCGGCGTCGCCTCGGAAGTGAGCAACGGTGCGCTGGCGCTTGCAGCGGCGTCGGAGCAAGTCAGCGCCACGGCGCAATCCCTGTCGCAGGCGGCCAGCCAGCAAGCGGCCAGCGTGGAGGAAACCAGCGCTTCGGTGGAAGAAATGAGCGCCTCCATCGGCCAGAACACGGACAATGCGCGCCTGACCGACACTACTGCCTCCAGGGCGGCTGGCGAGGCGGGAGAAAGCGGCGAGGCGGTGCGCAGCACGGTGAGCGCCATGCGCGATATCGCCAAACGCATCGTGATCATTGACGATATCGCTTACCAGACCAATTTGCTGGCGCTGAATGCCGCCATCGAAGCGGCGCGCGCCGGCGAGCATGGGCGGGGCTTTGCCGTTGTCGCGGCGGAAGTGCGCAAGCTGGCGGAGCGCAGCCAGGTGGCGGCGCAGGAAATCGGCGACCTGGCCAGCGGCAGCGTACAGGTGGCGGAACGGGCCGGCGGCCTGCTCGACGCCATGGTGCCGGCCATCCAGCAGACTTCGCGCCTGGTGCAGGAAATCGCCGCCGCTTCGATCGAACAGGCGACGGGGGTGGGCCAGATCAACATGGCAATGGGGCAGTTGAACCAGTCGACGCAGCAGAATGCCGCCGGAGCGGAGGAGCTGGCGTCCACCGCAGAAGAAATGAGCAGCCAGGCGGAGGAGTTGCAGCAGCTGGTGCGCTTCTTCCGCGTCGCCCATGACGAAGCGCCGCGCCGCACTGTTGAGACGAAGCCCCCGGCCGGCCAGCGGGCACCGCAGCGCCGGCTGGCGCGGGTGCCGCCGCTGGATGAAAGCAACTTCACGCGATTCTGAGGGCAGGGCATGGAAGCAGAACACCAGTACTTGAGTTTCCGCCTTGGCGAGGAAACGTTCGGGCTGGGGATCCTCGGCGTGCGCGAGATCATCGAGTACGGCGGCGTGACCGACGTGCCGATGATGCCGTCCTGCGTGCGCGGCGTGATCAACCTGCGTGGCGCCGTGGTGCCGGTGCTGGACCTGGCCGCGCGCTTCGGGCGCGCCCCGTGCACAACAGGACGGCGGAGCTGCATCGTCATCGTCGAATGCGGGCAGGCGCCGGAGCAGCAGGTGCTTGGCCTGCTGGTCGACGCGGTGAATGCGGTGCTCGACATCGACGCAGGGCAAATCGAACCTGCGCCCGGCTTCGGAGCGGGGCTGCGCAACGACTTCATCACTGGCATCGGCAAAGTCGATGGTAAATTCGTCATCCTGGTCAACCTGGAGGCCGTGCTGAACGTGCCGGAGATCGCCGCAATGGCGGGAGATGTGAATTGATGCAGACAGTTGCTCCCCTGACGGATCGCGAATTCGTGCAATTCCAGCGCTTCATCCACGAAGCGGCCGGGATTTCGCTGTCGGAGGCCAAGAAGCCGCTGGTGTCGGGACGCCTCGCCAAGCGCCTGCAGCACCTGCAGTTCGATAGCTACGGCTCCTATTTCGCGTTCATCGCCAGCGGAACGGCGCCGGAGGAAACCCAGATCGCGATCGACCTCCTGACCACCAATGAGACTTACTTCTTCCGCGAAGCCCGCCATTTCGAGCATTTGCGCACCGTGCTGAAGGAACGCCGGCAGGACGGGGCGCCGTTCCGGGTCTGGAGCGCAGCCTGCTCCACAGGGGAGGAGCCGTATTCGATCGCCATGGTGCTGGCCGACCTGCTGCCGCCACAAGGCTGGGAGGTGCTCGCTTCCGACGTCAGCGCGCGCGTGCTGGAGACGGCGCGCCGGGGCCACTACCCGATGACGCGCGCCGCCCATGTTCCGCCGGAATACCTGCGCCGCTTCTGCCTGAAGGGCATCGACGTCGAAGACGGTACGCTTCTTGTTTCACGCGTGCTGCGCGAATGCGTGGAATTCGCCCAGATCAACCTGAATGCGGCGCGCCTGCCGGCGCTGGGCAGGTTCGAGGTGGTATTCCTGCGCAATGTGCTGATCTACTTTGACGGCGAAACCAAGCGGCGCGTGGTGCTGCGCGTGCTCGATTACCTGCGCCCGGGCGGCTACCTGTACATCGGCCACTCAGAGAGCCTGCACGATATGGGGCTGCCGGTACGCGGCGTTTCCCCGGCAATTTATTGCAAGGAATGAGATGAAAACGGGCGCCGGCTTCGAGGTCTACCTGCTGCCCGGCGAGTACTTCGTCGGCGATGCGCGTTACCGCATCCGTACCGTGCTGGGCTCCTGCGTGTCGATCACCTTGTGGCACCGGCCCTTGCGCATCGGCGCCATGTCGCACTTCCTGCTGTCGGAGCGCGAAGCGGGGGCGGACGGCGAGCCGGAAGCTGGCTTGAGCGGCCGCTATGGCAAGGACGCGATGACGTTGATGGTGGCCCAGCTCAAGGAGCGCGGCGTGCCCGCGCGGGAATGCGAGGCGAAGGTATTCGGCGGCGGCACCATGTTTCCATCGATCGAAGCGGGCCGGCAAATGGGAATCGGGCACCGCAACGGTGTCGCGGCGGAAAAGCTGTTGGCTGAGTACGGCATTCCCGTGGTGTCGGAAAGCCTGTTCGGCACGGGCCACCGGCATATCCTGTTCGACGTGGCCACCGGCGATGTCTGGGTGCGCCAGGGAGAGCTGGCGGAAAAGGGCGAGGCATGAAGCAGATCAAGGTCATGGTGGTGGACGATTCGGCCGTGGTGCGGCAAGTGCTGAGCGGCCTGCTCGGCCGCGAGCCGGACATGCAGGTCACGCACGCCGTGGCCGACCCGATCCTGGCCGGGGAGCGCATGCGCCTGCAGTGGCCGGATGTGGTGGTGCTGGATGTCGAAATGCCGCGCATGGACGGCATCACCTTCCTGCGCAAGATCATGGCCGAACGCCCGACGCCGGTTGTCATCTGCTCCTCGCTGACGGAGAAGAGCACCCGCATATCGATGGAGGCGCTGGCTGCCGGCGCCGTTGCGGTAGTCGGCAAGCCCCGGCTGGACCTGCGCCAGTCGCCGCACGAGGGCTGCGACGATCTGGTAGCTGCGGTGCGCAGCGCGGCCCAGGCCAGGCTGCAAGCTCTTCCCGCCGTCCGCCTGTCGGCGCCGCCCCAGGTACCGCCGGCCAAGCTGAGCGCGGACGCCATCCTGTCCCCGATGGGCGAGCGAGAACTGCCCGCGCGTGGCAATGGGCGCGTCGTGGCCCTCGGCACGTCGACCGGCGGCACGCAAGCGCTGGAACGCGTATTGAGCGAGCTTACGCCGGCTGCGCCGGGCATCGTCATCGTGCAGCACATGCCGGAACAGTTCACCGCTGCTTTCGCCGAGCGCCTGGACGGCCTGTGCCAGATCGAGGTCAGGGAAGCTCGCAATAACGACCCCGTGCGTCCGGGCCAAGCATTGATTGCTCCAGGCGGCCGCCATATGCTGCTGCGGCGCGGGCCATCCCAATACTTCGTCGAAGTGGTCGATGGACCGTTGGTTAACCGTCACCGACCCTCGGTCGACGTGCTATTCAGGTCCGTGGCAAAGTGTGCCGGCGCGAGTGCGCTCGGCATTATCATGACCGGAATGGGCGACGATGGCGCTGTCGGCCTGCTGGAAATGCGCCAGGCCGGCGCCCGCACGCTGGCGCAGGACGAACAGAGTTGCGTGGTTTACGGCATGCCGCGGGAAGCGGTGAAGCGCGGCGCGGCGGAGCGCAGTGTCGCGCTGGATGCAATAAGCCGCGAAATCCTGCAATATGGAGGTGTCGAACGGAGGGCGAATGAAGGACTTTAGCGCAAGCACGGCCTTGATCGTCGAGGACAGCGCAGTGCAACGCGAGCACGTAGCAGCGTTGCTGCGCCAGATTGGCTTCGGCACTGTCCTGGTCGCGAACGACGGGATCAATGCCTTGCTCACGCTGGAGCAGCGCGCCGCCCCGGTGGACCTGGTATTGACGGACCTCGACATGCCTGGCATGGACGGCGTGGAGTTGATCCAGCAACTGGCCAAGCGGCGTTGGGCGGCCAACCTGATCGCCGCATCGGCCAACCAGCCGCGCCTGATGGAAGCGGCAAGCAGCCTGCCTGCAGGCAGTGCGATGCGCCTGCTGTCCACCATGCCCAAGCCGGTGCGGCTGGAAGCGCTGCAGGCACTGCTGCACGACGCATCGATGCTGGCGCTGGCCGAGCTGGAACAGGACGTCGCGCCGGAAGTCCCCAACTTCATGGAGATTGAGGCCGGCCTGGCGGCCGGAGAATTCATATCTTTATATGCGCCGCGCGTCGCCCTCGATAGCGGCCGGATGGTGGGCATCGCGGTGCAGGGCACCTGGCGCCGCCCGGGGCGTACTGCAATCGATGTCGCCCGCCTGCTTCCTGCGCTGGCGGGCGACAGTGAAACCATCGGCGCCATCTTGCTGGCGCTGGCAACCCAGTCCGCAGCAGACTTGCACGGTTGGCAGGAAATGGGGCTGTCAGCGATCAAGCTGTCGCTTCCGCTGCCGGCCGAACTCCTGGAAGACCTGGGAGAGCTGGGGCGGCTGGTGGCCGGCATCCAGGCGCAGGACGTCAAGCCGGGCAGCGTTTGCTGGGAGATTAGCGAGGCGGTGATTGCAGCCTGTGAGCCGGAAGCGCTGCACAATATAGGCCGCCTGAGCTTGCGCGGCTACGGCGTCGGGGCAGTCCACTGCGGGCGCTATGAGGCAAAAACGCGCGACTTTGCCTGCTTCCCGCTGGCGGAGATTTCGATCGACCCCTTGTTCGTGCACGAGGCGGCGCAGCGCAGCCATCGCAGGCCGTTGTTCGAGGGCCTGCTGGCCATGGCCGGCAAGCTTGGCGTGCCGGCTTGCGCCGACGGCATCGAAAACGTCGAAGACTGGGCGCTCATGAGGGAGATGGGCTGCAGCACTGGACAAGGCCCGTTGATTGCCGCCCCGATGGAGGGAGGCGAATTCGTCGAGTGGTACAAGGACAGCCGCCAGCGATTGCGCGACTGCGCGGGCCATCAACTCAGTGACGCGGCGCCTCCAGCGGCAGGGACAGGGTAAAGCAGGTACCGCAGCCCTCCTCGCTGCGTACGGTAATCCGTCCGCCCAGGATGTCGGAGACGATACTGTGCACGATATGCAGGCCGAGGCCTGAACCGCCGACGCCCATCTTGGTGGTAAAGAAGGGATCGAAGATGCGTTCCTGGTTGCTGGCGCTGATGCCGTTGCCGTTATCGCGCACGTGCAGCGCAATCCAGTCGGCCTTCTCATACTCAGCCACCAGTTCCACCTTGCCCTCGCTGCGGCCATCAAAGGCATGCATGATGGCGTTGTTGACCAGGTTGGCGATTACCTGGCCGAGCGGGCCGGGGTAGCTGTCCATCATCAGCTCGTCCGGGACGGACTGCACGACCTCGAACGGGGTGCGCCTGATCGATGGCAGCAGGGTCAATACATTCCCTGAAACGACTTCCGACAGCAGGAAGGTGCGGCGCTGGGTGCTGGTCTGGTCCACCGCCACTTGCTTGAAGTTGGTGACCAGGTCGGCGGCGCGTTGCAGGTTGCGCATCAGGATCTCGGTCGTGGTGCAGGCATTATCCAGATAGCCGACCAGTTCCGAGCGCCGCATGTTTTCGCCCTTGTTGAAGTGCTCGCGAATATCCCCTGTTTGCGCCTCGAAGGTGCTTGCCACCATCAGGCTGTTGCCGATCGGCGTATTCAGTTCATGTGCAATGCCGGCAACCAGGGAACCAAGTGCCGCCAGTTTTTCATGGTGCACCAGGTCTTCCTGGGCCCGCGCCAGCGATTGGTAAGCCTGCTTCAACTCATTATTCGCGCGGCGCAGCGCAATGTGGGTATTGATGCGGGCCAGGACTTCTTCGACCTGGAAAGGCTTGGTGATGTAATCGACGCCGCCAACTGCGAAGCCGCTGACAATCTGTTTGGCGTCGCTGAGGCCCGTCATGAAGATGACCGGCACGTCTCGCGTATCGGCATCGGCCTTCAGGCGGCGGCATGCCTCGAAGCCATCCAGGCCAGGCATCACAATATCCAGGAGGATGAGGTCAGGTTCGGCCAGTGCCGCCCGCATCATGCCTTCGCGCGCATCGTGCGCCAGCACGACCAGGAAACCATGGTGGCTCAGGTGGTCGAGCAGGGCGAGCAGCAGGGTGGGCGAATCGTCGACGACCAGGACTGTTGGCGGGCGTGGCTGAGCTTGTTTAGATGGCATTCCAAACCTTTTTCACGTGTGGCCCTTGTCAGAGTGAATCTGGCTTGCTATAGTTCTGTCCCTCGCAACGCAGCGCTGACAAATCAGCGAAGCGAAACGAGAAAAAGATGGGGTTGACGAGTTGCACGCTGTACCGCATAATCTCGCTTCTCTGCTGCTGACAAACACAACGCTTTGTCAACGATAAGGCAGCGATCTTTAAAAATCAACAGTCGATAAGTGTGGGCGTTTGACGATATGCCCGGACCTTCGGGTCCGATGCTCAAAATATACGTTATAACGCTCGCAAAAAATAAACGTAAATCTCGAAAGAGATTTCGTCAGTATTTTGAGTGAGTGACCTGCCGCAGAAATGCGGCAAAAACAGAGATTGAACTGAAGAGTTTGATCCTGGCTCAGATTGAACGCTGGCGGCATGCTTTACACATGCAAGTCGAACGGCAGCGCGGGCTTCGGCCTGGCGGCGAGTGGCGAACGGGTGAGTAATATATCGGAACGTACCCAAGAGTGGGGGATAACGTAGCGAAAGTTACGCTAATACCGCATACGATCTAAGGATGAAAGCAGGGGACCGCAAGGCCTTGTGCTCCTGGAGCGGCCGATATCTGATTAGCTAGTTGGTGAGGTAAAGGCTCACCAAGGCAACGATCAGTAGCTGGTCTGAGAGGACGACCAGCCACACTGGAACTGAGACACGGTCCAGACTCCTACGGGAGGCAGCAGTGGGGAATTTTGGACAATGGGGGCAACCCTGATCCAGCAATGCCGCGTGAGTGAAGAAGGCCTTCGGGTTGTAAAGCTCTTTTGTCAGGGAAGAAAAGGTCGTGGCTAATATCCACGACTGCTGACGGTACCTGAAGAATAAGCACCGGCTAACTACGTGCCAGCAGCCGCGGTAATACGTAGGGTGCAAGCGTTAATCGGAATTACTGGGCGTAAAGCGTGCGCAGGCGGTTTCGTAAGTCTGTCGTGAAATCCCCGGGCTTAACCTGGGAATGGCGATGGAGACTGCGAGGCTAGAGTTTGGCAGAGGGGGGTAGAATTCCACGTGTAGCAGTGAAATGCGTAGAGATGTGGAGGAACACCGATGGCGAAGGCAGCCCCCTGGGTCAAAACTGACGCTCATGCACGAAAGCGTGGGGAGCAAACAGGATTAGATACCCTGGTAGTCCACGCCCTAAACGATGTCTACTAGTTGTTGGGTCTTAATTGACTTAGTAACGCAGCTAACGCGTGAAGTAGACCGCCTGGGGAGTACGGTCGCAAGATTAAAACTCAAAGGAATTGACGGGGACCCGCACAAGCGGTGGATGATGTGGATTAATTCGATGCAACGCGAAAAACCTTACCTACCCTTGACATGGCAGGAATCCTGGAGAGATCTGGGAGTGCTCGAAAGAGAACCTGCACACAGGTGCTGCATGGCTGTCGTCAGCTCGTGTCGTGAGATGTTGGGTTAAGTCCCGCAACGAGCGCAACCCTTGTCATTAGTTGCTACGCAAGAGCACTCTAATGAGACTGCCGGTGACAAACCGGAGGAAGGTGGGGATGACGTCAAGTCCTCATGGCCCTTATGGGTAGGGCTTCACACGTCATACAATGGTACATACAGAGGGCCGCCAACCCGCGAGGGGGAGCTAATCCCAGAAAGTGTATCGTAGTCCGGATTGTAGTCTGCAACTCGACTACATGAAGTTGGAATCGCTAGTAATCGCGGATCAGCATGTCGCGGTGAATACGTTCCCGGGTCTTGTACACACCGCCCGTCACACCATGGGAGCGGGTTTTACCAGAAGTAGGTAGCTTAACCGCAAGGAGGGCGCTTACCACGGTAGGATTCGTGACTGGGGTGAAGTCGTAACAAGGTAGCCGTATCGGAAGGTGCGGCTGGATCACCTCCTTTCTAGAGTCGGCATCAGACTCAAACGTTCACACTTATCGGCTGTTGTTAGGTACTGGTCAAACGTAAGCCTTCGGGTTTAGGTTTGAGTAGTAACGTTCTTTAACAATCTGGAAGAAGTAAAAGTTTTATTAAGCGATATCGAAAGATATTACTTAGGGTAGTAGTAAAACTCATCAAACACAGTAGTAAGTGCTTGAACCTGTAGCCGTCAAGGTTATAGGGACAAGTGAATAAGTGCACATGGCGGATGCCTTGGCGATTACAGGCGATGAAGGACGTAGAAGTCTGCGATAAGCTTCGGGGAGCTGACAAACAAGCTTTGATCCGAAGATTTCCGAATGGGGAAACCCGGCCTTATAGGTCATCACTCACTGAATACATAGGTGTGTGAAGCGAACGCGGCGAACTGAAACATCTAAGTAGCTGCAGGAAAAGAAATCAACCGAGATTCCCAAAGTAGTGGCGAGCGAAATGGGAAGAGCCTGTACGTGATAGTCGTTCTGATAGTGGAATCCTCTGGAAATAGGAGCCATAGCGGGTGATAGCCCCGTACACGAAATCAGAGCGGTGGTACTAAGCGTACGACAAGTAGGGCGGGACACGAGAAATCCTGTCTGAACATGGGGGGACCATCCTCCAAGGCTAAATACTCGTAATCGACCGATAGTGAACCAGTACCGTGAGGGAAAGGCGAAAAGAACCCCGGGAGGGGAGTGAAATAGATCCTGAAACCGTGTGCATACAAACAGTCGGAGCCTCGTAAGGGGTGACGGCGTACCTTTTGTATAATGGGTCAGCGACTTACATTCAGTGGCGAGGTTAACCAGATAGGGGAGCCGTAGAGAAATCGAGTCCGAACAGGGCGCCAGTCGCTGGGTGTAGACCCGAAACCAAGTGATCTATCCATGGCCAGGTTGAAGGTGCGGTAACACGCACTGGAGGACCGAACCCACTAATGTTGAAAAATTAGGGGATGAGCTGTGGATAGGGGTGAAAGGCTAAACAAACTTGGAAATAGCTGGTTCTCTCCGAAAACTATTTAGGTAGTGCCTCAAGTATCACCGACGGGGGTAGAGCACTGTTATGGCTAGGGGGTCATCGCGACTTACCAAACCATTGCAAACTCCGAATACCGTTGAGTGCGAGCTTGGGAGACAGACATCGGGTGCTAACGTCCGGTGTCAAGAGGGAAACAACCCAGACCGCCAGCTAAGGTCCCAAAGATTGGCTAAGTGGAAAACGAAGTGGGAAGGCTAAAACAGTCAGGATGTTGGCTTAGAAGCAGCCATCATTTAAAGAAAGCGTAATAGCTCACTGATCGAGTCGTCCTGCGCGGAAGATGTAACGGGGCTAAGCCAGTCACCGAAGCTGCGGATATCCGCAAGGATATGGTAGGAGAGCGTTCTGTAAGCCTGCGAAGGTGTCTTGTAAAGGATGCTGGAGGTATCAGAAGTGCGAATGCTGACATGAGTAGCGATAATGCGGGTGAAAAGCCCGCACGCCGTAAGCCCAAGGTTTCCTGTTCAACGTTCATCGGAGCAGGGTGAGTCGGCCCCTAAGGCGAGGCAGAGATGCGTAGCTGATGGGAAGCAGGTTAATATTCCTGCACCGTCGTATGATGCGATGGGGGGACGGATCGCGGAAGGTTGTCTGCCTGTTGGAATAGGCAGTTCCTGGTTCATAGAAGGCGCTTAGGCAAATCCGGGCGCGTAATTCAAGGGACTGGGACGAGCGAGCTTGCTCGCGAAGCAATCGGAAGTGGTTCCAAGAAAAGCCTCTAAGCTTCAGTCATACGAGACCGTACCGCAAACCGACACAGGTGGGCGAGATGAGTATTCTAAGGCGCTTGAGAGAACTCGGGAGAAGGAACTCGGCAAATTGGTACCGTAACTTCGGGATAAGGTACGCCTCGGTAGCTTGACCACTTTACTGTGGAAGGGCGAAAAGGTTGCAATAAACTGGTGGCTGCGACTGTTTAATAAAAACACAGCACTCTGCAAACACGAAAGTGGACGTATAGGGTGTGACGCCTGCCCGGTGCTGGAAGATTAAATGATGGGGTGCAAGCTCTTGATTGAAGTCCCAGTAAACGGCGGCCGTAACTATAACGGTCCTAAGGTAGCGAAATTCCTTGTCGGGTAAGTTCCGACCTGCACGAATGGCGTAACGATGGCCACACTGTCTCCTCCCGAGACTCAGCGAAGTTGAAGTGTTTGTGATGATGCAATCTACCCGCGGCTAGACGGAAAGACCCCATGAACCTTTACTGTAGCTTTGCATTGGACTTTGAACCAATCTGTGTAGGATAGGTGGGAGGCTTTGAAGTAGGGACGCCAGTTCCTATGGAGCCATCCTTGAAATACCACCCTGGTTTGTTTGAGGTTCTAACCTTGGTCCGTGATCCGGATCGGGGACAGTGCATGGTAGGCAGTTTGACTGGGGCGGTCTCCTCCCAAACGGTAACGGAGGAGTTCGAAGGTACGCTAGGTACGGTCGGACATCGTGCTAATAGTGCAATGGCATAAGCGTGCTTAACTGCGAGACCGACAAGTCGAGCAGGTACGAAAGTAGGACATAGTGATCCGGTGGTTCTGTATGGAAGGGCCATCGCTCAACGGATAAAAGGTACTCTGGGGATAACAGGCTGATTCCTCCCAAGAGTTCATATCGACGGGGGAGTTTGGCACCTCGATGTCGGCTCATCACATCCTGGGGCTGTAGCCGGTCCCAAGGGTATGGCTGTTCGCCATTTAAAGTGGTACGTGAGCTGGGTTTAAAACGTCGTGAGACAGTTTGGTCCCTATCTGCCGTGGGCGTTGGAAATTTGAAGGGGGCTGCTCCTAGTACGAGAGGACCGGAGTGGACGAACCTCTGGTGTACCGGTTGTCACGCCAGTGGCATTGCCGGGTAGCTAAGTTCGGAAGAGATAACCGCTGAAAGCATCTAAGCGGGAAACTTGCCTTAAGATGAGATTTCCCGGAGCCTTGAGCTCCTTGAAGGGTCGTTCGAGACCAGGACGTTGATAGGTCAGGTGTGGAAGTGCAGTAATGCATTAAGCTAACTGATACTAATTGCCCGTACGGCTTGTCCCTATAACCTTGACGGTTATGTAGCATTTACACAGTGTTTGAGAACCCTACCCCCACTTTACTTCTTCCACGATTGTTGACAAGTCATGCCTGATGACCATAGCAAGTCGGTCCCACCCCTTCCCATCCCGAACAGGACCGTGAAACGACTCTGCGCCGATGATAGTGCTGCAACCAGTGTGAAAGTAGGTTATCGTCAGGCTCTTATTAGAAAAGCCCGCCCGGCATGAATGCCGGCGGGCTTTTTGCATTATGATACGGCACGCAATTCTTTATAAAGGAATAACGATGCCGATTACGAAACTCCTCAGCGGCCTTACCCTGGCCCTGCTTTCCCTGCACGTCTCCGCGGCGACCGAGCCGGCTTGGGTTACCAAGAGCAATGAGAACGCCAAACTGCTGCTGAACCTGCAAGCCAAGTACTCTCCCGAAAGCGCCAGCAGCCTCGGCGTCGATGGCTATGACGAGCAGATCACCGACATGTCGCGCGACCTGTTCGAAGCCACCGCCAGGGATACGCGCGCTGTCGTCGCCGAACTTCAAAATCGATTGAAGGCTGAGAAGGACCCTAAAGTCAGGCAAGACCTGGAAATCCTGATCGGCGCCGCAGAAGACCAGCTGCGCTCGGCCGCAGTGAACCGCAAATACCTGCTCCCATTCACCGACGTGACCCAGCTGATGTTTGGCGTGATGCGGCAGACGCTGGACCCGCGCATCCCGAAAGAACGCCAGAAAACCCTCCTGGTGCGCATGCAAAAATACGCCGGCATCACCAAGGGCTACCGACCGATTACCGAGCTCGCCTATGAGCGCTACCTGGAACGCCAGAAAGCCGACAAGAACCTGCTTGGCCCGTACAAAGGCGAAGTGGAGCAGGCACTGAGTGCTGCGCCAGCCCTGATCAAGGGCATGAAGGAATTGCTCAGCAAGAGCGAATTGAAGGGCTGGGAGCCGGCATTTGCCGCGATCGAATCGCAACTGACTGCATACAACGCCAAGATCAAGGACCAGATCCTGCCGAAGGCACGTGCCGACCATCGTCTGCCGGCGGAAGTCTATGCGGATAATTTGCACCAGTTCGGCGTAGATATCGCTCCCAAAGAACTGATTGCGAAGGCCTTGACGTCGTTTGCGGAAATTCGCAACCAGATGGCGATCACTGCCAGCCTGATCGCCAAGGAGCGCAAGCTGCCGGACGCAGACTACCGCGTCGTCATGCGCGAGTTGAAAAAACAGCAGATCCCGGTGGAACAGGTGATGCCACTATATGGCGAGCGCCTGTCGCAGATCGAATCTGCCGTGCGTGAGCAAGGCATTGTCACCCTGCCGGACCGCAAGGCGGTGATCCGCCTGGCGAGCGAGGCGGAGAACGCACAGCAGCCTGCGCCACACATGAGCCCACCGCGCCTGATCGGCAACACCGGCGAGTACGGTGAGTTCGTGCTGACCACCGGCATGCCGCCTGATGCGAGCGGCAAGAAGCTGGCCTTCGATGACTTCACCCACCAGGCCGGTAGCTGGACCCTGACCGCGCACGAAGCACGTCCAGGCCACGAGCTGCAGTTCGCGAAGATGATCGAAATGGGCGTGTCGACCGCGCGCGGCGTCTTCGCCTTCAATAGCGTGAACGTGGAAGGCTGGGCACTCTATGCCGAAGCGGAAATGCAGCCTTACGAGCCGCTCGATGGCCAGCTATTCGCCCTGCAGCACCGCATGATGCGTGCGGCTCGTGCGTTCCTGGATCCGATGGTCAACCTGGGGGAGATCACGCCAGAAGGCGTGAAATCGTTCCTGGTCGATGAAGTTGGGCTGTCGGAAGGCATGGCAACGCAGGAAATGCAACGCTATACCTTCCGCGCGCCGGGTCAGGCGACTTCGTACTTCTATGGCTACCAGCGCCTGATGGAAACCCGCCAGGCTGCCGAAGTGGTCTTGCGACAGAAGTTCAATCGCAAGGCCTTCAATGACTTCGTGCTGGCCCAGGGGATGTTGCCGCCTGTGCTGCTGCGCAAGGCGGTGATGGAAGACTTCGTCCAATCCCAGCGTTAAACGCCCCAAACGATATCGTGTCCGCCCGTCTGGGCGGCACGCAGCATTTCCAGCAGGGGGAAGGCGCGCTGCGCAAAGCCAACCTTCTGCGATTCCGCATATGCCGCATCGGCATCATCTTCCGGCAGCGCATGGCTGGGCATATGGGCGGCATGTTCGGAATCGACTTCCGGATGCAGCTTGCTGAGCGCAACTTCCTTCTCGAGCAGTTGCAGCGCCTGGGAAGCTTCCGCTGCCGTGATGACGCCCCGGGTGGGGCTCTTTTTCAGCAGGTCCATGATGCGTTCGACATGCTCGTGAGCCATCATGACTTCCGGCGACGAAATGGATTTAAATTTGATCAACATGGCGCGCTTCCCTTAGTTTGTTGATGTGCTAATACGATAGCACGAGTGCAGTCGCGCGCGTCGTGCTACTTAATACAATTTAAACGAACTCAAGAATGTATCAACCGTATCCGCATCAAAATGTTTCTGGTTCCCCAGAATGACGACCTGATATACGCGTTTATCCTTCGCCAGGAAGCGGCCATGCATGGCCAGCGGGGCGCCATTGGGCGCGGCGCCGCGTGCTTCCACTTCAAATGCACCGTCCCTGGTGCTTTCCTTGGTAATAGTACCGCCGATATTGCGCACCATGGCAAGCCTCATCGCCTGCACGGCCTGCGCGGCCTTGGCTGCGTCCGGTAGCTCAGCGGTGCCGACGGCAAACATGGTGCCTTCGACTTCCGCTGCGGACATGGTCATCTTCACTTCCTGGCCATCGAGGTTGACGGTGCGGGTGTAGGTGGCGGCTTTGCCGGGCAACATGACGGTGTATGGCGCGTCGGTGCTACGGAAATCGCGCCAGTCGAATTTTGGGCTGCAGGCTGCGAGCGTGCCTGCAGCGAGCAGGGCTGCGAGGGCTTTGTCCAGGGTGAGTTTCTTCATAAGCCGAATGTTAGCACCTCGCGCGCCGCTCACACTCCGCCGGGACCCATGCCCGGACCCATGCCGCCGCCAGGTGGAGGCCCCATGCCTGGCCCGCCTGGCCCGCGCATGCCGCCTGGCTCGTGGTCTGGGCCTCCTTCGCGACGTGGCCCGGGCGAGCTGCCGAAACGGTAGGACAGGCCGACGTAGATGATGCGACCGTCGAACTCGCGCAGCGAGCGTTCGCGCAGTGCATAGGTGTCCGTGACGGTCGACATCTTGTTGCTGTTGAAGACGTCGGTGGCATTGACCATCAGGGCCAGTTGCGGCGTGATGGCGTGGCGCCAGGTCAGGTTCAGCGTGGTGTTCGGCTCGCGGTAGCCCTGGCCAGTCAGCATCTTGCCTTGCGCCTGCACTGCCGCCTGCAGCATGTCGGTGCTGGTCGCTTGCCAGTTCAGGCGCAGGCGGCCGCTCAGCGAGGAGGCCGTGCGTTTGGTCTGGTCGCCATTCATTTCGAGCACGCTCTGTTCGAAGCGCGCTACGTTGCCGCTCAGGTTCAAGGCAAGCGTTGGCAACAGCTTGCCGGTCAGCGTGAATTCCATTCCGCCCGAGCGGGTACTGCCGGCATTTTCGCGGGTGGTCAGCAGCACCGTGTCGCTGATGAAGTATTTGCGGTCCAGGATGGAATCGGTCTCGTCGCGGTAGTAGCCGCGCAGGTTGGTCTCCAGGCCGAACATGCGGGTCTCGTAACCGAGTTCGAAGGAATCGGTTTGGGCTGGCTTCAGCTTAGGGTTGCCGGAAGAGACGTTCAGTTCATCGCGGTAGACCACGAAAGGATTCAGGTCCTGCGCATTCGGGCGGCGCAGGCGATGCGCGTAGGCGAAGCGCATTTGCGAGTTTTCGCCCATCTTGTAGGTGGCGAAGAAGCTCGGGATCAGGTTGGTGTAGCTGTTGCCGGCGACGACCTGGCTGGTGAGCTGGTCAATCTCCATTTCGGTATGTTCGGCGCGCAGGCCGGCCATCAGTCCCCATTGCTCGTTGAGGCGCATCTGGTAGGAACCATAGGCGGCGTAGATGGTTTCCTTCATATCGAAGGCATTGCTGCGCAAGGCGTTAGGCGAGCCTTCCTGCGTGATCGGGTCGATGTTGGTGTAATCGATGCTTGAATCGTTGCGGTTCTGGACGATCTTGTAGCCAAGCTTGGTCACGCCGCCGAACAGGTTTGCTTCGTAGTCGCCGGTGAAATCGATGATCTCGTTCTTGTTGCGGTTCTTCTGCGCGCTGTCGGACTGGCTGCCGACGGGCGGACGTACCACGTAGGTGTTGCGGTAGGTGTTGTCGGAATCGTTGGTGGCGGTCGACACGCGCAAGTCCATCTTGAAGCTCTCGCCCGGCGCATCGCCTTTGTGGTCCCAGCGCGCATTCCACGAGTAGTTCTTGCTCTCGCCTTCGCGCACGGTGCTGCGCAGGTAGTTGTCGGTGATGGCGCCGTCGGGATCGGCCGACAGATAAGTGTCGGACGCGCGCGCATCATTGGTGCGATGGGAGTACGCGACCTGGGCGCCGAGCGTATCGTTGGCGCCCAGATTGTAGGTGACGCCGCCGTTCAGGCCTGCATTGTCATTCAGCCCGTTTGACTGCGATTGCTGCTCGCTGTGCGACAGCGCACCGGTGCGCGGGTCGATGCGGTCTCGCACCGTTTCGCCAACGGAGTTGCGGCCGTCATGGCGCACGTTGATGCCGCCCTGGAAGCCCCACAAGCCTTCGTTGTAGGTGCCGGACAGCGCACTGTTGTAACGGCCTGCCGTGCCGTAGTTGGCGTTGGCCACGCCAAAGCCGCCGGGCTTGCGGGAGCGTTTCATGACCAGGTTGATGATCGGGCCGCCGCCGCCTTCGTTGCCGAACTGCGCGCCGGGGTTGTTGATCACTTCCACCGATTCCAGGTCTTCGGCCGGAATCGACTGCAGCGCCGGGCCGCGGTTATCGCCCTGCAGCATGGCCGATGGCTTGCCGTCGACGTAGACCTGCACATTGCTGCTGCCGCGCAGGGTCAGCGAGCCGTCCGGGTCGACGTTTACGGAAGGCACGTTGTTCAGCGCATCGGCGGCGGAGCCGTTGCTGCTAGACGCGTCGGATTTCACATCGTAGACCTGGCGGTCGATGCGGTTGGTCGGGCGCTCGGCGGCCACCGTCACGCTGGCGATATTGCCTGCTTCAGGCGGGACTTCCTTTCTTACGGTTGCTGGCGCGGCGTCGGCCTTGGCTGGCTGGGAGGTCTGGGCTTGGGCAGCGGCGCTGCCGCAGCACAAGATGATCAGGAGAGGGCCGGCGCAGTAGCGCGAGTAACGGTATTGGGTAGTCATGGTGGCGGCAATTCTAGCGAAGAAACCGCCGCTAAAACCACGCATTTACGTGGAATTACATTTGAAACTTAGAGTTGCCGAAGGGCGCGGCGCAAGTTGATCGCTTCGGAGACATGCTTGCTGCCGATCTGCTTCTGCCCGTCCAGGTCGGCCACGGTGCGGGCCACACGCAATACGCGGTGATAGGCGCGGGCCGACCAGTGCAGCTTGTGCATGGCCGCTCGCAGCACAGCCTGGCCGCTGGAATCCGGCTTGCAGAAACGGTCGATTTCCCGTGGCGTCAGTTGCTGGTTGGTTTTGCCCTGGCGGGCGATCTGGCGCTCGAAGGCCGCGTGCACCCGGGCTGCGATGGTTTCTGATAGTTCACCCACTGCGTCCGCTTGCAGGATGTCAGGTGGTACGGGGCCGACTTCGATCTGCATGTCGATGCGGTCAAGCAGGGGCCCCGATACGCGGCTTTGGTAGCGCAGGATCTGGTCGGGAGTGCATTGGCATAAACCGGCAGGGTGACCGAGGTAGCCGCAGGGACAGGGATTCATGGCGGCGATTAGCTGAAAGCGGGCGGGGAAGTCGGCGTGCCGCGTGGCGCGGGCGATCGTGACACGGCCCGACTCGAGTGGTTCGCGCAGGACTTCCAGCACACGGCGATCGAATTCGGGCAGTTCGTCGAGAAAGAGAACGCCGCAGTGCGCGAGCGAGATTTCGCCCGGCCGGGGCACGCTGCCGCCTCCGACCAGGGCCGCGCCGGACGAGGTATGGTGCGGCGCGCGGAAGGGGCGCACTTTCCAGCCTTCGACGGTGAAGCCGCTGATCAGGGATTGCACGGCGGCGGCTTCCAGCGCTTCGTCGTCGGTCATCAAAGGCAGCAGGCCGGCAAAGCGGGTGGCCAGCATGGTCTTGCCGGCACCGGGCGGGCCGACCAGCAACACCGAGTGGCGCCCGGCAGCAGCCACTTCCATTGCGCGCTTGGCGAAGATCTGTCCCTTGACGTCGGCAAAATCCGGAATCGATGGCGGCAGCGGCAAGGGCTGCGCCACGTGGCGGGGGAGGGCAAAGCTGCCATCGGGGTCGAGGCCGAAGTGGGCGCATACCTGCAGCAAGGTGGCGGCAGGGTAGATGCGCGCGCCTGCAACCAGCGCGGCTTCGTCGGCATTGGCGAGAGGAAGAATGAAGCCGCGGCCGGAGCCGCCGGCGGAGCGCTGCATGGCATATGTCATCGCCAGGGCGCCGCGAATCGGTCGCAGTTCTCCGGTCAGCGACAGTTCGCCGGCAAATTCGAATTGTTCCAGCGAGGAAGAAGGAATCTGGCCGGAGGCGGCGAGAATGCCGATGGCGATCGGCAAATCAAAACGCCCCGATTCCTTAGGCAGGTCGGCCGGGGCCAGGTTGACGGTGATGCGGTGCTGCGGCAGTTCGAAACCGGCGTTCGTGATGGCGGCGCGCACCCGGTCGCGCGATTCCTTTACTTCGGTGTCGGCCAGGCCGACGATCGCGAAGGCGGGCAAGCCGTTTGCCAGGTGGACTTCGACGCTGACTTCCGGCGCCTGCATGCCGGCCAAGGCGCGGCTCTTGATGACTGCGATGCTCATGGTGGCCTCCCGGTCTACGACATCGTAGGCCTCGGGCGCCACCGCCCGTTTGAGCTAGCGCAAGGGGATTACTTGTCGGCCAGCTTGGCTTCCAGTTCTGCCAGGCGCGATTCCATCAGGTCCAGCTTGGCGCGGGCCTTGGCCAGCATCTGGGCCTGGATGTCGAATTCCTCGCGGGTCACCAGGTCCAGCTTGGCGAAACCCTGGGTCATCATCGCCTTGACATTCTTTTCAATATCCTTGGCCGGCGAGTTTTCGATGACCTGGTTGACCTTCTGCTGCAGGTCATTGAAGAAGGCGTTCATGTCCATTTTTTTATTCCTGATGTGTGAGATTTCGCACCACAACGGTGCGGCTTTGGCTTTAAATGGTGCGGAAAGCTGTCTTAACTTCAACTCCTGCACGATTTCTAGCTGGCACGCAATCTGCTAATAAGCAAGAAAGCTATGTTTCAGACTGAATTTTAAACCGCAATAAAAGTTCACTCAAAAGGAAATCGCCATGATTCATAAGAGCAAGAAGCTGGGTCTCACCGCTGCAGTCGCACTCGCAATGGCAACGATGGGAACCGGCCTGGCCCAAGCGGCCGATGCCGCACCCGAGGCGAAGCCTGACAATGAGATCAGCTATAACGCGGCCGTCACCAGCGACTACCGCTACCGTGGTATCTCGCAAACCCGCCTGAAACCGGCGCTGCAAGGCGGCGCCGACTGGGTCAACAACCCGACCGGTTTCTATGCAGGCGCCTGGGCATCCACCATCAAGTGGGTCAAGGACGGCGGCGGTGATGCTTCGGTTGAAGTGGACCTGTACGGCGGCAAGCGCGGCGAAATCGCGCCTGGCGTCAGCTACGACGTGGGCTTCCTGGCTTACGTGTATCCATCCAACGACCTGCATCCGAGCGCCAATACCCGCGAGCTGTATGGCCAGGTCGGCTATGGCCCGGCCACCCTCAAGTACTCGCATTCGCTGAGCAACCTGTTCGGCTTCGCCGACAGCAAGCACAGCACCTACATCGACGCTTCCGTCAACCAGGAAGTGTATGAAGGCATCGTCCTGAACCTGCATGTTGGCCGCCAGAAGGTGAAGAACAGCAGCGCCTTCAGCTACACCGACTGGAAAGTCGGTGCCACCAAGGACTTCGGCGTGGCATCCGTTGCGCTGGCCTATATCAAGACCAACAGCGACGCTTATATCGCGCCGACCAATGGCAAAAACCTGGGCAAGGGCGGCGTGGTGCTGACCGTGTCCAAAACCTTCTAAGAGGCACTCGTATGAAAATGATTACCGCCATTATCAAGCCGTTCAAGCTCGACGAGGTGCGTGAAGCCCTGTCGGCGATCAACGTGCAAGGTATTACGGTGACCGAAGTCAAAGGCTTCGGCCGCCAGAAGGGCCACACCGAGCTGTATCGCGGCGCGGAATATGTGGTCGACTTCCTGCCAAAGACCAAGATCGAGGCTGCCGTTGACGACGCGATCGTCGACCAGGCCATCGAGGCAATCGAGAATGCCGCGCGCACCGGCAAGATCGGCGACGGCAAGATTTTCGTCTCGTCGCTGGAGCAAGTAATCCGTATCCGTACCGGCGAAACCGGCAACGAAGCACTGTAAGGGGAACCGTGATGCACAAGACCATTAAGAAATGGCTGGCGGGGGTGACTGTCCTGTTGGCTTTCAGCGCAGCTCTGCCTGTGCTGGCTCAAGATGCCAAGCCGGCCGAAGCGCCGGCTGCCGCTGCAACCGCTGCAGCACCTGCGGCCGCACCTGGCGTTGCGTCGGCTGATGCTGCCGCTGCCCAGGCAGCCGCTGCTGCGGCCCCAGCCGCCCCGGCTGCTGCGCCAGCCGCGCCGGTAGCGCAAAAGGGCGACACCGCCTGGATGTTCGTGGCGACGCTGCTGGTGATCATGATGACGATCCCCGGCCTGGCCCTGTTCTATGGCGGCCTGGTGCGCTCGAAGAACATGCTGTCGGTGCTGCTGCAGGTATTCTTTGTGTTCGCGCTGATCATCGTGCTGTGGTGCCTGTATGGCTACTCGATTGCTTTCACCGAAGGTAATGCCTTCTTCGGTGGCTTCAGCCGCTCGCTGCTGGCCGGCATTTACGACCCAGCCAAAGGTGCGTTCTCGGTGGCGGCGACCTTCAGCAAAGGCGTTGTGATCCCTGAGTTCATCTACGTCGCCTTCCAGGGCACGTTTGCCGCCATTACCTGCGGCCTGATCGTCGGCGCGTTTGCCGAGCGCGTGCGCTTCTCCGCCGTGCTGGCCTTCATGGTGCTGTGGTTCACTTTCAGCTACCTGCCGATCGCCCACATGGTCTGGTTCTGGACCGGTCCTGACGCGATCACCAACGCCGAGACCCTGGCGACCGAAACTGCGAAGGCTGGCTGGATCTTCCAGAAGGGCGCGCTGGACTTCGCCGGCGGCACTGTGGTGCACATCAACGCCGCTGTTGCAGGCCTGGTGGGCGCAATCATGATCGGCAAGCGCGTTGGCTACGGCCGCGACTCCATGGCTCCGCACTCGCTGACCATGACCATGATCGGCGCTTCGCTGCTGTGGGTGGGCTGGTTCGGCTTCAATGCCGGTTCGGCACTCGAAGCAGGCGACATCGCTGCCCTGGCGTTTATCAACACCCTGCTGGCAACCGCCTGCGCAACCGTATCGTGGGTGTTCGGCGAGTGGATCTTTAAGGGCAAGCCTTCCATGCTGGGCGGCGCGTCGGGCGCAGTGGCCGGCCTGGTGGCGATTACCCCGGCTTGCGGCTTCGTTGGTCCGATGGGTGCACTGGCGATCGGCCTGCTGGCTGGCATCATCTGCCTGTGGGGCGTGAATGGCCTGAAGCGCCTGATCGGTGCGGACGACTCGCTGGACGTGTTCGGCGTGCACGGCGTGGGCGGTATCCTGGGTGCGATCCTGACCGGCGTGTTCGCCGCACCATCTTTGGGCGGCCAGGGTGTATTTGACTACGTTGCCAACAAGGCAAGTGCTGATTACTCGATCAGCGGCCAGGTGATTACCCAGGCGACTGCCGTTGGCGTGACCATCATCTGGTCGGCTGTTGTGGCCTTTGTGGCTTACAAGCTGGTCGATATCGTGATCGGCCTGCGTGTGCCGGAAGAGGAGGAGCGCGAAGGCCTGGATATCACCAGCCACGGCGAATCGGCGTACCACGCTTGAAGTCCGGGTCAGGCACCCAACAAAACATGGCTGCGCCATGTCTTGTCAGGTGCCTGACCCATCGCACGCCCCCTTTCGGGGGCTTTTTTTTTGTTCCAAAGTATCTTTTAATTGGCGGTTTTGCCCCAAAATGGAGAGTCTGCAAATACCAACCCGCAAGGAAGTCACATGGTTCCCCATCTCGTCACGGCCCTGACCGGGCCGTTACTGGATCTTGAAGAAAAGATCATTGCCGCGACCCCAGCCATTGAACGGTGGTTCCGCCTCGAGTGGCAGGAGCATACCCCGCCGTTCTATGCCTCGGTCGACCTGCGCAATGCCGGCTACAAGCTGGCCCCGGTGGATACCAACCTGTTCCCAGGCGGCTTCCATTACCTGGCCAACGAAATGCTCCCCCTTTCGGTGCAGGCGGCCATGGCGGCGATCGACAAATACTGCCCGGATGCCCGCAACCTGTTGCTGATCCCGGAAATCAAGCCGCGCCACCCGACCTATTTCCAGGGCGTGGCGCGCCTGATGCAGATTTTCCGCCAGACCGGGCTGAATGTCCGTTTTGGCTCGCTGGACCCCTCCGTCACCCAGCCGACGCCGCTGGCGCTGCCTGACGGCAATATGCTGGTGGTGGAACCGCTGGTGCGCTCGCCGAACGGCCGCCGCCTGGGGCTGAAGGATTTCGATCCTTGCACCATCTTGCTGAACAACGACCTGTCGGCCGGTATTCCGGACATCCTGACCAACCTGCACGAGCAAAGCCTCTTGCCGCCTTTGCATGCCGGCTGGGCCGTGCGCCGCAAGTCCAATCACTTCAATGCCTACGATGAGGTGGCGAAGAAGTTCGGCAAGCTGATTGGCGTCGATCCGTGGATGGTCAACCCTTTCCACGCGAAGTGCGGGGCGGTGGACCTGGCGACCGGGGAGGGGCAGGAGTGCCTGGCGTCTTCGGTGGATGCGGTACTGGCCAAGATCCGTAAGAAGTACAAGGAATATGGCATTAAGGAAAGGCCGTTCGTCATCATCAAGCCGGATGCTGGTACTTATGGCAAGGGCATCATCACCATTCGTGACGCGGCTGAGCTCAAAGAGCTATCGGAAGAGCAGCGCGCGCGCATGACCGTGATCAAGGATGGCAAGGCGGTGACCGACCTGAATATCCAGGAGGGGGTGCCGACCTTCGAGAGCATCAAGGAGGCGTTTGCCGAGCCGGTTGTCTATATGATTGACCGCTATGTGGTGGGAGGCTTCTACCGCGTGCACGGCGAGAAGGGGCCGGACCAGAACCTGAATGCGCCGGGATCGCAGTTCGTGCCGCTGGCGTTCGCGCAGCAGCATGCGGTGCCGGACGTGAAGGCCAAGCCGGGGACTGCGGCGCCGAATCGCTTCTATGTGTATGGGGTAGTGGCGCGGCTGGCGCTGCTGGCGGCTTCTCTTGAGATGGAGCGTACGGATCCGGATCCGGAGGTTTACTAAAACCGGTAAACCGGTGTCAGACCCGCAGGGTCTGACACCTAAGACGCAGCCGCTGCTGGCAACGTGTCTGACCCTGTGGGTCAGACACGGTTTTACCGGTTTTAAGCTAGAATCAGTTGTTACATTTTTGGACTAATCCATGAAAATCGCCTTCCTCGCCGACCCGCTGTCCAGCTTCAAGATCTACAAGGACTCCACCTTCGCCATAATGGCCGAGGCGGCGCGCCGGGGACATGAGGTGTATGCCTTCCAGCAGCGCCACATGGCGCTCAAGGAGGGCAAGGTTACGGCCCATGTCTCGCGCATCGAGCTGACCGGCGACCAGCACGACTGGTACAAGGCGGCGCCTTCGGAAGACACCAGCCTGGCCGCCTTCGACGCGGTGATCCAGCGCAAGGACCCGCCGTTCGACATGGAGTACGTCTACGGCACCTACCTGCTGCAGCTGGCGGAACAACAGGGCGCAAAGGTCTTCAACAAGCCGTCCGCCATCCGCGACCACAATGAGAAGCTGTCGATCGCGCAGTTCTCGCAGTTCACCGCGCCAACCCTGGTGACCAGCGACGAAACCCGCCTGCGCGACTTCCAGGCCGAACACGGCGACGTGATCCTGAAACCGCTGGATGGCATGGGCGGCGCCGGCATCTTCCGCATCAAGGCTGACGGCCTGAACCTGGGCTCCATCATCGAGACCCTGACCCTGCATGGCGCGCGCACCATCATGGCGCAGCGCTACATCCCCGACATCGTCAAGGGCGACAAGCGCATCCTGCTGATCGACGGCAAACCGGTGCCTTACTGCCTGGCGCGCATCCCGCAGGCGGGCGAAGTGCGCGGCAACCTGGCTGCCGGCGGTACCGGCGTGGCCCAGCCGCTGTCGCAGCGCGACCGCGAAATCGCCGAGGCCCTGGGCCCGGAATTGGCTTCGCGCGGCCTCTTGCTGGTAGGATTAGACGTGATCGGCGACTACCTCACCGAGGTGAACGTCACCAGCCCGACCTGCTTCCAGGAGATCACCCAGCAGACCGGCTTCCAGGTAGCGTCCATGTTCATCGATGCGGTGGAAGCCCGGGCAGGCAAGCAAGGATAAACATGGTAGGGATTTTATTGATGACACACGCGCCGCTGGGCCAGGCTTTCCTGGCCGCCGCAGCGCATGTGTTCCGGGCCCCGGTTGAAAAACTGGAGGCGATCGACGTGGTGGCGGACCAGGACCTGAACGAAGTGCAGCAGCTGGCGCGCGAAGCCATCAAGCGTCTCGACACGGGCGCCGGTGTGCTAGTGATGACCGATATCAAGGGCGGCACGCCCGCCAATTGCTGTAACAAGCTGGCCGATGCGGGCCAGGTCGAGGTGGTTGCGGGCATCAGCCTTCCCATGCTGCTGCGCGCCATCACCTACCGTACCGATACGCTGGACGTAGTAGTGGAAATGGCCCTGGCCGGTGCGCAGAATGGCGCGGTCAAGGTCGATAACCGTATCCGAGTCAATTAAACAAACAAAACATGATTCAGCAAGAACTTGAAATTATCAACAAGCTCGGATTGCATGCACGTGCTTCTGCAAAATTCACCCAACTGGCAGCCAAATTCCAGAGCGATGTCTGGCTGTCGCGTAACGGCCGCCGCATCAACGCCAAGTCCATCATGGGCGTGATGATGCTGGCTGCCGGCAAGGGCGCCAAAGTCCTGCTGGAAGCAGACGGCGCCGATGAACAGGATTGCATCAACGCCCTGGCCGCACTGGTCAACGACAAGTTCGGCGAAGGCGAGTAAATGCGGGACGGCAGCCCGATGGCATCGTTCTCCCTTCACGGAATTCCGGTTTCGCGAGGCATCGCGATCGGCCGCGCGCACATCCTTGCGCCGGCGGCGCTCGATGTAAAGCACTATCTGATCTCCGAGGAGAACGTGGAAGCGGAAGTGAAGCGCCTGCAGCAGGCGCTGGCTGCCGTGCACCGCGAGCTGCAGACGTTGTGGAACGAGCTGCCGAAGGATGCCCCGACCGAGCTGGGTGCCTTCATCGACGTGCATGCGCTGATCCTGTCGGACCCGATGATCTCCGAGGCGCCGCTGGATATCATCCGCAGCCGCCACTACAACGCCGAATGGGCGCTGTTGACCCAGATCGACGAGCTGTCGGCCCAATTCGACGAAATCGAAGACCCTTACCTGCGGGAACGCAAGGCCGATATCCAGCAAGTGGCCGAGCGGGTGCTGAAAGTGTTGATGGGCAGCGAACCGCTGCTGCCAATGCAGGCCGAGCTCGAAGGCGATGAATTCCTGGCCAAGATGATCGTGGTGGCCCACGATATCTCGCCGGCCGACATGCTCAAGTTCCGCGACCGTTCCTTCATCGGCTTTGTGACCGATGTCGGCGGCCAGAATTCGCACACCGCCATCGTGGCCCGGTCGCTAGACATTCCGGCGGCGGTCGGCATGTCGCAGGCATCGACCCTGATCCAGCAGGACGACTGGGTGATCATCGACGGCGATGCCGGCGTGGTGATCGTCACCCCGAGCGCGCAAGTGCTGGAACAGTACCGCGAGCGCCAACTGGCCGCGATGCGCGCCCGCAAGAAGCTGGGCAAGCTGAAAAAGACCCCGGCCGTTACCAGGGACGGCACGCAGATCGCGCTGATGGCGAACATCGAGTTGCCGGAAGACTGCGAGCACGCGATGGAGTCGGGCGCCAACGGCGTTGGCCTGTTCCGTTCCGAATTCCTGTTCATGGGCCGCGATGGCGACATGCCATCCGAGAACGAACAATACGAGCAGTACACCAAGGCAGTGCTGGCCATGAAGGGGCGTCCGGTGACCATCCGCACGCTCGATATCGGCGCCGACAAGCCGCTGGACCAGATGGAGCACACCGCGCTCAATCCGGCATTGGGCTTGCGCGCCATCCGCTACTGCCTGGCCGAGCCGCAAATTTTCCTGACCCAGTTGCGCGCCATCCTGCGCGCCTCGGTGCATGGCAAGGTGCGCATCCTGATCCCGATGATGGCGCATGCCTTCGAGATCGACCAGTCGCTGGCCATGATCAAACGCGCCAAGGCGCAGCTGGACGAGGCGGGGGAGAAGTACGATCCTGAAGTGCGGGTCGGCGCCATGATCGAAATCCCGGCGGCCGCGCTGGCGCTGCCGATGTTCGTCAAGAAGATGGACTTCCTGTCCATCGGCACCAATGACCTGATCCAGTACACGCTGGCGATCGACCGCGTCGATTATGAAGTGGCGCACCTGTACGACCCGCTGCATCCAGCCATCCTGCAGCTGATTGCGATGACGATCGCTGCCGGCAGCAAGGCCGGCATCGAAGTGGCCGTATGCGGCGAGATGGCGGGCGACAGCAAGATGACCCGCCTGCTGCTGGGCATGGGCTTGCGCGAGTTCTCGATGCACCCGTCGCAGCTCCTGGCGGTCAAGCAGGAAATCCTGAACAGCGACCTGGAACAGATTGCGCCGCAAATGCGCAAGATCATGCGCAGCATGGACCCCGAAACGATTGCCGACGCAGTCAACGCCCTGCAAGCCCTGTAACACCAACTTTTTTACAACCGGATTCACATGCCTTCGATTGGAATCGTCTCGCCGCAGACCATGCACTTTGCGGAACCCCTTCAGCTACAGAGCGGAGCGTCCCTGCGCGACTACATGCTGATGTACGAGACCTATGGCACGCTGAATGCGGACAAGTCCAATGCGGTATTGGTGTGCCACGCGCTGAATGCTTCGCACCACGTGGCCGGCTACTACGCGGATAACCCGAAGAACGTCGGCTGGTGGGACAATATGGTCGGTCCGGGCAAGCCGCTCGATACCGACAAATTCTTCGTCATCGGCGTCAACAACCTCGGTTCCTGCTTCGGCTCGACCGGACCGATGCACGTCAATCCTGAAACCGGCAAGCCATACGGCGCCGCCTTCCCGGTAGTGACGGTGGAAGACTGGGTCGCCGCACAGGCGCGCCTGGCCGACCAGCTGGGCATCCAGCAGTTCGCCGCCGTGATGGGCGGTTCCCTGGGCGGCATGCAGGCCCTGGCCTGGTCCATCATGTACCCTGAGCGCCTGCGCCACTGCCTGGTGATCGCTTCCACGCCAAAGCTGTCGGCGCAAAACATTGCCTTCAACGACGTGGCGCGCCAGGCCATCCTGTCCGATCCGGATTACCACGGCGGCGATTTCTACGAACACAGCGTAGTACCCAAGAACGGCTTGAAAGTGGCGCGCATGATCGGCCACATCACCTATCTGTCGGACGACGATATGGCCGAGAAATTCGGCCGCAAGCTGCGCGACATCGCGGCCAGCGGCGGCGACTACAAGTTCGGCTTCGGCATCGACTTCGAGATCGAATCCTACTTGCGCTACCAGGGCGACAAGTTCGCCGAGTACTTCGATGCCAATACCTACCTGCTGATCACCAAGGCGCTCGACTACTTCGACCCGGCGCGCAAGTTCGACGGCGACCTGACCAGGACATTGGCGGGCACCAGAGCCAAGTTTTTCCTCGCCTCCTTCACCACGGACTGGCGTTTCTCGCCGGAGCGCAGCCGCGAGATCGTGCAGGCCTTGCTCGCCAACCGCCGCGAGGTGACCTACGCCGAAATCGATGCGCCGCACGGCCACGACGCCTTCCTGCTCGAAGATTCGCGCTACATGAACATGGTGCGCGCCTACTACGAGCAAGTGTGGAAAGAAACGAACAAGGAACAAGCAGCATGACTTTCGATGACCTGAGCAGCGCCCGTCCAGACCTGGCCTTCATTGCGCACTGGGTGCGCGAAGGCGCCCACGTGCTCGACGTGGGCTGCGGCGACGGCGTGATGATGGATTACCTGCAGACCGACAAGCGCTGCACCGGCTACGGCCTGGAGCTGGCGGACGACCAGGTGCTGGCGTCGACCCAGCGCGGCGTGCGCGTGATCCAGCAGGACTTCGAAAACGGCCTGGGCATCTTCGGCGACAACTCCTTCGATACGGTGTTGTGCCTGTCCTCGCTGCAGATGATGAAGCACGTGGAAGACCTGCTGCGCGACATCGTGCGCGTGGGCCGCGAAGCCATCGTGTCCTTCCCTAATTTCGCTTACTGGCCGCACCGCGTGGCGCTGCTGAAAGGCCGCATGCCGGTCTCCAAGTCGCTGCCCTACCAGTGGCACGACACGCCGAACGTGCGCTGCGCTACCATCTACGACTTCCAGGAGCTGGCGGAAGAAGTGGGGCTGGAAGTGATCGAATGCGTGGCGCTGGCCGAGGGCAAAACCGTCTCGGTACTGCCTAACTTGCGCGGCGACCTCGCCGTGTTCCGTCTCCGGAAAAAGCAATCCAGTTAAGCTGTGTTATCTTAAAGCCATGAAGAAGTTCAAGTTCACTCTTATCGCGCTGGCGCTGGCCGCCAGCGCCGCCTCGTCCGCGCAGGCGCCTGCGCCGATGAATCCCAAAGCTGACGGCATCCCCGTCACCAAGCTTTCGCGCCTGCGCGTCTTCGCTGATGAGCAGGAAATGGACCAGCAGTCCAAGCTGCAGTACTCCCAACTGCTGAATGAAGCCAAGCAGAAGGAAGCGCTGGTACCGGAATCCGACCCGCAGGTGAAGCGCCTGCGCGCTATTGCCGCGCGCATCGTGCCCAATGCACAGCGCTGGAATCCGTCCGCCGCCAACTGGCAATGGGAAGTCAACCTGCTCAACTCCGACCAGGTCAACGCTTTCTGCATGCCGGGTGGCCGCATCGCCTACTTTACCGGCATCCTCACTAAACTGAACCTGACCGATGACGAAGTGGCGATGGTGATGGGCCATGAAATTGCCCACGCGCTGCGCGAGCACGCCCGCAAGCGTGCCGTGCAATCGACCGCCGTGTCGCTGGCCAGCAAGCTGGGTGGTGCGGTGCTGTCGTCCTACCTCGGCATCGACCCGCGCATCACCGACGCCGGCGCCAATGTGGCCGGCCAGCTGACCGTGATGAAGTTCTCGCGCGGGGATGAAACGGAGTCCGACCTGGTAGGCATCGACCTGGCCGCCCGCGCCGGTTTCGACCCGCGCGCAGGCATCGCGCTGTGGCAGAAAATGGGCGCCGTCAATGCGCAGCAGCCGATGGAATTCCTGTCTACCCACCCAAGCGGCAATTCGCGCATCCAGGACATGCAGAAGCAGATGCCCCTCGTGTTGCCGGTGTATGCCCGCGTGCGCGGCCTGGACGTGAACAAGCTGCCGCCTTACCAGACTTCCCCGCTGCCGAAGTCCTGAGATGTCCCGCCCGAAGCAAGCCTCGGGCGCGCCGCCATTGCCGATGCGCGATGGCGTCACGCCCAGCTACCTGTGGCTGCCGGAGGGGGACTGGCCGGACATGATCACCTTCATGTCCGCCAACTATCCCGCCGTGACCGATGCCCAGTGGCGTGAGCGCATGGCGCGCGGCGACGTGGTGGATGGCAAGGGCGTGCCTGTGCAGCCGTCATCGCGCTATGTGCGCGGAGCGCGTATCTGGTACTACCGCGAGCTGGATTACGAATTCCCGATTCCGTTTGAAGAGGAAGTGCTGCACCAGGACGAGCATATCGTGGTGGTCGACAAGCCGCACTTCCTGCCGACGATCCCGTCCGGCCGCTTCGTGAAAGAGACTTTGCTGGTGCGCGTGCGCCGCAAGCTGGGCATCGAAGACCTGGTGCCGATCCATCGGCTCGACCGCGAAACGGCGGGGCTGGTGATCTTCTCCTGCAATGCGCGCAGCCGCGGCGATTACCAGTCGCTGTTCCAGAAGCGGCTGGTGCAAAAGGAATATGAAGCGCTGGCAGGGCCGTTGGCGGGCCGCGAATTCCCTTTCGTTTACCGCAGCCGCATGGTGGAGGGCGACAAGTTCTTCACCATGAAGGAAGAAGCGGGCGAGCCGAATTCGGAAACCATGATCGACGTAATCGAACAGCGCGGCGAGCATGTGCTGTACCGCCTCTGGCCGCACACCGGCCGCCAGCACCAATTGCGTGTGCACCTGTCTTCGCTGGGGATCCCGATCGTGAACGACGTCTTCTATCCCGTCGCACTGCCGTGCAAGCAGGACGACGTGTCTTCGCCACTGAAGCTGCTGGCCAAGGCGATCGGTTTCCCCGATCCCCTGACAGGCGAGTGGCGTTACTTCGAGAGCAAACGCACTCTTTGAGCAAGCTCCTTGCCTTCCTGCGACAGGAAGGGCGCCAGCTTCGCGTAGCTGATCTCAATGGTCTCGTTACAGTCGCGATGGAAATGCGGGTAATCGAGGTCGAAACTCAGGCCTGTTGCGCTTGGGCGCGATGGAATGATGGACGGCTCCAGCCTGTCGCAGACGCTGGCTTTCTTCATGATCAGCTTGCGCAGAGGTTCTTCAATCTCGCCGCTTTCGGCCAGCCAACTTGAAGGTTCGACCGTCTCGCCAGTGGCCAGGTCGAAGATCAGCGTGGAGTGGGACGAAGTGGTATGCGGGCCGCCGCAATAGACGTCGGGCGCATCGACGTTCACGAGCAGGTAGTTGGCCAGCACTTTGCCGGCAGTCAGGTTGTCCTGCCAGCCGCCGCCACCATTGCGTTCGCAGAAATTGGCCTGGGTGATGCGCTCTTCCTCCCAGCGTGCGACGTAGTCGTTAATCTTGCGCAGCGCTCACTGCTGCCGACCAGATTAAAGCTCTCGCCAAGCGGGGAGTGGGAGATGCGCAGCGCCAATTTGCCGATTTTCCCATTGCTGTAGCGCGGCTTGTTGGCAGCAGCGATCGGTGCGTAGAAATCCGGACTGCAATCGCCGCCTGCCAGTGCGGAAAGGCGCGACAACTGTATCGGCATGCCTTTGTCATTGCCTGCGCCTATCCATTCGCCGGTCAATTGCGTGGCCGTGACGCTGGTAATTTTCCATTTGCCAGTGGCCTTGCCCTGTACCTCTTCATTCCAGGAATCGGCCTCTCCTTCCGCCTTTTCAAGCGGAATGCCGTGCAGGTGCTTCAGGTAGAAGTAATGCGAATCAGAATCGGTAAAGCAGGCGTTGATTCCACTGTTGCCGATTTTCCCGGTCCAGGCGCCATGGATCGGCAGGGCATCGCCTGCGTGGGCCGCACTGGCCGCCAGCAGTGCGAGGGCTGCAAATTGTTTCATTCAGTCCTTAGCCGAACATGTAGCGAACCAGCAGGCCGATAGGGAACCACATGCCGAACTGGATTGCGAGGGCGATGAACAAGGCCTGGTTCGATGGGCGCAGGCCGCCTGCGGCACCTTCCGAAATCGTGCGCGTCATCGCTGCATGGGCGACTTCGCGCAGCGTCATGCCGGTGGTGGCCACTTCGGTAATGGTTTCGGCCAGGGGGATGCGCGAAGTCAGGCTGGCCAGCAGCCATGGCAGCGGTTTGGGCAGGCCGGATTGCAGGTTCAGGAAGCCGCGCCAGCCGCTCAGGAATTTTTCAGAGAGTGGGCGGCCCGGTTCGTAATTTACGCTGCGCAGGAAGCTCTCCAGGATTCCTGCACCCAAGCGGGCGATCAGGCCCGACTGGCTTTCCACGACGCGCGCCAGGATGCCCTGCAAGCCAAGCTTATACGCCATCATGCCGGTCATGCCGACCGCGATCATGAAGGGCGCTGCGACGAATGCAGCGTAGATCATTGCCGAGCCATGGCTGCTACCGAGTTCGCTGCGGAACAACAGCGTGACCCCCAGTGCGTTGACGATCACCGCAGCAAGCACGGCCAGCACGGTGCGCACGATGCCGGCACCGGCGCCACGGGTGACATCGCCCGCCAGCTGCTTGGCGAGGGCGATCTTGTCGATACTGCTGTTTTCTTCGTTTGACGGTGTCAGGACTTGATTCATGGCCAGCGCAATAGTTGTTTAAAGTTTGGCATTTTAAACAACTAGGGCGGGAATCGGCGCTTTTATTGGATTCAGTGCGCCGGTGCGGATTTTGGACTGTAGCTCGAGCCGGGAGGAGCCCAGAACAGCGGGCCTTTCGGGGAGATTTGCAGGTTGTCGCTCAGACCCTGCTTTTTCAGCTCCCGGCGCAAGCCTTCCACGCCGTCATCGCTCTCGATGATGAAGGCTTCGTCGATCACGTCGCCGTAGTGGCGGTTGGTGGTTTCGATCGCCAGTTCGACCAGGTCGCCGTCGGCTTCAATGCTCCACAGGTGCACGTCTTCGTCTTCGGCGAAAGTCTTGAAGCGCCAGGTGCCTTTGTCCGTCTGCACGAACTGGATCGTGTCGAATTGCTCGTCGGTGGCTTCGGTTTCTTCGTCGTTGATAAAGCTGCTCTTGATGGTCAGCAGGAACAGGACTAATACGCTTTTCATGGGGTCGCCGTTTTGTGCAGGTAATACGCCATTGTAAGGGAGAGGCTCGCGTACGCGCATTTACTAGCGCCTGCCGGACCTGTCAACCCCATATTCCTGCTAGTTATCGGCGAAGCGCCATCTCCATAAACTTCATTCCGTCGACACACACAACGTAGCGACAGCAGCAAACCAAACCACTATTAACTTTATGGAGAAATAAAATGACCCGTATCCTGAACCTGCAAGCCATGACCTCCTACCGCCCAATCGACGAAGACGGCGGCAGCACCTCCAGCGGCAACGGCTGCGCATGCTCGACCGCCAGCGCTGCCCTGTGCTTCATGGGCGACGAAGTGGTTGCCATCTAAGGCAAGCGTCGACCACCGGCAGGCAGTGGCGCGGACGTCGCGCCGCTGTCTGCGCCATACAGGAGAGAACCATGTCCCGCATCCTCAACCTCCAGGGCTTGTCGATCAAAACAGGTCTCGACGAAGACTCCAGCAGCACCAGCAGCAATCAGTGCTGCGCCTGCTCGACCCCGAGCGAATGCGCCTGCTTCATGGGCGAAGAATTCATCGCACTCTGAGCAATCCCGGCAAGGCGGCACGAGGCCGCCGATAGCATTTTCCTCTTCCCAATCATCTTCAGCTTGGTAGGCACAACATGTCAGAATTCGTAATCAAGGACAAATTCATTTATTCGCTGGCGGACAAGAGATACTATGAAACGCTGACACGCTACCAGGCGCAGCACGACGACTTCTGCCTTGGCCTGAAGCGCCGCCTGCCGCAGGACTGGGTCATGCAGCGTCACGAGCTGTGGATGCACTGCATGCCGCCGCAATACCAGTACCCCGACCAGGGCTGGAAAATCCACCTGTCGGCCACTCCCGCGCACGCACCGGCGATCCTGAATACTGCCGCCGCCATCCTGGTCCAGGCGAATGTGCCGTTCAAGTTCGTCGCCGACAAAATGCTGCTGAGCCTGTCGCTTGGCAAGCGCTGGTCGCGCGGCGCGGCAGGCAAGTTCATGGCCATCTATCCCAAGGACGCCGAGCAATGCGAGCGCCTGCTCGAAGCGCTGCACCAGGCTACCATCGGCTTCCACGGCCCCTACATCCTGTCCGATCGCCGCTACAAGGACAGCAAGGTGGTGTACTACCGCTACGGCGGCCTGCGCAGCACGCGCCGCATCGGCACCGACGGCAGCAAGACCCACGTCATCCTCGACCAGGACGGCAACTATGTGCGCGATGAGCGCACGCCATTCTTCAACCTGCCGGCAGGCGTGGTCGATCCGTTCCAGCAGGACCAGCACATGCAGGACGGCGGCGAAGAAGGTACGCTGAAGAAGGGCCGCTACAAGATCGACTCCGTGCTGGCCTACAGCAATTCCGGCGGCGTTTACCTGGCCACCGACCGCGTCGACGGGCAGCGCGTGGTGATCAAGGAAGCACGCCCCTTCACCAATGTCTCGACGCGCGGCCTGGACGCGGTGCAGTTGCTGAAAAAAGAGCACCGCATCCTGAGCTGCCTGAACGGGCTCGATATCGCGCCGCAGACGGTGGACTTCTTCTTCGACTGGGAGCACGCCTACCTGGTTGAAACCTATCTCGACGGCGCGCGCGACTTCCGCAGCTATATGGGCGCGGTGTCGCTCAGCCTGCGCACGCGGCCGGAGCCGGACGCCGGCCAGAAATTCTTCACGCGCTTTTGCGAAGTATTCCGCCAGCTGACGGCCATCGTGCAGGAACTGCATCGTCGCCACATCGTATTCGGCGACCTGTCGATGGCCAATGTGATGATCAGCGCACAGCCGGACAGCGACGCCATCAAGGTGCGCCTGATCGACTTCGAAGGGGCGCACGAAGCCCAGGTCGACCTGGCCGCCCACTTGTTCACGCCCGGCTTCTCGCCGGACGAATTCGGCTCGCGCGGCGTCACCTCGTCGGATGACGACCTGTACGCGCTGGGCGCACTGATGATGGCCGGCCTGTTCCCCATGAATATGCTGTTGACCCTGGACCGCAGCGCCCATAAGCGCTTCCTCGACGCCATGAGCGCCGACTTCGGCTTGCCCGCCCGCCTGCGCCAGGTGATCGAGGGCTTGATGTCGCCGCGCGACCAGCGGCCGGCGCTGGCGGAAGTGGCGCAGGCGCTGGTCGAGCCGTACAGCCTGCCGGCGCCGGTGATCCGCAGCGATGCCTTCAGCACGGCAGGCGCGCACGCCATGCTCGAGCAGATGATGCGCTATATCGATTCCACCGCCGACTTCGAGCGCTATGACCGCCTGTTCCCGGCCGATCCGGAAGTGTTTTCCTCCAACCCGCTCAGCCTGGCGCATGGCGCCTGCGGCATCGCCCTGGTGCAGCACCGCGTGCGCGGCAGGGTGGACAGCGCGGTCCTGGACTGGATCAAGCGCATCCCGCTCAAGCGCGACGCCTACTCGCCCGGCCTGTACAGCGGCCTGAGCGGCATTGCCTGGTTCTGGCTGGAACTGGGCGAGGAAGAGCGGGCGCGCGCCACCCTGGCGCTGGCTGAACAGCATCCTTACCTCAAGCAAAGTGCCGACGTCTACCATGGCGCCGCCGGCTGGGGCATGACGCAGCTGCATTTCTTCGAGCACTTCCGCGAGCCGCAGTACCTGGCGGCAGCGGTCAGCGCCGGCGAATACCTGTTGCAAAGCCGGGAGGCCATGGCGGAAGGACAGTGTGCCTGGCGCACCCCGCTTGGCCTGTCCGCCAGCTATGCGCACGGGGCGGCCGGCATCAGCGCCTTCCTGCTGTACCTGCACCTGGCCACCGGGCGCGCCGACTTCCTGCAGGCGGGCGAGGAAGGGCTAGCCTGGGTCATCGCCGGCGGCGTCGGCAATGAAGATGGCGGCCTGAGCTGGCTGGCGCGCGACACCACGCCCTCGCTGACGCCGTACTGGCGCTGGGGCAGTTCGGGCATTGCCCGCACCTTGCTGCGCTACTGGCACGTCACCGGCAAGGAAGAGTATGCCGCCATCATCGACCGCGCCATCATCGATGCCGACCGCAAGTATGCGATCTACCCGGGCTATTTCTTCGGCCTGGCCGGCATTGCCGAGCTGTTCCTCGACCTGACCCGCTTCGAACGCTGGCGCGAGCAGGCCGAGAGCAGCGTGGCGCGCCTGTTCTCGGGCGTCATGCTGTACGCCCTGGAAGAAGAGGCCGGCACGGCCTTCCCCGGCGAATCGCTGGGCCGCATCAGCTGCGATTTCGGCACCGGCAGCGCCGGCACCGCGCTGGTCCTGCACCGCCACCTGACGCGCTGCGGCCCATCGCTGACGGTGGACAGCCTGCTGCCCGGCTGGCCTGCAGAAGACCGTTAATCCCTCAACCGCAGGCCGCTGGTCGGCCTGCCAGTTTTTCGGAAGACAATCATGGATATCAAGACTGAGCAAGCGCCGGGCGTGATGGCGACCCTGAAACAGATGCTGCCCTTTGGCCGGCGCTTTGCCGGGCGCATTATGCTGAGCCTGCTACTCATCCTGCTGGCGGGCGCCATCCAGCTCACGCTGCCGCTTGGCATCCGGCACCTGTTCGACCAGCTGGTGACCACGCAAGACCGCTCTGGCCTGCACGTGCTGTCGATCTTGCTGGTCGGGGTGTTCGTGCTGCGTGCCGGCCTGGCGTTCTGGGGCCAGTACCTGTTGCAGCTGACGGGCGACAAGATCACCAACGACATCCGGGTTGCCCTGCTGCGGCATTACCAGCGGCTGCCGATCGCTTACCACCACCGCAACCGGATCGGCGAATTCATCTCGCGCCTGTACAGCGACGCCCCGGAAATCCGCAACGTGGTCACCAACCTGACCGTCAACGGCACCATCAACCTGGCCCAGCTGGTGGGCGCCAGCGTGGTGATGCTGTACATGAACTGGCGGCTCGGACTGGTGGTGCTGGCGCTGTGCCCGGCCACCACGGTGGTGGCCAACCTGTACGGCCCGTATTTCCGCCAGGTCTCGGCGCAGATCAAGGCATCGTTGTCGGGCGCAGTGGCGTATGCCCAGGAAACCGTGGCAGGCACGCATGTGGTGCGCATCTTCGGCGCCGACGGACGCGACGTGGCGCGCTTTGCCGACCAGATGGACGGCCACCTGGAGATGGCCGGCAAGGGGCGGCGCGCCGATGCCAGCTATATGGCGATCGTGACCCTGCTGACCGTGGTCTCGACCATCGTCCTGTTCTGGTATGGCGCCACCGAGGTGCTGGCCAGCCGCATGACGGTCGGTTCGCTGGTGGCCTTCTTCCTGTATTCCCAAGGCGTCAACCAGAGCATTACCGTGCTGGCGCAGCAGTATTCCACGATCAACCAGTCGCTGGGCGCCTCGGCCAGGGTGTTCGAACTGCTGGCCGAGCCGACCGAAACGGAAGACCCTTGGCAGGGCCAGCAGTTCACCGCGCGCCGCGCCACCATCGAGTTCAAGGACGTGAGTTTCCGCTACCACGATTCGGTGCCGGTGCTGGAGAAGGTGAGCTTCCGCGCCCTGCCGGGCCAGACGGTGGCGCTGCATGGCCGCAGCGGCATCGGCAAATCGTCGCTACTGGGCCTGCTGCCGCGCTTTTATGCGCCAACCTCCGGCACCATCTGCATCAACGGCATCGACATCACGCAATATTCGCTGGCGTCGCTGCGCTCGGCCATTTCGATGGTGTCGCAGGACGTGTTCCTGTTCTCCAGTTCGGTACGCGAAAACATCCGCTATGGCCGGCCGGATGCCACCGACGCCGAGGTGGAGCAGGCGGCGCGCGACGCCAACGCACACGACTTCATCCGCGGCCTGAAGGATGGCTATGACACGGCAGTCGGCGAGCGCGGCGTGCAGCTCAGCGGCGGCCAGCGGCAGCGCATTGCCATCGCCCGTGCGCTGCTGCGCGATGCGCCGATCCTGATCCTGGACGAGGCCACCTCCGCCGTCGATGGCGAGACCGATGCCCTGATCCATGCGGCACTGGAGCGCCTGACAGCCAACCGCACCACCCTGGTGGTGGCGCACCGCATGAGCACCATCGAACGCGCCGACGCCGTGGTGCACTTGGAAGCCGCGGCCGGCATGCAGTTCAGCCGTGAAGCCGCCTGACCCTGAAAGGACGCCATGAAGCTGATCGCCATCCTCACCCTTGCTGCCGGCCTGCAGGCGCCGGCCGGCGCCGCGCCGGGCGTGCAGCCGGGCGCCTCGATCGAGGGCATTACCGAATACCGCCTGGAGAATGGCTTGCGGGTGCTGCTGGCGCCGGATCCGTCGCGGCCGACCGTGACCACCAATATCGTCTACCAGGTAGGTTCGCGCCATGAAAACTACGGCGAAACCGGCATGGCCCATCTGCTGGAACACTTGCTGTTCCGGCCTTCGCAGAAGTTCAGCGGCAAGGACGGCGTGCCGACGCCGCTGCAACTGCTGAACGGCATGGGCGCCCGCTTCAATGGCAGCACCTGGTACGACCGCACCAGCTACCACGCCACGTTTCCCGCCGGCGGCAGCAACCTGGCGCGCATGCTGGACCTGGAAGCGGACCGCATGAGCGGTGCCGCCATCGCCCGCGACGACCTGTGGAACCCGCACACCGGCAAGGGGGAAATGACGGTGGTACGCAACGAATTCGAACTGGCCGAGAGCGACCCGTTGCGGGTTACCGGCGAACGGGTGCGGGCCGTGGCCTACGACTGGCATAACTATGGCAAGGCGGCAATCGGCGCCCGCTCCGATATCGAACAGGTCGACATCGAGCGCCTGCGCGCCTTCTACCAGCGCTACTACCAACCGGACAATGCGGTGCTGGTGGTGGCCGGGCAGTTCGAGGAAAAGGCCGCGTTGCAGCAGGTGCGGGCGGCGTTTGGCGCGATCCCGCGCCCGGCCCGCACCCTGCCTGCCACTTATACGGTGGAACCGGCCCAGGACGGCGAGCGCAGCGTGACAGTGCGGCGCAGCGGCGGCGTGCAGCTGGTCAGCGCCGGCTACCACATCGCGCCGGCCGGCCACAGCGACGGGGCTGCGCTGGAAGTCTTGCTGCGCATCCTGGCCGACGCGCCGGGAGGCCGCCTGCACCAGGCACTGGTGGCCGGAGGCCTGGCCACCAGGCTGCAGCTGGTGGACAGCGCGACGCGCGAGCCCGGCTTCCTGCAGCTCGGGGCGGTGGTGGCCAAGGATGCCGCCCTCGAGCCGGCCCAGGAGGCGCTGCTGCGTGTGCTGGAAGGCATGCGCGAGCGGCCCGTGACGGCAGCCGAGGTGGCGCGCGCGCGCCAGCAATTGCTGAAAGGTTTCGAGCAGACATCGGCCGACAGTGCGCGCCTGTCGCTGGCCTTGACCGATGCCTTGGCAGCCGGCGACTGGCGCCTGTTCTTCCTGCAGCGCGACCGCATCGCCAGGGTCGATGCCGCTGCGGTGCAGGCGGTGGCAGAGAAATACTTCAGGCCCAGCAACCGGACGCTGGGCCGCTTCATTCCCACCGAACAGCCGGAGCGGGTCCAAGTGCCTGCCAGTGCCGCGCTGGAAGCGGCGCTCGAGCACTACCACGGGCGCGCTGCCGTGCGCCAGGGGGAAGCGTTCGAGGCCAGCCCGGCTGCCATCGAAGCCCGGGTGGAGCGGCTGGCGCTGGCGAACGGCATGCAGGTGGCGCTGTTGGCCAAAGCCAGCAAGGGCGGCACGGTGCACCTCGCGCTGAAGCTGCGCCTGGGCAGCGAAGCCAGCCTGCATGGCAAGAGCGAGGTCGGACCGTTCGCGGCTGCCTTGCTGGCCATGGGCACCCAGTCGACTTCGCGCCAGCAGTTGCGCGACGCGCTGGATGCCTTGCAGGCGACCGTGAGCTTCCAGGGCGGCGCCGACAGCGCCAGCGTGTCCGTGCAGACCGTGCGCGAGCACCTGCCGGCCGTACTGGCGCTGGTGGCCGAGCAGTTGCAGCGCCCGGCCTACCCCGAGCAGGAATTCCTGCAGTACCAGCGCGAACGCGTGGCGCGTACCGAGCAGGCTGCAAGCGAACCGCAAGCCCTGGCGGCCAATGCCTTCCAGCGCCTGCTCAATCCCTTTCCGCCGGGCCACCCGCTGCACACGCCGGCCCTGCCGGACAGCGCGGCGGCGCAGAAGACCGTCACGCTGGAGCAGGTGCGCGCGTTCCACCGCCAGTTGTACGGCGCGCAGGATGCGACGCTGGCGGCGGTGGGCGATTTTGATGCGGCGCAGCTGAAGGAGCAGCTGGCGGCGCTGTTCGGCAACTGGCGCTCGGCCCAGCCTTATGCCAGGATGGCGCGCGCCTACCAGGCGGTGCCCGGTGCGCGGCGCCAGATCGACACGCCGGACAAGGCCAGCAGCGTAGTGATGGCGGCCTATCCCTTGGCCATGCGCGATGACGATGCGGCATTCCCGGCCATGCTGATAGCCAACTATATGCTGGGCGGCGGCGTCATGCGCAGCCGCCTGGCCGACCGCCTGCGCCACGCGGAGGGCCTGTCCTACACGGTCGGGTCGCAGCTGCTGGTGCCGGCGCGCGACGGCGCCGCGCTATGGCTGGCGACGGCCAGCAGTGCGCCGCAAAACAGCGGCAAGGTGGAAGTGGCCTTGCTGGAAGAACTGGGCCGCGCGGCGCGGCAGGGCTTCACGCAGGCCGAACTGGACGCCGCCAAGCTCGCCTGGGCCCAGGCCCGCCAGGTGGCGCGCAATGCGGATGCGGGCCTGGCCGGCATGCTGTCGGAATACCTGTCGCTGGGACGCACCATGGAATTCGACCGGGCGCTGGAAGCGCGCGTGGCCGGGCTGGCACTGGATGAAGTCAACCAGGCGGCGGCGCGGCTGCCGGCAGCGGACAGCCTGGCCGTGGTGAAGGCGGGCGACTTTCGTCCTTCAATGCTGGCGCAGCGCGCGCAGGGAAGCGGCAACGTCAACCCATAAGGCCACTGCCGTTTCGACCCCGACCTCGCGCGGCGGGGCGAAACGGCGCAGCACCAGGCCGGCCTGGCGCAGCATGCGCTCGACGGCCGTGGTGGTCACCGTCACATACTGTGCGATGCCCTGGCGCTCGCCAAAGGCGATGACCTCGCGGATCGACTGCAGCGTATGCGCGGAAAAGCCGAAGCCCGCCGCACCTTCTCCCTCCATCACGAAACGGCTGAGCTCCCAGACCTGTGGATCGTTCGGCGCCGCCTGGCCGCCCAGCAGCTCGGCAAACACATCCTTCAACATATACGGGCCATCGGTCGGCAGCAGGCGCCAGCAGCCGCACAGCAGGCCGCCTTCTTCGCGCAACAGCATGTAGTGGGGATCGATGGCGTCGAAGCCGTCGATCTCCATGCCCCCCAGCACGGAGACATCCCAGCCGCGGCGTTCGCGGAAGGCGCGGGCACGCATCTGGTGCATGGCGACCAGGGTCGATTTCGGGAAGGCACGGCGGGCGGCGATTTCGATTTGCAGCGGCATCTCTGGCTCCTTTGGTTGAAGTGACAGGACCATTTTTATGCGCGTCGCATACGGCGGGAACTAGCAGATCTGCTAGTTCCCTCGGTTCGTTGACAAAAAGCTACATTGGTGATTGAATGTTGGTATTGCTTAAATAATAATCTCTATTTTCAATTGGCAAGCTGGGTGCGGACGAAGGGGAGGCAAGGTGCTGGAACTGGACCAACTGCACACGTTGATGGAGGCGCAAAGCGATACGCAATGGGCGCAAGCCCTGGCTGAGCTTGCAGCCCAACTGGGTTTTGAATATTCCTTGTTCGGCGTGGTGCCCAACAAGGCGCAGCCGCTGGAATCGGCTTTTCTTGTGAGCAATTACCCAAGCGAATGGCGCGCCGCCTACGACAAGCTGCAGCTGCATGCGGTGGATCCGACGGTCAGCCATTGCCTTGGCAGCGGCTTGCCCATCATCTGGCAGCCGGCCAGTTTCCAGGGCGAGCGCCAGCAGCAGTTCTACGAGCAGGCGGCCAGTTATGGCTTGCGCTCGGGCGTGACCCTGCCGGTGCACGGGCGCTCCGGCGAATTCGGCATGCTGAGTTTCGTCAGCGACCAGCAGCAGCGCACGGCCGGCGCCGGCCAGCTCGACACGCTGGCCAGCTTGTCCCTGATCCGCGACTACGCCCAGGAATCGGCGCGCAAGTTCACGTCTGCCAAGGGGGCGCCGGCGCCGGCGGTCAAGCTGACGGCGCGCGAGCTCGAATGCCTGAAGTGGGTGGCGGCCGGCAAGTCATCGTGGGAAGTGTCACGCATCCTGGGCCGCTCGGAAGCCACCGTCAACTTCCACCTTGCGAACATCATGCGCAAGTTCGATGTCAGCACGCGCCAGCAGGCCATTGTCAAATCCATCGCGGCCGGCCTGGTCACGCCCGAATAAGGAGGCGCGGCGGCGCGCGGCTGCCAGGTCGATTTCGCTGATGTGCATGTCCAGGTAGAGCGACAGCAGGATCGCCAGCGGGGCCGGCACCCAACTGCCTTGTTCGATGCGGCTGCCTTGCGACTGGGTGACGCCGAACTGGGCCCAGAACTCGCCTTGGGTTTCGCGCCGGGATAAACGCAGCCAGCGCAATTGCTCACTGACGGCGCGCCTTGCCAGCCGCGCGGGAATTCGGCTCATAGGGGTGATGTTCCTGAAGGGATCGGGGTTCAAGCTTAGCACCGGCGGCCGCGCCGTCGAGCTAGCAGATCTGCTAGTTCCCGCCGTATGCATGGTGCATAAAAATGAAGGCTCTTCGATCCCACCACAAGGAGCCATCATGCAGCTGAACATCGAAATCGCGGAACGCAACGCCTTCCTGCAGTCGGACCTGTTTGCCATGCACCGCCTGCGCGCCAAGGTATTCAGCGAGCGCATGGGCTGGAAGGTGCCGGTCCTGAGCGGCATGGAAATCGACGGCTACGATGCGATGGACCCTTACTACATGATGATGCGCGAGGAGGGCGGCATGCTGCGCGGCTGCTGGCGCCTGCTGCCGACCACAGGTCCGTATATGCTGAAGGACACCTTCCCGGAGTTCCTGCATGGCCAGCCGGCGCCGGAAGACCCGCAGGTCTGGGAGCTGAGCCGCTTCGCGGTCGAGGCCGACGGCGTATCGAGCTTCGGATTTTCCGCCATGACCATGCAGTCGATCGCCGAGATCATCCGCTACGGCCACCGGCACGGCGTGTCCCAGTATGTCACCGTGACGGCTACGGCGATCGAGCGCATGCTGCGCCGCGCCGGCCTGGTCACCCGCCGCCTTGGCGCTCCCCTCACCATGGGGCGCGAGAGCGCGGTCGCCATCTACGTCGACATCGAAGCGTCGATGGAATCGCTTGGCCTGGCGCGCACCACCTTGCTGAACTAGCAGATCTGCCAGTGGCGCCGGCAGCGGCGCCGCCCCTACACTGTGGCGACCAATTCCAAGTACCGCTCCATGACGAATTTCGACAAGAAGCCCATTGCCGCGGCAGTGGGCATGGCCATGCTGTGCCAGCTGGGCACAGCCGCTGCGCAGGAGGTGCCGCTCGGCGCCGATCCCAATTCGCGTTCGGCGTTTGACACCAAGATGTACCGGGTGGAAGTCAAGACCCGCCCGCAAAGCGACCTTGACCTGCGCCGCAACGCTACGGTGGCCAGGCAGACTTTTGGCCGCGAGGAGATCGACAAGTTCGGCGACAACAGCCTGAATGAGGTGGTGCGCCGCCTGCCCGGCGTGGATATCCAGAACGGCCAGCCGCGCCTGCGCGGCCTGGGCGCCGGCTATACCCAGATCCTGCTCAATGGCGAGCCGGCGCCCAACGGCTTCTCGCTGGAGCAGCTCAACCCGGCGCAGGTGGAGCGCATCGACATCCAGAAGGCCGCCACCGCCGACCAGAGTGCGCAGTCCATGGCCGGCAGCATCAATATCGTGCTGCGCAGCGTGCCGAAAAAAGTCCAGCAAAGCGTGCGCATCGGCATGGCCTACGGTGTCGAGCATCCCACGCCCAATGCCAGCGCCCTGTATAGCGCGCGGGCCGGCGACCTGTCCTATTCGCTGCCGCTGTCGGCCTACGAATACCATGGCCGGGCCGACATGCGGGCCAGCCGGCTGGTGCCGCAAGCCGGCGCCGACACCGGCTTCGCGCGCCAGCTGGCCGCCCAAGATATGTGGGGCCACAGCGTCAACACCTCGCCGCAGCTGAACTGGCGCATCGACGAAGAGCAGGGCCTGAACCTGCAAGCCTTGCTGCAGCGCTCCGACTGGCACAGCAAGGTGCAGTTCGATAACCTGGCGGCCAGTTCGCCGGCGCTGTTCGAGGACCCCAGCCGGAATTCGGGCAGTTCCCGCAACCATCGCCTCAGCGGCCAGTGGCAGCGGCGTTTTGCTGCCGACCGCAAGCTGGAGCTGAAATTTACCGGTGGCGAGGCTGCCAATGATTTCGACAACCAGACTTTCCGCGCGGGCCAGCCCTACCGCCGCAGCGTGGGCGACAGCCGCGACCGCAGTTTCACCCAGTCGGGCAAGGTCGGCCAGCTGGTGGGGGAGCAGCACCGGCTGTCGGCCGGCTGGGAACTGGAGACCAGGCGCCGCGACGATGAGCGCCGCATCACCGTGCTCGGGGCCGACCAGTTGCCGGGGATCGACGGCTTGCCGCTGTCAGCCCGCATCAGGCGGCAAGCCTGGTACCTGCAGGACGAGTGGGAACTGTCCGAACAGTGGCTGCTGTACGGCGGCATACGGCGCGAAGCGATCACCACCCGCAGCGACACGCTGGAGCGTCCGGTACGCAACCACAGTGCGGTGCTGTCGCCTTTATTGCACATCAATTTCAAGCCCGATGCCAAGGGACGCGACGTGCTGCGCGCCAGCCTGACGCGCAGCTACAAGGCGCCGGACCTGTATGCCATGCTGGCGCGGCCCACCCTGAGCAGCATCTACCCATTGCCGAGCCAGGGCAACGATTCGGTGGCTGCCGACCGGGTCGGCAATCCCTTGCTGCGGCCAGAACTGGCAAGCGGCCTGGACCTGGCCTACGAACACTACTTCAACGGAGGAGGCTTGTTCAGCATTGGCGTGTTCCACCGCCGGGTGAAAGACCTGGTACGCAATGTCACCACGCTGGAAGATCCCGACTGGGCCAGCGTGCCGCGCTGGGTCAGCCGGCCCGTGAACCTGTCGCGCGCCAGCAGCAGCGGCGTCGAGCTGGAGTTGAAAGGCCCGGCGGCGCAATTGCTGCCCGGATGGATCGATCCGAAGACGCGCCTCGAGCTCAGGGGCAGCCTGAACTTTTACAAGAGCAAGGTGAATGCGGTGCCTTTGCCCAACAGCCGGCTGGATGGCCAGCAGCCCTGGTCCGGCACTTTCGGCTTCGATTACCGGGCGCGCAGCCTGCCGCTGGCAGTGGGCGCCAACCTGTCTTATACGCCCGGCTATGTCACGCAGCAGACCATGTCGCAGGCGCTGGCGTTGACCCACAGCCGGGCCATCGACCTGTATGCGCAGTGGACGCTGAACCCGCAGGCCAGCCTGCGCCTGGGCGCCACCAACGCTGCCTCGCAGTGGTCGGGGCGCACCACTACTTCGGAGGATGGGGCGATGCTCGAGGTGGCGAAGAAAACGCGTCCAAGCTACACCTTTGCGCTGGAAATCAAACTGTAGCCGGCCGCTGTTCAGCACCCGCAGGCGGGTTCGCGGCCGCTGGTGTGCGCGGCCTTGCGCAGCAAGCTGCCCTCTCCTGTGCCGGAGGAGAGGTAAAGACGTTCGTCGTAGCCGCAATTGTCGTCGGGGATGGCCAGCAGCAGGTCGCCCTTGCCGTCGCCATCCAGGTCGCCGGCCCAGTAGACGACGGGCGTGGTGTCGCCTTCGTAATGGCCAAGCGCGTCAACGGCGAACAGGAACTGTTTGGCGGAGTCGCCGGTAAGGTGGTAGCGCTTGCGTCCTTCGGCCGTTTTCACCCAGGACAGCACCAGCGGCTGCGCTCCTCCGGGCAAGCTCCATTTACCCAGCTTGCGCAACTTTTCGTACTGGGGGCTGCCGAAATACTGCTCGTCGTTCATCGCGTGCCAGGTGACGACCTTGCCGGGCTTGAGCGGCAGGTTGGCGAATACCGCGCGCGGCTTGCCGTCGATGGCGACGCTGTCCAGGCTTTCATCTTCGTCCAGGATATTCTTGGCTCTGCCTGTGCCGACATCAACGCCGACGGGGCGCAGTTCGCATTCCAGCTTCCGGCAGAACAGTCCCAGCCAGGCCGCATTGCGCGGAATGGAATTCGGCACGAATGACCGGGTGCTGTCGATGATGACAGCCGTATCGGCCGCGCCGGCAGTGCCGGCGCAAGTGAGCAGCAAAGCGGCTAGCGAGCGTCGCATCAGGCGTGGTACTCGATGATCAGAGGTGCATGGTCGGAGAACTTTTCGTCCTTGTAGACCGACACGGTATGCGCCTTGGATGCGATGCCAGGGGTGGCGACGTGGTAGTCGATGCGCCAGCCCACATTCTTGGCGTAGGCCTGGCCGCGGTTGGACCACCAGGTGTATTGCTCGGGGCGCTGGTCGAGGCCGCGGTGCACGTCGACGTAGCCGACTTCGTCGAACAGCCTGGTCATCCAGGCGCGTTCTTCGGGCAGGAAGCCGGAGTTCTTCAGGTTGCCCTTCCAGTTTTTCAGGTCGATCTCTTTGTGGGCGATGTTCCAGTCGCCGCAGATCACGAACTCGCGGCCTTCGGCGCGCAACTGCTGCAGGTGAGGCAGGAACAGGTCCATGAAGCGGAACTTGGCGAGCTGGCGCTCTTCCGACGAAGAGCCGGACGGGCAGTACACCGAAATAACGGTCAGGTTGCCAAAGTCGGCGCGCACGTAGCGGCCTTCGGCATCGAATTCGGGGCTGCCGAAGCCGATCATCACCCGGTCAGGCGCCACCTTGCTGTAGATGCCGGTGCCGGAATAGCCTTTCTTTTCCGCGTAGTGGAAGTGGCCGTGGTAGCCGTGCGGGTTGAGGAATTCCTCGGTCATGTCCGGCGCCTGCGCCTTCAATTCCTGCACGCAGATGATGTCGGCGTCGATCGTCCCCATCCAGTTGAAAAAGCCCTTCTTGGCGGCGGAGCGGATACCGTTCAGGTTTGCGGAAATGATTTTTGGCATAGGTGTTCCGGTTAAAATATCGGCACTTTGAACAGAGATGGGTGCACTATGAGCAATTTGAGGCAAGAGTTTATCGCGTTTTCCGTACAGGCGGGAGTGCTGAAATTCGGCGAGTTTACGACCAAAGCAGGGCGGCAATCGCCCTATTTCTTCAACGCCGGCCTGTTCCATGACGGCGCGACCTTGGCCCGCCTGGCCGACTTCTACGCCCAGACCCTGCTGGACTCCGGCGTTGAATTCGACATGCTGTTCGGCCCGGCCTACAAGGGCATCACCTTGGCCTCCGCGACCTCGATGGCGCTGGCAGGCAAAGGCCGCAACACCTCCTTCGCCTACAACCGCAAGGAAGCCAAGGACCACGGCGAAGGCGGCACCCTGGTGGGCGCCAAGCTGACTGGCAAGGTTGTCATCATTGACGATGTGATCTCGGCCGGCACTTCGGTGCGCGAATCCGTGGAGATGATCCGCAACGCTGGCGCCGAGCCTTGCGCCGTGCTGATCGCGCTCGACCGCATGGAGCGCGGCGGCAAGGATGGCCAGATGTCCGAGCTGTCGGCGGTGCAGGAAGTGAGCAAGAACTATGGCATCCCGGTGATCTCGATCGGCAACCTGTCCGACCTGTTTGCCTACCTGTCGGCCGATCCGTCGCTTGCACAGTACAAGGACGCGGTAGCCGCATACCGCAGCAAGTACGGCGTGGAATAAGCCGCGCTGGCGCCAGCCGGGCGTTGTGCTAGACTGTGATTGCTTCCTTACAACATTTAGATCGAGGAAAGTAATGAACATCGCAACGCTCAAGGTGTACGGCGACGAAAGCGCGGTCGCAGACGTGCGGGACGGGCTCCCCAGCGAGCCCGAAAGCGACTGGAAGAAGGGCGACACCAGCCCGACCGGCCGTACCCGCCTTGACCACGGCTTTTATGCCACGCTGGGCACCGACCCCGATCCGGACGGCCTGATGCGCAAGGTGCGCGCCTACCTGCACGAATGCCAGGCGCGCGGCATCACTTTCGATGTGGCGCCGATCCAGGCTGAATTGCGCGTTGCTTTCGCCCCCGCCGCGCCCAGCCAGGGCGCTTCCACCCTTGATTTCACGCTGGCCGACCTCTCGCTGTTGCTGGAGATGGGCATCGCGCTGAGCATTTCCTCGTGACCGCATGAACCGATTCGCCGAAGACCGCTTCGCCACATTCAAGGGGCGCAATGGCGCCGAACGCAAGATCCATATCTGGGAGCCCGAAAAGCCTGCGGCCGGCGTGCTGCTGGCCATCCACGGCGGACTTGCGCATGCGGGCGACTATGTGACGCCGGCGCTGTATTTCAAGCAGCACCGTTTTGCTACCGTGGCGTTCGACCTGTGCGGACATGAGAATGCGCGCCGGGTGGATATTCCGGACTTCGGGGTATTTATCGAGGAAGTGGAACTGTTCCTGCATTGGGTCAAGCAGCATTACCCGGGCGTGCCGGTGTTTATCATGGGGCATTCGATGGGAGCGCTGATTGCGACGCGCTTCGGGCTGGAGAGGCTTGAGCGTGATCCGCTGGTGAAGGGCTTTGTGCTGTCGTCGCCTTATTACGTGAATGCGATCAAGGTGCCGGCGGTGCTGGAGAAGCTGTCCGGCGTGCTGGCGGCGCTGGCGCCGACCATGAAGGTGCCGATGGCGTCGCTGACCGATGTGCTGACGCATGATCCGTCGATTACGGCGCGTCATCATCGCGACGAGGCGGACGATGTGCGGGCGCGCGAGTGCACGGTGCGGTTTGGCGTGGCGCTGCAGGGCGCGCAGAAAGGTCTGGCGGAGAAGATGCCGACCTGGCGCTGGCCTTTATACGCGGTCGTTGCTGGGGATGACAAACTGGCTGATCCGAAGGCTACCTTGGACCTGCTGGCGATGATTGATCCCAAGCTGCTGGAGTGCCATGTACAGCATGAGAACTATCACGAGAATTTCAATGAGGTGAATCGCGAGGAGATCTTTGCAGATATTCTTCGCTGGATGTGCGGGCACCTGCCAAAACCGGTAAACCAGGGTCAGACACAAGTGTCTGACCCTGTATGATCTCGCGGCCGCGGTGTTGGTTCTAGTCCTTTGACTTTTGTCGAAGATCAAAATCGCACAACCGCAACCCCTGGCTGTGCCGCAGACGGGGCCTGACCCTGCGGGTCAGACCCAGGATTACAGGGTTTAAGAAGCCAGCTTCTTCTTCAGCAGCTCGGTCAGCTGGGCCGGATTGGCCTTGCCTTTCGAGGCTTTCATCGCCTGGCCGATCAGCGCGTTGATGGCCGCTTCCTTGCCCGCGCGGTACTGCTCAACGGACTTCTCGTTGTTGGCAATAACCTCGTTGACGATAGCTTCCAGCGCGCCGGTGTCGGAAATCTGCTTCAGGCCTTTCTGCTCGATGATCGCATCGACCAGGTTCGGGTCTTCCGACTTGGCTTCCCACATTGCGCCGAATACTTCCTTCGCGATCTTGTTGGAGATCGTGCCGTCGGCGATGCGCTTCAGCATGCCGGCCAGCTGCGCAGGCAGTACCGGCGCTTCAGTGATCTCCACACCTTCGCGGTTCAGGGTCGACGACACATCGCCCATCAGCCAGTTCGCTGCGGCCTTGGCGTTCTCCTTGCCTGCTGCAGCAACCACGGCCTCGAAATAGGTGGCCATGCCCTTGGAGGCGGTCAGTACCAGCGAATCGTATTCCGGCAGCTTGTACTCTTCCACGAAACGCGCGCGCATCACGGCCGGCAGTTCCGGCATGGATGCCTTTACACGCTCGATCCAGTCGGCGCCGATGGTCAGCGGCGGCAGGTCCGGGTCAGGGAAGTAGCGGTAGTCCTGCGCGTCTTCCTTGGTGCGCATTTCGCGGGTGACCTTCTTGTCCGGATCGTACAGGCGGGTCGCCTGCACCACCTTGCCGCCGTCTTCGATCAGTTCGATCTGGCGCGCGACTTCCACGTGCACGGCTTCTTCGATGAAGCGGAAAGAGTTCAGGTTCTTGATTTCGCAGCGGGTGCCGAATTCCTTCTGGCCTTTCGGGCGCACGGACACGTTGATGTCGCAGCGGAACGAGCCTTCCTGCATATTGCCGTCGCAGATGCCCAACCACATCACGAGGCCGTGCAGGGCCTTGCAGTAAGCCACTGCTTCGGCTGCGGAGCGGATCTCCGGTTCGGAAACAATCTCCAGCAGCGGGGTGCCGGCGCGATTGAGGTCGATGCCCGACATGCCGTGGTAGTCCTCGTGCAGCGACTTGCCTGCGTCCTCTTCAAGGTGGGCGCGGGTCAGGTTCACGGTGCGCGTGACGAACTGGCCGTCCTTCTCGAAGCCGAAGGTCAGCTGGCCGCCCTGGACGACTGGATCTTCGAACTGCGAGATCTGGTAGCCCTTCGGCAGGTCAGGGTAGAAGTAGTTCTTGCGGGCGAAGATCGACTGCGGGGCTACTTTGGCGCCGACGGCGAGGCCGAAGCGGATCGCACGGTCGACGGCTTGCTTGTTCATCACTGGCAGCACGCCTGGCAGCGCCAGGTCGACCGGGCTGGCCTGGGTGTTTGGTTCGGCGCCGAACTTGGTCGGCGAGCCGCTGAAAATTTTGGAGTCGGTAGTGAGCTGTACGTGGTTCTCAATACCGATGACGACTTCCCATTCCATATTCTTTTCCTTAAATCGAAGAAGGCGCGCGTTTATGCCAGTCAGTACCTTGCTGGAACTGGTGGGCCACATTCAGCAGCTTCGCTTCAGCGAAGTAGTTGCCGATGATCTGCAGGCCGACCGGGCGGTTGGCGTTTTTCTCGCCTTCGCCGAAACCGCAAGGGATGGACATGCCAGGCAAGCCTGCCAGGCTGGTGGACAGGGTGAAGATGTCGGCCAGGTAGTTCGCTACCGGATCGTCTGCCTTCGAGCCCAGGTCCCAGGCCACGGTCGGTGCCACTGGACCCATGATCACATCGCACTGGCTGCCCAGCACATTGGCGAAGTCCTGCGTGATCTTGCGGCGGATCTTCTGCGCTTTCAGGTAGTAGGCGTCGTAGTAGCCGTGGCACAGGATGTAGGTGCCAACCATGATACGGCGCTGCACTTCAGGGCCGAAGCCTTGGGCGCGGCTCTTCTTGTACATGTCCTGCAAATCCTTGTAGCCCTCGGCGCGGTGGCCGTAGCGCACGCCGTCAAAGCGCGACAGGTTGGACGAGGCTTCCGCCGGGGCGATCATGTAGTAGGCAGGGATCGACAGCGCGGTGTTCGGCAGCGAAATGTCGACCAGCGTGGCGCCCAGTTCCACGAACTTGGCCAGCGCGGCGCGCACGGCCTTTTCGACGTCGGCGGCCAGGCCTTCGCCGAAGTATTCCTTCGGCACGCCGATGCGCAGGCCGGCCAGCGGCTTGTCCAGGTCGCGGGTGAAGTCTTCGGCAGCGTTGCCTTGTTCAGCGGACAGGCTGGTCGAATCGCGCTCGTCGAAGCCGGTCATTGCCGACAGCAGCAGCGCGCAGTCTTCCGCGGTTTGCGCCATCGGGCCTGCCTGGTCCAGCGAAGAGGCGAAAGCGATCATTCCGAAGCGCGAGGCGCGGCCATAGGTTGGCTTGATGCCGGTGATGCCGCAGAAGGCTGCAGGCTGGCGGATCGAGCCGCCGGTGTCGGTGCCGGTGACGCCAGGGGCCAGGCGTGCAGCGACGGCGGCAGCGGAGCCGCCCGAGGAGCCGCCTGGAACGGCAGACTTGTCCCACGGGTTTTTCACTGCGCCGAAGGCCGAGTTCTCGTTCGAGGAGCCCATGGCGAATTCGTCGCAGTTCAGCTTGCCCAGGGTGACCATGCCGGCGTCCTGGAATTTCTGCACCACGGTGGCGTCGAACGGGCTGACGTAGTTGGCCAGCATCTTCGAGCCGGCGGTCGAGCGCCAGCCTTTGGTGACGAAAATGTCCTTGTGGGCGATCGGCACGCCTGTCAGCGGGGTGGCGGTGCCAGCTGCGATGCGCTTGTCGGCTTCTTCGGCCTGGGCCAGCGTCAGGGCGCGGTCCACGTGCAGGAATGCGTTCAGGTCGCTTTTTTCAATTCGGTCCAGGAAGTGGGTCGCCAGCTGGACAGCGCTGACTTCCTTTTTTTGCAGGAGCTCGGACAGCTCTTTGATTGTTTTGGTGTGCATTCGTTTTCCTCTTTAAACCAGTAAACCGGTGTCAGACCCGCAGGGTCAGACACCAATACGCGGCAGTTGCGGGCCGGATGTCTGACCCTGCGGGTCTGACACCGCCTTACCGGTTTTATTCGATCACCTTCGGCACCAGGTACAGGCCATCTTCGGTCTTCGGCGCCACTTGCTGGTATTCCTCGCGGCGATTCGGCTCGGTTGCCACGTCTTCGCGCAAGCGCAGGGCAACCTGCATGGCATTGGCCAGCGGGTGGGACAGCGGGGCGACGCCCTCGGTGTCCACGGCCTGCATCTGCTCGGCCAGCGCGAAAATGCCGTTCAGCTTGTCCAGCATATTGGCGGAATGTTCAGCGTCCATCTCCAACTGGGCCAGTTTGGCGATGCGTTCAACGTCGTTCAGTGTCAGGGACATGGAATTGTCAAAATGTAATTTATTGGATTGATTGCCTATCACCAGTTAAATCGCGGCAAACGCCGCATAAATCAACGGTTGCGTGCTCGCACAATAGAGTGGATTTAGGGCAAATAACCTGTAGATTATAAGGTACAATCGCGGGTTAATGCGCTGCTGGTGCTGAACACCCGCCTGGCCGCATCTGACCGGATACCTCATATAACGAATTTTGCGCACAGCGCCCTACAGGACACTCATGTTTGGTTTTTTACGTCGCTATATCTCGTCTGACCTGGCTATCGACCTGGGTACGGCGAACACCCTGATTTACGTCCGCGGCTCCGGCATCGTGCTGGACGAGCCTTCCGTCGTAGCGATCCGCCAGGAAGGTGGTCCAAACGGCAAGAAAACGATCCAGGCCGTTGGTAAAGAAGCAAAACAGATGCTGGGCAAGGTACCCGGCAACATCGAGGCGATCCGCCCGATGAAAGACGGCGTGATCGCCGACTTCACCGTCACCGAGCAGATGCTGAAGCAGTTCATCCGCATGGTGCACGACTCCAAATTCTTCCGCCCATCGCCGCGTATCATCATTTGCGTGCCTTGCGGCTCGACCCAGGTGGAGCGCCGCGCGATCCGTGAATCGGCCCTCGGCGCGGGCGCATCGCAGGTGTACCTGATCGAAGAGCCAATGGCAGCGGCGATCGGCGCCGGCTTGCCAGTGTCCGACGCGACCGGCTCGATGGTGGTCGACATCGGCGGCGGCACCACCGAAGTGGGCATCATCTCGCTGGGCGGCATGGTGTACAAGGGCTCCGTGCGCGTGGGCGGCGACAAGTTCGACGAAGCGATCGTCAACTACATCCGCCGCAACTACGGCATGCTGATCGGCGAACAGACCGCCGAAGCGATCAAGAAGGCCATCGGTTCCGCTTTCCCAGGCTCCGAAGTCAAGGAAATGGAAGTCAAGGGCCGCAACCTGTCGGAAGGCATCCCGCGCTCCTTCACCATCTCGTCCAACGAGATCCTGGAAGCGCTGACCGACCCGCTGAACAACATCGTCTCCGCCGTCAAGAACGCGCTGGAGCAGACCCCGCCGGAACTGGGTGCAGACATCGCCGAAAAGGGCATGATGCTGACCGGCGGCGGCGCCCTGCTGCGCGACCTGGACCGCCTGCTGATGGAAGAAACCGGCCTGCCGGTGCTGGTGGCAGAAGACCCTCTGACCTGCGTGGTGCGCGGCTCCGGCCTGGCGCTGGAGCGCATGGACCAGCTGGGGTCCATCTTCTCCTACGAGTAAGGTTGAGTAAAAGGGCAGCGGAAGCTGCCCTTATCAATTGGAAGACATGGAATACAGTCCACCGCCACTGTTCAAGCAAGGCGCGTCCGCCCGTTTCAAGATGATGGTGTTCGCGTGCATTTCGATTGCGCTGCTGCTGGCCGATTCACGCGTGAATGCGCTGACGGCAGTCCGGCAGGGCGTCGGCTTTGTCCTCTATCCCCTGCAGAAGATTGCGTTGCTGCCGCGCGACGCCATCAGCGGCATGGGCGACTACTTCTCCACGCTGTCGAAGCTGGAGAAGCAGGTCAGTGTCCTGCAACAGCAACAGATCGCAGCTTCGCAGGCCTTGCAGCAGGCGCAGCTCTACCAGGCTGAGAACAACCAGCTGCGCAAGCTGCTCGATGCGCAGCAGCGCGTGCCTGGCAAGTCGCAGCTGGCTGAAATCCTTTACGAAGCGCGCGATGTTTTCACGCGCAAGGTGATCCTCAACCGCGGCATCCAGCATGGCGTGTCTGCCGGCTTGCCGGTGATCGATAACCAGGGCGTAGTGGGGCAGGTGACGCGCGTGTTCCCGTTCACTTCCGAAGTGACCCTGCTGACCGACAAGGAGCAGGCGATTCCGGTGCAGATCCTGCGCAACGGCCTGCGTTCGGTGGCGGTTGGCCGCGGCCAGTCGGGCAACCTCGATTTGCGCTTCATGGCGCCGACAGCGGACGTGGTGGTCGGCGATATCCTGATTACGTCCGGCATCGACGGCGTCTATCCGGCCGGTCTGGCCGTGGCGCGCGTGGTGCAGGTGGAGAGCAATGCCAGCGGCGCCTTCGGCCGCGTGGTGTGCGCGCCACTGGCCGGTACCGAGCGCAATACCGCGCTGCTGATCCTGATGTCGCTGCCGGAAATGCCGCCGCGCCCTCCGGAAGAAGAGCCGGCCGCCAAGCCGTCGAAGAAGAAAGACAAGGAAAAGGTCAAGGCGGAAGCTGCAGAAGCGCCGAAGGAGGCAACCCGATGAACCGTCCACAATACATCCTGCTGCCTGTCAGCCCGCTGTTCATTTTTTTCAGCCTGTTCTGCGCGGTGCTGCTCAACATGCTGCCGTGGGGCCGCTTCTTCGCGGCGCCGGACTTCGTGGCACTGACGCTGGTGTTCTGGGGTGTGCACCAGCCGCGCAAGGTCGGCATCGGCACCGCGTTCTTCCTCGGCCTCCTGATGGACGTGCACGACGCTTCGCTGCTGGGCGAGAATGCCCTGGCTTATACGCTGCTGTCCTATTTCGCCATCATGCTGCATCGCCGGATCCTGTGGTTCCGCGTGACGACGCAGATCCTGCACGTGCTGCCGCTGCTGTTGCTGGCGCAAACCGTGCAGATGGTGGTGCGCTTCATCGTGGCCGGCAAATTCCCTGGCTGGTTCTTTTTCATTGAAAGCGTGGTGGCAGCGCTGTTGTGGCCATTGGCGACCATGCTGTTGCTGGCGCCGCAGCGCCGCGCCGTGGACAAAGACCACACCCGCCCGATCTGAGCATGACCGAGTTCAAGAATACAGAGCAAGACCTGCACCGCTTCCGGGTGCGACTGTCCGTGCTGGGCGGGCTGGTGTTCTTTTGCTTTTCGCTGCTGCTGGCGCGCTTCATCTGGCTGCAGGTCATCAAGCATAACGACTACATTGCCAAGGCCGAGGATAACCGCATCGCGGTGGTGCCGATCGTACCGAGCCGCGGCCTGATCCTCGATCGCAACGGCGTTGTGCTGGCGCGGAACTACTCTGCGATCACGCTGGAGATTACGCCTTCCAAGCTGGCCGCGCCGATGGAGGACGTGATCGACGAACTGGCCAAGCTGGTGGAGATCACCACCAAGGACCGCCGCCGCTTCAAGAAGCTGATGGAAGAATCGAAAAGCTTCACCAGCGTACCTCTGCGCAGCCGCCTGAGCGATGAGGAAGTGGCGCGCTTCGCCGCCAACCGCTTCCGCTTCCCGGGCGTGGATATCCAGGCTCGCCTGTTCCGCCAGTACCCGCTGGGCGAGGTGGCCTCGCACGTGGTCGGTTATATCGGCCGCATCAATCAGGCTGAATCAAAGGCGCTGGAAGGAACCGAGTACGAAGCCAATTACAACGGCACCGAACATATCGGCAAGGAAGGCCTGGAAAAGAGCTACGAACGGCAACTGCATGGCGTGACCGGCTACGAGGAAGTGGAGCGTACCGCCGGCGGCCGCGCCATCCGCACGCTGTCGCGCACGCCTGCGACGCCGGGCTCCAACCTGATCCTGTCGATCGATATCGAACTGCAGAAGATCGCGGAAGAAGCTTTCGGCGAATACCGCGGCGCGCTGGTGGCGATCGAGCCGAGCACCGGCGACGTGCTGGCTTACGTCTCGCGCCCCGGCTATGACCCCAACCTGTTCGTGGACGGTATCGATGCGCAAAGCTGGAACGAACTGAATACCTCGCTCGACAAGCCGCTGATGAACCGGCCGCTGTCCGGCACTTATGCGCCGGGCTCCACCTTCAAGCCCTTCATGGCGCTGGCGGCGCTGGAAACCGGCAAACGCACCACCAGTCAGGCGATTGCGGACCCGGGCTTCTTCTACCTTGGCACCCACAAGTTCCGTGACGACGTGGTGGGCGGGCACGGCATGGTCGACATGCGCAAGTCCATCGTCGTGTCCTGCAATACTTACTACTACATGCTGGGCCGCGACATGGGTATCGATTTGATCCATGATTTCATGGCGCCGTTCGGCTTCGGCCAGCTTACTGGAATTGATCTGGAAAACGAGAAGAAAGGCGTGCTGCCGTCGCAGGAATGGAAGCGCCAGCGCTTCAAGAAGAACCCGGCGGCAGGCAAGTGGGTGGGCGGCGACACGATTTCAGTCTCCAACGGCTCCGGCTACAACAACTACACGCCGCTGCAGGTGGCGCACGCGGTGGCCAACCTGGCCAACAACGGCGTGGTCATGAAGCCGCACCTGGTCAAGATCATCGAAGACGGCGGCACCCGCAAGCGCACCCTGACCGTACCGAAGGAAAGCTACCGCATCCCGCTCAAGCAGGCCAACATCGACTTCATCAAGGATGCGATGGTGGGCGTGACCACCGAGCCCGGTGCGACCGGCTACCGCGCCTTCCTGAATGCCGGCTATACCGTGGGCGGCAAGACCGGTACCGCGCAGGTGGTGGCGATCAAGGCCAATGAAAAGTACAACGCCGCGCGACTGGATGAACGCTTGCGCGACAATGCCTGGTTTACCGCCTTCGCACCGGCAGACAAGCCGAAGATCGTGCTGGCGCTGATCGTGGAGAACGCAGGCTTCGGCGGCGCCGTGGCCGCGCCGATTGCGCGTAAAGTGCTGGACTATTGGCTGCTGGGCAAGCGCCCGACGGAAAAGGAAACGACGCCGGTGCCGAAGGAAGATGCGGTCACCGTGCCGGTGGAAGACCTGCCTGAGGCGGACGTGGATGCCGCTGCCGAGCGCCGCGCGCAGCAGCAAGGCCAGGCAGGTGGACAGCCGGCAGCGGCAGCGCCGCAGACGCCTGCACCGGTGCCGCAGGCGCCAGCGCCGGCGGACCAGAAGCCGCCGGCCGGCCCGCCGCGCAAGAGAGAATAAAGGAGGCAGCATGCCAATCAATGAAAGGCGTTCACTGTGGCGGCGCATGCGTCCGTACGTGACGGTATTCGATGGCCCGCTGATGCTGGTCATCGTCCTGCTGCTGGCGACCAGCCTGGTCGCACTGTATTCGGCCAGCATCGGCATTCCCGGCAAGATCGAAGACCAGTTGCGCAACATCGCCATGTCTTTCCTGGTGATGTGGTTCGTGGCGAATATTTCGCCGCAAAACATGATGCGCGTTGCGCTGCCGGCCTATGTGGTGACGATTTCGCTGTTGCTTGCGGTGGCCTTGTTTGGCACCATCAAGCTGGGCGCGCGGCGCTGGCTCAACCTGGGTTTCGTTCAGATCCAGCCTTCCGAATTTGCCAAGATCGCGGTGCCGCTGATGCTGGCCTGGTACTTCCAGCAGCGCCACGGACATATGCGCTGGCATGCATATGCGCTGGGCGCGGTACTGCTGCTGGTGCCGGTGTTCCTGATCGCGCGCCAGCCCGACCTGGGCACGGCGCTGCTGGTGGTGGCGGCGGGCGCCTGTGTGATTTTCCTGGCCGGCCTGGCGTGGAAAGCCATTCTTGCTCTGGTGGTGATGGGCGCTGCCTGCCTGCCGGTGGCCTGGTCGATGATGCACGATTACCAGCGCGAGCGGATCATGACGCTGATCGACCCGACGTCCGACCCTCTGGGCAAGGGCTTCCACATCCTGCAGTCGACCATCGCCATCGGCTCCGGCGGCGTGACGGGCAAAGGCTGGACGCAGGGCACCCAGGCCCACCTTGAGTTCATTCCCGAGCGCACCACCGACTTCATCTTCGCCGTGTTCTCCGAGGAGTTTGGCCTGATCGGCAACCTGGTGCTGATGTTCCTCTACCTGCTGCTGATTGGCCGCGGGCTGATGATCGCCTCGGGCGCGCCGAACCTGTTTACCCGCCTGCTGGCGGGCGCGATCACGATGATTTTCTTCACTTATGCCTTCGTCAACATGGGCATGGTGAGCGGCATCCTTCCGGTAGTGGGCGTGCCACTGCCGTTCATAAGCTACGGTGGCACTGCGCTGCTGACACTCGGATTGGCATCGGGCATCCTGATGTCGATCCAGCGACATAGAAAGCTGGTGCAAACTTGAAGAAGCACGCAATCCGACTCCTGCCGCTTGCGGCAGCCGCACTGCTGGCCGCTTGCGGTACCACGCAGACCGACTCCACTTCGCGCAAGCCGCCGCCGCCCGTGACGGCCAAGCCGCAACCGGGCATTCCGGCGCTGCCGGCCGCCGGCTCCGGGCGCGGCGCCTACTACCAGGACGACGGCCCGGGCGACAACCCGCCATCGGGCTTGCTTGAGACGCCTGATGCGGAGGTGCGCAACGATCCTCTCGCGCCTTACTCCAATCGTCCTTACGTCGTCTTTGGCAAGACCTACAAGCCTATCCCGCTTGGCTCGGACTTCAAGCAGCGCGGACTGGGCACCTGGTATGGCAAGAAATTCCATGGCCAGCGCACCTCGTCCGGCGAGATCTACGATATGTACAAGATGACGGCGGCGCATCCGACGCTGCCGATTCCTTCTTATGCACGCGTGACCAATGTCTCCAACGGCAATTCGGTGGTGGTGCGCATCAATGACCGCGGGCCGTTCCACTCCACCCGAATCATCGACGTTTCCTATACGGCGGCGCTGAAGCTTGGCCTGCTGGTCAACGGCATGAGCCAGCTTGAAGTGGTGCACCTGCCGCCGGCCGAGATCGAGCGCATGATCGCGGCGCGCAAGGCTGGCGGCAGCGCAGCGGCCACCGCTTCGGTGACGACGCCCCAGGCGCCGCAAAGCATGCCGAAGGCGGCGCCCATGCTGGCGTCCTCCAATGGCGACGAAGCCAGGCCGGTGTTGCTGGGCGGTGCAGGCGAGCAGGGCTTCTACCTGCAGCTGGGTTCTTATGCACGCGAGGACGGCGCCGACGGCCTGCGCAAGCGGCTGGAAGCAAGCGACGCCAGCCTGAAGCTCGACGTCGAGCAGGCTGGAAAATTCTACCGGTTGTTCGCCGGCCCTTACGCGAGCCGCGAAGATGCGCAGGCAGCCGGCAAGGCGCTGCCTTCAAGCCTGAAGCTCAGGCCTATCGTTATCGAGCGCTAGAGCAGGAACGGGTTTCCTGCTCGGGAAACTTGGCGGTGATCTTGGCGATGCGCGTCCTGGCGTCTTCGCTGAGGTCGCGGAACTGGAAGTACACCTGCTTGCTGCTGGTGTAGCGCGGCGCCACGCGGGCCGTTTGCACGCCTTGCTTGACCAGCGCGGCCAGTTGCGCCTGCGCGGCTGCCTCGGTGCGGAATACGCCCAGCGAGATACCCCATCTCAGCGGCGAGCTATCGTTCAGGATGAAGAAATTGGTGACGCCGAGTTCACGCAACTCGTCCGCCTTCTTTTCGGCGGCAGCGCGGCTGGCTTGCGGCGGGATGTGCACGATGTAGCTCGACACTTCCTGTTCGGCCACGTTGCGGCGCTGCTGGCGGTCGCCCAGTTCCAGCGGCGCCAGGCGGTTTTCAAACTTGCGCGCCTCGTCCAGCGCGAAGTTGCCCACTTCCACGCAGGCGACGGTGGCCGGCTCGTCGCGCGGTACCGGCGGTGGCGGGGCGAGTGCTGCTACCGCGCTTTCGGCCTTGCTGGCGCTGATCAACTGAAGCTTGTCGGCATTCTGCTGCTTTTGCAGGCGTCCAGGTTCATGCTCGTTGCCGCTGAATTGGCCGAGGTAGCCCTCGCCGTACGCATACAGCGCGGCATTGGCGACCAGCAGCAGGGCAAATATCAGTTTCAGCACGGGCGCTCCATACGGGTCAGGCGCTGCGCAAGGCAGCGTGCAGTCCAATCATCACAATGTTCTCGACGTGGCGGTGCGGCACGGGGACCGCTGGCGCGACGTAAGGCGCGGCGCCGCCGGAAATAATACATTCTACGGCCTGGTGCAGCTCGAACGCGCGTTCAATCGCACCGGCTTGCGCGGCCAGGCAGCCGGACAGGATGGCGTCGTCGGTGTTGTCGGCGAAGCCTTCCGGCAGCTTGCCGGGCTTGATCTGCGGTAGCTGGGCAGTGTTCCTGGCCAGCGAGGTGGCCATCAGGCCCAGGCCCGGCAGGATCATGCCGCCCAGGAAAGTGCCGTCAGCGGTGATCGCGTCGATCGTGGTGGCCGTACCGCAATTGGCGACCACGATGGCTTTGCCCGGGCACAGGGCGCGGGCGCCGATGGCCGCGGCGAAACGGTCGCAGCCAAGCTGCGCGGGATTACGGTAGGCATTGCGGACGCCGGCGCGCTCCGGGATGGAGGCGAACCATTCGATGGCTTGCGGATCGAGCTGCAGCTGCGGCGCGGACAGCCAGCCGGCCAGCATGTCGCGCACGGACTGGCCGGCCACGTTGGCGATCAGCACGCGGCTGATGCCGGGCGCGGCGGGCGCACCGGCAAGGGCACCGGCCAGTGCCGCCGGGAACTCGGCGGCGTCAGCATGCATGTGCGCACCTTGCACCAGCCAGTCGCCGAGGGCGGCGCCGGGGGCAACGAGCGCCCATTTGATGCGGGTGTTGCCGGCATCGATCAGCAGTTGGTAGCTCATGGCGCAAGCCTCAGCGAAACATCGCCCGACAGCACGGCCACGCGGCCAGCCGGCGTATCGAGCAGCAAGCGGCCCTGGTCATCGACGCCGGCGGCCAGTCCTTCCTGCTGGACTTCGCCCTGGTCGAGCAGCCGTACCGGCTGCCCGCGCCAGGCCTGCAGCGCGTTCCAGCGTTCGGTGAAGGCGGCAAAGCCGGTAGCGTCGAATTCCGCCAGCACCGCACACAGGCGGCTGAGCAATTGCGCCAGCAAGGCATTGCGGTCCATCTGCGCCAGCCAGGGGGCCGAGGATACTTCGCGGCCGATGGCCGCCTCCATCTCGTCCGGCATCAGCAGGTTCATGCCGCAACCGATGACGGCCCAGATGGTGCCATCCGGCGCAGCCTGGGTTTCGACCAGGATGCCGGCCAGCTTGGCGCCATCCTTCAGCATATCGTTCGGCCATTTGAGCTGGACGGGCACGCCCAGTCCATTCACGGTCTCGGCCAGCGCCACGCCGACAGCCAGCGGCAAGCCCACCATGCGGTGCAGCGGCGCGCGGAACGGCCAGGCGACGGAGAACGTCAGCGATGCGCCCGGCGCGGAGAGCCAGCTGCGGCCCGCGCGTCCGCGGCCTGCGGTCTGGCGCTCGGCCACGCGCAGCACGGGCCCGCTCAATGCGGCCGCCCCCGTCTGCACCGCGCAAGGCACGCGCGCCAGCAAGTCGGCGTTGGTCGAGCCGGTTTCGTCCACCACTTCAATGGCGACGTGGGATGCGCTGTCGGCGACCAGCGCACGGATTGCCGCAGCAGCGAGCGGTGTTGCATTCATGTTGTGCCCTTGCGCGCCTTGTGCGGCGCCTTGGCGAAAGCCCGGTCGAACAGCCAGTTCGGCAGCGCGCGCAACAAGCGCGCAATCATGCCGGCGCCGAAGGGAATGACCCGGTAGCTGTCGCCTCGCTCGATGCTGCGCGCTGCGGCGGCCGCGAAATCGGCAGGCTGCATCAGGAACGGCATCGGATATTTGTTCTGTTGCGTCATCGGCGTATCGATATATCCCGGCGCAATGGTGACCACCTTGATCCCGCTGCCGCGCAATTCGACCCGCAGCGCTTCGCAATACACCCGTACCGCGGCCTTGGACGCGCTGTAGGCGCCCCCGCCCGGCAGGCCGCGCACACCGGCAACGCTGCCAATGCCAACCAGGCGCGCCGGAGAGCCCTGCGCGCGCATCGGCGCGATGAAAGGCGAAAACGTCGCCACCGTGGCCGTGACGTTGGTGGCGATGATCGATTCGAAGACCGGCAAGTCTTCCGCCAGTTCAGTGATGGTGCCGTGCGAGATGCCTGCGCTGGCGATGACGATGTCGCAGCCGCCGGCATGGGCCAGGAAAGCTTCTGCAGCGCTGCGCAGCGCCGCATGGTCGGTGACGTCGGCCGCGTAGCAGCGGTGGCGCTCCGGATTGGGAAGGGTAGCGGCAAGCGCCTGCAGCGCCTCCGCGCGGCGTCCCAGCAGGCCGAGAACGCAACCTTGGGCGGCGTACTGCGCCGCCAGTGCCGCGCCGATGCCGCTGGAGGCGCCGGTGATGAAAACGCGCTTCAAGGTCTTACTTCTTCTCCGCCTTTGCCTTGGCCACCAGGAAATCCAGTACCGTCAGCGCATTGGCGTGCTGCTGGGCCTCGCTTGGCACCGGCTTGATGCTCTTGTTGGCTTCGGCAGGGGAGGTCATGTACTTGCCATCGACGATCAGCATCGGCCAGTAGTCGACCCGGTAATCGCCCATCATGCGTTCCGTGCGGCGCACCTTGGCCGCTACGCCAAAGCCGTTATAGGCTTCGGTAAATTTGGTCTTGTCGATGCCGTTGCTGGCGGCCCAGTCGATCACCGCGGCGTCGTTGCGCAGGGAATTGCCCTGTTCATGCATGGCGTTGAACACTTTCGCATGGTTCTGCTCCACCAGGCCGAGGGCTTCCAGCGCGAAGAACAGCTTCTGCTGCGGCAGCACGGACGGGCCGCGGCTCACATGGATGCGCTTGAACACCACGTTGTCGCCTTGTCGCTTGACCCAGGCGGCCATGGCCGGATCGAGTACATAGCAGTGCGGGCAGTAGTAAGCGAAGAACTCGATGACTTCAACCTTTTTGCCGGTGTCTACCGGCTGCGGCTCTGGCAGCACCACGTAATCGGTGCCGGCCACTGGCGCCGCCGGAGAGGCAATGGCGCCGAACGCGACGCCGCACAAGAGCGCGGCCAGGATCTGCTTAAACAGTTTCATCGCTCGCACTTCCCTTATTTTTGATTACGGACGACGGCAACATCGATGCCGTTTTCAGATAGCTTGGCGCGCACCTTGTTCATGGCCTCCACCTGGGTGAAAGGACCCATGCGCACGCGGTGCAACACGCCGGCGTCGGTGGCGCGGTCGGACACCGTCGCTTCGAAGCCCAGCAGGGCCAGCTTTGCGCGGGTGTTTTCGGCGTCGCCGACTTCGCGGAAGGCGCCGGCCTGCAGGTAGTACACGAACTTGTCTTCGCCTGGCAGGGCAGGCGCCGGGGCGGCTGACTGCGCCGGTGGCGCCGCGCTGTTGACCGGCGGCGGGGCCGCGGGCGAAGTGGTGGCAGGCGCCGGTGCCGGTGCCGGAGCCGCTGGCGCTGCCGCCGGGGCCTTGGCCGGAGCATGGCCCTGCGCCTGGATGTTGTCCACTACCTTCTGCAGTTCATCGGCTGGAGCTGGCTTCGCGTTATCGCGCTCGAATTCGCTGTTTGCCTTCTTCACCGCATCCTTGTTGCCGTACATCGGCTTGTTCGGATCGGCGATCTGGCCGGATGCTTCATCGGTCGGCTTGCCGTTTTTCGGCGCCTTGTCGGTGAACGGCGTCTGGCCCTTGGTGATGCTCAGGGCGACGACGACGGCGATGACCAGGCCGATGACCAGGCCGATGATGAAGCCAACCAAGGTATTACCTTGTTGCAGACGCGGAGAAAAGCGCGAGGAGCGAAAAGCCATGTGGACCTTACATTTGGTTAGGAGCAGAAACACCGATCAGTGCCAGGCCGTTGCGCAGCACCTGGCGGGTAGCGACCATCAGGGCCACGCGGGCCAGCTTGGTCGCTTCGTCTTCCACTAGCACCTTTTCGGCGAAGTAGAAGGAGTGCAGGGCGGCGGCCAGGTCGCGCAGGTAGAAGGCTACCTGGTGCGGGCCCAGTTCCGCCTGGGCGCGGGCCAGCACTTCCGGATACTGCGCCAGGGCGGCCAGCAGGGTCGCTTCGGTCGGCGCGGTCAGCGGCGACAGGTCGACGTTGGCGACCGAGGCTTCGTCGCCGCCCCAGTTTTCCAGCATGCGGCAGATACGCGCATGGGCGTACTGCACGTAGTAGACCGGGTTTTCGTCGGAAGTTTTCAGGGCAACGTCGACGTCGAACACGAATTCGGTGTCGGCTTTGCGCGAGATCAGGAAGAAGCGCACGGCATCGCGGCCCTTGGTGATGTCGCCGCCGCCGGACCATTCGATCAGGTCGCGCACGGTGACGTAGGAGCCGGCACGCTTGGAGATCTTCACCTCGGCGCCGTCCTTCATCACGGTGACCATCTTGTGCAGCACGTAGTCGGGGAAGCCTTGCGGAATGCCCAGTCCGACCGCCTGCAGGCCTGCGCGCACGCGGGCGATGGTGCCGTGGTGGTCGGAGCCCTGCACGTTGATGGCCTGGGTGAAGCCGCGCTGGAACTTGACGATGTGGTAGGCGACGTCCGGCACGAAATAGGTGTAGCCGCCGTCGGTCTTGCGCATGACGCGGTCCTTGTCGTCGCCGTAGTCGGTGGTGCGCAGCCACAGCGCGCCGCCGTCTTCGTAGGTGTGGCCGTTGGCGACCAGGGCTTCCACGGCCTTTTCCACCTTGCCGTCGGAGTACAGCGAGGATTCCAGGTAGTAGTTGTCGAACTTCACGCCGAAGGCCTGCAGGTCGATGTCCTGCTCGTTGCGCAGGTAGGTCACGGCGAAGGCGCGGATGTTCTCGATGTCTTCCACGTCGCCGGAGCCGGTGACGGGCTGGCCGTCGGAGGCGGAAACGGTCTTTTTGGCCAGGAAATCGGCGGCGATATCGGCAATATAGTCGCCGTTGTAGGCCGATTCAGGCCATTCCGCGTCGCCCGGCTTGAAGCCCTTGGCGCGGCACTGGACCGAGGTAGCCAGGGTCTGGATCTGGACGCCGGCGTCGTTGTAATAGAACTCGCGGGTGACCTTGGCGCCTTGCGCTTCGAACAGCGAGGACAGGGCGTCGCCCAGGGCGGCCTGGCGGCCGTGGCCTACGTGCAGCGGGCCGGTCGGGTTGGCGGAGACGAATTCGATGATGACGTTCTTGCCGGCCAGCGATTCGCTCTGGCCGAAGGTCGCGCCCTGTTGCAGCACGGTCTTGACCACGGACTGCTTGGCGGCGTCGGTGACGCGCAGGTTGATGAAGCCCGGGCCGGCGATGTCGGCCGATGCGACCAGGTGCTTGCCGGCCGGGTCTTCCTGCAGGGCGGCGACGATCTTCTGCGCCAGCTCGCGCGGGTTCATCTTGAGCTGCTTGGCCAGCTGCATGGCGATATTGCAGGCGACGTCGCCGTGCGATGGGTCGCGCGGGCGCTCCAGCACCACGTTGGCTTTAACGTCGGAACCTTCCAGGATAGGCTTGAGGGCGGCCTGGAACAGGGAAATGATCTCTTGCTTTTGTTGGGCGAGCATGTGAATAGCCGGGAACGTCTGAAAGAGGGACATTATACTGAAAAGCGTATCATTCCCTCTATTGCTTGACTTGACTCAGTGGATGGCTTGATTGTCCTGTTACGCTGTGGTTTTTATTGGCTGGAGACTCCAAATGCTTTCGCTGTCAGAATTGCAAGAATTGGCCTGTGCCCTTCCCGTCGAAGACAGGGCCCGGCTGGTGCGCGCGGTTTTGGATTCGCTGCCCGATGAGGGCTGGGGTTCTTTGCATCCGGACTGGATGGCGGAAATTGACAACCGTCTGGCAGCATTTGAACGAGGCGAGTTGGACGCTATTCCGGCCGAAGAGGTATTCAAGCAAGCATATAAAAAGGCGAGCTAAATGGCGGCTCGCTTCCTTGCGCCAGCGAGGAAGGAACTCCTCGACCATATTGATTTTTACGACGCGCGTCGACCCGGCTTAGGGAAGTTGTTTGTTCGGGCCGTGGAGCGCGCGGTTCGGCTGGCAGAAGCATTTCCTGACGCCGGGTGTCCCATTGCGGAATCTGTCCGGAGGATAGTGGTCCGCAATTTTCCGTTTGAATTGCTCGATAAGACAGAGTCACATGGCATTCTGATCATCGCAATTGCACATCAATCCCGGCAACCGGGATATTGGCGTGATCGCATATGACGGCGGTTTCATGGCTTAGGTCGGTCTTGTCCCGGGTTACAATCTTGGTTTTCACAGATTTACCGCGATGAATACGGCCGCCCGGCCGTGCCGCCGGCTGGCGGGCGCGATAACAGGATTGCAATGACTAAGAAAGAGCGCCCAACTTTATCCCTCAAACCCAAGGCTAAACCGGCTGCACCGGCGGCCAAGGCGCCTCGTGCGCAGGGGGATGGCGGACAGCGCTCCGCTGGTTCGGACCGTCCGCGTACCGCCGGCCCGCGTCCGGCTGGCCAGCCGCGCGGCGAATCAGCACCACGGGCCAATACGCCGCGCCCGAGCGGCGAGGGGGCCCAGCGCGGCTTCGGAGCACGCCCTGACCGCGAAAATCGTGGCGAAGGCCGCAGCGAAGGCCGTGCCGACCGCGAGCAGCGCAGTTTCGCGCCGCGTTCGGACCGGGAAAACCGCGGCGAGGGCCGCGACGACCGTGGCCAGCGCAGCTTTGGCACGCGCGCAGGCGGCGAAAACAGCCGCAATGAAGGCCGTGGCGAAGGAGTCCAGCGTGGTTTCGGCAGGCGCGAAGGCGCCGATTTCCGCAACGATTCGCGTTCGGATCGCCCACAGCGTGATTTTGGCCGTTCGGCCGGCGGCGAAGGTGCAGGTTCCGGCTCGCCTTGGGCAGCCCGCAAGCCTGCGGCTCGTGGAGAAGACGCACCGGCGCCACGTGCGCCAGCCAAGCCGGCCATCCGCGAAAGCCACCATCGCGACCTGAAACCTCGCGTACAGACCGACTTCCAGTCCGAACTGAAACAGGACTCGCTGGCCTTTGCGATCCTGGGCGCAGCGACTGCGGCAGTGCAGGTCCAGCAGGGCACGGCATTGCCGCAGGCCCTGGCAGCCGTATTCGCAAACAACGGCGCCATCCCGCAAGCGCGCGGCGCGATCCAGGACATCGCCTACCGCGCCATGCGCCAACTGGCACTGAGCGAAATCCTGATCGGCCTGATGGCGCCGAAAGCCCCGGACCCGCTGGTCCAGTCGCTGCTTTCCATCGCCCTGCCGCTGATGCACCCGGCCGACGGCAGCCCGGCCCCGTACGAAGCCTTCACGGTCGTCGACCAGGCCGTAACGGCCGCCGGCTCCCACCCGGACACCGCGCGCGCGAAAAACATGGTCAATGCCCTGCTGCGCCGCTTCCTGCGTGAAAAAGAGGAACTGCTGGACGAAGCCCTGCAGCAGCCGGAAGCACAATATAACTACCCGCAATGGTGGATCGACTCCGTCATCACCGCCTACCCGAAGAACTGGGAGCAGGTACTGGCCGCCGGTAACAAGGCGCCGCCGCTGACGCTGCGCGTGAATACCCGCCGCACTTCGCTCAAGGACTACCTGGAGCGCCTGGCCGCGCAGGGCATCGAAGCGACCCAGGTCGGCGAATTCGCGGTGCGCCTGGCCAAGCCGGTGCCGGTATACCAGATCCCGGGCTTCGACCAGGGCGACGTATCGGTGCAGGACGCCGGCGCCCAGCTGGCCGCGCCTTTGCTGGACGTGCAAGCCGGCATGCGCGTGCTGGACGCCTGCGCCGCCCCGGGCGGCAAGACTTGCCACATCCTCGAACTGGCTGATGTCAATTTGATAGCATTGGACGCCGATCCAAAGCGCCTGCAGCGCGTCCAGGAAAATCTCGACCGCCTGCAATTGCAGGCAACGCTGCAGCCGGCAGAAGCCCAGGCCGACGCGTGGTGGGACGGCCAGCCATTCGACCGCATCCTGGCCGACGTGCCTTGCACCGCCTCCGGCATCGTGCGCCGCCACCCGGATATCCGCTGGTTGCGCCGCAAGAGCGACACCCGTCAACTTGCAACACTTTCGTCGCAAATTCTCGACAACCTTTGGAAAATGCTCGCCCCCAATGGTAAATTGCTGTTCGTGACATGTTCGTTGTGGCCGCAGGAGTCCGAGGCGCAGGCGGCCGCTTTCGCGGTGCGCAACCGCGCCACCCGCCTCGATGCGCCGGGCCAATTGCTGCCTCTGGGCGGCGCCGGGCAGGATCACGATGGTTTGTTCTACGCATTGTTCCAGAAAGATGCGTAACCCTTTGACGAGCACCAGGCAAGTGATCCAAAGATTTCTTCGACTCCTTTGCTGGCAGTTGCTGTTGACGCTTGCGTGCGCGTTGCCGCAGGCTGCCCACGCCTCCGACGAGACGGTGGAGATTACGCGCGCCTATATCGAGGCGGCGGAAGAGGGGTATCGCCTGTCCTCGGCCTATTCCTTCGAGCTGAGCCACGGGATGGAAGAAACCGTGCAGTCGGGCGTCCCGCTGCACTTCACCACGGAAATCAGCTTTACCCGCCCGCGCTGGTACTGGTTCGACGAAAAAGCCGTCACTGCCAAGCGCACCCACAAGCTGTGGTACGACGTCCTGATACGCCAGTACTACGTGAAGATCGTCGGTTCCGTTGCCCAGCCTTTCCAGACGCTGGACGAAGCCCTGTTTTTCATCCGCCGGCCTACCCGCTGGGTAGTCGCGCCGCGCGGCGCCCTGAAGGTGGGCGAAACGTATAACGTGACCCTGCGCATGGGCATGGACAAGGATTTCCTGCCCAAACCGATCCAGGTCAACGCCTTCAATAACAGCGAGTGGCGACTCTCGTCCAGCAAAAAAACCTTCCAGTACAGGGCCGAGTAAGTGACGTCTGCCCTCCGGTACTTGTTTGTCGTCGCTGGCGCGACATGCAGCATATTGCTGTTCCTGCTCGCCTCCGCCTCCGATAATTCCGCCTTCTTCGACCGCTATTACGGCTGGCTGCTGGGCCTGAACGCCTCCGTCGCGGTGGCGCTGGTGCTGCTGGTCGGGTTCTCCCTGTTCCGCCTTTATTCGCGCTACAAGAGCGGCAAGTTCGGATCGCGCCTGATGACCAGGCTGGTGGTGCTGTTTGCCGCCATCGGCGTCTTGCCCGGCCTGGTGATCTTCCTGGTGTCGGTGCAGTTCGTGTCGCATTCCATCGATTCCTGGTTCAACGTGCGCGTGGAAGAGGCGCTGGACGCCGGCCTGGACCTGGGCCGCTCTGCGCTGGATGAATCGCTGGCCGAACTGGAAGCGCAGGCGCGCGGCACCGTGCGCCAGCTGGCCGAAGACCCGTTCTACGCCGCCCCGGCCACGCTGGCGCGCTTCGTGCGCCGCCATCCAGGCACCCAGAGCGCCATCATCGTCGACGCCGACGGCGGCCTGATCGTGTCGGCCATGGGCGAGCGCCGCATCAACCTGTCGGCCGACCTGCCTTCGGCCGCAATGCTGAACAAGGCCAAGGACGAACCTTCCTATGCCGCCTACGAAGGCGGCGGCGAGCTGCGCGACGACCGCATCGGCGCGCCGCAGCCGGCGCCGCTCGACGCCAACAGCGTGCTGCGCCTGCGCGTGCTGATGGCGATTCCCGATCCGGTGCAACCGTCCGGCGCCCACCTGGCGCCGCGTTACCTGCAGATCATCCAGGCCGTGCCGCAAAAGCTGGCCAGCAACGGCGAAATGCTGCGTACCGCCTTCTCCGAATACAAGGAGCGCTTCGTGGCCCGCGTCGGCCTGCGCAAGATGTATATCGAAACGCTGACGCTGACGCTGCTGCTGGCAGTGTTTGGCGCCATCGCCGCCGCCTTCCTGATCGCAAACGACCTGGCGCAGCCGCTGCTGCTGCTGGCCGAAGGCACCCGCGCCGTGGCCGAAGGCGACTTGTCGCCGCGCCCCATCGTCGCCAGCTCGGACGAACTGGGCACGCTGACCCAATCGTTCAACACCATGACGCGCCAGTTGTCCGAAGCGCGCAGCGCTGTGGAACGCAACCGCATTGCGCTGCAAAACGCCAAGGCCCACCTGGAATCGGTGCTGGCCAATATGTCGGCAGGGGTGATGGTGCTGGATTCCGAATTCCGCCTGGTCACCTGCAACGACTCGGTCGAGCGCATCCTGCAGCACGCCGGCGTGACCCTAATCGGGCAGCCGCTGGCCGAGGTGGATGGCATGCAGGAGTTCGCCGCCGCCATCATCAACGCCTTCTCGGCGCAGTCGGCGCAGACCGCGGCCGGCCGCAACCTGCAGCGCCTGCACTGGCAGCGCCAGATCGAGATTCCGCGCCCGCCCGGCAGCGCCGAAGAAAATGAACTGATCCTGCTGACGCGTGGCTCGCGCCTGCCGCTGGAAACGGGCATCGGCTACATCGTCGTGTTCGACGATATCACCGATGTGATCTCGGCCCAGCGCTCGATCGCCTGGGGCGAGGTGGCGCGCCGCCTGGCCCATGAAATCAAAAACCCGCTGACGCCTATCCAGCTGTCGGCCGAACGCCTGCAAATGAAGCTTGAATCCAAGCTGGCGGGCCCCGATGTGGAATTGCTCAACAAAGCCTCCACCACCATCGTCAACCAGGTCGCCGCCATGAAACGCATGGTCGACGACTTCCGCGATTACGCCCGCACCCCGCCCGCCGTACTGCAGCCGCTCGACCTGAACACCCTGGTCGAGGACATCCTGCACCTGTACGTGAGCGGGGAGGGCGACGACATCATCCACGCCAACCTGGCGCCGGCCCTGCCCATGATCCTGGGCGACGACACACAATTGCGCCAGGTGATCCACAACCTGCTGCAAAATGCGCAGGACGCGCTGCAGGAGCATCCTCCTGCCGACGCCAGGCCGCGCATCGACGTGGTCACGGAGGGCATCATCTACCAGAGTGCGGACGGCGGCACGCGTATTGCAGTGCGCCTCTCAATCTCGGACAATGGCCCCGGTTTCGCGCCGAAAATCCTGGCCAATGCGTTCGAACCGTACGTGACGTCGAAGGCAAAGGGCACGGGCCTGGGCCTGGCGATGGTGAAAAAGATTATCGAGGAACACGGGGGCCGGATCGATATCCAGAACCGTGACGATAGTAGTGGTGCGTCGGTGCTGATTTTGCTGTTAAAGTTGGCGTCGGTGTAGTTGGCATAATATTGTTGTACCAATAAAATCATTGTCGCGCCGACAGGTATAGAATGCCTGCGTAGAGAGCGATAAAAATGAGGGAAGGGGCAAGGGATACATGGCAAACATTCTCGTAGTTGATGATGAAATGGGCATTCGGGAGCTGCTCTCGGAAATCCTGGGCGACGAAGGTCATGCGGTCACGCTGGCGGAGAACGCCCAACAGGCGCGCCAGGCGCGTGCCGCCGGGGCGCCCGACCTGGTCTTGCTCGACATCTGGATGCCGGACACGGACGGCGTTACGCTGCTCAAGGAATGGCAGCGCGATGGCTTGCTGACCATGCCGGTCATCATGATGTCGGGTCACGCGACCATTGATACCGCGGTGGAGGCAACCCGCATCGGCGCCATGAATTTCCTGGAAAAGCCGATTGCGATGCAGAAGCTGCTGAAGGCAGTGCAGGCCGGCCTGAGCCGCGCACAGGAAGCGGTGCGCGCACCGGTCATGACGACCCGCCCGGTGATGCCGGCGCCGGTCGAGGAAAGCAGTTTCGGCCAGGCGCAGGTGGCGCAGCAACCGGTGACCCACAACCTGGGCATGGCACGCGCCGTCAACGGCGACAACCCGATCTTCAACCTGTCGTTCGACCTGCCGCTGCGCGAAGCGCGCGACGCGTTCGAGCGCATGTACTTCGAACACCACCTGGGCCGCGAAGGCGGCAGCATGACCCGCGTGGCCGAGAAGACGGGACTGGAGCGCACCCACCTGTACCGCAAGCTCAAGCAACTGGGCGTGGAGCCCGGCAAGCTGTCGAAGAAAAACCAGGCTTGATTCCGACTACGCTGGTAACAGGCCCGACGGCCGCAGCACGTGAAAACGCGATTGCGGCCGTTTTGTCGCCTGGCCACGCCACGGCCATCATCCTTGAAGGTTTGGCCGACGCACATTCTCCATTGGTGTATGATGAAAGTGACCCGACGGCATGGCAGCCGCAGGTACACCGCATCGCCCCCGGCTGCCTATGCTGCGCCGGTAATCTTGTCTTACGTGTTACATTGAATCGTCTCTTGCGCCGTCCCCCGGCGCAGCTCTTTATCAGCCTGGCGGATGCCACTCACGTGGATAGCCTGCGCGCCATGCTTGCCACGGCCCCTTACGACGCCCTGCTGCGCCTGGAGCCGGTACTGAACGCTTGAAAATGGCTATGACAGCCCCATCTCGGTTTGGAAACGAAACGTGAAGGAAGCCATATGAACCTCATTTACAACAGCGAGCAATACAGTGTTGTCGAATTTGGCGCAGACCGCAGCCTGGAAGCCTTGCGCTTCGGCGGCTACGAGATCGTCGACAAAGGCGGCAAGCGCGAAATCTTCATTGCCGGGGTCATGGCGCAGAACTTCCGCCGCGACGTTAACGAATTGATTGCCAGCGAGCCCACCATCGAGGAGATCGATGATTTCCTGGGCAACTATGAAGCACTGATGAGTCAACCGGTGCTGCTGCACTAAGTTCTTTTGCATCCTCCGTGGAGCGCTCCCTTGCTCCACCATGGGCAGCCATGCCAGCGCTGCCCGTTTCCTCTGCTGAATCGATTCAAAAGCCCCGTGATAGAATTTGGAAAAATGTCAATTCGACATTTTCTTCACACTTGGGCCAGTAATTGCGTTCTACAACTCCAACGATCGTTCTCAAGCTTCGCTGCTTGATTCTCGTAGGTGCGTTGATATTCAGCGGCTGCGCGCAAGAGAAATCCGCACTGGCCACAGCGTCGATCCGCATCGCCCTCACCGATGCAGCGCCAGGAATGCCTGCGACTGTACTCCCTGAACTCCAGCGGCTAGGGTTCACGGAGCAGCTTAATCCAGCGCATACTCCGCACTTCAGGATTTTCTCGACCAGGATTCCCGAAGAATACATGGTCGGCATCCCGTTGGATTCGGACCAGGAGACTTATCAAATAAATATTTTCTTCAGCGGCCCCAAACCGTTTGGCGAGGCCGGCGTTGTGCTCTACCGAAATCTGGTGGCAGGCCTGAAAGATAGTCTCGGGGCGGCGCGCGTTACCGCCAGCTCGACCAGCGATACAGGGCAGGTTCTGCTCGAGAGCTCACCCCGTTAAGTGCTGCGGCACGCAGCGTACTTCCACGCCTGATCCCCGCGGCGGGAATGATGTGGGAGTATGATTCCCGCTGACACTCCCCTGAACATACTGCCAGAACGCATAACCATGAGCGCCCTCGGATTCAGTCACTACAACCTGCGTGCACCGCGAGCATTGCTTGATGAACTGCGCGACTTCTACTGCGACGTAGTCGGCTTGACCGTTGGCCAGCGACCTCCATTGCGCAGCTTTGGCTATTGGCTTTACGCTGGCGGACATGCCGTTTTGCACCTGTCGGAAGCCGGGCCGGAGGAAGTCAGGCCGACGCAGCCGTCGGGCACATTTGACCACGCAGCCTTTCGTTGTCGTGATCGCCCGGCGTATGAGAGGGCGTTGGCCTTGCGAGACATCCGGTACCGCGTGGCCCTTGTTCCGGCAACGCAGCAGGTCCAGATTTTCCTCACCGATCCAGCTGGAAATGGGGTAGAGCTGAATTTCGATTCTTCCGACGAGGCCTGAAAAGCAGTGCGCTACGGAGACAAATGATGGCGGCCGAAGAAAACGCAATCCGCGCGGTGCACGCGAAGTGGGTCGAGGCAGCCAATGCGGCGGACCTTTCCAGCCTGCTTGCCATCATGACCGAGGACGTCGTCTTCCTCAATCCGGGCGAGGCGCCTATTGGCAGGGAAGGTTTTTCAGCCAAGTTCACTGCGGCCCATCAAGAGTTTCGCATCGCCTGCGGCAGCGAACTGAAAGAGCTGGTCGTAGCGGACGATTTTGCCTACACGCGCAGCGCAGACCACTTGAGCGCGACGCCGCGCGCCGGTGGCAATGCAACCCTGCTTGCCGGACAGCGAATGACAATTTACCGCAAGCTCCCCGACGGCCAGTGGCATCTTTCACGCGACGCGCATACCTTGTCGCCGGTGCAGAGCTTCAATTTCTTTGCCTCGGAAGTTTCAGCCGCGCCAGTCGATGGAATCTGGACAGTCGCATTTGGCGGCCCCGCGCACGGGGACTATTTCCTGGTCCAGCGCGATGTCGAGAACGTGCTGGGTGAGCGCGGACTCAACGTGCACTATATTGAACTGGGGGGCCAGTCGAAGGGATGTTACGGTGGTGTTGAAAAGGTGCAGGTGCTGCCGGATGCAGTGAAATTCCAGTTCACTTCCGACGCTGCGGTGCGCATCGGATTATCCGGGATTGTCGTTTCCTTTAGCCTGTCCAAGGCGGAGCTCGCGTTAGTGTCGTCTGCCTTGGCGCACATAGTGGAGCATGGGCGAGTCGAAGTACTGTAGGCGCCGCCATCAGACTGCCATGACCAATAACCAGCAATTCGTCTTGTATGGAGCTGCGGCTTCCGGCTCAGTAGCCGTTGAAGCCGCCCTGGAGCTGCTTGACATTCCATTCCTGGTAATAGAAGGTGAAACCTGGTCATCGGCAGCAGCGCGGAAGCGTGTTGGAGGGCAAAACGCGCTGCGGCAAGTTCCGACTCTGGTGTTGCCGAGTGGCGAGACGCTCACAGAGAGCGCGGCCATCCTGCTTTGGCTGGCTGACGCTCACCCGGGCGCGAGGTTGGCGCCGGGCCCACATGATCCGTTGCGTGCGCAATTCCTGCGCTGGATGTTTTTCGTCTCGTCAGCAATCTACTCACTGCACTGGATCAAGCCGGATGTGAGCAGGATTGGCGCACCGCAAAGCGCCAGGGATGATGTAGTAGACTCAATCCATGAGCGCATAGCTTTCTGCTGGCGTACCATGGACGCGCAACTTCGCCCTTCCAAGTACTTGCTGGGCGATACCTTGAGCGTACTCGATCTCTTCGTGGCTGTGATTTCGCGCTTCGATCCATGGCGTGAGCGTTTCTATCAAGAGGCGCCAAACATGACTCCAGTGGTCAAGCGCGTCGACGAGAATTCTCGTTTGAAGGCGCTTTGGGAGCGGCGTTTTCCGTCAGACTAGGCAAATACGCGTTAGAAACTCGCGGGAGGATCTATGAAACGCACCTGGACAATCATCGGCGTCGCCGATGTCGCTCATAGCTTCAACTGGTACCAGACTTTGTTTGGCCAGCCAAAGACCGCACCGGCCCACGAATTCTTTGGGCAGGTACGCGACCCCGATGGCACGGTTCTGCTCTGCTTGCACCAGTGGGGATCGCATGACCACCCCACGCTGGCAAGCCCGGGCGATTCGCAGCCCGGCAATGGGCTGTTGCTATTCTTCCGCGTAGACGATTTCGACGAGGCGCTGGCAAGGGCGCGCGGCCTGGTGGCGAACCTCGAAGAAGATGTCAGCGTCAACCCAAGCACCGGCACGAGGGAATTCGCGCTGCGCGATCCGGATGGCTACTACGTCATGGTGAGCGCATGGGACTGAAGACCAGGCTTACGGAAAGGCTCGGGATCGAGCATCCGATCCTGCTTGCGCCGATGGGCGTCATGGCCGGCGGCAGGCTGGCGGCGGCGGTAACCAATGCCGGCGGCCTGGGCATCATCGGCGCTGGCTATGGCGATGCCGAGTGGATCGAGCGGCAATTCGCGGCAGCGGGCGGTGCGCGCGTCGGCTGTGGGTTCATTACGTGGTCGATGGCGCGGGATTCGACGTTGCTCGAGCAGGTCCTGGCCAAACGGCCGGCCGTGCTGATGCTGTCGTTCGGCGAGCTGGAGCCGCACGCTTCGATCATCAAAGCGCGCGGCATCCCGCTGATCTGCCAAGTGCAAGGCATGAAGTACCTGCGCGAGGCCGTCGACGCCGGCGCCGACATCATCGTGGCCGAGGGCTGCGAGGCGGGCGGCCATAGCGGCCATCGAGGCTTGTTCACGCTGGTGCCTGAAGCGGCCGATTACCTGGCAAAGCATGCGCCAGAAACGGTGCTGGTAGCGGCCGGCGGAGTCGGTGACGGGCGAGGGCTCGCGGCAGCGCTGATGCTCGGCGCGGACGGTGTCCTGGTTGGCACCCGTTTCATCGCGGCGGCCGAATCGGAGGCGCCGGAAGGCTTCCGGCAAGCGATCATTCGTGCCGATGGCGACGCTACGATCAAGTCCAACTCGGTCGACGTGGTGCGCAAGCGTTACTGGCCTAACTCGGAATTCGTGGTCCGAGTGCTGAAGAATGATTTTGTCTCGGCATGGCATGGGCGCGAGCGCGAACTGGAGAAATCAATCGATGTCGAGTTCGAGCGGTTCTGGGATGCGTTCAGGAAGGGCGACGCCGACAATTCCGGCGTACTGATGGGGGAGGTTTCCGGCATCATCCTGGATGCGCCACCGGCCGCAGAGATCATTCAGAAGATGGTTATACAAGCGACCACCTTACTGTGCAAACATGCTGATTTGACGCCGACCCTAGCCCCGCCATTATGATGACCGATTTCAAATTGATCGCAGGCCGCCTCGTTACCGAAATTAGAAAAGACATCTTTTTTTTCGGAACCTGCGGAGTAGTGGTCGGACTACTAATGCTCTGGCAGTTCAAGCTCAAAACGCTTGGCGTTGCCACAGGAAAGGCGTGGCCAACAGAGCTTTTTTCCGATTTCGTGTCGTTCAATGCGTTCACGCTGGTATTCGTTGGCTTGATAGCGATTGCGGCAGCGTCAACGTTGTTTCGGAGCTTTGGCTTTCCATTGCCTCGGCTTGAGGCCTTGGTAGCTCATCTTGAAGAGCGGCTATCGCAGATCGCAAGTTCGATCATTTCATTTACCCTGGGATTGTCCGCATTGGCGCTCTTGCATGCCGTGCTCACGCTGGAACAGGGCGGCCTGGCACTGGCGCTTCTTGTCATGATTTTCGATTGCGTCATATTTTTTGGCTTCGTTACGGCTGGCGCCATTGCGCGTCGTGTCGCGCCATTCGATCAGAGGGGACCGTCGTTATTGGCCTTAGGTGGCTCAGTGATTTTCGTTGGTATTTGCCTAGTCAATGGCATCAACTAATTCCTTCGCGGTAAAGGCAGTTGATTTAGGCCCGCACGGGCTCTGGATGCATAGTGAAGGCCATTGCTTCGGCCTCGCAACCTGTTAAAGTTGTGGGATGTGCCAATTACTTGCAATGAACTGCAATGTCCCGACCGACATTGTGTTCAGTTTCACCGGCTTCGCCCTGCGCGGCGGGCAGACCGATACCCACCATGACGGCTGGGGCATCGCCTTTTTCGAAGGCGCCGGCGTGCGCCATTTTGTCGACCACCAGGCCGCGATCCATTCGCCGATTGCGGAACTTATCAAAAACTATCCGATCAAGTCCAAGAACGTGATCGCGCATATCCGCAAGGCCACGCAGGGCGAGGTCATGCTGGAGAACTGCCACCCCTTCGTGCGCGAGCTGTGGGGCCGCTACTGGGTGTTTGCCCATAACGGCGACCTGAAGGAATTCGCGCCGGTGCTGCATGGGCCTTTCCGTCCGGTCGGCACTACCGACAGCGAACAGGCCTTCTGCCTGATCCTGCAGGAATTGAGCGAGCGCTTCGGCGATACCTGTCCGCCGCTGCCGATGCTGCGCGCGCAGATCGAGAAGACCGTGCGCAGCATCGCCGCACACGGCACTTTCAACATGATGCTCTCCGACGGCCGCGCGCTGTTTGCGCATTGTTCGACCCATCTGCACTACATCGTGCGCCAATATCCCTTCGATACGGCCAAGCTGTCGGACGAGGATGTGAGCGTGGATTTCTCTCAGGTCACCACGCCAAACGACCGCGTGGCCGTGATCGTCACCCAGCCACTAACTACTAATGAGCAATGGACGGCCTTCGCGCCGGGCGAGATGAAGTGCTTTGTGGATGGCCTGCCGCAGAAACGGGACTTCGAGAAAATTTAACAGACACCGGCAGGATTTGATGCCAAAATGGCAGGACACGTCAGGAATTTCCCTATGATCGACCTTTCCAGCAACGATGCGGCCTCCCAGAGCCTGAAAGTTCGCGAATTTTATCTGGGCCGCCAGCCGATCCTGGACCGCAACCAGGCCTTGTTCGGTTACGAGTTGCTTTTTCGCAACGCCCCGGTTGGGCCGGCCAATATTAATACTTCCGCGCTGTCTGCTACCGCTGCGGTAGTGGCGCACGCCGCGCAACTGGGCATGGAGCGCACCATCGGCGATGCGATCGGCTTCGTCAACGTCGATGCCGATGCGATCCTGAGCGATATCTTTGGCTTCCTGCCGCGCGAAAAACTGGTGCTGGAAGTTAGCGCTGCCAACACCCTGGCGCCAGCTGTGCTGTCGCGCATGTCGGAGCTGGTGAGCCACGGCTTCCGCTTCTCGCTGGACGATATCAATCCCGATTCGCCGCAGTTGCCTGCGCTGTTGCCGATGGTGGAATACGTCAAGCTGTCGATGCGCGACATGCCGCTTGATGGCCTGGTCCAGCTGGCCCCGCGCATCAAGCAGGACGGCAAAAAGCTGGTGGCCAGCAAGGTCGAGAATCGCGACGAATTCAAGAATTGCCTGGACCTGGGCTGCGATTACTTCCAGGGCTATTACTTTGCCAAGCCGGTCATCATGAGCGGCAAGAAGCTGTCGCCGTCGCAAATGGCGGTGATGGAGCTGATGACCCTCGTGACCTCGGATGCGGACAACGCCGAGATCGAGCGCGCCATCAAAAAGGACGTTTCGCTGGCCCTCAACCTGCTGCGCCTGGTGAATACGCCGGCCGTAGGCGCGCGCCAGCGCATCGATTCCCTGAGCCAGGCGGTGCATGTCCTGGGCCGTCGCCAGCTTCAGCGCTGGCTGCAGATCATGCTGTACGCGGAGCCTGGCAAGCGCGGACATTCCATGACGCCCTTGCTGATGCTGGCCACCACGCGCGGCCGCCTGCTGGAACTGTTGGCGACCAAGCTGCGCCCGGCCCACCGGCACGTGGCCGATATCGCTTTCACGGTTGGCATCATGTCGCTGATGGATACGCTGTTTGGCATTCCGATGCAGGAAATCCTGGCGCAGATCCCGATGGGGGATGAGGTCGGGGAAGCGCTCGTGTTCCGCGGCGGCTTCTTCGGCGACCTGCTCAAGCTGGCCGAATGCATCGAGCGCCTGGAAGACATGGACACGCGCATCCTTCCGGCGCTGGCCGACCTCGCGATTTCGACCGAGGAACTGGTGGAGCTGGAAATGTCGGCATTTGAATGGAGTGACAACGTGGTGCGATACGCCCTGTAGAGGCATATGCACCGATGGCGGCGCCGCAGTAGCGGCGCCGTTTTTTTTCCGGAGGACGAAGAGTGTTAAGTGTCAGTGGGTTGAGCAAATCTTATGGCGAGCGGCGCGCGGTCGACGGCGTTTCGTTCCAGGTGCAGCGGGGCCAGACCGTGGGCCTGCTGGGGCCGAACGGCGCCGGCAAGTCGACGACAGTCAGCATGATCTGCGGCTTGATCAAGGCCGACGCGGGCAGCGTCACGCTGGATGGCGAGCCGGTGGTGCATGGCGCCAGCTCGGCCAAGATGAAGCTGGGGCTGGTGCCGCAAGACCTGGCCTTATACGAAGAGCTCCCCGCAATCGAAAACCTCAAGCTGTTCGGCGCCCTGTATGGCATGAAGGGCGCAGCGCTGGTCAAGCGCGCGCAAGAAGTGCTGGCGCTTGTGGGCCTGTCGGACCGTGCGAAGGAAAAGCCTTCGACATTCTCGGGCGGTATGAAGCGCCGCCTGAATATCGGCGCGGCGCTGCTGCATGATCCGCAATTGCTGATTCTCGACGAGCCGACTGTGGGCGTTGACCCGCAAAGCCGCAATGCCATTTTTGAGACGCTGGAAGCGTTGAAGGCACAAGGGCGCTCGCTGATTTACACCAGCCATTACATGGAAGAAGTGGAGCGGCTGGCCGACCATATCGTGATCATCGACCACGGCAAGGTGCTGGCAGATGCGCCGCCGGCGGAACTGTACCGCCGCCTGCCGACGCAAGCAGCCCTGCAGGTGGAATTGGCGGGCAGCGACGTCCTGCCGGCGGAGTTGCTGGTCGCGTCGCTGGCTGGCTTGCCGGGCGTCGCTGGCGTGCGCCGCGATGGCGTCTCGCTAGACATCAGCCTGCACGGCGCCGCCCATGCCGCACCGGTGCTGCGCTGGCTGGATGAGCAGGGGCACACGCTGGCTCATTTCTCCACCGCCCGTACCAAGCTGGAAGACATCTTCCTTTCCCTGACCGGCCGCACCTTGCGCGACTAAGGAATTCCGATGACAGCAATTATTGCAATGATCCGCAAGGACCTGATCCTCTACATCAACGACAAGCGCGCGTTGATGCTCAACTTGCTGATGCCGATCGTGCTGGCGGCCTTCTTTGGCTCACTGTTCGGCGGCGGCGACAGCGGCAACAACAGCAAGATCGAAATCGGCCTTGTGCAGCAGGACAGCAGCGTGATCGGCCGAAAAGTCGGCGACTCGCTGAAGGCCGATGCCAACTTGACCGTCAAGGAAATGAGCCTGCAGGAAGCGCAGGAAAAAGTCCGTTCAGGCAAGCTGATGGTGGCCGTCGTGATCCCGGCCGGTTTCGGCGATGCTGCCGGCCAGTCGCTGTTCCAGTCAGGCAGCAAGCCGGAATTGCCGGTGTATTACGATCCATCGCAATCGACCGTGCTGGCGATGGTGAAAGGCTTGCTGACGCAGCACGTTATGCAGGGCGTGACTGGTGAAGTGATGGGCGGCAGCGCGACGGGCGCCAAGTTCACCGACGACAGCCTGAAGAAACTGGAGAATTCTCCTGCGAGCGATGAAAAGGAAGCGCTGGTCGGCCTGCTGGGCAGCCTGAAGAAATTCCAGGAGCAGGAAGCTGCCAAACCGGCCAGGGAGTCGAGAGGCGGCGGTGGCTTGAGCGTGCCGTTTACCACGAAGGATCAAGCTCTCAGCTCAGGTCCGAAGTACAACGGTTACGCGCACTCGTTTGCCGGAATGGGCGTGCAGTTCATCCTGTTCATGGGGATCGACCTCGGTATCGGCATCCTGCTGGCGCGCCGCATGGGGATCTGGAACCGTTTGCTGGCGGCGCCGGTGACCATGTCGCAAGTGCTGCTTGCGCGCGCGTTGTCGGGCGCGATGATTGCCGCCGGCCTGATGACAGCGATCTACTTCTGCGCGATGTTGATCTTTAAAGTGCAGGTGACCAATGTGCCGGGATTTGCACTGGTGGTAGCAGCCTTCTCGCTGATGACTGCTTCGTTCGGCTTGTTGATTGCAGCGTTCGGCAAGACGCCCGAGGCGGCGCGCGGGCTGGCGGTTTTTGCCACCCTGATCCTGGTGATGCTGGGCGGGGCTTGGGTGCCGACGTTCGTGTTCCCTGCGTGGATGCAGCAGCTGACCATTATTGTGCCGACGCGCTGGGCGGTTGACGGCCTGGATGCCATGACCTGGCGTGGGCTGGGAATGGATGTGGCGCTGCAGACGGCTGGCGTGCAGCTTGCGTTCGCGGTGGTATTCGGGACGCTGGCAATCTGGCGCTTCCGAGCGCAGGCACGCTAATTCGGCTAAACCGGTGCCTGCTTTATCGACGCAGGCACATGGCCGCCGTTTGACGTGCGGCGAATCAGGCATGAGCCGTGGATGAATCGGAAAGGCTTGTCGAGGTGAACGGGTGAAGGCGAAAAATGTGATCTTGGCTGCAGCGATGCTGATAGCACAAAGCGCTTTCGGGTGGGGCGACCTCCAGTAACGGCCAATAACGGAAGTTGCGAATCGATTAGGACTTCACATGCAATATACATTGAGGAAGATGGAATGACATTTGACGAGCCCGCGCCGCGACTCGGATCGCTGGATACTGAACCAGTTTCAGGAGCGACTCCACCGCCTTCTTATTTGCTTGAACGTTCAGACATCTCGACTGAAATCGTTCTCGACATACTCGGCCGGTATCAGGTGACGCTCGATACTCAAAGTTTTCCGGCGGCTCTGTATGCCGAGTCGCTGATCTACATGCTCTACTGGTTCCATCGCTTGCGTGATCCGATTCGCAAGAATGGCATCGAAGTCAACATTGCCAGCTATCTGAACATCGAACCTCGATCCGAGGTGATCGCTGCACTGCTTTCCCATCAAGAGCTCAAGAGGCGTGCGAAGGACCGAATTGAACAGGGCACCCTCGTTCGCAGGACCGTCGACGTACTTGTGATGCGCGAAAGGTCGAATGGGAAGGAATTCCTGGTCCTGGACCGGGCCTTTTTCCCCACCGGCATGGCACTGCCAGGCGGTTTGCTCCAGGACGAAGACGAGCTGAACGATATTGGAATCCCTGGCGACATTTTTGCTGCGCTAAGGATTACCGCATCCAAGGTGCTGCGAGCTGCCGCCATCCATTATGGAATCTCGGAACGCAACGGACGAAAATACTATTTTTCCGCGACCGAGACTGGCGAAGAAGCCCGAGTCTATATGGACAGGACCATATCGCACGGGTTTCGCGATCACCTCAGAGACATTACCGCGCCGTCGGACCCACGCCATATCGTCGACACCATCGGCCTCCTCGTCGAGATCACGGATACGGAAAAGGTTCAGGGCCGTTGGATCACTGAGAGCCTGGTTACCACACCCAACACGAGAAATGGCGCATTCGCTTTCAGACATCACAAGCAGATTGTTGCCGCGCTCCTCGCAAAGAACTTCACGAAGACCAAAGGCGTTTCTCATCACGAATGGATCCGGAAAGCGGTAACTAGTCCGCTGGACGTTTACCGGAATATCAGGGCGCGGTTCAGCCAGAATAATGACAGGCCGGACACGCCGGTCATAGAATTATTGCCGGTCGTCGACTACGTCCGCAGCCAGATGACTTCCCCATCGGTCGATGAGAGTTGCAGCGGCAATGCGGCACTGGAAATCATGCGAGACCAATTGCTGCACAAGCTTCATCATGTCACGATCGAGAACGGACCGATGTGTCCGTATGCGCCGACCTTGCGCGTCTTGTTCGAAGCAGTAGCCTTCTTCGACGTGGTATGGCGTACCAGAAAAAACTTGAGCACCCACTTTCAGAAGAATTACTGGTACCGCTACGAACACCTGATGAGCCGAATCCCGGAAGCAATCATCATTCCGACTTTTGATAACATCTCTGCGACGGACCTCATGAAGGTCCGGGGCGCCCCTATCTATTTCATTGGGGTGTCGACCGAGCCAGTGTATGTGGATGAGTTCTGGCAATCTCCGCTTGAGTTTCTCATCCATGACCTGAACCACGCATGGAAGATGCTCGATATGGATGACAGATTCTTGCGAGCACATCCGGACATGAGCAGGGACGCATTCATGGAGGCGTCCAATCGCTTCATTCGCGCCTATTTGCCGACGATCGCCGTTCAGAAATCCGATACGGAGTTGCAGAAAGAGATCAAGAAGCTCAAGAAGATTCTGCTGTTCGAAGTCGGCCACGAAGATGGGCGACCGCTACTGCCAGGCATCATCGCCGAGACGCTTCTGGAAGCCGAAGGATACGAATTTCCGGACAATGTCGTTCGCTACGCTGACCGCGAAAGCCAGGCATATCTGGAAAGACGCATCATAGGTGGAATTACTGCGCTATCCTATGTTCGGCACAAATTGCAACACGGTTTCTTCGACCAGACCGACTCGCAGAATATTCAGATCGTCAGCCCAAAATTTCGGACGGTAGAATGGATCGTAACTGCGGCAGTTGAATTGCTGGAGGAAATGCATGCAGTGATCCCCCCGGAAATTCAGGCTGAGGGGTTGACGGAGTACCTCATGCGGCAAGCCTGCTCAAGGGGCCCAACAATTCTCCATGCACCCGAAAACCTAGATCCGGTGATTGAGAACTACGGCGATGGAACAATGCTCGACAGCAGCAGAAAAGTTGCCATCGATGAGGGTGAGCGGGCGGATATTGAATCGCCCTGAGTCAGGCTGCGTCACCTTGGTGAATGAGTACAATCGGCCAATAGCCGACGTCCGCCATTGCAGGGGCCCATGTTACACTTGTTTTTTTGCCATCTTCAACGCGTGTATCAGAAATACAATGGTTATCTTTAACATCAGCGCAGCTATTTGCTTCTTTGTGATCTGGGTCGCTACCCAGTTACTCGGACACTTTTTCCCCGCGACGCCGCAGGCCTTGGCAACATTCTTAATAGCTGCCGTCGTTTTCCTTGTTGGGTTAGGGGCCGAGTTGGTCGACTTGAAACCTAGGGTCTTCTTTTTACCGATTTGGTTTGTCGGACTAGTTCTTTCGCTACGAGGCCTATTCCTCCACGCTAGTATCTGGCCCTTTGTGGCGGCGGTCACTGCAAGCTGCTTTGGGGGAATCTGGATTTTCATGCGCTCCAATCCGGTCGTAGAACCAACTCCGGCCTCGTCTGCGGATGATGGTCTCTAAAGAGCGAGGGTTTGCGTGTTTTTAACACGCCGCTTTTGCTGATAGATTGACACGTGCCAGTTGTCGCATTGTGCGTGGCGACTGAAGTCGGCCAACAGCAGCCGCCTGACTTTTTTGGAGAATTGAATGTCATTTAACTCGCTCCCGATTCACGATGCCACGCTGGCAGCCGTGTACATAAGTTGGCAAGCAGCTCGGTGCGATATAAGATTGCTCCCTGTTGGTCAGCCTCCCCACTTGCTGACATTCGAAGGCTTCACCAACGTCGAGCTGCCTCGACGTGAAGATTGGGGACCGTCTTCATCGATTAACTCGTCAAATCAATCGGACACCGGGCAATTTGAGATCGAAATTCAATCCGGGGATACAATTCGAATCGAAGCTGCGCACTGGGCTTTTCGCCCTGAGGGCACGTGACGGCCAGCAGCGGTCGCTTGAACATATAGATTCTAATCGAAGACATGGCAATACTTGATAATTTACCGGCGCTTACTGGCAAAGAGGCGTATCACGCAATGCTCGAATTTTTGCGCATTGAACTTGAGCTCTCAGGAAAAGACGGTATTGTCCACTTGGGCGGCTTGTTGGCCGAATTGGAGCTGGAGCCGAATGGCGAGTCTGCAGATCAAGGTGGGACCCTGCAATTTGCTGATGCAGTAAATCGGGTAGTGATGCAACGCGATAGCCGGCGCGATTGACTTCCGGCTCCGGCCAGCAGCGGCCACATTCGACAGCAAATTTGGGGTAGATGAGAAATGGAAGAGAAGCACCTCAGCGTGCCGGAATCTCAAGCGGATGTCGATGCCGCCGCTAGGTATGAGATCAAACGATACCCGCCGCCGTTGTTCGAGATTTTCAAGCCAGCTAAGGCGTTCTTTGTAATCGGCGCAATAGCCCTTGGTGCTTGCGTGTCCATTGATCGTACAGGCTACCCCAGAATTTTTGGTTTAGCGGTCATTGTTATGTTTGTCGCAGTCTCAGCCGCCTTTGTTGCAGCTTATTTCTGCGTAACGAATATTCTCTGCCCAATTTGCATGCGCAAGTGTAAGTCCTCTTTTTTGCCCAATGGCAACCATAGTGCAATATGCACTAACTGCATGACGGAATGGGATACGGGACTAGGGACCGATTAATTTTCGCATCGGTAATCATCGGCCCGAGTCGGAGTGGATTCGGCAGACTGTGAGCCGGCAGAGTCCGGCCATCAGCAGACAACGACATGCTTTCTAGACAAAGGCTCGCCCCTCAGAATTGTTAGGACCAGTTCATGAAGTATTTTTTGCTCGCATTCACTTCGCTTTTATTAGCTGCGGCAGACTCATCGGCATGCAGTTTTCCGATTTCTACACTTGACCAGCAAGTAGAACGAGCAGACGAAATTTTCATTGCGACGCTCGTTGAAGCAAAGGTCATCCCGAAAAGTGAGCGAACCGAATGGCCATATATTGAGGGGCGCTTTGAAACAAAGAGAGTCCTGAAAGGCCGAGAGCAACCGAAGATCATTACGCTCACAACTGGCTTGGGGCGAGGCGATTGTGGTATAGGAATGTCCGTCTCGTACAAATACGTGATTTTTAAAGGAACGAAGGACACCGGAATAGATGATCCAAGTGGAACTCAACTTATTGAAGATTTCCAAGAAGAGGAACTGTCTGCAAAGATTCAAGCAGCAGTGCGACGGCAAAGAAATATGCAGAAGCAAAAGTAATCTACTCGCATTAATTCTTGAAAAGAATGCTCGTAAAGCGAACTTCCGGTTTGGGGCGGTTGCCGCCGGTCACCAGGCATAATGGTTCTGGTCAAGTCTGAGCCAGAACAGATCAGATAGTTTTGGAGACAGGGGGAGGATTTTTTCCTATACCGGGTATAGGTTGCCGGCGCAGGACGCATTAGGACGGAAGAGCCTCTCGGTGAAAGGCTCTTCCGTTGCGGTTACAGGTTGGGCGCCAGCCAGCGTTCCAGCTGGTCCTTGGCAACACCGCGGCGAGCGGCCATGTCCACCACTTGGTCCTCGTTGATCTTCCCAACGGTGAAGTACTTCGACTGTGGGTGCGCGAAGTAGAAGCCTGATACGGCGGCGCCTGGGAACATCGCGAACGATTCCGTCAGTTCCATTCCGATCTCGTTCGCGTTCAGCACGCGGAAGACATCGGCCTTCACAGTGTGCTCAGGGCAGGCCGGATAGCCCGGCGCTGGGCGGATGCCGCGATATTCTTCCTTGATCAGCTCTTCGTTGCTCAGAGTTTCATCGGCGGCATAGCCCCACAGGTCTTTACGCACGCGCTCGTGCAGGTACTCGGCAAAGGCTTCTGCCAGGCGGTCAGCCAGGGCCTTCAGCATGATCGAGGAATAATCGTCGTGCGCATCTTCAAATCGTTTCTCGTACTTCTCGATACCCAGGCCCGCGGTAACAGCGAACATGCCGATGTAATCCTGCTTGCCAGAGTCCTTCGGTGCGATGAAATCCGACAGGCACTGGTTCGGGCGCTGCACGCCATCGATCACAGGCTTCAGGCCTTGCTGGCGCAGGCCGTAGTAAGTGAACGCCACTTCCGAGCGCGACTCGTCGGTGTAGATTTCGATGTCGTCTTCATTGACGGTGTTTGCCGGCAGGAGCGCGATCACGCCGTTGGCGGTCAGCCAGCGGCCTTCGATGATTTTCTTCAGCAGCGCCTTGCCTTCTTCAAACACCTTCGATGCGGCCTCGCCGACCACTTCATCGCTCAGGATGGCAGGGAAGGGGCCGGCCAAGTCCCAGGTCTGGAAGAATGGACCCCAGTCGATGTATTCGGCGATCGCCGCCAGGTCCACGTTCTTGAATACGCGGCGGCCGACGAACTTCGGGCGCACCGGCGCAAATTCGAGCTTGGTCTTGTTGGCGCGTGCGGCTTCCAGCGAAACGGTAGGCAGCGCCTTCTTGTTGGCGTGCTGTTCGCGGATGCGGGCGTAGTCGTGGTCCAGTTCTTCCACGAACTTGCCGCGCTGTTCGTCGGTCAGAAGCGACTGCGCCACCGACACGGAACGCGAAGCATCCGGCACGTACACGACCGGGCCTTCGTAGTTGTGGGCGATCTTCACCGCAGTGTGAGCGCGGCTGGTGGTGGCACCGCCGATCAGCAGCGGGATCTTCATCATGCGGAAGTGCTCGTCGCGCTGCATCTCTTTCGCGACGTGCGCCATTTCTTCCAGTGACGGCGTGATCAGGCCGGACAGGCCGATGATGTCGGCGTTTTCCAGCTTGGCGCGCGCCAGGATCTCGGAGGCCGGCACCATCACGCCCATGTTCACCACCTCAAAGTTATTACACTGCAGGACAACGGACACGATGTTCTTGCCGATGTCGTGCACGTCGCCTTTCACGGTTGCGATGACGATCTTGCCCTTCGGCTTGGCGACGATGCCGGTACGTGCTTCCTCCGCCTTCTTCTCTTCTTCGATGTAAGGAATCAGGTGGGCCACGGCCTGCTTCATCACGCGCGCCGACTTCACCACCTGCGGCAGGAACATCTTGCCCTGGCCGAACAGGTCACCGACGATATTCATGCCATCCATCAGCGGGCCTTCGATCACATTGATCGGACGGCCACCGGAAGCGAATACCTGCTGGCGCATTTCTTCCGTGTCTTCGGTGATGAACTGGGTGATGCCGTGCACCAGCGCGTGCGCCAGGCGCTTCTCGACCGGCGCGTTGCGCCATTCGAGGTTGGCAGCTTCCTGCTTGGCGCCGCCTTTCAGCGTCGCTGCGAATTCGATCATGCGCTCGGTGGCGTCTTCGCGGCGGTTCAGCACCACGTCCTCCACACGTTCGCGCAGTTCTGCCGGCAGGTCGTCGTAGACGCCCACCATGCCGGCGTTGACGATACCCATGGTCATGCCCGCCTTGATGGCGTGGTACAGGAACACGGTGTGGATCGCTTCGCGGGCCGGGTCGTTGCCGCGGAAGGAGAACGACACATTCGACACGCCGCCGGAGATCTTCGCGTGTGGCAGGTTGTTCTTGATCCAGCGCGTGGCCTCGATGAAGTCGACGGCGTAGTTGTTGTGTTCTTCGATACCGGTTGCGATGGCGAAGATGTTCGGGTCAAAGATGATGTCTTCCGGCGGGAAGCCGACTTTCTCGGTCAGCACCTTGTAGGCGCGTTCGCAAATTTCGATCTTGCGCGCGAAGGTGTCGGCCTGGCCGGTTTCGTCGAAGGCCATCACTATCACGGCGGCGCCGTAGCGGCGGCACAGCTTTGCCTGGCGGATGAATTCCTCTTCGCCTTCCTTCATGGAGATCGAGTTCACCACGGCCTTGCCTTGCACGCACTTCAGGCCCGCTTCGATCACCGACCACTTGGAGGAGTCGATCATGATCGGCACGCGCGAGATATCCGGTTCGGAGGCGATCAGGTTCAGGAAGCGGGTCATGGCGGCCTGGGAATCCAGCATCGCCTCGTCCATGTTGATGTCGATGACCTGGGCGCCGTTTTCCACCTGCTGGCGGGCCACCGACAATGCCTCGTCGTACTGCTCGTTCAGGATCATGCGCGCGAAAGCTTTCGAGCCGGTCACGTTGGTGCGCTCGCCGACGTTGACGAACAGGGAGTCGTCGTCGATGGTGAACGGCTCCAGGCCGGACAGGCGCTGGGCCACCGGCACGTGCGGCAGCTTGCGCGGGGTGGCGGTCGACAGCAGCTTGGCGACGGCTGCAATGTGGTCTGGCGTGGTGCCGCAGCAGCCGCCGGCCACGTTGATGAAGCCCGCGTCGGCGAACTCGCGCAGCAGGCGCGAAGTATCTTCCGGCAGTTCATCGAAGCCGGTATCGCTCATCGGGTTGGGCAGGCCGGCATTCGGGTAGATGCAGACGAAGGTATCGGCGATCTGCGACAGCTCTTCGGCGTAGGGACGCATCAGGGTTGCGCCCAGCGCGCAGTTCAGGCCAATGGTTAGCGGCTTTGCATGACGCACCGAGTTCCAGAAGGCCGGGACGGTCTGGCCGGACAGGATACGGCCGGAGGCGTCGGTCACGGTGCCGGAGATCATCAGCGGCAGGCGCTCGATTTCCGGACGCTCGTCGAAGTACTGGTCGATCGCGAACAGCGCTGCCTTGCAGTTGAGGGTGTCGAAGATGGTTTCGACCAGCAGCACGTCGACGCCGCCGTCCACCAGGCCGCGCACCTGCTCGTAGTAGGCGGCGACCAGTTGGTCGAAAGTGACGTTACGCGCGGCCGGGTCGTTCACGTCCGGCGAAATCGAAGCGGTCTTCGGGGTCGGGCCGAGCGCGCCGCAGACGTAGCGCGGCTTGTCGGCGCTGGAGTACTTGGCGGTGGCCGCCTTGGCCAGCCGGGCTGCTTCCACGTTCATCTCATAGGCCAGGTGGGCCATGAAATAGTCGTCCTGCGCGATCGAGGTGGCGCCGAAGGTATTGGTCTCGATCAGGTCCGCACCGGCTGCCAGGTAGCGCTCATGGATCTCCTGGATGACGTGCGGCTGGGTCAGCGTCAGCAGCTCGTTATTACCCTTGACGAACAGCTCGCGGTGGCCGCTCCCTTCGGGCGCGGCGAAGCCGGCGAAGCGTTCGCCGCGATATGCTTTTTCGTCCAGCTTGTACTGCTGGATGATGGTGCCCATCGCGCCATCCAGGAACATGATGCGCTTCGCGAGGATCTCGCGCAGCTGGGCTTCGGTCTTGGAGGTTGGACGGGTCGTGTTAGTCATTTTGATATCGCGGATTGGGCAACGTGGACCTGAAATTATACGGCAAAGCAGCATTTTCCCTCGGCCACCGCCCCCTGCCGCCGAGACAAATTCGGTATTTGCTTATTCGGAAAAGGCATCAACTTTCACATTTGTGCTGAATCAGCACAAATCATGTGTTGCCAGAGTGCTACCAAAGCGTCAGCGGCCCGCCTAAGATGGCTTCATCAACCAACCACTTTGAAGGAGCTTCAAATGCCTATCCTGAATATCACCGTCAGCGGCACCCCGGATCAAGTGCCAGCCGGGAAAGTCACCAATATCCTGATGAAGCACACTGGCGAAATCCTGCACAAGGCGCCGGCCCTCACTGCGATCGCCGTGCATTACACGCCCCGCGAGCAGTGGTTTGTCGGCGGCGAGTCGCTGGCGGAGCTGGGGAAGGCCAGCTTCTTCTTCGACATCAAGGTGACCGACGAGACCAATACCGCCAACGAGAAGTCGGCCTACATCGCGGCGGTCTACAAGGACTTGCAGGAGCTGCTCGGCGAACTGCATGAAGTCAGCTACATCCACATCGACGACGCGCGCCCGGCAGCCTGGGGCTGGGGCGGCCTCACGCAGCAGTTCCGCGCGGTTCAGAAGATGTTGATGTAAATGCTGGCGGCGTAATCGACGAAGGCGCGCACTTTAGGCGACAGGTGGCGGTTCTGCGGGTAGAGGGCGTACAGCTCGCGCGGCTTGGGTGTATAGCCGGGCAGGACTTCCACCAGTGCGCCGTTCTCAAGCTCTTCGCGAACGATGAAGGCGGCGGCGTTGGCAATGCCAAGGCCGGCCGCTGCTGCCGCTTTCAGGGCGACGTTGGTGTTGGCCTGCAGCGATCCGCGCACAGCGACAGCATGCTCCGCGCCATCCGGGCCGACCAGCGTCCATTCACTGGCGCGCGTCGCCGCCGTGTAGACGAGGCAGTTGTGTTGCGCGAGATCGTCCGGGACGGCAGGTGCGCCGTGCGCGCCCAGGTAGCCGGGGCTGGCGACAAGCACGACCTTGCTGGTGGCGAGGCGGCGTGCGACCAGCGTCGAATCGGGCAAGTCGCGCGCCAGCCGCAATGCGACGTCGAAACCATCCTCGATCAAATCGACCATGCGGTCATTGCATACCAGGTCGACCTGCACGCCGGGATGCTTCGCCATGAAGCCGGGCAGCCATTGCGCCACCTCGATGGTGCCGAAAGCCATCGGCGCATTGATGCGCAGGACGCCGGTGGGTTCGGCCTGGTGGCGGCCGACGTTGCGGTCGGCGTCATCCAGCAGGTCGAGCACTTCGCGCGTGGATTCGTAGTAATCGCGGCCGGCATCGGTCAGGGCGAAGCGGCGCGTGGTGCGGTTCAGGAGCTGGGCGCCGAGGTGTTCCTCGAGCTGGCGCACCTGGCGCGAAACGATGGTGTGGGAAATGCCGAGGGCGTCGGCGGCAGCCGTGAAGCTGCCCAGTTCAACAACGCGGCGGAGCGCACGCAGCGCCGCGAGTTGGTCCATTTACTGGAAGCGCTGCCCGTCGAGCGGGAAGCCTTTGATGAATTCGGCGGCCGGCAGGCGCTTGCCGCCCGGTTTTTGCAGCTGCGTCAGGCGCAGCGCGCCTTCGCCGCAGGCGACGATGATGCCGTGCTGCGCGTCGGCGGCAATCACCTGGCCGGGCGCGGCGCTGCTGCCTTCGTCCAGCACTTCAGCGCCCCACAGCTTGATCACCGTGCCATTCACTTCGCCGTGGGCGCCGGGGAATGGATTGAAAGCGCGGATCTTGCGGCTGATTTCGCGCGCAGGCTGGGTAAAGTCCAGCGCCGCTTCTTCCTTCAGGATCTTGTTGGCGTAGGTGACGCCTTGCTCGGGCTGCGGCACGGCTTCCACCACGCCTTTTTCCATCTTGTGCAGTACCTTGACCATCATCTGGGCGCCCATGGCGGCCAGCTTGTCGTGCAGGGTGGCGGTGGTGTCCTGCGGCGTGATCGGGGTGCGCTCGATCAGCAGCATCGGGCCGGTGTCCAGGCCTTCTTCCATTTCCATGATGGTGACGCCGGTTTCCGCATCGCCGGACTCGATCGCGCGGTGGATCGGGGCGGCGCCGCGCCAGCGCGGCAGCAGGGAGCCGTGGATGTTCAGGCAAGGCTTGATGTCGAGGGTGGAGCGCGGCAGGATCAGGCCGTAGGCGGCGACCACCATCACGTCGTAGTCGGTGGCCAGCAGGCGCTCGTGGGCGGCCTTGGCTTCCGCTGCGCGCTGCGGATCCTTGGCGTCCATGCGCAATGAGAGCGGCTGCAGCACTTCGATGCCGTGCTTGACGGCATATTGCTTGACCGCCGAAGGCTGCAGCTGCATGCCGCGGCCAGCCGGGCGGTCGGGCTGGGTCAGTACCAGGGGAATCTCGAAACCTGCTTCGTGCAGGGCCTGGAGGGCAACGGCCGCAAATTCAGGCGTGCCCGCGAAGATCACTTTCATGCTTCCCCCCGCAGGTATCAGTAACGGCGACCCGAAGCGCGCAACGCTTCTTCGCGCTGCATGCCACGTTCTTCTTTTTGCAGTTTGGTCTTGATACGATTGCGTTTCAAGGGAGACAGGTATTCAACGAATACCTTGCCTTTCAAGTGGTCCATCTCGTGCTGGATGCAGACAGCCAGCAGGCCGTCGGCGTCGATCTCGAACGGCTCGCCCTTGACGTTGTAGGCGCGCACCTTGACTGCCGACGGGCGCTCGACGCCGTCATAGATGCCTGGCACGGACAGGCAGCCTTCGTCGTACACCTGTTTTTCCTCGCTCGACCACAGGATTTCCGGGTTGATGAAGGCGGTCAGGCCGGTTTTGTCTTCGGTAACGTCAATGATGACAACTTGCTCATGCACGTCCACCTGGGTAGCGGCCAGGCCGATGCCCGGTGCGTCGTACATGGTTTCCGCCATGTCTTCCACCAGTTTTGCCAGGCGCTCGTCGAACACGGCAACGGGTTTTGCAACTTTGTGCAGGCGAGGGTCCGGATAGCGGAGAATATTCAGTTTCACGAGAGAATCTTATTTAAACAACAATGATTGTGCGGTAAACGGCGCATATTATGCGTGCACGATTGCTTCAGTGACACGAATTCCTTGCTTGATCAGGGTAATATGGGCAGAATTTGATTTCAGTGAGGCAAGCCTTTGTGGCCTTCCGTCATTGCCGCACCTAACGGATATATCAATGAAAAATTTTAGCACAAGCAGCCGCCGCCTGTTGGCCGCAGCCCTGTTTTGCGGTGTGACGGCCGTTTCGGCCCACGCCAAGACCATCGTCTGTGAATTCAAGCCGAACGCACCGGATAGCCATACCGTCGTCAAGGGAGATACCCTGTGGGATATCTCCGGAACCTTCCTCGACAAGCCTTGGTGCTGGCCGCAGGTTTGGGGCATGAACAAAGAAGAAATCGCCAATCCGCACTGGATTTATCCAGGGCAGATCGTCTGGTTCGACCGAGAGGCCGGCCGCCTGCGCCTTGGCAACAAGGTTGGCGGCGATGGCACCACGGGCGATATGCGCCTCGGCCCGCAACTGCGGACCGAAGGCCTGGGCAAGGACGCCGTCCAGTCGATCCCGTCCGGCGCGATCGAGCCCTTCCTCAGCCAACCGCTGATCATCGAAGAAGATGAACTCAAGAATGCCCCGCGCATCATTGCGACGCGCGGCGCCCGCGTCTTCATCGGCAAGGACGACAAAGCCTATGTCCGCGGCGACCTGAAGGGCAACACCTCGTTCCAGGTGTTCCGTCCGGGTAAGCCGCTGAAAGACCCGGTCACCAAGAAGACCATCGCCCTGGAAGCGTTCTACCTCGGCACCCTGAAGCTGGAAGCCCCGGCTGAAGCAGGCAGCGACGTGCATACCTTCATCGTCGCCAGCGCCAAGGAGGAAATGGGCAAGGGCGACTTGCTGATGGCAATGCCGCCGATGCCGATGCAGAACTACGTTCCGCATCCGCCGGAAGTCGAAGTCAATGCCAATGTGCTGGCCGTGTATGGCGGCGTTACGCACGCCGGCCAGAACCAGGTTGTCAGCATTAATCGCGGAAAGCTTGACGGACTCGATATCGGATCTGTGCTGCAGCTTTACCATAAGGGTGAAGTGGTGGCCGATCCGGGCGCGTCGAAAGGCCCGCTGAATCTGCGCAAACCGACGGTCAAGCTGCCGGATGAACGAGTGGGCAGCTTGTTTATCTTCCGTGTGTTCAAGCACATTTCGTATGGCTTGATCATGCAGGTGACTGAACCTGTCGTAGTGGGGGATATCGCCAAGACAGCGGAGTAATTTCCATGGCCGTGCAAGTCACGGATGCCCCTACCCCCGCCCGCCAGGACTTCGAGCGCCTGGCGATGTGGCTGCGCCTGGCGAATACGCCGGGCGTCGGCCGCCACGGAGCCTTCAAGCTGCTCCAGCATTACCACTCTCCCCAGGCAGTTTTCACCGCCGCCAATGCCCGTCTCGCTGCGCTTCCCGCACAGGATGACGCTGCGCCGCTGCCATTGCACATGCTGAAGCAAGCCGGTGCCGACATCGTGCGGCCGGGGCGCGAGCGCGCCGCTGCCGGTGCTGCCGAAGACGAGATCTCGCTGGCGGCCGCACGCTGCCTTGCCGGTCCCATGCCGGAGCGGATACACGCGCTGGCGCATGCCTCGCTGGAATGGGCCGCGCAGGCCGGCAATCACCTGGTCTTGCTGGGCGACCCGGAATACCCGCCGGCCTTGCAGCACATCGCCGATCCGCCGCTGCTGCTGTATGCCAAGGGCGACCTGGCCCTGCTCCAGCGCGAGGCTGTGGCGGTAGTGGGTGCTCGCAACGCCACCATGCAAGGCAAGTCGAACGCGCGCCAGTTTGCGCGGGCCCTGAGCCAGGCGGACATGCCCGTGATCTCCGGCCTGGCGCTCGGCATCGACGCCGCCGCGCATGAAGGCGGCCTGGAAGGACCGGGCAGTACCGTGGCCGTGATCGGCACCGGCATCGACCGCATCTACCCGCGCCGCAATGCCGACCTGGCGCGCCGGATTGCCGAGGAGGGTTGCCTGGTCAGCGAATTCGCGCTCGGCACGCAGGCGCGGGCCGAGCACTTCCCGATCCGCAACCGCATCATTGCCGGCATGACCCGCGCCACGCTGGTGATCGAAGCGGCCGCACGCTCCGGTTCCCTGATCACCGCGCACGCGGCCGTGAATGCCGGGCGTGAAGTCTTCGTGCTGCCAGGTTCCGTGCTCTCGCCGCAGTCGGTCGGCTGCCATGCCTTAATTAGAGAGGGCGCGCGCCTGGTCGCCACGCCGGAGCAACTGCTGGAAGACCTGGGCTTGCAGGCGCCGGGCGAGCCGGTGCCGCAGATGGACCAGGCCGCAGGCTGGCTGCTGGCAGCCCTCGGCCATGATCCGATTGGCGCCGATGAGCTTGCAACAAGGTTGCAACTTCCGCCAAGTGACATGCAGGCAAGCTTGCTTGCACTGGAGCTTGCAGGTGTGGTGGAAAGGCTGCCGGGCGGCGCTTTCCAGCGCCTGAAAGGCTTCTGAACTGCCGTTATGCTTGTGCCCGGCTCACAGATGCTGCTAAAGTAGCGCCATGTTTGACATCCTGGTTTACCTGTACGAGACCTATTACCGCCCTGATGCCTGCCCTGAACCCGCAGCATTGGCAAAGAAACTCTCCGCAGTCGGTTTCGACGACGTAGAGATTTCCGAGGCGCTGGTCTGGCTGAATGACCTCGCCGCCATGGCTGGCGTCGAGCAGTCGCTGACGGCCGCTTCTTCTGGCACGCGCTTCTACGTGCGCCAGGAGCTGGACGTACTGGGCACCCCCGCCGTCGGCTTTATCCAGTTCCTGGAGAGCGCCGGCCTGCTGTCCCCGCTGCAACGTGAAATCGTCATCGAGCGCGCCCTGGCGCTGGACGAGGCACCGGTGTCGCTGGGCAAGCTGAAGATTATCGTGCTGATGCTGCTGTGGAGCCAGGGCAAGGAGCCGGACGCCCTGATGTTCGACGACCTGTTTGGCGCCGAAGAAGACCAGGCGCCACGCCTGTTGCACTAAGCGCACTCTTGCCGGCGTTGCCCAACGCCGGCCGTTTCCGTAATAATATTTGCAGCATTGTGGCTTTCATACGAAGCCGCAAGCCAGCGCTTACTTGCGAATGTTGTATTATGCGCGCTGCCGCATACACCGACGAGAACTATAAATATGAGTAAAGCCCTCATCATCGCTGAGAAACCTTCTGTCGCGAACGACATCGCGAAAGCCCTTGGCGGCTTCAGCAAGCACGATGAGTATTTCGAATCCGACGACTACGTGCTGTCTTCCGCGGTGGGTCACCTGCTGGAAATCGCCGTGCCAGAAGAGCACGACGTCAAGCGCGGCAAATGGACCTTCACCCATTTGCCGATGATCCCGCCGTACTTTGCGCTGAACCCGATCGCCAAGACCGAATCGCGGCTCAAGGTGCTGAACAAGCTGATCAAGCGCAAGGACGTCACCACCCTGATCAACGCATGCGACGCGGGCCGCGAAGGTGAACTGATCTTCCGCCTGATCGCGCAGAATGCGAAAGCCAAGCAGCCGGTCAAGCGCCTGTGGCTGCAGTCGATGACGCCGACCGCGATCCGCGACGGCTTCACGCACCTGCGCAGCGACGACGAGATGCTGCCGCTGGCCGACGCCGCGCGCTGCCGCTCGGAAGCGGACTGGCTGATCGGCATCAACGGCACCCGCGCCATGACCGCCTTCAACTCGAAAGAGGGCGGCTTCTACCTGACCACCGTGGGCCGCGTGCAGACGCCGACCCTGTCGATCGTGGTCGAGCGCGAAGAGAAGATCAAGAATTTCGTCTCTCGCGACTACTGGGAAGTGCGCGCCGAGTTCGTGTGCGCCGCCGGCATTTATGAAGGCCGCTGGCTGGACACCAGCTTCAAGAAGGACGAGAACGATCCGGAAAAGAAGGCCGAGCGCCTGTGGAGCAAGGCGGCCGCCGATTCGATCGCGCTGGCTTGCAAGGGCAAGCAGGGCAACGTCAGCGAGGAGTCCAAGCCGACCACCTCGATGTCGCCGGGCCTGTTCGACCTGACCTCGCTGCAGCGCGAAGCCAACTCGCGCTTCGGCTTCTCGGCCAAGAATACCCTGGGCCTGGCGCAGGCGCTGTACGAGAAGCACAAGGTGCTCACCTACCCGCGTACCGATTCGCGCCACCTGCCGGAAGATTACCTGCCGACCGTCAAGGACACGCTGGAAGTCCTGAAGGACAACCACAACTACAACCAGTTCGCCAAGCAGATCCTGGACAAGGGCTGGGTCAAGCCGAACAAGCGCATCTTCGACAACACCAAGATCAGCGACCACTTCGCGATCATCCCGACCGGCATCCAGCCGAAGGGCCTGTCGGAGCCGGAGCAGAAGCTGTACGACCTGGTGACCCGCCGCTTCATGGCGGTGTTCTTCCCGGCCGCGGAATTCCTGGTCACCACCCGCTTCACCGAAGTGGCCGGCCACCAGTTCAAGACCGAAGGCAAGGTGATGACCAACCCGGGCTGGCTGGCGATCTACGGCAAGGACGCAGCCGGCGACGACGACAAGGAAGGCAGCAGCGGCAACCTGGTGCCGGTGGCCAAGGGCGAGAAAGTCCTGACCGAGAAAGTCACGCCAAACGGCCTGGTGACCAAGCCACCCGCACGCTATACCGAGGCGACGCTGTTGTCGGCAATGGAAGGGGCGGGCAAGCTGGTCGACTCCGACGAGCTGCGCGATGCCATGGCCGGCAAAGGCCTGGGCACGCCGGCGACCCGCGCGGCCATCATCGAAGGCCTGCTGGGCGAGAAATACCTGCTGCGCGAAGGCCGCGAACTGATGCCGACCGCCAAGGCGTTCCAGCTGATGACGCTGCTGCGCGGCCTGGGCGTGAGCGAACTGACCGCGCCGGAACTGACCGGCGAGTGGGAATACAAGCTGTCGCAGATGGAGAAGGGCAAGATCTCGCGTGAAGAATTCATGCGCGAAATCGCCCAGATGACCCAGATCATCGTCAAGCGCGCCAAGGAGTACACCGACGACACGATCCCGGGCGACTATGCGACGCTGAAGACGCCGTGCCCGAACTGCAGTGGCGTGGTCAAGGAGAACTACCGCCGCTTCGCCTGCACCAAGTGCGAATTCTCGATGACCAAGGTGCCCGGCGGCCGCCAGTTCGAGATCGAGGAAGTGGAACAGCTGCTGCGCGACCGCACCATCGGCCCGCTGCAAGGCTTCCGCTCCAAGATGGGCCGTCCGTTTGCGGCGATCCTGCGCATCGTACGCGATGAAGAGATCAAGAACTTCAAGCTGGAGTTCGACTTCGGCCAGAACGACGAGGAAGGCGAGGACGGCGAAGGCGTCGATTTCACCGGCCAGACCCCGCTCGGCCCTTGCCCGAAATGCGCCGGCGGCGTGTACGAAATGGGCCTGGCCTATACCTGCGAAAACCAGGTAGCCAAGCCGAAGACTTGCGACTTCCGTTCCAGCCGCATCATCCTGCAACAGGAGATCCTCCCGGAGCAGATGGCCAAGCTGCTCAACGAAGGCAAGACCGACCTGCTGCCGGGCTTTATCTCGCAGCGCACCCGCCGGCCGTTCAAGGCCTTCCTGGTGCGCGGCAAGGACGGCAAGATCAGCTTCGAGTTCGAAGAGCGCAAGGCCAAGCCGGGTGCTGCGGCCAAGAAGTCGGCAGCGAAGGCTGACGGCGCGGAGGGTGCGGCCGAGGCGGAATCCGCAGCCAATCCGGCCGCCAAGCCAGCCGCCAAGAAAGCGGCCGCGAAAAAGGCCCCAGCGAAAAAAGCTGCAGCCAAAAAGCCGGCAGCGAAAAAGGCAGCCGCCAAGAAAACCGCAGCAGCGGAATAAACCAACGGGACCCGCGCGGTTCCGTTTTACTTTGTTCGACACCATGAAGAAATCCCGCTGGGCGGCGATTGCTGCCACCATGCTTGTAGCCGGCGCGTCGCAGGCCGCCGTCGAGCGCATCGAGATCACCGAACGCGTGCCGTTCGCGCCGGGCGTCAAGTTCGGCGAACACGGCGAGTATGAAAAGCTGCGCGGCATCGCTTACTTCTCGCTGAATCCCAAGGCCACGGCCAACCTGCCCATCGTCGACCTGAAACGCGCCCCGCGCGACAAGCGCGGCATGGTGCGTTTCTCCAGCGAGTTCGTCCTGCTGCGCCCCGTGAGCGGCAAGACCGGCACGCTGGTGTATGACGTCAACAACCGCGGCAATATCGTCGTGCTGGGCCAGCTCAATGGCAAGGCGCCGAAGAACAACGATCCAACGACGGCGGAAGATGCCGGCGACGGCTTCATGATGCGGCACGGCTTCAGCATGCTTTTCTCTGCCTGGACCTGGGACGTGGCGCCGTCGCCCGCCGGGGTGAAGCCCTTGATCTTCAAGGCGTCCGTGGTAAAAGGCCCGCGCGGCATGACGGCCAGTGAATTCATCGTCGATGCCCCGGCCGAGGTGGCAAGCTACGCGGGCCTGCGCGGCATCGGCTACGAGCCTGCCACGCCGAACGATCCGGAAGCCGTGCTGACCGAGCGTACGCGCCAGGGCGACATCCGCCGCCCGATCGACCGCAACCGGTGGGAATTCGTGGAGCCGGAGCAGCCGGGCGGCCCGGGCCGCATCAAGTTGCAAGGCGGCTTCCAGCCCGGCACCATCTACGAAGTGCGCTACGAGGCAAAAGATCCGAAAGTGACCGGTGCCGGGCTGGCCGGCATCCGCGACCTGCTGGCCTACTTCCGCGACAACCAGGTGGAAGGCGGCTCCTTGCCCAAGACCGTGCTGATGTTCGGCTACAGCCAGTCGGCGCGCCTGATCGGGCGCATGCTGCACGACGGGCTGAACCTCGATGAGCAGGGCCGCATGGTATTCGATGGCGCCTTGCTGGAAGTGCCGGGCGCCGGCGGGTCGGGCGGTTTCAACAGCCGCTTCGTGCAGGTGACGCGCCACCCGTCGATGCTGGAAGAGCATGACTACCCGACCGACTCCTTCCCGTTCACCAGCACGCCGACGCGCGATCCGGTGACCGGACGCGTGGCGTCCACGCTGGATCACGCGAAGGACAAGCACGGCCGCGTGCCGAAGCTCCTGATTGCCAACACCTCGGCGGAATTCTGGAACCGCGGCGCTTCGCTGCTGACCACCGCTCCGGATGGCGTGGGCGATGCCGCACCGGCCGCCAATGTGCGCGTGTACGGCCTGATGGGCGCCCAGCACTATGTCGGCCGCTCGCGCACCCGCGCACCGTTCACCGCCTGCGTCTCGACCACCAACTACTACCTGTCCTTGCGCGCCCTGATGCTGGCGCTGGACGGCTGGGCCAGCAAAGGCACGGCGCCGCCAGCGAGCGCCTATCCGCGCCTGGAAGACGGCACGCTGGTCTCCGTAGAGGCCTACCGCAAGGCTTTTCCCGCCGTCCCAGGCCTGACACCGCCGGAGCAGAGCCTGCGCGAGCCGCGCCTGGACCACGGCGCGCGCTTCCTGTCGCAGGGCATTGCCGACCTGGTGCCGCCGGCGCAGAAGATGGCCTTTGAAACCCGCGTCCCGGCGCCGGACGCCGACGGCAACGACCGCGGCGGCGTGCGCCTGGTGGAGCTGCAGGCGCCGCTCGGCACCCACACCGGTTGGAACCTGCGCGCGCCCGAGACAGGCTTTGCCTGGGCCACCTCGCGCTACGACGGCAGCTTCGCCCCGTTCGCCCGCACCGAAGCCGAACGCAAGGCCGCCAGCGATCCGCGTCCAAGCCTGCAGGCACGCTACCCCAATCGCGACGCCTTCATCGCCGCCACCCGCGCCGCCGCCGCACGCCAGGTCGCCGCGCGCCTGCTGCTGCAGGAAGACGTGGAACGCACGGTCGCCGAGCGCGCCGGCCTGTACGACCGCATCCTGGCGCGCGACCCGGCCGACCCAAGCTGCAATTACCTGTATCCCAATCAATGAAGAAGCTCAAGCTCCCAAATACTTTCGTCCTGCTGTTCATGATCCTGGCGCTGATCGCGCTGGCGACCTGGCTGGTCCCGGGAGGCAAGTACGAAACGCACCTGGTCAACGGCAAGCAGCTGGTCGACCCGGACACTTTCCGTTACATCGAAAGCAAGCCGCAGGGCCTGGCCGCCCTGCTCATGGCGCCAATCAAGGGCTTCGCGGAGGCGGGGCTGATCATCGGCTTTGTCATGCTGACTGGCGGCGCCTTCAACGTGCTGCACAAGACGCAAGCGATCGATGCCATGATCAAGTCCATCGCCAAGGCGCATTCGCGTTCGAGCCTGGTGCGCGCGGCCCTGATCCCGGTGTTCGTGACGCTGTTTTCGATCGGCGGCGCCACATTCGGCATGAACGAGGAAGCGATTCCCTTCATCCTGATCTTCGTCCCGCTGGCGCTGGCGCTCGGCTATGACACCATCACCGGCGTATCGATTCCCTTCCTCGGTTCGCAGGTCGGCTTCTGCGCGGCTTTCCTGAACCCGTTCAATGTCGGCATCGCGCAGGGCATTGCCGGCGTACCGCTGTTCTCCGGCATCGGCTATCGCGTGATCGTGTGGTTCATTGCCACGGCCGTCACGATTGTCTTCCTGATGTGGTACGCAGCGCGCATCAAGCGCCATCCCGAAAAGAGCCCGACCTACCTGCTCGACATCGAAAAGCGCGCCGAAGGCGTGGTCGACTTCGGCGGCTTCGAAGGCATGACGGCGCGTCATCGCCTGGTGTTGTGGATCTTTGCCGCCTCGCTGGGCGGCATGGTGTTCGGCGTGGTCAAATTCGGCTGGTTCATCGAGGAGATCGGTGCGCTGTTCCTGGCCATGACCATCGTGGTGGCCCTGATCGGCCGCCTCGATTCCGACGAGGCGGTGGCAGCCTTCGTGCAGGGCGCGAAAGACCTGGTCGGCACCGGCCTGGTCATCGCATTGGCCCGCGGCACCATGGTGCTGGCACGCGATGCGCACATCATCGACACCATGCTGCACGGACTGATGCCGCTGGTCGCATCGTCCTCGCCAGTGTTCTCGGCGCAGAAGATGTTCCTGATCCAGTCGGTCATCAACTTCTTCATCCATTCCGGCAGCGGCCAGGCTGCGCTGACCATGCCGATCATGGCGCCGCTGGCCGACCTGGTCGGCGTGTCGCGCCAGACCGCCATCCTGGCCTTCCAGTTCGGCGAGTTCACCACGCCGATGATCCCGACCTCGGGCATCACGGTCGGCGTGCTGGCGCTGGCGCGCATTCCGTGGCTGACCTGGGCGCGCTGGATGGTGCCGCTGCAGCTGATTTACCTCGTCCTGGCGCTGGCCTTGCTGGTGCCGCCTTGCCTCATGAACTGGTAGGATGGCAGACATGGAAACCATCAAGCATCCGCTCTCCGCGCCCTATGGCACGGTGTATTACGAACTGACCAGCTACCACTTCGGCAAGGCGGGCGGCCCCAAGGCCTATATCCAGGCAGCGCTGCACGCTGACGAAGTGCCGGCCATGCTGGTGGCGCACGAGCTGCGCCAGCGCCTGCAAGCGCTCGAGGCGGCCGGCAAGGTCAAGGGCGAGGTGATCCTGGTGCCTGCGGCCAATCCGATCGGGCTGGCGCAAGTCATCAACGAGCGCCCGTTCGGGCGCTTTGACCTCAGCAACGGCATCAATTTCAACCGCGGCTACCCGCATTATTTCGAGCAGCTGAAGGTCAGGCTGAAGGGCCAGCTGGGCAGTGATGCCGACGCCAACGTGCGCACCATCCGCCGCCACCTGCGCGAACTGGCCGGGCAGTGGCAGCCTACATCGGATGCCACCACGCTCAAGAAAGCGCTGTTTGAAATGGCCATCGACGCCGATATCGTGCTCGACCTGCATTGCGAGAACGAGGGCGAGCTGCACCTGTACGTGGGCACCTCACTGTGCGAGGCGGCCCAGCCGCTGGCCAACCTGATGGGAGCCTGCGCCGTGCTGCACACCACCGGCGCCGGCGGCGAGCCGTTTGACGAAGCTTGCAGCCGCCTGTGGTGGGACCTGGCCGCGCATTTCGGCCCGGACTACCCGATTCCATCGGCCTGCATGGCGGCGACGGTCGAACTGCGCGGGGAAGTGGAAGTCAGCTACGAGCTCGCTGCACGGGACGCGGATGCCATCATCGGCTATCTGCACGTGCGCGGGCTGGTCGACGCGGGTGACGTCAAGGTGCCGCAGCAGGGCTGTGCGCCGACGCCGCTGGAAGGCACGCAGCGCCTCGATGCGCCGCATGCCGGCATGCTGGTCTACCTGAAGGAAGTCGGCGCCGCCGTGCGCGCCGGCGACGTGATCGCCGACCTGATCGACCCGGTCAGCGGCGATACCACCCAATTAAAATCGGAGGTCGACGGCGTGCTGTTCACGCGCCTGTCGCACCGCTACATCATCCGCGGCATGAACGTGGCCAAGATCGCAGGCGACAAGCCGTTCCGCAGCGGCAGCCTGCTGAGCCTCTAAGGCGTTTCGACAATCACGTTTTCGCGTGCGGCCGTGGTGGAGGCGATGATGCGCCACGGTCCGCCGGCCGTCTGGCGCCAGATGGTGATTTCAGCCGCCTTGTGCGGCTTGCCCGTTGCACGGGCGAGGAATTCGCCGCAGGCGATCTGGTACTGGATGCGGCCATCGTCCAGGACCATCCGGCTGGACGATACCGGCCCGCCGGCTTCGCGCCACCAGTCTTCCTTGTAGCTATCGTCCACGCCTGCTTCGTGCAGCGCATCTTCACGATCGAAGCGCATGAAACCGGCGTCCAGCTCGGGGCTCACAAAGGGGTAGGCGATCTCGGGGCGCCACTCGCAGCGTTCGCCCTCAACCACCGTGGTGCCGGCGAAACCGGTCATCGCCTTGCGGTCGGCCGGAATGCGCAAGTCGATATGGAAGTCGGCGGCCTGGAACCACCAGACCGGCGTCACCAGGTCGCTGCTGCCGTCGGCGCGCCAGATGCCCTTGCGGCGCCACAGCCCTTCGTATGCCTGCGGTACGCTCATTTCAAGTCTTCGGTTTCGAAATAGATGGTAGCGCCGACGGCTGCTGTATTCGCCTTCAGCGCCATGGCCAGGGCGTCGTTGCCGGCGGCCTTCATGCCCCATTTGCGCACCTGGACCGCAGCGGTCGGCGCACCCGGCTCGGCGTGGTAGGAAACGATATGGTCGAAGTCGGGGCGGCCGTCGATTTCCTTGACGAGGAAGCGCTGTGCGCCGCTGCCGACTTGCATGTAGCGCGACATGCCGGCGTTGCGCGGCTTGCCGTCCAGCTGGCGGAACAACAGCACCTTGTCGATCACTACCGTGGCGCCTTTGTACTGGGCGCTGCCGCCGCGCTCGAAGTGGCCCTGCACCAGGTCGGCCTTGAATTCCTTGCGCGGCGCCTTGGCTTCCGGCGCCAGGGTGCTCAGCTCGAACTTCTCCGGGTCGATGGTCCACAGCGCATCCTTGCCGTCCAGGCGCTTGCGCAGTGCAGCATCGGTGGCCTGGTCGGCAATGTGGACTTGCAGGATCACCTGGTAGTCGTGTGGCGCATGAAACATCGGCAGGTGGGAGGCGTATAGCCCCTCCTGCCCGCCGAACAGAGCCATGCCGTGGGTGCCGTAGGTCTGGTCCGCCGCCTGCGAGGGCAGCAGCGGCAGGGTGCAAGTTGCCAGTATGGCGCCGGCAAGCGCGCGTCGGATGAAATTCATCCGGCCATTCTACCCCTTCAGGTCGGCGGGCACCTTGCCGCCGTTTTCCTCCAGCTTGTGCATCACTTGCTTGTGCAGCCAGATGTTCATGGCTGCCGAATCGCCGGAGTCGCCGGTGTAGTGCAGCTCCTGCGCCAGCTCCTTGCGGGCCTGCAGGCTGGAGTCGATGTCGAGCAGCTTGAGCAGGTCGACAATCGACGTGCGCCAGTTCAGCGGCTGGCCTGCCTGGGCGGCCTTGGCGTTGAGGATGGCTTCGACGTCGACCGGTTCCGCAGCGGCCGGCGCTGGGGCAGGCTGGGTCGGGATGGGGGCGGGCGTTGCCGCGGGCCCGCTCGGCGCAGTAGAGGGCGCACCAGAGGCCGGTGATGGGGCGGCCTCTTGATGCGACGACGGGAAAATCTTGTGGAAAATCTTGCTTAGGATGCCCATGTTTGCCTCGCTTTCATTTGCGGAAAAGCTTAACAAGCATGGGCTGGACGCAAAGTGCGCTGTCTAACCGTTGGAGCACCTTAGCGCGAGGTGATTTCCACGTTGCCCAGGTTATCGTCGGGCTTGCGGTCGATCAGTTTATTGTCCGGATCGATGCCTGCCTTGGCCGGGCGGCCGTTGACGACCAGCTTGAAGGTCGATTCGTTGCGGTCGACCAGCTTGCGTTCACGCAGCAGGACATTGCCGTCCTTGTCGTCGACGCCGACCTCGATCAGGTCGTGCAACGGGACTTCCTTTTCCGCACCCAGTTCGTCGGAACGCAGCTTGGCGGCATGCACCACCAGCGTGACATCGTATTTGCCGTCCGCGCGCTTCTGGGCGGTGGCGCTGACCAGGCGGTTGTCGAACAGCACGATGGCATTGAACAGGTCATCCACCAGGTAGGCCTGCTCCGGCGGCACGATGCGGCGCAAGCCGTCCACCAGCACCGTCACGCTTGGATATGGATCGCCGTGGTAGGAATACTTGCGCAGTAGTTCCGCCAGCAATTCGTTGACCTTGGCCTCGCCCACGATATCGGCCAGCAGGTACATGGCCAGGCTGCCCTTGTGGTAGTGGATGTAGTCCTGGTCTTCGTTATCGGCCAGCGGCAGTTCCTTCTTGTTCTCGGTGGCGCGGCCGAACAGGTATTTGTTCAGGTCATAGCGCAGGAAGCGGCGCATGCGCTGCGGGCCGAAGCTCTTCTTCATCACCATCAGCGCCGAGTATTCGGCCAGGGTTTCGCTCAGCACCGTGGCGCCGCGCGTGTTGCCCCCGATGAGCTGGTGTGCCCACCACTGGTGCGCTACTTCGTGCGCCGTGACGTAGGTCGGGTAGTCGATGTCTTTCGGGTTCTTGTCGTCCACGCGGGCGATAAAGCCCACCGCCTCCGAATACGGAATGGTGTTGGGGAACGATTGCGCATAGCGCTCATAGCGCGGGAATTCCACGATGCGCACGATCTTGTGCTGGTAGGGGCTGAAGTTGCGCGTGTAGTAGTCGAGCGAATCCTTGACGCCCTTGACCATGCGCTCCAGGTTATACTCGTGGCCCGGCTGGTAGTAGATCTCGATGCCGACATCCTGCCACCAGTCATGCTTGACCGCGTAGCGGGCAGACTGGAAGGCGTAGAAGTTGAGGATCGGCTGTTCCATCTTGTAATGGAAGTAGCGGCGGCCGTTCTTGCGCCACTCCTTGACCAGCGCACCGGGCGCCACGGCGGTCTGGTCGCCGGCAGTGCCCAGGGTCGCTTCAAAGCCGACCCAGTCGGCATCGGCGCCGATGTAGTTGCTGGCCAGGCCTTTCGGATCGTCGCGCGGCAGCTTGCGTTCCTGCGCCGGCAAGCCGTGTTTCTTGCGGTCGCGCGGATCGGTCAGTTCGGCGTGGCGCTGGTAGCCGATGTGCGGCAGCACGGTGTTGTTGAAGAAGGTGCCGTTGTTCATCACCGGCGTGGTCTTGCCGAGGTTGAAGAAGCCTTTCGGTTCGTAGCTCAGTACAAAATCCAGCGTGATCTTTTCGCCCGGTTGCAGCGGCCGCTCCAGGCGATAGCTGTAAAAGCCAAGCTCCGTGTCGTTCAGGACGCGGAACGCCTTGCGGCCGAATTGCAAGGGCTGCAGGTCCGCGTCGGTGTCCTGCTGCACGTAGATGGTGCTGATCGGCTGCAGGGTCTTGTTCTCGAGCTGGTACCAGCCTTTCACTTTCAGGGTGCGCTGCTCAGGGTACATGTCCAGGCCAAGGCGCACGTCGGTGATGCGCGGCTGGGCAACGTCCAGCACCTGCTTGTACTTGCGTTCATAATCGGCGCGCAATGCGTCGCGCCCGAAGTGGGTTTTGAAATTGTTGACGCACAGGTTGTAGGACAGCACACCGCCGGCGCCGACGAACACGGCCAGGCCGACGCCGAAGGCGCCCAGCACCGGCAGCGTCAATCCGTGGCGCGCCAGGCTGACGCGCTGGCGCCATTCCTCGTTGGTGCCGCGCGGCCAGAACACCACGGTCAGCACCATCAGCATCACGGCGGCGCCGGCCCAATACAAGTCGAACCAGCGCTCGCGCACCATGAAGTGGCCGAAGCCATTCATGTCGGAGTAGGGCAGTTCCGGCGTCACGCCGTACATGAGCAAAGGATGGTCGAGACCGAGGGTGGCGAACGTGATCGTCGCCACGTAGTAGACGATCATCACGAAGTAGGCCACGTATTTGTGGTTCACCAGCACCTGGGTGGCGATCGCCAGTACGGCAATCAGGGCGCAGGCCGGCAGCTGCACGGTGAACAGCCATTCGAAATACAGACCGGGCTGCAGGTTGAAGTAGCCACGGAAAAGCTGGATCGACATGCCGACCAGCATGACGATGAACAGCAACAGCGCCTGCACGCCGATCAGGCCAAACAGCTTGGACAGGATGGGCAGCCAGCTCGGCACCGGCATTGCGTCCAGCATTTGCGACATGCGGTGTTCGCGCTCGCGCCACACCAATTCGCCGGCATAGAAGGTGGTCACCACCAGCATGAACAGCGAGAAGGTGTTGGTCACCATTTCCAGCACCAGGTAGGTGACAGGATAGGTGCCGGTGCCGTACATCGAGCCCATGTCCAGCGAACCGGCATACATGGTCAGCACGCCGGCCAATACGATGACGAAGAAGTAGATGTTCTTGGTGGTCTCGCGCAGGTTCAGGTAGCTGAAGCGCATCAGCAGCAGGCCAAGGCTGCGCGCCTTGAAGTCCGGTTTCTCGTTGGTCGAGGCGGCAACCTGGGTCAGGTTGGCCGGCAGGTCGCTGTCGGTGCGCGCCGCTGCGCCGCTATCGACCGTGCTGACGAAGTGGAAGCGCCAGTAGCCAAGCAGCAGCGCCACGAGCGCGAAGGAAGACCAGATCACGCGGTTCAGCAGGAATACGCCTTCCGGCAGCACCAGGCGCACGTTGCGTTCGGCGATCGGCCAGTATTCGGTGAGGCGGATCACGGCAGTGGTGCCGAATGGATCGATCAGCGCGGCCAGCGTCTTGTAGTCAAGGTCGCGTGCCAGGCCCGGCGCCACGATATAGCCAACCAGCATGACCACGCTCGACACGTACACCGGCAGCATGCGCCGCGTCAGCGCCGCCAGCACGAAGAAGATGGCGCCGAAGATGAACAGGTTGGGCAGCAGCGACAGCGCGTAAGGCAGCAGGTAGTGCAGCAGGTTGAAGGGGCCGAGGCGCTCCGGATCGATGCCCGGCACCTGCGTGCCAAGCCACACACCAAGCGGGATCGAGGCGAACACCACGCACAGCACCAGCCAGGCGCCGAGGAAGCGGCCCAGCATGTACTGGAATTTGCGGATCGGGGCGGAAAAGAAGAAGTGGTGCGTTTCGTACTCGAAGTCCTGCTGCACCGAGCGCCCCATCATGGCGGCGACGATGATCACGCCCATGCAGCCGAGGAAGGAGGAGGTCAGCATGATCGAGCGCGGCGCATTGATGAACACGCGGCCGCCGAAACTGACGATGGCTTCCTTGAACACGCCGCCGGCGGCGGCCATCCACAGGACGGCCAGCAGCAGGAACATGCCGAAGTAGACCCAGGTCGAGAACAGCTTCAGGCGCTGCTTCGCTTCAAAGAGGGCGATGGCGAACATGGCGGCCCCGGTCAGTCGCAGGCTTTGCTGACGTCGTGGCGGCCGAGGATGGTCGCGAAATACAGGTCTTCCAGGTCGCCCAGCGCTTCCTCGAAGCCGTCGCCCGGATCGTCGTCGTTGTAGACGTGGATCAGGGTGCGGCCGGACATCAGGCGGGTCGAGATCACGGCATGGCGCTGCTGGAAATAGGACAGCTCCTTCTTGTCGATGAAGCGCGCCCAGATCTTGCAGCTCACGTCATCGATCAGTTGCTGGGTGGCGCCTGCCACCATCAGCTTGCCCTTGTTGATGATGGCCATATTGGCGCACAGGTCGGCCACGTCGGACACGATATGGGTCGACAGGATCACGGTGCGGTCTTCGCCGATATCGGACAAGAGGTTGTGGAAGCGCACGCGCTCCTGCGGGTCCAGGCCGGCGGTCGGTTCGTCGACGATGATCAGTTTCGGGTCGCCCAGCAGGGCCTGCGCGATGCCGAAGCGCTGGCGCATGCCGCCGGAGAAGCCACCCAGGCGCTGGTTGCGCACTTCGAACAGGTTGGTTTGCTGCAGCAGGCCGTCGACCACCTCACGGCGGCGGGAACGATTGGACAAGCCTTTCAGGATCGCGAAATGGTCGAGCATTTCATAGGCGGTTACTTTCGGGTAGACGCCAAAATCCTGCGGCAGGTAGCCGAGCAGGCGGCGGATTTCATCCTTTTCATCCAGTACATCAAGGTCGCCGAAAAAGACCGAACCGGAATCGCATTCCTGCAGGGTGGCCAAGGTACGCATCAGGGTCGACTTGCCGGCGCCGTTCGGGCCCAGCAGGCCGAACATGCCGGACGGGATGGTCAGCGACACGTTGTCGAGCGCGACGACCCCATTGGCATAGGTCTTCGATAAATTCTTGATGCGCAATTGCATGGTGGCTCCGCTAACCCCTTTTCACATGATGGCATTGTATTGAATGCGCGACATATCGGTTGCCCGCATGCGATAGCCCGCACATTCAGCGCCCCAGGATGCACTTTCCGGGGAGCGAAAAGTGCGCTTCCGGCTTTGGTTTAGCACTAAAGTTTCAAGGGTAACAAGTCTGATACCCCCGCGCAAGGAACAAATCTGGACAAAAGTGCTATATAGTTCCTTGACATGCAAGTACACCATCCAAAACTCGACGCTGCTATACAGGAGAAGATCCTGACGGTGACCCGTTGCGGGCTGACGGCCAGCGAGTCCACCGGCTTTTTCCGCACCGCGATCGGGCTGTATTACCTGGCCAGCCTGATGACCAAGGAGCAGCTGGATTTCAAGGCGCTGGACAAGGCCTTCAACCGTTTCGTCTACCGCTCGATAGGCGGCGGGCATAGCATGACCAGCATCCTGCAGTTCCTCAGCGGCGGGAAGGTGGTGGAGGTGTTGGACTCGCCGCGCTTCATGCGGGCCATGGCGGACTACCTGCCGGAAGTGCCGGTCGATTCGATTCCCTTCCTGCTGGGCCTGAACCTGGGCGTGGCAAAAGACATCTCAAAGATCGACGCCCGCGGCCCGGTCGCCGATTGGCTGGAGAAGCAGCGCATCCAGCGGGAGGGCAACTGATGCGTATCCTGATTACTGGTGCCACGACGTGGCATGACGAAAGTGCGATCCGGCGCGAACTGACCGCACTCGGCAATGTAGGCTCGGTAGTTACCGGGGATACACCCGGCATTGACGCCTTGGCGATTTCAGTGGCTCATGAACTGGGCATCGAGATCGATTCCATGAAGAAGAGCCGGGCTGTCTACAAGGCTTTTCCTGGCGAAGGCTGGAAGGGCCTGAACGTTCGCATGATGGCGACGGGTGTCGACCTGGTGCTGGCATTCCATGCCGACTTTGATACCCCGGGCTGTGCTCGCGGCACCAGGCATGCGGTCGAGTTGGCGCAGCAGGCCGGAATCGAAGTACACGTGTGCCGGGCTTGAGGACACCCTATAATGAGGCTTTCCGAACAAGCTGGATAAATCGTCATGAACCGCTACCATAGTCCCCTCGACCGTTTCATCACTGGCGCCGACAAGGCTTTGCGCGTGCTGGCTGGCGTGCATTCGGCATCGCGTCCGAATCCGGCGGTGCATGCGGCAGATGCGGAGATGACGGAGCAGGAGCATCGCCATAGCGCGGGCCTGATGCGGGTGAACCATGTGGGCGAGGTGATGGCGCAGGCGCTATACAACTCGCAGGCGCGCTTTGCCAAGAGCGATGAGGCGCGTGCGGCCTTCGACAAGGCCAGCCGGGAAGAGGAAGATCACCTGGCATGGTGCGCGCAGCGTTTGTCGGAGCTGGGCTCGCAACCGAGCTTCCTGAACCCCTTGTTCTATGCCGGCGCTTATGCGCTGGGCACGGCTGCTGCGCTGGCGGGCGATAAGCAAAGCCTGGGTTTCGTGGTGGAGACCGAGCGCCAGGTTGAAGCGCATTTGGCAAGCCACCTGGACCGCTTGCCGCCGCAGGATGCCAAGTCCCGCGCCATCGTGGAGCAAATGCGCGTCGATGAAATCGCGCACGGCAAGGCAGCGGAAGACATGGGCGCCGAGAAAACGCCGCTGCCTATCCAGCTTGCGATGAAAGCCATGTCGAAGGTCATGACTTCGACCACCTATTACATCTGATGGGGCATGTTCAGAAAAATCCGGCAGCTTTCAATGCCCACCCGATAATTGCCAGCAAGTTCGTGACTGTCAGGCCTGCGACCCAATAGATCAGTTTTTCGAAGTCTAGACGTAACTGAAGTTGTTCGGCGTGTATTTCGTTGAAACGTTCGTCGACTTTGCCTCGCAAAAGCGTGAGCTCTTCCTTCAAAGTATCCACAGTCACCTCTAGCTTAACGATACGTGGCTCGTAGTCCATATTGCCTCCCTTGACAGATTTAGACTCTGCCGCAGTTTGTGGCGGGAGGCTTTGAGCTTGGACAGGAAGGAGCGCGGAAAGTTCCGCGTCAGGTAATTGACGTGAATTCGCGGTTGAGCGCCGCGTGGTATTCGCTCAGTGCCTTGGCACGCGGCGTGCCTTCGTTTTCCCAGGCGATGGCGTTGTCGATGCGTTTGATCACGGTCGGCAGGGTGGCGGTCCAGTCATCCTTGCGCAGCAGGCGGCGGCTGGCGGAGTCCAGTTCTTCGGAAGGCGCGTTGCGCCAGCTGATGTGGCGCACCAGGTTCAGGGCGAACGGGGGACACGTCAGCGATTCGAAGGCCAGCGCGCCGACCTGCCGGCCAGTCAACTGCAAGGCGCCGCGCTTGAACCAGACGTAGGCCAGTGCGAGCAGCGCGGCTGCATAGAATAGCAGGATGCCGGCGGCGATTGCCACGTTGCCGTAGCGGGAGAACAGGCCGGCTGGGACAAGGCCGAACAGGGACAGCGCCATCAGCCAGATAAACGGCGCCAGCACCTTGTAGGGGCCGAACGAAGGCGGCGTCCAGCGCTGCGAGGCCGGGGCCGCAGCGACCACCTGCTGTTTCCAGCGCAGCGGGAACAGAGGGCGGTGCGGCAGCAGGGGATTCGGCACAAACGGCTCCTTGCCGCGCAAGGTGTAATGCTCGGCACCGAAATGCAGCGACCAGCGGCCACCCAGGGTGGCCGCCAGCACGCCTTCATTCGAATGCAGCAGCCGCGCCGAGTCGTACAGGTAGAGGCCAGCCATGGCCGCTACCAGCAGGATTTCGGCGTGGAAGGCAATCAATTGCTGGTTTCTTTCTTCTTGAACAGCGACTTCAGGCCAGCGACGGCTGCCACGCCAGCGACTGCAACCAGTTTCCACATCTTGGCCAGGAACAGGGCCGCGGCAGCCCAGAAGCCTTTCTTGGTCGCGATGACAGCGGCGCCGCCGGTCACCAGGGCGGCCAGGCCGAATTCGGCAACGTGGTCGCCCGGCTTGAACTCGGAGTACTTTTCACCGTCGTTGTAATCGAAGCCGGTCAGCACTTTGCGGAAGCTCGCCACGTCGGCGTCCAGCGTTTCAGGCGAGGACACCAGGGTCGCGCTCATCACGCCGCTGCGGCCCAGCAGGCGGATGGTGTAGTTCAGCGAAACGCCGTGATCCGAGCGCAGCTTCAGGCCCCATTCCAGTTGCTTGGTCTTTTCGTCGTAGTGCGGCGGAACGTACCAGCCTTCGGTGTACAGGGCTCCCAGGCCGAGACGCTTGCGTTCTTCGTTGGCTGGCTCGTCGCTTTCCTTCAGGGTTTTCAGCAGCGCGTCGGCATCGATCTTGTCGCCTTCCTTGACGTAGCCGCTCTGGTCGAAGGTGAAGGTGGCCCACCAGCCGCCCTCGGTGTCCAGGATGGTGTAGTTGCCGTCTTCCGGCAGGTTGCCGGTCAGCTCCAGGAAGCGACGCGAGTTCTTGTCGTCCAGGAATTGCACTTTATCGCTTGGCGTTTTCAGGGTGGCCTTGCCGGCGATGGCTTCGGCGCGCGGGCCGGTGTGCCAATCCAGCTTGTCGAATTCCGCCTTGCGCTGCTCTGCAGTCATGTCGGCCATGGCAAATACCGGCACCAGTGCAAGCGCAATCACCCAGTTACGAATCTTCATTGTTATTCCCCGTTGAGTTATTTTGGATAAACCCAAGAGGATAGCAGCAGGGACGCCGTCCAAAATGCGTACTTTCTCACATCCGCAGGCTGCGTTCAATGGCGCCGGAAGCCGCGGCCTTCAGCAGGCGCTGGAATTTTGGGCACTCGGCATGGCTCGGCGCAGGGCAGGCCGCCGCGTGGCGCAACCCTTCGCTCATCGCCTTGAGGCGCTTGGCCAGGGCCTCGATCTCTTCCGCCTTGGACAGAAGGAAGGCGCGGTCGATGGACGTGCCGCCGTCTGGCGTGAACATCGAGCCGATTTCGTCCAGCGACAGGCCGGCTGACTGGCCCAGCGAAATGATGGCCAGCGTGTCGAGCACGCCCGGCGCATAGGTGCGCCGCAAGCCGTTGCGGCCCACCGGCTTGATCAGGCCTTTTTTCTCGTAATAGCGCAGCGTGGAGGCGGCCATGCCCGAGCGCTGCGCGACTTCGGCGATATCCATCAAAAATCCCTTGACTTGAAGTTGACTTCAACTTCTACAGTGTGCACATCAACCACGGAGATTGCAATGGAAATCATCATCATCGGCATTGGCGCCACCATCGTGTTCGACTTGTGGCTGGTCCTGCTCAAGCGCATGGGCGTGAAGACTATGAACATGGCCTTCATCGGCCGTTGGGCCGGGCACCTGGCGCAGGGCCGCTTCGCACATGACTCGATTGCGGCTTCGCCGGCGGTCGGCGGCGAGCACGCGCTGGGATGGCTGGTGCATTACGCAACGGGCGTGGCGTTTGCCGGCGCGCTGGTAGCGGTGGCGGGCCAGGGCTGGCTGCATGCGCCGAGCATCGGCCCGGCGCTGGCAGTCGGCATCGCCACCGTCGGAGCGCCGCTGTTCGTGATGCAGCCTTCGATGGGACTGGGCATCGCGTCCAGCAAAACGCCGGCGCCGCTGAAGAACTGCCTGCGCAGCGTCGCCAATCACACCGTCTTCGGACTTGGTCTTTATCTTTCCGCCTTACTCATAAAAGGAATCGCGCAATGAAGAAACTCGCAGTGATCTACCACAGCGCCCACGGCCACACGGAGCATATCGCCTCGCATATCGCGCAAGGCGCAGCCGTCGTGCCAGGAATGGTGGTGCATGTGCTAAAGGCATCGGAGCTGGCAGCGGCGCCGGATGCGCTCCTGCAGTACGATGGCATGCTGCTTGGCTCGCCGACCTATCTTGGCGGCGTGTCGGGCGTGTTCAAGACCTTCATGGATGCCACCGGCAAGATGTGGCGCTCGCAGCAGCTGAAAGGCAAGCTGGCGGGTGGCTTCACGGTATCGTCGCTGCCAGCGGGGGACAAGCAATCGACGCTGGTGTCGATGTTCACCTTCTGCATGCAGCACGGGATGATCTGGGCCGGCAATCCCATCCTGCCGGAGCAGCATTCAGGCGTGCCTTACGACGAAGCTGCCAATCGCCTGGGGTCTTGGTCCGGCCTGATGGCGCAGGCCGGGCACGGCACGGCGGCGCATGAATTCCCTGCGGGGGACATCAAGACCGCCCGCATGTTCGGGCAGGGTTTTGCCGAGACCTTGATCAGGCTTCGATGATTTCGAAGCTGTGGGTGATCTGCGCCGTCTTGGCCAGCATGATGCTGGCGGAGCAGTACTTGTCGTGGGACAGGGTGATGGCGCGGTCGACCACTTCCGGCTTCAGGTCCTTGCCGGTGACGACGAAGTGGAAGTTGATCCTGGTGAAAACCTTGGGCTCGGTCTCGGCGCGTTCGGCTTGCAGCACCACTTCGCAACCGCGTACGTCGGCACGGCCCTTCTTCAGGATCAGCACCACGTCGTAGGCGGTGCAGCCGCCGGTACCCAGCAACACCATCTCCATCGGGCGCGGCGCCAGGTTATGGCCGCCGCCTTCCGGGGCGCCGTCCATGGCGACCATGTGGCCAGAACCGGTCTGGGCGCGGAAACTCATGCCCGACGGGCCATTCCAGCTAACTTTAACTTCCATCTGAACTCTCCGTTAAATGCGTCCGGGCATTATACGGTCATCATGTATTTCTCGCTCTTCATGCGCCGCTCGGTATACCAGACGCACAGCATGGCCAGCAGCAGGCTGCTGAAGAAGGTCTGCAGGAAGGGCAGCATGCCAATGCTGCCGCCCTTGGCCAGCTCGCGCAGCAGGGTCTGGTTGGACAGCACGGGCACCATGTACATCCACCAGCTATTGGTCAGGTTCATCATCGGCACCAGGATCACCGGAACCAGCGGCACGATCATGGTGAAGCTGACCAGGGTCTGGGCTTCCTTGAAGGAGCGGGCGTTGATGGCCAGGGCGATTTCCAGCGCCGCGGCGAATAGCGACAGGGTGGCGGAGGCCAGGCACACCATGGCCAGGTCGCGCCAGCCCAGGCGCCAGGACAGGCCGATTTCCTCCAGCGGCAGCCATTTCAAAATGCCGTGCGCGATCGCCAGCTCCAGCGTGATGCCGACAATCGACAGCAGCGAAGCCGCCAGCCATTTGCCGACGATCAGGTCGGCCGGCCGCAGGGGCTGCGCCATCAGCACCTCCAGCGAGCGCCGTTCGCGCTCGCCGGCCGTGCTGTCGACCGCGGTGCTCATGCAGAACATGAAGGCCGGGATGAAGAAGATGCCCAGCATGGTGCTGATGGTGTTGGCCGAACGCGAAGCACTGGTGCCGGCATCGTAGCGCTGCACCAGCACCGGGTTCAGGTTGACCGGCGACACGCCGTGCGCCAGCAATCGCGCGCTGGCGATATTGCGGCTGTAATCGCGCAGCACGTATTCCACCTCATCGATCTTGCGCGAACTGTCGGAGGCGGAGTCGAACCACAGCTCGACCCGCGCCGGGCGCATGGCGTGGTAGTTCTCGGCGAATTCCGGCGTCAGGCGCAGCACGGCCGTCACGGTCTGCTTGCGCAGCAGGGCGTTGATGTCCTCTTCGCCCATGGCTTCAAGCTCGGTGATGTTCACGTTGCGCTGGCGTAGCTGGTTCATCAGCGTTGGCGCCTGCTCGCTGCCGATCACCGCCAGTTCCACGCCTTCGCGCTCCGGCTTGGTGGCGCGGTCGATTTGCCGCTGCAGCATGAAGCCGACCAGGATCGGATACATCAGCACGAACAGCAGCAGCAGGCTGAGGGCGCGGCGGTCGCGCAGGGTCTCCACCAGTTCCTTGCGCAGCACGATGGGGAATTTCATCCTCATAGCTCGATCCCTTCCTCGGTGCCGACCAGGCGCACGAAAGCATCTTCCAGGCTCGGCAAGCCGGCCTGTTCGCACAACTGCTGCGGCGTGCCTTGGGTGACCGTGGTGCCGTTGGCGATCACGATCACGTCGTCGCAGGAGTGGATCACTTCCTGCATCACGTGGGTTGCCATGATCACGCAGCAGCCGTCCGCCTTCAGCGCGGCCAGCGCGCGGCGCAGGGCGCGCGTGCTCATCACGTCCAGGCCCCGGCTTGGCTCGTCGAGCAGCAGGTGGCGCGGCCGGTGCAGCAGGGTGCGCGCCAGGGCGACCTTGATACGCTGGCCTTGCGAGAAGCCTTTTGCGCGGCGGTCGATGATGTCTTCCAGCGACAGCAGCTCGGTGACTTCCTTGGTGCGCTGTTCGATCGCGGCATCGGCCATGTCGTTCAACTCGCCGAAGTAGCGCAGGTATTCGCGCGTGGTCAGGCGTTCATACAGGCCGAACTGGTCGGTCAGCACGCCGACGTTGCGCCGTACCGCCATCGGATCGATGGCGGGATCGACGCCGTCGATGGAGATGGTGCCGTGGTCGCGCTGCAGCAGGCCGACCAGGGTGCGCAGCAAGGTGGTCTTGCCGGCGCCGTTCGGTCCGAGCAGGGCGGTGATGATGCCGTCGCGCGCGGTGAAGCTGGCGCCCGCCAGCGCCTGCACCTTGCCGAAGCGCTTGCAGAGGTTATGGACTTCGATCATGGCTGTGGCCCTGCACTATTGAGCTGGAAAGTCGGCGCCGGGATTTCGTTCAGGCATTCCGCCTTCACCGGGACGCCGGGCTGGTCGAGGAAGCCGCGCAGCAGGCGCGGCATGCATCCGAGCGGCGATACGATATGCCCGCCATTCTTCACGATCAGGTGCTGGGCATTCTTCATGTACTTGCGCGCCGCTTCGGCGCGGCGCGGCGGCGTGACCGGGTCGAGTGCGCCGGACATCAGCAGCACCGGCGCTTCGATCACAGTCGGCTCCTTGTAAGGCACGGCCGGCACGGCGATGGTTTCGCACATTGTCCCGATGCGCATGATCTGCGGCGCGCCGAGGAAGGAGCCTTTTGTATCCTCTTCCAGCAATTGCGGCGTCAGGCGCGGGAAGTCCTCGGCGCAGACCACGGCCAGGTGCAGCGGCATGGCCGGCCCGCCCTCGGAGGAGAAATCGCGCGACACATTGCTGCGCGCGATGAAGGGCTGCCAGCGGTCCTGGTAGGCGCTGTGGATGAGGAAGGGCAGGCGCCGGCTGTCCGCCTGCGAATACAGGATGTTATGCACGGTGCCGATAAAGCGCATGCTGGTCATTTCGACCTTGGTGGTTTCCGCCGTACGCGGATCGGGCAGCGTGAGCGATTGCGGCGCCTTGGCCAGGCGCGCCGCCAGCGCCTCGAACTCGGAGCGCAGGCTGGGGAAGGCGGTGGCGCAGACCGTATCGTCGGCGCACTGCTTGAACAGGGCGTCGAGCGCCGCCTGCGCATCGTGCGCGCCGGCCGGCACCACCTGGTCGGGCGCCGCCACGCCATCCAGCACCAGGGCGCGCACGCTGCCGGGGTACAGGCGGGCATAGGCCTGGGCCAGGCGGCTGCCGTAGGAGCCGCCCCAGACATTGATGCGCCCATAACCGAGGGCGCCGCGCACCGCTTCGATGTCGCGCGCCGCCTGTTCGGTCGTATAAAGATTGAAGCGCTTGTTCAAGCCCTTGATGCAGGCACGGGTCTCGGCCAGCAATTCGTCTTCCGTGGCCGTTTCGGCATTCTTGCCCGGTTTGCAATCGAGCTTCCCGGATAATCCGGTGCCGCGCTGGTCGATCAGCACGATGTCGCGCGTGGCGCGCACCTTGCGGAAAGTGGTGTTCAGCAAGGGCACCAGGTCGGAACCCGCTTCGCCCGGGCCGCCGGCCAGCAGGAACAGCGGATCGCGCCGGGCCGACTCGCGCAGGGCGGGGGCGACGGCAACGTGCAGGCTGAGGGTGGCGCCGGGCGCATGGTGGTCGAGCGGCACCGCCAGGCGAATGCAGCGCAGGGCTTCTTCGGCGCCAGGCAGGTGGCAGCTTTTGCCTGGCTCGGCCTGCGCCATTGCCGGACCAAGGCCAAGGGCTAACAACGTGGCCAGCATGAGCGATCGCATGGCCGTCTCCTCTTGTGATTCTGGGGTTCCATAGTAGCTCGGCAATATCTGCTTAGCAACGGCAACTCGGTACAGGGCGGGGTTGACCCGGCGGGGCTGGCCGGGCTATAATCGCCAGCTTTCCTTTTCGCTCGGGAAAATTAAACAAGAAGGATGCGTCCGCTGAAGCACAGGGGCGGAACCACCGATAGAGCGTTTTTTATCTTTCACAGAAAGTTCAAACATGAAAACTTTTTCCGCTAAGGGCCATGAAGTCCAGCGCGATTGGTTCGTGATTGACGCGACGGACAAAGTCCTCGGCCGTGTTGCCAGCGAAGTGGCACGCCGACTGCGCGGCAAGCATAAGCCAGAATTCACCCCTCACGTTGACACCGGCGACTTCATCGTTGTCGTGAACGCAGGCAAACTGCGCGTGACCGGTACCAAAGCAACCGAGAAGACCTATTACCGTCACTCCGGTTACCCAGGCGGCATCTACGAGACCAACTTCCTGAAGATGCAACAGCGCTTCCCAGGCCGCGCCCTGGAAAAGGCAGTGAAAGGCATGCTGCCGAAGGGTCCTCTGGGCTACGCCATGATCAAGAAGCTGAAAGTGTACGCTGAGGGTACCCACCCGCACGCTGCCCAGCAACCTAAAGCACTCGAATTCTAAGGAACTGACATGATCGGTAACTACAACTACGGCACCGGCCGTCGCAAGAGTGCAGTTGCTCGCGTGTTCATCAAAGCTGGCACCGGCCAGATCATCGTGAACGGCAAGCCAGCAGCTGAGTACTTCTCCCGTGAAACCGGCCTGATGGTGATCCGTCAGCCGCTGGAACTGACCGGCAACGTTGAACGTTTCGACATCAAAGTCAACGTGCACGGCGGCGGCGAGTCCGGCCAGGCAGGTGCAGTGCGTCACGGCATCACCCGCGCACTGATCGACTACGATGCAGGCCTGAAGGGCGACCTGGCACGTGCCGGCTTCGTCACTCGCGATGCTCGTGAAGTTGAACGTAAAAAAGTTGGTCTGCGCAAAGCACGTCGCGCAAAGCAATTCTCGAAGCGTTAATCTTTACGCTCTCGTACAAAAAGCCGCTGGTCTCCAGCGGCTTTTTTTATTTTTGCCTTAAAATGACCCCCTCGTTTAATTTTTACTTCGCAAGGAAGAGATCATGATCAAAGTAGGCATCGTCGGCGGCACTGGTTACACGGGCGTGGAACTGCTGCGACTGTTAGCCGCACACCCTGAAGTCGAACTGACCGCGATCACTTCGCGCAAGGAAGACGGCTTGCCGGTGGCTGAGATGTATCCTTCCCTGCGCGGCCGCGTGAATATCGCCTTCTCCTCGCCGGACAAGGTTGACCTGACCCAGTGCGACGTCGTGTTCTTCGCCACTCCGCACGGCGTGGCCATGGCGCAGGCGCCGGAACTGCTGGCCAAAGGCGTGAAGGTGATCGACCTGGCGGCAGACTTCCGCATCAAGGACCGAGCCGTATTCGAAAAGACGTACAAGATCGACCACACCGCGCCTGAACTGCTGGAGCAAGCCGTGTACGGCCTGCCTGAGCTGAACCGCGAAGACATCAAGAAGGCGAACCTGATCGCCAACCCGGGCTGCTACCCGACCACCATGCAGCTCGGCTTCGTGCCGCTGCTGAAGGCCGGCCTGATCGATGCCGGCCACCTGATCGCCGACTGCAAGTCCGGCGTGTCCGGCGCCGGCCGCAAGGCGGAAATCGGCACCCTGTTCTCCGAATCGTCGGACAACTTCAAGGCCTACGGCGTGAGCGGCCACCGCCACACCCCGGAAACAGCGGCCCAGCTGCAGCGCTTCACCAGCGAGAAGGTCAACCTGATCTTCACCCCGCACCTGACCCCGATGATCCGCGGCATGCACTCGACCCTGTATGCGCGCCTGACCAAGGAAGTGTCGAACGAAGAGCTGCAAAAGCTGTTCGAAGACGCCTACGCCGACCAGCCGTTCGTCGACGTGATGCCATGGGGCTCGCACCCGGAAACCCGCAGCACCCGCGGCGCCAATATGCTGCGCCTGGCGCTGCATCGCCCGAACAATGGCGACACCCTGATCGTGCTGGTGGTGCAGGACAACCTGGTCAAGGGCGCATCCGGCCAGGCCGTGCAGTGCATGAACCTGATGTTCGGCCTGGACGAAGGCCTGGGCCTGCAAACCATCGCCCTGATGCCTTAAGTGGAAGGCCGCATGGAACAGGCGCGCGTGCCAATGCTGGCACGCGTGTTTGGCCTGGCTGCGGTCCTGGTCGCCGGCGGCGCGCTGGCGATGTGGGGCGTCGACCTGGGCAAGCGCGTGGTTGGCGTATCGAAAGGCGAATCCGGCCCTACCGTTGCAAAGCAACTCGCCGCGGCTGAGCTGGAACTGGCCCGCGTATCGGCTGAGCGCGATGAATTGGCTGCAAAGCTGAAGGCTGTTCCCGTGGCGGCGCCCGCACCGGCCGCTTCCGATGCCGAATTGGCAAAATTGAATGCCGACCTGGCCCTGCTGGAAGAAGCGCTGCCGCCAGCGAAAGCCGGTTCCGGCCTGCTCATCCGCGGCATGCAAGCTCGCATGGCGGCGCCAAAGCTCTTGCATTACACGGTTCTGCTCCAATATGGTGCGAAGAAGAAGGGCCCATCCGCCTTCTCCGGCCGGCTCAAGCTGTCGGTTGCCGTCATCCAGGATGGCAAGAAAGCGGTGCTTGAATACCCGAAGGATGGCGCCGAGCGCTACGACCTGAAAGTGGACCGCTACCAGCGCGTTGACGGCACGCTGGAACTGCCGGAAGGCCTGAAAGTGGTGGCAGTCAAGGTCAGCCTGTCGGAAAAGGGCAAAATCGTTGCCGATGAAACAACGACTGTGCGCAGCCTCTAAAGCGGCCAAGTCCGGCATGGACTATAATGGGACAACTGATTTTAAGTAGGAGTAACACATGACTGCAGTAGCCGAAGACGTGATCCCGGCACCGATCGTTTTCACCGACGCCGCGGCCGAGAAAGTAGCGCAACTGATCGAAGAAGAAGGCAATCCGGACCTGAAGCTGCGCGTATTCGTGCAGGGTGGCGGTTGCTCCGGCTTCCAATACGGTTTCACCTTTGACGAAATCGTCAACGAAGACGACACCACCATGGTGAAGAACGGCGTCCAGCTGTTGATCGACTCGATGAGCTACCAATACCTGGTAGGCGCCGAGATCGACTACAAGGACGACCTGGAAGGCGCGCAATTCGTGATCAAGAACCCATCCGCGACCTCGACTTGCGGCTGCGGTTCCTCCTTCTCCGTCTAAGCAAAACCATTACGGCTCAGCCCGTGTCACACCGTGGGGTCACACCCCAAGAGTGACACGCTCTCTGCCATTGCACGGACGAGCCCGTGTCACTCTTCGGGGTGTGACCCCATGGTGTGACACGGGCTCGGCCGTTAACGGGGGTAGAGGACGCCGAGGATGCGCTCGCCGCGCGCGCCGGTGACGGAGGGCAGGTTGCCGGGCAGGCGTTCGCCGAAACGGTAGGCCAGCCACGCGAACACCATCGCTTCTACTCGGTTGGGCGGTACGCCCAGCGCGTCGGTGGACTGAACGTTGGTCGACTCCCCCAGTTCCGTTTGCAACTCGCGCATGAGCGTGGCGTTGTAGGCGCCGCCGCCGCAGACGTAGAGTGCATCCGCGCCGTGAGGGGCGACTTCGCGTGCCAGGCTGACTGCGGTCAGGCGCAACAGGGTGAACATCACGTCTTCCGGCCTGGCTTCGGCGAAAGCCGCCAGGCGGGTGTCCAGCCAGCCGGCATGGAACAGGTCGCGGCCGGTGCTCTTCGGCGCGGGCTGGGTGAAGTAGGGCTCGGCCAGCAACGCAACCAGCAGGCCGGGTATTTCCTTGCCGGTGGCAGCCCAGGCGCCGTTGTCGTCGTATTCCACGCCTTTGTGGCGCGCGATCCAGGCATTCATCAGCACGTTGCCGGGACCAGTGTCGTAGCCGCCAACCGTACCGTCCCTATGCAGCAGGGAGATGTTGGCGATGCCGCCGATGTTGGCCAGCACACGCATCTTTCCTTCCTTTCCGAACAGGGCCTTGTGGCCGGCAGGTACCAGCGGCGCACCCTGGCCCCCGGCAGCCACATCGCGCGAGCGGAAGTCGGCTATCACGTCGATGTCGCTCAGCTCGGCCAGCAGGGCGGCGTTAATGATCTGGCGCGTGAAGCCGAGTTCAGGGCGGTGGCGGATGGTCTGCCCATGCGCACCCACGGCGCGCACGTCAGCCGATTTCATTTCAGCCTTGGCCAGCAGCTCGGCCACGCAATCCGCATAGAGTTCGGCCAGCTTGTTCGCGGCCAGCGCTTCGCGCTCGATCTCGTTAGGAGAGGCGGCTTGCAGCGCCATCAGCTCGTCGCGCAGCGACTGCGGAAACTCCACGTACGCCGCCGACATGGTGCGCGCAGCACCGGCCCAAAAGTCCACCAGGACGCCATCTACACCGTCCAGGCTGGTACCCGACATCATTCCGATATATAAGCTCATGGTCCTATTGTAGTTCGGGGGCAGTTGAGTCAAATAAAAAAAAGGCGCACCTTTGTGCGCCTTTTATTCCTTTGCCGCCGGACTACTTGGCGGCGAGGGTGTTGGTCTTGTCGTTCGAACGGAGCAGGGCGAAGCGGTGGATCATGTCGCCGGCCACCGATTTGAAGCGCGCCAGTTCGGCAGTCGTCAGCGGGGCTTGGGCCGTAATGTTCAGCTTGTTCGGGTCCTTGGCTTCGCCTGCGACGCGGAATTCGTAGTGCAGGTGGGCGCCGGTCGACCAGCCGGTGGTCCCGACGTAGCCGATGATGTCGCCTTGGTTGACCTTGGCACCCTTTTTCATGCCGGGGCCGAAGCGGCTCATGTGCGCGTAGGCGGTGGAGTAGTTGGCCCAGTGCTTGATCACGACCACGTTGCCGTAGCCGCCTTGCACGCCGGCGAAATCGATCACGCCGTCGCCGGCTGCGCGAATCGGGGTGCCGGTCGCCGCGGCGAAGTCGGTGCCTTTGTGCTGCTTCCAGTTGCCGGAGATCGGATGCGAGCGCATGCCGAAGCCGGACGAAATACGCGAGAATTCCAGCGGCGACTTCAGGAAGGCCTTCTTCAGCGATTTGCCGTCGAAGCTGTAGTAACCGCCGCCCGACTTGGTCAGCGGATCTTCAAACCACACGCTTTGGTAGGTGGTGCCCTTGTTGGTGAATTCGCCTGCCAGGATGCGGCCGGCGCGCACGAACTCGCCGTCCTGCCAGAAGGTTTCATACACCACGTTGAAACGGTCACCGCGCTTCAGGTCGGAACGGAAGTCGATGTTGGTGGAGAACATTTCAATGATCTGCGCGACGACGGTGTCGGGCAGGCTGCTGCCGTCGGAACTCGAGTCGGTCGCGGCATACAGGGAAGTGGTGATTTCGCGCGCGCGCATTTCAACGCGGCGTTCCAGTTTCGCGGCGGTCTCTTCAGCCGTGAATTCTGCGTCGCCCGAACGGGTGACCATAATATTCTTGACGGGATTGTCTTTGCCGTCCACAACGGTGGCCTTCAGCCACAGCAGGTTGCCGTTTTCGTCGGTCTGCGCCTGCACGCGCTTGCCGCTGCGCAGCTGCATGATGGCGCGCGCGGTCTTGTCTTTCTTGATGAAGGTTTCTGCAGCGTCGTCTTCCACGCCCAGGCGATTGAGCAGCGTCGCGAGCGTGTCGCCGGCGCGGATCTTTTCTTCGTGGACGTAAGTCTGGTTAGCTTCTTGCTTCTGCAGGGCGGTAATCTGCGAGCTCAGGTCCGGCAGCTGGATTTCCTGGGCAACGGTCTTCACGGGCAGGTCGCTTGGATCGGGGGCGAGCGGAGCCACGCCAGCAGCACCAAAAGCGCATACGGCAAGGAAGATCGCCGATGCGCTGATGATCCGCGCCTTACGCGTCGAACCTAGCAGATTGTGCAAGCCGGAGCTTGTGAACTTGTTTATAGGGTTCATGCAATCAGTTAAAATTTGCCGCTTGAACTTTCAGGATTCTTGGTATTTTGTTCTAAGTTGTTGATTTAATTCGTTTTCATCGGGCAAGATTGATGGGATCGGGCATTATAACAAAGTCCTGAGCCGTGCCAACAATTTGAGAGAATTTCGCAAAAATGGATACAGACAACAAAATCCTGCCGCTGACCGATAGCGTCCAGGAAGCCCTCGCCATCACCAAGCGTGGTGTGGACGAGCTCATCATCGAAAGCGAATTTGCTCAAAAGCTGGCGCGCTCGGAAAAGACTGGCGTGCCGCTGCGCATCAAGCTGGGCCTGGACCCGACCGCGCCTGACTTGCACCTGGGCCACACCGTGGTGCTGAACAAGATGCGCCAGCTGCAGAACCTGGGCCACCAGGTGATCTTCCTGATCGGCGACTTCACTTCGATGATTGGCGACCCTTCCGGCCGCAACGTCACCCGTCCGCCGCTGACCCGCGAGCAGATCGAGCTGAACGCACAGACTTATTTCAAACAGGCATCGCTGGTGCTGGATGCGGCCAAGACCGAAATCCGCTACAACTCGGAGTGGTGCGATCCGCTGGGCGCGCGCGGCATGATCCAGTTGTCCTCGCGCTACACCGTGGCGCGCATGATGGAACGCGACGACTTTTCCAAGCGCTTCAAGAACGGCACCCCGATTTCGGTGCACGAGTTCCTGTACCCGCTGATGCAGGGTTACGACTCGGTGGCGCTGAAGGCAGACCTGGAGCTGGGCGGCACCGACCAGAAGTTCAACCTGCTGGTTGGCCGCGAGTTGCAAAAGGATTACGGCCAGGAACAGCAGTGCATCCTGACCATGCCGCTGCTGGAAGGCCTGGACGGCGTCGAGAAGATGTCCAAGTCCAAGAACAACTATATTGGTATTACCGAGCCGGCCAACACCATGTTCGCCAAGGTGATGTCGATTTCGGACGTGATGATGTGGCGTTACTACGACCTGCTGTCGTGGAAGTCGATCGAGGAAATCGCGGGCCTGAAGAAGGCGATTGAAGGCGGGGCGAATCCGCGCGATGCCAAAGTGGCGCTGGCGCAGGAGATCGTGGAGCGCTTCCACTCGCGCCAGGCGGCGGAGGATGCGCTGGCGGACTTCGTCAATCGCTCCAAGGGTGGCATTCCGGATGATGTGCCCGAAGTTGCCGTGGCCGGCGCGCCGGTTGGCATTGGCCAATTGCTGAAGCAGACCGGCTTGTGCGCTTCGACCGGCGAGGGCCTGCGCATGATCGATCAGGGCGGCGTGCGTATCGACGGTACGGTGATCAGCGATAAGGCGCTGAAAATTGAGGCAGGCACCTTCGTGCTGCAGGTCGGCAAGCGCAAATTTGCTAAAGTGACCTTGTCGGCATGATCGGGCTGCTGCAGCGGGTTTCGTCCGCCAAGGTTGTTGTCGATGGCGAGACGACCGGCGCCATCGATGGCGGGCTGATGGTGCTGGTGTGTGCGGAGAAGGGCGATACGGAGAGGGAGGCGGACCAGTTGCTGGCCAAGCTTTTGTCGTATCGTGTATTTTCCGACGATGCCGGCAAAATGAACAAGTCGGTGACCGATGTCGCGGGCGGCTTGCTGCTGGTGCCGCAGTTTACGCTGGCGGCGGATACCAACTCCGGCACCCGGCCTTCGTTCAGCCCGGCGGCTGCGCCGGCGGATGGGAAGCGGCTGTTTGAGTATTTTGTGGAGCAGGCGCGTTCCAGGCACGCGGTCGTTGGCACGGGCGTGTTTGGGGCGGATATGAAGGTGTCGTTGACAAATGATGGGCCGGTGACGTTCTGGTTGCAGGTGAGTCCAAAATAAAAACCGGTAAACCTGGGTCTGACCCGCAGGGTCAGACCCAGTCTGAGCCGCTGCCAGGGGTGTTGGTTCTGGGCCTTTGAGGCCGCAGGCAGACGAGCTGACCGGGTCTGACCCTGCGGGTCAGACCCGGGTTTACCGGTTCAAAAAGCAAGCTGGGAGATAAAGATGAAAATCTGGAGCGATTCCTTCAAGGATGGCGCCGCCATCCCCGGCGATTTTGCTTTCGCGGTGCGCGACAAGGCGACGAAAGTGCGCCTGTCATCCAACAAGAACCCCCACCTGGCCTGGTCCGACGTCCCCCCAGGCACCGAATCCCTGGTCCTGCTCTGCATCGACGGCGACGCCCCCACCGACGGCACCTACGTCAACCAGGAAGGCCACACGCTGCCCGCTTCGATGCCGCGCGCCGACTTTTACCACTGGTCCCTGGTCGACATTCCGCCGAAACGCAGCAGCATCTCCGCCGGCGAATTCTCGAAAGCAGTCACCCCCAAGGGCAAGCCGGCCGGCCTGCCAGCGCCCCTGCGCCACGGCATCAACGACTACACCGGCTGGTTCGCCAGCGACAAGGACATGGCCGGCGACTATTACGGCTACGACGGCCCATGCCCGCCATGGAACGACGAGCGCACCCACCATTACATTTTCCGCCTCTACGCGCTGGACACCCCGCGCCTGGAGCTGGAAGGCCGCTTCACCTGCCAGGACGTGCTGGACGCCATCCACGGCCATATCCTCGACGAGGCGCAGGTAATCGGCAGCTACTCGCTATTTGAATGACAAGAATCCTGCTGATCCGCCACGGCGAAACCGCGTGGAACGCCGTGCGCCGCCTGCAAGGCCACATCGACATCCTCCTTAGTCCTACCGGCGAACGCCAGGCTGATGCCCTGGCGCGTGCGCTGGCGGCCGAGCCGCTGGAGGCCATCATTTCCAGTGACCTGGGGCGCGCCCTGCAAACCGCGCAAGCGGTGGCGGCGCACCATCCCCACCTGCCCCTGCACACCGACCCCGGCCTGCGCGAGCGCGGCTACGGCGCATTCGAAGGCCTCTTATATACAGAGATCGCCGAACGCTACCCCGTGGAGTTCGCGGAATGGCAGGCGAGGGACGTGGATGCCGTGATGCCGGCCGGGGACCGCGTGGCGGAAAGCTTCCGCCAGTTCTTCCAGCGTTGCCAGGACGGCATCGCGCGCTGGGCCGAACGCTATCCACAACAATCCATCCTGATCGTCGCCCACGGCGGCGTGCTGGAATGCGCCTACCGCGCTGCCCGCGGCCTGTCGATCGACGGCCCGCGCGATTTCCAGGTCAAAAACGCCAGCATCAATCGATTTACCTTTGATAAAGGGGTGTTGTCGCTTGAGCAATGGGGCGAGGTTGCGCACCTGTCCGCCAGCCTGGACGACATTGTTTAAAAAAGTGATTAGTTTTTGGGCAGCGCATCGGTTAAAATAGCCCCCTTTCCCGCACTGTCTTACGGATTTGTTAAGTGAATATCGGACCTCACGAGCTCCGCAATAACGTCTTTGTCGCGCCCATGGCTGGCGTGACGGACCGCCCGTTCCGCCAATTGTGCAAGGAACTGGGTGCGGGCTACGCCGTGTCCGAGATGGCCGCTTCCAATCCGCGCCTGTGGGCCAGCGAGAAGTCCTCGCGCCGTACCGACCACACCGGCGAGATGGAGCCGAAAGCCGTGCAGATTGCCGGCGCCGTGCCGGAAGAACTGGCTGAATGCGCCAAGTTCAACGTCGACCGCGGCGCCCAGATCATCGACATCAATATGGGCTGCCCGGTGAAAAAGGTCTGCAACAACTGGTGCGGTTCCGCCCTGTTGCAGCACGAAGACCTGGTCCAGCGCATCCTGGAAGCGGTGGTGCCGGCCGTGAACGTGCCGGTCACCCTGAAATTCCGCACCGGCTGGAACCGCGAGAACAAGAACGCCTTGCGCATCGCGCGCATCGCCGAGCAAGCCGGCATCCAGATGCTGACGCTGCACGGCCGCACCCGCGCCGACGGCTACACTGGCGACGCCGAATACGACACCATTGCCGCCGTCAAGGCAGCAGTCAGCATCCCGGTGGTCGCCAACGGCGACATCACCACCCCTGAAAAAGCGCGGTATGTGCTCGACAAGACCGGCGCCGACGCCGTGATGATCGGCCGCGCCGCCCAGGGGCGCCCATGGATCTTCCGCGAAATCGACCATTTCCTGCGCACTGGCGAACACCTGCCGGCGCCGCTGGTGGCCGAAGTGCGCAAGCTGATGGACGAACACCTGCAGGCCCACTACGCCTTCTACGGCGAATTCCTGGGCGTGCGCACCGCACGCAAGCATATTGGCTGGTACGTGCGCGACCTCCCGGGCGGGGAGGAGTTCCGTCAGGAGATGAACCGCCTCGAGTCGACCGCAGAACAACTGCGCGCAGTCGACAGTTTCTTCGAATCCCAATGGAAGTACGGCGAGCGGTTACAATACCGCCTCGCCGAAGAACCGCTGGCTGCGTGAACCGCGCCTGCATTGGCAAATATTTAGCAAGATCGATAAGAAAATGAGCAAAGAAAGCATTCAGGAAGTAGTCCAGAAAAGCCTGGAAGACTACTTCAATGACCTGGGCGAGCAGCAGGCATCGAACGTGTACGACATGGTAGTGATGACCGTTGAGCGTCCGATCCTCGAAGTGGTGATGGGCCGCGCCGACGGCAACCAGTCGCACGCAGCCCAGATGCTGGGTATTAACCGCAATACTTTGCGCAAGAAATTACAGGAACACGGCCTGCTGTAAGGCTGATTCCGCGTCCCGGTCCCTTTTGGCCGCGACGGGCCGTGGGGCCGGATGGTTTGTACCGATTTCCGTAACCTTCCCCCCACAGCTATGATCAAACAAGCTCTCATCTCCGTATCCGACAAGACCGGCGTGCTGGATTTCGCCAAGGCCCTGTCGGCCATGGGCGTCAACATCCTGTCCACCGGCGGTACCGCGAAACTGCTGGCCGATAACGGCGTGCCGGTCACCGAAGTGGCCGACTACACCGGCTTCCCGGAAATGCTGGATGGCCGCGTGAAGACGCTGCACCCGAAAGTCCACGGCGGCATCCTCGCCCGCCGTGACTTCCCTGAGCACGTCGCCAAGCTGGAAGAGCACAGCATCCCGACCATCGACATGGTGGTGGTGAACCTGTACCCGTTCCAGGCGACCGTGGCCAAGGCCGAGTGCTCGCTGGAAGACGCGATCGAGAACATCGACATCGGCGGCCCGGCCATGCTGCGCTCCGCCGCCAAGAACCACAAGGACGTGGTGGTGATCTGCGATCCGACCGACTATGGCGTGGTGCTGGCGGAGATGAAGGGCACCGACAACGCACCGGGCTACGTGTCGTACGAAACCCGCTTCAACCTGGCCAGGAAAGTCTACGCGCACACCGCGCAGTACGACGGCGCCATCACCAACTACTTCTCCAGCCTGGGCCCGGACCGCAAGCACGAAACCCGTTCCGCCTACCCGGCAACCCTGAACGTGGCCTTCGAAAAAGTGCAGGACATGCGTTACGGCGAAAACCCGCACCAGTCGGCTGCCTTCTACCGCGACCTGGCTCCGGTGGCCGGCGCGCTGGCCAACTACCGCCAGCTGCAGGGCAAGGAACTGTCCTTCAACAATATCGCCGACGCTGACGCAGCGTGGGAGTGCGTGAAATCCATGGGCTCCACCGCCTGCGTGATCATCAAGCACGCCAACCCGTGCGGCGTGGCCCTGGGCGCGAATGCGCTGGACGCCTACCAGCGCGCGCTGAAGACCGACCCGACTTCCGCTTTCGGCGGCATCATCGCCTTCAACGTGGAAGTGGACGGCGCAGCGGCCACCGAACTGGCCAAGCTGTTCGTGGAAGTGCTGATCGCTCCTTCCTTCACCGCGGAAGCGCGCCAGATCATGTCGGCCAAGCAGAACGTGCGCCTGCTGGAAATCCCGCTGGGCGAAGGCGTGAACGCGATGGACTTCAAGCGCGTGGGCGGCGGGCTGCTGGTGCAGTCGGCTGACTCCAAGAACGTGCTGCCTTCCGAGGTGCGTGTCGTGAGCAAGCTGCAGCCTACCCAGCAGCAGCTGGCCGACCTGATGTTCGCATGGCGCGTGGCCAAGTACGTGAAGTCGAACGCCATCGTCTTCTGCGGCAATAACATGACCCTGGGCGTGGGCGCGGGCCAGATGTCCCGTATCGATTCCGCGCGCATCGCATCGATCAAGGCGCAGAATGCCGGCCTGTCGCTGCAGGGTTCCGCCGTGGCTTCCGACGCATTCTTCCCGTTCCGCGACGGCCTGGATGTGGTGGTTGATGCGGGCGCGACCTGCGTGATCCATCCAGGCGGCTCGATGCGCGACCAGGAAGTGATCGACGCCGCCGACGAGCGCGGCGTGGTGATGCTGTACACCGGCACTCGCCACTTCCGTCACTGATCTGCGGTAAAACCGGTAGGGCGGGGTCAGACCCGCAGGGTCTGACCCCATCTGCTCGGCGGCCGCTGTGTAATTAGGTGCCGGACCCTGCGGGTCTGGCACCGGTCTACCGGTTTCTGCCGTAAAATCCGGGAATGATAATTCTCGGCATCGACCCCGGCTTGCGCACCACTGGCTTTGGCGTCATCCAAAAAGTGGGCAACAAGCTGCGCTACATCGCCTCCGGCACCATCAAGAGCGGCGAGGGCGACCTGCCGCAGCGGTTAAAGGTCATCCTCGACGGCGTCGCCGAAATCGCGGCCACCTACAAGCCCGATTGCGCCGCGATCGAAAAAGTCTTCGTCAACGTCAACCCGCAATCCACCTTGCTGCTCGGCCAAGCCCGCGGCGCCGCGATCTGCGCCCTGGTGACGCACGAACTCAAAGTCGCCGAATACTCGCCAACCCAGCTGAAGCAAGCCGTCGTCGGCACCGGCCGCGCCACCAAGGCGCAAGTGCAGGACATGGTCGCGCGCCTGCTGGCGCTGCCCGGCCTGCCCGGCACCGACGCCGCCGACGCCCTCGGCATCGCCATCTGCCACGCCAACAGCCAGGCCACGCTGGCCGTCGTCACCAACGCCCATCCCGCCCTGTCTGGACTGCGCATGAAGCGCGGCCGCCTGGTGGGCTAACCGCATTCAAAGGAACACTATGATCGGACGTCTCACCGGCATCCTGCTCGAAAAGAATCCACCGCAACTGCTCGTAGACGTACAAGGCGTCGGCTATGAAGTCGACGTGCCGATGTCTACCTTCTACAACCTGCCCGGCGTGGGCGAGAAAGTCAGCCTGTTCACCCACCTGACGATCCGCGAAGACGCGCACCTTCTGTTCGGCTTCGGCAATGCCGAAGAGCGCGCCGTATTCCGTCAGTTGATCAAGATCAGCGGCATCGGCGCGCGCACTGCGCTGTCGATCCTGTCCGGCCTGTCGATCGCCGACCTGGCGCAGGCCGTCACGCTGCAAGAAGCCGGCCGCCTGGTGAAGATACCCGGCATCGGCAAGAAAACCGCCGAACGCCTGTTGCTGGAACTGAAGGGCAAGCTGGGCGCCGACATCGGCGCTGCCGGCGCGCACCCGGTCCACGATTCGCAAGCGGACATCCTGAATGCGCTGCTGGCGCTGGGCTACTCCGACAAGGAAGCGTTGCAGGCGCTGAAGACCGTACCTGCCGGCTCCTCGGTTTCCGACGGCATCAAGCAAGCGCTGAAAGCTTTGTCGAAAGGCTGAGAGCTGTCGAGGAATGAGGTCTCATGAATATTGAGAGAATCCACGAGCGTCTGGCAAGCGCACTCGATCGCGAAGAGAACACGTTCATTTCCAGCGAGGTATTCGACATTAGCCTCGTCGATGGCGATATCAGGCTTAGCACTCGGACCGTGGAACCGTTCACCAAACGCTACGACGCGGATGATGAATGCGATGATGACGTTGAAGCCTACGGAGCATTTGTCGATGGTGGGCTGGCCGGTAAGATCGAGTTGGCAACAAGCTGGAATGACCTTGGGTCAATCGAGCACGTCGTCGTCTCCCGCAGGTTTCGCCAACGCGGTATTGCGACTGCGCTGATTCAGTTCGCCAAATCGTGGGCCCGGGACAGACTGCTCAAGGGCCTGCGCCTGGAAACCCAGACCAACAACGTCGCCGCCTGCAAACTCTATTTGCGGAACGGCTTCGAGGTGGGCGGCTTTGACCGATTCGTCTATCGCACCCAAGAGCAAGTCGCCAACGAGACCGCACTCTATTTGTACTGGTTTCCCGAGCAGCGGTCGCCGGAGTTGCAAAAAAGATAGTATGCTTCGGGTTTTCGAAATCAACTGAACGCTGCATGAAATCGATCCGCAAGTCCTTCCTCGCCTTGCTGTTGTGCGCACCAATGCTCGCAAGCGCAGGCTCCAAGACATTGTCGGTTGCCTTCTTCGATTACTCGAACGGGATCGGCAAGACATCGTTCAAGGCATTGCGTGCGAGCGGATACGAACACCAATGCTGGCAAGAGAGCTTTGGAGAAATCGAAGGCATTGACACCGCGTACATAGAGAAGCCACCGGCGAACCTTCAAAGGGACTTGCTGTTGCGCGCGGTACGCGGCGACGCAGCTGCTGCCGAACAATTTCGCCAGCAGCTAAACAACGCAAGGCTCAGCGGCGCCTATGCGTTTGTTCCTGATCCCTCAGGAAGGTTTGCCACCATTTACGGCCTGGGCTACCAATCGATCGCTGTTACGTCGTCGGCCTCTGTTCGTCTTCCGGAAGATGGCAAGCCGATCGCAAACCCCACGCTTTCCAAACGCCTGTGTGAAGCCGGCAAGGCGATGGACTGAACCCAGTTATTTGATCGAAGCGGGGCGTGATAATCGGATGTTTTTAACTTTTCGTTGGGAGTGAAATGCTGCGTCTTTCTTTTTTCATTATTTTGACCCTTATCGCATCTGGCGTGCATGCCGAAGAAGATCCGTTTGCTGATCTGAAAAAGGGACAGCCTAAAGCTGTCGGAGCACTCGCCGAACGAATCGCCATGTGCACTCATTTCGCCGGCGAAGAACCTTACGACGCTGAGCGCCGGAAAGAGATTGCTGAGGCCATGAATACATACCGCTGTGGAAAGATCGAGAGGGACGAGGCGGTCCTGCGCAAGCGCTATAAGGACAATCCGGGAGTGTTGGGGGCACTTCAAAGAGCGCACGAATGGTAAGAGCTAAAGTGCATGCGCATCCCGGCCACCCAGGCCCATTGACGTCTGAGGGCGTACGCTGCCGCCGCTGGTTAATCCAACGTTAGCGTCCGATGCGCACGCTACTATCATTCCTTTTGCTGATGCCGCTGGCTGCGTTGGCCTGCTCGCCACCTCCCGACATGAAGCCTTTTTCTGTCGAAGAGCTTTTTCAAGGTTCGGCTTACGTGGCATATGCCGAAGTAGCTTCGGTTAAGAGCTCGGGTGGAATTGAAGTCGCGGAGGTGAAGGTGTTGGAACAATTCAAGGGTGACGGCCTTTCCACCGTCATATCATCGGCAGATAGTTGTGGCCTTTCTTTGCACCGTGGCGAACGACGTATCTTCTTTCTTAACGGTGAGCGAAAGGGTCATGCACTTGCCTATCCATGGAACCATTCGCCTGAGATTATCCTTGCTAAGCTGCGAAGCTTAAAACAGCGATGAACACCATTGCGCTAATCATTTACTTCAGCGGACGCGCTGGCGCGCGCAGCTTGGCACCACGTTATGCAGAACATGACTGACGCTTGGGATAGTCCAACCTGGCTTGGACCCTCGGGAACCTGAGTTTGAGGTGCCAGCACTTAGGGCGTTGGCTCTGGCTGTTCAAATTCGTTCATCCGACATTGTTTGCGAACCGGACTTCGCTATTGATGGCTGTGCTTTCGTTCGGTTTTATCGCAGTGGCATTAATATTGGCCGTGCATGTGTCGCAAGACATGTAAGCGGTAACGCCTTCTACAGCGGCTACTTTGGTGCCGATGGTGATGAATTTCATGGATTCAACTATCTAGCCATCGCAAATTTGGTTTGCGAGTACAAAACTTCGATCGATGACGCACCTGATTTGGATTTGGCCGATGACGCAAAAGCATAACATTGCGGTCAACTGGACTGCCTCCACGCTGCGCGCTCCTTCGGCCGGTTACGTCCAACGTTGGGGAGTGTATGGCAGTCGTATCTAAGTGGATCTGCGGTAGCTGTGTGGCAAAAGATGTGCTGTTCGCTGTTCACACTGGACGTGAGACGGTCTTTGTCATTTGTGCCGCGTGTGGCGCCACTCAATTTTCCCCCGAGCGTGGTGATGCTGAATTCATCCAAATGGATGGAACCGCGCGCGAGCTGACGGGCAACTGGGTTATGGCTACCCATGAAGTTGTGAGGTCTGCTGGCTACGAATCTCAATTCGATGTGGAGGTGTGGCATTTTACGAAAGGATCTTTGAAAGTTTTCCTGGCTTTAGAATATGAAATCTGTGACCCAACCATCTGCTCCAGCAGACGTGCTACAGCGGGGTTTGCCCGCAAGACCCTTTGGCAACCGGCTTACGTTCATCAATGCCATTTGTACCCAATCCTCTAATCCGGCGGATGCCTGTGGCGCTGCTGACTTGGGAACGTCAGCTATGAGAATTCTTACTGCGTCGGCTGTTATCTTGATCTTGCTGACGGTGCTGCTAGCGTTGCTCTCGCGTGGGCCGGTTGGACCGGAGTCGATCGTTGCAAAAGACGTTCAAGCCCTCATTGACGATTCCGCCAAGAGCGTAAGCGCTTTGGCCCGAGACCCAGTATCGGTCGCTCCAAGGGAAGTTCCGCTGACCTTGGAACTGGAAGTGAAGCGCATACTTAAGGGGCTTTATTCATCCGAAGAAGAACGTGCCGAAGTCTATTCGATCGAATTCGGAAAGCTTGGCACTCCAGTGAGATGTTTTATTCGCTTACGTGGTGACCACGTAATTGGCATCGCAGTAGAGGCGGCCGCGTCCCGCGAATTAATGCAGGCACTCCATACGCGGTTTCCCGGGTACACAATTCATGAAATCGTGCCTAATCCTGAACTCGAGCGGACGCCTCCGGCGCCGCTGACTTAATACGTTGGCCCCTGACATGAAAATCCGTAGCTCGGTTAAGAAGAGCAATTGGGGTGAATCGCGGGAGGCCTTCTATCGTCAGGAGGCTAACAATATCGCGTACTCACTTAAGGGGAAGCTTGCAGTGCGTGGCGCCGATGTGTTTTTGCAGCAAGGCGGAAGTGAGGTGCACTTAGTTACCGAACGACAGACCACTGCACTCTGGTTCGATGTATGGACTGCGCTCAAAGAAAAATTTCCGGGCTTTTAGCATGAACGCTTTTGGCCCTACATCTCGATCAACTGCATCGCCACGTTAGCGGGAAAGTGTGGTGGAATTTGGTGAGCCTTTCTGAAACTTGGTAAGTTAAGATATGCCGACTTTTTCAGGAGCCTATTGATGTCCTTACGCCTAATCCTTGCCGCGGCGCTGCTGCTGCAGGTCTGCTTCGCACACGCTAACAATACCTCCCTGGAGGGCCTGCTGGATGCCCAATTGGCGCCCATGTTCAAGTCCGGCGCCCCCGGCGCCGCTGTCATCGTGATGCGAGATGGCGAGACGGTCTTTCGCAAAGCATATGGTTTGGCCGACCTCGACAAAAAGGTTCCGCTGCAAGCGGACATGCAGTTGCGACTGGGCTCGATCACCAAGCAGTTCACGGCAGTGGCAATCCTGATGTTGGCGGAGCAAGGCAAACTTTCGCTGCAGGACGACATTACGCGGTTCGTGCCGGGCTATCCGACCAAGGGTAAGTCCATCACCATACAGCAGCTACTGCAGCACAAGTCCGGCATCCACAATTACACGGACATGCGTTCGTTCTGGTCGGTAGCGCGCAAGGACATGAGCGTCGCGCAAATGATCGACTTCTTCAAGGATGAACCGCTGGACTACGCACCTGGCGAACGCTGGGCCTACAGCAACTCTGGCTACTTCCTTCTTGGCGCAGTTATCGAGAGAGCTTCCGGCATGCGCTACGCCGATTTTATTGCGCAGAATATCTTTGAGCCATTAGGTATGGTGGATACGGCCTACGAAGGCGCGGAGCGCAGCGCGAAGCGCCGCATTACAGGCTATCGCGGCGGCTTTTTCTCAGCCTATAGTCCGGCCGATCAAATCAGCATGTCGCTGCCCTATGCGGCTGGTGCGTTGGTTTCCACCGTTGACGACCTGGCGCGTTGGGATGCCGCCATCAGCGCTGGCAAGCTGCTGACGGCGGAAAGCTGGAAGCAGGCTTTCACGCCATGCACTCTGCCTGGTGCGGCGGCATGCAATTATGGTTTCGGTTGGACCATTGGCAAACTGCGCGGGCACCAGGAAATAGCGCACGGCGGCGACATCCCTGGTTTCAATGGCTACGTCATTCGACTGCCGGACGATAAAGTCTTTGTGGCTGTTTTGAGCAATGGCGAACGCAATTTGCTCAATTCGGAAGTGGTGGCGAAGCATGCAGCTGCCATGGCCATTGGCGATCCATTCCCTGAGCGGAAAGTCATCGCTCTGGCGCCTGAGGCGCTGGACGCTTTCGTCGGAACTTATAAGCTGCCCGACAACAGCACGCGTACGGTGCGCCGCAAAGGGGCAATTCTGACATGGCAGCGCGAAGGCCGCCCGGCGACGGACCTGAAGCCGTATGCATCGACCAGCTTCTTCATGGAGGGAACGATGAATAGCGTTGAGTTCCGGCGCGGCGCCGGCGGCAAAGTTACCAGCCTGTTGATGCAGCAGACCATTGGCGACCAGGTTGCCGAGCGCATTGCGGATTAAGCGAATCGCGAATACGTTTTGCCCAGATGCGAGAACCTCTCTCAATCAATGAAGTAATTGACCGGCTTGACGAACTTGCTGGCTTCGACATCTGCGTTCGAGGGTTGCTGACCTTCGAGCTCGAAGATATTTCGATCACACATTTACCGCGCGCCGAACGGCGTGAAGGCGAGATGTCTTCGATTTGGCTGTCGACTGGCACTGGGGCGCTTGGCTTCGATCACAGAAAATGCGAATCCTTGAATGGAAAGATCGTGGTCGTTGAAGGTACCTTATTCAAACCTGAGCCGCCCTTTGGGGGCTGCGGTCATATGAGTCTTTGGCCAGCGGAGCTCTTGGCGCGCACCTTGGAGCGCGAATGAGTGACAACCCCTTAATAAACCGGTGCTCTTTGAGTTCCTTCAGCGCTTCGGCGACACGGACAAGCTTATGATCGAAGACCAAGCGGAGGAACGAGCACTTTGGAACTTGTGCTGCTTGCTCGAGAAAGTGCGTGTGGTTCCTTTTGACGTTGCTTGTCCTTGCCCTCCGACTGATCAACTGAAGGGTGGAGCGGCTATGAGCAGTTTTCGCTGACCAACTCCAACCATGACGACGCTCGGTGCATTCGCTGTCATCTTCGACTCCTCGAATCGAGTGCTGCTCTGCCATCGAACAGACCGTGATTTGTGGAACCTTCCGGGCGGGCGCGTGGATCCTGGCGAAGCGCCGTGGGAGGCGGTGGTTCGCGAGGTACGCGAGGAAGTCGGGTTGGAAGTTCGTGTGGAAAAGCTGCTCGGCGTGTATTCAGTTTCTTCTCGGGACGACCTTGTTTTCAGTTTCAGGTGCCTGCTCGTCGGCGGGGAACTTCGGACTTCTGACGAGGCGGACGATGCGGCATGGTTCGCGTGTAGCGATATTCCTGCAAACACTTCTCGGCGGCAGGTCGAGAGAATCCGGGACGCCTTTGAGCATCCGGGTGAGTTGCTATGCCGCGATCAGTCATAATGAACGTGTGAAAATTGTCGGCAAGGACAGCGCCAACGGCGCTCTTTGCCAGAGGGGGAAATGTCATGCTCGATCGAGTCAACGACGCAATCCGGACGCACTACGCCCGTTCCGATCTTGGGAACGCCATCCTTGCAGCGCTGGAAAAGGCCGGCAACGACCTGGATCACCTCACGCCCGAAGAGCTGGCGCCGGTGGACGAATTTCATATCCGCGGCAGGACAGCGACGCTTGAACTTGCGAGGGCGGCCTCGTTGGATGCGTCGAAGCGGGTGTTGGATGTCGGCAGCGGTATCGGCGGCACCTCTCGATGCCTGGCTAAGGAATTTGGCTGCCGCGTCACTGGCATCGACCTGACCGAGGAATACTGCAATGCTGCGGCGCTGCTCTGCGCCAAGGTCGGTCTTGCGGATCTTGTCGACTTCCGCCAGGGTGACGCAACCAGGCTGCCGTTCGATGACGCGTCGTTCGACGTCGTGTGGACCGAACACGTGGCGATGAATATTCCGGACAAAGCCCTGCTGTACCGGGAAATGCACCGGGTTCTCAAGCCGGGTGGCACCCTCGCGATCTACGACATTCTCGCCGGCCCGTCCGGTCCTGTTCTCTTTCCGGTTCCGTGGGCGCGCACACCCGATACCAGCTTCCTGGTGCAACCTGGTGAACTGCGCCGGCTGTTGGAGGCAGCGGGCTTCAAGGTGACCCATTGGTCGGACACGACCGATGCGGCGCGCACCTGGTTCGTGGCGCTTGCCGAGAAAATACGTCATGAAGGGCTGCCGGCAGTTGGTTTCCACATCCTCCTCGGACCTGATTTTCCGGCCATGGCCCAGAATCAGCGACGAAATCTCGAGGAAGGGCGGATTGTTCTCGCTCAAATCATCGCAAGCAAATGAAAACCATGGAGGCATCGTGACCGTCAAGCGCATGGACAATGTTGGCATTGTGGTGGAGGACCTGGACGCCGCCATTGCATTTTTCGCCGAGCTTGGCCTCGAACTTGAGGGGCGTGCGCCAGTGCAGGGCGATTGGGCCGATGGCGTCACAGGTCTGCACGGCATGCGTGTCGAGATTGCGATGTTGCGTACGCCGGATGGCCATAGCCGGCTCGAGTTGTCCCGCTTCCTGGCGCCGGCGGTGGTCGCCGATCACCGTGCCGCGCCGGTGAATGCCCTTGGCTACCTGCGCGTGATGTTTGCTGTGGATGACATTGACGATACGCTGGAGCGGCTTGGCAGGCTGGGGGCGACGGTCGTTGGAGAAGTGGTCCAATACGAAAACGTGTACCGGCTCTGCTACATTCGCGGACCGGAAGGAATCCTCATTGGACTGGCCCAGGAGCTTGGGCAGGGGTGAGGCCGGGGCGGGCGGACTGCGTGCTAGAATTTGCCAAAAAATTAACCAGCGCCCACATGTCCCGCCGAAGCAAGTTCCTGCCCTTATTGATCCTTCCCTGCCTCGTGCTGATTTCTGCCTGCGGCCAGAAGGCTGGTGGCGTATCCGATGAAGATATCAGGGTTTCCAACCTCGAACCACTGCCAAGCATTGCAAGGTCCATGGTCGGGAAGGAGCGCCAGATCAAGCCGAGCGAGCCGGATTACGTTCCCGAGCCGATAGCGCAGTCGCTCAAGGCTCAAGTTGCGAAATGGCCGAAGGGGGAGAAGATTGCTGAAGCTCTTGGCTATTGTTCCGGCGCGCTGGTTTCCGAGCGCCTTGGCGCGAAGTCGGCCTGCGCAGGTGCTGATTTGATCTCCCCGGAGAGTTCGTGCATCGAAAAGCATGGCTATGGCAGGAAATCCATAGGCCAGACGCTTACCGCCGACCGCCAGGACCTCAATGGCGACGGCATCAAGGATTACATCATCTCCGACCGTTACTACTGCCAAAGCCTGTCCGCAAACGCGGCCAATGTGCACTTCGTGATGCTGTCGAATTCAAAGAAGGACTTCACGCTGGCTTATGCGGACTGGGCGTCGCTAGGCCTTGTCGTGGTGGATGACAAGGTCAAGGGCAGGCTGGTCTTGCTCGAGCAGGCCGTCAGGTCATACGGAACTTTCTCGACCATTTATGAGTTGATTGATTCGAAGTATGTTGCGAAAGCCTGCGTCCTGCGCGACGATGATGGCTACAGTGCCTGCGAAATTGTTGCGCCTCAAAGCAGGTTTAATTGAATTCGCCATGACTTGTCCAGCGCGATCAATTGGCTTGTTGCGCGCGCGGTGCTCTATACTCGCCACGATTTTATAATTCGCGCCGCGTATGGAACACCTGAAATGACCAACATCACTGCTACCCAAGTCCCTCCACGAATCCGTCGAAGGCAAAGCCTGGCGCTGGTGCTGCTGGTGGCGAGCGGGGTCATCAATTACCTGGACCGCGCCACCCTGGCGGTGGCCAACGAGTATATCCGCGCGGACCTCGGCCTGTCGCTGGGCGAAATGGGTTTGCTGCTGTCGGCATTCTCGTGGAGCTACGCCTTGTGCCAGCTTCCGGTCGGCGCACTGGTCGACAAGATCGGTCCGCGCTGGCTGCTTGGGCTCGGGCTGGTGCTGTGGTCGGTGGCCCAGGCAGCCGGCGGGCTGGCCTCGACTTTTGGCTACTTCGTGCTTGCGCGCATTGCGCTCGGGGTCGGGGAGGCGCCGCAATTTCCTTCTGCTGCACGCGTGGTAAGCAATTGGTTCCCGCTGCGCTCGCGTGGGACGCCGACGGGTATCTACAATTCCGCCTCGCCGTTGGGCGTTGCCCTGGCGCCGCTGTTGCTGCCGCCACTGATCGCGGCGACCAGCTGGCATTGGGCGTTTTACGCCACCGGCGCGCTTGGCCTGCTGGCTGCAATCGTCTGGGTGAGCGTCTATCGCGACCCTGTGCGCGAGGAATTGAGCGCGGAGGAGCGCGCCTACCTGGAGGATGGTGAAGCCAGCGAAGCCGCACCCAAAACCAGCTTTGCCGGCTGGCTGGCGCTGTTCCGCCATCGCGTGACGTGGGGCATGATGTTCGGCTTTTTCGGCTCGGTATACCTGAACTGGGTGTACTTGACCTGGCTGCCCGGCTACCTGCGCACCGAGCGCCATATGGACCTGGCGCATGCGGGCTTCGCATCGGCAATACCTTTCCTGTGCGGTTTTGCCGGCGCGCTGATCGCTGGTTGGTCTTCCGACCGCATCGTGCGTTTTGCGAGCACCCCGATTTCGGGGCGCCGCAATGCGGTGGTGCTGGCGACGCTGGGCATGGTGATATTCACGATTCCTGCAGCGCTGGTGGAGAGCAATGTCCTGGCGGTGGCGTGCATTTCCATTGTGATCTTCCTTGCCAACGCCTCTTCGGCCTGCGCCTGGTCGCTCGCCACGGTGGCGGCGCCTCGCAGCCGCATCGCTTCGCTCGGCGCGATCCAGAATTTCGGCGGCTTCCTCGGCGGTGCGCTGGCGCCGGTGCTTACCGGGTATATCGCGCAGCAATGGTCCTTTGTACCGGCGCTGCTGGCCGGTGCCGCAATTGCCTTCCTTGGCGCCATGTCGTACCTGTTCCTGGTCGTGCGCCCCATTCCGGAAAACGACGGAGACAGTATTCATGCGTAAGGCTGCTTTCGCTCTGGGTGGGGCGCTGATTGGAATGGTCGCGGTGTCGTGCTGGATTGGCGGCGTCATCGGCTGGCAGCAAAGCGGGCAATGGCCGGCGTGGCTGGCGGTGCCGCTCGGCGTGGGCATGGGACCGGTCTATCTCGCGGCCGACCTGATGACCCTCGCAGATGGCAGGGCGCAGGACATGATCGCTCTGCCGCAATCGCTCCTTGGCGGCCTGGCCGGTGCAATCCTGGGCTTGGCGGCGGCCCGCATTCGCCGCTGAGAGGGCGGCGAGCAATTTTTTGAGAGAATTCGATGCGCTGCGGGCGCGTACAATCTTGCACCCATTCCCGCAAACGCGGCAGCGCTGCACTCAAAATGAAGACTCAATTTTTTACCGCGACAAGCCTTGATGGCTTTATCGCTACCGAAGACGATTCGCTGGACTGGCTGTTCCCGCTTGGCGATATCAATGACAGCAGCTATCCCGAGTTCATCGCCCGGGTTGGCGCCATCGCGATGGGCTCGTCCACCTACGAGTGGATGGTGCGCAATGCCGCAACGGTGGCGGCGGAAACGGGATCGCCTTGGCCCTATACGCAGCCGACCTGGATCTTTTCGTCGCGCACCTTGCCGTCGATTCCCGGCGCCGACCTGCGCTTCGTGAAGGGCGACGTCCGTCCGGTGCACGCCGTCATGCGCGAGGCAGCGGGCGACAAGAATATCTGGATCGTGGGCGGCGGCGACCTGGCGGGGCAATTCCATGACGCCGCACTGCTGGACGAATTGATCGTCCAGGTGGGTTCGGTCACGCTGGGGCACGGCAAGCCGCTGTTCCCGCGGCGCCTGACCAACCCGCCGCTGTTGCTGCAGTCGGCGCGGCAGATCGGCACCGGCATGGCCGAACTGCGCTACCTGGTCCCGGGACGCTGATCGCATGATTATCCGGCCTTATCAAGCTGCAGACTGGCAAGGCATCTGCGCGGTGCACGATGCCGCGCGCAAGTTCGAACTCGATTCCAGCGGCCTGGCAGATGCCTTCCTGACGCTGGAGCAAACCGGCGAGGCAGAGGGGCTGTTCGAGGCGACGCTGCTGGTGGCGGAAATCGCCGGTGAAGTTGCAGGCTTTGCCGGCTTCACGGAAGATGAAGTCACCTGGCTGTACGTCGATCCTGCCCGCTACCGGCAGGGAATCGGCCGTGCGCTGCTCGACGCAGTACTGCGCGAGTCGGGCAGGGCCTTGTCGCTGGATGTACTGGTTGGTAACACGGCCGCCCTGGCCTTGTATCAAAGCGCTGGCTTCAAGATCGTTGACACGATCAGCGGCAAGCTGGCGGGCAACGAGCAGTTCGCCGCGACTGCACATGTACTTCATAACTCAAACTCACTACTGGGGAAATCAATTGCTGGACAGGACTAACTACTTCGTCAAGGAGCACGTCGGCGTGCTCAAGCTTTCGGACGCTTACGACATCATCGACCCCGATACCCAGCAGAACCTGGGCGTGGCACAGGAAAAACTGAGCTTCCTGGTCCATGCGCTGCGCCTGGTGATCGACAAGCGCATCCTGCCGACCAAGGTGGAAATTTCCGAGCAGGCCAACGGCCCTGCGCTGCTCACCATCAAGCGCGGCGTAACCTTCCTGCGTTCCCGCATCGAGATCCTGGACCGTTCGGGCCAGGCGATCGGGTACTTCAAGTCCAAGCTGTTCAGCCTGGGCGGCGGCTTCTTCGTCTACGACATGCGCGACCAGCTGATCGCCGAAGTGAAGGGCGACTGGAAGGGCTGGAACTTCAAGTTCCTCGACGCCAAGGGCAACGAGAAAGGCACCGTCAGCAAGAAGTGGGCTGGCATCGGCAAGGAATTGTTCACCAGCGCCGACAACTACATGATCTCGATCGCGGAGGACTTCAAGGCCAATTCCGGCCTGCTGCTGGCCGCCGGCCTGGCGATCGACATCGTCTACAAGGAGCGTTAAGCGCTAGCCCGGCCGCTGGATCACCTCTGCGGCAGTCCTTCACGACCGGCCGTGCTAGACTTTGGCGAATATTCGAGGAGATTTCTCATGACTATTCGTCAACTTTTGGCGGTGCCGCTGGGCGGCTTGCTGTTGGCAGCGGCGCCTGCGGCCTGGAGCCAGCAGGCCGCGCCGGGGCAGGACAAGCCGGAAGCCCGGCAGCCGGCCAGGGCAACAGTAAAAGGCGAACCTTCCACCGCTGCGCGCAAGGCCACCGGGTTGCAGGAGCCGAAGAAGGATGGCCAGCCTGACCGCCGTGAGAAGGCGATGCAGGTGTCAGGCAGCCTGCAGAAAAAAACCAACGAAACGGCAAGCGCGGCCGCTTCCAACGTGAAGTGAGCCCCGGGCTGTCCGGCCTTGATAGAATCATGCCTTGAACCTGTTTTTCGAGCTGGCATGAGCATTCAAACCGACAATTTCACCGAGCAGCGCATCATCGATGCGGCGCCATCTTCGCCCAACGAGGAGGCCATCGAGCGCGCCTTGCGTCCCAAGCATCTCGATGAATATGTCGGGCAGTCCAAGATCCGCGACCAGCTCGAAATCTTCATCTCGGCCGCCCGCAAGCGCAGCGAGGCGCTTGACCATACCTTGCTGTTCGGCCCCCCGGGCCTGGGCAAGACCACGCTGGCCAATATCATTGCGCGCGAAATGGGCGTTAACCTGCGCCAGACATCCGGCCCGGTGCTGGAGCGCCCGGGCGACCTGGCGGCGATCCTGACCAACCTGGAGGCGAATGACGTCCTGTTCATCGACGAGATCCATCGCCTGTCGCCGGTGGTCGAAGAAATCCTGTACCCGGCGCTGGAGGACTACCAGATCGACATCATGATCGGCGAAGGCCCGGCGGCGCGCAGCGTCAAGCTGGACCTGCAGCCTTTCACCCTGGTCGGCGCCACCACCCGCGCCGGCATGCTGACCAACCCGCTGCGCGACCGCTTCGGCATCGTGGCGCGGCTGGAGTTCTACACTACCGAGGAATTGGCAAGGATCGTCGCCCGCAGCGCGGCGCTGCTGAAGGCGAATATCGACGAAGGCGGCGCGCTGGAAATCGCGCGGCGCGCGCGCGGCACGCCGCGCATCGCCAACCGCCTGCTGCGCCGCGTGCGCGACTACGCGGAGGTGAAGGGCAACGGCGACATCACGCGCGAGCTGGCCGATGCGGCGCTGCGCATGCTCGACGTCGACCATGTGGGCTTTGACGTGATGGACCGCAAGCTGCTGGAAGCGGTGCTGTACAAATTCGGCGGTGGCCCGGTCGGCATCGGCAACCTGGCGGCTGCCATCGGCGAGGCCGCGGATACTATCGAGGACGTTTTGGAACCATACCTGATCCAGCAAGGCTTCCTGCAACGCACGCCGCGCGGGCGCGTCGCCACGGCGCAGGCCTACCAGCATTTCGGCGTGACCCCGCCGCGCAGCAACGCCACCGGAGACCTGTGGGATGCGTAAGCTCGCAGCGCTGGGCGCGGCGGCGTTGGCCGCGCAGATCGCATCGGCTGCCATGCCCGTGCAGGGCTACACGATCAAGGCAAGCTACCCGCACGATCCGCAAGCCTTCACCCAGGGCCTGTTCTTCAAGGACGGCTTCCTGTGGGAGAGTACCGGCCAGTATGGCGCGTCCTCCGTGCGCAAGGTGGAACTGGCCACCGGCAAGGTGCTGCAAAAGCGCGACCTGCCGGAGAAGGTGTTCGGCGAAGGCATTGCGCCGCATGGCGACAGCATTGTCGGCATCACCTGGATGAACCAGGCCGGCTACGTGATGGACCAGGGCAGCCTGTCCATCAAGGGCACCTTCAATTACCTGGGCGAAGGCTGGGGCATCACCAGCGACGGCGAGCGCCTCTACATGAGCGACGGCACGCCGGAAATCCGCGTGCTGGACCCGAAAACCTTCGGCGAGCAGCGCCGGATCAAGGTCACGGCCGACGGCCAGCCGCTGGCGCAGATCAATGAGCTGGAGTGGGTCGATGGGCAGATCTATGCCAATGTCTGGCAGACCGACCGCATCGCCCGCATCGACCCGTTCAGCGGCCATGTGCTGGGCTGGATCGACCTGTCCGGGCTGGCCGCTACCGCCAGGGCGGGCAGCGATGCCGACAATGTCCTGAACGGCATCGCCTACGACGCCAAGTCGCACCGCCTGTTCGTGACCGGCAAGCGCTGGCCGAAGCTGTTCGAAATCGTGCTGCGGCCACTAAAAAAATAGTAACTGTCGGTAGGCTTGCCTCATGGGATATTCCGCGCAAGAATAGGGTGAAAACTCAGCCTTGCGGAGGCTTGCCGTGCTCGCACGTTCCAGCAGCTTGTTCTGGAAGCTGTTCCTGCCAATCGCCTTGCTGCTGGCCGGGTGTGGTCTGGTCATTTCGGCATTATTGCCAATCCTGATCAGCGAGAACGCCGAGCGCGACGCTGTCGATTCGGCGCAGGCCACGGTGCGGCAATTCCTCATGCTGCGCAAGTACTACACTGAAAACGTGGCGGCGCGGGTGCTGGCGCAGACCGACATGCAGGTCGACCCGGACTATCGCAGCAAGGAAAACGCGATTCCGCTGCCGGCCACGATGATCCACGACCTGAGCGACCTGATGCAGGGCGGCGGCACGGTGGTCAAGCTTTACAGCCCCTTTCCTTTCCCGCAGCGGCGCGAGCGCGCCAGCGACCAGTTTGCGCGGGACGCCTGGACCTACCTGCAGAAGACTCCCGACGGCGTCTTCTCCCGCACTGAAACCCTGCACGGCCGCACGACGGTGCGCGTGGCGCTGGCCGACCGCATGAGCGCCGATGCCTGCGTTTCCTGCCATAACAGCCATCCGCAAAGTCCCAAGACCGACTGGAAGCTGGGCGATGTGCGTGGCGTGCTGGAGGTGGATTCCACGCGCGAGGCGGCCAGCGCCACCCGCGTCGTGAGCTGGGTGCTGATCGCATTCGGCTCCGTGCTGGTGCTGATGGCGGCGGCGCTGCGCGTGTTTTACCAGCGTAACGTGGCGCAGCCGCTGCACCGGGCGCTGGACTCGGCGCGCGCGCTGGCCGATTCGCGCGCCGGCCATGTGGCAGCTGTGCAGGCTGTCGCAAGCGGCAATCTCGATCACGGCTTGACGCCGGCGCCGCTGCCGCAGCTGGACCTGGCCGGCGTGGCGCACGATGAGGCGGGCGACCTGCTGCTGTCGGTAGCGGCGCTGGCCGAATCGCAGCGCAGCTTCGACGAGGCCTTCGCCAAAATGACCGAAGCGCTGCGCGCCAGCAAGCTGGCCGACCGTGCGCGCGACTGGCTCAAGTCGAGCCAGAATGAACTCAATATCGTGATGCGCGGCGAGCAGGAACTGGCGGTGCTCGGGCAGCGCCTCCTGGACTTCCTGGCGGAGCGCCTGGGGGCGCGGGTCGGGGCGCTGTACGTCGATGAAGCAGCGGGGGCGGGCATGTGCCTGCTGGCCGGCTATGGGCTGGCGCAGGAGCGCCATCCTGCACGCATTGCGCCGGGCGAGGGACTGGCGGGGCAGGCGATCCGCGACGGCAAGCGGATACTGGTCGACGCGGCGCCGCCCGGCTACCTGGAGATCGGCTCGGCCCTTGGCAGTGCGGAGCCGTCCTGCGTGCTGGTGCAGCCGCTGCAGCATGGGCGCAATATGGTGGGGGTGATCGAGCTGGGCGCCTTCAGGCACTTCAGCGATAACGAGCTGGCTTTTGTCGACCTGTGCGCGGAGGCGATCGCGATCGGGCTGGAGGTCAACATCACGCGCCATCGCACGCGCTCCTTGCTGGCGGAGACGGCGCAGCAGGCGGAGGAGTTGCGGGTGCAGCAGGAGGAGCTCCAGCAAAGCAATGCGGAGCTGGAGGAGCGCGCCGACCTGCTGGAGCGGCAGCGCGAGGAAATCCAGCGCGTCAGCGCTTACAAGAGCGAGTTCATGGCCAATATGTCGCACGAGTTGCGCACGCCCTTGAATTCCATGCTGATCCTGTCGGCGCTGCTGAAGGAAAACAAGGCGAACAACCTGAACGAACGGCAGCTTGAATATGCGGGAACCATCCACAATTCCGGGCGCGACCTGCTAAACCTGATCAACGATATCCTGGACCTGGCCAAGATGGAATCGGGCAAGGTGGAGCTGAACGTCGAGCCGGTGGAGCTGGCCGGCCTGTGCGACGACCTGCTGGCGCAGTTCCAGCCGCAGGCGGAGCAGAAGGGCCTGGTGCTGCGGATCGAGCGCCTGCCCGGCACGCCGGCAGCGGCAATGATGGATGGACAGCGCGTGCAGCAGGTACTGCGCAACCTGCTGGCCAATGCGCTCAAGTTCACGCACCAGGGCAGCGTGGCGTTGCGGATTTCCGTCGTGGGAGACCAGTTGTCGTTTGCGGTCAGCGACACGGGCATCGGCGTGCCGGCGGATAAGCAGGTGACGATCTTCGAAGCGTTCCGGCAGGCGGACGGCAGCATCAGCCGGCATTATGGCGGCACGGGGCTGGGCCTGTCGATTTCGCTGCAGCTCGCGCGCATCATGGGCGGGGCGCTGCACCTGCACAGCGTGGAGGGAGAAGGAAGCACGTTCACTTTCATGCTGCCGCTGCTGCCTGGGTCCGCCCCGGCAAGCGCCGGACCGGCAGCCGCTGCGCCGCCCGCCACGGCGCCGGGCGATGGCGTGCGCCGCATCCTGATCGTGGAAGACGATCCATTCTTCGCCAGCCTGCTGGCAGATTTCGTGCGCGCACGCGGCTACACGCCGCTGGTCGCGCCGGACGGGGAGCAGGGCCTGCAACTGGCACGGCACGAAGCGCCGCATGCCGTGCTGCTGGACGTGATGATGGCGCGCATGGATGGCTGGGAAGTGATGCGCGAGCTGCGCGCCGATCCCCGTACCAGCCACCTGCCGGTGCATTTCATCTCATGCCTTGACGAAATCCAGCGTGCGCGCGACCTGGGGGCGCTGGGCCTGCTGACCAAGCCGGCCAGTCCCGAACAGCTGTCGCAAGTATTCGAGACCATCGAGCAGGCCTGGGCCGGTGCGCTGAAGCGCGTGCTGGTGGTGGAAGACGACGAAAGCCAGTCAAGCAGCCTCGCCGCCCTGCTGGCGGGGCGCGACGTGGAAGTCGTGCGCTGCCTGTCCGGGCATGAAGCCATCGAGCTGCTGGCGCGAGGCCACTTCGACTGCATGGTACTGGACCTTGGCCTGCAAGACATGTCCGGCTACCAGGTGCTGGAGGCGATGCAGGCCACGCCCGGCATGCGCCACCTGCCGGTGGTGATTCACTCCGGCCAGGACCTGACGCGCGAACAGCTGCGCATGCTGAACCGCTACGCGCGCAGCGTGATCATCAAGGGCACGCACAGTCCCGAACGGCTGCTCAGCGAAGTGCAGTTGTTCCTGCACAGCGTGGAGCAGGGCGGCCATGCCACGCGGCAGGAGGCCCTGGCCCTGGCCGGCAGCAGGGTGCTGGTGGTGGACGACGACATGCGCAACCTGTTCTCCCTGGCCAGTCTGCTCGGCGACCGCGGGGTGGAAGTGCTGGAAGCGGAAAATGGCCAGGAAGCGCTCGACAGGCTGGCGTCGGAAGGAAGGGTGGACGCTGTGCTGATGGATATAATGATGCCGCAGATGGATGGTTACGAAGCGATGCGCCGCATCCGCGCCGATGCCCGCTTCAGGGATTTGCCTATCATCGCGATGACCGCCAAGGCGATGCCGGGCGATCACCAGCATTGCCTGGAGGCGGGAGCCAGCGATTACCTCGCCAAGCCGATCGATACCGCGCAGCTTTTGTCGCTGCTGCGGGTCTGGATTAGACGCTAGGGGAGCGCATGGAACTGAACATCCCGGTGCTGCTGGTCGACGACCGACAGGAGAACCTGACAGCGCTGGAAGCATTGCTGGAAGAGATGCCGCTGTCCCTGCACCTGGTGAAAGCCATGTCCGGCAACGAAGCCCTGCGCCAATCCCTCCGGCACGATTTTGCCGTGGTGCTGCTGGACGTGCAGATGCCGGAGATGGATGGCCTGGAAACGGCCGAACTGCTGCGCGCCAACCCCCGCACGCGCCACCTGCCCATCATCTTCGTTACCGCCGGCCTGCACGACCGCGTGCGCCAGTTCAAGGGCTATGAAATGGGCGCGGTGGATTTCCTCAACAAGCCGATCGAACCGGCCGTGCTGCGCAACAAGGTGGCCGTGCTGTGCGAGCTGTATGCGAAGGTGCAGGAGCGCACGCAAGCCCTGCACGAATCGGAGCGGCGCCTGCGCATGGTGATCGACAGCGCCTGCGAAGCCTTCATCGGCACCGACAACCAGGGCATGGTGACCGACTGGAACCATGCGGCGGAGGACCTGTTCGGGTGGCGCCGCCATGAAATGCTGGGCCAGCCCGCCGGCAAGGTGCTGTTGCCGGCGCAGGGTTGCAGCCAGCGCGCACGCCACCGCACCGGGCGCGAGTTCGACGTCGAGGTGTCGCAATGGCAGGTGCCGCAATCGCAGCCGCCCGCCTTTGCGGCGCTGGTGCGCGACATCACGCAGCGCAAGGAGGCGGAGGAAGCGCGCAGCTGCGAGCTGCGCCTGGCCCTGCAGCAGATCGTCGAGCAGGAAAAGATGGTGGCGCTGGGCAGCATCGTGGCCGGCGTGGCGCATGAATTGAACACGCCGGTCGGCAACCTGGTGCTGCTGGCATCGACCCTGCGCGACCGCGTGGATGAACTGGCCGGCAATGCCCTGGCGGGCAAGCTGACGCGTTCCTGCCTGGTGCAGTCGGCCGGCGATTGCCGCGAGGCGAGCGAGGTGCTGATCCGCAGCGCCGACCGCGCGCGCGAATTGATCGAGAGTTTCAAGAACGTGGCGGTGGACCAGACCAGCCAGCGCCGCCGCCGGTTCGACCTGCATACCTGCCTGCACGATATCCTGGTCACGCTGGGACGCATGATGCGGCAGGCGAATGTCACGGTGGAGCTGCAAGTGCCGCCCGGGGTGCTGATGGATTCCTATCCGGGACACCTGGAGCAGATCCTGAACAACCTGATCGTCAACTCCATCCTGCACGGGTTCGAGGGGCGCGGCTGCGGCAAGGTGTCGATCGCCGCCAGCGTGGCGGGCGACCATGTGCGGCTGGTCTACAGCGACGACGGCGTCGGCATCGCGCCTGAGCTGCAACAGAAAATCTTCGAGCCCTTCTTCTCCACCAAGGTCGGCGCCGGCGGTTCCGGCCTCGGCATGTACATCGTGAACAACCTGGTTTGCGGTGCGTTGCAAGGCAGCGTAAGCCTGACCAGTGCGCCGGGCCAGGGCGTGCGCTTCGAATTCCGGCTGCCGCTGACGGCCGGCTAGTCCAGCCCCCGCGCGGTGACCGGCAGCAGGGCGCCAGTCACGGCGGCCGAAGCGTCGGACAGCAGGAACAGCACCACCTCGGCCAGCGTTGCCGGAGCGACCCAGCGGCTGGTGTCGGCGTCCGGCATGGCCGCGCGGTTGGCCGGCGTGTCGATGATGCCGGGCAGGATGGCGTTGACCGTGACGCCGCGTGCGAGCAGTTCTTCGGCCATGGCTTCGGTCAGGCGGGCCACGCCGGATTTGGCGGCGGCGTAGGCGCCCATGCCGGCCTGGGCGCGGCTGGCGGCCATGGCGCCGATATTGACGATGCGGCCGCGTCCCTGGCGCAGGAGGTGCGGCAGCGCTGCCTGCGATGCCAGCAGAGTGGTGCGCACATTCATGGCGTACATGCGGTCCCAGGTTGCGATGTCGCCGTGCTCCACGGATTCCCAGGCAAAGCCGCCCGCCACGTTGACGATGCCATCGAGGCCGCCGAAGCGCTCGGCGACGCCGTCGATGCAGCGTTGTGCAGCATGCGGGTCGCACAGATCCACGCCGCCGCAGGCCAGTGCGCCTTGCAGCTGGCTGGCGTTCGCCGGGGCGTGGTCGACCAGGGCGACGCGAGCGCCGCCGGCCAGCAAGGCGCCGCCAACGGCGCGGCCAAGGACGCCGAAGCCGCCTGTCACCACTATCCCGGCCTTATTCATCGCTATAGCTCTTTCCGCCGAATTTCAGGGCGCTGTATTCGCGCTTCGACTGCAGCAGCGGGTAGAACATCTGCCTGTCCCAGCGCTCGGCGCCGAAAAGCTGGTCGTCGCGCAGCCCGTACTGGGCCGGGTAGCGGCGCGTGATGTGGGCGGTGCCGAACAGTACGTCCCAGAAGAACAGCAGGTTGCCGAAATTGCCCTTGTAATGGCCGATGCCGTCGGCGTTGGTGATGGCGTGGTGAGCGCGGTGGGTGGCCGGGGTGGAGATGGTGCGCTCCACGACCCACATCAAGGGCCGCAGCGCGCAAACCTTGTACAGCGGTTCATCCCAGGCCCAGGCGCAGTGGGCGCCGAGGATGACCGCCTGCTTGACCACGACGTAGGCGAAATACATCCAGCCGCAGCCCAGGTAGACCATGGCGCCGGCAAACCAGATGCCCGGCATCATCAGATAGTAGAAGAAGTTGTTGCGGTAGGTGATGCGGATGCTCATGTAAGAGGCCGAGTGGTGGGCGCGGTGCAGGGGCCACAGCAACGGCGAGTGCGAGATGCGGTGCCACCAGTACTGCGTCATGTCGTCGCCCACCAGCAGCAGGCCGGCCCAGGCCCACCAGGGCAGGCCGGCCCAGGCATCGCGCATGCCGGGCGCCAGCCACTGGCCCAGCGCGCTGGTGGCGAAGAGGATCAACGGCTGGGTAATCAGCAACAGGCTGACTGTCATGCCCACTTCGAGCGCTGTATCATTGGCGCTGGCGTGCACCGTGTCGCGGTAGCGGCGGCTGGCGAATTCCGCCAGGGCGAGGCCCGTGATCACCAGTGCGAGCAGCGTGTACATCATGGTGTTGTCCATATGGCTGGTCTCCTTTGGCAACCATGATGCAGGGCTGCGCCGGCGAAGATTGTTCAATTCCGGGCAATTCAGGATTTTTTTTGCATGCAGATATTCTTCAACAACCCCTGGTTCGCGCGATTGCCGGCGGCGCAGGCCAGCGCCTTGCTGGCGGTGACGCGCAGCGTGCGCCTGGAGCAAGGCGAGGTGCTCTACCTGCAGGGTGAGCGGACGTCCGGGGCGCAGGATGGGCTGTGGGGCGTGGTGCGCGGCGCGGTCCGGCTGTCGGTCATGCATGCGGACGGCAACGAGGCGATCGTGACCCTGGCTGAAGCGGGCAACTGGTTCGGCGAAACGGCCCTGCTGGCGGACTTGCCGCGCAGCGCCACGGCAACAGCGCAGGAGGACACGGAACTGCTGGCGGTCAGCGCGGAACGTTTTACGGCCCTGATGCAGGACGTGGTGTTTGCCAACGCCATGGCACGGCTGGAGGCGGAGCGGCTGCACGCCGCTTTCGGCCTGATCGCCGACATGGCGATGCACAGCACCCGCACCCGCCTGGCGCGGCGCCTGCTGATGATGGCGCATGGCGAGCTGACCCAGGCTGCCAGCGCGCGCACCACCATCGCCGCTTCACAGGACCAGATCGCGATGATGCTCGGCGTCGGGCGCACCACCCTGAACAAGGAATTGCAGGCGCTGGCCGGCTGCGGCGCGATCGGGCTGCGCTACGGCCAGATCGAGCTGCGCGACCTGGAAGCGCTGCGCGCGGCTGCGGCCTGAGGCTGCGCCAGCGGAGCCGCGCCGGCGGATCACTGGCGCGGCATTTCCGTGCCGGCCAGTTGCGCCAGGATTTCCCGCGCCGCCTGCAGCACGCGCTGGGCGCCGGGCGAGAGGGTGCGCCCGCGCAGGCGGATGGTGGCAATGTCGGCCCATAGCGGCGGCAGCGGCACCTGTACCTGTTCCAGCCGGCCTTCCGCGGCCGCCTCGGCCAGCGCCGCATGGCTGGAGATCAGCAGCAGATCGCTTTCGGCCACCACGTCGACCAGGGTATGCACGCTGTCGCAACTGAGCATGATGGGCAGGTCGCGCCCCGGCGGCAGGCGGAACAGCTTGTTCATCTGCGTCATCAGCACTTCGGGAATGGTGGGCGCCGCCATGCCATAGGGCAGCAGCTCGGGCGGGGTGACGTCGTCGCGCCCCAGCAGCGGGTGGCCGGGGCGGCAGTAGATGCCGCCGTACTGGCGGCATTCGTGGGTAATGATCAGGTCTTCGGCCGGCTCGATCAGGCGCACGTCGGACATGAAGAATTCCATTTCCTCGCCGCGCAGGTGGTCCAGCAGGTAGGTCGAGGTGTTGATGGTGACCGACAGGCTGATGCCCGGCTGGTCGGCGCGCACCTGGCGCAGCATGCGCGGCAGCAGGGCGCCCGAGTGCAGGGGGCCGATGCCGAAGGCCACATGGCCGCTGTCGCCATTTCGCAACAACGATAAATCGTGTTCCATGTTGCGTACATCAAACAACAAGCGGCGCGCGTGGTTGAAGAAGGCGGCGCCGGCCACCGTCACCGCCACGTTGCGGTTGCCGCGGTCGAACAGCAGGAATCCCAGTTCGTCCTCCAGGGTCTGCACGGCGCGCGACAGGGCGGGCTGGCTGATGCTGATCTTCTCGGCGGCCCGCACGAAATTGCCTTCGTCGGCCACCGCCAGGGCGTAGCGCAAGCGCTTGAAATCCATGGAAAACTCCTAGTATGCGGAATATGCATTGTGCGGATAAATACAATGCATTGGACGAATAGTAGTGTCAAACACATACTCGTTTCAAGACAGCGTTAAATAAAACGCGGCGCAACTGGAGACACTGTGATGAAAGTTCAGGAATTCGACCCTGCCGTCGTAGGACGCGGCTCGCCATCGCTGCTGGACAGGCTGGAAGTGCAGCGCGCGGCCTTCAATGCCGACATGGTGCCGCCGGCCGCCATCCGGCGCGAGCGGCTTGACCGCCTGCAGGCGCTGGTGGCCGACAACGAAGCGGCCATCCTGGAAGCGATCGATGCCGACTTTGGCGGGCGCGCGCGGCAGGAAATGGTGCTGACGGAGCTGTTCGTCGTGCTGTCGGCCATCCGCCAGCAGCGCCGCAAGCTGGGGCGCTGGATGCGGCCGCGCCGCGTGGCGACGCCGCTGCACATGCTGCCCGGCTCGAGCCGGATCATGCCGCAGCCGCTGGGTGTGATCGGCAATATCGTGCCGTGGAACTACCCCTGCCAACTGGCGCTGGTGCCGGCGGCTGCCGCCCTGGCGGCGGGCAATCGCGTGATGATCAAACCCAGCGAGCTGACGCCGGCCTTTTCGCGCCTGCTGGCGCAACTGGCGGCGCGTTATTTCACCCCGGCCGAGCTGGCCGTGGTCGAAGGCGGCGTTGAGGTCAGCCGCGATTTTGCGGCGCTGCCGTTCGACCATCTCATTTTTACCGGCTCCACCGCGGTAGGACGCCAGGTCGCTGTCGCCGCGGCGCACAACCTGACACCGGTGACGCTGGAACTGGGCGGCAAGTCGCCCGCCATCATCGACGAAAGCTGCGACCTGGCGCAGGCTGCGCCGCGCCTGGCTTTCGGCAAATTGTTCAACGCCGGCCAGACTTGCGTGGCGCCCGACTACGCGCTGGTGCCGCGCGCGCGCGTGGACGAATTCGTGCGCGAACTGAGCGCGGCGGCGGCGGCGATGTACCCGCAGTTTGCCGGCAACGAGCAGTACACCAGCATCATCAGCGAGCGTCATTTCCAGCGGCTGGAGAAGCTGGTGCGCGAGGCGGAAGAGCAGGGCGCGCGCGTGCTGCGGCTGGGCGGTACCGAAGCGGGGCAAGCGGGCGAGCGGCGCATGGCGCCAGTGCTGCTGCTGGACGTCACGTCCGAGATGGCGGTCATGCGCGAAGAGATCTTCGGCCCGCTGCTGCCGGTGCTGCCCTACGACACGCTGCAGCAAGCCATCGCCTTCATCAACCAGCGCGAGCGCCCGCTGGCGCTGTACTGGTTCGGCAAGGAGCGCCGCAACTGCACCAAGGTGCTGCGCTCGACCATCTCGGGCGGGGTCACCGTCAACGACGCGCTGTGGCATGCGGCGCAGGAAAACCTGCCGTTCGGCGGCGTCGGCGCCAGCGGCACGGGCGCCTATCACGGCGAGCATGGCTTCCTCGCGTTCTCCAAGCAGAAGCCGATCTACCGGCAGGCGCGCCTGAACGGCTTCGGCCTGTTCCGCCCTCCGTATGGCCGCGTCTTCGACACGCTGGCCGGTTTCCTGAAACGCCATATGTAATGGATTAGCGTATGCAAGCCTTGATGCAGGATCAGCCGCTGCTGATTTCCTCGATGATCGAGCACGCGCGCCGCGTGCACCCGCGCGCCGAGATTGTCTCGCGCACTTGTGAAGGCACGCTGCACCGCAGCAGTTACGGCGAAGTGGAACGGCGCGCGCGGCGCATTGCCAATGCGCTGCTGGCGCTGGGCGTGGGCATGGGCGACCGGGTCGGCACGCTGGCCTGGAACACGCATCGCCACATGGAGCTGTACTTTGGCGTGTCGGGCATGGGTGCGGTGCTGAACACCATCAACCCGCGCCTGTTCCCGGAACAGGTGGAGTACATTCTCAATCACGCGCAGGACCAGGTGCTGTTCTTCGACACTACCTTCGCGCCCTTGGTGGCCGCGCTGGCGCCGAAGCTGGCAGGTGTGAAGGCATTCGTCTGCATGACCGACCGCGCGCATATGCCCGCCGGCCTGCCGGCGGGAACGCTGTGCTACGAGGAGCTGGTGGAAGGCGCCAGCGATGATTACGCCTGGCCGCAGTTCGACGAACGCACGGCGTCGGCGCTGTGCTACACCTCCGGCACCACCGGCAACCCGAAAGGGGTGCTGTACTCGCACCGCTCGGCCTACCTGCACTCGATGGGCCTGTGCGCTGCGGGCAGTGCAGCCATTTCGCACCGCGACAGCTGCCTGGTGGTGGTGCCGCTGTTCCATGTGAACGCCTGGGGCATGCCGTACGCCGGCGCCATGAGCGGCGCCAAGCTGGTGCTGCCCGGGCCAGCGCTGGACGGCAAGAGCATCTACGACTTGCTGCGCGACGAGCGCGTGACGATGGCGCTGGGCGTGCCGACCGTCTGGCTAGGCTTGCTCAACCATATCGACAGCGAAGCGCGGCCGGCGCTGCAGGAGCTATGCCTGGAGCGCATGCTGTGCGGCGGCTCGGCGATCCCGCCGGTGATGTTCACGCGCTGCCGCAACACGCTGGGGGCGACCCTGATGCAGGCCTGGGGCATGACGGAGATGTCGCCGCTGGGCACCGTGTGCTCGCTGTTGCAATCGCACGACAAGGCCAGCGAGGAAGAAAAGCTGCGCGTGCAGGCGCGCCAGGGCCGGCCGGTGTGCGGCGTGGAGCTGGCGCTGAAGGACGAAGCGGGCCGGCGCCTGCCGCACGACGGCGTGGCGACGGGGCGCCTGATGGTGCGCGGGCCGTGGATCCTGTCGGCCTATTACGGCAGCGATGCCTCGGTGCTGGACGAGGAAGGCTACTTCGATACCGGCGACATCGCCAACATCGACCGCGATGGCTATCTTCAGATAACCGACCGCGCCAAGGACGTGATCAAGTCCGGCGGCGAATGGATTTCATCGATCGATGTCGAGAACGCAGTGATGGGCCATCCCGATGTGATGGCTGCCGCGGTGATCGGCATCCCGCATGAAAAATGGCAGGAACGCCCGTTGCTGGTGGTCGTTCCCCGCCATGGCAGTTCCCCCACACGCGATGAAGTGTTAGGCTACCTTGCCAGCCGCGTAGCCAAGTGGTGGCTTCCCGACGACGTGGTTTTTGTCAGCGAGCTTCCGTATTCCGCCAACGGCAAAGTGCAGAAGATGAAGTTGCGTGAGGAGTTCAAGCAGTTAAATAAGCCTGTATAAGAAGCTGTAAAAACCATTAGGAGACACTAGGATGACGAGGAAGTACAACCGTATCATGGCGCTCGCCGTGGCGGCGGCGCTGGCAACCCCACTGGCGCACGCAGATACCTTCACCACCGACAATGGACTGGAAGGACGCTGGTCCCTGAACATGTCGGTCGGCACCAGCATCCGGATGAAGGATGCAGACAAGAACCTGATCTCTGTACCCAATGGCGGCACGGCGGGCGCCGGCGCCGACGACGGCAACCTGAACTTCAAGAAGCACGATGCCTATTCCACCGTCGGCAAGCTGACAGGCGAACTGGAACTGAAAGGCGATACCTACGGCATGTTCGTGCGCAGCTTCGCGTGGTACGACCGCGTCCTGAAAGGCAAGGAGATGCCGCACGGGCATTTCAACAACGGCTACAAGCAGAACGGAGAACTGAGCGACACCGGCTTCGACCAGCTGTCCACCTTCGACGGCGTGGCGCTGGCCGACGCCTATGTGTTCGCCAACTGGGACCTGGGCGGCAAGGCGCTGAGCGCCAAGCTGGGCAACCAGGTGATCAACTGGGGCGAATCGCTGTTCGTGCCGGGCATTAACGCCATGGGCGCCTTCGATACCAGCGCCGCGCGCCGCCCGGGCGCGCAGGTCAAGGAAGTCCTGCGTCCGCAGCCGGCCCTGATGGCTAACCTGGGCCTGGGCAACGGCGTGTCGGTGGAGGCCTTCTACAACCTGGGCTGGCGCCAGAACGTGGTCGACGGCTGCGGCACCTACTGGTCGGCGGCCGATTCGCTCAACTGCAACAACGGCACCGTGCTGTTTGGCGACGGCACCAAGCTGAACGACCAGGGCCAGTACAACGGCGCGCCGTTCCTGGCCGCGCTGCCTGCTGCGCTGGACCCGGTGCTGGCCTCGCTCGGCCTGTCGCGCAGCATGCCGCTCAACTTCCGCATGACCACCGCGGAAAAGATCAAGCCGAAGAAGTCCGGCCAGTTCGGCGTGTCGAGCCACTACTTTGCCGACGCCATTGCCACCGACTTCGGCGTCTATTTCGCGCGCTACCACAGCCACTCGCCGATCGTCTCGGTGGTCAAGCAGCCGTCGGCGCTGCCGTCGGTATGGTCGGGCCGCCTGGCGCAACTGGTCAAGGCCGTGCCGTCGCTGGCGCCGGCACTGGGCACGCTGGGCGTGCTGCCGGCCGGGAATATCGTGTGGGACTACAGCGGCGAGAACGTGAAGACCCTGGGCCTGTCGGCAGCCACCGAAGTGGGCGGCTTCTCGCTGTTTGGCGAAGTGTCGCGCACCAAGGACATCCCGGTGCAGATCAACGCGATCGACCTGCTGGTCGGCACTGCGCTGGGCATCGGCCCGCAGGCCAAGCTGGCGGTCATTGCGCGCAACCCGGCGGTGCCGACCGGCACCGTGATCCACGGCTATGACCGCAAGGACAAGACGCAGGCGCAGGTGTCGTTCATCCGCCAGATCCCGCAAGTGCTGGGCGCCGATTCGCTGACCCTGCTGGGCGAAGTGGCGGGCCAGAAGTGGAGCGGCATCGGCGACCCGAACACCAGCACCCGCTACGTGCGCGGCTTCATGTACAACTTCGGCCCGACCGCGGCGCTGGGCGGCACTTGCGGGCCGGCCGGCATCCAGCCCAATGCCTCCTACTGCGAGAACGAAGGCTATGCCACCAGCAGCGCCTGGGGATATCGCCTGTCGGCCGAAATGCTGTTTCCGAACGTGGTGGCCGGCGTCAACTTCAAGCCGCGCCTGTACTTCGCGCATGACGTGAAGGGTTATGCGGCCGACAACCTGTTCGTCGAAGACCGCCAGACCCGCAGCGTGGGCCTGCGCGCGGACTACAACAACCGCTACTACGCCGACATCAGCTATACCAGCTATAACAAGAGCGCCAAGTACGACCAGTTCCACGACCGCGACAACATGCAGTTCGTGATCGGCGCCAACTTCTAATAAAGACACAGGAGACATGTAGATGAAGATGATGAAGCAAAGCTTGCTGGCCGCAGCGCTGGCGTGCATCGCGGGCAGCGCCCTGGCCGGCCTGCCGCAGGCGGAAGCAGACCGCCTGGGCAAGGACCTGACGCCGGTCGGCGCGGAGAAGGAAGGCAACAAGGCCGGCACCATCCCGGCCTGGACCGGCGGCATCACCAAGGCGCCGGCCGGCTTCGACAGCAAGAACGGCTACGCCGACCCGCTGCCGAACGAAGCGCCCCAGTACACCATCACGGCCGCCAACATGGACAAGTACAAGGACATGCTGGCGCCGGGGCAGATGGAGATGCTGAAGCGCTACCCGAGCTACAAGATGAATGTCTACAAGAGCTACCGCACGGCAGGCTACCCGCAGGCGGTGTACGACAACATCAAGGCCGAAGCGACGAAGGCCGAGCTGACCGGCGGCGGCAACGGCGTGACCGGCACCGCCAAGACCACGGTGCCGTTCCCGATCCCGAAAACCGGCGTCGAGGTGATCTGGAACCACCTGATGCGCTACCGCGGCGGCACCATCGAGCGCTACACCGCCGAATTCCCGGTGCAGACCAACGGCGCCTTCACGCCGGTGACCCGCACCGAGAAGGTGGCCTTCGCCCAGGGCATGCCCAACCCCGAGCCTAACCGCCTGGTGTACTACATGGCGACCCTGACCGGCCCGTCCTCGGTGGCCGGCGACGCGCTGCTGGTGGTGGACCCGATGGACCAGGTGAAGGAATCGCGCCTGGCCTGGACCTACAATCCTGGCCAGCGCCGCGTGCTGCGCGCGCCGAACGTGGCCTACGACTCGCCGGGGCAGGGCGCGGACGGCTTGCGCACCACCGACGACTACGACGGCTTCAACGGCGCGCCCGACCGCTACGACTGGAAGCTGGTGGGCAAGAAGGAGATGCTGGTCTCCTACAACAACTACAAGATCACCAACAAGGCGATCAAGTATGCCGACATCGTCCGCCCCGGCCATATCAACCAGGACTTCGTGCGCTACGAGCCGCACCGCGTGTGGGTAGTGGAAGCGACCCTGAAGAAGGACAAGCGCCACATCTACGCCAAGCGCGTGTTCTACGTGGACGAGGATAGCTGGGAAGTGCTGCACACCGATTCCTACGACGGCCGCGGCGAACTGTGGCGCGTGCACGAAATCGGCGGCATCCAGTACTACGATGCGCTGACCCACTACTTCGCCTACGAAGTGTTCTACGACCTGCAGGCACGCCGCTACCTGCTCTCCGGCATCTCCAACCAGGAGAAGCCGATCAAATTTGGCGTCAAGCTCGATCCGTCGAACTTCACGCCAGATACGCTGCGCCGCTCTTCCAACTAAGGACGGCGTAGCGGGTTTGGGGGTGTCTCTTCGGGCGCTTGCGTTCACAGGGAGCGCTGCGCCCATTTTTTCGCAGGTAGAGCATGAATATAGTATTGAAACAGGCCGCTGCTGCGCTGCTGGGCGCATTGGCGGTGGCGCCGGCCGTGGCGCGCGATCCGCTGCAGACGCCGGCGCGCATGTCGGCGCGGGCGCCGAAAGCCATGCTGACGGCCATGGCGCTGGCCGGCCAGCGCACGGTGGCGGTGGGCGAGCGCGGCATCATCCTGGTGCGCGATGGCGGCGCCAATGCGCCATGGCAGCAGGCGAAAGTACCGGTGTCGGTCACCTTGACCAGCGTGGCGTTTGCCGATGCTTCCAACGGCTGGGCCGTCGGGCAGGATGGGGTGATCCTTTCCACCAATGACGGCGGGGCGCAATGGAGCACCCGCTTTGACGGCAACCAGGCCAATGCACTGATGCTGGCCGATGCCAAGGCGGCAGTCGAGAAGGCGCAGGCGGCCGGGGCGGGAGCGGGCAAGGCGGCGCTCGCCGATGCCGAGAACGCGCTGGGCGATATCGAAGCGGCGGCCAAGTTCGGCCCGTCGCGCCCTTTGCTGGGCGTATGGTTCCGCGATGCCAGGACCGGCTACGCGGTGGGCGCATACGGCCAGGCTTTCCGTACCACGGACGGCGGGGCACACTGGAATTCCATGGGCGCGGGCCTGCCCAATCCTGAAGGCTTGCATTACAACGCGATTGCGGGCGGGCCTGGCAATGTGTTGGCCATCGCGGGCGAGGGCGGCTACGTGTACCGCTCGGCCGACGGCGGCGCAAGCTGGCAGCGTATCGAGACCGGCTACGGCGGCCAGCTGTACGGCGTGATCTTCACCGGCCGCAGCGTGCTCGCTTACGGCTTTGGCGGCCATGTGTTCCGCAGCGAAGATGGCGGCGCCACCTGGCGCGAAACGCCGGCCGTGACGAAGAAGAGCCTGGTGGGCGGCGCCCTGCAGGGCAACAGCATCGTGCTCGCGGCACAAGATGGCGCGCTGCTGCGCAGCGACGACGATGGCGTGAGCTTCCGCGTTATGCGCCAGGGCGATGCGGTGCCGACGGCCGGCATGCTGGCTGTGAATGGCACGGTGCTGCTGTCCGGCGTGGGTGGTGTGCGGGAGGCGGCGAAATGAAGCGCGAAGACGAAAAATCCTGCAAGGTGGCCGAGGAAGGACACCAGCGCTTCACCTCCGTCGAGCACTGGCTGGAGCCGCGCCTGTTCAAGCACCGCCTTGTGATCATGGTGGCTTTCCTGCTGGCGTCGGTGCTGTTTGCCTGGCAGGCGGCGCTGCTGAAACCGGACGCCAGCTTCCAGAAGATGGTGCCGGCCACCCACCCCTTCATCGCCAACTACCTGAAGTACGAGAACGAGTTGCGCCCGCTGGGCAACAACATCCGCATCGCGGTGGAGGCGACCAAGGGCGACATCTACAGCAAGGAGTATCTCGATACGCTGAAGGCGGTGACCGACGAAGTGTTCTACATCCCCGGCGTGGACCGCGGCAACCTGAAGTCCCTGTGGACGCCGAACGTGCAGTGGATGGAAGTCACCGAGACGGGCTTGAACAGCGGCCAGATCATCCCGCAGGGCTTCGACGGTTCGCCGGCCATGCTGGACGAGGTGCGGGCAAACGTGGCGCGTTCGGGGCGCATCGGCAGCCTGGTGGCGGCGGACCAGAAATCCACCATCGTGCAGGTGCCGCTGCTGGAGATCGATCCGGACAAGGGCACCAAGCTCGATTACGGCCTGTTCTCCGAGCGCCTGGAAAAGCTGGTGCGCGACAAGTACGAAGCACAGGGCGTGAAGATCCACATCGTCGGCTTTGCCAAGGTGGTGGGCGACCTGATTCACGGCGCCAAGGCGATCGGCCTGTTCTTCGCGATCACCTTTGCCATGACGGTGGCGCTGCTGCTGTGGTATTCGCACTGCTGGAAGTCGACCCTGGTGACGGTGTTCTGCTGCTCGCTGGCGGTAATCTGGCAGCTTGGCATCGTGCGGCTACTGGGCTTCGGGCTCGATCCGTATTCGATCCTGGTGCCGTTCCTGACCTTTGCCATCGGCGTCTCGCACGCGGTGCAGAACATCAACACCATGGCCAGCGAGCGCCTGTCCGGCAAGTCGGCCACCGAGGCTGCCAAGCAGACTTTCCGCCAGCTGTTCATTCCCGGCACCATTGCGCTGCTGTGCGATGCGGTGGGCTTTTCGACCCTGCTGGTGATCGAGATCGGCGTGATCCGCGAGCTGGCGATTTCGGCCTCGGTGGGCGTGGCGGTGATCGTGCTGACCAAGATGTTCCTGCTGCCGGTGCTGATGTCCTACGTGGGCGTGACCGATGCCTGCCTGCGCAACCAGGCCCGGAAGGCCAAGCGCAAGCACCGCTTCATGCGCATGCTGTCGCGCATTGCGGAGCCCAAGTACGCCAAGCTGGCGGTGCTGGGCGCAGTGGCGGTGTTTGCCACAGCGTTTGCGCTGAACCGCGACCTGAAGATCGGCGACCTCGATCCGGGCGCGCCGGAGCTGCGCGCCGACTCGCGCTACAACCGCGACAACGCCTACATCACCGGCCATTACTCGACCAGCTCGGACGTGTTCGTGGTGATGGTAAAGACGCCGGCCGGCGAGTGCGGTGCCTACCCGACTGCCGAAGTGGTGGACCGCTTCCAGTGGGAGATGGAGAACGTGCCGGGCGTGGAGTCGACCACTTCGCTGTTCACGGTGCAGAAGCGGATCATCTCCAACGTCAATGGCGGCAGCCTGAAATGGCAGGCGCTGTCGCGCAATCGCTTCGTGTCCAATTCGGCGCAGCGCATGATTCCGTCCGAGTTGTACAGCAACGACTGCTCGATGCTGCCGGTGCTGGTGTTCCTGGCCGACCACAAGGCCGACACGCTGACGCGGGTGGTGCAGGCGGCGCAGGCGTTCGCCAAAGAGAACAACACGCCGCAGGCGGAATTCATCCTGGCGGCCGGCAATTCGGGCATCGAGGCGGCCACCAATATCGTGATCAAGCAGGCCGAGATCACCATGCTGGTGCTGGTGTACGCCATCGTGGCGCTGCTGGTGTGGTGGGAGTTCCGCTCGCTGCGCGTAACCATCTGCATAATGGTGCCGCTGTATATCACGTCCGCGCTGTGCGAGGCCATCATGGCGCGCCTGGGGCTGGGGGTGAAGGTGGCGACCTTGCCGGTGATTGCGCTGGGGATCGGGATTGGCGTCGATTACGGCATCTACATCTACAACCGGCTGCAGTGCTTCCTTGACCGCGGCATGGAGCTGAAGGAGGCTTACTTCGAGACGCTGAAGACGACCGGCGTGGCGGTGGCGCTGACTGGCGTGACGCTGGCGCTGGGCGTGCTGACCTGGGCCTGGTCCGACATCAAGTTCCAGGCCGATATGGGCCTGCTGCTGATGTTCATGTTCCTGTGGAATATGGTGGGGGCGATTGTGATGATTCCGGCGCTGGCGTCGTTGCTGTTGCCTAAGCGCTAAACCCGGTAAGTCGGGGTCTGACCCGCAGGGTCAGACCCCCTACGGTCTTTGGGCGGATGGTTTTGGTTGTGCGTCCTTGATCTTCGTCGAAAGTCAACAGCGCACAACCGAAACCGACGGCAGTGGAGCAGACAGGGTCTGACCCTATGGGTCTGACCCTGGTTTACCGGTTTACTCCTGGCGCTCCCAAGTCTGCGACCGGCCCAGCATCGGAATACCGATATACCCGCGCACTTTCAGCTTCTTGCCGCCATCGGCAACTTCCAGCTTGCTCTTATAAACCTTGCCGTTGTTCGGGTCGAGAATCTCGCCGCCGTTGTATTCGCTGCCGTCCTTCTTCAGGCCGGACACGATCACCATGCCGACAATCGGCTTGTCCTTGCGCGCATCGGTGCACTTGTCGCACACCGGATTCTGTTCTTCCGCCGGGCCGCGGTACAGTTTTTCGATCTTGCCCTGCAGGGCGCCGTTTTCCTCGGTGATGCGGATCAGGGCCTTCGGCTTGCCGCTGACGTCATCGATGTTCTTCCACAGGCCGACAGGAGAGGGATCTTGGGCAAATGCCGGAGCGGCAGCCAGCAAGGCTGCCGCAGCCAGCGCCACTGTGCGGGTTAGGCGCATGGGGGTGTCTCTTATTTAGATTTGGGGAAAATCAGTGTAGCAAAGGACCCGGCAGGGCACCGTACGGTCATGCTATTTTTTTTGGAGGGAAGACTCTAGAAAATTGAAAGTCGGGGTCAGGTCTGGCAATCCGCCACATTTTTCGCATCGCGGAAAATGTGGCGGATTGCCAGACCTGACCCCGACTTTTAAATCAGGACTTGAAGTTGCCGTCGTTGCGCGGAAGGGGGCTGCTGCACGAGGCCGGGGTGCTGAACTCGCGGTTGCCGGAGGCGGTGGCCTGGCTGCCTTCCCAGGTCGCCGTGCTGCCGTTCCATTTGACGTATTTGTACTGGATGGCGCTGGCCGCTGGCAGCGTGACGGTGCCGCTCCACGGTACGTTGGCGCCGCTGCCCTGGATCGCCAGCGCAAAGCCGCTGGCCGGTGCCCAGTTGCCAAGGCGTGTGTCGTTGCCGACCACGTACAGGTTCTGCCCCATGACGGTATTGGCGTTGGCGATGGTGAAGGTGACCTGGCAGGACGATGCCGCCGTGGTGGTCACTGCCAGCGCGGCGCTGGCTGCCGAAACGTTGCCGGCGGCGTCGATCGCCTTGACGGTGTAGCTGTAGCTGGTGGCGGGGGCCGCTGTGCTGTCGACGTAGCCGGTGCCGGTGGCGGTGCCGAGCAGGCTGCCGTTGCGGTAGACGTAGTAGCCGGACACGCCGGCGTTGTCGGTGGCGGCGCTCCAGGCCAGGCTGACGCTGGTGGCGCCCACCGCGCTGGCGGCCAGGCCGTCCGGGGCGCTGGGCGGCGTGCTGTCGACATTGCACGGGTTGCTGCTGCTGGTGACGGCGCCGCCGGCCACGCTGGACAGGCCGGTGCCCAGTGCGTAGTTCTTGCCGCCGTTGTTGTCCCAGCTGCCGCTGCCGTTGTTGAACACGGCCTGCCAGCTGCTGGCTGAACCGAGGCTGGCGGTGTAGGACAGCCAGCCGCTGCAGGCCGCGGCCATCGGCACGCCAGGCACCGCGGTCCAGGCACCACCGGTCGGGCTGTAGTGGATGTTGGCGCTGTTCCAGCCGCTGGGCAGGCGGTAGTAGACGGTGGCGATATTGCCGGCGGCCGTGGTGAGCGTGCGGGCGGCGGAAGCCGGGCCGGTATTGCCGGCGGCATCCTGCGCCTTGATGGTGTAGCTGTAGCTGGTCGACGGTGCCAGCCCGCTGTCGGTGTAGCTGGTGGCGGCGGTGGCGCCGACCTGGCTGCCGTTGCGCAGCACCAGGTATTGCGCGACGCCGTAGTTGTCGCCGGCGGCGGCCCAGGACAGGGTGGCGGCTACCTGCGTGATGGCCGATGCCGTCGGCTGGCCCGGGGCGGTCGGTGCCTGCGTGTCGGCGGCCAGCGTGGTGACGGCCAGCGCCGGGCTGGCGGCGGACTGGTTGCCGGCGGCGTCGATGGCGCTTACCGTGTAGCTGTAGGCCGTGGCGGGCGCCAGGCCGCTGTCGCTGAAGGCGGTGCCGGTGGGCGAGCCGGCCAGCACGCCGTTGCGGAATACCTTGTAGCCGGTGACGCTGATATTGTCGCTGGCCGCGCTCCAGGCCAGGCTTACCGAGCGGTCGGTCAACTGGCTGCCGGCCGGCTGGCCGGGTGCGCTGGGCGGCGTGCTGTCGATCGTCAGGAAGGGATAGACGCCGTTGACGGTGCCGTTGATGTCTTCCGTGTAGCCGGAGCCGGTGGCCACGGCGCGGTAGCGGCCGGCGCCGACGAACACTTGCTGGATCTCCGAGCGCGTGACGTTGCCCAGCGTGTCGGTCATCTCGACGTAGTAGTCCAGCAGCTGGGTGCGGTAGCCCGGGATATAGGCGTAATACAGGTCGCCGCTGTCCTGCGCCGGCAGGGCGGCGATGGTGTCGCGCGTGGTGGGAATCCAGGCCACGCCGTTCATGTCCGGCTGCAGCTCGCGCACCTGCATCGTCACGTCCTGCCAGGCGCCCACATTGGCCGGGTTGATCGAGAGGCCGGGCTGGCCGGCCAGGGCGGCCGGATCGTACACCTTGTACGTGTCGTCGGCCGCGTCGATATTGTTGCTGGCGTGGACCCGCACCTTGACCTTGGCGCTGGCGATGCCCGACACGTCGTGGCCGTAGGTGTAGACGGCGAAGTCATTGCTGTAATGCTGCACGGTCCAGCCTTCGGCCTTGGAGGCGTTGACCGAACCGGGGTTGTAGGGATAGCGCTGCGGCCACCACACGGAAGGGCCGGTGCGGTCTTGCGCCAGGTGCGCCTGCACATACGGGCGCGAGAAGGCCAATGAGTTGTTGAAGGCCAGGGTCGGCTTGACCGAGTCGTCCTTGTTCTCGTCGTAGTAGCCGAAGCCGGAGTCCATGGCAGGCAGCAGGAAGTACCAGGCCAGTTCGGCCGGGTTGGCGCCGCTGGCGTAGTCGTTGGCGGCATCGCCCTTGACCGGGTAGGACAGCATCCACGGGTTGAGCTGGTTGCCGGCGTGCGTGACCTGCTTGTCCAGCGCGGTGCTGGGCGACCAGTGGTTGGGGTGGCCGTCCAGCCAGATCTGCTCGGCGGTCTTGGCGTAGTTGAGGGCGGCTTGCAGCAGGGCGAAATTGCGCTCCAGGTAGTGCCAGCCGTATTCGAAGGACACGGTGGCGCCTTCCTGCTGCCCTTTCAGGTTGGTCTTGGGCGCCAGGTTGTTGCCGGTGACTCGGTTGAAGTCGGCGAACTGGCCTTTCCAGATCAGGAAGGGCAGGTGCCAGTGGTACCAGGTGGGGTCGGACGAAGAGTCGCGCGTGTCGATCCAGGAGCCGTCCTGCACGTGCTGCACGTCGCTGTCGGGAATCGGCTTGGCGCGCAGGTATTCGTCGATGCCGAGGCAGTAGCCGTTGCCGCTGCAGGTGGTCGAGTGGCCGGCTTGCCAGGTGCTGAGCGCGCCGGCGCGGCCGCCGGAATTGTCGCCGTCGTGCGCCACCACGAAGAACTGGCGCGCTTCCAGGCTGGTGTAGGGGGCCAGCTCGTCGACCGTGACCGCGCCTTCCCAGCCTTCCAGCCAGGAGCCGTTCTGGCTGACAGGGATGCCGGCCAGGCGCGTGACGGCGCCAGTGGCGGGGTCGACGTGGCGCACCCAGTGCGGGGTGGAGGCGAACGGGAATTTGTTGACCACCACTTGCTGCTCGTGGGCCATATTGGCGGCCACCCAGCTGCCGCTAGCGGAGGTGTTGCGCAAGTCGGCGCGGTTGGGCGGGGACGTCAGCGTGTCGCCGCTGGCGTCAACGCTGGCGTAGGGGTAGTCCTTCAGCGTGCGCGAAAAATGGTTGTTGCCGATGACCGACCACTGCACGCCCAACTTGGCCAGGCTCGGGATCAGGCGCTCCGAAAATCCCAGTTCGGTAGGGAAGAAGCCCTTGGAGGCGACGAAGCCGTTGCCGAGGAAGTAGGGCTGGGCTAGCGTGGCGTTCTGGTAGACCAGGTCTTTCAGGAAGTAGTCGGGGCCTACCAGTGGGCCCATGCTGTGGTGGCCGGTGAAGTGCACGGTGTCGAGCGTGCGGTAGTTGTTGGCGGTCTTCAGCGAGTTCCAGGTATTGAGCCAGGATGCGCCCCAGTTGCTGTTGCTGTAGCCGGGAACGTTCTGCGCGCTGGCGAGGCTTTGCACGTTGTTGATGACGGCGCCGGACATGGTGACGTGGACCTGGCCCTTGCCGCCGGACCAGCTTTGCATCTCGTTGGCCACCTGCATCGGCCAGTACTGGTAGGCGCCGGTCTTGGCGTCCGGCGTGTAGTAGGCCACCAGGTCGTCGTGCGGCATGATGGCGCCACCCAGCGAGGCAGGCAGGTAGTAGCTGTAGCCTGCTGGCGGATTGTTTTTCAGCTTGATCACGTCAGCGTCATAGGTGTAGCGCACTGGCGCGCCGACGGGCGTGGCGTTGTACTTGGCCAGGGGATCGACGGCGTAGAAGGGCCAGAAGTTCGGCATGTGGTTGTGGTACACGTGGGCGGCCGGGATGGTGCCGGCGCCGGCGTGGCTGGCGGCGAACAAGGCCGCGAGGACGGCGGCCAGGGGTTTCAAACGCGATTGCATGCACATCTCCTTTCACAGGTTGGAACTGCGGAACGGGTGCGCAAGGGCGCCTCGCCAGTGGGGCGATAGCGGCTATCGGGTGGAGCGTCTCAGTGCGTGGTGCCCTTTGCGGGACTGCTTGGGTGTGGATGTACTATTACTACCACTGAGGCGTGATGTGCAGAGGTAGAGAGGGGTAAACTACGGATTGTTTGACTACATGTCAACACGAATGATGTAGTTTACCTACAGTTCGGGGTAAAAAATGCCCGGCTGGGGCCGGGCATTGCTTTCATCTTGGGTGGCGGATTGCCAGACCTGACCCCGACTTTTAAGCTGGGAGCTTGGCCAGTTGTTCCTGCATCTTGGCCAGGGTGGCGCCGAAGGTGGCGACGCGTTCTTTTTCCTGCGCCACTACGGCGGCTGGGGCGCGGGCGACGAAGCTTTCCGAGGACAGCTTGCCGTTGGCCTTGGCGATTTCGCCTTCCAGGCGGGCGATCTCTTTCGACAGGCGTTCGCGTTCCGCTTTCACGTCGATTTCGACTTTCAGCATCAGCTTGGTGGTGCCGACCACGGAGACGGCGGCCGGCGATTCCGGCAGTACGTCGACGATCTGCACTTCCGACAGCTTGCCCAGCATCTGGATGTACGGGGCGAAAGCGGCCATCTTTGCCTTGTCGTCGCCGGTCGCTTCCACGATCAGCGGCACGCGCACCGATGGCGCCAGCTTCATTTCGCCGCGCAGGTTGCGGGTGGCGTCGGTCAGTCCTTTCAGTTCGCCCATCCAGGCTTCGGCTTCGGCGCTGATCGCCGCTTCGTTCGGCAGCGGGTAAGCCTGGGTCATGATCGATTGGCCATCGCCGCCCTTGCCGGCCAGCGGGGCCACGGTCTGCCACAGCTGCTCGGTGACGAACGGGATGATCGGGTGCGCCATGCGCAGGATGACTTCCAGTACGCGCAGCAGGGTGTGGCGGGTGGCTTGCTGCTGGCCCGGCGTGCCTTGCTGGACCTGCACCTTCGCCAGTTCCAGGTACCAGTCGCAGTACTCGTACCACACGAACTGGTAGATGGTGGAGGCGATGTTGTCGAAGCGGTAGTCGGCAAAGCCCTTATGCACTTCCTGTTCGGCGCGGTTCAGGGCGGAGATGATCCACTTGTCGGCGGCCGACAGGTCGGCTTCGTTGGCGGAGCAGTCGTGGCCTTCGGTGTTCATCAGCACGAAGCGGGTGGCGTTCCACAGCTTGTTGCCGAAGTTGCGGTAGCCTTCGCAGCGGCCCAGGTCGAAGTTGATGTTGCGGCCCAGCGAGGCGTAGGAGGCCATGGTGAAGCGCACGGCGTCGGTGCCGTAGGCTGGAATGCCTTCCGGGAATTCCTTGCGGGTGGCCTTTTCGATCTTGGCCGCGTCTTTCGGGTTCATCAGGCCGGTGGTGCGCTTGGCCACCAGTTCTTCCAGGCCGATGCCGTCGATCAGGTCGATCGGGTCCAGGGTGTTGCCCTTGGACTTGGACATCTTCTGGCCTTGCGAGTCGCGTACCAGGCCGTGCACGTACACGGTTTCGAACGGCACCTTGTTGGTGAAGTGGCTGGTCATGATGACCATGCGTGCGACCCAGAAGAAGATGATGTCGAAGCCGGTGACCAGGACCGACGAAGGCAGGAAGGCTTGCAGTTCAGGCGTTTCGTTCGGCCAGCCGAGGGTGGAGAACGGCACCAGGGCGGAGGAGAACCAGGTGTCCAGCACGTCGTTGTCGCGGGTCAGGGCGCCGCTCACGCCATTGGCGGCGGCTTGTGCCTTCGCGTCTTCTTCGCTGCGGGCGACGTAGACGTTGCCTTGCTCGTCGTACCAGGCCGGGATCTGGTGGCCCCACCACAGCTGGCGGGAAATACACCAGTCCTGGATGTTGTTCAGCCACTGGTTGTAGGTGGTGCTCCAGTTTTCAGGGACGAACTTGATCTCGCCGCTGGATACTTTTTCCAGCGCCACTTCGGTGATCGATTTGCCCGGGTTGAAGGTGCCTTCAGGTGCCGGCTTGCTCATGGCGACGAACCATTGGTCGGTCAGCATCGGCTCGATCACGACGCCGGTGCGGTCGCCGCGCGGCACCATCAGCTTGTGCGGTTTCACTTCGACCAGGAAGCCTTGTGCGTCCAGGTCGGCGACGATCTGCTTGCGGGCGGCGAAACGGTCCATGCCCTGGTAGGCGGCCGGGGCGTTTTCGTTGATCTTGGCGTCGAGGGTCAGGATCGACGGCATGTCCAGGTTGTGGCGCTGGCCAACGGCGTAGTCGTTGAAGTCGTGCGCAGGGGTGATCTTCACGCAGCCGGTGCCGAATTCCTTGTCGACGTATTCGTCGGCGATCACCGGGATTTCGCGGCCGACCAGCGGCAGCTTGAGCATCTTGCCGACCAGTGCGGTGTAGCGCTCGTCGGTCGGGTCGACTGCCACGGCGACGTCGCCCAGCATGGTTTCAGGACGGGTGGTGGCAACCACCAGGTGGCCGCTGCCGTCGGCCAGCGGGTACTTGATGTGCCACATCGAGCCGTCTTCTTCTTCCGACACCACTTCCAGGTCGGAGACGGCGGTGCCCAGCACCGGGTCCCAGTTGACCAGGCGCTTGCCGCGGTAGATCAGGCCTTGTTCGAACAGGCGCACGAAGACTTCGCTCACGACTTTGGAGCGCTCGGCGTCCATGGTGAAGTATTCGCGCTGCCAGTCAGGGGAGGTACCCATGCGGCGCATCTGGCCGGTGATGGTGGAGCCGGATTTTTCCTTCCACTCCCAGACTTTCTCGACGAATTTTTCGCGCCCCAGGTCATGGCGCGACACCTTCTGCGCGTCCAGCTGGCGCTCCACCACGATCTGGGTGGCGATGCCGGCGTGGTCGGTGCCCGGGATCCAGGCGGTGTTGTGGCCCAGCATGCGGTGGTAGCGGGTCAGGCCATCCATGATGGTCTGGTTGAAGGCGTGCCCCATGTGCAGCGTGCCAGTGACGTTCGGCGGCGGCAATTGGATGCTGAAGGACGGCTTGCTCAGGTCGAGGGAGGCTGCGTAGTAACCGCGCTTTTCCCACTCGCTGCGCCAGAACTGTTCAATGTCGGCAGGCTCGAAAGACTTGGCTAATTCCATGATTTGGGCTGTAAATTTGGCGAAAACTTTCATTATAAGGTAGATTGCTGGGGACATGGACGCCAGCAATTCCCCTCCGCCCCGCAAGCGCGGCCGCCCCGCGCAGGCCGCTTCCGACAGCCTGAAAACGCTGCTTATTGCCGTCTCGGCAAGACTTTTCCGCGAAAAAGGATTCGATAACACCACCGTGCGCGATATTGCGGCCGCGGCGGGCGTGCAGGCGGGGTCGTGGTTTTATCACTTCAAGTCCAAGCAGGACATCCTGCAGGCGGTGATCGAGGAGGGTATGCAGCAGGCCCTGGCCCGCATTGAGGAAGTGGCTTCGCTTGGCTTGCCGCCGCGCGAGGCGTTCCGGCGCCTGGTGCATACCCATCTCGAGACCTTGCTGTCGCCGGGACAGGATTTCGTCTACGTCATGCTCTACGAGTGGCGCGCGCTTTCCACTGAGGGCCAATTGCGCATCGTCGCGGCCAAGGATCGCTATGAGGCGCTGTGGGATGCTGTGCTGCGTGAGCTGCAGGCTTCCGGCGAATGGCCGGCGCCTGGCAAACTCGATCGGCTGTGGTTGTTCGGGGCTTTGAACTGGTCGGCGCAGTGGTACCGGCGCGACGCCGGCGTCAGCATCGATGAACTGGCCGAGTCCGCTATTCGCTTCCTGCTTCGGTAGCTCCTCGCGGGTCCCTCCGTGGAAGTGCTGAAATGGTGTTGCAAGGTGCTGAAAAGTGCTGAAATTTGAACTTCCCTCGAATTTCTCCCTCTAAGGGATTTTCACCTTGGGAGATTTCAGCATGAGCCAACACGTAAGTGTGACAGTCACACTGCCTACCCTGCGCGCCTTGCTCGACTATCAGGCAGAAAAGGCCTGCGATCAGGATTTCTCGGGGCTGGTCGACCGTGCGATGCATGTCGCCAAACCAGTTTGCCAGGGCGAGCCTTGGTACCGTGCGCAATGCATGGGAGGCCATCTTGGTCCAGCTCCCGGGCGAACTCAACTGGACGCCCGCAACCAAATTGCGCTTTTCCGCTGAGGCCGAAGCTCGCCGGAAAGCATACCGCGAGGCTGCACGAGCGAGAGAGGAAGCGATGTGCACATCTCGCGTTGAGAAGTGCTGAAATCGTGTTGCGAAGTGCTGAAAACTGCTGAAAATTTGATGCACCCGAAAATTCCCCCTCTGGAGTGATTTCAGTCCGCGTGATTTCAGCACCTCCCACAGACAGTGTCCGAGCGAAGACCCGCCGCCCAAAGCGTTGCGGCAGTCCTTGACATTTTATGTCATGCTTTTATACTAATGACATGATATGTCTAACCACCCGCAACAAGGAGTGACTTTATGGACGAAGTGATGGGCCGGATGCTGGCGATCGAGAGCGCGTTGTCCGCCCAGGTGGGTTCGCTGTCGGTGAGCGCCAACCTGCTGGCCCCCAACGAGCCGGATGGCGTGCCGGTCATGCGGATGTGCATCGAGGGCCAGGAGGAGATTCCTGTATTCGTCACTGCTTCGCCGCACCAGGTGCTTTGCATCTGCTACCTGTGGACCGAGCGCGAAGTGCGCCCCGAGCGCCGCGCTGAGATGCTGGAAGCGATGATGGACCTGAACATCGCCATCCCGCTGTCGAATTTCGGCCGCATCGGCGAGCACTACGTCATTTTCGGCGCGCTGGCGGCCGACGCCTCGCCGGAGAGCATCGCCACCGACGTGGCGATGGCCGCCGACAACGCGCTCGAAGCCCTGGAAGTGTTCAACGAATTTCTAATGTGAGGAGCCCATCATGGCTGTTTTTTCCAAAGTGCTGACCATGTTGCGAGGTAACCTGCGTGAGCTCGGCCAGAGCATCGTCGACAACAACGCCTCGACCATCTACGAACAGGAAATCGTCGAAGCCACTGCCCACGTGGCCTCCGCAAAGAACGACCTGACGGCCGTGATGGCCAAGGAAATGCAGGCCGACCGCGAAATCGAACGCCTGCGCGCCGAACTGAAAAAATACGAGGACCTGGCGCTGCAGGCGCTGCAAAAGGACGAGACCAGCCTGGCCGAGGAAGTCGCCGCGCGCGTGGCCGACCTGGAAGTGGCGCTGGCCGAACAGGAAGAGGCGCGCGCCCAATATGCCGGCCATATCGCGCGCCTGAAGGACATGATCCGCAACGCCGAGGCTACGCTGCGCGAGCACGAGCGCCAGCTGGCCATGGCCAAGACCACCGAGAGCGTCTACAAGGCCACCGCCACCATTTCCCAGAACATGGGTTCGAGCGGCTCCAAGCTGATGACCGCCAAGGAATCGCTGGAGCGCATCCGCCAGCGCCACCAGGACATGGCCGACCGCATGCAGGCGGCCGAAGTGCTGGAAGGAGAGTTCGGCAGCAAGGCGCTGGAGAACAAGCTGGCGCAGGCGGGCATCGGCGAGCGCGCCAACCGCAAGGCCGAAGTGATGGCTCGCCTGCAGGCGCGCGTCCGGCCGGCCCCGCCGGACCAGGGCTGACGCGCCATGGTCCGCAGTTCTTCCCGCTGGTCAGGATCGGATGCGGCCTTGCGCGCGGTCCAGGTGGCCTTCGACGTGGAGACGCAGGTGATCGATGCGGTGCGCCTCGCCGCGTTCAAGAGCCAGCTCTCCACCTCGGACCAGATCCGCAAGATCCTCGGCCTGCCGTATTCCAGCAAGCCGGTTCGCCCGCGCCTGACGGTCAGCCTGTCGGACGCCGATTACGCGCTGCTGGCCGAACGCCTGGGCGTCGACGCAGCCGACCGGCGCCGCATCAAGGAAATGTTGCATGAGCAGTTGATAACATTTGCATTAAAGCAATCGAAGCACGAGAATAGTTAGTAATTTGACCACCAAGAAGGGCACTGAATGAGCACCTGGCAAATCCTGGCCAGCTTTCCAACCGCCATCCCCAGCGTCCTGCTGATCATCCTGCTGGTGTACTGGACCTTGTCGTTGGTCGGTGTGTTGGACCTGGGCGAGAACATCGAAGGCGACGCCGACCACGCCGACCTGGAAACGCTGGCCTCTTGGCTGGTGGCGCTGGGGCTGGGCGGTGTGCCGTTCTCGATCGTCGCTACGCTGCTGGTTTTCTTCACCTGGCTGCCGACGGCCCTGCTGCACGAATACGTTCTGGCGTGGCTGCCGGCCGGGGTGCTGCAATGGGTCGGCGGCGCCGCCACCCTGCTGGCGGCGGCGGGGTTCAGCGTGTGGTTGTCGGCGCGCGTGATCAAGCCTTTGCGTCCGCTGTTCGTCAAGCACCACGCGCCGGAAAACCGCAGCCTGGTCGGCCGCACCTGCCGCATCGTCACGCTGTCGGTGGACGAAAAATTCGGCCGCGCCGAAGTGGAGAGCAGCGGGGCCAGCCTGAATATCCGCGTCTGGGCCAGTTCGCCCAACTCACTGGGCAAGGATGCTCTCGCAGTGATCGTCGCCTACGACGAGGCATTGCAGCAGTACGAAGTACAGGCCGCCAGCGCGGCAAATTAAATAACAACACCAACACAAACCTGAAGGAAATCCATGGACATCATGTTGATTGCAGCCGCCATCGGCGTCGTCGTTTTGCTCGGCGCCCTGGCAATGTTCGCGCGCTTCTACCATAAAGTCGAACAGGGTCACGCAATGATCATCAACACCCTGCGCGCCGAGCCGGACGTCAGCTTCACCGGCGGCATGGTCTACCCCATCATCCACAAGAAGGAACTGATGGAGATCTCGCTCAAGACCATCGAGATCGAACGCCTTGGCAAGGACGGCCTGATTTGCCGCGACAACATCCGCGCCGACATCAAGGTCACCTTCTTCCTGCGCGTGAACAAGACCAAGGAAGACGTGCTGAAGGTCGCCCAGGCGGTCGGCTGCGCCCGCGCTTCCAGCCAGGAGACGCTGGAAAACCTGTTCTCGGCCAAGTTCGCCGAGGCCCTGAAGACCGTCGGCAAGTCGATGGACTTCGTCGACCTGTACCAGGCGCGCGACCGCTTCCGCGACGACATCATCCGCCAGATCGGCAGCGACCTGTCCGGCTACATCCTGGAAGACGCGGCCATCGACTATCTCGAACAGACCTCGATCGAGAAGCTGGACAGCCATAACATCCTGGACGCCCAGGGCATCAAGAAGATCACCGAACTGACCGCGATCGAAAGCATCCGCACCAACGAATTGAAGCGCGACGAGGAAATGCGCATCAAGAAAAAGGACGTGGAAACCCGCGAAGCCATCCTGGAACTGGAACGCCAGCAAGCCGACGCCGAGGCCCGCCAGAACCGCGAAGTGACCAGCGTGCGCGCCCGCGAACAGGCGGAAGCCGAAAAGGTGCAGTCCGAAGAACGCGCCAAGTCAGAACTGGCCCGCCTGCAGGCCGAACAGGTCGTGCTGGTGCAGCAGGAAAACACCACCCGCGAGAAGGAAGTGGCGGAGAACAACCGCAAGCGCGCCGTCGCCATCGAGGAGGAGCGCGTCACCCGCGCCCGCCTGCTGGAAGTGGTCGCGCGCGAAAAAGAAGTCGAACTGCAGCGCATCGATAAAGAGAAGGCGCTGGAAGTGCAGAAGAAGGCCATCGCCGACGTGATCCGCGAGCGCATCGTGGTCGAACGCACCGTGGCCGAGCAGGAAGAAGCCATCAAGGACGTGCGCACCATCGCCGAGGCCGACCGCGGCAAGAAGTCGGTAGTGATCGCCGCCGAAGCCAGCGCGGAAGAGAAGCTGCTGCTGGCCGTGAAGGCCGCCGAAGCGGAAGAGCGCGCGGCCAAGCACCGCGCCGCGCAGGAACTGACCCTGGCGGAAGCGGCTCTGAAAGTGGCCGAGAAGGAAGCTGAGGCCAAGAAGCGCCAGGCGGAAGGCACGGAAGCCGAAATCGCCGCCCCTGGCCTGGCGGAAGCGAAGGTCATGCTGGCGTCGTCCGAAGCGATCGTCAAGCAGGGCGCGGCCCAGGCCGAAGCAACCCGCCTGCGCATGGAAGCCGAAGCCAAGGGCAAGGAACAAATGGGCCTGGCCGAAGCTGCCGTGAAGACGGCCGATGCGGCTGCCACCGCCACCCTGGGCACGGCGGAAGCCAAAGTGATCGAGGCGCGCTTCGAAGCCGAGTCGCGCGGCCTGGCGCAGAAGTTCGAGTCCATGTCCGCGATGAGCGCCGAGACCCGCGCCCACGAAGAGTTCCGCATGCAGCTGGAGCTGGCCAACGAGCAGGCCCTGAAAGGCATCGATGCGCAGACCATGATCGCCCGCGAACAGGCAGAAGTGCTGGGCAAGGCCCTGGGCAACGCCAAGATCGACATCGTCGGCGGCGACGGCAACTACTTCGACAGCTTCGTGCGTGCCCTGTCGGTTGGACGCGGCATCGATGCGGCCATCGAAAAGAGCAAGACCTTGCAGATCGGCCTTAAAGACCACCTGAGCGGGGAACGCGACATGCTGAACGACTTGCGCGGCCTGGTCGGCGCGCTGGGCGGCTCCTCGGGCGAGCTGCAGAACCTGACCGTGGCTTCGCTGCTGGCCAAGGTGTCGCGCGAAGGCACCCAGCAACAGCAGCACGCCCTGAACAATCTGATCGCTGCGGTACCTGAGCTGAAAGGCAAGCCATGATCTGCCCGGCCTGCGCACATACCCATTTCCAGCCGACCCGCATCGAAGGCGGCCTGCCCGCCGAGCGCTGCGACGCCTGCGGCGGCGTGCTGGTGGAACTCGAACGCTATCGCGCCTGGCGCAAGGCCATGCCCGAGATGGCATTGGCCGCGGCCGCGTGGGAGCCCAGCGTCACCGATGGCGCGGTCCGGCTCTGCCCCAAGACCGGCCGCCTCATGACGCGCCTGAAGGTGGACAGCCAGCATCCGCTGCGCCTGGACTACAGCGCGGCAGCCCAGGCAATCTGGCTCGACGCCGGCGAGTGGGACACCCTGGTGTCGCTCGGCGTCCATGGCCAGCTCGATGAAATCGCCTCCGACCGCTGGCAGGCCAGCGTGCAGAAGGCCGCATCGCGCGAGCGCATCGAGCAGGCCATGCAGGCGCGCTTCGGCGACGACCTGGCCGAGCTGGCCCGCATCCGCGCCTGGCTGGACGGCCAGCCGAACCGCCGCGAGATGCTGGCCTTCCTGGGCGCACCGAAAGACTAAAAGCGACTGAAGCACGAGATCATGAGCCAAGAACAAGCAGCACCTGCGGGTGCCGAGGCGTCCCTGCGCCATTCCAGCAGCTTCGACCTGCTGCGCAAGCGGCTGGCCGGCCAGGGCAAGTCCCTGCTGGAGAAAGCCACCGCGCTGAACGAAGCCAGGCTGGCCGAATTCGGCCGCGAAGAGATGGCGCTGCGGGCCCGCACTCGCGCCCGCACCGACAACAACTGCACCGCACGCGACCTGGTACTGGTCGGCGACGTGCTGCTATTTGGCTATAACGTCTTCATCGGCCTGCGCCAGGAAACCCGGGTGGCGGACGTCTTCGCGCTGTACCGCCTGCGCCAGGACGGCGCCGAAGTGGAGCTCGACCCGCTGGCGCTGGACGGCAGCTTCCTGGCCGACCCGCGCTTCGTGGCCGAATTCAAGGAACTGTATAACTACTACCGCAACGCCCAGCTGGTGCAGTTGCGCCTCAACCAGGGCAAGCTGCTGGCCGCCTTCAAGATCGGCGAGCGCCAGAGCGACCTGCGCGTGTTCCGCTGGCAGCTGGACGAGCAGGGCGCGGCCACCTACATCGACTACCGCGGCGAACGCGATATCGCCTTGCCGCCGCCGCATGATTTCGAGTGGACCGCCACCACGCGCGACCAGCACGTGGTGGGCCAGCACCCGCACGTCAACGTGCTCGACACCCTGTTCGTGGAAACGGTGGGCGGCGACCTGACGGTCAAGATCGAGAACAACACGGAAACGGGACTGGGCATCCACAGCGAGCCGGTCGACGATCCCAACCAGTCGCTCAGCGACGCCGAAATCGCCTATGCCGCGCTCGGCGACTTGATCCTGCTGCGCATCCGGCCCTACCGCGAAACGCAGGTGCGCTACCTGGTGTATTCGCGCCTGAGCCAGCAGGTGCAGCGGGTCGACAGCATCGGCGCCTCCTGCGTGCAGCTGCCGGAAGACCACGGCATCGTGTTCCCCGGCGGCGTGATCCTGCAGGGCGGCGAGTCGCGCCTGTTCTCCGGCCTGCCGGACGGCCTGCAATTCGAGCGCCGCGTGCTGGCGCCGAACGGCGAAGATGTGCTGTACGTCTTCTACGAAGTGGTCAGCGGCACCTATGTCCTGCTGACCTACAACCTGATCAACAAGACCCTGTCGCAGCCGCTGGTAGCGCACGGCTACGCGCGCTATGCCGATGGCAGCATGCTGCTGTTTACCGCCGAGAGCGAGGAGCCGACCCGCAACCACCCGATGCAGTGGTGGCAGACGCCGTTCCTGAGCGAGGAATTTGCCGCCCGCGCCGCCCCGCGCCAGGGGTTCTTCGGCAAGATCGGCAACCGCGAGCTGGTGCGCGGGCTGTCCGAGCTGTATTCGATCGGGCGCATGGTGCGCGAGCAGGGCGAGGCCGGCGGCGATGCGCTCCCAGGCCGCGCCGTTTATGAAAGCCTGCTGCGCCAGTGCCGCCGGGTGGCCGACGCCTTCCACTGGCTCGGCGCGCCCGAAGCCAAGGGCGTCGGCGCCGACCTGGGCGGCCTGTCCGAGGTGGCCAATGCCACCATGGACGAATTCGACAAGGTCGCGGCAATCCAGCGCGAGGCCGCGCGCGTGCTGCAGCAGGCAGCGCAGGAACAGCGCCAACTGCTGGCGGAAACGGCAAGCCGGCTGTGGCAGTCGCCCACCGAATTCATCGAAGCCCTGGAACAGATCCGCCTTGCGCGCGGCCGCCTGGCGACGCTGAAGGAGCAGCGCTACATGGACGTGGCGCACCTGGCCGAATTGGACAGCGAGCTTGGCGCGGAAGAGGCCCGCGTGGGCGAGCGCACCGTGCAGTTCTTGTCGCAGGCCAATGCCTTCGCCAAGCTGGAAGCGGAACTGGCGAAACAGCGCGAACAGCTGCCGCAACTGGGCACCACGGCCGAACTGGCGCCGCTGAACGAAGCCCTGGACCGCACCGCCCGCAGCCTGGACGGCTTGAACGAGTTGCTTGGCACCCTGGCGGTCGGCGACGCCACCTTGCGCACCCAGATCCTGACGGCCATCTCGCGCCTGTACGCAGGCGTCAACCAGCTGCGCGCCGAAGTGCGACAGCGCCGCAAGCAGCTGTCGCAGGCAGAGTCGGCGTCCGAATTCGCCGCCCAGTTCCAGTTATTCAGCCAATCGGTGGAAAGCAGCCTGGAACAGGCCGACACGCCGGAGCGCTGCGACGAATTGCTCACCCGCCTGCTGGCCCAGCTGGAAACCCTGGAAGGGCAGTTCGCCGAACAGGAAGATTACCTGGCCGAGATTGCGCACAAGCGCGAAGCCGTGTACGAAGCGATGGAAGGGCGCAAGCAGTCGCTGCTCGATGCGCGTGCACGCCGCGTGCAGGCCATCGGCGATGCCGCCCGCCGCATCCTGGCCGGCGTGCCCAAGCGCCTGGCCCAGTTCAGCGAGCCGGCCCAGATGGAAGCGTATTTCGCTTCCGATGCCCTGCTGGGCAAGCTGAAGGCCAGTATCGAAGAATTGCGCAAGCTGGGCAACGCGGTCGCGGCCGACGACTTGAGCGGGCAGCTGAAAAGCCTGCGCGAACAGGGCCAGCGTGCGTTGCGCGACCAGAATGAACTGGTGACCGGCAATGTCATCAAGCTGGGACGCCACGACTTCACCGTCAACCGGCAAGCGCTGGAGCTGGCCATCGTGCCCCACCAGGGCGGGCTGGCTTTCCACCTGGCCGGTACTGACTACTACGCGCCGCTGCAGGACGAGCGCCTGGACGCCCTGCGCCCATGGTGGTCGCAGGAGACCCTGGCCGAGACGGCGCAGGTGTACCGCGCCGAATACCTGGCCTACCAGTTCGTGCTCGCCGTGCGCGCCGGCACGGCCGGCATCGACTGGCAGCAATTGCAGGAAGCGCTGGCGCAGCCGGACAACGCGGTGCTGGACGAACACGTGCGCCGCTTCGCCGCGCCGCGTTATCACGAGGGCTACCAGAAAGGCCTGCACGACCACGACGCCGCCGCCATCCTGCGCCAGCTGGTCCCGCTGTGGGAAGGCGCCGGGCTGCTGCGATTCAGCCCGCTGGGTCGCGCCGTCGCGCTGCTGTACTGGACCGACGTGAATGCCTCGCCAGCCTCACAGTCGCTGCGCCACCAGGCGGAACAGGCCGAGTTGATGCGCCGCCATTTCAATAGCGAACGCCTGTGGGACAAGTTGGCGGTGCAAGTCGAGCAGTCGCTGGAGCGTTTCCTCGAGGCCGAACAGCTCGACATCGACGCCTGGCTCGATCACGGCAGCGAAACCCGGGCCCTGCTGCTGCAGCAGGCCGCGCGCTACCTGCTGTCCGAGCTTGGCACGCCCGCTGGCGCCGACCAGGCCTGGCTGCTTAGCCGGACCGGCAGCGAACTGGCCAGCGGCCTGTCCCAGCACCTTGCTCGCCACAATATCGCCGCGCCCTGGCAGGCGCCTGCCTTGTCGTGGCGCGAACGCTGGACGCTGGCCACCGAATGGCTGCACGGTTACGCGAGCCAGCATGGCCACGAATTGTCGCTGCTGCCCGAGGCGGCCGCCAGCCTGCTGTGCAACCTGCCGCGCCGCGTGGTGCAGGCCAGCGTCGACGCCCATGTCGCCGGACTGCTTGGCGAGCATGCCCGCATCGACAACCGGACGCTCAAGCTGCAGCTGAACGACTTCCTGCGCCGCCTCGAACATCACGAGGCCGTGGTGGTGCCTGCCTTCCGCTCGCTGCAGCAATTGCGGCAGCAACTGGCACAAGAGGAAAACGCCCGCCTGCGCCTGGACCAGTTCCGGGCCAAGCCGCTGTCCAGCTTCTTCCGCAACCGCCTGATCGACGAAGCCTACCTGCCGCTGGTCGGCGACAACCTGGCAAAGCAGATCGGCGCCGCCGGCGACCAGCGCCGCACCGACTCGATGGGCATGCTGTTGCTGATTTCCCCGCCCGGCTACGGCAAGACCACGCTGATGGAATACCTGGGCGAGCGCCTTGGCATGATCTTCGTGCGCATCAATTGCCCGGTTCTCGGCCATAACGTCACCTCGCTCGACCCGGCCCTGGCCAGCAACAGTGCCGCCCGCATGGAACTGGAAAAGCTCAATCTCGGCCTGGCGATGGGCAACAACGTGATGCTGTACCTGGACGACATCCAGCACACCAACCCCGAGTTCCTGCAGAAGTTCATCGCCTTGGCCGACGGCACGCGCCGCATCGAGGGCGTGTGGCGCGGCGAGAGCCGCAGCTACGACCTGCGCGGCAAGCGCTTCGCCGTCGTCATGGCGGGCAATCCGTACACCGAGTCCGGCGACGTGTTCAAGATTCCGGACATGCTGGCCAACCGCGCCGACATCTACAACCTGGGCGACGTGTTGAGCGGGCGCGAAGAATTGTTTGCCCTCTCGTACATCGAGAACGCACTGGTGGCGCATCCGGAATTGCAGCCGCTCGCTTCGCGCGACCCGCAGGACCTGTACCTGCTGGTGCGCATGTCGCAGGGCGAGCCGGTGGCGGCATCGGAACTCAAGCATGCCTACACCTCGCAGGAGATCGACCAGATCTGCGCGGTCCTGCAACGCCTGTCCAAGGTGCGCAATGCGCTGATGAAGGTGAACCTGGCCTACATCGCGTCGGCCGCGCAGGACGACGCCTACCGCAGCGAGCCGCCGTTCAAGCTGCAGGGCAGCTACCGCAACATGGCCAAGCTGGCGCCCAAGGTGTCGGCCCTGATGCACGACGCCGAACTGGATGCGCTGCTGCGCGACCACTACCGCGGCGAGGCGCAGACCCTGACCACCGGCGCCGAAGAGAACCTGCTGCGACTGGCGCACTTGCTGGGCCAGCCGACCGGCGCGGAACAGGCCCGCTGGAACGAATTGGTGGAGGAATTCGTCCGCCTGCGCAAGAACGGCGGGCAGGCGGATGGCGAAACGCGGGTGGCAGATTACCTGGCCGAAATCGGCGCCGGCATCGCCGCCCTCGGAGGCCGCATGGCGCCGCAGGTCCAGGTGCACGTGCCGGAACAGGAGCGGCTGCACGAACTGCTGCAGCGCCTGGCCGACAGCTATGAAAAGGTCCTGCTGCCCATGATGAGCGCAATGAACTACAAGATGCGGCTCGACCACGGCATCTGGGACGAGGTGCGGGCCACCAGTTCCATCGTGAAGGACTTGGAGCACCGCCTGCGCTACCGGGGCAAGAAGGGCCCGCCGCCACCCAAGCAGCAGCGCGAGCCGGCTATTGAGCCGCCGGCCGACTGAGGCCTTGCATCACCCGGCGTACAGCGCCTGATGGCTGGCGCGCAGCACGTGCTTCTGGATCTTGCCGGTGGAGGTCATCGGCAAGTTGTCCACGATGGCGATGTGCTTGGGAATTTCGAAGCCGGCCAGCGTGCCGCGGCAATGCTCGCGCAGGCTGTCGGCGTCCGCCGCCTGGCCGGGCTTGAGGCAGACGAAGGCAGTCACGGCTTCGATCCATTCCTGGTGCGGCAGGCCGACCACCGCTGCCACGGCCACGGCGGGGTGGCCGAGCAGCGCCTCTTCCACGCGGATGGCAGGCACATTCTCGCCGCCGGTCTTGATCATGTCCTTCAGCCGGCCCTTGAAGTGCAAGTAGCCGTCCTCGTCCCACATGCCCAGGTCGCCGGTATGGTGCCAGCCGAAGCGGCGCGTGGCCGCCGTGGCTTCGGGATCCTTGAAGTAACCCAGCATGGCATTGGGGCCGCGGTGCACGATTTCGCCGATCTCTCCCTTGCCGAGCAGGCGTCCGTCGGTATCCATGATGGCCGTGTCGTTGACGGGCGTCGCTTGCCCCCAGCAATTGCCGGTGCGGTGCTGCTGGTCGGGCGGGAAGTAGACTGTCATCGGGAACATCTCGGTCAGGCCGCTGCCCAGCGCGAAATGCGGGCAGAATTCCTGCATCAGGCGCCGCAGCAGCTCCGGCGCCATCGGCGCCATGGCGTAGATGGCCAGGCGCAGCGCGGACAAGTCGTGCCCGGCGCGCGAAGGGTGCATCAGCATGGCACCGTACATGGCCGGCAGGGCTGCCACCAGCGTGACACGGTCGCGCGCCAGCGTGGCCAGCACGGCGGCCGGATCGAAGCCGCGCGAGATCGAGATGGCGGCGCCGCATGCCAGCCCCGCTGCGGCCATGCTGAACTGGGCGCAATGGAACAGTGGCAGGATCGCCGACAGTACGTCCTGCTGCACGATCGATACAGTCACCGCGTTCGACATCACGGCCGCCAGCACCGAACGGTGCGAGTGCATGGCGCCCTTGGGGTTGCCGGTGGTGCCGCTGGTGTACATGATCAGCGCCAGGGCATTCTCGTCGAGCGCCAGTTCGGCGGCGGTGCCCGGTTGGCCTGCGATCGCCTGCGCCAGCGTGCCGTCGCCGCTGTCGGCCCCCGTCGCGCAGCGCAGAAGCGGCAGGCCAAGCGCGGGAAGAGCGGCGTTCCAGGCGGGGTGCGCCGCCAGTTGGGCATCTGCCACCATCAGGCGCGCTTCGGCGTGCTGCGCAATATAGGCCACTTCCGTCGGCGACAGCATGGCGTTGATCGGCACCCACACCATGCCTGCCTTCAAGATGCCGAATGCGGCCACCACGAATTCCATCGAATTGGGACTCAGCATGGTCACCTTGTCGCCCGGCTGCAAGCCGCTGGAAAGCAGGTAGTGTGCGAAGCGGTTGCTGTCCTCGTCCAGCTGGGCATAACTCATTCGCCTGCCGCCTTCCAGCAGTGCCGTCGCCGCGCCGTTGCGGCGCGCGCTGCGGGAAACCAGGCTGCCAAGGGTGTCCTGCATGGGTTCATTCATTGCCAGCCTCCACGAATAAATCGATCATTGGCTCAACGCCCGGCGTCACCAGGTATTGGGAGAAGTCGGTGATGCCGCCGGCGCGCAGCACTTCCTCGTCGATGAAGAAATTGCCGTTGGTCGAGCGGCTGTCGCGCGTCAGGATCTGGTGCGCCGCATCGGCCATGATCTCCGGCTTGCGGCCGTATTGGCCGCCGCCGGGCAGGGCCACGTTGAGGGCGGCCGTGGCGATAATGGTGCGCGGCCATAGCGCATTCACGCCGATTCCATCCTCGGCCAGCTGGGCCGCCAGGCCATGCACGATCATGCTCATCGCGTATTTCGACGTGGTGTAGGCGGCGTGACGCGCGAACCATTTCGGATTCATGTCGATCGGCGGCGACAGCGTCAGGATGTGCGGGTTGCTCGATTGCTGCAGGTGCTCGATGCAGTGCTTGGCGCAGACAAAGGTACCGCGCACGTTGATGTCCATCATCAGGTCGTAGCGCTTCATCGAGGTGTTCTGCGCGTTGGTAAGGCTGATGGCGCTGGCGTTGTTGACCAGGATGTCAATGCCGCCGAATTCGGCGACGCCTTTTTCGATAGCCGCAACGACCTGCTCCTCTTCCCGGATATCGACCGCCAGCGGCAGCGCCTTGCCGCCTGCCGCGCGGATCTCCTCCGCGGCGGAGTAAATGGTCCCTGGCAGGCGCGGATCGGGTTCGGTCGTCTTCGCCGCGATGATCACGTTCGCGCCATCGCGCGCCGCGCGCAAGGCGATGGCCTTGCCGATGCCGCGGCTCGCGCCGGTGATGAACAGGGTCTTGCCTTGCAGTGTATTCATGGCTTCTCCGTCAATGTGTGATTTCCAGCAGCAGCTGCCCGGTCGCCACCTGCATGCCGAGCGCGGCGCCGAGCGTGGCAACCGTCCCGTCACGGCTTGCCAGCAGGCTGTGCTCCATCTTCATCGCCTCCAGGGCCAGCAGCGGCTGGCCGGCGCTGACTTTTTCGCCTTGCGCGACATGCAGCGCGACCACGCGGCCGTTCATGGGCGCTTCGATGCGGCCATCGGCCGCGCCATTGCCGGCCATGCGCGGCGGCGCGTCGCACAGGTCGTGCAGCGCATGCTCGGTGTCGTCCAGCAGGAAGTACAGCCTGGCGCCGTCGGCGGCGAAATGCAGCGTGGCGGGCTGGCCATCGAGCGACAGCTGCAGCGTGCCAGGCGGCGCTTCGGTGATTTCGGCGCGCACCGGCGTGGCGCTGTCGCCGCTGGCAACGCGCCAGGCGTCGGGACCGTCGGCGCTGGCCCGGCCCTGCTGCTCGGCGTCGTCCAGCGTAAAGCGCAAAGGCTGGGCATAGGCTTGGCTGGAGCACCAGCCGTGCAGTTCATCGGGGTAGCGGCGCGCGTGCCGTTGCGAGCGATGCCACACCAGGAGGGCGCCTGCCGCCGGCAGGACGCGCGCCAGATCGGCCGCCGCCCCACGCTGGCCGGCCGGCAGGTGCAGCGCGATAAAGCCGGTGCTGGCCTGGCCTGCTGCGAAGGCGGGATGCGCCAGGCATCGCGCGAGGAAAGCACGGTTGCTCGGGATGCCGAGCAGCACGCATTCGTCCAGCGCGCGGCGCAGGCGACGCAGGGCGTCCGCGCGGTCGCTGCCGTGGGCGACCAGCTTGGCAAGCATTGAGTCATAGTACGGCGGTACCCGCGCGCCGTCGGCCAACGCGTGGTCGCAGCGGACGCCTGCCGGCGCGCTCCAGCGCAGCACCTCCCCGCTTTGCGGCAGGAAGTCCTGGGCCGGGTCTTCCGCGCACAACCGCACTTCGATGGCATGGCCGCCAACCGCTCGCCGCGCATCGAGTTCGGCCTGCGTCAAAGGCAGCGGCGCACCCGCCGCCGCCAGCAGCTGCCACTCCACCAGGTCGATGCCGGTGATCGCTTCCGTCACCGCATGCTCGACCTGCAGGCGGGTGTTCATCTCCATGAAATAGAACTCGCCGTCGCGGTCGAGCAGGAATTCCAGGGTGCCTGCTCCGACGTAGCCGATGGCGCGCGCCGCAGCCACGGCCACCGCACCCATGCGCTCGCGCAGCTCCGGCGATACTGCCGGCGAGGGCGATTCCTCGATCAGCTTCTGGTGCCGCCGCTGGACAGAACAATCGCGCTCCCCCATATGCACCACGTTGCCATGGCTGTCGGCAAACACCTGGATCTCGACATGGCGGGGCTCGAGGATGGCGCGCTCGAGGATCACTTCCGCGCTGCCGAAGGCGTGCAGCGCCTCCGAGCGCGCCGATGCCAGCGCGGCGCCGAATGCGCCCACCTCGTCCACCCGCCGCATTCCGCGCCCGCCGCCGCCGGCGGCAGCCTTGATCATCACCGGGTAGCCGATGCGGCGCGCTTCGGCGGCCATGCGCTGCTCCGTCTGGTCCTCGCCCTGGTAGCCCGGCACGCAGGGCACGCCAGCCTCCAGCATCAGCCGCTTGGCGCCGGCCTTGTTGCCCATCGCCCCGATCGCTGCGGACGGCGGGCCGATGAAGGCCAGCCCGGCATCGGCGCAGGCCTGCGCGAATTCGGCACTCTCGGCCAGGAAGCCGTAGCCGGGGTGTATGGCGCCGGCGCCGCTGGCCTTGGCCGCCGCCAGCAGCGCCGGGATGTTCAGGTAAGAATCGGCCGGTGCGGCGCCGCCGATGCGCAGCGCCGCGTGCGGGCCGTCGGCCGCGTCGATCGCGCAGTGCGGCGCGCCGGCATCGGCGTCGGAATACACCGCCACGCAGCGGTAGCCCATGCGCCGCGCCGTGCGCATCACGCGCAGCGCGATTTCGCCGCGGTTGGCGACCAGGATGGTGTCGAAGGCGTTCACGCTTTGCGGCCCGGCAGGATGTCCATGTATTTGCAGATGATGCCCAGCATGACTTCGTCGGCGCCGCCGCCGATGGACGTCAGGCGCCCGTCGCGGTAAAACTGCGACACCGGGTTCTCCAGCGTAAAGCCCATGCCGCCCCAGAACTGCATGCAGCCGTCGGTGATCTGGCGCGCCAGGCGGCCCGCCTTCAGCTTGGCCATCGAGGCCAGCTCGGTGACGTCGGCGCCGCCGATATACATGCCGCAGGCGCGGTAGGTCAGGGCGCGCAGCGATTCGAGCTCGGTCTGCATTTCGGCCAGCTTGAAGTGCACCCACTGGTTGTCCAGCACGCTGGCGCCGAAGATCTTGCGCTCGCGCGTGTAGTCGATGGTGGCGTCGATGCAGTTCTGCATCTGCTGCACGATATTGGCCGCGCACCACAATCTCTCTTCCTGGAACTGCAGCATCTGGTAGGTGAAGCCTTTGTCTTCCTCGCCCACCAGGAAGCGCTGCGGCACCCGCACCTCGTCGAAGTGGATCAGGCCCGTGTCGGAGGAGTTCATGCCGATCTTGCGGATCTTCTTGCCCACGCTGATGCCCGGCGTATCCATCGGCACGATGATCAGCGACTTGTTGCGGTGCGCCGGGCCGTCGCCGGTGATCGCGAGAAGGCACATCCAGTCCGCCTGCAGGCTGTTGGTGATCCACATCTTGCTGCCGTTGATGATGTAGTCGCTGCCGTCCTTGCGCGCCGTGGTGCGGATGGCCGCCACGTCGGAGCCGGCGCCCGGCTCCGATACGCCGACGCAGGCCACTGCCTCGCCGCTGATTGCCGGCGCCAGGAACTCGCGCCGCAGTGCGTCCGAGCCGAAGCGCGCTAGCGCCGGGGTCGCCATATCGGTCTGCACCCCGATCGCCATCGGCACGCCGCCGCAGCGGATATGGCCAAGCGCTTCGGCCATCGCCATCGAATATGAATAATCGAGGCCCAGGCCGCCGAATTCGACTGGCTTGGACACGCCCAGCATGCCCAGCGCGCCCAGCTTGCGGAACACTTCCTTGGCGGGGAAGATCTCCGCCGCCTCCCATTCGTCGACGAACGGGTTGATGTCGGTCTCGATGAAGCGTTTCAGGTTGCGCTGCAGTTCCAAGTGTTCGTGGCTGTATTCCATGGGGTCTCCAGTATTTATGGTCGGGCGACGCCGAATTGCACCGGCCGCAGCTCGCGCCGGCGCGCCTCGTCGCACACTGCCAGCACGCAGGCCAGCACCTTGCGCGTGTCGCGCGGATCGATGACGCCGTCGTCCAGCAGGCGTCCGGATGTAGTGAAAGCATCGGTCTGGCGCTCGAAGGTGTCGATCACCTTTCCCCGCATGGCGGCAATCGCCGCATGGTCGACTTCCTGGCCCTTGCGCCGCATGCTGCCCTCCATCACGATGGCCATCGTGGTCGCGGCCTGCTCGGCGCCCATCACGGCGGTGCGCGCATTGGGCCAGCTGAAGCAGAAGTCCGGCATGAAGCCGCGCCCGGACATACCGTAGTTACCGGCGCCGAAAGAAGCGCCGCAATGCACGGTGATGCGTGGCACGTTGGCGTTGGCCAGCGCCTGGATCATCTTCGAGCCGTGCTTGATCATGCCGGCCTGTTCGTACGCCTTGCCGACCATGAAGCCGGTGGTGTTCTGCAGGAACACCACCGGCGTGCCGGACTGGCAGCATAGCTGGATGAAGTGCGCCGCCTTGGTGGCGCCGGCCGGGTCCAGCGGGCCGTTGTTGGTGATGATGCCGACTGCCATGCCGCAGATGGCCGCGTGGCCGGTCACGGTGGCCGCGCCGTAGCCGGGCTTGAATTCCAGGAAAGCCGAACCGTCAACGATGCGCGCGATGACTTCTCGCATATCGAGGGGCTTGCGCTGGTCACTGGGAGCGATGCCGAGCAGTTCAGCGGCGTCATAGAGTGGCGCTTGGTAGCCGCCGCCCGCCACGGCCGGCGCCGCAGCCCGGGGCGCGCCGCCATTCCAGCCCAGGCTGGCTACCAGTTCACGTGTGATGCGCAGCGCGTCGGCATCGTCCTCAGCCAGGTATTCGGCCAGCCCTGACACTGCGGCGTGCATCTGCGCGCCGCCCAGTTCTTCCTCGCTGGCGATTTCGCCGGTGGCTGCCTTCAGCAGCGGCGGCCCGGCCAGGAAAGCCTTGGCGCGCTCGCGCACCATCACCACGTAGTCGGAGAGGCCGGGCATGTAGGCGCCGCCCGCCGTGCTCGAGCCGTGCACCACGCTGATCACAGGCAGCCCCGCCGCAGACAGGCGCGCCAGCCAGTAAAAACCGCTGCCCCCATGGATGAAGGTTTCGACCTTGTAGTCCAGCAGGTTGGCGCCCGCGCATTCGACCAGGTGGATGAAGGGCAGCTTCTGCGCCAGCGCCACTTGCTGCAGGCGCTGGAACTTCTCTATCCCCATCGGCTGCACCGCACCGGCATCGATGCCCGAATCGTCGGCCACCACCATGCAGCGCACGCCGCCGACGAAGCCGATGCCGCCCACCATTCCGCCGCCGGGCACCGAGCGCTCTGGATCCGGATGGTCAAGGCAAAAGCCGGCCAGCGTCGCCATTTCGAGGAATGGGGCACCGGCATCGAGCAGGGCACCCAGGCGTTCGCGCGGCAGCAGCTGGCCGCGCTTGGCGAACAGAGGCGCCGAGGCGGCCGACTTGTCGCGCGTGCGCGCCTCCAGTTCGCGCAGGCGCCCCAACTGCACTTGCAGCGCAGCGCTGTTGGCCTGGAAGGCTTCGCCCTGCGGCACGACGCGGCTCTCCAGCGCGGGCATTATTCGCCCTCCAGCACGCGCGGCGCGGCAGCCAGGTGGAAGCCGTTGAAGGCCGCTGTCGCCCCAGCCTGGCGCGGCCGAGGCATCGGCATGCCTGGCCGCACGTTGGGCCGGCCGCCGTCGACGCGCAAGGTGGCGCCGGTGATGAAGGCTGCCGCATCGGATAGCAGGAAGGCAATCGCCGCCGCCACTTCCGACTCGGTACCGAAACGGTGCAGTGGCACGGTGCGCGGAAAGGCGCGGATGGTGTCACGCATCTCCGGTGGATACTGGTCCATGCCTGAAGAAGCGATATAGCCCGGCGCCACGGCATTCACCCGCACCCCGTATTGCGCCCATTCGAAAGCCGCGGTCTCGGTCAGGCTCACCATGCCGGCGCGCGCCGCGCCCGAATGGCCCATATCGGGCATGCCGCCGAACATGTCGGCCACGATATTGACGATGGCGCCGCCATGTTCGGCCATGCTCTGGTTCAGGCATTCGCGCGCCAGCAGGAAGCCGCCGGTCAGGTTGGTCTGCACCACTGCCTCCCAGCCCTTTTGCGAAATTTCGCGCAGCGGCGCAGGGAACTGGCCGCCTGCATTGTTGACCAGGCCATGAACCAGGCCATGCTCGGCCACCACCGTAGCCACCAGTTCGCGCACCGCTTCTTCGCTGCGGATATTGCAGCTGTAGCCGTAGGCCGCGCCGCCTGCGCGGGCGATTTCGGCACGAACGGCATCGAGCTTGGCCGATTCCCGCCCCACCAGCAGCACGCGCGCCCCCAGCGCCGCCAGCTCATGCGACGCACAGCGCCCGATGCCGCTGCCGCCGCCCGTCACGACAATGGTGCGGCCCTCGAACAGGCCGGGTTTGAAGATCGATTGATACATTCAGCTTCCTTTCAGGACCAGCCGAGCTGGCGCGCAGCCAGGTCGTTGAGGATTTCTTCGGCGCCGCCGCCGATCATATACACCTTGGCGTCGCGGTAGACGCGTTCCGACACCGTGCCGCGCATGAAGCCCATGCCGCCCAGGATCTGCACCGCCTCGCCGGAGCAGGCCTGCATGGTTTGCGCCGCGAAGTTCTTCAGCATGCATACCTGCGCCACCGGCTGCTCGCCCCCATCCATGCGCGCCACGATGCTGTCGATGAAGGCGCGCGTGGCTTCGATGCGCGTCGCCATCGCCACCAGCTTGTGGCGCACGGCCTGGTGCTGCACCAGCGTCTTGCCGAAAGTTTTGCGCTGCTGCGCCCACTCCACCGCCTCGTCAAGGCAGGCTTGCGCCAGGAAGCAGGCGTGCATGGCCAGCATCAGGCGCTCGTCGTTGAAATTGCGCATCAGCAGCGCGAAGCCGGCGTTTTCCGCACCCAGCAAGTTGGCGGCCGGCACCCGGCACTGGTCGAAATGCAGTTCTGCGGTATCGGAGCACCACCAGCCCATTTTCTTCAGCGGGGTGCGCGCCAGGCCGGGCGTGTCGCCGGGCACCAGCAGGGCGCTGATGCCAGAGGCGCCAGCACCGCCGGTGCGCACAGCCGCCGTAATCCAGTCCGCGCGCATGCCCGAGGTAATGAAGGTCTTGCTGCCATTGACGATGTAATGGTCGCCATCGCGCACGGCCGTAGTCGCCAGACTGGCCACGTCGGAGCCGCCGCCCGGTTCCGTCACCGCCAGGGCGCTGATCTTCTCGCCGGCGAATATGCCGGGCAGCACACGCGCCCGCAGTGCCGCCGAACCGCCATGCACGATGGGCGGCGCGCCGATGCGGTGGCTGAACAGGGAAGCCAGCAAGCCGCCGCAGCCGGTGCGGCACAGTTCCTCGTTCAGCACCTGCAGCTGGCGATAGCTGGCTGGAATGCCGCCCTCCGGTTCCGGAAAGCCCAGGGCCAGCAGCCCAAGCTCGCCAGCCTGTTTGTACAGTGCGCGAGGGAAGGTGCCTGCCTCCTCCCAGTCGTTGACGTGTGGCCGCAGCTCCTGCTCGACGAAACGTCGCACCGTGGCGCGCAGTGCCTCTTCCATCATGTCCTCCGGCTGGTAAAGTTGGGCGGCACAGCAACCGGCATCGCCAGCAGCCACTGCGCCATGCCTTTGCCGAGCGGGTCATGGCGCAGCGACGCCATCCCGCCGCCGCCCAGAGCCTGTTCGCACACGAAGTTAAGAGCACGAATTCCAGGCAGCTCATAGCGCGTCACCGCACCGCGCACCTTGTCGGCCAGGTACGCCGCCACCGCATCCGGCGTGAGCTGCTCACGGAGCAAAGGCAGGTCGTCCGGATGGCGCGCGATCACGCCGATATTCGAGGTATCCCCCTTATCCCCGCTACGCGCCCAAGCCAGCTCGATCAGCGGCACCACGCGCCACCCCTCTCCAGTTGGGCTCGTGTCACACTTGGGGTGTGACCCCAGGGTGTGACACGAGCTCTGCCGTGCAGGGCCGCTATGCTCGAGGCCGTGTCCCTCTTGGGGACTCGGCGTCCCCGTGATGATCCCAAGGTGTGACACGGGCTGGGCCGTGGTGCCGTCGGGCAGGTGGACGATGGGCTGGAGGCGGGTTTTGGCGAGCAGGAAGGAGAACTGTTTGATGGCGGGGGATACGGCAGGTCGGCCGCCGAAGCCGGTAGTGCCGGGGGCCCAGGAGGTGCCGGCCGGGGCGATCTCGCGCGCGAAGATTTCAAGCGCGGCGCGCTGCGGGTGCGCTACCGCCAACCACATTACTGCCTGGCCGAAGCCTTCCTTCGCGCCCAATACATCGATATGGGTTGCCGAATAGTCGCCCAGGCCGGCGCGCGCGAACATCGCCCGCGTGCGCGCCAGGATCGCTTCGGCGCTGCGGCGCGCCTTGCGCCCCGCTTCGTGGCCGACCACAGTCAGTTGCGCAGCACTGCGGAAGCCGTCGGCATAGGTGGCGCTGACTTTGTAAGTCGGCGTTGGCGCCTGGCCGCGCGCACCTTGCACCAGCACGCGCTGCGGGCCTTCGGCTTGCAGGGTGACGGCGGTGAAGTCGCATACAACGTCGGGCAGCAGGTAGCGCGAGGGATCGCCAATCTCGTACAGCAACTGCTCGGCCGCTACGGCCGGGGTCACCAGGCCGCCGGTGCCTTCCGGCTTGCCCAGCACGAAGCTGCCGTCGGCGCGGCATTCCACTACCGGATAGCCGCTGTTGGCCCAATCGGGCACCTGCTCCCAGTCGGTGAACAGGCCGCCGCTGCCCTGGCAGCCGCATTCGATCAGGTGCCCGGCCAGGCTGCCGGCGGCTAACCGGTCGTAGTCGTCGGGCGCCCAGCCGAATTCGTGCATCAGGGCGCCCAGTGTCACCGCGCTGTCGACGCAGCGGCCGGTGATCACCACGTCGGCGCGTGCATCCAGCGCGGCCTTGATCGGCAGCGCGCCGAGGTAGGCGTTTGCGCTCAGCACCGTGGCCGGCAGCTCGATGCCTTCCGCATGCAGGGCGGGCAGCAGGGCAGATACATCGTCGCCTTCGACCACGGCGATGCGCGGCTCCAGCCCCTGTTCCGCCGCCAGCGCGCGCAGTGCTGCCGCGCAGCCTTGAGGGTTGATGCCGCCGGCGTTGGCGACGATGCGTACGCCGCGCGCCAGGGCGTCGCCCAGCACGTCGCGCATGACGTCGATGAAGTCGGTGGCGTAACCGAGTCCGGGCTGCTTGCGGCGCGCTGCCGCCAGCAGCGACATGGTCAGCTCGGCCAGGTAATCGAAAACCAGGTAATCGAGGTCGCCGCCATCGAGCAGCTGGCGCGGGCCGAGGGCGCTGTCGCCCCAGAAGCCTGCTGCACCGCCGATCCGGACATGGTTCCTGCCTGCGCGCACTGCGGCTCCTTTTATTAAATCAATCGATTGAATAATTCAGGATACCGCGGAAAAGCGTGCCTGTGCAAGCGTGCTGCGTTGCTGCGGCACGACGCATGAAAAAGCCCCGGCTGCCGCCAGTGGCGGGGCCGGGGCTGCAGCGTCAGCGAAGCCGACGCAGGTGCTTAAGGCACCAGGTTGAAGTTCACGTTGACCGCGTTGGCGACGTTGATGTCGACCGAGGCGTTGGACAGCGTGGTGTAGCCGGTGGCGGAGGCATCGACCTTGTACATGCCGGTTGCCGGGATCGTGCCTGCGCTGGAGAAGGCCAGCGGCAGGGTGGCGCTATAGGCGGCGTACTGCGGCGCGGCCAGCGGCAGCTTGGTGATGCTGTAGGCGCCGGTGGTCAGGTCCGCGTTGGCGTAGCGCAGGGTGACGGTCGGGCCGCCGGTAATGGCTTGCTTGGCCGAGACCAGGGCCGATTCGGTGGCGCTGGCCGGGGTCAGCGTCGCGGTGCCGCTGATCGAGCCCATCAGGCTGGTGTTGGCCAGGGTGAAGGGCGCGCCGGTGGTGCTGATCGGAACCATGCCGGTGGTGGAGGTCACCGGCACGCCGCCCACCACGTAGGCCGCGTGGGTGTTGGAGGTGATCACCACGTCGTAGTTACCGAGAGGCAGGCGTGGCAGCACGAATTCACCGGTGGCGCTTGGCACCGTCGCCGCCACCACGGCGCCGTTTTGCTGGGCGCTGACGGTGACGCCGTCGGACAGCGTCGACGTGGCAACGAAGCCGCTGATGCCGTTCAGGGCAGTCGGGATCACTTTAACCACCGGTTTCAGCGCGTACTTGCCATTGCCCTTGGTGACGATGGATTTGCAGGCGTCAAAGTCCATCACCAGGTCGTAACGCTGGCCCGCTTCCACGGTGAAGTCGGCATTCATCTTGATGCCGGACTGGACCGCGCTCGGGGTGTCGAGCGAGATCTCGGTGGTGGTGCCGCTCAGGACCACGGAGTTGGCAGTCGCGTTGCCGGTGTTCGGGTCCAGTACCAGGCGCACCTGGTTGTAGCGGCCTGCTGCCAGCGAGGTCTGGCCCAGTGCATCCAGGGTGCCGTTGGTCAGGTTCAGCAGATTGATTTTCTTGCCGGGCGACAGGGTGATGTCGGTCCAGCCGCTGTCGGTGTCGCTGGCGGTCGCGCTTGTGTTGACGCGAACTTTGTTGACCGTCACGTTGACGGCATCGAAGCCGCAGGCCGGTGCGTCGGTAATCGACACGCCCAGGGTGCCCATGGTCTGGACCGGCGGGGCGTCGCCGCCGCCACCGCCGCCGCAGGCCGCGAGCAAGAGGGATGTCAGTGCGAGTGGAAGCAGGGAGACTTTGGAGTTCATGGTGTTGCCTCTCGAAGTAGTTATTGGTGCTCTTCCATTATCGGAACCGAGAGGAAAAACGCTATGTGCGATTACGCACATAGTAACGAATTGTTACACTTGCAGATGGCAAGTAACTGAGCGGTTCCGCCTTGTGTTGGCGCATGGCAACACAGCCATCCCGCACTCCTATGGGCAGTTGACATTCCACGCGGTGAGCTCCGCGCGCGACGGCCGCACCGTCACGTCTACCTTGCTGCCGATATCGCTTTCGTAAGCAAGCAGGAACATGCCATCGGGACTGCGGCCCAGTGCGCGCAACTGGAAATTGCGCGAGCGCGTTGGTGCGCAACTGGTGTTGCCGGCCATGAGCAGGCGAGCGCGCTGCAGCAGTTCGCCCTGGGCCTGGATCAGGCGCAGCATGTCGATCTCGGCCAGCGGCGCGCGCAGTTCGACCATCGTGGCCGGCGGCGTGCCGCAGCTGGTGGTGTGGTGAATCCAGACATGCTGGCTGCTGTCGGCGCTCCAGCTGTCGTCGGCCTGCTGTGCGTAGCGGGTGCGCGTGACGCGGCACAGCGGCAGCACCAGGCGCACCGGCGGCGCGTCGCTGCTAGCGCTGGCAATCCATTTTCTTCCATCGTGTCCGCGCTCAATGCGCAGCGGCGGAACGGGCGCGCCCGGCGCGGTGCGCTGCATGAACTGTTCGAACGAGCGCTGCTCGGCCAGCGTTGGGGCGCGCGCATCGGCGCCTGGCGCCGCCATGGCGGCCTGCGCAGCCATCGCTGCCAGGAATACTACATATCGCATCCGGTCTCCTTTTAATGCGCACCGATTATAGATATAATCCGCTCGCTGCCGAAAGGTGGCACACGCTAGGGGTCCTGTGCGCGCGGTTCGATACCGGGTGCGCGGGTGAGAAATACCCTCCGAACCTGATCTGGATAATGCCAGCGAAGGGAAGCTTCAGGATACGCAGCGGTTGCGCCTACACGGCGCAACCGCAAGCGCAACCTAACCTCCTTTGCTGGCTCCTGCGCCAACAAAGGAGCCAAAATGAACGCCAATCCAACCTTCCTCGCCGCCCAGGCCGAGGTCGACTCCGCAGCCGTTACCCCGCTGCCGAATTCCCGCAAGATCTATGTTACCGGTAGCCGCCCGGACCTGCGCGTGCCGATGCGCGAAATCAGCCTGTCCGGCGACAACGCACCGGTCACCGTGTACGATTGCTCCGGCCCGTACAGCGATCCGGACGCCGCCATCGACATTCGCAAGGGTTTGGGCACGCCGCGCGCCGCCTGGATCGCCGAGCGCGACGACACCGAATTGCTGGCCGGCCCGACTTCCGATTACGGCCGCCTGCGCCTGGCCGACGAAAAGCTCGACGCGCTGCGCTTCGAGCTGCACCGCCAGCCGCGCCGCGCCCAGGCCGGCCGCAACGTAACGCAGATGCACTACGCGCGCCAGGGCATCGTCACGCCGGAAATGGAATACGTGGCGATCCGCGAAAACCTGCGCCGCAAGGAATACCTGGCCGGCCTGCGTGCCCAGGGCGAGAAGGGCCAGCGCATGGCCGACCTGCTGGGCCGCCAGCACCGTGGCGAATCGTTCGGCGCCGCCATCCCTGAGGAGATCACGCCGGAATTCGTGCGCCAGGAAGTTGCCCGCGGCCGCGCCATCATCCCGGCCAACATCAACCACCCGGAACTGGAGCCGATGATCATCGGCCGCAATTTCCTGGTCAAGATCAACGCCAATATCGGCAACTCCGCCGTGACCTCCTCCATCGGCGAGGAAGTGGAGAAGATGACCTGGGCCATCCGCTGGGGCGGCGACACCGTGATGGACCTGTCCACCGGCAAGCATATCCACGAAACGCGCGAATGGATCGTGCGCAATTCGCCGGTGCCGATCGGCACCGTGCCGATCTACCAGGCGCTGGAAAAGGTGAACGGCAAGGCCGAAGACCTGACCTGGGAAATCTTCCGCGACACCCTGATCGAACAGGCGGAGCAGGGCGTCGACTACTTCACCATCCACGCCGGCGTGCTGCTGCGCTACGTGCCGCTGACGGCCAACCGCATGACCGGCATCGTGTCGCGCGGCGGTTCGATCATGGCCAAGTGGTGCCTGGCGCACCATCAGGAAAACTTCCTGTACACGCACTTCGAAGAGATCTGCGAAATCATGAAGGCCTACGACGTGAGCTTCTCGCTGGGCGACGGCCTGCGTCCCGGCTCGGTGTGGGATGCCAACGATGCGGCGCAACTGGGCGAGCTGAAAACCCTGGGCGAACTGACGCAAATCGCCTGGAAGCACGACGTGCAGGTGATGATCGAAGGCCCTGGCCACGTGCCGATGCAGCTCATCAAGGAGAACATGGACCTGCAACTGGAGCAGTGCAGCGAGGCGCCGTTCTACACCCTGGGCCCGTTGACCACCGATATCGCGCCGGGCTACGACCACATCACCTCCGGCATCGGCGCGGCGCAGATCGGCTGGTACGGCACCGCCATGCTGTGCTACGTGACGCCGAAGGAGCACCTTGGCCTGCCGAACAAGGCCGACGTCAAGGAAGGCATCATCACCTACAAGATCGCGGCTCACGCGGCGGACCTGGCGAAGGGCCATCCGGGCGCGCAGATCCGCGACAACGCGCTGTCGCTGGCGCGCTTTGAATTCCGCTGGGAAGACCAGTTCAACCTGGGCCTGGACCCGGACCGCGCGCGCGAATTCCACGACGAGACCCTGCCGAAGGATTCGGCCAAGGTGGCGCACTTCTGCTCCATGTGCGGCCCGCATTTCTGCTCGATGAAGATCACGCAGGAAGTGCGCGAGTTCGCTGCCAAGGGCATGCAGGAAAAATCGATCGAGTTCGTCAAGGGCGGCGCGAACATCTACCGCGAGCAAGCATGATCGAGATTGAACTGAATGGCGCCGCGCATGCGGTGCCGCCGCAGCAGACGCTGGACCAGCTGATCAATTCGCTCGAGCTGACCGGCCAGGCGCTGGCGCTGGCGGTCAACCGCCAGGTGGTGCCGCGCCAGCGCTGGCCGCAGGTCGCGCTCAACCACAACGATAAAGTAGACATCGTCCGCGCCATCGGCGGGGGCTAAAAAGGGGAGACTGCAAATGCAAGACAAACCATTGGTTATCGCAGGCAAGGAATACAACTCGCGCCTGCTGGTCGGCAGCGGCAAGTACAAGGACCTGCCGCAGACCCGCGAAGCCACGCTGGCTGCGGGCGCGGAAATCATCACGGTGGCGATCCGCCGCGTCAACATCGGCCAGGACCCGCACGCGCCCAGCCTGCTGGACTATGTGCCGCCGCACGAATTCACCATCCTGCCGAATACGGCCGGCTGCTACACGGCGAAAGACGCCGTGTACACGCTGCAGATGGCGCGCGAGCTGCTGAACGGCCACAAGCTGGTCAAGCTGGAAGTGCTGGGCGACGAGAAGACCCTGTTCCCGAACATGCCGGAAACCCTGGTCGCGGCGCGCGAACTGGTGAAGGACGGCTTCGACGTCATGGTCTACTGCAGCGACGACCCGATCCAGGCGCGCATGCTGGAAGACATCGGCTGCTGCGCGGTGATGCCGCTGGCGTCGCTGATCGGCTCCGGCATGGGCATCCTGAATCCGTGGAACCTGTCGCTGATCATCGAACAGTCGAAGGTGCCGGTGCTGGTCGATGCCGGCGTCGGCACCGCCTCCGATGCAGCGATTGCCATGGAGCTCGGTTGCGACGGCGTGCTGATGAACACCGCCATCGCCGCTGCCGGCGACCCGGTACGCATGGCGCGCGCCATGAAGCTGGGCGTGCAGGCCGGCCGTGAAGCCTTCCTGGCAGGCCGCATGCCGCGCCGTTTCGCCGCCTCGCCTTCGTCGCCGACGGCGGGGAGGCTCGCATGAGCGACCGGCCCTGCGTGCTGGTGTTTTCCGGCGCCGATCCTTCGGGCGGCGCCGGCATGGCGGCCGATATCCAGGCCATCACCGCGATGGGGGCGCATGCGCTGCCGGTGCTGACTGCCATCACGGTGCAGGACAATAACCGCGTGCATGCGGTGATGCCGGTGGCTGCGGATGTTGTGCTGCAGCAGGCGCGCGCGCTGCTGGCGCAGGTGCCGGTGGCGGCGGTGAAGATCGGCATTCCGGGCAGCGCGGAAAACGCGCAGGCCATCGCCATGCTGATCGGCGAGCTGCGCGCCACGCATCGCGCGGCAGCCGGCGCGGCGCCGGGCTGGGCGCAGCGGCTGTACAGCGATCCGCCGGTGGTGCTCGATCCCGTGCTGCGCAGCGGTCACGGAGATGCGCTGGGCCGCGACGATGCGGTGCAGGCGCTGGCGCCCTTGCTGCCGCTGGCAACGCTGATCACGCCGAATGGACCGGAGGCGGCAGCCCTGGCTGGCAACGCGGCGCGCTATCGCGCTCCCGTTCGCGTGGGCGCCGCGGCGGAGTCCATGATGGCCTCCATGGCCGCCGCGCCGGTTGCTGGCAGCGCGGAACCGTACGATGAACCCGGCCCGGAGCGTGGCGAAGTGCCCGCCCGCGCGGCGCCTGGCGTGCCGCGGGCATGGCATGGCACTGCCCATGGCAATGCACTGGCCCATGCCCGCGCGCTGCGCGCCCTGGGCTGCACCCACGTGCTGGTGACCGGCGGCCACGACGAAGACAGCGACGTGGTGGTCAACCGCTGGCTCGGGCCGGACCGCCAGCAGAACTGGAGCTGGCCGCGCCTGCCCGGCGGCTTCCACGGCAGCGGATGCACGCTGGCCGCCGCCACGGCAGCCCTGCTGGCGCTGGGCAATACCATGGCACAAGCATTAACCAAGGCGCAAGGCTACACCCAGCGCGCACTGGCCGCCTCATATGCGATCGCACCCGGCCAGCGCATTCCGCAGCGATAAGGAGAAATAATGCAAGGACTTTACCTGGTGACCCCGAATTGGGACGACACCGACAAGCTGCTCGAGGTCACCGAGCAGGCCCTGCGCGCCGGCGTCGCGCTGCTGCAGTACCGCCACAAGGACGCCAGTGCCGCCCTGCGGCGCGAGCAGGGCGGGGCGCTGCGCGAACTGTGCCACAAGTACAGCGTGCCTTTCCTGGTCAACGACCACGTGGCGCTGTGCCGCGAACTGGGCGCCGACGGCGTGCACCTCGGCGGCACTGATGCACCGCTGGCCGAGGTGCGCGCTTCGCTCGGCCCCAACAAGCTGATTGGCGCTTCCTGCTACGGCGAGCTGGCGCGCGCCCAGGCGGCACAGGCGGCCGGCGCCAGCTATGTGGCGTTCGGCGGCTTTTATCCATCGAAGGTGAAGCAGTACGCCGTCACCACCCAGCCTTCCATCCTGCGCCATGCGCGCGAGGTGATCAGCGTGCCGCTGTGCGTCATCGGCGGCATGACGCCGCAGAATGCCGCGCCGCTGGTGGCCGAGGGGGCGCAGCTGGTAGCGGTTATCACCAGCGTCTACCTGGCCGAAGATGTAGCGGCGGCAGTGCGGCAGTTTCAGTCTATAATTTGTCCATTAGCATAACCATAAGGTTGACGCCGATGAACGCCCAGACTCCGCAAAAGCGCCTGATCCTGATCGTCGATGATGACAAGATCCTGACCGAGTTCCTGGGCGAATTGCTAGCCCGCGCCGGCTACGACACCATGCTGGCGCATTCATCGGACCAGGCCTTGTCCCTGATCGCCGAGCGCGAACCCGACCTGGCCCTGCTCGACATCCACATGCCGGGCATGTCGGGCCTGGAGCTGGCCAAGCAGCTGAACCGCAACACCACGGTGCCTTTCATGTTCCTGTCCGGCCGCGGCGACGCCGACGCCGGCAAGCAGGCAGCCGCCTACGGCGCCGTGGGTTTCGTGGTGAAACCTGTCGACGAGCACCACCTGATGCCGGCCTTCGAGGCCGGCCTGGCGCGCGCCGACGAAATCCGCCAGTTGCGGCGCACCGAGATCAACCTCAACGCGGCGCTGGCGGCCGGCCGCGAGACCAGCCTGGCCGTCGGCCTGTTGATGTGCAAGTACCAGACCGACCGCAACACCGCCTTCGAAGTACTGCGCGACCACGCCCGCTCCAGCCGGCGCAAGATCAATGAAGTGGCCGACCAGCTGCTGGCCGCCGAGGAAATGTTGAATGGCTTGCATGCAGCGTTTAACGCACGCCTGAAAAAATAAGACTTTCCGCAGGCCATCTTCTTGCATTAGACTATTGCGGTGGGCCCCGACTCGCCCGCCGCAACACCCTTCAGCGGCCGCCACTCCTTCGCGGCCCGGCAATATCCTTCGGCCCAGCTCCGCCGACCATTCCCCCTGCAGTGCGGAGAACCGCTTCATGAACATGTCCTTTGATTTGCATCCGGCGCCACGGGTGCTGCACGTCGATCACGATGAAGATAGCGCCGTGGTCCTGGCGACCTTGCTGGCGCCCGAAATCCACGTGGTGCATGCCGCCAGCTTCGACCAGGCGCAAAGCCAGTTGCAGCAAGGCGAATTCGCGTTGCTGGTGATCGATCCCGACCTGCCCGACGGCGATGGCCACGCCCTGATCCGCTCCATGCGCCAGGCCGAGCAAGACATTCCGGTGCTGCTGTATTCGGCCAGCCAGCCGATGCTGCACCACCAGGCCCACGCCTTCCTGCCCAAGCCCTGGACTTCGCCGCGCCAGTTGTGGCGCACCGTGTCGCACATGCTGGGGCTGGAGTCCATGCTGGCGGTGAGGAGTTAGGCTATGCTGTCGTCTTTATCACATTCGGAGTACCGGGATGAAGACGAGAGCAGCAGTTGCATGGAAGGCGGGCGCGCCCCTGACCATTGAAGAAGTGGACCTGGACGGGCCACGCGCGGGCGAAGTACTGGTGGAGATCAAGACCACCGGCATTTGCCACACCGACCACTACACGCTGTCCGGCGCCGATCCGGAAGGGCTGTTCCCGGCCATCCTCGGCCATGAAGGCGCAGGCGTGGTGGTCGACGTCGGGCCGGGCGTCACATCGCTCAGGAAGGACGACCACGTCATCCCGCTGTACACGCCGGAATGCCGCCAGTGCAAATTCTGCCTGTCGCGCAAGACCAACCTGTGCCAGGCGATCCGCGCCACCCAGGGCAAGGGCCTGATGCCGGACGGCTCCAGCCGCTTCTCGCTGGACGGCAAGCCGCTGTTCCACTACATGGGCACGTCCACCTTCTCCAACTACATCGTGGTGCCGGAGATTGCGCTGGCCAAGATCCGCCCCGACGCGCCGTTCGACAAGGTGTGCTACATCGGCTGCGGCGTGACCACCGGCGTCGGCGCCGTGCTGTTCACCGCCAAGGTTGAAGCGGGCGCCAACGTCGTGGTGTTCGGCCTGGGCGGCATCGGCCTGAACGTGATCCAGGCGGCGAAGATGGTCGGCGCCGACAAGATCATCGGCATCGACATCAACCCGGCGCGCGAAGCGATGGCGCGCCAGTTCGGCATGACCCACTTCATCAACCCGCGCGACGTGGAGAACGTGGTGGACGCCATTGTGCAGCTGACCGATGGCGGCGCCGACTACAGCTTCGAATGCGTCGGCAATACGCAGCTGATGCGCCAGGCGCTCGAGTGCTGCCACAAAGGCTGGGGCAAGTCGATCGTGATCGGCGTGGCGGCGGCGGGGCAGGAGATCTCCACCCGTCCGTTCCAGCTGGTCACCGGCCGCCATTGGCTGGGCTCTGCTTTCGGCGGAGCGCGCGGCCGCACCGACGTGCCGAAGATCGTCGACTGGTATATGGAAGGCAAGCTCAAGATCGATGAGCTGATCACCCACACCCTGCCGCTCGATCGCATCAACGAAGGCTTTGATCTGATGGAACGCGGCGAATCGATCCGCTCCGTGGTCGTCTACTAAACCTCTACAGTCCGTGGCTTCGGCCGGTTGGGTCAGACCCTCGGGTCTGACCCAGGTTTACCGGTTTTAAGCATCCTGGAACAACAAATCTGCATTCTGTCGCACTTCGCATGCCGCCGTGGCGGCGCGCGGCTACATTGGCTCCAGAGCACTTGCATCCCGATCTAGACAAAAAGTTCTAGACATAAAGTTCTAGATCATTTAATCTAGTTTGCAAGGACACCATCAAACCGGAGCCGCCTGCCATGAGCAACCTGCTGAACGCCGTCATCCCCGCCCTGGGCTGGTCCCTGCTGCACTTCCTGTGGCAAGGCTTGCTGATCGGCTGCGTCGCGGCGCTGCTCCTGCACGCGCTGCGCAACGCCAAGCCGCAGGCCCGTTACCTGGTGGCTTGCATCGCCTTGTTCCTGTGCGCCGCGCTCCCGCTGGCCAACTTCGCCTGGCGCCTGGCCGACGCCGCCGACACCGGCTACGTGCTGCCGGCCCCGCTGGAAGCCGGCGCCATCGCCGCCATTCCCGGCGTCGCCGACGGCCAGGGCGCCGAAACAGCCTTGGTCGACGTCGACGCCATGGCCTCCTGGGAATACCTGCTGCGCCGCCAGATGCCCTGGCTGGTGCTGCTGTGGGCCGCCGGCGCCGCGCTGATGACGCTGCGCCTGTCGCTTGGCCTGCAGTGGGTGCGCACCCGCACCCTGCCCAACCATTACCACGCCGACGCCACCTGGCAGGCGCGCGCCACCGCACTGGCGCAGCGCATGGGCATTCGCCGCCCGGTGCGCCTTGGCGTATCCGACGATGCGCTGGAAGGCCCGATCACAGCCGGCATCCTGCGCCCGATCGTGCTGCTGCCGGCCTCGCTGGTCAGCGGCCTGCCGCCCGATTTGCTGGAAGCCTTGCTGGCTCACGAGCTGGCGCATGTGCGCCGCCACGACTACCTGGTCAACCTGGTCCAGAGCGGCATCGAGATTTTCCTGTTCTACCACCCCAGCGTATGGATGCTGTCGCAATGCATCCGCCGCGAACGTGAACAGATAGCAGACGACTTGGCAGCAAGCACGCTCGGCGAACCGCGGCGCCTGGCACTTGCACTTTCCGAGCTGGATAAATTCCAGTTCACCACCAATCACTTTGCCGTTCCCGCGGCAAACGGAGGAGACCTCATGTCCCGAATCAAACGCCTGATCCGTCCCGATGCACAGCCACTGAGCTGGAAGATGGCGACCCCGCTGTTAGGAATTTTTGCTGCCTGCGCCGCCTTGTATGCCCACGCCATGCCGCAAGCAGTATCGCTCCCCGCCGCCAGCGCTGTTGCGGCACCAGCGCCCGCCGTGGCAATGCACGTCACCGATGCCGACGACCAGCACGACGTCGAGCCCGCGCCGCCAGCTCCGCCAGCACCTCCTGCTGTCGCTGCGCCGCCAGCTCCGCCAGCGCCGATGGCTGCAGTCCTGGTTCCGCCCAAGCCGCCGAAACCGCCAAAGCTGCCGAAAGAGCTGCGGGATATCGAGAGCCACAACTACTTCTCCATCGATGACGGCAGTCGCAGCGCCTACGCCTATGTGCGTGACAACAACCAGAAGCTATCGGTGACCAACTTCCACGGCGCCCCCAGCGACCTGGCTGCGCTGCGCAAGCTGCACCAGGAAACCAAGGGCGAATTCATCTACGTGCGCAAGGATGGCAAGTCCTATGTCATCCAGGACCCGGCCCTGCTGGGCAAGGTGCGTGAGTTGTGGAAGCCAGCCGAAGCACACGGCAAGCTCATGGAAGAGCAGGGCAAGTTGATGGACGTCCAGGGCAAGCAGGTAGAAGCCATGAGCGACAAGATCGCAAAAGAAGCCGAAGCCGCCATGGGCAGCAAAGAGCAGCAAGCGATCGAGCGCGAGCTGGAGCGCCAGATGGAGCTGCCCGCGCGCCAGCAGGAACGCATCGCCCGCGCCATGGAAAAAGCCAGCCGCAAAATGGAAATGGCCGACGACAAGACCCGCGCCCAGCTCGAACGCGACCTGGAAGGCTTGCGCAAGCAGATGGAGCCGCTGTCGGAAGAGATGGCGCGCCGCGGCAGTGAGATCGGCGCCCGCCATGCCGCGCTGGCAGCACGCCAGGCGCCAATGGCCGCCATGCACGCCCGCATCGCCGAAGCGTCCCGGCCCCTGGCCGAAATGGGCCGCAAAATGGGCGAGCTGGGACGCGAACAGGGCCGCCTGTCGCGTGAAGCCGATAAAGCCTCGCGCGCCCTGATCGACGAAGCCATCAGCAACGGCAGCGCCAAGCCCCTTATGTAATAAAAGTCGGGGTCAGGTCTGGCAATCCGCCATCTTTTTCGCATGGCGAAAAAGATGGCGGATTGCCAGACCTGACCCCGACTTTCATTTCCATGGTATTGTTGATTTTGCATTTCCTCATTGTCAACAAATCACCATGGAGAAAGCATGTCCCTCAAACAGTATTACACCCTCGGTAATTCCGGCTTGCGCGTGTCGCGCCTGGCGCTTGGCACCATGACCTTCGGCACCGATTGGGGCTGGGGCGCCGACAAGGCCAGCGCGCGCGAGCAGTTCATGACGTACACCGAGGCCGGCGGCAACCTGGTCGATACGGCCGACCTGTACACCAATGGCGAATCGGAACGCTGGGTTGGTGAATTCGTGCGCGATAGCGGCCTGCGCGACAAGATCGTGCTGGCCACCAAGGCGTCCTACAGCAGCGACCCAGCCAACCCGAACGCGGGCGGCAATGGCCGCAAACATTTGATGCGCGCGCTGGAAGGTTCGCTGCAGCGCCTGGACACCGATTACGTCGACCTGTACCTGGTGCACGCCTGGGACATGGTGACGCAGCCGGAAGAGGTGCTGCGCACGCTGGACGATGCGGTACGCGCTGGCAAGGTGCGCCACATCGGCCTGTCGAACGTGCCGGCCTGGTATGCCAGCCGCATGCAAACGATCGCCGAACTGCGCGGCTACGAAGCATTGTCCGCGCTGCAGATGGAATACTCGCTGGTGGAGCGCGCCATTGAAGACGAATACATCCCGCTGGGCACGCGGCATGGCATGGGCGTGATGGTCTGGAGCCCGCTGGCCAGCGGCCTGTTGTCCGGCAAGTACAAGCCCAGCACCGGCGGTCAGTTCGGCGAAGGGCGCCTGCAAACCATGAGCGGCTCGAACAACCCGGCCTTCGCCAAATTCAACGAGCGCAATTTCGCGATCGTGGCGGAGTTGGAAAAGGTGGCGAACGAGGTGGGCCGCAGCATGGCGCAGGTGGCGGTGAACTGGGTGGCCAACCGTCCGGGCGTCGCAACCGTGATGGTGGGTGCGACCAGGCTGGCGCAGTTGCAGGACAATCTCGGAGCGCTGGACTTCGACTTGCCGGCGCAATTGCGCGAACGCCTGGATGCGGTCAGCGCCAAGGCGGCAGGCTATCCCTACACCTTCTTCACCCCGGGCATGCAGACCATGCTGTCGGGCGCGGCGCCGCTGGGCGACAAGCCGGGCGGATACCGGGCGCCGGTGCGCATCAGCGGCCCCGCGGCAGGCGTGCAGTAAAAATATCTGGACGTCCGTCACTGGCAACGGTGCGGACAGCGCTCAGGCAAAGTACTGCGCCGCCAGGGTGCCGACCAGACGGCGCCCCTGGTTGTCCCCTGCGATCCATTCTTCCGGGGGGAACAGGTCGAACAGCCCGACCTTGGCGACGGTCGGGATGGCCGCCGCGAGTTCTTTCTCAATCTCGCCACGCTCTCCGGCGTTGTACAACTCGATGTTGCGCAGCATCGTTGCGACGGTGCCGGTTTGTACCTTGCTGCCGTCTTTTAACTGCACCAGCGGCAGGGACTCGCCGTCGGCGAGGATCTTCTGGTTGATAGCAGCAAGCTCGTTTTGCGTGTTCATCATTGCTCCTTTGGTTTGCATGAAGCGCATATTCGCATCTTCAGGAGCGCCTTCAAGGCCCGGGCCCCCAACTTGGCGGTTTCCCGACAAGATGTGGCGAAAATCCTGCATTCAGTACAATGCAGGCACGATGAACCGCGAGCAAATGCTAGAGAATGAGCAAACTTAAAGACGATATCCTGTCGGGAGATGCGACCAGGGTCTGGTCGAGTGCATGCGCGATTATCAAGCTGCGCGACAGCGCAGAACTGGATGCACTCGCTTCGATTCTCGACGAGATTGCGGCCAGCACGAAGAAGCTCTCGCTTGGGGGCGTGGTGTTCCCCAACGATAAACACCTGCAGTTTGCCCTTCGAAAGCTGCGTTTTCACCGTGACGGAGAAGGGTGCCTGTGCCGCCTTTATCCCGAATACCTGATGTTCGACCCGAATCAGGAGCAAGCCGCTGGGAATGTGCGCATCGAAAGAATCACCTACCTCGAAGGCAACTGGGTCGACTTTTACCGGTGTTCATGCTCTGTTTGTGGAACCGCCTTCAAGGTCGAGGAGCGCGAATACCACTATACCTGGTGGGGCTGGCGTATCTCACAGTAACTTGATGACTGCCACACCGGCCAGCAGCAGCACGACGCCCGTCAAGCGCAGCGCGGAAACATCACGCTGCGGCAGCCGGAACCAGCCAAGACGGTCGACGAAAACTGACGCCACTTGCTGTCCTGCCACCGTCAAGCCGACTGCCGCCGAAGCGCCGATGACCGGGATTGCGGTGAAAACGGTGGTCACGTAGATCGCGCCGGCGAAGCCGCCCAGCCAACCCCACCAGGGCATGGCAGGCAGTCCTTGCAGCGTGGGCGCCGGTGCGCGCAGTACCGTGGCCGAGAACAGCAGCGTCACCGTCATCGCCAGGGTGGCGACGAGAAAGCTCACGGCGCCGACCACGAACGGTGCACCAAGGTCATGCCGCAGCAAACCGTTCACCACGCCCTGCACCGGAAGGACCGCCCCGGCCAGCAGCGCCAGGACAATCCAGCCAGCCTTGCCCGCGACAGGCTGCGACTGCTGGCCCGACTGGCCCTTCACGATGATGGCGGCACCTGCCAGGATGGCCAGCATGCCGATGGCAAGCGGCGCATCGATTGTGCGCGGCGTGCCGCCCGCCAGTCCGGTGACATCGAGCGCAAATGACGCCAGCATCTGGCCCGCAATGAACAGGCCAACCGATACGATCGCGCCTAGGCGAGGAAACAGCAGGATGGTGGAGACGACATAGAAGGCGCTCGCCACGCCGCCGACCGCATGCCACCAAGGCACGCTGGGGAGGGCAGCGACGGCGGTCAATGTTCCAGTGAGCAAGGCAAGCACCAGCAGCGCAAGCGTGCCGACCGAGAGTTGCAGCGTAGTTGCCGCAAAAGGACTGCCGGTTGCTTTGGACAGTTGCGCATTGGCGCCCGCCTGCACGGCGAGCAGGCCGCCGGCTAGGAGCGAAGCAGGGATCAATAGGGTTTCCATGGGTAGCCTCCGTGGGAATGTCAGTAACGATGGCGTCCACTGTAGGCTATGCCTCATTGCATGAAAATTCCAAATAATCGCGTTTATCCTATGCAAAAATGCATAACGATGGCGACCTGTGTTTCGAGAACAGCTATGGGCACCCGGGGATTAGATTTCGCTCAAAGAGTTAGCGCGGTGAAGTAGTGGGCGGAAACGCGAGCACTTCCGCCCGAGCCGGCATCAGAGCCGTTCCAGCTTGGCGACCGAGAGGTCGAGCACCTTCATGCCGAACGAGCCGAAGTTGATTTGCGCGCGGCAGTTGGCGCCGCTGCCTTCGAGGTTAACGATCACCCCTTCGCCGAACTTGGCGTGAGCGACCGACTCGCCGATGCGCCAGCCGCCGGATGCACCGGAGCGCTCGTTCATGCGTGCAGCCAGGCGGTTGTCCGCGCTTGGCACGGAAGGCATTTCATCCCACGCGGACTTGCGCGAGCCGGTAGAGAACCAGTTGTTCTGCACGCGCGCCGTCAACCACTTCAACGATTCCTCCGGCAGTTCGTCGAAGAAGCGAGACTTCATGTTGTAGCGCGTCTGGCCGTGCAGCATGCGGGTCTGGCAGAACGACATGTACAGCCGCTTGCGCGCGCGCGTGATCGCGACGTACATCAGGCGACGCTCCTCTTCCACGCCGCCTTCTTCCTTCGAGCTGCTCTCGTGCGGGAACAGGCCTTCTTCCAGGCCGGTGATGAAGACGTTGTCGAATTCCAAGCCCTTGGCCGAGTGCACCGTCATCAATTGCAGCGCATCCTGGCCTTCCTGCGCCTGGTTGTCGCCGGCTTCCAGCGAAGCGTGCGACAGGAAAGCTGACAGCGGCGACATCACGGTTGCCAGCGGAGCGTCTGCATCAATGATCTCGACACCATCGGCCACCACCACTTGCGCGCCTGCTGCTGCAGAGGCCTGCGGACCGAGGTGCGCAGGCGCGCCCTGGCCGAAGCCTTCCTCCGAAACGAACTGCGTTGCCGCGCTGACCATCTGCTCCAGGTTCTCGACGCGGTCGGCGCCTTCCTTCTCGTTCTGGTAATGCTGCAGCAGGCCGGAAGAATCCAGCGTGATCTTCACCAGTTCCGGCAGCGCCAGTTGCTGCGTCTCGAAACGCACGCCCTCAATCAGCTTGGTGAAGGCGGCCAGCGAGCTGCCAGCTTTGCCGACCATGTATGGCACGGCTGCATACAGCGAACAGTTGTAAGTAGCCGCTGCATTCTGCAGTTGCTCGATCGAGCGCGCACCGATGCCGCGCGCCGGGAAGTTCACCACGCGCAGGAAAGCCGAATCGTTGTGCGGATTGTCCATTAACTGCAAGTAGGCGATGGCATGCTTGACCTCAGCGCGCTGGAAGTAGCGCAGGCCGCCGTACACGTGGTAAGGCATGCCGGCCGAGAACAGCGCATGTTCGATCACGCGCGATTGCGCATTCGAGCGGTACAGGATCGCGATTTCGCGGCGCAGGGCGCCTTCGGCAATCAGCGACTTGGCTTCCTCGATGATCCATTGCGCTTCCTGCAGGTCCGAGCTCGCCTCGTACACGCGAACTTGCTCGCCGTGGCCGGCGTCAGTGCGCAAGTTCTTGCCCAGGCGGCGGCTGTTGTTCGAGATCAGCAGGTTGGCGGAATCCAGGATGTGGCCGTGCGAGCGGTAGTTCTGTTCCAGCTTGATCAGGTTCTTGACCTGGAACTCGCTTTCGAAGGCCTGCATATTGCCCACGTTGGCGCCACGGAAGGCGTAGATGCTCTGGTCATCGTCGCCCACCGCGAACAGCGCGCCGCCGAACGGCGAGGCATGGCCGGCCATCAGCTTCAGCCAGGCGTACTGCAGGTTGTTCGTATCCTGGAACTCGTCGACCAGGATGTGGCGGAAGCGCTGCTGGTAATGCTGGCGCAGCGGCTCGTTGCGCGACAACAGTTCGTAGGTGCGCAGCAGCAGTTCGGCGAAATCCACCACGCCTTCGCGCTGGCACTGGTCGTCGTAGAGCTGGTAAAGCTCGACCAGCTTGCGCTCCAGCGCGTCGTAGGCCTCCACCTGCGAGGCGCGCAATCCCTGGTCTTTGTTGTTGTTGATGAAGTACATCACCTGCTTCGGCGGGAACTTCTCGTCGTCGATATTGTTCGCTTTCAGCAGGCGCTTGATCATCGACAGCTGGTCTTGCGAATCGAGGATCTGGAAGGTCTGCGGCAGCGCGGCATCCTTGTAGTGGGTGCGCAGCAAGCGGTTGCACAGGCCGTGGAAGGTGCCGATCCACATGCCGCGTGTATTGATCGGCAACATGGCGCTCAAACGGGTGAGCATTTCCTTGGCCGCTTTATTGGTAAAGGTCACCGCCAGCACGCCGGCCGGAGAGACCTGGCCAGTCTGGATCAGCCACGCGATACGGGTGGTCAGCACGCGCGTTTTGCCCGATCCGGCGCCGGCCAGGATCAGGGCGTTTTGCGGTGGCAGGGTGACTGCTGCGAGTTGTTCGGGATTGAGGTTGTGGAGGAGATTTTGCATGCCGCCATTATACCGGCGGTGCGCTTGGAAGGCCGTCTGGCCGCCGCCATAGCTAGTTGGTTATGGCTAGGAGATTGATTGCCAGAGTGTTAGGCGTCATAATGATGTTTGTTAAAACGTCAATATGACATCGAATCACGTTGGGAGGAGCGTTGAAAGCGAAATCGGCATATCTCGGCGCACTTTCGGCGCTGTTGGCGACTTGCGTGTTTGGCCGTATGTCGTTCCTCGCAAGCACCGGCGCCTTTGAAAATCCGGATCCGACGCAATTTCAGCAATTCGCTACGCTCTGGCGGTCTCTTTATTGGATCGTTCCGGCCATGGTACTTGGCATACTCATTCGGTATCGCTTGGTTCTTGTTGCTGCCGCAGTCCACTTAGCTGGCGGGCTTGTGCTCTTAGCTTTCGAGTATTCGCACTTTGTGCCAAAAGGACAGCTTTTTCCGCTACCGCGTGACCTCTTAGGCATGGGAGCGGAGCTCATTCTAGGTATTCCTGTTGCCATCCTTCTTGCGTGGCTAGTGCGAAAAACATCGGTCAAATTTTCTGGTCTGCGTTCGGCATGAGCTATTATCCCAACCATTTGTTCCAGCGGACGCCTAGCGGCGCCGCTGAACAGCGACGTTATGCCCAATGAGACTTGTAATCGACACTAGGTTCACCTTTATAGCTGGCGTACTTACCCTCCTGCTTTTCATGTTGGCGGGATCGCTGTCGGCTACTCCGGTTGGCTTAGTAGGTACTTGTCTTATCGGCGCAGCGCTGGGTGCGTTTCGGAGTCCTTCATTTGCGGCATATGCGGGCGGAATTATTTCTGCACTTGCTATCTGCAGCGCAGTTGGTTTGCTTTTCGGCGAGTCACTCTCGGCCGCGATCGTCATGGTTCCGTTCATACTCATGCTGGTGTTGCTTTATGCAGGCGCTGCCTTTTTTGTCGGTAGATTTGGCGTGATACTTTGGCATCGCATAACCAGTCATTCAACTCGGACGCGCTAAAGCGCGCCTGGACTTACGAGTTCGACACAATTTGGGGGGGAGTGATGCCTATTTTCTTGGTCCTGCCAATCCCACTTCGTGCACCGACTGGCAAGGAAAAAATCGAGTTCTTGCTGCAAGACGATCGTGTTATTCGTGCCACCGTGACGCAAGCTACTTACCAGTATGGCGGTGTTTTCCTCTTTTCCCCAGAGGGCCCATTTGTCAGGTCATTCCGTTGAATGGTAAGGGGTTCTAATGCCGATCTTTACAGAAGGACGGTTCACGTAGGTAATGAAAGGCCTCGGTCGTTTCTTGTTCAGCCCAGGCCCGATCGAACTCGCAGGAAGGAGGAAGAGAGATCTTGAGCGGGAACGGTCCACGCTCACTGCAAGTGCTAGTCCTGACGAACACGCTCAGCTCAGCGCGCTGATTGACTTTGAAGAGGAGTTCATCCGTTCTATGTCGGAGCGAGCGGCTGAAAAAAGGAAGCGGGACTATTCGGTCAGCGCAAAAGGCATTCTTCAACTCTTGGGGTTGTCCGTGCTCGTGCTTTTCGTCGTCGTTTGGCTAAGGTGATTGTCATCCACGTCAGGAGGCAGGCATCAAAACTTTCGTGATAATTCTATGCCTCGTCGCGTTGGCGCTCGCTGTTGTGCGACTCGACTCCTGGCGGCGGAAAAGAATGATTGAGCGTGCCTTCCAGGGGCGCGCATCGCTCACGCCTGAGAAGTTCTATGAAACGTATTTTCTGAAGAAGGGCTTTTCACTTTCTGTGGTGGCTGGCGTGCGAGACGTGCTCGAAACGCAGCTTTCTGCAGACTTGTCTCGGCTTGTAGATACCGATGATTTTTCTAAGAACCTGAGTTTCTTTTGGTCCTTTGACTCGATGGCGGACGTGGAAGTGGTGTGTGCGTTGGAAGAACGGTTTCACATTGAGATCTCGGACGACGAAGCCTTGAACACCCACACGGTTGAAGACATCGTAAGTCTTGTACATAAAAAAACTGGAGTACAGGGGCAACCGTGAGCCATGGTACATTCCGATCTCAAACTTTCTAACCAGCGCACGCTAGAGCCTCAGTTATGTCTTCCGAAAGATTATCGTTTTCCTGTGTCAACGACACATTGATGGTTGCACGCGTCAGCGGTCAACGTTGGGGAGAGATTAATTTTCAGGCTGCCGACCGTCAGTTGGATATCTACTTGATTTACGCTCCTTACGGGCGCGAACCTGTTCCTTTATCGGAGCGGGAAATGGAAATCGTGGAGTGGGTGCTTGAGAACTCCGAAGAAATTGGCCACTCGATTGTTGATGCGGTTCATAGCAACTGCGCAGAGTTGCTGGCCACCAGTTCATCTACGCGAAAACACGACAACCCATTGCCCAACATTCAGTCAAGGGAAGAGGTGCTACGTCATATTAGTCTCAATGCGATATATATCCATCACTTGCCAGATGTGCCAGGTACGATCATTGGTGCGGAACTGGGCTGCACGTGGGACCGCTGGGGCGTTGGTGTGTTGTTGTCGGGAAGTACTGTGCTCCGCGTTGGTTCTCTCGAAACGGCGTTCTCTGAGTCGCTGGCGCGGCAATATGCCAGCGAGCCATCTGGGACGAAGGCTTCGGATTGACCTGCGGCTGACTAGGGAAGCGTATGCGGATTAAGGAAATGGTTCATCCGGGCAGCGTAGTGCGCCAGTTCTCCGAGGCGGAGGCGAGCCAGCTTGCGGACGACTGGCTCGCGGTATTCGGCAATAACCGGCAGGGCGCCAACACGAAGGCATACCTCTGGCATGTTTTCAGCGGTGCGCGCTATCCGAGTATTGCCGGCGCCGAAGCAATTCAGCAATACGAGCAACAGGCGGGCATGGAGTTCGTCGTCCTGGCGAATGATCGCAAACTGGCCTTTGTCACCGATTTGCTCCCCACGTCATCTTCGCTCGCCGACTACTATGTGTTCCCGCCAAACTTCGCGTGGACCATGGCATTTACGCACGAAGACGGCTGGCTGGGCCCGTACTTTGCGCGCCATCCTGACTTTGTGAAACTGGATGCTGAAAATCAGTTCAAGCTGGAGAAGCGGCGCCAGGCCGAGGCCGCGCGTCGGAAAGGATGGGCCTAAGGGATTTATGATCGGGTGGAATGAGCGCATTCAAGGCTTGCCAGCAGCGGCGGCACGGGCGGGTCGGACCCTTGGGTCTGACCCTGGGTTACCGGGTTTGCACTTTTGGGATGAGACAATTGCGGTCGCGGCGATCATGCGGCCTGTGCGCCAGCCTGACTTTTGCACTCTTTCGATTTTCAAACCAGAACCGGTAAATCAGGGTCAGACCCAAGGGTCAGACCCGATACGCGACGGTCGCTGACTTCGGTATTCCCGATGAAATTGCAGATCTCCACCTTGCTGTTCTTAGCTCTCATGACGAATACTTTTGCCGCTGAAGTTGGGCGGCCTGGCGAGCTTCTCGGATGTTGGGGCGGTAGTGAGGGTGAGACTCGTTTCAGCGATGGCGTGGTGCAGCGAACTACTACGGAGTGCACGCGCTTCTACTCGGATTCGGAAATTTTCGTGACCTGCGCTGGGCCAAATCCAGGCCAAACCTCATGGCTCACACTCGAGTACCAGGTGGAATCTCCCTCAACGTACACGCAGCAGGCTCGAAGAGGCAGTCATTTGGCGCAGTCGGTTGGGTATTTGCGCCCGAACGAGTTCTCGATTGATGGAGACCTTCTCAGCGTTACCAGCTATCCGGACGCCACTGGCCGGAGCGGGCGATCAATCACGCAGATGACTGCCCGGTTCAAACGTATATCTGGCGTGAACGCTCCACGTGAATGTGTGCTGGAGAGGTTTATTGACCTGGCGCCGCTCCCGGCAGCTCCGGCTCGCCAAAAATAGCCTTGTAGGCGGCGTATACCGAGCATTGGATGACCATGACAAGTACCATCAGCGACGATTGCAGCACTGCCATGCCCAGCAGGGTCTTGCCGAGCAGGAGCAGCACCACATTAGTCAGCAGCATCACAATCGCCACCCAGCATACGAAATACAGCAGGAAGGCACGCAGCGCTCGCCAGACGGCAAAGAAGCTGTAGAACAGCGCTTTGCCGACCCGCATTTGCTGCCAGAAGATTAGCGGCGCGGCGAACAGCATCGCCATGCTGAGCGGCAGCGACAGCAGGAAGATCACAAACATGGCCCAGCCGAAGTTGCCGTTGGCAGCCGCGGCCGCTGCTGCTGCATCCGGCTTTGCCTGCTGCTCCGCCAGCTGGCGCATCGTGTCCATGCCGACCACGGACGCAAACAGCATGGCCAGCAGGGCCAGCACCAGGACGAACAGCGCCCCCAGTCCGGCCAGGCGCGGGAAAATCGGTTTCTGGAAGACCGGGCGCAGCATTTCCGGCGTCAGGCTTTGCTTGCGATCGGCGGCGGCGCAGGCCTGCACGAAGACTGCGGTGAATACCGGCGCCAGGATCATTGGCAGCCATTGCCCCAGCAGGGGAATAATTCCCAGCACCACACCCGCCACCAGGTAGGCCAGCATCAATAGCATCAGCCCGCCGGGCTGTTTGCGGAAGATGGCGAAGCCTTCGCGAATCCAGGCGACGCCTGCGCTGGCGGGGATGTTACTCATTTAATACAACTCCGGGGCCGGAACGGCAATGCGTGTGCGCAGGATGCGCTCAAAGTGGGTCGGGTCGTGCGGCGTCAGCATTTCGGCGGCGCGCGGCAAATAAAAATCGTACAGGCGCGACAGCCAGAAGCGCAAGGCGCCGGCGCGCAGCAGGGCCGGCCACAGCGAATGCTCGGTGGCGGTGAAAGGCCGCACCGCGTGGTAGGCGTCCAGCATGGCGCGCACGCGTGCTTCGTCGAGGGCGCCGGTCGCCAGGTCGATGCACCAGTCGTTGACGGTCACTGCGACGTCGAACAGCCAGCTATCGCAGCCGGCAAAGTAGAAGTCGAAGAAACCGGTCAGGCGCTCGCCGTCGAACATCACGTTGTCGCGGAACAGGTCGGCGTGCACCGGGCCGCGCTGCAGGGCGTGGTAGTCGTCGGAGGCGTGCAGCGCTTCCTGGAACTTCATTTCATCGTGCAGCAGGTGGGCTTGTTCCAGCGCCAGGTGCGGCAGCACGGCGGCGGTGGCTTCGCGCCACCATGGCAAGCCGCGCAGGTTGGGCTGCTGCAGGGCGAAGTCCTGGGCGGCCAGGTGCATGCGCGCCAGCATGGCGCCGACCGCAGCGCAGTGCACCGGTTGCGGCGCCATTTGCGGCTTGCCTTCCAGCTTGGAGACGATGGCGGCCGGCTTGCCGTGCAGCGGCACGCAAAGTTCGCCCTGGTCGTTGGGGACGGGCGCCGGCACCAGCACGCCGTGGTCGGCCAGGTGGCGCATCAGCTGCAGGTAGAACGGCAGCTGCTCGAACGTCAGGTTTTCAAAAATCGTGAGCACGAACTCGCCGCGCTCGGTAGTCAGGAAAAAATTGCTGTTCTCGATGCCGGACGCGATGCCTTTCAGCGCGAGGGCTTTGCCAAGGGGGAATTGCTTGATCCAATGGCCGACATCTTCCAGTGAGACCGGGGTAAAAACTGCCATGAGAAACCAGGTTAAGTGTTCGTACGGGGCGCGCGCTTACTTGGTCGGCGCGGCCGGCTGGGCTGGCGGTGGAGGTGGCGGCGGGCCGTCTTCCTTTTCCGCTTCCTCGGCAGAGCGTTTCTTCTTCTTGCTGAGGAGGTCGAACTCCAGCACAGTCCACTGCGGGCCACGGTTGGCCGAGCCGGCTGCATCGCCGGGCAGTGCGCTGCCAGCCGGGGTATTCGGCTTGACGGTATACGTGCTTCCGCCGCTCTTGACCTTGGCTTCGGTCACGCGGCCACCTTCGCGCTTTTCCACAATCTTGGTTTCCCGGCCCGGCTTGGCCGTGACGGTGACCGGATTGTCCACTTCCTCGATGCGTTCCAGTTGCTGCGGCTGGGGCGGGGCAGACTGCGCCAGGGCGCCGGAGGCCAGCAGGACTAGGGGGAGGGCAAGCCAGGAAGTGTGGGCGCGCATGATGGGATTTCGTTCAATTTATTGGTTTGACCATTGTATCAAATGCCCTCCTGTCCCGTTGTAAAACTCTGCGATAATGGAATATTGAGATTTACACCACTCCCCTGCTATGCAAAAGACCCTGTTGCTGGTCGATGGTTCCAGCTACCTGTACCGTGCCTTCCATGCCTTGCCTGACCTGCGCAGTGCCGAAGGCTATCCAACCGGCGCCATGCATGGCATGGTCAATATGCTGCGCCGCCTGCGCGCCGATTTCCCGGCTGCCTACATTGCCTGCGTCTTCGATGCCAAGGGCAAGACTTTCCGGGACGATATGTATCCCGACTATAAGGCGACCCGGGCGCCGATGCCGGACGACCTGCGCCTGCAGATCGAGCCTATCCACGAAGCGGTGCGCGCCATGGGCTGGCCGATCCTGATGGTGGAGGGGGTGGAAGCGGACGACGTGATCGGCACCCTGTCGGTGCAGGCTGAGCAGGCCGGCCTGGACGTGGTGATTTCCACCGGCGACAAGGACCTGGCCCAGCTGGTGACGCCGAAAGTCATGCTGATCAACACCATGACCAATGAAAAGCTGGACGAGGCGGGTGTGCTGGCCAAGTTCGGCGTGCCGCCGAACCGCATCATCGATTACCTGACCCTGATCGGCGATACCGTCGACAACGTGCCGGGCGTGGCCAAGTGCGGCCCGAAAACCGCGCTGAAGTGGCTGCAGGAGTACGACAGCCTGGCCGGCATCATGGAAAACGCCGACAAGATCGGCGGCGTGGTGGGCGGCAACCTGCGCGCGGCGCTGGAATGGCTGCCGAAGGGGCGCGAGCTGATTACCGTGAAGACCGATTGCGACCTGTCGGCGCACATGATGTCGATTTCCGAGTCGCTGGGCGCCAAGGATGAAGACCGCGAACAGCTGGTCGCCTTCTTCACCAAGTACGGCTTCAAGACCCTGCTGCGCGAGCTGTCCGGCCTGACCCCGGCCGCGCCGGCACCGGGCAGTGCTGCCGCTGCCGTGCCGGCACCGGGCGCCACGGCCGACCTGTTTGCCGCGCCGCCGGCGACCATCAGCTACGAAACCGTGCTGACCGAAGAGCAGTTGGAAGCATGGCTGGCGCGCATCGATGCCGCCGCGCTGACCGCGCTCGATACCGAAACCACTTCGCTGGAACCGATGTTGGCCGAAATGGTCGGCATTTCGCTGTCCACCGAGCCTGGCATTGCCTGCTACATTCCGCTGGCGCACCGTTACCCTGACGCGCCGCAGCAGCTGCAGCGCGACTGGGTGCTGTCGAAGCTGAAGCCCTGGCTGGAAGACGGCAGCAAGCCGAAACTGGGCCAGAACCTGAAGTACGACGCGCACGTCTTCGCCAACCACGGCGTGACCCTGCGCGGCATCGTGCACGACACGCTGCTGCAATCGTACGTGTTCGAGTCGCACCGCACCCACGACATGGACAGCCTGGCGCTGCGCCACCTGAACCACAAGGCCATCGCTTACGAAGAAGTGTGCGGCAAGGGCGCCAGCCAGATCGGCTTCGACCAGGTTGAAATCGGCCGCGCCACCGAGTACGCGGCGGAAGATGCCGACATCACGCTGCGCCTGCACCTGGCCATGCACGGCCAGGTCTCCGGCGACGAAGGCCTGACCCGCATCTACAACACCATCGAGCTGCCGACCGCCGTGGTGCTGCAGAAGATCGAGCGCAACGGCGTGTTGATTGATGCCGCCCTGCTGGCGACCCAGTCCAACGAACTGGGGGCGCGCATCCTGGAACTGGAGCAGAAAGCCTACGAGCTGGCAGGGCAGCCGTTCAACCTCGGCTCGCCCAAGCAGATCGGCGAGATCTTCTTCACCAAGCTGGAACTGCCGGTGGTGAAAAAGACCCCGAGCGGCGCGCCATCGACCGATGAGGAAGTGCTGCAAAAGCTGGCGGAAGATTATCCGCTGCCGAAAGTGCTGCTGGAATACCGCGGCATGGCCAAGCTCAAGTCGACCTATACCGACAAGCTGCCAAAGATGATCAACAGGCTGACCGGCCGCGTGCATACCAACTATGCCCAAGCGGTGGCGATCACAGGCCGCCTGGCGTCCAACGATCCCAACCTGCAGAACATTCCGGTGCGTACCGCCGAAGGCCGCCGCATCCGCGAAGCATTCATCGCGCCGCCTGGCGCGCACATCGTGTCGGCCGACTACTCGCAGATCGAGCTGCGCATCATGGCCCATATTTCAGGCGATGAAGCGATGCTGCGCGCCTTCCACGAAGGCGAAGACATCCACCGCGCCACCGCCGCCGAGATCTTCGGCGTGGCGCCAGCCGATGTGCAGCCGGAGCAGCGCCGTTATGCCAAGGTGATCAATTTCGGCCTGATCTACGGCATGAGCGCCTTCGGCCTGGCGGCAAACCTTGGCATCGACCGCACCGCCGCGCAGAACTACATTGACCGCTATTTCGCCCGCTTTGCCGGCGTCAAGCGCTACATGGACGAAACCCGCGCCGAAGCCAAGGCGCAAGGTTATGTGCAGACCGTGTTCGGCCGCCGCTTGTGGCTGCCGGAGATCAACTCGCCAAATGGCCCGCGCCGCCAGGGCGCCGAACGCGCGGCGATCAATGCGCCGATGCAGGGCACGGCGGCGGACCTGATCAAGCTGGCCATGATCGCGGTGCAGGACTGGATCGAGCGCGAAGGACTGGCGACCAAGATGATCATGCAGGTGCATGACGAGCTGGTGCTGGAAGTGCCGGACGCCGAACTGGCCTTGGTCAAGGACATGCTGCCGAAGCTGATGGCCGGCGTGGCCGAACTCAAGGTGCCGCTGGTGGCCGAAGTGGGCGTTGGCTGCAACTGGGAAGAAGCCCACTAAGCCGACTGGTAGCCCTCGAGCCGTTGTTTTGCCTGTGCCATTTCCTGTGGGGCTGACAGAATTTGGCAATCGGGTTGACAATTTTTGTCATATCAGGCTGCTGCAATTGTCATTCAATTAATATTCCCAACAATTAAACCGCATGCAGGATTTGCAAAACGACGCCAAAGCGCTGATTGGCCCAGCAGAAGGCATGGATCGCCGCGATTTCATCAAGGCTGCCTTGGGCACCGGTTTCGCCACCGCTGTGATGCCGGTGCAGGCGCAAACCGTGATCAGCACGGATACCACGGGCCTGACTGCCGGCACCATCCAGATCCAGGTCGGCGGGCAAACCGTCCCGGTCTACCGCGCCCAGCCGGAAGGCAAGACCAGGCTGCCCGTGATTCTTGTTGTTTCTGAAATTTTCGGCGTCCACCAGCACATTGCCGACGTGACGCGCCGCTTGGCCAAGGCGGGATACCTGGCGCTGGCGCCGGACCTGTTCGTGCGCCAGGGTGACGCAAGCCGCGAGCAATCCATCGCTGACCTGATGGCTAACATCGTCCGCAAGACCCCCGATGCTGACGTGATGGGCGATCTGGATGCCGTTGTGGAGTGGGCGCACACTAACGGCGGCGATGCCAGCCGGCTGGGTATCACCGGCTTTTGCTACGGCGGCCGCATCACCTGGCTGTACAGCCACCACAACCCGCAAGTCAAAGCCGGCGTCGCCTGGTATGGCCGCCTGGTGGGGGAACGCACTGCCGCCTGGCCCGCGCTGCCGGTCGACATTGCGCCAACCCTGAAAGTGCCGGTACTGGGGCTGTACGGCGGCAAGGACCAGGGCATCACGCTTGCTTCGGTGGAGCAGATGCGCGCCGCCCTGGCGCAAGGAAGCGGCAAATCCACCATCCACGTCTATCCCGATGCCCCGCACGGCTTCAACGCAGACTACCGTCCGGAATATCGCCCGGACGCGGCGCAGGATGGCTGGCAGCGCACGCTAGCGTGGTTCCAGGCCCACGGCGTGGCCTAAGTTAGCGAAAAATGCTGCAGGGCGGTAAAATGCCCGGTTTGCACGCGAAGGAAGCACCATCGACCCCGTCCTGACCTCCATCCTGCTGGCCACCACGATTGCCGGCGTTGCCAGTATCACGGCAGCGGCGGTGTTTTCGTTCGCCCTGCTGTCGAAGGTGGTCGAAAAGATGGTCAGCCTGTCGGTCGGCATCATGCTGTCGACCTCGCTGCTGCACGCGCTGCCGGAAGCGTTTGAATCGGGCACCGACCCGCGCCACCTGTTCGGTGCGCTGCTGGCCGGCCTGCTGGCCTTCTTCCTGCTTGAAAAGCTGGCAATCTTGCGCCATTCGCACCATCACGAGCATGACGGCCACCACCACCATCACGGCCACGACAAGGCGGAAGCCGGCCGTGCAGGCTGGATGATCCTGCTGGGCGACGGCATGCACAATTTCACCGATGGCATCCTGATCGCGGCGGCCTTCCTGGCCAACCCGCAGCTTGGCATCGTCACTGGGGTAGCCATCATCGCCCATGAAATCCCGCAGGAAATCGGCGATTTCATCGTGCTGCTCAATGCCGGCTTTTCACGCACCCGGGCCTATGTCTACAACCTGCTGTGCAGCCTGTTGTCCGTCGCCGGCGGGGTGCTTGGCTACTACACGCTGGACAAAGCTACCAACCTGATCCCCTTCGTGCTGGTGTTTGCCTCATCGGGTTTCATCTATATCGCGGTCAGCGACTTGATGCCGCAAATGCAACGCCGCGCCACCATGCGCGAAACCATCCCCCAAGTTGTCTTAATTGCACTTGGTGTTGTAATTGTGCTTTTCCTGACCGCCGGTGCGCACAATACGCACTGATTAGTTACGTGCGGGCATCATTTTTGCTACGCTACGGGGGATAGGAGATCCACATGCAAGAAACTTCGACCGAACACCACACTGCCGATGCCCTGATGGCTGCGTTCCAACGCGGCGCCGGGGTGCAACCGAACTGGCAACTCACGCCAGAATTCATGGAAATGCTGGGAAAACTGGTCGGTACCTCGATCAGCGGTGCGCATAGCCTGCTGCTGAATCGCGCTGAGCTCAAGCGCAATATCCACGCCGACGCAACGGTCGTCGTCGTACGCAACAACAATCCCCTGAAGTTCCTGCCTGACAGCCAGGCTGCCAAGACCCAGATGCTGCGCAAGAAAATGCCTGGCTTCATGGGCCCGGTGGAAGCGCTGGAAGATGCCTTTGCCGACCTCTCCGCCCACCAGGCCTGCGTCAAAGCCGGCATGGAGGGCGCCGTGGCGGAAGCGTTGACGCGCCTTTCGCCGAAAGCGGTCGAGGAGCAGCAGAAGCGCAGCGTGCTGGGCACGGTGCTGCCGCTGGCGCGCAAGGCCGCCCTGTGGGATAGCTACCGCGCCAGGCATGCAGACCTGGCCAAGGCCTGCGAGTCCAACTTCAACGGCACGCTGGGCGATGCTTTCCTGAGCGCCTATGAGCGCCGCCAGGACGAGATGGAATAAGGGAGTCAGCCATGGCCGATATGCCCCAGCGCATTGCGCTCAGCGTCGCGGAGGTTTCCTCCGTCGGCGGACGTGCATCCAACCAGGATGCCATTGGCCGTGCCGAGCGCGGTGAACTGGTGTGCTTCGTGGTCTCCGACGGCGCGGGCGGCCATGAGGGAGGCGAAATCGCCTCCCAGATCGTGGTGCAGGCGGTTTTGTCCAACTTTGGCGCGCGGCCCGACTTCAGCGCCGACGCCACGCCGGCCATGGTGGCCGAAGCGGCTATTGCGGTGGCCCGCAGCAAGAGGGAGCGCCCGGCGCTGCAGGGCATGAGCGCCACGGTGGCGCTGGCGCTGGTCGATCGTGCCGGCGCCCAGGCGACGTGGGCGCATATGGGCGACACCCGCATCTACCTGTTCCGCCGCGGGCGCCTGCTGCATGCCACGCGCGACCACAGCATGGTGCAGCAGATGATCGACGCCGGCCTGGCCGCCGGCGCCGACCCGCGCAGCCATCCCAAGCGCAATGTGCTGTATGCTGCCATTGGCACTGAGAACGAAGTGCAGCCGTCCGTGATGCCGCCGATGGCGCTGCGCGCGGGCGACGCGATCCTGATCTGCACCGACGGCCTGTGGGAATGGGTCGCCGAGCCGCAGATGGAGTTGTTGCTGGCGAAAGCGGGCAGCGCGCAGGAATGGCTGTCCGCCATCTGCACCCTGGCCGACGAGCGCGCGGGCCTGGTGCACAAGGCCCGCGATAATTTCAGCGCGCAGGCAATTTTTATCGGTGAAGCTCCATGAACAAAGCAGTCGAACTGCCTAACAGCCTGCCAATCGGCACCCGCGTCGCGGAATTCGAGATCCGCGAAGTGATCGGTGAAGGCGGTTTCGGCATCGTCTACCTCGCCTTCGACCACTCGCTGCAACGCACGGTGGCCATCAAGGAATACATGCCGTCGGCGTTGGCCGCGCGCGCCAACGATCACACGGTGACGGTGCGCTCCAAGCGCCATGCGGAAGCATTCGAGGCCGGCTTGCGCAGCTTCATCAACGAAGCGCGCTTGCTGGCGCAATTCGACCACCCGGCGCTGGTCAAGGTGTACCGCTTCTGGGAATCGAATGGCACGGCCTACATGGCCATGCGCTATTACGAAGGGAGCACTTTCAAGGCGGTGATTCGCGACAATCCGGAGCTGGTGAACGAAGCCTGGCTCAAGCGACTGCTGCAGCCGGTGCTGGGCGCGCTGGAAGCGCTGTATGCGGCCAAGATCCTGCACCGCGACGTTTCGCCGGAAAACATCATGATCCAGCCGGATGGCCAGCCGGTGCTGCTCGACTTCGGCGCGGCGCGCCAGATCGTGCAGGACATGGCACAGTCGCTGACCGTGATCCTGAAGCCGGGCTTTGCGCCGGTCGAACAGTATGCCGATGACGAATCGATGCGCCAGGGCCCGTGGACCGATATCTATTCTCTGTCGGCCGTAATGTACGCCGCCATCACCGGCAAGGCGCCGCCGGCAGCGGTGGCGCGCATGCTGAATGACCCGATCGAGCCGCTGGCGATCAGCGGGCGCGAAGGCTACAGCAACCAGTTCCTGGAAGCGATCGACCGCGGCATGGCCGTGCGTCCGGAGATCCGGCCGCAATCGATCGCCGAATTTTCCTCGCTGCTTGGTTTTGACGCTGCTGCGCCGGGCGCGGCGCCCGCCGCCGAGGGCAGCAATGCAGCAGCCGACGCCGCTGCCGACGGCGCAAATGCCAGCGCCGCCGGCGACGCCAGCGCAGCGCCAGAGAGTGCGCCGCGCCGCCATCGTTCGCGCTCGGCCCGCAATGCCGAGAAAGGCGGGCCGGCAGCAAGCGAAGCCAGCGCCAGTTCAAGCCCGAGCGCCAGTTCGCCGTTCGACTCCGGCTCGCGCTCGAGCCGCAACAAGACCAGCAGCAAATCGGGCAGCAAGTCGGGCCGGCAGGCAATGCCGGTCGCACGCAGCTCGCGCCCGTCAAACAATATGATCGCTGGCGGCCTTGTCGTGCTGGCTTTGCTCGTTGGCGGCATTTCGTGGCTGGCCGACGGCAGCCCGGTCAAGCCGGCCGCGCCGGAAGTAGCCAGCGCGCAGGTGCCGGCCGCTGGCAGTGCCGGCAGCGAAGCGCCGGCCAGCGCAGCATCGGCCGGCACAGAATCGGCCAGCGCGATTGCCGCAGCCAGCACGCCGCCTGCCGAGCCACAGCTTGCAGTTGCCGGCAGCAGCACTAATGCAGCGTCGACCTCCGGCGCCGCGCCGGTCGCGGCACAGGCGGCATCGGCCGGCGCAGCGCCAGGCGCCGCAGCCGCGAGCGCAGAAGCTGCCGCGCCGACTACCGGCACGCTCAGCATCGCTGTGCAGCCCTGGGCTACAATCTACGTCGACGGCGTCCAGAAAGGCATCACACCGCCTTTGAAGAAACTGACGCTGCCGCTGGGCGAGCACGAAGTGCGCCTCGAGAACCCCAACTTCCAAGCCTATGTCCAGAAAGTTAATGTGGACGCCAGGAAGCCGGTCACCATCAAGCATGACTTTGCACAATGAAGAATAAGATTTTCCTGATCGCGGCCGCGCTGGTGCTGGCCGGCTGCGAATCCTTCGGGCCACTGCACGACAAGCCGGCGCACCCACCTGCAACGGCCAAGGAAGCGGCGCCGGCGCCGGTCAAGAAGGCCAGCCCGCCCCCTCCGCCAGCGGAGCCTGAAGTGCCCGATGCGCGCAAGGCGCTCAACGCGGGCATCGAGATGTACAAGGCCGGCAATTTCAACGGCGCGATCAAGCAGCTCACCGGACCGGAACTGGCCAATGCGGAAAAGCCGCTGCAGGTGGAAGCGCTCAAGTACACCGCCTTCAGCTACTGCGTCACCAACCGCGCCACGCTGTGCCGCCAGCAGTTCGCCAAAGCCTTCAAGCTGGACAGGTCCTTCGACCTGAGCCCGGGCGAAAAAGGCCATCCTCTGTGGACGCCTTCTTTCGAACGCGCCCGTAAGGAAGCCGCAAAAAAAAAGTAGTTGCTAATGAACGACGCGCAATGACGGGGTGTGACGCAGCAAGTTCATGATCTCTTCATCCCGGAAGCCATTCTGCTTCAGGAAGATCCAGGCATGAATGCTGCCCGCCTCCACGTTGATGCGCATGGCAATCTGGACGATGTCCTGGGTCTCGAATTGCGCGGCCGCCAATTCTGTTCTGATTTTCATATTTTTGCTCTCGCAACAAGTTCGTTATCCCCGACGAACTCCCAAGAACATAGTCACACGTTCCCATGCAAATTTCCAACGAAAAGCGAGCTGTTGCGGCAAGCACGCCACGTTGTAATACAGTTGTCACAATCTTTCCATAGGCTGGCATCATGATTTGGACAATGTTGAATACCTGGTACGCCCAGCGTCTCATGCAGCGCTCGCGGCACGGCAAGGCCCTCAAGGAACTACCGCCCGGCCTGTACAATTACTGGAAAAGCAGCGCACGTCTCGAATACCACGGCATCCCGACGGATGCCGTTTTTTTTGCCCGATCCGCGATTGGCCTGCTCGACTTTTTCGAATGCGCCGCACAGGGCAGGACGCCATGCGCCTTGCCCTCGAAGGCCGCCGACTCGGTCTGGCATGCCTGGCTGCGCCTATCGCCGCTCAAGCTGGAAGCGTTCTGCCGCAAGCACTTTGGTCGCGTGGTGCCGCATGTGGAAGGTTCTGCCATGGGCGGCAACCTGGATGAAGCGCTGGCGGTCTGCCTGGTCAGGGCGCGCCATGCGGAAGGACTGAACCGCGAAGGACCGCGGCTGCCGTCGCTCTTCCTGTTGGACAAGAAGCTGAATATGCCGCTTGGCTATGGCTACTCGGTCAAGCACGGACAGCCGGGTTACAGCCAGCTCGACGCACGAGGCCGGTTCGACCCAAACATCAACTGCCCACCGCAGATGGCTGCCGCCGGCTTGCTGACAGCGGGCCTGATCACGACCGCACAGTTCAACGACTTCGAGCAACGCGCCCGGCAGCAGGCTGCGAGCAGTGACAGCAGCGGCAGCAGTTGCGGCTCCGGCTGCGGCAGTTCGGTCGACTGCAGCGATGCCTCAAGTTCCAGTTGCGACAGCGGAGGCAGCAGCTGCGGCGGAGGCGGCGACTAACGCTACGCTCGAGCCCGTGTCACACCCTGGGGTCACACCCCAAGTGTGACACGGGCTCGGCTGTTCACGCAGATGAGGCCGTGTCACTGTCGGGGTGTGACCCCATGGTGTGACACGGGCTGGGCCGTGGGATTTCAGGCGGGGCCGGTGGCGACGGGACGGGTGCTGTCGGCGCACCATTCGGACCAGGAGCCGGGGTACAGCGCGGCACCTGGCAGGCCGGCGATTTCCAGTGCGAGCAGGTTGTGGCAGGCGGTGACGCCGGAGCCGCATTGCATCACGGCGCTGGCCGGCGCGCCGACTATCTGCTGCAGTTCCTGTTTCAGCACTGCGGGCTCTTTGAAGCGGCCGTCGGCTTGCAGGTTGTCCTTGAAGAAGCGGTTGCGCGCGCCGGGGATATGGCCGCCTACCGGGTCGATCGTTTCGTTCTCGCCGCGGAAGCGGTCGTTGGCGCGGGCGTCGACGACTTGCAGGCGTTTCGTGTCGAGATTTTCAAGCAGCTCGCCGACCGTTGCCGTGCGCACCAGCGTTGCCTGGTCGGCGAGCTTGCCGCGCGGGCGCTCGGTGATCGTCGTCACCAGGGGCTGGCCGGCGGCGCTCCACGCTGCCAGGCCGCCGTCGAGCACCGCTACCGCGCCATGCCCGACCCAGCGCAGCAGCCACCACAGGCGCGCTGCGTACATGCCGCCGTGTGCATCGTAGGCGACGACTTGCGTGTCGTCGTTGATGCCCCAGCGGCGCAGGGTTTCCAGCAGCGCTGCGCGTTCCGGCAGCGGATGGCGGCCGCGGAACACGCCTTCGGCGTCCTTCTTGGGGCCCGACAGGTCGGTGTCGATATTGGCGAATTGGGCGTTCTGGATGTGGCCTTTGGCAAAGGCATCGCGGCCGAAAGCGGGATTCATCAGGTCGTGGCGGCAGTCGAGGATGATCCATTGCGGGTCGTCCAGGTGCTGCGCAAGGGTGTTGGCGTCAATCAGGGTGGTATGCATGCAGTTTCCTTCAGTGTCGCTGGCAATGCTGGCGACTATAGCAGCTTAGCTCCGCGCATGACAGCGCGTGGGGCCGCCTGCTCAGACTTCACTGGCAATCGGGTCGGTTTCGGAAATGGCCTTGCCGCGATCCGTGCTGCGTGTGTTGTAGAACGTCGCGGCCACGCCGGACAGCAGGATGATCGCCATGCCTACCCAGCTTAACCAGCCGAAGCTGTCGCTGAACAGCAGGACGCCCCAGATGCTGGAGAACACAATCCCGGTGTACTGCAGGTTGGCTACCACCAGCGTCTTGCCGAGGCGGTAGGCGCGCGTCATTGCCACTTGCGCGGCGGTGGCGCACAGCCCCACGCCCAGTATCAGCAGGATGCTGCGCGAGTTGTCCAGCGGGTGCCAGTGCCAGCCGCTTTCCAGCAGGTGTCCGCTGAAACCGGCGAAGAGGTTGGTCACGCTGAAGAAGAACACCACGCGCGATTCGGGTTCGCCCGCCAGGCCCAGCTTGCGCACCTGCATATAGGCCATGGCCGACAGCACGGAGGAGCCGAGCGCCATCAGGGCCGGGCCCAGCTGGTTGGCGTCAAAGGCCGGCTGCAGCAGGCAGGTGACGCCGACAAAGCTCATGCCGACCGCCATGATCAGCGGCCATTCGACGCGGTTTTTCTGGTGCCACCAGCCATGCGCGAACAGCCACACGGCGATCCAGATCGGCGCCATGTAATTAAGCGTCATGGCCGTGGCCAGGGGGAGCTTGGCGATGGTGTAGTACCAGATCCAGAGGGAGAGCACGCCGACTGCGCCGCGCCAGAGGTGGGCCAGCGGCATGGTGGTCTTGAGGGTGCCGCCTTGCAGGCGCAGCATGGTGAACAGGATGATCATGCCGATCACTCCGCGGTACATCACCATTTCGGATACGCTGAATTCGTCGGACGCCAGTTTCACGCACACCCCCATGGCGGCGAACAGGAAACTGGCAACTAACATCCAGAGTGATTGCATCAGATGTCCAGTTTGCTCCGGTACCATTCATGGAAGTGCTGCATGCCGTCTTCCATCGGCGATTGGTAAGGGCCGGCGTCGTTTTCGCCGCGCTCCATCAGGATCTTGCGGCCGGCGTCCATGCGGGCGCCGATTTCATCGTCCTCGACGCAGGTTTCCATGTAGGCTGCGCGTTCGGCTTCGATGAATTCGCGTTCGAACAGCACGATTTCTTCCGGATAGTAGAACTCCACCACGTTGCGGGTGCGGTTCGGGCCTTCCGGCCACAGGGTCGACACCACCAGCACGTGCGGGTACCACTCGACCATGATGTTCGGGTACAGGGTGAGCCAGATCGCGCCGTGCTTCGGCGGTTCGCCGTTGCGGAACTTGAGCAGCTGCTCGTGCCATTTCTGGTAGGTGTCCGAGCCGGACTTCTTCAGGCCGCGGTTCACGCCCACGGTCTGCACGCTGTAGTCCTGGCCGAATTCCCAGCGCAGGTCGTCGCAGGTGACGAAGCTGCCCAGGCCCGGGTGGAACGGCTCGACGTGGTAGTCCTCCAGGTAGACCTCGATGAAGGTCTTCCAGTTGTAGTCGCAGTGGTGCACTTCCACGTGGTCCAGCATGTAGCCGCTGAAATCCAGGTCCTTCGTGACCGACAGGGCGCCCAGCTTGTCCATCACGTCGTAGCCGTTCTGCTCGAACAGCAGGCCGTTCCAGTTCTGCAGCCTGGCTTTCGGCAGGTTCAGGCACGGGGTGTCCGGGAAGTGCGGCGCGCCAATCAGCTCGCCCTTCAGGTCGTAGGTCCAGCGGTGCAGCGGGCAGACGATGGTGTCGGCATTGCCGCGGCCATTGAACATCAGCGCCTGGCGGTGGCGGCAGACGTTGGACAGCAGTTCGATGCCGTTGGCATTGCGGACCAGCATGCGGCCTTCATTTTCAGCCGCCAGCGTGGCAAAGTCGCCGATATTCGGCACCATCAGCTCGTGGCCGACGTAGCGCGGGCCTTTCTTGAACAGTTCCTGCATTTCACGCTGCAGCAGCGTTTCGTCAAAATAGACGTTGACCGGAAGTTGCGCGTTCGAACGCGCCAGCTTGGCGTGGCTACCCAGATCGGACATCCAAACCCCCCTTAATTAAATATCAAACCAAGAAGAGAAAGATCCGTAAAGACCTGAATTCAGATTATAAAAACGGTATTTCGGACAGAACCGGAGATTATAGCGCGGAATAGGCTATCTTCGCTGAACTTTCTGGGGCGGGGCGCCCCGCAGGCGGCGTGAATGTAATTGCAACGTTTCCACCCTGTTTAGAGGCCGCTTTTTAGACCGAATGCAGGAGTTTGTTCTAAAATAGCGGGCTACACTAGTGTTATATAGCTTTATGACCAAGAAAATGAATGCGCCCGCCACCTTTGAGGAAGCGATGGCCGAACTGGCCCAGCTGGTCAGCCAGATGGAAGCCGGCCAACTGCCGCTGGAAGCTTCGGTGGCCGCCTATGCGCGCGGCTCCGAACTGGTGAAGTTCTGCGCCGGCCAGCTCGACAAGGTCGAAGCCCAGGTCAAGGTGCTCGAAGGCGATATGCTCAAGCCTTTCGCCGAAGACGAGGAGGCAGCCCAATGAGCGCATCGTTCCAGGACTGGATGAAGACCATCCAGGCCGGCATGGAGCAGGACTTGTCGTCCTACCTGCCTGCCGAAGATGTTGTTCCAACCAAGCTGCATGCCGCCATGCGCTATGCCGTGCTCGATGGCGGCAAGCGCGTGCGGCCGCTGCTGGTGCATGCCGCCGGGGCCCTGTCCGGCGCCGACGCGCAGGCCCTGAGCCGCGCCGCCGCCGCCTTGGAAATGATCCATGCGTATTCGCTGGTGCATGACGACATGCCCTGCATGGACGACGACGCGCTGCGCCGCGGCAAGCCGACCGTGCACGTGGCTTATGACGAAGCCACCGCGCTGCTGGTGGGCGATGCGCTGCAGGCGCAGGCCTTCGGCGTGCTGGCAGGCGTCGAATCGGTGCCGCCGCAACGCCTGGTCGGCATGCTGCGCCTGCTGGCCGATGCCGCCGGTTCGGCCGGCATGTGCGGCGGCCAGGCCATCGACCTCGATAGCGTGGGCATCAGCCTGACGCTGGAACAGCTCGAGCGCATGCACCAGCTGAAGACCGGCGCGCTGTTGCGTGCCTCGGTCGTGCTGGGCGCGATGGCTGGGAAGCACTTGACGGATGCCGAGCTGGCGGCCCTGCACGATTATTCGCGCGCCATCGGCTTGGCCTTCCAGGTGGTGGACGATGTGCTCGACGCGACGGCCGATTCGGTCACGCTGGGCAAGACGGCAGGCAAGGATGCGGCGGACAACAAGCCGACTTACGTATCCATCCTCGGCCTGGAACCATCGATCGCCCTGGCGGAAAAACTGCGGCAGGATGCGCACGCTGCGCTGGCGCCGTTCGGAGAACAAGCTCTGCGCCTGCGTGAACTCGCAGACCTGATCGTGCAGAGGAAAGCTTAAAATGAAACTGCTTGAAACCATCAATAACCCGGCCGACCTGCGCAAGCTGGCTCGCCACCAGCTCACGCCGCTGGCCGAAGAACTGCGCAGCTTCCTGCTCGATTCCGTGTCCAAGACCGGCGGCCACCTGTCCTCCAACCTGGGCACGGTGGAACTGACCGTCGCCTTGCACTATGTGTTCAACACGCCGCAGGACCGCATCGTGTGGGACGTGGGCCACCAGACCTATTCGCACAAGATCCTGACCGGCCGCCGCGACCAGTTCCATACACTGCGCCAGTTGAACGGCATTTCCGGCTTCCCGCGCCGTGTGGAATCGGAATACGACACCTTCGGCACCGCGCACTCGTCGACCTCGATTTCCGCTGCGCTGGGCATGGCCCTGGGCGCCAAGATCAAGGGCGAGCACCGCCACGCGATCGCCGTGATCGGCGACGGCTCGATGACCGCGGGCATGGCGTTCGAGGCGCTGAACAACGCAGGCGTGGAAAAGGACTGCAACCTGCTGGTGATCCTGAACGACAACGACATGTCGATCTCGCCCCCGGTCGGTGCACTGAACCGCTACCTGGCGCGCCTGATGTCGGGCCAGTTCTATGCAGCAGCCAAGAACGTCGGCAAGTCCGTGCTGCCAGGCCCGCTGCTGGAAGTGGCCAAGCGCCTGGAAGAACACGCAAAAGGCATGGTGGTTCCTGCCACCATGTTCGAAGAGCTGGGCTTCAACTACATCGGCCCGATCGACGGCCATGACCTCGATTCGCTGATCCCGACGCTGCAGAACATCAAGCAGCTCAAGGGCCCGCAGTTCCTGCACGTGGTGACCCGCAAGGGCCAGGGCTACAAGCTGGCCGAGGCCGAGCCCATCCTTTACCACGGTACCGGCAAGTTCAATCCGGCCGAAGGCATCAAGCCTGCGCTGGCGCCTTCTAAGAAAACCTATACCGAAGTGTTCGGCGACTGGCTGTGCGACATGGCCAAGGCCGACAAGCGCCTGGTGGCGATTACGCCGGCCATGCGCGAGGGCTCGGGCATGGTGCGCTACGAGAAAGAGCACCCGGACCGCTACTTCGACGTCGGCATCGCCGAGCAGCATTCGGTGACCTTCGGCGCCGGCCTGGCCTGCGAAGGCTTGAAGCCGGTGGTGGCGATCTACTCGACCTTCCTGCAGCGCGCCTACGACCAACTGATCCACGACGTGGCGCTGCAAGACCTCGACGTGACCTTTGCGCTGGACCGCGCGGGCCTGGTGGGCGCCGACGGCGCCACCCACGCCGGCAATTACGACCTGGCCTACCTGCGCTGCATCCCGAACATGGTGGTGATGGCGCCGTCCGACGAGAACGAATGCCGCCAGATGCTGACGACCGCTTACCAGCATCCTGGTCCTGCGGCCGTGCGTTATCCGCGCGGCGTCGGCATCGGCGCGACCATTGTCCAGGAACTGACAACGCTGCCGATCGGTAAAGGCGAAATCCGCCGCAAGGGCCAGAAGATCGCGATCCTGGCTTTTGGTTCGATGGTGGCCCCGGCCATGGGCGCGGCCGAACTGCTGAACGCCACCGTGGCCAATATGCGCTTCGTGAAGCCGCTGGACGTGGAACTTGTCAAGCAACTGGCGGCCGACCACGATGTCCTGGTGACGGTGGAAGAGGGCTGCATCATGGGCGGCGCAGGCGCCGCCGTGGCCGAAGCCCTGGCGGCCGAAGGCATCATCAAGCCGCTCCAGATGCTCGGCCTGCCGGACAAGTTCATCGACCACGGCGACCCGGCCAAGCTGCTGGCGCTGGTGGGCCTGGATGCGGCCGGCATCGCGGCCTCGATCAAGGGACGTTTCGGCGACGAACCGCGCCTGGTGGTCAACAACGGCTGATCACGCACAGCCTGCAAGGGACGGCAAGAGGCGAGGGATGCTGGCCGGGCTCCGGAGTTCAGCCAGCTTGGCGGGCGCTGAGTGCCTATTGGTGATTGACCCCGAGGTGCTGCACGGGTTCAACCCGGCAGCGCTGGATGCCTCGATCCGGCGCGCCGCGCCTTAGGGCAGGCGTGCCACGCGCAGCGTTGGGGCTTCCTTGTCGCGTGCATCAAGCGTGAAGGAGTAGCGGCCGGCGCTTTCCACTTTGAGGCGCAGGCGCTTGCCCTGTTTGGCCAGCGGCACGGCTACGCCGTCCGCTAGCTGCTGTTCCGGCGCCGGCGCGCCAAGGCTGATTGCCGCCAGGCCGCGCGTGCCGACCTTGAATGAATGTGAGCCCTTGTCCAGGTCCAGTTCTGCGGCGTAGATGCCTTCCTCAACCCTGCGCAGCGGATTGCGCGAAGCCCAGTCGCTCATGGAACCGGTCACGAACAGCGTTTGCAGCCAGGGATTGGCTTTTTCTTCCGGCGTCAACTCCGGGGCGTAACGCAGCTCGATGCGGGCTTCGTTCGACCAATCGCTTTCGCCGATCGGCGAGCGGAAACTGAAGTCGCCGGTATCGAGCTTTTCGTGGCGTTCGCCGTCGATGATTTCGGCGCTTTCGAGCGGGCGCAGGCTGCGGAAGGCGAACCTGATCTTCTTCTTGTCAAAGCTCATGTCGCACCAGTTGGTCGTCATGGCGACAGTGTTGACGAACAGCTTCATCATCAGGCCCATTTCCTTCTTGGCGATGGCGATCATCACCTGGCATTCCAGGCGCAGGTCGCCCAGGCGACGGACGTTTTCCGGCAAGCCTGGCGTGCGGATATCGGGGTAGCCTTTCAGCACTCCCTTCTTGCGGTTCAGTATCAGATCGGCATCGTCATCGATTGCCGATTGCACGCGTGGCACGGCGAAGGTGCCGTCTTGCGCGATGGGGACCGGGATCGGTTCGCCGTTGCCGACAATGCGCAGGTAGAGGGCATCGCCGGCAGGCTGCTCCTGGCCCTCGCGCCCCGTCAGCCGGAAGCGCAGCTCCGGCACCGATGGCGCCAGCGCATGGTGCTCCTCGAATGCATCAAGGCCGGCCACGACGGCGCGGTAGGACTTCATGTCCGGATTCTTTACGCCCTGTACCTCGACGCTTGGAGTCGTCTCCTGGGCTGCCGCGCCACCTGTCGCGAACGCGACTGCGATGGCAAAAACGCATTGTTGAAATTTTCGCATCTGCGCAGTCTAACAAAATTCCATCAAATCTTGTGCCTGCGGCGAGTGTCGCCTAGATTGGTATAAATAGTTTATTCCAATCGAGGGAGTGAAATGCGCTATCTCCTGCTCGCACTGCTGGTCTCGGCCTCGCAAGCCATGGCGCAGGTTCCCGAATCCGGCCGCTGGCAGGAGCTGCGTTTTCCCGCCGAAGAAGTCGAGCAACAGGCGGAGAGCCAGTATATCGAGCAGACGGTGTCGCTGGCTGCTGTTGGCCGGCTTGACCGCGACAAGGTCCTGCTGCTGCGCGTGAAGGGCATCGCCGATGGACTGGTGCGCGCAGCCAGCTCGCTAAGGCCCGCTGCTGCGGGATGGCCGTGGGAATTCCACGTTACCGACGATCCGGCTGTGGAAGCCGAAAGCCAGGCCGGCGGAAAATTGTTGGTCGGCAGCCTGTTTGTCGAACGCCTTCGGCTGAATGATGGCGAACTGGCGGTCCTGCTTGCGCATGAAATTGCCCACGTCGTCGCAGAACACGAGCGCGAAACCCTGTCGGAGGCCTTGCTCGACAGCCGGCGCGACTTGCCGCTCGATGTGGTTCTGGAGCGGTTGGCCTCCGACGTGCCCCTGCAATTCCGCCTGTCCAAACTCGCCGCGATCCAGGAGCGGGAGGCTGACCAGCTTGGCATGCTGATCGCCTATCGCGCGGGCTGGCCATGCGCGGCCATGCTGACCTTTTACAGCAAGCTTGCCGCCGATTCCCCCGCCTTAACCGTGCTCGCCAGCCACCCCAGTGGCGCCACTCGCCTGAGCCTTGCCAAAGGCATGTCGCGCTTGCTTGGCGATTAATGCTGCGGCGCGTGCCATTTCGGCATAGCCAGCGTCGCTGGGGTGCAGGTGGTCACCAGAGTCGAATTCGGGGCGCAGGCGGGATGGGTGCGCAGGGTCTTGCAGCAGGTGGTCGAAATCGATAATGGCGTCGAACTCGCCGCTGCGGCGGATCCACTCATTGACTTCGCGGCGTACGCGCTCCTTGGCGGGCGAGTAGTGGCCGGCGTAGGGCGTGCCTTGCAGGGCGTCTTCGAAGGGCAGCAGCGTGCCGCCGACGATGCGCACTTGCCGGGCGCGTGCGGCGGCGATCAGCTTGCGGTAGCCGGCGATCATGGCGCCGGCCGTGACTGGCGGCTCGTGCGGGGCAAATGCGCTGCCAGGCCAGCCGATGTCGTTGATGCCCAGCAGGACGATCACCGTGTCCACGCCTGGTTGCGACAGCACATCCCGCTCGACGCGCGCAGCCGCCTTTTCGCCCATGCCATCCGCCAGGAGGCGCGCGCCGGAAATGCCGGCATTGACCACGGCGACGCCCTCGGCACGCTCGGCCAGCTGGTCGGGCCAGCGCAGGTTGCGGTCGGGTGTGGAGCCGTTGCCGTCGGTGATTGAATCTCCGAGAGCGACAACGGTGCGTCGCGCTGGGCCGGAGACTTGCACGGCACTCAGGAAGGTGCGGCCAGCCAGCGCTTGGGCGCCCGGCAGCTCGGCGGCAGCGGCCCAGTTGCCGGGAGCCGCAAAGGCCGTTTGCTGCGCACCCCAGTGGAAAGTCGTGAGCGGAGAGCGTTGCGGCAGCCAGGTGGAAATTGACAGGCGCTGGCGGGCGCCAACCGCCAGCGGGGCCGCGTCGCTGGTGACCGACTGTCCCGGCGCAATTGTCACGCTGCGCTGGCCACCAAAGGTCAGTTGCACGCCTGCGCCATCTTGCTGCGACGTAGCTGCGCGCGACGGTTCGCCGCGGGCCGGCGCCAGCCGCACTTCGCCGATCACGAGCGGCGCGCTGCCATAGCGGTTGGAATAGCTGACGCGCACCTGGTCGCCGCCGACGCTGGTGCGCACGAACTCCCGCACTGTCTGCGCCTCCAGCGACGGCGGCATCATGGTGGGCAAGGCGAATTCGGCGCCCCAGGCCGGCATCGGCGCAGCGTACCAGCTGGTGCGCCATTCGGCTGCATGGACGGCTGTTGCGGCGAGCAAGGCAGCCAGGGAAAAAGCAAGGCGTTTCATGTGGATTCTCCAGTCAAGTTCGGATGGAGCCATGCTCCATTATTCCGATGTCGACTGGTAGTCGCGAAAATGGACTATAGTTAAGTCCAAAAAGGAATGATGGATGGACACTTTACGCTCCCTCGAATGCTTCGTGCGTGCCGTTGAACTGGGTAGTCTTTCGGCCGTCGCCCGCGAGCAGCACACCACGCAATCGAATATCAGCAAGGTCGTCGCGGCGCTGGAGGCCGACCTTGGCGTGCGACTGCTCGAACGCAGCACGGCCAGCCTGTCGCCGACCGTGCCCGGACGCCGCTTTTACGAACGCGCCCGCGGCGTGCTGGAAGAATATGCCGACGCGGTAGCCGACGTGCGCGGCGAGACGGCTGCCGCCAGCGGCCTGCTGCGCATCAATGCACCGGTGGCCCTGGGGCAGTTCTGCCTCAACGCCTATGTGCAGGACTTCCTGCGGCAATACCCCGCCATTGAAGTTGAACTGATCCTGAACGACCGCATGGCGGACCTGGTGGAAGAGGGCGTGGACATCGCGGTGCGTCTCGGCAGCGACTTGCCGCCGAACGTGATCGCGCGCCGCATCGGGGCTTCGCCGCGCCTGCTGGTGGCCGCGCCGTCCTACCTGAAGACGCACGGCACGCCGCAAACGCCCGCTCAACTGGGCGAGCACGAATACATCCGCTTCGCCTGGTTGAGCAGCGGGGACACGCTCGAATTATCGGATGGGGAGCAAAATGTGACAGTCGCCACGCACGGCCGTTACCGCGTCAACAATGCGCTGGCAATCCGCGATACGCTCGCTGCTGGCGGAGGGATCGGCTTGTGCCCGGAATGGCTGGTGCATGACTTGCTGGCCCAGCGCAAGCTGCGCCGGGTGCTGCGCGGCTGGCGGGGGCCGGCGCAGGAACTGCACCTGCTCTACCCCAGCCGCCGCTACCTGCCGCACCGGGTGCGGCTCATGCTCGACTACCTGCAGCAGCGCTTTGCCGCGCAGGCCGGCTTTTAACCGCGCTTGCGGTCGTGGTGCCACAGCACGTCGCTGCCGCCTGCAAAGCGGTTCAGCACACGCGCCAGCACGAACATCAGGTCCGACAGGCGGTTCACGTACTGGCGCGGGAAGTCGTGGATGGTTTCGTTCTTGCCCAGCGTGACGATGGCGCGCTCGGCGCGGCGGCATACGGTGCGGCACACGTGCGACAGCGCCGCGGCGCGCGAACCGGCCGGCAGGATGAATTCCGTCAGCGCCGGCAGCGTCGCGTTGTACTTGGCCAGCAGCGCATCCAGGCGCTCGACGTGTTCTTCCTTGATCATCTGGTAGCCCGGAATGCACAGCTCTCCACCCAGGTCGAACAGGTCGTGCTGGATCGAGACCAGTTCCTCGCGCATCTCGTCCGGCAGCGCTTCGGCCAGCAGCACGCCTAGGTTGGAGTTCAGCTCATCCACTTCGCCGATGGCCTGGATGCGCACATTGTCCTTGTCCACGCGGGAGCCGTCGCCCAGGCCGGTGGTGCCTTTGTCGCCGGTGCGGGTGGCGATTTTCGAGAGTCGATTACCCATTGCAGCCTCAAATTGTCGTTAACGGTGGCAGGATACGACAAATTACCATTGGTTGGGAGGGGAATTCCGCGTGCTTGCAGGATTTGAACTTACAATGGATCAATGAAAAACAGCACAGCCTTTGTTGCCGCCCTGCGCGCGGCCCTGCCGCCATCGAGCGTGCTGTCGGAAGCGGAAGACACGCGTCCCTATGAGTGCGATGGCCTGTCGGCGTATCGCCAGCTTCCCATGGCGGTTGCCTTGCCGGCTGACGAAGCTCAGGTGCTGGCCGTCCTGCAGGTCTGCCGCGAATTCAATGTGCCGATCGTGCCGCGCGGCGCGGGTACCGGCCTGTCCGGCGGCGCCATGCCGATTGCCGACGGCCTGGTGCTGTCCACCGCACGCATGAACCAGATCGTGCGCATGGACGCCTTTTCACGCACGGCAGTCGTGCAGCCGGGTGTGCGCAACCTCGCCATCTCCGAAGCTGCCGAACCATACGGCCTGTACTATGCGCCCGATCCTTCCTCGCAGATCGCCTGCACCATCGGCGGCAACGTGGCGGAGAATTCTGGCGGCGTGCACTGCCTGAAGTACGGCCTCACCGTGCACAACGTGCTGCGCGTGCGCATGGCAACCATCGAGGGCGATGTGGTGGAGCTGGGCGGCGAGTCCCTCGATGCCCCGGGCCTGGACCTGCTGGCCGCCTTTGTCGGCTCCGAGGGCATGCTGGGCATCGTCACAGAGGTCACCGTCAGGCTGGTGCCCAAGCCCGCCAGTGCGCGCGTCATCATGGCTTCCTTCGACGAGGTTGGCGCAAGCTGCAGCGCAGTGGCTGACGTGATCGCGGCCGGCATCATCCCGGCCGGCCTGGAAATGATGGACCGCACTTCGTCGCGCATGGTCGAACCCTTCGTGTGCGCCGGCTACGATACCGATGCCGCCGCCATCCTGCTGTGCGAAGCCGACGGCACGGTCGATGAGGTCGAAGAGGAAATCGCCCGCATGACGGCCGTTCTGCAGGCGGCCGGCGCCAGCGCGGTACTGGTCTCGAACAGCGAGCAGGAGCGCCTGAAATTCTGGTCCGGCCGCAAGAACGCCTTCCCGGCAGCAGGGCGCATTTCGCCCGACTATTACTGCATGGATGGCACCATCCCGCGCAAGCAGCTTGCGCGCGTGCTGCTTGGCATTGAGCAGATGGAAGCCAAGTACGGCCTACGCTGCGCCAACGTGTTTCACGCGGGCGACGGCAACCTGCACCCGCTGATCCTGTTCGATGCCAACCAGCCCGACGAGCTGCATCGCGCCGAAGCTTTCGGCGCCGAGATCCTGGCGCTGTGCGTGGAAGTGGGCGGCACCATCACCGGCGAGCATGGCGTGGGCATCGAGAAGATCGACTCCATGTGCGCCCAGTTCAGCGATGCCGAACTGGCGGCCTTCCTTGCGGTGAAGCGGGCGTTCGATCCTGTGTCGCTGCTGAATCCGAACAAGGCGATTCCAACGCTGAACCGCTGCGCGGAGTTCGGCAAGATGCATGTGCGTGCGGGACGTTTGCCGCATGCCGGATTGCCGAGGTTCTGAGATGGATGCGATGCTCGAACAGTTCCGCGCCCGCATCCAGGCTGCCAGCGCCGATGGCACGCGGCTGATGCTGCGCGGCGGCGGCACCAAGGACTGGTATGGGCAGAACGTGGTCGGCGATGTTTTCGATACCCGCGCCTATGCCGGCGTCGTCGAATATGAGCCGACCGAGCTGGTGGTCACGGCACGCTGCGGCACGCCGCTGACCGACATCGAAGCCTTGCTGGCGCAGCATGGACAGATGCTGGCCTTCGAACCGCCGCGCTTCGGCGCCGGCTCGACCATTGGCGGCGTGGTGGCCAGCGGCCTGTCCGGCCCGCGCCGCGCCACAGCAGGCGCCTTGCGCGACTTCGTGCTGGGCGCGCAGCTGATGGATGGCCGCGGCGAACTGTTGTCCTTCGGCGGCCAGGTAATGAAGAATGTGGCCGGCTATGACGTATCGCGGCTGCTGGCCGGTTCGCTGGGGACGCTGGGCCTGGTCACCCAGGTGTCCTTGAAGGTGCTGCCCGTGCCTTTCTGCGAGGCGACCATCCGCTTCGAGGTGGACGAAACCGGGGCGCTGCGCATGATGAACGAGTGGGCCGGGCGGCCGCTGCCGGTGTCGGCGACTTGCTGGCATGGCGGGATGCTGACCGTGCGCCTGTCGGGAGCCCAGGCGGCAGTAAGGGCGGCGCAGGCTGGCATGGGCGGCGAGGCGCTGGCCGACGGCAGCGCGTTCTGGAGCGCCTTGCGCGACCAGCGCGGCGATTTTTTCGCGAGCGCAGAGGCGGGAGCGGCGGAGCTGTGGCGGCTGTCCGTGCCAAGCGCCGCCAGCGCGCTGGTGATGCGCGGCGAACAGCTGATCGAGTGGGGCGGGGCGCAGCGCTGGCTGCGCGTCGACCACGGCGTCGCCGAAGACATTCGGCGCGTCGCGGCTGCGGCCGGAGGACACGCTACGCGTTACCGGGTCGCGAGCGAAGATCTTGGCGCAGGCGTTGGGGCCTTCCATCCGCTGGCGCCGGCGATCGCGCGCATCCACGAACGACTGAAGGCCGCCTTCGACCCGGCGGGCATTTTCAATTGCGGCCGCATGTACTGATATGCAAACGAACCTGGCAGATTTCATCAAGGGCACGCCGGACGGCGACGAAGCGGAAGCGATCCTGCGCGCCTGCGTGCATTGCGGCTTTTGTACTGCGACCTGCCCGACATACCAGCTGTTGGGCGACGAACTGGATGGGCCGCGCGGCCGCATCTACCTGATCAAGCAGGTGCTGGAGGGTGCGCCGGTGACGGCCAGCACCCAGCTTCACCTGGACCGCTGCCTGACTTGCCGCAATTGCGAAAGCACCTGTCCTTCCGGCGTCAAGTATGGGCGCCTGGCCGACATCGGCCGCAAGGTGGTTGAGCAGCGCGTGCCGCGCAAGCTGCCGGACCGCATCCGGCGCTACGTGCTGAAGGAAGCCTTGCCGCGCCGCTGGCTGTTCGAACCGGCCCTGCGCGCGGGGCAGTTGCTCAAGCCTTTGCTGGGCAAGCCGTTGCAGGACAAGCTTCCCGCGCGCCGGCCCGCGAGCGCATGGCCGGTGCGAGCGCACGCCCGCAAGATGCTGGTGCTCGATGGCTGCGTGCAGCCCGGCCTGGCGCCGAACATCAACGCGGCCGCTGCGCGCGTGCTGGACACCCTGGGCGTGCAGTTGCTTGCTGCACCCGGCGCCGGCTGTTGCGGGGCGCTGCGCTTTCACCTGAACGACCAGGATGCGGCGCTCGACGATATGCGGCGCAATATCGACGCATGGTGGCCATACGTGGCGCAGGAGCAGGTGGAGGCGATTGTGATGACCGCTTCCGGCTGCGGCGTCACGGTCAAGGAATACAGCCATCTGCTGGCGCACGACGGCGCCTATGCCGCCAAGGCGGCGCGCATTTCGGAAATGACGCGGGACCTGAGTGAAATCCTGCCGGCGTTCGAGGCCGAACTGGTGCAGCGCGCAGGCGCGCGCGCTGCCGGGGCGCCGGTCGCGTGGCACCCTCCCTGCACGCTGCAGCACGGCCAGCAGATCCGCGGCAAGGTCGAGGGGCTGTTGCGCGCGCTGGGCGTCGAGGTAAGGATGTGCCGCGATGCGCACTTGTGCTGCGGTTCAGCCGGCACCTATTCGCTGCTGCAGCCGGAATTGTCGCTGCAGCTGCGCGACCGCAAGCTTGCCAGCCTGGCCGGCACCGGCGCCGAACGGATCGTCTCGGCCAATATGGGCTGCATCGGGCACCTGCAGTCCGGCACGCAAACGCCGGTCGAGCACTGGATCGAACTGCTCGACCGCGCCTTGCACGGCTAGCTTCAGCGCTCGGCCCACTTGTCCATGATGCGCGTCACCTCGGGCAACTGGTCGAGGAACAGGTCCACCAGCCGCGGCTCGAAATGCCGGCCGCGCTGGTCCTTCATCCAGGCGCAGGCATCCTCCAGCTTCCAGGCTGCCTTGTAAGGGCGCACGGACGTCAGCGCATCGAAGACGTCGGCTACCGCCACGATGCGGCCCGCCAGAGGGATGTCCTCGCCGGCCAGGCGATTGGGATAGCCGCTGCCGTCCCATTTTTCATGATGGCACAGCGCCACGTCGTGCGCCATGGCCAGCATGCCGCCCTCGTGCTGGCCGATGATGTGGGCGCCGATGCCGGGGTGGGTTTGCATGACCAGGTATTCTTCCGGCGTCAGGCGGGCAGGTTTTTGCAGGATGCTGTCGGGGATGCCGATCTTGCCGATATCATGCATGGGGGCGGAAATGAACAGGTCATCCGCGTCCTGCTCGTCGAGGCCGGCGGCGGTGCCGAGCAGGCGGGCATAATGGCTCATGCGAATCACGTGCAGCCCGGTCTCGTTGTCCTTGTACTCGGCTGCCAGGCCAAGCCGCTGAACGATGGCCAGGCGGCTGGCGCGCAGCTCCTCCATGCGCACCATTGAGAGGTGCAGCTTGACGCGGGCCTTGACCACGGCAGGGCTGAGCGGCTTGCTGATGAAGTCCACCGCGCCCGCTTCGAAGCCGTCCACTTCGTCGTTCGAATCGGTCAGCGCGGTGACGAAGATCACGGGGATATTGGCGGTGGCAGGGTTGGCCTTCAGTACCCGGCAAACGTCGTAGCCCGTCATTTCGGGCATCATCACGTCAAGCAGGATCAGGTCGGGTTTTTCGTTGACCGCCAGCTCGATGGCGCGCGCGCCATCCTTGGCAAACAGCAGCCGGTAGCCGTCCTGCAGGATCTGGCGCAGCAGCTGCAGGTTGGTCGATTCGTCGTCGACGGCAAGCACGGTGGCTTGTCGGGTCATGGCGTATTCCTTTGCGTGTCCAGGCACTCGTCAAGCAGCGCTTGCAGGGCGTCGCGGGCGGCCGGGAAGTCGAAGTCGTCCAGCGCGCGCTGCAGGGCCTGCAGGTGCGCTTCGGCAACGCAGCCGCGCAGCACATCGGCCAGCGCGGCCAGTTCCTGCTGCTCGAAGCTGCCGCGCTCCAGCGACTGCAGCATGGCCTTGCCCATCGCCTGCACCTGCTCCAGGTCGAGCGGCGACGCCGGCGTTGCGGACTGCGCAAGCGGGTCGCCGGCATCGTCCCGCGCCCACACGGCGGCCAGGGCGTCCGCCAGACGCTGCGTCGCCTGTTCCAGCAAGGCCGGCAGCCCGGCACGGCCGTCCTGCGCCTGCAGGCCGGTCTCCAGCCGCCACAGCGCATCTGCCAATTGTTCCATGCCAAGGTTGGCGGCGGCGCCACGCAGGCGGTGCGCCAGGGCTGCGCAGGCTGCGTGCTGGCCAGCAGCAATTGCGGACCCGAGTTCCCGCTGCGCGCTCTCATAGTCTTGCGCGAAGCGCTGCAGCGCGCGCTGGTAGGCTTCGCGCTGGCCGGCCCAGCGCGCCAGGCCCTTGTCCGCATTCAGCACCATGCCGCGCACCGGGCTGGCCGCTGGCGCCAGTTGCGGCGCGCCGGACGGCATGCCAAGCACGCGCGCCAGTTCCTGCGTCAGCACGGCCACGTCCACCGGCTTGGTGGTGAAGCCGTCCATCCCGGCCTCCCGCGTGGCGTCGCGGTCGCGTTCCAGCACGCTGGCCGTCATGGCGATGACCGGGGTGCGCTTGCGGCCCGCGGCCGCTTCGTCGGCGCGGATGCGGCGTGTGGCCTCCAGGCCGTCCATGCCGGGCATCTGCACGTCCATCAGGATCGCATCGAACTGCGCTTCGGACGCCAGTTGCGCAGCCATGGCGCCGTCGCTGGCGCCGGTCACGGTATGGCCCAGCTTTGCCAGCAACAGCATCAGCACTTCCAGGTTCTGCGGCACGTCGTCGGCAGCCAGGAGATGCATCGGCGGCAGCAAGGTGGGCGCTGCCGCGCTGCGCACGGCTTCGTCGCGCGCCGCCAGCAGCGGCAGCAGCACGTGGAAGGTGCTGCCCGCGCCCGGCGTGCTGTCGGCCCACAGGCGGCCGCCCATCAGCTCCACCAGTTGCTTGCAGATGGTGGTGCCCAGGCCGGTGCCGCCGAAGCGGCGGTTCATCGAAGCGTCGGCCTGCACGAAGGGCTCGAAGATGGCAGCCATGCGGTCGGGCGCAATGCCGATGCCGGTATCGCCGACGACGAAATGCACCAGGCGCCGCTCGTCTTCGCGCTCGGCGTTGACGGCCAGCGACACGCTGCCCTGGCTGGTGAACTTGACGGCGTTGTCCAGCAGGTTGGTCAGCACTTGCCGCACGCGCAGTTCATCGCCGTGGATCCAGTTCGGCAGTGCCGGGTCGTAGTGCAGCGACATCGCCAGGCCCTTGGCCTTGGCCGCATTGCCCATGCTGGAAGAGAGTTCGTCGGCCAGGGCCAGCAGGCTGAAATCATGCAGTTCGAGTTCCACCGCGCCCTTGTCCAGCTTGGCGGTATCGAGGATGGCGTTCAACAGGCGCAGCAGCGAACGGCCGGCATTGCGCACCGTGTCGAGGTGGCGCCGCTGCACGGCGCTCAATTCGCCATGCAGCAGCACGTCGGTGAAGCCAAGGATGGAGTTCATCGGGGTGCGGATCTCGTGGCTCATATTGGCCAGGAAGGCGGCGCGTGCCGCCGCTGCCTGCTCGGCGCGCTCCTTGGCAATGCGCAGGTCCTGCTCCATCAGGCGCCGGTTGCTGATGTCGAGCACCACGCCGTCCAGCAGTTCGACTTCGCCGTCCGGGCCGAGCACCACGTTGCCGTTGCCCCAGAACCAGTGGATGCTGCCGTCGCGGTGGATGATGCGGTATTCCAGCGTGAACGCGCGGCGCTGTTCGACCGCGCTGCGGCAGCCTTGCTGCACGCCCGGCCAGTCGTCTGGATGCACCAGTTCCCCGAACAGGCGCCGGGGCGGATCGCCGAGGAAGTCGGAGGCGGGGTAGCCGGTCATGCTTTCGATGGCGTCGCTGACGAATACCAGCGGCCAGCCTGGCGCATTGCGGCAGCGGAAGGTGATGCCGGGGATGTTGGCGACCAGCGAACGCAGTTGCTCTTCGCTGGCGCGCAGCGCCTGTTCCAGGTCGCTCACGTGGTGGAACAGTGCGCGGTAGCGCAGCATGCCGTTGGCGAACACCACCAGCGCCGTCAGCAGCGCGGTGGTCAGGGTCACCGCCAGCGCCAGAAAGCCGGCATTCGCGATGCCGCTGGCCGGGTCGAGCGGCACGCGGCCGACGAAGCGCGCCGCAGCCATGCCGGTATAGTGCATGCCGGAGATGGCGCAGCCCATGATGACGCCGGCCGCGGCGACGGTCCCGCGTTCCCCCAGCCGGCGGCGCAAGCCCTGCGAGCCCTGCAAGCCGAAGCGCACCCACAGCGCCAGGGTCGCCAGCGCAATGGCGACCACGATGGACAGCCCGAACATCCACGGGTCATAGCGCAGATGCAGCGCCGAGCGCATGGCCGCCATGCCCGTGTAGTGCATGGCGCCGATACCCGCGCCGACCAGTACCCCGCCCACCAGCAGGCTGCGCACGCCGATACGATGACGGCCAAGCAGCGGCAGGGCGACGCTGGAAGCGGCGATGCTGGGCAGCATCGACAGCAGGGTGGTGGAAGGATCGTAGGAAACCGGCGTGCACAGGTTAAAGGCCAGCATGCCGATGAAGTGCATGGCCCACACGCCGCTGCCGAGCGCAAAGCTGCCGGTCGCCAGGGCGGCCAGGCGCAGCGTGCGCTTGCTGCTGCGTGCCGCCTGGCCGGCCATCTGCAGGCCCATGGCGGAGGAAAAACTCGCCACCAGCAGCGACAGGATGACAAGCGAGGGAGTGTAGATCCCGTAGGTGAGTAGCGCCGGGTCAGCTGGCGGCGAAAACAGCTGGATCAAGTAGTGCTTGATCTCGCCCATGGCGGCGCTTCCTCCTTACTGCGCTATCAGCTTCCTGATCTCGTCTGCCAGGTCGGCAGGCTTGGTGGTCGGCGCATAACGGTCATGGATGCTGCCGTCCTTGCGCACCAGGAATTTGGTGAAGTTCCACTTGATGCCTTCCGTGCCGAGGATGCCCGGCGCATTCTTTTTCAGGTGCTGGTACAGCGGGTGCGCGTTGTCGCCGTTGACGTCGATCTTGGCGAACACCGGGAAAGTGACGCCATAGTTCTTCTCGCAGAAGGCGCCGATTTCGTCGGCGCCGCCAGGCTCCTGCTGGCCGAACTGGTTGCAGGGGAAGCCCAGCACTTCGAAGGGCTGGCCGGCGAACTGCTTGTGCAGTTCCTCCAGCCCCTGGTACTGCGGCGTGAAGCCGCATTTGCTGGCCGTGTTCACGATCAGCAGCACCTTGCCCTGGTACTGTTTCAGGTCCACCTGCTGGCCTGACAGGCTGTCGGCGCTGAAGTCGTAAACAGTGCTCATCAGACGATCCCCAGGTGCTCGGTGCCGGCGGCCAGGTCGCGGTTCCTCGCTTCCTTCGATTCCAGCTTGATGGCCAGGCGCAGGTCGTTGACCGAGTCCGCGTTGCGCAGCGCATCTTCATAGGTGATCTGGCCCGCTTCGTACAGGTCGAACAGCGCCTGGTCGAAGGTTTGCATGCCAAGTTCGCGCGAGCGCTTCATCAGCTCCTTGATCTCGTGCACCTGGCCCTTGAAGATCAGGTCCGCGATCAGCGGGGAGTTCAGCATGATTTCCACCGCCACGGCGCGGCCCTTGGCATCCTTTTTCGGAATCAGGCGCTGCGAAATCATGCCCTTCAGGTTCAGCGACAAGTCCATCAGCAGCTGCTGGCGGCGCTCTTCGGGGAAGAAGTTGATGATACGGTCCAGCGCCTGGTTGGAGCTGTTGGCGTGCAGGGTGGCCAGGCACAGATGGCCGGTTTCGGCGAAAGCGATCGCGTGGTCCATGGTCTGGCGGTCGCGGATCTCGCCGATCTGGATCACGTCCGGCGCCTGGCGCAGGGTGTTCTTCAGCGCCACTTCCCAGTCCTCGGTATCGACCCCCACTTCGCGCTGGGTGATGATGCAGTTGCGGTGCGGGTGCACGAACTCGACCGGGTCTTCAATGGTGATGATGTGGCCGTAGCTGTTTTCGTTGCGGTGGCCCACCATGGCCGCCAGCGTGGTCGACTTACCGGAACCGGTCGCGCCGACCATGATCACCAGGCCGCGCTTGGACATGATCACGTCCTTCAGGATGGGCGGCAGGCCCAGTTCGTCGAATTGCGGGATCGAGCTGTTAATGGTACGCAGCACCATGCCGACCGCGCTCATTTGCACGAAGGCCGAGACACGGAAGCGCCCCAGGTCGCCGGGGCTGATCGCGAAGTTGGCTTCCTTGGTCAGTTCGAAAGAAGCGGTCTGCTTGTCGTTCATGATCGAACGGGCCAGGTCGGAGGTGTGGGCCGGCGTCAGCGCCTGCGCCGACACGGGCGTCATCTTGCCGTCGATCTTGATGGCCGGCGGGAAGCCGGCGGTAATGAATAAGTCGGAGCCCTTCTTGCTGACCATCAGGCGCAGCAAGTCGAACATGAATTTTGAAGCCTGGTCGCGTTCCATGGTTAGCCTGGGAAGTTATCTGGGATCTTGGCCGCCGAGCGTGCTGCGGCCGGGGAGATCATGTTGCGACGGATCAGGTCCGTCAGGTTCTGGTCCAGCGTCTGCATGCCAACGTTGTTGCCGGTCTGGATCGAGGAGTACATCTGCGCGATCTTGGCTTCGCGGATCAGGTTGCGGATTGCCGGGGTGCCGATCATGATTTCGTGCGCGGCGACGCGGCCGGAGCCGTCCTTGGTCTTGAGCAGGGTTTGCGAAATGACCGCCTGCAGCGACTCGGACAACATGGCGCGCACCATTTCCTTTTCTTCAGCCGGGAACACGTCGATGATACGGTCGATGGTTTTCGCGGCCGAGGAGGTGTGCAGGGTGCCGAACACCAGGTGGCCGGTTTCCGCCGCCGACAGTGCCAGGCGGATGGTTTCCAGGTCGCGCAGCTCGCCCACCAGGATCGCGTCCGGGTCTTCCCGCAGCGCCGAGCGCAGCGCGTTGTTGAACGACAGCGTATGCGGGCCCACTTCGCGCTGGTTGATCAGGCACTTCTTCGATTCGTGCACGAATTCGATCGGGTCCTCGATGGTCAGGATGTGGCCGTACTCGTTTTCGTTGAGGTGGTTGATCATCGCTGCCAGCGTGGTCGACTTGCCGGAGCCGGTCGGACCGGTCACCAGCACCAGGCCGCGCGGCTTCATGGCGAAATCGGCGAAAATCTTCGGTGCGTTCAGTTCTTCCAGCGTCAGGACCTTGGAAGGAATGGTACGCAGCACGGCAGCGGCGCCGCGCTCCTGGTTGTAGGCGTTGACGCGGAAACGCGCTAGGCCCGGAATGGCGAACGAAAAGTCGCATTCCAGCATCTCTTCGTATGCCTTGCGCTGGCCGTCGTTCATGATGTCATAGATCATGCCGTGCACGTCCTTGTGCTCGAGCGGAGGCAGGTTGATGCGGCGCACGTCGCCGTGCACGCGGATCATCGGTGGCAAGCCTGCCGACAGGTGCAAGTCGGATGCCTTTTGCTTGAAGGAGAATGCGAGAAGTTCGGAAATGTCCATTTATAATCCCTGTGCTTTTTCAATAGCCAAAAAAGCTTGGCACTGTCTCATTCGATTATGTCCACAATAGCCCACAACTTGCAAGTTGTTACTGAAGCAATTAACGTTGCCGCGCGCGAAGCGCGGCGCGCGCCCAACGAAGTGCAGCTGCTGGCCGTCTCCAAGACCTTCCCGGCGCAGGCAGTTTTCGAGGCGGTGCTGGCGGGACAGCGTGCTTTCGGTGAAAACTACGTGCAGGAAGGTGTGGACAAGATCCACGAACTGGCAAGAATGCGCGGCTGCACGCCGTTGGAATGGCATTTTATTGGACCAATCCAGAGCAATAAGACGCGTCTTATAGCTGAAAACTTCGATTGGGTGCACACGATTGAACGCGAAAAGATCGCGCAACGCCTGAGCGAGCAGCGGCCGCAAGGCCTGCACCCCATGCAGGTGTGCATCCAGGTCAATACCAGCGGGGAAGCCAGCAAAAGCGGCGTGCTGCCCGCCGGCGCCGCAGCGCTGGCCCGTACCGTGACCGCGCTGCCGCGCCTGGTCTTGCGCGGCCTGATGTCCATCCCCGAGCCGCAAGACGATTTCGACCAGCAGTGCGCGGCCTTCCGCGTCCTGCGTGAACTCTCCGATCAACTGCGTGCCGAGGGCCTGGCGCTCGACACGCTGTCGATGGGCATGTCGGCCGATATGCGCGCCGCCATTCATGAAGGCGCGACCATCGTGCGCGTCGGCAGCGCCATTTTCGGCGCCCGCGACTACAACAAAGGATAACGTGATGAAGATTGCATTTATCGGCGGCGGCAACATGGCCGCCGCGCTGATCGCCGGCCTGGCCGGCAAGCTGGCGCCCGGCGCCAATATCCACGTGGTGGACCCGAACCCGGCCTCGCTGGAAAAACTGCGCCAGGAATACGGCGTCACCGTGGCCGCGGCGGCCGGCGAGCCGGTGGCGGCGGCCGAGGTGCTGGTGCTGGCGGTCAAACCCCAGGTCATGCACGAAGTGACGCAGCAATTGCTGCCGCTGCTGCAGGCGGCGCAGGCGGCCGGCCGCTCGCCGCTGGTGCTGTCGATTGCGGCCGGCATCCGCGCCGCCGACCTGTCGCGCTGGCTGGGCGGCTACCAGGCCATCGTGCGCACCATGCCGAATACGCCGGCCCTGATCGGCATGGGCGTGACCGGCATGGTGGCTTCCGCCGGCGTCAGCGTCCAGCAGCGCGAGGCGGCCGACCAGATCCTGCGCGCCGTGGGCGCCACGGTATGGCTGGACGATGAAGCGAAGATCGACGCCGTGACAGCCGTTTCCGGCAGCGGTCCGGCCTATGTCTTCTATTTCATCGAAGCGATGCAGCAGGCGGCCGAGGAGCTGGGGCTGACGGCGGAGCAGGGCAAGGCGCTGGCCATGGCCACCTTTACCGGCGCGGCCCAGCTGGCGCTGCAGTCGCCCGACCCGGTGCCGGTGCTGCGCGAGAAAGTGACCTCCAAAGGCGGCACCACCTATGCAGCCCTGACCAGCATGGAAGCGAGCGGCGTCAAGGCCTCCATCATCGCCGCCGTCAAGGCTGCCGCCGCGCGCGGCAAGGAGCTGGGCGAGCAGCTCGGCGCCGCCGGCTGACGCCGGGCGGCTTCCCTGGCTTGCCAGGCCATGCGCTTGGCTCGCCGGGCCAGTGGACCCGGTGTGGCACAGCACATATCATTCTTGCTTTATTGATATTGGAATGGAGCAGGATATGCGCAGGACGATCGCGGCTGGCCTGGCAGTGCTGGCTGCGACATCCGCATGCTCAGCGAACACCTGAGTATTTCCGTCAAGCGCATCGAAGTGGAATACCGCTTCCGCAACGAGAGCGCGCGCACGATCGAAACCGTGGTCGCCTTCCCGATGCCGGAATTCCACTGGGACCCGGAACAGGATGCGAACTGGCGCAATATCGGCCCGGTCGAGAGCTTCCTGGTGCACGTCGATGGCAAGCCGGCCGTGGTGCGTGCGGAACGCAAGGCTTTGCTGCAGGGGCGCGATATCACGGCGCTGTTGCGCCGGGCCGGCTTGAGTGAAGACCACATCTTCCGCACCTTTGGCGATGCCTTCGATACCGGCGGCATGACGCTGCCGGAGGCGGTGGTGGCACGCCTGCATGCACTGGGCGCGAGCGACCAGAGGATGCCGCAATGGCGGGTGGCGGAAACGGCGTACTGGACCCAGGCCTTCCCTGCCGGGAAGGAAGTCGTCGTCACGCATTCCTATCGGCCCTTTGCCGGCCGCATCTTCGGCACCTATGATGACGCAAGGCCACCTTCTGAAGATAGCGTCCCGCTCTCATCCATCGGGGAACAGGATCGCGCCTGCCTGGCGGAAGGGGGAATGAAAGCCGTGTTGAACAAGGCACGCCAGAAAGTGAAAGATGGCGCCAGATCGGGCTACATCAACCTGAACGACGTTGAATACATCCTCGGTACGGGGCGCAACTGGAAAGGCAGCATCGGCGAGTTCACGCTCGACATCGTCAAGGAGGCACCGCAGGACACCGTCTCGCTATGCTTCCCCGGCAAGCCGGAACGCATCGGCGAGCGCACTTTGCGCTTCAAGATGCGTGACTATGTGCCACAGGAGCGGCTGGTGCTGAATTTTTACAGTCTTGAATAAGGGCCAGTTCGGCCAGCAGCGCCGCCAGCTCGCTTTCCACTTCGCTGACAAGCGGCGGGATGCGCTCGATCATGCCCGCGTTGGCAAGCGTTTCGACCAGGCCGCACAGGGCACTGAGTTCGCGCGCGCCAAACAGGCCGGCGCTGCCTTGCAGGCTATGCGCGTTCAGGCTGATGGCCGGCACGTCGCCGCACTGGATGCCCCGCCGGATTGCGGCAAACTGGCGCGGGCCTTCCTGCATGAAGGCGGCGCAGGCTGCGGGGCTTAAGGCGCGCGTCGGCGCCGGCGGCACCACGCTATCCGCGGTGCCGAACATGGCGTCAAGCTCGGCACGGCGCGGCGACTGCATCAGCAAGCCGGCGTGGCGGCCGATTTCCGCATGCAGGTTTGCCTCGTCGATCGGCTTGGGCAGGAAACCGTTGGCGCCGGCTTCCATGAAGCGCTCACGCTCTTCGGCAGCTGCGTTGGCGGTCAGGGCGATGACCGGAATGGCAGGCTGCCGCACGCGGGCCGCACCGGCACGCAGCAGGCGCAGGGCGGCGATGCCGTCCATGCGCGGCATGCGGCTGTCCATGATCACCAGGTCGAAGTCGCGTTCCGCCAGGCGCGCCAGCGCAGCGGCGCCATCTTCCGCGATCGTGACGGCATGGCCCATTTCGCCGAGCAGCTCGCGCAGGATGATCTGGTTGGTGCTGCCGTCTTCCGCGCACAGGATCTGCAGGCGCGCGGCATGCGGGGCGCGCGCCTCCAGCGCCCTTTCGGTTGCGGGCTGTCCTGCCTGCAGCGGCAGCCACACCTCGAACACGCTGCCGGCGCCGCGTTCGCTGCGCACCTCGATTGTGCCGCCCAGCGCGTCGACAATGTTCTTGCAGATCGCCAGTCCCAGGCCGGCGCCGCCGTACTTGCGCGAGGTGGCTGCATTGGCCTGCTCGAATTTTCGGAACAGGCGGGAAATCGCATCGGGCTCGATGCCGATGCCGGTGTCGCTGACGGCCAGCGCGATGCCGCCGTTGTGCGCCACGCTGGCCATCAAGCGCACTTCGCCGCGCTCGGTGAACTTGACGCCGTTGCCCACCAGGTTCATCGCCACCTGGCGCAGCCGTACCGGATCGCCGCGCCACCAGCGCGGCAAGGCCGGGTCGATCTCGGCCACCAGCGAAATGCCCTTGGTCTCGGCACGATCGGCCAGCAGCGCCACCACGTCGCGCAGCAGGGCCGGCAGGTCGAAGTCGATGCTTTCGAACGGCATCTTGCCCGCCTCCAGGCGCGAGAAATCGAGGATGTCGTTAATGATGTGCAGCAGCACCTCCGCGTTGCCCAGGCTGATGCGCAGCTTGTTGCGTGTTTCGGCCGACAGGCTGGCGTCCTTCTTCGCAAGCTGCAGCATGCCGATCACGCCGCCCAGCGGTGTGCGCACTTCGTGGCTGATCATGGCCAGGAATTCCGACTTCTGCTCGTTCGATTCTTCCGCCGCCTTGCGTGCAGCCATTGATTCGCGCAATTCCAGGTCGCGCGCCTGCAAGGTGGCGACCTGCTTTTCCAGCGCTTCCTGCACCGCACGCTGGCGCGCCAAGGCGCCTTCCAGGCCGTGCAGCAGGTAGGCGCAGGACACCACCAGCACCGCAGCCACCAGCGTGAAGTTCAGCGACACCAGCGACCAGTGCATCAGCAGGGTCACAAACACCTTGCTCAAGCCAGGATCGATGTTCCCGAAATAGCCGACGATGAAAAGGGTGGCGCTGCACCAGAGCAAGGCCACCATGGCCGGGCGTAGCCCGAGCAGCACGGTGCACAGGATCGGAACGGCAAGCAGGTAGGGCTGGACCAGCGGCCCCACGGAAAAGAGCTGGACCAGTGCAAGCAGGTAGCTGATGGCCAGGAATGCCAGCGCGCGGAAGCGGAACGACAAGGCGCGATAGCAATACAGGATGCCGACGCAAACCAGGGCGGTGATATCGCTCACGATCAGCGGCCACTGGTTCATCTTCATGCTGCCCACGACGCTGGGGATTGCCACCACCAGCCCGAGGAACAAGGCAACGGCGCACAAGCCGTTCAACAGGTTGTTGCGCCAGGTTTGCAGGTTGTCGGCCTGTTCGTTCAGGCCATCGAGCCGGCGGGACAGGAAGTCCCCGGCCCCGTCGTACTGCGGGGGCCGGTCCGGTGTGGTGGAAGAACTCTTGGCGCGGACGAACATTGCAACATAAAAGTATTGGCTAAGGGGTTGATTTTACTACAAGTGGCTACATGTTCACGCGCAGTTCGACGCCGACCTGGCGCGGCGAGTTGACCATGGCGTACGGCGTGCCAAGCAGGCCGGTGGTCATGTTGCCGATGCTGGTCACATAGCGCTTGTCGAACAGGTTGTTGGCAAACAGCGCCACTGCCCATTGATGGCTGGCGGCTTCGTAGCCGGCGCGCAGGTCGGTGCGCTGGGTGGCGCCGCCGACGCGGAAGCGAGGCGTGGTCAGGCAGGCGCCCTGCAGTGCATCGGCATTGCAGCGCGTGGCGCTGGTATAGGCATGCTGCAGCGTGAAATTCAGGTCCCCGCCCGCCACGCCGCGCACCCAGTAATCGGCGCCGAGCGCGGTGGTCCACTTCGGCGTGCCGACCGGCTGGCCATCGAGCCGGATGCCGTCGCTGGTGGTGAAGGTCTTGTAGGTCTGGTCGATGTAGGCGCTGCTCATGTTCAGGCGCAGGTCGCGCACCGGCTGCCAGCGCATGTCGAAGTCCAGGCCATGCGCTTCCTGGTCGCTGCTGGTGACCTGGTAGGTCGGGATGGCGGATCCGTTGTTCACCAGGGCCAGCGATTGCAGGTTGCTGAACTTGTACTTGTAGAGCGAGGCGTTCACCAGCAGCTTGTACTGGCGGTAGTAGTTTTTCACGCCGACTTCCGCGTTCCACACTTTTTCCGGTTCGTAGGTGGCGTTCACCTGCAGTGCATTGAACCCGCCGGCCTGGTAGCCCTTGGCGATGGAGCCGTACACCATCATGTCGTCGTTGAGCTTGTAGTCGAGCACTGCGCGCGGGCTGGTGTCGTTCCACCTGTTCTTCCTGGACAGCGGCGCCGTGGTCGCGCCGGCGCTGGTGAACTCGATGTTCTGCGTCATCGCGCCCAGCGCCATCATCAGCTGCTCCGGCGTGAGGGCGCCCATGCCGACCAGGGCATCGAAGAAGCCGAGGTTTTGCAGGCGGGTGATGCTGTCGTCCAGGCCGGCCGCCGTGCGCGGCGGGCTATACCAGCTGAAGCGCTTGTCGTCGCGCGTGTAGCGCACGCCGGTGGTCAGGTTCAGCTTCGGCGCCAGGTGCCAGATCACGTCGCCGTAGATCGCGGTCGCCTTGTAGCGGCCCTCGACGTGCATGTTCTCCTGCCAGGGGTTGCCCAGCAAGCCGGCCGGAATGTCGACAGCGGCCGCGGCGCCTTCCAGCAGGCTGAAAACGGGGAAGCTGGCCACGTTGCCGAAAATGGTGTCCAGGGTGTTGGTGTTGGTGTTGACCTGGCTGGTCTGGTGGGCTTTCTCGTGATAGAAGCTGAGGCCCGTGACCCAGTCCGCCATGCCGGTATTGCCCGACAGGCGGAATTCCTGCTGCCAGCTGCGGTTGCGTTCCGAGTTTTCGGTATCGACGTAGTGGGTGATCAGGTTGGTGCCGTCGTTGTCCTGCCGGTTGCGCGAGTCGAAGCGGCGATAGCCGGTGGTGGAATTGAAGGTGGCCCAGCCCAGCGGCACTTCGATGCGCAGCGTGCTGCCGCGGAAGTCGCGCGTTTCGCCGTTGTTCATGGCGTCGTTGTAAACCGGGGCCGTGCGCGGGTCGAGGTAGGTGGAAGGGTCGGACGGCACTACCGGAACGCCGGCCACCAGGCCGATGGCAGGGCGCGCCATGTGGTCGAGCTTTTCGGCCTCCACCGACAGCAGCACTTTCGCGCGTGCCGGCGCGTCCCAGCGCAGGGTCGCGCGCAAGCCGTTGTCGGTGCCGTGCTGTAGCGAGTCGCCTGTGGCCGCATCCTTCAGCCAGCCGTCGGTGCCGTGATGCACGGCGGTGATGCGCAGCGCCGTGGTGTCGCCGAGCGGCGTATTGGCCAGCAGCTCGACGTTGCGAGTGTGGAAGCGGCCGTAGCGCAGGCGCGCTTCCAGTTCGGTGTCGCGGCCCGGTTCGCGCGTCACGACCGAGATGGCGCCAGCCGCGCTGTTGCGGCCGAACAGGGTGCCTTGCGGCCCTTTCAGCACTTCGATGCGCTGCACGTCGTTGAAATTCATGATCGCCCCGCCGGTCTTGCCGGCATAGACGCCATCGATGTACATGCCGACCGGAGCGTCGGTGCCGATGCCGAAGTCGCCGGTGCCGATGCCGCGCAGCGACAGCGAGGGCTGGGTCGCCTGCTCGGCGTTGACCGACAGGCCGGGGATGTAGCCGTTCATTTCGGCCAGGCTGGGAGCGGCCAGCTTGTCGATCTGGTCGGCGCCAATGATCTGCAGCGCAATCGGCACGTCCTGCGCCTGCTGCGTGCGGTTCTGCGCGGTGACGACCACCACATGGGTTTCTTCCTTCGGCGCCGGATCGGCGGCCATGGCGGCGCCGCTGCAGGCGAGCAGGGCGGTGGAAATGCTGGACGACAGGACTTTCTTGCGCAGCTTCATGTGGTCTCCCCCGTTATTGTTGGTTGCAGCTTTCCTTCATCGATGCGATCCATTCGCGTATCAGTTCAACGCCTTCGCGGTGCGAAGTGGTGCGTCCCAGTTCGGGCATCATCACGCCGGTTTCAGTCGATTTCAGGCGGAAGACGAAAATCGAGTCGTCCGGTTTGCCGGGATTGATGCCGAAGGAGTTGCCGCCGGTGCCGGCGCCTGCGGCCACGGGCGGTTTGCACAGGCCCAGGTGCTGGTTGGCCGGCGCGCCAATCTCCAGGTGCAGGGCGGTAGTATTGGCGGTGCCCTTGTTGTTGTGGCAGTGGGCGCAGTTGATGTCGAGGTAGGCGCGCGCCCGGGCATCGATCGAAGCGCCCTTGTCGCGCCAGTCGACGTTGTGCGGCACGTCGGCGGCGTCCGGGACGCCTTGCAGGTAGCCTGCCTGCACCATCTTTTCCAGCTGGCCGTTCAGGTTGATGTGGCGCGCTTTCAGGCCAAGCGGTTCGAACTTCCTGCTCTTCAAGTCCGTTACATGGCAGGAGGCGCACTGGTTCACGTTCGGCACCACATAGGTGAACTTCTGGCGGCCCTGGGCCGATACCAGCTCCATCGGCACCTGGTCGCCGGTGCGCTTCAGTTCGGCCTCGGTCTGCGCCTCGTTCCAAACGTAAGGCAAGGCGATCCAGCCGCCTTCGCGCCGCACCAGCAGGCGCGTTTCCATAAGCCGCACCTTGCCCAGGTCGAGCGTGGTGTCGGTGCCGCTGTCGTCGCTCGCCAGCACGGCCTGGCTGCCGCCGTCGCGCGGATAATAGAAGGTCTTGCTGATGATGGTCCCGACCGGGAAGTCGAAGGCGGTATCGGCCTTGTAGGCAGCCGAAACGCCTTTCGGCATCCACACCGTGCGCAGCTTGTGGGCGTAGTCGCTGAAAAGAGGCGTGTTCAGCGTGTAGGGCAGCACGTCCTTATTCAGCGCCAGGCGGCCGTCGCCGGCGGCCATCAGGCGCCACTCGCTGAGTTTTTCAGGGCGGCCCTCGGCGATGAATTTCACGGGTTCGGCGGGCGGGGCAGGGCTGCGTGCGCAGGACGCGAGAACGAGCGCGCACGCCGCCATGCCGACCGCCCTCCACGGGCGGAAAGCAGGGACGGCAAGCTTCATCAGGATTGCGAACTGAGTTGAGGGATGGTAACCGGCGGCAGCTTGGCAAGCTGGCAGCGGTGCGGGGCCGAATCGGCTTTCGGGTTCTTGTACTTGTTGGGGCCATCGGCATTCAGCACTTCGACGTTGTCCTGCACGCAGATGCGGGCCTCGGCCGGCATGACGCCGTTCCTGGCCAGCGCATTGTCGGCGTAGCCGTCCCACAGCACGTCGGGCAGGTGGCCGGACAGGCCGTACATCGCCACCTTCAGCGCCTTCAGGTCCAGGCCGTCGGGCGCGTCGCCGCCGCCCTTGAAGTGGTTGCCGTAGACGTAGATCGCCTTTGGATACGGGTCGTAGTCCTTGGAGACGCCTTTCTCGGTGAAGTAGCCGGTCGAGTGGTAGCTGGAGATGATGACGTTGGCGGTCTGGTTGTTGACGATGTCGTTGTCGAAGATCTCCACCTTCGAATTCGAGTTGATCACCACCCCCGAACCGGCCGGCACGCTGGCCACGGCCGTGCCCTTGGCGGCAAAGTTGCCCAGGTTATTCTCGATGACCTTGTTCCTGAACACGCGCGTGCTGTGCCCCGGCTGCTGCAGGTTGGGCATGTTGAACACCAGGATGCCGCCGGTATTGGCGGTGGCGACGTTGTCGTAGACGTCGGCGTTGATGGTGTTTTCGATTTCAATGCCCGCCACATTGGCTTCGGCGCGCGAGTTGCGCACTACCACATTCTGCGACTGGCCGACGTAGATGCCGGCGTCCGATGCGGCAATGGCCACGCAGTGGTCGATCAGCACATTCTTTGTCTTGACCGGGTAGATGCCGTAAGCGCCGTTGCTCACCTTGGAGCCGCCGGTCCATTGCACCTTCACGCTGCGGATGGTGATGTGGTCGCCGTCGTTGATCTTCAGCCCATCGCCCTTGGAGTCCTCGATGGTCAGCCCTTCGATGGTGAAGTCGTTGCCGTAGACAAGCAGCCCTTCCGGTCCTGTTACTTGCGGCTTGAAAGACAAGACAGTCTTGTCCATCCCCGCGCCGCGGATGGTCACGCCGTCCGCGCGCAGTTGCAGCCCGCTGGTGAACCGGTATTTGCCGGCGGGGATCTCGATCACCGAGCCGGGCTTGGCGTCGAGCAGTTGTTCCTGGAGTTGCTTCTGGAACGCGATGTCGGCAGCCGAAGCAGGCGCCGGCAAGGAGGGCGTGGTCTTGTAGCAGGCGGATAGCAGGCCGCACAGCGCGAGTGCGCCGATGGCTTTGTACATACATGTCTCCCATTATTGTTGTAGGGATGCAGCAGCGAAGCCAGTATATCTGTCCATTATTGAAATGATATGTGCAAGATCGGCCAATTCTGCTGTTAGTATCGGCCAGGATGAGAGCGCCAGTTTCAATCGCCATTGTTGTGGGGGACGACTGCTGGGGAGGCCTTGCCCTGCTGGCGCGGGAAGCGTTTGCCATCGCCGGCACGCTGCATGCGCGCAACGCGGACCTGCGCGCAGCGGAGCTGTTCCGGGCGCGCCTGGTGGCCATCGACCGGGCCCCGGTGCGCTCCTTCACCGGCCCGTCATTGCAGCCGGAGGCAACGCTGGCCGACATGCCGGCGCCGCAAGCCGTCATCGTGCCGCCTTATTATTTGCCGCTGTCCGCGCGCCAGCCGATCGCCTCGCCGCTGCGCGATTGGCTGCTGCAAGCCCACGCCGCCGGCGCAGTGCTGGTGGGCATGGCGGGCGGCATGCGCATCCTGGCCGAGACTGGCCTGCTCGACGGCCGCGAAGTGACGGGCAACCTGTCGGACCAGCGCGTCTTTGCCCAGCACTACCCTGAAGTGCGCTTCAGCCCCGACGTGCCGCTGGTGATCGACGGCAGCATCATCAGCGCCGGTTCGGTCAACCCCTGCCTGGATGCCTGCAGCTACCTGGTCGGCCACTTCCACGGCGACGCGGTGGCGCACAAGCTCTCGCGCTATACCAATCCTCCCAGCCAGCCGAGCGCGGGGCACATCGCCCTGCGCAATGCAGGGCTGAAACAGCATGGCGACCAGCGCATCCGCCAGGCGCAGGAATACATCGAGCGCTGCTTCAAGCAGGACTTGACGGTGGAAGGGGCTGCGCAGCGCACGGCCATGAGCGTGCGCAATTTCTCGCGCCGCTTCCAGCATGCGGTGGGCATGCCGCCGCACATCTATATCGCGCGCTGCCGCGGCGAATATGCCAAGGAGCTGCTGGCCCGGCCGGGCCTGTCGATGCTGCAGGTTGCGCTGCAATCGGGGTTTCGCAGCGAGGCGATGATGCGCCGCAGTTTCTGCCAGCTATTCGGCGTCACGCCGGCCGCCTTCCGCGCCGGCGCCGCTCAGTCGCCTGCCAGGTATTTATAGTAGATGGCCTGGAAGCGGCCGGTATCCTTCAGCTGCTTCAGGCCTGCGTTGAAATCGTCGCGGATGGCGGCGTCGCGGAAGACAGGCCGGTAGTCCATCGGGTTGAGCTTGACGAAGGGATGCTCGACCACCGGCTTGGGCTTGAACGACTTGTTAAGCTTGAGCTGCAGGGTAAAGTACTTGAAGATGTTGCGGTCGCTGAGAACGACGTCGTAGCGTCCGCGATCGAGTGTCAGCACTTGCAAGGCCTGGTCGTTCTGCTCATAGTAATGGCCCGCCTTGCGTACAGCGTCCAGCCAGTCCGGATAGCGTTTGGATGCGCCGGCGAAGGAAATCACGGTCAGCCCCCGCAAGTCCTCCGGCTTTGTGATCGACAAGTGGCGTTCTTTCAGCGTGATGAAGACATTGTCGTAGATGACGGCGGGGTTGCCATAGTAGGCGCCCCAGCTCGTCATGTCTTCGCCCAGGTCGGTCATCGCTGCTTCCACTTCGCCAGCCTTGAAGGCGACCGGGATGCGGGCAAACGAGTAGTAGCGCGGCCTCAGGACGTGGCCGCGGTACGCCAGCGCTTCGCGCATCACTTCCAGTTCGATGCCGGAGTCCGTTTCGGGAAAGCAGAAGGGCGGGATCTTTTCGCCGAAAGCCATGGTGACCTCGGCCGCCAGCGCGGGGACGGCAACCAAGGCCAGGGCGGCGGCGCGTACGAGATGGATGGTCCAGGACACGGCATGCCTCAGAATTGATGGCGCATGCCGCAGGCAAGCAGGCGCCGCGCGCCACCGGGCAAGGATGCCTGGTATTGCACGGCATCGTCATTGCGCAGGTCGGAAGCGATGAGATAGGTATTGGTGCGCTTCGACAGCGCGTAGTAATAGCCCACGGCCAGCTGGCGTGCATCGGCATTGGCGTGGAAGCGGTCTGCCTTGTAGACGTAAGTGGCGGCGACCGAGGCAACGCCAAACGGCACGCTCACGCCCAGCAGGTAGTCGCGCGTATCGAGCTCGCTCTCGTTGCGGTTGCGCGCAGCCAGCAGCCAGGCGCGCAAGCGGCCGAAATCCATATTGCCGCCTGCGAGCACGCTGCGCACCTGCTTGCGGCCCTGGGCATCGTTGGTCTGATGGAAGGCCAGCACGGTATTCAGGGGCCCGGCCGTATATCCCGCGTCCATGCTGAGCTGCCGGTTGGCCGCCTGGCTGACACCGGATTCGCCAAAACCATAGGCCAGGTCGGCGTAGAATCCGCCCAGTGTCGGCGGCAGCGAGTACTTGACCGTATTGTCCATGCGCACGCCGGAATCCTGGAACAGGCGTGTCGCTTCGCCGGGACCTTTGGCGTCGAACGGATCGTTGGTGGCGATGGCGCCAAAATAGGGAGTGAACATGCGGCCCAGCCTGACCGTGCCCAGCGGGCTGGACAAGCCGACCCACACCTGGCTGCCAAACACGCGGCCGGCGAAAGATGGCTGGCCCGAATCGGCTTCAATCTGGGATTCGATGACAAAACTGGCCGCCAGGCCGCCGCCCAGTGCTTCAGTGCCCTTGAAACCCAGGCGCGAGGCGGTTTGCAGGCCGCTGTCAACCTTCATGGTGGTAACGCCTGAATCGCTGTCGCGCACCACGCCAAGATCGGCCACGCCATATACGGTGATGCCCTGCTGGGCAAAGGCTGTGACGCAGGTTGCCAATGCAGGCCATGCCAGTGCAAGCCGGTTCACGACTGCCTCGCGGAAAAAGCAGATAGTTACTTTGTACGCCTGGGCGCGCAACAATGCAATGCTGAGGCCGGGCACTGTTTTGCATTCGCTACAGGATTTGTCTATGCTGGCCCCATGTTGACCAAGACCCTACTGTGTGCAGCGCTCTGGCTGGGCGGCCCGCTGGCGGCGGCCCATGCTTGCGAAGCGGCGCGCGGCGGCAAGTTCAGCATCGGGGTCGAGAAACTGCAATACCTGCCGCTGCACACCGTGGACGCGAACAATCGCTACGGCGGCTATGCGCGCGAGGTGCTTGACGCCTTCGCCGCCCAGCATGGCTATACCTTCGAGTACGTTCCCTTGCCGATCAACCGGCTGTACAGCCGCTTCCTGTCCGAACGCACGCTCGACTTCAAGTATCCCGATCATCCGCAGTGGCGCGAGGACTTGCGAGCCGGCATACAGCTGAGTTACAGCAAGGTGGTGGTGTCAACCGAGGAGGGCGCCATGGTACTGCCGCAGCAGCGCGGCAAGCGCCTGGCGGACCTGCGGACACTGGGCACGGTGCTGGGGTTCACCCCATGGCCTTACAAGGCTGCCATCGACAGCCACGCATTGAAAGTGTCGACCGTCGGCAGCACCGACAGCCTGCTGCGGCTGGTCCTTGGCGGCCATCTCGACGCCGCGTACGTGAATGTCGATGTCGCCAACCATATGCTGGCCGGCGACCTGAAGGCGCCGGCCGGCCTGGTGTTCGACCCAGGCCTGCCGCATGCCCGCTCCGACTTTCGCTTGTCGACTTTACGCTGCAAGGAAGTGGTTGAGCAATTCAACCGCTTCCTGCAGCGGGAGCAGGGCATGTTGCAGCAGCTGCGTGCCAGCCACGGTATTGGCGAGGCCGGCAGCAACGGACGCTAGCGGCGCGCGATCAGCAGGCCGACAATCACGCCGATGGCGGCGCCAGTGGCAACCGACTTCCACGGATTGTCATGCACATAATGGTCGGTGGCCTGGGCTGCCATCTTGCCACGGGCAATCATGCTGTCTTCCAGCTTCAGCAGGTCGCGCTTGGCGGTACGCAGCGTGTCTTCGAACTTGGCCTTGACCATGCCAAGGTCTTCGGAATTGGCCGTAGCAGCATTGCGCAGCCAGGTTTCGGCATCCTGCACGGCCTGTTTCAAGTCGCCCATCAATTTTTCGCGGGCTTCCATGCTTTCGTTGTGGCTATGGCTCTTGCCGTTGGCAACGCCGCCGCCGTTGGGTTTTGCGGTAGTGGATTGTGGTGTCTGGTCCATGATCGCCTCGTCTCAGTGAACAGCACTCGAAGTAAATTCCAGTATAGGTCAGCGCAGCGCGTAGTCGAGCGCAATGCCTGCGAAGACTGCGGCGCCGAGGTAGTTATTGTGGCGGAAGGCGGCAAAGCAGGGCGCACGCTCGCGCCCGCGGATCAGGAAGTAGTGGTAAATCGCGCAGCCGGCTGCCACTGCAATACCCAGCAGGAAGGGCAGGCCCAGGCCGAACTGCCGGCCGACCACCAGCAGGATCGCCAGGTGCACGCCGTAACAGAGCATGATGGCGGCCACGTCGAAGCGGCCAAAGGTGATGGCGGAGGTCTTGATGCCGATCTTCAGGTCGTCGTCGCGGTCGACCATGGCGTATTCGGTGTCGTAGGCAACGGCCCAGAACACATTCCCCGCCAGCAGCAACCAGGCCACCGGCGGCACCGTGCTTTGCACGGCGGCGAAGGCCATCGGCATGCCGAAGCCGAAGGCGATGCCGAGGTAGGCTTGCGGAATGGCGAAGAAGCGCTTGAAGTAAGGGTAGGTGCCGGCAATGATCAGCGCCGCCACGCTCAGTTGCTTGACCAGCGCGTTGAGCGGCTGGATCAGGAGGAAGGCCAGCAGGGACAGGCTGGCGGCGATCAGCAGCGCCTCCTTGCCGCTGACGCGGCCGCTGGTGATCGGGCGTTCGGCGGTGCGCTTGACGTGCTTGTCGAAGTCCTGGTCGGCGTAGTCGTTGACGGCGCAACCCGCGGAACGCATCAGGAAAGTGCCCAGCGAGAAGATCAGCAGCAGCTTCCAGTCCGGCACGCCGCCGGAAGCCAGCCACAGCGCAGCCAGGGTTGGCCACAGCAGCAGCACGGTACCGATCGGCTTGTCCAGCCGGACCAGGCGGAAATAGAGTTCGAGTTTGCTCAGGGGAGGAGTAGTCGCATGCATCCCGGCATTTTACTCTTCGTGGCCGTTCAGCATGCTGACGCCGGGCAGCTGGCAGTCGGCCACTGCGGCGACGATGGCATCGATGGCAGCCTTGCGGGTGAAACTCTTGCGCCAGACAATCACCACACGCCGGTTCGGCTCCGGCTTGTCGAAATAGCGGAAAGACAACATGCCGTCACGGCCTTCCATGTCCGGCACCGAGGCGCGCGGCAGCACGGTCAGGCCGATGCCGCTGGCCACCATGTGGCGGATAGTTTCCAGCGACGAGCCTTCGAAGGTGCGCTGCATGCCGTTGCCTGGCGAGGAAAAACGCGCCATTTCGGGGCACACTTCCAGCACCTGGTCGCGGAAGCAGTGGCCGTTGCCCAGCAAAAGCATGGTTTCGGTCTTGAGGTGTTCGGCGGGAATGCTGCTGCGTGCGGCCCAGGGATGGTTTTTTGGCATCGCCACCACAAACGGCTCGTCGTACAGCGGCTGGACCGCCATGCCGTGTTCCGGCAACGGCAGCGCCATGATGGCTGCGTCCAGCTCGCCCTGGCGCAGCATTTCCAGCAGCTTGACGGTGAAGTTCTCCTGCAGGACCAGCGGCATCTGCGGCGTGGTTTCAATCATCCGCTTGACCAAAGGCGGAAGCAGGTAGGGGCCGATGGTGTAAATGACGCCCAGCCGCAACGGCCCGGCCAGCGGGTCCTTGTTCTGTTTTGCCAGTTCCTTGATGGCCGCCGTCTGCTCCAGCACCCGTTCGGCCTGGGCCACGATCTGGGCGCCCAGCGGGGTGACCGAGATTTCCGCCCCGCCGCGCTCGAACAGGACGACGCCGAGTTCGTCTTCCAGTTTCTTAATTGCGACAGAAAGAGTAGGTTGGGCGACGAAACATGCCTCGGCGGCATGGCCGAAGTGTTTCGCTCTGGCAACTGCTACGATATATTTGAGCTCGGTCAGTGTCATGAACCCATTTGAACACAGTTGAATGCCTTGTTGCAATGCCATGAATGGGGGAGGGCTCTGGCTATAATGACCAGCAAAACCATAGAACGAGGCGAATATGTCTTCCACACTTGGCCATGAAGAGGCCCAGTCGTATATCTTTAAACTGCTGACGGCCATGCACCAGGTCGGCGGCTCCGACCTGTTTATTTCGGCGGATTTCCCGCCCAGCATCAAGTCGCAGGGCTCGATGCGCGCCCTGAGCCAGCAGCGCCTGACCCCGGACGTGACCCGGGCCCTGGCTTACGCCATCATGAACGAGAAGCAGCGCCGCGAGTTCGAAACCGAGCTTGAGTGCAATTTCGCGATTTCGCTGCCCAATGTCTGCCGCTTCCGCGTGAATGTCTTTGTGCAGCAGCAGGCGGTGGGCATGGTATGCCGCACCATTGCTTCCGAAATCCCGAATTTCGAGAAGCTCGACCTGCCGGAAGTGCTGAAAGAAGTCGTGATGACCAAGCGCGGCCTGGTGCTGGTGGTGGGCGGTACCGGCTCCGGCAAATCGACTTCGCTGGCGGCCATGATCGATTACCGCAACCAGAATTCGGCCGGCCATATCATCACCGTGGAAGACCCGGTCGAGTATGTACACAAGAACAAGAACTGCCTGATCACCCACCGCGAAGTGGGCGTGGATACCCTGTCCTGGCATCATGCGCTGAAAAACACCCTGCGCCAGGCGCCGGACGTGATCCTGATCGGCGAGATCCGCGACACCGAAACCATGGAACACGCGATTGCCTTCGCCGAGACGGGCCACCTGTGCCTGGGCACGCTGCACGCGAACAATGCGAACCAGACCATGGACCGCATCATCAACTTCTTCCCGGAAGAGCGCCGCAACCAGCTGCTGATGGACCTGTCGTCCAACCTGCGCGCCATCGTCTCGCAGCGCCTGATCCGTACCGAAGACGGCAAGGGCCGCAAGGCTGCCATCGAGATCCTGCTGAACACGCCGACCATCTCCGAGATGATCTTCAAAGGCAACTTCCACTCGATCAAGGAGATCATGGCCAAGTCGCGCGAACTGGGCATGTGCACCTTCGACCAAGCCTTGTTCGAACTCTATAATAAGGGCTACATTGCCTATGAAGAGGCGCTGCGCAATGCCGACTCGACCAACGGCCTGCGCTTGCAGATCAAGCTGAATAGCAGCCGTCCACCACCAGACGCCGCTGCGCCAGCCGCGGCGGCGCCGAAGTCGTCGGGCGGCCTGAGCATGCAGCTGGATGAAGAAGAGGAAGAAGAAGGCGAATGATCGAGTTTGAAAAGAAGATGTGCTCGCGCGAGGAACTGGCCGCGCGGGTGGCTGCGCTGCCGAAACCGGTGGTGATGACCAATGGCGTGTTCGATATCCTGCACCGTGGCCACGTCACCTACCTGGCGCAGGCGCGTTCGCTGGGCGCCTCGCTGGTGGTGGCGGCCAATACCGACGCTTCCGTCAAGCGCCTGGGCAAGGGCGATGACAGGCCCTTGAACAATTGCGAGGACCGGATGGCGCTGCTGGCGGCGCTGGAATCGGTGAGCCTGGTCGTGCCATTCGACGAAGATACCGCGCTGGAAGCGGTGCTGCAGGCCAGGCCCGAGATCTACGCCAAGGGCGGCGATTACGATATGACCGCGATCCCGGAAGGGCAGGCGGTGCTGGCATACGGCGGCAAGGCGGTGGCCATCGATTTCGAGCACGACCGCTCGACCACCAAGCTGCTGGCCAAGGTGCGCATGTTTGGACAATAGGAGGCCGTCATGGCTTTTGGTGTGCTGCTGACCGACGAAGGCGTGGCCGAACTGGGCGCTACGCTGAAGGATTACCTGACTGACGGACCGTCCGGCAAGTTCTTGCCCTGCAAGGAGGCCAGTCCCGACCGCAGTTTCTTCCACCTCATCTCCGAGACGCGCAATGCCGAAGGGGCGATGGTGGAGGTCGAGCTGTACATCCCCAACCGCTACATCAAGCTGGTGATGTCGGGGCTGGAGCGCAAGCACATCGGCTTCCTCTGATAGTTGTAGTCGTTCAGACTTGACATGACGTGAATGTCCAGTGTGTTGGAGTTCGTTTGAGCCGATCGGCTGCCAACCCCGGACGCTCAGGCGCCCGCCGATTAACGCAAGCTTGTTGACCCTATGAAGATAAATTGACTATGGCTAGCAAAATGAGTGCAGAACAACGATTCAAAGACCTGGATCTCGAGCTTCCTCACGTCAGCGCGCCAGCGGGTAATTACGCAACTGCAGTTCAGTCTGGAAATTTCTTGTTCATTTCTGGCAAAGCTCCACTACCGGTCAACGGTCGCCCCGCGAAAGGACGACTCGGGCAAGAGTATTCAACCGCTGAAGGATATGCCCTTGCTCGCTCTGCGTGCATGGACCTTATAGCCGCCATAAGGGAAAAGCTAGGTTCCCTAGACCGAGTCGTCCAGGTGGTTGAACTTCATGGCTCCATCAATGCTGTTCCTGAGTTCGAGGATCACGCAAAGGTCTTGGACGGTGCCTCAGACCTTCTCGCAGAAATTTTTGGTCCAGCCGGGGTCCATGCTCGTTCAGTCATAGGTGTGAGCTCACTTCGCAATGGGGTCCCCCTAACAGTTAAGGCAACCGTGGAAGTTAAGTCTGAATAGATGACGTCTCGTCAGCGAGCGATGAGGCGGCCGAGATCGGCCAGCAGCGGCCCTTGATGACCGAAAGCATTTATAACCTCAAGTGAAACTGCCCACGATGGCTCGAAATATTTCGTTCATGTTTTGCCTTGCGTGTTTCGCGGCGAATAGCTTAGCGAACGGATCGAAAAGCATCGAGAAGCCAAAACACCCAGATACGAAACAGGAGTGCGTCGCAAAAGGTGGAAAATGGATCCTCTATCCCATGGGGCAGTTCTACTTTTGTGCCGTCAAAACGACCGATGAAGGAAAGGCATGCTCTGATGATAGCGAATGCGAAGGGGATTGCATTCCAGCGGCGCGAAAGGATAAGTCACCGGGCATCTGCTCACCGACTTTACCTATGCCAGGAGGGTGTCCGAAGCATATGATTAACGGTAAGATAGTCTCCGAGCCGTGCATTTGAGGCTGCCTTGAATTTTATGAGGCTTGCCTGGAGACCGTATCCGGCCAATTGCAGACGGTGGAGCTGTTTCGGCGGGGACTCTATAGGTGACCCAATGATTTTTAAGCAGTATGACGCAGTACGAGTTATAAAAATCAACGTTCCGTCGGTTCAAATCGACGACGCGTTCAATTTGCGCGCCCCGAGGGTTGGCGACGTCGCGTACATCGTAGAGGCTTACTCGAACCCTAAGGGATACGAACTTGAATGCAGCGACTCTGACGGCATTACGCAGTGGTTAAGGGCGTTCGGACCGGACAAAATCGAGTTGGAGTTGGTGACGTAGCGCTACGAGCACGGCCACAAGCCGCCTCTTTTTTAAACGGACAAATAGTCTACGCCGATAAAATGAGAATATTTTGCCCAGAATCGTGGCCGCAAATCGCAGGAATTGACTATTCTGCTGAGATCAGTCTGAATCAGATTTTGCCTAAAGCAGGTCAACAGGCGCACGCATTCTTCTTCTCAGAGGATTTGCCTGTCGGTGAGGTCACACATCTTCTTTGGCAACCGCCATATACGGCTATAAACGGTTGGAGCGAGGCGCCGTCGGAGATTGCAAAGAGCTTTGTTTTGACCATACGAGCCGGCCCCCCGTTAAAGCTCCATGCCCATCAATATCGATACGAATTTGACGTAATCGCTTGTGAGCCACTGCTTTCGAAGCTAAGAGCTACTCCTGGAAATTGGACGCTGGAGGAATGCTTAGACACGACAAAAATCCCACCGAAGGCTTCTTTGATCTGGGAAGAAGTTTCCTGGTGCGGCGTCGCAAGTGTCGATGGCATCAAATACGTCTGCGCGAACACGTCCACAGAAGCTCATATGGAGCTATTAATGGAAGAAATCGATGGTGAGATTCATGGCCTCTTTTCCATCCATTACGATCCCGGTGGCGAGTATTGTTACCTCGGTTGGCGTAAGCTTTCAATGAATGAAAGCAGCGCTGTTAAAGGGGCCATGAGACAAGCTGTCCAACTCAATGACTCGTGCACGGATTACCTCCGTGCTTAGGTAAATCGATCACCAGCGGCGGATTGGATATTAAGTGCGAAGGTCCGCAACGGGGCGGAAGCTGCCAGCCGCCTGGCGCGTTTAGTCATCAAGTTTGAGCTGCGACAGATTAGTGCTGCAGGATAGTGATCTTGCCGTCTGCCTCAAGGAAGGCATATTTCATTTTTTCGCGCGGGCAGTCGGCCTCGCGCAGCGACTGCTCCAGGTCGCTTTCTGCCACGTGGTTGCGGCGTAGCGCTTCCTTGAAGATTTTGCCGTCACGTCCCAGGAGCACGGCGGTGCCCTCCACCAAGTCGGCAGCCTTCCTGTTGCGGGCGGTGATGAAGGCGATTACCACGTTCAGCGCCACCAGGGTGACGACCACGATCAAGCCGCCGGCAACTGAATCGTCGCCGCCCGTCAGCCCGGGCGATACCGATTCACTGAGCAGCATCACCACCAGCAGGTCGAATGGCGTGAACTGGCCGATGGTGCGCTTGCCGCTCAGGCGCATCATCACCAACAACGCGCCGTAAATCGCAACGCCGCGCATGACGTATTCCCACCAGGGCAATTCGAGATCGAACATTGCGGCCTCCTTCCTGGCCGGTTATACGACGAATCGCCTGAGCCCGGCCACACGCTTCGATCCGGCAACGGCCAGTTGACGGGCTCAAGTCAATATCCCAGAATGTTCGATCTTGATTTACGGAAACATGTTTGATGAAGAATGCGATTGCCGTATTGAGCCTGTGCAGCAGCCTGTTGCCAGTGCTGGCGCGGGCGGACGAAGTGGAATACATCACCGGCAAGCTGGTGGCAGAGGCACCGCTGAAGTGCCTTGATGAGGCGCTCACCATTTCGAACAATCATTTTCGCAGCATCCTGCCCGACCTGATGCTGGATGGCGCGCGCGACCTGGCGAAAATGGGGCCGGAATGGGGGCCGGGCAATGAAAACTATCGCCAGGCTCGCGACCTGCTGGAAATAGCTTTCCAGGATGATGAGATGAGCAATGGGCCGTTGCTTGACGCCGGTTTGCCCCCTTTGCTGCATACCATGGTGAGTGGCTGGGCGCCGGCCCAGCGCACGGAATTCCAGTCCTTTTTGAAGCAGAAGGGCGGCCGCCTTTACTGGGATACGATGATGGACGGCGCAATGTGCGAGGCCTTGATCGAGTTGAGTTCGAAGCCTCCGCATCCACTGCCGCCAGGCGCGGATAAGAATCGCCTGTATGCGCTTGCAACAGGGATTGGCATCCGCAAGATGACAATGGAGCTGGAGTTCAACCTGCTGCCAAAGGACCAAGCCGCCCAAGTGGAGAAGGCGGGGGCGGAGTTGAGCAAATCCGTGCAGCAGGCATTCGGCACTGTGTCCCAGGCCTACGCTGCGCGCGCGCAACAAGTTTTCCGTGCCGTGGAGCCGGATCTGAAGAAAATCCTGGCGGCCTACAAGCCGTAGAGTTGGCGATTACTCAGGCGCCGCCGGCGTAGCCATGCTGGCGCCAGGCTTCAAATACCACCACCGCCACGGTGTTGGAGAGATTGAGGCTGCGGTTACCGGGCATCATCGGCAGGCGAATGCGCTGTTCGGTCGGGAAGGATTCGCGGAACTCGGGTACCAGGCCGCGGGTTTCGCTGCCGAACACGAACACATCTCCGGGCTGGAAGGCCAGTTCGGCGAACGGGCGCGAGCCGTGGGTGGTCATGGCGAACATGCGGCTCGTATTCGGCTGGATATCCGCCAGAAAGGCGGCCCAGTCCTTGTGCACTTTCATCTGCGCGTACTCGTGGTAATCGAGGCCGGCGCGGCGCATCTTGGCGTCGTCCAGCGGGAAGCCGAGAGGCTCGATCAGGTGCAACTGAGCGCCGGTGTTGGCGCACAGGCGGATCACGTTGCCCGTGTTGGGCGGGATTTCCGGGTTGACCAGCACTACATGAAACAAATCGTTCTCCTAATTCCTAATGAGTCTGCGGCGGCGTGCGGGCGAACACATAGTTCGTCACGCGCGCGGCGCCGTGGCGCTTTAGCGTTGCGGCAAGTTCCTGCAGCGTTTCGCCGCTGCTCATGACATCGTCCACCAGGCCGATATGCCGGCCTTCGACCAGCGCCCGCTCGGGAATCGCAAAGGCATGTGCGATATTGGCATGGCGCGCGCCGTGGGGCGTGCTGCTCTGGGCCAGCGTGTCGCGCACGCGTACTGCGAGTCTGGCATGGACGGCGATGCCAAGGGCCTTGCCTAGCGGGCGGGCGATTTCCAACGCCTGGTTGAAACCGCGCTCCGACAGGCGCTGCAGGCCAAGCGGCACGGGGCACAGCAGGGCAGGGTGCGGGTAAAGCCTGGCGTCGGCGCGCTGCACCGCGTCTGCCAGCAGGCCGGCAAACAGGCGCGCCAGCGCGAGCTGGCGGGCGAATTTTAACTGAAGCACGAGGCGGTCCACAGGAAGGGCGTAGTCGGCAGCGGCCACCGTGGCGTCGAAGGTGGGACGCTGGGCCTGGCAGCGGCCGCAGGGCATTGGCTCCAGGTCCTCGGGCGCTGGCGGCAGTGGATTGGCGCAGATCGGGCAGCGGGGAGCCGTGGCGGCGAAGAACTGCTGGCGGCAGCCGGGGCAGAGCAAAGCTGGTCCGCAGGCGCCGCACAGCACGCAATTACAGGGCAACAGGGCGGCCAGCAGGCCGTTGGCAAATGCACTGCCCATCGCAAATCTCCGCGAACGAGTAAACTGCCCGGATTATCCCATTAAAGAACCGTATTAAATATGCAAGCCCCAGCAAAACCGCCGAAATTGAGCGCTCCTATTGACCTGGATCGAGTCCGCGCCCTGTTTGCCGACCCGGCCCGCGTGGCGGAAGCCGATTTCCTGCGGCGCGAGATCGCCAACCGCATGCACGAGCGCCTGCAACTGGTCAAAATCAACCCGCTACGCGTGATCGATGCGGGTTGCGGCACCGGCCCGGATTTGCCGGCCTTGCAAAAAAGCTATCCCGCCGCCCAGATCCTGGGCGTCGACACGGCGCCCGCCATGATTGCTGCCGCGCGCGGCCAGGCCGGCAAAACCGGCCTGAGCCAGCTGATTGGCAAATTGCTACCAGCAAAATCGGGCATTGACTACCTGTGCGCCGATATGGCCGACCTGCCGCTGGCGCGGAACAACGCGGACCTGGTGTGGTCTAACCTTGCGCTGCACTGGCATCCGCAGCCGGACCGCGTGTTTGCGGAGTGGCATCGCGTGCTGAAGGTAGGCGGCCTGCTGATGTTCTCCTGCTTCGGCCCGGATACGCTGCAGGAACTGCGGACCGCCTTCGCCGAAGTCGACCTGGCGCCGCATACGCTGCCCTTCGTCGACATGCACGATTTCGGCGACCAGCTGGTGGAAGCAGGCTTTGCCGAGCCGGTCATGGATATGGAAAAGATCACGGTGACCTACGACAGCGCCGACAAGCTGCTGGCCGATGCCCGCGCGCTGGGCGGCAATCCGCTGCAGACGCGGCGCAAGGGGCTGCTCGGAAAACTGGCATACCAGCGCATGCTGCAAGGCCTGGAAAAGCAGCGCCGTGCGGACGGCAAGCTGGCGCTGACCTTTGAAGTGATCTACGGCCATGCCTTCCGCCCGGCCCCAAAGGTCACCAGCAGCGGCGAAGCGATCATCCGTTTTGACTTGCCAAGGAAGCCTAAAAAATAGGCAGGGAAGGCCGGGGTTACTTGCGTATACCACAGTGAAGGGTGTGCTGCCCTTGATGTAGGACATGTTCACTGAGTATAATCTTTAGCTAATTTTGCCAAGACTTCGCCCAGCCGAACGCAACAAGGCGGTCCAGGCCAGGCAAATATGGCAGCAAAGCTATCGATGATGTGTGGTCATCGGGAGTGTTTTTCAAGGTTCCAGCACAGTCCGGTCGCGAATTATTTTGCGCTGGCTTGGCTCGGAGCCTTTAGGTGTTTAGCGTGCGGCGGGTCCGCGGTTAGGCGGGCCTGGCGCACAAAAATCTTCTTTATTTTTGGGTGGTTGGGGAAAACATGAAACTTGCGAAGCGACTTCAATCGTTGATGCTCGGCTTGGCCGTTACCGCCGCAGCAATGCCGGCGTGGGCAGAGCCTGCGGCGACAGCGGCCGGCGACTACACGGCAAAGACCGGTGGCACCGGCGGTCCGATGGTCCATCAGTTGAACCTGCAGGCTCCTGCAACAAAGATCGCTGAAAACATCTACGACCTGCACACCATGATGATGGTCATCATTATGGTCATCTTCGTCGCCGTGTTCGGCGTGATGTTCTACTCGATCTTCAAGCACCGCAAGTCGGTCGGCCACAAAGCCGCCACCTTCCACGAATCCACCGCCGTTGAAATCGCCTGGACCGTCGTTCCTTTCCTGATCGTTATCGGCATGGCACTGCCAGCAACCAAGACCGTGGTTGCCATGAAAGACACCTCCAACGCCGACATCACCATCAAAGCCACCGGCATGCAGTGGAAATGGGGCTATGACTACCTGAAGGGCGAAGGCGAAGGCATCTCCTTCATCTCCAACCTGTCGACCCCGCGCGCACAAGTGGGCAACCCTGGCGAAGAATTCACCGGCAAGCGCAACGAAAACTACCTGATGGAAGTGGACAACGAGGTCGTGGTCCCGGTCGGCAAGAAGGTCCGCATCGTCACCACCGCCAACGACGTGATCCACGCCTGGATGATCCCGGCATTCGGCGTCAAGCAGGATGCGATTCCTGGCTTCGTGCGCGACACCTGGTTCAAGGCTGAATACACCGGCACCTTCCGCGGCAACTGCGCCGAGCTGTGCGGTAAAGAGCACGCCTTCATGCCGATCGTGGTCAAGGTCGTGACCGCCGAAGAGTACACCGCCTGGGTCAACGGCAAGAAGAAGGAAATGGCTGCCCTGGCAGACGATCCGAACAAGACCTGGACCATCGACGAACTGAAGACCAAGGGCGAAAAAGTCTACACCGCTAATTGCGCAGTCTGCCACCAGGCAAACGGCAAGGGCGTGCCGGGCGCCTTCGCGCCGCTGGACGGCTCCGAAGTGGTGAACGGCCCGAAAGCCGAACAGATCAATGTGCTGCTGCACGGTAAGAAATCGGGCAAGTACCCATCCGAAATGCCGGCATGGAAGCAACTGTCGGATACCGATATCGCGGCTGTCATCACCTACACCCGCAACAACTGGTCGAATAAGCCAGCGGAAAACATCGTTCAGCCAGCCGAAGTTGTGGCTGCTCGCGCCAAGTAATTAGGAGCATTACATGAGCACTATCGATCACGCACACGATCACGCCCACGGCGACCACGATCACGCACACGATCACCCACACGGCCTGAGCCGTTGGCTGTTCGCGACCAACCACAAGGACATCGGTACCCTGTACATGTGGTTCTCGTTCATCATGCTGCTGTCCGGCGGCGTGCTGGCGCTGATGATCCGTACCGAACTGTTCAAGCCTGGCCTGCAGTTCTTCCAGCCTGAATTCTTCAACCAGCTGACCACCATGCACGGCCTGGTGATGGTGTTCGGCGCCATCATGCCGGCCTTCGTCGGCTTCGCCAACTGGATGATCCCGCTGCAGATCGGCGCATCCGACATGGCGTTCGCCCGCATGAACAACTTCTCGTTCTGGCTGCTGCCTCCAGCGGCGATCCTGCTGGCCGGCTCGTTCTTCGTGCCTGGCGGCGCGACCGCTGCCGGCTGGACCCTGTACGCTCCGCTGTCGACCCAGATGGGCATCGGCATGGACATGGGTATCTTCGCCATGCACATCATGGGCGCGTCGTCGATTATGGGTTCCATCAACATCATCGTCACCATCCTGAACATGCGCGCTCCCGGCATGACCCTGATGAAGATGCCGATGTTCTGCTGGACCTGGCTGATCACCGCCTACCTGCTGATCGCCGTGATGCCGGTCCTGGCAGGCGCCATCACCATGACCCTGACCGACCGTCACTTCGGCACCTCCTTCTTCAACGCCGCCGGCGGCGGTGACCCGGTCATGTACCAGCACATCTTCTGGTTCTTCGGTCACCCAGAGGTGTACATCATGATCCTGCCGGCCTTCGGCATCGTGTCGCAGATCATCCCGGCCTTCGCCCGCAAGCAGCTGTTCGGCTACGCTTCGATGGTGTACGCCACCGCGTCCATCGCGATCCTGTCGTTCATCGTCTGGGCCCACCACATGTTCACCACCGGCATGCCGGTGACCTCGCAGCTGTTCTTCATGTACGCCACCATGCTGATCTCCGTGCCTACCGGCGTGAAGGTCTTCAACTGGATCGCGACCATGTGGAAAGGCTCGATGACCTTTGAAACCCCGATGTTGTTCTCGGTCGGCTTCATTTTCGTGTTCACCATGGGCGGCTTCACCGGCCTGATGCTGGCAGTGACCCCGGTCGACATCCAGCTACAGGATACCTACTACGTGGTGGCGCACTTCCACTACGTGCTGGTGGCAGGTTCCCTGTTCGCGCTGTTCGCAGGCTTCTACTACTGGGTACCGAAGTGGACCGGCCACATGTACAACGAGACGATGGGCAAGGCCCACTTCTGGCTGTCGCTGATCACCTTCAACGTGACCTTCTTCCCGATGCACTTCCTGGGCCTGGCCGGCATGCCGCGCCGCTACGCCGACTACCAGGCGCAGTTCACCGACTTCAACTCGATCGCTTCGATCGGTGCTTTCGGTTTCGGCCTGAGCCAGGTGTTCTTCCTGTTCTTCGTGGTGCTGCCGACCATCCGTGGCGGCAAGCAGGCGGAAGCCAAGCCATGGGATGGCGCTGAAGGCCTGGAGTGGACCGTGCCGTCGCCGGCACCGTTCCACACCTTCGAAGTACCGCCGACTGTCAAGTAATAGCTTTTCGGGGACGGGCCAGCCCGTCCCCTATAGGAAGTACCATGTCTGACCCGAAGAAGCCGAATAGCAACCTGCGCCTGGCCCTGATTCTGTTGTCGGTCGCTGTAGTGTTCTTTGTTTCCGTCATCGGCAAGCAATGGATGCTGGGGCACCACTGAAATGAGCGGCGGCGAGAACAAGAAGCTGCTCGGCAAGTTGCTGGTCATTGCCGTCATGATGTTCGGCTTTGGCTATGCGCTGATCCCGGTGTACAAGCACCTGTGCGAGGTGCTGGGACTGAACCTGATCGATGGCAAGCCGCAGGAAGTTGCCAGGAACAGCCAGGTCGACATGAGCCGTGAAATCACGGTGGAGCTGGTCAGCAATGTGCAGGGCACCTTGCGTTTCCGCGCCACCCAGAACAGCGTGACCGTGCACCCTGGCGAAATGACGACGGTGGTGTACGAGGTAGTCAACAGCGTGGACCGCACGGTGAAGGCGCAAGCCGTCCCGAGCTACACGCCGATGGAAGTGACGCCGCACTTCAAGAAGGTGGAATGCTTCTGCTTCAAGGAGCAGACGCTGAAATCGAAGGAGGCGCGGCAGATGCCAGTGGTGTTCTTCATCGATCCGGCGGTGCCGAAGAGCGTGAAGACCGTCACCCTGTCGTACACCTTTATCGAGGCGGGCGGCCTGGGCAACCAGACCGCAGCCAATTAAGGAAGGCAGATGGGATCGTTTTTGTATTCGATGAAAGCAGTGATCTGGTCGTTCTTCGGCCTGCGCCGCAAAAGCGATTTTGAGCAGGACCAGGAGAAGATCAAGCCGGTCCACGTCATCGTCGCCGGATTGCTGGGCGCGGCCCTGTTCATCGGCTTGCTGGTTTCGATCGTAAAACTCGTGGTTTCAAAGTAAATTATTGCAGGATTTTAGGGAGAACAAGATGAGCTCTAATAACGCCGCGGCACCGTACTACTTCGTGCCTGGTCCTTCCAAGTGGCCGATGCTGGCAGGTATTTCCCTGCTGGTGACCATGATTGGCGCATCCGCATGGGTCAACGACGCACCATGGGGCATGATCGTCAATAACATCGGCATCGTCATGACCCTGGCCGTGCTGTACTTCTGGTTCGGCGACGCCATCTCCGAGTCCGAGAAGGGCCTGTACTCCAAGCGCATCGACGTGTCCTACCGCTGGTCGATGGGCTGGTTCATCTTCTCCGAAGTGATGTTCTTCGGCGCCTTCTTCGGCGCGCTGTACTACGCACGCCAGATCACCATGCCTTGGCTGGCCGACCTGGACCACAAGCTGATCTGGCCTGACTTCTCGGCCAACTGGAATGGCGGCGTGGGTCCTGCCGGTACCGTGGACAACTACACCCCGATGGGCCCGTTCCCGATCCCGACCATCAACACCGCGCTGCTGCTGGCTTCGGGCATGACCCTGACCATCTCGCACCACGCGCTGCAGGCTGCCAACCGCTCCAAGGCGATCTTCTGGCTGGCTGCCACCGTGCTGCTGGGCGCAACCTTCATGGGCTTCCAGGCTTATGAATACATGCACGCTTACAGCGAACTGAACCTGAAACTGACCTCGGGCATCTACGGCTCGACCTTCTTCATGCTGACCGGCTTCCACGGCTTCCACGTGACCATGGGCGCGATCATGCTGTCCGTCGTGCTGTACCGCCTGATCCGCGGCGACATGAGCGCTGAACACCACTTCGCCTTTGAAGGCGCGGCCTGGTACTGGCACTTTGTTGACGTTGTCTGGCTGGGCCTGTACGTCGTCGTGTACTGGATGTAAGACGCGGTTATAATCTAACCGCAAAAAAGCCGCATCGGCCAGAATGCGCCTCAGGGCGCGCTCTGTGCAGATGCGGCTTTTTGCATTTAGCGGATGCCGGTCGGTTTAATATAGCCGAGCTTTGCCAGCACCAGGATGGTGATGAACAACGCGATCGAGAAACCGACGCGCAGCGCAAAAGCGCGCACCATTTTCGGGTTGGCCGATTTGCTGCGCATCATGCTGATGAAGGCTGAAGCCAGGCTGCCAATGATCAGCACGAAGGCGACGGCGACAAAGTATTTCATGGTAATAGAGCGGTTTCTGAGGAACCTTATTGTATGGCATTCCGCTTTCGGTTGATCCCTTTCCTGGCCACGGTGGTCCTGGTGGCGATCGGCGTTTCCGCCGGGCGCTGGCAGGATGGCCGCGCCGCCCAGAAGCTTGCGCTCGAAGCGCGCCTGGCGGCCGGCAATGCCGCCGCGCCTTTGGACCTGGGCGCCGCTCCGGTGGCTGCCGCCGACGTGGAATTCCGCCGCGTGCGGCTGCAAGGCGAGTGGGTGAGCGGCTGGCCGGTCTACCTCGACAACCGCCCGCACGCAGGGCGTCCCGGCTTCTACCTGTTGATGCCGTTGCGGCTGGCCGGCAGCGATATGCACGTGCTGGTGGCGCGCGGCTGGCTGCCGCGCGATATGGCCGACCGCAGCAAGCTGCCTTCGTATGCAACGCCGGCGGGCCCGGTGGTGGTCGAAGGCATCGCCCGGCTGGCGCCAGGGCATGTGATGCAACTGGGCGAAGTGCCCAAACTTGCGCCGGGAGCGATCGTGCAGAATGCCGATGCGGCGGCGCTGGCCGCAGCGACGGGCTGGAGATTCCAGCCGCTGGTGGTCGAGCAATCGTCGCCGGATGGCGCGACCGGCACCGCCGAAGCGCTGCAGCGCGACTGGCCCACACCGGCGATGGGCGCGGACAAGCATAAAGGTTACGCCTTCCAGTGGTACGCACTGGCGGCAATGGCAGGTCTTTTCTTTGTATTCACCGGATTGAGAAAAAGTGGAAAACGCTAAACAAGACGAGAACCAGCGCCGCCGTGGCCGCTGGAGCATGTTCGCGGTGCTGCTGGTGTGCGCGGCACCGATCCTTGCTTCCTATATCACCTACTACTTCATCAAGCCGGAAGGGCGCACCAACTACGGCGACCTGCTCGACCCGCGCCAGCACCCGATCCCCGCCATGGCCAGCACCACGGTCGATGGCAAGCCGCAGACGCTGGAAAACTTCAAGGGCAAGTGGCTGATGGTCAAGGTGGGCGGCTCTGCCTGCGACCAGAAATGCCAGGACATGCTGTTCATGATGCGCCAGCTGCGCACCATGCAGGGCAAGGAAGCCGACCGCATCGAGCGCGTGTGGCTGATCACCGATAGCGAGCCGCTGGAAACCTTCATGCTGCGCGTGAACGATGGCACCCGCTTCCTGCGTGCGCCGGCCGACGCGGTGGCCAAGTGGCTGCCGCTGGAAAAGGGCGGCAAGGTGGAAGAGCACATCTACCTGATCGACCCGATGGGCCACCTGATGATGCGCTTCCCGAAGAACGCCGATCCGGCCAAGGTGAAGAAGGACCTGGCCAAGGTACTCAAGGCTTCGGCCATCGGCTAAGGCGGGCGCAATGGACCACAATTCCTTTGCCCATATGGCGATTACGGCGCTGGTCGTCGCCTCGCTGCCGCTGTCCATCGTCTGGATTTCGAAGGACACCAATAAATACCGCAAGCTGGTCTGGATCGCGGTCTTCCTGACCTTCGACCTGATCGTGTTCGGCGCCTTTACGCGCCTGACCGACTCGGGCCTGGGCTGCCCGGACTGGCCGGGCTGCTATGGCGAAGCCAATCCTTTCATCGCGCATGAACAGATCCGTGCCGCCGAAGCGCTGATGCCGACCGGCCCGGTCACCATGATGAAGGCCTGGATCGAGATGATCCATCGCTACCTGGCCATGGGCATCGGCGTCCTGATCGTGGCCATGATGGGCGTAGCCTGGTGGCGCTCGACGGGCAGGGGCCGCACCGGCGCTGGCGCCGGCATGGCGCGCCGCATCCCGCCGGGCTTTCCGACCTTCCTGTTCTTCTTCATCCTGCTGCAAGGCGCGTTCGGCGCCTGGACCGTGACGCAGAAGCTGCAGCCGATCTTCGTCACCGGCCACCTGGTGCTGGGCATGTCGCTGCTGGCGCTGCTGGCCTGGTTCGGTGGCCGCGAAGACCAGCTGCATGCGCCGCTGCCGCGCGCAGCGGGCTCGCAGGCGGCGCGCCTGGGCCGCATCCGCCTGCTGGCTGCGCTATCCGGCGTGGTGCTGCTGGCGCAGCTGGCGCTCGGCGCCTGGGTCAGTTCCAACTACGCCACGCTGGCCTGCACCGAATTCCCGACTTGCGCCGGGGCCTGGGTGCCGCCGATGGACTTCGAGCACGGCTTCCACCTGTGGCGTGAGCTGGGCAAGACTGCCGCCGGCCACTACCTGCCATTCGAGGCGCTGACTGCGATCCACTGGGTGCATCGCAACTTCGCCGCCGTGGTGGTGCTGGTGCTCGGCGTGACCGCCTGGCAGGCATGGCGCGTCGAGGGCCTGGGCAAGCATGCGCACTGGATGGCGGCGGTGCTGCTGCTGCAGGCATTTACCGGGGTCGCGACCATCTACTTCAACTTCCCGCTGGCCATTGCCGTGATCCATAACGCCGGTGCGGCAGCCCTGGTGCTGTTGCTGACCATGATAAACTACAGGGCTAAGTACCTGGCTGCCCCCCGCCTACCAATAACAATGAAATCCTCGACCTCCCGCATGGGCCAGTACTGGGCCCTGACCAAGCCGCGCGTGACGCAGCTGGCGGTGTTTTGTGCCGTCATCGGCATGTTCCTGGCCTCCGACGGCATGCCTGACTGGCGCGTGGTGATTGCGGCGACTGCCGGCATCTGGCTGCTGTCCGGTGCTGCGTTCGCCGTCAACTGCCTGGCCGAGCGCGAAATCGATGCCCGCATGGCGCGCACCGCGCGCCGCCCGATGGCCATGGGCGATATCACCGTTCCCCAGACCGTGGTGTTTGCCGCCGTCATCGGCGGCGCCGGCATGTGGATCCTGCACCAGTTGGTCAACCCTCTGACCATGTGGCTGACCTTTGTCACCTTCGTCGGCTACGCCGTGATCTACACCATGATCCTGAAGCCGGCCACGCCGCAGAACATCGTGATCGGCGGACTGTCCGGCGCCATGCCTCCGGCCCTCGGCTGGGCTGCCATTGCCAACGACGTGCCAATGCAAGCCTGGCTGCTGGTGCTGATCATCTTCGTCTGGACCCCGCCGCACTTCTGGGCGCTGGCGATGTACCGCAAGGCCGACTACGAGCGTTCCGGCCTGCCGATGCTGCCGGTCACCCACGGCATGGGCTTCACCGCCTTCCACGTCTGGCTGTATTCGATCATCCTGGCTGCCACCACGCTGCTGCCATTCGCCGTGAAAATGAGCGGCCTGATTTACCTGTTCAGCGCAATTGCCCTGAACGCGGTATTCTTGTACTACGGCTGGCGCATCTACAAACACTACAGCGACATCGTGGCGCGCAAGGCATTCACCTGGTCCATCATCTATTTGTCATTGCTGTTCGCGGCACTGCTGGTCGACCACTACTTCAAGTTCTGAGTCCTATGAAAAAACTGTTTGCGGCGCTGTTCATGCTGCTGGCGCTGGCTGCCTGCGGCGAGAAGCAGCTCAAATTCGAAAATACCGACCTGACCGGCCTCGACTACGGCAAGGGCTTCTCGCTGAACGACCACACCGGCAAGCCGGTGACGCAGGACTCCTACAAGGGAAAGGTGGTGGTGCTGTTCTTCGGCTTTACCCATTGCCCGGACGTGTGCCCGACCACCATGGCTGAAATGTCGGCCGTGATGAAGGAGCTGGGCCCGGAGGCCGACAAGGTGCAGGTGCTGTTCGCCACCCTCGACCCTGAACGCGACACCAAGGAACTGCTGTCGCAATACGTACCGGGCTTCGACTCGCGCTTTGTGGGCCTGTACGGCACGCCGGAGCAGGTCGCCGCCACCGCCAAGGAGTTCAAGGTGTTCTACCAGAAGGTGTCTGGCAAGACGCCGGACAGCTACACCATCGACCACACGGCCGGCAGCTATGTGTTCGACAAGAACGGCAAGCTGCGCCTGTTCCTGCGCCATGGCGGCGGACCGGCGCCTATCGTGCACGACCTGAAGCTTCTCGCCGCCAACTGATTCCTGCTAAGCTAAGGGCATGGAACAACGATTTCAGCCCTATAGCCGCCTGGCAGCCATTGTCTTCCTCGTCATTGGCTGCCTTTGCGTCCTTCGCCCCTTCCTGGCCGGCATCCTGTTTGCCGCCGCCATTGCGATTTCTTCCTGGCCTCTTTACCAACGCCTGCTGGCCCGCCTGAAGGGCCGGCGCACGCTTGCGGCTGCAGTAATGACGGTGTCGCTGGTATTGATCATCGTCCTGCCGCTGTCGCTGGTGACATGGAATATCGCCGACAGCGTCACCCACTTCTACCGCGGTGCGCGCGATGCGCTCGATGCTGGCGGCTTCGAGCCGCCAGCGTGGCTGCGCCAGCTGCCCCTGGTGGGCGAGTCGGTCGATTCCTACCTGCGCCAGATCCTGAGCAGCAAGGAGGAGCTGCTGGCCGTGGCCAAGAAGTACGTGGAACCGGCCCGCAACATCCTGCTCAATAGCGGCATTGTGCTGGGCGCCGGCGTGGCGCAGGTCAGCCTGGCCGCCTTTGTCTCGTTCTTCCTGTACCGCGACGGCCATAACATCGTGGCCGCGCTGGAAGTGGGCATGGACAAGATCATGGGCGAACATGCGGTCGAAGTCGCGGAGACTGTCAGCCGTACCGTCACCGGCGTGATGTACGGCATGCTTGGCACCGCGCTGGCGCAGGCAGCCGTAGCGGCGGTGGGTTTCCTGATTGCGAGGGTGCCCGCGGTGGCCCTGCTGTCGGTAGCCACCTTCGTCTTCTCGCTGGTGCCGGTGGGCCCGCCGCTGATCTGGGGCGGTGCGGCGATCTGGCTGTTCTCGCAGGGAATGACTGGCTGGGGCATCTTCATGCTGATTTACGGCACGGTCGTCATCAGCGGCGTGGACAACGTGGTCAAGCCGATCCTGATCTCGCGCGGTTCCAGCCTGCCGTTCGCGCTGGTGCTGCTTGGCGTGATGGGGGGCGTGCTCGCCTTCGGCTTCGTCGGCCTGTTCATCGGCCCGACCCTGCTGGCCGTGGCGCTTGGCCTGCTCAGGAACTGGACCAAGATCAAGCCAGTCGTTTGAGCGCTAGCGCACCAGCATGGCCAGCGCCCGTTCGGGGCTGGTATGCCGTTCCATGATCGTCTTGACGGTGCCGTCTTCGCGCATGGCGCGCAGCGCCTGTTCGATCCTGCTGGCCGAGGTATCGGCAACCAGGCGGGAAATGACCAGCGAACCCTGTACGTTCTCGCGCGGCACCAGGTCCAGTACGCGGAACTGTCCGCGCAACTGCGGATCGCGATGCAAGGCGTCGACATTGCTGCTCAGCTGGAGGATGGCGTGCACGCGGCCATACTGGAAGAGCCGCAGCAGCGTGGTGTAGTCGGGCGTGTCATACACGCGGCCCTGCTTGCGCAGGCGGTCCAGCCAGGCATCATAGGTGGCGCCGTGCCGGAATCCCTTGATCACGGCGATCTTCAGATCCGGCTGCCCGGCGAACTGTTCGAGCGTGGCGGCATGCCGCGCCACCTCGTTGCGCAGCAGGAGCATATTGCGCGATTGCAGATAGGGCGTGAAGCGCGCAAAGCCTTCGCGTTCGGGCGTGGAAATGCCGGACATGGTCATGTCCAGCGTGCCGTCTTTCAGCATGGTCCAGATGCGGATGCGCGAATCGCGCGTCATGCGCAGTTCGCAACCGGTACGGCGCGCCAGTTCGTCGACGATATCCTTGTCGATGCCGGCCCACTGCTCGCCGATGCGGTAGTACAGGGCGCCGTGTTCGTACATGGCGACCGTGTAGGGACCACAGGATGCCGCTGCGGCGCTGCCGGCAAGGCAGGCCGCGACGGCCAGCAGCATACTGCGCACAAGCATATCAATCCTGTTCGTCGGAATCGGGCGGCAAGTTGCGCGGGATTACCTTTACCAACAGTATACGCGGGCCGTTCATCTTTTTCACGACCAGGTCGAAGGCATCGAATTCGACGCGCTGGCCCTGTTTCGGAATGTCGCCGAGCTTCAGCATGATCAGGCCACCGACCGATTCCACTTCATCCAGGCCCATTTCTTCGTTCTCGATGTCGACGCCGAGGATGCGCTCCAGGGAGAAGATGGGCAGGCTTGCCTTGCCGATCAGGGAGCCGTCCGGCTGCGACAGCCAGTCGTTTTCGTTGAGGCGGAACTCGTCGTGGATCTCTCCGACCATGGCGCCCAGCAGGTTATCCAGCGTGAGGAAGCCCACCGGGCGCTTGCCCTTTTCGCCGATCAGGGCGAAGTGCGGCGCGCCATCCTTGAAGCGGCGGAACAGTTCCAGCGCCGGGGTACGGGCCGAGATGGTCTCCACCGGACGCAGGAAGCCTGCCAGGTTTTTCAGTTCCTTGCGCGACTGCAGGGCGAAGAACAGGTCTTTCAGGTGCACCACGCCCAGCACCGCGTCGCCTTCTTCGTCGAAGTAAGGGTAGCGGCTGAAACGGTTGCGCACAACGGTGTCGAGGTTCTCGTCGATCGAACGGTCGGCGTGCAGCGCAATCACCTCATTGATCGGGCGCATCAGGTCGGCCACGCTCAGTTGCGAGAAGTCCAGCGAGTTGGCCAGGATGTTGCGTTCGTCCTTGTTGAAGGATTCGCCGGGCTGGCTGGTGCGCAGGATCAGCTTCAGTTCGTCGGTCGAGTAGTGCGACTCGTGGCCGCCGGCATTGCCAAGCCCGGCCAGGCGCAGCACCGCGTTGGCGCTCTGGTTGAGCAGCCAGATGGCCGGGTACATGGTCCAGTAGAAGGCGTACAGCGGAATGGCGCTCCACAGCGCGACCGCTTCGGGAATGCGGATCGCCAGCGATTTCGGCGCCAGCTCGCCCACCACGATGTGCAGGAAGGAGATGGTGACGAAGGCGAACACGAAGGAAATGCCGTGCACGATTTCCGGCGAGGTGATGCCGATGAAAGTGAGCAGGGGTTCCAGCAGGCGGGCAAAGGCTGGCTCGCCGATCCATCCCAGGCCGAGCGAGGCAAGGGTGATGCCCAATTGGCAGGCGGACAGGTAGGCATCGAGCTGGCCGTGGACCTTGGCAAGGATGCGGCCACGCAGGCCCTGGGTCTTTTCGATGGCACGCACGCGGGTGCGGCGCAGGGTGACGATGCTGAATTCAGCGGCGACGTAGAAGCCGTTCAGTGCTACGAGGAAGAGTGCGAAAATGACTAGTAAAAGGTTGTCCATATGCGCCCTAAGGCGGAGAGTCGAAAACCTCTATCTTATCCGACCCGGGGCATAGCTCGCGCAATTGTGATAATTTCTTGACGGAAAGCTAAGGCTGCGGAGCCAGGCCGCTGGCCTTGCAAATGGCCAGCAGGCGCATGGCCAGCTCGCTGTCGTTGGCGGCGCGCTCGCGCTGGATGGCCAGCAGGGCGCGCTGCGCTTGCAGTACCGGCTGCTCGTCGCTCATGCCGCGCCGCGCGCGCGTTGCCGCCAGTTCCAGCGCGGAGCGGGCGCTGGCTTCCCGGACGGCGAGAGCTTGCCGGCGCTGGCGCGCGGCGGCGTAGGCGGACAGGGCGTCATCCATTTCATGCCAGGCTTTCAGGACGGTTTTCTGGAAACTGATGGCGGCTTCCTGCTCTTCCAGCTTGCGCAGCTCGACGGTCGCGCGGCGCCGCCCATTCTCGAAGACCGGCAGTTGCAGGCTCGGTCCGAGCGACCATTGGCGGCTGCCCCAGTCGCCGAACTTGCCGGCATCGACTGATTCGAAGCCGAGTGAGAGGCCAAGCGTGATGCGCGGATAAAGGTCGGCGACTGCCACGCCGATCCTCGCCGTTGCCGCCTGCAGGCGGGCCTCTGCCGCCTGGATGTCCGGGCGATGCCGCATGACCTCTCCCGGCACGCCAAGTGCAAGGTCAGGGCCGTCTGGCGCCGGCGCGCCCTGCTGCGCTGCAAGTTGCTCCTGAAGCGCGCCGGGCGGCTTGGCAAGCAACATGGTCAGCCTGTTGGCGCCTGCCGCTTCCTGCTCGAGCAGGGCCGGCGCGTGGCTTTCCAGTTCGGCGAGCGCCAGGCGCTGTTGCTCGACTTCGAGATCGGTGGCGAGCCCGCCGCGCTGGCGGGCCGCTGCCAGCGCAGCCAGGTCGCGCGCTGCGGCCAGGTCGGCCTGGAGCAATTCCTGCTGGCGCTGGGCTGCGCGCAGCTCGTAGTAATTGCGGGCCACTTCCAGCTGCACCGCCAGTTGCACGTCGCGCAGGATCGAGCTGGCTTCCGCCATCCCGGCATCCGCCGCCTGCACGCTGCGCCGCACGCGCCCCCACAAGTCCAGCTCCCAGGCGGCATCGAAGCCGGCCTGGTACAGCGCGAAGGGATCGCTGAGTTTTTCGATCAGCACCTCGCGATTGGCAGGGGCGATCGCGTCGACCATGCGCGTACCTGCGCCGGATTCCGACTGGCGCTGCCGGGCGGCGCCGGCATGGGCGGTAAGCTGCGGCCCCTGGGCGCCGGCGGCGACGTTGCGTGCCATCCTGCTTTGGGCGAAGCGCAACGCGGCCGACTGCACGTCGAAGCTTGCGGCCAGTGCTTGCTGCTGCAGGCTGCGCAATACGGGATCGTCGAAGCGAGCAAACGATTGCGCCGTGCCGGCTGCCAGGCCTGTCTCGCGCAGGGCAGGAGCCCCGCCGTGCCAGTCTCCATAGGCAGCAGGCGCTTGCACGGCCGGTTCGTGGTAGTCCGGCCCAACCGTACAAGCAGCCAGCGCCAGGCAAAGCAGGGAGACGGTAATCTGTTTCATGATGGTTCCAGTTCAAGCAAGACGATGGCGGAACAGCCATGCCGCCAAGGGCAGCGTTATGAGGGCAATCAGCACGAGCGGCACCATATTCGGCCACAAGGTGCCGAGCCCGACGCCTTCGAGATAAATCCGCTGCACCATGTCGATGGCAAAGCGCAGGGGATTTGCCATCGTCGCGACTTGCAGCACTTGCGGCATGTTGCGTACCGGCGTGGTGAGGCCTGACAGCAGCATCATCGGCATCACCAGGACAAAGGTGTACAGCATGGCTTGCTGCATGTTCAGCGATACGGCCGATATCGACAGGCCGATGCCGACGCTGGCAACCGTAAACAGTGTCAATCCTGCGTAGATCGAAAGCAGCGATCCCGCCATCGGCACGCCGAACCAAAGCCGCGTGACCAGCAGGATCAGCGTCGACTGCACCAGCCCGATCGCGATCGGCGGCAGAGCCTTGCCGATCATGATGTCGATCGGTGTCAGCGGCGTCACCAGCAACTGGTCGAAGGTGCCTTGCTCGCGCTCGCGCGCCACGGAAAGGGCGGTCAGCAGGAGTGTTTGCAGCATGCTCAGGGCCGCAATCATGCCTGGCATCAGGTACCAGCGGGTCTCCAGGTTCGGATTGAACCAGGCGCGCGCTTCGATGCGCAATGCAGGCGGGGCGCCGCCGTGCCGCTCCCGCCACTGGCGATTGAAGTCAGCGACTACGGCGCCAACGTAGGCTGCGGCCGAACCGGCCGTATTGGAATTGCGGCCGTCCAGTACGATTTGCAGCGGCGCCGCATCGCCAGCATACAGGCGGCGTTCAAAGTCGACGGGGATGATGATGGCCAGCAGGGCCTTCTCGCTGTCGATGGCGTCGCGCAGCGCTTCCTGCGTTTCGACAGTCAGCGTGCGACGAAAGGTACCGCTGGCATCCAGCCTGGCCAGCAGCTCGGCAGAGGCGGCGCTGTGGCTGGCGTCATGCAGCGCATACGGCACGTACGTCAGGTCATAGGTCGCGGCGTAGCCGAACAGCAGGCTTTGCACGATGGCGGGCACCAGCAGGATGAAGCGGCTCTTGGGATCCTTGAGCACGGCCAGGAATTCCTTGCGGACGATGACGGCAATGCGGCGGAAGAATGCGATCATGGCTAGTCCAATTGCTTTCGGGTGACCGCACGGGCGATGCCCAGCAACAGCACGGCATAGGCGGCGAGGATGGCGCAGTTGCGCAGTATCAGCGGCCAGACATTCCCGGCCAGGAACAGGGTCTTTACCAGTTCCATGAAATAGGTCGCGGGCAGGATGCGGCCGACCACCTGCACCGCCAGCGGCACATTGCGCAGGTCGAACAGGAAGCCGGACAACATCAGCGAAGGCATGAAGCTGCTGACCAGGGCGAGCTGGCTGGCGAGGAACTGGTTCCTGGTCGCGGAAGATATCAGCAACCCCATGCCGACCGCGACGACCAGGTACAGCATGGAGGCGAAAATGATAATCAGCAGCGATCCCTGCATCGGCACCTTGAACAGGAAGCGTGCGGCGGCCAGGCACAGGAAAAGCCCCATCATCCCGACGCAAAAGTAGGGGATGACCTTGGCCAGCAGGATTTCGACTGGCCGCACCGGCGTGACGAACAGCGCTTCCAGCGTCCCGCGCTCCCATTCGCGTGCCATTACCAGGGCAGTGAGGAAGGCTCCCACCAGCGTCATGATCAGCACGATCAGGCCGGGCACCAGGTACCAGGTGCTGGTGTTGGCGCTGTTGTACCAGATGCGCTGCTCGATGCGTACCGCGCCGTTGGCTGGAAGGGCGTCGGGGCGGGCGGCGCTGCCCAGGCGTTCTTCGCGGCGGGCACTCCATTGCTGCAATGCTCCGCTTGCGTAGTTCAGAATGATGCTGGCGCGGTTGGCTTCCGCGCCGTGCACGATGATTTGCACGGCTGCGCTTCCTGCTGCCGCATCGCGCGTGAAGGTGGCGGGAATTCGAACGATGGCGTCCACGCGGCGGTCGCGCATCAAGGCCTCGGCATCATGCATCGACGTGACGGGCAGCGGCGCGAAAGATGGCGACAGGCTGAAGCCGGCCACAGCTTCCTGCGCGGTTGGCGAACTGTCTTCCATGACAATGGCGACCGGAGCATTTTTTACGTCCAGCGACAGGCCGTAGCCGAAAATGAGGATCAGCACGATTGGCAGGGCGATGCCGATTGCCAGGTTCGAAGCGTCGCGCAGGAGCTGGCGGAATTCCTTGCGCACCAATGCCGCGAGGCGGAAGCGTAATCCGCTGTTCATGGTGCGCCTCCGTTACGGTTCTTTTCGACGATCTTGATGAAGGCGTCTTCCATATTGCTTGCATCGCCCGCCTGCGTCCTGACCTCGCGGGGCGTGCCGATGGCAAGCACCTTGCCGGCATCCTGGATCACGATGCGGTCGCAGTACTCGGCTTCTTCCATGAAGTGGGTGGTCACCACGATGGTGACGCCTTGTTCGGAGAGCGTGGTGATCCGGCGCCAGAATTCGCGCCGCGCGAGCGGGTCGGCGCCGCTGGTAGGCTCGTCCAGGAACAGTACTTCAGGCTCGTGCAGCAGGCCGGTGGCCATGGCGAGACGCTGCTTGAAGCCGCCCGGCAGCTGGCCGCTGGGCATGTGTTCCTGTCCGCGCAGCTGGAATTCTTCCAGCACCTGGCTGGTGCGCTTTTCCAGGCGCTGGCCGTACAGGCCGTAGGCGCCGCCAAAGAAATCGAGGTTTTCCCGAACGGTCAGGTTGCCGTACAGGGCAAATTTTTGCGATACGTAGCCGACCTTGGCGCGTGCTTGCGCGCGGGCGTGGCGCAGGTTGACGCCTGCCACCTGCAGGAAGCCGGAGCTGGCAGGAAGCAGTCCGCACAACATGCGGAAGGTGGTGGTCTTGCCGGCGCCGTTAGGGCCCAGCAAACCAAAGATCTCGCCGCGCGCGACGCTGAAGCTGGTGCTCGCCACGGCGGTGAAGTCGCCAAACTTCCGCACCAGGTCGCGCACTTCGATCATCACATCCGCTTCGCCCGCCGGGCTGGCGGCTGGCGCGGGCTTGCTTGCTGCAGGGGGCGTGAGGGCGGGCGAGGCCGGCGAGTCGGGTGGTGGCGGGGCCGCGCGCAGCAGCATCATGAATCCATCTTCCAGCCGTGCGGGAACGGGGTTGACCGGCAAGCCGTCAAGCAGTTGCGCGACCGCGCCATCCGAAGCCTCAGCCCGCCGGATGAACCTCACCTGCCCACCCTCCGGCACGGCATCGACCACGACATCGCGCGCATCGAGCAAACGTGCCTGCAACGCCCGCGCCGAATCGCCAGTACGCGGCACGGCCGTAAAACTCAGGCCCTCGGCACGAGATCGCAGGTCAGCCGGCGCACCGGCCGCCAGCAATCGTCCCTCGTGCATGACAAACACCTGCTGGCAACGCTCCGCCTCGTCCATGTAGGAAGTGCTGACGATGACCGAAAGCCGTTCTTGCTCCACCAACTGCCGCACGATTTCCCACAGTTCGCGCCGCGACAAGGGATCGACGCCGACAGTCGGCTCATCGAGCAGCAGCAACTCCGGCAAGCGCACCAGCGTGCAAGCCAGGCCAAGTTTCTGCTTCATCCCACCGGACAGCTTGCCCGCCGGCCGCGAGGTGAAGCGCGCCAGGTCGGTCATGTGCAGCAGCCGCTCGAATCGCTCGCGCCGCACGTCAGCCGGCACGCCATGCAGGTCCGCATACAGGTCCATGTTCTCCTGCACGCTCAAGTCTTCGTACAAGCCGAAGCGCTGTGGCATGTAACTGATACGGTCCTGCACTGCCTGCGGATGCGCCGCAACATCGACGCCCAGTACTGACAGGCTGCCAGCGCTGGGCGCCAGCAGGCCCGCCACCATGCGCAGCAGGGTAGTCTTCCCGGCGCCATCCGGCCCGACCAGCGCAGTCAAGGCGCCAGGCGCCACCTCCAGCGTCACGTCGCGCACCGCCTCGACAGGCGCTGCTGCGCCTTTGACGTTGAAGTGGCGGGACAGGCTGCGTCCGCTGAGGACTGCCGAATCCATGATCAGTGCCCGGTTGCGATCCGCACGGTTGCCGGCATCCCCATGCGCAGCACATCGGCCTTGTCGTCGGCCAGCACGCGCACCTCATAGACCAGCGCCGTGCGCAGCTCCTCCGTCTGCACGCTCTTCGGAGTGAACTCGGCGACCGAGGAAATGTAGCCAACCTTGCCGGCCAGTGGCTTGCCTGGCTGGCTGTCGATGGAAATGCTGGCGGCTACGCCGGACCTGATACGGCCCAGGTCAACCTCGCGTACATAGGTTCGGACCCATTTGGGGTCGGCAATTGCCAGCGTATAGACAGGACGCTGCGGCGAAGCCATGTCGCCAGCCTCCATCAGTCGCGCGCGCACCACCGCGTCGACAGGCGCCTTCAATGATGCCTCGCCAAGCTGGTATTGCAACAGCGCGGCCGCCGCATTGGCGGCATCGAGTTGCGCCTGCGCTTGTGCGATATCTTCGCGGCGCGGGCCGTGCTGGGCCAGCTCCTGCCCCTGGCGTGCCTGTTCCAGCGCCGCTTGCGCCGATTTGGCGCGGGCGCGCGCTGTGTCGACGTCCTGCTGGCTGACGGCGCGGCCATTGCTGTCCCGTTGCACGGCCAATACGCGCTCGAGCTGCTGGCGCGCGAGATCGGTATCCGCCTGCGCGGCGCTGGTGCGGGCACGCGCCTGCGCCAGCTCTTCGGAGCGTGTGCCGGCCTTGAGGCGAGCCAGCGCCTGCTGCTGGGCCACCGCCTGGGCTTCGGCCTCCGCCAGGCGCAAACGCAGGCCGCGCGTATCGAGTTCCGCCAGGACCTGGCCCGGCCGCACCTTCTGGCCTTCTTCCGCCAGCACGCGTTCAATCCGTTCGCTGGAGGGAAAGGCGAGTGCCACCTGGCGCAGGTCGACATTCCCGTACAGGACCAGTTCCTTGTCATTTGGCGCAGGACGGCTCCAGTACCAGGCGCCTGCCGCGATGGCCGCTGCGGCGACAATGGTAAATCCAACAAGCTTTTTGTTCATGGCAGAACCTCCTGCGGAAAATTCTACATCAAATTCAAATTTGGATTTGAAATAGTTTTGGACGTAAAATGCGAGCCATGCAAAAAAAGACAGCCATCCGTGCCAGCCGCCAGGACGGCGACGCCACCCGCCAGGCCCTGTTGGACGTGGCGGGGCAGGTGTTCGCGGAACGCGGCTTTGCCGATGCCACCAGCAAGGAAATCTGCGCCCGCGCCGGCACCAATATCGCTGCCGTCAATTATCACTTCGGCAGCCGCGGCGCGCTATACGAAGCGGTACTGGTGGAAGCGCACCATCATTTGCTCAAGCTTGAGGATATGCAGGAAATCGCGTCGCGCGACATGGCGCCGCGCGACAAGCTGCGCCTGATCTTGCGCGGTATCGTGCTGCGCGCCACCGGACCGGAAGCACATTGGGGCGCCCGCGTCGTGATCCGCGAACTGATGTCGCCCACCGAGCACGCCCCGGCGCTGGTGCATCAGGCCATCGCGCCCAAGGCCATGGTCATGCTGGCGCTGGTGTGCGAAATCCTCGGCCTGCCGCCCGCCACCCCGGGCCTTCAGCGCGCGCTGTTCCTCCTGATGTCGCCCTGCCTGGCGCTGCTGGTGGCCCCGCGCGAAATGCGCACGAAATTGTTCCCCGCGTTGGGCGACGATGCCGAAGGCCTGGTCGACGACATGATGACCTACGCCAGCGCCGGCCTTGACGCTATCGCTGCGAAATACTCAGCATCGCCTCGACCACGGGGTGGCTGATGCGGCGTTCGCTGGAGATGGCGTAGAACTGTTCGCGCAGTTCGGAGGCCGGCCCCACGGGAACGGCGCCAAACTGCTCCAGCATGTCGCCCGCCAGCGCCGCCGGCGCAAAAAACAGGCCCATGCCGCTGCGGCCGAAGGTATTCAGCATGGCGCTATCCTCGAATTCCCCCACCACGTCGGGACGCACGTCCTGTTCCAGCAACCAGGCGTCGATACGGCCGCGCAGCGCGGTGTTCCGGGTCGGCAGCAGGATCGGGGCGCCGTTCAGGCTCTCCGGGAAGTCCCTGCCGTACTTGCGCGCCAGAGCGCGCACGCCGAACAACTGCATTTCGCTTTCACCGAGCAGGTGGCTGAATACCTTGAGCGATGCGCTGGCGCGTACCGGGCGGTCGGTCAGCACCACATCCAGCTTATGCAGCGCCAGTTCGGCCAGCAGGGCGTCAAATTCGCCCTCGGTGCAGACCAGGCGCACCGGCGTGTCCGGCGGCAGCGCCGCCTGCAGGTAGTGGGCCGCGATCAGTTTGGGCATGGAGTCGGAAATGCCGACCGTCAGCCGGATCTTGCCGGCATCCACTTCTTCCAGCGCCTCTTTCATCCGGTCGCCGAGCTGGAAAATCTGCTCGGCGTAGGTCAGCGCCACCCGGCCCGCTTCGGTCGGCACCAGGCGCCGGCCCTGCTGGGTCAGTAGTGACTTTCCGATCGATTGCTCCAGTGCGGCGATTTGCGTGCTGACCGTCTGGATGGCCAGGCCGAGCCGGTCGGCAGCCCGGGTCACGCTGCCTTCGGCGGCAACCATGCGGAAAAAGTAGAGGTGGCGGAAGTTCAGCCCAGTGGTCTTCATGCTTCTGTTTTTACGAAATAATACTTCGATTATCTTCTATTTTTTAAAAGTTGTCCCGGGCTTAGACTTGCCAGACTTATCAACGAGAAAGGGTCAACCGATGAAGCACTTTAGGATCTCATTCCTGGTCTCCTTCATCTGTCTTGCTGTGGCAGGGTGGTGGGGGTACCAACAAACCGGCGTCAGTGGCGCCCTGGCGGCCTTGTGGATCGCCTTTATCCTGAGCGTGATGGAAGTCTCGCTCTCCTTCGACAACGCGGTTGTCAATGCCTCCGTCCTGAAAAACTGGGACGAATTCTGGCAAAAGCTGTTCCTTGGCGTCGGCATCATCATCGCGGTATTCGGCATGCGCCTGGTATTCCCGCTGGTGATCGTGGCGGTGGCGGCAGACCTCAGCATTCCCGATGTATGGAACCTGGCGCTGAACGACCCGAAAGCCTTCTCGACCCATCTGACCAACCACCATGCCGAGGTGGCGGCTTTCGGCGGTATCTTCCTGCTGATGGTGTTCCTGAATTTCATCTTCGATCATGAAAAACAGATGCACTGGCTGGGCAATGTGGAACGCAAGCTCGGGGCGCTGGGCAAGGTGTCTTCGATCGCCACCATGATCTCGATGGGCGTTCTGCTGGGCAGCCTCGGCATCGTCGAGGAATCGCAGAAATTCATCGTGCTGGTGGCCGGCATGTGGGGCCTGCTGACCTACATTGGCGTGGATGCGCTGTCGTCCTGGATGGAGAAGAGCGAAGAAGGCGGCGTGAATGCCGGTGAACTGGTCAAGCGCGGCGGCGTGGGCGGCTTCCTGTACCTGGAAGTGCTGGATGCCTCGTTCTCCTTCGACGGCGTGATCGGCGCGTTTGCGATTACCAGCGACGTCGTGATCATCATGCTGGGCCTGGCCATTGGCGCGATGTTCGTACGCTCGATGACGGTCTACCTGGTGCACAAGGGGACGCTCGAAGAATATGTCTACCTGGAGCACGGCGCGCACTACGCGATCGGCATTCTGGCAGTGATCATGTTGGCGAGCATGAAGTTCCATATTCCGGAAGTGATTACCGGCCTGATCGGGGTGGCGTTCATCGTGGCATCGCTGTGGTCCTCGATCCGCCATAAGAAACTTGAAATGAAGGGAGCCTGAAACCATGACGATTTTTAAAGTGACCGGGGATATCGATCCCTTCCTGCAGGTGTCGATGAAGCAGGGCGAGCGCATCTTCTGCGAATCGAACGCGATGGTGATGATGGATTCCACGCTCGAGCTGAAAGGCAAGATGCGCGGTGGCCTGGGCGGCGCCCTGATGCGCTCCCTGGCGAACGGCGAGTCTTTCTTCCAGCAGAACATCGAAGCCACCGGCGGCGACGGCAACTGCCTGCTGTCGCCCAACCTGCCGGGCGCCATGCGCGTGCTGGACGTCGGCGAGCGCCAGTACCTGATCAGCGACGGTGCTTTTGTAGCGGCCAGCAGCGGCATCGACCTGCGGGTGCGTACCCAGAACGTGGGCAATGCGCTGTTCGGCCAGAGCGGCGGCTTCTTCGTCACCGAATCGACCGGTTCCGGCCAACTGGTGGTGTCGGGCTTCGGTGCGCTGCATGAAGTCGATGTGGAGCCGGGCAAGGAAGTCGTGATCGACAATGCCCACGTCGTGGCCTGGGACAGCGCCCTGCGCTACGAGATGGCCGTGGCGACGCGCTCCGGCGGCGGCTTGTTCGGCAACCTGGTCAACTCGGTGACCAGCGGCGAAGGCATGGTGCTGCGCTTCTCCGGCCGCGGCAAGGTGCTGATCTGCTCGCGCAACCGCGAAGCTTTCGTGGCCTGGATGATGTCGCACCAGTCCCGCTAATACGATTTATCTCCGTTAAACGCCCCCCATGGCGTTCTTCCTTGCGGTGGTCCTGGAAACAGGCCACCGCTTTTTTTATTGGAGGGCGAGCATGCCGGCGTTATACAGGGCATGCGCCAGCATGGGCGCCAGCAGCGATTTGCTGCGTTCCGCGGCAATTGCCGTGCACAGGCCCAGCACGAAGACCGGCGCCATGGCCAACGGCGGATGGATCACCGCGAACAGCGCCGCGCTGGCCGCCATTGCCTGCCAGGCTGGCAGCGAGCGGCGCAGGCCGCCGAAAACCTGGCCACGGAAGATGAATTCTTCAAAGACCGGTGCGGCCAGCACGGCAAGGGGTGCCATCCACACCAGGGCGACCGGTTGTGGCGCGCCTGGCATTGCGCCGGCATGGCGCAGGATGGCCAGCCACAGGAAGCCAGCGGCCAGCGCGGGCAGTGCCATCAACAACCCCCAGCCCACTGCGCTGGGCCATGCGGCGCGCCACGGTCCATGCCACAGGCGCGGCACGCCGCTGGTTCCGCTGCGCCAATACACCAGGTGCGCAAGCCCGTAGACCAGGGCGCCGGAAACGGCGAAGGACAGCGTCACCGTCGGCAGCGAAACCGGCTTGCCGGCAAGGTATAGCGCGCCTGCGACCAGCAGTTGCAGCAGGAAGAACAGGATGGCGGCAATGATGCCGTCCGATGCGGAAACCCGCGGCGGCGGCGAGGCGGCAGGGTCCAGCAGGTAAGGCAGCGAGTCGCGGGCCCGCTGCCACAGCGACAGTGCAAGGGACGCCAGCAGCACGATCGCCGCCAGGCGCACATGCCATTCGCGCGTATTCAGCGAGTAGGTGTATAGCGACGACAGGATCAGGTAGGCGTAGGCAAAGGTGGGGCGCACGCGGGCGTACATGTCCTGCGCCAGCGGATCGCAAGCCCAGACGCCCAGCGCCACGGCGATCGTCGCGAAAATGGGAATGCCGGCCATGACCAGGACGAGTTGCGAGAGCAGTTGTCCATCGGCCGGCACGCCGAACCATAGGCCCATCGCGAAAACGGCCAATGGGTAGATCAATGCCAGCACCGACCATAGCTGCGCTTTCTCGGCAAGCATGCTGCCAATGCTCTTTGGATAGGTGTAGAGCAGCCACAGGGCGTGGCCCTCGGTGTTGATGGTCTGGAAGGCCGACAGCATCAGCACGTAGGCGCCCAGGCCGAAGGCAACGGAAGACAGCAGGGCCGGGTCGCTGATGAACTGGTGCATGTTCTTCACCTGGCCGTTCAGCACCAGCTGGCTGCCGAAGATGATCAGGGGGATCAGCAGGCTTTGCACCAGGAAGTTGCGGTCGCGGCTTAGCAGGCGCAGCTCGCGCCGTTGCAGCGGCGTGCCGGGCGCCCAGCCGGCGAAAACCGTGCGCACGGCGCCCCTGCGGCCGGTTTCGCGCGAACTGGTGGCGACCACGCCGTCGGCAAGCAGGGTTTGCAGCATGCGCAGGCCAAGCCAAAGCACGAACGCGGTTTGCGCTGCCAGCAGGGCGCCGTAACCCATGCCATGCGCCGCATCGCGCGCATTCAGCGCCTGCAGCGCAAGAGCCGGCGGCGTCCACAAGGTCCAGGCTGGAAATTGAGCGGCCCAGCCGAGGGTCAGCGTGGCGGTCGGCATGGCAAGCGACATGGCAAGGTACATCAGCGGCATGCTGGCCACGGAGGCGATGGCCTGCAGGTTGCGCAGCTGGGACGGCGCCAGGCGCAGGCGCAGGCCGGTATCGGCCACCGTGCGCATCGTCGCGGCACAGGCCAGCAGGGGCACGGTGCATGCGGCCCCCAGCAATGGCGTGCTCCAGCGGTAGCCGGAATGCCAGGCCACCGCCATGCACATCGGCCATAACGCCAGGATGCCTGAAGGATTGGCCAGCGTGCGCTCGGCGATGCGCGCCAACAGCAAGGTGCGCCGTTCCAGCGGCAGCGTGACCAGCCACTCCAGGTCCCAGTCCGGCTGCGCCAGTTCCTTGCTTCCCAGTGGCAGCAGGAAGGCGATGCCGAACAGCAGGCTGGCCTGCATGGCTGCCGCCTGCATCAGTACCGGATGGAAGGGCGCCGACTGCAATTCCTTGCCCGCCTTGCGCATGGCGGCGCGCGGGGCGGCGTCCGATTCGGCGGCGGCGCACTGGCTGCCGGTCGGCAGCCTGCACTGCATGTTCAGCAGCGACGTGCTGGCGGTGTTGATGAAGGCGAACAGCATGAAAGCCGACAGCACGAAGGTGATCAGCCAGCGTGCATTCCTTTTACCGCGCGTGGCTGCGCGGCTGGGGCCGGGCCGGCCCTTGCGCAAGCGCAGGGCGTTGCCGATGTTCAGTAACCGCAACAGCCGCAGGCGTGCAAGCAGCCAGAATGCACGCGGCGCGCTGGGCAGGTCCATCATGCGGCCAGGCTGTCTTCGTCGGTGAATTTGAGGAACAGCTCCTCCAGGGTGCTGTTGGCGCTGCTGGCGCCGCGCAGTTCTTCCAGCGAACCGGTGGCCACCAGGGCGCCGCGGTTGATGATGCCGACCCGGTTGCACATGCGCTGCGCCATGTCGAGCAGGTGGGTGGAGACGAAGATGGTCTTGCCGGCGGCCGCACTGGCGATCAGGCGGTCCTGCACTTCGCGCGCGGCACGCGGATCAAGGCCGTTGATCGGTTCGTCCAGGATCAGGACTGCGGGGTCGTGCACCAGCGCGCAGGCCAGGCCCAGCTTCTTCTTCATGCCCATCGAGTAGTTGACGGCGAATTCCTCGCTCACGTCCTGCAGGCCGAATTCCTGCAGCAGCTGGACGGCGCGTTCGACGGCAGCCTTGCGCGGCATGCCGTGCATCTCCGCCACGAATTGCAGGATTTCCCGCCCGCGCAGGAAATCGTAGAAGATGGGGTTGTCGGGCAGGTAGCCAACGTGGCGTTTGACTTCGGCGGCGTCGGCCTGGCAATCGAGACCGTCGACCAGCACGCGGCCGGCGCTTGGCACCAGGATGCCCATCATCATGCGGATGGTGGTGGTCTTGCCCGCGCCATTCGGTCCAAGGAAGCCAAACACTTCGCCGCGCTGCACCGCCAGCGTCAGCGGCTGCACGGCGGGAAAGTCGCCGTAAAGCTTGGCCAGTCCCTGGAATTCGATCATGGCCGCAAGCTCATGCCGATACGTTCCGTGCGTGGCGCCCAGTTGCCCAGGATGTCGGCGGAAACCAGCACGCGTTCGGCGCGGCCGATCAGCAGCTTGCGCGGCACGAAGCCGATAAAGCGCGAATCGCGGCTGTTGTTGCGGTTATCGCCCAGCATCAGATAGCTGTCGGCCGGCACGGTGACCGGACCGAAATCGCGCTTGGCGTCGACTTGCGGCAGCACCTGGATGCTGTAGCTGGCGCTGGCATTGTGTTCCTGCAGCTGCAAAGCCTGCAGGTCGCCGACCTTGTCGATATGTTCGGTGGCATTGCCCAGCACTGCGTATTCAGAGGTCTTGCCATTGATGATCAGGTGCTCGCCGCGGATTTCGACGCGGTCGCCGGGCAGCGCTGCAATGCGCTTGATCAGGCGGGTGCGGTCCTCCGGCGAGAAGAAGGTGACCACGTCTCCGCGCTGCGGCTCGCCAAGGTGGCTGACGGAGATGTCGGTCAGCGGCACTTTCAGGTCGTAGGCGATGCGGTTGACGAAAACCACGTCGCCTTCCAGCAGGTTGGGATGCATGGAGGCGGACGGAATCGGATTCCAGTCGGCGATGGCGGTGCGGAATACACCCAGCGTCAGCAGGAAGACGATGAAGCCTTTGTTTTCACGAATGAGTTTTTTCACGTCCGGAGTCTCCGACAAGTTCAGGAAACTGCATCATCTTATCAAAATCTTAAACGCTGCTTAGACCGAAGGCTGCCAGCATCTGGCGCTGTCCCCTGGGCGGTACTTGCAGCGCGCGGCTGTCGAGATCCTGCTCGACCCAGCCGCGTTTCAGGGCCAGTTGCAGCAGGGCTGCGCCGAGCGCTCCGCCAAGATGTGGTTTGCGTTCGCTCCAGTCCAGGCAAGGGCAGGCAAAGCGGCGGCGCAATTTGCGCAGGGCAGCCAGGTCCAGGCCGAGTTGCGCGAATTGCTGCTCGCCTGCCGTGCTCAAGTCGTAGCCATCGCTTGCCTCCGCCAGCCAGCCCTGCGCGGCGAAATGGTCATGCAGCCTGACCGCTACCGTACCCGCCATGTGATCGTAGCAGGTGCGTGCATGGCGCAGGCGGTCGGGCGTATTGGGCTTGAATTCATTGCGTGGCAGGCCTGCAACGACCAGCAAGGCTTCCAGTGCGCTGGCCACTTCCGGGCTGGCGAGCTGGTAGTAGCGGTGTTTGCCTTGCGCGAGCTGCACAAGCAGTTGCTCGTCCTTCAAGCGTGCAAGGTGGGCGCTGGCGGTGGACGGGCTGACTTCCGCCACCACGGACAGTTCGGTGGCGGTGCGTGCATGTCCGTCCAGCAGGGAGCACAGCATGCGGGCGCGGGCCGGTTCGGCGATGGCGCCGGCGATGTTGGCAAGTTTGGAATCCATATTTCGGCCGTGGGCGAATTGTCGTTGTGCTTTTTTCAGCATACTGCAATTTCTTGAACGTTGCCGGAGGAATGAAATGCAGAACCTGGAATGGGATGCGGGGCGCGGCTTGTGGGTCGCGGCCGGCGCCGCGCTGGTGGAAGAGGTGCTCAGCCACACCATGCTGCGCGTGCGGCCGCTGGCCGAACCCGTGCCGGCCGCGATAGCCGGCGGCAGCGCCGGCGAGGTGTTCGGCGCACTGGTGCGCATGAACGATGGCGAACGCCACGCCGCGCCCAAACTGGCGCTGCAGCGTGCGCTGGCCCTGGCCGCGAGCGGTGAGCTGGCGCGGCAGCGCGCGCAGTCGGTGGCGCAACGCCTGCTGGCCGAGGGCCGCCCGATCGGCGCCTGGGCATTCGAAGCGCCTGTCAGCGCGGTCGCCAGCCTGCTTGGCTTCGCCGACGCCCAGTTGCCTGCCGTGGCGCGCTGGATGGGCGACTACGTGGCCTGCCTGTCGCCATTGAGTAGTGCGGAGCAGGTCGAACAGGCGCACGCGGCGAGCCTGCGCCTGCTGGCCGCCATGCGCGAGTTGCTGCAAGCGGCGCCGCAAGGATCGCTGGCCGCAACCGTCGCCAAGGAAGCCGCCGCTGCCGGCTGGCGGGATGACCACGCCATCATCGCCAACCTGGTTGGCCTGCTGTCGCAAACCTACGAAGCGACGGCAGGGCTGCTGGGCAACAGCATGGTTGCGCTCCAGCAGGGCGCGCCAGGCGACGATGCCGACGCGCTGCTGGCGCAAGTGATGCAAAGCGATCCGCCCATTGTCAACACGCGGCGTTTCGCCGCGGAGCGCTGCCAGGTCGGCGGCGTGACAGTCGAGGCGGGGCAGGCGATACTGGTCTTGCTCGGCGACGCAGGTCGCGGCTTTGGCCATGGCCGCCACGCCTGCCCCGGCCAGCAACTGGCGCAGCAAATCGCTGCCGGCTGTATCGAAGCGCTGCGCAGCAAGCCGCTGCCGCAGCTAAGCTGGACTTACCGCGCATCGCTCAACGCGCGCATACCGGAGTTCCACCAATGATTGCAGTGATTTTTGAAGTCACCCCGGCCGAAGGCCGCAAGGACGCTTACCTGGACATCGCAGCGCGGCTGAAGCCAACGCTGGAGCAGATCGACGGCTTCATCAGCGTCGAGCGCTTCCAAAGCCTGGCCAACCCGGGGAAGATGCTGTCGCTCTCTTTCTTCCGCGATGAGGAAGCGGTGCAGGAATGGCGCCGCGTGGAAGCGCATCGCGCTGCCCAGCAGGCGGGGCGCGAACGGCTGTTTGCCGATTACCGCCTGCGCATTGCCCACGTGGTGCGCGACTATGGCCTCAATGAGCGCGCGGAAGCGCCGGCCGACAGCCGCGAACGGCACGGTTGATCAGTGCCCGCGTTTCTGCACCAGCGCACTGCCGGCGCCGTGGCGCTTGCCTTCGCTGACTGCGGTCGCCGTGCCATCGGGATTGAAGACGATGGCGTTGGCGGCGCCGATCTCCTCGGCCGAGGCATCCCAGCGCTGGCCGAAACGCTCCAGCGCCCGGGCTTGCACGCTGCCGGCAAATCCCGGCTCGACGGACGTGGCCTGGCCGTTGCGCTCGGAGATGCGCGGCGCGTTCAGTGCGGCGGGCATGTCCATGCCCAGGTCGATATGGTTGAAGATGGTCTGCAGCACCGTGGTCACGATGGTGGCGCCGCCCGGGCTGCCGACGGTGAAGGCCGGCTTGCCGTTGCGGAAGGCGATGGTGGGCGACATGCTGCTGCGCGGGCGCTTGCCGGCCTCCGGCACGTTCGGATGCGGGCCGGTGAAATCGAAGTCCGTCATCTCGTTGTTCAGGATGAAGCCATAGCTCGGCACCGTGATGCCGCTGCCGCCCCATGATTCGATGGTGAAGGTGTAGGCGACGATATTGCCGTCCTTGTCCGACACGGCCAGGTGGGTGGTGTGCGCGCTTTCCGACAGCAGCCTGGCCTTGGCCGCAGCGGCCGGCCGCAGAGGCACGCTTGGGTCCTGCTGGAACAGGTAGGGATCGCCCGGCTGTGCGTGGTAGCGGGCCTGGGTAGGGTCGATCAGTTCACGGCGGCGTGCGGCATATTCCTTGCTGACCAGGCCCGCCACCGGCGCGTCCACATATTCGGGATCGGCCAGGTAGGCATTGCGGTCGGCGAAGGCCAGGCGCGCCGCTTCCATGTACAGGTGTTCGGCTTTTTCGCGCGGCATGGATTTCAGGTCGAAGCCTTCCAGGATATTGAGCGCTTCGGCAATCGTCACGCCGCCGCTGCTTGGCAAGGGCATGCCGACCAGCTCATAGCCGCGGTAAGTGCTGCGCACCGGCTGGCGCCAGCGCGCTTCGTAATTGGCCAGGTCGGCCAGCGACATGCGGCCCGCGCGCACCGCAACGCCGGCGGCGACCGGCGGACGGTTGACCGTGTCGACAATCGCCTGCGCCAGCTTGCCCGAATAGAAGGCTTTCACGCCGCCGGCGGACAGCAGGCGGTAGGTCTTGGCCAGGTCGGGATTGCGCAGCAGGGTGCCGGCCGGCAGTGCCTTGCCGTCCCGCATATAGCGCGCCGCGGTGTCCGGGAACAGCGCGAACTTCTTCTCATTTTCCGTGACCAGCGCCACGAAATTGTCGTTCAGCCGGAAGCCATCCTGGGCCACCTTGATGGCCGGGGCCAGCACCTGTTTGAACGACATGGTGCCGTAGCGGTCCAGCGCATCATGCCAGCCGCGCACCGTGCCCGGTACGCCAACGGCCATGCCGCTGGCGACCGCGGTCTGGAAATCCATCGCCTTGCCGTCCGGCGCGAAAGCGTTGGACTGGAACGCTGCCGGCGCAACCTCGCGATGGTCGAGCGTGATGACGCGGTTTTCCCTGGCCAGGTAAATCACCATGAAGCCGCCGCCGCCCACGCCACAGCTGAACGGATCGGTCACACCCAGCGTGGCCGCCGCCGCCACAGCCGCATCGACCGCGTTGCCGCCTTTGTCGAGGATCGCCAGCGCGGCCTGCGAGGCCGGCTCGCTGATGGTCGCCACGGCGCCGCCGGCGCCGCTGGCAACCGGGGTCTTGGCCCAGGCCGGGGCGCTGAACGCCAGCGCAAGGATGATGGTGGACGTCAGTCGTCGGGGCAGGGCATGTGGCGTCATGGGCAGCTATGTTGGCTGGGAAATATTTACCCGCAAGCTTACCCGATAATCCGGCGCCGGTGCCTTCAGCGACGGCGGTTCTGCCGGCTCCATCCCCAGCAGCGTGAAGGTCAGCCCATTAAGCGTCACGGTCTTGCTGGCCCCCGGCATGGCGTCCGCCAGCACGAAGCTGGAGCTGCCTTGCTGGTCGCTCAGCACGAAGCTGTAGCTGATGTATCCAGCCCAGACGCAGACTGCGCCTTTTTTACAGCGGCTGTCATTGACACGCTCGAGCTTGAGCGTGACTGCAGGGGCCAGCTTGACGATTTCCCCTTGTGCCAGGACGTAGCTGGCGCTGGTGCGTGGTGCCGGGCGGCTGGCTGCATCCTCGGCAGTGCTGCGGGTCGAGCCGCAGGCGGCGGCAATGGCGAGGACCAGGCCCGCCATGCCCAGACAGATCAGTCTAGCTTGCATGATGTTCTCCTCTGGCCTGGGAACAGCTTAGCAAATTACAAACTATCGTGTTGCACTGTTGAGTCCACTCAACAGTATGGTCGCGCCGAAAAAAAAGCGCCCCGGAGGGCGCCAGCTTTTATAGTTGGTTTTCACAACTTATTGTGTGCGGCGGCGGCGGACTATCCCCAAGCCCATCAGGCCGACGCCAAGCAGTGCCAAGGAAGCGGGTTCCGGAACCTCTTGCGGGGGAACGCCCGGGTCGGTCGGCGCATTGGCGCTGTTGGCCATGACTTTGAATTCGACATTGGTATTGTTGTCGTGCACGTTCAGCGAATTGAGCTTGAAGGTGTGGACGACGCCCGCCGTCAGGGAAACTTCGTCCCAGTAAGCGGAATAGCTGCTGGGCTTGGGGAGGGTCTTGGCCACCCCAACGTTGTCGAGGAAGAGGTCGAAGTCGAAATCCTGGACGCTGCCGCCATTTGGCGGCGTAATGCCAAAGTCGAAGGTGGTGTCGACGCTCACCGTCACGTACAGGACCTCCAGGTCTTTTACGTGAATCCAGTCGGCAAAGGTCCAAACCGATTCACCGTCAGGATTCCAGCCAGCACTGATTACCGAATCAACCGTCAATGCCAGTGGATTGCCGTAGGTTTGTCCGTCTTTGGTCGGGCCTGCAACGGCCAAGCTGGCTGTCAGGGCGCAAATTGCGGTCAATGCAAGCTTCTTGAACATGGGTAACTCCTCAGTGAGTGTGCTTGAGAGTTACTAAGCAATCGCTATGCCAGGAATTCAAACTCAGCCATATCAAGGGCTTAGCGATAGTTGCGATGTGGAATGTAAAAATTCCCGACATTAAGAAGCTTGCCCAAAAGTAAAAAAGCACCGACCCTTGCGGAATCGGTGCTTTTGCCGGAGGGTGCAGGCTTACATGTAGGCGGCCAGCGCACCCTTCATTTTCTTCAGCGCAGCCGCTTCGATCTGGCGGATGCGCTCGGCCGACACGCCGAACTCTTCCGCCAGCGTATGCAGCGTGGCGCCCGAACCATCGTCGTTGGCCAGCCAGCGTGCCTCGACGATGCGGCGCGAACGGGCGTCGAGCTTGGACAGGGCGGTTTCCAGGCCTTCGGACTGCAGGCGCACCACCTGTTCCGCTTCCAGCACCTTGGTCGGCTCCATATTGTCGGAGGACAGGTAGGCGATGGGCGAGAACTTGTCGTCTTCGTCGTCGGACGGCGCTTCCAGCGCGATGTCACGGCCGCTCAGGCGGGTTTCCATCTCGATCACGTCCTCGCGCCTCACGTCCAGGGTCTTGGCCAGTTCGTCGATTTGCGCCGGCGACATGGCGTCGAGCCCCTGCTTGTGGCTGCGCAGGTTGAAGAACAGCTTGCGCTGGGCCTTGGTGGTGGCCACTTTGACCAGGCGCCAGTTCTTCAAGATGTATTCGTGGATTTCAGCCTTGATCCAGTGCATGGCATAGGACACCAGGCGCACGCCCTGGTCGGGGTCGAAGCGCTTGACTGCCTTCATCAGGCCGATATTGCCTTCCTGGATCAGGTCGCCGTGCGGCAGGCCATAGCCCAGGTAGCCGCGCGCGATCGACACCACCAGGCGCAGGTGAGAAGTCACCAGCGTTTCCGCGGCCTTGATATCGTTCTTTTCCTTCAGGCTCTTGCCCAGCGCCACTTCTTCCTCATGGGTCAGCATGGGCAGGCGATTGACAGCCGAGATATAAGCGTCCAGGTTGCCCAGGCTCCCGCTGAAGCCAAGGGTCAGCGCGTTGCTGCCGGCAGGTACCAGTGCGTTTGTTGCGGTCATCTTGTCTATCCTCGCTTGAAGGGAATGCTTTTCAGAGTTACCAGCATGCACGACAGAACTTAAATGATTCTTAACCTCTATCATGCCGTTCTGAACATATATTAGCACTCTCCCTTGGTGAGTGCCAATTGCTGGGATTTTATGGCTCTGATAGCAAAAACACTATCGGCAAAGCGCTATTCCTTGCGTTGGATCAAAGTCAGGATAAGGCGGGCAGGGGCGCGGCTCCGTGCGGGTACGCACGATGAAGTTGAAAGTCGGGGTCAGGTCTGGCAATCCGCCACATTGTGGCGGATTGCCAGACCTGACCCCGACTTTCAACTTTCAATTTAGCCTGGAAAGATGACGCTGGACGCAGAGCAGGGCGCCGATCAGGCCGAGGCCGGCGGACAGGGCCAGCAGGCCGGCCGTGCCCAGGGGATCGAGCGGAGCCAGCTGGAATTCGGAGGCATACAGTCTTGCAAACTCTGCAATGGCCCGGTTGAGGGGCTGCAGGGCCAGCGCCACGCCGCCCAGGGCCACGCCGCCGGCACACAGGCCGAGCAGGGCGCCGGTGTAATAGAAGGGGCGGTGGATGAAACTGTCGCTGGCGCCGATCAGCTTGGACACCAGGATTTCTTCGCGCTGGGTCATCACTTGCAGGCGTATGGTATTGAACACTACCGCCACCACCACCGTGGCCAGCGTGGCGGCCAGCAGGAGCAGGGCCAGGCGCAGCACGCCCAGCAGGGCAGCCAGCCGTTTTACCCAGGCCGAATCGACTTGCACCGATTCCACGCCCGGCAGGGCGCGCATCTGGTCGGCGATGCTGTCGATCTTGCTGCCTTCGGCCGCGTCCTGGAAGGCGTTCAGCTTCACCACGTAGCTGTCCGGCAGCGGATTCTCGCCCAGGGTGGCGACCACGTCGGACAAGCCGCTCTTGGCATTGAGCTGTTCCAGCGCTTTTTCGCGCGAAGTGAAGATGATCTTGGCCGTCGGTGCAATGTTGCGCAGCGAGGAGGCCAGCCCGGTGGCCTGTTCGCGCGGCGTGTCGGCCTTGATGAAGACGCTGAGTTCAGGCTCGACCGCCATCTGCTCCGACATCGGCCGTACATTGTCGAGCAAGGTCACGCCCATGAAGGGCAGGGCCAGCGCAATCGCGACCACCAGGATATTGAACAGGAAAGAACCTGGCGCCCGGCGCACGTGCACCAGTGCAGAGCCGAGGGCGAACAGGTGGTGGCGCAGCCAGGTGCTCATGCGGCTTCCCTCATCAGTTCGCCACGTTCGAGATGGATCACGCGTGCCGCGGCGTCCAGGATCTGTTCATCGTGCGAGGAAATCAGGCAAGTCACGCCGACCGAGTGGAAGGCATGCAGCGCATCGATCACCCGGTTGGCGCTGGCGCGGTCCAGGTTGGCGGTCGGCTCGTCGGCCAGGATGATTTGCGGGCGGTTGACGATGGCGCGTGCGATCGACACGCGCTGCTGCTCGCCGCCGGACAGGGCCAGCGGCTGGCCGTCGGCGCGGTCCAGCAAGCCTACCTTGTCGAGGGCGGCCCGGGCACGCTGCTCGGCGGCGGCGCGCGGCGAGCCGGTCACCAGCAGCGGCATCATGACATTGGCCAGCACCGAACGGTCGTTCAGCAGGCGTTGCTCCTGGAAGATCAGGCCCAGGTTGCGGCGCAGGAAGGGAATGCCGGCGCGCTTCAGGGCGCCGATGTCCTGGCCGTTCACCAGCACCTTGCCCGAGGTCGGGCGCTCCATGGCGGCAATCATCTTCAGCAGGGTCGACTTGCCGGCGCCGGAAGGGCCGGCAAGGTAGACCAGCTCGCCCTTGGCAATGGTGAAGGAAATGTCGCGCAGCGCGACACCGTCGGGAGAATACTGTTTGCTGACGTGCTGGAATTCGATCATGTAGGCCGCTTATGCGAGCAGTGCTTCAACAAATTCAGCCGCATTGAACGGCTGCAGGTCTTCAATCTTTTCGCCGATGCCGATGAAGTACACCGGAACCGGGCGTACGCGGGCGATGGCGGCCAGGATGCCGCCTTTCGCAGTGCCGTCGAGCTTGGTAATGATCAAGCCCGACAATTGCAGCGCATCGTCGAAAGCCTTCACCTGGGCCAGGGCATTCTGGCCGGTATTGCCGTCGATGACCAGCAGGGTTTCGTGCGGCGCCCCTTCCATGCCTTTGCCGATCACTCGCTTGACCTTCTTCAGCTCTTCCATCAGGTGGAGCTGGGTCGGCAGGCGGCCGGCCGTGTCGATCATCACGACGTTGGTGCCGCGCGCCTTGCCGGACTGCACCGCGTCGAAGGACACGGCCGCCGGGTCGCCCGATTCCTGGGAAATCACGGTCACATTGTTGCGTTGGCCCCACACCATCAGCTGTTCGCGCGCTGCGGCACGGAAAGTGTCGCCGGCAGCCAACAGTACCGACTGGCCGTGGGCTTGCATATGCTTGGCCAGCTTGCCGATGGTGGTGGTCTTGCCGGCGCCGTTGACGCCGGAAATCATCATCACCAGCGGCTGGTGGCGGCCCAGTTCGAATGGCTTTTGCAGCGGCTGGAGCAGGCTGGTCATCAGCTGCTTGAGCGCCTCCTTGACCTGGGCGGCGTCCAGCAGCTTCTCTTCCTTGACTTTGCGCTTGAGCGCGTCAAGCAGGTATTGGGTGGCTTCGACGCCGGCATCGGACATCAGCAGCGCCGCTTCCAGCTCGTCATACAGGTCTTCGTCGATCTTGGCGCCGACGAACAGGATGGACAGGTTGGCGGAGGTCTTCGACAAGCCAGCCTTCAGGCGGCTCATCCAGCCTTGCCTGGGCTCCGGCTTGGCGGCAGTGTCGACTTCGAACGCCAGCGGCGCCGCAGTCTCGGCGCTGGCTGGCGCGGCAGGAGCAGGGGCCGCAGGCGTTGCGGCCGGCGCGGCGAGCGCGGCTTCCGGCGCGACCGGTTTCTTCTTGAAAAAACTGAACATGGACAGGTTGGCAGAGGGTCCTTCAATCGAACCGCGTATTCTACCAGAGGCTAGCTGAGGGCCTGCCGTTGGCGCTGCCGCCATTCCGCGACCGCCGGGCCGATATCGCCCAGTTCACATACCGTCACATGGCTTGGCGGGCGTTTGCGCAAGGCCGGGTTGGTGCCGCCGGCCCAGATCTCCGCCTGTTCCGGCAGGCGGGCCCGCAATTCGCGCAGGCTGTCGTTGACGTGGCGCGGGTTCATGGTGGCGGAAAAGGACAGGGCCACGATGTCGGCTTGCATGGCGCGCGCGCCTTCAACGATGTCCGGCAGCGGGGTCTGAACGCCTAGCGGAATGCAATGCGCTCCCTCGGCGGCGAACATGGCCTCGGCCATCAGCAAGCGCAGGCCGTGGCGCTCCTGGGGCAGGGTGGTCAGCAGGACGCGCGGGCGCGGCGCTCCGCTGCTGTGGTTGACTTGCGGCACCGAGAAGACGGCGCTGCGCAGCACGATCTGCACCGATTCTGCATATAAATGCTCTTCAAATACTGCAAACTGCCCGCAAGCCCAGGCTTCGCCCACCAAGGTGGACAGCGGCGCAACCAGGTTGACGACAAAATTCTTCAAGCCCATGACGAGCATCGCCTGCGTCAGTTTGCGGCGGAATGCTTCCATTTGATGGGTTTTGCAGAGCTCCAGGTAGGATTGCAGCTCGGGATGGGGCAAGCTGGTCTCATCGCGCAGGCTGGAGGCGCTTTTTTGTGCCAGGGCCTGCAATTCATCGGCCGAATAGCCGATGACCTTGCCCGGACGATAGCCAAGATCAATCAATCTCTTGATCAATCTCAATTTAATTACCTGTTCGCTTGGATAGACTCGCTCCCCGAACGTATCGCGTTCAGGGCGGGGGAAATCGTAACGGCGTTCCCAGACGCGCAAAGTTTCCTTTGCCAGACCGGTGTCCCGTTCCACGTCACTGATCGTGGATGGAATTGTTACAGAAACCGCACTCGTTTTCATTCGCCGACAGCGCCCCCAGATTGATACGCGACCTGCATTCTAACGCCGAAGTCTGGCACAAAGTTGCATGCGGTGCAGGCTAGTTTCACTATGAAACTGGGGTTCAAACCGCTTGTCCATGACACAACCATGATGCTCTCAGTTTAGCCTCGAAAAGCATCGGAATTGTGAAATATGTCCTGAACAAAAATGTTGAAGCTTGCATAAATTTTGTTCGGTTGCTGTGGCAAAAGGCGCCATCTTGCAATACGTATTACTACGTGAATAGCAGGAAATATTGAGATCATATAAAATGGCGGGCGATCAGCGCCGAAGAGCCCTGGTGATTGATAACAAAGAAAAGGAAGAAGCACATCATGAAGAAGACCCTGATTTCCCTCGCAATCCTCGCAGTATCGGGCAGCGCCTACGCCCAGTCGAACGTAACCATCTTCGGTATCATGGATGCCGGCATCGTGTCCGAACACGGTGGCAAGAACGGTAACGTGACCAAAGTGTCCTCCGGCGTCGCCAATGCATCGCGCATCGGCTTCAAAGGCACCGAAGACCTGGGTGGCGGCCTGTCCGCAGTGTTCCTGCTGGAAGGCGGCATCAAAGGCGACACCGGTGAATCCGACGTGTCCGGTTCCGTATTCCAGCGTCAGGCATACGTAGGCCTGGTGTCGAAATCGGCTGGTACCCTGACCCTGGGCCGCCAGTACACCCCTTGGTACAACGCCTTCGTACAAGTTGGCGATCCGTTCCAGGCTGGCCTGTCCGGTTCGGCCAAGAACATCTTCCCAGCAAACGGCATCAACGTACGTAACAGCAACTCGGTGTACTACAAGTCCCCAGACATGATGGGCATCACCGCTGAAGTGTTCTACGCTGCCGGCGAACAGAAGGAATCCTCGACCGGCCGTCAACTGGGCGCGTCGATCGGCTACAAGAACGGCGACTTCGAAGGCCGCCTGGCTTACAACAACCGCAACAACGACACCGTTGCCAACAACGTCGTGACCGGTCGTGACATTGGCCACAACACCCTGCTGGCCGTGAACTACGACTTCAAAGTTGTGAAAGCCTTCGCCATGTTCAACGCCAACAAGGGCCTGAACAGCGTTGCATACCCGAACGGCACTGCTTACACCGCAGCTGCAGTGGCTCCTTCGACCGACAGCCGCAACTACCTGCTGGGCGCGACCGTTCCTGTGTCGGCTGCCGGCTCCCTGGTGGCTTCCGTGGCCCGCGCGGATGACCGTGAAGTTGCCAACCGCGATGCTAACCAGTACGCAATCGGCTACCTGCACAAGCTGTCCCCACGCACCACCACCTACATGTCGTACGGCAAGATCAAGAACAAGAACGGCGCTTCCTTCACCGTTGGTAACAACGCTGAATCCGGCTCCGGTGACTCCGCTTACAACGTAGGCATCCGTCACACCTTCTAATCCAGCCTGTTCCTGGTCAAAAACGGCTGCCTCGCGCAGCCGTTTTTTTTTACAATGCTGACATGAAAACTTCCCATCGTATCGGCAGCGCACTGCTGCTCGCTTCAGTGACTGTCTTGCCGGCTGCGCTGGCGGCCAACAAGGCTGGCGGCCTGCCGCGCTACGGCATGGTGGTCTATTCCGACCTGTGCGTGCATGAAGGCAGCGGTGAATATGGCGGCCAGCGCATCACGCTGCAGCGCTTTGCCGAGGTCGATACTGTGATCTACGAGTACACGGCGGGGGGCTTGAGCTGGCCGCTGGTGGCGACCGACGTGAATGTCGACCCGCGCGGCAAGATGATGTACTTCACCGTGCAGGAAGGGGAAGAAGAACGCACTATCAGCGGCAAGTTCTCGCCCAATGGCGAAACCCTGACCCTCGATGGCGGCTATTGCGACGACCAGTCGCAGCCAATGGTGCTGTCAAAAGTGCGCGACTTCAGCCGCACTGCCAAGGCCTGCAAGGCCTGCCCCGCGCCAAAGCGTTAAGGGGAACTAAAACGGGTAGCTTTCTGTGTTGCGCTGCGCGTCCCACTTTGCAATGAATGTGCCGACGAACATGCCCACTATCGCTGCAACAATAAAGCTGGGCCAGGAGTCTGGGGCAATTATTGCCGATACGCCGGAGAAGAACACGCCAATACCGGTAGCGAATATAGTTCGCAGGACTAACGGGGGGGAGTGCGGGGTTTCAGGTAGGTATCGCGACTGAATGACTGGTTGCAGAAGTACTTTGCGGCCAGCGGTGAGTGCACTTTCCACGAGCTCCATTTGTGAATCCTGCTTGCGAAGCATGGCCGGATCGATTTCGAGCACCAAAACATCATTCTGTTGACCAATCTTGCTGGATGGGTCATTGCATGATTTGCTTATCATATCGTTCCTCTCGCGAAATATCCCATAACAAGCGTGAGTGCCGCCAGTATCCCTGCAAAAGATTTCAATGCCATTGTCGGCGTCCAGCCAGTTTTGCTCCCACGGAGATGCATCGCGGAGGTTAGTAACACACAGCAAAACACTGCTGTAGCGATGCAGCCTGCTGTCAAGGCAGGATGAATATCGCTTGTGCTCATCAACCGAACGATGGATTGAATGTCAATCACGATAGCCCCGTAAAGCCAACCCAGCGGGTCAAAAGCTTCGCGCCAAGCGAACGGATTAGTGCTTCCGGCGATCTTGAAACATAGGCCTACGAGCAGGTAGAGCCCGCCTGCTCCAAACAGGGCGGCGATTCCTTCAATTAGCAACCAGCGAATTGGTTCGTTCATCATACGCCTTCGCGTGCGTGGATGTAGCGAACGTACTGCCGAATGGCTCGAAGCGATAGGCGAAAAATCAAAGGGCTGGCCGCGCGATTGCGGGCCAGCCCTTTAGCCGGGTGCAGCGGGGATTATTTGCCGGCGGCGACGGCTTGCTTGCGGATGGTGTCGAGGGTGGCGCCTGGCGTGATCAGGTTGCCGTCGTAGCGCAACTCGATGATGGCCGGGAGGCTTTGCTCGCGGGTGAAGGCGAGGGCGCGTTGCAAGGCCGGGGCGAAGTCTTCGGTGGCCGCAACGGTTTCGCCATGGCCGCCGAAGGCGCGCGCCACTGCGGCGAAGTCCGGGTTGTGCAGCGTGGTGCCGGAGACGCGGCCAGGATACTCGCGCTCCTGGTGCATGCGGATGGTGCCGAACATCTGGTTGTTGAAGACGATGATGATCAAGCCCGCCTTGTACTGCACGGCGGTGGCCAGCTCCTGGCCGTTCATCAGGTATTCGCCGTCGCCTGCAAACGTCACCACGGTGCGGGATGGACCGATGATCTTTGCAGCCACGCCGGACGGCACGGAGTAACCCATGGCGCCGCTGGTGGGCGCGAGCTGGGTGCGCATCTGGCCATACGGCCAGTAGCGGTGCGCCCACGTGGCGTAGTTGCCGGCGCCATTGGTGATGATGGTGTCGGCAGGGCACTGGGCCTTCAGTTCCTGCACTACTTGCCACAGGTTCAGCGGGGCGTTGTTGTCCTTGAAGATCGAGGGCTGCTGCTGCCAGGCGTTATACTCGGCGCGCGCCTGTTCGACGCTGTCGCGCCATGCGCTCGCATCGACCGGCTCCATTGCCGCCAGCATGGCCGCAGCCTGCGGCATGCCGGAAGCGATCATCAACTCGCCCTGGTAGACGCTGCCCAGTTCTTCGGGACTGGCGTGGATGTGCACCAGGCGCTGTTGCGGCACCGGCGAGGCGATGATGGAGTAGCCGCTGGTGGTCATTTCACCGAGGCGCGGGCCGATGGCGATCAGCACGTCGGCTTCTTTCACGCGTGCAGCCAGCTTCGGATTGATGCCGATGCCGACGTCGCCGATGTAGTTCGGGTGGGTGTTGTCCAGCAGGTCCTGGAAACGGAAGGCGCAGCCGACCGGCAGGTGGTTCGCTTCGGCGAACTTGCGGATGTCGGCCGTGGCTTGTTCATTCCAGCCGCCGCCGCCCAGCAGCAGCATCGGGCGCTTGGCTTCGGACAGCATCTGGCGCAGTTGCGCCACCTGCGGTGCGGAAGGCGCGCCCTGGGTCGGCACGTAGGCGCGGGTGTCGGCCACGGTGGCTTTGGCGGTCAGCATGTCTTCCGGCAGGGCCAGCACCACGGGGCCTGGACGGCCGCTGGTGGCGACCTGGAAGGCGCGTGCAATGTATTCGGGGATGCGGTCGGCGCGGTCGATCTGGGCTACCCATTTCGCCATCTGGCCGAACATGCGGCGGTAATCGACTTCCTGGAAGGCTTCGCGGTCCATGAAATCGCTGCCGACCTGGCCGATGAACAGGATCATCGGGGTCGAATCCTGGAAGGCTGTATGCACGCCGATCGAGGCATTGGTGGCGCCCGGGCCGCGGGTCACGAAGCAGATGCCTGGCTTGCCGGTCATCTTGCCGTAGGCGTCGGCCATGAAGGCAGCGCCGCCTTCCTGGCGGTTGATGATGAAGCGGATGCCGGATTCGTGCAGGGCGTCCAGCACGTCCAGGTAGCTTTCGCCTGGCACGCCGAAGGCGGTATCGGTGCCGTGGACTTTCAGCGCATCGACCAGGATCTGGCCGCCGGAACGAGGAGTTTGCGTCATGGTACTTGCCTTCTTATACATGGATTTGGCATTCTATGCCTGTGCTAGGGAAATGGCTTTCGGTTTTGCGACACCAAATTATATGGACGGCGTCAGGGCCCAACACCCAACACGGCTGCGCCGTGTCAGGTATCGGGACCTGACCCCGGGTAAATAATGTTGGAGTCAGGGCCCAACACCCAACACGGCTGCGCCGTGTCAGGTATCGGGACCTGACCCCGGGTAAATAATGTTGGTGTCAGGGCCTAACACCCAACACGGCTTCGCCGTGTCAGGTATCAGGACCTGACCCCAATGATGTAAAATATCGCCCGAAGCAAGCCAGACAGCCGCTGGCCGAGGTAGCAATACCGAGGCGGGAGGAAGGTCCGGACTCCATAGAGCGGGGTGACGGTTAACGGCCGTCCGCTGAAAGCCAGCAATGGTATAAGGCGAGGAATAGGGCCACAGAGACGAGCGTATTAAGTTACGGTGAAACGCGGTAACCTCCACCTGGTGCAATTTCAAATAGGCACGCGATGATGTTGCTCGCGGAGCGTGCGGGTAGAAAGCTTGAGCGGCGGAGTAATCCGTCGCCTAGAGGAATGGCTGTCATAGCACCTTCGGGTGCCGTAACAAAATCCGGCCTATCGGCTTGCTTCAACTAATTCTTGAGAGATGACTCAATACATCCTCGCCCTGGACCAGGGCACAACCAGTTCGCGCGCCATCCTGTTCGACCACGAGGGCAAAATCGCAGGATGCGCGGCGCAGGAATTTCCCCAGCACTTCCCCCAGCCCGGCTGGGTTGAACACGACGCCAACGAGATCTGGAACAGCCAGATCACCGTGGCCCGCAAGGTCCTGCAGGACTTCGATATCAAAAAGGTGCGTGCCATCGGCATCACCAACCAGCGTGAAACCACCGTGGTGTGGGACCGCAAGACCGGCGAGCCGATTGCGCCGGCCATCGTGTGGCAGGACCGCCGCACTGCCGATTACTGCGAAGAGTTGCGCGCCGCGGGCAAGGCGAAGATGATCTGCGACGCGACCGGCCTTGAGCTGGACGCCTACTTCTCCGCCACCAAGGTCAAATGGATCCTGGACCACGTGCCGGGCGCGCGCGAACGCGCGCGCAAGGGCGCGCTGTGCTTCGGCACCATCGACTCCTGGCTGGCCTGGAAGCTGTGCGGCGTGCACGTCACCGACGTATCGAATGCCTCGCGCACCATGCTGTTCAACATCCACTTGATGCGCTGGGACTCGGACCTGCTGCACCTGTTCGACATCCCCGAAGAAATGCTGCCGCAGGTGGTCTCCTCCAGCGAGGAAGTGGGCGCCACGCGCGACGCGCTGTTCGGCCATGCGATTCCGGTGGCTGGCATCGCTGGCGACCAGCAGGCCGCCACGTTCGGCCAGGCCTGCCACAAGCCGGGCATGGTGAAGAATACCTACGGCACCGGATGCTTCATGCTGATGCACGCAGGCAGCCATCCGCGCACCTCGCACAACCGCCTGCTGTCTACTGTGGGCTGGCGCGTCGACGGCGCCACCGACTACATGCTGGAAGGCTCGGTGTTCATGGGCGGCGCCACCGTGCAATGGCTGCGCGATGGGCTGGGCATCATCCAGCAATCGAGCGACGTGGAGGCGCTGGCCAACAGCGTGCCAGACAGCGGCGGCGTGTTCCTGGTGCCGGCCTTCGTCGGCCTTGGCGCGCCGCACTGGGACCCTTATGCGCGCGGCACCATCGTCGGCCTGACGCGAGGCAGCAACAAGGCCCATATCGCGCGCGCCGCCGTGGAATCGATCGCCTACCAGAGCGCCGAGCTGCTGGCCGCCATGCAGAAGGATGCTTCCATGCCAGTGACGGAAGTGCGCGCCGACGGCGGCGCCGCCCGCAATGACATGCTGATGCAGTTCCAGTCCGACTTGCTGGGCGTGCCCGTGCTGCGCCCGAAAGTCACCGAAACGACAGCGTTGGGCGCGGCCTACCTGGCCGGCCTGGCTGTCGGCTTCTGGGAGTCGCAGGAAGAAATCGCCACGCAATGGGCCTGCGAGCGCCGCTTCACGCCAAACATGGGGGATGACCAGCGGGCCGAGTTGCTGGCAAAATGGAATCGCGCCACAGAGCGCGCCAAAGCATGGGAGACACCTTTATGATGGACCGTCCTTGGAACGTGGAGCTGGACGCGATCGAGAAACTGTTCGACGCGATGACTGAAGTAGCCTTCTTCGTGAAGGATCGCGATGGCCGCTATGTGGCCGTCAACAACACGCTGGCGCGCCGCTGCGGGCTGCGCAACAAGTCCGACATCCTCGGCAAGACGGTGATGGACGTGCATCCGCGCCCGCTCGCCGCCGCCTATGAGGCGCAGGACCGGCAGGTGATCGACATGGGCGCCACCATCGAAAAGCACCTGGAGCTGCACCTGTACCCGAACCGCCGCCGCGGCTGGTGCCTGACCCATAAAGCCCCGCTGCGCAACGAGCAGGGCGATATCGTCGGCCTGGTCGGCACCTCGCACGACCTCGGCCTGGTCGATGAACAGCACCCGGTGTACCGCCAGGTGGCGCGCATTGCGCAGCGCATCCGCGAGAACTTCCACATGCAGCTGAACCTGGCCGACCTGGCGCGCGAGGAAGGCCTGTCGCTGGCGCGCGTGGAGCGCCTGTTCCAGAAGGTCTTCCATTACAGCCCGCGCCAGCTGCTGCTGCAATCGCGGCTGGAAGGCGCGCTGGCGCTGATTGAAGCCTACCCTGGCCGCAGCATCGCCGAGATCGCGCGCGAATGCGGCTATACCGACCACAGCGCCTTCAGTCGCCAGTTCAAGGCGATGACGGGTTATACGCCAAGCCAGTTCCGAACCGGCTCCGGCGCGCGTCCGCCTGTGGCTTTTTCGCCCATCGCCTGTGCAGTTCACGTTGCCTGACGCAGCGAAATCACCATAACGGCGCGCACGATTGAAGCCGCGCCGCCTCTCCTCGATAGCATGGGCGCTCCCATTACTATAAAGAAGAGGTGGAGATCATGATGTTGAAAGCAATCGGCGCAGCAGTCCTGCTGCTCGCCGCGCAAGCCCACGCGGACAGCGGCGACAAGCTGCACCAGCCGCCCGCACCGCACCAGCGGCAAACCCTGCCGCCGACGGTGGAGCAAAGCAAATACGACCTGGCGCCGACGCGCAAGCCGCGCAACGACCTGATGCCGCGCAACCTGAAGACCAGCATGACGCTCATGTCCGCAACGCCGCAGTGCAAGGACATGAACACCCTGGCCAGCTACAGCGGCGCCGCGCTGGCCGAATACGTGGCCACGCTGCCAGACTACGAGTGCACCTATCCCTTGTTCTCCGCCGCGCCGGCGCTGGCCGCCAGCATCTATTCCAGCGCCAACGTGAGCGCCGTCGCCAGCCGCCTGGCCAGCGAAGCGGCCAGCTACAACGGCACCAACATGAAGCTGGTGAACCTGGTGCTTTACCTGCGCGCCGGCTATTACCAGGCCAGCGGCGGCACCATTCCTGCGCTGACCGAATCGGTGCGTGCCCCGCTGCGCATGGCCATCCACGGCCTGGTGCAGGGCAACGGCCTGTACGCCAACAACTCCGTGGCGCCGACCACCGCTGGCGAAACATGGAAGCTGGTCACCAATATGCACGACGAAGTGCAGTTCCTGCCGGACGCGAAAGCGACCGTCGCGCGCTTCACCAATACCTCAGCCAGGCCGACTGCGGCAGAAGCGCTGAAGCAGGACAGCGCCGGCGGCGGCATGACCGGCGCGCTGACCGTGCTGTTCCGCGGCCATACATCGCCGGATGTCGGCACCACGCTGTCGAACGACATCTCCTACGCCAACACGCTGTACGCCTTCATCACCAACAACAAATCGGCGCTGCTGAACTCCAATGCCGGCTACCAGTTGACCGATGCCTCGAACGAGACTTTCCGCTTCATGCAGTACGCCGGCCTGAAGCCGCAAGTGAAACCGATGGTACAGAACACGCTGAACACCAGCACCATGCTGGGCGCCGACAGCGGCATGTGGCTGGCGGCGGCGCAAGCGGTCAAGTACTACGACAACAGCAATTGCGCGCAGTACGGCGTGTGCAACTACGAAGCCCAGCTGGCCAATGCCGTGCTGAAGACCAGCTACAACTGCAGCCCGACCCTGCGCCTGCGCGCACAGGACGTGACCCAGGCGCAGGTGCAGGAAATCTGCTCCGCACTGGCGACGGAAGAGGGTTATGCCCACACCATGCTGCAGACCAACCGCACCCCGGTGGCACACGACAACAACACCGCGCTGGAACTGGTGGTGTTCGATGACTACGCCAACTACAGCAAATACGCCGGCGTGATCTACGGTATCGACACCAACAACGGCGGCATGTACCTGGAAGGCGATCCTTCCGTGCTCGGCAACCAGGCGCGCTTCATTGCCCACGAGGCGTCGTGGCTGCGCCCGACCTTCAAGGTGTGGAACCTGGAGCACGAGTTCGTTCATTACATCGACGGCCGCTTCGACATGTACGGCGACTTCGGCCAAGGCACGTCCGTGCCGACCGTGTGGTGGATCGAAGGCATCGCGGAATACCTGTCGCTGAAGAATAACAACCAGCCCGCCATCGACATGGCGCGCAGCCGCAAATACCGCCTGAGCGACATCTTCGGCAATACCTACTCGATGTCCGACTACCAGGACCGCGCCTACCGCTGGGGCTATATGGCGGCGCGCTTCATGGTCGAGCGTCACCGTTCCGACGTGGACCAGGTGCTGGCCAAGTTCCGTGTCGGCGACTACGCGCGCTACAACGACTTCATGCGCGACATCGGCACCCGCTACGACAGCGAGTTCACCGCCTGGGCCGACGCGGCCACCACGGCCGGCGAACCACCGCTGCCTGACAGCGTATCCAACCTGCCGACCTGCAGCGGCCAGGCTTCGCCAACTTACCTTGGCAAGAACTGCGCCATCCGCAACCTGTCTTCCAGTTCGCGCACCTACCTGCACCTGATCGTGCCGGCCGGGGCGAAAAACCTGAAGATCATGAGCGCGGGCGGCAGTGGCAATATGGACATGTACGTGGCCCTGAACCGCTACCCGAGCACCACGTCCTATGATGTCGCCTCGACCAACTCGGGCAATGCGGAAAATATCAGCATCCCAAGCCCGGTCGCCAACCAGTGGTATTACATCACGCTGGAAGCGAAGCAGCCGTTCAGCGGCGTCACGGTAGGCGTCACTTACGAGTGAGAAGTATCGCAAGCCGTATAATGTAGGCAAGCGGCGACCACGCCATTTGTCTATACAAGTTGCCGCCCAGTCCACGCTGGGCGGCATTGTTCTTTTGAGGGTAGAAATCGCGCGCAAAGCGCGGCAGGCAGTCATTCCCCCGGTTATCGGGTCTACGGCACTTGTTGTTAAATTGATAAAGTGTCGTTGTCTTCAGGCAACCAATCGCTGATTTGCAAATTTATTTTTAGTCATTTTTACAGCGTTTGGCCAGCCCTGCACGTGAAGTAGCACTTTCAGTATCTTTCATAAGTCCCTAATTTCTCAATGGTTTTTACTTCGGCTATTTCTCAAGGAATGCCGCTAAGTCCTTAATTTCATTGGACAAATCGCTGTTTTCGCTTGGGAAAATCGCTTGACCGCCTTGTGAGCATCCTCTAAAGTGGGCGATAGTGTGAAAAAGTGTAGTTTTGTGGGATTTTTTAGATAAGGTTAAGTCGTGTTCCAAGGCGCGTCCGCGATCACATTAGATGCGAAAGGCAGGATGTCCATCCCGGCCAAGCATCGTGACGCACTGATGATCCAGTGTGAAGGACGCCTCACGCTTACCAAACACCCGGACGGTTGCCTGTTGATGTACCCGCGCCACGTCTGGGAAGCCAAGCGCGACCAGATCGCCTCGTGGCCGATGTCGGGCCGCGGCTGGCAGCGCATCCTGCTGGGCAATGCCGCCGACGTCGAGATGGATTCGGCCGGCCGCATCCTCGTTGCCCCTGAACTGCGCGACGCTGTCGGCCTTGGCCGCGAAGTCGTGCTGTCCGGCATGCTGACCCACTTCGAGATCTGGGATCCGGTCAAGCGCGCCGAAAACGAGCAAGCCACCATCGAGGTGGGCATGCCCGATACCCTGTCCGATTTCTCCTTCTGAGGCCTGGTTCAATATGACGACGACCTCGGTGCCAGAATTCCAGCATCGTACGGTGCTGTTAGATGAAGCGGTGGATGCGCTCGACCTGGAGGGCGCGCGCGCCAACGGCATCTATATAGATGGCACCTTCGGCCGCGGCGGCCATAGCCGCCTGATCCTGTCCCGACTGGGACCGGAAGCCCGCCTGATCGCCTTCGACAAAGACCTGCAAGCTATCGCCAACGCCGAAACCATCGGCGACAAGCGTTTCACCATCGTGCATGACAGCTTCGCCACCATGGCGGATGCGCTGGCCGAACGCGGCATTCCCGCCGTCGACGGCATTTTGCTGGACCTCGGCATCTCGTCACCACAAGTGGACGATGCTGCGCGCGGCTTCAGCTTCCGCAACGATGGCCCGCTCGACATGCGCATGGATACCACGCGCGGTATCTCCGCTGCCGAGTGGCTGGCCACGGAATCAGAAAAAACACTGGAAAAGGTGATAAGGGATTATGGGGAAGAACGGTTTGCTTTTCAGATTGCAAAGGCGATTGTTGCTCGCCGGGCAGTCGAGCCAATTTCAAGCACACGACAGCTTGCCGGTATCGTGGCAGGCGCGGTCAAGACTCGCGAGAAGGGCAAAGATCCGGCCACCCGCACCTTTCAGGCTATCCGGATTTTCGTCAATAAAGAGCTTGAGGACCTCGAATCGGCCCTGAGCCAGGCCTTCGACGCCCTGAAGCCGGGCGGCATCCTGGCCATCATCAGCTTCCATTCGCTGGAAGACCGCATGGTCAAGCAGTTCCTCGCCTCCAAGGCCAAGGTGGAGCAGCCGGACCGGCGCCTGCCGATCAAGGCGGCCGACCTGCCGCAGCCGGAGCTGAAACTGCTGGCCCGTATCAAGCCCTCCGACAAAGAGGTGGATGAAAACCCGCGCGCCCGTTCGGCCGTGATGCGGGTTGCCATGCGCCTGCCTTCCACCGGGGGCGTACCTTGAGCAACAAGGTCAATATCGTGTTGACGGCATTGCTGGTCGCATGCGGCCTTTCGGCCGTTAACGCGCAATACCAGGCGCGCCACCTGTTCGTGGACAAGGAGCGCGCCGAAGCGCAGGCGCGCCAGCTCGATACCGAGTGGGCCCAGCTCCAGCTCGACCAGTCGACGCTGGGCAAGCACGCCCGTATCGAGGAAATCGCACGCCGCGAACTGAACATGACCCAGCTCACGCCGAACCGCACCCAATACCTGACGGAGGGCGAAAAATGATGCGCTCCAGCGGTGGAACCGGATCGGCACGCGTGGCACGCTCGCAGGGCGTGGCCTTCTCGAAGAGCCCTGTATTGGCGGTGCGCCTGCCAAGCTGGCGCTCGCGCGTCGTGCTGTTCGGGATGTTCATCGCCTTCGGCGCGCTGGCAGCGCGGGCGGTCTGGCTGCAGGGTACTTCCAGCCAGCAGCAGTTCCTGCAGAAGGAAGGCGCCAACCGCTACCAGCGCACGCAGGAATTGCCGGCCGTGCGCGGCAAGATCACCGACCGCAACGGCCAGGTGCTGGCTTCGTCCATTCCCGTGCGCGCCATCTGGGCCGCGCCGGAAGAACTGCTGGCCGCGCCAAAAGAAAAAATCCGCGCCCTGGCCGGCCTGCTGGAAATGAGCGAAGCCGAACTGCGCAAGAAGCTCGATTCCGACCGCAACCTGGTCTACCTGAAGCGCCAGGTCGAGGTGGAAACCGCCGACAAGATCAAGGCGCTCGACCTGGACGGCATGGATATCCGCCCTGAATACAAGCGCTTCTACCCGCAAGGCGAGGTGATGACCCACCTGGTCGGCTTCACCAACGTCGACGACAAGGGGCAGGAATCGATGGAGCTGGCGCAGCAGGCCAACCTGGTCGGCAAGCCCGGCTCGCGCCGCGTCATCAAGGATGGCCGCGGCCACATCGTGGAAGATATCGGCGGCAAGGTCGAGCCGCATAACGGCAAGGACGTGGTGCTGTCGGTGGACAGCAAGATCCAGTACATCGCCTACACCCAGTTGAAGGCGGCCGTGGAGCACTTCGGCGCCAAGGCTGGCGGCGCCGTGGTGCTGGACGTGCATACCGGCGAAGTGCTGGCGCTGGCCAACTTCCCGAGTTACGACCCGAACGACCGCCGCAAACTCACAGGCGCGCAGCTGCGCAACCGAGTGATGACCGACACCTTCGAGCCGGGTTCCACGCTGAAGCCGATCACGGTGGCGCTTGCCCTGGACAGTGGGCGCGTCAAGCCGGGCACCTTCATCGATACCGGCGGCGGCAAGCTGACCATCGCCGACCGAACGATTTCCGATACCAAGGCGCACGGCGTGATCAATGTGGGGCAGATCATCGAAATGTCCTCGAATATCGGCACGTCGAAGATCGCGCTGAGCATGCCGGCCCAGGATATGTGGGAGATGTTCACCAAGGTCGGCTTCGGCCAGCAGCCCAAGTGGGGATTCCCCGGGGCTGTGGCGGGAAGGGTGCGGCCCTATAAATCCTGGCGGCCGATTGAGCAGGCGACCATGAGTTACGGTAACGGTATCTCGGTGTCGCTGATACAGCTGGCGCGGTCTTACATGATGTTTGCACGGAATGGTGACACCATTCCTTTGTCGTTTGAGAAGGTCGATAAAGAGCCGCTGGGCCAGCAGATCATCAAGCCCCAGACTGCCGCGCAGATGCGCGAGATGCTGGAGTCCGTGGTGTCGGGCAAGGACGGTACTGCCAAGAAGGCGCAGATTCCGGGCTACCGCGTGGGTGGCAAGACCGGCACCGCCTACAAGGTGGAGAACGGCCGCTATGCGATGCCGCGCAAGTACATCGGTTCCTTCGTCGGCATGGTGCCGATGTCGGCGCCGCGCTTCATCATTGCAGTCATGATCGACGAACCGACCCAGAACGGCCACTTTGGCGGCTCGGTCGCAGCACCAACTTTCGCGGCTGTCGCAATCAACGCATTGCGCGCCTCCAATGTGCCTCCTGACTCCAACGTCACCGAAATCGTGGTGCCGGCGGATACCGGACCGGAGGCCATGTAAATGACGACGATGAACCATCAAGAAATTATCAGCTGGATGCGCGAAGCTGCACCAGACGCACAACTGGCATCCGACTCGCGCCGCATCAAGCCCGGCGACGTGTTCTTTGCCTATCCGGGCGACGCCAAGGATGGCCGCACTTTCATTTCCGCAGCCATCGCCAACGGCGCCGCTGCCGTGGTGTACGACGACACCGATTACGCCTGGGATGCCGCGCCGGATTTACCACATGAGGTGCCGCACCTCGCTGTGCCGGGCCTGAAAAAACAGGCCGGCCCGATCGCGCACGCCTGGTACGGCCAGCCCGATGCGAGCATGTTCACTGTGGCCGTTACCGGCACCAATGGCAAGACCTCCTGCGCGGTGTGGACCGGACAGGCGCTGGCGAAGGTCGGCGAAACGACCGCCGTGATCGGCACGCTGGGCGTCGGCATGTTCCGCGCCCGCGGCGAAGTGGAATTCGACGAAACCGGCTACACCACGCCGGATGCGGTACTTCTGGCACGCAAGCTGAAGGACGTGCACGCCGACGGCGCCAATGCGCTCGCCATCGAAGCTTCATCCATCGGCCTGCACCAGGGCCGCACCGAAGGCATGCACTTCGACGTCGCGATCTTCACCAACCTGACGCGCGACCACCTGGACTACCACGGCGACGAAGCCAACTACGAAGCAGCCAAGACGATTTTGTTCGACTGGCCCGGCCTGAAGCACGCCGTGGTGAACCTGGACGACCCGATGGGCCATCGCCTGGTCGCGCACATCAAGGCGTCCAAGGCGGCACGCAAGCCGGCCATCATTGGCTACACGCTGAAAGACATCAAGGCCCAGCCGAACGTGCCGGGTATTTCGATGCTGCGAGCCAGCTCGCTGCGCAGCCGCAACCTGGGTACCGAATTCAACCTCGATTCCACCTTCGGCCACGCCCATGTGCGCACCCAGCTGGTTGGGCCGTTCAACGTGAGCAATGCACTGGCCGTGCTGGCCGCGCTGCTGGCGAAAGGCATTGCCTTCCGTACCGCCATTGACGGCATCGAATCGCTGCAGCCGGCCCCGGGCCGCATGCAGCAGATTGGCGGCCAGGAGGCGCCGATGGTCGTGATCGACTACGCCCATACGCCGGATGCGCTGGAAAAAACGCTGGAAGCCCTGCGCTCCGTGGCGTCCGACCGTGGCGGCCACCTGTGGTGCGTGTTCGGTTGCGGCGGCGACCGCGATCCTGGAAAGCGCCCGCAAATGGGCAGGATTTCGCAGATGGCCGAGCATGTACTCGTCACCAGCGACAACCCGCGCAGTGAAGATCCGGCCGACATCATTCGCCAGATCGTGGCGGGCATGGACGCCAACCATCCGAATTCCGAGTTCATGGCAGTGGAAGATCGCGCCGCGGCAATCCTGTCCGCTGTGCGCAACGCCGGCAAGGCGGATGTGATCCTGCTGGCAGGGAAGGGCCATGAGCCCTACCAGGAAATCAAGGGCCGCAAGATGCCGTTCTCGGATGCCGAGCACGCGCAGCTTGCCTTGTCTGCACGCCTGACCATGATGAGGCCGCACTGATGCGCAGCACGCTCGCCCACATCCTGCCGGCATTGACCGGCGCGCACCTGCACCATGGCGTCCTGTCCAGCGAGGCTGCACTGGCGCTCGACTTCGACGGCGTGTCGACCGACACCCGCACGGTCGGCGCTGGCCAGTTGTTTGTTGCGCTGCGCGGCGAGGTATTCGACGCTCACGACTTCCTGCAGCAGGTGGTCGACAAGGGCGTGGTCGCCGTCGTCGTGGAAAAGCTGCCGGAGGGGTGGACCCTGCCTGCCATCGTGGTGCCGGACACCCTGGTGGCGCTGGGCCAGATCGCCAACTACTGGCGCAGACAGTTTGCGCTGCCACTGGTATGCGTGACCGGTTCGAACGGCAAGACCACCGTCAAGGAGATGATCGCCTCGATCCTGGCCGCCGCCCATGGCGAAGAGGGCCGGCTGGCGACGCGCGGCAACCTGAATAACGAAATCGGCGTGCCGTTGACGCTGTTCCGCCTCAATGCTTCGCACCGTTCCGCCGTGGTGGAACTGGGCATGAACCATCCGGGCGAGATTGGCCGCCTCAGCGCGATTGCCGCACCGACGATCGGCATGGTGAACAACGCCCAGCGCGAGCACCAGGAATTCATGCACACGGTCGAAGCGGTGGCGCGCGAGAATGGCAGCGTGCTGGCGGCATTGCCGGGCGACGGCGTGGCCGTGTTCCCGCATGGCGACGAGTTCACACCGGTCTGGCATGAGTTGTCCGCCGGCCGCCGCGTGCTGACCTTCGGCCTCGACGCCGCTGCCAACGTGAGCTGCACCTTCACCGCCAACGACTTCGGCGCCGAGCTGGAAGTGACGCTGCGCCCTGCGGCAACCGAGCAGCCTGCCGGCCATGGCGCCGCCGCATCCTTCGCTGCGCCGGATGCCGTGCCGCGCCACTTCAGCGTGTCGCTGCAGGCCGCTGGCGAGCACAACGTGCGCAACGCGCTGGCCGCGATTGCCTGCACCTATGCCGCCGGCATCGACACTTCCACCATTCGCACTGGGCTGGAAGCTTTCGCACCAGTGAACGGACGCCTGCAGAAAAAGCAGGCCGCCAACGGTGCATTGCTGATCGACGACACGTATAACGCCAACCCGGACTCCGTGCGCGCCGCCATCGACGTGCTGGCCAAGGCAAAAGCGCCACGCGTGCTGGTGCTCGGCGATATGGGGGAAGTCGGCACGCAGGGCAAGGAATTCCACGAAGAGGTGGCAGCCTATGCCGCCAGCAAAGGCATCGAGAACGTGCTGGCGACAGGCGAACTGGCGGCGCATATGGCGCCGCACGCAAAGCACTATAAAGAATTCGACGCGCTGCTGCAGGCCGTAAGTGCTGCAGTAACGCCGGATACAACCGTATTGATCAAGGGCTCCCGCTTCATGAAGATGGAACGGGTCGTGCAGCATTTGATTGGATCGCAACACGCTACAAAGGAAACACACTAATCATGCTGCTCTGGCTTGCACAAATCCTGCAGGACGATATCGGGGCTTTCCGCCTCTTTAACTACATTACTTTCCGTGCCGTGATGGCTACCATCACGGCCCTGCTGATCGGCCTGATCGCCGGTCCCGCCGTGATTCGCAAACTGACCGTCATGAAATACGGCCAGGCGGTGCGCACGGACGGTCCGCAGACCCACCTGAAGAAGCACGGCACCCCGACCATGGGCGGTGTGCTGCTGCTGATCGCCGTCGGCATCGCCACCGTGCTGTGGTGCGACTGGTCGAACCGCCTGATCTGGCCGGTGATGGTCGTGACCATGGGCTTCGGCGCCGTGGGCTGGGTCGACGACTACCGCAAGGTGGTGCGCCAGGACCCGGAAGGCATGCGTTCGGCTGAAAAATACTTCTGGCAGTCGCTGGTCGGCATCGCCGCCGCGCTGTACCTGGCGTTTTCCGTGTCGGCGCCGACACCGGCCAAGGTATTCGAGCTGTTCTTCCAGTGGGTGCAGTCGGGCTTTTCGATGGACCTGCCGCCGAAGGCCGACCTGATCGTGCCCTTCGTGAAAACCATCAGCTATCCGCTGGGCGTGTGGGGCTTCATCGCGCTGACCTATTGCGTGATCGTCGGCACCTCGAACGCGGTGAACTTCACCGACGGCCTGGATGGCCTGGCCATCATGCCGACCGTGATGGTCGGTTCGGCCCTGGGCCTGTTCGCCTACCTGACCGGTTCCGCGACGTACTCGAAATACCTGTTCATCCCGCACATCCCTGGGGCGGGTGAGCTGATCATCTTCTGCGGTGCGATGGCGGGTGCCGGCCTGGCCTTCCTCTGGTACAACGCGCACCCTGCACAAGTGTTCATGGGCGACGTCGGCGCACTGGCGCTGGGCGGTGCGCTCGGCACGATCGCCGTGATCGTGCGCCAGGAAATCGTCCTGTTCATCATGGGCGGCATCTTCGTTGCGGAGACGGTCTCGGTGATCATCCAGGTGGGCTGGTTCAAGTACACCAAGAAGCGCTACGGCACTGGCCGCCGCGTGTTCCTGATGGCGCCTTTGCACCACCATTTTGAACAGAAGGGTTGGAAAGAGACCCAGGTCGTCGTGCGCTTCTGGATTATCACGATGATGCTGGTCCTGGTTGGCCTGTCTACTCTGAAGCTGCGCTGATGATCTATAACGGCAAAATTGCACTGGTTCTGGGGCTCGGCGAATCGGGCCTGGCGATGGCGCACTGGCTGGCGCGCTGCGGCGCGCTGCTGCGCGTTGCCGACACGCGCCCGGTGCCGGACCGCCTGCCGCTGCTGCGTGAGCAGCTGCCGGGCACGCAGTTCATTTCCGGACCTTTCAATGCGGCCCTGCTCGATGGCGTGGACTTCGTCTGCGCCAGCCCGGGCCTGGGTCCGAACAAGGAACTGGCCGAGATCATCCCGGCCGCGGCGGAGAAGGGCATTCCCGTCTGGGGCGAGATCGAACTGTTCGCCCAGGCGCTGAAATGGCTGAAGGAAGACCGCGCCTATGCGCCGAAAGTCATTGCCATCACCGGCACCAACGGCAAGACCACCGTCACCAGCCTGACCGGCCAGCTGTGCGAACGCGCCGGCCTGTCGGTGCGCGTGGCCGGCAATATCAGCCCGGCCGCACTGGACGTGCTGCGCGAAGTGATGGAGAACGATACCCTGCCACAAGCCTGGGTGCTCGAGCTTTCCAGCTTCCAGCTGCACACGACTTACAGCCTGAACGCCGATGCCGCGACCGTATTGAATGTGACCCAGGACCACCTGGACTGGCACGGCAGCATGCAGGCCTATGCCGACGACAAGAAGCGCATCTTCGGCGAAGACACCGTGCGCGTGCTGAATCGCGACGACAAGTGGACCATGGCGATGGCCAACCCGACCGGCGAAAACGTCACTTTCGGCACCGATGCGCCGGAACTGGCGCACAGCTTCGGCCTGGTCAACGAGCGCGGCGTGTTCTGGCTGGCGACTGCCGAGCCGGCCGACGACGCCGAACCGCCGAAGCGCCGCAAGAAAAATGATCCGCCGCCTCCGCCTGTGGAGTGCTACGCCAAGAAGCTGATGCCGGCCGATGCCCTTCAGATCCGCGGCACGCACAACGCGTCCAACGCGCTGGCCGCGCTGGCCCTGTGCCGCGCCATCGGCCTGCCGTTTGCGCCGCTGCTGCATGGCCTGCGCGAGTACAAAGGCCAGCCGCACCGCGTCGAGCTGGTGGCCTCGATCAATGGTGTTGACTACTACGACGATTCGAAGGGCACCAACGTGGGCGCTACCGTTGCCGCGCTGGTTGGCCTGGGCCAGTCCTTCGGCGGCGAGCAAAAGCTCATCGTGATCGCCGGCGGCGACGGCAAGGGCCAGGAATTCGACCCGCTGGCCGGACCGGTGCGCCGCTTCGTGCGCGCCGTGGTCCTGATCGGCCGCGATGCGCCGGCCATCCGTTCAGCGCTGGAGCCAACCGGCGTGAAGATGGAGGATTTCGCGACGCTGGAAGAGGCGACCAAGCGCGCGGCCGCGCTGGCCCACGCCGGCGATGCCGTGCTGCTGTCGCCGGCCTGCGCCAGCCTGGACATGTTCAAGAACTACGCGCACCGTGCGCAGGTGTTCATCGACACCGTGCGCGAGATCGCACTTGATGCGGGGCAGGAGATCTGATGGCAATCCAGCTTCCATTCCGCTTCGGTGGCGCCGAGTCCCCAGCTCCGCTGGATGGACGCGCACGCCATTCGAAGATGATGGATTACGACCAGCCGCTAGTCTGGTCGGTGCTGCTGCTCATGCTGTTCGGGATGGTAATGGTGTATTCGGCTTCGATTGCGCTGCCGGATTCGCCCAAGTTCGCCGCCTATAAGAATCACTACTTCGTGCAGCGCCAGGCGATATTCATTGCCATTGCCATCGTGGCCGCCGCCGTGTCCTTCCGCGTGCGCGTGGAAGACTGGCAGAAGGCGGCGCCTTATCTGTTCATCGCAACGCTGGTGGCGCTGGTGCTGGTATTGATTCCCGGCCTCGGCGTGAACGTGAACGGTGGCCGCCGCTGGCTGTCGCTCAAGGTGTTCCAGTTCCAGCCGTCCGAACTGATGAAGCTTTTCATCGTGCTGTATGCGGGGGACTACACCGTGCGCAAGCAGGAATTCATGCACCGCCTGTCCAAGGGCTTTGCGCCGATGGCGCTGGCGGTGGCTTTCGTCGGCCTGTTGCTGCTGCTGGAACCAGATCTTGGCGCCTTTGGCGTGATCGTTTGCATCGCCATGGGCATCCTGTTCCTGGGCGGCGTCAATGCGGTCTGGTTCGGCGGCATTGCCGGCATGCTGGTGACGATTTTCGTCGCCATCATCTGGCTGTCGCCATTCCGCCGCGCGCGTTTGTTCGCCTACCTGAATCCCTGGGAAGAGGAGAACGCGCTGAACAAGTCCTACCAGCTGACCCACTCGCTGATTGCCTTCGGCCGCGGCGAGATCGGCGGCGTGGGCCTGGGCGCCAGCGTGGAAAAACTGCACTACCTGCCGGAAGCGCATACCGACTTCCTGCTGGCGGTGATCGGCGAGGAGCTGGGCATGATCGGGGTGCTGGTCACCATCGGCATGTTCTACTGGATCGTCAAGCGCGCTTTCGACATCGGCCGCCAGGCCATCGCCATGGACCAGACCTTCGCCGGACTGGCCGCCAAAGGCATTGGCATCTGGATCGGCGTACAGACATTTATCAATATGGGCGTGAACCTCGGCTTGCTGCCAACCAAAGGCCTGACCTTGCCGCTCATGAGCTATGGCGGCACCGGCATCATCATCAACTGCGTGGGCCTGGCGATTTTGCTGCGCATCGACTTCGAGAACCGCCAGATGATGCGGGGAGGGCGGGTATGAGCAAGCGCCTGATGATCATGGCAGCCGGTACCGGCGGCCACATTTTCCCCGGCCTGGCGATCGCCCAGGCCATGCGCGCCCGTGGCTGGGAAGTCACCTGGCTCGGTACGTCGCATGGCATGGAAACGGAGCTGGTGCCGAAGCACGGCGTGGAAATGGACGTGGTCCACTTCAGCGGCATGCGCGGCAAGGGCCTGGCGCACAGCATCGGTGGCGCGTTCAAGATGATTGGCGCGTTCGTGGATTGCTTCCGCTTCATCGGCAAGCGCAAACCGGACGTGGTGCTGGGCATGGGCGGCTATGTCTGCGTGCCGGGCGGCGTCATGGCGAAACTGCGCGGCGTGCCCCTGGCGCTGGTGAATGCCGATGCCGGCCTGCTGCTGTCGAACAAGACATTGGCGCCGATGGCGAAAAGGGTTTTCTTCGGCTTCACGGCCGACTTCGGCGCGGTTGCCGGCAAGGCAGTCGTCACCGGCAACCCGGTGCGCAAGGAAATCCTGGCCCTGCCGGCGCCGGAGCAGCGCTTCGCGGGCCGCGATGGCGTGCTGCGCATCCTGGTGGTGGGCGGCAGCCTGGGGGCCAAGGCGCTCAACGATGCGCTGCCGGCGGCATTGGCGCTGATCGCGCCGGAACAGCGTCCGCTGGTGACCCACCAGTCGGGCAAGAAGAATATCGAAGCCCTGCGCGCAGCTTACGCGCAGGCGCATGTGGAAGCAAACGTGGTCGATTTCATCGACGACATGGCGGGCGCCTACGCGCAGGCGGACATCGTGATCTGCCGCGCCGGCGCGATCACCGTGTCGGAACTGACTGCCGCCGGGGTAGCCAGCGTGCTGGTTCCCCTGGTGGTCTCGACGACCAGCCACCAGCGCGACAACGCGCAATGGATGGCCAAGCAGGGCGCGTCGATCCACATGCCGCAGACGGAATTGAATTCGGAAAGCCTGGCAGCACTGTTGCAGACCTTGAACCGGAGCACTTGCCAGAAGATGGCGTCCGCAGCGCTTGCAGTGGGCAAGCGCGATGCGAATGACGCCATCGCACAAGAATTGGAAGCACTAGCATGAAACATAAAGTAAAGAACATTCACTTCGTCGGCATCGGCGGCAGCGGCATGAGCGGCATCGCCGAAGTGCTGGTAACGCTGGGCTATAACGTCTCCGGCTCGGACCTCGGTTCGAACGCCGTGACCCAGCGCCTGGTCGACATGGGCGCCACCGTGCACCAGGGCCATGACGCCAGCTATATCGGCAACGCCGACGCGGTCGTCACCTCGACAGCCGTGAAAGAAGACAACCCTGAAGTAATCGCCGCGCGCGCCCGCAAGATCCCTATCGTGCCGCGCGCCGTCATGCTTGGTGAACTGATGCGCCTGAAGCGCGGCATCGCCATTGCCGGCACCCACGGCAAGACCACCACCACCAGCCTGGTGGCGTCGGTGCTGGCCGAAGGCGGCCTGGACCCGACCTTCGTGATCGGCGGCCGCCTGACCGCAGCCGGCGCCAACGCCAAGCTGGGCTCCGGCGAATACCTGGTGGCCGAAGCGGATGAATCGGACGCCTCGTTCCTGAACCTGACCCCAATGATCGAAGTCATCACCAACATCGACGCCGATCACATGGAAACCTACGAGCACGATTTCGAAAAGCTGAAGCAGGCTTTCGTGCACTTCACGCATCGCCTGCCTTTCTACGGCCGCGCCATGCTGTGCATCGACGACCCGCATGTACGCGCCATCATCCCGCAGGTGACCAAGCCGGTGACGACCTACGGCTTTGCGGAAGATGCTGAAGTGCGTGCCGTCAATGCGCGCGCCGTCGGCACCCAGATGCACTTCACCGTGCTGCAGGAAGGCTTCCCGGACCTGGACATCGTGCTGAACCAGCCCGGCATGCATAACGTGCAGAACGCCTGTTCCGCAGTCGCCATCGCGCGTGAAATCGGCGTGCCGGATACGGCAACGCAAGCCGGCCTGGCAGGCTTTGCCGGCGTCGGCCGCCGCTTCACCAAATACGGCGAAGTCGCGATCCCGTCGGGCGGCAGCTTCACCCTGGTGGACGATTTCGGCCACCACCCGATTGAAATGGAAGTCACCACCGCCGCTGCGCGCGCCGCCTATCCGGGCCGCCGCCTGCTGCTGGCTTTCCAGCCGCACCGCTACAGCCGCACGCGCGACCTGTTCGAGGACTTCGCGAAAGTCCTGAGCACCGTCGACGTGCTGGTCCTGTCCGATGTTTATGCAGCGGGCGAGGCGCCGATCGTGGCAGCCGACGGCCGTGCCCTGGCGCACGCGATCCGCGCGCGCGGCAAAACTGAACCGGTATTCGTCGAAAACATCGCCGACATGCCGGAAACAATCATGAACGTGGTGCGCGACGGCGACGTCGTGCTCACGATGGGCGCAGGCTCGATCAGCGGCGTCCCTGCAAAACTGACGAACTGGAAGGCTTGACGCGATGACGAAACTGACTGCACAAGAAGCGCAAGCATTCGGCAAGGTGGGCGTGCTGATGGGCGGCCTGTCGGCCGAGCGCGACGTGTCCATCATGTCCGGCACCGGCGTGCTGGCGGCCCTGCAATCGCAGGGCGTAGACGCCCACGCCTTCGACCCGGGCCAACGCTCGCTGGCTGAACTGGCCGCCGAAAAATTCGACCGCGTGTTCATCGCGTTGCATGGCCGCTACGGCGAAGACGGCAGCATCCAGGGCGCCCTGGAACTGCTGGGCATCCCGTACACCGGCTCCGGCGTGATGGCCAGCTCGGTGGGCATGGACAAGATCACCACCAAGATCCTGTGGCTGCGCGAAAACCTGCCGACCCCGGAATACGCGGTGCTGGGCGCCGATTCCGACCTGGACGCGGAAGCCGCGCGCCTCGGCCTGCCATTGATCATGAAACCGCCGCATGAAGGTTCGACCATCGGCATCACCAAGGTGAGCGACAAGGCCGGCCTGAAAGCCGCCTATGACGCCGCCGCTGCGCTGGATGACTGCGTGCTGGCCGAAGAATTTGTGGAAGGCCGCGAGTTCACCGTTGCCGTGCTGGGCACCGGCAAGGATGCGCGTGCGCTGCCGATCGTGGAAATCGTGGCGCCGCAAGGCAACTACGACTACCAGAACAAGTACTTCACCGACGACACCAAGTATTTTTGCCCGCCGCAACTGGACCAGGCGATGCAGGACGAGATGCAGCGCCTGGCCGTAGCGGCCTATCGCGCCGTCGGCTGCGAGGGCTGGGGCCGGGTCGACGTGCTGCTGCGCGCCAAGGACCATAAGCCTTTCCTGCTGGAAGTGAACACCTCGCCAGGCATGACCAGCCATTCGCTGGTGCCGATGGCCGCCTGCGCGACCGGCGTAAGTTACGAAGAGTTGTGCGTGGAAATCCTGCGCACCGCGCGACTGAAGCTGAAGAAGTAAGGACGGAAAAGACCTATGTGGCACGACGTCAAAGCCTTGAATGCATCCGCCAGCGGCCTGTTCGCGCTGTCGGTGCTGGCTTGCGCCGTCGCCGGCGTGTGGTGGGTGGCGAATCGTCCTGTATTCGATTTGCGCGCTATCCGCGTTGAAACCATGGACAAGTCCGAGTTCAAGCACGTGAATCACCTGACGCTGCGCAACGGCACTCAGGGCCGCCTGGCCGGCAATTTTTTCACCGCCGACCTGGAGCAGGTACGCAAGGTGTTCGAGTCGGTGCCGTGGGTGCGCCGCGCCAGCGTGCGGCGCGAGTGGCCGAACCAGCTGATCGTGTCGCTGGAAGAGCATGAAGCGCTTGGCACCTGGGGCGAAGATGGACGGCTGCTGTCGGTAAAGGGCGATGTGTTCACCGCCAACCTGGCCGAAGCGGAAGAGGATCACGAGCTGCCGGAGTTTTCCGGTCCGGATGGCAGCGAAAAGGAAGTGCTGGCGCGTTACGGCGAGTTGAAGACATGGTTTGCGCCGGCCAGCCTGGTGCCGAAGAGCGTCGCCCTGTCGGGACGCTATGCGTGGACGGTGAAGTTGGACAACGGCGCCAGTGTGGCGCTGGGACGCGAGGCAACGCATGACACCCTGCATCAACGGGTGATGCGCCTGGTCGGAATCTGGCCGCAGATTTCCAGCCGCGTGCCGAATATTGAAACGATTGATATGCGCTACCAGAACGGCCTGGCTTTGAGCGCAGCGGGACTGAAGATCCCGTCAGATACGAAGAAACGTTGAAAGCAGGGCATAGAGATGACTAAAGACGCTAAAAACCTGATCGTCGGCCTCGACATCGGCACCTCCAAAGTGGTGGCCGTGGTGGCCGAGGTGATGGGCGATGGACGCCACGAAGTGATTGGCCTGGGCCAGCACGAGTCCAGCGGCCTGAAAAAGGGCGTGGTGGTGAACATCGAGGCGACCGTCGAATCGATCCAGCGCGCGCTGGAAGAGGCGGAACTGATGGCCGACTGCAAGATCCGCAACGTGTACGCGGGCATTGCGGGCAGCCATATCCGCAGCTTCAACTCCAGCGGCATGGTGGCGATCAAGGACAAGGAAGTCACGGCCACCGACGTGGCGCGCGTGATCGAGACCGCCAAGGCAGTCAACATCCCGACCGACCAGCAGTTGCTGCACACGGTGCCGCAGGAATTCATCGTCGACTCGCAGGACGACGTGCGCGAGCCGATCGGCATGAGCGGCATCCGCCTGGAAGTGAAGGTGCACATCGTCACCGGCGCGGTGAGCGCGGTGCAGAACATCGTCAAGTGCGTGCGCCGCTGCGGCCTGGAAGTATCGGACCTGATCCTGCAGCCGATGGCCTCGGCCGACGCCGTGCTGACCACCGACGAGAAGGAACTGGGCGTGGTGCTGATCGACATCGGCGGCGGCACCACCGACGTGGCGGTCTTCAGCGACGGCGCGATCCGCCATACGGCCGTGATCCCGATCGCCGGCGACCAGATCACCAACGACATCGCGATGGCGCTGCGCACCCCGACCGGCGAAGCGGAAGAAATCAAGATCCGCTACGGCGTAGCCAAGCAGGTGCTGGCCGATCCGGGCGAGCACCTTGAAGTGCCGGGCCTGGGCGACCGTGGTCCGCGCAACCTGTCGCGCCAGGCGCTGGCGGCGGTGATCGAGCCGCGCGTGGAAGAACTGTTTGCGATGGTGCACCAGGTGGTACGCGAGTCCGGCTACGAGGGCGTGCTCTCGTCGGGCATCGTGCTGACCGGCGGCACCTCGATCATGCCGGGCATGGTGGAGATGGCGGAAGACATCTTCCTCAAGCCTGCGCGCCTGGGCACCCCGGACTACCGCGGCCAGCTGGCCGACGTGGTGCGCAGCCCGCGCTATGCAACCGTGTTGGGCCTGTTGTTGGAAGCTAAGAAGCAGTATCTGCGCGGCCACATCGTGACGCGCCAGGATGGATCAGTGAAGGCAGTTTGGCAGCGCATGAAGGAATGGTTCCTGGGTAACTTTTAAGACAATTTTTGAATAATAAACCCCTGCAGTTTTCAATCTCCAGTTCTCCTACCCATATGAGGCCTGGCGCTTGAAAACCGCATTCTAGATAGGAGTAAATCATGGAGTTTGATATGGTTGATAACGCAACACTGGGAACGGTCATCAAGGTCGTCGGCGTTGGCGGTGCAGGCGGCAATGCCGTCCAGCACATGATCAACAAGGGCATGAGCGGTGTGGAATTCATCGCTGCCAATACCGACGCACAAGCGCTGGCCGCCTCCAAGGCAAGCAACATTATCCAGATCGGCGCGAGCGGCCTGGGCGCGGGCATGAAGCCTGAGATCGGCCGTGCGCTGGCAGAAGAATCCCGCACCCGCATCGAAGATGCGCTGCGCGGCGCGCACATGGTGTTCATCGCTGCCGGCATGGGCGGCGGAACCGGCACCGGCGCGGCGCCGATCGTGGCGGAAATCGCCAAGCAGCAGGGCGCACTGACCGTGGCGGTGGTCTCCAAGCCGTTCTCGCACGAAGGCCAGAAATGCCTGGACATCGCCGAAGCGGGCCTGGAAGCGCTGTCGCAGAACGTCGACTCGCTGATCGTGATCTGCAACGAGAAGCTGGAAGAAATCTACGAAGACGAGTCGCTGATCGAGTGGCTGCAGCACGCTGACGACGTCCTGAACAACGCCGTAGCCGGTATCGCCGAAATCATCAACGTGCCTGGCCACATCAACGTCGACTTCAACGACGTGAAGACCATCATGGGCGAGCAGGGCAAGGCGATGATGGGTACCGCCACCGCTTCCGGCGTGGACCGTGCACGCGTGGCGGCCGAACAGGCGGTTGCCTCCCCGCTGCTGGACGGCGTCGACCTGGCGGGCGCACGCGGCGTGCTGGTCAACGTCACCGCATCGCGCGGCCTGAAAGGCAAGGAAATCAAGGAAGTCATGGCTGCCGTGCGCGCCTTCGCCGCACCGGATGCGTCGATCGCACAAGGCATCGCCTACGACGACGCGATGGGCGACGATATCCGCGTGACCGTGGTGGCGACCGGCCTGGGCAAAGCCAAGAAGCACGTGCAACTGGTACCGCAGCAGCAACTGCGCACCGGCACCCACGGCGGCAACCCGCTGAACGTCAACGCAGGCCTGGGCGGCGGTGCAGCAACTGCAGCAGTGGGCGGTTTCGGCAACGCAGGCTTCTCCGGCGTGTCCGCCGACGTGCAGAAACAGCCAGCCGTATGGCGCCGTGAATCGGCCACCGAGCAGGTGAACGCACTGGCCAAGTCGGGCATGGAAACCTACGACATTCCTGCCTTCCTGCGCAAGCAGGCTGACTAAATAGGGTCAGCCGCGCCGCCGGATCACGCGTCCGGCGGCGCGGAGTTATACTAGGCATTCAGGGCTACCCGCGCACTGCGCGGTTTTTTATTTTCAGAACCGGTAAACCGGTGTCTGACCCGCAGGGTCAGACACTGACCTGCGGCAGGCGCCTACCGGTTTTCAACAACAGGAGAAAAAGAATGACCATCAAGATCGGCGACAAACTGCCGGAAGGCCAACTGTCCGAATTCATCGAAACCGAGACCGAAGGCTGCTCCCTCGGCCCGAACACCTTCAATGTGCAGGACATCGCCAAGGGCAAGAAGATCGCGATCTTCGGCCTGCCAGGCGCCTACACCCCAACCTGCTCCGCACAGCACGTACCGGGCTACGTCAAGCACGCTGCCGAACTGAAAGCCAAGGGCGTGGATGAAATCTGGTGCATCTCCGTGAACGACGCCTTCGTGATGGGCGCATGGGGCCGCGACCAGAAAGCCACCGGCACCGTCCGTATGATGGCTGACGGCAACGCTGCTTACTCCAAGGCTCTGGGCCTGGACGCAGACTTCTCCAAGTTCGGCATGGGCACCCGCTCCCAGCGTTACTCGATGCTGGTGGAAGACGGCGTGGTCAAGCAACTGAACGTCGAGCAAGGCGGCAAGTTCGAAGTGTCGAATGCCGAAACCATGCTGGGCCAGCTGTAACCCCTGGATTACTCCGCTAGAGACGGCGCTTCGGCGCCGTTTTTCGTTTCGTCTTTCGTTTTTGCGCGCGACTTGCGCTTCTTGGGCGCCAGCATGACGCCGGTGCAGGACGGGGCGCCGCAGTAGCAGGCGAACTCCTTCTTCACCTTGGCGGTGTGGCGGGCTTCGTAGATCAGCCCGTAGTTGTAGTTCAGTTCTTCGCCTTCGGCGATGTCGCGCAGGGAGCAGATGTAGACGCGGTCGTCTTCGTCTTCTTCCGCCTCGCAATTAGGTTCGCAGGAATGGTTGATGTAGCGCGCCTCGTTGCCGCCCGAACCGCCGTCGATCAGCATGCCGTTGTTCAGGCTGAAGAAGAAGGTATGGCCGATCGGACCGCCTTTCTCCTCGGTACGGCGGCAGCACTCTTCCCAGTCGACGATCTCGCCGGTGTATTCGATGATGCGGGTGCCGGCAGGGATCATCCGGCGCGCAAATACGCCGCGCCCATGCACGGGCGACTCATGGACCACGTAGAGTGGCTCGACATCTTCGATCACTTCGACAAGTTGGGCTTCTGTGTTCATCATGCCATCATAACCCGCCACGAAATCATTCGTGATTTCTTTCGGAAAGCGGGAACAATTCCAGCGCGGATTTGTCTCATCGTTTTTGCATTTTGGGACGCTGACATGAATCGCAATGAACTTCACGACCTGACGCGGATGCGCATCAGCGAAGGTAAAAGCCTGCTGGACGCGGAATTTTATGCAGGCAGCTACTATTTGTCGGGATACGCGATCGAATGTGGGCTGAAGGCCGCCATCGCGAAACAGCAGGAGCGCCACGAATTTCCAGACAAGCGATTGGCAAACGAATGCAATACCCACAATTTGCGGACGCTCGTGAGATTAGCCGGCTTGCAGCTCGAGCTCGAGGAAGAAATTCGTTCCAGTGCAGCGTTCGCTGAAAATTGGTCCGTAGTTCGCAAATGGAGTGAGATCGCGCGCTACGAAGTCAACGTGCCTGCGCAAATGGCGCGATGCATGTACGTCGCATGCGCTGGCCATCTGAAAGGAGTACTACCATGGATACAGAAGCACTGGTAGAGGGACAAATGACGCAAGAAATGATCGCTGGCGGACGCAAGTTCCTTCAGCAACTGGACCAGGAAGGGCTAAAGCCGGTTTCCATGTACTGGGAATATGATGAAGAGTGCCGTGAATGGCTGCTCCAGGTCATCATCAAACAAATGGATATAGAGGACAACTTCAAGGTTCTTCGGAGGGTGTTCAAGGCACTGGATGCCTTGCCCGAAGTGAAGGAGCTGTTGAGGCCTGACTACTTTGACGTGAGGGGGGCAATGGATCCCGGTTATAAGTTGTCACGGCAGCGAATGCCTTATGGCCGAGGCGCGAGCGATCGCGAGTGGGCAAACCGGGACTTCTACTGTTACCGGCTAAGCTGACACAGCCTCAGCAGCAAACCCTTTCTTTCAGTACAATGGACGACCCGGCAACGCTTTTGGGCCTTCCATCGTGACTCCGCAACAAAAAGAAAACCTGCAAGCCATTTACGCCATGGTGGCCGCGGTCGCCATGTTCTCCCTCATGGACGCTTCCATGAAAGTGCTGGCCGCGCGCTATCCGGCAGTACAGGTGACCGCGTTGCGATGCATGCTTTCGATGCCACTGGTGTGCGCATTCATGGCCTATCGCGGCAAGTTCAGCGGCATCTTCAAGGTGCGCTGGCCGCTGCACCTGCTGCGCGGCGCGGTCGGCATTGCCATGCTGTCGCTGTTTGCCTACGCGTTGAAGTCGCTGCCGCTGGCCGACACCTACGCCATCTTCTTTATCGCACCGGCGCTGGTGACCGTGCTGGCGGTATTCATCCTGAAAGAGAAAGTCAGCCTGGGGCAGTGGGTGGCGATCTTTGTCGGCCTGGGCGGCGTGCTGGTGGTGCTGCGTCCGGACGGCACCAACTTCGCGTCGATCGCCGGCCTGGCGGTGCTGGCCTCGGCCGTCTGCTACGGCATTTCCGCGATTGCCGGCCGTGTGCTGGCCAAGACCGACGCGCCCGAGCATGTGATGTTCTGGGTGCTGACCCTGATGGGCATCGGCGTGGCGCCGCTGGCCATCAATGCGTGGGTGAGCATCGACTGGTCGTTGTGGCCTGCCATGACTGCACTGGCGGTAAGCGGTTTCTTCGGCCAACTCGCGCTGACGCGCGCCTTCAGCATGGGCAAGGCTTCCATCGTGGCGCCGTTCGAGTACACGGCGCTAGCCTGGGGCGTGGGCATCGACTGGCTGCTGTGGCATACGCTGCCGGACACCTACACCCTGGTGGGCGCAGCCATCATCATCGGCTCCGGCATCTACCTGGTGCGCCGCGAGACCGAACATGCCGAGGCTGAGCATCCGTAAGCGGGGAAGGGCGCAGGGCGCTATAATCCTTGCATGCTGAAACAACGAACCATCAAAGAAATCGTCCGCACCACAGGTGTCGGCCTGCACTCCGGTACCAAGGTCGAGCTGACCTTGCGCCCTGCCGAGCCGGATGCCGGCATCGTGTTCCGCCGTGTGGACCTGGACCCGCAGGTTGTCTTCCCGACAAGGGCTGACATCGTGGGTGATACCCGCATGGCAACTGTGCTGATGAAGGATGGCGGCCGCGTTTCAACCGTCGAGCACCTGATGTCGGCCTGCGCAGGCCTGGGCATCGACAACCTGTACGTCGACGTGACGGCAGAAGAAATCCCGATCATGGATGGTTCGGCATCGTCCTTCGTCTACCTGTTGCAGCAGGGTGGCGTGCAGGAGCAGGAAGCGCCGAAGAAGTTCATCAAGGTGAAAAAGCCGATCGAGATCCGCGAAGGCAAGGGCGCTGCTGAAAAGTGGGCGCGCCTAGTGCCGCACGACGGCTTCAAGCTGGACTTCTTCATCGAATTCAACCACCCGGCGGTGGACGGTACCGCGCAGCGCGCGACTGTCGACTTTGGCGACGTGTCTTATATTCAAGCCATTGCCCGCGCCCGCACCTTCGGCTTCATGCAGGACGTGGAAATGCTGCGCGGGATCGGCCTGGCGCGCGGCGGCTCGCTGGAAAACGCCATCGTGATGGATGAATACCGCATCCTGAACCAGGATGGCCTGCGCTACGACGACGAATTCGTGCGCCACAAGATCCTCGACGCGATCGGCGACCTGTACATGGTTGGCCACCCGATCATCGCCAGCTACGAAGCCCACAAATCTGGCCACGCGCTGAACAACCAGCTGCTGCGCGCCATGCTGGCCGACCCGGATTCCTACGAACTGGTCACCTTCGACTCCGTCGACACCGCCCCGCCGTCCTACGCCAAGCAGATGTCGCGCGAGTGGGCCTACCTTTAATTTAGTTCTCCTGCTCTGCTTGCCAGACCGGCCTTCCGTTAGCAATACTGACAGTATTGCAACGGGAGGACGCCATGATGCAGATCACCCTTGAGGTTAGCGACGAAGTCGATCGCATTATTTCCGATATCGCCGATCGAAATGGCCTGCCACGCGGCTTAGCAATAGGCAGGGCCCTTGCGCTTCTCGCCATCGCGGATGAAGAGCAAACAAAGGGCAATTCACTCGCTATTGTTGATGCGGAGTTCAATCCGCTACACCGCTTGGTCGGAATCTTTTGATGCAATCGGGCCGAATGAACGGTCAGCAGCATGCCGACATAGATGTCGCCCAGCACTTGCCATGGTCTGCGACGGTTGCTGACATCAGCCCTGGGGCGCGACTAACGTTTGCAAAACAAGTCCTTGGTTGTTTGGCGATCATTTGTATTGGGATCATGGTCGCGTATGGGCTAGATCCAGATAATTCCGCACTCCAGGCCATGTTTGAGCTAGTGAAAATCGGCGCTCTGCCGATTGTGACCTTGATGGTTTCGTTCTACTTTCCGATCAGGAAATAGCAGGTCAGCCGCGGCGGCGGGCAACCAGGCGCCGCATCGCTTCGATCAGCGGCTCGTTGGCGGCGGTCGGCTCCAGTTTCTGGCTTAGCTCGTCGAAGGAATTGACGGCCGTTTCGGGCAGCCTCAGGCCTTCCCCGCTCGGCCCCACGTGGGCGATCCCTTTCGGCATCTGCACCCGGAAGCGGATATTGTTTATCTGCCATCCATTTGCGTTCAGCGCTTCCTGCAGCTTTGGCACTTGCTGCTTGAGCTTGGCTGCCACGGCCGTGTTCGGCACGGCCAAAGTCAGCTCACCACCGTCAAAAGCAAAGATTTCACAGGTTTTAAAGGCTGATGGCAGCACTTCACGGCAGTCTTGTTGTAATTTAGCCATGCGCTGCACGGCCGGCAGCAAAGCGGCCAGCCGTGCGTTGCCGAGCAGGAAATTGGTCGCTTCCTGCGGGGCGTGCTTGCGGTTGGTGAAGGAAAATGCCATACCGCCATTTTACAGTGGCGGCCCCAGCCGGTGAATTTTTCATCGCTAGCCTATTGTTATATAGGTCAAGATCCCAACCTTGCTACGAACGCATGATAAAATCACGCACTTTTGCCATTGGCGGACCCGAGGAAGAATTTAAGAAATGTCCTTACTGACCCAGATTTTCGGCAGCCGCAACCAGCGTCTGCTTAAGCAATACCAAAAAACGGTAAAGGCGATCAACGCCCTGGAGCCGGAGTTTGAAAAGCTGTCGGATGCCGAGCTGCAAGCGAAAACGCCTGCCCTCAAGGAACGCGTTGCCAATGGCGAATCGCTGGACAACCTGCTGCCGGAAGCCTTTGCCGTCTGCCGCGAAGCTTCCAAGCGCGTGTTCAAGATGCGCCACTTCGACGTCCAACTGATCGGCGGCATGGTATTGCATTACGGCAAGATCGCCGAAATGGGCACCGGTGAAGGCAAAACCCTGACCGCGACCCTGCCAGCCTACCTGAATGCACTGTCCGGCAAGGGCGTGCACATCGTGACCGTCAACGATTACCTGGCACAGCGCGACGCCGAGACCATGGGCAAGCTGTACCGCTGGCTGGGCCTGTCCTGCGGCGTGAACTTGTCGCAGATGCCGCACGCCGACAAGCAGGAAGCCTACGCGTCCGACATCACCTACGGCACCAACAACGAATTCGGTTTCGACTACCTGCGCGACAACATGGTGTTCGAAGCCAGCGAGCGTGTGCAGCGCACCCTGAATTTCGGCATCGTCGACGAAGTGGACTCGATCCTGATCGACGAAGCGCGTACCCCGCTGATCATCTCCGGCCAGGCCGAAAACCACACTGACCTGTACCACAAGATCAACCTGGTGCCGCCGCAACTGACCCTGCAAGTCGGCGAAGAAACCGCGGACGGCAAAGGCAAGATCGAAATCCCTGGCGACTACACCAAGGATGAAAAAGCGCACCAGGTGCTGCTGACCGAAGCCGGCCACGAAAAGGCCGAAGCGATCCTGACCAAGATGGGCCTGCTGCCGGAAGGCGCTTCCCTGTACGACTCCGCCAACATCACCCTGGTGCACCACCTGTACGCTGCCTTGCGCGCGCACGTGCTGTACTTCAAGGACCAGCACTACGTGGTGCAGAACAATGAAGTGGTGATCGTCGACGAATTCACCGGCCGCCTGATGACTGGCCGCCGCTGGTCCGACGGCCTGCACCAGGCAGTCGAAGCCAAGGAAGGCGTCAAGATCCAGAACGAGAACCAGACCCTGGCCTCGATCACCTTCCAGAACTACTTCCGCATGTACGGCAAGCTGGCCGGCATGACCGGTACCGCCGACACCGAAGCCTACGAATTCCAGGAAATCTACGGCCTGGAAACCGTGGTGATCCCGCCGAACCGTCCGTCGCAGCGCAAGGACCGCCAGGACCAGGTGTACAAGTCCAACGCCGAAAAGTACAACGCGATGATGCTTGACATCCGCGACTGCTACGAGCGCGGCCAGCCAGTGCTGGTAGGTACCACCTCGATCGAGAACTCCGAACTGCTGTCCAGCATCCTGGACAAGGCCAAGCTGCCGCACAACGTGCTGAACGCAAAACAGCACGCCCGCGAAGCTGAAATCATCGCCCAGGCGGGTGCGCCGAAAGCCATCACCATCGCCACCAATATGGCCGGCCGTGGTACCGACATCGTCTTGGGCGGCAGTATCGAAAAGATGATCCAGATCATCGAAGCCGACCCGGAGCTGAGCGATGCAGATAAAGCCGCCAAGGCGCAGCACCTGCGTTCCGGCTGGCAGTCGCTGCACAACCAGGTGGTGGCGGCAGGCGGCCTGCACATCGTCGGTACCGAACGCCACGAATCACGCCGCGTCGACAACCAGCTGCGTGGCCGTTCCGGCCGCCAGGGCGACCCGGGCTCTTCGCGCTTCTACCTGTCGCTGGACGACCCGCTCCTGCGCATCTTCGCCGGCGACCGCGTGCGCGCGATCATGGACCGCCTGAAGATGCCGGAAGGCGAACCGATCGAAGCGGGCATCGTGTCCCGTTCCATCGAATCCGCGCAGCGCAAGGTTGAAGCCCGCAACTTCGACATTCGTAAGCAGCTGCTGGAATACGACGACGTCGCCAACGACCAGCGCAAGGTGATCTACTCGCAGCGCAACGAACTGCTGGAAGCGACCGACATTTCCGAAACCATCATGAACCTGCGCCATGGCGTGTTCACCGACGTGGTGCGCACCTATGTGCCGGAAGAATCGGTGGAAGAGCAGTGGGACATCCCTGCGCTGCAGAAGACGCTGGCGCAAGAGTGGATGCTCGAGGTCCCGCTGGTCGAAATGATGGAGAAGGAAAGCAGCATCACCGACGACGACATCGTCGAACGTGTGATTGCCGCAGCCGATGCCGCATATCAGGCCAAGGTCGATATCGTGTCGAAGGAAGCCTTCGGCGGCTTCGAGCGCAATGTCATGCTGCAGTCGGTGGACACCCACTGGCGCGAGCACCTGGCAGCGCTGGATCACCTGCGCCAGGGCATCCACCTGCGCGGCTACGCGCAGAAGAATCCCAAGCAGGAATACAAGCGCGAAGCGTTCGAACTGTTCGGCACCATGCTGGACATGATCAAGAACGACGTGATTCGCATGGTGATGATGGTACGCATCCAGTCGCGCGAAGAAGTCGAGGCAGCGGAAGCGGCCATGAACCAGTCGCACGTCGAGAACGTCCACTACCAGCACGCCGACTTCAACCCGAACGCGGCGCCGGAAGAACTGCTGGCGCCGACCGCCATGCCGGCCGGCGAGCTGGACGCGGCGATCAGCCAGGGTTTCAAGGTCGGCCGCAACGACCCATGCCCATGCGGCAGCGGCAAGAAGTTCAAGGCTTGCCACGGCAAGCTGGCTTAAGCCTGAAAGCCCCCAACTAACGGCCCGGCCGCGCAAGCGCCCGGGCCGTTTTGTTTTGTGACGCCAATCAGCAACTACGTCACTTGACGTATGGGCCATCGCGTTCAGCCTCTTTACCCTGTTCACAAGCAGCAACACTTTCAAACTTGTGACAAGAGGACTGGCATGCAAACGATGATCAAGCTCTCCGTATTACTCAGCGCAGCCGTGGCGTCGTTGGCGCACGCGGGCGCCACCATTCCCATCGGCGAAGACAAGTCCATCAGCGTAGGCTTTGGAGCGCGTGGCAGCTTTACCAGCGAGAAGGACGGAGCGCCGGACGGGAGCTCGCGCTCGAACGACTTCAACCTGGACAGCGCGCGCCTGTTCTTCGGCGCCTCCCTGAACAAGAACATCAAGGGCATGCTGAACACAGAATGGGATGGCGACCAGATCCGGGTGCTGGATGCTGTCGCGCAGTTTGCCTTTTCGCCGGAGTTGAATATCTGGGCCGGCCGCCTTTTGTCGCCGAGCGACCGTGCGAATATGGCCGGTCCCTATTATTCGCTCGGTGGCGGCTACTGGGCGGGCGTGGCTTCGCGCTACGGCTACAACGGCGGCATCTTCCGTGGCCGCGATGACGGCGTGGTGGCCTGGGGTAATGCGGCCGAGGGCAAGCTCGGATACTCTTTCGGCGCGTTCGAGGGCCACACCTTCGGCATCGGCAGCCTGACGCAGAAGGAGGCCAAGGCGGCAGGCATCAAGGCCGACGACAGCCTGATGTATGCGGGCCGCGTGCAGTACGACTTCTGGGATGCCGAGCCAGGCTACTACGGCACCGGCAACTACCTCGGAACCAAGGATATCCTGGCCATCGGCCTGGCAGGCCGCTACCAGAAGGATGGTGTGCTGACCATCGCCAAGACCGGCGACTACAAGGCCTGGAACCTGGACTTCCTGCTGGAGAAACGCATCGGCGCCGGCGCGGTGTCGGTGGAAGCAGCCTACTACAACTACCGCAACGGCGACGTCATCCTGGCGGAACAGGGCAAGGCGTGGTCGACCGGCCTCGCTTACGTATTCAACCTGGCGCCAGGCCAAGGCAAGCTGCAGCCTTTCGTCCAATTCCAGAAGTTCAAGCCTGATAACAACATCGACGTCAAGCAGTCGGACATCGGCCTCAATTACATCATCGATGGCTACAACGCGCAGTTGAGCGCCAAGTATTCGAAGACAGAGACCGTTGCCGCCGCCGACCAGTCGAAGTTCGTCGTCGCGCTGCAAGTCCAATACTAAGCACCATCCTTCCACTATCAGAAGAGGTAACCATCATGCAAACTCGCCGTCATTTCATCGCCTCCCTGACCCGCATCGCGGCGGCTGCCGCCATGTTGGGTGGCAGCTTCGCGGCGTACGCTGCCGATACCATCAAGGTCGGCATCCTGCACTCGCTGTCCGGCACCATGGCGATTTCCGAAACGTCGCTGAAGGACGTGGCCTTGATGGCCATCGACGAAATCAACGCCAAGGGCGGGGTGCTGGGCAAGAAGCTGGAGCCGGTGGTGGTCGATCCGGCGTCGAACTGGCCGTTGTTCGCCGAAAAGGCGCGCCAGCTGGTAGCGAAAGACAAGGTGGCCGCCGTGTTCGGCTGCTGGACTTCGGTATCGCGCAAGTCCGTGCTGCCAGTATTCAAGGAGTTGAACGGCCTGCTGTTCTACCCCGTGCAATATGAAGGGGAAGAACTCGAGAAGAATGTGTTCTATACCGGCGCGGCGCCGAACCAGCAGGCGATTCCCGCGGTCGAATACCTGATGAGCAAGGAGGGCGGCGGGGCCAAGCGCTTCGTACTGCTCGGCACGGACTATGTGTACCCGCGCACCACCAACAAGATCCTGCGCGCATTCCTGAAGAGCAAAGGCGTCAAGGACAGCGACATCGAGGAAACCTACACCCCGTTCGGCCATTCGGATTACCAGACCATCGTCGCCAATATCAAGAAGTTTTCGGCCGGCGGCAAGACCGCGGTGATCTCGACCATCAATGGCGATTCCAACGTGCCCTTCTACAAGGAGTTGGGCAATGCCGGCCTGAAGTCAACGCAGGTACCGGTCGTCGCCTTCTCGGTGGGTGAAGAGGAACTGCGCGGCGTGGATGCCAAGCCGCTGGTCGGCCACCTCGCCGCCTGGAACTATTTCGAGTCCGTCAAAAATCCGGTGAACGATGCCTTCATCAAGAAATGGAAGGCTTATGCCGTTGCGAAGAAGCTGCCGAACGCGGCGACCGCGGTGACCAACGACCCGATGGAGGCAACCTATGTCGGCATCCATATGTGGGCGCAGGCCGTGGCGAAGGCGAAGTCCACCGATACCGACAAGGTGATCGCGGCAATGGGCGGCCAGTCCTTCAGCGCGCCATCCGGATTCACGCTGACCATGGACCCGAGCAACCATCACTTGCACAAGCCGGTGATGATCGGCGAAATCAAGGCTGACGGCCAGTTCAGCGTGGTGTGGAAGACCAGGGAACCGATCCGCGCCCAGCCCTGGAGCCCGTTCATTCCGGGGAACGAAGGCAAGCAAAAGCTGTAAGCCGTGATGCCGGCGGCTGCTGCGCGCAGTCCGCCGGACTTGATTACTGGAGACTTCCCCATGATGTATTCCGCTGTGCGCCGGCTGCTGGCTGGCATTGCGCTTTACCTGCTTGCCGGGGCCGCGCCGGCGGCCATTGCGCCAGCCATGCTGCAGCCGCTGGCTGGCGACGATCCCGACGCGCGGGTGGCGGCAGTCGCTGCCATCGGCGCGCTCGGCACGCCGGAAGCGGCGGACGTACTGCGTGCTTTGAAGGACGATGCCTTGTACCTTTTGCCCGACGGGCGGGTGGCCAGCCTTGCGCCGTCGGCGCCAGCGCCAGAAGGTGCGTCGGTCATTGTCGTCAATAACCGCCTGCGCGCCGCCATCGAGACGGCCCTGTCGGGCATGGATCTGCTGGCACCCGGGACGGCACAGCGCCTGGCGGCCGCGCGTGCCTTGCTGGGCCAGGAATTGGACCCGGCCCAGGTGGCGCTGGTGCAGCGCGCCCTGCAGGGTGAGCAGGACGGGCAAACGCGATCGGCGCTGCAACTGTTGCTGGCCCTGGCCAGCTTGCAGGCGCCGCAGGCTGGCGAACGTGCCGCAGCCGCGCGCCAGTTGGGTGAACTGGGCGGCAGCGCGCAGCGCGCGCCGCTGCAGGCCAGGCTGGAGCAGCCATCCGCCGAATCTGATGCCGCCGTTCGCCTGGCGCTAACGGACGCCGTGAAGGCGATCGACGCCAGGCAAGCGCGCACTGAGCTGGTCGGCAACCTGTTTTATGGCATGTCGCTGGCCAGCGTACTGCTGCTGGCGGCATTGGGGCTGGCCATTACCTTCGGCCTGATGGGCATCATTAATATGGCGCACGGCGAATTGCTGATGATCGGCGCCTATACGACTTACCTGGTGCAATCGCTGTTCCGCCACTACTTGCCGCAGGCGGTCGAGCTGTACCTGCTGGCGGCGCTGCCTGCTGCATTCGCCGTGGCGGCGCTGGTGGGCATGGCGCTGGAACGCACGGTGATCCGCTGGCTGTACGGACGCCCGCTGGAGACCTTGCTGGCGACCTGGGGCATCAGCCTTGTGCTGATGCAGGCCGTGCGCACCCTGTTCGGCGCGCAGAACGTGGAAGTGGCCAATCCGGCCTGGATGTCGGGCGGCATGACGGTACTCGGATCGCTCGTGCTGCCTTACAACCGCATCGCGATCATCGTGTTTGCCGTGCTGGTGACGGCCGGCGTCTGGCTGCTGCTGAATGGCACCCGCCTGGGCCTGTTCGTACGTGCCGTCATGCAGAACCGGCGCATGGCGGGCTGCGTTGGCGTGCCGACAGGCCGCATCGACATGCTGACTTTCGGGCTGGGCTCCGGCATTGCGGGGCTGGGGGGCGTAGCCTTGTCGCAGCTGGGAAATGTGGGGCCGGACCTCGGACAGTCCTACATCATCGATTCGTTCATGGTGGTGGTGCTGGGCGGCGTCGGCCAACTGGCCGGCACCGTGATTGCCGCCCTGGGGCTTGGTGAAGCCAACAAATTACTGGAGCCGGTGGCGGGCGCCGTCCTGGCCAAGATCGCCATCCTCGCCTTCATCATCATCTTCATCCAGCGCCGGCCGCAAGGGCTGTTCGCTGTCAAAGGCAGGAGCGTTGAATGAACAAGCTGTTTTCCCGCCGCGCCTGGTGCGCTCTCGCGTGCCTGGTGGTGCTGGCAGCCTTGCTGCCGGCATGCAACCTCGCCTTCGCGCCTGGACATGCGCTGCATGTGCCGGATTACCTGGTCGGGCTGGCCGGCAAATTCATGTGCTATGCCATGGCGGCGCTGGCGCTCGACCTGGTGTGGGGCTACACCGGCATCCTGTCGCTGGGCCATGGCCTGTTCTTTGCCTTGGGCGGCTATGCGCATGGCATGTACCTGATGCGCGCCATCGGCCGCGACGGCGTGTACCAGAGCGCTCTGCCCGACTTCATGGTCTTCCTCGACTGGAAGGAGCTCCCCTGGTACTGGGCCATGACGGACAGTTTCTGGTACTGCCTGGCGCTGGTGGTCCTTGTGCCGGGCGCGCTGGCCTTCGTGTTCGGCTACTTCGCTTTCCGTTCGCGCATCAAGGGCGTGTATTTTTCCATCATTACGCAAGCCCTGACGTATGCCTTCATGCTGCTGTTCTTCCGCAACGATACCGGCTTCGGCGGCAACAACGGTTTCACCGATTTCAAGCGCATCCTCGGCTACAGCATCACGGCGCCGGCCACCAAGGCAGTGCTGTACCTGGCGACACTGGGGTGCCTGGTGGGCGCCCTGCTGCTTTGCCGCTGGATCGTGGCCTCGCGCCTTGGCCGTGTGCTGCAGGCCGTACGCGATTCGGAAGCGCGCCTGATGTTCATCGGCTATAACCCGCTGTGGTTCAAGCTGTTTGTCTGGACCCTGTCGGCAGTCCTGTGCGCGATTGCCGGCGCGCTGTACGTACCGCAAGTGGGCATCATCAATCCGTCGGAAATGTCGCCGGCCAACTCGATCGAAATGGTGGTCTGGGTGGCGGTCGGAGGGCGCGGCACTTTGCTGGGCGCGATCCTCGGCGCTTTCACCGTGAATGGCCTGAAAAGCTGGTTTACCGCTGCCTTCCCGGACCTGTGGCTGTTTGCCCTCGGGCTGTTGTTCATCCTGGTGACGCTGCTGATGCAGAAAGGCCTGCTGGGACTGCGCCTGCCGCGGCGCCCCCGACGCGCTGCACCGGCGCCTAGGCAGGAACTGGAGGAGGTGGCATGAAGGTCGCGCAAGACAATCGGCTGGACACCAGCCATGGCGCCATTCTCTACCTGGAGGACGTGACGGTCGAATTCGACGGTTTTCGCGCCCTGAACAAGCTCAGTCTCGATATCTCCGTGGGCGAATTGCGCTGCATTATCGGCCCCAATGGCGCCGGCAAGACCACGATGATGGATGTCATCACCGGCAAGACGCGCCCCAGCTCCGGCAGCGCATGGTTCGGCCAGCGCCTCGATTTGTCGGCGCTGACGGAATACCAGATCGCGCAAGCCGGCATCGGCCGCAAATTCCAGCGGCCTACGGTCTTCGATTCGCACACGGTATTCGAGAACCTGGAGCTGGCCATGAAGATGGACAAGCGCGTGCGGCCCACGCTGTTCGCGCGCCTGGGCGGCGAACAGCGCGACAAGATCGACGCCATCCTGCGCCAGGTCCGCCTGGAAGGGCAGGCGCAGCGCCAGGCCGGGCTGCTCTCGCACGGCCAGAAGCAATGGCTGGAAATCGGCATGCTGCTGATCCAGGATCCCCAATTGATCCTGCTCGACGAGCCGGTGGCCGGCATGTCCGACGCCGAAACGGCGCGCACCGCGGAATTGCTGGATGAATTGCGCGGCAAGCATTCCATCGTAGTGGTGGAGCACGATATGGGCTTCGTGGCCGAAATCGCCCAGGGCGGCAAGGTGACGGTGCTGCACGAAGGCGCGGTGCTGGCGCAGGGGCGCATGGACGAAGTGCAGGCCGATGAACGGGTGATCGAAGTCTACCTGGGACGCTAGGACGATGATGCTGCAAGCCGAAAACCTGAACCAGTATTACGGCTCTTCCCATACCTTGCGCGGCGTCTCGCTGCAGGTGGCGCGCGGGGAGTGCCTGGCGCTGCTGGGCCGGAATGGCGTGGGCAAGACCACGCTGCTGAAATGCCTGATGGGCGTGCTGCCGGTGGCTGGCGGCACCGTGCAACTCGCCGGGCGCGACATCACGCGCCTGCCGCCCCATGCGCGCGCGGCGGCCGGCATTGCCTATGTACCGCAAGGCCGGGAAATCTTTGCACGCCTGACGGTGGAGGAGAACCTGCGCATGGGAATGGCCAGGCTGCCGCGGCGCGAGGCTGCGAACATCAGCGGTGAAGTCTTCGAGCTGTTTCCCGTGCTGAAGGAAATGCTGCAGCGGCGGGGCGGAGACCTGTCCGGCGGCCAGCAACAGCAGCTGGCCATTGCCCGCGCCATGCTGCAACGGCCGCAGGTGCTGATCCTGGATGAACCGACCGAAGGCATCCAGCCGTCCATCATCAAGGATATCGAACGCGTGATCCGGCTGCTGCGCCAGCGCGGCGACATCGCCATCCTCCTTTGCGAACAGTACTTCGATTTCGCCCACGCACTGGCCGACCATTTCGTCGTGCTGTCGCGCGGCGAAGTGGTGGCGGCCGGCAGCCAGGCGCAGATGGCGAGCGACGACGTTACCCGCCACCTGTCGGTCTAGAGGACACCGCCAGCGCGGCCGCGGCAGTGCGCGTCTCCACGCCCAGTTTCGCAAACACATGCTCCAGGTGCTTGTTGACGGTACGGGGACTGGTGCCGAGGATGTCGCCGATGTCGCGGTTGGTCTTTCCCTTGCTGACCCAGTGCAGCACTTCGGCTTCGCGCTGGGTCAGGCGGTGCCTGGCCATCAGCGACTGCACCAAGGCGTCGTCCGCCTCCTCCCGCAGCACCACGCTCCACTGGACCGCTTCGTCCGCCTCGCCAAGCGTGAAGATCAGGCGCCGCGTGCCTTGGGCGATGACCAGTGCGGCCGCTTCCTCGCCGGCGGAGCGTGCCCGCACGGCGCGTTGCAGCCAGGGCGATACCTGCGGCGGCAGCGTTGATTTCGCCTGGGCCGGGAAGTAGATGTCCAGCCATTGCCGCGCCAGCGGGGTTTGCCAGATGATGCGTTCTTCCGGATCGACCGCCAGCACGGCGTGGCCGAAGGCGTCGAGGGCGCTGCGGGCCTGGCTCACCAGGCGTGCATTCTGCGTGTGGGCGCGGATGCGCGCCAGCATCTCGTTCTGTCGCACCGGCTTGGTGACATAGTCGCTGCCGCCGGCCTGGAATGCCGCCACCACATGTTCGCTCTCCGTCAGCCCCGTCATGAAGATCACCGGGATGGCGCGGGTCTGCAGGTCCGCTTTCAGGCGGCGGCAGACTTCGAAGCCGTCCATGCCGGGCATGACCGCATCCAGCAGCACGACGTCGGGCACCAAGGCATTGGCCTGTTCCAGTGCGGTGGCGCCATTGTTGGCGACTACGACGGAATACCCCGATTCATCCAGCGCGTCGTGCAGCACGGCCAGGTTTTCGGGCATATCGTCAACTACCAGCACCAGTTGGCCTGGTGGGCGCTCAATCGTTTGTGGCATGGGATGCTCCCTGTTCGAGCAAGCGCGCCATCGCTTCCAGTTCGAAGCGCTGCGCGTGGTCTCGCATGATGTCGACAAAATGCCGGTACGGTTCGCCGAGCGCGGCGATGACGTCCAGCTGCTGCTTGATGCCGCGCATGTAGCCGGCCTTGACCTGGGCGCGCAAGGGAGCAAGCTGGGCGGGCGAGGGCAACTGCGGTCGGCCGGACGGCGAGGCGCTGGCGGCTGCCGTTTCCGGCGCCAGCCAGTCCAGCTGCAAGCGGCGCCCGATCCAGTCCAGCAGTTCGGCCAGTTGCACCGGCTTGGTGAAAAAATCGTCGGCGCCAATGCCGGCCGGGTTGGGCAAGCCCTTGTCGTAGGCATTGGCCGAGACGATGCCGATCGGCACCGTACAAGCGTGTTCGGTGCGCAGCAGGTGGCTGGCCTCCCAACCGTCCATGCCAGGCATGGCCAGGTCCATCAGGATCAGGTCGGGAGCGAAGCCGGCGTAACTTTGCAGGCACTCCTGGCCAGAGGCGGCCTGACCGACGATGAAGCCGAGCGGCGTCAATATGTCCGCCAGCAGCTCGCGGTCATTGCGGTCATTGTCGACCACCAGGATGCGGCGGCGAGCTCCGGCGTACCCGTTGCGCTGGAGCGGGGCGGTATCGGGCTCCGGCGCCTCGGCGTGCAAGCGTGGCAGCAGCAGGCGCACGCTGAAGACACTGCCTGTGTCCGGCGCGCTGCGTACTGTCAGTTCGCCGCCCATCAGCTCCGTCAGCAGTTTACTGATCGGCAGGCCGAGACCGGTGCCGCCGCAGTTGGCGGCATCGCCGGCGCTGCCGCGCGCGAAGGGCTCGAAGATGCGTTCCAGCTCGTGCTCCAGGATGCCGGGGCCGCTGTCCTCCACTTCGAAATGCGCCATGTCGCGCTGGTAGCGCAGTCGGAAGACAATACTGCCCTGGCTGGTGAACTTGACCGCATTGCCGAGGATGTTGATCAGGATCTGGCCGAGCCGCTTGCGGTCCGCGCGCACCACCGCCGGCAGGCTGCCCTGCACCTCGTAACGGAAGGCCAGCCCCTTGCTGGCGGCCTGCTGTTCGAACATCTGCACCAGCTGCGCGACGAAGGTGGCGAAATCCAGCGGTCGCAGGTCGACGCTCAGGCGGCCGCCTTCGATGCGGGCGATGTCGAGCGTGCCTTCGATCAGTGACAGCAGGTGCTCGCCGCTGCCGCGGATGACACGGATGGCCTGCTGCCGGTGCGGCGGCATGGCCGGGTCGTTCTGCAGCAGTTGCGCATAGCCGAGGATGCTGTTGAGGGGAGTGCGGATCTCATGGCTGATGCCGGCGATGTAGCGGCTCTTGGCCTGGTTGGCCTGGTCGGCCAGCTTCCGCGCCTGCTGCGCTTCTTCCTGCGCCACGCGGCGCCCTTCGCGGTTCAGTACCAGCCACCAGGCGACGATGGCGCTGACCAGCAGCAGCGCGCCGAAGATCTTGAGGAAGGCCAGGCGCAGTGGCGCCAGCAACTGCGCCTGCCCGGCTTGCACCAGGGCCGCTGCCTCATGCAGGTAGAGCAGTCCTAACAGGCCAGCCAGGAAGAGCAGGGTCAGGGTCATGAGGAGCAGGTAGTAGCCCAGCCCGCTGACCAGGTAAGGCCAGGCCGACCTGGGCAGCAGCCAACGCATCGCTGCCTGCCATTGCACGGCAAGGCGCGCGTGCGGCTTGCATGCATCATCGCAGCGCGCGTCGAGGCAGCAGCAGAGCGAGCAGATCGGCCCCTGGTAGGCTGGGCAATGCGCCATGTCTTCCGCTTCGTAGTCCTTCTCGCAAATGCTGCAGGTATTGCTGTGCGCCGCAGCCGCCTGGCGCGCAAGGTAATAGCGGCCGCCGGTGAGGTAGGCAATGGCCGGCGCGGCGGCGAAGGCCGTGGCGAGCGCGATGAAGGCTGAAAAGGCGCGGGCCGTGGCGCCGAACAGGCCGGTGAAGGCGGCCACTGACAGCAGGGAGGCCAGCAGCATGGCGCCGACGCCGACCGGATTGATATCGTACAGGTAGGCGCGGCGGAATTCGATGCCGGCCGGGCTCAGCCCGAGCGGCTTGTTGATGACCAGGTCGGCCACCACGGCGGCGATCCAGGCGATGGCGATATTGGAGAACAGGCCGAGCACCTGGTCCAGCGCCTGGAACACGTTCAGTTCCATCAGCAGCACGGCAATCAAGGCATTGAAGCAGGCCCACACCACGCGCCCGGGATGGCTGTGGGTCAGGCGCGCGAAGAAATTCGACCAGGCCAGCGAACCGGCATAGGCATTCGTCATATTGATCTTGATCTGCGACACCACCACGAACACCACCGTGGCCAGCAAGGCCAGGACCGGGCCTGCGCCGACCAGGCTGAACCCGGCCAGGTACATGTGGGTCGGGTTGACCGCCTGCGCCAGGCTGGCGCCGCCTTGCAGCGCGAGCAGTGCGAGCAGGGCGCCGGCCAGCATTTTCAGGGCGCCGACCACGGTCCAGCCAGGTCCCGCGGCCAGCACGCCAAGGTGCCAGCGCAAACGCTGCTTTCCGGGCGGCGGCATGAAGCGCAGGAAGTCGACCTGTTCGCCGATCTGCGGGATCAGGGCCACGCCAACGGCGGTGGCGGCGCCAAAGGCCAGGGTGTTGAAATGGGCATTGGCCGGATCGCTGCCGGAGAACTGGAGCAATTGGCCGGGAAGGTCTGGGCGCTTGCAAGCGATGGCGACGAAGGGCAGCGCCATCAGCAGCAGCCAGAGTGGCTGGCTCACCATCTGGATGCGGCTGATCAGGGTCACGCCATGCGTTACCAAGGGGACCACCGCCAGGGCGCTGGCCAGGTAGCCGAGCCACAGGGGCAGGCCGAAATACAGTTCCAGCGCGTAGGCCATGATGGCCGCTTCCAGCGCAAACAGGATGAAGGTAAAGGAAGCGTAGATGAACGATGAAATGGTGGAGCCGATGTAGCCAAAGCCGGCGCCGCGGGTCAGCAAGTCCATGTCCACCCCGTGGCGCGCCGCGTAATAGCTGATCGGCAGGCCGGTCAGGAAGATGATCAGGCTGACAGCCAGGATGGCCCAGAAGGCGTTGATAAAGCCGTAGTGCACGGCCAGCGTGCCGCCGATCGCTTCCAGCACCAGGAAGGCGATCGCACCAAAGGCGGTATTGGCGACGCGAAAAATGGACCATTTGCGAAACGCGCGTGGCGTGAAGCGCAGCGCGTAGTCTTCGATGGTTTCATTGGCAACCCAGGTGTTGTAGTCGCGCCGGATCTTGACGATGCGCTGAACCGTTTTGGTGCGTGGGCTTTCCAGGTTTGGTGCAGGCGTGTTCATGGGTTTGCGGGATTCGTGCTGGCTACTGCATTAATGCAATTACTATGCCCATCTGAACCCCTGTTTCAACTGGTATGCGTCTTGCTTATTGAGGAGCATGGCCGATACCCTTCCCGACAATTTGATTGGACTTTGTTTGCTGGTGCTCAGCCTTGGCTTGAGGCACGGCTTCGACGCTGACCACCTGGCGACGATCGACGGGCTGGCCCGCTGGAACATGGCGGCACGGCCACGCCTGGCGCGCCAGTGTGGCGCCTGGTTTTCCCTGGGCCACGGCGCGGTCGTCATGGCCATCGCGGTGGCGCTCAGCACACTGGCGGGGCACTGGCAGCCGCCGGCCTGGCTTGAGCTGTGCGGCGCCTGGGTCTCGATCGCCTGCCTGATCGGCCTGGGACTGTTGAATGTGCAGGCGCTGCTTGGCGCGCCTCGCGGGCAGATGGTCGCGCCGGCGGGCTTGAAAGGCCGCTTCCTGGGACGGCTGGCCGCCGCATCGGGACCGGGCGGGGTGGCACTGGTGGGCGCCTTGTTCGCCTTGTCGTTCGACACCATCAGCCAGGCCAGCCTGTTTGCCGTGGCAGCCACCGAGTTCGGCGGCTGGCGGGATGCATTGTTGCTGGGCGTGCTGTTTACGCTGGGGATGCTGGTGGCCGATGGCGTGCATGGGGTCTGGATTGCGCGCCTGCTGCGCCGTAGCGGCGAGACGGCAGTGCTGGCCTCGCGCATCATGGGCTGGGTGGTGGCCGGCCTGAGTTTCCTGGTGGCGGGTTTCGGCGTGCTGAAGCTGTCATCGCCGGCCATCGGCACATGGAGCGATGGCAAGCAGCTGGCCCTCGGTGCGGCACTGGTGGCATTGCTGGCCGGCAGCTTCCTGATGGCCGTGGCCATGGCGCGGCTGCGCGCGGCTGCGCGTACCGACGCCTCCCTCGGATAGTGGTGGCCGTCATGCGCATGGACCTTCCCGCTGCCGCCCTTTCTCCCGCGTCGTGGCGCGCCAGCCTGGCGCTGGGCTATGCGCGCGCTGGCGCTGCAACGCGGCTGGTGCAGCGCGCTCACAGCGGTCCCTTGCGCGTGCAAAAAGCCCTCTATCCGGAAGGGGAAGCCGTCTGCCACAACATCTTGCTGCATCCACCGGCTGGCATTGCGGGCGGTGACGAGCTATCCATCGACATCACGGCCAGCGCCGGATCGCATGCCCTGCTGACCACGCCGGGCGCCGCCAAGTGGTACCGCGCCAATGGCAAGCCGGCGAGGCAGCGGGTCAGGATCGTGGCTGGGCCGGATGCGCGCGTGGAATGGCTGCCGCAGGAAACCATCTTCTTCGATGCCACGGATGCGCATCTGGCGCACGAGGTCGACCTTGCCGCCGGCGCGCGCTACCTTGGCTGCGACGTCCTGTGCTTTGGCCGCAGCGCCAGCGGCGAGCGCTATGCGCGCGGCACGGTGCACCAGCACCTCGAGGTGCGCCAGGCCGGACGCCTGCTGTGGTGGGACCAGGGCGTGCTGCACGGCGGCAGCAGCGCCATGCAAAGTCCGCATGTACTGGGTGGCGCGACGGTCTGCGCCACCTTGCTGGCAGCGGGACGTGCCGCCGACGCTGCGCTCCTTGCGCAGTTGCGCGCGCTGGATCCGGCGCTGGGCGCGAGCGCGCTCAAATCCGTGCTGGTGTTGCGCTACCTGGGCCACGATGCCGAACAGGCGCGCAAGCTGATGGCGCTGGCCTGGCAAACCATGCGCCCGTACTGGATGGAGCGCCCTGCAACCGAACTCCGGATATGGAATACCTGATATGGATCTCTCTCCACGCGAAAAAGACAAACTGCTGCTGTTCACCGCCGCGCTGCTGGCCGAACGCCGCCGCGCGCGCGGCCTCAAGCTCAATTACCCGGAAGCCGTGGCCCTGATCAGCGCGGCCATCCTGGAGGGAGCGCGCGACGGCAAGACCGTGGCCCAGCTGATGGCCGAGGGCGCCCAGGTGCTGGCGCGCGACGAGGTGATGGAGGGCGTGCCCGAAATGATCTCCGACATCCAGGTCGAAGCAACCTTTCCCGACGGGACCAAGCTGGTCACCGTCCACCACCCCATCGTCTGAGGACGGCATGATACCTGGCGAATACCTGCTTGAAGAAGGCGACATCACCCTCAACGCCGGCCGCGCCGGCTGCACCTTGGTGGTGGCCAATAGCGGCGACCGGCCGGTGCAGGTCGGGTCGCATTTCCATTTTTTCGAGGTCAACGCGGCCCTGCAGTTCGACCGCACGCAGGCACGCGGCATGCGGCTCGATATCGCCGCCGGCACCGCCGTGCGCTTCGAGCCCGGCCAGCGCCGCACGGTGCAGCTGGTCGCGCTGGCCGGCACGCGCCACGTGTACGGCTTCAACGCCCTGGTGATGGGCGCATTGGACGGGGAGGGATAATGGCCCGGATTTCGCGCCGCGCCTATGCGGAAATGTTCGGGCCGACCACGGGCGACCGCCTCCGCCTGGCCGACACCGAACTGTTTATCGAGATCGAACATGACTACGCCATTCCCGGCGAAGAAGTGAAGTTCGGGGGCGGCAAGGTGATCCGCGACGGCATGGGACAATCCCAGTTGCCGCACCGGGACGTGATGGACACGGTGATTACCAATGCCGTGATCCTCGACCACTGGGGCATCGTGAAAGCCGATATCGGCCTGAAAGACGGCCAGATCGCCGCCATCGGCAAGGCCGGCAACCCGGACATCCAGCCGGGCGTCACCATGGCCATCGGCGGCGCCACCGAGATCATTGCGGGCGAAGGCATGATCGTCACCGCCGGCGGGGTCGACACGCACATCCATTTCATCTGCCCGCAACAAATCGAAGAAGCGCTGGCGTCGGGGGTGACCACCATGATCGGCGGCGGCACCGGGCCAGCCGTCGGCACGGCAGCCACCACCTGCACGCCCGGCCCGTGGCACATCCACGCCATGCTGGCGGCGGCAGACGCCTTCCCCATGAACCTGGGCTTCCTGGGCAAGGGCAATGTAAGCCTGCCGCGCCCGCTGGAAGAGCAGGTCGAGGCGGGCGCCATTGGTTTGAAGCTGCATGAGGACTGGGGCAGCACACCGGCGGCGATCGACAATTGCCTGTCGGTGGCCGACCGCATGGACGTGCAGGTCGCCATCCATACCGACACGCTGAACGAGGGCGGCTTCCTGGAAGCGACGCTGGCGGCGTTCAAGGACCGTACCATCCACACCTTCCATACCGAAGGAGCGGGGGGTGGCCATGCGCCGGACATTATCGCGGCGGTTGGCCAGTCGAATGTGCTGCCCTCGTCCACCAACCCGACCCGCCCATTCACCGTCAACACGCTGGACGAGCACCTGGACATGCTGATGGTGTGCCACCACCTGGACGCCGCCATCGCGGAAGACGTGGCATTTGCGGAATCGCGCATCCGCCGCGAAACCATTGCGGCCGAAGACATCCTGCACGACCTGGGGGCGATCTCGATGATGTCGTCCGACTCGCAGGCCATGGGGCGGGTGGGAGAAGTCATCATGCGCACCTGGCAGACGGCGCACAAGATGAAAGTGCAGCGCGGCCCGCTGCCCGGCGACGACAGACGCAACGACAACACGCGCGTCAAGCGCTACGTGGCCAAGTACACCATCAATCCTGCCATCGCCCATGGCATTTCGCATGTAGTTGGCTCGCTTGAAGTGGGCAAGCTGGCCGACCTGGTGCTGTGGCGGCCGGCCTTCTTCGGCGTCAAGCCGTCCCTGGTGCTGAAAGGCGGCATGATCGCCTGTGCCCAGATGGGCGATCCCAACGCCTCGATTCCCACGCCGCAGCCCGTATACATGCGCCCGATGTTCGGCGCCTTTGGCGGCGGCTTGAAAAAGTCGCTGACTTTCGTGTCGCAGGCGGCGTTCGAGGCGGGCGTGGCGCAACGCCTCGGACTTGCCAAGCGCGTGGTGCCGGTGCGCGCCACCCGCCAGCTGCGCAAAGCCGATATGGTCCACAACGGCGCGACCCCGCACATGGAGGTCGACCCCGAAACCTATGAAGTGCGCGCCGACGGCCAGTTGCTCGTGTGCGAAGCCGCGCCGGTGCTGCCGATGGCGCAGCGCTATTTCCTGTTCTGAGAAAGCGAAGACCATGCAGACCCTGCACACCAAACTGGCCGCCGCCGACCGCGTCGACGGTGAGCTGGTACTGACTTACGACCAGCGCGAGAAGTGCCGTCAGCGCGCGCGCCTGGTGTCGGGCGAAGAGATCGCCCTGTTCACTGCGCGCGGCACGGTGCTGCGCGAGGGCGACCTGCTGACCGGTGAAACCGGCTTCGTGGCGCGCGTGCACGCGGCTGCGGAGCCGGTGTACACCGTGCGCGCCGCCGATGCCCACGGTCTGCTGCGCTGCGCCTTCCACCTTGGCAACCGCCATAGCCAGGTGGAGGTGGGCGACGGCTTCCTGCGCATCCGCGTCGATCCCGTGCTGCGCGATATGCTGGCCGGGCTGGGTGCGATTGTCACGGAAGACCTGGCGGCCTTCGAGCCGGAGGCCGGCGCCTATTCCGGCGGGCATGGGCACGGCCACCCGCTGGCCCCGGTGCCGTTGCGGCAGAAGATCCATCGTCCTGCGGACGCATGAGGATGGAAGCGAAGGCGCTGCTGCATCTGCTGCAATTCGCCAGCCCGGCGCTGCCGGTTGGCGCCTACAGCTATTCGCAAGGCCTGGAGGCGGCGCTGGAGGATGGCAGCGTGCACGATGCGGCCACGGCGCGCGCCTGGATGAGCAGCATGCTGCACGAAGTGCTGGCGCGCTGGGACGCGCCACTGTTCTGGCGTCTGCTGCGCGCCCACGCGGCAGGCGATGCGGCGGCTGCAGCGTGCTGGGCCGAGCGCTGCCTGGCCTCGCGCGACACGGCGGAACTGCGCGCGGAGTCGGTGCAGATGGGCTTTTCGCTGGCGCGCCTGCTGGCCGAACTGGAGCTGGCGCCGGCCGCCGAAGGCGAGGAAGCCTATCTCGCCGCGCTGGCCCGGGCCGTGCATGCGCTGAGCGTGCCGCACGAGGCGGCGCTGCTGGCCATGCTGTTCGGCTGGGCCGAGAACCAGGTGCTGGTGTGCGTCAAATCCATCCCGCTCGGGCAGGTGGCTGGCCAGCGGCTGCTGCTGTCGCTGCGACCCGAGATCGAAGAAGCGGCCCGTATTGCGCAAGCGCTGGACGATGCGGACATATCCAACTGGGCGCCCGGGCTTTCCCTGCTGTCGATGCGGCACGAAGTGCAGCACGGCAGGCTTTACCGTTCATAAAGGAATTACCATGGCATCCAATCCCCTGCGCGTCGGCATCGGCGGCCCGGTCGGCTCCGGCAAGACCGCCCTGTGCGAAATGCTGTGCAAAGCGATGCGCGACAATTACGACATGGCTGTGATCACCAATGACATCTACACCCGCGAAGACATGGAGATCCTGCTGCGCGCACAGGCGCTGCCGCCGGAGCGCTTGATGGGCGTGGAAACGGGCGGCTGCCCGCACACCGCGATCCGCGAGGACGCTTCGATCAACCTGGAAGCGATTGCACGCTTGCAGGCGGATTTCCCGTCGCTCGACTTGATCCTGGTCGAATCCGGGGGCGACAATCTTGCCGCGACCTTCAGTCCGGAGCTGTCGGACCTGACCTTGTATGTCATCGATGTGGCGGGCGGCGAAAAGATTCCGCGCAAGGGCGGGCCCGGCATCACGCGCTCCGACCTGCTGATCATCAACAAGACGGACCTGGCGCCGCACGTAGGCGCAGACCTGGACATCATGGCGCGTGACGCCGCACGGCAGCGGGGCGAACGCCCTTTCGTGTTCACCAATTTGCGCAGCGGGCAGGGCGTGCAGGAAGTGGTTGGCTTCATTCGCGAACAGGGTTTGCTGGGCATGCCGCGCTAGTCCCTTTGCGGTGAGCTGGCCGGCAGCGAGATGCGAACCGTGGCTCCCTCGCCGGGGGCCGACTCGATCCCGATGCGCCCGCCCATCACGCCGGTGACGATGTTGTAGACGATGTTCATGCCAAGGCCGGTGCCGCCACTGCCCATTTTGGTAGTGAAGAATGGATCGAAGACTTTGCGCTGGACTTCTTCCGACATGCCGGCGCCATCGTCGCGAAACACGATTTCGACCTGCCCGTCTTCGACAGTACGGGCGGATAGTCGGAGGTGGCCGCTGGTGCGGCCTTCAAAGGCGTGCATCAGGGCGTTGTTGATCAAGTTGTTGAAGACCTGGTACACGCTGCCCGGATAAGAATCGAGTTCCAGTTCCGGGGGCACGTCGACTTCCATCTGGATTGCACTGCGGCGCAGGCGCGGCATGTAGGTCGCGGCGGTGTCGAGCGCGACTGCCTGCAGGCGGAAGCGGCGGCGCTGGTCGTTGGTCTGGTCCACGGCAATCTGCTTGAAGGAAGCGATCAGGGACGCTGCTTTCTCGAGCGAACTGGAAATCAGGCCGCATGCAAGCTGTACCTCTTCCAGGTGATGATTCAACGTAGAGCGCCGCACCGAGCCGTCAGCCACCGACAGTTTGAATTCCTTCACGCGGTCGTCCAGCGCGGTGGAGGCCAGCAGGCTGTTGCCGATCGGCGTATTCAATTCATGCGCGATGCCCGCCACAAGCGAGCCGAGGGAGGCCATCTTTTCAGCTGCGATCAGGTCGTGCTGGGTGCGCTGCAAGGTCTCCAGCGCATGCGACAGGTCGCGATTTGCCTGCTCCAGCGCGGCTGAGCGTTCGCGCACCCGCGACTCCAGTGCATCGTTCAATTCGCGCAATTGCTGCTTGGCCTTCATCTCCTGCGTCAGGTCCAGCAAAGCCCAGATGATGGCGTGCTTGCCGTCCAGGAGCAGCGAGGACGACCAGATCGCCACCTGTCCCGGCCCGCCGTCAGGCAGCATCACATCGGCCAGCTCGCCGCGCACCACGCCATGCAGGCGGTACTCGTTCCAGATGCGCTGGCGCTCGTTGGGCGAGGCCCAGAACGTCACTTCATCCGAACGCCTGCCAATCAGTTCGTGCAGCGGCGTGCCGAAGGTGCGAGCCAGGGCCTGGTTGGCGGCGATGATGCGGCCTTCCTGGTCCGATACCGACAGCGGCAGCGGGGTCATGTCGAACAGGGTGCGGAAGCGTTCTTCGGATTCGCGCAGGCGACGCTGCGATTCTTCGAGCTGGGCGATGCGTTCGCGCAGCGCGGCGCTCATGAGGTTGAGCGAATGCGTTACCACTTCCAGTTCGTCGCCGCCGCTCTCGGGCAACTGGCTGAACTGGCCTTCTGCCAGATGTTCCGAGTGGCGCGCCAGGGCAGCGAGGCGTTTGCCGACGCCGCGCGTCATGGCGAAGAACAACAGCAGGGCCAGTGCGAAACCGAGCAGGGCGATCAGGCCGCCCTGGCGCAGCACGTCGTCGCGCGCTGTTACAAGGTCGACGGTGGAAAGGCCGAAGTGCAGCATGCCCACCTGGTTATCCTTCAACAGCAGCGGCGCTTGCGCGTGCAGCAGGTTGCCGTCGACAGAGGTGCGCACGCCGCCGCCCAACTGGGCCTGGCGCAGCGCTTCCGGCATGAAGTCTGGCCGCTCGCCCGCTTCCAGCACCGTTTCGCCGGAAGCATCAAGGATCACGATATAGCGCAGGAAGCTGTCGCGCGGGTCGGACAGCATTTCCGACCAGTAGCTGCGCAATTCGCCCAGGTGGCCGCTGCTGGCATAGGGCGTCAGCGTGAGGTTGAGGTTGATGGCATATTCGTGGGCAACGCGGTCGGCATTGCGGCTGACGGCGTTGGTCATCAGGCGCAAGCTGTTGCCGATCAACAGGGCCACCACCACGGCCTGGACGAAAGCGCTCAGCAGCAGGAATTTCGCGCGCAGCGAAAGCTTCAAGTTATGCCCCCCAGCTTTGTTGATTTTTGATTATCGGGACATTGTATCCCTTCATTAGTGAAAGTTGCCGAAATTTAAAAAAAACGCCGCCCGGCTGTTGCGGGGCGGCGTTGGCGCGTAGCAGGCGCAGTAACGGTGCTTCGGCTTATGGCAGGGTCAGGATGACCTTGACGCTGTCGTCGACAGCCGATTTGTCGATGTAGCCGATGGCTTTCGGATCGTCCGCCACGGCTTTTTTCACCTCGGCGTTGGACTTGAATTCCTTCGGTGGCGTGGCCTTGCCGGTAAATACCAGCTTGGACCAGATGGCTTTCACCTGGGCAGGGTCCTTTTCGGCGACTTTCTGGTAGAAGTCGGTGCGGATCTTGGAGCCTTCAGCCTGGTCCACCGGGGTGAACATGGCCGATTTGCCGAGGAAGAACTGGGACGCCTGTTCCGAGAACATGCGCGAGGCCGGATTGTCCTTGTTGACGATCACGACGATTTCGGCCGAAGCAGGCAGGGCTGCGGCAGCCAGTGCCGAGGCGAGGAGGGCGCAGAGGATTTTTTTCATGGCCGTAGCTCCTTAGAACACGAAGTCGATGCCGGCGGCATAGACGTTTACGCTGTTGCTGTAAGTTGGCACGCCGGAAGGCAGGATCAGGGAGCCGCCTTTGACTTGTGGCTTGACGTGGTCGATCTGCACTTTCAGGGCCAGCGACTTGGCGAAGTCCCAACGCATGCCGACCAGGTCGGATTTCTGTTCAGGCGACACCAGCAGGCCGCGCACGGCGCCGAAGGTTGCAGCCAGCGGATGGGCGGCAGGCACGGTCGGCACGGTTACGGACGAACCGTGGCCCTTGTAGTAAGCATGGGCGTAGTAAGGCAGCACTTTGCCGAAGCGGTAGCCGGCCATGATGTAGCCCGAGTTGGTCTCAGGGATGTAGACCGGCTCGTGGGCGCGGCGCTGGGCGTACTCGGCTTGCAGCACGATGTTCTTCCAGTCCATCGTCAGGCCGATTTCGGTGAAGCTCATCTTCTTGCCGCCACGCAGGGTCAGGTCGTCGGCGAGCTGGACCGCGGCCGGCACCTTGGTCGCGGCCAGGCCGTCGGTCAGGGCGTTGATCGGGGCCAGGTTGTTGACTTCGATCTTGGCGCGGGCGTGCGCCAGGCGGGCGGTGAACGGGCCGTATTCGGCGGTCACTGCAGCGCCGAACACCGGCGACTGGTGTTTGGCGACCGAACCGCCGCCGGTCGGGATGTACAGCTTGCCGCGGCTCACGCCGCCGAAGCCTTGCACGGTGACGTTGGTGTCGCCGAAGGCATGCTGCCAGTTGACGTCAGCACCGTCCATGTTTTCGATCGGAGCCTGGCCGTACATTTCGATCGGCGGGCGCATCATGGTGTTGGCGTAGCCGACGTTCTGGTAGTCCGAGATCAGGAAGGCAGGCAGCACCACGCGGCCCAGGCGCACGTTGGTCTCGTCGTTCAGCTTGTACTTCAGGAAGCCCCAGGTCAGGTCGGTGGTGAACTGCTGGCTGGTATTCTTGCGGGTCAGTACCTGCACGGTGCCCGACAGGCTCTCGTTGAAGGTGTAGGTGGCTTGCAGGCCCAGGTTGCTGTCCAGGCCGATGCGCGGGGAGTCGCCGGTGCCTGCAGCCTGGTTGTAGCGTGCGAATTTTGCGTCATCGGAGTTGGTCTTGGCCACGCCCAGGGTGCCAAAGCCACTGATGCTCAGGTTGCCGTCGCCCAGGGTACCGGCCTGAGCCATCATGCTGGTAGCAGCCAGCATGGCGGCGGCGAGAAGCTGTTTCTTCATGAAGTGATCCGATCGAATGTTATTTTATTGATAGTGCAGCGCACCAAAGTCGTGCCATTTTGTTTATGGCAGTTTCCTAGAATAAACTAAAATTGCACCAAATTGAATTGGAACCTGCACAAATAGAGAGCAGCTTCTAGAAACTGTGGGGTTTTTGAGTTCTTTGATTGGCGTTATTGCACTGCGCACTGAAATGCGCGTGCGTTTAAAATAACAGCTTCGTTCCCTATCAAGATTGAGAAGAAAACATGGCCGTCAATTCCCCTATCCCAGTTGCCGCTGACCTGAAGCCGGTTGCCGGTATCGAGCTTGGCTATGCCGAAGCTGGCATCAAGAAGCCGGGCCGCAAGGACGTGCTGGTCCTGAAGCTGGCCGATGGCGCCACCGTGTCCGGCGTATTCACGCTGAACCGCTTCTGCGCCGCGCCTGTGCAGATTTCCAAGGAAAACCTGGCGGCCGTGAAAGCCGGCGGCAAGCCGATCCGCGCCCTGATGATCAATACCGGCAATGCCAACGCCGGCACCGGCGAATCGGGCCTGGCCAACGCGCGCACCACCTGCGCGGCGCTGGCCAAGGAACTGGGCTGCGATGCGCAGCAGATCCTGCCGTTTTCCACCGGCGTGATCCTGGAGCCGCTGCCAGTCGAAAAAATCGTGGCAGGCCTGCCGAAAGCCATCCAGAACCTCAAGCTGGACAACTGGTTCAACGCCGCCGAAGCGATCATGACCACCGACACCCAGCCCAAGGCCGGTTCGCGCACGGTCGATGTCGCCGGCCACAAGGTCACCATGACCGGCATTTCCAAAGGCGCGGGCATGATCAAGCCGAACATGGCCACCATGCTGGGCTACCTGGCCTTCGACGCCAAGGTATCGCAGCCGGTGCTGGACGTGCTGGTCAAGGAAGCGGCCGACAAGTCCTTCAACTGCATCACCATCGACGGCGACACCTCGACCAATGACTCCTTCATGCTGGTTGCCACCGGCGCCGGCACCCTGGTGGTGGACTCCGTCGATTCGCCTGAATACAAGGCGCTGGCCGCTGCCGTCACCGAACTGTCGGTATTCCTGGCGCAAGCGATCGTGCGCGACGGCGAAGGCGCCACCAAGTTCATGACCATCACCGTGGAAGACGGCAAGGACACCGCCGAATGCCGCAAGATCGCCTACTCGATCGGCCACTCGCCGCTGGTGAAGACAGCCTTCTTCGCGTCCGACCCTAACCTGGGCCGCATCCTGGCCGCCATCGGCTACGCCGGCGTGGACGACCTGGATGTCAGCAAGATCAACCTCTACCTGGATGACGTATGGGTGGCCAAGGACGGCGGCCGCAACCCGGACTACAAGGAAGAAGACGGCCAGCGCGTGATGAAGCAAAGCGAGATCACCGTGCGTGTGAAGCTGGCGCGCGGCACCGCCGCTTCCACGGTCTATACCTGCGACCTGTCACACGACTACGTGTCGATCAACGCCGACTACCGTTCCTGAGCGGATGTCGCACCAACTCGACCAATTCCTCAAGCGCGCCGAGGCATTGCTGGCGCGCGTGGAAGCCATCATGCCGCCTGCCGCCGCAGCGCCGGACTGGCTGGCCTCCACCGCCTTCCGCTGGCGCAAGCGGGGCCACACCGGCTTTCTCCAGCCTGTGCCGCGCCCTGCGAAAATCGCCTTTGACGACTTGCAGCACATTGGCCGCCAGAAGGCGCAGATCGAACAGAACACGCGCCAGTTCGTGGAGGGCAAGCCCGCCAACAACGTATTGCTGACCGGCGCGCGCGGCACCGGCAAGTCTTCGCTGATCAAGGCGTGCCTGGCGGCGTTCGCGCCGCAAGGCCTGCGCCTGATCGAAGTCGACAAGGCCGACCTGCACGACCTGCCCGACATCATGGACCTGGTAGCAGGCCGCCCGGAGCGCTTCGTGGTGTTCTGCGACGACCTGTCGTTCGAGGAAGGGGAGAGCGGTTACAAGGCGCTGAAGGTGGCGCTGGATGGCTCGGTGTCGGCCGTGATCGACAACGTGCTGATTTACGCCACCTCCAACCGGCGCCACCTGATGCCCGAGCGTATGTCCGACAATGCCACCTACACGCATGACGATGATGGCGACCTGCATCCGGGCGAAACGGTGGAAGAAAAGATTTCGCTGTCCGAGCGCTTCGGCCTCTGGCTGTCCTTCTACCCGTTCAAGCAGGACGACTACCTGGGCATCGTGGCGCACTGGCTGGCCGCCTTCGGCTGCAGCGTGCCGCAGATCGCCGACGCCCGCGCCGAGGCCCTGCAATGGGCGTTGCAGCGCGGTTCGCGCTCCGGCCGCGTGGCCTGGCAGTTTGCACGCGATTACGCAGGGAGATTGAAATGACTGCGCGCCCGATCGATGTCGCAGTCGGCATCCTGATGCAGCCCAATGGCGACGTCCTGCTTGGACAGCGCCCTGAAGGCAAGCCCTACGCCGGCTACTGGGAATTCCCGGGCGGGAAGGTCGACCCGGGCGAGACCATCCTGGAAGCGCTCAAGCGCGAATTTGTTGAGGAGCTGGGCATCCATATCCAGAGTGCGGAAGAATGGTGCGGCGTCGAGCACGTCTACCCGCACGCCCACGTGCGGCTGCATTTCTTCATCAGCCGCGAATGGAGCGGCGAGCCGCAAAGCCTGGAAGGCCAGGCCTTCGCCTGGCAGGGAACGGTAGGCGTCGAACCGCTGCTGCCCGCCACGATTCCATTGCTGGAGTGGTTAGACAAAGTACGGTATTAAAAGTCGGGGTCAGGTCTGGCAATCCGCCATTTTGGCGGATTGCCAGACCTGACCCCGACTTTCATTTTGATTCTTCGTCGAGCGGATCGGTGGGGGCGGCGCCGGGGATGGTGTATTTTTCCTCGGCCCAGGCGCCAAGGTCGATCATCTTGCAGCGCTCGCTGCAGAAGGGGCGGTATTTATTGGCTTCCGTCCACTCTACCTTGGCATGGCAGGTGGGGCATTCAACGACAGTAGGCATGGTGCTTAGAAATTACAGAGGGTGAGCTCGAATGGTACATCTTCTTCCAGCGGCTTGGGTTTCAGGTCGCCGCCCTGGGAAGTAAAGCGCACCCACAGCATGTATTTGTTGGCCGAGATCTCGGGAATCGCGCCCAGCGCTTCGTCGACCGACAGGCGCAGCATCTGGTAGACCTTGCCTTGCAGCATCTGCTGGTAACTGCCGGCACTGGCGATCATTTTCACCGGGGCGCCGGAGTCGCGCAGCAGGCGCAGCACCAGGGCCAGCGCGTCGAACAGCGGCGCCAGCGGGTTGAACCAGGTGACGATGTCGTTGAAGCGCTTCTCGGCCGGCTGCTTTTGCCAGGCGTAATAGGAAGGCAGGTCGAATTCGCAGGCGCCGCCCGGGATGATGGTGCGGCCGCGGATGCTCATCAGCCATTCATTGTCGCGCACGTTCTGGCCGGTCTTGCCTTGCGAGGCGACCAGGGCGCTTGAAACACTGTCGAGTTCGGTGAGGATGGCGTCCAGCATTTCGGCCTGGACGTTCGGGTTGGAGCGGTAGCCCAGCAAGCTCTGGCGCTGGCGCTCGAGTTCTTGCAGCAGATCGGATTTCAGGTCGGCGCGCCCGGCCACTTCGAGCATGTCGAAGATGGTGGCCAAAGCGACGTGGTGCTGCATCGGGTGTTCCTGATGCACGAAGAACTTGAACTTCTCGTATAGATCCTCCAGGCGCAGCAAGGTGCGGATGCGCTCATTGAAAGGATATTCGTAAACGATCAAAGCATCCCTCGTGTCGAAGACCTATTAATAATCTCGTGATTCTGAACTATGCGAAGCAAAATTACAAATATTGCTGATAAAAACCATGCAAACGGTCTACTTGAGGGGTTAAAGCTTCGATCCTGCCGCCATTGTCTATGACATCGTCGGCCGCTGCCAGCCGTACCGCGCGCGGTACCTGGGTGGCCATGATGGCCCGCACCTGGTCTTCGGCCAGGCCATTGCGCGCCATCACGCGCGCCACCTGGACTTCTTCCGGGCAGTCGATCACCAGCACGCGGTCGACGCGCTGCTTCCAGGCGCCGGATTCGACCAGCAGGGGAATGGCCAGAATCACGTAGTCGCCGCTGGCATCGGCAGCCGCGGCCAGGGTGGCGTCGCGGATCATGGGGTGGAGGATGGCTTCCAGCCGGCGCTTGGCTGGCGGTTCGCGGAACACGAGCTCGCGCATTTTTGCGCGGTCCATGGCGCCGCGGCTGTCGGCCATGTGGGAGCCGAATTCGGCCAGGATGTCGGGCATGGCGGCGCCATTGGGCCCGGTCAGGGTGTGGGCAATCTGGTCGGTGTCGACGATGCTGGCGCCGCGGTCGGCAAACATATTGGCAACCAGGCTTTTTCCGCTGCCTATGCCGCCTGTCAGGCCGACCACGAAGCGCGCCGTCATGTCAGGGCGGGGCCGTACAGGATGGGGGTGATCTGCTGGCCGAAGAACAATGCCGCCAGGCCGGCGCCGGCCAGGTAGGGGCCGAACGGGATCTTGTGGTCGAAGCCCATGCGCGAGGCGATGATGATGCCGATGCCGACCAGTGCGCCGACCACCGAGGACAGCAGGATAATCGCCGGCAGCATCTGCCAGCCCATCCAGGCACCCAGCGCGGCCAGCAGCTTGAAGTCGCCGTAGCCCATGCCTTCCTTGCCGCGCACCAGCTTGAACAGCCAGTACACGGACCACAGCGCCATATAACCGGCGGCTGCGCCCAGCACGGCATCCTGCAGGGGCACGAACATGCCCTTCACATTGACCAGCAGGCCAAGCCACAGCAGCGGATAGGTCAGGTCGTCCGGCAGCAGCTGGGTGTCGAAGTCGATGAAGGTCATCGCGATCAGCAGCCAGCCGAAGACCAGGGTGGCCATGCCGGTCCAGCCGAAGCCGAAGTGCCACACCAGGCCGGCCGACAGCAGGGCGCTCAGGGCCTCGATCGCTGGATAGCGCGCCGAAATCGGCGCCTTGCAGGAGCTGCATTGACCGCGCAGCACCAGCCAGCTGATGATCGGGATGTTTTCCAGCGCCGTGATCTGGTGGCCGCAATGCGGGCAGGCCGAACGCGGCACCACCAGGTTGTAGCGTTCCGGATGCGGCTCCGGTTCATTGCGCTCGCTGGCGCAGAACTTGTCGGCCTCGCGCTGCATCATGACCGGCACGCGGTGGATCACCACGTTCAGGAAACTGCCGACCAGCAGGCCAAGGATGCCGGCCACCAGGGCGGCGGCCAGCGTTGCTGGCGGCGAGAACAGCATGAATACGTCTTGCATGCTGCTTACACCACCGAGCCGAGTTTGAAGATTGGCATGTACATCGCAACCACCAGGCCGCCGATCACCACGCCCAGGACCACCATGATCATCGGCTCCATCAGGCTCGACAGCTGGGCGACCGCCTCGTCCACTTCATCTTCGTAGAAGTCGGCCACCTTGCCCAGCATCGCATCGAGCGCACCGGATTCTTCACCGATGGCCACCATCTGGGTCACCATGGTCGGGAACACGTCGGCATTTTGCATGGCCACGGTCAGGCTGGTACCGGTGCTGACTTCGGTCTGGATCTTCTTGGTCGCTTCCAGGTAGACGTTGTTGCCGGCAGCGCCGCCCACCGAATCCAGCGATTCCACCAGCGGCACGCCGGCGGCGAACATGGTCGACAAGGTGCGGGTCCAGCGGGCTACAGTTGCCTTGCGGATCACTTCGCCGAACACGGGAACCTTCAGCAGCAGGCGGTCCATCGTGGCCTGCATCTTTGCCGAACGGCGCCAGCTCTGGAAGAAGAAATACAGCCCGGCAAACAGGCTGCCGAAGATGATGTACCAGTACTTGACGAAGTAATCCGAGATCGTCATCACGAACAGGGTCGGCGCCGGCAGGTCGGCGCCGAAGCTGCTGAACACTTCCTTGAAGGCCGGCACCACCCAGATCATGATCACGGAGGTCACGATGAAGGCCACTGCCAGCACGGCGATCGGATAGGTCAGGGCCGACTTGATCTTGGCCTTGATGGCCAGCGTCTTTTCCTTGTAGATGGCCAGGCGGGTCAGCAGGTCTTCCAGGATACCTGCCTGTTCGCCGGCTGCCACCAGGTTGCAGAACAGCGGATCGAAGTACAGTGGGTACTTGCGGAACGCCATGTTCAAGCTGGTACCGGTCTCGATGTCGGCACGCAGATCCAGCACCAGTTTCGATACCGAAGGATTGGAGTGTCCCTTGCCGACGATGTCGAAGGCCTGCAGCAGCGGCACGCCGGCCTTCATCATGGTCGCAAGCTGGCGCGTAAACAGGGTCAGGTCCTTTTCGGTGACCTTCTTGCCTGTCCGGTAGACCTTTTTCTTGATCTTGGTGGCCATGATGCCCTGGCGGCGCAGGGTCACGTTGACCACGGCTTCGCCACCGGCGCGCATTTCTCCGCGCACGGTCTTGCCGGTCTTGTCCTTGCCTTCCCAGGTGAATATCTGTTCTTTCGCGGTGCCCGCAGTAGCCATATCCTATTTCCTATTCGTTGGTGCAGCCCAGCACTTCTTCCAGGCTGGTCAGTCCGTTCTTGACCTTGACCAGGCCCGATTGACGCAGGGACTTGACGCCTTCTGATTCCGATTGCGCCGCGATCTGCATCGCGTTGCCGTGTGCCAGGATCAATGCTTCGATCGCGGGCGTGATCGGCATGATCTGGTAGATACCGACCCGGCCTTTATAGCCCGAGCCGTTGCAGCGCTCACAGCCCACCGGGCCGTAAGGTTTCCAGCTGCCATCCAGGTCCTCATCCTTGAAGCCCGCTTTCAGCAGCAGCTCCGGAGCGATGTCGATCGGCTTCTTGCAGGTGCACAGGCGGCGCGCCAGGCGCTGCGCCGTGATCAGGATGACCGAGGAGGCAATATTGAAGGGCGCGACGCCCATGTTCATCAAGCGCGTCAGGGTCGACGGCGCGTCATTGGTGTGCAGGGTGGAGAACACCATGTGGCCGGTCTGCGCAGCCTTGATCGCGATGTCGGCCGTTTCCAGGTCACGGATCTCGCCGACCATGATGATGTCGGGATCCTGGCGCAGGAAAGCTTTCAGCGCCACCGGGAAGGTCAGGCCGGCCCGGTCGTTGACGTTGACCTGGTTGACGCCGGGCAGGTTGATCTCGGCCGGGTCTTCGGCGGTCGAGATATTGATGCCGGGCTTGTTCAGGATGTTCAGGCAGGTGTACAGCGACACCGTCTTGCCCGAGCCGGTCGGGCCGGTCACCAGCACCATGCCGTAAGGGCGGTGCACGGCGTCCAGCAGGATCTCCTTCTGGTCCGGGTCGTAGCCGAGCGAATCGATGCCCATCTGGGCCTGGGTCGCATCCAGGATACGCATCACGGTCTTTTCGCCGAACAGGGTCGGCAAGGTCGACACGCGCAGGTCGATGGTCTTGGTGGACGACACGATCAGGCGCATGCGGCCATCCTGCGGCACGCGCTTTTCCGAGATGTCGAGCTTGGACAGCACCTTGATGCGGGACACCAGCTTGTCCTTGATCGAGGTCGGCGGCTGGGCGTGTTCGATCAGGTTGCCATCGACCCGGAAACGGATGCGGTAAAACTTCTCATAAGGCTCGAAGTGCAAGTCGGACGCGCCCATATTGACCGCATCCATCAGCATCTTGTTCAGGAAACGCACGATCGGCGCGTCTTCCACCTCGGCGTCGGCACCAGCGCCCTGCGCCTGGGACGCGCTTTCCTCTTCGGCGAACTCGATTTCGGCGTCGTCGCCCGTCATCTCGAGGACGGTCTGGGTCGAGCTCTTGGTCAGGGTTTCCAGCAGCTTGAGCAGCACGTCGTGCTGCACAATGACCGGTTCCACGGTCGATTCGGCCTGGAACTTGATCTGGTCCAGGGCCTGGATATTGGTCGGGTCGGACAGCGCCACCGACATCTTGTTGCCGCGCTTGGCCAGCGGAATCACGCGCTGGGTTGCCATCAGGCGGGTATCGATGGCCTTGGGCGGCAGGATTTCGGGGTTGATGGCGCTCAGGTCGAGCAGCGGGTAGGCAAACGTTTCGGCACAGAAGGCGGCCAAGTCGCGCGCGTTGATGGTACCGCCAGCCAGCAGTACATCAATAAACGTTGACTTTTCGGCAATAGCCTTCTTGTTCAGCGCGTCCGCTTGCGGCGGGGTAAGACGCCCCGCTTGCATCAGGGCCCGGGCCAGTCCCGACATAGGGGAACCAGACGCCGAGGTGGGTTGGACTGCTGCCATAGGAGCGCACTATCAGAATATTAATAAAGAGTGAGTCTCCGGATGATGCCTGTAGGCATCATTTTTGTAAAGGTCCGCACGGTTCACTCTGCCTGGCGGAACTCCGGACGTCGCAATTTCACTACTTTAATGGCCTGGTCTTGTGCTTGCACCACTTCCACGATGCAATCGACCACTTTGATGGAAATGGGGGCATCGGGAATGTCTTGCAATACTTCTAACAGCATGCCGTTCAACGTCTTGGGCCCATCAAGCGGAAAGTTTAAACCCAGACGCTTGTTAATGTCACGTAATGCCGTGCTGCCCTCCAGCAGGCATTCGCCGTGCTCGTCCCAGCCGAAGCTGTCGGCCCGCGCTGCGCTTGGGGTGGAGGTGGTGAATTCGCCGATCATTTCCTCGATGATGTCGTCCAGCGTGACCAGGCCCTGCACCTCGCCGTACTCGTCGACCACGATGGCCAGGCGCTCCTTGTTCTCCTGGAAGTTCTGCAGGGCGGCGAAGGCCGGCGTGTCCTGCGGGACGAAGAAGGGTTCGGATAGCAGCTTGCGGAAATGTTCGACCGTCAGTTCGTCCTGCTCGTTCAGCAGGGCGATGGCCTTGCGCACGTGCAGGATGCCGACGATCCGGTTGATCTCGCCGTCATAGACCGGCAGCTTGTTGTGGAAACAGGTGGTGAGCTGGGACTTGATGTCGTCCACCGGCATGGCCAGGTCCAGCGCCTCGATGTGGGCGCGCGGGGTCATGATGTCCTCCACTGAGATGGTGTCGAGGTCGAACAGGTTGAGCAGGATGCTCTTGTGCTTTTTCGGGATGAAGCTGCCGTTTTCCAGCAGCACCGAACGCAACTCGTCCGGTGACAGATTGCCTTCCTGGATCTGGCCAGTGGGCTTGATGCGGAACAGGCGCAGCCAGGTATTGACGAACAGGTGCACGAACCACAGCAATGGCTTGGAGACCGACAGCAGCGGGCGCAGCACCAGCGAAGCAGGCAGCACGATCTGGTCGGCATAGCGGGCGCCGACGATCTTGGGCGAGATTTCGGCCAGCACGATCAGGATGAACACCACGATCACGGTCGACAGCAGGATCACGTGCTGCTCCAGCCCGAACTGGGTAATGGCGATGGCCGTGGCGAGGGCAATGGCCATGGCGTTGATCAGGGTGTTGGCGACCAGGACCAGCGACAGCAATTGTTCGGTGCGTTCGAGCAGCCACAGGGTAGCGATGGCGCGGCGGCTGCCGCGTTTGGCCTGGTGGCGCAGGCGGAAGCGATTGGCCGCCATCAGGGCAGTTTCGGCCATGGCAAAGAAGGCCGAGGCGAGGATCAGGAAGGCGAGGACGGCAAATTGCGCCCACAAGGGAACGGTATCCAAGGGTCGTAATGACGAGTCAGTAAGGGGACGATTCTAACATGGCGCTGGCCCCGGCCGCGTCGTCGCCGCGGCCAGCACGCCTGGGCGAAGCCCCCTATAATGCTGGCCATGCGTGACGTGGATGCAATTCTGGCGCCGATGCGCCTGGCCCTGGTTCCGCCGCCGCAGCTGGCGGGGGTGGTGCGCTATTTTCATGTCGAAAGAAACAGCCCGGGCGCGGTGCTGGTGCCGGCCTCTCCCTGCCCCATGATTACCTTCTTCGTCCGCGGCGGCTCGCGCTTCAGCGGCGTGGACGGGCGCGAGCGGCTGCAGACCGCCCCCTTCATCACCGGGCCGATGTCTGCGCATACGCCGGCGGTCTGGGAGCCCGGCACCACCTTCATCAGCGCGGTGATCGACGTGGGCCAGCTGGGCCGCCTGCTGGACGTGCCTCCCGGCGAACTGCGCGACGCCGTGGTGCTGCTGGCCGATGCCGCGCCCGACTGGAGCGGCACTTGCGCGCTGGAGGAGGGGCTGCGCGCCGGCGGCGACAGCGCCGGCTGGGTTGCCCTGATGGCTGATTGGCTGACGCGGCGGCTGGCAGTGCGCGAAGCCGGCTTCAGGCGCGGCGCGCAACCATTCACCTTGCCGCCGCTGCTGATGGCCCTGCCTGCCGACGAAATCGCCACCCGTGTCGGCATCAGCGTGCGCCAGCTGGAGCGTCGCGTGATGGCCAGCTACGGCCAGAGCCTGCGCGATGGCAAGCGCATGCTGCGCTATATCCGTGCCTTGTCGAGCATGATCGCCGCGCCGCCGCGGCACGGCGGCCTGACCCGGCTCGCCGTCGACTGCGGTTATCATGACCAGGCCCATATGGTGCGTGATTTCATCCAGTACACCGGCATGGCGCCCAAGGCGCTGCTGGAAGCGGCTGCCGACGCCAGCGGGACCATGCGCCTGATGCGTTATGACGAGGCTTCGCGCGCCATCGTCACGCGCGGGGACTGACAGCCGCGGCGCATGTCGCCTCCGTACAATATTTTTCCCTCCTTCCCCGGTATCGTGGCGACGCTACGAAAGGGGAATGAAATGGAACTGGAAGCTACTCTGGAGCGCGACGGTTACGTGCTCACTTCGCTGGACGCGCTGATGGAAACGGTCCGCACCAACAGCCTGTGGTACCTGAGCTTCGGCCTGGCCTGCTGTGCGGTGGAAATGATGGAAGCCGCGTCAGCGCGCTACGACATGGACCGTTTCGGCATGTGCCCGCGGCCTTCGCCGCGCCAGGCCGACCTGATGATCGTCGCTGGCACCCTGACCAACAAGATGGCGCGCGCCATGCGCAAGGTATACGATCAGATGGCCGAACCGCGCTATGTGGTGTCGATGGGTTCCTGCGCCAATGGCGGCGGCTATTACCACTATTCGTATTCCGTGGTGCGCGGCTGCGACCGTATCGTGCCGGTCGACGTCTACGTGCCCGGCTGCCCGCCGACGCCGGAAGCCTTGCTGTACGGCCTGGTGCAGCTGCAGCGGAAAGCGCGGCGCGGCGAGCGCGCCGTCATGCTGCGCGGATAGTGGACTAGCTGCCGCGGTAGGTCGAATAGGCCCACGGCGACACCACCAGCGGAACGTGGTAGTTCTGGTCCGCATGGGCGATGCCGAAGGCGATCGTCACCTGGTCGATGAAGCGCGGCGCAGGCAAGTCCACGCCGAGCGCCGCGAAATAGTCTCCCGCGCCGAACACCAGCTCATACCGGCCAGGCTGCATGGTGTCGCCCTCCAGCAGCGGCGCGCCGCAGCGGCCATCGGCATTGGTCACATCCTCCTTCAATAGCGTGCGGGCGCTGCCGGCCAGCGCATACAGCGCCACATGCACGCCGGCGGCGGGACGTCCGTTGGCGGTATCGAGGACGTGAGTGCTCAGTTTTCCCATTTTGCATTCCTTATTTTGCTTATCCGGCAGATCATATACCGGTGCCATAACGCCAATATATTATTGCGCATATACCTTTAATCCCGGACCTGTCATGAGCAATTACCCGCGCGACCTCGTCGGCTACGGCCGCAATCCACCCCATCCACAATGGCCAGGCCAGGCCCGCGTGGCCCTGCAATTCGTGCTGAACTACGAAGAGGGCGGCGAGAATAGCGTTCTGCACGGCGACCCCGCCTCGGAGACCTTCCTGTCTGAGATCATCGGCGCGGCCGCTTTCCCGAACCGCCATATGAGCATGGAATCGATCTATGAGTACGGTTCGCGCGCCGGCCTGTGGCGGCTCCTGCGCATGTTTGAGGAGCGCAAGCTGCCGCTGACCATCTTCGGCGTGTCGATGGCGCTGCAGCGCCACCCTGAAGCGGTGGCCGCCTTCCAGGAGCTGGGCCATGAGATTGCCTGCCACGGCCTGCGCTGGATCACTTACCAGAACATGGACGAGGAGACCGAGCGCGCCCATATGAAGGAAGCGGTGCAGATCATCAAGGAGCTGACCGGCAGCGCCCCGCTGGGCTGGTACACAGGCCGCGATTCGCCGAATACGCGCCGGCTGGTGGTCGAGCATGGCGGCTTCCGCTATGACGCCGACTATTACGGCGACGACCTGCCGTTCTGGCAGGAAGTGGCGCACACCGGTGCCGACGGCAAGCCGGCCGTGACGCCGCAACTGATCGTGCCGTACACCCTGGATACCAACGATATGCGCTTTGCCGCCATGCAAGGCTTTAACAGCGGCACGCAATTCTTCGATTACCTCAAGGACGCATTCGACGTACTCTATAAGGAAGGGGACCCGGATGGCCTGAACCAGCCGAAAATGCTGTCGATCGGCCTGCATTGCCGCCTGGTGGGCCGTCCGGCGCGCGCTGCCGCCCTGGCGCGCTTCCTCGACTACGTGCAAAGCCATGACAAGGTGTGGATCACGCGCCGCATCGACATTGCCGAGCACTGGCACAAGCACCATCCTTATATGCGAAACGCCTGATATTCAAAATCAGGGATTTCATATATGGATGGGGTGCGGTAATGTTATCTTGCAAGCTAGGAGACCTGCGAGGACAAGATGTCAGAACCGATCCGCTTTTACTACCGCGGCGCCGTGCATGAAGTACGAGACGCTGCCCCAACGCAGACTGTGCTGCAGCACCTGCGCGAAGACTTGCACTGCACCGGCACCAAGGAAGGCTGCGCCGAAGGCGATTGCGGCGCCTGCACCGTGGTGCTGGGCAGCGTGGTCGACGGCAAGCTGGAGCTGAAAGCGGTCAATTCCTGCATCCAGCTCACCCCTACGCTGGACGGCAAGGCTCTGTTTACCGTGGAAGACCTGCAGCAGGCCAACGGCGCCCTGCATCCGGTGCAGCAGGCGCTGGTCGAATGCCATGGCTCGCAATGCGGCTTCTGTACGCCGGGCTTTGCCATGTCGCTGTGGGGCCTGTACCTGAAAAAAGAAGGCCAATGTGCCTCGCGCAAGGAAATCGACGACTGCCTGTCCGGCAACCTGTGCCGCTGCACCGGCTACCGCCCGATCATCGACGCTGCCCAGCGCATGGTCGAATTGCCGAACGTTGAATTCGACGCGGCTCGCGTGGCGGAGCAGCTCGAAGCACTCAAGCGCGATGCGCTGGCTGTCTACAGCGCACATGGCCAGACTTTCCTGGCCCCGCGCACCCTCGATGAGCTGATCCAGCTGCGTGCGGCCAATCCGTCCGCCGTGCTGCTGGCCGGTTCCACCGACGTCGGCCTGTGGGTCACCAAGCAGATGCGCGACCTGGGCGACATCATTTACCTCGGCCACGTCGATGCATTGAAGGTGCTGCGGGTGGACGAAGGTTCCATCGAAATCGGTGCCGGCGTTTCGCTGGAAGACGCCTACGACGCCCTGTGCCAGCACTACCCGAACGAACTGGGCGAGCTGCGCCAGCGCTTTGCCTCCCTGCCGATCCGCAATGCAGGTACCTTGGGCGGCAACGTCGCCAACGGCTCGCCGATTGGCGATTCCATGCCATGGCTGATCGCCCTCGGCGCGCAAGTGGTGCTGTGCGGCGCGGCCGGCGAGCGCGTGCTGGCGCTGGAAGACTTCTACCTCGATTACATGAAGAAGGACTTGCAGCCTGGCGAATTCGTGCAGGCAGTACGCGTGCCCCTGCCGAGCGAGGACGTGCGCTTCCGCACGTACAAGCTGGCCAAGCGCTTCGACCAGGACATTTCCGCCGTCTGCGCGGCCTTCGCCTTGCGCATGGACGGCGAGGCGGTTGCCGAGGCGCGCATCGCCTTTGGCGGCATGGCCGCCACCCCTAGGCGGGCGGCGCAGGCGGAAGCGGCGCTGAACGGGCGCGCCTGGAACGAGGCCGCGCTCGCCGACGCCATGGGCGCACTGGCGCGCGACTATGCGCCTTTGAGCGATATGCGTGCCAGCAGTGAATACCGGATGAAGACCGCGCAGAACCTGCTGCGCCGCTTCTGGCTCGAGACGCGCAATGATGCGCCGCTGGCGGCCGATGCCGTCAACGCCTTCGCTGTCAGTGCGTAATGGAGAAAGAATGAAGGAGCCAGCATGAACCATCCCGTCACTCCTGAACTGAAGGCCGCCACCTGGACCGGCGTCGGCATTCCGCGCAAGCATGAATCGGCCGAGCTGCATGTGCTGGGCCAGGCGACCTATACCGACGATATTCCCGAAGTTCGCGGTACCCTGCATGCAGCGCTCGGCCTGTCGTCCAAGGCCCATGCCCGCATTACTTCGCTGGACCTGGACGCCGTGCGCGCCGCACCTGGCGTGGTCGCGGTGTACACAGCCTCCGACATCCCGGGCACCAATGACTGCGGTCCGATCATCCACGACGACCCGATCCTGGCCGATGGCCTGGTGCAGTATGTCGGCCAGCCGATCTTCATCGTGGTCGCCGACTCGCATGCCAACGCCCGCCGTGCCGCCAAGCGCGGCGTGGTCGGCTACGAAGAGCTGCCGGCCATCCTGACGCCGCAGCAGGCCAAGGCTGCCGCCTCCTACGTGCTGCCGCCAATGAAGCTGCTGCGCGGCGATGCGCAGGCTGCGTTCGAGAAGGCGCCACACACGGTCAAGGGCCAGCTGTACGTCGGCGGCCAGGAACAGTTCTACCTTGAAGGCCAGATCGCCTATGCCATCCCGAAAGAGGGCAAGGGCATGCTGGTGCAATGCTCGACCCAGCACCCGAGCGAAATGCAGCACGTGGTGGCGCATGCGCTCGGCCTGCATTCGCACCATGTGACGGTGGAATGCCGCCGCATGGGAGGCGGATTTGGCGGCAAGGAATCGCAGTCCGCGCTGTGGGCCGCCGCGGCGGCGATCGCGGCGACGCGCACCGGCAAGCCGGTCAAGCTACGCGCCGACCGCGATGACGACATGATGGTCACCGGCAAGCGCCACTGCTTCTACTACGAGTACGAAGTGGGCTACGACGACGCGGGCCGCATCGTGGCTGCCAGGGTCGACATGACTTCGCGCGCAGGCTACTCGGCCGACCTGTCAGGGCCTGTTGCCACGCGCGCCGTCTGCCACTTCGACAATACCTACTACCTGTCTGACGTTGAAATCCATGCCGCCTGCGGCAAGACCAATACCCAGTCGAACACCGCTTTCCGCGGCTTCGGCGGCCCGCAGGGCGCCATCGCCATCGAATACGTGATCGACGAAATCGCGCGCAACCTGGGACAGGACCCGCTGGATATCCGCCGTCTCAACTTCTACGGCAAGACCGAGCGCAACGAAACGCCTTATGGCCAGGTGATCGTCGATAACGTCATCCACGAGCTGGTGGCGGAGCTGGAGCAAAGCAGCGAATACCGCGCACGCCGCGCTGCGGTGGCCGCGTACAACGCAAGCAGCCCGGTGCTGAAGCGCGGCGTGGCGCTGACGCCGGTCAAATTCGGCATCGCCTTCAATGTCACTCACCTGAACCAGGCGGGCGCGCTGGTGCACGTCTATGTCGACGGCTCGGTGCTGGTCAACCATGGCGGCACCGAGATGGGGCAGGGCATCAACACCAAGGTGCTGCAGGTGGTCGCGCACGAACTGGGCCTCGACCTGGAACGCGTGCGCATCACGGCAACCGATACCAGCAAGGTGGCGAATACCTCGGCCACGGCGGCGTCCACCGGCGCGGACCTGAACGGCAAGGCGGCGCAGGATGCGGCGCGCCAGATCCGCGAGCGGCTGGCGGCGTTTGCCGCGAAAACGCTGGGCGGCGAGGCGGCCGATGTGCGCTTCTTCGCCAACGAAATCCACGTGAACGGCCAGAGCGTGCCGTTCGAAGCGCTGGTGCAGAAGGCTTACCTGGCCCGCGTGCAGCTCTGGTCCGACGGCTACTATGCGACGCCGAACCTGCACTGGGACCCGAAGACCATGAGCGGCCACCCATTCTCCTACTACGCTTACGGCGCCGCCGTGTCGGAAGTGGTGGTCGACACGCTGACCGGCGAGTGGAAGCTGCTGCGCGCCGACGCGCTGTACGATGCCGGCCAGTCGCTGAACCCGGCCATCGATATCGGCCAGGTGGAAGGCGCCTTCATCCAGGGCATGGGCTGGCTGACTACCGAGCAGCTGTGGTGGAACGGTGCCGGCAAGCTGATGACGCATGCGCCGTCCACTTACAAGATTCCCGGCATTTCCGATTGCCCGGAAGACTTCCGCGTCAAGCTGTTCCAGAACCGCAATGTGGAGGATTCGATCCATCGCTCGAAAGCGGTGGGCGAACCGCCGCTGCTGCTGCCGTTCTCGGTATTCTTTGCCATCCGCGATGCGATTTCCGCAGTTGGCGGGCATCGCGTCAATCCTCCGCTGAACGCCCCTGCGACCAGCGAAGAAATCCTGCGCGCCATCGCGGCAGTCGAAGGCGAATCACCTTCTGCGGCAGGCTGAAATGGCTGACTGGTTGACGCCAGCCGGGGAACCGGCGGTACTCGTCACGGTCGCGCGCGCCGAAGGTTCGGTGCCGCGCGAGGCGGGAACGCACATGCTGGTCACCGCCAGCGGACAGTTCGACACTATCGGCGGCGGCCACCTGGAACACAAGGCCTTCGCCATCGCGCGCGAAATGATCGCCGCCCGCCGCGCCGGACGCGCGGTGGCGCCGCACCTAGAGCGCTTCCCGCTGGGACCAAGCCTGGGCCAATGCTGCGGCGGCGTGGTCTGGCTGCTCTTCGAGACGGTCAGCGGCGGCCTGGAAGAGGCCATGGCGCAGCTGCGCCAACGCCGCCGCCAGGACAGCTGCCGCATCAGCGCCATCGACGGCGAAGCGGAATGCCGGCTGGTGGACGAGCAGCACAAGGAAACGCATATCCATACCGACGCCGGTGGCCGCCGCTGGCTGGTCGATCCTGTCAAGCCGCCGCGCGCGCACCTGGTCCTGTTCGGCGCCGGCCACGTCGGCGCCGCGATCGTGCGCGCACTGGCCGAGCTGCCGTGCAGCGTGACATGGGTCGACGAGCGCGACGCCATGTTCCCGGCCGAAGTGCCAGGCAACGTCACGATCGAAGCCACCGACGCGCCGGAAGCCTGCGTGGACGAGGCGCCCGACCATGCCAGCTACCTGGTGCTGACCCACAGCCACGCACTGGACTTGCAACTGAGCGAGGCGATCCTGCGCCGCCCCAAGGTCGGCTGGTTCGGCCTGATCGGCTCCAAAACCAAGCGCGCCCAATTCACCTCGCGTCTTGAGGCGAAGGGACTGAGCACGCAAGACATGGTATGCCCGATCGGCCTACCGGGTATCATCGACAAGGCGCCGGCGGTGATTGCCGCCTCGGTCGCCGCCCAATTACTGATGGTCTGGGAATCCCAGGCGAAAGACTAGCAATGAGCAAAAACACCAGCGTGCAAGCCTACCGAGCAGGCTTGCTGCATTTTCACGCCGATCCGGCCTTCATCGAACACGCCCACGCCTGGCATGAGGACGGCCTGCTGATCGTGGCCGATGGCAAGGTACAGGCTGCGGGCGACTACGCCACGCTGGCGCCAACCCTGCCGCCCGGCACCGAAGTGAAGGACTGCCGCGGCAAGATCATCATGCCCGGTTTCATCGACAGCCACGTGCACTACCCGCAGACCGACATGATCGCCTCGCCGGCGCCCGGCCTGCTGCCGTGGCTCGAGCAATACACCTTCCCCACCGAGCGCCAGTTCGAAGACCCGGCGCATGGCGCCCAGGTGGCCGAGTTCTTCCTCGATGAGTTGCTGCGCAATGGCACCACGACTGCCATGGTCTACGGCACCGTGCACCCGCAATCGGTGGACGCCTTCTTCACCGCCAGCGAAAAGCGCGGGCTGCGCATGATCGCCGGCAAAGTCATGATGGACCGCCATTGCCCGGACTTCCTGTGCGACACCGCCGAACGCGGCGCCGAGGAAAGTGAAGCCCTGATCCAGCGCTGGCATAAGAAGGGGCGCTCGCTTTACGCCATCACGCCGCGCTTCGCCCCGACGTCGACGGAAACCCAGCTGCAACTGGCAGGCGAGCTGGCGCAGAAGTACCCCGACACCTTCCTGCAAACCCACGTCTCGGAGAACAAGGAAGAATGCGCCTGGGTCAAGACACTGTTCCCGCAGGCGCGCAGCTATCTCGACGTATACGACCGCTACGGCATGATGCGCCCGCGCGCCGTCTACGGTCACTGCATCTGGCTGGACGAAACCGATCGCGCGCGCATGGCCGAAGCGAAGGCCGCGGCCGCCGTGTGCCCGACCTCCAACCTGTTCCTTGGCTCCGGCCTGTTCGACTTCGAGCAGGCCGACAAGGCGGGCATGCTGCTGTCGCTGGCCACCGACGTCGGCGCGGGCACTTCGTTCAGCATGTTGCAAACGATGAATGAAGCCTATAAAGTAGCGCGCTTGAAGGGCAGCTACCTGCCTGCCATGCGCATGTTCTACCTGGCGACGCTGGGTGCCGCGCGCAGCCTGCACCTGGAAGACACGATCGGCAGTTTTGCCGCCGGCCGCGAAGCGGACTTTATCGTGATCGACCCGCAGGCCACGCCGCTGCTGGCACGCCGCAGCGCCAACACCGACAGCCTGGAAGAACAGCTGTTCGCCCTGGCGCTGCTGGGGGATGACCGCGCCGTAGCGGCGACCTATTCGGGCGGCCGCCTGGTGCATGCGCGCGGGCAGGGCTGACCGCCTCCACCACGCCTAGGAAAGAATATGCATAAGCCATTCAGCAGCCTCCTGCTTGCCGCCGCGGTATCCGCCGCCTTTGCCGCGCCGACGGCCGGCGCGGCATCGAACGCCGACATCACCGCGCGCCATTTCGCCTCGCTGGTCTCCGGCCCGGCGCCGAAGACGGCGGAACTGGCCATGTTCTTCAACAATATGCCGAAGGGCGGCGACCTGCATCACCATTATTCCGGCTCCATCTACGCCGAGCAGTACCTGGAATGGGTCGACAAGCTTGGCTACTGCGTCGACAAGACCAGCTGGAGCGTGCAGGCCGACAAGGCTGCCGACCGCAAGAACTGCGCGACCGTGGCCCAACTCGAGCAGGACCCGGTAGCTTACCGCGCCCTCCTGCACAAGTGGTCCACCATGGACTTCTACAACCACAGCGAAGACCAGCTGGCGCCCGACCTGGCTTTCTTTACCACATTCCCGCGCTTTAACGACGTGGCCTCAACCAATGGCAATGACGGCCAGAAACGCCTGAAAGAGCGCGCGATCGCGGAAAACGTGGGCTATATCGAAACCGTGTTCGAGATCGCCCCCATCACTTTCGACGCCGAATTCGACGGCAAGCTGAACGATGAAGCGGCCTTCGCTGCCTACCTGGCCAAGCTGGAAGCCAGCCCGGCCTTCAACAAGGGCATCGCCGACTACAGCGCCTACGTCGATAGCAGCAGCGCCGGCATCGACGATGAAAACTTCACCATGCGCTACCAGCCTTTCGTGTTGCGCTTCCTGTCGCCGTCGATCGTGTTCTCGCAGATGGCTGCCGGCTTCAAGATCGCTAGCCAGAATCCTAAAGTGGTGTCGGTGAACATTGTGGGCGCGGAGCATTATCCGGTCTCGATGCGCGACTACCACCTGCACATGCGCATGTATAAATTCCTGAGCGCCAAATACCCGAACGTGAAGCTGTCGCTGCACGCGGGCGAGCTGGCCCTGGGCCAGGTGCCGCCGGAAGGCCTGAAGTTCCACATCGCCGAAGCGATCGAGATCGCCGGCGCCCGCCGCATCGGCCACGGCATGGACATTGCCCACGAGCGCCAGCCGCTGGCCCTGCTGAAGAAGATGCGCGAGAAGAATATTCCGGTGGAAGTGAACCTGACTTCAAACGAATTCATCCTCGGTGTGAAAGGGGAGGCGCATCCGGTTAACATTTATCGCAAGTACGGCGTGCCGTTCGTGCTGTCGAGCGATGATACTGGCGTCAGCCGCAATACCCTGTCGAACGAGTACCTGTTGTTCGCCAGCCGCTACAAGACCAGCTACGCCGAGGTCAAAAAGCTGTCATATGACAGCATTCGCTATGGTTTCCTGTCCGACGCCGATAAACAGCGGTTGTTGAAACAACTCGACGGCCGTTTCGCCAAGTTCGAAGCCGACGTGGCAACTTCGCTGAAGTAAGCTCCTCTTTAGCCGTACTTGTGGCCCTTTCGCCACAAGTGCGCGCCTCCCTTACGCCGCCTGCAACCTTATAAAATTCTCCAGAGGCGTGCATTTCTTTATAATTCCGCCTTAACAGCCCCAGTAATTGCAGGAAAGCGTATAACGAACGGCAATTTATTTTCCCTACGTATAAATACGCAAGGGAAAATGAATTTGTGTTCAAGCGCGGCTTTCAGGCATAGTTGACGGAAAGATACGTCTACTGCACTTGGGAAGTCCCGGTCGTCACACAAATGTCACATAGCTGTCGCACCCTTGTCATCAACGGTGCCTAAAATCGCTGGGCGGCTACTATTTTTGCAACATTAGTAAAAAGCGCAAATGCGGCAAGCAGCATGTTGCCGACATTTACCAATATTTTGTTCTCTTTTGGGGTATATCAATGATGAATCATAAACGGCTCCGGCTGACGCAAATCGCGTTTAGCCTGTCTCTCGTGTTTGCCGCTCCGGCATTCGCGCAGAACACGACTTCCGCCATCGGCGGTCGTATTTCTGCTGCTGACGGCAAGCCAGCAGCTGGCGCAACCGTTACCGTGCTGCACGTAGAGTCTGGCTCGGCAAGCAATGTCGTCACCGACAGCGAAGGCCGCTACATCGCACGTGGCCTGCGCGCCGGCGGTCCGTACACGATCACCATTACCAAGAACGGCGTTTCCGAAAAGCGTGAAAACGTCTACGTTGAAGTTGCTGAAACCGCTGCCGTGGACGCCACCATCGGCCAGGCCATGCAGACCGTGACCATCGCCGGCGCCAACGCCGCACGTGCCGAGAAGTTCTCGCGCACCAATATGGGCACCCAGACCTCGATCAGCGCTTCCGAACTAGCCATCCAGGGTTCGATCAACCGCAACCTGCAAGACTACGCCCGTGCCGACCCACGCGTTTCCCAGACCGACAAGGAACGTGGCGAAATGTCGATCGCCGGCCAGAACTCGCGCTTTAACTCGATGACCATCGACGGCGTGGCTGTGAACGACACCTTCGGCCTGGAAGCCAACGGTTCCCCAACCGCCAAGCAGCCGATCTCGATCGAAGCGATCCAGTCGGTGCAGGTGAACGTTGCCAACTACGACGTCACCCAGAAGGGCTACACCGGCGGCAACATCAACGCCGTGACCAAGTCCGGCACCAACAAGGTGAAGGGTTCGGTCTACTACGTGTTCCGTAACGACACCCTGGCAGGCGACCGCTACAACCTGTCGACCGATACCTACACCGCGCCGGCGCCGTTCAAGGAAACCACCAAGGGTGCAACCCTGGGCCTGCCGCTGATCAAGGACAAGCTGTTCCTGTTCGCCGGCTACGAGAAACTGGAATCGTCGCGCGCTGCGCCGCAGTTCGGCCCAATCGGTTCGAACATGACCAACGTCGGCATCACCCCGGACGCGATCGCCCAGGCACAAGACATTTCCAGGACCAAGTATGGCTTTGACGCCGGCACTTCGCAGATCCCTGAAGGCCTGGCAATGGACGTCACCGACAAGCTGGTCAAGCTGGACTGGAACATCAACGACGACCACCGCCTGATGGTGCGCTGGTCCAAGACCGCGCAGTCCGAACCGCAGTTCCCGGGCCTGAGCAATACCGGCCTGTCGCTGAACTCCTACTGGTACGCGCAACAGAAGACGATCGAGACCAAGGTAGCCCAGCTGTACTCCGACTGGACCCCGAACTTCTCGACCGAATTCAAGCTGTCCACCCGCGACTACGATTCCGTGCCAGCGGTGAACTCCACCCTGCCGTCGATCGCCCTGCAATTCTCCGGTCCTAACCCGGCCGGCACCCCATCGGCGGTGTCGACCGGCAACCGCTTCCTGAACTTCGGTACCGAGTTCTCGCGCCAGCGTAACGTGCTGGGCACCAAGACCCTGGACGCTTACCTGGGCGGCAACTTGGCGATGGGCGACCACCAGCTCAAGTTCGGCGGCGACCTGAACAAGAACGAAGTCACCAACGCCTTCCTGCAGGGCGTGTACGGTTCCTACACCTTCGCTTGCCTGAACAACGTGAGCTACGCATTCAATGGCAACAAGCCTCTCACTTCTTGTGGGGCTGCCACCAACGCGCAAATCACCGCTGCCGTGCTGGAGAACTACGCCAACGGTCGCCCATCGAGCTTCTCGGTGCAGGTGCCACAGGCTGGCCGCAGCTTCAACGACGCCATCGCCCACTTCACCTTGAAGTCCTATGGCCTGTTCCTGCAGGACACCTGGACTGTGAACGATCGCCTGAGCCTGATGGCCGGCGTGCGTGTCGACTACGCCGACCTGCCTGAGTCGCCGACCCTGAACGCCGCCGTGGCTGCTGCCCCAGTGCCGGGCACAGCTGCAACCCAGGGCCGCCAGACCGGTGGTTTCGGCCTGGACAACACCAACACCATCGATGGCCAGAAGCTGTTCCAGCCGCGCGTTGGCTTCAACTACAAGCTGAACACCGAGCGCCCAACCCAGATCCGCGGTGGCGCCGGCCTGTTCCAGGGCGCGGCCATGTCCGTATGGCTGGGCAACCCATACCAGAACAACGGCGTGGCCACCATGACCATCCAGTGCGGCAGCTCCTCGGTGACCTGCCCGACCGGCATCTTCACCCCGGACGTGAACAAGCAGCCGACATTGAACGGTGGTTCGCCGCCAGTTGCCAACGTCGATGTGCTTGCCAAAGGCCTGCGTCAGCCTTCCGTATGGAAAGCTAACATTGCCTTCGACACCGAACTGCCTTGGTACAACGTCGTATTCGGCGCAGAACTGCTGAAGCTGAAAACCAAAGACTCGATCTACTACCAGAACCTGAACCTGGGTGCTCCACAGAAGATCGGTACCGACGGCCGTCCGCTGTACTACACCGACAAGGCGCTGCAGCCAGGTTGCTGGTCTGCAACTGGCCTGACCACCACCAACGGCACCGCTCCAGGCAGCCCGCAGTGCTCTGGCGCACGCAGCAAGGCAAACAGCAATGACAAATACGGCAACGTACTGGTCGCCACCAACACCAAGGAAGGCGACAGCACCCTGGCGACCGTGTCCCTGAGCCGTCCGCTGCTGGGTGGCTTCGGCTGGTCGATGGCTTACACCTACACTGACGCCAAGGAAGTTTCGCCTCTGACCTCGTCGACCTCCGGCTCGAACTACGGTTCCCGTCCGGCTTTCAACCCGAACGAAGAAGTTGCCTCCAACTCCTCGTACCTGGTGAAGGATCGCTTCAATGCGATGATCAACTTCCGCAAGGCCTTCTTCGGCAACTACAATACCACCTTCGGCCTGTTCTATGAAGGCAAAACCGGCAAGCCATACAGCTGGACCTTCAACAACGACATGAACGGCGACGGCACCAACTCGAATGACCTAATGTACATTCCTTCGGCGCCGCGTTCGGGTGAAGTCATCTTCGTGGGCGACACTGCAACCAACCACGCCAATGAAGACCGCTTCTGGGCGACCGTTGACCAGTACCGCTCCCTGCGTAATGCCAAGGGCGGCGTCGTGAAGCGTAACGATTCGTTCGCTCCATGGACCCATTCCTTCGACGTGCGCGTGAAGCAGGAAATCCCTGGCCTGTTCGCAGGTAACAAGGCTTCCTTCACCTTCGACATCTTCAACGTCGGCAACCTGCTGAACAAGAAGTGGGGCCATATCAACGAAGTCGGCTTCAACTCCGCCGGCGGCCACGCTCGTTCCTTCGTGGACTTCGCAGGTGTTGATCCAGCTACCGGCAAGTACGTGTACCGCGTGCGCGATTCCGTGGAAGACTACGAAGTTCGCCAGGTCAAGGGCGAGTCGCAGTGGGCCATCCAGGCAACCCTGCGCTACGAGTTCTAAGCTTGAGTGTATGAAGCAGAAACGGGCCGCAAGGCCCGTTTTTTTTGTGCGTAACATATCGTTTCCCGATATGCGCCATGAGCAGCGGGACCTGTACAATCTCCTTTTATCCAGAACGATTCCCATGAAGCCTTTCCTGCGTCCACTGGCCTTGGCGGCCTTGCTGGCTGGCTGCGCAACGCAGCGTCCCGATAACCAGGTCGAGTTGACCCTGGTAGGCCTGAATGACCTGCACGGCCACCTGGAAGCTTCGCGTTTCGATGACGCCGCCAAGGCCGGCGGCATCGATGCGGTGGCCGCCACGGTACAGGCTTGGCGCAAGGAAGATCCGGACCTGGTGGTGGTCGGTGCCGGCGACATGATTGGCGCCAGCCCGGCCATGTCGGCGATGTTCGCCGACGAGCCGACCATCCAGGCCCTGAACCTGCTCGGCATGCGCGCCACTTCGGTCGGCAACCATGAATTCGACGCCGGCCGCGTGGAGCTGCTGCGCCAGGCCAGGGGCGGCTGCGCAAATTCGCCTCGTCCCGAGAAAGCCTGCAAATTCAATCCATCCTGGGATGGCGCCAGGTTCAGCTACCTGGCCGCCAACGTGATCGACCTCCGCACCAACCAGACCTTGCTGCCTGCCTACCGCATCGATGAGGTGAAAGGCGTGAAGCTTGCCTTCATCGGCACCGTGCTGAAAGACACACCGGAACTCGTGGCCGCGGGCGGCATCAGCGGCCTGCAATTCATCGACGAGGCGCAGGCGGTCAATCGCCTGCTGCCGGAACTGCGCGCGCAAGGCGCGACGGTCTTCGTGGTGCTGATCCACCAGGGCGGCCATTCCAAGGCTCGCTACGACCAGCAGTACTGCAGCGACCTCGATGGCGACATCGCCGACGTGGTCAAGCGCCTCGACCCCGCCATACGGCTGGTGGTGAGCGGTCATTCGCACACGGGCTACCTGTGCCGGGTGGACGGCAAGCTGGTGACGCAGGCTGAAAAGTTCGGCCATATGCTGTCGCGCATCTCGCTGGTGGTGGACCGCCAGACCGGCGCCGTGGTCGACGCCAGTGCACGCAATATCGTGGTGGAGCCGGGTAAATATGCAGGCATGCCGGAAGTGGGTGCGCTGCTCGCGTCGGTGCGCGCACGCAGCAGCGATGAGCTGAACAAGCCCGTGGCGAAGATCGCCGTGCCTTCGATCAGCAAGCAGTTGATGCCGAATGCAGACGAATCGCCGCTGGGCCAGGTGGTGGCGGACGCCATCCTCGCATCGGCCCGCAAATGGGGCGCGCAGATTGCATTCACCAATACCGGCGGCATCCGCACCACGCTCGAAGCCGGTGCCGACAAAGTGGTGAGCGTGGCGCAAACCCAGGTTGTGCTGCCGTTCGGGAATGAAATCGTGGTGATGAACCTGACTGGCGCGCAAATCCTGGCGCTGCTGGAAGGGCAATGGAACGGCAGCGAGGCCGACAAGCGCGGCTTGCTGCAGGTGTCGGAAGGCTTCACCTATTCCTGGGATACCCGCAAGCCGAAGGGCCAGCGCATCGTGCGCGACAGCGTCAAGCTGAATGGCGCGCCGATCGATGAAGGCGCCAGCTACCGCGTGGCGGTCTATAACTTCCTGGCCGAAGGCAACGACGGCTTCGTGACTTTCCGCCAGGGCAGCAACCAGGCGGCGACCGGCGTGCGCGATGTCGATTCGCTGCGCGGCTACCTGGTGCGCCTGGAGCAGGACAACAAGCCGGCCGGCACTTACGGAGCCGTTCCGCGCATCATTCGCATCAAGTAAGGAAAGGAAGGCTATGCGCCGCTATCTCCTCGCAGCCGCACTGGCTACATGTTTCACTAGCGCCCACGCGGCTTTCCAGATCCCCGGCTTTGAACTGGTGCAGACCGCGCCGGTTGAAACCACGCTGAAGAGCGACGACCTGCGCGGTCCCGCCGAGGTCTGGACCGAGTTGTTCGACAACGCGAAATCGGAAATCTGCATCGGCCAGTTCTACATCGCAAGCGAGCCGGGCTCGCCGTTCGAGAAGGTGATCGAGCGTCTGGAAGCGGCCGGCAAGCGCGGCGTGAAAATCCGCTTCCTGATCGACAAGAAGGGCGTGACGGGCCTGTCGGACAAGGCCACCGTGGAACGCGTGCGCGCCATCCCGAACCTCGAGATGCGCGTACTGGACGTCAGCCAGCTCACAGGCAACGGCATCATCCACGCCAAATACCTGACCGTGGACCACAAGCAGGCCTTTATCGGCAGCCAGAATTTCGACTGGCGGGCGTTCACGCACATCCACGAAACCGGCTTGCGCATCAGCGATGCCCGGATCGTCGGCCAGGTGCAGGCGATCTTCGAGCAGGACTGGGCCGCGCAAGCGGCCCTGGCCGCCGGCAAGACGGTCGCGCCGCTGCAAGCCAAGGCCCCCATCCTGGCCGGCGCACCTGCGGCCGCCACCCTGGCGTCGGCGCTGCCGGCTGAGGCGAATTTCCTGATCGCGAGCCCGGGCGGCTTCAACCCGGCTGGCGTGCCCGATTCGGAAGTCGTGTTGCCGGCGCTGCTGGCCGACGCGAAACAGGAAATCCGCGTTTCGATGCTGGACTACGCGCCGTTGAGCTACGGCCCGAATGGCACGCGCCCATTCTACGCGGTCGTCGACAATGCGCTGCGCGCCGCCGCTACGCGCGGGGTCAAGGTCAAGCTGCTGGTGTCCAACTGGAACCTCGAGGCGCCTGCCATCCAGCACCTGAAATCGCTGGCCATGCTGTCGAACGTGGAAGTGCGCATCGTGACAATTCCGAAAGCCTCCACTGGCTTCATTCCATTTGCCCGCGTATGGCATAGCAAGACCCTGGTCATCGACGGCAAGCTGGCATGGGTCGGCACCAGCAACTGGGCCGGCGGCTACTTCGACCTGTCGCGCAATATGGAAGTGGTGATGCGCAACGAAGCCATGGCCAAGCGCCTGTATGCGCTTCAGGAGCAGGCCTGGAGCTCGCAGTATGCCGAGCCGCTGGAGGTCAACAAGAACTACCCGAAACCGAACAAAGGCAAAGAAGAATGAAGAAACTCGCATTGATCGCCGCGCTGTCCGGCGCCTTCCTGTCCCCCAACGCCATGGCCTGGGGTAACGCAGGCCACCGCATCGTTGGCGCGATCGCGGATAATCTGATCAAGGGCTCCAACGCGGAGAAGCAGCTCAAGGCCCTGCTGCAACCGGGAGAAGACCTGGAAAAGATCGCCAACTGGGCTGACTGCGTGAAGGGCACTTTCTGCGGCCCGCAGACGCAGGAAATGAACGATTACGTGGCGGCGCATCCGAAGCACAGCGAATACCATTACACCGACGTGCCGTTCCAGCTGACCGAATACCACCTGCACGGCGCGGGCACATCTGAACATGACGTGGTGCAGGTGCTGCAGCAATGCATCGCGACCTTGCAGGGCAAGGGCGACGGCAAGTTCACGCCGCGCCAGGCGCTGCTGATCCTGACCCACCTGGCCGGCGATATCCACCAGCCGCTGCATGTTGGCGCGGCCTTCGTCGACAAGGAAGGCAAGTTCGTGGTGCCGAAGTCCGACAAGGAAATCGACTCCCTGAACATCTTCGATTCGCGCGGCGGCAACAACCTGCAGATGGATGAAGCGGCACTGGCCGCGGCCAGCGCCAAGAGCGGCATCCCCGCTGGCGACGAGGCTCCATCCAAGTACCCGACCAAGCCGTTCCACTCCTATTGGGACACCACGGTAGTCGACTACGCCATGCGCCGCAGCAGCATGCGCACGGTGGACAAGTTCAGCCAATGGGCGATCGACGGCAAACCGGTCGTCACGCTGCCGAAGGGCGAGGCGATCACCTGGCCCGCGCAATGGGCCAACGATTCGCTGGTGGCCGCCAAGCAGGCTTACGCCGACGTCAAAGTGGGCGTGGCCAGCAAGCAGACCAGCCGCAACGGCGAAAGCTACACCGTGTGGGCGATGACCGTGCCGGACAGCTATCCAGTGCCATCGTCCGCCCTCGCGCGCGAGCAGTTGATTAAGGGCGGCTACAACCTGGCCGGCCTGCTGCAAAAGATCTGGCCATAAAGCCGTAGACGATGGCCTCCCAGCTCCCACCGAATACCCGGCTTCCTGCCAGTATCTGGGTGCTGGGGCTGGTAAGCATGCTGATGGACATTTCATCGGAAATGATCCACAGCCTGCTTCCCCTGTTCATGGTCGGAACGCTCGGCGCTAGCGGCCTGGCAGTGGGCATCCTGGAAGGCCTGGCGGAAGCCACAGCGCTGTGCGTGAAAGTATTTTCTGGCGCATTGAGCGACTACCTTGGCAAGCGCAAACTGCTGGTCGCTTGCGGCTACGGCCTGGCCGCCCTGTCGAAGCCCTTGTTTGCCATCGCAGGTTCGATGCCGGTGGTTGCCACGGCCCGCCTGCTGGACCGGATGGGAAAGGGCATTCGCGGCGCGCCGCGCGACGCCATGCTTGCCGACCTGGCGCCTCAGTCCATGCGCGGAGCGGCATTTGGTTTGCGCCAAGCCCTGGACACCGTGGGCGCCTGTGCCGGCCCCTTGCTGGCATCGGGCTTGATGCTGTTGTGGGCGAATGACTTCAGAAAAGTGTTCTGGATCGCGGCGATTCCAGCTTCGCTTTCCGTGTTGCTGCTGTTCGTGGGGGTACGTGAACCGGGTGCAAAGCATGGCCGGGAGCGCGTCAATCCTCTGCGCCGCGACCAGTTGCGCCAGTTGGACCGGCAATTCTGGTGGCTGGCAGCCCTGGGCGTATTGTTCATGCTGGCCCGCTTCAGCGAAGCGTTCCTGGTCTTGCGCGCACAGGAGCGCGGCATGGCCCTGCAACAGGTCCCGCTGGTGATGGGGGCGATGAGTTTCGTCTACGCGCTGAGCGCCTATCCGTTCGGTCAATTGGCGGATCGACTGAGCGGCTCGCGCCTGCTTGCGATCGGGCTGCTGGTATTGGTTGCCGCCGATGCCGTGCTGGCGTCGGCCAAAGGCTGGCAGGGTGTGATCGCAGGCGTATTGCTGTGGGGGCTGCACATGGGCATGACGCAAGGATTGCTGTCGGCGATGGTGGCCAATGCTGCGCCGGCGCATTTGCGCGGTACGGCTTTCGGCCTGTTCAACCTGGCCAGCGGTGCGGCATTGCTGGCGTCGAGTGCGTTCGCAGGCTGGCTGTGGGATTGCTTTGGCCCTGCCGTCACTTTCGGCGCAGGCGCGGTGTTTGCCTTGCTGGCGCTTGCGGTGCTGCCCTTCCTGCCGCGCCGCCCCCAGTCTAGGGCTTGAACCACAATTCGCTGCGCTGGAGCGGAGTGTCCGGCGGCAGTGCCGGGTTTGGCAGCTCAATGATGCGCCGCGATGCGATCCGGGCCCGCTCGACCAGCGGGCCTTTGTGTTTGTTGAACAGCGCTATGAGCGAGCCGTCTTTAACCATCATCTCCATGCCGGTCCTGATCCGCTCGGCGAGCCTGTCGCCGGCCGCATCGCGCCGGACGAAGAAGTAGCGGGGCAGGGGGTAACGCAGCATCAGGGTGGGTTCGATCACGATGTCCGTGTGCTGCTTGCGGATCGCGTCATATTCGTTCGGCGCCTCGTCCAGTGCGCGAGGGAAAAAATCGAAACGTCCTGCCTCCAGCATGCCAAACAGGCTGCCGGGGCGGGGGGATTCCACCACGACGATGCCGGCCGCCGACAGCACGGCAGAATCGATCCAGCCCTGGCCTTGGCCGGCGCTCAGGTGCCGCAAGTCTTCCAGCGTGCGAATTGTCGCGAAGCGCGGCAAGTCGGCTTTGCGCACCAACAGCAAGCGCATGCCCATCAGGCCCCGGTCGATCGGGATGCGCACCGGCTGGAACTGCGTTTCCAGGTCGCGCTGGGTGGCGCGGGCAATGATGTTGATGGAACCATTGCTGCGGCCCAGCTCCTGGAGCATGCGCGGCACGGATACCGGCTCATTCGATGGCGCCAGGGTAAAGGGACCGTATTTTCCGGACGTCTTTTCCAGGGCTGCGCGCAAGACGACCCAGTCGAAACCCTTGCTGGTGTCGAGTATGGAGAAATAGCGGGGATATACCACCTGCATAGGCGGGCTGTCGTGCGCCCGTGCCGGCAATCCCAGTGAGCAAATTGCCGCAGGCAATAATTTGAGCAAGAGCCAGTTGCGCCGGTTCATCAGAGACTCCTTGGTCTATGCAATATAGACCTCCGGCACGCCCGGCACAACAGTGATCCGTGTTGCGCACGGCATACCGGCTGGGCTCGCTCCATGCCAGCCTGCTGTTAGCATCAAAGCTCGGTTTTCACGAGGGAGGGCACCATGGCACGCAAACTTGGTTTGGCGCTGGCTCTTGCTTGCGCCGCTGGCAGCGCTTGGGCTGACGAATGGCGATTCAGTTACACGGGTTTTAACGAGAATGGCGTGTTCCAGCAAGACGCGCGCGTCGACGGAGGCTTTCGCGGCACGGACATGGATCTCGATGGCGTCATTTCCCTGGCGGAGCTGACCTCGTTGTCTATCGCGGGGCGCGATTACCTGGATGGATGCCTGAGCCTGAGCGACCCGTATTTCCGCTGCGAGATTGGCGCATTCAGTTATAAGTTGACGGGGCAATTGACGATCGATGCCAATTGGTGGGGCAATGACGAAGCGTTCTCCGGCTGGGGCGCGGGCTTTCGCACGGGCGACCAATACTCGCAATGGAGCTACGGATGGGAAGAATGGAGCCGCACCTGGTACTGGAGCAGCCAGACTGTTTTCGGCATCACGCCAGCCCCGATTCCGGAACCTGCGGCGGGACTGATGCTGCTGGCGGGGTTGGCGACCCTGGCCGGCCTGGGCCGGCGCAGGGTGGAGGAGGGTGCGCTTAGCGCGACTTGACGAACGGTACGCCGATGGCTTTCGGCGCCACCGACTTGGCCATCAGGCCGGCCAGCACAATCACGGTGACAACGTAAGGCACCATCTGGATCAGTGCGCCCGGAATGCGGCCGATCACCGGCAGGTCTACGCCTTCAAGCTGGATCTGCACGGCGCCGAAGAAGCCGAACATCAGGCAGCCGAGGAAGGTGTACACCGGACGCCAGTTGCCGAACACCATGGCGGTCAGCGCCAGGTATCCGGCACCGGCCGACATATCGCGCAGGAAGAAGCCCGATTGCACGATGGCCAGGTAGGCGCCCGAGAAGGAGCACAGGATGCCGGCGATCAGCATGGCGGCGTAGCGGGTGCGTTCAACGGACACGCCGGCTGCGTCGGCTGCGTGCGGGTTCTCGCCGCAGGCGCGCAGGCGCAGGCCGAAGCGCGAGTGATACAGGAACCAGTGCACCAGCGGCACCAGGATGAAGGCCAGGTAGACCAGCACGGAATGGCCGCCAATCAGCTTGGTGTAGAACCAGCCGAGGAAAGGCACGTCAGCCACGGCGGCGCTGCCAGGCAGCACCACGTCGAACAGGCGCGCGTCGCCCAGGTCAGGGGTGCGGCCGCCTTGCTGGAAGAAATATTGCGCGACCACGAAGGTCAGGCCGCTCATGGCGATATTGATCGCGATGCCGCCCACGAGCTGGTTGCCCTTCTGGGTGACGGCGACAAAGCCTTGCAGCATGGCCAGGATGACGGAGACGCCCATGCCGGCGAGGATGCCAAGCCATGGGCTGCGTGTCGTGAAAGCGACGGCAGCCGATACGAAGGCTGAGGCCAGGATTTTGCCTTCCAGGCCGATGTCGATCACGCCGGAGCGTTCCGCAAACAGGCCGGCCATGGCGGCGAAAATCAGCACCGGCGCATTGCGCACGGTGGAGACGAGAATGGAGCCCAGGTGGAGATCTTCGAAAGTCATGGTCTTAACCTTTGCGTGCTTTGAGCAGCTTGATGATGGCCGGGGCGTACAGGTATTCCATCGCACCGCAGAACAGGATGATCAGGCCCTGGATGAAAATGAAGGTTTCGGTCGGAATGTTCGGTTTTTCCAGCGACAGGTCGAAACCACCCTGGGTCAAGGCGCCAAACAGGATGGACGACAGGAGGATGCCTACCGGGTGCTGGCGGCCCATCAGGGCAATAGCGATGCCGACGAAGCCCGCGCCGCCAACAAAGTTAAGCGACAGGTAGTGGGTCGAACCCATGATGGAGTTGACTGCGCCCAGTCCGGCCAGCGCGCCCGAGATCAGCATGACGAGGATGATCATGGCGCTGATTTTGACGCCGGCGTAGTGGGCCGCATGCTGGTTCAGGCCCAGCGCGCGGATCTTGTAGCCCCAGGCCGAGCGCCACATGACAACGCCGTAGATGACCAGCGCGATAATGGCGAAGAAGAAGCCGATGTTGAGCGGGGTCTCGCCCAGGATCGGGAACCAGGCGTTCAGGCGCGGCATTTCGGCAGCGGCAGAGAACACGCGCGAGGCGGTATTCTGCTCGCCGGCCGGGATCAGGTACTTGACGATGATGAAGTTCATCAGCGAGGCGCAGATGAAGTTGAACATGATCGTGGTCACGACGATGTGCGAGCCGCGCTTGGCTTGCAGGTAGCCGGGAATGAAGGCCCACAGGGCGCCGAACAGGGCGGCGCCGATGATGCCTGCCGGGATCAGCAGGTACCATGGCAGGGATGCGTCAAAGGCCAGCATGGCCAGCGTCACGCCAAGGCCGCCGAAATACATCTGGCCTTCGGCGCCGATGTTGAACAGGCCGGCCTGCATGGCGATCGACACGGCCAGGCCGGTGAACACCAGGGTGGAGGCGTAGAACAGCGTGTAGCTCAGGCCTTCCGGGTTAATGATGGCGCTGTTGATCAGGATCTGCATCGACTCCAGCGGATCTTCGCCCATCAGGTGGATCGCCAGGGCGGCCACCAGCAAGGCGGACAGCAGGTTCAGGATGGGCAGGACAAGGCCGGTTGCCCAGCGTGGCATATCGTTCGTGGTCATGATCAGTGCTTATGCATGCCACCCATCAGCAAGCCGATGCGGGTGGTGTCGAATTCGTCGATTTTCAGTTCGCCGGTGATTTTGCCGCCGCACATCACGAGGATGCGGTCGGCCAGGGCGCGTACTTCTTCCAGTTCCACCGATACCAGCAGGATCGCCACGCCCTGGTCGCGCAGGGCCAGCAGCTGGGTGTGGATGGATTCGATGGTGCCGATGTCCACGCCGCGGGTCGGCTGGCCGACCAGCATCAGCTTCGGCTTGGCCAGCACTTCGCGCGCGATCACCACCTTCTGCTGGTTACCGCCGGAGAGCAAGCCAATGCGCAGGTCCGGATTGGCCGGGCGCACGTCGAACTCTTTCATCAGGCCGGCGCAGCGTTGTGCGATGCCTTTGAAGTCGATCAGGCCCCATTTGTTCTTGACCTTGTCCTGGTAGCCGAAGAAGGTGTTCTGCATGACCGAGAAAGCCTTGATCACGCCGTCGCGCAGGCGGTCTTCCGGCACATGGCCGATGCCCAGTTCACGGAATTTGGTCGGCAGGCCGTCGGCATCCCCGCGTTTCGGGAAGGGCAGGGCCTTGCCTTCGAAGTCCACTTCCCCGGAGGTCGGCAGCTTCATGCCGGAGAGGATTTCCATCAGCTCGGACTGGCCGTTGCCGGACACGCCAGCAATCGCCACGATCTCGCCGGCGCGCAGGGTGAAGTTGATATCCTGCAGCAGCTTGACGCCGTTGTCGTCGGACAGCTGCAGGTTCTTCACTTCCAGCACGGCCTTGCCTGGATTGTATTCACCGCGCGGCAGGTTGTTCTCGATCGGACGGCCCACCATCATCTGGGCCAGTTCTTCCTTGGTGGTATCGGCAGTCTGCACCGCACCCACTACACGGCCGCCGCGCATCACGGTAACCGTGTCGGTGATGTCCTTGATCTCCTGCAGTTTGTGGGTGATCAGGATGATGGTCTTGCCCTGTTCCTTGAACAGCTTCAAGATCTCGAACAGCGATTCGGTCTCCTGGGCGGTCAGCACGGCGGTCGGCTCGTCCAGGATCAGGATGTTGGCCGAACGGTAGATCTGCTTCAGGATCTCGACGCGCTGCTGGGCGCCCACCGACAGGTCGTGGATGGTGGCCAGCGGGTCGACGTCCAGGCGATAGCGGTCGCAGATTTCGCGCAGCTTTTTCTCGACGGCGGCGCGGTGCTCGCGCAGGCGGAAGCCGCCTTCGCTGCCCAGCATCACGTTATCGAGCACGGTCATGTTCTCGACCAGCATGAAGTGCTGGTGCACCATGCCGATGCCAAGGCGGATCGCTTCGTGGGAATTGTGGATGTGCTGCACCTTACCGTCCAGCAGGATCTCACCGCCATCTGCGCGGTAATAGCCGTAAAGGATGCTCATCAAGGTCGACTTGCCGGCGCCGTTCTCACCCACCAGGCCATGGATGGCCCCTTTGGCGATGGAGAAACTGACGTCCGTATTCGCCTTCACCGCCCCAAAGTGCTTGGATATATTGCGGAATTCAACTGCTGGCGTCATAAGGATTTTCGGGTCTTATTTACTGAAAAACGCGCCGGACGGGATTCCCCGTCGGCGCGTTCTTTTTATTGGAACTGCTGGTTAGGCCGGGCAGGCGGCGTTGGTGGCGCGGATGTCGATGACCTTGATCTTGCCATCGATGATGTCCTTGCGCGCGCCCATGACCTTTTTCTCGATCTCAGGCGTGATCACCTTGCGGTTGTTCTCGTCCAGCGCCCAGTCCACACCGCCTTCCTTCAGGCCTTTGGCGGTCACGCCGGCCTTCCAGGTGCCGTTCTTCATTTGCATGAAGGAATCGTACACGGCATTGTCCACGCGCTTGACCATGGAGGTCAGCACGGAGCCTGGGTACAGGTGGTTCTGGTTGGAATCCACACCGATCGACAGCTTGCCTTTTTCCTTGGCAGTCTGCAGGGTGCCCATGCCGGAACCGCCGGCCACGGCGAACACTACGTCCACGCCGCGGTCAAACTGGGCACGCGCCAGCTCGCCGCCCTTGGCAGGGTCGTTCCAGGCGGCGGAGGTGGTGCCGACCATGTTCGAGATCACTTCGGTTTTCTTGTCCGTAGCCTTGGCGCCCTGGGCATAACCGCAGGCGAAGGTGCGGATCAGCGGAATGTCGATGCCGCCAATGAAGCCCAGCTTTTTGGTCTTGGAGGCCATGGCAGCGGCCACGCCGACCAGGTAAGAACCTTCTTCTTCCTTGAACGTCACGGAATTGACGTTATTGCCCTGTGCAACGCCGTCGATCAGGACGAAGCGGACTTTCGGGAATTCCTTGGCGACTTTTTGCACCGCCTGGGTCTGGGCGAAGCCGATCGAAGCGATCAGGTCCAGGTTCTTGCGGGCCAGGCCGCGCAGCACCTGCTCAGCCTGGGTATCGCTGCTGGCTTGCACTTCAATGAATTTGATGCCGGTTTCTTTCTGGAAGCGCGAAGCGCCTTCAAAAGCGGACTGGTTGAACGACTTGTCGAACTTGCCGCCAGCGTCGTACACGATGCCCAGCTTCGGATCAGCCGCGTTTGCGCTGGCTGCTACCGCAACTGCGGCGATCATCATGCTAAGTTGTTTGATTTTCATGTAAGGGCTCCGTCGAAGATCGTTATTGTATATTTTTATGGAGTGCCTAGTTCCGCTTTTTCGCGCCAATCCACGCCACGGCACCTTGTAGCTTGCCAACAACGCACAAATGCAAATTTTGTACATGTACCCTTGATTAATTCTTGGGCACGTAATCAAACTGCAAACACATCTTCCTGCAGTCGAATCCGCTTCTCACGGCATGGATTCGTGCGTCACTACTATGCAGTAGGCGCTATATGTATGGCAAATACGTTTTTGCTTACTTATTTATATGCAAGTCAACTAAATGTAGGGTTTCTCGTAAGTAAGAGAAGGCAATTGCTTTCGTGTTAGCATTCGCGCCATTGCAACATTACGTTACTTTTCTTTTAAAGATTGGAACAACGGGTATGGATAAACGCCTCAAGCACTCCCTGATCGCCCTGGCCGTGGCCAGCGCGTTTCCCCTTCATGGCGCGATTGCGCAAGAAGCTACGACCACCACCGAAGAAGTGAAGAAGCCGGGCCAGCTGGAGACAGTGATTGTTACGGCACAGCGCCGCGCTGAAAACATCAAGGATGTGCCGATGGCGATCGCCACCCTGAAGGGCGAGAAGCTGGACGTGCTGACTTCCGGCGGCCAGGACATCCGTTTCCTGAACGGCCGTTCGCCATCCGTTTCCGTGGAGTCCGACTATGGCCGTACTTTCCCGCGTTTCTATATCCGCGGCCTGGGCAATACCGACTTCGACCTGAACGCCTCCCAGCCGGTTGGCCTGGTGATGGACGACATCGTGCAGGAAAACCCGATGCTGAAGGGCTTCCCCGTGTTCGACGTGGACCAGGTGGAAGTGCTGCGCGGCCCGCAAGGCACCCTGTTCGGCCGTAACTCCCCGGCCGGCGTGATCAAGTTCGATTCCGCCAAGCCGGTGTTCCGCCAGGAAGGCTATGTCAACGTCGGCATCGGCAAGGATCGCGTGCGCAACTATGAAGGCGCATACAACTTCCCGATCAACGACGTGCTGGCCACCCGCATCTCGCTGCAATCGCAGCACCGCGGCAACCGCGTTCATAACGACCGTCCGGGCGCGCCGACCACCGATTTTGAAGGCTACAAGGACAATGCCGGTCGTATCCAGTTCCTGCTGAAGCCTAATAAAGACTTCAGCGCGCTGTTGAACGTGCACGGCCGCGACATGGACGGCAATGCCACCCTGTTCCGCGCCAATATCCTGAAGAAGGGCACCAATGAGCTGGTCGACAACTTCGACTACAAGTCCTACCCGACCGATGGCGGCAACGAGCAGCACCTGAAGAACAAAGGCGCCAACCTGCGCCTGCGCTGGGATACCCCGGGGCTGACCTTCCACTCGATCACCGGCTACGAAAAGCTGGAATTCTTCAGCCGCGGCGACGTGGACGGCGGCTACGGCGCTTCCTTCCACCCTCCGATGGGTCCAGGCTTCATTCCATTCCCGGTCGAAACCGCCGACCTGATTCCTGACCATAAGCAGTTGTCGCAGGAATTCCGCGTCGAGTCCAATTACAAAGGCCCACTGCAGTGGATCGCCGGCGTATTCTACTTCGACGAGCATATCCAGATCGATTCGATCTCCTTCGATTCCTTCACCGCAGGTAACCCGCAAAACGCCGCGTACGCGACCCAGCAGCAGGATGCCAAGTCGTACGCCGCCTTCGGTACCATTAACTACACCGTGTCGGATGCGTTCAAGCTGCGCGCTGGCGTGCGCTACACCAAGGACAAGAAGGATTTTGTGGCCACTCGCGTCGAGCCGCTGCTGCCACCTCCTAATGTAGCGACCAATTACCTGAACGACACCTCGAACAATGTGAGCTGGGACCTGAGCGGTACCTACACCTTGAACAAGGACACCAACCTGTTCGGCCGCGTCGCCACTGGCTACCGCGCGCCTTCCATGCAGGGCCGCCTGTTCGACCTGACGTCCAAGCCATCGCAAGCTGACGCTGAAAAAGCGCTGTCCGTGGAATTCGGTGTCAAGCAGGACCTGTTCGACCGCCGCGCGCGCATGTCGGCCACCGTCTTCAACTATCGCGTGAAGGACAAGCAGCTCACCGCAGGCTCCGGCACCGTGAACATGAACCAGTTGATCAACGCTGACAAAGTCACTGGCCGCGGCGTGGAACTGGACCTGCAAGCCAACCTGAGCGATGCATGGGCCGTGACCTTCGGCACCAGCTACAACGACACCAAGATCAAGGACGCAGACCTGTTCGTCCAGTCCTGCGGCGGCGGTTGCACCCCGCTGGATCCACGTATCGAGTTCAAGGATGCCAACGGCAACGTGATCGGCAGCGCAGCCCTCATCAACGGCAATCCGCTGCCGCGTGCACCGAAGTGGCAGCACAACTTCACCCTGCGCTACAGCCAGCCGCTGGGCGATGGCGAGATCTACGCTTATACCGACTGGGCATACCGTACCTCGTACAACTTCTTCCTGTACGAAGCGACCGAGTACAAGGCCAAGGAACTGCTGGAAGGCGGCCTGCGCGTGGGTTATCGCTGGAACGACGGCAAGTATGAGCTGGCCGCCTACGGCCGCAACATCACCAACCGCATCCAGTCCCTGGGCGCGATCGACTTCAACAACCTGACCGGCATCGTCAACGAACCGCGCACCTACGGCGTGCAGTTCAAGGCGAACTTCTGATCGGAAGATCGCCCTCGCAAGACGCGCACTTCGGTGCGCGTTTTTTTTTGTATCATGTGGCCTGCCTCGGGGGGAGGATTGATGCAAACTGCTGTCAATATGTGGCCGCTGCTTGGCGTGGCCGTGATCGTACTTGGATTCCTGTTGCGGCTGCACCCGGTTCTGGTGGTTGTCGCGGCGTGTTTCACTACCGGTTTTGCTGCGTTCATGCCGGTCGAAGCGCTGCTTGCCTCGCTTGGCACGGCCTTCGTCAGGACGCGCAACCTGCCGATGATCTACCTGCTGCCATTGGCGGCAATCGGCTTGCTGGAGCGTTTTGGTTTGCGCGAGCATGCGCAGTCGGCCGTAGCGCGCATGCGCTCGGCGACGGCTGGGCGGCTGCTGATTGTTTATCTCGGGGTTCGCGAGCTTTCCGCCGCGATGGGTCTGACCTCGCTGGGCGGCCATCCAAACATGGTGCGGCCGGTCGTTGCGCCGATGGCGGAAGGAGCAGCGCAGCTTCGCAACCCCGAACTCAGCGACGATCAACGCCAGCGGGTTCGCGCCATGGCTGCCGCCACCGACAACGTAGGGCTGTTCTTCGGCGAAGATATATTTGTCGCTTTCGGCGCCATCGTTCTGATGCAGACCGTGCTGCGCGCTGAAGGTATCGAGGTCGATCCTTTGCATATGGCACTGTGGGGCATCCCGACTGCCATCAGCGCCTTCATCATCCACGCCTGGCGGCTGCGCCGGCTGGACCGCTACCTGGCGCCAACAGGCGGGGGCGCTGCATGATCATCCGCGTCGAATACTTCTATTTCCTGCTGGGCGTCATGCTGGCGCTGGTTGCCCTGATGTCCTTCCGCGACCGCACGAACCCGCGCCGCTGGACCACGGGCCTGTTCTGGACCTTTTATGCGACGGTCTACCTGGTTGGCGAGCGCTTGCCGCCGGCCATGGTGGGCCTGGCGATGATCGTGATGGCGTTGCTGGCTGGCTTCGGCGGCGTCAGGAGCGGCAAGCCGGACGTGTTGCCGGACGGCGCGCGCCAGGCTAGCGCCGCGCGGCTCGGGCACAGGCTGTTCGTGCCTGCGCTGGTGATACCGGCCGTGACGATGGCCGGTTCCACCCTGCTCAAGGACGTGCACATTGGTGAGTTGTTTGTACTGGATCCGAAACACCTCACGCTGGTCAGCCTTGGCTGCGCGGCCGTGATCGCGGTCGGCGTGGCCTGCTGGCTGACGCGCTCCACGCCGCTACAGGCCGGCCGCGAATCTCGCCGCCTGATCGATGCCATGAGCTGGATGATCGTGCTGCCGCACATGTTGGCAGTGCTTGGCCTGTTGTTCAGCGAGGCAGGCGTTGGCAAGGCAGTGGCACAGGTGACGACGACTTATATTGGCCTCGATTCGAAACTGGTGGCCGTGGCGGTGTACTGTGTCGGCATGGCGTTGTTCACTATCGTGATGGGCAATGGTTTTGCCGCTTTCCCGGTCATGGCGGGCGGTGTCGGCGTGCCGGTATTGGTGGCGAAGTTTGGCGGCAATCCTGCGGTGGTGGCGGCGATCGGCATGTTCAGCGCCTATTGCGGTACGCTGATGACGCCAATGGCGGCCAACTTCAATATCATCCCGACAGCGCTGCTGGACCTGGCCGACCGCAATGCCGTGATCAAGGCGCAGGTGCCGACGGCCTTGCCGCTGCTGGGCGCTAATATCATTCTGCTTTACTTCCTGTTTTGACGTCCCCCGCCCTAAAGAACGCGGATTCCTGCTTCCAGCGTCGCACGTCCGCGACGGAGAATGTTTAACGCAGCATTACGATCACGATCATGTACCACACCGCATTCGCTGCATTCCCACTCTCTTATTCCAAGGCCTGCGATACCTTTCGGCCTCGAATCGGGCAGTGCACCACAACTCGAGCAGGTCTGGGTGGTAAAGCGTTCGTCCACTTCCACGTACCGCGCGCCATGCCTCATGGCCTTGTACGCCAGCATCTTGCGGAAGGACGACCAGCCTGCATCAAGCACGGACTTCGCCAGGCTGGTTTGGGCGAGTCCACTGGCATTCACATTGCCAACAGCGATATGGTCGAAAGCGCGGGCAAGCTCCACCGACCTGTTATGCAAGAAGTCCAGCCGTCGCCGCGCCGTGCGCGCCTGGATGGCTTTGATGCTGCGCCGCTTGTGGGCTCGCTGCGCTACCGCCAGCGCAGCTTCAGCCTCACGATAAAAGCCCGGCGCCGGAATCTTTTCTCCCTCGGACGGTGTAGCGAGATCCTTCAAGCCAAGATCGATACCGACACCGTGGTCAAGTGGACGAACCGGCGGCTCGGCCACCTCGATCACGATATTGAGGAACCAGTTGCCGCGGCTGGCAAAGCTTTTCACGGGGCCCGAATTGCTGCGCAATTCGTCTTGCGCAAAGCAACTGCCGTCCTTGATCTTCCCTTCAGGAAGGGGGCGAGAGTAAAACACGCGGAAAGTATTACCTGCAAAGCGAAACGCGTTGCCTTCCCGGTGCAGGTCACGTCCTTTGAGCGGAACCCAGCCCAAGGACCTTCGGCCGCGGTAACGCAAATACGGCCGGCGGTGTTGGGCACGCGATTTGGCAAATTGTTCGCATACAGCATTGATCACACCAGAATGCAGCTCCAATTCTTTGCTGCTGCCGGTAGTCAGCTTGTTCAAGTCGAAGCCGGTCAGCCAAGGGCGCTCAAATCGCAAGGCATCTTTCTGCCGATCATTGCAGTAGTTCCAGACAAAATTCACCTTACGGGCTTGCAGATCAAGCAGCCCGTTTTTCGATTTCACACGGAAACGGTAGACGAGAATCATACTGTAATTTTATACAGTATTTCACTAATCTCAAGGAGAACAGCCGCGTTGCGGTCGGCTCCTTTCACTCCCCGCCCTGAAGGACGGGGTTTCTCGGAACAAACCTGATGAAAACTGTTCTGCTGACGGGCTTCGAGCCTTTTAATAAAGAGCCGATCAATCCGGCATGGGAAACCGTGCGGGCTCTGGATGGCTGGGGTGAGGGCGATTTCCGTGTCGTGGCGCGCCAGCTGCCTTGCGTGTTTGGCGATGCGAATACGGCCATGGCGGCGCTGATCGATGAGTTGCGGCCGGCGCTGGTGATTGCCGTCGGCCAGGCTGGCGGGCGCGTCGATCTTTCGGTGGAGCGGGTGGCGATCAACGTCGACGATGCGCCGATCAAGGACAACGCGGAGCGGCAGCTGGTGGACGAGCCGATTGTGCAGGGAGGACCGGCGGCGTATTTTTCCACGTTGCCAATCAAGGCGATTGTGGCGGCTTTGCGGGCGGCTGGTTTGCCGGCGTCGGTGTCGCAGACTGCCGGAACTTTCGTGTGCAACCACGTGTTCTATGGGTTGATGCACGCGGTTGCGGGCCGCGGCGATGTGAAAGCTGGGTTTATCCACATTCCTTATTTGCCGGAACAGGCGGCGCGCCATCCTGGCGCGGCAAGCATGTCGCTGGAGCAGATGATTGAAGGAATGCGTGTTGCTATCCGTACCGCGCTTGCTACGGATGGCGATGCTGTTGCGGCTGGTGGAGCTACGCACTAAAACCGGTAAACCAGTGTCAGACCCAAGGGTCTGACACTGTCTGTGCGGCGGCTGGCGGCCCTAAGACCCTGGCTTACCGGTTTTCAGCGGGAGGGGGGCGCAGGATGTTGAGGAAGGCGCGCACGACCGGTGCGTCATCCAGCGTCGTGTAGGTGATGTACAGGTTCGCCGATGGCGGGTTGGTGCGGATCGGCAGGAACACCACGCCCGGCCAGCCGATACGTGCCGTGGTCTCCGGCATCAGCGTCACGCCCAGGCCCGCGCCCACCATGGCCAGCAAGGTTTGCGGCTCGTGCGCTTCCTGGAAAATCTCCGGCTGGAAGCCCGCGTTCACACAGCACTGGATCAGGTAGCGCGGGAATGCCGACTTGTCCAGAGCCAGCGTCAGCATCGGATCGTCCGCGATATCGGACAATTCGATGGCGTCCATCTTCGCCAAGGGATGGTGCTCGTTGACTGCCACGCAAACGTTCTCGCGGAAGCATAGTTCCTGTTTCAAGTTGTCGCGCCGCAGTTCGTCGTCGTCCAGCTTCGGCTCGCGCCAGAAGCCGACGTCGATCTGCTTGGCGCGCAAGGCGTCGTACTGCACGGTAGGGCCGGACTCGTGGATGGTCCAGGTCACGCGCGGGTACTTGCTCTGGAATTCTTCCAGCATGGATGGAATCGGTCCCCACATCGCCGAACCCACGATGCCCACGCGCAGCCGGCCCACTTCGCCGCGGTCGATCTGGCGCACGGTGTCGATGGTCATGCGCATCTTCGCCAGCAGGTCGGAGGCCTCTTGCATCAGCGCCTTGCCGGCCACTGTCAGCTCGAAGGTACGCGTGGTGCGGGCGAACAGCTTCACGCCAAGCTCCGCTTCCAGCTTCATGATCTGCTGGGAAAGCGGCGGCTGGGAGATATGCAGGCGTTCGGCCGCGCGGCTGAAGCTTTTCTCTTCGGCGACTGCGAGGAAGTACTTTAACTGTTTCAGGTCGATGGACATGGATGCTCCTGCAGCGCGCGTGCCAGGGCAGCGCCGACACGCGCGTTGTTTTTCACAAGTGCGATATTTGTCTTCAAGCTGCGACCCTCGGTCAGGGTCTTGATGCGGGCCAGCAGGAAGGGGGTAACCTTCTTGCCGGTGACGCCATTCTCTTCAGCTTCCTGCAGGGCGCGCAGGGTGATGGCGTCGATTTCGTCTTTCGGCATGGCTTCTGCCACCGGCACCGGTGCCGAGACCACCACGCCGCCGTTCAGGCCCAAGGCCCACTTGGTCGTGATGAAGGAAGCCTGTTCGGCGGCGGTGTCGAGCTGGAAGTCGGCATTGAAGCCGCTTTCGCGCGTGAAGAAGGCCGGGAAGCCTGGCTGGCCGACGGATACTACCGGCACGCCGTGCGTTTCCAGGTATTCCAGCGTCAGGCCGATGTCAAGGATGGACTTCACGCCCGCGCACACCACGGCGACATTTGTCTGCGCCAGTTCCTGCAGGTCGGCCGAAATGTCCATGCTGGTTTCGGCGCCGCGGTGTACGCCGCCGATGCCGCCAGTGACAAAGACCTTGATGCCTGCCAGTTGCGCGCAGATCATGGTTGCCGCCACGGTGGTGGCGCCCAGCTTGCCTTGCGAGAGCACATAGGCCAGGTCGCGGCGCGAGACCTTGATCGCGTCCGGCGAGTTGCCCAGTCCTTCCAGTTGTTCTTCGGTCAGGCCGACGCAGATTTTGCCGCCAATGATGGCGATGGTGGCCGGCACGGCGCCCGCATCCCGGATGATCTGCTCAACTTCACGCGCGGTCTGCACGTTCTGCGGGTATGGCATGCCATGCGAAATGATGGTCGATTCCAGTGCGACGATCGGCTTGCCGGTGGCGCGGGCGTTGGCAACTTCAGGGGAAAAGGACAGGAATTGGTGCATGATTTACTCCTCGATATGCGCGGTGGCGAGCAGGTCGGCGCTCAGCTCGGGCGACACGGTGTGCGGGCTGGCGAGCGTGATGGAGGCGGCTTTCAGTCCGCGTTCGCAAGCCAGGGTCAGGTTTTCGGGGTCTTGCAGCAGCGACCAGCAGACGGCGGCCGAGAAGGCATCGCCGGCGCCGGTGACGTCGATCACCTTGGCGTCGTGCGCCGGCAGCCAGTGCAGCGCATTGCCCAGCGTGTGATAGACGCCGCTGGCGCCGCAGGTGACGATGATGTCGCGTACGCCGTCAGCTTGCAGCTCGTGGCAGGCTGCCTGCACGTCGGCTTCGGTCGGCAGGGCGCGGCCGGAGCGGGTTTCCAGTTCACCGCGATTCAGGATCAGCAGCGACAGGCCATGAAGGTTTTTCGGCAGGCGCGCCATTTTCGGCTGCGATACGGCGACTACTACCAGCGGCACGCCGGATACGCGGGCATCCGCCATCAGCATGGCGACCGATTCGACCGGCAGGTTCAGGTCCGCCACCACCATGCCGGCGGCATTGCGCTGCGGCTGGCGGCTGGCCACCCAGCCTGGGGTGAGCTGGTCGAAGATGGCCATGTCGGCCAGCGCGACCACCATCTCGCCGGAAGCATCCAGCACGGCGGTGTAGGTGCCGCTGCCAATGCCGTTGACCTGCAGGCTGCCTTCCATGCCGATGCCGAAGGCTTCCGCCTGGGCGCGCAAGGCGCGGCCGGAGGAATCGTCGCCGAGGGCGGTCAGCAGGGAGCAGGGCAGGCCGAGCTGGGCCAGGTTGGCGGCGATATTTCGTGCCACACCGCCAAAACTTTCCTCGGCGCAAGCTGGGTTGGAGGTGGCCATTTGCAATGGGGCGTGCGGTCGCAGCTTGCGGTCGAGGCAGGCGGCCCCGATACACAGCACAGTGCGCTCGTTGCGCAACACATAGGCCCGGCCCAGCAGCTTGCGCTCGCGGATCAGGCTGGCGATATGGCCGGCTACGGCGGAGCGCGACAGGGCGAGCTGCTCCGCCAGCTCTTGCTGGGAAATAAAGGGGTTGGCACGAATCAGCTCGTAAAGCTGTTCCTTGCGGGAGAGATCGGTCACGAAAAGCTCGCTATAAACATTTGTTTGCGATGCTAAACATTTGTCCGTTCCATGTCAAACGGAAGCTGCTCCTATAATAAACCCATATTTATAGCGCTTGCGTATAAATGGCAAAGAAAAATGGTATTTGCCATACATATAGACGATGATGCATAGTGTCGTGGTACGTTCAAAGGGCCTGTTCTGGCCAGCTCACCTAAAGATATAAAAACGAGGAACTCCATGTCTTCCAATACCCCATTCCAGGCAGCCGCCATCATCCGTGCTCGCATGCCGGCCAATTTCCAGCCACGCGTTGCAATGATCCTGGGCTCCGGCCTGGGCGTGCTGGCCGAACAGATGACCGATGCAGTGTCGATTTCCTTCGATGAACTGCCAGGTTTCCCGATCTCCACCGTGCATGGCCACGCGGGCCAGCTTGTACTGGGCACGCTGGCTGGCGTGCAGGTTGTCTGCCTGAAGGGCCGCGGCCACTTCTACGAAGGCTACGGCCCTGCGGTGATGACTTCCGCCGTGCGCACCATCAAGCTGCTGGGCTGCGAGATGCTGTTTGTGACCAATGCGGCGGGCTCGCTGCGCACCGAGGTGGACGCTGGTTCGCTGGTGGCGCTGAACGACCATATCAACTTCCTGCCTGGCACTCCGATGGTTGGCCCGAACGACGAGCGTTTCGGCCCACGCTTCTTCTCGATGGCCAATGCTTACGATGCTGACCTGCGCAAGCTGCTGCAGTCGACCGCTGCGGACAAGTCGATCACCCTGCATGAAGGCGTGTACATCGCGTACCCTGGCCCGAACTTTGAAACCCCTGCGGAAATCCGTGCGTTCAAGACGCTGGGTGCGGATGTTGTCGGCATGTCGGTGGTGCCGGAAGTGGTGTCGGCGCGTCACTGCGGGCTGAAGGTGGTTGGCGTTTCTGTTGTTACCAACCTGGCTGAAGGGCTGTCGCCGTTCCCGCTGTCGCACGAGCAGACGCTGAAGTATGCGGCTGTGGGCGCGGAATCGCTGATCAAGCTGATTCTGGCGTTCCTGGAGAATGTGGCCAAGGCTCCAAAGGCCTGAAACCGGTAACCCGGTGTCTGACCCGCAGGGTCAGACACCTTGGCCCGCGGCCGCCGCGTATCGGGTGTCTGACCCTGCGGGTCAGACACCGCTTTGATGGTTTTGAATAGAGAGGCAAAAATGTCCCGCGCCTTCATCCTGTTGTTAGACTCCTTCGGCCTCGGCGCAACGCCAGACGCTTCCAAGTACGGCGACCAGGCCTGCAACACCTTCGGCCACATCGCCAAATGGGCAGCCAACGAAGGCAAGCCAATGTCCCTGCCAACCATGGAAGGCCTCGGCCTGGCCGCCGCCGCGCATACCGCGTCGGGCGAGTGGGCTGCCGGTTTCACCAAGCGCGACGGTTTCACCGGCGCCTACGGCGCGGCACGCGAGCAATCCACCGGCAAGGACACCCAGTCCGGCCACTGGGAAATCGCCGGCGTGCCGGTGCTGTTCGACTGGGGCTACTTCCCGAAGGAAGTGCCGTCCTTCCCAAAAGAGCTGACCGACAAGCTGCAGGAACTGACCGGCGTGCCGGGCTTCCTGGGCAACTGCCACGCCTCCGGCACCACCATCATCAACGAGCTGGGCGACGAACATGTGGCGACCGGCAAGCCTATCCTGTACACCTCGGCCGACTCCGTGCTGCAGATCGCATGTCACGAAGAGCACTTCGGCCTGGAGCGGTTGTACGATATGTGCGAGAAGGCTTATGAGCTGGTCAAGCCGTACAACATCGGCCGCATCATCGCCCGTCCATTCGTAGGCGCCAACGGCGACTACAAGCGCACCGCCAACCGCCACGATTACGCCGTGCCGCCAAGCGCGCCAACTCTGCTGGACCACGTGAAGAATGAAGGCGGCGAGGTGATCGCACTGGGCAAGATCAGCGACATCTACGCCGCGCAAGGCGTGAGCCGCGTGTTGAAGGGCCCAGACAACATGGCGCTGTTCGACAAGCTGCTGGAAGCAGAGGCGGAGGCGGGCGACAAGTCGCTGACCTTCGTCAACTTCGTCGACTTCGACATGCACTTCGGCCACCGCCGCGATGTTGCCGGCTATTCGAACGCGCTGCATGAGCTGGATGCGCGCCTGCCGGAATTCATCTCCCGCTTGAAGGATGGCGACCTGTGCGTGATCACCGCCGACCACGGCTGCGATCCGACCGCGCCTGGCTCCGACCATACCCGTGAACATATTCCTGTGCTGTTCTTCGGCCCGAACGTGAAGCCACAATCGCTCGGCATTTCCGAGACCTTCTCCGACATCGGCCAGACCATCGCGCATCACCTGGGCGTGAAACCTCTTTCCAACGGAACCAACCTGCTATGACCATCATTGAAAACTTCAAGCGCAACGAGGCCATCGGCCTCGACCTGGGCTGGCTGAATCACATCCACGTGAACAAGGCCGCCGCGGACCGCCGCGCCGCATCGCTGGCGAACCGCCGCACCGTGAAGAAAGAGTACCAGGCCGCCTGGCTGGTGAAGGCGATCGAACTGATCGACCTGACCACGCTGGCCGGCGACGACACCCCGGGCCGAGTTGAGCGCCTGTGCATGAAAGCCATGCGCCCGCTGCGCCAGGACCTGGTGGAAGCGCTGGGCCTGCAGGAACGCAAGATCATGACCGGCGCCGTCTGCGTGTACCACGAAATGATCCAGCACGCCGACGCAGTGCTGAAAGGCCGCCTGCCAATCGCTGCGGTATCGACCGGCTTCCCGGCCGGCCTGACCAGCATGGAAACCAAGGTGCGCGAAGTTGAACTGTCGGTCACCGCCGGCGCCAAAGAGATCGACATCGTCATCACCCGCCAGCACGTCCTGACCGGCAATTGGCAAGCGCTGTACGATGAAATGCTGGCTTACCGCAAAGCTTGCGGCGAAGCCCACGTGAAGGCCATCCTGGCTACCGGCGACCTGGTGACGCTGGAAAACGTGGCGAAGGCATCGTGGGTCTGCATGATGGCAGGCGCGGACTTCATCAAGACCTCGACCGGCAAAGAAGGCGTCAACGCCACCATCCCTGTGTCGCTGGTGATGGTGCGCGCGATCCGCGAATACTACGAGCGCACTGGCTTCAAGGTGGGCTACAAGCCGGCAGGCGGCGTGGGCACCGCCAAGGCAGCGTTGCAATACATGACCGTGATGAAGGAGGAACTGGGCAATGAATGGCTGGAGCCGCACCTGTTCCGTATCGGTGCTTCGTCCCTGCTGACCGACATCGAGCGCCAGCTGGAGCACCATGTGACCGGCGCCTACTCCGCCGCCCATCGCCACGCGCAACCATAAGAAGACACCGCCATGCCAACTATTAACGAGATCCTCAACACCATGGACTACGGCCCTGCACCAGAAAGCCAGAAAGAAGCGCAAGCGTGGCTGGAGCAGCGCTCCCGCAAGTTCGGCCTGTTTATCGACAACCAGTGGACCGAGCCGGGCGAAACCTTCGCTTGCTACAACCCGGCCGATGGCTCGCAACTGGCTGAACTGACCCAGGCTACCGCGGTCGACGTAGCACGTGCAGTTACTGCAGCACGCAAGGCGCTGCCGGGCTGGCAGGCACTGGGCGGCCATGGCCGCGCCAAGGTCATGTACGCGATCGCACGCCTGATGCAAAAGCATGCGCGCCTGTTCGCCGTGCTGGAAACCCTGGACAACGGTAAGACCATCCGCGAAACGCGCGACGCCGACCTGCCGCTGGTGGCCCGTCACTTCTACTACCACGCCGGCTGGGCGCAATTGCTGGACGAAGAATTCCCGGGCCATCGCGCCGTAGGCGTGGTCGGCCAGATCGTGCCTTGGAACTTCCCGCTGCTGATGCTGGCATGGAAAATCGCTCCTGCGCTGGCCGCCGGCAACACCATCGTCTTCAAGCCGGCTGAATTCACGCCGCTGACCGCGATGCTGTTCGCGGACATCTGCCAGCAAGCTGGCGTGCCTGCCGGTGTCGTGAACATCGTGACCGGCGACGGCCGCACCGGCGAAGCCATCGTCGGCCACCAGGGCATCGACAAGCTGGCCTTCACCGGCTCCACCGAAGTTGGCCGCCTCATCCGCGAAGCCACCGCCGGCACCGGCAAGAAGCTGTCCCTGGAGTTGGGCGGCAAGTCGCCGTTCATCGTCTTCGAAGACGCCGACCTGGACGCTGCGGTGGAAGGCCTGGTCGATTCGATCTGGTTCAACCAAGGCCAGGTCTGCTGCGCCGGTTCCCGCCTGCTGGTGCAGGAATCCGTGCAGGACCGCTTCCTGAAAAAACTGAAAGCGCGCATGGACAACCTGCGCCTGGGTTCCCCGCTGGACAAGTCGATGGACATCGGCGCCCTGGTCGACCCGATCCAGCGTCAGCGCATCGCCGGCCTGGTGGATTCCGCCCGTGCCGAAGGCTGCGAGGTGTACCAGCCGGCCGGCTGCGAACTGCCTGCCACCGGCTCGTGGTTCCCGCCAACCCTGATCACCGGCGCTTCCACTTCCGCCGCCGTGGCGCAAGCTGAAATCTTTGGCCCGGTGCTGGTGGCGATGAGCTTCCGTACTCCAGCCGAAGCTGTGCAACTGGCCAACAACACCGTGTATGGCCTGGCTTCCTGCGTGTGGACCGAGAACATCTCGCTGGCGCTGGACATGGCGCCGCAGATCAAGGCCGGCGTGGTGTGGATCAACACCGCCAACCAGTTCGACGCTGCGTGCGGCTTCGGCGGCTACAAGGAATCCGGCTACGGCCGTGAAGGCGGCCGCGAAGGCATGTTCGAATACCTGGTGCCTGTGTCGGAAGATGCACGTCCGGCCGCGCCTTCGTTCAAGAAGCCTGCCAAGCCTGAAACCGAGTTCACGCCATCGGCCGATCCATTTGCTGTGGATCGCACCGCCAAGCTGTACATCGGCGGCAAGCAGGCCCGCCCTGACGGCGCCTACTCGCGCGCCATCCACGGCGCCGACGGCAAGTTCCTGGGCGAAGTGGGCGAGGGTAACCGCAAGGACATCCGCAACGCCGTTGAAGCGGCGCACAAGGCAACCGGCTGGACCAAGGCTACTGCGCATAACCGCGCGCAAGTGCTGTACTACATCGCTGAAAACCTGGCTGCTCGTGGCGCTGAATTCGCAGAGCGTATCGCTGCGCAGACCGGCACCAAGAACGCCGAGAAGGAAGTGCAGGCTTCCATCGAGCGCCTGTTCTACTGGGCTGCCTGGGCCGACAAGTACGACGGCCTGGCACACCAGCCGCCTATGCACGGCATCACCGTGGCGCTGAACGAAGCGATCGGCGTGATCGGCATCGTGTGCCCGAACGAGAATCCGCTGCTGGGCTTTATTTCGCTGGTGGCTCCGGCTATCGCTGTTGGCAACCGTGTGGTGGCTGTGCCGTCCGAGGCGTATCCGCTGTCGGCGACCGATTTGTACCAAGTGTTCGATACTTCGGACCTGCCGGGCGGCGTGGTGAATATCGTGACCGGTTCGGCGGATGAACTGGCGCGCACGCTGGCGTCGCACGCGGACGTGGATGCTGTCTGGCGTCACGACGGGTCTGCTGCTGGTTGCGCGGAAGTGGAGAAGCTTTCGGCAGGTTCGCTGAAGCGTACCTGGACTGGCGGCGCGAAGGGCCGTGACTGGTTCTCGACCGCGCAGGCTGGCGGGCGCGTGGTGTTGGCGCATGCTTCGCAAGTGAAAAACATCTGGATTCCTTACGGCGTTTAAAACCGGTAAACCGGTGTCAGACCCATAGGGTCTGACACCGATACGCGGCAGCCGCTGGCCTGGTGTCTGACCCTGCGGGTCGGACACCGGGTTACCGGTTTGGAAGTAAAAAGAAAGAGATAAAAAAAATGTTCCTCCCCCAGGAAATCATCCGTAAAAAACGCGACGGCGGTGTGCTGAGCAAGGAAGAAATCCAATTCTTCGTCAAAGGCATCACCGACAACAGCGTCAGCGAAGGCCAGATCGCCGCGCTGGCGATGGCCGTCTTCTTCAACGACATGACCATGGACGAGCGCGTGGCGTTCACCCTGGCCATGCGCGATTCCGGCGAAGTGCTGGACTGGAAATCCCTGAACCTGCCAGGTCCGGTGATGGACAAGCATTCCACCGGCGGCGTTGGCGACGTCGTGTCCCTGATGCTCGGCCCGATGATCGCGGCCTGCGGCGGCTTCGTTCCAATGATCTCGGGCCGCGGCCTGGGCCACACCGGCGGCACGCTGGACAAGTTCGATTCCATCCCTGGCTACTCCACCGTCCCGACCAACGACAAGTTCCGCGAAGTGGTGAAGGACGTCGGCGTGGCCATCATCGGCCAGACCTCGTCGCTGGCGCCGTCGGACAAGCGTTTCTATTCGATCCGCGACGTCACCGCGACCGTGGAATCGGTGGCGATGATCACTGGCTCAATCCTGTCGAAGAAGCTGGCGGCAGGCCTGGACGTGCTGGCGATGGACGTGAAAGTCGGCTCCGGCGCCTTCATGCCTTCCTACGAGAAGTCGGTCGAATTGGCCGAATCCATCGTCAAGGTGGGCAATGGCGCGGGCACGCTGACCTCGGCCTTGCTGACCGATATGAATGAATCGCTGTCTCCATGGGCCGGCAATGCGCTGGAAGTACGCGGCGCAATCGACTACCTGACCGGCAAATTCCGTCCGGCGCGACTGCATGAGGTCACGATGTCGCTGTGCGCAGAGATGCTGGTGCTGGGCAAGCTGGCCGCCAACGAAGCCGATGCCCGCGCCAGGTTGCAGCATGCGCTGGATTCCGGCGAAGCGGCCGAGCGCTTCTCGCGCATGGTCAAGGCGCTGGGCGGCCCGGCCGACCTGGTGGAGAACATGGACAAGCACCTGGAAAAGGCGCCAATCGTGGTGCCGGTGCCGGCGCCGCGTGCGGGTTACGCTGCTTCGACCGTTTGCCGCGATATCGGGCTGGCGGTGGTGTCCCTGGGTGGCGGCCGTCGCCGTCCGATCGATGCGATCGACTTTGCCGTGGGGCTGACCGACCTGGCCGAACTGGGGCAGCCGCTGCAAGTGGGCCAGCCTATGGCCATGGTGCACGCGCGCACGCAAGCTGCTGCTGAACAGGCGGTGCGTGAAGTGCAGGCGGCATACACGATTGCGGATGCGGCGCCGGCGGCGAATCCGATCGTTTATCGCACGATCCGCCCTTAAACCGGAAAAGCAGTGCCGGACGCGTGCCTGGTGTCTGACCCTGCGGGTCAGACACCGGTTTACCGGTTTGGAGAATAAATGAACAACGAAACACTGATCGAAGAGGCCAAGGCAGCACGCCTGAAAGCCTACACGCCGTACTCCAACTTCAAGGTCGGCGCAGCGCTGCTGACGAAAGACGGCAAGATCTTCCACGGCTGCAACGTGGAAAACGCCAGCTACGGCCTGTGCAACTGCGCCGAGCGTACTGCCTTCTTCAGCGCAGTCGCGCAAGGCTACCAGCCGGGCGATTTCGACAAGCTGGCAGTCGTCGGCGAAACGGACAATCCGATCGCTCCATGCGGCGCCTGCCGCCAGGTTACGCTCGAACTGGGCGGCAATCAGTTGCCGGTCGTGCTGGCCAACCTGAAAGGCGACGTCCGCGAAACCACTGCCGCCGAGCTGCTTCCGGAAGCCTTTGGCGGCTGGGACTTGAAGAAGTAAGCAAGCGTGAAGAAGGCCATCGACGTCCAGACAGCGGTCGCCATCGCGGCATCCGAAGCTATTGCGGCAAAGACCCAGGGCACCTTTGGCGTGGGCGGCGTGATGCTCGACGCCAGCGGTACTGTGCTCAAGGCGCTGCATAACAACGTCATCAAGCATGGCCTGATCTACGACCCGACCGCGCACAGCGAGCGCCAGCTGATCGACTGGTACTTCGCCGAACGTGCCAAAGGCCACGAGCTGCCGCCGCCCGAAGAAATCACCATCGTGACTTCGCTCGACCCGTGCTGCATGTGCACGGGCGCCATCCTGGCGGCCGGTTTCAATGTCGTCGTCGCAGCGCCTGACAGCAAGGCCGGCATCAACTACAACGGTTCCGCCTTCTATCCCTCGCTGCCGGTTGCTTTGCGCCCGCAGGCCGAGCGGACTTTCGCCTATCCGGCCGTGCTGGGCACCTCGTCGTATGCACGGCGCGGGGCAGGGGCTACGCCGAAACCTTTCTTCATCGGCAAAACCATCGCCGAACCGACGCAAGCCTTATGCTCGCTGGTGTTCGAGGCGACCTCGGCCAATGTGATGGATTTGTTCAACATCGATCCGCCGCAAGCGGAGCTGAAAGATCCGGCCACACTGCCGGAAGACCATTTCATCGTGCGTGCCCTGAAGCGCGCGTTCCCCGATGCCCTGACTTACCGCTGCGAGCCGCGCACGCCGGATGCCGGCCTTGCGCCATACCTGCAGCAGGCCATGGCGCGCGACAAGGCGCAGGGCGGCAAGGGCGAAGCTGTAGCGCTGTTGGATTCTTTCGGCAATCTCCTGCTTTGCTGCCACGGCCGCCAACAGGCGTCAGCCATCCGTACCGCTTTCATGGAGTGCACGCGGGCTTACGCCCAACTGCGCTACAAGCTGATGGAAGGCGCCGACGCGGCAACGCAAGCCGAAGTGCGGCACTACCTGGGGCATCCAAAAGACGGCACCTTCGTGTTTGCTGTCGGCCCGGATGAGAGTGCGTTGAGCTTCATGGCCCTGGGCGCCTACGGATCGACGATGGAGGGGGCGCTGCCGCACAACAATCCGGCCCAGTTCCAGTACGTACGGCCGGCGATGCCGGAACAAGCGCTGCACGAATTGTGCGGCCACCTGCCTCCGCTCTACCGCAGCCTGATCAAGATCCGCCCGACGCAGGTGGCAGACGCCGCCCTGGTGGCTGCCATCAACTGAGCATGTTCGCGTCGCGCGCCAGCTGCCACTGGCCGGCAGCGTTCTTGCGGTACACCGACAACACATTGCCTTCCTTGCGCATGGCCTCGCCACCAGCCAGTGGCGTAATCGCCACGCGCAGATGCGTCGTGCACCAGGCCAGGTTGCCGCTGACTTCCACCTGCTGCACGTCGGCGTGCGATTCGACGCGATGCAATGCCAGCACGGCACGCACGCCTTTCTCGAAGGCAGCACGGCCGCGCATGGTGGGCTGGCCGGGAACGTAGAACTCCACGTCTTCCGTCATCAACGGCAGGATGCGCTCGACTTCCGCTGCGAGGGTAGCGCGGGTCCATTCCGCGACCAGGTCGCGGATTGCCTGTTCGTCGCTCATTTACGCCCCTCGAAGGAAGCGCCGGCATCGTTCTGCATCATGCCGAAGATGTTGCCGTCCGGATCCTTGGCGTAGGCCAGCCAGCCGACGCCCGGCACCGGCATGCGCGGCACGGCAACCGTGCCTTTAAGTTCTTTTAGCAGCGCAAGGGATTGATCGAGGTCTTCCACATCGACGGTGCAGACGAAGGCATTGACGGAGGCGCCTTCTTCCGGCCGCGGGCCACGGCGCGGCAACAGGCCGCCATTGATGCCGGGTGCGCCGACTTCGCCGGTGCCGACCAGCCAATACTCGCCGCCTTCCCATTTGGAAAAGCTCCAGTCGAACATCTTGCCGTAAAAATCGATCAGGGCTTGCGGCTCGCTGGCCTGGATTTCAAAGTGGACTGTGCGTCCCATCAGTGCTCCCAAGGGTCATAAGTGCCTATGCTCCACACATGCCCTTCGGGATCGCGACAGGTAAATCCACGGCCGCCGTAGTCTTCGTCCTGCAAGGGCATCTCGATTGGCGCCCCGGCTTGCACGCAGCGCGCGTGCACTTCGTCGGCGTCGTTGACGACGAGGTAGGCGGTTTGGGTGACAGCCATTCCCAGCTGGGCTGGCTGTTTCAGCAAACGGCCATAGTCGGTGTCAAAGATGGAGCTTAGCATGATCATGCCGTTGCCGTAGGAAAGCTGGGCGTGGGCGATGGTGCCGTCTTCGTTGGGGACCACAAGCGCGGCCTTGAAACCCAAGGTTTTACACAACCAATCGATAGCGGCGGGCGCGTCGCGGTAACGCAGGCAAGGCATGATGGTCGCGCGCGTGGCCTTTGGAATCGTCATCGTTCTCTCCCTGAAACGCAGCTTAGTCAGGACAATATAGACTAGCACCGTACAGGGGGCAAGCGAGCGCGGGCGACCTACATTTGCTGGAATAAATGGGTGTTGCCGCGGCTGACTTCGAGTTCTTCGCTGGAGTTGCGCACGCGGACCATCTGCCGACCGCGCAAGTCGCGCGTCACCTCGGCAATCGCATCCACACGCACGAGGGTAGAGCGGTGGATGCGCCAGAATTCATTCGGGTCCAGTTCATCTTCCAGTTCCTTCAGGGTCTTGCGGATCAGGAATTCGCCCTGTGCTGTTTGCACGCGCGTATATTTTTCATCGGCGCGAAAGAACAACACTTCCTTGGTCGAGATCATGCGCAGGCTGTTGCCAACCTGGGCCTGGATCCAGTGCAGGTACTCGGGTTGTGTCGCGCTGCCGGCCGGGCTGCGGCCAGTCTGCTGCAAGAGCTGGCTCAGTTGGCGTTCGATATTGTTGGGCGTTTTGCCGAGGCGCGCTTGCAGGCGTTCGCAAGCTGTTTTCAGACGCTCCAGGTTGACGGGCTTGAGCAGGTAGTCCAGCGCGCCCTGTTCGAAGGCCTCGATTGCATATTGATCGTAGGCAGTGATGAAGACGATGTGGCAACGATTGAACAGCATGCGCGCCGCCTCGATGCCGGTCAGGCCCGGCATGCGGATGTCGAGGAAGACGATGTCCGGCTGGTACTGGCCGGCCAGCGCGATGGCTTCGATGCCATTGGCCGCTTCGGCCACGATCTCCAGTTCGGGCCAGGCTTCGTGCAGGCGCTTGCGCAGCATGTCGCGCATTGGTTCTTCATCGTCTGCGATGATGGCGGTGGCTTTTGGCTGCATGCTCATGGTTTGGCAAAAATGTCTGGTGCAAAGGGGATGCAGATCGTGGCACGGCAGCCGCCATCCATCGGCTGCTCAATCAGCAACTGTGCGCGGGTGCCGTACATCAGCTTCAGGCGTTCACGTACATTGGTCAGGCCGACGCCATCGCCGGCGTAGGCATTGAAACCGACGCCGTCGTCCTGCACGTCGACTTGCAGCACGCTGCCGTTGACGCTGGCGCGGATGTCGATGCGGCCGCCTTCCACTTTCGGCTCCAGGCCGTGCTTGATCGAATTCTCGATCAGGATCTGCAGCATCATCGGCGGGAAGGTGGCGCTTTCAAGCTCCTGCGGCACGTCGATCGAGACGGACAGGCGCGACTTCATGCGGGCCTGCATGATGGCCAGGTAAGAGCGCGCCATCTGGATCTGGCGGCCCAGCGTACCGTTGCCGCGTGAACGCATCTGGGGCAGGGTGGCGCGCAGGTATTCGATCAGGTGGGTGTGGATCTTGGCCGCTTCCGGCGGGTCGGTCTCGATCAACTGGCCGATAAGGGCCAGGGTATTGAACAGGAAGTGCGGTTCGACTTGCGCCTGCAGGGCCGACATCTGGGCTTCCACCAGCCGGCGTTCCAGGCTTTCGGTGCCGGCTTGCGCCGCCGCCTTGCGCGCTTCGATTTCCGCCTTGCGCTTGCCGCCGGCCAGGATCTTCAGCCCGGCCGAGCCGACAATGAAGAAAGCTACCTGTTTCGGATGCAGCACGGGCGTCAGTCCCAGCAGGAAGGCGAGCATCCACGTTACCACCAGCTGGCGCAAGGGCACTTGCGCCAGCCAGTCGAAGAAGTCCCACCACAGGCTGCTGGCTGTGTCGCCAATCTCCCCGACAAAGGAGAGCACGCTGCGGGTCCGGTTACCCATGTTGTTTCTTGTCTCCAAAGGCGTTGATGGCCAGCTTGGCGATCAGCACGCCGATGAACAGCGTGATGGCCAGCGGCAGGATGGTCAGGAACAGCGCGATCACGATGCACATGCCGACGATGGCAGGCCAGGACATGTGGTCCAGCGTGCGGACGAAGAGGCGGCCGATGCCGACAAAGGCTTGCCACACTTCTTTCACGGTTTCCTTGGCGCTTTTGTTAATCGTTTTCATCATTTCCTCCTTGCGTTTCGATGATGCAACTGTACCGCTGCGCCTGGCAACAGTGGAGCGGCATACGACAGACTGCGCTGCGGGGCGGATGATTTGCTCTGGCGCGCGACGAACGGCTAGCGTGCCGCCAGCCAATCGGAACGCAGCAGGCCGAAAAAGTCCGTATCGCAGATCTCGCCATTGATGATCCAGCGTTCGCGCATATGGCCCTCATGCACAAAATGCAAGCTCTTCAGCAGCTTGGCGGAGGCGGTGTTGCGCGGATCGATGTCGGCTTCGATGCGGTGCAGGCTCAGCACCCGGAAGGCGTAGTCGATCAAGGAGGCCAAGGCTTCCTGCATATAGCCCTTGCCCCAGAATGCGCGGTCCAGCATGTAGCCGATGTCGCAGCGGCGGTTCTGGCGGCTGAAGCTGTACAGGTTGATGATGCCTGCCAGTTCGCCGCCGACCTCCACGCCCATGCGCAGCAGGTCGCCGCTTTCGTAGCCTGCTTGCGCCGCGGCGAAATAGGTTTCGGCTTGCTGCATGCTGTCCCAGGGCGCGCTGCTCCAGTAGCGCATGGCCTCGCTATCGGAATACATCCGATAAAGGGCCGGCGCGTCGGCAGCGGTCAGGAAGCGCAATTGCAGGCGCTGGGCGTTCAGGGTGAATGGGGCGAATGCTGGCATGGAATGCTGACTCTAGGAAATTTTTGCATTTTAACAAGGAGGAACAGTAAAATTGATTTTAACTTTTTGTTATCACCTTTCACTAATGGAGTAGTTCATGCGTATTTTGTTAGCCGGTGCTTTCGTTTTATCCCTGGCTGCCCCACTGGCGCAAGCTCAAATGTCGAACGGGAATGGCGGTGCAGCGTTCAACGGCATGGAGCGCGCTAACGATCCAACCAAGGAAATGATGGTGCGCTTTATCGATGCCAGCCGGATGACCTTGACCGGCAACCAGCAACTGCTGGCTGCCCTCGGACAGTCGCAGGAGGCCGTCGCAATGGGCGAACGTGCCGGCCAGCTGTCCGAATCAATGACACGCCGTGCGGTTGAAGAAACCCTGGAGACCCAGTTGCGCGGCGTAACGGCGTCCACCAAGGCACTGACTGCAGGCGGCCCGGCGCCGGTTGCCCAGCTCGAGCAAGGGCTGGCATCGCTGGCCCAGGCCGTAGCGCAGTACGAGCAGTTGATGAAGGACCTGCCGGAAGCAAAGGCCGCGATGAACACCATCCGCCAGGTGACCAAGGCCGATACCCCGACCTTCTTCATGCTGCGCAGCCTGTCGTCCAGCACGGCCAGCCTGAAAAAGGAAATCCGCGCTGTGGCGCAAGCGGCCAAGCGAGCGGGCGCTAACGTGCCGGAGGCCTTGCTGGCAATGTGAGCCGATGTTAGATTGGCATGGTCCAAGCGAGCGGAGGAATTCGGCATGCAACTCGGCGTATTTTCCCTTAGCCTGAACGTCCAGGACATCCGTGCCTCGCGCGAGTTCTACGCGAAGTTCGGCTTCCAGGACTTTGGCGGCAACATCGAGCAGAACTGGCTGATCATGAAGAACGGTGAACAGGTCATCGGCCTGTTCCAGGGCATGATCGAGAAAAATACGCTGACCTTCAATCCCGGCTGGGACAGCAATGCCCAGCTCGTGCCGGGCTACACCGACGTGCGCCAGCTGCAACGCCAGCTTGAGGAAAACGGCATTGCGCTGGCTGTCCGCACCGATGAATCGAGCACCGGCCCGGCCTATATCATCGCCATCGACCCCGATGGCAATCCGATCCTGATTGACCAACATATTTGATCGTTGCATTACCTTGAAATTCCTCGACCGTCTCAGCCTTGATGCGTCTGCGAATTCGCGAACGATTCGCCGGGCCTATGCTCGAGAACTGAAACTCATAGACCAGGAAGCAGAACCGGCAGCGTTCCAGGCTTTACGCGAGGCCTACGAGGCGGCATTGCGTTGGGCCGAGAGTGGCGCAACCGAGCTTCCTGAGCCAGATCAGCACGAAATGCCACATGAGGGAGCGCTGGCGCAACTGAACGATCTTAAGTCGCTGGAGCAGGCTCGGCAAATTTTGCAATCGTTGCGTCCATTGAATCTGGAGGACTCCGAAGTATTCGAAGCGTCTGTGGCACGACTGCTGGAATCCGGGTGGCGGCCAGGACATGAATATCTCTTCCCGGCCGCCTGTGAAATATTCTATTGGGACGGCCGCCAGCTTCCTTCCTACATGGATGATTTTGACGCGCTGGCTGGAGCCTCTCGGACCTGAAGTTCCTGCGCATGCAGCCGGAGGAAACACGCGAGCAGCATACGCAAGTCATTAATCGCTTGCGCGAGACCGGGGTTCCGTCTCTTGCAGACCTGGCGCGCGATATCCTGGTTGCGGAAATCGTATTTACCAAGTATCCGGACTTGATGTATCTGACCTGTGCACCGCGCAAGGTTGAGGTTTGGCGCAAGCATATGTCGCACTTGATCAAGCAGGTAAAAGCGCAAGAAACACACCGGGTAGCCAAAACTGAGTCGAGGTCACTTGAACGTGTGCGCTGGTTTGGACTTGCCTGGCTGGTCTTCTGGATCTACCTCGGCGCAACAGACTTCCGGCTCTTGCGCAAAGAGGAGCCGCTGCGCCAGCTGACCGTAATGGAAATGCAGTGGATCACGAAGAATGTCGAGCCGATCAGGGTTGATGGACCTGTTGAATATGAAGTCAGCCTGGACCAGGACGGCGACATCAGCAAGCTTGAACTTGTGGGAAGCCAGGAGGGCCGTAACGTCAGCAACATAGACCATGCAATCCGGATCGCTGCCCCTTATCCTGCGGAATATCCAAGGGTGTTCCGGGTCCGGTTTCCGATTTAACGGCAAAGACAACATTCGATAGGGTATCTCATGAAGATTCGCGTAACCATGATTGCCGCTGCGCTGGCGCTTGGCACAGTGAGCGCTTTCGCCGTGTCGCCATCCGAAGAACTTGCACGACAGGCCGACGCCTGGGACAAGGCCATTATCCGCAAGGACCGCGCAGCCATCGCTGACAACATGGCGGAAGACTTCCGCCAGATCAGTGCGCGCGGCGATGTGGCCGGCAAGGCGGCCTTCCTCGATGCGATCACGTCGCCTAAACTGGTGATCAATCCCTACGGCGTCGAAGACATGGATATCCGCTTCTACGGCGACGTGGCGCTGGTGAGCGGCCGCACGCGCATGACCGGAAGCTATGACGGCAAGCCGTTCGGCAGCCATTACCGTTATGTTGACGTCTACGTGCGCAAGGAAGGAAAGTGGCGCGTGGCCAGCGTGCAGATCACACCAGTTCAGGAGTAGGCGATGAGCGACCGGCTGGATCTTCCCCCATCGAAGCTCGTCGCAATCGTAGATGCCCAGCTTGAACTGGCGCGCCTTGGACCGGCCTTTGGCGCGGTGATGGATCTCGCCGCGGCAAAGGCCATGCAGCTGACCGGCGCGGACGGCGCCGTGATCGAACTGGTGGAAGGCAGCGAGGTGGTGTACCGCGCGGCACACGGACTGGCTGAAGCCCAGCTAGGCTTGCGCATGCAGATCAAAGGCAGCCTGTCGGGACTTGTGCTGACCTCGCGCCAGGCCGCCACTTGCACCGACTCCGAAATCGATGACCGTGTGAACCGCGAAGCATGCCGTCGCGTGGGCCTGCGCTCGATGGCAATCCTGCCGCTGTTGTTTGGCGCCCAGGCTGGTGGCGTGCTGAAGTTGGCGTGGCGTGAACCGCGTCCGTTCGATGAAGACGAAGTGCCGATTGGCCAGGCGATTGCCGACATGACCGCAGCATTGATGTTCCACGCTTCGCAGGAAGGTGCGCAGGTATTGCAGCGCAAAGTGACGCAGGATCCTGCAACGGGATTGCCCAACCGTTCTTCCTTCTACGAACAGCTGCGCGTGCGCGTCGATGACGCGATTGCGCGCAGCGGCCACGTGGGTGTGATGGTGGTTCGCGTGCGCCCGCAGCATCGCGACGTGATGGTGGAAATATCCCGGCGGCTCGGCAAGCAATGCCGTGAGGGAGATGTGCTGGCACGACTGGGAGTCGATGAATTTGGCGTGATCCTGAGCGTGGCGGCGCGGCGCACCATTGTCCAGAGCCAGGTGCTGCGCTTCAAGCAGGCGGCTACTGCGGCTCCGTTGTTGCTGCCGGCTGGCGAGAAGGTCGAATTGGCGTTGCGCTTTGGCGGCGCGCTGTATCCGGAGGACGGCAGGGCGATTTCAGAGTTGCTGGCCGTTGCGCGCGAACAAGATTGACCCTGTTTGCCAGCAGGGTGGGGCAAGATGAAACGCATCACCTCCGTGATCCGGGCCGGGGGGCACGGCAATTGCCGTTAGCCGCTGGCTTTCGCTGGCATCAGGGCGGCGATCACCAGCCTGGTGATGGTCTCCTCTGCATCGGCAAAATCGGCACCGGTCAATTGTCCGGCGCCAAGCACCAGCTGCATTTGCGCGGCGAAGTCGGCGTAGGACTGCGTCATGGCCCAGATGGCAAATAGCAGGTGGGTGGCGTTGACGGGGGCGATCCGGCCCTCGGCGATCCAGCGCTCGAACACCTCGATATCCTTGCGCACCAGCGGCACCACGCGTTCGCGAATCTGCTCGCCATACAGGGGCGCGCCGCTGATCACTTCCATCGCATACACGCGCGATCCCCACGGATGCTCGCGCGAGAAATCCAGCTTGGCCTTGATGTAGGCGCGTAGTACTTCGGCCGGTTCGCCGTCCGGCTCGGCGATATTGGCCATGCGCGCCAGCCATTCGTCGAGGACGTCGTCCAGTACACGCTGGTAGAGCGCCTGTTTGGTGGGGAAGTAGTACATCAGGTTCTGCTTCGACAGGCCGACGTTTTCCGCGATGGTGGCGACCGACGCACCTTCGTAGCCGCATTCGGCAAATACACGCACCGCCTCCGTGGCGATGTCCGCTTCCAGCCGGTCGCGGTTGATGACGCGGCGCAGTTTAGCTGATGCCATATTCCCTCCTCATGGACTGCAGGAAGTTCCGCAGTTGTGGGCTGTCCGAATAAGCGACGTTGAAGCGGAACCAGATCGATGCCGGTTGCCGCAACTGGAAAAACTCGCCCGGTGCGAGCAGGATTCCGGACTTCAGTGCCTGGTCGGCAAGCTGCTTGCCGTTGCACTCAGGCGACGGCGCCTGCTGCCAGCCGGCGCTGACGAACATGCCGCCGCGCGGCCTGGCGATCGGCGCCATGCCGGCCAGGGCCAGCAGGTCGATGGTGCGTTCGCGGCCCTCGGCCAGTTGTGCCACCAGCTTTTCCACCATGCGCTTGTAGGGGCGCGCAGTGATGGCGTGGTAGGCGGCGCGTTCGTTCACTTCCGACGTGGTGAGACCGGCCAGCATCTTCACGCGCACCAGCTCCGGCAGGAGCGAGGTAGAGGCGCAAATCGAACCGACGCGCAGCACTGGCGACAGCGTCTTGGAAAAACTGCCGACGCGGATCACGCGCCGCAAGCCGTCCATCGCGGCCAGCGAGGCTTCGCCGCGCGCAGTGAGCTCGCGGTAGATGTCGTCTTCCACCAGCCAGAAGTCGAATTGCTCGGCAAACCCCAGCAGGCGATGCGCCTGCGCTTGCGTCAAGCTGGTGCCGAGCGGGTTTTGCAGCACGGTGTTGACGAACATGAGCTTGGGCTGGGTCTCGCGCGCCTGCGCGGCGAGAAAATCCATGTCGAGGCCATGCTCGTCGCGCGGAATGCCGATGGCGTGGCAGCCGTGGTGGCGGATCAGCGACAGCAGGTTGCTGTACACCGGGTCTTCCACGAAGACGGTGTCGCCAGGCTTGGTCAGCGTGCGCAGGATCAGGTCGAAGGCATGGGTGGCGCCGTGCGTGAGCAGGATCTGTTCGGCTTCCACGGCAAACAGTTCGTCGCTTAGTGTTGACGCCATGTACTGGCGCAGGCCGGGGAAGCCGAGCGGGTGGCCATAGCCGCGCAAGCGGTTGGCGGGGATGCGCATGGCGTGGCGTACGGCGTCGAGGATGGTGTCTTCGCCATACCATTCGGGCGGCAGCCAGCCGGCGCCGACCGGCAGCGCTTCGGAAGCGCCGGAATACAGTTCAGGTGTCAGCGCGTCGACGGCAGCCGGCGTGGCGAACATGGCCGCTGGCGGCAGCAGGGCGGGGACGTCGTGGCGAGCGACAAAATAGCCGGAACCGCGGCGCGATGACAACAGTCCGAGCGTGACCAGGCGGTCGTAGGCCTCGACAACTGTAAAGGTGCTGATGCCATTACACTTCGCGAATTGCCTGACTGAAGGCATCTTTGTGCCAACGCGCAGCTCGCGGCTTGCCACCATCGCGCTGATGGCGTCCACGATCTTTTCAACCAGGCTGCCCTTCTTCGCGCGCTCGATGGAAAGCACGGGCCATGCGGAGTTGGGAGTTGCGCTGTCGTCCATTCGGGCCTCTAAAACTGTACTGTTTTTGCTACCTGTACGGTTGGAGCGTTTCCGCTTGTGTGTATATGTGCCATAGTTAACTTGCTGTCTATTATTGCATCATGATTTTGCCAACTGGTAAAGTTTTTTGAGCATCGTAAAAAAACCCACCAAGGGAGATAGCAAATGAACGAAGCCCGGCCGCAGTCCCTGGCGTCCTTCTGGATGCCGTTCACGAACAACCGCGACTTCAAGGCCAATCCGCGCCTGCTGGTCTCGGCCGAAGGCGTCTACTACAAGGACGTCGACGGCAACCAGGTGCTCGATGGCACCGCCGGCCTGTGGTGTGTCCCCTGCGGCCACCGCCAGCCGAAGATCGTGGCGGCAGTCAGCGAAATGGTCGGCCAGCTCGATTTCGCGCCGACCTTCCAGATGGGCCACCCGGCCGCCTTCGACCTCGCCGAAAAGCTGATGGAATATACCAACCATCGCTTCGGCCACGTGTTCTATACGAACTCCGGTTCCGAGGCAGTGGACACGGCACTGAAAATCGCGCTGGCCTACCATAAGGCGCGCGGCGAAGCTTCCCGGACCCGCCTGATCGGCCGCGAGCGGGCTTACCATGGCGTCGGCTTCGGCGGCATCTCCGTCGGCGGCATCGCCGGCAACCGCAAGCCGTACGGCACATTGCTGCCGGGTGTAGACCACTTGCCGCACACTCACAATATTGAGAAGAACGCCTTCACGCGCGGCGAGCCGGAGTACGGCGCCCACCTGGCCGATGAACTGGAACGCATCGTCGCGCTGCACGACGCATCCACTATCGCAGCCGTGATCGTGGAGCCGGTGGCGGGTTCCACCGGCGTGCTGGTGCCGCCGAAAGGCTACCTGAAACGCCTGCGCGAACTGTGCACCAAACACGGCATCCTGCTGATCTTCGATGAAGTGATCACCGGCTTCGGCCGCCTGACCACGCCGTTCGCCACCGATTACTTCGATGTCGAACCGGACATGATGACCACGGCCAAGGGCCTGACCAACGGCACCATCCCGATGGGCGCGGTGTTCAGCAAGAAGTTCATCCACGATACCTTCATGGAGGCGCCGGCCGGCATTGAGCTGTTCCACGGTTACACCTACACCGGCCATCCGGTCGCCTGCGCCGCCTCGCTGGCGACGCTGGAAGTGTTCAAGGAGCAGAAGCTGCTGGACCACGCCAAGGAAATCCAGCCGTACTGGGAAGATGCCGTGCATTCGCTGAAAGGGCTGCCGCATGTGATCGACATTCGCACCATCGGCCTGGTAGCCGGCATCGAGCTGGCGCCGCGTGAAGGTGCGCCCGGAACGCGCGCATACGCCGCGTTCAAGAAAGCTTTCGCGGATGGGCTGTTGATCCGCACCACCGGCGATATCATCGCGTTGTCGCCGCCACTCACCTTTGAGAAGAAGCACATCGACGAATTATTCGGGAAGCTCGGAAAGGTGTTGAAGACGCTTGATTAAAACCGGTAAACCTGGGTCCGACCCATAGGGTCAGACCCAGTCAGATCGACGGCCTGGGGTTCTGGTTCGAGGCCTTTGATTTTTGACGAAGATCAAAGGCGCATAACCAACACCAACAGCAGGCGAGCAGACAGGGTCCGACCCTATGGGTCGTACCCTGGTTTACCGGTTTTAAGTAAAACAACCAAAGGAGACGAACCATGTTGGTAGGCGTACCGAAGGAAATCAAGAATCAGGAATCGCGCGTTGGCCTTACCCCGGCCAGCGTAAAGGAACTGACACTCCGCGGGCACCAGGTCCTGGTGCAACACAACGCGGGCGCTGCAATCGGTCTGACCGACGAAATGTATGTGGGCTCCGGCGCCACGATCATCCCGACCGCGGAGGAAATCTTCGCCAAGGCCGAAATGATCGTCAAAGTGAAGGAACCGCAGCCACAGGAATGCGCGATGCTGCGCGAGAACCAGATTCTTTACACCTACCTGCACCTGGCTCCCGACCCGGAGCAGACCAGGGCGCTGGTGAAATCCGGCGCGGTCTGCATTGCGTATGAAACCATCACCGGTCCAAACGGCGGCTTGCCGCTGCTGGCGCCGATGAGCGAAGTGGCAGGGCGCATGTCGATCCAGGCTGGCGCTGCCCATCTTGAAAAATCCAAAGGCGGCATGGGCCTGTTGCTGGGCGGCGTGCCAGGCGTAGCCCCCGGCAATGTGGCGATTATCGGCGCCGGCGTGGTCGGCACCAATGCGCTGCAGATCGCTGTCGGCATGGGCGCCCGCGTGACGGTGCTGGACAAGAACGTCGACCGCCTGCGCCAGCTTGACCTGGTGTTCGGCAACCGCATCCAGACCATGTACTCCAATGCCCACACCATCGACGACGCGGTGACCGATGCCGATCTGGTGATCGGCGGCGTGCTGGTGCCCGGTGCCGCCGCGCCCAAGCTGGTCACGCGCAATATGGTGTCGCGCATGAAGCAAGGTTCCGTGGTGGTCGACGTGGCGATCGACCAGGGCGGCTGCTTTGAAACCTCGCATGCCACCACGCACGAGAACCCAACCTTCGTGGTCGACGGCGTTGTGCACTACTGCGTCGCCAATATGCCGGGAGCAGTCGCCCGTACCTCCACCTTTGCGCTGAACAACGCCACCATCGGCCATGCCGTTGCGCTGGCCGACAAGGGCTGGGCCAAGGCCATGAAGGCCAACCCGCACCTGCGCAACGGACTCAATGTCTGCCAAGGCCACGTCACTTATGAAGCGGTGGCGCACGACCTTGGCTATACCTACGTGCCGGCGGAATCGCTGCTGGCCTAATCCTCAGGGCTTGAAATGAGCAATCTCGATACCATTACCCACTTTATCAACGGCGCCAAGGTCGATACGGCCAGCGGTCGTTATGGCGACGTATTCAACCCGGCATTGGGTGAACCGGTGGCGCGCGTGGCGCTCGGCACGGCGGAGGAAGTCGATGCCGCCGTGTGCGCTGCGGAAGCGGCGTTCCCGGCCTGGTCCAACACGCCGCCGCTGACGCGTGCACGGGTGCTGTTCAAGTACCTCGAACTGTGCCACCAGCACACCGAGGAGTTCGCCGCCATGCTGACCCGCGAACACGGCAAGACCTTCGCGGACGCCAAAGGGGAAGTAGCGCGTGGTATCGAGATGGTGGAATTCGCTGTCGGCATCCCGCAGATGATGAAGGGCGAGTACACCGACCAGATTGCGCGCGGCATCGATGCATGGTCGATGCGCATGCCGCTTGGGGTGGTGGCCGGCATCACGCCGTTCAACTTCCCGGTGATGGTGCCGATGTGGATGTTCCCGATCGCTATTGCCTGCGGCAATACCTTCATCCTCAAGCCTTCCGAGCGCGACCCGTCGCCATCGCTGCTGCATGCGCGCCTGCTGAAGGAAGCCGGCCTGCCGGACGGCGTGTTCAATGTCGTGCAAGGCGATAAGGTGGCGGTCGACGCGCTGCTCGATCACCCGGCGATCCAGGCGGTGAGTTTCGTGGGCTCGACGCCGATTGCGGAATATATCTACTCGCGCGGTTCGCAGCACGGCAAGCGCGTGCAGGCGCTGGGCGGTGCAAAGAACCATATGGTGGTGATGCCGGACGCCGACATGGACATGGCGGTCGATGCGCTGATGGGCGCCGCCTTTGGTTCGGCGGGCGAGCGCTGCATGGCGATTTCGGTGGTTGCGGCGGTGGGCGATGCCGCCGACAAGCTGCTGGGTGCACTGAAAGAGCGCACCGCTGCACTGAAAGTGCGCGATGGCATGGCATCGGAGGCCGAAATGGGGCCGGTTGTGACCTCGGCAGCCAAGCAGCGCATTGAGCGCCTGATTGGCGAGGGCGTGGAGCAGGGCGCAACCCTGGTTGTCGACGGCCGCAACTACCAGGTTGCCGACCGTCCGAACGGCTTCTTCATCGGCGGCACGCTGTTCGACCACGTCACGCCCGATATGACCATCTACAAGGAAGAGATTTTCGGTCCTGTCCTGTGCATGGTGCGCCTGCCTGACGTGGCGTCGGCGGTAGAGCTGATCAACAAGAATGAATACGGCAACGGTGTCGCGGTCTTCACGCGCGACGGCGGGGTGGCGCGCGAATTCGTGCGCCAGATCCAGGTCGGCATGGTGGGCGTCAACGTGCCGCTGCCGGTGCCGATGGCATTCAACAGTTTCGGCGGGTGGAAGCGCAGCCTGTTTGGCGACCACCATGCCTATGGTCCGGAGGGCGTGCGTTTCTACACCCGCCACAAGGCCGTGATGGAGCGCTGGCCAAATACCGCAAGTGCTGGCGCGCAGTTTGCTTTCCCACAGATGAAGTGAGGATGGAACCAATGATCGAGTCACTCAAATACATACCGCAGCCCAAAGCCACGAACGAAGAGCTGGCCGGTCATTTCACCGACCTGGCGCCGCCCTTGAACGCGCGCCAGGCTGCGATTGAAAGTTCGCGCTGCCTGTACTGCTACGACGCGCCGTGCACGCGCATCTGTCCGACCGGCATCGATGTCGCGAGCTTCATCCGCAATATCCATGACAGGAACGTGAACGGCGCCGCGGTCACCATCCTGCAGCAGAACATCCTCGGCGGCAGTTGCTCGCGCGTCTGCCCGACCGAGATCCTGTGCGAAGACGCCTGCGTGCGCAATCATGACGCGGAAGGCCAGCCGGTGAAGATCGGCCTTCTGCAGCGTTTTGCACTCGATAATGCCACGCTGGACGGCCATCCATTCAAGCGCGCACCCTCGACCGGCAAGAAGATCGCAGTAGTCGGCGCCGGGCCCGCAGGCTTGTCCTGCGCCCACCGCCTGGCCATGCTGGGCAACGACGTGGTGATCTTCGAGGCGCATGAGAAGTCCGGTGGCCTGAATGAATACGGCATCGCCAAATACAAGCTGACCGACAATTTCGCGCAAAAGGAAGTCGACTTTCTGCTGGGGATTGGCGGCATCGAAGTACGCCACGGCCAGAAGCTCGGTGCCAACCTGCACCTGAAAGACCTGCACGGCCAATACGACGCGGTCTTCCTCGGGCTGGGCCTGGGCGCGAGCCGTGCACTGGGCTTGACCGGCGAGGATGCTCCCGGCCTGATGGCGGCGGTCGATTACATCGCCGAATTGCGGCAGGCGGACGACCTGGCCAAGCTGCCGGTGCCGCGTCGCGCCATCGTGATCGGCGCAGGCAATACTGCTATCGACATGGCGGTGCAGATCCAGCGCCTGGGTGCGGAAGAAGTGACGATGGTCTATCGCCGCGGCTTCGACGCCATGAGCGCTACCCATCACGAGCAGGACATCGCCAAGGCTAACCAGGTGCGCATGCAGACCTGGGCGCAACCGCAGCAGGTGCTGTTGGACGAAGCCGGCCGCGTGCGGGGCATGCGCTTCGAACGCACGGCGATGGAGGGCTCGCGCATGATCGGCACCGGCATTACTTTCGAGCTGCCGGCCGATGCGATCTTCAAGGCCATTGGCCAGGCAATGGAACCGGCCGCCCTGGCCGATCCGCTGGCAGCGATGCTGAAGCGCGATGGCGACAAGATTCATGTGGACGACAGCTTCCGCACCATCCTGCCGGGCATCTACGCCGGCGGGGACTGCGTCTCGCTGGGCCAGGACTTGACGGTGCAGGCCGTGGAGCACGGCAAGCGCGCCGCGATGGCGATCCATTCCGACATCCAATCGAAGAAGGGGACAGCATAATGGCCGACCTGAGCGTCAATTTCTGCGGCATCAAGGCGCCGAATCCATTCTGGCTCGCCTCCGCACCGCCTACCGACAAGGCCTACAACGTGATCCGCGCCTTCGAAGCAGGGTGGGGCGGCGTGGTTTGGAAAACGCTGGGTGAAGATCCGCCAGCCGTGAACGTTTCTTCGCGCTACTCCGCCATCTACGGCAAGAACCGCGAAGTCCTCGGCTTCAACAACATCGAGCTGATTACCGACCGCTCGCTGGAATTGAACCTGCAGGAAATCACGGAGGTGAAGAAGGCGTGGCCTGACCGCGCCATCGTGGTGTCGCTGATGCTGCCTTGCGAGGAACATTACTGGGCCGCGATCCTGCCGAAAGTCGAAGCTACGGGCGCCGACGGCATCGAGCTGAATTTTGGCTGCCCGCACGGCATGCCGGAGCGCGGCATGGGTTCCGCAGTCGGCCAGGTTCCGGAATACGTGGAGCAGGTGACGGCGTGGTGCAAGAAGCACACCAGGCTGCCGGTAATCGTGAAGCTGACGCCGAACATCACCGATATCCGCCGCCCGGCGCGTGCTGCCAAGGCCGGTGGCGCCGATGCTGTTTCGCTGATCAACACCATCAACTCCATTACCTCGCTGGACCTGGACAAGATGGTGGCCTTCCCCAACGTTGGCGGCGCCAGCACCCACGGCGGCTACTGCGGCCCGGCCGTCAAGCCGATTGCGCTGAACATGGTGGCCGAGATCGCGCGTGATCCGGAAACGCGCGGCCTGCCGATTTCCGGCATTGGCGGCATTGGCAACTGGAAGGATGCGGCCGAATTCATCGCATTGGGCGCCGGGTGCGTGCAAGTCTGCACGGCTGCGATGCTGCACGGCTTCCGCATCGTGCAGGAAATGAAGGACGGCCTGGCGCGCTGGATGGACTCCAAGGGCTACCAGACGCTGGACGACTTCATGGGCAAGGCGGTGCCGAACACCACGGACTGGAAGTTCCTGGATATGAACTACAAGTCCATCGCCCATATCAACCAGGACGACTGTATCAAGTGCGGCCGCTGCTATGTGGCCTGCGAGGATACGTCGCACCAGTCCATCTTCCAGTTGATCGATGAGGCAAGCGGCACGCGGACGTACAAGGTCAACGACGAGGAATGCGTCGGCTGCAACCTGTGCGAAATTACCTGTCCGGTGCAAGGTTGTATTACGATGGTCGCAGTCCCCACGGGCAAGCCTTACATGAACTGGACACAGGACCCGCGCAACCCGCGGGCCGAGATCAAGGAGACTGCATGAGCGACAATCCCCAGTTGTGGAACGAAGACCTGGCCCCGACCAATGAATCGCAGCGCACCTGGCGCTGGTATCACTTCGCTGCACTCTGGGTTGGGATGGTCATGTGCATCCCCGCCTACACGCTGGCGGCCAGCCTGATTGAAGGCGGCATGTCGGCGGGACAGGCTGTCCTCACCGTTTTCCTGGCCAATACCATTGTGCTGCTGCCGATGCTGCTGATCGGCCACGCCGGCACCAAGTACGGCATTCCGTACGCGGTGCTGGCGCGGGCCTCGTTCGGCACCTCCGGCGCGCGGCTGCCGGCGCTGATGCGCGCCATCGTGGCCTGCGGCTGGTATGGCATCCAGACCTGGTTCGGCGGGCAGATGATCTATACGCTGCTGGGCGTGATGATGGGCAGCGAGATCGGCGGTGCAAAGATCGGCGGCCTTGGCATCAATGGCGCCCAGCTGCTCTGCTTCATTGCCTTCTGGGCGATCCAGTTCTGGTACATCGTGCACGGCATGGATGCGATCCGCAAACTGGAAACCTATACCGCGCCACTGAAGATCATCATTTGCTTCGTGCTGCTTGGCTGGGTGTACCAGAAGGCGGGCGGCTTCGGTACCTTGCTGGAGCAGCCTTCGCAATTCGTTGAAGGCGGCAAGAAGGCCGGCCAGTTCTGGCCGACGTTCTGGCCTTCGCTGACAGCGATGATCGGCTTCTGGGCTACGCTGGCTTTGAATATCCCGGACTTCACCCGCTTCGCGAAAACGCAGCGCGACCAGGTGCTGGGGCAGTCGGTCGGCCTGCCGGTGCCTATGGGCCTGCTGGCGGCGCTGGCGGTGATCGTTACGTCCGCCACGGTCGTCTTGTACGGCAAGGCGATCTGGGACCCGGTTGACCTGGCCAGCCGCATGACCGGCGTGGCGGTGCTGGTCGCGCTGGTGGTCCTGTTGATCGATACGATCTCGGTCAACCTCGCCGCCAACCTGGTTGGCCCCGCGTATGATTTTTCCGCCCTGGCGCCAAAGCATATTTCCTATCGCACCGGCGGCTACATCACGGCCGGCATCGCGCTGGCGATGATGCCATGGAAGCTGCTGGAAACCACGCAGGGCTATATCTTCACCTGGCTGATCGGCTATTCGGCCCTGCTTGGCCCGATCGCCGGCGTGCTGATCGTCGACTATTACCTGATTCGCAAGACGGAGCTGAACGTCGGCGCGCTGTACGTCGACAACGGCGAATACAGCTATACAAACGGCTGGAATTCCGCTGCACTGCTGGCCTTCGCGTTTGGCGTAGCACCCAACGTGCCGGGCTTCCTGAATGCCGCCTTTCCGGCATCGTTCGGCGATGTCGGCGAGGGCTTCAAGCTGATTTATACCTATGCATGGTTCGTCGGCATCGCGATCGCGGCGCTGGTGTATGGCATCTTGATGAAGGGCAGGGCGGCCAAGGCCGTACCGCCACCCATTCCGGAGAAAGCATAAATGGCAACTTTGATTCGTGGCGGGACTGTAGTGAACGCGGACCGTGCCTTCCGCGCGGACGTGCTGTGCGAGGAGGACAAGATCGTCGCAGTTGGTCCCGCGCTTGAAGCGCCGGCCGGGGCGGAAGTGATTGATGCAGGCGGCCAGTACGTCATGCCGGGCGGGATCGACCCGCACACGCACATGAACCTGCCTTTCATGGGCACCGTCACCCAGGACGATTTTTTCACCGGCACCGCAGCCGGTCTTGCGGGCGGTAACACGACCATCATCGACTTCGTCATTCCCAACCCGCAGCAGCCGCTGCTCGAGGCTTACCACCAGTGGCGCGGCTGGGCCGAGAAGGCGGCCGGCGATTACACCTTCCACGTGGCGATCACCTGGTGGTCGGACAAGGTGCACGAGGAAATGGGCACGCTGGTGCGCAACCACGGCGTCAACAGTTTCAAGCACTTCATGGCGTACAAGAACGCCATCATGGCGGACGACGAAACGCTGGTGAAAAGCTTCCGCCGTGCACTGGAATTGGGGGCAATCCCGACTGTGCATGCCGAGAACGGCGAGCTGGTTTACCAGCTGCAGCAGGACCTGCTGCGCCAGGGGATTACCGGCCCGCGTGCGCATCCGCTGTCGCGCCCTCCAGCCGTGGAGGCGGAAGCGGCCAACCGCGCCATTGCCATTGCCAACGTCTTGAACACCCCGCTGTACATCGTGCACGTGTCGTGCAAGGAATCGCTGGACGCGATCACCCGCGCCCGCGCCGCAGGCCAGCGCGTGTATGGCGAAGCGCTGGCCGGCCACCTGATCGTGGACGACAGCGTGTACGACCATCCGGATTTCGAGTTTGCGGCAGGCCACGTCATGAGCCCTCCGTTCCGCAGCCGTGAGCACCAGAAGGCGCTGTGGCAAGGCCTGCAGGGCGGCAACCTGCACACCACGGCGACGGACCACTGCACCTTCTGCGCCGAGCAGAAAGCGGCGGGGCGCAACGACTTCACCAAAATCCCCAACGGCTGCGGCGGGGTCGAAGACCGCATGGCGGTGATCTGGGACGAAGGCGTCAACAGCGGCAAGCTGACGCCGTCGGAGTTCGTGCGTGTGACGTCTGCCAATGCGGCGCAGATCTTCAATATCTATCCGCGCAAGGGCCTGGTTGCCGCCGGCTCGGACGCGGATATCGTAGTGTGGGACCCGGAAGGCACCCGCACGATTTCGGCCAAGACCCAGTTCGCGAAGGGCGGCTTCAACGTCTTCGAGGGACGTACAGTCAAAGGGATTCCAAGCACCACCGTGGCGGCCGGCAAGGTCGTGTTCCATCGTGGAGATTTGCGGGCGGTCGAGGGCGCCGGGCGCCACGTCGACCGTCCCGCTTTTGCGCCCGTAACGGCGCGCTAAGGAGTGCATCATGAGCGATCTACGTATCAATAGCGACCGCCTGTGGGATTCGCTGATGGAACTGGCCAGGATCGGCGCGACGCCGAAAGGCGGCGTCAAGCGCCTGACGCTGACGGATCTCGACAAGCAGGGGCGCGACCTGGTGACAAGCTGGGCGCGCGCCGCCGGCTTGTCGATCACGGTCGACCAGATCGGCAACGTCTTCATGCGCCGCGATGGCGAAGACAACACGCTGCCGCCCGTCATGACCGGCAGCCATATCGACACGCAGCCGACCGGCGGCAAGTTCGATGGCAACTATGGCGTGCTGGCGGGGCTGGAAGTGGTCCGTACCCTGAACGACAAGGGCATCAAGACGCGTGCACCGGTCGAGGTCGCGTTCTGGACCAACGAGGAAGGCTCGCGCTTTGTACCCGTCATGATGGGCTCTGGCGTATTCTGTGGCGCCTTTACGCTGGAACATGCGTACGCCGCCAAAGACACTGAAGGCAAGACAGTAGGCGAGGAGCTGGAACGCATCGGCTACAAGGGCGACCAGGTGCCCGGCCAGCATCCAATCGGCGCATACTTCGAAACCCACATCGAGCAGGGGCCTGTGCTGGAGGATGCCGATAAAGTCATTGGCGTCGTGCCCGCCGTGATGGGCCTTTCGTGGTACGACTGCACGGTGACCGGGATGGAGGCCCATGCCGGCCCGACTCCAATGCACTTGCGCAAAGACGCGATGCAGGTGGCGGCACAGATCATCCCCGAGGTGGTGGCAATTGCCAACCGCTACCCGCCATACGGCCGCGGTACGGTCGGCATGATGCAGGTCTTCCCTAACAGCCGCAACGTGATTCCCGGCCAGGTCAAATTCAGCATCGACCTGCGCAATGTGAACGAAGAGCTGCTGAACAAGATGCACGAAGACATGCTGGCCTTCATCGACAAGACTTCCGCTGAGACGGGCCTGCCTGTCAAGATTGAGCGTGTGTCGTACTATCCGCCATGCCCGTTCCATCCAGACTGCGTTGGCGCTGTCCGCAAGGCGACCGAGAAATTAGGCTATTCCACCATGGACGTCGTTTCCGGTGCGGGCCACGACGCGATCTATGCGGCCCGTGTCGCTCCCGCTGGCATGATTTTCGTCCCCTGCAAGGATGGCATCAGCCACAACGAAATCGAAGACGCCAAGAAGGAGCACTTGGAGGCAGGGTGCAACGTGCTGCTCCACGCCATGCTGGAACGCGCCGGTATCGCTTGAGTTACCTCAACAGCGTGGCGGTATCTACCTTGATATGTATCGGTGCCGGCATATAGTGAAGTTATGGCAGATACCGCAAAACTCTTCTTTACCGGGCGCAGCCAAGCTGTTCGGTTGCCCAAGGATTATCGCTTCGAGGGGACTGAGGTGTTCATTCGGCGCGACCCGGTGACAGGCGATGTGATTCTTTCCCCCCGGCCGAATACTTGGGACGGGTTGTTCGCACTTTACGAAACCACAGTTGTGCCAGCAGACTTCATGAGCGGAATTGAACGTGGTGCACAAGAAGGGCAGCGCGATCCATTCGATGAAAATTCATGAGACCGCATCTGCTCGACACCAATATCGCGAGTCACGCGATCAGAGGCGATAAGCCTGGCGTCATTACCCGACTGGCGCTGTTGCCGTTGAGCTCAGCTTTCGTTTCGGTGATCACGGAAGCGGAACTGCGGTACGGCCTTGAGAAGTGCGGGAATCCAGACGGCCTCGCTGCTCGCGTCAATGCATTTCTGGTGCGTTCAACTATCTTGCCCTGGACCAGGGATGCGGCGAAGGCTTATGCGTATCTCCAAGCCAAATACGAGCGCAATGGTCATCCATTGGCACGAATGGATATGTTAATAGCGGCCCATGCCTGTGCCATCGGAGCAATCCTGGTGACGCGCGACAAGTCGTTTGCAATGTTGAGCGCCGATCTGGAGATTCAGGATTGGCTTGACTGATTCGTTACCTGCCGAAGGCGATACGGGTGATGGCGACCGTTGCTTCGTGCGCAAGGTCCTCTAGTTCTTTATGCTGCGGGCGGGTCTCGGAGATGAACAGCATGGTGCCCAGCATCTGCGCCACGATCAGCGTGCCGCGGATTTCGCATTGCTGCATCGACAGGGCTGGATCGATTTCGTGGATCAGGTTGCGCAGCGTCCGGCGGGCGCGGGTCATCATCGTGTCGAACAGCTTGGTGGCGACTGGATGGCGGTTCGCCAGCGCTGCGATCTCGAAGAACAGGCCGCTCGACACCTGGTCGCGCAGGTCGGCCAGGAAGTAATCGATGATCGATTCAAACAATTCCACGCGCGGACCGATACCGGCTGCGGCAACGCGTTCGTCGATACCGGCCTGGTAGCGGGCGAAAGTCTGCTCCAGCAGCGCTTCGATCAGCGCGTCCCGGCTCGGGTAGTAGTGCTGCACTGTCGACAGGCTGACGCCTACCTGCTGCGCCACGCTGCGCATTGCCAGCGCCGCATAACCGTCGTGCGCCAACAACAACCGCGCTGCCTCCAGGATGGCGCTGGCGCGCTCAAACCCTTTGGTGGTGGTGTTGGATTCCTTTGCCTGCAGGGGCGTGTCTGACTTTTTCCTCATAAGACTCGAATTATCCCGTTGATTGACAAATAGGTCAACTGACCGATACTATTTCGGTCAACTGACCTATAACTTCCAACGGAGACCACGCCTGATGATCCCTCGCACCTTATTCACCGAAGAACACGACATGCTGCGCGAATCCGCGCGCCGCTTCATGGAAACCGAAATCGCCCCGCACCACGAGCGCTGGGAAGAGCAAGGCTATGTTGATCGCGATGCCTGGCTGAAGGCCGGCGCTGCAGGCTTCCTGTGCCCGACCATGCCGGAGCAGTACGGCGGCGTTGGCGTGGACCGCCGCTACAGCATGGTGCTGATCGAAGAACAGGCGCGCGTCGGTGCGTCCGGCCCCGGCTTCATGTTGCACTCGGAAATCGTGGCGCCCTACATCCTGCACTACGGCAGCGAATACCTGAAGTCGCACTACATTCCCAAGCTGGCGACCGGCGAGATGATCGGCGCCATCGCGATGACCGAACCGGGCACCGGTTCCGACCTGCAGGGCGTGGCGACCACCGCGATCCGCGACGGTGACCACTACATCATGAACGGCTCCAAGACCTTCATCACCAACGGCTGGAATGCCGACGTGGTGATCGTGGTTGCCAAGACCGATCCGACTGCCGGCGCCAAGGGCATCAGCCTGTTCGTGGTCGACACTTCGATGGAGGGCTTCAGCAAGGGCAAGCGCCTGAAGAAGGCAGGCATGAAGGCGCAGGATACCTCCGAGCTGTTCTTCGAAAATGTGCGCGTGCCGGCGAAGAACCTGCTGGGCGAGGAGGGCGCGGGCTTCAAATACCTGATGCAGGAACTGCCGTGGGAGCGCATGCAGATCGCCATCATGGCCGTGCAAGCTGCTGAATCAGGCCTGGAATGGACCGTGCAATACACGCGCGACCGCAAGGCCTTCAAGCGTCCGATCGCCGAGTTCCAGACCATCGCCCATACGCTGGCCGAGATCAAGACCGAGGTCCAGATGTGCCGCGTGTTCGTGGATCGCTGCATGGAGCTGCTGATCGAGGACAAGCTGGATGCCGCCACAGCATCCATGGCTAAATACTGGACCACCGAAATGCAATTCCGCGTTCTGGACAAGTGCGTGCAGCTGCACGGCGGCTATGGTTATATGTGGGAATACCCGATCACCCGCGCCTGGGCCGACGCACGCGTACAGCGCGTGTACGGCGGCACCAACGAAATCATGAAAGAACTGATCAGCCGCACGCTGTAAGGAGACCAGCTTGGAAGCTTACATCTTTGACGCCGTGCGCACGCCGCGCGGCAAGGGCAAGAAAGACGGCTCGCTGCACGGCGTAACGCCGCTGCGCCTGGCGGAGACTGCGCTGCGGGCGCTGGTCAGCCGCAACAACTTCGACAGCGCGCTCATCGACGACGTGGTGCTCGGTTGCGTGGAGCCGGTCGGCGAGCAGGGCGCCTGCATCGGCCGGGTTGCCGCGCTGGCTGCCGGCTACGCTGAATCGGTCGCGGGCGTGCAGATCAACCGCTTCTGCGCGTCCGGCCTGGAGGCCTGCAACATGGCGGCGGCGCAGGTGATGTCCGGCCAGTCCGACATGGTGGTCGGCGGCGGCGTGGAAGCGATGTCGCGCGTGCCGATGGGTTCTTCGGGCGGCGCCTGGCCGGTCGACCCGCAAAGCGCTTTCGATTCCTACTTCGTGCCGCAAGGGATTTCGGCGGACGCGATTGCGACCATCTGGGGCTATAGCCGCCGCGATGTCGACGCCTACGCCGTCGAATCGCAGCAGCGCGCGTATCGCGCCTGGCAGGAAGGCCGTTTTGCACGTTCCGTGGTGCCGGTGGTGGACCGCAATGGCCTGACCATGCTGGCGCGCGATGAGCTGGTGCGTCCCGAAACTACCGTTGAATCGCTTGGCGCGCTGAAAGCATCGTTCGCCGACATGGGCGCCAACTTCGGCTTCGACTTGGTCATCACGCAACGCTATCCGCAGATCGAGCAGATGCAGCACGTGCACCATGCCGGCAACAGCTCCGGCATCGTGGACGGCGCCGCAGCGGTGCTGATCGGCACGCGCGAATCCGGCGAGCGCGCCGGCCTCAAGCCGCGTGCCCGCATCCGTTCCTTCGCGTCGATCGGCAGCGAACCTTCCATCATGCTGACCGGGCCAAGCTACGCTGCCGAGAAAGCGCTGAAGCGCGCCGGCATGAAGGCTTCCGACATCGACCTGTACGAACTGAACGAGGCATTCGCCTCCGTGGTGCTGCGCTTCATGGAAGTGATGAACGTGCCGCACGGGAAAATGAACGTCAACGGCGGCGCCATTGCCATGGGACACCCGCTGGGCGCAACTGGCGCAATGATCCTTGGCACACTGCTGGACGAGCTGGAACGCCGCAACCTGCAAACCGGCCTGGCCACGCTGTGCGTTGGTGCCGGCATGGGCACTGCCACCATCATCGAGCGCATTTAAGGGAGGCAGACAATGATTGATTACAGCCTGGATTCCCACGGCATCGCGACCCTCAGCTGGAACATGCCGGGACGCAGCCAGAATGTGCTGAACGAAGAAAGCTGCAGCGCGCTGTGCGAACTGGTAGACCGCGTGGCCGCGGATGCTGCCGTCAAGGGCGTGCTGATGACGTCCTCCAAGCCGGACTTCATTGCTGGCGGCGACCTGGAGTGGCTGCTGTCCGCCAGGACCGCCGAGGTTCTGTTCGAACGCGTCGTGTGCCTCGATCGGGCGCTGCGCAAGCTGGAGACTTGCGGCAAGCCGGTCGCGATGGCGCTGCCAGGCACCACGCTTGGCGGCGGCCTGGAGGTGGCGCTGTGCGGCCATTACCGCGTGGCGGCTGACAATCCGAAGGCCCGTTTCGGCCTGCCTGAAGTCACCCTTGGCCTGTTGCCGGGCGGTGGCGGAACGCAGCGCTTGCCACGCCTGGTCGGCATCCAGAAATCGCTGCCGCTGCTGTTGGAAGGCAAGCGCCTGACTGCCGGCGCTGCGCGTGAGCTGGGCATCCTGAATGAAGTAGTCCCTGCTGGCACCGAGCTGGTTGCGGCACGCGCATGGGTCGAAAGTGCGATCCCTGCGGGCGGCGTGCATCAGCCCTGGGATGCCAAGGGCTTCAAGATTCCGGGCGGCGCCGTGTCGTCGCCGGCAGTGCAGCAGGTCTTCATGGCGGCCAACGCCATGTTGCGCGCCAAGACCTATGGCAACTATCCGGCGCCGCGCAATATCCTGTCCTGCGTGTATGAAGGCCTGATCACGGACCTCGACACCGGCTTGATGACGGAAGCGCGCTATTTCGTGCAAACCGTGTTGTCGCCGGAAGCGAAGAACATGATCCGCACGCTGTTCTTCAGCATGAACGAGGCGAACAAGCTGGCTTCGCGTCCAAAGGATGTGCCGCAGCAGAAGTACACCAGGATCGGCGTGCTGGGCGCCGGCATGATGGGCGCGGGCATCGCCTATGTCGCCGCCAAGGCGGGTATCGAGGTAGTACTGGTCGATACCGCGCAGGAGGCCGCAGAACGCGGCAAAGCCTACTCGGCGGGACTGCTGGCGAAACAGCAGCAGCGCGGCCAGGTCAGCGCCGACAAGGCGGAAGCGCTGCTGGCGCGCATCACGCCGACCACCGACTTTGCGTTGCTGGCAGGCGCTGAACTGGTGGTGGAGGCAGTGTTCGAGGATCGCGGCATCAAGGCCGACGTGACGCGCCGCGCGGAAGCGGTACTCGGAGCCGATGCGATCTTCGCGTCCAACACTTCCACCTTGCCCATCACCGGCCTGGCAGAAGCGAGCGCGCGGCCGGCCAACTTCATCGGCCTGCACTTCTTCTCGCCGGTGGATCGCATGGCTATCGTTGAGATCATCGTCGGCAAGCAGACTTCCGATGCAACGCTGGCGCGCTCGATGGACCTGGTGCGCGCGCTGGGCATGACGCCGATCGTGGTCAACGACTCGCGCGGCTTCTACACCAGCCGCGTGTTCTCGACCTATGTGCTGGAAGGCCTGGCGCTGCTGGCGGAGGGCGTGGCGCCCGCGCTGATCGAAAACGCCGGCCTGCAGGCTGGCATGCCGGTCGGTCCGCTGGCGCTGACCGATGAAGTCTCGTCCGAATTGATCTGGAAGATCGACCGCCAGACCCGCCTTGACCTGGGCGATGCCTACAAGGCGCGTCCGGGCCACGAAGTCGCCGCACGCATGGTGGAGCTGGGCCGCATCGGCAAGAAGGCCGGCAAGGGTTTCTACGACTATCCGGAAGGCGGCAAAAAGGTCCTGTGGAGCGGTCTGGCGGAGCTTTTCCCCCGTGCCGAAGTTCAGCCCGACGTGAGCCAGGTGGTCGAACGCCTGACCGTGGTGCAGGCCGTCGAAACCGCGCGCTGCATGGACGAAGGCGTGCTGCGTTCTGCGCGCGACGCGGACGTCGGTGCTATTCTCGCATGGGGCTTCCCGCCATTCCGCGGCGGTCCATTGAGCATGATCGACCATGCTGGTTCGGCGGCCTTCGTGGCGCAGTGCGAACGCCTGGCGGCCGCCCACGGCGACCGCTTTGCGCCACCTGCGCAGTTGAAGGCGATGGCCGCTACGGGTGCGGCTTACTACACGGAGCGTTGAGATGGGTGTGCTGTCCGGCGTCAGGATTATCGAAATTGCGGGCATCGGCCCGGGTCCGTTTTGCGGCATGCTGCTGGCGGACCTGGGCGCGGAGGTGATCGTCGTGGAGCGTCCCGGCCCGGCGGAGATTCCGACCGCCGGCATCCTGCGCCGTGGCAAGCGTTCGCTGGCGCTGGACCTCAAGGAACCCGGCGCGATCGACACCGTGCTGCAATTGATCGAGGGCGCGGACGGCCTGATCGAAGGCATGCGGCCCGGTGCGATGGAGCGCCTTGGCCTGGGTCCTGAGGTATGCCTGGCGCGCAATCCTCGCCTGGCCTATGGCCGCATGACCGGTTGGGGCCAGGACGGCCCGCTCTCGCAGTCGGCCGGGCACGACAACAACTACATCGCGCTGTCCGGCGCGCTGCATTACGCTGGGAGCGGCGAAGCGCCGCCGGTCGCACCGCCAACGCTGGTAGGCGACCTTGGCGGCGGCGCGCTTTATCTTGCGCTGGGCATTGTCTCCGCTATCCTGCATGCACGCGGCGGCGGCAAGGGACAAGTGATTGATGCCGCCATCGTCGATGGCTCGGCGCACTTGATGAACCTCCTGCTTGATTTGTCCGGCGCGGGCCTGATGCGCGAGCAGCGCGGCACATCGGTGCTGGATGGCCCGCATTGGTTCAATACTTACCGTTGCAAGGACGGGCGCGACATCACGGTCGGTGCCCTGGAAGCCAAGTTCTATAGGCTGCTGCTGGAAAGACTCGGCCTGGCCGGAGATCGCCGCTTTGCGTCCCAGCACGCGGCGGGCCAATGGCCGCTTCAGCGCGCCGCGTTTGCGGAGTTGTTTGCGATGCGCACGCGCGACGAATGGTGTGCCCTGCTGGAGGGCAGCGACGCCTGCTTCGCTCCAGTGCTGGCGCCATCGGAAGCGGCGCAGCATCCGCACATGCAGGCGCGCGGCGTTTATTCCAGCGAAGGCGTATTGCAGGCGAACGCCGCGCCGCGGTTCTCCGCCACGCCGGCACCGGCGGCGCCAAATGCGATTCCCGCCATCGGCCAGCACAACGAGGAAATCTTGTCGCGGCTTCGCTGATGGCGCTAGAATCCCCTATTTCATGAAATTTAAACAACTCCTGCTGGCGCTGCCGCTTGCGTGTCTGATGCACCTCGCCTCCGATGCCATGGCCCAGCCCTCGCCTGAGTCGGCCCTGGTGCAGGCGCGCGCCGGATTCACCACCAAAATTATTCGCCAGGGCGAGAAGTTCCCAGCCCTCCCTGCGCCACCGGCAGGTGTCTTCGAACGCGTGCACTACAAGTCGCCGGCTGGCGCCCTGGCAGCTTATGTCACGCCGAAGCCGGACGGCAATGGCAAGTATCCCGCAATCATCTGGATCGCCGGCGGCGACAGCAGTTCGCTGGAAGAGATGTGGAAGCCGAGGCCGCGCGAAAACGACCAGAGCGCAGCGGCCTATCGCAAGCCCGGCCTCGTGCTGATGCTGCCAAGCCTGCGCGGCGGGAACGACAATCCGGGCCGGCGCGAAGGCTTCTACGGTGAAGTGGATGATGTGATCGCGGCCGCGGATTACCTGGCCAGTTTGCCGTATGTGGACCCGCAGCGTATCTACCTGGGCGGGCACAGTACGGGCGCAACCTTGGTGATGCTGGTCGCAGAAAGCACGAAACGGTTCCGCGGCGTCTTTGCTTTCGGGCCGGTAGCGGCGGCGCATTATTACGGCGAAGACTACAACTACTATGACATCAAGGATATGCAGGAAGCGAAGCGCCGCGCTCCGATCCTGTGGATGGATTCAGTCCGCAGTCCGCTGTTCGTACTGGAGGGGGCCGTTGGCGGCAACGTGCAGGACCTGCAGGAAATGCGACAGAAGAACAAGAACAAGGCCATCCGCTTCATGGAAGTGGCGAACAAGTCGCACTTCAGCATCCTTGCTCCCGCCAACGACATGATTGCGGCAAAAATTGTCTCCGCCGCGCGTAGTGGCGGCGAAGTCGATATCAGCCCGGCAGATATCAGCGACCTGTCGCAGCGCCGCTAACGAAACTGCGGAGGAAGTCGAGCAGCACCTGCGCTGCGACTTCCGCATCGTCGGCGGTCATGGTCTCCAGCGGGTTGTGGCTGATGCCGCCGTTGCCGCAACGTGTGAACAACATGCAAACGTCGGTGATTGCGGCAATCGCCATCGCATCGTGGCCGGCGCCGGACAGCAGGTCGAATCGTGGCAGGCCGCTGCGCTGGACTGCATCGCCCAGCTGCTGCATCAGCCACGGCGCACATGGGGCGGCCTTGGCTTCGACAATCTTCTCCACCTTGAATTCGATATTGCGCCGCGCGCAAATTGTCGCCAGGCCGTCCAATACATCGCGCACCGCCGCCTCGCGCACTGCATCGTCGGCAGCGCGGATGTCGAGCGACAGCTTGCAGGCGCCGGGAATGACGTTGACGGAACCGCCCGGCACCTGGAGCTGTCCGACCGTGCCGACCAATGCTTCGCCCCGTGCGCAGCGCTGCTCGACCAGCAACACGATCTCGGCTGCCGCCGCGGCTGCGTCTTTGCGCATATGCATCGGCGTGGTACCGGCATGGCTGGCGACGCCGTGCAGCTCGACCAGGAAGCGCGAACTTCCCGCGATGGCCGTTACAACACCGACTGGCAGGCCCCGTTCCAGCAATACCGGGCCTTGCTCGATGTGGACTTCGACATAGGCGGCGATATCCTCGCGCCGCCGCGCTATCGCAGGAATGGCTGCCGCGTCGTGGCCAGCGGCGGCCAGTGCGTCGCGCATCCTGATGCCGTCGGCGTCCACAGCATCCAGCAGGGACATGTCGAACTTGCCGGTGACCGCATTACTGCCGAGGAAGGTGCTGCGGAAGCGCACGCCTTCTTCTTCCGCAAAGCCGATCACCTCAAAATTGAACGGCAGCCTCTCGCCCTTGGCGTGCAGGTGGCGCACGATTGCGATCGGCAGCAGGATGCCAAGCCGGCCATCGTACTTGCCTCCGTTGCGCACCGTGTCGTAATGGGAGCCGGTGAGGACGGTTTTCGCACCCGGCGCGCCGGACTGGTAGCGGCCAACGACGTTGCCGACAGCATCAATCTCGACCTGCATGCCGGCCTCGCGCATCCAGCTGGCCAACTGCGCGGCGGTGGCGCGGTGAGCATCGGTCATGTAAGCGCAGGTGAGGGCGCCAGCCTCGTCGCTCCACTGTGCCAGGTCTTCCGACCATTGCATGATCTGCGGGCCGAACTCCAGCTTCACGCCCAGCAGGTCGTTCAAGCGTATTTCGGCAATGCGGTGGATCTGGCGCAGGCACTCCGCCATTTCGTCGGCCTTCTGGTTTTTCAGGCGGCGCGCGAAGGCGGCGATGACGGCTTCACGCGTCAAGCCTTGTCCAGTCGGGCCTTTGACCGCCAGGATGAACGGGAAGCCGAACTTCGCGTTGTAGTCGGCGTTCAGCTTGTGCAGGGTGGCGAATTCCTCCGCGCTGCACAGGTTCAAGCCGGACCTGGCCTGTTCGCTGGTTGATTCGGCTGTCAGTTCGCCTGCGATGGCCGCCTTGCCCGCCAGTTCCGGGTGCGCGCGGATCAGGCCAAGCTGCTCGCCTTCAGTCGCGCTGGTGACCACGCCTTGCAAGGCCTGTTTCAACGCCGCCAGCGTCGCAAATGGCCGCTGCGCCGCCGCCCGTTCCGGAATCCAGGGCGAATGCTCATAGATGCCGCGCAGGTGGTCGATAAAAGCAGCCGGACTGCAGGAGTTCAGTTCAGTAAGAGTCGTGGTCATCGCATTTGTCCTATCTTGAACAATCGATCATACCCAGTCCCGAGCGCCCCGCCATAATCGCTCCTTTATACCTGCAATTATGAAAGTCGGGGTCAGGTCTGGCAATCCGCCACATTTTTCGCATAGCGAAAAATGTGGCGGATTGCCAGACCTGACCCCGACTTTCAATTAGAGCGCCTTGGCGGCAGCAGTGACCTGGTCGCGCAGCCATTTGTGCTCGGGGGCCTGGTGCACACGCTCGTGCCACAGCTGGTAGAAGCGCATCGGCGGGAACTTGACCGGGGGCGTAAAGACCTTGAGCGGCAGCGAGTTTTCGTAGAAGCGCAGGAACTGGCGGCCGGTGGTCAGCACCAGGTCGGTCTGCGCCAGCATGTACGGGATCAGGCTGAAATAGGCTGATTCCACCGCCACATTGCGCCGCATGCCCTGGCGTTCCAGGAAGGAGTCGATCACGCCGCCGTAGCCGGGCACCATTTGCGATGGTGCGACGTGGGGGAGGGTGAGGTAGTCGTCCAGCGACATCGCATCGCTGGCGGTGCGCTTGGCATAGGGGCTGCCGGCGTGCATGGCGCAGATGATCGGGTCTTCGAACAGCTTGGAGATGTGCAGGTGCTGCGGCGGCTCGTCCCAGTTGGCGATGACCAGGTCCATGTCGCCGTCCGACAGCAGCCGCAGATAGTCTGTACCGGGACCGATTGAGTGGATCACCACGCGGCTCCTGGGCGAGCCTCGGCGTAACAAGGCCACCACGTTCGGCAGGAACTGGCTGTCCAGGTAGTCGGGTGCGGCGATATTGAAGGTGCGCGCTTCCTCCTGCGCCACGAAGGGCGTCTTCTTCACGAACAGCGATTCCGTTTCGTCCAGGATGCGCTTGGCCGGCTTGAGCAGGCTTTCGCCGTGCTGGGTCGGCACCATGCCGCGCGCGCCGCGCACCAGCAGCGGGTCGCCGGTCAGTTCGCGCAGCTTGCGCAAGGACGCCGAAATGGAGGGTTGCGGCTGGTTCAGCTTGAGCGCCACGCGCGATACGTTCTTCTCGACCAGCAGCAGGTAGAGAATGCGAATGAGGTGAATATCGAGGTGTTGCGGCAGGCCGGACATCTTGCTTACGTATATGAATTCGAATATCTTGAATATACGACATATTTCATGTTGTGGGGGCTCGAAAACGCGTATCTTCGATAGATTGCCACTTCTTCAACTCAAGGATTTACATGGATTACCTGCTGCCCTACGGCCTGGAATGGGCGAACCTGCTGGTACGCTGGCTGCACATCATCACGGGCATTGCCTGGATCGGCGCGTCGTTCTATTTCGTCTGGCTGGACAATTCGATCCGGCCACCGGCGCCGGGCTCGGACCTGGCGAAGAAGGGCGTCTCCGGCGAATTGTGGGCCGTGCACGGCGGCGGTTTCTATAACCCGCAGAAATACCTGGTGGCGCCGGCCGAACTGCCGAAGGAGCTGCACTGGTTCAAGTGGGAGGCTTACAGCACCTGGCTGTCGGGCATCGCGCTGCTGACCATCGCCTATTATTTCAACGCGCAGGCGATGATGGTGGACAAGCAGGTGGCGGATCTCTCCAGCCCGCAGGCTGTCGGCATTGGCATCGGCTTCCTGGTGGCAGGCTGGGTGGTGTACGACGCGCTGTGCCGCTCGCCGCTGGGCAAGAGCGAGAAGTGGCTTGGCCTGGTCGTATTCCTGCTGCTGGTTGCCGCGGCCTATGCGCTGACTCACCTGCTGAGCGGGCGCGCTGCCTTCATCCACATCGGCGCCATGATCGGCACCATCATGGTGGCCAACGTGGCGATGCTGATCATTCCAGGCCAGCGCAAGATGGTGCAGGCGATGCAGGCGGGCAGCCTGCCCGATCCGATCCATGGCATCAAGGCCAAGCAGCGCAGCGTGCATAACAACTACTTCACGCTGCCGGTGCTGTTCATCATGATCAGCAACCACTACGCGATGACTTACCAGAACAAGAATGCCTGGCTGGTGCTCGGCTTCATCATGGCGGCCGGCGTCTTCATTCGCCACTTCTTCAACCTGCGCCACAAGGGCCGCATCGAATGGCGCTATCCTGTCATTGGCGTAGCGCTGCTGCTGGCGGTTGCCGTGGCGATTGCGCCGTCCAAGCCTGCTGCCGTGAAGCCAGCCGCCGACCCTGCTGCGCAATTCGCGAAAGTGAAAGCGATCGTCGATCAGCGCTGCCTGGCCTGCCATTCGGCCACACCGACGCAGCCCGGCTTTGCCACGGCGCCGGCTGGCGTGATGTTCGATACGGCCGACCAGGTGCACCAGCGTGCAGCCCAGATTCACAAGCGCGCCGTGGAGCAGAAGGACATGCCGATCGGTAACCTGACCAATATGACCGAAGCGGAACGCGCCGAGCTGGGCGCTTGGTTCGCCGCAGGAGCGAAATAATGAACGACAAACTCACCCGGTGGATCGACGACCATTTCGACGAGGAAGTGTCCTTCCTGCAACAGGTGCTGCGCGTGCCGACCGATACGCCGCCCGGCAACAATACGCCGCATGCGGAAACCGTGGCGGGCATGGTAAAAGCCTATGGCTGGAACGCCGAGAAGCACGCCGTGCCGGAACAGGAAGTGCGGGACTACGGCATGGAGTCGATCACCAACCTGATCATCCGCCGCCCGTATGAAGCCGGCGGCCCGACGATCGCGCTGAATGCCCACGGCGACGTGGTGCCGCCGGGCGAGGGCTGGACGTATCCGCCCTACGGCGGGGTGATCGACGACGGCTATATCTACGGCCGCGCAGCAGCGGTATCGAAATGCGACTTCGCTACCTACATCTTCGCCGTGCGCGCGCTGGAAGCGCTGGGCGTCAAGCTGAAAGGCGGCGTGGAGCTGCATTTCACGTATGACGAGGAATTTGGCGGCCTGCTTGGCCCTGGCTTCCTGCTGCGCGAAAAGCTGACCAGGCCGGATTACGTGATCGCGGCAGGCTTCAGCTACAACATCGTTACCGCGCACAATGCCTGCCTCCAGCTTGAAATCACGGTGCACGGCAAGTCAGGCCATGGCGCCATGCCGGAAACCGGGCATGACGCGCTGCAGGCGGCAACGAAGATCCTGAATGCGGTCTACGGCCAGTTGCCTGAGCTGAAAAAGATCAAATCGAAGGTGCCAGGCATCGATTCCCCGACCATGCTGGTGGGCCGCATCGACGGCGGCACCAATACCAATGTCGTGCCGGGCAAGGTCGTGATGAAGCTGGACCGCCGCATGATCCCGGAAGAGGACCCGGTGGCGGTGGAGGCGCAGGTGCGCAAGCTGATCGAAGAGGCAGTGCAGGGTGAACCCGGGATTCGTCTCGAGATCAAGCGCCTGTTGCTGTCGCACGCCTTGCGTCCGCTGCCGGCCGGCGAAAAGATGGTGGCCAGGCTGCAGAAGAACGCGCGCGAGGTGCTGGGCGAGGATATCCCGGCGGTCGGCACGCCGCTGTACGCCGATGCGCGACTGTACGGCGAACAAGGCATTCCCGCAGTACTATATGGCGCAGGGCCGCGCAGCGTGCCCGAATCGAATGCCAAGAAGGCAGATGAAAAACTGCTGCTGGAAGATTTGCGCAAGGCGACCAAGATCGTGGCCCTGACTTTGCTGGACTTCCTCGCAGCCGAGTAAGGGGGAGTGGCAATGTTTGAACGCAAGATGCTGGCCGGCTGGGGCGATATGGATTTCAACAGCCATATGGCCAACACGGCATACCTGAACAAGGCGGGCGATATCCGCATGATGTTCCTGGGCGAGAATGGGTTCCCGATGGCGGAATTCAAGCGCCTGAATATCGGCCCGGTCGTGATGAAGGACGATATCGCGTATTTCAAGGAAGTGCTGCTGATGGATACCATCACCGTCACGCTGGCGCTGGCCGGGATGTCTCAGGATGGCAGCCGCTGGATGCTGCGCAGCGACGTGTATCGCAGTGATGGCAAGCTGTCCGCCCGGATCAACAGCTCGGGCGGCTGGCTGGACCTGACGGCGCGCAAGCTGGTCACGCCGCCGCCGGCGCTGCTGGCAGCCTGGCACTCGCTGTATCAGACAGACGACTTCCAGGCGTTGCCAAGCAGCGTGGCGAAACCTACTTGAGGGTGCTCTCGAACAGCTTGTAGATGCGGCGGTACTGGTCGTACCAGCTCTCAGGCTGGACGTAGGCATGGCGTTCCATTGGATACGCCGCCAGTTCCCAGTTGTCCTTTTTCAGTTCGATGAAGCGCTGCGCCATGCGCACCGAATCCTGGAAGAACACATTGTCGTCCACCATGCCGTGGGCGATCAGCAGGTGGCCTTTCAGCTTGTCCGCGTACTCGATCGGCGAAGATTTGCGGTAAGCCTCCGGGTCGATGTCCGGCGTATTCAGGATGTTGGCGGTGTAGCCGTGGTTATAGGTGGTCCAGTCGGTCACCGGGCGCAGCGCGGCGCCTGCCTTGAACAGCTCCGGTTCGCGCAGCAGCGCCATGAAGGTCATGAAGCCGCCATAGCTGCCGCCGTAGATACCGACCTTGTCGATGTCGCCCTGGTGGTTCGCTGCCAGCCATTTGGCGCCGTCCACATAATCGTCCAGTTCAGGATGGCCCATCTGGCGATAGATCGCCGTGCGCCAGTCGCGTCCATAGCCCTTCGACGCGCGGTAATCCATGTCCAGCACGATGTAGCCCTTTTCAACCAGCAGGTTGTGGAACATCTGCTCGCGGAAGTAGTTCGGGAAGCGGTTGTGCGTGTTCTGCAGGTAGCCTGCGCCGTGCACGAACATCACGATCGGGTACTTCTTGCCCGGTTCCAGCGTGGCCGGGCGATACAGCTTGGACCAGATCGGCTGGCCAGCGCCGTGGGTCGACGGCACGGCCACCATCTGCGGCTGGATCCATTCGCGTGTCTTGTATTCGGCGCTGCGGGTATCGGTCAGCCTGGTTGCTGCGCCGCCGGTAGCAGGCACGGTAGCCAGTTGCGAAGGGACGTAGGCCGATGAATAGTGGACCAGCAGCTTGCGCTGGTCAGGCGACAGGTCGAACTGTTCGACGCCTCCATTGAGCTGGGTGACTTCGCGCACGGTGGCGTCCTTGGCTGAAGCGGAGCACACCTCGTATTCGCCGGGCGTGCGGCGGTTGCACAGCATATAGGCCAGGGTGCCGTCGGCGTTCCACTTCACGTTCGATGCTTCCCATTTGCCGCTGGTCAGGGCGCGCTGCTTGCCGTCGGCGCCGAGGGTGTACAGGTGGGCGTATCCGGTTTCCTCGGACATGAACCACAGCGTGTTGTTGTCCGGCAGCCAGCCGAAGTCGTTGTAGCTGTAGTTGATCCAGGCATTGTCGGTCAGGCGGTGCAGGGACTTCAGCTTGGCGCCTTCCAGGTCGATGCCGGCCAGCCAGCGGTCTTTATTGTCCACGGTGCGCAGCATGACGGCGACCTTGGCGCCGTTGTCGCTCCAGGCAATGCCGTCGCCTTCATCGGCTTCCAGGCGGGTGGCGCGGTTGCCCTTCAGGGCCGGCTGCTTGGCTGCTTCGCGCAGGCTGGCCAGCGGGTCGGTGGCGATGCCCGGCAGGGAATCGAAGGACAGGTCCTTGATGGCGCCGGTGCGCAGGTCCACCAGTTTGAGCGATTGCGCCAGCGGCAGGTTGCGGCCAACGCGAGCACGCTGGTCGTCGAATTCTTCGTAGCCCGACTCGGTCACGTAGCGCGGCATCTTGCCGACGCGGCCGTTCTCGCTGCTTTTCGGCGAAGTGGCGACCACCAGCCAGCGCCCATCTGGCGACAGAGATGAGGCATCGATGGATACCTTGTCGCCAAAGTAAAGCGGCGCCGGCGCGCGGGTGGCGTCGGCAGCGCGTTCGGCTTTGGCGCGGGCGCGTGTCTCGTCGCGTTCATCCTTCTGGCGCTTGAGGGTGGTGATCAGGCGCAGCTGCAGGTCGCGCAAGTAGTCTTCATCCGGTGCGGCGGCCGGGTCCTTGGCGGCGCGCGGCAAGGCGACAGGGGAGAGCAGGCGCTCGGCGCGGCTCCAGCTGAACCAGTCGTTGCCGACCTTGAACTGCACGCTGCGGCCATCTGCCGAGTACTGGGGGGAGGAAGCGTTGGCAGTGCCGCGGCTGATCTGCACCAGGGCGCCGGATTTCAGGTCGCGTTCGAACAGGTCGCCGTTGCGCAGCACGATGGCGCGGGTGCGCTCGCGATTGAACACCATGTTCGGGCTGTCCTGGTTGGACAGCTCGGAGTCCGCCACCAGGCGCGGCTTGTCGCCGGCCTGGAAGGTGTCGCGCAGCGAGGAGCCGACGCGCTTTTGTTTATAGAAAATCTGCTTGCCGTCCCAGCTCCACCATGCCGCTTCAACTGGCGTGCCGATCCAGTCCGGGTGGGACATGGCCTGGTCGAGGGTGATGGGGGTTGGGCTAGTGGCAAATGCGGGGGCTGCCAGCAGGGCTGCCAGCAAGGGAAGTGCAAGTGGTCGCATGGTCTCGAAAGGGAAATGAAGAACTTCGAGGAAGGATTCTAACAGCCGCCCCCTGTACGAAAAGTATCAGGCTTGTAACAGGGTAGCGCCGGCGCCGCCGGGCCTCTAGAATGTCGGGCATTCAGCACATTCAGGAGACAAAATGGCAAAAAGCCATGTAGCGGCGCTGGTCCTGGCCTTGATGGCCGCCGGCGCGATGGCGCAGCAGCAGCCTGCCATGCAGTGGGAAACCGCGGCATTGGCGGGCTCTTATAAAGAAAACATCAGCGAGGATGAAAAGGTCGCCGGCCTGTCCAAGCTGTGGTCGGAAGTCAAATACAACTTCGTCGATACCGCCACCCTGGAAAAGCTGGACTGGGACAAGCTGTACCTGGAAGCCCTGCCGCGCGTGCGCGCAACGCGCAGTACTGAAGACTATTACCGCGTGCTGACGGAACTGGTGGCCAGGCTGAAAGATGGTCACACCAACGTGATGGTGCCAAACGAGCTGTCCGACCGCATGGGCGGCCTGCCGCTGCTGGTGACCCGGCCGGTCGAAGGCCGCGTCATCGTGACCGAAGTCCTGGACCCCGGCTTGCGCGCCAAGGGCATCATGCCCGGACTGGAAGTGGTGGCGGTGGATGGCGCCGAAGTGAAGGCTTACGTAGCCCGCGAGATCACGCCGTATGTGAGTGCCTCCTCGCCGCAGGACGAAGCACTGCGCGCCTTCGGCACCCAGTTCCTGCGTGGTGCGGCCGGCTCGGCCGTGCGCGCGACCTTCCGCGATGCTGCTGGTAAGCAGTTCGACCAGCAGCTTGCGCGCGTGGGCCGGGAAGCCCGCAAGGCCGCTGCCGCCAACTTTCCTTCGTTTGAGTTCAGCATGCTGCCGGGCGACGTTGCCTACGTTGCGTTGAACAGCTTCGATGACAACAGTGCGGCAGACGCCTGGATGGCCGCCTTCGCCGACATTGCCAAGTCTTCGGCGCTGGTGATTGATGTGCGCCGCAATGGCGGTGGCAATTCGGAAGTGGGCTACAAGATCCTGTCGACGCTGGATGACAAGGCTTTCCTGACCAGCCGCTGGGCCACCCGCGACTATAAGCCGGCCTGGCGCGCCTGGGAAAAGGCACAGCCGATGTACGCCGAAGCTTCCGATGTGGTGCAGCCCGACCCGCAGCGCCAATACAAAAAGCCGGTGCTGGTGCTGACCAGCGCAGCGACCTTCTCGGCGGCGGAAGATTTTGCCGTGGCTTTCGATGTCATGCAGCGCGGTACCCTGGTGGGCGAGGCGACCGCTGGCAGCACCGGCCAGCCGCTCTTCATCAAACTGCCGGGCGGCGGCAGTGCGCGCATCTGCACGAAACAGGATACTTATCCGGACGGCCGCGCCTTCGTCGGCGTGGGTGTGCAGCCGCAGCACCTGGTCAAGCAAACGGTTGAAGGCGTACGGGCAGGCCGCGACGAAGTCCTGGAAGCAGCCCTGGCTTCACTGCAGCCCAAATAGAAAAAAGCCACCGGACCAGGTCCGGCGGCTCTCTGTGCGAAGCAACAGCTTAGAAGTGGTAAGCCACGCCAGCGCTGATGTTGTTCGAGCCGCTAATTGGACGCTGCCATTCAACACGGCCGCTGATTTCTTTGGTGAACTGGTAGCTCACGCCAACGCCGAACAGCGCTTTGTTTTCGTGTTCTTTTTCGCCAAGAGCCTTGGCTTCAACGCGGTTGTAGCCCACGCGGCCGTACACGGCAACTTGGTCAGCCACTGGTACGGAGCCGATTACGGACAGTGCCAGTTGGTTGGTTTTCAGGTCAACGCCCAGGATGTCCCACTTACCCAGGTTGCGGTAGCCGGCTTCAATGGCGAAGTTCTCGTCGAACTGGTAGCCTGCGAAGATGCCGTAGGAGGCTTTACGGCCGTCCAGGTCTTCGTGCTTGCTCGAGCCCACGTCGCCGCCGACGTAGAACGATGGTTCAGCTGCGGATGCAGCGAAGGATGCTACTGCCAGCAGGGTGGCAGCGGTGATTTGCTTGATCATTTTAAGTGTTCCTATTTCTAGTTAGGTTGCCTGCTCTTGATACAAGGCAACATACTATTCTAGCAATGTTATTTTAATGTTGCAAGTGTACTGTGCTTGCATACAGTATAATTTCAGCATGCCTGGTTTTATCCTCACCCGCGCCTGGCGCGACGCCCGCGACGGCACGGAAATCGAGTTCTGGCTCGCGACCGACGACGGCCCCCGCAAAATATTGCTGACAGCACAAGCTTCGGTGGCTTTCGCCGAGGCTTCGCTGCGCGAAACGATTGCGACCCTGGTGGCGGGCATGCCGGGCATCGACATTCGCGAAGTTGCACTCAAGACATTCCAGCGCGAGCCGGTGGTCGGCATCTACGCCAGCCATTACAAGCAGTTGCTGGCGCTGGAGCGCAAGCTGGGCGAGCGCGGCATCCGCCTGTACGAGGCGGACATCAAGCCGCCGGAACGCTACCTGATGGAACGCTTCATCACGGCCGGCGTGGACTTCGAGGGTGGCAAGCTGCGTCCCGCGCCGGCATACCGCCCGCACCTGCGCATGGTGTCGCTTGATATCGAAACCAGCGCTTTCGGCGACCTGTACTCGATCGCGCTGGAAGGCTGCGGCCAGCGCCAGGTCTACATGCTGGGCGAACAGCCGGCCGCGCCGCCCGCGGTGGATTTCGACCTCGAATACTGCCCGACCCCGCGTCGCGTGATCGAGAAACTCAACGAGTGGTTCCGCGTGCACGATCCGGACGCCATCATCGGCTGGAGCGTGGTGCAGTTCGACCTGCAAACGCTGCAAAAGAATGCCGAAAAATACAAGGTGCCGCTGCTGCTGGGCCGTGAAGGCCGTCCGGTCGAATGGCGTACCCACCAGGCGCGCGACGGCTACGTGTTCGCCACCATTCCTGGCCGCATCGCCATCGACGGCATCGAGGCCTTGCGCGCCGCGTCATGGAGTTTCCCTTCCTTCAGCCTGGAGAACGTGTCGCAAGCCTTGCTGGGGGAGGGCAAGGAAATCGGCAGCGACTACGACAAGATGGCCGAGATCGAGCGCCGCTTCCGTGAAGACAAGCCGGCCCTGGCCACCTACAACCTGAAAGACTGCGAGCTGGTGACGCGCATCTTCGAGAAGACGCGCGTGATGGACTTCATCCTGGAGCGCTCCCACGTGACGGGGCTGGTGCCCGACCATATGGGCGGTTCGATTGCCGCTTTCAGCCACCAGTACCTGCCGCGCATGCATCGCGAAGGCTATGTGGCGCCGAATGTCGGCGAAATTCCGGCCGTGGCGTCGCCCGGCGGCTTCGTGATGGATTCACGCCCCGGCCTGTACGACTCGGTGGTGGTGCTGGACTTCAAGAGCCTGTATCCGTCCATCATCCGCTCCTTCCTTGTCGACCCGGTCGGCATGGTCGAAGGCGAGGCGGAGGCGGAAGCCGGCGGCGATTCCGTACCCGGCATGCGCGGCGCCCAATTCTCGCGTACCCGCCACTGCCTTCCTGCCATCACCACCCAGCTCTGGCAGGGCCGCGATGCCGCCAAGCGCGAAAAGAACGATGCCCTGTCGACCGCGCTCAAGCTGCTGATGAATTCCTTCGTCGGCGTGCTCGGTTCCACCGACTGCCGCTTCTACCACCCGCAGCTGATTTCCTCCGTCACCTTGCGCGGCCACGAACTGCTCAAGCTCACGCGAGAGCTGGTGGAAAAGGAGGGCTATGAAGCGATCTACGGCGATACCGACTCCATCTTCATCTGGCTCAAGCGGCCGCATGAAACGGAGGAGGCGCTTGCAATTGCGCGCGCGCTGGTTGCCAAGATCAACAAATGGTGGAAGGATCGCTTGCACAGGAAATACAAGCTGCAGAGCTACCTGGAGATCGAGTTCGATACGTACTACCGGAAGTTTTTCATGCCGACGATCCGCGGTACCGACATGGGCAGCAAGAAGCGCTATGCGGGACTGACCAGCGACGGCGACATCATTTACCGCGGCCTGGAAGTGGCGCGCAGCGACTGGACCCCGCTGGCGCAGCAATTCCAGCAAGGCCTGTTTGCCCGCATTTTCCGCAACGAGCCTTACCAGGACTTCGTGCGCGAATATGCGCGCGATACGCTGTCCGGCGCCCACGATGAACTGCTGGTGTACCGCAAGCGCTTGCGCCATCGTCTCGACGAATACCAGGTCAACGTGCCGCCGCAGGTGCGCGCCGCGCGCCTGGCCGATGAATTCAACAAGGCACAAGGCCGGCCGCTGCGCTACCAGAACGGAGGCCGTATCAGCTATGTCGTCACCACCAGCGGACCGGAGCCGCTGGAAGTGCAGCGCTCACCGATCGATTACCAGCACTATCTCGACAAGCAACTGCAGCCGATCGCCGACGCCATCCTGCTGCCGCTGCACGACAGTTTCGCTGCCCTGACCACGGCGCAGCAGGCACTGTTTTAGTTGCGCGGCATCGACAGGCGCATGACCCATTTGGTGAAGAACAGCAGCAAGACAGTGCCGGCCAGGTCGCCCAATGCCATCACGGCAAAGCCTTGCAGCAGGTGGCCGCGCCCCTCGTACAGGGCAAACCAGATGTGGTGCAGCAGGGGGCTGGCCACGGAATAGGCGAAAGCGCACGCCAGCACCTGCCAGGCGGCCAGGCTGGCGAGCGAGCCTTGCAGGTCGAGCCAGCGCCTGGCGCCAAGGTAGACCAGGTAGGGCGCCGCGCTGGCCAGGATGCCGCCGGCAAAGGCACGCACAGGATCATGCGGGAAGAGGACGAGGAAGCAGTAAAGCCAGGAAACGGCCAGCAGGCCTATCGCGCCTGCTTCGGCAAAAAGCAGGGTGGCCAGCAAGCGCACGCCGGCCGGCAGGTAGATCCAGTTGATCCCTTCGGCGAACTCGAGTTGCTTGAACAGCAGTTCATTGATCAGCAGCGCGGCGCCGAACATGACCATTGTGGCGAGGATCATGGAAAGGTTCTGGCGGATGCTTGCCATGCTGATAGCTTGTCGTGGACGAATCGCCAAATCTTACCGAAAATGCGTGGCCCGGCGCAATCAGCCGTCAAATGGCCATGACAAATTGCGCGCCCCCAGCAACAGAGCAGCGATCGTGCATCAATGCTGCATTGCGATGCACAAGCTGCCCGGCCGTCGCGCCGGGCGTGCGTCGCCGTCAGCTTGAGGCATTCCTCCCGTGGGCTAGCGCGCAGGTGGCCACGCCTGCCACAAGCAAGGCCATTGCAGCGGTCTCGATTGCGGTTGGCCAGCGCGCTTCCCAAAGGAAGCCATACAGCGCCGCAAACAGCGTCTCGAACACGATCATCTGGCCGGTCAGCGTCAGCGGCAAGGCACGGCTGGCATAGTTCCAGAAACCGTTGCCGATGATGGAACAGAGTATGGCAACGCTGGTCACGACCGCTGCGAAGTACAGCCATTCCGAATTGCTGTGCTGCGGCGCTGCGGACGACAGGGCCGGCACCGCCAGCAGCAGCGCTTCGGCGCCGGTGACCAGGCCGGTGAGCATGCTCCATTCATGCGGCGTGACGGTCCCGAGGCGCGCCAGCCAGCGGCTGTTGCCGACTGCGTAAGCCGTCCAGGAAGCGAGGGCGCCGCTGGCATACAGCACGCCAGCCAGCGATCCGGTTTGAAGGTGCTGCCAGCTGATGCAAAACAGGCCTGCGGTGCTGAGGGCAATCGAAGGCAGCAGGCTGCGCAAGGGGACGGCGCCGGCATCGCGGCTGCCGACCAGGGTGATCACCACCGGCAGCAGGCCGATCACGATCGAGGCCATGGCGATGCCGCCAGTCTGCACCGCCTGCGCCAGGAAAAAGTAGTAGACGATATTGCCCGAGAAACTGAGCCAGGCGAGCGCCTTCCACTCGCGCCAGGCCAGCCTGGCGAACAGGCCGCGCCACGAGCGCGATACCAGGATGGCTGCGATCAGGCCGTAAGCGACGTAGCGCCCAGCCGAGAGCTGGATCGGCGTGAAGCCGCGCGTCAGTTCGGGCGCGAGAAAAACCAGTCCCCAGAATGCACCGGCGATGATGCCGGCAATAATGCCAAGTGAAATATTCAACGTCCATCTCCCAAATGGGACATGGTGGACGTCGCGCACTGCATGGTCTTGGCGCGGCCTACTGGATTTTTGTCGCAGGCTCCCGTCCCTGGCGACGATACGCCGCCGGCGTGGTGTCGAGCCGGCTGCGCATGGCGCGGGTGAGGGCGCTCTGGTCGCCGAAACCGCTATTCAATGCAATGTCCGCAATTGGCAGGCCGGTATGGCGCAGCAGTTCGCAGGCGCGATTGAGGCGCATGGAGAGAAGCCAGGCGCGTGGGCTGGTATTCAGCTGGTCCTGGAACAAGGCGTGCAGGCGGCTTACGCTCATGCACGCAAACTGCGCCATCGACTCGGTCGTCCAGGGCAGTGCAAGATTGGCTTCAGTATGCGCCAGCAGGGCGGCCAGGCGCGATTGCAGGCGTGGCGGCTCAAGCATGAGCGTATCCAGCATCAGCGGAACCCAGCCCTGGAGCAGCGATGGCGGCGCGGCGTGCGCTGCGACGGAAAGCTGCATGAACTCGACCAGTTTGCGCGCCGCAGGGCTGATGTCGGCAAATGGCCGCTGCGCGATGCGCTCCCAGATCGGGTGCACCATGGTGGCTTGGTCGACGTCGACGATCAGGGAGTGATTCGCCACGGCGCTCTGCTGCGAATGCCATGCACCCGCCACGACGACAGCACCTCTCAAGGGATTCAGGAGCGCGCCTTTGCCTTCGATGTCGAGCTCCACTTCGCCGGACAGTGGCAGCACCAGCTGGGCAAACGCGTGCTGGTCCGCCGCCCACCGCTCGCCGTAGCTGCGGATGTCGATAGCGGAGGAAGGCGGATGGATGATAGGCACTGCGACACCTGAAATGCTGGATTGATGGCTCCAGTTTACTAAAGTTCGCTAAAGTGTGGCCAGAATGTGCGGAGCCTGTTGAACAGGTCTTGTCTCCTTGCTATAACTTTTGCCGAGACATGGAGGGACACCTGGATGAAGGAAGTTGTGACAGCATTCGCGGCCCTGCTGGCCGCCGCCATTCCTGCCGTGGCCGCGGATTCCTCGCCGCTTGCCTATGAATGCCTGCGGGCTGCGAGCCCGATCATTATTGACGGAAGGCTGGACGACCCTGCATGGAAAAATGCGCCATGGACTTCCGATTTTGTCGACATCGAAGGCGAGCGCAGGCCCAAGCCGAAATTCCGCACCCGCGTGAGAATGCTGTGGGACGACCAATACCTGTATATCGCGGCCGAACTCGAAGAGCCGGAGGTGAAGGCGACGCTGACCCAGCGCGACTCGGTCATTTTCAAGGACAACGATTTCGAGGTCTTCATCAAGCCGCTGCCTGCCACCAAAAGCTATTACGAATTCGAGATCAACGCCCTCAACACGGGCTGGGACCTGCACCTGCCCAAGCCTTACAACGAAGGCGGACAAGCGGATAACAGCTGGGACATCAAGGGACTGAAGACGGCCACCGCCGTGTACGGAACCCTGAACCGGTCCGGCGACAAGGACCGGGGCTGGAGCGTGGAAATCGCCTATCCGCTGGATGCCTTCGCCTCGCGCCAGGCAGTGCCGCATCCCCGCCCTGGCACCACCTGGCGCATCAATTTCAGCCGAGTGGAATGGACCGCGGGCCAGCCAAAGGAGGACAACTGGGTATGGGCGCCGCAAGGCGTGATCGACATGCACGTGCCCGGCCGCTGGGGCTACCTGCGCTTTTCCGAAAATATTTCCACACTAAACAAATAGTCGCAAATCCGCCGCACTCTTGTTTACTAATCAAAACTAAACTTCATTCATTCTCTGAAAGTTTGTTGAAGTGCCATAGCCTCCTTTGTAAGAATTCTCCTTGAGTGGACGCGATCCCATCGATGTGCAGACGGCATCATCGTCGTTTAGTAAATCGAGGATCCGAGGCTTGCTACCGCGATATAAAGCCCGCAAGAGGGCATAACCAGGAGACCCGCATGACGTTCAGAACCCATCTCGCATCACGGCAGCGCGGCTGCCGCGCGACGCCCATCGCCATGGCGGTGAGCGTGGCACTGCTTTCCCTTGCAAGCGCCCAGGCGCAGACCGCGTCCACCGGGCAGGCGTCCGAGCAAAAGGCCGACCCGAATACCGTGGTCGTTACCGGTTACCGCTATGCGATCGAGAAGAGCCTTGACCAGAAGCGAGACGCCAATTCGATCGTTGAAGTGATCACCGCCGAAGATATCGGCAAGTTCCCGGACAAGAACGTGGCCGACGCGCTGCAGCGCGTGCCGGGCGTGGTGGTGACCCGCAGCGGCGGCGAGGGCAAGAACGTCAGCGTGCGCGGCCTGTCGTCGGAACTGACCCTGACCCAATTGAATGGCAACTATATCGCCACCGCAGAATCGAATGGCGATCCATCGCGCTCGTTCAATTACACGCTGCTGCCATCGAATATGCTGTCCAGCGCGGAACTGTTCAAGACCCCGGAAGCGCGCATCGATGAAGGCGGAGTTGGCGGTACCGTGATCTTGCATACCCGCCGTCCGCTGGAAGTAAAGTCCGGTTCCGGCTTCGTTTCCGCCGAGGGCACCTGGGCCGACACCACCAGGAAGACCGACGGCCAGTTCTCCGGCCAGTACGCCTGGCACGACGAGGACAACCGCTTCGGCATCCTGGTCGGCCTGACCAGCCAGAAGCGCACCACCCGCACCATGGGCGCCAGTACTGAGAACTGGCAATGGTATGGCGACGATTACGACGCCCACCCTGCCACCGACGTCAATGGCAAGCCTTCGGACCTGAGCTCTTACTGGTGGGGCCAGTCGGGCTTCTACGACCAGGGCGGCAAGTACTACGCCAACTTCATGATGCCGACTTCGGTCAACCTGAGCGTGAAGAACGAGGAGCGTGAACGCAAGGGCGGCCAGATGACGCTGCAGTTCAAGCCGGTCCGCAACCTGACCCTGACTGCCAATTACTTCCGTTTCGACCTGAAGCAGAATTCGCAGACCAATATCCTGAAGGTGCCTGAGTGGAATTTGGCCCGCTACAGCGGCGACGGCAACTGGCCGGGCGGCCGCATGCTGGATGGCCTGACTTTCGACCGCAGCGGCACCCTGGTGACCGGTGCGCAGTACAGCGTCCACCCCGGCAAAGCCTATTATTGCAGCGAGGCGCAAGCGGCGGCGGCCGGCCAGCAGCCTGGCGGCTGGGGCCCGGACGATTGCACCATTCCGACGCCGCAAATCACCGGCAGCTACAACCACGAGAAGTCGCTGTCGCAGACCGCCGACTTCGAAGCCGAATGGCGCGGCAAGTCGATGGACGGCATTTTCAAGTTCGGCCGTACCTGGGCCAACGGTGGCCCGCAAATGCAGATGACGATGCCGATCAAGCCGCGTGTCCAGAATGCGGACGGCAGCTGGACCCTCGGCAACTACGCCAGCTCCTGGAACACAGTCGGCACGCCGGCCATGGTGTTCTCGCCGGAGCTGATGGCCAACCTGGCCAAGGGCATCGGCGAAATCGACCTCGGTTCCACCTCATCCTCGTGGACGAAGAACAGCACCCAGCAGAAGTACGCCCAGGCCGACATGACCTGGCATGCCGACAGCAACTGGCTGGATTCGCTGCAGTTCGGCGCCAAGTATCGCAAGGGCGGCACCCATCGCGCCACCGGAAACAACTACTGGGTTTGCAAGGGCGCGGATCCAAAGGATTACGACATGCGCTACCAGGCAGGCTGCGATTCGAGCGCGAACAAGTTCCAGCCGCAGTTCCTGTACGGCCAGTCCCTGGGCAACCTGGCAGGCGGCATCAATGCCAGCGCATTCCCGGCGATTGACTACCCGGCCTATATCTCTTTCCTGAACCAGAACTATGGCCAGATGCAGACGCGTAACGAAGACAACTTCGTCTACAACGTGGACGAAAAGATCTCTTCGGCATATCTGCAGGCCAATGTGAAGGCCGATCGCCTGCGCGGCAACGTCGGCGTGCGCCTGGTGCGTACCCGGCAGCACGCCGATTCGACCGACCAGGTGGAAAGCTACAAAGACTACTTCTTCAACGGCGCCAATGGCAGCCCGGCACCTTGCCAGGCCGGCGGCTTGCCGGCTGCCGGCGCGCCTGCCGGTTCCGGCTGCACCAGCGGCTTTACCCGCCTGCCGGACAGCATCGCCCGTGATTCGTCGTTCGTGGTCAGCTCGCTCGACCGTACCTACAACGACGTGCTGCCAAGCTTTAACCTGGCCTATGACCTGACCTCGAACCTGCTGCTGCGTGCCGCCGCCTCCAAGGTGATCTCGCGTCCAAGCTACAACGACATCGCTTCGCCAGGCGCCCTGCGCTATTACAGCCAGGAGTACGTCAACGACCGCCGCCTGATCGGCGGCGGCGACCAGCAAGGCTGGTTCGGCGAAGGCAGCAACAAGCAGCTCGAGCCCTACAAGGCCAAGCAGGTCGACTTGGGCCTGGAGTGGTATTTCCATCGCGGCTCGGTGCTCGGCATCGACTTGTTCCGCAAGAACGTCAGCAACTTTGCGGTGCCGGTGGTGCGCGACGTGACCCTGAACGTGGGCGGCCAGAACGTGACCGTGCAGCGCTACTCGACCAGCGCCGGCGGCCGCGACGGCGTGTCGAAAGGCGTTGAGCTGTACGCCCAGCATACGCTGGACATGGGCCTGGGCTTCCAGTTCAACTACACCTACAACAAGACCAACCAGGCCGACATCACGATGGAAGATGGCACCAGGATCGGCAAGTCGCCGCTGGTCGGCAGCGCCAGGAACCAGGTGAACCTGACCGTGTTCTACGAGACCGACAAGTTCCTGGCGCGTGCGTCGTACAACCGTCGCGGCGAAGTGGTCGATGGCCTGGTCAACGGCTTGAACGTGTATGAAGAGCCGTACTACCAGGTCGACCTGAACGTGGCCTACAACATCACCAGGGAGTTGAGCCTGACCGCCTCGGTGCTGAACCTGACCAGGGAAGAGACGCGTTCCCACCTGGGTAACGACACCAAGGACCGCTTCTACTCCAACGGTTATGCCGGCCGTATTGCCTACTTTGGCTTGAACTACAAGTTCTGATGCTTCCCTCTTTCCTCCCCATGCCGTGCGGCTGGGGAGGTTTTTTCCTGTTTTGGGCCTGCCATGAACCAGCACAACCGAATCAGCAAGATCACCATCGCCGGCGGAGGGAGCGCAGGCTGGCTGGCCGCGGCAGCCCTGGCCACCTACCTCGGCAAGGGAGCCTCGGTGCGCCTGGTCGAGTCCGAGGAAATCGGCATCGTCGGCGTAGGCGAGGCGAGCGTGCCGCATATCCGCCTGTTCAATGGCCAGATGCTCGGCATCGATGAAGCAGAGTTCATGAAGCGCACCCAGGGCACGATCAAGCTCGGTATTGAATTCAAGGACTGGAGCCGCATCGGCGACAGCTATATCCATGGCTTCGGCACCATAGGCCGCTCGGTCGGGCCGCTGCCTTTCCACCAGTTCTGGCTGAAACTGTTCCAGTCCGGGCGCGCCGCGCCCATTGGAGAATACTCGCCGCAAACCGTGATGGCGCCGCAAGGCAAGTTCGCGCCCGGCGATCGCCGTGCAGCCCAGGGCTCGCCGCTGGCCGACATCGCCTATGCCTACCATTTCGACGCCAGCCTGTATGCGCGCTTCCTGCGCGAGCTGGGCGAGCAGCGCGGAGTGCAGCGCATCGAAGGCAAGATCGTTGGCGTCAAGCAGCGCGCCGACGACGGCTTTATCGAATCGGTGACGCTGGAAAGCGGCCAGGTAGTCGATGGAGAATTGTTCATCGATTGTTCCGGCTTCCGCGCGCTGCTGATCGAGCAGACGCTGAAAACCGGCTATGTGGACTGGTCGCACTGGCTGCCATGCGACCGCGCCATGGCCGTGCCTTGCGAAGGCGTGGCGCCGATCGCACCGTACACGCGTTCCACCGCCCGCACGGCAGGCTGGCAGTGGCGCATCCCGCTGCAGCACCGCACCGGCAATGGCTATGTATATTCGAGCCGGCATATCAGCGATGACGAAGCGGCTGCGACCCTGCTGGCGAACCTGGACGGCAAGGCGCTGGCCGAGCCGCGTGCGCTGCGCTTCACTACCGGCATGCGCCAGAAATTCTGGAACAGGAATGTGGTGGCGCTGGGGCTGGCCAGCGGTTTCCTCGAACCGCTCGAATCCACCAGCATCTACCTGGCGCAATCGGGCATTACCCGCCTGCTGGGGCTTTTCCCCAAGCGCGACTTCAACCCCTTGCTGGCGGAGCGCTTCAACCGCGAATCGGCGTTCGAATATGAACGGGTGCGCGATTTCCTGATCCTGCACTACAACGCCACCGAACGCAACGACTCGCCGTTCTGGGACTACTGCCGCACCATGCCCGTCCCTGACAGCCTGCGCGAGACGGTCGACTTGTTCCGCTGCGATGGCCGCTATTTCCGCAACGGCGAGGATTTCTTCGCCTTGCCAAGCTGGGTGCAGGTGATGCTGGGGCAGCGCATCATGCCGCAAGGCTATCATCCGATCGTCGACGACATGCCCGAAGAAAAGCTGGTTGACGTGGTCGAAAGCATGCGGGCGATGCTGGCCAATGCGGTCGACGCGATGCCGGTCCACCAGGATTGGATTGAGCGCCACTGGAAGGCGGCCGCGCCATGAGCACCCACCTGTACTGGCGTTCCCTGGCGGCCCTGATGCTGGGCCTTTGCCTTGCCGTGGTCGCCGTTGTGGCGACGGCTGCCACGCCAGGGCGCAGCGTAATCGATGGCGGTTGGGCCTTCCGCCTCATGCCCGGCAACGCGCAGCTGGCTGCGCATCCCGAAGCCTTGCCATGGCATGCGGCGAAAGTGCCAGGTACCGTGCATACCGACCTGCTTGCGAACAAGCTGATCCCCGATCCCTACGTTGGCGCGCCGGAAGCCGGCTTGCAATGGATCGGCCTGGCGGACTGGGAATACCGCACCCGTTTCGAGGCACCGCGCAGGGCAAAACGCAGCGACCTGGTATTCGAAGGCCTGGATACCTTCGCCGAGGTTTGGCTGAATGGAGAGAAGTTGTTCGAGGCGGACAATGCCTTCCGCACCTGGCGCATTCCGGTGCAGGACAAGCTGCGCGCGAAGGGCAACGAATTGCGCGTCGTCTTGCGTTCGCCGATCAGCCGCCTGCTGCCGGCCGTGCGGGCCATGCCGCGCAAGCTGGCCGGAAACTATCCCTCGCCCTATGGCGACGAATCGGCGGACGCGATGACAGCCAATTTCGCCCGCAAGCCGGGTTATCACTATGGATGGGATTGGGGGCCGCGCTACGTCAGCGCCGGCATCTGGCAACCGGTTGTGCTGGAAAGTTGGGACGCCGTGCGCATCGATAACCTGCAACTGAGGCAGGACCGCGTCGACCAGGCGCGCGCCGACATTGCCGCGGTCGTGCTGGCCGAAGCGGTGCGCGATGGCGCCTTCGACTTGCGCCTGTGGCAGGTCGCGCCGGACGGCAAGCGCTCGCTGGCGGCACTGCGACGCGTCGAGCTGCGCGCTGGCGACAACCGCATCGAACTTCCCGTGCGCATCGACCGCCCGCAACGCTGGTTCCCCAATGGATATGGGGCGCAGCCGCTGTACCGCTTCGAGCTGGAAATCGGCGACGGCAAGGCGGTTGCGGCCAGGGCCCGCGCCCGCACCGGTTTGCGCAGCGTCGCGCTGCGCCGTGAAGCGGACGACAAGGGCAGGAGTTTCTATTTCGAGGTCAACGGCATTCCGGTATTCGCCAAAGGTGCGAACAGCATCCCGTTCGACATGTTCCAGCCGCGCGTGGGCAAGGCGCAATTGCGCCGCGTGCTGCAATCGGCGCGCGACGCCAATATGAACTTCCTGCGCAGTTGGGGCGGCGGCTATTATGAAAGCGACGATTTCTTCGATCTCGCCGACGAACTTGGCCTGCTGGTATGGCAGGACTTCATGTTCGGCGGAGGCATGCAGCCGGCCTACGACGACGCCTTCCGCGCCAATGTGATCGCGGAAGCGCGCGACAATGTTCGGCGCCTGCGCAACCATCCGAGCCTTGTCCTGTGGTGCGGCAATAACGAGGAAGAAATCGCCTGGAAGTACTGGGGGCCGGGCAAGGCAATGACGGAAGCCGATCCGGAGTTCGCCGGCAAGGTGTGGAATGGCTATGTGCAGCTTTTCGGAACCGACCTGCGCAAGGTCGTGGCGGAAGAGGGGGGCGGGATTTCCTATTGGGCCAGCTCGCCCAGCGACGACCTGGCCGAAGTTGCCAATACGCCGGCCAGCGGCGACATGCATTACTGGGAAGTGTGGGGCAATCCGGCGTATCCGCCGTCGAAGTATCTGGAGATCACGCCGCGCTTCATGTCCGAGTACGGTTTGCAGGCGTGGCCGGTACAGCGCACGATCGAGGCTTTCGCCAGCCGTGGCCAGCAAGGCATCGCCACGCCGCTCATCGAGGCGCACCAGAAATTCATGGCAGGGAAGGGCAATGAACGCCTGATGAAGTACGTGAATTTCGAGTTCGGCGACCCGAAGGACTTTTCCAGTTTTGTCTATTTAAGCCAGGTGGCGCAGGCGGAAGGCATCGAGCTTGCAGCGTTGCACCATCGCGCCAGCCGGCCATACACAATGGGATCGCTGTACTGGCAACTCAATGACGTCTGGCCAGGAGCCTCGTGGTCGAGCGTGGACTGGTTCGGACGCTGGAAGGCGTTGCATTTCCATGCGCGCCGTTTCTACGCGCCTGTGGCCGTGGCAGCCCTGCGGAACGCTGAAGGCAGAACGAGGGTCAGCCTGCTCAACGACCGTACGCACCATGTGCGGGGCGAGCTGCGGCTGCGCCTGATGACGCTGGACGGCAAGCTGCTGCGTGACGAGCGCAAACCGGTGGAACTCGCACCGCTGTCGGCGTCGCAGTTGGCCAACTATAGCGACGCCGAGTTGCTTGGAAATGCTGATCCGGCGTCGACGGTCGCGGTCTTCGATTTGCAGTCGGAGGGCGAACCGGCCTCGCGCCGCGTGGTGTACTTCATGGCTGCCAAGGACATGCGCTGGCCCGATCCCGGCCTGCGCTCGGAATTGCGCCGGGACGGCGGCGGCGCCAGGCTCGCACTGCGCGCGACGAAGTTGGCCCGCGCAGTGTGGATCGACTTCGGCGACACCGATGCAGGGATTGCCGACAACGCGATGACGCTGCTGCCCGGGGAAGCCGTGGACCTGCACATTGCTTCCAGTGCCAGCCTGGCGACGCTGCGCACGGCGCTGCGACTGCGCTCATTGGCCGATGAGCTGCGTGTTTACTAAAACTGGCTAAAGATGATTGCTTCCGGCTGCTTTTGTTGACGCCTGCAAAAGGCGGCTGATATAAAACTTACCTATACCGGGAGCGAGAAAAGGCATTTCCGCTCGACGCTTGAAAGCGCCAGAATAGGCGTTTAATAAACTGAACATTGGAGACTCTTCATGCACTTGATTCCTTGCCCAGGGGTGCAGCCGTGAGCCAGGTCACTTTGCGCGACATCGCCGAAGCTACCGGGCTGTCGATCGGCACGGTCTCGCGCGCGCTGAAGAACCAGGCCGGCATGACCGAAGTCACCCGCAACCAGGTGCGCCAGGCCGCGGAGAAAATGGGCTACGACTTTGGACAGCTCAAGAAAGGGCGCATCCGCCGTATCGCCTTCCTCCTGCACAGCCAGCACAACACGCTGGCATCGAGCCAGTTCTATTCGCCGGTCCTGCATGGCGCGGAAGCGGCGTGCCGGCGCGAGGGTATCGCCCTGTCCTTCATCGCAGTAGGGCCGGCCGAACCGGTGCAGGGCCTGATCCGCGTGCACCAGCCAGACGCCATCCTGTGCGCAGGATTCTTCGAACCGGAAGTGCTGGCTGCCCTGCAGCAGTCCGGCAAGCCTATCGTGCTGGTGGACATGCACCGCCGCGGCTTCACTTCGGTCAACCCGGACAATGTGCGCGGCGGCTACCTCGCCACCCAGCACCTGCTGCGCTGCGGCCGCAAGCGCATCGCAATGATGTCCGGCTCGCTGGCCCACTACAGCATCCAGCAGCGCAACCGCGGCTTCCGCCAGGCGCTGTTCGATGCCAAGGTGTTTGCCGACCCGGAGCTGGAAGTCATCGTCCCTACCATGGGGGAGGGCGACGAGGCGGTGGTGGAAGCCATGCGCAGCCTGCTCAGTCTTCCCAAGCGGCCCGATGCCCTGTTCTGCTACAACGACAGCACCGCATTGGTCGCCATGAAGCATTGCCTGAACGAGGGCATGAAGATCCCGCATGACATTGCCATTGTCGGCTTCGACGATATCAGCAGCGCTGCCGCTGCCATTCCTCCGCTCAGCACTGTCCACGTCGACAAGGAGGACCTGGGGCGGGCGGGCATCGAATTACTGCTCCAGAAACCAGACGAAAACCCCTTTCAGATAACCATGCCAGTCGAATTGATCGTGCGCGAAAGCAGTTGCGACGACTAGCGTACCCACCAGGCCAAACATGAACAAACTCCCGAATTTCCGCAACCCGGACGTCCTGCTCGATCACGCGCGCCACACCATGCGCTTTTACCACCCGCGTGCGCTCGACCCTGCCGGCGGCCTGTATCACTACTTCAAGGATGATGGCACCGTCTACGACGCCGCGCACCGCCACCTGGTCAGCAGCACGCGCTTCGTGTTCACCTATTCCATGGCTTATCGCCATTTCCGCGATCCGGCCTACCTGGAGGGCGCACGCCATGCGTTGCGCTTCCTGCGCGAGGTGCACCGCGACCCGACGGGCAGCGGCTACGCCTGGATGCTCGATGGCCGTGACGTGGAGGACGGCACCCAGCACGCCTATGGCCAGGCCTTCGTGCTCCTGGCTTATTCGCATGCCACCATGGCCGGCCTGGAAGAGGCGCGCGGCTGGATCGGCGAAACCTTCGAGCTGATGGAAAAGCGTTTCTGGAACCAGCAAGACGGCCTGTACGCCGACGAAGCGAGCCGCGACTGGAGCGAGCTTTCGAGCTATCGCGGCCAGAACGCGAACATGCATGCCTGCGAAGCACTGCTGGCGGCGCACCAGGCCACCGGGGAGCTGCGCTACCTGGAACGGGCCTACACCGTGGCCTGCAACATCACCCAGCGCCAGGCTGCCCGTTGCGGCGGCCTGATCTGGGAGCACTACGACGCGAACTGGCAGCCGGACTGGCGCTTCAATATCGACGATCCGGAAAACCTGTTCCGCCCGTGGGGCTACCAGCCGGGCCACTTCACCGAGTGGGCCAAGCTGCTGCTGCAGCTGGAAGCGCGCGGCAGTGTGCTGGGCAAGGACCTGGGCTGGCTGCTGCCGACCGCGGAACGCCTGTTCCAGACCGCTGTGGACAAGGGATGGGATGCCGTGCATGGCGGCCTGGCTTACTCGCTGGCGCCTGACCTGACCGTGTGCGATCCGCACAAGTATTTCTGGGTGCAGGCCGAAAGCACGGCGGCTGCCGCTATGCTGGCCAAGCGCACCGGCAACGACGGGTACTGGGACTGGTACCAGCGCCTGTGGGCCTATAGCTGGACCCACTTCGTCGATCACGAGCATGGCGCCTGGTACCGCATCCTGTCCGGCGACAACCGCAAGCTGAGCGACGAAAAGAGCCCGGCCGGCAAGGTCGATTACCACACCATGGGTGCCTGCTATGACATCGTGGCGGCGCTGGGGGCGGGCGATCATGCATGACGCGCCAGTGATGCTGTGCGCTGGCGAGGCGCTGACCGACATGATTTACCAGGGCGACGAGCGCTGGGTCAGCCGCGTTGGCGGCTCGGTGTGGAACGTGGCGCGCGCGCTGGCCGTGCTGGGCGAGCGCACCGCCTTTGCCGGCGCAATCAGCCGCGATCGTTTCGGCGACGCCTTGTGGAGCGCCAGCGAGGCCGTAGGCCTGGACCTGCGCCTGCTGCAGCGCGTTGAACGCTCGCCGCTGCTGGCGATCGTGGAGCAGGGCGAGCCGCCGAGCTACTTCTTCATTGGCGACGATAGCGCCGACCTGCATTTCGATCCGGAGGCACTGCCTGAATACTGGTCGCGCGATTTGCGCTGGGCGCATTTCGGCGGCATCAGCCTGGCGCGCGAGCCGCTGGCGTCGAACCTGGTCGCGCTGGCCGAGAAGCTGAAAGAGCAGGGCGTGGCCATCAGCTATGACCCGAACTACCGCAACCTGATGGATGACCGCTACGCGCCAACCCTGCGCAGCATGGCCGAACTTGCCGACGTGATCAAGGTTTCCGACGACGACCTGCGCGGCTTGTTCCCCGGCGTGCCGCTGGATTCGGCCCTGCAGCAGCTGCGCGCCGCCGCGCCTTCCGCGTGCTGCTTGCTGACCCGCGGCGGCCAGGGCGCAAGCCTGTTCCATGGCGAGCAGCGTGCCGACGCGCGCGCGCCGGCGGTCTCGGTGGTCGACACGGTCGGCGCGGGCGATGCCAGCGTGGCCGGCCTGCTGCACAGCCTCGCACGCCATCCGGGCCGTTCGCTGCAGTCACACCTGCATGCGGCGCTGGCGGCGGGTTCCGCTGCCTGCCTGCAGTCCGGTGCAACCCCGCCGCCGCCCGCAGCCATGCAGCAGCTGTTCGAATTGCTTGAAGGAGAGGCACCGTAATGAAAGCAATCCGCTTTGCCATTCGCTCCGTCCTGCTGGCGGCATGCGCCCTGCCGCTGGCTGCAGCGCCGGCCGACATGCCGGTCAACACCTTCATCGGCACCCAGGACGAAGGCAATACCTTCCCCGGCGCCTCCGCACCCTTCGGCATGATCCAGGTCAGCCCGACCGGCGAACATTACGCCGGCTGGCACTATAGCGATGCGCGCATCCGCGGCTTTGGCCATTCCTTCCTGTCCGGCGCCGGCTGCTGGGAGCAGGGCGGCCAGCTTTCGGTGCTGCCGGTCACCGGCAGCATCGGCCCCGGCGGCGATTTCGACACCAAAAAGGCGGAAAGCTTCAATTACAAGCGCTATGCAGCCAACTACAGCCACGAAGGCGAAGTTGGCCAGGCAGGCTTCTACAAGGTGCAGCTCACCAGCTATGGCGGCATTACCGCCGAGGCCACAGCGCTGACCCGCGCAGCCGCGGAACGTTATACCTTTGCCCCCGGGACCGCCAGCGGCCACGTGCTGCTCAACCTGGGCCAGGCCAACGAGCGCCATTCCGTGGTCGGCAGCGAAGTGCGCGTACTGGACGAGCGCAGTGTCGAAGGCAAGATCGTCACCAGGAGTTTCTGCGGCGGCGCCCAGTACACCACCTGGTTCCGCATCGTGTTCGACCAGCCCTTCGTGGCCAACGGCATCTGGGATGACCGCGGCGGCTGGCCAGGCGTGAAGGGACCAAGCCAGCAAGGGGACAGCCGTCCGCATGGCGTGTGGCTGACATTCGACCTCAGGAACGGCCAGGCCGTGACGGCGGTCAGCGCCATTTCCCACGTTGACGCGGAAGGCGCACGCATCAACTTGAAGGCGGAAGGCATGGCCGGCGGCAAGCCGCTCACGTTCGACGCAATGCGGGCGCAGGCGCAGGCGGCGTGGCAGAAGGAACTGGGCACGGTCCGCATCGAAGGCGGCAGCAACGATGACCGCACCGTGTTCTACACCGCCCTGTATCATGCGCTGCTGCAGCCGCTGACGGGCAGCGATGCCGATGGCCGTTATCGCGGCTATGACGATGCGCTGCATAGCGCCAGGGACTGGACCTATTACGAGTTCTTCTCTCTGTGGGACACTTACCGCGCGCAGAACCAGTTGCTTGCCTTGCTGCGTCCGCAGCGCTCGCGCGACATCGCCAATTCCGTGCTGAAGATCCGCGAGCAGGGCGGCTGGCTGCCGCGCTGGGGCTACGCCAACTTCGACAGCAATGTGATGACTGGCGACCCGGTCACGCCGTTCCTGGTCGACCTGTGGCGCTTTGGAGCGTTGCAAGGACGTGAGCGCGAAGCGTACGCCGCGCTGCGCGAAAACGCCTTTGGCGTGCCGCCGTCGCGCATCCGCGCCGAGGGCCGCGCAGGCAATCCGAACTACCTGAGCCAGGGCTTTGTCCAGTATGACCGTGGCTTTGTCGCCAAGGGCATGGACATCGACCCGCACCACGGAGCGTCGGCGACGCTGGAATATGCGCTGGCCGACAGCTCGCTCGCGATCATGGCCAGGGCGCTTGGCCAACGCAAGGATGCAAAGCTGCTCGAACAGCGCGCCCTCAACTGGCGCAAGATTTGGGATCCGTCGGTTGTCGACGCACCAACCGGGCAGCGCGGCTTCCCGCGTCCGCGCACGCTGGATGGCAGCTGGTTCACCGACTTGAACGGCAGCTATGACCCGCGCGCCGAGCGCGGCTTCCACGAGGGCACCGCCTGGCAGTACCAATGGCTGGTGCCGCAGGACGTTCCGGGCCTGGCAGAGGCTATGGGCGGACGCGCCAAGGCCTTGCAGCGCCTCGACCAGTTCTTCGATTACGACGCCGTGCTGGCCGATCCGGCGGCCGTGCGCAAGTCGTGGGTGGTGGGCGCCTACAGCTACTACAGCCAGTTCCGCTACAACCCGAATAACGAACCGGACCTGCACGCGCCATGGATGTACACTCTGATGGGGCAGCCGTGGAAAACCACCACCGTGCTGCGCGCGGCGGAAACCCTGTTCGGTAACGGTCCCGGCGGCGTCACCGGCAACGACGACCTGGGCACGATGTCGGCCTGGTACCTGTTCAGTGCCCTGGGCCTGTATCCGGATGTGCCGGGCAGCGGCCGTTTCCTGCTGCACGCGCCGCGCTTTGCGCGCGCCGAGATCGACCTGCCGCAAGGCCGCACCCTGCGCATTGAAGCGCCGCAGGCCAGGCCGGGCGAGCGCCGCTTCGTGCAGTCGGTGCAGTGGGGCGGCCGGCCGCTGTCGCGCGTGTGGCTGGATTGGGAACAACTGCAGGGAGCTGGCACCCTGTCGTTCAAGCTTGCACCGCAGCCTGATACGGCCGGCTGGGGCACGCAGGGCCGTGACCTGCCGCGCCCACCAGCCGGCATGTAAACATAAAAACTGAGGAGACATTCATGGCATCCACCGTACCCAACGCTACGCCAACTGCACCGCCAGCGGCGGCAGGCGGCGCTCAGAACGGAACGAACACCGGCGCGCTGGTCATCGTCACACTGCTGTTCTTCATGTGGGGTTTGATTACCTCGCTGAACGACGTGCTGATTCCGCACCTGAAGGCGATCTATACGCTGTCCTATTTCCAGGCGATGCTGGTGCAGCTTTGCTTCTTCGGCGCTTACTTCATCGTATCGCTGCCGGCGGGCGCCCTGATCCGCCGCATCGGCTACCAGAAGGGTGCGGTAGCCGGCCTGCTGATTGCCGCCGGCGGCTGCGTGCTGTTCTATCCGGCTTCGTTCGGCGGCTACGGCCTGTTCCTGCTGGCGTTCTTTGTCCTGGCGTCGGGCATCACGGTGCTGCAGGTTGCCGCCAACCCGTACGTCACCGTGCTCGGGCCGCCGCGCACGGCCTCCAGCCGCCTGAACCTGACCCAGGCTTTCAATTCCCTCGGCACCACCATCGGCCCTTCCGTTGGCGGCATGCTGATCCTGTCGGCGGCCGGCGTGGCGGGCGCCGCGGCTGATGCAGCCACCGTGCGCGGCCCCTACCTGGCCCTGGCCGGTGCGCTGGCCTTGCTGGCTGTGCTGTTCTTTGTCGCCAAACTGCCGCAGATCGCCGACACCGAAGACGTTTCGCTGGCGGGCGAGGGACACGGTTCGGCCTGGGCCCACCGCCACCTCGTGCTGGGCGCCATCGGCATTTTCCTGTACGTTGGCGCGGAAGTCAGCATCGGTAGCTTCCTCATCAACTTCCTGGGCGAGTCGCACATTGCCGGCCTGGCCCACGCCGAAGCGGCGCATTACGTCAGCATCTACTGGGGCGGCGCCATGGTGGGTCGTTTCATCGGCTTCGTGGTGATGCGCGTGGCCAGCCCGGGCAAGACGCTGGCCGTCAACTCGCTGGTGGCAATCGGCCTGGTGCTGGCGGCGACCTTCGGCAAGGGCAGCGTGGCAATGTGGGCCATCCTGGCGGTGGGCCTGTGCAACTCGATCATGTTCCCGACCATCTTCAGCATGGCGCTGCATGGCCTGGGCAAGTACACCGGCCAGGGCTCTGGCATCCTGTGCATGGCCATTGTCGGCGGCGCGCTGGTGCCGTTCGCGCAGGGCGCGCTGGCGGATGCCATCGGCGTGCAGGCATCGTTCATGCTGCCTGCCGCCTGCTATGCCTTCATCCTTTACTTCGGCGCGAAGTATTCTTCGATGTATGCGGCCCAGTAGTGTCCTGGCCGTCCTCGCGCTGGGCGCAGCAAGTACGCTGCACGCGGAAACCGTGGAGCGCATGGTGCTCTCCCGCGGCGGCGTGGTGCTTGAAGTATCTGCACCGGCCAGCGGCATCGTGCGCATCCGCATGGGCCGCGGGAAATTGCCGGAAGATGCCTCGTGGGCGGTGCCGGCTGCAAGGCGCAGCGCGCGCCTGCCGCTGAAAGTCACGCGCCGTGGCGAACAGGTGCTGCTGCGCACGGCGAACATCGCCGCCCGCATCGATTTGCGTACCTTGCGGACGGACGTGCTCGATGGCGGCGGCCGGCTGCTGCTGGCCGACCTTGCCGGACGGGCCGCGCTTTCACCCGATGGCGGCTTCCGCATGCGTGGGCGCATGGGCGGCGACGATCATGTCTTTGGCCTGGGAGACAAGACCGGGACCTTCGACCGCAAGGGTGGCGCCTACACCATGTGGAATACGGACACCTACAAGTTCACGCAGGCGACAGATCCCCTTTACAAGACCGTTCCATTCTTCCTGGCCGTGAGCGACCGTGGGCAGGCCCATGGCCTGTTCCTCGACAACACCTGGCGCACCACTTTCGATTTCGGCAAGACCGAACGGGGCGTGCTGTCGATCAGCGGCGAGGGTGGACCTGTCGATTACTACGTCATGGCAGGCCCCGCACCGAAGGACGTGCTGCAGCAATATGCCCGGCTGACCGGCTCGGCGCCGCTGATGCCGCAATGGGCGCTGGGCTTCCAGCAGTCCAAGTGGAGCTACAAGACGGACGCCGAAGTGCGCGCGATCGCGCGGCGCCTGCGCAGCGAAAGGCTGCCCTCGGACGTGATCTACATGGATATCGACTATCAGGATCGCTCGCGCCCATTCACCGTCAACCGCCAGGCCTTCCCCCACGTGCGGCGGCTTGCCGACGACCTTCGCACGCAGGGCATCCGCCTGGTGCTGATTACCGACCCGCATATCGCCAATGCTCCAGGCCAGGGCTACGCCGCCTACGACAGCGGTGCGGCGCAAGACCTTTTCCTGAAACTGCCGGGTGGCCGGTACTACTCGGGCGATGTGTGGCCCGGCGCAGCCGTGTTCCCCGACTTCAGCCGCGCCCAGGCGCGCCGCTGGTGGGGCGAGCTGTATGCCGGATTCGTGAGTGACGGCGTGGCGGGCTTCTGGAACGACATGAATGAGCCTTCGATCTTCAATGCTCCGGGCAAGACCATGCCGCTCGAGGTCGTGCACCGGATTGAAAGCGACGACTTCGCGCCGCGCAGCACCTCGCACGCGGAAATGCACAACGTCTATGGCCAGCTCAATTCGCGCGCCACGTACGAAGGCCTGCTGCGGCTGCAGCCGGACGTGCGTCCCTTCGTGCTGACCCGCGCCACCTACGCCGGCGGCCAGCGTTATGCGGCAACGTGGACCGGCGACAACGTCTCGAGCTGGCAGCACCTCAAGATGGGCATGCAGCAGCTGGTCAATCTTGGTCTGAGCGGTTTCTCCTACGCCGGCAACGACATTGGCGGCTACGCCGGCGAGCGGCCGTCGCCCGAATTGCTGACGCGCTGGTTCCAGCTTGGCGCCTTCATGCCGCTGTTTCGCGCCCATGCGGAAACCGGCCGGGCCGACCAGGAACCCTGGGTTGGCGTCGCGGCGCAGGTCGAGATCCGCCGTCGTTTCATCTCGGAGCGCTACCGCCTGATGCCCTACCTGTATGCCGCAGCGGAGGAAAACAGCCGCAGCGGCATTCCTCTGCTGCGGCCAGTCTTCCTCAACTTCCCTTCAGTACTGGCGCATGGCGACCGGCTTGGCGGTTCGGAGGACCAGTTCATGATCGGCGGCGACCTGCTGCTGGCGCCATCGCCGATGCTTGAATCGCCGGGCGACTACAACGTGGAGCTGCCCGGCAAGGGCTGGTACGACTACTGGACGGGACGGCGCCTGGACGGCAAAGGGCTTGTCGTCAAACCGGATATCGCCCAGTTGCCGGTCTATGTGCGCCCGGGTGCGATCATCCCCCGCCAGCCCCTGGTGCAAAGCACGGCCTTCATCCCTGAGGGCAGGCTGGAACTCCATGTTTATCCTGGTGCCGGCTGCCAGGGCGACATCTACGCCGACGATGGCGTCAGCCTGGCATACCAGCGCGGCGGCTTCCTGCGCCAGCGCATCCGCTGCGAGCAAACGCCATCGGGCCTGAAGCTGTTGTTCGAGCAGCGCGAGGGGAGCTGGAGGCCGTGGTGGAATGGCATGGCGCTTTATGTCCATGGATGGGATGCCGAGGCCGCGCCGCAAGCGTATGCGGCCGGCGGCGCACTGGCCACTTCCGTGGATCGCGAGCAGAATGCGGCCGTGATCCTGGCGCCGGACCTGGCAGGCGGGGTGGTCGAAATCGACCGGCAGCGAGCGGTTGACCCTCAGGGGCCGCCCCAGCCACCGGCAAGCGCCTTGTAGACCACGACCAGCGAAACGGCCGCACCGGACTGCGCCTGCGCCAGCCGGTCGCGCGCCGACAGCAGTTCGCGTTCGGCATCCAGCACCACCAGGAAATCGGTCGAACCAACCGCAAAGCGCTCGCGCGCAATTTTGGCCGCCTGCTCGGAAGCGACGACCGCGTCGTACAGCAGCGCGGCCTGCTGCTGCGAGCGCGTGTAGTTGATGAATGCGCCCTCTGTTTCCTCCAGCGCCGCCAGTACGGCGCGCTCGTAGTTCACCACCGCCGCATCGGCGCGTGCATCAGATGCGGCAATATTGGCGCGGATGCGGCCGAAGTCGAGCAGGTTCCACGCCAGTTGCGCGCCGAGGTTATAGGCGTAGGACGCGCCCTTGCCAAGGTCGCTCGCATGAGAGGCGTTCTGCCCCAGCGTCCCGCCCAGCGTGATGGACGGGAACCATGCGCTGCGAGCGACGCCGGCATTGGCTGCCGCCGCGGCCAGTTGCGCTTCCGCCAGCTGCACGTCGGGCCGGCGGCGCAGCAGGTTTTCCGGCGTGCCGATGCCGCCGATATCGAAGGATTTGAGCCCCGGCAGCGGGCGCGGCTCGCCCAGCTCCGCATCCAGCCCGGTCGGCGGCAGGCCGCAAAGCACGGCAAGCCGATAGCGCGTGCGGGCTAGCGCCGATTCGAATGCAGGCACCGAAGCGGCAGTCGAATTCACCAGCGAACGAGCGCGTTCCGTATCGAGCGCGGTGCCGCGCCCAACGCTCTCGCGGGCCTCGACCAGCTGCAAGGCGGCGCGCTGGGTCTCCAGGGAAGCAACGGCAACGCGCAATTGCTCCTGCAATCCCCGCAAGTTGAAATAGTTGCGCGCCACTTCGGCCGCCACGCTTAGCTGCGCTGCCCGATAGCCCGCCTCGCCGGCCAGGACGCCGGCTTGCGCCGCGCGCCGCGCGTCGCCCAGGCGGCCGAACACATCGACTTCCCAAAGCACGTCCAGGCCTACTAAATAAGCATTGTCGGTCTTGGGAACGCCGTTGCTATCCTTGGCCCGCACGCGTGCTGCCCCCGCGTTGAGGTTCACGGTCGGCCACAGGTCGGCGTCGGCGAAGCGTCCGATTGCGCGCGACTCGGCCAGGCTGGCAGCCGCGCTGCGCACGTCGGTATTGGCCTTCAGTGCGCGCAGGACCAGGGAAGACAACTGCTCGTCCTCGAAGCGGCGCCAGAATTCGGCCACCGGTTCGCTGTTCGCTGCCTGGCCGGGGGCGTTGACGAAGCCCGCCTGCGCGGGAGGCTGGTAGCGCGCCAGTTGCGGCGCATGGGAGCAAGCGCCAAGGAGCAGCGCCGCAAGCAAGGATAAGGTGCTTTTCATGATTTTCCCTCGGGCGGCGGACTGGCGTCGTCAATGCCGGCGTGGAAGGGGTGGGCGGCGGCGTCGACCGCGCGCCGCACTTCGGCCGCGTGTTCACGGCGCTTGGCTGTGCTCTTGCGCACCATGCTGTAGAACACCGGCGTCAGGAAGATGCCGAAGAACGTCACGCCAACCATGCCCGAGAAGACCGCAATGCCCATGGCCCGGCGCATTTCGCTGCCTGCGCCGCTGCCGAGTATGAGCGGGACGACGCCGGCGCAGAATGCGATGGACGTCATCAGGATCGGTCGCAGCCGCAGGTGGCAGGCTTCAAGCACCGCTTCGACCATGGGCCTTCCGCGCTCTTCCAGCTCCTTGGCAAACTCCACGATCAGGATCGCATTCTTGCAGGCCAGGCCGACCAGCACCACCAGCGCCACCTGGGTAAAGATATTCAGGTCCCCGGTCTGCCCGAAGGGCGGCCAGTGCGACAGCCAGACCCCGAACAGCGCGCACAGTATGCACATCGGCACGATCAGGATGATCGCCAGCGGCAGGCTCCAGCTCTCATATTGCGCAGTGAGCACCAGCACCACCAGCACAACGGACAGGAACAGGACCGCCGCCAGCGTGGGTATCTTTGCGCCGATCACCGGCAAGGTCACGTCGCGCGTCAGGCGGTCCTGGTAGGTCAGGTCGGTCCATTCAAAGCCCATGCCGCGCGGCAGGCCCTTGATCAGCTTTTCGATTTCCGCTTCCGCCTGGCCGCTGGAGAAACCCGGCTTGGGAGCGCCATTCAGGTCGGCGGCGGGAAAGCCGTTGTAGCGGGTCACGCGTGTCGGTCCAAAGGTAGGCTGGACCTGCATGAGGGCGCCGAGTTGCACCATCTGCCCTGCGTCGTTACGGGTTTCAAGGCGTGCGATGCTATCTGCGCTGGAGCGGTAGGGCGCGTCTGCCTGCACCACCACCTGGTAGGTTTTTCCGAAGCGGGTAAAGTCGTTGACGTACAGGGAGCCCAGGTTGATCTGCAGCGTATCGTAGATCGACTGCAGCGGCACACCCATCTGCTTTGCCTTGGTCCTGTCCACATCGGCGAACAACTGCGGCACATTGATATCGTAAGTCGAGTAAGGCGTCGCGATGGTCGACTTGGGATTGCCGTAGATCGGCCCGAGTATGCCCCACACGCTGCCATAAAGCGCTTGCTCGCCCTGGCTGCTGCGGTCCTGCACCATCAGCTTGAAGCCGCCGGCGGCACCCAGGCCCTCCACGGCTGGTGGCGGCACCACGAAGATACGGGCGCCCTGTATCTGCTGCATGGCGCCGTTCACCTTGCCCAGGATGGCGTCCTTGGACAGTGCGGCCGAGGTTCGCTCTTCGAACGGCGTCAGTCCCAGGAAGACAATGCCCTCGTTTGGCGCCGCCGAGAATCCTGCAATCGAAAGACCGGGGAAGGCGATTGAATCGCGGATGCCCGGCACTTTGCGGGCGATATCGCTCATTTCCCGAATCACCTTCTCCGTGCGATCGAGGGTCGCCCCGGCCGGCAACTGGGCTACGCCGATCAGGTATTGCTTGTCCGGCGCCGGCACGAACCCGCTGGGAATGGCGCCGAACAGCACTGCGGTCAGGGCCAGAAGCACGCCATAGACAAGCAACGCCGCAGATTTTCGCTTCAGGATGGCGTCGACGCCGCGACTGTACTTCTTGCTCTGGCGCTGGAAGAAGCAGTTAAACCAATGGAAGAAGCGTCCGAACAGCTTGTCCATCCAGATCATCACGGTATCCTTGGGCGCATCGTGCGGACGCAGGAGCAGCGCCGCCATCGCGGGCGAAAGAGTCAGCGAGTTGATCGCGGATATGACTGTGGAAATTGCGATGGTGACGGCGAACTGCTTATAGAACTGGCCGGACAGGCCGGGCACGAAGGTCAGAGGGATGAAGACTGCGCACAGCACCAGCGCAATCGCCACGATAGGCCCGCTGACTTCGCTCATCGCCTTGTGCGTTGCGGCGTGCGGCGTAAGTCCGTCCGCGATATTGCGCTCGACGTTCTCCACCACCACGATCGCATCGTCGACGACAATGCCGATTGCCAGCACCAGGCCGAACAGCGTCAGAGTGTTGATCGAATAGCCGAGCAGCAGGAGCACCCCGAAGGTGCCGACAATCGACACCGGCACCGCCAGCAGGGGAATCACCGAAGCGCGCCAGGTCTGGAGGAAGATGATCACCACAAGCACCACCAGCAAGATGGCCTCGACCAGGGTGTGCACCACCTTTTCAATCGAGGTCTGCACGAAGCGTGTCGGGTCGTAGACGATGTCGTAGTCGACGCCCTGCGGGAAGGACTGTTTTAGCCGGGCCATGGTGGCGCGGACATTGTCGGAGAGCGCCAGCGAGTTGGATCCGGGCGCCTGGAAAATACCGATCGCCACGGCATCCTTGTTGTTCAACAGGCTGCGCAAGGCGAAGGTGCTTGCGCTCATCTCGACGCGGCCGATGTCCTTGATCCTCACGACCGCGCCGGTGCGCGTATCGCTGCGAACAATGATGTTTGCAAAATCCTCTTCCTTGACCAGCCGTCCCTGCGCGTTGACCGCCAGCTGGAATTCCGTGTTGTTCACGGCCGGCGGCGACCCGACCACGCCCGCCGCGACTTGCGCGTTCTGCTCGCGAATCGCCTGGATGACGTCGCCCGCAGTCATGCTGCGCGAAGCCAGTTTCTGCGGATCGAGCCAGATGCGCATTGCGTAATCGCCGCCGCCGAAGAACAGCACGGACCCCATGCCGGGAATGCGCAGCAGTTCGTCGCGTACATACAGGTTGGCGTAGTTGCGCAGGTAAAGCGTGTCGTGGCTGTTGTCCGGGCTGGCCATGTGCACCACCATGGTCAGGCTGGAGGACTGCTTCTCCGTCGTCACGCCGATCTGGCGCACGATGTCCGGCAGGCGGGGAAGGGCGCGGTTGATCCGGTTCTGTACTGCCGTTTCGGCTTGCTCCGGCACCGTGCCGATCTTGAACGTGACCGTAATGCTCATGCTGCCGTCGGCCGTGGCCTGGCTCTGGAAGTACAGCACGTTTTCCAGCCCATTGATCTGCTCTTCGAGCGGGGCCGCGACCGTCTCCGCAATCACGCGCGGATTCGCGCCCGGGAATTGCGCGCGTACCACCACCTGCGGCGGCGCCACCTCGGGATATTCCGAAATCGGCAGTTGGAAGATCGCCAGCAGCCCTGTCAGGAAAATGAAGATCGAAATGACGGTTGCAAGGCGCGGATGCTCGATGAAATGTTTTGAGAAGTCCATGGCTCCTCCTCAACCCTTGGCCGGTGCAGGGGCTCCGGGCGGCGGGGCAGGGATGGGCATGCCTTGCTCATTCACTTTCAGCACCTGCGGCGTGACGGGCGCGCCAGGGAAGGCGCGCAGCAAGCCGTCCACGATCACAAGTTCGCCTTCCTTCACGCCTTCCACCACACGCATGCCGTCGATCAGTGCTCCGGGCTTGACCTCGCGCTGTTCGACGATATTGTTCTTGCCTACCACCAGCACGACCTTGCGGGTCTGGTCGGTGGTGAGCGCGCGGTCCGCAATCACGGTGGCCATGTACTTGCCGCTGCCCACCAGCTTCAGGCGCGCGAACAGTCCCGGGGTGAACAGGCCGTCCTTGTTTTCGAATACTGCCCGCCCGCGCAGCGATGCAGTGGCGGGATTCAGCCGGTTGTCGACGAAGTCCATCTTGCCTTCGTGGGGGAAACCCTCTTCATTGGCCAGGCCGAGGTAGATGACGTTCGGCGTATCGCGCGACGAGGCGCGGGTACCATCGCGGGCTGCGCGCATGTATTTGAGGTATAGCGCCTCGCTGGCGTCAAAGTATGCGTAGACCTTGTCGGTCGAGACGACCGTTGTCAGTACCGGCTCGCCCGCATTCACCAGGTTGCCTTCGGTGACGTTGGCGCGCGAAGTGCGGCCTTCCACCGGAGAGGTAATGTTGGTGAATTCCAGGTTGAGGCGCGCCTGCGTGAGCGCCGCCTCCCCGGCACGTATCGACGACTGCGAATTGGCGACGGCAGCGCGCAGCTGGTCCAGTTCCTGCTGGCTGACGCCACGAACGGCGACCAGTTTTTCCGCACGCGCGAATTCGGATTTGTTCAATTCGAACTGGGTGCGGGCGGACTGCAACTGCGCCTCGGCTCGCGCCACCTCGGCCGCGTAGGGGCGGGGATCGATGGTGAAGAGCGGCTCGCCTTTCCTGACGACCTGGCCCTCCTTGAAATGGACTTTGACCAGGTTGCCGGTCACGCGCGAGCGCACGTCGACTGTGTGCGGCGCTTCCAGCCGTCCTGTGAATTCATCGAACTCCTGGACCTGCCGCTTGACGACCGGCGCCACCGAGACGGCGGGCGGACCTCCGGCTTGTTTGGAGGGATCTTCCTTGGCGCCGCAAGCGGCGAGAAGTGCCAGGACGGCAAAGGGGACAAGACGTGCTGCCAGCGTATTCATAGCTCGAACCTTCCAAACTGCGTTGCACAGCGGGGAAACCGATTCTTACAGCGTGATACTTACGGCGGGTTTTCAGGAAAATAGCACAAAAATAGCAGCGTGGGCAGGACACGCTTCCACCTTATTAAGACAGGAAATCGCTCGCGGACATGGTTCCCGCGAGGGCTCCGGGTTTCAGCACATAGGCCGCTGTATCCGGCGGCAGCGCCATGTCGCCATCAGCCTTGTTCGGGGAGCTGGTTTCGCGGTCCACGCAAGAACATGGCGGACAACTGGCCGATCTTTTTGGCGAGCGGCCGTGCGCCGCAATTGGCCCGGGCTTGCCGCCCGACGCAATGGAAGTGCTTGCCCTGCTGGACCCCAAGCAGGATGTCGAAGTTTCGCTGAAAGGCTTCGGCGAGCGCGTGCTCAGAACCTTTTTCACGCCGCAGAAATTCGCCATGCGGCGCATGGTGATTGCGGCCTCAGGCAACAATCCCGAAGTGGGGCGCACATTCTACGAGAACGGCCCAGGCAAGGGCATGAAGCTGGTCGCCGGCTATTTTGAAGCTGTGATGAAAGCAGGGAAGTTGCGCATGGCCGATCCCCATGTGGCAGCAAGCCAGTTCCGTGCCCTGCTCGATTGCGAATTGGAAGAGCGCGGCCTGATGAATGCCTTGCCCGAGTTTCACGATGCGCAGGTTGTTGCAACGGTAGCCCGCGCCGTGGACACCTTCATGCGCGCTTACCGCCCGGACTGAAGCCTGCGGTTATTCGCCCAGCGCTGTTTTTTCTTCGGCGGTCAGGCGCTTCGCCTTCACCACGACGATTGGAGTGGTGCTTGCTTTAACGCTGGCGACTTGAGCGGCCGGTGCCAGCAATTTCGGCACGGCGGCGGTGGCTGCGGCAGACACGCCGATCAGGATCAAAGCGCCCAAGAAGATGAATTCCATATGCTTACTGAGTTCCATACTGTTCTCCATAAAATGTAATTCCTTGGAAACATTATGTGGCAGTGCAGCATATAACTCAAATTCAAAGTTTCGATAATCGTCATTCGCAAAGAGAATGACTCGGTTGGCGCAGGGGAACCCCCAATGTGTTGTTCCGCACAGAACCGCCCAAAGCGTCGAGCCTAAACTGAAACAAAGAAACGCCAAGCTATTCGCGCATGTTCGGCGACCAGTTTATGCCACCAAATAGGCAGACACCATGCCCAGGGTTCCCGCCAATCCGGCGCAAGCCGCCTCACCCCGTTCACCACCGGCTATCGAAGTCAGCGGAGAAGGAGAGCGCCACGCACTGTCGGGCTCGCTCGTCATTGGCACCCTCACCACAGCCAGGAACTCGTTGAAGAGCTGGTCGAAGCCCGGGCCGTCGTGCACCCTTGATGTGGCCGGGATCACGCAGCTCGATACGCCGGGTGCCTTGTTTCTTTCAGCCCTCCGCAAACTGGGCGTGGCGCTCACCGGCGTGCGCCCGGAACACCAGACCCTGTTCGACTTGATCGACTCGCTCGATCTCAAGCCGCTGCCGGCTGTAGCAGCAGTTCCGCGCTGGCGCCAGCGGGTGATAGCGTTGGGAAAAAGTGCCCATGACACCTGGCACGAGGCGCGCTCTTTCATTACTTTTGTCGGCTGTGTCGCAAGCTGGACCTTCCATGCCCTGTTACACCCCACTTGCCTGCGTCCGGCGTCGATCTCGCGCCATGTCCGGGAGACCGGGATCCAGGCCTTGCCCATCATCGGCTTGATGGCGGTCATGATTGCAATCGTCATCGGCTACCAGGGTGTCGCGCAATTGCGCCAATATGGCGGAGAAGACCTCACCATCAACCTGGTCGCCGTCTCGGTGTTGCGTGAAATGGGCGTGTTAATCACCTCCATCATGGTGGCGGGCCGCTCCGGCTCCGCCTACACGGCTGAAATTGGCGTCATGAAGACGCGCGACGAAGTCGACGCGCTCACCGTGATGGGGCTGGAACCGATGCAGATGCTGGTCGTGCCCCGCGTGATCGCACTGGTCCTGACCTTGCCTGTGCTGGCCTTTTTTGCCGACATCATGGGCTTGATCGGCGGAGCGGCCATTGCACAAGTGCTGCTGCAGGTGGCGCCGGCGCAATACCTGGCGCGCTTGCCGCAGGTCGTCAGCCTCAGCGACCTGAATGTCGGCTTGTTCAAGGCGCCGGTATTCGCCTTCTGCATTGCAGTCATCGCGTGCATGCACGGGTTGCGGGTCAAGGGTACTGCCGAAAGCGTTGGCCGCGAAACCACCCGTTCCGTCGTGAAGTCGATTTTCCTGGTGCTGGTGCTTGATGCGCTCTTCTCGATCCTGTTTGAAAAGCTTGGAGTATGAAACCCGCCGCCACGCCCATCCTGTCTGCCCGGGGCATCGTCAACCGCTTCGGCAAACAGCTCATACATGACAAGCTTGACCTTGACGTCAAGCGTGGAGAAATCATTGGCATCGCCGGCGGCTCCGGTTCCGGCAAGTCGGTGCTGCTGAAGACCCTGATTGGCCTGCACCAGCCGGACGGCGGCGAAGTCTTGCTCGACGGCGTGGCGATCAGCACCATTTCAGCCCATGAGCGCGCCTTTGCGTTTGGTGTCCTGTTCCAGCAAGGCGCGCTGTTTTCCTCCCTGTCTGTGGCCGACAACATCATGCTGCCAATGCGCGAACATACGAGCTTGCAGGCCGACGACCGTGAGCAGATCGCCGCGATGAAACTGGCGCTGACCGGCCTGGAGGCGGACAGCGGCCTCAAGTTTCCGTCCGCACTGTCGGGCGGCATGGTCAAGCGCGCCGCGTTTGCCCGTGCCCTGGCGCTCGATCCTCAGATTCTTTTCCTCGATGAACCGAGCTCCGATCTTGATCCGATTGCCGCTGCAGGCATTGACGCCCTGATCCAGCAGCTCAATCGTAGTCTGGGGATCACGGCCGTCATCGTCACTCATGATCTCACGACCCTGGTGACCATCTGCGACCGCATCGCCTTGCTGGTTGACCGGAAGCTGACGATCGATACCGCCAGCCAGTTGCGGAAATCCAAACATCCGTGGATACACGACTTCTTCCACGGGCCGCGCGCCGAGGGCGCAATGTCCGCCAGGGAGGTGAGTCATGGAAACTGACAGGCGCTATTTCATGGAAGGGCTGTTCATCATCGCCTTTGCCGTTGCCGCCGCCTTGTTTGCCGTCTGGCTAGGCAGCCCGGGACAGCGCGATGATGTGCTGTACCGCATCCACTTCCCCGAATCGGTCGGCGGCCTGACCGTCGGCGACCCGGTGAAGTTCCGCGGCGTCGATGCCGGCACGGTCAAGTCGATCATCAATGATCCGGACGACCCGAGCCTGGTGCAGGTAGACGTGCGCTTGCGCAAAAATACACCGGTCAAGACAGACACCCGGGCCAGCCTTGCGCTCAAGGGCATTACCGGCGTCGTTTATGTCGAGCTGAGTGGCGGAGGAAAAACCGCCAAGCCCCTGCTTGCTGTGACGGCTCCGGACAAGATTCCCGAGATCCCGTTCCAGAAATCAGGGCTCAAAGCCATGCTCGATGAACTGCCCAAGGCCGTTGAAAAATTCATGGCGATCGAAAACCAGGCCAAGAAGGTCGTGACGGACGTTGGCGCCTTGACTGAGAAGGTCAAGGCTAATCCCTCTCTGCTGCTGCGCCGTCCTGACAAGGACAGCAATGACGGCGCCAAAAAATAGCGGCAATTTAAGAGCAGTGACAGTGCATCGAGATTTGCAACGGATATCGCGATAAGACTGAAGTCAACACAATTGAAAGACCATTGAGCTTCGTTCGTTTGAGGTGGAGCCGTTGACTTTAGTGCGTTGTCATTCATACTGTCTATATATACAGCATGCGCTCGGGTGTAATTGCAAATTGACAACAATTGCTCTTATTGATCAGCAAATGTCGTAATGCCTAACTCAATGAATGACCTAGCTGTAGTATTGTGACGCGATGGAAACACCAAAAGAACTTGATTTCAGCATTGATGCGTTCAGCCCTGACACCATACCAATGTCTCGGCTAGCTGAATACATGCAGCAGCTGGCCGCCTTGTACGGGAGCGAGCCTGCTGTGCATTTTCGAACAGTTCGACCAGGAAGCGCAATTCTCAGCGTGCTGATCGACACCGCCGCTGTCGATTGTGTTGAATCTAGGCTGCGTATGGTTCACGACGCTTCGGCACCCGATGACCTGAAGAAGGCCTATCAAAACCTCAATAATATGCTGAAGGCTGACAAGGCAATCGGAGAGGTTAGGCAGACGACCGGAGGAGTCGTCTTAGCCTTCCCTGGTAGAGACACCCCGATCCAAAAGACGTTCCGTGTCAAAGAAGCAGGCGTACTTGACGGCGTCGTCATTCGAATTGGTGGCAAAGACAACACTATCCCCGTTTGGTTGAAGGATGTCGACGGCACGATTCACAAATGCGAAGCAAACAGCGATATGGCGCGAGAGTTGATTCGAAATTACCTTTCGACCCCGATTCGCGTTTCGGGGCAAGGCGATTGGCTGCGCGGCGAAGATGGGGTTTGGTCGCTTGAGAAGTTTCGAATCAGTGGCTGGGAACCTTTAGACGATGTGTCGATAACGGACATTCTTAATGCAGCTCGGTTAGCTAAGGGCAATGGATGGAACGAAGTTGATGATCCAATCAAGGAGCACCTGCTGATACGAGGATCGGATTAATGGTAATTTTTGACGCGGGCATTCTCATAAAACTGCTTGATCCGCGCACATCGGATATTCAGCGCGATAAGCTGGACTATCTAGTAGTTCGATTGCAAAGATCGAAGACTAAGATATTGATTCCAACGCCGGCCCTTTCTGAGTTCTACGTCAAGGCTGACCCAGACGTTTTGGCTTCCTTCAAAGGCCGTTCGGCCTTCATCATTGCTCCCTTTGATGAAAAGGCTGCAATCGAGTGCGCGATAAGCGTCAGAGACGCGGTTCGTTCCGGTAAGAAGAAGGGTGTCCAAGATGCCGCACCCTGGCAGAAAGTGAAGTTCGACCATCAGATAGTCGCGATTGCCAAGGTTCACAGGGCTACCTGTATTTACTCCGAAGATGAAGGGCTGCGAAACTTTGCTGCATCACTTGGGCTGAGCGCTCAATGCACAGAAGAATTGCAAGAAAATCCGGAGTCTAAACAGCAGAAACTTGACTTGAACATGGAAGGCGACGGGGCAATCCCCCCACCAAATGATAGCCGCAGAAAGTAGAGATGGCACGACACTATGTCGAAGCTGGGCGCATGACCATCAAGAGCGCTTGCCTGGCGGTTTGCATCAGCCAGACCTGGTTTGTTAGGTGCTACGCGAGGTCAGTAAACCTCGGCTGGCATAAGGGACACTGGGACAACAGATTTACTCCATATCGTTATCAATAACTGATCAGTGTGAGATGGGAAACCGTTTGGGTTTAAAAGTATCTTTGGTCGGGGTGAGAGGATTCGAACCTCCGGCCTCTACGTCCCGAACGTAGCGCTCTACCGGGCTAAGCTACACCCCGACTGGTGTGAGCTAATTCTACACATAATTTTGTGGATTTATCAACTCCCTTGCCGGTGATATAGTGCGGCTTTGAATTAACTTCATTTGCATCATGGGAATCACCATTTATCACAACAATTCGTGCAGCAATTCGCGCGGCGCGCTGGCGCTGATCCGCGAAGCGGGCATTGAGCCGGAAATCGTTGAATACCTGAAGGCGCCGCCATCGCGCGAAGTCCTGATAGACCTGATTGCGCGAGCCGGCCTGACGGCGCGCGGCGCCATGCGCAACAAGGGTGAGCTGTACGACCAGCTTGGCCTGGCAGACGAATCGCTGCCGGAGGATGAGCTGGTTGACGCCATGATGGCGCACCCGGAACTGATCAACCGTCCCTTCGTGGTGACCGACAAGGGCGTGCGCCTGTGCCGTCCGCCGGAAACGGTCAAAGAGATCCTTTAAGTGCGCAAAGCCTTCGTTACCGCTTTGCTGGCGCTGGCCGCCAGCGCGCATGCCGACACTTCGGAATGCGAGATCCACAAGCTGGCCACCTACCCATTTCCGCATCGTCCGACGGCGGAGCAGGCCGCGGCATTGAAGGACTGCAATGCTGACAAGCTGTATTACGGCATCGGCGTGCATTTCGATTATGTGAAGGCGCGGCACTGCGCCTTTGCGGCGGATAGCCAGGATGTCCTGATGATGCTGTACGCGAACGGCCTGGGCGTGCCGCGCAATTATGCGGTGGCGAAGATGGCGGCCTGCCGCGCCGATGCCACCGAGATCGAAGCGCGCCTGGCGCGTTTGGCGCGCATGCAGACCGGCAAGGAAGGCCCATCGCCGAAGATCGACATGTGCGATGACGCGGCAAAAAGCCATCTGCTGTCGCGCTGTGCCGCGATCCGGCTGGACCTGGCCGACCAGGACCGCAACGCACGCATCGACACCATTTCGGCACGCTGGAACGATGCCGAGAAATCCGCTTTGCAGCAGGTGCGGCGTCACGGGACAGACCCTGCGCAAATTGAGGAAATCCTCAACTCCTTGCTGGATTTCGAGGCCGGCAAGCTGCCATCCTTCATGGCAGAAGATGCCGCGGCAGCCGAGCGTGAAATGAGCCAGATGAAGATCCCGGCCGAGAAGCAGCGCAGCTGGCTGGCCTACCGCGATGCATGGCTGGCGCTGGGCAAGCTGCGCTACCCAGCGGTCGCACCGCATGCGTGGAAGGCATACTTCGCCAAGCGGCGCATAGCCGCGGTCAAGGCGCAGTAAGAAAAAAGGCGCCGATTGGCGCCTTGTTCTTTAGTGGCTGCGGTCCACCGAGAAGCGGGCCAGTTGCAGCAAGGCTTGTTTGTAGGTGCCGTCCGGCATGCCTGCAATCGCGTCGATGGCGCGCTGCGCTGCCACTTCGGCGGCGCGACGGGTGTAGTCCAGTGCGCCGCTATTAGTGATCGCGGCCAGGATGGTATCGAAGTGCTGCTCGTCGCCGTTTTCGATGCAGGAACGGACCAGGGCGCGCTGTTCTTCGCTGCCGTTTTCCATCAGCCAGATCAGCGGCAGGGTAGGTTTGCCTTCGCGCAGGTCGTCGCCCACGTTCTTGCCGATCTCGCTTGCGTCGCCTGCGTAATCCAGCACGTCGTCGATCAACTGGAAGGCGGTGCCCAGCGAGCGGCCGTATTCGCCTGCTGCGGCGATGTCGGCGTCGGAAGCGCCCGCCACCAGTGCGCCCAGTTCCGCCGCCGCCTCGAACAGCTTGGCGGTCTTGGAACGGATCACCTGCAGGTAGCTTTCTTCGGTCACGTCCGGGTCGTGCATGTTCAGCAACTGCAGCACTTCGCCCTCGGCGATCACATTGGTCGCATCGGACAGGATCTGCATCACGCGCATGGAATCCAGCGACACCATCATCTGGAAGGCGCGCGAATACAGGAAGTCGCCCACCAGCACGGAAGCGGCATTGCCGAACAGTGCGTTGGCAGTCTGGCGGCCGCGACGCATTGACGATTCGTCAACAACATCATCGTGCAGCAGGGTTGCGGTGTGGATGAACTCCACCACTGCGGCCAGCTCGTGATGGCCGGCGCCCTTGTAGTTGTATGCATTCGCTACCAGCAGGACCAGGACTGGTCGGATACGCTTGCCGCCCGCGCTGATGATATATTCAGCGATCTGGTTGACCAGTGCCACTTCCGAGTGAAGGCGCTGGCGGATCACCGTATTGACCGCGTCCATATCGGCGGCAATGGTGCTCATGATGGTGTTCTGGGCGTTGTTCGACAAGGCAAACCTACTGGTAAGGTTGGTAAGAGTGCCGCGATTATACGTTACTCGTTGCCGACATACCACGACGGCCGCCCGTCGACAATACCTTTTGACCAGTTTCCCGAAACTATGTATAATCAGCGGTTCCCCGGCTTTCGTCTGTTGTTTTTGGGCGTCGAGCAAGCGGGACTTATTAACAATTCAAGAGGTTTCCAATCATGTACGCGGTCATAAAAACCGGCGGCAAACAATACAAAGTTGCTGCTGGCGAAAAAATTAAAGTAGAACAGTTGCCGGCTGACATTGGTTCCGAAATCACTATCGACCAGGTTCTCGCCGTTGGCGCGGGCGACAGCATCAAGTTTGGTGCTCCTCTGGTTGCAGGTGCATCGGTTCTGGTGAAAGTAGTTGCCCAAGGTCGTCACGACAAGGTACGCATCTTCAAGATGCGTCGTCGTAAGCACTACCAGAAGCGTCAAGGCCACCGCCAGAACTTCACCGAAATCCAAATCGTTTCGATCAACGGCTAATTGCTGCTTGCCCGAATTTACCGAGCTATCAAGGAGTAACTAAATGGCACACAAAAAAGGCGGCGGTACTACCCGCAACGGTCGCGACTCTGAATCAAAACGCCTGGGCGTTAAAGTGTACGGCGGCCAGTCCATCAATGCTGGTGGCATCATCATCCGTCAACGCGGCACCCCAGTGTCCGCTGGCGAAAACGTCGGTACCGGCAAGGACCACACCCTGTTCGCACTGGTGGACGGCGTTGTGAAGTTCGTGACCAAGGGTCCGGACAGCAAGAAGTACGTTACCGTCGTAGCTGCTGCTTAAACCAGCAAATACAGGTACAGTAAGGCGAAAGCCTTCTCTCCAAAAGGCTCTGCCAGTGGTAGGGCCTTTTTAGTTTTCAAGGTGGTCTTATGAAGTTTATTGACGAAGCACGCATCGAAGTTATCGCCGGCAGCGGCGGCAATGGCTGCGCCTCTTTTTGCCGTGAAAAATTCCGTCCATTCGGCGGCCCTGATGGCGGCGACGGCGGCAAAGGCGGCAGCATCTGGGCGGTAGCCGACCGTAACGTCAATACGCTGGTGGACTATCGCTATTCCAAGATGCACCGCGCCGGCAACGGCGAATCCGGCCGTGGCTCCGACTGCTACGGCAAGGGCGCAGACGACATCTTCCTGCGCATGCCGGTCGGCACCCTGATCATCGACGAAGTCACCGGCGAAATCATCGCCGACATGACCGAACATGGCCAGATGGAACTGCTGGCCAAGGGCGGCGAGGGCGGCTGGGGCAATATCCACTTCAAGACCTCGACCAACCGCGCACCGCGCCAGAAAACCGACGGCAAGGAAGGCGAACGCCGCGAGCTGCGCCTGGAGCTGAAAGTGCTGGCCGACGTTGGCCTGCTGGGCATGCCGAATGCCGGCAAGTCGACCTTCATCACCGCGGTATCGAATGCCCGTCCGAAGATTGCGGACTACCCGTTCACCACCCTGCACCCGAACCTGGGCGTGGTGCGTGTGTCGCACGAAAAATCGTTCGTGATCGCGGACATTCCTGGCCTGATCGAAGGTGCCGCCGAAGGTGCGGGCCTGGGCCACCAGTTCCTGCGCCACCTGTCGCGCACCGGCCTGCTGCTGCACATCGTCGACCTGGCGCCGTTCGAGGCGACTGTCGATCCGGTCAAGGAAGCCAAGGCCCTGGTCAAGGAACTGCAAAAGTACGATCCTGCGCTGGGCGACAAGCCGCGCTGGCTGGTGCTGAACAAGCTGGACGTGATTCCGGAAGAAGAACGCGCCAAGCGCGTCAAGGACTTCGTCAAGAAGTTCGGCTTCAAGGGTCCGGTATTTGAGATCTCCGCACTGTCGCACGAAGGCACGCAGGAACTGGTCAACGCCATCTACCTGCACCTGGAGCAGCAGCGCTATTCCGAGCAGCGCTCGGAAGAAGTGCAGATGACCGAAGAAGCCCGCGGTATCTCCTCCATCGACCCGGACGACCCACGTTTCAAAGTTCTCGATTAAAATCGAGACAACCTCTTATCTTTGCCGCCCCTGCCAACCGCGGGGGCGAGCATTGTCTGCGGCAAGCCGGCATCACCCCGCCCGGCGCATCACCAGAAGTTTCGCGTACCTTTTGTTTGATCAGACTTTTGCCGTCCTATGAATTCGCTTATCCAGAACTCCACCCGCATCATCATCAAAGTGGGCTCCTCGCTCGTCACCAATGACGGCCGCGGGCTCGATCATGCCGCTATCGCCCGCTGGGCCTCACAGATTTCCGCCCTGCGTGCGCTGGGCAAGGAAGTCGTGCTGGTCAGCTCCGGCGCCGTAGCAGAAGGCATGCTGCGCCTGGGCTTCGAAAAGCGACCGACGGACATACACGAACTGCAGGCATGCGCCGCCGTGGGCCAGATGGGCCTCGCGCAGATTTATGAAACCAGCTTCCGCGAGCACAGCATCGGCACTGCCCAGGTGCTGCTGACCCACGCCGACCTGGCCGACCGCGAACGCTACCTGAACGCGCGCTCCACGCTGACCACCTTGCTGCGCCTGGGCGTGGTCCCGATCATCAACGAGAACGACACCGTCGTCACCGATGAAATCAAGTTCGGCGACAACGACACGCTCGGCGCGCTGGTGGCAAACCTGATCGAAGCCGACGCGCTGATCATCCTGACCGACCAGCGCGGCCTGTTCAGCGCCGACCCGCGTAAGGACCCGGCGGCCTACCTCATCACACATGGCCGCGCCGGCGACCCTGCGCTGGAAGCGATGGCGGGCGGCGCCGGCTCCGCGCTGGGACGCGGCGGCATGCTGACCAAAATCCTGGCCGCCAAGCGTGCGGCCAAGTCCGGCGCCCATACCGTGATCGCCTTTGGCCGCGAAGCAGATGTGCTGACCCGCCTGGCTGCAGGCGAGAATATCGGCACCGAATTGTCCGCGCAGACCGGCCACCTGACGGCGCGCAAGCAGTGGATGGCAGACCACCTGCACACCGCAGGCCAGGTTGTGCTGGATGCCGGTGCCGTACAAAAGCTGGTGAAAGAGGGTAAATCCCTGCTGCCGATTGGCGTGACAGAAGTACACGGTGAATTCGGCCGAGGCGCGGTCGTCACCTGCATCGGCGAGGACGGTCACGCCATCGCGCGCGGCATCAGCAATTACACCAGTGCTGAAACCCGCCGCATCAAGCGCAAGCCCTCCGCCGAGATCGAAGCCATCCTCGGCTATGTCGAAGGACATGAGCTGATCCACCGCGACAATATGGTTTTACTCTAAACCGGTAAATCAGTGTCAGACCCGCGGGGTCTGACACTAACCCGCGGCGGCCGCTGGCCAGGTGTCTGACCCTGCGGGTCGGACACCGAAGTTCCGGTTTTCAGGCGTTGGCGGGGGCGGGCGTCTTGCCCTTGAATTCGCATAGGTCGGCGATGATGCAGTTCCAGCACTTGGGCTTGCGCGCGACACAGGTGTAGCGGCCGTGCAGGATCAGCCAGTGGTGCGCATCCATCAGGAATTCTTTCGGCACGAACTTCATCAGCTTCTGCTCGACGATGTCGACGTTCTTGCCCGGCGCGATGCCGGTGCGGTTGGAGACGCGGAAGATATGCGTGTCGACCGCCATTGCTACCTGCCGGAAGGCGGTATTCAGCACCACGTTGGCGGTCTTGCGGCCTACGCCCGGTAATTGCTCCAGTTCTTCGCGTGTCTGCGGTACTTCGCCGCCGTATTGGTCCACCAGGATCTGGCAGGTCGCAATCACGTTCTTCGCCTTGGTCTTGTACAGGCCAATGGTGCGGATGTATTCGGTGAGTTCGTCGAGGCCCAGGTCCAGGATCGCCTGCGGTGTGTTCGCCACCGGATAGAGCTTGCGCGTGGCCTTGTTCACGCCTACATCGGTCGCCTGCGCTGATAGCAGCACGGCGATCAGCAGCTCGAACGGCGTCGTGTATTCCAGTTCGGTTTCGGGATTGGGATTCGCCTCGCGCAGGCGTTCAAAGATCTGTTGGCGTTTGGCGTTGTTCATTTATTCTTGTCGGCTTCGGCGCGCTGGTGGGCGCGCTCCATGGCGGCGGCGATGATCTGGCGCTTGCGTTCCTTTTCCGCCAGCTCGGCTTCATTTTCCGGCGTCAGGCGTTCCACGGCAGCGGCTTTCGCGTGGGCCTTGGCGGCAAGGCGCGCATCGTTTTCTTCGCGCTCGCGGATCAGGCGCGCCAGGCGGAAGTCGTGGCGATCGCGCGCCTCGTCGGCCTGCGGTTGGGTCCAGGCATCCCAGCCGGTGGTTTCGGTCACCGGGTACATCACGATGCAGTCGACCGGGCAGGCCGGCACGCACAGGTCGCAGCCGGTGCACTGTTCCGGGATGATGGTATGCATCTGCTTGGCCGCGCCCATGATGGCGTCGACCGGGCAGGCCTGGATGCACAGCGTGCAGCCAATGCATAGCGATTCGTCGATGAAGGCCACCGCGCGCGGGCGCTCGAAACCATTGACGGGATTCAGCGGAATGACGGGGCGCCCGGTCACGCTGGATAAGCGGCGGATGCCTTCGGCGCCGCCAGGCGGGCATTGGTTGATGTTCGCTTCACCGGACGCAATCGCTTCTGCATACGGTCGGCAGCCCTTGTAGCTGCACTTCGTGCACTGGGTTTGCGGCAGCACGTCCTCGATGCGGTCGGCCAGGGTTTTCGGATCAGTCACGGCGAAAAGCGGAACGTTAAAGCGCTATTATCCAATATCTGCGCGGGCTTTGCGGAAGTTGCTTCGTATAAACTTGTGTGGAACATGCCGCTTCTTACCGGTCAACGTCTCCACGCTCCGTGAGCTGCGCGAGGAGAGCATCGGCATCGTGACCGCAAATTCGAACGCGACTACCTGCGCCGCCTCGACACCGACCGCCCGACAGCCAATTGACCTGCCTCAAAGCTTGTTAGCTTGGCCTTCCTGCTCGCCTTTCGACAATTTCGAATAGCGCCATCCCGCCAAGCATCGCAATGAAAAAAATCCATGGCTTGCTGCCGCCTGTCGCCAGCGATGCGACTGCCGGACCAGGACAGTAGCCGGCCAGTCCCCAGCCGATGCCGAAGCCAAGATTGCCCAGCACCAGGCGGCGGTCGATGTCGCGTTTGGTGGGAATGTTCATCGGGTTGCCAAGCAGTGCGCGCTGGCGCTTGCTGGCGAAGCGAAACGCGATGGTGCCAACCAGCAGGGCGCCGCCCATCACGAAGGCCAGCGATGGGTCCCATTTCCCGAACAGGTCGAGGAAGCCGATGATTTTGGCCGGGTTGGTCATGCCTGAAACGATCAGGCCAATCCCGAACAGAAGGCCGGCCAGCATGGAAGCCAGCGCGTTCATGCGAAGCTCCTTACGACGGCAACTGTCGCAAAGCCGGCTGCCATGAAGCACAGCGTGGCAACCAGCGAACGGGGCGACAGCCGCGATAGTCCGCACACGCCGTGGCCGCTGGTGCAGCCGGAGCCATAACGCGTCCCCACACCGACCAGCAAGCCGGCGGCGGCCAATGTGAGCGTGCCCGCATCGACCTGCACGGATGGCAATGCGGCGAGGGCGCCATACACTAGCGGTGCGGCCACCAGGCCGCCGAGGAAAGCGAAACGCCAGGCCGCATCGCCTTCCGTGGCCTGGCCAGGGAAGGCGCGCGACAGCAAGCCTCCCACGATTCCGCTGATGCCGGCAATCCGGCCGTTGACCAGCAACAGCATCGCTGTCGCCAGCCCGATCAAGATGCCGCCTGCCAGCGGCGCGTAGTAAGCACTCATTTGCATCACTCCTTGGGACAGTAAAGTTTGTACAGCACCTGCAGCACGGCCATCGCTTCCGCGCTGGCGATGCTGTAGAAAATCTGCTTGCCTTCGCGCCGCGTGGCAACCAGCTCGCCGTTGCGCAATACGGTCAATTGCTGCGACAAGGTCGGCTGCGAGATCCCGGTTGCCGCTTCCAGCTCCCCGACTGAATGCTCGCCTTGCACCAGCTGGCAAAGCAGCAGCAGGCGGTCCTGGTTGGACAGGGACTTCAACAATCCGGACGCGCGACCGGCAGCGGCCTGCAAAGCAACGGGATCAATCTTCATATTATATAAAAAAGTATAATGTATACGGTAATAAAAGCCGGGCACGCAGGCCCGGCCGGCTGAAGGGCAGGCCCTTAGCCGTGTTTCTTGATGAACGCCGCGATCCGCGGGCAGACCATCTCGCGCCAGCGGCGGCCGGAGAAGATGCCGTAGTGGCCGGCGCCCGGCACTACGAAGTCTTCCTGCATATTGGCTGGAATGCCGGAGCACAGGTCGTGCGCCGCCTGCGTCTGGCCGGCGCCGGAAATATCATCCAGTTCGCCTTCGACCGTCATCAGCGCTACGTTCTTGATGTCCTGCGGACGCACGAACACGCCATCGACTTCCCAGGTCCCTTGCGGCAGGCGGAATTCCTGGAATACGGTCTTGATCGTGTCGAGGTAGTACTCGGCCGGCATGTCCAGCACTGCATTGTATTCGTCGTAGAACTTGCGGTGGCTTTCCGCCGGTTCGTCGTCGCCGCGCACCAGGTGCATGTAGAACTCTCGATGCGACTGCGCATGGCGGCCCGGGTTCATGGCGATAAAGCCCGCGTGCTGCAGGAAACCGGGATAGACCTTGCGGCCAAAGCCCGGATAGTTCGGCGGCACAGCATAGATCACGGTGTTTTCGAACCACGAGAACTTCTTTTCCACTGCCAGGTTGTTGACCTGGGTCGGCGACTTGCGCGGATCGATCGGGCCGCCCATCATGGTCATGGTCTTCGGCAGCTTTGGATCCTTGGCCGTCGCCATCAGGGAGATGGCCGCCATGACGGGCACGGTAGGCTGGCAGACGGAAATGACATGCAGGTCAGGGCCGAGCAGGCGGATGAATTCCTGCACATATTTCACATAGTCGTTCAGGTGGAACGGGCCTTCCGACAGCGGCACCAGGCGCGCGTCGATCCAGTCGGTGATGTATACGTCGTGTTCGGACAGCAGCGCCTGCACGGTATCGCGCAGCAGCGTCGCGTGGTGGCCGGACAGCGGCGCCACCAGCAGCACGGTCGGCTGCTTGAGGGCCTTGAACTCCTTCTCGCTCAAGTCCTTGCGGAAGTGGAGCAATTTGCAGAAGGGCTTGTTTTCCACGACGCGTTCATCGATGTGGACTTGCTTGCCATTGACCACAGCCTGCTTGATGCCGAACTCCGGCTTCTCGTATTCCTTGCCCAGGCGGTACATCAATTCGTAGCCCGCTGCGATACGCTGTGAGAACGGTGTGTGCGCAAACGGCGAGACAGGATTGGTGAACAGCTTGGACGAGGCTTCAGCCCACTGCATCAGTGGATGCAGGAGCGAGCGTTGCATTTCGTGCAATTGGTAAAGCATAGTATGTCCCGCCGAAAATTGTGGCAATGCGCAAAGATGGTCCAATTATAGGCCATTTATACATGACCTACAGCATTCCGCAGTACCCCTCAGAAAGTACGTAAACAACGGCTAACACAACATGATTCCAACATAATACGAGGCGGGAAATAAAAAAAGCAGCGTTTCCGCTGCTTTTTTGTAGGATGCGTCCGAAGAACCGGTCGGATCAGTCGAACACCGGAGTTTCCACGCCCAGCACCTTGTGCAGTTTTGGCGACGTGGTGGTGTACTGCATGTGGATCTTCTTGTCCGGGAAGATATATGGTGCAGCGCCGAAAGCGGCCAGCGCGGCTTCGTGGAAGCCCGACAGGATCAGCTTTTTCTTGCCTGGGTAGGTGTTGATGTCGCCCACGGCGAAGATGCCCGGCACATTGGTTTCGAACTTCTCGGTCGACACCACTTTCAGCTGCTTGCGCTCGATATCCAGGCCCCACTCGGCGATCGGGCCCAGCTTTGGCGACAGGCCGTAGAATACCAGCAGCATGTCCAGCGGCACACGGCGGGTCACGCCGTCGGCGCCGGTTACGCGCAGTTCAGACAGCTTGTCATCCTTGGTTTCGATGCCCGACACCTGGCCGATGATCAGCTGCATCTCGTACTCTTCGCACAGCTGCTTCATCTTCGCCACGGAAGCCGGGGCAGCGCGGAAGTCTTCACGGCGGTGCAGCAGCACTACGGACTCGGCCTTGCCGACGAAGTTCAACGCCCAGTCCAGCGCGGAGTCGCCGCCGCCGCAGATGACCAGGTTCTTGCCTTCGAACATGGCCGGGTTTTTCACGCGGTAGAACAGCTGCGAGCCTTCGAAGGCGTCGATGCCGTCCACCTTCATGGTGCGCGGCTGGAACGAACCCACGCCGGCAGCGATGAAGATGGTCTTGGTGATGAACTTGGTGCCCAGCGAGGTCTCGACGTCGAAGCGGCCGTCTTCGCGCTTTTGCACGACAGTCACTTCCTGGCCCAGGTGGTAGGTCGCGCCGAACGGCTCGATCTGCTTCAGCAGGCCGTCAGTCAGTTCCTGGCCGGTGCAGGATGGAACGGCTGGAATGTCGTAGATCGGCTTGTCCGGATACAGTTCCACGCACTGGCCGCCAACGGCGCTCAGCGAGTCAATCACGTGGGCTTTGATCTCCAGCAGGCCGAGTTCGAAGACCTGGAACAGGCCGACCGGGCCGGCGCCGATGATGACTGCATCGGTCTCGTGGAGACCGCCTGGTGGGGTGCTGACGACATTCATAATGATTCTCATTCCATCTGAATAAGCGAACACCGCGTCAGGCGCGGTGTTGCACGGTGAATAACAGGCTGCTGGAAGCGTTTAGCGCTTCAGCAAGTGGGCCTTTTCCTTGACGTCCTTGAACTGCTCGGCTTCCGGCAGGGCAGGCTTGGTCTTGGTGATCGAAGGCCAGTTGCGCGACAAGTCAGCATTGATCTTGATGTATTGCTGCTGGTCGGACGGCACGTCTTCCTCAGCGAAGATGGCGTTGACCGGGCATTCGGCCACGCACACGGCGCAGTCGATGCACTCGTCTGGGTCAATGGCCAGGAAGTTCGGGCCTTCGCGGAAGCAATCTACCGGGCAAACATCGACGCAATCGGTATAGCGGCAGGCGATGCAGGATTCGGTGACAACGTGGGTCATAACAGTCCTATCTATGTTGGAGCGCTGGAAAAAGCTCAGCAAAGCACTGTATTTTAAGGCAATCCGCTATTTCTCACAATTCGGGCTTAGATACAATCTAAATAAGCAAATTCGTGGCGTGACTCTAACAGTCTTGCTTTCAGGCAGCGGAACGGATCAAATCGAGCAGATTTTGCCAGGGCGGCGCGCCAGTCTCGACAAAGCTTAAGCTATGTCGTCGACGGCCATCGTCGGCTGTGATAGTCCAGTGCCCCAGATCGGCGCCAAGCGGGGGCGAAAAATTTTCTGCGGACGCGAAAAAACCACTGGAGGCGAGGGCCGCCTCCAGCGCCGAACCGACTGGACTTGCATCCGTGTCAACTTCGAAGTGCTGGCTGAGGCCGGCGAAGCCGCCTCCACCGGTCGCGGTGATCTTCATTTTTCGACGGTCAATTCTCCATGGCGGGTACTGTAATTTTTGCACCAGGCCGCTAAAGCCTGGCGCTCGGCATCGAGCACGCCTTCCAGGTCGAAGTATTCGGCATGGTTCATGGTACCGCAGCAGGCGCGGCGGTCCTGGCGCGCGTCGGGGGCGTCTTCCACCATGGCCGGCAGTTCCAGGTTTTGCGGCTGGTCCTCGGTCAGCGGCACGGGCGAGACCACCACCTCGCGCAGGGCGAAGCGGTTGCGGATGAAGTTGGCGTAGTCGACAGGCTTGCCGTCTTCCTGCGCAATGCGCAGCATCTGGTTGACCACGTCGGCATACTTGGCGTTGGCGTCGGGTGCTGCGACCAGGGCGCGCAGCACCAGGCTGCACAGGTAGCCTGCCACGCCGTGCAGGCAGGCTGCATCGTCGCGCAGGCCCGGGGCGCGTTCGAACGAGAAGATGTCGGCCAGGATGTCATAGATGGCGCCGGTGAACACCTGGGAGATCGCGTGCACTTCATTGCCGGTTTCGGACAGCTTGAGGTCGTTGTCGGCATTGCGCAGGCCGTTCGGACGGCCGAGTGCGAGGCCGAACTGTTCCGCCATATCGGCCAGGAAGGTCTTGTCGTGCAGGTCAGCCTTGGTTTGCGCGATCACCGCTTCCACCTGGTCGAGCTGGGACAGCGCCAGGAAGATCGCCGTCAGGTCGCCGAAGGATTCATGCAGGCCGCCGGTTTGCGGCGGCGCGCTGTTCAGTATCCATTGTGGTTTCAGCCCGTCCAGCACGGCGTGGCCGGTCTCGTGCGAGACGATATCGAAGGAGCGGCAGGTGAACACGCGCCCGGCGGCGCCGGTCGGCACGAAGTCGCCGAATTTCAGCGCGCGGTCGCTGCGGCTGTAATAGGCGTTCATTACATTCGGCAGCCCATGCGGGAACACCTGCAGCGGATCGGTGTTGCTGCCGCTGTTCCAAGCCCAGGGCAGGGGCGCGCTTGTGTCGGCACGCGATAGCACGCGCTGGTACATGGTCAGGGTCGAGCGCACCACGGCAAAGGCATGCACGGCATCGAACTGGTCGGTGTCCGGCGCCATGATGAAGTCGCCGAAAGCATTCGGGCTGACCGGGGCAATGCCGGGCTGGCCGTACGTGATGCGGGCGTCGCGCGGACCTTCCAGGATCACGCCGGGCAGGAAAATCTTGCGGGTGCCGAGTTCGCTGACGGAAGGGTCCTGCTTCCAGATCAGCACGCGGGCGCCAGCGGGCGGTGCGGCGGCGGGACGCGTTGGCAACGCGGTATCTTTCAGGCGTGGCAGGCTGGGCTGCTGTAGCAGTTGCGCCGACTTACGGTGTGCGCGGTACAGGGCGGATGGTGTCGGCACAAAGCTGACAGGCAAAGTCATGCACATATTCTCATCCATGATCACTCTCCCAAGGGCGGTTGAATGACCATGGTTACCCTGTCTGTGGCATCGCCCTTTGATCCAGCACAAAGGTGCGTGCGTTAAAATAGCGCCTTTTGTGCTTTTTGATTAGCAGAGTATGGCCGATATCAACATCACCCAGGCCCACAGCCTGGAACCTGCGCAAGCGCGCGCAGCAGCAGAACAAGTCGCACAACGTATCGCCAAGGAATTCGACCTGGCCTGCCAATGGCACGGCGATACCCTGAAGTTCGGCCGCAGCGGCGTGGAGGGCACGCTGACCCTGGCCGACAGCGCAGCCCATATGAATATCAAGCTCGGCTTCCTGATGGGTGCCTTCAAGAGCGCCATCGAAGGCAAGGTGGCCGAGAAGATGCGCGCGGTATTCGCTCCGGCCTAAGCGGCCCTGGTGGGTTGGCCCACCGTCTCGCTCATCGCCACCGCAGCACGCTCCAGTTCCTGCCTGCCTGGCTCATGCTTGCCGCTGCCTGCCATGCGCTGCTCGATGTGCAGCAGGCGCTTGCTTCTTCATCGTTCCAGGTCCTTTCTCATCGCTAGGGCGGCTCGGCAGGCTGGATCTTCCTCGCCAAACTTGCACGATTTCTTGAGCGCTTCGAGGGCTTTCTGCCTGTTGCGCGGATTGCTCTTGTCCCCGCCAAGGATAAACCCGTACATCGAACAGCCCCATGGGTCGTTTGCCGCACAAGTTCGCTCGAACGTGCGCGCAGGGCAGCTTTGCGCGTCCACCTTCGCTGGACGTTCCGGCATCAAGGTGGCTGCACGGTTGGTGGGGATGCCACGCCTAATTTGCAGGATCGCTGGAACAGAATGTCCGACGCGCGATCATCCTGCTCCGATGCTTGCAGCGCAACCCCTAACCAATAACAATATTCGCCTTTGCCGGCCTTGCAAGCAGCCATGCATGCCGGCTGGCTGGACGCGGTCTCGCATTGCGCTTTGACGCCGTGGTTGTAGTCTGGCTGGCTGGTTGCAGGCATCAGGTCGGCAGGGCATCTTGCGAGATCGCCTGCCCAGTCCTTGCTTGCATTTATCTCCTTGACCAGCGCCGAAGTGTTTGATTCGGCCCACGCTGAAGGCAGCATCAAGCAAAGCAGCAGGAACATTAACTTCTTCATTCTTCTTCAAGGAATCGATGTAAAACGTAGGCGTCGACCAGTCCAAGTTCGCGATGACGGAAAGCTTGCGGCAAGATGCCGGCGATGTTGAAGCCAAGCTTGCGATACAGCGCCAACGCCGCGGCGTTGGTACTGACGACGTAATTGAACTGCATGGCGAGGAAGCCTTCGCGACGCGCCTGTGCCAGGCTGTGTTCGACCAGCGCGCGGCCGATGCCATTCCCATGCGCCGGTGCGGCGACGGCGTAGGTGGCGCTGGCGACGTGGGCTCCGTGGTCGGGATTGTTGGCGCCCATTTTGTACATGCCGAGAATGACGTCTCCCGCGCAGGCAACATAGGCCGGGTGGCTGCCGAACCAGTGCAACTGGAAGGTGGATTTCTCAAATCCCTGGCCAAACGGGAATGCGTCGCCGCCTGCCAGCAGCGGCTGGAAAATGCTCCACATTGAATCAAGGTCGCGCGGTTCGGCAAGGCGAATCGTCGTCGCTCGCTCGAGCCGGTAGTGCACATCGACGCCATTGCTGATCTCACCGCGCTGCCAGCCTTGGGCCAGATAGAAGCGATCGGCGCGCGTGTCGGCCGCAGTGGAGAGTTTGATGGATTGGGCGCCGCTGGCAAACAGCCATTGCGTCGCCAGTTGCAGCAAGCGCTTGCCCGCGCCCAATCCTTCAAATGCCGGCTCAACGAATAGTGCCCAGATCGAGTTGTCTTCGCGCGCAGCGTAAGAAAAGCCGATTACTGCTCCTTCGCGTTCGCACACCCAGCCCTGGCCAAGGCGATCCAGGTAATCTTCATACATCTGTTGCGTAACGCGAGCCGGATTGGAAAGTGCGTTTTCGCGCACGGCCAGCCTGATCGCACTCATGGCGGGAATATCGGCAGTTGTCGCGCGGCGGAAAAGAAGTGTCATGCGTCGGGATTGGCTTATAAAAAGCGCAACTCTAGCATGCAGGTGGAAGAGGTGGCGAGCTCGCGCGCCTGCTTGCACATTGGCGGCGTGTGCTACCGACAGCGATGCGCGAACGTCGCCAAGGCTGTCCTCTTCAGCATTGTCCTGACAATTATCTTGTGCAGAGGCGTGACCGGCAACATGTACAAGCGCCCCAGCCAATTGTGCACATGGACGACAGTGGTCACGCTGACCGCACCTTGCGGCGCTTTGCAGACGGATAGCACCACGTTCAGGTGCTTGTCCGAGTCGCCCAGCAGCACTTCATCCTGCGACAGGTAAAGCAGGGAGAAGATGCCGACGCGATCGCCGATACGATATTCGCTTACCGGTTTGGCCGCGCGCAGCGCGCCCAGGTGGCCCAGGTTTTTCAGCCCGGCCAGGCCGGCCAGCCAGTTGCGCAAGGCCATGAGCCGGTTTACCCAAGCTGGAGTCTGCTCCACAACGTGCAAGTACAGCTCCAGCGCGGAGACGTTGGCGTCCGGTGAGACGATCTGGTAGCAGTCATGGAAGTACGCGCCCGGCAGGCGCAGGCTGGCCTGGCTACCCGCTGGCGCTGAGGCGGGAGTAACTTGGCCGCGCATCATTTGCGCAGCAGCGCCCACAGGGAATAGCCGCCTGTCACGGTGCCGACTGGAACGTTGAACAGGGCGACAATGCTGAAGATGATCAGGGGCGTGCGCGCGGCGCGCGAACCCTTCAGGTAAGCGATGGCTGAGCCGATTTGCAGCAGGCAAAGCGCAACCAGCAGGCCAAGAATGATGGTGCCCGCACCCGTGATGAATTCAACGACACCCGGAGCATTGCGTACGATCTCCGCCAAGGCGTGGAAGAAGACGGCCAGGCAGGCCACCAGTAACAAGGAAAGGAAGCCGAGGACGATGTGGGCAATCGCGGCGATCCTGGAGTGGTTGTCCAGCATTTGACTGTTAATTATTTTGCAAATACTGGAGTGTGCAGCGCCGCGCTGGTTTTGACAAGCGCGGCGTCAAGGCGGGAGGATTACTTCAAGCTTTCGATCAGGTCGATGTACTGCTGCTTGGCGTCGTCCTGGCTGGTGCCTGCCAGTGCCGCCCATGCGTCGAACTTGGCGCGGTTGACGAAGTCGGTCATGCCAGGGCGCTCGCCGGTGGCGTCGCCTGCCGAGCCTTGCTTGAACAGGGCGTAGATCTTCAGCAGGGTCATATTGTCTGGGCGTTCCGGCAGGTTCTTGGAATCGGCCATCGCTTGGTCAAACTGTTCTTGCAGGCTCATGGTGTCTACCTTTGGTTTAGTGGAGTTATGAAGCGCCATCATACAAAAGAAAGCCTGCGCTGCCTTAGAGGGGAGGCTCCAAATTCGCTACTCCTGGGTCACCACGGTTGGCAGGTGCCAGGTTCCGCCAGGTGCGATCGCCTGGCACATGCCGGTCGTGGATGCTGCGGTGAGCTGAAATTGCTTGCCGTTCCAGCGCAGGGTTTTATAGGTCCAGCAGTCACCGAGGCCACGTCCCTTGTGCATCTCGCTGATCTTGCCGGAGGCGTAGTCGCTGCCGGTCGTGGTCACCAGGACTGGCCGGAACGGCGGCTTGTCGTTGACGACCCAGTAGCCAGCTCCTGCGTTATAGGCCGCTATCCAGCAGCGCATGGATACCAGCATCTGATTGGAAGTCAGCCTGACCGCTTTCAGCGAGTACAACATCTCGTCGTCAAAAAGTTCTTCGCAATCGTCCGGCTTCACGCTGGTGCGCAGGGCAGCCACCAGGTTCTTGCGATGGCGATCCACGAAGCGGGAGTCCGCCTGCTGCGTCATGGCGGTTGGCGCGGGCAGGAACTTCGGCTTGGCGACAGCCGGCGGGACGCTTGATTCGGGCCGCGAACCCTTGCGAACCACCGCGCCGGGCGTGCCAACCCGTCCCTGGTATTCGTCCATCTTCAGCAGGACTGCGGTGGCGCCAGCGTCGGATATCTCTCCCCATAGCTCGTCTCCCCGCTTCAGTTCAACGGTGGCATGCTGGGGCAATGCGGCCAGCAGCGCCGCGATCTGAGCCTGTGAAAGCTCGGCCACAAACGTTTCCCGGGCAAATTCCAGCGAACCTGTCGCCGTGTCGTTGATCCACAGTTCAAGCTTGAACTTTGCCGGCATGTGCGCGATCGCTTCCCTTTCGTCATAATGGCCCAGCATGACTTGTCCGCTGACTTGCTGGCCAGGGCCGGCTTGCCTGGTCAGCAGGATGGATGCTGCCTGGTCTTTCTGGAGATTCCCGCCGTAGCCGGCAGCACGGCAGGCGCCGGTGTTGTCGCAGGCCAGTTCCCATGCGTCGTGTTCGAAATACAGGCCGGACGGATTGAAGGCGTGGGCGCAAAGCGGCAGCAGTGCCGCGGCGAGGGCAAATATCAGGCGCATGAATTTTCCTGGCGTGGGCGCCGTGTGCGGCGCACCATATAAAAACGGCGGTTCAAGACAAGCCGCTTGGGCCAGCCTTGAACCGCCGTTCTGGCGGTAAGCCTGAAGAATTACTTCTTCTTGGTTGGGTTCACAGCGGCTTTCAGGGTTGCGCCAGCCGAGAACTTAGGGGTCTTGGATGCAGCGATCTTGATCGCTTCGCCGGTTGCCGGGTTGCGGCCTTTACGGGCAGCGCGCTTGGCGACGGAGAAGGTGCCGAAACCGGTGATGCCAACGGTGTCGCCCTTTTTCAGACGCTCGGTAACGATCGCGATCAGGGTGTTAATTGCGTCGTTAGCGGCTGCGCCGGACATTTCGGTACGCTTCGCAAATTCTGCAATCAGTTCGCCTTTTTTCATTACTACCTCCTTGGTTAATGGAGCGCGCAGATTAGCACATTAATTGAAAAAAGTGTGTACCGTTTTTTGAAGAAGCCCATATAGTGACTGGCTCGCCACGAAATCTGGGGCGGTTTATGGCGAAAACCTCAGCTAGTTTAAGCTTTTCCGCCGCGCCGCCCCAGCCTGGTGCGTCATTGCGCGGAGCCTTCAACGGCGGCGTTCCTGCCTGCCTGGGCGCTGAAACCGGCGTTCACACCGCCGTTTGCGGAAGCGCTTTTCGGCGATTGCTGCGCTGCGGTTTGGCTACCGCTGCGGGCGCTTTTGCTGGCGCTGGCGGAACCGTTGGCCGAGCCGTTTGCCGCGGCGTTGGCATGGCGGGAAGGCGTCGCTGCCTTGCCGCTGGCCGCGCCGTCTGCGCTGCCGCTCACCATGCTTGTGCCGCGCGCCAGGCTGGCGCCCAGGCCGGACGCGCCGTTGCCGCTGCCGGATGCCGAACCGGACTTGCCGCCGTTCGAAGTTCCGCTTGGGGTGTTATTGGCAGTGCTGTTGGAAGCGCCGTTCGCGATACCGCTTGCCGCGCCGTCGGCGTTGCCGCTGGCCGCACCTGCATTACGCGCGACCTGAGCGCCCAGGGAATGTGCGCCCGCTGCGCCGCCTGCCAGGCTACCCGCCAGGCCATTCGCCGCACCATTCGCCGCGCCGTTTGCTGCGCCGCCTGCGTTGCCGCTGGCGTTGCCGTTCGAGGTGCTGCTGGATGCTTTGTTTGCCGTGCCGTTTGCGGTGCCCGATGCGGCGCCGTCCACTGCACCGTTTGCGGAACCTGCACGGTGCGCCACCTTGCCGCCGAGGGCGGATGCGCCTGCCGCTGCGCCAGCCAGGCCGCCTTCCGCACCATTCGCGCCGCCACTGGCCGCGCCGCTAGCCGCGCCGTCGGCGCTGCCGCTGGCAGTACCAGCACCGCGCGTCAACTGGCCGCCGAGCGCAGATGCGCCGCCGGCACCACCGGCCAGGCTGCCGGCGATGCCGTTCGCCGCTCCATTAGCGGCGCCATTTGCTGCACCGTCTGCGTTACCGCCTGCCGCGCCAGCATTGCGCGACAGGTTGCCGGTCAGGTTGGCGGCGCCGTTGGCCGCACTGCTGGCGTCCAGGCCGCGCTGGGTGGCATTGTTAGCCGCCGAATCCGCAGCTGCGGCGCGGGAAGCGGTAGCGGTGACATTGCCTGCCGCATTGCCGGCGATATCCGCGCCGGCGCGATTGCCGCGCATGGTGCTGCCGGCGATATCGCCGGTCATTCCGCCGCGCATGGCGCCCATGCCGCCGCCAAAAGCACCGCCGATACCGCCGCCGATATTCCCCCCCAGTGCGCCGCCGAGCGGGCCAGCCTGGGCGATGGATGCGGCGCTGGCAGCAGCGATAAAGGCAGCGCGGATGATGGTTGCGATGTTGGTCTTCATATCAGTTCTCCTTGGTCTGGCTGCGGGAAATCCGCCGCGTACATACAGAGAACGAACCGGGAAATGGATTTCTTCCATCCATCCGGAAAAAAAATTCAAATTCTTTTCAGCGGAAGGCTGAAGGGGGAACGCGCAGGTTTTCGGCAACCACGCCGCGGCCGGTGCCGTCGCCGGCTGCGCTGGCATCGGCGGCGAGGGCGGAAAGCGCTTCGGCGGCCTGCGCCGGGGAGGGCGAGTGCAAGCGCGGCGCCAGTAGCGCCGCCACCAGGGGCGAGGCGAAACTCGTCCCGCGCACAAGCTTATACGGCGGCGTGCCGATGGCAGCTGCGGCCATCTGGCTGCCTGGCGCGGCGAACATCACTTGCGGGCCGCGCGCAGCTTCCGGCAGCGGGCGGCGCTTCGGATCGATGCCCGTCACGCCGACCACGCCGGGGTAGCTGGCCGGATATAAAGGAGGTGCAGCAGGCCCGTCGTTACCGACCGCAGCCACCAGCAAATGGCCGCGCGCCACCATCGCCTGCACCACACGGCCCAGCATCTGGTTGGGTGGGCCGACCAGGCTGATATTAATGACGCCGACTTGTTCCCTTGCCAGCCAGGCCAGTGCCTGTACGATCTGGCTGGCGGAGCCGCCGGTCGGCTGGTCGCAATATATATCTGCTGCATAGAGTTTCGCGCCCGGCGCCGCGCCGGTGAAGCGCTCGGACTTGCCGATCATCAGGGCGCCTACCGCCGTGCCATGGGGCGCAGGACGGGCCGCTCCGTCGCAGCCCCAGCGCACGATGCGGGCGTTCTCGAAAACCTCGTGGCTGCCATCGATGCCGCTGTCCACCAGGCCAACGCGCACATCGCCGCCAACCGCGCGGGCTGGCGCGGTACGCGGCAAGCTGCCCGCATTGTCTCGCGCCGCTGCCGGATCGGCATCTGGCGCATCGTTCGCACCGGCGCCTGTATACACATGGTTGAAATCGTAGCTGCTATCAGGATCGGCGGCGCGCAGCCTGGCCAGCGCGTCCGCCGTGGCAACGCCATCGGGCACCCGCAAGGTCACCAGCACCTGGCCGACCTCCGGCATTTCCTGCCGGCCGGTCAGCGTCAGCCCGGCCGCGACGGCTGCCGCAAGTCCGGCCTCCGATGGCGACCAGGCCAGGATTTCCTTGCGCACAATAGGAAATCCGGCGGGATCCGGCTCAAGCTGCGCCGGATGCCGCTGCAGCAATTGGCGCATGTTCAGCGCACGGAGCTGGTCCAGCGACACCTTGCCTGGCAGTTCGGCCGTGTCCAGCAATTTTTCGCGCAGCCGGTCGCGCAAGCCGTTGTCGCCAAGACGGGATGGCAGGCCGCCGGGCAACTGGGGCAAGCCAGGCAGGCCGATTTGCGCCGCCGCCGGCCCCGCGCCGGCCAGCAGGCCAAGGGCCAGCAGCAGGCAGCGGCAGGAACGCAACAGGGAATAAGTCGGGCGCAAGGTTGGCATGGTCGGATGATAATATAAGCTACCGGTATCTATTCTGTATTAACGACGGAGAGAGGGAAGAAAATCCCGATCCCGTTCGTTATCTTCATATGATGGACAACGATAGCGCCCTGCACGAGGAAATCGCCACACTGTTGCCGCGACTGCGGCGTTTCGCCCGTACCCTGGCCTGGCACCGCGAGGATGCCGACGACCTGGTCCAGCTCTCCGTGGAGCGCGCCATCCTGCACAGCAGCTCTTACCAGCCGGGAACCCGCCTGGATAGCTGGTTGTTCCGCATTATTAAAAATGCCTGGATCGACGAAGTGCGTTCCCGTACCCGCCGCAGCGAACTGTTTGCGCCGGAGGAGGAAGGCGAGCACGTAGGCGACGATTATGCCGAAGCGCACCAGCAGCGCATGGCGGTGCAAAAAGCCGTCAGCCTGCTGAGCGAAGAGCACCGGCTGGTGGTCGGCCTGGTGCTGGTGGAGGGGCTGCCTTATAAAGAGGCGGCCGAGGTGCTGGATATTCCGGTCGGCACCCTGACCAGCCGCCTGGCGCGTGCCCGCACCGCGTTGCAAGAAATGTTATCGGAACAAGCGAGGACAGTATGAAGAGTTTTTCCGACGAAATCCTGATGGCCTATGCCGACGGCGAGCTGGATGAAGTCACCCGCCGCGCAGTGGAAGAAGCCATGCACAAGGATGCCGCGCTGGCGCGCCGCGTCGCCCAGCACAAGGCCATGCGCAATGACGTCTTTGCCGCCTTTGCCCCGGTGGCGGAGGAAGCGGTGCCGCCAAGGCTGGCGCAGCCGCTGCGCCAGGCCACGGTGGTCAGCCTCGATTCCGTGCGCGCCCGGCGCGAGGCCGAGCAGCAGGCTGCCCGCAAGGCCACTCGTGGCCGGCGCTGGTCATGGCCGGAGTGGGGCGCGCTGGCGGCGATGTTGATGGTGGGCGTGATGGCCGGCCATTACGGCGTCGGCATGCTGCCGATCGACCGCGGCGAAACGGTGGCCAGCCGCGATGGCGTGCTGGTGGCGCAAGGCCGCCTGGCAACGGCGCTGGACCAGCAACTGGCCGGCAGCGGCGGCCCGGTGCGCATTGGCACCAGCTTCCTGGCGCAGGACAACAGCTACTGCCGCAGCTTCACCACGGCCCAGGATATGTCGGGCCTGGCCTGCAAGCAGGGCGGTGCATGGAAGGTGCAGCTGGCGGTGCAAAGCCAGGGCAAGGCCCAGCAGGGGGAATACCGGCAGGCGGCGGCGGACATGCCGACGCAGGTGTTGGATGCGATCGACCAGCGTATTGCCGGCCAACCGCTCGATGCAAAAGCGGAGCAGGAGGCCGTGCAGCGCAAGTGGCAGCGCTAGGCCTCCCGTCGCAGGGCTGGCTTATACGCCCAGCAGTTCCACGTCGAAGATCAGGGTGGCGTTGGGTGGAATCACGCCGCCGGCGCCGCGCGAGCCATAGCCCAGTTCAGCAGGGATGATCAGCTGGCGGGTGCCGCCTACCTTCATGCCTTGCACGCCTTCATCCCAGCCGCGGATCACCATGCCGGCACCCAGGGCGAATTCGAACGGATCATTGCGGTCCTTGGACGAATCGAATTTCGGGCCTTTGCTGCCGTCGTCGTTGCGCAGCCAGCCGGTGTAATGGACGGTGACGTTCTGGCCAGCTTTTGCTTCCGCGCCATCGCCAACCTTGATGTCGTCGTATTGCAGGCCGGATGCGTTAGTGATGATAGTCATTTGGATTCCTTAGAAATGTGGGGCTTAGGCCGCGATTGTAGTCCATTCGCGGCCGATACCCATTAAATGTTGTCGGCAATAACTTGATACAAGACGTTTGACCGTAAAATACTGGTTGGCTTAACCAATAAGCGAGTTTTCATGTTCCGCAGTATCCGTAGCGCAGCAGTTTTATGTGGTTTGCTGGCAGGCGTGCAGCCTGTCCAGGCAAACGTCGTCGTCGTGCTCAATTCGCGCGATGCCACGGTCCAGTTGCTGGACCAGGTAAGCTACAAGAGCCTGCAGACCTTCCCGGTGGGGAAAGAGCCCCACCACCTGATGGCCACGCCCGATAACAAGTCGCTGATCGTCGCCAGCGCCGTGGGCAATGAGCTGGTCTTCCTGGACCCTGTGACCGGCCAGGTGCAGCGCCACGTCAAGGATATCCTCGATCCATACCAGATCGGCTTTTCGCCGGACCAGAAATGGTTCGTCGCGACTTCGCTGCGCTTGCACCGGCTCGATGTCTATTCGTATAACGGCAAGGAAATGACCCTGGCCAAGCGGATTCCGCTGCCCAAGCTGCCCAGCCATATCGCCTTCGATGCCAAAAGCACCACGGCCTTCGTCACCCAGCAGGGCAGCGACCAGGTCAGCGCGGTCGACCTGAAGACGCAGAACGTGCTGTGGACTATCCCGGTCGGCAAGCTGCCGGCCGGTATCGCCATGACGCCGGACGATAAATACCTGCTGGTCGGGATCATGGGCAGCGACTACGTCGAAGTAATCGACTGGCGCACCCGCCAGACCGTCAAGCGCATCAAGGCCGGCGCCGGCACCCACAACTTCCGCGCGCTGGGCGATGGCCGCTACACCTATGTGTCGAACCGGGTGTCGAATACCATCAACATCATCGACCAGAAGACGCTGGAGAACGTCGGCACCATCGACGTGCCCGGCGGCCCCGATTGCATGGAAATCACGGCCGACAAGAAATACATGTGGGCCACGCTGCGCTGGATTAAAAAAGTGGCAGTGATCGACCTGCAGCAGAAGAAGGTCGTCAAGATGATCCCGGTCGGCCGCTCGCCGCACGGCGTCTTCTTCGCCAACTCGTCCGCGAGGATGTAATGCGGTTGCAGGCATGCGTGCTGGGACTGGCCGCTGCGGCGGCCACCGGCGCGTCGGCCGCCGCGCAGGCGCCCGCGCCGGCATGCCGCGGCACGATCTACCTCACCTTCGACACCGGCAGCCAGTCGCAGGCCCACCTGATCGCGACGGTCCTGGCGCGGCAAAACGTCAAGGCCACCTTCTTCCTGGCGAACGAAAAGACCGTCAAGGGCGACTACAGCCTGGACCCGTCCTGGCAAGCCTACTGGCGCGCCCGCGTCGCCGAGGGCCATGCCTTCGGCAGCCACACCTTCGACCACACCTATTACGTGCGCGACGCCGGCAACGGCAAGATCAGCGTCAAGCCGCAATTCGGCGCCCGCGCCGGCAAGGTGCAGGACTGGACTTCGCAACAGTACTGCGCGGAGTTGCGCCGCGTCGACCAGCGCTTCCAGGAACTGACCGGCAAGGCGCTGGACCCGTTCTGGCGCGCTCCCGGCGGCAAGACCAGCCCGCGCACCCTGGCTGCCGGCAAGGCCTGCGGCTACCAGCATGCGGGATGGGCCACGCCCGCCGGCTTCTCCGGCGACGAACTGCCGGTGGAACGCGCCTCCAACGCGCAATTGCTGAAGCGCGCCCTGGACGGCCTGCGCGACGGCGACATCTTCATGGCCCACATGGGCATCTGGTCGCGCAAGGACCCATGGGCGCCGGCCAACCTGGAACCCCTGATTGAAGGCTTGAAGCAGAAAGGCTTCTGCTTCGCCACCCTGAGAGAACACCCGGATTACAGCAAATGATTCAATTCTTCCTGGACCTCCTGGGCCAAGCCCAGGGCTGGCTGTTTGAAAACGCCATCCAGCCGCTGATCTATTACTCCGGCATGGGCGACATCACCGAAGAAGCCTTCGAAGGCACGGAATGGCTGCTGATCGGCATGGCCGAACTGCTGCTGATCTACCTGGTGCTGCGCCCGCTGGAAGCGGCCATCCCGGTGCACCAGTTCAGCGACAAGCGCGCGCGCTGGAATGACTTCATCTACACGGTGCTGCAGCGTATCGGCCTGATTCCGCTGCTGCTGTTCTTTACGCTCGATCCCGTCATGGACGCCATTTCCGGCGCCTTGCACATGGAAGGCGTGCAGCCCTTCAACCTGGAAAACCTGGTCACCAATATGCACCCGCTGGCCAGCTTTGCCGTCTACCTGCTGGTGCTGGACTTTTTCGATTACTGGTTCCACCGCGCCCAGCACCAGTTCAACTGGTGGTGGGGCCTGCACAGCCTGCACCACAGCCAGCAGAACATGAACCTGTGGAGCGACGACCGCAATCATTTGCTGGACGACCTGCTGCACGATGTCTTTATGGCGGTGCTGGCGCTGGCCATCGGCGTGCCGCCAAGCCAGTACGTGCTCCTCGTATCGCTGTCCCGTATCGTACAAAGCTTACAACACGCCAATGTTCGTATACACTTCGGCCGCATTGGCGAACGGCTGCTGGTGTCGCCGCGCTACCACCGCATGCATCACGCGATCGGCGTTGGCCATGAATCGAAGGGCCAGGGCACGCTGGGTGGTTGTAATTTCGCCGTGCTGTTCCCGATCTGGGACATTATTTTCCGCACCGCTAACTTCACGCCGCGCTTCGAAGCAACCGGCGTGCGTGACCAGTTGGCGGGCCGCGATTACGGCCGCGGCTTCTGGGCCCAGCAATGGCTGGGCCTGAAGCGGATGTTTGAATATTTGAGAAAGAAACCGAGTTAATGCGCGCTGTTATCCACGCTTATGGCAGGGCCCTGCTGTCCCAGTTCCACGGCAAGATCTTATTGCTGAGTATTGTTCCTTTCATTTTGTCAGTCGCCCTCTGGGCATTGCTGCTCTGGCTTGGCCTGCAGCCGCTGCTGGACTGGCTGCACGGCCACTTCGTGGAATTCGAGGTTTACCGCGTCACCAGCGACTGGCTGCAATCGATCGGCCTGGGCGGCTTGCGCTCGATCGTGGTGCCGCTGTTTGCGCTGCTGCTGCTGCTGCCGCTGATGATCGTGACGGCCATGATCTTCATCGGCGTGGCTGCCATGCCGTTCATCGTGCGCCACGTCGGCGGGCGCCATTTCCCGCAGCTGGAAAAGAAGCAGGGCGGTTCGATACTGGGCGGCGTCGTCAAGGCGCTGGGCGCCTTCGGCATCTTCGTCGTGGCCTGGCTGTGCATCCTGCCGATGTATATCTTCCCGCCGCTGGCCGGCCTGGCCACGGTGCTGCTGTGGGGCTGGCTCACCAGCCGCGTGATGAGCTATGACGCGCTGGCCGACTATGCCAGCCCGGAAGAACTGTCCAAGCTGCAGCGCGAACATCGCTGGCAGCTGATGTCGATCGGCGTGGTGTCCGGCCTGGCCGGCTCGCTGCCGGCACTGGTGTGGGTGGGCGGCGCGGCTGCTGCCATTGCCTTCTTCCCGATCCTGCTGGCCGCATCGATCTGGGTGTATGTGGTGATTTTCATCTTCACCGGCCTGTGGTTTGAGTATTATTGCCTGCAAGCGCTGGCGCAATTGCGCCATGAACCCTTCGAGGAAAGCCTATGCGAATCGGACTGATCATCATTGGCGACGAAATCCTTTCCGGCAAGCGAACCGACCAGCACTTCCCCAAAGTGGTGCAGCTGCTGGCGGCACGCGGCTTGCAACTGTCCTGGGCCGAATTCCTGGGCGATGACCGCGAGCGCATCACCGCCACCCTGAAGCGCACCTTTGCCAGCGGCGATATCGTGTTCTCCTGCGGCGGCATCGGCGCCACGCCGGACGACCATACGCGGCAGGCCGCCGCTGCGGCACTGAGCTTGCCGCTGGTGTTGCACGAAGGCGCAAAAGACAGCATCCAGCAGCGCGTGCGCCAGGTGGCTGAAGAGAAGGGCGAGGTAGCCGATCTCGCTTCGGCGGAAAATCTGCAGCGCCTGCAGATGGCCGAATTCCCGCAAGGCGCTGCGCTTATTCCAAATCCGTATAACAACGTGGCCGGATTCGCGCATGGAACACATTACTTCGTGCCCGGCTTCCCGGTCATGGCGTGGCCGATGATCGAATGGGTGCTCGACACGCACTACACCGACCTGTTCAATCGTGAGCCTCGCGCTGAGCGATCGGTGTTAGTGTACGAGGCAGCGGAAGCAGCGCTTACTCCGCTGATGCTGGCCCTGGAAGCAGCCTGGCCGCGCATCAAGGTCTTCAGCCTGCCAAGCGTGGGCGATGCGAAGACCAGGCGCCATATCGAGCTTGGCGTGAAAGGCGATCCGCCCCAATGCGAGGCTGCATTTTCCCAAATGTGCCGTGAGCTCGATGCCCTGAACGTGGAGTACGCGAAGCCCTGAAACCACAGTGTGAAAAGGGTGTTAACTGCTCTTGCAACGGCGCTCACAAACGTGTGAAGCGCCGTTGTTTTTTTGCGAAACTGAACCGCGAAGTTTAAATATTTTGCGAGTTGCCCCGTGCAGTGCGCGCCGATGTGGTGCAATGGTAATCAAGCAGAAATACTCTGCGTGTACTGTCCGGTTTGAACACTATGTTAAGCAATCGTCGTTTTCGCCGGCCCCGAGTTGTCGTTCGAGCGGTGCGCAAAATGCGCGCCGGCGCGGCAGCAATTGGATATGGCGGCAACAGGCGGCGTTTGCGCTCGGTACCTATGCCTTCCCAACAAGATCACGAATCAAGCTCCTTCGAACCAAGCCCGCCAACCGAGCCAGCACTGCCACCTCCATCTGAACCGAAGAAGGGTTCGCGCTTGCGCAATGCGCTGATTGTGCTGATCCTGGTGCTGCTGACCGTGGGCGGATTCTGGGGCTATCACGAGACCCGCACCTCGACGATGCAGGCCAAGGTGTTCACCGACCTGGTCGGCAAGCTGACCTACAAGGTGGAGCCGGGACCGAGCAAGTCGATCCGCTTTCCGCACGACAGCCCTTACGACGAACGGCTTGGCTACGCCAACCTGCCGGATTACCTGGACAAGCTGAAAGCGCGCGATTACGAAGTCATGTCGCAAGCGCGCTTCTCGCCGAAGATGGTGGAATTGACCGACATGGGCGTGTTCCCGACCTATCGCGAAAAGACCCGCACCGGCCTGTCAATCTTCGACTGCCGCGAACAGCCTCTATTCACTGCCAGCTATCCGGAGCGCATTTACGGAAGCTTCGAGCAGGCGCCGAACGCGCTGGTGCAAAGCCTGCTGTTCATCGAGAACCGCGAGCTGCTGGACAACAAATACCCGAAACGCAACCCGGCCGTCGAATGGGATCGCCTGTCCAAGGCCATCCTTGAAAAAACCGCGAGCGCCGTGGGCGCCGGCGGCCACCGCGCGGCGGGCGGCTCCACTCTGGCTACCCAGATCGAGAAGTATCGCCATTCGCCGGAGGGCCGCACGGGCTCGATGAAGGACAAGCTGCAGCAGATGATTTCGGCCTCGCTGCGTGCCTATCAGCAGGGCGAAGACACTACCAAGGTGCGGCGCCAGATCGTGGTCGACTACCTGAATACCGTGCCGCTTTCGGCCAAGCCGGGCTACGGTGAAGTGAACGGCGTGGGCGACGGCATGTGGGTCTGGTACGGCCGCGAGTTCGACGAAGTGGGGCGCCTGCTGGGCGGCAAGATGGACCAGCCGGGCAGCCCGCTGGCTTTCAAGGAAGCGCTGTCGCTGCTGATCGCGCAGCGCCGCCCGAGCTACTACCTGGGCGAGGGCGATGAAGACCTGGAGACGCTGGCCAACAGCCACCTGCGCCTGCTGGCCAGCGCCGGCATCATCACGCCGCAGCTGCGCGACGCCGCGCTGAAGGAAAAGCTGCACCCGGCCAAGGGCAACGGCGTGCAGGCTGCGCCGCCGATGACCTATGTCACCAAGAAGGCCTCGAACGCCGTGCGCGTGCACCTGGCCAACCTGTTGGGCGACAACCGCATGTACAACCTGGACCGCCTCGACCTGTCGGTGAACACCACGCTCGACGCGGAAACCCAGAAAACCGTCACCGCCATGCTGCGCCAGTTGCGCGAGCCGGAGACCGCCGTGCAGGCCGGCCTGACCGGCAAGGGCATGCTGGGCAATGGCGACCCGGCCAACGTGGTGTACAGCTTCACGCTGCTGGAGCGCGGCGAGCACGCCAACTACCTGCGCGTGCAGACCGATAACTACGACCAGCCGCTGGACATCAACGAAGGCGCCAAGCTGGACCTGGGCTCCACCGCCAAGCTGCGCACCCTTGTCACCTACATGGACATCGTTGACCAGCTGTACAAGAAGTATGGCCAGATGGAGGTGGCTGAACTGAAGAAGGTCAGCGTCGACCAGCGCGACCGCCTGACCACCTGGGGCATCGAGTACCTGACCATGACGCCGAAGGACAAGCGCAACCTGCCTGACATGCTGCAGGCGGCGCTGGAGCGCAAGTATTCGGCCAATCCTGGCGAGGGCTTCTTCACCGGCGGCGGCCTGCATTACTTCGGCAACTTCAGCAAGGACGACGACTTCAAAATCATGACCGTGCGCGAAGCGCTGCGCCGCTCCACCAACCTGGTGTTCGTGCGCCTGATGCGCGACGTGGTCAAGTATTACTCCTTCCAGATGCCGGGCTCCTCGCAGACGCTGCTGACCGATTCCGACGATCCGCGCCGCGCGGCCTATCTGGCGCGCTTCGCCGACAAGGAAGGCAAGGAATTCCTGTATCGCTTCTACGCCAAGTACAAGGGCAAGAAGACGTCGGAGCTCGATGCCATCCTGCTCGATACGATCCGCCCGACGCCGGTGCGCCTGGCGAATATCCACCGCACCGTATATCCAAACGCGACGCTGGCGGAGTTCGACAAGTTCGTGAACGAAAACCTGAAGGTGCAGAACGATGTGCCGGAAGAGCGGCTGGCGAAGATGTACGAGCAATACGCGATGGACAAATGGAACCTGGCCGACCGCGGTTACCTGGCTGCCGTGCACCCGCTGGAATTGTGGCTGGTGGCTTACCTGCACCAGAACGAAGGGGCTTCGTTGTCCGACGTGGTGGCCGCCAGCGAGAAGGAGCGCCAGGAGGTTTACCAGTGGCTGTTCAAGACCCATCACAAGTACGCGCAGGACAAGCGCATCGCCGGCCTGCTGGAGATGGAGGCCTTCATGGGCATCCACCGCCAGTGGAAGAAGATGGGCTATCCGTTCGATTCGCTGGTGCCATCGTATGCGACCACGCTGGGCGCGTCGGCCGATCGTCCGGCAGCGCTGGCCGAGATGATGGGGATCATCGTCAACGGCGGCGTGCGCAAGACAACGCAGCGCATCGAGTCGCTGCACTTTGCGGAAGGCACGCCCTACGAGACCACGGTGGCGCGCAACAAGTCGAGCAGCAATGAGCAGGTGCTGACGCCGGAAGTGGCGCGTGCCGTGGCCGACGCGATCCGTGAAGTGGTGTCGGATGGTACGGCGCGGCGCGTGAAGTCCGCTTTCGTCGGGTCGGACGGGCAGATCATTCCTGTGGGCGGCAAGACCGGTACCGGCGACCAGCGCTTTGACGTGTACGCGGCGGGCGGGCGCCTGATCGAGTCGCGTTACGTGAACCGCTCGGCCACTTTCGTGTTCAATATCGGGGAGCGCTTCTTCGGCTCGATGACGGCTTATGTGCATGGGCCGGAGTCGAAGAATTATGACTTCACCTCGGCGCTACCGGTGCAGCTGCTGACGGTGCTGGCGCCTTCGCTGATGCCGCTGATCGAGCCGAATGCGCAGAAGGCTGCGCCGGTGGTCACAGCGATGGCGGCTGGCGCGCCGGGCGGCGTGCAGCCGGTGGCCACGGCGGCTTTGGTGGCGGCGACTTCCGCTGCAGCTCCCGCCGCGCCGCTGCGCGCCTGCGGCGCGCGCTAAACCGGTAAACCTGGGTCTCCAGGCCGAGGGCTTGGGTTGTGCGCCGTTGATCTTCGTCGAAAGTCAAAAGCCTCAAACCCCGTCAGCGGCCGCCGCACTGACGGTGTCTGACCCTGCGGGTCAGACACCGGGTTACCGGTTTAAAATGCGCGAATGAAACTCATCACCAAGTTCACCCGCATCAGCCTGCGCGACCTGCTGGTCTCGTTCGCCCCCACCATCCTGCTGATCGCTGGCGCCTGCGCACTGGCCTACTGGATCATCGACCCCACCCCTCCGCGCGTGGTCAAGCTCTCCACCGGTCAGGAAAACAGTGCCTACGAAAACATCGGCAAGCGCTACGCGCAAGCGATGGCCAAGCACGGCATCAAGGTCGTCCTGCAGCAAAGCCAGGGGTCGCAGGAAAACCTGCAGCGCCTGAACAAAGGCGAAACCGACATCGCCTTCGTGCAAAGCGGCTCCACCAACGAAGCCGAAGCCGAACGCACCGGCCTGGTCTCGCTGGGCAGCCTGTTCACCGAACCTGTGTGGCTCTTCATGCGCGAGAAGAAAGCCGTCAACAGCCTGACCCGCCTCAAAGGACTGAAGGTCAACCTCGGCCCCGAAGGCAGCGGCGTGCCGCGCCTGTTCCGCCAGGTACTGCAGATTAACGGCGTCCACAACGGCGACATCATCGCCAGCGACCTGGAAAACACGCCCGCCACGGTGGAACTGCTGGAAGGGCGCATCGATGCCCTGGTATTCGCAGCGGCGCCGGACGACCCGCTGATCCAGATGCTGTTGATGACGCCCGGGATCAAGCTGTTCAACTTCACCCAGGCCGAAGCCTATGCGCGCCGGCTGCCGTTCCTGACCCATGTCACCCTGCCGCGCGGCATCGTCGACCTGGGCCGCGACCTGCCGGCTCGCGACTACCACCTGATCGCACCAACCGCCACCCTGGTGGCGCGCGAAGACTTGCACCCGGCCTTGATCGACTTGTTCGTACAGGCCGCCAGCGGCATCCATAGCGGGGCGGGCTGGTTCCAGCAGCAGGGCCAGTTCCCTTCACCGCGCTATACCGAGATCCCGGTCGCGCGGGAAGCGGCCAAGTTCTACAAGGATGGCCCGCCGTTCCTGCAGCGCTACATGACCTTCTGGCTGGCCAACCTGTTCGATCGCCTGTGGGTGGTGGTGCTGGCCGCCGGCGCCCTGATCCTGCCGCTGTCGAAAGTCGTGCCGCCGATCTACGTCTGGCGCATCCGCTCGCGCGTCTACCGCTGGTATGGACAACTGCGCTCGGTGGAGCAAGGTGTCGATGAGGGCAAGCCGCGCGATGAGCTGCTGCACCGCCTGGACCAGATCGAAGAACGGGTCAACCGTCTCACCGTGCCGCTATCCTTTGCCGATGAGTTCTACGGCTTGCGCAACCACATCGAGTTCGTGCGGCAGAAGCTACGTACAAACACGTAAAACACCTTGAAAGTGTTGTATCCGCGAGACCCTTAATTGACAGTTGCTTACAGTTACCTCAAAGATAAGCCGGGGAGTGAAACTGGTTTAACAACAAGGGGTAGCTATGGCACCAAAAAAACAGGTTCTGGCAATCGCAGTTGCATCACTTTTCACCAATGCCGCATGGGCGCAGGAAGCGCCTGCCGGCGAAACCGCTACGGTGGTGGTGACCGGTACCCGGGTCTCCAACCGCACTGTGCTCGACACCACCGCACCGGTGGACGTCATCAGCGCCGACAGCATCAAGAATGCCGGCGTGCCGGAAGTGACGCAAGCGCTGTCCGTGGCGCTGCCTTCACTGAATTTTCCGCGTCCGGGCCTGGCCGACGGTACCGACACCATCCGCCCGGCCACCCTGCGCGGCCTGGCGCCCGACCAGACCCTGGTGCTGGTCAACTCCAAGCGCCGCCACACTTCATCGCTGGTGAACCTGAATGGCACTATCGGCCGCGGTTCGGCAGCGGTGGACATGAATACCATCCCGGCCGGTATTGTGAAGACCATTGAAGTGCTGCGCGATGGCGCGTCCGCACAATACGGCTCTGACGCGATTGCCGGCGTGATCAACGTGCGCCTGCGCACCGATCGCACCGGCGGCGAAGCCAGCGTGAGTTATGGCCGTCGCGATACCGAGTACAACTTCAATCCAGGCACGCCGCCGGCCGGCGCCACCTGGGGCGTTGAAGATTCGCGCAAGCGCAAGGACGGCAATACGCTCAATCTCAGCCTGTGGAAAGGCATGGAGCTGGGCGAAAGCGGCTTCCTGACTCTCGCGCTGGAGCGCAAGCGGCAGGATCATACCGAGCGTTCCGGCTGGGACGTACGCCAGCAATATCCGCTGGTAAACGGCGCCTTCGATCCGCGCGAAGCGAACTTCAACCGCTTCAACGCCTGGTACGGCGAGCCTGAGCTGACGCAGAGTACCTTCTTCGCCAACGCCGGCTACAACCTGGCAGGCGGCGTCAAGCTGTATGGCTGGACCAGCTACCAGGACCGCGATGCGCGTTCGGGCGGCTTCTTCCGCCGCGCCCAGCAGGACAACAATACGATCGAGATTTATCCAAATGGCTTCCTGCCGATCATCGCGCCGGCAGTATCGGACTTCAGTGCCGCCTTCGGCGCCACCTGGACCGCCGGCGAGTGGGACATGGATGCATCCGTGACTTACGGCGACAACCGGATGGACTTCACCATCGAGAACACGCTGAACCGTTCCCTTGGCCCGTCCTCCAAGACTGTCTTCGATGCAGGCGGTTTCAAATACGACCAGCTCACCTTGAACCTGTCTGGCGTGCGGCAGTACGAAGTAGGCCTGTCGTCGCCGCTCAACGTGGCCGTTGGCGCGGAAGCGCGTCGCGAAGGCTACGCACTGCATGCTGGCGAGCCTGACTCCTGGCGTAACGGTGGAGTGACGCTGCCGCCGCTGCCGCCGCCGGCGGCGCAAACGCCACGGCCTACGGCTTCCGGTTCGCAGGTCTTCCCAGGCTTCCGTCCGAGTGATGAATCGGATGCCAACCGCAAGGCCTACTCGGTATATGTCGACGTGGAAGCGAACCTGACGCAGAACCTGTTGGCATCGGCCGCAGTGCGCGGCGAGCATTACACGGACTTCGGCAACAACTGGTCGGGCAAGCTGGCGGCCCGCTACAACTTCTCGCCATCGTTTGCGCTGCGCGGTTCGGCGCAAAATGGTTTCCGCGCACCGTCGCCGCAGCAGCAGTTCTTTACCTCCACGGCGACCAACTTCGTTGGCGGCGTGCCATACGACATCACCACCTTCAAGCCTAGTGATCCGGCTGCAGTGGCGCTGGGCGCCAAGCCGCTCGATGCCGAAAAGTCGACCAACTTCTCGCTGGGCGCGGTCGGCAAGATGGGCAAGGCCAGCCTGACGGTGGATGCGTTCCAGATCAAGATCCGTGACCGCATCGTGTTGTCTGAGAACCTGCTGCAGGACAATGTGCGGAACTACCTGACATCGCTGGGCTTCATCGGCATCGGCGGCGGGCGCTTCTTCATCAACGGCGTGAACACGACGACGCGCGGCGTGGACGTGGTGGCCAACTATCCATGGAATGCAGGCAACGTGGGCAAGTTCGACTTCACTCTGGCGGGCAATTACACCAAGACCGAAGTGACCAAGGTGCCGGTGACTGCGCAATTGGCCGCGCTGAATCCTGCGCCCCCGCTGTTCGACCGCGTGAACGTGCTGACCTTTGAACATGGCACGCCGCAGACCAAGTTCACGGCCAGCGTGAACCATACGCTGGGCAACTGGAGTGGCACCTTCCGCGCCACGCGCTACGGCAAGGTGTTGCAACCGGATGCGAATCCGGCACGCGATCACTGGATGACGCCGAAGACTTTGGTTGACGTGGAAGGGCGCTACAAGATCACGCAGCGCCTGACTGCAGCGCTGGGTGCGGAGAACCTGTTCGACCAGTATCCGGATCCGTATCCAGCGTTGTTGAATGGCACCGGCAATGCGCCATATTCCAATTACTCGCCGTTTGGCCGCTCGGGGCGCTTTGTCTATGCACGTTTGAACTACGCGCTTTAACCCAGAAGCCGCGGATCGGATAGGCGGCAGTTACACCGGAGAGATGATGGGCATCGGCGATATTGAACTATCCCGATGCCCATTTAATTCTTACGCGCCCGCCCAGGGCAGGCCTGCCTTGCACCAGCCGCCCACGTTCTTGCGGTGGCCTTCGGCATCCTTGTCGCCTTCGAAGCCTTCCAGGATGTCGTAGCACTGGGTGTAGCCGGCCTCGGTCGCCGCCTTGGCCGCATGGCGCGAACGCACGCCAGAACGGCACAGGAACACAATCACTGTGTCCTTGCCAGGCACCGCCGCCGCCAACTGGCCCAGGAAGTCAGGATTGGGCGTCCCGCCCGGATAGACGTTCCACTGCGCCGCATGATGCTGCTCGGCCGGAATCGCCACGCGCCCCACCCAATCGCGCTCGGCATTGGTCCGCACATCGACCAGGCGCACATGCGGATCGCATTTCAGCAGCTCGTATGCCTCATGCGGGGTCACCGCACCGGCATAGGGCAGGGAAGTGTCGCGTTTGCGTGCACGGTCGAGGATTTCGGCGGTGGAACTCATGGTTTTTCCTTTATGATGACTGCACCACAACGATGCATTTGCTTCAATTGGTGCAAATATGCACCACGGTGGTGCGATAATCGGCAGATGCACCCGCATGGTGCGCCTTTTGCGTGTTGGTAGCATGGAATTGGCTGGCATGATATCTGCTTAATGTACCACCAGCGTTCGCCGCACCCAAGTGGTCGCGGCAGTTTTTTCACTTAGGAGATATGTAATGGCACTGACCGCCGCAGACGTTCTGAAGATGGTACAAGAGCACGAAGTCAAGTTCGTGGACTTCCGTTTCGCCGATACCCGTGGCAAGGAACAGCACGTAACCGTGCCTGTGTCCCATTTCGACATCGACAAATTTGAATCGGGCCACGCTTTCGACGGTTCTTCCATCGCCGGCTGGAAAGGCATTGAAGCTTCCGACATGATCCTGCTGCCGGATCCTGCGACCGCCAACATCGACCCATTCTTCGAAGAAACCACCCTGTTCATGCAGTGCGACGTGATCGAACCGTCGGACGGCAAAGGTTACGACCGCGACCCGCGCTCCATCGCCAAGCGCGCTGAAGCCTACCTGAAATCCTCCGGCCTGGGCGACACCGCCTACTTCGGCCCAGAGCCAGAATTCTTCATCTTCGACTCCGTGAAGTGGAAGATCGACATGTCCGGCGCCATGGTCAAGATCGACTCCGACGAAGCTTCGTGGTCGACCGACAAGGACATCGACGGCGGCAACTCCGGCCACCGTCCAACCGTGAAGGGCGGCTACTTCCCAGTGCCTCCAGTCGACTCCTTCCAGGACATGCGCTCCGAAATGTGCCTGATCCTGGAATCGATGGGCATCCCGGTCGAAGTGCACCACCACGAAGTGGCTGGCGCCGGCCAAAACGAAATCGGCACCAAGTTCTCGACCCTGGTCGAGCGCGCCGACTGGACCCAGAACCTGAAATACGTGGTGTGGAACGTTGCCCACTCCTATGGCAAGACCGCTACCTTCATGCCTAAGCCAGTGGTTGGCGACAACGGCTCCGGCATGCACGTGCACCAGTCGATCTGGAAAGACGGCAAGAACCTGTTCGCCGGCGACGGCTATGCCGGCCTGTCCGACTTCGCGCTGTACTACATCGGCGGCATCATCAAGCACGCCAAGGCACTGAACGCGATCACCAACCCAGGCACCAACTCGTACAAGCGCCTGGTGCCAGGCTACGAAGCTCCAGTGAAACTGGCTTACTCCGCACGCAACCGTTCGGCTTCGATCCGTATTCCACACGTGGCCAATCCAAAAGGCCGCCGCATCGAAACCCGCTTCCCGGACCCGCTGGCCAACCCATACCTGTGCTTCGCTGCACTGATGATGGCCGGCCTGGACGGCGTGCAAAACAAGATCCACCCAGGCGAAGCAGCGTCCAAAGACCTGTACCACCTGCCACCGGAAGAAGATGCACTGATCCCAACCGTCTGCGCATCCCTGGAAGAAGCCCTGGATCACCTGAACAAGGACCGTGAGTTCCTGACCCGCGGCGGCGTGTTCACCGATTCGATGATCGATGCCTACATCGAACTGAAGATGACCGAAGTGACCCGCATGCGCCAGACCACTCACCCGGTCGAGTTCGACATGTACTACTCCCTGTAATCAGGGGACGATTGCCGGAATTAACCGGCAGTCAACAAAAGCGCGAGGCCAGCAGCTTGCTTTCCTCGCGTTTTTTTTCGGATGTTGTATAGTCGGGGCATGAACACTCGCACTCTCGTATTACATGGGCTGGCGTTGCTGGCCGTGAGTGGCGCAGCGCAGGCGCAGCAAATTTTTCTCTGCGTGGATGCCGATGGCCGCAAGGAACTGACCGATACCCGCAAGGGGAAGAACTGCAAGACGCTGGACCTGCCGGGCGCCACCATTCCCGCGCCGGGCGGCGCGCGCCGCGGCTCGACGCCGTCCGCACCTGCCGTAGCGCCAGCCAACTTCCCACGCGTGGAAAGCTCGGAACAGAAAGCCCGCGATGCCGACCGCCGCGCCATCCTGACCGATGAGCTCAACACCGAAAACCGTAAGCTGGCGGATTTGCGCAAGGAATTCAACAACGGCGAACCTGAACGCCGGGCCGACGAGCGCAACGCCGCCAAGTACCAGGAGCGCGTAACTGGCCTGAAGGACAGCATCGCGCGTGCGGAATCGAACGTGGAAGCGCTGAAGCGCGAGCTTGCCAATATAAAATGACCCCAGACAGCCCTGCCAGCATCCGGCCCGCTGAACTGGCAGGGCTGGACCTGCTGGCATCGGCCGTTGTCATCGTCGATGGCGGCGGCCATATCCTGTACCTCAACGCGGCTGGCGAAAACCTGCTGGAATCGTCGCTGAAAGCCCTGGCGCGCCAGCCGCTGGGCGGCCTGTTTGCAGCGCCGCTGGAGCTTGAGAACATCATCGCGCAGGCGCGCGAGCACAAATTCTCCGACGTACGGCAAGAGCTGGTGCTGGAACGCAGCGGGCGTGAAGCGCTGCACGTGCACATCATCGCCAGCGCGCTGGACGAGCCGGATGGCGCCGTGATGATCGAGCTGCGCGAGATCGTGCAGCAGATGAAGCAGGACCGCGAAGAACGCCTGATGGACCAGAGCCAGGTCAACAAGGAGCTGATCCGCAACCTGGCGCACGAAATCAAGAACCCGCTGGGCGGCATCCGCGGCGCTGCCCAACTGCTGGAAATGGAACTGCCGCCGCTGCACCTGACGCAGCTGCGCGAATACACCCAGGTCATCATCAAGGAAGCGGACCGCCTGCAAACGCTGGTGGACCGCCTGCTGGCGCCGCACCGCCGGCCGCACATCGTGGGCGACGTCAATATCCACGAAGTGCTGGAGCGGGTGCGCAGCCTGATCCTGGCTGAATTCCCGGTCGGGCTCACCATCCGCCGCGACTACGACGCTTCCTTGCCCGAATTCCGCGGCGACAAGGAGCAGTTGATCCAGACGGTCCTGAACATCGCCCACAATGCCGCGCAAGCGCTGGCGGCGCGCATCGAGCAGGGCGATGCCGAGATCATTTTCCGCACCCGTGTGGCGCGCCAGATGACGCTGGCGAAGGTGCGTTATCAGCTGGCATTAGATTTGCATATCATCGATAACGGACCGGGCATCTCGCCCCAGATCCGCGACCGCATTTTCTACCCGCTGGTGTCGGGCAGGGATGGCGGCAGCGGCCTGGGACTGACGCTGGCGCAAACCTTCGTGCAACAGCACATGGGTGTTATCGAATGCGAAAGCAGGCCTGGTCAAACGGACTTCAGAATCTTATTGCCTTTGCCTTGATCGGAATACATGAAACCAATCTGGATAGTTGACGACGACGAATCGATCCGCTGGGTGCTGGAGAAAGCCCTGGCGCGGGAGAACCTCGCAACGCGCAGCTTTGCCAATGCGCGCGATGCGGTCGCCGCGCTGGAACATGAGACGCCGCAGGTGCTGGTGTCGGACATCCGCATGCCGGGCGACTCCGGCCTCGACTTGCTGCAACTGGTGAAGCAGCGCCATCCCGGCCTGCCGGTGATCATCATTACCGCCTTCTCCGACCTGGATTCCGCCGTGGCGGCCTTCCAGGGCGGCGCCTTTGAATACCTGGCCAAGCCCTTCGATATCGACAAGGCGGTGGAGCTGATCCGCCGCGCGCTGGACGAAAGCCTGCGCGAGTCGAGCATCGAATCCGGGCCGGCCGATACGCCGGAAATCCTGGGCCAGGCGCCGGCCATGCAGGAAGTCTTCCGCGCCATCGGCCGCCTGTCGCAATCGAATGTGACGGTGCTGATCACCGGCGAATCCGGCACCGGCAAGGAGCTGGTGGCGCGCGCATTGCACAAGCACAGCCCGCGCGCCGAGCAGCCCTTCATCGCCATCAATACGGCGGCGATTCCGAAGGACCTGCTGGAATCCGAATTGTTCGGTCACGAGCGCGGCGCCTTCACCGGAGCGCAGACCACGCGCCGCGGCCGTTTCGAGCAGGCCGAAGGCGGCACGCTGTTCATGGATGAAATCGGCGACATGCCGTTCGACCTGCAAACGCGCCTGCTGCGCGTGCTGTCGGACGGGCACTTCTACCGCGTCGGCGGCCATTCGCCGCTGAAGGCCAATGTGCGCGTGATCACGGCCACGCACCAGAACCTCGAGCAGCGCGTGCGCGATGGCTTGTTCCGTGAAGACTTGTATCACCGCCTGAACGTGATCCGCCTGCGCTTGCCCAGTTTGAGGGAGCGGCGCGAGGATATCCCTATCCTGGTGCGCCACTTCCTGGTGCAGAGTGCGCGCCAACTGGGCGTGGAAGCCAAGCGCATGAGCGATTCGACGCTGGCGTTCTTGCAGCAGCTTGAGTTGCCGGGCAATGTGCGCCAGCTGGAGAACCTGTGCAACTGGATCACCGTCATGGCGCCGGGCCAGACGGTGGAAGTGAAAGACCTGCCGCTGGAACTGACGCAAGGGCAGGAGAGCGCCATGCATGCCGCCGTGCCGGCCGCGGCCGAAACCGCGATGCCGCAGCACCACGGCACAGTGCAGCCCTTGGCGCCACCGCCATTGGCTGCATCGCCGGAAGGCTGGCTTAGCCTGCTGGAACTGCAGGCGGCCGGCATGCTGAGCAGCGGCCAGCAGGACGTGATGGACGTGCTGGGTCGCCAGTTCGAATCGGCCCTGATCCGCACCGCGCTGAAGTACACGCACGGGCGCAAGAACGACGCCGCGATCCGGCTTGGCATCGGGCGCAATACCATCACGCGCAAGATTGCCGAACTGGGCATCGACGGCGCCAAGGATGACTGAAACCGGTAAGGCGGTGTCAGGCACAAGTGCCTGACACCGGTCCGCGGCGGCCGCGTGCGGGGTCAGGCCCTGCGGGCCTGACCCCGGTTTACCGGTTTTCAGTTATGCTGCGGGCTTGGAAATTTGAGGAGCCTGCATGCTGATTAACTGCGTCGCCTACCAGGATGGGCGCAAGCTGGCTGATATCCCGGTCGAGGACATCAGCGATTACGTGGCGCGTCAAGACGCCTTCGTCTGGGTCGCCCTGCGCGACGCTTCACGCGCGGAACTCGAAGTGATGCAGGAAGAATTCGGCCTGCACGAACTGGCGGTGGAAGACGCCGGCCGGGGCCAGCAACGCCCCAAGATCGAGGAATACGGCGACTCCCTGTTCGTCGTGGTCAAGATGCTCGAGTTGCGCGAGGACGAGCTGCATGTCGGCGAAGTCGATATCTTCGTCGGCCCAAACTACGTCCTGTCCAATCGCTCCAATTCCACCAAGGACTTCCTTGGCGTGCGCGCCCGTGCCGAGCGGGAACCGCACCTCTTGCAGCAAGGCTCCGGTTTCGTGCTGTACGCGCTGATGGACGCTGTGGTCGACCGCTATTTCCCGATCATCGACACGCTGGAAGTCGAACTGGAAAAGATCGAAGAGCGCATCTTCATCCGCGGTTCGCAGCAGGACAATATCGAGCGGCTGTATGAGCTCAAGCGCAAGGTGATGACGGTGCGCCACACCGTCGCCCCCTTGCTCGATGCCATTGGCAAGTTGCACGGCGGCCGCGTGCCGGCGGTCTGCCGGAACACGCAGGAATATTTCCGCGATGTCCACGATCACTTGCTCCGCATCAACTCTGCCCTCGATACCATGCGCGAGACCATCGGCACCGCAATCCAGGTCAACCTGTCGATGGTGGCGCTGGAAGAAGGCGAGGTCAACAAGCGCCTGGCCGCCTGGGCTGCAATTTTCGCCGTCTTGACCGCCTTCGCCGGCCTGTGGGGCATGAATTTCAAGCACATGCCCGAGCTGGACTGGCGTTTCGGCTACCCGGCGGCCCTGACCTTGATGGCTGTTGTTTGCGGCGCATTGTATCGACGCTTTAAGAAGGTGGGCTGGCTGTAGCGGTATATAATTTTCAATAAACAACCTCTGGTGGGGCTGGGCATGGTTGATGACGCAATGTTGTTCGACGATGATGAAACGCCAGCCCCGGCCGCGTCCCTCCCGCCCTGGGAGATCCTGGTCGTCGATGACGAGCAAGCGGTACACCAGGTCACCGAGCTGGTGATGTCGGACTTCGAGTTCGACGGCCGCCGCGTCCATTTCTCCCATTGCTATTCCGGCAGCGAAGCGCGCGCGCACCTGGCCCGGCCCGGCCAGTTTGCCCTGATCCTGCTCGACGTCGTGATGGAGTCCGAGCACGCCGGCCTGGAGCTGGTGCGCTATATCCGCGAAGAGCTGGGCGACCGCAACGTGCGCATCGTATTGCGTACGGGCCAGCCTGGCCAGGCGCCGCAGGCGCTGGTGTTGAAAACCTACGACATCAACGATTACCGCGAAAAGACCGAGCTGACGCACGCCAAGCTCAGCACCGTGTTCTATTCCGGCCTGCGCGCCTATCGCGACCTGATGCGGCTGGAGCGGGCCCGCCTTGGCTTGCGGCGCTCGATCGACGCCATCACCCATGTCTGCGATTCGGACAACCTGCGCCATTTCTGTTCCGCAGTACTGGAACAGGCCTCGGCATTGCTGGGCCGGCAGGCGGAAGGCGTCTGCGCCAGCCGCATGAATGCCTACGCTGCGGCGCGCCAGCCAAGCCGCCTGCAGGTGCTGGCGGTGACCACGGCCTACGCCGACCTGGCCCTGGAGGAAACGCTGGACCATTTGCCGGCGCAGGTGCGCGATGCCTTCCTGCGCTGCATGGCGGAGCAGGCCGACCATTATGGGCCGCGGTACTACGCTTGCTACTACCGCACGCGCGACGGCAACGAGAGCCTGCTGTACATGTCTTTCAGCGAAGCGCTGGAAACGGAGGAGCGCGAACTGCTTGGCCTTTTCTCGGCGAATGTCGCCATCACCTACGAACGGCTGCTGGCGCGTGAGGAACTGGAGGCGACCCAGGAAGCCATCATCCACATCCTTGGCGAGGCGCTGGAAAGCCGCTCGGCAGCGTCCGGCGGCCATGTGGAACGCGTGGGCGAGATCGCCGCCATGCTGGGCGCAGCGGTCGACATGCCGGAAGACGCCGTGCGCCAGCTGCGCCAGGCCGCCCCGCTGCACGATATCGGCCATGCCGGCATCCCGGACGACATCCTCAACTTGCCCGGCCCGCTCGACGCGGCGCAGCGCACGCGCATGCAGGGCCATAGCGACATCGGCTGGCATATGCTGTCCTCGTCGACCCAGCCGGTCCTGCAACTGGCAGCGCGCATCGCCCACGAACACCATGAGCGCTGGGATGGCGCGGGCTACCCGCAAGGCTTGCAGGGTGCCGATATCAGCCTGGCAGCGCGCATCACCGCGCTGGCCGACTTCGTCGACGCCATGGTGAGCCCGCGCAGCTATCGCCCGGCGCATACGCTGCAGCATGCGCTGGATGAGGTGCGCGAGGGCAGCGGCAGCCGCTTCGATCCGGCATTGGCCAGCCTGCTGTTGCAGCATAAAGATGACCTGCAAGACCTGTACCGGCGCCACCCACCCCATTAGGAGCCCGTGATGGAACTATTCGACGCCAACGACGCGCGCACCCTGGCCGAAGCGGCGTTGCGCTCGATTACCGATTCCACTGCGCGTGCGCGCGGCGAGGAATTTTTCCGCGTACTGGTGCGCGACCTTGCGGCGGCGCTGGACGTGACCTATGTGATCGCGGGCCGCGTGATCCACATGCCGGACGGACAGGAAGGCATCCGCACCCTGGCCGTGTGGGGCGGCGAAGAGTTCCTGCCGAATATGGAATACAGCCTGGAGCACACGCCTTGCCACAACGTGACCGACCAGACCATGTGCTTCCACGGCTGCGGCATCCAGCAGGATTACCCGCTCGACACCCTGCTGGTGGACATGAAGGCGGAAAGCTACGTCGGCATGCCGATGGTCGATACCGAGGGCAAGACCCTGGGCATCCTGTCGGCCATCGACACCAAGCCGATAGATGAAAACAGGCGCTTGCTGGCGCTGTCGCTGCTGTCGATCTTCACCGCGCGCGCAGCGGCCGAGCTGCAGCACCAGGATCGCGAGCACCTGCTGGAGGAAAAGGTCTCGCGCCGCACCGAGGCCCTGCGCGCGGCGCAGGCCAGCCTGGTGGAGCAGGAAAAGCTGGCGGCGCTGGGCGCGCTGGTGGCCGGCGTGGCGCATGAGGTGAACACGCCGGTGGGCGTGGCGCTGACCGCCGCATCGGCCATGAGCAGCTATACGGCGCAACTGGTGCAGGCATTGGAAGCGCCGAAAGTGAGCCGCTCCGACCTGGTCAACCTGGCCGCGCGCTTGAACGATGCGGCAGCGCTGATCGAGCAGAACCTGCACCGCGCCGCCGCCCTGATCGGCAACTTCAAGCAACTGGCAGTGGACCAGGGCACCGAGCATGTGAGCACGCTGGCGCTGAAGGATTATGTGCAGGGCGTGGTGTCGGCGCACAGCCCGGAATTGCGCAAGGCCGGCATCAAGGTGGAGGTGGAGATCGACCATCTGCTGCGGCCACGCCTGCCGCCCGGGAAGTTCTCGCAAGTGCTGTCCAACCTGCTGATGAACGCCGCGCGTCACGCCTACCCGGATGGGCAGGGCGGCACGGTGACCGTTCGCGCCAGCACGGCCGACGGCTGGCTGGAGATGGACTTCATCGACCAGGGCGTGGGACTGGCCCCCGGCGTGAGGGAAAGGATTTACGAGCCCTTCTTCACGACCAAGCGCGGGCAGGGCGGCTCAGGACTCGGCATGCATATTGTCTACACCATCATGCAGCAGATGGGCGGCGCGGTGGAAGTGCACAGCAAGCCCGGGCAAGGCTGCCGCTTCCACCTGCAGATGCCGTTTGAAGTCAGGACTTCTCCGCCGCCTGCATAGACAGCGCCACCGCTTCCGCCACCTTGATGCCATCCACGCCGGCCGAGAGGATGCCGCCGGCATAGCCCGCGCCCTCGCCGGCCGGGAACAAACCGCGCGTGTTCAGGCTTTGCAGGTCGTCGTTATTGCGCTTGATGCGGATCGGCGAGGAGGTGCGGGTTTCCAGGCCGGTCAGCACGGCATCGTGCTTGAAGTAGCCCTTGACCTGCTTGTCGAAGGCCGGGAAGGCTTCACGCAGCGCGACCACGGCGTAGTCCGGCAAGATGGTGGCCAGGTCGGTCCAGGTGATGCCGGGCTTGAAGGAAGGGACTACGGCGCCAACGTCGCTCGACGCGCGGCCGGCCACGAAGTCGCCCATCAACTGGCCCGGCGCATTGTAATTGGAGCCGCCCAGCACATAGGCCTTCTCTTCCAGGCGGCGCTGCAGTTCGATGCCGGCCAGCGGGTGGCCAGGGTAGTCTTCCTCAGGGCTGATCGACACCACGATGGCGCTGTTGGCATTGCGCTCGGCGCGCGAGTATTGCGACATGCCGTTGGTGACCACGCGGCCCGGCTCCGAAGCGGCCGCCACCACGGTGCCGCCCGGGCACATGCAGAAGCTGTATACCGCGCGGCCATTGCTGGCGTGATGCACCAGCTTGTAGTCGGCCGCGCCCAGGATAGGATGGCCGGCATTCGGGCCGAAACGGCACTGGTCGATCAGCGATTGCGGGTGCTCGACGCGGAAGCCGATCGAGAACGGCTTGGCCTCGATGTAGACGCCGCGCTGGTACAGGGTTTCGAACGTGTCGCGCGAGCTGTGGCCGATGGCCAGCACCACATGATTGGTTGCGAGATATTCGCCGCTGGCCAGGTGCAGGCCGCGCATCTGGCGCACGCCGCTTTCCTCGCCGATGTCGAAATCGGTCACGCGCTGCTCGAAGCGGATTTCACCGCCCAGGGCGGTGATTTCCTCGCGCATGTTTTCCACCATCTTCACCAGGCGGAAGGTGCCGATGTGCGGCTTGCTGACGTAAATGATTTCTTCCGGCGCGCCGGATTTGACGAACTCGGTCAGCACCTTGCGGCCATAGTGCTTGGGATCGCTGATCTGGCTGTACAGCTTGCCGTCCGAAAAGGTGCCCGCGCCGCCTTCGCCGAACTGCACGTTCGATTCAGGGTTCAACACGCGCTTGCGCCAGAAGCCAAACGTATCCTTGGTGCGCTCGCGCACGGTCTTGCCGCGTTCGAGGACGATAGGCTTCAGGCCCATCTGGGCCAGGATCAGGGCGGCGAACAGGCCGCATGGGCCCATGCCGATGACCACCGGGCGCGGCTGCTTGCCGTCGGCGTTGACGCCATGCGCGACGAACTTGTAAGCCATGTCCGGCGAGACCATCAGGTGCTTGTCGTCGGCGCGCCTGGCCAGGATGCCGGCATCGTCCGTGGTTTCCACATCGACCGAGTAGATCAGCGAGATGTTGGACTTCTTGCGCGCGTCATAGCTGCGTTTATAGACGGTAAAGCCCAGCATCTGCTGCGGTGAAATCTTCAGGCGGGCCAGAATGGCTTTGGCCAGCTCCGGTTCTTCGTGGTTGAGGGGGAGCTTGATTTCGTTCAGTCGCAACATGGTGGTCTTTCTCTCTCGGATGGGGCGCGCAACGGGCCCAAAGGCGACATTTTACCCGCTTCCTCCAGATTGATTTGTGTTGGTTGCACGCCATAAGGCTTTGCCGATTCGCCGCCGCCTTCCTGGCGACTCCGGCACAATCCGCTTTTTTCATTATTCATTGCTGAATTGACATGCTTTGATTCACAAGCCGCACCCGGCGGCGAGTACAAAAAACAGAGAGTCAAAGAGGAAACGATGATGAAAGAAACCATCCTGTCGCGTTCAGTGCGACTGATGTTCATGGCCGGCCTGGGCGTTGCAGTCCAGCCGGTGATGGCTGAGGAGAACATCCAACGGGTCGAGATCACCGGCTCGGCAATCAAGCGCGTTGCAGTGGAAGGCGCGCTGCCGGTGCAGACCCTGTCCAAGGCGCAGATCGAGCAGACCGGTGCCACCACGGTGGCCGACCTGGTAGCAACGCTGCCGTCGATGCAGGGCTTCGTGACGTCGTCGGCGTCGATCAACGGCGGCGGCGGCGGGGTGCAGACGGCTTCGGTGCATGCCATTGGCACCGGCTACACGCTGGTATTGCTGAACGGCCGCCGCATTGCACCTTACAGCTCGGGCTCCGCGGTCAACCTGGCCTCGATCCCGCTGTCGGCGGTCGAGCGGGTCGAGATCCTGACCGACGGCGCTTCGGCCCTGTACGGTTCCGACGCGATTGCCGGCGTGGTCAACTTCATCCTGAAGAAAAACCAGACCGACGCAAACATCGAGCTGACCTACAACCGGCCCACCAAGGGCAGTGCAGGCTCCACCTCGAACGTGGCCATTTCCAAGGGCTTTGGCGAGCTGGAGAACGATGGCTTCAACGTGCTGCTGGCCTACAGCCACGACACGCAGAAGGAGCTGAGCGCGAGCGACCGCCGCTTCTCGGCGCCGGGTGGGGTGCATGCCTTCGGCGAGGGCGGCAAGGCCTATTCGCTGTATCAGGTATCGGCCAATTCGATCCCGGGCAACGTCAATGCGCGCACCAGCAACGGCAATGTGCTGTTCAATCCAAGCCTGATCAATACTGGCGCCTGCGGCGCGCCGAACACCTTCAAGGTGGGCGACCGCTGCATGTACAACTACGGTTCGGTGGTCGAACTGTTGCCGGAACTGAAACGCGACGGCCTGTTTGCCTCCACCAACATCAAGCTCAATGCCGATTGGACCTTCTTTGCCGAAGGCCTGTATTCGAAGTTCACCAGTACGGCACGCTATGCGCCGCCGGCCCAGCCGCTGTCGTTGGATATCAATTCCGCGCTGTACAAGGCCAACGTGGTGCCGGCGCTGGTCAAGCTTGGCGTGGACCCGGCGACGGTGAATTCCGCCACCATGAGCTTGCGCCTGGTCGATGCGGGAGGCCGTACCGACGACTGGAAAACCGAAGCGAGGCACCTGGCGCTCGGCGTCGAAGGCCGGTTGGGCGGCTGGGACCTGACCGCCTCGTACACGCATTCCGAAACCAAGGCGGAAGACCACGCGGTAGCTGGCTACACCAGCAGCGACAAGCTGGACGCATTGATGGCCTCCGGCGCCTACAACCCCTTCATTGTGCCGACTGAGGAAACGCGCGCCGCGCTGGCTTCTGCCGTACTGCACCAGCAACTGGATGAAACCACCTCGAAGATCGATGTCGTGAACCTGCGGGGCTCGCGTCCGGTATTCGAGGCGCCGGGAGGGGCCGCCATGCTGGCTTTGGGCGGGGACTTCCTGCGCCAGAAATATGTTTACGATCCAAGCGCGATCACCATGGGTGCCAACAGCCTGCAGCCGAACTTTACCGATAGCCCGATCGGCGGCATCTCCGGCTCCTTGCCGACCGATGCCTCGCGCAAGAACTGGGGCGCGTTCGCCGAACTGGTTGTGCCGGTGATGAAAGGCCTGGAGCTGACTGGCGATGTGCGCTATGACAGCTACGACGCGGTGAAGGACAGGATGAACTTCGACAGTACCGGCAAGCTGGTCGCGCCGGGAACCAAGGGCAATGAGGCCAGCAAGACCACCTACAAGCTGGCCGCGGCCTGGCGTCCGGCCGATTCCGTGCTGGTGCGCGGCTCATACGGCACAGGCTTCAAGGCGCCGGTGATGACCGATATCACCAACCCGCTGCAAGGCGGCGGCTCGTCGAATGCGCATCCATGCCCGATTACGTCAGGTCCGCTGATGCCGCTGTGTAACGGCACCTCAGAATATAACCTGCTCAGTGGCGGTAATCCGTATTCCGGCGCCACCGGCTTGAAGCCGGAGACTTCGAAACAGGCTTCCATTGGCTTGCGCGTGGAGCCGATGCGCGAACTGTCCATTGGTTTCGATTTCTGGGATGTGAAGATCAACGACCAGATTTCCAAGTTGCCGGAGAACGAAGTGTTCAACAATCCGGCCAAGTATATGGGCCTGTTCGTGTCCTACTACGACCCGATCCAGAAGCAGGATACGCTGGCCGCTGCGCTGACGCCATTTAACCTGGCCAAGTCGCACTACCAGGGCATCGACTGGGACCACACCTACAAACTGGGCAAGCTGGCGTTCAACTGGACCGGTACTTATATGAAGAAGGCCGATTTCCAGACGCTGGCGACCGACCCGGTCGAGAACAGCGTGGGGCGTTTCGATTCGTATAACTCGGTGACCTTCCGCTGGATCAGCAAGGTGGTGGCGAGCTGGAAGCAGTCGGATGTGCTGACGCATTCGCTGACCGGGGTGTACAAGTCCGGCTATCACGATATGCCGATCAGCGCGGACAGCCTGGCGGTGCGGGATGAGGCGGGCAATTTCGTGGCGTCGAACCGCAAGGTGGATGATTACCTGGTGTGGGATTGGCAGACGCGCTATCGCTTCAATCCGAACCTGGTGCTGACTGGCGGCATCAAGAACCTGTTTGACCGTGAGCCGCCGTTCTCGCAGCGGATTGCGGGTGGCGGTAACCAGATGGGGTTTGATGCGCGGTATACCGATCCGCTGGGGCGGCAGGTTTATCTGGTGGGCAACTACAAGTTCTAAACCGGTAAACCTGGGTCAGACCCGCAGGGTCTGACCCCCAACGGTCTTGAAGCCTGGGGGTGGGTTCGAGGCTTTTGATCTTCGCAATAAGTCAAAGGCCTACAACCACCCCCGCGGCAGTTGAGTCGACCGGGTCTGACCCTGCGGGTCAGACCCGGGTTTACTGGTTTTCAGATCCCGCCCCAGGCCGCAGACAGGATCGACACCGCCGCTAAAGCCGCCGTCTCCGTCCGCAAGACCCTCGGCCCGATCGACAAGGGCAGGACCCCATGCCGCAAAGCCTCAGCCTCCTCCTCATCGGAAAAGCCGCCTTCCGGCCCAACCATGATGCTGAGCGCCTGCGCCGGCTGGTGCCTTGCCCAATTGGCCAGCGACTCCGTCGCGCGCGGGGTCAGGATCACGCGCTTGTGCAAATCCTGCCGCGCAATCCACTCGCGGAACTCGAGCGGCGCCGCCACCGATGCCAGCCGGTTGCGTCCGCACTGCTCGGAAGCCGACACCACGATCCCATTCCAGTGTTCCAGCTTCTTCTCCGCCCGCTCGGCCGACAGCCGCACCACGCAGCGCCGCGCCGCCAGCGGCTGGATGCCGGCCACGCCCAGTTCCACCGCCTTCTCGATAATCCAGTCCATCTTCGAGCCCTCGGGCAACGCCTGGGCCAGGGTCACGGCAAACGGCAGTTCCGCTTCGCGCGGGTCGAAGACCTTGATCTCCGCCCAAGCTTTCTTTTTTTGCACATCTGTCAACACTGCCGTATACTCGCCGCCATCGCCATTGAACAAGGTCAACGTGTCGCCCGGCTCCATGCGCACCACGTTGATATGGTGGGCAACGTCGGCTGGCAGCTCCAGTTGCTGGCCTGCGGCAAAGGGCTGTTGCACGTGGAAACGGGGCATATGGTCACTTCGGAAAGGTTGAAATGCACCAATTTTAAGCGTTGCTGTCACGCTCTGGTAAAATATCGGGTTCCATAGGCGGCGTCTGCCGCAGTGCACCAAATACTCAACCTTCCTCGAACTACGATGAAAACTTCGCTCCCTTTCACCAAAATGGCCAACGCGATCCGTGCGCTGGCAATGGACGCTGTGCAGAAGGCCAATTCCGGCCACCCAGGCATGCCAATGGGCATGGCTGAGATTGCCGTAGCACTGTGGAGCGGTCATCACCGCCACAACCCGACCAACCCAGCCTGGGTCAACCGCGACCGCTTCCTGCTGTCCAACGGCCACGGCTCGATGCTGCACTACGCGCTGCTGCACCTGTCGGGTTACGACCTGCCGATGGAAGAGATCAAGAATTTCCGCCAGCTGCACTCCAAGACTCCGGGCCACCCGGAAGTGGGCTACACCCCAGGCGTGGAAACCACCACCGGCCCGCTGGGCCAGGGTATCGCCAACGCGGTCGGCATGGCGCTGGCTGAGTGGCTGCTGGCATCCGAATTCAACAAGCCAGGCTTCGACGTGGTCGACCACTACACCTACGCCTTCATCGGCGACGGCTGCCTGATGGAAGGCATCTCGCACGAGGTGTGCTCGCTGGCCGGCACCCTGGGCCTGAAGAAGCTGATCGCCCTGTACGACGACAACGGCATTTCCATCGACGGCAAGGTTGAAGGCTGGTTTACCGACGACACGCCTAAGCGTTTCGAGTCCTATGGCTGGAACGTGATCAAGAACGTCGACGGCCACGACGTGGCAGCGCTGTCCGCAGCCATCGAACAAGCGAAGAAATCCGACAAGCCAACCCTGGTTTGCTGCAAGACCATCATCGGCAAGGGCTCGCCAAACCTGCAAGGCGGCGACAAGGTGCACGGCGCACCGCTGGGCGACAAGGAAATCGCCGCAGTGCGCGAGTACATCTCCTGGGGCGCCGAGCCGTTCGACATTCCTCACGACGTGAAGGAAGCGTGGGACTTCAAGGAAGAGGGCGCGAAATTCGAAGCCAGCTGGAACGAGATGTTCGCCAAGTACTCCGCCCAGTACCCAACCGAAGCTGCTGAACTGACCCGCCGCATGAAGGGCGAACTGCCAGGCAACTTCCAGGCAACCCTGGACGCCGCCATCGCCGCCTGCGTCGAAAAGAAAGAAACCATCGCCACCCGCAAGGCATCGCAGAACGCAATCCAGGCCCTGGCGCCAATCCTGCCTGAATTCCTGGGAGGCTCGGCCGACCTGACCGGCTCCAACCTGACCAACTGGAAAGAATGCATCGCCGTTCGTTCCGGCGTGCCGGGCAACCACATCAACTACGGCGTGCGCGAGTTCGGCATGTCCGCCATCATGAACGGCGTTGCCCTGCACGGTGGCTATATCCCGTTCGGCGCGACCTTCCTGACCTTCGCCGACTACAGCCGCAACGCGCTGCGCATGGCCGCGCTGATGAAGCAGCGTTCCCTGTTCGTGTTCACCCACGACTCGATCGGCCTGGGCGAAGACGGCCCGACCCACCAGTCCGTGGAACATGTGTCCTCGCTGCGCCTGATCCCTAACCTGGACAACTGGCGTCCGGCCGACACCGTCGAATCGATGGTCGCATGGGGCGAATCCGTAAAGCGCGCCGACGGCCCGTCGACCCTGATTTTCTCGCGCCAGAACCTGCCGTTCATCGAGCGTTCCGCTGAAGTCCTCGCCAACGTCGCCAAAGGCGGCTATGTGCTGTCCGACGAAGCCGGCGCTAAGGCCATCCTGATCGCCACCGGTTCCGAAGTGGAACTGGCCATGAAAGCCGCCGCCGAACTGAAGGCAGCCGGCACCCCGGTACGCGTGGTTTCCATGCCGTCGACCGACGTGTTCGACCGCCAGGACGCAGCCTACAAGGCATCCGTGCTGACCAAGGGCCTGCCACGCGTGGCGATTGAAGCGGGTGTCACCGCCTTCTGGTACAAGTATGTTGGCCTGGAAGGCGCGGTTGTCGGCATCGACACCTTCGGCGAATCCGCACCGGCTGGCGTGCTGTTCAAGCACTTCGGCTTCACCGTCGACAATGTTGTGGCAAAAGTCAAAGCAGTCATCTAATTTCTATCATCAGGAGTAAACAGCATGACGATCAAAGTAGCAATCAACGGTTATGGCCGTATCGGCCGCAATGTCCTGCGCGCTTTCTACGAAGGCGGCAAAAAGCAGGACATCCAGATCGTGGCGATTAACGACCTGGGCAACGCCGAGTCGAACGCCCACCTGACCCGCTACGACACCGCCCACGGCAAGTTCCCAGGCACCGTCACGGTGGAAGGCGACAACATGATCGTGAACGGCGACAAGATCCGCGTGTTCGCGCAACGCAATCCAGCTGAAATCCCATGGGGCGAGCTGGGCGTGGACGTGGTGCTGGAGTGCACCGGCTTCTTCACCACCAAGGAAAAAGCTTCGGCCCACCTGAAAGGCGGCGCCAAGAAAGTGATCATCTCCGCGCCAGGCGGCAAGGACGTTGACGCGACCGTCGTGTACGGCGTGAACCACGGCGTGCTGAAGGCTTCGGACACCGTGATCTCGAACGCTTCCTGCACCACCAACTGCCTGGCCCCGCTGGTCAAGCCGCTGAACGACGCCATCGGCCTGGAAACCGGCCTGATGACCACCGTGCACGCCTACACCAACGACCAGGTGCTGACCGACGTGATGCACGAAGACCTGCGCCGCGCCCGTTCCGCCACCCAGTCCATGATCCCGACCAAGACCGGCGCTGCTGCCGCTGTCGGCCTGGTGCTGCCGGAACTGAACGGCAAGCTGGACGGCTACGCCATCCGCGTTCCGACCATCAACGTGTCGATCGTCGACCTGTCCTTCATCGCCAAGCGCGACACCACCGTTGAAGAAATCAACAAGATCATGAAGGAAGCTTCGGAAGGCGCACTGAAAGGCGTGCTGACCTACCAGACCGAGCCGCTGGTTTCCGTCGACTTCAACCACAACCCGGCCTCGTCCAACTTCGACGCCACGCTGACCAAGGTGTCGGGCAAGCTGGTCAAGGTATCGTCCTGGTACGACAACGAGTGGGGCTTCAGCAACCGCATGCTGGACACCACCGTCGCTCTGATGAGCGCCAAGTAATTCCTGGCTTCAGCGACAAGAAAGCGCCCTGCGGGGCGCTTTTTTTTTTTCAAATTCGCAAATTCGGGGTCAGGTCTGTCATTTGGACATCTACGAACATCCTTTGATCTTGATCAATACGCGAAACGCACAACTTTTGCTCCTTGATCGGCATCAAAGGATAGCGCTAGCTGTCCAAATGACAGACCTGACCCCGAATTTATCCTGCGAGGCGGGCGAGGCGGCGAGCTTCGTCGCGCACGGCGTTGCGTAGCTCTTCCGGGCCTTCGATCGTGAAATCGAAATTCAACGAGGCCAGCAGGCGCGCAAACCAGCTGTAGCTGGTGGTCGTTGTCTTCAGGCGCACCCCGCCTTCCACTTCCGCCAGCGGGCCGATATAGCGGCCGACTTCCCTTGCGGCGCTGGCCAGGTCCGCGTGCAACAGTACTTGTACCGGCAGGGGCCGCGGCAAGGTCGCCATGGCGTGCTGCAATTGCGCGGCGGCGTCAAAGCTGTCGGGCTTGTCGAACACGGCACCGGTTTCGCTCACCTCCGCAATACGGTCCAGCCGGAACGAGCGGATTGCCAGTCGCAGCCGGCACATTCCCACCACATACCAGCGTGTATGGCTGAACACCAGCCCGTAAGGATCGAATTCGCGCTGCATGGCTTCACCGTCTTGCGGCGTGTAGCGGAAACGCACGCGGTGCTGGGTCTGCGCGGCCAGTGCCAGCGCCGTCAGTTCGCCGGTCAGGGCAGGACGGGCGGCGCCGGAATAGGTCCAGCGCTGTTCTGGCGTGTCGAGTACCGCGGTCTCGCGCAAGGCTTGCACGCTGCCTTGCAGGGCTGGCGGCATCACGCGTTCCAGCTTTGCCTGTGCGCTGGCGACCGAGGGCGCGGTATCGGCCAGGCGCAGCGAGCGTACCGCCATCAGTCCCAGCGCTACGGCGGACGCCTCGTCATTGGTGAACATCAGCGGCGGCAGCTTGAATCCCGGCACCAGCATGTAGCCGCCATAGCGGCCTCGCTCAGCCGTGATCGGAATGCCCAGCTCTTCCAGCATGGCGATGTAGCGGCGCAGCGTACGGCGGTCGATGCCGAGCCGCTCGGACATGTCGGCGCCGGAAATCTGCCGCTGGCTTTGCAGCAGTTCGAGGATGGAGAGGGCTTTGATGGCGGGTTTCGACATGATGTGGCAATCATTGCACGAAATCAGGGCGGATATTGTCCTATATTAGTCAGACAATGCCTCATCCCCAACAAGAACAATGAGGCAAGCACATGGAAACCATCCTGTACCACGGCGCACCGCAGGGCTGCGCATTCGGCGTGATCGTCGCCCTTGAATGGTTGTGCCGGCCGTACCGGCTGGTGCGGGTCGACCTGCCGGGCTTGCCGGTGCCGGTCATGCAGGCGGGCGGCAGGATGCTGCGCGATTGCCGCAGCATCCTGCGCCATATCGGCCAGCAGAAACGCTACCTGCTGGGCTACCGTGCCGGCACGGCGGAGGCGCGCAAGCTCGACACGCTGCTGGATTACCTGCACGAAGGGTTCGATGGCGGCCCGGCGCGCATGGCGCTGGCCTGTGCCGCGCTGGACGAAGTGCTGGCTAGCCAGGAGTGGCTTGACGGCTGCAAGCGCACCGTGGCGGATGCCTGCCTGGTGGCCGTGGTGCGCTGGGCGCAGCGCGAGGCGGGACTGGAACTGGCGGCTTATCCGGCGTTGCAGCGCCATGTGGCGGATCTGCATGGCGATCCGGCCGTCTTCTTTGCCGATGCGATTGAAGCGCGGCGGCCGGCGGTGAGCAGCGGCCGCTTCCTGGGCAGCGCATCGGCCGATGCGCTGCCCATGGCTGCCTGATCAGAAGAAGCGGTACTCTGCCGTCAGGCGGATGCGGCGGCCGGCCACGTCATCCAGGTTTTGCGGGACGATGCCGCCGCCATCGCGGTTGACGGCCTTCAGGTCCAGCGGCGGGCGCTGGTCGAACAGGTTGCGGATATTCACCGACAGCGTCAGGTTCTTGATGCCGTTATAGGCGAAGTTGTAGTCCCAGCGCACTTCGGAACCGACACGGCATACGCCCGAACCCCATTCGTTCGCTTCGCAAGCTTCCTTGGTGTATTCCTCGTCGAAGTAGTCGCCCTGCAGCTTTTGCGGGCTGAAATATACTGCGCGCAGGCTGTTGGTGTAGGCGCCGGTGGTCAGCGCCGCCATCAGGTTGGCGGTGAATTTGGAGTAGTTATAGCGGCCCGCCAGGTTGTCACCCCAACTGCCGCCATTGCGCGTCGGAGCAAAGTTGCGCAAGTCGATCAGGTAGGTGGCATTGCCGTTGATGTCGAGGCGGCCGGCCGGTACCGTGAAGCGCGAAGCCAGGCCCAGGTCGACGCCGCTGGTCTTGGTCTTCGACACGTTCTCGAACATGCCGTTGGTGGAGGCCAGCGGGCCAGCGGTCACGCCATAGGTCGCGCGTTCGGCGGCGCTGAAGGTCGTGTCCTGCGCGAGGGGCAGGCGGGTGATCGTGCCCGCTGGCAGGGAGTCCTCCGCCGACAACAGCTCGGAGGTGTTCTTCAAGCCGATTTCGTTCTTGCGCTCGATACGGAAATAATCGAGCGCAATCGAGGTGCCTTTCACCGGCTCCAGCACGAAGCCCAGCGTGGCGCTGCGCGAGGTTTCCGGCTTCAGGTTCGGGTTGTTGCGCACGATGGACGCCACGCCGGTCGCGCATTCGTTGCCTTCCACCGTGTCGGCGCGCGCCAGCAGCAGTGCAACATTGGGATCGCTGGGCGGCAACGCGTCGGCCTGGGTGCGCAAATCGTTGGCCAGGGCCTGTGCCTGGTCGCAGCGTTTCGGATCGGTGACGCCGTTATCGAAGGCGAACTTGCTCGATTGTGCGCTCTCGGTCAGGTTCGGTGCGCGGAAGCCGGATTCCACGGTCGCCCGCAACAGGAACGATTCCGCGGCTTGCCAGCGTGCGGCCACCTTTGGGGAGAAGCGGCCGGAAAAGCCAGGGAATTTGTCGTAGCGCGCGGCGCCGATCAGTTCAAGCTTCTCCAATACCGGCAGGCTGACCTCGGCAAACAGCGACTCGTTGGTGCGGCTGGCATTGGCGGCCGACGCGCCATTGCTGACGATATCGCCCGCCAGCAAGTTGGCCGTCGGCATGATGCGGATCTTTTCATGCCGTACATCGCCGCCTACCGCGACACTGACCGGGCGATTGGCGATGCTGCCGGCCTGGCCGTTAGCCTTCACATCGATGAAGGTTTGCGTGATCTTGCCGTCGTAGCCGTTTTCCGGGAACAGCCTGGCGATCACGTCGGGCGAGTTCATCTGGCCCAGCTTGTAGTCGCGGTTGAAGAAGTTCGCGTCAGGGAAGAGCGCCGGGTCGCGGTCTTCGCCGATCACCTGCCTGAAACCGCTGACGCTGAAGAAGCCGCCGCGGCTGCGGTCCTTGGTCTTGCCGCCCATCACGCCCAGTGCCGCCTCCCAATCCCATTTATTCGGCAGCGTGCCTTTGATGCCGGCCAGCGCGCGGTATTGGTCGCTGGTCGACTTGCGGTAGGAAGGGTCATCGGCGAAGCGGTAGCGCAGTTCGAGCTCTTCGCCGCTGGTGTTAAGCGGATGGGTGGCCGGCAGGCCGCGAGAGAAAAAGCTGCGTTGCTGGCCTGAGCTCGGGTCACCCCAAACGGCGACCGGATTGGTCGAACCATAGGTGGCGAAGGCACCGCCGTAGTCAGTAGTGGTGTGCGAGTACAGGACTTCGGCAAACCCTTCGGTGCCCTCATTGATCTTGAAGCGGCCGGAAATCAGGCTGTTGACACGTTCGGCACCCGGTTGGGCCTGGAAGCGGCTGAAACGGTCGTAGATGCACAGGCCGCCCGCATTCAGGGTGCTGCAGCCTGGCAGCGGGCCCTGGCCGATCAGGTTGCCCGGGAAACTGTAAGTGGAAGGCTGGCCGCGGTTGCCGAACATCTGGCCGCTCTTCGGCGCCAGCGCGCCGAAATAGTCGCCGTAGGTCGGGTTGATATCGTCCACCACTTCGCGCCAGAACACGCCGTTGCGCTTGTAGTACTCGATATTGGCCAGGATGTTGAAGCGGTCGGTGTCGAGGTCGCCCATGCCGCCGGTCACGCTGACGGTGCCGTTGCGTATCATTTGCTGCTCCACGGAGCGGGTGAAGCTGCCGCTGGCCGTCAGGCCGCGGAAGTCGGAGCGGGTAATCACGTTGATCACGCCGGCAACGGCGTCGGAGCCGTAAATGGCCGAGCCGCCGTTGCGCAGGATCTCGACGCGCTCCACGGCGTCAAGCGGCAGCGAGTCCAGGTTGGTGAACACCTCGTTGTAGTCGGCCAGCGGATAAGGTGCGACGCGGCGCGAGTTCAGCAGTACCAGGGTCGATTGCTTGCCGAGGGCGCGCAGCGACACGGACGAGGCGCCGCCGGCGAAGGAGTTGCTGCCGCCGGCATCGGTGAGGGCGGAACGGTCCGACGAGGTCAGGGTGTTCATCAGTTCCTTGACCGAGCTGACGCCGAGGCGCTTGATGTCCTGCTGGCGGATGACTTGCACCGGCTGCGAGGTTTCGGACTCGATGCGGGCAATGTTCGAGCCGGTCACGATGACTTTGGGGATGGGCTTGTCGCTGGCTTCCTGAGCCAGCAGGAATGGCGATACAGGCAGAGTCAAGGCTACTGCGATGACACTGCGTTTCGGCAGGATTCGCTTCACTATTGTTCTCCCATAGATGTTGCACAAAGGCCATGCATGTGTCGCATGGCCGCACGATTCAATCTAGGAAGCAGACGTTATAAGCTCAATAATTTTGGTGGAAATGCACCTGAATCGGTGTTCATGGCGTGGTGTAGAAGATACATTCCCACAGCTTGCGCACATTTTCAGCGTGCGCTGCCGCTTTCTCCGGCGCCACCCGCGACTGGTCCTGGCCTTGCAGGCGCAACTGGTGTTGCCACTTGCGCATGTCGCGGTAGGCGTCAGCCACCGCGCCCGCCAGCGCGGCCTCCACCAGGCCCAGCTTGCCGGCCAGGTGCAGCAGGGCGATGTTGCCGATGTTGCCGGTCAGCTCGCTGTATTGTGCGGCGTGCTGCAGCACCAGGTATTGCACGATGAATTCGATGTCGATCATGCCGCCCTCGTCCTGCTTGAGATCGAACAGTTCGCTGCGGTTGGGGCGGGCGTCGCGCATTTTCTGGCGCATGGCCAGCACTTCCTGTTTCAGGGCGGCAGCGTCGGGGCGTTCCTTGCGCAGCACCTGGCAGCGGATCTGTTCGAAGCGCTGGCCGATGGCGGCGTCGCCGGCACAGAAGCGGGCGCGCGTCAGGGCCTGGTGCTCCCACAGCCAGGCCGAAGTCTGCTGGTATTTTTCAAACGAGCCGACGCTCGATACCAGCATGCCGCTGGCGCCGTCCGGGCGCAGGGCGGTGTCGATGTCGAACAGGATCCCGGCCGGGGTGTGCGAAGTCATCCAGGTGATGAAGCGTTGCGCCAGCTTGGCGTACAGGCCGGGCGCGTCCTGGTCTTCATCGTCGAACAGGAAGATCACGTCGAGGTCGGAGACATAGCCGAGTTCCTTGCCGCCCAGCTTGCCATACGCGATCACGGCGAACTTGGGCACTTCCACATGGCGCTTGGCAACGGTCTGCCAGGCGGCTTTCACCACGGCGGCGACGATCACGTCGGCCAGGGCGGACAAATGGTCGGCCAGCTTTTCCACCGTCAGCGAGCCGGCCAGGTCTTGCGCCAGCAGGTGGAACAACTGGGCGTGGTGCACTTCGCGCAGGATGTCGAGCTGGCGCTCGGTATCGCCGGGGGCGGTGGCCAGTTGGCGCTCCAGCTCGGCTGCCGCGGCAACCGGGTCGAACGTGGCACTGAGGATGCGGTCGTCCAGCAGCTCGTCGAGCAGGATCGGGTGCTGGGTCAGGAATTTGGCGGCCCAGCCGCTGGCGTGCATCATGGTGATGACGCGTTCCAGCGTGTGCGGGTATTCGGTCAGCAGCGACAGGTAGGAGGAGCGGCGTGAGATCGCTTCCAGGAAGTCGAGCAGGCGGCCCAGCGTGCCAAGCTGGTTGCCTGCGCTGTTGCGCTCGGCGGCGCGCGCGATCTGCGGCAGGGCGGCGTTGACCAGGGCCACCAGGCGCTGGCGGCTGGCGTCGGGCAGGGTGGCCAGCTTGGGTGCTTGCCAGGTGGCGATCAGGCGCTGGGCTGCGGCGGCCGGGTCTTCGTAGCCGAGGCTGGCAAAGCGTGCTTCGATGGCTTCGCGGTTATCGGGATCGGCGCATTCATTGCTGGTGGCGGGATCGACATCTTCGCTGCCGTTGCCGCTCTTGTCGGCGAAGATGGCGTCAAATTGCTCGGCGACGTACTGGCGGCGGGAATCCATTTCAGCCAGCAGGGTGGCGACGTCAGGCAAGCCCATCATCTGCGCCACGGCCAGGCGGTCGGCCTCGTTCGGCGGCAGGGTGTGGGTCTGGGCGTCGTCGAGGTATTGCAGGCGGTGCTCGAGATTGCGCAGGAAGGTGTAGGCGTCCATCAGGCGTGCGACCACGTCGGCGCCCAGCAAGCCTTTTTCCGGCAACTGGCGCAAGGTGCCGCGCGTGGAGCGGCCGCGCAGCTCGGGATCGCGCCCGCCGCGGATCAACTGGAAGACCTGGGCCAGGAATTCGATTTCGCGGATGCCGCCGCGGCCCAGCTTGACGTTGTGGCTGCGTTCCGGGTGCAGCCTTTCCTGGCGCGCCACCTCGGCACGGATCTGGGCGTGCATGGAGCGGATGGCGTCGATCACGCCGAAATCGAGGTAGCGGCGGAAGCAGAACGGGCGCACGATGGCGTCCAGGGCTGCGATGTCTTGCGCGCGGCCGGTGACGGCGCGCGCCTTGACCCAGGCATAGCGTTCCCATTCGCGGCCTTGCACGATCAGGTAGTTTTCCACCATGCCCAGGCTGGCCGCCAGCGGGCCGGAAGCACCGTTCGGACGCAGCGCCATATCGACCCGGAAAGTGAAGCCGTCTTCCGTGATTTCCGCGATAGCGGCAATCAGCTGCTTGCCGAGGCGGACGAAATACTCATGGTTGGAGAGCTGGCGCTGGCCGGCACCGGCCGCAGTTTCGCCGTCTTCCGGATAGACGAAGATCAGGTCGATGTCGGACGACACGTTCAGTTCGCCGCCGCCGCCTTTGCCCATCGACAGCACCATCAAGTGCTGCTCTGCGCCCGATTCGGCGCCCATCGGCACGCCGTGCGCTGCCCGCATGGCCGCGTCCAGCTCGGCCAGGTGGCGTTCGATCACGAAGTCAGCCAGCCTGGTCATGGTGGTGACCACTTCGTCCAGGTCCGCCTTGCCCTCCAGGTCGCGCCGGATCAGGGTGGCCAGCACCAGGTTGCGCAGGCGGCGCATGCCGCGTGCAAGCGGCAGGTCGCCCTGCTCGTTTGCCAAAACATCGGCAAAGTTCAGCGTGGCAAGCGATAATTGCGCTAGAGCATCTATTTTGGCCTGGCGGGAGGAATCGGCAGCCAGCCAGCGCTGGTAAAAGCGGGATGCGGAAACGAGTGCGGAAGTGCTCATTGACAGATGTTAGAGAGTGTAAAAAGTCTGCGAAACCGTGCCTATTGGAACATAGTTTAACGGGGCGGTGCGGTAAAATGCTGTATTGATAAGGGCCTGGCTTGAGCGTATTGAAGGACAACCTGGTAGAGCAAATCGAGGCAGTCGAGGCCCCGCTCAAGGAGCGCTGGCATCGCCTGCAGGCCGCCTATCGCTTCTGGAACCTGGCCACCCATCACGTCCTCGGCTTCACCATCAAGCTGGTGCTGCTGCTGTATTTCGCCTTCACCATCGTGTTCCTGGCCCTGCGCTGGGTGGTGTTGCCGAATATCGACCATTACAAGCCCGACATCGAACGCCTGGCCAGCCAGGCGGTCGGCAACCCGGTGGCGATCGACCGCATCTACGCTTCCTGGAAGGGCCTGCGCCCGCAACTGATTTTGGGCGACGTGGTCATGCGCGACGCGCGCGGCCAGCAGGCGCTGCACCTGCCGAGCGTGTCGGCCACGCTGTCGTGGTGGAGCGTGCCGGCCGGCGGCCTGCGTTTTGAATCGCTGGAATTCCACCGCCCCGAAGTCGCCGTGCGGCGCGAGGCCGATGGCAAGCTGTACGCCGCCGGCATCTATATCGACCTGGAAAAGAAGGGAGATGGCAAGAGCGCCGACTGGCTGCTGTCGCAACGCGAGGTGGTGGTGCGCGACGGCCGCATCGTCTGGACCGACCTGCAGCGCGGCAGCGCGCCGCTGCAGCTCGAGAATGTCACGGCCCTGATGCTGAACAAGTGGCGCCGCCACCAGTTTGCCTTCAAGGCCACGCCGCCGGCCGCGATGGCGGCGCCGCTCGATGTGCGCGCTGATTTCAGCCACCAGCCGTTTTCCCGTATTTCGGACGTCAAGCACTGGAAGGGCGAGGTGTATGCGGAACTGCGCCATGCCGACCTGGCGGGCTGGAAGCCTTACCTGCCCGGCAAGCTTGACGTGCAGTCCGCCAGCGGCGGCGTGCGCGCCTGGCTGAGCATCGATAATGCGCGCCCGGCGGCCATCACGGCCGACGTCGCGCTGGACAATGTGGTGGCCACCCTGGGCAAGGATTTGCCGCAACTGGACGTTGCGGCCCTGCGCGGGCGCGTGACCGCCAGCGAGGAACATGCCGCCACCCTGGTGGCCACGCCCGGCACGCCGGCTGCCATCACGCGCTCGCTGGAATTGAAAGACGTGACGCTGCGCACGCGCGACGGCGTCGAGCTGGCGCCGACCACCGCCTCGGCACGCCACGTGACGGCCGCCCAGCAGCCGTCCTGGACCGAAGTCAAGGCTGCCGCGCTGGACCTGGAAATCCTGTCCGAACTGGCCACCCGCCTGCCGCTGCCGCAAGTGCAGCGCGACCTGCTGGCGGAAGCTGCGCCGCGCGGCCGCGTGCGCAACCTGGTGGCTGAATGGCGCGGCCCGTTGTCGGCAGCCAGGGACTACAAGCTGAAGGCGGACCTGGACGCGCTGGGCATGGAGGCGCTGGCTGCGCGTCCCGCCGTGCCGCGTTCGGCCAAGGCCCTGCCGATGCCGGCGCTGCCCGACATTCCCGGCTTCGCGAAACTGAGCGGCCATGTCGAAGCCGGCGAGCAGGGCGGCAGCGTGGCCTTCGATGCGCCCGGCTTCACGCTGGCGATGCCGGCCTGGTTCGACGACGAGCCAATGGAATTCGAGCAGTTCAAGCTGAACGGCAGCTGGTCGCTGGCCGATGCCAGGCAGCTCGCGCTCAAGCTGGAGCAGCTGGAGCTGGTGCAGGAGGGCATGAACCTCAGGCTGGCCGGCAGCCACAGCTTGCCGCGTGGCCCGGGCGCCAAAGGCCCCGGCGTGTCCGACTTCACCGGCAGCATCGACAACTTCACCATCAACCGCATCGGCCGCTACCTGCCGAAGCAGACGCCGGAGCACACCCGCCAGTGGCTGGTGGGCGCGCTGGAAGACGGCATGCTGCAGGAGACTTCGCTGCGCCTGCGCGGCGACCTGTCGCACTTCCCGTTCAAGGAGGGCTCGCCGGACAGGGCCAAGGGCGAATTCCGCGTGGCGGGCCGCATCGTGGACGGCCGCCTCAACTATGAACCGGGCTATTTTGCCAAGGATGGCAAGACCCCGGTCTGGCCGCTGGCGGAAAAGATCCGCGGCAGCATCGTGTTCGACCGCGCCCGCATGGAGATCAAGGCCGACACCGCACGCACCCTGGGCGTCGCGCTCTCCAATGTGAAGGCGGTGATTCCCGACCTGAGCACCCACGACAGCATGCTCGACATCGACGGCACGGCTGCCGGCGCGATGCAGGACTTCCTCAAGTACGTCACGGCCAGCCCGGTGCTGGAGTGGATCGGCCACTTCACCGAGGAAACCACGGCCAGCGGCAACGCCAGGCTGGCGCTCAGCCTGCACTTGCCGCTGTCGCACATCGTCGACGCCAGGGTGCAGGGCAGCCTGCAACTGCAGGGCAACGACGTGCTGCTGTGGCATGACATGCCAACCGTGGCCGGCGCCACCGGCAAGATCGAATTCAATGAGAAAGGCGTCAACCTGAACAACCTGGCCGGCACCTTGCTGGGCGGCCCGCTGTCGGTGAGCGGCGGCAGCCAGAAGGATGGCAGCATCCAGGTGCGCCTGGGCGGCACGGCGACGGTGGACGGCTTGCGCAAGCAATACCCGAGCGCTGCGGTGCAGCGCCTTGCCAACCACCTTGGCGGCGGCGCCAGGTTCAGCGGGCTGGTCACGGCGCGGGATCACAAGTACGAAGTGGCGATCGATTCAAGCATGCAGGGGGCGAGCCTGGACTTCCCGGCGCCGCTGAAGAAAGCCGCGGCCGACAGCATGCCGCTGCATTTCCAGCTCAACGGCGGCAGCGCCAACGAGCAGGGCGTGGCGCGCGACGATATCCGCGTGACGCTGGGCAGCGCCTACGCTGCGCGCTACCATCGCCAGCGCGTCAACAAGGGGGCGTGGAAGCTGGTCAACGGCGGCATCGGCGTCAACCTGCCGGCGCCGGAACCGGACAGCGGCATGATGATCAATGCCAGCCTGAAGTCGCTGAACGTGGATGACTGGATCGACCTGGCGGCCGAGATCGCCGGCAAGGACGAGCATGAGCCGGCCGCTGGAGCGGCCGCCCACGACGCGGCCGACGGCGCCGATATCTCGCAGTACGTGGTGCCGGAAACCATGGCCGCGCGTGCTGCCGAGCTGATAGTCGGAGAGCGCAAGCTCGATAACGTGGTGGCCGGCGTCACCCACAGCAAGGGCGTGTGGCAGGCCAGCATCGATTCGCAGCAGGCGGTCGGCTACATCACCTGGAACGAATCGCCGACCGGCAAGGGCGTGGGCAAGGTCACCGCACGCCTGTCGTCGCTGATCGTGCCCGAATCGCAGGCGGCGGAAGTCAAGGATCTGCTGGAAAGTTCGACCAATGCACCGACCATCCCGGCGCTGGATATCGAGGTGCAGCGCCTGGAATGGTTCAACCGCCCGCTGGGCCAGCTCGAACTGCATGCCTACAACGCGCTGATCACATCCGCACGCGAATGGCGCATCAGCAAGCTGTCGCTGGTCAATGCCGATGGTGAATTGAACGGCACCGGCCGCTGGCAGAGCAAGGATGGCCAGCACAACACCTCGCTCAACTTCAATATGGATATCCATGACGCCGGCAAGCTGCTCGAGCGCTTCGGCTTCAAGGACACGCTGCGCAACGGCAAGGGCAAGCTGAGCGGCGATATCGCCTGGAAGGGCTTGCCCTACCATATGGACTTGCCCAGCCTGTCCGGCACGCTGGCGCTGAACGTGGAGAAGGGCCAGTTCCTGAAGCAGGACCCGGGCGCCGCCAAGCTGCTCGGCGTGTTGAGCCTGCAAGCCTTGCCGCGCCTGCTCAAGCTCGATTTCAACGACGTGTTTTCGGAAGGCCTGCAATTCGACGGCATCACCGCCAACGCCACCATCAACCAAGGCATCGTCAAGACCGATAACCTGAAGATGCACGGCGTGCAGGCCACGGTGCTGATGGACGGCTCGGCCGACATCGCCAATGAATCGACCAACCTGCGCGTGGTGGTGATCCCGCAGGTCAACCTGGGTACGGCGCCGCTGGTGTACGCGCTGGCAGTCAACCCGGTGATTGGCCTCGGCAGCTACCTGGCGCAGCTGTTCCTCAGCGCGCCGGTAATGAAGGCGCTGACCTACCAGATGCAGGTGACCGGGCCGTGGAAGGCCCCCGTCATCACCAAGATCGAAAATCCGAAGGAGCCGACGCCATGACGAATGTAGCCAATAAGGTCTCAGCGATCCAGATGGTATCCACCCCCGTGGTGGAACAGAATATCGCTACCGCCGCCCGCCTGATCGGCGAAGCTGCCGCCCAGGGCGCCAAGCTGGTGCTGCTGCCGGAATACTGGGCCATCATGGGCATGAGCGACAGCGACAAGGTGGCCAGGGCGGAGGCGCTGGGCAAGGGCCCGATCCAGGACTTCATGTCGGCCATGGCGCGCGAGCATGGCATCTGGCTGCTGGGCGGCACGCTGCCTCTGGCGTCCGACGATCCTGAACGTGTCATCAATACCACGCTGGTCTACGATCCGCAGGGCAAGCATGTTGGCCGTTACGACAAGATCCACCTGTTCGGCTTCACTAAGGGAAACGAGTCTTATGACGAGGCGCGCACCATCGTGCCGGGCAAGGCTGTCGGCACGGTCGAGACGGCAGTGGGCAAGGTCGGCATGTCGGTCTGCTACGACTTGCGCTTTCCCGAGCTGTACCGTGCCATGGGCCCGCTCGACCTGATCGTGGTGCCGGCAGCCTTTACCTACACCACCGGCAAGGCGCACTGGGAAATCCTGTTGCGTGCCCGCGCCATCGAAAACCAGTGCTATGTGCTGGCTGCCGCGCAGGGCGGGACGCACGTCAACGGCCGCCGTACCTGGGGCCATTCGATGCTGATCGACCCGTGGGGCGAGGTCAAGGCTGTGCTGGCGGAAGGCGAGGGCGTCGTGACGGGGGAACTGGACCCGGCCTTCGTACACGGCGTGCGCGAGAGCTTGCCAGCGCTGAAGCACCGAATCCTCTAAAATTCGGCTAAGAGCACATTTCAAAGAATTCTTCTCATATGAAACCATTCGACCCTAACCTGTCCGCCATGGCCGCAGCGAAAGATATCTTGCTGACGCCTTTTGGCCTGGATGAAAGCAAGCTGCTGACAGCACTCGGCAGCATGTTCACCCATAAGGTCGACTACGCCGACCTGTACTTCCAGTTCACCAAGAACGAGGGCTGGAGCCTGGAAGAAGGCATCGTCAAGACCGGTTCGTTCTCGATCGACCAGGGCGTCGGCGTGCGCGCCGTGTCGGGCGACAAGACCGCCTTCTCCTATTCCGATGAGATCTCCGAAGCGGCGCTGCTGGACGCTGCCGCGGCAACGCGCACCATTGCCCGCGCTGGCGCCGGCAAGATCAAGGTGGCCGGCAAGATGACGCCGGTCGGCGGCCGTTCGCTGTACATGCCGCATGACCCGCTGGTGTCGCTTGATGCGGCATCCAAGGTTAAGCTGCTCGAACGCGTGGAGAAGATGGCGCGCGCCAAGGATCCGCGCGTGGTGCAGGTGATGGCTGGCCTGGCTGGCGAATACGACGTAGTGCTGGTGGTGCGCAGCGATGGCGTGCTGGCGGCCGACATCCGCCCGCTGGTGCGCGTGTCGGTGACCGTGATCGTGGAACAGAACGGCCGCCGCGAAGTCGGCTCTTCCGGCGGTGGCGGGCGCTATGAATACAGCTATTTCACCGACGCGCTGCTGGACCAGTATGCGACCGATGCGGTGAAATCGGCCCTGGTGAACCTTGATTCGCGCCCGGCGCCGGCCGGCCCGATGACCGTGGTGCTGGGCCCGGGCTGGCCGGGCATCCTGCTGCACGAAGCGATCGGCCACGGCCTGGAGGGCGATTTCAACCGCAAGGGTTCTTCCACTTTCTCCGGCCGCATCGGCGAGCGCGTGGCAGCCAAGGGCGTCACCGTGGTCGATGACGGCACGCTGGCCAACCGCCGCGGCTCGCTCAACATCGACGACGAGGGCAACCCGACCCAGTGCACGACGCTGATCGAAGACGGCGTGCTGAAGGGTTATATCCAGGACACCATGAATGCGCGCCTGATGAAGATGAACGTCACCGGCAATGCGCGCCGCGAGTCGTTCGCGCACCTGCCGATGCCGCGCATGACCAACACCTATATGCTGGGCGGCGACAAGGATCCGCAGGAAATCCTGGCTTCTGTGAAGAACGGCATCTACGCGGTCAACTTCGGCGGCGGCCAGGTCGACATCACCAACGGCAAGTTCGTGTTCTCGGCTTCCGAGGCCTACATGATCGAAGACGGCAAGGTGACCTATCCGGTCAAGGGCGCCACCCTGATCGGCAACGGCCCGGACGTGATGAACCGCATCACCATGATTGGCAACGACATGAAGCTCGACCCGGGTGTCGGCGTGTGCGGCAAGGAGGGGCAGAGCGTGCCGGTCGGCGTCGGCCAGCCGACCCTGCGCCTGGATGGCGTGACAGTCGGCGGCACCGCCTAAGAACGGGTGCAGCGCAAAGACCGGGTAAAATACCCGGTTTTTTTTGCCTGGGACGGAAATCACATGAACAATTCGAGCAACAAACCCTTCGTGATTGGCGTCGCAGGCGGCAGCGGCAGCGGCAAGTCGACGGTCACGCGCGAAGTGCTGAAATCCTTTGGCTCGGAAGTGGTGTCGGTTGTCCTGCAGGACGACTACTACCTGGACCAGACCCATATGTCGCCTGAAGACCGGCGCAAGGTCAATTACGACCATCCGGAAGCCTTTGACTGGGCCCTGATGATCGAACACCTGCAAAAGCTGCGTGAGGGCCAGTCGATCGAGATGCCGGTGTACGACTTCTCCATCGACAACCGCACCACCCGGACCATCACGGTCAAGCCGGCGCCGGTGATCGTCGTCGAGGGCCTGTTCGCGCTGTACGACGCCGACCTGCGCAAGCAGATGTCGCTGAAGATCTTCGTCGACACCGCGGCTGACGTACGCTTTATCCGCCGTCTGCAGCGCGATATCGCGGAGCGCGGCCGCAGCACGGAGAGCGTGATCAACCAGTATATGGAAACCGTGCGGCCGATGTACAAGCAGTTCATCGAGCCGACCAAGCGCCACGCGCACGTGATCCTGCCGCACGGCGCCAACGGGCCGGCGGTGGACATCATCACCACCAAGGTAGCGAGCCTGATCAAAGGCGAGTGATCAAAAAAAAACCGCGCCCCGAAGGGCGCGGCTGTCAGGGGCGATGTGCCCCGCCTGCTTAGAACTTGTAGCGCATGCCAATGTTGAAGTAACGGCCCAGAGCGCCGCTGTAGTCCAGCGGGTTGTAGCTTTGGGCGCCATAGGTCAGTGGATCCAGCGGAGCCTTCTTGTCGAACAGGTTGTTGATCGAGCCGAACAGTTCAGCTTTATCGCTCAGGCGATAACGGCCCACCAGGTCGAACGTGGTGAAGGACGAGATCTTGCAACCTGCTGGAGCTGGCTCACCGTTAGCGAAGTGGGACGCGCAACCATCCGGGTCATCCTTGAAGTTGATGTTGTCCAGCTTGTCGCGGTAGGTCATGTTCAGCGACATGCGCAGCGCATCACGTTCCCAGGTAACGCCCAGGTTCACGCGGTTGTCTGGCGTACCCATGCAGTTGGTGGCGTCGCAGTTACCGTGGGTACCAGCGAAGTCACGCTTGCTGCCATCCTTCTCTTCGCGCTCCATCTTGATCAAGTGGGTCCACTTGGCGTCGATAGTCAGGGTGCCATTGCCGTCGCCCAGCGCGAAGCTCTTGCGTGCATCCAGGTCGACACCGCGTACGATGGTCGAAGCCGAGTTCACGTAATTGGCCAGCACGGCGGTGATAGCACCTGGGTCGCCAGGAATGTTGGTGGCGGTCGACGGGTCACGTGCGACGTGGCCAGCAGCGATTGCGGCATCGGTCTGCTCCTGGTTGATCTCGTTGGTACGCTTGATCTGCCAGAGGTCGAGTGCGAAGCTGGTACGTGGCATCGGATCCCACAAGATGCCCACCGAGTAGCTCTTCGAGCGTTCCGGCGACAGGGCCGGGTTCGGGCTGGTAATGATCGCGACCGAAGCAGGGTTACAGGCCGATGCTACGCCCAGGGCGCAACGTACCGGGTCGGTTGCGGTGGAGAACGCCGCCAGGCCGCCTTTACCGTTTTCTGCTGCGCTTGGCGCGCGGAAACCACGCTCCGCATTCGCACGCAGCGCGAAGTTGCCGGTCGGATTCCATTTCAGGCCCAGCTTCGGCGTGTAGGAATTGCCGACGTCGGAGAAATGGTCCCAACGAATTGCGGTTTGCGCTTCCAGGGTCTTATGCAGCGGGATCGCCATTTCAGCGTATACCGCGCTTTCGTTGCGCTTGCCGTCATAGGCCGAGTAGCCGAGGCCGATGATGTTGCCTTTGTCGGTACCCTCGGTCGGAGCCAGGCGGGTTTCGGCGCGGCGGTATTCTGCGCCGAATGCCAGGCCAACCGAACCAGCTTCCCACTTGGCGATTTCACGCGAAGCCTTGAAGTCGATTTGCGAGATGCTGGTTGCTGCATCGTTGGAAATGTTCGGCGACAGGGCGGCGTACAGTTCGCGCGAGTTCAGGCCGGCGTTCTCGCCGATGCGCCAGAAGCTGCCGGCAGGCAGGGCTGCGTAGCGCGCGTTGCCCATGGCCGCGGCGACGTTGGCTGCGGTCGGGTTCAGCAGGGCGAAGGTAACATCGCGCTGCAGGTAGCCGCTACGCTCGTTGCTGACCTTGGTTGCCGAGTACAGGTAGGCGGTGTCGATATCCCAGCCGGCAGCAGTACCCTTCACGCCGATCAGGGCGCGATAGAAGTTGGAGTCGACGTTGCTGACACGTGGGCCGACGTCCGCAGCAAGATAGCGCAGGCGGGCGGCGGTGCCGAAGTAAGGGTTGTCAGGGTGGGTTGCACCCAGAGCCACGGCCGCGTTGCTGACCGGACCTCCAGGATAGCCAACGCTGCCGGAAATGCCGGATGGCGTGCCGCTGGCGATCGATTCGCTGCGGTAGGCATTGCCTTCGAAGTAGGCTTGCCAATCCTGGCTCAGGTTGACGGTGGCACGGGTGAACAGGTTGGCAGTCTTCTGGCGTGGCTGAATCTGGCCGTATTCCTGCGCAGCGTCGGTCAGGCAGCCGCCCAATGGGTCACCTTGCGGATGGCTGGTCAGCTTGCTGCAGTCGGCGCCTGGGAAGGTGCGGGTGAAGCCCACGCCAGCCAGGTTGCTGCGGCTGTAGTAGTCCAGAGTCGTTGGATTGCGAACGTTACCGACAATGGAACTGCCGGCCAGGTTGTTGTCGACGATGGCGCCGGTGCCGCCCAGCGATTCCTGGGCGCTGAAACCGAAGTCGCGCAGGTCGCTCTTGCCGATGGCACCGCGGTCGCTGCGGTCGCGGTTCCATACTTCGCGCTTGAGACCGAACTCAGCGTTGAACAGCACGTTGTAGCGATCGCTGTCCAGGTCGCCGAAGCCGGTGGTCAGTGCCAGGCGGGTATCGCCGCCATCGCGTTCTTGCGACAGGCCTTGGCTGGCGCGCACGGTGGTGCCCTTGATTTCCTTGCGCAGGATGATGTTGACCACGCCGGCAATCGCGTCCGAACCGTACAGGGCGGAGGCGCCGCCTTTCAGCACTTCAACGCGCTCGACCGCCTCGGCCGGGATCACGTTCAGGTCGGAGAACACTTTCTGGCCGTCGTCAGCCAGGCCGTACGGTGCCATGCGGCGACCGTTCAGCAGTACCAGGGTGGAAGCTGCCCCCAGGCCGCGCAGAGAGATGCCCGATGCGCCGGAAGCGAAGCCGTTACCGAAGGAAGTCGGGACCGAACCCTGGTTGTCGACTGCCAGCGTTTGCAGCAGTTCGGCGACGGTGGTCTTGCCGGACTTTTCAATGTCCGCACGCGACAGTACCTGGATCGGGTTCGAGGACTCGGCTTCGGCACGGCGGATGTGCGAGCCGGTGATTTCAACGCGCTGGATTGGCGCGGTGGCCTGCTGGGCTTGGGCGGCCACAGAAGACAGCAGCAGCGGCGCAGCCAGGTAAGGCAGGCAGCGGCGCAGATTCACAACCAGTTTCTTTTGTTGCATTGAACATTCTCCAAAAGGTGGGGATAACTCTTTTGCAAGAGATCTATCTTTTATAATATTTTTCAATTGGCAAGGGAATAGGGCGTTACAAAAAATCTTTGCCGAAAATAACTTGCAAATGAAAAGTAGTATTTGCGCAAAACAGGCCAAATGTCGCGAAAATGTAGCGAAATCGAGGGAATTCACCTGTGTATACGACTTTTTCGGTGGTTTCACTTAATCTTTCGGCTTTCTTCCCGCGCGGCGATTGTGTAACAAGCGGTTCGCGTAAAAACAACAGAATTACCGGCAGAAAGCTAAACAAGCCGACCAATTAAAGAACCCCAATTGTTGGATGCCAACAATTGGGGTTTAGTTTTAGATACCGTATTTCTCTTTAGCTTACGTATTATTACGCACGAGTCAGAAGCTGTAGCTGGCGCGCAGGTAGATGGCGCGGCCGATCGGGTCGGAGTAGCGCGGGTCATACCCCTTCTGGAACACGGTGCCCTGGTTGGTGAACGGCGGGTCCTTGTCCAGCAGGTTCTTCACGCCGCCAGTCAGGGTCAGGCCCTTCCAGCCGGTGTAGGTCGCCGACAGGTTCCACAGCTGGTAGGAGTCGACCTTGTTGAAGAATTCCGGCGCCACGAAGTTCTGGTCTACATAACCGGACTTGAAGTTCTGCGACAGCGTCGCGCTCCATGGGCCTTCGCGCCAGGTCAGCGAGGCGTTGTGGCGCCAGCGCATGATCGGGCCGTTGTCGCCGTAAGTACCGACGTTCTGGATGAACGCGCCGTCGCGCTCGTTCTGGTACTTGTAGCTGTGGACCCAGGTACCGTCCAGGGTGAAGCTGAAGTTGCCGTATGCGGTGCGGCCGGAGCTGACAGTTGCACTCAGGTCGATACCGTCGGTCTTGACCCGGCCCAGGTTTTCGTTCAGGTCGAGGATGGCGAACGGCGAGCCGTCCGGGTTGCGCAGGAAGCGATCCTTGTACTTCGCATAGTTGCCGTAGATCGCTTGCTCCGGCAGGGCGCCGATCTTGTCCTTCAGGCGGATGTTCCAGTAGTCCAGCGCAATGGTCGTATTGCGCACCGGCTCGAACACGGCGCCGAAGGAGAAGGTCTTGGATTTTTCCGGCGTCAGCGCAGCATTGCCGCCTTGCAGCTTGAACTGCTGCAGGTCGCAATCGCGCAGCGGGTTGGCTCCAGGCTGCGGCACGCCGCCCGGGCACAGGATCGGGTCGTCGTAGGAGTTGCTGGTGTCGTTCTTCGACTGCGGCGCGTTCTTCTCGAACAGGGTCGGGGCGCGGAAGCCGGTGCTGGCCGATGCGCGCAGCAGCAGTTGCTGCATCGGCTGGTAGCGCACGCCCAGTTTCGGATTGGTGGTGCTGCCCGCATCGCTGTAATGGTCGTAGCGCACCGCGGCCTGGATGTCGAGGTCCTTGATCAGCGGCACGCTCAATTCGCCGTACACCGCTTTCACATTGCGCGAACCGGTCTTGGACTGCGAACCGGACAGGCCGGAGCTGGACGCCTGGCCCGCGATATCGCGGTTCACGTTGAAGTCGGCGTCTTCCTTGCGGTATTCGGCGCCGAGCGCGACCGCCATGGCGCCGCCGGCCAGTTGCATCACGTCGCGCGAACCTTTGATGTCAAAGGTAGTGGACTTGTTCTTGGCGTCCTGCACCTTGCCGCGCAGGGCCACGCTGGCCAGGTAGGCACGGCCGGCTTCATTTTGCAGGCCGAAGGGATTCAGGATGCCGTTCTGCACGCCGGCAGCGAAGCCGGCGTCCTGCACATAGCCGCCGGTAAAGTTTTCTTCAGACTTGCTGACCGAGTGGTTCAGGCCGGCCTTGTAGTCCCAGCCTGCGGCGATGCCTTCCAGCGCGGCCACCAGGCGGTCGCCTTCACCCTTGGAGTTGATGCGGCGCTGGCCGGCTTCCGTTGGACGCCAGTTGACCGACAGCGGCTCGCCCGACAGGTTAGGCTGGGCCGGCACGCCGCCCGAATTACCTGGATAGTAAGGGCTGGTGATGGGCAGCGACAGGCCGGTCTGCGGCGGCGGCGCGGTGCGCGACACGACCTTGTTACGCGAGTGCAGGTATTCCAGGCTGGCCGTGGTATCGGCGTTCAGCTTGAATGCTGCCTTGCCGAAGAAGACCAGGCGGTCCTGCTCAGGCAGGTCGTCGATCTGGCGCGTATAGTCCTGGCGGCAGGTGCCATCCGAGGCGCGCGGCAGCGAGAGCGGCGGGTTGCAGCCGCCGGCAAAGCCGGGGTTGCCGGTGGCTTCGGTGACCGGATCGAAGTAGTTGCCGGGGAAGGTAGTGCCGGAGGTGCCGTCCGATACAGTCATGCCGCGTTCGGGGATCACGGCAGTCTTCGAGAAGTCGCGCTGTTGCGAGGTCAGTACATCCTGCTTCTGCCAGTCCAGCACGCCCATCAGGTTCCAGCCATCCTGGTCGAGGTTGCCGATGCCGCTGACGATATTGGCGCGGCGTTCCTTGCCGCCCGATTCGCGCGGCAGCATGGTCTCGGCCGTGACGGTGGTGCCGGTCACGGAACGCTTGGTGATGAAGTTGATGACGCCGCCGATGGCATCGGTACCGTAGATGGCCGAAGCACCGTCGCGCAGTACTTCGACCCGCTCCAGTGCCGCCACCGGGATCACGTTCAGGTCGACGCTGGCACCGTCATAGGGGTGGTTGGCGATGCGGCGGCCATTCAGCAGCACCAGGGTCTTGTCGCCGCCGAGGCCGCGCAGGTCGGCCACGGCCTGGCCGCCGGTCGGCAGGCCGCTGGCGTTGCCGCCCACCACGTTGCCGGCACCCATACTGGTCTGGTTGGACGGGATGCGGTCCAGGACTTCCTGGGCGGTGGTCAGGCCTTGCTTGGTGAATTCCTCGGCCTTGAACACGGAAAGCGGCTGGGAGGTTTCCGACACCAGCCGCTTGATGGACGAACCGGTCACTTCGACGCGGATCATTTTTTCTTCAGGAGCCTGTTGCTGCGCCATGGCCGGCAACACCGCCAGTGCGCCGAATGCTGACAACAGGGAATAGATCATGGATTTAGCCTTGATTGTAGCCAACGTACTTCTCCTCAAATAGAAGGTGTGCCAAGACCGACGGAAGTGCTTGAGTTAGGCACTTGCAAAGGTTGAACAAATTCTATTTGATATCTGATAACAATCGCCAAAAACTACTATTCGGAAACTCTTTTGTGTTGCGCCTGCGCGTCTACTTCCTGCTTGCAAGCGAACTCAAGCCTCGCTTGCAATGGGCGCTAACTGTTGTTATAGTGGATCGAAATCCGCGGAACTCTACCCATGCACCTGCACTTTTTTACCGGCTTTTTTTACTTTAGCAATTCCAACCCAAAGGCGGTGGAGTAGCGGCCGGTTCACGTAGCAGCAAAACGAGATCCCAGCAGATACAAGACAAACCGCCAGTAATGGCGGTTTTTTTTTACCGATTTTATTTAAGTCTCAGGAGAAACCATCATGCAACGTACCGACGACCTGCGTATTCGTGAAATGAAGGAGCTGACGCCACCGTCGCACCTGATTCGCGAATTTCCCTGCACGGAAGCGGCATCCAACACGGCCTCCCAAGCGCGCGTCGCGCTGCATCGCATCCTGCATGGACAGGACGACCGCCTGATGGTGGTGATCGGCCCATGCTCGATCCACGACCCGAAAGCCGCGCTGGAGTATGCGCGGCGCCTGGCGCCGGTACGCGAACGCCTCAAGGGCGACCTGGAAATCGTGATGCGCGTGTACTTCGAAAAGCCGCGTACCACGGTGGGTTGGAAGGGCATGATCAACGACCCCTACATGGACAACAGCTTCCGCATCAACGATGGCCTGCGCATGGCGCGCGAACTGCTGCGCGACATCAATGAGATGGGTCTGCCGGCCGGCACCGAATTCCTGGACGTGATCAGCCCGCAGTACATCGCCGACCTGATCTCCTGGGGCGCGATCGGTGCCCGCACCACCGAATCCCAGGTGCACCGCGAACTGGCTTCCGGCCTGTCCTGCCCGGTGGGCTTCAAGAACGGCACGGACGGCAACACCAAGATCGCCGTGGAAGCGATCAAGGCCGCTTCGCAGCCGCACCACTTCCTGTCCGTGACCAAGGGCGGCCATTCGGCGATCGTGTCGACCAACGGCAATGAGGATTGCCACATCATCCTGCGCGGAGGCAAGACCCCGAACTATGATGCGGCCAGCGTGGAAGAAGCGTGCAAGGCCATTTCCGGCTACGGCCTGGCAGCGCGCCTGATGATCGATGCTTCGCACGCCAATTCCTCGAAGAAGCCGGAAAACCAGGTACCGGTCTGCGCCGACATCGCGCAGCAGGTGGCGGGCGGCGATACGCGCATCGTTGGCGTCATGGTGGAATCGCACCTGGTGGCTGGACGCCAGGACCTGGTGCCAGGCAAGGAATTGACCTACGGCCAGTCGATCACCGATGGCTGCATCGACTGGGATGCCAGCGTACTGGTGCTGGAAAACCTGGCTGCCGCAGTGCGCCAGCGCCGCCTGCAAGGCGAATAAACCTGCGGTTTGAGCCTGCCCCAAGGGGCGGGTTCGATCTGCGAAGGCTGCAGGCTGAAAAAGCAATAAAAAAACCCCACCTGCGCATTGCGCAGGTGGGGTTTTTTGCACTCAGGCTACTTCAGCGATCAGTACTTGTACGTTGCGCCAACGTAGTAGGTACGGCCGATCGCGCTGGCGTAGCGTGGGTCGTAGCCCAGCTGGTGAGAACCAGTGTTACGCAGCGACAGCGGTGGGTTGCGGTCGGTCAGGTTCTTCACGCCGAAGGTCAGGTCCAGGCCCTTGATGGCGCGGAAGGTGGTCTGCCAGTCGAAGGTGGTGTAGCTTGGCACGTCCAGTTGCACGTCCACGCACTCCGCCGCTGCGTCGTTGGTGTTGACCGCGCAGTTGTCCACGTCGTGGTGCTTGTCCTTGTAACCATTGCGGAAGTTGCCGGTCAGGTTGTGGGTGAAGCGACCAATGTCGTAGGTCAGGCTGGTGGCGATCACGTTGCGGAACTGCACAGCGTTATCGACGCCGTACACGTTCAGGCTCGACTGCCATTCGTCGTCGGTACCTGGAGTGGTGTACTTCGAGTGGTACAGGTAAGTACCGGCCAGGCGAGCGGTCAGCTTGCCTTCCCAGACTTTCTCGCGGAACTGGAAGTCGTAGTCCACGCCCTTGTTTTCCTGACGGCCGATGTTGATTGGCAGCAGTTTGATAGCCAGTTTGTCCAGGCCGGTGGAGGCCTTATGCTTCACCGTGTACAGTTCGATGTACTTGTTCGGGTTGGTGGCGATCAGGTCTTCGCTGACGCTGGCAACCGCATCACGGATTTCAACCGACCACAGGTCGATCTTGGCGCTGAAGTTCGAAGTTGGCTCGAATACTGCACCCAGGGTCCACTGGCGCGATTTTTCCGGCTTCAGTTCGGTGTTGCCGCCCTGGAACACTTCCAGCTGGCCGCGGGTGTCGCAGTATTGGGCCAGTGGGTGGTTCTGCAGGCCATTGGCTGCGCTCAGAGGGCAGTTGTAGGTACCGCCGGTCACGCCGAAGTCAGCCAGTGGCTGGCCGATCTGGGTCATGGAAGCGACCTTGAAACCGGTGCCGTAAGCGCCACGGAATACCATGGTCTTGGTTGGCTGCCAGCGGGTGCTGACCTTGAAGGTGCCTGCGGACTGATCTTTGCCCAGGTTGCCGCCATGCAGGTCGTCGCTCAGCTTGGTCACGCGGTCATAGCGCGCCGAAGTGGTAACCGACCAATCCTTGGTGATTGGGGTCTCCAGTTCGCCGAACACGCCGCCGCTCTTGCGCGAGAAGGCGAATTCCGGCTGCACGTCGTCGAACAGGATTTCGGCATTTGCCACAGCCTGGTTAGCCAGCTGAGAGAACTTGGTCTTGCGAATGTCTACGCCCATACCCAGCATGGCAGGGCCGGCCGGCAGGGAGAAGGCTTCGCGGGAACCGTGCAAGTCCCAGCCGTACACTTTAACGTCGGTAGTGTTGTAGTTGCCAACGTATTGGGTGGAGCGCAGCACGTCCTGCATGTCCTGAGGCATTTCGCCGAGTGCGTATGGGAACGGGTCCAGTTTGCCGGCCGCAACAGCTGCATCGAACTTGTCGGCCAGCGGGAAGCCGCCGAGGTAGTTCTGTGGTTGCTTGTTGCGAGAGTAGACCACAGCGGAATTGATATCCCAGCCTGCTGCCGAACCTTCCACGCCAGCGACGATGTTGCTTGCCTTGCTCTGGTAGTCGTAAGCGCGGCCACCCAGGTCTTGCAGACGGTACTTGACGGTTGCCGAGGTCATGCCGTTGAGCTGCTCAGCGGTCAGGTAAGGCTGCACGTATTTGGTGAATAGCGGGCTCGACTTCGCCAGCGAGAATTCAGCTGGGTATGGAGCGATGGTGGCGTAGATATCCGACTTGTTGTAAGAGATATCGGAGAAGGCTTTCCAGCCGGTGTTGCCCAGTTTCAGGCTGCCAGAGGCCCAGAAGCCATCGCGCTTGATTTCAGGAGAGATTTCCACCGAGGTGGTGTAGTCGAAGTAGCACTGGCCGTCGCCCAGATCAACGTGAGCGGCTGGGCACTTGCCGTTGAGCTTCAGGTAAGGGTTGACCGAGACCGAGCTCTTCTCGCCGGCGCTGTCCAGGTAGCCAACGGTCACGTTCGGAGGGATCGACCGCGAAGAACCGTTGAAGAACTGCAGTGGCTTGCCGGTCTTGGGATCGTTGAAATTGATGATGCCGGTCTTGGCGAAGTCGCGCTGCGAAGCCTTCAGGCGGTCGGCGTCCTGGTGGCTGTAGGACATGAACAGGCTGTAGCCATCATTCTCATAGTCGCCGAAGCCTTTGGAAATGGACACGGTGCGGTCGGTGCCGCCTGGGTGCTGTGGCTTGCTGTATTTAGCGTCGATGGTCAAGGGAGCTGCGCCCTTCTTCATGATGAAGTTAACCACGCCGGCGATCGCGTCTGCGCCGTACAGTGCGGAAGCACCGTCGGTCAGCACTTCGATACGCTCAACGGCTGCCAGCGGGATGGTGCTGATGTCGATGGTGGTGCCGGAGGTCGCAGGTGCGATACGACGGCCGTTAACCAGGACCAGGGTGTAGGATTCGCCAACACCGTGGATGGATGCGGTGGTCAGGCCGCCGCCGCCGCCGCCGACCGAGTCGGACGACGCGGTGAAGCCCTGCATCACAGGCAGTTGCTGGATGAAGTCGGTGACCGAGGTGACGCCGGTGCGCTGGATATCCTTCTGGCTGAATGTCTGAACCGGCAGCGATGCCTCAGCAGCGATGCGCTTGATCGAGGAACCGGTGATTTCCACGCGTTGCATTGGCTGTTCAGCTGCTTCTTGTGCGAATGCGGCGTGCATGCCAAGCGCCAGGCCCCCCGCGCAGATCACGCGGACCGAGCGGGACAGAATGGTTTCCTTCAACATATCTTTGATACTCCCAAGAATTACAAACTGTTTAAGGCCGTTGCCAGCCCTTAATTTTTGTTTGACGACAAACAGTGCAACTTGTGGTCTCTGCTTTACGTCCGCGCTTATCAAATCATTCATTGACGAACTGTGTCAATGAGAACCAAGTCGCAAGTTATCGAGACAACTTCAGCTTTGGCGCTGGCTTGGAACGATGGAAAAGACGTAAATTGGCCTGAGTTAGGAGATTTAGTGATGGGATGGCGACAATTTGAGCAATTGACATTGAGCTCGAATTTGCCGAAATGCAGCTTTTGAAACGGAAGGAAGTGTGCCCGATTTGCCACAAAAATTACAGAAACGATAAAAAGCCCCGCCCGGGCAGGCGGGGCTGGTCTTAGCGTTGCAGCTTAGAACTTGTAGGAGGCGCTCACATAAAACTGGCGACCCAGTGCCGACGAATAGGATGGGTTGTAACCCACCTGGTGCGAGCCGGTGTTGCGCAGGGTGAACGGCGGGTCGCGGTCGAACAGGTTGATGATGCCGCCGGTGATTTCCAGGTTCTTCACCGGGCGGTAAGCCGTCTGCAGGTCGAAGGTGGTGTAGCTCGGCACCTGCAGGGTGATGCCATAGCATTCGCCCGGTTGGCCAGCCACGATCACGGCGCAGTCATCGACGGATTGTTCCTTGTCGGTGTAACCGTTGCGGTAGCTGGCGCTCAGGGTATGGGTCCATTGCGCCTGCTCGAAACTGGTCGACGCGCGCACCACGTGGCGGAAGCTGACCTTGTCGTTCGAACCGTAGCGGTTCAGGCTCGATTCCCACTGGTCGTCGGTGCCTGGCGTGGTGTAGCGCGAACGGATCAGCCAGGTGCCGGCCAGGCGGCTGGTCAGCTTGCCGTCGAACAGCTTGGTCTTGTGGGTGAAGTCATAGTCGACGCCGCGGTTTTCCACCTTGCCGATATTGATCGGCAGCAGCTTGATGGCCAGCACGTCCTTGCCGGTCGAGCCGATGTGCTTGGTGGTGAACAGCTCGGCATACTTGGCCGGGTTGTCGAAGATCAGGCCTTCGGAGACGGCGGTCACCTGGTCGCGGATTTCCACGTTCCACAGGTCAAGCGACATCGACAGCGAGTTGGTCGGCTCGAACACGGTGCCGATGCTCCACTGCTTGGATTTCTCCGGCTTCAGGTCGGGGTTGCCGCCCTGGAAGGCTTCGAACTGCTGGCGTACCACGCCGTTGCAGTAGGAGGCCAGCGGGTGGCTGGTGCCAGTCAGCGGGCACTGGTAGTTGCCGCCAGTGACGCCCCAGTCTTCCAGCGGGCCGGCGATTTCCTGCATCGAGGCAGCGCGGAAGCCGGTGCCGGCTGCGGCGCGGAACAAGAGGTTCCTGGCCGCGGTGTACTTGGCGCTCAGCTTCCAGGTGGCAGCGTTTTCCTTGTTGCCGACTTTTTGGCCGGTCAGGTTGTTGTCGATGGCGCCGATCTGGTCGTAGCGGGCGGAACCGGTCAGTTCCAGCGCTTTGCTGACGGGCATGACCAGCTCGGTGTAGGCGCCAAAGTTGTCGCGCTCGTAGGCGCTGTCCACCTGCGGGTTGTCGAACAGGATCTGGGCGTTCTTGGCCACGTCGGCCTGGTTGACCTTGAACGAGGTGTTGCGGTAGTCGACGCCGACGCCGACCTGGGCCGCGCCGCCTGGCAGGGTGAACGCTTCGCGCGAGGCACGGGCATCCCAGCCCTTCATTTCCACGGTCTGGGTGTTGTAGGTGCCGTTGAATCCGGTCGACAGCAGGGTGTCGCGCATGGCTTGCGGCATTTCGCCCAGGCCGTATGCGAACGGGTCGATGCTGCCGGCGTCGATCGCAGCCTGGAACTTGTCCGCCAGCGGGAAGCCGCCGACGTACTTCTGGGTCTGCTTGTTCTTGGAGTAGGTCAGGGCCGAGTTGACATCCCAGCCTGCAATCGCGCCGTCCACGCCAGCCACCAGGTGGGTCGCCTTGGTGCCGTAGTCATAGGTGCGGTTGCCCATTTCGTACAGGCGGTACTTGGCCACGACCGAGGTGGCCCCGGCGTCCTGTTCGGCGCTCAGGTGTGGCTGGATGTACTTGTTGTACAAAGCCGAACCCTTGGCGACCGAGAAGTCGGCCGGGTAAGGCGCGATCGAGGCGACGACTTTCGCTTCGGTGTAAGCCAGGTCGTAGAAGCCCTTGAAGCCGGAATTGCCGAGCTTGACGCTACCGGACGAGAACAGGGCGTCGCGCTGCGATTTCGGGTTGATCTCGATGGTCGAGGCGCTGTCGAAGTAACAGTTGCCGTCGCCGTAGAAGTCGGCATTGACCGCGGCGCACTTGCCGCCGTGGGCCAGCGCATACGGGTTCAGGTTGACGGTCTTTTCCACCGGCTGGCCTGTGCCTGGGTCGATCTCGCTGGAGTTGTACGTCACGCCGGCGTTGGCTGGCAGCGAACGGGAAGAGCCGTTGATGAACTGCAGCTGCTTGCCGTTGGACGGGTCGGTGAAGTTGATGATGCCGGTCCGCGCGAAGTCGCGCTGGGACGCCTTGAGCTGCTTTTGCTCATCGTGGCTGACCGAGAAGAACACGCTGTAGCCGTCTTCATCGATGTCGCCAAAGCCCTTGCTCAGCGAGATGGCATTGCTGGCGCCACCGCTCTGCTCAGGGCGCGAGTACTTGGCGTTGATTTCCCAGTCGGTGGCACCCTTTTTCAGGATGAAATTGACCACGCCAGCGATGGCGTCGGCGCCGTACAGGGCGGAGGCGCCGTCGGTCAGCACTTCCACGCGCTCGATGGCCGACAGCGGGATGGAGTTCAGGTCGATGGTGGTGCCGGAGTTGGCCGGGGCGACGCGGCGGCCGTTCAGCAGCACCAGGGTGTAGGCGGCGCCGATGTCGTGGATGGAGGCGGTGGTCACGCCGCCGCCGCCGCCGCCGACCGAGTCGGCCGCCACGGAGAAGCCCTGCATGGCTGGCAGTTGCTGGATGAAGTCGGTTACGGTGGACACGCCGGACTTCTTGATGTCTTTCTGGCTGAACGATTGCACCGGCAGCGAGGATTCGGCAGCAATACGCTTGATGCTGGAACCGGTGATTTCAACGCGCTGCATCGGCGCTTCGGGGCTTGCTTCCTGGGCAATGGCGGCGGCGCTGCCGATGGCCAGGCTACCGGCGAACATCACGCGCAGGGTGCGCGACAGGGCTTTCTCGATGATCATTGATAAACATCTCAGTAATAAATTAATGGGAGTGTTATCAGATCATCGGCGGCTTAGTTTGGCAATGGATGTTTGATAAGTGAAACAAATGAAACATTAGGCGACAATAAAAAAATCCCCGCCAACTTGCGCGGGCGGGGAGCGGGAGTCGTGCTAAAGGTGGGTTACTTGAACTTGTAGCTGGCAGTCAGGTAGAAGGTACGGCCCAGCGGGTCGGTGTAGCGACCGTCGTAGCCAACCTGGTTGCCGCCGCCGGTGTCGCGGATCGACAGCGGCGGATCCTTGTCCAGCAGGTTGCGGATACCACCGGTGATCGACAGGTTCTGGTTGAAGACGTACTTCGACTGCCAGTCGAGGGTGGTGTAGGCCTTGACCTTGCGGCCCTCCATGTCGACGTAGCCGCCCAGTGTGCCGTCGTCGTTGACCGAGCGCACGCGGCCATCGTCGGCCGTGTAATTCTTGTCGGCGTAGCCGGACTTGTAGTTCACGGTCAGCGAGTTGGCCCACTGCTCGCTCGACTTCAGCGAGAACACCAGGCGCGAAATCCAGCGGAAGGTCACGTCGTCGTAGGAGTCGAAGCGTGCGATGCTGCTTTCAGTCTTGTTTTCGCCAGGCTTGTCTGCGTCAGGCACGGTCTTTTCGGCCTTCAGCATATAGGTGGCGGACCAGTTCGTGGTCAACTTGCCGATCGGGGTGGCGGCGCGGAAGGTGGCATCGAGATCGATGCCGCGATAACGCGAGCTGGCCAGGTTCAGCGGCGACTGGGTCATCACCAGGACTTTCGATTTCTGGATCGGATCGAAGTAGATGGTGGCGTACTTGTTGGCCAGTGCTTCGGTGCCGAACAGCATGTCCTGCGACAGGTTCTGGATCTGGTTCTTCAGGCGCACGTCCCAGAAGTCCACGCCCAGCGACAGCGAGTCCATCGGTTCCAGGCGCATGCCGATCGACGCCTGCTTCGAGGTTTCAGGCTTCAGCGCATCGGCGCCGGTGCCTGGGTTACCCACGGTCAGCAGGCCGTATTCCTGCACGCCGCGGCAGTAAGCGAAGCGTGGGTCGGCCGCGTTCTTGATCGGGCAGGCGAAGAAGTTCGACGAGCCTGCGTTTTTCAGTGGGTCGGAGATGTCATTCATGGTCGGCGCCTTGAAGCCGGTGCCGTAGGAGCCACGCAGCATCACTTCTTTCGAAGGCTGCCAGCGGGCGGACAACTTGAAGGTAGTCTTCGAGACGTCTTTGCCCTGCTTGCCTGCCAGTGACGGATTGCCGTTTACGTCATAGCTGGTATTGCGCTTGTCGACCGCGTCGTAGCTGTCATAACGCGCCGAAGCGGTCACGTCCAGGCCTTTGATGACAGGCATTTGCAGCTCGCCGAATGCACCCCAGTTGTTGCGCTTGGCATCCAGCGGCTGGGAGCCAGTGCTGCCGCCGATGACGGTGTCGGTCCAGCCCGGATTGCCTGGGCCAGGGCCCATCACGATCCTGCTCGGCGAGTCTTCATACTTCTGCATGGTGTAGTCGGCACCCAGGCCCAGGGCGGCATTGCCGCCTGCCATGGCGAACACTTCACGCGATGCGTGGGCGCTCAGCACGTCCAGCTTGGACTTGGTGGTCGACAGGTTTTCATGCAGCACAGCCGGCGCCAGGATGGAAGCGGCATTCGGGTCGAAGACGTAAGGGTTGTAAGCGCCGGACTGGACCAGGGCTTCGAACTTGTCGCCGCTCATGTAGCCGCCTGCAGCCTTGTCGGTCTGCTTGTTCTGCGAATGGGTGTAGGCTGCGCCGACGTCCCAGCCAGCGAACTCGGAGTCCAGGCCGACGGAGAAGTGCAGGGCCTTGGTGCCCCAGTCATCGGTACGGCCGCCCGCGTCACGCGCACGGTAGTACAGGTAGGCGTCGGTCACGGCGTTCGGGTCGATGCCCTGGCCAGCCAGCAGCGGCTCAACCGACTTCTTGTAAGGCACGATGTAGACCGGGCTGATGGTCTTCACGTGGGTTTCCGGATCGGTGCTCATGGTGGTCAGCGGCTGCGCCGGTGCCGCGTAGCGTGCGGTGCTGGTGAACTTGGAATAGACGAACTCGCCGGTCAGGCGGGTCTTGTCGGAGATCTTCAGCGCGCCGGAAGTGAACAGGCTGTCACGCTTCAGCTCAGGCAGCAGTTCCACGGTTGCCGCATAGTCGTAGCGGCAAACGCCGCTGCGCGCGAACGTGTTGGGGCCGCTGCACTTGCCGTTGTTGACCAGGTCCGGCGAGAACGTTGCTTCGACATCGGGACCGTTGAACACGTCGGCATTGGCCGGGATCGAGTTGATCGAGTTCTGCCAGGTCGCATATTGCTTGCCGTCCTTGCTGAACTTGACCACGCCGGAGTTGGCGAACGGGCGCTGGGTGGCGTTCAGTGCCTTGCTCTGGTCGTGGCTGTACGCCAGCATGACGTTGAAGCCGTCGCTATCATAGTTGCCGAAGCCTTTGGTGATCGAGACGTTGGCGCTCTGGCCGCCTTTATGTTGCGGGCGGTTGTAAGTGGCGTCGATGTTCAGGTCGTTCTGGTTTTTCTTCAGGATGAAGTTGACCACGCCGGCGATGGCGTCCGAGCCGTACAGCGTGGAGGCGCCGTCGGTCAGGATCTCGACGCGCTCAACCGCTGCCAGCGGGATCGATGCCAGGTTGACGGCGCTGCCGGTGCCATAAGGCGCCATGCGCTTGCCGTTCAGCAGCACCAGGGTATAGTCGGTACCGATCGAGTGCACCGATGCGCTCTGCACGCCGCCGCCGCCGCCGTTGATGGAAGCGGACGAGGTGATCATGCCCTGCATCGAAGGCAGCAGGGCAACCAGGTCGGCCACGTTCTGCACGCCGGTTTGATCGATGTCCTTGCGGCTCAGGGTTTGGATCGGCAACGCACCCTCTTGGGCAATGCGTTTGATCGACGAACCGGTAATTTCAACGCGCTGGATGGCAGCGTCAGTTTGCTGGGCGAAAACTGGTGCACAGACTCCGGCTGCCAGCAAGCCGCTGGCGCAGGCCAGGCGGATTGCATACGACAGGCTGTTCTCTTTCATCATAATTCTTTGATCTCCCAGAAGGTGGACTGTTCTTTGCATTTGCGCAAAACCTAGCAATAGGCTGCTAGTACTTTCTTGCAAGTGTTCTCGTCTTGCAATCTTTTCGATACAAAAAGCCACAGACTGTTACGAAAGCGCAACAATGGCTGGCTCCAGGCGTGTGGGAAGTTGGCCTGAGATGAAGATCTTTACTGTAGTTGGAAGGATTTGGCTCCTTTTTGCCAGAAAGGCGCAATCGCTCTGCTACTGAATATTTCTTATTGTAACTATTCAGAAACATGCGCCTTGTGTACACAACTTGCGGCAGGGGTGAAAAAAAACGGCACCGAAGTGCCGTTTTGGGAGTGCTTCAAGCCTCGTGGCTTAGAAGAACTTGTACTGCGCGCCGAGCTTGAAGTAGCGGCCAATGGCGCCGGAAGCGTCCATCGGGTTGTAGCTCATGCCGCCGTAGGTCAGTGGGTCCAGCGGCGCGATCTTGTCGGTCACGTTGTTGATCGAAGCGAACACCGTGAACTGCTGGTTCACGTTGTAGCGCGCCGACAGGTCCAGGGTGGTGAACGAGGCGATCTTGCAGCCGTTGGTGCCCGGCTGGCCGTTGGCCAGGGTGGAGGCGCAAGGATCACCGGCGAACTTGACGTTCTCCATGCTATCGCGGTAGTTGACGATACCGGCAACGTTCCAGTCACGGAAGTCCCAAGATGCGTTCAGGTTCATCTTGTTCTTAGGCGTGCCGGCGCAGTTTGAAGTGTCGCAGTTGCCGTGGGTGCCGTTGAACTGGTACACGGTAGTGGCGGACTCGTGACGCTTCCAGGTCGCGGTATGGGTCCATACGAAGCCCACAGTTGCGCGGCCGTACTCGCCCAGGCGGATGCGCTGCTTGACATCCAGGTCCACGCCGCTGACTTCGGTGAAGCTGGAGTTGCGGTACGGCGCCTGTGTCAGCACCAGGGTGCCCGAATTCGGGATCACGACGCCGTTGACGACCAGGTTGTTGTCGTTGCGGATGGCGGTTGGCAGGGCAGCTGCTTCGTTGTATGGCAGCGGGTTGATCTCGTTGCTACGCTTGATCTTCCACGCATCGAGCGCCAGGCTGGTGCCGTCGAACGGGTCCCACACGATGCCCAGGGTCGAGCCCTTGGAGGTTTCAGGTTTCAGGGCAGAGGAGCCAACCTTCACAGCTGCAACCGGAATGCCGCAGTCGGTCGAGGTAGCACCGCCAGGTGCCGGCGTTTTGCCGTTCGGGCAGCGGATTGGATCGGTAACGGTGGAAGTGCCGGTCGATTGCGACAGCGGGGAACCTTCCGCTGGGCCAGGAGCACGGAAGCCTTCGGTGTAAGTACCGCGCAGGGCGAAGGACTTGACCGGGGTCCATTTGAAGCCGGCTTTAGGCGTAGTGGAATTGAAACTGTCGTACTTGTCGTAACGTACGGCAGCGCTCAGTTCCAGGCCTTTCAGCACCGGGGCGGCCAGTTCGAGGAAGACTGCCGATACCTTGTTGTCGCCGAAGGCTGCAACGTAGGAAGAGTTGATCGAACCGTCGATCGAGCCGGACAGCGACGGGTTTTCCAGCTTTTCACGGCGGTGTTCGGCGCCGACTGCCAGGCCCAGGTTGCCGCCTGGCAGGGCGAACAGTTCACGCGAAGCGTGGAAGTCGATCACGTCCAGCTTGGTGGTCGAATCCGAGGTCGCGTTGGTGACCAGGGCAGAGTACAGGGCAGCCGAGTTCTTGGACGCTTCGGTGCCGATGTAGTACCAGCCGTACTGGGTCGGATCGCGCATTGCCGTGCGCAGCACGTTCAGGTTCAGCATATTGCTGTAGTCCAGGTGCAGCTTGGACTTGGAGTGGGTCAGGCCAGCGTCGTAGTCCCAGCCGGCGACCGCGCCTTTGATTCCCACCACGAAGCGATTGAACTCGTTGTTGGCCGAGCGGGTGCTTGGGCCGATATCAAACGCGGTGTAGCGCACGCGGGTCGCCACGCCATATGGGTTCTGCGGGTGGTTTGCGCCCATCAATGCCAGCGCGCCGTAGTTGACGAAACCCAGCGGGTTGGCGGCATTCGGCGGGAAAGCCACCGTTGGCGTGATCGATGGCGGCGTCATGGTGAAGGCGGTATCGCGCTTCGAGTAGCCGGCTTCAGCGTACACCTGGGTGTCGCCATTGACCTGCCAGGTGCCGCGCGTGTACAGGTTGACCGATTCGATCTCCGGCTGCATGTCGCGGAACTGATCCTGATGCCACAGGCAGCCGCCGTTGGCGCCGGTCTGGTCCTTGGTGGCGCTCAGGGTGGAGCAGCCAGGCAGGCCGACGTAATCCAGGGTGGCCGGATTGCGGATCGCGCCGGCTGGACCAGCCGAAGCGTTGTTGTTGCCGGCGATGTAGCCGCCGGCGAACTGGGTGCCGACCGGGAAGCCGTACGGACGCAGGTCGCCCTTGCCGATGTGGCCGCGGTCCTTGCGGTCGCTGTTCTTGATACGGTCCGAATCCGTGAACTCGGCATTGACCACCCAGTTGTACTTGTCTTCGTCCAGGTTGCCCAGCCCGTAGGTGATGGAAGCCTTGTTCTGCTTGCCGTCGTCGTAGCGCGACCAGCCGGTATCACCCTTGACTTGCAGGCCCTCGAAGTCCTTGCGCAGGATGATGTTGACCACGCCGGCGATTGCGTCTGCGCCGTAGGTGGAGGAAGCGCCGTCTTTCAGGATTTCAATGCGCTCGACGATCTGCATCGGCACCGTGGACAGGTCGGTAAAGCTCTTCTGGCCGTCGTCGGCACGTGCGAATGGGGCCATGCGGCGGCCGTTCAACAGTACCAGGGTCGACGTCGCACCGAGGCCGCGCAGGGAAATCGCGGTGGAGCCAGCAGCGAAGCCGTTGCCGAAACCAGTCGGCAGCGAACCGGCGCCGTCAACGGTCAGGGTCTGCAGGTATTCGGCCACGGTTGCCTTGCCGGACTTCATCAAGTCTTCCTTGCTGATGACCTGGATGGGCGATGCAGTTTCCTGGGTCGCACGCTTGATGCTCGAGCCGGTCACTTCCACGCGCTGCATTGGCGCCGGGGCTTCCTGCGCAAAGACAGGGGCGGCTATGGTGGCCAGCATACCGCCGGCGCAAACCAGCCGTACGGAACGAGCCATGATTTTTTCCATCATGTTTGCTATCTCCAAAAATTTGGAATAAAAAGACGAGCTACAGCTTTTGACTACTGCTTCGGCGCTCCCATTGGAAGGAACCATCTATGTGATTCCTCGGGGAAAGATGAGAGCATTTGGACTAATATTGCGTCAATTAAAAACTGGCCAACGATACAATTTTGAGAAGATCCGTCTCATTTATGAAACGATAGCAAGTGAACCAGTTATAGATTGATTACCGAGGATGATTTCATTTTTAATACGTCGCATCTGGCAAATGGCGCCGACACTGCTGGGTGTTGTGTTACTGGTGTTCGTGCTGTTCAACTGGGTAGGTGGCGATCCTGCCTATATCCTGGCCGGCAAGATGTCCGACGCCGCCAGCATCGACAATATTCGCCGCCAGCTTGGCGTGGACCAGCCCTGGTACGTTCAGCTGGGAATTTTCCTGAAGCAGATCGCGACTTTCGATTTTGGCCAGAGCTGGGCCACCGGGGAAGCGGTATCGGACATCATCACTTCCCGCCTGGGGCCTTCGCTGACCGTGCTGGTGCCGCTGACCTTGCTAGAAACCGTGCTGGGCATTGCACTGGCCCTGGCGGTGGCCTTCGTGCGCGGTTCGCTGGCCGACCGCGCCGTGATGGTCGCTTGCACGGTAGGCATGTCGATCTCCATCCTGGTCTATATCATCGTGTTCCAGTATTGGCTGGCCTACAAGGCGGGCTGGTTCCCGGTGCAGGGCTGGGGTGCCGGCTTGCCGGAGAACCTGCGCTTCGCAGCGCTGCCCATCCTGATCGGGCTGGCTGTGTCGCTGGCGCCGACCTTGCGCCTGTACCGCAGCTTCGTGCTGGACGAAGTCGGGCAGGATTACGTGCGCACGGCGCGCGCCAAGGGCTTGCCCGAGCGGCGCGTGATGTGGCTGCATGTGCTGCGCAATGCGGCGATCCCGATCATTACCCACGTGATGGCGAATTTGCCAGCCATGCTGATCGGCGCCTTCCTGCTGGAGCGCTTCTTCGGCATCCCGGGCATCGGGCGCGAAGTGATCCTGGCGGTGGAGCGTTCCGATTTCCCCGTGATCAAGGCGATTACCGTCTACGTAGCCGTGGCGACCATGGTGTTCAACCTGCTGACCGATCTGCTGTACCAGGCTGTCGATCCGCGCGTACAGCTCAAGTAAGAAGGACAGCGCATGCATGCCATTCATGACTCGGCCGGACTGTGGACCCTGGCCTGGCGCCGCCTGCGGGCAGACCGGCTTGCCATGGCGGCGCTGGCGGTCGTAGCCGGCTTCCTGCTCCTGCTCGCAGCTTCCGCCAGCGGCATCGTAGCAGCCGACTGGGAAGAGGAGGTTGCGCTCAACTATGCGCCGCCGACATTTGCTGCGCCGCCTGCGGTGCAGGTGGCGCACGATGCCGCCGCCGGGACCGACAACGCCGGCAGCGCAGCGCCACCCCCCAATGAATTCGACCCGCTGGCGGAAGACCTGCGTGAGCTGCGCGCCACCTTGGGCAAAGCGGTCGCCGAGCCCGCTGCAGGACGGGCTCCGAGCCTGCCGTTCGGCGCTGACAAATGGGGCCACGACATCATCAGGAAAACCATCAAGGGCGGCGAAACCTCGATCGTGGTCGGCCTGGCTGCGGCCACGCTGGCAGTTGGCCTGGGCACGTTGTTCGGCGCCGTTTCCGGCTTTTACGGCGGCGTGGTGGACGATTTCTTGAACTGGTTCTACAACGTCTTTACCTCGATCCCCTCGATCCTGATGATCCTGACCGTGGCCGCCGTGCTGCAGCAGAAAGGTGTGCTGACCATAGTCCTGATCCTTGGATTGACCGGCTGGACCGGCCCATACCGCCTGATCCGCGCCGAATACATCAAGCACAAGGCGCGCGAATACGTGCTGGCTGCCGACGCCATCGGCGCTTCGGCCTGGCGCAAGATGTTCAGCCACATCTTCCCGAATGTCAGCCACGTGGCCCTGGTGCAGCTGTCGATCCTGGTGGTGGGCTTCATCAAGGCCGAAGTGATCCTGTCCTTCCTTGGCTTTGGTGTGCCGGTCGGCGTGGTGAGCTGGGGCTCCATGCTGAACGAGGCCCAGAATGAACTCGTTCTCGGCAAATGGTGGCAGCTGACTGCTGCCGCCAGCGCCATGGCCTTGCTGGTCACGGCCTTCTCCCTGTTTGCCGACGCCCTGCGCGACGCGCTCGACCCCAAGGTGAAATGACATGCTGCTACAGGTCCGCAACTTGCGTATCCGCTTCCGTACCGACAAAAAGAACACTGTCGAGGCGGTGAAGGGCATTTCCTTCGACATCCCGCATGACCGTACGGTCGCCCTGGTGGGCGAGTCGGGCAGCGGCAAGTCGGTCAGCTCGCTGGCTGTCATGGGCCTGCTGCCGCCGCAAACGACCCTCATCGACCAGCAAAGCAGCGTGCTGTTCGAGGGCCGCGAAGTGCTGCACCAGCCGGCACGTGAACGCCGCGCCATGTGCGGCAGGGATATTGCGATAATTTTCCAGGAACCGATGTCCTCGCTGAACCCCGTGTTCACGGTCGGCTTCCAGGTCGGCGAAGTGCTGCGCCTGCATATGGGCATGGACCGGCGCAGCGCCCGCGCCCGCACGCTGGAGTTGCTGGAAGAGGTGGGCATCCCCGATCCGCCGGCCAGGATCGACGCCTATCCGAGCCAGTTGTCGGGCGGCCAGCAGCAAAGGGTGATGATCGCCATGGCGATAGCCTGCAGGCCCAAGCTGCTGATCGCCGACGAGCCCACTACCGCACTGGATGTCACGATCCAGAAGCAGATCATGGAACTGATTGCCGGGCTGCAGAAGAAACACCGGATGTCGGTGCTGTTCATCACCCACGACCTGGGCCTGGTGGCGGAAATTGCCGATGACGTGATCGTGATGCGGCACGGCGAAGTGCGCGAAACTGGCGATGCGCGTGCGGTGTTCGCCGATCCGAAAGACCTGTACACGCGCGCGCTGCTGCACTGCCGGCCATCGCTCGACGCGCGCCCGGTGCGCCTGCCGGTGATCAGCGACTACATGGAAGGGCGCTTCGGCGCTGCCGTGCAGCAGGCGCAGCGCGCGCGCGGCAGCGCTCCGGGCGATGAGATCGTGCTGGACGTGCGGGGCCTGAAAAAGAGCTTCTGGCTGCGCGAAGGCCTGTTCGGCAAGCGCGAATTCCAGGCTGTCAAGGACGTCTCGTTCACGCTGGCGCGCGGCAAGACACTGGGCGTGGTCGGCGAATCGGGCAGCGGCAAGTCCACGCTCGGCCTGACGCTGCTGCGCCTGCACCAGGCCAGCGGCGGCAGCGCCCTGTTCAAGGGGCGTGACCTGCTGGCGATGAGCGACAAGGAGTTCCGCCCGTTCAAGCGCCGCATCCAGATCATTTTCCAGAACCCGTATGCCTCGCTGAACCCGCGCTTTACCGTGGGCCAGATCCTGCTGGAACCGATGCGGCTGCACAGCATCGGCGCCGACGACGCCCAGCGGGTAGAGCTGGCGCTGGCGCTGCTGGAGCGGGTAGGGTTGCCTCAGCAAGCCTACCATCGCTATCCGCACGAATTCTCCGGCGGCCAGCGGCAGCGCATTGCCATCGCGCGCTGCCTGACCATGAAGCCGGAAATCCTGGTATGCGACGAGTCGGTATCGGCGCTGGACGTGTCGGTGCAGGCCCAGGTGCTGAACCTGCTGCAGGACCTGCAGGACGAATTCGGCCTGTCCTATATTTTCATCTCGCACGACCTGTCGGTGGTCAGGTACATTTCCGACCAGGTGATGGTGATGCACAAGGGTGAAGTGGTGGAAATGGCCGACTCGGACGAACTGTATCGCAACCCGCGGCACCCCTACACGCGCTCGCTGCTGGCGGCTATCCCCAGGGCTGCTTGATCGCCCCCAGCAAAGCTGGCACACTGGTCATTCGCGCCGCATACCGCGGCGCCCCGGCCGGAGCAGGTCTTTGCGTTCGAACAAAGTTGCCTCCATCGCATTATTGGTCAGCGTGGCGTTAGCGAGCATCGTCAGCGCCGTGCTGCTGGTGTTCGCCGCTTATTCCTATTCCTCGGAGAGCAGCAAGCGCTGGCAAGAGCTGCAGCGCGTGCTGAACATCAGCGCCGACCAGTTGGCGCTGGGGGTAGCCATGCCAGCCTGGAATTTCGACGACAAGCAAGTGTTGTCCATCATGCGCGCCAGCATGAACCAGCGCGACCTGCATGCCATCGTGTTGTACGGCACGGGCAGCAAGCGTGAGCTGGTGGTGCAGCGCGGCCCCGGCGACAAACTTGAAACCAGCCTGCCGCTGGCAACCACGCCGGACATGCTGGTGGCCCAGCGCCCGGTCGTCGTCGATGGCGCCGCGATCGGCACCATCAAGGTTTTCGCAACGCCAGCCTATATGCTGCAGCAATTGCAGGACCAGCGCCGCGCCAACCTGATGGCGATCCTGGTGCTGGCCGCGGCGCTGGTCACCAGCCTGTACGGCTTGCTGTGGTTCCTGATCCTGCGGCCACTGAAGGCTGTAGGCCAGTACGTCATGGGCGATACGCCGCAAAAGGCCTGCTTCTACGGCGAACTGCGCACCCTCAAAGAGTCCATCCACAAGATGTGGGAGCTGCTCGACAGCCGCTACCGCGCGATGCGCGAGAGCGAGGAACGCCTCAGCGTTGCCACCCGCGCTGCACGCATCGGCATCTGGGACTGGGACGTGGTCTACGACGAATTGATGCAGGACGACGAGATCATGCGCCAGTACGGCCTTGGCAGCCGGCTGGGCGGCGGCAACTACAAGGCCTGGCTGGAGCGCGTGGTGCCGGAAGACCGGGAGCGCGCGCGCGCCGAAGTGGCGGCCGCCTTGAACGGCGAGCGCGACTTTTCCCTGCAATTCCGCATCCGCCGGCCTGACGGCACGCTGCGCCACTTGCGTTCAATGGCTCGCTCCTTCCGCGATGCGCAGGGCAAGGTGGTGCGCATGGTCGGCGTCAGCATCGACGTCACCGAGGCTACCGAAAGCGAGCAGGAGTTGCGGCGCCACCGCAGCCACCTGGAAGAACTGGTGAGCGAACGCACGGCAGCCCTGTCGGTAGCGGTCGCCGAAGCCCAGGCGGCCAGCCGCGCCAAGAGCGTGTTCCTGTCCACCATGAGCCATGAACTGCGTACGCCCCTGAATTCGGTGATCGGCTTTTCGCGCCTGATGGCGCATTCGACCACCATGTCGGCCGATGAAAAACGCAATATGGCGATCATCCACCGCAGCGGGCAGCATTTGCTGGCCTTGATCAACGACATCCTCGAGCTGTCGCGGATCGAGGCCGGCGGCGTCAGCTTGCACCGGGAAGCGGTCGACGTGGCGCAGCTGCTGCGCGATGTGTGCGATATGGTCGGCGAGCGTGCCGTGCAGGCCGGGGTGGCGTTGAAGATGGAATGCGGCGCCTTGCCGCGCGCGCTGATGATGGATGGCGCCAAGGTGCGCCATGTGCTGCTCAACCTGGTGACCAATGTCCTCAAGCATGCGCGCCAGGGCACGATCACGCTGTCGCTGCGGCCGACGGGCTTGCCCGGCGGGCGGCATGGCCTGGCGTTTGCAGTATGCGCGGGACAGGCTGGCATTCCAGAAGACCCCGGCCTTGGCCTGGCGATTTCGCGCCAGTACGTGCGCATCATGGGCGGCGAGCTGGAAGTCGAGCCCGGGCCGAGGCCGGGAGCGGGCACGGTATTCCGCTTTACCATCGAGGCGGAAGAGGCCGATGCCGGCGAGCCCCTGGCGCGCCTGCCGCAGCTGGCGCCGATGCACCAGGGCCGGCGCATCCTGGTGGTGGATGACGGTGTCGAGGGCCGCCACCTGTTGCGCAGCATGCTGCTGCCGGCCGGCTTCGAGGTTCAGGAGGCGTCCGATGGCATGGAGGCACTGGATGTCATCGCCAAGTCGCAGCCGGAACTGGTATTGATGGACTGGCGCCTGCCAGTGCTGGACGGGCTGGAAGCAACGCGCCGCCTGCGCGCCGATCACAGCCTGCCGCAGCCGCGCGTGGTGTTGATGGCGGCAACGGCCTTTGGCGGCGAGCGGCAACAGGCCCTGGCGGCCGGCGCCGACGACTTCCTGCACAAGCCGGTGGAACAGGACAGGCTGTTCCGGATGCTGCAGCAACAGCTGTCGCTGCAGTACGTCGAGGGAGCCCTGCCTTAGCCCTCGTTTTGCGCTACCATAGTCGAACTATGGCTAACCTAATATCCTTGTTGCAGCAGTATGGTGTCCTGATCGTCTTTGCCGTGGTGCTGGTCGAACAGATGGGGTTGCCAATTCCTGCCTATCCGGTGCTGATCGTGGCCGGTGCGCTGGCCATCGATAATGGCAATAGCGCGCCGTTTCCGGTGGTGCTGGGCGTTGCCATGCTGGCATGCCTGCTCAGCGATTTCTTCTGGTTCCGCGCCGGCCGCCGTTTTGGCAAGCGCATCCTCAAGCTGTTGTGCAAGATTTCGCTGTCGCCGGACTACTGCGTCAGCCAGACGGAAGACAACTTCCGCAAATGGGGGCCGAAGTCGATGGTGGTGGCCAAATTCATCCCCGGCTTCAACACCATTGCCCCACCGATGGCAGGCGCGCTGGGCACCGGCGTGCCCACCTTCCTCGGTTTCAGCCTACTGGGCGGCCTGCTGTGGAGCGCCACCGGACTGCTGATCGGGGCCTATTTCCATGCCGACGTGGACAAGGTGCTGGACGTGCTGTCGACCATGGGGTCGACCGCGCTGACGGTGCTGGCTATCCTGCTCGGCCTGTTCGTGCTGGCCAAGTTCATCGAGCGGCGCCGCTTCCAGAAGGCCATGCAGACCGAGCGCATCAGCATCGACGAACTGAAAGAGTTGCTCGATTCGGGCCATGATCCGGTAATGGTCGATGCCCGCAGCGCCACCGCACAATTGCTGGATCCGCCGGTGCCGGGCGCCCTGCTGGTAGGCGCCAGCGACCCGCTGGCCGTGATCAAATCCCTGCCGAAGGACCGCCACATCATCGTCTACTGCAGCTGCCCGAACGACGTCACCGCCGCCAAGGTCGCCAAGCAGCTCCACTCCCACGGCTACAAGCGCGCCAAGCCCTTGCACGGCGGCCTCGATGCCTGGAATACCGCCTTCCGCAGCGAGGGCGAATCCGCCGTGATCGCCGAACAGACCCCCGACAGCCTCACCCCCGCCGACTCCCGTCATTAATTAAAGTCGGGGTCAGGTCTGGCAATCCGCCAAAAAAGGCACGTGCGTGCCTTTTTTGGCGGATTGCCAGACCTGACCCCGACTTTTTTTACGCAAGCTGGAGTAGTCATACTACCGTCGAAATATCGCGTAATGTAGTGTGTATACCTAATTTTTACGTTTCTTGTACTCAAACTACAAAGAATTCCTTGCGTCTCGGCTAACAAATCCCTTAGGATTAAGGCTCAACTTAATCGCTTGTGCCCATGACTGCCCAGACCATCCCTGTCACGCCTGCCTTCTTCCAAAGCCCGCGCCTGCTGGCCGATGTGGGTGGGACCAATGCCCGGTTTGCCCTGGAACTGGCGCCAGGCAGGATTGAGCATATCCACGTGCTGTCCGGCGCAGCTTATGCAACGCTGGCCGATGCGCTAAGGGCTTACCTGGCGCTGCCGGATGTGGTGGCGGCTGCCGGCCTGGGCGTGCGTCATGGTGCGATTGCGATCGCCAATCCGGTCAATGGCGATTACGTCAAGATGACCAATCACCATTGGGAGTTTTCGATCGAGGCATTGCGCCTGGAAGTGGGCTTCGAGGTGCTGGTGGTGGCCAATGATTTCACCGCGCTGGCGCGCTCGCTGCCGCTGCTGGCGGATGACCAGAAGCGCCAGGTCGGTAGCGGCACGCCGCAAGCCGGCGCGCCGCTTGGCCTGATCGGCGCCGGCACCGGCCTTGGCGTGTCGGGCCTGATCCCGTCGGCAGCCGGCTGGACCGCACTGCTGAGCGAGGGCGGCCATGTCAGCTTCCCGCCGATGAATCCGGAAGAGGTGGCGATCCTGCAATACGCCTGGACCGAATTTCCGCATGTGTCGGCGGAGCGCTTGCTGTCCGGCGTCGGCATCGAACTGATTTACCGCGCGCTGGTGGCCCAGCGCGGCCATGAGGAGCCGGTACTGCCGGCGCCGGAGATTGCGCGCCGCGCGCTGACCGGCGAGTGCCCGCTGTGCGACGATGTGATTGAGCACTTCTGCACCATGCTGGGCACCATTGCCGGCAACCTCGGCGTGACACTGGGCGCGACGGGCGGCATCTATATTGGCGGCGGCATCGTGCCGCGCCTGGGCGAGCGCTTCGACCGTTCCGGCTTCCGCGCCCGTTTTGAGGAAAAAGGGCGCTTCAACAAATACCTGGCGGCGATTCCTACCTATGTGATCACTGCCGAGTACCCGGCTTTTGTTGGTGTTTCGGCAATCCTGGCCGAGCGCCTGGCCGGCTAAGCGAGCAGGCTTTTACACTTCTCCTGACTTTTATCAGGTACAATTGGCCAAGTTGGATGAAGCGGCGCCTGTCGTCCGCCTTGTTTTCGCCCTGAAAACGCTCTCCACCTGAGACTCTCGCCCCGGCGCGTAGCGGTCCGGCGCCTTCTTACTTAGTTACACAACCAAATGTAGTGTATGGATAATGCAGAGGCTAAGAAAGTCCTCGAAGCTGCGCTGCTATGCGCCCGTGAACCCTTATCGATCCACAGCCTGAAAAAGCTGTACGTCGAAACCGACGACCAGGGCAATCCGCTCGGAGCTGGGGTCGGCGCTGATACGATCAAGGAATTGCTGGAAGAGTTGCGCCAGGATTGGCAAGGGCGCGGCATTGAGGTGGTCAGCCTCTCCAGCGGCTGGCGCTTCCAGAGCCGGCCTGAAATGAAGTTGTACCTGGATCGCCTGAATCCGGAAAAACCGCAGAAATATTCGCGCGCCACGCTGGAAACGCTGGCCATCATCGCTTACCGCCAGCCGGTGACCCGCGGCGATATCGAGGAAATCCGCGGCGTTGCGGTGAACTCGCAGACGATCAAGATGCTGGAAGACCGCGGCTGGGTCGATACGGTCGGCTACCGCGATGTGCTGGGCCGCCCGGCCTTGCTGGGCACGACCAAGCAGTTCCTGGACGACCTGGGACTGGAATCGCTGTCCCAATTGCCGCCGCTGCAGCAGATCAGCGATACGCAGAATGAAAATCCGCTGGAAGTACTGGAGGCTCGCTTGACCGAGAACTTCGAGAAGGCGGCGCAGGAAGCACAAGTAGTAGAAGAGAAAGAGGCGACGCCAGACGAGGCGCCGCCGGTAACAGATGACCCGGCGCCCGATAACGTCGAGCCCTTAGCAGAAACGAATAATGAACAAGCCTGATAACTCCCCAGAAACCGGTACCCCGGCAGCCGCCGAGACCGCACCCGCCAAGCCGAAACGCCGCACCAAGGCGCAGATCGAGGCTGACAACGCTGCCGCCCTGGCGGCCGGCGAAACGCCAAAGCCCAAGCGCCGTACCAAAGCCGCGGCCGAAGCTGTGGCGGGCGAGCAGCCTGCTGCGAGCGCGGAAGCCGCTCCGGTCAAAAAGCCGCGTGCCAAGAAGGTTGTAGTGGCGGAAGCGGCACCGGTTGCGGAAGCAGCTCCAGAGCCGGCCGCACCGGCACCTGCGGGGGCAGCGCAGGCCGGCGAAAGTGGGGAAGGCCAGGGCAAGGATCGCGGCCGTGCGCCGCGCGGCCCGCGCCAGATGCGCGAACAGCGCGCACTGCGCCAGGCTGAAAAGGCTGCCGTGGCGGCAGCGGCACTCGGCGCCGAAGCAGTGCCTGCCGAGGGCGCCGCGCTGGCCGCCGCTGAGGGCGGCGACGGTGCGAGCCCATGGCCAAGTGCAGTCCCTGCTGAAAAGCGCCACGACAAGCATGGCAAGCACAAAGGCAAGAAGGGCAAGCACGGCAAGCAGGCGCATGGCGAAGGCCAGGGCGCGCAAGCCGGCGAAGGCGGCCAGGTTCAAGGCCAGGGCAAGGGCGGCCAGGGCAAGCAGCGCGTGCCGGGCGCCTTCGGCAACAAGATGAAGGCCAAGGACAAGTCGTCCGAAGCCGATGCGGTGTTCTCCTTCGTGACCTCCGACGCGTTCGACCGCGACGAGGGCGGTTCCGGTAAGCCGGTCAAGGCGCGCCGCGACCTGACGGCGGAAGACGATGCACCGAAGTTGCACAAAGTGCTGGCGGAAGCAGGCATGGGCTCGCGCCGCGACATGGAAGAGCTGATCATCGCCGGCCGCGTGTCGGTGAACGGCGAGCCGGCCCACATCGGCCAGCGCATCCTGCCGACCGATGCGGTCCGCATCAACGGCAAGCTGGTGCAGCGCAAGGTTTCCAAGAAGCCGCCGCGCGTGCTGGTCTACCACAAGCCGGCCGGCGAAATCGTGTCGCACGACGACCCGGATGGCCGTCCATCGGTGTTCGACCGCCTGCCGACCATGAAGACCGGCAAATGGCTGGCCGTTGGCCGCCTGGACTTCAATACCGAAGGCTTGCTGCTGTTCACCACCTCCGGTGACCTGGCGAACCGCCTGATGCACCCGCGCTACAACATCGACCGTGAATACGCGGTGCGTACCCTGGGCGAGCTGGAAGAGGGCATGCGCCAGAAACTGCTGGCCGGCGTCGAGCTGGAAGACGGCATGGCGCAGTTCACCAAGATCGCCGATGGCGGCGGTGAAGGCGTGAACAAGTGGTACCGCGTGGTGATCGGCGAAGGCCGTAACCGCGAGGTGCGCCGCATGTTCGAGGCGATCGGCCTGACTGTGTCGCGCCTGATCCGTACCCGTTACGGCGCGCTGACCTTGCCTTCGAACTTGAAGCGCGGTCGCTGGGAAGAGATGGAAGAGAATTCGGTGCGCGACCTGCTGACGGCTGTCGGCTTCAAGAAAGAAGGCAGCGCCGGCGCTGGTGCTGGCGAGGGTAAGAAGCCGCAGGGCGGTCCGGGTCAAGGCCAGGGCAAGCGTGAACGTGAGCGCGAGCCGAATGGCAACCGCATGGATGTGAGCAACAAGAATGCCGATCCTTTCCCGCAGGCGCCGCGCGGTGGCCGCAACCAGGGGCAGGGGGCGTTCTATGGTGCGCCGCGTCATGGCGGCGGCTTCACCGGATTCGGTGACCAGCAGCCGGGTGGCCGTGGCGCCGGTGGTGCTGGCGGCGGCAAGGGTAAGGGTAAAGGCAAGGGGCAGGGTAGCGGTCCTCGCCAGCCGGATCCGCTGATGACGACTTTTGGCTTCGCTGGCCAGGGCCACGGCCACGGCCAGGGGCAGCAGCGCCGCGGCGGGCACCAGCCGCGCGGCGGGGCTTCGGACCATGGCATGCCGCGCCGCCGTAAGGGCTAAAACCGGTAAACCGGTGTCTGGCCCGCAGGGTCAGACACCTGCCCAGCCAGCGGCAGTAGCGTACAAGTGTCTGCCCCCCGCGGGTCGGACGGGGCGGCCGTCCGACTGCAGTGCCGGTTTAAGGTGTTGGTTTTTGAGCACCTTCCTATTGTTACACCCTCGTCCGATGTGGTATGCGGCATTGCAGCGAAGTCAATAAGGCGCTATAATGAGCAGCCTAGTTAAAGTTCTTCGCAGGTATTTTTGCCGAGAGTGCTTTCATCTGGCTGCAGTAACGAAAGATGGGCAGTTGCCCATTTTTTTTTGGTTGAATCGTTTTAAGTATCTGGAGATTTCTTTTGCAACTGCCTGAATTGATTGAAAAAACCGTCGCTGGCCTCGGCTACGACCTGGTCGATTTCGAACGGGCCGAACGCGGACTGCTGCGTGTTTATATCGACTTCACGGCGGAAGATGCAGAAGAAAAGGGCCCGATCACGGTTGAAGACTGCGCCACGGTGAGCCACCAACTGTCGCACGTGCTGACGGTCGAGAACGTTCCTTACGAACGCCTCGAAATTTCGTCGCCTGGCCTGGACCGTCCGCTGCGCAAGTTCAGCGACTTCGTCCGCTTTGCCGGCTCCGAAGCGATCGTCAAGCTGCGCATGGCCATTCCAGGCACTGCAAATCGCAAGTCCTACCAGGGCATCCTGACGGAGCCTGAAGGCGATCAACTGGGTATTGAATTTGAAGGTAAAGAAGGTCCTGCGGTGCTGAATTTCACGCTCGCGGACATTGACAAGGCACGCTTGGTGCCGCAGGTGAATTTTGGGAGCCGCAAAGCATGAGTCGCGAAGTATTGTTATTGGTTGATGCGCTGGCGCGCGAAAAGAACGTCGACAAGGAAGTCGTGTTCGGCGCGCTCGAGTTCGCACTGGCGCAAGCCACGAAGAAGCGCTATGAAGGCGAAGTGGATATTCGCGTTTCGATCGACCGTGAAAGCGGCGAGTTCGAGTCCTTCCGCCGCTGGCACGTAGTGCCGGACGAAGCCGGCCTGCAACTGCCTGACCAGGAAGTGCTGCTGTTCGAAGCGAAAGAGCAGATCCCTGACATCGAAGTCGATGAATACATCGAAGAGCCGATCGAATCCGTGGAATTCGGCCGCCGCTTCGCCCAGGACACTAAGCAAGTGGTCCTGCAGCGCGTGCGCGATGCTGAACGCGAGCAGATCCTGCAAGACTTCCTGGAGCGCGGCGACGCGCTGGTCACCGGCACCATCAAGCGCATGGAACGCGGCGATGCGATCGTCGAATCCGGCAAGATCGAAGCCCGTCTGCCGCGCGACCAGATGATCCCGAAGGAAAACCTGCGTATCGGCGACCGCGTGCGTGCCTACATCCTGCGCGTTGACCGCAATATGCGCGGCCCGCAAGTGATCCTGTCGCGCACCGCGCCAGAGTTCATCATGAAGCTGTTCGAACTGGAAGTGCCGGAAATCGAACAAGGCATGCTGGAGATTAAATCCGCTGCGCGCGACGCCGGCGTGCGCGCCAAGATCGCCGTGCACACCAACGACAAGCGCATCGACCCGATCGGTACCTGCGTCGGCATGCGCGGTTCGCGCGTGCAGGCCGTGACCGGCGAGCTGGGCGGCGAGCGCGTGGACATCGTGCTGTGGTCGGAAGATCCAGCGCAATTCGTGATCGGCGCGCTGGCACCTGCCAACGTGTCCTCGATCATGGTTGACGAAGACAAGCACGCGATGGACGTGGTGGTTGACGAAGAAAACCTGGCAATCGCCATCGGCCGCTCCGGCCAGAACGTGCGCCTGGCTTCCGAGCTGACCGGCTGGAAGATCAACATCATGACCGCGGAAGAATCGGCCGACAAGCTGGCGACCGAAACCGCTGCAGTGCGCGCACTGTTCATGGAAAAGCTGGATGTGGACCAGGAAGTGGCCGACATCCTGGTGGAAGAAGGCTTCAGCAGCCTGGAAGAAATCGCCTACGTGCCGATTTCCGAGATGCTGGACATCGAAGCGTTCGACGAAGACACCGTCAACGAGCTGCGTACCCGTGCCCGCGACGCCCTGGTGACCGAAGCCATCGCTTCGGAAGAAGGCCTGGAAGGCATGGAAGAGCAGCTGGTTGGCCTGGAAGGCATGGACCGCGTCACCGCGGGCAAGCTGGGCCTCGCAGGCATCAAGACCCTGGCGCAATTTGCCGGTCTGGCCTATGACGAGTTCGGCGCCATCCTGGCATTGTCGAGCGACCGCGCGCGTGAACTGATTTCGAATGAGTTTGAGAATGTGACCGACGATGAAATGAAGCTGGTCGACGGTAAGTACGATGATCGCGCCAAGGCCCTGCAAGCCAAGGCCTGGGCATCGTCCGAAGCGGCCAAGGCCTAAAGAATGGCCTGAACAGCAGTAGCAGCTTTATTTATCATCGAGACACATAGAAAAGAGGACTGAATGGCGAGTAACAACGTAGCCCAATTTGCCACCGAACTGAAGATGCCTGCAGATTTGCTGCTGTCGCAGCTGAAGTCTGCTGGCGTCGAAAAGAGTTCGGCGTCAGATCCATTGTCAAAAGATGATAAGGACAAGCTGCTGGAACACCTGCGCCGTACCCACGGCGCAGGAGCAGAGCCGGGCGAAAAGAAAAAGATCACCCTGACTCGTAAAGAGACCACGGAGATCAAGCAGGCCGACGCCTCCGGCAAGGCCCGCACCATCCAGGTCGAAGTGCGCAAGAAGCGCACCTTCGTCCAGCGCGACGACGTGGTGACCACCACCGCCGCCAAGCCGGCCGCGCCGGTGATCGACGCTGCCGAACAGGCGCGCCGTGAAGAAGAAGCACGCCGCCAGGCCGAGCTGATCGCCCGCCAGGAAGCGGAGCTGAAAGAGAAACAGGAACGCCTGGCCAAGCTCGACGAGGAAAAGGCTGCCCAGGCCAAAGCCGCCGAAGAGGAAGCCAAGCGCGTAGCGGAAGAACAGTCCAAGAAAGCTGCAGCCGACAAGGCCGCCGCCGAAAAGGCCGCTGCTGCCGCTGCTGCCGGCGCCGCGCAGAAAGCCGCTGCCGAAGAAGAAGAGAAGAAGCGCCTGGCCGATGCCGAAGAGTCCAAGCGCAAGCACGAAATCGCCGCCAAGGAAGCCGCCGAGCGCGCCGAAGCGACCGAACGTGCCCGTAAAGCTGTTGCAGACGAAGTGGCCCAGATCAAGCTGATGATGAGCCAGCCGCGTCGCGTCATGAAGGCTCCTGAGCCGGCTCCGGCCGCTGCTGCAGCCAAGCCGAAAGTCGCCGAAGGCACCCTGCACAAGCCAGCCGACAAGAAGCCTGCCGCTACCGCAGCAGCTCCAGCCGGCGACAAGAAAGAAGGCAAGCCAGGCGACAAGAAATCCATCAAGTCGGCCAACGTGGCTTCGACCTGGCAGGATGAAAAGCGCCGTGGCGCCCCGGGCGGCGGTGCAGGCAAAGGCCGCGGTGGCAACACCGGCGCCAATGCAGGCGGCCGTGACGGCTGGCGTGCAGGCGGCAAGGGCGGTCGCCGCGGCGGTCATCATGACGATCGCGAAACCAACTTCCAGCAGCCGACCGAGGCGATCGTGCATGACGTGCACGTGCCGGAAACCATCACCGTGGCCGAACTGGCGCACAAGATGGCGGTCAAGGCATCCGAAGTCATCAAGCAGCTGATGAAGCTGGGCCAGATGTGCACCATCAACCAGGTGCTGGACCAGGAAACCGCGATGATCGTGGTGGAAGAGATGGGCCACAAGGCCTTCGCTGCTGCCGTCGACGATCCGGAAGCGCTGCTGGCCGACCAGGGCGAGCACGCCGAATACGAAGCAACCCCGCGTGCACCAGTGGTGACCGTGATGGGCCACGTCGACCACGGCAAGACCTCGTTGCTGGACTACATCCGCCGCGCCAAAGTCGCGTCGGGCGAAGCCGGCGGCATTACCCAGCACATAGGCGCTTACCACGTGGAAACCCCGCGCGGCATCATCACCTTCCTGGATACCCCGGGTCACGAAGCCTTCACGGCCATGCGTGCCCGCGGTGCGAAAGCAACCGACATCGTCATCCTGGTGGTGGCGGCCGACGACGGCGTGATGCCGCAGACGAAGGAAGCAATCGCCCACGCCAAGGCAGCAGGCGTGCCGCTGGTGGTGGCGATCAATAAGATCGACAAACCAGGCGGCAACGTTGACCGCGTGACCCAGGAGCTGGTGGCCGAACAGGTGGTGCCGGAAGAATACGGCGGCGATTCGCCGTTCGTGCCGGTGTCCGCCAAGACCGGCCAGGGCATCGACGACCTGCTGGAGCAAGTGCTGCTGCAAGCCGAAGTGCTGGAACTGAAAGCCCCGGTGGAAGCGCCTGCGCGCGGCCTGGTGGTGGAAGCTCGCCTGGACAAGGGCCGTGGTCCTGTGGCCACCATCCTGGTGCAATCTGGCACCCTGCGCCGCGGCGACGTGGTGCTGGCAGGTTCGTCCTTCGGCCGCGTCCGTGCGATGCTGGACGAGAACGGCAAGTCGATCGCGGAAGCAGGTCCTTCCATCCCAGTGGAGATCCAGGGCCTGACCGAAGTGCCGGCCGCCGGTGAAGAAGCGATGGTCATGGCTGACGAGCGTAAGGCCCGTGAGATCGGCCTGTTCCGCCAAGGTAAGTTCCGCGACGTGAAGCTGGCCAAGCAGCAAGCCGCGAAGCTGGAAAACATGTTCGACCAGATGGCCGAAGGCGAAGTGAAGAATCTGCCGCTGATCATCAAGACCGACGTGCAAGGCTCGCAGGAAGCGCTGGTTGGCTCGCTGCAGAAGCTGTCGACCTCCGAAGTGCGCGTACAGATCGTGCACGCAGCGGTGGGCGGCATCTCGGAATCGGACGTCAACCTGGCGACCGCCTCCAAGGCAGTCATCATCGGCTTCAACGCCCGTGCCGATGCACAGGCGCGCAAGCTGGCCGAGACCAACGGCGTCGACATCCGCTACTACAACATCATTTACGATGCGATCGAAGAGGTCAAAGCGGCGCTGTCGGGCATGCTGGCGCCGGAGAAGCGCGAACACGTTACCGGCCAGGTCGAGATTCGCCAGGTCATCCACGTCTCCAAGGTCGGCGCGATTGCGGGCTGCCTGGTTACCGATGGCGTAGTCAAGCGTTCGTCTTCCGTCCGCCTGCTGCGCAACAACATCGTGGTGTGGACCGGCGAGATCGACTCGCTCAAGCGCTTCAAGGACGATGCGAAGGAAGTTCGCGCCGGCCTGGAGTGCGGCCTGAACCTGAAGGGCTACAACGACATCGTCGTAGGCGACGTGCTCGAAGTGTTCGAAGTGCAGGAGATCGCCCGTACCCTGTAACAGCAGGACGGCGCGATACACGGCGGGTGCTTCCCGCCTCGCGAGAGCGGGGCAGGGCACCCGCCTTTTAGTTTTATGAAAACCGGCAAACCGATGCCCGACCCGCAGGGTCAGGCACCTGGCCCACGGCAGCCGCGTATCGGTGTCTGACCCTGCGGGTCAGACACAGGTTTACCGGTTTAAAAGGAAAGAAAATCATGGCAAAACACAGCAAATCCATCCCCCAGCGCGGCCTGCGCGTGGCGGATCAAATCCAGAAAGACCTGTCCGAGCTGATCGCCTTCGAAGTGAAGGACCCGCGCGTCGGAATGATTACCCTGTCCGAAGTGCAGCTGACGCCCGACTATGCGCATGCGAAAGTCTTCTTCACCACCCTGAAGGACGATCCCGAGTCGATCAAGAACACCCTGGCCGGCCTGGCCGCCGCCGCCGGCTACCTGCGCAACCAGCTGGGCAAGCGCCTGCACATCCACACCTTGCCGCAGCTGCACTTCCTGCACGACATGTCCGCCTCGCGCGGCATGGCGATGTCCGCCCTGATCGACAAGGCCAACGCCACCCGCGCCGCCGACTTCGAAGAAGACAAAGACGAAGAATGACCGAAGCACGTGTAAAGCGCGTGCGCGACGCTGTGAACGGCGTGCTGCTGCTCGATAAGCCGGTTGGCCTGTCCAGCAACGACGCCCTGATCAAGGCCAAGCGCTTCATGAACGCGAAAAAAGCCGGCCACACCGGCACGCTCGACCCGTTTGCCACCGGCCTGCTGCCGCTGTGCTTCGGCGAAGCGACCAAGTTCTCGCAAGACCTGCTGGAAGCCGACAAGACCTACCTGGCCACCGTGCACCTTGGCGTGCGCACCGACACCGGCGACACCGAAGGCCAGGTGCTGGAAACGCGCGACGTCGGCGCGACGCTGGCAGACATTGAAGCCGTGCTGCCCCGTTTCCGCGGCCCAATCAAGCAAGTACCGCCGATGTACTCCGCGCTCAAGCGCGATGGCAAGGCCTTGTACGAATACGCCCGCGAAGGCATTACGCTTGAGCGCGAGGCGCGCGACGTGGTGATCCACAAGCTGGAAATCGTCGGCTATGAGGCGCCGTTCCTGCGCATTGAAGTCACCTGCAGCAAAGGCACTTACATCCGCGTGCTGGGCGAAGACATCGGCGCCGCCCTGGGCTGCGGTGCGCACCTGAATGCCCTGCGCCGTACGCAAGTCGGCGCGCTGACCACCGACAAGATGGTCGCGCTGGAAGACCTGGCCGCCCACGCTGCGCCACGCGAGCTGCTGGCGCCAGTGGACGCTCTGCTGTCCTCTTTCCCGCGCATCTTGCTGAACGCCGACCTTGCGAAACGCTTCCTGCACGGCCAACGCCTGCCGCTCGGCAAAGAGCCGAGCATTGCCGTCCCCACGCCATACGAGGGCCGGGTGCGCATTTACGATGAAGCCGGCCGCCTGCTCGGCACTGGCATCTTCGGCGAATATGCCATCCTGGCGCCGGAGCGCTTGATCGCAGCTGCGTGAAGGCGTACTTTGAACTCGGCGCACCTGACGGCCTCCGCTCCAGGTTTCTCGCCGATGCCGCCGAATTCGAAAGCTGGCTTCTTGACCTGGCAGGAGAACTATCCGGCGAATATCCGCCTGCGGCGCTGGCCAAGCTTGCGGACATTTCACTGCGCGGCGCTGCAGCGCTGAAGACTGCCCATCTGGACGAAGCATGCCTGATCGACCGCCTCATGCACGATTACTGGATCTTCTGCACCATGACCGCCCGGCATGGAGAGCAGGACGTCACGCCGGCGACCGGGCATTGCTACCCGATGGAGCTCGCGCGGGTCCTGCCGGCTGCCAGCCCCGAAGTGTGCGAATACTATCGGCGCCTGTTCGCGGGCAACACGCTGGCTGAGTGCAGCGGCCATACTTTTCGATCGGCAGACGGCGTGTTCCGCTGGTCCTGGCTCTTGCCGCATGAGGTGGCGGATTTTTGCGACAGGTTGCAGGACCATGCACATTCCGAAAGCGAAGATGCAGTACGCGAGACTCTCGCGCTACTCCGTATGGCAAAGGACGAGCGAAGCAGTCTGCTGATTTCGATTGCCTGAGCGCCCAGGTTTTTTGCCACTTGTCCCCGCATAGCGCCGTTCGGCCCCTTTTTTTCCAGGCTCAAGGAAGAGGTCCGAGAATGAACCACCAATTCATTCGAAAGGCTCACCATGAAACTGCTGAAGCTTGCCAGCCTGGCCGTGCTGGCTTCCCTCGCCGCCCAGGCCGGCGCCGCTGCGCCGCGCATCCAGGATGACCTGTACCGGGCCGTCAACGGCGCCTGGATCGAGACCACCACTATTCCCGCCAGCCGCACCGAGTCCTACGGTGCGGAGCTGCCCGATATCGTCGATCAACGCGTGCGCGAAATCGTCGAGGAGCTGTCCGCGCGGCCGCAGCGCGCGGGCAGCATTGAGCGCAAGATCGGCAGCTACTACGCGGCCTACCTGGATACCGGACGGATTGAAAAGGCAGGCTTGGCGCCGGTCCGGCCCTTGTTGGCCGAGATTGACGCGATTGGCAATCGCCGTGAGCTGGCCCGGTGGATGGGACGGGCGCAGGGACGCATCGAGACGCCGCTGTGGCTGTGGGGCGGCTTTGCCGACTTCAAGGATCCGACGCTGAACCGCGTCATGATGTGGCAAGGCGGGCTTGGCTTGCCGAGCCGGGATTACTATCTGTCGCCGGACGACGTTCCGATGGCGAAAGCGCGCGCGGCCTACCGCGAGTACCTTGCGGCGCTGGCGGCGCTGGCGGGCCAGCCGCAGCCCGCAGCGATGGCTGCACGCGTGTTGGCGCTTGAACAGCGCATTGCTGCAGTCCAGCTTCCGCTGGCGCAGGCGCGCGATCCGGCGCTGATGCACAACCCGATGAACGCGCGCGAGCTGCTGCGGCATGCGCCCGGCATCGACTGGCCGGCCTTCATGCGCGCCGCCAGCATGCCCGCGGACGAAGCGGTAACGGTGGCGCAGCTTGCGCCGGCCAAGGCGATTGCCGCGCTGTTCGCCGCAGTTCCCCTGGACGACTGGAAGATGTACTTCAAGCTGCGCAGCCTGGACGAAGCGGCACCGGTATTGCCGAAGGCTTTTCGCGACGCCAGGTTTGCTTTCAGGGGCAGGGCCCTTGGCGGCCTGGGCGCTGAAGCGCCGCGTGCCGAAAGCGCGATCATCGAGCTCAGCTCGGCCTTGAGCGAACCGTTAAGCAAAGTGTATGTCGAACGCCATTTCCCGGCTGCGCACAAGGCGCGCGTGAGCGCCATGGTCGATCACCTGCTGGGCGCCTATAGCGAGGTGATTGCCGACAGCAGCTGGATGTCCGCGGCGACACGTGAGCAGGCATTGGCCAAACTGTCCAAATACCAGGCCAAGATCGGGTATCCGGAGCAGTGGCGCGATTATGCCGGGCTTGTCGTGCGTGACGGCGATGCCCTTGGCAACCGTCACCGAGCGCGTCGTTTCGAGTGGGAATACAAGGCGGCGCAGGCGGGCAAACGGATGGACCGCAGCGCATGGGCAATGTCCCCGATTGCCGTCAACGCTTTCTACGATCCGATGCTGAACGAAATCAACTTGCCGGCCGGCCTGCTGCAGGCGCCCTTGTTCGACATGGCAGCGGACGATGCGGCCAACTACGGCGGTATCGGGGTCCAGATTGCCCATGAGATCAGCCACGGTTTCGATTCGATGGGCGCGCAGTTTGATGGCGATGGCGTCATGCGCAACTGGTGGACCGATGCCGATCGCAAAGCTTTCGAGGAAATCGGGCAGCGTCTGCAAGCGCAGTACGCGCGCTACGAGGCCTTGCCGGGCAAGTACGTCAACGGCGCCATGACGCTGGCGGAGAATATGGCCGATCTGGCCGGGCTGCAGGTGGCGTTCCGCGCGTATCAGCTCGCATCTGCCGGCAAAGTCGTGCCGCTGGTGGACGGCTTCAGTGGCGAGCAGCGCTTTTTCCTGAACTTTGCAAAAAGCTGGCGCAAGAAGGCGCGCGACGAACGGGTGCTGCAGCTGCTGGCGTCCGATCCCCATGCGCCGAACGAGTTTCGCGCCAATGGGCCGGCAGTGAACGTCGACGCCTTCCATGAGGCGTTCGCCACCAAGCCGGGCGATGCCATGTTCAAGCCGGCGGATGAGCGTATTCGGGCGTGGTGAGGCGCATAGCTCGCTTATTGCATAAAAGTCACCTAGAATGCGGTACTCGAATCCTTTGCCTGCCACCTGCATGCGTCAACCCTTCTTCTTCCCGCGCGACAGGCAGTTCTGGATCTTCCATGGCAGCGCGCTCGCCCTTGGCTTTGCGGTGTCGGCATTGATGATCTATTTCGCCGGCTACCGCGTCGCCAGCAAGCTGCTGGCAAGCACGGTGTGGATGCCGGTATACACGGTGGCAGTGCTGTGTTTCCGCTGGCTTTACCTGCGCCGCGCATGGCAGCGACTGTCCATGGGACGCCTTGTTTTCATCGCGGTGGGCTACAGCGCGGTGGCGGGCATCGCCATCGGGGGGCTGGTCGTGTCGCTTGTCGCTCCGCCGTTCATCGGCGATGTGCGTGTCCAGTACCAGGCTCTCGGGATGTCGTTCGATCCCCGGCGCTATTACTTCGATTCGTTCGTTGAACAGGCGGTGCAAAGCCAGCTCTTTGTCTGCATCTGGTGCTTCATCTATACCAGCGTCACCTCGATGCGACGCATTCGGGAGACGGAATTGCAGACCTTGCGTCTGCAAAACGGCTTGAAGGAAGCCCAGTTGAGCAGCCTGTCAAACCAGCTCAACCCCCATTTCCTGTTCAACGCCTTGAACAACATCCGTTTCATGATGCATGAGGACGTGCAGTTGGCCGACCGCATGACGACGTCGCTGTCGGACATCTTGCGCTATTCACTGGAAAGCAGTCGCCATGACAAGGTGAGCTTGCGGCGTGAGCTGGCCATCATCCACCAGTACGTGGACATCGTGAAGATCCAGCTGGAAGAGCGCATGGATTTCGCGATCCGCATTCCCGAGCAATTGCACGGCGCCCTGGTGCCGCCGATGGTGCTGCAGATGCTGGTTGAAAATGCGGTCAAGCATGGCCTGGAGAACCTCCAGCGCGGCGGCAGGCTGGCGGTGGACCTGGCCGACCGCGGTGATTGCCTCGTATTCGAAGTCTGCAACGATACGCCGCAACAGGCGCCCGGCAAGACAGGCGGCATGGGTATCGGTTTGCAGAATATCGAACGCCGCTTGAAGCTGCTGTATGGCGAACTGGCCGCCATGCTGGTCGAGCGCAGCGCCGGCCAGTTTAAAGTGACCGTGACATTACCCAAGGAATATGCAAAGTGAAAGCTGTTGTCGTTGAAGATTCCCGCCTGGCGCGCGAAGGGCTGGTGCGCATGCTGCAGGCTTTCCCCGCGATGGACGTGATCGGACAGGCGGACCATCCGAGCACGGCGCTGGCATTGATGCGGGAGACGCGGCCCGAAGTTGTTTTCCTCGACATCCATATGCCCGGTGCCACAGGCTTTGATTTGCTGGAGCAGCTCGATTATGTGCCGCGCGTGATATTCACCACCGCCTATTCGGAACATGCCATCCGTTCCTTCGACTTCCATACGGTCGATTATCTCCTGAAGCCGATCAGCGCCGAACGCCTGGCCCTGGCCATAGCCAAGCTGACGGGTGCCCCCGGCGCCTCGGACGAGGGTGAGGCGCACAAGCCGGAACTGGAATTTAACAGCAGGATCTTTATCAAGGATGGCGACCGCTGCCACCTGGTGTCGCTTGACGCGATCCATTACATCGAGAGCTGCAGGAACTACGTACGGGTGTTCTTCGGCGAGAAGAGCGCCTACGTCAAGAAGTCGTTGAACAGCATTGAGGCCCGCCTGCCCAGGCAGTTCTTCTTCCGCGCCAATCGCCAGCACATCGTCAACCTGCAGTCCATTGTGCGCATCGAGGAGTCGATGAATCTAGGCTACGACGTGACCCTCGCCTGCGGCAAGGTGCTGGAAATTTCGCGCCGCAACGCAGCCGAGTTGAAAGAGCTGCTCAGTTTCTAAGTCGCGCCACACCATGCTATACTAGTGGGTTCAGTGCTTCCGCACGTGCAGAATTCCTGTCAATACACAAATCATGTCTAATACTAAACGCGCAATTCGCAACATCGCCATCATCGCCCACGTTGACCATGGCAAAACCACCCTGGTGGACCAGCTGCTGAAGCAATCCGGTACCTTCCGCGAGAACCAGCAGGTTGACAACCGCGTCATGGACTCCAACGATCTGGAGAAAGAACGCGGCATTACCATCCTGTCGAAGAACTGCGCCGTTGAGTACGAAGGCACCCACATCAACATCGTCGACACCCCAGGCCACGCCGACTTCGGCGGCGAAGTGGAGCGCGTGCTGTCGATGGTCGACTCCGTGCTGCTGCTGGTCGACGCGCAGGAAGGCCCGATGCCTCAGACCCGTTTCGTCACCCGCAAGGCGCTGGCCCTGGGCCTGAAGCCGATCGTGGTGCTGAACAAGATCGACCGTCCCGGCGCGCGCGCTGACTGGGCGATCAACCAGACCTTCGAACTGTTCGACAAGCTGGGCGCAACCGATGAACAGCTGGACTTCCCGATCATCTACGCATCGGGCCTGAACGGCTACGCCGGCCTGACCGAAGACGTGCGCGGCGGCGACATGAAGCCGCTGTTCGAAGCGATCCTGAAGTACGTGCCGGTGCGCGACGACAATCCGGACGGCCCGCTGCAGATGCAAATCACCTCGCTGGACTACTCGTCCTACGTGGGCAAGATCGGTATCGGCCGTATCAACCGTGGCCGCGTGAAAGCAGGCCAGGACGTGGTCGTTGTCGACGGTCCAGGCGCTACCCCGATCAAGGGCCGCATCAACCAGGTGCTGAACTTCAAGGGCCTGGAGCGCGTGCTGGTTGACGAAGCTGTCGCAGGCGACATCGTCCTGATCAACGGTATCGAGGAAATCGGCATCGGTTCCACCGTGTGCGCGGCCGACACCCCTGATCCGCTGCCAATGCTGACCGTGGATGAACCAACCCTGACCATGAACTTCATGGTCAACACCTCGCCGCTGGCTGGCCGCGAAGGCAAGTTCGTGACCTCGCGCCAACTGCGCGACCGCCTGGACAAGGAACTGAAATCCAACGTGGCACTGCGCGTTGCCCCGACCGATGACGACACGATCTTCGAAGTGTCCGGCCGCGGCGAACTGCACCTGACCATCCTGATCGAGAACATGCGTCGCGAAGGTTTCGAAATGGCCGTGTCGCGTCCACGCGTTGTGTTCAAGATGGTGGACGGCGTGCGCCACGAGCCGTACGAAATGCTGTCGGTTGACGTCGAAGAAGCCAACCAGGGCGGCGTGATGGAAGAACTGGGCCGCCGCCGTGGCGACCTGCAGAACATGGAATCGGACGGCAAGGGCCGTGTGCGCCTGGAGTACCGTATTCCTGCGCGCGGCCTGATCGGCTTCCAGGGCGAATTCATGACCCTGACCCGCGGTACCGGCCTGATGTCGCACGTGTTCGACGCCTACGCTCCGGTCGACACCTCCAAGGGTGAAATGGCTGGCCGCCGCAACGGCGTGATGATCTCCCAGGACGACGGCCAGGCCGTTGCCTATGCGCTGTGGAAGCTGCAGGACCGCGGCCGCATGTTCGTGGTGCACAACGACCCAGTGTATGAAGGCATGATCATCGGTATCCACTCGCGCGACAACGACCTGGTCGTGAACCCGATCAAGGGCAAGCAGCTGACCAACGTGCGCGCTTCCGGCACCGACGAGGCAGTGCGCCTGGTTCCGCCAGTCCAGCTGTCGCTGGAATACGCAGTGGAATTCATCGAGGACGACGAGCTGGTGGAAATCACGCCTAAGTCGATCCGCCTGCGCAAGCGCTACCTGAAGGAACACGAGCGCAAGCGCGCTTCCAAAGAAAACGCGTAATCGCCTCAGCGCATCGCGCCAGCCCGCCGCCTCGCAAGAGCCGGCGGGCTTTTTCTTTGCGCCTGCGCGTAACAAGCAATCACCGGATTGATCGTTTGCGCATTGCAGCAAGCATATCCTTATTCGTAGAACGCCTTTAACTGCGGGTTTTTTTCAACACTTTGATCATCGTAGTGATTCTTTGGCAGAGCCGTGATTTTTCGTTACAGGGCTCACTTAGAATCGGCTCACCAAGCAAGCAAAACTACAACAAGGAGATCACCGTGAGTCAGCCGCAGTACAGGAAAGTCCGACTGTTCAATCGAACGATGTACATTTTGGTATCGCAACTGGTCGCCAGCGGCGCCTTTGCGCAGGAGGCGGAGCAGCAAGCGACGCATGTGGTGACCGTCAGCGGCACGCGTGCTTCCGTGGCGTCGGCCATCGAACGCAAGATCCGCAGCAGCACCGTCTCCGATTCGCTGGTGGCGGAAGACGTGAACCAGTTCCCGGACAAGAACGTGGGCGAGGCGCTGTCGCGCATCACCGGCGTGCAGTTGACCCGCGATTTCGGCGAAGGCTCGCAGGTCTCCATCCGCGGCGTTGAGCCGGACCTGAACCGGGTGGAGATCAACGGCATGTCGGTGCTGGCCACGGGTGATGGCGGCGGCCGCGGCGCGGAATTACGCGAGCTGGCATCGGAACTGATCCAGTCGATCGACGTCTACAAAGGAACCACCGCCGACCTGACGGAAGGCGGCGTAGGCGGTACGGTGGTCATCACCACGCGCAAGCCGCTGGACTTCACCAAGCCCACCCTCAGCACTACAATTTCGGCCGAACGCGCGACGAGCCGTGGCGGCGCGCAGCCGCGTGCCAGCTTGCTGCTGGCCGACAAATACCTGGACGGCAAGCTGGGCCTGATGGCCAATATCGTCTACGACAAGGTTTTCACCCGCAACGACTACGCGCGCAATACTTCGTGGCGCTTCCTGCGCGACTGGGACTTCTCGCCGGAGAAGACCGTCACCAGCCTTGACCCGGCCGTGGCGGCTGTGAGCACGCCTGCCGGCTGCGCGTCGACGACGCTGACCTCGGCCCAGCGCACCGCCTGCAACGCGCAATGGTCCGACTATTCGCCGGGTATTTCGCGCTACGGCATCTGGACCCGCGACCATCAACGCACTTCGGCGGAACTGACGGCGCAATACCAGTTCACGCCGGGCTTGCGGGCCTTTGTCAGCTACGAAGGCAATGACCAGGACCAGCGCCTGAATGACCGCAACTTCGGCACGGACCTGGGCAACGTCAGCCGCCTGTCCAATGCCGGCACCGCGCCGGTGTATAACCCCGCCACAGGCGTCCCGACCACCGCAGGCAGCTGCGTGGGCGTCCCAACCACGAACACTCCCGCAGGCGTCACGGTGCAGAACCATTATGTGACCCAATACACAGTCGGCAACTGCCTGTATGTGGGCGGCGCCGGCGGACAGGGCGCCTTCGGTACGTCGGCGCGCGACTTCTCGCTGAAGGTCCGCTCGGATTACCTGTCCACGGGATTCAACTGGAAGACCGGCGCCTGGGAGGTGGACGGTTTGCTGAATACGTCGAAGTCCAAATACAGCTCGCAGAGCAATAATATTTCGATGACGCAGAATGCGCCCGGCCTGAAGGTGTCGCTGGATGCGCAAGGCTTGCCGCATTTCGAATTCCCGTCAGGGTATTCGCCGGATGCCAACACCTCCTATACGCAAGTACAGCTGCAATACCGGCCTTCGGAAACCAAGAACACGGAAGACCAGGGCAAGCTGGATTTCAAGTACAAGCTGGATAACCCATTCTTCCGCAAGCTGTGGTTCGGCGTGCAGGGCCGCCGCTCGACGGCGCAAAAATATGGCGGCGGCGGCTACCTGGCCAGCAACGGTGCGAACCTGGCCTCGACTGCGGACGACGTCAACGTATTGCAGGCCAATGTCAACCAGACGCTGATCTACGATCCTTTGAACAAGACCGGTGTCGTGCGTGCTGCGGACGTGCAGCCGTTTATCTCGTCGACTTCTTCGACCAAGTACATCAATGCGGCGCAGATGGAAGCGCTGGTGGCCGCCGTGCGCGGAACTTCGCCGGGCACCTTCTTCAAGGGCTTCGATGGCGTCAGCAACATGCCTTCGGGCTGGTTGAGCCCCAACTACCAGGCAGCGGCGCCTTATTTCGATACGTCGAATTTTACCCACCAATACCTGTACAACGCACCGGGCAGCGACGGCAAGACCTATCCGCAGATTCCTGCATTCAAGGCGGAGGAACGCGTGCTTGCCGGCTACGGCCGCCTGGACTTCAGCACCGAGCTGGCAGAGCGCCAACTCTTCGGCAACATCGGCGTGCGTTATGCCCGTACCCAGGAAAGTGCCACCGGTCTGGCGAAATACCAGGTGCGGGTCGCCACCGCGCCTGGCAGCACGTCTTTCGTCGACCGCGTCATTTCCAACGGCATCGCTACCGTCGACAACACCTATCACGACTGGATGCCGAGCGTGAACGCCGGCTTGTGGCTTGTCCCCGACACTTTCCTGGTCCGCACCGCCTGGGGCAAAGTGCTGGCGCGTCCGAAGATCGACTTGCTGGTGCCGAACGCCACCTGTACCGCAGGCAGTGGCCTGGCGCAATTCGGGGGCGATGGCGTTGACGACTGCAAGGCCGGCAACCCTGACCTGAAGCCATACCGCGCAACCAATACTGACCTGAGCCTGGAATACTATCCAAGCAAGGATACCCAGTTGAGCATGGGCCTGTTCAACAAGAAGATCACCAGCTACATCGTCGACAAGGCGGTAGTGCCCAAGGTCGACTTGTTCAAGGATGGCGTGCTGTTCGACGTGACCCAACCGATCAACGGCCAGGGCGCAACCACCAAGGGCATCGAGCTGACGGCACGCACGGCCTTGACCATGCTGCCTGGCTGGCTCGGTGGTTTCGGCATCGATACCAACTACACGCGCATGAAGTTCAAGTACGCTGCCGGCACGGCGCTGGTGAATGCCCTGGACGGGACCGAGCTGCCATATCCGGGCTTGTCGAAGAACAGCTACAACATCGCCTTCTGGTATGACCGCAATGAGTACAACGCACGTATCGCATATACTTATCGCGACCGCTTCTTCACCGGCGGTAATGACGTGTCGGGTAATCCGAACTTCCAGGAGAAGACAGGCTTCCTGGATGCGAAATTCCAGTACCGCTTCAACAAGAACCTGACCTTCTCCATCGAGGGCAAGAACTTGACCGACCAGGAACAAGTCACCGATGCCGGCGACCTGTTCCGCGTGAACGAGCTGGCCTTCTCCGGACGTCGATATTTTGTGAGCCTGACTTATACGCACTAAGGAGTAAGATGGTTGCACGCTTCCTTGTAGTTTTGCTGGCTTTGCTGGCGATGGGGGAGGCGTCTGCCAATCCCCTGGTCCTGCAGCGCGCCGATCCACAGGTGCTGCTGCAGGACGACGGCAATTACTATCTCGCCGCCACCGTTCCAGAATATGACCGCATCGAGCTGCGCCGCGCGCCCACGCTGGAAGGCCTGGGCAAGGCCGAAGCACATGTGGTCTGGCGCAAGCATGCGAAAGGCGAAATGGGCGCGCATATCTGGGCTCCCGAGCTGCACCAGATCGGCGGCAAGTGGTACATCTACTTCACGGCCGGCCGTTCGGATGCGATCTGGGAAATCCGCTTGTACGTGCTGGAGAATAGTTCGCCCGATCCCTTCAAGGGCGAGTGGATAGAGCGCGGCCAACTGAAGACCGGCAGGGAGTCCTTCTCTCTCGATGCAACCACCTTCGCGTTGCGCGGCCAGCGCTACCTGTTGTGGACGCAGAGCGATCCCGATCCTGCCAGGAAGGCGACCAACATCTATATCGCGAAGATGGATTCGCCGCTGTCGATCAAGGGCCCGGCAACCATGTTGTCGACACCCGATTTCGCGTGGGAGAAGAAAGGCCATAACGTGAACGAGGCACCGGCTGCGCTGGTGCGCAACGGGCGCGTGTTCGTGACTTATTCCGCCAGCGCGACGGACGCGAACTATGCCTTGGGGATGCTGACCGCGCGCGACGATGCCGACCTGCTCGACGCTCGCTCGTGGAGCAAGTCGCCCGAGCCGGTACTGCGCAGCAGCGTTGCGAACGGCCAGTTCGGACCGGGACATAACTCCTTTACCACAACACCGGACGGCAAGACGGATATCCTGGTCTACCATGCGCGCAATTACCGCGACATCAAGGGCGATTCACTGCTCGACCAGAATCGCCACACCCGTGCGCAGGCAATTCGCTGGCGCGCCGACGGTACGCCGGATTTCGGCGAGCCGGTGCCCGACGATGCCGGGGCTGTGGCCCCCAAACCGCTGTTCCGCGACCCGGTGCATGACGGCGCGGCAGACCCGGTCGTCATCTGGAATCCGTTCGTGGGGCGGTGGTGGATGTTCTATACCAACCGCCGTGCCAACGTCCCGGGCCTGGCTGATATCGCCTGGGTCCACGGTACGCGCATCGGCATTGCCGAATCGGATGATATGGGGGCGCATTGGCGCTACGTGGGCACGGCCAACATCACGCTGCCGGAGGAGCTGGGCGGGGCCGGTGCGACGCAATGGGCGCCGGACGTGGTGCGTGCGCCCGATGGCCGCTATCACATGTTCCTGACGGTGGTGCCGGGCGTCTTCAACGACTGGAAGCATCCGCGCCATATCGTTCACCTGACCAGCGGCGATTTGCGCAACTGGGGCGATGCGAAGGAAGTGCCGTTGGCTGTGCCGAAGGTGATCGACGCCAGCGTCGTAGCGCTGCCCGAAGGCGGCTGGCGCATGTGGTACAACAATGAGGCGGACAAGAAGTCGATCTATTTCGCAGACAGCGCGGACCTGGTGAAATGGACTGACCGCGGCCGCGCCATCGGCGACCAGGCCGGTGAAGGGCCAAAGGTATTTCGTTGGAAGGACAGTTGGTGGATGGTGACCGATGTTTGGCAAGGCCTGGGCGTGTACCGCTCCTCAGACGCCTTGAACTGGAAGCGCCAGCCGGGCTACCTGCTGCAGCAGCCAGGCAATGGGGAGGACGACCGCGCGATCGGTGGGCATCCGGATGTAGTGGTCAGCGGCGAGCGCGCATTCCTGTTCTATTTCACGCATCCGGACGGGAAGGGCACGCGCCGCTCCAGCATCCAGGTGGTGGAATTGGCCAGCGACGGCCAGGTACTGCATGCCGAGCGCGATGCTGCGGCACGCGTCATGCTCATCCCTCAATAAGTTCGCGCCAGCGCTGGCGGTAGGCTTGCAGGCCGTCCAGCGCAAGCGCTTCGGCGGCTTGGCCCTGCAGTTGGGGCGTGCCTTCGCGGCGATGCAGCAGCCAGCCGCCGCAAGTTGTTCCGCTGGTATCGTTAGTTGCCAGCACGTGGCCGGTGCGCAGCGCTGCCAGCACCGGAGCGAAGTACGCATTTCCGGTAAAAGCTCCCTCGACCACCACATCGCCGCGCACGCCCAGCGCATCCAGGCAGTAATCGCACATCAGGACGAGGTACAGCGTCGCCAGGGCTGAACGTTCCGCAGCGCTCGTCGGCGCCGGTCCGGCAATGCCGCCATTGCGCCGTGCGAAGGGGCCCGCCTGGGCGAATGCCGGCAGCGCGAACGTGGCCTGGTGCACGATGGCCGCCAGGTCGCTTGCCAGGAAGTCCGTCGGCGGTGTGCCGTCCGTGCCGCTGGCGATCGCGCCGAATTCCCTTCCGCCCATGAAGCGCATGCAGGGCACCGGTTGCGCGAAAGCGCTGCTGTTGGCCAGCATGTCCGCCTTCTCGCGCAAGCCGTCGAGCGCCATGCCGGGGGCGGCGGCGATGACCCAGGTGCCGGTGGAGAGCACGGCTGGGGCGGCAGGCGCGCCAAGGTGGCGCAGCAGGGACGCATTGCTGTCGTGGATGCCGCACAGTACCTGGCAATCGACCGGCAAGCCGGATTGCGCCGCCAGTTCGGGCTTGAGCGTGCCAAGCGCGTGCCAGGCGGGCTGCAAGGGCGGCAGCAGTGCATGCCAGCCCATGCGCTCCACCAGGGCGGTGTAAGCCTGCCTTGCGGGCTGCCACAAGTCGGTATGGCAGCCCAACGACGTCACTTCGCCCGCCGCCACCCCGCACAGGCGCCAGGCCCAATACTGCGGATACATCAGGATGTGCTGTGTTTGCGCGAACTCGTCGGGGTAGGCTTGTGCCAGCCATGCCAGCTGGCTGCCCAGGTTCAAGCCGGCGGGCAGGCGCGGCGAGTAGCTGCTTGTGTAGGCAGGCCGCAGCGCATCGTAGCGTTGCACGTGTGCGGCTGGAAGCACGTATTCATAATCCAGTACCGGCAGCACCAGGCCGTCGCGGTTGACCAGCGCCGCCGTGGCGCCATGCGTGACGGGTACGATGGCGCCAATAGCGGCCTGGCCGGCAAACTGGCGCAGCACGCCCAGCATCCAGTGCCAGATGCCTTCCGTGTCGTGATGCGGATAGGGGCCATCCTGCAGGATGGTATTGGACCGGCGTTGCTCGGTAAGCTGGCTGCCGTCAGCGGCGATCAGGGTCAGCTTGGCGTTGGTCTTGCCGATGTCGAGGACGACGGTGGCGCGCCGGTCGCTCATTTCGCCACCTTGCGACCGCGCAGCAGGCGCGGCAAGGCAATCGCCACCAGCAGCAATACGCCAACGGCAATCGTCATGTAAATGCCAGGCACGTTAGCCAGCGACAGGCCGAAGGTGACGGCACCCAGCGTCAACACGGCAAGCATCACGCCGCCGATGGTGCCGATGCCGCCGGCGATGCTGACGCCGCCGAGGATCACCATCGTGATCGCTTCGAGCTCCCAGCCCATGGCGATGTTGGGGCGCGTGCTGCCTATGCGGCCGGTCAGGAGGAAGGCGGCCAGGCCGGCCATGGCGCCCGCCAGGACGAACAGCATGAAGCGGTAGCGTTCCACGGCGATGCCGGAAAAGCGCGCCGCCACCGGGTTGTTGCCGATAGCGTAGATGCGCCGCCCCCAACTGGTGGCGTGCAGCACGAAGGCGAACAGGGCGGCACACAGCAGCAATACGGTGAATTCACGCGGCAGGACGCCGAAGAAATAGCCCTGGCCCCAGTCGGCCATCAGCTGCGGGTAGCCGGTGAAAGCCTGGTCGCCCAGCACCACGCTGGCGAGGCCGCGGAACACCGACACCGTGCCGATCGTGACGACGATGGAGGGCAGGGCGAAATGCGTTACCAGCACGCCATTCAGGGCGCCGCATGCCATGCCGGTCAGCAGGGCTACCAGGAACAGGGATTCCGGCGGCCAGCCGGCGCTGTTGGCCAGGCCCATCGCAACGGAGCTGAGCGCGAGGATGCCGGCCACGGAAATGTCGATCTCGCGGCAGATGATCAACAGGGCCATTGGCAGCGCAAGAAGGGCCTTCTCGCTGAAGTTGAAGGTGCCGTCGGCCAGGTTGTCCAGGTCCAGGAAATGCGGCAGCAGTGTGCCGTTGACGGCGAACACCGCGACGAGCAGCAGGGCGAGCATGGATTCCCAGCGCCCGAGCAGGGCGCCGAGCCGGAAGCCGGGACGATCGAGGATGGTGTAGCGAGAGGTGCTTGGAGCGGTCATGGTCTGGGCGGAGTTCATGCGGCACTCCTGGCGGGATTATTCAGGTGCAGCTGCAGGATCTGGCGCCCTTTGCTGCGGCCGCCGCGTGCATTGATCAGCACCGCGACCAGGATGACGATGCCGGTCAGTGCGCTTTGCCAGAATGGCGATACCTTGACCACCGGCAGGGCGTTGCCGATCACGGCGAGGAACAGCGCGCCGAGGACCGCGCCCGTCACGGAACCGCAGCCGCCGGCAATGCTGATGCCGCCGATGACGCAGGCTGCAATCACGGTGAATTCGAAGCCGTAGGCGATTTCGGTATAGGCCACGGCGTAGCGCGCCACCCACAGGTAGCCGCACAGGCCGGCCACGGCGCCGGACAGGCCGTAAGTCCACAGCAGCCGGCGCGCGATCGGAATCCCGACGTAGCGTGCCGACGCCGGCTCGTTGCCGATGGCGTACAGGTCGCGGCCAAAGCGGCTGTGGCGCGCTACGTACCATGCGCCGAGGGCGGTGGCTGCAGCGATCCAGACCAGGTGGGTCAGGCCGAGCAGGCGCTCAAGCGGGAAAGCGATGAATTGCGCCGGCATCTGGTGCGAGTTGACCCAGGCGCCGCCGGACAGCACGAAGACCAGGCCGCGATAGACGCTCATGGTGCCGAGCGTGACGACGATCGGCGGCAGTTCAAGGTAGCCGACCAGCCAGCCATTGAGCAGGCCAAGCACAAGGCCCAGGGCGGTTGCCGCCAGTATCACGAAGGCAAGCGGCAAGCCTGGATTTCGCGACGCCAGCAGGGCAGCGGCCATGCCGCACAGGGCAAGGGTGGACGCCACCGACAGGTCGACGCCGCGCGTCACGATTACCAGCATCTGCGACAGTGCCAGCATGACCAGCAAGGTGCTGTCGGTCAGCAGGTTGGCAAGGCTGGGCGCGGTCAGGAAGACCGGTGCGCGCCAGCCGACCAGCAAGGCCAGGGCGGCAATCGATAGCGCAAGCTGGGCTTCGCGTTGCTTCAATACTTTCATGCAGTCTCCATCTCCAATCCGGACGCGGCGGCCACCACGTTCTCGGGCGTGGCTTCGCCGCGCTTGAATACTTGTCGTACATGACCCTTGTGCATGACCAGCACGCGGTCGGCCAGGCCCAGTACTTCCGGCAGTTCGGAAGAAACCAGGATGACCGACAAGCCTTGCTCGACCAGCTGGCTGACGAAGCGGTGCACGGCGGCCTTGGAGCCGATGTCGATGCCCTTGGTCGGTTCGTCCAGGATGATGACTTTCGGCTGCGTTGCCAGCCATTTGCCCAGCACGACTTTCTGCTGGTTGCCTCCTGAGAGTTCGCTCACGTTCTGCAGCAGGTGGCTGGCCTTGAGTTCCAGCTGCTCGCTGTAGTGGCGCGCAATTGCGCATTCCTCGGCACGCCGCCGGCGCAGCAAGAAGCCAACGCGCGAAAGGATCGGCAGCGTGATGTTCTGCAGAATCGGCATCGACAGATGGGCGCCCTGGTGCTGGCGGTCTTCCGGCACGTAGGCGATGCCGTGACGGATCGCGTCCAGCGGCCCTCGGATGTGCAGCGCCTTGCCTTCCAGCCTGATGCTGCCGCTGACGTTGGCGGTCAGGCCGAACAGGCCCTGCATCACTTCCGAGCGGCCGGCGCCGACCAGGCCATAGAAGCCGAGGATCTCGCCGCGCCGCAGCTGGAAGCTGACCTGGTCAAATTCGGTGGGGTGGCACAAGCCTTCCACCTCCAGCAACACTTCGCCCGGCTCCACGCTAGCCTTGGGGTAGGCCTCGTGCACCGCCCGTCCAACCATGAGGGCGACCAGGCCGGCTTCATCGATGTCGGACAGCGCACCAGCAGCGATGAACTGCCCGTCGCGCAGCACCGTGTAGCTGTCGGCGACGGTAAATATCTCATCGAACTTGTGCGAGATGAAAATCACCGCCGTGCCGGCCGCGCGCAACTGGCCGATGATGCGGTACAGCTCCTGGATCTCATGCTGCGAGAGGGAAGCGGTCGGTTCGTCCATGATGACCACGCGCGCTTCCTGAGACAGGGCGCGGGCGATTTCGACGAAGTGTCGCTGCGCGACGCTCAGGTCCTTGACGCGGGCGCGAACCGGCAACGACACTTCGAGCCGCGCGAACAGGCGCTCCGCTTCCGCTTCGATCAGCTTCCAGTCGATACGGCCCGCGCGGCTTGGGTGGCGGCCGACGTAGATGTTCTCGGCTACGGTCAGCTCGTCGAACATCACGGTTTCCTGGTGCACGGCAGTGATCCCGGCGCGCATGGCATCCTGCGGACAAGTGAATGCCACGTCCTGGCCGGCGAGGCGAACGACGCCTTCGTCCGGCGTGTAGATCCCGGTGAGAGTCTTGACCAGGGTCGACTTGCCGGCGCCGTTCTCGCCCACCAGGGCCATGACTTCGCCTGCGCGTACAGAGAGGCTGACCTTGTTCAGCGCCACGATGCCGGCAAAACGCTTGCTGATGCCAGACAGTTCCAGCACTGGTGCCTTGTTTTCCTGCATGGCGCTCAGAAGATGCTGGAGAACTGGTCGACGTTCTCCTTGTTGTAGGTGAACGGCGGCGCCATGGCGGCTTCGCCGTGCGCGTCGAGTGCAATCGCGCCCATGCGGCCGGCGTTGATGCTGCCACCGGCCTTGGCTTCCGGATCGCCCTTGACGAAGCCGTAGGCCGCATACGTTGCCGCGTAGCCCAGGTCGATCGGGTTCCAGATCGCGAACTCGCGCACTGCGCCGCTCTTGACGTGACCTGCCATTTCCGATGGCAGGCCAAGGCCGGTAACGAAGACCTTGCCGACCAGCTTTTCGTCCACTACTGCCTTGCTGGCTGCGTTGATGCCGACGGTGGTCGGGGCGATAATGGCTTTCAGTTGGGGATTGCTGCGCAACAGGCCGATGGCTTCGCGGTAGCTTTTGTCGGACTGGTCGTCGCCATACACGGTGGCGACCAGCTTGAGTTTGGCAAACTCTGGCTTGGCCAGTTCGTCCTTCATCACCTTGATCCAGATGTTCTGGTTTGTCGCCTGGGCCGATGCGGACAGGATCGCGATGTCGCCCGCGCCGCCGATGGCGTCGGAAGCCATCTGCACCTGCTTGCGGCCGATCAGCTGCGCATTGGAAGGATTGAGGTGCATCTGGCGGCCTTCTTCGGCCAGACCGCTGTCGAAGGAGATCACCTTGATCCCGCGCTGCATGGCCTTCTTGGCGATCGGCACCAACGCGTTCGGGTCGTTGGCCGAGATCACGATAGCGCTAACCTTCTGGCTGATCAAAGAGTTGATGATCTCGATCTGGCCTTCCGCGCTGGGCGTGGTGGGGCCGGTGTAGATAATCTCCACGTTCTTCAACTGTGCCGCCGCCTCGTTGGCGCCGGCATGGGCGGCATCGAAGAAACCGTTGCCGAGGCTCTTGACCACCATCGCGATGCGGATTTTCTCGGGCGCTTTTTGGGTGCAACCGGCGACGGCCGCCAGCATGCCTGCGGCGAAGGCCGCAATGACTAATCTCCTGGATTTCAATGCGAAGTCTCCGTGTGGTAAAGCGCTGCAGGCTGGAAGTCGAAGTTGGGTGCGAATGCGGCTGGGCTGATTGTTTGCGGCAGTGCCTCTGGCGCCACCGTGACAACGTTGACGCCGGATTGTTCCAGCAGCTGCACGGCGTAGTCGGAGGCATTGGTGTCGGTGATAACAGTCGAAACGCGATTCAGGCCGCACAGGATCAGGCCCGCTTTCTTGGCGAACTTGGAGCTGTCGGCCAGCACGATCAGTTCCTCGGCCTGGCTGATCAGGCGCTGCTCGGCCTGGATCAAGAGCGGATCGGCCTCCATCAGGCCAAGCAGGGACAGGCCGTACACGCTCATGAACATCTTGGCGGCGTAATGGTGCTGGGTGATGTCGTTGTCGAAGGGGCTGAGAATCACGTTCTGCTCGCGATACACTTTTCCGCCCGGGAGAATGATTTCGTTATCGCTCGAGACCAGCAGGCGCTCCGCCATCAGGAAGGAATTGGTCAGGATCTTCAGGTGCTTGTCGGTCAGGAACTCGGCCATCATGAAGGTCGTCGTTCCGCCGTTGATGATGATCGTTTCGCCATCGCCGCACATGCTGGCGGCATAGCGTGCAATGGCGCGCTTGCGCTCCGCATGGCACTGGATGTTGTTCTGGAAGGTTTCGCTCGTGAGCGGGAAGCCGCGCTTTTTCTGCGGCAGGTTGGCTGCGCCGCCCCTGGTACGCGTCAGGAGGTTGCGGGCGGCCAGCCAGCTGATGTCGCGCCGCACCGTGGCAGGCGAGGCGCAAAGCCATTCGACCAGTTGCGGAACGCTGGCTGTCGTATGTTCCGCGAGCAGCTTGAGCAAACGTTTACGGCGCTTGTGATTCACCATCTTCGTCTCCTTATGTTGTGCCTTCCCTCGGTTCCGGAGCCGGGCCGGGTGGCTACTTTATTAAATCGAGGCTAATCAATCCGCCGGCACAGGTCAATCAAGTGATGATCAATTCGCTGATTATTTCGGGATTTGCTGTGACTGATAACCAAATGCGATCAACGATATGATTATTTCGTTCTTGGTCATCATGTTGATTGCTTTCGCATTGACACTCCACCGGCGCCTGATTTCTACTGGTTTCCAGGCAAATCAACCAACCAATACGGAGAAAGTAATGCAAGATTCAAGGCAGAAGGCGGCGATTGCATCGCTGTGGGACGATGCGAAGGCGGCCGCCATGAGCGAGCCGGAGCTGCTGCTGTACCGTTCCAACCTGCTCGGATCGGACCTGCGCATCACCAATTTCGGCGGCGGCAACACCTCGGCCAAGGTGATGATGGAAGATCCACTGACCGGCGGCCAGGTCGAAGTGCTGTGGGTGAAAGGCTCCGGCGGTGACCTGGGCAGCATCAGGAACGACGGTTTCTCGACCCTGTACATGGACAAGCTGCAGGCGCTCAAGCAGCGCTATCGCGGCCTTGAGCACGAAGACGAGATGGTGGGCTACCTGCCGCACTGCACCTTCAACCTGAATCCGCGCGCGGCTTCGATCGACACGCCGCTGCATGCCTACATCGACCGCAAGCATGTAGACCACATGCATCCCGATTCCGTGATCGCAATTGCGGCCTGCGCCAACAGCAAGGCGTTGACGCAGAAGATCTTCGAAGGTGAACTGGGCTGGCTGCCATGGCAGCGCCCGGGCTATGACCTGGGCCTGAAACTGGAGGCCCTGTCGCAAAGCCAGCCGGAGCTGAAGGGCATCATCCTGGAGGGCCACGGCTTGTTCACGTGGGGCGACAGCGCCAAGTCCTGCTACGAAACCACGCTGGCCATCATTAAGCGCGCCGAGGAATGGCTGGCCGCGAACATCCGGCAGCCGGTCTTCGGCGGCGCGGCGATCGCGCCGATAGCTGCGCAGGAGCGCGCCGACCTGGCCGCGCGCCTGATGCCCATCCTGCGCGGGAAAATCAGCAAGACCGAATTCAAGCTGGGCCACTTCGACGACAGCGACGCCGTGCTGGAATTCGTCTGCAGCCGCGACCTGAAGCCGCTGGCTGCGCTGGGCACGTCCTGCCCCGACCACTTCCTGCGCACCAAGATCCGTCCGTTTGTGATCGACTTCGATCCTGCCCGTCCGGATTTCGAGGCGCTGGTGGCGGGACTGGATGCCAGCCTGGAAGCCTACCGCGCCGACTACACGGCCTACTATGAGCGCTGCAAGCGGGCCAACAGCCCCGCAGTGCGCGACGCCAACCCGATCATCTACCTGATTCCCGGCGTAGGCATGCTGTCCTTCGCCAAGGACAAGGCAACCGCCCGCATCGCAGGCGAGTTCTATGTCAACGCGATCAACGTGATGCGCGGCGCGAATGGCGTCGACAGCTACGTCGGCCTGCCGGAGCAGGAAGCCTTCGACATCGAATACTGGCTGCTGGAAGAAGCAAAGCTGCAGCGCATGCCCAAGCCGAAGTCGCTGGCCGGGCGCATTGCACTGGTGACGGGCGGCGCCGGTGGCATCGGCCAGGCGGTGGCGCGCCAGCTGCTGCAGGAAGGCGCTTGCGTGCTGCTGACCGATATCGACAATGAGGTGCTGGCCGAGGCGCACCATGCGCTGTCGAAGGTGGCCGGCAAGGACAATGTCGCGAGCATCGTCGCCGACGTGACAAGCGAGCAGGCCGTGGAGGCGGTGCTGCGCGAATCGGCGCTGCGCTTCGGCGGTGTCGACCTGCTGGTGTCGAATGCCGGTATCGCGTCGTCTGCGCCGCTGGAGGAAACCACCCTGGAGATCTGGCAGCGCAACCAGGACATCCTGGTCAAGGGCTACTTCCTGGTCAGCCGCGGCGCCTTCCGCGTCATGAAGCAGCAAAAGCTGGGCGGCAGCATGGTCTTCGTCGCCAGCAAAAACGGCCTGGTGGCTTCGGCCGGCGCGTCGGCCTACTGCACCGCCAAGGCGGCGGAAATCCATCTGGCGCGCTGCGTGGCGCTGGAGGGTGCCCCGCACGGCATCCGTGTCAACGTGGTCAATCCGGATGCGGTGATCCGCGGCTCGCGCATCTGGGATGGAAAATGGAAGCAGGAACGGGCACAATCGAACAAGATCGATGCGGACGACGTGGAGGCCTTCTACCGCGACCGCAGCATGCTGAAACGCAGCGTGCTGCCGGAAGACATTGCGGAAGCGGTGTATTTCCTGGCTAGCGACAAGGCTGGCAAGAGCACCGGCAACGTGCTCAATGTCGATGCCGGCAACGCGGCAGCCTTCACACGATAAGCAGCGCAACAAGGAGACATGATGACGGCAGTAGTCAAGCAGGACCAGGTGGCGGAACATAACGCCACCCAGCAGGCGGGACTGGATGCGGATTACGCAGCCCTGGGCGGCATGCTGGGACGGCGCGGCGTGGATATCGAGCAGCTCACCGCCGTGGCGCAAACCTTTGCGGTGGCCTTGCCCAGCTGGGGCGTCGGCACCGGCGGCACGCGCTTCGCGCGTTTCGCGGGCAAAGGCGAGCCGCGCAATGTGGTCGAGAAGATGGAAGACTGCGGCGTGATCCACCAGCTGACGCGCGCAACGCCGACCGTTTCGCTGCATTTCCCCTGGGACCGTACCGACGACCCTAAAGCGCTGCGCGAGCAGGCCGCGTCATATGGCCTGGGCTTCGATGCGGTCAACTCCAATACTTTCCAGGACCAGCCGGGCCAGCAGCATACCTACAAGTACGGCAGCCTGACTGCGCAAAGCGCTGAAGCGCGCGCGCAGGCAGTTGCGCACAATATCGAGTGCATTGAGCTTGGCAAGGCGCTGGGCTCGAAGGCGCTGACGGTATGGGTGGGCGATGGCGCCAACTTCCCGGGGCAGCATAACCTGCGCGGGGCGCTGGAGCGTTACCTGGACAGCATGCGCGACATCTACGGCGCGCTGCCGGCGGATTGGCAGGTATTCATCGAGCACAAGCTGTTCGAGCCGGCCTTCTACGCCACCACCATCGCCGACTGGGGTACCAGTTTCGCCTGCGCGCAGCAACTGGGCGAGAAGGCGAAATGCCTGGTCGACCTGGGGCACCACGCGCCCAATACCAATATCGAAATGATCGTGGCGCGGCTGGCGCAGTTCGGCAAGCTGGGCGGATTCCACTTCAACGACAGCAAGTACGGCGACGACGACCTGGATTCGGGCAGCATCAACCCGTTCCAGCTGTTCCTGGTGTTTAACGAGCTGGCCGATGCTGCGCAGCGCGATGCGGCATTGCAGCCCGCCTATATGCTGGACCAGTCGCACAATGTCACCGATCCGATCGAAAGCCTGATGAATAGCGCGGCCGAAGTGCAGCGCGCCTTCGTGCAGGCGGCCCTGGTCGACCGCGCGGCGCTGCGCCGCTACCAGGAAGCGAACGACGTGCTGCAGTCCGCGCAGACGCTGAAGCAGGCCTACCGCACGGACGTCAGCCCGATCCTGGCCATGGCAAGGCTGCGCTCCGGCGGCGCAATCGATCCGGTTGCGGTATACCGTGCTTCCGGCTATCGCGAACAGGCGGCGGTGCGTCGCCCGGCCAAGGCCGGCGCCAGCAGCAGCGGCATCGTTTAAGGCGTGCTGCGCTACCTTGCCGCCGTACTGCTGGCCTTGGCCCAGGCCTGTGGCGCTGCGCACGCGGCAAGTGCCGCCACGGTGGCCGAATTTGGTGCGAAAGGCGACGGTGTCACGCTGGATACGGTCGCTATCCAGCGCGCTATCGATGCTGCCGCGTCGAAGGGCGGCGGCACCGTCAGCTTCCGGCCCGGCACTTACCTGACCGGCTCGATCTTCGTCAAATCCGGCGTCACGCTGTACATCGGCAAGGGCGTGACCTTGCTCGGGTCCCAGCGCATCGAGGACTATCCCGTCATGCCGACCCGCATTGCCGGAATCGAAATGAGCTGGCCGGCCGCGCTGGTCAACCTCTATGGGCAGAAGGGCGCGGCGATTGAAGGCGAGGGCACGATCGATGGCGACGGCAAGGTTTTCTGGGACAGCTACTGGACGCTGCGCAAGCAATATGAGCCGCGCGGCCTGCGCTGGGCATCGGATTACGATGCCCGGCGCCCGCGCCTGGTGCAGGTTTTCAACAGCAATGACGTCAGGGTGGGCGGCGGCCTGCTTCTGCGCCGTTCCGGCTTCTGGACCCTGCATATCTGCTATTCGGAGAACGTGACGGTGGACGGCGTCACCATCCGTAACAATGAGGGCGGGCGCGGGCCGTCGACGGACGGCATCGACATCGATTCGTCGCGCAAGGTGTTGGTGCAGAACGCTGATATCGCCGTCAACGACGATGCACTCTGCATGAAGGCTGGCCGCGACGCGGACGGCCAGCGTGTGGCGCGGCCGACGGAAGACGTGATCATTCGCAATTCCATCGTGCGCGACGGCGCCGCCGGCATCACGTTCGGCAGCGAGACTGCCGGAGGCTTCCGCAATGTGGAGGCCTACAACATCACCGTGGAGCGCGCGGTACCCGTCGGCATCCTGTTCAAGTCGGCCCACACACGCGGAGGCTTCGGCGAGAACCTGCGCCTGCACGACTTCACGATGAAGGACGTTGCGGTGGTTCTGCGCATTACGATGAACTGGAACCCCAGCTACAGTTACGCCGCCATACCGCCCGGGATGAAAGACGTGCCGCCGTACTGGAAAGTGCTGGCGACGCCGGTGCCGCGCGAAAAAGGCATCGCGCATTTCCACGACGTGGAGGTCAGGAAGATCAAGGCAACCGGCGCTGCCACGGCCTTTGAAGTCAGTGGCTACAAGGAGGCGCCCCTGCAGCGCTTTACCCTCGACAAGCTGGAAATTCAGGCTGCCAAAGGCGGCCATCTGTACGACATCGACGGCTGGCGCATCACCAACAGCCGGCTGGAACTGGGTGCGCCGCTCGAGATGGAAGACGCCCGCGGCGTGCAAGGCCTGCCGCAAGGGAGCTTCATCGTGCGTCCGGCTGCGCCGAGGGTGGATCCATCGAAAAGGAGTTTTGAGGAACAGGACAAGACATGACGACGACCCGAGCATTCCGCATGAAGCTGAAACCCGGCATGGTGGAAGAATACCGCCGCCGCCACGATGAACTGTGGCCAGACCTGGCGCAGGCGCTGGAAGAGGCTGGGATCTACGACTATTCGATCTTCCTCGACGAAGAGACGCTGCACCTGTTTGCGGTCCTCAAACTCAGGCCGGATCACAGCATCGATGCACTGCCGCAGCAGCCGGTCATGCGCAAATGGTGGGATTACATGGCGGACCTGATGGAGACGGTGCCCGGCAACCGTCCCCGCGAATGGCCCCTGCAGCCGATGTTCTACTTCGCTTGAGGCGTCGCCAGCAGGCCGCGTGCGCGCAGCCACTCCTCGGCGCGCCTTGGCCAGGCCGAAGCCGTGCCAAGGTTGTCGCGCATGCCCATGCCGTGCGAGCCCTGTTCGAACAAATACATTTCAGTCGGCACCTTGTGGCGGGTCAGGGCCTGGTAGAACAGGACGCTGTTCTCGACCGGCACCGACTGGTCAGCCTGGGTGTGGATCAGCAGTGTCGGCGGCGTGCGCGGGTTGACCTGCTTCTCAAGCGACATCAGCTCGATCAGGTCCGGCGACGGTGCCGCGCCAAGCAAGGCTTTGCGCGAACCCTGGTGGGCGGCTGGGCCGTCCAGCGTGATCACCGGGTACATCAGGACCAGGAAGTCGGGCCGCGCGCTGACGGCGTCGAGCGCTGCGCCGGTGCGGCCGGCGGGATGGTCGAACAGGGTGCCGGCGCTGGCCGCCAGGTGGCCACCGGCGGAACTGCCCATGACGCCGATGCGGTTCGGGTCGATGCCGAATTCGGCTGCGCGCGAGCGCACTAGGCGGACTGCGCGCAGCACGTCCTGCAGCGGGGCCGGGTGGCCGAACTCCTGCATCCGGTAATTCAGTACGAAGCTGGTGACGCCGAGGGTGCTGAGCCAGTTGGCATATTGGTAGCCTTCGCGCATGGCGGACTGCCGCACGTAGCCCCCGCCCGGCGCGATGATGACGGCGGTGCCGTTGGGGCGGTCGATCGCGGCGGGAACGACGGTCAGCGTCGGCACGCTGGTATTGGAGATATAGCCGTCCTTGCGCACTTCGGCGCCGATATTGCGTGCACCCGGCACGCCTTCGGGCCACAATGGCAGTTCGGCGGCTTGCGCGAGCAGGGCGCCGGCGGACAGGATCAGGAACAGCAGTGTTTTCTTCATAGGGAGTCCAGGTGGTGAATCGACGAATTCTTGTTGCGGCTTTGGCGCTGGCCCTGGCCGGCGACGCGGCGGCAGCCGATATGTTCAATGGCCGCGATTTCAGCGGATGGGAACTGCGCACGGAGCCCGCGGCGGCAATCGATAGTGTATTCAGCGTCCAGCCGGGCGGTGTCATTGCGGCCAGCGGTTCGCCGCTCGGTTTCCTGGCGACGAAAGCCAGCTACCGCAACTACAAGCTGCACGTGGAATGGCGCTGGCCGGGAAAGACCGGCAATGGCGGCGTGCTGCTGCACATCAGCGAAGGCCCGTTGGACCGCGTCTGGCCTCTGAGCCAGCAGGTCCAGACCAAGTTCGGCGCTGTGGGCGACCTGCTGCCGATGGCGGGCGCCAGCTTCGCCGAACCACTGACCGGCGACAAGCCGGCGCTCAAGGCACATATTGCGCCAGCAAGCGAGAAGCCGGCAGGGGAGTGGAATGCCGCCGATATCGTCAGCCGCGACGGCGTGATCGAAGTGGCCATCAACGGCGTGCTGCAGAACCGCATCAGCGGCGCGGCGCCGCGCGAGGGACGCATCGGCTTCCAGCTGGAGGGCACGCCGTACGAGCTGCGTGCGGTGACGGTGACGCCTCTCGACTGAGGCGGCGCCACGCCTCATTTCCGCTTCAGCCATTCCTCGGGCACCGGCACCACCACGATATTCATCGAGCGTCCGTTGGGTGACAGCATGGCCGACTGGATCTCGATCTTCGTCCCGTCGGCATTGAAGGTCGGATGGGGATGATCCTGGGCGGTGTCCTTGTGGCCGGTGGTCAGCATGATCATCTCGCGCGTACGGCGGTCGATCAGGTAAAGGCTGCGGCTGAAATCGTCGCCGACGGCAAAGCGGCCGTCGGGCGAGCCATGCACGTGCCACAGGCCGCTGCCTGAAGGGGTTTGGCCGGCGATGGTCATTTCACGGGTGCGCAGGTTGACGATGGCAAGGCCGGTTGGTTTTTCGCGCGTGCCGCTGTTGCCCCAGCCGGCATCCTGGCCAGGATTTGCGCCATACACACCGGTGGCCGGCGTCGCGACACCGCCTCCGCCGCCCGCCACGGGCCGATGGCCCATGATGGCCATCGCCACCTCGTCCTTGCCGATCACCGCCTCGTGCGTTACCCATTCATACGGCGCTTCCGGATACAGCGGGCGCAAGCCGCTGCCGTCGGCCTGCACGGTCCAGGTGCGCTGCGGCGACTTGCCGCCGGTCTCCCAGCAGAAGACGATCTCGCCCGCCTGCCACAGGTTGGCCTGGATATGGCCGATCTGGAAGGGGACCGACACTACGTGGCGGATTTCTCCCGTCTGCAGGTTCATGCGCGCGATGCCGTTCGGCCCGGCGCCCATATTGCGCGGGCCGAAATTGGGTTCGATCCTGGTGCCTGGCTTCAGGTGGGGGGCTGCAGCCTCTTTGCCGACCCTGAAATAGACCCATTCCTCGTCCGCATCCAAGGCCATGTCGCCGCCGGCCTCCAGCTCTGCGGGCGTGATCCCTGCCACGCGCTGGTATCTGGCTGCAGGCTGCATGGCGCCTGCCTGGCTGTCGGCCAGGACCCGTCCCAGGTCGACTTCAACGATCTGCACCCGGCCCGGCGTGCCGTCCTTGCGCATGAAATACAGCTTCATCGACTTGCGGGCCAGGTTCAGCATGCCGAGGTAGCCGCCTTCGGTCACCTGCACCAGGTCCCCGGTCGCTTCGTTGACGGCCATCGCTTCGCCGTGCACACGGTTGGAACGGAACACCAGCCATTTGCCGTCGGACGTCCATTGAGGGTGCGTCGGGTAGATCTTGGCGTCGCCATGCGGCTGGCTGGTGAGGAAGGTCAGCATGGTGCCGGTAACCGGGTCCTTGACGACCTTGCGCTCGGAAGCGAAGCGCTTGCCGATCTGCGCCTGCGCAGTGGTGGAGAGGAAAAACGCCACGCACAGCATGGCGCAGGTGGTCAATCGTTTCATCTTGGTCTGGTTCGCCTGTTGAAGGAATTTGATTGTCGGCGCTTTCTTTTGATCATATTGCTCATTTTCTTGATTCTTTAAACCGGGGGCGTTTTGGCCGAAACGCGCTCGCTTAGAATTGGCCGCATGAACAGCTTCCAGAAGGCGCTTGCCAGCGCCGCCGCCTACATCCTCCTGCTGGCGGGCTGCGCCCAGCAGCCTCCCGCTGCCGTCAACACCGACCCGGCGCGGGCTCAGGTCACGCTGCCGGAACCTGCCAACCCGGCATTGCCGTCGCTGATCCTGATCGGGGATTCTACCGTGCGCAATGGCCGCGACGATGGCCAGGGCAAGGGACCGCAAGGGCAGTGGGGCTGGGGCAATCCGATTGCCGCCTATTTCGATCCCGCCAGGGTGAATGTGGTGAACCGCGCTGTTGGTGGGTTAAGCAGCCGCACCTACCTGACGAGCGGTCACTGGGCGAACACGCTGGCGCTGGTCAAGCCGGGCGACGTGGTGATCATGCAGTTCGGGCACAACGACAGTTCGGCCATCAACGATACCTCGCGTGCGCGCGGCACCATCCGCGGATTTGGCGACGAAAGCCAGGAGATCGACAACCTGTTGACCGGCAAGCACGAAACGGTGCGCAGCTACGGCTGGTACCTGCGCATGTACATCGCCGCCATCCGCGAGCGTGGTGCGACGCCGGTGGTGGCGTCACCGATCCCGCGCAAAGCCTGGGATGCGGAAGGCCGCGTGGTGCGGGCGCGCGGCGATTACGCCGGCTGGGCGGAGGCTGTGGCGCGCCAGCTGAATGTCGGTTTCATCGACCTGAACGAACTTGTGGCGCGCCAGTACGATGCACTGGGCCGCGACGAGGTGACGAAGCTGTTCCCTCAGGTGACGCCGGATGAGCGGGTGCACACCAACCTTGCCGGCGCCGAACTGAATGCGCGCACCGTGGTGGCAGGCATCAAGGCGCTGCGGCTGCCGGTACTGCTTGCCGCGCTGTCGAACCGCGCGGACAGCATCGCCGCCGCCGAGGACGAGCGTCCGGTGGTGGATGCCGCCAGGATCAAGGGCGAGCAGCCGCGCGATCCGCGCCTGCCCAGCATTTTCATTGTGGGCGATTCCACCGTCAGGAGCGGCGGCCAGAACGGCGCTATCGGCTGGGGTGAACGCATCGCGGCTTACTTCGATACTTCGCGTGTGAACGTCGTGAACCATGCGATAGGTGGGCGTAGCAGCCGCACCTTTTTCACCGAAGGGCGCTGGGAGCGCGTGCTGGGCCAGTTGAAGACGGGCGATGTGGTGCTGATCCAGTTCGGCCACAACGATGGCGGCCGCATCGGCGACCCGGCCAACAAGAACAGGGCATCGGCTACCGGTACCGGGCCGGAAACCGTCACCGATACACGTCCGGACGGCAGCCAGGAACAAGTGCATACCTTCGGCTGGTATATGTCGCGCTACGTGCAGGACGCGAAGGCACGCGGAGCGCGCGTGGTGCTGCTGTCGCCTGTGCCGCACAGGGATGCCTGGGAGCAGGGACGCGACTTTGCCAATTTTGCCGAATGGGACCGCGAAGTCGCTGCGCGCGAAGGCGCATTGTTCGCAGACCTCACCATGACGGTCAGCGACGGCTACCGGCGCCTGGGGGCTGCAGCGGTCAATACCTTCTTCTCCGACGCCCGTACGCATACCAATGACGCCGGCGCGCGCTTCAATGCCGAAAGCGTGGTCGCGGCCCTGAAGTCCTTGCCCGAAAATCCGGTTGCCGCCTGGCTCTCCCAGCGGGAACCGCAAGTCTGCACCTTTTCCGGCGAGCGCGGGAAGCTGCTGTATGCCGACGATTTCACTAGGGGACTGGCGCAGTGGCAGGCGGAGTACAGGCGCGGCGCATCCGGGGCGCCGGCGGCTCGCATCGGCGCCGCCAAGGGCCTGTTGGTCATGGACCTGCCGGGCGACGCCACGCTGTGGTTCAAGCCAAAGCTGAAGGGCGATATCCTGGTCAGCTACAAGCGCAAGGTGGTCATGGCCGGTGGGACGAACGACCGCCTGTCCGACATGAACCAGTTCTGGATGGCCAGCGATCCCGCCAACCGCAAGCTATTTACCCGCGACGGCACGTTCGCGCAATACGACAACCTGTCCCTCTACTACGCTGGCATTGGCGGCAACGGCAATACCACAACACGTTTTCGTAAATATGACGGCAAGGGCGAACGCGTCTTGCTGGCGGAGCGCAACGATGCCGCGCACCTGCTGCAGCCGAACAGGGAATATGCCATCGAGATCGCGGTGCGCGATGGCTGCACCCGCATGACGGTGGACGGCGAAGAATACTTCAACTGGCGCGATGCCGAGCCGCTGCGCGAGGGCCACTTCGGCTTCCGCAGCACGCATTCGCACCAGCAGATCCGCGATTTCAAGGTTTACCTGCTGAAGTGATAACAACGAGAGACAAACGAATGAACCGAAAGAACCACCTGCTGACCGCTATCCTGGTTGCGCTGGCGTTGCCGGCGTATGCTGCCCCGCAAGCTCCGCTCAACGACGTGACAGCGCCGCTGCACCTGATGAAGCCGGACTACCCGACCCCGTACGGTGCGCCGTCCGTGGCGGACGTGAGCAAAGTGCTGGACCGCGTCTTCACCTACCTCGACGCGGTGACCCCGGCCAAGGTGATCGACCAGAACACCAAGCAGGAGATCAGGGATTTCAGCAAGATCGACGACAATACGGTATTCGCCCAGGGCGATTACCGGCTCACCAGCTACGAGTGGGGCGTCACCTACGCGGGCATGCTGGCAGCCGGCGCCGCCACCGGCGAACAGCGCTACGTGGATTACACCAATAAGCGCGTGGCCCTGCTGGCCGGCCTGGCCAGGCCGACCCTGGCGCGCCTGAAGGCTAATCCGCAAGCCAAGTCCCCGGTGCTGCGCACGCTGGAACCGCACGCACTGGACGATATCGGGGCGCTGTGCGCAGCCTTCGTCAAGGCCAAGCGCAACGGCCTGCAAGCTGATGTAACGCCGCTGCTCGATGCCTGCCGTAATTTCATCGGCAGCAAGGAGCATCGACTGGCCGACGGTACGCTGGCACGTTTGCGCCCACAGCCAGATACCCTTTGGCTGGACGATATGTTCATGGGCGTGCCGGCTTGGGCGCAGTTGGGCAAGCTGACCGGCGAGCGCAAATACTTCGACGAGTCGGTCAAGCAGATCCTGCAGTTTTCGCAGCGCATGTTCAATCCCCAGAAGGGTATCTACATGCACGGCTGGGTGCAAGGCATGGAGGTACATCCGGAATTCCACTGGGCCCGCGCCAACGGCTGGGCGGTGATGACGATGGTGGAAGTGCTGGACGTTCTGCCGGAAGACCATCCGGGACGCGAGGCGGTACTCAAGCAATTGCGCGCGCACGTCAAGGGCCTGACGTCATACCAAGATGGCACCGGCTTCTGGCACCAGCTGCTGGACCGCCCGGACAGCTATCTCGAAACCTCCGCCACCGCCATCTACGCCTATTCGATGGCGCGCGCCATCAACAAGGGCTATGTCGACCGCATGGCTTACGCTCCGGCCGTCATGCTGGCCTGGAATGCTGTCGCCACCAAAGTCAACGCCAAGGGTCAGGTGGAGGGCACTTGCGTCGGTACCGGCATGGGATTCGATCCTGCCTTTTATTATTACCGCCCGATCAATGTGTTCGCTGCTCACGGGTATGGGCCGGTGCTGCTGGCCGGTGCGGAAGTCATCAACATGCTGAAATCGCACAAGTTCGAAATCAACGACAGCTCGCTGCAGCTGGTCACCCGCAAGTAAGCGGGGAAAGCACTGCGGCCGCGAGCCGCAGTGCTTATTTCCTCGATTTTTCGTAGAACTCTGCCTCGATAATCGACAGCACGCCGCGTGGCGCGCGATTGGCGCCGGTATCCGGCACGGCGTTCGCGTCGACTTCGATCAATTTCAGGGCGTCGCTGTCCACCGTGGGCCCGGTCAGTTCGATTTTTACGCTGGAGCCGTGGACCGGCCGCAATGGCAAGGTGACGTAGCCCAGGCTTTTCGGCGTGTCGCCGGCAAACACTTCTTGACCATCGACCGTGATGCGGATCGGGTAGCTGCGCTCGCGCCAGCCGGACAGGCGCAGGCTGGCGGCGGTCAGCGTTGCAGGATTTTCCAGCTCATAAGCGATCCAGCGCTTGCCGGCTTCCTGGCTGCTGGTCCAGCCGGTGGTCTCGTCGTCGTCGATGGTCCTGGCGGCGGCCGCGTCGTTGCTGCCTGCCGTGGTGCTGGCCACGCCGACCGATACGCGCGACACCTTGAACGATGGACCGGCCGGCGTCGGGCCGCGTTCCAGGTAGGAGGGCAGGCCGGCAGCGGCGCTGCCGACAACCAGCCCGCCTTGCTGTGGAACCGCATGCGATTGCAGTGTGACGGCTGCTGGCTGCATTCCCTGGGCGCTGGCGCGCAGGGTGATGGCGCCGGGCCGGGTCGTGCTGCGCACCAGGACTCGGTTGACGCCGCCCTCGACGGGGAGGCTGGTCTTGAGGATGTAATTGTCCGGACCTTGCGCGATGCCGCCGCGCCATTCGGCCGGCCCTTCCAGCCTGAAGTCGACCATGTCCAGCGCGACCGGGTTGCGGCGGCCTTCGGCGTCGATGGCTTCCACTTCGAACAGGGCCATGTCTGCCCCGTCGGCGCGCATGCCGCCAGGACCGGTGACGGCTTTCAGGCGCAGCGCGACCGGCGCTCCGGCTGTGTGCAAAGTCGCCTCGGCGACCGGCCTGCCGTCGGTCGAGTAACCGATGGCTTTCAGCTCGCCCGCTTCGTAGGCCACGGAAGGGAAGGTATGCAGGAAGCCGGCGCTGCGCTGGCCCCTGCCAAGGGAGCGTCCGTTCAGCAGCAGTTCGACTTCCGCCGCGCTGGAGACGACCGTGACGTCCTTCTTTGTCGCAGGGGCGTAGTTCCAGTGACCGATGATATGGAGCCGCGGCTTCTCGACATCGACCCAGCCATCCCACATGACCTGGTGGGCAAAGTAGCCGTCCTTCGGAATGCGCATGGCGTCCACTTCACCGCTGCGGCGGTAGTTCTCCGCGCCGCGATGATGGGTATTGGTGTCCGAGAACACGATATTCACGCCGCCACTGTTGACGCGGCGGCCGGTGCCAGGACGTTCGGCGTAATAGTCGTACCAGCGCAGCACGTCCTCGATGGCGTGCGTGTCCTGGTTTCGGTTGTAGGCGCTGGCGTCTTTCCCTTTGTGCAGGGGACCATCGCCGTTCTTGTGGAAAGGCGGGGAGAAATCGTCCCAATACTTGCGCAGCGCTTCGTCGCGCGAATACTCCATCGACCAGAAAGGCTGGCGCGCACTCTTGTTCACGTAGAGCATTTCGCCGCCGTATTCGTTGAAGCGGCTGCCCAGCATGTCGCGGCTGCCGGAAGCGCGGCCGCCGTGCGGATCGAACTGGTTGCGCAGCGCTTTCATCTCCTGCATATGCTCGTCCGAAACGCCACGGTTGCCGGATTCGTAGAAGACGATGCTTGGATTGTTGCGGTTGTAGATGATGGCGTCGCGCATGAGGGCGATGCGCTGTTCCCAGCGGCGCCCCGTCACGTCGGCTTCGGAATCGCCAGCCGGCATGGCCTGCATGATGCCCAGGCGATCGAGCGATTCAACGTCCTGCTTCCACGGCGTGGTGTGCATCCAGCGCACCAGGTTGCCGTTGCCTTCGACGATCAGGCGGTTGCTGTAGTCGCTCAGCCAGGGCGGCACGGACATGCCCACCGCCGGCCATTCATTGGAGGTGCGCTGGGCGTATCCCTTGAGCTGGATTACGCGGTCGTTCAGCTTGACTACACCGAAGTCGAATTCGGTCTTGCGAAAGCCGGTGCGGGTGCGCACCGTGTCGACCGCCTTGCCGTTGACCTTGAGCGTCGTATCGACGTCGTACAGGTAGCCGTAGCCCCAGCTCCACAGGTTCAGTTGTTCGACACGACCTCCGGCGCTGACGGTGCCGGTGGCGCCGGCGGCAAGCGTCTGCACCGGGCCGTTGAAGCTGGCTACCTGCCTGCCGTCACGGTCGCGCACTTTCACCTCATAGGCGAAAGTGCGCGGCCGTCCCGTTTCATTGCGGACCTGTGATTCGGCGTGGATATTGGCCGTGCGCGCCGCGACGTTGATGCCCTTGGCATAGACATACACGCCAGTGGTGCCGAGCGACGAGTAGAGGGGCAAGGTCTGGTAAAGCTTGCCCGCCACGTGCAGGCGGACGTTCTTCGGGATGCCGCCGTAGTTGGCGTTGAAGTTCTTGTCCGACCACTGGAAGCGCTGGTTGCTGGCCTTCTCTCGATAATCCCAGGCGTTGTCCGTGCGGACGGCGATCACATTGTCGCCAGGCCGGATGGCATCGCTGATGTCGACGCCAAACGCCATCACGCCATTTTCATGCAGGATCAACTGCTTGCCATTGACATACACCTCCGCCGCCTGCCGCACGCCTTCGAACTCGAGGAAGATCTTGCCGCCGGCAGATCCGGGCGGAAGGCGGAAAGACTTGCGGTACCAGGCGATGCCGGTGGAAAGGTCGGCGATGTCCTTCTTGAAGGCGTCGTCCTCATTCCAGGCGCGCGGCAGCGTAACCGGCTTCCATGCCTGGTCGTCGAAGCCGGGCTGGCTGGCGCCGGCAGGGTCGCCCACCAGCAGGCGCCATCCGGGATTGAAGTCGTAGACGCTGCGCTGTGACGGCGCCGCCTGCGCGACAGCTGCCGCCACGCAGGCGGCCATCAGGGTAAGGCAGGGGAGTGTGCGGAATGTCATGGCTTGGCGGCGGCAATGGTGGAGAGCAGGAATTCCAGTTCGGCCGCCCACGTGGCGTAGCCTTCGGTGGTCAGGTGCAGCTTGTCGCGGCTCAGGCCTTTCCAGTTGTCGCCTTCAGGCGTGAATTTCGATGCGAGGTCGAGGTAGAGCACATTGCGCCCGTCGGCCATTGGCACCAGAAGCTTGTTGGCGGCGGCCATCTTGTCGTTGGCGCGCGCATTGGGCAGGATGCTGCACAGGACTACTTTCACGCCGGGGAATTTGTCCTGGATCGCTGCAATCACGGCGCGCACACCGGCGGCAATGTCTTCCGGCGAATCGCCAACATTATTGGTGCCGATCATGAGCACGGCAATTTTCGGCTTCAGGAAGGACAGGTCGAAGTTCTGCAGGCGCCACAGCACGTGCTGGGTTTTGTCGGCGCCAAGGCCGAAATCAAAGGCGCGGTCTTCGAAGCGCTGCTTCCAGACCGGAGCGCCCGCGCCCCAGCGCCATTGCTCGGTGATCGAATCGCCGATGAAGATCAGCTCCGCCGGCCGGCCCTTGCACAGCGCCAGGTAGTCGGCGAAATAGCTCTGGTAAGGCACGCGCGCTTCGTAATTCTGGGCGCTCGCGACCGTGGTAGCCGGTCCGGCTGCCGCGTTGAGCGCCGCGATGGCGCTGGCCGGTGCGGCGAATACGGTACCGTGGCGCATGCGCTGCAGCGTGCCCTCGTCGGGGAAGTGCATGCGATCGCTGACGTCCTCCCAGTTGACCAGGTCGCGCGAGCGCATGCCGCCATAGCGCTTGGCCTGGTAGGCGTCGTAGTAGACCAGGTATTCGCCGTTGGCCTTGATGGCGGTTGGTCCCTCGACCCAGAGGCCGGGCGGGGTGAAGGGCTTGCCGAGCGTGCCAAAGGGCCCTTGCAGGTCGGGCGCATCGGCCAGTTGAAGGTATTTGTGGGCCGGGACACTGGTTTCATCCTTCACCAGCAGCAGGTTGCGGCCGTCCGCACGCAGGAAGGTCGCGTCGATCACGCTGAAACCGGGATCGTAGAACAACCGGGTGGGCGTAAAGGTGACGAAGTCCTTCGTAGTGGTGGCGTACATGCGGTGGTTGTACTTGCCTTCCGGCGAGGCTGCCGGCGCAGGGAACTTGCCCGGCACGGTGGAAGCCCAGAACAGCAGGAACTCGCTGCGCTTTGCGTCCCACACGATTTCCGGCGCCCAGGTATTCAGAACGCCGGGTTCGTGAGCCATCACCGGCAGCTCCTTCTGCGCCGACCAGTTGACCAGGTCTTTCGAAGAGGCGTAGCCGATATTGTTTTCGTTCCAGCCGCTGGTCCAGACCATGTGGTAAGTGCCGTCCGGACCGCGCACGATGCACGGGTCGCGCATCAGTTTTGCCTTGCCCACCTTCGGCGCCAGGTAGCTGCGCCCGAAGCCGACTTTCTCCCAACGGTAGCCGTCAGTACTGCTGGCGAAGTGCAGGCCGTCTACTCCATTGCCGGTGAAATAGGCGAACAGCCAGGCGTCGCCGGCATTGGCATCGTCGCCAGGTGGCCGTTCTGTGGCCCGGTTCGGGCTGGCCGGGACGGCAAAGCGTTCGGGCGGCGCAGGATGGGCTGGGTCGATGACCGCGACATCGGAAGCGATATCGGTTTGCAGAGGAAGCCGGTTGTCGCGAATGCCCTTGATCACCAGCCTGGCCAGCTCGTAACTGCCGTAGTTATTGTGGTGGGTGTTGTCGATCTTGCCGGGAGCAGGGGAAGCAAAGGCCGCCTTCGAACCTTCAGGGCCGAGCGCTTCGTAAAACACCTTGCTCATCGCGTTCAGGTCGATGAAGGGCGTCTTCAGTTCCGTCGCGGACTGGCGCGCCGCCTCGGCATAGTCGGCGAGGGAAGGGACGATCTTGCCGCTGGCGTCGAAGTTGCGGCGCTCCATCGGCGAAATGATGACGGGCAGGCCGCCACGCTTGCGGATGGCTTGCACGTACTCGCGGATCTCTTCCTTGTAGGTAGTGAAAGGAGCGCCCTTGCCATCCTTGATCTGCTTCTGGTCGTTGTGCCCGAACTGCATCAGCACCACGTCGCCCGGATGGAGCTGGCTCAGGACCTTGTCGAGCCGGCGCCGCGCCAGCGAATCGCGGTAGGTTTCGCCCGACTCGGCATAGTTGGCGACTGCGACGCTGCCCGGCTTGAAGAAGCGGGGCAACATCTGGCCCCAGCTGCTATACGGCTCCTGCGGCTGGTCGCTGACCGTCGAATCTCCAAGCAGGAAAACCGTGCGGCCGTTTGCCGGCTCGATATCCAGCGATTGCAGCGATGGGTTGTTGCCATTGAATTCAAGCGTCAGGCGGTTATCCCAGGCCCAGGCCTCCTGCACGGTCTCGCGCGGGACTTTCAACTGGACTTCGCCGGCGGCGACATCGTTTGCTGCGGCGATGGGGGGAGTGCGGATATTGACGGCGAAAGTCTTGACCTGAGACTGGCCGGGGGCCGTCTGCACGTTCTCCAGCATCAGGCGGCGCAGCTCGGCCTTGACCGTGGTGCTGGCGGCAGCGGCGCCGCCAAGCCTGACGGTGACCTTGTAGCTGCCTTCGGGCAGGTCGACTGAAAAGTAGAACGGCTTGCCGCCGCCGGGCGCCGCACCGGGTTCGAAGCCGTAGCCGTGCGCAGCGGTGTAGGCCATATCGGGAGTAACGGCAATGACAGCGGCGCTCCTGGCGGCAACGGGGGCGTCGCCGAAAGCGAAGTGCCGGGGCTGCGGCGCAGCGGCGCTTGCAGCCTGTGCGAACGTGCCGGCGGCAAGCAGGATGGTGGCAGCAAGGCGTGGCGCGGGCATCATTTCCTCCCCGCCGCGATGCTGACGGACCCCGCTGCGATGCCCGGAGCGGAAGCCCGCAGCGTGATGGCACCGTTGGCGGCGCTGGCTTTCACTACCGCCAGGCAGCGGCCAAACTGCGGTTTGCACTGGTTGGACTGGTAGGAATCGTGGCTCGTGTTATCGCCATTATCGACGGCAGCCAACATGCCGGGACCGTCAATGCTGAAGGTGATGGCGGCCGTGGCATTCGGATGGGGGACGCCTTTGGCATCGACAACCTGCGCCCAGACGAAGGCCGCGTCGTCGAAACCATCGCCCAACTCGCTGCGGCTGGTGGTGAGCTCGATGCGCGCAGGCGCGTCGGCGGTCTGCAGCTCGTCCGAGGCCACTTCCTTGCCGCCGTTCCGCGCCACGGCGCGCAGTTTGCCGGGGGCGAACGTGACGTCCCACTGGCGCGGGGAATCGTTCTTCGGTTTGGCTTTCACGCCCAGCGAAGCGTCGTTGAGGAACAGTTCGACCTCCTCGGCATTGCTGTAGACCTGGACCTTGGCATCGTCGTAGGTATGGATGTCGGTCGGGGTCCAGTCAGCGCGCAGCGGCCCGACGCCGCCGTTATCCTGGCTGCGCACAATATGCACCACCGGCTTGCTGGACCACCAGCTGCGACGCTGCAGGCCGCGCGGCTTCCAGTTGCCGGCGCGGTCGAACAGGCCCTGGTCGTAGGTCGTCATCGGCCAATCGGCCTCGCCCAGGTAGTCGAAGCCGACCCACAGGAACTGGCCCGCCATGAAAGGATTGTCGCGCAACGCCAGCCAGGCTGAAAGGGCATGGTTGTTTTCGGTGCCGATCACCTTGCGCGCCGGCTTGACCTTGTGCGCCGCCACCAGTTCGTTCTCGCGGTAGTTCTGGCCGACGATATCCATCATTTCGGCAAAGCCGTTCTCATACACCTTGGATAGGCCGGGGCGGAACAGCGCCATGGTGACGGGGCGTGTCGGGTCCAGCTGGTGCACCAGGTCCTGCTGCTGCTTGTACTTGCGGAAGCCTTCCGGGTTGTCCAGGTTGTCGTGGATCTCGTTGCCCACGCTGTACAGGATGATGCTCGGGTGGTTGCGGTCGCGCAGAACCATGGCGCGGGTATCGGCTTCCCACCAGTCGGTGAAGAAGCGGTTGTAGCCTTGCTCGCCGTTGTGCTTTGCTTCGTTCCAGGTATCGAAGGTCTCGTCCATGACTAGGAAGCCCATCTGGTCGGCCAGGTCCAGGAATTCCGGCGCCACGGGATTGTGCGAAGTGCGGATGGCGTTGACGCCCGCCTCGCGCAGCAGCTCGAAACGGCGCCGCCACGCATCCAGCGGCACGGCAGCGCCCAGAGCGCCGGCATCATGGTGCAGGCAAACGCCTTTGATTTTGAGGTTGACGCCGTTCAGCCAGAATCCGGTATCGGCATCGAACCGGAAATCGCGGATGCCAAAGGTGCTGGTGTGCTGGTCCAGCACCGTGCCGCCATTGCGCAGCGTGGCCACGGCGCGGTACAGCTTTGGCGATTCGAGCGACCAGCGCTGCGGCGCGGCCACTGGGAGGTCCAGCGCGATGTCGGCGGAGGCGCCGGCAGCGATTTGCCGGCGCACCTCGCCGTCCTGCACCGCCTTGCCATCGGGGTCGTAGATGGTTACCTGCAGCGTGTATTCGCCGGCGGCGCTGCCGGTGTTGCGGACGTCGGAACGCAGGGCGAGCTTCGCGCCAGCGGCACTGATTTCAGGCGTGGTGACATACACGCCGCCGTCGCCGAATTGCACGGCCTCGGTGCTGACGAGCCGTACGTGCCGGTATATGCCGGCGCCAGTGTAGTAGCGCGAGGCCGGCTGGGCGGAGTTGTCGGCACGTACGGCGATGGTGTTGGACTGGCCTTTGCCGAACCTGAGGTGGGGCGTCAGGTCGTAGGCAAAGCTGCTGTAGCCGTAAGGACGCTTTCCAAGCAGTTTGCCGTTGATCCAGACTTCGCTGTTGGACATGACGCCATCGAATTCGATGCGCACGCGGCGCTTAGCTTCCGATTGGGGGAGCGTGAATGTCTTGCGGTACCAGCCGACGCCGGCGGGCAGGTAGCCGCCGCCACGGCCGCTGGGATTGGCCTGGTCGTACGGACCTTCGATGCTCCAGTCATGCGGCACAGCCAGGGTGCGCCATTTGCCGTCGTTGAAGGCCTGCTTCTCCGCCCCTTTGGCGTCCGCCTTCAGGAAACGCCAGCCGGCGTCGAAGTTGACGGTGGAACGGCCGTCGGCCAGGGCGTGGCCGGAAAGCGCAGCTGCCAGCAGCGCTGCAAGTAATCTGGTCTTCATGTCTCGTTGGCTTGTTATGATTTGGTTGGAAGCTGTGCGCCAGCGAGCGCCAGGTTCTGGATAGCCGCGAGGCCCCATTGCGCGGTGTCGTTGGTGGTCATCCATGGCACTTCGCTGACCGGCACCAGCACGTCGGGACCCTTGATCGTGGTGCAGCGCAGCGCTGGCGTGCGGCCGCTGAAGAACTCCTGCCACGCCCTGCGCGCAAGTTCCGCATCGTTGCGGCGCCAGGCCGCGTAGGCAGTCAGGCGCGAATGGCCGACCCGCAAGGCATTGGTGCCGCCATGCGGCCCGCCAAGTTCGCGTTGCTGCTCCGCAGGATTTGCGTTGTAGAGGGCGCAGTAGCGCAGCCACGCTTGCTCGAAGCGCGGCTGGTCGAGCATTGCAATCAGTTCGGCGAAGATTTCCGGCGCGCCGAAGGCGACGTTCAGGTGGCTGGCGGTGACTTTGCCGCCCTGGGTGTTGTGCAGATGGCCGCTGCTGCGGTCGTAGCCCATGGCATTGGCGCTGAAAAAGCCTTGCGGCATGGCGGCGATGTCGCGCATCCCGGCCAGCAGCATGTCGCGCCAGCGCTTGTCGCCGGTGCGCTCCCATTCCACCAGCCAGGTGCCGGCCAGCGAGCTCCAGTCGGTGCCGAAACTGGCGCGCGCCGTGTACGGTCCTTGCAGCGCGCCGGCGCGTTTGCGCAGCGGGTCGACGGCGGCCAGGCTGGCGTCGGCATCCAGCAGTTCCCGCATGATGTCGCCGATGCGTTCGTCGGCTGTCAGGTAGTAATAGTAGCGGCGGTACAGGGCCTGGCTGATACGCAGCTGCTTGGCGCTGCAGCCCCAGTGCTGCACGTTGTGGCGCGAGCCTAGGCCGGCGAAGCGGCCCAGATGGTAGGTGTCCACTTCGCTGGTGTGGCGCGCCATGGCTTCGGCCAGGCGGAAGATATCGGCTCGGCCGGTGCGAAGGAATGAGTACCAGAGCCACAGGTCGGGCGACAGTTCGGAATTGTCCCAGGCGTAGCCGCCGACGTCGTAGCGCCAGGTGTGGCGGTCGGCATCGTAGGTGTGCATGACGTCGCCGTAGTCCCAGAAGCCGTACCAGTGGCGCTGTTCGACCTCGTTGCGGTAGAAGTCGAAGCGCTTGTCCAGCTCATTTTCGAGCTCCGCGCGGGCGGGGCAGGAGCGGTCGGGCAGGTCCCACATCGGGCCAAACACGCCGGTCGCCAGGTAGCGGGCGGGCGAGACCACCAGTTGCGGCGGGGTTTGCACGGCGGCGGCCATGCGCACCATCTGCTCGCGCTGCGGCGTCGCGGCCAGCGCCCACAGCGTGATCTCGCTGCTGCGTGCCACGCCGACCGGTGTGCCGAAGCCTTTTTCGTAATCCTCGTAAGTGATCTCCAGGCCTTCCAGTTCCTGCTCGTGGGTTTCCATGCCCATGCCGTCGTGATAGAAGCGCAGGTCCATGGCCTGGGCGTCGGGAGACCACATCCACATCGTCACTTCGGCTTTTTCCGTGTGGGCGCTGCGGATGTCGAGCTGGGTGGGGTGACGCTGCCAGAAGTCGCGCAGGCCGAATACGACGCCGCCGCTGGCGCCGCCGACGTAACCGCAACCGGCGGCGCGACGGCCCCACGCGGCGTTGATCCAGCCGTGGCCAGGCTTGGTGCGCTTGCGGATCTGGAAACCGTCTGCCGACAGTTGCGACAGCGTGTAGTCGCCCCAGGCAGGGATCAGTTGCAGGCGTTCGCTGACCTGCTTGTTCATTTGCCCTAGCGGCGGCACGGGCAGGCCGGCTACCTGGGCCTGGCGGAACGCTGCGCCGGGATCGCGGCGCAAGCCAGTCAGCCCGCGCACGCCTTCACCCCACAGGCCGCCGTCCCCGCCGCTGAAGCGCACGTGCCGGTCGTGCGGGGCGTCGCGCATGGGAACTTCAAAGCGAAGGCCGATCCCGCGCAGGAAGTCCTTGTTTTCGTCTCCGTCGAACACGAAGGTGTGCATGATGCGGATGGATTCGGCGCCAGCGTAGAAGTACAGGCGCACGGTGAAGGGCAGCCAGGCGCGGTTGGCGCTGCGGTGGCGGCCTTCGATCTTCGCGACGGTGCGCAGGGGGCCGCGCTGTTCGATAGTAGTGCGTTCGATGGCGCTGGAGAAATGCTGCTGCCGGGTGGCGCCGTCGCCGGCGTCGGGCTGGTCGTCGCAGAGCGCCACCAGGCGGCACGCCTGCGCGATGGACCTGCCGTCGCGCGTGATGCTGCGGATCAGTTGCTCGCCCCTGCGCGGCAGCACGCAGCGGATGATGCCGGTGTCGATCGTGAACGCGTCCTGCGCTTCCTGCACCACGATGGCGGCGGCAGGACGGGAAGCGGGCTTGCCGGGCCGGACGCTCAGGGAGCCGCCGACGAGGAGGGAGGGCTCGGCCGGCATCGCATGGGCGGTCCACTTCAGCGAGCCGTCGGGCCAATAGGCGAGCGGCCAGCTTTGCATGGGGTGTTCACCGGCAGCGCTGGCGAGGACGAAGGTTTGCTGTTGTTTCTGTTGGCCGCGCGGCCACGGAACGGTAAAGGTCGTGCCAAGCGACAGCGCTGGAGCGGCGCCTTCGAGCCAGCGCAGGGGGACGTCGGGTTCCGAGGCAGCGGCAAGTGCCGCGGCATTCGCGGCCGTGTCGGAACTGTGCGCCGCCCCGCCGGCCCCGCTGGCATCGCCCGCACCGGCAGGGCCGGCGATGCCGGCCAGCGAAGCGAGCGCGGAGGCCTGGATAAACTGTCGTCGTGTCAGCTGCGCCATATCATTGAGCGCCCTTGTACGAGACCTTTAACGGCGACTTGATGCGCGCGGTCTCGGCGGCGATATGGCGATCCCAGTCAGCCTTGCTGGCGAACGGGCTGCCGCGCGACCATGCCGCGCCGGCGTAATAGCGCAAAGGCTTGCCTGAAACGACAGGCGCGGTGACCAGTTCATTCAGGTCGTCCTGCGCGTAACCCTCGGCGGACGGCAGGATGACGGCCACGCCAAACGCACCATTACTTTTCTGCTCGACCCACTGGCTTAGCGAGCCTGCGGCGCGTCCCGTCGTCACGACGGCCTCCTGGCCCTTGTCGGCCGGATTCCGGTTCAGCCCCAGGGCCGCCGTCAGCGAGGGAACGCCGTTGAACGTGAAAGTGCTTTCAACCTGGTCGAAATAGTGTCCCGCGTCGACGGTGAAGCGTTTTGCTTCCGAGACCTTGACGCCGGCTGCATCCCAGCTGTCGTAGGACAGTTCGAAGACTGCTCGCACCGGTCCGTTTGCCAGCACCTTCCATTTTGCATAATTGCGCGCGGTGGACAGTGTCATGCCATCCCAGATCCCGGTACCGCCGGCCCCGCGCGAGCGGCCGACGTTGTACATGTCCATGCCTTCGCCTTCGTCATGGTGATAATGGTCGTGCCCCTTGTTGTACCAGCGGTCGACGATCGGGTATTCCACGCGTTTGAACCAGATATCGAGACCGCTCGTGACCAGCACTTCCTTGCCGCTGCCCGGTTCTGCCGGCGCGCCCAGCGCTGGCCCGTAGGTGCGGTGCGCCACCTTGTCGTTCTCCCACGCGAAGTCGTCCAGGCGTTCCGGCACGTAGCGCGCAAACACCTTGGAAGGGAACGGGGGCGACACGGCGCCGCTTTTCTCGACGGTGAAGGTAGCGCTACGCTCACCAGCCGCGAAGTCGTGCTGGAAGATCAGCTCACCGTAGGCGATGCCTTTGCCCTCGGGATCTTTCGCTTCCGGCAGAACGTTGGTCACCTGGTAGGGCAAGGCCTTGCCCGACGCATCACGCACCGTGATCTTCTGCAGCAAGGCCCCGGGCAGGGCGCGATTGACTTCTGCCCATGGCACAGCGATCGTCTCGGAGGGGCGCGCCTGCGCCAGTTCATGGCTGGCAGTGATGGTGAGGCGTTCGGCGGCATGCGCGCTGCCGGCAGCGGCGAGAATAAGGAACAGTGCTTTGGCGCGCATGGTAGGCTGTGTTAAGGTTGATGTGATCACAATAGTGTTCCGAGTATTGGATTTCGCGCAGGGAGTGTCAACGGAGCAGGGCATAGTAATCATGTAAATGATCAGATACACGCTGAGGGAGAATTGCATGGCCGACCAAACCAACCTTGCAGCGCAAGCAGTGGAGTACTGGACCGACGCCTGGCAGCGTTCGATCCTCTTCATGGACGTGCTGTATCGCCGCGGGACCGAGCGCAATGCGCGCGAACGCGAGACCGCGCCGCATGTGCTCAATTTCGAATTCGAGACCGTTATCGATGGCCGTACGCTTCCGCGGCCGGTGAATTATTCGCTGATGCGGATCATCCCGCCTGAGGGCGTGGAGATCGACGAGAGCAAGCGACCCTTCATCGTCGTTGATCCGCGCGCCGGGCATGGCCCGGGCATCGGCGGAATGAAGCAGGACAGCGAAATCGGCGTCGTCCTGAAGGCGGGCAATCCCTGCTATTTCATCGGCTTCCTGCCGGCGCCCGTGCCGGGGCAGACCATCGAGGACGTCTGCCATGCGGAAGCGCAGTTCATCGAGCAGGTGGCCTACCTGCATCCGCAGGCGGAAGGCAAGCCGGCCCTGATCGGCAACTGCCAGGCCGGCTGGCAGATCATGATGACTGCGGCGTTGCATCCCGAGCTGGCTGGGCCTCTGGTGCTGGCCGGCGCGCCCTTGTCTTACTGGGCTGGCGTGCGCGGCAAGAATCCCCTGCGCTACCTGGGCGGGCTGACCGGCGGCACCTGGATGACGTCCCTGGCGGGCGACCTTGGCAACGGCAAGTTCGATGGCGCCCACCTGGTCAGCAACTTCGAAAACATGAACCCTTCCAATACCTACTGGAAGAAGGGCTACCACGTGTATGCCAATGTGGACACCGAGGAGAAGCGCTTCCTCGAGTTCGAGCGCTGGTGGGGCAATCCGGTGCTGCTGAACGCGGAGGAAATCCAGTTCATCACCGACAACCTGTTCGTCGGCAACCGACTGAGCAACGGCACCATCCACGACACGGCCGGGCGCCGCATCGACCTGCGCAATATCCGCTCACCGATTGTAGTGTTCTGCTCCTGGGGCGACGACATCACGCCGCCGCAGCAGGCGCTGGGCTGGCTGCTTGACCTGTATGAAGACGATGCGGCGCTGGTGGCTGGCGGGCAGACCGTGGTGTACACATTGCACGAATCGATCGGGCACCTTGGCATCTTCGTGTCGGCTTCCGTCGCCAACAAGGAGCACGATGAATTCGCGCGCTCGATGGACTTGATCGACGTGCTGCCGCCGGGGCTTTACGAAGCGGTCTTTATCGACAAGGCCGGTGACGGCGTGCACAGCCCCGAGCTGGCAGCGGGTAATTACGTTGTACGCTTTGAAAGGCGCGACTTGAACGAGTTGCGCGCGCTCGGCGGCAACGACGATGAAGATGAACGCCGCTTTGCCGCGGTGGCGCGGCTGTCAGAAATCAACCAGGGGCTGTATCGCACTTTCGTCAGCCCGTTCGTGCAGGCCGCAACCAATGAGCAGTCGGCAGAGTGGATGCGGCGCATGCATCCCTACCGCATGCGCTACGAGCTGTTCTCCGACATGAATCCTTTCCTGGGCGGGATCAGCGCCCTGGCCGAGCAGGTGCGCGGGCAGCGCAAGCCCGTTGCGCCGGATAACTTCTTCCTGAAGATGCAGGAGGCGGCTTCCGAGCAGATCGTGGCGGCGTTGGATCAGTACCAGGTGATGCGCGACCAGTCGGTGGAGCAGTTCTTCCTGTCCACGTATGGCCAGCCGCTGCTGCAGACGCTACTGGGCTTGCGCGCCGATTCGGCCAATATCCGCCGCCGCATCGGGCGCGATATTGCGCGCGAGTCGGTGGTGGCCGCGCGCCGCACCGAAGCGGCCAAGCGCCTGGCGAGTGGAGGCGAAAGGGAGGCGGTGGTACGGTCGATCCTGTATATCGCCCGTAGTCCCGAAGTGCGCGTGGCCGACGAACGGGCCTTTGGCGTGCTGCGTGAACTGCGCACACTGCTGCCGGCGAAGGAGCGCGTATCGCTGGCCCGCTTCAAGGAAGTGGTGCAGGAACAGAACATGATCCTGCAACTGGATGAAGAGCGCGCCATGTCGGCGGTGCCAAAGCTGCTGGCCGACGTCGACCGCAAGCGCGCGCTGGAAGGCATCCGCCAGATCATGACCGCCTCCGGCGCCCTGTCAGGCGAAGCGGCCCGCCGCATGTCCCGCGTCGAAGAACTCTTCGCTTGAAAGTCGGGGTCAGGTCTGGCAATCCGCCAAAATGGCGGATTGCCAGACCTGACCCCGACTTTCGCTATAATATGCGGCCCTTCTTGTTGACCTTTGCATTATGACCACCCCGATCGCCCCCAAGCCTTCCCGCCGCCTGTCCGTGGCGCCGATGATGGATTGGACCGACCGCCATTGCCGTCATTTCCATCGCCTGATCTCGCAGTACACCTGGCTGTACACGGAGATGGTGACGACCGGGGCATTGGTGTACGGCGATGTTGAGCGCCACCTGCGCTTCAATGAGGAGGAGCATCCGGTGGCGCTGCAGCTTGGCGGCTCCGATCCGAAGGATCTTGCCATTTCCGCCAAACTGGGCGAGAAGTGGGGTTACGATGAAATCAACCTGAATTGCGGCTGCCCGTCGCCGCGGGTGCAAAAGGGGGCCTTCGGCGCCTGCCTGATGACCGAGCCGCAGCTGGTGCGCGATTGCGTCAAGGCGATGAAGGATGCGGTCGACATCGAGGTCACCGTCAAGCACCGCATCGGCATCGACCATGAGGAAAGCTACGACTTCGTGCGCGATTTCGTCGGTACCGTGGCGGAAGCCGGCTGCACGACCTTCGTGGTGCATGCGCGTAACGCTATCCTGAAGGGCTTGTCGCCCAAGGAAAACCGCGAGATTCCGCCGCTGAAGTACGAATACGCCTACCAGCTCAAAAAAGACTTCCCCCAGTTCGAGATCCTGATCAACGGCGGCATCAAGACCCTCGAAGAAATCGATACCCACCTGCAGCACGTGGATGGCGTCATGCTGGGCCGCGAGGCTTACCATAACCCTTACCTGATGGCTGCCTTCGACCAGCGCTACTACGGGGCGAGCGAGCCGCCGCGCAGCCGCCAGCAGGTGCTCGAGGCGATGATGCCGTATATCGAGGAGCAGCTTGCGAAAGAGGGCGGCAAGGGCTTGAAGATCAACACCATCACCCGTCATATGCTGGGCCTGGCCCAGGGTTTGCAGGGCGCGCGCCAGTATCGCCAGACCTTGTCCGATGCCAGCAAACTCGCGGCAGGCGATCCGGCAATCCTGCTCGACGCTTTCAGTCGAACCAAGTAAACGCGAGTTGTCCTGCGCATTCACTTCCGATTTGCGCTGCTGCTGAGCTGTTTCTCCGAAGGAAGTTCAATTGCCAACAGGGTAAGCAAAATTTGCTTGCCCTGTGGAAACCTCACGTCTATAATTTCCTTGATACACACTTGCAATTTGCGGTTCCTACCGCGTTTTTGGGATGAAATACGACAGGTTTCATCCCGCGGCGATAGCGGTCTTTGCATTCGCAGTCATAGTTTGCTACTGTCGATACTTGCGTAGCAGCAAGGGTCAGTGGATGTGGTTAATGTTTCACTAAAGCATCCTTCAGGCAATCGAAAATCTTCTAATTAAGAGCCGAAATGAATTTGAGCAAAATGAAAGTAGGGGCCCGCCTCGCCCTCGGATTTTTCCTGGTACTGGCGTTTCTCGTCATTATCACCATCGTCGGCATCTGGCGCATGGCTCAGATTCAGGACCGCCTGGATCATGTGGTGAGTGTGAATGCTGTGGCTACCCGGCTGGTGGTCGACATGCGTAACAACGTTGAAAACGTCAGCGACCTGAAGATCCTGACGCTGATGTCCGAACCTTCCGACATGGAGCCGGAACTGGCCCGCATCAACAAAGAGCTGAAGGATTACCAGGACGCCGATGCCAAGCTGAGCGCCCTCTACGCCAAGGATGCCACGCCAGAAGAAAAAGCACTGCTGACGCAAGTGAAGGCGCAGGAAGCGCTGGTGCTGCCTGCCGTGAAGAAGGCATCCGAACTGTGGCTGGCCAATGATGCCCTGGCCGCAACCAAGATCTACCTGAAGGAAATCAAGCCGGCGCAGAAGAAGTGGACCGAAGCATTGGTCCAACTGGCTTCGCTGGAAGACAAGATCAACGAAGAAATGAAAGTGGAAGCCGCTGAAGGCTTCTCGTCGGCACGCCTGTTCATGATCGTGGCAGGCCTGGCCGCCACGGTAGTGTCGATCTTCGCAGCCTGGGTCATCACCCGCGGCCTGCTGAAGCAACTGGGCGGCGAGCCTGACTACACGGCGTCGATCGCTGGCGCCATCGCCAATGGCGACCTGTCGGTGCAGATCGACACCTCGTCCACCGACAAGGATTCGCTGCTGGTCGAAATCAAGGAAATGCGCGACAGCCTGGTGGATATCGTTGGCCAGGTGCGCCAGGGTACCGAAACCATCGGCACCGCTTCGCGCGAAATCGCTGCCGGCAATATCGACCTGTCGTCGCGTACCGAAATGCAGGCTTCGTCGCTGGAGAAGACTGCTTCCGCGATGGAAGAACTGACCTCCACCGTGAAGCAGAATGCCGACAACGCCCGCGAAGCCAACCAGCTGGCAGCATCGGCTTCCGACGTGGCGCTGAAAGGCGGCCAGGTGGTATCGCAAGTGGTCGAGACCATGAGCTCGATCAATGCTTCCGCCAACAAGATCGTCGACATCATCGGCGTGATCGACGGTATCGCCTTCCAGACCAATATCCTGGCGCTGAACGCCGCTGTCGAAGCAGCGCGTGCCGGTGAACAGGGCCGCGGCTTCGCCGTGGTGGCATCGGAAGTGCGCAACCTGGCCCAGCGTTCCGCTGGCGCCGCGAAAGAAATCAAGTCCCTGATCGGCGACTCGGTCGAGAAAGTGGAACGTGGTTCGAAACTGGTCGGCCAGGCTGGCGTGACCATGGATGAAGTGGTTGCTTCCGTGCGCCGCGTCACCGACATCATGAGCGAAATCGCCAGCGCTTCGCAGGAACAGAGCGCCGGCATCGAGCAGGTGAACCAGTCCATCATCGAGATGGATGCCATGACCCAGCAGAACGCTGCGCTGGTGGAAGAAGCTGCTGCCGCTGCGCAGTCGCTGCAAGACCAGGCTGGCGAGCTGTCGCGCGTGGTGTCGATCTTCAAGCTGGACGCTGAAACCGAATTTGCGCTGACCGCCGCCAAGCCGGCCGTCACCCAGACCGCTGTTGCCGTGGTGCCGAAGGCTCCGGCGAAACGCGCGGCTCCCGCCAAGCCGGGCGAGCGGCATGCCGCGAGCGCGCCAGTACCGAAGAAAGTGGTGGCCGCCACCGCCGGCAGCGACGAATGGGAAGAATTCTAATAATCGGGGACACACCCGCAGTCTTTTATAAATTTTGATTGGGATTTGAAATGAACAAGCGTCTGATTGGTTTTATCGCAGCATCCATCGTTTCCGTTTCCGCATTCGCGGGCGAAACCCCAGCAGTATTCGATGCCAAGAACTGCAAGGCTGAATACCCGAAAGCTTCCTTGATGAACGAGGAACAGGGCCAGGTCACCATGTCCTTCCTGATCTCGGCTTCGGGCGAGGTGATGGATTCCAAAGTGGATAAATCCAGCGGCTTCAAGAACCTGGACAAGGCGGCAGTCAAGGCCATTACCGCTTGCAAATTCAAACCAGGCACCAAGGACGGCGCCGTAGCCCAGACCTGGACCAAGGTCGACTACGTCTGGTCCCTGTAAATCATTTCTTTTCTCATTCGGTAGGGGAACATCATGATGACCAAGTTGAGTGTTATCACTGCAGCGCTCGCAATGGGCGCATCGGCCTTCGCGGCCGAAGTACCAGCATCGTTCGATGCCAAGAATTGCAAGGCTGAGTATCCAAAAGCGTCCCTGATGAATGAAGAGCAGGGCACCGTGAGCATGTCCTTCCTGGTTGCCGCCAACGGCGACGTCAAGGATTCCAAGCTGGACAAGTCATCCGGCTTCAAGAACCTGGACAAGGCTGCAATGAAGGCGCTGAGCGCCTGCAAGTTCAAGCCGGGCACCAAGGACGGTGCGCCGGCCGAGACCTGGACCAAGGTGGACTACGCCTGGAAGCTCGACTGACCGGTGTTCCTGTACAAGAAAACGGCCCCTCGTGGGCCGTTTTTTGTTAATCTGCGGGTATTACGTCTGGATAGCCCGTATGAAAGTTCTGTTTCTCGTTCCACTAGCCGGCATTTTGCTATCCGGTTGCGCCATGTGGCGCGACCCGAATGACCCGGTGCGCAACAAGCAGTATGTTGTTGTCGTCAATTCCATGACCTGGCCGAATGCGGCGAGCGGCAAGCTGGACGGTACTCGCACCGCCTGGCAGCTCCAGGAATTGAGTAATAACGAGGAAATCTTCCCCTTGGCCCAGCTCAAACATTGCCCGGATGCCCTGCCTTGCGCCTGGGGCGTGCTGCTTGCCTCGCGCAACGTCACGCGCTACGCCTTCGAGCGCGGCGGCATTACGCTCGACTTGGGGCTGAACGTCGACGTGCACCGCCGCCAGCAAGACCGCCGCCGCAACTTCCATACATCGATCGCGGTGCCGGCCGACGTGCCGGCCCTGAGCTACCAGCACGTGTTGCAGGAGACGGTATCCCTGCCGTATGGCAAGGTGTACCGGGTCGACATGGATTATGGGATCACTTACCGGCTATGTGCCCAGCGCGTCGATGCGGCGGGCAAGGCGGTCGACAATTGCGACATCCCGTATATTTGAGTTGCCCGCGGTAAGCATTTGTAAAACCTGCGACATGCGCGCGATTTTTCCCTATAGTTGAATCCTGGGAAGGAGAATGCCATGAAAACCTTGATGATCTTGCCGGTGCTGGCCCTGGGCCTGGCCGGTTGCGCCACCCAACAGCCGGTGCGCTATGCCTCCAGCAATCCATATGAATGGCGGACGGTTTCGGTGACGCCGGTGCCGAACGGTACCGCTGCGCGTTCCGGTTCGCAGGTGACCTATTCGAGCGAGCCGGTGTATGTTGAACAGCAGCCTGTGTATGTTGCGCCGCAGCCAGTCTATGTGGCGCCTGCGCCTTACTATGCGCCAGCGCCGGTGTATGCTTACCCGCCGGTGACAATTGGCTTTGACTTCCTGTTCACCAACCGCCATCGCCACGGCTATCGTGGCCGTCGCTGGTAATCAGTGGAAGAAGAGGGGGATGTGCGTCAGCACGTCCGCCGAGCACAGCAGCCAGGTTGCAGAGGCCACCAGGCTAAGCAGCACAGCGCTGCTGGCAAATGGATGGTGGGACATGGGATGCTCCTGCCTAAGATTATGATCTCATCTTAATCAAGTGCAAACAAAAAAGGCATCGGAGAGCTGCCGATGCCTTTGTAGGACTATTGCTCGTCCGCTATTTTTTACCCCATAACACGACAGGCGCCTCCGGCGCGGTATCCAGGGCGTTGGACAGGTTCAGCCAGTCGTTCAGGCGGTCCGGCTCCTTCAGCGTAATGCCGGCGCCGTCGATATAGCCAACCTGCTCCAGGAACCGGGCATCCATCTTGGCTTTGGAAACGGTCGGCGCCACGGCGACCATGCGATCGTATGCCTTGCGCGCCTTGTTTTCCCATTTGTGCAGGGAGGATTCGTCAAAGCGGTTGGCTTCGAAGTAGATGGTGAGCGAACCGTCCGGGTTGCCAAAGCCGACAATGCCGGCCCCCTTGCGGATGGTGGTGGAATTGGCGAGGTCGAACAGGTCGGTCGGGACGAACACGCCGGCGCGCCCGCCAATGGCAGGCAGGCCAACCGGGGTGTCCTTGCTGTAAGTGGATAGTTCTTTCAACTCAGACATGACTTCTTCCATATTTGCAACGTTCTCTGAGTCGATATTCTATCCCCAAAACAAATGCTGTAGCACAACGAATGTTGCCTAAATTTTCGTGTGGTAACGCAGGCGCGAACGATGCGTCGGTCGCAGCAGGATGCGTTCGGGCGGTTCGCGCAGCAGGTCGCGGGCCGGGTCAGGGAGTGCTTCCAGCGCTGGCGGCTGGCAGCCCGGTGCGGCGCTGCCCAGCCAGACCAGGTGCGGGCCATCGCCGCGCACCGGCAATTGCGGGAAGTTGTTCGGCATGTCGAGCGTGACAAGGGTGCCGGCGTCGCGCCAGCCGGCATCGCGCCAGGCCGCGAAGGCCGGCGCTGCCAGTGCGGCAAAGCGCTCCAGCTGGCCGGGCTTCACCGAACAGAGGACCGCTACCGCTTCGCCCTGTGCGCCTTCAGACTCCAGCACCGGATCGACGGCGGGCATGACGGGCACGCCGCTGCCGGGTTGCAAAGGGCGGAGCAGCAGCACGTTGTCGCTGTCGGTCATCAGCCCGTTCAGCGTGGCTTTGTGCTCCTTCCACACCGGGCCGTAGTAAAACGCGGCGTTGACCACGGCGCGCTGCTCCCAACTGGTGAAGCCGCGCATCCAGAGGAAGCTGTTCGGGTTGCCGCGCTCGGTGAACTGGCCGAGCGCCAGCGCGCCCAGCTGCTGGAAGGCTTCCGGGAACAGGGTTTCGAAATAGCGTGAGAACGCTGCCTGCCCGCCTTCTACAGTCGTGTAGCGGCGGAATTCAATGACGGGGTAGGTATCCATGCCGCCAGCTTAGGCGGCAATGCGGTCGGAATGCGCCCTATTTTCCAGTTCGAATGTGTTGCCAGGTCGGGCCGTACGAGCCGAGGACCACGGGCAGGTTTGTGAGGCTTTGCAGTTCATCGACGTATGCGTCGGCGTCGGCGATGGGCATGTCGGCGTAATTGGGGCTCGCAGCGCGCAGCTGCGCGCACAGCGCTTCCTGGTGACCCAGGTCGGGCTGGCTGGCGAGGGAGAGGTCGCGGATTTCACCGCCGTGCAGCTTGTAGCTGTGGGCCCAGCGCAGTTCGGCCCCGCCCCGGAATGCGTCGAGGTGGCTGACCAGCAGGCCTTCGATGCGGCCCGCGGCGGCAAGCGCGTAGCGCAGCAGGACGGCGTCTGGATGGCCGCGGCGGAAGCGGCCTTGCCAGCCGCTGTCGGCGTTATGCGGTTCTGCCAGGGTTTGCAAAGCCTGGTCCTCGGTTGGCATGGGGCCCTGGCCGTGGCGGGTGAGGTAGCTGCGCATTGTGCCGAAATGGGTGATGCGTTCGGCCAGGCCGTAGCCGGCCAGAGCGGCTTCGGCGGCAACGGGGCTGGTGCTGCTCCACGTCGTATGCGGATGGAAGCCGTGCCACTCATCGAGCAGCATTCCCTGGGCGCCTTCCATCACAATGCTGCCGGGACGCGCTAGTTGTGCGGCGATCTGTTCGGGCGCGGAGGGAGCTACCTTGGAGATTAGGCGCTGTGCGTGTTCAAGCCACAGCAGCCCGAAACCTGGATCATCCAGAATTGCAGCGTCTTGCGGATCCAGCGCAGCCGCGCCGGCGGGCAGCGCAGCGCGCAGGTGGTGGCGCATGGCTTCCAGCTTGTCGCGGACGCGTGAGCGATGCAGCAAGTCGCCATAGCGCAGCGCCTGTTCGGGCTGGGTCAGCGCATGGCCCACCGTTTCGCCGAAGCCTACGCCACAGCTTCCGTGTGCAGCGGCGCCGCGCGCGCGTTCGCGCAGGTGGCCGGCTGCTTCGTGGTATGGCGTCGTGACGAGGCAGCGGGCGTCGATGAGCAGGCGGTCCAGCGCATCGCTGATGCCCGCGCGCTGCAGGTAGGTTTCTTCGACCAGCAGCGCGGTCGGATGGACCACGACTGGCGCGGACAAGACGGTCGCAACGCCGGGATTGAACGTTCCGGCGCCGAACTGGGAGAAGGTGTGATGGCGGCCGTCAGGCAGGACCACATTATGCCCGGCCTGCGCGCCACCGTTGAAGCGAACTACCGTGTGTGCCGACCTGGTACGGCAAAGGTAATCCGTGAACAAACCTTTGCCGCAGTCGCCAAAGGCTAGTCCGATGACCGATACGATCCTGCCCTCAGCCAAACAGACGCCTCCACCAAGGGCGTTCGCCGAGCGCCACGGCCGGCGACGATACCGGAATGTCGTGCGCCGTGCCCTTATCCAGCAGCGCTGCATATGGGCGCAGGGCGCGGACGATAGCGGACACGCGGCCGCCGTCGATGCCTTCGCCGGACAGCACGCCTGGCAAGGCGTCCAGCTTCGGCAAGGCGCCTTCGGTCAGGGCCACGATGGAGGCGGCAACTGCGCAGGCATCTTGCGGCGCTTCCATGCAGATCACATGATCGCCCAGCAGCTCGCGCCAGCGCGCTTCGCATCGCTGGCGGCGCTGCAGGTCGGGAATCAGGAAGAACAAGTGGAAAGTCTCGGAAGCGGCTGCGATCACCTCTTCAATCGGCAAGTCCTGGTCAAGGCGGTCGCCGACCAGTGCTTCGACCTGGTGGCGCGACACCGCAGGGTAGGGCAGTTCATCGCCGGTCAGGAACAAGTAGCCTTTCTTGCGGCGCTTGGCCCAGCAATCGAGGTCGGTGTGCTGGGCCGCCATGTAGAAGGCCAGTTCATAGCTCTCCTCGCCCGAGCCGCCCCCGCCGCCTTCGATATAGCTCCAGGTCAGCCACTGGTCCATCAATTCCGCGGTCGATTCGAACTGGCCGACCTGCAGAGGCGCATGGTCGGATACCGCATCGCCGATTGCCATGAACTGGATTTGCGGGTCCGGGACGCCGCAAGCCATCAGTAAGCGCATGAAGGTCGGCAGCTCTTTCGTCGCCAGCTGCTGCGGGATGTCGCCCATCGAACCGGTGACGTCGAGCGCGAACACAATGCCCAGCGAATTCGGATGATCGGGATTATCGCGCGACTCGCGCATCTTGATGCCCTTGGGGTTCATCAGCGGATGACAGCTGCGCTGCTGGAATACTTCAGTACGCGATGCGGATGCACGGTCGGCGACCAGGGCGGCGTGTGCGGAGAAGGAGTAGTTACCGTGTCCCAATTTGGCTCCTTTGGATACGTTTAGGGTGTTGGGTGAAAATGCAGGAAGCGCGGCGGGCCGAAAGCGGCTGCCGCTGCGCTGGTGACTTCGTAGTGCAAGCCTGCGGCACCTTGCGCCCGCAGCCAGCGGGCGTCGGAACAGGCGCGCTGCAGCAGCTGCGCCAATGGCGCCGGTACCGACGCCGGCAAGGCTGGCGCGTCGTCTCCAGCACGCTGGCCGGCGAGAAGGGCGCGCATGCTCCACGCCGACTGCAGCAAGTCGCGCGACTGGTCGCCAGCCCGCTTCGCGCCTGACCAGCCGATCATGAACACACCATGGTCGGCAGGGTGCACCAGCATATGTTCCAGGCTCACCGCGCCGTGGCTCCAGCCGATGCTGTGCACGTGCGCCAGCGCTTCAAGTACGCGGCGCCACATCCAGACCACATGGCGCGCATCAAGACCGGTTCCATTAAGCCGGTGGACTTCGGCCAGGCTGCCCCAATAGCCCGGTGGATGGCGCAGTACGTGTACCGTGCCGCCATTGCCGTCCGGGCCCAGTGCGATCGATTCGGGCAGGCGCTGCGAGAAATATGCGGAGCCCGGCGAGGTGTCCGCCTGCAGTTGGCGCAGGATGTCGCGCTCGCGCCCCAGCTTGACCGCGTCGGCGTATTTCAGCACCACGTGTTCGCCCAGCCGCCCGCAGCGGCGTGCCAGCACGACACGCGAACCGGCGCCTTCGTATAACTGACGGATGATGCGGTAGCGCCGTTCGCCGCAGCGGGCATCCTGGCCGGCCGGGTCGTTCTGGAAGCGCAGGAGCGCTTCGCGGAAGCGCGCCACGTCGACGACGGCATCGGAACGGGTGACGGTGGCGGCGCAATAAGGGCACTCGACGGTGCGCCAAATGGCCTGGCGTGGCAGCACTCCGCCACACTGCGAGCAACTCAAAGACTGGAAGTCCACACGAATCCTGGAGGGTTGTCTGAAATTAATTATATTTCAGGGATGCCAAATTACCAACCGGGGGGCGGAGCGGAGGCCTTAGCCTGGGCGACCACTGCTGGTATCTATGCTTGCCATCTGCAAGATTTAAGATATACTTCGATGTGTACTATTTATTGTACAAGTCTTGGCTGTTCACAATACACCTGCGAATACGACGACACCTGCGATCACTGACTACTGAAAAAGTATTGAACGAACGGAGTACCAAATGAGAATCATCAACTTTTCTGATGCTCGCAACAGTCTACGGGCTGTCATCGACCAAGTGGTTGAGGATGCTGACGTAACGGTTATTTCGCGCCGAGATGCGCCAGATGCAGTAGTCATGTCCTTTGATCATTACAGCAGCCTAATGGAAACTGTACACTTGTTGAGCTCGCCGGCTAACGCGGCTCATCTTGCAAGATCCATCGCGCAGGCCCGCTCTGGCAAGGCGAAGCATCGGGAACTGGTAAACATTTCCGATGTAGAGGAACAGCAAAATGCGCAATCTGAAGTTCACAGATGAGGCTTGGGAAAGCTACATCTACTGGCAAACGCAAGATAAGAGAACTCTCAAACGTATTAATGACCTGATTCAAGCTGCCCGGCGGGAACCTTTTGAGGGCCCCGGAAAGCCTGAGCCACTGAAACATAGCCTGGCTGGTTGTTGGTCAAGAAGAATTGACGAAACGAACCGACTTGTATACGAAGTTTATGACGATGAGTTGGTCATCATTTCGTGTCGCTATCACTATTGATAAACCGGGGGAGCTAAGGCTCCCCTTCTTGTTTCCCCAGTCTGTCGAACAATAGGTTGTGTGGCAGATGAGTTTCAGATTTGCTGGATGCCGCTTCGATTCTCAATGAAATCAAAGGTTAAGAAAATTTAGGGGTGAATAGGCCCCCCACGATGAACTGCAGGGAAACTCCACGAAATAGTTAATCTTCAATCGCTGCGCTGCGCAGTAACACAGCGAATCAGGCCGGAAATTTGTGCCTGCGATACGATATGGCCACCAGCTGCGGCCTTCGCAATCCACATCAGCCCTAAATTGTCGTCCTTGGGAACGCCCGTGCCCTCGACGTAAGCACGGCCCATCCAGTGCATCGCGCTCACATCGCCCTGCTTGATCGCGAGTTCGAGCCAGTACAGCGCCTCCTTGTGCTTCTCTAGGTCACGAAAAAGTAGTGCCAGATCGGACTGGGCCTGCGCATGGCCCGCATCTGCAGCTAATACAAGCTGTAAATCCTCGGCAGTTAGCGTCACCCATAGGTGAGGAAGTATTGAATCCAGCACAACTGTCGATACTTCATTTGCTTTGACATGGTTCTCGGCGCCCCGCTCCACCGAACCGTCGGCAAATCTGCGCCAAAACGTGCGCTTGCTCCAACCGGTCAATGTGATGGCGGTGCTAATTTTGATCTGTTGGTTCATTTCTCATCTTCAGTAAAGTTTGCCAGCGAACATTTCACGAATGTTCTGGGCAGGAACTGACGGGGTAATAGTTGCCATGGCGCATCAAAGGCTGTGCCAAGTCCGGATGATACGCTGATTGTCGTGCCACGCCAAAACGGTGGCGCAGCATGGACCTGCGCCACCGGGCGTGATGCACCAAAGATATTGCCAAAAAACGGCAAAAACATCGCGAATTTGGCCTGGCACGCTCATTGCATAGTATGCGGTGTGCAGCAAAACTTTGAGCCGATGAGGCTCCCAACACTCAACAGGAGAGAAGCATGAAATTCGCACAATACAAGAAGCAAGCACAGCAGGGTTTCACCCTGATCGAACTGATGATCGTTGTGGCGATCATTGGTATTCTGGCAGCTGTTGCCCTGCCTGCTTACCAGGACTACACCGTTCGTTCCCGTGTTGCTGAAGCAATTACTGCTGCCGATGCCGCTAAAGTTACCGTAGCCGACAACGCTGCTAACGGCACTCCGTTCGCAAACGGCCTGAATCCAGGCGCAGCTACGCAAAACATCGCAACTCCACCTGCCGTGTCCACTGCCGGTGCAATTACCGTCGTAACGACCGCAAAAGCTGGTGGCGTAACCATCGTCATGACCCCATTTGATGGCGCTGGCACCGGCGGCACACCAGGCACCGCGCTGGTCGAAGGCACTGTTCCAACCAACCAACTGACCTGGACCTGCCACGTAGTGGACACCACCAAATGGAAGTACGTACCAGCAAACTGCCGTCAAGCTGCTGCTACCGCTCTGCTGTAATTAGCGAAGACTTCTGGTTTCATCAGTCGAGCTGGAGGATGTAATATCTTCCGGTTCGATTCAAAAAATGCCCGCTTTTGCGGGCATTTTCATTTGTCGCCCATAAGGTTGGGCCATGGCAAAGTATTCTTGAGCGTTGGCGGCTGACACATCAGCCTCGGGCAGTCCTGCTATCATAATCGCTATGCCCGGTACGGCAACTACATCGCCCATTTGCCCTGGCACGCTCATTGCTAAAGATCCTGTGTGAAGTAAAACTTTGAGTTGCTGTCGTTCTCAATACTCAGCAGGGGAAATATGAAATTCGCACAATACAAGAAGCAGGAACAGCAAGGTTTTACCTTGATCGAATTGATGATCGTCGTGGCGATCATTGGTATTCTGGCGGCAGTTGCCTTGCCCGCCTATCAGGACTACACCGTTCGCGCGCGGGTGACTGAAGCAATTGCTGTTGCTGATGCCGCTAAAATTGCCGTAGCCGACAACGCTGCAAATGGCACTCCGCTTGCGACTCCGTTTAATGCAGGTCAGGCGACGCAAAACATTGTAACTGCGACTTCCATCAGCGCTACCGGTGTAATTACTGTTAGCACGAGCGCGAAAGCAGGCAGTTTAACGATCACCATGACCCCATTTGATGGTACAGGCGCCGGTGGTGCCCCGGGTGCCCCGCTGGCCCAAGGCGTTATTCCAGCGCGCCAACTGACTTGGGCTTGCAGCGTTAATTCGGCAGATAAATTCAAGTACGTGCCAGCAAACTGCCGTCAAACAGCAGCTAACGCTCTGTTGTAATTGCCGGCTGATTCGGTTTTGGCAAAATGCCCGCTACGTGCGGGCATTTCTTCTTTATGCGGTCACGGCGACGGCAAGGTTAAATTGCTGGACGCCTTGTGTGTCGCACTGTCGCGAAGTATGGACGAAAAAAAGGCCGCAAGCGCGGCCATTTTCATCGTTCGTTTTCAGCTAAAGAAATTGGGGTGGCTGATGGGGCTCGAACCCACGACAACAGGAATCACAATCCTGGACTCTACCAACTGAGCTACAGCCACCACTGAAAACTTCTTTTCCATCGCACCGTAGCGCGACAGAGCCGAGATTATATAGGGACTCCGATAATCTGGCAAATATATTTCAAACGGCCACGGAATCGACCTGAGGATGCAGTCCGAGCAGGCTGGCAAACTGCTGCTTCAGAGCCTCTGCGTTGCCGCTGGTGTAGCCATGCAGGTGGGCTGGCGTGCCTCCTGGACGCAGCAGGCCGGCGCCTTCCAGCAGGCGTGCCAGTTGGCGGGCTACGGCGTCGCCGGTGTCGATCAGCGTGACCGCGGCAGCGTCGCCGCGTGCCGCAACGAGCTGCGCGATGGCGTCCCGCACGAACGGGTAGTGCGTGCAGCCGAGGACCAGCGTATCGGCGCCTTGCTCCAGCAGCGGTTCCACATAGCCCTTCAGCATGGCTGCTGTTTCGTCACCGGTCAGATCGCCCTGTTCGATGCGCTCTACCAGTCCGATGCAGGGCTGCAGCAGGAAGCGCGTACCGTTTGAGCCGGAGATCTGTTCGCGCAACGCCAGGAACTTCTCGCCGCGCAGTGTGCTTGCCGTTGCCAGGACTGCGACCGTGCCGTTGCGGGTGGCGGCGGCGCCAGGCTTCAGGCCCGGTTCCACGCCAACCACGGGCAGAGAAGGATAGGCGGCGCGGACAGCCTTGATGGCGGCCACGGTGGCGGTATTGCAGGCCACCACCAGCGCCTTGGCGCCCTTATCGAGCAGGAAAGCCGTCACCGCAATTGCGCGCTGCACCAGCCATTCGTCCGTCTTGGCGCCGTAGGGGGCAAAGGCGGAGTCGGCGAAGTACAGCACGTGCTCGTGCGGCAGCTGCGCATGGATATGGCGCAGCACGGAGAGCCCTCCGACGCCGGAGTCAAAGACGCCGATCGGCGCGTCGGCGGAGGAGGGGATCGGATGGACCATTTATGCTGGCTGCGCCGCCTTCAGGGACTCGATCTTCACCTGCCACTCTTTCGGGCCGGTGTTGTGCACGGAAGTGCCGGTGGAATCGACGGCGACGGTGACAGGCATGTCGACCACGTCGAATTCATAGATCGCTTCCATGCCCAGATCTTCGAAGCCGACAACCTTGGCGCCCTTAATCGCCTTCGACACCAGGTAAGCAGCGCCGCCGACAGCCATCAGGTAAGCCGACTTGTGCTTCTGGATCGATTCGATCGCGGTTGGGCCGCGTTCTGCCTTGCCGACCATGGAGATCAGGCCGGTTTTCTCCAGCATCATGTCTGTGAATTTGTCCATGCGGGTTGCGGTCGTCGGGCCGGCTGGGCCAACGACTTCTTCACGCACTGGATCGACCGGGCCGACGTAATAGATTACGCGGTTGGTGAAGTCCACCGGCAGTTGCTCGCCCTTGGCCAGCATGTCCTGGATGCGCTTGTGGGCGGCATCGCGGCCGGTCAGCATCTTGCCGTTCAGGAGCAGGGTCTGGCCCGGCTTCCAGGACGCCACTTCTTCCTTGGTCAGGGTGTTCAGGTCGACGCGCTTGGACTTCTCGGTGTCGGCAGCCCAGGTGACATCAGGCCAGTCGGACAGCTTTGGCGGCTCGATGTAGGCCGGGCCGGAACCATCCAGCACGAAGTGGGCGTGGCGGGTAGCCGCGCAGTTCGGGATCATGGCGACCGGCTTGGATGCTGCGTGGGTCGGGTACATATTGATCTTCACGTCCAGCACGGTGGTCAGGCCGCCCAGGCCTTGCGCGCCGATGCCCAGGGCATTGATCTTGTCGCACAGTTCGATACGCAGCTCTTCCAGCTTGTTCTGCGGGCCGCGCTTTTTCAGCTCGAACATGTCGATGTCTTCCATCAGCGACTCTTTGGCCAGCAGCATGGCTTTTTCGGCGGAGCCGCCGATACCGATGCCCAGCATGCCTGGCGGGCACCAGCCGGCGCCCATCAGCGGCACGGTCTTCAGCACCCAGTCAACCAGCGAGTCGGAAGGGTTCAGCATGACGAACTTGGTCTTGTTCTCGGAGCCGCCGCCTTTGGCCGCAACGGCTACTTCCACGGTGTTGCCTTCCACCAGTTCCATATGGACCACGGCCGGGGTGTTGTCCTTGGTGTTCTTGCGCTCGAAGTGCGGGTCGGCCACGATGGACGCGCGCAGCTTGTTGTCGGAGAAGTTGTACGCGCGGCGCACGCCTTCATTGACGGCGTCGGTCACTGTGCCCTTGAAGCCTTCAAAGCGCACGCCCATGCCGATCTTCAGGAAGACGTTCACCATGCCGGTATCCTGGCAGATCGGACGCTTGCCTTCCGCGCACATGCGGGAGTTGGTCAGGATCTGGGCGATCGCATCTTTCGCGGCCGGGCTTTGTTCGGCTTCGTACGCGCGCGCCAGGTGCTGGATGTAATCGGCAGGGTGGTAGTAGCTGATGTACTGCAGCGCGGCGGCGACAGATTCGATCAGGTCGTCTTGCTTGATGATGGTCATGATTGGCTCGTTGGCTAATTAGTGGTGCTTGGAATCGTTGTGCGTCAGGGTGGTGATGCGATCGGTGTACGCAATCGCCATTGCGGACAGCAGGAATGCGATATGGATCACGGTTTGCGCGATCAGGACCTTGGGCTCGTAGTCTTTCGCGTTGATGAAGGTCTTCAGCAGGTGGATCGAGGAGATGCCGATTATCGCCATCGCCAGCTTGGTCTTCAGCACCGAGGCGTTCACGTGCGACAGCCATTCCGGCTGGTCCGGGTGGTCTTCCAGGTGCATGCGCGAGACGAAAGTTTCGTAGCCGCCCACGATCACCATGATCAGCAGGTTGGAGATCATGACCACGTCGATCAGGCCCAGCACCACCAGCATGATCACGGTTTCGGTCAGCTTGGTGGGAGCGCCTTCAGCCCCGTGGAAGGTCACGGCGATAATGTGTTCCAGCGAATGGGCGTCGCCCAGCGCCGCGCCGATCAGGTCCTTCAGTTCGACCCAGAAATGGAACACATAGACGCACTGCGCCAGGATCAGGCCCAGGTACAGCGGCAGCTGCAACCAGCGGGACATGAAGATAAAGGCGGGGATAGGGCTAAGGCGTTTGCCGTTGGAGTTCTGAGGTTCGGTCATCTGGGGATATTGGTGGAGCGTTTGAAAAACAGCCGATATTCTACACTCGCAACGGTGGCGTGGTAGCGGGGCGGCTGTGCTACATTGCCGTTTTGTCTAATTTGCCTGAAGATTATGAAGCTCGATTGGGTGCAGGGCCTGCGCGGGTTCGCCGTGCTGCTGGTGGTCCTGACACATGGCCGCTTTTTCCTGGACGGTACGCCGAATGAAGGATTGGCCACCGCGCTGTTTTTGCCAGGGGCGATGGGCGTCGACCTGTTTTTCCTGCTTAGCGGCTTTATCATGGTCTACACCACCCAAGGCGCAGGCGGCCCGCGCGATGCGGCGCTGTTCGCGGCCAAGCGTTTTGCGCGCATCTGGCCGGCCTATGTGGTGGTGACGCTCGCCTGGATCTTCATCAAGCGCGATGGCCTGTGGTTCTTCCAGGATGCGGAACACCTGCAGGCACTGTTCCAATCATTGACCTTGCGCCCGGTGACGGCGCAGGATGCCCCGTTCTTTGGCCTGGTGTTCCCGCTGGCGTGGACGCTGGCGTTCGAGATGTACTTTTACCTGGTGTTTGGCGCCAGCTTGCTGGCAGGGCGCTTGCGCTGGCTAGCGCTGGCAAGCTGGATGGTGCTGACGCTGATCTTGCTGCCCTTGGCGGCAGGCGGGCCGACGCTGGACGTGCGCCAGTACCTGATGTTCGACACTCCTTACCTGCACCTGGTGACCAACCCGATCATCTGGGAATTCGTGGCTGGCATGGGGATCGGATTGCTTTACCTGAACCCTGGCATCCGCTTCCCCAGCGCGGCGCAGGCCTGGCAGGCCGTGGCTTGCAGCACAGGCTTCGTGCTGTGGTGGGGCTGGTCCGGCGTGGGCGGCTTCCACGGGCCGACAGGGTGGGGTTGGCCGCTGGCGCTGATGCTGCTGGCGCTGGCCATCGCCAGCAAAACGGTCACGCTGCGCACGCCCGGCTGGCTGCAATGGGTCGGCAACGTCTCCTACTCGATGTACCTCACTCATTTTCTTGGCCAGGTGGTCTTGACCCGCTGGCTGGACCAACACTACCTGCACACCCGAAGCTGGAATGAGGTCTATCTCGCGCTGTTGCTGACGATTCCGCTTGCTTCGGCTTCGCACTGGTTGCTGGAGCGGCAGCTGGGCGGATGGGCGCGGCGCAAACTGGTATTGCTGGTCGACCGCGCGCTGCCAGCGCCGCCTGTACCAGAGGGGCAGGATGTGATTAAAATGGCAAAAGTAGCGCCTCGAAAAATGTAAGGGCGCAGTAAGCGACAAGCTCTATTGTTGCAAGCAAACCATCACTAACCGGAGACAAGCATGACCAACCAGGGCGCAGACCAACAGGGACCAATGGAATCGCGTATTTTCGCGCCGCCAGCGGCATTTGTCGAAAAGGCTGCCGTATCGGGCATGGACGCATACAAGGCGCTGTGCGACGAAGCGGAGCGCGACTACGAAGGCTTCTGGGCGCGACTGGCGCGCGAGCACGTGGAATGGCAAACGCCCTTCACCCGCACGCTGAACGAAGACAACGCCCCATTCTACAAATGGTTCGAAGACGGCAAGCTGAATGTCTCCTACAATTGCCTGGACCGCAATATCAAGAACGGCCTGGGCGACAAGACCGCGATCATCTTCGAAGCCGACGACGGCCAGGTGACCCGCGTCAGCTACCAGCAACTTCACGACAAGACCTGCAAGATCGCCAACGGCCTGAAAGCGCGCGGCATCAAGAAGGGCGATCGCGTCGTGATCTACATGTCGATGTCGGTTGAAGGCGTGGCTGCCATGCAGGCCTGCGCCCGTATCGGCGCCACCCACTCTGTCGTATTCGGCGGCTTCTCCGCCAAGTCGCTGCAAGAGCGCATCATCGACGCCGGCGCTGTCGCCGTGCTGACCTGCGACGAGCAACTGCGCGGCGGCAAACAGCTGCCGCTGAAAGCCATCGTCGACGAGGCGCTGGCCATGGGCGGCTGCGACACCATCAGGAATGTGGTGGTGTACAAGCGCACCGGCGGCAATATCGCCTGGACCGAAGGCCGCGACATCTGGCTGCACGACCTGGTCGAGGGCCAGGCCGCAACCTGCGAACCTGAATGGGTGGAAGCGGAGCATCCACTGTTCATCCTGTACACCTCCGGCTCCACCGGCACCCCGAAAGGCGTACAGCACTCGACCGGCGGCTACCTGCTGTGGGCAGCGCTGACCATGAAGTGGTCCTTCGACATCAAGCCGGAAGACGTGTACTGGTGCACCGCCGACATCGGCTGGGTCACCGGTCACACCTATATCGCTTACGGCCCGACCGCCGTCGGCGCGACCCAGGTTGTGTTCGAAGGCATCCCGACCTTCCCGCACGCCGGCCGCTTCTGGGAAACCATCGCCAAGCACAAGGTCAACATCTTCTACACCGCGCCGACCGCGATCCGCTCGCTGATCAAGGCCTCCGACGTGGACCCGAAAGTCCATCCGAAGAACTTCGACATCTCCTCGCTGCGCCTGCTGGGCACCGTGGGTGAGCCGATCAATCCGGAAGCCTGGATGTGGTACTACAAGAACGTCGGCGGCGAGAAATGCCCGATCGTCGACACCTTCTGGCAGACCGAAACCGGCGGCCACATGATCACTCCGCTGCCAGGCGCCACCCCGATGGTTCCGGGTTCGTGCACCTTGCCTCTGCCAGGCATCATGGCCGCCATCGTGGACGAAGCAGGGCACGACGTACCGAACGGCAGCGGCGGCATCCTGGTCGTCAAGCGCCCATGGCCATCGATGATCCGCACCATTTGGGGCAACCCGGACCGCTTCAAGGCCGGCTACTTCCCGGAAGAACTGGGCGGCAAATACTACCTGGCAGGCGACGGCGCAATCCGCAACGCCGAAACCGGCTACTTCACCATCACCGGCCGTATCGACGACGTGCTGAACGTGTCGGGCCACCGCATGGGCACGATGGAGATCGAATCGGCGCTGGTCGCCAACCCGCTGGTGGCCGAAGCCGCCGTGGTCGGCAAGCCGGACGAAACCACCGGCGAATCGATCTGCGCCTTCGTGGTATTGAAACGCGCCCGCCCGACCGGCGACGAAGCGAAGCAGATCGCCACCGAGCTGCGTAACTGGGTAGGCAAGGAGATCGGCCCGATCGCCAAGCCAAAAGAGATTCGCTTCGGTGACAACTTGCCGAAGACCCGCTCCGGCAAGATCATGCGCCGCCTGCTGCGCGTCCTGGCCAAAGGCGAAACCATCACCCAGGACGTTAGCACCCTGGAAAACCCAGCCATCCTCGAGCAACTGAAAGAAACCTCCTAAGCCTGAGTAGGCGGTGTCAGACCCAATGGGTCTGACACTGGTTTACCGGTTTCAGGAGAAAACCTTTGCACTCTCCAGAAACGCTGCTATAATTCGGGCCTCTCGCGATCAGCGTGAGAATGCAGGAGAGATGGATGAGTGGTTTAAGTCGCACGCCTGGAAAGCGTGTATAGGTTCATAGCCTATCGGGGGTTCGAATCCCCCTCTCTCCGCCAAGGACACCTAGTGCTTGAAGCACTTAAAGAAAATGCCAGCTAGATTAGCTGGCATTTTGCATTTCAAAGGCCTTTATTTTAAGTTGGGCGAGCACTGGGCTCGCGCTCTCCCTTACCCGGCTTCCAGTGAATTCGGAACGAAGCCCTCATCTGTCAGGGCCTTGATGACGCCGCGAAGCAAAACGTTGTTGGTGAAGCAGATCGCGTATTGTCTTGCGTTGGGATGGATTGGTTGAAGCATCTTGGCAGCGACCAGCTTTTTAATTTGGTACGTCCTCTGCGCATCATTAAGTGCTGGCATCACTTTTTGGAGATCTGCGGACTTCGCGGTCTTCAGGCGAACCACCTCTGCCAGCACATGGTATTCGTCAATAGTGATGAGCTGTCGCTCGCGCGAGATTGCTAGCGCAGGGTGAAGGATTTTTTGCTGAAGGTATTCGTACTTGGTCAGCCTGTCGACTTTTTGAAGTTCGAGCAGAATGCCTTCAAGAACGTAGGTACACCACGTATCGATCCCATCGGTCGTTCCCGTGTCCGCTGCGCTCAACATCTGGTAATAGCGTTCCCTGTCATTGCAGAAAACTGCAGTAGGATTCAGCACACGTCCGCCCTCCTTGACGTTAAATCCGTACTTGATCAGCAGTGCGTAGGTGATCAGGCGTACGACCCTGCCATTGCCGTTGGAGAATGGGTGTATCCATCCAAAGCGATGATGAGCAAGTGCAACCTTGATCAAGTCGTACTTCTGTTTCGCGGGTGTGTTGACGAAATCGGTAAGCTCCCGCATGTACTGCGGAACAGACAGCGCATCCGGCGGTAAATGGTTCGACTTCGCGATTTTGACTGGACCTTCGCGGTATGCGCCTGGGGTCTTGTCTCCCTCGCGCTTCAGATCGTCGACGGTCATGCTATGGAGTTCACGAATAAACGTTTCAGTCAGCGGAGCCCCAGGTTCCATGACATCCTCGACGAACTGCATTGCCCGTTCAATGTTCGAGATCTCTTTGATTTGATCGCTCTCGTCGCCCCCCAGAACCGTAGTCTCGACGTAGTCGGCGAGGGTAGTGTGGTTACCTTCGATTCGCGCGGACCCGAGACTTTCGAGCATGTGAAAGATGTGTTTCAATTGAAAAAACACCCCTTCAGGGGTACTGCCCTCGAGGCGCAGTCGCCTTAAGTATTCCAGCTCAGTTACAACATCGACGAGCGGCGAGTCGTACGCCGGGTTGTAGAGCTGGAGATCGAAGTGCTCAAACTTGGGGCTATCCATATCCGAAGGTTTGATTATCTAAGCAGGCCGGTAGGAGGTAACTCAAATTATTGAAAAAAATTGCTGTGTAATCAAATGGTTGTAAATATTCTTGAAGTACGTTATGTGGAATTATGGCATATGTTATGTAGAAAATCCTCCACCGATAAGTGGAGGCCCTGTTCTTGGATGCCAAGTCAGGAGTCCCGTTGGATCCATAGTCGAGTGTGGAAAAGTTGATAGAAATGCACGTAAACGTCGCTAGGGTGAAATCATGCCCCCATGTTTCCCGCACTTCTGGTGCATGGGCTCCCCTTGACACTGATTGGATAGCCTGGTTTCTGCCAACGCCATCCGTCGAAGGCTCTAATCAGACAATACCGCCGAAACAATCGATCTGCGCAGGACAGTCTTCCCGGCATCGATGCCGCGCTGCGAAAACGCCGGCGGTAAGTCGATGCCATGCGCGTCCTTAGCGGCCTCGCCTGGCGCGTCGCTCGGTGGCGCCACTTCTTTTACCAGCATGGTGGCGCTGTTCTGGACCTCGAAATACTCGTCCCAATGAACAGGGACCTGATGTGAACGGCCATCTCCACCGTGGACCGAAACGTAATGGATCCGTTCAACGCTTCCGAAGCCGCTGGCCGTCACGTGCACTTTCTGGGATCCATCGCTCTCCTCTTGCGTGGATGTCTTCAGGATGCTGCGTGAAACGCAATCCGGATGGTTGAACGTCGTCTCCCCGTGGTAATTGGCAATCGCTTCATGCTCCCAGAAACAGGGTTTTTGCGAGTAGGTGTCTTTGTAAATGTCCGCGTGCGACCGATGCTGCTGGTACAGCGGGATGGCAAGCAACGGGGCGATCCCAAAGTAGAACGACTTGAAGAAATCGTTGTGGTAGCCATTGAAGAACCTCCGTGCCTGCGCGAGTTCGTAGGCATGGAACTTTTCCGGCGCGCCGCTGATATCGGTTTGTTGCATATGCCCCGATTCCAGGACGTTGATCATGTGCGCTTTGTCGAACGCAAAAGTGTCGCCATAACCAATCTGGCTATCCTTGAGTAGCTTCAGCATTTCCTGCTGCGCCAACGGCGTGAACAGCAGCCGGAACTGCACTTCATGATTCCGGTCCGTGGCGCCAAATAGTGCATCGAATTCCCGATTGGCCATTACCGTAAAGGCACTTCCATCGTTGACATCACGGGACTTTGCTTCAAGCTTCTTGATGGCGCGATTCTTCCGCCACTTGTCGAATAAGCCGTCGTCCAGCTTGGAAAGCTCCGACGGGCTACGGCTGAACACGAGATCGGGCGCTGCTTCGTTACCGTAGACGATGAAGGTCCGGTATGCGTATTCGGGGAGCGGACGTTCGATCGACGCATGCAGTGTATCGTGGTGGGTTCGCGTTTCCCATTTACCTTCCGAATTACGGTGCTGTTCTGTCCAGGTGATATGGAGGGAGCCGTGGTAGGTCTTACTGCCCATCCAGTGCGACAACGTTCGCGCAAGAATGAAGGGATTGCCGTTCAGTACGCCGCTATGGGAGAACACGATGGATTGGTCATCGCCCAGGTTTCCGGACCAGCGAAAGCTGTTTCGCAGCTCCTCCATGCGCCCGTTGCTGAAATACGAGTCGAATGCGATGCGAGGCACCGTTTTCTGCACCAGCTTGGCCACGATATCCCAGTCGAACAGGCGGTTCAATGGCGCCATCTGGCCCCACGCGAGTGCACGCTTCTCGTCACAGGCTTCCCGCAAGTGATTCAGCTGGGCGTCGGAGTCGTTGATGATGCGGTTTAGCTTATAAATTGCAAGGGCAAAAAGGACTGCTGGAACCAGCAGCCACGGCCACTGGTAATTGGCGAAGACGTAGAGCGCCGCCAGCAGCATGGCCGCGATGGTGATGCCGCGCAGAATCCGCCACCATCTGTTGCTGGAACCCGTGCCCGCAGCCTGCGTTTCTAGCTTTCGTAGTTCCTGCACCGTCTTGATGTTTGCGTTCTCGTCTACCCCGGAACGGCGTACGAGGTCTTCGAAAAAGTCCGACGTGTTCTGGACGTGAGCAGTCTTGAACTGGGAAGAATACTGCTCCAATGGTTCATGGACGTCGTCGATCAAAAGAAGACGCTCCGTGCAGCTGCCTTGGTTTCGGCGGAGGCAGTGAAAGGAATGCGCGTGGTATAACCTGCGCGCGCCGCAACGATCTGCTTGGTCGGCCAGGCAAAGATGTCCTGGTTCCACATTGCGACGGTGTCGTTATAGAGCGTGCGAGCCGCGGTAACCTCCTTTTGAAGGTAACTGTTCTGGCGCATGGCATCCGCGATGACGGCTTGCGCTTTCAGGTCCGGGTAGGACTCGCAGGCCAAGCTGATGCGGGAAAAAATGCTGTCGATTTGCTGGGAAGCCTGGTTGCGTTCAGCATCGGCATTGTGTCCGCTCCGGTAAGCTGCTACCGACTTCATGACATCCTTGTCCAGGTCGATTGCTTTTGCAACCAGGCCAACCACATTGTTCAGGATGACGACGCGCTGCTCGAGGTAATTGTCGATCTCCGACGCATCGGCCTGGATCTTCTGCTGCAGCTTGCGCAGGTACGCCAGGGCGTTGATCTTCATGAACAGGAAAATCAAACCGGGCAGGGTACCCAAAACGAGGAGTCCGAGGCAGTATTCCCGCGGCAATGCGCCGGTCAGCAGTGCCAGGGCGCCGATTGCCGGAATGACAGTCCACAGGGCGATTTCGAAGATCAGCGACCCGATGCCAATTTGAACGGGGATTTGCTTGCTGATGACGTTGATATCGCGCCCATCCTCATTGACCGGGCCAGTTACTTCGTCCAAATCGTTTGCCATGCGTGTCGATCCTTTGTCGTGAGCGTCTTTCGCTCGGTTGCAAAATTTTTCGCTTCCGCCTTACGGCGCTCGGGCGAAATGCAGGTGCGTCGTGAAAGTTGCCAATAATTACTTTTCATTATCATCATATCTTGCTTAATAGGAAACAATCAAGTGCGGCGAAGCCTTTAAACAAAATCCGCGCGGGGATTCCAGCCGATCCCGGAGCGCGCGCGGGCTGCTTGATCTGCAAGCCCGTTCAAGCTGACTACCGGCAGCAGCAAAGCATTGGAACTGCACTCTGGTGTGATCAATGCCGTATGCCGTCGCGGACGTGTGACGCTGGAAGCAGGAATCCCCGTCCGTTAGGGCGGGGTGACGTCAATGCATAGATAGTGCGCATCTGGAGAAAGGCCGCCTTGATGGGCGGCCTTTTCATTCTTATCGATTTATACCAGGTTGATGGCCACATCGATATTCCCGCGCGACATTTTCGAGTACGGGCAAATCTGGTGCGCAGTCTCAACCAGCTCTTGCGCGACTTCGCGCGCCAGGCCAGGCAAGCTCACATTGAGGCGTGCCTGCAGCTGGAAGCCGCCCTCATTGGTACCCAGGTCGACATCAGCGTCGACAGCCGTATCGGCTGGCAGCAGCACGCGTTTGTCCTTGGCCGCGCGTCCCATGGCGCCGATGAAGCAGGCCGACCAGCCGGCCGCGAAGAGCTGTTCCGGATTGGTGCCCGGGCCGTTGGAGCCTGGTGGCGAAAGTTTGATGTCGAGGCGGCCATCGTTGCTGCGTGCGGCGCCATCGCGGCCGCCGGTGGTGCGGGTCTTGCCGGTGTAGAGAACGTTCTCAATCTTGTTCATGGTGTGTGTTCCTTTCGGTTGGTTGGGGGGAATCAGAAATGGTCGACTGCGATCACGGCATCGGCGAAGGCGCGCGGTGCTTCCTGCGGCAGGTTGTGGCCTACGCCGCCCGAGATCAGCAGGTGCTTGTATTTGCCGGTGAAGCGCTTCGCATAGCTCGCCGGATCGGGATGCGGTGCGCCGTTGGCGTCGCCTTCCATGGTGATGGTCGGCACGGTGATGGCAGGGAAGGTCGCCAGCCGCGCTTCCATTGCTTCGTATTGCGCTTCGCCCTGTGCCAAGCCGAGGCGCCAACGGTAGTTGTGGACCGTGATCGCGGCGTGGTCCGGATTTTCCAGAGCGGCGGCGCTGCGGTCGAACGTCTTGTCATCGAAGCGCCATTGCGGTGATGCGGTCTGCCAAATCAATTTGGCGAAGTCGCGATGGTTCTTTTCGTAGCCGATGCGGCCGCGCTCCGTGGCGAAATAAAACTGGTACCACCATTGCTGTTCTGCGCTCGGGGGCAGGGGATTCTTGCCGGCTTCCTGGCTGCCGATCAGGTAGCCGCTGACCGAAACCAGTCCTTTCACGCGCTGCGGCCACAGCGCGGCGACGATGTCGGCGGTACGCGCGCCCCAGTCGTAGCCGGCCAGGATGGCTTTGTCGATCTTCAGTGCATCCATCAGTGCCACCGTATCGGCGGCCAGCGCGGCAGGTTCGCCATTGCGTACGGCATTCGGATCGCGGAAACGCGTCGTGCCGTAACCGCGCAGGTGCGGAATGATCACGCGGTAGCCTGCCTTGGTCAGCCTCGGGACCACTTCGGCATAGCTGTGGATGTCATAAGGCCAGCCGTGCAGGAGGAACACGACCGGGCCATTGGCCGGGCCTTCATCCACATAGCCAACATTCAGCGGGCCGGCGTCGATCTGCTTGATGGCCTCGAAGGTAGCCAAAGCCGGTTTTTCGGCCTGAGCCTGGGCTGCGGCGGGGAAGGAGAGTTGCGTGCTGGCCAGGGCGAACAAGGCGGCGACGATGTGCTTTTTCATCTGCGTGCTCCAAAATTAGTTATCGAGATAATGATTTGCGAGATAACTATATCCCGGTCTGCGCAGCTTTTCAAGTACGATAATCATTATTTCGATAATTAATTTGAGCGGGGTGTCAAATGAGCAATAGGGCCAGGCTCGGCGACTTCATGTGCTTTGCCATTTATTCAACCAACCTGGCGTATTCGCGCGTGTACAAGCCCGTGCTGGAGGAGCTTGGGCTGACCTATCCGCAGTACGTCACCATCATCTGCCTGTGGGAAGAGGACAAGCAGACTGTCAAGGGCTTGAGCGAGAAGCTGTTCCTCGAGCCAAGCACGATGACGCCGATGCTGAAGCGGCTCGAGGCGATGGGCTACGTAACGCGGGAACGTGATAGCGAGGACGAACGCAGTGTGCGCGTATCGTTGACCGAGGCTGGGCGCCAGCTGCGGGAGAAAGCCTTTGACTATCGCGAGACGACGGCAAAGGCGGCCGGACTGTCGCCAGAGGAGTTCCGTGTGCTGCAAAAGGCGATCGTCAATCTGCGCACAAACCTCATGAACGCTGCCGGCCCTTAAGCCTGGATCATTGCAGGCCGGAGTGCTGGCGGGTTACCGCCAGGCGTTGGGGCTATCGGCTCAGGCCATCCAGAAGAAGACCGCCGTCAGGCGCTTGTCTGCGTGGTCGAAACCAAAGTATCCGGTGGCGGAGTGCACCAGGTTTGCCTTGTACAGCAGGATGCGATTGAAGCGATTCTCCACGCGCACGTCCTCCTGCCATGCTTCCGGAGGCAGGCCCTTTACCTTCAAGGCTTCGCGCAGGTTGGCATGCGGCGGCATGCACAGGTTGCCGCCCAGCGTGCCGTTAGGCTGGCGCTGGCGGTAGAACGAGGTTCCGCAATCGGGATCGGGGTCCGGCGTCAGGTAGATCACGCTGGCGTAGCGGCAAAGCTTGGTCGAGTCGGTGTGCGGGCGTGCGCCGGAATCGGGCATGCCAACCAGCTGCGCGTAGTTGTGGTTCAACGACGTGCCTTCGGGCGTCGCTTCCTGCCACAGGCGCTTGGCGCCGGTCATCTTCTTCACCCACGTTTCCACGTACTCCATCTCGGCTGGTGTAAGCGCGTTCGGTGTGCGCTTGCCGGGCCAGGGCTCGTTGGCGTAGGGCGCGCCCAGTTCCCAGTATTCCTGGGTGTAGCAGCGCTGAGCGATTTCTTCGGCGTTGGGCAGGAAGTCGTCCTGCACCCAGTAGTCACGGCCTAACTGGGGTTTGCGGTAGGGGAGGATTGGCAGCATGGCCAAGAGCGTAGCAAGAAAACAGCGTTTTAACGTCTTCTTAACGCGCGTACTGTGTTCGGATTGACACGCCGGTGCGTCGGATTGCAAGATTTGCATGCAATATCGTCCATAACCAGGCCTCACGAGGGCCTTTCCAAGGAGATGACGCACTATGATGAAGTGTTCATTTGCAGCGCTGGCCCTGCTGGCCGCCGCCCATGCCCAGGCAATCACCTACGGCCAGGCCGACGGCAGCAAGCACCCGCAGGTCGGGGCCCTGGTCGATTACGACAGCAAGGGTACGGCTTACGCGTTCTGTACCGGCACCATGATCAGCCCGACCGTCATGCTGACGGCTGCGCACTGCAATCCCGGCGTGGCAACGGTGAAGGTGACGTTCGACAGCAAGGTGCTGAATTCGGCGCTCATGTACATGGGGCAGTATCACGCTCATCCCGAATACCGCGCGCAGCAGAATGATCCGCACGATATTGCCGTCATCGTGTTCGACCGGCCGATTCCGGACGTGGCGCCTGCGCAGTTGCCCACCCTGGGCCTGTTCGATACCCTGAAAGCCAACGGCCTGCTGGCCAACACCAGCTATACGGCGGTCGGCTACGGTGGCCAGGAACGGACTTTCGACGGTAAGGGCGGCTGGACCATCGCCTACCAGGATACGCGTGAATGGTCGGTGTCGGGCTTCGGCACCTTAAACGATAGCTGGTTGCGGCTGTCGCAGAACAATGCGGTCGGCAATGGCGGCACCTGCTACGGCGATTCAGGCGGTCCGAACTTCTTTGGCAGCGGCACGGCCGAATCGAAGATGCTGGCTGGTACCACCATCACTGGCGATACGCCCTGCGTGCAAAGCAATGTGATTTATCGGCTCGACACCCCGTCGGCGCGTTCATTCCTGGGGAATTTTGTGGTGCTGCCATAAGCTAGGCGGCGAGGCGGTCAGGCCCGCGCCTTGCGTTGTCCTGCACCAGCACCTGTGCGCCGGTGCGGGCGGCTGCTTCACGCAGGGCGGGAGTGTCGTCCTTGACCAGCACTTGCACGTTCAGCGATGCGACCTGTGCGAGGACTTGCGTCAGTTCGGCGGCGCCCGCCCCGTGCAGGCTGGCGATGCGTATGGCGTCGACCCGTGCTGGGCCGAGGACGGCCGGTAACTGGGATGGGGTGGCGACTTTCACTGATATACGGAAGCCGTTGCGGCGGTAATTGTCGGCGACGTAGTTCAGCATCCAGTTCTGCCGCGCATTCACTGCGGGCAGTTGCAGGACGATCTGGTCCAGCGGCAGGCCCAGGGAGTCGAGGATGCGGCGGAACGCCATGCCGTGGTTGCTGCTCACGGCGCTGAGAAGGCGGTCATGCACATTCAGGTGCAATGCCTGGCCGTCGACGGTTTCCTTGCTGAAGAAATTGATCGCGTGGAGCGTGCGGCACATGCGATCCAAGGCAACGGACTCGTCGTCGCTTGCTGCGCCATCGAGGTAGGTCCACAAAGGCAGCCCCTGGTCTTCGTCCGTGACGGCTCGTACGCGGCCGGCATAGCCGCTTACATTTCCGCTTCCGAGCTCGCGGATTGGGTGGAAGACGCTACCCAGCCAGCAGTTGAAGATATGTCCCTGTACTTCGTCGTCGCCGCTTAGGCGCAGGCTGCTGGATGGCGTCTCGTCGGTCGCAAGACGATCCAGGTAGTCATTCAAGGCTGGGTAGCGCATTTGAGGCTCCTCGGAATAACGGGGGGGGAGCCCAGTCTACGCCGCAGCCATCACCCAAGTGAACGAAGGTTTCGGCATATCCAACTGCACAATACTCAGAACGAGCCTGTGCAGGACCGTGCTTGTGGGAGAATACCGCCTGCAATGAAACAGAATCCCCTCACAGAAATCTACCGCGACCAATGGCTGCTGGCGGTGCACAAGCCGGCCGGCCTGCTGGTGCATCGCAGCCCGATCGATCCGCATGAAACCGAATTCGCCTTGCAGTATGCGCGCGAGATGAATGGCGGGGAGTACGTCTACGCCGTGCATCGCCTGGACCGGCCGACCTCCGGCTTGCTGGTCTTTGCGCGCGACCAGCAAACGGCCAGTGTGCTCGGCAAGGCTCTCATGGCGGGCGACGTGCATAAGCGCTACCTCGCCATGGTGCGCGGCTGGGCGCCGGAAGAAGGCCTTATCGACCACCCGCTGCGGGAAGAGCCGGAGGACCGCCGCTGCAAGGATGAGGAGGCGCCGATACGCGAGGCAGTGACTCGCTTCCGCCGATTGGCGACGACGGAAATCCCGGTCGCGATTGAAGGCTACAGCAGCAGCCGTTACAGCCTGGTCGAGCTGTTCCCGGAAACCGGCCGTCGCCACCAGTTGCGGCGCCATATGAAGCACATCAGCCATCCGATCATCGGCGACGCCAATCATGGACGGGGGCGCCATAACCGCTATTTCGCCGAGCGCTTCGGCTTTGGCCGCCTGATGCTGGCGGCAGTCGGCATGTCGTTCAGGCACCCGGCGACGGGCGAACTGCTGGAGCTCAGCGCCGCACCGGAAGCCAGCTTCCTGCAGGTGCTGTCAATTTTCCCCGGCGACAGCGGCATTCGCGATGCCGTAGGGGACGTGCCCGGTTGGGACGAACTCCCGCGCTGAATCGCAGTGCATGGTCTGGTCGTCGAAGAAGATATCGGCGCCGAAGGCCTTGAGGAACGCACCCTTGGGCATCCCGCCGAGGAACAGCGCTTCATCGATGCGGATGTCCCAGGCACGCAAGGTGCGGATCACGCGTTCGTGCGCCGGCGCCGAGCGGGCAGTGACCAGCGCAGTGCGGATTGGCGCATCGTCGGCGCCATGCGCCGCCTGGATCGCGTGCAGTGCCCCGAGGAAGTTCTTGAACGGGCCGCCCGGCATCGGGTTGTGCGCTGCTTCCCGTTCATTACGGGCAAAGGCGTCAAGGCCAAGCTGCTTGTAAATGCGCTCGGAGTCGTCGGAGAACAGCACTGCATCGCCATCGAAGGCAATGCGCAACTGGCCGGTGTCGTCTTCACGGTGCGAAGGCAGGATGGTTGCCGCGGCGTGGCCCTGGGCCAGCGATTCGCGCACGTCGTCCGGGTTGGTGGACAGGAATAGCTGCGCGCCGAAGGCTTCCACATAACGGTGCGTGCTGGCGCCGGAGCAGAAGGCGGCGCGCTTGATGTCGAGCTGGTAGTGCTCGATGGAGTTGAAAATGCGGATGCCGGTGTCGGCGCTGTTGCGCGACAGGAGCACCACCTCCACCAGCGGCGATGCCGGCGCGCCCTTGTTCAGGGCCAGCAGCTTGCGCACCAAGTTGAAGGCAGGGCCCGGCTCCAGCACCACATGTTCGTTTTCGCGCTGGTGGGCGCAATACGCCGCCACGCCCTGGGATTCGAAGATGGCATGGCTCTCGTCCAGCTGGAACAGGGCGCGCGATGAAATGGCAACGACTAGCTTCATGTTTTCCTCCTTGCGCCTATTTTCGCAGACGCTGCGACAGATTGTGTCGCAGCGTCTGCGACATGGGCTGTCGGAAGCGCGCCCGATACTGTGGCATCTTCATTGAATAGAGGGAGCGCAGTTTGGGAGACGGGAAATTCACGATGAACGAGATCGCAGGGGCCATCGATTTTGTGCGTGCGCTGGAGGCGGCGCGCGGCGGCTTGCTGGCCTGTCCGGTATCGCGCTTGCAAGTCCGGTTCCGGCTTGGCTACCGGCGCGCCTGCGCACTGGCCGGGCGGCTGGAGGAGCTGGATGTGTGGGAGATCGTCGTGACGCCAAGCGGCATGCGGGGCGCGCGGCTTAAATAATTGCTACAATGAAATTCTTGATAACTGAGCATTCATCGGATGGCTTCCAAGGACTCCATGTTCCGGCAATGGAATATGCTGCGGCTGGTGCCGCGCGCACCATTGAGCATTACGGCCGCAGAGATTACCGAACGCTTGGCGCAGGCGGAGTACCCGATCGACAAGCGCACGGTCGAACGTGACCTGAAGGCGCTGGAATCGGTGTTTCCGCTGATGGTCGATGAATCGGCCAAGCCATTCAAATGGAGCTGGCGGCGCGATGGCGCAATTTTCAGCCTGCCCGGGATGTCGGTGCCGGAAGCGCTGACGCTGACGATGGTGGAGCAGTACCTGCACCGGCAGCTTCCGCCTTCGACACTGGATGCGCTGCAGCCGCACTTTTCCGCAGCGGCCCAGACGCTGGCGGCAATTGATGAAAGCACGCAAACCAAGGCATGGCTTGGCAAGGTGCGCAGCATTCCGTCGGCGCAGCCTTTGCTGCCGGCGGAAGTGGACGAGCAATGCCAGCGCACGGTCTACGATGCGCTGATGAAGGATCGACAGCTCAAGCTGCATTACCAGAAGCGCGATGGCAGCGCGCCGACTGTCTACGAATCGGTGCATCCCCTGGCCATCGTGCAGAAGGCCGGCACGGTCTACCTGGTCTGCATGTTTTCCGATTATGAGGATGCGCGCACGATTGCGCTGCATCGTGTGAAGCAGGCGGAAATGCTGTTCCTGCCGGCGCGCCGCAAAGCCGGCTTCGATATCGATGCCTTCATTGCCGAAGGACAGTTCGGCATTGCGAACGGCGGCGAGATCCGCCTGCAAGCGGTGTTCGCTCGCGCGGCCGGCGAACACCTGGCTGAAACACCTTTGAGCAAGGATCAGGTGCTGTACAGCGAATCGGCAGACCATTTGCGCCTGATCGCCACTGTACCGCGAACCCGCGCACTGACCTGGTGGCTGCTGGGTTTTGGCGATGGCGTGGTGGTGTTCGAACCGGCCGACCTGCGGGAAGAAATCAAGCAGACCGCCGAGCGCATGGCTGCCGCATATCAGGACCGGCGCTGAGCTGACTTGCCCCGTAGCCGCCGCCACAGGCCGATCAGCCACTCGATGAGGGCCGCCATCGGCTTGCGCAGGAAGGGAATGTCGTAGGACAGCAGCAGCAAGCCGATTGGCACGTCTTCCACACCAACCACCGGCATATACGGCGCAAGTATTCCGACTGCGATCAACGCCAGGGCGAGGGGAATCCGCACCCAGCGTGCACGGTCCGAGCGCGCCCATTCGATGAAGCGCTTCGCCTTGCTCGGCACCTCATGTTCAAGATCGTCGACCGCATGGTCGAGCTGCTGTTTGCCGTCCTTAGCCATTCCAGAATGCTACCCCTCCTGGACTTTTCAGCGCGCCCGGCTATAAGTACTGAAATGAGCTATATGCTTTTGATCTAGAAACTTCGAAAGAATATATAGGTTTCATATTTCTAATTGCATAGAATGATTTCGGCTTATTTAACGATTGCAACTCGACCATGAAATCATTCGCGAGGAAATGGAAGGCAATAGCTGCGGCGATGCTGGCCGCGCTGTGCATTCCGGCCGCGCAAGCAATCGACATCAAGCAATCCACCATTGGTCCCGGATGGGCCAATAATTCGGTCAACGTGACCGTATTCCGCAAGAATTCCCTCGTTACGCATGATGGCATGCAGTACGCCGCCTATTACGACGCCGAGCGCTACGTGGTGCTGGCCAGGCGGCGTGTGGACAGCAGCGACTGGACGGTCCAGCGCAGCCCATTCCGGGGCAAGGCCGAGGACGCGCACAACGGCATCAGCATCATGGTTGACGGGGCGGGCTACCTGCACGTGGCCTGGGACCACCACGACAATCCCTTGCGCTATGCCCGCAGCAAGGCGCCGGGTGGACTGGAACTGGGCGACCCGTTGGCAATGGTGGGGCGCGACGAACAGGCCGTGAGCTATCCAGAGTTCTATCGCCTGCCCGATGGCGACCTGCTGTTCCTGTACCGCGATGGCGCGTCGGGACGCGGCAACCTGGTGATGAACCGCTATCGCCACGCCAGCGCGAAGTGGGAACGCCTGCAGGACAAGCTGATCGACGGCGAGGGCCGGCGCAACGCGTACTGGCAGGCGCACGCCGACGGCCGCGGCGTGCTGCACCTGTCCTGGGTGTGGCGCGAGTCGCCGGACGTGGCGAGCAACCATGACCTGGCCTATGCCCGCTCGCGCGACGGCGGCAAGAGCTGGGAACATTCGGACGGGACGCCATACAGGCTTCCCATTACTGCGGCCAGCGCGGAATATGCCTTGCGCATCCCGCAGGGCAGTGAGCTGATCAACCAGACTTCGATGGCCGCCGATGCGGAAGGCCGTCCTTATATCGCGACATATTGGCGGGATGCCGGCAGCGCGATTCCCCAGTACCGCGTGGTATTCAATACGGGGCAGCGCTGGGAAGCGCGCACCCTACCGCTGCACAAGACGGCTTTCAGCCTGTCAGGCGGCGGCACCAAACGTATTCCGATGGCACGGCCGCAGTTGCTGCTGGCCGATAAAGGCGGCCTGGTGGTATTTCGCGACGAAGAGCGCGGCAGCAAGGTGTCGGTCGCAGTCATCGAGGATTTCCAGTCTTTCCAGTGGTCTGTGCACGACTTGTCCGAAACTTCGGTCGGCGAATGGGAGCCGACGTTCGACAGCGAGTTGTGGAAATCGCGCGGCATCCTGAGCCTGTTCGTTCAGAAGGCGTCGCAAGTGGACGGGGAGGGCGTTGCGCAGCGGCCGGCAGAACCGGTGCGTGTGCTGGACTGGGAGGTGTCAAAGCAGGTTCGTTAAAAAAGAAGTTAACAAGGGAGACATAAGAAATGAGGAAGAAAGTTCTTGCAACGCTGGTGCCCCTGGCATTGGCAACAGCATATGGCACTGGGGCCATGGCGCAGGAGGCGGCAGAAGCTCCGGCAGCACCGGCCGCACCCGCGGCAGCTGCTGCTTCGGGCGACGTTGCGGCAAACGTGGATGCGGCCAACACTGTGGTGGTGACGGGCTTCCGTTCCAGCCTGCAGAAGGCCCTGAACCTGAAAGCCCAGGCAATCGGCGTGCGCGATTCCATCGTGGCGGAAGACATCGGCAAGTTCCCGGAGTCGAACGTGGCGGAATCGCTGCAGCGCGTGCCGGGCATTATCCTGAACCGCGATGAAAGTTCGGCCGAAGGGCAGCGCATTTCGATTCGCGGCTTGCCGACGGAGTATTCGGTCACCACGCTGAATGGGGCTCCGGTGAACACCACCAGTACCGGTTCCATCGGCAACGCAGCGCGCGGCTTCAACTACGACGTGTTTGCTTCCGAACTGTTCGGCCGCGTGGACTTCTACAAGTCGCCGCTGTCCGAACTGCCGGAAGGGGGCATGGGCGGCGTGGTGGACCTGCAGTCCCCGCGCCCGTTCGATAATCCCAAAGGCGCGGTGCGCTATTCGGTAACGGGTGCGTACAACACCATGTCCGAGAAGACCGATCCGGCGGCATTCGGCCTGTTCTCCAAGACCTGGGGCAACTGGGGCTTCCTGGTCGGCGCTGCGCATTCGAAGGCGATGAACAATCGTTCCGGCTTCGAGGCGACCGGCGGCTATAACAGCTCGGCGCGCGGCAGCAAGACGCCGGTGCAGGGCAACTTCGCGATGCAGCTCGATTACGACGATCCGCGCGCCAACCTGTCGGGCTACACGCGCGACCAGGTGGACAATGCGCTGCTGCCGCGTATCTACCGCTTCTACGGCTCGTCCAATGACCGCAGCCGCGATGGCCTGGTCTCTTCGCTGCAGTACAAAGACAGCACGCTGAACGTCAGCCTGGATACCATGTACTCCAAGCTGAAAAACTCGCGCGACGAGCTGTATTACGGCATCCTGATCCGCAACAGCAAGACCACCAACCCTAGCGCGCCTCCGGGCACGGCCGGCCACAATGGCCTGGTGCCGATCAACGTCCACATCGATCCGGGTTCGAACCTGTTGACCGGCACCTTCGGCAATACCTCGTACAGCAGCGGCGTCACCTACACCGAAGACGAGACGAAGTTCAGCTACGCGTCGCTGAACGCGAACTGGAAAGCCAACGACAGGCTGTCGCTGACCGGTCAGCTGAGCGTCAACAGCAGCAAGGCGCAAAGCTACCAGGACACGCTGTCCGGCCAGATTTTCGGCATCACCTCCACCATCGACTATGGCAGCGACCACGTTTATCCGTCGCTTTCGTCGACCAGCGATTACCTGAACCCGGCCAATTATGCCGGCTTCGGCATCGGCACCGGCCTGACGCGCGAGACCGACCGTGGCCGCCAGGGCCGCGTGATCGCGGACTGGGACTACAACCTGTGGGGCGATTGGACCGGCCACCTGAAAACGGGCCTGGTGTACGTGGAAACCGAGAAGGGCGTCCACAAGCGCAATGCCACGTCAGATATGACGGCCAAGCTGAATAGCCTGGGCAACACCGGCATGCGGCAGGGCATGGTGTTCGACCTGCCGATCAGCAACCTGGACATGAGCGCCGGCTGGCCGCACCAGTTCGGAACCTTCACCCGCGATTACACCTACTCGACTTTCGATCCGCTGGCGTACAACACCGAGGCGACCTTTACCCCGGCACAGAGCTTTACCGCGACCGAGAAAGTGACCTCCGGTTTCGTGCAGTCGGACTTCAAGGGCGAAGTGCTGGGCCACGGCCTGCGGATCAACGCGGGTGTGCGCTATTCGCGCACCGAGCTGGATATCGACAACTTCAAGAAGACCGGCGCCGGCGGCACCTACCAGCCTAACCAGGAAAGCGGCTCTTACCATAACCTGCTGCCGGCCATCAGCGGGGCCTTCGACGTTACCGAAGACCTGATGTGGCGCGCCTCCTTCGGCAAGACCATTTCCCGTGCTTCGCTGTCGATCATCGCAGCGCAGACCGTGGTGCCGAACCCGTTCGACAACTCGGCCACAGCGGGCAATCCGAACCTGCGTCCGCAGCAGTCGAAGAACATGGACACCAGCCTGGAATGGTACTTCCGCAAGGGCAGCCTGCTGTCGGCGGCATACTTCCGCAAGGTGCTGACCGATGCCACCGTGTCCAGCACGACCCAGACCACCTTCGGCGCTTTGGGCCTGCCGGATACCGCGATGGGCGCGATCTTCTACGGACCGGATGGCCGCGTGGACCCGAACCTGCCGATGACGCTGCGTACGTACAGCAACGCCGGACGCCAGGTGCTGAAGGGCTACGAGCTGTCGTACCAGCAGGACTTCGATTTCCTGCCTGCGCCTTACAAGGGCTTCGGCATGCTGGCCAGCTACACCCACATCGATCCGTTCAACAGCGCAAAGTGGATCACCAATGCGGGCAGGGAGATCGAGGTCAACTCGGTGCCGAAATATGCCTACAGCACCACCGCCTATTACGAAAACGGTCCGCTGGCGATTCGCTTCTCTTACAACTACAAGGGACGCAGCCTGCACGGCGACAATCCGAAGAATAACGGCGATGACCTGATCCGCTGGCGCGCGGCACGCGGCTACCTCGATGGCAATATCAGCTACAAGATCAACGACAACCTGGAACTGCGCCTCGACGCGCTGAACCTGTCGAACACCTTGTCGTACGATTATTTCGAGGATGCCACCGGCCAGTACGGCAGCGGCAAGAAGACCCGGATGGACTACGCGAAGTACGACGGCCGGACGATCAAGATCGGCCTGCGCGGCAAGCTGTAACAAACCTGGGGCGGTCTACTCTCTCTCCCGCTCCCGGTCTCCTTCGCCGAAGGCACGCAAGTGTCTTCGGCTTTTTTCGAATATGGACTATCGAAAACATGAAGCTAATCCACACAGTTTTTCTGTTTTTTGCGGCCGCTCTGGGCGGCTGCGCTTCCACACCGACGGCGCCGCAGCGGCAGGAAGTTGTCGGCATCATCGACAAGGTCAACACCTATTGGCAGTCCAACACGCCGGCCAGGGAATGGTCGTTCTGGAATGTGGCGGCCTACCACACCGGCAATATGGAGGCTTACCGCATCACCGGCAACCAGGCCTACCTGAAGTACTCGCTGGACTGGGCGCAGCATAACCAGTGGCAGGGCGCCAAATCGACCGACAAGGGACAGTGGAAGCTGACCTACGGCGAGACCGACGATCACGTGCTGTTCGGCGACTGGCAGATTTGCTTCCAGACTTACGCGGACCTGTACCAGCTCGACAAGGACCCGGCACGCATCGCCCGCGCCCGCGAGGTGATGGAGTACCAGATGTCTACCGTCCGCAACGATTACTGGTGGTGGGCGGATGGCCTGTATATGGTGATGCCGGTGATGACCAAGATGTACAACATCACGGGCAATCCGCAGTACCTGGAGAAGCTGCACGAGTATTTCCAGTATTCGAACAGCATCATGTACGACCAGGATGAAAAGCTGTACTACCGCGACGCACGCTACGTGTACCCGGCCCACAAGAGCGTCAACGGACGCAAGGACTTCTGGGCGCGCGGCGATGGCTGGGTGTTTGCCGGGATGGCGAAAGTGCTGCACGACCTGCCGAAGGACGCGCCGCATCGCGAGGAATACGTGCGCAAGTTCCAGGGCATGGCGGCGGCACTGAAGAAGGCGCAGCAGGCGGAGGGCTACTGGACGCGCAGCCTGCTCGATCCGCAGCATGCTCCTGGTCCCGAGACCAGCGGCACGGCCTTCTTCACTTACGGCTATTTGTGGGGCATCAATAATGGCCTGCTGGACCGCGCCGAATACGCGCCGGTCGCACTGAAGGGCTGGGGCTACCTGGCAAGCGTGGCACTGCAACCGGACGGCAAAATCGGCTATGTGCAGCCGATCGGCGATCGCGCCATTCCGGGGCAGGTGGTGGACAGGAATTCGACCGCACACTTCGGCGTCGGCGCATATTTGCTCGCGGCCGCCGAAATGGTGCGCTACATCGATAAAAGCAAATAGAAGGAGACACAGGATGGAACGACGTAATTTCATGCGCGGCCTGCTGGCTGGGGGAGCAGCGGCCGCAGCTCCGGCGATGGCTCTTGCGGCTGGCGCTGGCGCGGCTGCTGCTGGGGCGCCGGGCGGCGATCGCGCGTACATGGCCGGGCTGCTGCAAAAGATGGCCGATCCGGTGCTGGCCAGTATGTCAAAGGGGGAGCTGAAGAAGAAATTCGCCCTGGAACTTAGCCCTACCTGGGACGGCCGCGATTCCGGTGTGGCCTACCTGGAGTGCTTCGGCCGCCTGATCGCCGGCATGGCGCCCTGGCTGGCGCTTCCCGACGACGACAGCGCAGAAGGCCGCGCCCGCAAGCGCCTGCGCGAACAAGCCCTGCAAAGCTACACGCACTCCGTCGACCCGAAATCCCCGGATTACCTTTCGTGGAAAGTGCACGGGCAGACCCTGGTCGATTCCGCCTACTTCACCAATGCCCTGATGCGCGCGCCAAAAGCGCTGTGGGAGCCGCTGGACGCCGCCACCAAACAACGCATCATCGATGAAATCAAGGGCCTGCGCCGCATCGAGCCGCCGTACATCAACTGGATGCTGTTCGCGGCCATGAATGAGGCCTTCCTGCTCTCCATCGGCGAGCAGTACGACCCGATGCGCATGAACGTGGCGATCCGCAAGGTCAATGAATGGTATGTGGGCGATGGCTGGATCAAGGATGGCGAAACCTTCCACTTCGACTACTACAATTCCTTCGTGATGTATCCGATGCTCGTGGAGATCCTCGAAGTGCTCGCCCGGGCCAATGGGCCGTTCTGGAACGGCAAGCCGGCGGACCTGCTGGCGCAGGCGCAAAAGCGCATGCAGCGCTATGGCGAACACCTGGAACGTTTCATTTCGCCGCAGGGCACCTTCCCGCCGATCGGCCGCTCGCTGACTTACCGTACCGCCGCCTTCCAGCCGCTGGCGCTGCTCGCCTGGCGCAAGCAGTTGCCGGCCAGCCTGCCGGAAGGCCAGGTGCGCGCTGCGATGACGGGCGTGCACAAGGCGATCTGGACGGAGCCAAGCAATTTTACGAAAGAAGGCTACCTGACCATTGGCTTTGCGGGACACCAGCCGGAACTGGGCGACTGGTACTCGAACAACGGCAGCATGTATATCGCCGCATCGAGCTTCCTTGCGCTTGGCTTGCCAGCCGACGATTCGTATTGGACCTCGGCGGCGCAGGACTGGACGCAGAAGAAGGCCTTCGGGGGCAAGAAATTCCCGAAGGACTACCACGTCAGTTATTGAAGGAGACTTAACGCCGGTAGCGCGCCTGCGCGGCATCGCGCAGGGCTACCAGCATGGCTTCCGCGCCCGGCGACAAGCGGTGGCGCTTGCGGGTGACGATGCCGTACATGTCCATGCGCAGGCCAAGGTCCCAGGGCAGCACGGCCAGCAGGCCGGCATCCAGGTAGGGGCGCACGGTTTCCTCCGGCATGGCCGCGATCATGCGACTGCCGGGCAGCAGGTTGACCACCACCGGCATGGCCAGTGTTTCCACCACTTCGGTTGGCGGTTCCAGGCCTTGAGACAGGAACATCGATGTCAGGCGGTCGCGCAGGATACTGCCGGCCGGCGGCAGCACCCAGGGTTCGCGCGCCAGGTCGGCCAGTTGCAGGTCCTTGCGTCCCACGAAGGGATGGTCGGCTGCGGCGATCAGGCTATGCGGCTCGTCGGTGAGCGGCTCGAAATTGAACTCGGAAGCGACGTTGGAATCGAGCAGGCGCCCGATCACCAGGTCGAATTCGCCGGCACGCATGCGTTCGACAAGAATCTTGGAAGTGTCGACGGTAATCGATACCTGCACCTTGGCGGTGCGGTTCTTCAGCAGCTTGACGGCGTCGGTGACCAGGCCGGCGGAAGGCGTCAGCACCGTGCCAATGGAAACGCGGCCGGAAAGGCCCGAGACCAGTTCCATCACTTCCTGGTGCGCCGCATCCATTTCTGCCAGCGCGGTGCCGGCGCGCCGTATCATTACTTCGCCGTACCACGTCGGCACTACGCCTCGCGGCAGGCGCTCAAACAACTGGACGTTCAGTGCGTGTTCGATCTCGCCCAGCAGCTTGGATGCCGCGGGCTGGGTGAGGTTTGCCGCCTGTGCTGCATGCAGGATCGAGCGGTGCCGGCCCAATTCGACCAATAGCACCAGGTGGCGCGTTTTCAGGTGGGACCTTACAAATCGGTCCGAGCGTGGATCTGACATGCGGACAATAATAGGGCCGCTCCCCGGCAGCGTCAATCAGCGGCGTCGTCAAACAGGGACGGGGCCAATCCCTGCACGCCGGGTATCTCGATGGCGTGCAAGCCGCCGTCAAGGGCGCCTGCTGCCAGTTGTTCCAGCCCCAGTCCACCGAAGACCGGGCGCGAGGGTTGTGTTGCCGACAACGGCAGTTCGCGCAACGGCGTGCCGTCGGCGGTGAATTGCGCCAGGCGGCCGCGCCGTCCTTCTTCGCGCAGCGCAATCCATACGTTGCCGCCGGCATCCAGCGCCAGGCCGCCGGCACGGGCATCTCCCAGGCTGGCGAACCGTTTGATTCTACCGACTTCGGCACCTGCCGGGTCATACGTAGTTTCCAGTACTTCGCGGCCGTCGCCGCTGGCGAAGTACAGCGTGCCGCCATCGGGGCTGAAGCCGATTCCATGCGCGGCAACGACTGTCGGCAAGGCCAGCCGGCGCAGGCCGAAACGCCGCGAGAACTGGTAAAAGCTGCCGATGGGAGGAGAGTCGGGATTCAGGTTGGCAGTGCCGAGGACGAAGTTGCCGTGGCGGTCGGCACAGCCGTCGTTGATGCGAGTGCGTGCTTCGGCGGGATCGACGGCGGCGATGGCGAGGGGCAGGCGGCGCGCCAGTTTCAGGGCGCCCGGCGGGGTGCGTTCTGCCAGGTACAGCCATTTGTCGAGGCCAAGCAGCAGTTTGCCGCTGCGGCAGAAGGCGAATGCGGCAAGATGTTCCGGCAAGCGGCTGTTTTCCGGGGCGCCCTTGCCGCCCCAGGCCTTCAGGGCCGGCGTGGCGGCATCGCTCCACCACCAGCAGCTGTCGTGCCAGAGCAGTGCGCCAATGAGGGCGTTGGGCAGGAGCGTTTCAGGCTGGGCGTGCTGTTCCATCCTGCCTCCAGGCGGTGACGAAGGCGTTGGCTCGTTCGGCTACGGCTGCGGCATCCAGGCCTGGCTGGTACAGCGCCGAACCCAGGCCGAAGCCGCTGGCGCCGGCGGCACGCCAGGTGGCCATGCTGCCCGGCGTGACGCCGCCCACCGGCAGCAGCGGCAAGGCAGGCGGAAGCACGGCGCGCATGGCGCGCATGACAGTCGGCGTCACCAGTTCGGCTGGGAACAGCTTGAGCGCATCGGCGCCGGCGTGGGCGGCCGCGAAAGCTTCGGTCGGCGTGGCGGCGCCTGGTACGCAGAACATGCCGGCTGCCTTGGCGGCGCGGATCACGGACGTATCGGAATGCGGCATCACGATCAGCGCGCCACCGGCGTCGCGCACTTCCTGCACGGCGGTGGTAGTCAGGACGGTGCCTGCGCCCAGCACGGCGTCGGCCGGCAGGCTGCGCGCCAGGCGGGCAATGGAATCCAGCGGCTGCGGGGAGTTGAGCGGAACTTCGATCAGGCGGAAACCAGCTTCATACAGGGCGGCGCCGATGGCTTCCACCTCGTGCGGCTGGACGCCACGCAGGATGGCTACAAGGGGCAGCGTCTTGAAGGCGGTTTCGAAAGGTGTGGCGGAAGGTGCGGTCATTTCAATCCTTGAGCATGCCGGCGGCGCGTGCCAGGTGGTACAGGCCGGCGGGAGCGGTGTTATCGAGCAGCAGCGGCGCCGCGGCGTGGAAGCATTGCAGGGCAAGCGCGTAGCGCCGGCACAGGACCTGGCTGCCGACCAGTGCCAGCGGCGCACTCGCCAGGCCGGCCGCATCGCGCCAAGCCAGGCCGGCGCGCAGTTCGTGGCCGACCAGCAGGCCGGAAAGGTAATCAGCCAGGTCGCTGGCCGGCGCGCGGCCGGTGACGCCGAGGGTGCGTGCTGCAAAAATCTGGTGGCTCATGCCGAGATGGCCGTAATCGCGCGCGGCTTCGACGCCGGCGACGAAGGCATGTTCGGCGAAGGTTTCGCTGTTGCCCATCAGGCGGCCCAGCACGGAATGGGTGCGCAGCACGGCAAACAGTTCGCCCGTCATATGGGTCGCGAAGCGCATCAGGCGGCCGTCGTTCACTTGCGCCCATTTGGAATGAGTGCCGGGCATGACGATGCAGGATGAGTCGCGCAGCGCGGGTTGCAGTTGCAGGGCGCCAACCACCTGAGTTTCCTCGCCGCGCATCACGTCGGGCGGCAGGGCGCCGTCGTCGTACAGCATGCCGGGAACGATGGAGATTTCGGCGCCAGGGCTGGCCAGCATGCCGGCTGCCAGCGCGCTGGCGTTGGCGGGGCAGGCAGCGTATGGCACGTCGCGCCAGCCGTGCTGGCTGCCGATCATGCCGCAGGCCAGAACCGGCAAGCGCCGATGCGCGGCCAGCCAGTCGCCGGCAATGCCGTCCAGCGCGGCCGTGAAGGCCGTCGCGCCGGACAGCGTGGACGCACCTTTGCCGTTGCTGCGTTCCGCCAGCACTTTGCCGCCGGGGCCCAGCAGGAAGGCGCGCAGGCTGGTGCTGCCCCAGTCAAGGGCGAGCAGGCTGGCGGTGTTGGCGTTGCTTACCATTCCGCTACGCTGCCGTCAGGATGGCGCCACAGCGGATTACTCCAGTCGGGCGCATTGCGGCTGGCTTCAATCACGCGCTGTTCGTCGACCACCACACCCAGGCCTGGCTTGGGCAGCGGCTTGATGTAGCCGTTCTCGATCTTGAAGTCTTCCTTGTTCACCACGTAGTCGAGCAGCTCGCCGCCCTTGTTGTAGTGAATGCCCATGCTCTGCTCCTGCAGCACGGCGTTGTACGACACAAAGTCGACGTGCAGGCAGGCGGCCAGCGCAACCGGGCCAAGCGGGCAATGTGGGGCCAGGGCAACGTCGTAAGCTTCCGCCATGCCGGCGATCTTCAGGCATTCGGAAATGCCGCCGGCGTGCGACAGGTCGGGCTGCACGATCGAAATGCCGCCGGCCTGGAAGACGTTCTTGAATTCGAAGCGGGAGAACATGCGTTCGCCGGCCGCCAGCGGAATCGAAGTCGATTCGGCCAGGCGCGGATAGTACTCGGCCTGTTCCGCCAGCACCGGTTCTTCGACGAACAGCGGGCGGTAAGGTTCCAGTTCGCGCAGCAGCACCTTGGCCATCGGCGCAGCGACGCGACCGTGGAAGTCGATGCCGAATTCGATCTGGTTGCCGAAGGCTTCGCGGATCTCGGCGATACGGGTGACGGCGGCATCCACGGCGGCGGAACTTTCGATGATGCCGAATTCCTCGGTGCCGTTCATCTTGAAGGTATCGAAGCCTGCTTCGCGCAGCGTCTTGATGCCGGCGATGACGTCGGCCGGGCGGTCGCCGCCTACCCAGCTATAGGTCTTCATGCGGTCGCGCACCAGGCCGCCCAGCAGCTCGTACACCGGCACCCCGAGGGCCTTGCCCTTGATGTCCCACAGCGCCTGGTCGATGCCGGCGATGGCGCTCATCAGGATGGCGCCGCCGCGGTAAAAGCCGCCGCGGTACATGACCTGCCACAGGTCGTTGATGCGGCGCGGGTCCTGGCCCACCAGGTATTGCGAGAACTCGTGGACGGCGGTTTCCACGGTACGTGCCTTGCCTTCGATGACCGGTTCGCCCCAACCGACTACGCCTTCGTCTGTTTCAATCTTGAGCAGCATCCAGCGCGGTGGAATGCGGTAGGTGGTCAGTTTTGTGATCTTCATTTTTGTTCGTTTGTGAAGTGGTAAGGCAAGTCTATCTTGGCGAGCTAGTTCAGAAATATGAGAAATTTATCGTCTTGTATATCGATTGGGCATAACGTCGACTTATTCCCCCGGGTCCACCAGCTGCGCGCCAACGTAGGCGTTGAAGCGCTTGATGCGGCCCGTCACCTTGTCGTCGCCCTGGCGGGGCGTATAGCGGATGCCGGCCACTTCGACGGTCTTCTCGAGGTCGATCACCAGGCGGTGCGGGTGGGTTGGCGCCGGGGTCTTGCCTGCGAACGCGGTGTGCCAGAAATCGCTGGCCTGGCCATTGATGGCGTTCAGCGCCTGCCCGTCTTCGCGCTTGCCTTCCTCGCTGCTCACGTAGGCGATGGTCCAGGCGGACTGGTTGATCGGCTGCCCCTTGGCGTCCAGCAGCGAGATTTCGGCCACGGCTGCGTATTGCTTGCCGTCGAAGGCATCCAGCGATTCGAGGCAGAACTGGCGCCCGCTGACCGGGGCGGCGAAGCGCACGTCCTGCGTGGCGCTGCCGGGCTGGAACTGGCCACTGTAGGCAGGCGTGACGCCTTCCAGCTTGGGCTTGGCCTTGTTCGGAGGGCGGGGCAGGTCGCGTTCCGGTTGCAGGCGGTCGAGAATCGGGGTTTCCAGGCCGCGCAATTCGGCGCGCTGCGGGCCGGTCAGGTCAAGCACCACGACTTCATTGCGGCCCCGTTTCAGCCATGGGCCGGGCAGGTACATGGTTTGCGTCGGGCCGATGCTCCAGTAGCGGCCCAGGCAGCGGCCGTTGATCCAGACAACGCCCTGGCCCCAGGCCGACATGTCGAGGAAGGTATCGGCGGTTTTGGCCGCGTCGAAACTGCCGCGCCAGAAGGCGGGCCCGCGCGCGCGCTGCTGTTTCCATTGCAGCGGCGGCAGCACGCCGTCGGCGTCGAAGTCGATGGCGCGGATTTCCCAGTTTTCCAAGGCGACCGGCGCGGCGCCTTTCGGCTGGTATTGCACCGGGCCGTGCAAACCTTTGCGGTCGTGCACTTCGGGACCGAAATTGACGCGGGCAATGGTGTACAGCAGGATTTCCAGCGTGGCGGGCTTGTCGCGCGCGGGCAGGTCGATGCTGAAGCGGCGGTGCCGGGTGTCGAAGGTCCCGGCCAGCTTGCCGTCGACATGTACCCAGGCCAGGTCGCGCACCTTTGCGGCGGTCAGCTTGCCGGCCGGGCCGGCAGGCAGGGTAACGCGGTAGGACACCATGCCGCGGCTGATGTCGTATTGTTCGATCGGCTGCGGTGATTTGTCGCGTATCGCTTCCTGCGGCAGGCTGGCGAAGACCGCAGCCGATTCCTTGAGCGTAAAGGCGGGAACTGCCATCACCGGCTGGCGCGCCGGCGGCGATGGCAGCGTTTCGCCGGGCTGCAGGAACGGCTCGATGCCTTTGCGGTAGGCCTGGAATTTTTCGCCGGTCCATCCCGCTTCGCCGATCGGGGCGTCGTAGTCGTAGCTGCTGGTGTCGGGGCGGAAGGGACGGTCGCAGCCGCCCCACAGGCCGAAGGTGGTGCCGCCATGCGCCATGTACAGGCTGAAGGAGCCGCCCACTTTCAGCATCTGCTGGATATCGGCCACGGCCTTGGTGGCGGCGCCGCGGCGGTGCGGGTTACCCCAGGTATCGAACCAGCCGGAATAGTATTCGCCGCACATCAGCGGGCCTTGCTGCACGGCTTTCAGTGCCTTGAAGCCTGCATCGGGATCGGTGCCGAAGTTCGCTACCGAGAACAATTCCGGGATGTGGGTGCGTGAGACGGCATTGGTCGGATTGCACTGGAATAGCGGCACGTCGAACTGGGCGTCGAGCAGGGCCTGGCGCATGCCGCGCATGTATTCCAGGTCGTCGCTGAAGAAGCCATATTCGTTTTCGACCTGCACCATCAGGATAGGGCCGCCGCGCGTGACCTGCTGCCCACCCAGCACGCGGCCGACTTCCGCCAGCCAGCGCTTGGCCGGCTTCATGAAGGCTTCGTCGCGAGTGCGCAGGAAGGCGTCGCTGCTGCTCTTTTTCAGCAGCCACCAGGGCAGGCCGCCCATCTCCCATTCGGCGCAGGCGTAAGGGCCGGGGCGCAGAATGACCCACAAGCCCTCCTGTTGCGCCAGGCGGCAGAATTCGGCGGCGTCGCGCTGGCCGCCCCAGTCGTAGCGGCCTTCGCGCCATTCGTGGTAGTTCCAGAACAGGTAGGCGCAGACGGTGTTCAGGCCCATGGCCTTGATGGCTTTCAGGCGGTGCTGCCAGTATTCGCGCGGCACGCGGGCGAAGTGCATTTCGCCGCAACGGATCTGCAGCGGTTTCCCGTCGAGCAGGAAATCGTCCTTGCCGATGCTGAAGCGTGCGCTGGCGGCGGCGTGTACGGTGGCTGCCATCGGCAGCAGGGCCGCGCCGGCGCTTGCTGCGGCGCCGGCCAGGACGCGGCGGCGGGTTTGGTTGGTCATTGCGCGGCTCCTTGCGGCGTGATGGTGAACTGGTAGGTGGTTGGCTCCAGCTTGACGCGGTACTGCGTGTGCGGGCGTCCGACCTGGCTCCAGCCGGTGTCGCCGCCCACGCCGGTCTGCACCGCGTCGACCAGCAGCGAGCCGTCGCCGTGCGGACGGATGTCGGAACTGTGCCAAGTGCCGCGCGGGCGCGGATACAGGTCCTCGTATGGGAATGGCAGGGCGTTGACCGAGAGGGGCCGCGTACCGCGCAGTTGCAGGCCGTTGCCGGCGCCTTTCAGCATCAGCCAGCGCACGCCCGTCTTGTTGCCGCTTTCCTGTGGACGGATGTAGTTATGGTACTGGTCGGCCAGCTTGCCGCTGTAGCGGCCAAGCGGCGCGCCAGTGATGCGGTCGCTATACGATTCCTGCGGGCCGCGGCCGTACCATTCGACCGTGTCCAGCGATGGATTGCTGTCGAAACGCATGCCGATGCGCAGCGGATCCGGCAGGTCGCCGCGCAGCGGGGCGAAGGTGGCGGTAACCTGCACAGCACCCTTGCTGTCCATCCGGTAGGTGGCGTCCCAGCGCGCGGAGCCGGCGCCGAAGATGTATTCGATGCGCACGCCGTCTTTCAGGACGTCGAAGGAGCGCACGTTACGTTCTTCGCTGAACTGCTTCCAGATGGTATGGGTTTTGTTGAGGCCAGTGCCAAGGTCGTTCTCCGTCAGCGCGCGCCAGAAGTAGGGCATGCCGCCGGCCAGCAATTGCTTGCCGCCTGCAGAGTAGGCCAGCTTGCCGCTAGCCGCATCGACCTCCAGCACTGAGCCTCCCGCGCGCAGCTCGACGCTGTTCCCGGCGCGTACGGGCACAACCCAGGCGCCGTTGCCCGCCGTAACGGCGGCAGCGGTTGGCGACTGCAGCACGAACTGGCTGAAGCCGAGCACCATGCCGGCCGGAACGCCGCGAATGGCGCCGTCGCGGGCCTTGGCGCGCAGCGTCAGCACGTACTCGAAGCGCGGATCGCGTTCCAGCCTCGGCAAGTTCAACGATACATCGGCAGACGTCTGTGCGGCTGCCTTGACGCCAGCAAGCGATCCGCCCGCGACTTGCGTGCCGTCGCGCGCAATCGACCAGTCAAAGTCGAACCCGGACAGGTCTGCGAAATCATAGCGGTTGACGACTTTCAGGCGCCCGGACGCCGGATCGCCTTCAAAGACCACCGGCGAGTAAACCTTTTGCACCTCGTAATACTCAGGATCGGGCGTGCGGTCCGCCTGCACCAGGCCATCGCCGACTTCCGACATGTCCTTGCGCGGATTCGGGCCGTAGTCTTCGCCCTGCGCCCAGTAGCTGCGGCCCTGCTTATCCTTGAGCAGCATGGCCTGGTCCACCCAGTCCCAGATAAAGCCGCCCTGCAGCTTGCGGTGCGAGCGGATCACCTGCCAGTAGTCTTCAAAGTTGCCGAGGCTATTGCCCATCGCATGCGCATACTCGCACTGGATCATCGGCTGCTTGTAGCGTGGGTCCTGCGCGTAGTCGATCATTTTTTCGATCGGGTCATACATCGGCGCGTAGATGTCGACGTAATCGTTCGGCAAATGCTCCTCGCCGATGGTGCCATGACCAAGGTAGCTGATCAGGCGTTCCGGATCCTGTTCCCGGATCCATTTGGCCGCGTTCTCGAAGTTCGGCCCGGTGCCCGCCTCGTTCCCCAGCGACCACAGGATCACGCTCGGGTGGTTGCGGTCGCGCTGTACCATGCGGCTCACGCGGTCCAGGTGGGCGGCCGCCCAGTGCGGCTGGTAGCCCAGCTGGATCTTTTCGCGCTGGCCGGGGATGTTGCGCGCGTGGTCGCCCATGCCCATGTACTCGTGCGACTCGATGTTTGCTTCGTCCATCACGTACAGGCCGTACTCGTCCGCCAGGTCGTACCAGCGCGGATCGTTCGGGTAATGCGAAGTGCGGACTGCATTGATATTGGCCTGCTTCATCAGCTCTATGTCCTTGCGCATCGACTCTTCCGACATGACGTGGAAGGTGTGGGGATCGTGCTCATGGCGGTTGACGCCCTTGATCATGATGCGCTTGCCGTTGATGCGCACTTCGCCGTCCTTCACCTCCACGGTGCGGAAGCCGACCATGCGCGAGGTGGAGGACACCAGCGCGCCCTTCGCATCATGGAATTCGAGCAGCAGGCGGTACAGGTTGGGCGCCTCGGCCGACCATTGGCGCACGCCGGGCACGGTGCCGCGCAGCGGCGCAGCCTTGCCGCCGTGGACGCCGCTTTCGAGCGACAGCACGGCCTTGTCGCCGTCCAGCAAGGTGGCGGTCAGCTTGCCCTGTGCGGCGCCCGTGAATTCAGGCTGCAGGGTCAATTCGCCGTCGCGGTAGGCGGCCTTGTCCAGGGTGGCGCGCACCACGTAGTCGCGCAGGTGGGCCTTCTGCTCGGCATACAGGTAGACGCTGCGTTCGATGCCGGAAACGCGCCAGAAGTCCTGGTCCTCAAGGTAGGAGCCGTCCGCGAAACGATACAGCTCGATGGCGATCGTATTGCTGCCGGGGCGCAGGAAGCGCGTCAGCTTGAACTCCGACGGCAGCTTGGAGTCTTCCGAGTAGCCGACCCGCTGGCCGTTGACCCAGATGTAGTAGGCGGCGCCGGCCGCGCCGATGTGCAGGAAGACATCGCGCCCATCCCAGTTGGCCGGCAGGTCGAAGTTGCGGCGATAGGATCCAACCTCGTTCATGCTGTGCAGGATGTACGGCTGGTTGGGCGGGAAAGGGTAGTCGCTGTTGTTGAACAGGGGCTGGCCGTAGCCCTGCGCCTGCATCATGCCAGGCACCTGGATGGTTTTCCAGCGGCTCACGTCGAAGCCGGGCTTGTAGAAATCGACCGGCCGCGATTCCGGATTGCGGGAGTAGGCGAACGACCAGGTGCCGTCCAGCGAGAGGTAATACTGCGAAGCCGCCTTGTCGCCCTTCAGCGCAAGGTCGCGCCGTTCGAAGTTGAAGAAGGTGGTTTTCATCGGCTCGCGGTTCACTTGAACCACTTCCGGTTGCTCCCATTCGGCATACTTGCTTGCGGGAGCGGCGCTGGCGGCCAGGGGGAAGGCTGTCGCCAGCGCACTGGCCAGGGCCAGCAGGGCGGGGAGTCGCGGTGTCGTCATTGGTGCTTGTCTCGTAGTTTTGTGTGTTGGACGGTATCCGGCAGCACAATCCTACGGTTGGCAGCAATAGCTTACCAATGGCTTATTTCGCGGCTCCTATATCGGTTTGATATACCGATCCCTACAACTTGAAGGTCAGGCCGGCATACACCGAACGCCCCATGCCGCGCACCTCGATTCCATAGGGAACGCCGTTCAGCGCCATGGTCATGCCCTGGCCGACATAGGCCCCGCCCAAAGGCAGCTCGTAACGGCGGTCGAACAGGTTTTCCACGCCAAAGTCGAGCTCCACCTTGTTCCACGCATAACTGGTGCGCAGGGCGGCCAGGGCGTAGCCGCCGGTGCGCAGTTCGTTGTGCAGCGACGAGACGCGGTCCTTGGCCTTGACGGCCCGCAGTTCCAGCGCGTTGCTCCACGCACCGAGGCGATGGTTCAGCGCCAGGCGGGTGTTCAGCGGCATCATGTTGTACAGGTTGTCGCCCGTGCTGCGGTTTTCGCCGCGCACGTAGTTGACCAGCATGTCTCCCGACAGCGTGCCGTAGCTGCCCGAGGCCAGCGCCGCGTGCGCCGACACCTCGGTGCCGTACAGCTTCCCATCGACGTTGGCAAAGCGCAGGTTGACGAAGGCGCCGGCCTTGCAGGTGGTGAGGCAGCGCGCGTCGATGTAGTCATCGACCCTGGTGTAGTACGGGGAGATGGCGAACGACCATTTTTCCTGCGCCGGATCGTGCCATTCGATGCTGCCTGTGGCCATGTGCGCCGTTTCCGGACGCAGCGACGGGTCGCCGACATAGCCGTTGCCGTCGCCGGCGATATTCACCATGGCCATCGCCATGCCGCCGGTGGACCAGGTATAGCGCTCGTACAGGTTCGGTGAGCGGGTCTTGCGGGCGTAGCCGAATTTGACCGTCATGTCCTGGGAGGGCACGTAGCGCGCCTGGGCGGTCAGGTCCAGGTTATGGTCGTTGCGTTTGCGGTCAAGGGCGTTGAAGACCGATGCATCCTTGCTGTAGCCGGCGTTATAGCCCTGCACCGTGCCGGTGTCGCTGGTCACCAGTTCGCCGCGCACGCCGAATTGCGTGAACCAGGCCGGATTCCAGCGGCGGTCCCATTCGGCGAAGGCGCCCAGGCGGTCGCGCTGGCCGTCGCGGATGTTCCAGAACGTGTCCGGCGCCATTCCGCCGCCTGAGGGATCCCACCAGTCGTCGAGCCGGTAGCGGCGATAGTCGGCGCCGACGCGCAAGGTGTCGGGCTGCGACAGCGGGATGGTGGCTTTTACCGAAACGCCGGTGTTCTTGCCTTCGGTATCCATCGGCATGCCGGGGATGTTCTTCTTCGCGCCGTACCAGAATTGCTTGTCCGGGCCGAAGTTCATGGCGTGGCGGGTGTGTTCGTGGTAGGCGCGGCCTTCCAGCGTGCCCCAGCCGAAGCGCTCAAGGTAGCGCAGGTTGACCTGTTCGCTGTCGTTGCGGGTGAGGTCCATACGCTGGTTGGGGAAGCCCTGGTAGGGCATGCGCTGCAGGCCGAGCTTGAGCTCCAGCAGGCGCGCTTCGGAACGCATGGCCAGGGTTAATGAATGGTTGCGGGATTCGTAGGCGGAGGAGCCGATTTTTTTGCCGTCGCCATCTTCGTAGTTATGGGCCTTGATCGCGGCGCCGCGATAACTGGCGGAGAACGTGTCGCTGGCCATGGTGGCTGCCAGGCTGGCGTCGCGCACATTGCCGTTGCTGCGGTAGACGAAAGTGGCCTGGCCTTCAAGCAGTTGCGCGCCGGCTTCGGCGAACTTGGGGTCGGCGGAGCGCACGCGGATAGTGCCGCCGATGCTGTCGCCGCCAACGCTGACGGGCGTAATGCCAGGCAGGACCTGGATCGATTCGACTTGCGATGGCGCGATGTAGGACAGCGCGGGATTCATGTGGTTGGCGCAAGCCGAGACCAGATCCATGCCGTCGACCTGGATGCGCAGGCGGTCGTCAGCCAGGCCGCGGATCGACGGCAGGCCGGACACGCCGCCGCCGCTGACCATGCTGACGCCGGCCACGGATTGCAGCAGGTTTGCGGTATCGCTGGGGAAGCCTTTCTTGCTGACGTCTACTTGCATGACGTCGGGATTGGTGCCGGTGATGATGACGCTGGGGAGGGTGGTTTGCGCGTAGCAGGGAAGGGCGGTGGCAACAGACATTGCAAGCAGGTGCTTGCGTAACTGCGGATTCATTTTTATTCTCCGGTGTGACGAGTCGTGCGCCGCCGGGGGCGGCGGCGCATTGGAATAAGAGCAGGTGTCACACTGCGGATGGAGGCCCTCGCGCCTGGTGCGGCAGATGGGATTCGCCATCGTACTGCGCCGCGATGATGGCGGTCCGAGGACCTGTGAGGTCATGCGGTGCGGGAGCGGAGGGCTTGCTGTAGCCGGGCGCCATGGCCAGTGCGCCGCACAGCGTGCACTGGGTGAAGCAGTCCGCCATCCCATGTTGGTTGTGGCCTTCGTGATGTTCAGCGCATGCTGCGTGATCCATCATCGGCATCGCTACCTGCGCTGCGGCTGCGTAGCCTTGCAGTGCTGCATACAGCAGCAACAGCAGTGTTACGAAGCGGCGAGTGGTGCGGTGCGAGAACATGTGCCCATCGTAGCGATTGGGCTGTTGTCAAACCATGAACTCGATCAAGTTTTCGCGATCAGCGCATTTTCTCGATCAAGGCCGGCGTGATGACGCCGGAGTAGGCCACGCGCTGGCCCTGCGCGTCGTACCAGTAGCTGCGCGGTTTCTCGCCGCGCCAGCGCGGATCGATGGCGTAGCGCAGGCGTTCCGGGGCAAGGCCTCCGAAGCTCCAGGCATCGGCCAGCAAGTCGATGCCGGACAGGCGCTTTGCCACCAGTTGCGACAGCGCTGCATCGGACAGCGGGTCGGTGGTGATGGTGACGATGTCGAAGCCAGGATTGGCGGCGCGTGCTTTGGACAGGACGTCCAGGCTGTGCTGGCAGAATTCGCAATCCATGGACCAGACCAGGACCACGAAAGGCTTGCCTTTGTGGCTGGCCGCGATCTGCTCCACGCTTTGCGGTGCGAAGGCTTTCAGGCCCGCATTGCCGGCGGCGTAGGCGCTGGGGGATGCCGCCAGGGCGGAAAGGGCGGCGATGGCAGTCGCCACGACTGCGGCGGCCAGGGGATGGAGCATTTTCATGATCATTCCTCGAGTTTGCGAACAACGATGCCTTCATCGGCGGTGCGCCACAGCAGCCAGAGTTCGGCGCCGCGGCGCATGATGTGGGGATGGTCGGAACTGCCCTCGGTGGTGGCGACGGTGTGCTTGCTCCAGCTTGCGCCGCCATCGGGCGATACCTGCGCGTGGACGCCGGTTGCCGTGCCGTCGAACTCTTTCCAGACGACGGCGACACGCTGGCCGGCTGCCGCAACCTCCGCGTGTTCCGCCTGCGGGCCGCCAAGGCGCATCAACTGTCCGTTCCCGGAATAGAACGCGCCGCCTTCATAACCGGCCGCGCTGAACCAGGCCTGGTGGCGCTGGCCCTTGGAATCGAAAGCCAGCGACGGGCCGTGATGCGGGCAGGCGTCGATCTTCCAGCCGTCCTCCGTAGCGCGCGCCGGCGCGGCTGGTTTGCCGTTGGCCGGCAGCCAGGCTACGGCATGGTCGCGGATATTCGGCTCGAAAATATGGCGCCACATGGCGGCGACCCGTCCATCCGGCGCCACGGCGGTGGCGATGCGGCAGCATTCGCAGGTGTGGTCGGCCAGCTTGGCGTCTTCGCCGAAACTGGCCCCGCCGTCGGTGGAGACGGCGTAATAGATGGCGATACCCCGGTAGGGGCGCTGGGCGGCCTGGGCGGCGTCCTTGTCGCGCTGGTCCAGCCAGGCCAGGAAAATGCGGCCCTGAGGGTCGACCTGGATGTCGTCGAAGCGGTGGCCGATCGGGGCGCGGTCGCGCTGCACGGTGTACGGGGGCGAAAAAGTCCGCCCGCCGTCCAGTGAACGGGTGAAGCGGATGTTGCCGGTGTGGCGTTTGCCCAACGTTTGGGTGTAGCTCAGATAGAGCTGGCCTTGGGGGCCGAAGGCGATCTTGGGGCGCGCTTCGCCGTTCGCCTCCACCGTTTCCGGCTTGGGCAAAACCAGGCGCGGCGGGGTCCAGCTGCGGCCCTCGTCGGCGCTCGATTGCAGCACGATGCCGTTGTCGCCAGTGTGCGCCACCCACAAGCGGCCCTGCTGGTCAAAGGCCCCCGAGGTTCCGAGGGTGGAAGCGGCAAGGGCCGCCAGGAGTGTCAGGTTCATGGTCTGGAGGGCGAGAAGGGTCACTGCCAGTCATAATCCTGCATTTTCCTTACCTCTTTCCATGACCCAGATCAACCAGGGTGACATATCGGTTTTGATATCGAACTTTGATAAAAATTGATTAGTTCGATCTCAATGATTTACCTAAGATGAGTTCAAAGAACAGGTAACTTACAAAAACTATAGTCAGGAGACCCTATGAAGCGCCAAGCATTCGCGCCTGGGCTGGTTGCACCGCGCCGTCCGATCGCACTTAAAGTATCCGTAGCTGCATTGGCCGGCATTGGCTTGTTCAGTACCGTTCCCGCCCTTGCGCAGCAGGCTGCCGAAACCGAGATCGCAGTGGTGCAGGTGAGCGGCGTGCGCGCCGCGGCCCAAAGTTCGCTCGATATCAAGCAAAAGGCCGACAATGTGGTCGATTCCATCGTCGCGGACGATATCGGTAAATTCCCTGACACGAACGTTGCCCAGACCCTGGCCCGCATTCCGGGCATCCAGGTGCGCCGCGACGCGGGCGAGGCGAACTCGGTCCTGATCCGCGGCCTGCCCGGCATCGCCACCATGCTGAATGGTCGCGAAATGTTTACCACCACCGGCCGCTATATCCAGCTGGCCGATATTCCGTCCACCATGCTGCAGCGGGTGGACGTTTACAAATCCCAGAGCCCTGAATTGGTTGAAGGCGGCATTGCCGGCGTGATCGACGTGCGCACCAACCGCCCATTCGACTTCAAGGGCTTCACGCTGAGCGCCAACGGCGGCGTGAAAAACCAGGACAAGGCGCACAAGACCGATCCGGAAGCCAATGGCCTGATCTCCAACCGCTGGAAGACCGAATACGGTGAAATCGGCGCGCTGTTCGGCGTTTCGTATGTGCGCAACAATTTCCACGAAGAGCGCAGCTTCAATACCTTCCCGGTCGAGAAAAGCTGGCTGCTGCCGAACCTGACCGGCCCGGACCTGGTCGGCCTGCAAGGCATCTACGGTGAGCGCAAGCGCACGGCCGAGAACTTCGCCCTGCAATGGCGTCCGAACAAGGATACCGAGATCTACGCCGAAGGCCTTTATTCCCGCTACAAGAACCAGGACGAAACCGACTTCTTCGTCGGCCTGCCATGGTGGGCGCCGGGGGGCGGCATCAGCGGCACCAAGATCCCGGGCACCGACCAGCTGGACGAGCTGACTTCGCATGATGCCAACACCATCCTGTCGACCCAGGCGCGCGCATCGCAGAACACCACCTGGCAGACCGCTGTCGGCGCCAAGTGGCGTGCCGCACCGGGCCTGCGCCTGAGCACCGAGCTGGCCCGCACCAAGTCGAAATACGACTGGCGCAACCCGATCATGGACACGATCGTTACCGTGCCTGACGTCTTCCTGAAGACCAATGTCAACGGCGGCGCCTTCATGCGCTACGGCGGCATCGACATGACCGATCCGAAAAACGTGTACCTGTTCCAGTTGTTCGACCGTTACGGCGACGACAAGGGTGCATCCACCGATTGGCGCGCCGACGCGACCTATACGCCTGACGGCAACGGCATCTTCCAGGAGTTCAGTGCCGGCGTACGCTTCAACAAGCGTAGCGCCGAATCGATCAAGTCGATCGAAGGCAGCATGGGTGCGCCGGATGCTTTCAATGCCGCGACGCGCGTTTCGGCTGCGACCCTGCCTGGCATGAGCTGCACCAACCGCGAGCTGTCTGAAGATTACGGCACGCCATACTGGTACACACCATGCGCCAGCTTCCTGCTGAATAACACCAGCGAGGTTCGCAAGGCAGTTACCGGCTCCACCGCCGCCAAGGCGCTGGACCAGGGTTCCTTCTTCTCCGTCAACGAGAAGAACTACGCCTTCTACGGCAAGGCGCGCCTGGGTTGGGAGTGGGGCAGCGTGCCGGTCGACGGCGTGGTTGGCGTGCGTGTCTCCAAGACCGATTCGGACCTGCTGGGCTACAGCATGGTGAATGGCGTTCCAGTCGCTACGCCGAAGGAAAGTTCGGGCACCGATACCCTGCCTAGCGCCAGTTTCAAGGCGACGCTGCGCAAGGACCTGATCGCGCGCCTGGCATACGCCAAGACGCTCAGCCGTCCTGACTTCGCCCAGTTGAACCCGGGGACAGCCTATGTGAACTCGAACGGCAACACCGTGCAGGCTTCTGCGTCGGGCGGCAATCCGGACCTGAAGCCGGTCACCGGCCAGAACGTCGATGCGGCGCTGGAGTGGTATTTCGCGCCGGCGGCAATGGTCAGCGGCACCGTGTTCCGCCATAACTTTGACGGCTATATCGTCAGCCGCGCCCAGCCCGAGGTGTACCAGGGTGTGACCTACCAGACGAGCCGTCCTTTCAATACCGACAAGGGACACCTGCAGGGCGTGGAGCTGTCCTACCAGCAGTTCTACGACAAACTGCCTGGCTGGCTGAGTGGTTTCGGCACCCAGTTGAACTACACTTATATGGAAGGCGGCGTGACGTCGTCGTCCATCGGGCCGGGCGACCTGCCTTTCCCCGGCATGTCCAAGAACTCGTATAACATTGTTCTGCTGTATGAGAAGAATGGCATCTCCGGCCGCCTGGCCTATAACTGGCGCTCGAAGTTCACGCAGATTTATGGCGACGGGTCGGCAATCCAGGGGGCTGCGCCGAGCCGCAACCTGGTCGCAGGTGCCACCAGCAGCCTGGATGGTTCCCTCAGCTACAAGTTCACCCCGAACCTGTCTGTGACGCTGACCGGCACCAACCTGCTGAACTTCAAATACAAGGACTACTGGACCGACGCGAACGTGTATCCACGCGATATCCGCCGCTACGACCGTACCGTTGGCCTGATGTTGAACTGGAAGAACTGATTTACCATGCAAAACCAAAAGATGTCGGTGCTCGAAAAGGCGGGCTTCGGGGCAGGGGATGCGGCACTCAATGTCGTGATCTCGTCCATGATGCTGATTATTACTTTCTTCTACACCGACATCTACGGCTTGCGAACGCAAGACCTGGCGCTGTTGTTCGTGCTGGTGAAGATTGTCGGCGCGGTGGCCGACCTGACGATGGGGCAGATCACCGACCGTTTCACCAGCCGCTTCGGCCGCTATCGCCCCTACCTGCTGTGGCTTGCGGTTCCTTACGGCGTAAGTATTCTCTTCGTGTTCTCCACGCCGGACTGGAGCTACGACGCCAAGCTGGTGTGGGCTTACTCCACCTACATCATCATGACCGTGATGACGGCGGGTGTTGGCATTCCGTATATTTCCCTGCCAAGTGCGCTGACCAGCGATCCGAAGGAAAGCCTGTCGGCCAACGGCTACCGCCTGTTCTTTGCCAAGATTGGCGCTTTCCTGGTGACCATCGTGGTGCCGCTGCTGTCGGAGCGCTGGGGCGAGGGTAATGCCGCCCACGGCTACCAGATGGCGATGGCGGTGATGGCGGTGCTGGGCGTGGCGCTGTTCCTGTTCTGCTTCTTCACCACCACCGAGCGCGTGCACCATGTGGTGGTGCGACAGTCGCTGGGCGAGCAGTTGAAGGTGCTGATGAAGAACGACCAGTGGCTGATCCTGTGCGGCGTGTGCGTGACCGGCACCATCGGCTATGTGGTGCGAGGTTCGGTGGCGATCTATTACGCCAAGTACTATCTGGGCCTCAATACGGCGCAGGTATCGGCCTTCCTGTCCACCGGCGTGGTGGCCGCCATCCTGTCGATGATCGCATCGACTTGGATCACGAAGGTCTACTGCAAGGTCAAGCTGTTCCGCTGGACGCAGTTGATCGTGGCGGGCATCAGCCTGGCGATTTACCTCCTCGTCAAGCCGGGCGATGTGATGCTGGCCTTCATACTGTTCTTCGCACTGTCGTTCATCGTCGACCTGCATGCGCCGGTATTCTGGTCCGCTATCGGCGAGACGATCGACTACGGCCAGGTCAAGACCGGCAAGCGCGTTTCCGGGTTTGCTTTCGGCGGCATTTCGGTCTGCCAGAAGGCGGGCATGGCGATCGCCGGCGGCCTGGTTGGCATCCTGCTCACCTATTTCCATTACGTGCCTAATCAGGCGCAATCCGAATTCGCACTGAACGGCATCGCCCTGATGCTTTCGGTGATTCCTGGCTTCTTCCACCTGCTCATGGGGCTGTTGATGTTCGCCTATCGCATCAGCGATGAGTATTACGGCACCGTGAAAGAGAGCATGAAGTCCAACGGCTATGTAAGCGCTTGAACATGCAAAAACTGTCTCCCTTGATCGAGCAACGCGCCGATCCCTATATCGTTCGCCACAGCGACGGCTATTACTACTTCACCGCCTCGGTGCCGCAATACGACCGCATCGAACTGCGTCGCGCCGCCACCATAGAAGGCTTGCGCGATGCGCAGACCGTGGACGTATGGCACAAGCCGGACACCGGCGCCTACAGTGAATTGATCTGGGCGCCGGAACTGCACTACAACCAGGGCGCCTGGTACGTCTATTTTGCCGCCGCACCGAGCCGCGAGATCAAGTACAAGCTGTTCCAGCACCGCATGTACGCGATCCGCAACCAGAACGCCAATCCGCTGGAAGGGGAGTGGGAGTTCATGGGGCAGGTCGATTCCGGCATCGACACCTTCTGCCTGGATGCGACCACCTTCACCCACAAGGGCAAGCTGTATTACCTGTGGGCGCAGAAGGACAATGAAATTGAAGGCAATTCCAATCTCTACATCGCAGAGATGGAAACGCCGTGGCAGATCAAGGGCAAGCCGGTGATGCTGACCAAGCCGGAGTTCGACTGGGAGATCCGCGGCTTCTGGGTCAACGAAGGCCCGTCCGTCCTGCAGCGCAACGGCAAGGTGTTCATCAGCTATTCCGCCAGCGCCACCGACGAGAATTACGCCATGGGCCTGCTGTGGGCCGATGCCGATGCGGACCTGCTGGACCCTGCCGCCTGGACCAAGTCGAAGGAGCCGGTACTGCAGACCTGCTTCGAGCACGGCATCTACGGCCCTGGGCATAACAGCTTCACCGTGGACGCGGACGGAAACGTGCTGCTGGTGTACCATGCCCGCACGTACACGGAAATCGTCGGCGACCCGTTGTGGAACCCGGACCGCCATACTTTCGTCAAACCGCTGCGCTGGGATGCGCAGGGCATGCCCGTCTTCGGACGGCCCTCAGTTATCGAGTAAGCACACATGATCCAGAGCGCGCCATTCGGCCACGCACCGGACGGCACGCCGCTGTCCCTGTTCACCCTGACCAATGCCCAAGGCATGGAGGTCAGGATCACCAATTACGGCGGGATCGTCACCCATATCCTGGCCCCGGATCGTGACGGCCGCTTGGCCAATGTCACGCTGGGCTTCGACACGGCGGCTGAGTATTTCGGCCGTTCGCCTTATTTCGGCGCGCTGATCGGACGCTGCGGCAATCGTATCGCGCAAGGCCGCTTCACGTTGGACGGCGCCGAGCACCAGTTGGCCGTCAACGATGGCGCCAACCACCTGCATGGCGGCGCGCAAGGTTTCGACAAGGTGGTGTGGAATGCCGACGTGGAAGGCGAGGCCCTGGTGCTGCGCTACCGCAGCCCGGACGGGGAGCAGGGCTATCCCGGCAATCTTGACGTGCAGGCAAGCTACACGCTCAGCGACGATGGCGCGCTGACTGTGGACTTCCGCGCCACCACAGACCGCGCAACGCCGGTCAACCTGACCCACCACGCCTACTTCAACCTGGCCGGCAGCGGCACCATCAACGATCACGAAATGTGGATCGATGCGCCGCATTACACGCCGGTCGACGACGGTTTGATACCAACCGGCGAACTGGCCGCCGTGGCGGGAACGCCGTTCGATTTCCGCGAGCCGCGCGCCATCGGCGATGCGGTCTACGACCATAACTTTGCGCTGGCGCCGGCCGAGGGCATGCGCTGCGCGGTACGGGTGCGCGAACCGCGCTCCGGGCGGCAGTTGGAAGTGCTCACTCACGAGCCGGGCATCCAGTTCTACAGCGGGAATTTCCTTGACGGCTCGCTGGGTTTCCCGCATCGCGGCGGCTTTTGCCTGGAGCCGCAACACTTCCCTGACGCGCCCAATAAACCGCATTTCCCCAGCGTGATCCTGCGCCCGGGAGAGGTCTATCGGAACACCCTGGCCTTCCGTTTTTCTCGATATTGATTTTGATATTGATAGGAACAAATAAGTCATTAGAAATATATTGCTCTGAGCCGTAACATTTCCTCCATCAATAAGCGGAGGAATCCATGTCAGAGACAAAGAAAACGATAAAACTTCGCTCGGCCGAATGGTTCGGGACGCAGGACAAAAACGGCTTCATGTACCGGAGCTGGATGAAGAACCAGGGCATTCCTGATCACGAATTCCGCGGCAAGCCAATCATCGGCATCTGCAATACCTGGTCCGAACTGACCCCGTGCAACGCACACTTCCGCCAGCTCGCGGAACACGTCAAGAAGGGCATCCTGGAAGCGGGCGGCTACCCGGTCGAATTCCCTGTGTTCTCCAACGGCGAATCCAACCTGCGCCCAACCGCCATGCTGACCCGTAACCTGGCCAGCATGGACGTGGAAGAATCCATCCGCGGCAATCCGATGGATGCCGTGGTACTGCTGGTGGGCTGCGACAAGACCACCCCGGCGCTGCTGATGGGCGCCGCCTCGGTCGACCTGCCGACCATCGTCGTGACCGGCGGCCCGATGCTGAACGGCAAACTGAACGGCAAGGACATCGGTTCTGGCACCGCCGTCTGGCAACTGCACGAGCAGGTCAAGGCCGGCGAAATCACCATGCACCAGTTCATGTCGGCCGAAGCGGGCATGTCCCGTTCCGCCGGCACCTGCAACACCATGGGTACCGCATCCACCATGGCCTGCATGGCCGAATCGCTCGGCACCTCGCTGCCGCACAACGCTGCGATTCCTGCCGTCGACGCGCGCCGCTACGTGCTGGCGCATATGTCCGGCATCCGCATCGTCGAAATGGTGTGGGAAGACCTGCGCCTGTCCAAGATCCTCAAGCGCGAAAACTTCGAGAACGCGATCCGCGTCAACGCCGCCATCGGCGGTTCGACCAACGCCGTGATCCACCTGAGAGCCATCGCCGGCCGCATCGGCGTGCCGCTGGAGCTGGAAGACTGGACCAAGGTTGGCAAAGGCATGCCGACCATCGTCGACCTGATGCCTTCCGGCCGCTACCTGATGGAAGAGTTCTACTACGCCGGCGGCTTGCCGGGCGTGATCCGCCGCATGGGCGAAGCAAACCTGCTGCCGCATCCGGATGCGCTGACCGTCAACGGCAAGACCATTGGCGAGAACTGCTCCGAAGCGCCGATCTACAACGATGAAGTGATTCGCAAGATCGACAACCCGCTAATCGCCGATGGCGGCATCTGCATCCTGCGCGGCAACCTGGCGCCGCGCGGAGCAGTGCTGAAGCCTTCCGCCGCCTCGCCGCACCTGATGCAGCATCGCGGCAAGGCCGTGGTGTTCGAGAACTTCGACCACTACAAGGAGCGCATCATCGATCCGGACCTGGACGTCGACGAGAACTCGATCCTGGTGATGAAGAACTGCGGCCCGAAAGGCTATCCGGGCATGGCGGAAGTCGGCAATATGGGCCTGCCGCCAAAGCTGCTGGCCAAGGGCATCAAGGACATGGTCCGCATTTCCGACGCACGCATGAGTGGTACCGCCTACGGCACTGTGGTGCTGCACGTGGCGCCGGAAGCGATGGCCGGCGGCCCGCTCGGCGCCGTGAAGGATGGCGACTGGATCGAGCTCGATTGCGCCAACAACAAGCTGCAGCTCGAGATTAGCGACGAGGAAATGAAGGCGCGCCTCGCCGAGCGCGCCGCGCAGCAGGAGCCGCCGAAGTCCGGCTACCAGCAACTGTATATCGACCACGTGTTGCAAGCCGACGAAGGCTGCGACTTCGACTTCCTGGTTGGCTGCCGCGGTTCGGCCGTGCCGCGCCATTCGCACTAAGGAGAACCCATGCTGCTCGTACAATTCACCAATGAAGCCGGCTCGCGCCGCGTAGCCTCGCTGGACGGCGACGTGCTGCGCGTGCTGGACGGCGTGTCCACCACCTATGAACTGGCGCAGCGCGCCATCGGCAGCGGAAAAGGCCTGGCCGCCGTTGCGCAAGCTGCCATCGGCACCAGTACCGAAAGCTACGAAGCCGTGGCGACCGCCGGCCGCATCCTGCCGCCGCTGGACCACGCCGACCCGGCGCACTGCTACGTCACCGGCACCGGCCTGACCCACCTGGGCAGCGCCGATGCGCGCGACGCCATGCACCGCAAGATCGGCGGCGACGTCGAGTCGCTGAGCGATTCCATGAAGATGTTCCGCCTCGGCGTGGAAGGCGGCAAGCCTGCGGAAGGCCAACGCGGCGTGCAGCCGGAATGGTTCTACAAGGGCGACGGTTCGATCGTTGCCGCCACCGGCCAGGCGCTGACCATGCCCGAGTTCTCGCTGGACGGCGGCGAAGAGCCTGAGATCGCCGGCCTGTACGTGATCGGCGAAGACGGCCAGCCTTACCGCCTCGGTTTCGCCATCGGCAACGAGTTTTCCGACCACGTGACGGAACGCCAGAACTACCTCTACCTGGCGCACTCCAAGCTGCGCAACTGTGGCCTCGGCCCGGCCCTGCGCGTGGGCGAACTGCCGCAGCATATCGACGGCGCCTCGCGTATCGTCGGCAAGGATGGCGCGGTGCGCTGGCAAAAGGCCTTCGTCAGCGGCGAACAGAACATGTCGCACACCATCGCCAACCTGGAATACCACCACTTCAAGTATGGCCTGTTCTGCCGCCCTGGCGACGTGCACATCCATTTCTTCGGCACCGCCACCCTGAGCTTCGCCGACGGCATCTCCGTGCAGGCAGGCGAGACCTTTGAAGTCGAGGCACCGGCATTTGGCCCGGCCCTGCGCAATCCGCTGCGCATCCAGGAATCCCGCTACAAGAAAGTGAACCAACTATGACCATTACCGGCGAAGCACTCATTGGCGGCGTGGCCGTGCGCGGGGAGGGCGCCGCACAGCGCGCCTTCAATCCCGGCCTGGAGCAGCAGTTCGGCGAAGAATTCAACGCTGTCAGCGTCGAGCAGGTAAATGACGCTTGCCGCCTGGCCGGCGCCGCATTCGACACCTTCCGTGCCACCAGCGACACCGCGCGTGCGGAACTGCTGGACGCGATTGCCCGCAACATCCTCGACATCGGCGCGGAACTGATCGAGCGGGCCATGGCCGAAACCGGCCTGCCGCAAGCCCGCCTGGAAGGCGAGCGGGCGCGTACTTGCAACCAGCTCAAGATGTTCGCCGCGTTGTTGCGCGAAGGCTCGTGGTGCGATCCGCGCATCGACGTGGCCCTGCCGACCCGCACGCCGCCGCGCGCCGACCTGCGTTTCCGCCTGATCGGCGTTGGCCCGGTTGCCGTCTTCGGCGCTTCCAACTTCCCGCTGGCGTTCTCTGTAGCCGGCGGCGATACGGCTTCCGCGCTGGCGGCCGGCTGCCCGGTGGTGGTGAAGGCGCACTCCGCCCACCCTGGCACTTCCGAGCTGGTGGCGCGCGCCGTGGTGGCCGCCGTGGCCCAGTGCGGCCTGCCGGCGGGCGTATTCGCGCTGCTGACCGGCAGCGGCAGCCACATCGGCCAGACGCTGGTGGCGCATCCTGCGATCCAGGCGGTCGGCTTTACCGGTTCCCGCAGCGGCGGTACCGCGCTGATGGTTACCGCCGCAGCGCGCAAGCAGCCGATTCCCGTGTACGCTGAAATGAGCAGCATCAACCCGGTCTTCCTGTTGCCGGAAGCCCTGGCTGGCCGTCCTGACAGCATCGCTGCCGGCTTTGCGGCATCGCTGACGCTGGGCGTCGGCCAGTTCTGCACCAACCCCGGCCTGGTGCTGGGCATTGAAGGCCCGGGCCTGGAGCGCTTCTGCGCCAGCGCCGCGCAGGCATTGGGCGGCGTCGCACCTGCGACCATGCTGAGCGCAGGCATCGCCGGCGCCTACCAGCGCGGCGTGCAGGCGCTGGCCTCGCGCAACGACGTTGAAACTGTCACTGCCACCCCGCACGGCGGCTGCAAGGGCGGCGCTGCGCTGTTCCGCACCACAGCGAAGGCCTTCCTGTCGCAGCATGCGCTGTCGGATGAAGTATTCGGCCCGGCTTCGCTGGTGATCGCCTGCCGCGACATCGACGAGATGATCGCCGTGGCGGAACACCTGGAAGGCCAGCTGACCGCTACCCTGCAGATGGCCGACGGCGATGCCGCGACTGCGCGCAAGTTGCTGCCGGTGCTGGAGCGCAAAGCCGGCCGTATCCTGGCCAATGGCTATCCGACCGGCGTCGAAGTCACCAGCGCGATGGTGCACGGCGGCCCATTCCCATCCACCTCGGATGGCCGCAGCACCTCGGTCGGCACGGCGGCAATCTACCGCTTCCTGCGCGCCGTGTGCTACCAGGACTTGCCGGCCTCGCTGCTGCCGCCGGTGCTGCAGGATGAAAATCCGGGCAATACCTGGCGGCGCCGCGACGGCGTCCTCGGCCAGCACTAGAAAAACAGCAATAAAAATATGGAGACACCATGACACAAGCAGCAAACTACCCGAGCCTCCAGGGCAAGCGGGTATTTGTCACCGGCGGCGGCACCGGCATCGGCGCCAGCATCGTCGCGGCCTTTGCAAAACAGGGCGCCCGCGTGGCGTTCGTCGATATTGCGAAAGAGGCCAGCGAAGCATTGTGCGACGCTGTTGCCGCCAGCGGCGCCGAGCGCCCTCAGTTCCGCGCCTGCGACATCACCGACATCGCGGCGCTGCAGCGCACGATGAAAGAGTTTGCGGCGGAACTGGGCGATTTCGACGTGCTGGTGAACAATGCGGCGAACGACCAGCGTCATAGTGTCGAAGATGTGACCCCGGAATACTGGGACCAGCGCATCGCCATCAACCAGCGCCCGCTGTTCTTCACCTGCCAGGCAGTCCTGCCGGGCATGAAGGCCAAGGGCGGCGGCTCCATCATCAACATCGGTTCGATCTCCTGGATCGCCAAGGGCGCCGGTTATCCCGTGTACGCGACCGCCAAGGCCGCAACCCACGGGCTGACCCGCGGCATGGCGCGCGACCTGGGCAAGCACAATGTGCGCGTCAACACGGTCACGCCAGGCTGGGTCATGACCCAGCGCCAGGTGGACCTGTGGGTCGACGCTGCGGCGGAAGAAGAGATCGCCCGCAGCCAGTGCCTGCCGGGCAAGCTGCTGCCGGAACACATCGCTGCCATGTGCCTGTTCCTGGGCGCCGATGACAGCGCCATGTGCACGGCGCAGGATTTTATCGTTGACGCAGGCTGGGTTTAAAAGGAGATTGCCATGATCAAGCTCGCCCTTCCGGCATTGCTGGTGGCAGTCCAGTCGTGGTCCTTCGCGCACGACATCGCCAGCCCTGACAAGCAGGTCAAGGTGCAGTTCGAACTATCGCCGCGCGGCGAGCCGACCTATGCGGTCGCCCGCGCCGGCCAGCCGGTGCTGCTGACTTCCCGCCTTGGCCTCCAGTTGCAATCGGCCGACCTGACACGCAGCCTGCGCCTGGCTTCCGCCGGCGCAGTGCAGCGCATTTCCGAAGATTACACGCTCGCCACCGGCAAGCGCCGCAGCAACCATTACGAAGCCAACGAGCGCCGCTTCTCCCTGCGCGACAAGCAGGGACGCAAGCTCGACATCGTGTTCCGCGTTTCCAACGACGGCGTGGCCTTCCGCTACGAGACCGCCGGCGGCACTGTGCGCCGCGAGGCCACCAGCTTTGCCTTCGCGCCCGCAGCCCGCGCCTGGCTGCAACCGATGTCGGTCGCGCAGACCGGCTGGGCCAACACCAATCCTTCCTACGAAGAGTACTACCAGGCCGACATCCCGGTCGGCACCGCGTCGCCGCTGCCGTCGGGCTGGGTCTTCCCGGCGCTGTTCCGCAGCGGCGACAACTGGGTCGCGCTGACCGAGGCCGGCATGGACGGCAGCTGGCACGCCTCGCGCCTGCAGGACAAGGCGCCCGGCGGCGAATACCGCATTGGCGGCCCGAGCGCTCCGGAAGTGTTTCCCGGTGGCGCCCTGATGGGCAGCGGCGCGGCCTCGCCATGGCGCGTGCTGGCCCTGGGACCCTTGGCTACGGTCATGCAGTCGACGCTGGGCACCGACTTGGCTGCGCCTGCGATCCCGTTCGATGCCGCGCTGGTGCAGCCGGGCCACGCTTCGTGGAGCTGGGCCATCCTGAAAGACGATGCCACCGTGTTCGATGTGCAGAAAAAGTTCATCGACTATGCGGTGCAGATGAAGTGGGATTACACCCTGGTCGACGCCGACTGGGACCGCAAGATCGGCTACGACAGGATGCGCGAGCTGGCCCAGTACGCGGCAGGGAAGGGCGTCGGCCTGCTGGCCTGGTACAACTCTTCGGGCAGCTGGAACAAGACAGAGTATTCGCCCAAGGGCAAGCTGCTGACCCGCGAAGCGCGCCGCGCCGAATTCGCACGTTTGCGCGAAATGGGCATCAAGGGCGTGAAGATTGACTTCTTCGGCGGCGATGGCCAATCCTTCATCGCCTACTATGTCGACATCCTGAAGGACGCGGCGGAAGCCGGCCTCCTGGTGAACTTCCACGGCGCCACGCTGCCGCGCGGCTGGAGCCGTACCTACCCCAACCTGATGACGGCGGAGGCGGTACGCGGTTTCGAGTTCTCCACTTTCGAGCAGGACGGCCAGGACAAGGTGGTCAAGCATGCAGCCATGCTGCCTTTCGCACGCAACCTGTTCGACCCGATGGACTTCACTCCCATGGCTTTCGGCGACATCCCCAAAATCAAGCGCGCCACGCGCAACGGTTTCGAGCTGGCGGAAGCGGTGTTGTTCACGTCCGGCATCCAGCATTTCGCCGAAACCCCGGACGGCATGGCAACTGTGCCGGCCTATGTGCAGGACCTGCTGCGGCAACTGCCACGCAGCTGGGACGACGTACGCTTCGTCGACGGCGTGCCGGCACGCTACGTGGTGCTGGCGCGGCGCGCCGGCGACACCTGGTACGTGGCAGGTATCAATGCGCAGGACAGCGCGCAGGAAGTATCGGTGGAACTCGGCGCGCCCGGCACGCTGATCACCGATGGCGCCGGCGAGCGCGAATTCAGCCAGCGGGCGGTTGCCGCCGGCAAGCAGAAGATCACGATGCAGCCACACGGCGGCTTCGTTGCGGTATTCAAACAATAAACTAGGAGATGCTATGAAGAAGACGATGATCGCGTTGGCCTTGCTCACCGCAGGCCTGGCGCAAGCTGCCACCACCGTAAAGATCGACACCGCCAAACCCGGTCCGGTCATCAACAAGGACGTCTACGGCCAGTTCGCCGAACACCTTGGCACCGGCATCTACGGCGGAATGTGGGTCGGCCCGCAATCGAAGATCCCGAATACGCGCGGCTGGCGCAACGACGTGATCGGTGCGCTGAAGAAGCTGCACGTGCCGCTGGTGCGCTGGCCAGGCGGCTGCTTCGCCGATGAATACCACTGGCGCGAAGGCATCGGCCCGCGCAACAAGCGTCCGGTCAAGATCAACACCACCTGGGGCGGCGTGGACGAGAACAACGCGGTCGGCACTCATGAATTCTTCGACCTGGTCGAGCAGCTGGGCGCGGACGCGTACGTGAACGGCAACCTGGGCACCGGCTCGCCGCAGGAAATGGCGGAATGGCTGGAGTACATGACCTCCGATAACAAGTCGACCCTGCCGGAACTGCGCCGCAAGAATGGCCGCGACAAGCCGTTCAAGGTGGCTTACTTCGCCGTCGGTAACGAAGCCTGGGGCTGCGGCGGCAATATGAAGCCGGAGTACTACACCAACCTGTATCGCCAGAGCGTCACCTTCCTCAAGACTCCGGCCGGTGCGCGTCCGAAGATGGTCGCCAGCGGCGGCAACGACAACGACACCAGCTGGACCGAAGAGCTGAGCAAGTCCGCCAAGAATATGACGGACGGCATCAGCTTCCACTATTACACCATCCCCACCGGCAAGTGGGAAGTGAAGGGCGCGGCCACCGGTTTCCCGGACAATGAATGGTTCTCGACCCTGCATGCCACCATGCGCATGGAAGACCACATCCGCAACAACGTGAAGGTGCTGGACAAGAACGATCCGGAGAAGAAGCTGGGCTTCTATGTCGACGAATGGGGTACCTGGTATGACGTGGAGAAGGGCACCAACGCCGGCTTCCTGTACCAGCAGAACACCCTGCGTGATGCAGTGGTGGCCGCGCTGAACTTCAACATCTTCCACGACCATGCCGACCGCGTGCGCATGACCAATATTGCGCAGATGGTCAATGTGCTGCAGGCCATGATCCTGACCGACAATGAGAAGATGCTGCTGACGCCGACTTACCACGCATACGAAATGTACGTGCCGTTCCAGGGCGCGACCACCCTGCCGCTGTCGCTGGAAGGCAACCGCAAGTACAGCTCCGGCGACAAGAGCATCCCGCAGGTCAGCGCTTCCGCCGCACGCGGCAAGGATGGCAAGATCTACGTGGCGCTGGTGAACACCAATCCCGGCGAGGCTGAAGAAGTGAACATCGATGGCGTGGGTGCAGGCAAGGCCAGCGCACGCGTGCTGACCGCCAACGCCATGGATGCGCACAACACCTTCGCCAAGCCGGACGCCGTGAAGCCGGCGCCGATCGCCGTGCAGTCCAGCGGCGGCAAGCTGACCGTGAAGATGCCGGCCAAGTCGGTCGTCGTTGTGGCCGTCGGAGACTAAGATGGAAAACATCTCCGTGCAACGCCGGGCGTTTCTGCGCTCGGCGGCGGCCGGTGTCGCCCTGGCGGGCCTGGGCGGCTGCGGTGGCGGCGGCGGTGGCTCGTCCACCGCCGTGGCCCCGGCGTCGGCGCCACCCGCGGCGTCGCCAGTGCCGCCAACTACGCCATCGGTGACGACGGTCGCCTTCGCCAACGTATCGGTGCATGACCCTTCGGTGATCAAGTCGGGCGACGCCTATTACGTATTCGGTTCCCACCTGGCGGCGGCAAAAACCACCGACTGGATGAACTGGACGAAGATTGCCGATGGCGTCAACGCCGGCAATCCGCTGTTCAACAACGTTACCGTGGCGCTGACGGAAGCGCTGACCTGGGCTCAGTCCGACACGCTGTGGGCGCCGGACGTGGCCAAACTGGATGACGGCAAGTTCTACATGTACTACTGCGCCTGCAAGGGCGACTCTCCGCGCTCCGCACTCGGCGTGGCGGTGGCGGACAAGGTGGACGGCCCTTACGTCAACAAGCAACTGCTGCTGAAGTCCGGTATGTGGGGCGAGGTCAGTCCCGACGGCACCATCTACGACGCCACGAAGCATCCCAACGTGGTGGACCCCAACGTCTTCCGCGACAGCAGCGGCAAGCTGTGGATGGTGTACGGCTCCTACTCCGGCGGCATCTTCATCATGGAGATGGACCCGGCGACCGGGCTGCAGAAGCCCGGCCAGGGCTACGGCAAGCACCTGATGGGCGGCAATCACGCGCGCATCGAGGGCGCGTACATCCTGTACAGCTCTGACAGCAAGTACTACTACCTGTTCGTATCGTTTGGCGGGCTGGATGCAAATGGCGGCTACAACATCCGCGTTGCCCGTTCGCTGAACCCGGACGGCCCGTATGTGGATGCAGCGGGCACCGACATGGCGACCGTCAAGGCCAACCCGGCGTTGCCGCTGTTTGACGACGCCAGCATCGCACCGCACGGGCAGAAGCTGATGGGCAGCCACCAGTTTGCGCTGGCGGCGGGCGAGAGCGGCACGGCGCTCGGCTACGTATCGCCGGGCCACAACTCGGCGTACTACGATGCGGCTGCCGGCAAGTACTTCCTGGTGTTCCATACCCGCTTCCCGGGTCAGGGCGAGGTGCATGAGGTACGCGTGCACGAAATGTTCATCAACGCCGACGGCTGGCCGGTGGTGGCGCCATTCCGCTATGTTCCGCTGTCGAAGAATGCCACCACGCTGTCGGCAGACGTTACTGCGGCTGACGCAGCGGGCACGTACAAGGTGATCAACCATGGCAAGGACATTTCGGCAACCATCAAGCCATCGCAGGTCGTGACCCTGGCCGCCGGCGGCGCCGTCAGCGGTGCGCTGGCAGGCACCTGGACGCACCAGGGCGCAAACAAGGTCGGCATCGTGCTGGCCGACGGTACAGTCTACAATGGGATCTTGTCGCGGCAGTGGAATACCAACGCCGGCGCCTTTGAGGTGACCTTTACGGTGCAGTCGAAGGCAGGCGTATCGCTGTGGGGCGCGAGAACGGGAACTTGAGATGACGATGAAATGGATGTTTGGCGCGGCCCTCGTGCTGGCGCAGGCGGCGATGGCTGCGCAGGTGAGCGTGCATGATCCGGTGATGGCGAAGCAGGGCGATACCTATTACCTGTACTCGACCGGGCCTGGAATTACCTTCTACAGCTCGAAGGACATGCTGAACTGGCAGCCGGAAGGCCGCATCTTCGCGGGCCATCCACCGGCCGCCGCCAAGGCTGCGCCGGGCTTCGACGACCATGTCTGGGCGCCGGACATCCAGTATCACAATGGCAAATACCTGTTGTACTACTCCGTTTCGGCTTTCGGCAAGAACACCTCGGCCATCGGCGTGACGGTGAACAAGACCCTCGACCCGCGCTCCCCAGACTACAAGTGGGAGGACCAGGGCATCGTCGTGCAATCGGTGCCGGGGCGCGACATCTGGAACGCGATCGATTCCAATGTCATCGAAGACGACAAGGGGACAGGCTGGATGGCCTTCGGCTCGTTCTGGGGCGGCATCAAGCTGGTCAAGCTGAATGAAGCCTGGACGCGCCCGGCCGAACCGCAGGTCTGGAGCACCATCGCCGCCCGCGAGCGTCCGGCTTTCGTGAAGGATGACAGCGGCGGCCCGGCGGAGATCGAGGCGCCCTTCATCTTCCGCAAGAACGGCTGGTACTACCTGTTTGTTTCGTGGGGCCTGTGCTGCCAGAAAGAGAAGAGCACTTACCACGTTGTCGTCGGCCGTTCGCGCACGGTCACCGGCCCTTATCTCGACAAGGATGGCAAGGACATGCTGTTTGGCGGCGGGTCGCTGGTCGTGCAGGGTAACGCGGACTGGAAGGCCCTCGGCCACAACAGCGCCTACACCTTCGACGGCATGGATGTGATGGTGCTTCACGCCTACGAAACGAAAGACAAATACCTGCAAAAGCTGAAGGTGATGGAAATGCGCTGGGATCGCGCAGGCTGGCCTGTGGTCGACACCGCAGACCTGGACCATTACCAGAGCGTCCAGAAATGAACGCGCCAAAGTTGGCCCGGGCATTGCAGCGCGGTCTTGCTGTGCTGCTTGCGGCCGGCGCAAGTGCAGCGGCATTGGTGCCGGGTGCTGCGAGCGCCGCCGAACTATTCCCCCTGCAGGACGTCCGCCTCCTGCCTAGCCCCTTCCTGCAGGCCCAGGAAACCAACCGGCGCTACCTGCTGGCGCTCGACGCAGACCGGCTGCTGGCGCCGTTCCGCCGCGAGGCCGGCCTGCCGCTGCCAAAACCATCCTACGGCAACTGGGAATCCAGCGGCCTCGATGGCCACATGGGCGGGCATTACCTCTCTGCGCTGTCCCTGACGTGGGCTGCCACCGGCGACGGCACCGTGCGCGAACGCCTCGACTACTTCGTGCAGGAGCTGAAGAAAGCACAAGCGCCGGACGGCTATCTTGGCGGCATTCCCGGAGGCCGCGCGGCCTGGAACGATATCGCCAACGGCAAGCTCCATGCCGACAACTTCTCGGTCAACGGCAAATGGGTGCCCTGGTATAACCTGCACAAGATCGCCGCCGGCCTGCGCGACGCCTGGCGTTATGCCGGCAACGAAGATGCGCGGCGGATGCTGGTCAGGTTTGCCGACTGGACGGTCGCGATGACCAGCTCCCTGAGCGACGAGCAGATGCAGTCGATGCTGCGCGCGGAGCATGGCGGCATGAACGAGGTGCTGGCGGACGTCTACCAGTTGAGCGGCGACCAGCGCTATCTCGCTGCCGCCAGGCGCTTCTCGCACCAGGCCATCCTGCAGCCGCTGGCGGAGGGCCGCGACGAGCTGACCGGCCTGCATGCCAATACGCAGATCCCGAAAGTGATCGGCTTCGAACGCATTGCCGAACTGACCGGCGAGCAGCAATGGCACAACGCCGCCAGCTTCTTCTGGCGGACCGTGCACGACCACCGTACCGTCGCCATCGGCGGCAACAGCGTCAAGGAGCACTTCCACGACGATAAGGACTTTTCCTCGATGAGCAGCGAGGTGGAAGGGCCGGAAACCTGCAACACCTACAATATGCTCAAGCTCACCGAGCTGCTGTACCAGCGCGACCCGAGCGCGGCGTATGGCGACTATTACGAGCGTGCGCTGTACAACCATATCCTGTCCTCCCAGCGCCCGGAGAGCGGCGGCTTTGTGTACTTCACGCCGATGCGCCCCAACCACTACCGCGTCTATTCGGAAGTGGACAAAGGCATGTGGTGCTGCGTCGGCTCCGGCATCGAGAGCCACGCCAAGTACGGTGAATTCATCTACGCCCGCGACGGCGATGCCTTGCTGGTCAACCTGTTCATCCCCTCACGGCTCGAATGGCGCGAGAAAGGCGTCGTGCTGACCCAGTCCAACAGTTTCCCGGACCAGGCCAGCACCCGGCTGTCCATCGACAGCGGCGGCAAGTTCACCATGAAGATCCGCTATCCAGGCTGGGTGGCGAAAGGAGCGCTGGCCGTGCGCGTCAACGGCAAGGCGGTGACGGTGCAGGGCGCACCTGGCGGCTACGTGGAACTGGCCCGAGTGTGGCGAAAAGGCGACACTGTCGACGTGCGGCTACCGATGCGCACCACGCTTGAGCAGATGCCCGACAAGTCGAACTATTACGCCGTGCTGCACGGCCCGATCGTGCTGGCGGCGAAAACCTCGCCTTTCCCCGGCGAGCAATTGAATTTCATGGCCGACGACTCGCGCATGGGCCATATTGCGCAAGGCCAGGTCTGCCCGCAGGAGGCGGCGCCGGTATTCGTCAGCGATCGCAAGGATTTCCTCGACAAGTTCAAGCCTGTGCCGGGGCGGCCCCTGACATTTACTGCGCCGGGCCTGGTGCAAGGGCAGGGCGCAAGCGTGCTGCGTTTCATTCCGTTCTTCCGCCTGCACGATTCGCGCTACATGATCTATTGGCAGGAGACCACGCCGGCCGGCCTGGCGGCGATGCGCACGAAAGCAGCGGCCGCCGAGGCTGAGCGGCTAGCGCTCGACGCACGGACTGTCGACCAGGTGGCGCCCGGCGAACAGCAACCGGAATCGGATCACTCCTTCAAAGGCGAAGGGGCGGACGCGGGCCTGAATGGCACCCGGCATTGGCGCCATGCCAGCGGATGGTTCAGCTACGAGCTGAAAGACCTTGAAGGCGCGGGCCGCGTGCTGCGCCTGACCTTTGCATCCGGCGACGCTGGCCGCAAGTTCGACGTGCTGCTGAACGGCCGGCTGCTACAGCAGGTCATCATCGAGCGTAAAGGCGATGCATTCTATTCCCTGGACCTGCCGGTTCCGGCCGGCGCCGCGCGCGATGGAAAGCTGGAAGTGAAGTTTGTCGCCCATTCCGGCTCGATGGCTGGCGGCCTGTATGGCCTGCGCCTGCTGAGATAATAAAAATGATATGGGTCCTGCGAAAAAATGAATTAGATCGGCATGACGGATTCTCCTAATATTGATCTACTATAATTTTGGAGACCGGCATGAAAGTCACCCGCAGGACTATCCTCGGCGGCGCGTTCGCCCTCGCCTTTGCTGCTTCGGGCAGCGTGTTCGCAGCCAAGCCTCTGGTAATGGGCTTTTCCCAGGTTGGCGCCGAAAGTGAATGGCGCACGGCCAATACAACCTCCATCAAGGATGCCGCCAAACAGGCCGGCATCACCCTCAAGTTCGCCGACGCCCAGCAGAAGCAGGAAAACCAGGTCAAGGCGATCCGTTCCTTCATCGCCCAGCGCGTGGACGTGATCGCGTTCTCTCCGGTCGTGGAAACCGGCTGGGAAACCGTGCTGCGCGAAGCCAAGGCAGCCAAGATCCCGGTCATCCTGACCGACCGCGCTGTGAAAGTGGCCGACAAGTCGCTGTACGTCACCCTGATCGGCTCCGACTTCGTGGAAGAAGGCCGCCGTGCCGGAAAATGGCTGGTGGACTATGCGGCCAAGCAGAGCAAGCCGGTACTGAATGTGGTGGAGCTGCAGGGCACCGTGGGTTCGGCGCCGGCGCTCGACCGCAAGGCCGGCTTTGAAGAAGCCATCAAGGGCAACGCCAAGCTGAAGGTGATCCGCACCCAGACCGGCGAATTCACCCGCGCCAAGGGCAAGGAGGTGATGGAAGCCTTCCTGAAAGCCCACGGCAAGGACATCAACGTGCTGTACGCGCACAACGACGATATGGCGATCGGCGCCATCCAGGCCATTGAAGAAGCGGGCCTGAAACCGGGCAAGGACATCATCATCGTTTCCATCGACGGTGTGAAGGGCGCTTTCCAGGCCATGATCGCCGGTAAGCTGAACGTGTCGGTCGAATGCAGCCCGCTGCTTGGCCCGCAACTGATGAAGGCGGCGCAGGATGTGGTCGCCGGCAAGCCTGTGGCGCCGCGCATCGTGACCGAGGAACGCGTGTTCCCGGCGGAAGTGGCAGCTAAAGAACTCCCTAACCGGAAATACTGATGATGGCCACCGCAGCGGCGGCCCCGGTGCTGGAGCTGTCCGGCATCCATAAGGCCTTCCCGGGCGTGAAGGCGCTGAGCGAGGCGGGGCTGCGGCTCTACCCTGGCGAAGTGCATACGCTGATGGGGCAGAACGGGGCGGGCAAGTCGACCCTGATCAAGGTGCTCACCGGCGTGCATGCGCCGGACCAGGGCAGCATCACGCTTGAAGGCCGTGCGATCCATCCGCGCTCGACGCTGGAGGCGCAGGAGCTGGGCATTTCCACGGTGTACCAAGAGGTGAACCTGTGTCCGAACCTGTCGGTGGCCGAGAACATCTTCATCGGCCGTTATCCGCGCAAGTGGGGCACGGTGGACTGGAAGGGAATGCGGACGCGCGCGGCTACCTTGCTGCGTGAGCTGGAGATCGATATCGATGTGACGGCGCCTTTGTCGCGCTATCCCTTGGCGATCCAGCAGATGGTGGCGATCTCGCGTGCCTTGAACATTTCCTCGCGCGTGCTGGTGCTGGACGAGCCTACTTCCAGCCTCGACGAGGCGGAGGTGCAGTTGCTGTTCCGCGTGCTGCGCCGGCTGCGCGAGCAGGGCATGGCGATCCTGTTCGTGACCCACTTCCTGGACCAGACTTACGCGATTTCCGACCGCATCACCGTGATGCGCAATGGCGAACGCGAAGGAGAGTATGCCGCGGCCGACCTGTCGCGGCTGGCCCTGGTGAACAAGATGATCGGCAAACCGGCCGACGCCGCCGATCCGGCTGCCAGCGCCGGCCCGGTGGCGGAACGTGGTGACGTAGTGCAGCAACCTGCTGCGGCGCGCGTTGTCCTCGAGACGCGCGGCCTGGGCCGCAAAGGCGTGCTGCAGCCGATGGACATGCAGGTGCGCGAAGGCGAAGTGCTTGGCTTGGCAGGCTTGCTGGGCGCCGGGCGTACCGAGCTGGCGCGCCTGCTGTTCGGCGCCGACCGCGCCGACAAAGGCGATATCGCCATCGGCGACAAGGTCTACGGCACCTTCGCCAACCCGCGCCAGGCGATTGCCGCCGGCATTGGCTTCTGCTCGGAAGACCGCAAGCTGGAAGGCGCGATCCTGTCGCTCTCCGTGCGCGAAAACCTGGTGCTTGCGATGCAGGCCCGCCAGGGCATGCTGCGCGCCATCCCGATGCAACGCCAGCGCGAACTGGCGGAAGAATATGTCAAGGCGCTCGGCATCAAGACTGCCAGCATCGAAACGCCGATCGGCGCACTATCCGGCGGAAACCAGCAGAAGGTGCTGCTGGCGCGCTGGCTGGCCACCGATCCGCGCTTGATGATCCTGGACGAACCAACGCGCGGCATCGATGTGCGCGCCAAGCAGGAAATCATGGATTACGTAACAACGCTGTGCAAGCGCGGCATGTCGCTGCTGTTTATCTCGTCCGAGCTGCCGGAAGTACTGCGCTGCAGCGACCGCATGATTGTCATGCGCGACCGCGCAGCATGCGGCGAATACCAGCGCGGCGAGCTCGATGAAACCACCGTGCTGCATGCCATTGCAGGGGAGGCAGCATGACGCAGAATACCGCCCACCTGGCTGCTGCGCCGGCCTCGCGCGCAGCGAACGCCGGCCCGGGCATGGCTGCGCGCCTGTTGGCCCACCCGCTGGCACGTCCGCTCGGCGCATTGGCCGTGCTGCTGCTGATTAACCTGTTCGCCGTGCCCGGCTTCTTCCACCTGGAAGTGAAGGATGGCCACCTGTACGGCGCCATGGTTGACATCCTGAACCGCGCCGCGCCATTGATGCTGGCGGCTACCGGCATGACCATTGTGATCGCCATGCGCGGCATCGACATTTCGGTCGGCGCCGTGGTAGCGCTGGCCGCTGCCGTCGCCTGCACCGTGGCCGCCGCCGAGCAGCCGCTGTGGCTGGCCTTTGCCGCAGCACTGGGCGCCGCGCTGTTATGCGGCGTCTGGAACGGCCTGCTGGTAGCCAGCCTTGGCCTGCAGCCGATCGTCGCCACCCTGGTGCTGATGGTCGCCGGACGCGGCCTCGCGCAGCTGGTTACCGACGGCCAGATCATCACCGTCTACCGCGAAGATTTCTTCGTGCTGGGCAGCGGCTACCTGCTTGGCCTGCCGGTGGCGCTTTACCTTGCGCTGGCAGTGGTCGCAGCCGTCGCGCTGGCGATGCGCAAGACCGCGCTCGGCCTGTTCACGCAAGCAGTCGGCATCAACCCGGTTGCGGCGCGGCTGGCCGGCATCCGCGCCGGGGCGCTGATTTTCGCCAGCTACGCCTTCTGCGCGGTATGCGCCGGCCTGGCGGGGCTGATCATCAGCTCCAACATCAAGAGCGCCGACGCCAATAATGCCGGCTTGCTGCTGGAACTGGACGCCATCCTGGCCGTCACCCTGGGCGGCACCTCGCTGGCCGGCGGCAAGTTCAACCTGGTCGGCAGCGTGATCGGCGCCCTGATCATCCAGACCCTTACCTACACCGTGTATTCGCTCGGCGTGCCGCCGGAAGTCAACCTCGTCGTCAAGTCGCTGGTGGTGTTCGCGGTATGCCTGTCGCAAAGGAGCAAGGCATGACCCGCGCCCCGTACTTTACTTCCCTCGTTACTGTCGGCCTGTTGCTTGCATTGCTGGTGGCAGGGGGCATCGCCTATCCCGGCTTCCTGTCGCTGCAGGTGATGCTCAACCTCCTGATCGACAATGCCTTCCTGCTGGTGATCGCCGTCGGCATGAGCTTTGTCATTCTGTCCGGCGGCATCGACCTGTCGGTAGGCTCGGTGCTGGCGCTCAGTACCATGGTCGCCGCATGGCTGCTGCATGCGGCGCACTGGCCGCCCGCGGCCGTGATGGTTGCCGTGCTGCTGATGGGCGTCGTGTTCGGCGCCGGCATGGGCGCCCTGATCCACTTTTTCCGCCTGCAGCCTTTCATTGTCACCTTGGGCGGCATGTTCCTGGCACGCGGCCTGTGCTACCTGATCAGCGTGAATTCGATCCCGATCGAGGACCCGGCCTTCGTCGCCATCTCGCAGGCGCAGGTCGGGGTCTTTGACGGCTTTATCTCGCCGGGCGTGGTGATTGCGCTGGTCCTGTTGGCGGTGGCCATGGTGGTGGCGCATATGACGCCGTTCGGCCGCGCCGTGTATGCAGTCGGCGGCAACGAGCAATCGGCCCACATGATGGGACTCCCGGTGGGCGCCACCAAGGTCGCCGTGTACGCCATCAGTGGCGGCTGCGCGGCGCTGGCCGGCCTGCTATTCGCCTTCTACATGCTGTCGGGCTACGGCCTGCACGCGCAGGGCACCGAACTCGATGCGATCGCCGCCGTGGTGATCGGCGGCACGCTGCTGACTGGCGGCTACGGTTACGTGGCCGGCGCCCTGACCGGCGTGCTGGTGCTGGGCGCCATCCAGACCCTGATCGTGTTCGACGGCACGCTCAGCTCGTGGTGGACCAAGATCGTCATCGGCGTGCTGTTGTTCGCGTTCTGCGCGCTGCAACGCCTGCTGGCCTGGAAACAGAAAAACTAAAAGGAGACTTCATGTTCAAGAAATCGGCCGTCGCATCGGCATTGGCGACGATGTGTACCCTGGCGCAGGCAGCCAATCCGCTTGTATCGAATATCTTCACTGCCGACCCGGCGGCACTGGTCGACGGCAACCGCGTCTACCTCTACGTTGGCCGCGACGAAGCGGCGCCGGAAGGCAAGGACTACCTGATGCGCGAATGGCGCGTGCTGTCCTCCTGCGACATGAAGAACTGGACCGACATGGGGTCGCCGCTGAACGTGAAGACCTTCAAATGGGCCAAGGCCGACGCCTGGGCTGCCGACGTCACCAAGCGCAATGGCAAGTACTACTTTTACGCCCCGGTCGAACACGATGCGAGCAAGCCGGGCAAAGCGATCGGCGTGGCGGTGTCGGACAAGCCGACCGGCCCCTTCGTCGATGCGCGCGGCAGTGCCCTGATCACCAACGACATGACCAGGGAAACCGATATTCCCTGGGACGATATCGACCCGGCGGTCTTCATCGACAAGGACGGCCAGGCCTACCTGTACTGGGGCAATCGCGTGCTGAAATACGCCAAGCTGAAGCCGAATATGATCGAACTCGATGGCCCGATCCATACCGTCGGCATCGACAATTTCACCGAAGCGGCGTACCTGCACCGCCACGACAAGACCTACTACCTGACCTATTCGCGCAACTTCCCGGAGGAGACTGCCTACGCCACGGGGCCTAGCGCCACCGGCCCATGGACTTTCCGCGGCAAGATCATGGACATGAACAAGGTGGTGAAGACCATTCACCAGGCGGTGATCGATTTCAACGGCAAGTCCTACATCTTCTACCACAACGACAAGCTGCCGACAGGCGGCGAATACCGCCGTTCCGTGGCGGTGGAAGAACTGCACTACAACCCTGACGGCACCATTGCCATCATCCCGCAAACGGCTGAAGGTCCGGCCGCCAACCCTGCGCCGGGCTGCAAATGAGGCGCGACTTATTGGTCGATAACGGCGGTGGTATCATGCCTCGCATGACTACCCCGAATCCGAACTGGTTCCTGAAGGCGAGGTTGAAAACTCGTCAACTGCTGCTGATGATCGCGCTGGATGAACACCGCAACATCCACCGCGCTGCGGAAGAACTGCACATGACGCAGCCCGCCGCTTCCAAGCAACTCAAGGACCTTGAGGACATGCTGGACGTGAAGCTGTTCGAGCGCCTGCCGCGCGGCATGGAGCCGACGCTGTACGGCGAAACCATGATCCGCCACGCCCGCATGGCCCTCACCAGCCTGGCCCTGGCGCATGACGATATCGTGACGCTGAAAGCCGGCTTGTCCGGCCAGGTGGAAGTCGGCGTCATCATGACGCCGGCGATGAACCTGCTGCCCAACGCCATCACCCGCGTGAAAAAGGAAGCGCCGCTGCTGCGTATCGGCGTGCAGGTGGAAGCCAGTAACGTGCTGATGGAACTGCTCCAGCGCGGCACGCTGGATTTCATGATCGGACGCATCCTGGAAAAGGAAAGCACGGCGGGCCTGGTGTACGAAGAGCTGACCGAGGAGCCGGCATGCGCCGTTGTGCGCACCGGCCATCCACTGCTGGAGCGCGAGAAGCTGCAATTGAAGGATATCGCCAACCGCCCGTGGATCCTGCCGCCGCAAGGCAGCATCCTGCGCCACCGCTGCGACATGATGTTCCGCCGCGCCGGCCTGGAACCGCCGGTCGACGTGGTCGACACCACTTCCCAGCTCCTGATTACCGCACTGCTGCAGAAGACCGATGCCATCCACGTGATGCCGGTGGAGGTGGCGCGTTATTACGCAGAGCTGAACGTGCTGTCGATCCTGCCGCTGGAACTGCCGTTCCGGATGGATGCATTCGGCATCATCACCAAGGCCGACCACCTGATGTCGCCGGGCGCCAACCTGTTGTTGCAGGCTGTGCGCAGCGCGGCGAAAGAGTTGTACTGACTTAGCCGAAGGCGTTGGCCGGCAATCCCGGCACGTCGATGCGGGCGCTGAACAGGGCGCCCGCCAGCGGTTCCTGCGCCAACTGTTCCGCCGACAGGCCTTCCCGCGCCGTGGTGATGTACAGCGTGCGCAGGTCTTCGCCGCCGAATGCCAGCGACGCAGGATGCGATGTCGGCAGCTGCACTTCCGCCAGCAGTTCGCCTTCCGGGCTGAAACTGCAAACGCGTTTGCCGCCCCAGGTGGAAATCCAGATGCAGCCTTCGCTATCCGCCTGCATGCCGTCCGGCGAACCGCCGTCGGTATAGCGGCGCCAGGTTTCGCGTGGTCCAAGGCTGCCATTGGCTGCCAGCGGGTAGCGGTAGGTCACGTCGAGGAAGCTGTCCGAGTGATACAGCGCGCTGCCATCAGGCGCGAAGGTCGGGCCGTTGCAGATGTGGTAGCCCTCGTCGGCCACGCGCAGGCTCTGGTCCGGATCAAGGCGGAACAGCTTGCCCACCTTTTGCTGGTAATCGGTATTGTGCATGGAGCCCAGCCACAAGCGGCCGCTCGGGTCGACCTTGGCGTCGTTCAGTCGCTGGCCAGCGGCGCCATCGACTACGCGCACGACCGTCTCGACGCGCAGTTCCGGCTCCAGCCACAGTCGCACTACGCTGTCGCGCAGGCCGGCCATGAAGCCATCGCCGTCGCGGCGCGGCACCAGCCAGCAGATATAGTCAGGCAGCAGCCAGCTACGGTGCTCGTGGACGCCGGCATCCCACGCATGCAGGATGCAACGCTTGAGATCCACAAACAGCAGGCGATCCTGCGCCGGCAAATAGAGTGGTCCTTCGCCCAGCTCAGCGGCAAGGGGCAGGACGCATTGGGCGGTATAGGATTTCATCCCTGCATTCTATGCGGCGAAGCGCGGGACGCGTGATTCATTTTTTCAGGCCAGCTATAACTAATTTGGCATGGGGTGACGATTGGAGAGAATCAGATGCGTTTTCGCGCACTACAATGAAATACCCAACCAAAGTGTTTAGCCCGCCACTGGCGGGCTCTTTTTTTGCGGCAGCGGAGCGGCAGCGCAAGCCAGCACGGTCAGCGTCAGCAGCCCAATCGCGGCCAGCACCAGCCAGGGCAATGCAGGCGTGTGCACGGCGCGGCTCCAGTCCAGCAGCCAGCCGCCTGCCGTGTAGCCGAACAGGCCTCCCAGCGCAAGCCCGAAACGGCTCAAGCCCATATAGCTTGCCCGCGCGGAGGGCCGCGCGTAGCGTGATACCAGCGACTCGCGCGCCGGTTCGGCCACCAGCGAACCAGTATAGAACACGGCGATACAAACGAACATCGGCAGCAACGCAGCTGCCGCCGACATGGCCAGCACCGCGCCGCACATGATGCCGATGCCGGCCAGCAGACGCGCTTCCAGCGTCAGGTAGCGCTCGCCCAGGCGCGCCATCGGGTACAGCAGCATCAGCGCCAGCAGGGCATCCACCGCATACATCCAGGCCACGGTGCGCGGTGTGCCGGAAAGCTCGGTCAGGGTAACCGGCACCAGCATCATCAGCTGCACCGTCATGATGTAATAGCCGCTCAGCGTCAGTACCAGCATGATGAAAGGCTTGTCGCGCAAAGGAATGCGCATGGCGTTGACCGCCGAAGTGCCGGGAGTGGCGACGCGGTAGGCTGGCAGCAGCCAGGCGTTCGCCAGCGCCGCCAGCACGAAAGCCGCACAGCCGCCCAGACCCACCCACCGGAACTCGACGCCGAGCAGCATGGTGCCGAGCAGGGCGCCGGTCACGGCGGCCACGCTTTCCTGCATCATGAGGATGGAGTAGAAGCGGGGCCGTTCGGCAGGGCGGGTCAGTTTGACGACCAGGGCGCCGCGCGCCGGGTCAAACAGGGCACCGCCCAGGCCGGACAGCACGCAGGAGAGCACCAGCATGGCGGGATTGACGGCATAGGCCATCGTTGCGAATCCCAGCGCCCGCAGCAGCATGCCGCCGACAATCATCGGCTTGGCGCCGAAACGGTCGGACAGCGAACCGCCGAACAGCGCCATGCCTTGCTGCGCCATCTGGCGCACGCCGAGTGCGAGGCCGACCGAGGCCGCGGCCCAGCCAAGCTGGCCAACAAAGTGCAGTGCCACCACGGGAAATACAAGATAGAAGCCGGATACCACCAGCATGTGGTCTGTCATAAGGAAACGCTTGCCCAACTTCCTTGCCCGTGCCGCAGCCGCCATGCATTCCTCCGTGAGTGATGCTGACAGTTTAGATAGCGTTAAGACATAATAGAAGCAGTTATCTCATGATATTTCATATTCAAATTTGTTATGGCACTCAACTTTGATGACCTGGCCCTGCTGGTGGAAATCGTGGAGTCGGGCAGCTTCTCGCAGGCGGCGGCGCGGCGCCGCTGGTCGCAGCCGCAAGTGAGCCAGCGCGTTGCAGCGCTGGAAGAGCAATTGGGCGTGCAGCTGTTTACCCGCCATCGCCGCGGCGCCACGCCCACCCCGGCGTGCCAGACCTTCCTGCCTGCGGCGCAGCAGGCGCTCGATGCCATGGCAGCCGGCAAGCTGGCGGTGCAGGGCGCGCCGGCATTGCCGCAAGTGGTGCTGGACTGCGTGCCTTCGCTGGCCTCGCTGGTGTTCGGTCCCCTGTTGCTCAAGCTGGCCGATGCGCCCCTGGAAATCCGCTGCACCACCGATCATTCGCCCGTTATCATGGAAAAGCTGCTGACCGGCCGGGCGCACCTTGGCTTCGTCTTAAAGTGCCCAGCCATCGCAGGCATCCAGCTGGAACGCTTGTATAGTTCGCCGATTGTCGCGGTGGTCCGGCGCGGCCATCCGTTAACGCGGCGCAAAGTATTGAAACTGGCCGATGTGGCTAATGCGCGCCTGGCGCCGCAATTCTGGGGCGAGGCTTGCGACGAACTGATACGCATGCTGCGCGCCCATCGCCGCAACGACAGCGCGATCCATGCCATCCAGCCGGCCAGCGCGGCAATCGAACTGGCGCTGGAACATGGCTTTCTTACTTTCATGCCGGAGATGGCTGCCGCGCGCCAGCTCAAGCTGGGCAGCTTGGTGAAACTGGAGATTGTGGATTTGCCCCGCTGGGAATGGGAGGCGATGGTGGCTTGGCGCAGCGGCAAGCGGCCCGATGCCGCCAAGCTGCGCGTGCTGCAGGCGGTGCGTGAATTAAGCTAGTGGACCGAAGGGCCGCAATTGCGGCGCTGCCCAGGGTAGGCCAGCACGCGCAGGATCACGCTGCGCGGCACGTGCATGGTTTGCATGTAGATCCAGGCGTTGGCCGCGCCCATCTGGGCGAGCAGTTCGATGCCCTTGTCCACCTGGACTGCCATCTGCTGGTCATAGCGCGTATCGCTCATGATGCTCGCCTCTGCGGGATTGTTATCCGGTCATTATCGACCAACGGTGTCAAGCGATCAAGCGCTGGTTTTCGAGGAAGCCGAGCAGCGCCTGGTTGACGTCGGCCGCGTGGGTGATCGGCGCCATATGGCCGCCGGCGGTCAGCGTGAACTGCGCTTGCGGCAGTGCGGCAGCCAGGGTTTCGGCCACGCGGCGGGTGGAGGCCGGGCCTTTGGCGCCGGCCATCACCAGTGCCGGCAGGTCCAGTTGCGCCATGTCTGGCACGCGGGCCGGTTCGCCGAGCAGGGCGACGAAGTCCAGCTTGACCTTGGCGATGCCATTGGTGAAGCGGTGGCGCTGAACTTCCGGCAGGGAGTCGAAGGCGCCGGCGCGGTTCCAGTAATCGATGAAGGTACGGGTGGCGTCTTCCGCGCTTTCCGCAGCGTTGATACTTGCCACCACGGCCTCGATTTCCTGGCGCCCGGCATCGCTGGCTGGCAGCAGGTGGAAGGCGACCGGTTCGAACACGGACAGCGACAGGACGCGGTCGCGCATCTGGCGCGCCAGGCGCAGGGCGGTGGCGCCGCCGTAGGAATGGCCAACCAGGTGGAATTGCTCGCCGGCATCAAGATGGGAAGCCAGGGCGGCCGCCACGGCATCGGCTTCATGCGCCAGGGTGTAGCCGGCGGCAGCAGCTTCGGTCGGGAAGGCGGACTTGCCATAACCCAACAGATCGATTGCGATAAAGCGATAATTGGCTTCTTGCTCGGCCATCAGGGTGGTCCACTGGCTGCGCGAACTAAGCGAACTGTGCAGAAGTACAACGGCGGGGCGGGTGTCTGGCGTAGTGTGCATCTTCTTCTCTGAAACCGATATCCAAAAGACAAGCCCGCTATTATACCGCGCCGCAACATTCACCCGCCGGCTTCAAGCGTTGGATGTCGAAATTCCTTACAGAAATCGAGCAATTCCGCAACGCACGGCCCGGTTCCCCCTGACACATAAGCGTGGCATAGAAGCTGCTTTGTTACTTTCAGTGACGATGGAGGCCAACGTGATCATGGAACGCTCAGCCTTGCCCGCGCTTCTACTGACGTTATTGCTCGGGTTGCTTATGCAAGGGATGCTTGCAGGGGTGCACTTTGCCACCGCCCGTTCCGAATGGGTGTACCGCGCCCTCTACCTGGTGGCACTGCTGCTGAACCTGCTGGCGGTGCGCCGCCTGAACCCCGCCAACTTGTCGGCGGCGGTATTGCCCTTGGCGCCCATTGTGATGGCAGTGGCAATCACTTACTTCTCCGTCAGCGATCCGGAGGCCCCTGCCCAGATTACCTTGCTGCTGCTGCCGATCGTGCATGGTGCAGCGGCAGGCTGCATGCTGTTGCTGCCGCTGGACGAGGAGAACAGCCGGCGCTAAGGCTGGCCTTATTTTGCGCTGGCGACCTTGTCGCGAAGCTCGAGGACTTGCCGCGCCATGCGCAAGGTCTGAACATCGATTTTCGGCGAGACGTGAACCGGCGCTTTATTCACCCACTGGCTGCGCGTCTGTTCGGATGGCGGCAGGACGAAATGCTCCTTTTCCAGCATGGGCCGGGCGCCGTTCGGCACGTTCTCACAAGGCCGGTCGGTCAGCATGACGACGCCCTGGTTGTCGACGCAGCGGAAGAAATTGTCCTCGGCGGTTGCCGGTAGCGCCATGGCGCACAAGGCGCAAGAGATCAGTAATTGCCGCATGGCCCACCTCCTTTCGCTTGGTGAGGCCAGTATGCGGCGGGCCCTGCTTATGGTCTGTGCGGCGTCTCACCGTGGGCTCGCAGCACTGCGTCCCAGGCCGGAACAGCCGCGCGCCAGAAGGCGTCGATATTGCCGGCCTTCACGTCGAGCCCGAGGAATCGCGCGGCAGGCAGCAATGCGCTGCCGAGCAGGCTTTCGGCCGGCGCACCGGTATCGAAGGCTTGCGCGCCGGTCTGCTTGGACAGCTTCTCGCCGTCGGCAGTAACCACTAGTGGCAAATGCAGGTAACGCGGCTGCGGCAAGCCAAGCAGCTGTTGCAGGAAAATCTGGCGCGGCGTCGAGTCAAGCAGGTCGGACCCGCGCACGATGTCGGTGATGCCTTGCGCGCCATCGTCCACCACGACGGCAAGTTGATAGGCCCAGAAGCCGTCGGCGCGTCGTACCACGAAGTCGCCCACTTCAGCCGTGATGTCCTGGCTGATGTCGCCGGCGAATCGGTCGTGGAAGTGGATCACGCAGTGTGGTTCCTGCGGCGTGCGCAGGCGAAGCGCGCGCGCCGTGCGGCCGGGTGCCAGTCCGTTGCGGCAAGTGCCGGGATAGACCAGGTTGGGGTTGCCGGCTTGGCCCTGGCGCAGTTGGGAATCCGCGATTTCCTTGCGCGAGCAGCCACACGGATAGATGTTGTCGCCCAACTGGCGCAGCGCCGCTTCGTATAGACCCTCGCGTTGGGTTTGCCAGGTGACTTCGCCATCCCATTGCATGCCGCAGCGTTGCAGCGAAGCGAGGATGTGCTGGTCGGCGCCTTCCACGTTGCGGTCGCGGTCAACGTCTTCCACGCGCACCAGCCATTGGCCGCCGTGGACCCTGGCGTCGAGATAACTGGCCATGGCCGCCACCAGGGAACCAAGGTGCAGCGGTCCGGTCGGGGAGGGCGCAAAGCGGCCGATGTAGGGCGAATGATTCATAGGGGCCGTAGAATACCACCCCCGCATCGCGCGCTGCGGCCGCATCATTCCGTCAGCCGCCCGGCAGCTGTGAAAAAAAACTTACTACATCGCTAAACTTTTCTAAAAATCCATGGATATATTGCTTGAGGACATGCGAAATGCTGCCTCAGTAATTGTAAATTTATTAAGATAAGGTAGCCATGGTAGCGGTTGTTAGCGGTAACGGTCTGGGTCTGAATCTGGTGTCGGCATCGACCCTGGGTGGCGGGGTTTTAGGAAATGCCAAGTTGGGCGGGAGCGGCGAAAGGGCCTATGTCAATAGCGCCACCGGCAACCTGGTCTTGCAGGACCGTGACGACCTGATCGCCGGCCATGGCTTCGACATCGCCACCGTGCGCACCTATAACAGCCAGGGGGCACTGGATGCCGCCAACGGCAACTGGCATATCGGCTTCTACCGCAGCATCGTCAACTTTACTGGCACGCTGAATCAGAATGGCAGCACCGTCACTCGCGTCGACAGCGATGGTTCTTCTGCCGTCTACAACTGGGACTATACCCGGTCAGCGTACGTGACCGCCGCAGGCGAAGGCAATTTCGATATCCTGACATTTGCCGGCTCCCCAGACCGCTGGACCTGGACCGACGGCAGCACCGGCGTCACCGAGACCTACGACTGGTTCAATGGCCGTGGCAGGCTGGCTGTGCAAGCCGACCGCAGCGGCAACCAGATTACTTACAGCTACGTTGGCGACCAGCTCAGCGAAGTAGCGAACCAGGACGGCGAGAAGACCGTGCTGGACTACACCAACGGCAAGCTGGCCAGCGTACATTCGGTCGACAAGGCCGGCCTGCCGCATACCCGCGTGCGCTACGCCTATGACGACCATGGCCGCCTGGCCAGCGTCACCGTCGACCTGACCCCGGACGACAACAGTATTGCCGACGGCAAGGTCTACATCACCAATTACTCCTACGATGGCGACAGCCAGCGCATCGCCAGCATTGCGCAGACCGATGGAACGCTGTTGCGTTTCGATTACACCGAATTCAAAGGCGCGTGGCGCGTGAGCAAGCTGCGCCAGATGATCGACGGCGCAGAGCGCGTCACCTCCTATGACTACTCGGACCTGATGAACGCCGTGCCGGCCACGGCGGATGTGGATGGCAGCAAGCTGTCCACCATTGGCGACATCACCAGCAACAACTCCGTCCCGCTCGATACGACCAAGGTCACCACCTCCGAGCCGCAGGCCAATAATGCCGCCGCAGGCGTGGATCGAAGCAAGCTGGTGACTGGGGAAACGAAGGTAGTTGACCTAACCGCGAGCCTTATTGGCGGCAGGTTGTCTACCACCGAATCCCAGGCTGGGACGCGATCTGCAACCATCGACTCCAGCAAGACCTCGAACACCGAGCCGCAAGACACCGACCACACGGTAGCGGTGAATGGCAGCTATCTGTCGACCACCGAGGCGCCGGTCAAGGATCAGAGTGTCAATCTCGACAGCAGCAAGCTCGCCGGCGTCGACGAGCCGCCGTACTATCAGGTCCAGCAGCTCGATACCTGGCCGGCTATTACGCAATACCTGTACGGCACCACGGAACAGGATGCCATTGAAACCCTGCGCAACGCCCTCGGCTATCCAGTCCTGCTGCCAGGCGCCAAGCTGACGATGCTGCCATCGACGCTGGTATATGGCCTCAGCAAAACAGTAGCCCCTTACTTCCTGATCCGCGGCGGCGATACCTGGAACACCATTGCCAATACCCTGTATGGTTCCTACGCGAACGATTTGGCGGCTGCGCTGAAGGATGCACTGGGCAACCCACCTTTGACAGCAGGCACCAAGCTGACCAACCTGCCGGCAACGATCACCTACACCACCCACACGGTGACGGTCCCGACCTACTACCGCATCCAGGAGGGCGACACCTGGGACAGCATCGCGCTAACCCTGTACCGCAGTAGCGACCCGATGCTGGTTGCCGCCTTGAAAAGCGCACTGAATAATCCGCCGTTGATTGCGGGGGGCAAACTGGTCGGCCTGCCGTACTCGTTGGACTACACCAGCGACCGCGTGCCACCTTATTACCGCATCAAAGCTGGCGATACCTGGGCCAGCGTAGCCAGTTACCTGTACGACTCGAGCGCGGCAGCATCCGCGCTGCAGGCGGCCGTGGCGCCGCAAGAACTGGTGGAGGGGGGCAAGCTGACCGGCTTGCCGAGTCCTTTGCGCTATCAAGTGACCCAGGTGGTGCCGGATTACTACGTAGTCCAGCCGGGTGATACCTGGGACAGCCTCATCTTGAAACTGTATGGCACCAGCGAAGCGAGCGCTGTGCAGGAACTGAAAAACCGCATAGGCGGCAACCTGACCACGGGCCAACGGGTGACCCCGCCGGCATCGCTGGCCTACCAAGCCACAACCCAGGTTGCGGTGCCACCGTACTACACGGTGAAAGCCGGGGATACCTGGCAGGGCATCACCTTGGCCTTGTACGCCACCGACCATCCGGCCGCACAGGCGGCTTTGAAGGCGGCGCTCGGCAACCCGGCGCTGACGACGGGCGCCAGGCTGCGCAACGTGCCGGCGCCGCTGCAGTATCAGACCACCGCTTCCAATGTGCAGGTGCCGCCGTATTACCTGGTAAAAGAGGGCGACAACTGGGAATCGATTACCCAGGCGCTGTATCACACCAACCAGGCCAGTGCCATCGCCGCTCTGCGCGAAGCGCTGGGCGATCCGGCGCTGCATGCAGGCGACCACCTGGCCAACCTGCCGGCCAAGTTGGGCTTTGCCCTGGCTTCGCCGCTCGGCATCCAGACCCGCGTCACGGATGCGCTGGGCAACCTCACCACGTTGACCAGCGATGCATGGGGCCGCCTGATCAAGATGCAGGCGCCTGCATTGGCCAATGGCACCAGTCCTTCTGTCGCGTACAGCTATGACGCGGCAGGAAACCTACTGACCCAGGTCGACGGCGTGGGCGCCGTGACCCGCTACGAATACGACGGCGCAGGCAACCAGACTAAAGTCACCGACGCCCTGGGTAATATCACCGAGCGTACCTACAGCAATGGCTTGTTGACCAGCGAATCCATCAGCTTCAACCAGTATGTGTCAACCCCGGGGTACCGCAAACCGCAGACCGCACGCATGGTGTACGACGCGGCACGCCGCTTGCGCTTTGCCATCGACCGCGAAGGCGGCGTCACCGAGTACCGCTACGATGCCAAAGGCCAGCGCATCAGCAGCATTACCTATACCGGCGATGCCTATGCCGCAACCGTATATGGCGAAAACGACCTGGCGAACTGGGTCGCCGGCCGCGACAAGTCGCGCACCACACGCACTGACACCGCCTACGATTTCCGTGGCCAGGTCAGCCAGATCACCAAGTGGAATGCGATCGACGCCAGTGGCAACGGCGTTGCCGACGGCAAGCAGTCGGTCACCAATTTCGTCTACAGCCAGGCCGGCCAACTGCTGCAGACCATCGCGCCGGATAGCGGCACCACCAGCCTGACCTATGATGGCCTGGGCCGCGTACTCAATCGCATCGACGATTCGGGCGCCGTTACCAGCACTGTTTACGACGATGCTGGCCACAAGTCCGTCCTGCGCATGGCTAATGGCCTGGTCACCACCTCGACTTTCAATGAAGCCGGCCTGCTGGTTTCGCTGCTGCAAAGCGACGGCAGCCAGGCCCTGGGCGAGAGCAAGTACTTCTACGATGCCGATGGCCGCCTGCGCGTGACGCAGGGCGCCGACGGAGCCAAGAGCGCCGTGTTGTATGACGCGGCGGGCCGCAAGGCAGGGGAGGTGAGCGCCACCGGCGCACTGACCGAATACATCTATGATGCCAACAACCGCCTGGTGCATACGATCCGCTACGCGGCGGCGGTGCAGCCGGAGTTGCTGGTAGCGGCAGGCACCGACCTTGGCCTGGCCGACAACCGTGCCGCGCTGGAGCGCGTGCTGGGCTGGACGGTCGACGCGCTGCGCCCGCAAGCCGGCGCGCAAGACGTGAAATCCTGGAACCTCTATGATGCTCTCGGACGCCTGAACTGGCAGGTCGACGGCATGGGCTACGCCACTCAGACGCTGTACGATGGCGCATCGAATGCCTACGCAGTGAACCGCCTGTCGACGCCGATCGATACTTCGCAACTGGGCAATGGACTGGGGGTGACGCTCAGACTGGGCGGCAACACCACTTCGCTACAACTGGCCGAGATGCGCGGCACGGGCAATACCCGTACTTTCACCGCAATCGTCACCGGCCAGATCCCGGTCGGTACTGCCGGCGCGCCAAGTGGCACCGTTACCTTCTTTGCCGGTTCGACCGTGCTGGGCAGCGCTATCGTGCGCGGTGGCGTGGCCAGCTTTACCGGCACCATTCCGGCCGGCCACAGCGACATCAGCGCAGTGTATTCCGGCGACGGCGGCAACTTTGGCAGCACTTCCAATACCATCGGCGCCGATGCGGCGCCGCTGCCTGCCACTTCCATCACGCTGACTGCCGACAGCGCGAGCGTGCGTTTCGGTTCGCCGCTGCAATTGACTGCCACCGTGGCGGGCGCGGCGCCGGGCGGCGTGGTCGCATTCTATAGCGGCGAAGTGGCGCTGGGCTTCGGCGTCCTGGTTAATGGCGTAGCGCGCCTGAGCGCCACCAATGTGCCGGTTGGGCAGGACAAGCTGACCGCTGTCTACCTGGGCGATGCAGCCAATGCTGGCAGCACGTCGGCCGTAGTGGAGGAGACGGTGGAAAAAGCGCAGCCTGTCATCGTGCTGTCGACTTCCCGCGACCAGACCGAGTCCGGTGCGCGGATTACGTTGACAGCGCTAGTGGATGGCCCCAACCCGCAAGGCACGGTGACCTTCTATGACCAGGCGAATGCCGTCATCGGCACCGCCAACCTGATACGCGGCCGTGCCGAACTGGTGGTAACCAACCTGCCGGCAGGGACCGAGAAGCTGGTGGCGGTCTACAACGGCGACGGCAACAACGCCAGTGTGGCCTCGGCGGCCATCGATGAACGAGTCGCGCGCGCCACCAGCCACACCAGCCTGTACGTGGCGCGCAACGATACGGTATTCGGCAACGTCACCACCTTGTTTGCCCGCGTGACCGGCTTCAATCCGGCCGGCATCGTGTCCTTCTTCGACGCTAACCGCAACCTGCTGGGCACCAGCAAGGTGATCAACGGCGAAGCGCGCTTGAGTGTCGTCAACAGCAACGCCGCCCTGGCCGACTTCACGGCCAGCTACGCCGGCGACGCAGCCAACACGATCAGCACCTCCGACCAGGTGAATCATGTTCGTACCGGCACGGGTTTTACCCACAGCGAACCCAATCCGACCTCAAACTCGACTGTGACGGCGGGTGACGATTTTCATTTCGGCTTTTCGACGGATGGCCCGCGCCCATCTGGCGGCGCCAGCCTGTATGACATGCGTGGCAACCTGCTGGGCAGGGTTGACGGCGAGCTCATTGCAGGCATGGGACTCTACCGCTTCTATATCAAGAACATCGCGCTGCCGGCTGGTGACCATGTCCTGACCATGGTGCAGGATGGCGATGTCAATATCGCCCCGGCCGTCGCCACCGGCGTCCTGCATGTGCGCCGAGGTTCCCTCCAGCTCAAGGCAACCACTTTCGACAACAGCAACGTTGAGGTGGGGCAGACCAAGACTGTGACCGCCACGCTGGACAATTCTGGCAAGCGTCCGATTGGTGGCACGGTCACCTTCACCGACCTCACTACCAACGTGGTAATCGGCTCGGCGCAGGTTGTCAATGGCGTGGCCGCCCTGGCCGTCGAGGCGCAATGGAATGGCGGCAGCCATGTGATCCGCGCAGATTATTCGGGCGACGACTACAACAACGCAGTCGCCATGAACAGCGAGTCTTTGTCGGTGGTGGTGACCGCAGATCCTGCGCCGCCGCTCAAACCGGCAATGACCCTGGCCAGCAATGTCGGCACGGTGATCCAGGGGGGCAATGTGACCCTGACCGCATCACTGTCCGGTCAGAACAACGTCGGCACGCCGCTGGTCGCCGTGCTTTACAGTGGCACGCGCTGGCTGAATAGCCAATCGTTCGCCAACGGTTCGAATACGGTGTCGTGGACCATGCCGCTGGACCAGGTCGGCACGATGCCGCTGCGCGTGGTGTACTACCACAATGACTACAACAGCCTGTCTGGCCAGTACAAGCTGGTGGAGCAGAATGTTTCGAATGAGATCAGCGTCCAGGTCACGCCGAATGCAGCGTACGTGCCAACGGTTAACACCAAGCCGGCGCCGCCGCTTGCCATCAGCATCGATACCAAGAGCGCGGCTGCTGTCGGTGGCGCCTCGATCATTGATGAGCTGATCTTCAAAGCCACCTTCGGCGATGGCTTTACTTCTCGCCAGGGCGAGGTGGTGTCCTTCTTCAATGGCGACAAGCTGATCGGAGTGGCGCAGGCCCAAAACAATGGCGGTACCGCCATCCTGAAAGTTGGCCACCTGCCGCCGGGCGACTATAAACTCACCGCCAGGTTCGCCGGCGACGGCAATGCACGACCGGTTGAATCGCCGGTCATGAATTTCACCGTGGCGCGCGCCGTGACCAGCACTTCGCTGATCGTGGCGCAAGCCGTGAACAGGCCGAAGAATGCCGTCACCCTGCTGGCGAAAGTGGCGGGCCCGCTGACGACTGGCGGCCGCATGAAGTTCTTCAACGGCAGCCAGCTGATTGCCGAAGTGGACGTGAAAGCAGGGCTGGCCAAGCTCGAAACCGTGCTGCCCGACGGTGTGGCAGACCTGCGTGCGGAATATGCAGGCGATGCCGCCAGCCAGGGCAGCGTTTCCAGTTCCGTCAGCCGTGAAGTTACCGGCGGTCCCGCGCAGGTGAGCCTGAGTGCCTCCACCCTGACTAGCGAAGTCGGCGCGCCTGTCATGCTGACAGCGCGCGTGACCGGGAACCAGCCCGGCGGTGCGGTATCGTTCTTTGCAGGTAATAAACTGCTGGGCAGTGCCTACCTGGTTGGCGGCGTCGCAACCCTGAGCGTTGACCAGCTGTCGCTGGGCGAACAGCAATTGGTCGCCGTGTACGGTGGCGATGGCAATAATGCCAGCGCCGCTTCCGGCACGGTGACCGAAACCGTGGTGCGCAGCAGCAAGCCGCTGGTGCTGACGGCTTCCCGTACGAATGCCAACGCGGGCACGCTACTGGCGTTGCGCGCTGCATTCGGCGATGCCAGCGTGACCGGCAAGGTCAATTTCATGAACGGCAACACGTTGCTGGGCAGCGCCGATATCGTCAACGGCGAAGCGGTGCTGGAAGGCGTGCGCGTGCCGGCAGGCAGCAACGCCTTGCGCGCTGTTTATGCTGGCGACGACCTGCATGTTGCCGTCAACTCGGATGTCGTGAAGGAAGAAGCGGCCGCCGTGCCTACCCTGGTGCATTTCACCACCAACGGCCGCGTGCCGTATGGCTCGCCGATCGTGCTGACTGCGCGGGTCGACGGCGATCATCCAACCGGCAAGGTGGTGTTCCACAGTGGCCACTATGGTGACCCGCCATATGGTGAGGCCGAGATTGTTGACGGCGTCGCTACCTTGGTGGTGACCCGGCCGATCAACGTCCAGAACCGTCCAATGGTAACCGCGTATTACCTTGGCGATGCCTACAACGCTTCGAGTGTATCGTGGTCTAATGTATCGGATGTAATTCCGGCGTCGCCGGTGGTGACCATGGCCGCCTCACCGGTATCGGTGCGCCTGGACGAACCGGTAGTGATCACGGCGTCCATGCCGCGCATCGGCGCCATGTACCCTGAAGGAACCGTTTCCTTCTACGATGGCAACACTCTGTTGGCCACGGTGAATACCTCGGCTGCCAGCGGCGTGGTGCAGGTTACCTTGCGTAACCTCGGCGCGGGCAGTCACAACGTCACTGCGAAGTTCACCAAGACACATGCCAACTTCGCCGACTCGCTCATGAGTGCACCGGTTGCGGTGCAAGTGCAGGCAGTGGCGACCACGACGATGACCATGGCTGCCGGTTCCGCCACCGCTGTTGGCGCGAACCAACCGTTCACAGCCAGCGTTACCATCGCCGGCGGGACCTCGCCGTCGGGGCTGGTGACCTTCTCGGTACGCGACAACAAATCGGTACCGGCCACGGTGCGCGTGGTAGGCACCGCTGCCGTGGTGAACGGTGTTGCCAGCCTGACGCTGGCAGCATCGGCATTCTCGACGCCGTCTGGCCAGGCGGCGATCATCGCCAGTTATGCAGGCGATGCGAACAACAAGCCTGCCGTCAATTCGGTTGGCACCGTCTTGGTCACCAACCCCGTTGCCGTGCAACCCGCGGGCGCAGGCGCGGCCACCACGGTGTCGCTGGGCAGTTCCAATCAATCCGCTCCGCACGGTAGCTTGACCGAGCTGGTGGCGCAACTGGGCGCGGTAGACGGAGCCCCGGCTACCGGCACCGTGACGTTCTTCAATGGTACCGACCTGCTGGGCAGCGTCACGCTGGTCGACGGCGTAGCGCGCTTCAAGACCAATGCGCTGCCAGTGGCCACCAACAAGCTGACCGCTGTTTATTCCGGCGATGCGAACTACGCCCAAAGTGTCTCCAACCTCGTGACCCAGACCACGGTGGTTGCCAGCGATAACGCCGAGGTGGAAGTGACGCGCTCGAGCGATAGCGTGAGCACCAGCAGCGGCAAGATATCGTTCAAGGCGAGACTGGTGGGACCGCACCAGAACGGCACGATGGAGATCTATCTTGATGGCAGGCTCGACAGCACGCAGACGATGGTCGACGGCGTCATGCGAAGCTACGAATCGGGCTGGACCTGGGACTATTCCAAATTTGTTGGCGTGGGGCCGCATACGGTCCGCCTCGTGTTCAAGGCCGCTGGCGGTACGGCCACGACGACGACGGATGTCAAGGTCAATGTTGTGCCGAACCTGCCAACGCCAGGGATCACGCTCACACCTTCCGTTCCGGACCCTGTGTTCGGGTCCGAGCTGACCCAGACCATCCGTGTCACGGGCAACAATCCGACCGGCACGGTCTACCTCTGGAATTGGAGCACTTCGAGCTTTGGCGATGTCCCCGTATTAGCGGCAATGGAGTTGGTCAACGGGGTGGCGACGTTTACCACTCGTAATACCGCCGTCAACAACGTGAATGAATGGCAAGTAGCGTACTCCGGCGATGCCAACAACGCCGCTACCTTTATCGGCAGCCGCGGAGCTGTCGCCAAGATCAACTCGTCTGTCACGTCGCTCCAGAGCGAGACGGCAGCGACCGCAAATGGCACGGAACAGCGCCTGACTGCCCTGGTAACGGGCGACCACCCATCCGGTACCGTCACCTTTTACGACCAGTACGGCAACGTCCTCGGCATGGTCGATGTCAAGGAGTCCGAAGCGCGCGGGCAGGGCATTGCGACGCTGACCCTGGCCAATGTGCAGCCGGGCCGCAGCTGTGTCCGCGCCAGCTATTCCGGCGACGCCGCCAACAAGACCAGCGTGGCCAGCCTGACCGATGACCTGCCGGAACCGACTACCCTGACGATCAGCAGTTCGGACCCATTGCCAAGGCAGGGCATGCCGCTCACCCTGAGCGTGCGCGTCGATGGCACGCAGCCGGGTGGTATCGTCCAATTCTACGATGGCACCAACAATCCGATCGGGCGCGCCGAGCTTGTTAATGGCGTTGCCACGCTCACGTTGGACAAACTGCCTGCCGGCCAGAACACCTTCACTGCCCAATACCTGGGGGACCTGAAGAATGCGCTCAGCGTTGGCAGCTTCGTGCAAAACGTAGCGCAGGCGCAGACCCACATCTCGCTCATCACGCCGCACCAAAACTGGCAGCAGGGACAGCCACTGGTACTGACCGCCAAGGTGGAACGCACGGGCGCCGGATTCGCTTCCGGCACTGTCACCTTCTATAACGGCGCCGAGATCATCGGCACCTCGGATGTGTACAACGGCCTGGCTGCCATCACTGTGACCACGCTGCCGGTCGGAGTCAACGCCCTGAGCGTGCGATTCTCCGGCGACAACAATAACCAGGGTTGCGCTTCCGAGCCGATTGCGCAGGCAATCGAACTGGCGCCGCAACCAAGCTCGCTGAGCTTCTCCAGCAGCGTCACCGGGTCGGCGCCGCAAGGCACCAGCATTACGCTGACAGCCAAGGTCAATGGCTCCGCTGGCGTCACCGCGGGCGGCATGGTGACGTTTATGCAGGGCAGCGATGTGCTGGGTACTGCCGCAGTGGTGGATGGGGTGGCCAAGTTCACCTTCGTTGCCAGCAAGGTCGCTTCCGGCGCGCTGGGCGCCGTCTATTCCGGCGATGCGGCCAATGCCGGCAGCGCCATGATGAACAACGCCAGCTACAACCTGCAGGTAACGCTGAAGGCGGGCGCCGTCCTGCCGCCGGCATCCACGGCCACGCCGACCAGTGTCGTGCTGTCGGTGTCCAACACTGCGCCGCTGTATGGCGAAGCGCTTGTCCTGAGCCTGCGCGTGTCGGTGCGCGACGCCGCCAAGCCCGCTACAGGCATGGTGATGTTCTATGACGGCGCCAACGTGGTTGGCTGCGCGATGGTCAAGGACGGCATTGCCACGTTCACCTCGACGACCTTCAGTGGTTCCGACCATTACTTCAAGGCGGCATACTCGGGCGATGACTACAACGCGCCTGTGGTTTCCGGGCAAACGAGCGTGCATGTCAAATACGCCAAGGTCACCCCGACACTGATCCTGTCGAGCGATCACACGAATGCGGGCGAGTTGGTACGCGTGGTGGCGCAGATCAAGGACCAGCCGGGCATTCTCGAACGCCCAAACCTGGGCAATTACGCAGGCGCGGTACACTTCTACCGCGGCAGCACTTACCTCGGTGTTCGCCAGGTCCAGAATGGGCTGGCTTATCTCGACTTCAATAGCGGTATTGCCATAGGTGAACCGATCAGAGCGGAATACGAAGCGAACTGGGTTTGGCGTGCCGACAGCGTTTCGGCGCTAACGCCGCTGGCGACCGACACGTTGCCGACGATCCCACGCATGCGTTATTCGTCCTCGTCGTCGTCGGCCTACGGCACTGCGGTGTCGTTCTCTGCCGAGCTGGTCGATCAATCAGGGGCGACGCGCTCAAACGCCGGCGGTACTTTCACCTTCTACAACGGCAATCAACTGATTGGCAGCGTCAAGGCAGACAACTATTCCCGGGGTACGGTCCTGCTGGAGAACTTGCCGATCGGCGCCAACCAGTTGCGCGTAGTCTATTCCGGCAACGGCAGCGAACAGCCCGTCAGCAGCCTGGTCGTCATTCAGAACGTGACCAAGCCGGAGCCTGATATCCGTCACACGGGACAGGTTGCGCCAGACGGTACCGGAACATATACCGTTACCATCGGGAATGGAAAACAGCCGCTTCCGACGGGTACTGTTACTGTGTTCTCGCGCGAAGGGCGCCAGCGGCTCGGCTCCGCAATTGTCGTTGATGGCAAGGCCGTGGTCACCATCCCAGCGGGCCGCTGGCCCGGCGACGCCAAGTCCCACGGCTCCTACTATTACGACGTCGCTTATTCGGGTGACGAGAACTATGCTGCGCGCACCAGCGGCAATGCCACATATACGCCAGGCCAGTACGGCTCGGCGTCCTTGACCAGTGTTCCAGGTGCAGAACCGGGCACGGTGGTCCTGGCGGCCAAAGTCACCGGCACGAATCCGGGCGGCTATGTGAGCTTCAAAGACCAGTATGGCAATTTCCTGGGCAGTGCGGCACTTAGCAATTCGCTTGCGCGCATCACGGTCAGGAACCTTCTCGGTGATCTGGCGGGGGTGAAGGCCTATTACTCCGGCGACGAAACTAACGGTGCGCTCACGATCAGCTACTCGCCGAACGCCGACGCGACCAGGCAGCCAACCGTCACCACGGTGTCGACTGCGCCGGCAGTAGTGCAGCAGGGCGGCAAGGCGACCCTGAGCGCGCGTGTCAGCGGTGGCAACGGCAACCCTACCGGCACAGTCAATTTCTACGACGGCACGATCCTGCTGGGCGTGGGAACGCTGGTCAACGGTGTGGCGACTATCAGCACTGGCGCACTCGTGGCTGGCCTGAACCAGGTCACCGCCGTGTACTCGGGCGATGCGGCCAACGCGACCAGCATGTCCGGCTCCATCGACCAGACGCTGATGGCGGCCCCGGTTTCCGTCATCCTGAACAAGGTAACGGCGCCGGTGGTGCAGGGCGCTTCGCTGACGCTGACTGCGGCGGTCACCGGCAATGTACCGTCCGGCAAAGTGACCTTCATCAGCGGTAACACCGTGCTTGGTGTCGCAGACGTGAATGCAGGTGTGGCCACACTGTGGTTGCCGCGCGTCGACCTGCCGGCCGGCGAGAATACGATCATTGCCAGCTATTCCGGCGACACGGAAAACCAGGCGAAGCTGTCGTCTTCCTTCACGCTGACGGTTACGCCAGGACTGAAGACCGTTTCGCTGGGCCAGGACACTACCGACCGCAAGGTCCAGCAGTACTTCAACAAGAATGGCCAGGTGCGCGCCACGATCAACGCCGAAGGCTTCATGACCGAGTACCGTTATGACGCAGCCGGTCGCCTGGTGGAGACCATTGCTTACGTCAACGCCCCGCCACCCAAGTCCGTGGACCTGGCTACGTACGATGCGGACCTGTTCAGCATGGCGCCGATCCCGGCCGCCAATGCAGCGGACATCCACAGCTTCGTCTATTACAACAAGAAGGGCCAGAAAGCTGGCGAGGTCAATGGCGAAGGCTACCTGACCGAATACTCGTACGACACCAGCGGCAGGCTGGAAACGACCCGCCGCTACGCCAACAAGGCGCTCGGCACGCCAAGCGCCGCCTCGGCGCTGGATGCACTGCGTCCGGCCGTCAGCGGCGAAGACCAGGTCACGACCAGCAAATGGAACAAGCTGGGCCAGCTGGCCAGCCTGACCAATGCCGACGGCACGATCTCCACGTTTACCTACGACAGCGTTGGTGCGCTGACCGGCACCACGGTTGCGAAGGGCAGCAGCGACGAGCGCACGGTATTGAAGCGCTACGACCTGCAAGGCCACGTCGTGGCCGAACTGCCGGGCACCGGCGTCGCGCTGCTGCGCGGCGACATGGATACCGCGGCGGTGGATGCCGTGTGGGCGGCGCACGCCACCAGCTACACCTACGACACTTCGGGCCACCGCACCAGCATGAAGGATGCGCTGGGCAACCGCAGCCTGTTCTACTACGACGATGCGGGACAACTGCGCTTTGCCATCAATGCGGCAGGCAACGTGACCGAATCCGAATACGACACCCTGGGCCGCCTCTGCGCGACCACGGCTTACGCCACCAGTGTGCCTGCCGACGTACTAGCGGGCCTGCAGGGTGGCGTGCTGTCGGCTGCCGCAGCTGCGGTAGCGGCACTGGCCACGGCGAAATCCGCTGCCTCGGCGCAGAACAGCGTGACCCGCTTTGCCTACAACACCGACAATGAGCTGGTGCAGACCACTAATGCTGCCGGTGGCGTGAACAAGGCCGCCTACAACGCCTTTGGCCAAGTGGTGGCATCGACGGAAGGCATCGACAGCGCCGGCAACGGCGTGACCACGCTGCACACGTATGATCGCCGCGGCCTGGAGACCGGCACCAATACCTTGCGTGAAAAGGTCTACCACGCCACCAGCGCGCAATACGACGCCTTCGGCCGCCTGGTGCGTTCGGTCGATGCCAACGGCAACGTCTCGCAGCAGGGTTACGACAAGCTGGGCCAGGTGGTCACCACTACCGACCCGCTGAACGGCAAGCGCTCGGCCAGCTACGATGCCTTCGGCCGCGTGCTGACCCAGACCGATGCCCTGTCGCGTGTCACCACCCACAGCTACAACACCGCCGAGCGCAGCACCACCGTGACCACGCCGGAAGGCGTGAGCGTGACCACCACGCAGACCCGCACCGGCCAGGCGCACAGCGTCAAGGACGGCAACGGCAACGTCACCATCTACAGCTACGACCAGGACGGCAAGCTGCTGGCGGTCGACAGCGCGCTGGCAGACAGCAGCTCGGAGTACGATGCGGCCGGCCAGCTGATCAAGAGCCGCGACGCCAACGGCAACGAGGTGACTTACACCTACGACAGCGCGCACCGCCTGTTGACCCGTACGGTCGATGTGGCCAGCGTCAAGATGGTCACGCGCTACGGTTACGATGGCAAAGGCCAGCGCGTCAGCTTGACCGATGCCAACGGCACCGTCACCCGCATGGATTACGACCTGACGGGCCAGGTGATGACCCAGGTGGTCGATCCGGATGGACTGAACTTGACCACCAGCTACACCCACGACGTGCGTGGCAACACGCTGACGGTGACCAGTGCCGGCGGCACCACCATGCAGTACGTCTACGATGACCTGGGCCGCCGCATCAAGACCATCGCCGATCCGAACGGCCTGGCGCTGACCCAGACCTTCAGCTACGACAACAACGGCAACATCACCGGTAGCCGCGATGCGCTGGGCAACCTGACGCGCTATGCCTACGATGCCAACGACCGCCTGGTCTACACCATCGATCCACTCGGCTATGTCAGCAAGAACGACTACGACGCTGAAGGCCGTATTACGTCCGTCACCCGTACCGTCAAGCCGCTCAACCTGGCCAATGCAGCCGCACGCCTGCCTGTTGCGGAAGTAAAAACCATGGTCGGCGCGGTAACCCCGCAAGACCAGGTGACCTATAACGTCTACAACAAGGACGGCCAGGTCGCCTACCAGATCGACGCCATGGGCGGCGTGACCCGCTTCAGCTACGACGGCAACGGTAATGTAGTTGCGCGCCGCACCTACATCACCCGCATCGACATGACGAAATGGACGGTGGGGACCGAACCTGCTGTCGTCGCCAACGACCAGCGCGACGGCCTGCTGCGCACTGTGTACGATGCGCTGAACCGTCCGGTGTTCACGGTGGACGGCAACGGCGACGCGGTCGAAATGAAGTACGACAGCATTGGCAATGTACTGGAGCGCATCGCCTATGCCAACAAGGTTCCGGTCACGACCGGTGCAACGATTGCCGCCATGCGCGCGGCACTGGATGCCGTGGCCGACGCTGGCCGCGATGTCCATGTGCGCAATGTGTACGACAGCGCCAACCGCCTGCAATGGTCGGTCGACAGCCTGGGCCAGGTGACCGGCTTCAGCTACGACATCGATGGCAACCTCGCCAAGCAAGTGCTGTACGCGCAGCGCATTGCTACCGGTGCCAATCCATCCGGCGTCGTGGCAGGCGAGGGGGACCGCGTTACCCTGAGCAGCTATGACAGCGCCAACCGCGTGGTCCTGCAGGTCGACGAACACGGCATGGTGACCGCGCTGGAATACGACGCCAACTCGAACGTCGTCAAGTCCACTGCGTATGCGAAACCGCTGGCTCGCCCGACGGCAGCCAGTGCCGCGCCGACAACCGCTCCCGGAGCGGATGCAGCGCACGACCACGTGGTACGCAAGGTCTACGACATTCTGAATCGCGAGATCTACAGCATCGACAGCATCGGTGCCGTGACCGAGACCCGCTACGACGGCAACGGCCATGCAATCGAGAAGGTTGCCTATGCCAATGCGATTCCGCTGGCAACCGCTGCCAACGCAGCGGCAGTGGCCGCGGCGCTGGCCTCTGTGGCCGACGCCAGCCGCGACGTACGCCTGCGCTACGCTTACGACCTCGATGGCCGCCTGCAATGGAGCGCCGATGCGACCGGCGCAGTGACCGGCTACGCCTATAACAACCTAGGCGAAGTGGTGCGCCGTACCGTGTACGCGGCGCGCTTTGCCCCGGCATTGGGTGCGGACTTCGCGGCCGGCATCAATGCTGCCGCGGTGGCAGACGCCAATGCGGCGCTGGACGACGGCGCCGTGCGCGTGTACGACAAGAACGGCAGCCTGACCTGGGAAATGGACGCCACCGGCGGCGTGACCCAGTACCGTTACGACGGCAAGGGCAACCAGGTCGAGAAGATCATCTACGCAACGCGCCTGGACCCAGGCAAGTATGTGGCAGGCTGCGACATCGTCGCTCCGGCCGCGAATGCGCAGGACCTGCACCAGTACCAGGTGTTCGATGCGGCCAACCAGCTGTCATGGAGCATTGACGGCATGGGCGGGGCGACTAACTTCACCTATGACGGCGAAGGCAACGTCGTGTCGCGCGTTACCTACGCCACCCCGATCGATATTTCGAAGTGGACGGCTGGCACCGCACCTGCGGTAGTCAGCGATCCTGCGCGCGACAACGTCACGCGCACCGTGTACGATGCGGCGCGCCGTCCGCTGTACACGATCGACGGCATGGGCCAGGTTACCGGCGTGAAGTACGACGGCAATGGCAACGTGGTCGAAAGCCGCGTCTACGCCAAGCGCATCCCTCTGGCAACTGCCGCCACTTTGGCGGCAGTGCAGGGCGTCCTGGTCGCAGACGACGTGAACGACCTGCGCACGCAGAAGGTCTTCGACGCCGACAACCGCCTCGTCATGGAGTCCGATTCCAAAGGACTTGTGACGGCTTACAGCCATGACAGCTTTGGCAATGTCGTCAAGACGATCAGCTACACGACGCCGCTGGCAGCAGGCGCGGACATCCATTCCGTGCAGCCTGCAGCGAACGACCGCGTCGCCCTGGTGAACTACGACGCGGATTCCCGCATTGTGTCCACGGTCGACCCGACCGGCCAGGTCACGAAGTTCGAGTACGACGCCAACGGCAACAAGGTCAAGACCACCGTTTATGGAAACCGCGTAACACGGCCGGCTGCCAAGAGCACGCCGGCACTGGCCGACACCGTACTGGCGGAAGCGAGCGAGGACCTGGTCGCGCAAAGCGTCTTCGATGCAGCGGGCAACGAGATCTTCAGCATCGATCACACCGGCTTGCTGACCGCCCGCCAGTTCGACTCCCACGGCAACGTGACCGAGTCGGTCACCTACCGCAAACCAGTCGACAGCAGCATCAAGGCCAGCAAGCAAACCTTGTCGGCACTGGCAGCAGCCAATGCCGATGCGGCAAACGACCTGCGCACCCGCTACGTGTACGACAACAGCGGCCGCGAGATCTGGAGCGTAGACCAGGCCGGCACGGCGATCAAGCACACTTATAATGGCGCAGGCCTGGTCAGCGAGACCAACACCTATACCAGGGTTAGCCCGTCTATCGAGATCACGGCGAATGCGTTGCAGGCAGCGCTGACCAATCCGGCCACCCGCTACACCTGGACCTACGATGCAGCAGGCCGCGTGGCATCGACCACTTGCGCCTTCGATCGTCCGTTCGATTCCGACTTCACCGGCTCCGCCAACGTTACCCGCTACGCCTATGACGGAATCGGTAACGAAACCGGCCGCAAGGTCAGCAACGTCTACGACGGCGCCACCCACAACAGCATCCTGCACACCGTCTACGATGCGCAGAACCGTGCTCTCTACACGCTCGATATCTCAGGCAACGTGGTCGCCTTCAAGCACGACCTGCGCGGCAACTTGATCGAGAAGACCGCGTTCGCAACGCGTGTGTCGACCGCCTCGTTGTTCACGTCGCGCGTGATTGACGACTACTTCGGCTTCCTGGGCGACGCGGCGGCAGGTACCGCCAACATCGCCTTCGACAGCGCTACCTCGGCTGCCAATATTGGCAGTGCCGTGGCCGCAGTGGCAGACGCCGGCCGCGACGTGGTGACCCGCCGCGTGTACGACCAGTCCGGCCGCCTGCTGTGGGATGTCAGCAGCGCAGGCCTGGTAACCGGCTTCACCTACGACGTCGAAGGGCACGTTCTGAAGCAGGTGCAGTACGCAACCGTACTGGCTAACAACGCCGCGCCGCAATCGGTGGCCACCAGCCCGATCGACCAGGTACAACTGTTCGCCTACGACAGCGAAGGCCGCCAGGTACTGCGCATTGACCAGGACGGCTACGTCACCCGCCAGGCATATGATGCCGATGGCAACGTCACCGAGACCATTCGCTATGCCAACCGCACCGCACGTCCAGGCGCTGCGAGCATCGCGCCGCAAGCCGGTACGCTGCCGGTGGCAGCCGATGCGCCGCGCGACGATTGGAGCCGCAGCGTCTACGACGCGGCGGGCCGCCAGGTCTTCAGCTTGAACAGCAAGGGCGAACTGTCCCAGTGGAAGTACGAGGGCAACGTTGTCAAGCAAACGATCTTTGCCAAGACCATTGATCCGGCGACACCGGCCGCGATGGCTGCACTGTCGGCAGCGTCAGTCGCGATTGCCGATGATGCAAACGATGGCCACCTGAGCCAGGTCTTCGGCGCCAACGGGCGCGTGATCGCCGATACCAATGCCTACGGCGGTACCACCAGGTATCGCTACGGCTCCGACGGCCGACTGCTCGAAACGCTTGTGCCGGACGGTGAACCGTCGCTCCAGGGCTATGACCTGAATGGCCAGGTCGTATTCAGCCGGGATTCGAGCAACCGCGAGAAGATATTCTTCTACGATGCGTCGCACAACCTGGTGCGTACGCAGTCGACCGGCCGCCTGCCGGATGCGGACTGGAGGCTGGACGCGCGCGACTCGACCGATATCGTCAAAGGCATGGTCTACGATGCCGCTGGCCGCGTGATTTGGACCAGCGTCGGCTTCCCGTCGCCATACGAAGCGAGTGCCGCTCGTTACGACGCCCACGGCAATGTGATCGAAAGCGTTGTCTACGCCGATACCCAGGGCCTGTACGAGGCGTCGCCGCTGCCGGTCAATGGCCTGCCGTACAACGAGATGCGCCCGATTGTCGACCTGTCACGCGCTGCCGCCGGCCGCCTGGCGGCGGGCGGCAAGGCCGGCTTCGACCTGCGCACGCACAATGTGTACAACGACAAGAACCAGTTGGTGTACAGCGAGCAGGGCGGCATCGTCACCGGCTACACCTACGACGACCTGGGCAACGTAGTCCGGAAGGTGCAGTCGGCGACCAAGATCGTGCCGGGTTCCGAACCGTCCAGCGTACCGGTGAGCGCGGAAGACCGCATCACCCTGATGGCCTACGACGCCGATCACCACCTGACCTTGCAGGTCAACCCGGACGGCGCCGTCACCTACCAGCGTTTCGATACCTACGGTAACAAGGTGGAGCACGCCGAGTACATGACGCCCGTGGGGGACGTTGCAGCACTGGCTGCGGCGTGGGGCGATACGGCCGTACGTGCGCAACTGCCGGTTGCGCCGTCTACGGGCGACCGTATCAGCCACTACGCCTACGACAGCCAGGACCGTCTGGTGTACAGCGTTGACATGACGGGCGCGGTCAAGCGTACCGAATACGATGCGCACGGTAATGTGAGCGCCGAGATCCTGTTCGAGGATCATGTCGTGACACGTGCTGGCGCAGGCTTCGCCGACTACAGCCTGGGCGGGCTGGAAGCGTTGTTCAAGGTCGCGGCTTCGCGCGACCATACGTCGAGCTACACCTATGACGCCATGGGCCAGATGCGCAGCGCCACCGACAGCATGGGCGCTACCGATTACACCACCTATGGCGCCAACGGCCGCAGGAACACCTTTACAGACAAGGAAGGCAATGTCTGGGAGTACAAGTATGACGGCGAAGGCCGCCTGTGGATGGAGGTTGGCCCTGCGGTGCCGGCACAGGGTGGAGGCACCTACCGTTCGGTGACCGAGTATGTATACGACGGCAACGGCAATATGGTCGAGCGCAAGATTTCCGGCGCCAATGGCGCTGGAAACCTCGACAGCAACTCGGTCCGTTATGTGTACGACTACGCTGGCCGCGCCAGCGGCACGGAGACTCCGGAATCCCTGAACTGGAACGGAACCGCCTGGGTTTCGACGCCGGTGCAAAAAGGGCCGCGCTACAACGCGCTTGGCCAGGTCCACAGCACCTCGACCGAAATGGGCGGCGGCGTCCGCAGGTTCTATGACGAATCGGGCCTGCTGAAGTACGAGCTTGATTCCTATGGCGGCGTCACTGCTTACAAGCGCAACGTCTTCGGCGACGAGTTGGAGATGACGCGCTATGCGACAGTCGTACCGAAAGAATTGCTGGCGAACTTCACCGCCATGGACACGCCCGCGCTCGACCAGATTGTGGCAGGGCTCGGGAATGAGTACGATCGCACCATTAAGAACACGGTGGATCGCATGGGCCGCGTGCTGGAGTCGCAGGCGCCGCAGGCACTGGTGTACGACCCGTCGGCTCCGGCTGGCCAGCAGCACCATGAAGCCGGCATCAAGACCATTCGCCACTATGACACCTTCGGCAGTTTGCTGACCACGGCGACAATCGATCCATACAGCGGCGCACAGACCGTGGAGGCAAGCTGGTACGACGTGGACGGCAAGCTCAAGGCAACCGTCAGCAATGCTGGCTTCATGACCAGCTACCAGTATGACGCCTTTGGCAACAAGGTATCGGTGACCGAATCGGCCATCGCAATCCCTGGTTGGAAGGGAGACTACCAGCCGATGCCGGTAGCGCCGCAAGACGCACGCGATCGCATCACAGCGTATGAGTACGACGAAGCGCAGCGCATCACCAAGGAGACCCTGAACGACCGCGCCCACCTGGCCATCGCCAACAGCGGTTATGTGAAGACCAGCCAGTACGACAAGAAGGGCAACGTCGTCGTCGCCAACTCGTGGGGCCCAGGCCAGACCGGCTCGAATTCGCCAACCATCATGACGTACGATGGCATGGGGCACGTCATCACCGTGCTGGACGGCATGCGCCCGAATGGCGAAGGCTTCGCGCTGACGGTCAACTACTACGGCCCTGCAGGGCACGTTGTGGAAACCGTGCAGTACGAAAAAGGTGTGCTGGTGGATGGCAAGCCGGTCCCGGCGGACCCGAACTCGCCGGCGACCCGCCGCACCCGCATCGACAACGATTATGCGGGACGTCCGGTACGCATCCTTGACGCAGCAGGACTTACGCACGAGGTGCTGTACGACGCAGGCGGCAACAAGGCTCGCGAACAAGCCACTGGCGCCATCAATAACGGCAATGTCCCTTCGAACTGGACATACGACCTGCTGGGTCGCCTGATGTCCGATTCCGACCAGGGCGTCACCCTGAAGTACAACTCCTTCGGCGAGTTGATCTACAAGAAGCAGGGCGAGCAGGAATTCAGCTACGAATATGACCGTGCCGGCCATATGTGGCGCAGCGACGAATCGGGCCACGTGCAGGTCTTTATGTACGACCTGCTTGGCCAGCGCACGGGGATGCTGGAGAGCGGCGGTATTTCCAACGGCAATTACGACCTGTCGGCCGCCAAATCTGCCGACGCATTGAAAGATGTGAGTAATGTCCGGCGAACGGACTACTACTACGACAGCGAGGGGCGCTGCATCCGCGAGGTGCAGCCAACCCGCCAGGGTCAGCGTCCGGAGTCGATGAAGGTGTACGATCACTGGGGCAACCTGCTGCAGGAAACGCAGCCGGTGGTTGCTGGCAACCCAGCGCCGACGGTCACCTACACCTACGACCTGAAGAACCGCAAGCTGACCGAGAACCACACCAAGGCGGACGGCACTGCTGGCGGCCGTGTTCGTGAGTTCAGCTACGTGTTCGGTGAGCGTGGCGTTGCCGTCATCCGCCAGATCAACGACCGTGAGAATGCGGCCGTCGCCGGTCCACAAGACAACGATAGCCTGCGTGCGCGCTATCGCGAGACGGTCGAAACCTACAACCTCGCAGGCCAACTGCTGTCGAGCATCGTCAACGGCACCAAGGCGGAAGAACATACGTACGACGTATTTGGTCAACTGCGCAGCGACATCATCGGCGGCCGGGTGGTCTGCAACTACGACTACAACGGCATTGGCCAGCTGGTCAAGGAGACCCACCCGATGGTGGATAACTGGCGTTTTGACCTGGCTTCGCACAGCACGGTCAACGATGGCCAGCGCGCCATGAGCAAGACCTATGCGTATGACAATCGCGGCAACCTGGCAAGCATCACCGCCGGGACTGGCGTGGTCACCAGGTACACTCACGACGAGCAGGGCAACCTGACTTCGTCGACGGATGCTCTGAACAACACCAGCTACACGACCTGGGACAAGAACGGACATAAGAAAACGACGAAGGACGCGCTCAATTACACCGTCACCAACGAGTACGACAAGCTGGGCCACCTCAAGAAGGTGACCGGCGCCGATGGATCCGTCACGATCAACGAGTATGACAATGCAGGCCTGCTGGTGCGCAGCACCCAGGCAAGCAAGGGTCAGACCGTTGAGTACACTTACGATGATGCCGGCCAGGTCGCCACCATCCACGAACTGGTTACGGGCATGGGCGCAGCGGCGAACACCAACCGCTGGGCCTATTATGCATACGACGCCGTAGGCAACCGCATCTCCGAAGTCCAGGAGCAAAACGGCCAGACCTTCCAGCGCAATGTGCTGGGCTACGACGCCGAACACCGTCTGATTAGCGTGGACGCTGCCGATCTCGGTACTGGTGCGCAGTTCATCCGCATGGAGTTCGACGGCTTTGGCAACCGCAGCCGCTTCAACTCCTGGTCCAGCAGTGCCGGCGCGGGTCGTAACCAGGATGGCTACTTCTTCTACGATGCGTTGAACCGTGTAGTGCGCGCTGACGCTACAAATGCCTCCGGCGCGGTCGACGAGTCGACGACCGATTATGTCTATGACATTGACGGCAACCTGGGCAGGAAGATCCAGGGCGGCAGCGTAACGCAGACGTTCACCTACGATGCGATGAACCGACTGGTTGCCAGCGTGATCGGTGGGCAGCAGTACAACACCCGCTACGATTCCGCAGGCCGTGTGGTGGAAGAATGGACCAAGGTCGAGGATCTGCCTGACGTCCAGGCTGACGCCGCACCGGTAGCACCGGTCGAACCGACGAAGCCGGTCGATCCGGGTCCAAATGCACCACAGGCGGACAAGGACCGATACCAGGCGCTGCTCACGCAATACAACATCGACTACACCGCCTACCAGCAAGCGTTGGCCGACTATGCAGAGCAGCAGGCCGAATATGGCGATCAGCTGTCCTTCCTGGCGCGACTGGTGAGGAGCAAGGCGAAGACCGGCTACGAACGGCATGCCATGTCGTACGATGTCGCCGGCCGCAACCTGGTGACGGAAAGCTACAACGACGACGGCAGTGTCAAGTCCCGCCAGACCAACGACAAGTTCGACGCTGCAGGCAACGTCTTGAAGAGCACCTCCTTCTCGACCGTTGGCGATGACATGAGCCAGTTCTACACCAGCACTTACGGCGCGGGTGCAACCGGTTCCGTCTTGCTGTGGTCGGAAGGCTATATGCGCGGCGAAAGCGGCAAACTTGCCGGCCGTACTGGCGCCAGTGCCAGGAGCGTCATGGTGTACAACGCCGACGGCAGGATGATTGCTGTGAACTTCGAAGAACCAGCCAGCGGCGAATGGCCGAAGTCCGGACCGAAGTCGAAGTTCTTCGTGTTCGACGCCCAGGGCAACATCCTGAAGTCGACCGAAGTCGACAAGAACGCGCCGATTCAGGAGCAATACCAGGTCATTGCCAACGGCCAGTTGCAGATGCGTTACAGCACCAACTCCGGCAGCTTCGGCGACATGTCGGACGAGCAGAAGAACAACTTCTGGCGTGCTTACAACCTCAACGCCAGCCAGAACCCGTTGATCGACGATCCTGTGGCTGGCGGCAGCACGCCGGGCAACGGCGGCAATGTGGTGGTAGCCAACGACGGCGACACCTTGCAGACGATCGCCCAGCGCATCTACGGCGATGCTTCGCTGTGGTACAAGCTGGCAGAGGCCAACAAGCTCGAACCGGGCCAGGCGCTGCACGGCGGCCAGGCGCTGATTGCGCCGGCTTACATGAATGGCGTTTCGCTGGAGCAGGCCTATAACAACGGCAAGCTGGTCGGCAGCACCTTACCGAACCTGCCTTCGCCGCCCCCGCCCAAGTCGAAGTTCGGCTTCATCGCCAAGATTATTTCCATCATCGTATTTGTGGTGGTGTGTGTGATTACAGGCGGCAGCGGCGTCGGCATCGCCTTGGCAGCGATGTCGTCCGTGCTGGCTGAACAGCATGCGACCAATATACTGAACGGAAACTTCGATTTCAAACGCGCCGTGAAGCGCACGCTCAACCCGTTCTCCGGCAACCTGCACGACTTCACGCGGTCGTTGTACGACCCGATGGGCAATGGCGACCATGAATACATGAACTACAAGGCCGTGGCCAAGGCGGGCGCCATGGCTCTTGTGACAGCGGGCGTTGGCAGTTATGTGACGGGCATGGTTGGCGGCGCCGTTACGCAAGGCGCAACAGCCATGGGCGTATCCAGCAGCATGGCCACGGCGATCGGCACCCAGGTCGGCATATTCGCCACTTCGACGTTGACTACCGCATTGACCAGCGAGCACTTTAGCTGGAAGGCCGTGGCTGCATCATACATCGCGAAGAATGCTGGGAACGTTGTCGGAAGAGCGCTTGGCGAATACATCGGCGAATCCGGAACGGTCTTGGGTGGGTCCTGGGGAAAATACGCCCAGCTCGCGGTTAATTCGGCCGCGCAGAATATTTCCTACCAGGTGATCAAGAACGATCACGTGGATTGGAAGGCCGTTGGCGTGAGCACCTTGGCGTCGCTTGGCAATGCACTGATCAAGAACAACGTTGGCGTTTTCGGCGGCAAGGGTTCGTTCGGCGACTATGCTGCACACGGAGTGCTCGGTGGCTATTTGTCAGAACGTCGTGGCGGTAACTTCATCGACGGGCTGGTGGAGGGTGCTGGTGAGCAGATTAAGGAAGATGCCGCTAACAATCCTGGCAAGATATTTGGGGGGCTCTTCGGCACTGCGCCAAAAAAAGGGCAAGATCCGGTGCTGGGTAAAACATTTGCAGAAGATGTTGCGGCTCGTAAGCAACGAGGCATGTTCGGCGTTGACCCCACACCCGACGCTATCAATGGCGCATCCGCAGCGGCAATTTCTGGCGACGGAAATGCTGAGTCAGAGGCGCTCAAGCGGTTCATGAGTTCTTACGCCAAACAACAGCAGCGAGATGATGAAAGGCATCAGGCTCGACTGGATCAGATCATCGAGCAAAAGCTCGCGGCGGCCTCATTCGAACAAAATGCTGGGCTAACGGTTATTGAGCAAAACGCGGTGTCGCCACAGAGAGTTCCGGAGCAACGGTTCGCTAATGGTGAGTTGGTCAAATTTGATGGTACTGGCACGGTTCCTATCGGGCAAGTAACGACTTCTGACTTCAAATTGCAGGGCGAAGAGAGGCTTGTGGGGGGCTCGAATGCGGCCACCTACGCAGCATTCGATGGAGCCGGTAACCTGTTTACAAACGCTTCTGACACGGGAGGGAAATACCAATTCTATGGTCGAACTGAAGGTGCAAAGGCTACGATCCAAGACGTTCTTGATAACACAACAGATCCGCAGCAGCGCCTTGAGCTACTGAAATATCGATTCGAGCGTTGGAACGTGGGGGCAGGGGAGTATGCTTCCTTGGGGCTCGAGCTCAATCCTGGCGATCCCCGCTTCACCGAGATGCAACAGCGCGCAAATGGCATGCGTGATGCTGTTGGCGCCTTCTCTCTGACGACGGTCGGCGGCGTCGCGGGGCTGATGACTGGTGGATTGGCCTTTAGCGCAGTACGCACCTTGGGCGCACCTTTGGCTACGAGTGCATGGGGAGCGATTGGCGTCACTGGTGCCGCAGGTGTTTCTGCAGGCGTTGTCGGTGATCTGACATCCCAGGCTCTCGAAAACGTCGCCTATTTCGCCTCAGGCAAGACAATTGGTCACTTCGGCATAAATAAGACTGAGCTGGCGCTATCCGCAGGGTTCGGCCTTGCGCCTATACTGCCGTCTGTCGTCAGGCAAGGTGCTTCAGAGCTACGAGCAGCAGGGCTGCCCGATTGGAAAATCGGATTTACCAAACCAACCAGCGTTCGGTCGGTGCTAGAGACTGTACAGTTAGAAAGAATCGGCGGTAGCGGTTCATTGATATCGTCGGAATTTACTAGTGGTGTCCATACGCCTTCGAACATTAGCTCCGAAATTGGCGGGACGAATAGTTCGCTCCCGCCGAAGTTCTACGGTGAATGCTTCGTTGCAGGTACGTTGGTTCACACGAAAGAGGGGACGAAAGTTATTGAAGACGTCGCAGTTGGCGACAAAGTGGCAGCGCGTAATGAATTTACGGGTGAAACGGGCTGGTGGACCGTGAAGCAACTCTTTACTATTGATGACAAAATTATAGTAAACGTAACTTTACGCAACTCCATGGGCGAATTGGAGCGTATTTCTGCCACCAATGAGCACCCATTCTTTGTGCAGAACGAGCGTTGGCGCGCAGCAAAGGATCTCCTGCCTGACGAGAAGGTCGTGTTGCTTAATGGCGGCTGCGCCGAAGTGGTGTCTGTTGAGGTCGACGACGAGCGTGCGACAGCTTACAATTTTGAAGTCGCTGATGTGCACACCTACTTCGTTGGCACAATGGGGGTGTGGGTTCACAACTCTTCCGTTATTAATTGGGCCGAAGTTAAAGGGGCAAATACAATCAGTCCGGGCGAGGCTTTGCGAGCGAAATACGCTTACATGACAGCCGAGCAACGGGCAATTCGATTGGAGGAGCTTGCAGAAGGTAATGCATATCGTCGTCTTCAAGAAATCGAATCATCGACTCCAGGTGCTCATTTCTTAGAAAAGCATGGTGCGCAGACCACATTGCAATCTCAGTTAGAGCGAGCACAATACGGCACCAATCCGACTACCGGTATAGTCGAGAAGTATGCGAATGGAACGCCTAAGATTCCGTCTTCGGCTACGCGTTTCCTAAGCAATAGAGATCAACTAAATGCGATTGATCGTGCGCAGAATATTTACCGGTTGACAGGCGACGTAGCGCTGGCTGAACGCCCAATCAATTTCAATTATTTGATTGGTGAGGGTTACAAGAAAACATCACTGGCGTATGGGCAGTCATATTCTGCACAGGTGTGGTTCCGTCAAGGGAACGTCAATACCGCATTTCCAATATGGGGGCAATAAATGAAGTCGAACAATGAAATCTTTGACTTACTCAGTTTACTTAAAGTTTTTGATGCTAACTACGCAAGTGATGAGGACTGTGAAGTCCTGAACGATTTGGATGCCAACAATCCAGACGACGTATCAAAGGCTGTTGATGTGCTGCTAATTTCGGAATTCCGTTCCTACTTGCCAACTGTACAAGCTCGGCTGAAAGAATTGCTCCGATCGCGTCTCGATAATTCAGCAGAGGATTTTGCTCAATTGTTTGATCGAGTGGAATTGGTATTCGCAAGTTCGGTAGCTGATCGGCGCGCTTTTATGAGGGCTTTGCTAAAAGGATTGGAAGATTCAGGTAAGAGCTGAACGGTAAATTCGGCAATGCAGTCGGGTCAAGTCTGGTTGAAACAATGAACGGCAGCGCGCGACGTGCTCAGATAGCCGAGGATCAGATGCGTTCGGGACGCGAAGACGCTGAAGCGGATTTATATCGGTGGACTAAGCAACAAGAACAGGCGCCGGCGCCGTTAACGCCAATTAAACTGGGTCAGTATTTAGATGCGCTTCGCTCAGGCGGCGATCTGAGAGCGTCATTGGATTCTGACGTAGAAGATGACGAGAAGTTCATTCCCGGTGGTGGGGGGCGTTCAGCGCCACGACCAATGAATCGAGGCCCATTGTCGGCTCAATTTGAGTTGGCGATAAATGGGCGGGCACACAGTCTCGCAGAGGCGCTTTCGGACATTGATCAACTTGGTGACTATGCTCAGGCCAAGAATGACATTGCCTTAGTTGGTGAATGGACACGACATTTACAGCGTGGTGAGTTTATTGAGAAAGTCCGACAAGAATTATCCAGCGATGGTTACAATGCCCCTGACCTTGGAAAACGTTATTTGCCTGCGCTCGACGGTTCGAGCAGGCGAATAGAGGTGCCAGATTTTAGTGCCTCGGTACTTGAAAATCATATCGAGTACAGCCGGCTCGTAGCACTAGAAAAGATGGGGGCGATTGCACTCAATAGCGATCTTTCGATCAAGTTCATCGGGAATAGCGGGCATACGCCTGAAGCCTTCAGGGCAATGCTGCAGAAAGAGTACCAGTCGGCAGTTGACATGGGACACACAATTGCATCGCAACAGTTGGAACGGGGCGAGTTGTTCGTGCCGTATAGCTATTTCAAGGATCGCTATACCGCTGAACAAATCGCGAAAGGCGGAGCAACAGATCGATTCGCAAAGACTGCAATGGAGAAGGTGCTTGCTTTTTATGGTGTCCCAGATGGTCCATTTAGTGTCGTTTCGCTCGACAGGCACTTTTATCGGTACTCTGATCCATCGACGTATAAGCGTCCTGATCTCCTAATGCGCTTTGGAGTTCAAGATATTCATGTTTTGGACGCCACACTTGGAGTTAAATCTGCGTCAACGCCCCAGGTTAGTGTTACGTTGAAAAACGGTGCAAGTTCCTGGACCAATATTTCGCCGAACCAGCCCGCAAGTACCATTTATAGGAAGAAATAAATATGTCGGAAACAAAGCTCAAAAAGGCCCTTACGGACTACGCCGGGGAATTGACATATATGAGTTTTACCGCTGACCAACCGGAAGGAACGTCTATGTTCAGTCACGAACAGAACCGCGCAAGCTGTGCGGCAAAGTTTGAGACTCTAAAGTCATGTTGGAATCGCGACACGCAGACAATTGAACGGCTAGAGGTGCTAACAAAGAATGCGATTAATTACTTTGCTGCGGCCGAATTCCACGAAGGTCGACTAACAGTAAAGTCAATCGAAGAGATACTCTGGGGCATTCGCACTGGGAATCGCGAGACTTGATCCTATGCCAGGCAGTCATGACTATCGCCGCGTCGGGCTAGGCCAAATGCATTCGGCAATGCACTCGGTTCCAGCCTGGCAGACCAGATGCAACCCACACCTGAATCGAGCATCACCATTGGTGGCCGTAGCGAGCATGGCATGGGGCTCAGCGACGGCGGCGGTTTCAATTTAGGTGGAATTCCAACGAACAGCGCGGCTGCCGTTTCGTATTCGGCCGGCGGTATGTGGAGCGACACGCAGTACGCCAAGGTTTATGACGACCCTGCAATGCAGGATGCTCGCTATATCGTTGATGGCCCTGCGGCGGCTGGTCCTGGCGATGACATTCCAGGGGTGACGGGACGAGATCGTCTAAGTTTGCCTTCGGGATCAGTTGATGGCGAGGATGCCAAAGTTAATCCAGTCGTGAGGAATCGAATGGACGTGGCCGAAAGATATAACGCGTTGGTCGTTGGGGATGCTGCTAAGAATAATCAAGATCTTTCGCCGACAGTAGCCAATGCTGTAAGGCTTGGGTTGTATGAAGTGTCTGACACTGGCTTCCTCGGTAAGACGACTTCGAATTCTTGGGACTTCGCCCTGAGCGACAGCGGTGGTCATCAATACGAATATACGATCCCTGCTCAGTCGCCAGTTGATACGGGGTCGGATTGGAATATCGGAACACGTCTGCTCGGCGTTGTTCAGGGAGTTGGAGGTCTCGCAGGTGGGGCCGCGAGCGGTGCCGCAATTGCTTTGGGTGGCGCCGGGGCACCGATCACTGGTGGCGGTAGCCTATTGCTGTCGGCTGCAGGCTGGGTAGGATTCGCCGCAAGCGTAGACCAGGCAACAGCCGGATTCAAGACAGCGCTTACTGGCGAGGCTTCGCGCACCCTTATTGGGCAAGGAGTTGAGTATGCAACCGGTGCATCTCCACAAGTTTCAGAACTTGGCGCTGGACTGCTTACCTTGTCGCCTTCTGCAGCCACGGCGAGCCTGGCCAATCAAGGGACTCAACAATTTGCGGCATCCTGGCGAGCAGCAAAGACCACATATGAGGCAGCACCGGTTGTGGTACCATCTTCAACTACGCAACCGCTGTTGTTGACGTATACGCCCGCAGCAAATACGGTGAATCAAGTCCGGAATGCGGCGTCAGCAGTCCCGTCGGTAGCCCAGAAGCCACTATTGTTGACTTATACACCGACGACCAATACGCTGAATCAGATCCGTAATATGCGTGGCCCTGAGAGTTGGCAGGCCGCTGAACGCTATGTGCAGGAGTTGAGTGGCTCGCCGGGCCAGATGCACTATCCGGTACCTGCGGTGCCCATCAATGGGAAGCCAATTACTGGAACTGGTGGTCGATTCGTCGATGCTCCTGTGCCGCAGCCTAATGGTGGAGTTGTCGCCAATGAGGTTAAGGCGTATCAGTCTTGGCGGACGGTAAATGGACTCCCCACCCAACAATTTGTTCCGCTTAGTGAACAGATTCAACAACAGATCCTCAAGGATGTCTGGTTGAGGGGGAATGTCCCTGGATACGATCCTCGCTGGGTGTTCTTGGGGGCGCCGCCTTCTGCAGAATTGAGTCAGCAACTCACGAATAATGGCATCATTCAGGTAATTCATCATTAAAGGTTAATAGGAATGACAGCGCAAGACATGGCCACGCTTGAAAAGCGGAAGGCCGGATTTAACGAGTTTTATGGCGAGCTTATGCCCGTCCTCGTGGACTTCGTAGGGAAGCTGGGAATACAGCCAGCGCACGAAGTGCTGAATCATGCTGCCCAGTTCGCGCCTTATGTAGAGCAGGCATTGCAGGACATGCTCGTGGCTGACGAGGGGGATCGTGCCTGGCTGCTAACCCGTATGGGCTATTGGGTTGGTGAATATTTTGTACAGGAATTCGGGGGCTGTTGGTTTGTAAATGACATCCCGGGATCTCGATACTTTAGTCGCTATGTGGTCGGGAAATTTGCTAAAGCCAAGGATCAGGCCATGATGATTGATCCATTCGAGATCGCAGCGAGTTACGTTGATACTCCACCGCCGAGGAGGCTTACTGCTTTGTTAGCAGCGGTAGCTGCTGAATTGGCTGTGTGATCGGATGGTATATGGCTGCTTAGTTTGCAACTTGCCCCGTTGCCCCGTCCAGATGTCCAGAAAGGTTTGGGGATCGATTGAAGCAGCGATTTTTGAAAGAAGATTGCTGCTTTGGTGGCGCCCGGACGGTGCGCACTGGAGATTTTCTCGAGAATGGTTCGAGAGTCGTGCGACATTTGCACAGACATTAGGCAGGTTCGTAGCAAAGGGCGAGCAAGGTCCTGGACGACCTGTCCACATCACCTGCTACCGCCTTCTTGCCAGCTAATGCCGCAGCCACACACCTTTCAGAAGACCACCCCAAGCTTCAAAAAGATAAGCGCGTTTCGGCCTTTTGCCCCGTCCAGATGTCCAGAAAGGTTTGGGTATCAATTGAAGCAGCGATTTTTGAAAGAAAATTGCTGCTTTAGTGGCCCCGCAACGGTGTGCACCGGGCATTCTCTTGCGAATAGTTCGAGAATCACGCGACATTTGCTTAATCATTAGGCAGCTTCGTGGTGTGGGGGAGCAAAGTCCTGGACGACCTGTCCGTATCACCTGCCACAGTCTTCTTGCCGGCTAATGCCGCAGCCACACACCTTTCAGAAGACCGTCCCAGGCTTCGAAAAGATAAGCGCACTTGGGCCTTTGCCGATGCGGGTCGATTCCGCGCCAGGCTTCCATTGGCGTCCTGCCGTTTAGATGCTGGTGCGGCCTGACCAGGTTGTACCAGAATCCGAATTCATGCATGGACAGCCGCAGTGCCCCCCTGCGGGCAAGTCTTCGACCGTCAGTTGATCGAGCTTTTCTTTCAATGTGCCGAACAGCCTTTCAATGCGGCCGTTCTGCCATGGCATGCCTGGCTGGCTGAATTGCTGTCGAACGCCAAGAAATTTCAACGTTGTCCGGAACAGGAGCGAATGGAAGAAGGCTTCATTATCGGTCCTGATCGCCCGCGGCATTCCATATTGACTAATCGCGCGCAAGAGGTGGCGCAGGATGGTGACTGCGCGCTTGTCAGGCAAGGGTTGCAGGCACAGGGCTTAGCGGCTGCCATGATCAATGACGCCAAGGATGGCGTAGATCTTTCCGGCGGTATCGGCTTTGCCGGTTAGGTCGAGACCCCAAATCCTGTTGCGGGCCAGCGGTGCGGGCTGCTGCCGCTTCCATCGTTCCCGCATATCGGCGATGCGGTAGTGGTGTTGTTTGATCGTCAGAGCCACCCAGCTTTTGCTCACCGTGACACCGCGCTGGCAGCCGTGCAGGCGGTTGAAGGTGTTGGCCAGCTTTTGACAGCTTAAATCGGTGAGCGCCTTTAAGCGGATGATTTCTGCGATTGCCCAGGCTGGCTTGCGGAGGTGATGGTGGCGCGGCTTTTTACAGGCGGCGCGTGGACAATGACGCCGCACGGGCCTCGTCCACAACAGGTGCGCCACGAACCGGCAAAGGAAATGCAGCATCCAGCATAAGTGATACACGGGGACGAAAAAAGGCGCGAGTATATCGTCAAAGCGATTCCGTTTTTGCGGTGCAGGCGGCAAGCTGGCCCGAAAGTGCAGGGCGGTGACATACGACGCCGTAGGCAACCGCACCTCCGAAGTCCAGGAGCAAAACGGCCAGACCTTCCAGCGCAATGTGCTGGGCTACGACGCCGAACACCGCCTGGTCAGCGTGGACGCGGCCGATCTCGGTACTGGTGCGCAGTTCATCCGCATGGAGTTGAAGCGGCTTCGGCAACCGCAGCCGCTTCAATTCCTGGTCCAGCAGTGCCGGCGCGGGTCGTAACCAGGATGGCTACTTCTTCTACGATGCGTTGAACCGTGTAGTGCGCGCTGACGCTACAAATGCCTCCGGCGCGGTCGACGAGTCGACGACCGATTATGTCTATGACATTGACGGCAACCTGGGCAGGAAGATCCAGGGCGGCAGCGTAACGCAGACGTTCACCTACGATGCGATGAACCGACTGGTTGCCAGCGTGATCGGTGGGCAGCAGTACAACACCCGCTACGATTCCGCAGGCCGTGTGGTGGAAGAATGGACCAAGGTCGAGGATCTGCCTGACGTCCAGGCTGACGCCGCACCGGTAGCACCGGTCGAACCGACGAAGCCGGTCGATCCGGGTCCAAATGCACCACAGGCGGACAAGGACCGATACCTGGCGCTGCTCACGCAGTACAACATCGACTACACCGCCTACCAGCAGGCGTTGGCCGACTATGCAGAGCAGCAGGCCGAATATGGCGATCAGTTGTCCTTCCTGGCGCGACTGGTGAGGAGCAAGGCAAAGACTGGCTACGAACGGCATGCCATGTCGTACGATGTCGCCGGCCGCAACCTGGTGACGGAAAGCTACAACGACGACGGCAGCGTCAAGTCCCGCCAGACCAACGACAAGTTCGACGCTGCAGGCAACGTCTTGAAGAGCACCTCCTACTCGACCGTTGGCGATGACATGAGCCAGTTCTACACCAGCACTTACGGCGCAGGTGCAACCGGTTCCGTCTTGCTGTGGTCGGAAGGCTATATGCGCGGCGAAAGCGGCAAGCTTGCCGGCCGTACTGGCGCCAGTGCCAGGAGCGTCATGGTGTACAACGCCGACGGCAGGATGATTGCTGTGAACTTCGAGGAGCCGACCAGCGGCGAATGGCCGAAGTCCGGACCGAAGTCGAAGTTCTTCGTGTTTGACGCCCAAGGCAACATCCTGAAGGCGACGGAAGTCGACAAGAACTCGCCGCTTCAGGAGCAATACCAGGTCATCGCCAACGGCCAGTTGCAGATGCGTTACAGCACCAATTCCGGCAGCTTCGGCGACATGTCGGACGAGCAGAAGAACAACTTCTGGCGTGCTTACAACCTCAACGCCAGCCAGAACCCGTTGATCGACGATCCTGTGGCTGGCGGCAGCACGCCGGGCAACGGCGGCAATGTGGTGGTAGCCAACGACGGCGACACCTTGCAGACGATCGCCCAGCGCATCTACGGCGATGCTTCGCTGTGGTACAAGCTGGCAGAGGCCAACAAGCTCGAACCGGGCCAGGCGCTGCACGGCGGGCAGGCGCTGATTGCGCCGGCTTACATGAATGGCGTTTCGCTGGAGCAGGCCTATAACAACGGCAAGCTGGTCGGCAGCACCTTACCGAACCTGCCTTCGCCGCCCCCGCCCAAGTCGAAGTTCGGCTTCATCGCCAAGATTATTTCCATCATCGTATTTGTGGTGGTGTGTGTGATTACAGGCGGCAGCGGCGTCGGCATCGCCTTGGCAGCGATGTCGTCCGTGCTGGCTGAACAGCATGCGACCAATATACTGAACGGAAACTTCGATTTCAAACGCGCCGTGAAGCGCACGCTCAACCCGTTCTCCGGCAACCTGCACGACTTCACGCGGTCGTTGTATGACCCGATGGGCAATGGCGACCATGAATACATGAACTACAAGGCCGTGGCCAAGGCGGGCGCCATGGCTCTTGTGACAGCGGGCGTTGGCAGTTATGTGTCGGGCATGGTTGGCGGCGCCGTTACGCAAGGCGCAACAGCCATGGGCGTATCCAGCAGCATGGCCACGGCGATCGGCACCCAGGTCGGCATATTCGCAACTTCGACGTTGACGACCGCATTGACCAGCGAGCACTTTAGCTGGAAGGCCGTGGCTGCATCGTACATCGCGAAGAATGCTGGGAACGTTGTCGGAAGAGCGCTTGGCGAATACATCGGCGAATCCGGAACGGTCTTGGGTGGGTCCTGGGGAAAATACGCCCAGCTCGCGGTTAATTCGGCCGCGCAGAATATTTCCTACCAGGTGATCAAGAACGATCACGTGGATTGGAAGGCTGTTGGCGTGAGCACCTTGGCATCGCTTGGCAATGCACTGATCAAGAACAACGTTGGCGTTTTCGGCGGCAAGGGTTCGTTCGGCGACTATGCTGCACACGGAGTGCTCGGTGGCTATTTGTCTGAACGTCGTGGCGGTAATTTCATCGACGGGCTGGTGGAGGGTGCTGGTGACCAGATTAAGGAAGATGCCGCTAACAATCCTGGCGAGATTTTTGAGAACCTCTTTGGCTCTGCGCCAAAAAAAGGGCAAGAACCGGTGCTGGGTAAAACATTTGCAGAAGATGTTGCGGCACGTAAGCAACGAGGCATGTTCGGCGTTGACACCACACCCGACGGTATCAATGGCGCGTCCGCAGCGGCAATTTCTGGCGACGGAAATGCTGAGTCAGAGGCGCTCAAGCGGTTCATGAGTTCTTACGCCAAACAACAGCAGCGAGATGATGAAAGGCATCAGGCTCGACTGGATCAGATCATCGAGCAAAAGCTCGCGGCGGCCTCATTCGAACAAAATGCTGGCCTAACGGTTATCGAGCAAAACGCGGTGTCGCTACAGGGAGTTCCGGAGCAACGGTTCGCTAATGGTGAGTTGGTCAAATTTGATGGTACTGGCACGGTTCCTATCGGGCAAGTAACGACTTCTGACTTCAAATTGCAGGGCGAAGAGAGGCTTGTGGGGGGGCTCGAATGCGGCCACCTACGCAGCATTCGATGGAGCCGGTAACCTGTTTACAAACGCTTCTGACACGGGAGGGAAATACCAATTCTATGGTCGAACTGAAGGTGCAAAGGCTACGATCCAAGACGTTCTTGATAACACAACAGATCCGCAGCAGCGCCTTGAGCTACTGAAATATCGATTCGAGCGTTGGAACGTGGGGGCAGGGGAGTATGCTTCCTTGGGGCTCGAGCTCAATCCTGGCGATCCCCGCTTCACCGAGATGCAACAGCGCGCAAATGGCATACGTGATGCTGTTGGCGCTTTCTCTCTGACGACGGTCGGTGGCGTAGCCGGTCTGATGACAGGTGGCTGGGCATTTGGAGCTGCGCGAACCTTTGGTGCTCAGTTCGTCGGCGCAAGTGCTTGGGGCGCTATCGGCGTCACTGGCGCAGCGGGTGTTTCTGCAGGCGTTGTCGGTGATCTGACATCCCAGGCTCTCGAAAACGTCGCCTATTTCGCCTCAGGCAAGACAATTGGTCACTTCGGCATAAATAAGACTGAGCTGGCGCTATCCGCAGGGTTCGGCCTTGCGCCTATACTGCCGTCTGTCGTCAGGCAAGGTGCTTCAGAACTACGAGCAGCAGGGCTGCCCGATTGGAAAATCGGATTTACCAAACCAACCAGCGTTCGGTCGGTGCTAGAGACGGTACAGTTGGAGAGAATCGGCGCGGACGGATTGTTGGCATCGACGAGCAATCCTACCATTGCGTTCGCTGAAATGCGTAGTTCTGGTGTTGGGGCACCAATAGAGCAGGTTGCAATGAAGGACTGGCGAGCAAGTCGACCTGTAACGACCACCGCGAAATTGTTGGAATCAGGTGAACTGCCGGGGCATTACGGGTTTACGCTGGATCAGCGTACCATTACTACCAAAGACTTGTGGTCGCTAAACGTTAAACATGAAGGTATGGAGTTTGTCTTGACTCGAGAGACAGTCGACGGAGATAGAGTCTGGAAACTTTACTCAGGTCTTCCGGATAAGGTGAGGTTCCCAGTGTTTGACGACACGCAAGTATTTGGGCACGTACATCCGTTGGGTGAAACTGAGAAGCTTCCTTCGTTTGCAGATATTAACAATATGAATGAGCTTTGGCGGCGAAAGTTAGCCGTAGACCCAACGACGCCACCTCTTAAGTCACGAATAGTCTGGGGCCCGGAAAAAGAAAATGTAACCCTTTTTACAACGACGGGCGAAGATGTTCTATCGGAGAATTTCAAAGATAAAAGACTAATCCGATTGGGCATGGATCCACAGAAATTTAAAAGGAATAAACAATGACTGAGAAAGTTTTTACAAACGAGGAAATTATAAGAGAATTAACAATAGATGGCCTTCGGGTCGAAGACTATGTTGTCATTCGGCATGAAGACGGTTTAGGTACTCTTTATTCGATTGAACTTAATACGATGTTTGCTCATTTGTTACGACCGGATGCGTTATATGTTCAAGCGATCAGTTTCATTAAGGAAAATCTTCCGGAAAATGTTTATCCAGATGTTGCAACCTTGAAAGAAAACTATCCAAATCTGATGACTTAATTTGCCCTGCCCAGATGTCGCCGTTGCCCTTTTCGGATGTCCAGAACGGTTTGGGTACCAATTGAAGCAGCGACTTTTGAAAGAAAATCGCTGCTTTGGTGGCACCGCGGCGCGCATCGGGCACTTTTCTCGGGAATAGCCCGAGAATCGCGCGGCATTTGCTCATTCATTGGGCAGGTTCGTGGTGCGGGGCGAGCACAGTCCTGGACGACCTGTCCGCATCACCTGCCACCGTCTGCTTGTCGGCTAATGTCGCAGCCACACGCCTTTCAGAAGACCACCCCAGGCTTCAAAAAGATAAGCGCATTTCGGCCGTTGCCGATGCGGATCGATTCCGCGCCAGGTTTCTATTGCGGCAAATCCGCTAGAATGCCCGCGCGGCCATCAGCCGCGCCCAATGGACAATCCACAAGACAAAGACATGACTAAATCCATCACCTTCGTAGCGTCCACCCTCGCGGCCAGCATTGCGCTGGCGCTGGCACCGGCCCACGCAGCAGGCGTCAAAGGCGGCAAGGCAATGCAGCCGATTGTGCAAGAGGCGCCGCTGCGCGCCCATCTGGCGTTCCTTTCCAGCGACCTGCTGGAAGGCCGCGGCACCGGCCAGCGCGGCGGCGACCTGACCGTCGCTTACCTGGAAAACCAGGCCCTGGCCGTGGGCCTGAAGCCGGTCGATGGCATCACATACCGCCAACTGGTGAAGATCGCCGGCGTCAAGACCGATGCGGCGGCTTCCAACCTGCGACTGGAAGTGAATGGCGTGGCGCTGCCGGCCAGCTTCGGCAAGGATTGGGTCTATGCTCCGGGCGATGCGAAGGCTGCGCACAGCTTCAATGCCGACCTGGTATTCGTCGGCTACGGCATCACCGCTTCGGAGGAGGGCTGGGACGACTACAAGGGCCAGGACGTGAAGGGCAAGGTCATCGTCATGATGGTCAACGACCCGATGCCAACGGCCGAAGCGCCGAACCGCTTCGGCGGCAAGGCCCTGACTTACTACGGCCGCTGGACCTATAAATTCGAAGAAGCCAAGCGCAAGGGCGCGATCGGCGCGCTGCTGATCCACACCGATGCTTCGGCTTCGTATGGCTACAGCGTGGTGAAAAACAGCTGGGACGGCGTGGAACGTTTCCAGCTTGCGCAAGGCACGCCGGGCACCGAGTTGCAAGGCTGGATAACCAACGATACTGCGCTGGCGTTGTTCAAGGCTGCAGGCCTGGACCTGGACCAGTTGCGTGCGGCCGCTGAACGCAAGGACTTCCAGCCGGTGGCGCTGAAAGCCAGGCTGGTGGGCGACATGAAGGCTGAAGTGCGCAATGTCGAACAGTTCAACGTGGCGGGCGTGGTGCCGGGCACCGATCCGAAACTGAAGGATGAAGTGGTGATCTACTCGGCTCATTGGGACCACCTGGGCAAGCAGGGCACGAGCGGTGACACCATCTACAACGGTGCAGTCGACAATGCCTCCGGCAGTGCGGCCTTGCTGGCGATGGCGCAGGAGGCGGTGAAGTCGCCTGCCAAGCGTAGCCAGATGTTCCTGTGGGTGGCGGCGGAAGAGCAGGGCTTGCTCGGTAGCGCAGCGTATGCTGAATCGCCACTGTGGCCGTTGGCGAAAACGGCTGCAAACCTGAACCTCGATTCCCTGAACTGGATCGGCACCACGCGCGATATTGGCACCGCTGGGAGTGAGCGCACTGACTTGGGCAAGATGGCGGAAGCCGCCGCCAAGGGCATGAAAATGGTGATCGCGAAAGAGAAGCCGGACCTGGCGGGCGGTTACTTCCGTTCCGACCACTTCAGCTTTGCCAAGGCGGGTGTGCCGGCATTCTCCATCACCTCGGGCAGCGATTACCTGGGCGACAAGGAGAAGGCGGAGCAGATGCGTGCAGCGTACCGCAAGAGCTATCATCAGGTCAGCGACGAATATGATCCTAACTGGTCGATGGCTGGCATGACGCAGATGGCGCAGTTCACCCTGAACCTGGGGCGTATCGTGGCCGATGCGCCGAAGATGCCGGAGTGGAAAGCTGGCGACGCTTTCGGCAAAGCGCGCGCCAAATAGGAAGATTTAATCAAGACCTCACCTGAGGGTGTCTGTCAGGTGAGGTAAACGAAAAGGAACAGTTTTGAGCGACGCCGTATCTTACTTGGCCCCGATATGCGGGCTGGTTGCACAGCTTCGTTGCTGGATTCGCGTTGCATCGACATCCGGCCTCTCAACCGAAGAGGGGGATTGGGGGCAACTTCTGACGATACCTGTAGATGGCTACCTTGAAGGGCCAAATGGGCCATATCCCTTCCGCGATGTTCAATGGATCGAGTTATCAACGAATCGCATCAAAAGCGGCATGGCAGGCCATCCACTTCAATTCGTTGATATTAAAGACCAGATTCTTGAGCTGTTGCGGAACACGGGAGTCACATGGGAAATTCGTGAGTCCGTATGGTCGGTACCGCGAATTTTTGAAGATCAGCCAGTGCAGGTTGTTCGAATCGTGAACCCAGTTAGCCCTGCGATGGCGCCGTGACGGGCCAAGAGCGGGTATTCGGTAGAATTCCAACTTAGTAGCTCGCTGCCGAGATCGGTCGGCACAGGCGTGCTTCGGGGCTGCGGGCGCCTACGGCGCGCCGATTTCTCTATTTCTCCTTCTCTTTCTCCTCCTTCTCTTTATCGTGATGCCATTTGATGGCGAAGAACATGCCCGTGCCGAACACGAGAACCTTGAACGTAACTAAGACAACTGGAATCCATTCCATCTTTTTGCGTATTTGCCGAATGCTGATCAGGGAGGAGAGAGCGCCAGCGATTGCTGCACGACCTGAGGCATTTTACCCAAAAGCAATTTCCATACATTGAGACAAAATGTCCCAGTTGAAATCCATGCAAGATGAAAATTCGCCGATCTGGATGCCGCGCTTGGCTGTGCATGGCGGGCCGCGTTTTTTACAGATCGCGGATGCGTTGCAGGCGGCGGTAGAAGGCGGTTCGCTGAAACCGGGAGACCGCCTGCCTCCGCAGCGCCAATTGGCAGCACAGCTGGACGTCGACCTGACGACGATCACGCGCGCATACGACGAAGCCAGGCGCCGCCACTTGTTGGAGGGCCGCGGCGCTCGAGGCACCTATGTCGCGGCGCCGAAAGTCGAGTTGGACTCCATCCTCGACCTGAGCATGAATACCCCGCCACCGCCGGATGGCGTGGACTTTGACGACATGTTGAAACAGGGTTTGTCGCAAGTATTGATGAGGGCAGATAGTGAATTGCTGATGACTTACCACTTGGCCGGGGGAAGCAACTCCGACCGCAAGGCTGGAGCCAAATGGCTCGAACCGATGTTTGGACATCCGGATGCACGACAGCTAGTTGTCTGCCCGGGGGCGCAAGCGGCGATCGCCGCATTGATCCTTGCGCTGACGGAGCCTGGCGACGTTATCCTGGCAGAGCCAATGAGTTATCCCGGCTTGCGTGCCGCCGCGGCCCAATTCGGCCGGCGCATCGTTGCGGTGGAAGCGGACAAGCACGGGATGGTGCCTGAGATGCTTGAGGAGGCGTGCCGCCAGCACAGCCCTGGTCTGGTCTACCTCAACCCGACTTTACAGAACCCGACCGCCGTCACGATTCCGGAACGTCGGCGCAAGGAGCTCGCCAGCATTGCGAAGCGCTGCAATGTGCGCATCGTCGAGGACGATCCCTACTGGCTCCTTGCCGATAGCCCGCCACCGCCTATTGCCACATTTGCACCGGAGCAGGTGTACTACATCTCAACCCTGTCGAAATGCCTGACGCCCGGCTTGCGTGTCGCCTTCGTGCTAATACGCGACCCGCACGAACGCGAACGTTTCCTGGTCGCGCTTAGATCATTTGCGCTGATGGTCGCTCCTCTGACGGCGGCACTGGCCACTCAGTGGATACTTTCCGGTTCGGCAGACGGATTGCTGGAAGGTGTGCGCAAGGAGGCGCGCCTGCGCCACTTGATGGCTCGGGATCTCCTGGCCGGGCGGTACAGTGGCGCAGGGGATGGCCTGCATGTATGGTTCGAGTTGCCGGCGTATTGGAGCCCCTCGCAGCTTGTGCGTGCAGCCGAGATCGAGGGCGTTGCAGTCACGCCGGCAGAGGCATTTGCAAACGGCAGCGGATCGGTGAACGCACTTCGGATCTCTTTGGGTAGCATCAAGGATCGCGGGCGCTTGCAGGCGGGTCTTCAAAAGCTGTCGCACCTGCTTGCGCGGCGGCCCGAAGTCTTACGCGCCGGCTGACAGCCGCCGCGTTGCCGCACTGCGGCGTTCTTCGTTCTTCAGGGTCTCGCGCATGGTCTGCTTGACGAAATCCAGATGGTGGTGGGCAGCGTGTTCCGCCATATCCATCCTTCGCTCCCGTACCGCTTCCCAGATTGCGCGGTGCTGCACCTGAAGCTGCGCCCACAGTTCCGGGCGAGCCGTCAGGTATTCCAGGTTGCTCTGCACGTGTCCTTCCATCACCTTGTGCAGGCTGGAGCTCAAATGCCCGATCAGCACATTGTGCGAGGCCTCTGCAATCGCCTGGTGGAATTCCACGTCGGTCTTGATGCATTGCTCGAGGTCCTGCGTCGCCAACGCTCGCTCCAGTGCCTCATGACATGCGCGGATGCGTTCGAAATCCTCTTCCGTTCCGCGCTCCGCCGCCAGTTGCGCGGCCTGGCCTTCCAGCATATAGCGGAATTCGAGCATGTCGCCGTGGATATCCGGATGGTCTTTCAGCATCTGCTGCCACGGGTCGGTGAATGCCGCCTGCATCGAGTCGGTCACGAAAGTTCCGCCGCCGTGGCGCGTGATCAGCAGCCCCTTGGCCACCAGCGATTGCAGGGCGCCGCGCAGGGAGGGACGCGACACGCCCAGCTCCACTGCCAGTTCGCGCTCGGACGGCAGGCGGTCGCCAGGCTTCAGCGAACCTTCGAGGATACGGGTTTCCAGTTCAGTGGCGACGACATCGGACAGGCGTGGGGCGGATGGCATGGCGGCTCGCAGCTTAATGGTCAGACGGCCGGATGCTACCACAATTGACCTTTTGTCGCGCCGTGCTCTATATTGCAATGCATGATTGATTTCCTGATACTCCTGTCCGCAGCTGCGGCGACGCCTGACAGTATTGGCTACCCCAGCGCCGCAGCAGCATTGGAGACCCTGAAAGCACGCAGCGACGTGGCGATCACGGAGGAGGGCGGCTGGACTGTCGCAGACGATAAAGCGAGCCATACGTTGTGGTCCTTCACCCGGGCCGGGCATCCTGCCCATCCTGCGGCAGTCCGGCGCACGGTGGTTGTGGAAAACGGCCAGGCATCGATCAGGATGAATGCACTATGCCAGGCAAAGCGCGAAGCCTGTGACAGCATGCTGGAGGAATTCCGCCGCATGAACGCGGCGCTTCAGCAGTCCCTGGCGCCACCGAAGGCCGTGAGTGCAACGCCAGCGTGGCAACCGACCGCCTCCCAGAAAACCCGCGTCGAGGCGCTGAGCAAGGCTTACTTTACCGAGAAGGATGCGGCGCGCTATGCCGAGGCATGGGCGCGCCTTGGCGCCGGCTTGCGGCAGCAGTGGACGTTTGAGGAATGGCGCGATGCCATGGCGGCGAGCGCTGCACGGGCAGGCAGCGTGCAACAGCGTGACCTGAAGAAAGTGACGATCTATCGCAGCTCGCAAAACGGTGCGCCGGGCACCTATGCAGCGGTGGACTTCACGGGCCGTTTCACCAATGCCGAGACCTACTGCGGCTACCTGGTCTGGAGCGAGCAGGCGGACGGCAGTTTCCTCCTGATGCGGGAGGAAGAGAACTATATTTACAACGAAACCGCGGCGCGGCTGACGGCCGAACAACGCTTGAAAATGAAGGGAGTGTTTCGCTGCGCGGAGTAATAGCGGCCCATTACCTGGCCGCTTGCGCACGCAGGGCTTCCAGCGTGCGCGGGAGGCTGCGCTTGCTCATCATCTCGACGATCCAGCCGAAGCCGTATGGCACCGGTCCCGGGTCGGCATAGACATGATATTCAACCAGCGTCTTGCCGCTTTCGCCGGGGATCGGCGTGAATAGCCAGTAGCCGGCGGTGTCGGCAATGGTGTCTGCGGGCGCAAGGCCGGTTGGCACCAGCTGCCATGCGAGTTTGCATTGGGTGGCGTCGGGCTGCTGTTGCTGCTCCAGTCGCAGGCGGTACTTCTTTTGCTGTCCCAGTGGCAGGTCGAGTGTCATGTCGACCAGGACGTAGCCGTCTCCTTCGCCAACCGGCAGCGCGCTCTTTGTATTGGGCATGTAAGAGGAATAGGCGGCGTAGTCCTGAACCATCGCGCACAGGCGCGGGACGGGAGCTGCGACCAGCGTCCAGGCAGTGAAGGCTTTGCCGGGCAGGCCGGGACTTGGAGCCTCAGCCACATGGACAGTATTGCCCGACAGGGCGGACACCGCAGGTGCCAGAGGCTCTACGCCTGTTGCCGCCATCGTGGGCAGGGCGACAGCCAGGGCCAGCCAAGGCGCGCGATGCAGGCGCTTTGCGACGGGGCGGACGGCGGGGTTCATCGCTTGAGCGCCATCGTGATGACGGTACCGGTCAGGTCGATGCCCCTGATCGAGATGCTGCCGAAGCTCGGCCCACTGCCCGCGGCGCCATGCACGCGGATGTTATTGAAACTGATTTCTCCGATTGTGGTCGGAAGGTTCAGCGACAAGGAGCCGTCGGGATTGACAGTGGTCGCCGCGCGGTTCGGCGCGTACACCACGTTATTCACGCTGACATCGGAGTCAATCATGCCAAGCACCGGATTGACCAGCTTGGCCAGGTCTCCGCTCACTTCCACGCCGTTACGTTTCAACTGATCGCGAACCTGGCGCACCAGGTCTTCATCAAGACCTTGGGCGGTCACGGCGTCGAGTTCATTTTCCGCCAGAGCCGCAAACGAACCCTCGCGGGGCACGATTGCAGCCGGGGCGCTGATGGTGACGGGGGCGGTAGCCAGCGTTTCGGCGGCATACGCCTCCAGTGGAGCGAAAATCGCCCCGATCAGCGCCGCCGCCATGCGCACGCGGCGCTGCTTGCGCAGGATGTCCTGCACATGCTGGTGCGTGACCAGCTCCCACTCGGCGAAAATTTCGCCGAGCCGCTGGCCGGTTTGCCGCTGATGTTCGATCGCGCTTTGAAGCTGCTCTTCGGTGACCAGCTTGTGCTTGACCAGCAATTGGCCAAACAGTTGCGCAGGATGCTCCGGTTTATACCATGCCATGTTTTTCTCCGTGATTGGCCAGGTCGGAGGGCGTCATGCCGAACCAGCGCTTGCACGCCCTGTAGAACGCACTCGGTTCGGAAAAGCCCAGTTGGAAGCTGAGCATCTTCAGCGACAGTTCGCCAGCTTCAAGCGATTGCCGCGCCAGCGCGCGCCGGGTGTCGTCGACCACATTGGAAAAGCTGGTGCCTTCCTCGGCCAGGCGCCGTTGCAAGGTACGCTCGCTCATGGCCAGCAAGCCGGCCACGGCGTCGCGATGCGGCGGCCCTTTCGGCAGCAGCGAGGCGAGGATCTCTTGCACACGGGCTGTGAATGCAGGCGGCTGCGCTTCGGCCAGTTGGGCCAGGATAGGCTTGGGGCCGGGCAGCGGCATGCCGCCGTTGGGCAGCGCCGCCACCATGTCCGCGTCGGAAAACTCCATCACATTGTGAGGCCGGTTGAAATACACCGGGCAGCCGAAGGTATTTTCGAAGAATGCCGAATTGGCCGGTTCCGGGAAGGCGTATTCCACCTTCACCGGCACGGCGTCGTCGCGGCCGGAGGCACAGCGCAGGGTGCGCAGCAGCACGCACCAGACGAAGTCGTAGCGCTGGCGCGGCACCACGCGCTGCAGGCCGGGCAGCAGGATACCGACGCGCGTATGGCCGTGACAGCGCTCGATCGTGCTTTGCACGGTCGGCGACAACAGCATGATGTGCCCCATCACGCCCAGCCAGCCCAGGCGATGCGGGGTAGAGACCTTCAGGCCGATCAGCGGATCGCCCGAATGTTCAACCACCAGCTCCCACAGGTGGCTGAGTTTGTCCGACAGCGTCAGCGCGTCGCAGGCCAGGCCGTCGCCTTCATTCAGGCCGGCTTGCTCGAACAGCGCTTCCGCTTCAACGCCGGAATGGGAAAGGCGCGATTTCACACCGCGCACCAGGTGAAGAGCCGAGGAATAGCTCATGGCCTGTTCTCCCGGTCAGGGCGACACCGCACTACGAAGGCGCATGCCGATGCGCTGCTGCAGTTCCTGCAGCTTTGGATCCATCACGGCACGCGTATCGGCGGCAACCCCTTCGCCCAGCTTCTTCTGCAGCTCGGGCACCATGCCTTCGAACTTTTTCTTCACCGGCGATTCGAGAATGGTGATGATCTGGCGCAGTTCCTCCTCCGTGAAGCGTTCGGCCAGCATCGGGGCCACCGTGGTGCCGACCAGTTTCTGCGCGCTGGCCTGCGCCAGCGGCTTGTTCTCGTCCATGAACTGGCGGGCGTCGGCCACGATCTCCTTCAGCGCGGCATCGCGCTTTTCCGGTGATACGCGGCCCTGCAGCACGGCCCGGGCCTGCTGCACCGCATCGCCTACCGGCGCCTGCAGCATCGACTCCCCGATGGTTTCCGGGTGCCAGAGCTGCAGCACGCGGTTGACCAGTTCCTGTTTCGCGGCCGGTACCGGCGCCGCGTGCACCGTGCCCCCGATGGCCAGGGCGGCGATCATTGTCGCGAGTTTTTTCATCTCAAACGCTCCTAGAAATGTTCAACAAGACTGAATCCGGCGTACCGGACCTTGATATCGCCAGCCACGTCCTGGCCGGCATATGGGTTGTAAATGATGTTGAGGAATTTGCTGCTGTTCATGTTGTCCGACGATTCGGCCGGCGCATTGAACTTGCCCGTCATGTAGGAAGCGGCCAGGTTCAGCTCATACTTCTTGCTGAGACGCCAGTTCAGGCCCACGCTATACAGCTTGGTATCCGGCAGCGGCGCGATCAGGTCGATCTTGTTGGCCGGGACCGAAGTCTTGCGCGGTTCGTAGCCCAGGCGCAGCGCCACGCCTTCGAACGGGAACAACTGCAGGCCGTAGCCCATATTCAGCACGCTCTTGTAGCCGCGCGGGATCTTCAGCTTGGTCGAATCCGGAACGCCGTACAGGCGCGCCACTTCCAGCAGCTTGATGCTCTGGTCGAATTCGAACACCAGCTGGTTCCAGTCGCTCCAGCGCGCGTAGCTGGCGTCCACGTTCAGCTGCACGTAGCGCACCGGCTTGAATTTGACGCCGACCTGCACGTGCGCAGGGAAGGGGATGCTGGCCGACATGTAGCCGTGCTGGACCTCCGGGATCGACTGCGGCAGGCCGAGGATGGCGCCTGCCACGGGGCCGAACAGGCTGGAATTGAGACCTTTGACGAAATTGCGCAGCATCGGCTCGGTCTCGAAGGTGTAATGCCCGGTATAGCGGGTCTTCGAGCCGCCCTGGTAGACCGCGCCCAGCGCGAACCACGGCTGCGGTTCCCACAGCACGCCCAGGTTCAGCGTCGGGTCGACCGGCGAAGTCATTTCCAGCCGCATCGCCGCAGCTTTCTTGAACGGGTTGACCATGCCGGCCTTGCCGCCGCCGCACAGGCCGAAGCCGAAGGTGTCGATGATGTTGCCGCCTTCTTCCGGGCACCAGCCTTCCTGCAGCTTGCCGAAGATGCCCAGCAACTGGTTGGGGAAGCGCATATGCGTATCGACTACGAAGGCCGAGTGCGCGATCGGCACGGCGGCGCCGAATCGCAGCGTGTCCGAATACTTGTAGCCGACGGCTGGCGAGGCCCACACCAGCCTTTGCAACTGGATCTGGCGCCCGTCGAAGCGGCCCGGGTCTTCCGGATCCTTGGTGCGGTCAAGGCTGATCGCCTGCGCCATGTAGGAATTGGTGGCGAAAGTCCACGGCGAGCCCGGATTATTCCATGCGAAGCCGAAGGTCGGCACCACCACCCCGGGCAAGCGCCAGCCCGGCATGCCGTAAGTCGGCACATACATCGCTTGCCGCATCGGCCCGGTGTGGGTGCCGCTGAGCGGATCGTCCCTCCAGCCGCCGATATCGAAGCCGGCCGGCGCCGAGAAGCCGGCGCGGGCGCGGATCGAGGCGCCGAACGCCGTGTGCTGCATGCTGTCGCCCTGCAGGCGCGCCAGTCCTGCAGGGTTGAAGTGCACCGAGTCGATGCCGGGCGGGTCTGCCGTCACGGCGTTCCCGAGCGACATGGCCACCACGCTGGTGGTCAGGTTTTCCACCAGCGCGGCATGCGCGGGCAGAACGTGGGCAAGCGCGGCGGCACATGCCGCCAGGCGGAGCGGGGCTCGCATTGCTGCCTCGTCAGAATGCCAGCGGCAGGTTCAGGCCCACCGAGAAGTTAGGCGAGTCGCTGGTCAGGCCGATGCCAACCGACATATTGACGGTGTTCTTCGGCGACATGCGGTAGCCCATGCCGAAGTTCAGGATGGCCGAGGTTTGCGTATTGGTGCGCACGTTCAGGCCGTCGGCAAAACGCAACTTCGCGCCCTGCGAGATCGCGCCCTGGAAGGACATCGTTGTAGAAATGCCATACGACAGGGCATAGGCGAAGCCCATGCCGAAGCCGAACTGTGTGCCCGGCGCCACACGCGTCAGCACGCGAGTGCCGTTGGCCTGGTGCAGGCCGGTAGCCTGGCTGCTGGCGGTCAGCGACAGGGAGCCGAACAGCGCCACCGGATCGACGATGCGGTTGACGTTCATGCCCAGCGACAGCGAAGCGACACCGCTGCCAGTTGCTTCGCCGCTGCCCGCGATGATCTTGAACGGGCTGCGCCCGGTGGGCAGGCGCAGGTTGCTGGTGGCGGTGAAGTTGGCACGGTCGCGCCGTGCTTCCCACGGCTGGTAGCGGGCGCCGATGGCGATGTCGCCCAGCGAGAACGAGGTGTTGTTGCCGTTGCGCGACTCGGCGAACTTGCCGATCACGGGCAAGGTCACGTTGGCGGTCAGGTTGTCCCACACGCCGTAGTCGACCGACAAGGTGTTGGTGACCACGTGCGCCGATACGTTCTCGATTTCGAACAGGGTCAGGCCGTCGGCCGCGATGTCGGTGACGATTTTTTCCTGGCCGATGTAGGTGTAGTTCAGGTCATAGGTGTATTGCGATTTGCCTTTGCGGATCAGGGAATACTGCTTATCGACTGCGGTCAGGGTTTCCTTCAGCAGGGCGCTCTGGTCGCCTTCGCCTTCCTTCTTCGCCAGCGCGTCGCGTGCGGCGGCGGTGGTGTTGGCTGCCGTGCTTTCCTGCGCGCTGGCGGTCGAATGCACCAGCAGGGCGGTGGCAAGCATGAATGGCAGGTACTGATATTTCATTCGCGTTTCCTTATTGACGGTGCATCCAGGTGCGGGCCGGGCCGGAGTTGACGGCACGTTCCAGCAGTTGCGTGGTGTTGTTGAAGGGATCGAGCTGGCCATGGTTGGTGACGCGGTCCATGTCGACCACGCCCAGTTCCTGGTCATTCAGCGCCAGTTGTGCCGGCGCTTTCTGTCCGGCCGGCGCGGACAGGATGAATAGGGTGTTCTTGTCCCACAGCGTGGCGAATTCCTCTACCGAGAAGGCCAGGTTGCCGGCGGAGGGATCGGCGATGAAGACCACGCCATTGCGAATGCCGCGCAAGACCACGAAGTGCTTGGCGCCGGCATAGTCGATCGGCACGATGGCCGGTTCTTCCAGCGTCAGCAGGTCTTTTACTTCGGCCTTGTAGCCGGCGGCGGGCACGTTGAGCGAAGCGGCGTAGCGCTTCATGTCCAGCAGCGAAAAGCCGCGGCGCTCGATGATCTTTTCCTTCTCGCCCTTTTCCAGCATGCCTTCCATGGCTTGCTGCTCGGTGACGTCGAGGCCGAGGTGGAACTTGAGGATGGTGACCAGGGCCGCCGAACCGCAGCTGTAGTCATAGGCCTGGCGCACGATGTGGCGGTACTTGAGTTCGGAGAACGGCTCCATGCTCACGGCCTGCGAATAGCTGCCGCCGCCCAGCATGGTTTGCGGCATCTCGTACTGGCCTTTGGGACGCTCCTGCACCTCGTGGCGGGAGAGGGCGGCGGAACCGCCAATCAGGGCTGCCAGGACCCCCATCAACAGCATCAGCATGGCAGCTCCCGATCGTTGGGGTAAGCGCTGCCCTTGCGCGTCGCGCGCGCGTCGAATCCTGCTCCCATGGCGTCTCCAATGTAATCTGGACGAACGTTCGTCCTTGCTCTTTTGTTATTTATTTACGCACGTTTCGTGGCTTGCACGATGCATAAAAATTAGATGCACACCTCTACTTCGCACCCGAAAACTTATGCTAAAGCGAGCAACATGCGCACAACAGCGCTCTTCCTCTGTGTGGCTCCCCAGGACAATTGTTTGGCCTGTGCGGTCAGTGTGAAACGCTAGACCCTGTGCGGCGGCGCCACCTATCATAAATTTAATTAATATTCGAACAATATTAAGACGGCGCTTCGCCAACCCGGGCTTACCAGGCCAGGGGCCGGCAAGGAGGCGCAACAGGTGCAGCAAGCAAACCAAATTATTCTTATTCGAACGGAGATCAACGATATGAAACGCATTACCACCGCTGTAGCAATCGCCCTGTCCACCCTGGCCCTGTCCGCATCCGCAATGACCCCGATCAAAGACGCAGAACTGAGCGCAGTTACCGGCCAGGACGGCGTGTCGATCGGCGCCAACCTGAACGTCAAAGTCGAATCCTTCGTCTACACCGACACCGACGCTCTGGATGCCAACGGCCTGGGCGGCGGTTCGGTGAGCTTCAACGGCATCAAGGTCAATGGCCTGATCGCTGCAACCATCGACATCCTGTCGCGCAACTCCTTCCTGCAGGCTGCCGGCGCTGCCGGCGTGACCAACCCAGGCACCTTCTACAACCCAGCAACCGGCGGCGACGTGGTGCAGATCGCCATCCCAGCCGACGTGCAAGTGGCAGCAGGCAAACTGCTGAACATCTCCGTTGACGCAATCAAGATGGGCGGCAGCAATGCTTCCTACGGTTCGATGGCCATGAACCAGCTCGACCTGCGCGGCACCCAAGTGTGGATCTGGGCACACTGATCGCAATAGCGGCCGTGGGAGCGGCCGCTTTGCGAAGTTCCTGATGATGGAATCCCGTCTCTTTGCGGCCGCCCTCGCGGCCGCCTTTTTCTGCGCACCGGCTTCTGCGCAACTGCGGCCCATGAGCGACGACGACCTGTCGCGCGCGCGCGGGCAGGGCTTGCTGGCAGTGAGCAACAGCACGCTTGGCGGCTTCGATTTCACGCGCATCGCGCTGGACGCGGACGTGGAAATGAATGCGAGCTTGCGTAACATTCGCCTTGGCGATTACCGCTTTCCTTCGCGTGAGGGGACGGGCGCCGATATCGACATGCCGGCCCTGCAGTTCGGGCAGAACGGCAGCAAGGTTTCGATCACCAATCCGTATTTCGAAGTCGTGTACCGCAACACGGGCGATGCCAATGCGCCACGCGAAGTAGTGGGCATGCGCATGGGCTTCGACAGCATAAAGGGCGACGTGGGCCTGAAGGTGAACGGCCTTTCCGGTTCGCTGCTGGTCAGCGGCGTGGACGCGAACGGCCAGCCGGCTACAATCGATTCGCATACCGATGCCGGCGGCGGCAAGCGCTGGGATGGCGCCAGCTCCCTGGCCGGCGTGCGCGCAGGCGACGCTTCGGGGCCGAGCCGCGATTTCTGGATTTCCGTGCTGAAGTCGGGCGTGCAGTTCCAGGCGCCGAGCGGCACCACGCAGATGCCTGATGCCGCGCAGTCGGGCGTCTGGCTCAATTGGCGCGACAAGCTGGTGTCGCTCACCAACCTGCCCGCGGCGCAAGTCCCGGCGCCCGTGGCCCCAGCAGTGACGCTGGCTGCGCCAACCGTGTCGGCGGGGCGCTGATGCAGCGTGCACGCCGCTCCTTGCTGGCTGCAGCCCCCGCGGCCGCTGCCAGGGCCGCGCTTGTATGCTGGGCGCTGGTGCCTGCGCTGGTGCTGGCTGACGGCCTGCGCCCGCTGAACGACAGCGCGCTGTCGGACGTGCGGGGACGCGATGGCGTCAGCTTCGACCTGAACGGCTTTTCCATGAACGGCGACATGCGCGTGACCTATACGCGTCCGGACGGCGCCAGCATCTGGGCCGGCAACCCCAGCGCAGCGCGCAGCGACAGTGCGACGCCGTTCTCCGATCCCTACCGCTTCGACATCGTGCGCAGCACCAATGGCCTGGCCGACGTCGCGCAATTCTCCTTGCCGCAAAATGCCGGCGGCGAACAGAAATGGCAGCTTGCCTTCGACTTTGGCGTGAATGCCGACGGCATCGACCGCGATGGCGGTTCCATCGTGGTAAGCGACCTGGCCTTGTATGGCGGCGGCTGGCAATTCTCCACGCCACGCACGCAGGACGGCCTTGCCCTTGGCGTAGCGATGCGCATGGACATCGGACAGTGGGCGTTGCGCCCGAACGGCCGCGCCAATACGGTGGGCCAGATGGCGCTGGATAACATCCGCATCGGCGCCACCGACGAAAACGGCAACTTCACCGGCCAGCCCTGGATGATTGCCGACGTTGCGCGCCAGCCCGCGCTGGTCAATGCGCTGGCCGACGAGAACGGCCCGCGCCTGCACATCGGCATCGGCGCGCCGGACGCGCAGTACGGCACCGGCCAGGCAGCCAGCGGGGGCATTCAAATCGGCAAGATCAGCTTCACCTCGCCCAGCGGCAACGTGAACCTGGGTTCTTCCCGCATCGGCAATATCCAGATCAACTACCTCGATATCAAATTCCGCCAATGACGAGACTTGCCACGCTATTGCTGCTGGTTCCGGCCTTGCTGCAGGCCGCCCCCTCCCGGCCGCTCGACGACAGCGAACTTTCCGACGTCAGCGCCCGCGACGGCATCAGCTTTGCCGCCCATGTGGTGGTGAACGATCCGACCCTGGTGGGCGCCGTGACCGACAGCCGCCTGTCGCTGGGCTTCCACGATGGCGGCCAGCCGCGCTACATCGTGCTGCGCAATGTGCGCGGCACGGTCGACATGTTTGCCATCGGCCTGAACGTACAAGCCCGCCCCGACGGCAGCGGCGATTACATCGCCATCACGCTGCCGTCGCAAATGCGCTACACAAACTTCGGCTTCGAATCAATGAGCGTGCAGAACGACCCCAACGCCGCCGTCACCGGCAACCTTGGCAGCGTCAATATCAACGGCAACTTGCAGATGCAGGGCGAGTTCCGCATGTGGGCGCATTAATCGCGGCGCTCGGTCGCGAACAGCAGCAGCGCCAGCAAGGGAAACAGCAGCCCCGCCACCAGCACGCCGTTCCAGCCGTAGCGGGCCCAGGTCCAGCCGCCAAGCCACGAGCCGAAGGCTCCGCCGGCGAAGAATATCGAGATATACAGGCCATTCAGGCGGCTGCGCATTTCCGCGCCCAGTGCGAAGATGGCGCGCTGGCCGACGACCAGGTTGCCCGAAGCGCCCATGTCCAGCACGATCCCGCACAATACCAGCAGCACCAGCGTGAACTCTCGGCCGCCATGCAGCAGGAGCGGCGCGCCAAAAGCTGCCGCAGCGGCCAGCAGCGCCATCAGGGTGGTCGAGCGGCTCTTGCCCTGGTCGGCGCGCCGGCCGGCGATCGGCGAGGCGATCGCACCTGCCACGCCAAGCAGCGCAAAGATTGCGATGCCGGTTTGCGAAAGGTTGAAGGCGGGGCTGGCCAGCACCAGCGGCACCGTGGTCCAGAACAGGCTGAAGGCGGCGAACATGCAGGCCTGGTAGGCCGCGCGCCGGCGCAGCACAGGCGTGGTGCGCAGCAGCGTCCACATGGAGGCTAGCAATCCGCCGTAGCGGTAGCCGCCCTCCGGCCGGCGCTGCGGCAAGCGTAGTTGCAGCACCACGGCCAGCACCGCGATGGCAGCAGTGGAGATGAAGAAGATTGCATGCCAACCCAGCGCGTCGGTCACCAGGCTTGATACCGGCCGCGCCAGCATGATCCCCAGCAGCAGCCCGCTCATTACCGTGCCCACCGTCTGGCCACGATGTTCCGGCGCCGACAGGTGGGCGGCAAACGGCACCAGAACCTGCGCTGCCGCCGAACATAGCCCGATGAAGAAGGCCGCCGCGAGGAAGGTCGCGGCATTGCCCGCCATCGCTGCGCCGAGCAGCGCCAGCGAGGTTGCGCCCAGCAGCGTCACGGTCAGGCGGCGGTTTTCCAGCAGGTCGCCCAGGGGCACGATGAAAGCCAGGCCCAGGCAGTAGCCGATCTGCGTCAGCGTGACGATCAGGCCCGCCGCGCCGGGTTCGATCCCGGTGGCGCGGCTGATCGGGCCCACCAGCGGCTGGGCGTAATACAGGTTGGCGACTATCAGTCCGCTGGCGACAGCCAGCAGCAGGATCATGGCTGGGGTGATGTGGTGCTCTTGTTTCATGGCGCAGGAGGATAGCACCGAAACAAAAAGCCTGCTGGTGGGTTAATATTTCCAAATGAAAGCCATTTCCGCCATCGTGTTCTCCCTGCTGACCGCTGCTTCGGCGCGCGCCGAAAAAGTGGTCATGCTGGTCGATACCGGCACTGAAATGCCGATGGCGGATATCCGCGGCGGCGAAGTCGTTGGCGGCATCCACAAGGATCTGGCAGAAGCGCTGGCGCAAAAAATGGGCCGCACGGCGGTGACGCTGGCGATGCCGCGCAAGCGCATCTCGATGGCGCTCGAATCGGGGCAGGGCGACGTTCTGTGCATGTACCTGCCCGAATGGCTGCAGGGGCGCTTCGGCTGGACGCAAGCCTTCATGCCGCAGACTGAAACAGTCATTACCTCGCGGACTGTGGCGCAGCCGCAAAGCCTGCTTGAACTGTGGGGCCAGCCGATCGGCACGGTGCTTGGTTTCCAGTATCCCGAAATGGAAAAGGCGATGGGGACCGGCTTCGTGCGCGCCGACGCGCACTCCAACCTGGCCAACCTGCGCAAGCTGGCAGCCGGCCGCCTGCGCCACGTCGCCACCATCAAATCGTTCTACGATTACCAGCTGCACAGGGGCGAGAAGGTCAACGTCCATGAACCGCTGGCAGTGCGCAGCTACTATACGCGCTGCGCCGTGTCGGAAAAGGGCCGCGTGGCCCTGGCCGAGGTCGACGCCGCCATCACCCAGCTGGTGCGCGAAGGCGCCATCAACAAAATCCTGTCCAACTACCAATAGCACAATGATCAAGAGACTCGCACTAGCCACCACGCTGGCCTTTGCCACCGCCCATGCCGCAACTCCCCTCAGCAGCGACGCCACGGCAGCCGCGCGCCACGCCCGCCAGGCATATGGAGAAAAGGTGATCGACAGCCTGGCCAATATGGTCAGCTTCAATACCGTGGCCAACGACAAGGTACCGTTCGAGAAGAACCCCCAGCACATCGGCTTCAAGCGCTTCATCAAGGAAGAAGCCAGGCACCTGGGGCTCGACTTCACCGACCATGGCTACATCATGGTGGTCGGCCTGGGCGAAGGCAAGGAGCGGGTTGGCGTAATCACCCACGGCGATGTGCAGCCGGTCGACCCGAGCAAGTGGAAGCAGTCGCCATTCAAGCTTGATCGCACCAGCGAAACAGGCTTGCTGCTGGGACGCGGCACCGAGGATGATAAAGGCCCGATCGCCACCGCCATGTATGCGATGAAGGCGATCAAGGACCGCAAGGTGCCCTTGAAAAAACGCATCGAGCTGTATATCTACATGGCCGAGGAGTCGGACTGGGCGCAGCTGGAAGACTTCCTCAAGACCCATACGCCGCCGCAGACCAACATCACCATCGACGCCGAATATCCAGCGGTGACGGCCGAAAAGGGTTGGGGCGCCGTGCGCGTGACCTTGCCGGACATGGCGCCGGCGCCGGGCAGGGGGGCGCTGGTGACAAGCTTTACCGGCGGTTTCTTCGACAGCCAGATCCCGGAAGATGCGCGCGCCGTGATCGACAATGCCGATGTGGCGCTGGAGACAGCGATCCGCACCCGCGCCGCGCAGCAGAAAGGCATGCGCTACCAGTACGCGTGGCAGGGAACGCGACTGACCGTCACCGCCAAGGGCCTGGCCGCCCATTCTTCCAAGCCGGAGGACGGCGTGAACGCCATCGCCATGCTGGCCGATGCGCTGGACGTGCAGCACTGGGGCGCCAGCCAGGCCGGCATGATGGTCGATTTCGTCAACGACATGATCGGCACCGGCCTGAAAGGTGAGAAGTTCGGCAAGATTGCCTACAGCGATGACTTCATGGGGCCGATGACGGTAGCTCCGACCACGTTGAAGGCAAGCGACAAGGGGCTGGTCCTGGGCATCAACCTGCGTCGCCCGCGCGGAAAAACAACAGCCCAGCTGACGGCGGAAATCAATGAGGCCTTTGACGCCTGGAAGGCGGAAAACCAGCCGCGCGCGACCCTGGCCGCGCAGATCGGCGAGCCGTGGGTGCAGGACAAGGCGCCGCAGTTGCCAACCCTGATGAAGGTGTTCTCGCACTACACCGGCATCAAGGATCCCCAGCCGATCGCCATTGGCGGCGGCACCAACTCGCGCCTGTTCCCGCGTGCAGTGAGCTTCGGCCCAACCATGCCGGGCAAGGTCTATACCGGCCACTCGGAGCATGAGTTCATAACGGAAAAGCAATTACTTCTCAACCTGGAAATGTACACCGCAGTCCTGGTCGAGCTGGCGAAGTAAATGTCGACATTGTTGGCGAAACGAGTATTGCTTTACGGCAGCAAATGACCTTACCATGGGCAACAAGGCTTTCGCACCGGAAGCCTTCAGCCCATGCCTGGCTGCGCTACAGGCATCCCATGAAAAGATGCCATGTTCCGCAAGCTTGTCTTCCTGACTGCATTGTCATTTTCCCTGTCGGCACACACCATGGATATGAGTATCCCGCCGGCGAATTCCGCCGGGCCCGCGGATGCCATCCAGGTCAACGACGTGCCGCGCCGCGGCACGCTGTACCGCGTGCATCACGAAGGCAAAACCTCTTACCTGTTCGGCACCATCCACGTGGGCAAGCAGGACTTCTTCCCTTTAGAGCCTGAAGTCACCGAAGCGCTGGCCAAGTCCAGTTCGCTGGTGCTCGAACTCGACGTGCGCGCCAGCGGCCCTTATTATCGCGCGCTGGAACGGCATGGCCAGTACCCGGCCGGGCAAACCATTCGCAACCACTTGTCGCCCGCCGCCCTGGCCAGGCTGCAGGCCGCGTTGGACAAGGTCAAGCTGCCGCTGTCCAGCGTCGAGCATTACCGCCCATGGGTGGTGGCGAATATCCTGGTAGGACAGGAAATCGAAAAGGGCGGCTTCAACCGCGGCCTGGGCGTGGAAGGCTATTTGCTGAGCAACGCCACGCGGCAAAAGAAGCCACTGCAGGAACTGGAAACCGCCGATTACCAGCTTAGCCTGTTCGGCTCACTGAGCGATGCGCAGCAGGAAGCCTACCTGCTGGAGAACATTGCCGATATCGACAGCGGGGCAGCGCTGCGCAAATCGGCAGGCCTGGTGGACGCATGGGGCGCGGCCGATGCTTCACGCATCGCGGCGCTGACGCGGGAGTTGACCACGGGCGACACGGTGTCCGCCCGCTTCATGGACCGCACCTTGCTGGGCAAGCGCAATCCGGAAATGGCAGCCAATATTGAAGCGATCATGCGCAAAGGCGATGCCTTCATCGGCATCGGCCTGTTGCACTTGGTGGGCGACAAAGGCGTGCCGGCCTTGCTGCGCCAGCACGGCTACCAGGTCGAAAAGGTCTACTAATATTTCGGGCTGGTGCTCAGCGAGCCGTTCGCATAGCGGACGTTGTCGCCCACGCGATAGCTGGGCATGCTGTCCACATTCACGGTCTCGATGGAGCCGTCGGCCTTTTTCACGGTGACGCGGTAACCGCTGCCGCTGCCGGCCGCTGCTGCGCCAACCGCACCGCCTGCCGACATCGAACCTGCCGGGTCGATCGACTGCACCACGCCATCCCAGTTGCCGGCAAGCGGGCTTCCTTCCGAAGCGCTGGCCGTCGAGGTGCTGGTGTCTTGATCCATGCTGGCGGTTTTCTTGCTGCTGTCATGGGCGCAGCCCGCCAGGGCCAGGCTCACCAGCATGATTACGGAAAGTTTCATACATCCTCCATAAGAAGCCCACGTAAGGTCTGCGCGCCGGGGAAGTGTACGCCGTTCCGTCAACGGCCGACGCACGTCAAGCGGCGGGGCGCTTGCGCAAGCTCCACAAGGCCCACATCAGCGTCGAGGCGATGATGGCAGCCGACATGTCGACCAGCCAGTCATCCACCGAGCCGTGGCGGTAGGGGAAGAAGGATTGAACGAATTCATCGATGGCGCCCATGACGGCGATGCCGAACACCGCCTTCAGCGCGCGCTGCGCCGGCTCGCCCTTGCAGCCGGTGAACAGCATGAAAGCCAGTACCGAATAGCCGAAGCTGTGCAGCACCAGGCCGCTGGCATATTCCGCCGCTTCGGCACGGGCGCCGGGAATCGATCCAACGATGCAGTTAAGTACGAAGAGGGTGATGGCGCCCCAGAAGCGCAAGCGTGCGTGGGCGTCGCTGAGGAACAGCAGGGTCAGGAATTTTTGCATGGGTGGGAAGATACCACGGAAGCGGTTGCGCCGGCACAAGGCCGGCGCACCTTCTGGCGCCACGCATATCGATTGCGTGTGCAGCAGATGTGTCCATTATAGGGATTGGCTGTGACAGCACCATGACATAAATCAATCTTCGTTCAAACTTTGAAGAAAGCCACAGCGTCGAGCAGGATGTCGGCCTGGCCCGCCAGTTCTTCCGCAGTGGCCGCAAGCTGTTCGGCGGCGGCGGCATTGCGCTGGGTGGTTTCGCTGAGCTGGTTGATCGCTTCGCTGATCTGGCTGGCGCCGCTGCTTTGTTCGCGCGAAGCCGCGTTGATCTCTTGCACCAGCTCGGAAGTCTTGCGGATGCCGGGCACGATTTCCTTCAGCAGCTTGCCGGCGAGGTTGGCCACGGCCACGCTGTCCTGCGCCACGCCGCTGATCTCCTGCGCAGCGGCCTGGCTGCGCTCGGCCAGCTTGCGCACTTCCGCCGCCACCACGGCGAAGCCTCGTCCATGTTCGCCCGCGCGGGCGGCCTCGATGGCGGCATTCAGCGCCAGCAGGTTGGTCTGGTAGGCGATATCGTCGATGATTGCGATTTCCCTGGTGATCTGCTGCATCGCCGTCACGGTGCGTGCCACGGCGTCGCCGCCTTCATCCGCGTAGCCGGCCACGCGTGCCGCCATCTCGTCCGTCACGCGCGAGTTCTCATGGTTCTGGAAAATCGACGCGCTCATTTCTTCGATTGAAGCGCTGGTCTGTTCCACGCTGGCTGCCTGCTCGGTGGAACTGGTGCTCAGGGCTTGCGCAGTGGCGCTGGCCTGTGCTGCCGCATTGGCCAGCGTATCAGCCGACTGGCGCACGCTGGTCACGGTGGCGTGCAGGCGCTGGGCCATGTCCTGCACCATATAGGCCAGGCTGCGGCGGTCGTCGCGACGCAACTGCATGCGCTGCGTCAGGTCGCCCTGCGCGACTTGCTGCAATACCTGGCATACCTCCGATGGCTCGCCGCCGATCTGGTAAATCAGGTGGTGGCTGATCGCGTAGCCGACCAGGATCGCCAGCGTGGCAATGGCGATGATGCCGCCGGTGAGCAATTGGCGTGTCTTGTTTTGCTCATGCAAACGCTGTTCGATGTGGGCCGACAGCAGGGCGAAGGCGGTATCGTTGGCGCTGAATTGCTGGTCGATGGCGCGCGTGGTGGCGGCGATGTAATCCGGCGCGGCGTAGTCCAGCGTATCGGCCATGACGATGCGGGTGCGCGCCAGTTCCGTCACTTCGGCGGCGGCAGCGGCGGCGGCGGTGACCGGAATGTCCAGCTTCTGCTTCAGCACAGGATTGGCGGCATAAGCCTTGCCCATGGTGCGCTGCATGCCGGCGCTGGAATGGCGCGCCTTGCTGAGCAGGCTGTACATGATGGCGCGGCCTTCGATATCGATCTTGCGGGTGGCCAGGAAGCCGGCGCCGCGGGCACGCATCTGACCCAGGTCTTCGGCCACGCGCGGCAGGTCGAAATACGTGGCGCGCATCAGGTAGTAGGAGTCGGCGTCGGGATCGAGCGAGAGGCCGGACTGGTCGGCCAGCTGTTCGATGAAGAGCAGGATGAATTCGCACAAGGCGGTATGGCGCTGGTAGCTCTCCACCGTGGCCAGGCTGCGCGTGCTGACATCGCGCGCCAGGGCGCTCCACTCGTCGCGGATGCGGGCGAACATTTTGCGGTCCTGGCCATCGCCCTCGGCCAGCATGGACGACATGCCAAGCAGCAGGCGGTTGACTTCGGCCTCCTTGGCGCTGCGTTCACTGGCGAGCTGGCCGGCACCGACGAAGGCTGCCGACAGACCACGGTGCTGCTGGATGCTTTGCAGCAGGTCGAGCGCCTGGGCGCCCGGTTTGAGACCAGTCTGCTCGACGGCGGAAAAGTGGAGGCTGCGGCTGTTTTCCGATAAGAACAAGTAGAACGGTGGCGCGACCAGCAACACGGCAATGATGCCCAGCACTACAAAGCGTTGCCATAGTTTCATCCTATCCAGCAGGGTGGCCACCGCGTTCTCCCAGGATTGGCAGGTCTGATCAGTGTAGCCGGGAATCGCTGGGCCGGATACCGCGGCAAGCCGTGCCGATTCTCGCTGCTATAATTCCGTGCGGAAAAATTGCAGTTTATTTAACTCTGGAATCGTCAGCGCAGAATCCATCCATTCGCGAGACTTGAAAATGAAGAAAAGTACTATAGTCGTTGGGCTCCTGCTGGCAGCAGGCCTGGCACAAAGCGCCTTTGCCGCTGCCAAGGCGCCGCTGCTCAAGCGCAGCGCGGTCATGCAATGTGCAGACCGCAAGATTGAATTGAAGGGCGATTGCTCCAAGCAAGATGAGATCGCCGGCTTGTCCTGCACCAGGCAGCGCCTGAGCAAAGTCTGAATATGAAATCCCTGTTGAAGGCATCGCTTTCGATGATCGCGTTTTGCTGCATGGCGCAGGCAAAAGCAGCAGATGTTTATTCTCCTTACGGCTTGCATTGCCCGGCCGTCTCCACGCCATCTGATGAAGATATCAGCAAGGTTACAGGAAGTCTCGATCAGCGCTACCGTGCAGCCTGGGGGAAAGAGCGGAAGCCTGGCCAGCCGATTCCTACCAAGGCTATCGATCCCAGGTTAATGGAAGAGATTGCAGCAATCTCGGCGTGCGGCGCACTCATGGATCAACCCTCCTGCTCACAGTATTACGACCCTGAGTTTGGCGGGAAGGTTAGCGTCTTGATGGACCTGCGCGCTAAAGCTCCGGTCCGCAGGCAATTTGACGAAGCAATTGCGGCGCTGCCATCTGTCGAGGCGAGGAAGGCAGCCCTGCACTGCATCAAACTAGTTGGAAGGAAATAAGTTCGCATGAAGCCTGCATTTTTAACGGCACTGAGCCTTCTTTTGTCTTGCGCGGCGGCACCAGCGATCGCGGGTGAGGCTTACGCGCCGTTTGGCCTGCGTTGTGTCGCCGCAGCGACGAACGCAGACTCTACAAAAGTTGCGGAAAGCCTCAGCCTGCGCTTTTCGAAAGTCTGGGGAAAAGACTGGCTGACGAAGCCAACGCCGCCCGGCCAGATTGATCCGAAGGTCATGGAAGAAGTTGTCGCCATTTCGGCATGCGCAGCAATCGTAGATTGCCCGAATTACTTTAACCGCGAAATCGGTGGCGACCTGACGGTGTTTACCGACATTGGAACCAAAGTGCCATTGCGCAGGCAATTTGATGCAGCGGTGGCCGCGCTCCCTGCGTCGGAAGGCAAGACCGCGCTGCAAAGTTGCATGAAGCTCGAAGCCAAAAAATAAAAAAAAGCCCGCTGGTTAAAGCGGGCTTAAACTATTTTCTTGGAGGAGAATAGTGGAGACATGTGCAATTATGGTGCGCCGCCACATATTAGTCCAATTTTCGTTTTCGATAATCGTTATTCAGATTTCGTATAACTAATCTTTTACTGGTACAACGTAGTTCAGCGCCATGCGGCCACCATCAACGAAAAGCGTCTGTCCGGTCATATAGCTGGCATCGTCGCTAGCGAGGAAAGCGCATATCGAAGCGACCTCTTCCGGCTCACCGCAACGCCCCAAAGGAGTGCGCGACAAAATGGTGCGTTTTGCTTCCGGGCTGGCCAGGACCGCCTGTTTTGCCAGTTCGGTCAGGATGGTGCCGGGGCCGATGCCGTTGACACGGATGCCATAAGGCGCCAGGTTCAGCGACATGACCTTGGTCAACTGGTTCACGCCACCTTTGGACACCACATAAGGCACTTGGTCCGGGATTGCCAGTTCCGAGTTCACGCTTGACATATTGATAATGCAGCCGCTCTGCTGCTTGACCATTTCGCGTGCCACTGCCTGGCCGCACAGGAACATGGATTTCAGGTTAATGCCAAGCACGCGGTCGAAGTCGGCTTCCGCCAGGTCGAGGAAGCTGCATTTGTGGGTCACGCCGGCGTTGTTGACCAGGATGTCGATGCGGCCGAAAGCGGCCAGGGTGGCAGCGACCAGGGCGTCCACGTCGGCTTTCTGGCTGACGTCCGCGGTGAAGAAGCGGGCCTGGTCGCCCAGGGCTTCGGCAGCCTGGGCCCCTTCCGGCTTGATGTCCACCAGCATGACCTTGGCCCCTTCGGTAATGAGGCGCTGGGCGCAGGCCAGGCCGATGCCCTGGGTTGCGCCGGTGACGATGGCTACTTTATTCGTTAATTTCATAGTGCTTCCGCGGTTCGGTTAGGAAGCTTATTTTAGAGGATGACCGCGTCGTTGGGCAGTTGGTTGGGGCGTGTGCCGTCGGCGGGATAGTGGCGTGCCAACAGTGTGTTGAGCTGCTCCAGTGCCGAAAGAGTGGGGGCGTGGTAGTCGCCCTGGGCGAAGCCGGTGGTCATGGTGCGGCAGATGGTTTGCCATTCGGTGTCGGCAACCAGTCTGCCGACATGGCGGTCGGCCACGATATCCACTTCGCGCGCGGCGAGGTTGATGTAGATGAGGACTCCGCAGTTTTCCTCGGTATCCCAGACGCCGTATTGCGCGAACAGGGCGCGGGCGCGCTGGCGGTTGCTGACGTTGTTGAAGGCTGAAAGGGCGTCCAGGCCCGGTTCCACGATCAGGCGCACTTCGGCGCGATGGCGTTGTTCGCCTTGCGTGATGGCTTGTTCGATCGCTTGCAGCGTGGCTGGCGGGAAGGCGCGCTTGCCCACGCTTGTGCCGCTAGTCATATGCCGCCAGGCGCGCTTGCAGCGGCCGAAGAAACTTGTAGCTTGGGTTGTCATCACCAGTCTCCCGAGGCGCCGCCGCCATCGAAGCTGCCACCGCCGCCGCTGAAGCCGCCGCCGAAGTCGCCGCCACCGCCCCAGCTTCCGCCGCCGCTACGGCTTGCCGCGGCACTCAGGGCATTGCCCAGCGCGGCGCCGATCAGCACGCCTGTTGCGTCCGAACCCCAGCCGCCGCGCCGCAGTCCCCGGCGCGAACCGCCGCGCATCATCGGCAGGATGACGAAAACGCCAAACAGCAGCAGGGGCAAGAGCCAGCCGGCCGACCAGCCGCCGCCATCGCGCCCGCCACGTCCGCTATCGCCATCGCCCGCATTGCGACGGCCGGCCTGGCCCGTGCCTTCATCCGGGCCGCCTGGTGACCGGGTCTCGCCAGCGCTGCCCGGGACATCGGCGCCGCCGGTATCCGCTGCGCTGCGCGCCAAGCCCGATTCTCCGCTGCCTGGAATGCCGCCTGCCCCCGCTGCTGCCGCCATACCGGCCACGCCAGCGTTTCCAGCTGCAGCGCCGCCGGCCGCCGAGCTTTGCTGCGCGCCGCCCAGCGTAGCTCCTGGCGCTGACGCGGATGCGGTGCGCTGTCCTCCCGGCGGAGCAGGGAAGTGCTCCTTATCAAGCAAGGTCGCGATCGAGCTCACGCCGGCCGCCAGCCCACCGTAAAAATCCCCTTGTCGAAAATGCGGCGCTATCACATCCTGCAGGACGCGCTTGGATTGGGCATCCGTCAGCGTCCCCTGGACCCCGCGGCCAGCCTCAATCCTCAGCCTGCGCAGCGAAGACGGATTATCCTTGGCCACTACCAGCAGCACACCATCATCAACGCCCTTGCGTCCCAGCTTCCACGCCTCTGCCACGCGAATGCTGTACTGCTCGATCGCCTCCGGCGCCGTGGACGACACCAGCAGGATGGCAATCTGGCTGCCCGTCTTGCGCTCATAATCGGCCAACACCCCATCGAGGGACGAGCGTTGCTGGGCGGTCAACATGCCCGCCTGGTCGGTAACGCGGGCCGCGTGCGCCGGCACGGCGGCGAAGCCATCGGCCGCCTGTGCGCCGGTGACGACAAGCGCAAGCAGCGCCATGATCGCCAGCCCGATCACCACCCTCAGCCACGGCGAGCCAGGCAAGATGGTCCAGCGCCGCGCATGCTCCGCCAGCCCGCCAGTACGCCGCGCCAGGTCGCGATCGATGAGCGGATCGCTCAACCGATCCTCATCGCGGCTGGAAGCCTTGCCGCCGCCGCGGGTATGCCGAGGTGTAGTCGCCATTGCGACTCCTTACTTCTTGTTGAAGTCCACCGTGGGAGCAGTTGAAATGGATTTTTCGTTCTCGACGGTGAAGCTGGGCTTCACGTCGTAGCCGAACATCTTGGCCGTCAGGTTGGTCGGGAAGCGCCGTGCCAGGACGTTGAAGTCCTGCACCGAGGCGATATAGCGCTGGCGTGCCACGGTGATGCGGTTCTCCGTGCCTTCGAGCTGCGATTGAAGGTCGCGGAAACTGGCATCGGCCTTCAGTTCAGGGTATTTTTCTGCCACCACCATCAGCCGCGACAGGGCATTGGTCAACTCGCCCTGGGCCTGCTGGAATTTCTGCAGGGCCCCCGGATTATTCAGTACATCCGGCGTCACCTGCATACTGGTGGCCGAAGCACGGGCCCGGGTCACCGCCTCCAGCGTTTCGCGCTCGTGCGAGGCATAGCCCTTCACCGTGTTCACGAGGTTCGGGATCAGGTCGGCCCGCCGCTGGTACTGGTTGACCACCTCACCCCACTGGGCCTTGACCGCTTCGTCCTTGGCCTGGAACTCGTTGTAACCGCAGCCGGACAGCAAAACCGTTGCCAGCACACCCATTGCCAAAAATTTTCGCATCATTCGCTCCTTGGAACGTATTATCGAAATATACACGCAATCAGCCGGCGGCCATGTGCGGCAATGCACACACCCGGCCCGTTATAATGGTGGGTTTGCAACGCAAAGAATAAAGAGGCCCGCTGTGACATTTATCGAAAAATTATCCGCTGCCTGGGCAGCCAACGATTCCCTGCTGTGCGTTGGCCTGGACCCGGATATGGCGCGCCTGCCTGCGCAATTCCAGAACAATCCGCAAGGCATTGTCCAGTTCTGCACCGGGATCATCGACGCCACTGCCGACCTGGCATGTTCGTTCAAGCCGCAGATTGCCTATTTCGCGGCACTGGGGGCGGAAGGCCAGCTTGAAAAAATCTGCGCTTATGCCAAGGAAAACTATCCGCATATTCCGTTGATCCTGGACGCCAAGCGCGGCGACATCGGCGCCACCGCCAAGCAATATGCGCGCGAGGCGTTCGACCGCTATGGCGCGGATGCGGTGACCGTCAATCCGTACATGGGTTCCGACTCCGTTGAGCCTTACATGGAGTGGAGCGACCGTGGCGTGATCATCCTGTGCCGCACCTCGAATGCGGGCGGCTCGGACCTGCAGTTCCTGAAGGTGGACGGCAAGCCGCTGTACCAGCATGTGGCCAAGCTGGTGGCGGAGAAGTGGAATGCCAACGGCCAGTGTGCGCTGGTGGTGGGGGCGACCTTCCCGGAAGAACTGGCGCAGGTGCGCGGAATTGTGGGCGACATGCCGCTGCTGGTGCCGGGGATTGGCGCGCAGGGCGGAGATATTGAGGCGACCGTCAAGGCGGGCCGTACTTACAACGGTACCGGCATGATGATCAATTCGTCGCGTGCGATTTTGTATGCGGCGCCGCAAGGCGGGGAGGATTTCGCGGCCGCGGCACGCCGCGTAGCGCTGGAGACGCGCGACGCGATCAATGCACATCGCGCCTGAAACCGGCAAACCAATGTCAGACCCATAGGGTCTGACACTAGGTGTCTGACCCTGTGGGTCAGACAACGCCGTACCGGTTTCAGTAGCGCTCCGGCGCAATCATTTCAACGTATTCGTACAAAGCCCCCAGCACCTCCTGCCCCCGCTCATCGGTCTCCGCCCCAAGCCGATCCAGCTCCGAGAACAACTCATCGACTGTCCGCGCCCCGCCGGCACCTTCAAACAAGCGCGCCGCACGATGCTGTTCCCAATGCTCATGCTCTTCCTCGGACAAAGTCTGCGGGAAGTTACGCGCCCGGTAGCGGAAAAACAGTTCGCCCAACCGGTCATCCTGGAAATGCGGTGACGCCGACGCCAGCTTGGCCGGATGCTCGCGCCGCAAGGATTCCAGCAAGCGCTTGTCGCCATTGCTGACAAAGCCGCCATACAAATCCTCATCGACATCCGCCGGCTCGCCGACAGGGCGCCAGAACACCTGTTCCCAGATCGCCGACATATCCGGCCCTGCCGCAGCACGCGCAGCATGGGCACGCGCCGCCTCCAGGTCCAGTCCCCAGCGCTCGGCCAGTTCCGGCCGCAGCGTCTTCAGGTTCGACACCAGCATTGGCGACTTGTTCAGGTGGATGCTCTTGATCGGCAGGCGCGTCATCCCCTCCGGCATGGCGTCGGCGCGGGTAAACATGCGGATGCGGATCGTCTCCGCATCCAGCGCAAACAGCTCCTGCGGGTCATAAGTGCAATCCCACACCAGCAACTCGTTCTTGTTGGATGGATGCGGCGCCAGCGGCCACACCAGCGCAAGGCAGCCGCGCTCCGCCGGGAACATGCCCGACACGTGCAGGAAAGGCTGGCGCAACTCGCGCGCCAGGTGCAGCCCGATCTCCTCGGAGACGCGGTCCTTCTTGTGCAAGGCCAGGCAGAAATCGAACAGCTTCGGATGCTTCTGGCGGATCAGGCGGGCCAGGGCAATCGTCGCGCGCACGTCGGACAAGGCATCGTGCGCAGCCTCGTGCACCAGGCCATTGGCCTTGGTCAAATGCTCAAGCTTGAAGCTCGGTTTGCCGCTATCATTAAGGGGCCACTCAATACCTTCGGGGCGCAACGCATAGGTCATCCGCACCACATCCAGCAAATCCCAGCGCCCGCACTGGTTTTGCCACTCGCGAGCGTAGGGATCGATCAGGTTACGCCAGAACAAGAAGCGCGTCACTTCGTCGTCAAAGCGGATAGTGTTGTAGCCTACGCCTATGGTGCCAGGCTCCGAAAAAGCCTTCTCGACGGTTGCCGCGAATTTGTGCTCCGGCACGCCCTGTTGCAAAGCTTGCTGTGGGGTAATGCCGGTAATCAGGCAGGCGACCGGGTCAGGCAGGTAATCGTTGGCTGGTTGGCAGAACAACATGATCGGCTCGCCGATTTCGTTCAGCTCTGCGTCGGTACGGATTGCAGCAAACTGGGCTGGGCGATCGCGGCGTGGCACGGCGCCGAAAGTTTCGTAGTCATGCCACAGGAAGGTATGGTTACTCATGGTGCAAATGTTGGTTCTCGTTATCGAATGCTGAGGCAAGGAGGACTGCTGTGTCAAATACCATTTCCGTCAATACCCGTGCCACGCCCGCCGCCGCGAGCAGCGACACGGCCATTTCGGCGTCCACCCGCGCCAAGATGCAACTGAACGTGTCGATCCTGCAGGAATCGGCCTCGGTTTCGCTGAATTCCGAAAATGATCCGCTGGCGCTGGTCTACAAATCGGCAATCACCTCGATCAACGAGCAGCTTGAGTCTGATTTCGGGCCGGATGCGATCCAGAACGCCACCGGGCAGGACAACTCGCCGGAAGGCACGGCGGGGCGCATTGTATCGCTATCGACGGCCTTCTTCAGCGCTTTCCAGCAACAGCACTCCGAGCTGGAGGGGGATGACGCCCTGAATCGCTTCATGGACACGATCAAGGGCGGCATTGAAAAAGGCTTCAAGGAAGCCCGCGATATCCTGAAAGGCCTGAAGGTGCTGGGCGGCGACATTGCCTCCAACATCGACAAGACCTACGAGCTGGTGCAGAAAGGCCTGGATGCCTTTGCTTCGAATCAAAGGCAAGCTTCCTCCACCGACGAGTCCCAAAGCGGCAAGGTGGCGTAATAAAAGTCGGGGTCAGGTCTGGCAATCCGCCATTGCGCGAAGCGCAAAGTTCCTCGAGAAGCCAGACCTGACCCCGACTTTTATTTTGCGACTTCAACGCGGTTGCGGCCGGAATCCTTGGCGCGGTAGAGGGCCGCATCGGCGGCGGCGATGAGGGCCGTTTCGTCCTGGCCGGGACCCAGTGCTGCGACGCCGAAGGAACTGGTGATGTGCGGCAGCGGCAGGCGCATATCGCTGAAGACTATCGCGTCGCGCATGCGCTGGCACAGGCGGCCGGCCACGGCTTCGGCCACCTGCACATTCGTCTCGGGCAGCACCACCATCATTTCTTCGCCTCCGTAGCGAACCGCGAAGTCGGTTGGCCGCAAGGCGCCGGTGAGCACTTGCGCGGCCGCGCGCAGGGCTTGGTCGCCTTGCAGGTGGCCGTGGCTGTCGTTGAATTTCTTGAAGTGGTCGATGTCGAGCATGATCAGCGACAGCGGCTGGCCGGTGCCCTGGGCGCTGGCGACCAGTTGCGGCAGGAAGTCGTTCAGCCAGGCGCGGTTATACAGGCCGGTCAGGCCGTCCACCATCGAGAGCTGGCGATAGAACTCGCCAAGCTTTTGGCGCTTGCGCATCTGCGCGTTGGCGGCGCGGATACGGAAGGAAAGCAGGCGTAACAGATTGCGCGCTACGCCGTTGGCGGCGTCGATCAGTTCCCACGCCAGTTCCGATTCGATCACCAGCAGTTCGCTTTGCTCCAGCGCGGTAATCGCGGCCTGGTTGGCTTCTTCGTCGAGCACAGCCTGTTCGCCGACGCTCTCGCCGGGCAGGACTTTGCTGATGGTGCCGTCGGACATGCCGGTACTCATATCGGCCGCCACCGACAAGGCGCCGCGCAGTACGATGTACAGGCGGGCGCGCTGCGGGTCTGAGACCACTTCGCCTTGTTCGACCTGCACGATCGGGCAGTCCTTCAACAATGGTGCGATGCGCAGGCTGTCGGCGCCGCGGAATAGTTGCAAGGCCTGGATCTGGTAAGCGGAAGTGCCGAAGGTGCCAATCGGTTTCAAGATGAACTTTCTTACTGCGGTATCAACAGGTGTTAATGATAGCCTAAGTGTGGTTCAATATCGGCCATGACTTTTACCGACATCCTGGGCCAGCAACATGCGGCCGCTCCAAACGCGCGCATCGTTTCGCTGGTGCCTTCGATTACCGAGCTTCTTTGCGACCTGGGCCTGGCGCCGCAACTGGTGGGCCGAACGGGTTTCTGCATCCATCCGGCGGACGTGGTGCGTAATATCCCGAAGGTCGGCGGCACCAAGGACGTCAACATCGAAAAGATCCGCAAACTGGCGCCGACCCACCTGGTGGTGAACATCGACGAAAACGAAAAGCCTACCGTCGACAAGCTTGCGGAATTCGTGCCGCATATCGTGGTCACGCATCCGGTCGAGCCGCGCGATAACCTGGCGCTGGTGCAGTTGATGGGAGGCGTGTTCTGTGCGATGGAGCGCGCGGATGCCTGGTGCGGCGAGTACGAACGCGAACTGGCGCTAATGCAAAAAGGCCGTCCGCAGCGCGTGCTGTACTGCATCTGGAAGGACCCGTGGATGACGGTCTCGCGCGATACCTATATCGCCCGCATGCTGGCGCTGATCGGCTGGTCGGTTCCCGAGATCGGCGACGTGCGCTATCCAAGCTTCCAATGGAGCGATGCGCTGGTGCATGACGTGGACCAGGTGCTGCTGTCGTCCGAGCCTTACCGCTTCACGGAAGAACACGTGGACGCACTGGAGCGCCAGATCGGCAAGCTGGTGCAGTTGGTCGATGGGGAAATGATGTCCTGGTACGGCAGCCGTGCCCTGCAAGGTATCCGATACCTGAAAGGCCTGGCCGCCGCGGGTTAGGAATTACTCTTCAGCCTCTTCGAAGTTGGGCTGGGACGTGTGGCGCTTGCCATCGTTCAGGCGGCCCAACGCGCTGTCGATGGCTCGTTGCAGCTTGTCTGCTGCGCCGTTGATGGATTGATGCAGGGTTGCGTCGTGGTCGGTGACGGCAATCGGCTGGTAGCCGTTGACGCGCGCCTCGATCATGCAGCGGATATCTCCGTCAGAGGACTTCTGTGCATTGCCTTCGCTGAGGTGGACGTCGACGCGTCCGATGTGCTCGCCGAACCGGTGGAGTGCAGTCTTGACCACTTCTTTCACATGGTCTTCCAGGCCTGCAGTACGTTCGATGGTTTTGTCGGTGTTCACACTGATTTGCATATGCTGCTCCCGTTTGTTAACCAAAACGTGTTGCCACGCGATTTCATCATACGCCTACATCAGCGAAGCCGCCATATTCACAAATAAACCCAGGATAAGAAGATTGAAGAAGAAGCTCAGCACAGACTGGCCCAGCACCAGTTTGCGCATGGCGGGTGCTTGCACCGACACGTCCGAAGTCTGCGCGGCGACGGCAATCGTGAAGGAGAAATACAGGAAATCCCAGTAATCGGGCTGGGTCTCGCCGCCAGGGAATGACAGGGGGCGCTGGCGCCCCTCGGCCTTGTAATAAAGGTGGGCGTAATGGAAGCAGAACAAGGTACCGACCAGGAACCAGGAGCCTACCAGCGTCATCACCACAAAGGCGTAATGCAGCCCGCGTTCATTGGTGGGCATGTCGCGCAGGCTGGCCAGTTCGCTGCTGATGGCGATCATGCTGGCGACCGTGGCGATTACCAGGCTGGCCAGGATGGTTGCTGCGCGTTCATCCTGGCGTGCGGCGATGCGCTTCACCTCGCGGTGGTCGGCGCGCATCATCATCCAGCCAACTGTGAACAGGTACATCCAGACCGAGATGTCCCAGGCAGACAGCACGCGCACCAGCGGTTTCCAGTGCGATGGCAGGAACACCCCCGCCAGTGCGCCGACCGCGATGGCGGCGCTCAGGTGCGGGCGGCTGCGAACGATGTGGTAGCGCATGCGGTCAATCTTACTACTTGTCGTGATGGGGGAAGCGGTCCATGCGCGACAGGACAGGGAAGCGCCAGGCCCAGATGCCCGTCACGGCCAGCGTGGCGACGCCGCCGAAGACCACGGCGCGCGTGAGTCCCAGCCAGCCGGCAGTGACGCCGGATTCGAATTCGCCGAGTTCGTTGGAAGCGCCAATGAACACTGCGTTCACGGCGCTGACCCGGCCACGGATTGCATCGGGCGTTTCGAACTGCACCAGCAAATGGCGAACGTAGACGCTGATCATGTCGCCTGCGCCCAGCAGCAACAGGCAGGCGAGGGCGAGCGTGAAGCTGGAAGTGGTGCCGAGGATCACGGTGCAAATGCCGTACACGGCGACGCCGCCGAACATCCAGATGCCGACGCGACGGGTAATCGGCCAGAAAGCCAGTGAAATCGAGCACAGTGCGGCGCCAGCACCGGGCGCGGTGCGCAGCAGGCCAAGGCCGGAGGGGCCGATGTGCAGCACATCGTGCGCCAGTGCCGGCAGCAGCGCCGTGACACCGCCAAACAGCACGGCGAACAGGTCGAGCGAAATTGCCCCCAGCATGATGGGGCGCGACCAGACGAAGCGCAATCCTTCCAACACGCTGTGCCAGGTGGCCGGCTCCTTGCGCGTGGCCTGCGGGGCGGGACGGGTCAGGCACATCAGCACCACGGCCATCAGCAGCATGACGGAAGTGACGGCGTACACCGTTGCCGGGCCATACACGTAGAGCAGGCCGCCCAGCGTCGGGCCGAGGATCACGGCGACCTGGAAGGTCGAACTGTTCAGGGCCACCGCGCGGCTGAAGTCCTCGGTGGGGACCATGTTGACCAATACTGCCTGGCCGGCGGGGCTCGAGAAGGCGCGCGCGCTGCCGTACAGTACCAGCACCGCAAAGATAGGCCAGACGGATTCGAAGCCGCTGTGCGTGTAGCCCAGCAGCGCCAGCCCGCACACCAGTTGCGCGCCGAGGCAGGTGGCAATGATGTTGCGGCGGTTGTAGCGGTCGGCGGCATGGCCGGCGTACAGGATCAGCAACAGGAAAGGCGCGAATTGCGCCAGGCCGATCATGCCGAGGTAGTACAGGTTCTTGGTCTGTGCATAGACTTGCCAGCCGATGGCGACGTTCTGCATTTGAACGGCGATGGTGCCGAGCAGGCGGGCTGACAGGTAGAAGGCGAAGTTGCGGTGACGGAGGACGGAGAAGCCGTTGGATGACATACGTTTGCGTGCTTGGGGAGCCGTGGAGCGCTGCGCGCCCCACGGCACGCAGCGCGGGGAAAATCTCAAGGTTGCTGGAGATCCGCTTCGGATGTGAAGGCGTCTGCAAAGAACTCGTCTTCCGGCAGCTTGCAGTCCTTGACGAAATCGCGCTTGGCCGATTCAACCACGATCGGGGCGCCGCAGGCGTAGACCTGGTAGCCCGACATGTCCGGCAGGTCGTCGATCACTGCCTGGTGGACGAAGCCGGTGCGGCCGCTCCAGTTTTCTTCCGGCAGTGCATCGGAAACCACCGGCACGTACTTGAAGTGGGGCAGTTCTTGCGCCCATTGGCGGCACAGCGCGTCCATGTACAGGTCTTGGGGGCGGCGGCCGCCCCAGTACAGCGTCATCGGGCGCTTGGAGCCGCTGGCGCGTTCGTGTTCGACAATGGCCTTGATCGGCGCGAAGCCGGTGCCCGAGGCCAGCAGCACCATCGGCTTGTCGGAATCGTCGCGCACGAAGAAGGTGCCCAGCGGGCCTTCGAAGCGCAGGATATCGCGCTCCTTCATGGTGCTGAACACCTGGTCGGTGAACAGGCCTCCCGGCATGTGGCGGATGTGCAAGGTGATCGCGCCGCCTTCCGGTGCGGTGGCAATCGAGTAGGCGCGGCGCTTGCCGTCGCGCAGCAGGAATTCGAGGTACTGGCCGGCCTTGTACTGGAAGGTTTCGTTGGCAGGTAGCTGCAGCGTCAGCACCATCACGTCCGGCGCCATTTTCTCCAGAGCGTTGACGCGGGTCGGCATTTTCTTGATCGGGAATTCGCCGCTGCCGACCACTTCGCGCGCTTGCAGCACCAGGTCGGAATGCGGAATCGCACAGCAGAACAGGGACATGCCGGCTGCTTCTTCTTCCTCGCTCAGGGCGCGGCGCTGGTGCGCCTTGTGGCTGACGGAGCCCGACACCACCTTGCCCTTGCAGGAACTGCAGGCGCCATTCTTGCAGCCGTAGGGCAGGCCGACGCCGGCGCGCATGGCTGCGGCCAAAACGGTTTCATCGTCTTCGCAGGTGAATTGGTGGCCGCTAGGCTGAACAGTTATTTGGAAAGACATACAATCTTAAAAATGGAAATCAGTAAAAAATTCAACAAGCCGCGCCTGCTGGTCATTGGTTGCGGCGATGTGGGCATGCGTCTGCTGCCTTTGGTGCGCGCGCATTACCGTGTATTTGCCGTGACCAGCCAGCGCGAGCGTTTTGCCGAATTGCGTGCGGCGGGCGCCGTTCCCCTGCTGGCCAACCTGGACCAGCCCGAATCGCTGCGTCGCCTGGCCGGGCTGGCGCACCAGGTCGTGCACCTGGCTCCACCGCCGGGCGAGGGTGTGCTGGATCGGCGCACCCGCAATGTGACCGCCATTTTACCTGACCGGGCGCAAGTGGTTTATGTGAGCACCACCGGCGTGTACGGCGACCTGGGCGGGCGCTGGGCTGACGAAACCCAGACCGTTGCTCCTCGCAATACGCGGGCGCTGCGGCGGGTTGATGCGGAGCAGGTGCTGCGGGACTGGGCGTGCCGCGCGCAAGGGCGACTGGTAATCCTGCGCGTGCCGGGCATCTATGCTGCGGACCGTTTGCCAATCAAGCGCCTGGAGCAGGGAACGCCAGCGCTGCGTCCGGAAGATGACGTTTTCACCAACCATATCCACGCCGACGACCTGGCGCGTGTTGTTTTGGCGGCCTTGCGCAAAGGATTTTGTAACCGTGTGTATCACGCAGTGGATGACACGGAACTCAAAATGGGGGACTATTTCGACATGGTGGCCGATCATTTCGGCCTGCCGCGCCCTCCGCGCCTGGATCGGGCAGCACTGGCGCAGGCCGTGGCGCCAACCCTGTTGTCTTTCATGTCGGAATCGCGCAGGCTGGCGAACCGGCGCCTGAAAGAGGAGTTGCAGGTACGGCTGCAGTACCAGGATGTTGCAGCCGCCTTGAGATGCATCAAGCGCCCGTGATGCTGCCGGCGCTATCTTGTGCCAACGTCTGCCAAGGAGGGCGCCATGTATAGCCATCCCACCAAGGAACAAGTCCGTGCTTACCTGGCCCAGCGCGGCCACGCCCACCTGCCTCCGCCTTCACCCGAGGAAATCAGGCGCCGCCTTGACTGGCGTTCGGAGTACACTCCCATGCCGGCTGCCCTGATGTACCTTCCCCCCGCACTGGCCTGGATCACGTTTGCCTGGCTCTGCTTGCCGTTTACTTTAGCAATAAACGACCATCAGTAGTCTTTTTGTTAAACAAGATGAATTCCTAGCACAGCTTTGTGCGCTACAATCTATCAAAATCTCACGGCGTTAAGCGAACGGCAATAAATCGGTGTATGATACCGTCCGTGTGCCGAAAATTGCGTCAATAACGGCTTTTTCTGGCGCTCTTTGTCGAAAATTCCGCCAATAATTTTGTTGCGACCACGCAACGCATTGAAAAAGTACCCAGTCATGAGCTCTCTGAAAGAAATTACTGCATCGTCGACCTACAATCCGAACCGCGTTCTGGACGCCATCATCGAAAAGCTGCAACTGAAAAATGACGCAGCCCTGTCCCGCGCGCTGGAAGTTGCTCCACCAGTGATCAGCAAGATCCGCCACAACACGCTGCCAATCGGCGCGACGATCCTGATCCGCATGCATGAAATCAGCGATTTCAGCATTCGCGAACTGCGCGAACTGATGGCGCACTGAGCTTTCGCCAGGATGTAAAAAAAACGGCCGCACCTGCTTGGCAGGTGGCGGCCGTTTTCATTTGCGCGCTCGATCGGGCTCAGGCAGCTGCCAGGCGAGGACGGGCGGTGTAGAACAGCGATTGCGATGCGGCCTGGGCTTCGGCGCTGACGCGGCCGGAATAGGCGGTTTTCGCTTCGGCGGCGACACGGCCGGAGTAAGCGGTTTGCGCTTCAGCCGCCACGCGGCCTGAGTAGGCCGTCTTCGCTTCGGCTGCCACGCGGCCTGAGTAAGCGACTTGCGGCGCTGTCCCCGATGCGACGCGTCCGGAGTATGCCACTTGAGGCGCGGCTTCAGCTGCCACGCGGCCCGAGTAGGCCACCGCGACACGGCCGGAGTAGGCGACCTTCGGTGCAGCTTCGGCAGCGACACGGCCCGAGTAAGCCACTTGCGGCGCGGTTTCAGCAGCGACGCGGCCGGAGTAAGCGACCTTTGGCGCCGCTTCGGCGGCGATGCGTCCCGAATAGGCGACTTGCGGCGCGGCATTCGCGGCGACACGGCCCGAGTAAGCCACTTGCGGCGCGGTTTCAGCAGCGACGCGGCCGGAGTAAGCGACCTGCGGCGAAGCCTCGGCAGCGACACGGCCAGAATAGGCTACCTGCGGCGCGGCTTCAGCAGCCACACGGCCCGAATAGGCAACTTGCGGCGAAGCCTCGGCAGCGACGCGACCCGAGTAAGCGACTTGCGCGCCCGCTTCTTCGGCAGCCACGCGGCCGGAGTAGGCCACCTGCTGGCCAGCTTCATCTGCCACGCGGCCCGAGTACGCAAGCTGGGCGCCATCCGCTGCAGCCTCGGTTGCGACACGGCCCGAATAAGCAACCGCGCTGCGGAAATAGTCTTCGCCGAAGGTTTCTTCATACAGCTCCTTCATGCGGTTGCCCACGCGTTCATGCGCCTCTTCATCGTCTTCGCCGCGCAGGCCGATGTACGGGAAGTGGTGCAGGTAGTAGCCGAACACATTTTCGCAGTCGATGAAATACTTCATCGTGTCGAGGATGTGGTAGTGCCAGAAGATGTCCACGTCCATCAGCGGAGCGGTCTGCTCGTTGGGGAACATTTTCATCAGGTACAGGAAGCGACGGTATTCGAATTCGATTGCGTTAACCTTTTCCAGCGACCAGCCTTCGCCAGATTCCACATGCATCAGTTTCACCTTGATAGGTTCGAGGTCCAGGTCGGCAATAGCCTTGAAGCTTTCAGCAGAAATCATGAGTGACATCCCTTTATGGTGAGCGAATTTAAGACTGACTGAAGAGAGAGAAGACGCCGTTCTAGGGGGCTGGTGTTGTACTGCCTGGCATCTGAGGCGTTCGGAGTTGGGAACGCGTGTTGATGTAGATCAACTAGCTCAAGTATAGACATGGCCCCCGCTAATGCAAGTAACAATTCAAGCGTGCGCGGATTAAACAACACAGGAATGCTCCTTTCAAATCAATAGCTTGTCGCATCGCCAAATGTTACAAATGCATTTTTGCTGAGCTAGGGAAAGGGAGTTTGATTTGGATCAACGACGGCAGGCAAAATCCTACCGAGTGGTAAAAATGCCTAAGCGCTGAGGCGCATATCGTCGGCCGGCGCCACGCGGTAGCCGACGGGGACAGCAATGCTGACCGTGGTGCCGCCGTGTGCAAGGCTGGTGATCGAGCAGTTCCCGCCAAGCAGGCTGATGCGCTCCTCGATGCCGACCAGGCCGAAAGAGCCGGCCTTGTGCCGGCTGGCCGTATTGATGCCGATGCCGTTGTCGCTGATGGTCATGCGCAGCATGCCATGCGACTGGTGCAGTTCAACCCGCACCATCGTGGCCGATGCATGCTGGTGGATATTGCTGAGCGATTCCTGCAGCACGCGGAAAAAGGCGGTCGCGCAATGATCGTCGACGCCATGATCGGCCACCGCGTCTTCAGTGAATTCGCACTTGATGCCGGAGCGCAGGCGGAACTGCGCGATCTGCCATTCCACGGCAGCCGACAGTCCGAGGTCCAGCACGTTTGGCCGCAAATCGTTGATGATCTGGCGCACGCTGCGGATGGTATTGTCGATCTGGTGCAGCGTGGCGCGCGCCCGCGCATGCAATCGCGGATGGGTTTTTTCAGTGCGCGTGGCGAGGATATCGGCTTCAATGCGCAGGGCCAGCAGGTTCTGGCCCAGGTCATCGTGGATCTCGCGCGCGATACGCTTGCGCTCTTCTTCCTTGATGTGGTCCGCGTGCGCGGCCAGGCGGCGCAGGCGATGGTGCGACAGCTGCAGGCGCGCCTGGCTGTCGCGCAACTCGCGCGTCATGGCGCGCGCCAGCTTGACGGCGCGGCGGCGCGAAGAGGCCAGCGTGACAAACAATGCATAAATCAACACGCTTGCACCGAAACCCATGCTGCCTGCCAGCGCGGGCAGGTATTGATCGAAAGTCGAATACAGTGCGCGCTTCGGCACGCTGAACTGGGCATGCCAGGTGCGGCCATGGAACTGTATCGGCAGCTCGGTGATGAAATGGCTGCTGTCCGCGCCAGGCATATTAGGCTGGCTGTCGAACAGCAGGGTGGCTAGCCTGCCGATGCTGCTGCTATCGCGCAAGACAACGCGCACGGTGCGCACCGGCATTTCACCGAGCGCCACATCGACCAGGCGCGGCACGCTGAAGCCCAGGCCTACCGACCCGATGCAGGCAAGGCGCCGTTCTGCGACCGTGGTGACCGGCATGCCGTTGCGGTAGATCGGGATGCGCATGGCCATGCCAACATGGCTTGGCGCGCTGCGCAAGGGGATGGGCTGGCCGGAGCTGCTCAAGGCGCCCTGGTCGCGCGCCGAGAACAGGGCGCCCGCGACGCCTGGCCGGGCCGCAATATCAAGCCCATAACGGTCGCCGAAGCCTTCGAGCGGTTCGATCAGCGTCAGCACCGCGTATTCGGGACGTTTTCCTTCAGGGTGGAGGCGGTAGGCGGGGTAGAGCTTGTCTGTGAGCTGGCGCTGGCGGGCTTCCGCCGCCGGACGTTGCTCATCCGTGTAGTACTCGGCGAAGTTGATGTTGTCGATGGCCGGGTAATTGTGTTCCAGGTCCAGGCCTTGCACGTAGCGGTGGAAGGTTTGCCTGGTGACTTCGCCGCCGGCCTGGAAGTAGCTGGCCGCGGCTCGCAAGACATCGGTATATGCCTTGATACTGGTATTGATATTGAACTGCGTATTGCGGGCCTGGTTATGAAAGCGGGTGCGCGCTTCGCTCTCGACGGAGCGGGTGGCAACCGTAAACAGTCCGAGGCCGACGCCCAGCGATAGCGCAATGCCCAGCCACCACAAGGGTTTGGACGGAGAAAACAGGCTGAGCTGTAGGCGGGTCATTGCGCGACTATAAGAATTTCTCCTATTCAAGGTCAAGTTGCAAAAACACCACTTTGATTGAAATCAAACTAACAATAAAAAACCGCCCGAAGGCGGCTTTTTAGTCACAGTTTGGGTCAGTTATTTTGCCCAGCTATCTTTCAGCGTGACGATGCGGTTGAACACCGGCTTGCCTGGCTGCGACAGCACGCGGTCGGCCACGAAGTAACCGTGGCGCTCGAACTGGAAGCGCTGCTCGGCGGTGGCGTCCTTCAGGCCCGGCTCCAGGTAGGCTTGGACGATTTCCAGCGCTTTCGGGTTCAGGAACTCCTTGAAGTCCTTGCCGCCGGCGTCCGGTTTCTCTTCGGTGAACAGGCGGTCGTACAGGCGCACTTCCGCTTCCAGGGCCGCTTCGGCGCTGACCCAGGTGATATTGCCCTTCACCTTGTAGGTGTCGGCGCCCGGGGTGCCGGACTTGGAGTCTTCGAAGTACTTCACGCGCACGGCGGTGACCTTGCCGTTTTCATCCTTGTCGTAGCCGGTGCATTCGGCCACGAAGCCGTATTTCAGGCGCACGCGGGCGCCCGGCTGGTCGCCGACAGGAGGGGTGAAGCGGAAGTAGCCCTTGGCCGGCACTTCCATGAAGTCTTCTTCTTCGATCCACAGTTCGCGGGTGAAGGGGAAGGTGCGGTGGCCCAGCTCAGGGTGGTGCGGGTGGACCGGCGAGGTGCACTCGACCGACTGGCCTTCCGGGAAATTCTCGACGATCAGCTTCAGCGGGCGCAGCACGGCGATGGCGCGCGGGGCTTTCGGGTCCAGGTCTTCACGCACGGCGCCTTCCAGCACGCCGAAGTCGATCCAGCCGTCGGACTTGGTCACGCCGGTGCGCTCGCACATCAGCTGGATGCCCTCCGGGGTGAAGCCGCGGCGGCGCATGCCGGCCATGGTCGGCAGGCGCGGGTCGTCCCAGCCGTCCACGATGCCTTCTTCCACCATCTGGCGCAGCTTGCGCTTGGAGGTGACGATGTAGGTCAGGTTCAGGCGCGCGAATTCGTACTGGTGCGGCACCGGCTTCTTGAAGAAGCCGCCCTCGGACAGGGTTTCCAGCAGCCAGTCGTAGAACGGGCGGTGGTCCTGGAATTCCAGGGTGCAGATCGAGTGGGTGATGTTTTCCAGCGCGTCCGAAATCGGGTGCGTGTAGTCATACATCGGGTAGATGCACCAGTCGTCGCCCGTGCGATGGTGGTGGGCGTGGCGGATGCGGTAGATCGCCGGGTCGCGCATGTTCATGTTCGGCGAGGACATCGCATCTTCGCTGATCTTGGCGCGCAGTGCGTGCTCACCGTCCTTGTATTTGCCCGCCTTCATGTCGCGGAACAGCTGCAGGTTTTCTTCCACCGAACGGTTGCGGAAAGGCGAGTTGGTGCCGGCGACGCCGAAACCGCCGCGGGTGTTCTTCATTTCCTCGGCGCTCTGGCTGTCGACGTAGGCTTTGCCGACCTTGATCAGGTATTCGGCCATTTCGTACAGCTTGTCGAAATAGTCGGAGGCGTAATACAGGTGTTCGCCGGCGCCTACCGGGCCTTTGTAGTTCCAGTCGAAACCGAGCCAGCGCACGCTGTCGATGATGGAATCGACGTATTCCTGTTCTTCTTTTTCAGGATTGGTGTCGTCGAAGCGCAGGTGGCAGCGGCCGCCGAAATCGCGCGCCAGGCCGAAGTTGGTGTAGATGGACTTGGCGTGGCCGACGTGCAGGTAGCCGTTTGGCTCCGGCGGGAAGCGGGTGATGACCGGCGGCAGGCCTTCGCGGGTATGCGCGCCGGAGGCCAGGTCGGCTTCAACGATATTGCGCAGGAAATTGGGCGCTGGGGCGTGGGTTTTGTCGTTGCTCATGTATGTTTTAGTCTTTAAAACCGGTAAACAGGGTCTGACCCGCAGGGTCAGACCCCGTCAGCTCCACCGCCTGGGGCTTGGATTGAAACCCAACCCCCAGCCGTTGAACAGACAGGGTGAGACCCTTGGGTCTGACCATGGTTTACCGGTTTTAGGGTGATATTCAGCGTAAACAGGGCATTTTATAGGATAATTCGACATTACGCGTTTAAAAACCGGCCCGGAGTTGCAATATGGAAAATTTATATAATGTGCTCGGTGTCGCGCCCAATGCCTCTGACGAGGAAATCAAGAAGGTCTATCGTTCCCTGGCCATGCGTTTCCACCCGGACCGCAACCAGGAACCGGGCGCCGACGCCCGCTTCAAGGCCATCGTCAAAGCTTATGAAGTGTTGTCCGACCCCGAAAAACGGGAAGAATACAACCAGAGTGTGCACCACCGCATCATCATTGACCCGGAAGCGGAAGCCTACCAACAATGGCGTTCCATCTTCAGCGTCAACGGCGTGACGATCCCCGCCGCCTGAATCAACAGAAAGACAGCAGCAAATGAGAAAAGTACACCCAGAGTTCGCCTACCAGGCGCGCGAACTGGAAGGGCAGATCGAGGGCATCCTCGGCGATCCGCCTGACCACAAGAACTACAAGAAGATGGTCGAAGCGCTGCGCACCGAATACCTGAACGGCGGCGGCATCGACGATTTGAACATGATGGCATTCGCCCTGGTGGATGTGATCGAATTCCACGACCCGAAGGCAGCTTTTGCCGACGCCGAAGATTTCGAATACGGCGACCCGGCCCGCGTGTTCGGCGCGGCCACCTGCCCGAAAGCGGAAGGCCTGCTGGAAGCGCTGGAAGAGAACCACCCGGACCTGGGGCGCCAGGCCATCATCACCGCGCTGCTGCACAAGCATCCGCGCATGTGGGACGACGAGGACACTTCGCTCGACCGCCTGGCTGAAGGCGACGAGGGCGATGATGAAGACGATTACGCGGATGATGTCGCAACCGACGACTTCACCGGCATCTTTGACCAGCAGGAGGATTGAGCATGACCGACAAGAATCTGCCAGCCATTCGCAAGCAGGTCACCGAACTCGTTCTGGCGGGCTCCCTGGAGCACGCCGAGCGGGCCTTTGCCGAAGCAGCGGACACCCACGGCGACCTGGCCGTGGTCGAAGTGCTGCAAGAGCTGCCGCCGCATGTGACGGCGCTGCACATGTCCGGCTTCGACGGCGGCAAGATGTCGCTGGCGACCCTGCTGGTGCCGCCGAAGCAGTGGGCCGAAAGCCTGGCATACATCGCCGCCACCTGGCCGGACGACATGATCGAAGACGACCCTGAGCGCATCGCCGAATCGCTGTTCGCCCACATGCACGGCGTGATCTTCGGCACTGAAGACGAAGAGCGCCGCGCCGAGCTGCTGAAAGAAGCGTCGGCCACCGACTGGGGCTGCACCGCGTTCGCAATCCTGTTCTCGCTGGCGCCGAAAGAGGTGCTGGAAGTGGCGGGCGAAGTGATCTCGAAGGGTGCCTACCTGACCGGCCAGACTTCGTCCGACAACGACATCGTTCCCGTTGCCGTCGCCCTGGCGCAAGCCAATGAAGACGGCTGGGACCGCGCCCTGTTCGAATTGTTCCCGGAATTCCGCCACAGCGCCGACCTGGCCGATGCGGAATTCAGCGACGATCCGGACGAAGAGCCCGAGCACCTGCAGCGCTCCACCAAGGAGCTGCTGTACCGCCTGCGCAAGCAAGTGCCGACCACCCGCAGTGGCACCGGCCGCGAACGCGCACGCCGCTCGATCGGTACGGGGATCTTCGGCTGATGCTGCCCGCACTCGTCAAAGAAAGCCTGCCGCGACTGACCCGCGCCATCAAACTGCTGCCAGGCGACGACCGCGAAGATGCGGCCAGCATCCTGGCGGAAGAGTTGAGCGGCATCACAGCCATGGTCGCGGACAAGTTCACCAACAACCGCACTGCGGAAGGCATCCAGAAGGCAGTCAACCTGACGGTTGGCGGCGTGTCGCTCGGCCTGGAGCAGGTGCTGACCGTCGATTCCGACGAGCTGGCGCTGGACTACCTGGTGGAGCAGGGCGCTGAGCTGGCCTTCCAGGCGGGCTTCCGCCAGTTGAAAGACCTGGCTGCGATGCCGGAAGATACGCTGATTGGAGAGTACGACAACGACCCGATGTATGCACAGCGCCGCCTGCGCGACCTGTTCTTCGACATCTGCTTCACCGAGCCCGGCGCCAACTGGGATGGACCATCCAAGTACCAGGCGCAGTTGAAGCAGCGCCAGGAAGTGCAAGCCGTGGTGCGCCTGGCGAACTGGCTGCGCCGCCACAACCTGGAAGGCGCAATCAAGGACCCGGACCTGAACGCGGAAGGCGTGATCGCGCTGGCGATCATCTTCGCGGTGGAAGGTGGTGGCCGCATCGTCGCCCGCACCGGCCAGAAGGAGTTCGAACGCTTCGTGAAGGCTGTGCGCAAGGCCAAGCCGGATTACGAAGCGGGCTGGCAAGCGCTGGTCGCAGCGGTGCCCGAGCAGCATCACCCGGTCCTGCTGCATCGCATCGACCTGTACCGCCGCACCTGCACCGTGCTGCAAAAGTTGCCGGGCCGCTACGCAATGAAGACGCTGTGGACCGAGCTGGAAAACTACGCCGGCTCCGAGCTCGACGCCGACTACGATTGATAAACTGGACCAGCGCCAGACGAGCATGCGTGTCTGACCCTGTGGGTCAGACACCGGTTTACCGGTTCTCCTCCAGCGCCACCCGGACAAACGCCTCCACCAACGCCCCGCCATCCCCCCGCCGCTGCGCCAATTGCAGCGAAGTGACCGCCCCCGCATCATCCAGCGGCCGGAACACCACTCCCTCCAGATGCATCGACTGGAACGGCGAAGGCAGCACCGACACCCCAATCCCCGCCGCAACCAGCCCGATAATGGTTGCCGCCTCGCCCGCTTCCATGGCCACCTGCGGCACGAAGCCCGCCGACCGGCACATGCCCAGAATGGCGTGATTGATGCCCACGCCAGACTCCTTCGGATACATTACCCACGGCAGCTCCGCCAGGTCAGCCACCTTGATCATGCGCTTGCGCGCCAATGGCGAATCGCTCGCAAGCACCAGCAACAGCGCATCGCGGCGCAGCGTCGTCAGCTCCAGGTGCTCCGGCAAAGCCACCTCCGGCGGCCGCACGAAACCAAGATCTATCTTGCGAGCCTCCAGGGCATCGATTTGATGCAGCGTCGTCATCTCATGCAAGGTAAGCGCCACGTCCGGATAAAGCTGGCGATAGCGGCGGATCGCGCGCGCAAACAGCGGCGTGAAAGGCGTGGAAAACGTAAAGCCCACACGCAGTTCGCCAGCCTCGCCACGCTGCGCCCGGCGCGCCCGCTTGGCCGCGCGCTCGGATTGCGCCAGGATGGCCCGCGCATCTTCAAGAAACAGCTTGCCGGCTTCGGTAAGGCGCACCCAGCGCTTGCTGCGATCGAAGAGACGCGCGCCCACTTCCGCTTCAAGGGCCTGGATTTGCTGGGACAGCGGCGGCTGGCCGATATGCAGCCGCTCAGCCGCGCGAGTGAAGCTCAGTTCCTCGGCCACAGCCACGAAATAGCGCAGATGACGCAATTCCATAATATGTTGAAGCGATTAATAACGCCTTAAATATATATTGGACAGTAATACAGGGCAATCCTAAGATGAATTCACGATGAAATCCCTCAGCCACCCCACCAATCGCGCCATGTTCTTTGGCGGCTTTTCCTGCTTCGCGCTGTTGTACTGCGTGCAACCCTTGATGCCGCTGCTATCCAGCGAATTTGCGCTGACGCCCGCGCAGAGCAGCCTGTCCTTGTCGCTGGCCACGGCGGCGATGGCAGTCTCGCTGCTCGCGTCGAGCGCCATTTCCGACCGCTTCGGCCGCAAGCCCTTGATGGTGGGAGCGCTCGCGATCTCCGCGATCATGACTTTGCTGTGCGCTCTGGCCGATGGATACGGCCAGCTGCTTGTCGCGCGGGTTTTGCTCGGCGTGGCGCTGGGCGGCATGCCAGCCGTCGCCATGGCATACCTGGCAGAGGAGATCGAACCCGAATCCTTGGGGCTATCGATGGGTCTTTACATCAGCGGCAGTGCGTTCGGCGGGATGGTCGGGCGCATGGTGACATCGATACTGAGCGACTTTTTCTCCTGGCGCGTGGCGCTGGTGGCGATGGGCGCGGCCGGAGTATTGGCTGCAGTCGAATTCTGGCGCAGTCTGCCGGAGTCGCGCCGTTTCCACCGGTCGCCCGGAGGCTGGCGCGCGCTGCCGGAGAATGCGCTCCGCCACCTGCGCGATGACGGCCTGCCTTGGCTGTTCACCCTGGCCTTCCTGTTAATGGGTTGCATGGTCAGCGCCTACAACTACATCAGTTACCGCCTGCTGGCCGTGCCGTTCGAGCTGCGTCAAAGTGTGGTGGGTGGAATTTCGTTTCTGTACCTGCTGGGGATTTTCAGTTCGGTCTGGGCAGGCAAGCTGGCGGACCGTTACGGCCGCAAGGGCGTGCTGTACCTGGTTCTCAGCTTAATGCTGACAGGCATTGTGTTGACCTTGTCGAGCTGCTTGCCGCTGGTAATCGCCGGGCTGGCCCTGTTCACCTTCGCTTTCTTTGCAGCGCATTCCATGACAAGCAGCTGGGTTGGCCGACGTGCTCGCGGGGCGGCATTGGCATCCGCGCTATACCTGTTCTTCTACTACCTCGGCTCCAGCGTGATTGGCTGGGCTTCAGGAATACTGTGGGGAAGGGCAGGCTGGGCGGGCGTGGTGCTGTTGCTTGCAAGCTGCCTCGTCGCAGCTGTCGCGATCGCAATCCACCTGCGCCGGTTGACGCCAATCACGCCAATGTTGAGCCAGATCAAAGCTGAGGCAGGGTGATTGAACCGCCGAGCGCGAACGATCTCCAAGTCCCACCGGCACGCTGGGTGCCGTTTTGAGCGAGGAGATCATCATGATGCACGATCGAGAAATCCGTATCAGGCTCAGCAACATCCAAATGGCTGTCAGCCAGGCCGCGCAAGCCTTATCGGCCGAACGCCACCTGACAGGCGAGCTGCGCGATACGATCCAGAAGCTGGACCGCCGCTCCGACGACATCAGCGAAATGCTGGTGAGTGAAGACTACGCCAACGTACCCAAGTTGGTAGACGACATGGAAATGCTCGGCGCCCGGGCCCGGCGCGTCTGCGCCAGCGAGCGCATGCAAGTGACGCCCGAGATGAAGGCCGCAGTCAACTTCATGCATCGCGAATTATTCGACTTCAAGCAGCACCTGCACTAAAGGCGTACCAGCCGAGCCCGTGTCACACCATGGGGTCACACCCCAGGTGTGACACGGGCTCTTCCGCACTGCGGTTGGGCTCGTGTCACTCTCGGGGTGTGACCCCAAGGTGTGACACGGGCTCGGCCGTAACGCGTTACAGGATGCCTTTGGCGCGCAGGGAGGCGATGTCGGCCTCGCTGCGGCCGAGGACTTCGCGCAGCACTTCGTCGGTGTGCTGGCCAAGCAGGGGCGGGGCCATGTCGGTTTCTGCGGGACTGGCGCTCAGGCGCATTGGGTTGCGCACCAGTTTCACTTTGCCGGCGGTCGGGTGGGCTGTTTCAATCATCATGCCGCGCGCTTGCACTTGCGGGTTCTTGAATACGTCGTGCAGGTCGTTGATTGGGCCGCATGGCACGCCTACCGCTTCCAGCTGTTCGATCCACCAGTCGCGCGGTTGTGACTTCACCATGTCAGCCAGGATCGGCACCAGCTCGTCGCGGTTCTTCACGCGCAGTGGATTGGTGGCGTAGCGTTCGTGTGTGGCAAGGTCGGGGCGGCCGCCCACTTCCACGAATTTCTGGTACTGGCCGTCGTTGCCGGTGGCGACGATGATGTAGCCGTCGGCGCAGGCGAAGGTCTGGTACGGCACGATGTTGGCGTGGGCGTTGCCCCAGCGCTTGGGCGCTTTGCCGCTATTCAGGTAGTTGGAGCCCATATTGGCCAACATCGCGACCTGCACGTCCAGCAGCGCCATGTCGATATATTGACCTTCGCCGGTCCGGTCGCGGTGGGTCAGGGCGGCCAAAATTGCGATGGTGGAGTACATGCCGGTCATCAGGTCGGTCAGGGCCACGCCGGCTTTCTGCGGGCCGCCGCCCGGCAGGTCGTCGCGCTCGCCGGTGACGGACATCAAACCGCCCATGCCCTGGATCAGGAAGTCGTAGCCGGCGCGGTGTGCGTAGGGGCCGTCCTGGCCAAAGCCGGTTACGGAGCAGTAGACCAGGTCCGGCTTGACGGCCTTCAGCGATTCATAATCCAGGCCATATTTTTTCAGCTGGCCGACCTTGTAGTTTTCCAGCACCACGTCGGCGTGCCTGGCCAGTTCGCGGATCAGGGCCTGGCCCTCCGGCTTGGAGATGTCGCAGGTGACCGAGCGCTTGCCGCGGTTGGCGGACAGGTAGTAGGCGGCTTCGGTGGTGTCGGCGCCGGAGGCGTCCTTGGCGTAGGGTGGCCCCCAGGCGCGGGTGTCGTCACCGCTGCCCGGCCGCTCGATCTTGATCACGTCCGCGCCCAGGTCGGCGAGGTTCTGCGAGCACCAGGGGCCGGCCAGCACGCGGCTTAAATCCAGTACGCGAATGTGTCCAAGGGCCTTCGGGGTCATGTTGTCTTCTTCCTACTGTTTTCAGGGAGCGTTAGCTTAACGCATCCAACCGTGTTAGTGTCTTAATCCTATGTGGCCCTACCCAAAAATCGTTGCGCATCGCGGAGGCGGCACGCTGGCTCCGGAAAACACCATCGCCGGCTTGCGTGCCGGCCTGGCTTATGGTTTCCGCGCGGTGGAATTCGACGTCATGCTGTCATCCGATGGCATTGGCGTGGTGATGCATGATCCGCACTTTGGCCGCACGATCTATGGCGATGGCTATGTGCCGAACTTTTCGGCAGCCGAATTGGCGAAGATGGATGCCGGGCGATGGTTCGGCCCTGAGTTCCGCGGTGAGCCAGTGCCTTTATTCCTGGAGTGGGTCGACTACTGCAAAGAGCATAAGATCTGGATGAATATCGAGATCAAGCCGGCTGAAGGCCATGATGAGGCGACCGGCCGTTGGGTGGCGCAGACTGCGCGTGCCCGTTTCGCTGCCGAGGTGGCGGCCGGCGATCCGGCGTCAATGCCTTTGCTCTCGTCCTTCAGCATGCCGGCCTTGGCGGCGGCGCGCGATGCTGCGCCCGAACTACCGCGGGCTTGTCTGTTTGATAAAATTCCCCCCAATTGGCTGGAAACGGCGCGCGACCTTGGCGCGGTGGCGATCCATACCAACCACAAATACCTGACACCGGACCAGGCAAGAGCGGTGAAGGCAGCAGGCCTGGGCCTGTTTTGCTATACCGTCAATACGCCGGAACGAGCGCGGGAAATCCTCGCGCTCGGCGTAGACGCCTTCTGCACCGACCGCATCGACTTGATCGGGCCGGACTTCGCTTGATAAATGGGGACGCACCCCATCTAGAGGAAATTTCCCTCTAAATGGGATACGTCCCCATTTATCAGGCGAACTGTTCACGTATAATCAACCCTTTGCACCAGCCTGCAACCTACCTTTTACGACATGAAATCTGCTGAAATTCGCGAAAAGTTCCTGAAATTCTTCGAATCCAAGGGCCATACGATTGTCCGTTCCAGCCCGCTGGTGCCAGGCAACGACCCGACCCTGCTGTTGACCAACTCCGGCATGGTGCAGTTCAAGGATGTGTTCCTGGGCCAGGATGTGCGCCCGTATTCCCGTGCCACCACCGTGCAGCGCTGCGTGCGCGCCGGCGGCAAGCATAACGACCTGGAAAACGTCGGCTACACCGCGCGTCACCACACCTTCTTCGAAATGCTGGGCAATTTCAGCTTCGGCGACTATTTCAAGCGCGATGCCATCCAATACGCGTGGGAGCTGCTGACCAAGGTCTATGGCCTGCCGCCTGAGAAGCTGACCGTCACCGTCTACATCGAGGACGACGAAGCCTACGATATCTGGGCCAACGAAATCGGCGTGCCGAAAGAGCGCATCATCCGCATCGGCGACAACAAGGGTTCGCGTTACGCGTCGGACAACTTCTGGCAGATGGCCGACACCGGCCCATGCGGTCCTTGCACCGAGATCTTCTACGACCACGGCGCCGACATCTGGGGCGGTCCTCCGGGCTCGGACCAGGAAGACGGCGACCGCTTCATCGAAATCTGGAACCTGGTGTTCATGCAGTTCAACCGCGACGAAGCGGGCGTGATGCACAAGCTGCCGAAGCCTTGCGTGGATACCGGCATGGGCATGGAGCGCCTGGCTGCCGTCCTGCAGCACGTGCACTCGAACTATGAGATCGATTCCTTCCAGGCCCTGATCAAGGCTGCCGCCCGCGAAACCGGCGCGACCGACCTGGAAAACAAATCGCTGCGCGTGATCGCCGACCACATCCGCGCTGCTGCTTTCATGATCGTCGACGGCATCATCCCTGGCCCTGAAGGCCACGGCTATGTCCTGCGCCGCATCATCCGCCGCGCACTGCGTCACGGCCACAAACTGGGCCAGACCAAAGCCTTCTTCTACAAGCTGGTGGCAGACCTGAACACCGAAATGGGCGTTGCCTATCCTGAGCTGGCGGAAGCCAAGGACCGCGTGGCCCAGGTGCTGAAGGCGGAAGAGGAGCGTTTCGGCGAGACCCTGGAAAACGGCATGAAGATCCTGGAAGCCCAACTGGCCAAGGATCCGAAGAACCTGGATGGTGCTACCGCCTTCACCCTGTACGACACCTACGGCTTCCCACTGGACCTGACCGCCGACATCTGCCGCGAACGCGAAGTGACGCTGGACGAAGCAGGCTTCAACGTCGCCATGGAAGCGCAGAAGCAGAAGGCGCGCGAAGGCGGCAAGTTCAAGAAGATGGCTGCCAACGTTGAATACTCCGGCGAGAAGAACAAGTTCGTCGGCTATGACCAGCTGCTGCATGATTCGAAAGTGATCGCCCTGTACGCCAACGGCGCACCGGTGCAGGAACTGAAGACCGGCGAGCAGGGCATCGTCGTGCTGGATACCACCCCGTTCTACGCCGAATCCGGCGGCCAGGTGGGCGACCAGGGCCTGATCACCGGCGCCACCGGCCGCTTCGACGTGGAAGACACGCTGAAGATCCAGGCTGACGTGTTCGGCCACCACGGCGTGGTGGCACAGGGTTCGCTGAAAGTGGGCGACGCTGTCGGCGCTGCTGTGGACCAGCATTCGCGCGGCCGCACCATCCGTAACCACTCGGCGACCCACCTGATGCACAAGGCCCTGCGCGAAGTGCTGGGCTCCCACGTGGCGCAGAAAGGCTCGCTGGTTGATCCGGACAAGGCGCGTTTCGACTTCTCCCACACCCAGCCGATGACCGCCGAGGAAATCGCCAAGGTGGAAGCCATCGTCAACGCCGAGATCCTGGCCAATGCTGCGACCCAGTCGCACCACATGTCCTTCGACGACGCCGTGAAGCATGGCGCCATGGCGCTGTTCGGCGAGAAGTACGGCGACGAAGTGCGCGTGATGGACATCGGTTCCTCGAAAGAGCTGTGCGGCGGCGTGCACGTGCACCGCACCGGCGATATCGGCCTGTTCAAGATCGTATCGGAAGGCGGCGTTGCTGCCGGTATCCGCCGCGTGGAAGCCGTGACCGGCGAAGGCGCCTTGGCGCTGGTGCAGGGCATGGCTCGCAAGCTGAACGAAGCTGCTGCCGCGCTGAAGTCGAACCCGGAAGAACTGACTTCCAAGATCGCCGCCGTGCAGGACCAGGTGAAGTCGCTGGAAAAAGAACTGGCTGCGTTGAAGTCCAAGCTGGCTTCCGGCCAGGGCGACGAACTGGTCAACAAGGCGGTCGACGTCAAGGGCCTGAAGGTGCTGGCTGCAACCATGGAAGGCGCCGACGTGACCGCGCTGCGCGAAACCATGGACAAGCTGAAAGACAAGCTGAAGTCCGCTGCCATCGTGCTGGCTTCCGTCAATGACGGCAAGGTCAGCCTGATCGCCGGCGTGACGGCGGACTCGATCGGCAAGGTCAAGGCCGGCGAGCTGGTCAACTTCGTTGCACAACAAGTGGGCGGCAAGGGCGGTGGACGTCCTGACATGGCGCAAGCCGGCGGCACCAATCCGGATGCACTGCCAGGTGCTCTCGGTGGCGTTGCAGCATGGGTGGAGTCGCGTATCTAAAAGCTGCCAGGGGCCCGCGCTTCCTAGTGCGGGCCTTTCCGATATTGCAAGGTCGTTGTGATTTTGCAACGCAACATTAACTATTTTGGTGCAGTGCGTCAGACGCACAAAATTGGAGTAGTATGTCGGAACCAGTTGTACAGAAGCGAGATATTGATGAGCGAAACTCTTACTCTCGAGTCCGAGACCATGGAATTTCATAAGGACCTCGACGCCCGCGGCCTGAATTGCCCGCTGCCTATTCTGAAAGCCAAGAAAGCCTTGGCGGAATTGGAAAGCGGCCAGGTGTTGCGTATCGTGGCTACCGATCCAGGGTCAGTGCGTGACTTCCAGGCCTTTGCCAAGCAGACTGGCAATGCACTCTTGTCCTACGTCCAGCAGGGCACTGAATTTACGTTTTTGATGCGCCGCAAGTAAAAACTGCGGTATGCTACCGGTTGCTGATTTTCGGCGCCGGATTGTACTTAAAAAACGCACGACCGTGCTTTTATTCGATAAGTGATATCGAATTCCAATATAATCTAGCCCACTAATTTTACTTATCTCTTTTTCAAAGGCACACCTATGAAAGTCCTGGTACCTGTCAAGCGCGTCGTCGACTTCAACGTGAAAGTGCGCGTCAAATCCGACGGCACTGGCGTAGATATCGCCAACGTCAAAATGTCGATGAACCCGTTCGACGAGATCGCACTGGAAGAAGCGACCCGCCTGAAAGAAGCTGGCAAAGTAACCGAAGTGGTTGCCGTGTCCGCCGGCGTGACCCAATGCCAGGAAACCCTGCGCACCGGCATGGCGATCGGCGCCGACCGCGGCATCCTGATCGAAACCGGCGTTGAACTGGAGCCGCTGGCTGTAGCCAAGCTGCTGAAGGCCGTTGCCGACAAAGAGCAACCGCAACTGATCATCCTGGGCAAGCAGGCTATCGACGACGACTCCAACCAGGTTGGCCAGATGCTGGCAGCGCTGCTGGGCTGGCCGCAAGCGACCTTCGCGTCAAAGGTTGAGCTGGGCGACGGCAAAGTCACCGTGACCCGCGAAGTGGACGGCGGCCTGGAAACCCTGGCGCTGCAACTGCCAGCCATCGTGACCACCGACCTGCGCCTGAACGAGCCGCGCTATGTGACCCTGCCTAACATCATGAAGGCGAAGAAGAAGCCGCTGGATACCGTCAAGCCGGAAGACCTGGGCGTCGACGTGACCCCGCGCCTGAAAACCCTGAAAGTGGCCGAGCCTGCCAAGCGTTCCGCTGGTATCAAAGTGCCTGACGTAGCGACCCTGGTGTCCAAGCTGCGCACCGAAGCTAAAGTCATCTAATTATTTGCTAAAACCGGAACTGCAGGTGTCTGACCCATTGGGTCAGACACCGGTCTGCCGGTTTTCACTCAAGGAAAAAATATCATGGTCGCACTCGTAATCGCAGAACACGACAACGCATCCCTGAAGGGCAGCACCCTCCACACCGTTACCGCCGCCGCCAAATGCGCAGGCGAAGTGCACGTGCTGGTCGCTGGCTCGAATGCCGGCGCCGCTGCTGCCGCCGCTGCCAAGATCGCTGGCGTCACCAAGGTGCTGCACGCAGACGCAGCTTACTTCGCGGACGGCCTGGCCGAAAACGTCTCCGAGCAGATCCTGGCGATCGCTGGTGGCTACACCCACATCCTGGCTCCGGCAACCGCTTACGGCAAGAACATCCTGCCGCGCGTTGCCGCCAAGCTGGACGTGGCTCAGATCTCCGAAATCACCAAGGTTGACGCGCCTGATACCTTCGAGCGCCCAATCTACGCCGGCAATGCGATCGCGTACGTGCAATCGTCGGACAAGGTCAAGGTGATCACCGTACGTAGCACCGGCTTCGACGCTGCTGCTGCCGAAGGCGGTTCCGCTGCTGTGGAAAGCGTGGCTGCAGCCGCTGATTTCGGCAAGTCCGCTTTCGTTGGCCGCGAAGTGGCCAAGTCGGACCGTCCGGAACTGACCGCTGCCAAGATCATCGTTTCCGGTGGCCGCGGCATGGGCTCCGCTGACGCCTTCAAGATCCTGGAACCACTGGCCGACAAGCTGAACGCCGCCATGGGCGCATCGCGCGCTGCGGTGGACGCAGGTTTCGTGCCGAACGACTGGCAGGTTGGCCAGACCGGCAAGATCGTTGCTCCTTCCCTGTACATCGCCGTCGGTATCTCCGGCGCGATCCAGCACCTGGCCGGCATGAAGGACTCCAAGGTCATCGTGGCTGTGAACAAAGACCCTGAAGCTCCTATCTTCTCCGTTGCCGACTACGGCATCGTGGGCGACCTGTTCGAGGTTGTGCCTCAACTGGTCAAGGAACTGGGTTAAACCGGTAAAGCAGTGTCAGACCCTCAGGGTCTGACACTGGCTCGCGACGGCCGCCTGATCGGGGTCTGACCCTTGGGTCAGACCCCGTTTTTCAGGTTTCTGGAGATTTTTGGAGACATCAATGAGCTATCAAGCCCCAATGAAAGACATGCTGTTCGTGATGAACGAACTGGCAAACCTGGCTAGCGTGTCCGCGCTGCCAGGCTGTGAAGATGCAAACGCGGAAACCGCGGAAGCCGTACTGGAAGAAAACGCGAAGTTCGTGAGCGGCGTGATCGCCCCGCTGAACCACGCGGCAGACAAAGAGCCTAGCTCCTGGGCTGATGGCAAGGTCATCACCTCGAAGGGCTTCAAGGAAGCCTTCAAGCAGTTCGCGGAAGCCGGCTGGCAAGGCCTGCAGCACCCGACGGAATTCGGCGGCCAGGGCCTGCCGAAGCTGATCGGCACCCCGTGCGTGGAAATGCTGCACGGCTCGAACCTGTCGTTCGCGCTGGTGGCGCTGCTGTCCGACGGCGCGATCGAAGCGCTGCTGACCGCCGGTTCCGACGAGCAGAAGGCGACCTACCTGGAGCCGCTGGTGACCGGCAAGTGGACCGGCACCATGAACCTGACCGAGCCGCAGGCCGGCTCCGACCTGGCTGCCGTGCGCACCCGCGCCGTGCCGCAGGGCGACGGCACCTACAAAGTATTCGGCACCAAGATCTTCATCACCTACGGTGAGCACGACATGGCCGAGAACATCATTCACCTGGTGCTGGCGCGTACTCCTGATGCGCCTCCAGGCGTGAAGGGCATCTCGCTGTTCATCGTGCCGAAGTTCATGGTCAACGCCGACGGTTCGCTGGGCGAGCGCAACGACGCGCACTGCGTGTCGATCGAACACAAGCTGGGCATCAAGGCTTCCCCAACCGCCGTGCTGCAATTCGGCGACAATGGCGGCGCCGTTGGCTACCTGGTGGGCGAAGAGAACCGCGGCCTGGAATACATGTTCATCATGATGAACGCGGCCCGTTTCGGCGTCGGCATGCAGGGCGTGGGCCTGGCGGAGCGCGCTTACCAGCAGGCTGTGACCTTCGCCAAGGACCGCGTGCAGTCGCGCGACCTGAACGGCTCTCCAGCCGGCGTGGCGATCATCAACCATCCGGACGTGCGCCGCATGCTGATGTCGATGCGCGCCCAGACCGAAGCGGCGCGTGCGCTGGCTTACGTGGCTGCCGGCATCCACGACGTGGCTCATCACCACGCCGATGCGGAAGTCCGCGCTGCGAACCAGGCTGTCTACGAATACCTGGTGCCGATCGTGAAGGGTTGGTCGACCGAGATGTCCGAGAACGTGACCCGCGACGGCGTGCAGGTGCACGGCGGCATGGGCTTCATCGAGGAAACCGGCGCGGCGCAGCACTACCGCGACGCCAAGATCCTGACCATCTATGAAGGCACCACCGCGATCCAGGCCAATGACCTGATCGGCCGCAAGACCGTGCGCGATGGCGGCGCTTTGGCCAAGTCGATCATTGCCCAGGTGCGCGCGACTGCCGAAGAACTGGCTGGCGTGAACAGTCCTGACTTCGCGGCGATCCGCAAGCACCTGGTGCAGGGCGCGGACGACCTGGAAGCGGTGGTGGACTTCGTCGTCAACCACGCCAAGTCGGATATCAAGGGCGTATTCTCCGGCTCCGTGCTGTACCTGAAGCTGGCCGGTATCGTGTTCGGCGGCTGGCAGATGGGCCGTGCTGCGCTGATCGCGCAGTCCAAGCTGTCGGCAGGGGAGGGCGACGCTTCGTTCTTCCACGCCAAGATCGTGACCGCGCGTTTCTTCGCGGACCACATCCTGTCCGGTTCCACCGGCATGCGCACCGCCATTGTTGATGGCAGCGCCGGTGTGCTGGGCCTGGACGTCGAGCAGTTCTAAGCCAGAACCATGGTGTCTGACCCAATGGGTCAGACACCGCTTTGCCGGTTCTGCAGTTCATGCGCAAGGAGCCACTTCTTGCGCGCCAATCCCCCTCCGTATCCCGTCAGCGAACCATCCTTGCCGATAATCCGGTGGCAGGGAATGATGATCGCAATCCGGTTCGCCCCATTCGCTCCAGCTACCGCCCGCACCGAGTTGGGTGCACCCAGGCGCGCTGCCAGGTCGGCATAATGCGTCACTTCCCCGAACTTCATTGCGCGCAAGGCATCCCAGACGCCGCGCTGGAAATCGCTGCCCGGTGCGTCCAGCGCCACGCTGAACTGCTGACGTTTGCCTTCGAAGTATTCCGCGGTCTGGGTCTCGGCTTCTCGCGTGTGTGCGTTTTCTCCGGCCAGGATGCGCGCCTTGAACAGGCGCTGCAAATCGCGGAACTCGGTTTCCAGCATGCGTCGGTCGGTGAATTCCAGTAAGCACACGCCGTTCTCGCTGGCGCAGACAAACATTGGCCCAAGCGGCGTCGCAAAGCGGTGCAGCACTAGTTGCTGTGCGCCCTGGCTGGGCGCATTGCCGGTCATCTTCTTGTAGGTATAGGCGAAGCCGCTGAGCGATTCGTAACCGCTGTCGAGCGCTACTTCGGTGGCGCTGCGACCCTCCTTCAGTTCCGTCATGGCCAGGTTGATGCGCAACATGCGCTGGTAGGCCTGGAAGCTGAAACCGTGGTGTTTCTTGAACCAGCGCCGCACCAGTTCCGGGCTGATGCCCAGTTCGCGCAGTTCGGCATCCTGGATGCGCCGCTTGGGATGTTCCCGCACCAGCGCGACTGCGCGGGCGACTTGCGGCGGCACGTCGGGTGCATTTTCGGTCGGGCGGCACACCTTGCAGGGGCGGAAGCCAAGCGCCAGCGGCTCCTTGATGTCGGAGAAAAAGTCGACATTTTCCGCCTTCGGTTTGCGCGCGCGGCAGGTCGGCAGGCAGAAGATGCCGGTGGTCTTGACCGCTGCATAAAAAGCGCCGACATGCTCGGGCGAGCGCGCGACCAGGGCCTGGTAGCAGCGCTGGATGTCGGCGGGATCAGTGAATTTCATCGGCGAACAGGGGCGAGAAGGATTGCTGGTGGCGGGTCGACTCAAGCATGGCCTGCAGTTGCCGCGTCATGGCGCCGTGCACGAAGTTGCCCATGCTGAAACGGGCGGCAGCATACGCGCGGCCACGGGCAACGGTTTCCTCAAGCGCCGCGGCGCGCCAGGCAAAGAAAAATAGAGGCATGAAATGGATTCCGGTTGCAGTGATGGCTGGAGCTTAGCGAGGCTCCAGCTTTGGCGACAACCGAAAAACAGACGACTATTTTTATGCCGGGCGTTACAGTCCTTTCTTTGCCAGTTCGGCGATTTCGTAATCGCCGTCATCGACCAGGCGCTCCCCTCCAGGCGTCAAACCCAATCCCAGGGTGCGCCCCAGCGACAGCAACTGGCTCTGTCCTGCGGCCTTGCGCACCGGCTCCAGCATGTAGACCGGATCGGCAAACGCTTCCGCCGGCGTGATGATCTTCCAGCCCATTTCCTTGAACTGTGCCAGCACGTCGTCCAGCCACAGCGCGTTGAGCAGGTTGTGGTGCAGCAGCAGGACTTGCGAAATATCGCGCCCCTGCAGTTGCTGCGACAGCTCGCGGTAAGCCAGCGCGCGTTGCCTGACGTGGGTCAGGTAAGCGGTCCGGATAGCGCTGATGTCGGCATTTGGATCCTTCTTCAGTACTTGCTCCAGCTTTTCGTTAAGGCGCCAATCGCTGGTGTCCAGGCTCACGCGAGCGTTGCGGTAACCATGGTCGCGCAGGAAGGTGCGCATGCCGTCGATCTTTTCAGGCGTGTTCCCCTCGCGCAGGTAAGTGAAGCGCAGCCATTTCTGGTAGCCGGGCTGGGTGCTGATCAAGCGGTCGCATTCCATCACCTGGCGCTGGTACTCGGCCAGTGGGATTCTTTCCAGGTCCGGATGGGTCACGGTGTGATTGCCGATGGCATGGCCCGCCTTGCTCCAGGCTTGCAGCAGCGGCAGGCCTTGCGGCGTGTTGGCGCCGAAGCCGGAGGTGACGAACAGCGCGGCCTGCACGCGGTGCTTGGCCAGCGCATCCAGAATGGCCTGGTTGCGTTCCGGGGCCGACATGCGGGGCGTGCTGCCTGCGTTCGGACCATCATCGATCGTGATGGCTACCGATTGCGCTTGCGCTGCGCTGGCAGCGGCCAGTGCAGCGGCGGCGAGAAGGCGGCGCATCATACGGCACCCAATGCGTCAATGACGGCCTGGTAGACGCGTACGGGTTCCTCAGAGATGCGGTTCAATACGTACAGGAAGTACTCCTTTCCAAAAACTGCGTATTCACGCGTCGGAAATCCGGCGTCGCGCAGGTGGGCGATGTTCTGCTCGCCCAAGCCTATCAGGGATTCGAATTCATAGGGGCCTGCGGCGATGCCTTCTGCGCGGATCATCGCCGTCAGCTCATCCTGGATCGCCCGGTCATGCGTGGCAATCGAACATTTGTGGCCGCTGCGCAGCAACAGTGCGGCATAGCGGCGATAGGCCGATGCCAGTTCGGGACTATTGCGGGGATAAGCAATTTCCACCGGTTCGAACATCGCGCCTTTGACCAGGCGGATGCGGCCGGGATGGCGCAGCAGCGCGGGGAGATCGTTGGCGGTGCGATGCAGCTTGGCCGGTACCGTGATGCCGACGTTCGACAGGCCATCCTTTTCGTGCAGGCGGCCGTAGATCTCGTAAATGCCGGACGTGCGGTCCGAGGCCTCCATCGAGATCATCACTTCCTGCCCGATTTCACTGGCGGCGCGCGCGATGCGGCGCGCGTTCTGGTAGCCCAGTTCGGGATCGACCAGCGAGCCGACGTGGGACAAGTCGAAGGAGATCGAGCAATCAAGACGCTGCTCGCCGATGGCCTGGACCAGCTGCAAGAAGACGCCAGTCTCCGCATTGGCGAAGGCTTCGTTACGCACGCTCTCGCCCATGTATTCGGCGGAAGCGCGGTGCCCGTTCTGGTTGATCATGGCAGCGCGCACGATCGCGTCCGACACGGTGCTGCCGGCAACGTAGCGCTGCGACACGCGGTCCATGTAAGGGCGCAGCAGCGGGTCTTCGAGGAATCGGGCCTTGGCATCTTCATTGACGGCCAGTTCGCGCAAGGCGCTGGCCGCCCGGTCGACCAGGGGTTGCCACTGGGGCGGGAAATGCGGCGTGGTATTGTCTGTCACAGTGTCTCCTTGCGCGTTTGGACGTTGTATATTAGCTAAAATTTCAATATGGAGCCGGCCATGGATGCTTCAACCCTCATGCTGTTCGTGCCTGCCTGTTTTGCGCTGAACATGGCGCCGGGGCCGAACAACCTGCTATCGGTTAGCAATGCCACGCGCTATGGCTTTCGGCGCTCCTGCCTGGCTGGTGCCGGGCGACTGGTGGCATTTGCGGGAATGATCGCCTTGGCATCGGCAGGGCTGGCAGCGGTGCTGCATACTTCGGAGCTGCTGTTCTACGGGATCAAGACCGTCGGCGCGATCTACTTGTTATACCTGGCCTGGCAATTGTGGCGCGCGCAGCCGGGCGTGCAGGTGGACAACGCTGCGTCGGCGCCAGGCTGGTGGCAGTTGGCGCGGCAGGAGTTTTTTGTCGCATCGGGCAATCCGAAAGCGATCCTGATCTTCACGGCGTTCTTGCCGCAGTTCGTCGATCCCGCCGGGCCGGTAGGCGCACAGTTCTTTGTGCTCGGGGTGTTGTTCCTGCTGCTGGAAGTGGTGGCGCTGGCAGCTTACGCCTGGATGGGCGCACGCCTGCAGAGGTGGTTTGCGCAACCGCGCGGGAAGAGGGTATTCAACCGGATTTGCGCCGGCCTGCTGGCCGGCGCGGGGATGGGCTTACTGCTGTCGCGAAGGACTTAGATGCGGTTCAGGCCGCCGTGCTCGCGCTTGACGTGGTCGCCGTTACGCAGGTTTGGATCGTTCTTCAGGACGACGGTGCCGACCTTGCCGGTTTCGTAGCGGACAGTCACGTGCCATTCCTTGACCTTGTTCATCTTGCCTTCGATCTTCTTGCCAGCGTAAGCGCCGCCTGCAGCGCCAGCAACGGTGGCCAGGGTCTTGCCGGTGCCGCCGCCAACCTGGTGGCCCAGCAGGCCGCCAGCAATACCGCCGGCAACGATGCCGGCTGCGCTGCCTTCGCCGTCTTTTTCGATCATTTTCACTGCGGTCACAGTGCCGCAATCAGCGCAAACAGCGCGCTTTGGCTGTGCGTAAGCGCCAGTCACCGTTACGGCCAGGATGGCTGGCAAGAGGAATTTAATTACTTTCATATGGGTTCTCCAAAAGCGTTGTGGTGTTGGTGAGTATAGGCCATTAGTTTCCTTCTGGAATGCTAATTTGTGACAAGGCGTTGCAGAGGGTGATATGTAAGAACGGCTATAATCGCGGATTGTTAATGCCTTAATTGATTTTTTACTATGATTGGCCAGTCATCCGCGCGCGTCGCAATTTTGGTGCCTTGTTACAATGAGGCGCTTACCATCGAAGCCATCGTGCACGATTTTCGCGCTAGTTTGCCGCAAGCGACAATCTACGTCTTCGACAATAATTCAACCGACGGCACCGCCGAGATTGCCCGTCGTGCAGGAGCCAGCGTGCGCCTGGTACCGCATCAGGGCAAGGGCAGCGTTGTACGCCGCATGTTCGCCGATATCGAGGCTGATGCCTACATTATGGTGGACGGTGACGACACTTATGATGCCGCGATTGCCCCACAATTGGTCGCTAAGCTGTTTGATGAAGGCCTGGACATGGTGGTTGGGAATCGTGTCACCGAGGAACAGGCTGCCTATCGCCTGGGACACCGCTTCGGTAACAACCTGCTGACCGGCTGTGTGTCCATGTTGTTCGGACGTACCTTTACCGACATCCTGTCCGGTTATCGCGTGTTTTCTCGCCGCTACGTAAAATCGTTTGCCGCCCATTCCACAGGTTTCGAAATCGAGACCGAGCTGACGGTGCATGCCCTCGAGTTGCGCATGCCGGTGGCAGAGGTCGAGACCGTATACAAGGCTCGGCCAGAGGGCTCCTTCAGCAAACTCAATACCTACCGGGACGGATGGCGCATCTTGATGACCATCTTGCGCCTGTTTAAGTCGGAGCGCCCGTTGGCATTCTTTGGCATCGGTTTTATGGCTTGCTTCCTGCTTTCGGTCGGCTTGGCCGTGCCACTACTAAGCGTCTATTGGGATACTGGGTTGGTACCGCGACAGCCTACCGCCGTATTGTGCTCGGCCATCATGCTGTTTGGCGTGGTGCTGCTGGTCTGCGGCATTGTCCTTGATGCAGTGACCAAGGCGCGTATTGAACAAAAGCGCTTTGCTTACCTGGCTTACCCGGCCCATGGAAACTAAGGGCGTGCGCCAGTTCCTGCGCTTTGGCATCAATGGAGTTGCCGGTGCGGGGGCCGACATGGGCGCTTTGTACCTGGCGCTGGCGTTGGGTTCGGGGCCGTACCTGGGGCGCCTGCTGTCTTTTCTGTTTGCGGTTTGGGTCACCTGGCGGCTGAACCGGCGGTTTACTTTCCGTGCCACGGCATCGGTCTGGCGTGAATGGTGGCGCTATTTGACGGTCATGGTTGGCGGCGGCGTGATCAACCTGGGCACCTATATGGTGCTGTTGCAGTTTTTGCCTGAAGCGCGCTGGGCACCAGCCGTTGGCGTGGTGGCTGGCTCGCTGGCCGGCATGACTTTCAACTTCATTTCCGCAAAATATTTCGTATTTCGTGAGCTCCATGATTAATAAACTCGTCTACACGCTATCGCATTATTTCGCCTTACTGATCTTCCTGGGGGCATGCTGGGGAGTTGGCCGCGCCATGCTTCGCCGCTGGGCGTCGGAGGTAATCCAGCAGGAACCCGAAGAAGCCCTGCTATGGCATGCCATTGCAGCCACGCTCGGCATGGGACTGTACATATGCGTACTGCAATGGCTGGCTATCGCCGGACAGTTGCGCATGATTCCACTGGTATTAGTGCTGGTGCTCGGCCTCGGTCTATGCCTGGCTGAATGGCGTGCGCTGCAGGGCCGCTGGTGGGCCGCCATGGTTCCGCAATGGCGTGAAGCAAACTGGCCTGCGCGCGGCACCGCCTTGCTGATTGCCTTGATGGTTTTCCCGACCCTCGTCGCTCCGTTGTGTCCGCCAATAGTATGGGATGAGGTGATGTACCACCTGCCGCACGCTCAGGAATGGGCTCGGAGCGGCAGGCTGACTGTCAATGACTGGCTGCGATATCCGTGGTTTCCCTATAATGCAAACCTGCTGTTTGCCGGAGCCATGATCGCCTATGACGATGTGATGACCCACCTGATCAGCGCACTGATGGCGTGGCTTACCACCGTTTTGGTATATGTCACCGGCAAACGTTACGCTGGCCAAGGTGTCGCCAGCATCGCCACCCTTATCTACCTGTATTTGACGCGCAGCCTGTACGATAACGCGATGGTCGATGCCGCCGTCACGCTATTCATTTTTGCGGGCTGCCTGGTCTTCTATCGTTGGCAGCAGCAACCTCAGCGGCGCGCATTGCTGGCGATGGCTTGCTTCTTGTTGGGCGTTGCCGTCGGCATCAAGTACCAGGCGTTGCAGTTACTCCCCGTGCCGGCGATCGTTTTGTTGGTGCGGACACGTTCCCCGCGAGACTGGCTCATCGCGGCGGTCGCGCTGCTCCTGCCTTGCGCATACTGGTACGCCCGGAATTATGTGCTGACCGGTGACCCAGTCAATCCAATCGGTGGCAAGCTATTCGGTTTTAGCGATTGGAACCTGGGGGATTTCCAGCATCAATTCGAAGATCTCAAACGCAACGAGGGGTGGCCGGTGTGGTTTATCTGGCCAGCATTGTTGGCGCCTGTGATCGCCAGCGTGCGCCGCTTGCCAGGCGTGCGTGCCGGAAGCATGCTGGCGGCTCTCAGCATTACGTTGTGGTTGCTGAGCTCGCATTACCCGCGCTACCTGATGCCGCTCTATCCTGTCCTGGCACTGTTGGCGGCGGCAGTCTGGTACTGGCTTTTTGTCGCCGTATGGAAGCTGCTGGCCCGTGGGGAAACGTCGAAGCTGCAAAGCAAGGCGGTCGCAGCTTGTGTCGCCTTGGGGCTCCTGGCCGTTCTGCCAGGTGCACTTAAAACCGTACACAGGACCTGGAAGCTTGTTTCGCCGACAACTGCTGCCCGCGAGGCGGTTTTGCAGCAGAGGATTACCGGCTATCCAATGCTGGTCTATCTGCGCGAGCATCCGATGGGCCGTACCTACCAGTTTGGTCTGGAGGACTCAATCTATTACGCTCCACCGCGAACGGGCGGTGACCATTTTGGCCCGGGGCGCTATCGCGATCACGCCGATCTGCCTCCTGCTGACCTGGCCAAAGCCTTGCGTCGTTCCGGTTATGCCAGCCTGTTGATCCATACGGTGCGTTGGCCGGGCATCGAGACCAAGCCGGGATTCGCGCAGTTCTTCACGCTGGTACATCGGGACGGCCCGGTTTCCTTGTACCGGATTGCAGAACCTGCGCCGAGCGCCGCGCCGGCCAATTAACCGTAGATGCCGCCGGTGTAGAGCAGGTCGAACAGGCGGGCGATGGCGGCGATCAGGCCGAAGGCGCCAAACATCAGGGCGGCGACCAGCACGATCGCCAGCGGCCAGCGCGAGCTGGTTTGCCTGGCGCTGCCAGCGTTGAAGGTGGCGTCCCACTTCTCGTCGGGCATCAGGCCCAGCACGAGGGCTTCGAGGACGCCGGCCAGGATCGACAGGATCAACGGCAGCAGCAGGAAGTAGGGATCGGCTTTCGGCCATAATGCAAACACGGCTGCGACGCCGAGCAGGCTGGCGGCGTGCAGCCAGCCCCATTTGTCAGCCAGGCCGCGCAGGTAGAAGCGGTGCAGGCCGATGCCGCCGGCAACAGCGGCGAGCAGGGCGGCGAATGTTTTGTTCTTGTGTAAAACAGACATGATTGCAGCCGAGAAGTCCGAAAAACCGGCAGTATCGCACAACAAAGCTGTTGCCGACGAGGCCAGTTCAGGGGATAATCCCGGATTGTCCAATTCCCCACCAATTTGATTAATCTTGCCGGTTGGAGTTAAAGCGCGCTATAATTTGCGGCTTTTTCCGACTCAGCACACTTTTTTGGAATTATTATGGTCGTTATTCGTTTAGCTCGTGGTGGCGCCAAGAAGCGTCCTTTCTACAACATCGTTGCAACCGATTCCCGCAATCGTCGTGACGGCCGTTTCGTAGAGCGTATCGGCTTCTTCAACCCAATGGCTACCGGCCAAGCAGAAACCTTCCGCGTTGCTGCTGACCGTCTGGCTTACTGGCAAGGCGTTGGCGCTCAGCTGTCCCCAGCTGTTGCCAAGCTGGTTGCTGGCCAGAAGGCTGCTTAATAGTAGCTTCAAGTTTTGAGCAGCAAGACCGCATCTGGGGCGCAAGCCCCGGCTGACCTGGTTCAGGTTGGCTTTGTTTCTGGTGCCTACGGCATCACCGGCGGGGTCCGTGTCCGACCCTTCTCCACCGAAGCAGATGCGCTGCTGCATGCCACCACCTGGTGGCTCGACAAGCCAAGCCTGCGTGACGTTGAAGTCAAGCGGGCTAAGCTGCATGGTGGCGACGTGGTCACCACGATCGTCGGGATGACGGACCGTAACGAAGCAGAAGCGCTGAAGGGTGCATCGGTGTTCGTGTCGCGCGCCGATTTCCCGCAGCTGGAAGACGATGAATACTACTGGGGCGACCTGATCGGCCTGGCAGTTCAGAATCAACAAGGCGAGAGCCTTGGCACGGTCGCGGACATGATGAGCAACGGACCTCAGTCCATCCTGCGCGTCGAGTACGAGGCCGAAGGTAAGGCGCAAGAGCGCCTGATCCCGTTTGTAAGCCAGTTTGTTATCAAGGTGGACAAGGACGCGAAGCAGATCATCGTGGACTGGGGCCTGGATTACTAATCCGGAACCGCACAATGCAATTCGACGTCATTACCCTGTTCCCTGAGATGTTCGCTGCCTTGACGCAGTCCGGCGTGACCCGCCGCGCGTTCGAGCAGAAGCGCTGGGGCCTGTCGCTGTGGAATCCGCGCGATTTCACCACCGACAACCACCGTACCGTGGATGACCGCCCGTATGGCGGTGGCCCGGGGATGGTGATGCTGGCCAAGCCGCTGGAGCAGACCATCGCGGCCGCGAAGCAGCGCCAGGTGGTTTCCGGCCTGCCGGCGCCGCGCGTGGTGTACATGTCGCCGCAAGGCAAGCAGCTGACCCACGAACGCGTGATGCAGCTGAAGCAGGAACCCGGCCTCGTGATCCTGTGCGGCCGTTACGAAGCGGTGGACCAGCGTTTGCTGGACCGCTGCGTCGATGAAGAAATCAGCCTCGGCGATTTTGTGCTGTCCGGCGGCGAGCTGCCTGCCATGGCCCTGATGGATGCCGTGGTGCGCCAGCTGCCAGGCGTGCTGAATACCGATGCCTCCGCAGTCGAAGACTCCTTCGTCAACGGCTTGCTGGATTCGCCGCACTATACGCGGCCAGAAGTTTACGAAGGCGAGGCCGTGCCGCCCGTGCTGTTGGGCGGTAACCACGCCGAGATCGAGAAGTGGCGCCGCGAGCGCATGCTGGAGGCGACGGCGCGCAAGCGTCCCGACCTGCTGGTAAAGGCCCGCGAAGCCGGCCTGCTCTCGAAGAAGGACGAAAAGTTTTTGACGGGTTTATAAAAACCCGTTGTAGTACCGTGGCAGGCATGTTGCCTGCCGTGTTTCAACCCCATCCTCTACCGGGCATCTTTTTGGCGCCGGCAAGATGGTAATAGGAGTTTTAAAATGAACCTGATCCAGCAACTGGAACAAGAAGAAATCGCTCGCCTGGGCAAGAACATCCCTGAGTTCGCCCCTGGCGATACCGTGGTTGTCAACGTGAACGTAGTCGAAGGCACCCGCAAGCGCGCCCAGGCTTACGAAGGCGTTGTTATCGCCCGTCGTAACCGTGGCCTGAACTCGAACTTCATCGTTCGTAAAATCTCGTCCGGCGAAGGCGTTGAGCGTACCTTCCAGCTGTACTCCCCACTGATCGCTTCGATCGAAGTGAAGCGTCGTGGTGACGTTCGCCGCGCCAAGCTGTACTACCTGCGTGAGCGTTCGGGCAAGTCCGCACGTATCAAGGAAAAACTGCCAAACCGCAAAGTTGCGGCAACCGCAGCGTAATCCATACCCCGGTATCGGATTCGGAAAGGACGCCTTCGGGCGTCCTTTTTTTTCAGCTTGGTACAATGCCGCCTATGCCAAAAACACCTTTCGACCCGACTCAGCTACCGATTGAAGCGATTGCCGGCGAAGCCGCGGTGCTGCTGGAGCATCTTGCGCCGGATTGGCTGCGCCAGCGTTTTGCGCAGCCGCCGGAATGGACGCCCGAACCATCCGAGCCGCCGCTTGGCCTGCATCGCGGCGAGCCGACACCGGCTTCCGTGCTGGTGCCCTTGGTGCTGCGCGAGGACGGCGTCTACCTGCTGCTGACGATGCGCACGGCGCATTTGAACGATCATGCAGGGCAGGTGGCGTTTCCCGGCGGCCGTGCCGAGCCTGCCGATGCGGATGCGATCGACACGGCGCTGCGCGAAACCGAGGAGGAGATTGGCCTGGATCGCCGCCATATCGACGTGATCGGCACGCTGCCCTTGTATTACACCGGCACCGGCTATGCAGTGACCCCGGTGGTGGGGCTGGTGACGCCGCCGTTCGAACTGAAGGCCGATCCGTTCGAGGTGGCGGAGATCTTCGAGGTGCCGTTCCAGTTCCTGATGGATGGCGCCAACCACCAGCGCCTGGCGGCCGAACTTCCGAATGGCTGCCGCACTTTTTACGCAATGCCATACCAGAACTATTTTATCTGGGGCGCAACGGCCGGCATGCTGCGCAACCTGTTTCATTTCTTGCGCGCATAAGCTATCGTAGCGGGCATTGTGGTACTGCTAATCAAAGGATTTAGATGACTTTTCTCTCCATTCTCGTGGCCTTGCTGTTTGAGCAACTGAAGCCCCTGCGAGCGGACAACCCGATCTGGGCTGAATTCAAGCGCCTGGCCGTACGCATGGAGCAGTGGTTCAATGCCGGGCATGCGAGCCACGGCCGCATGGGCTGGTTCCTGCTGGTTGGCGCGCTGACGCTGCCGGCCGGCCTGGTGTACTGGCTGTTGCTGCGCTATAACCTGATACTGGCTGCCTTTGCCTGGAATGTGCTGATTGTTTACCTGACACTGGGCTTTCGCCATTACAGCCATTACTTCACGTCGATCCAGCTCGCGCTGAACGCGGGCGACGAGAGCCAGGCGCGTGCGCTGCTCGCAGAGTGGTGCAAGATCGACACCGTCGGCATGGAGCTGACCGAGATTTCCCGCATCGCCGTGGAAAAAGCGCTGGTCACTACCCACCGCAATGTATTCGGCGTGTTCTTCTGGTTCCTGATGCCGCTCGGTCCTTGCGGCGCCATCCTGTACCGCGTATCCGAATACCTGGCGCGCGCCTGGAACGAGCCGGAACACATGCGCCAGGAAGCTTTCGGCATCTTTGCCGCCAAGGCCTTCTACTGGATCGACTGGGTCCCGGCGCGCCTGACTGCCGTAGCTTTCGCCGTGGTCGGCAATTTTGAAGACGCGATCTACGCCTGGCGCAATTTCGCCCACCGCTGGAAGGATGAGGCGATCGGCATCATCCTGTCGGCCGGCGGCGGCGCCATGGGGGTGCGCCTCGGTACCCCGAATGAAAATGCGGCCAAGATCATCCCGTCCGATGCGGCGACCGTGGATATCAGCGACATGGAAGTGGACCAGCTGCCGGGCGACGAGCCGGGCGTGCGCGCCCTGCAAAGCACGGTCGGCCTGGTATGGCGCGCGTTGTTGCTGTGGATGATGCTGCTGCTGTTGCTGTCCGGAGCGGTGTGGCTCGGCTAAAATGACCTGAACCCGGAGCCCCGTTCAAGTCTTCTATAAGATATAATACTGGGGTTCCTTACAGCAACCGGGTTTCAGGTATATGGCCAGCGAGTTCTTCATTCTTGGGCTTACGACCGACGGCAAACAATTCCGTCCAAGCGACTGGGCGGAACGACTGGCCGGCGTGCTGGCGTGCTTCCGCCCGGAAGGCTCTGGCGGCCGCCACGCCCACCTGCAGTTCTCGCCTTACGTCACGCCGACCGTCGTCAATGGCATCAAGGCCGTCGTCGTCAACGAAGGCCTGCGCGAAATCCAGCCGATGGCTTATAACTTCGTTAAGGAATTCGCCAAGGATAACAAGCTGCAGGTCGTCGAGGCTTGTCTGATACCTGACGAAAAAGCTTAAGTGTCGTAGGATAGGGTTTTGCCAACATGAGCAGAACCCCATGCAAATCAAATACGTCGCAGCGCTGCTGCTGACCGCTTCTTCAGCTTTCGCCCAGACCTTGCCCGCCGGTGTCGCCAAAGGCCCTTCGGTCGAAGGCATCACCGAATACCGCCTGCCCAACGGGCTCAAAGTCCTGCTGTTCCCCGATGCATCGAAACCGACGGTGACCGTCAACGTTACCTATCTGGTCGGCTCGCGCCATGAGAACTATGGCGAGACCGGCATGGCGCACTTGCTGGAGCACCTGATGTTCAAGGGCGCGCCTAACCATCGCAATATCCCGCAGCAGTTCTCCGAACGCGGCATGGAATTCAACGGCACCACTTCGCTGGACCGCACCAACTACTACGAAGTATTCCAGGCCAGCCCGGAAAACCTGAAGTGGGCGCTGGACATGGAAGCCGAGCGCATGACCAAATCCTTCATCGCCAAGAAGGACCTGGATTCGGAAATGACCGTGGTGCGCAACGAGTACGAGAGCGGCGAGAACAGCCCGTTCGAAGTGCTGTACAAGCGCCTGGAAAGCATTGCTTACGACTGGCATAGCTACGGTCGTTCCACCATCGGCAACCGCAGCGATATCGAGAACGTCAAGATCGAGAACCTGCAAGCCTTCTATCGCACCTACTACCAGCCGGATAACGCGGTGCTGCTGGTGGCAGGCAAGTTCGATCCTTCGCAAACGCTGGCCTGGATCAGCAAGACTTTCGGCGCGATCCCGAAGCCGAAGCGCAAGCTGCCGCAATTCTGGACCGTGGAGCCGACCCAGGACGGCGAGCGCCAGTACGCAGTGCACCGCAAGGGCGACGTGCAGATCGTCCTGGTGGGCTACAAGATTCCATCGGGCCTGCATAACGACGCCGATCCGCTGGCCTTCATGGGCCAGGTGCTGGGCGACACGCCAAACGGCCGCCTGCACAAGCAGCTGGTCGAAACCGGCAAGGCGGCACAGGTGTTTGCAATGATCCAGCCCGGCATTGCGCCAAGCCTGCAAGTGTTCGGCGCCGTGGTGAAGATGGGCCAGCCGATCGGGCCGGTGCGCGATGAACTCATTGCTGCAGTGGAGGGCTTTGCCAAGGCGCCGCCGACCGAAGAGGAAATGGAGCGCACGCGCCGCGAATACAGCAACGCGATTGAAAAGGCGCTGAACAATCCGCAGCAGGTGGGCGTGGCCCTGAGCGACCATATTGCTCTGGGAGATTGGCGGCTGCTGTTCCAGGGCCGCGACGGACTCGCGTCCATCACTTCGGCGCAGGTCGCAGAAGCGGCAGGGCGCTACATGAAGCGCGATAACCGCACTGTCGGTACCTTCGTTCCAGACGACGCGCCTCAGCGCGCGGAAATCGGCGCGGCGCCGACGGCGGCCGAACTGCTCAAGGACTACAAGGGCAAGGCTAGCGCACTGACGTCCGAGAATTTCGATCCGAGCCAGGACAACATCATGGCGCGCACGGAGCTCAAGGAAATCGGCAATCTGAAGCTGGCGCTGCTGCCGAAGAAGAATCGCGGCGAGACCGTGGCGGTGGACATGCGACTCCATTGGGGCGACGAAAAGAACCAGTTCGGCAAGCAGATGCTGTCGGCGGCAGCGGACCAGATGCTGGCGCGCGGCACCAGCAAATATTCGCGTGCGCAACTGGCCGATGCGATGTCGAAGCTGAAGATGAGCGGTTCGCTGTACCACTTTGAAACGACGCGCGAGCACCTGCCTGCCGCGCTGCGCCTGGTGGCGCATGTGCTGAAAGACGCTTCATTCCCCGAGACGGAGTTCGAGCAGATGCGCCAGCAATGGATCGTCGGCATCGAGGCTTCGCGCAACGACCCGCAGGCGATGGCCGGCAGGAAGCTGGCCGAATACTTCGACCATTGGCCGAAAGGCGATCCGCGCAGCGTGATGACGCTCGACGAACAGGTCGAGGCGGTCAAGGCGATGAAGCTGGCCGATGTGAAGGCTTACCACGCCGAGTTCTACGGCACCTCGCGCGGCGAGCTGTCGGTGGTAGGGGATTTCGACAAGGCTGAACTGGTCAAGGTGGCGAGCGAGGAACTGGCGGGCTGGCAAAGCAAGGCCGCTTACACGCCGATCCTGGACAAGCATGTCGAGAAGGCGCCGACCCGCATCACGCTGGATGCACCGGACAAGGAAAACGGCATGTTCGCGGCGCGCATCAACATCCCGCTGCGCACGGATGACCCGGACTACGCCGCACTGGAGGTGGCGAACTACATCTTCGGCAATGGCGGCCTGAAGTCGCGCCTGATGGACCGGATTCGCCAGAAGGAAGGCTTGTCCTACGGCGGCGGCTCGTCCCTCGATGCGGGCGACCGCGACGATGCGGGCGGCTTGACCATTGAAGCGATCGCAGCGCCGCAGAACATGGTCAAGCTGGAAGCTGCCGTTCGCCAGGAACTGGAGCGCGCCGTGAAGAGCGGCTTCACCGCTGCCGAAGTGGCAGGCGCCAAATCGGGCCTGATGCAGCAGCGCGTGCAGAACCGTTCGAAGGATGACGTGGTGGCTGGCGCCTGGTCGCACTTCCGCTACCTGGATCGCACTTTCGTGTGGAGCAAGGAGTATGAGGCGAAGCTGAAGGTGTTGACTGCGGAGCAGGTGAGCGCGGCCTTCCGCAAGCATATCGATCCTGCCAAGCTGTCGGTGGTGATCGCCAGCGACGCATCGAAAGCCAAGCGATGAAAAGGGCGCTTGCATTGATACTGGCGCTGGCGGCGGGCACTGCGCTGGCCGGTCCTCCGAACCAGTTATACCTGATCAAGCCGGACGGAAACGCTGCGCCGCTTGCGCGCATCGTTTCCGGCGGTTTCGAGTCCCTGAGCCTGGGCGACGACGAAACGGGCAAGCCGCCGCGCTCACTGCATGTCTATCTCGGCGCCCGGCATGCGGGCAAGGTCAAGGTCGGGGCGGCAGCAAGCCCTGACGACAGCGGCTGCAGCGATGGCGAAAGCCTGGCCCTCGCGCCACTGGCCGGCAGTGAGGTGCCGGGCAGCGGCCTGGCCACATCGCGGCCATTGACCTTGCGGCCGGCACGTCCTGAAATTGCCTTGACGCCGACAGACCTGCGAGGGCTTTCCCAGCTTGCCAGTGCGTGGATGGAAAAGCACGGCGTCAAGCGCAAAGATCGTATTGCCGCATTAAAGACACTGGAGGCGAACGACGCCGGCCAGGCCGTGGCGGTATCGATCAACTACGACAATATCGATGCGAACCAGATGGTGACCCTGTTCTTCCTGGCTGAAAAGCGGGCGGGCGGGGAATTTTCAATGGTGTATGAAGACTCTTACGTCGGTCCTCATGGCGAGGCGGAAAAGGCGAACAAGAAGTACCTGGAACACCTGGACCTTGATGCGGATGGCGTGGATGAAGTCGTGATTTCCGGCAGCGCTTATGAGTCCTGGTTCTACAGCATACTGAAACGGCAGGGCGGCAAATGGGTGGCGGTTCACTCCCAGGACGGCGGCGGTTGCTGAGCATCAGGGCGTGCTGAGCTCCGCCACGAAATCGTACATATCGCCGCGGAAGATCGAGCGGCAGAATTCCACTGCGCGGCCATCGCGCAGGAAGCCAAGGCGTTCGACGGCTAGGCCGGCGTCGCCTTCCTTGGCCTGCAGCAGCTTGGCCTGTTCGCCTGTCAGCAACAGGGCGGACAGGCGCTGCAGCGCGCGTACCGGCCTGTGGCCCGCCGCTTCCAGCGCCTCGTACATCGACACATCCACTGATTCCAGCGACGGCAGCGCATCGGCAACGATGGTCGCGTACTCGACGCACATCGGCACTTCGTCCGCAAAGCGGATGCGGTGATAGCGGTAGACCGGTGCGCCCGGGCTAAGCCGCAGGCGCAGCGCCTCTTCCGGCGTTACCGTGCCTTCCGATTTCTTCAGCCACACGCTGCGCGGGGTACGGCCGCGCGAACGCATATCCTCCGAGAAGGACGTCAGCTTGGCGAAGTTCTTTTCAATGCGGGTGTTGATGAAATTGCCGGAACCTGGCCGCCGCACGAGCAAGCCTTCTTCCACCAGGCCGTCGATGGCCTTGCGTACTGTGATGCGGGAGATATTCAGGTCGGCCGCCAGCACACGTTCGGCCGGCAGGGCCTCGTCGGGGCCGAACACATGCAGGTTGATCGCTTCACGCAAGGCGCGTTGCAGAAGCTGGTAAAGCGGCTGGCTACTGGTCTGCACCAGGTCTTGCATGATCTGCGCGAGCGATGCCATTTAGTCTCCCTTTGTGTGCGGCTGATAATACCAAAAAAAGACCTTATGACCAGCGGTATGCTGCCACCTGCATCCGGCTCCCTCCTTGGATAGCGCTAACAGCAGGGCTTTCTGGCCAAAGTGGTATGTCTTTTCAGTACAACATATGAAAAAAATATGCAAATTGGTAGTGTTCTGGTATTCAATCGGGGTATATTGGCGTCCAATTGGTTTGAACGTGGTTTTAGAAACTGGTAACAACAGACCGGGCTTTGAGACAGCCCATACTTAGGGGGAGTAAATGAACCGCAATATGACACCGATCGCGACTGCAGTCGCCATCCTGACCGCCACCACCGGCATGGCGCAAGCACAGCAGGCTGCTCCGGCCGAGCAGAACGTCGTGATCGTGACCGGCGTGCGTGCCGCACTGGCACAATCGATCAACCAGAAGCGCAACGCCGACTCGCTGGTTGAAGTGATTACCGCTGAAGACGTGGGCAAGATGCCGGACAAGAGCGTGGCCGACTCGCTGCAGCGCGTGCCGGGCGTATCGGTTGCCACGGCCGGCGGTTCGGAAGGCGGCTTCGGCGAGAACGACCGCGTCAGCCTGAAGGGCACTCCCTCCAACTTGGCGCTGACCACCCTGAATGGCCACACCGTGTCGAGCGGCGACTGGTACATCTCCAACATCACCAATGGTGGCCGCTCCGTCAGCTACTCGATGTTCCCATCGGAGCTGATCGGCCGCGTGACCGTGCACAAATCTTCGCAGGCCAACCTGATCGAAGGCGGCGCATCCGGCAACGTCGACATTGAAACCCGCAAGCCTCTGAGCTTCAAGGATCCGCTGACCCTGATGGGCGCCGTGACCGGCGTGTACAGCGAAGGCTCCAAGAAGACCGATGCGCAGTTCAGCGCTCTGGGCAACTGGAAAAATGAACAGAACAACGTGGGCGTGCTGGTCCAGCTGTTCGATGAAAAGCGTACCCTGCGCCGCATCGGCCAGGAATTCCTGTGGTGGGACAAGCTGAGCGCAGGCTATGCGCCGCAGTGGGTGGCCGCCAATCCTGAAGTGGAAGGCAAGTACATCTCCCTGCTGACCGGTACCGCCATGTTCAACCAGGAGCGCGAGCGCAAGGGCGGCATGATCGACGTGCAGGTCAAGGTCAACAAGGAGTTTGACTTCGACATCAACGGCTTCTACACCCGCCTGGATGCGGACAATATCAACGCCAACTTCATGCTGGCGCCATACCAGCCGCTGACCAACAACTGGTCCGGCGTGGGCGGCGTGATTCCTTCCAAGTGGACCGTCACCGGCGACACCATCACTTCGATCACCTTCCCAAGCACCTGCCCGGTGGCGGACTGCTCGAAGATGGGCCCGTCGGTGCAAGACATCATTGCCCGTCCTGGCTCCTATAGCGATTCGAAGTTCGTCAACTTCGACTTCAACTACCGTCCTACCCAGGACCTGAAATTCAAGGGCCAGATCGGCACCACCCGCGGCACCGGCTACGCCCGCGACTACGGCTACGAAGCCTGGCTGGCTTATTCGGGCAGCAGCCTGACCACCCACGGCCTGGATTCGCCAGCCACCGTGACCGTGGATAACGCCGGCACCTTCAACCCGCGTACCGGCGCCGACTTCTTCGGTGGCTGGGCTTCCGACGTGACCGCGAAAGACAAGGAAACCTACGGCCAGATCGACGGCCAGTACAAGACCCAGTGGAATGGCGTGCCAACCCTGCATTTCGGCGTGCGCAACGCGAACCACGAGCGCTCCCTGACCTGGCTGGGCGGTACCGTTGCAGCTGCAGGTTCGCAGCTGGCCAACCGTCCTACCGGCTTGACCAGCTTCCCGAGCAGCCCTCTGCCTAACCTGCTGAGCAATGCGTGGACCTTCGATGCCGAGTCGATGAAGGCCTGGGGCGACAAGTATGTCAGCTTCGCCAACCACGCCTATCAGAGCGAATTCCTGATCAAGGAAAAGGCCACGGCAGCCTACGTGATGGGTGACCTGGAGTTCGGCAACTTCGGCGGTAACGTCGGCGTGCGCTTCGTGAAGACCAAGATCGACGTCGACAACGGTTCGCCGAACAATGTGTGGAACCCGACCCACAGCTCCAACACCTATAACGACTTCCTGCCAAGCATCAACCTGTACACCAACCTGACGCCGGACCTGAAACTGCGCGGTGCCGCCAGCCGTACCCTGGCTCGTCCAGACTTCGGTTCGCTGGGTGCACTGAGCCTGAACGACCTGACCTTCTCCGGTTCCGGCGGCAACCCGAACCTGCGCCCGATCATGTCGAACAACGTCGATGTGGGCCTGGAATGGTACTTCATGCCGAAGTCCCTGCTGGGCATGAACATCTACAACATGAACATGGGTTCTTACGTGACCTTCGGTTCCTCGAAGGCTGACTTCTTCAACCAGTCGGTTGGCAAGATCACCACCTACAACATGAGCTCCGCAGTGAACACCAAGGCCCGTGTACGTGGCGTGGAACTGCAGTATGTACAGGACCTGGGCAACGGTTTCGGCCTGAACGCGAACTACACCTATGCCGACGGCAAGGAAACCGCCGCAGCGCCGAAATCGGCCTGTGCCGACCTGGGTGACTGCAGCATGATCGGCACTTCGAAGAACTCCTATAACCTGGGCGTGTTCTACGAGACCAGCAAGTTCAGCGCGCGCATCAACTACAGCTACCGTTCGGCTTTCCTGAATGGCCTGGACCGCAACAGCGCAATCTACCAGGATGACGTAGGCACCCTGTCCGCAGCCCTGAACTACAACCTGACCGACAACATCACGCTGTCGTTGGAAGGCAAGGACTTGAACGATCCGACCCTGAAGTCCTACGCAACGTCCCGTGACCAGCCACGCGCGTTCTACAAGAACGGCAAGCAGATCTTCTTCGGCGTGCGCGGCAAGATGTAAATGATCCCGATGTGAGAGTGTTATGGCAGGGTTCCTCCGGGGCCCTGCCTTTTTTGTATCCGGAGTTCGAATGCGTAAAGTAATGCTGGCGGTGCTCGCCGCCTTCTCGACTGTTGCCGTCGCGGCGCCGGCAGTCGTCCATAGCCCCTATAAATACCTGTCGCCGTGGGATCCTGCGCAGGGCGTCCAGACCTGGGCCTTCGCAAGCGGCGAATGCGGCGAAGAGCGTTGGGGCGAGGTTGACGGCGCCGCTGTCGCAGCAGCCAACGTGTCGCGCTTCGTCCAGGCTGGCGTTGGCTATATCGTTTCGACAGGAGGGCAGGGTAATATCTTCACCTGCGCCACTGACGAGGGCATCGAGCTGTTCGTGTCGCGCTATATGTCGCCACAGTTGATTGGCTTTGATTTCGATATCGAACATGGCCAGACGGCCGCGCAAATCGATTCGCTGGTGGCGCGCATCGCCCTGGCGCAGAGGGCGCATCCGCAACTGCGGTTCAGTTTCACCATTGCCACCCATGCCGCTTCGGACGGCAGCGCGCGCAGCCTGAATGAAACGGGAGAACAGGTGCTGGCCGCCTTGCGCACGCATGGCGTGCAGGATTACGTGCTGAACCTGATGGTGATGGATTTCGGGCCGGCCAGCCGTAGAGTATGCGTAGTGCGGCGTGCCCGCTGCGATATGGCCGCTTCCGCCATCCAGGCCGCGCAAAATGTACATCACAAGTACAAAGTGCCGTTCGCACAGATTGAACTGACACCCATGATTGGTGTGAACGATGTGGCGGAAAATGTCTACACCCTGGACGATGCGCGCGCCACAGTTACTGCCGTGCGCAAGATGGGCATGGCGGGAGTCCATTTCTGGTCGCTTGACCGCGACCAGCCTTGCGGCAAGCCGTCCAAGGGGGCGGAAGCGAATTGCAGCTCGATGGCGAACGTAGCGGCGGGCTCCTACCGGCGCATCCTGGCGCCGGCTGCGGCAATTCCGCGGGAGGCTTCACAATGACTGCCGCAGCCCGTTACCAGTCTCTGGACGTCCTGCGCGGCCTGACGGTCGCGTTGATGATTATCGTGAATACGCCGGGTGACTGGAGCCACGTCTACTCTCCCTTGTTGCATGCGCCCTGGCACGGGTTCACGATGACTGATTGGGTATTTCCGAGTTTCCTGTTCGTCGTTGGTAACGCGCTTGCGTTCACGCTTCCGCGCTATGAAGGCATGGGTGGCGCGGCCGTGCTGGCCAGGATTGCCAAGAGGACCATTACCATCGTTGCCCTCGGCCTGCTGCTATGCCTATTGCCCAAGCTGGGCGGGCCTTTAAGCGAGGTGCGCCTGCCGGGCGTGTTGCAGCGCATAGGCCTGTGCTTCGGCATCGCCGCGCTGGTGCTGCATTATCTCGGCGAACTCGGTGCAGTGGTGTTCAGTGTCCTCGCTTTGCTCGGCCACTGGCTGGTCATGGCGCTGTTTGGTGACTATAGCCTCGAAGGCAATGCTGGCCGGGCTATCGACCTTTGGGTATTTGGCGCAGGCCACCTGTACCAAGGGGAAGGCCTTCCCTTCGATCCGGAAGGCCTGCTCGGTACTTTGCCCGCCACGGTAAATGTCATCGGGGGATATTTCGCAGGCCGCTACCTGCGCGGGCATGGCGCGACCGTGCGAACGCTCGGTGTGCTGGCCGGCGCTGGCGTCGTGCTGTCGGTTTTGGCGCTGTGCTGGGCTCCGCTGCTGCCGATTAATAAGAAACTGTGGACTGGCAGTTACGTGCTGCTGTCGACCGGCACCGCACTGCTGGTGCTGGTGGCACTGGCGTGGATCATCGAAGTACGCGGCGCCCGGCGCTGGACCTACTTCTTCGAAGTGTTCGGTAAAAACACGCTGTTCATCTACATGCTGTCGCAAGTGGCTGTGGTAGTGCTGGACAAAACCCGCACTTACGCGCCCTTGGCCGCAGCGCTGGAGCCGGTCGGCAGCCCTAAAGCCGCCTCGCTGGCGTTTGCGCTGCTTTTCATGCTGGCCTGCTGGCTGGTGGGGTATTGGCTGGACAAACGGAAAATCTACATCAAGGTGTAGTTTTCACGAACTCGAGGCGATTGTTTTCATATTTCCATTCGTTGTACGGTCCAAAGACTCGCAAGTTTTCCGGACTAACGGAAATCTGCTGCGCGCGCTTCAGTCGCCTGGACAGCGTTCCATCGCTTGGCGGGCCACTGGCCGGCCTGAACGAATCAAGCTTATACAGGCGTTTTCCATCAACGCTCACCATGGCCAGGGCGATCTCGCGCGGCGCTGGACTGAAGTAAATGCGCCTGACAGTCGTGTTTCGGTCCTGCAGATAGACACCGTCGTTGTGCCACTTTGCAAAAAAATAGTCGTCACATGCAGCCTTCGGCGTGTGCTTCCATTCACAGGCGAGCAGGATTTTCACATGGCGGTCATCCAGCCTTTTGATGGAGATGTGCGCCTTGCTATAGCCCCATTTGTCTGGTGACGAATGAAGGCTGTATTCGCCTTCCAGCTCCTGCAATGGGGAGCGTGGCGCGTTCTCGCGTGCGACGCTGCCGGAAGTTTCGTTCCAGATGTTACGCAGGTGATCCAGGAAGGCCGCGTTTTCCGGCAGCAGCAATGCGGCATCCGGCTTTGGCGTTCCGCCGCTTACCGGCTGGGCGGACGTGAAAACAAGTGCCTGTCCCCGCATCGCGTACTTGTCGTCGCCCTGGCGCATGATGGCTTTGATTTCCGATGGCTCCGACTCTGTTCCACAAGTCAGGCTGTATGCGACGGTTACTTCTGCGGTGCCATCGTTATTAAGATCTGTCACCGGGGCGGCATTGGGGAAGAATGTCGGCTTTGCTCCGGAACCTGCGGGACACTCTGCGCCATCCCGGACGATCCATTCCCGCGCCCCGTTCTTGTTGAACGACATGGCGGCAAGGTTGAAGGCCTTTCCAGCACCGCTTTTGGACGCCAGTTCCCGTTCGGTCAGCAGGAGCGTATGGTCGCCATGGTGGTCGCTGTAGCGAACCAACGATACGACTTGCTCGTTTGGCTTCAAGCCTTCCTTGAGCATGGCAGGGATTTCGGATGTGCAGCAAGCGGCCATTAAAAGGCCCAGGAGATTATTCATGAACTTGAGGGGCCAAGGGCAGATACACCAATATCTTTCCAGAAGAGTTACAGGCAACGCCAACAAGCTCTCGGCCAGACTTCGTGACCGTCGTCACATATTTTCTGCAATTGGCGCGGCTGGAGAGAATTGCTGTCGAATTCTTGTTCCTGTTCAGGAGATCGCGAAATTCCCTGGTGAGCCAGGGACGCGCGGCTTCGGGAACAATGAAAATTTCCCGGGCCGGCTCTTTGAGGGAGCTGAACCAGTCTTGTTCCTGCTCCAGCTCCGCGATTAAGGTGTGGAAGTCAGTGGGGCCAGGCACCCAGCCGGAGTCGTCGGGAGTTCCAAAGATCTCCCAGCGGGCGGATTTGACCTCCATCGGGAGATTGACGATTGCGCGCAACGCGGCAATGTCTTCCGACTGCGGCTTCGGGTCTCCGAAGGAGCATCCGCAGAGGAGGAAGATGGTGGCGGCAATGAGAATTCGATTCAGGGTTTTCAATTCTGGATTCCGATCCGGTTGAATACTGCCTCAGTCTTATCATGGCTGGCACTAATCGTTAGAGCGTGAAAACTGCGTGGATACTTTTCGCTCACACTGGAAACGTCTGGCCTTGCCTCAAACCTGAACTTGATGTTCGCATTGCGCTGGAGCGCAAATTCAAACACGTTCACGTTCGTGACCGGCTCGTGTTCCCGTTTCTCGGGAAAGGAGCCGGTCGAAACCAGGTCGGCGAAGAACGTCTTTGGCAAGCCCATACTGTACACACCGATGGGGAAATTCCTCGGGTGCACGGACAGTGTCGCGCTTTCCCAAGTACTCTTCGGAGTCTTGCGATGAAAGTCCACGGAGATCGACCTGAATCCAAAATTCTCCACTCCGAACCACAGTGCTGTTTTGATGGGAGCTCCTGGCTTCTTCGGCCAAAAGTACCTCCCCTCACCGAACACAGGATCGGATTCTTGCAGTGGCCTCTTGTTTTCGATCACCTCACGCATCGTTTGCGTAATGAGGGTCAAATGCTCCCGCTGTTCTGGCGACATCGGAACAGTGGTGGGAAGCTCCCTTGGGTCCATTTTGTCGAAGTTGACCGGGCCGCTTTGATCCATGTTTCTGGTTTCGGTGAATGGATTTCCCAAGTCCTGCGTGCGCACCCACGCAGTCGTGGTTCTGGCAGTGGCAGGGTGTACGTAGCGGATGCGCGTATAGGAATCGTCGCCTTCTAGGGCTGCGACCACGTCGCCGGCAACGAGCAAGCCCTTTCGTTCCTTAATGGTGCCGCCATCTTTGTCGTTAAGTTTTGTCGTTCTCAGAACAACGCGAATACCGATGGCTGGCATCTTCTTCAAGATGGTGTAGCGTGTCGGATGGTCGTCGTCCGGGCCTTTGTCAAAAGTTCCAGCAGCGCTACCGCAACCGGCCTGCGGTTCGTCGGTCTGGATGATCCATTCTCCGTTCTTCTCCCAAACCCTGCCCGGGATGTCATCTTCCTTGCTTCCATCTTGAATGGGAAAAGAATTAATGACGATAGGAGAATTGGCTCGACGGCCGGTCTCCTTGAACAGGAAGCTGCAGGAAAAATGCAGGACCTGGTGCGTCATGCTGAAGGACCCGCGAATGCCTTTGTTGGAAATGGTGGCGATCAGGTGCGAATGATCAAAGACCAGCAGTGTCTCGTTCGCGGCGGTGCTTACGGCCGAGGCGGGACTAGCTGCCAGGCATGCCAGCAGAAACGTCAAATGGGCTTGGATCTTCATTGATCGGTTTGCGAGAATTCAAACTGGCGAAAATCATCGGACAGTATGCCAGTTGGCGAGCCATCGACTTCCGGGTAATTGCTGAACTTGACCGCCAGCCTGCCATTCTGGATCGAATATGCGGAGAAAGCCGTCTCATTTTCCATATGATCGGGGAAAATCGAGCGAGAACAGCTCTCGACTTGCACCTTGCCGAGCACTTTGACTTTCGCATCGCTGATGCTCAGGGCATTCACGAACATCTCGCCACCCGATCCACACTGCCCCATGCCTTCGCCGCCGCTGCTGCGAACCACGGAATTGAACAGGACCACATTGCGTGACAGGTAGGGCTGCAATGCCAAAGGCAGGAATCGGATGTATTTTTCCATGCCGATCAATTCCGGGCCGTAGTTCATGTCGATTCGTTCTACGGTATGCGAGCGGCCGTTGACTGCGATGCTGACAGTGCGGGCTTTCGGCTGATAGTCCAGCGTCAGTGTCCTGCCAGGCAGGCAAAGGGAGGCTCCTGGCTGCTGTTGCTTGGCGCCGGCCGCGCAACCGAAGTCTTTTAACCCGGTCGCTTGCGCAGAAAAAGCTGCGAAGCAAGCGAGTACTGTGATCATGCGCATCAGGTTACTCGCAAGTTTAGTCGTTGATATGTCTCGACGTGACGAGAGGCGGCCGCTCCCCCTCACAATAGCCGGCCTCAGTGCCTTTGCCTTCAGTTGCGGCGTTATCGATGCAGGTCAGATTGCCTGCGCCATTTCGCAAGTAGCTCGTGTGGATTTCCGCAGGTCCTTCCGAATTGTTGCCTATGCGTTCGGATTTCCAGTCAAATCGGTAACCGTTTGGAAGCGAGCGTAATACTGGAACCGGTTTTGCAACGGGCAGCGGCGCGCCTTGATTCGTGACCTCGTTATGCCAAATCGCACGCATCGAGGCCGTCTCTGCGTCGTAAATGAAGTAGTCGACGCTGGCTAAAAAGTGATTAGGACGATATTCGTATTCGTTGCAAACGCGTCGCAGCAGGGCATGTTTTGCCGATGCATCGATTACACGTAAGTTGTACTTGGCGCAGACCGTGCGCCTCGCATTGCGCGCTGCAGCGATGGCGAAGACTTGGACGCTTCCTTTGGAGCTGAATTCAAGATGGCCGCGCGACGGATCAAGTTTCATCCACAATCCGACGTCCTTGATCAGCGGCATAGCCAAGTCTTCAGGGGCCTCCGCATCCGAATAAAGCGAGATACGTGCCCATCGCTGCTTATCGTTATCACCTTGCTTGATGCGTTCGCTCATCGCTTCGCTTTCGCGCTGAGATTTATCCGCGGGGTTGGCAATGGCGGCGCAGCAGGCGAATGGCAGGATGAGGGCGAACAGGATTCTCTTCATTGAAGCAGGCGGCCTTGCCGGGACAGGCCGTCCCGGCAGCAAGTGCATTACGGCAGGGTAATCGTGACGTGGGCTTGTCGCGGCGCCATGCGCACGACGTCGTTATAGGCGCTCACTTGCTGCGCCGTATGGCTGGACAGCGAAGTGCGCAAGCCGATATACGCCAGCGCGGAAATCAATGCGAACACGGAGCACAGCACCCACAGCGGCAGGTCGCTGCGCAGCTTGTGCATGACCTGGTCGGGACGTTCGGCGTGCGGCGCGAAGCCGGGACGGCGGCCCTTCATGTGGGCGATTTCGTCGCCCAGGCGGCTGGTCAGGTAGCCCAGCTTTTCCGAGCCTTCCAGGATGTAACGGCCCTGGAAGCCAAGCAGCAGGCACATATGGAACACCTCCAGCGCTTCCACGTGCTCGCTGCTGCGGGTGCGCAGCGCATCCAGGCGGTTGAAGAAGTTTTCGCCGGCGAGCTGGTCGCCGAACAGGGTCAGTTGCAGCGGCTTCAGTTCCCACGCATCGCGGATGGAAAAGTGGGAGCGAAGGATGATCTCGTCGACCGCGGCGCAGAAGGCGTACTTGGCGGCGTCGATATCGTCGGCAGAGGCGTTCTTCTTGCGCGCATTGCGGCCGAAGTCGTCGAGGAAGCGCGTCATGCGCGACTGGAACTCGGCGTGGTCCTGCGGCGCGCTGCCGTTTTTCAGCATGAAGAGGGCGTAGAAGCCGTCGTACATCATGTCCAGCAAGGAGCCGCTGGCGGCCGGTGCGGCAACTGGGTCGGCGATAAGTGAAGGTGGGGCGATGGTGTTCATGTTCTGCTCTGATTCAGGAGTTCACGGCAATCAATTCAAGTCTCAATTCGCGCATGCCGGCCGGGGCATAGATTTCGATGGACTGGGCCTGCAGCATGCGCTCGTACAACGGGCCTTTGGAGTCCAGGGTGAAGTAGCAGGTGTCCGGGCGCACCGGCACCGCGGCCGGGACTTGCGGCGCATGTGCCAGCCGCACGCCAGGCATGGCGGAGAGCACCAGCTTTTCGACGTCGTCCGGTGCGCCGACCTTGAAGCGCAACGGCACGACTTCCACCAGTTCGACGGCCGGCATCTCGGCGCCGACAGCCAGGTAGAAGGTGGTGTCTTCGCTGATCTTGCCGGAATCGAGCATGCCGCGGTGGTGAGCCGGCTTCGGCTGCGACAGGGCGATGGCAAAGTAGCGCGAGGAAATCACGGTATCCAGCAGTTCGCGCACGATCATGTAAAGCTGCGAAAACGCGGGCCCCGGATCGTCGTGGCGATAAGGCGGCAAGTCCGACAGCGACCAGCTGCGCGAGTACGTCATCAGCGCGCCCGCCAGCGACAGCAGCTGTTCGTACAGGCGTTCCGGATGCAGCTCGGGGTTATGGTAGTAGTGCGACAGCGAAGCGAAGGCGGTGCTGGCGGTATGCAGCAGCCAGAAAGTGGACATGTCGCCGCTGCGGAATTCGATCACGTTGCGGCTAGGCTCGCGATGGTGGCCGTACAGCGCATTGACCTTGGCCTGCAGCGCATCGAGCAGGCGGCGCAGTTGCAGGAACAAGGGCTGGGCGGTGCGAATGGTCAGGCTTGGCGGCACGAAGCTCGGATCGAGTTCGAAGCCGCCGGTGGACAGGCGGCGCAGGCGCAGCAACGGCAGGCACACATAGCCTTCGCGCGGTTCGGCATCGGACACCAGGCGCAGGGATTTTTTCAGGTAGGCCAGTTCGGCTTGCGCAGCCTGGGTGTACAGGTCGGGCGTCTCGGCATTCGCTTGCGAGAAGCGGGCGCCATTCGCGGGCTGGCCGGCTTGCGCGAAATTGCCGCCGAAATGCTTGAACACGGGCAGGGCGGCGTACCAGGTCACGCTGTGCTGCGATTGCGCGAGCTGGCCCAGGTCGATCGCTTCCGGCAGGTTGTCATGGCCCGGCGCTTCAATCAATTCGCCATCCGGCAATACCAGCGACAGTTCGAGCAGGCGCAGCGTGTTATGCGCCAGGGCTTCCATGTCGATCGACAGGCGATCGACGCCCCACGCATACGGATGCACGGCTTTTACGCTGCGATGCAATCGGTGCTCGTGATAGCGGTCCTGCTGCTGGAAATGCTGAGGGCGCAAAAACAGACCTTCGCCCCATAACACCTTGCTGGCCATCTGTGATCCTTCTGATAATTGTTTTCTGGTAAGTGCCAGAACAATAACACTTCCTGAGAAAGCCTGTATTAAAAGGCTCAATCGTGCGCGGGGATGTGGAAATTGGTGAGATTCAATTGTGCGTAGGTAATATTTTTTTTCTGCTAACGTTCGTCCGACGCAATTATTGTAAAAAAGCTATTTGTCCGTTCGATGAGGTTAGTTATGAAGAAAATCACTGTTATCTCCCGTATTTTGTGCATCGCAGCAATCGCTGCTTCCCTGTCTGCCTGCCAGACCATGGATACCGCTAAAGTTGCCGTTCCGGTAAAACCGAAGCTGGAAGACATGCTGGCCCGGGCTACCGAAGCCAAAGTGGCCGGTAAACAAGAGCAGGCCATCACCCTGTGGAAGGAAACTGCCAACGCCTACCCTGCCGATAAGTCGCCATGGGTGAACATCGCCCAGTCCCGCTATGACGCAGGGCAATATGGCGAAGCGATCGTGAGCGCCCAGGAGATCCTGGTGCGCGATCCATCCGACCAGCTGGCCAACAGCATCATCGCCATTTCCGGCCTGCGCCTGTCCACCCGTGCCCTGGGTGACCTGAGCCGCCAGAACAACCTGTCCGGTTCGATCCGTACCGAATCCCAGGACCTGGCCAAGCTGCTGCGCGAGAGCCTGGGCGAAACCGTGCTGGTGCCAAATACCGATAAAAAGCCGCAGGCGCGCAGCAACAACACCGCCAATGCCGCTGCCAATGCCGTCCGGACCAGGGCCCAATCTGCCCGGACGCCTGCATCGACCCCTAGCGCCGACCCATTCGGCGCACTGAAATAACCACCAAGTCCAAAGAAGGAGAAGCCATGTCCAAGAACGAAAGCGTCCAGAAGCGCCTGCAGAAAATCCGTCCGCCACGGGTCCAGATGACCTATGACGTGGAAATCGGCGACGCAATCGAAAACAAGGAACTGCCCTTTGTGATGGGGGTTGTCGGCGATTTCGGCGGCAATTCCGAGGTGGAGAAGAAGCGCCTGAAGGATCGCAGCTTCGTCAACATCGACCGCGACAACTTCGACGAAGTGATGAAGGGCGTGGAACCGCGCGCTGCCTTCCGCGTGCCGAATGAGCTGGGCGGCGAAGGCCAGTTCGGCGTCGACCTGAAATTCAAGGCCATTTCCGACTTCCGTCCGGAGTCGGTGGTGGAGCAGGTGGAGCCGCTGCGCCAGTTGCTGGAAGCGCGCAACAAGCTGGCCGACCTGCGCAACAAGCTGGCCGGCAATGACAAGCTGGAAGACTTGCTGAACGACGTTTTGCGCAGCACCGAGAAACTGGCCGAGTTGGGCCAGAAGCCTGAACAAGGAGAATGAGATGTCGGCACAATTGAACGCCGCCGGTGCACTGGCCACCGCAGAAGTAAACCTGCTCGACCAGATCGTCGAGCAGAGCAAGGTCGCCAAGTCGACCAGCGAGCACGCACGTGCGAAAGACATCATCTCCGAACTAGCGCAGCAGGTCATGGCCGGCACCGTGGTGGTGTCGGATAACCTGGCCGCCACCATCGACGCCCGCGTGGCGGAACTCGATCGCCTGATCTCCTCGCAACTGTCGGTCATCATGCACGCACCGGAATTCCAGAAGCTGGAAAGCAGCTGGACCGGCCTGCATTACCTGGTCAAGAACACCGCGACCAGCACCGGCCTGAAGATCAAGATGCTGAACGCGACCAAGAAGGAGCTGGTCAAGGACTTCCAGGGCGCGCTGGAATTCGACCAGAGCTCCATGTTCAAGAAGGTCTACGAAGAGGAATTCGGCACCTTCGGCGGCGCCCCGTTCGGCGCCTTGCTGGGCGATTTCGAAATCACCCGCCAGCCGGAAGACATGTACTTCATCGAGCAGATGTCGCACGTGGCGGCTGCCGCGCACGCGCCTTTCATCAGCTCCGCTTCGCCCGAGCTGTTCGGCCTGGAGACCTACGCCGACCTGGGCAAGCCGCGCGACCTGTCGAAAGTCTTCGACACCGTGGAATACGCCAAGTGGAAGTCGTTCCGCGAATCCGAGGATTCGCGCTACGTCGGCCTGACCTTGCCGCGCTTCCTGGGCCGCCTGCCGTTCAACCCGGCCGATGGCGCCACGGTGGAAGGCTTCAACTACGTGGAAGACGTGGACGGCACCGACCACGAGAAATACCTGTGGTGTAACGCCGCCTACGCCTTCGGCGTGCGTCTGACCCGCGCTTTCGAGGACTTCGGCTGGTGCGCGGCCATCCGCGGCGTGGAAGGCGGCGGCCTGGTGGAAGACCTGCCAACCCACACCTTCAAGACCGACGAAGGCGAAGTCGCGCTGAAATGCCCGACCGAAATCGCCATTACCGACCGCCGCGAGAAAGAGCTGAGCGACCTTGGCTTCATCTCGCTGGTGCATTGCAAGAATACCGACTACGCGGCCTTCTTCGGCGCGCAGTCCGCGCAGAAAGCGCGCAAGTACAACACCGACGCTGCCAACGCCAACGCCGTGCTGTCGGCCCAGCTGCAGTACATCTTCGCCGTATCGCGAATCGCCCACTATATGAAGGCCATGATGCGCGACAAGATCGGCAGCTTCGCGGCTGCTTCGAACGTGGAGGATTACCTGAACCGCTGGCTGACCCAGTACGTGCTGTTGGACGACAACGCCAGCCAAGAGCAAAAAGCGCAGTTCCCACTGCGTGAAGCTAACGTGCAAGTGTCTGAAGTGCCTGGCCGTCCAGGCGTGTATCGCGCTGTGTCCTTCCTGCGTCCCCACTTCCAGCTCGACGAGCTGTCCGTTTCACTCCGTTTGGTCGCGGAGCTGCCGCAATCGACCAAGTCGTAATTTTTATCTTTAAACACAGAAAGGAATACCATGGCAATCGACGTTTACCTGCAAATCGACGGTATCAAAGGCGAGTCCACCGATACCGCCCACAAGGATTGGATCGAAGTCAAATCCGTCCAGTGGGAAGTCCTGCAGCCAAAGTCGGCCACCGCATCTACTGGCGGCGGCCATACCGCGGAACGCACCGAGCACCGCGATATCGTCATCAACAAGCTGGCCGACCTGGCTTCGCCACTGCTGCTGCAGAATTGCTCCTCGGGCAAAACCCTGCCAAAAGCGAAAATCGAATTCATGCGTGCTGACGGCCAGGGCGACCGCGTCAAGTACTTCGAAATCGAACTGGAAAACGTGCTGATCTCCAGCGTCGCTCCAGAAGTTCGCCAGGGCGACATCCTGGGCGAAGACGTTTCGCTGAAATACTCCAAAGTCAAGTGGAAGTACACCCAGCAGAAAGTCAACGGCGGCACCGGCGGCAACACCTCCGGCGGCTGGGACCTGTCGACCAATAAAGTAGCTTAAGCGGGGACTGAATGACGGTAAGGGGATTTGCGCCGGGGCTGATGGACCGGTTGCTCCAGCCTGGTGATGGCTCCGGCAGTGCGGCCGTCTACCGCATGTCGCTCGACGAGATGAAGGACTCCGTCGCGCGCGACCTGGAAGCATTGCTGAATACCCGAACCGTCATCCCTGAGCATCTGCTCAAACGCTTTCCGGAGTGCGGTCGTTCCATCGTCAGCTATGGGCTGAACGATTTCGCCGGCATGTCGTTGGCGAGCCCGGACGACCGCGCTGCCATTTGCCAGGGGCTGGAACGTGCCATTGCACGGCATGAGCCGCGCCTGCGCAATGTACGAGCCTCACTTGAAATGCAAGAGGGCGGCATCGACCGCCTGAATTTCGCCATTACGGCGCTGCTGGTGCTGCACGCGGCACAGGAGCCGGTCAACTTCGACGCGGTCCTGCAGCCATCCAGCCTGCAATACACGATTAGCAAGGCACGCCGCGCGCTGCCGGGAGCATGATTTGGAAGAGTTACTGCCGTATTACGAGCGCGAACTGGGTTTCCTGCGGCGCTATGCACGCGAATTCGCCGAGCGCTATCCCAAGATTGCTGGCCGCCTGCTGATTGGCGGCGAGGTATGCGAAGACCCGCATATCGAACGCATGATCCAGTCCTTCGCGCTGCTGAATTCGCGCGTGTCGAAGCGCCTGGACGACGATTACCCCGAATTTACCGAAGCACTGTTCGAGGTGCTTTATCCGCACTACCTGCGCCCATTCCCGTCCTGCTCGATCGCGCGCATGGACTATGCCACCACCGCCGCCCAGTTGACGGCGGCCAGCGAGATTGCGCGCGGAACGGTGCTCAACACGCGGCCCGTCAACGGCGTCGCATGCACTTTCCGCACTTCCTATCCGGTGACGGTAGCGCCCCTTGTGCTGAGCCACGCCTCGTTCACCGCGGCGCTGGCCTCGCCGGAATCGGTGCAACTGCCTCCGGGCGCCGGCGCCGGCCTGGCGATCACGATCGATTCGGTGTCCGAGCAGATTGGCCTGCCTGCGATGGGCGTATCGAGCCTGCGCGTCTTCATCGACGGCGAACCCTCGTTCTGCGCCGCCCTGCGCGATGCGCTGTTCATGCGCAGCGCCAAAGCCTGGGTCGAGTGCGATGGCGACGGCCGCTGGCTGCCGCTGGCGCGCATTCCCGTCGCGGCCGCAGGCTTCGAGGAGGAAGATGCGCTGATTGATTTTTCGGCGCGCTCGCACCAGGCTTACCGCCTGCTGACCGAGTATTTCTGCTTCCCCGAGAAGTTCAATTTCTTCGATATCGACCTCGCTGCCCTGTGTGCGCTGCTGCCGATCGGCACCAAGCGCCTGACGCTGCACATCGCCATGAACGGCATCCGTCCCGATTCGCATGTGGCGCGCATGCTGGCGACGCTGTCGACCAACAACCTGCTGCTGGGCTGTACCCCTGTGGTCAACCTGTTCCACCAGCGCGGCGAGCCGATTCGCATTTCGCATACGGCTGCCAGCTATCCAGTGCTGGCCGATGCGCGCCGCGCCTATGCCTACGAGGTTTACTCCATCGACGCGGTGCGCATGGTGCGCCAGACCCCGCAGGGCGAATCGATCGTCGAGTTCCGGCCGTTCTACTCGCTGCGCCACGGCGAGACGCCGGAAAAGCATGGCCATTACTGGGTGATGCGGCGCGATGAACAGATGGCGCACAAGAGCCCCGGCTATGAGACCGAGATCACTGTTGTCGACATCGACTTCGATCCGGCGGAGGTGGAAACGGATACCCTGAGCCTTCAACTGACTTGCACCAACCGCGACTTGCCGGCATCGCTGGCCTATGGCCTGCGAGGCGGCGACTTGTTCCTGGAAGGCGGCTCCAGCGTACGCAGCATCAGCTTCCTGCGCAAGCCGACGCCTTCCCAGCGCTTCGAGCGCGGACATGGGGCGCACTGGCGCCTGGTGTCGCACCTGTCGCTGAACCACCTGTCGCTGTCGGGCGGCGGCCTGCAGGCTTTCCAGGAAATGCTGGGACTGTACGACTTGCCGCGCTCGGCGGCGACCCAGCGCCAGATTCGCGGGCTGGAATCGGTGGAATACAAGCCGGCCAACGCCTGGCTGGCGGGAAACCCGTTCGCCTGCGTGGTGCGCGGCATGGAAGTGCGGCTGACGATCGACGAAGAAGCTTTCGTCGGCAGCGGCATCCATGCCTTCGCCCAGGTGATTGAACGTTTCCTGGGCCTGTACGTGCATGCCAACAGCTTTACGCAACTGGTCGTCGTGGCCGAGAGGACTGGGGAGGAGCTGCTGCGATGCACACCGCGAAGCGGCGATTTGAGCCTGCTGTAATCGAGCGCCTGTTCGCCGAGCCGTTCCGCTTCCAGTTCTTCCAGGCGGTGCGGATGGTGGAGCTATGGCTGCGCCGCAACGGCGTGGCGCAGGAGGGCGCGATCGCCAACTTCATGCGCTTCCAGAACTCGGTGACGCTGCGCTTCCCGGCCAGCCAGCTCGAAACGCTGCATCCGGAGCCGCGCGAGATCCTGCCTACCGCGCCGGCGCTGGCGGATGCCTTGCAGAGCAAGCAGCTGCGCTACCTGCGCATGACGCCCAATTTCATGGGCTTCCTGGGCAGCTCGGGAGCGTTGCCGGCGCATTACACGGAATCCATTGCGGCGCACCAGCTGTACGCGAAGGACGAGGGGCCGCGCGCCTTCCTCGATGCGTTTTCGACCCGCTCGCTGTCGCTTTTCTACGAAGCCTGGTGCAAGTACCGGCTGGAGCTCAAATACCAGGTCGATGGGCAGGACAGGTTCCTGCCGCTGCTGCTGGCGCTGGGCGGGCTTGGCAACAAGGGGCTGACGCAAAGGCTGTCGGGCCGCGAAGCCCAGGCTTCCGGTGCGGTGCGCGACGAGTCGCTGGCTTACTTTGCCACGGCGCTGCGCCAACGTCCGGCTTCGGCATCGACCATGGCGCGCGTGCTGGGCGAATACTTCCGCGTCGATATCAAGGCAACGCAGTTTGTCGGCTGCTGGTGCGAGGTGCCGGCGCTGCAGCAGACCATGCTGGGCGGCGTGCAGGCGCAACTGGGCGCCACCGCCATGATCGGCTCGCGCGTCTGGCAGCGCGACTTGCGCATGCGCCTGACCATCGGCCCGCTGCGGCGCACAGATTTCGATGCTTTCCTGCCCGGTGGTACTGCTGCGCGTGCCCTGGAAAAGCTGCTGTCGATGTTTACCGGGGTCACGCTGGAATACGAAATCTGCCTGGTGCTGCGCGCCGAAGACGTCTCCGGGGCGTCGCTTGGCGCCGGCGCGCGGCTGGGCTGGGACAGTTTCATACCGGACGAGGGTGCAAGCGAAGACCGCACCGATGTCCGCTACTTCATCCATGGATTAACAATGTGAGGACCGCTCGATGAGCATCAACCTGAAAACCCTGATCGGGAAACTGAATGACACTTGCCGCAATGCGGCCACCCGCGCGGCCAGCATCTGCGTTGGCCTTGGCCAGTATGAAGTAGACCAGGAACACCTGCTGCTCGCATTGCTGGAGAACCCGCGCAGCGACATGGTGGCCCTGGCGCGCCATTTTGAAGTCGACACCAGCCGCCTGCAGGCCGACCTGCAGGCCGAGATCGCGCGCTTCCGCAGCGGCAATGCGCGCACCCCGGTGTTTTCGGCGCGCCTGCCGAAGCTGTTCGAGCACGCCTGGCTGATCGCCTCGCTCGACCTGCAGGCCGGCCAGCAAGTCTTCATCCGCAGCGGCCACCTGCTGCAGGCCATGCTGACGGATCCCGAACTGTCGCAGCTGGCTTACCGCAGCTCGGCCCTGTTCCATCGCTTTGAGGCCGACGATATCAAGCACCACCTGGACAAGCTGACCGCCAATTCGGAAGAAGCCGAGGCGGCGGCCGCCACGCGCGCCGCGGGCGCGGGCGGCGACGGCGACCTGGGCGGCGATCCGGTCGGCGAAATGCAGCAGCCCGCAGGCAAGACCCCGGCGCTGGACCAGTTCACCACCAACCTGACCGAACGCGCACGCGCCGGCAAGGTCGATCCTGTGATTGGCCGCGATGCGGAAATCCGCCAGGCCATCGACATCCTGATGCGCCGCCGCCAGAACAACCCGATCCTGACCGGCGAGGCCGGCGTCGGCAAGACTGCCGTGGTGGAAGGCCTGGCCCTGCGCATTGCCCAGGGCGACGTGCCGGACGTGCTGAAGGGCGTGGCGATCCACACCCTGGACATGGGCCTGCTGCAGGCCGGCGCCAGCGTCAAGGGCGAATTCGAGAACCGCCTGAAGAACGTGATCGACGAAGTGCGCAAGAGCCCGACGCCGATCATCCTCTTCATCGACGAGGCGCACACCATGATCGGTGCAGGCGGCCAGGCCGGCCAGAACGATGCGGCGAACCTGCTCAAGCCGGCGCTGGCGCGTGGCGAACTGCGCACCATCGCGGCGACCACCTGGGGCGAGTACAAGAAGTACTTCGAGAAGGATGCCGCGCTGGCACGCCGCTTCCAGGTGATCAAGGTCGAGGAGCCGAGCGAGGAACTGGCTTGCGCCATGCTGCGCGGCATGGCTCCGCTGATGGAGCAGCATTTCAATGTGCGCATCTTCGACGAAGCGATCACCGAGGCAGTGCGCCTGTCGCATCGCTACATCATGGGTCGCCAGCTGCCGGACAAGGCAATCAGCGTGCTCGATACCGCCTGCGCCAAAGTGGCGCTGGGCCAGAGCGCCACGCCGGCGCTGATCGAGTCGCTGCAGCGCCGCCTGGAGCGCATGGCAGCTGAGACGGGCGCGCTGGAGCGCGAACTGGCGGCCGGTGGGGCGCATGAAGAGCGCCTCCAGGAACTGGCTGGCCTGCGCAGCGTGGCACAGGAAGAACTGGCTGCACTGCAAGCGCGCTGGGAGCAGGAGAAGGCGCTGGCAGCGCAGATCGGCGAGGCGCGTGCCAGCGTCGAGGCGGCATCTGCGCAGCAGGCCGGCGCCGGCGGCGCAGCGAGCCAGGCGCACGACATCCAGGCGATGCTCAAGGAGCTGCGCGCGCTGCAAGGCGAAGCGCCGATGGTGCCGGTGCAGGTGGACGGCAACGTGGTGGCTGAAATCGTTGCCGGCTGGACCGGCATCCCGCTGGGCAAGATGGTGAAAGACGAAATCCAGGCCGTGCTGAAGCTGCGCCCTGCGCTGGAAGAGCGCGTGATCGGCCAGCCGCACGCCATCGAAGCGGTGGCGCAGCGCGTGCGCACGGCACGCGCCAACCTGGACGACCCGAACAAGCCTAAGGGCGTGTTCCTGTTCGTCGGCCCGTCCGGCATCGGCAAGACCGAAACCGCGCTGGCCCTGGCCGACGCGCTGTACGGCGGCGAGCGCAAGATGGTGACCATCAATATGAGCGAGTACCAGGAAGCGCACAGCGTCTCCGGCCTGAAAGGCTCGCCGCCAGGCTACGTCGGCTACGGCGAAGGCGGCGTGCTGACCGAGGCAGTGCGCCGCAACCCGTACAGCGTGGTGCTGCTCGATGAAGTGGAAAAAGCCCACCCGGACGTGCTGGAACTCTTCTTCCAGGTGTTCGACAAGGGCGTGATGGACGACGCGGAAGGCCGCGAAATCGACTTCCGCAACACCATCATCATCCTGACCTCCAACGTCGGCTCGGCGACCATGATGCAGGCTTGCCTGAACAAGGAGGCGGAAGAAATGCCGTCGCCGGAAGAACTGGAAGCGGCGATCCGCCCGCAACTGGTGAAAGCCTTCAAGCCGGCCTTCCTTGGCCGCCTGAAAGTGGTGCCGTACTACCCGCTGGGCGACGATGTCCTGGCCAGCATCATCACGCTCAAGCTGGACCGCATCGGCCAGCGCGTGGCCGCCAACCACAAGGCGACCTTCCATTACGACGATACGCTGGTCGAAGCCGTGCTGGCGCGTTGCACCGAAGTCGATTCCGGCGCCCGCAATGTGGACAATATCCTGAATGGCACCTTGCTGCCTGAGATTGCGGAAGCGGTGCTGGCGAAAATGGCGGAGGGCAGTGCGATCGGCCGCATTGAAGTAGCGGCCGACCAGCAGGGGAATTTCAGCTACAGCGTAGTCTGATCAGTTGGACGAGGAGATGCCCAGCATCTCCTCGATATGCTGCAGCGAGTTGGAGTCTTTCACCACGCTGCGCAGCCAGGTGTGCAGGTCCTGCTCACCGGCGTCGGCGGCCTTGTCCGCGAAGTACGAGACGGGGCTGTGCGGCTCGGTGCGGCGGAAGAAGCTGGCGATCTCGCGCAGTTGCGTGATGGCCTGGGCGCGCGAAGCAATCGGGCCGCTCGCTTGCGGCGCAACGCCGGCCACCGGCTGCGCAATGATGATCTGCTCGCCGGCGGGAGCCGTGCCAAGCGGCGTGCCGACCGTGGCCGGCAGGCTGGCGTGCGACGGCATCGCGTCGATCATGGCCTGCACGGCATCGCGCGCTGCTGCAAAGCCGGGGCTGTCATTGCCCAGGAATTCATCGGACACCTGTTCCAGTTCTTTCAGGGCATCCATGCAATAGCGCGCATCGGTCGCGAATTGTTCGCGGAAGCGCGGCGAATTGCGCGAGCGAGCCGTCTCCATGTCGGCCAGTTTTGGCCAGTCCGGATTGCGCGCATGCTCCGGCAGGCTGGCCTGCTTGCGGGCCATGTCGAAGTCGATGGCGGAAAACGCCGTGCCCTGGCCTTCGGTCAGCGGCATTTCACGCAGCAGGGTGGGGGTGCGGCCCAGGATCCAGGCCAGGTTGCCGACGCGCTGCTCCATATCGTCGCCGTCCGGCTCAGGATACAAGCCGTTGTTCCAGAATTCACGGATCAGGCCCGCCAGCAGGCGGAAGGCTTCGCCCAGGCCCTGCATGCGGTGCTGCTTGGCCGCGGCTTCCGCCAGCCAGACCGCCACGCGCAGGTCTTTGCTCTTTTCGCCCAGCAGGGTGCTGCAGCGCTTGACGACGAAGTCCCAGTCGGCCTCTTTCAGTTCGGTGACCCATTCGCCCTGCTCCAGTGAAGGGTCGTCAAAGCGGCGCGCCTGCGCAATGGCGTCGAAGTCGCTGGAGAAGGACAGGTCGTCGCCGGCCGGTTGTGCCGGCGAGATCGGCGCCAGCAAGGTTTCTGCGTTAAACATGGATATCTCCTCGGTTACTGCGCCATGCGGAATTCAATACGGCGGTTGCGTGCACGGCCTTCGACCGTGTCGTTGCTGGCGATCGGGCGATCCGGGCCGGAGCCGGAAGCGACCAGGGTCTCGGCAGCAATGCCCTTGCCGGTCAGGTAGTTGCGGACTGCTTCGGCGCGCGCTTGCGACAGGTTCTGGTTGCTGGCGCGCAGGCCCACGTTGTCGGTATGGCCGATGATTTCAACCTTCTGGCCTTTGAGCTTCAGCATCGCGGCGCCCATTTCGTCGAGGATGGCCCTGCCGGTTGGCGTCAGCACGGCCTGGCCGCTTTCGAACTCGACGATGCGGTTGGCCAGCGTGCGATCGAGCACGCCCTGGTCGGCGGCCGACACGCGCAAGCCGTTGGTGACGGTATAGGTAGGATTCAGCCGGGTGGCAAAGTCGCTGGCAATGCGCTGGCGCTGGGCTTCGTTGGCGACTTCGCCGCGCACGGAAACCGTGGTGCCGTCGATCTTGAGCTGGCCGCGGCTGACCTGTTTCAGGTCGGGCGTAATGAGCTTTTGCACGTAATCGCTCCAGTTGGCCGGCGTGGTGACCTGGCCCACGTTGATCTGGTCGAGCACCTTGTCGGCGCCATAGACTTCGCGCAGCTTGGCCAATACTGCAGCCTTGCTGGCTTCATCGGCCACGGTGCCGCTGGCGACCACCTGGCCGGGTACTTGTGCCTGCGCCGCAAAGGCGGCGCACAGCAGGAGGAGGGGAAGGTAACGCATATCAGTTTCCAATAAAGGAAGTACGCAACGAGTCGTGCGCAGATTTCAGGGAAAGTCCGGGATTGGCGAGGTAGGCCGACACCCTCTGGATCGCATGGTCTTCATTCACCTGGTCCTCGACCCAATTGACCTCGTCGAAGGCGATATGGTGGCCTTCGCCGACCTGCGGGTCCATGATGCTGAGCAGGGTTTGCGGCGAGGCGCCGCTGAAACCGAGCACCAGCACCGGCTTGTCATCCAGCCGTGTCAGGAACAGCGACAGCTCGAAGTCGGCGCGCGCCAGGAATGGCGTGACCACGTGCATCCAGAACGCCGCCACCAGGTAGCGGTAGATCGGGTCGGTAGGCAGGGGCAGCACCAGGCTCTTTTCCAGGCGGCTCGAGCTGCTTGCCATCACCGGTTGCAGCAGGATGCCAAGCGCCAGCAGCACCTGGCGCACGCTGCCGGTGAAGCCGGCCTGCGCCAGCATGGCGTCCAGGCCGCCGACAGTCTGCAGTTCGAGGAAATCGGCAAAGGCGGCATCGTAGGCGCTGGCATGGGTGTCCAGTTCCACGGTGTTGCCGTTCAGGGCTTGCAGCGGCGCGGCCGCATCCTCGGCAGACAGCACGCCGCCGCTCAGGTTTTCCAGGCGGTTCCACAGGCGGTTCAGCACCAGCGGGCTGTTGGCGGCAAAAGACGACGGTTCATCGACGTCGATGCTGCCGGCCATCAGGAACGGAAAGCGGCGGCTGGACTGGTCGCTGCTGGCCGCGATATGGCCGGCGATCGCCGCGCGGCGGCGCGGCCCGAACAGCGCAAAGTGCAGCGGCTGCACGGCGTCGTAGGTCAGTTTCCAGCGCGCGTCGGTGCTCAGCATGTCCATCGAGCGCGCCATCCAGTCGTCCATCATCTGCAGCACTTTCGGGTCGCTGCCGCCTTTTACGAAGTCAGCCCGGCTCGGAATCTTGCCGAAGTAACCGATAGCAGCAGCGCGACTCATTGCGCACCTCCCGCGGCGGCAATGGCTGGTTCGCCACCGGCGCCGGCCGGGGCCGGACCGCCAACCACGGTGTCAGGCAGGCGCAGCTTGCGGAAGCCCTGGCTGGCCTGGGCCGGTGCTGCAACCGGAGCAGGCGCCGAAGGCAACAGGCGCAGGTTGGCTGCCACGGTCACGCCGCCGTTGGTCCAGTTCAGTTCAAAGCTGCCATCCGGACGGCGCTTGCGCTGCGCCGCATCGATCATCTTCTTCAGGCCGAAGTGTCCATTCTCTTCCAGCACCACGACCTTCCTGCCGTCCGGCGTGAAGGCGGTAATGCGCGAACCGGGCACGCCTTGCGGGTTAGGCCAAACCATCGACACCCACGGCTGTTGCTGGCCTTTCCAGCGTACCGACTGGCCATCGATCTCGATGGTGTATTCGCTGACGCCCGTCACGGCCACGGTCTGCAGTTCGAAGCGGGTTTGCGCTTCCTCGCTGCTGGCGGCCTGGTTGGCGACGCCGTTCGCACTGAGCGGCGCAATCCAGCCCGGGAAGGCGGTAGCGACGGCAGGCGAGAGGGTAATGCCCATATTGGCCCAGGTCTTGGCGCTCAGGGAGTCGCCGCGGCGCACCACCAGCGGGCCGATGGTCGTGTTGAAGAATTTCGCCACGGCGCCTTCTGGACCGAACACCTGGCCGATTTCGGCATTGCTGGCTTCCTGCCTGGATTCGGCCGCGAACGGATACTTGGTCTGCAGGTCGCGGCGGAACGGCTCCAGCACCTGCGCCGCCCATACCTTGTTGATCTCGGCTTCGGTCGGCTGCACGATGACAGCAAAGGTTTGCATCAGTGGGCGCACCAGCAACGGACGGATGGCCTGCTTCTGCGGGTCGCTCATGCCGACCAGCATCTGCTCGTCGACATATTTCAGGGCGTCGGCCAGTTCGGAGCCGCTGCCATCCAGCGTTTGCTGCATGAGCTGCTTGGCGCCGGGGCCCGGGTCGCCCTGGTTCTTGATCTGGTTGAAGCGCGCGCGCAGCTTGCCCAGGCTATCCATATAGCCGCGCATCAGCGACGCGTTGTTGTCCTTGACGACCACCAGTTGCGCCACGCCGGCGAATTCCCGGCCGACAGGACCGAGCGGCAGCGGTGCGCCAGGCTGGCCTTGCGGATTTGCCGGCAGGTTGATGTTCACCTGCGAAGGCTTCTGGCGCAGGATGGTTTCGCGGAACCAGTCGCCGATGCCGCGCTGGGCACGCTGCAGGCCGCTATCCAGCAGGGTAGGGTTATCCCACGAGGTTTCCTGGTACACGGTGGTGACCAGCTTGGAAATCGGCGAAGTCTGCGGATCGCCCAGGCGATTCATCGCGGTTGCCGCCGCTTCGAAGCCGTTCAAGTCCTTGATCGCCACGCCCTGCAGGAATTTCTGCCATTCCTTGGCATAGTCGTTCTTGTACAGGTCGACCAGGGCTTTCTGGATCTGCTCAGGGCTGCCTTCCAGCGTCAGGTCGTCCTTGGCGGCGGTCTTCAGCACCCAGTCGGCGCTTTGCAGCTCGTGGTTGGCGGCTTCCTTGAAGGCGTCGCGCACATAGCCTTCCCAGGCGGCACGGGTGTAGGCGCCCGAAATCGAATAGCTGCCCACGACCAGTTCGCGGTCCTGGTCGCCAACGATGCGAGCCACGGTCATGGACGGGAAGCGGGTCGAGGCGCGGGCCTTGACGTCCGCATACACGCGTTCGCGCGCCGGCATGCCGCGCACCACGCCGCGCAGGGTGTTGCGCGACTGGTCGACCAGCGCCAGGCGGTTCTCGACGGTCGGCCAGGAAGGATCGTTGATCTCGGACAGGTAGAAGGCGATCAGGCGTTCGGCGCTGCGGATCATCTGCTCGCGCGGCATCGCCCCGCGATTCGACTCCAGCCATACGCGCCAGAAGCGGGTCAGCTGGTCGTTCAGGTGGCTCGCTTCGGCGCGCGACTTATCACCCAGCATCAGGTAGGTTTTCAGCGCGTTGTAGGCGTCTTCCACGTTTTCTGGTGAGGCGTCCTTGAACTGCTGCGGCCCGGCGTGTGCCACGGCAGGCGCCGGCGTTGCAGGCGCAGTGCCTGGCGTCGCGCCTGGCGCTGCAGGCGCCGCTGCGGCTGCCGGCGTGGCCGCGGCATTGCGCGCCAGCGGTTGCAGGCGCTCGGCATTGGTATTGACTTCGCCCAGGAAGGTTTCCAGGGATTGGCCAACGGGTTTCAGCATCACTTCACGAACGCCGGCGAAGTATTCTTCGCGCAGCTTGCGTTCCAGATAAGCACCCTGGTACAGGCCCAGGCTGACCGACAGTGGACGGTTGTCGCGGAAGCGGTCCAGTTGTTCGATACGGTCCTGCAGGATTTCCAGCGCCTCCAGGCGTGCCGCCAGGTCAGGGCGCTGCTTTTGCAGCTTCACGACTTTGTCGAGATCGGCCTGCACATTGGCCACCAGGGTGCGGTTGCCCATGTAGGACCAGCTCCAGCCGCCCAGCAGCAAGCCGCTCAGCGCCACCGCGCCGAAGAAGGCCGCATAGCGCATGCGCACTTTTGCCGGGCTGGCGTATTGCGCCACCAGGTTCTTGTCCGCAAAGATCACGTTGCGGAACAACTTGAGCAGGAAGTAGCCATGCTGCTGTTCGCTGCCGTGGTGCTCTTCGCGTTGCAGGCTCAGGTCGAAACGCTGCGCCACGCGGTGCGAGGTGGCGGAGACGCCTTCGCCTTCCTGCAGCGCGCTGGTGAAGTAGAAGCCGCGGAACACGGGCTTGAACTGGAAGGGGTTTTCTTCGAACAGCGTCGCGATGAAGGTGCGCAGCGGCGCCTTGACTGAGTTGAACTCCAGCGGGAATGTGAACACGCCGGACGGCAGGCGTTCGCGCCATTGCAGGGCCATATTGGCCAGGCTCATTTCCTTCAGGCCTTCATACAGCTCGTCAAAGCGCGCATCGAACTGGCGCAGCAGGTCTTCGTTCGGCTGGTTCTTGTGGTAGGGCAGGGTGGCGCCCCAGACGCGGTCGCGTTCGCCGATTTCGGAATCGTGGAAGAAGTCGGTGAAGCCGTTGATCAGGTCGGCCTTGGTAAAGACGACGTAGACCGGCGCATGCACTTCCAGCTTTTCGGTCAGCTCCTGCACGCGCTGGCGCAGGTTCTTGGCCAGTTCGATCGCGAATTCCGGGCGCTTGCCGGTCAGCTCGGCGATGCTGACGGCAATGATGATGCCGTTGATCGGTGCTTTCTTGCGGTACTTCTTCAGCAGGTTGAGGAAGCCAAACCATTCGGCGCGGTCTTCGTCGTTGACCGCATAGCGGCCGGCGGTATCGAGCAGGATGCCGTCGGTGGTGAAGAACCAGTCGCAGTTACGGGTACCGCCCACGCCTTGCACGATACGGCTGCCGGCCAGCGGAAACTGCAGGCCGGAATTGGCGATCGCCGTGCTCTTGCCGGCGGCCGGATTACCAATGATCATGTACCAGGGCAGCTCATACAAGGCAGCGCTGCCGGAGCGCAGGCCCAGCTTGGAAGTCTTGATGGTCTGGATCGCATCGAGCATGCGCTTGCGCAGGGCTTCCGTTTCGTGGCGCGGCGCTGGTTCGGCCTTGGCAGGCGTTGTGACGGCCTGCTGTTCCAGCATGCTGCCCAACTGGGTGGCGGCGCGGCGCGCGCGATAGCGACGCCACGACCAGACCATTATGCCAAGCAGCAGGGCGGCTGCCAGCACGGCAAAGGCCAGGGTGTATGGCAATTCCAGCAGCACCGCCGCCACTAGCAGGAATGCCGCGAAGGCAAGCCAGCCGTAGATAAGGAAGGCGGTGCGCGAGGTCAGGATTTCCCGGATTCTGTGCATCATTTTTCTACTCTTGCAAGGTTAGCTAAGGGATTGCGCTTTATTTGCCGGGGCCGGGTGCGGCCGGCCAGCAAGGCGTAACGTTGGGGTGGGGCGCTGTTGGCCAGCGTGAGCGCAAGGGCGCCGCGTCTTGTAAATGTGCTCCAGGCATTCCGAATTCCTATTTCCTTCTCACGCCGTCCACACGCAACTCCGTGTGGCCGAAATCCATCATCTTCCAGCGGCCGCCCCAGGTCAGGCCCAGGCTTTCCGCCACTTCACCGAACAGCTGGTATCCGCGCATGGCCCATGGATCACGCTCCGAGATCACGAGCTTGCCGTCGCGCAGGAAGGCGCAGTCGGCGGCCAGGCCGTATTGGTGCCAGCTCTGGAAGGCCTTGGCATTGGTCACGTTGCTGCCTTGCGCCGCCAGCGCGTCCTGGCGCTCAGGACTGCGGTAGCCTTCCAGGATGGCCATGTCGTAGCCATGGCGCTCCTTCATGATGCGGAACGCCTGCAGCAAGCGCTGCGAATAGTCCTTATCCAGCAAGGCCCAGTCGCGGCTTGCCGACACTAGGCCAGGGCGCACGATTTCGACTTCCGGTGTCATGAACAGCATCGGAGGCAGGGGAGCCGGCGGCACCAGCTGCTCACCGTGCAGCAGCTCCGATACCTGCTGGTTCGCTTCGCGCACCGGCGCATCGAAGCCGCCCACCATGGTGCGGCTGCTGGCCATCCAGGCGACGACTGCCGGCAGCAGCATGATGAACAGCGCCGCAAGCGCGGTCCATTTGTGTTCGCGCAGGAAGTTTCCGCCCTGGCGCATGGCCAAGGCCGATTCCGAACCCAGTGCACCGGCCTGCTCGCCGCCGCGGCGCGCGATGTTCTGCACGCGGCGCTGGAAACGGCTGCCCACCAGCTCCAGGCGGCGCGAGACATAGGCCCGCCCGGCAGGGAACAGGACCATCCAGCTCAGCGCGCAAGCCAGCAGGAAATACAGCACGACAGCGACGAACACCACAATTGACCTCTGGAATCTAAATTACTAATTTGATAACATCGCGGGCGCGTGTCGCCTTAGCAATAAATTATTGCGGGAAAGTATATCTTGAAGTTCTGATAATCTGCTTTTACTTGGATTTCAATCGTGCGCGCCCCCGTTAAAGGCGGTCTGCCCTAGAGTGCGCACCTTTTTCCTGGGATAAAGTATATTAATGATAACCTTTGCCAGGAGTAATCCATTGTCATCAAGCAACGAAACCCGGAAACCGGCAGGCCGTCCAAGCCTGCTTTCGGCCGAGCAGCAAAATGCTCTAGAGAATCAACCAGCTTCGCCGGCAGCGTTTGAGCCGCCGCCTGCGGAAGCTCCGCGTCGCAAACACTTGTGGATTGCCGGCGGCGTGAGCGTCCTGCTGATCGCCGTCGCCCTGGCGTTTGTGTCGTTCGGCGGAAGTGAACCGGCTGCCGAAACAGTGGCTGCCGCAGCGGCGCCTGCAACAGCGCCGGCATCCGCAGCAGCGACCGCGCCTGCTGCCGCACCTGCCGGTGCAGCAGAGCAGCCCGCACAGCCAGCAGACAATTCGCCGCTAGGCGCCTTGAATGCGCCACAAGTCGCAGCCATCATCGATGAATCGCCGCCGCCTGTCGTCGGCAAGCCAAAGGAATCGCTGAAGCAGATGCTGGAAAGCGGGACTCCGGCCGCAAGCAAGCCCGCTGCGGCAAAGGCGGTACGCAAGCCGGCCAAGGAAAAACCAGCCAGGGAGTCCGAGCAGGAAGCCACGCAGCCATCCGCGGAAGAGGAGAATGACGTCCAGCTCCTGGCGGCGCTGGTGGCCCACGCCAAGTACGACACTTCAGCAAACGCCCGCATGTCCTTGTCTAAGGCGCTCGACCAATGCAAGAAGCAGGGCAAGCAGGATGCGGCCCGCTGCCGTCTCCGTGTCTGCGAAGGTCGCTGGAAGAAAAACGAATGCCGCGTTTACAGCCGCAGCAAGCTTGAAAAGGCCGCGATGGGCGCGTGAGGCCCTGAGCTTGGGAGGCGCGGCCCTTCAGTTCGTCGCCGGCATTGCGCGACCTTCGTCATAGTGCGCGCTTGGCAGCAACGACAGCATCAGGATTGAGAGGGAATTGTTGGCGGACCGGATCGCGCCTTCCGACGGAAGGCCGAGTGCTCCGTCATAGCCACATGCCAGGACGGCAACCGGCCGTGAGTCCAGCCATCCGCGCCTTGCTTTCTCGATCGTCACATGCGCGTTTTCCATTTTCAGGAAGGGCAGCGGGAATTGAAAGACTTCTGCCAGCACGCCCGTTTCTTCCGGGGCGGCCCGGTGGACTAGCTCCTTCAGCATTTCGGGATCGCCGCAATGCTGTTCAACCAGTTGCGAGAAGTTGTCGGAATCCAGACTCTCAGTCCCGAACTGAGGCAATGCCGAATACGTGATCTTTTCAACGCCAGTTGATTCGGGCGCAATCCGCGCGCTCCAACCGAAGGTTACCTGGCTTTGCCAGTTGTCGATGCGGATGCCCTGTAGCAGCGGCAGCTTCTCGAGCTTTTTCCAATGGATCTCGTTCGAGTAAATCCGGCCAAGGCCAGCCTTGCGCAGGACAGGGGTGATGTCCTGCCCGAGGAAGAAGGCCCGTTGAGTACTCGTTACGCGCAATGGGGCGCCGTCATGGAACGCCTTCAGATCGCGGAAGGTCTTGTCTGCATACGCTTCGCCTTCGCCAAGGTACTCGAACAGGGGAGTCGCGGCGTAGAGACCGGCATACTGCGGATGCTTCGTCGCGTTGTGAAAAGAGAGCGCCAGTTCCACCTCATGGCCGTTCAGGCGAATCCGGACGTCGTTGATCCTTGTCTCGCCCAGCTGGACGCCGACCGTCAATGGCACTGCATTCTCGAAGTCGTAAGCGAAGCCTGTGCTGGCGAAGCAGGCAGAAATGATGAAGGCCAGGGTGGTCTTAAGCCGCATGTTTGATTAATTTGCTGGTCTGATTCGCTTGAATTTACCGCTTTCGAGAAGCTGGTATTCCGGGTTGCCGTCCTCATCGACGCAGATATATTCTTCAGTGAGGTTGCAGCGTACATTGAGCTGATCGACGACCTTTCCGGATTTAATGGAGAGGTAAGCGCCACCCATGACATCGCGGCCTCTGTTCTCGCCTGCCTCAAGGTCGTTCACTCGAACGACGACAATGCCTTTGAATGGTGGGAGAACGTTAAAGACCGGGTGCAGGCCGTGTGAGAAAGGCGTTGCGTAGTCATCGGCAAAACTTGCGCCACCTTTTCGATAGTCGTGGTGGCCAACAAGCTGCGCGATATAGTTCGCGCTCTCTTTCCTGGCGATATAGGGGTTGAAAACCGGCGAGCATTGACTGGTTTCCCGCAAACCTCCGCCGCGGCCGGCCAGATGGCTCTCGCAATGGTTTGCAAAAATCTCGGCATCGAACGGCAGGTGAGATGGCGAGAGTCCCGCTAACTCGGGCTGGCGGGCTTCGTTGTTCGCGGCCATGCCTCCAGCGCGCACAAAGCTATAAAAGGTCTCGCCACCGGCTGCGACCAACAATCTATCTCCGTCAACCAATACATCTTCGAATTCTTCGCTGCAGTCCTGCGAGGGGCCTTCCAGATGGTAGTAGAAACCGTTCTTGGGGAGTGCAACATCAAACTCTTTCCTGATGAAGGCGCCCAGGGCAGTCTCGCTTACCCCTCCTTTAAGCGCCAACTGAAAGAGTTCGCTGTAATAGTACTTTTTCCGCTGGTACGTGCCTAAGCAACGCGGATCAAAGTTGGTTCGATTGTTGACGATCTGGAGTATCTTTTTGCCGGGTGATCGAACAGTTTTCTGATGACGGTAGTAAGCGCTGGCCTTTTCAAATCGCCAGGTGCCGGAAAGGTCCGCGGCAGACGAATGAGAACAGGGAAGGAGAGCCAGAAGGTAAAGAAGAGTGAAGGATGTTAACCGGTTCATTCGCGTGGCGATCCAGGGCTTTTGTTAGAAGTGCTTGAACTTGCCTGTCGGCTGAAGCTGGTATTGCCTGGTTTCGCCCGCCATGCAGATGTAGTTCTCATTCATGACGCACGTGGCGTTGACCTGGTCGACCACCTTGCCGTCTTTGATCGACAGGAATACGCCGGACATCACTTCGCGTTCTCCATTCTGCGGCTCGAGGTCTTCCACATGAACCACGGTCACGTCTTTCATTAGCGGCAAAACCGTATACACGGGATGAAGCTTGTTCGCAAACGGAGGAGCGTAGTCTTGCGCCATCTGTGCTCCTCGTTTCTCGTAATTATTACTGCCAATTAGCTGTGCGAGCCTGTTCTTGCTTTCGCTATCTGCCACATATGGGTAATAGACGGGGGCACACTTCGTGGTCGCACTGGGTTTGCCGCTCTGGCCAGTGATGTTGGCGGCACAGAGCTTGTAGAAGCCAAGGGTATCGTAAGGCAGCTGGGAGAATCGATGGCCGTCCGCGATCGTCGAGGGCGGATTCGAATTGCCCTGGCCGGCGCCCGTGCGCCGGTAAACGCGAAGAACAACGCCGCCAACAGGAACGAGCAGGGTGTCGTCCTGGACCAGAAGCCGTTTGTAATCATCGCCGCACATGGGTGAACCGACGTCGGATTTGAAGTAGACGGCCTTCGGGCCAAGGTCGAATGAAGCCTGACCCTTCAGGAAATCCTTCAATTTCGCTTCATTGAAGCCATTCCTTAACAGCAGCTGGAAGGCTTCCGAATAGTTGAACCTCTCCTTGTTCGCTTTTCCAGAGCAGTTTTCATTCACCCAGACCCCATTGTCAACAATTTGCAGATAGGGATTTGCAGGGGGCTTCGGTGAATCCATGACCTGGAGAGGGTCGAGGCTGCGTGCATACTTCCAGGTGCCATTGACGTCAGAACCGGAAGCTGCCTGAATTGAGAGTGCGCCGACCAGGGCTGCAGTAAAGCGCATCATTTACTTGAACAGGCGGGCTGCTTCCGCGGACATTGCTTCGTTCACGTCACAGAAATTGCGCTTGCTGGCGACCTTGCCAACCTCTCGGAAGGCCAGCGCCGGTGCGTCCACCGTCTCGGGATCATCATTCTTTTTCAATTCCAGCACCGTGAAGTTCACGCGGCGCTCGTCTGCCCACATGCCATCGCGCTCGGCATAAACCACACGCAGGCCAGACTTTGTCTTGAAAGCGCGGAATCCGCTGATGGCGCAATCGGCGCCAGATTCCAGTTGCAGCGCTGGTACGAAGCGCTTCTTGATTTCGAAGGGAATCTGCTGTGCTGGACCCTTGTCATTGGCGCGGAAGAAGGTAATGGCGCGCAAAGTGTGGGGCGTGTTCCTGTCGATGTCGGTGTACAGCATTTGCAGTTCCATGCCGTTTGTCGAAATGCTTGTGATGTCGCGTTGTGGGGTGATGAATTGCTGCGCGTGCAGCGGCAGGCCGATGGCGAGCAGCAGCGCGCCAAGGAGATGAGCTTTCATGTGATTTGCTCCGAGAAACCCCGTCCTTCAGGGCGGGGAGTGAAAGGAGCCGGCCGCAACGCGGCCGTTCTCCTTGAGATTTGTGAAATACTGTATAAAATTACAGTATGATTCTCGTCTACCGTTTCCGTGTGAAATCGAAAAACGGGCTGCTTGATCTGCAAGCCCGTAAGGTGAATTTCGTCTGGAACTACTGCAATGACCGGCAGAAAGATGCCTTGCGGTTTGAGCGCCCCTGGCTGTCCGGCTTTGACTTGAACAAGCTCACGACCGGCAGCAGCAAAGAATTGGAACTGCACTCCGGTGTGATCAATGCCGTATGCGAACAGTTCGCCAAATCGCGTGCCCAACACCGTCGTCCCTATCTGCGTTTCCGCGGTCGGAAGTCTTTGGGATGGATTCCTTTCAAAGGCCGCGACCTGCATCGGGAAGGCAACGCGTTTCGCTTTGCAGGTAATACGTTCCGCGTGTTCTACTCTCGCCCGCTTCCTGAAGGGAAGATCAAGGACGGCAGTTGCTTTGCGCAAGACGAATTGCGCAGCAATTCGGGCCCCGTGAAAAGCTTTGCCAGCCGCGGTAACTGGTTCCTCAATATTGTGATCGAGGTAGCCGAGCCGCCGGTCCGGCCACTCGACCACGGTGTCGGTATCGATCTTGGCTTGAGGGATCTCGCTACCCCGTCCGAGGGAGAAAAGATTCCGGCGCCGGGCTTTTATCGTGAGGCGGAAGCGGCGCTGGCGGTAGCGCAGCGAGCCCACAAGCGGCGCAGCATCAAAGCCATCCAGGCGCGCACGGCGCGGCGACGGCTGGACTTCTTGCATAACAGGTCGGTGGAGCTTGCCCGCGCTTTCGACCATATCGCTGTTGGCAATGTGAATGCCAGTGGACTCGCCCAAACCAGCCTGGCGAAGTCCGTGCTTGATGCAGGCTGGTCGTCCTTCCGCAAGATGCTGGCGTACAAGGCCATGAGGCATGGCGCACGGTACGTGGAAGTAGACGAACGCTTTACCACCCAGACCTGCTCGAATTGCGGAACCCCAAGCCACATTCGCGCGCCAAGGCGGGGACCGAGAGGTATCGCAGGCCTTGGAATAAGAGAGTGGGAATGCAGCGAATGCGGTGTGGTACATGATCGTGATCGTAATGCTGCGTTAAACATTCTCCGTCGCGGACGTGCGACGCTGGAAGCAGGAATCCCCGTCCTTTAGGGCGGGGGGGACGTCAAGTGATTCTCCGGGTTATGCGATGTGCGAGCGAGCGAAGTCGATCAGCTCGCGCGGATAGAAGTGGTCTTGGCGGTAGCTGGCGTCGTCGATGCCCAGCACGAAGCTGATGGCTGCGGCTTCCAGCGACCAGTAGCCGAAGAACTGGACGCCCTTGCGGTTGGTGCCGAAATACGGTTCGTCTTCGCTCATGTCGTACCAGGCACGCATGTAGCCGGCCATCAGGGCGGGGCGCATTTCGGGAGCTGCGGCGAAAATCGGCAGGGCTTGCGAGTAGGGTCTGCCCCGCGTACATTTTTTTGGCGGGGCTTCGCGGCCAGGCACGAAAGGTGCGACCAACTGCTCCAGCAGCGCGTCGCGACGACGGTTGCCATAATCAAGGATAGGCATGATGCGGGCCAGCTTCTCTTCATGGCCCAGCAGGATGGCGAAACACACCAGCGACAGGCCGGTGTGATAGTCATCGTCTTGCAGGTCCAGCCAGTGCTTGTAGCAGTCCTCGTCCTCGCCGCTCTCCGGCCGTGTAAATGGCGTTAGGAAGCGCGCGTAGTCTTCCCAAAAGCTGAGAGCCAGCGGAAAAAAAGTATTGAGGTCCTCCAATGCATGGCCGGCGCTGTAGCTATTGCGCAGGTGATTCACGGACTCCCATGCCAGCAGGTGTGCTCCGTCATACTGATCCGGGTCGGCGCATTCGTAACGGACCTTGTCGGTGAAGTGCGCCAGGTTTTCCTCGTAGCTGTCATAGCGCATGCGGCTGGAGCGGCGCCGCTGCTCGAAATCGGCAGGGGACAGCTTCTTGTGCCGCCAAAACATGGCCAGGTCTTCGAGCGTATCGGGCGGCGCCAGTTCGGCGCTTTCCACGATGGATGCGGCGACGTACGTCGGCATCTTGCCTGCATTGGCCTGGCGTGCAAAGGCGGCCATGTGCGCCGGATAGTAGGGCAGGTGGCGATAGCTCGCATCGTCGATGCCCAGCACCAGGGTGATGGCGGCCGCCTCCCACGACCAGTAGCCGACGAACTGGTAACCAGATTTGTGCAGGTCGTAATAGTTTTCGCGGCGGCTGGCCTCGTACCATTCTGCGAGATATTGCGCCATCAGTGCCGGCCGTTCGGCGGGCTGCGCGGCAAAGATGGGGAGAACCTTCGAATACGGCAGGTTGCGGCGGCAGATGCCGACAGACGGATCGCGCCCTTCGACGCAGCAACTGAGCAAGCGTTCGACCAGCGCGTCGCGCTTCTCATTGCGGTAGTCGATCAGCGGCACCAGGCGATGCAGCATATCCTGCTTGCCGAGCAGGAGGCCAAGGCAAACCATGGTCAGCGCCTGATGGTACTCCGGACCGGCCAGCGCAACATGCGGCCAAGGAGTCTCGCGATCATTGCTGTCGTTATAGGCTTGGTTGTAGTGGGCGTAGGTTTCCCAATGTTCGACCGCACGGTCGTAGAAAGCTTGAAGCTGGGCGATGTCATGCCCGCCGCTATAGCAGTTGACCAGGAACGCGGTGGCGTCAGTCGCCAGGCGCTTGGTCGTGTTCATCAGGTTATAGAGCGGGATCGCCGAGATCATCTCGGGCGGTTGCTGCAGGCGTTCCCTCACATGCTCGAACGTCTCGAGCTGGTCATGGAAGTTTTCTTCGTAGCCGTGATACCTAAGCAGGGGTTCGCGCAGGGACTGGTGAAAGTCGCTTTCTGACAGCGGGGCATGCATGGGTGTTGCTCTTTCTGTAACGATGCGGACCGCCATTACAGCCTAGAATTTCGTGAACGGCAAGAGTGATTCAATTGAATCGGGGGTGGCAGGCGAAAAAAAGCGGGAAGAGCCCGAAAGCCAATCCCGCTTTGTTGTATTGCATAGACGTTCAGGCGTCCTGCTTAGCCTTGTTTCTCGTCGTCGCCAGCAGTCGCTGGGTACGGACGGTTGACCCACAGGATCCAGTAGCGCGCCAGGTCGGCACGGCCATCGGCGCCTTGCACGGTTTCCAGGATCTTGATGGCTTCATCCTTCTTGCCGGCCATCGCGTAGGAGTAGCCCAGGCGCAGCTTGGCATCTTCCGCGTTTTTCAGGCCGCCCTTGGCGATGCCGTCCTGGATCAGCTGGATACCCTTGTCATACTGGCCCATGGTCACGAACGCGTAACCAAGGTTGACCATGCCGGTGCCGTTCTTGGCCTTGCGGGCCGAAGATTCGGTGGAGGCGATGTTCTTCATGTCGTCTGCGGCTTGCCTGTCAAGTTCGCCCTTCAGCTTCTTGATCTTGGCGTTCTGGGTCACAGCACCGTTGGCGATGCCGGCATCCAGGACGGCCTTGCCTTCGATGAACTGGCCTTCGAGCTGGTCGACTTCGGCCAGTTCCACGTAGTCCTGTTCTTCCATCTTGGTGGTGGCCACTTTCTGCAGGCGAATGATGTCAGCCGAGAAGCGGGTGGAGTAGTTTTCCTTGCCGCGGGTGCGGTACAGCATGTCCGACCAGTAGCGGTCACGTGGATGCCAGCGCACCAGGCCTTCCAGCGCCGTCAGGTAGGTAGCCTTGTCCTTCAGGCGATGCGAGGCGTCGGCCAGCATGTGAAGCTCTTCGCGGGTCATTGGCTGGTTAGCCTTGATGCTGTCGTTCAGCTTCTTCAGTAGGTCGGCCTGCACGCCCTTGTAATCGCCCGATTCGAAGCGGATCGCCATGATCTGGCGCGCCACTTTCGGGTCGCCGGACAGTTCGCCGTACTTCTGCAGGTTTTCGATGGTCTTGGGGTAGTTCTTCTGCTCCTGGTAGTAGCCCGCCAGCGCTTGCGTGAACTTGGCCTTCTCATCTTTCTCCAGGCGGCCCGAAGCCAGCACGTACTCCAGCATTTCGATCAGCTTCGGCTTGTCGCCCATGCCAAGGGCGGTGGCCAGGCGCATGCGGTTGATGAAATACTGCTCGTAGGAGGATTTGTTCGGCATTGCATCTGCCTGGTCCAGCAAGGCGTTCACTTCGCCATATTTTTTGGCATCCAGCAGAGGGGCCAGGATTTTGCTGTCCAGGAATTTAACCATCTCTTTGCGCACCGTCTCTTGTGGAGCCGCGGCAGCCTGTTTGTCTTGCGCGTGTGCGGTCTGGACCAGCGCCGGGACGGCGCCCAGGCCGATGGCTGCCAGCAGCAGGCCGATACGTGCGAAACGATGTTGGGTCATGGTATGTGATCCTTCTTGTGGTTGAGGCAAACGTCTATTCTCCCATAATTTCGTCATGGGACCGGTTTTCTGAAGTAGCCAATTGTAACGATATATTATGGCCGGTCGAGAGCCGTGCCGTCAGCCGCAAACAGCATGCAGCGCTCCGGCGGCAGGAACAGCGTGGCAGCTGCGCCGGGTGCTGGCAGCGGATGATCCTGTGCCAGTTTCACCGCCAGCGCCTCCGCCATGCCGGGCAAGGCCGCGTAAACGATGGACTGATCGCCAAGATACTCCACATGGCTGATCGCGACAGCGGCCGCATTGTAAGCTTCTTCCCGCATTTGCAGGTGTTCCGGACGCACGCCAAGCGTGACGCTGGCGCCGCGCTCGACCTCGCCGGGCAGGACCGCCACTTCGACGATGGCGCCGCCCGGCAGTAGCACCGCCACGTGCGTGGCGCCTACGGCCATCACTTCGCCCGGGATGAAGTTCATGCGCGGCGCGCCGAGGAAGCCGGCCACGAACAGGTTGGCCGGGCTGTTATACAGTTGCTGCGGCGTGCCTGCCTGTTCAACCTTGCCGCCGTTGAACACCACGATGCGCTGGCCCAGCGTCATTGCTTCCACCTGGTCGTGCGTCACATAGATGGTGGTGGTGCCCAGTTCCTTGTGCAGCCGGCCGATTTCCAGCCGCATTTGTACGCGCAGGCCGGCATCCAGGTTGGACAGCGGTTCGTCGAACAGGAACAGCTGCGGCTTGCGCACGATGGCGCGGCCAATGGCCACGCGCTGGCGCTGGCCGCCGGATAGTTCCTTTGGCTTGCGATGGAGCAGGTGGCCGATCTGCAGCGTGGCGGCGGCGCGTTCCACTCCCGCGCGCAATTCGGCGGCGGGCGTGCCGGCCAGCTTCAGGCCGAATGCCATGTTTTCATACACCGTCATGTGCGGGTACAGCGCATAGGACTGGAACACCATCGCCAGTCCTCGCTGGGCCGGCGGCACGCTGTTGGCGAGCCGACCGCCGATATGCAGTTCGCCGCCGCTGATTTCTTCCAGCCCGGCGATCATGCGCAGCAGCGTCGACTTGCCGCAACCGGACGGGCCGACAAACACGGTGAATTCACCGTCCGCGATGTCCAGGTTTATGCCCTGGATGACCGGGTCATTGTCGCCATAGCGCTTGGCGATATTGCGCAGCGAGACCGATGCCATGAATCAGGCCGCCTCGGGCACGGCGTCGCCGCCGGATCGCTCGCGCGACTCCATCGGAATGAACTGCGACAGGACGGTGACGGGGATGGCAGCCACCAGTACCCACAGGAAGAAGTTCTTGTAGCCCAGCGCCATCTGGATATCGCCGCTGATCCAGCGGAATAGTACAAAGCCCCCCTGCATCACGCCGGTAGAGAAGGCGTAGTGCGCCGTGGTGTACTTACCCGGCGCTACGACTTGCATCATGTACAGGATGACGCCGACGAAGCCAAAACCGTAGCCGAACATTTCCACGCTGAGGGCGACGCCGATCGTGGTCAGGTCGGTCGGCAGGGAGTGCGACAGGAAGTAGAAAACCAGGTTTGGCAAGTTCATCGCCAGGATCAGGAACAGGATGGCGCGGCGCAGCGACAGCCAGGACGTGAAATAGCCGCCGGCGATGGAGCCGATGATGAAGGCGATAGTGCCGCTGGTGCCGTAGACGGCGCCTACTTCGGCAGTGCTCAGGCCAAGGCCGCCCGCCTCGCGCGCTTCACGCAGGAACAGCGGGCCAATCGTCTGCACCTGCGCCTCGCCGGCACGGAACAAGATGATGAACAGGATCGAAATCAAGATGCCCGGTTTGCGGAAGTAGTCGGCAATCACTTCCACCAGGGTGCGCGCCACGCCGCCCACGGTATGGTCGTCCATGCGGGCGTTGGGGCTGAGGGGCAGCGCCCAGAGGTTATATGTGCCCAATGCGCACATCGTCAGGCCGAGGATGCCGAAGATGACGGTCCAGGCGGCGGTAACGCCCTGGGTCTTCTCCAGGTAGCCAGCCAGCATCAGCAAGCCGCCTTGTGCCAGGAATCGGCCGGCATTGAAGAAAGTACCGGTCCAGCCGGCGTATTGCGCCTGTGCCTTCTTGTTCAGGCTGGCGATGTACAGCCCGTCACAGGAAATATCATGGGTAGCGGAGGCGATCGACACCAGGAACAGCACGCCGATGCTGGCGCTGAGCCAGAACGGGAATTGCAGCGCGAGCGCCACCAGGCCAAGGCCCACGCCGCCGAACAGCTGCAGGCTGACCACGACCAGCTTTTTGCTGGACGCCAGTTCCAGGAATGGACTCCACAAGGGTTTGAAGATCCAGGCGCCGCCGAGGAAGGCCAGCCAGTGGCTGATTTCCGCGTTCGACATGTTCATGCTCTTCATCATCTGGCCGAAGACGAGCGCAATGGCGAAGTAGGGCAGGCCCTGCGCCAGGTACAGCGTGGGGATCCATTTCAGCGGGTTGTGGCGTGCGGCGTCCATCTTCTCTCCTTAAGCCTTAAGCAAAGCCGGGAACCGGGCAGCGGCCGGTGGCTTCAAGTTCGCCCGACAGCCAGGCGTTGACGGCTTCCAGTGCGGGAGCGGCGAAGCCATAGGTCATCAGGGCCGGGGACTGGATGTCCAGCGCCTGGTACGGGTTCCACAACGCCAGGTGCAGGTCCGGCTTCCAGTTGTTGCGGGCGTTGTCGCCGTAGCGCAGGCGCGATGTGGAGGCCAGCACGGTGAAGCGGCCATCCTGCGGCAGCGCCGACCAGTCAAAGGTGTTGGCGTCGGCGAAGGTGACCAGGTCCACGTCGTACAGCTTGCCCAGCGAAGCGGCCACGGTGGCTGCCGGTACGCCGGCTTCGGAAACGCCATCGCTGACCACATCCTGCCGTACCACCAGGCGCAGTTTGCTGCCCGGCGCGGGACGTTGCGGATTGCCGCGTGCTGTCAATGCGCGACGCCAGCCTTCGGCCATGATCACGCGGTCCGCGGCATCTTCCTTATAGGAGCGCTGCTGGCAAGGATAGGCTTGCGCCAGCGCGTTAAGGCGCGCCAGGCGTTCGTCGACAGCAGACTGCGACAGCGAGCCATCGGCCAGCGCAGCCGCGATGGCGTCCAGGGTTTCGTTCTGGGTTTCGGTGGTGCCAAGCGCCATCACCATGTCGGCCCCGGCCAGCAAGGCGCGCACGGCGGCGTTGCCCACGCCGTAGCGGCCGGCGATGGCGTGCATGTCCATGCCGTCGGTGATGATAATGCCCTTGTAGTTCCATTGCTTGCGCAGGATGCCGTCCAGGATGGCCGGCGACATGGTGGCGGGATTATCCGGATCGATGGCAGGGTAGACGATGTGGGCGGTCATCATGGCCGGCGCCACCGGGGCGGCGGTGCGAAATGGCGCCAGCTCCAGCAGGTCCAGTTCCGGCAATGCCTTGTCGACGGTCGGCAGGTCGCGGTGCGAATCGACGTGGGTGTCGCCGTGGCCGGGGAAATGCTTGACGCAGCAGGCGACGCCTTCGGCATGGCTGCCGGCCATCCAGGCCATGGCCAGTTCCACCGCGCGTTTCGGCTCGGCGCCGAAGGAGCGCTCGGCGATCACAGGATTGTCCGGATTGTTGTTCAAGTCCAGCACGGGCGCGAAATTCCAGTTGAAGCCGAGCGACTTGGCGGCGCGCGCCACGGCAGCGCCGGTGCGGTAGGCCAGGTCGGCATCGTCGGCCGCGCCCAAGCCCATTGCCGCAGGCGGCGCCGGCACCCAGGTCGAACGCACCACAGCGCCGCCTTCCTGGTCGATGGCGATCAGCGCGTTCGGGCCCATGGCGTCGCGCAGGTCGGCGGTCAGCCTGGCCAGTTGCACGGAGTCGGTCATGTTCCCACGGAACAGGCACACGCCGCGGATGCCGTTCGCGCGGATGAAATCGGCAGTCGCCTGGTCCAGCACCGTGCCGGGAAAGCGGATCATGATCAGTTGTCCCGCGATTTTTCGTAGTTCTTGTGTGCTCATTTGACTGCTCCGTCCATGCCGCGCATGAAGTAACGTTGGGTGAAAAGGAATGCCGCCAGTGTCGGCACTATGGTGATGATGGTACCTGCCGCGATCACGCGCGTGCTGCTGCCGAAGGTGCCGCGCAAATACAGCACGCCCACCGACAGCGGGAATTCGTCCGGCTTGCTCATGACGATCGATGGCCAGATGTATTCGTTCCATGCTTCGACGGCGGTCAGGATGCCGACTGTCGCCAGCCACGGGGCGATCAGCGGCAGCATGATCTTGCTGAAGATGGTCCATTCCGAGGCGCCGTCGACGCGGGCAGCATCGACCAGGTCTTGCGGCACTTCCTCGAAAGCCTGTTTCAGCAGCAGGATCGCGACCGCATTCACCACGTTAGGCAGGATCACGCCCGAGTAGGTGTCGACCAGCCCCAGTTCCGTCACAGTGATGAAATTGACCAGGAAGTTGACTTCGGACGGCAGCACCATGGTCGCGACGATCAGGCCGAATACCAGCTTCTTGCCCCTGAAGTGCAGGCGCGCCAGCGGGTAGGCAGCCATGGAGCACAGCACGAGTTTCCACAGCACGGTGCAGGCCGTGATCAGGATCGAGTTTTTCAGGAAGGACCAGATCGGGATGACGCGGAATACCTCGGCGAAGTTCTCCAGCGACGGCTGCCTGGGCCAGAAAGTCGGCGGGTAGGAGAAGATATTGCCTTCTGTGGACAGCGCCGTGACCAGCGTCCACCAGAACGGAAAGATGCACAGCAGCGCGATGGCGGCCAGCAGCAGGTATTGTGCGGTCTTTTTCATCGGTGCTTTGGCTTCAGGTAGCGCAGGCAAAGCAAGGCGATGCCGATGCAGATCAGGGAAACGATGAAGCTTGCCGCCAGGGCGCGCGGCAGCTTCAGGTGCTTGAGTCCCTGGTCGTAGGCGTAGTACAGGGCGGTGAAGGTGGAATTCATCGGCCCGCCCTGGGTCAGGACGTCCACTTCCTGGTAGGCCTTCAGCGCGCCCAGCACGGAAAGGATGGTGCAGACCATGATGGTCGGGCGCAGCATCGGTACCGTGATATGCCAGAAGCGCTGCCAGCGCGAGGCGCCGTCGAGAATCGCCGCCTCCTGCATTTCCTGTGGCACCGATTGCAGCGCGGCCAGGTACATCACCATATACCAGCCAAGGCCGCGCCACAGCGTGACGAACATGATCGCGGCCAGCGCAAAAGTATCGTCCTGCAGCCAGCCGATGCGGGTGCCGAGGATGTAATTCAGCGCGCCCTGTTCGTGGAACATGAAACCCCACATGATGCCGACCACCGAGACAGTCGTCACCACAGGCACGTAATACGCGGCGCGGAACATCTTGACGCCCGGGAGCTGGTTGTTCACCAGCACAGCCAATGTAATGGCGCCGAGCTGCACGCAGGGCACGATCAGCAGGAAAACCAGCGAGTTTTTCAGGCCGGTGACGAACATCTCGTTATTGAAGATGTAGCGGAAGTTGTCCAAGCCGGCCCAATGCGTCGGCCGCACCAGCGAGAAGTCGGTGAACGCCAGCACGGAGCCGAAAAGCACCGGCCAGAACGCAAAGACGGCCAGCAGCACCAATGCCGGTGCGAGAAACAGCCAGGCAGCCAACCAGCGCTTCATTGTCCGTCCCTTACAGCTAACAAGTCGGGGTCAGGTCTGGCAATCGGACACGGGCTCAACCGTAGGCAGGGCCTACGGTTGAGCCCGTGTCCGATTGCCAGACCTGACCCCGACTTTATTAACGCAAGCTTGCGGTTCCAGATGGCGACTGCGGCGTTGAGCGCTTGTTGGATATCCTGGCGGCCGGTGACGCCGGCTTCGACTGCCTTCACCAGCGCGCGCCGCAGTTCGTCGTAGTCTTCGATGCCGGCCACGTACATCGTGCGGGAATAGGGCATCGATACGGCGCCGGCGGCAACGGCTTTTTCCGCTGCGCCAGCATTCGGCGGCACGGCGGTGAAGAAGGGATCATTGGCAGCCTGCGCCGAGGCTGGAAACACGCTGGCCTGGCGCGCGAATTCAAGCTGGTTCGCATCGCTGGTGAGGAAGCGGGCGAACTTGCCGATGCCGGGCAAGTCCGCCGCTGGCACACGGGCCGGCACGCCAAAGTGGATCAGCCAACCGCCGTCGGCGATCCCGGTCGGCCCCAGCGGCGCGGGCGCCACATCGGTGTGGGCGTAGACTTCGCGCGCATCGGCCTGGATGCGCTTCAACGCCGTCGGCGGCGCCAGCAGCATTCCCAGGCGTCCGCTCTTATAGGCCTCCACCGCAGGCGGGAAGTTATCCTCGGCAAACAAGCCATCCTTCAGCAGGCCTCCAGCGCGATAGGTCTCGGCCAGCTTGGCGACAAAGGCGACGTGCGCAGGCGTGTTGAATACCGCCCGTCCGCCAGCCAGTACCGGAAGGCCTTGCTGCAGCATCAGGCCATCAACCTTTGAAAGGGCGGGGCACAGGCCGGCCTTGCCGGTACGCTGGGCGATCTGGCGCGCGAACGCGAGCTGTTGATCGAGATTGCGCGGCGCGTGTGGAATGCCGGCGGCGCGGAAGATCTCGCGGTTATAGGCGATCACAGCGACATTGCTGTACATCGGGAAGCCGTAAGTCTTGCCCGAGAACGAAAGATCGCGCAAGGTGCTTTGCAGATAGCGTGCGCGATCGGCGCCCAGCAGCGGATCGACAGGCGTCAACAGCCCGGCGCGCGCGAACTCCTCGGCCCACGGCACGTTCAGGTTGACCAGCGCCGGCGGCTTACCCGCCACGATGCGCGTGACCAGCTTGGTCTGGATGATGTCCCAGGGGAAGTCGACCCATTCGAGCTTGACGCCGGGATTTGCGGCCTCATAGCGCTGTACCACGTCCTCGAAGTAGGGCGTGAAGCGCGGCTTCATGCTGAAGGTCCAGAACTCGATATGCTGCACCGGCGCGGCGAATGCGGCGCCGGCAACGGCCATCAATGCAGCAAGCAGGAGTCTGTTCTTCATTGATGGCCGCGCGCAAATCAGTGGGTCTTGGTGACTTTGTTCAGGTGGCGCGGACGATCCGGGTCCAGGCCGCGCGCTGCGGACAGCTTGGCCGCCATCACGTAGAAGGCCTGGATCGCAACAATCGGGTCGAGATCCGGCGTGGCCGCAACCGGCAAGGTCAGGTCGCGCGTTGCCACGTCCTCCGGCGCCGCCAGCAGCACGCGCGCGCCGCGGCCGCGCATTTCTTCCGCCAGTGCCAGCAAGCCAGCCTGGGTCGGGCCGCGCGTTGCGAAGATCAGCAGAGGATAGCCTTCCTCGATCAGCGCCATCGGGCCGTGCTTGATTTCCGCGCCGGAGAAGGCTTCCGCCTGCAGGGCCGAGGTCTCCTTGAATTTCAGCGAAGCCTCCAGGGCGACCGGGAAGCTGATGCCGCGCCCGACCACCATGATGTTGCGGGCCGGGGCCAGGACTTCAATGGCCGGCGACCAGTCCACATTGCAGGCTGCGCGCAGTGCATCCGGCAGGGCCGCCAGGCCTTCCAGCAGGTCCGGGTCGTTCTGCCAGTGCGCAACGAGGCGCGCGCCGGCGACGAGGGACGTGATGAAGCTCTTGGTGGCGGCCACGCTCTGCTCCTTGCCAGCGCGCAGCGGCATGGCCCATTCGGCGCTGTGCGCCAGCGGCGATTCAGCGTCGTTGACCAGTGCTACGGTGGTCGCGCCGCCGTCGCGGAAATAGCGGATTGGTTCTACCACGTCCGGGCTCTGGCCGGATTGCGAGACCGACACCACCAGCGTATCGCGCGTGATCAGCGGCGATTTGTGCAGCGTCACCAGGGACATTGGCAGCGAAGCGACCACCCGCCCCAGGCGCGACATGATCAGGTAGGCGATGTAGTTGCAGGCATGGTCCGAGCTGCCGCGCGCCACCGTTAGCGCGGAGTTGAACGGCGTGCTCCTCAGTTTGCGGCCCAGTTCCGCGTAGCGGTCGGTGTCGTTCGCCAGCTGCTGATCCACGCAGTCGGCGGCAGACAGGGCTTCTTTAAGCATCATTGAGGTCACAACGTTCTCCTTCGATATAAACGGCTTTCAGTTTCAAGTCCCGGTCCATCACGACCAGGTCGGCATACGCGCCGCGTGCCAGGCGGCCGCGGTCCTGCAGGCCGAGGTAGTCGGCTGCATGGGTGGAAACTCGTTTGGAGGCGTCGGCCAGGTCGAGGCCCAGCCCGACCAGGTTGCGCAGCGCCTGGTCCAGCGTCAGCGTGGAGCCGGCCAGGGTGCCGTCGGGCAGGCGCACGCCGCCCATGCATTTATGGACGATGTGGCGGCCCAGCATGTATTCGCCGTCCGGCATGCCGGTGGCAGCCGTCGAATCGGTCACGCAATACAGGCGCGGGATGGCGCGCAGCGCGCCCTTGATTGCGCCCGGATGCACGTGCAGGAGATCGGGAATCAGCTCGGCGAATTCGGCGTGCGCCAGCGCGGCGCCGACCATGCCGGGCTCGCGGTGGTGCAGGCCGCTCATCGCGTTGAACAAATGGGTGAAGCCGGTGGCGCCGTGGTCCAGCGCCGCCACGCCTTCCTCATAGGAGCCCAGCGTATGGCCGATCTGGACGCGCACGCCGTGGTTGGCCAGGTCGCGCACCAGTTCCAGGTGGCCCGAGATTTCAGGCGCCACGGTGATCACGCGCATCGGCGCCAGCGTTTCCAGTCGATGGACTTCTTCAATGGTGGCGGCGCGCGCAAAATTTGGCTGCGCCCCGAGCTTGCCGCTATTGATATAAGGGCCTTCCAGGTGAGCCCCCAGCACGCGCGCTTCGCCCTTGCCGCGCTGGCGCACGGCCTTGCCGATGGCGGCCAGCGCCACGTCGATGTCTTCCGGCGGGGCCGTCATGGTGGTGGCCAGCATGGAGGTGGTGCCGTGGCGCGCGTGGATTGCCGCAATGGCGTGCACCGCATCGCCGCCCTCCATCACGTCCTTGCCGGCGCCGCCGTGCACGTGCAGGTCGATAAAGCCGGGCAGGATATAGTCGTCGCCGTTCGCTGCCGGGTCGGTGCTGCTGCCCGCGACGTCCTCGATCCGCTCGCCGAAGGAAATCGTTCCGTTCAGCCAGCCGGACGGTGTCAGGATATTGCCTTTGATTGCCTGGTTCATCGACGCGACTCCGCTACAAATTCATAATAGTCACTCCGGCAGTAGGAGTGGGTAAGTTCTACCGCTGCGCCGCTTTCCAGGTAGCTCACGCGCGTAATGTGCAGCATGGCGGTGCCGGGCGCGATATTGGCCAGGCGCGCCTGCTCGGCATTGGCATTGATGGCGCGGATGTGCTGCAGCGCGCGCATCGGTACATTGCCGCTGGCTTCCAGGTAGCCATACAGCGAGCCGTGCACCGTGCCGGGATCGGGCATGTACATGGCCGGAATGGTCGAGGTCTCGATCGCCATCACCACGTCGTCGGCCGTGCGCAGGCGCTTCAGGCGCGCCACCGGCATGTTGGGCGACAGGCCGAGCGACAGCAGTTCCAGCGGCGCCGCCACGCCGATCTCGCGCTGCAGCCAGCGCGAGCCGGCGGTAAAGCCGCGCTGGCGCAGCTCTTCCGAAAAGCTGGTCAGGCGCGACAGCGGCTGTTCCAGCTTGGGCGTGATGTAGGTCCCGGAACCGCGGCGGCGCGTCAGCATGCCGCGCGCGCACAGCATGTCGATCGCCTTGCGCGCGGTCACCCGCGAGATATTGAGTATTTCCGACAGCACGCGTTCGGAAGGCAGCGCCTCGTTGGCGCGCCAGTCGCCGCTTGCTATGCCATCGGACAGCTTGTTTGCCAACTGCATGTACAGAGGGGTGTCGCTGTCGGCGTCAGGCCGGAAATCGCTCAACTGGGATAGCACGGGCTACTCCTTCAAATGTTGTTGGATCAGGCGCAGGCCACCCGCGGCCGAATCGCCCCTGGGGGGAACAATCCGCTGCAGCAGGGCAGGCGGCAGGAAAGCGCGCAGCGGCTCACCGAGGCCGCCGCACAGGGCGATAGGCAAGGTGCCGCTCGGGTCCAGGCCATGGGCGATCAGCGCCACCTGCTGGCCAGCTTCGGACAGGATGCCGCGCGCGGTCGCATCGCTTTCCCCAAATTGCAGCACGATGCGAGCCAGTTGCGCAAAGGCGGTCTGGTTGGCATTTGCCAGCCAGACCTGGATGCGGTCACGGCTGCCTCCGCACGCCTCGGCCACCGCCTGCGAGAAGGCGCTGCCCCGGACCCGGCCGTCGACCACTTGCTGCACATGGTTGATCGCCTTCATGCCGATCCATGCGCCGCCGGCTTCGTCGCCGGAAGGGAAGCCCCAGCCGCCCACTTCATGGCGCGCGCCATCGGCATGCAGGATTTCGCCCACGCTGCCGGTGCCCAGGGCGATGATGGCGCCCGGCTGGCCTTCGTGAGCACCGAGCACCGTGGTAAACGCATCGGTTTCCAGCGCCACCGCGGCAAAACCGGGATTGGCGGCCACGAAATTGGCGGCCCACTGCTTGTTGTGCACGCCGGCCAGCCCCAGCCCGATCGCAATGTGTTCGCGCGCCGGTTGCGTCACGCCGGCCGCTTCGAAGGCGCGCCCCACGGCTTCTTCAACGGCAGCCCATGCATTCTTAATGCCGTGCAGCAGGGCAGATGGACCGGCTTGGCCTTCGCCCAGCAACTGTCCGTCGGCCCGCGCCAGGCGCACCCGTGTGCCGCTGCCGCCGCCATCGACGCCTATCAGGAATTCGATCATTTTTTCAAGGGATGAAAAGAACTGTGGCGACTATATGAGGAGCACACCAGCTTGTCAACAGGTATTTAACTGGTATTGTTTAGGTCTGCGGCTAAACTCGGATTTGCAATCACAAGTCTTTGATTTGTAATTGAAATTGTGCTGTCGCTAATGGTATGCACTTTGGTATGGACTGTGGTGCCAAAGTTGCAATATGGACGAAAAAAAGCCCGGCACGCTGGCCGGGCTCGGGAGAAAAGCTAATCGCTGCCGGCGCCTCAGGCGTCAGCAGCGATTTCGTCAATCATTCGGCGTGGGCGCCACGACGGTCGACCGTCAGCACACGCTGTTTGTCGGAAATCAATTGCTGGCCCTGGGCTGCGACCTTGCCTTCCACATTAACCGTGGCGTTGCCTGGACCGCGTACATTGACTTCTGCCTGCTTGGCCAGCATGTCGCGTGCATCAAGGCTGCCCGAGCCGGTGAGCTGCGCGTTAAGCGTGCCAGTCCAGCCGCGCAGCTGCACGCCGCCAGGGCCGCTCATCGTGACCTTGACGTCCTTGCACTCCGGTTCGGCCTTCAGGTCGCCCGAGCCGCGCACGTCGGCATCCAGCGAATCGCTTACCTTGCTCAGGTAGATATTGCCGGGGCCCTTGCTGCGCGCAATTGCCTTGGCTACCCGGAGCTGCTTGGCATCGAGGTCGCCGGAACCGCTGACGTCCGCGCTCAGGGTCTCGCTGCTGCCGGACAGGTTCATGCCGCCGGGGCCGCTCAGGCTGACGCGCGTATTCTGGGTTTGCAGGCCGCGCGCTTCCAGGTCGCCGGAACCGTGCACCTCGGCGTCGAACTTCCTGATCTGGCCGCTCAGGCAAGCGCTGCCCGGCCCATTCAGCATGGCGCTGACGTTTTCGACCTGCATGCCGCACGCTTCCAGGTCGCCCGAGCCGGAAATCTCGACGCGCAGGTCGCGGCTGCTGCCGCGCAGTTCGACCGAGCCGGGGCCGCTCATCGCTGCGTTCACTTTATTGGCGCGCACGTCGCCCGCTTCCAGGTCGCCGGAGCCGGACAGCACGGCATTCAGGTCGCCGGTAATCGCCGGCGCACTGACGTCGCCAGGGCCGCTCATGACCAGGTTGACGTTGGTGGCCCGCATACGGTGCAGGTGCATGTCGCCGCTGCCGCTGGCCTTGACGGTCAATTCGGTGGCGGTGCCGGAAGCGCTGACGTCGCCCGGGCCGGTGGAGATCAGCTTCAGTTCAGTGCTGTCCACGCGTTCCAGTTCCACGTCGCCGCTGCCGCTGTTGCTCAGGGCTTTCAGGCCCTTGGCGCTGATTTTAACGATCACCGGTTCGCGCTGTTTGCCGAAGCTGAACACCCAGTGGTGGCGGCGCAAAGGCCGGACGTGCAGGGTATCGCCCTGGACCACGGTTTCCAGCTGTTCGACCTGGCGTTTCGGCCCGCTGACTTCCACCGCAGGCTCGCCTTGGGCATTGATCAGCACCTTGTAGGGGCCGTCCACCTCGATGCGCGAAAAAGCCGTCACCGGGCGGTTTTCCCGGGTCGGCGTGGCATCGGCCTTCTTTTCGCTTTCCGGAGGGCTCGCGTGCAAGGCCGTAACGCCCAGCGCGATCAGGGAAGCAGCGGCGCCGTAGGTGATCAGCTTATTCATTTTGATTGTCACTGTTCAGGATTGGTGATGCTGCAACGATAGGCGAATCGGCGTCGCCGCCGGGCCGGAAAAAGACAGACGCGCAAAAACGAGGAGCCAACTGCATTTTTCCGATACTGAAATGCACACGGTACCGGGCAAAAAGTTGTGATTTCGCCTTGAAATGTCATAATGCTCGTCAGGAGAGACACTTATGATCAAGTACTTGGGAACCAAAAAGACCGACCAGGGTGGAACGGTATACGTGTTCCTGATCAATGGTTTGCAAAAGGAAGTCCGCGAGGGTTCCCTGAAGCAATACCCTGGCTGCTATGAAGCGTTGCCTCCCTCGGCCAAGGCCAAGATCAGTGCCAACCGCGCCTGGTTCCAGAAGTTGTAACTGATGCGTCGATTGCGCTTCCTCACGGCGGCAGGCGTGCTCGCCGCCAGCCAGGCGACGCAGGCAGCGCCGCCTTCCCACTTCGGCGACGTGCTTGGCAATGGCCTGCTGTGCCGCGACCAGACCTCCAACCGTTATTATTTCGACTACCTCAGCCAGTATTTCGGGCGGCCTTACAAGCGCGAGGGCGGAGCCTACTGGTTCCGTACCAATGACGCGATCCTGTGGGGCTTTCCCGTGCTGGAAGTGATGATCAGCGACGAGAGCTTCCCCTACAGCTTTGTCGGCGCCGTGACCGACACCACGCCGGAGGAGCTCGAAAAGGCCATCCTTCGCCAGGACGGCCAGGCCTATGCGAAAATCGACACTTCGCGCTACCCGGTGCGGGAGTCCAAGCCGGGCAGCCGCATCGTCTATTTCAATACGCGCTCCAAGATATACTGCGCCAAATTCAAGCAACTGCCGCCCGCGCTGCGCTAAGCGCCCACCATGTACACGCAATACTTCAACCTCAGACAGCAGCCGTTTTCGATTGCCCCCGACCCGCGATACCTGTTCATGAGCGAACGGCACCGCGAGGCGCTGGCGCACCTCCTGTATGGCGTGGGCAGCGGCGGCGGCTTCGTGCTGCTGACCGGCGAGATCGGCGCCGGCAAGACCACGGTGTGCCGCTGCTTCATCGAACAGATTCCGGCCGACTGCCGCCTGGCCTATATCTTCAATCCCAAGCTGACGGTGGAAGAACTGCTGCAGTCGGTGTGCGATGAATTCGGCGTGGCGCCGGAAGGGGCGAGCGTCAAGTCCTATGTGGATGCGGTCAACAGCTACCTGCTGGAGTCGCATGCGGCGGGCCTGAATAATGTGCTGGTGATCGACGAGGCGCAAAACCTGTCGGCCGACGTGCTGGAGCAGTTGCGCCTCCTGACCAACCTGGAAACGAGCGAGCGCAAGCTGCTGCAGATTATCCTGATCGGCCAGCCGGAACTGCGCCAGATGCTGGCGCGCCCCGAGCTCGAGCAACTGGCGCAGCGCGTGATCGCGCGCTATCACCTGGGGCCATTGTCCGAGGCGGAAGTAGGCAGCTATATCCAGCACCGGCTGGCGGTGGCTGGCGCCGGGGCGGTGGAGCTGTTCCCGCGTGGCCTGCTGCGGCGCATCCACCAATTGAGCAAAGGCGTGCCGCGCCGGATCAACCTCTTGTGCGACCGGGCTTTGCTTGGCGCCTACGTTGAAAATCGTGCGCAGGTCAATGCCGTCATCCTGCGCCGCGCGGCGCAGGAAGTGTTTGCAGGCGAGAGCGCTCCAGTCGGGGCGCGGGCGTGGCGCGTGGCTGCAGCCGGAGTCTTGGCGGGGGCTGCGCTGACAGCCGCCGCGGCCTGGCAGCTGATGCCGTCGGTGCGCTCGCCGTCCGCTACGGGGGCCGCCGCCGCGCCGCGTGCACCCGCTGCCGCGCAGGCTGCTGCCCGTGCCTCTCAGGCGGCTGGCCGCGTGACGCAGGCCGCCGCCGCAAGTTCCGCTTCGGCCGCTGCCACGGCGCCGCAAGGGGCTGCATCGCCAGCGACCCTCGTCGCGCCAAGCTGGCTGACGATGGATGCCGCCCTGGGACAACTGGCGGCGAAGTGGGAAGTGGCATTGTCGGAAGGCGAAGGCTGCGCCGAAGCTTCCCGGCACAACCTGCGCTGCATGCAAGGCAAGGGCGGCCTCGAAGAAATCCGCAATCTCGACCGCCCCGCCATCATCAAACTGCGCGACGGCGATTCGCTGCCGCGCAATGTCCTGCTGACGGCCATCGACGGCAAGAGCGCCACGCTGGTTGGAGCGCGCGGCAGCGAAACGGTCTCGCTCGACGCCCTGGACGCCCGCTTCGACGGCACCTTCACCACCTTCTGGCGCGCGCCGCGCTCCTGGCGCGAGGAAGTCAGCGAAGGCGATAAGGGCCCGGACGTCGACTGGCTGGCCCGCCGCCTGGCACAAATAAACGGGGTCAAGAAACCGCGCGAGAACCTGCCACTAGCCGGCGAAACTTTGCGATACTTGCGCGAGTTCCAGCTTGCCCAGGGTTTGAAGGCCGACGGCGTGGCGGGACCGCGAACTTTCATCCGCCTGTCGCAGCCGGGCCGGGAGACCGAGCCGCACCTGTTGGCCAAGGCGGGTAATTAACATGTCCTATATTCTCGAAGCACTCAAAAAGGCGCAGGCCGAACGCCAGATCGGCAGCACCCCGACCATCCACGCACCCACGCTGGCCAGCGTGCCGGCCGGGCAGGGGGCGCGCAGCAGGCGTACGCCGGTGATCGTGGCCATGGCCCTGATGGCAGCCGCCATCGCCGGCCTCGCGACGATGCTGGTGCGCCAGCAGCCGGCCGCGAGCCAGCAGCCCGCCGCAAGCGCGCCGGCTCCCGCCGCTCCGGCCGCGGGTCCAGCGGCCGCCAACGGCAGCGCCACGCCTGCGGCCACGGCTTCCGGCCTGGGCGGCAACGCCCACAGCGCACCGGCAGCTCCTGCAGTCACCGTTGCCGGCGCCGCCCCGGCAGCGCCGGCCGCAGCGGTCACCGCAAGCCAGGCGCCAGCACGCCCAGGAGAAGCGCCTCCTGCACAGCAAGCTCCCGGCCAGCCAGCGGCCAACCAGCGTGCTGCCGACGCCCACGTCGCCGCTGCGCCACCCCCCGCCCACGCCGCGGAGGCGCCCCGGTTGCCCGCCCAGAAGCAAGCCGGAAACGCGGCCCGCGGTGCAGACGTGACGCAGGCGGTCCCGGTCGCAGCGCAACCGCAGGCTGCAGTCCCGGCGCCAGCGCCGGCAGAAGAACAGGTGCAATCCCTGCGCGAGCTCCCTGAACCAATCCAGCGCGCCATCCCCCAGATCACCCTTGGTGGCTACATGTATTCGAAAAATCCCGCCGATCGCCTGCTCCTGATCGACAAAGTGCTGCGCAGGGAGGGCGAGGAAGTCGCCCCCGGCCTGATCCTGGACAAGCTCCAGCCCAAGCAAGCCATCTTCAGCTTCCGCGGCTACCGCTATCGGGTACCGCTATGAGCAGCAAGCAGAACGTCGTCGGCGTCACCGGCCCCTCGGGCAGCGGCAAGACCACCCTGATCGAGTACCTGGTCACCGAGCTGGCCGCGCGCGGCTGGAAAGTCAACGTCATCAAGCATAGCCACCATGACTTTGAGCTCGAGCCGCCAAGGAAAGACAGCGCCCGTTTCCGCCATGCCGGCGCCGCCGAGGTGATGATCGCCTCGCCTTATCGTTTCGCCATCATCCATGAACTGCGTGGAGCCGAAGAACCCGGCGCCGACGAGCAACTGGCCCGCCTGCAGCCCGCCGACCTGACCCTGGTGGAAGGCTTCCATGCATGGCAAATCGACAAGCTGGAAGTTTACCGCGCCGTCGCTGGCCAGCCGCCGCGTTACCTCGACGACCATACGATTGTCGCCGTCGCCTCCGACCAGCCCGCCCCGGAAGGCCTGCCGCCCCGCCTGCAATGGCTCGACCTGAACCGTCCCGACACCGTTCTGGCCTGGTTAATCAAAAAAATCCCGCGCCAGACCTAAAGTTCGCCAAATCCCATCCGTAAATCTGGATAGATATCAGTGGGAGGTTTAAATGGATGCGATGAGCATTGCAAAGCTGGCAACAACAATGGCCGATACGAGCAATCGTACCGAGGTTGGTTACGCCGTGTTAAAAAGAGCAATGGACGTGCAAGCCTCCAGCGCCCAGGCCCTGATCGAAGCGATTCCGCCAGCGACGCCTGCCGCCAACCTGCCATCCCACCTCGGCCAGAACATCAACACGACCGCCTGAACGCCGGTCGCCAGACCTCGCGCAGGCCGCAACGAACCCGCCGCACCGGCACCGGTGTCAGCGGGTTTTTTTTATGGTCTAATCGCAGACCTGCAAACCTACAGAGGAGACTCCGCATGAAAAACCGCCAAGCCCTGATCGCCGCCGCCCTGGCCACCGTCTGTGCCGCTACCAGCAGCGTTGCTTCCGCAGCCCAGGACAAGCCAGCAGCGGAAAAAGAAAAGTGCTACGGCATCGCCAAGGCTGGCCAGAACGACTGCGCCACCGGCACCCATGGCTGCTCCAACCAGGCCAAGACCGACAATATGGCAGGCGAATGGAAATTCGTCGCCAAAGGCACCTGCGAAAAAACCGGCGGCAAGACCGCTGCGCCAACCAAATAATCAATGACGCAGCAGGCCGTGGCGCGAGGAGCAGGCATTGGATTGCGGGCGCCGCACTACCGCCAGTTCCTCGAGCAGCGGCCACGCGCCGCCTGGCTTGAAGTTCACACTGAAAACTACCTCGACCAGGCCGGCGGCGACTTCCACGTATTGCAGGAACTGAGGCGCGACTACGCGATCAGCCTGCACGGCGTAGGCCTGGGCCTCGGTTCGGCACGCGGATTCAGTGCCGGTCACCTGGAGCGTGTCGTGAGCCTCGCCCAGCGCATTGAACCGGCGCTGGTCTCCGAACACCTGTGCTGGGGCGCCATTGTCGACCGCCACCTCAACGACCTGCTGCCGCTGGCGCTGAACCACGCCGCGCTCGACCTGATGGCGGAGCGGGTAGGACGCATGCAGGACGCCCTTGGGCGCGCCATCCTGCTCGAAAACGTTTCCAGCTTCGTGCGCTTCGCCGACGACGCAATGAGCGAAGCAGAATTCCTCGCTGCGCTCGCGCGCCGCAGCGGTTGCGGCCTGCTGCTGGACGTGAACAACCTCTACGTCAACCAGCTGAACCACGGCGAAGACGCCATGGCGGCGCTGCAAGCGATCGCCCCCGGCACAGTCGGGGAAATCCACCTCGCCGGACACCTCGTCACACCCGATGCCGTGGTCGACCATCACGGCGCAGTCGTCGCCGATCCGGTCTGGCGGCTGTACGAAGCAGCGTTAAGCCGCTTCGGCGCCGTCCCCACGCTGATCGAATGGGACACCGATATCCCGCCCCTGGAAGTCCTGCTTGGCGAGGCCGGCAAGGCAGCTGCGATTGCCGAACACTTCCCGCCTCCTGAGAAAGTCGACTGGGGCTCCGGGAGCCGGAGCGGGCAATGCCTGCCGGTCGGCTGCGACGCCTTGGCCGCGCAGCAGCAAGCATTTTCCGACGCCTTGTTCTCGCCTGCTGCCGAGGCCACGCTACAGCTCAGGCACGGCGAACGCTTCGGCCTGTACCGAGGCAACCTGGCTTCGACCTGGACCAGGGCCCTGGCCGCCGCTTATCCTGTGATTGCGCAACTGGTGGGCGCAGAATTCTTCGCCGCCCTGGCGCGCGAATACGGCCGCGCCCACCCTTCCGACAGTGGAGACCTGAACCGCTTCGGCGCACACTTCGAGCCCTTCCTGCGCAGCTTCGAGCACGTCAAGGACTTGCCCTACCTTCCAGACATGGCGTGCCTGGAATGGCAGCTGCACCGCATCCATTACGCGCGGCACGAGCCCGCGCTGCAGGCGAAGGACATCAACCCGCAAACGGTGGAGGGCCAAAGCTTCCCCTGGCAGCCTACCGCCAAGCTATTTGAATCGGAATGGGCAGTCGTGCCCCTCTGGCTGGCCCATCAGGGCATGCCATTCCCACGGAAGATGGACGAGCCAAGCCGCGCGCTGCTCAGCCGCCCCGAATGGACAGCCCAGGTCACGCTGCTGCAAGTGCCGCAATACGCAGCGCTGCAGGCATTAAAAGAAGGGAAGGCATTCGGCGACGCGCTCGACGCCGCCTTTGCGCTGGATGAGAACTTCGACGTTGCCGCCAGCCTCCAGCAATGGCTGCAGCAGCAAATCCTAGTTAAACGCCCGCATTAACTTGTCTTCGCCGGACAAGTCCCGGTGCAGCAGGTTGGCGCGGTGGGTCGCCTCGATCATGCGCAGGAGCTGCGCGTCTTCACACCGTTCCAGTTCCTCGTTGGCGGCCAGCAAAGCCTGGGCGAGCTTGGCGCGCGCCGACTGGTACAGCACGCTGGTGTAATGATCGGTATTCTTGAGCAGCTCCTCGGCATTCTCGATGACCTGCCGCAGGTCGCCGATCAGTTGTTCCTGGGACTGCACTTGCTTCTCGTCGGGACCATCCATGGAGCTAACCCTCCGCGCGGATCAATCAGGCCGCACTGCCCTCGGCATGAACGTCGATCTGCACGTCGCCCAGGCGCACCTTCTGGCCCGCCCGGATCTTCGCCGTCTTGCGCAACTCCTGTTTGCCGTCGACCTTGACGTCGCCGCTAGCCACGATCTGCTTGCCGGCGCCGCCGCTGTCGCACAGGCCGACCACTTTCAGGAGCTGGTTCAGCTCGATGTACTCGCCTGTCAATTCGAAATCTACTTTCTGCATTTTAATCCTCTTTCTGTTGGGTTGGCGCGGAGGTGTTGTATTCCCACCTGGCATTAACCCTTGCCGCCTGGCTTGGTCATCTCCAGTGGAACAATCCACTCGTTGAACTGGCTTTCGTTCACAAAACCAAGGGCCAGTGCGGCTTCTTTCAAGGTCGTGCCCTCGTGCTGCGCCTTCTTCGCGATTTGCGCGGCGCGATCATAACCGATATGCGGGGCCAGGGCGGTGACCAGCATCAGCGACCGTTCCATCAGTTCTTCGATGCGGCCCAGGTTCGGCTCGATACCGTGTGCGCAATGCTCGTCGAAGCTGCGCATGCCATCGGCCAGCAGGCGGGCGCTTTGCAGGAAGTTGTGGGCGATCAGCGGCTTGAAGACGTTCAGCTCGAAATTGCCGGACGAGCCGCCAACGGTAATGGCCACGTCGTTGCCGAACACCTGGCAGCACAGCATGGTCAGTGCTTCGCTTTGGGTGGGGTTGACCTTGCCCGGCATGATCGAGCTGCCCGGCTCATTCTCGGGGATGCTGATTTCACCGAGGCCGGAGCGCGGGCCGGAAGCCATCCAGCGCACGTCATTGGCCAGCTTCATGAGTGCCGTGGCCAGGGTTTTCAGCGCGCCGTGAGCCGATACCAGGGCGTCATGCCCGGCCAGTGCGGCGAACTTGTTGTCGGCGGTGCGGAAGGGGAGTTTCAGGCGGCTCGCCAGTTCGGCTGCGATACGGCTGGCGTACTCGGGGTGCGAATTCAGTCCCGTGCCCACCGCGGTGCCGCCGGCTGCCAGTTCCAGCACGGCGGGCAGGGTGGCTTCGATGGCTTTCTCCGCATAGTCCAGTTGGGCGACGTAGCCGGAAAACTCTTGGCCAAGGGTGAGCGGCGTCGCATCCTGCAGGTGCGTGCGGCCGATCTTGACGATGCCGTCGAACGCCTGCGCCTTCGCCTGCAACGTGGCGCGCAGCTGGCGCAGGGCTGGCAGCACATTGTTCGCGACTGCCTGTGCCGCCGCCACATGCATCGCGGTGGGGAAAATGTCGTTCGACGACTGGCCTTTGTTGACGTCATCGTTCGGGTGCAGCTTGCGCCCTTCGCCGCGCTCGCCTCCCATCAGCTCGGAGCCGCGGTTGGCCAGCACCTCGTTCATATTCATATTGGACTGGGTGCCCGAGCCGGTTTGCCACACGGCCAGCGGGAACTCGCCCGGGTGCTTCCCATCCAGGACTTCATCGGCGGCCTCCATGATGGCCTTGGCTTTGACGCTATCGAGCACCCCGAGGTCGACGTTCACCTTGGCCGCCGCGCGCTTCACGCTGGCGAGGGCGGCGATCAGTTCGGCCGGCATGCGTTCGCTGGAAATGCGGAAGTGCTCGAGCGAGCGCTGGGTCTGCGCACCCCACAACTGGCTGGCTGGAACTTCAATCGGGCCAAAGCTGTCGCGCTCGGTTCTGCTGTTCATGTACGGCTCCCTCGTTGGAAAGTGATGACTGGATTCTAACGCCAATGCTGCTTACTCTGCCGAGGCCTACAAAATCGGGATATTCTGCCGTTAATGAGTACATTGAAGTAATAGGCCTGTCCTCCATGTTAAGCAAACGATTGATCATTCGCGCCTTTGCGCTGCCGGTCTGCGCTGCTGCCCTGTGCGGTTCGCTGCGGGCGGCCGAGCTGGGCGAAATAAAGGTCAATTCCCACATTGGCCAGCAGCTTTCGGCGGACATCGAATTGGTCGACCTGACGGCGGCCGACTTGGCCGACATCCAGGCTCGGCTCGCCAATCCGGACGTGTTCAAGGGCGCCAATGTGGCCATGCCGCCTGCGCTGGGCGGCCTGTATATCTCGATTGCCAAGCGCGACAACAAGCGCTTCCTGCACCTGACCACGCTGCAGCCAGTGAATGCCGAGGCCTTGCATCTTTTCCTGGAGTTGAATAGTGGAGGGCGGCAGATCATCCGAGCCGCTTCGCTCTGGCTGACGCCGGAACCTTCGGGCCAGCGCGCTGCGGCTGTGGCCGCGATGCCGGCGGCGGAGCCGCTGCCTATGGCCGTTGCAGCAAGCAAGCCGGCCGCAGCCCCTCCCACATCGGGAGACAACGGCGAGGCGGGATTGAATGAAGCCGCCCAGCGTGCCTTTGCCCACCGCCAGCAGGTCGCCTTGGCGAAGGCACAGGAGCGAAGTGCCAACCCTGCGCCGCAAGCTGCACTGGTCACCGGCCCGAAGGCGGGGCCAGGCCTTGGGTCCGGGACGACGGCGCCTGTCCGCCAGCCAACCTCCAAACCGGCACAGCTGCCCACAGCCGTTCCCGCTGCGCCGGCGGCTTCCGCGCCCGCACAGTCTTGCGCCCCTGCGCAGCAGGTGGAAGCCCAGCTCCGTCAATGTGAAGCCATGACAAGCAAGCTGGCCGATATCGAAGGCAAGGTGCATCGCCTGCAAACCGCCATGGTGGCGCCTGCTGCCGCTGCGCCTGCGCGAACAGTCGAGTTGAAACCCGAAGCCGCGCCTGCCAAGCCAGCCGTTGCCCCGAACAAGCCAGGCGCGACGCCAGCCAAGCCGGGCGCCACTCCTGTCAAGCCCGGCGTTGCAGCAGATCTCGCGGCCAACCCGCGCAGCCGGCTGGCCATGATCGCCGGTGGTGTGCTGGCGGGGTTGGCGGCGCTCGGCGGCCTGATCTACTTCCTGCGCAAGCGCCAGGCGAAAGGCCCGCTGAAGATCTGGCAATCCTTCCGCAAGAAAGGGGGCGCGGAGGATGACGTGCCAACGCTGGAGGACGCAGTGGAGGTTGCTGCACACTAGTAACTACCGTTGCATTCCAGTGCTGGACAAGATTTTTTTACCTGCGTTATACTGGGCTCACACGGACCGGGTTCTGCCGCAGTCACCACCGATAGCGTGACGCGAACCGCAGAGCGACGTTGAAGAAACGACCCCGTCTGGAAGCAGTTCATAGCCGACTGAGGCGATATGAACGCCGGGTGCAACCGGCGCTGAGGCGACGCCAGGAGATACCTGGTGCTCGCCCCTCCGAATTCCAGGGCGCCCCAAGTGGGCGCCTTTTGTTTTAAAGGGTACGTCCCTTTAAAACAAAAAAGCGCCCGGAGGCGCTTTTATTGAGGGGCAGGCCGACTTAGCCGTTCAGGCGACTCTGCCAAGGATCGGTCACTTCGCGGATGGTGCGGTCGTTGGCCATGATCTGCTTCAGCAGTTCGATCTTGCGCTTGCGGGCGTCACCCTGCAGGGGAGCGGCACCGCCCATCAGGGCTACCGAAGCCGCAGCGCACTGGTTTTCCATGCTGTCGAGCGAATCCCAGTCGCTGGCTTGCGCGGCGCCCACCATCTGGCTGGTCAAACCGGCAATTTTTTCGTAGGTAGCGAGAATTTGGGTCGAGGACATTTTGAGCCTTGGATTCTGTGCGCGGAGTACCGCATGTCAGGATTAACGTCAGGCTCGGAAGGAACTTTAGGGTCTTTCTGAAAAATATTTGAGAAAATTCCAAAAAAATGCCGTTGCGCCCCCATCCCAAGGGTCACAACGGCAGACATCAAGCGAAATCGATTAGCTGATCAACTCATCCAGGCCGGCGCTCAGCTCGTCCAGCGATGGCATCTGGTCAATCAGCGCGTTCTCTTCCAGGCCCAGGCTTTCGGCAACTTCGGTCGGGTAGCAGGCCGCGATTGCGTCCGGGGACAGTTTGTTCTCGTCGACGCGGGCACGCCAGGCCGCCAGGTGAATCACTGCAGCCAGTTCGTTCTCGCCGGGATTAGGGATGGCGGCAATGGTCTCGCCAAAGGTTGGCGGGAATTTCCAGCGGTTGGCCAGTTCGGCGCCCACGTCGGCATAGGTGTAGCCCAGCGCGTTCTTTTCAATTTCCAGGCGGCGCTCGTCCAGCGGGCTTGCCACTTTGTCGAGTGCCTGCGCTTGCTCGGACATGCCGGCATGGATTACCAGCTGGCCGATCGCATGCATCATGCCAATGGTGAAGGCGAGGTCGGTGTTTTGCTTGCAAGCCTTGGCGATGAACTTGGCGCCCACGGCGGTGCGCAGGCTGTAGCGCCAGAACTGGCGCAAATCCATGCCGGGAACGGTCTTGAAGCCGCTCACCAGGCCGGAGCTGATCACCAGCGTGCGCACGGTGACAAAGCCCAGCATCAGGATGGCATCTTCAACGGTGCCAATCGAACGCGACACATGGTAGTAGGCGGAATTCGCCAGGCGCAGCAGTTTGGCGCTCAGCACGGGGTCGGCCGACAGCTTCTTTGCAATTTCCTCGGTGGAGACGCTGGCCTTGTCGAAGCTGCTGATCAATTCGTCAACAACCTTCGGGGCGGTTGGCAACGCAGTTGGATTCTGGAACAGTGCTTCGAGCTTCATGAAAAATCTCCTCTAAATTCGGCGTTGCTGTGGGTGAAACTATATAGCGATTCCAGAGGGGAGTGCAGCAAGTTTTTAACATTCGTTGGCCGCGCTGCACAGCATTCCCAGCTTTCTGCATTTGATCCCCGAAATTTGCAGTCTGTCGCAACGGGGCGATGTCACGCTTGCGTTGCAGTTAGAGTGCAGCCTGGCTCATTCCGCCACTTATAACTAGATAGGGATACAAAAAATGCAAGCATCCAACCGCGTTACGCCGCTCAAGCTGGCCCTTACCCTGGCCTTCTGTGGAGCCACCTTTGGATTGGCCCCGGCGATTGCCCAACAGGCAGCCCCGGCCGCGCAAACGCAAGACGCCGTCCCGCTGCCGGGCGACGATTTCTTTGGCCATGTGAACGCCGAATGGCTGGCCAAGACCCAGATCCCGGCCGACAAAGGCAGCTGGGGCGCCGGTTCGGCGCTGGGCGATGCGACCAACGAGCGCATCGTCAAGCTGATCGACGAAACCGCCGCCAAGTCGCCAACCGGCGACACCCGCCGCGTGACGGACTTCTACCGCAGCTTCATGGACGAAGCGGCAATTGAAGCGCATGGCCTGAAATCGCTCAAGCCGGAACTGGAAAAGATCGACGCCATCAAGGACAAGGCCGCGCTGGTTCGCGCCCTGGCTACCTCCATCCGCGCCGACGTGGATCCGCTGAACTCCACTAATTTCTACACCGAGAACCTGTTCGGCATCTGGATCGCACAGGGCCTGACCGACCCGAAGCACTACACTCCATACATCCTGCAGGGCGGCCTGGGCATGCCGGACCGTGCCTACTACCTGGACGACAACCAGCGCATGCACCAGCTGCGCACCGCCTACCAGGCCCACATCGCCGCCATGCTGAAGCTGGCCGGCTATAGCGAGCCGGAAACCCGTGCCGCGCGCGTGTATGAGCTGGAGCGCAAGCTGGCCCAGGCCCACGGCAGCCGCGAGGATTCGGCCGACATCCAGAAAGCCAACAACACCTGGACCATGCGCGACTTCGCCGCCAAGGCGCCAGGCATGGACTGGCGCGCCTTCTTCCGCGCCGCCGGCCTGGGCAAGCAGAACAAGTTCATTGTCTATCACCCGACCGCAATTACCGGTAGCGCCGCCCTCGTGAACGAGATGCCGCTGCAAGCCTGGAAGGACTTCCTGGCCTTCCACACCGTGAACCACTTCGGCGGCTTCCTGCCGAAAGCCTTCGTCGACCAGCGCTTTGAATTCTACGGCCGCACCATGAACGGCACGCCGCAACTGTCGCCGCGCTGGAAACGCGGCCTGAGCGCAGTCAATAACGCGCTGCCGGATGCCGCCGGCAAGATGTACGTCGAACGCTACTTCCCGGCTGAAGCCAAGGCGCGCCTGCAAACCATGGTGGCCAATATCGTCGACTCCTTCCGCAAGCGCGTCGATGCGCTGGACTGGATGGCGCCTGCCACCAAGAAGGAAGCGCAGGAAAAACTGCGCACCCTGTACGTTGGCGTGGGCTATCCGGACAAATGGACTTCCTACGAAGGCCTGGAAATCAAGGCTGACGACGCCATGGGCAACGCCCTGCGCGCCGAGCAGTTCCACTACAAGCAGCAGCTGGCGAAACTGGGCAAGAAGGTTGACCCAACCGAATGGTGCATGCCGCCGCACGTGGTGAACGCCGTGAACATGCCGATGCAGAATGCGCTGAACTTCCCCGCCGCCATCCTGCAGCCGCCATTCTTCGACATGAAGGCCAGCGATGCGCTGAACTATGGCGCGATCGGCGCCGTGATCGGCCATGAGATCAGCCACAGCTTCGACGACCAGGGCGCCCAGTTCGACTCCAAGGGCCGCCTGCGCGACTGGTGGACCAAGGAAGACGGCGAGCACTTCAAGCAGGCAGCCGCCAAGCTGGTGGCACAGTACGACGCCTATGAAGCCTTCCCGGACCTGAAGTTGAACGGCACCCTGACCCTGAGCGAAAACCTGGCCGACCTGGCGGGCCTGGCTGCAGCCCTGGACGCCTACCACGTTTCGCTGGGCGGCAAAGCCACCCCGGCGCAGGACCGTGACTTCTTCAACGGCTACGCCGCAAGCTGGGCCAACAAGGCCCGCGACGCCTCGCTGCGCAACCAGGTCATGACCGACGGCCACTCGCCGGCCAAGTGGCGCACCTACACCGTGCGCAACCTGGACGCCTGGTACCAGGCCTACGACGTGAAGCCTGGCCAGAAGCTGTACCTGGCGCCTGAACAGCGCGTGCGCGTCTGGTAAAGTAGGAGGATGGACGACATCGAGCAGATCACCCGCCGCACGCTGGAACACTACGAGCGCAACGCGCAAGCCTTCCTCGAAGGCACGCGCGACCACGACGTAAGCCAGAACATTGCGGCGCTGCTCGATGCGATTGAAGGAACGCCTCCGTTCCGCATCCTCGACCTGGGTTGCGGCCCTGGCCGCGACCTGCGCACCTTCAAGGCGCTTGGACATGAGCCGGTCGGCCTCGACGGCTCAGCCCATTTCGTGGAAATGGCGCAGAACTGGAGCGGATGCACAGTCCTGCACCAGGATTTCGTCGCGCTGGACCTGCCGCCCGTGTCGTTTGACGGCATCTTTGCCAACGCCTCCCTGTTCCACGTTCCCAGTGCCGTGCTGCCCGATGTGCTGAAGCGCCTGCATGCAGCGCTGAAACCGCGCGGCGTGCTGTTCAGCTCCAACCCTCGCGGTCACAATGAGGAAGGATGGAACGGTCCTCGTTATGGCTGTTACTACGATTTCGAGACCTGGTTTGAAGTCGTCACCGCAGCCGGCTTCGAGCCCATCACCCACTATTACCGCCCGGCAGGCTTGCCGCGCGAACAGCAGCCATGGCTGGCTTCAGTCTGGCGTAAAGCCTAGTTCTGTTAGCTTGCGTACAGTGGGTCTCGATGCCGATTCGTATCATTTGCTCGTCTCACTTTTTTAATGAGGAGCGCATCATGAACAAGGACCAAGTGAAGGGCAAAGCCAAGGAAATCGGCGGCAAGATCCAGGAAGAAACCGGCGAACTGGTCGGCAGCTCGAAACAACAGGTGAAGGGCGTCGCCAAGCAGGTTGAAGGCAAGCTGCAGAAACAGCGCGGCGACCTGCGTGAAGCCATCGACGATGCCACGGACGAGCTGATCGACCGCGGCAACCGTCAATAAGTGAACACACGGCAAGGCCGGCCCTCCCGGAGCCCGGCCTTGCTGTGCTAATCAGCTACAGGTAGGGCAGGGCTTGGCGAGCGCGAATGCGGCGTGGTCGTGGGCGTCATAGGTATAAATCTGCCCGTAGCCGTTGACTGCCCAAGCCTGGACCGACAGCGCTTCCGAAAATGCCGCGTTGTCGCATTCGCCCAGGATGTCCGACACCGTGACGTCTTTCCCGTAGACGAAATCCGCGCCTTGGGTAAAGCCATGGGTCCCCGCAGGGTCGCCACTTCTGCCGGTCGTGTCCGCGGCCCCGCTGCTGATTGATGTCGCCGCCCGAGTTGTCTGGAACGTGAACGTGGCAAAGTGGTTCGGATGCCGGGCCAGGAATGACACGTGCGCCTGGCTGTCCGGGCCGGCGTACAGGTGGAAACCGCATTCCGGGTCTGCCGAGACTCCCCCATCCACTGGCAGGATATCCGCCGCGCAGCGGTTGTTGTCGACGCGCAGTACCATGCGGAAGGCGCAGGTCTGTCCTGCTTCGCGCACCCTGTTGTACTCTGGTGCGCTGCTGGTGGTCAGGACGGGTGCTCCGGCCGGTTGATCCATGACGCGCAAATCGATATGCCGGGCATCCCAGTCCACGACCCTCGCGCCGGATGAGTCAAACAGTTCCAGCTTCACTTCATACAGGCCGGCGGCCATGTCTTCCGCCAGCACTGCGTCGGCTCGCGGCGCGCCGGGCAGGATATCGGTTTCAAAGTAGGCCGTCGCCTTGTCAATATGCTCCGACATCTCGTACCAGTAGCCTGAGGTGGACGGGGGATTTGCGGGCTGGATCCTGAACAGGTTTTCGGGACTTGGGCCGACAGCGGGCACTGGACCCATTGGTTCGGATGGATAGCTGTCGCCGTCGCGGTAATAGCGGTAGACGGCATGTGTCATCACGCGCCAGTCGCCCAGCGGAACCGAACCGGGAGCGACAATGGTTGATGTGCCGTTCGGCCCGGTCAAGCGCCGATATGACCATTGATAGTAAGGAATCCCCATCGCGATCAGCGTGGTCCGGCTGAAGTCGACGCGCATTTCCAGGGTGCCGCCAAGCGGTGCTCCGCCCAGGGTCGTGCCCTCCGTGCCGGATGTTTGCAACTGGTTCACCGTGATATTGGAGCCGATGGTGTTGAAGATCAACTGGCAGCCGGACAGGTCAGGGTTCGGGTCGCACGATGGCACCCTGGGGTCGGTGATACGGATCGTCACCTCGCTGCCGCAATGGTAATTCCAGTAAGTGTGGCAAGCCATGGCGGGCCGGTAGACCGTTTCGTAGCCTGCGCCAAAATTGAACTCAACCCAGAAATACACGTCGGGCTGGTCGCCGTGGCAAGGGATGATCAGGGTGGCGTCGAAGTGGCCATTCCCGTCAGTTTCGACGACGGCCATCTCGTCACAGCGCAGCCGGTGCCACCAGTGCGGCCAGTAGCAGAACCATGGAATCAGCACGGTCCAGTTCTCACGCAACATCGCCCTCAGGTGTGTCGACGACGCGCTGCGCAGCATGCGCGGCAAGCCGGCCGGCATGTCGGGCATCTGCAGCGCCATGTCGTTCATTGCCTGTGCTGCCTTGGAAGGAGCCGGTTGTGCAAAGCGTAACGGCAAGCGCAGGGGACCGGGATCGGGGTCTGGTACGGGCGGGAAGCGCAGGATGGCCAGCAAATCGTCGCGCAGGTGGAACAGGTCATGATCGGGCAGGGTATCGATCCAGAACGGAATGCGGTCCACTTCGCAGATGTGCACTCGCGCATGGCAGATCGGGCGATTATCGTCGTTTCGCACTACGCGGCCGCGCACACGGCAGAAGCAGAACGGCCAGATGTCGATCAGGGAGCCTGGAATGTCGATCAGGCTCTCCAGGCGGCCTTCGACATGCAACACAGGTTCATAGGCGCCCATGCGTTCCAGCCTGGCCGGTGTTGCCTTGGCGTCGAGCCGCTCGTTGAACGGTGCGACGAACAGGCGCATATGCCCCAGTCCTCCCGGTGGCAGCGCAAGTTCCGCCTTGCCTTCCTTCACTTCAACGCGCTGCTTGAGTTGCTGTCGGGTGTCGAACAGGTAAAGCACCAGGGGATGTTTGAAGTCGGGACGTTCCTCGCTGGTGATGTGGAACGTAATGGATTTTTCGGCGGACTGAGCCATGGCACACCTCGCTAATGTTGACAATCCAGGGGATTTGCCACCCTGGGTTCCAGGGCGGCATAGCGAGCAATGTATTGCGCATGGGCCTGATGCGAATTGGTGCTGGCACTCAGATTTCGGTGATGGCCCTACTCAGTTTTCGCCGTTTGCGGCGCTTATTCCTCGCCTGCCGGGACGCCCAGCGGGAACATATGGCGGTACGGCTTGGCCTCGGCCCAGGCCCGGGCGAACGAGGGGCGCGCACGCAGGCGCGCCAGATAGGCCAACACATGCTCATGCAGGGCAGGAATCGGATGTGACCAGTGCGCATACAACAGGAAGGGGGCGGCTGCGCAATCGGCCATGCTGAATTCCTCGCCGGCTGCCCAGATGCGATGTGCCATCACGTTGTCCAGCCACGCGTAGGCCGTATCGAGCTTGCGCCGCGCTTCGGCCGTGCCGTAGCCATCGTGCTCGCCTTCGGGGCGCAGGACGTCGGCCACCAGTTTTTGCTGCGGCGTGGCGATGTGGTTGTCGAAGAAGCGGTCCATCATGCGTACTTCCAGCGCCGCCTTCGGATCAGTGGGGAGCAGCTTTACCGTCCCGGGATAGTGAAGCGCCAGGTGTTCGACCACGATGCTGGCCTCCACCACCATGCGCTCGCCGTCCAGTAGGATGGGGAATTTCTGGATCGGCCACAGTCCGGCAAACTGTGCGCAGTTTTCAGGATGTTCCGGCGACAGCATGCGGTACTCGAACGGCGTGCCGTTTTCATATAGCGCAATCAGCGCCTTCATGGAATAGGATGAAAGGGGATGGTAGAAAAGTTGCAGGGACATGAGGACTCCGTCGGTGGTGGTTGGATCGTACCACTACGACGGATGAGACTTTCTTAAATCGACATCTCGCTTCACTTCATTAACATCAACGCGGCCAGTGACCCCAAAAGGCAGGTAAAGCTTAGTCCTGCAATCCAGTTAAGGATGACTCTCGATGCTCGTTGCTCGTCTTTGAGAAATGCGGTGATTCTTTGCTTCATATCTTTTCCTTCGTGGGTACTCCCAGTCTGGCAGGGGAATGGCTATTTGCAAGCGAGCCCGAGCGCAAAAAGAACGACGCAATGCAAAACTGCGGCAATAATCATTGTGAATGTAGATACGCAAAGTAGTCGGTAGTGAAGGAGACAGGCGGCGACCGATCTAAACGTGATTGTCGGTTCGGCTACTGGGATTAGCGCTCCCAAGACGGCGAGCATGCAAGACCACCCGCGAGGCAAATGGTTCGATAGGCGTGCAGATCTTGCCGGCGATGAAGAGCAATGCCAGCGGGGCGAAAACCGGTAGCATGATATTGATGGAGAACCAGCCCATCTTATAAGCGTAGCGCGGCAGTATCGGCACGGGCTTGAGGCGCAGCAAAGAAAAAGCCCGCCGGATTGCGCGGGCGGGCTTCAGGGCAGGGCGCTTGGTCCGGGCCTTAGTTCGATTCCGGCTTCAGGTGCTTGCGGAAGAAGGCGTCGATGTAGGTTTGCACGTGGCGCTTGGCCAGGCGGTTCGACACGCCGTGCTTGGCGCCCGGGTAGGTCATCAGCTCGAACTGCACGCCGCGGTTCACCAGCGCATCGATCATCTTGGTGGTGTTGGTGAACAGGACGTTGTCGTCCGCCATGCCGTGGATCAGCAGCAGCTTCGACTTCAGCCCGTCGACGTGATAGAACACGTTCGATTGCTTGTAGCCTTCCACGTTGTCGGATGGGCGGTCCATGAACTGCTCGGTGTAGTGGGTGTCGTACAGGCCCCAGTCGGTCACCGGTGCGCCGGACACGCCGGCTGCGATCTTGTCCGAGCCTTGCGACAGCAGGCGCAGGGTCATGAAGCCGCCATAGCTCCAGCCGTACACGCCGATGCGCTTGGCGTCCACGAACGGCTGCTGGCCCAGCCAGTCGATGCCGGTCAGCTGGTCTTCCACTTCCACCTTGCCCAGGTTGCGGTAGATGGCGTCGGTGAACACGCGCTCGCGGCGCGAGGAGCCGCGGTTATCCAGGCGGAAGACCACATAGCCTTGCTGCGCCATGTACTGGTCGAATTGCTGGCTGTCCCATTTGCGGGTCACGTGCTGCGAGTGAGGGCCGCCGTAGGTGGACAGGTAGACCGGGTACTTCTTGCTGGCGTCGAACTTGTACGGCTTGATCATCGAGTAGTACAGGGTCTGGCCATCCTTCGCCTTCATGTTGCCGAATTCGACCGGCAACTGGTCCGATTTGTACTTGAAGTAGGGGTGCGACTCGTTGACTTCATTCTTTTCCAGCCAGCTCACCAGCGCACCGTCCGGACGGCGGATCGCGACTTGGGGCGGGGTGGCAGGATCGGACCAGGTATCCACGAACACTTCGCCATGCTTGGAGAAGGAGGCGTCATGCCAACCGTCAGCCTGGGTGATGCGCTTTGGCTTGTCGGCGGTCGAGCCGTCCAGCTTCAGTTCATAGACCTGCTTGTCGTAGACTGCGTCCTTGTTGGAGGAGACGAAGACCTTGCCCGCTTTCTCGTCCACTGCCAGCACATCGTCAAAGCCCCATTCGCCTTTGGAGATGGCGTGTTTCAGCTTGCCGTCCATGCCGTAGAAGTACAGGTGATTGCGGCCAGTGCGCTCGGACGACCAGATAAAGCCCTTGCCGCTTTCCAGGAAGCGCAGGTCGTCGTTGATGGTGGTCCAGGTTTTCGAGGTTTCGGTCAGCACAGGGCGCTGTGTCAGCGTGGCCGCATCGACTGCGATCAGCTCCAGCGTCTTCTGGTCGCGCGACTGGCGCTGGAAGAACAGCGACCGGGAGTCCTTGCTCCAGTCGGCACGCACCAGGTAGATGTCCTTGTTGGCGCCCAGGTCCACGTCGCGGATCTCGCCGCCGGTTGGCGACACGATCTTCAGGCCGACGATGGCATTCTTGTCGCCGGCGGCAGGGTAGCGCTGCTCCACGACGTCGGTGCGGTCGGCATAAATCTCGAAGCGGCGCGCCACCGGCACCTGCGCTTCGTCATACCAGCGGAAGGCAATGGCGGAATCGTCCGGCGCCCAGTAGTAGCCGGTGAACTGGTGCATTTCTTCTTGCGCCACGAATTCTGCTTCGCCGTTATGCACGGTGCCCTTGCCGTCAGTGGTCAGCTGGCGCTCCTTGCCGGTAGCCAGGTCGATCACGAACAGGTTCTGGTTGCGAACAAAGGAAACGTATTTACCCTTCGGCGAAATCTTCGGATCGATGACGCTGCCCGAAGCCACCAGGCGCGCGCTGTCAGGTTTCGACAGGTCGACCAGGTACAGATTGCCGGCCAGCGGCACCAGCAACTGCTTGCCATCAGGTGACCAGTTGTAGGAAATAATGCCTTTCAGGGCCGCGGTGCGGGCGCGTTCGCGCAGTGCTTTTTCAGCGTCGGACAAGTTCTCGACCGGGACCAGGGCCTTGGAGTCGACCAGGCGGCGCGTGGTCTTGTCCTTCATGTTGTATTCCCACAGGTCCATCTGGTATTGGTCGTCCGCGCGGGCGCGCAGGAAGGTGACGCGGGCGCCATCCGGTGAAACCTTGAGGGCGCGCACGCCAGGGCCGGACAGTGCCGGGTCGGCGTACAGGCGCTCCAGTGTCAGGCGTTCAGCGGAAGCGGTACCGGCAGCCAGCAGGGCTGCCAGGGTGAGGATAAGGCGCATTGTTTGTCCCGGAATGGTTTACTTACGAATCGCAAGACAATACCAGAACCCGCCCCCGCTGAAATTCGGAATGCAACGCCCTATGCCGTTTTTCCTTCGGCCACCCGGGAATTCGACAGTGTGCGCAGGTAGGCCGTAAGCAAAATGGCAGCAATTGTCAGGCCGAGCACCAGCCCGATCCAGAATCCGGCTGCCGCCATTTCCTTCCACAAGCCCAGCAGGCAGCCGACCGGCAGCGCAAACACCCAGAACGCCAGCAGCTGGATCAGCATCGGCCCGCGCGTCACCTTGTAGCCGCGGATCGCGCAAGCCGCCGCCACCTGCGTCGCGTCGGACAACTGGAACAGCGCGGCAAACAGCAGCAGGGTGACGCACGTCTGCTGGACTGCGACATCACTGGTGTAGGCGGCCGCGATCTCATTGCGGAATGCGGCAATGAACGCAGCCGACACCACGGCAAACGCCAGCGACATGCCGAGCCCGACCCATGACGCCGAACGGGCACGGCGCGCATCGCCTTCGCCCAGCGCCTGGCCCACGCGCGTCACCATGCCGATGCCAAGGCTAAGCGGCACCATGAACACCAGCGAAGAGAAGTTCAGCGCAATCTGGTGCGCCGACTGTTCGATCACGCCGAAGCGCGCCACCAGCAGCGCCACCGCGCCGAAGGCGCTCACCTCGGCGAAGTAGGTCACGCCGATCGGCAGGCCAAGCCGCAACATGCTGCGGATTTCAGGCCAGTGCGGTCCCTCCCAATGCGTGAAAGGATAGGTGGCGCGATAGGCGCGCGAAATACGCATCCACGCCAGCATGGCGCCCAGCATCAGCCACATGCAGATCCCGGTCGACACCGCGCAACCGACGCCGCCCATGGCCGGCAAGCCCCAATGGCCGAAGATCAGCAGCCAGTTCACGAACACGTTGAAGGCCAGCCCGAACAGGGCAATCACCATCACGGGCTTGGTCTGGTTGATGCTGGCGCTGTAGCCATACAGTGCGCGATAACAGGCGAACGGCGGCAGGCCGATACTGATGATGTGCACGAACAGCGAAGCGCGCTGGTTGACTTCCGGCGCCAGTTGCAGGTGGTCGAACAGCAGGGTGCAGAGATTGGCCAGCAGCATGGCCACAATGCCGACGCCCAGGCCTTTCCACAAGCCCTGGCGCACCAGGTGCGGGATGCGCTGGTAATTGCCGGCGCCCACTTCATGCGCCACCAGCGTATTCATGGCCATCATGGTGCCCATCACGGTCACCAGCACGATCGACCAGATCGCAGCGCCGGTCGACACTGCAGCCAGCTCGGAAGCCCGGGTGTGGCCGGTCATCGCCACGTCCGCCACCGCCATGCCGACCGTGGCGAGTTGCCCAATCAATACCGGCCAGGCCAATTTCCATAATGCTGTTGCTTCGTTGCGTAAATTAGCGGTCGAAATTGTCGTCGGCATGTGTTGCACAGTAGGAATTTGTTACAAGGTAGGGTAGTCTAACGGCCTTTGCGCCGCGTTAGAGCGCTTAGGATGCCTGAATATCGGAGATTTAGTAATGAAGAATACCTTGACCGCCGCTATCCTGCTGGCCGCTTCCCTTCTTGGCCAGGCCGCTTCGGCCGGTGAACTGCAACTCTTCTCGCGCGAAGACTTTCGCGGCCAGCGCGTGGTGATTGCCGACGGCGCCGCCGACAACTTCCGCGACTTCGATTTCAACGACCGCGCTTCGAGCCTGGTGGTGCGTTCCGGCACCTGGGAATTGTGCGAGCACGTTAATTTCCAGGGCCAGTGTGCCGTCTTCGAGCGCGGCGAATATCCTAACCTGCGCCAGTTCAACAACAACTTTTCTTCTGCCCGCGAGATCGAGCGCCGCCGCGACCGTGGCCAGGGCTGGGGCTGGGGCCGCGATAATCGTGATGACCGTGATGACCGCTGGCGTGAAGAGCGTCGCGAAGAACGCCGCGACTATCGTGGATATGAGCAGGAGCAGCGCGGTCCGGCGGTGGAGCTGTTCAACGACAACGGCTTCCGTGGCCGCATCGTGCAGGTCAATAACGACTTGAGTACCCTGCGCGATGTCCATTTCAACGACAACGCGAACTCAATGGTCGTCAACTACGGTACCTGGGAAGCATGCGAACACGCCGACTTTGGCGGCCAGTGCCGCACCTTCGCCCCAGGCCGCTACCCGGACCTGAGGGACTTCAGCGACCGCATCTCCTCGATCCGCCGCGTACGCTGATCGGAAACTGCTCCCAAGAAGAGCGCGCTTCACAGCGCGCTATTTTTTTCGCAACGCCGGAATTGAGCCGGGTTCCAGGGCTGTGCTAGCATTGTCTAATAGTATTTATAATTTCCATATGGAAATATTAATAATGTCTATTAAATAATCTAAATGCTAACAACCTGAGGGCAGAATGAAGTTCAATAAACTGATTTTGGCAAGTGCCGTGAGCATGGCCTTGGCCGCATGCGGCGGCGGCAGCAGTTCAAGCAGCGAAACGACGCCGCCACCGGTACAGACGTCCCCGGTTTCGGTGGTATTCAGCGGTACGGCAGCAGTGGGCGCGCCACTGGCCGGCAGCGTCACCGTCAAGGATTCGAAAGGCGCCACCAAAGTCGCCCAGATTGGCGTCAACGGCGCGTATTCGGTCGATGTCACCGGCATGACCGGCCCGTTCGTGTTCCGCGCCTCTGGCTCGGCCAACGGCCAGGTCTACACCGTGCACTCGATCGCCACCAGCGCCGATGCCTCCGGCAAGATCAATATCACCCAGCTTACCGACCTGATCGCCGCGAATGTAGGCGGCCAGCTTTCGGCGGATTACTTCGACCAGTTCGATAAAAACGCCGCCACCGCAACCGCTGCGACGATCGATGCTGAAGCTGCCAAACTCAAGGAAAAGCTGCAAGCGATTCTGACCGCGCTGGGCGTCGATGCCAACGCCGACCTGCTGCGCACGCCCTTCGTTCCATTGTCGAGCCCGCTCGATAAGGCACTGGACGCAATCCACGTCACGGTAGACTCGAGCACGGCCGTAGCCACCATCAGCACCAGCGCCAACACCTCGGTGATCACCGACGACCTGAAGCAGAAGGCAGCCGTCGAAACCAACCCGACGAAACTGGCAGCGGACAATATCAGCACCGCCACCACCGATGCACCGCTGGTGAAGAAGGCGCTGACCGACTTCATCGCCAAGTTCGCCGACGGCCTGCCGACGGTAGATGCGCTGCTCCCATTTGCAACCACCGGCTTCCTCAGCGACGACGTGGATGCCTCGGCCTTCTTCCGCCACCTGGTGAGTGAACCTGCCCTGGTAGGCGCCACCTTCAGCGACATTGAAATCCACCAGATCGATTACAGCGATCCGGCCAAGATCACTGCCCGCGTATCGTTCACCGTGAAGACCAAGTCTGGCCAGATCATGGACCGCCTGGAAAACTGGAAGATTCGCAAGAGCCCGACCGACGGCGTATGGCGTCTGCACGGCAACCAGCGCGCACTGGAGCTGGAAGCGTTTGCCAGCATGAGCAAGATTGTTGCCGCCAGCGGCACTTGCTACCGCACCGGCATCAATTTCAATATTACCGACCGTACCCTGAACAACAATACGACCGCTGGCACGCTCGACCACATCGTCATCACCGGTCCTGGCATGCCGCTGGCAGGCCTGCGCTACAACGCGCCAGGCGTGGGCGAAAGGTGGGTCAACGCTGTCAACTCGTCGGGTACCTATGTGATGGGCACCGACTGCGGCGGCAATTCTCCAATGGGCGACGATGGCATTGGCCGCCTGCCTGACAATGCGGTGTATGTGCTGACTGCGTATGACGCCGCCAATGCCAAGCTCTCCTTCGCTTCCGGCAGCGCCGACGGCACTTACGTCCTGAAAGTGCAGCGCCGTCCACTGAACCTGACCGAAACCAAGGCCAGCACCGCCTTCGCAACGCTGTCGGAGCAGAGCCTGGCAGCACTGTCCAGCTACAGCACCCGTGACCTCACGCTGGCAGTCTCCAGTGTCAACCCGGGCACAGTGACCTGGCTCTCCATCACCGAGGAAACCTCGAATGGCCGCACAGGCCTGGAGTCGACCGAGTCGCCGACCGCGGCGGGAACCTTCAGCACCAGCTTCAAGCTTCCAGCGCTGGCGACTGGCGAGACTGTCAAGGCGCGCACCGTCTGGATGGAGTCCCGGGACAACTACCAGCGCATCATGGAGACTGTGTATAAGCGCTAATCTGCAGTAATGCCAGGCCAGCGGCGTGCCAGCGCGCCGCTGGCTCTGGGCGCGGCTTCGCTGACGAAGTCACTGAGGCCGCTATCGGGACTGCTTTCTCCGGTCAACTTGGGCATCTGTGCCTGGCACGTGCACGCGGACTTTTGATGCTGGCCGACCAAACACCTCTTCCGCCAGCGGCGCATGGACGCCGTAGAACAAGGCGGAGCGCAAACCTGCCTTAGCACCAAATGCCGCTCGAGTGAGCAGTGCAATGGACATTCGTTCTGCGGTAATAGTGTCGTGGCGCCGTGTCATGACATTTATGCTACAGCCGGACTCAAGAATAGGTCGCCACTTTGGAGTAAACGCGCGCATACTATCGGTATCAAGAGCACCTGCCATTTGACAAGAGGGCTGCCATGTCATCGGAACGGCCAGACCACAACAAGTGCGCGTTAGCCGATGACGCCATTGCGATTGCAAACAGCCAGTCTCGACTCGCCGCCGTTGAATTCCTGTTTGAGCACGGCTGTACCCCAGAGGTCATTGCCCACATCCTGGCGGCGCACATGGAAACTCAATTATCAAATCCGGCGACCGTGGCCTGACGGACCTTACAAAACAGTTGTTTTCGCACGCTCGTATTGTGAATATCCAAGCAAGCCATCTGACGTGTGCATATACTTTCTTTCGGCAAGGAGGTGCATATGTCTAACAGCTTAAGCAAGCCTCAACGGCGGCAAGATCACGAAATGGCGAAGATAGTGCAATGCGGCCTGTCGCTGCTGTATTTGGCAGGTGTGGCGGAAGCTTGCCAGTACATGACTCGTGCAGGGATATCGGGTCATATTGTCGAACGCATTGTGACAGCGCGAAATGTACGTGGGGCCAAGATTCCTGTCCGCGTGAGCGTTAATCGGAGCCCATGACTGGCGGTCTACTTTTCCTCGACCACTCCCCCCGATAAGGCGCCTGGGCGCAAATCCGATGGCTCACCTTACCTAGGGTGCATCATTGAACGCCGTTGGTGGAGGAGACCGAAGACACAGTCGAGAATGCTATTGCGCTATGCCCGAATGCCATCGTGAATCGCACTTCGGGTAGGCGGTTTTGCTAGTATTGTCATCGTATATCCCTTGAGTGAGCTCAATATTCTGTAGTCGTCATTCTGCGCCGTGGCACATGAGAATGCGGCAACGGACGTTTGTGGGCGTTTTCCGCTAGACTGGCAAGGACGCCATTTCGGGAGCGTGTACGTGGAATACAAGGACTACTACGCCACGCTGGGAGTCCCCAAGACTGCCAGCGAAGACGAGATCAAGAAGGCTTATCGGAAGCTGGTCCGCAAGTATCACCCGGACGTCAGCAAGGAAGCCGATGCCGATGCCCGCACCAAGGAGCTGAATGAAGCTTACGGTGTGCTCGGCGATGCCGAAAAGCGTGCCGCCTACGATTCGCTGGGCAGCGGCCAGTACCGCGCCGGCCAGGAATTCCGCCCGCCGCCCGATTGGAGCGCCGGCTTCGGAGGTGGCAGCGCCGAAGATTTTTTTGCCGACCTGTTTGCCCACGTGGGTGGACAGCGCGGCGGCCGCCAGGGTTTCCGCATGCGTGGAGAAGACATTCATGCCGTTCTCGAAATCAGCCTGCACGACGCCTACCACGGCGCCCAGCGCGAGATTTCGCTGGGCCGCGAACGGACGCTCAAGGTGAATATCCCGAAGGGCGTGACGGCCGGCCAGCAGCTGCGGCTGGGAGGACAGGGCCAGCCCGGCATGAATGGCGCCGAGGCAGGCGACCTGTACCTTGAAATCGCCTTCCAGTCCGATGACCGTTACCGTGCCGAGGGCCGCGACGTCTACGAGAAAGTCCCGATCCCGCCATGGCTTGCCGCGCTGGGCGGCGAGCGCGAAGTGAGCACGCCTTCGGGCCGCGTGACCGTGACCGTGCCGCCCAATTCGCAAAGCGGCCGCAAGTTGCGCCTGAAAGGACGCGGCATTCCCGCAGCCAACAGCTCGGGCGTGGCGGGCGACCTCTACCTGATTCTTGAAATCTTCGCCCCGCCAGCCGATACGCCCGCGCGGCGTGCGCTATACGAACAGATGCAACGCGAAATAGGAGGATGAGCGATGCCCAAGGAAGAGATTGTGGAAGGCGTGCCGCTGGAACACCAGGCGCTGACGCTGGATGAACTGGCGCGTGCCTGCGCTGTCGAGCCGGAATGGGTCGTGCATCACGTACAACGCGGCATCCTGGTCGGAAGGGAAGGGGCAAGCATCGAAACCCTGCAATTCACCAGCGTGGACCTGGGGAGGGCGCGTCGCCTGGCCCAGCTTGAACGGGATTTCGATGCGGACGAAGATTTGGCGGCGCTGGTGGTGGATTTGTGCGACGAGGTCCGCCGCCTGAAGTCGCGCCTGCGCGCCGCCGGAATGGCTTAGCTGCGTGACAGCTTAGCGTTGCTGGTCTCGACCGCCGCGATTGCCGCGGTTGCCGGTATTGCCTTCTTCCTCATCCAGCAAGTCATCGCGGCTGCCCTGGCGCTGGCCCTGGCCGATGTCGCTCTGCTTGTTGCCGCGCTCCTGATCGGATTGCTTGCTGCCGCGGTCCTGGTCGGATTGCTTGTTGCCGCGGTCCTGGTCGGATTGCTGGTTGCCACCGGTCACGTTTTCGCGCTGGCCTTGTTGGCGATTGCCGCCGCTCTGGCCAGCTTGCCCAGCCTGGTTGCGCCAATCGTCCGATTGCTCACTGTCCTTGCGTGGTGCCATGATCGCTCTCCTTTATGGTTGAAGCGAATCCATGCTAGGCCGAAGTGGCAGGCAAGCCTGTAGGTGCACACGCCGCTGGCCTGTAGGAATGTTTAGAAAGCGTCCGGCGGCAGCGTATGGTCGATGTCGATGAATTTCTGGCGCAGCCATTTGCCGGCCGGCCCCAGCTCATCGTCGCCGCGGTGGATCACAAACAACGGGTAATCAAGCTCGCGGCCCTCCTGGGTGTGCAGGCTCAGCAGGCGTCGTTCGGCCAGGTCGCGCATGACCATGTGTTCGGGCATATTGCCCCAGCCCAGGCCGCCTAACAGCAGGGCGTGTTTGGAGCCGAGGTCGCCCAGCCGCCAGTCGCGCAAGCCCAACACGCCGAAATCGCGGCCTTCGGTCAACGGGCTGCGGTCGGTCACCACGAGTTGCAAGTGCTCGCGCAAGACCGCAGTCGGGATCGGCGCCCGTTCACGCGACAATGGATGGAGCGGCGAGCAGACCGGCATCATTTTGACGAAGCCGGCGGCATGGCGCTCGATATTGACGGGCGCGGTGGCGGCCATGCCGGCCACGCCCAGCTGGCAGCGGCGGTCGGCCACCATCTGCGCCACGGCGCCTAGCGCCTCCGTATGCAGGCGCAACGAGACGGTCGGGAACTCGCGCTGGAATTGCTCGAGCGCGCGTACCAGCACGCAGGCCGGGAACATGACGTCGACCACCACGCTCAGCTCTGCCTCCAGTCCCATGCCGAGGGCCTTGGCGCGCGAGCGCATGCCATCCACCTTGCTGGTCACCGCGCGCGCATCGGCCAGCAGGGTCTTGCCCGCTTCGGTCAGGGTCGGCTTGCGCGTGCTGCGGTCGAGCAGGGCGATATTCAGCTGTTCTTCGAGGTTGGCGATGGTGTAGCTGATCACCGATTGGGTACGGTGCAAGGCCCGCGCGGCATGGGCAAAACCGCCGTGGTCGATCACCGCGATGAAGACGCGCAACTGGTCGAGGGTGGGAAGGCCGGGATCTCGCATATCAAGAAAATCGATAATTTCTATCGTTATAAAACCTATTTCATCGATAATAAACCCGTTCTAAGATGGCCGCAATCATCAACTTTCTTGGAGCAAGTACATGGCAAACGTTCTCTACATCAATAGCAGCGTGCGTAGCGCTGGTTCCCTGTCCCGCCAACTGTCGGCTGAGTTCATCGCCAAGTGGAAGGCTGCCAACCCCGCTGATACCGTGGTCGAGCGCGACCTGGCCGCCAATCCGGTGCCGCACCTGACGGAACAGATGATGGGCGCCTTCTTCACGCCCGCCGAAGCGCGCAATGCGGAACAGGCGCAGGTGGTCAAAGTATCCGACACCCTGGTTGACGAACTGTTTGCAGCCGACGTGGTGGTGATCGGCGCCCCGATGTACAACTTCTCCGTGCCATCGTCGCTGAAGGCCTGGATCGACCACGTAGCCCGCGCCGGCCGCACCTTCCAGTACACCGCCAACGGCCCGGAAGGCCTGCTGAAGGGCAAGAAGGTCTACGTCTTCACCGCCAGCGGCGGCGTGTACAGCGAAGGCGCGGCGGTCGCATACGACCACCTGACCACCTTCCTGCGCACCGTGCTGGGCTTTATCGGCCTGACCGACGTGCAGTTCATCCGCGCCGAAGGCGTAGCGATGGGCGAACAAGCCGTCGCCGATACGCTGGCCAAGGCCCAGAAGTCGATCGAGCAACTGATCGCAGCCTGATACAGCCCAGCCCGTGTCACACCCTGGGGTCAGACCCCAGGGTGTGACACGGGCTCGACCATTCACTCTCCCCGTAGTGGACTTGGCAGCATCGGCCCGCCGGCCCATGCTGCCTTTTTTATCATTTGCTATCATTGCAAAATGAAACGCCACTACCACTTGCTCATCATCGATCCGCAGAACGATTTCTGCGATTTGCCCGTCGAGGCCAATTCTTCTGCCGTACCGGCCTTGCCGGTTCCCGGTGCCCACCAGGACATGCTGCGCGTCGCCAGCCTGATCGACCAGGGCGGCGCCGGGCTTTCGGCCATTACGGTCACGCTCGATTCCCACCATCGCTATGACGTGGCGCATCCGACCTTCTGGCGTACGGCCGAAGGCACGGCGCCGGGGCCGTTCACGCAGATTTCCGCTGCCGACGTGCGCGCCGGCCACTTCGCGCCGCGCAATGAAGCCGCCTTGCCGCGCGCGCTGGCTTACCTGGATGCGCTGGAATCGGCAGGTCGCTATCAGTTGATGGTGTGGCCCGTCCATTGCGAAATCGGTAGCTGGGGCCACAATGTGCACGACGCCGTGCGCGCTGCCTACAACGCCTGGGAAGAGGCGCGCCATGCCGTAGTCGCCAAGGTCGGCAAAGGCTCCAATCCGTGGACCGAGCACTATTCCGCCGTCATGGCCGAAGTGCCCGATCCAACCGACCCTGGCTCGCAATTGAACCGCGAACTGATCGCCAGCCTGTCGCAAGCCGACACCGTCTACATCACCGGCGAAGCCGGCAGCCATTGCGTGAAGGCGACCACCGAACATATCGCCGATCACGTCGACCCGCGCAAGCTGGTGCTGGTGACCGACTGCATGAGCCCTGTGTCCGGCTTTGAAACCCAATACCTCGAATTCGCGCAAGCCATGCAGCGCCGCGGCGCGCGCCTTGCCACTTCGGCTGAAGTCCTGCCGGAACTGCTGGCCAATGCGGAGAACAAATAATGATCCCTGTCGTCCGCAGCCTGCTTGAAACCGACCTGTATAAGTTCACGATGTGGCAGGCTTTGCTGCATAGCCACCCAAGCGCCCATGCCGAATATGAATTCGTATGCCGCAACCAGACCGTCTTCCCGCTGTCTGAGCTGAAGGAGGAAGTCGAGGCGCAGCTGGACCACCTGTGCGGCATGTCCTTCACCGAGGACGAGCTGAATTACCTGCGCTCCCTGCGTTATATCAAGAGCGACTTCGTTGACTTTCTCGCCGTGTTCCGCTTCCAGCGCAAATTCATCGAAATACGCGCGGAAGGCGATACCCTGGTCATCCACGCCGAGGGCCCCCAAGTGCACATCATGGCGTATGAGATCTTCGTGCTCTACATCGTCAACGAGTTGTACTTCCGCCGCGCCGGTACGCCGGCCGCGCTGGAAGAAGGGCGCAAGCGCCTGGGCGAGAAGATCGCGCAGTTAAAGGCTTTCGGCACGACGCCGGCGCTGCGCCACCCCTTCGAGTTTTCCGACTTTGGCCTGCGCCGCCGCTTTTCTTCCGCATGGCACGATGAAGTCGTCGAGCGCCTGGCACGCGAGGTGCCGCAGTGCTTCAAAGGTACTTCGAACGTCTATATCGCGAAAAAATTTGGCCTGATCCCTATCGGCACCATGGCCCACGAGTACATGCAGTCCTTCCAGGCGTTCGGCGTGCGGCTGCGCGACTTCCAGAAAGCCTCGCTCGAGGCCTGGGTGCAGGAGTACCGCGGCGACCTCGGTATCGCGCTGACTGACGTGGTGGGCATGGACGCCTTCCTCAACGACTTCGACCTGTACTTCGCCAAGCTGTTCGACGGCTTGCGGCACGATTCGGGCGATCCGATCCTGTGGGGCGAAAAGGCCATCGCGCATTACCAGGCCTTGCGCATCGATTCCAATACCAAGCGCCTGGTGTTCTCTGACGGCCTGGACTTCGACACGGCGTTCCGCCTGTACCGCCAGTTCGCCGACCGCATCATGGTGGGCTTCGGCATTGGTACCTGGCTGACCAATGATGTCGGCATCAAGCCGCTGAACATCGTCATGAAGCTGATCCGCCTGAATGGGCAATCGGTCGCCAAGCTGTCCGATTCGCCGGGCAAGACCTTGTGCAAGGACGAGACTTTCCTGGCCTACCTGCGGCAGGTGTTCAACCATCAGGCGTCCTGAGGACGGAAGCGCAGGCGGTAGTCGCCCGGCGTTACGCCGAGGCGGCGCACGAAGGCCCGCCTTAAGCTGTTCTGGTCGTGGAAGCCGCTGCGTGCCGCTATCCGCTTGAGCGGGTTGGCGGTTTCCTCCAGCAAGCGCCGCGCTGTATCGAGCCGCGCGGCTTCGACAAAATCGGCCGGGGTTTCACCAGTATCGCTCTTGAATGCGCGCGAGAAGTTGCGCACGCTCATGCCCGCTTGTGAAGCCAGCTGGTCCACGGTCAGGTCCTCGTCCAGGTTTTTCAGCACCCATTCCTGCACTTGCCGGATCGGGTCGCGTTGCGCGGTTTGCGCGGCCAGGTGGGCGCTGAATTGCGACTGGCCACCAGGGCGCTTGATGAACATTACCAGTTCGCGCGCCACGGCCAGCGCCACGTCGCGGCCAAGGTCTTCTTCGACCAGGGCCAGCGCCAGGTCCATGCCGGCCGTCACGCCGGCCGAGGTATAGAGGTTCCCGTCGCGGAGGTAGATCTGGTCGTGCTCGACCCGCACCTTTTCGAAGCGCCGCGCCAACGAGGCCGAAAGATTCCAGTGGGTGGTGACGCGGCGGCCGTCCAGCAGGCCGGCGTGCGCCAGCAGCCAGGCGCCGGAGCATACGGAGCCGATGCGGCGCACCGCGGCCGCTTGCCGCTGCAGCCATTGCATCAGGCGCGCGTTGCCGGTGACGTCCTGCACGGCGTGGCTGCCGGTGACAAGCAGGGTGTCGACCGCGTGGTCCAGCGTATCGATGGTGGCCGTCGGCTGGAACAACATGCCGTTGTCGGCGCGAACCGGACCTTCCTCCAGCGCGACCAGGTCGAACTGGTAAGCGCCTGGCTTGCCCGACTGTCGGGACGCTTCGTGGAAGACATCCATCGGCCCGGCCACGTCGAGCAATTGCACGCCAGGGAAAACGAGTAAAGCGATACGCATGGTTAGCCTGCCAGGAGTTTGCCGGTGTACAGCGAATATAAGGTACGCACCAGCAGCGCGGCAATCGTCACCGTCAGGAAGGCAAGCAGCACGCCGGCCAGCACCACCACGCCAGCGCTATCGGCCACGGTGGCATATTTGATCGCGGCGTTTACCAGTGCGGCGATCGGGAAGCTGATAGCCCACCAGGCAGGGCCGAAGGGCACCGAACGACGGAACACGCGCGGGGCCAGCACCAGGAACATGAACAGGCCAAAGTAGAACAGCATGGCGGCGAACATGTCGACGTGTTGGGTGACGTTGACGTAGGCCAGGAAGCCGACTTCGAATGGCGCGATCATCACCATCAGCGATGGCAGCATGCCGGCCGGCAGCGCGTCGCCGTGCACCAGGCGGCTGAAGATCATCACGTAGAAGACGATGGCGATGGCCGTGCCGATGCCAAGCGCGATCATGTTCATTTCATGGCCCCAGGCGCCGCCGGTGACGGCGATATCGAGCGAAGCCACGCCGGGAATCAGCCAGGCCGGCACTACATTGGCCGGCGTGATATTCCCTTGCAGGACGCGTGACACCACCACATAACCCAGCACCAGCGTGGCGACCGAACCGACAGTCCACACCAGTTTCTGGAGCTGCTCGCTCCAGGGCGCCACAACGCTTGAAAGCAGCAGCACAGCGATGGCAATCGTGCCGAAGAAGTTGCTCGCCACCGGGTGCGAGAATTCGGCCTTCACAGCATCAGGGAACGCAGCCAGTTTCGACAGGTAGCCCACGGCCAGCACCGCAAACACCAGCAGCGACAGGATGCCGACGCCATCGGCGATCAGCGTGCTGCTGCCGAACAGGTGGGCGGCGCCGCGCCAAGCCAGGGCCAGGCCGGCGATGCCCATGACGGAGCCAAACAGGTTGACGGGGAGGTTTTTGACCGAGGCGCTGCCGGCGGGCAGGGCGGCGATGGTAGTGGTTTGCATGATTTTCATCCGATGGATTTGCGATGAATCCATTATCGGACGGCAAGCTTTTGGCCGATAGTGTGTGCATGCATCATTTTCGGCCAACCCTGCGCCACCCTCGGCCAAGGCCATTCCTTTCGGGGTGCGCCGGCCCGACAATGGCCGTCCCCAAACAAGTTGCATCTTTACAACCCCAGCCCACTTGCTTAGTTGTATATTGAATAATTATTTCTTGGCAATGGGGACTTTTATGTGGAAGTCGCAATTTGCTGCATTGAGTTTGGCGCTGCTGGCCAGTGACGCGATAGCGCAACAATTACTGGCGAAAGAGGAAATTCTGCAGATGAAGAGCGGAACTAATTTCACGCTGAATAATTTGGAGAATGGGCAGACACAAAGCTTCAAGAAATCGCAGTTGAGTGGGCCGCCTCACGTAATTTTGCAAGATCTGGAGGGCAACGTTGTCATGGAGTCGAAACTTTCCGTGAGCCCAATGATGAAATCTGTTCTGGATAAGCTTCATTCACGGCCAGAAATTATGCAAGTAGTTTCGCCGGACGGAATCATCAAATTAAACGAACAGCAGCCGCGTGACGGGCTCATTTCTGCATTTTGTGACCAAGCCGACCAAACCTGCAAGGATGCAATCAAAGCATACGGCACAAGGGCAAAAGAATATGCCTCTGCCATTTCACAAGAGTGCAAGGAGGCAAAAGTCGCGTTAGCAAAAAATGATGCGATGACTAATGGTGATGCTGACAGTATCGATACCAATGACCTTGCATTGGTGCGTACTTACTATGAGAAGTGTACCAGCCATGTTTTTCCAAGCGAAATGCGACAACGAATTGGCGTCATTGTCGACCTGGGCGAGTCGTTGGGCGATGGTCATTCAGGGATCGTCATCAATAGCAAGACTTATCTGCCAATAGGCATGGCTGTACAACTGGCGCCAGACCGAATTTATACGGCAAGGCATGTGATTTTTCGTTGGGCATCTGATGATGGCGCGCTGCAAAGTAAACGACAAATCAGCAGTCTGGTCTTCATTCCCATGAACGCACCGCAGCGTGTCATAAGTCTGATGAGCGAGCTCGGCTCAGCAGAGGATAATCGAGATGACGGCCTGGTGGCCTTTGACCAAGTTATGTTGAAGCTTCAACAGCCGTATAACCCAGGTGGGTTATGGCCAATTGTTCGCGATGAGCGCTCCAAAGTGAGTAGCGAACCGCCAGAAGTAATATTGGCTGGCTTTCACGCCCCGTTTGCTCGAGCGCTTGCAGCGCCATCGTCGAAGCCAGCAGCCATTAAGTTGGCCGACTGGCCGCAATATGTCCGATTTGATTCCTCACTTTCTTGTCGCATCGTCACCAAGAGTGTGGATGGATGCATGATTCATGCGTGCGACACGATTGGCGGCGTCAGCGGAAGCCCAATTTTCCTGGCCAGACTTGAAAGTGGCAGGCCGGTCGTCGTAGGTGTGCATCATGGTACTGCATTCAATACCCAGCACCGCGCTTGCGCCGCTGGAAATACTGGAGTCGTGTTCAATATGGGGGCGATTCCACTCAAAACGGCAATCCAAAACTAAAGGGAATATATGAAAAAAATACTGTGTTTCGCGATGTTGACGGGAGCCTTGTCGTCCGTTGCTCTCGCTGCAGATGAGAAAAAGGAAGTTTCGGCCACCGCAGCGCCACAATTCCCTCGCGCCGATCCGCCCCTGTTCATCGACGTCAGCAACAAATGCCCGGTTACGAAATCCGGGCAGGACGACTCGCCTATGCTGTTGATCGCAGGCGCTCTCCTTAAACCGCTGGTCGATACCGTTGTGCCAGCGGCGACGGGGTGGTTGTATGACAAGGGCGTTCAGGCTCTCGCGAAACACAACGAGAAAAAGACTTCATCTTCTACCGCAGTACAGACTACGATGTTGTACTCGCCAGATGCCAAGAAATTCAGCTTCGGTTGCATCACGTTGATACGTGCCCCTCATGGCAAGGCGGAAAGCGATAATTATTTGAAATTGTCGAAAGATCTCAATGCGAAATTGAGTGCTGACAGCCCTTGGCATGCAATCGACAAGGACAGTGCGATTGGTAAGCTGAATCTCGCGCGCGTGCCTGATTTTTATATGGAGTTGACACTCGGTTCTGAAAAATCTTCCCCTGCACCAGTTGCTCCAGCTGCAGCAAAGAAAACTCCCCCGCCTGAAGCTAAGCAGCCACGTACCTTATATCGTACGTTGCGCCCGGGCCGTTTGGATTACTTCAACACGGGGGCGGAAGATGGCAAGCGCAAACATGTCAGCGTTGAATTGCACATGGATATTATGGAAGCCAATGGCGAATGGAAGCCCTTTTACGCGAAGACGTATGATCTGGGGATGCTAAGCGTCAACAGCGAGAATGTAGATTTGCAATCTCAAGGTAAAGATACATTCCTGCCTCCGTTGCCTCGTACTACTGCGGACGGCTATATCGATCCGATTCCTTTGCGTATTACTGCCGTGTTGACCGAAACCGAAGATAACCTGGATCTAGGACGCGCTATCGAGACTGCCCTTAAAGAAGATCAGCACCGTAAAGCAGTGGTTGATGCAGCGTCTACATCAATCGGCGACGCAATTAAGGATGCTATTGACAAGAAAACTGGTACAGCGTCGACTCCCGCCAAATAATTCTCCAAAGGCCTTGCGTTGGGCCCAACTTCGATGCATGGATTAATTGGTGCGAAATTGGTCTGCGTGGCGCCTTTGGTTGTCACGCTTCCTGCGCGCCGAAGCGCGACATGATGCGGTCGGCCTGCTCGCGCTGGGCGTCATCATCGACGTCCACCGACAGCAGGGCGGCAGGGCGGTCCGGCTTGTCGGTGTTGTCGACATCGTCCGGCGTGAGCGAATCCATGATGTTCTGCACCGCCGAAGCAGTAGTGCTCAGTGGGCGTGCTTCATGCAGGTTCAGTTGTACGGCCGAATTGGCAAAGCCTTCGGCCAGCAGGGCGCTGCGTGCGCCTTCGGCATCGGCGATCTGGCGGAAATTTCGGTAAATGGTGCTTGGCATGATTAGTCTCCTGTTTGGCGGGATTGTCGCGTAAGGCGCTGCGACGTGGCGCGCGCTTACTTCGCCTGCGACTTGCGTGACGACCAGTGCAAATGGACGATCTGCCAGCCGTCGCCCGCTTTTTCCAGCACGGCGGTTTCCAGCCCGAACAGGTGAATCTCGGCATCCTTGTAGCTGCCGGTGGTTTCCGTCTCGCGCATGACGATTGCGGTCGCGCCATCGCGGCGTTCTTCATGGCGCAGCAGGCGCGATTTTGTCGTGCGCAGGAAGTCGATATCGCTGTCGAGATGGTGCGCGGCATATTCGTCGCGGCTATTTTCGGTATAGCCCGATTCGAATATCTTCACCTTGGGACTGAGCAGGGCAAGCGCCGCATCGCGCTTGCCTTCGGCCAGCGCGCGCTGGAAAGCGTCCATCGTCTCGGCCGGCGTGGCGGCCAATGCAGGCAGGCTGGCCGCAGCCAGCATCAGGCAGGCGAGGATTCGCATCAGAATCCGGCGACGACGTTGCTGGTGTGTTCGACGCGCGGGGTGTTGGCGAAGTATTGGCCAACCATGCCGCGCCATGCCTGGAAGTCTTCGCTGCCGCGGAAGTCGACGGTGTGGTTCTCCAGCGTTTCCCACACGATGACCAGCATATAGGTGTTGGCGCGCTCGATCACGCGCTCCAGCCGCATCGACTTGCAGCCTTTGGCGCGCTGGAACAGCGGCACGGCCTTCTGCACCGCTGCTTCAAACTCGGCACCCTGGCCATCCTTGATCTCAAATTCCGCCAGCTCGTAAATCATCGGGACATTCCTTTCGCAAAGTAATGTCCCGATTGTGCCTCAGATGGATCAGAAGCGGTAGCGGGCCGTTACGCGGAAATTGCGCGGCGCGCCCGGCAGGTTAAGCAGCTTGCTTGACCCGTGGCCGGAAACGATGTACTCGCGGTCGAACAGGTTGTTCACGTTCAGCTGCACGTCGTACGACGCGGTGCGGTAAGCCACCATGGCATCGACCACGGTGTAGCCGGGCAGGGTGGTTGTGTTGCCCGGGTTGGCAAAGCGGTCGCCCTGGTAGTTCACGCCGGCGCCGGTGAACCAGCCGCCGCCCAGTGCCTTGTTCAGCCACAGGTTGGCGCTGCGCTTGGGCGTCAGCGTTGGCTGCTTGCCTTGTACGTTCTGGCCGTCGTCGCGGGCGATGGACTTGATGATTTCCGCATCCAGCAGCGCCAGGCCGGAAGCCACTTGCCAGCCCTGGCCCAGTTCACCGGTGAAGGTCAGCTCAAGGCCGTCGGTACGCTGGGTGCCGACCGGCATGACGACGTTGGTGATTGGATCGGTGGCCTTGATGCCGGTGCGCTGCAGGCGGAACAGCGATGCGCCAACAGTCGCCTGGCCATCGAACAGGTCGATCTTGGCGCCCACTTCCTTGTTGGTGGTTTCTTCCGGTTCGATGGCTGCGTTGCTGGCGGCCAGCGCAAAGGTTTCACCCGAAGGCTGGAAGGACTTGCTGAACGAAGCGTAGTAGGAGACCGTGCCGCTTGGCTGGTACACCAGGCCGGCGCGCGGGCTCCATGCGCGGTCGGTGCGTTCCAGGTTCTTCTGGCCGACGCGGCGCTCGCGCGTCTCCTGGCTGAAATCGTCGTAGCGCACGCCTGCCAGCAGTTTCCACTGCGGCGTCAGCGTCGCCAGGTCCTGCACGTAGACGCTCTTGTTCTTCATGATGCCCAGGTTGTCGGTGCCTGGAGCCACGTTGGCTTCCAGTTGCAGCACCGGCAGCACCGGCTTGAACAGGTTGACCGTGGCTACATTGGTCTTGGAACGGTTGACCTGGTCCTTGTCCTGCTTGCCGATTTCAATGCCGTACAGGAGCTGGTGCTGCATGCCGAAGAATTCCGCGCGCTGGGTCAACTCGGTCTGGTTGAAATAGCCGTCTTCCTCGCGGCGCACGTTGCCGTGGGTGAGGGAAGCGGTTTGCGCTGCCTCATTGACGCTGCCCACCAGGGTGTTGTTGCGGTTCAGCGAGTAATCGTAGCGGCGGAAGGCATTGCGCAGCGACCAGTTGGCGTTGAGGCGGTGATCCAGCACCACGGTCAGCGATTTCACGCGCGCCTGGCTGAAGTCCGTGTCGCGCGCATTGGCGGCGCCGTAATAGGTGCCTGGATCCACGTCGACGGGCAGGCCTTTGTAGGATGGGATGCCGAAGTCGGTCAGGCGGCGGTCGGACAGGTATTCGCCCTGCACCAGCAGCGAGGTATCGGCGCTCAACTTCCACAGCAGGGAAGGCGACAGCGCCTCGCGCTTGAGGAATTGCTGGTCGCGGTAGCTGTCCGAATCTTCCTTGGCGCCGGTGACGCGGAAGGCCACGCCGCTGTCCTTCAGGTTGCGCGCCACGTCGAACTCGCCGCGCTTCTTGCTCCAGCTGCCGAAGGTCACGCTGGCTTCCGTGCGGTCAATGCCAGGCTTCTTGGTGATGCGGTTGATCATGCCACCCGACGAACCGCGGCCATACAGCACCGAGGCCGGGCCCTTGATCACTTCGATCTGTTCGACATTGGACAGGTCGCGGAAATACAGCGCGTCGTCGCGCATGCCATCGATGAACTGGTCGGCGATCGCTGTGAAGCCGCGGATGGTCACCTGGTCGCGCTGGCCGTCGCCGTGCGACAGGCCGACGCCCGGGATACCCTTCATAGCATCCTCCATCGAGCTCACGCCTTTGTCGCGCAGCAGTTCCTGCGGCACCACGTTCACAGTTTGCGGAATGTCGCGCAGCGGCGCGTCGATCTTGGTGGCGCTGGTGGCCGTGCCCGGGTTGTAGGCAGCTTCGCGGCCGGCGGTGACGGTGACGGAGGGGAGGGTGGCTTCTTCGGCGAATACGGCGAAATGCGGCAACGCCAGCGCAATGGCAAGCGCCAGCGGGGACTTGTTCAACGACATGCTATTTCCTAAGTGGCTACGTAATGAGAATTGTTATCATTCTCAATTATGCGCCACCCAGGAAATTTGTTCAACAGTAAATCTTGTACTGGATTAAGAATTAGCGTTCGCTGCGGCGGACGGTATCGGGGCCGGTTTGCCGCGCGTCGCCTTGCCGATATTGCGGACCGGTCTGGAAACCGTGCTCGCGTTCGTCCTCATCGACACAGCCGGATAGCAGGTCGTCGGTACGGCCGGCCGTGTCGGCCGATTGCTGGTTGCCTTGCTGGGATTGCGACAGGTTGCGGCGGCCAGTGCAGCCGTCGCCCATGGTCGCAATGCTGCTGGTGCCATCGTGGGTTTGCTGCGCCAGGCTGCGTCCCTTGTTGAGTGTGGACATGATTGCCTCCTTGTAGCTAGGGCCAAAGTTCATTGTAGGCCTGCGGGGAGGAATCTCCTAGTTCTCGGTGTACTTGCGGAGCAGCAGGTTGAAGCGTTTGTTGCCCTCGGTGCCCATCCAGTTCCAGAGCGTATCGACGTCGTGGCGGTGGGCCTCGTAATAGGCGGTATTGGTTGCGATCCAGTTAAAGGATTTGAGCACGGGTTTCTCCAACCGGACCAGTTGGCCCTTGTAGCGGTCGGCCACATACTTGTCGAGGTCCGTCGCGGTGAGCATCGGCACCACAAAGGCATCGATGCGGCCAAGCTGGAGCTTTTCAAAATTGCTCGGGACAGTGGGGGCGCCCTGGTCGATGACGGCGCCGGCCTTCTCCAGCCGCACCGCATAGGACGAGCCAAACATCACGCCCACCCGTTTGCCGCGCACCATTTCCATCGGGTCGAGGTCGCGCGGATAGCCATCTTTGGCGCGCACGAAGGCGGCCACGACCAGGGTGGTGGCGCGCTTGGTGTCTGGCTTGCCCTGTGCATCGCGCGGGATCACGATGCCCGGCTGACCGTCGGCGGTGATGTCGACCGGCACGAAGTCCACGGCGCCGCTGATGAGCGAGCTGCGCAAGCGCATCACCGGCAGTCGCACCAGCTCGATCGCACAGCCACCGCTGGCGGCAAACTCGCGGATCCAATCAACGTTGGCGCCGGGCGGATCGGGCACGGTGGGGCCATTGCCCAGCCAATATGGGGGGCGGTGCTGGTCGGGGTAGGCGTAACGGATCGTGCCGCAGGCGGCATGCACGGTGTTGGCAGCGAATGCGAGGAGAGCAGCCGCAATGAAAGCTATGCATTTCATACTGCTACTATTCTAAGCCAACAGTACAGCGGCAGGCTGGGCAGAGTAGAATCTTATGGAAGGAGGCGACTATGGAAACCACTATGCGCCCGATCCATCCGGGCGAAGTCTTGCTGGAAGAATTCATGGACCCAATGGGGCTGACCGCGAGCACGCTGGCAGGCGTGCTGCACCTGGAACCCGGCTACCTGACTGGCATCGTGCGGCAGGAGCGCAGCATTTCGCCCGCCACCGCCCAGCAACTGGCCAGCTATTTCGACACCACGCCGGAGTTCTGGCTCAACCTGCAAACCACCTATGACACGCGCCGGGCCTTGCTAAAAGGGCGGCGCGCGCTAAAACGCACGCTGCATTGAATCGCCGCGGCGGTCGCTGGAGTGCCAGGGCAGGGATGCGACCGAGCGAACTTGCGTCGGGAAGCGCTCGGCGAAGGAGCGGATCAGCATGTGCTCCACGCCGCACAGGGCAAGGTAGGTATATGCTGCACCCTGGTCGAAAGCCAGGGCTGTGCGCACTGCCATGTCAAAACGTTCGGCAGTGCCGCTGTCGTTGCGTCGTTCCTGGTGACTTCGTTTTTCCACGCTGCCTCCTCGACCAAGCGCTTAGGCTACTGTGCGCGAGTTGGTGTGGTCTGTGCGTCAGTCCACATCGTGCAGCCAATAGCCTTTGTAGCCCGGATCAAGTTTGACTGCGGCGATGCCGACCAGCAGGCCTATGGCGCTTGCGATGAGTGCAGGTGTGGCCGACGTTTGCCAAAATGCGATGACAGGTAACCCAAAAGAGCCAGCAGCGGCAAGTATGGTCGCTATCGACAAAAAGAATGGCTTGCGTTGCGGCGAAGGAGAGTTGTGGACCGTTTTCGCTTCTCTCTCCTCCATGCAAATGATTGCTTCTTCAAGGAGCTTTGCCTCGTTCTCCGAAATGCTGACATTGGAGCGATTCGTCGCGAATCGGTCACGTAGCTTCATCAGGATGTATTGCCGATTTTCAGTATCGTTCTCGGTCATGTTTAAGCTCCCTCTTGTGCGAAATAGCCTAAAGATAGTACTCCAATGACCAAGAGGCTTGCGAAGACCTTGAGCGGCAGTCGAGGTTGCCAGCCTGAAGCTTGCCCGCGTTGATTCATTGCAGCCAGCAATAGCATTAGACAAAATCCTGCACCAATCATACACCCCCATGTTAGGAGTGAACGTTCGGCCCTTCCGACCGCACTTCTGATAGAAGCCTGAATTGCAATGATTAATGCACCGTAAAGCCAACCTAGCGGATCAACCGCTTCACGCCAAGCAAATGCCGGTTTCCAAGACCCTCTCGCTATGGCGATCAACAGGCCCCATAGGCTATAAAGGACGCCAGCGCCGAAAATTGGGAGCAGCCCTTCGAAGATGAGCCATTTCATCGGACCGTCGAGTGCCATTGTGGTATCCCTGGTCTGCAGTAGACCCAGGATACGCGTGAGTCAATCGGTTCGATTGAGCTTGCTCAATGGCTGGTGGCTTCAGCCTAAGTCGCGGGCGTCGACGTAAGCCCACGCAACAGTTCCGGATGCCAGCGTGACGCTGTGCCGACGATACGCTGCCACCTCGTACGAGTCCGCTTGTCGTAGCTCCTCAGGTGTGACAAGGAGTACCGAACCCGTGACAGCATCCTCCTCGCTGCGACTGCGCGAAATGATCGGATGGTGCGTCTTGCCGCTCGTCGCAACCACGGCAGGATCATCGATCTCCTGCAGCCCGAGCTTATACCCGTTCAACTTGTCTGCCATGCCTTCAAGCTTGCGCCCAAACGTCGCAAGCTGAACGTCTTCCTGTTGCAGCGTCCCATAAGAAAACAGCCTCTCAAACTTTTCCATCTCGCCTCCGATGCGAACATTGAATTGTTTTAATGATAATGTAACGCGGCTGTCCACCATTCAAACACCAATACCGGAGCAAAGAATGCGACAAGATATCCAGCCACGTTTCCGATCATTCCTGCGCGTGTTCAGCGGCCTGCTGCTGATGGCCTCCGCAGGCTTCGCAGCCGCAGAACCATGCCGCAAGATCAGCACAGAAGCCGAACTTTCCAGCTACACCCAAACACAGGGAACCCAGGCCACAGTAGCCAGGGACATCTGCTATGCCGAGGGCACAGCGTGGGAGGAGAAGTCGCCAGCCGGTGCTTACGACGTTACGCTGGACCAGCGCTTCGACTTCTATCGACCTGCTTCACTGCCTGCATCGCAAAGGCTGCCCTTGATCATCTGGGCGCACCCGAACGGCATGACCGATAACTTGCCGCAGCAGGGCGACCTTTATGCCAAGCTGGTGACGCCCGCGCTGGCGCTGGGCTTCGCGTTCATGTCGGTCGAATTCCGCCACCCGGTTGCGAGCCAGAGGTATGGCCAGCCGCCCAATCTCGATATCCCCAATACGGACATCGCACGCGCGGTGCAATGGGCGCGGCACCGCTCCGGCATGCTCGGCATTGATGGCATGAATATTTTCATCGTCGGCCAATCACGCGGCACGCTTGGGCTGATGAACGCGTTGTCGAAGAACCTGGCCGATGACCAGAGCCCGTTCCCGTACCAGACCAAGTCTTCGCGTGTCAGGGCCGTGTATGCGGTGCAGGCGCAAACGAGCTACGAGAAAGACCAGGTCAAGGAGACCTTTATCCACCCGGACAGTTGGCCGGCATTCGATGAGCTCTACGCAAACTTCCACCAGCCGGGTAGTGCGATCAACGAAATCTCCACCGACGACCCACCCATCGCGATGCGATATGAGCGCATGCCGACTGACCAGTCGCTGCAGACAGTCGTGCCCCTTCATCTACCTGCGCAGAACGGCAGCTGTGCTTATCCGGAGGGATGCTTCGACTTCCATCATCCGAACTTCGGCTTGAAACTGCACTTGGCATTCAAGGCGCTCTCACCAACCCAGCCGGCTTCGAAATTCGACATCGCGTACAACGTGCCGACCGGGTATCTCTACGTTGACCAAGCGACCAACCGCCCCTATGCCTGCTTCTTCGCGAAGAACCTGACGCTGGAAGGTCGTGCGAATCTGAGCGCTTATGCAGTTGAGGCATGCGGACTGTAAGCGGAATTCTGCGAGGGAAAACGACAAATCACCCTGAAAATGCGAGGGAAAACGACAAATCCGTCTAGATGAGCTGGAAAATGCGAAGGAAAACGGCAAGTCAAGCAATTCTATGAGCGAAAACGACATACCGCTAGAATTGGTGTGCGCCAAAAAACTGGGGCTCCAAGCTTGGCTTGGAGCCCCAGTTTTTGTTCGGTTGGTGGAGACGGCGGGAATCGAACCCGCGTCCGCAAGCACTCTACAGACAGTTCTACATACTTAGCACTATCATTTAATTTAACCTGTACGGCACGGATGTGCACGTTCCGGACAAGCGATTCACCTTAGATTTAGAGCTACTCGAAGTGAACCCTCGTAGCTCGATCCCTTCTAAATGACCCAACACGGCCTTGCGGCCACACCCGAAGGGCGAGGTGTTGTCGGGCAGGTCAGCGATTAAGCTGCCAGTGCGTACGAGTTATCGTTTGCAGTTAGTTTGTTTCTGGATGTATTTACGAGGTGACCAGCCCTCGGTATGCCCTGTTCTGCTTTGCAACCCACGTCGAAACCAGGTCGTCCCCACAGAAGGAAGCTCTATTTTACATGAATCTTTTCCGCCGCGTCACTCTTCGAGCGAAACCAGCGGGCGGGCATCCTCGGGCAGGCGATTGGCGTGGATCTCGCCGCCGGGGCCGAAGGTGAATTCGACCAGGTGGCGGCGCGAGACTGGCACGTTGGCGGACTTCAGGTCGTGGAAGCTGTCGGCTTCCTTGAAGCCGAGGTCGACGGTCAGGCTCTGCAGCTGGTAAGTCTCGACCAACTGCTCCACGCGGTTGCGCCGGTTGTTGCTTTCGATAGTACCGTGGTGGGCAGGTTTTTCGCCTTCGAAGTAGCGGATCAGCGCGCCTTCCATGACTTCGACGTGCGAGCGGGTGGTGGCTTCGCCGAGCGGGTCCTGGGTTGCGGTTTCCACTTTCACATCCATGCGCTTGATCAGCAGGAAGGTGTCGCGCGCGCCGTCATTTTCTTCCACGATGCGGTTGACGGACGGCAGGCGGCCCTTGGCCAGGCGCGATTGCGGATCGCGCGTGATGCCGACGTATTCCACCGTGCTTTCGTACTTCAGGTCGTTCGGGAATTTCTGCAGCAGGTCGTGCGCGGAATAGCATTCCGTCAGCGCGCCCCAGTTCAGCGTGATGTATTTGTCGTGCAAGGTGACGATCGGCTTCTTGAAGGTCGCTTCAAACGGCACTTCCAGCTCGATCGTGAGCGATTCCTTGCGGTTGTCGGTGCCGGCCAGCAGGGGCACGGTCAGTTTCAGGCCGAAGAAGCCCCAGCTCGTGCCTTTCTTGATGTCGAAGCGCAGGCGCGGGCGGGAGACGACGAAGAACAGCAGCTGCTTTTCCATGGTCGCGTCGAGCGCGAACTGCATGCGGCGCTGGTAGCGGCCGATCGGGGCGCGGAAGTCGGGCTCGAGCGGGTCGTTGACCAGCAGGTCGTACCAGTAGAAGCGGCTCTCGGCAACGGAGGCATCCCAGACCTGCGGCGCGCTGCTGCGCGGTGGGAGCGCCGTCTCGATGTTGTCGTCCCCGTCCATAAAATCTCCAGTTGCCTTTTTCTGTAATCGCTACTGACTATAGTATAGAAATTTATTGCCGTTGGGCAAGTGATAACGTAGTTTCTAGGCTGCCAACGGTGTCGGGGATGGTACGGTTGCGCGAATCAGGTCCAGCAAGTCGGCCGGTGAGGCCAGCAGGTGGTCGGCGCCCCAGGCTGCGGGTTCGACCGCGCCGCAATAGCCCCACTGGCAGGCGACGGTGCGCATTCCGGCGGCATGGCCGGCCTGGATGTCGCGCAGGTCGTCGCCGACGTACCAGCATTCTTCCGGCGCCAGGCCAAGGCGGGAAGCGGCTTCCAGCAATGGGGCGGGGTGCGGCTTTGCGTGGGGAGTCGTGTCGCCGGAGACCACGCAGCTTGCCAGTTCCAGGCCGATTTGCGGCACCAGCGGGTCGGTGAAGCGGGCTGGCTTGTTGGTGACGATGCCCCAGCGCAGCCCGGCTTCGGCAATCCCGGCCAGCATTTCGTGAATGCCGTCGAACAGGGTGCTGTGCACTGCCATCGCCGCTTCGTAATTGGTGAAGAAGCCGTCGCGCAGTTCTTCAAAGCCTTCGTCCTGCGGCTTGAGGCCGAAGGATACGCCGATCATGCCGCGGGCGCCGTGCGATGCCTGTGGGCGCAGCACCTCGTACGGCGTCGGCTCCAGTCCGCGCACGGTGCGCAGCAGGTTGATTGCGGCGGCCAGGTCGGGCGCGGTGTCGGCCAGGGTGCCATCCAGGTCAAACAAGATGGCGCGCGGGGCTGGGAACAGGCTCATGGTAGGGAAGGGGCTTTCGAAGCAGGCGGCGCGCAGGCCGCCTGGCTTTATGCGGGGCGGGTGCAGGCCACCAGGTAATTAACGCTGGTGTCGTTGTTCAGGGAGTAGACCTTGGTGAGCGGATTGTAGCCCATGCCCTTCAAGGCATCTACTTGCAGTCCAGCAGTGCGCACATATTGCGACAGTTCGGCTGGAGTAATGAACTTTTCATAATCGTGCGTGCCCTTGGGGAGCATGCGCAGCAGGTATTCTGCGCCAATCACCGCGAACAGGTAGGCCTTGGGGTTGCGGTTCAGCGTGGAGAAGAAGACGTGGCCGCCCGGCTTTACCAGGGCGGCTGCTGCGCGCACGATGGCGCCCGGGTCCGGCACGTGCTCGAGCATTTCCATGCAGGTGACCACGTCGTACTGGCCTGCTTCCTGGGCTGCCATTTCTTCGGCGGCGATCAGCTTGTAGCGTACCGGTACGCCGGATTCCAGGCTGTGCAGGTCGGCTACTTTGAGGGCTTTTTCGGACAGGTCGATGCCGGTGACCTTGGCGCCTTTGCGGGCCATGGACTCGGACAGGATGCCTCCGCCGCAACCGATGTCGATCACGTTTTTCCCGGCCAGCGGGGCGCGGGCGTTGATCCATTCCAGGCGCAGCGGATTGATCTCGTGCAGGGGTTTGAATTCGGACGTGGGGTCCCACCAGTGATGGGCCAGTTCGCTGAATTTTTGCAGTTCTAATGGGTCGGCGTTCATAGGGCGGATGATACTTTAGATTCTTCCGGTGCCCAAGCACAAAACCGGTGAATCTGGGTCTGACCCAAGGGTCAGACCCAGATTCACCGGTTCAAAAAAAAAAGCCCCGCTCAGGGCGGGGCTGCAATAGCGCTTTAGCGCCGGGAATTACTTCTTGGTGCCAACAACCTCGATTTCCACGCGGCGGTTCTTGGCGCGGCCTTCGGCGGTCGTGTTGTCCGCGATTGGCTGCTTCTCGCCCTTGCCTTCGGTGTACACGCGGTTGGCTTCAACGCCCTTGCTCAGCAGGTATGCCTTGACGGCTTCTGCGCGGCGCAGCGACAGCTTGTCGTTGTACTGGTCGGTGCCCATGGAGTCGGTGTGGCCGACGCCGATGATCACTTCCAGGTTGATGCCGTCCAGCTTGCCAGCCAGTTCGTCCAGCTTTTCTTTCGCTTCTGGCTTCAGCACGGCCTTGTCGTAGTCGAAGAAGGCGTCGGCTGCGAAGGAAACTTTCTCAGCGGTCGGTACTGCGGTCGGGGCTGCCGGGGTTGCGACTGGCGGTACGGCGACTGGCGGCTGCTCTGGTGCTGGTGGCGGTGGTGGCAGCACGCACTTGCCATCCTTCAGCTCTTCCGGTGGGGTGCAGAGCGGCAGGTCGCAACCTGGCACGGCATCGGCCGGGGTCCAGTAGCCGGTGCGCCAGCACAGGCCGAACGGATTGCGGGCGATGACGCCGCGGGCATCCTGCACATAGGCGCTCTTTGGCGTCGCGGCCTTGATGTCCTGGGTTACTGGTGCGAACGGAGGAGCGGTTGGCTTGTCTTGTGCTAGCACAGGGCCGGCCAGAACGGAAGACGCAGCAAACACGGTGGCGAGGATTTTCTTCATATTGGTCTTTTCCTTAAACGGGGTGTCACGCAAATAAAACTAGCTTTTTCATTAGTTTCTCGACCATTTTGCCATATTTTGCAAAACCGCATCAAAACTGGGAGAAAAGGGCAGTTTCGCGTATCTGACCAAAATGTTGTTTTGTTGCAACGCAGCGGTCATAATAAGGTGCATTTGTGTCAACCAGATGACTTTCATCCGGCCGCCTTGGCGCCATGCTAAAATCGCAGGCTTGTACGCCTGGACACTATAGATCGACCCGCCAATGGATCAATTCGCAAAAGAAACAATCCCAATTTCCCTCGAAGAAGAGATGCGCAAGAGCTACCTCGATTACGCCATGAGCGTGATCGTTGGCCGAGCTCTGCCGGACGCTCGTGACGGTCTGAAGCCAGTACACCGCCGCGTCCTGTTCGGGATGCACGAACTGAACAACGTGTGGAACCGTCCTTACGTGAAATGCGCCCGCGTCGTGGGTGAAGTCATGGGTAAGTACCACCCGCACGGCGACGCGTCGATTTACGACACGCTGGTGCGCATGGCGCAGGATTTCTCGCTGCGCTACATGCTGGTCGACGGCCAGGGTAACTTCGGTTCCATCGACGGCGACAACGCCGCGGCGATGCGTTATACCGAGTGCCGCCTGGACAAGATTTCGCAGGAACTGCTGGCCGACATCGACAAGGAAACCGTCGATTTCGCGCCGAACTACGACGGCAAGGAGAAAGAGCCTACCGTCCTGCCGACCAAGATTCCTAACCTGCTGATCAACGGTTCCTCCGGTATTGCAGTGGGTATGGCGACCAATATCCCGCCGCACAACCTGACGGAAGTGATCAACGGCGCGCTGCACGTGCTGTCCAACCCGGATTGCTCGATCGATGAACTGATCGAGATCATCCCGGCGCCGGACTTCCCGACCGGCGGCACGATCTACGGCGTATCCGGCGTGCGCGATGGTTACCGCACCGGCCGTGGCCGCGTGGTCATGCGCGCCAAGACCCACTTCGAGGAATACGGCAAGGAAGGCGGCCGCACCGCGATCATCGTGGACGAGCTGCCATACCAGGTCAACAAGAAGTCCCTGCTGGAGCGCATCGCCGAAAACGTGCGCGACAAGAAGCTGGAAGGCATTTCCGACATCCGCGACGAGTCCGACAAGTCGGGCATGCGCGTGGTGATCGAGCTGAAACGCGGTGAAGTGCCGGAAGTGGTGCTGAACAACCTGTACAAGCAGACCCAGTTGCAGGATACCTTCGGCATGAACATGGTCGCCCTGGTGGACGGCCAGCCGAAGCTGATGAACCTGAAGGACCTGCTGGCCACCTTCCTGTCGCACCGCCGCGAGGTGGTGACCCGCCGTACCGTATTCGAATTGCGCAAGGCGCGCGAACGCGGCCACGTGCTGGAAGGCCTGGCGGTTGCACTGGCCAACATCGACGATTTCATCGCCATCATCAAGGCGGCGCCGACGCCGCCGATCGCGAAACAGGAACTGATGGCGCGCGGCTGGGATTCGTCCATCGTGCGCGAAATGCTGAAGCGTACCGGCGAAGAAGGCCAGGGTGGTATCGAAGCCTTCCGTCCGGAGCACCTGCCGAAGCACTACGGCCTGCAGTCCGACGGCCTGTACAAGCTGTCCGACGAACAGGCAGGCGAAATCCTGCAGATGCGCCTGCAGCGCCTGACCGGCCTGGAACAGGACAAGATCGTCAACGAGTACAAGGACGTCATGGCCCTGATCGCCGACCTGCTGGACATCCTGTCCAAGCCTTCGCGCGTGACCGCCATCATCACCGACGAACTGAACGCCTCCAAGCTGGAGTTCGGCGAGAAAGATCCTCGCCGCTCGAACATCGAGAACAACGCGACCGATCTGGAAACCGAAGACCTGATCACGCCGCAGGACATGGTGGTGACCCTGTCGCACATGGGCTATATGAAGGCCCAGCCGCTGTCCGAATACCGCGCCCAGAAACGCGGCGGCCGCGGTAAGCAGGCAGCGGCAACCAAGGATGAAGACTGGATCGACCAGCTGTTCATCGCCAACACCCATGACTACATCCTGTGCTTCTCCAACCGCGGCCGCATGTACTGGCTGAAGGTGTGGGAAGTGCCGCAAGGCTCGCGCACTTCGCGCGGCAAGCCGATCGTGAACATGTTCCCGTTGCAGGACAACGAGAAGATCACCGTGGTGCTGCCGCTGTCCGGCGAAAACCGCACCTTCCCGGAAGACCACTACGTCTTCATGTCGACCAGCCTGGGTACCGTGAAGAAGACCCCGCTGAAGGACTTCTCCAATCCACGCAAGGCCGGCATCATCGCGGTCGACCTGGACGAAGGCGACTTCCTGATCGGTGCTGCGCTGACCGACGGCAAGCACGATGTGATGCTGTTCTCCGACGCCGGCAAGGCAGTGCGCTTCGACGAAAACGACGTGCGTCCGATGGGCCGTACCGCGCGCGGTGTGCGCGGCATGAACCTGGAAGAAGGCCAGAACGTGATCGCGCTGCTGGTGGCAGAGAACGAGCAGCAGTCGGTGCTGACCGCAACCGAGAACGGCTTCGGCAAGCGTACCCCGATCACCGAGTACACCCGCCACGGCCGCGGCACCAAGGGCATGATCGCGATCCAGACCTCCGAGCGTAACGGCAAGGTGGTGGCGGCCACCCTGGTGCAGGCAACCGACGAGATCATGCTGATCACGACCGGCGGTGTGCTGATCCGCACCCGGGTATCGGAGATCCGCGAGATGGGCCGCGCGACCCAGGGCGTGACCCTGATTGCGGTGGAGGATGGCACCAAGCTCTCGGGCTTGCAGCGGATCGTCGAGGCAGACGCCGACGAGCCTGAAGCAGAAGCCGAAAACGGCGACGCGGCCGAATAAGGCCGACCCGCAACGGGCCCCGTCTGAGTGATCAGGCCGGGCCCGTTAGTTTTTTCAACTACCAAATTCGAAAAACGGATAAGCAATGAAGAACATCGTCGTAGCCTTGATCGCTTCCCTCGCCCTGGTCCAGGGCGCATTGGCTGCCGACCCGGCGCCGGCCAATGCCGCCGCAGTGCGCGAACTGCTGGACGCAATGAACTACCGCACCATGTGGAAGGCATCGATGGAGCAGATGTCGAAGACCCTGCCAGGCATCATGCGCCAGCAGATCGAAGCCACGATCCAGGCCGACACCACCCTGACCGAGGCGCAGCGCAAGGAAAAGCTGCAGCAGCTGCAGGCGCAATTGCCGAAAATGACTGAAATACTGAACAGCGTTTTCACGGACCCGGGCCTGATGGCGGATATGGAAGCCGAAATGATCGCGCTGTACTCGCGCCATTTCACTGCCGACGAACTGAAACAGATCGCGGCTTACTACCGCACGCCGGTCGGCATGAAGAGCATGCAGTTGATGCCGCAAGTGATGGCAGAATCGATGGCGATTGGCCAGCGCGTGACCATGCCGCGCATTCAGAAGGCAATGGAGCAGTTCCGTTATAAATAAGGGAGCAAGCATGAAGAAGATCGCCTTTGCAGCTGCAGTATTCGCTTTCGCCGCCTCAGTCCATGCCGCCCCGGCAAGCGAAGCATCGGTCCGTGAGCTGATGGAAACGACTGGCGCCCGCGCCAACATGGCTATTTCGCTGCAAAACCTGGCGAAGACGCTTCCGCAGATCCTGCGCATGCGTGCGGAAACGATGGCGCGCAATAATCCCAAACTCAGCGAGGAGCAGCGCAAGGCGGAACTGGCGACTGTGGAGCGCCGCATGCCGGCCATTACCATCGCGCTGCAAAAGGACCTGAACGATCCGAAACTGGTCGACGAGCTGTACAACCAGGTGGTGCCGCTGTACACGCGTCATTTCACGCAAGATGAAGTGAAGGCATTGACGGCTTTCTACCGCAGCCCGGCCGGCAAGAAATCGCTGGAAGTCATGCCTGTCCTGATGGGCGAAAGCGCACAGGCTGCACAAAAGCTGGTGCAGGAGCGCGCCAAGCGCATTGTCGAACAAACGAAGTGAGGAGTATCGAAGTGACGAACATCTACAATTTCTCCGCCGGCCCGGCCGTGCTGCCTAAGGAAGTGCTGCAACAGGCGGCCGCTGAAATGCTTGACTGGCAGGGTAGTGGGATGTCCGTCATGGAGATGAGCCACCGCGGTCCGGAATTCATTTCGATCTATAGAGCGGCCGAGCGTGACCTGCGCGAGCTGCTGGCCGTGCCGGACAATTACAAGATCCTGTTCATGCAGGGCGGCGGCCTGTCGCAGAATGCCGTGCTGCCGATGAACCTGTGCGGCGGCGCCGACAGCACTATCGATTTCGTGCAGACCGGCTCCTGGTCCAGCAAGTCGATCAAGGAAGCGGCGCGCTATGCCCGCGTCAATGTGGCTGCCTCGTCGCAGGCTACCGGCTTCGACCGCGTGCCGGACCAGAAGGACTGGAAGCTCACGCCGGGCGCGTCCTACCTGCACATCTGCACCAACGAGACCATCGACGGCGTTGAATTCAACTTTGTGCCGACCGCGCAGGGCGATACCGATATCGTGGCCGACATGTCGTCCCACATCCTGTCGCGTCCGGTGGACGTCAGCAAGTACGGCGTGATTTTCGGCGGCGCGCAAAAGAATATCGGTCCGGCCGGCGTGACCGTGGTTATCGTGCGCGATGACTTGATCGGCAAGGCGCTGCCATTCTGCCCATCCGCCTTCGACTTCAAGAACGTGGCGGATAATGAATCGATGTACAACACGCCACCGACCTACGGCATTTATATTGCCGGCCTGGTGTTCCAGTGGCTGAAGAAGCAGGGCGGCGTGGCCGCCATGGAAAAGCGTAATATTGAGAAAGCCGAGCTGCTGTACAACGCGCTCGACGCCGACGACTTCTACCAGAATCGCGTCGCAAAAGGATACCGCTCGCGCATGAACATCCCGTTCTACCTGCGCGACGAATCGAAAAATGAAGCATTCCTGGCCGGTGCGAAGGCGCGCGGGCTGTTGCAGCTGAAGGGCCACAAGTCCGTCGGTGGTATGCGGGCATCGATCTATAACGCGATGCCGATCGAGGGCGTGCAAGCGCTGGTCGATTATTTGAACGAATTTGCTGGCCGTTAAAACCGGCAAACCGGTGTCTGACCCACGGGGTCAGACACCGATACGCGCCCGCCGCAGGCCGGAGGTGCCTGACCCTGCGGGTCAGGCACCGGGTTACCGGTTTAAGCCAGCACAAAAGTGAACGCAAACTAATGACAGACAAACTGAAACCCCTCCGCGAAAAGATCGATTCGATCGACGCGCAAATCCTGGCGCTGCTGAACGACCGCGCCAAAGTCGCGCAGGAAGTCGGCCACGTAAAAGCCGAAACCAACGCGCCCGTGTTCCGTCCCGAGCGCGAAGCCCAGGTGCTGCGCGGCGTGGCCGACCGCAACCCTGGCCCCCTGGGTGCACGCGAAGTGCAGACCATCTTCCGCGAAATCATGTCGGCATGCCGCGCCCTGGAGCGCCGCGTGACCGTGGCCTATCTCGGCCCGGCCGGCACCTTCAGCGAACAAGCGGTGTACGCCCAGTTCGGCACAGCAGTGGATGGCATCCCTTGCGCCTCCATCGACGAAGTGTTCCGCGCGACGGAAGCCGGTACCGCCGATTTCGGCGTGGTGCCGGTCGAGAATTCCTCCGAAGGAGCGGTGAACCGCACCCTGGACCTGATGCTGGCGACGCCTTGCCTGATCTCCGGCGAGATCGCCATTGCGGTCCATCACAGCCTGATGACCAAGACCGGCACCATGGAAGGCGTGCAGGTGATCTGCGCCCATTCGCAGGCCTTGGCCCAATGCCAGGTCTGGTTGAACCAGAATTATCCGCACATCGAGCGCCGCGCCGTGGCCTCGAATGCTGAAGCGGCACGCATGGCGGGCGACGACCCGACCATCGCTGCCATCGCCAGCGAACACGCCGGCGCGCAATATGGACTGGGCGTGGTCAATGCCCACATCCAGGACGACCCGCACAACCGCACCCGCTTCGTGGTGATCGGCAGCCTGCAGACCAACCCGTCCGGCCGCGACCACACTTCGATGGTGCTGGCGGTGCCGAACAAGGCCGGCGCCGTGTACCAGTTGCTGGCTCCGTTGGCCAAGCATGGCGTGTCGATGACGCGCTTCGAGTCGCGCCCGGCCCGCATCGGCACCTGGGAATACTATTTTTATGTAGACGTAGAAGGGCACGTACAAGACCCGTCCGTGACAAAGGCATTGGCTGAACTCAAGGACAATGCTGCCTTCTTCAAAGTGCTGGGCTCTTACCCGACCAGCCTCACCTGACCTTTAAAAGAGATTAGAAACATGTCCAAGACTTACGGCCCTGAATACGTTCGTGCAATCGCTCCTTACCAAGCGGGCAAGCCTATCTCCGAGGTGGCGCGCGAATTTGGCCTGAAAGAAGAATCCATCGTCAAGCTGGCATCGAACGAAAACCCGTTCGGCGTGCCGGAATCGGCGCAGAAGGCCATGGCCGCTGCCGCCGCGGAACTGGGCCGCTACCCGGATGCCAACGCCTTCGACCTGAAGATGGCGCTGTCCAAGCGCTACGATGTGCCGATGGATTGGATCACGCTGGGCAACGGCTCCAACGATATCCTGGAAATCGCTGCACACGCTTTCGTTGAGCGCGGCCAGTCCGTCGTGTACTCGCAGTACTCGTTCGCCGTGTACGCATTGGCGACCCAGGGCATTGGCGCGCGCCATATCGTGGTGCCGGCCAAGGACCATGGCCACGACCTGGATGCGATGGCTGCCGCGATTGAGGCGGACACCAAGCTGGTGTTCATTGCCAACCCGAACAACCCGACCGGCACTTTCGTCTCCGGCGCCGAGATCGAAGCTTTCCTGCAGAAGGTTCCGGCGCACGTTGTCGTGGTGCTGGACGAAGCTTACAACGAATTCCTGAAGAAGGAAGACCAGTACGAGTCGGCTGCCTGGGTCAAGAAGTACCCGAACCTGCTGGTGTCGCGTACCTTCTCCAAGGCCTATGGCCTGGCGGGCCTGCGCGTGGGCTTTGCGCTGGCGCAGCCCGAAGTGACCGACCTGATGAATCGCATTCGCCAACCGTTCAATGTCAACTCGCTGGCGCAGGCTGCGGCGATTGCGGCGCTGAACGACAAGGAATTCCTGGACAAGTCGGCTGCCAACAATGCCGCGGGCTACGAGCAGTTCGTGGAGGCGTTCAAGGATATGGGGCTTGAGTTCGTGCCGTCGTACGGTAACTTCGTGCTGGTGCGCGTGGGTAACGATGACGCGGCTGGCGCGCGCATCAACCTGGCGCTGCTGAAGCAGGGTGTGATCGTGCGCCCGGTGGGCAATTACGGCTTGCCGCAGTGGCTGCGTATTTCCATCGGCCTGCCGCAAGAGAATGCGGTGCTGATTTCTGCGCTGCGCAAGGCGCTGGCGGAGGATCGTGCTTAACAAGGTCGTCATCTTTGGCGTTGGCCTGATCGGCGGCTCGTTTGCGCGAGGGCTGAAGCAGGCTGGCGCTGCTCGGCATATTGTTGGCGTTGATCGCTCGGAGGCATTCCTGGCGCGGGCGCTTGAGTTGGGCATCATCGACTCGGCCGCCCAGACCGGTAACCCGGTGCCTGACCCGCAGGGTCAGGCACCGATACGCGACGGCCGCATACCGGTGTCTGACCCTGCGGGTCAGACACCGCTTTACAGGTTTGAAGACGCAATAAAAGGCGCCGACCTGATCCTGCTCGCCGCGCCAGTCGCGCAAACAGCCCGCATCCTGTCATCGATCCTGCCGCACCTGGACGCCACCACCATCGTCACCGACGCCGGCAGCACCAAATCCGACGTCGTTGCCGCCGCCCGCGCCGTGATGGGCGACAAGGTCAATCAATTCGTCCCCGGCCACCCCATCGCCGGCCGCGAAACCAACGGCCCCGACGCCGCCATCGTCGACCTGTACAAAGGCAAAAAAACCGTCCTCACGCCCCTGGCCGAGAACGCCCCCGCCGCCATCGAGCGCGTGGCGCAAGCCTGGAAAGCCTGCGGCGCCGTCATCCACACCCTGACCCCGGAAGAGCACGACAAAGTGTTCGCCGCCGTCAGCCATCTTCCCCACCTGCTGGCCTACGCGCTGGTAGACGACATCGAACGCAAGCCCCACTCGGATTTGCTGTTCCAATATGCTGCCAGCGGATTCCGCGACTTCACCCGCATCGCCGGCAGCTCGCCTGAAATGTGGCGCGACATCAGCCTCGCCAACCAGGCCGCACTCCTGACTGAGCTGGATGCATATCTGGCACAATTAACCCGTTTGCGCGCCAGCCTTGCCGCTGGCGACGCCGCCGCCCTTGAAGCGACCTACGCCAACGCCCAGCGCGCGCGCCGGCAATGGATCGAGACCATCGAGGCGGCTGAGCCGCCGCAGCCGAAAGACGCGGCGGCAGAATAAGGAACACGCATGACTGATTATCCGCATTACCTCGACCTGCTGCCGGTCGCCCGCGCCGAGGGCACGGTGCGCCTGCCAGGTTCGAAATCCATCTCCAACCGCATCCTGCTGCTGGCCGCGCTGGCCGAAGGCGAAACCCGCGTGATCGACTTGCTAGCCTCCGACGACACTGCCGTGATGCTGGCCGCCCTGCGCTCGCTGGGCGTGGAATGGACCGAGCATCGCGAAGGCGAAAGCACAGTGCACGTGGTGCAGGGCGTGAAAGGCAGCTGGCCGCTGCGCACTGCCGACCTGTTCATGGGCAACGCCGGCACCGCGATCCGCCCGCTGACCGCTGCGCTGGCCGTGATCGGCGGCGACTACAAGGTGCACGGCGTGCCCCGCATGCACGAGCGCCCGATCGGCGACCTGGTCGACGCGCTGAACGCCGCCGGCGCCGATATCGAATACACGATGAACAAGGGCTACCCGCCGCTGCACATCCGCACTGGCGAGTTCAAATCGCAGCGCTTGAAGGTGCGCGGCGATGTGTCGAGCCAGTTCCTGACCGCGCTGCTGATGGTGGCGCCGCTGATGGCGCGCGAGCATGCGGTGACCATCGAAGTGGAAGGCGAACTGATTTCCAAGCCTTACATTGAGATCACCCTGAACCTGATCCGCCGCTTTGGCGGTGTGGTCGAGCAGGATGGCTGGTCGTCGTTCACTACTCCGGCCAGCCAGACCTACAAGAGCCCGGGCACCATCCATGTGGAAGGCGATGCCTCCAGCGCCTCCTACTTCCTGGCTGCCGGCGCGATTGGCCGCGGCCCGGTGCGGGTGCAGGGCGTGGGCCGCGATTCGATCCAGGGCGACGTGCGCTTTGCGCAGGCGCTGGAGCAGATGGGCGCGACCATTGTCATGGGCGATAACTGGATTGAAGCCAGCGCGCCTGGCCCGCTGAAGGCGGTCGACATGGACTTCAACCACATTCCGGATGCGGCGATGACCATTGCCGTGGCGGCGCTGTATGCCGAGGGCACGACCACCTTGCGCAATATCGCTTCGTGGCGCGTGAAGGAGACCGACCGGCTGTCGGCCATGGCGACCGAGCTGCGCAAGCTGGGCGCAACGGTGGAGGAGGGGGTCGACTGGCTGTCCGTGACGCCGCCGGCTACACTGCTGCCGGCTGCCATTGATACCTATGACGACCACCGCATGGCGATGTGCTTCTCGCTGGCTTCCCTGGATGGGTTCATCCGCCAGGGCGCCAAGGTTCGCATCAATGATCCAAAATGCGTCGCGAAGACGTTCCCTGAGTACTTCACCGCGTTTGCGTCTATCGCTAAGCGTGGTAGCGTTTAACTTTTAGCCAAGACCTGGAAAACCGGTAAACCAGTGTCAGACCCGCAGGGTCTGACACTCGGCCTGCGGCTGCCGCGTCATAGGTGTCTGACCCTGTGGGTCAGACAACGGTTTACCGGTTTTAATGATTAAATTTATGCTAACATCGAACATCCCAGTCATCACCATCGACGGCCCGACCGCTAGCGGCAAGGGCACCGTGGCCCACAAGGTCGCGGATAAGCTTGGCTTCCACCTCCTCGATTCCGGCGCCCTGTACCGCCTGACCGCCCTGCAGGCCCTGCGCCGCGAAACCAACCTGAACGACGAGCACGCCCTGGCCAAGCTGGCCGAGCACCTGAACATCCATTTCGCTGGCGACGCCATCTACCTGTCGCAGGAAAACGTCACCGATGCCATCCGCGCCGAGGAAGTTGGCAATACTGCATCGAAAATCGCTGCTTTGCCCGCCGTGCGCCAAGCCCTGTACGGCCTGCAGCTGAGTTTCCGCAAGACCCCAGGCCTGGTGGCCGACGGCCGCGACATGGGCTCGGTCATCTTCCCGCACGCCCCCCTGAAGGTGTTTTTGACCGCCTCCGTCGAAGCGCGCGCCGATCGTCGCTATAAGCAATTGATCGGAAAGGGAATTTCTGCTAGTATGCAAGACCTGCTGATGGATTTGAAAGCGCGCGACGACCGGGATATGAACCGGGCCATTGCACCGCTGGCGCCGGCAGAGGGTGCGTACCTCCTCGATACGTCTGCCATGAACGCTGATGAAGCGACCGAGCAGGTGTTGAAATGGTGGGCTGCCGCCCATAAATAAATAGCTGTTTTTGTTCAACCCTCAACCCAGTTGAAGCCGCATAGTGCGGGCCTTACTGGCTAACCTGGAAATAAATAATGGAAAGTTTTGCAGCCCTCTTCGAAGAGTCCCTGTCGCGTCAAGACATGCGCTCTGGCGAAGTGATCTCCGCTGAAGTCGTGCGTCTGGACCACAACTTTGTGATCGTTAACGCAGGCCTGAAATCGGAAGCTTTCATTCCTGTTGAAGAATTCAAGAATGACCAAGGCGAACTGGAAGTCAAAGTAGGCGACTTCGTTTCCGTGGCCATCGAATCGCTGGAAAATGGTTTCGGCGATACCATCCTGTCCCGTGACAAGGCCAAGCGCCTGGCATCGTGGCTGGCACTGGAAAAAGCAATGGAATCCGGCGAAATCGTCGTTGGTACCGTCAATGGCAAAGTCAAGGGCGGCCTGACCGTTCTGACCAACGGCATCCGCGCTTTCCTGCCAGGTTCGCTGGTAGACACCCGTCCAGTCAAGGACACCACCCCATTCGAAGGCAAGACCCTCGAGTTCAAGGTTATCAAACTGGACCGCAAACGTAACAACGTGGTTCTGTCCCGCCGCGCCGTCATCGAAGCTTCGATGGGCGAAGAGCGTCAGAAACTGATGGAAACCCTGAAAGAAGGCACCGTGGTGACCGGCGTCGTCAAGAACATCACCGACTACGGTGCGTTCGTTGACCTGGGCGGCATCGACGGCCTGCTGCACATCACCGACCTGGCATGGCGCCGCGTGCGTCACCCTTCGGAAGTCCTGACCGTTGGTCAAGAGATCACCGCCAAGGTCCTGAAGTACGATCAAGAGAAGAACCGTGTGTCCCTGGGCGTGAAGCAACTGGGCGACGATCCTTGGACCGGTCTGTCCCGTCGTTACCCACAAGGCACCCGCCTGTTCGGTAAAGTCACCAACCTGACCGACTACGGTGCGTTCGTTGAAGTTGAACAAGGCATCGAAGGCCTGGTTCACGTGTCCGAAATGGACTGGACCAACAAGAACGTGGCTCCTAACAAAGTCGTTCAACTGGGCGACGAAGTTGAAGTCATGGTCCTGGAAATCGACGAAGAGCGTCGTCGTATCTCCCTGGGCATGAAGCAGTGCAAGGCAAACCCTTGGGACGACTTCGGCATGACCCACAAGAAGGGCGATAAGGTCAAGGGCGCCATCAAGTCGATCACCGACTTCGGCGTGTTCATCGGCCTGCCAGGCAACATCGACGGCCTGGTGCACCTGTCCGACCTGTCCTGGACCGAGTCCGGCGAAGAAGCCGTACGCAAGTTCAAGAAAGGTGACGAACTGGAAGCCGTGGTTCTGGCAATCGACGTTGAGCGTGAGCGCGTTTCCCTGGGCGTCAAGCAACTGGAAGGCGATCCATTCAACAACTTCGCAGCCATGAACGACAAGGGCTCCCTGGTGACCGGTACCGTTAAGTCGGTTGAGCCAAAAGGCGCCGTGATCGCCCTGTCCGAAGAAGTTGAAGGCTACCTGCGCGCTTCCGAAATCTCCCGCGACCGCGTGGAAGATGCCGGCACCCACCTGAAGGTTGGTGATTCCGTGGAAGCCCTGGTGATCAACATCGATCGCAAGGCACGTTCGATCCAGCTGTCGATCAAAGCTAAGGACAACGCAGAAACCGCTGAAGTGATGTCGAAGATGGCTGCTGATTCCAGCGCCGCATCCGGCACCACCAGCCTGGGCGCGCTGCTGAAAGCCAAGTTCGACAACAAGAACTAATCTACCGAGCACTTAGATGACTAAGTCCGAATTGATCAACCGACTGGCTGAGCGGTACTCCCAGCTGGTGGCCAAAGATGCGGAGTATGCCGTCAAGACCATCCTCGATGCGATGACCAACGCTTTGGCCGACGGCCAGCGCATCGAGATCCGTGGTTTTGGCAGCTTTGCCCTGAATTCGCGGCCGCCACGCATTGGGCGCAATCCCAAGTCCGGCGACAAGGTGATGGTCCCTGAAAAACGGGTGCCGCACTTCAAGCCGGGCAAGCAGCTGCGCGAGCGGGTCGATGCGATGGTCGGGCAACCGATCATTGAGGACTGAGTCTCTGGCACAGTAGAATGAAGGGGCGGGCATTTGCCTGCCCCTTTTTTTGTTGTTAGAACCGGTAAACCAGGTTTCGAAGCCGCGGGTTTGGTTTCGAGGCCTTTGATCTTTTTCGAAAGTCAAAAGCTCAGAACCAACACCAACGGCCGTCGAGCAGACAGGGTCTGACCCTGCGGGTCAGACCCTGGTTTACCGGTTTTAAAGATAGGAACCAAGAATGAAATTTATTTCCACCGCCTTCGGCGTTGTCCTGTTTGTCCTGTTCTTTGGTTTTGCGTTAAAAAACACGCAGGAAGTCGACCTGCACCTGTTCCTGAATTACGAGCTGCGCGGCCCACTGGTGCTGATGCTGCTGGCCTTCTTCGTGGCCGGCGCCGCCCTGTGCATCCTTGCGCTGACTCCTACCTTGTTCCGCCAGCGCCGCGAATCGAACAAGCAGAAATCCACCATCCAATCCCTGCAGACCGCGGCCATGCAAGTAAACGAGCGCCCGCTGCCGGACAGCATCAACCCCCAGCGCTAAGATAAATATGGATTTTGAACTCTGGTGGCTGCTGGGCATCCCAGCCATGTTTGCCCTTGGCTGGATCGCCGCACGCGTCGATATCCGCGCCGTGGTATCCGAATCGCGCACGCTGCCGCGCGGTTATTTCCGAGGCCTGAACCATCTGTTGAACGACCAGCCGGACAAGGCCATCGATTCCTTCATCGAGATCGTCAAGCTCGATCCCGAAACCGCCGACATGCACTTCGCACTGGGCAACCTGTTCCGCCGCCGCGGCGAAACGGAGCGCGCTATCCGCGTGCACCAGAACCTGCTGTCGCGCCCAGACCTGCCGGCCGAGCAGCGCGCCCATGCCGAATATGAGCTGGGCCAGGATTACCTGAAAGCCGGCCTGCTGGACCGCGCCGAAGAAACCTATACCCGCCTGCTGGACACTTCCTACGCCGTGCAAGGCCGCAAGGCGCTGCTGGAAATCTACCAGCGCGAAAAGGAATGGAAGCGCGCCATCGAAGCCGCGCTTGCGCTGCAGGAGTCCGGTGCCGGCTCGCGCCAGAAGGAAATATCGCAGTTCTACTGTGAACTGGCGCAGGACGCACTGGTGCACATGAAGCCCGAAGAAGCGGAAAGCCTGCTGGAACAAGCCCTGCAGGCCGACCGCAGCAGCGTGCGCGCCACCATCCTGTGCGGCGACGCGCAGCTGGCGAAAGGCGACACCGAAGCCGCGCTGGTCACCTGGCGCCGCGTCGAGCAGCAATCCGTGCCGCATACCGCGCTGGTCGCAACGCGCCTGATGGACGGCTACCGCAAGGTGGGCCGCCCGCAGGAAGGTGTCAGCCTGCTGAAGTCCTACCTGGAACAAGCATCCTCGATCGACCTGCTGGAAGTAGTGTTCAAGGCCGTCATCGAACTGGAAGGCGTGGACGCCGCCAAGCAAGTGGTGCTCGACGAACTGCGCCGCACGCCGACCCTGCTCGGCCTCGACAAGCTGCTGGAAGCGCGCATGATGGACGCGCCGGCCTCCGTGCTGTCCGAGCTGTCAATGGTCAAGAACCTGGTGCACGGCTACACGCAAAAGCTGGCCCGCTACCAGTGCAGCCACTGCGGCTTCAAAGCCCGCCAGTTCTACTGGCACTGCCCGGGATGCAGCCGCTGGGATTCCTACCCGCCGCGCCGCACCGAAGAACTCAACGTGATGAATTAATAGGTGCCTGACCCTGCGGGTCAGACACCGGTTTACCGGTTTTCAAAAATGACCACTAAAAAAGCGCTCGCACTCGACAAAGTACGCATCCTGGTCGCAGGCGACGTCATGCTGGACCGCTACTGGTTCGGCGACGTCAGCCGCATTTCGCCGGAAGCCCCGGTACCCGTGGTGCGCATCGAACGCCGCGAAGCCCGCCTGGGCGGCGCCGCCAACGTCGCACGCAATGCCGCAGCCTTGGGCGCACACGCCGGCCTGCTGGGCATCGTCGGCGCCGACGAAGCAGGATCGGAAGTGGAGCTGCTGCTGCAAAGCGGCGGCATCCACAGCTACCTGAAGCACGACAACGCCATCTCCACCATCATCAAGCTGCGTGTGATCGGCCGCCAGCAGCAGATGGTGCGCATCGACTTCGAAGAGCCGCCAAGCGACGCCGTCTTGCGCAACAAGCTGGTGCAGTTCAAGACCCTGCTGCCGGAATACGACGTGATCGTGCTGTCCGACTACAACAAGGGCGGGCTGGTCGACGTGGCGGAAATGATCGCCACCGCACGCGCAGCCGGCAAGATCGTCATGGTCGACCCGAAAGGCGACGACTTCTCGCCATACAAAGGCGCCACCGTACTGACCCCGAACAAATCGGAACTGAAGCGCATCGTCGGCTCGTGGAACAGCGAAGAACAGCTGGTCACCAAGGCACAGAACCTGCGCGCAGAATTGTCGCTGGACGCGTTGCTGCTGACCCGATCGGAAGAGGGCATGACCCTGTTCACCGACGAAGGCATCTTCAACGTGCATGCCAGCGCCCGCGAAGTGTTCGACGTCTCCGGCGCAGGCGACACCGTGATCGCCACCATGGCCGCCATGCTCGGCTCCGGCGCCGGCTGGCAAGAAGCCGTCGAGACCGCCAACCGCGCCGGCGGCATCGTCGTCGGCAAGCTCGGCACCGCCACCGTCACCCGCGACGAGCTATTCGCATAAAAGTCGGGGTCAGGTCTGGCAATCCGCCACAAAAGGCACGAATGTGCCTTTTGTGGCGGATTGCCAGACCTGACCCCGACTTTTATGGTAATTGCCGCGTGAGATTACCGGCGCGGGAGGGGAGGGATCTTTGTTATATTGGCAATCCGCTCACTCTTCCCGAATTGCCATGCGCCCGATCATCCTTTCCCTGCTGGCTGCCGTGTCGCTGCAAGCGAACGCGCAGCCGAACTTCAATAAAGACATCGCGGGCGGCAGCGACCATCCGCTCGTGCACCGCTATCAAGGTTCGATGCTCTACATGGTCGGCGGCGAAAACCTGGGCCAGGCTAAGGTCGTCGATACCGAAGCCGGCAAGCCGGTACTGAAAAAGGTGGAAGGCAAGACTGCCAACCGTTATTACTGGGGCCCGAAAGGCCGCAGTCCGCTGGAAATCCATCGCAACTACCAGCAGGCGCTGACTGCCGCCGGCTTCAAGGTCCTGTACGCCTGCGAGACCGACCAGTGCGAAAAGGCCAAAGTGCAGAACCTGGTCCAGGAGCTTCCGCGTGAAGTGAACTGGAAATCGTTCGACGCGTATATCAGCAGCACCTTTAATAGCGCCAACCAGCCGGGCTTCCATCTGGTGAGCGCTGCCAAACCGGGGCCCGGTGGAAACACCTATGTCATGGTCGCACTGTCCGAGTACACCGACTTCCAGCGCGTGCGCCAGTTCGTGCAGATCGTCGAACCGACCGTGATGGAGGGCGGCAAGGTCACCGTTGACACCCGGGCCATCCAGGAAGGCTTGCAGCGCGACGGCAAGGTGGCGCTGTATGGCGTGACCTTCGACACCAACAAAGCCGTGATCCGCGAGCAATCGAGCGAACAACTGGAGCAGATGGCCAAGGCCCTGCAGGCGCAGCCCAAGATGAAAGTCTTCATCGTCGGCCATACCGACGACCAGGGCGAGTTCGAAGCCAACATGACGTTGTCGCAGAAGCGCGCCCAGGCCGTGGCCGATGCGCTGGCAGGCAAGTACGGCATTCAGGCCAGTCGCATGATGCCGCGCGGCGTTGCCAACATGGCGCCGGTGGCCAGCAACGCCAGTGATGAAGGGCGGGCAAAGAACCGTCGTGTGGAATTAGTTGTGCGTTGATTGATCTGCCTCAAACCGCGCGCGGCCCGTGTCAGCCGGGCGGCGCGGGCTGCGTTGTGGCGAAACGAGGTCTTCTCGTGTCCACTTTATGGAGGCAATCATGATCAGGAAACTGCTGCTCGCCGTCGCTACGCTGGTCGCTTGCATGGGCATGGCATTCGCCCAGGTTGACGTCAACAAGGCCGACCAGGCCGCACTGGATAGCGTCAAGGGCATTGGCCCGGCCAAGTCCAAGGCCATCATGGCAGAACGCGCAAAAGGGGAGTTCAAGGATTGGGCCGACCTGGAACAGCGCGTCAAAGGCATCGGCGAGAAAAACGCCATCAAGCTGTCGGAAGCTGGCCTGATGGTCAACGGCAAATCGCGCGAAGGCGCGGCGCCACGCAAGGAGACTGCGCGCAAATAAGCCAGGACTCGCCGCGTTAATCCGCAGGCAGCGCCATTTATCGGGACGGGGAGGCGTTCATCGCATGCTTCCCCTGGCGCCAGCGGCATGGGGCACAGTTATGGACATGACAATGTCGTCATGCCATGAGAAACTAACGCCCCATGAAACCCCACGTTGTATTCCTCGCCGCAGTCGCCTCTGTTTCTTTGCTTGCATTAGCCCAGCCCACCGCAAGCCTAGACAAGAGCTGGTACCTCGCCGGTGAAAACCCGGACCTGTACGAAATAGGCGCCGACCCCAATGGCTACCGCCGGGGCAGCTTTGCGAAGTTCCTGCGCGCGAAAACAGATGATCGCAAAGCATGGGCAACGCTGATGCAGACCATCGCTGCCGACAAGTACCGCGGCAAGCGCGTGCGTTTATCTGCGCAGGTGCGTGCCGACAGCATCGGTGCCTGGAGTGGCCTGTGGATGCGGGTGGACCTGGAAAATGGCGAGACGGATGGTTTCTACAATAGCCAGGATAAGCCAATCAAGGGTAGTGCTGATTGGCAGTTGCGCAGTGTGACGCTTGATGTCGCTGAAAACGCGGACGTTGTCTTATTTGGCGTGAATGGCGTCGGCGGCGGCACGGTGTGGATCGATGACCTCAAAATGGAAGTGGTGGACAAGAGCGTGCCGGTCGATAAAATGCCGCCGCGCGAATACTGGCGTGCCCAGCACACCAATCCAAGCTTGTAATATGCAGAACGGACCCAAGGCCGCCTTGCGCGCCCTCTTATCCGTGAGCCTGCGGGAAGGCGCTTCCAGCGCCTGCATATTTTTGCTGGTGGCCGGCTGCGCCGTGTTTGCTGGCTCTTACGACCGGCTTGCCTTGTTCGGCGCGCTCTTGCTCGATGCAGCGATCGTGCTGGCCGGTGCGCTGGCGCTGCGATGGCTGCTGCCGTCAAAGGCTGGCTGGACCTGGTGCTGGGCAGCCCAGCCACTATTGCAACTAATCGCTGCCATGGTAGCGATGCAGGCTTACGCCAAGGGGACAAGCTACTTCCTGCTACTGGCGCTGTCGCCCTTGCAAATGCTGGGGAGTGCGCTGGCTTTCGGAACCATCGTGCTGACGGTCCCGCTCATGTATGCCCATCGCCAGGCGCGTGCCCTGGAAATTTCGGAGTTGCAGCGCGCAGCCTTGCAGGCGGAGTTGAGGTCCCTCCAGGCGCAGGTCGAGCCGCATTTCCTTTACAACACGCTGGCCAATACGCGCTACCTGGCGCGCCATGCGCCGGAACGTGCGGTGGACATGCTGGACCACCTGATCGCCTATTTGCGCACGGCCTTGCCCGACATGCGGACATCGTCGTCGACGCTGGCCCGGGAGTGCGAACTGGCGGGCCATTACCTGGCGCTGATGGAGATCCGTTTCGGCTCGCGCCTGGCCACCAGCATCGATTGCCCGCAAGGGCTGGGCGAGCTGCCGGTGCCGCCGATGATGCTGATGTCATTGGTGGAGAACGCGGTGCAGCACGGAGTGGAGCCGAAACCGGGCGCCGTTTGCGTGAGCGTGGCAGCTGGACTGCGGGGCGATGGCCGGTTGGGCATCATCGTGCGCGACGATGGAGCTGGTTTGCAGCGCGAACAAGGCGCGCAGCTGCTGGGCAGCGGAGTTGGACTGCGCAATGTCCGCGAAAGGTTGCAGGCGTTATACGGCGGCCAGGCCGCGTTCGAACTTCGCCAGGCAGGCGATGGCGCCACCGAGGCGGAACTGTTGTTGCCGGTCGGGGGCGCTGCATGAAACCGCGCATCCTGATCGCTGACGATGAACCGCTGCTGCACGCCGAGTTGCGCGAACTGCTGGCTGCACTGTGGCCCGAAGCGCAGCTGCTGCCCGATGCGGCGGATGGTTTCGAGGCGTTGCGGCTGGCACGCGAGCTGGCGCCCGACGTGGCTTTCCTTGATATCCGCATGCCGGGGCTGGATGGCCTGCAGCTTGCGGCCACCTTCGGCTCACGCACGCACGTCGTATTCGTCACCGCGTACAACGAACACGCACTGGCCGCCTTCGAGCAGGGGGCGCATGACTATTTGCTGAAGCCGGTCGATGCTGCGCGGCTGGCTCGCACTGTCGAGCGGCTGCGCGAACGTGTGTTGCTGCCGCCGCCGGACTTGCGCCGCATCGCCGGCGTTCGCGCGGCAAGCGCCGCTCCAGTGCAGCCGCCGTCATGGATCCAGGCTTCGGTGGGGCAGGCGGTGCACTTCATCGCACTGTCCGACATCCTGTACTTCGTGGCGGAGGACAAGTACACGCGCGTGGTGGCGCTGGGCTTGGAGGCGCACATCCGCACTCCGCTCAAGGAATTGGCCGAAACGCTGGAAGGGGAGGGATTTTGGCAGGTCCACCGCAGCTACGTGGTGGCCGTGAAGCGCATTGCCGCCGCCGTGCGCGACGGCGACAACGCCATGTGGCTTTCTTTGCGCGGGCATGGAGCGCGGCTGCCGGTCAGCCAGCGCTTCCAGCACCGCTTCAGGACGATGTGACAGGCAGGTTGGCCAGGAAAGCGTGGATCTGCGACACCACGGCCGCGCCCTCGCCGACGCCGGCTGCCACGCGCTTGGTGGAGCCGGAGCGCACGTCGCCGATGGCAAACACGCCGGGCACGCTGGTTTCCAGCGGCGCGCGCTGCGGCGCGTCGGCCAGCGTCATCTTGGCGCGGCACTGGTCCTTGATGGCGTCGAAGCCGGTGCGGATGAAGCCCTGCGCATCGACCTCCACGCCGCAGTCTGCCAGCCATGCCGTGTTCGGGTCGGCGCCGATGAACAGGAACAGGCGGCATACGTCGCAGCTATCGACTTCGCCGGTGTCCTTGCAGCGGAAGGTCACGCGCGACAGCCCGTCGTCATTGCCCTCCAGCGCCACGATCTCGGTATGCGTGTGCAGTTCGATATTCGGCGTGGCCTTGATGCGATCGATCAGGTAGGTCGACATGGTGGCCTTCAGGCCGTCGCCGCGGATCACCATATGCACCTTGGAGGCGAAGCTGGACAGGAATACTGCCGCCTGGCCGGCCGAGTTGCCGCCGCCCACCAGCACCACTTCTTCCGACTTGCATAGCTTGCCTTCGATCGGCGAGGCCCAGAAATAGATGCCGCGGCCTTCGAATTCGCCGATATTGTCGAGGGCAGGCCGCTTGTAGCGCGCGCCGCTGGCCAGCACCACGGTCTTGGCGCGCACCACCTGCCCGCCGGCGATCTCGACGCGCAGCGGCCAGCTGTCGCACAGCAGGCGGGTGGCTGGCGCGGGAATGGCAACTTCGACGCCGAACTTCTGCGCTTGCACGAAGGCGCGGCCGGCCAGGGCGCCGCCGGATATGCCGGTCGGGAAGCCGAGGTAGTTTTCAATGCGCGCACTGGCGGCGGCCTGGCCGCCAAAGGCGCGCTGCTCCAGCGCCAGCACGGACAAGCCTTCCGAACCCGCGTAGACGGAAGTCGCCAGGCCGGCAGGGCCGGCGCCAACCACCACCACGTCCCACAGCTTTTCGGTATCGATGTCCGGCAGCAGGCCGATGCAATAGCCTACTTCCGCATTGCTCGGGTTCTTCTTCACCACACCGTCCGGGCACACCACCAGCGGCCAGTCGTCCGGGCCCGGCTCGTAGTACTCGCACAGCGCGCGCGCCTGCTCGTCGTCTTTCGGATCGAGGATGCGGTAAGGGTAGCCGTTACTGCTCAGGAAGCTGCGCAGGTGGAACAGGGCCGCATTGCCGGCCGGGGAAACCAGCACCAGGCCGCCGCCTTCCCTTTCCAGCAGGCCGACGCGGCGCAGGATCAGGGCACGCACGATGCGCTCGCCCAGTTCCGCTTCCGCGATCACCAGCGCCCGCAGGTTTTCCGGCGACACTTCCAGCACTTCGACATCGTCCTTGGCGGTCGCATTGACCAGGGAAGGGCGGCCGGACAGCTGCGATACCTCGGCGGTGAATTCGCCGGGACCATGCTCGGTCAGGAATTCGGAATTGCCAAGGCCGTCGTATTTGCAGATCGTGATCGTGCCTTTCAGCCCGATGATCAGGCCGAAGCAAGTGTGGCCCGCTTCGAGGATGCGCACGCCGCGCGCATACTGGCGCACCGTGCCGAATCGGTGCAGGCGCTTGATTTCCTGCTCGGTCAGCACCGGGTTGACCTGGTGCCGGCGGCTCTCCAGCGTGGAGGGCATGGATATGACTTCGGTGTCGCTCATGGGGTAGGGCTCCTGTGTTATCCGGGTAGTTTAATTCAATTACCCCGGCCTGCTATGATTTGTCATGACCTTTACCATCCGGCCGCTGCATCCAGAAGAATTGGCCGCCTTCTTCCGCTACCTCAACGACCACCTGCTCGATAACGGCCGCGATGGCGCTCCCCTGTTCCAGCCCATGTCGCGCACCAGCGCCGGCTTCCCGCCGGAAAAGGTGAATGGCTTCAGTACCGGCCTGCAGGCCAGTTTTGGCCAGCAAGGCTGGCGCCGGGTCTGGGTCGCGCTGCGCGATGGAGAAATCATGGGCCATATCGACCTGCGTTCGCGCCCCGAGCCGGCGGCACGCCACCGCTGCTTGCTGGGCATGGGCGTGCACCGCGCTGCGCGGCGCAGCGGCCTTGGTACGGCGCTGGTGGAAGCGGCTGCCAACTGGGCGCATGGCCAGGGGCTGGAATGGGTCGACCTGGAGGTTTTGGCGGGCAACCAGCCGGCCAGGGCCCTGTATCGCCGCTGCGGCTTCGTGCAGACGGGCGAGATTCCCGATTTGTTCCGGATCGACGGCGAGAGCCTGGGCTATGTCTTCATGTCCCTGCAGCTCGCCGCTGGAGCGGATAGAATGGGCGTTTGACAGAACAATTCATAGCAGGAACCATGGCATACAAAACAATCGCCGATACCATCGGCAACACGCCGCTGGTGCAGCTGGTGCGCATCCCCGGCGCGGAAGCGGCCGCACGCGGCAATATCATCCTCGGCAAGCTGGAAGGCGACAACCCGGCCGGCTCGGTGAAGGACCGCGCTGCCATGTCGATGCTGCGCCGGGCCGAAGAGCGCGGGCAGATCAAGCCGGGCGATACCCTGATCGAAGCAACCAGCGGCAACACCGGCATTGCGCTGGCCATGGCTGCTGCCATCAGCGGTTACAAAATGATCTTGCTGATGCCGGAAAACCTGAGCGAAGAGCGCCGCATGAGCATGGCCGCCTATGGCGCCAACATCATCCTGACGCCGAAAACCGGCGGCATGGAATACGCGCGCGACCTGGCCGAGCAGATGCAAAAGGATGGCAAGGGCATCATCCTCGACCAGTTTGCCAACGGCGACAACCCGCGTGCCCACTACGAAGGCACCGGTCCTGAGATCTGGCGCGATACCGAAGGCCGCGTGACGCACTTCGTGTCCGCCATGGGAACCACCGGCACCATCATGGGCGTGTCGCAATACCTGAAGGAACAGAACGGGAACATCCGCATCATCGGCGCCCAGCCTGAAGAAGGTTCATCGATCCCGGGCATCCGCAAATGGCCGGAAGCCTACCTGCCGAAGATTTACGACAAGGCGCGCGTGGACCAGGTGGAATACGTGTCGCAGGCCGCGGCGGAACGCATGGCGCGCCGGCTGGCTGCTGAAGAGGGTATCTTCTGCGGGATTTCGGCAGCGGGTGCCTGTGAGATTGCGCTGCGCATTTCGCAGCAAGTGGAAAACGCGACGATCGTGTTCATCGTCTGCGATCGTGGCGACCGCTATCTGTCGACCGGGGTGTTCCCAGCCTGAGCATAGGGCCGCTCACCCTCCCCGGGCGGGGAGGGTCAACCAGGGCTGGAATCAGCCCTCGTTTTTCGAGCCGCCGGCGCCTTCTTTCGGCTTGAACTGCTTGTCGCTGATGCGGAACTTATTGCGGCGGTCGCCCATCAGGTAGCGCAGGTCACGGATGCTCAGGTCGGAAACCTCGTGCATGCGGATCAGCAGCGATGCGCCAACCGGCAAGCGGTGGTGGCGGATCTTGGAGATCACAGGCGGCGCCACTTCCAGAGCGCGCGACAGGGCCGCATCGTTCTTCAGGCGCAGGTTTTCGATCAGGGTGTCGAGCAGACGGTTCGGATTGTACTGCAGCAGATCATCGCCTTCCGACTCGTTGTTCATATCGTTACCGACTTGGTTGGTCATGTCTTCTGTTCCTTCTCTAAAGTTGTCCTGCTAACGACCCACGTCCTGCGACGGATTCCTGTTTAACAAGTTTCATAATATATACACAATTGTACAACAGTGCGGTCAGCAGTACTGGCGTGCAACAAAAAATAGTATATTGCTCTCGAAACGCGTTGTCCTATCGCAACATTCTGAGAGAATTCTACCTGAATTTTTGTGTTAGGGTAATTCTCTACTCTTGTATTTCACACAAGTTACACGCAGTTACAAAGTTTCTTTCATTGAAAGCTTTACGGCGCGCCCAAGTTCGACTACTGACATGGCATAGAAATAACTTCGGTTGTACTTGGTGATAGAAAAGAAATTATTGCTGCCAACCCAGTACTCGGTCGGTTCAGGGCCGTTTTGCAGGTCGACCAGGCCGTACAGGCCCGGCGGCAGGTCGGCGTCCGGGTGCACGCCGGCAGCCAGCAGGTCGGCGCCGCTATATTGGGCTTCCAGTCCGGTGCCCAGGTATTTTTCCCAGCCGCGTTCGGGCGATACGGTTGCCGGATAGGCCAGCCGCGCCGGGTCGTCGCGCTTCCAGCCATGAGCAATCAGGAAATTGGCCACGCTGCCGATCGCGTCGGCTGGCGAATTGCGCAGGTCGACCTTGCCGTCGCCATCGAAGTCCACACCCAGCTTGTAGATATTGCTCGGCATGAATTGCGGCATGCCAACCGCGCCGGCGTAGGAACCGGTCAGCGATAGCGGGTCGATTCCGGTCTGGCGCGCCGAAACAATGGCTGCTTCCAGTTCGCCGCGGAAGAATTCCATGCGCGCTTCGCGGTTCGGCGTCAGCGGGTAGGAGAAGGCCAGGGTGGCCAGTACGTCGAGCACGCGGAACTTGCCCATGTCGCGGCCGTAGATGGTTTCCACGCCGATGATGCCGACGATGATTTCGGCCGGCACGCCATACAGCGCCTCGGCCCGCGCCAGTGTGTCGCGGTTGGCAGTCCAGAACTCGACGCCCGCATTGATGCGCTTGGGTTCGATGAAGCGGCTGCTGTAGGCTTGCCAGTTTTTCGGCTTGCCCGGCGGCGCCGGCTTCACCAGCTGCACCGCGGCGTCGATATAGCGCAGTTCGAGAAACAGCTTTTCGGATTCGGCGATCGGCACGCCATGCTTCAGTTCCAGGTCGCCCATGAACTGCTGCACGTCCTTCCATTGGCCGAAGTTGACGAATTCGCCGCTGTAGTCAATGGCTGGCTTCTTTGGCGCTTTCTTGACCTTGGCCGGCTTGTGGATGGCGGCGTCGGCCACTGGCGCCAGTGCCAGGCCAAGGCAAGCCAGGGCGAGCGTAATGGTGGGGAATTTCTTTAGAAAAGTCATCGGCATTGCTTCAGCAAACTATTCAGTCGTGCGACCGAGTTATCGTTTTGCGCCACCGGTGCGCCATATTTGAGCGCGCCGTATAGCTCCAGGAATCCTGTCATGGCCGCTATTTTCTCGCGGGGCAGGTTCAGCTGCCGCACGCGTTGGGCCAGGCCCAGCGGGCCTTCGTCCGGCGCCTTGTGCACGCCATGCCGCGCCAGCTGGCGGCAGAAGGCGAGGTAAGCAGCATCGACGGGGTCGCGCGCGCTTTCGCTGCGGCGGTATTTGATCATCAGCCACAGCCCGGCGCACAGGGCCAATGCCGCAAGCAGGCGCCAGTCGCCAAAGGCCGTGGCTAGTTCTCTGAGGAAATCTTGCTGCCTGTTTGGATTGTAGTCGAGGATCCATTGATTCCAAGCATTATTCATCGCGCTGATGCCAAAACGCATCTGCGCCAGCCAGGAATCCTGGTCGCGCGCCAGGTCGGCCAGGCCTTGCAAGCCGAAAGGTGCTGCTTGCGGCAAGGTTTGCGCCAGGCTGGTGCGGATGCGTTCCGGCGCCACCGCGGCAGTCGGGTCGATGCGCATCCAGCCGCGCTGGGGGCCCAGCCAGACTTCGCTCCAGGCGTGCGCATCGGACTGGCGCACCGTATAGTAGCCATCGACCGGATTGAGTTCGCCGCCCTGGTAGCCGGTCACCACCCGGGCCGGCAGGCCGGCCGCCCGCATCACGTAGACGAAGGCGCTGGAATAGTGTTCGCAAAAGCCCTTGCGGGTATCGAACAGGAACTCGTCGATTTCATCGCGGCCCAGGCGGCCCGGCTCCAGCGTGTATTCGAAGCCTTTGCGGAACATGTCCAGCACGGCAGCAATGGCGGCTTCGTCGCCGCGTTCGGCGCGCAGGGCCTGGATCTGCGCCGCATAGCGCAGCGTGCGCGGGTTGTAGCCTTTGGGGAGCTGCAGCCAGCGCCTCAGCGCCTGCGGCTCCAGGTCGGGTTGTGCGAGGTAATCCGGATGTGCCACGGAACTGTAGCGCAGGCGCTTGTCGCTGCTGGCCCGCACCAGCTGTTCCAGCTCGCCGGTATAGAACGTATCGCCGTCGCTGGTCCTGGCGCCCGGTTCGCTCAGTTCCAGCATGAACAGGAACTGATGGCGGCCCGGCTCCAGCGTCACCTCGTAGGGATAGGACGGCCCTTTCCAGGCCAGTTGCCTGGAAAGGCGCAACTGGGCGCTTGGAAGCAGCGCCTGGGCGATGCGGTTCCAGGTGCGGCCGTCGTAGTTGCTCATCACCGGGCCGCGCCAGTACAGCAGCGCTTTCGGCGGTGCGGCGCCCTTGAAGCTGGCGCGGAACGCCACCTCTTCTGACAGCGCCAGGCTGCTCATCGAGCCGGGCGACATGGTGTCCGACATGCCGCTCTTGCCCGCGGCGTCGCCCGGCAAGCCCCACAACGGCCCCTGGATGCGCGGGAATCCGACAAACAGCAGCATGCCCAGCGGCGCGGCGATGAGAAAAATGCGTCCGGCCAGCTTCAGGCGTGCGGCCAGCGGTGGCACGGCGCCGGTGAACTGGAAGGTAATCTGCGCCGACAGCAGCACGATGATCGTGGCAATCATCGCCAGCGCCGTGAGAATCGATTGCGAGTAGAAGAAGTTGGTCAGCAGCAGGAAGAAGCAAAGGAAGATCACCACGAACAGGTCGCGCCGTGCATGCATTTCCAGGAGCTTGAAGGTCAGCAGCAGGGCCAGCATGGTGACGCCCGGTTCGCGCCCCAGCAAGGAGCGGAAGGTCAGGTAGACGCCAGCCATGGCCAGCAGCGAGACCGGCAGCAGCAGCCACATGGGCGGCAGGCGGCTGCCGCGCAGCGTGATGGCGCCGCGCCAGGCCAGGGTCAGGCAGACCGCAGCCGAGGTCCACAGCGGCAGGTGACCGAAGTGCGGCAGCAGAACCATCACGGCAGCCAGCAGCAGCAACAGGGTGTCGGCTTTGTCGCGTGTGAGGCGGTTGGCCATGCCGGTCAGGCGCGCAATCATGCACCCTCCTTGCCGTATAAGGCGAGAACGCGCAGGCAGTCGGCGCAATGCGCCTCGCCCAGGCCTTGCGCGATCTGGCGGTGGCCAACGGTCAGGGCGTAGGACAGGGCGCGCCGCTCCGCTTCCAGCACCCAGGCGGTCAGGCGTGACAAGCGTAGTTCAATATCGAGCTGCGGCGGCAGCGCGTTGAGGTCCAGCAGCAAGTCGGATACGGCGCCTCCTTCGAAATGCTTGCTGACCAGGTTGCCCCCATCGGCCGGGTGCAGGCGCGCAATCTGGCGCCAGGCCAGGTGGCGCATCGGGTCGCCCGGCTGGTAGTTGCGGATGCCGGAGAAATTATCCAGGCCCACGGTGCCGTGGCCATCCTCGCGTGCAGCGCCGGTGGTCGGCAGCGGCGGCGGCGCCACTTCCGGCTGCGGATAGACCAGTACTTTCAGGTCCGGTTGCCAGTACGACCAGGCACCGAACAGGCCAAGCGGGAAGCGGGTGAACAGGCGCACGCGCGGCGCCGCCAGCCAGCCGCGTTCCGTGGTGGGGCGCGACAGCACGATAGCCGCGCTGCCTTTCGACGCGACATCGATCGACTGGCGCGGTTCGCCGTCTTCCTGGAAACCAAGCCAGATCGCGTAGCGGTCGCGCGGCGTGGCGTTACGCACCAGCAGTTCGAACTGGGCCTCGTCGCCGGCAAACACCGGCTGGGCACGGCCCGGCGACAAGTGCAGGAAGGCCAGGTTCTTGGCCGTCATGTACATGTCGACGATGGCGCAGGACCCGGTGAAGAAGGTCAGCACGAAGCCCAGGCCAAGGGTGTAGTTGATGGAGCCGATCAGCATGATCAGCAGCAGGCCGATAAAAGCCAGGCCGGGCCTGGTCGGCAGGATGAACACGCGGCGCATCACCAACTGCACCTCGCCCGGTTCCCTTTCCTTCAACTGGAAGATCCAGCCCCTGAGCCATCTCTGCGTTGCAGCAAACATGGACTTAAACAGGTACGGATTTCTGCAGCTGCAGCACCAGGTCGCGGCTGGCCATCGCGGTGCCGTGCGAAGACTTGAGCGGGCGCAGGCGGTGCGCGCAGACCGGCACCAGCACGGCTTGCACGTCTTCCGGCATGACGTGGTCGCGGCCTTCCAGCGCGGCCCAGGCACGCGCCGCCTGCAGCAGGGCCAGCGCGGCGCGCGGGCTCAGGCCTTCGGCAAAGAAGCCGTTCTGGCGCGAAGCCTGCGCCAGCGCCTGGACGTAGTCGATCAGGGCCGGCGAGGCATGGATCTGGCGCAGCGACTGCTGTGCTGCAAAGAGTTCGGCCGGCGTCATGGCCGGCGCCAGGTGCTTGAGCATCTGGCGGCGGTCTTCGCCCATCAGCAGCGCGCGTTCGGCGGCAGCGTCGGGGTAGCCGAGCGAAATGCACATCAGGAAGCGGTCCAGCTGCGATTCCGGCAGCGGGAAGGTGCCGACCTGGTGGGTCGGGTTCTGCGTCGCGATCACGAAGAACGGTTCGGGCAGGGGGCGGGTCACGCCATCGGCCGAAACCTGGCGCTCTTCCATCGCCTCCAGCAGGCCGGACTGGGTCTTCGGCGTGGCGCGGTTGATTTCGTCGGCCAGCAGCACTTGCGTGAAGATCGGGCCCGGATGGAAGCTGAAAGCATTCAGCTCGCGTTCATAGATCGAAATGCCGGCCACGTCGGCCGGCAGCAGGTCGCTGGTGAACTGGATGCGGTTGAACTGCAGGCCCAGCGACAGCGCCAGGGCGTGCGACAACGTGGTCTTGCCGACGCCCGGCAAGTCTTCCAATAAAAGGTGGCCGCCGGCCAGCAGGCAGGTCAGGGACTGGCGCACTTGCAATTCCTTGCCGACGATGACCTGGCCAACCTGGCGTGCTACGGCGTGTAATTTGGTATACATGGTTTTGGTACGTGTTTTGGTGGACCTGCCGCCGCGTGGTAGATTAGTCGCATTCTATGCGAGAACGCGATTCATGAGCACAGCAATTTACAGCCATCCCGACTGCCGGCGCCACGAAATGGGCGATTGGCATCCAGAATGCCCGGCGCGCCTGCAAGCCATTGCCGACCAGTTGATCAACGCCCACATCGACGACCTGCTGGAACACCGCGAAGCCCCGCTGGCCGAGGAAGCTTCCATCGCACGCAACCACACTGCCAACGCCATCGCCATCGTGCGCGACCACCTGCCGGCTGCCGGCGACTACTACCCGATCGATGGCGACACTTCGCTCAACGCGCATAGCTGGAACTCGGCGCGGCGTGCGGCCGGCGCCGCGATTGCGGCCACCGATGCCGTGATTGACGGCGAAATCGACAATGCCTTCTGCGCCGTGCGCCCGCCGGGCCACCACGCGCGGCCGACCGAGCCGATGGGCTTCTGCCTGTTCAACAATGTGGCAATCGCCGTCAAGCATGCGCTCGACGTGCGCGGCCTGGAGCGCGTGGCGGTGGTCGATTTCGATGTCCATCACGGCAACGGCACCGAAGAAGCGCTGCTCGACGAGCCGCGCGCGCTGATGGTGAGCTTCTTCCAGCATCCCTTCTATCCGTATTGCGAAGTGCTGCCGGAGACGCCGAACCGCGTCAACGTGCCGGTGCCGGCCGGTTCCAAGGGCGACACGGTGCGCGCGCTGGTGCAGGAAAAGTGGCTGCCGGCGCTGCACGCGTTCAAGCCGCAGATGATCTTCATCTCCGCCGGCTTCGATGCCCACCGCGAGGACGACCTGGGCGGCATGGGCCTGGTGGAAGCCGATTACGCCTGGATGACGCAGCAAGTGATGGAGGTCGCGCGCCAGCACGCGCAAGGCCGCATCGTGAGCTGCCTGGAAGGCGGCTACAACCTGTCGGCCCTGGGCCGCAGCGTGGTGGCCCACGTAAAGGCCCTGGCCGAGATCTGACATGCTGTCGCTGCTGCTCGCGCTGGCCGGTGCCAGCGCTTTCCCCTATGAGTCGCTGGCCACCCCGGCCAGTTGCACCGTGCCCGAGTGGCCGCGCGAAGCCGTGCGCTACGAAATCGAAGGCACCACCACGCTGCAGTTCCAGGTCGGGCCCGACGGCGCCGTGCGCAATGCGCATGTGAAGCAGGGCAGCGGCTGGAGCATCCTGGACCAGGCGGCGCTGGCGGGCCTGGCGCGCTGCCGCTTCAAGCCCGGCCTGCTGGCGGCGCGCGAAGGCACGGTGTTCCCGCTGCAGTATGCGTGGACGCTGGAAGGCCCGGCGCCATTGCGGCCGGTTCTGATCCCGGGGAGCTGCAAGGCGGAGCCCCACATCGCCGGCTACGCCAACTTCGACCAGCAGGCGGAACTTCGCGCCGGCGTCAAGGTACGCTTCCTGGTCGGTTCCGACGGTGTGCCGCGCAATATCATTCCCGAACCGGGGCGCTATGCCCCACAGGTGGTGCGTGACGCAGTTGCCTACGTCGCCGGCTGCCGCTTCGGCATTGCACCTGGCGCCAGCGGCGAGCGCACCGATACCTCGTTTGGCAGGGTGCTGCTGAAGTAATCGTGCTATCAGCCGACCGAGGCGTTGGAGCTGCCAATCAGCTTGCATCCGCACTCAGTTTCGCAACCTTCCACCGCTACGGGAATTCCGCCGACTGTCAGTGACTCGTGGGCGGTGATGATCTTGTTGATCCCGTGTGGCTTGCCGCCCGGGTAGTGGTCCGGACAATCGACTGCGTCGCCTAGCCGTGCAATGGCCTTGCCGGCGATGTCGTGATCAGGCGAACCACTAATGACTTTGCCGTCATGGCTGGTTTTGTCGCCCACAGTGATGATTACTAAAGACATACTTCCCTTTCGAGGAGAACAGAACGCTTTTCCCGGACCGCATTGCTCGGGACGTGACGTGATCGCTGCATAGCTTGTTCAGCGGCATTGGGAGAGATATTTTGTCAGATGAGCGTAGGCCGCCGGAGGGTAGCTATGCATTCGGTGCGACAAGATGATTTCAATGTGGGTCAATTTAGCTGACCTGCGCATCGGCAGCATCCATTAGGTGCCACGTCAAATCCGTTGCTGGCAGGTCTAGTAGCCAGTCTTTGTCCGCTTGCGGGAAAGGCTGGCCTGCTGTGAGCCATGCCTGTCGCCAAGACTGATTGACGATGCAACTCAAAGCGTGATCTGGGTGCACCCACGGTTGCCAAGTGCCGGTGGCAGGACAAAGATCCTTGGCTGCGGCTGATTGGGCAAGAGGAAGCGGGGCGGTACGCGTAAGTCCGCTTGCCGCGCGTGGTGCGACCGAAGAGTGGTCGTGGCGGATGGTGTCCCAACGTTCCCATACCACGTCGCTGATCAAACGCCCGCCACCATTTGGCTGATAGAAGCGTTCGAAGGGCTCGTCCTGCAAGTACAGGCCTGGCGGGATAGCTGCCAGCGCTGCCTGGATCGTGGCATCCTGACCTGGCGCGGTAGGTTGCCAGTAGGCCGGAGCGGGCGCCAGCACTGCTGGGGCCTTGACTTCAGACTTGCGCAGCGTGAATTCGGCAGCCACGAAGTGTCGGCCTTTGAGTTGGGCCGCTGCGCTTGGTGGTGGTGCAACTGGTGGTGGATTCACACCCATCGCAGCTTTCAGCAAGGATTCTTTCTTGCCGTCCCAAGGAGGAAGTTTAGCTGGAGGCAGTGGCAAAATTTTGTCGAGGTTGGGGAACCGACGGTTGGGGTTAAAGCTCAAAGCATCACCAAGAATTCCATAGCGTTGCGCGCGACTCTTGTCAATTTGTGGTGGCAGCATCTTGGCTGGATCAAATGGCTCGCCGAATTCGATCTGCAATTTGTTAGCACAGTCTGCACAACCCAATTTGACCCCCTCGTGTAAAACCTTCAACGCACGTTCGTTGTTCTCTCGAGTTGGATTGCGGGCGATTTCGCGGTATTCGGACGCCAAGTAGTATGCCGCTGGACCGAAACCTTGTCCAAAGGCGCATTCGAGCATTTTTCTTCCAATAGGGATATTTGCCCAAAATCCATCCGCCGGACTGTCCCAAGTTGCCGTCAATTTCTCGCCAAGGAAAGTCATCGATTGTGGGTTACCCATTTCAGCTGCGCGCTGGAAAAATGAATACGCTTTGGTGGCGTCACTGTCGACTCCTGTGCCATTCATGTAATAAACACCCATGCGATCAAAGGCAGCAGGTACTCCGAGCTGCATCGCGTCTTCGACTAGCTTGATTGCATCTTGCGCGCCGTATTGGGGATCACGTTTTTCTAGGTAAAGGCTGGCCAGATTAAGCATCGCTTTCCAGTGATGTCGCTCGGCGGCCTGCCTCGTCAGCGCAACGATTTGTTTGTAATCACGGTCGTCTACGTAGATGGACGGGTCTTCGAGTTCAATGGCTTTTTTCAACCACGCATCGGCTTGCGCATCAATTGGGGGCAACTTATCAGCCTCGACCGTGCAAGTGAAATCTGGGCGGTGAGGGTTAAAAAGTGGAAGTTCTTGACTTCGCGGGCGGCTGTCATGTGTCATTTTGCAAGCGAATAACGTGAAACATAAGAATGCGAGCGCAGCAAGCGCCCTTAATCGTTGAAAGTTCTGTAGTAGTAGCATGACTAACTAAAACGAATTGTTGAACTGCGATTGTCACTGAAAGGAAGCAGGAAGCCGGTCATGCCTTGCCTCTTTGACTTCTGTATTTTGTTTGTCTTCATCAAATCGGCCCATTTCTTAAATGCTGAAGTAATCTCTTCCGCCGTGCCGTTCCCTCCTGATACTACGTCACCGCTATGCATCTTAAATATGCGCTGCCTCAATTCCGTCGCATGTCGCGGATCGTCGCTCGCGATATTGATCTCGCTGTCGACCGCCATGCTGCGCTGGTTTAAGTTGGCGCTGCCCAACGTGAAGAAACTGTCGTCAACTAACAGCAGCTTTGAATGGATGTAGATTTCGCGATAGCGCCAATGACCTTTGTCGACGCCGCTTGTTTGTAACATGGCAGTGCTCACCCTTAGGCCGAATTGATCTTCCAACATTTTCAGACTAGGCTTGCTGATGGTATTCGCGTACTGCACCACTTCAGGCGGCGGGGCCGGGCCTAAGTCGCGGGCGCCGGCTCGGGTGACTGAGGTGTACTGTCAATAGTGGACACTCTCGTCTCAAGCTGCCAGCACTTCCTTGTTGAAGTCTGCCGCAAAGCGTGCCGGCGATTTGTAGCCAAGGCGCGAATGACGCCGTTGGCGGTTGTAGAAGATCTCGATGTACTCCGTAATGGCCGCCTGCGCTTCAGACCTGCATGCAAAGCGACGATGATGAACCAGCTCATTTTTCAAGCTGCCCCAGAAGCTCTCCATCGGCGCGTTGTCGAAGCAGTTTCCCTTGCGCGACATCGAAGTCTTCATTCCGAATTGGTTCTGCAGTTTCCTGTATTTCTCGGCGCAGTATTGACTGCCGCGATCAGAATGATGGATCAATCCCGCCGCCGGTCTTTTGTTGCGCACAGCCCGCCACAAGGCTTGCGCCGTCAAGTCCTGCGTCATGCGTGGCCCCATCGCATACCCCACCAGCTCGCAGGTGAAAACGTCCTTCACGCCGGCCAGATAGAGCCAGCCTTCCTCAGTCGCGATGTAGGTGATGTCTGCCACCCAGGCTTCGTTTGGCCGCGTCGGCAGGAACGTTTGGTTCAACAAGTTCGGCGCGACCGGCATGTCATGCCCGGAATTGGTGGTGGCCTTGAACTTGCGCTTTTGTCTGCAGCGCAGACCAAGTTCTGTCCGCAACCTGGCGACGCGATCACGCCCGGCCTCAAATCCTTGCTCCTGGAGTTCAGGATGAACGCGCAGCGTGCCATAGGTTTCGCGCGATTGCTGATGCACGGCCTGAATCGCCACCTTCAGCTTGGCGTCCTCCTGAGCGCGGCGCGACGGCTTGCGCCCCTGCCATGCGTAAAAGCCGCTGCGAGAGACATTGAAGACCCTGCAAAGCAAATCCGTCGGGTATCCGTCGAGTCGCACCGACTTCATGAACGCGTACCTGGCAGCGACTCCCTTGCAAAGTACGCCGTTGCTTTTTTTAGCACTTCCTTCTCCATGCGTTCAACGGCCAATTCTTTGCGCAGCCTAGCCACTTCCGCTTCAAGCTCCGCCACGCTGCGACTACCGGGAGCAGCCCCAGTATCATTGCTTCGCTTTGCAGCGTTAACCCAAGTCCCCAGTGTTCCCTTAGGAATGTCAAGCCGCTGCGCGGCTTCCTCCAGTGTCAGTCCCTGTGCGAGGACTAGTTTGACCGCCTCTGCCCGGAACTCCGGTGTGTATGTCTTCGATTTCATAAATGCTTCTCCCGTTGCTAAGTTTAACAAACGAGAGTGTCCGAAAAAGTCAGGTTACCTCAGACTACGATGTGGCGTTTTGGGTTTTCATTGGCGTCTTTGATCAGCTTGCCTTGACCGGTCATGCCATCTTGTTGACCGAGTACGGCAAGGGTGTCGTAGGTGCGGGGAACCATCTGCGCGCGCTCGGGGGCCGGGATGACGATGAATACATGCATGTGGGGCATTTCTTCCATGCTTTTGCCGGCTTTTGCGCGGGCACGGTTCCAGGCGGCGACCACGCTTTTGCGCTTTTCGAGCAGGCGGCGCGACCAGTCTTCATATTGGAAGTACTGGTTCTCCATATACAAATAGCCACCGCCGAGGGCGGCGATATCGGTGGCCTGGAAATAGACCTCTTTGATCGTCATGTCATCATTTTCTTCGGGTTGGGTGCGTACGATCTGGACGGTAGAATCGTCGGGCCTTGCCGGGCGCGCCAAGCGGGCGGGCGGGGCACTGCAGCCATCTTGCCAGCTCGTGCAGGCGCGTTCCGCTGCGCGCGTTCGGTCGTCGACGGCGCGATCCCAAGCAGTGACAAAATTCTTGTACAGGCAGTGCAAGGCAGCGCCTTCAACTCGGCATGCGTAGTCCTGGTAGGGCTTTAGCGTGGCAAAGCCTTGGTCAGGATTAACTATTGCAGTGCCGTCGGCAGCGCTAAGTTGCACGGCCTCCTCGGCTTCTTTCTCGCCCCCACATTCGCGGCGAGAGTCTTCCAGCAAGTGTGCCGTGGTACACCAGTAGTCGGTGACGGAGTTGAGGCCCATAACGTATCCGACGGCTTTCGCCCCCTCATTGTGGGCGTAATCGATCAGGATCGGTTTCTGGTGGTGGGTGCCGCCGTGCACCAGGAGCGCACGTTCGACTTCGCCATCGCGCAGCCTGCCGGGTTTCAGCCTTTCCATGCCAAGGGCGGAGTTGATGGCACTCGCATCTCCTGTACGGACCCGAACTTTAATCAGGCCCAGCAAGCCATGCATCGCCGCCTTGTACCAGCTGCAGCAATATTCGGTGCGAGCATCGGAGTGAATGTTCTCCTGCTTGAGTCTGCTGAAGAAGCCGGGGTCCTTCTGCGCAGCCTGGCGCCGCGCCAGGCTATTTGCAGCGCTAAAGTGTTCCCTGTCGACCCGGTCATCGGTCCAGGGATCATTATCGTGTGAATAGCCCGGCATGTTTTTTTGCAGCCAACTTCCAATGGTGTCGTGCCAAATTAGCAGACGAACTGTGACGCCACGTTTGGCCGCCGCGATTAGCAGGTCGCCGTAGGTAGGTCCTCGTGGCCAGGTTTTCCCCGTGCGCACCAGTTCCATGCCGGGGTCGAAGCCCCAGCACACCAGGTCGATGCTCTGTTGGGCGGCTGCGATTTCTGCTGCGATGTCGGCGAACCCTTCCTGGCCGCAGATGAACAACTTAAGTTGATTGTTGTGCGTGATCGGATGGCTTGCCGCGCCTTTTTTGTTGCGATTTTCGGCAAACCATTGCACTGAACCATTGGCGGTGCGGTTTGTTTCGCAAATGTGCGAGGTTTCAGTTCGTTTGATCGGATCGGTCATGAATTGCTTGAATTACTCTGTCAGATGGTGCCGGTTTAAACATAGGTGCGGCTTTGCGCTTCGCCGTCGAGGGCGCGTGAACCGCGATTGGAAAGCGTTTGTTCCGCATGGGCGGCGTCGCCCGCCTGGGCCAATTGCTCTCTGACGGCCACCACGAACTCTTCGCCGGTCGGCAGTTTGACTTTATATTGCGGCGTTCCTGGCTCGTGATCGATGACGATGCGGCCGAACTCGTCGCTGAGGCCATCCTCGACCTTGGCGTCGCCCTTGTACAGCTCGTAGGGGACGTTGGCGAAAGGCCGCCCGCCGGCGCGCGATCGAATGGTGTAGTGCAATTGCTCTGGTGTGGGCTTGAGGTCCTTGTCAACCAAGGTTGGCGGTGTCGCGTTTTGCGGCCCCACGAGGCTATGTTTTGCGGCGTGGGCGACGAAGTCCCCATTGGTACCATGCTCAATGCCACCGGCTTTATAGATGCTGTAGCTACCCCCGCCGATGATTTTCAGTTCTTCCTTGGCACTGATGGTGATGCGATTGGCAGTCATGCTGATATCGAGTTTGGCGAGCATGTGGATGTTGTGCTTCAGTGCCTGAATGTCGATATCGCCGCTGTAGGCTAGCAGTTTCATGCCCAAGTTCTCGACGAAGAGGCGGAAAGTCTGTTTGACGCTGGCGAACAGGCTGCCGCCGCTGGCGAGCGACAAGTTTTTGCCGGTCGTCAAGGCGGTATCCTGGTCGCTGGCGATATGCGTGGACTGGGCGGTTGTTGTTGCGATGCCAGCGGGGCTGGCCAGCACCAGCAAGGGCTTGCTCAGTTCCGGGAAGGGGCCACTGCCACCCCGGATGGCGTCGTTTTGCTGCTGGATGCCAGCCGCCACGATGGCTTGTTGCTGTGCTTCCTGGGCACCAGCCTGCTGCGCCAGGTCAGCCAGCGCGGCATGGTTTTCGCTCGCCACGTCCAGTCGCCGGGCGGATTCACCCATGTCCTTCACAGTGCCGCGCGCGCGCTCGCGCGCTTCGGTCGAAACCAACATGCCGAGACCGGCCCGGATCACGCCCCAAGCACCGGTGGCGAGTTCAAACCCTTCGCCACGCGTATCTTTGCGTCCGGCATTGTCTTCGATGCGGGTGATCTTGCCGAGGCTGAGTTGGCTGTGCTGGTGATCGCTCTTGAGCTGGGCCTGGATGTTCTGGTTGGTGTCATCGAGGATCAGATGGTTGCTGCGTCCGCCGGCCTGATTGCCGCCGCCCGGTGCCAGCTCGCGGCTGCGCATGCCGGTCAGCGCTTGTTGTTCGGGCAGCTTCCACGCCGGCATATTGTCCTGGTTGCTGACGGCTCCCATGATGATGGGGCGGTCAGGTGAACCATCCAGCCACTGCACGACGACTTCGCTGCCGACCCTTGGCGTTGCGGGGCTGCCCAGTTGGCTGCCTGCCCATGGATTGACGACCCTGATCCAGGCCGAGCTGCGGTCGTCGTGCTGGCCAATCCGGTCCCAATGGAATTGCACGCGGACCCGTCCAAATTCGTCGACGTGGATGCTGTCGTTTCCGTTTGGCCCGACCACCGTCGCTGTCTGTGGCGCAAAGATTTTGGTGTCGATGCTGTTGAAGCTGCGTCCTGGCCGCCATGGAATCATCTTGCGGATGCAGCTCAGGCTATTTGCATACTCGACGGCGTACTCAGGCTCTTGCAAGTAATTATTGGTGGCTATGTGGCGAACCTGAAGAACCAGGAACTCGTTCTGGTTCGAGGTGGCGTTGCCGAAATCCGCAGTGTCATCGAAATGGCCGGTCAAATGGAAGGCGCGACCAGGCATCATGAAGCGGTTGTTACCAGCACCGTCAAAGTGCTTGCCAAGCGCTTCCATCTCTTGCATGCGCAAGGTTGCCAGACCATCGCCGTCCTGGTCTTTGAACCCGTAAGCGCCGGTGTATTCGTAAGATTCGATATCCAGCACCGAGCCTTGCTTGTTCAAGGTGGGAGCAGTGCTTTGCATTTGCGGGCTTTGCAAAGGGTTCTTGAAATCGTACTGGGACAAGCGGACGCTGCCCGGCATAACCTGGCGTGTGGGCGACCATTCGCCTATGCCGTCTTCTTCGGTGGCGCCGCCGTGGCGCTGGAAGGGGGCACTGCCGCTGCCGTCGATGGGGGCGGCAGCCGTGGAGTCGTCCGTCAGGATCAGCTTATGCCCGGTGCTGCTGTGCTCATACCAGTAAAGCAGGCCAGCAGCCTCCCATCGGCGGCTGAGGTAATTGTGGTCGCTTTCGGCAAACTGGCAGGCGTCTGTCATTTGCGGATCCATTCCGGCGACGCGCCAGTCCCAGTCGGGGAGGGCACCGTAGCTGCCCAGGATGGTTTCTGTCTGGCCGTGCAGGTTCTTGTTGTGGAAGAGGTAACTATTCTTACGCAGGCTCAGGTATTTCAGCCAGGGACCGAGCTGAGCCTCGTAAAATGCCACCGCTCCGTCGGTCCGCTTCAGGCGGAATGCAAAGCAGTAACCTGTGAAATAGCGCAGAGTGCCATCGCCCCTGACCAATTCGATGCAAAGGAGCTTTCCTTGAAGTTGTTTGAGTTCCAGGGTGGCGCTGCCTGAGAGGAGTTCGACAGTAAATTCGAAGTCCCGCGACAGGCCCTCGTCCGCGTCGAGGCGGTTTACCAGCAGTTGCGCGGCAGGGCCGTCTTTATGCGGGAAAGCCAGGCGCAAAATACGGTTGTGTTGAGGGGTACTAATGAGTTCCCTGAAACTCTGGATGAACTTACTCATGCATTTTCGGCCCAACCACGAAGGATTGGTGTTGCAAATTGACAATAGTTACAAACTTTACCACATTATCAAAAATCTTCGGGATGGGCAGCGGGCAATCGTGTGAGCCCAAGTGTATGTGGGTAAAAGGCTGTGGCGCCATGTAAAATAGCGGATTGTTTATTCGATTTTTAGGGCAAGAGCATGTCTATCCAATGGTTCCCCGGGCATATGAACGCCGCCAAGAAAAAGGCGGCGGAACAGATGGCCGACGTCGACGTCGTCATCGAAGTGGTTGACGCGCGCCTGCCTGCGGCCAGCTGCAATCCTCTTGTGGAAGAGCTGCGCAAATTCCGCTCGCGCCCTTGCCTGAAGATCCTGAACAAGATCGACCTGGCCGATCCCGATGCCACCGCGGCCTGGATTCGCCATTTCGAGCAGGACAAGACCGTCACTGCCTACGCGATGACGACCAAGAAGCCGTCCGACGTAGCCAAGGTGATCGCCAAGGCGCGCAAGCTGGCGCCGCACCGCAATGAGCCGACCAAGCCATTGCGCATGATGATCATGGGAATTCCCAACGTCGGCAAGTCGACCCTGATGAACGCGCTGCTCAAGCGCCGCGTGGCGAAGGTGGGCGACGAGCCGGCCGTCACCAAGCAGCAGCAGAAGATCTACCTGGATATGGAAACGGTGCTGATCGATACGCCGGGCCTGCTGTGGCCGAAGATCGAGATGCCGTCCGACGGCATGGCGCTGGCGGCCTCGCACGCGATCGGCGCCAACGCGCTGATCGAGGAAGAAGTGGCGGTTTGGCTGGCGGAAGAACTGTTGAAGCGCTATCCGGAATTGCTCAAGGCGCGCTACAAGGCCGACGTGTCGGCGATGGATGGCGTGGCGCTGATCGAACGCGTGGCGCAATTGCGCAGCTACCGCTTGAAGGGCGGCGACTGGGATTTCGAGAAGGCGTCGCATATGCTGCTGCAGGATTACCGCAGCGGCGCACTGGGTCGCATTTCGCTGGAAACGCCGGCCACCCGTGCCGAAGCGCTGGCAGTCCACGCGGAGGCCGAGCGCATCAAGGCGGAAGAGGCGGAGCGCAAGGCCGCAGAGAAGGAAGCAGAGCGCATGAAGGGCAAGCGCGGGACCTGAAACCGGTAAACCCGGGTCAGACCCACAGGGTCAGACCCGCCTGCTCACCTGCAAACTGGAAAGTCTCCAGCAGCAGCTGATTTGACCGGGTCAGACCCTTGGGTCTGACCCTGGTTTACCGGTTTTAGCCGAGCTTAAAGCTGGACACCGCCAGCGCCCCCATGAAACGGTCTTCGTGATACACCACTTCGGCGGCTGCATCCTCGGCCGCACCCACCACCACCATCAAAGGCAGCAAATGCTCTTCGCGCGGATGCGCCATGCGCGCGGCAGGCGCCCGTTCCCATTCCAGCAAGCGCGCCGTGCGTTCACCCGGTGCTGCCGCCATGGTCTCGCGCAACCACGCATCGAACAGGCGTGAAGCCTCTGCGCCAGCGGCGTTGAACGCGCGCAGGTTGTGGAAACTCAGGCCGCTGCCGACGACCAAAATACCCTCGTCGCGCAAAGGACGCAGCAAGCGGCCAATCTCCAGGTGCTCCGCCGGATCCAGCCCGTGGCGCAGCGAAAGCTGCACGATCGGCACATCGGCTTCAGGAAAGGCGGGATACATGGCGCTGAACGTCCCATGGTCGAAACCGCGCTCCGGATCGAGGCGCGCCCGCCCGGCAAGCAGTCCTGCCACGCGTTCGGCCAGTTCCGGCGAGCCGGGGGCGGGGTACTGGATCTGGTAGGTATGCGGCGGAAAGCCGCCGTAGTCGTAGATCATCGGCGGCCTGGCCGACGATGAAACGAGGAAGTCGCGTCCCTCCCAATGGGCGGTGACGACCAGCAGGGCCTTCGGCTTGCCGCCGGCCTGGCGCGGCAAGTCGCGCAGCGATGCATCGAGTTGGTCGTAAGCGTTGCCGAACTGGTCACGCATCCAGGGCCATGGGCCGCCGCCGTGGGACAGGAAGAAGGTGGGCAAGGTAGTCATGCCCACCAATATACTCTGGTCAGCGATTCGTTGCAGACAGCGACATCAGCGCAAACAGGCGGGCGGCGCGCATCCACGCCATCGCCAGGGCGATCAGCTGTGCCAGCACGAACGCAGCTACCAATAGCGCGGCATTGCTGCCGGCCACATTCAGCCGTGCCACTGCCAGCACGGCCGCCAGCAGCAGGCCGCCCGCAGTCAGCGCCGTGTAGGCGCCCAGCATGGCCACGGGCCGGCGCAAGAGAAGCTTGACGCCCCGCCACCAGGCCTTGACGGCAGACGTGCGGCGGCGGTCGATCGCCAATTGGGCGCGCCCGGCATCGAGCGTCAGGTTGGTCAGCGCCACCAGCAGGGCTGTGACGACCGTGGCTGCCAGCTGCCAGCGTGCCGCATCGGCTTCCAGTACTGCCTTGCCGGCATAGTTCTCGGCAGCTTCCGCCAGCGCACCGCCCAGTGCAAACGCCACGCCCAGCGGCACGATCGCCCACAGCAGCATGCGGAACATGCGCGGGTATTCGGCGACCCCGCCTGCGCACAGTTCGCGCAAGGTGGCGGTTTGCTGCGCACGGCCGGCAGTGACGATGGCGCTGGTCAGGAACGGCGACAGAAGCAGGGTCAGGACCAAGGCAGCGATGCCGCCGGCTTGCAGCGAAACGGCGTTGCGCCGCAGTTCGGCGGATATGTCGGTGAAAGCGAGGCCGTCGAGCGCGCGCGCCAGTTCGGGGGCGCGCACCGAGTTGTCCAGCAGCGGCGCCAGGCTATTCCAGATGGGCAGGGCCAGCAGGGCTGTCGGCAGCAGCATGGCGATCAGCCAGATCAGCATCAGGCGCCATTGCAGGGCGGCGCGGGCGGCGTGTTTGAGGTTGGTCGTCAGCTTCATACAGTGGCGATGAAAGAGAGCAGGGTCTGGATGATGGCGGCCAGGTCGAAGGTCCAGCGGCGCGACGCGCTGCCGTCCTTCTTCAGGGTGCGGCTGTCATCGAGCTTGCTGACGTCGAGCAGGTGTTTGCCCTCAGGGTCGAGCTGGGCGGATACCGCTTTCACGGGCTTGGTCCACTCGTAGGTATGCCAGCGCTGTTCGCCGCCCCAGAATACGGTCTCCTTGGTGCCATCGGCAAACGTGACCACCAGCGTCTGCAGGACATCGGCGCCGCGCCGGCGCACGGTGACCCGCGTCAGGTAGGGGAACGGGCCGGTGCCTGGCTTGGCTTCCGGGTTGGCCTTTTCCCATGCATCGCGCAGCTGTTCGACGTGCTTGTCGACCTGCTCTTCGCTCAAGTCGGCAAGCTTGCCGCCCTTCATTTGCCGGCCCGGCAGTGGCAGCACCTCTTCGCTGGTGAAGGAGGAAATGCGGTCGTCCACGCGCGTGGTGGCATAGACCTGCTGCGCGAAGACGGTTTCCACCAGCTGGCGCTGGCCGCTGACTTCTGCCAGCGTCTCACGGAAATCAGCCACGCTTGGGTGGCGGAATTTCCAGCGGCGGTAATACTCCTTGAAGGCGCGCTCCATGGTTTCCTTGCCCAGCTGCGCTTCCAGGTCGTGCATGACCAGTGTGGTGCGCGAATACACCGGGCCAATGCCTTGCAGGCGGGTATAGGCATTCTGGCCCAGCGGGTCGGATGGCTCGTCACGCGGCGTGCCCTGGCGTTCGAACTCGAAGCCCTTGATGGTGGGCGCAAATCCGATCGCGCGCAGGAACGGCGTCGTGAGGTAGGCCTTGCGGCCCGTATCGCGCAGCATGCGCTGGTTCCAGTACTCGTTCAGGCCTTCGTCCAGCATCGGCTCTTCGAACTCGTTGCTGGCGAGGATGCCGTAGAAGTAGCCATGGCCGAATTCGTGAATGGTGACGAAATCCAGCGCCGCCGATGCGAACGTGCCCGGCTTCAGGCCGGCAAAGTTGTCGACAGTGAAGAAGGTGGGGTACTCCATGCCGCCCGCTTCGCTGGCGTTATGCGGAGGAATGACCACAGTCACGGTTTTGTACGGATAGGGGCCGAGGGTCTTCGAGAAGTAGTCCAGCGAATCCTTGGTGGCCTGCAAGGCAGGCGCCGCGTTGGATGCGAATTCCGGCGGATAAAGCACGGTGATCTTCACTTGCGGGCTGCCGGGCCCGGTCCAGGTGCCGGTCAGCGGTGCCGCAGTGCGCTTGTCGGCGGTCCACGCGAAATCGTGCACGTCGCCCTGCACGAAATGGTGGGTCAGCTTGCCGTCCTTTTCCTGCGGGGCGCCCTGCAGTTCGCCGGTGGCTCCCACGGTATATTCCCTGGGGACGGTGAGCTTGACGTCATAGCTGCCAAAGTCCGCGTAATACTCGGATTCCGCGTGGTATTCATGCGCGTTCCAGCGCACCGCGGTGGCGCCCCGTTCGCCCGGCAGTTCCAGCACGGCGATCTTGGGGAACCATTGCGCCACCAGGTGGAAGCTGTCGAAGTAGCCGCTGCGCGCCATCACGCGCGGAAGCTGGTCGAAAAAGGCGATATCGAGCGTGGTGCTGGCGCCCGCTGCGACAGCCTGCGGCAGGTCAAGGCGCACCACGGTCTGGTCGGCCGCCGGGCCGCCGTCGGGATGCACGAAAGTCCACGGCACCTTGGCGCCGCCTTGCTGCACGCTGCGCAATTCCGTGTAGCCCCATTCTCCATCTTTGCTCAGGGCGCTGTTGCGAATGCCGCTGCCGGTTTTGCGCTCCTCGGTGTGGAATGTGCTGTAGCCGTTCTGGAAGGCATTCAGGTACAGGTGCAGGTAGACGCTGCGCACCGGTTCGGCGCTGCGGTTGCGCCAGGTCAGGCGCTGCTTGCCGTCGATGGTGTGCTTGACCGGGTCCAGGCTGGCTTCGATCTGGTAGTCCACCACGCGGTCGGACAGCGTGGCCTCCTGGCCGGTGCGGATGCCGCCCCAGGCGCCGGGAGCGCTGGGCTGCATGACGGCGGCCGCCTTGGCTGGCGCCAGTGCGATGCCGCTACCGGCTTCCGGCACGGTGGCGGACGTCGCGCCACCGGCCCACAGGCTGGCCTGGACCGCGACCCCGCCCAACAGGGCGGCCGCGGCCAAAAGGTGAGTGATGCGCATAAGACTCCATTGGGTTTTTTGCAACACCAAAATATAGCCCGGGTGGCGGCCGATTGCCAAACTTTTATGCCAACTTTAACCGGCGTATAATGGCGGCGCCTTGGTGCCCGCCTCCTGTTCATGGAGGCAGTTAAACGGGAAACGCAATGTGCTGCCCCCGCAACGGTACGCAAGCGCCGTCATTGAGACGGCAGGCCGCGCCAATTAGCCACTGCTGCTGCAGGAAGGTGGCCCGGTCAGTCTTGCCAGCCCGGATACCGGCCAGGGAGGTGGAAGCGCGCCCGCGCAGGGTTCGTCTTCTGTGGATTCCGGCTGCGGGGACGCAGGCGGATACTCTTTCTACTGATTTGCCATGACCTTCATCACTTCGCGCTGCGCCGTTGCCGCAGCGGTTGCCCTGTGCTTTGCCGCAGCGGCCCAAGCCCAATCGAACACCGTTGTCGTTTCCGGTTCCCGCTTCGCCAGCGATCCGTCGCTGCTGCCGATCGGCGCCACCACCATCACCGCGGCCGACATCCGCCGCGCCGGCGTGTCCGACGTCAACCAGGCGATCCGCAAGATCGGCGGCGTGTACGGCCGCCAGAGCCTGACCGGCAGCCCCGACTTCGGCCTCGACCTGCGTGGCTTCGGCACCAACAGCGACCAGAACGTGGTGATTGTGCTGGATGGCGTGCGCCTGAACGAAAACGAGCTGTCCAGCGCAACCCTGTCCACCATTCCGATCGACATGGTGGAGCGCATCGACATCATGCGCGGCGGCGCCAGCGTGCTGTATGGCGAAGGCGCCACCGGCGGCGTGATCCAGATCACCACCAAGCGCCCGCAAGCCGGCGAGCGCAGCGGCAATATGTTCACTGAGCTGGGCCAGTTTGACAGCGGCGAGGTGCGCGCCAGCGTGGCACAGGGCTTCGACGGCTTTGCCTTCGACGCGTCGGCCGGCCACCAGCGCTCCGACAACTACCGCGACAACAATGAATTCAAGCAGTCGCGCCTTAACGGCGGCGTGAAGTTCAGCACCGGCGTGGGCAGCTTCTCGCTGCGTGCCGACATCGCGCGCCAGGACCAGCGCTTCGCCGGCAGCCTGACGGAAGCGCAATTCAACGCCAATCCGCGCCAGACCCTGACCCCGAACGATTTCGGCAAGCTCGATAGCGACCGCTATACCGCCGCCTGGGAGCACAAGGTAGGCGCTTTCGACCTGGCTGCGGAGCTGTCGCATCGCAAGAAGGAAGCGGAAGCCACTTACTTCAGTCCATGGGGCGTTTCCAGCTCCGCCTACGACACGAAGCAGACCCAGTTCTCGCCGCGCGTGCGCCACCTTGGCCAGTTCGACGGCATGCTGAATGAACTGGTCGCCGGCTTTGACTTCGGCCGCTGGAACCGCGTCACCACCGCGTCCTTCTCCGCCGCCGACGCCAGCCAGCGCAGCAAGGCTTTCTACCTGCGCGACGAAATGAAGTTCTCCGGCCCGCAGCAATTCCGCCTGGCCGCCGGCGTGCGCCGCGAACTGTTCGACAAGGATTCGATCGATCCAGTGCCATTCACCACCGCCACCTACAGCGTGAAGCAAGCCAACAACGCCTGGGAAGTGCAGGGCAGCATGCTTGCCGCGCCGGGCCTGACAGCGTGGGCCAAGATTGGCCAGAGCTACCGCGTCGCCAACTCCGACGAGAACGGCTTCACTCCGCAGGCCAACAAGCCGCTGGAAACCCAGACTTCGCACGATGTTGAAATCGGCCTTGGTTATGCGCAGGGCGCCGCCAAGCTTGACGCGCGCATTTTCCGCCACAACCTGGACAACGAGATCTATTACGACCCGACCGCAGGCATGTTCGGCGCCAACACCAACCTGGCGCCAACCCAGCGCAAGGGCTTCGAGCTCGATGGCAGCTACCGCTTCGCGCCGGAATGGCAGGTGCAGGGCCACTTCCAGCAGGTGGATGCCGAGTTCCGCTCCGGTCCGAACGCCGGCCGCGAACTGGCGCTGGTGCCGAAGAACATCCTGACCGTGCGCCTGGCCTGGCTGCCGTCCGACGGCCAGAGCGCCGACATCGGCGTGCAGCGCGTCGGCAAACAGCGCTACGGCAGCGATTTCGACAACAGCTGCGACGCCCGCATGCCGGCGTACACCGTGGTCGATGGCCGCTACGCGCGCAAGTTCGGCCAATGGGAACTGGCTGTGACCGCGCTGAACATGTTCGACAAGGAGCATTTCAGCCAAGCATTCAGCTGCCGCGCAGGCATCTACCCGAACAGTGGCCGTCAACTGAAAGTATCGGCACGCTACGACTTTTAAGCGCTTAAAACAGGCTTAAAAATGCCCCGTTGGCGCCTTTTTGGCCCACGGGGCTGATCACGGCGCGCAAAAAATGGTAATCTCGCGGCGTTTACCATTTACCTGTAAGGATGACCATGCGTTTGCTGCGACTGCTGCTTGCTTCTGCCGCCCTGATGTTCACCGCTGCCGGCGCCTATGCCGCCGAGCCGAAACAAGGCGTTGACTATACGGTTCTCGACACCCCGGTGCGCACCGAAGCCCAGGGTAAAAAGGTCGAGGTGGTCGAGTTCTTCATGTTCACTTGCCCGCACTGCAATGCGCTCGAACCGCGCATGTCGGCCTGGGTCAAGCAGAACGCCGACAAGATCCACTTCCGCCGCATCCACTTTGCCCGCGGTGAAAAAGACGTGCTGGCACGCGCCTACGTCACCCTGGAAACCATGGGCACGCTGGAACCAGCCAGCCAGAAGCTGTTTGACGCCATCCACAAAGAGCACAAGCGCCTGATGCGCGAGGACGACGTGACCGCCGTGGTGGTAAGCGCCGGCGTCGACAAGGCCAAGTACGAAAGCGTCTACAAATCCTTCAGCGTCGAGTCTAAAATGAAGCGCATGGAGACCATCATCGCCCAGTACAAGGTGGACAGTGCGCCAACCCTGGTGATCGATGGCCGTTACGTGACTTCCCCATCAATGGCCGGTCGTCCAGGCCAGCCGGAAGACCAGTCCCAGGCAGCCGCCCTGGCAGTTGCGGACTACCTGGTAGCCAAGGCTGCAGCGACCAAGAAGTAAGACATGGATCAACGTGAAGAAGGCGTGATGCGTGCGTTCCGGGAGTCGGCCCCTGACGAGGCCGGCCTGGTGCAGCGCACCTGGGTCAACCATTTTGCCTGGACGCTGGTGGTCCTGTTGTCCGGGCTGGTGTTCTGGCTCGTGGTGGCCGTGGTGAATGCCGAAAACCAGCGCAATGCGCTGGCCAATATGCAATGCCGCGACCGCGTCTTCAAGGAAGAGATCGACCGCCAGTGCATGCTGAGCGTGCAGTCACGCGAGCACTGGTGGCAGCACCTGGTCTACGCAATGAAGCACACCAAGCCCCAGAAATAAAAAAATGGGGACGTACCCCATTTTTTTAATCAGGCTGTGACGTCGAGGTTGGCTAGCTGGCGCTTGAAGAGCTGTTCCTGCACGCGGATATCGTCGCCGTTGTAGCCGTCGTAAGCGCGGGTGGTGCGCGACCACACTTCCGGCATCACCTGCTCGATCAGGTTGCGGCCGGCATCGGTGAGGGTAATCATCACGCAGCGGCGGTCGCCCGGGCGGTTGCCGCGGGTGATCAGGCCTTGCGCTTCCAGGTCGTTGCAGACCCTGGTCAGGTTGGCCGGCTTTTCCATGCAGGCTTCGCCCAGGTTGGACGCCGTCGAAGTTTCATTCTCCGACCCATACAGCACCGCCAGCACCATGTAGCTGGCATCGACCAGGTCATACTTGCGCAGCACCGAATTCGCCAGGTCCTTCATGCGTTTCTGGACGTGATAGGTCATGCGCAGCAGGCGTACCAGGTCTTCCGGGAATTCCGGGATGCGAGTATGAATATTTTTCAGGCGCTTATTGGTTGCGTCAAAACTACTCATTCTGCAGGCACTCCTGTGCAATTTGTTCAAGCCTGAATTGTACTAGTGTTGACCTAAGGTAAATGCCTTTTTGATCTGTATCAAACCCCAAACGAAAGCTTCGGTGACGCTCGGGTTGCGTCTTTTTTGAAAGTTACATATTGGGAAAACCTTATACTTAAAGGGGAAATTTGGTACAAGCTGGATACGGCCGAAGATGTTTCAGCTTTATTGCCCATGTAACATAGTGTTGGCAACTTCCAACACTGCGCCGCTTGGCCCCTGTTTTCGTTAGATTATTGGAAACAGGAGGACACCATGTCAGGAACCAGTACCCTTGACCCGGACAATATGCCAGCCCAGCCTGACCGCGAAGTCAGCAAGGGCCATGGCACCGGGGCTCTTGGCCCCAGCGATTCGTCCGATTCCGGCAGCGACCTGCAAGGCGCGCGCCCGCCAGGGCCCGGCGACACTGAACTCGACAGTGATTCCGATGCCCAGGGCACCGGCGAACGCGCCAGCGTCGGCCGCGATACGCCGGCCCCGGATGGCGGCGATATCGATGTCGACCATGTCGAATCGCTGCCGGACGCCAAACGCCAGGAACACGACGACGTCGAACGCGGCAGCTAAAGGCTGTTGCTACAAGACTACAACCCACCCCGGCAGGGCGGTCGGGAAGAGGCACGAACGTGCTTTCTCCTCTGGGCCGCGCCGCTGCTCGATATCAAAACTGGTATTAAAGTCGGAAAAGATTTAATTGGATTGCATCCCGCTTGATCCCCTACATTCGGTTTTAACAAAAACCAACTCAGGGAGACCGCAAATGCAACACCAGTTAAATTTGAAAACCACCGTCGCCTGCATGCTGGCCACTGGCCTGCTGAGCAGCGCATCGGTCTGGGCCCAGGAAGCCGCCCAGGCCAATCCTGACGTCGTCGCCGAAAAGAAGGAGGCGACTGACAACGCGACCGTGATCGTCACCGGCGTCAAGGCATCGATGATCAAGAGCCTGGCGATCAAGCGCACCAGCGACCAGGTCCTGGAATCGGTCGTTGCCGAAGACATCGGCAAGCTGCCCGATAATAATGTCGTTGAAGCGCTGCAGCGCGTGACAGGGATCCAGGTCACCAACCGTTCCGGCGGCGAGGTCGGCACCTTGTCCATCCGTGGCCTGCCGGACGTGCAAACCACCTGGAACGGCCGCAACATCTTCACCGCGTCGGGCACCCAGGTCGCGCTCCAGGACATTCCTTCGACCCTGGTGCGCCAGATCGACGTCTACAAGACGCGCGACGCCAGCCAGCTGGACACCGGCATTGCAGGCCAGGTTGACGTCAAGTCGCTGCGGCCGTTCGATTTCAAGGGGCCAAAAGCTTCGCTGTCGGTGCGTGAAACCTATCTCGATCCCGCGAAAAAGGCGAACCCGCAGCTCAGCGGCATGTTAAGCAACCGCTGGCAAACCGGCGTCGGCGAAATCGGCGCCCTGGTCAATCTGTCGGTCAACAAGACGAATTACCGCAATGAAAGCGTGACCCCGGGCGCCATGGTGCCGTTCACCAGCCCCAATGCCGGCGAAGTTCCCCCAGGTTACATCCCGTTGCAGCGCATCTTCGATAATAAGATCTGGACGCCAGGCACCCATGCCGGCTTGCCGATGGCCGAGGGTTCAACGCTGGATTTCAACGGCAAAGCTTATCCTTACTACCTCGCGCGTGACGCCGTTTTCCAGAGCGACACCCACGGGGAGCGAAAGCGTCCGGCCGCCAATATCGCCTTGCAGTGGAAACCGAACGCCGATTCGGTCTACACCTTCGAATCGATGTACAACGGTTATCGTGACAAGTCCTTCAACCGCTTGCTGTTCAGCTTTGTTGACTGGTGGGGGGATCTCGGCAGCAACCCTGCGGGGACCATTACGACGTACCCGGGAACCAACGTTATCAAGAGCCGTCAAGTCAATAACGTCTATGGCTTCAACAGCGGCGACTACACCACGTCGGCAACCGATTCTCGCATATATGCCCTGAACGGCAAGTGGGACCTTGGCGATCGCCTGAGGCTGGAAGGCGACCTGTCGTACCAATCCAGCACCTATCACTCGGAATTCACGGCCACCCGGATTGATCGCGTTGCACCGTCGATCAACGTCAACTTCAATGACGGCGGCAACAATACGGCCTTCCACTTCAACAACGATGCCGACCTGACCGACCCGGCCAAGTGGAATGTTGCACAGTTCTACGATAACGCCAACCGCAACAAGGGCAGCGCCGCGACGGCCAACCTGTCGGGCGTCTACGATGCCAACTGGGGTGCGCTGGAGACGATCCAGTTCGGCGTGCGCTTCGACGACCGCAAGGCGTCGGAGGCCAACCGGACGCAATCGGGCAACCTGGGCCGCACGCTCGCCTCGCTGGGCCCGGCGTATTCCTCCACCAACTTGAACTTCGGCACGGACATTTCGGACGTTCCGCGCTCATGGGTGGAGCCGAATGCCTATTACATCCGCGACCACATCGACGACTGGCGCAAGCTTTATAACTCGGTCGATGCCAACTTCCTGACGACAGACAAACTGAGCCTGCAGAAGACGTTCGAGGTCGATGAAAAGACGAACAACCTCTTCCTGATGGGGAATACCCAGAACGAATTGTTCGGCCGTCGCCTGCGCGGCAATTTCGGTGTGCGCTACGTCAAGGTCGATACCGACATGACCTTCTATAAGGTCGATCCCACCACCAAGGCAGTCTCGTCGTCTACTGCCAGCAAGTCGACTAGCAAGGTCCTGCCTAGCATGACCCTGATTTATGACGCATCCAAGGACGTCGTGACGCGCTTCAATTATGGTGAAACCTTGCGCCGTCCGAAGTTCAGTGACCTCAACCCTATCCTGCAGCTCAACGACGACGTTTCGAAGGTGGGTTATGGCTCGGGCAGCGGCGGCAATCCGGACCTGAAACCGACGCACTCGAAAAACTTCGACCTGACGGCCGAGTGGTATTTCCAGAAGGACAGCGCACTCTACGGCACGCTGTTCAAACGCAAGATCGACGGCTTGACCGTAGACTTGCGCCACAAGGTTCACGTCGATCCGGCGAACGACCCATTCCGCAACTCGACCGCGGGCGGCGACCATACGAACGGCTATGACTACGTCATCAACTCGCCGGTCAACGCCTCCAACGGCACGATCAAGGGCGCCGAGCTCGGCTTCATTTACTTCCCGAAGGGGCTGCCGAGCCTGCTGGACGGCCTGGGCGTCCAGGGCAGCTATACGCGACTGACCTCGTCGCAGAACGTGCCTGACGCCAATGATGCCGGCGTCATCGTCTCGCAACTCGAAACGCCGTTCTTCGGCGTGTCCAAGAGCTCCTATAACGCCACCCTGGCGTACGAAAAGGGCCCGGTCAGCGCGCGCTTGTCCTATGTCTGGCGCTCCGGCTTCCTGGACCGCAACGAAGCCGCCTTGTTTGCCAATCCGATTGGTATCTGGCGTCATCCGGAAAAGAGCGTGGACATGCAGATCTCGTACAAGATCAACGACAACATGTCGTTCGATATCAGTGGCGTCAACTTGACGAACGAAATGCAGCAGCAGTACTACCACTTCGGCAATGCGGGTAACGCGCAGTTGACCAATTTCGGCACGGTGCAGATCGGACGTTCGGTTTCGGCAGCGTTGCGTTGGAGGATGTAAGGCTAGACGGTCAAGAAGACCCCCTAGCCACGCAGGGCGTTGCTCGGTTCACACCGGCAACGCCCTTTTTCATGCACTCGGCCGGTCCCGGCGCTGGTGCAGGTGATCTGCCGCCAGCGGGACCGCAGGGTTCTCCTCCGCGCTCGCGAGGTAGATCGGCGTAACCTCAAGCAGCGTGTCGATTGCGACCCGCAGCTTGGCGGGCATGTAGGGAGTATGGGGCCACACCAGGTGCATGCGCGAGGCTTCCATTTCTCCGCAATCGAACAGCACCTTCAGTTCGCCCCGTTTCACGTACGGGGCCACCAGCCAGCAGGGCAGCCATGCCAGACCCATGCCGCGCGCTGCCGCGTCGGCAATCACCTGCAAGTCATCCACCAGCATGCGCTGCCGCGGCAGCAAGTCGTGCGTGCGGCCGTCCGGCATGGCGACCGTCCATTCTTTCACCACGCGTCCGCGCGAGTACAGGATGCCATCGCGCTCGCAGACTTCCTGGATGTCCAGTGGTTCGCCGTGCGCCTGCAGATAGGAGGGCGCGGCGCAGATCAGCATGCGCTGCTGGCCCAGGGGGCGCGCAGCCAGGCTGGTACTGTTCGGCAGCGGACCGACGCGCAGGCCGAGATCGAAGCCTTCATCCAGCAGGTCCACCACCCGGTCGCTGAACGAGATATCGATGGTCAGTTGCGGGTAGCGCTGGGCCAGGTCCATCATCAGCGGCGCCACAAACTGCCGGCCGAACAGCACCGGCACGCTGATGCGCAAGCGGCCGGTCGGCTCGCTGCGGCCGGTACCGATGCAGGCTTCGCCCGCATCCAGTTCGGCAAGAGCGCGCACGCAGCGCTCGTAATAGGACTGGCCCGCTTCGGTCAGGGCTTGGCTGCGCGTGGTGCGATGGAACAGGCGCACGCCCAGCCGTTCTTCCAGCCGCGCGATGGCCTTGGCCACGGCGGAGCGGGTCTGGTGCAGCCGCGTGGCGGCCGCCGAAAAGCTGCCTGCTTCCACGGCCTGCACGAAGACATTGATGCCATTCAGGCGTTCATTCATATTGTTTCCCTTGGGGCGACAATTTGTCGATAAAACTCCACCACTGTGGATCACGTGGAAACTATATAGTTCTTCTCACTTAACCACAACTTGTAAGGAGATCCAAATGCATGCATACCAAATCACCCCCGGCGGCGGTATCGACAGCCTGGAAGCCGTCAAGCTGCCGAAACGTGAACTGCAATACCACGAGGTTCGCGTAAAGGTGCGCGCGGTTTCGCTGAACTATCGCGACCTGATGGTGGCGCAGGGCACTTACCCGACCAGCGGCGAAGGCGCAGTGGTGCCGGGTTCCGACGCGGCCGGTGAAGTGGTCGAGGTAGGCCCGGGCGTTGAACGATTCCGCGTCGGCGACCGCGTAGCGACCGCGTTTTTCCCTGAGTGGGAAGAAGGCAAGGTCACGCCGGGCAAGACGGCGGTGACGCTGGGGGCGGGCAGCAATGGCGTGCTGTCCGAAGAACTGGTAATCAAGGAAGGCGGGCTGGTCGGCGTGCCGGCGCACCTGAGTTATGAGGAAGCGGCGACCCTGACCTGCGCCGGCGTCACAGCCTGGAATGCGCTGTTCGTGGAAGGCGGCGTGAAAGCTGGCGATACGGTGCTGCTGCTTGGCACCGGCGGCGTGTCGGTGTGGGCGCTGCAACTGGCCAAGGCGGCAGGCGTGCGCACGATCGTCACCTCGTCCAGCGACACCAAGCTGGAACGGGCACGCGCCTTGGGCGCCGACGTGTTGATCAACTACCGCAAGACGCCTGAATGGCAAGACGAAGTGCTGCGCGCCACCAACGGCGAAGGCGTCGACCTGGTGCTGGAAGTGGGTGGCCAGGATACGCTGGCGCGCTCGATTGCCTCGGCCGGCATGGGCGGCAAGGTGGCAGTGATTGGCGGCTTGGGGGGCGGCTTCGAAACCAGCGTTCAACTGCTTGGCATTGTCATTGGCGGCAAGAGCATGAGCGGCATTTACGTCGGCAGCCGCAAGATGCAGGAAGACTTGTCGCGGCTGGTCTCCCAGCGCAACATCAAGCCAGTGGTGGACCGCGTGTTCGACATCCACGAGGCGCGCGAAGCCTACCAGCACCTCGCATCCGGCAACCACTTCGGCAAGGTCGTGATCAGCGTCAAGCCGCGCTATTGATTCTTCAATTCGGGGTCAGGTCTGTCATTTGGACACGCGTACAGTTTGTTTGACAAATCTCAATACGCAAATTCCGTGGAATTAGCGTATTGAGAAATATCAAATGAGAGCGCTAGCTGTCCGAATGACAGACCTGACCCCGAATTTGACCCCGAATTTGGTCGAAAAAAAGCCCGCTCGTAGCGGGCTTTCGATGGGCGAAGAACCGCGATCAAGCGAAGTTCTTGGCCACGAAGTTCCAGTTCACCAGGTTCCAGAAGGTTTCAACGTACTTAGGACGTGCGTTGCGGTAGTCGACGTAGTAGGCGTGTTCCCATACGTCGCAGGTCAGCAGCGGCTTGTCGGCGCCGGTCAGCGGAGTGGCGGCGTTGGAGGTGTTGACGATCTCGACCGAGCCGTCAGCCTTCTTCACCAGCCAGGTCCAGCCGGAACCGAAGTTGCCCACGCAGGACTTGGTGAATTCTGCCTTGAAGTTGTCGAAGGAGCCGAACTTGGCGTTGATGGCGTCAGCCAGGGCACCAGCTGGTGCGCCGCCGGCGTTGGGAGCCATGCAGTTCCAGTAGAAGGTGTGGTTCCAAACCTGGGCTGCGTTGTTGAACACGCCGCCGGAAGACTTCTTCACGATCTCTTCCAGGGACAGGTTTTCGAACTCGGTGCCCTTGATCAGGTTGTTCAGGTTGGTGACATATGCCTGGTGATGCTTACCGTAGTGGAATTCCAGGGTTTCCTTGGAGATGTGCGGCTGCAGTGCGTCCATCGCATACGGCAGTGGTGGCAGGGTATGTTCCATGAATGTTTCCTTTTGATTGAGACGAAAAGTTATTTTTGCCGAAACGGCCACTATTCTAATACGAACGCTAGGTAAGCGTCGGTTGCACGTTGGCCACGCCGATTTGGGCGCTGCCTTCGGCCAGGCGGACGCCCAGCGGCTGCCCCGGTTGGATATGCGCCGGGTCGCGCAGTACGGCGCCGGCGGCATCGGTGACGATGGCGTAGCCGCGTTCCAGCGTGCGCTGGGGATTCAGTAATTCCAGTTGCGCCGACAGCGCATTCAGGGCATCGCGCCGCTGCAGCAGTTGCGCACGCATGCTGGCGCCGGCGCGATGCTGCAAGGCTTCCATTGCGGCACGTGCCTTGCTCGCGTCGGGCTTGCGCGCGGCCAGGCGGCCGGCCAGCCGGTCGACCGTGAAGCGGGCCTGCTGCAGCGGGTTGCGCGTGGCGTGCATCATGGCGGTGGACAGGCTTTGCAACTGCATGCGCTGCTGGGCGATGCGGGCCGTCGGGCTGAGCAGGCGGCGCTGCAGGTTGTCCAGCGTCTGCGTGGCGTCGCTGAGGGCGCGGCGCATGGCGCGGCGCAGGTCGGTGGCGTCGGCGCGCAATGAACCGAGCCAGTCGGCACGCGGCGTTGCTGCCAGTTCGGCTGCGGCGGTTGGCGTGGCGGCACGCACGTCGGCGGCGAAGTCGCAGATGGTGAAGTCGGTTTCGTGGCCAACTCCGGACACTACAGGGACATTGCAATTGGCGACGGCGTAAGCGACCACTTCTTCATTGAAGCACCACAGGTCTTCCATGCTGCCCCCACCACGCACCACCAGCAGCACGTCGCATTCGGCACGGCGCGAGGCAGTTTCGATGGCGGCCGCAATCTGGGCGCCAGCCTGCTGGCCCTGTACCAGGGTAGGGTAGAGCACTACGTTGACGTGCGGCGCCCGGCGGCGCAACGCAATCAGCACGTCGCGCAGGGCGGCTGCCTGGGGGCTGGTGACGATGCCGATGGTGCGCGGGAACAGGGGCAGGGCGCGTTTGCGCTCGGTATCGAACAGGCCCGCCGCCGCCAGGCGCTCCTTGAGGCGCTGGAAGGCTTCGAACAGGGAGCCGACGCCGGCCCGGCGGATTGCTTCTACATTGATCTGGTAGTCGCCGCGTGGCCCGTACAGGGTGACCAGGGCCCGCACCTCGACCTTGTCGCCTTCGCGCGGCACGAAGCCGGCGTACTGGGCGCGGCCGCGGAACATGACGGCGCGCACCTGGGCGGCATCATCTTTCAGGGTGAAATACCAATGGCCCGAACTGGCGCGCGTGAAATTCGAGATTTCCCCAGATATCCACTGCAAGGGGAATGAGCGCTCCAGCAGGCGCGCGACTGCCTGGTTGAGGGCGCTGACTGAAATGACCTGGTTGGGTTCGGGGCTATTGATCATGGACCTGTCCACACTTTTTGAAAGCGGTCATGCTTATGTCATATATCACTTCATATCGCAAGTATTTTTTGTAAACACATGATTATTAAGGGTAAACGCCAATGCCACATAAGCGGGCAATTGTTGAATTTCCTTATAGATCAAGGACTTTGCGATAGCGCGTGGCTGTTACGCACAAAGATATCCACAGAATGTGTGAGGAACTTCTCGGCCCGAAGCCTTGCGTGATGAAAATGTTTGCAGGGTAACTTTCATTTTAGAAATCAACGGCTTGGCACTCCAGTCTGTCCCTTGCTAACAATTTTATCCACAGAAGCTGTGGGGAAAAACGCTGCCTAAATTTTCAGCTCGAAGTGATTGTCTTTCCATATCAAAGACTTGCGCTACCTCCTGTGGCCTTGCTCACACTTTTGTCCACAGAATTTGTGTATTTCGCTGAAAATGTGTCTGGAATGCATCGGGAAATCAGCGTGCGAGATTTTTACGCACGGCAAGAAAACCCTTATAGATCAAGTACTTTACCGCTCGAGCATAGCCTTGCTAACAATCTTATCAACAGAATATGTGAAGAAGTGCACAGATGGGGAAAAGCAGGAAAAGTGCCAATGCGCATTTTTTGTGCTTGAGAATAATTCGCTTTCCTTTCAAAGGCTTAGCATATAAAAGCCACCATTCCCCACAATTTTGTCCACAGAATATGTGTAGAACTGCGCTGAGCGAAGCTGATGAAAATTTTTGCATTAGGAAAAATCATAAACAAATCATGGGTTTAGGGTGAATTAGTTGGATTGCCAACAATGTTGTCCACAGAAAATGTGAAGAATGCGCACACTTGCCTGATAGCTCTCGACACGCTACATTGCGCGTTTAGGTTTTCTTTCTTAGGAGTATGTCTTGCTCGCAATTTTCCAGGCCGCCGGCTGGCCTATCTGGCCTCTGCTGATCGCTTCCATCGTTGCCCTTGCTCTGATCGTTGAGCGCCTGATGTATCTGCGCCGTTCGCGCATCATTCCGAAGACACTGCTGGACGAGGTGGTTCGCGTCTATCGCAGCGGAAACATCAATAACGACATCATCACCAAGCTGGAAAAATCGTCCCAGCTGGGCGTTGTTCTTTCGGCAGCGTTGCGTAACGTCAACGCCCCACGCGATGTGATGAAAGAGTCGATTGAAGAGGCGGGCGGCGCCGTGGCGCACGAGCTGGAGCGCTTCCTGACCACCCTCGGCACCATCGCTACCCTGGCACCGCTGATGGGCCTGTTCGGTACCGTGGTCGGCATGATCGAGATCTTCGGTTCGCAGAATTCCGCCGGCGCCAACCCTGCGCAACTAGCGCACGGTATTTCGGTGGCGCTGTACAACACCGGTTTCGGCCTGGCGATCGCGATGCCGACCCTGGTGTTCTATCGCCACTTCCGCGCCCTGGTTGACTCCTTCGTCATCGACATGGAGCAGCAGGCGGTCAAGTTCGTGGACGTGGTCCACAACTCCCGCAAGTAAGCGAGGGATCAGTTTATGGCGATGAATTTCCGCCGAGGCCAGAAGCGCGAAGATCCCGAGATCAACCTGATCCCGTTTATCGACGTGCTGCTGGTGATCCTGATCTTCCTGATGATCACCACCACGTACAGCAAGTTCACCGAGCTGAAAATCACCTTGCCGACCGCCGATGCGGAAAAGACGGTGGAGCAGCCGAATGACCTGAATGTGACAGTGGATGCCAAGGGCAACTACACCATCAACGGCACGCCGGTTGCGTTCCACGACGTAGCCGGCCTGGCCGAGCAGATGAAGGCTGCCACCAAGGATGCCAACCCGATCGTCAAGATCAACGCCGACCAGTTCGCGATGCACCAGATGGTGATCAACGTGATGGAAGCGGCGCGCGTGGCTGGCTTCGAGCGCGTGACCTTCGAGGCACAGACCGCCCAGGCCAGGTAATGGCCTCTTCCCTCGAGACGACGTTCTCGCGCGAGTGGTTGCGGCGGGGCGCGCTGGCATGCGTGCTCTGGCCCTTGTCCCTGCTGTTCCGGGGGCTGGCCGCCGTGCGCCGCGGCCTGTATGCGCTTGGCGTCTCGCACGCCGAGCGCTTGCCGGTGCCGGTCGTCGTCGTGGGGAATATCTTCATTGGCGGTACGGGAAAGACGCCGCTGACCATCTGGCTGGTCGATGCGCTGCGTGCGGCCGGTTTCCGGCCGGGCGTTGTGTCGCGAGGCTTCGGCAGCACGGATGCCGCGCCGCGCGAAGTCAGCGCCGTGTCGACGCCGGCCGAGGTGGGCGACGAACCAGTCCTGATTGCCGTCCGTACCGGCTGCCCGGTTTTCGTTGGCCGTGCGCGTGCGGCGGCGGGCGAGGCGCTGCTGGCGGCTTACCCCGAAGTCAACGTTATCGTCACGGATGACGGCTTGCAGCATTACGCCCTGGCGCGCGACATCGAAATCGTGCTGTTTGACGGCAGGGGAGTTGGCAATGGCTGGACGCTGCCGGCCGGGCCGCTGCGCGAGGCGCCGTCCCGCAAACGCGATTTCACCGTGGTCAACGCGCCCGAACTGACGGCAGCGCTGTGCACCGCCATCGCGCCACCCGGCGCTGTCCGCGGTGGCGCACCGGGTGCTCCCTGGCAGATGCGCCTCGCCGGCGACGTTGCAGAACGGCTGGCTGAGCGCAGCGAGCGCATGACGCTGGCCGAACTGGCTCGCCGTGCGGGGCAGGGCGACGGGCTGCGCGTGGCCGCGGCGGCGGGCATCGGCAATCCGGGCCGTTTTTTTGCCATGCTGCGCACCGCAGGACTTGAGCCGCAGGAGTTGCCGCTTCCCGATCATCACGACTTTAAAGACCGCCCGTTCGCGAATGTCGAGGCCGACTTTATTCTGGTGACGGAGAAGGATGCAGTAAAATGCTGGCAAATTGAAGAACTACGCAACGATCCAAGAATCTGGGTCGTTCCAGTCAGCGCCCGCATCGACGCGGCGCTGGCCGATCAAATTGTGGAGAAACTACGTGGACGCACGCCTGCTTGATATCCTGGTCTGCCCTGTGTGCAAGGGCCCTCTGGAGTACGACAAAAAAGCCCAGGAAATGATTTGCAAAGGCGACCGCCTGGCATACCCGATCCGCGACGGCATCCCGATCATGTGGGCCGACGAAGCGCGCTCCCTGCCAGACACCACGGAGTAAGCGGTGTCCTTCATCGTCATCATCCCGGCCCGCCTGGCCTCGACCCGCCTGCCCAACAAGCCCCTGGCCGACCTGGGCGGCAAGCCGATGGTGGTGCGCGTGGCCGAACGCGCGAAGGAAGCCGGCGCGGCCCGCATCGTTGTCGCCACCGACCACGCCTCTATCAAAGAAGCCTGCGAACAGCATGGCATCGAAGCTTTCATGACCCGTGCCGACCACCCGTCCGGCACCGACCGCATCGCCGAAGTGGCGCGCGCCATGAATTTGCCGGCCGACGCCGTCGTGGTCAACCTGCAGGGCGACGAGCCCCTGATCGAGCCGCAACTGCTGAAGGCTGCCGCCGCCCGCATCGGCGCCGACGTGCCGATGTCCACCTGCGCCCATCCGCTGCACGACGTGGCGGACGCCTTCAACCCGAACGTGGTGAAGGTGGTGCTGGACAAGCAGGGCCGCGCATTGTATTTCAGCCGTGCCACCATCCCGTGGCACCGCGATGCCTTCGCCAAGGACAAGTCGGCCCTGCCGGCCGGCTACGTTCCCTTGCGCCATATTGGGCTGTACGCCTATAGAAACGACTTCCTGCAGGCCTATCCGGCGCTGGAAGTGTCGCCGCTGGAAGGGATTGAAGCCCTCGAGCAGCTGCGCGTCCTGTGGCATGGATACCCCATTGCCGTACACGTGACCGATTCCGCCCCGGCGGCGGGCGTGGACACCCCGGAAGACCTGGCGCGTGTACAAGCACTCTACAAAAGTGGCGGATAAGCCAACTTCTGTGGTAAGTTTCTAGCAAGGTGGCTAAGGCATCATCAAAAATTATTATTAAATCGTTTAGGAACATTCATGCGTCTCATTCTGTTAGGAGCACCAGGAGCCGGTAAGGGCACCCAGGCCAACTTCATCAAGGAAAAGTACAACATCCCTCAGATTTCCACCGGCGACATGCTGCGTGCGGCAATCAAGGAAGGTACTGAACTGGGCCTGGCCGCTAAAAAAGTGATGGACGCGGGCCAACTGGTTTCGGACGACATCATCATCGGCCTCGTGAAAGACCGCCTGAAAGCGGCCGATTGCGCCAATGGCTACCTGTTTGACGGCTTCCCGCGTACCACCGCGCAAGCCGACGCGATGAAGGACGCAGGCGTCAAAATCGACTACGTGCTGGAAATCGCCGTACCGGACGACCAGATCGTCGAACGCATGAGCGGCCGCCGCAGCCACCCGGCTTCGGGCCGTGTGTACCACGTCAAATTCAATCCTCCTAAAGTCGAAGGCAAGGACGATGTCACCGGCGAAGACCTGGTGCAGCGCGACGACGACAAGGAAGAAACCGTCAAGAAGCGCCTGGACGTCTACCACAACCAGACTGAAGTCCTGCTTGGCTACTACGGCGAGTGGGCCAAATCGGGCCAGCCTGGTGCGCCGAAATATCGCAAGATCGAAGGCGTTGGTCCAGTCGAAGAGATTCGCGACCGTGCGTTCGCGGCTCTGAACAGCTAATACTTATGAAGCGGGCTCCTGGCCCGCTTTTTTCAAACCGGTACGCGACAGTCGCGTCGCAAGTGTCAGACCCTGCGGGTCTGACACTGGTCTACCGGTTTGGCGGCCCCCTGGCCGTGAAGTGTCAAAGTTTTGCAGTACGTAGTTCGGTCGTACCGAGTTCGTTTTGTGGCTTTTGATTCTAATAACGTAAGGGGGCAATCTATGGCAGCAAGTTTGTGGTTCGCGATTGCGTGCGGCGTGCTCGCGGTGGTGTACGGGCTGTGGGCGCGCAGCTGGATTCTTGGACAGAACGCGGGCAACGCCCGCATGCAGGAAATCGCGACAGCCATCCAGCAAGGTGCTGCGGCCTACCTGGCCCGCCAGTACCGCACCATCGGTATCGTCGGTGTTGTTCTGCTGGTAGCCATCGGGGCGGCGATCGATATGAAGACCGCCATCGGCTTCCTTCTTGGCGCCGTGCTTTCCGGCGCTTGCGGCTTTATCGGCATGAATGTGTCGGTGCGGGCCAACGTGCGTACCGCGCAGGCTGCGTCGGTGGGCATGAACGAGGCGCTCAATGTCGCCTTCAAGGGCGGCGCCATCACCGGCATGCTGGTGGTCGGCCTCGGGCTGCTGGGCGTAGCCGGATTCTACTGGGTGCTCACCGTGATGGGCGCTCCGGGCGCGCCTGACCCGACGCACAATGTGCATGAAGTGCTGAAGCCGATGATCGGCCTGGCCTTCGGCGCTTCCCTGATCTCGATCTTCGCCCGCCTCGGTGGCGGCATCTTCACCAAGGGCGCCGACGTGGGCGCCGACCTGGTGGGCAAGGTGGAGGCGGGCATTCCCGAGGACGATCCGCGCAATCCGGCGGTGATCGCCGACAACGTGGGCGACAACGTGGGCGACTGCGCCGGCATGGCGGCCGACCTGTTTGAAACCTATGTGGTGACCCTGATCGCGACCATGCTGCTTGGCGCGTTGATGATCACCAGCGCGCCGGCGCAGGCGGCCATCTATCCGATGCTGCTGGGTGCCGTGTCCATCATCGGCTCCATCATCGGCTGCTCCATGGTCAAGGCGAAACCGGGCAAGAAGATCATGTCGGCCCTGTACACTGGCTTGTGGTGGGCCGCCGGCCTGTCGCTGATCGGCTTCGTCATCGTAACCTGGATGGTCTGGCCGGATGATGAGATGCGCTACAAGATGCTGGGTGCAACGGTTGTCGGCATCGTGCTGACCGGCCTGATGGTCTACATCACGGAGTTCTATACCGGCACCGAATTCACGCCGGTGCGCCATATCGCGGAAGCTTCCACCACCGGCCACGGCACCAATATCATTGCGGGCCTGGGCGTGTCGATGAAATCCACCGCATGGCCAGTGCTTGCCGTGTGCGTGGCGATCCTGGTTTCCTTCAAGCTGTCCGGCCTGTACGGCATTGCGATTGCGGCGACCTCCATGCTGTCGATGGCTGGTATCGTCGTGGCGCTGGACGCCTACGGCCCGATTACCGACAACGCCGGCGGCATCGCCGAAATGTCGGGCATGCCGGATTCCGTGCGCGCCATTACCGACCCGCTGGATGCGGTGGGCAACACCACCAAGGCGGTGACCAAGGGCTATGCGATCGGCTCGGCCGGCCTGGCTGCGCTGGTGCTGTTTGCCGACTACACCCACGCCCTGCAGTCGCGCGGCATGGAGATGTCCTTCGACCTGTCCGACCCGATGGTAATCGTCGGCCTGTTCATCGGCGGCCTGATCCCTTACCTGTTCGGCGCCATGGCGATGGAGGCCGTCGGCCGCGCTGCCGGCGCCGTGGTGGTGGAAGTGCGCCGCCAGTTCCGCGACATCAAGGGCATCATGGACGGCACCGGCAAGCCGCAGTACGACAAGGCCGTCGACATGCTGACTGCCTCCGCCATCAAGGAAATGATCGCGCCTTCGCTGCTGCCGGTGCTGGTGCCTATCCTGGTCGGCATGCTGCTCGGCCCGCGCGCGCTGGGAGGCCTGCTGATGGGCACCATCATCACCGGCCTGTTCGTGGCGATCTCGATGACCACCGGCGGCGGCGCCTGGGATAACGCGAAAAAGTATATCGAGGACGGCAACCATGGCGGCAAAGGTTCCGACGCGCACAAGGCGGCGGTGACCGGCGATACCGTGGGCGACCCGTACAAGGATACTGCCGGTCCGGCCGTCAACCCGCTGATCAAGATCATCAACATCGTGGCGCTGCTGCTGGTGCCGCTGTTGCCGGTCACCGGCATCCTGTCGGTGACCATGGCGCCGATGCAGGCGCAGCAACAGGTGGTGGCCCCGGCTTCGGCTGCGGCGCCGCAGGTGGCAGCGCCCGTGGCTGCGCCAGCGGTGGCTCCCGCCATGGCCGAGGTGCCGGCCCAAGCCGCAAGCGAGACGCCGGCGGCGAAGTAAGCCGCGCCGCGTCAACCCTCTGCGGCGTATGATGTCTGTACGCTGCGGAGGGCAACATGAACTATCCACTCCTGCTGGCGCTGGCCGCCGGGCTGTCCGGCCCGGCCGCTGGCGCCGAATCCCTTGACGAGTACCGGCGCTTGCCGGAATGCCGGCTCAGCGCAGATGGCAAGCGCCTGCTGCAGGAGCCTTGCCGCACGGCGCCTGCCCGCAAGAATATGCCGCGCCGCCCGGTGCCGCTGACTGTCACGCCGACGCCGCGCATTGCGCCGGCCCCCGATCCTTCGCTGACCTGGGCGCCCGTGCTCACCAGACGCGATCCGCATGCGGCGCCGACGGCGATCGCCCAACTGCCGCGTGCGGGCCAGCCGTCGCTGCCGCCGGGCGCCGTCTTGCCGCCAGCCACGCCGCTGCCCGGCCCCAGCGCACCGATCCCGGTCCAGTGCGACGCGGGCGGCTGCCGCGACACCAGCGGTACCTATTACCACGGGCCGCCCGGCCAGGTCATCAGCCCGAGCGGAAAAGTGTGTTCCCAGAGCGGAGGATGGATGACTTGCTACTGATTTCGGCTACAATACGCCTCGATTGACGTTTACGTAACGTAAAGTGAATAGGGGAGACAAAAGCATGCAAATCAAGGACCAAGTATTCATCATCACCGGCGGCGCGTCGGGTCTGGGTGCGGCGACCGCGCGCATGATCGTCGATAACGGCGGCAAGGTCGTGCTGGCCGACGTGCAGGTGGAAGCCGGCGAAAAGCTGGCGGCAGAACTGGGCGCAGCAAAATTCGTCAAATGCGACGTGACTTCGGAAGCGGACGGCCTGGCTGTGGTGGCTGCGGCTACCGCCATGGGCACCCTGCGCGGCCTGGTCAACTGCGCCGGCGTGGCGCCGGCGATCAAGACCGTGGGCAAGGATGGCCCGCACCCGCTGGATTCCTTCGCGCGCACCATCAATATCAACCTGGTCGGCACCTTCAATATGTGCCGACTGGCTGCTGATGCCATGGGCAAGACCGAAGCGGCGGAGTGGGGCGAGCGCGGTGTGATTATCAATACTGCATCGGTGGCCGCGTTTGATGGCCAGATCGGGCAGGCGGCTTATGGCGCCTCCAAGGCTGGCGTGGCCGGCATGACCTTGCCGATGGCGCGCGACCTGTCGCGTTCGGGCATCCGCGTGATGACCATTGCGCCGGGTATCTTCGAGACCCCGATGCTGCTGGGCATGCCGCAGGAAGTGCAGGATGCGCTGGGCAAGATGGTGCCGTTCCCGCCACGGCTGGGCAAGCCGTTCGAATATGCTTCGCTGGCCAAGTCCATTATCGAAAATACTATGCTGAATGGTGAGACGATCCGTTTGGATGGCGCGATTCGGATGCAGCCTAAATAAACCGGAAAACCCGTGTCTGACCCGCAGGGTCAGACACGAATACGCGGCCGCCGCATGCCGAGTGCCAGACCCTATGGGTCTGGCACTGAATTGCCGGTTTTGGTGTAGCATGGCCGGATGAAAGCACTAGCCCTTGCCGCAGCACTGCTCTGCACCCTCCCGCTCCACGCCCAAGACAACCGTGCTCCTGAAATCGCCACTGGCTGGCAGGATAAAGCCGGTTGGTCCGCACAGAAATTCATGGTCGCCGCGGCCAACCCGCTGGCCACCGAAGCCGGCTACCAGATGCTGAAGCAAGGCGGCTCCGCCGTTGATGCAGCGATCGCCACCCAACTGGTACTGACCCTGGTCGAGCCGCAATCTTCCGGCATCGGCGGCGGCGCCTTCATGATGCATTGGGACGGCAAGAAAGTCCGTTCCTTCGACGGCCGCGAAACCGCGCCCGCCGCCGCCACCGAAACCCTGTTCCAGGACGCCAACGGCAAACCCTTGCCGCGGCCGGAAGGCGTAGTAGGCGGCCGTTCGGTCGGCGCCCCCGGCGTGCTGCGCATGCTGGAACTGGCGCATAAGGAGTACGGCAAGCTGGCCTGGTCCAAACTGTTCGCGCCCGCCATCAAGCTGGCGGAAGAGGGCTTCGCCGTCAGTCCGCGCCTGAACGCCTTGCTGACCAGCGAGCGTTACCTGCAGCGCGACCCGGTCGCTGCCGCCTATTTCTTCGACAAGGACAAGAAACCCTGGCCCGTCGGCCATGTCCTGAAAAATCCGGCACTGGCCAAGACCCTGCGTGAAATCGCTGCCGAAGGCGCCGATGCCTTCTACCGTGGCCGCATCGCGCGCGACATCGCTGCGAAAGTGCAGGGCCACCCGACCAATCCCGGCGGCCTGACGGCAGCCGACATCGCGGGCTACCGGGCCAGGGAACGCGAGCCGCTGTGCACCGACTACCGCGCCTACAAGGTGTGCGGCATGCCGCCGCCGTCGTCGGGCGGCGTAGCGATCGCGCAGATCCTGGGCATCCTGGAGAACAGCAAGATCGGCGACTATGCGCCAGTCGACGGCGTGATCAGCGCCGACGCCATCCACTTGATGACGGAAGCCGAGCGCCTGGCTTACGCCGACCGCAACCGCTACGTGGCCGACACCGACTTCGTGCCGCTGCCCGGCAAGGGCGCCAGCGGCCTGCTCGACAAGTCCTACCTGCGCCAGCGCGCCGCCCTCATCGGCGACAAGTCGATGGGCCGCGCCCGCGCCGGCGTGCCGGCTGAAGTCAAAGTAGCCTGGGGCGATGACACTGCGCTGGACAAGCCGTCCACCTCGCACCTGGTGGTAGTCGACGGCAACGGCAACGCCATTTCCATGACCACTTCGGTGGAAGACGCCTTCGGTTCGCGCCAGATGGTCGACGGCTTCCTGCTGAATAACCAGCTGACCGACTTCTCCTGGGATTCGGTGGACGAAAACGGCCCGATCGCCAATCGCGTGCAGCCTGGCAAGCGCCCGCGCAGTTCGATGGCGCCGACCCTGGTCTTCGACAGGCAGACCAGGCAACTGGTGCTGGCCACCGGCTCGCCGGGCGGCTCGACCATCATCAACTACGTGGCCAAGGTGCTGGTTGGTGCGCTTGACTGGAACCTCAATGTGCAGCAGGCCATCAGCCTGCCCAATTTCGGCAGCCGCAATGGCCCCACCGAGCTTGAAGCGGGCAAGTTCCCGGGCGAGGTGGTGGATCAGTTGAAAGCGCGCGGCCACGAGGTGCGCCAGGTGGAACTCAACTCGGGCCTGCAAGGCTTGCAGCGCACGCCGGCCGGCTGGTTCGGCGGTGCCGACCCGCGCCGCGAAGGCATCGTGCGCGGCGAGTGACGAGCGCGCGACAGGCTGCTGGCGGGCAGGGCGCAAGTCATTCCCGCCCCGCAGCCAGCATGTTACCCTTGATAAATGGGCATGAAAAAGAAAACGGGCTTGATCCTGACGGGCGGCGGCGCCCGGGCGGCTTACCAGATTGGCGTTTTGCAGGCGATTTCCGAAATCCTGTGGGAAGAGGGATGGCCGCCGGCACGTAATCCCTTCCAGATCATTTGCGGCACTTCGGCTGGCGCCATCAATGCCACCGCGCTGGCCTGCCGCGCCGACAATTTCGGCGAAGGCGTGCAGAAACTGCTCGATGTATGGAGCAATTTTGAAGCGAACCAGGTGTATCGCGCCGATTCGCTGGGCGTGCTGCGTTCGGGGGCGCGCTGGCTGTCGCTGCTGTCCTTCGGCTGGCTGCTGCGCAAATGGCGCGCCGCGCCGCCGCAGTCGCTGCTCGACAACACCCCGCTGGTGAACCTGCTGCACCGCATGCTGGACTTGCCGCGCCTGGACAACTGCCTGCAGGAAGGCCTGCTGCACGCGGTAGCCGTCACCGCATCGTCCTACACCGGCGGCCAGCACATCACCTTCTACCAGACCGCCGCCGAAATCGCACCCTGGGTAAGGATGCAGCGCGTGGCGATGCAGGACCAGATCGGCGTCGAGCACCTGCTGGCGTCGTCGGCGATTCCCTTCATCTTCCCGGCCACGCCCCTGTACATGGGCGGCCACCTTGAGTATTGCGGCGACGGTTCGATGCGCCAGCTGGCGCCGATTTCGCCGGCCATCCACCTTGGGGCGCAGAAGGTGCTGGTGGTCGGCGCCGGCCGCCTGACCGAGCCGCCGCGCCAGATGACGGAAACGCCGCGCTACCCGAGCCTGGCCCAGATCGCCGGCCATGCCATGTCCTCCATCTTCCTGGACGGGCTGGCGGTCGATATCGAACGCCTGAACCGCGTCAACCAGACCTTGTCCGTGCTGCCGGAAGACCTGCTGGCCAAGACTCCGCTGCGGCCCGTGGAACTGCTGGTAATCGCGCCGTCCGAACGGCTGGACGACCTGGCTGCGCGCCACATCGGCAGCCTGCCGGCGCCGATTCGCACCATGCTGTCCGGGATCGGCGCCACCGAGGCGCGCGGTTCGGCGCTGGCCTCCTACCTGCTGTTTGAAGCCAGCTACACCCAGGAGCTGATCCGGCTCGGCCAGCGCGATACCCAGGCCCGCCGCGCGGACGTCCTGGCATTTTTCGGGTCCTGATGGCGAGCAATAGTAAAATGGCAGCTTTTGCCCATTTCTGAACCGTGGCTGGAATAGTTCGTCGTCTGCTTCCTCGCCTGGCCGCACTGGCCCTGGCTTGCACGCTCGCCCTCCCGGCGCTGGCGGCGCCGCCGCGCACCCTGCGTTTCGAGCAGCTGGACGTGGACGACGGCCTGGCTCAGGAGTCGGTACTGGCGATCATGCAGGACCGCCAGGGCTTCATGTGGTTCGGCAGCCAGGCGGGCCTGAGCCGCTTTGACGGCTACAAGGTCACGGTTTACCGCAATATCGTTGGCGACCAGCGCAGCCTGGCCGAGAACTGGGTCGGCGTGCTGCACCTCGATCCGCGCGGCCGCATGTGGGTCGGCACCGACGGCGGCCTTGACCTGTTCGACCCCAGAACCCAGTCGTTCAGCCACCATCTGCCGCGCGAGCCGGAAAAGCGCGGCAGCGGCAACCGCCATATCAAAGCCATCATCGATGACGGCGCCGATGGCCTGTGGATCGGCACCGCCGACGGCCTGCAGCATTTCGATCCGTCGACGGGCAAGTTCCTCATTTACCACCACGATCGCGCTGAAGCGGGCAGCCTTGGCCACGACCAGGTCAATGCCCTGGCGCGCGACAAGCAGGGCAGGCTGTGGATTGCCACCTCGGCCGGCGTCGACATGCTGGAGACGGGGGCGCGCACCTTCATCCACTATCCGCTCAAGGCAGCGGGCGCCCGCGGCGCCCAGTCCCTGCTGGTGGACCGCGACCAGGTGCTGTGGGTCGGCACCCAGAACGGCATCGAGCGCTGGACGCTGGAAGGAAAATATCCGCAGCGCCGGGTGCTGGGCGCGGCGGAAGGCCTGCCGCAAAGCACGGTCAAGCGCATCTACCAGGACCAGGATGGCACGCTGTGGGTCGGCAGCCAGACCGGCGGCTTGTTCCGCTGGCGCCAGTCGGACGACCGCTTCGTGCAATACCGCCACCAGCAGGGCGACCCGCACAGCATCGCGGACAACTATGTGTTCTCGCTGTTCCGCGACAACGTCGGCACCTTGTGGGTCGGTACCTGGTATCGCGGCGTCAGCCGGGTCGACCTGGGCAGCGGCGGCTTTGCTCGCCTGGTCAAGGACCCGGGCCAGCCCTTCACGCTGACCGACAACAAGGTGCGCGCCTTGCTCGACGCAGGCGACGGCAAGGTCTGGGTTGGCAACAGCGACGGCCTCAATTACTACGATCCGGTGACCGGCAAGACCGTGCTGTATCGCACCGGCAGCGGCAACGACAGCCTGGAATTCCAGGTCACGGCCTTGCTGCACGACCCGCGCGACCGCAATGTGCTGTGGGTTGGCAGCCGCAACGGCGTGCGCCGCTTCGACATCAGGGCGCGCCGCTTTGGTCCGCTGATGCTGTCGCACGGCGATCCTGAAAACGATGTGATCCGCTTCCTGTACGGCGACCGCGACGGCATGGTCTGGGCGTCCGCCCGCAATGGCCTGCACCGCATCGACCCGTCCAGCAACGGCGTGCTCACCTTCCGCCACGATCCGGCCGACATCCACAGCATGGCCGACAGCGTGGTGCGCCCGGTGCTGGAAGACCGGCGCGGCAACCTCTGGATCGGTACCTTCAACGGCCTTGACCTGCTGGACCGCAAGACCGGCCGCTTCACGCACTATCGCAACAACCCGAACGACCAGGGCAGCTTGAGCCACAACGAGGTGCACTACCTGTTCGAGGACGACGATGGCATGCTGTGGATCGGCACCGCGGCGGGCCTGAACCGGATGGAGCGGCGCCCCGACGGCAGCGTGCATTTCCGCCGCTTCCTGCGCAAGGACGGCCTGGCCGACGATGCGATCGCCGGCATCCTGCCGGACCGCGGGAAATACCTGTGGCTGTCCACCAATACCGGCATCTCCCGCCTCGACATGGGCAACGGGCAGGTGCGCAATTACTCCGGCGTGGACGGCACCATCGAAGGCGCCTATTTCGACGGCTCGGCCTTGCGTGCGGCCGACGGCACCCTGTACTTCGGCGGCTTCAACGGCATCACCGCATTCGATCCGCAGGAGGTGCGGGAGAACAGTTCGGCGCCGACTGCCGTCATCACCGATTTCCAGATCTTCAACAAGCCGGTGCGGCCGGGCCAGGGCGGCGCCAACAGGGGCGTGCTGCAGCAGGCCATCGAATACACCAGCTCCCTGTCGCTGCGCGAAGGCGACTCCGTATTCTCGTTGGAATTCGCGGCGCTGCACTACGCCGCGCCGCAGCGCAACCGCTTTGCCTACCAACTGGTCGGCTTCGACAGGGACTGGGTGGTGACCGATGCGGGCAAGCGCTTCGCGACCTACACCAACCTTGACCCCGGCACCTACCAGTTCCGCGTCAAGGCCGCCAACAAGGACGGCATCTGGAACGACAACGCCGCCACGCTGGAAATCAATATCGCGCCGCCGTACTGGAAAACCTGGTGGTTCCGCCTGTGCATGCTGGCCGCCGCGCTGGGCGCCGCCTGGGGCGCTTACCACATGCGCGTGCGCGTCCTGCGCAGCCAGCAGCTGCAGCTGGAAAAGCAGGTCAGCCTGCGCACGGCCGAAGTGGAGCTGAAGAACCAGCTGCTGGAAGAGCAGAAGCGCGAGCTGGAGCAGCGCGACAAGCACCTGTCGCTGGCCAAGCAGAGGGCTGAGGACGCGACGCGCCAGAAATCCGAATTCCTGGCCAATATGAGCCACGAAATGCGCACCCCGCTGGCCGGGGTGATCGGCATGCTGGGCTTCGCCCTGCGCGACAATGCGCTGGCCGAGCGCACCCGCGAGCAGATCGAACGCGGCCAGGGCAATGCGCAGTCGCTGCTGGCCATCATCAACGACCTGCTGGACTTCTCCAAGATCGAAGCCGGCAAGCTGCACATCGAGTCGATCGATTTCGCGCTGGCCAGCATGGTGGAGAACGTGGTCAGCCTGTTTGCCGAGCACACCATGTCCAATATGGTGGGTTTCGAAGTCGACTTCGCGCCCGACCTGCCGGAATTCGTGGTCGGCGACCCGACTCGCCTGCGCCAGGTGCTGGTCAACCTGGTCGGCAACGCCTTCAAGTTCACGGAGCGCGGCAAGGTATCGCTGCGCGTGGAGCGCGAAAGCAGCGGGCCGCAAGGGCACCGCATCCGCTTCACGGTGGAAGACACCGGCATCGGCATTCCGCCGGACGCCTTGCCGCGCCTGTTCCAGAAATTCGAGCAGGGCGACACCACCACCACCCGCCGCTACGGCGGCACCGGCCTGGGCCTGGCGATCAGCAGCCAGCTGGTGGAGCTGATGGGCGGCCAGATCGATGTGGTCAGCGCGCCGGGCGCCGGTTCCAGCTTCGCCTTCACCGTTCCGCTGCGCGACGGCGTGGCGCCGCCGCTGGCGCCGCACGTGGCGCGCGAGCCGCATACGCATCAACTGCGCGTGCTGTGCGCAGAAGACTTCCCCACCAACCAGATCATCGTGCGCATGATGCTGGAAGACCTGGGGCACAAGGTCGATATCGCCGGCAACGGCGTGCTGGCGCTGGCCGCCTGCGCCCAGCAGCGCTACGACCTGGTGCTGATGGATGGCCGCATGCCGGAAATGGACGGCTCCACCGCGACGCGCCTGATCCGCTCCGGCGGCCCGCGCGAAGCGCCGGTGCTCGATCCGCACCTGATGATCGTGGCCCTGACGGCCAACGCCAGCGACGAAGACCGCAGCCGCTACCTGGCCGCCGGCATGGACGATTTCCTGACCAAGCCGATCGACGAGGGCGCGCTGCACATGCAGCTGGAACGGGCCATCGAGCGCCAGCTGGCGCGCGGCATCAAACTGCCGCCGTTGCGGGCGCGAACGACCGAACTTCCTTCGGTGGCGGAGCTGGATGCCATGTTCGGCGTGTGCGACCTGCCTCCGCCGGCGCCGATGCCGGGCCAGGCCGGACAGGCCCTCAAGCTGCGCCTGCGCGATGCCTTCATCGCCGACTTGCCGGCGCGCCTGCGCGAACTGGACCAGGCCCTGGCCTCGGCCGACGCCGATGCTGCCGGCCGCCTGTTCCATGGCATGAAGGGCAGTGCCGCCTACCTGGACGAGGCCGAACTGCATGCCCTGTGCGGTGAACTGGAACGGGCCGCCGACCGCGCCATGTGGCCGGCGATCCGCGAAAAGCTGCCGCGCTTGCGGCAGCTGCTGGAACACGTCGTATCCCCAACGCGTCATTAAAACAAGAGCGGAGAGAGCATGAAAGTAATGGTAGTCGACGACGACGTAGTCTCACGCATGGTGCTGATGCACCTGATCGATGGTTGCGGCAAGTTCGAGATCGTTGAAGCGGAAGACGGCGCCGACGCCTGGCAGCAGCTGGAGGGTGGGATGCGTCCGGGCATCGTCTTCTGCGACCTGCGCATGCCGCGCCTGTCCGGCATCGAATTGCTGCAGCGCGTGCGCGGGCAGGGCGACCTGGCCGAAGTGCCGTTCGTGCTGGTGTCCTCCGCCACCGACAAGGAAACGGTGCAGCAGGCCACCCTGGCCGGCGCCACCGGCTACATCGTCAAGCCGTTCCAGTCGGAGCAGGTGCGCGCCCACCTTGGCGCTTTCCTCGACCAGGCGGCCAACGGCTATGAGCACCGGGCGGAAGAGCCGGCCGCCACCCTGGCGCGGCTGGGCATTGCCGCCGACCGTTTGCTGGTCTACCTGACCGGTTTCCAGAACCAGCTCACGGCAGCCAGCAACGAGATCGATGCGCTGCTGGCGCACGACGAACAGGCCGAGGTGCGCGTGCGGCTGGAGCGCCTGCATACCGGCTGCACCACGCTGGGCTTGCACGGCGCCGCAGCCTCGCTCAAGCCCCTGATCGGCGCCCACGTCAGCAACGAAGCCGTGCAGGCGGCGCTGACGGACGTGATCCGGGCGGTGCTGCACCAATCCTCGCTGGTGCGCCAAAGCTGAGAAAACCGCCAGCCCGCTTGCGGGAAAATCCTCCCGCCGGGCTGGCGCGGCCTTGCGGTAAATATAGTTTAGGTTTAAAGTAGTCTGCACCGCAGGCTGTACTTTCAACCGAACCTTACCCAGGCGACCATGAACAGACCCACTGCAGCAGAACCGAGCGCGCATCTCGACCAGTTCGCGCGCCAGCATCTACCTCCGGTTGAACAATGGCCGGACCTGGTGTTCGATCTTCCCGAGTTGCAGTACCCGGCGCGCCTGAACTGCGTGGCCGAGATCCTCGACCAGGCCGTGGCGGCGGGCAGCGGCGCGCGCATCGCCCTGCACGGCGAAGGCTTCAGCTGGACTTATGGCGAGCTGCAGCAGCAGGTTGACCGCATCGTCAACGTCCTGCGCGGCCCGATGGCGCTGGTGCCCGGCAATCGCGTCCTGCTGCGCGGCGCCAACCATCCAATGATGGCCGCCGCCGTGCTGGCCGTGCTCAAGGCCGGATTGATCGCGGTGCCCACCATGCCGCTGCTGCGCGCGCGGGAGCTGGGCGTCATCATGCAGAAGGCGCAAGTGCAGGCGGTGCTGTGCGCCCATGCCCTGCGCGAAGAGATCGAGGCTGCGCCCAACCGCCCTGGACGCACCCTGTGGTTCAACGTGCCGGCCGAGGCGCAGGCTGCCGCCACGGCGTCCGGGCATTCGCTCGAGGCCATGATGGATGCGCAGCCGGCGAGCGCCGCGGCATGCGACACGGCGGCCGACGATATTTGCCTGATCAGCTTCACGTCCGGCACCACCGGCGTCCCGAAAGGCACCACCCACTTCCATCGCGACGTATTGGCCATCTGCGACTGTTTCCCGCGCCATGTCCTCGAGTCCCGCGCCGACGACCTGTTCATCGGCACGCCGCCGCTGGCCTTTACCTTCGGCCTGGGCGGCCTGCTGCTGTTCCCGCTGCGGGTGGGCGCCGCCGCCGTGCTGCTGGAAAAGCTGACGCCGGAAACGCTGCTGCAGGCGATTGAAAAATACCGCGCGACGATCTGCTTTACCGCGCCGACCTTTTACCGCCAGATGGCCACGCTCGCGGGCAAATACGATCTTTCGAGCCTGGACAAGTCCGTCTCGGCCGGCGAGGCGCTGCCGGTGGCAACGCGCGAAGCCTGGCAGCAGGCCACCGGCTTACGCATGATCGACGGCATCGGCGCCACGGAGATGCTGCATATCTTCATTTCCGCAGCAGGGGACGATATCCGGCCGGGCGCCACCGGCAAGCCGATTCCCGGCTACCGCGCTTGCGTCCTCGATAACAAGGGCCAGCCGGTAGGCCCCGGCGTTGTCGGCCGCCTGGCAGTGAAAGGCCCGACCGGCTGCCGCTACCTGGACGACCCGCGCCAGCGCGACTACGTGCTGGACGGCTGGAACCTGACCGGCGACGCTTACGAAATGGATGCCGACGGCTACTTCTTCTACCGTTCGCGCACCGACGACATGATCATCTCCGCCGGCTACAACATCGCCGGCCCCGAGGTGGAGGACGCCTTGCTGCGTCATCCCGCCGTGGCCGAGTGCGGCGTGGTCGGCAAGCCGGACGAGGAACGCGGCCAGGTCGTGGAAGCGCATGTCGTGCTCAAGCCGGGCTTTGAAGCAACGCCCGACATGGCGGCGCAGCTGCAAGACTTCGTCAAGGAACAGATCGCCCCGTACAAGTATCCGCGCTCGATCCGCTTCCTGCCTTCGCTGCCGCGCACCGAAACCGGCAAGCTGCAACGCTTCAAACTCCGTAGCACTTGAGGAACAGCATGAATATCGTTTGTATTGGCGGCGGCCCGGCCGGCCTGTATTTTGGCCTGCTGATGAAAAAGCAGGACCCGTCGCACCGCATCGTGGTGGTGGAGCGCAATCGGCCTTACGATACCTTCGGCTGGGGCGTGGTGTTTTCCGACCAGACGCTGGGCAACCTGGTGGCGGCCGACGAAAAGACTGCGCGCGAGATCCTGCAGTCTTTCAACCATTGGGACGACATCGACGTCTTCTTCAAAGGGCAGAAAGTCACCTCCGGTGGCCACGGTTTCTGCGGCATCGGCCGCAAGCGCCTGCTGAACATCCTGCAGCAGCGCTGCGAAGAACTGGGCGTGGAGCTGGTGTTCGAGACTGACGTGCAGGACGACCAGGAACTGGCGGCGCGCTTCAACGCAGACCTGGTGATCGCTTCGGACGGCCTGAATTCGCGCGTGCGCGCTCGCTACGAGGCGACGTTCCAGCCGATGATCGAAGCGCGCCAATGCCGCTTCGTCTGGCTGGGCACGACGAAGAAGTTCGACGCCTTCACCTTCGACTTCCAGCAGACGGAACATGGCTGGTTCCAGGCCCACATCTACCAGTACGACGGCGAGACGTCGACCTTCATCATCGAGACGCCGGAATCGGTGTGGCGCGCCGCCGGGCTGGACGACATGCCGCAAGAAGAAGCGCTGGCCTGGTGCGAGAAGCTGTTCGCCGAGCGGCTGGAAGGGCATAAGCTGATGTCCAACGCCGCCCACCTGCGCGGCTCGAATGTCTGGATCAAGTTCCCGCGCATCGTGTGCCAGAAGTGGGTGCACTGGAATGGCGACGTGCCGGTGGTCCTGATGGGCGATGCGGCGCATACTGCGCACTTCTCGATCGGTTCCGGCACCAAGCTGGCGCTGGAAGACGCGATCGAGCTGGCGCGCTGCTTTGCTGCGCATGGCAGCGCACGCGACGCGCTGGCTGCCTATCAGGACGTGCGCGCGGTCGAAGTGCTGAAGATACAAAGCGCAGCGCGCAATTCGATGGAGTGGTTCGAAAACGTGCAGCGCTACTCCGCGATGGAGGCGCCGCAGTTCGCCTACTCGATGCTGACGCGCAGCCAGCGCCTGTCACACGAAAACCTCCGCGTGCGCGACAAGGATTACGTGGCTGGCTTCGAGCGCTGGCTGGCCGAACGTGCTTTCGCACAGGCCGGGGTGCCGCAGCCGGCGGCTGGCCGCCCCGTGCCGCCGATGTTCACCCCTTACAAGGTGCGCGGCCTGGTGCTGAAAAATCGCATCATCGTTTCGCCGATGGCGCAATACAGCGCAGTCGACGGCTGCGTTGGCGACTGGCATATGGCTCACCTGGGATCGCGCGCCATGGGCGGCGCAGCGCTGGTGATGGCGGAGATGACCTGTGTTTCCGCCGATGCCCGCATTACGCCGTTCTGCCCCGGGATGTACGCCCCTGCGCACACCATGGCCTGGAAACGCATCGTCGATTTCGTCCACCGGAACACGGACGCAAGGATCGGATTGCAGCTCGGCCACGCCGGTGCCAAGGGTTCGACCCGCGCCATGTGGGACGGCATTGACCTGCCGCTTGACAAAGGCAACTGGCCCCTGCTGGCGGCCTCGCAGCAGCAATACCTGGCCGGTGTGTCGCAGGTGGCCCGCACCGCGAGCGCGGAGGACATGCGGCGCATCGAGGCCGACTTAGTGCGCGCCACGCTGGCGGCCGAGGAAGCGGGCTTCGACTGGCTCGAGCTGCATTGCGCGCACGGCTACCTGCTGTCGTCCTTCATCTCGCCGCTGACCAATGAGCGCGGCGACGAGTATGGCGGCTCGCTCGAGAACCGTTGCCGCTTCCCCCTGCGCGTGTTCTCGGCCATGCGCGCGGCGTGGCCGGCGCATAAGCCAATGAGCGTGCGCATTTCGGCCCATGACTGGGTCGAAGGCGGCATCACGCCGGATGATGCCGTGCAGGTCGCGCGCCTGTTCAAGCTGGCGGGCGCGGACATGATCGACTGCTCCTCGGGCCAGGTCAGCAAGCTGGAAAAGCCGGTATTCGGGCGCATGTTCCAGACGCCGTTTGCGGACCGGGTGCGCAACGAGGCGGGGATTCCGACCATTGCAGTCGGCTCGATCTTCGAAGCCGACCATGCGAACGGCATCATCGCGGCCGGCCGCGCCGACCTGTGCGCCGTGGGCCGCCCGCATCTCGCAAACCCTTCCTGGACGCTGGCCGAGGCGGCCAGGCTTGGCTACACGCCCGTGACCTGGCCGAAGCAATACCTGGCCGGCAAGCAGCAGCTCGAGCGCAATCTTGAGCGCGAACGCCAGCTGGCCGCCGCCAATGCCGGGCTGACGCCGCAGCAGGTCGCGGCGAAATTGCTGGAGGGCTGACGATGATGCTCTCTGGCCAGCATGCATTCATCACCGGCGGCAGCAGGGGCATCGGGCTGGCCTGCGCACGTGCATTGCTGGCCCAAGGCGCCAGCGTGACGATTGCCGGACGCGATGCGGTAGCGCTCGAACGCGCGGCGGACTCGCTGCGTACCGGGAACGCTCGAAGCGGGACGCAGGTGCCGCGTGTGGACATCTGCGTGCTGGACGTTACCGACGAAGCGGCCGTCCACGCGGCCATCGCCGCAGCCGCGCAGCAACTCGGCCCGATCACCATCCTGCTGAACAATGCCGGGCAAGCGCAGCCCGCGCCGTTCGCGAAAACCACCAGCCGGCACTGGCAGCAAATGCTCGACGTGAACCTGACCGGCGCCTTCCACTGCACGCAAGCGGTCCTGCCGCAGATGCTGGAAAAAGGCTGGGGAAGAATCGTCAACATCGCCTCCACGGCCGGCCTGAAAGGCTATAAATACGTCAGCGCCTACGTCGCCGCCAAGCACGGCCTGGTCGGCCTGACCAAGGCGCTGGCGCTGGAACTGGCGACAAAGAACATCACGGTGAACGCCGTCTGCCCCGGCTACACGGAAACCGACATCGTGCAGGACGCAATCGCCAACATCATGCAAAAAACTGGACGCAGCGAGGAGCAAGCGCGCGCCGAGCTGGCGGCCGGCAACCCGCAACAGAAGCTGGTGCAGGTCGAGGAGGTCGCCAACGCCGTGGCCTGGCTTTGCCAGCCATCCTCCAGTGCAATGACCGGCCAATCCATCGCCGTCGCCGGCGGTGAAGTCATGTAAGGAAACAGGAACAATGCAATTAGACCTGGAAAGCCGCCTGACCAAGGACCACCACCAGTCGCTGAAGCTGTGGCTGCGCATGCTCTCCTGCACTACCAAGATCGAAACCGAAATCCGCAGCCGCTTGCGCACCGAATTCGGCATCACGCTGCCGCGCTTCGACCTGATGGCGCAGCTTGAGCGCCACCCCGAAGGCCTGCGCATGGGCGAACTCTCCAAACGCATGATGGTCACCGGCGGCAACGTCACCGGCATCACCGACCAATTGGAGCAGGAGAACCTGGTCGTCCGCGTACCCGACCCGAAAGACGGCCGCGCCTTCAGTGTCAAGCTCACGCCCGCTGGACGCAAAGCCTTCGCGCAAATGGCCGCAGTCCACGAAAGCTGGGTTGCCGAACTGCTGCAAGAGATTTCGCAAGAAGACAAAGGACAGCTCATCGAATTGCTGTCGCAAATGAAGGGCCACCTGTACGCCCGCGAACCAAAGGACAAACCATGAAATACCTGCAAGGGGAACCGCAACACCTGCCGGGCAACCGCGCGCAACTCGCCGCCTACCAGGCCAGGCACTTCCAGTTCACGGTGGAGCAGGGCGTCGCCACGCTTACCCTGGACCGCCCCGAGCGCAAGAATCCGCTCACCTTCGACTCCTACGCCGAGCTGCGTGAACTGTTCCGCGCACTGGCCTATGCCGATGACGTCAAGGTCATCGTCATCACCGGCGCCGGCGAGAACTTCTGCTCCGGCGGCGACGTGCATGAAATCATCGGCCCCTTGACCAAGCTGGACATGCCTGGCCTGCTGGCCTTCACCCGCATGACCGGCGACGTGGTGAAAGCCATGCGCGCCTGCCCGCAACCGGTCATCGCCGCCATCGACGGCGTGTGCGCCGGCGCCGGCTCCATGCTTGCCCTGGGTTCCGATATCCGCCTCGGCACGGAGCGCAGCAAGACCGCCTTCCTGTTCACCCGCGTCGGCCTGGCTGGCTGCGACATGGGCGCCTGCGCCTTGCTGCCGCGCGTGATCGGCCAGGGCCGCGCCGCAGAACTGCTATACACCGGCCGTTCCATGTCCGGTACGGAAGGCGAGCGCTGGGGCTTCTTCAACAGCCTGCACGCGCCGGAAAGCCTGCTCGCCGCAGCGCAAGCCTTTGCCCAAGGCCTGGCCAGCGGCCCGACCTTCGCGCACGGCATGACCAAGAAGATGCTGCAACAGGAGTGGAACATGGGCGTCGACGAAGCCATCGAAGCGGAAGCGCAGGCGCAAGCCATCTGCATGGCCACCAACGACTTTCACCGAGCCTATCACGCCTTCGTGGCGAAACAGAAACCGGTTTTCGAGGGCGATTGAGATGGCTGATAAATCCTACCTTGGCTGGCCCTTCTTCGAACAACGCCATGCGGTGCTGGAGCGCGACCTGGACGCTTGGGCCGCCGAACATGTGCGCGACGCGCACGGCAGCGACACAGACGCCCAATGCCGTTCCCTGGTGCGCGCCCTCGGCGATGCGGGCTGGCTGCGGCACGCCATCGGCGGCACCGCCTATGGCGGCGCGCTGGACGCCATCGACACCCGCGCCATCTGCCTGATCCGGGAAACCTTGGCCCGTCATAACGGCCTGGCCGATTTCGCCTTCGCGATGCAGGGCCTGGGCTCCGGCGCCATCAGCCTGTTCGGCAGCGACGCCAGCAAGCAAGCCTACTTGCCGCGCGTCGCGAAAGGCGAAGCGATTGCCGCCTTCGCGCTGTCCGAGCCGCAGGCCGGCTCCGACGTCGCCGCCATGCAATGCGCCGCCGTGCCGGATGGCGACCATTATGTGCTCAATGGCGAAAAGACCTGGATCTCCAACGGCGGCATCGCCGACTTCTATGTGGTCTTCGCCCGGACCGGCGAGCAACCCGGCGCGCGCGGCATCAGCGCCTTCATCGTCGACAAGGACACGCCAGGCTTCGCGATCGCGGAGCGTATCAACGTCATCGCCCCGCACCCGCTGGCGCGCCTGGAATTCAGCAACTGCCGCATTCCCTCCAGCCAGCGCCTTGGCGAGGCAGGGCAGGGCTTCAAGGTCGCAATGGCAACGCTGGACGTATTCCGCACCTCGGTCGCCGCCGCCGCGCTGGGCTTCGCCCGCCGTGCGCTGGACGAAGCGCTGGCCCATGCCCAAAGCCGCAAGATGTTCGGCCAGGCGCTGGCCGACTTCCAGCTCACGCAAGCCAAGCTGGCGCAGATGGCCACGGGCGTCGATTCTTCCGCCTTGCTGACCTACCGCGCCGCCTGGCAGCGCGACCAGGGCCAGAAAGTGACGAAAGAAGCCGCCATGGCCAAGATGACCGCGACTGAGACTGCCCAGCAGGTGATCGACGCCGCCGTACAAATGTTCGGCGGCATGGGCGTGGTCAGCGAACATCCGGTCGAGCGCCTGTACCGTGAAATCCGCGCGCTGCGCATTTATGAAGGCGCCTCCGAAGTACAACAATTGATCATCGCGCGCGAACTGCTGCGCGAAGGCTAAGGAGTCAGTATGCAAGTATTACAACCGCCGGGTTGGGCACGTCCACGCGGCTATTCCAATGGCATCGCAGCGACAGGCCGCATGGTGTTTGTCAGCGGCATGATCGGCTGGGATGCAAATTGCGAATTCCAAACAGATGATTTCGCCGGACAAGTACGCCAGGCCATTGAAAACATCCTGACCGTGCTGAAAGAAGCGGGTGGCGGGCCTGAGCATATTGCCCGCATGACCTGGTATGTGGTGGACAAGCATGAATACATGGGCGCCTATAAAGAGATCGGCGCCATCTATCGCGAGCTGATCGGCAAGCACTATCCGGCCATGACGGCAGTCGAGGTCGCCGGGCTGCTGGAGTCGCGTGCAAGGGTGGAAATTGAGGTGACGGCAGTCGTGCCCGCGTAGTTTTAATGAAGTGCTATAGTCCGGCCGTGGAGGTGCAATCCCATGGCCAAACTTCTCTCGCGCCTGCTTGGCGCAATTTTCCTGCTAGTCCTGTCGACCGCGCAAGGCGCAACGCCGCTGTTGACGGAGGCTGACATTGCCCAGCTATCGACCTGGCTTGGCAATGGCCCGATCAGGCTGGAGCGCTTGTACAAGAAGCGCGATGGACAAACCGCAGCGGATTTCCACGCGGCAGTTGACGGCAAGGGCCGTACGTTTACCGTGATGGAAGCGACCAATGAGCTGGGGCAACTGTTCAAGGTCGGCGGCTATAACCCGCAAAGCTGGGACTCGTCCGGCAAATTCCACATCACGACCGAAGATGAAAAGCGCACCGGCTTCCTGTACAACCTGACGTCGCGCCAGATGCATCGCCAGACGCCGCGCACCTATGCGCTCGATACGGTCGGCTCCTTCCAGACCTGGAACGATGCCAGGACCGGCCCGGTGTTCGGCGCCGGCCATGACTTGTACGTGCCGTGGGACCTGACCAACGGCGGCTACTCGATCATGTATTCCTACATCGATCCCGAACGCAGCAATTTCGATTCCAGCCTGCTTGATGGGAGGGATTACAAGTCGCCGAACATCACATTCGGCGATATGGAAGTGTGGCGCGTCTTTGCTGTTCCCGAGGCCGACACCTGGTTGATGCTTGTAGCGGGCCTCGTCATACTGGGCTTTGCTGCTCGCTTCGCCCAACCCTTAAGACCGATCAGTAAAGCCCCGCAATGCGGCCCATCAAGCCAAGCAGAAAGAGGAAACCGGTCAGGAATGTCCCCATTGTCCACCTGAAATTTGTGTTTGCCTCGCGACGCAATTCCGCAATCTGCGCTTGCTGCTCATTGAAGCGCCGATCCATCGTGTCGCGCAGCGCAGTAATTGCTTGCGCATTTTTTTCGACCAGCTCTTTAAGTAATTCCACCTCAACCTCGACTTTTGCGAGACGATTCTCCGAATTCATTTCTATCTCCCAAAGCAGTTTGGCTAACTGTGGCGTGAAACAAGACCGGGAGATTTGAGATTGGACAGGCGGGAAGGAAAAAAGTTCCGCATGGGAGCTGATTAGTCCGCCCAATTAGATCGTTGAGAGCCGGGAATGGCTATGCCTTGCGGAGGTTCGGCAGCGTCGAAATCAGCACCGCACCGCAACTTACCTGATGACCTTCGTACGCCACTTCGATGCCGCCAATGCGATGCGTCGGATCGCCTTCCACAATGACGCAGTTGGTATGGCCAGGGTGCGGACAGGTACAAGCATCTCCCTTGCGTGCCACCTTGATGCCCATGATGCTGAAATTGTCGGAGGCGGAAACAACCTTTCCGCCATGGCTGGTCGGGTCACCCAATCGAATAATTCTACGCATAGAAAATCTTCCAGTGTTAAAGGACAAAAATGACGACCTTCATGTCGCCGCGTGCTATTGCAGGCAACGTACCTCAGCCGCCGGCCGCTGAGGCGAGGATGTCAAATTGCATAGGTCCTGGCGACGCATATCGGTCATGCGGCTTTTTGCATAACGTCTTGTGGCGCTTTCTCAGAAGGCGGAGCAGCGAAAAACATCGCAACGGACTCGTCCTGATTGAATTCCGTACACATTACCGGCTGCTTCAACATGGCACTTTGCATTGCCGACAGAGCGAGCATGCCGACGCCGTTCGCTTTGCCAAAATCGCCGAGGACGATGGCCACATTGGTCGCTTTGTCCAACGGGTCGACATTCATCTTGTGATGGTTCATTGCCGTCGCGGTTGCAGCCAAGCGGGCGCCCATGACGCCGACACTCCCGGCGTTGTGAATCAGCCAGCCGCATTCCAACTTGTCATCAGCCCTGTTGGCACTGTCGGATGCGGCCGGTTCGCCTACCGCTTCGCCATCAGCAATTGACGGCTGATCCGGCCAACCGGCATGCGCTTTGGCACGCTCCAATAAAGTGCTCAGCGCGTTATGCAAGGCCGGCGGGCGCGCTGGGGTTTCGGGCTTGAGGACGATGGCAGTGCCGCGCCGGATCTGCGCCATGACAGGCAGCTCTATCAGCTGTTCGCGGGCCGCATGGTAAGCCTCCGCTAGTAGCTTGATCGCCAGCTGCTCGGCCGATGGGCGTCCAGCGTACCTATTTTCTTCTTGCGTGCTCTGCACCGGCAGCGGTGAAAGCCCCGCCGGGGTCATCAGCAGGGCGATCACGCCTTGGCCCGGTGGCCCAGCCCATCGTTCCTGCGGCGTGGCGCCGGAACCCGTTTTCTGTGCCTGTACCAGCGGTGAGTCGAAGGCCAGAATCACTGCGCCAGGAAGCGCAGAATCGTTTTCGAATACCGACAGCACGGCATCTGCAATATTGCCGTCAACACGCAAGAGGCGAATAAAAGCAGGGTCATTCGGGACAGTGGGCGCAGGCTCCATTGCTTCCGCGATTTCCTTACGGATGCGGCCCAGTCCAGCGGACATCTGTGCCATGTCCATCTGATCCGACGCCACGACATAAATCGGCAATGCGATGCTCGCGGGGCACTTATCATAGAGATGCTGAAGTGTGTCGTATATCAACGGCGCAAATCCGTCGACAGCCAAGGCCGGATCGGCTTTCTTCATCGCCTCGAATACGTCCGACTCATCGCCTTTAGGCTGGGCAAGTTGAAGCACGACGTTGGGCAGATCAATATCGAACAACGTTTCCGGCGCCAGCGCCTTGGCTTGCATGACGATCGCGCGGCATTCGCAATGAGAACGACGGCTGGAGCATTCCTGTTCGTGGCGCAATTGGGCCGCCTCCATGTTTGCCTGTTGTTTGATGGCCGCCTCGTCTTCCTTTTCCTGGTCCTCGCTCCGCCACTGACGAAGCAAGCGCCAGCCACCCCAGGCCAGCAATGGGGGCGCCACGTGCATGACGATCAGCACGACTGCACTCCACCGCGCGAAGTTGAGAGTGATGCCGAACCATAGGATGGCTATCCACGCTACAGCTGCGACGAATAGGATAAAGAGATTGATTAAGAGACTGGTGATCACGATAAAGTCGAATGCTAATGATTAAACCGGAGCGAAAGAGTAGTCGGACGCACGACGGGGCCTGAGGGTGTGATGCAGGATGAACTCGTTACTGCCGTATCAACTAAAAAGGCCACATCAACGTTTGCCGCGAGAACTGGCGCGGCGCGGTTTCTTGGCTGACTTCTTTTCGGTGGGCAGGGCAGGCTTTCGGTCAAGGGTAGGCTTTCGGTCGCGTAGTAGGGGATAATCATCGAGCCGCTTCAAGAGTTCAATCCTCGCTGACTCATAGTCCGGAAAAATATCTTCCCAATTCGTTTTCGTCATCACCCGCGTACCGTCAATTTCAACTTCGTGTTGGATTCCGATAATGAATCCGGTGTTCGCCTCCGCAATGTGAAAATCATATCGAAATCCATCCTGATCGCGGACGCTTTCAAGCGGCACCGATTCGAAAACCGGAAAATTACGCGCGTAACGCCTGTCTTTTGCACCGAGCAAATACATCCATAAAAAAAAGCATACGAACGTTGCCACTATCGCAAGGAACATTCGCCAACCAATCATCAAAAAAAGGCCAATGGTTATGAGCGGGGCATAGACGAGGAAAGCTCGGTAGCTTAAAAGAAAGAAAAGACTGATTAAGGAGCCGGAAACAAAGAGCGCAGTTCCTGTTAATTGATAGTTGTCCATGAAAAAAAGGCTTTACTCGGCGGTAGATTGAGATCAATGGTGCTTATTTTTCATTGAGTTTTTGGATCATCAAATCAGCTTGCCAAGCAAATTTCCACCCCGTTTTTCCAAGATTCATGCTCCCAATTTTTAAAAGATCAATATTATTTGGCTGTGGAAAATTGAATATTTTGAAAATTGCTTCTGCATAAAAACAGGTATATTTGAATGTGCGGTATGTCCAGATTTCCATTGTGAAACTTAGGAAAAAAGTCCCTAATATAAAAACTGAAGTCAAGATCAACTGATCCATTTTTCCAATATTTTCATATTTCCCATCATACAATCCCAAGAAATAAGATATTGCAAGAAAAAGAATTGAGCCTGCCGAAGCTAACCGGCTTGCGGTACGCATGCAGCTTTTAAAGAAGGCGTCTTTGCCCGCAAATACGTTCGGTGGCATATAAAATTGCCCGCTTTTTGCCTGCATGATGGCATGTACATAAAATATGTCGCCTCGCTGTGACACCACAGCCTTAACCGGTTCGCCATTCTTGAACTGGTCGGCATGTTGCAGGGTGCCGCATACCATATGCTCACCTAATGCAGCAGCAAAGTTGTACGTGTCTTCTCCATCATACAACGCCAACGCGGCGGCATTGGCTACCACGCCGTGCATGCCACCGACCACACCGGCTGCCCCACTTGCGACGTTTTTTGCTTGGCTATTTTTCTCAATTTGCGCCATCAAATTTACGGCGGTGCGGGCGATTTGCAATTCACTAAGTGTGCCTTCAGCTAGGAAGAGTTTTTCGCCGTCGAATGTCACCAGCGGTAAGTCGGTATTCATTGAAATTCTTCACCTCTTGTGCTATATGCAATGCTTGAATGCGAGCTTGAATGCAGAAGTAGGCAGCATGAGGCCAATATTTTTATTTTGCATTGAGTTTCTGGAGCATTAAATCTGCTTGCCATGCATGTTTCCACCCTGTGCTTTCATGATTCAGGAAACCCACTTTGGTGAGGTCAATGTTATTTGGCTGTGGGAAGTCAAATAGTTTAAAAATTGCCTCTGCATAACTCCCAGTATATCGAAAACTGCGGTATGTCCAGATTTCCATAATAAAACAAACGGGAAAAGTCCCTGCTATGACGACTGAAGTCAATAGCAATTGTTTTTCTTGATTAATATTTTTATATTTACCATCATATAGTCCAATTGAATAAAATGCCGCAACGCAAGCAATTGATGTTGCTATAGCTAATCCATTGGCCACACGCATGCAGTTTTTTAAAAACGCCCCTTTGCCCGCGATTACATTCAAAGGCATATAAAATTGCCGGGTTTTCGCCTGCATAATTGCATGGACATAGAGCACATCACCTCGTTGTGACACCACCGCTTTGACGGATTCGCCATTCTTGAATTGGTTGGCATGCTCCAAGGTGCCGCATACGATATGCTCTCCTAGTACGGCGGCGAAGTTGTACATGTCTTCGCCATCGTACAACGTCAACGCAGCGGCATTGGCAACCATGCCGTGCATGCCGCTGACCACACCGGCAACGCCGCTGACGAGGTTTTTTACTTGGTTGTCTTTTTCGATTTGCGCCAGCAAATTTACGGTGGTGTGGGCGATTTGCAATTCACTGAGCGTACCTTCCACGAGGAAGAGTGTTTCGCCGCCGTACATCGAGGATGGAGACTGTGTCATGGGACCATTGCCTGATAGGCTCTTTCAAGTTCTCGTAGCTCTTAAATGCAATGCTTTAGTGCCACCTTCAATCGCATAGGGGAGACTGGTCGTCGCCGACTATTTAGTATCGAGCTTTGGGAGTAGTAAATCCGCTTCCCAAGCCCTTTTCCACCCCGTATTTTTAAAGTTAATGCTGCCTACCTTAAAGAGGTTAATTTTATGGGGTTGGGGGAAACCAAATACTTGAAATATTGCTTCCGCGTAAAAACCGGTATATCGGAAGGTGCGGTATGTCCATATTTCCATAATAAAACAAAGAAGAAAACTCCCCGTGATAACAACTGAAGTTAGTATCAACTGTTGCATGCGATTAAGGTTGTTGCCCTTTTCATCATATAGGCCGAAGAAATAAAATGCCACAATGAACACGATGGAAACCGCTATAGCCGATCTATTTGCCACACGCATACAGCTTTTAAAAAATGCTTCTTTACCGGCAAATACATTCAAGGGCATATAAAAATGCCGAGTCTGCGCATGCATGATGGCATGGACGTAGAGCACATCTCCTCGTTGAGACACCACGGCCTTGACAGGGTCGCCATTCTTGAACTGGTCGGCATGCACTAGGGTGCCGCATACGATATGCTCACCCAGTGCGGCGGCAAAGTTGTGCGTATCCTCTCCATCGTACAAGGCCAACGCAGCAGCATTGGCAACCATGCCGTGCATGCCGCCAACCACACCGGCTGCCCCACTTGCGAGGTTTTTTGCCTGGATGTTTTCTTCGATTTGTGCTAGCAAATTTACGGTGGTGCGGGCGATTTGCAGTTCACTTAGCGTGCCTTCAACGAGGAAGAGTGTTTCGCCCTCATACGTTGCAGATGGAGAGTTGATAAATGGTGTCATTGGGCGATCGCCTTATAAGCTTTTTCAAGTTCTCGTAATTCAATAGTTGCATCGGGATAGGGCTTTTCGCTAAGCCAACCTTTGCTTCTGTCTTTTCGGAAACAACAGGCTTGACACCAATTTTCCAGATCGTCGTCCATGATCCAACAGCGGTAAATAACTTCTCCCGCCGTGAAAGCAAAACCGATCAGATTAAATCTTGCCAGCCGGATGAGCCAGATGGTGCGTGCAGCCATAAATTTTTCTGCATAAAACATGCCTTTTGTAAGCAATGGGGCGAAGCGTTTAGCAATGACGGTGCCGTTTTCTGATATGCGTGTCAAGATAGGAACGGTATAAGAGAAGGCTGCGATTAAACCTATTCCGGTAGTTAATAGACTCACGCCTGCTCGAGAGAAATATAAGCTTGCCAATACCCAGTTCGTTCTATCCTTTTTGGCTTCTGTCACTCCTGAATATATGTCTAGCAGCATCGAAGTCGCCCCTGCCGCCGCACTGAAGGTTCCTGCAGCCATTTTGAGCCCGCCACGAATCAGGTCCGCAGCCGTATCCACGGTCGCGATACTCTTGAGCGGTGCAATCTTCACAGTCGCCATACTCTTGAACGGTTCAATTTCGCGAAGGGATTTGGTAACGGCATACACTAGATCAAGCGTCATGCCGATAAGCGAAAATGCGGAGGCGACCACTTCGGCCTTGCCGCGATAGGTCAGCTCTTTGTTATCGGTCAATTTCAAGGTCAGCGCCAAGCCTTCGATGGACATGAGCAGCACCCCCATGCGCGCCTGGCGGAAGTTATTAGTTTCAGGGCGCTTGCCCTTGTCCAATTCGTCTAGCGCAATTTTGACTTTGTCCCTGACTTTTCTTTGTTCATCGCGAATCAAGACCTCGATCGGGTCCTCCATAAACAATTGTCGCGGAGTGCGGCCAGCTTTTTTCGCAGCATCGCGCTCGGCCAGTTCAAGGTTGCGTTGTGCGGAACGTTTTCTGTAGCCTTCAGCTAGCCTGTCTGGCGGCACCTTGAGCATGAATGCTTCAAAACTGATTTCTTCCGCCAGTTTGCCGAGCCTCCCATAAAGCATCATGCCTACAACGGCCTGAATGCCTTTATCCATTTTCCCAGCCTTGTTGGACAAGGCTTGTGACCATTCGGCAATCCTGGCGTACATTCTCCCTTCGTTGCTGCGATGGAAGGTGGAAAGGTTGTGAAGGCGATCGCCGGATTTGAACTCGATCGAACCGCTTTGAACACCTTTAACCACTTTATCGCGAAGCCATTCGTCCCATGCTGAGTCGGTTTTCTTCAGCACGTCAATCAAGCCCTTGCCAGCCTTGAGCCACGGTGCGCTTGCCACAGCACCTAAACTGCCCGCCGTCGCAACAAGTTGCCTGGCTTCGGTAAAAGCTTTGGCGGCTTCTTCTTCCAGCGACTTATGGTTATACAAATTGGCGCGCATGTAGAGGTTTTTCCGCTCCACCTTGCTGACATTCATCCATTCAGCCAATTTGGGTTTGTTCTTATCAATGCCAAACATGCCGAAGGTGCATACAGAGTGTTCTTGCGTAAAGCAGAAACCACTCCCCAGGTTGTTGGGGTCATATGTGTCAAAGGCATCAACCAGCCTGTCAGCGACAAGCCATTGCAGATGATCGTCTGCGCGGCTGTCGGCTTTTTTTCCGCAAGCTTCGGACAGTGCAGCAAGATCGTCTCCGAATTTTTTGATGCCGTCCATATCGAGCAGCTTGGCATACTTATTTTTCCATTCGCGCTCTGCGTCGGCACCCGACAGTATTTTCTGGCGATTGGCTTCGCGTGTTGCATGACTTCTCTTTATGTCTTCTTCGACTTTTTCTGCCTCTGCTATCCGACCCATACTGCGCAGATTTTTGGCGGTATTTTCCCGGAAGTCCGGCATGTGGCGAGAATCCATAAATTCGACCTGTTTTTGAGCCAAGCCGATGCCGTGCTGCATAAAGCCATATTTGATGTCTTCGATGGCATGTGCCACGTCCATCTTGCGTCTGTTGTCGACGCCTTCGCTGTCCTTTGTCTCAAGAAACTGTTCGATTGGTTCTAGCGCAGCATTCCTGAAATTATTGAGTTCCTGCGTAATGCCGATATGGTCGTACACGACGAAGCTTGCGGCACCACGGTCGCGCATGCTGAGATAAAGGGGCGTCAGCCGATCCGCAGCGGGGATTGCGCCCACTAGGCCCAAATCGGGCTTAGGAGATGCGGCCGGCGGGAATAACTGGTTTTCAAGGCCGGGGCCCAGCCGTGATTGCCACCATTCCTGTTTGCTTTGCTTGTGCAGTATCCATTCCGTGGTGTGCGTGTGCATTTCGTCAGCCTGCATGGCATGCGGCTGGTTGGTCGATCCTGCCAGCCATGCCTTCGGATTGAAGACTTGCATCTTCCCTTGTCGGGCCAGTTCCGTTGCGTTTTTCTTGTATTCGTCCAGCTTGGCCTTGGTCATGGCAGTGGGCGTAAACAGGAAGTAGACTTTTTCGATCTCGCTGGCGTGCTCAATCGAGATCATCGACGCGTCGATGCCGCAGCTATTGGGCGCGCAGGTGAATTCGACCTTGGTCTGCGGTGGAACATCCACCGGGAATTTGTAAAGGTAAGCGTCTTGGGTGACCTGATAGCCTTCCCAGCTTTTGATGCCTTCCCGGTCGATCAATACGTATAGGTAGCCGGACCGCAGCATGGCCGGAGCATACTTGCCCTTGGTAAGGACCAGGTCGCTTACGCCTTTGCCAAGGGTCGACGGCAGCGCTGGTATGGCGCGTAAGGATGCCATGTCGTCGGCAAGCGCCACGCTGTAACGCAGCGGCAGGATCATCAATCCTTTTTTGTCGCAAAATTTGCAGTCTTTTTTCATCAGAATTATTTGTTGGCAGGTGTTACTCGTGCTGGGCGGCCGGCGATACAAGCGCGATGCCAGCGGCTTCCAAAACGTCTCTAAGTGCGAAGGCGCGTTCGCGCACCAGGCTCAGTGCGCGCTGCCACTGCGGCTGGCGCAGAATGTCTTCGCTGCGACTGATAACGTGGCAAGCCAGTGTTGCTCGATCTTCCTTCGTCGACAATCCGCAGGAGTGGGCGGTCTTCAAGGCCGCATGCAGCGCAGCTTCGGTCTTTTCATCCAGTGCATATCCCTCCTGCCATAGCGTGTGCAATGCGAGGTTGAAGGTTTCGATCTCTTGCAGGGATGCCGATTGGGCGCTGCTGAGGCTCATGCGAACATAAGCAGGTTTGTCGGGCAGGGGGCCGTAGTGTTGCGCCTTGAGCGCAATGCGCCGGTCGCTCCAGTGCGGGTAGGTCCAGTAGTCTATGCCATTGAGCAGTTGCGCCATTTCCGCCGGCTGAAGCAGACGCGGCAAATGGTGCATCACGCGCGGATCGAAGAACCGGAAAAAAACACGTTTGCCGGTCTTGATGCGAAGATCGAGCTGGCGGGTCAGGTGCCCGGCGAGTTTTTCACATGGCAGATGGCTGAACAGGAAGGCGCAAATCGCTTGTCCTTGTCCAGGCCTTTGCGCTTCCTCTGCGGCGAGGGCAAGATAGCTCTCGATGAGGCTTGATGCATCCACCGACAGGCGCACCAGAAGCGGCGCCTCATCGGGAATCGTCATAAACAGCGGATCGATCAGCGGCAACGACTCTGCCAGATGGCCTTTCAGTGCTTCCAGTTCTTCGCGCAAGGGAAAGCCGCGCATCCGGTCGATGACGATGTCGCAGTGTCCGTATTCTTCCAGATGCGTGTGGAAAGACGTGGCGATATTGGGGGACGGGAATGACATGGCAACCTTACCTTTCTACAAAGGCTGCACCGGCGTGACTCGCACCTGATAATTTCATCTTGCACGGTTTGGCCGTTCCAGTGGGCAGTGTCAACGACGTGCTGCTGCTGGCCGGTCCCGCCAGGTCAAAGTCAGCCGCCTTGAGCGACAGGGCGCCAGGGTTATGGATATCGATCCGGTTGCCCACATGGATCAACCCGCCTTCTCCCTTGATCCATACCCCTTGCTCCGCCTCGATAATATATTTGCCCCTGGTCTTGAACACGATATCGCCGTTCGATTCGACCTCGTATTTCCCGGCCAGCACGCGCTGCAGCATGTCGCCCTTGGCGACGGTGGTCTTGAACGTGTATTTGATCTTCGCCTTGCCGCCGTCAATGAACAGGCTGGCCGACTCGCCGACATTGTGAATCCAACGCCGCCCTGTCGTCTGGTTCGTGTCGCGTTGCGCAACCTGGTCGAGGTTGGTGTTGGCCGCCATGGTCACGCTGCCCTGGCTGGTCAAGGCTGTGCCATCGGTGGAGCCGAGCATGAGAATGCCTTGCTTGCCGCGCTGCCCGCCTTGGCCGCTGCTGCCCTTCGGGTCGGTATTCCAGCCGCGCTCCAGGTTGTCGACCGCTTCCTTTAATTGGGTTTGATGACCGGCGTCGGTCTTGGCGCCGGGTTTGCTGTCTTCTTCGACCAGCATGTTATCGCGGCCCGTTTCCGGCAGATTGGCTTCGACTTCGCCGGCATGATCGCCTTGGCGCTGCACTTGGTCCAGTGCTGCGGTGAGCACTTGAATAATGGCTTCGCGCATCAATTGCGGTCCGGAGCCGCCTTTTTGCTGTTCGGCCGTCAGCAGCAGGGAACATGCGCGCAAGGCACCGGCAGCTTCGCTCGCCACTTCAAATCCTTCACCTCTCGGTTCGGCTTTGCCGTCGGCTCTCGAGTGCGTCAAATAGCCGAGATTCAGCTCGGTGTTCCCGTGTTCGCTCGCCAGTTGTGCACTGATCTGGCCGTTGGTATCGTCCAGGCGCAGCTGGTTATGGCGGGTTCCTTGCAGCTCCTGGCTCAGGAAGCCCGACAGCGATTTATTGCCGGGCAAGCTGCCCTGGCGGCTGAACCTCGGCGGCAGCGCGCGGCCGTTGAAAGCACTGCCGACAATAATCGGCTTGTCGCAGTTCCCATTAAGAAATAGAACAGTCACTTCGTCGCCAGCCCGGGGCAGGGCAATCATGCCGTAGCCTTCCCCGGCAAAGGGCGTGGCTACGCGCAGCCACGCTGAGCCAGGAACGGTGCTGTGGGCGATTGAATCGCCGCCGCGGGTGTCAGTGCGGCTGCCGGCTTCGATCGTGTAGCCCGGAAAGCGGACCTTGACGCAGCCCAGTTCATTGCACAGGATTTCATCGCCTTCGGCATCCCCGGCGACCACAATGGCGCTCATGGGATGGACGGCCGGCAGATCGGTGCGCGGATCGTAGGACGGGACGATCGGAATGCCGCGCCGAACGCAAGTGAGGCGGTTGCTGTAGCGCGCGTTGCGTTCGCCGCTGGCTTGTTCCAGCGCTGCGGGGTCGAAGCCAGTCGCCGATGCTGTGTCCCAGCCGTTGCGGGCGAACAGGCGGCGCGCCTTGTCGCTGAGATCCGGATGGACGTTATTTTCAGCGGTGACGTGCAGTTCAGTGATGACGAATTCGCGTTCCTCGGCCGGGTGGGCATCGATTTCGGCGTGACCGGTCAGGCTGAATGAGGCGCCGACGCAGGCTGTGCGCTGGTCGGATTCGGCATAGAATTTCTTGCTCTCGTATTCATGATTCTGGATGCGCAGGCGGGTCAGGTACTGGAAATCCGCGCTGTCTTCGCCAATATGTGGCGCCTCGACCAGGGTGTCGGTGAGGCTGGCGGCGCACTGGTTGCCCAGCTCGCCTTGGTCGAGGGCGGTCGGGTCGCTGTATGAATCCAGCTGCACCGTCTTGTAATCCCAGGTGTGGCGCGTGATGTTGCCGGGCGCGAGGGTGCGGGTCGCGCTCCAGGCGGTGACGCTGTCGGCTTTTTCGGTGCCATCGGCGCGGTGGAAGCGCCAGGCAGTGGAGTCTGCCTGAGGGAGCGTCCTGACGTCGTCGAACATGACCAGGACATGGGTGGGTACGTGGTCGCTGCCGGAGTTGCTGGTGGGGCCGGGGCGGGTGAACCAGGCAATGCCCCGCCGGCTAAGCAATCGTCGGATGAACTGGGAATCGCTTTCGTTCGCCTGCATGGTGAACGCCCGCGCCGGATGCTTGGCGGCGCTCACGCCTGACAAGTCGAAGCTGAAGGTGCGCGCAAGCACCGGGTTGGTCTGGCGCCATTCGCTCAAGATCTGCTGAACAATGTCGACTTCGCTCATATTGACGAAGACGCGGGTATTGGTGTGCAGTGCCTTGAAGGCCAGGGCATCGCGCATGACGAGTTCATACGTGGCCCAGCCGCCGTCGCTGTGACCTTCCGTGGCGCTTTGGACGATGCCGCATACGGAGCGCAGGGCGCCCGCGGCGGTGACGAACTGCACTTCGGCAGGCATCGCGACGAATTGCTTGAGGGGCAAGCCGGCTTGGGTGGAAACACAGAGCAGGCGATATTCGATACCATCGCCGCACATCGCTTCGACTCCACTCACGCATTGGACCATGAGCATATCTTCGGCGGCGAGGGCGCTACCCTTGGCGGGGAACAGGCGCAGACGGATGGGGCGGTTGGCTTGGGTGAAGCGGTCTCGTGATGCGAATGGATCGGACAAGTCCATGAAACTCCGTTTAAGTCAAATTGAGCGCTTGGGTCGTCAGGCGGCTCAGGGCAAGATATTTCTGTCGGTCAACTTGCAACTTTAGCATGATATAAAAAAAACAGCTCGCACAGTACGAGGCTCCCGATCCACCGGACTGGACGCGGCAGCGGGCATACGGCTTCAGGCCTAAATGTCGGAGGCGGATTGTGATGGAATGGCAGGCGGAGACAGCGCAAAACGACTGGAAACGCGCTTGGCCTTGAGTTGCGGGATGTGTGAGGTGAGGGGGAATGCGGTGAGAGTGCCGATTGGTCCCCCCGACTGGAATCGAACCAGTATCCCACGCTTAGGAGGCATGTGCACTATCCATTGTGCTACGGGGAGGACGCAAAGCGAGCGCAATTATAGCTGACAGGCTAGCAACAGGTAAAATGCTTGTTTTTCTGTCCCTATTTGCACCCCATGGCTGTCATTTCCTTAACATCCGCACAACTGGCTTTTGGCCACCACGCCCTGCTGGACCACGCTGAATTTTCCCTCGAGACTGGGGAGCGGATCGGCCTGATCGGGCGCAACGGCACCGGCAAGTCCTCCTTGCTGAAAATTATCGCCGGCATGCAAAAGCTGGATGACGGCCTGCTGGTGATGCAGCAAGGCCTGAAGATCGTCTACGTGGAGCAGGAGCCGCAATTCGAGACGGGCCATACCGTGCACGATGCCGTCGCCGCGGGCTTGGGCGAACTGCCGACGCTGCGCAAGGAGTATGACGCGCTGACCAGCCAGTTCGGCCAGGGCGACGATGACAAGCTGATGGAGCGCATGCACGACATCCAGGTCCTGCTGGATGCCGGTGATGCCTGGAACCTGGATAACAGGGTGGAAAACGTGCTGGGCCGCCTGAACCTGGATGGCTCGGTGCTGGTGGAAACCCTGTCGGGCGGCACCAAGAAGCGTGCCGCGCTGGCGCGCGCCCTGGTTGGCGCACCGGACGTGCTGCTGCTGGACGAACCGACCAACCACCTGGACTTCAGCTCGATCCAGTGGCTTGAGAGCCTGCTGCGCGATTTCAAGGGCAGCATCCTGTTCATCACCCACGACCGCTCCTTCCTGGATAACGTGGCGACCCGCATCATTGAACTGGACCGCGGCATCCTGCTGTCCTACCCTGGCAACTTCAGCGCCTACCAGACGCGCAAGCAGGAGCAGCTGGCGATCGAGGAAGTGGAGAATGCCAAGTTCGACAAGGTGCTGGCGCAGGAAGAGGTGTGGATCCGCAAAGGCGTTGAAGCACGCCGCACGCGTAATGAAGGTCGGGTGCGCCGCCTGGAGCGCCTGCGCGAGCAGCGCTCTGCGCGCCGCGACCAGCAAGGCCAGGTGCGCTTGGAAGTGGGCACTGGCGAGCGTTCCGGCAAGATCGTGGCGGAACTGGAAAACGTCAGCAAGGACTTCGGCGAGAAGGTCATCGTGCGCGACTTCAGCGCGATCATCATGCGCGGCGACAAGGTCGGCTTGATCGGTCCGAACGGCGCCGGCAAGACCACGCTGCTCAAGCTGATCCTCGGTGAAGAGCAGGCTGACGCCGGCACCATCAAGCAGGGCACCAAATTGCAGGTGGCATATTTCGACCAGATGCGCGCGCAGTTGAACGACAATGCCACGCTGGCCGATACCATTTCGCCCGGCTCGGACTGGGTCGAAATCAATGGCCAGCGCAAGCACGTCATGAGCTACCTTGGTGACTTCCTGTTCGAGCCGCAACGCGCGCGCTCGCTGGTGAGTTCGCTGTCCGGTGGCGAGCGCAACCGCCTGCTGCTGGCGCGCCTGTTCGCCAAGCCTGCCAACGTGCTGGTGCTGGACGAACCGACCAACGATCTCGACATCGACACGCTGGAACTGCTGGAAGAATTGCTGGAGGATTACGCCGGTACCGTCTTCCTTGTCAGCCACGACCGCATGTTCCTCGATAATGTCGTCACGCAAGTGATCGTTGCCGAAGGGCAGGGCAAGTGGAAAGAGTATGTGGGCGGCTACAGCGATTGGGAACGCGTGCGCGACGCCAGCGTTGCCGCTGCACCCGCGCCGAAGAAGGCTGAAGCAAAACCCGCCGCAGCACCGGCCGCGCCCGCGGCACCGGCGCCAGCCAAGGCAAAAAAACTCAGCTACAAGGAACAGCGCGAGCTCGAAGAATTGCCGCAACTCATTGCCAAACTGGAAGACGAACAAACCGCGCTGAACCTCACGCTGTCCGATCCGGACTTCTATAAGAAGACGCCAGCGGAAGCGAAGCGCCTCAACGAACGCATTGCGCAGATTGAAGAAGAGCTGATGGCAGCGCTGGAGCGTTGGGAAGCAATCGAATCCCGCAACAACGTTTGATGTAACTCAATCCACTCTTTGCACTTTCTCACTTTCGTGCGCTTGCGCACGATTGCCCGCTGTAATATCTGACAACCTTAATGCCGAGGCAGTCCTGCTTCGGCATTTCCAACGGGAAGGCAGATATCGTGACTTTACAGCAGCCACCTAAGCGCATTTCCCAACAGCCGCAGGCCAGCGCGGCTGCCGCGCCTGTGCTCGCACTGCGCGCCCGCAGCGGCGCCATGCCGCGCGTGCTGCCGTTTGCCACCTTCATTATTTTCATCATCTTCGCCGACGTGCTTGAACGATTCGGTGCGCACGCTAACACCATGCGCTGGCTGTATCCCGCCAAGATTGCGCTGGTGCTGGCAATGCTGCTGGCGTGGCGCAGGCATTACCGCGAATTGCGCACGCTGCCTGCCAGGCGCGACGCCTTCGTTGCCGCCGGCATCGGCGCCGGTGTCTTCGTTTTATGGCTTGCACTCGATGCGAGCTGGATGCAGATTGGCGCTGCGCGCGGTTTCGATGCCGCCGGCAGCGATGGCCGCATCGACTGGCCGCTGGTTGCCGTGCGTGCATTGGGCGCGGCCCTGGTGGTGCCAGTGATGGAAGAACTGTTCTGGCGTTCCTTCCTGCTGCGTTGGCTGGAACAACGTGATTTCCTGTCGTTGCGTCCGGCAGCTGTCGGCCTGCGTGCAGCAGCGATTTCGATTCTTCTGTTCGGTATCGAACATAACTTGTGGCTGGCCGGCATTGTCGCGGGCCTTGCCTACACCTTGTTGTACATGCGCAGCGAAACGCTGTGGACTCCCGTCCTGGGGCATGCCGTGACGAACGGCTTGTTGGCTGCCTGGATCATGGTGACCGGCAGCTGGACCTATTGGTAGTGTTACATAAGGCTAAAAATAATATGCGCATCCTGCCAACTCCATTGGCGCTGGCTGCCGCACTGGCGTGCAGTCCTGCGCAGGCGGACATCAGCGAAACCTTCAAGCCCTTTATCAGCGTGGGCCAGACCTACGACGACAACCTGCTGCGCCTGCCGGACAATACGCCGGACGGCATCCAGCGTTCCGACCGCGCCACGCAAGCCATTGCCGGCATTGCGCTGGATCGCCCCATCGGGCGCCAGAAGATTACCGGGCAAGCGAAAGTCTCGCGCGTGACTTTCGACCACTACGACCAGCTTGATTACAACGGCAAGGATTTCAGCCTGGACTGGGCCTGGGTGGTGGGCAACCACTTCGACGGCAATATCGGCGGCAGCTACCAGCAGGTGCTGACGCCGTTCAACGATTTCCACTCGGAAGAACGCAACCTGCGCACGCAGCGCCGCGAGTACGCCAACGGCGGCTGGCGCATGCATCCGAGCTGGCGCATTTACACCGGCTTCCAGCGTGACCGTTTCGACTACGAGCTGGAAGCGCAAAGCCTGAACAACCGCAAGGAAGACCGTAGTGAAGTCGGCATCGACTATCATGCGTCGAGCGGCAGCAGGGTAGGCCTGGTGGCACGCCATATCAAAGGCAACTTCCTGAACCCGCGCCGAATCGGAGCCACCTTCCTCGACCAGAACTATACGCAGGATGAGCTGAAAGCCAATATCAATTGGCTGTACAGCGACATCACGCAGTTGCAATTGCTGGCCGGCTACGCCAAGCGCAAGCACGATACCTTTACCGAGCGTGACACCAGCGGCCTTAACGGCCGCGCCACGCTGAACTGGCGGCCGCGCAGCAAGCTGCGCTTTTCCGCCGAGACCTGGCGCGAATTCGCGGCGGTGGAAAGCATCGTGGTCAACAACAGCGTCAACAAGGGCGCCAGCCTGAATGCCACCTGGGACCTCTCGGCCAAGGTGCAGGCCAACGCCGGGATCAAGCGCGAGAAACGCAAATTCGAACGCATGCCCTACGTCACCTTCAATGGCGACCCGAGCGATACCACGCGCAGCACCAATGTCGGCGTGGTCTACCAGCCCTGGCGCAAGGTCCAGCTGAGCGTGACTGGCTTCAAGGACCGCCGTACCGGCACGCCGCTGATCGGCACCGGCAGCTACAAGGCCAAGGGCGTTTCCTTCATGGCCACAGTGCAGTTCTGATGACAAGGAGCGACGATGACGGTAAACGATATTCCCCTGGTCTCCTTTTTCCAGCGTGTGCTCGATCCGCTGATCATCATGGGGATGCTGTACGCCACGTCGATGGTGTATGGGGAGCCGTTTACCGGGTATTCGCTGGTGCTGATGGTACTGGCTTTCTTCATCTCGTCGGCGGTGTACCAGCACGTCGATCCTTACCGCACCTGGCGCAGCGGACGGATCACCGCCTATGCGCGCGATATCTTCATGGGCTGGATCGTCACCGCCGTGATCCTGGTCTTCCTCGGCAATGTCAGCGGCCTGGCTTACCACTACGATGAGGCCGTAGTGTTCAGCTGGTTCCTGGCGACGCCGTTCGCGCTGCTCATGAGCCACCTGGCGGCACGCCATGTCGGTACCGACCCTGCCAAGGAAAGCGAGGTGCGCTCGGTGGTCATCGTCGGCGCCAATGAAGTGGGCACCAAGTTCGCCGCCACCGTGGAGCGCATGCCCAACCTGTTCCTCAGCGTGCGCGGCTTCTTCGATGACCGTACTGCCGACCGCCGCAAGTCGGGCCTGTCGCACCCCGTGCTGGGCAATATGGGCGAGGTGGCCGGTTTCGTGCGCGACCACCACATCAAGATGATCTTCATCAGCCAGCCGATTTCGGCCCAGCCGCGCATCCGCAAACTGCTCGATGAATTGCAGGACACCACGGCCTCGGTCTATTTCCTGCCTGATATCTATGTGTTCGACCTGATGCAAGCGCGTTTCGACAGCGTGGGCGGGATGCCGGTGGTGGCGATTTGCGAAACGCCGTTTGTCGGATTCGACGGCATCGTCAAGCGCGCCAGCGACGTGCTGATCGGCAGTGCGATCCTGATGGCGCTGGCGCCGCTGATGCTGGTGATTGCGCTGGCCGTGTGGATCAGTTCACCAGGCCCGGTGATTTTCCGCCAGCGCCGCTACGGCCTGTATGGCGAGGAAATCATCGTCTACAAATTCCGCTCGATGCGCGTGACGGAGGACGGTCCGGTGGTGAAGCAAGCCACTGCCCATGACGCGCGCATCACGAAGATCGGCGCCTTCCTGCGCCGCACCTCGCTGGATGAATTGCCGCAATTTATCAACGTGCTGCAAGGAACGATGAGCATAGTCGGGCCACGCCCGCATGCCGTTGCCCACAACGAACAATACCGCAAGCTAATCAAGGGCTATATGTTGCGCCACAAGGTCAAGCCGGGCATTACCGGCTGGGCCCAGGTCAACGGCCTGCGTGGTGAAACGGAGACCCTGGAAAAGATGGAGGCGCGCATCCGCTATGACCTGGACTACCTGCGCCACTGGTCGCTGTGGCTCGACCTGTGGATCATCTTGCGGACAGTCAAGGTGGTGTTGAAGCGGCAAAACGCGTACTGAGTCAATCGTGCGCGCTGGTCGCGCTATTAGAATGAGTTGCAACAGTCGAGGGAGGATATTTTGAAGCACATCAACCCGAATATGGCTTTCGCGGGCATGCTGGTGGTCCTCGTTTCCGCCTGCAGCAGCAAGGCGGAACAGAAACCGGGCCAGGCCCTGGCCAACGTCAATGGTGAGGAAATCACCGTGATGCAGTTGAACGACGAACTGTCGCGCAGTAACGCTCCGGCCGCGCAACAGGAAGCCGCGCGCAAGCAGGCACTGGAGGCCCTGATCGACCGCCAGTTGCTGATCGGCGAAGCGGCGAAAGAGAAGGTCGACCGCGATCCGCGCGTGGTGCAGGCGATCGAGAGGGCGCGCTCGGTGATCCTGGCGCAAGCCTATATGCAGAAGCGCCTCGGCACGCCGGCCAAGCCGACCGCGGCGGAAGTGGAAGCCTATTACAGCCAGAACCCGCAATTCTTTGCGCAACGCAAGCATTTCGACATGCGTGAAATCATCTTGCCGACACGCGAGGTGAACGATGAGTTGAAGGCGGTAATGGACAAGACCCGTTCGCTCGATGAGGTGGCAGCCTGGCTCGACCAGCACAAGGTCAAGTACCAGAAGGCGCAACTGAGCCGCAGCGGCTCGGAGCTGCCGCCGGAACTGTCGGCCAAGTTGCTGGCGCTGTCGAAGGGCCAGCTCTTCATCGTGCGCGAGGGCGAGCGCAGCATGCTGGTCACCATTGCCGATATCCGTTCTTCGCCGGTGGAACTGGATGCGGCCAGGCCGCAGATCGAGCAATACCTGGTCGCCAAGAAGGGCAAGGAGTCGGCCGAGGAGGAGGTCAAGCGCCTGCGCGCCAGCGCCAAGATCGCCTATATCAACCAGCCCTCGCCGGTAGCGGATGCGGGCGCCCCGGCCACCGCACTGGAACGTGGTGTGGCCGGCCTGAAATAATACTGGATCGAGGAGCAATCATGAAACGACTACTGATGTGGATGGTGGCGATGGCTTTCGTACTGGGTGCAGGCTTTGCACAGGCGGCCGACCTGACGCTGGGCGCAGGCGACGTGATCAAGGCTTCCGTGTTCGGCAACCCGGACATGGCGACAGAGACCCGGGTCAGCGAATCGGGCAAGATCACCTTCCCCTTGCTGGGGGAAGTCAAGGTCAGCGGCATGACAGTGCAGCAGGCCGAGCGGGCGATTGGCGAGCAGCTGGTCAAGAAGGGCTACCTGAAAACGGCGCAGGTCAGCATCATCGTCTCGCAGATCCAGAGCGCGCAAGTGTCGGTGCTGGGCATGGTGAACCGTCCGGGGCGCTATCCGCTCGATGGCGGCAAGCGCGGGGTGATGGACATGCTGGCGCAGGCCGGCGGCTTCAATGCCGATGGCGGCGATACCGTGAGTGTGGTGCGCACCCGCGATGGCAAGACCACCAAGACCGTGATCGACGTGGTCGACATGGTGCGCAATGGCGCGCTGGACAAGGAGATCGAGCTCGGCCCCAACGATGTGATCTATGCCGAGCGTTCGCCGCGCTTCTACATCTATGGCGAGGTGCAGCGCCCCGGTTCCTTCCGGCTGGAGCGCACCATGACGGTCAGCCAGGCGCTGGCGGTGGGCGGCGGCCTGACCCCGCGCGGCACTGAAAGCGGCATCAAGATCAAGCGCCGCGGCGGTGACGGCACGGTGCAGGTGATCGCCGCCAAGAACGAGGACGTGGTGCAGACCGACGACGTCATCTTCATCAAGGAAAGCTGGTTCTAAGGAGGTGTCATGAATTTCGCCCAGTTCCTGCTGATCCTCCAGGCGCGCAAGAAGATCGTGCTGCTGACCTTGCTGGTCACGGTGGCCGCCACCCTCGTAGTCAGCCTGCTGCTGCCCAAGACGTATGAGGCGACCAGTTCGCTGGTGATGAATTACAAGGGCGTCGATCCGCTGACCGGCATGGCCCTGCCGGGCCAGCTCTTGCCCGGCTATATGGCGACGCAGATCGACATCATCAGCAGCAAGAATGTCGCGCTGCGCGTGGTGGACCAGCTCAAGCTGGCCGAAAGCCCGGCCGTCATCGCCCAGTTCAATGAGTCGACAGGCGGCAAGGGCACAGTGCGCGATTGGCTGGCCGACCTGCTGCAGAAGAAGCTCGATATCGTGCCGGCCAAGGAAAGCTCGGTGCTGAACGTCACCTTCAAGGCTTCCGATCCGCAGTTTGCCGCCGCGGTGGCCAATGCCTTCGCCGACGAATACCAGAAGATCAATGTGCAGCTCAAGGTCGAGCCGATGAAGAAGGCCACCAATTATTTCAACGCACAGTTGAAAGTGCTGCGCGATAACCTGGAAGTGGCGCAGGCCAAGCTGTCGAAATACCAGCAGGAGCACGGCATCGTCAGCGTCGACAACCGGCTCGACGTCGAATCGATGCGCCTGAACGACCTGTCGGCGCAATTGGTGGCGGCGCAGTCGCAGGCGATGGAAGCCAATTCGCGGCAGTCGGTGGCGCGCGGCTCCGGCAGCGCTTCGCCGGACGTGACGGCCAGCCCGGTGGTGCAGAACCTGCGCGTCAACCTGGCGCAGCAGGAATCCAAGCTGGCGGAAATGGGCCAGCGCCTGGGCCGCAACCACCCGCAATACCAGAGCGCCGCGGCCGAAGTGGCGCGCCTGCGGGCCGGCCTCAATGAGCAGACCGCCCTGGTTACTTCCTCGGTCAGCAACAACGCCAATGTCTTTGCCCAGCGCGAAGCAGCGTTGCGCACGGCGCTGGCCGACCAGAAGACCAAGGTGCTGCAGCTGAACCGCCAGCGCGATGAAATGAATGTGCTGAACAAGGATGTCGAGAGCGCCCAGCGTGCCTTCGACAATGCCTCGCAGCGCTCTTCGCAGACCCGCATCGAGGGCGGCTCCGACCAGTCCGACGTGTCGGTGCTGAACCCGGCCGTGGCGCCGATCGAGCCGGCTGGTCCGCGCGTGGTACTGAACACGGTGCTGTCGCTGCTGCTGGGGAGCATGCTGGGCATCGGCATTGCGATGCTGTCTGAAATGTTCGATCGCCGCGTGCGGTCGGAAGCCGACCTGGCCGAAGTGGTGCACATTCCGGTGCTGGCCACGATCGACTGGAATCCGCCGCGCCAGCGCCGCTTCGGCCTGCCGCACCTGCATGCGCCGCGCACGCTGCGGCTGAACTGAGGAGGTGCTGATGAACAGCCCATTGCATTTCAATCCCGCCTCGCCGCACGGCGTGGGCGATGCGACCATCGGCGCCCTGCTGCAGGAAGCGGGCAAGCTGACGCCGGAAAATACCGATGCCGTGCTGCGCATGCAGGAGGAAACCGGCGTGCGCTTCGGCGAGGCGGCGCAGGCGCTGGGCATGGTCAGCGCGGCCGACATCCAGCAAGTGCTGGCGCGGCAGTTCGACTATCCCTATATCCCGGCCGGGGAAAAGTATTTCTCTTCGCGTCTGGTCGCTGCCTACGATCCCTTCAGCCGCCAGGTCGAAAAGCTGCGCGCAGTGCGCGGCCAGCTGATGCTGCGCTGGTTTGCACGCGGCCACAAGTCGCTGGCCATCGTCGGCGTCGAGCCGGGTTCCGGCACCAGCCTGTTCGCCGCCAACCTGGCGGTGGTGTTCTCGCAGCTGGGGCAGAACACGCTGCTGGTGGACGCCAACCTGCGCCAGCCCTCGCAGCACGAGATCTTCAACCTGCAGGGCAAGACAGGGTTGTCGGACATGCTGGCCGGGCGCGCCACGATGGCGGCGGTGACGCGCATCGACGCGTTCGAATCGCTGTCCGTGCTGGGCGCCGGCACGCTGCCGCCCAATCCGGCCGAACTGCTGGCGCGCAAGGACTTCACCGGCCTGAATGCCCAGCTTGAGGCGCTGCACGATGTCGTGTTGTACGACACCTCGGACGTGCTGACGGCGCACGACTCGCTGCCGGTTATGGCGCGGGCCCACGGCGTGCTGCTGGTGGTGCATCGCAATGCCACCTCGCTGTACGAGGTGGCGGCGCTCAGCGAGCAGGTGCGCTATGCCGGGGCCGAAGTGGTAGGTTCCGTGCTGCTGGAGTTCTGAGTGGACCCGGGCCTGGCCATCCGCCCGCAAGCCGCAGCGCGTGCGGCCCTGCGTGATGCGCTGCCCGATTGGGCGCCCGTCCTGGTCGGCATGCTGGTGCTGTATGTCCCCACCTTCTATCGCCTGTTCAGCGGCTTGTGGGCGACCGAGGAGCAGGCCCATGGGCCGATCATCCTGCTGCTTGCGCTGTGGCTGATGTACCGGCAATGGCCGGCCATGCTGGCGCGCGCCGATGGCCAGCCCGCCGCTGCCGGCTGGCCGGTGCTGGGCGTGGGCCTGCTGGCCTATATCCTGGGCCGCTCGCAAGGCATCATCGCCTTCGAAATTGCCTCCTTCGTCCTGTTGCTGGCCGCGGTGCTGATGCTCAAATGCGGCCATGGCGCGCTGCGCGTGCAGTGGTTCGCCTTCTTCTTCATGGCCTTCATGGTACCGCTGCCCGGGCCCCTGGTCGGCATGCTGACCATGCCGATGAAGATGGCGGTGTCCTGGGCGACGGAGCACATGCTGTATGCGGCGGGCTATCCGATTGCGCGCAGCGGCGTGATCCTGCAGGTGGGCCAGTACCAGTTGCTGGTGGCCGATGCCTGTGCCGGGCTGCAGACCCTGCTGACGCTGGAGGCGCTCGGGCTGTTTTACCTGAACGTGGTGCGGCATTCCTCGGCCTTCCGCAACGTGGCGCTGGCGCTGCTGATCATCCCGATCTCCTTTACCGCCAACGTGATCCGCGTGATCACGCTGTCGCTGGTGACCTACTACCTGGGCGATGCGGCAGGGCAGGGCTTCCTGCACGGCTTTGCCGGCATGGTGCTCTTCATCACGGCGCTGCTGCTGATTATCGGCGTGGACGCCTTCCTGCAATGGTTCGTCAGGTGGCGAAACTCATGAAAAAATCAATGATGGTGAGCTTGGCGCTGGGCGCGCTGATGGTGTGTTCCGCCGCGCTGACTCGGGCCTTGACCCCGACGGCGCGCATGGCCGATGCGGCTGGGCGCTTCAGCCTGGAGCAGATGGTGCCGCGCACCTTCGGCGAGTGGCAGGTCGATACGCGGGTGATGCCGCTGCAAGTCGATCCCGCCACGCAGGCCAAGCTGGACAAGATCTACAACCAGACCCTCGGCCGCACCTATGTCAACCGCAATGGCGAGCGCATCATGCTGTCGATCGCTTACGGTGGCGACCAAGGCGACAATATGGGCGTGCACAAGCCTGAGGTCTGCTATACGGCGCAGGGCTTCACCGTGCGCGATGGCCGGAAAAGCAGCCTCGATACGGGACTCGGCGTGCTGCCGGTGAAGCGCTTGTTTGCCGTTGCCGGTGCGCGCCAGGAACCGATTACCTACTGGATCACGGTCGGGCGCAAGGCGACCATGCCCGGCGTCGACCAGCGCCTGCAGGAATTGCGCTACGGCTTGAGCGGCACGGTGCCGGATGGCATGCTGGTGAGGGTGTCGAGCATCAGCGCCGATTCCGCTCCGGCTTACGCGCTGCATGACCAGTTCGTACGCGCACTGCTGTCTGCGCTCGACAAGCCCGCGCGCGAGCGCCTGGTCGGCGTGTTCGAAGGATAGGGGGCGACGATGCGCATGCCATTGTTCCACCGGGCTGCAGCGGGAACTGCCGTCGCCGCCGGACCGCGCGCGCTGGTTCGTCCCAATCGCGGGCTGCCGCTGATGCTGCTGCTCCCCTTCCTGCTGCTGGCGGTCTTCGTCGGCGTGGTCGGCGGGCTCGATTCGCCGCCGCTGGTGGCCATCGTCGGCACGGCCGTCTTGTCGGTGCTGATGGTGTTCGTCCTGCCGCTGCATGGCATGTTCTGGTGCCTGTTCGTGCTGACCTTCCTGCTGCAGGGTTCGGCCGTCTACTTCCTGAAATTGCGGCCGGCCGCCTGGCTGGCCTTCGGCCTGGCCATCTTGTTCTTTTGCCGCGCACTGCTTGACCTGGTGGTGCACAAGCGCGAGCAGCAGCGCATGCGCAAGGGCGACGGCTCGACCGTTGAGCTGGCGGCTGTGTTGTTCGTGGCGGCCTTCGTGATCAGCCTGGTGTTCAACCGCGTGCCGAAGTCGCAGATCTTCTCGGCGGCGAAAGCCATGCTGCCGATGTTTTCGGTGCTGTTTGCCCTGTACTGGTTTCGCTGGAAGGAGCAGCACCTGGAGCTCAGCTGGCGCATGATGTTCTGGGTCGTGCTGGTGCAGGTGCCTGTGGTGCTGTACCAGCACTTTTTCGTCGCCACGACAACCACCTTCGATTCCATCGTGGGGACCTTTGGCGGCACGCCTGGCTTTGGCGGCAATAGTGCAATCATGGTCTTGTTCACCGTGCTGGCCATGGGCTATGCCGCTTCGCGCTGGAACGCGGGCCAGATGTCGGGCAAGGCGATGTGGGCTTTCCAGGCGACCGGCTTTGCCATCATCCTGTTGGGCGAGGTGAAGGCTGCTTTCGTCTGGTTGCCGCTGGTGCTGGCCTGGGTGCTGCGGAAGCGCATCCTGCGCAGCATCGGCGCCTTCATCGGCTTTGCCGTGCTGCTAGCAGCCTTCGTCGGCACCACGTACACCGTGTACGAAACGCTGTACTGGGGCAAGAAGGTGCAGTCGGCGCATAGCATGGCCGAAAAGCTGGACCGCGGCGGCGGCTACTTCTTCGACCCGAACAACGTCAATTACCGCACCGGCGAGATCAGCCGCGCCGCTTCGCTTGCGCTGTGGGCGCATGACCCGCTGGCTTCGGTGCCGCGCCGCCTGGTCGGCTACGGACCGGGCGCCAGCAAACCGTCCGGCCTGCTCGGCGCGGGCGAGGTCGCCAAGCGCTACCAGCCGCTGCATCTCGATGCCACGGCGCTGGCGATCCTGCTCTGGGATGTGGGCCTATTGGGCGCTCTCGCTTATAGCTCCATGCTACTGTTTTCACTGCTAGCTGCCTGGCGCTACGTGCGCCGAAAACAAGGTAGCGTGGCCCAGCTCGCGCTGGCAGATACCTGTGTCGCAGCCATGCTGCTGTTCCTGATGATGCTCGTATATAACCGCGCGCTGATGGATGAACCCACCGCCCAGCTGCTCCTGATGATGTGCATGGGGACGATTGTCCAGTTGTGCCGTTTCGGCTCGTCCCAAGGCTAGGGGATTGTGTCATTTCTGAGCGACACTGTTACAAAAATTTTGTCGCACGGAAACGAATTTGTGAAATGCGTGATGTTAGACTTTCCTTGTTGTGCCGGATCAAAAAGTCGTTAACTTATTGATTCGCAAACGAAATTGTCTGGAGAGTATCACATGAAATTCGTTAAATATTCCCTCTTGCCCCATGCAGTCTTCGCCGCCCTGGCCACGTTCGCAAGTGCGAGCCGCGCCGACTGGGCGATTTCCCCCAACATCGAAGCTGTGCGCCCGGCGCCGGACAAGATGCAATTGCAGCCACAGAATCCGCCGGGATTTTCCTGGTCGCGTTATCCGATCGCTACTTCGTCCACCTGGTACCTGGTCATCATCCAGCCGCCCGGCACCGCCTCGCCCATCAAGCACGTGGTGCCGCGCAACTGGCTGCTGCCGACCCACGCTTTCGCCACAGCCGGCATCTATACCTGGAAGGTGGCGCCGTTCACCCGCACCCAGGCCATGAACGATGCCGACGCGGCAGCGCGCGCCAAGGCCAAGGCTGCCGGCTCGAACCTGGCGCAGATCGAAGCGGCAGCCGAAGCCGCAGTGGTGCCGCTGGCTGAAGCGGTGGCCAAGGACTGGTCGACCGTGCGCAGCTTCACCATCGACAGCAGCGCCATCAAGTTCGAGGTCTACGACAACGCCACCCTGCGCGACAATGTGCTGCGCCATGGCCGCTCGCGCACGCTGGCGCCGAACTTCCTGCCTTACCTGAAGTGGACCTCGGCCATGGTGACCGAGCGCGGCGACCAGGTGCGGCGCCTGATCGAGACCGTGCAGTCGCGCCTGACCATGGCGCCGGTGCGTGACAGCGATTGGCCGCTGATCAGCAGCGGCACCATGACCACGGCGCTCAGCAACCAGAACTCCGATATCCGCAACCGCATCAACCGTACGGCGCACCAGGTGGAAGCGGCTGCCTTGTTGTACCGCCTGAAGCAGGGCGAGGCCATCGCCACCGCCTACCTGAACGAAGCGATCAAGCGCGGCGACGAACTGGCTGCGCTGAGCCCGACCGGGCCGACCAGCTATGCCAACCAGGACCAGGCGACGCGCACCATCGCGCTGTCGCTGTCGAAGGCGCTCGACATGCTGTGGAATAACCTCGACGCCACGCGCAAGGCAAACTGGCAAGCTTCCATCGCGCGCCGTACCACGGATATCTACAACGACCTGGCCGGCAGCAATGGCCGCATGGACCAGTACCCGTATGACGCCCACGGCGGCAACACGCTGGGCTTCCTGGCGCTGATCGCGGCGCTGAACCTGGGCGACGTGCCGGCGGCGCAGACCTGGTTCGACTTTGCGGTGCGCACCTACGTGCACCAGGTGTACACCTGGAGCGGTCCGGAAGGCGGCTATGCCAACGGCACCGCCTATGGCCAGGCGGCGGCCGATTTCTCGATCCAGATCTGGGACCCGCTGAGCCAGGCGCTGGGCGTGTCGATCTACCGCAAGCCATGGTCGGACGGCTTCCTGCGCTTCATGGCGCACTTCGTCCCGCCAGGCACGCCGAACCACGTGTTTGGCGATGGCCACGAAGACGTGCCCAACACCTATCTGCTGAAGGCCTTTGCGTCGCGCTTCAATACGCCGGCGGCAAAATGGTACTTCAGCAGCATGGTCGGGGTGGAGGATCCACTGACCCTGCTGCAGGCGCCTTCGCCGCTGCCGGTCAATACCGTGACGACCGCGCTGCCGCCGCCGAACGGCGCCTTTTATCCGAGCGTGGGCTGGGCCGCCATGCACAGCTCGCTGGCGGACGTGAAGCGCACTTCGTTGTACTTCAAGTCCAGCCCCTACGGTTCGTACAACCACAGCCACGGCGACCAGAATTCAATCGTCCTGAACAGCGGCGGCAAGCGCCTGCTGATCGAGGCCGGGTATTACGACTGGTACGGCTCGCCCCTGTGGAGCAGCTGGTACCGCGCGACCAAGTCGCACAATGCGGTGACCTACGACAACGGCGTCGGCCAGCGCATCGAGGGCAACACGGTGAACCTGGGCCGCAACGGCAAGATCACCGGCTTCTCGACCACTTCCGCCATGGATTATGTGGAGGGCGATGCCACGCCGGCGTTTGAAGGCGCGTTGTCGCTGAACCGGCGCAAGGTGTGGTATTTCCGCAGCCAGGACGCGGCAGTGGTGATGGATACGCTGACCGCGCCGGTGGCCCATTCCTGGGAATGGAACTTCCACGCGGCGGTTGCCATCACGGTCAACGCCGACGGCACGGCAACCATCGTCAACGGCGACCGCTCGCTCTGCGTGCGCTCGATCACGCCGGGGGCCACCCTGGTCAAGCGTGACGGTCCGGCGCCGCGCACCGGTATCGAGGAGCATGCGGCGTTCACGCGCCCGGCCGCGCTCAAGGGCGAGTTCGTGATCTTGCTCGATGTGGGCTGCAAGAAGCCGGCAGTCAAGCTGACCACCGGCACCACCAGCCGCGTGCTGACGGTGGGCAGCCAGACCATTACGCTGCCGCTGCCTTGAGCCGCCAGGGGGACTGAGCCATGCTATGACAGCACCATACTCGGGCCCCCAGACGCGGCGTAATATCGCCGCTTTCCTGGTAGGCAAGGTGCCTACCGCCGTGCTGACAGCCTGCGTGCTTGGGTTGTCGGCACGGGTGCTGCCGTCCGCCGAGTTCGGCCACTACGTGGTCGGCATGGCGCTGGTGGAACTCGTCCTCGGGCTGTCGAGTTTCGGCCTCGACTGGGTGCTGCTGCGCTTCCTTCCCGAATATCGCTTGCGCGGCAGCCGCCAGGCGCTGCTGCGCCTGGTGCTGGCGGTCGCCGCCTGCCGCATGCTGGTGCTGGCCCTGGTCGCTGGCGGGCTCCTGCTGGCGCGCGGCGCCGGCGTGCTGCCCGTTTCGTTCCCGGCCGAACTGGCCAGTGTGGCGGCCATCCTGTTGGTGGTGGAGGGCGTGATGCGCATCCTGCGCGACAACACGCTGGAGGCGCTGGCCCTGCAATCGCGCATGCAGCTGGTCACGGTGCTGCGCGGCGCTGTGATCGCCTGCGCCTTGCTGGCGATGGGCAGCGGCACGGCACGCCAGCTGCTGCTGGCGGAACTGGCGGCCAGCGCCGGTGCGCTGCTGCTGGCGGCGGGCTTTGTGGCGCATGCGGCGCGCAGCTTGCCGGTTCACGCGCATGCCGGTTGGCCGCCGCCCACGCAGGCGCAAATGCGCTCCGTAGCCTTGCATAACTATGCCAGCGGCATTGTTGAATACCTGTATTCGCCGTCCTGCCTGATCCTGCTGCTGGCGCGCAGCCAGGCGCCGGAAGCCATGGCGGGACTGGGATTCGTCCTGCGTTTGACGGATATCATCCGCAACTACATGCCCGGCATGGTAATTTTCTCGGTAGTGCGCTCGCGCATGATCGGCGCCTATGCGGGCAATCGTGACTACGGCGAATTGCAGCGCTGGGCGCACTTCGTCTTCAAGGTCAGCGCCCTGAGCTTGCTGCCGGTGCTGGCGGTGGCGGCAGTGTATGGCGACCTGGTGCTGCAGCTGGCCAGCGGCGGGCGCTTTGGCGAATACCGCCTGCTGTTTGCGGTGCTGTGCGGCTGGCTGGCGCTGCGCCTGCATCGGCTGATCCTCAACGTGGTATGCAATGCGGTTGGACTGATGGGCATGTGGGCGCTGGCCTCGCTGTGTTCCTTGCTGGTGCTCCCCTTGCTGGCCTGGCTGGGCTCTGCGGCCCTGGGCTTGTGGCTGGTGCCTGCCGCCTTGCTGGGCAATGAGCTGATCGTCAACGGGCTGGTGGTGACGGGCATGCGGCGGCGCGGATTCGCCTGGCCGCTGGGCTTGCGCTGGTGGGCGCGCGCACTGCTGGCAATTGGTGCGGCGGCTTGCGTGGCCTGGCTGTTGCCGGGGCAGGGCGTGCTGGGCGCAGCGGTCGGAGCCATGCTGCTGTGCGCCGTTTTTGCTGTAGCGCTGCTATTGTCGGGTGCAATTGATGAGAAAGATCGACAGCTCATCAACCGAGTACTGGGACGCAAACTACTGCGCGAGGCCTCATGAAAGTGCTTGCCATCTATCCAGGATTGAATCCAACCTTCGACGAAGTAGCCTATGTGCTGCCGCCCCTGGTTGCGAAAGGCGTGGCGGTGCAGGTTGTGACGTCGCGCGTGTCGGCGCTCAAGAGTTCGGAGCCGGGCGAGGCATACGAAAATTTCCAGGGCGTACCGATCCACCGCATCTTTCCTAGCCTGCGCGCGCTGTCGCACGAAGCGGGGCGCTACCTGCCGCAAGTGCGCGAGATTGTCGATGCCTTCCGGCCGGATGTGCTGCTGGTGAATTCCTTCCACAGCCTGCCGTTGCTGGAGTTGTTGCGCCCCTTGTATCCGGTGCCGGTGCTGCTGCGGGTGGAGTCGGCCGACCCGGTGCAGCTGCTGCGGCGGCGCTATTACGGCGGCGTGCCGGCGCTGGGGCGGGTTGCGGGGCGCATGCGCTGGTGGCAGGTGTGCGGGCAGGTCGATGCGCTCATGAGCAACGATCCGGCGGACCTGCCGCAACTGGCCACGCTTGGCTTGCGCGGGCGGCGCGCCTACTACGCGGCGCATTGCGCGCAGCGGCCGGCGGACTGGCGGCCAGCGCGCGAGCGGCGGCAGGGCGAAATGATCTATGTCGGTTCGCTGATCCGCCACAAGAATTGCGAACGCTGGCTGGAGACGGTGCCTGCCATCCTCGAGCACACGCCGGTGGAGCGCTTCGTGGTGATCGGCCGCGGGCCGTATGCGCATATTGTCAAGCAGCTGCAGGAACGGCTTGGCGATCGCGTCGAGCATGTGGAAGGGGTGACGCGCATCGAGGCGCTGCAACGCCTGTCGTCGGCCTGGTTCGCCTATACGGAGAGCCATTCGGGGTGGGGCTTCCTGTGCGATGCGTGGTCGACGCGCACACCGGTGCTGTGCCCGCAATCGACTTTCAGCATCGTGCCTGGATGGACCGGGATGATGCCGCAGGACGTGCCGGCAATGCTGGCGACCATCAACCGCCTGTATGACGATGCCGAGTACTACAGCACCTTGCAGGATGGCGGCGCGCTGCGCTACGCCTCGGAACATACGGCCGAGGTGGTGAGCCGGCAGTATATGCAGATCTTGCGCGAGGTGGTGGCGGAGGGGCGGCGGCCATGATCCATGTCCTGCTTCCGCAAGCGAGCAGCTATCGCGACATCACCGGCTACCTGCGCGAACGCGGTGCGCGCGTGACGATCGTGGGCTCCGGCGCGCAGGGCATGAGCGGCAAGCTGTCCATCGTGATGTCGATGTTCTCGCCGAAGCTGCTGCGCTGTTTCGGCTTGTGGCAAAAGACCGACCGCTTGCTGGTGGTTGGCTGGCAGGCGCTACCTGTGCTGGCGCTGGTCAAGGCGGGCTTGCTGCCGCGGCCGCAGCGCCTGCTGGTCATGAGCTGCTTCGTCCACGGCAAGCGCGCGCGCCGCATTGCCGACCGCGTGCTGCGCGCGCTGCGCGTGCCGGGCCTGGGCTTCATCGCCTTCTCGCCGGGGGAGGCGCGCAACCTGGTCCAGAACGTCGGCATGGCGCCGCAGGACGTGCATTGCCACTTGTGGCGGCAGGAGCTGGATGGCCGGGCCGCGCAACAGGATGATGACGGCAGTATTTTCGCAGGCGGTTTCTCCAATCGCGATTACGACCTGTTGCTGGAAGCAGCCGAACCCCTGCCGGCACCGCTGGTGATCGTCGCTTCGCAGCGCAACCAGATACGCCAGCCGGCGCGCGGCAGCACCCGCATCCTGCGCGACCTGCCGGAGGCTGAATTCGAAGGTTTGCTGGCGCGCAGCAGCGTGGTGGCGATGCCGCTGCGCGGCGTTGGCGAGGCCTGCGGCCAGAGCGTCCTGCTGCGCGTCCTGCGGCATGGGAAGCCGCTGGTCGCGACCCGCCACGAGTCGATTGAAGCCTATCTCGGCGAGGACTACCCGGGCTTCGTCCCGCATGACGACGTAGGCGCGATGCGCGAAGCGCTGGCGCGTGCGATCGAGCAACCGGCGCGGCGCGCCGAACTTGCACAGCGCGTGCGGCTGGCGGCGGGAAAGCTGGAAGGGCGAGGCGAACCGGGCGCTGAAATCGAGCAGTTCTTGCTAGGATGAAGCATGGCTCGCCCAGTACGCATCTTGCAGCTGGTGCCGGAACCCTTGCCGACTTTTCGCGCCGACGTGGCGACCCTTTTCGGAAAATACCTGCCGCGCCATGGCGTGCAATGCCACCTGGTCGGCAAAGGCAGCGCGGCGCCAGCCGATAACCAGGGCTTCGCTTCTTCACGGCGGGCACGAGTTGGTGCGCGCTGGAAAGCGGAACTGTCTTTTCTCTGGCTATGCCTGCGCGCCTTGCTTGGCGCTAACCGCCGCACCCACGATGCGCTGCAGGTGCGCGACATGGTCAGCATCGGCTTGCTGGCGTTGCTGGTGGCGCGCATGAAGGGGATGCCGATGATGTATTGGCTGTCATACCTGATGAGCGAAGGGCGTATCGAGCGGGCTCGCGATGAGCTGGCGCGGCTGCAGGGGCGCCCTGGCTGGCGGCGCCTGCGGGCGCGCCTCGTCCTCGCCAAAGGCCTGGCCGAACGCTGGCTGCTGTACCGCGTGCTGCTGCCGCGCGCCGATCACGTGTTCGTGCAAAGCGAGGCGATGGCGCGCCTGGTGGCGCAGCATGGCGTGCCGGCAGGACGGATCAGCGCGGTGCCGATGGGCGTCGACATGGAAGCCCTGGCGCGGCCCGAGCTGCGGCCCGCGGCCCGTGCCTGGGCCGGCTGGCAAGGGCGGCCGGTGGTGGCCTATCTCGGTACGCTGGACCGGGCGCGCTGCCTTGAGCGCGTGCTGGATGCGCTGGTGCTGGTGCGGCGCGAGCTGCCGGAGGCGAGCTTGCTGCTGATCGGCAGTTCGCCGCAGCAGGGCGACGTGGTGCAGTTGCTCGGCGCCGCGCGCGAACGCGGGCTGGAAGAAGCGGTGCAGGTCACCGGCTGGCTGCCTCCCGTGCAAGCCTGGGAATACCTGCTTGGAGCGCAGGCGGCCATATCGTATGTGCCGCGCGGCGCACTGTATGACGTCAGTTCGCCGACCAAGTTGCTGGAATACCTGGCGTTGGGCATGCCTTGCGTGGGCAATGACATCCCTGACCAGGAGGCCGTGCTGGCGGCAAGCGGCGCCGGCTGGCTGGCGGCAAGCACGCCGCAAGCCATGGCCGAGGGCCTGCTGGCGATCCTGCGCGATCCGCAAGCGGCGCGGGCACGCGCTGCGGCCGGCCCGGCCTATATCGAGGCGGCGCGCAGCTACCGCGTGCTGGGCGAGGCGGTGGCGCAACGCTACCGGAACCTGGTTGGAGGCGATCATGCTGGCCGAATTGCGTAAAGAGTTCCTGTACGGCGGGCGCGCCCTGGTGCGCGACAATGCGCTGAGCCAGCGCCTGGTGCGGCGCCTGCGGGGGCATGAGCTGATGGACGATTACGCGCTGAAGGTGATGGGCGACCGGCTCCTGCACCGCAGCCTGCAGGCCGCGATCGAGAAGCTTCCATACTACGCCCACATCACGCGCGATTTCTCGCCTGTCGAAGCGCGGCAGGCCTTGCGCGAGCTGTTCCCGATTGTCGACAAATCGGCCTTGCTCGAGCATCCGCTGGCGCTGTATCCGAACGGAGGCAGCAAGCGGCCGTGGCAGGCGCTCGGCAAGACCAGCGGGACCACGGGCACGCCGCTGGTGATCATTCGCAGCCTGCAGTCGGTGCAGATGGAGCAGGCCTTCATCAAGCGCCATTGGACTTGGGCCGGCTATGTTGACGGCATGCCGCGCGCGACCTTGCGCGGGGACATGGTGGCCGGCCTGGACCAGGCGCGCCCGCCCTACTGGTTCGAGAACCGCTACAACCGGCAGTTGCTGCTTTCCTCGCGCCACCTGACCGATCATTGTGTCGATCCCATCATCGACAAGCTACGCGACTATGCGCCCGCCATGATGCAGGCTTACCCGTCCACCGCCTACACGCTGGCGCAGCAACTCGAGCGGCGCGGCATGCGCTTGCACGTGCCCTACCTGTTCACCGCGTCGGAGCCGCTTTACCCGCACCAGAAAGAGCTGATTGGCGAGCGCCTGGCGGGAAAGATCATGGACATGTACGGCATGGCGGAGCGGGTTGCCTTCGCGACCCAGTGCGAGTATGGCTCCATGCACGTCAATCCGGACTATTCCCACGTCGAAATCCTCGACGAGCATGGCGAGCCAACCGACGGCTACGGCCATGTGGTGGGCACCACCTTGCATAACCTGGCGATGCCGCTGGTGCGTTATCGCCTGAGCGACCGCACGCGCTGGAGGCATGGCCATTGCCTTTGCGGCCGGCCGTTCCCGATGATCGAGCCTGTCACCGGCAAGCTGGAAGACCGGATCACCGGCGGCGATGGCTCGGAAGTCAGTCCTTCCGTGCTGACTTTTGCCTTCAAGGGCGTGGAAAACGTGCGCAAGTCGCAGGTCGCGCAGGTCGGCCCGGGCTTGTGGGAACTGCGCCTGGTGCCGGATGCGCGTTTCTCGCAGGCGGACCAGGACAAGCTGCTGCGCAACATCGCCCAGCTGGTCGATGCGACGGTGCAGGTGAAGGTGGTGCTGCGCGACGAGTTGCCAAATACCGCTGCAGGCAAGTTCCGCTGGGTCGTCAACGAATGGCAGGACGGGCGGCGCTCATGAAAACCATCGTGATGCTGGGCACCGGCATGGACACCATGGGTGGCATCGCTTCCGTGGTCAAGGTGTATGAGCAGGCGGGCATGCTGCGGCGTTTTCGCGTGCGCTACCTGGCTACGCATTGCGACGGCAGCAGGTGGCGCAAGCTGCGCGTGATGCTGGCGGCCTACGCCGTTTTCGCGGGCATGCTGTTGCGCGGACAGGTCGGGCTGGTGCACGTGCACCTGGCTTCGCGCGCGAGCTTCTGGCGCAAGTCGGGCTTCTTCCTGCTGGCTTTCGCCGCCGGGGTGCCGGCGATCCTGCATTTGCACGGGGCCGAGTTTGCGCAGTTCTATGGCGAGGAGTGCGGACCCTGGCGCAAGCGCTTCGTACGCTTCATCTTCGATCGCAGCACGCGCGTCGTGGTGCTGTCGGAGGCCTGGCGGCGCTGGGTGGAGGGCATGTCGCGCAACCGGCATGTGCAGGCGATCTATAACCCGGTGCTGCTGCCTGCCGCCAGTGCGTGGGAGCAGCGGCGGCGCGGTGCGGTGCTGTGCCTGGGGCGCCTGGGGCGGCGCAAGGGCAGCTACGACTTGCTGCAGGCGGCGGCGCGCGTGGCGCCGCAGGTCTCGGCGCTGGAGTTGCGGCTGGGGGGCGATGGCGAGCTTGATGCCGTACGCGAGCGGGCGGCGCAACTGGGCATTGCCAACCAGCTCAACCTGCTCGGCTGGGTCGGGGCGGAAAGCCGCCAGCAGCAGCTGGCGCTGGCCTCATTGTTTGCGCTGCCTTCGTATAACGAGGGCCTGCCCATGAGCGTGCTGGAAGCGATGGCGGCGGGCTTGCCGGTGCTGGCAACGCCGGTCGGCGGAATTCCGGAAGCGGTCGCCGACGGCGTGGAGGGTTTCCTCGTCGCGCCGGGCGACGTCGATGCGCTGGCTGCGCGGCTGGCGCAGCTGCTGGAAGACGATGCGCTGGCGCGGCGCATGGGGGAGGCAGCGCGGCGCAAGGTGGAATCCACCTTCTGCAGCGATGCCGTGTTGCCGCAGCTTGAGCGGCTGTATCGCGAACTGGGGTTCTTGCCGCAATGACTGCACTTGCCTGGAAAATCAATCGCCTCAAGCTGATGGGGCCTGCCGAAGTTGTCTGGCGCGTGCACCAGCTGGCGCGGCGCAAGGCCGCGGCCATGGGGCTGGGACTGGCGAGCTATCCGCCGGTGCCGGCGCTGGACCGCTTTGGCGCGGCCTTCCTTGCCGCGCCGGCGGGCGTCGACCAAGCCGCGCTTTGCCTGGCCGCCGACTCGCTGCTGGCAGGGCGCTGGAACGTGTTTGCGCTGCAGGGCGTGCAGCTGGGCTTCCCGCCGCAGTGGAACCGCGATCCACGCACCGGCACCACGTCGCCGATGGCGCCGGGGCCTTCGATCGATTACCGCGACGCCTCGCTGGTGGGCGATATCAAGTACCTGTGGGAGCCGAGCCGCCATCTGGAACTGGTGACGCTGGCACAGGCGTGGCGCAGCTCCGGCGAGCGCAAATACAGGGACGGCGCGCGTACGCTGCTGCTTTCCTGGCTCGACCAGTGTCCTTATCCGCAAGGCGTGCACTGGGCCAGTTCGCTGGAACTTGGCGTGCGCCTGCTGAACTGGTCCGCCGCCTGGCAGCTGCTGGCCGGCAGCCTTGACGACGACTGGCGGCATCGCTGGCTCAACGCGGTCTACAAGCATTGCCACTTCATCAGCCATCACCTGTCGCGCCATTCGTCGGCCAACAACCATTTGCTTGGCGAGTACATGGGCTTGTACATCGCGAGCGTGCAATGGCCTTGCTGGAGCGAGAGCGTGCGCTGGCGCGCCCTGGCCGAACGCGGCCTGGTCGAGCAGGGCTTGCAGCAGAACTGGGAGGACGGCGTCAACAAGGAGCAAGCCATCTACTATCACCACGAAGTGATGGACATGATGCTGCTCTGCCAGCTTGCGGCGCAAGCCAACGGCAGCAGCTTCCCGCCTGCATGGCTGGCGCGCCTTGAGCGCATGGCGGAGTTCCTCGCGGCCGTGATGGATGCCGGGGGCAACGTGCCGATGATTGGCGATGCCGACGATGCGCGCATGCTGCGGCTGGACGGCTCGGCTGGGCCGCCGTACCGCTCCCTGCTCGCCAGCGCGGCGCTGCTGTTCGGGCGCGCCGACTTCAAGGCAAAGGCGGGCGTGCTCGACGAGCGCAACCGCTGGCTGTTCGCCGATGCCGACGCGCGCTGGGCCGCCTTGCCGGCGCCTGCGCCCGGCGCAAGGGAGACACCGCGCCTGGCGTTTCTGCAGGGCGGCTACTACCTGCTCGGCAAGGACTTTGGCACGCCGCAGGAAGTGCGCATCGTGGTCGATTGCGGCCCCCTGGGCTATCTTTCGCTGGCGGCGCACGGGCATGCCGATGCGCTGGCCTTCACGCTTTCCATGGGCGGGCAGGAGATGCTGGTCGATCCCGGCACGTATGCCTACCACACGCATCGCCAGTGGCGCGATTACTTCCGCAGCACGGCTGCGCACAACACGGTGCAGGTCGATGGGCTGGACCAGTCTGAGATCGGCGGCAATTTCATGTGGCTGCACAAGGCCAATGCGCGCGCGTTGTCGCACGATGCACCACATTTCTTCGAGGGAAAACATGATGGCTATATGCGCTTGCGCGATCCCGTCATGCATCGCCGCACCATTCGTTTCGATTCCAAACGGAACACGGTAAAAGTTGAAGATACCCTAGAATGTTCTGGCGAGCACGAGGTAGCCCTGCACTGGCATTTTGCGGAAGGCTGCCATGCCGAAAAGGTTGGGCAAGCTTTGCATGTCGCCAGGCGCGACAAGGGCTTGCACATGGCATGCCATTTCGGGAATGGGCCGCAACTCCATTGCGCCAGCACGGCGCCAATCGCGGGATGGATCTCGCGCAGCTTTGACAGCAAATCCGGCATCGCGACAGCAGCGTGGCGCGGAACGATACGCGGCACCAGCACGATCGTGACCGAAATTACCTTACTGGAAGGAGCGTCATCGTGAAGATCAGTATCTTTGGCATGGGCTACGTAGGTGCAGTGTCGGCAGGCTGCCTGGCGGCAGAAGGCCATACGGTGATCGGGGTCGATCCGAACCGCACCAAGGTTGGGCTGATCAACGAGGGGCGCACGCCGATTATCGAGAAGGATATCGGCGAGATGATTGCCGGCGCGGTGCGCGATGGCCGCTTGCGCGCCACCGACAGCGTGCGCGATGCCGTGATGTCGAGCGAGATTTCGCTGGTGTGCGTCGGCACGCCATCGCAACTGAACGGCAATCTCGACCTGAGCGCGGTGCGCAAGGTGTGCGAACAGATCGGCCATGCGCTGCGCGAGAAAGACGGCTTCCATGTCGTGGTGGCGCGCAGCACCATGTTGCCCGGCTCCATGCGTTCGCTGGTGATTCCGACGCTGGAGGAGGCGTCCGGGAAGCGCGCCGGCATCGATTTCGGCGTGTGCAGCAACCCGGAATTCCTGCGCGAGGGCACGGCGGTGCATGACTACCACCACCCGCCGAAGACGGTGATCGGCGAGACCGACGAGCGTTCTGGCGAGCTGTTGCTGCAACTGTATGCCGGCATGGATGCGCCGGTGGTGCGCACCGACGTCGAGACGGCTGAAATGGTGAAGTACACCGACAATACCTGGCACGCGCTGAAGGTCGATTTCGCCAACGAGATCGGCAACATCTGCAAGGCAGTCGGCATCGACGGGCACGAGGTGATGGAGATCTTCTGCAAGGACACCAAGCTGAATCTCTCGCCCTATTACATGAAGCCCGGCTTCGCCTTTGGCGGTTCCTGCCTGCCGAAGGACGTGCGTGCGCTGGTCTACAAGGCGCGCCAGCTCGACCTGGAGCTGCCCCTGCTGAACGCCATCCTGCCGTCCAACCACAAGCAGGTGGAAAAGGGCCTGAAGATGGTGATGGAAAAGCCGGGCAGGAAGGTCGGCATCCTCGGCTTTTCGTTCAAGGCGGGAACCGACGACTTGCGGGAATCGCCGCTGGTGGACGTGATCGAACACCTGATCGGCAAGGGCTATGAGCTGCGCCTGTACGACAAGAACGTGAAACTGGCGGCGCTCACCGGCGCCAACCAGGACTACATCATGAATATCATTCCCCACATCTCGCGGCTGATGGTCGACTCGATGGACGCGGTGCTGGCCTTTGCGGATACGGTGGTGATCGGCAACGGTGCGCCGGAGTTCCAGTCGGTGCCCGACCGGCTGCGGCCCGGGCAGCACCTGGTGGACCTCGTGCGCGTCTCCGGCAAGCAGAGCGAGGGGGCATACGATGGCATCTGCTGGTAAACGCACGGATCAGCGCCGAGTCCTCATCATCGTCGAAAACCTGCCGTCGCCATTCGACCGGCGCGTATGGCAGGAGGCGACGACCCTGCATGCCAACGGCTACCAGGTGGCGATTATCTGCCCGACCGGCAAGGGCTACGAGTCGCGCTACGAGGAGCTGGACGGCATCCACATCTACCGCTACAAGCTGCCGATGGAGGCCGAAGGGGCGCTGGGCTACGCCATCGAGTATTCGGCCGCCCTGTTCCACAGTTCGCGGCTGGCGTGGAAGGTCCTGTTCCGCCACGGCTTTGACGTCATCCATGCCTGCAATCCGCCCGACCTGCTGTTCCTGGTCGGGGGCTTCTTCAAGTTCGTGCTGGGCAAGCGCTTCCTGTTCGACCACCACGACATCAACCCGGAACTGTACGAGGCCAAGTTCGGGCGGCGCGACTTCTTCTACAAGCTGATGGTCTGGCTGGAACGCCTTTCGTTCCGTACCGCCGACGTCTCGATTGCCACCAACGATTCGTACAAGCGCATCGCCATCGGGCGTGGCGGCATGGACCCGGACAAGGTGTACGTGGTGCGCAGCGGGCCCAAGCTGGACCGCCTGCGCGTGCTGCCCGCGGTGGATGCGCTGAAGCAGGGCAGGCGCTTCCTGGTCGGCTATGTTGGCGTGATGGGAGCGCAGGAAGGCATCGACCTGCTGCTGCAAAGCGTGCGCGTAGTGGTGCACGACATGGGCCGGCGCGACGTGCATTTCGGCCTGGTGGGCGGCGGCACTTCGCTGGAGGACATGAGGTCACTGGCGCGCGAGCTTGGCGTGGCCGACTACGTGACCTTTACCGGGCGCGTGCCCGACCAGCAATTGCTGGAAATGCTGAACACGGCCGATGTGTGCGTGAATCCGGATGTGGCGAACGAAATGAACGACAAGTCCACCATGAACAAGATCATGGAGTACATGGCGCTGGGCAAACCGATCGTGCAGTTCGACCTGACCGAGGGCCGGGTCTCGGCACAGGAAGCTTCGCTGTACGCGGCAAGGAACGACCCGGTCGACATGGCCGTGAAGATTGTGGAACTGCTGGACGATCCGGAGCGGCGCGCCCGCATGGGTACCTACGGGCGCAACCGCGTGGTCAACGAACTCGAATGGGAGTACGAGGCGCCCAAGCTGCTGGCGGCCTACGAACGCCTGTACTCCGCTCCCGAGCTGGTGTTAAGAAAGGACAACCCATGAAAGCGATGATTCTGGCGGCCGGCAAGGGCACGCGGGTGCGCCCTTTGACCTATGAACTGCCCAAGCCGATGATCCCGATCCTCGGCAAACCCGTCATGGCCTATCTCGTCGAGCACTTGCAGCGGCATGGCGTCAGCGAGATCATGGTCAACGTCAGCTACCTGCATGAGAAGATCGAAGAGTATTTCGGGGAAGGGCACCAGTTCGGGGTGCAGATCGGCTATTCCTTCGAGGGCTATACCAACGACAAGGGCGAAGTGGTGCCGCAACCGATAGGCTCGGCCGGCGGCATCAAGAAGATCCAGGAGTTCGGCGGATTTTTCGACGAGACCGTGGTGGTGCTGTGCGGCGATGCGCTGATCGACCTGGACCTGAAGTCGGCCCTGTACGAGCATCGGCGCAAGGGCGCGCTGGCGACCGTCATCACGCGCGAGGTGCCGTGGGACAAGGTGAGCAGCTATGGCGTGGTGGTCAGCGATGACGATGGCCGGGTGCTGGAATTCCAGGAAAAGCCCGCGCGCGCGCAAGCGAAGTCGAATTGCGCCAGCACCGGCATCTACCTGTTCGAACCGGAGGTGATCGACCTGATTCCCTCCGGCCAGGAATTCGATATCGGTTCCGAGCTGTTCCCACTGCTAGCCCAGCGCGGCCTGCCGTTCTACTGCCAGACGCGCAAGTTCGACTGGATCGATATCGGCAGCGTCAAGGATTACTGGGAGGTGCTGCAAGGCGTGCTGACCGGCGGCGTCGCGCACATGACCGTGCCGGGCGTGCAGGTGGAGCAGGGCGTGTGGGTCGGCCTGAACACCAGCATCGACTGGAACGGCACGCGCATCATCGGGCCGGTGTACATAGGTTCCGGCTGCCGCATCGAGGCCGGCGCCACCATCATCGGGCCGACGTGGATTGGCCACGGCAGCCACATTCGCAGCGGGGCAAGGGTAGTGCGCAGCGTGTTGTTCGAATATACTCGAGTCTTACCAGACGTTACGCTCGACGAATTGATCGTGTTCAAAGAGTATAGTGTCGACCGCGCTGGCGAAATGCAGCATATTTCGCAGGCAGAAGGCGGGGGCTGGGCGAATGCGCGGGATCGACGCGCGACCCGGCGTGCCGCGCACAATGTTGCCAAAGAGACAACTCTAATATGAAAATTTATCCTGTCATCCTGTCCGGCGGCGCCGGTACCCGGCTGTGGCCCCTGTCGCGCGCGGCCTTGCCGAAGCAGTTGCTGCCTTTAGTGTCGGACAAGACGATGTTGCAGGAGACCGTGCAGCGCCTGGGCGGGCGCAACGGCATGATGGCGCCGCTGATCGTGTGCGGCAATGAGCACCGCTTCCTGGTGGCGGAACAGATGCGTGAGATCGGCGTGGCCCCGCTTGGCATCCTGCTCGAGCCGGTGGGGCGCAATACGGCACCGGCGGTAGCCGCCGCAGCCCACTACCTGAAAGCGATCGACCCGCAGGCGGTCATGCTGGTGCTGCCGGCCGACCACGTGATCAAGGACGTCGATGCTTTCTATGCCGCGATCCAGCGCGCCGCCGGCCTGGTGGAGGAGGGCGCGCTGGCCACTTTCGGCATCGTGCCGACCGCGCCGGAGACCGGCTACGGCTATATCCAGAGCGGCGAGACCTTGTCGTCTGAAGGCTGCTTCAAGGTGGCGAAGTTCGTCGAGAAGCCAGACCGAGAGACGGCACAGGGCTTTATCGCTGCCGGCAATTTCTTCTGGAATAGCGGCATGTTCCTGTTCCGCGCCGACGCCTACCTGAAAGAGCTGGCGCAATTCCAGCCCGACATGGCCAGGTTCAGCGAGGAGGCGGTGGGCAAGGGCTATCGCGACCTGGATTTCTGCCGCCTCGACGAAGCGGCATTCACGGCATGCCCGTCCGATTCCATCGACTACGCGGTGATGGAGCACACCCGGCAGGCGGTGGTGGCGCCGGCCTCGATCGGCTGGAACGATGTCGGGTCCTGGTCTGCGCTGGTGGACGTGCTGCAGGCCGACGGCGACGGCAACGTGACGCGGGGCGACGTGTACACCGATAACGCCAGGAACTGCCTGGTGCGCGCCGAAGGCCGCATCGTGGCAGCGATCGGCGTGCAGGACCTGGTGATCGTGGAAACCTCCGATGCGGTACTGGTGGCGCACAAGGACCATGTGCAGCGCGTGAAGCAGGTAGTGGACCACCTGAAGGCCAATGGCCGCACCGAGCACCTGCACCATACCAAGGTGTACCGTCCGTGGGGATCCTACGAAGGCATCGACATGGGCGACCGCTTCCAGGTCAAGCGCATTATCGTCAACCCGGGCGGCAAGCTGTCGCTGCAAATGCACCACCATCGCGCCGAGCACTGGGTGGTGGTGTCGGGCACGGCGCGCGTGACCTGCGGCGACAAGGTGACCCTGCTGACCGAGAACGAATCGACCTACATCCCGATCGGTATGAGCCATCGCCTGGAAAATCCCGGCAAGCTGCCGCTGCACCTGATTGAAGTGCAGTCGGGCAGCTACCTCGGCGAGGACGATATCGTTCGCTTCGAGGATGTCTACCATCGCGGCTAAGCGCTGCGCCTTTGCCGCGCTCCTGCTGATTGCAGCCGGGGCGCGCGCCGAACTCCAGCCGGCCCAGCTTGGGCTGGTCATCAACGATGCCGATCCTGCCAGCGTGGCGCTGGGCGCCTACTATGCGCAGCTGCGCGGCATCGCGCCGGCGCACATTGCCCACGTCAGCATTCCCGGCAAGCCGCACCGCCTCGATGCCGAGGCTTTTGCGCGGCTGAAAAGCGAGATCGACCAGCAGCTGCCGGCGGAAGCACGCGCCGTGCTGTTCGCGTGGACAGCGCCTTACGCAGTCGAATGCAATAGCCTGACATCGGCCTACACCCTGGGTTTCGATGCGGCGCAATGCGAGCGCAGTTGTGCGCCCGGCCGCAAGAATCCCTATTTCAATGCCAAGGCGCTGCCGCCCGGCATGCGACTGTCGATGCTGTTGCCGGCCGAGCCGCTGGACGTGGCGCGCGCCGTGGCCGAACGCGGCAAGGCGGCCGGCTTCAGCTTGCCGCAGGCGGGCGCCTACTTCCTGCAGACCAGCGAAGCCGCGCGCAATACCCGGGCACGCTTCTTTCCCCCCAGCGGCGCCATTCCCGCACGCAAGCTGACCATCCATACGCTGCAGCAGGATGCACTGGAGGGCGCGCAGGACATCATGTTCTACCAGACCGGGCTGGCGCGCGTCGGCAAGCTGGAGACGCTGCGCTTCTTGCCCGGCGCCCTGGCCGACCACCTGACTTCCTACGGCGGGGATTTGCTGGGCAGTGGGCAGATGAGCAGCTTGCGCTGGCTGGAGGCGGGCGCCACCGCCAGCTATGGCACGGTCAGCGAACCGTGCAACCACTGGCAGAAATTTCCCCATCCACAAATCCTGTTGCAGCATTACCTCAGCGGAGCCACCGCCATCGAAGCGTATTGGCGCAGCGTGGCCTGGCCGGCGCAGGGCCTGTTCATAGGAGAACCGCTGGCGCGGCCCTATCCCCGTTAGTCCGTTCGGACTAATCGTGTGTCACCAACTAGTCATATCAAACAGTTAATATGCAAAAGAACAATAAAAAATCCTTTTGGTAAAAACTCTGGGGGTACACCTTTTCATGGACAAACGCATTTCCTTGCGCGCTACCGCGCTGGCCGCCCTGTTGGCCTGCCAGCCGGCATTCGCTGCCGACGTGGTGATCAGCCAGATGTACGGCGCGGGCGGCAACAGCGGCGCTACCCTGCGCTACGATTACGTTGAACTGTTCAACCGCGGCAGTGCTGCCGTGGCGGTGGGCGGCTGGACCATCCAGTATGCGTCCGCCAGCGGCACCAGCTGGGGCCGGGCAGAACTGCCGGCCGGCACCAGCATCGATCCGGGCAAATACTTCCTGGTCAAACTGGCCAGCAGCAATACCGCCGTCGGCGCCGACGTGGCGGCCGATTTCTTCAGCGGCAGCGTGAACATGAGCGGCGCCTCCGGCAAGGTGGCGCTGGTCAACAACAACACGGCGCTGACTGGCGCCCAGCCGAGCAGCGCTGCGATCCAGGACGTGGTCGGCTACGGTTCGGCGAATTTCTCCGAAACTGCGGCGGCGCCGGCAATGAGCGCCACCACCAGCCTGCTGCGCGCCAATAACGGCTGCACCGACAGCAACAATAACGCTGCCGACTTCACTGCCGTCGCGCCGCAATTCCGCACTGCCGCTTCGCCGGCCAATATGTGCGATGGCGGGCCGTTGCCGCAACCTGTCGTGCCGGTTTGCCCGGCCAGCGCCAAGCTGACTTTCGGCACGGGCGGCAGCATCGCCTTGTCAGCCTCGGACGCAGACGGCATCGTCAACGGCGCTGTGATCACGTCGGCAGCCGTGCCAGGCCTGAGCCTGGGCAGCCTGACTGCAGCTGGCGGCATCGGCGGCAGCGCCAGCGTGTCGCTGGTGGCGTCGCCATCGGTGGCAACCGGCACGTATCCGGTGGCCGTCAAGTTCAGCAACGACCAGGGCCAGGACGCCAGCTGTACCGTCAGCGTGACCGTGGAAATGGGAGCCGGCACCGTGGTGCCGGTGCCCCAGGTGCAGGGTTCGGGCGCCACCAGCCCGTACAACGGCGTGAAGCTGACCACCGAAGGCGTGGTGACCGCCAGGGTTGGCAGCGGTTTCTTCATCCAGGACCTGGCTGGCGACGGCGATCCGAATACCTCGGACGGCATCTTCGTCTACATGGGCTCGTCCCCGGTTACCGTGGCGCAGGGCGACCTGGTGCGCGTAAGCGGCACCGTGACCGAGTACAAGCCCAGCGGCGCCACGCGCTCCTACACCGAACTGTCGACTGTGACCAGCGTCGTCACCCAGAGCACGGGCAACAGCATTACCCCTGTCAATATCGACCTGCCCGGCACCAACCTGGCCAATGTGGAAGGCATGCTGGTACGCTTTCCCGCCAAGTTGACCGTCAACGGCACCGAATCGCTGGGCAGCCGCGGCGAACTGGCCTTGGCCGATGGCCGCCGTGAAGTGCCGACCAACCGCTATCCGGCACGCAGCGCCGAAGCCATTGCCATGGCAGCCGCCAACGCGGCCAATATGATCACCCTGGATGACGGCCTGTTCGTTACGCCCGATAGCGTGCCATATCTCGGCCAGGACGGCACCGTGCGCAGCGGCGACACCGTCAGCGGCCTGACCGGCGTCATCGATTTCGGCGCGCTTGGCAGCGGCGGCGCCGGCTTCAAGCTGCAGCCGACTGAAACCCCGGTCTTCGCGCGCGAGAATCCGCGCAGCCTGGCTCCTGAAGTGGCGGCGGGTAACGTGAAGGTGGCCAGCGCCAACGTGCTGAACTTCTTCACCACCTTCACCGACGGCACCGACGTGCTGGGCCAGTCCGGCCAGGGCTGCACCCTCGGTTCAGGCACCAGCAAGAGCAACTGCCGCGGCGCCGACAATATGACCGAGTTCGTTCGCCAGCGCGACAAGATCGTGGCGGAATTGAAGGCGATCGATGCGGACGTGGTCGGCCTGATGGAAATCCAGAACAATGGCGACTATGCCGCCAGCTACCTGGTCGACAGCCTGAACGCCGCATACGGCAAGGTGGAATATGCCTACGTGCCGAAGCCGGACGCGACCGGCACCGATGCAGTTCGCGTGGCGATGATCTACAAGCCTGCCAAGCTGGCACTGGTGGGCGGCGCGCTGTCCGACGCGAACAGCGTCTACGAGCGTCCGCCGATGGCGCAGACCTTCAAGGCCGCCAACGGCGCGAAATTCAGCCTGGTCGTCAACCACCTGCGGGCCAAGCGCTGCAATAACGCCAGCGGCGCCAACGCCGACCAGGGCGATGGCCAGGGCTGCTACAACCCGGTGCGCATGGCTCAGGTGCAACAGTTGTCCGACGGCTTCGTGCCGCAAGTGGTGGCCGCGTCCGGCGACGCCGACGTGCTCCTGATCGGCGACTTCAACGCCCATGGCATGGAAGACCCGATCCTGTACCTGGCGTCGCAGGACCGCCAGGTCCGCTTCGAAAACCAGCTCGAGCGCTTCGTGCGTCCGAACGGCATTCCGCATTCCTATGTGTTTGGCGCCGAGAGCGGCTACCTGGACCAGGCATTGGCCAGCACTTCGCTGAGCCAGCAAGTGGCCGGCGCCGTGCTGTGGAATGTCAACGCCGATGAACCGGAAGTGCTGGACTACAACCTCATTGGCAAGAACGCTGCAGCCCAGGCGCTGTACAACACCCTGCCTTACCGTGCCTCCGACCACGACCCGGTGGTGGTCAGCCTGAACCTGCCGGCCGCGTATGTGGATGTGACGTCCAGCGTGCAGATCCAGCGCTCCGGCCTGGTACAGGGCCGCTTCAGCAGCGTCGGCACCGCGACTGCCTGGATCACCAACACCAGCGGCGCCGACATGGCCGCGCCGGTGCATTATGTGCTGCAGGGCCTGCCGGCCGGCGTGACCCTGGCCAACGCCACCGGTTACGTCAACGGCATGCCCTACATCACCGCCGCGCCGGCGCTGGCTGCCGGCGCCCAGGCCACCGTCCAGCTGCAATTCAATAATCCGAGCCGTGTAGCCGTCAACTACACGCCAAAAGTCTACAACGGCAGTTTCTGAGGACAGCAACCATGCAAAACACATTCATCACCCGTTTCCTGCGCAGCTTGGCGCTGCTGCTGGCTTTTAGCGCCAGCAGCCACGCCATGGCCGACGTCGTGCGCCTGGTGACGCTGGATACCGCCATTTATGGCGCCGGCCGCGCCGGCTACCTGGACTTCACCTTCAATGGCGTCGATGGCGCGCCGGCCGTGACTGCGACCATGTCGCAACTGCAGGGCTTTGACATGGACCCGGCCAATTTCTCGCCATGGGGCGATGCCGCCGCCGTGCCGGGCGGCTTTGCCCTGTTGAATACTGCCACCCCCAACGATGTGCTGTACCAAGGGGTGTTTGGCGGCGTGTTCAGCTTCCTGCTGACCATTTCCGGCGATCCGTCGGCATTGATGTTTTCCAATTTCGGCGTCCTGGCCCTTGACGATGCCGGCGTCCAGATCAAAGGCAAGGTCCTGGACCTGATGTTTGTCGCCGCGGCGGACGGCAGCCCGGACCTGCAAATCCTCAGCATCAACGACGCGGTGGCCAGCGTTGCGGCGCCGGCCGCCGTGCCGGAGCCGGCTTCGCTGGCCCTGGCGGCACTGGGCTTGCTGGCGCTGGCCTGCGAGCGCCGGCGCCGCGCTTGAATACGGCCGGTTGCACAAACACCACAAGCATCCTGGGAGTTTCGGCTTCCAGGGTGCTTTTTCATTTGGATGGCACAGAGTGAAGCGGGGTATTTATTTCGGCAGAATATTAATACTTAATTAAAATTGTATTAGCGCGCAGGACTTGGCATGATTCATAGTTTTCCGCATAACGACCTGCGTTTTTTGCCATGTCCTTCAACATTCTCGTCATCGACAGCGACCCCGCTGTGCAGCAACTGCTGGCCCATAACCTGGGGCAGGCGGGCTACGCGGTGCAATGCCACGGCGATGCGATGAGCGCGCTCGCAGCGCTGCAGGGGACGTTGCCGGAAGCGGTGCTGCTGGAGTGGGATTTGCCGGGCCAGTCGGGCCTGTCGCTGATCCGTCATGTGCGTGCCGCGCCGCGCACCAGCGAGCTGCCGCTCCTGATGCTGAGCGCGCGCTGCGCCGAACAGGACAAGGTGCTGGCGCTGGAAAGCGGCGCTGACGATTTCATCTGCAAGCCCTTCGGGCCGCGCGAAACCATCGCCCGCCTGCATGCGGTGCTGCGGCGCCGGCGCCCGGCTGGCATGCCGGGGACGCTGCAGGTGGCGGGCCTGCGGCTCGACCCGCATACCCTGAGCGTGACCGCGGGCGACCGCCAGTTGAACCTGGGACGCGTCGAATTCCGCCTGCTGAACTACCTGATGCACCATCCGGGCCGCGTGCACAGCCGCGCGCAGTTGCTGGACCAGGTGTGGGGCAGCCACGTCTTCCTTGACGAACGCACGGTCGACGCCCACGTCGGGCGCTTGCGCAATGCGCTGCAACCGAGCGGCCTGCACCAGGCGATCCAGACCGTGCGTGGCAGCGGCTACCGCTTCCACACCCAATGCTGAGCCCCGACGCCCGCGAACAGGAATACCTGCTGCACGCCATCGATGGCGCGCATGGCCTTGCCACGCTGGGCGAGTTATTCCTGTGGAGCCAGGGCGCCTTGCAGGCCTTGTTGCCGCATGGCGTGCTGCTCTGCATGCAGCTCGACGAACAGGGGCGGGCGCGCAGGGTGGACTGCCTGCACAGCACGATGCTGGCGCCGGCCGAGCGCGCCTTGCTGTGCGATGCGCGGCAAGGGCCGGTGCCGGCCTGGCTGCGGCTCTGGCAGCAGGCCGGCGGCCGGCCGCTGCCACTGCAGGCCGGCGCCATGGGCCATGGCCTGCTGCACGGCAGCGGGCCGCTGGCCTCCGGCGGCAGCGCCGTAGCCCTGCTTGGCCTGCCCGCGGCAGCCGGCTTGCGCGAATGCTGGCTGCTGCAATTGCTGCTGCCCTACCTGCACCTGGCGCTGCAGCGTATCGCCACGGCGGCCCAGGCCCCGACCATCTCGCCGCGCCAGGCGGAAATCATGCAATGGCTGCGTGAAGGCAAGAGCAACGAAGAAATCGGCCGCCTGCTCGGCATCAGCCCCTTGACCGTCAAGAACCACCTGCAACGCCTGTACCGCCAGCTCGGCGTGAGCAACCGCGCCCACGCCGTGGCGCAATTCCCCATCCTGCCTCTCCCCGATTTGTCGAAGATCTTTACAGTTTGATTAATTGCCAATAGTGGCATGACAGCAAGCGATTGATTCTTTTGGAAATGTTGTTTTGGCATGTTTTTTGCGTGCGCCGTCCCCCACGCACAAGTATCCGTGCGTAAAGTTGTGTTGTAGGCAATAGATTGGAGTCAGGCACCTATCCACGAGGCAGGCGCCATTTTCGAGAGTTCAACCATCCAGGGGATTCCGTGGCTAATTTTTCTAAGAACCAAACACATCGCGCAGGCAAGGCGATCAAACAATTCCTGTGTGCGGCAGCGCTGGCAATGGGCAGCGTGGCGCAGGCAGGGGTACTCGATTTCGAAGGCCAGGTAGATTCGCCGTTCGTCTTCGCCGGCGACCACATCAAGGTCGGCTCCTATTGGATCGAGTCGTATGGCGGCAGCCTGACTTCCGACCTGGTCGGCGCCTTTGTCGACGGCAGCGATCCTGCCAGCTGCTTCGGCGTCAGCTGCCCGGTCAACAACGCGTCGCAGTACTACAGCGGCCTGGATGATGGCTACTTCTACTTTGGCATGAATAACGATTCCCTGTTCCGGCTCGGCAGCCTGCGCGCCAGCTTCATCGGCAACGGCCAGGCCAGCTTCCCGGCCGTCGCCGGCATGCTGGTGCTGCAAGGTTTTAATGCCATGGGCCAGGCGGTGGGCGCGGCGCGCCAGCTCGGCCTGTCCGGTCCTGTCGGCGGCCAGTTCCGCTTCGGCACCTTCGACCTCAGCTCCATCAAGGAACAATTCGCCTTCGTGCGCGTGCTTGGCTATGCCTGCGATGCCGCTGGCAGCTGCAACCGCAATTCCAACCTTGCCAACTTCGCCATCGACGATATCGTCACCGTTCCCGAACCAGGCAGCCTGGCGCTGTTCGGCCTGGGCGTGGCCGGCCTCGGCCTGGCCAGCCGCCGCCGCCGCGCGCGCTAAGCCGACGCTCTTTCGCTAACCTGAACCGGGAATCCAAATGAAAATGACCATGAAACTGCGTCCTGCGGCACTGGCGGTGCTGGCCGTGCTGTCCTGTCTGGCCGTGAGCGCCGGCGCGCAAGAGGCGCGCAAAACCTATATCGTGCAATTGAGCGACCAGCCGGCGACGACCTATGTCGGCGGCATCAGCGGCTATCCGGCTACCCAGCCGGCGCCAGGCGCGGTGTTCGACTACCGCGATCCCAACGTGCAGAACTACGTGCGCTACCTGGGCGACCGCAAGGCCGACGTGCTGGCCAGCGTCGGCAATCCGACCGTGATCGCCAATTACGATGTGGTGCTGAACGGCTTTGCCGCGCTGCTGACCGACAGCGAAGTGCTGGCCCTGAAGAACAATCCCGCCGTGGCCGATGTGCAAGCCGATTCGGTGCGCCGCATGGAAACGATTTCGACGCCGCGCTTCCTGGGCCTGAGCACCGCCGGCGGCCTGTGGTCGCAATTTGCGAGCGGCAGCCAGGTCAAGGGTGAAAACCTGGTGGTCGGCATCGTCGACGGCGGCATCTGGCCGGAAAACCCGGCCTTCGCCGACCGCGTCGACGGCAACGGCGTGCCGACCTTCGATGCCGGCGCCAGCCTGGCCTACACCGCGGCGCCGGCCACGTTCACCGGCGGCTGCGTGGGCGGGGAGGGCTTTGATCCTGCCACTCACTGCAACAACAAGCTGGTGGGCGCCAAGTACTACAACGCCGGCTTCCTGGCCAGCGGCCGCCCCAAGAACTGGACGGAATTCTATTCGCCGCGCGATTCGAACGTCGGCAGCAATGGCGTCAGCAGCGGCCATGGCGGCCATGGCGACCATACCGCCTCCACCGCGGCCGGCAACAGCAATGTCCCTGCCGTGGTGGCAGGCATCCCGATGGGCCCGGCATCGGGCATCGCCCCGCGTGCGCGCGTGGCCGCCTACAAGGTGTGCTGGACCTATGACGATCCGGCGGCCGACGACGGCACCGGCGCCTCCAACGGCTGCTTCAACTCCGATTCGGTGCAGGCCATCGACGACGCCGTCAAGGACGGCGTGAACGCCATCAACTTCTCGATCAGCGGCGCCCAGAACACGGTCAACGACCCGGTCGAACAAGCCTTCTACCGCGCTTCACTGGCGGGCGTGTTCGTCGCCGCTTCGGCCGGCAACAGCGGTCCGGCCAACGCGGTGGCCCACATCAGCCCGTGGCTGACCACGGTGGCAGCTTCCACCCATGACCGCAGCCTGGTGGCCGACGCCACCACCGGCGGCGGCGTCAAGTACACCGGCGCTTCGCTGAACACCCATGCGCTGCCGCAGACGTCCCTGGTGCGCGCCGAGGATGCCGGCGTGGGCGGCGGCAACGCCAGCCTGTGCTTCAGCAGCTCGCCGCCTGCTGGCCAGGTGCTGCTCGATCCAGCCAAGGTGGCCGGCAAGGTGGTGATCTGCACCCGCGGCACCAACGCCCGTGTGGACAAGAGCCTGGCCGTGCTGAACGCCGGCGGCGCCGGCATGATCATGATGGACAACGGCGCCGGCCTGGTGGCCGAGGCGCATTCGGTGCCGAGCGTGCACGTCAGCTCCGCCGACGGCGCTGCCATCAAGGCTTATGCGGTGGCCCAGGGCGCTGCTGCCACCAGCGCCATCGGCACGTTCTACCCGGGCAGCAAGCCGGCGCCGGTCATGGCCGGCTTCTCGTCGCGCGGGCCGAACATGGGCGACGCCAACGTGCTCAAGCCCGACCTGACCGCGCCGGGCGTGGACATCATCGCCAGCGTGTCGGCAGCCTTGACACCGGCCCAGCACAACGCGGTGGTGGCGGGCAGCTTCGTGCCGCCGGCGGCTTACGAGTCCTACCAGGGCACGTCGATGTCGAGCCCGCACGTGGCGGGCCTGTCCCTGCTGCTGCGCCAGGCGCATCCCGACTGGTCGCCGGCCGCCATCAAGTCGGCCCTGATGACCACGGCCTATTCGACCCTGAACGACGGCCTGGCCGGCGCGCAGAACGGCTTGCTGCCATGGTCGCAGGGCGCCGGCCATGTGGACCCGAACAAGGCGGTCGACCCGGGCCTGGTGTACGACATGGGCAAGGCCGACTACGTGCAGTACCAGTGCAAGGTCAACCGGCCTGCCGTGCCGGCAGCCGATTGCACCGCCTTTGGCACGCTGGACGAGACCTATAACCTGAACCTGCCGTCGATCACGGTCGCTTCGGCACTGGGCGGCGTCGGCACCACGGTGCGCCGCAAGGTGACCAATGTGGGCCCGGCAGCCACTTACACCGCCAGCGCGGTGCTGCCAGGCTTCACCGCAGTGGTTTCGCCGTCGTCGCTGACGCTGGCGACCGGCCAGAGCGGCAGCTTCACTGTCAAGCTGACCCCGAACGGCGCCCCTGCCAACGCCTGGCAGTTCGGCAGCCTGACCTGGAACGATGGCAGCCATAGCGTGCGCATTCCGGTGCAGGCCAAGGTGGGCAAGGCGGTGACGGCGCCAGCCATGCTGAGCGGCGACAAGGTTTCCGGCAGCCGCCTGTTCCCGGTCCTGACCGGCTTCTCCGGCCGCATGGGCTATGCGAAGGGTGGCCTGAAGGCTGCCAGCTATGGCGATGCTGTGACCCTGGAAGCCCAGGCGATCAACTCCGCCACCCTGAAGACCCTGTGCACGGCCGGAGTCGATACGGCCAACGTCAAGGTCTACAAGGTCAGCGTCCCGGCCGGCGCCGTGGCTGCCAAGTTCGCCCTGTTCGGCAAGGACTCCGGGGCGACCGACGACCATGACCTGGGCGTGCTCTCGCCAGGCGGCAGCTGGGGCTACTCCGGCAACGACGGCAGCAACGAGTCGGTGCAACTGGCAGCACCTGCGGCCGGCACCTACAATGTCTGCGTGGTGGCATACGGCAGCACGACGCCGCAAGCCATGCAGCACAAGCTGGCATCGTGGGTCGTGACCACGGCGGACGCTGGCGGCAAGTTCGTGGTGGCAGTGCCGAGCAAGGTGGTGGCGGGCAACAACACCACCGTGGGCGTCAGCTGGTCCGGCCTCGACAATGACCAGAGCTATGTCGGCGCCGCCCAGTTCATGGACCTGAATGGCGTGGTGCAGGCGACCACCCTGGTCAATGTCAACACCGGTACCGCGGCCGTTCCGATTGCCGAGACCGACCGCGTGGCGGCTGCCAAGCTGAAAGACTAAGGCCTGGCAGGAGGCATCAGCTCCGCCCTGGCATGCGCAGCAGCGCATGCCAGGGCGGTTTTTTTTTGCGGCGGGCTGCCGGCACGGTTGACCGGGCGGGCGGCGGGGCCGATGATAGGCCATCGCCTTTGGAGCAATATGTCATGAAACAGTTTGCCATCCTGCTGGCCTGCCTGGGCGCCGCTGCCTGCAGCCACGCCACCCCCGACACCTTGTCGCAGTTGCGCGCGATGGGCCGCGATGCTGGCTGCGACAGCGACCAGCAGTGCCGGACTGTGCCGCTCGGCGCCAAATCCTGCGGCGGGCCGGAAGGCTACCTTGCCTATTCCACTGTGCGCAGCGACCCCGCCAAGGTCGCGCAGCTCGCCGAGCGCTACCGCAAGGAGCGCAGCGATGCCAATGCCCGCTCGGGCATGGCCAGCGACTGCCGCTTCATGGCCGATCCCGGCGCTGCCTGCGTGGCCGGCAAATGCCAGTTGGGCGGCGCGCTGGACCGCTGACCTCCTTTCTTCCTCCCCCGACCAAGCCGGCCAAGTGTCGGCTTTTTGTCGTGCATTCGTATGCAAAGTGTCGGAAATCTTTACACTTTTTGTAGTTAAATAAATCTTGCCAAGATAACATATTGATTCTTTTGATAATTATTTCCTTGGCATGAAATATGCTTCCTACCGGCAACTTGTGGTTAGAAAATTTTCCACAAGTAAAGTTGCTCGATAAGCAACCGTGTTGTAGTGGAGCCGGGCGGTGCGGAGCAAAAGTTCCGCCATCGCCTGTCATGATGATAATTCGCAGAGGAATCGAAGTTGAAATTTTTTAATAATCAAGCACCTCGCGCAGGAAAAGCATTCGGTCAAATGATGTTGGCGGCAACGCTGGCCATTGGCGGCCTCGCCCAGGCAGGAACCTTGAGTTTCGAGGGCAAGCCGCAATCGCCATGGGTGACGGCTGGCCAGCATGTCCAGATTGGCGACTATTGGATGGAAGCCTATGGCGGTAGCCAGCTGGGCGATCTGGTGGGGGTCTTTGTCAAAGGCAGCGAGCCGGAAACGTGCGTCTCGGCCAGCTGCCCCGTCAACAATCCCAGCCAGTATTACGCCGGCCTGGACGATGGTTATTTCTATTTCGGCCGCAATGACAATACTTCCTTCCGCCTGGATAGCCTGAACGCCAGCTTCGTGGGCGCCGGCCAGCAGAGCTTCCCGGACATGGCCGGCCAGCTGCTGCTGCAGGGCTTTGATGCCGCGGGCAAGGAACTGGGCCCGCTGGTGCGCCTGGCCCTGGCCGCGCCGGAAGATGGCCAGTTCAGCTTCCAGCATTTCAACCTGGGCAAGCTGACCGATTACTACAACTCCGTGCTGGTGTTCGGCCTGCAGTGCGACGACGTTGGCCAATGCTTCCGCGGCGCCGGCATGGCGAACTTCGCGATCGACGATATTGCGACTATCCCGGAACCGGGCAGCCTGGCGCTGTTTGGCCTTGGCATGGGCGGCCTGGCCCTGGCCAGCCGTCGCCGCCGCGTGCGCTGAACCTCCCGCTAACCTGAACCGGAAAGATTCCATGAAACTGAATTTGAAACGCCGTCCAGCCGCCCTGGCAGTGCTGGCGCTGCTGTCCAGCTTTACCCTGTCCGCCGCCGCGCAAGAAGAGCGCAAGGCCTATATCGTGCAACTGCAAGACCAGCCGGCCGCCACCTATACCGGCGGCGTCACCGGCCTGGCCGCCACCCAGCCGGCCAAGGGCGAAGTCTTCGATTACCGCTCGTCCAAGGTGCAGAACTACGTCAGCTACCTGGGCGCCAAGAAGGATGAAGTGCTGGCCAGCGTCGGCAATCCGACCGTGGTCGGCAATTATGACGTGGTGCTGAACGGCTTTGCCGTGATGCTGACCGATGCCGAAGTGCTGGCGCTCAAGGCCAATCCGGCCGTGGCCGACGTGCAGGCCGACGCCGTGCGCCGCATGGACACCGTGTCCACTACCCGCTTCCTGGGCCTGAGCACCATCAATGGCCTGTGGTCGCAATTTGCCGGCGGCAGCCAGGTCAAGGGCGAAAACCTGGTGATCGGCGTGATCGACGGCGGCATCTGGCCGGAAAACCCGGCCTTTGCCGACCGTGTCGATGCCAACGAGGTGCCGACCTTCGACCCGGCCGGCACCCTGGCCTACACCGCGCCGCCGTCGACCTTCAAGGGCGGCTGCGTGGCGGGCGAGGGCTTTGACCCGGCCCAGCATTGCAACAACAAGCTGGTGGGCGCCAAGTTCTATAACTCCGGCTTCCTGGCCACCCGCAAGCCGAAACACTGGACTGAATACTTCTCGCCGCGCGATTCGAGCTCCGGCACCGACGGCCATGCCATCGGCCACGGCGGCCACGGCGACCATACCGCGTCGACCGCAGCCGGCAACGCCAATGTGATGGCCACCATCGGCGGCGTTCCGATGGGGCTGACTTCCGGCATGGCGCCGCGCGCCCGCGTGGCCGCCTACAAGGTGTGCTGGAGCACGGCCGAAGAGGGCGCAGCCGACGGCACCAATGTCAACAACGGCTGCTACAACTCGGACTCTGTGCAAGCGATCGACGACGCCGTCAAGGATGGCGTCAACGTGATCAACTTCTCGATCGGCGGTTCGCAGACCAGCACCGGCGATGCCGTTGAACAGGCCTTCTACCGCGCCTCGCTGGCAGGCGTGTTCGTGGCTGCGTCGGCCGGCAACGCAGGCCCGGCCAATACCGTGGCCCACATCAGCCCATGGCTGACCACCGTGGGCGCATCGACCCATGACCGCAAGTTCCAGGCCGACGTCAAGCTGGGCAACGGCAGCAAGTATTTCGGCGCCTCCAACAACCTGAACAGCCTGCCCGATACGGCCCTGATCCGCGCCGAAGATGCAGGCGTGGGCGGCGGCAACGCCAGCCTGTGCTTCAGCGCCGCGCCGCCGGCCGGCCAGGTGCTGCTGGACCCGGCCAAGGTGGCCGGCAAGGTGGTGATCTGCACCCGCGGCAACAACGCGCGCGTCGACAAGAGCCTGGCCGTGCTGAACGCCGGCGGCGTCGGCATGGTGCTGAGCGACAACGGCACCGGCCTGGTGAGCGAGATCCACTCGGTGCCAACCGTGCACGTGAGCGCCGCCGACGGCAGCGCCATCAAGGCCTACGCCGTGGCGCAAGCTGCCGGCGCTACCGCGTCCCTGAGCGCCTTCTATCCTGGCACCAAGCCGGCGCCGGTCATGGCCGGCTTCTCTTCGCGCGGCCCGAACATGGGCGACGGCAATATCCTGAAGCCGGACGTCACCGCGCCGGGCGTGGACATCATTGCCAGCTACGCGGCACCGCTGAACCCTGCCGAAACGGCAGCGGTGGCAGCCGGCGCGCCGGGCCAGCAAGCCTATGCGTCGATCCAGGGCACTTCCATGGCCAGCCCGCACGTGGCCGGCCTCGGCCTGCTGCTGCGCCAGGCGCATCCGGACTGGTCGCCAGCGGCCATCAAGTCGGCGCTGATGACCACGGCATACGATACGCTGGACGACGGCCTGGCAGGCGCGCAAAACGGCAAGCTGTCATGGTCGCAGGGTGCCGGCCATGTGGCGCCGAACAAGGCCAACGATCCTGGCCTGGTGTACGACATGGGCAAGGCGGAACTGGTGGCCTACCAGTGCAAGGTGAACCGCGCACTGGTGCAGCCGGCTTCCGACTGCACCACCTACGGCACGCTGGATGAGACCTACAACCTGAACCTGGCATCGATCACGGCCGGCGCGATCCAGAACAGCGTCACCATCAGGCGCAAGGTCACCAATGTGGGCGGCGCAACGGCCACCTACAATGCCAGCGCCTCGGTGGCCGGCTTCAGCACCGTGGTGACGCCTTCCACGCTGACCCTGGCGCCTGGCGCCACCGGCAGCTTCACCGTCAAGCTGACCCGCACCACGGCGCCGGAAACCGCGTGGCAGTTCGGCAGCCTGGTATGGAGCGATGGCAACCACGTGGTGCGCAGCCCGATCCAGGCCCGCACCGCCAAGCCGGTCATTGCGCCGGCGCTGATGACTGGCGACAAGGCTGACGGCACCCGCCTGTTCACCGTGCGCACCACCTTCAGCGGCCGCATGACGGCGCTGAAGGGCGGCCTGAAAGCGGCCACCTTCGGCGACAGCGTCACGCTGGCTGCCCAAGGCCTCAGCTCGGCGGCACTGAAGACGGCCTGCGCGGCCGGCGCCGATACCGCCAACGTCAAGGTCTACAACGTCGCCATCCCGGCCGGCGCGGTAGCGGCGCGCTTCGCACTGTTCCAGAAGGATACCGGCAACGCCAGCGACGACCATGACCTGGGCATGCTGGCGCCGGATGGCAGCTGGAACTATTCCGGCCATGACGGCAGCGCCGAAGCGGTGCAGGTGGCATCGCCGGCAGCTGGCAACTACAAGGTGTGCGTGGTGGCTTACGGCGGCGAGAACCCGGCAGCGATGCAGCACAAGCTGGCATCGTGGATCGTGACCCCGGGCGACAGCGGCGGCCAGTTCACAGCGGCCCTGCCAGGCCGCGTGTACAGCGGCGCCAACGCGATCGTGGGCGTGAGCTGGGCCGGCCTGGACGAGAACCAGAGCTATGTCGGCGGCGTGCAGTTCCAGGACCTGAGCGGCACCGTGCAGGCGACCACCCTGGTCAACGTGAACACCGGCAGCGCCACCGTGCCGGCGGCGGACTCGGACCGCGCCCAGGCCAAGCTGCAGGACTGATTGCGGCTGGCTGAGTGAAAAACCGCCTGGACGCATGCCGTCCGGGCGGTTTTTTTTTTGCCATTGACTGCAAAGACACACACTATTGCGCAAAATGTTGTTGAATACTTAAACCGCATGGTAGGCTTGCGAGTTTCTTCAGCGGTCATCATAGGAGTCGTCCGGATGCAAGTAGCAAAGTTTCAAGGTCAGCGCCGCGCCACCGGCTTCACCCTGCTTGAGTTATTGGTGGTGATCGTCATCATCGGCCTGCTGGCCGCCTATGTTGGCCCAAAATATTTCTCCCAGCTGGGTAAATCCGAAGTCACGGTCGCCAAGGCGCAGATCGAAGCCTTCGACAAGGCGCTCGACACCTACCGCCTGGATGTCGGCCGCTATCCGAGCACGGAAGAAGGCCTGGCTGCGCTGCTGACGGCGCCGGCCACGGCGGGCGCCAAATGGAATGGCCCCTACCTGAAGAAGGTTGTGCCGGCCGATCCATGGGGCCGTCCTTACCAGTACAAGGCGCCGGGCGCCAAGGCTGAATACGAGATCATCTCCCTCGGCAAGGATGGCCAGCCGGGCGGCGAAGGCGAGAACGCCGACATCGGCGCCCAGTAAGAACAGCGCAGACTGGATTATGCAGTTCGACGTTCGCACCCTGTCGCCGGACATGGCTATCGGCCAGATGGTGGTCGACGGCCGCGACGAGGCCGATGCCCGCCGCCAGGTAGAAGCGCGCGGCCTGTTTGTCAGCGCCATCACGCCGCGCAGCGCCGGCCTGCGCGCCGGCAAAGCCAAGGCGCTCTCGCTGGTGCTGTTCAGCCAGGAGCTGCTGGCGCTGCTGAACGCCGGCCTGGGCGTGGTGGAGGCGCTGGAAGCCTTGCTGGAAAAGGAATCGGCGCCGGCCACGCGCGGCGTGCTGGAACGCCTGCTGGCCGGGCTGCGCGAGGGCCAGCGTTTTTCCACGGTGCTGGCGGACCAGCCGCAATTGTTCCCGCCGCTGTATGTGGGCATTGTCAAGGCGGCCGAAGGCACCAGCGACCTGCCGCGCTCGCTCGAACGTTTTATCGATTACCAGCAGCGGGTGGACCTGGTGCGCGCCAAGCTGGTGAGCGCGGCCATTTATCCGTGCATCCTGCTGCTGGTGGGCGGCGGCGTGTCGCTGTTCCTGATTGCCTATGTGGTGCCGCGCTTTGCCGAGGTCTACCAGGGCGCGGGGCGCAACCTGCCGTGGATGTCGCAAGTGATGCTGAGCTGGGGCCAGTTTGCGGCCGCGCATACGCTGCCGCTGCTGGCCGGCATTGCCGCGGCGATCGGCAGCGCGGTATTTGGCGTGCGCCAGCTGGTGCGCAGCGGCGGCATGGCGCGCCTGCTGGCCCGCCTGCCGGGCGTGGGCGAACGCGTGAAGATTTACGAGTTGTCGCGCCTGTACCTGACGCTGGGCATGCTGAGCGAAGGCGGCATCACCATCCTGAATGCGGTGGACACGGTGCAGGCCATGGTGTCGGCCAATGTGAAAGAGGGCCTGCAGGGCGCACGCGCCATGATCGAGGCGGGCTTGCCGCTGTCGTCGGCCTTCGAGGCCAACGGACTGACCACGCCGATTTCGCTGCGCATGCTGCGCGTGGGCGAGCGCACCGGTGAGATGGGGGCGATGCTGACGCAGTCGGCGGCCTTCTACGACGGCGAGATCGGGCGCTGGATCGACCGCTTCACCCGTACTTTTGAACCGCTGCTGATGGCCGGCATCGGCCTGGTGGTGGGGGCTATCGTGGTACTGCTGTATATGCCGATTTTTGACCTGGCCGGAGAAATGGCATGACCTTGCCGGTGCTTGACGCAACCCTGCTGTCGAAGGCGCGCGCGCAAAGCGCGTTGTCGAAACGCAGCCTGGTGGAGGAGCTGGAAGAATTGTCCGGCATTGAACCGCGCATGGCGGTGCGGGCGCTGGCCCAGCCTTTCGGCCTGGCCGTGCTGGAAACGGCGGACATGCTGGCTTTCGCGCCGGCCTTCGACCTGCTGCCGCTGTCGCAAGCGATGGCGCGCCACTGCGTGCTGCTGCGTTCACACGAGGGGGCGGCGGTGGGCGTGATTGCCGATCCTTTCGACCTCGATTTGCAGACCTGGCTGGCGACGCAGGCGCGCTGCTCGGCGGCGGCGCCGCTGCAATTGCGGCTGGCGCTGCAGGCCGATATCCAGGCCTACCTGTCCAAGCAGGAAGAATCGGCGCGCGCCGTCGACACCCTGGTGTCGGGCGCGGAGGGCACGCGGCGCGACGGCAAGACGGCTGCGGTGCTGTCCTTTGCCTCGGTGTCGGAGGGCGCCAGCCCGGCCGTGAGGCTGGTGAATTCAACCCTGTACGACGCGCTGAAGGCGGGCGCTTCCGACATCCACCTGGAGTCGACCGCCGGCGGCCTGGCGGTCAAATACCGCGTGGACGGGGTGCTGGACCATGCCACGGCCGTCAACGGCATCGACGTGGCGGAGCAGATCATTTCGCGCCTGAAGGTGCTGGCCGAACTGGACATCGCGGAGCGGCGCGTGCCGCAGGACGGCAGCTTCCGCGTCGAATCGATGGGACGCGAGATCGACTTGCGGGTATCGATCATGCCTTCCATCCATGGCGAAGACGCAGTGATCCGTATCCTGGACAAGCGCGCCATGATCGAATCCTATGGCTCGCTGACGCTGGAAGCGCTGGGCTTCGACGAGTCCTCCCTGTCGACCTTGCGTGCGCTGGCGCAGGAGGCATACGGCATGCTGCTGGTGACCGGGCCGACCGGTTCCGGCAAGACCACCACGCTGTATGCGGCGCTGACCGAGATCCACAATGGCCGCGAAAAGATCATCACCATCGAAGACCCGGTGGAATACCAGCTGCCGGGCATCCTGCAGATCCCGGTCAACGAAAAGAAGGGCCTGACCTTTGCCAAGGGCCTGCGCTCGATCCTGCGCCACGATCCGGACAAGATCATGGTGGGCGAGATCCGCGACCGCGAAACGGCGGAAATCGCCGTGCAATCGGCGCTGACCGGCCACCTGGTGCTGACCACCGTCCACGCCAACAACGTATTTGATGTGTTCGGTCGCTTTACCCACATGGGCATCGATCCCTACGCATTCGTGTCGGCCCTGAACGGCATCTGGGCGCAGCGCCTGGTGCGCATCAACTGCCCGCATTGCGCGGTCGAAGTGACGCCGTCCGACGAGGAACTGGCCAGCGTGGGGCTGGCGCGCGCCGACGTCTACGAATACAGCTTCAAGGAAGGCAAGGGCTGCGGCGATTGCCGCGGCACCGGCTACAAGGGGCGCCGTTCGATCGCCGAGATCCTGACCCTGAACGATGAAATCCGCGAACTGATCGTGGAAAAACGGCCGATCCGCCAGATCAAGGCGGCCGCCTATGCCAACGGTACGCGCAGCCTGCGCCACGCGGCGCTGGAAGTAGTGCGGCGCGGCGATACGACCCTGGCAGAAATCAAGCGGGTGACCTTGCATGCTTAAGAATTTCACGCAATCGCTGCGCATCGACGTCACGCCGCAAGCCTTGCGCCTGCTGCGCGTGCGGCGCTGGAGCCCGGCCGCGCCGGAACTGCTGGCCGGTCAAGGCCTGGCCGCCGGAACCGCAGGGCCGGCCGGCGTGGCAGAAGCCTTGCCTGGCGCGCTGGCCGCGCTGCTGGCGGGGCAGGACGCCGCCGGCATGTGCGCCAGCTTTGTCCTGTCCGATGAACTCGTGCGGCTGTGGCAGGTAACCCCGCCGGTGCAGGCCGCCCGCCTGGCCGACCTGGAGGGCGCCGCCGCGCTGCGGTTTTACACGCTGTACGGTGAAACCCCTGCCGCCTGGCACGTCAGCGCGGACTGGAACGCTGCCGCCCCCTTCATGGCCGCTGCGGTTCCGCGCTTGCTGAAGGCCGCCATTGAAAACGCCGCTGCGCAGCATGGCCTGGCCGTCATTGCCATCGTTCCGCATTTCGTGGCGGCCTGGAACCGCCATGCCGGCGCCTTGAAGAACGACGCCTGGTTCGGCGTGGCACAAGACAATGTGCTGGCCTTGGCGGCCTGCGAAGACGGCAAGTTGCGCGCCGTGCGCCACGTCGCGATTCCGCATGGCGCCGATCATTACTGGCTGACGCAAGCGGCGCAGCGCGAGGCGCTGCTGCTTGGCCTTCAGCCGCCGGCGCTGATCCAGTTGAGCGGCGACATCCCGCCGGCGCTGGCAAAGCCGGCCGGCAGCGACAAGCATATCGCCACCGCCGCGCTGGGAGTGGCAGCATGAGGCCGATGCAGATCGATTTCGCCGCTGCGAGCTGGCGCGGCACGCTGTATCGCGTGCATCCGGCCTTCCTGGCTGCCGGCGCGCTGGGCGCCGCATTGCTTCTGGCCGGCGCCGCCTTCGGAATGCAGGCCGCAAAACAGCAAGCGCTGCGCGAAGAAAGCCTGCACGCCCAGCAGCGCAAGCAAGCCGCCGCCGTGCGTGCGCCGGAGCGCAAGCCGGAAACCGTGATTCCGGAAGCGCAGGCCGTGGCCGTCAACGCCGCCATCCTGCAATTGAACCTGCCATGGCGCGACCTGCAGGACGCCGTTGCAGCCGCCAATACGCCGGCCGTGGCCTTGCTGGCGCTGGACCCCGACCCGCGCAAGCAAACGCTGAAAATCACGGCCGAGGCCAAGAACAGCGACGACATGGTTGGCTACATCGAACAATTGAAGCAGCAGGAATTCTTCGCCGGCGCGGCGCTCTTGCGCCATGAAATCAACGACCAGGACCCGAACCGCCCGCTGCGGTTCCAGGTGGAAGTGCAATGGAGGGCGCGATGAACCTTGCCGCCCTGTTGCTGCGCCTGCGCCTGGTGGCGATGCGCCTTGGCGTTGCCGGCTGCGTTGCGCTGGCGCTGCTGCTGGCGGGGGCTTGTGCGCTGGCATGGTCGCTCAAGGCGCGCCAGCAGGCAGCCGAGCCTTTGCCGCCGGCGCCGCCGGTGCTGGTGCAAGCGGCGCCGCCGCCAACTGCCAACGAGAACCTGGCCCATTTCTATGCCACGCTGGGCGAAAAGCGCCTGGCGGAGCAGCAGGTCAAGCAACTGTTCGACATCGCTGCCAAGACCGGGCTGGCGCTGGAGCAGGGCGATTACAAATTCAGCGTAGACAAGGCCAGTGGCGTGTCCGCCTACCAGGTGACGCTGCCGCTGAAAGGCGCCTACCAGAATATCTGGCAGTTCAGCATGCAGGCGCTGTCGGCGATCCCGTTCGCGGCGCTGGACGACATCGCCTTCCGCCGCGAAACCATCAGCGAACCGGTGGTCGAGGCGCGGATGCGCTTTACGCTGTACCTGAAGGAGAAACCATGAAGCCTCGCCACATGCTGATGGGCGTGGCGCTGGCGGGGGCTGCCGCGCTTGTGCTGTTCGGCGACAAGGCGCCCAGCGACACGGTGGCGGAAGCGGTCGAACGCAAGCCTGCGCGCGCCCCGGCAACCAGCGTGGCGCCCGCCACCAAGGCGGACAGTGCGGCCAAGGGGGCGCTGGGCGAAGCATCGATCCTGCGCCTGGTGCCGCGCGAAGAATTGATTGGCGAAGTTGGCGAAGGTTCCTTCAAGAGCAAGGACGGGGTGTTCGGCGGCCAGAACTGGAATCCGCCACCGCCGCCGCCAACGGCAGCTGAACTGAAGCCGCCGCCCCCGCCGCCGCCCACCGCGCCGCCGCTGCCGTTCCAGTTCCTGGGCAAGGCGGCCGCCGACGGCCAGTGGGAAGTCTACCTGGGCCGCGGCGAACAAACCTTTGTTGTGAAAAAAGGCATGCAGATTGACGGCACTTACCGCGTGGATGCCATTGCACCGCCAACCCTGACGATGACCTACCTGCCCATGAACCAGGTGCAGCAGTTAAATATTGGAGTGATTGAGTGAAGCCAAGTCTGAGAACGCTGTCGCTGTCCGTGCTGGTCCTGGCACTGTCCGGCTGCGCGGCCGAAATGGCCTACCGCGACGGCCGCAACCTGGTCGAAAAGGACCAGGTGGAAGCGGGGCTGCTGAAATACCAGGAAGCGATGCGGAGGGAACCGGACAACGCGATCTACCGCTCCGCCTACCTTGACACCCGCGACCGGGCCAGCGCGCGCCTGCTGGTGCAGGCAGACCAGTTCGTGAACGAGGGCAAATACGTCCCGGCTGCACAAAATTTCCAGCGCGTGCTGTCGATGGACCCGCAGAACGAGCGCGCGCGCGCCGGCTTGCGTTCGCTGGAAATGGCCGATCGCCATGATAAGCTGCTGGCGCAGGCCGGCGCGTCCCTCGAGCAGAAGGAATTCGAAGCGGCGAAGAACCGCATCGGCACCATCCTGGCCGAGAAGCCTGACCATGCGCGCGCCCGCGCCATGATGCGCGAGATCAATGAGCAGATGCCGCAGCCGCCGGCTGAAAGCGGCCTGTCCAAGGCCTACAAGACGCCGATCACGATCGAATTCCGCGAGGCGCCGCTGAAGCAGGTGTTCGACATCATTTCGCGCCGCTCGGGACTGAACTTCATTTTCGACAAGGACGTCAAGAGCGACGCCCGCACCACCATCATGCTGAAGAACAGCACGGTGGAATCGGCGATCTACTTCCTGCTGATGACGAACCAGTTGGAACAGCAGGTGATGGATGCCAACACCATCCTGATCTACCCGAACACGGCGGCCAAGCTGAAGGAGTACCAGGAAACGGTGGTGCGTACCTTCTACCTGTCGAACGCGGAAGCCAAGACTGTCGCCAACACGCTGAAAACCATTCTCAAGTCGCGCGACGTGGTGGCCGACGAAAAGCTCAACCTGGTGATCCTGCGCGACAGCGCCGACGCGGTGAAGCTGGCCGAGAAAATCATCGCCACGCAAGACCAGGCCGAGCCCGAAGTGATGCTGGACGTGGAGATCCTGGAGGTCAAGCGCAGCCGCCTGCTGAAGCTGGGCGTGGATTGGCCGAACACGGTAGGGCTGTCGGTGCTGAACAGCGCTGGCGCCGGCGACAAGCTGAGATTGCGCGACCTCGATTCCATCAACCGCGATACCATCGGCGTGTCCGCGCTCGGCACGACCGTCAATATCAAGAAGACCGACGGCGACACCAACCTGCTGGCCAGCCCGCGCATCCGCGTGCGCAACAAGGAAAAAGCCAAGGTCGTGATCGGCGAAAAGGTGCCGGTGATTACCACCACCATTTCGCCGGGCACGGGCGGCTTCGCCTCGGAGTCGGTGAGCTATGTCGACGTCGGGCTGACCCTCAATGCGGAGCCGATCATCTACCTGAACAACGAAGTGGGCATCCGCATTGCGCTGGAGGTGTCGAACCTGATCGACCGGGTGACCACCGCCACCGGCACCACCGCCTACCAGATCGGCACGCGCCAGGCCTCCACTTTCCTGCAACTGAAGGATGGCGAGAACCAGGTGCTGGCGGGCCTGATCAACAGCGAAGAGCGCAGCACGGGCAACCGCGTGCCGGGCCTGGGCGACCTGCCGATCCTGGGCCGCCTGTTCGGCACCCAGACCGACGACAACCAGAAAACCGAAATCGTGCTGTCGATTACGCCGCACCTGGTGCGCAACCTGCAGCGCCCGGAAATCTCGGCCGCGGAATTCTCGGCCGGCACCGAAGCGAACTTCCGCCGCAAGCCTGATGTCGCGCCGCGCCAGGCCGTGGTGTTGCCGGGTGCACGCCCGGCCGGAGCCGCTCCGGCACAGGAGGCGGCACCGGCAGCCGTGCCGACCGCCGTGCCGACCCCTGGCGCCGCACCAGCAGCCCCGGCCGACCTGTCCGCGCCGCAGAAGCTGCCTTTGTCGAACACTCAGCCCGGCCCCGCGTCTAGCGTGACCAAGCCGCTGCCGCCGCCGGCGCCCGCGCCGGCCAACACCGTGCAGCCGCCTGCCAGCACGGAGCGTAAAGAGTAAGCATGCGCGCGCGCGGATTCACCCTGATCGAACTGCTGGTGACGCTGGCCATCCTTGGCCTGCTCGCCGCGCTGGCGATCCCGGTCGGCCAGACCGTGGTCCAGCGCCGCAACGAGCAGGAGCTGCGCAGCGCGCTGCACGTGATCCGCAAGGCGCTGGACGATTACAAGACCGCCTACGATGAAGGACGCATTGCCAAGTCCATCACCGGCAACGGTTACCCGCGCACGCTGGAGGTGCTGGTGGAAGGCGTGGTCGACGTGCGCAGCCCGAAGCGCGCCAAGATCTTCTTTCTGCGGCGCATTCCGCGCGACCCTTTCAACGCGGACTCGAACGCCAGCAATGGCCAGAGCTGGGCCAAGCGCAGCTACGCCAGCGATGCCGACGATCCGCGCGAAGGCGAGGATGTTTTTGACGTGTATTCGACTTCGGAGCAGGTGGGCCTGAACGGCGTGCCTTACAAGAAATGGTGAACAAGAAGGGCTTCACGCTGATTGAACTGCTGGTGGTGCTGGGCATCATCGCCTTGCTGCTGACGCTCGCCGTGCCGCGCTACTTCCCGAGCGTGGACAAGACCAAGGAAACCATCCTGGCCGACAACTTGCGCAGCACGCGCGCCATCATCGACCAGTACTACGGCGATACCGGCCGCTTCCCGGACAGCCTGGAACAGCTGGTGGAAAAAAAATACCTGCGCGCGGTGCCGATCGACCCGATCACGGAGAAAAGCGACAGCTGGACCATCGTGCCGCCGGACGACGTCGGCAAAGGCGGCGTGGCAGACATCAAGAGCGGAGCGCCCGGCAATGACCGCAGCGGCAAGCCTTATTCGGAATGGTAGGCAGCACGGGTTCACCTACGTCAGCGTAGTGATCCTGGTGGCGATAATCGGCCTGGTTGGCGCCATGTCGCTGCGGCTTGGCACGACCATGCAGCGGGCGGCGGCCGAGCAGGCCCTGCTCGATATCGGCATGGAGTACAGCAATGCGCTGGCCAGCTATGCCGCCGCCACGCCACAGGGGCAGCCCAACTATCCGAAGTCTTTTGCCGAACTCCTGAAGGATCCGCGCTTCCCGCAGTTGCGCCGCCATTTGCGCCGCGTGTATGTCGACCCGATGACAGGCAAGGCTGAATGGGGGCTGGTGAAGGCCACCGAAAACGGCGGCATCCTGGCCATCTACAGCCTGTCCAAGGCCACGCCGATCAAGATCGGCAATTTCCCGCCGCGCTTCGTCGCATTTGAAGGCAAGACCAGCCTGGCGGACTGGAAATTCAGCGGCGAAGGCGTGCAGGTCGCGGGAGCCAAGGGTGGGGACGGACAGCAGCCCGCCCAGCAGCCGGGCCAGCCGGCCAAGCCTGGATCGGGCATGCAGCCAGGCAGCCCGCTGACCGGCATGGACGGCACCCAGCCGGGTGGCTTGAATGGCACGCCGCCCGGCAGCAAGACCGGCACGCCGCAAGAGCCGCCAAGGCCGGCCGAGCCGCCAGAGCCGCCACAGGAGCCGCAGGAACCACCGCAAGAACCGGCACAGGAACCGCAGGAAGCGCCGCAAGAGCCGCCGCCAGGACAGTCCGGCGAGCAGCCGCGCGAGGAGCCGCCAGCACCGCCGCCGCGGCGCTGAGGCTGCGCCGCCTTATTTGGCGCGGCGCTTGAAGTCGCGCAGGCGGAAACCGAGAGCGAACAAGGTGCCGAAGTACACCACCACGCAAGCGCCGATCACCAGGAACAGCGCACCTGCGCGCAGGAACGCATGGTGGCGCATGGCCAGCCAGTCAAACTGCTGCGCACCGAACCAGCCGGCAAGGCCCATCAGGACGACAGCCAGCAGCAGGCGGGCCAGGAACTTCGGCCAACCCGGTTGCGGCGCGTAGATGCCCTTTGCGCGCAGGCCGCGGTACAGCAGGGCAGCGTTCAGCAGTGCCGCCACGCTGATCGACAGCGCCAGGCCGGCCACCTTGAACTGCCAGACGAAAGCCAGGTTCATCACCTGTGTCGCGAGCAGGGTGATGATGCCGATGCGTACCGGCGTGCGCACGTCCTGGCGCGCGTAGAAGGCCGGCGTCAGCGACTTGACCAGGATGATGCCGAGCAGGCCGACCGCATAGGCCAGCAAAGGCTGGGCCGACATCACGGCAGCGAAGTCGGTGAATTTGCCGTTGTGGAACAGGGTCGCCATCAGGGGCAGGGCCAGCACGGCGATGCCTACAGCCGCCGGCATGGCAAGCAGGAAGGTCAGGCGCAGGCCCCAGTCCAGCAGGGCCGAATATTCCGCGTGGTCCTGTTCCTGGCTGGCCTTGGACAAGCTTGGCAGCAGGATGGTGCCGAGCGCCACGCCGAGCAGGGCGTTGGGAAACTCCATCAGGCGGTCGGCGGCGGTCAGCCAGGAAACGCTGCCTTCCTGCATCCAGGACGCATAGGTGGTGTTGATCATCAGGCTGATTTGCGCCACCGAGACGGCAAACAGGGCTGGCACCATATTCTTCAGCATGCGGCGCACGCCCGGATCGGCCAGGCCGGCGCGCGGATTCCACGACAGGCGTGGCAGCATGCCGATCTTCACCAGCGAAGGCACCTGGATCGCAACCTGCAGGATGCCGCCGACCATGACGGCAATCGCCATCGCGTAGACCGGCTGCTTCAGGTGCGGCGCCAGGAACAGCGCGGCGCTGATGAAGGAAATGTTCAGCAGCACCGGAGTGAAGGCCGGGATCTTGAACTGGCGCCAGGTATTCAGCACGCCGCTGGACAGCGCGACGAAGGACATGCAGGCGATATAAGGGAACATCAGGCGCGTCATCCAGACGGCGGCGTCGAAGGATGCCGGATCCTTGCTCAGGCCCGAACCAATCAGGTAGATGAACAGCGGGGCGCCTATAATACCGACTGCGCTGGTGAGCAGCGTGGCCCAGACCAGCACGGTCGCCACATGGTCAACCAGGGAGCGGGTCGCTTCTTCGCCCTGTTTGTTTTTGTATTCTGCCAACATTGGCACAAATGCCTGCGAAAACGCGCCTTCGGCAAACAGGCGGCGCAGCAGGTTGGGAATGCGGAAGGCAATGTAGAAGGCGTCGGTCATGCCGCCCGCGCCGAAAGCGCGGAAGAACAGGACTTCACGAAGCAGTCCCGTAATGCGGGACAACATTGTCATGCTTGAAATAGCGGCGAGGGTCTTGAGCAAGTTCATGGGCGCTGATTATAGCGAAAGCGGCAACGCCCCGATATTTAGAATTGCCCTGGCAGCAAAACCCCGTTATAATTTAAGGCTGTACAGAATTCAGTAAGGCAGGCAGCGACGTTCAGCCGGCTCTGAAAACACCGCACCGGTTTGGCAAACGCTATTGTTTGCAAACGAACTTTGACAACGAATTAGGATTCTCAAATGGCAAATACCGCACAAGCGCGCAAACGCGCTCGTCAAGCAGTCAAGCAAAACGCTCACAACTCCGCTCAGCGTTCGACCCTGCGTACCGCTATCAAGGCTGTTCGCAAGGCAATCCAGGCTGGCGACAAAGCTGCTGCTACCACCATCTTCCAGGCTTCCGTGTCGACCATCGACTCGATCGCTGACAAGAAAATCATCCACAAGAACAAGGCTGCTCGTCACAAGAGCCGTCTGGCAGCTGCCCTGAAGGCACTGTCCGCCTAAGTTCGTGTGCTGGCGGCATTAGCCGCCAAACAGGTGTACCGGAATAACCCGCATGGCATTGCGCCATAGCGGGTTTTTCGCTTTGTGCTTACTTCATCGAAGCAGCTGCGGAAGCAGCGGAAGCGGCCGATGCGGCAGCGGAGGCTGCGGCAGAAGCGGCTTTCCTGGCTTTCTTGGCCGATTTCTTGGCGGAGGCAGCATCCGAGGCGGCGGCGGAAGCGGCCGATGCGGCGGAAGCCATTGGCGCGGCGGAAGCCATCGAGGCGGCGGAGGCTGCGGCCGAAGCGGAAGCCGAACCTTTCATGTGATGGTCGGCAGCGAAGGCGGAGAGGGAAAGCAGGGAGGCAAGCAGCGCGACAGTAGTCTTAGACATGACGAACTCCTTTTATAGTGGGTGCAGGTTCAGGTGAACCTGATTCATCAACGCTGCTGCAAGTTGCCTGGTTGACTTATTAGCGCGTGCTGAGGTCGTCTGGCGACACTTCGGCCCACTCGCCTGGCAGCAGCGGGTGGCTGGCCAGTGAGATGCCGCCGATGGCCGAGCGCACCAGGCGCAGGGTGGGGTGGCCGATGGCGGCCGTCATGCGGCGCACCTGCCGGTTCTTGCCTTCCTGCAGGGTGATCGCTAGCCAGGAGGTTGGCTGGCCGGCACGCTGCCGGATCGGCGGATTGCGCGGCCACAGCCAGACTGGTTCAGCAATGCGCACCGCCTTGCAGGGCAAGGTGGTGAAGTCGCCCAGGTCGAGCGGCGCCTGCAGGCGCGCCATGGCGCCGGCATCCGGCACGCCCTCCACCTGCACCAGGTAAGTCTTGGCCTCCTTACGGTCGGGGTGGGCGATCTTGTGCTGCAGCTTGCCGTCGTCGGTCATCAGCATCAGGCCTTCGCTGTCGTAGTCGAGGCGACCAGCGGGATAGACGTTCGGGATCGTGATGTAGTCGGCCAGCGTTTCCTTATCTCCAGAGGGGGAAAACTGGCACAATACCTGGAAAGGTTTATTAAAAAGTATCAGAGGCATAGGTAGCTAGTATAGCGCCCAGTAAAATACTGGTGCATAATGTGGAACGCTAGTGTCTTATGTCTTATAGAAGACTGCCAAAACCCTTCTTCGGAGAACACGATGTACCAACATATCAAAGTACCTGCCGGCGGCCAGAAAATCACCGTTAACGCCGACTTTTCCCTGAACGTGCCTGACACCCCGATCATTCCTTACCTGGAAGGCGACGGCACCGGCGTGGACATCACCCCGGTGATGATCAAGGTGGTGGATGCTGCGGTTGCCAAGTCCTACGGCGGCAAGCGCAAGATCAGCTGGATGGAGATCTTCGCCGGCGAGAAGTCGACCAAGGTCTACGGCCCGGACGTGTGGCTGCCGGAAGAGACCCTGAAGGTACTGAAGGATTATGTGGTGTCGATCAAGGGCCCGCTGACGACCCCTGTCGGTGGCGGCATCCGTTCCTTGAACGTGGCACTGCGCCAGGAACTGGACCTGTACGTCTGCCTGCGCCCGGTGCGCTACTTCAAGGGCGTGCCTTCGCCAGTGCGCGAGCCTGAGAAAACCGATATGGTGATCTTCCGCGAAAACTCGGAAGACATCTACGCCGGCATTGAGTGGCAGGAAGGCTCGGAAGGCGCCAAGAAGCTGATCGAGTTCCTGACCAAGGAAATGGGCGTCAAGAAGATCCGCTTCCCGGGCACCTCCGGCATCGGCGTCAAGCCGGTTTCGCGCGAAGGCACCGAGCGCCTGGTGCGCAAGGCGATTCAGTACGCGATCGACAACGACAAGCCATCGGTGACCATCGTCCACAAGGGCAACATCATGAAGTACACCGAAGGTGGCTTCCGTGACTGGGCCTACGAACTGGCGCAGAAGGAATTCGGCGCCGAGCTGATCGACGGCGGCCCATGGTGCAAGTTCAAGAATCCGAAGACCGGCCGCGAGATCACCGTCAAGGATTCGATCGCCGACGCGTTCCTGCAGCAGATCCTGCTGCGTCCGGCGGAGTACTCGGTGATCGCCACCCTGAACCTGAACGGTGACTACATTTCCGACGCGCTGGCGGCACAGGTAGGCGGTATCGGCATTGCGCCGGGCGCCAACCTGTCCGACTCCGTGGCCATGTTCGAAGCGACCCACGGCACCGCGCCTAAGTACGCGGGCAAGGATTATGTGAACCCTGGCTCCCTGATCCTGTCGGCTGAAATGATGCTGCGCCATATGGGCTGGACCGAGGCGGCGGACCTGATCATCGCCTCGATGGAGAAGGCGATCACCTCCAAGAAAGTTACCTACGACTTCGCCCGCCTGATGGAAGGCGCGACCCAGGTGTCGTGCTCCGGCTTCGGTGACGTCATGATCGAGCAGATGTAAGCCAAGCTCGTTTCCATGCAAACCCCGCCATCCGCAAGGAGGCGGGGTTTTTTGTTGTGCGCCTGACGCGGCTCAACATGGCGGCGTGTGAAGCGGCAGAGAATAAACCGCTTACGCTCACTCGAGGAGGCTGCCATGCCGCAGAGCTTGCTTGACGATGAATCGTCCCCGTCCGAAGATGATGATGACGCGCGACTTCACCGGCTGGAGAAACAGGTGGATACCCTTAATTGCGAACTGGCCTTATTACGTCAGCACATGGACAGTGGCTTTGCCCTGGTGCGGTCCGATATGGCGGCGCGCTTTGCCGAAGCCGACCTCAAGAGCTCCGAGCGCTTTGCCGAGGCGGAATGCAAGAATATGGAGCGCTTTGCCGAGGCCGAACGCAAGAATATGGAGCGCTTTGCTGAGGCCGAACGCAAGAATACGGAGCGCTTTGCCGAGGCCGACCGCAAGAATACGGAGCGCTTTGCCGAAGCCGAACGGAAGAATCTCGAGCGCTTTGCCGAAGCCGATCGGAAGAATCTCGTGCACTTTGCCGAAGCCGAACGGAAGAATCTCGTGCACTTTGCCGAAGCCGAGCGCACGACCTGCGAGCGCTTTACCGAGGCGCGCCGAGAGTCGGAACAGCGTTTCATTCGGCAGGATGACAATATGAAGGCGCTAATAGGCCAGTTGCAAACGCAGATGCTTGAAATGGACAAGCGTCATGATGCACACATGGTCGAGATGAGACGTCGGCACGATACGTTCAGCCGCTGGATGGTAGGTCTGACGCTCGGCGTCGTTGTGTTGGTGGCGGATCTGGCCAGCCGCATGTTTTAGCGAATTGCGCGAGCGTGACAAAAGTGCAGGCAATCGAGTGCGCTGCCGGCGACTTCTGCCTGGATAGGGGAGGGGCCGGCAAAGATGAAGCCGGCCCGCTGCAGGACGCGGGCGGAGGCAGCGTTGGCGATAGTAACGTGGGCGTCGAGGCCACGTAGCTGCCAGTGGCCGTAAGCCAGTTCCATCAAGTGTGCCAGCGCGGCGCCGGCAAGCCCCCGGCCGCAGGCATAAGAGGCGATCCGGTAGCCGACTTCGGCGCGCAATGAGACCTGGTCGATACCTTTCAAGTTGCAACGGCCTATAATCTCCCCGTCTTCAACCAGCAGGCAGGGATGCATGGTGCCGCTCGCATGGCGCGCCAGGTAGTCTTCGATATGCGCAGCCACGCCGATAAGATTGTAAAAGTCTGGCGCACGGGCATCGACCTGGGATTCGAACCAGTCGCGGTTGGCGAGCTCGAATTCCAGCAGCGCGGACGCATCGGCTGTTGTCAAAGTGCGGATTTGCATGACGAAATCGGCATAGTGCAGGTATGGTGGCAGGCGAAAAAAAACCCCGCGGGGCGGGGCTTTTCGTTGTCCGAGGCCAGGGATTAGTTGGTCTGGATGTTGGAAGCTTGCTTGCCTTTAGGGCCCTGAGTAACTTCGAACTGCACTTTTTGACCTTCTTTCAGGGTCTTGAAGCCGTTCATGTTAATCGCGGAGAAGTGTGCGAACAAATCCTCACCGCCATCATCAGGAGTGATGAAGCCAAAACCTTTGGAGTCATTGAACCACTTAACGGTACCAGTTGCCATTTTAAAAAAACTTTCAATAAAAACGAATCACACGAGCCATAAAAGCAAGAAGCTTCCTGCCCCCTCCTCGACAACTCACTTCTTACCAACATGTACAGATCTGCACAAAGTCGATATCGCATTGTTGGCGGAACAATTTTTAATGTCAAGCGCTTTCACTAGCACATGGTGAGCTTTTTGCAACAGCTTTTTTTCGAGCCCTTGATTTTGACCAAGCTGACCGCCATCTGCGGCAATCGGCGAAAACGCGTAAGATGAGTACTGGTGGAAATGGCCCTCTGAAATGGGCGTTGCAACTAGTCTGAAAGCATTAGAATATAAGCGTATGGCAACCAAGCATGACACCGAAACCGTCCTGGAACGGCAGGCGATAAAGCCGCCACCTATGTACCAGGTGGCGCTGCTGAACGACGACTACACTCCAATGGAGTTTGTGGTCGCCATCATCCAGGAGTATTTCAATAAGGACCGGGAAACGGCCACACAAATTATGCTGAGTGTCCATCGCTACGGCAAAGGCGTGTGCGGCGTTTTCTCTAAAGATATAGCTTCAACCAAAGTGGAGTTCGTTTTAACGCATGCACGCAAGGCGGGGCATCCCCTGCAATGTGTGATGGAGGAAGTATGATTGCGCAGGAATTGGAAGTAAGTTTGCATATGGCGTTTGTCGAAGCGCGGCAGGCGCGACACGAGTTCATCACCGTGGAGCACTTGCTGCTGGCGCTGCTCGACAATCCATCGGCAGCCGAGGTGCTGCGCGCCTGCGCAGTGAATATTGAGGACCTGCGCAAAACGCTGACCAACTTCATCGGCGACAACACGCCGACCGTGCCTGGCACCGGCGAGGTGGACACCCAGCCTACGCTGGGCTTCCAGCGCGTGATCCAGCGCGCGATCATGCACGTGCAGTCGGCTTCCAACGGCAAGAAGGAAGTGACCGGCGCCAATGTGCTGGTGGCCATCTTCGGTGAAAAAGACTCGCACGCTGTTTACTACCTGCACCAGCAGGGCGTCACCCGCCTGGACGTGGTCAACTTCATCTCGCACGGCGTGCGCAAGGACCAGCAGATGGATTCCGGCAAGGCATCCGAGGGCGTGGAAGAAGGCGCCGCGCCGGAAGGCCAGGCCAAGGAATCGCCGCTGGACCAGTTCACCCAGAACCTGAACAAGTCTGCCGCCGAGGGCAAGATCGACCCGCTGATCGGCCGCGAAGACGAAGTGGACCGCGTGATCCAGGTGCTGTGCCGCCGCCGCAAGAATAACCCGCTGCTGGTGGGCGAAGCCGGCGTGGGCAAGACCGCCATTGCGGAAGGCCTGGCTTACCGCATCACCCAGGGCGACGTGCCGGAGGTGCTGTCGAACGCGGTGGTCTACTCGCTGGACATGGGCGCGCTGCTGGCCGGCACCAAGTACCGCGGCGACTTCGAGCAACGCCTGAAGGCCGTGCTCAAGCAGCTGAAGGATAATCCGAATGGCATCCTGTTCATCGACGAGATCCACACCATCATCGGCGCCGGCTCGGCGTCGGGCGGCACGCTGGATGCGTCCAACCTGCTGAAACCGGCCCTGGCCAACGGCCAGCTGAAGTGCATCGGCGCGACCACGTTCACGGAATTCCGCGGCGTGTTCGAGAAAGACCATGCGCTGTCGCGCCGCTTCCAGAAAGTCGACGTCAACGAGCCGACCGTGGAACAGACCGTGCAGATCCTGCGTGGGCTGAAGTCGCGCTTCGAGGAGCACCATGGCGTGAAGTATTCGTCGTCGGCGCTGTCGACCGCAGCCGAATTGGCGGCGCGCTTTATCAATGACCGCCACCTGCCGGACAAGGCCATCGACGTGATCGACGAGGCGGGCGCCGCACAGCGCATCCTGCCGAAGTCGAAGCAGAAGAAGACCATCGGCAAGACCGAGATCGAGGAAATCATTTCCAAGATCGCGCGCATCCCGCCGCAGACCGTCAACCAGGACGACCGCAGCAAGCTGGCTACCATCGACCGCGACCTGCGCAACGTGGTGTTCGGCCAGGACCCTGCAATCGAAGCGCTGGCATCTGCGATCAAGATGTCGCGCGCCGGCCTGGGCAAGCAGGACAAGCCTATCGGTTCCTTCCTGTTCTCCGGCCCGACCGGCGTCGGCAAGACCGAGGTGGCCAAGCAGCTGGCCTTCATCCTGGGCATTGAGCTGATCCGCTTCGACATGTCGGAATACATGGAGCGCCATGCGGTGAGCCGCCTGATCGGCGCGCCTCCTGGCTACGTGGGCTACGACCAGGGCGGCCTGCTGACCGAAGCGATTACCAAGAAGCCGCACGCCGTGCTGCTGCTGGACGAGATCGAGAAGGCGCATCCGGATATCTTCAATATCCTGCTGCAGGTGATGGACCACGGCACGCTGACCGACAACAACGGCCGCAAAGCCGACTTCCGCAACGTGATCATCATCATGACCACCAATGCGGGTGCGGAAAGCCTGCAGAAGCGTTCGATCGGCTTCACCGACAGCAAGGAAGCGGGCGACGAGATGGCGGACATCAAGCGCATGTTCACACCGGAGTTCCGCAACCGCCTGGATGCGACCATCAGCTTCCGCGCGCTGGACGAGGAAATCATCCTGCGCGTGGTGGACAAGTTCCTGATGCAGCTGGAAGAGCAGCTGCACGAGAAGAAGGTGGAAGCCATCTTCAGCGAGAAGCTGCGCAAGTTCTTGGCGAAGAAAGGCTTCGATCCTTTGATGGGCGCGCGCCCGATGTCGCGCCTGATCCAGGACATGATCCGCAAGGCGCTGGCCGACGAACTGCTGTTCGGCCGCCTGGTGTCCGGCGGCCGCGTGATTGTCGACCTGGACGAAGCGGAAGCAATCAAGCTGGAGTTCCCGGAACCGGATGCGGCGCCTACGCCGCCACCGGAGACCGTCGAAGTCGAATAAGCAGTGTGCCGCTTCGAAAAACCCGCTCGCCGAGCGGGTTTTTTTTCCTTCAGAATTCCTGGAGTTGTTTCAATGCCGCCACGCGGCGGCGCGACACCTCTACGCTCATGCCGTCGACGCGCAGCAGGACGGCGCCACCGTCGCCATTCTCGATGCTGCACACGGCGGCCAGGTTGACGATGTGGCGGCGATTGGCGCGGAAGAACTGCTGTGGATCGAGGCGCTGTTCCAGTTGCAGCAGCGAGCGCGCCAGCAACGGCGCGGCGCCGTCGAAGTAAAGGCGGGTGTAATTGCCCTCCGATTCGAACAGGCGGATGTCTTCCAGCCGCACGAACCAGCAGCGTTCACCGTCGCGGATGAACAGTTTTCGCGGAATGGTGCTGGGCGCAGGCGCGAAGCCAAGCCGCGCAGCGGCACGCTCCAAAGCCGCGGCCAGGCGTCGCGGCTCGATGGGCTTCATCAGGTAGTCGAGCGCACTGGCTTCGAAGGCCTGCAAGGCGTACTGGTCGAAGGCGGTGGTGAAGATCACCTCGGGCGGGTCGTCGAGCGCGGCCAGCAGGTCAAAGCCGCTGGCGCCGGGCATTTGCACGTCCAGCAGCAACAAGTCGGGCTGCAACGCAGCCACCTGAAGCGCCGCTTCGGCGGCATTGGCCGCCTCTCCAACCACGGCGACGCCGGCGTGGCAGGCCAGCATGCGCCGCAGTTCGGCGCGAGCCAGGCGCTCGTCGTCAACGAGCAGGACGCGTATCATGCGGCCCGTACCGGCCAAGCTTGCCAGAAGCGGATGCAGGGTGTCCGCCATTGTCATTGGGTGGCACCCATGACTTCCACAGCCACGCCCGCCACATTCAGCGCCAGTGAACCGCCGGCGGTTTGCACGATGCGATCGACATCGGCCAGGTTGACCAGGTGGCGGCTGCTGGCGCGGAAGAATTGCTGGCGGTCGAGCATTTGTTCGAGCTGCTGCAGGGAGCGCGGGATCAGTGGCGCAGCGCCGTCGAAATAGGCGCGCGTATGCTCGCCTTCCGCTTCGAACAGGCGGATGTCGGTCAGGCGCACGAACCAGCAGCGATCCCCCTCGCGGATGAACAGCTTGCGTGGCCTGCTGCCCATGCCGGCGCGGACGGCAGCACGTTCCAGTGCGGCGGCAAGGCGTTGCGGGTGGATCGGCTTGAGCAGGTAGTCGGCCGGGCAGTGGCCATGGCCCGTGGTGAAAATAACTTCCGGCACGTCGTCCAGCGCATCGAGCAGGTCGAAGCCGCTGCCGCCCGGTATCTGCACATTCAGCAGGAGCAGGTCCGGCGCCAAAGCCCTGGCCCGCGCGATGCCATCGGCAACATCGGCGGCCTCGCCGACGATTTCAAATTGCTGCTGGCCTGCCAGCAGGCGGCGCAGCTCCTTGCGGGCCAGCCGCTCATCGTCGATAACCAGCACGCGCATCGTCATGACAAAGGGAAGCTCAGGGTGGCGCGTACCCAGCCATCGCGCTCCACCAGTTCAAGGCTGGCGTTGCCGCCCTTGGCATGCAGCAGCCTTTTGCGGGCGTTGGCCAGACCGACGCGCGTCGAATCGCCTAGCCTTGCCAAGGCGCCGCGGTTGGCCACCTCGATAGCGGCGTGGCCGTTGGCATGGCTGGCACTGATGCGGATTTCCGTGCCGGCGCTGCTTTGCTCGACGCCGTATTTCACCGCGTTCTCAACCAGCGTCTGCACGGCCATCGGCGGAATGGTCACGCTATCCATGCCGTCGGCGATGCAGACGGTGACGTTCAGGCGCTCTTCGAAGCGGATCTTTTCGATGGCCAGGTAGGATTCAACAGCTTCCATCTCTTCTTGCAGCGGCACCGTATCGGCATAGCTGGCAGCCAGCGTATAGCGCATCAGCGTTGCAAGCTGGTCGATCATTTGCGCGGCCGATTGCTGGTTCTCGAAAATCAGGGCGCGCACGCTGTTCAGGCTATTGAAGAAAAAATGCGGGTTCACCTGGGCCTGCAGGGCCTTCAGTTCGGCTTCCTTGGCGAGCACGTCGAGCCGCAGCGCTTCCGATTCGAAGCGGTTGGCGCGCCGCAGGGCCGTGGCAGCCATATATGAGACCTGCCATGCTGTCATGATGCCGGACCAGAACAGCAAGAGCATGGGCAGCCAGCTGCCGCCGTCTGCCGCGCCGACCAGCGAACGGGCAATGATGGTGACGAGCGCCAACTGCACGGGGCCGAGGATGAAGATGGCGACAAGGACCTGCCGCCAGTCCACGCGGCGCGTGTTCCAGTCGCGCAGCTTCATGTAGCGGCGCCACAGGTCCGTCAGCAGCAGGCCGCTGGCGCCGTCCAGGATGCAGGTCAGGACGGCGCCCGGCCGCGCCAGGAACGGCCCGTTGACCAGCATGAGGAAGGCAATCACGGCGCTCCAGCCAAGCCCTTGCAAGATCCAATACCAGTTGAGCCGCGCCAGCAGCGGCATGTCGCTGCCGTCGGTGCGGTTCATTTGGTCGTTTTCCGTCCCGGTGAGTGCTCTTTTCATGGCATGGGAGCATACCGTATCCATCCAACTGGCGCTCCAGCGATATGACGAGCGGTCGAATCGGATGACAAGCGGTTGCTCAGGAGCTGTGCCGGCGGCGCCGGGCGCGCAGGGGGAAGACGAACCACGTGCCGATCAGCAGCAGGAAGGCGGCCAGTCCTCCGGCCGCGCTGCCCATATCGCTGCCGGTGACCATGTAGAGCACCACGGCGATGTCCAGCGCCAGGCCTGCGGCCAATGGCGCGAGGGCGTAGCAGATGGCGCGCGAAGAAATGGTGATCGCATGCATGGAAACCTGGCCTGGTTCGGCGAGGCGATGGTAGGCGGCCGGCAACATGACCAGCGCGATGGCCACCACCACCAGCGCCAGGGCAGCAGCGTGGCAGTCCTGGGCATAGACCGGCAGCTGCTCGAAACGGTCGTTGAAGACGGCAATGGCCTGGAAGCCGAACAGGGCCTGGATACCTGGCAGTATCATGCGCGCCTCTTCGATGATGCGGCCCATCTGCTCTTTCAATGACTCTTGCTCGGTGTGCTCGTCCATGCCGTCGATTCTAGCGAGCAGCCGTTTTGACAGGCGCGCGCCTGTGCTGCCACGACCTGCTGCGCCACCAGCCCGGCGCCGTAGCTGGACATGTGGTCATCATCGAAATACAAGGCCTTGCCATCCTTGACGGCGTAACAGCGCGCAGCGTCACAGAACAGCGTTTCCGGCCGCAGGATGCGCACGCCTGCAGGCAATTCACCCAGCCGCTGCTCCACGAAGGCGCTGCGGCGGCGCCACCAGTCGGTCGTGACCCCATCCACCGTGCGCGGATCGTCGGCCTGGCGTATCAGCTTATCCACCTGGCGCGGGAGTTCGGGCGCCTGCAATACCACGGTGACATGCTTGCCCGCGCTGGCAAAGTGGTTCAATATCGTCTTGTACGAGGCCCAGATGGCGTCGCGCTTGGCATCGCTGAATTCGTCCGGCAGGCGCGGGTAAATGCCTTCATGGTCGCCAAACAGGGCACTGTGGATGCGGTAGCTGACCACGACCTCCTTGATATGCGGATCGGCGGCGATGAAGTCGACGGCCTCGCGCGTCCAGTCGCTGCAGCCGGGATTGGTGTCGGCGCGCTGGTAGGAAGGCGAGCAGCCGCTGAAGCTGAACTGGCGCACACCCTGGTGGCGGCCGTTCAACTGTACCGCCAGCGCGTGCGCCAGTTCGATCGCATGGCTGTCGCCGAACACTGCCCATTCCCCGGCGGGACCGTTGAAGGCGCAGGCGTCTTGCGGCTTGCGGTACTCCAGACCCTTGGTATGGCAGGCAGCGCGCTCCGGGCTTGCAGTGACAGTGCGCAGCACCTCTTCCTGCTGCGGGGTGGTCTTGACGCTGCGCATGCCGTTGGTCTTGTGGCCCGCCATGCCGATGCCGAAGAACAGCAGCGAGCCGGCAATGGCGAAGGCGAATATTTGTTGCCGGCCAAACCTGCTGCGGTTGCGGAACGGCTTTTCGACGAATTGCCAGCTAAGATAGGCCAGCACCAGCGTCAGCACCACCAGCGCGGCCATCAGGGCCGGACTTGGCCCGTCCAGGCTACGGTGGCGTGCGAATGCAAGGATAGGCTGGTGCCACAAGTAGGCGCTGTAGCTGACCAAGCCGACGCCAACCATCAGCCGGCTGCCCAGGATCTTGCCGACCGTGGTCGACGGGACTGCGAACAGGATGATCAGCGCTGCGCCGACCGTGGGCAGGAGCGCGTACACACTGGGGAAGGGCGTGTATTTGCTGAAAGCGAAAATGCCGGTGCCGATCAGGCCGAGGCCGGCAAGGCTGGCAAGTTCGCGCGTGCGTTGCGAATGCCGGCTGGCGCCGGGGCGCGACATGTAATAGGCGCACAGCGCGCCGATGGCCAGCTCCCAAGCGCGTGTGGGCAGCAGGAAGAAGGTGGCGGAAGGGTCCCTGGCCACACCCCATTGCGCCGCACCGAGGCTGGCCAGCGCCGTGCCGACCAGCACCGCCAGCAGCAGGCGCTGGTCGCGGCGCCAGAACAGCATCAGGAACAAGGGGAACAGCAAGTAGAACTGTTCTTCGACCGCCAGGCTCCAGGTGTGGAGCAGGGGCTTGAATTCGGCCGAGCTGTCGAAGTAGTCGCTCTGCTCCCAGAACAGGATATTCGACGCGAAGGCGGTGACGGCCACCAGGCTTTGCGCAAAGCCTTTCAGGTCGTCCGGCACCAGCCAGAGCCAGGCGAACGGCAGGCAGGCAAACAGCAGCAGGAATAGCGCCGGCAGGATGCGGCGCGCCCGTCTTTCATAGAAATTGAGGATGGAGAACTGGCCAGCTTCCAGCTCGTGGATCAGGATCGTCGTGATCAGGTAGCCGCTGATGACGAAAAAGACGTCGACGCCGACGAAGCCGCCGCCAAAGAACTGGAACCCTGCGTGAAACAGGATTACCGGCAGGACGGCAACCGCCCGCAGACCATCGATTTCCCTGCGATATTCCATGTAATGCCCCTGAACTCAACGCAAGAAGATACTACGGGATTGTCATTGATGCAATATGCTGTGGCGTCGACGCCTCGGCTCAGGGTTCCTGCTCTTCGCGCAGGCGGCGCCACAGCGTCGTGCGGCTGATGCCCAGGTAGTCGGCGGCGGCGTCACGGCGGCCGCCGAAGCGGGCCAATACTTCGGTGACGCTGTTCGGCGCGGGGGCGGATGCATGGGGCGCAGGCAGTTGCGTTGCCGCCTGCGGCAAGGAATGCAGTTCGGGCGCGACGCCTGCAACGAAGCTGGGCGTCAGGGCCTGCAGCGGTTCGGCGGCGAGGAACAGGGCGAGGCGTTCGGTCAGGTTGCGCAGTTCGCGTACATTGCCGGGCCATTCATAGCGCAGCAGCAGGGGCGCGCAGGCGGCCAGTTCGGCCGGCAGGTTCGGATGGGCGCGCGCGCCCAGGCTGGCCAGGGCGGTACGCAACGACCATTCGGCCAGCGGCAGGATGTCGGTCGGGCGCTCGCGCAGCGGCGGCAGCGACAGGCGCAGCACGGCCAGGCGGTAGAACAGGTCGGGGCGGAAGCGGCCCTCGCGCACCCTCGCTTCAAGGTCGCAATGGGTGGCGCTGATAATGCGTACATTGACCGGAATCGGCCGCGTGCCGCCGACCCGCACCACTTCGCGTTCTTCCAGCACGCGCAGGAGCCGGGTCTGCAGTGCAAGCGGCATTTCGCCGATTTCGTCGAGGAACAGGGTGCCGCGGTTGGCTGCTTCGAACAGGCCGGCGTGGCCGCCGCGCCGGGCACCGGTAAAGGCGCCTTCCTCATGGCCGAACAGTTCCGACTCCAGCAGCGATTCGGCGATCGCGCCACAGTTCACCGCGACAAAAGGACGGTTGGCGCCGCCCAGCGTGCGCGGGGATTCGCGGTGGATGGCTTGCGCCACCAGTTCCTTGCCGCAGCCGGTTTCACCCTGGATCAGCACAGTGGCAGGCGACTTCGCGTACAGCACGACCGCCTGGCGTACGCGCTCCATCGCCTCGGACTCGCCGCGCAGGTCGGCCAGTCCATGCTTGGCGCGCAAGGTGTCGGCCACCACGTGGCGCCTGCTACGGTTGGATTCCAGCTGCGCCAGGCGCGCCAGTTCAAGTGCGTCGTCGAAGGCCTGGCGGATCGATGCGGCGGAATAGACAAAAACGCCGGTCAGGCCGGCTTCTTCGGCCAGGTCGGTGATCAGGCCGGCGCCGACGATGGCCTTGATGCCGGAGGCCTTCAGGTCATTGATCTGGGCGCGTGCATCTTCCTCGGTTGCATAGGTGCGCTGCTCGATCGGCACGCCGAAGGTGGCGGCGAATTCCGCCAGCGCCGGCATGTCTTCCTGGTAGGTGATCACGCCGATGCGGTCGGAAACCTTGCGGGCGCGCGCCAGGGCCTGCATGAAATCGAAGCCGCTGGCCTTGGCGATCACCACGGGTACCGACAGGCGTCCCTTCAGGTAGGCCGCATTCGAGCCGGCCGCAATGACGGCATCGCAGCGCTCCGTCGCCAGGCGTTCACGGATATGGCGCGCAGCCTCGTCGAAGCCAAGGTTGATCGGTTCGATATCGGCCAGGGCGTCGTATTCCAGCGTGATGTCGCGGAACAGCTCCGACAGGCGCGAGACGGAAACCGTCCAGATCACCGGCTTGTCGGCCGGGTCGAAGGGCAGGGGAGTGGAATGTCGCATGTTTCACCTGAAACGTTTCACGTGTTTCAACCTGAAACATTATACTCTGGCGCCCGCGTTGCAAGTGCTTGATTTTGCTGGGAAGCCACGGCTGGCATGCCACTTGCACTATGGACGGCAAACATTCCTCACACAGAAAGGACATCATGAGCCAATATTCCGCAGGCGGCGCCTTCCGCAAGGCCGTTCAAGAAGAATCCCCGCTGCAGGTGGTGGGCGCGATCAACGCCAACCACGCCCTGCTGGCCAAGCGCGCCGGCTTCAAGGCGATCTACCTGTCGGGCGGCGGCGTGGCTGCGGGCTCCCTCGGCCTGCCGGACCTGGGCATCTCCAACCTGGACGACGTGCTGACCGACGTGCGCCGCATCACCGACGTGTGCGACCTGCCGCTGCTGGTGGACGTGGACACCGGTTTCGGCGCCTCCGCCTTCAACGTGGCGCGCACCGTGAAGTCGATGATCAAGTTCGGCGCCGCCGCCATGCATATCGAAGACCAGGTGGGCGCCAAGCGTTGCGGCCACCGCCCCGGAAAGGAAATCGTCTCCAAGGGCGAAATGATCGACCGCATCAAGGCTGCCGTGGACGCACGTACCGACGAAAACTTCGTGATCATGGCCCGTACCGATGCGCTGGCCGTGGAAGGCCTGGACGCCGCAATCGACCGCGCAGTGGCCTGCGTGGAAGCCGGCGCCGACATGATCTTCCCTGAAGCGATGATTTCGCTGGAAATGTACAAGCAATTCGCCGCAGCGGTAAAAGTCCCGGTGCTGGCGAATATCACCGAATTCGGCTCCACCCCGCTGTTCACCGTGGAAGAACTGAAGTCCGCCGACGTGGGCCTGGTGCTGTACCCGCTGTCCGCCTTCCGCGCCATGAACAAGGCTGCGGAGAATGTGTACACCGCGATCCGCCGCGACGGCACCCAGCAGAACGTGGTCGACACCATGCAGACCCGCGCCGAATTGTACGAGCGCATCAACTATCACGATTTCGAACAGAAGCTGGACGCCCTGTTTGCAGCCGCCAAAAAATAATTCGACGATCCGAGGAGAGACCAAAATGACCGAGCAAGCCCCAACCTTCAAGCCTAAGAAATCCGTCGCCCTGTCCGGCGTCGCAGCCGGCAATACCGCCCTGTGCTCCGTAGGCAAGACCGGCAACGACCTGCACTATCGCGGCTACGACATCCTGGACGTGGCCACCACCTGCGAATTCGAAGAGATCGCCTACCTGCTGGTGCACGGCAAGCTGCCGAACATGGCCGAACTGAAAGGCTACAAATCCAAGCTGAAATCCCTGCGCGGCCTGCCGCAAGGCGTGAAGTCGGCGCTGGAAGCGCTGCCTGCATCGGCTCACCCGATGGACGTGATGCGTACCGGCGTTTCCGTGCTGGGCTGCTGCCTGCCTGAGAAGGACGACCACAATATCGCCGGCGCGCGCGACATCGCCGACCGCCTGATGGCTTCCTTCGGTTCCATGCTGCTGTATTGGTACCACTACAGCCATAACGGCAAGCGCATCGATGTGGAAACCGACGATGAAACCATCGGCGGCCACTTCCTGCACCTGCTGCACGGCGAAAAGCCGTCCGAATCGTGGGTGCGTGCAATGCATACCTCGCTGATCCTGTACGCGGAGCACGAGTTCAATGCCTCCACCTTCACCAGCCGCGTGATCGCCGGCACCGGTTCCGACATCCATTCCGCCATCACCGGCGCGATCGGCGCGCTGCGCGGTCCCAAGCACGGCGGCGCCAACGAAGTGGCGCTGGACATCCAGCAGCGCTACGAAAACGCGGACGAAGCGGAAGCCGACATCCGCAACCGCGTCGCCAACAAGGAAGTGGTGATCGGCTTCGGCCATCCCGTGTACACCGTGTCCGACCCGCGCAACGTGGTGATCAAGGAAGTGGCGCGTTCCCTGTCGCAGGAAGCCGGCTCGATGAAGATGTTCGACATCGCCGAACGCCTGGAGTCGGTGATGTGGGAAGTCAAGAAGATGTTCCCTAACCTGGACTGGTTCTCCGCCGTGTCGTACCACATGATGGGCGTTCCGACCGCCATGTTCACCCCGCTGTTCGTGATTTCGCGCACCTCCGGCTGGTCGGCGCACATCATCGAGCAGCGCATCGACAACAAGATCATTCGTCCAAGCGCCAATTACGTCGGCCCTGAAGACCTGGCCTTCGTACCGATCAAGGATCGCAAGTAATCATGAACTCCCAATACCGTAAGCAACTCCCTGGCACCAAGCTGGATTATTTCGACGCGCGCGAAGCGGTCGATGCGATCAAGCCGGGCGCCTACGCCACGCTGCCGTACACCTCGCGCGTGCTGGCGGAAAACCTGGTGCGCCGCTGCGATCCGGCCACGCTCGCCGCGTCGCTGTCGCAGCTGATCGAACGCAAGCGCGACCTGGACTTCCCATGGTTCCCGGCCCGCGTGGTGTGCCACGACATCCTGGGCCAGACCGCGCTGGTCGACCTGGCCGGCCTGCGCGATGCCATCGCAGAGCAGGGCGGCGATCCTGCCCTGGTCAATCCGGTAGTGCCGACCCAGCTGGTGGTCGACCACTCGCTGGCAGTGGAATGCGGCGGTTTCGATCCGGACGCCTTCAACAAGAACCGCGCCATTGAAGACCGCCGCAACGAAGACCGTTTCGACTTCATCAACTGGACCAAGAAGGCGTTCCAGAACGTCGACGTGATCCCGCCGGGCAACGGCATCCTGCACCAGATCAACCTGGAACGCATGTCGCCGGTCATTCAAGTGAGCGATGGCGTGGCCTATCCGGACACCCTGGTAGGCACCGACTCGCACACTCCGATGGTCGACGCGCTGGGCGTGATCGCCATCGGCGTGGGCGGCCTGGAAGCGGAAACCGTGATGCTGGGCCGCGCCTCCTGGATGCGCCTGCCGGACATCATCGGCGTTGAGCTGAGCGGCAAGCCACAGCCCGGCATTACCGCGACCGACATCGTGCTGGCGCTGACCGAGTTCCTGCGCAAGGAGAAAGTGGTTTCGGCCTATCTGGAGTTCTACGGCGAAGGCGCCGCCGCACTGACCCTGGGCGACCGCGCCACGATCTCGAACATGGCGCCGGAATTCGGCGCCACTGCCGCGATGTTCTCGATCGATGCGCAGACCATCAAATACCTGAAGCTGACCGGCCGCGACGACGACCTGGTGGCGCTGGTTGAAACCTACGCGAGGCACACCGGCCTGTGGTCGGACGACCTGGCCAAGGTGGAATACGAACGCGTGCTGAAGTTCGACCTGTCGACCGTGGTGCGCAATATCGCCGGCCCGTCGAACCCGCACAAGCGCGTCCCAACCTCCGAATTGGCAGCGCGCGGGATATCGGGCGTGGTGGAAAACGAGCCAGGCAAGATGCCTGACGGCGCCGTGATCATCGCTGCCATCACCAGCTGCACCAACACCAACAACCCGCGCAATATGATCGCGGCAGGCCTGCTGGCCCGCAACGCGAACAAGGCCGGGCTGCTGCGCAAGCCGTGGGTCAAGTCTTCGCTGGCGCCAGGCTCGAAAGCCGTGACGCTGTACCTGGAGGAAGCAGGCCTGATGCCTGAGCTGGAAAAGCTGGGCTTCGGCGTCGTGGCGTACGCCTGCACGTCCTGCAACGGCATGTCCGGCGCGCTCGACCCGGTGATCCAGAAGGAAGTGGTGGAGCGCGACCTGTACGCCACCGCAGTCCTGTCTGGCAATCGCAACTTCGACGGCCGCATCCACCCGTACGCCAAGCAGGCCTTCCTGGCATCGCCGCCGCTGGTGGTGGCCTACGCCATCGCCGGCACCATCCGTTTCGACATCGAGAAGGATGTGCTGGGCCACGATGCCGCCGGCAAGCCGGTCACCCTGAAGGACCTGTGGCCGAGCGATGAAGAGATCGACGCGATCGTGGCAAGCAGCGTCAAGCCGGACCACTTCCGCAAGGTCTACATCCCGATGTTCACGCGCAGCGAAGAAGCTGCGGAACGCGCCGAGCCGCTGTACGACTGGCGTCCGCAATCGACCTACATCCGTCGCCCTCCTTACTGGGAAGGCGCGCTGGCAGGCGAACGCACGCTGAAGGGCATGCGCGCGCTGGCCGTGCTGGGCGATAACATCACCACCGACCACCTGTCGCCATCGAACGCGATCATGATGGACTCCGCTGCAGGCGAATACCTGCACAAAATGGGCCTGCCGGAAGAGGACTTCAACTCCTACGCCACCCACCGCGGCGACCACCTGACCGCGCAACGCGCTACTTTCGCCAACCCGACGCTGAAAAACGAAATGGTGCGCAATGCCGACGGCAGCATCAAGGCCGGTTCGCTGGCCCGTGTGGAGCCGGAAGGCAAAGTGACCCGCATGTGGGAAGCCATTGAAACCTATATGGACCGCAAGCAGCCGCTGATCGTGATCGCCGGCGCCGATTACGGCCAGGGCTCTTCGCGCGACTGGGCAGCCAAAGGCGTGCGCCTGGCGGGCGTGGAAGCCATCGTTGCCGAAGGCTTCGAGCGCATCCACCGCACCAACCTGGTGGGCATGGGCGTTCTGCCGCTGGAGTTCAAGGCTGGCGTCAACCGCCTGACCCTGGGCATCGACGGCACCGAAACCTTCGACGTGATCGGCGAACGCGCGCCACGCGCCACGCTGATCCTGGTGATCAACCGCAAGAACGGCGAACGCGTGGAAGTGCCGGTGACCTGCCGCCTCGACTCGTCGGAAGACGTATCGATCTATGAGGCAGGCGGCGTGCTGCAGCGCTTCGCGCAGGACTTCCTCGAAACCGCAAAGGCTGCGTAAATGGCACACAAACCGCAAATCAAGGTAGCTGCCACGTATATGCGTGGCGGCACCAGCAAGGGCGTGTTCTTCCGGCTGCAGGACTTGCCGGAAGCGGCCCAGGTGCCAGGCAAGGCGCGCGACGCCTTGCTCCTGCGCGTGATCGGCAGCCCGGACCCGTACGGCAAGCAGATCGACGGCATGGGCGGCGCGACATCGAGCACCAGCAAGACGGTGATCCTGTCCGCCTCCACCCGCGCCGGCCACGACGTGGATTACCTGTTCGGCCAGGTCAGCATCGACAAGGCCTTTGTCGACTGGAGCGGCAACTGCGGCAACCTGTCGGCGGCAGTGGGCGCGTTTGCCATCAGCGGCGGCCTGGTGGCGCCGGCCCGCGTGCCGCGCGACGGCATGGCCGTGGTGCGCATCTGGCAGGCCAATATCGGCAAAACCATCATCGCGCACATTCCGATGACCAACGGTGAAGTGCAGGAAACCGGCGACTTCGAACTAGATGGCGTGACCTTCCCGGCGGCCGAAGTCCAGCTTGAATTCATGGACCCTGCGGCGGAGGAAGAGGGGGCAGGCGGTTCGATGTTCCCGACCGGCCGCCTGGTCGACGACCTGGAAGTTCCGGGCGTCGGCACGCTGAAGGCGACCATGATCAACGCCGGCATTCCGACCATCTTCATCAACGCGGATGCCATCGGCTACACCGGCACCGAGCTGCAGGAAGCGATCAACGGCGATGCCGCTGCCCTGGCAAAGTTCGAGACGATCCGTGCGCACGGCGCAGTGCGCATGGGCCTGATCAAGGACGTGTCGGAGGCGGCCACCCGCCAGCACACGCCAAAGGTCGCCTTTGTCGCCCCGCCCACCGGCTATGCCGCGTCCAGCGGCAAGCAGGTGCAGGCCGGCGATATCGACCTGCTGGTGCGTGCGCTTTCGATGGGCAAGCTGCACCACGCGATGATGGGTACCGCCGCCGTGGCAATCGGCACGGCGGCGGCGATTCCCGGCACGCTGGTCAACCTGGCCGCCGGCGGCGGTGAACGCGAAGCAGTGCGCTTCGGCCATCCATCCGGCACGCTGCGCGTCGGCGCCCAGGCCAGCCTGGAAAACGGCGAGTGGACCGTGAAGAAGGCCATCATGAGCCGCAGCGCGCGGGTCTTGATGGAAGGTTGGGTACGGGTACCGGCCGAATAAGCCTTGCGCGCCCGGCTGCCGGCCGGGCGCGCATTTTAAAGCTGCAGTGAGAGCGCGTCCAGCATGCGGGATACCGCCGCACCGGCGTTGGACCTTGCTTTGGCGATGGCGTCCCGCAGTTGCGTGGCTTGGCCGCTGATGTCCAGGCCGTAGCAGGCCAGGGCATTGATCGAGTCGAGCGCGGCGATCGTCACCTCATCGTCTCCCTCTTGCATCAGCCGAAGCAACAAATCGAAACTCCGAGTCTGATTCGTGACTTCGCTGAGCGTTTCTGCGCATGAGCGCTGCCAGAGCCGGGGGCGTTCTGCCAGCAGGTCTTGCAACATGATCCACTCTTGGTCGGAAAATGCCTCCAGGAAGGCAATGGCGTCGAGGATACCGACGTCAGCCCAGTAGTCATCGCATTCGCGCACGACCCTCAGCAGGGCATCATAATTTTTCAGCGTGTAGTTCATCCGAACAGACCGAGATCAGACCTTGCACGTCTTCTGCACGCGTGCTGTGGCGAGAGGTCAACTGATCCAGTAATTGCTGCAGCCTTCCTCGCAGGGAAACTGGCAGTTGAACCTCCATATCGTCTAGTTGGCTGGCAGCGATTGCCGCGACATCGAGGCAGGACGATGACATAAGCAGCGTCGTCAAAACGCCAATTCCATCGTTGCTCCTGGACTCGCCAACTGCCTCGGCACAGCGCTCCTGAAGGCATGCGGAAAATGACAGGACCCTGGACTGCAGGTCGCTCCAGTCATCGGAGGTAAATTCATTCAAGGCTTCGCTAGCGATCTCCAGGTTGTATTCAAACCAGGGGGAGCTTTCATTGCCAAGCAGTCTTTCAAATTCACCTGTACTCATCATCCGATATCGTCTTCATCATAGAACTTTCCGGGAGGGCCATATTCCCCGTTCTCTAGTACCGGACACCAGCCAAAGCTTGTGTCGAACATGGCCAGGTCGATGATCTTGTAAATGCCCGGCTGCGCAATTTCCAGGGTCACCATGCCAAACGTGTAATGGGTGTACAGACCGCCAATGCCCGAAATAACCCGCTCGTGAAGCAGCTTCCAATCCCAGCCCTGCACAACACCTGTCGATCCCGGTAATGGATCCAAAAATTCGATCTCGAATTCCTCGGCTACCTTGCAAAGGCAAGGGATGTTTTTTTGCCGGGTCACTTCTTCCGAACTGAGGTTCTTTGGCAAATCAATTTGCAGGTACAAACTCACTACTTCTCCTGGAGCTCATTAGCAGTGCATCGTATCTGCTTAGCGCTGGCCCTCATCTTCCGAAATCGTCTTCTTCGTCATCATCAGAGAATTTTCCTGGGGGAGCGTAGTCTCCGTTTTCCAGGATCGGGCACCAACCAAAGATTCTGTTAAAGAACGCCAAATCGACGATCCTGTAAACGTCCGGCTGTACCTGGTCGAGGGTCACGAGACCAAATGCATAGTGCGTATAAAGCCCTCCCGCGCCGGCGACAGCACGTTCATCGAGCAATCGCCTGTCCCAGCCCTGAACCACGCCGGTCGCCTCTGGCAGCGGGTCCATGAATTCGATCTCGAATTCCTTGGCTACTTTACATAGGCACGGGATATTCTTTTGCCGGATCAGGTCAGCGGTGACCAGGTTCTTGGGCAGAGAAATGTTTAACTGCAGACTCACTTATTTACTCCTCGGTACTATGACTTCCCGCGTATAGTTTTTCTCAAATGTGCTAACCGGGCTGAAATACTGCTTGCCGTGAGGGTCCCGGATCGCAACAACCGGTACGCCGTTCCTCGTCGTCACGCCATCGACAACAATGAAGTGACGGAAGCTGGAACCGCCCGTTCTATCTTCAATGACAGCAACGACAGGTGTTCCATCCTTAGTATAACGTGCCAGGTCATTCACGTTGCGCCCAGTCCTGTAATTGGCGCGAACGCCTTCGGACTTGAACAGGGCAACGACGTCCTGCGGATAAATGCCATCCTTGCCGGGTGGGATGCGTTCAATCAGCGCGCCAATCTCAACGGGTTTTCCCATCGTGTCCAGGACCATGCCGCAGGAATTATGGCCGCAGGTCGGTACCCGCCCCTGGTTGACCACCAAGCGGTCCCCATCGCGCGGCATCGCATCGTCCTTCAGCGGGTTGCGGGCCGGGTTGGTATTGACAGTCGGTTCGCCTGCAGGACTCTTTGGAGACCAGAGCTTGCCGCCTTTGGCACCCAACAAGCCACCCAGCAAACCGCCGCCCAACATCGACCACTTCTGTCCATCGGACCCTTCGCCAAAGACTTTTCCACCCACCCAACTGCCGCCCATGCCACCAAGTATGCCGCCGGCAAGGCCGCCAATCGCTACGAGGGGCGCCGCCAAGACAAATGCAGCGCCTGCCCCCACGACGAACATGGTCACATGTACCCAGGTGGGCACCAGGTCTTCGGCGTGAATTTCGTCGGTCTGCACAGTCTCGCCGCCGATGTTCACGTTGGGAGAACCCTTGGTGATGGTGGCGCTGCAGGTCGTCTTGTCGTCGACACGCGCGGCAGGCCAGCTGTTGATGAACACCTTATTGCTGCCGGTCGCCACCTTTTCAGTGTCCGTATGCTTGTCGCATTTTGCCGTGTCGAGATGGGCACGTATGGCGCGCAGGCTGTTGGTGAAGACATTGGGCGAGCCAGTCGTGGTTATATTTCCCACTTCTTCCTTGGGAGCCCAACTCATGGTGCTCAATACTTCGCCGATGCCGCCGCCGGCGGCGGCAGCGCCGCCAATGATGGCAGCGGCAGCCAGGCCGCCAGTGCCGACGACAGCAACCGCCGTCACGGCGATGGCCGCGGCGGCAATCACGCCGGCCAACAGCCAGCTCATGGTCGGGCTATGGCCGATCGGGTCATTCAGCCTTGCAGCAGCCTGCGCCATGGCTAGCCTGCCTGCCGCTCAAGGAAGCTGCGCACCGCATCGAGGTGCGGAAGGCCCGGGATGTCCATCGGGGGATCGTAGATAGCCGCCAGGTGCAGGTTGTCGAGCAGGGTGGCCGCATCAGGATCGGAATGGGCGGCGAGCTGGTACATGCCTGTGTTGCGCAGCCCCGGATCGTAGGAATTGGGCGCCGTGAAATGCGGCTGCAGACGGTTGCCGGCAGCGTCGAAAAACGCCCAGGTTTCCAGCTCCACTTCGCGCGGATCGGTCCTGCGGCAGGCCTCGCCCTGGTTTGCGAAGACGTGCAGGCTGCGCCGGCGGGCGGAAAGCGCGAAGGTATAGGGCTGCGTGGCCACGACGACCTTGCGTTTTGGAGCTGCCGCGGCCACGCTCAAGGGATTGCGCAGCGTCATGCTGGCGAGGAGGCCGTCGAACGCTGCGTTCCATTCGTCGCTGAAGGCATTCAGGCAGGTGGCGGCGACCATCATGGCTTGCCGCGTGCCGGGCGCTGGCCCTTCGACCAGCACGATGGCCTGGCGCTGGTGCATGAAGTTGCCGTCCTTGCGCCAGCTATAGGCCAGCTCGATCGCCGGCGAGCCGCCGACTTGGCATTCCTTCAGGCCCCGCAGCTGGAAGCGGGGCAGGGCGCGGCCCAGTTCCTTTTGCAGGCGGTCGCCGAAGTCGGCCAGGCTCTCTTCCCGCTGAACGTCGGCTTGGGTGATCACTACGCTGAATTCACTGGGCCCGTCGTCGCGCACGACGAACATGTGCATGGACTTGTCCTTGAGCGGTGCCGGAAGCTCGAAGGTGGCGCTGTTGGTGTGATATTGCATGGTTGTCGGCTCCTACTTGTTCAGGTCGATACGGTCGCTACCGACGATGTCGACATACTTGCCCTGGATCGTGATGGTGCCGTCGGCGCGCAGTTCGATCTTGCTGGCGCCGACCTGCAGCGTGATGTCGGTGTTGGCCGTCAGGTGAATGTGCTGGGTGTCGGATTTAATGTCGACAAATTTGCTGGCGCCCACTTCCACGTGCTCGGTTTCGGCTTTCAGCTGGATGTGCTTTTTCGCCGTGGCGGCAATGTGTTCGGTCTCCGCCTTGAGTTCCACGAATTTCTTTGCCGTGGCGCCGATATGCTCCGTTTGCGCCACTACTTCGACATGTTTTTTCGCGGTCAGGGCGATATGTTCGGTCTCCGCCGTCAGCGCGATATGCTGCTTGGCCCGCTGGTCGATATAGGATGTCTCGGAAACGATTTCGATCTGCTGCTTGACCGTGTTGCGCTGGTAGCCTTGGCTCACCGTGTTGGTCTGGTGCGGGCCATTGACGGTCGTCGCGTGCGCATTCTGCACGGTCGTGACCATGTCCTTCTGCGCGTGGATGTTGATCAGCTCCGAGCCCTTGGAGTCGTGGATCACCATTTCGCTGTAGCCGCCACCGCCCGGCGTGGAGCGGCTCTTGAAGCCCATCATATGGGCGCCGCCGGGCAGTGCGTAAGGCGCCGGCTGGTCGGCGTTGAACAGGCGGCCGGTACAAACCGGGCGGTCCGGATCGCCTTCCAGGTAGTCGATCAGTACTTCCTGCCCGATGCGCGGGATGGAAACCGTGCCCCAGCCCTTGCCGGCCCACGGCTGCGAGACGCGGATCCAGCAGGAACTGGCTTCGTCGCGGCGGCCGTAGCGGTCCCAGTGGAACTGCACCTTGATGCGGCCATACTGGTCGGTGTGGATTTCCTGCCCCTTCGGGCCGACCACGGTGGCGGTCTGCGGGCCGGGCATGCGCGGCGAACGATGCTCGCGCACCGGGCGATAGGGGATCTTGCGGCGGATCGCCGTGAAGCTGTTGCGATAAACGTCGCTCTGGTCGCTGCCGAAGAAATTGTTGCGGCAGTTGATTTGCACGCAGATGACCAGGAAATCGTTGTCCTTTTCGTCGGTGACGTCGAACCAGTGGTGGCCGTGCAGCTTGAAGGTGTGGCCCGGCGCCAGGCCGCGGCAATCGGATTCGCCTGCAAACAGCTTGGCCTGCCATTCCATGGCTTCCATGCGCAGCTGCGCCTCGCGCTCGCCGCTGTCGCGGTCCTTGTAGGAGAAGGCCGGGTTGCCGTCGTAGACCTCGAGCGTCGGCACGTCACCCTGTCGCGCGGCGGTCGGCAGTTCCACATATTGCACCGTGTTGGGCGACTTGAAGTCGAAGGTATTGAGGGCGACCTTGGTCGGTTGCAGCACACGCCGTGCGGTGAAGGCAGTGACGGCATCGCGGTCGTGCCAGCGGTTGCCGCCATTGAATTCGATGTCGGCATGTGCGAACTGCGGCGGGCAGAACGAGCTGTCACGCGAGTCGTCGCTGATCACCATGACGTGGCCTTCTTCGCTGTGCTCGAAGTAGTAGAACAGGCCATACTTCTCCATCAGGCGGCTGGCGAAGTGTTCGTCGGTTTCGTCGTACTGGACGATGTAGTTTTCCGGCAGGTAGGTCCGTGCGGTGCGGAATTCATAGGCCGCCAGGCTGCCGTAGTCGGAGCTGAAGATCTGCGTCAGCACATCGACCACGCTGGCGTCCTGGAAGATCCGCGAGTTGGTGCGGCGCTGCAGGAAGGCCAGCCAGGGCACGATTTCGGCGTGGTAGAAGGCGAACCCGCCATCCGATCGGGTGAATCCGAATACGTTGACATAGCCGTTGATGAAATGCTCGCTGCCGTCGGCCAGGCGCACGCCGACGCTGACGTTCTTGCCCAGCAGGTCTTGCAGGTCGATGCTGGAGCTCTTGGAGAGCAGGCCTAGCGTGTAGCGGTAAGGCGACGACAGCCTGGCTTCGCCGGTGACCGTTTCGACCAGCAGGGCCTTGTCGCCCTCCAGCGGCGAGTAAAAGCGCAGCAGGCGGCTGCCTTCGTGGAATGCGGCAAAGGGGCCGCTGCCAACTGCCTCCTGTAATGCCGCCAGGTGCGGCTTCATGACGGCCGGCGCATATTGAGGGGCCGGAGACATGAAGTCCTTGATGGCCAGGCCGGCCAGCGGGTGTTCTTCGATTTGCAGCGCCCTGGCAACTGCCGGCGTGGCGACGGGCGCGGCTTGTTCGGCAGCGTACGTCCCCGCGGCACCAGGCTCGGGGGCCCGGCCTTCAGCAGCGTGGAGCCGGACGGCCTGGGATCCGGCAGTCAGCGCCTCCCCGGCAACCGCCGCCTCTTCCGGCGCGAGCATGCCGCCGAGGCTTTGCACGGCCAGGGCGGTCGCGCCTTGCGTCAGCGCGCTCGCCGGCGCTGCAGCAGGCGCGTCGCCGCTTGCGTTCGTGCCAAATCCGGCGCCAAGTCCGCCGATCGCGGTTTGCGCCAGTTGCGCAGCAGCGGGTGGGATTTTGTCTTGCGCCGCCATCTCAACTGCAGTGGGCACGATGTTGTCGGCCAGCTTGCCGACCAGCGACGATGCGCCAGGCGCTTCGCCCAAGGGCGACGACGCCAATGCTGTCTTGCCATCCAATGGTCCAAACGACATTCAGGCAACTCCTATCAATTATCAAGTTGCGACAAGCGCGTATCTAACGTACTTATCAAATAAGCAAACTTGCGGACGATACCAAATTGCGCCGAATTACTTCGCACGGTTGAAACTGGATGGTGGATTACTGCGTGGCGGCAAAAAGACATGTTTTTGTTGTAACAATGTCAGCAAGCCCGGCCTTTTCTTTGACTAGCCAGGTTTGTACGCTATGATCGGCTGGATACCCCCGGAGTCCAGGCGTACATGAATTCTGTTTCGAGTAATGTTGAAGTTGTGGCCAATGCCTTGCAATTGGTCGGAATGCCAGCCTGCGCCTGCGATGCGGACGGCCTGGTGTTCGCTTCCAACGCCGAATTCGACGCCTTGCTGCAATCCGATCCGCGTGGCCGCAACGTGGTGGAAATGTTTGCCCGCCATGTGCGCGCCGAAGCGAATGCGCAGTTGAATGCCGCGCTGGTGGTGTCCGCGGCATTGCCGAACATGGCGCCGCGCACAGCGCCCAAATGGGACAGTGTGCTCACCAACGCCAGCGGCAATTACGTCGCGGTGCAACTGACCGTCAAGGCGCTGCCGGGCGGGCTGGATGGCGGCGCCACCATCATCTTCAACGATATCAGCAGTGCCCAGCGCGACCAGCGTGCGCTGCGCAAGGCCATGCTGGAGCAGCAGGCCATCCTGGAAAATGCGGCAGTTGGCATCATCCTTGCCAAGAACGGCTATATCGTCGAGTGCAATATGCGCGCTGCCGAAATGTTCGGCTATGCACGCCAGGAGCTGGAAGGCGCGCCAAGCGAAATCCTGTACTCGACGCCGGAAGAAGCGCTGCGCATCCGCACCGAGTATTTCCCGATGCTGGCGAAAGGCACGCCGCTGACGCTGGAGCTGCAGTTGCGGCGCCGGGACGGCAGCCTGTTCTGGTGCCGTTCCAACGGCCGTGCGCTGGACCCGGCCGATGCCCGCGAAGGCACCGTGTTCATCCTGGAAGACATCAATGAGCAGCGCATGGCGAACGAAGCAATGGGCCGACTGTTGCTCGAGCAGAAGGCGATCCTGGACAATGCCTCGGTCGGCATCCTGTTCACCAAGAACCAGGAAATCATGACGGTCAATCCGCGCATGGCTGAAATGTTCGGCTATACGCTGGAAGAGCTGCGCGGCCGCCACGCTTCGCAGCTGTTTGAAAACGTGGAGCAGCACACGGCCTTCGGCCTGCAGGCGGGGCCCTTGCTCGCTGCCGGCCAGCTGTTCGAACTGCGCGAATGCCAGCTGGTGCGCAAGGACGGCAGCATCATCTGGTGCCGCGTGCGCGCCCAGGCCGTGGACCAGGAGCACAACGCAGGCGGCACCATCTGGATACTGGAAGACGTGACCGTTTCGCGCCAGACCCAGATGGAAGTCGAGGCCATCATGACCAATGCCTCGATCTCCATCCTGTTCACCAAGAACCGCCTGATCACGCGCTATAACCGCGGCTTTGCCGACATGTTCGGCTACCAGGGCGAGGAAGCGCTTGGCATGCCGGGCCGCGCCATTTATCCGGACGACGAGACCTATCATCGGGTCGGCGCCATTGCCGGCCCCCTGCTTAGCCAGGGCAAGCACTTCCACTGCGAAACGCTGATGCGCCGCAAGGACGGCAGCGACTTCTGGGCGCAACTGATCGGCTATGTCGTGAATCCGGAAGATCCGACCCAGGGCACGATCTGGATCATCGAGGATCGCACCGCGCAAAAGCATGACGAGGAATCGCTGCGCAATGCCTTGCTGGAAAACCAGGCAATCCTGGACAGCGCGGTGATGGGCATTTCCGTCTGCGAGAAGGGGCGCAACCTGCGCTGCAACGCCAAGATGGAAGAGTTGTTCGGCTACGGCCCGGGCGAAATGGCCGGCGTCAGCGTGCAGACCTTCTACCCCGACCTGGCTGCCTGGGACGCGGCGCGCAAGGCCACCGAAAAGGACTTCCTGGCGGGCCATGCCAGCTCCTACGAATACCAGCTTGTGCGCAAGAATGGCAGCAGATTCTGGGCACGCCTGTCGGGGCGTCCATTCGACATGGCCGACCCCAAGGGCCGCTCGGTATGGCTGATCGACGACGTCACCTCACGCCGCGAAGCCGCCGAAGCAGTGCGCCGTGCGCGCGACGAACTGGAGGTGCGAGTGCTGGAGCGCACCGCCGAACTGGCCGGCGCCAACGCGCAACTGCAGGCTGAAATCGTGGAACGCCGCCAGGCCGAGGCCCGCGTGCACCATATGGCCTACCACGACAGCCTGACCGGCCTGCCCAACCGTGCACTGCTGGCCGATCGCCTGGATCGCGCCATGCTGGCCGCGCAGCGTTCGGAGCGCCGCCTGGCCGTGATGTTCATTGATCTCGACCGCTTCAAGACCATCAACGATTCGCTGGGCCACATGACCGGCGACGCCTTGCTGAAGGAAGTGGCGGGGCGCCTGGTGGGCGCGGTGCGCGCCAGCGATACCGTGGCGCGCCTGGGCGGCGACGAATTCGTGGTGCTGCTGCCGGGCATCCACGGCACGGACGAATCGAGCCACGTCGCGCAAAAGATCATCGACCTGCTGTCCGAGCCGATTGCGCTGGAAGGGCGCCTGCTGCATATCACGCCGTCGATCGGCATCTGCACCTATCCCGACGACGGCGGCGACGTCGCCACCCTGATGCGCAATGCCGATGCGGCCATGTATCACGCCAAGGCTTCCGGACGCAACAACTACCAATACTTCAACGAAGAGATGAACACGGCGGCGGCCATGCATTTCGAAATGGAGAGCGCGCTGCGTTCGGCGCTGCAGCTCGGCCAGTTCGAATTGCACTACCAGCCGATCATGGATATCGCCACACGCCGCCTGGCCACGCTGGAGGTGCTGCTGCGCTGGCGCCGCCCGGCCGGCGGGCTAGTGATGCCGGACCAGTTCATCCCGCTGATCGAGGAAAATGGGCTGATCGTGCCGATCGGCGAATGGGTGCTGCGGCGCGCCTGCGAGCAAAGCATGGAATGGCAGCGCCAGGGCATGGCGCCGGTGCCGATGGCGATCAACCTGTCGGCGCGGCAGTTCATGCACCGCGGCCTGGTCGATTCGATCCGCCGCACGCTGGAAGACACGGGCATCGATCCGGCGCTGATCGAATTCGAAATCACCGAAACAGCGCTGATGCAGCATGGCGAACAGACGCTGGCTATCCTGGGCCAGATCAATGCAATGGGGATCCGGCTGTCGATCGACGACTTTGGCACCGGTTATTCTTCGCTGGCTTACCTGAAGCGCTTCCCGGTGCGAAAGATCAAGATCGACCGCGCCTTCATCAAGGACCTGGAGCAAAGTGCGGAGGACCGCGCCATCGTGGCCGCGATCGTCGCCCTGTCGGACAGCCTGCAGCTGTCGGTGGTGGCCGAAGGGGTGGAGACGGAAGGGCAGTTCCAGCTATTGCGCGAGCAAGGCTGTACTTATGCCCAGGGCTACCTGTTCTCGAAACCGGTGCTGGGCGTGCGCGCCCAGCTCATGATGGAGCGCCAGGCCGCTTAGGCGCCCAGGGTTGCAATCACCGGCGCGTGGTCGGAGGGCTGCTGCCACTTGCGCGGTGCGCGGTCGATCACGCAGGAAACGCAGCGCTCCTTCAGCGGCGCGGACAGCAGCACGTGGTCGATGCGCAGGCCTTTGTTCTTCTGGAAGCCCAGCATGCGGTAGTCCCACCACGAGAAAGCCTTCTCCGGCTGTTCGAACAGGCGGAAGGAATCGTGCAGGCCGAGGTCGAACAAGGCTTGCAGGGCGGCGCGCTCCTTGTCCGAGCAGAAGATGTCGCCTTCCATCGCCGGATCGTGCGTGTCGCGTACATCGGGCACGATGTTGTAGTCGCCCAGCACGGCCAGGTGCGGGTTGCGCGCCATTTCTTCGCCCAGCCAGTCGCGGAAGCCGGCCAGCCAGCCCAGTTTATAGGTGTATTTGTCCGAGTCCAGCGCCTGGCCGTTCGGCACATAGGCACTGACCACGCGAATGCCGTTGATGGTGGCGGCCAGGATGCGCTGCTGTTCGTCCGGGTAGTGCGGATTGTTCTTGACCACGTCTTCCATCGGGTGGCGCGACAGGATGGCGACGCCGTTGTAGGTTTTCTGGCCGCTGAAGGCCACCTGGTAGCCCATCTCCTCGATTTCGCGGACCGGGAACTTGTCGTCGGTGAGCTTGGTTTCCTGGATGCAAAGCACATCGACCGGATTTTCGCCCAGCCATTTCGTAACGTGCGGCAAGCGAACGTTCAATGAGTTAACATTCCAAGTGGCTAATTTCATTTCAGTCTTTCTAATCAGGTGGGGGCAGATCTTATCAATACTCACTATGCTATGGGAAGCTGTCGTATTTGAGCCAAACAATGATTCTACGGTGACATCAAAATTGTGCTTTCTTGTCGCAAAAAAGGTGCCGCTGTAAAAATAATTTCCAATAGTGCTTCATAGTTATCAGATTGGTACTAAAATTACGGTATCAACAACCGTAAATGTCAATATAATTACAAGGTTGGTATCGAAGTTGTTTCCACGAAGCTGGGTGATTTTGCTTATTTGCAACGGATTTGAATGTTGTCCTGCGTCAATAAGTGGTAATATAGGGAAACTAATTCCGATTTAACGAGCACTGCAAACTAAAGGAATACACATGCGATCTGCATTCGAAGCATGGGCGCAGAAGGACGGCCAAATCGTCCGTCGGCGCGAAGACAAGCCAGAAGAGTATCTGGTCTATGAGACACAACGTCGTTGGCTGATCTGGCAAGCGGCGTTGGAACATGGCAAATCGCCAAGCGGCCGCAAGTCGGCCCGCGAGGCAAGCGCCCGCGCAGCGTCCCAGCGCCCGCAAGCGATTGCTACTGCTGACGCCGAGGTGCGTAACGAAGTCCTGAACGAAGTCCTCGATGCGTTCCAGGGCATCGGCGCGAACAGCATGGACGACATCATGCATGTCATCCAGGGGCTGCGTCAGAAAAGAGGCCAGTCGGCCGACTGAGCCCGACTGCATGCCATCCAGGCTGAGCCGATCCGCGTTCGCTGCGCTGTGCGCAGCGGCGTTGGTCGGCTGCGCCACGTTGTTCGACTCGACCGAGCAGTCGGTGCTGGTGCAAACCGTGCTGGATCACCAGCAGGTGTCAGCCATCGGCTGCGTGCTCTCCAATGACAGGGGGCGCTGGTTCGTTACTTCCCCCGGGCGGGTGACGGTGCACAAGAGCACCCAGCCGCTGGTGGTGGATTGCCGCCGCGAAGACGTCTGGGCTTATGACCAGATCGAAGCGCGCCAGAACGCCTCCAAGTGGGGCAACATCATCTTCACCCTCGGCGCCGGCCAGATAGTCGACAAGCAGACTGGTGCCGGCTTTGACCTGCCTTCCACGCTGACGGTCGTCCTGCAGCGCGGGGAGGGCGCCGCCGCGCGCGGTGCGCCGCCGCAGCAGCCGATGCCGGCATCGGCGATCTACTAAACAAAAAAGCCGGGTCTCCCCGGCTTTTTTGATGGTCACTCCAAATATCAGCCTGCGCGGCCGATCAGGAAGTTGGTCAGCAGCGGCACTGGACGGCCGGTGGCGCCTTTGGCAGCACCCGATTTCCAGGCGGTGCCGGCGATGTCGACGTGCGCCCATGGATACTTGCGGGTGAAGTTTTCCAGGAAAGCGGCAGCGGTGCACGATGCGCCGCCCGGGGAGCCGATATTGGCCAGGTCTGCGAAGTTCGACTTCAACTGTTCGTTGTACTGCTCGCCGATCGGCAGGCGCCATGCGGTATCGCCGGTTGCCTTGCCCGATGCCATCAGGGCGTCGGCCAGCGCGTTGCCAGCTTCGTCGTCGCGTGCGAACACGCCGCTATTGTGGTGGCCCAGGGCGACGATGCAGGCGCCGGTCAGGGTTGCCACGTCGATCACGGCGGCCGGGTTGAAGCGCTCGGCGTAGGTCAGGGCGTCGCACAGGATCAGGCGGCCTTCGGCGTCGGTGTTCAGGATTTCGATGGTCAGGCCGTTCATCGAAGTGACGATGTCGCCCGGCTTGGTGGCGCGGCCCGACGGCATGTTTTCGCATGCAGCGACGATGCCGACTACGTTGGACTTCAGTCCCATTTCGCCGATGGCGCGGAAGGTGCCCAGCACGGAGCCGGCGCCGCACATATCGTATTTCATCTCGTCCATGCCGGGACCGGCCTTGATCGAAATGCCGCCGGTGTCGAAGGTGATGCCCTTGCCCACCAGGACGGTCGGCGCATCCTTGGCCTTGCCGCCCTTGTGTTTCAGGACGATGAACTTGGGCGCCTGCTCGGAGCCGTTGGTGACGGACAGGAAGGAGCCCATCTTCAGGGCTTCCATCTGCTTGCGGTCCAGGATTTCGACTTCAAAGCCGAAGTCCTTGCCCAGTTTCTTGGCGACGTTGGCCAGGTAGGTCGGGGTGCAGACGTTGGCGGACAGGTTGCCCAGGTCCTTGGTCAGTTCCATGCCGTTGGCGGTGGCAACCGCTTGCGACAGCGCCAGCTTGTTTCCGGCGTTGTTCGCCACGGCCAGGGCCACTTTCCCGGGGCCGGCCCAGGCAGGGTCTTTCCTGGATTTCTGTGCGTCGGTGCGGTATACGGCGTCGCGGCCGGCCAGCACCACGGAACGGATCGCCCAGTTGGCGTCGCGGCCTTTCACTTCTTCCAGAGGCAGTGCGATAATAGCGTCGCTCGATGCGACGGTGCCCAGCGCCTTGATGGCGGCATTGATCGCGGAGCCGATGGCTTTTTCGGCGACTGCTTCATCGGCGCCCAGGCCTACCAGCAGCACGCGTTCCGCAGCGGCGCCTTTCAGGCCGCGCAGCAGCAGGGTGGTGCCGGCTTTGCCGGTAATGTCGCCGGATTTCAGTGCGGCGGTGATTTCGCCTGCGCTGTCGAGGGCTTTAGCCGCTTTCGAGAGTTTCTTGTTTTCGAAGACGCCGACCACGACGCAGCCGCTTTTGGCGCTGGCGATGGTGTTCTTGGCGTCGAGTGCTTTTATGCTAAAGTCCATTTGGTTTCTCCTTAATTTTGTAGAACGAATTATAAACGTCGAATGATTTTCCATCGCGCCCTCCGCCGTGAGCTGGTCAGCTCTGCCGGGGCTTCCTTTACGGTGCTGTTCTCGATCCTCCTGACGTGGACCCTGATCTCGATCCTCGGCAAAGCCGCAGGCGGCAAGGTCGCGTCCAGCGATGTCATCGCGCTCATTGCGTTCGCAGCCCTGAATTATCTGCCAATTGTCCTGATTTTCACCAGTTTTATTTCCGTGTTGATGGTGGTGACCCGCATCTACAAGGATTCGGAGATGGTGGTATGGTTTGCCGCAGGCGTCAGCCTGACTCGTTTCGTCAGGCCGGTGTTCCTGTTTGTCCTGCCGCTGGTCCTGCTGACCGGTGCGCTCAGTTTTTATGCAACGCCGTGGGCGCGCTCGAAGAGCGCCGAATATATTGAGCGTTTCTCCAAGCGGGAAGACCTGCAGAAGGTTTCCCCCGGCCAGTTCAGGGAATCCTCGTCGGCCAACCGCATCTTCTTCGTGGAAGGCGTTTCGGGCAGCAGCTCGGTGGTGCGCAATGTGTTCGTCAACCAGGTTGATGCCAAGGGTACTTCCGTCGTAGTGGCGAGCGAGGGCGTGATCGAGACGCTGCCCTCCGGAGATCGCCACCTGGTCCTGAAGAACGGTCGCCGCTACCAGGGCAAGCCGGGCGATGCCAGTTTCCAGAGCATGGAATTTGAGCGCTACAGCATGCGCGTCTCGCAGCAGTCGTCCGAGGGCGATGGCCAGAAGGAAACCAAAACCCTTCCGACGTTGGAGTTGATCGCCGCCGGTACCAATCCGGCCAAGGGCGAGTTGATGTGGCGCCTGTCGCTGCCGCTGGCCTGCCTGGCGCTGTCGATGCTGGCGATTCCGCTCGGTTTCGTCAATCCACGGGCGGGCAGTTCGGTCAACCTGATTCTCGCAGTGCTGATCTTCTTCACTTATAACAACCTGATAAACGTGTTCGAATCCGGTATCCGGCGCGGCAACTTCACGTTTGGCTTGAGCTGGTGGCCCTTGCACCTGGCGATGGCACTGGCAGTACTGGCATTGTTTGCCTGGCGCCTGAACGTGAATCACCGCTACCATCCACGCGCGATCTGGGCAGCATTCAAGCGAGGCGCGCGCAAATGAGCATCCTGCAACGCTATTTCTTCGTCTCGATCCTGCAGGCGGTCGCATTTGCACTGGCGGCATTGCTTGGATTGCAGGCATTCTTTGACCTGACCGGCGAGCTGCCAGTCGTCGGCAAGAACGGCTATGGCATGCAACATGCTGCCTTGTACACGCTGACGATGCTCCCTCAGCACGTGAACGAGGTGCTGCCTGTGGCGGCCCTGATCGGCACCATCTACACCATGGCGCAGTTCGCGTCGACTTCGGAATTCACGATCATGCGTGCCTCGTCCCTGTCCACGGGCAGGGCCGCGGTCATGGTCGGGAAGGTGGGACTGGTGCTGGTCGTTGTTGCCTTCATCTTTGGCGAACTGATTACGCCACGCCTGGCGCCGGTGGCGGAGAAAGTTCGCTTGATGGGCCGCGGCGCCACGGTGTCGTCGGAGTTCCGCTCTGGCATGTGGACCAAGGATATCATCAAGAGCGGAGGCATGACCGGCGATGTGCAGGGGACGCGCTTCTTCAATGTGCGCGAAGTGCGCTCGGATGGACAACTGGTGGATGTCAAGCTGTACGACTTCGACAACCGTTTCCGCCTGCGCACCCTGACGCTTGCCGAGACGGCCACTTTCAAAGGCAACAATACCTGGCTCCTGAATGGCGTGACGGAAAACATCTTCAGCAATCCGGCATTGCTGGCCGACGGCGCGCAAGCCAATCTGGCCAATAATTACGCGCAGGCGACCAGCTCGGTGGAGATCCAGCGGCATGCCAGCAAGGAGCTGATTTCGGAGATCACCCCGAAAATCCTGTCGGTCTCCGCATCCGATCCGGAACATATGTCGGCCAACGAGCTGGCGGTTTACACCCGCCACCTGCAGGAAAACAAGCAAGGTACGGAACGTTTCAAGATCGCCTTCTGGAAAAAGCTGTTCGACCCATTGGCCATCTTCGTGCTGATGGCGCTGGCACTGCCTTTCGCCTACCTGCATACCCGCTCCGGCGGCGTGAGCCTGAAAATCTTCATCGGCATCATGATCGGCGTCAGCTTCCTGCTGGTGAATACGCTGTTCTCGCATATTGGATTGTTGTCGGCGCTGCCGGCATTCCTGACGGCGCTAATGCCAAGCCTGCTATACCTGTTGCTGGCGCTGGGTGCCCTTTACTGGGTGGAGCGCCATTAGCATGGGCGGCCGCGCGCTGGTGCTGTTTGCCCACGGCGCCCGTTCCGCCAGTTGGGCGGCGCCGTTCGAACAGCTGCGCGACATGGTCGCGGCGCGCGCGCCGGGCATCGATGTTTCGCTGGCTTTCCTGGAATTGATGTCGCCGCGCTTGCCGGAGCAGGTGGCTGCGCTTGCCGCACTGGGCATCGACGACGTGACGGTGATTCCGGTATTCCTGGGACAGGGCGGGCATGTGCTGCGCGACCTGCCGCTGATCCTTGACGAAATGCGCCTGGCGCATCCGGGAGTGACGATACGCGCAGTCGGCGCGGTAGGGGAAGACCCCACGGTGCTGCGCGCGATGACGGACTACTGCCTCAACTCGGTGACCAATGGCGCCTGACGTGCCGCTGGTTGCGGCAATCCAGTCGCTTTCCATCAAGGGTGATATCGCCGCCAATGTTGCGCGCCACGTGGCACTTGCAAGCCAGGCTGCGGCGCTCGGCGTGCGGCTTGCGCTATTTCCCGAACTTTCCCTGACAGGTTATGAGCCTGAAATTGCGGCAGCCGCGGCGCTGCGTGGCGATGACCCGCGCCTTGCGCCGCTTCCTCGCTGGCCCGGCGCAGCGGAATGATTATCGTGACCGGCGCGCCGCTACGAATCGAGGGCGCACTGTACATCGGCGCCTTGTCCTTCCTGCCCGACGGCCGCGTGGCCGAATATACCAAGCAGCACCTTCACGCTGGCGAGGAGACCGTGTTCGCGGCCGGCAGCGGCGGCGCTTTGCTTGACGTCGATGGCGTCCCGGCCGCCTTGGCCGTCTGCGCCGATTTTGCGCATGCCAGTCATGCGCAAGCTGCAGCCAGGGCGGGGGCCATGCTGTATGCCGCCAGCGTCCTGGTCTCGCCAGCCGGCTATGCAAAGGACGGCGCAATCTTGCAAGGGCACGCCTCCCGCCACGCCATGCCCGTGCTGATGGCCAATCATGGCGGCCCTACGGGTGGGTGGCAATCGGCGGGGTGCAGCGCGCTTTGGGACGAAGGCGGGCAACTGGTGGTGCAGGCGGGAGAGGGCGAATGGCTGCTCCTGGCCAGCCGCGTGGCTGGCCGCTGGCAGGGACGGGCCGTGGCGGCCGGCCAGGCGGCTTAAGCGCCCTTGGCGTGGGAGACCATGGCGGCAATGGTGCTGCCCGGGTTGTCGAATTCGCGTTGCACAGCGTCGCGCAAGGCTTCCGACTTCAGGGAGTCGAGTGCCGCGGCGCTTGCCTTGGCCACTTCCTCATCTTCGCCCAGACGGCGGAACACTTCGACGATCAGGCGCACTTCCTTGGTGTAGTTCAACACGAACGCCAGCAACTGCGGGGCAGACGAGGTGTTGCCGCGCTTGGCCAGTTCTTCGGCGAAGTCGTTGACGCGCTTGGCCAAGGCAGCGATGCGTGCCACCGGGTCCGGTAGGTAGCGGCGCGCCAGCTGGAAATCCTCTACCGCCACCAGGGCCGGCAGGGCCAGTTCGGCACAATCCTTGGCTAATTCGGGCAGTTGGGCGTCGATCTGGGTGAACAGGTCGTGGGTGGCGCGTTCTTCGCCCAGCGCACTGTTGATGGCGCTGACGTCGTGGAAGCGGGCCAGGGTGGCGCTGCCGTTCAGGATGCGCTGCGTGTCGCGGTCGCGAATGGCCTGCAGTGCGCGGCGCGCCAGCGGGAATTGTTCGGCGAGGTAGATCCAGTCGCGCAGGGCGAAGGACAGGCGAACGCCCGCCAGGGTCGGGTCTTCGTCGAGCGCATGTTCGTGGAACCACAGGTGGTCGCGCAGGGCGTCTTCGTATTTGCCTGCCAGGCGCGCATTGCGGGCGCGCTCCAGGACTTCGTGGGCTTGGCTCATCTTGTTCCTCTCATTGCAAGAGGACGATATTCTACCGTTTTTGCTGCGGCCGCGGCGCCATAGCCTTGCCCAGCATGACCAGCACGGGACCGTGCGCGGCCGGCAGGCCATGCGCCAGCTCGGCCAGGGTGATGCGTTCGACGCGCTGGTCGGGGCGGCTGACATTTTCGATCACGACCACCGGCGTATCCGGCGAGCGGCCCTGCGACAGCAGATTGTTGGCAGTGGCAATCGCCTCGCGCCCGCCCATGTACTGCACCAGGGTGTCGGTGGAAGGGATAGTGAGTTCTTCCGGATGGCCCGGCGCGGTGGAGGAGGTGAAGAAAGCCACGCTGCGCGCCACGCCACGCTTGGTCAGCGGCTGCTGTGTTGCCGCGGCGGCGGCAACCGCGGTGGTGATGCCCGGAACGACTTCGACTTCGATGCCGTGCTGCTCAAGCGCCGTCAATTCTTCGTCGGCGCGGCCGAACAGCATCGGGTCGCCGCCCTTGAGGCGCACCACCAGGCGGTAGCGCGCTGCGCATTCGACCAGTTGCTGGTTGATGACGCCCTGGGCGGTGGAGCGTTGGCCGGCCCGCTTGCCGACTGAGATCTTCTCGGCCTGCGGGCACAGTTCCAGCATTTCTTCAGTCACCAGCGCGTCGTACAAAACGACGTCGGCTTGCGCCAGCAGCCGCGCGCCACGCATGGTGATCAGGTCCTGCGCCCCCGGTCCAGCTCCAATCAAATACACTTTCCCGTATGGCATGCGCAGGTTTCCTTTCTTGGCGAAGCTTACTCGCCGAGGCGGATCATGCCTGCAGCGACTGTCTGGTGCGTGACCTCATCGATCAGGATGAAGGCGCCGGTGGCGCGAATATCCGAATAGGCATCGGCCGCCAGCGGTTGCTGCACGGTCAGCGCAATGCGCGCCACGTCGTTCAGCTTCAACGCATCCGCATCGTGCCGCTGCTGGGTGTTGATGTCAAGGATCGAATCGATCTTCGTCACTTTTGCAGCGGTCTGCTTGGTGCCGTGCTTGATCCAGTATTTGCGGCGCAGGTCCAGCGGTTCTTCGGACAGCCAGCACACATCGGCGTTCACCTGTTTGAGCAGGTTGGCCGGTTGTGCGCTGGAGGCCAGCAGGTCGCCGCGCGACACGTCCACGTATTCTTCCAGCACGATGGTGACCGACTGGCCGGCGCTGGCCGTCTGCAGGGAGCCATCGAAAGTGACGATTTCCTTGACCGTGGCGCTTTGACCGGACGGCTGCACCACCAGTTTGTCGCCGACCGCGACGCTGCCGGCTTCGATACGTCCCATGTAGCCGCGGAAGTCATTGGCTTCGTGGCCGTTGTGGCGCGCCACCAGTTGCACAGGGAAGCGGAATGCGGAGTTGTGCGACTCATCGTACACCGACAGGTCTTCCAGCAGCTCGATCAGGGTAGGACCCTGGTACCACGGCATGCGTTCGCTTGCGTCGACCACATTGTCGCCGGCCAGTGCCGACAGCGGAATGGTCTTCACGTCCGTGATGCCCAGCGTTGCAGCGAATTCGCGGTAAGCCTTGACGATGCGCTCGTACACGTCCTGGTCGTAGTTCACCAGGTCCATCTTGTTCACGGCTACCACCACGTGCTCGATCTGCAGCAGGTGGGCGATGGTGGAGTGGCGCTTGGTCTGGATCAGCAGGTCCACGCCACCGTCTTCGCGCAGCTTCACTTTCGACACGTCGACCAGGATGATCACGGCGTCGGCGGTGGAGGCGCCGGTCACCATATTGCGGGTGTACTGCTCATGCCCCGGGGTGTCGGCGATGATGAATTTGCGCTTTGGCGTGGCGAAGTAGCGGTAGGCAACGTCGATGGTGATGCCCTGTTCGCGCTCGGCTTCCAGGCCGTCGGTCAGCAGGGACAGGTCGATGGTGTCGCCCACGGTGCGCTTGTGCTTGGCGCGCGACACGGCTGCCAGCTGGTCGGCGAAGATGCCCTTGCTGTCGAACAGCAGGCGGCCGATCAGGGTGCTCTTGCCGTCGTCGACGGAGCCGGCGGTGATGAAGCGCAGCAGGTTACGTTCGTTCAGGTTGTCGTTCAGTGCGTTCATCAGAAATATCCTTGCTTCTTGCGTTTTTCCATGGAGGCTTCGGAGGTCTGGTCATCCATCCGGGTGGCGCCGCGCTCGGTGATCTGGGTCACTGCGGTTTCGGCGATGATCGCGTCCACGTCGGCAGCGTCGGAAGACACCGGGCAGGTGCAGGAGATATCGCCCACGGTGCGGAAACGCACCACCTGGGTTTCGATTGTCTCGCCTTCACGGGCCGGGGTCAGGTCGGTCAGCGGCACCAGCAAGCCATTGCGCGGGATTACCTGACGCTCGTGCGCAAAGTAGATCGACGGCAGCGCCAGCTTTTCGCGGGCGATGTACTGCCACACATCCAGCTCGGTCCAGTTCGAGATCGGGAACACGCGCATGTTTTCACCAGGGTGGACGCGGGTGTTATACAGGTCCCACAGCTCCGGGCGCTGTGCTTTCGGGTCCCATTGGCCGAATTCGTCACGGAAGGAGAAGATGCGCTCCTTGGCGCGGGCCTTTTCCTCGTCGCGGCGGGCGCCGCCGATGCAGGCGTCGAAGCCGTGTTCGGCGATGGTTTCCAACAGGGTCACGGCTTGCGCGGCATTGCGCGAATCGGTGGCGGGATTGCGCAGGCGCACGGTGCCCTTCTTGATCGAATCTTCGACCGAGCCGACAATCAGGCGCTCGCCCAGTTCGGCCACGCGGCGGTCGCGGAACTCGATCACTTCCGGGAAGTTATGGCCGGTGTCGATGTGCACCAGCGGGAAGGGGAATTTCCCTGGACGGAAAGCCTTCTCCGCAAGGCGCAGCAGGACCACGGAATCCTTGCCGCCGCTGAACAGCAGGGCAGGGTTCGAGCATTCGGCGGCAACCTCGCGCAGGATGTGGATGGCTTCCGACTCCAGCGCGTCGAGGTGGCGCGAATTGACGTGTTGTTCTACCAGTGCGTTCATTTAGCCTACTTTCTTAATTCGAATCAGTTTGCCGTCTACCAGGTGCAAGCCGCATTCCTTCGAGTCCGGGTTTTCCCACCACCAGCGGCCGGCGCGTACGTCTTCGCCAGGCTGGATGGCGCGGGTGCAGGGTTCGCAGCCGATCGACGGGTAACCTTGGTCGTGCAGCGGGTTGTAAGGCACGTCGTTGGCGCGGATGTAGTCCCACACTTCCTGTTCCGACCAGTCGGCCAGGGGATTGAACTTCTCCATGCTGTGCGAACCATCATACTCCTGCACCGACAGGTCGGAGCGGGTTGCAGATTGGGCGCGACGCTGGCCGGTAACCCAGGATTTTTTGCCGCTCAGGGCTCGGCCCAGCGGTTCGACTTTGCGGATCTGGCAGCATTCCTTGCGCAGTTCCACACTGTCGTAGAAGGCGTTCACGCCTTTCTTTTCCACATAGGCGTCGATGTCGGCCTGCACGGGACGGTACAGCGCGATTTCGTAGCCGTAGCGCTCCTGCACGCGTTCGACCATGCCCAGGGTTTCCTTGTGCAGGCGGCCAGTTTCCAGTGAGAAGATGCCGATCGGCAGGCCAGCCTTCAGGATCAGGTCCGTCAGGACCATGTCCTCGGCGGCCAGGCTGGAGGCGAAAACGGCAGGCGAAAACTCTTCTGCAACGCGTTCGAGCGTGGCTAGCGTATCCCGCACGCGGGTGGCGAGCTCGCTCATGGTCAGGCCTCGGTGGTTACAGCGGCTGGCGCCGGGCGTGCGTGGCGGCGGAACAGCGGTACGCGCTGGTCGACCGATGCCTGGTAAGTCTCGCTGAACACAGTCAGGCCTTTCAGCGCGTCTTCGATGCTGCGGTCCGGACGGGTGTCGTAGGCGTCGAAGCCCACGCGCTGCATCGAGAACAGCTGGTCGCGCAGGACGTCGCCGATAGCGCGCAGTTCGCCGGTCCAGCCCAGGCGCGAGCGCAGGTTCCAGGCGTGGGAGTAGCCGCGGCCATCCGTGAATTTCGGGAAGTCGATTGCGACCAGGGCCAGGCGCGGCAGGTCGTCGTGCAGGGCGACCGGATCTTCGTCAGGCGCCAGCCATACGGCGATCTCGCCGGCGGCGGCGCGGGCAGACAGCGCATCGCGCTGCGCCAGCCAGGTTGCCAGCGGCAGGATTACGCGGCCTGCCGGCACAGCCAGCGCAGCCACGGTGGCGGCTTCGGCGCCTTCCTCGGCGCGCAGCAGGTTCCAGTCGTCGGCCACGATCGCGCGGCCCTTGATGATTTGCTTAGGCATATTCGTCTTCTCCTACCAGGCGGCCAGCGATTTCAATCGGCGTGGCGTATACATATTCCTTGAACGGGGCAATGCCCAGGCGCTGCGCGGTGTCCACGAAGCGCTCTTCCGGGGTACGCTCGCGTACATACACTTGCAGCAGGCGGTCGATCACTTCCGGCATCTGCTGCGCGGAGAACGACGGGCCAATAATCTTGCCGATGGCGGAGTTGTTGCCTTGCGCGCCGCCGATCGACACCTGATACCATTCGCTGCCGTCCTTGTCGACACCCAGCACGCCGATATTGCCGACGTGGTGATGGCCGCAGGCATTGATGCAGCCCGAGATATTCAGCTCGAAGTCGCCAATATCGTGCAGGAAGTCGATGCGGTCGAAGCGCTCGGCAATCGCTTGCGCGATCGGGATCGACTTGGCGTTCGCCAGCGAGCAGAAATCGCCGCCAGGGCAGCAGATGATGTCAGTCAGCAGGCCGATGTTCGGGGTAGCCAGGCCGTGCGCCTTGATCTCTTGCCACAGGTCGAACAACCGGGATTGCTCGACATCGGCCAGAACGATGTTCTGCTCGTGGGTCACGCGCAGCTCACTGAAGCTGTAGCGGTCGGCCAGGTCGGCCATGTAGTCCATCTGTTCCGCGGTCGCATCGCCCGGCGGCACGCCGGTCTTCTTCAGCGACAGCACCACGGCTGCATACCCCGGCACCTTGTGCGCTTTCACATTGCGCTTCAGCCAGTTGCCAAAAGCCTTGTTGTCGGCGTGGCCCGCGGCCGGGTCGATGGCTGGCAGCGACTTGTAGGCGTGCGGCTGGAAGTAGGCAATGATGCGCTCCATTTCTTCCAGCGTCAGGGTCTGCTCGGTGCCTTTCAGGTCTTCCCATTCGACTTCCACCTGGCGGGTGAATTCTTCCACGCCCAGGGCTTTCAGCAGGATCTTGATGCGGGCCTTGTACTTGTTGTCGCGGCGGCCGTGCAGGTTATACACGCGCATGATCGCTTCGATATAGGTCAGCAGGTGCTCTCGCGGCAGGAATTCGCGGATCACGCTGCCCAGGATCGGGGTACGGCCCATGCCGCCGCCGACCATCACCTTGAAGCCGATCTCACCGGCTTCGTTATGCACAACTGTCAGGCCGATATCGTGCACGGCGATGGCGGCACGGTCTTCCACGGCGCCATTGATCGCCACCTTGAACTTGCGGGGCAGGGCGATGAATTCCGGGTGGAAGGTGGACCATTGGCGCAGTACTTCGGCGTATGGACGCGGGTCGATGATTTCGTCGGCCGCTACGCCGGCGAATTCGTCCGAAGTCACGTTGCGAATGCAGTTACCCGAAGTCTGGATGGCGTGCATCTCCACCGAAGCCAGGTCGCTCAGGATTTCCGGCGTTTCTTCCAGCTTGATCCAATTGAACTGGATGTTCTGGCGGGTGGTGAAGTGGCCGTAGCCACGGTCATATTTGCGGGCGATGTGCGCGAACATGCGCATCTGCTTGGATGACAGCAGGCCGTAAGGGACGGCAATACGCAGCATATAAGCGTGGCGCTGCATGTACAGGCCGTTCTGCAAGCGCAACGGCAGGAATTCGGCCTCGGTCAACTCATCGTTCAGGCGTCGTTGAACCTGGTCGCGATACTGCTCGATGCGTTCGCGGATGATGAGGTGGTCGTATTGATCGTATTGATACATAGCTTTCCCAGTAAGGCATGCCCAAAGTGGAATCAATGGTAATAAACTGGGGGCTTATTCCAAACAACATAGTCTTTATTTGCTTATATGCTGTTAAGGCATAAGCATCAGCGTAAAATATGCGCTGGGGAGTCCAACGAGAGCGAGAATGAACCTTCACCAACTGCGATTCGTGCGGGAAGCCGTGCGCCAGAACTACAACCTGACCGACGCCGCCAAGGCCTTGTTTACCTCCCAGCCGGGCGTTTCCAAGGCGATCATCGAACTGGAAGAGGAGTTGGGTGTTGATATTTTCACAAGGCATGGCAAGCGGATTCGCGGCCTGACCGAGCCTGGCCGCCTGGTTTTGTCTTCGGTCGAACTGATCATGCAGGAGATCGACAGCCTGAAACGGATCGGCAAGGAATACGCGGCCCAGGACTCGGGCAGCTTCACCATCGCCACCACGCACACCCAGGCCCGCTATACCCTGCCGAAAGTAGTACAGGCCTTCATGCAGAAGTACCCGAAGGTGCGCTTGTCTTTATTGCAAGGCAATCCGAAGCAAATCGCGGAGATGGTGCAGCGCGACCAGGCCGACCTGGCCATCGCCACCGAATCCATTGCCGCCATCGATGGCCTGATTACGCTGCCTTGCTACCAATGGGAGCACGTGGTGGTGGTGCCTCCGGACCATCCGCTATTGAGGATCAAGTCCGTCACGTTGGAAGAAGTGGCCGAGCACCACATCATCACGTATGATGCCGCCTTCGCCGGCCGGTCGCGCATCGACCAGGCCTTCGAAAAGCGGGGCCTGAAGCCGGACGTGCTGCTGGAGGCGATCGATGCGGACGTGATCAAGACCTATGTGGAACTGGGCATGGGGGTCGGGATCATCGCCGGCATGGCCTTCGACCCTGAGCGCGACCGCAACCTGCGGGCCATTCCCGCCGGCCACCTGTTCGGCATGAATGTGTCGCGCGTGGCTGTCAAGCAGGGCGCCTACCTGCGATCCTATATATATACCTTCATCGAGCTGCTGGCGCCGACGTTGAACCGCAAGCTGATCGAACAGGCGATGAAGGGCGAACATGAGAACTACGAACTGTGATTAACGAAGAAGAATTGTACGAAGTGCGCGAGCACATCGAAGAACTGCTGGATGGCCACGAGGTCCTGCAGCTGGGAAGCGCCGACCTGTCCATGCTGGACGTTCAGCCGGGCCAGTACACGGCTGTCTACGCCGAATTCCTGTGGGCCCAGGTGCCGCGCGAGAACCAGGACAAATTCCTGAAACAATTGCGCGAGAAGGTCGGCAAGGATGTCTTGCTTGTCTTGATGGGTGAAGACTATGTCGACGGCGAGAGCTTCCCGGTCGCGCGCACCGACCAGCACGGAAATACCTACGAGTTTCAGAAAGATGACGACGGAAATCGCTTCGAAGTGATGAAGAACTACCCGTCCGACAGCTGGCTGCGCAAGCGTTTGGGCATCGCTGCGCGTGAAATCAAAGTGTTGCGGTCCGAATATTACTGGGTTGTTACATCACGCCTGAAGTAATTTTTTCCTGTCACATTGTTGAAGTAATTGAGGGGCAATATAGCTGCGTTTGAAACATTTCCCTCAACTTCAACAACGTAGGACAACAAGTGAAAAAACTTACTCTGGCAGCACTGATCATCAGCGGTTTCGCAGCACAAGCTCAAGCCCAGTCCAATGTGACCATCTACGGTATCGCTGACGCAGGCTTCGTCGCAGAGCGTGGCGGCGTAAACGGCAGCGTCAACAAGGTGACCAGTGGTGTGGGTTCGGCTTCCCGCCTGGGCTTCAAAGGTGTTGAAGACCTGGGTGGCGGCACTTCCGCTATCTTCACGATTGAATCCGGCGTCAAGATCGACACCGGCGACCAGGACACCGCAGGCGTGTTCGCACAGCGCCAGGCCTTCGTTGGCCTGAAGAGTGCTGAAGCCGGCCAGATCACCCTGGGCCGCCAGTACACCATGCTGTACAACGCCCTGTCGCAGGTTGCCGACCCATTCGGCGCCGGCTATGCTGGCAGCGCCAAGAACCTGTTCCCAACCGGCGGCGTCAACACCCGCCTGTCGAACTCCATCGTTTATAACTCCCCAGTGTTCTCCGGCTTCAGCGTCGATGCACTGTACGGCATGGGCGAACAAGCCGGCGACAACACCGCTGGCCGCCAGTTCGGCTTTGGCGTGAACTACACCAGCAAGGAACTGAATGTTCGCCTGGTGCACAACAACAAGAACAACGACACGGCTGCAGTGGGTGCCACTCCAGCCGTGCGTAAGGACAAAGCCAAGAACACCCTGTTGGCAGCCAACTACGATTTCGGTGTTGCCAAGGTCTACTTCGGCTACGAAAAGGACAAAGGCGCCGGCTCGGCACCACTGCCAGTGGCTAACGCCTACGGCCTGAAAGTTGCACCCAAGTCCTCCGCGGACAGCGCTGAATGGCTGCTGGGCGTAGGCGTGCCAATGGGCGGCGGCACCCTGGTTGCTTCTTACATCCATAAAGACGACAAGCAAAACGACCAGGACGCCAACCAGTTTGGCATCGGCTACCTGTACGCCCTGTCCAAGCGCACCACTGCCTACACCGCGATCGCCAAGATCAAGAACAAGAACGGCGCCGGTTACACCGTTGGCAACAACACTGAAGCGGGCACTGGCGACAAGGCATTCAACCTGGGCCTGCGTCACGCCTTCTAAGCAGTTTTTGTAGCAAGCAGTACCTCTCTCTCTCGAGGTGATTCATGATCTTTGGCGGGTCTTCGGACCCGCCCTTTTTTTATGCGCCTGCGGGGAGGGGAATGCGGATCGCGATGCGCGTGCCGCCGCCGCCGTCGACGTTCATGGTGCCGCGCAGTGCGGCGACACGTTCGCGCATGCCAAGCAGGCCAAGCGCGTCTGCCTTGGCCATGTCGCCGACAGCAATGCCGCGCCCATCATCCGAAATATTGATGAGCAGTTCCCGGCTGTCGCGCCGGACACGCACTTCGGCAGTGGCGGCTTCCGCATGGCGGGCGATATTGGTTAAAGACTCCTGCACCAGCCGATAGATGGCGGTGCTATAGCGCTCGTCAAGCACCAGGGTCTCTGGCCGCGCATCGAGCAGGCAGCTAATGCCGTGCCGTTTTTCGAACTCGCGCCGCAGCGATTCCAGTGCAAAGTACAAACCGCCTTCATCGAGCGCGCGGGGGCGCAAGTTGCCTGCAATGCGGCGCAGCGAACCAATGGCCGTCACGAGCAGGTTGTCCATGCTGGCCAGGCGCGCCTCGGCATCGGGCGAGCCCGGAGGCAGCTGCTTCAGGAGAGTGAGTTCGACGCGCAGGGTTGCCAGCAATTGCCCCAGGTCGTCGTGTAGTTCGCGCGAGATGTGGACGCGTTCATCCTCACGGATTTCCGCCAGCGCGGAATCTGTGGAGCGACGTCCCTGGACGCGGGTGCGGGGATTCTTCAAAGTTGGCCTCCTGGTGGCTGCAACCACCAGGACACCGTATTACAGCAAGCCGGTGGACGGCTTGATCTGGATCACATCTGCTTGAACAGATGGAGGAAGGAGCGGCTGACTTCCAGCTTATCGGGGCGGCCTTTGATCATAACCAGGTGGCGGCCGCGAATGTCGCGCGTTACGCCTTCGATGGCGTTCACATTGACGAGGGTCGCGCGGTGGATTTGCCAGAACAGGGAAGGGTCCAGCTCTTCGGCCAGGTCGCGCACCGGCTTGCGGATCAGCGCCTCGAATTTATCGGTCTGCACGCAGGTGTATTTTTCGTCCGAACGGAAGAACAGGATTTCCTCGACCGGGATCATGCGCAGGTCTGAACCGATGCTGGCCTGGATCCATTGCAGGTACTTCGGTTTTGGCGCTGCGATTTTCTCGGCAAGCTGGTTCAGGATCGCGGCCATGTCGGCGCCTTGAGCGGCGCTGGCTGCCGGCGAAGACAGGCGACCTTTCAGGCGCTCGACGGTGATCTTCAGCCGCTCCGGCTCCGGTGGTTTCAACACGTAGTCGACTGCGCCGCGTTCGAAGGCTTCCACGGCGTAGGCATCGTAAGCGGTGACGAAAACCACATTGCTCTTGTTGCCGATTTCGGCAGCTGCTTCCATGCCGGTCTTGCCCGGCATGCGGATATCGAGGAAGGTGAAATCAGGTTTCAGTTCGTCGACCAGTTCTACTGCTTCGTCGCCGTTCTTGGCTTCGCCGAGGATCTCCAGTTCCGGCCAGACTTGTTCCAGCCGCATGCGCAGTTGGTCGCGCATCAATCGCTCATCGTCGGCAATAATTGCTGTGGGCATAGTGCTCAATATGTGGAAATAAGAAGTATCAATTATTCAATGGATCGCAGCGTAAGGCAATCGCTTATTCCGAACGCGCCAACTGGTATGGCACCTCGATAATCGCGATCACGCCGCTCGGCTGGTTGGGCTCGATTTTCAGCGAAGCCTGGTCGCCGTGCAGCAGCTTAAGGCGTTCGCGGATATTGGTCAGGCCCAGGCCGGTGCCGGTGCTCGGCTTGGCGCCAAAGCCCAGGCCATCGTCGCTCACCGTCACGCGCAGCTTGCTGTGCGCCACTTCGGCGCGGACTCTCAGGTAGCCGCCCTCCGGCTTGCCTTCCAGGCCGTGCTTGATCGCGTTTTCGACCATCGACTGCAGCATCATTGGCGGGAAGGCGGCGGTGCGCAGTCCTTCCGGCACATCGAAGTCGATGGTGAGGCGCTCTTCCATGCGCATCTTCAGCAGGGCCAGGTAGGCCGCCACCATATCGGACTCGCTGCCGAGCGTGCTGGTCAGCTTGTTTTCACGCATTTGCGGCAGTACCGCGCGCAGGTATTTGATCAGGCTGCGCTGCATGGCTGAAGCGCGCGGCGGATCGGTCTCGATCAGATGCTCCACCGAAGCCAGGGTATTGAACAGGAAATGCGGTTCGACCTGGGCCTGCATCATTTGCATTTTGGCTTCGCTCAGTTGGCGCTGCATGGATTCGCGCTCGGCCGCGGCGTTTGCCACTTGCGCCTCGGCTTCTGCCTTCTTCTTGCCGCCAACCAGCGCTTTCATCGCGAACAGTGCCAGCAAGAGCAGGGTGATGAAGCTGGTGAACCAGGTCGACGCCTGCTTGTGGTAGCGCGAGACTTTTTCTTCGGCTGCACTATCGACAGCCTGCTCCAGTGCGTTTGACAGTTCTTCGCCGATCTGCGGCGGCAGTTCGATATGGACTTCTTCGCCAGGCATTGGCGCCACTGGAGCCGCCGGCGCCGCAGGAGGTTTAGCCCGACTGGCCTTCGGCGCCGGCGGGGCAGGGGGCGTTGGGATCGCGGCATCTGCCGGCTCGGCTGGCATCGCCGGCGCTGCTGCTTCGGCTGCCGCCGCTTCAACAGCATCCGCTGATTCATGTTCATTGGCCGCATCATCGCTGCTGGCTTCAGTGCTGGCTGGCTTCTTGATCTTCCCAGCGCGCGGATTGAAATGGATGCCACTGTCGTCAATCGTGATGTTTGGGTCCGCGTTACCTGATTTTGTACGCTTATGGGAGCGAATCACCATCTCTTCGTCGCGGGAGGGCGAGAACAGCTCATCCTGCAAGATCGATGCTGCGATCATCGACAGCGCCGCAAACAGGAAGAACTTCCACCAAGACAAGTGCGTAACCCAGCCGGTCGTCGCATCAAAGCCGCGGTGGAGCCAGGCCAGGATGGTTTTTGCTGTGTCTTGGGCTTTCGGAGTTGGAAACATGCGCGACTTTCTATTGAATATGGGGCAAGTGTAGATAACCTTGCGTAAAGCCGCCACCGATGTGCGACAGAATGCAGAAATACGGGAATAGAAGAAGGCCCTTGCGGACAGCCGGATCGTTTGCTATAGTTCTGTCCCTCGCAACGCAGCGCTGACAACTCAGCGAAGCGAAACGAGGAAAAGATGGGGTTGACGAGTTATACGAAACATTGCATAATCTCGCTTCTCTGCTGCAACGAACACAACGCTTCGTTAAATAAAAGCAGCGATCTTTAAAAATCAACAGTCGATAAGTGTGGGCGTTTGACGATATGCCCGGACCTTCGGGTCCGATGCTCAAAATATACGTTGTAACGCTCGCACAAAATTAAACGTAATCTCGAAAGAGATTTCGTCAGTATTTTGAGTGAGTGACCTGCCGCAGAAATGCGGCAAAAACAGAGATTGAACTGAAGAGTTTGATCCTGGCTCAGATTGAACGCTGGCGGCATGCTTTACACATGCAAGTCGAACGGCAGCGCGGGCTTCGGCCTGGCGGCGAGTGGCGAACGGGTGAGTAATATATCGGAACGTACCCAAGAGTGGGGGATAACGTAGCGAAAGTTACGCTAATACCGCATACGATCTAAGGATGAAAGCAGGGGATCGCAAGACCTTGTGCTCCTGGAGCGGCCGATATCTGATTAGCTAGTTGGTGAGGTAAAGGCTCACCAAGGCAACGATCAGTAGCTGGTCTGAGAGGACGACCAGCCACACTGGAACTGAGACACGGTCCAGACTCCTACGGGAGGCAGCAGTGGGGAATTTTGGACAATGGGGGCAACCCTGATCCAGCAATGCCGCGTGAGTGAAGAAGGCCTTCGGGTTGTAAAGCTCTTTTGTCAGGGAAGAAAAGGTCGTGGCTAATACCCACGACTGCTGACGGTACCTGAAGAATAAGCACCGGCTAACTACGTGCCAGCAGCCGCGGTAATACGTAGGGTGCAAGCGTTAATCGGAATTACTGGGCGTAAAGCGTGCGCAGGCGGTTTCGTAAGTCTGTCGTGAAATCCCCGGGCTTAACCTGGGAATGGCGATGGAGACTGCGAGGCTAGAGTTTGGCAGAGGGGGGTAGAATTCCACGTGTAGCAGTGAAATGCGTAGAGATGTGGAGGAACACCGATGGCGAAGGCAGCCCCCTGGGTCAAAACTGACGCTCATGCACGAAAGCGTGGGGAGCAAACAGGATTAGATACCCTGGTAGTCCACGCCCTAAACGATGTCTACTAGTTGTTGGGTCTTAATTGACTTAGTAACGCAGCTAACGCGTGAAGTAGACCGCCTGGGGAGTACGGTCGCAAGATTAAAACTCAAAGGAATTGACGGGGACCCGCACAAGCGGTGGATGATGTGGATTAATTCGATGCAACGCGAAAAACCTTACCTACCCTTGACATGGCAGGAATCCTGGAGAGATCCGGGAGTGCTCGAAAGAGAACCTGCACACAGGTGCTGCATGGCTGTCGTCAGCTCGTGTCGTGAGATGTTGGGTTAAGTCCCGCAACGAGCGCAACCCTTGTCATTAGTTGCTACGCAAGAGCACTCTAATGAGACTGCCGGTGACAAACCGGAGGAAGGTGGGGATGACGTCAAGTCCTCATGGCCCTTATGGGTAGGGCTTCACACGTCATACAATGGTACATACAGAGGGCCGCCAACCCGCGAGGGGGAGCTAATCCCAGAAAGTGTATCGTAGTCCGGATTGTAGTCTGCAACTCGACTACATGAAGTTGGAATCGCTAGTAATCGCGGATCAGCATGTCGCGGTGAATACGTTCCCGGGTCTTGTACACACCGCCCGTCACACCATGGGAGCGGGTTTTACCAGAAGTAGGTAGCTTAACCGTAAGGAGGGCGCTTACCACGGTAGGATTCGTGACTGGGGTGAAGTCGTAACAAGGTAGCCGTATCGGAAGGTGCGGCTGGATCACCTCCTTTCTAGAGTCGGCATCAGACTCAAACGTTCACACTTATCGACTGTTGTAATACGAAGAACAGCAATGTTGGGGCTGTAGCTCAGCTGGTTAGAGCACCGTGTTGATAACGCGGGGGTCGTTGGTTCGAGCCCAACCAGCCCTACCAAACCAATGGGGGATTAGCTCAGCTGGGAGAGCACCTGCTTTGCAAGCAGGGGGTCGTCGGTTCGATCCCGTCATCCTCCACCAAGTTTTCAAACGTAAGCGTAGCCGCTTAGGTTTGAACGCTTAAATGTTCAACGTTCTTTAACAATCTGGAAGAAGTAAAAGTTTTATTAAGCGATATCGAAAGATATTACTTAGGGTAGTAGTAAAACTCATCAAACACAGTAGTAAGTGCTTGAACCTGTAGCCGTCAAGGTTATAGGGACAAGTGAATAAGTGCACATGGCGGATGCCTTGGCGATTACAGGCGATGAAGGACGTAGAAGTCTGCGATAAGCTTCGGGGAGCTGACAAACAAGCTTTGATCCGAAGATTTCCGAATGGGGAAACCCGGCCTTATAGGTCATCACTCACTGAATACATAGGTGTGTGAAGCGAACGCGGCGAACTGAAACATCTAAGTAGCTGCAGGAAAAGAAATCAACCGAGATTCCCAAAGTAGTGGCGAGCGAAATGGGAAGAGCCTGTACGTGATAGTCGTTCTGATAGTGGAATCCTCTGGAAATAGGAGCCATAGCGGGTGATAGCCCCGTACACGAAATCAGAGCGGTGGTACTAAGCGTACGACAAGTAGGGCGGGACACGAGAAATCCTGTCTGAACATGGGGGGACCATCCTCCAAGGCTAAATACTCGTAATCGACCGATAGTGAACCAGTACCGTGAGGGAAAGGCGAAAAGAACCCCGGGAGGGGAGTGAAATAGATCCTGAAACCGTGTGCATACAAACAGTCGGAGCCTCGTAAGGGGTGACGGCGTACCTTTTGTATAATGGGTCAGCGACTTACATTCAGTGGCGAGGTTAACCAGATAGGGGAGCCGTAGAGAAATCGAGTCCGAACAGGGCGCCAGTCGCTGGGTGTAGACCCGAAACCAAGTGATCTATCCATGGCCAGGTTGAAGGTGCGGTAACACGCACTGGAGGACCGAACCCACTAATGTTGAAAAATTAGGGGATGAGCTGTGGATAGGGGTGAAAGGCTAAACAAACTTGGAAATAGCTGGTTCTCTCCGAAAACTATTTAGGTAGTGCCTCAAGTATCACCGACGGGGGTAGAGCACTGTTATGGCTAGGGGGTCATCGCGACTTACCAAACCATTGCAAACTCCGAATACCGTTGAGTGCGAGCTTGGGAGACAGACATCGGGTGCTAACGTCCGGTGTCAAGAGGGAAACAACCCAGACCGCCAGCTAAGGTCCCAAAGATTGGCTAAGTGGAAAACGAAGTGGGAAGGCTAAAACAGTCAGGATGTTGGCTTAGAAGCAGCCATCATTTAAAGAAAGCGTAATAGCTCACTGATCGAGTCGTCCTGCGCGGAAGATGTAACGGGGCTAAGCCAGTCACCGAAGCTGCGGATATCCGCAAGGATATGGTAGGAGAGCGTTCTGTAAGCCTGCGAAGGTGTCTTGTAAAGGATGCTGGAGGTATCAGAAGTGCGAATGCTGACATGAGTAGCGATAATGCGGGTGAAAAGCCCGCACGCCGTAAGCCCAAGGTTTCCTGTTCAACGTTCATCGGAGCAGGGTGAGTCGGCCCCTAAGGCGAGGCAGAGATGCGTAGCTGATGGGAAGCAGGTTAATATTCCTGCACCGTCGTATGATGCGATGGGGGGACGGATCGCGGAAGGTTGTCTGCCTGTTGGAATAGGCAGTTCCTGGTTCATAGAAGGCGCTTAGGCAAATCCGGGCGCGTAATTCAAGGGACTGGGACGAGCGAGCTTGCTCGCGAAGCAATCGGAAGTGGTTCCAAGAAAAGCCTCTAAGCTTCAGTCATACGAGACCGTACCGCAAACCGACACAGGTGGGCGAGATGAGTATTCTAAGGCGCTTGAGAGAACTCGGGAGAAGGAACTCGGCAAATTGGTACCGTAACTTCGGGATAAGGTACGCCTCGGTAGCTTGACCACTTTACTGTGGAAGGGCGAAAAGGTTGCAATAAACTGGTGGCTGCGACTGTTTAATAAAAACACAGCACTCTGCAAACACGAAAGTGGACGTATAGGGTGTGACGCCTGCCCGGTGCTGGAAGATTAAATGATGGGGTGCAAGCTCTTGATTGAAGTCCCAGTAAACGGCGGCCGTAACTATAACGGTCCTAAGGTAGCGAAATTCCTTGTCGGGTAAGTTCCGACCTGCACGAATGGCGTAACGATGGCCACACTGTCTCCTCCCGAGACTCAGCGAAGTTGAAGTGTTTGTGATGATGCAATCTACCCGCGGCTAGACGGAAAGACCCCATGAACCTTTACTGTAGCTTTGCATTGGACTTTGAACCAATCTGTGTAGGATAGGTGGGAGGCTTTGAAGTAGGGACGCCAGTTCCTATGGAGCCATCCTTGAAATACCACCCTGGTTTGTTTGAGGTTCTAACCTTGGTCCGTGATCCGGATCGGGGACAGTGCATGGTAGGCAGTTTGACTGGGGCGGTCTCCTCCCAAACGGTAACGGAGGAGTTCGAAGGTACGCTAGGTACGGTCGGACATCGTGCTAATAGTGCAATGGCATAAGCGTGCTTAACTGCGAGACCGACAAGTCGAGCAGGTACGAAAGTAGGACATAGTGATCCGGTGGTTCTGTATGGAAGGGCCATCGCTCAACGGATAAAAGGTACTCTGGGGATAACAGGCTGATTCCTCCCAAGAGTTCATATCGACGGGGGAGTTTGGCACCTCGATGTCGGCTCATCACATCCTGGGGCTGTAGCCGGTCCCAAGGGTATGGCTGTTCGCCATTTAAAGTGGTACGTGAGCTGGGTTTAAAACGTCGTGAGACAGTTTGGTCCCTATCTGCCGTGGGCGTTGGAAATTTGAAGGGGGCTGCTCCTAGTACGAGAGGACCGGAGTGGACGAACCTCTGGTGTACCGGTTGTCACGCCAGTGGCATTGCCGGGTAGCTAAGTTCGGAAGAGATAACCGCTGAAAGCATCTAAGCGGGAAACTTGCCTTAAGATGAGATTTCCCGGAGCCTTGAGCTCCTTGAAGGGTCGTTCGAGACCAGGACGTTGATAGGTCAGGTGTGGAAGTGCAGTAATGCATTAAGCTAACTGATACTAATTGCCCGTACGGCTTGTCCCTATAACCTTGACGGTTATGTAGCATTTACACAGTGTTTGAGAACCCTACCCCCACTTTACTTCTTCCACGATTGTTGACAAGTCATGCCTGATGACCATAGCAAGTCGGTCCCACCCCTTCCCATCCCGAACAGGACCGTGAAACGACTCTGCGCCGATGATAGTGCTGCAACCAGTGTGAAAGTAGGTTATCGTCAGGCTCTTATACCGAAGGCCCGCTAAGCATAAGCTAGCGGGCCTTTTTGCTTTCCGAGCAGGAAAATCAGCTACATCGCCTTGAACAAGTGTACGAACGCACGGCTGACCGGCAGTTCCTTCGCTTGCCCTTTCATGCGTACGAACAGGCGGCTGGCCTCGTCGCGCCGAGTGCCTTCCACGAAAGCCAGGTTAATCAGGGTGGAGCGGTGGACTTGCCAGAACTGGTCCGGATCGAGCTGTGATGCGAGGTCGGTGATGGTGGTGCGGATCAGGTGCTCGCCGGCGGCGGTGGTGACCACCGTGTACTTGTCGTCGGCATGGAAGAACATGATGTCGTCGACCGCCACCTGCGATGTCAGTTCGCCGCGCGCCGCGCGGATGTAGCGCAGGCGCGGTTGCTGGGGCGGCGCCATCAGGCGTGCCAGAGCATCGGCCAGGCGCGCGTCGGGTTGCACGGAGGCGCGCGCCGCCTTGATCCGCTCTAGCGTACGTGCCAGCCTTTCGTTCTTGAGCGGCTTGAGAACATAGTCCAGTGCCGCGTGATCAAACGCCTCGACCGCGTATTCATCATAAGCGGTCACGAACACCACGCGCGTTGGTCCTTCGATTCCCTGAGCCACCTCGAGTCCGGTCATGCCCGGCATCTGTATATCCAGAAATGCCAGGTCGGGCGCGAGCGCAGCGATACGTTCGGCGGCTTCAATGCCATTGCGCGCGACATGCACGATCTCGAGCTCGGGCCATAGCAATGCCAACTGGCTGCACAAGTACTGCGCCAGGTGCGGCTCGTCATCGGCGATCAAGGCGCGCCATGGCAATTGCGTATCCAGTTTAGAAGTCATGGCGGCATTGTAGCCATTCGTCGGCTCGATTGTCGATTCGTCGCTTGGTGCGTGGCGTCGCGTGCGGGTTCTGGAATCCTTCTTTCATCTCAACCAACGAAGAAGGAATGCAATGCCAAAAAATATCGTCCTGATGTCCGCCTTGCTTTGGGCGGTGCCCGCTTTCGCGACCGACAAGGTCATGCCGATCGAACCGCCGATGGTCACCATCAAGGCCGGCGAGTTCATGATGGGAAGCGATCGCAAGGCCAACTCGCAGCCGGTGCATGCGGTGGCCATCAAGTCGTTCAGGTTGGGGAAGTATGAAGTCACTGCCGCTGAATTCCAGCGTTTTGTCGAGGCCACCAATTACCGCATCCCGCGCATGTGCACACAAATGGCGTCGAGGAGCTGGTTTCTCAGCATTCCGGGAGAATATCCTGTGGCCACCACGCTGCAGTCGATGAGCAAGTTCGAACCGGCAACCTGCATTGGCTGGAACGGCGCCGACGCCTATGTCAAATGGCTGGCCAAGGAAACCGGCAAGAAGTATCGCTTGCCGACCGAGGCTGAATGGGAATACGCGCATCGCGCCGGCAGCACCCAGCGCTACTTCTTTGGCAACGACGAAGCCCAGGCGTGCCGCTATGGCAATCTGGGCGACCGCTCGGCCGAGGCGGCGATCCGGCGCGACTTCGGGCTGGAGTCAATGAACCACGTCGGCGTCATTCCGTGCGACGACAAAGCCGAGTACGCCAGTATCGTCGGCATGTACGAACCGAATGCTTTCGGGCTGTACGATACGCTTGGAAATGTCGCCGAATTCCTGCAAGACTGCGAACACGATGACTATAACGGTGCGCCGAAGGATGGCAGTGCCTGGGTGAGCGGAGCCTGCAAGGCGCGCGGACTGCGCGGCGGCACCTGGCACTGGCGCGGTTTCCACGCCTCGATGCGCGGCTTCACGGCGCCTGATTTCATCGGTGGCTTAGAGGGCTTCCGCATCGCCGAAGACTTGGGAGGGGTGCAGGCTCCCAGCGATAAGCCAAGCGCATTCGAAGTGGAGCTGGCGCAGGCACAGCGCATCGAGCGCGAACGGCGCAGCGCTCTTGCGGAAATCACGCCGCCCAGGAACTGAGCCGTTACACTGTCGCCCCATGACGATCATACAAACCCTGAAATATACGCTGCGCACCTTCCTGGTCCTGAAGAAGGAGCGCGTCGATCCGTGGTGGGCGCGGTTGCTGGTGGGGAGCGTCCTGGGGCTCAGCGTTGCAATGGCATTGATGGGGCTGTCGGTCTTCTTGATGGGCAGCGATGCCCAGGGCTGGATGGCCTCGTCGTTACGCACCAATCTGCTGCTCGGACTGTGCGCGGCATGCACAATGATGTTCATGCTGCGCGGCTTCGAACTGTTGCTGCCAGGCGCGAAGCTCGACGCGCTGTCGGCCCGGCCGGACTGGCGCGCGGCAGCAGTCGTGAGTGTGCTATTGATCGCAGGCATGGCCGTGGGCGTGCGCCTGGGCTATATGCTATTGGGGTATCCGTACAATCTCAACCTTTGGAAGAAGTTGTCTGCTGTCCCCATGGTCCAGCTCAAGTTCTTGATCTTTGCGCTTTTCATTGTGGCAGCGAACTGGATCTGGTGGCTGCTGCGGGCGAAGGAGAATGCGTTGGCACAGCAGGCGGCCGAATCGCAATTGCGCATGTTGCAGGCGCAGATCGAGCCGCACTTCCTGTTCAATACCCTGGCCAATGTACAAAGCCTGATTGCCATCGATGCGCCGCGCGCGCAGTTGATGCTTGAATCGTTTACCGACTATCTGCGCGCCAGCCTCGGCCAGATGCGGGCGAGCGACAGCACGCTGGACGTCGAGCTGGAGACTGCACACAATTATCTGCAATTGATGCAGATCCGGATGGGAGACCGGTTGCGCTTTTCGATCGACGTGAGCGAACAAGCGCGCAAGGCGGTGCTGCCGCCGCTGCTGCTGCAGCCGTTGGTTGAGAACGCCGTGCACCACGGGCTCGAGCCGAAGCTGGAGGGTGGCACGGTGCGCCTGTTTGCCGACGTCAAGGACGGGCAACTGAATATTCGAATCGACGACGATGGGCTTGGATTACATCATGCGCGGCGTCCGGTGCGACTGGGCAGCGGCGTCGCCCTGGCGAATATCCGGGCACGGTTGCACACCCGCTACGGCGCACAAGCCTCGCTGGAGTTGGCCGCGCTGGAAGAGGGAACACGGTCATCGCTTACCTTGCCTTACTCCGGCAGCCAGGCGTTTAAACAAGCTAGCGCTGAAACCGCTGTGAAAGCGGGCTATCGTCAGGCACTTATTGGAAAATCCCGCTAGCCATGTGCCAGCGGGACTTTGTTGTGGAAAAGCATCAAAGTTTTCATTTATATTATGTTGCTTAATGGAAAATTCATATAATTTTCATTTTCCACCTAGCAGAAACATAATATGGCGTTGAAGTTCCGGTACGTAGCACTCCTGGCTTGTCTGCACTTCCCCGTGCATTTTGCACATGCGCAGGCATTTTCCCGCACCCCTAATGAAGAGTACGCAAAAGGCAATTACGCGCGCGCTTTCCGAGGGTTCTTTGAGCAAGCCACACGCAGCAATGACCCGAACGTACAGTTCAACCTGGGCATGATGTACGAGCGCGGACAGGGTACCGACCAGAACGATGTCGAGGCCGTGAAATGGTACTCGCGTGCTGTGGACCAGGGCAGCGTACCTGCGATGCGCCAACTGGCTGGCCTGATGGCCGCTGGCCGCGGCATCAAGCAGGACGGCGCCGGTGCACTGGCCTTGCTGCGCAAGGCGATCGAACAGAATGATGTTGCAGCGATCGAGCAGGTGGCAGGCATGTATTTCGAAGGCCGGGGAGTTCCCGCCGACCAGGCGCAGGCAAAGCAGTGGTACCAGAAGGCCGCCGCCGCCGGCAGCAAGAGTGCACAGGAGGCGCTGGACCTGATCGCAGCAATGGAGCGCCAGGCGGCCGGTCCTCTTGCGCCAATCCGCAAGCGCGCCGTGACTGGAGATGCCAACGCCCAGTACGACCTTGCAGTGGCCTATCACACCGGTAACACGGTGCCGAAGGACCCTGCCCAGGCGCTGGAGTGGTACCTGAAAGCTGCCGCGCAGGGACATGCGATGGCGCAGTTCTACGCGGGGCTGCTGTATTCCAACGGCGACGGCGTTGCGCAGGACCTGGCGCAGGCCCGCGCATGGTTCAGCAAAGCTGCTGCACAGGACAACAAGGATGCCGCCACCAACCTCGCCGTCATGCTCGACCTGGGCAAGGGCGGCCCGGTCGACCTGGCGCAGGCCGCGGTGGTCTACCAGCAGGCGGCAAAGCTGGGTAGCGCGCAAGCGCAAGTCAGGCTGGCTGGCATGTACTGGATGGGGCAAGGCGTGAAAAAGGACTACATCCAGGCCGCAACCTATTATCGCCAGGCAGCGGAGCAGGGGGAAATTACTGCTATCCGCAAGCTGGTCTACCTGCTCGAGAATGGCGTCGGCACAGCCCGTAACGTCGACGAGTCGAAGAAGTGGGCCGCCAAGCTGGAACAACTGGGCGGCAGCAACTGACATGAAAAGCCCGCCAGGCGTTTGCTGGCGGGCTTTTTAGTTTAAGGGCTGACGTTCATGCGTTGCGTGTGCGTCCAATTGTGGTCATAGGCGCTGACTGCCGATGCAAAGGTGCGGTAGGTCTGTCCTTCGCCTGGCCACGGGTTCATGATGTAGATGTAGTTGGTTCCGTTGTAGGTTTCGTAACCGCGTCCCACCATGATATGCCCCCCGCCATTGGTCCAGCCGTAGCGGATCACGAAGGGGCGGTTGCCATTGATCTCATTCACCACCGAATTCCACGACAGGTAGTTGTTGATCGCCGTGTTTGGCACGCCCCAGTTGTACAGGATGTTCTGCACGCTGCCGGACGTGCCGTACATATTGTTCGGCCGGTTGGCGTAGCTGTTCCAGTTGAAGGTGCTGTTGCCGCAGGCGTAGTTGATGCCGTAAGCCCAGTTCACGATCTGGCATTGGCTGGGTGTGCGGCTGTAGTAGTTCAGGACCGCTTTGCTGGAGCCTGCCCAGCACCACTGGCTGTGTTCCTGCGTCACCAGCGGGACGTTCAAGGTACGCCATTGCGCGAAGGCTGAGGGCAGGGCAAGCACCAGCGCTGCACCGGCCACGATTTTTGCGATTTTCATAGTCGGTCCTCCTTAGCGAAATGCTTCAATGTTGGCTTTGACGGCGGCGCGCAATGGCTCCAGCAATTCCGTGCCGTCGACCAGCTGGTTGCCGTTCTTCTGAAGCAGCAGCGATTCGCGAGCCGAGTGCAGCGGCGCGAACTTGGCGTGGTCCACTTCCAGCAGGTCGGCGCGGGCCTGGTAGATGCGGATGAAGCGCAGGTTGGAACGCGCGCTGTTGCCGTGAACCGCCATCGCAGCATCCACGTCTTTTGCGAGGATGGAGGCGCCATAGGCGACGGTTTCATAACGGCCGTTCACACGCTGGACAGTCGCCAGTCCGATGGGCTTCCCGTGCAGGGAAATGACGAAGCGCCATTCGCCGGTAGGCTTGGCTAGGGATGCCAGGTCGCCGCGCGCCAGCAGGTCTTTCGGGTCGACGGTGTAGACCTCGAAACCGTGGCCGACCGTGGCTTGCTTCAAGTCGCCCACGTCCGTGATATCGAGCGGGAAGTCGACCGGTGCGCTGCCGGGGCGAATCGCCTGCTGGTGCTCGGCGAATTGTACGAGTCCGCGTTTGGCGGCCTGCAATGCCGCGCCGTTGTCTGCTTTTGCCAGGAACGGGGCGGCCAACATCGCTGCGCAGGCAATGCGCAGCCAGAGTCGATGCGTATGCATGTGACTACTCCTCTGAAGGTTGATCAGATGTTCTTGAGGTGCGAGGTGATTGCCCCCTCTGTGCTGGACCTGAGAGTTTCACAGGCGTTGGCGGCCTGCTTGCTCCTTCGGTGCGCCGGCGCTTACCCTTGCCGGCGGCTCTTCAGAGTTGTGAAAACACGCGACCGGTCCTTTGGCCTGAGAGATTCCGGGGGCGGCTTGCTCCTTCGGCGTTGTCCATGGGTGGGACAAACTCTCCCGATCGCGCGACCGGAATGCTCCGGCAGCGAAATCAGGATATCCCAGGGATTTATTCGATTTCAATCGTTTTCCGATACACGTTGCGTTTTCGCCAAGAAGGACTTTCCTGTTATTCTATTGACACTCGCCTGGGAAATTGGTAACGTTTCCAAAAATAAGCGGCACACAGAGGAGACGGGATGTTTAAGCAGTTATTTGCTTGTGCAATGGCGTTCGGCGCCACCTCCGCGCAGGCTGCCGGGCCAAGCGCAGAAGTGATCCATTGGTGGACGTCAGGCGGTGAATCCGCTGCCGTCAAGCAGCTCGCAAGTGCCTATCGTGCCGCCGGCGGCACATGGATCGATACGGCGATTGCCGGTGGCGAGCAGGCTCGCGCGGTGACCCTCAATCGCATGGTTGGCGGCAAGGCGCCTGCTGCAGCGCAGTTCAATATTTCCAAGCAGTTCCTCGATATAGTGGACCAGGACATGCTGGTGCAACTGGATGATGTCGCACGCCAGGAGCGCTGGGAATCCACGCTGCCGGAACCGATCGTCAACACCATCCGCATCGATGGCCATTACTACGCGATGCCGATGAACATCCACATGCAGACCTGGATCTGGTATTCCAGGGCCGCCTTCAAAAAGGCCGGCATCGCAAAAGAACCTGCAACCGTCGACGAACTTTTTGCCGCGCTGGATAGACTCAAGGCCGCGGGCCTGGTGCCGCTGGCGCATGGCGGGCAGGCGTGGCAGGAGCACATTCTGTTCGCATCGCTGCTGGCAAACATGGGAGGGCGCCAGCTCTACCTGCAAGTGATGCGCGATCGCGACCAGCGTGCGATCAATTCCGAACCGGTGCGCAAAGTGCTGCTGGCCTTCAAGCGCCTGCAATCCTATGTCGATCCCGCGTCACCGGGCCGCAACTGGAATGACGCGACCGCAATGCTGGTTAGCGGCAAGGCGGGCATGCAGATCATGGGGGATTGGGCCAAGGGCGAATTCAGCAATGCAAAAATGGCGCCCGGCGTCGATTACGGCTGCATCGCGGGCCTTGGCGCGAATTCGCCGTACCTGATCCAGGGCGACGCTTTCGTCTTTCCTCGTTCGGAGCAGGCGGTAGTGCAGCAGGCACAGAAGCTGATGACCAAAGTGCTGCTGGCGCCTGCGACACAGGTGAGCTTCAACAAACTCAAAGGCTCGGTGCCTCCGCGTGTGGATGCCGATACCAGCCAGCTCGACGCCTGCGCCCGCGCGGGCGCCGCCATCATGCGCGACCGCAATCGACAGGTCGGGGCGCCCGAAATCTACCTGACTCCCGACCAGAACGGTGCAGTCCAGGACGCGCTGACCGCGTACTGGAACACATCGATGACGGTTGACAAGGCGCAGAAGGCGCTTGCTGCGGCGCTGAGGAACTGAGCGGTGCGTCGAGCCATGTCTTATGCGGCGCTGTTGCCGATGTTGCTGACGGTATGCGTGGGCTACCTCGGCTCCTTCGCCTGGACGTTCTACGTATCCCTCACCAGTTCGCGCAGCATCGCGACCAGCAAGCTGGTTGGCATGGCGCAGTATGAGCGCCTGTTCGACAATGAGCGCTGGCTGCTGTCGCTGCACAACCTGGCGTTGTTTGGCGTGCTGTTCGTGCTGGCCTGCATGGTGATCGGCTTTCTGCTGGCTGCCGCGATCGATCGGCAGGTTGCCGGCGAGGGTGCACTGCGCACCCTGTTCCTGTACCCGTATGCGATGTCATTTGTCGCGACGGGGCTGGTGTGGCAGTGGATCCTGACGCCCGGCGGCATGCCGGGCGTTGAGATTGACTGGCTGGTGGACCAGGACATGGTGCTCTATACGGTGGTGCTGGCGTCGGTGTGGCAGGCATCAGGTTTCGTCATGGCGCTGATGCTGGCCGGCCTGCGCAGCGTTGATCCGGAAATATGGAAGGCTGCGCGACTGGACGGCATTCCGGCCTGGCGCGTCTATGTTTCCATTATTCTGCCGATGCTGGCGCCAACCCTGGCGACCGTTTTCATCCTGCTGGCGACCATGGTGGTGAAGTTATACGACGCCGTCGTGTCGATGACCCAGGGCGGCCCGGGTACGGCCAGCGAAGTGCCGGCGAAATTCATCATGGATCACCTGTTCCTGCGCGCGAATATCGGCCTGGCCTCGGCCGGCGCGGTGGTGTTGCTCCTGACGGTGCTGGCCCTGCTGGCGCCATGGGCTTATGCCCGCAGCAGGAGAGGTAGGGCATGAAGGCGGCGCGTATCGGGCTTTACGCCTTCCTGGCCAGCGCGGCGCTGTTCTTCCTGCTGCCGCTGTACGTGATGCTGGCGACTTCGCTGAAATCGATGGACGAGATCCGGCTGGGGAATATTTTCGCCTTGCCGCTGGCGCCCACACTGGACGCCTGGCGGGCTGCCTGGAGCGAGGCATGCACCGGCGCGGCTTGCGAGGGTGTGCAGGGCGGGTTCTGGAATTCGGTGCGTATCGCCGTGCCAAGCACGATGCTGCCGATTGCGCTGGGAGCGCTGAATGGTTATGCCTTGTCTTTCTGGCGGCCGCGCGGCGCGAATCTGTTGTTCGGCATCCTGTTGCTGGGAGCCTTTGTACCGGTACAAGTGATGATCTATCCGCTGGTGCGCATGATGGCCGGCCTGGGTGTCTTTGGTTCGTTGCCGGCCATTGTGATCGTGCACCTGGTGTTCGGCATGCCGGTGCTGACGCTGCTGTTCCGCAATTACTACGCGGCGCTGCCGCAGGAGCTGTTCCATGCCGCGCGTATCGATGGCGGCGGTTTCTGGCGCATCTTCTGGCACGTGATGCTGCCCTTGTCGGTACCTATGCTGGTAGTGGCGGCGATCATGCAGCTTACCGGCGTATGGAACGACTATATCCTGGGCCTGGTTTTTGCCGGGCGCGACAACTTGCCAATGACGGTGCAGTTGAACAATGTGATCAATACGACGACAGGCACGCGTCTTTACAACGTCAATATGGCGGCCACGATCCTGACGGCACTGGTGCCCTTGACGATTTATTTCCTGTCGGGCCGCTGGTTCGTGCGCGGCATCGCTGCCGGCGCTGTGAAAGGTTGAACGGATGTCGAACGTAAGTCTTAAAAAGCTGGACATTAGCCTTGGCGGCAACGCCATTATCCGGGGCCTGGATCTGGAGGTGGAGGAGGGCGAATTCCTGGTCCTGCTCGGGCCCTCCGGTTGCGGCAAGTCGACCTTGTTGCACAGCATTGCGGGGCTGACGGAAGCCAGCGGTGGCACGATCGAGATCGGCGGCAAGGACATGTCGCGCACGGATCCGAGCGATCGCGGGATCGGCATGGTATTCCAGTCCTACGCCCTGTATCCGACCATGACGGTCGAAAAGAACATGTCGTTCGGCCTGCGCATTGCGGGTGTGGCGAAGGAGGAAATCAGGCGCCGCGTTGACCGCGCGGCAGCCATGCTGCACCTGGGCGACCTGCTTGGCCGTAAACCGGCGGCACTTTCGGGAGGGCAGCGGCAACGAGTGGCGATTGGCCGCGCGCTGGTGCGCGAGGCCAGCGTTTACCTGTTCGACGAGCCGCTCTCCAACCTCGATGCGAAGCTGCGTACCGATTTGCGGCGCGAGCTGAAGCTGCTGCACCAGCAACTGGGCGCCACCATGATCTACGTGACGCACGACCAGGTGGAAGCCATGACGCTGGCCAGCCGCATTGCCGTCATGCGGGCGGGGCAGATCCAGCAGGTCGGCACGCCGGGCCATGTGTACGAGCGGCCGGCAAACCTCTTCGTCGCCGGCTTCCTCGGTGCGCCCGCCATGAACTTCATTGAAGGCGAAGTCGATGCCTCCGGCACGTTTGCGGGCGGCAGCCTGCGCTTGGCGATGGACGAGCATGCCGGGACTGGCGATGGGCGCAAGGCTGTATTGGGCGTCCGTCCGGAACATATTTCCCTGGTGCTGGCCGGCCCGATGCAGGGGCGCGTCACGCTGGTCGAGCCGATGGGAAGCCATCGCGTAGTATGGCTCGATTGCGGCGGCAAGCTGCTCTCCTGCATCTTGCAGGGCAGCCGCCCGATTGCGCCGGATGACATGGTCGCATTCGAGATTGATGCACAACGCGCTTCGCTGTTCGATCCGGATAGCGGCAGTCGCTTTGATTTGGCGGGCGCTTCAAGTATGCTCGCGATGACGTTATAAGAAGAAAAGGATTCCAGTGGCCACTATCAAAGACGTAGCCCGCCTTGCGGGTGTAGGACTGGGCACCGCCTCCCGTGTAGTCAGCGGCAAAGGTTCGGTGTCCCCAGCCACGCTTGAAAAGGTGAAGAAGGCGATTGACGAACTGGGATTCCGGCCGTCGCATGCGGCGCGCACGCTGCTGACCGGCACCAGCCAGATGATCGGTGTGTATATCCCGGTCCTGAGCGGCACCTTCTACACGCCGATCCTGCAGATCATCGATACCGAACTGCGGGCGGCCGGCCTGCACATGGTGGTGGCTTTCGGCGTCGGCCTGGGCGACGAACGCAAACAGGCCAAGGACGGCATCCAGTTCCTGATGGAGCGTGGCTGCGATGGCCTGATCGTGATGACCAGCGCCTTGCAGGACGAAGATATCGAGGCGCTGGGTACGCAGCAGGGCCGGATCGTGGTGCTGAACCACAGCCTGGCCAGCATTCCCGACCAGTGCTTCACCGTGGACCACAAACTTGGCGGCCGGCTCGCGGCACGCGCGCTTCTGGACCACAAGCACCGCGATATCGCCGTGGTGGCCGGACCGTCGCGCCTGGCCGACAACGTGGAGCGGATCGATGGCTTCATGGAGGAACTGCAGGACGGCGGCATCGACACCAGCCGCATGTGGGTCGCCGAGAGCGACTTTTCGCCGGCTGGCGGCTGGGCGGCGGCCAAGGAGCTGGTGGAGTCGGGGCACCGCTGCACAGCCCTGTTCTGCGCCAACGATGAAATGGCGGTCGGAGCGCTGTCCTATTTCCAGGAGGCGGGCATCCGCGTTCCGGTCGACCTGTCCGTCATTGCTTACGACGATACGCCAAGCGCGGAGTTTTCTGCGCCACGCCTGACTACCGTCCACATGCCATGGCGCGAAATGACCATGAATGGCCTGAGCGCCTTGCTCAACCGCTGTTACGACTTGCGGCGCACGGTTACGCGCAGCTTCCCCGTGACGGTAACGCTGCGTGCGTCCCTGGCCAAGGCGGCAAGCGCCAAGCGCCAGGCCGCTGCATGAACTGAACCAGTAGAAGGGCGCGTGCGCCCTTTTTTTTCGACTAGATATGGAAACCTTTCCAATTCCTGTACACTATTGAACATGACTACTCCAGACCAGATTGAACCAGGCGCCCCGGCGCGCAGCGACTTCGCCCGCGATTTTCTTTGGGGCTGCGCCACCTCGTCATACCAGATCGAGGGGGCCGGCAGGGAAGATGGTCGGGCCGAATCAATCTGGGACCGCTTTGCCGCCACGCCCGGCAAGGTGCGCGACGGCTCCAGCGGCCTGGTGGCCTGCGATCACTATCACCGCTGGCCGGAGGATCTGGACATCGCCCGCGACATGGGCTTGAACGCCTACCGCTTTTCGATTGCCTGGCCGCGCATCGTCTCCGGTTTGGGCGAGGAACCCAACCGGAAGGGACTGGACTTCTATTCGCGCCTGGTGGACGGCATGCTGGAACGCGGCCTCCAGCCCTGGGCCACCCTCTACCACTGGGACTTGCCGCAGTACTTGCAGGACCGTGGGGGCTGGGCCGAACGCGACACGGTGCGGCGCTACCTCGAGTTCGTGGACGCTGTAACGCGCCGCCTGGGCGACCGCGTGCAGCACTGGATTACGCACAACGAGCCCTGGTGCACCGCCATCCTGGGCAATTTCGAAGGCCTGCATGCGCCAGGGGTGACTGATTTCGGCACCGCGCTGCAGGTTTGCCACCACGTGCTGCTTTCGCATGGCAAGGCGGTACCCTTGATCCGCGAAAACGTGCCTGGGGCACGCGTAGGCATCTCCCTCAGCCTGCATCCGCTGCGCGCCGCCAGCTCCAGCGAAGAAGATCGCGCGGCATGCGAACGCCACGATGGCCTGCGTTACCGCTGGTTCCTCGACCCACTGCATGGCCGCGGCTACCCGGCGGCAGCGCTGGAGCGGTTTGGGGTGGCGGCACCGATGGTGCACGAGGGCGATATGGAGGCGATCGCGGTGGCGACCGACTTCATGGGCGTGAACTACTATTTTCCGGAAACGGTTGCCGACGCGCCCGGCCACGAGCCGCTGGATGCGCGCGTGCTGCCGCCTCCAGCCGGTGCGGAGACCACTGCGATGGGCTGGGAAGTGGCGCCGGAAGGTATGAGCGAGCTGCTTGGCCGCATCCATGCCGATTACGCGCCGAAGGAGTTGTACATCACCGAGAATGGCTCCTGTTATGACGACGAAGTGCTGGCCGATGGCAGCGTGGCCGACTTTGGCCGCCGCCGTTACCTGGCGCGCCACCTGGGCGCCATGAAGGATGCGATAGCGGCCGGAGTGCCGGTGAAGGGCTATTTTGCCTGGAGCCTGGTTGACAATTTTGAGTGGGCTGAAGGCTACCTGCGCCGTTTCGGCCTGGTCCACATCGATTACACAACACAAGAACGAAAGCTGAAGGAAAGCGGCAAGTGGTATCGCGCCTTCCTGCAACAGCCATAAAAGGAGGCAGGATGAAGCAGGTTTCAATGCTGGTCGCGGCGCTTGCAATGGCGCTACCGGCAGCGGCTGCGCCGCTGGCCGACTGGCCGCACGCAAGCAGCGCAATCAAGCGCGACCCGGCGCTTGAGAAGCGCGTCGCCGATATTGTCGGCAAGATGACGCTGGAGCAAAAGATCGGGCAAATGACACAGTCCGAAATCAAGGCCACCACGCCGGATGACGTGCGGCGCTACTACCTCGGCTCGGTGCTCAATGGCGGCGGTAGCTGGCCCAATGGGAACAAGCGTGCCAAGGCGGCTGAGTGGCTGGACCTGGCGCAGAAATACCATGACGCATCGATGGCCACCGACATGGCAGTCAAGGTGCCGGTAGTGTGGGGCATCGATGCAATGCACGGCAATAGCAATGTGTTCGGCGCTACCTTGTATCCGCACAATATCGGCCTCGGTGCGGCGCATGATCCCGGGCTCGCCTACGAGATCGGCGCGGCTACGGGCAAGGCCGTGCGCGCAACCGGCATCGCCTGGGTCTTCGGCCCGACTGTCGCGGTAGTGCGCGACGACCGCTGGGGGCGTACCTATGAAAGCTTTTCGGAAGATGGCAGGCTGGTGGCGCAATATGCCGGGCAATACGTGAAAGGCCTGCAGGGGCGATTCAGGTCCGATGCCAACGTGCTGGCCAGCGCCAAGCATTTTGTCGGCGACGGCGGCACCGACCAGGGCAAGGATCGCGGCAATACCAAGGTATCGCCGGCGGACATGGTCAATATCCACGGTGCAGGCTATGGGCCGGCACTGGCGGAAGGGGCGCAGACAGTCATGGCCTCGTTCAATAGCTGGAACGGTGTGAAAATGCACGGCAGCCGCGAGATGCTGACCGATGTGCTGAAGACCAGGATGGGCTTTGACGGATTCGTTGTAAGCGACTGGAACGGCATCGCCGAAGTGCCAGGCTGCCGTAACGATAGCTGTCCGCAGGCGATCAATGCCGGCATCGACATGATCATGGTGCCGGACGACTGGAAAGCCTTCATTGCCAACACCATCGCACAGGTGAAGGCGGGAGAGATACAGATGTCCCGCATTGACGATGCCGTGACACGCATCCTGCGCGTCAAGCTGCGTGCGGGCCTGTTCGGAAAGAGTCCTTCGCAGAACGCCCATGCCGGCCTGGACGCTGCCCTGCAGGACCGGGAGCTGGCACGCCGCGCCGTGCGGGAGACGCTGGTGCTGCTGAAGAACGAAGGACCGGCGCTGCCGCTGGCGCGCGGCAAGAAGATCCTGGTGGTCGGAAAGAGCGCCGACAATATCGCGAACCAGGCCGGCGGCTGGTCGTTGACCTGGCAGGGGACCGATAATACCAATGCCGATTTCCCGAATGCCGATAGCATCCTGGCCGGCATCCGCGCAGCGGCGGGAGAGGGCAACGTGGATTTCAGCGTGGATGCGCAAGGCGTCGACCTGTCGCGCTTCGATGCAGTGATCGCGGTCGTCGGTGAGCGCCCGTACGCGGAAGGCGATGGCGACATCGGACCGTCGGGCACGTTGCGCCACAGCAGCCGGCATCCGGAAGACCTTGCGGTCCTGGAAGCGGTGGCGGGCAGGGGCAAGCCGGTGATTACCGTATTTGTTGCCGGCCGCCCGCTGTTCGTGAACGACCTGCTCAACCTTTCCGATACCTTTATCGCGGCATGGCTGCCGGGTACCGAAGGCAAGGGCGTGTCCGATTTGCTGGTGGCTGGCCCGCGCAGCTATGACTTCCGTGGCAGGCTATCCTTTTCCTGGCCCGGAGCGGCATGCCAGACGCCGTTGAACTTTGGCCAGGCCGGCTATGCGCCGCTGTTCGCATTGAACTACGGCTTGCGCAAGGCGCAGCGTTCCAAGCTGGGCAAGCTGGATGCTTCCTATGCTCCTGGCGGCTGTGGATCGAGCAATAGCGTGCCAGTGCACGGCCAGGCCGACCGCGCCAGCTTCCCTCTCGTGATCCGCAGCGGCGGCGAGCAAATCGCGCTGGGCGCGGACCTGAACGCGACGTTCCGCCTGCCCGGCATCACGGTGCAGACAGCGCAGGTGAACACGCAGCAGGACGCCAAGCTGGTGACATGGTCGGCCGGCGCCCCGACCGGCGCCGCCCTCGTTGCGCGCGGCGCAAAGCCTATCGTATTGCCTGCCGCCGCCATGCGTGATGGCGCACTGCAATTTGATGCGATCGTCGCTGCCGCGCCGCAGGGAAAAGTCATGCTGGCGATGCAGGACACCGCATTGGATGCGACCCGGCTGTTCACCCGCATTGCGGGCAAGGGCAAGCAGTCAGTCAAGCTGCCTCTGGCCTGCTTCACGGCCCGGGGCCTGCAGCTGGAGCGCATGGATGCACCGTTCGCCATCAGCGCCGGGGCGCCGTTCGCCGTGGCCATTGCCAATATCGAAATCGCTGGCGGCGCAGCTACAGCTGCCGACGCGATACCTTGCGAAGAACTGGGACAGGAGAACTGAATGGCAAGCATCGCTCCCAACTCATCCCCCGCCACGCAGCAGGAGGCGGCCGGCGCCCGGCAGGACGGCGGCAACACCGGTGCCCTGGTGATCGTCACCATCCTGTTCTACATGTGGGGCCTGATCACTTCCCTGAACGACGTCCTGATCCCGCACCTGAAGTCGATCTATACGCTGACCTATGTCCAGGCAATGCTGGTGCAGTTCTGCTTCTTTGGCGCCTATTTCATCGTATCGATGCCCGCCGGCGCGCTGATTCGCCGCATCGGCTACCAGAAAGGCGCGGTGGCCGGCCTGCTGATCGCCGCCTGCGGCTGCGCGCTGTTCTATCCCGCATCGTTCGGCGGATATGGCCTGTTCCTGTTTGCTTTCTTTGTGCTGGCATCGGGCATCACCGTCCTGCAGGTGGCCGCCAACCCCTACGTGACGGTACTGGGCGCGGCGCGCACGGCGTCGAGCCGGTTGACAATGACTCAGGCCTTCAATTCGCTCGGCACCACGATCGGCCCGGCAGTCGGAGGCTTGCTGATCCTGTCGGCCGTTGGCGCGGCCGCCGGCGCGGCAGCGGATGCGGCGACGGTGCGCGGTCCTTACCTTGGCCTGGCTGCTGCGCTGGTGCTGCTGGCCGTCCTGTTCCATGCCGCCAGGCTGCCTCGGGTCGCCACCAGCGATGATCTGGCGCAGCCGGGGGACGGGCAAGGTTCCGCGTGGGCGCATCGCCATCTGGTGCTCGGCGCCATCGGCATCTTCCTGTACGTGGGCGCGGAAGTCAGCATCGGCAGCTTCCTGATCAATTTCCTCGGGGAGCCGCATATTGCCGGCTTGTCGCATGCCGAGGCGTCGCGCTACGTCAGCATTTACTGGGGCGGCGCCATGGTGGGCAGGTTTATCGGCTTCGCTGTGATGCGGGTTGTCAGCCCGGGCAAGACGCTGGCCTTCAATTCCTTGCTGGCGATTGCGCTGGTGCTGGCGGGGGTGTTCGGCAAAGGCAGCGCGGCGATGTGGGCGATCCTCGCGGTTGGATTGTGCAACTCGATCATGTTCCCGACCATCTTCAGCATGGCGCTGCATGGGCTCGGCAAGTACACGGGGCAGGGGTCGGGAATCCTGTGCATGGCCATTGTCGGCGGTGCGCTGGTGCCGTTTGCGCAAGGCGCGCTGGCCGATTCGATCGGTGTGCAGGCGTCCTTCATGCTGCCGGCCGCCTGCTACACCTTCATTCTTTACTTCGGCGCCAGGTATTCTTCCATGTACGCTGCGCAGTAGTTTTCCACGTACTGCTGGTGCGGCGGCAGCTGCGCTACGGTACGCGCCACATTGTTGCGGATGCTGTCGAGGAAATAGGACAGCTCCGCATCTCCCATCAGGTCCGCGGAAGGGTGGTGCTGGAGCGGCATGATGCCCTGGCCCAGCATCACCTGCACCCATGAGTTTTCGGCGAACAGTTCGTTCGACAGGCGGAACACGCGGCCCGTGTCGCGGAACATGTCAATACGCTGCTGCAGGGATGGGGGCACCTCCATCTCGGCGCAATGACGCCAGAAAGGTGCATCGCGGCGGTTCGTTGCCTTGTAGTGCAGGATGATGAAGTCGCGGATATGTGCGATCTCGTCCCAGGCTTGTTTGTTGTATTCGTCGACCTCGGACTGGAAAATGCCCGCGGAAGGGAACATCTGCAGCAGGCGGACGACGCTGCGCTGGATCAGGTGGATGCTGGTCGATTCAATCGGCTCGAGGAAGCCGCTGGCAAGGCCGATAGCGATGCAGTTCTTGCTCCACACCTTGCGGCGCTGGCCAGGCTTGAAGCGGATCAGGCGTGGCTGCACCAGTTGTTCGCCGACGATGTTCGACATGAGCTTGGCGCGTGCGGTATCGTCGTCGACGAATTTGCTGGAGTAGACGATGCCATTGCCGACGCGATGCTGCAGCGGGATGCGCCATTGCCAGCCCCATTCGTGGGCGATGGCCCGCGTATAGGGCACGGCCGCCCCCGTCGAAGACGTTTGTACTGCGATTGCGCTGTCGTTGTGCAGCCATTGCGACCAGTCTTCCAATGCCGCGCCCAGGGTTTCGCCGATCAGCAACGCCCTGAAGCCGGTGCAATCGATGAACAGGTCGCCTTCCAGCATGGCGCCGGAATCGAGTTGCAGCGCCGTGATATGGCCGATCGCGCCGTCGGTATGGACCCTGGCAATTTTTCCCTCGATCCGTTGGGCGCCGTAGCCTTCCGAATATTTGCGCAGGAAGCGTGCGTAGGCGCCGGCATCAAGATGGTACGCGTAGTTGATGCCTTCGCGCGGCAGGTGGCCAAAGCGGTTCAGCTGTGCCGCTTTCAGCTCCAGGCAGTAGTCGCCATAGTCGCCGGCCAGTTTTCGTTCGCGCCCCTTGCGCCAGAAATGATTGAAGCCGGCGGTCCAATGATCGGTGCCGGTCACGCCGAAGGAATGAATGTAGTCTTCATGTACGTTGCGCCAGCTCTCGAAGCTGATTCCAAGTTTGAAGGTGGCCCTGGTGGCGGCCATGAATTCCTGTTCATTGATCTCCAGCAGACGATGGAAATTCAACAGGCTGGGGATGGTCGCCTCGCCAACGCCGACGGTGCCGATTTCGTCGGACTCCACCAGCTTGATGTCGAGGACCTTGCCAAGGTTGCGGGAAATCGCCGCTGCAACCATCCAGCCTGCAGTGCCGCCGCCTGCAATGACAACGCGCCGCACTGGGCGGCGCAGGAACTGTTCGTCTCTCACTTCGGTCTCCGTTATCGGTTGATTTTCCTGAGAAGCTGGGCGCGCAGCATGCGTGCTGTGTCGTCGTCGATCGGGCCAAGAGCACGCCTTGCGCCAGCGGGGATGTGGGCTGCGGTTTTCTCATCGGCCTGGAATACGTAATGGCGGAAAATTTCCTCCCAGGCGTGGCGCTGCTCGGGCGGCAAGTCGCGGATCGATAGCAGCGAGAGCAACAGCGCATTGGCAGGCGTGTCCATGTATGCAGGCGACTGGCGCCACCAGTAATTGACCAGGACATTGAAGCACTCCAGCGCTTCCACATGGTGCCACCACATGCTGGGAATGAAGATGGCGTCGCCGGGCTCAAGTTCGGCGGCTTGTGCATGGCGCATCGCTTCCCTGAAGCGAGGAAAGCGCTCGAGGTCCGGCTGGCCCAGGTCGACCAGGCTGATTGGCTGGCCGGCCGGGGTGAAGTCCAGCGGGCCGATATACAGGTTTTCCAGCTGCGCCGGCGGGAACAGCGTGAACCTGCGCCGGCCTGCAGTGACGCAGGCCAGGTTGTCGGGCAGGTCATAATGGGCCGGAACGCGGGTCTGGTTGCCGATCCAGATGCTCGCGAGCGCGTCGCGCGGATGCAGGTTGAGCGGGTTTTCTTCGAGGTAGCCCGGCAGGGCCGTTTCTGCCGTGGTGGAGCCGACGTAGATGGCGGGTGGACGCGGGTTGCCGCGGTGTGCCGCCAGTTCGTTCAACACGTGGTCGAGGCGGGTGTGCACCGAGGTGAAATTGAAGCCGCTCAGGTCTTCGTTATAGAAAATGCGTCCGCCGATGGCGGGTGCGCCGAGCATGGCAACCACGCTGGCGTCGCGGCAGAAGCGGCGCAGGTAAGCGTCGGCGCTGGCTGCGCGTGCGATGCCGTCGGCGCCTTTGCGGCCAGCCTGCACCGCCGGCCAGCGCGCCACCAGGCCGCGCAGTACCAGCGGCCGCGTGGACGCCAGCACTTCATCGCCCAGGTCGGACGGGGTTACGCCGTGCAGTTCCCGGATTGGCTCAGCACTGGGCAGCATGGGCGCGGTTCTTGCGTTCGATCAGGGTGCGGAAGTTGGACATGGACGCGATCACCATGTAGACCGGCTGCAGGTAGCCGGCGCGGTTCAGGCGTTCCAGCACGTTGCCCGGCAGCGTAGCGAGGCGCTCTTCGTTGATGGTGTGGAAGCCGGCCAGCGGGCACTGTGCGCCATCATCGAGTTCGATATCGAATACAAAGGGCTCGAGCAATTGGTGCTCCAGGAGCGCCGCCAGAAAGCCTCGTGCCTGCTGCAGTCCCTGGTGGATGGCAAGCAGGGTAGCGTTGATGCGTTCCAGGTACTCGGAGGTGCCGCCATGCGGCAGGAATATGCGCTCGCCGCTGGAATTGCCGACGCGCGGGTTTTCGAGGTCGATGTGCACGGTCAATTCATCGCCGCTCACCCCGATCAGGAAAGGCTGGCGCTCGATTGCCAGCGGCACGTAAGGCGCCTCCCAGCCGTGCAAGCCGAGGAACAGGTTTTCGCCCTCCTGGAAGCCGAACAGCGCATGGGCCTCGAAGCCGCCGCCGGCAGCCCGGCGGAACACGATCGGGTAGCTGGCCTGCACGTCGCGGAATTCGGCCGGGAAGGAGAGGGCGGACATGACGTTGTCGCCGAAATGGGCGCCGCGCCCGGTCTGCACACGCAAGTCTTTGTGGTCGATATTATTCAGCAGGACAGCTCTGGCCATGGAGATCCTCGGTTGGACGGCGGGCCGGGTGGTGATGCCTCCCCGGGCACGCCGCCGCTTGTCATCAGAACTTGTAGCGGGCGCCCAGCATGTAGCGCGGCCCGGATTGGGTCACGAATAGCGCCATCGTTTCAGCGCGGCCGTGGACACGCTGGATTTCATTGGTCAGGTTGATCGCCTCGAACTGCACGCTGAGCTTCTCGTTGAAGGCGTAGCCGACGCTCAGGTCGAGCTGGCCGTACGCTTCCGTGTAGTTCGGATTGGGGCCTGCGCCGTCGAAGGTCGAGGACAGGAACTTGTCGCGCCAGTTGTAGGCCGCGCGAATCGACCAGTTCTTGTCTTCATAGATACCGACCAGGTTGGCGGAGTTGCTCAGGCCGACCAGCGCAAATTGCTCGCCAATCTTGAAGTTGTCGTACTTCAAGCCCGAATCGACCCAGGTGTAGTTGGCCGAGAGGCCGAAGCCCGAATTGCCGAACATATGCTGCACATTGATTTCTGCGCCTTTCAGCTTCTCGTTCTTCTGGTTGGCGAAAGAGTTGATCTCGAACGACATCACCGGATCGTTTGGCTGGCCGACGATGGTGCCGGTAGCATTGCCGCTGGCGTCGTCCGGACCGCGCGTCACGCCGGGAGCGGTGGGATGGTTGCGGAAGATGTAGTTGCGGATGCAGACACGGTCGGTGCCGCAATTACCCTGCTGGACAGCTTCGTTCCACAGCGCGCCGCCAACCGGGGTATGCAGGTTGAACGGGGTAGCCGTGATCTTCGATTGGCCGGCATAGTTGCTCAGGTCTTTGTGGAACAGGCCGATCGAGGCGAAGCTTTGCTGGCCGTAATACCACTCCCACGACAGGTCCAGGTTCTTCGACTTCACCGGCTTCAGTTGCGGGTTGCCCTGGCTGCCGGTGCCGCCGAAATCGCGCGCCAGGCGGTCCAGCGTGGTGCCGCCCTGGATCTGGTCGTAGCGCGGACGGCCGATGGTTTCGCCGTAGCTGGCACGCAGCTTCATGTCGGGACGGATATCGGCATCCCAGTCCACGGCGGGCAGCCAATGGCTGTATTTGCCGTCCAGCGTAGTGAAAGTCGGCGCGCCGAAACTGAGAGGGAACTCATTGGCCGACACCCAGCTGATGCCGGTCGCTGCGGGTACCAGCGCGGTCGAGATGACGTCGGTCTTTTCATAGCGCACGCCGATATTGGTATGCATCGGGATCGCGGTATCCCAGTCGGTGCCGAACTGGATATAGGCGCTTTTCGATTTCTCCTGGGTGCGCTGGTCGGAGTCGAAGGTACTCTTCGGCATGTACATGTCCGGCAGGCCGGTGACCTTGGCGGTCAGGGCGCGCACTTCGGCAAAATTGAAAGTGTAGAACTGGTTGAACAGGGCAGGGTTGCCGCTGCCGTTGATCTTGTCGTAGTACTGCCGCAGCGACTCCTGGTGGAACAGGCTGGCCGGGTAGTCCGATGCCGTCGACGCGCCGCCCCAGGAATCGCGCTGCTGGGTCGACATGGCGGAGCGGTTCTTCACTTCGATCGCACCGACGCCGAAGTTCAGGTTCGAGGCTTCCAGCAGCTTCATGCTGCCCTTGAACTGGGCCTGTTCGATCTCGCCTTTCATGTAGCCATTCTGGAATACGGAGCCCGTCACCTGTTGCGGAGCCCTGGCGAAATCCGCGCCCTGGATGCTCAACACCGGGAAGTCGTCGCGGAAATCGACGGTAGTGTCGCCGCGGCTGAAGCTTGCGGTGCCGATCACGTTGCTGGAGCCGAAAGGACTGTCGGCCTTGGATACGGCGCTGGACTTGTGCATGTCCAGCTCCAGCTTCAGGCCATCGGTCTTCCAGGCGGCGTTGAAGCCGAGCGATTTGTTCTGGGTCTTGGTGGCAAAGTCGGCGCCGCCCATGGCGATATCGCTGTTGGCCGCCGGCAGCAGTTCGGTGTAGACCAGCGGCGCGGCGACCGGTCCGTTGCTCCAGGTCGAAGTGGACGGGCCGAAGTTGAACCAGGCCGACAAGTCCTGGCGGCGGGTCTGGATCTTGTTCTCGGAGTAGGTGTAGTCCAGCGTGGTGGTGAGCTGCTTGAGCGGCGCCCACTGCAAGGTCAACTGGCCGTTGGTGCGCTGGCGCTGCACGCCGTTCATGTTGTAGTTCAGGTTTTGCGGCAGCGAGTAAATGTCGCTGTCTTTCGGATGGTTGGTGGCGCCGGCTTGCGGGACCGGCCCCGCATTGCCCTGGTAAGGGCCGCGCCAGCCGTTCGAAACGGCTGCCTGGTTGAAGCCCAGGTTGCGCTCCTGGTAGCTGGCGCTGAGCGCCACGCCGAAGCGGTTGTCGTCGAAGGTATTGCTGTAGATGCCCGACACCTCCGGCGTGGTGGCGCTGCCTTGCTTGACGTCGCCTGGCAGCTTGTTGTGCGAGGTGTCATGTACCGCCTTGACGCCGACGCTGGCCACCATGCCCGGGCGGTCGAGCGGACGCGCGGTCAGCACATTGACGGTGGCGCCGATGCCGCCGGTCGGCGTTTCGGCGCGGCCGGTCTTGTAGACCTGGATCTGCGAGATCGCTTCCGAAGCCAGGTTGGCAAAGTCGAAGGCGCGGCCATTCAGGTCGCCCAGGTTGGAGGTCGGCATCTGGCGGCCATTCAGCAGCACCAGGTTGAAGTCGGGACCCACGCCGCGCACGGTGATCTTGGAGCCTTCGCCGATGGAGCGGTCGATCGACACGCCGCTGATGCGCTGCAGCGATTCAGCGAGGTTAGTGTCGGGGAATTTGCCGATATCGGCTGCCACGATGCCGTCCACGATACCGTCGGCATTGCGCTTCAGGTTCATCGAGGAACCCAGGCTGGCGCGCAGCCCGGTCACAACCACCGTGGTCACGTCGCCTGTACTGGCAGGGGCGGGCGCGACCCCCGCCTGGTCCGATTCGTGCGCCTGGGCTGGTGCGATGAGCGCCGCGCAGGCGGTGGCTACTGCAAGGCTCATCAATGTCTGCTTCGCCTTTGGATAGTGCATTTGGTCTCCTTGGTTCTTATAGTCTGGCCGCCTCCCAACCAGGATGGAAACGTTTCCATAACATGCTTAAAAATACTAGGGGCAGCAAAATCGATTGTCAATAAAATACGCCGGGGATCGGCTGGAAGTGTGGGATTTTCGTCATCAAACTGGAAACGTTTCCACTCTGGTTGCCGCAATATAGCACTCCTCAAATTTTGAAGTCAACAGCCTTTCCGTGCCGTGTTTGCAACAAAAATGGGAACGTTTCCAGTGTGCGTGCGCGCTGACCCTCTGGCCGTCCTTGCAGTGGAAACATCGCCAGGCGATATTCGGATTTTTCACTGGAGAGTCTGGTGGTACACTCGGTGCATGAATGCAATCATTCTTGCTGCGGCAATGCTGGCCGCCCCGGCCACGCCGGAACAGGCAGTCGCCACCCTGTGGCGTTCTCTAAGCCACGCTGCCGGCCAGGCCGGGGATGAGGCGGCCCTGCGCGCCATCCTCCACCCTGACGCCATGGTCTACGGCGCCCGTTACCGCGACGGCGTCGCCGCGCTGTCCGTGGCGCGCGGCAGCGATTTCGCCGCAGGCATTGGACGTGCTGCTGAAAAGGGCTTCTACGAATGTGAAGTGGCGCGCGAAGTACGCCAGTACGACCGCTTCGCCACTGTCTACAGCGTGGTCGAATCGCGCAACGAGCGCAATGCGCATCAGGCCAGTTTCACGGGCGTCAACAGCATCCAGTTATACCGCGCCGATGATGGCTGGCGCATCATCGGCCTGTATTACCAGGTCGAACGGCCCGGCCAGCCGATCTCGCTGCAGGGCGGAAAATCCGGCGCCTGCCTGGAGGGCTGAATGAACGAAAAGACCGCCCGAGCCATCATGCTGGTCAAGGCCATCGAGGAGGCCGACCAGCACAAGGAAGTACTGACTGACGACGACAGAAAATTCGCCAGCCGCACAGCGCGTGAACTGGCGCACTGGCAGGCGGCCGAGCAGCGATCGGCGTCCACGCTGCCGGACTTCCTTTACCAACGCGCCGAGCAATTGCTCAAGCGCCTGGCCACACGCCACAAGCTGTTCGCCTCCGTCACGCAAGGCCACAGCGGCCTGTGGGGAGCAAGCTGGATGCTGCCGCTGGCGGCGTTGCTGGCTGGCGGCATGGCGGAGCGCTTCGGCGACCCGCACCGCGTCGACTTGCTGTCAATGCCGCTGCTGGGAATCATCGCCTGGAATATGCTGGCCTACCTGTTGCTCATCTTGTGGGCGCTGCTGCCTGCACGCCGGGCCGGCCTGCGGCGGGGCCTGGCCAACCGCATGGCGCTGGGCGGCGGCCATATACCGCGCCGGTTGCCGCACGCGCTGGCGAGCGGCGTGCTGCAATTCATGGTGGACTGGGCGCGCGTGGGCGCCCGCCTGAACCTGGCCCGTATCGCACGCATCCTGCACTGGTCGGCCGCCGCCTTTGCCGTCGGCGCCTTGCTGTCGCTGTACGCGCGCGGTATCGTCGAGAGCTACGCGGCGGGCTGGGAGAGCACCTTTCTCAGCCCGTGGCAGGTACACCATCTGCTGTCGGTGCTGTTCGCGCCGGTGGAATTCATCTTTGGCCTGGAAGGCTTCACGATGGACGAGGTGATGGGCTTGCAGAACTGGGAAGGATCGCGCCTGGGCAACGGCGCGCGCTGGGTGCACCTGTATGCTGCAAGCCTGCTGCTGTATGTGGTGCTGCCGCGACTTGCGCTGGGCGCCATTGCCGCGCTGCGCGCCTTGTGGCTGCGCCGGCATTTTCCGCTCGACCTGGACCATGCTTACTACCGCCAGCTATCGGCGGCTGCCGGCGGCGAACCGGGCCTGTTGCGCGTGCTGCCCTACAGCCTGACGGTGGACGAAGCGCGCAGCAAGGGACTGGATATCCTGGCGCAAGCGATGCTTGGCGAGCAGGCTCGCCTACGGCTGCTGCCGCCGGCCGCATACGGCAGCGAAGCGCCGGCGCTGGAGGCCGGAGAAGGCGTGACCAATGCAGTGTTGTTTGGCATCGCCGCCACGCCGGAACAGGAAAATCACGGCGTTTTCCTGGCTGCGCTGGGGCGCGGGCGCAAGCTCATTGCCTTGCTTGACCAGTCCGCGCTGGCAGCACGCATGGACGCCGCCCGCTTGAGCGAGCGTATCGAGTTATGGCGCGAGTTCTGCATACAGCACGGCGCCGAGCCCATGGTGGTCGATTTGCTGGCGCCCATGGCGGCAAGCGAGAATCCGGCATGAGCGGCGCGCCTGTCACCATCCAGCTTGCGCTGGTCTCCCACACCAACAACGGCAAGACCACGCTGGCCCGCACCCTCCTGGGCACCGACGTCGGCCAGGTGCGCGATGCCGCCCATGTCACGGCTTTCGCCGAATCGCATGCGCTGATGACGACCCAGCAAGGCGACCGCCTGGTTCTGTGGGATACGCCGGGCTTTGGCGACTCCATGCGCCTGATGAAGCGCCTGGCGCTGACCGGCAATCCGATCGGCTGGTTCCTGCGCGAGGTGGTGGATCGCTACCGCGACCGTCCTTTCTGGCTTAGCCAGCAAGCCGTGCGCACCGCGCGCGACGAAGCGGACGTTGTACTGTACCTGGTCAATTCCACCGAGAACCCGGGCGATGCCGGCTACATCCCGGCCGAAATGCGCATCCTCGACTGGCTGGGCAAGCCGGTGCTGGTGCTGCTGAACCAGATGGGGCCTCCACGGCCGCTGCCGGAAGAGCAGGCCGAACTGCTGCGCTGGAAAGACTTCATGCTGCAGTTCGGCCAGGTGCGCGAAGTGCTGCCGCTGGATGCCTTTGCCCGTTGCTGGGTGCACGAGCGCGTGTTTTACGATGCGCTGGGGGCGCTGGTCGGGCCGGAAAAGCAGCCGGCCTACGAGCGCCTGTTCTCCGTATGGGAAGACACCAATGCGCGCCGCTTCAAGCAATCCATGGCGGTGATGGCGCACCAGCTGGCCGATGCTGCGCACGACAGGCAGATCGTGGAAACGGTGGAGCGCGGCGTCATCGCATCGGCCCTGAAGATCATCGGCATCGGCAAGGGCGAGGACCGTAAGCGGCAGGACCGGGCCATGAATACGCTGGTGGCGCGGCTCAACCTCTCGATCGGCCAGGCGACCGTCAACCTGCTGGCGCTGCACAAGCTGGACCCGAGCGAGGCGCCCAAGATCAATGCCCGCGTCAGCAACAACTTCGTGGTGCTGGCGCCGGTCGACAAGGGACAGGCGGCGCTGCTGGGGGCCATCGTCTCGGGAGCGGCAACCGGCTTGTCAGCCGACCTGGCTGCCGGCGGCCTGACGCTGGGCACGGGTGCATTGCTGGGCGGCGTGATCGGCGCACTGACCTTTGCCGGCGCGGCCTGGGGCTTCAATGTCGGGATGGAGCGTGAAGTGCCGACCATGTCGCTGTCCGACGATTTCCTGCGCACGCTGCTGGTATCCAGCGTGCTGCGCTACCTCGCCGTCGCGCATTTCGGCCGCGGGCGCGGCAACTTCGTCGAGAGCGAAGCGCCTCCCTTCTGGCAGGAGGAAGTGGAGCAGGCCGTGGCGTTGCATGAAACGGAGGTTGCCGCCCTCTGGAAGACCCTGCGCGAGCAGGAAGAGCGCGACCTGGCGCCGGCCAGCGCCGTGATCACCGGCATCACGGCGCACGTGCTGGCACGGCTGTACCCCGAAGGTCAGGCGGCGAATCCGCCGTCGATATTGAGGCCGGCACCGGTCACGTAACCGGCATCGTCGCTGGCCAGGTAGGCCACCATGGCGGCGATCTCCTCGCCGCGCGCGTGGCGCTTGATCGGCATCAGGTCGTGCAGCGCCTTGGCAAAATCGCTGTGCGCCGGGTTCATGTCGGTGTCCACCGGGCCAGGCTGCACATTGTTGATGGTGATGCCGCGCGGGCCCAGGTCACGCGCCAGGCCTTGCACCAGGCCAGTCAACGCCGATTTGCTCATCGCATAAATCGAACCGCCAGGGAAGGGCATGCGCTCGGCATTGGTGCTGCCGATATTGATCACGCGGCCGCCGGCTTTCATATGCGCCACAGCTGCCTGGGTGGCCGCAAACACGCCGCGCACGTTGACGGCGATGGTGTGGTCGAAGTCTTCCAGCGTCAGTTCGGACACGTCGCCCAGGTGCAGCACGCCAGCGTTGTTGACGAGGATGTCGAGGCGGCCGAAGCGCTTGGCGATATCGTCGATGGCGGCGCGGGTTGCAACGGCATCGGTGGCGTCGACTTTCAGTGCGAGGGCCTTGCCGCCGGCAGCGGTGATTTCGCTGGCCAGGGCGTCGGCTGCTGCGCCGGAGCTCTGGTAGGTGAAGGCGACCGTGGCGCCATCCTTGGCCAGGCGGCGCACGATGGCGGCGCCGATGCCGCGGGAACCACCGGTAACGAATGCGATCTTGCTCATGATTTTGCTCCTGAATGTTGGTTGGGATGAAGCTAGTATGGTCGCGACATTGCATGCCGACTAGATGGTAATATTGATTATCACTTTCAACCAAATGTATCAAATGCAGCCACTGAATCTCCTGGAATCCTTCCTGCAGAGCGCCGAATGCGCCGGCTTTTCCGAGGCGGCGCGGCGCCTGGGACTGACGCCGGCGGCGGTCAGCAAGAACGTGGCGCGGCTGGAGGCGCAACTGGGCGTACGCCTGTTCCAGCGCAGCACGCGCCGGCTGGCCTTGACCGAGGCCGGCGAACGCTTGCTGCAGCAGGTGCGCGGCCCGCTGGCCGAATTGCAAGGCGCGATCGCAGGCGCGGCACAGGATGCGGGCGAACCGGCCGGCACCCTCAAGGTGGCGGTGGCGCATGGGGTGGGCCGCATGTACATCCTGCCGTTGCTGAAGGGCTTCCTGCAGCGCTATCCGGGCGTGCAGCACGACTGGCGTTTCGACAACCGCACGGTGGACCTGATCGGGGAAGGCTATGACGTTGCTATCGGCGGCGGCATCGAACTGGCCCCCGGCGTGGTGGCGCGCGAACTGGGGCGGCCGCGCATCCTGGTCACGGCCGCCCCGTCCTGCCTGGCTGGCCGCAAGCGGCCTTCCCATCCGTCCGAGCTGGCCGGGTGGAAAGGCATTGCGCGCCGCTCCGCCGAAACCGGACGCCTGCGCGAATACCTGCTGCGCAACGCGGCAGGGGAAGAGGCGGTGGCCCAATTCAGCGCAGTCGCCACCTTCGACGATCCGGAAGCGATGGCGCAGGCGGCCTGCATGGGGCTGGGCGTGGCGCTGCTGCCAGGGCCGCATGCGGCCCCGCTGCTGGAATCCGGCCAATTGGTGCGCCTGCTGCCGGACTGGCATGCGGAGGTGGGGCCGCTGTCGATCTACTATTCCAGCAAGAAGCTGTTGCCGGCCAAGACGCGCGCCTTCGTCGATTACGTGATTGCTCAAATGCGCGCAGACGACTTTGCGGGGCGGCTCGACAGGCTTTGAAAGATCACGGTAATATGGGCTTCCAATTCATCAGCGATAGGGGTGCCTTCCATGAAGTTCCGCCTTGTTACCCGCAGTGATTTTGATGGCCTGGTGTGCGCGGTGCTGCTCAAGCACCTGGACTTGATCGACGAGATCCTGTTCGTGCACCCGAAGGATATGCAGGATGGGAAAATCGCCATTACCAGCCGCGATATCACCACCAACCTTCCTTACGTATCCGGCGCTTATCTGGCGTTCGACCACCACCTGTCCGAAACCATCCGCAATACGGGCGAGCGGCAGAACCACGTGATCGACCCCGGTGCGCCGTCGGCCGCGCGCGTGGTGTACGACTACTACGGCGGCGGCAACAAATTCCCTTCGGCGTGGAACGACATGATGCTGGCGGTGGACAAAGGCGATTCGGCCCAGTTCAACCGCGATGAAATCCTCAACCCGCAGGGCTGGGACTTGCTGAACTTCCTGATGGACGCGCGCACGGGCCTGGGGCGCTTCCGTGATTTCCGCATTTCGAACTACAACCTGATGATGGACCTGATCGATTACTGCCGCTCGCACACGATCAGCGAAATCATGGCGCTGCCGGATGTGAAGGAGCGCAGCGATCTGTATTTCGACCACGCGGAAAAGTGCAAGGAGCAGATTCGCCGCTGCTCGAGCGTGCATAAGAACCTGGTGGTGCTGGATCTGCGCCATGAAGAGACGATTTATGCGGGTAACCGCTTTGTCATTTATGCACTGTATCCTGAGCAGAATATCTCTATCCACGTGCTGTGGGGCCTGAAAAACCAGAATACGGTGTTCGCGACCGGCAAGTCGATCCTGAACCGTACGTCAAAGACCAATATCGGGGCGCTGATGCTGGAATACGGCGGGGGCGGGCATGAGAATGCCGGGACGTGCCAGGTGGAGAACGAGATGGCGGAGGATGTGCTGGGCGCGCTGATCGTGCGCATCAACAAGGAAGGGTAGAACCTCTAACCGGTGCCCGACCCGCAGGGTCGGGCACCATTGCCCGGCAAGCGAATTAGAAGTCTTTTTCAGGTAAAGCTATAGAATTATCGGTCGAGAACTGGTAGTCCTTGAACACGTGCTCCGCAGTCAGGATCTGGTAGGAACCATCCGGCTTCCTGAACGAAGTGTCCTTCAGGCGGTAGGTGTAATGACCGCAAGTCCAGCAGTTGAAGTTGCGCATGTGGGTGCACAGGCAGGTCTTGTCCATCACCTTGATGCCCTTGTCGCTGCCGCCGTTGGCCATCACTTCACGGTTGTACGAATTGATGTAGGCGCAGTTGCCGGTGGCATCGAGCAGGTAACCGTAGGATTCGCAGCCCGGACGAATGCCGGCGCCGATTGCCGGGGTGCTCTTCAGCATGCGCATCGGATAGCCGGTCGGCGAAACGCCGTTGACGATGATGTCTTCCTCGCTGGCCTTGAAGTATTCCTGCTTCACGTCTTCAGGCAGGCCGCATTCCTTGGTTACGGTAAAGCGGGTCGCTACCTGCACGCCGGCCGCCCCCATCTCCAGGAAGGACACCGCATCGCTGCCGGTGAACACGCCGCCTGCGGCGATCACTGGAACGTCCAGGTTTTCCGCCTTCATGTAGTCCAGGATCTCTTGCACGATCTGGTGCAGGTCGAAATCCTTCCAGTCTTCCAGGCCGAAACCCAGGTGGCCGCCGGCCAACGGGCCTTCCACGATCACGTAGTCGGGCAGGCGGTTCAGCTTCTGGTTCTTGCGCAGGAAGATCTGCAGCGCGCGCACGGAGGAAACGATGATGCCCAGCTTCGCTTCGCGGAAGCGCGGGTGGTCGGCCATCAGCGCGAAGGAGCCGAAGTGCAGGCCGGCCGACAGGGTGATGCCGTCGATGCCCGCGTCCAGCGCCGCGTTCAGGCGCGTGCGCAAGGTTTCCTTCGGGCCGTTCATGGTCAGCTTTTCCATGCAGTTCACGAAGATCAGGCCAGGGCCTTCCTTGCGCTGCATGGTGTCGCCGATGTGGCGGCGCTGGGCTTCTGCCAGGCGTCCCAGGTCGAACTGCACCTCGGACTTGTCCATATTGTTGATGTTGTGCTTGTACAGGCGGGTCTTGTCCTTGACGAAGGTGGTGTCGAACTTGCGGTCCGAAACATCCTCCACCATGGCATCGGAAATATGGCCGATGCCGCCAAGGCGCGCTGCTTCCAGCGCCAGTTCGGTCGTGGAAATATCCACGCCCATCCCGCCGATCATGATTGGCACATACTCTTTGTCGCCAAACTTGAGGCGGAAATCGTCAACACGTTTCATTACAGTCCTTCGATCAATCGCGGAAATTGTTGAACTCCAGAGGCGTGTCCGGCACGTCCTTGCGCAGCAGCTGCATCGCAGCCTGCAGGTCGTCGCGCTTGGCACCGCTCACACGTACCGACTCGCCCTGGATGCTGGCCTGGACCTTCATCTTGCTTTCCTTGATTACCTTGGTGATCTTCTTGGCGGTCTCGGAATCGAGACCGTTTTTCACCTTGATGACCTGCTTGACTTTGTCCCCACCAATCTTCTCTACCTTGCCTTCGTCGAGGAAGCGCACGTCGACCTTGCGTTTGGCCAGCTTGTTGGTCAGCACATCGCGCACCTGGCCAAGCTGGAATTCCGAATCGGCGAATGCCGTCAGGTCGTTTTCTTTTTGTTCTACGCGCGCATCGCTGCCTTTGAAGTCGAAGCGGGTCGAGATTTCCTTGTTGCTTTGGTCGACGGCGTTGCGCACCTCGATCATGTCCGCTTCGGATACTACGTCAAACGATGGCATATTCTTTCCTTTACAATGAAGCACCCGCCCAAGGGGCGGATTCAAAAGAAGCGACATTTTAACGGACAAACAAGCGAACGCTCGGTCGTTTTTGTCATAATTGCACTATAATCGAGCAAAAACTTGATCTACCCATGCCTTTCCCTGATTTTCTCCAGCACGAATACCCACTGAAGCATTTAAATACGTTTGGTATTGATGTACGCGCCAAACATTACCTGCGCGTGACATCGCTGGAGCTGTTGCGCAGCGCCCTGGCCGATCCGCAACTGGCGGCCATGCCGCGCCTGGTGCTGGGCGGCGGCAGCAACCTGCTGCTGACCCGCGATTTCCCGGGCCTGGTGCTGCATATTGCGCTGGAAGGCCGCGAAATCCTGGCCGGCACAGCGACTCACCACCACGTCCGCGCCGCAGCCGGCGAAACCTGGCACGGCTTTGTGCAGTGGGCGCTGGCGCAGGGCGTCGGCGGGCTGGAAAACCTTTCGCTGATCCCGGGTACCGTGGGCGCAGCTCCAATCCAGAATATTGGGGCGTATGGGGCGGAAACCAAGGACTGTTTCCTGTCGCTGACGGCGTTCGACCCGGCCAGCGGCAAAGTGCGGGTAATGGACGGCGCCGACTGCCGCTTCGCCTACCGCGACAGCATCTTCAAGCACGAAGGACGCGAGCTGATCATCCTCGACGTGAGCTTTGCCTTGCCGCGCGCCTGGCAGCCTAACCTGCGCTACGCCGAACTGGCCAATGCCGTGGCGGAGCAGGGCCTGGCGGCGCCAACGCCGCAGCAGGTAGCCGACACTGTGATCGCGATCCGCCGCCGCAAGCTGCCCGACCCGGCGCAAATCGGCAATGCCGGCAGTTTCTTCAAGAATCCCGTGGTCAGTGCCGAGCACTGCGCCCAGTTGCTGGAGAAATTCCCAACGCTGGTGCACCACCGCCAGCCGGACGGCAGCGAAAAGCTCGCTGCGGGCTGGCTGATCGACCAATGCGGCTGGAAAGGGAAGTCGATGGGCGCCGCCGGCGTCTACCCCAAACAGGCCCTGGTGCTGGTGAATAACGGCGGCGCCACCGGCACCGAAGTGCAAGCCCTGGCCGCAGCCATCCAGGCCGATGTCTCGGCACGCTTCGGCGTATTGCTCGAACCCGAGCCAGTATTTATTTAAAAGTCGGGGTCAGGTCTGGCAATCCGCCATGTTTTTCGCATCGCGAAAAACATGGCGGATTGCCAGACCTGACCCCGACTTTCATTCTGCGTTGACGACGCGGTTGCGGCCGCCTGCCTTGGCGGCGTAGAGCGCGCGGTCGGCGGCCGATACCAGTTCACTCCACGATGATTGCTTGGTGGGCACGACGGTCCGCACGCCGATCGACATGGTGAGCACGCCGTAAGGCGCGGCATTGGCGTTTTCGATTTCCAGTTTCTCCAGCTGGCGCAGGCAGGACTGGGCCACGTTCATCGCACCGGCATTGTCGGTCTCCGGCAGGATGATGGCGAACTCTTCGCCGCCGTAGCGCGTGACCAGGTCGGCCGGGCGCTTCAGGTTCTCGGTCATGACTGCCGCTACCTTTTTCAGCGCCAGGTCGCCTGCCGGGTGGCCGTAGCTGTCGTTGAACTGCTTGAAATAGTCGACGTCGATCATCAGCAGCGACAAGGGTGTCTTGTCGCGCTTGCCGCGCTGCCATTCCAGCATCAGCGTTTCATCGAAACGGCGTCGATTGGAGATGCCGGTCAGCGGGTCGAGCGCGGCGAGCTTTTGCAGCTCCACATTGGCGGCGGCGAGCTTTTGCTGGCTTTCGCGCAGGAAGCGGAAGGCCTGGTCGCGCTGCAGGCGGTGGATGTGGGCATTCGAGTGGTGGCGTACGCGCGCCAGTAGCTCCAGCTTGTCGGGCAGCTTGACCAGGTAGTCGTTGGCGCCGACGGCAAAGCCGTGTGCTTTGAGCTTGGGGTCTTCGCGCGCCGACAGCACGATGATCGGAACATGCGCCAGCATTTCCTCGGCGCGGAAACGGCGGATCAGCTCAAAGCCGTCCACTTCCGGCATCACCAGGTCCTGCAGGATTACGGTAGGCTGCATCGAGTTGGCGACGGCAATCGCTTCGCGCGCATCGGTGATGAAGTGGAACTCGATGTCTTCCTGGTCGGCCAGCATGCGCCGTACCGCTTCCGCAATGATCAACTGGTCGTCAACCAGCAGCACGCGTACCTTGAAGTGGGTCAGGCTTGGCTCGGTTTCCAGGTTCAAGGTGAGTACGTCAGGCATCGCTTTCCTTTAAATCAGTTTGCCTCCGATCGTGCTTCGCAGGAATGGCCCGATCTTATCGAGAGGCAGGATGGTTTGCGCCGCGTCCAGTTCGATCGCGGCGCGCGGCATGCCGTATACCGCGCAACTGGCCTGATCCTGGGCAATGGTGTTCTTGCCCGCGCGGCGCAATGCCAGCATGCCCTCGGCGCCATCGCGTCCCATGCCGGTCAGCAGCACGCCGACTGCGTCGCCTTTCCAGTGCTGCGCCACGCAATTGAAGAACACATCGACCGAGGGCCGGTAGGCATAATCCTTCGGGTTGGCATCGTAACCCAGTTGGTGTTTTTCATCCAGTACCAGGTGGTCATTGCTCTTGGCGACCATGACGATACCACCCTGCAGGGGCGTGCGGTTTTCAATTGGGCGCACCGGTACCGCCAGTTGTTCCGACAGCCATTTGGCGAAATGGTCGGCAAAGTTTTCGTCGATGTGTTGTACCACGACGACGGCGCAATTGGCGGGCGGGGTCCAGCCGGCCAGGATGCGCGCCACTGCCATGGGCCCGCCGGTCGAGGCGCCGATCGCCACCAGCGTGTCGAGCACCGCTTCGCGCGGTTGCGGCAGCGTTGCGTGCCGGCGCGGCGGCATGGACTGGTTGCCGCCGCTGTGGCGGATCAGCTTGTCCATGGTCTTGATCTTGTGCAGCAACTCCGCGTCACCGCCTTCTTTCCCCTGCAGCACCGGGGTGGCCGTGACGTCCAGGGCGCCGGCGCCCAGGGCGCGGAATACCTGGTTGACGTTGTCCTGCGGGCGCCCCGTCACCACCAGAATGGCGCAGGGACTTTCCTCCATGATGCGGCGCGTTGCTTCAACCCCGTCCAGTTCCGGCATATTGAGGTCCATCAGGACCAGGTCAGGGCGGTCGGTTGCGCATTTCAGCACCGCTTCGAGACCGGTGCGGGCGATCCATGCCACCTGGTGTTCCTGCGTGCTGGCGACCACGCGCCGCAGCGCTTCAGCCGCCATCGGAACATCGTTGGCGATGGCGATCCTCATCGGTAAGCGTCGCCTATCAGGTCGGACACCGCATCCAGCAGCGTCTCGTCATGGAAGCTGCCCTTGGTCAGGTAATAGTCCGCCCCCGCAGCCAGGCCGCGTGCACGGTCTTCCGGCCGGTCCTTGTAGGAGACGATCATGACGGGCAGCTTATGCAAGTGCAGGTCTTTCTTGATCAGGGTGACCAGTTCAATGCCGTCCATGCGTGGCATGTCGACGTCGGTGATGACCAGGTCGTAGTCGCCGCTGCGCACCACGTTCCAGCCATCGATGCCGTCGACCGCGATGTCCACTTCAAAACCGCGCCCGACGAGCAATTTACGCTCCATCTCGCGCACTGTCAGCGAATCGTCCACGACAAGGATGCGTTTCATTCTACGCCGTCCGGCGTGGTCTGAGCGCGTAAGTTGATGCAGGCCGCCTTCTTCCAGCAGCTTTTCGACGGAAAGCAACAGGTCCGGTACGTCCAGGATCAATACCGGTTCGCCGTCGTCCAGCAGGGCGGCGGCTGAAATATCGCGCATCTTGCCGAAAATCGGGTCAATCGCCTGCACTGCCAGGCTTTCCTCGCCGCGGATCTTGTCCACTACCAGGGCGTAGCGGCGCGCGCTGCCGCCGATGACGACGACGGGCATTTCCTCGGCATGTTCCATATCGCCCAGCTCCAGTACCTGGGCCGCAGCCACCAGGCCAAGATGTTCGCCGTCATGGTCGAAGAACTGTTTGTTCTCCAGCGTGTGCACGGCGCTTTGCTGCACCATGAGGACGCGCTCCACCTTGACGATGGGAACCGCATAGGCTTCGCCCTTGACGTCCACCACCAGGGCGCGCACGATCGATTGCGTCAGCGGCAGCGTGATCGAAGTGCGGAAGCCTTTGCCCAATTCGGAATCGATGCGCACCGTGCCGTTCTGCTGGCGGATGGTGTCGTGCACGATGTCCAGGCCGACGCCGCGGCCTGAAATCTCGGTAATGCCCCCCTTCAGGCTGAAGGCCGGCAGGAACAGGAATTCCATCAGCTCTGCCTGCGACATGGCAGCCACCATCTGCTCGGTGGCCATCTTGCGCTCGATGACGGTGCTGCGTATTTTTTCCGGATCGACGCCGCAGCCGTCGTCGCTGATCTCGATATTCAGCATGCCGGCGCGGTGGCGCGCCTCCATCACGATGGTGCCGGTGGCTGGCTTGCCGGCTGCAAGCCTTTCTTGCGCGCTTTCCATGCCGTGGTCGACGGCGTTGCGCAGCATGTGGCTGAGCGGGCTCTCGATGCGCAGCAGGATGTCGCGGTCGACCAGCGTGTCTTCGCCTTCCACGTGCAGCACCACGTCCTTGCCCAGGTTGCGGGCCAGGTCGCGCACCATGCGCGGGAAGTGCTGGATGCCGTCGCGGAAAGGCCGCATGCGCAGCGACAGCACTTCATCGACCATGTTTTCGGAGCCAGTCAGCAGGCGGCGCTCGTAGTTTTCCATGTCGGTGATGTGCTCCAGCATGAATTGCTTGAGCGGCTGGCTTTTCTGGATCGCCAGCAGGGCCTTTTCCTTCAGTGCCGGGTCGCTGGTGCGGGATGCGGCTTCCATCACGTCTTCCAGCACCGCGAACAGGGCGGCCTGGTTGCGCTTGTAGCGCTGCATGCCCTGGATCAGGGGATGCAACTGGTGGGCGTTGATGCGGGCTTCGCTCGCCAGCGCGAGCAGGCGGTCGAAGTTTTGTGCGTTTTTCATCGGCGGCAGGGAGCGGCCGGGCACCGGCTGTTCCGCTACGCCGTCGGACTGCGCCGCCTCGACCAGACTCTCCGGCCGGATCTCAGGCGCCGGCTCCGCTGCCCGCGCCGCCTTGACGGCTGGCGCGGGCGGCGGCAGGGCAGCCGGCAGTTCGACCGGCTCGGGCAGGAAGGCAATGCCCTGCACATCGTTCATGGTCTTGCCGACTTGCGCGCTATTGGCCGCCAGCCAGGCATCCAGGTCGCCATTGAGGCGTGAGCACTGCACGATCAGGTCGACCGCAGCCAGCAGGGCGTCAACCCGGTTGGCAGTCAGTTTCAGCTTGCCTGCCTGGGCGGCGATGAATGCATCTTCCATGCCGTGGGCCAACTGCACGATCATCTCCAGCCCAACGATGGAGGCGGCGCCCTTGATCGAGTGCGCGGCGCGCATCATCGATTCCACGGCAGCCGGGTCGTTGCGGCGCTCGAAGGCCAGCAGGCCGTCGGTCAGGATCTGGGTCTGGCTGTCGGCCTCCATGCGAAACAGGTCCAGCATGGAGAACTGGCTCAGGTCATCCTTCTTGTCGGTCATCGCAAGGTCCTCGCTAGCTGGTGGCCGAGCAGGCTGTCGTCCAGGCAGCCCACCTGCATGTCCTGGTGCGGCAGCACCCCGGCCAGGTAACGCTCAATGCCCTTGTTGATGGTGGCGGCAGGTGGCTTCAGCTCGCTGGCTGCATAGCGAATGATGCCGTGCAGTTCCGCCACCGGCAGGGCGTAGGACTGGCCATCCCACTGCACCAGCAGCATGCGGGCGAAAACATGGCGGCCGCCGGTTGCCTCGCCGCCGGCTTCGTCGATGCCCAGCAGTTCGGCCAGCGAAATGCAGGGATACAGCTTGCCGCCAGCGTTGACGACGCCGCGCAGCCCGCGTGCATTGCGGTGCGGCAGGCGATGCGGAATGGCTTTTGGCGCAATCTGCTGGAACATATTGGTCGGCAGGGAGAGCCACTCGCGGCCAATGCGGAAGGCGACGCAGGAGCTGTCGTGGCGCGCGCCCTCGTCTTGCGGTGCGCGGAAGTGCTCGGCCCATTCGCGCAAGTAGCCAGGATCGACGGGCCGCTGCAGGTTGCGCAATGCGGCGCCGGCATACACGTCGCAATTGCGGCAGTGGACAGCCTTGTCGAGGATCTCGCAGCTATGGTCGCCGGCGACGCCGATACGGTTCCAGCAGGCGTCCAGGTCTTGGATTTGATCAGTCATTGTCTTGGTCTGCTATCACTGTGGCTGCTGGCGCTGGAAAGCGCGCGCGGCACGGGCCTTCAACGTAGCGGCGGCGCGGCCGTTGCCGCCTTGTTCCTGCAGCAGGGCCAGGTGGCACAGGGCTTCGTAGTGGTCCGGTTGCAGGTAGAGGCAGCGCTTCAGGTGTGCTTCGGCATCAGGCGGCTTGCCGGCGGATTCAGCCAGCAGGCCGAGGATGAAATACGCTTCGGCCGACTCGGGCAGCTGGGCAAGGAATTCACGGCAGGCGGCATCGGCTTCCAGCAGTTTGCCGGCGTCGGCCAGCTTGCGCGCGTGCGCGAGCAGGGATTCGTCGCCGGCAGCGACCGGACGGGACGTTGCGCTGGCGTTGGCGCGGTTGGCACGGGGCGGGTGCGGCGCTACCGGGGCAGGGCGGCTGCCGCGTGCCGGAAGGCTTGCCGGGGCCGGCGCAGCGGATGCGGTGGCTCGCTCCGGCGCGATGGCGGCGGGATGCGCGAGGCCGGCGCCGGACGGCAAAGGCGTGCCGGCAGGCAGGGCAGCCCGGGCCGGTGCCCCGGAGCGTTTGATGTCCTTGCGCAGGGCGAATGCCTGACGGTGCGGCAGCGGCGAAAAGCCGTGACGCACGAAGGATGGCACTTCTGCGTATCCGGCCAGGATCATGCCGTCTCTGGCCAGGTATTCAGACAACCGTGCAATGGCAGCAGCGGTGGTTGGCTCGTCGAAATAGATCAGCAGGTTGCGGCAAAAGATCACGTCATACTGGCGCGCCGTTCCAAGCTCGCCTTCCAGGATGCTGCCCTGGCCGAACCGGATGCGCGCCCGCAGCGCGTCATTGATGCGATACAGTTCGTCGTCGCCGGACCAGGTGAAATAGCGGTCGCGGAACGACATTTCCCGTCCACGGAACGCATTGCGTCCAAATACCCCGGCCTCGGCGCGCATGATGCAGGCAGCGCTGATGTCCACGGCATCGATCATGAACGCTTGCGGCTTCACGCCGGCATCGAACAGCGCCATCGCCATCGAATAAGGCTCTTCGCCACCGGCGCAGGGTACCGACAGGATGCGCACGAGCCTGGACCCATCGGCCAGCCTCTGGCGCACAAACGCGACCGCCGCGGCGAAAGCTTGCGGATCGCGGAACAGCCACGACTCCGGCACCACCACCAGCTCCACCAGCTCGCGCAGTTCCGCTTCATCCAGCCCGTCGACGTAAGCCTTGCGCTCCGTTGCGCGGGTCGCCTCCATGCGCCGCTTGACCGCCAGTTCGACCGTGTCGCGGGCCAGGTTCATACCGGTCAGGCGGCGCAATGTGGAGAGTACATTCATTCCGTCGCCACCTCCGCCGGGAACAGGCGCGCCCGCAACTCGGCCGGCAGCAGGTCATTGACCTCGACCAGCTGCACCATGCCTTGCGCATCGCCTGCGACCCGGCCCAGGAACGGCGCCGCCTGCACCCCGCTTGGCGCCAGGCCTTGCGGCGCGACGTCCTGCACGCCCTCCACCCGTTCGGCCATCAATCCCAGCGCGTGCACTGTGCCATCGGGCGCCGTGTAATCGGTCACCACGATGCGCGTGTCGTAGTGTTGCCGCGACGGCGCCCTGCCGCTGATGCGCGACAGGTCGATCACCGGCATCGGCGCGCCATGCAGGTTCAGCAAGCCCGCCACACTGTCCGGCGCCAGCGGGATGCCCTTCAGTTCCAGCAGGGGCAACACGCGCTGCACCTGCCGCAACGGAAGACCGTAGCGGTCGGCGCCAATGTGGAAGACTAATACTTTCATGCGTTCACGGCGAAAGTGGAGACGCTCGACTGCAGGTCGCCGGCCGCGTACTGCAGCTGGTGCACGGCCTCGCTGGTCGCCTTCAGCGATTCGACGGTCTGCTGGGTGGCGTCGTTTAGCTGCATCATGGTTTCGGTGATCTGCTGCGCGCCCACTGCCTGCGCCTGCATGCCTTGCAGCACCGCGTCGAATTGCGGGGCCAGTTTCTGCACCTGGTCCATCACGCCCGACAACTGGTCGGTCACCTGGCGCACCTCGCCCACGCTGCGGCGGATCTCTTCCGAGAACTTGTCCATGCCCATCACGCTGGCGGAAACCGCCGACTGCATTTCCTTCAGCATTTGCTCGATATCCCAGGTCGAGACCGAAGTCTGGTCGGCCAGGCGGCGGATCTCAGTCGCCACCACCGAGAAGCCGCGGCCCGCTTCGCCGGCCTTCTCGGCTTCGATGGCGGCATTCAGCGACAGGATGTTGGTCTGGTCGGCCACCTTGGTAATGGTGGTCAGCACGGAGTTGATGTTGGACGCCTTTTCCGACAGCGCAGCCAGCTTGGCATTGATCGAATCGGTTGCATTGACCATATTCTGCATGGTCTGGTCCATGCGGCGCAGGTTGCCCTGGGCCTCGGAGGTGGCGCTAGTGGTGTAGTCGGCCACCGCGGTCGCATCTTCCATGGTCTTCAGCAGTTGCGAGGTATTCGATGAAATCTCCTTGGTGGTGCTGAGCACCTCCACCGAAGTCTGTGCCTGCTCGACACCGGTGGCTTCCTGCTGCTTGGCCGAAGCGGCAATCTCGGTGGCCGAGGTGGTGACCTGGATGCCCGCCTTCTGCACATTGTTCAGCAACTGGCGCAGGTTGTCGAACATGCGCTGCAAGCCATCGCCCAGCTGGCCGATGGCGTCATCGCCGCCCACGGAGATCTTGCCTGTCATGTCGCCGCCGGCAGCGCGCGCCACAACGCCAAGCAGGGAATCGACTTTCGCGCGCAGCTCATTGGTCTGCGCCTGCTCGCGCAACGTTGCGTCCTGCAGTTGCTGCGCCATCTTGTTGAAGTCTTCGCTGACTTTCCCCAGCTCGTCGCCCGACGTCACCACGGTTCGGGCGGCCAGGTCGCCGCCGCCCAAGCGGGCTAGCCCAGCGGTCAGGTTGGCCAGCGGGCCCAGGATGGCGCGCCCCAGCGCATAGGCGATCAGCAGGGACAGCACGAAGACCGCCGCGCCGCCGCCCAGCAGCAGGTTGGTCTGGTTCGAGTGCAGGTCGACCGCTTTGGCGCTGCGCTCGGCCAGCAAGCGGCGCTCCTCTTCAGCCGCCTGGTCCAGCAGTTCGCGCGCGCTGCCGACGATGGCGCCGGCTTCCTTCAGCTCCGACGACTGCCCGAGGATTTCGGCCGCGCCCTTGGTGTCGCCGAGTGCGCGGCGCTTGTCGATCTGGCGACGGATATTGACGTCGGCCCAAGTCGTGAGCAAGGCCTGGGCGCGCTTCAGTCGCTCGTTCTGTTGCGGATTGTCTGCCGTCAGCTGGACTGCTTTGGCGATATGCTGCTTGAGTTGTTCCGCGTTTTCGCGCTCGCTGCCGATCAGGGCTTCGCTGCCGGTCAGGATATAACCGCGCGTGTCGACCTGGATTTGCAGGGACACGCTGTTGATGCGGTCGAGCTGAAGCAGCACCTCCATCGTGTGCCGGTCCCACCTGTTGGCATCGGTCAAGCTGGCGAAGTTGTTATAGGCCGTGATCAACAGTAGCAAGATGATTGCCACGATGCTGCCGAAGCCGATATACAGTTTGTTCTTGATGCTCAGATTGTTCATGCGCGGGTCTCCGGGGACGGGGGGCTTTCTTCCAAGGCAATGTAGCAAAAAAAACGGGCCGCGCAAAGCGGCCCGTCTTAGAGGAGCGGAGGCAGCTTACTGGCCGCGCTTGTTCCTTGCGTTGGCGGCGATGCGCATGCGCAGCGCGTTCAGCTTGATGAAGCCGCCGGCGTCGGCCTGGTTGTAGGCGCCGCCGTCTTCGTCGAAGGTGGCGATGGTCTGGTCGAACAGCGAGTCGGTCTTCGAATCGCGCGCGACGACGATCACATTCCCCTTGTACAGCTTGACGCGCACCCAGCCGTTCACGGTGGCCTGGGTGTGGTCGATCAGGGTTTGCAGCGCGACGCGCTCCGGCGCCCACCAGTAGCCGTTGTAAATCAGCGAGGCGTAGCGCGGCATCAGGTCGTCTTTTAGGTGGGCCACTTCGCGGTCCAGGGTGATCGACTCGATGGCGCGGTGCGCCTTCAGCATGATGGTGCCGCCAGGGGTTTCGTAGCAGCCGCGCGATTTCATGCCGACGTAGCGGTTTTCCACCAGGTCCAGGCGGCCGATGCCGTGCTTGCCGCCCAGGCGGTTCAGCTCAGTCAGCACGGTGGCAGGGGACATGCGCTTGCCGTTCAGGGCGACGATGTCGCCTTTTTCGAACTCGATGTCCAGGTATTCCGGCTGGTCCGGTGCAGCCTCCGGGCTGACGGTCCAGCGCCACATCGATTCTTCGGCTTCGGCGCTCGGGTTTTCCAGGTGGCGGCCTTCGAAGGAGATGTGCAGCAGGTTGGCGTCCATCGAGTAGGGCGCGCCGCCGTTCTTGTGCTTCATGTCGATTTCGATGCCGGCATCTTCCGCGTATTTCAGCAGCTTTTCGCGCGACAGCAGGTCCCACTCGCGCCATGGCGCGATCACGCGCACGCCTGGCTTCAGTGCGTAGGCGCCCAGTTCGAAACGGACCTGGTCGTTGCCCTTGCCGGTGGCGCCGTGCGAGATGGCGTCGGCGCCGGTCTGGTTGGCGATCTCGATCAGGCGCTTGGCGATCAGCGGACGCGCGATCGAGGTGCCCAGCAGGTACTCGCCTTCGTACACGGTGTTGGCGCGGAACATTGGGAAGACGAAATCGCGCACGAACTCTTCGCGCACGTCGTCGATGAAGATGTTTTCAGGCTTGATGCCGAACTTCAGCGCCTTGGCGCGTGCCGGCTCCAGCTCTTCACCCTGGCCCAGGTCGGCGGTGAAGGTCACGATTTCGCAGTTGTAGTTGTCCTGCAGCCATTTCAGGATCACGGAGGTGTCCAGGCCGCCGGAGTAGGCGAGGACTACTTTCTTTACGTCGCTCATGATTTTCTCAGTCAGTTGATATTGGTTGGTGTTGCCTGAAAAATGGGGTACGTCCCCATTTATTGAGCAATCTTGCCCAGCAGCAAATATTCGATCAGGGCCTTCTGTACGTGCAGGCGGTTCTCGGCTTCGTCCCACACCACGGATTGCGGGCCGTCAATGACGTCGGCGGAGACTTCCTCGCCGCGGTGGGCCGGCAGGCAGTGCATGAACAGGGCGTCCGGCTTGGCGCGGGACATCTTGGCGGCATCGACGATCCAGCCGTCGAAGGCCTTCAGGCGGGCGGCGTTTTCTTCTTCGTAGCCCATCGAGGTCCAGACGTCGGTGTTGACCAGGTCTGCGCCTTCGCAGGCGTCGGACGGGTTGGCGAAGAAGGTGTAGCGGTCGGTCGATACCAGCGACATGTCCATGTCGTAGCCGTGCGGCGTGGAGACATTGACGTGGAAGCCGAACACTTCGGCCGCCTGCAGCCAGGAGTAGAGCATGTTGTTGGCGTCGCCCACCCAGGCCACGACCTTGCCCTTGATCGAGCCGCGATGCTCGATATAGGTGAAGATGTCGGCAAATACCTGGCATGGATGATGTTCGTTGGTCAGGCCGTTAATCACCGGCACGCGCGAATGCGCTGCGAAACGTTCGATGATGTCCTGGCCGAAGGTGCGCACCATGATGATGTCGCACATGCGGGACATGACCTGGCCCGCGTCTTCCACCGGCTCGCCGCGGCCCAGCTGGGAATCGCGGGTATTCAGGTAGATCGCTGCGCCGCCCAGCTGGTGCATGCCGGCCTCGAAAGACAGGCGGGTACGGGTCGAATTCTTGTCGAACACCATGACCAGGGTGCGGTCGATCAGCGGGTGGTAAATCTCGTAGGCCTTGAATTTGCGCTTGATTTCCGCTGCGCGGGCGATCACATATTCGTACTCCTCCAGGGTCAGGTCCTTGAACTGGAGATAGTGCTTGATGCTTTTAGGTGGTATAGACATCTTTGCAAAGTTTTGCTGCGGTGGACTAAAGATTATACGGGCATTTCAATAAATCGTGGCCGGGCGTTCGGGGTCATGCCTCGGCGCCGATATCGGCAGGTCCAGCGTGAAGGTGGTGCCTGCGCTGCTGCTGTCGACGGCGATCTGGCCGCCCAGCAGGGAAGTGACGATGTTGTAACTGATTGATAACCCCAGCCCCGAGCCGCCCTGTCCCAGTTTGGTGGTGAAAAACGGGTCGAAGATGCGCGTCTGGTTCTCCGGCGCGATGCCGCTGCCGTCGTCACTGAACGATATTAGCACGCGGCCTTCCATCGGCGTGGTCGCCAGCAGGTGCAGCTGGCCCCCTTCGCGGCCGTCGAAGGCATGCAGCAAGGCGTTGTTGATCAGGTTCGTGATGACCTGGCCGAAGGGGCCGGGATAGCTGTCCAGCATGATCAGCTCCGGCACCTCGAATGCGATCGTGTGGCCTTCCTTGCGGATGCGGTTCATCACTGTCGCCACCACTTCATGCGTCACCTGCTGCAGGTTGAAAATGCGCCGCTGCTCGGTGGTGCGGTCCACCGCCACCTGCTTGAAGCTTGACACCAGGTCGGCCGCGCTGTGCAGGCCGCGCATGACCAGGGTGGAAGCCTTGCGCGCGTCGTCGATGTAGGCCAGCAGCTCGGATTTGCGCAGCCCCCGGCCATTGACCACTTCTTCCAGTTCGGTGGTTTTCTGTTCCAGCGTGCTGGCAATCAGCAGGCTGTTGCCGATCGGCGTATTCAGTTCATGCGCCACGCCTGCCATCAGCGCGCCCAGCGCCGCCAGCTTTTGCTGCGACACCAGCTGCGACTGGGCTTCCTGCAGCTGCCGGTAGGCAAGGGCGTTGTCGAGCGCGATGGCGCCGTAGGCGCACAGGGTGCGGAAAATCAGCCGTTCCCGTTCGCCATAGGCATTGGCATGCATGGCTTGCGCCGTCATTACGCCCAGCGCCCGCTCGCCCACCAGCAACGGCACGTACAGGGCGCTGCGGCTGGCTGCCGTGCCGGGCGTGACCGTGCTGTCGCGCTCGGGCGGGATCTGGTCGATGTACACCTCGCGCCGCTCGCGCAGGCATTGCGCGGTGTAGGCGGTGGGGTGGTCGAGCGGGATTGCGTTGCGGGGCAGGGCCTGGCCGGCTTCCACGCCGAAGGCACGTTCCAGCTGGCGGCCGGCCGGATCGACCAGGTAGACCGCGAAGGTATTGGCCGACAGCAGGGCGTGGGTGTGGCGGTCCAGGGCCTGGAATACGGCGCCGGCGTCGAGGTGGGTGGTGATTTCCTGACCGATGGCCGATAGCCGCTCCAGCAGCTTGGTGGTTTGCTGCAGCACTTCGGCGCGGCGCGCTTCGGACATTGCCAGTTCGCGATGATGCAGGCCTTCCGCACGCGCCTGTTCCGTCTGGTGGTGCACCTGCATGGCGATGGCGCGGCTGGTGGCGTCCAGCGTGTGGGTCTTTTCGCGCGCGGCGCTGGCGGCGGTCGCCATTTCGTAAGCACGGCCGAAATCGCCCAGGCGCGCGTACTCGGCGCCCAGTGCGTCATACAGGTCGCCCGGCACTGTGTAGCCTTTGATGGTCTGTGCCGCTTCCAGGGCCTGGTGCAGGTAATGCAGTCGGGCGTTGGGCGCCTGCATGCCGGGCGGCGCGGACAGCTGGAGCTGGCCGTGGATCAGGGCCAGCACCCGCAGTGCCGCCACGTGGTGGAAGGCATTATGGTGGCGCGATGCGCGTTCCACCGCCATCAGCGCCATGTCCAGTGCTTCCAGCGAACGATTGAGGAAGCACAGGGCATGGGCCTGGCCGCGCAGCGCTACGATCTTGAAGTCGCCCTGCTGCAAGGCTTCCGCGCGCTCAGACAGCCGCTGGAAAGCATCCAGCGCTTCGCCGTAATCCTTCTTGTCCAGGCACAGTTCGCCCAAGTGCTGCAAGGCGATGGCGTAGGTGCGGCCGTTCGCTTGCGGCGCCAGGATTACCAGCGCCTCGCGCAGCAGCTCTTCCGCCGCGCCAAGGCGGCCAAGGCGGCGCACGATGTCGGCCGTGTGCACCAGGCAGGAGCCGATGCTGCGCGGCCAACCGGTAGGTTTGGCCAGGTCCATGGCGCGCTGCATCCACTCCAGGCCGGAGTGGTGGTCGTTCAGTTGCGAGAATTTCTCCGCGATATTGATGGCGGCCGTGGCGGCTGCGCGAATCTGCCCCGTTTGCAGCGCGGCTTCATAGCTGCGGATGTAGAAGCTGGCCGAATTGCCGATATCGCCGGCCTGGCTGGCCGCGATGGCGAAAAAGTCGTTGATCCAGCATTCGATGCTGGGCGGCGCTTCCACCGACATGTTGAAACGCTCGCCCCAGCGCTCTGTCGCGGCGTGCAGGTCGCGCAATGCCGCCCAACGCGCCTGCACAGCATCCGCAATGGTGGCGCGCTGCTCGTCGGGCGCCGCATGGGCTGCGTTGGAACAGGCTTCCAGTTCAGCATCGCGCTGGCCATGGTTGCCGCGGTCGACCGAGATCCAGGCCTTCAGCCAATGGGCGTCGGCCCGGCCGATATTGTCGTTTTGTGCTTCGAACACCTCCAGCGCGCGCGAAGCGAGGCTGGCGGCGGCATCGAGCTCGCCAAGCAGCCAGCGGATTTCGCCGTCGACCAGGTGCAGTCGCGCTTCGAGCGAAGCGCGTGCATGGCCCGGCAGGTGAGCCAGGGGCAGCAGGGCGGCTGCTTCGCGCGCCAGTTCCTGCGCGCGCTTGCCGTCGCGCTGGCGCAAATGCCAGGCCAAGGGGAGCAGCACCGGAAGCCGCGCAATGCCGCGCAAGGGCAGCAATTCGAGCTCCCAGTGCGCAACGGCATCGTCATCGGCAAACAGAAGCTGCATTGGCGTCCCGTCAATAGAGCGTCTGCGAGGACTCGTGCAACAACTGGCCGTACAGCGTATGCCGCATTTTCGCGATCTTGCCTTCGTTGACGGCCTCCAGCACCGCGCATTGCGGCTCGCTCAGGTGGCGGCAGTTATAGAACCGGCAGCCGCCGAGATAGGGCTGGAAATCGCGGAAGGCCCGTTCCAGCATGCCTTCGCTCAGGTGGTAAAGCCCGAACTCCTGGAAGCCAGGCGAATCGATCACGCTTGAATCCGGGCCCACATGGTACAGGCGGGTGAAGGTGGTGGTGTGCTTGCCGGTGTCGAGCGCCTCGCTGATTTCTCGCGTGGCGATATCGGCGTCCGGCACCAGGATGTTGATCAGCGAAGACTTGCCCATGCCTGACTGGCCGATCAGAATCGAGGAATGACCTTGCAGCAGCGGCGCCAGCGTTGCGCCAGTCTGCTCGGGCTGGCCGGTGGCCGAGACTTCGATCACTTCGTAGCCCATCGCCGAATAGACCTGCAGGCGCTTGCGCGCGTGTTCCAGCATGTCGGTCACGTCAACCTTGTTCAGCAGCAGGCGCACGTGAATGCCGGCCGCCTCCGCAGCCACCAGGGCGCGCGACACCAGGTCGTCCGAGAAGCTTGGTTCCGTTGCGACCACGATGAACAGTTGGTCGACATTGGCGGCCAGCAGCTTGGACTTGTACTGGTCGGAGCGGTACAGCAGCGTCTTGCGCTCCTGGATCTTGTCGATCACCGCCTGGTCGGGCGAAGTCAGGGTCAGGTCAACGATGTCGCCGACCGCCACATTGGTCTTCTTGCCGCGCGTGACGCACTGCAGGCGCTGGCCGTCCGCTTCGGCCAGGTAGTGGCGGCCGTGGGCTGCGATGATGGTGCCGGTGCGTTTGGTCCCCTTGCTCATGCCTGGCCCAGTGCATCGGCCTTGGCGGCGCAAATGAAATCGTTGATCGACAAGCCGTTGACCGAGTGCGTGTCGTAGCGCACCTGGCAGGTCTTGTAGCCCACCACCATTTCGGGGTGATGATCTTCGCGGTGGGAAATATAGGCCAGCGCATTCACGAAAGCCATCGTCTCGTAGTAGTTGTTGAAGCCGAAAGTGTTCACCAGCTTGCCGCTGGCCATGCTCCAGCCATCCAACAACTGGACCAGGCGCAGCGCCTCAGGGGCGTCCAGGGCCTGCGTCTGGTGGCTGCAGCGCAGCGCGCGCAAATCGGCCGCGGTGTGGATATTCGCTGTCATTGAGATGCCGCCAGGTTGAGTTGACGAATCCGCACGCTGGCGGGCGGGTGCGAATCGTAGAAGGCCGAATGCAGCGGGTCAGGCGTCAGGGTTGACGCATTGTCCTCGTACATCTTGACCAGGGCCGACACCAGGTCGCGCGCATCGGTATGCCTGGCGGCGAAAGCATCGGCCTCGAACTCGTGCTTGCGCGAGCTGAGCGAAGTCAGCGGGCCAAACAGGAAGGTAAATACCGGCAGCACCAGCATGAACAGCAGCAGTGCCAGTGCGTCGTTGGACTGGCCGGGCACGATGATCGGATTCACGCCCAGGCCGGTGTAGAACCAGAGCTGGCCTTTCAGGTAGCCAAGCAGTGCGAGGAAACCCAATGACAAGCCGAACATCACCACGATGCGCTTGATGATGTGTTTCAGCTTGAAGTGGCCCAGCTCGTGCGCCAGCACCGCCTCGACTTCCTGAGGCGACAGGCTGGACACCAGGGTGTCGTAGAACACGATGCGCTTGGCCGCGCCGAAGCCGGAGAAGTAAGCATTGCCATGCGCGCTGCGCTTGGACCCGTCCATCACGAACAGGCCCTTGGAGGCAAAGCCGACGCGCGCCATCAAGCCCTCGATGCGCTGCTTCAGCGATTCGTCGGCCAGCGGCGTGAACTTGTTGAACAGCGGAGCGATCAGGTTCGGATAGAGCGCCATCACCAGCAGCTGGAAGCCGCACCACACGAACCAGGCGTACAGCCACCACAGGCTGCCCGATTTTTCCATCAGCACCAGGATGACCCACACCAGCGGCAAGCCGATCACGCCAGCGACGCCGACACCCTTGAGCAGGTCGATGAAGAACAGGCGCTTGCTCATCTTGTTGAAGCCGAAGCGTTCCTCCAGCTTGAACTGGCGGTAGTAGTCGAGCGGCAGGTCGACCAGGCCTGAGATGACGCAGACGGCAACGATCAGGCCAAGCTGGTAAGCCATGCCGCCGCCGGTGGCATTGAACAAGGTGGCCGAGAGCCATTGCAGGCCGCCCAGCAAGGTAAGGCAGATCAGCATGATGCTGGACAGCATCATGTTCAGCAGTCCCAGCCTGGTGCGCTCGATGGTGTAGTCGGCGGCTTTCTGGTGGGCCGCGAGCGGGATTTTTTCCGCGAAATCGGCTGGCACGGCGGCGCGGTTTTGCAGCACATGGCGGATGTGGCGCGAAGCGAGCCAGAATCGCACCACCAGAGTTGATGTTAAAAATGCAATGAACAAATACGAAAACGCGTGTGAATACATTCTGTGCCTGTGAGAAAATGGCGGATTAACCTGCCCTATATTGTCTTAGAGAGAATTATGTCACAAGCGAACGACACCCCAGCAACCCCGGTCACCCCGCAGCGCCCGAATGAAATGAACCTGGTGTGGGTCGACATGGAGATGACCGGCTTGGAGCCTGAGACCGACCGCATTATCGAAGTGGCAATGGTGGTCACCGACATGCACCTGAAGGTGCTGGCCGAAGGCCCGGTGCTGGCGATCCACCAGTCGGACGAAACGCTGGACAAGATGGACGCCTGGAACAAAGGCACCCACGGCCGCTCCGGCCTGATCGACCGCGTGAAAGCGTCGACCGTGACCGAAGCCCAGGCCGAAGCCGAATTCATCGCCTTCATGCGCCAATGGGTCCCGAACGGCAAATCCCCGATGTGCGGCAACACCATCGGCCAGGACCGCCGCTTCATGGTCAAGTACATGCCCAAGCTGGAGGCCTTCTTCCACTACCGCAATATCGACGTGTCGACCCTGAAGGAGCTGGGCCGCCGCTGGAAACCGGAAATGGTCGCCGGCTTCAAGAAAGCCCAGAAGCACACCGCCCTGGCCGACATCATCGAATCGATCGAAGAGCTCAAGTACTACCGCGAGAACTTCATCAAGCTCTAATCAGCCGAGCCCGTGTCACACCATGGGGTCACACCCCAAGTGTGACACGAGCTGTGCTGCGCAGCCCGAGCGCCAGCGCGGCGCCCGCCAGCAGGGCCAGCGCGCAGGCCAGCAGGGCAGGCGGAAAGCCGGCGCCCGGCGCCGGGACAAACACTGGCAACCGTGTAAAGTCCGCCGCGCCGAACGGCTTCTCGTCAAATACGTAAGGATAGAAGTGGCGTCGCACCCGCTCATGGTAGGCGGCCACGCGATCCTGGTAGGCCATGCGGGCCTGCATATCGGTTCCCGCCAGCCGATGCAGCAGCACCTGCACATTCACTCCCGCCAGAAATATTGCCGCGTTGCGCGTCCACTCTTCACGCGACCACAGTGCGTTGCGGTACTGGGCTGCCTGCCCAGCAACCATGTCATCCCCGGCCTGGTGCATGGCGTAATACCACTTCCAATGGAAGCCTTCAGGCAGCGGCGCCGTGTTTTTCCACTCAGGATGGGTGCGGAAGAAGCGCTGCATCGTCTCCTCCTTCGGTTTGTCCCATGCCGCATGCACCGCCTGGCGCTGCGCCAGGGCCAGTTCCGCGCCTTGCGCTACCGGGATGGCCCGCTCCAGCGCGGCGTTGACTGCCGTCGGCAGCACCAATGCGAGCAGCACGAAGGCGGCCAGCAGCAACGCGGCGCCCGCTGCTGCGTTACGCGCCACAGTCGCGCCCCAGGCGGCCACGCCGCACCAGAAAACAAGGTAGAGCAGCGCAGCACCCGCCATCAGGGCCGTTTCACCCGGTGCGGCGTCGGACAGCAGCGCACCGGCAAGCAAAGGCACAAGCAGGGCCGCGGCAAGCAGGGCAAGGCGCAGCAGCACGCGGCGCCGCCACAGCGCGCCGGGCTTGCCGGGCAGGGAGGACAGCAAGCGCAAGCGCCCGGCCTCGCGCTCGCCGCTGACCATGTCGTGCATCAGGGCGATGATGAACAGCGGCGCCAGGTAGACCAGCACAAAGGCGAAGTCGAATCGTCCCGGCGCAGCCAGCTCGGGATTGATCGCTTCCGATTCATAGAGCTGCGCTTGCAGCCCAAGGGCGCGCACCTGCAGCGCATAGGGCTGGACGTCGCGCTGCCCGATGGCGGCAAAGGCCAACGGTGACGCCGGGTCGAAGGTCAGGTGAGGCGTGTAGTAGGCCGTGAGCCCGGCATCGCCGTCGGCAGGCTGGCGTTCTGCCCGTTCTGCAAGGTCGGCGGCATGGACGGCGGCGATCCGCTCCAGCGCGACGCGCTGAGCGCCCATCGCCTGCATGCCGTTCCAGACCGACAGTGCGGACAAGAGCGCCAGCACCACGAGCGCCGCAGCCGCAGGCCGCGAGCGTAGCAACAGCAGAAGTTCAAATTTCCAGTTCTTCATTCAGATATTCCTTTCCAGGCGGCGCGCGACCCAGGCGGCCAGCAATGCGGCGGCCCCCAGCCAGCCGGCGAGGATGGCCAGCGCCGGCCATACGCGCTGCGCGACTGTGCGTTCCAGCGGCGAGGGGGGATGGCGGTAGCGCGGCAGTGCGCGCCAGTAGTCAGCCGAAATGCGCTGGGCGCGGTCGTCGTGATACTTCACTTTTTCGGCGTGCAGCCGGTTCAGCGCCTGGATCAGGCGATAGCGATAGTCCTCGCCGGCCAGAAGGAAGCGCTCATGCGCCGCCCGGTCGGTATCCGCCAGCGCCGCCGACATGCTGCGCAGGGCCAGCAGCGGCACCGCCAGCGCCGCCGTATCCAGCACGCTGCCTTGCGCGGCCTGGCGTGCGAAGTCGCGCTGCATGCTGGATAAAAACAGCTCGCTGGTCAGGCGCTCGCCTTCTTCGATCACCAGCCCCTTGTAGTTGACGGGCAGGTCCTCGACCTTGCTGACGCCATACCGTTTCAGCACGCTGTCGCGGAAACTGCGGAAGTAGGGATCGTCCGGGTTATGGCTGTCGCCGATGCGCGCCAGTTCGGCGTGGACGGCCGCTTCCATTTCGATGCGGGTAGGGCGCGGCACCATGCTGGAAGCCAGGTCGGGCAGCATGCGCGGCAGCAGCACCGCCATCAGGGCCCAGGCGCCAACCAGCAAGAGCAGCGCATCGCGCGCCCGCCGCGCCAGGGCGGAAAGCAAGACCGCAGCAGCCGACCACGATAGCAGGTAGGCGGCGTAGCCCAGCGCCAGCCAGCCGGCCGGCGCCACCAGCAGCGGATCGGCCGCAGCGATCAACAGCAGGGCTGCCAGCGCCGGCGCCGCCAGCATGAGGGCCAACGCGCCGTGCGCCGCCAGCTTGCCCGTCACCAGCGCGCCGCCGCCGACGCCATGCGCCAGCATCAGCCGCAGTTGATCGCGTTCGCGCTCGCGCGCCAGGGCGCCGAACGCCAGGAACACCAGCAGTAAAGGGGCCAGCACCTGCAGCACGAAGGCCGGCGTCAATTGCCCGAAGCGCAGCAACAGCGAAGACTGGCCGGCGTCGCTGAAGTTGGCGCTGTTCTGGCGGTGCCCTTCCAGGTACAGCGTGCTGCCGGTGAAAGGCGCCACGCCGAAGTCGAAGAAGGCGAGGGCGGTCAGCGGGCGGAACACGTAGTGCCCGTAATGCACCACCCGGTGCGGATGACGGTCCGGCTGGCTGTTCCACTGCTCGTCGGCCTGCTGCTGCAGGCGGGCACGCTGCGCTTCCACACTGTGGGCGCGTTCCAGGCTGACCATGATGGCCGCCAGCGTCAGCACCAGCAGCAGGCCCGCCGCAGCAACGGCGACCCTGCTGCGCCGCAGGGCGCGCCATTCCTCCAATGCCACGCGCCAAGCGGTGGCGGCAAACGCGGGCCTCATGCCGCCCTCCGTGCATCGGCATAGCGCTGGAACAACTGCTGGACATCGAAGCGCTGCGGCCCGTGCGCGGCCAGTTCATGGGCGATGCGGCCCCGGTCCAGGAAGCCGATGCGGTCTGCCACTTCGGCAGCGCCTAGCAGGTCGTGCGTCACCATGAACACCGTGACGCCGTGCTCGCGCAGCTTGAGCAGCAGGGCATTGAATTCGCTGGTGGCATGCGGGTCCAGGCCGGACGTCGGCTCGTCCAGCAGCAGTACCGGCACCAGGCGCGCCGCCGCCAATGCAATGGCAACCTTCTGGCGCATGCCTTTGGAGTAGCCGCCGAGACGACGGTCCCAGGCCGCCGGGTCCAGGCCGACGTCGTCCAGCGCCGCCTCGATGATGGCGGGCGCGGCGTCGGCGCCGCCCATGCGCAGCAGGTAATCGAGGTTCTCGCGTGCCGACAGGTGTTCGTACAAGGCGACGTTCTCCGGTACATAGGCCAGGCTGGCGCGCGCCGCCAGCGGATCGAACGCGGGATCGATGCCGCACACGCGGGCATAACCCTCCGCCGGGCGGGCGAAGCCGAGGAAGGCGTTCAGCGTGGTGGATTTGCCGGCGCCGTTGCCGCCCAACAGGGCGTAGATCTCGCCCTGGCGTACCTGCAAGTCGAGGCAGTCAAGCACGCTGGCCGTGCCATAGCGGACCGTCAGGCCCACCGCTTCAAGTGCAATCTTGGTCATCTGTGTTCTCCTTTCAATCAGTAGGAAGCCTGCAGCCCCAGCGAGACAGCACGCGGCGTTCCGGGCGCGACCCAGGTGCGCTGGTAGGAACTGGTGTAGTAGGTCTTGTCGAACAGGTTGTCGATATCGAGCGACAGCCGCAGGCCGCGGGCGATGTGCCAGTGCGCGACCAGGCGCGCCACCGTATAGGCCGGCAGATCGAACGGCGCTGCACCGCTGCTGGCCTGGGCCTGGGTGCGTGCTTCGCCCAGGCGGCGGCCCGTGTGCGTCACGCCGCCGCCGACGCCGAAGCGGGCGCCGTTGGCCAGCGCGCCTTCGTACATCAGCATCAGGCTGCCGTTCACGCGCGGCACGTTGAGCAAACGGCCTCCCGTTTCCAGCGTGTTGTCGCGCACCACCTGGGCGTCGATCAGGGACAGGCTGGCATTGGCGCGCCAGGCGCGGCCCAGTTGCCCGGCCAGGTCGAAGTCCAGTCCCCGGCTGCGCACCTCGCCAGCCGCCACGGAATAGGCGGGTTGCTGCGGATCGGTGGTGAGGGCATTGCGTTTGCGGATGTCGAACAGGGCCAAGGTGGCGCCGAGCCGGCCGCCTGCCTGCTCCCATTTCAGGCCCGCCTCGCTGGCCTTGCCGCGCTCGGGCGCGAAGGCGGAGCCGCTGGCGTCGCTGCCCGTGTTGGGACGGAAGGAGCTGCCCCAGTTGGCAAACAGCGTCCACGCCGGCGTGGCGAGGTAGCTGGCGCCGATGCGCGGGGAAGTGGCGTTCGGCTCCTGGCGCGCAACCGTGCCGTTGCGCCGGTTGGCCAGGGTCTGCTCGTGCCGGTCGTGCCGCAAGCCGGCCACCACGCGCCAGTGCTGGCCGAGGCGCAGCGTGTCCTGCGCATACACCGCCACGTTGCGCTGCTTCTCCAGCGTGTCGGTAAACAGGGCTGGCACCGGCAGCGGCTGGCCGTAGACGGGCGCCAGCACGTCGATCGCATACGGCGCGGCGGCGCTCGGGCTGGCGCGGAACATGCGCAGGTCGTAATCAAAGCGGTAAGCTTCGGCGCCGAGCAGCAGTTCATGGCCCGGCGCCGGACTGCCCGCCAGTTCCATGTGTCCGCCCAGGTCGTCGGAGCCGTAATCGCGCAGGCGGCGCTGGCGGCGCAGCGTGCGCTGGTCTGCATTGAGGGCGGCGGCAGGTTCAGTGGAGTAGCCATCGAGCAGGCCGCGCTTCCACAGCAAGCCGCCGCGCAGTTGCCACGCGTCCGACAGTACATGCTCGAGCATCAGCTGCTGCGTGCTGTTGAAGATGCGGATATCGCCGTCGCCCGGTTCGCCGAGGAAGCGCCCGCGCGGCACGGCGCCCAGTTCATCGTTGACCGCTGCGATGCCGCGGTCCAGCGTGCCCACATGGCGCAGCAATTCGCCGCGGTACTCGAGGCGCGTGCCCGGTCCGGCCTTGATGCTGAGCGCCGGCGCCAGCAGGGTACGGCGTGAATGGACATTGTCGCGGAAACTGTCGCGCTTTTCGCTGGCAGCATTCAGGCGCCAGGCCAGCGCTTCGCCCAGCGGGCTGGTGGCGTCGAGGGCCGCGCGGCGCAGGCCGAAGCTGCCGGCCACCGCATCGAGCGCGTAGGCGGGCCGCCAGAGCGGCCGTTTGCTGACGATATTCAGCGTGCCGCCAGGTTCGCTGGCGCCGTACAGCGCCGCCACCGGGCCTTTCAGGAACTCGATGCGTTCGACGGCGGCCGTGTCGCGCGGCGCGTTGATGCCGCCGCGGTTGGCGGCAAAGCCATTCAGCAACAGGGCCATGCCGTTGTTCGGGTCCCCGGCCAGGCCGCGGATGGCGATGTTGTCCCACAGGCCGCCAAAGCTGTTCTGGCGCGACACGCCGCCAGCGTAATCGAGGGCATCGTCGATGCGCAGGGCGCCCAGGTCGTCCAGTACCTGGCGCGGCATGATGCGCACGGCTTGCGGCAGTTCACGCAGCGGCAAGTCGGTCTTGCTGCCCAGCGCGTCGCTGGCCAGGTAGCTGCCGGAGTCGCGGCGGCCCACGACTTCGACGGATTGCGGTTCTTCTGCACGAACCGACAGGGTGAGCAGTGTCAGCGCAGCCGGGATGGCACGCAGGCGGATTTTCTTCGTCATTTTTATCTTCTCGTCTTGCTTGATCAATGCGCCGCCGCACTGGGCGGCGCCGGGTCTTGGTCAGGGCAAGGCGTTGGCGGGCGGGCCGCGCGGGAGGTAGGGCGGTGCGGCGCGGCGGCCAGGCAAAGCCCGCTCGGCATAGGCCAGCGGGCGTGCCGGCGCCTGTGCCTGGGGCAGCAGGAGTGGCGCGGCCGGCAGGCGTTCGGCCAGCGTGGCGGCATCGTAAGCCAGGCAGGAATGCGCGTGCGCGACGTCGCGCACGTCCTTCTTCCAGGCGTGGGCGAGGCGGTGCTGCAGGCCGGCGGAAACCGCTGTCAGCAAGGCGGCCGCCAGCAGGGCGGCCAGCGCAATATGGATGGCACGCCGCGATGTCACGCGGGTGCGGCGGAATATGGGCATATCGGGTAGCGGCACGATGCCGCGGACGTAACAGGGAATCCTGCGCGCAAGCGGGCAGGGAGGTCAGGTCACGAAGCGATATGGGGCGGCGCCTGCCGCTGGGGGATCAGGTAGCGCTGGGGCGAAATTGCCGCTGGCGCCGAAGGCTGGCGCGCCAGGAAGTAGGCGACTGCCAGGAAGACCGCCAGGAGGGCGGGCGGCGTCGAAGGAACGTCGGCCGGGAAATGGCTGGCCATCTGGCAGGCCACGCAGTCATCCAGCTTGTCGGCCAGGTCGTGGCTGTGCGAGGACGCCGCCAGCAACTGCAATGCAAACACGATCGCGCACAACGCCAACAGCCAGCGCCACAAGCGATTGCCGTGGCGCAGTCCGGAACGTTGGGTATCGGGCCTGGTTTGCATAGCGAGCGAGTATAGCAACTTTTGTCCACTTTGTTCCTGACCCCAGGTGGACAAATTTTGCTGGTTGTTACTTGTCAGTCCTTGAACGCGGGCGGGCGCTTGGCCATGCCGGACATCATGGCTTCCTGCAGGTCGGCCGACATCAGCATGGCCGCGTTCCAGGTGGCGTTGTAATTGAGGCCGTCGGCAATCGAGTGGTCGCGCGCGTAGGTGATCATTTCCTTCACGCCCCGCACGGCCAGCGGCGCCTTGGCGGCGATATCGGCGGCAATGGCGCGCACGCCTTCGCGCAGCGCTTCCGGCGATTCGAACACGCGGTTGACCAGGCGGATTTCCCTGGCTTCCGCCGCCTCCACCTTGCGCGCCGTGTAGGCCAGTTCGCGCGCCATGCCTTCCCCGATCAGGCGCGGCAGGCGCTGCAGCGTGCCCACGTCGGCCGTCATGCCGATATCGATTTCCTTGATCGAGAACCAGGCGTCCGCCGAGCAGTAGCGCATGTCGGCGCAGGTGACCAGGTCGATGCCGCCGCCCACGCAGGCGCCATGCACGGCCGCCAGTACCGGCTTGCGGCAGCGTTCCAGGCTGGTGAGGGTGTCCTGCAGATCGAGGATGATGCGGCGCAGCGATTCGCGCATGCGGCCCTCGCAGTCGTTCTGGATCTGCTGGCCCAAGCCCATCATCATTTGCAGGTCGATGCCTGCCGTGAAGGCCTTGCCTTCGCCTTCCAGCACGGCGACGCGGATCTCGGGCGTGTCGTCAACGTAGCGGAAGGCGCTGCGGATGTCGTGCCACATGGCCAGGTTCATCGCGTTCAGCTTTTCCGGCCGGTTCAGGCGGACGGTGGCAATGTGGGCGTCAACGCTGATGGCGACAGTTTCGAGGACTGGAATGCTCATGGGGCTCTCCGTGCTTATTGCTCGGCGCCGTGGCACTTCTTGTACTTCTTGCCGCTGCCGCACGGGCAGTCGTCGTTGCGGCCGACTTTCGGCTCCTCGTGCTTGACGGTGGTCACGCCGGTCTTGCGGCGCGGCACCCACCATTTGTGGATGGCCGGCAGGTTGGCTTCGATGTCCAGCGCCAGTTGGTGGGCTTTCACCGGATCTTCCACTTCCGGCAGTTCTTCCGGCTTGATCTCGTCGGCGCCCAGCAGGTAGATCGGGCGCATCAGCGGAGCAGCTTCGGAATCCCAGATCTCGTCCCACGACCCCTCGCGCAGTTCCATGCCTTCCCAAAAGCCCCAGCACCAGGCCTCGGCGTTCAGCAGGACCTTGCCTTCATGTTCGTGCTCGACGAACAGCGGTTCGAATTCTTTCGGCGCCACTTCAAAGGTCACCAGCACTTCGTTCATGAAGCGGGTGATCAGGTTGTAGATGCGCTCTTCCTGCTTCGGGTTCTTGAACTTCGGACCGTGCTTGCGGTCCTCGCCCCAGATGCTCGGCAGCCATTCGGCCGGGGTAATCGGTTCCGGGCCGATGGCGATGGCGGTCAGGTAGCCATGCAGGTGGTCCATCGTCATGGAATCCTCCGGGCTCTGGTCGCCCAGCAGGAAGTTGTCGAGTTCGTCGAATTCTTTGTCGGTCAATGGCTGGTCGAGTTGCATGGCTTGGTGCTCTATATATTGGGTCGAAGGGCGACAGTATACGCCCTGGCCCTTACAATAGCGAGAATGACGCATCCATTCCTTGAATTGAGCCCGGACCGGGTACTCGACGCCCTGGCCAGCATCGGCCTGTATGGCGATGGCCGCCTGCTGGCGCTGAATTCCTATGAAAACCGTGTCTACCAGGTAGGCATGGAGGAGGGGCCGCCGGTGGTGGCCAAGTTTTACCGCCCAGGGCGCTGGACTGACGAGCAGATCCTCGAAGAGCACGCCTTCGTGCAGGAGCTGCAGGAGCGCGAGGTGCCGGCCGTGCCGGCGCTGGCGCGCGATGGCCGCACCCTGCATGAATTTGAGGGTTTCCGCTTTGCCGTCTTCCCGCGCCACGGCGGCCGTGCGCCGGAAATGGACGATCCCAAGGTGCTGGAGTGGACCGGCCGCTTCATCGGCCGCATTCACGCGGCAGGGGCGGCGCGGCCGTTCGCAACGCGCCCGACCCTGGACATTGCCTCCTTTGGCGAAGAGCCGCGCGACTGGCTGCTGGCCAACGATTTCCTGCCGCCGGAACTGGTGACACCCTGGCGCTCGGTGGTCGACCAGGCACTGGACGGCGTGCGGCGCTGCTATGAGCGGGCAGGGCAGGCCGAGCTGATCCGCCTGCACGGGGATTGTCATGGTGGCAATGTTTTGTGGACCGATGCAGGGCCGCATTTCGTCGATTTCGACGATGCCCGCATGGGGCCGGCCGTGCAGGACCTGTGGATGATGCTGTCCGGCGAACGGAGCGACATGGTGCGCCAGATGGGCGATATCCTGGCCGGATACGAGGACATGCGCGAATTCGACCCGCGCGAGCTGTACCTGGTGGAAGCCCTGCGCACGTTGCGCCTTATCCACTACTCGGCCTGGCTGGCGCGGCGTTGGGACGATCCTGCGTTCCCGGTGGCTTTTCCGTGGTTTAATACACAACGATACTGGCAAGATCGTATCCTCGAATTGCGTGAGCAAATCGCGCTGATGGACGAGCCTCCCCTCTGGCCAGTTTGAAAAACCGTAACCCGGTGTCAGGCCCTGTGGGTCTGACACCTGCCACGCGGCTGGCGCAAGTCCGCGTCGCGGGTTTACCGGTTTTAAAACGAGAATTGCCGGGAAATCCCCGCTTTCCTCAAGAGCTTCGCCCCTGTTGGACTCATCGATAATGGCAACATCACCCCAAAAGCCAAGCGAGATCCTCATGCAAGCACAACTGCCGCCAAATACCGACGCCGTCGCCAGCGACCGTGCTGAGCATGAGAAAGCCGAGCTGAAGGCGATCACCGAAGCCATCGCCCGCGTCGAAGCCGAGGCGAAGGCCCAGTGCGCCGCAGAATCGCGCGCTGTGGCCGAGGCCCGCGCCCGCGCTCTGGCCGAAGACCGCGCCGCCCTCGAATCAGCCGCTGCTGCTGCTGCGGTGCAGAACGCCGAAGCTGCTGAAGAAGCCATCAAGATCAACAGGGAGCGCCTGGAAACCCTGCGCGCCGCCGCATCCGCCAGCGTGGCCCGCCTGGAAGCCGTCAAGCAGGAAACCGCCGAACTGCGCGCCCGCGTCGATGCCGACATCCAGGTGCGCCTGGCCGCCGAGCAGCGTGCCAAAGCCGAAGAAGAGAGCCGCCGCCGCGCCGCCGAGCAGGTGGCGGAAGAAGCCAAGCTGACCGAAATGGCCAGCAAGGCTGCCGAAGAACTGGCCGCGCAAGCCGAGCAAGCCCGCCTGCAAGCCGCCGAACGTGCCGCTGCCGTGCAAGCCGCCCGCGATGAAGTGGTAGGCGTGGCTTCTGCCGACGCCCGCATGACCACGATTGCACGCGAGCGCGAACGCCAGGCCCACGCCGCCCGCTTGACGGCCGAACAACTGGCCCAGGCCGAAGCCGAGGCCCTGGAAGCAACCCGCCAGCGCGAGCGTGCCGACCAGGTGGCCCTGGAGGCCGCTTTCAAGCGCGCCGCCGCCGAAGTGCGCGCGCTGGAAGAAGCCCGCGCCTTGGCACACCTGGAGCAGGAGCGTGAACAGATCGCCTTGGCCAAGGCCGAATCCGACCGCAGCGCCGCCCAGTCGCTGCACCTGCGCCTGCAAACCGAAAAGGAAATCCGCGACGCCGCCCTGCACCGCGAACGCGTCGAAGCCATGGCCGCCGACGCAGCCCAGGCTCGCCGTGATGCCGACCTGCAGATCATCGCCGCCACCGAGCGCCGCGTAGACACCGACCGCCAGCTGCACGCCATCGCCATGGCCCGCGTCGAGGCCGAGCAGCAAGCCGATTTCGAAACCCGAGCCCGCCTGGAGGCGGAGGCGGTAGCGCTGGAGCAGGCCAAGCTGCGCGAACAAGCCGAGCAGGCCGCTGCCGAGCAGGCCCGCATCGAAGCCGAGGAACACCAGCGGGCGGCCGCCATCGCAGCCGAACGCCAGCAACTGTCAGCGCGCTCCGTCGCCGTGGCAGCGGAGCAGGCTTCGGCCGAGAAGATCGAGCGCGATGCCGTCGCTGCGCAACTGGCCGCCGCAGAACAAGCCAATGCCCTGGCCCAGGAAAAAGCCGCCGCCGCTGTGCGCCTGGCCGATGCCGAGCGTGCCCGCGCCGAAGCAGAGCAGGCGGCGCTGGATGCCATCAATGCCCGCCTGGCGGAAGCTGAACGCTGCCGCGCGGAAGCCGAGCAGGCCGCGCAGGCAGCGATGAATGACCGTATCGCCGCTGAAGAAGTGGCCACCGCAGCGGCCAAGGCGCGGGTCGATGCCGAACGCGCCGGCGCTGCCGAAGCTCGGCGCAAGGCGGCTGCCGATGCCCGCTTGCAGGTGGCGGCTGAGCAGGAAGCCTCGGCCGTGCGTGCAATGGCTGAGCAGGTTGAATTTGATGCGGCCAACAAGGCTGCTGCTGCCGAGGCGGCCGCTGCCCAGGCGCGGCTGGCAGGTGAACTGGTTAAGGCGCAGGCAGAGCGTACCAAGGCCGAGCAGGCCCGCGTTGCGGCGGAGGAGTCGCTGCTCAAGTCGGAGCTGGAGTTCGTGGCCAAGGAGCGTGAGACCCTGGCGCTGATCGACCAGAAGCTGGTGCAGCAGCGTGCGGCCAATGCGGCCGAGGTGCGTGCGGCCAAGGCGATCGAAGTGCGCGTTGAGCTGGAGAAGAAGGCAGCCGCGGCCGCAAAGGCGCGTGCGGATGCCGAGGAACAGTTGGTGGAAGTGGCGCGCCAGCGTGAAGCGGCTGAGGTGGCGGCCAATGAGGCGGAATGGGCCAAGCTGGCGGAGCAGAAGACCCTGGTCGATACTGTTCATGCGCATGCCGAATTGCAGCGCCGGGTGACGGCGACAACTGCGGCGATGGTGGAGTCGAAGAAGAAGCTACTGGAGCAGGAGGCACGCCGCCAGCATGCGGCGCAGAATATGCTGAGTGCGATGGAAGATAAGGCGGCGCATCCGGCCGACGAGCATTCGGAGACCATGGCGCGCGATGTGATTGGGCGGCTGAAGGAAACTGCTGGCGCCGTGTGGCGCGGCCGTTAAACCGGTAAACCGGTGTCTGACCCACGGGGTCAGACACCGGGCCAGCGGCCGTCGCGTCATAAGTGCCTGTACCGGTTTAAGGCTGAACGTTCACCGACTCAACAAAATACTGCGTATCGCCGAAGCACGAAGTCGGCAACCCCTTATGCTGCGCATAATGCAGCACCACCCGCTTGCCCGCGGCCGCCGCGATCTGCGACGCGACAGCATCATCGCGCACGGTAAATTCGAACTTCTCCGGAATCGCCCCCGGCATCGAGGTCAGAAGAATCTCCCCCTCCCAGGTCTTGCAAATCCACCCGCGTTTGGAAAACTTCTGCAAATAACCGGCGCGCTCGCCCTCCGAATACGAATAGCTCAACGCCACCCACACATACGCTGCAAACAGCAGCGCCACGGCGGCCAGCAGGCCACCGACAATCACCAGCACACGACCCATTAAGACTCCTGAGGATGTAATTTCTTGTATTTGAGGGAAGACCACAGCGACACGGCAATGAACGCCACCCCGGACAGGCCGGTGAACCACTCCGGAATGTGATACTTCACGCTGGCGAACATGATCAGCGCCAGGATGCCGATTGCGTAATGCGCGCCGTGCTCGAGGTAAATGAACTCGTCCAGCGTGCCCTTGTGCACCAGGTACACCGTCAGCGAACGTACGTACATCGCGCCAATGGCCAGGCCCAGCATGATGATCACGACGTCGCTGGTAATGGCAAAGGCGCCGATCACGCCGTCGAAGGAGAACGAGGCATCCAGCACTTCCAGGTAGAGGAAGCCGCCGATCGAGCCGCCGGCCACCGCCTTGCCCACTTCGCCATGGCCTTCTTCTTCCAGCAGGCTGCTGATCCAGCCCACGCCCACGTAAATCGCGGTACCGATCACGCCCGAGTACAGCACGGTATAGCGCTTGGCTTCCGGCACCATCTGTACGCACAGCACCACGGCAACCAGGGTCAGCAGCACGGCCAGGCTTTCGGTGCCGTATTTGCCCACTTTTTCCTCGAACCAGTGGATCCAGTGCACGTCCTTTTCTTCGTCGAACAGGAAGTTCAGGAAAACCAGCAGCAGGAAGGCGCCACCAAAGGCTGCCACTTCCTCATGCACCCCCAGCAGGTGGCGCGAGTATTCTTCCGGCGTCTTGAGCGCCATGTCCCACACCGACAGCATGTCCAGCCCGGTCGCCGCCGCCACGATGGCCAGCGGGAAGATCAGCCGCATGCCGAACACGGCCACCAGGATACCGACGGTCAGGAACAGTTTCTGCCAGAACGCGTTCCAGTTCTTGAGGACCGAGGCATTGACCACGGCATTATCAAACGAGAGGGAGACTTCCATCACCCCCAGGACGCCGGTAATCCACAGCGCGGTAATCGCAGCGGACATGCCGCCATGGTTATAGCCCCACCAGCCGGCCAGCCCCATCAAGACGATGGTGACAATAATCGAAATCCTGAAATGCTTCATTTTTGCTTGCTATTAATAATTGTTAGTGCGCCGATTATAATGGGGGATTGCACCTTAGGACGCTATAAATGGATCTCGCTTACCTGCTGACGCCTGTCTTGACCTGGATTACTGTCGGTCCGATCAAATTCCTGATTAACAGTATCAAAGCCCGCAAATGGGCATTCAACCTGGTCGGGAATGGCGGCTTCCCATCCAACCACAGTGCCGTGGTCTCCAGCATGGCCACCCTGATCGCCCTGCGCGAGGGCATCGGGCATCCGGCCTTCGGCGTGGCAGTCGCGCTGTGTTTCATCGTGATCATTGACGCCAACAGCCTGCGCCAGCACGTCGGCCGCCAAGCGGCGGCGATCAACCGCCTGGCCAAGGATGCCACGGACCATAAATGGCTGCGCGAACGGATGGGCCATACCGTGATCGAGATCACCGGCGGCCTGGCCACCGGCATCGCCATGGGCCACATCATCTTCGCCCTGTTCCCGCGCGTCTGATCCCTTCAAATACCCCTGGATTGCTACACTAATGTAGCAATCCTTTCTTGCAGTTCAGCCACCGTTTTTGCGGTTCATCCGCGAATCCTGCAGTCCAGCCCTAAAAACCCGCAGTCTGGCCCGCGGTGAATTGACACTCTCCCTCTGTAAAAGGATACTTTTGCACGCTGCAGAAGTATGCATTCCATATTCAAAAATAAGCCGTCCACCAAACTGGAGATTCACATGTTGCGTAAAACCCTATTAGCTCTCGCCGTTGCATCCGCGCTGGTCGCCTGCGGCAAGTCCGACAAGGCGCCTGAAGCCGGCAAGGCCAGCGCCTCGGCGACTGCCGACGCGAAAGGCAAGGGCGATGACAAGAAGCTTGCAACGCTGCAGGTTGCATCTGAAGATCTGGTGACGGTGGAAAGCAATGCCCTGTCGTCCGGCCCGGTGATCACCGGTTCCATCCAGCCTGAACGCAAGGCCGACCTGCGCGCCGAAGTTGGCGCCGTCGTGATGCAGGTGCTGAAGGAGAACGGCGAAGCGGTCAAGAAGGGCGACCTGCTGGTGCGCCTGGACGATACTTCCCTGCGCGATGCGCTGAATTCGGCCCAGGAAGCCGTGCGCGCCTCGACCCAGTCGCTGGACCAGGCCGAGCGCGTCCTGCAGCGCCAGAAAACCCTGAAAGCCTCCGGCATGGTGTCCTCGCAGGTGCTGGAAGACGCCGAAGTGCGCCGCAATAACGCCCAGTCCGACCTGTCGGCTGCCAAGGCCCGCCTGGTGGCGGCCAACCAGCAGCTGACCCGCACCCTGGTGCGCGCTCCGTTCGACGGCATCGTCTCCGAGCGCAAGGTCTCGGCCGGCGATACCGCGCAGATCGGCAAGGAACTGGTGAAAGTGGTCGACCCGGCGTCGATGCGCTTTGAAGGCCGCGTTTCCGCCGACTCGGTGGGCGTGGTCAAGGCAGGGCAGGGCGTTGTGTTCGCCATCAACGGCTACCAGGGCCAGAACTTCCTGGGCAAGGTCAAGCGCGTTGACCCGGCCGCCAATCCGGTCACACGCCAGGTGGAAGTGCTGGTCGATTTCGCCGACAAGAACCTGCCGCGCGTCGCCGGCCTGTTCGCCGAAGGCCGCATCGAAGCGGAAACCACTTCGGCCCTGATGGTGCCGGAATCGGCCCTGGTCAAGCAAGGCGACACCACCTACGTCTGGAAGATCAAGGACAAGGCCTTGTCCAAAGCCACGCTGCAAATGGGCGCACGCGATGCGCGCAGCGGCAACTGGCAGGTGCAATCGGGCCTGGCCAAGGGCGATATCGTGATGCGTACCCCGGCCTCCGGCTTCCGCGATGGCCAGAAAGTGGACCTGCAGATGAACAAGGCGGTTGCATCCGCTTCGGTGCCGGCCGATGCCGTCAAGGGCAACTAAAGAAGTATAAAAAACCAGGGAAACCGGGGAAACTAAGTCATGTTCCTTTCCAATTTCAGTATCAAGCGCCCCGTCGCCATGATCGTTCTGATCGTGGCGATGATGGCCATGGGCCTGCTGGCCCTGTCCAAGCTGCGCGTCAACCAGAATCCCGACGTCGAGATTCCGCTGTTGATCGTCAACATTCCGTATCCTGGCGCTTCGCCGGAGACGGTCGAACGCGAGGTGGTCAACCGCCTCGAAAAATCGCTGCAGTCGATCGCCGGCGTGACCGACCTGTATTCGACCTCGCGCGAGGGCAGCGCCACCATCGAAATGCGCTTCACGTTCCAGAAGAACCTGATCGAAGCGTCCGACGAGGTGCGCAACGCCATCGCCTCGGTGCGCTACAAGCTGCCGACCGAGATGCGCGAGCCGATGATCCAGCGCATCGACACCTCGGCCGACCCGATCATGCAGATGTCGCTGTCGTCCAAGACCCAGTCGCACGCGGTGCTGTCGCGCCTGGCCGAAGACAAGCTGGCCGACCGCTACCGCGCGCTGGACGGCGTGGCCGTGGTCAACGTCAACGGCTCGCTGCGGCGCGAGTTGTCGGTGCTGCTGCGCGCCGACAAGCTGCGCGAGTTCAACGTCTCGGTGGCCGAAGTGGCCAATGCGGTGCGCATGCAGAACACCAACGCCCCGGTGGGCAAGGTGCGCGGCGACCTGGAAGAAAAGGCGATCCGCCTGGTCGGCCGTATCGAGCGTCCGGAAGAATTCAAGGACGTGGTGGTCAAGCGCAACGGCGACCAGCTGATCCGCCTGGGCCAGGTGGCGACCATCGAAGACGGCTTCGCCGAGATCAATAACGTCAGCCTGCGGTCCGGCAAGCCGAACGTCGGCCTGGCCGTGATCCGCGCGCGCGATGCCTCCACCGTGTCGGTGGCCAAGGCAGTGCGCAAGCTGACCGAAGAAATCAACAAGGAATTCAAGGAAGAAGGCAACGGCACTTCGCTGGAAGTGACCCGCGACGGCGGCGAAGACGCGCAGGATTCCCTGAACAACGTGATCGAAGCCCTGGTGTTCGGCGCCGTGCTGACCATCTTCGTGGTCTACGCCTTCCTGAACTCCTGGCGCTCGACCCTGATTACCGCGCTGTCGCTGCCAACCTCGGTGGTGGCGGCCTTCATCGCGGTCTGGCTGTGCGGCTTCACGCTGAACTTCATGACCCTGCTTGGCCTGTCGCTGGCAATCGGCGTGCTGATCGACGATGCCATCGTGGTGCGTGAAAACATCGTGCGCCATATGCAGAATGGTTCCGACCGCCGCAAGGCTGCGCTGGAAGGCACGGCCGAAATCGGCCTGGCCGTGGCAGCGACCACCTTCTCCATCATGGCAGTGTTCATCCCGGTGGCCTTCATGGGCGGCATGCCGGGCGAATGGTTCCGTCCATTCGCGCTGACCGTGACCTGCTCGGTGGCGGTGTCGCTGTTCATCTCCTTCACGCTGGACCCGATGCTGTCGGCCTATTGGGGCGATCCGCCTGACCATCACAGCGCGCCGAAGAAAGGCATCGGCAAGGTACTGGACAAGTTCAACCACTGGTTCGACCACCAGGCCGACCGTTACGGCAAGGTGATCGCCTGGGCGCTGCACCATCGCCGCTGGATGGCCGTGATTGCCGTGGCGACCTTCGTTGGCGCGCTGGCGCTGCAGGGCACTATCGGCGGCTCCAGTTTCCTGCCGAAAGTGGACTTCGGCACCATCGCCATCGACGTGCGTACGCCTTCCTCGTCCAGCCTGGACTACACCAAGACCAAGATGGACAAGGCCGCGCAGATCGCCCACACCATTAAAGAAGTGAAGGCGACCAGCACCTACGTCAACCTGTCGGGCGGCCGTATCTGGGTCGACATCGGCAAGCGCAAGGAACGCAAGCGCGATGCCACCGAGATCGGCATGGAACTGCGCCAGAAGCTGGCCGGCCTGGTGGGCGGCGAGTTCGTGGTGCTGGAAGACATCAACAACGGCGCCCGCAAGCCGGTGCAGATCGACTTCGTCGGTCCCGATTCGCGCAAGCTGATGGAGATCACCAACCAGTACATGGACAAGCTGCGCCAGGTCAAGGGCGCGGTCGATGTCGGCCTGTCCGAGCAGGATCCGAAGGACGAGCTGCAGATTGAACTGAACCGCGGCCTGGCCAACTCGATGGGCATTTCCGCCGGCGATGCGGCGCAGTCGCTGCGCGTGGCCTTCGCCGGCATCGAAGTTGGCGACTGGGTCGACCCCACAGGCGAAACCCGCGACGTGGCAGTGCGCCTGCATCCGGAAGACCGGGTCAGCCCTGACAATATCGAGCGCCTGCCGATCGCCGTCACCGGCACCAACCAGATGGTGCCGCTCGACCAGATCGCCAAGATCACCATGGGCAAGGGCCCGGCCACCATCCGCCACAAGAACGGCAAGCGCATGGTGTCGGTATCGGCCAACGTGGAAGGCCGCTCGAACGGCGAAGTGATCAAGGAAGCCCGCGAGCTGGCTGAAAAGATGGACTACCCGCCAGGCTTCGGCATGGACGTGGGCGGCTCCGGCAAGGACCAGGCGGAAGTGTTCGGCGCGATGGGCATTGCCCTGGTATCCGGCATCGGCCTGATGTACCTGGTGCTGGTGATGCAGTTCGGCTCCTTCACGGCGCCGGGGGCGGTGATGCTGTCCTTGCCGCTGTCGCTGATCGGCGTGGTGGTGGGCCTGCTGCTGACGGGCGGTACGCTGAACCTGATGAGCTTTATCGGCGTCATCATGCTGATGGGCCTGGTCGCCAAGAACGCCATCCTGCTGCTCGACGCGGCGCGCAAGCGTGAGGAAGAGGGCTATGGCCGCGAGGATGCACTGATGTATGCGGGCCGCATGCGCTTGCGCCCGATCCTGATGACGACCTTCGCGCTGATCGCGGGCATGATGCCTGTGGCAATCGGCATGGGCGACGGCGGTGAGTTCTATCGCCCGATGGCGGTGGCCATTATTGGCGGCACCATCACTTCGACCCTGCTGACCCTGCTGGTGGTGCCGACCTTCTACGACAGCATCGAGATTACCCGCGACCGCATGGTGGCCAAGTTCAAGTATCGCGAGCAGCGCTGGAATACGGCAGTGGCCTTTGTGCTGACCTTCGTGGAAGCGATCCTGGCGCTGACCTTTGTGCGCCTGGTGTTCCGACTGGTGATGAAACTGGTTGGCCTGGTGACCGGCCGCCGCCAGCCATCGGCAGCGTAAAGCGCCTGAAACGCGTCAAGCGCGTACCAAGAAGGGCCTTCGGGCCCTTTTTTTGAACCAATGAGTTAAGGAAAATGCAAGATGTTCCTCTCCAATTTTAGTGTCCGGCGCCCCGTCGCGACGATCGTCCTGATCATCGCCATGATGGCCATGGGCTTGCTGGCCCTGTCCAAGCTGCGCGTCAACCGCGAGCCGGACGTTGAACTGCCGATGTTGTTCATCAATATCCCCTATCCGGGCGCCTCGCCGGAAACCGTGGAACGGGAAGTGGTCAACCGCCTGGAAAAGTCGCTGCAGTCGATTTCCGGCGTGGACGACCTGTTCTCCAATTCGGGCGAGAGCATGGCGACCTTCCAGATCCGCTTCAGCTTCAACAAGAACCTGATTGAAGCCTCGGACGAAGTGCGCAATGCCATTGCCGCGGTGCGCTACAAGCTGCCGACGGAAATGCGGGAACCGATGATCCAGCGTGTCGATACCGCGGCCCAGCCCGTGATGCAGCTGGCGCTGTCGTCGAAAACGCTGTCGCATGCCGCCATTTCGCGCCTGGCGGAGGACAAGCTGGCCGACCGCTTCCGCGCTTTGGACGGCGTGTCGGTCGTGAACGTCAACGGCGCGCTGCGGCGTGAGCTGTCGGTGCTGCTGCGCGCCGAGAAGCTGCGCGAGTACAACGTTTCGGTGGCCGAGGTCACCAGCGCCTTGCAGATGCAGAACACCAATGCGCCGGTGGGCAAGGTGCGCGGAACCCTGGAAGAAAAGGCGATCCGCCTGGTAGGCCGCATCGAGCGCCCGGAAGAATTCAGGGACGTGGTGGTCAAGCGCAATGGCGAACAGCTGGTGCGCCTGGGCCAGGTGGCGCAGATCGAGGACGGCTTCGCCGAAATCAATAGCGTCAGCCTGCACAGCGGCAAGCCGAACGTGGCACTGCATGTGATTCGCGCCCGTGATGCATCCGCCGTGTCGGTGGGCAAGGAGGTGCGCAAGCTGACCGAGGAAATCAACAAGGAACTGGCCGACAGCGGCACTGTGCTGGACATCACCGAAGACGGCGGCAAGGAAGCCCAGGAATCGCTGGACAACGTGATCGACGCGCTGGTGTTCGGCGCCGTGCTGACCATCTTCGTGGTGTACGCCTTCCTCAACTCCTGGCGCTCCACCCTGATTACCGCGCTCTCGCTGCCAACCTCGGTGGTGGCGGCCTTCATCGCGGTCTGGCTGTGCGGCTTTACGCTGAACTTCATGACCCTGCTTGGCTTGTCGCTGGCGATCGGCGTGCTGATTGACGACGCCATCGTGGTGCGTGAAAACATCGTGCGCCATATGCAGAATGGTTCCGACCGCCGCACGGCTGCGCTGGAAGGCACGGCCGAAATCGGCCTGGCCGTGGCCGCGACCACTTTCTCGATCATGGCGGTATTCATTCCGGTGGCCTTCATGCCCGGCCTGGCCGGCGAATGGTTCCGCCCATTCGCGCTGACCGTGACCTGCTCGGTGGCCGTGTCGCTGTTCATCTCCTTCACGCTGGACCCGATGCTGTCGGCCTTCTGGGGCGACCCGCCGGACCACCACAGCGCGCCGAAGCAGGGCCTCGGCAAGGTGCTGGACAAGTTCAACCACTGGTTCGACCGCCAGGCATCCCGCTACGGCAAGGTCATTGCCTGGGCGCTCGACCATCGCCGCTCGATGGGCGCGATTGCACTGGCCAGCTTTGTCGCCGCCATTGCGCTGCAGGCGACGGTGGGCGGCACCAGTTTCATGCCGAAGCAAGACCACGGTGCCCTGAAAGTCGAGGTGCGCACCCCTTCCTCGTCCAGCCTGGCCTACACGCGCGGCAAGATGGAGAAGGTGTCCGCTGTTGCCATGGGCATCAAGGAAGTGAAGTCGACCGAGGTCTACATCAACCAGGCCAGCGGCAATATCTGGATCGATATTGGCGAGCGCAGCGAACGCAAACGCGGCGCCGGCGAGATCGCCTCCGAACTGCGCCAGAAGCTGGCTGGCATGGTGGGCGGCGAGTACACCGTGATCGACGATTTTGGCGGCGGTGGCGGCGGCAAGGCTGTGCAGATCGACTTTGTCGGCCCGGACTCGCGCAAGCTGATGGAGATCACCAACGAGTTCATGGCCAAGCTGCGCCAGGTGCCGGGTGCGGTCGATGTCGGCCTGTCCGAACAGGATCCGAAGGACGAACTGCAGATCGAACTCAATCGCGGCCTGGCCAACTCGATGGGCATTGCCGCCGGCGATGCCGCCACCTCCTTGCGGGTAGCATTTGCCGGGGTGGAAGTGGGCGACTGGGTCGACCCGACCGGCGAAGCGCGCGACGTGGCTGTGCGCCTGCATCCGGATGACCGCCTGAGCCTGGAACATATCGAGCGCCTGCCGATCAAGGTGGCCGGCACCAACCAGATGGTGCCGCTGGACCAGATCGCCAAGGTCTCGATGGGCAAGGGTCCGGCCGGCATCCGCCACAAGAATGGCATGCGCACCATCGCCGTCACCGCCAACGTGGAAGGGCGCGCGGCAGGCGAGGTGCTGGCCGACGCCAAGAAGATTGCCAAGGAAATGAATTTTCCGCCGGGCTTCGGCCAAGGCGTGGGCGGCGCCAGCAAGAACCAGGGCGAGATTTTCTCCGCCATGGGCGTCGGCCTGCTGTCCGGCATCGGCCTGATGTACCTGGTGCTGGTGATGCAGTTCGGCTCGTTCACGGCGCCGGGCGGCGTGATGCTGTCCTTGCCGCTGTCGCTGATTGGCGTGGTGGTGGGCTTGATCGTGACCGGCGGCACCCTTAACCTGATGAGCCTGATCGGCGTCATCATGCTGATGGGGCTGGTGGCCAAGAATGCCATCCTGCTGCTTGACGCGGCGCGCAAGCGCGAAGAGGAGGGCGCCAACCGTCACCAGGCCCTGATCGAAGCGGGCCAGATGCGCCTGCGCCCGATCCTGATGACCACGTTTGCCCTGATTGCCGGCATGATGCCGGTCGCGATCGGCATGGGCAACGGCGGCGAGTTCTACCGGCCGATGGCAGTGGCCATCATCGGCGGCACCGTCACCTCGACGCTGCTGACCCTGCTGGTCGTGCCGACCTTCTACGACAGTATCGAGATCGCCAAGGAGCGCATGGTCGCCAAGTTCCAGCGCCGTGATGAACGCTGGGGCGCCGCGCTGGCCTTCATCCTGACCCTGGTAGAAGCGATCCTGGCCCTGGTTATCGTGCGCCTGGTCTTCCGCCTCGTTATGAAGCTGCTCTCGTTTGTAACCAGAAAGCAACGGAGTCAGCTCGCCTGATTCCCCTATGACAGAGGGCTTTCGGGCCCTCTTTTCTTAAACTATTTTCAATTAAAAAGCACCGTCGTACGGTTTTGGTGTAGACTGCGGTGCCCTCGCGCATTTCTTATGACGCAAGGTTGAACATATATCAATAACGAACAGCCGAGACCTACCTTGAACCCAAAATACCTCTCCCTGATGGTTGCTGCCGCCCTGTCGGCCGCCGCAATGAACGCAAACGCATCCGGTTACCGCTTCGGTTCCCAGTCCGTGTCCGGCCAGGGCACTGCGGATTCCAACACCGCTGAAGCTGCCGATGCTTCCACCATTTTCGCCAATCCAGCCGGCCTGTCCCGTCTGGAAGGCACCCAATTCTCCGGCGGCATCACCGCCGTGGTACCGCACTCGACCTACGACGACCAGGGCTCGCAGCGTTACGGCAAGGTCGGCTCGACCGGCGGCGCAGCGCATCAGGATGACTACGCTCCAAGCGCGGTGGCGGCTCCTTCCTTGTACATCTCCCACAAGCTGAACGACAAGTGGGCGTTGGGCTTCGGCGCCTTCGTTCCTTACGGCGCGAAGCTGGACTATGACAACAACTGGGCCGGCCGCTACGCGCTGACCAGCATCGACCTGAAGTCGGTGACCCTGAACCCATCCGTCTCGTTCAAGCTGGACGAGCGTCACTCCTTCGGCTTCGGTATCGATGCCGAGTTCATGAAGGCCGAGCTGGGCCAGGGCGTTGACGTGCCAGGCTCCATCATGTTCCTGAGCGCCAACGCTGCCACGAACCCTGAGATTGCAGCGCGCCGCACGGCCCTGTTGCAAACGATCGTCGCCAAAGGCGGCAGCCTGGCCGCACTGGCAGCTGCCAAAGACGGCCACGCAACCATGGACGGCAAGGACTGGGGCGTTGGCTTCAACCTGGGCTACATGTTCAACCTGAACAAGGACACCCGCTTCGGCCTGTCCTACCGTTCCTCGATCCACCACAAGCTGAAAGGCGACGCGGTATGGGACTTCTCCACCGTGACCACCGACCCGGTTGTGAACGCGGTTCTGCAAGCTTCCTCGCGCAAGAAGAACTCGCCAGCCCTGGTTGACATCAAGACCCCGGAAACCCTGTCGGCCAACGTATTCTCGCAGATCGACGACAAGCTGGCTCTGATGGCTGACCTGACCTGGTCCCGTCACTCCCGCATGAAAGACCTGCATATCGAGTTCGTCGGCACCGGCGAAGGCGATGAAGTGATCCGCCAGCAGTGGAAAAACACCATGCGCGCATCGCTGGGCATGAACTACAAGCTGAATGACGCCTGGATGCTGCGCGCCGGTGTGGCAATCGACGAATCCCCAGTGGAAAAAGCATCCCTGCGCCATCCAGCACTGCCTGATTCGGACCGCAAGCAGCTCTCCTTCGGTGCAAACTGGAAGGTAACGGCTAATTCGTCGATCGACCTGGCTTACAGCTACCTGAAGTTCGACGACGCGTCGTCCACTTACCAAAACCAGTGCAGCACCCTGGCTCCTGCCGGCACCTGCACCGGCAACGGCGAAACCACCGTCGGCACCTGGAGGACCCACATGTCGCTGGTTGGCCTGTCGTACAACTACAAGTTCTAATCCTCCCCGGATGAACCGAGAAGCCGGCGCTTGCGCCGGCTTTTTTCATGTTTGAGTCCACTGGCGGTATCGAAAATTCCCGATCGTGGTGGCCCATTGCTGCTGCAACAGCGCGAGAGCGGGTGCCACGTTGGGGTTGGCCGGCTTGCCACGGCTCAGGCGGCGCAGCTGGTGCTTCACCATCGCCATGTAGGTCACCGAAGCGAGCACCTTGTTCTTCCAGGTGATGGCGCGCAGCAGGGGCGCCTGCGCCTTGTCCGTGCGCCAGGCATTGGGCAGTTGCGGGTCGAGTGCGAGTGCGGTGCCGATGCCCGCCATGTCGATGCCGCTGGCCAGTACTTGTTCGACGACTGCAAAGCGGCGGATGCCGCCGGTGACCATGACCGGCATGCGCGCCACCGACCGGATGTCCTTCGCAAATTCAAGGAAATAAGCTTCGCGCGCCAGCGTACGTCCATCGCGCGCCTCACCCTGCATGGCCGGCGCCTCGTAGCTGCCGCCCGAGAGTTCGATCAGGTCCACGCCTAGCGGGTTGAGTATCCCGACCACCTTCTTCGCATCGTCGGTACTGAAGCCGCCGCGCTGGAAGTCGGCCGAATTAAGCTTCACGGCAACCGCGAAACTGCTGCCCACCACAGCGCGCACGCCTTTGACGATGTCGATCAGCAGGCGGGCACGGTTTTCGAGCGAGCCGCCCCAGCGGTCATCGCGCTTGTTGGTGATAGGGGAGAGGAATTGGCTGAGCAGGTATCCATGCGCCGCATGGATTTGCACCCCATTGAAGCCGAACCCCTCAGCCAGTTGCGCGGCCTTGATGAAACGCTCCTTCACTTCGGCGATATCTCCCTCCGTCATCGCGCGCGAGGCTGCGAACTGCTTCGAAAAACTCCCCAGATCCATCGCCACAGCGGAAGGCGCGATGGTCGGCTGCCCCAGGGCGGCCGGCATCTGCCGGCCCGGGTGATTAAGCTGCAGCCAGATGTGGGCGCCATGGGCTTGCGCAGTTGCCGCCCAATCCTGGAAGCGGTCGCTGTGCAGCCAGGAATCCAGCACAACGCCGCCCGGCCCGGTCATGGCGCGCCGGTCGACCATGACGTTGCCGGTTATGAGCAGGCCCGCGCCACCTTCAGCCCAGGCGCGGTAAAGCCGGATCAACTGGGCGGAAGGAGCATGGTCCTTGTCCGCCATATTCTCTTCCATGGCGGCTTTGGCGATGCGATTCGGGATGACTGCGCCATTGGGCAGTGCCAGTGATTCGAAAGGGTTCATCGAGGAGTCCAGTGAGTTGCGATGGCTCCACCTTAGGATTAAAGTTCACTTGAAGGTCAAGCATTTATTCCGGTCATTGACCTTCAAGTGGGCTTTAAGCTTATAGTGATGCCGTGAACGGCGGGTGGACACTATGAAAATTGGGGAACTGGCCCGGCAAACAGGCTTGGCTGCATCGGCGATACGCTTCTATGAATCGAAAGGGTTGTTGAAGGTAGGGAGCCGGCAATCGAACGGTTACCGCGAATACCCGGAGGAAGCGGTAATGGTGCTGAAGATCATCAGCGATGCCCAGCATGCGGGCTTCTCGCTCGAAGAAATCGCCCAGTTGTTGCCGGACGAGGCTTCGACGTGGAAGCACGATGAATTGCTTGCGGCCTTGCGCAAGAAGATCGCCGACATCGAGGTGCTGGAACAGCGCCTGGCGCGCAGCAAATCCGAACTCCAGTCGCTGGTGGAACTGATTGATTCAAAGCCCGCAGACGTTGGCTGCAAGGAGAATGCCGAACGGGTGATAGCCGCCATGGAAGGGCGCAGGCGATCGACGCTGCCGAAGCAGCCCTGAGCTGGCTCCGTCTTCCGGCAACCAATGTACCGTTTGACTTTCGAATCAGCGTTGCGCCGCGTCGCTGTCAAAGTGGAGCATGTGCTCGACATGCACCTTGATCTCGCCATTCAGGCTGGCCAGTTCCGAGCGCAGCTCACGCGCCGATTCATCGCCAATGCCTTTCACGGTAATACAGTGATCGTAGCAGCCTGCGCGGCGCGAGATAACCCATTTCTCGATTTGGGCGTTTGAGTTTTTCAGCGTGGCTTCCAGCTGGCCCGCAACGGGTTCGTTGGTTCCCAGCGAGAGATGGAACGTGTGGGTCATGCGGAACTGGTTGCGCCAGGCGCTGAGGTCCAGGGAGGAAGCAGGGGAGGTGTGAGTTGTCATGGTTTCTCCTGAGAGCTTGGCCCGATTCGGAGCAAACCATGTCGCACCCGCTTCGTTGCCGTTAATAGGCCGCATCGCCGTGATGGCTTCCACCTTGCCCGGGGAGGCAGGTTGGCGTCGAAAATTCGACTCTTGATGCTGATTAGTTGATAACAAACGTCGCTAAACGAATTTCGTTATACAGAACTTGCGTTCAATATAGCGGAATTTCTTTGGTTGAGCAACAAATCATTGTAGTGGTGAGCAAAGCACTAATATTTCACCTGCCAGCCGCTGGTAGAACTGCAGTAGACCACGGAGAAATGACGCTCCAGCCAAGGCGGGTATAGAGCGCCCGACCATCCTCGGTCGCCACGAGCAGCCGTTCGGTTACGCCGGCTTCGGTCGCGAGGGCATCGAGCGAGTGCATGACGACACTTCCCAGGCCGCGGCGTCGATGGGATTCTGCGGTTTCGATCTGGTCGAAAATGGCGGTCTGGCCGTGCAGCACAATACGGCCCGACGCTGCCAATTCCTGGCTTTCGTGAAGCACTCGCACAACGTGCGCGCCGTGTTGGGTTTCGACAGTTTTCCGGTAACCCGGAGGCATCGCCACTTTGATGTTTGGCTGCGAAGGTCCGGCCATGAGGTAGCCGCGCCCTTCAACACTCCAATGCGCTGGCAATGCACGCCGCAAGTCCTCCGGTTCGACAGGGGCCTTGAGGAAAATGAATGGATCCCGTATGCGATCCGCGCATGCTTGAAGTGCTTGCCCCGCATCGGCAAACACGTAGCGCCGCAATTGCGCCGGCATGCCGACTTCAACGACCAGGCCACCATCATAGGGCACTGGCAAAGGCACGCCGCGCGACAAGCTCCAGCCCATAAGCCAGCGTTCGATCAGCGCAAGGTCGATATTCTTCAAGCCGGTTTCTCCGATTGAGATCAGGACGTTAGCCTAACATCAAACGCGCGCCGTTGCTTGGAGCCTCGCCGCCCAACCGCCGCCTTTGCAGTGGCAAGGCAAATTCCAGATCAATCGGGGGTAGGCAAGGGGCGGGTCAGCGCGCGTTCATTTGGCCTCGCAGAAGCTGTTGCCCGGACTGTCTCCTGGCACGTATCGAAGTTGCTCGATGTCGCGAATTTTCAAGTAGGGCCCTTCTTGCCGATCGCTGTATCCAACCAGGATGACGCATGCGTCTTGCCTGAGAACGCTGTATAGCTCGTAGAAGTGGCCAGCTTTCGGCTGGAAACTGGAGGTGATGCGGCAGGCGTAATCGCCTTTGGTAAGGTAGGCCGTAAACGTGAGCTGGCGATCCGCAGATAACTGCAAGGGATTTTCAAGCCGCCGAACGCGCCTTGGCGAACGGCAGGTGTTCGGGTCGTCATAGATGACAAGACCGGAGATCGCAGCGGAGCCACCAACGGCAACCTGAAGTTGTGCAGTCCTTCCTTCAGTGGGAGAAACGAAGTCTGGAACAGGGCTGTACTGCGCGGCTGCCGGCAAAGCTACAGCCATCAGCCCAACTAGAGCGAAGTGAGTGAAGTTGAACACGAAATGAGACCTTGATGTCACGAGCGACGCACAAGGCGTGAAAAATAACCCAGATCATCCCATGCAGCTGCGCCAGAAACGATTGCCTGGGCAAGCTCGGGAGCCAAAGCGTCCGCTCCGATTTGGCCCATAAGACTGAGCATACTCACTTGGTATCCCGCCACTATTTCAGCGCGTCGCTCCGGACTATGCCCAGACCACATGTAACCCTTGTCGTTGTACATTGCCGCTATATCGAGAACGTCGATCAGTTCTTTCTTTAAATCTGAGATTTCGTCGGCCATAGAATTTATTTGGTCAAATCAATCGGCTGCCGGAACGCACAGCGTCGAGGCAGAAGACAATGTCAGGGGTTCACCAGCGGCGACTGCTGGCAAATTGCCGTATTTTCGTTTGCGCAGTTCGGTGAAATGCCACCAAGGCTTGGGCGCACCCCCGCCCAGGAAATCAGTCACCGACATGAATACGTCCAGAACGCATGGGTCATGACGCGTGCCCGTGACGACGCAGAGGGATTCGTAAAGGTGAAGTGGGTCAGCACCAGCCAATTGGGCGGGCTTACTAAAACCTAGCAACTCGAAGTCGCGTGCTGCAGCTGGACCGATGTTGGGAAGGTCGGTGAATCGCCGGATTTTTTCTCGAACGACTTTTTGAGGGTTCATGATTGAACGTGTAGCGTGCAGGCAGTCCAGTTCACTGCAAGTTGGGAGATTCGGACGACGTCATACTATTCAAAGAGAGGAAGATGTTAGTCCTTAACTTCGTCGCGGCGAAGATCAGAGGCACAGCCTCGAAGCCAGCTACGTACATCGCAAAAATGTGCCGAGGCGCCCCAGCGGCGGAGTTTCGTCCCTGTTTCCTAGAGGTTGGGAATTTCTATGATGCCCTGAAAGGGTTCGCACAACAATTTGTATGCGAACGACCGCGCCGCCAATTCAGTTTCGAGTTCCATCACTTCGAAGTCTTCGTTCGGAAGTCTTCCCAGCGAGCCTCAATGATTGAGCTGTAAGGCAAAGAAGGGAGTCCATAGCAGCCAAGTGAAAATCCCTCATTGACCTCAACCAAGATTGTTTCGCCGCTTTCAGTTACGGCGAAGTCGATTCCATAACCTGACGGCGAATCTGCATAGGCAAGGACCGCGGACTCGATGAGCTTGAAGTCCGGGAATGCCCGGAAGTCCCCCTTGTAGTGGCGGCATCCAACGATGGTCCCTCTCAGTACAAAGACGCGATACTCAGAAATCATTGAAACGGGTTCTGAGCAAATAACAGGATAGCCGCCCGGTAGCGATGCGGTTATAGCCAGGTCCCGATAGTTGGTGACGACTTTTCCGGCGAAGAGCTTTCTATCGTTGGGGAGCGGCTTGATAAAAATGCTGCCGCCTCGATCCACAATGCTTCGCACCTCGCCCATCGAGCCTTCCCAAGTACGGCGCCCGGCAAATGAAGAAATTGACTCAGGGATTGAAACTAATCCAGGAGGGGTAATGCCAAGGCGTGTCAAGGCGCTCACTACTACTGGGATACCGCCAACGACTATGGTCTCGTCATCAAGCTCTTTGGAACTGAGCTCTTCGAACTCAAAGAACTCAATAAAGTATCCCTTCTCGGCAAAGCCGAGAAAGGCAGTTAGAACATTGATATTCGCAAATTCGCCGCGATGCTTTTGAATGAGGGCTTTCATTTGGCTGCGCCTAACGAGGCTGTATAAAAAAACGGTTCACAAGCGACACCTCGCGCGCCCCATGATCTTCACCAGCGATTCTGGTTGCAAAAACAGTCATGACGGCAGTTTGCCCTATGGCCGCCCTTTATGGCAAGCGCAATACACGGCCCCCTGGAAACGGCAGGTTTGCAACGATACAGGCCTTTATTTTCCCTACCCGTGCAGCGCCAACTTCCAGGAGTTCATCTAGTTTTCGTGGCGCGCTGGAGTCATGCCCATACCGTGCGAATCACTGGCGGATGAAGCGTAGCGCGTAAGCTGCCCAGTTGATTACAAATAGAAGGTTAGGTAAATGTAATCGTTGATGCCGATCGAGGAAACTCCTCTGCCATCTCTTGAAGACACGTCAGTAAATGCTTCGCCTCGTTCGGTAGCCGCGCAGAAAAGATCTTCCAGTTCTCGAATTCGAGCAATTCCGGCATTTCAACCAGTCCAGTGATCGCGTCCCAGAAGGCATTCCAATTGCAGCCATACCAGCCAGGGAAATCCAGACGTTCCATCAGTAAGTGGTGAAGCTCGCGAGCATCGCTCACTGTGCCAAGATCAATTGATATTTTCGATAGCCGTGCCATAGAATGCCTGAGTGTGCGATAACCTGCGGCTGGAGCGCAAAGCGCAAGTCCGCTTGCCGTGGTAGCGGAAAACGCCCATGCATTAACAAGCGCGTTTTGCGCGTCCGTTTGGATGCAGCGTTCGGCATTAATCCCACCAAACCGCCAGTGCTGTCTTGCCAGATTCGCCGAGCAGTGCCTCGGGTGCGCCGAAATCCTCAGCCGCACCGATTTCATCAGGCTCGAGCGCAGAGAGTTCCGAGGCCAAGTCTTCAGCCGCTATTCTGCCGACCACGATGACAGTGTCCGAGAACGGCCAGCAGTCGTCTCCAGGATCTACCTCCGCAATTTGAGCGAAGACGGCATCTACATCCTCTCGCTCACTAAGGCGTGCAAAAGTCGCACGAAAAGCCTCGATGCCAGGATGATCCAGAAGATTGCAGCCAATCGAGCCGAGATCATCGTTCCCGTCAAAAAATACGTCGATAGGAACGAGTTGCGGCTCGTGCTCTGAACTAAGCTTTTCAACTAATGCGTTGCGTTTTTCAGTATTCATGATTATTCGAATTTGGGCCAAAGCAGACGTTCAGCGGCGCCGTCGGGCGCCCCGCTGGATTGAATGGTTGGGAAGTACGCCCAACTATGAGGCATTCCATGGCTTCATGATTTGACCGTTCCAGGGCGTAAAAAGGTAACCCGATGAAGCATCCTGTAAAGCGCCTTGGGCCTCCATCAGCGAGTTGATTTCGTCCATAGCCGCATCCAGATCGGAAATAAAGAGTTCGAATCGAGATCCGCACTTAGACAGGAATTGTTCGTGCTCCGATCCTTGGCCTATTTCCTTTGCCTCCAGCAAAACATGAGGAAGTTGGACAAGCGTGATCTTAAACTCCTGTGATCCAAGCCTTTTCGCGAATAGCGAGCCCCCGCTCGATCTCACGTCGAAGTCGTATTTCGTAAGTTCTTGCTCCGCTTGCTGGAGTGAGGACGAACCTTCGGGAAAGAAGATAAGGCATGTGCTATTCAATGTTTGCGCTCCTACGTGCGTGCTAATCGACGGCTTGAGCGCGCAACCCGCAAGCTATCCGATTGGCTTTAAGGTTTGGCATTTGCGTCCACCCGCTTGAGCCGAAAAAATTTACGAAGCACCCACAGGATAAGGCCAAGCAGGACAAAGAACGACGCTTGCAACGAGTACACTTGAACCGTTGAAGGGCAGCCCCAAGCGCAGACTGATATATTGAGCGCAGCGGAAAAAGCTAGCGCGGCGATCAGTACAGCCAGTATAAGGAAGTGCTGCACCTTCGTCATGGGCGTCCTAGTAGCCACCGGCCGCCGCAGCGCGCAGCGATGCAGCGGTTCGGTGGACGGAATTGTCGGGTAAGAAACTCAACAAAGATTGGTGCGCGCAGTTGCTCACGGCGCCTTGGATACGCAACGGAACTCAAGGGAGAACGCTGCGCTTCTCGCAAAGCCGGAATTTGTCTCGTCGGCCTTAATCGTTTCCACAGCCTTCCCATCCTTCGAGCAGAAGGCATTTGCTTCAGCATACACCTCACCTTTAACACCGATAGGTGGGCCAAACCCGACCTGCGGGCTTTTCTTCGCAATCAGGAATGTGTCTTTTTCCATTTGCACGACACCCGTACTCGCGCATCCCGCCAACAGTACTACGAAAAACAAACCAAGCAGTTTCGAACAATTCTCCTTCTCTCCTCGTCCTACTACATTAAATCGCGGCGCAACGAGTGCGATAACGGCGGCTGAAGTGCTCAGTGCGTAAGCCGTCCGTTTGATTGAAAGGTCGGGCAAATGGGGACGCATCAAATTCCCCTCACTTGCACGAGTCCGAAGTTCATAAGCAGTTCGTCAGGGATGAAACCAATTTCGCATCGAACGCACCAATAACCCTTTACGAAGCCCATCGCCGGCACCAGTTCCGTCGCAGGATCCTTCCAGTCAAATTCAGTCGGCAAAGCATGAAGCTTGCGCGTGACATGATCCTCGGATTTACAACGAGGGCAACTTACTCTGTCCGGAATAGAATGCAACGGTTTCGTCATTCTTCAGTTGGCCCAACGAATGTAAGGGCCTTCCCCCGTCCCACATGCGCAGCCAGGTACTTGCTGCAAGCACCTGCGGTCTAAAGATTTGGAAGTCCTCCTCATCATTGGTCCACAAGGGGGAGTTATGAATAAGATTAGCACTTTAGCAGCAAATGGGAATGGCGAAAACGTTCTGACTGTGATCGGCATCGATCTGGCATGCAGGCTTATACCGCATGCCGAACCTATTGATGAACCCGTTGTACTCTCGGGGGCGTCCATATCTGAATTGTTAGGCCGCAGGCTGTGATGCCAGCCAAACGGTTTGTCGGCGTCTGAGCATGCCATGGCAATATGGACAGCTTTGAAGCGGCAGTTCATTGAACTCGTCCCAGACCTTCTGTGGGTCTACGCTGGTCCCCGCGTACGATACGCTGTCGGGCGTTGCGGATGCTCCGCATCGTCTATCGCAGTGTTCGCAGATGACGTCTTCGTAGTGGACGCGATAGTAGCGACCGTCAAGGCGAAGCATGGGAACGACGAGCCAGCCAATATGGTGAGGTTTGTGAACGAGTCCAAGGTGAGCGACGTGGAACTGGCCGTACTCATCGAGCCATCTCTTGATCCAGTCTGGAATGGGCAATGCGATATCTCCCAGTGCCGCATCCCTAATAATCTCTGACCAGGCTTCCAGCGATGGGAAGTGCACGATCTGGCCGTGAATGACTTCAGTGCGAATGCGTGGATCAGCAATTTCCATGTGCTGTGCTCTACGGCCTAACGAGGCTGTAGAAATATCCCTTTTCGGCGCGAGTTTGCGCAAACCTCAGGGATTTCTGCCAGCAGCTCAGTTGATTTTTTAATCATTCCGCCAGTTTGCCGCAAACTGCCAGTTTCAGGCAAGTAAAGGCAGTTGGCTTCAGCCCTTTTAGCGTTTCTTAGGCCGCGTATCCGTTCCTTGCCAGCTTTTCGATATTGTGAACCTAGGCAGTAGAGATGCCATTGAGTGTTCACCTTTGCCTGGCTTCGCAACGTAAAGCGGTCAAGCCGCTTGTTGTAGCGCAGGTTAGCGAAGACCGGCTCCATGGTGGCCATGCGCCGACTATACAAAGCGCGGCCACGTGGTGTATCGATTGCCTGTCGCATGGGCTGCACGTAGGTGAGTGGTGACGCCTGCCCTTCCTGAAGAAGGCCACTTGGCGAACCTGCGTGCGCTGCGGATGGCGCGCAGCTTTGCTTGGCGCCTGTGAATTTGTGATGCTGACGGCCGTTGGCAGTGCAGTTCGTGCCACTGCGGTAAAGGTGCTCACCTGCCGGGTAAATGCAGCTCTTGGTTTTTCCATCGAGCTGAAAGTCGGCCGGTCGGAAATGTATGGTGCGCTTTGGCAGCGAGGCACCGCGCTTGTCGTAAAGCGGTAAGCGTCCAGCCCTACCACCTGTAATTTCTTGTTGAACGGTTCAATACTCCTGTCTTTTTTGGAGACGGGAATGTCGGGACAAGACAACAGCAACTGTGGCAAGAGCGGTTAGATGCGGGGCGAGTCAGCGGCGAATCGATGCGTAGTTTTGCAGCTCGCCAAGGCTGGGCGCCCGCGCCAAATAGCATGGTGGAAGAAGCGCTTGGCAGAAGCAGCGGCCTGAACCCATGCCGCTGTTGCCGGTAAAAGTGAAGGCGATAGTGGCAAGCGGCCCGATTCGCCTGTCTGCCCGAATTGGTCGCTCGATTTGCCCAACACCACGCCAGCAGCGTAGTTGGCAGAATTGCTGCGCAGTCTGTGATGCAGTTGCAGGTGAACGCGGTCCGACTGGCCACACAGCCGGTCGATATTCGTGCCGGAATTGACCGGCTGTCGCTGCATGTGCAGCAAGCGCTGGGCAGGGCTCCTTGCGATGGCACGGCCTACGTCTTTGCCAACCGGCGCCACACGCGCCTGAAGGTAGTGTGCTGGGATGCCAACTGCGTGTGGATGTGCGTGCGGCGCCAGCATCATGGCCAGTTCGTTTGGCCGCAAGCCGGTGACACCAGTTGGGAGCTGACGGCCGAACAATGGCAATGGCTGATGGCCGGTGTGGACTGGCAGCGCTTGTCGAGTTGGCCTACTACCGCCGCATTTGGTTTGGCAAGAAGAGCGAAGCCTTGACCGGTGAGCAGCGCGAGCTGTTTGAGGAAACGGTCGATGCCGATCTGGCGGAATTGTCCAACGGTTCCGCCGCAACCGTGACGCGTGATTTCATGGTCCAAGTGTTGGGCGGCAGCGATTGCGGCACGCCGACTGGGCTGAATCCGTATGTCTGCTATCTGAACGATACGTCGGCCATGACGGTGCAGGTGGATGTGTCGGCCACGGCGACGCCGCTGGCGCCGATCGTTGCCGGTGCGTCGATCGTGATTCCTGGCGTGCAAGTGCAGGCGGACGTCAGTGAGCTGTCGATGGAGGCGTGGCTGCAGCAGTTGAGCCAGTCCCTGGCTGGATCTTGCTGGCGCAGATGGCGCAGTTGTCCGGTCCGCAAGGCTGATCGCCTGCTGACACCAGGTAGTCCGCAGGCCGTCAGGCTCGCGGGCTGCCGAGATTGGGATAAAATAATTGCATGTTGGAAATTTGTGGGGCGCTGTGAAGAAAAATCTGAAGCAAAGAGTGAGTAGGTGGAAGCGTTGTGTAGCCGTCGTGATAACGATTGGTGCATGCGACGTATATGCCGTGGAAAGTGGATATGTCGGACGAGATTACAGCAAGCTTTATACAGAATGCGAAGTGTTGCAGACCGGCATGGTGGTCAACGGCGGGTCGCAATTCCACATTGCGCAATGCAAGGCTTCGCAGGGGCCAAGTGGCAAGCTCCGCATCTGGAGAGTGGATTCGCTGCCGGTGAAAGGCAGGGAGGTGGTAATCGTGACTGCCGAGGTTGTCTTGCCTTGGCGGAAGGTTCGGCCGGTTGAGTATCAATTCGTTGATTGTAAGCTGAAGGGACAGCAAGATTATCAGGTCGCCGGTTTCGTTCATCCATATGACCGCCGCTGGAGTAATGCGCTTTATTACTTCGATCCGGCCCGCTCCGACCTCAAACAGATTCCCTCTTCTGCGATTGCGGACTGTATTTTCCCTGAAGGGTAAGTCAGTGGGCCGCGACTTCGGTGAATCATGAAGTCCGCAACGACGCTTCCAGTTGCACTTCGCTGCTTGAGTAGTTGTCGGGAGAACTCAAGGAAAAAGCCTGCAAGGCGCGAACCTTGCAGTTTTTTTGTCAGCTGTGAGGCTGTTGGCTATTACATCATGCCGTCCATGCCACCCATACCGCCTATGCCGCCGGCTGGCTTGTCTTCTACGACTTCGGGTAGGCGTCCAGCGAAGCCACCTGTTCGGTGGAGTTAAGCTGGCGTAGAGTTCGGGAATGGCAGCAACGAATCGATCTGGCTGTTCGCGCACGTCGGGAGACATTCCAATATGCTAGCCAGCCAATGCAGCGATTGAGACCATTGAGCCTGGCGGTGCCGAGCAAAGTCTGGATGGCGGCAGCGCGTCGGCCGGCGCGCTACGAGCCGGCGAAGAACCAGTTTTTCTTGCCGATGGCAATCGGGTGGACCGTATTCTCGATTGCGTTGTTGTCGATCGGGGGCGTGCCCGAGTCGGCGTAACGCACCAATGTTGGCCAGCGCTTGAGCGAATGCTCAATGGCTTTGCCAGTACCGCTGCCGGTGGCCACGACCTTCTGCATGCTCACCAGCCACGCGTGCAGCGCCCCCAGCGCAGGCTATGCATGCTCTTGCCGCATCCGCAGGCGTTCGTCGGCGTTCATGTTTTTAGCTTGCTGCTCAATGGCATACAGGGCGGCGATGCGCTGCAGTGCTTCCGCAGCTACTGGGCTGCCATTGGCAGCGGAGGCAGTCCAGTTGACTGCATTGTTGGGCAAAGCATCGCTAAGCTTCAAAGCTAGATCCTTGAGAGGAATTCAAGGCCACCTATACGATGTCCGGTGAGGACATCGACGATGACAGTACCAAAATGGGGGTGTTCAAGAACGACATTTGTTTCGAACTGCCATTCTGCACCAGCAGCATGTGCATTTTGCGCTGAGATGTAGCGAACGTATGCTGCGCTTTCCCAGGCGCCGGCCCCGCAGTCTTCCAGCGCGTGCGGAAGCCACGGGTATTCCGGCGCTTGAACCCTTGCAATCGCAGCTAGAATTTGCGGCGTGAATCCACAGCTCAAATCAGCCATGTCATTTCCTTTGCGGCCCAACGTTGGACGTAACCGGCCGCAGCAGCGCGCAGCGATGCGGAGGTCCGGTTGACGGAATTGTTGGGCGATTTTAGGCAAGTGCTCACTTGGGGTTGATCCAGTGACGAATAGCTTTCCCGCTGTGACTTACCATGATGTAGGTTTGGCCACCGAACCGGCTTTGGCAACACCCGACCTCCCAACCTTCCTCATTAATTTGCAACGTAAATGCAGGCTTCCAACGCAAGGAATTGGCATTTGCGTATTCACGAGCAATCACCAACGCGAGCGCGGGTTCTAGTCTGTCCGATTCGTCTAGGACCCGCCCATTCTCGCCGTTGATCCGAGTGATCGATTCATTCTCAGCTTGAACTTGCCACTCACCTGCATCGAAGCCAATAAAAAATGGCGGTCGCCATGCCCAGCTTCGATCCTTTGCGGTGGCGCAAGCAGTCCTAAACACTTCGATTTCATCAATGGTCATGGCTGAAGGGCGCAACCGTCGAGCTCAGTGGCGACGCTGTGAAGCAGCGGCATCCACTGGGGCGTCAGGTTCGGCAGGTTGAAAAAGCCACGGCTCGCCTTTTGTGCAGCCAAGCATCAGGCGCCTTTGAGTAAACAAAAAACGGTTTACGCGAGAACGTAGGTCACCAATTCGGAAGGACCAAACAGGTCTTTCGCAAATGCGCAGGCTCCATTGATCATTTGTGCCGTAGAACCCGAAATTCAGCTCAAGCTCGGCCGGGCTTTCAACATCTTGAAGGAACCCGAAGTAGTCAGGAGTCGACACGATGTCTCGGACTCTTCCCTCGTCGTCAATCAGATGAAACCAAGTTCTCACGCCGTCAAAGTAGTCGTAGTTTGTAACAAAAATGGTGAAGGCGCCGCACAAAAACTGTGCGGCAATCTCATCTCCATCGACCACCACCCAGGTTGGTTTTCCATCGCGAACCAACCGGCGTTTGAACGCTCTGAAAGGGTACCAAGCGGGAAGCACTTGAAGTGAATATCGTTCAATCGGTTTCATGCGAATTTCTACGCCGAATGTGGCGCTAACCGGCGGCTGGAGGGCGCAGCGCGTAAGTCGTTCGGTTGAGCTAGATGTTGGACACGCGCGTGAACTGGCCGAGAAGGCTCAGACGATAGCGTGTCTGCGAATGCGCCAACACGAACGGGCGCAAAACGCGCATGCTGGCCCCTGCCACCGACCTGGGAGCAGCCAGCGGCCCAAACGCCACCGATAGCCACGGAGGCCGAGCAGTGGGCCTTGGAGCCAAGCGGAGAGGACGAAGCGTGCATCATGTTCACAGCGATGACCAACGTTCAAAGTAGCTGGCCTCAGGAACGGGCAGCGTGGAGGCAGTCCAGTTGACTGCAATGTTAGAGATTAGTCGGCAATCCCGTACAGGCCAAGTTGTTTCCATTTTGCGTATGACAGTACCGAGATCAGCTTATGCAAGAAGGCCTCTTCATCAGGGCGCAAGTCCAACGTGAGCAGGGGGAGCAATTGCGGAAGTGCCTGCTCGATCTCTGCGACAGAAAAAGCCTGATCTTCTAAAAGATTGGAGATCCGTTGAACGAATGAAGATTCGACTCGTTCAAGCAGACGCAATATGGCTGGAAGTTCGGCGAACTCAATTCCACCCACTATATCCGGCGCGTCCTTGACCTTGCTCCCTCGGCCAACTACCAAATCGTATGCCATTGGTGATCTTTAACGTGGTTGTTCAGCGGCGCCCTCAGGCATCCGCTGGAACTTGTGGTTGGGACGGCTGTCTTGCATCCGACTGGCATGGCCTGGATTCTGCCAAGAGCCCCTCGCTTCCGCCGACTCCCGCCAAACGGATCGCCTTGTGGCACTCCGGGCAAATAACGAAGTATTCGCTTTTCGCAGGATCGACCGTGGCTGACCCTCTGCGGAGAGTGAAGTTGGATTCATGAGACGCGCTTTGATCAAGTGGGCAAATAGTTTCAGCGCTCATAGAAGCTCCCAACGTGGTGCTAACCGGCGGCTGGAGCGCGCAGCGCGTAAGCCGTCCGGTTGAGCTAGATGTTGGACACGCGCGTGAACTGGCCGCGAAGGACCAACCGACAGCGTGTCCGCGAATGCGCCCGCACGAACGCGAGCAAACCGCGCGTGCAGGCCCCTGCCACCAAGCTGAGAACTGCCAGCGGCCCAATTGCCAGAAGTAAGAGCTGAAGCCTGCATCATGTTCAAAGCGATGACCAACGTAAAGTCGACGTCAAATTGACGTTTTAATAAATTTCATAATGCCGTCTTTTGGCAATTTATGCAATGCCAAGCCCCAGGTTTTGGCAATCTGCGCGCATAAAACCTCCCAAATTTAGATAAAAGCGTCGATTGGTAGGCTTCGAAGGCAACTACGGCTGAAGGCGAGCAAAAAAGATGGGTGTAGTTGAATTACGTCACGCCAATTCAGCTTGGGTGAGTAAACAAGAGCTAAGGCGCAAAATCGATTCGCTGTTACGTAGTAGAAGTACATAAACCAATAAAATAGGGAGATTATATGAAGGTTCGCCGTGCCCTCGGGTTGGCGACGTTGGGCTGCGCCATGCTTGGCAGTCCGCTCGTCGTTCGAGCCGCAATCAATGCCAACAATCTCGGCGCCGCCTATGACGCCACGAAATCCAGCATCAACTTCAAGATCTACTCCAGCCGTGCCACCCGCATTGACCTGTACCTGTATGGCGCCGCCACCGGCCAGCAGGAAAAAGTAAGCTTGCCGATGACCCTCGGCACGGGAGGCATCTGGAGCCTGAACGTCACCAGCAGCCAACTGGCCGGCTACGGCATCACCGGTACCGTCTACTATGGCTACCGCGCCTGGGGACCGAACTGGCCCTATAACGCGACATGGGCCAAGGGCTCATCAGCCGGGTTCATTGCGGACGTCGACGCCAATGGCAACCGCTTCAATCCTAACAAGCTGTTGACCGATCCCTATGCGCTGGAAATCAGCCATGATCCGACCACGTCCACAATGAGCAACGGCACGATCTACGCCAGCGGCGCGCTTTACCGCAACATCGACAGCGGCAGCAGTGCTCCGAAAGGCATCGTGCTGCAGGGCGATGCCCAATCGATCGGCACCAAGCCCACGCGCGCTTTCAAGGACGATATCGTGTACGAAGCCCATGTGCGAGGGCTGACGAAGAACGACAGCAGCATCACGGCCGCTTATCGCGGCACCTACAAAGGCGCGGGGTTGAAAGCGCCATATCTCGCAAGCCTTGGCGTGACCGCAGTCGAATTCCTGCCGATGCAGGAAACCCAGAATGACACGAACGATGCCGATCCAAATTCAAACACGGGCGACAACTACTGGGGCTATATGACCCTGAACTACTTTGCGCCGGATCGTCGTTACAGCTACGATCGGACGGCCGGCGGCCCGACCCGCGAGTTCAAGGAAATGGTGAAAGCCTTCCACGACAACGGCATCAAGGTGTATATCGACGTGGTCTATAACCACACGGGCGAGGGCGGCCAGTGGAATGCCGGCGACAAGACCACCTACAACATCTATGGCATGCGCGGGCTCGATAACCCAACCTATTATTCGCTGACCAGCGACTTCCAGAATTCCTGGGACAACACCGGCGTGGGCGGCAACTACAACACGCGCAACATGGTGGCGCAGAACCTGATCGTCGATTCGCTGGCTTACTGGCGCGACAAGCTGGGCGTTGACGGCTTCCGCTACGACCTGGCTTCGGTGCTGGGCAACACTTGCCAGCATGGCTGCTACAACTTCGACAAAATGGATAGCGGCAATGCGCTCAACCGCATCGTGGCGGAGCTGCCGGCACGCGCGGCCGCTGGAGGCAGCGGTGTTGACCACATCGCAGAACCATGGGCAATCGGCGGCAACTCTTACCAGGTTGGCGGCTTCCCGACTGGCTGGGCGGAATGGAACGGCATCTACCGCGATGTGATCCGGCAGGACCAGAACAAGATGGGGCAGGTGGCCATCACCCCCGGCACGCTGGTCACGCGTTTTGCGGGTTCCAGCGACTTGTATGGCGACGATGGACGCAAGCCCTGGCATTCGGTGAACTTCATCACAGCCCATGACGGCTTCACGCTCAAGGATCTGTATAGCTGCAATTCGAAGAACAATACCCAGGCCTGGCCTTATGGCCCAAGCGATGGTGGCGAGGACAATAACAACAGCTGGGACCAGGGTGGCGTTGCGGGCGACCAGCGCAAGGCCGCGCGCAACGGCATGGCGTTGATGTTGTTGTCGGGTGGCGTGCCGATGATGGTGGGCGGTGACGAGTCGCTTCGCAGCGTCAACTGCAACAATAATCCCTACAACCTGGACTCCGTCGCCACGTGGCAGAACTGGAGCTGGACTGCGGACCAGTCCAATTTCCAGTCCTTTACCAAAGGCCTGGTCGCGTTCCGCAAAGAGCACCCTGCGCTGCGTCCTGCGAATTTCTATTCTTCGACGGACGGCAACGGCAACGTGATGGAGCAACTGCGCTGGTTCAAACCGGATGGTGCAGTGGCCGATGCGACGTACTTCAATGACAGCAATAACCACGCGATTGCCTGGCGCATCGACGGCAGTGAGTTTGGCGACAGCGCTTCCGCCGTCTATGTTGCCTACAACGGCTGGAGCGGCAATGTGAACTACACGCTGCCGTGGCCGGGTACGGGCAAGAGCTGGTACCGCGTGACCGACACTTGCACCTGGGCCGAAGGCCCCGGCCAGGTTCGCACGCCAGGCGCGGAAGACTTCATCGGCGGCGAAAACTATGTCTACGGCGTTTGTGGCCGCGGCTTGCTGCTGCTGATTGCGAAGTAGAAAGCTTGGATGGGTAAAACGCCGACGCTGTGACGCCGGCGTTCCGCTATCGGCCTGGTTGCTGGCCGCTGGGCGGCGTTGACGTTCCCGGTGTGTTGGCCGGGCTGGTCGCAGGCGTCGCGCCGCTGGCGGGGGCCGTTGGCTGCGTGCCCTGGGTGGCGGCGCTGCCGCCGCTGGCGCCGCTGGTCGAATTGCCGGCGCCGGTGGCAGGCGGGCTGGGAAGCGCGGCTGCTGGCGCTGGTGCGGTACCGGTGCCGCCAGTATCCGGCGTGGTCTGGGTTCCGATGCCTGTTGGCGGGTTGGCAGGGCTTTCGGCGTTATGTTTGCTGCAGGCCGGGAGGACGGCTGCAAGCAGGGCGCCCAGCATCAGGGCGCCCGCATGGCGGAGAATCGGCATGGCAGGGCCTCCGTTCTAATAAGTTGGGCGTCGATCGCGCTGCATGTCCTTCTGGTCTGTCTTGTCGGGCACAGTGGACGGCGGCTGGGCGGCGCCTGTGGTGCCTTGCGTGCCGCTGGTCCCGCTGGTTCCTGGCGTGGCTCCGCTTGCTGGCGTTGTCGTGGTGTCTGGTGCTGGCGTCGTGGAGTCGGACGGTGGCGTGGTTGGCGTCACGGGTGCCGGGGCAGGGGTTGCCGGCGGCGGCGTTGGCGTTGTTGTTTCTGGCGAAGTTACCGGCGCAGGCGTCGTGTCTTCCGTGCGGTTTTTGCAGCCGGCCAGGCCGGCGGCCAGGACTGTGCCCAGCAACAGGGCGCCTGCTTTGCTCATGGTGTTCATCTTGAATCTCCTTTATTGGGCAGCCAGCACCCGCAACAATGCCGGTACTTCGGCTGCAATTTCACGCGCCAGGTAGCCCAGTGGGCCGCAACGCAGCGCCAGTTGCTCGCCGGCGGCCGCGTGCAGCACCACGCCCCAGGCCGCAGCCTGTTCCAGCGAAGCACCACGCGCCAGCAGCCCGGCGATGATGCCGGCCAGGGTATCCCCCGAACCGGAAATGGCCAGGCCGGCATTGCCGCCCTGGTGTTGCCACAGCTTGCCGTCCGGCGTCGCCAGCACCGTGGTAGCACCTTTCAGTGCGAGGACGGCATTCCAGCGGTCGGCAGCGGCTTGCGCGGCGCCATGCGGCTCCCGCTCGATATTGCCGCGCACACCGCCCGTCAGTCGCGCCAGTTCGCCGGCGTGGGGTGTCAGCAGTACAGGCGTGGAAAAACGGAAGTGCTCCCAATCGACTGCTTCGTCCAGCAAATGCGGCTCGCCACGCGGATGTACCGCGCACATGGCGATGGCATCGAGTACGATGGGAATGGCGCTGAAGCGCTGCAGCAGCTGGTGCACCAGTTCCACGCAGCTGGCTTCGTCCTCCATGCCGGGGCCGACCAGCAAGGCATCAGCCTTGCCGGCCAGTTCAGCGAGGCGGCGCGCGCTGTCGGCCTGGAAGCCGTGTGCCGCGGTTTCGCCCAGGCTGATCACGCGTGCTTCGGGGATGGCGGCGCCCACTTGCGGCGCCACGCTGGCAGCGGTAGCGATGGTCAGCTTGCCGGCACCGGCGCGCAGGGCCGCTTCGCCGGCGAGGATGGCGGCGCCGGGCATTTCCGCCGAGCCGGCAACCACCAGCACGTGGCCGCGCACCTCCTTGTCGCCATCGAAGCCGGGTTGCGGCAAGGGCCAATCGCGCAGCAGGGCGGGAGCCAGTTCGATCGGGGCGGCGTTGCTCATGGTTTCGGCGCGGCCGGGACGTCCGGCTTGTCGGTGACGGGGGTGCCGCTGTCTTTCAGCGGGGCGACGAAGTTTTCCAGCTCCAGCACCAGCTTGCCGCGTTTGCCCGCTTGCGGATCGAACTGGTAGGAGGTCACGCCGCAATTCGGCACATCGGCCGCGCGGTCGATGGCGAGAATGGTTTCCTCATCCAGCCGCTCGACCAGGTAGCGGAAGCAGTTCACGATCACCTGGTGGCCGATGATCAGCACGCGCTCGCGGCGGTATTCGCGGGTGATGGTGTCGAGCACACTGCGCAGGCGCAGGATCACATCGCACCAGCTCTCGCCACCGGGCGGTCGGAAGTAGAACTTGCCGACGTGTTTGCGCTGTGCCGCCAGGTCGGGGTATTTCTCAGAGATGCCAAGTGGTGTCAGGCGATCGGTAATGCCGAATTCCTTTTCGCGCAGGCGTTCATCGGAGACCACGGCCAGCATGTCCTCAGGGCCGAGGCATTGCAGCACCGCTTGCGCCGTCGCGCGGGCGCGCAGGTAAGGCGAGTACAGCACGACATTGGGCTGCTGCCCGGCGGGCAAGGCCGCGAACCATTGCGCCAGTGCGTCCGATTGGCGCATGCCCAGTTCGGAGAGGGGGACATCGACATCGCGCTCGGCAATGTCGATCAGCAACTCATTGGCAGCCGTGGCAGCATCACGCGCCACGTTGCCGGCACTCTGGCCGTGGCGCACAAGCCAGATCTGTTGCGGCCATTTTTGCTCCATCGCATACCTTTCGGTGGATAGCCAAAAGCCTATGGTAAGCGATGCGATGGCAGGGCGGCACACAATCCCCGCCAGCAAGAATTACAGCCGCGCCCGTGTCACACCCTGGGGTCACACCCCAAGTGTGACACGGGCTCAGCCAAGCCGTAGTCGAGGCCGTGTCACTTTCGGGGTGTGACCCCAAGGTGTGACACGGGCTCGGCTGGTGGGGCGGCTTAGGGGTTCCAGCCGGCGCCGTTGTTGTAGGCGGCGAAGAGTTGGGCGCGGGTGGCGAAGCCGGCAGCGACGTCGGTGGCGCTTAGCTGGTAGCCGCCGACGCGCGTGGCGAGGTTGAGTGGGGCGCCGGACAGGTCGGTGCTGCCGTACTCGCGCCAGCCGCTGCCGGCATTGGGCACGGCCGGGCTGGGCGCGGGTTGGCCGTTGACGCCGGCACCGGCCCAGCCGACTGGCGCAACGTGGCTATCCATCTGGCAGTTGATGAAGGCGATGTTGTCCCATACGCTTGCGTTGCCTGAACTGCGTGCCAGGTAGGTGGCGCCGTTTGGCACGTCGCCGTGCGCGGGGCCAGGGCCGGGGCCGTGCGTCAGGCGGCTGTTGAGGAAGACGTAGCCTTTGTCGCTGGCATTCGGCACGCGCGCTTGCAGGACATACCCGCCGCTGCTGGCGCTGGTAGTGTCGCCGACCGAGCGGATTTCGCTTTCTTCGAACAGGGCTGCGTGGCTGCCTCCCCAGATGAAGTCGACATTGCCCGCCACCAGCGTGCGGTAGAACCAGGACCAGCCTTTCAGGTTCAACGTGTCTTGTTCGCTGTAGAAGGCGGCGTCGCGCGCAATCAGCCGGCCGTTGTCGTTGTTGAAGTACAGCGTTTCCGCCTGTGCCGAGATGTTGGCGGCGCGCAGGGTGGTGTTGCGCAGGGTGAGGGTGTCGAGCAGCAGCATGTCCGAGGTTTCCACCAGCATGACGGAACGTCCACCCCCAGCAGTGGCGCTGGTGCCTGGAGCCTGGCTGGCGCCGGTGCCGGGATTGAGGGTGTCGTGGTTGGTGTATTGGATTACCGTGCCGTCGCGGCTTTCACCGCGCAGGGTGACGTTGTCCTTGCCCCGCAGGTAGAGCAGTTCGTTGTAGCTGCCGTTGCGGACCGTGACCGTGGCTGGCGTGGCCTTGTCCACGTTCTGCATCAGGAAGTTCAGCGCTCCCTGGACGGTGGCGAAGTCGCTGCCGGCATCGGCTCCGACCACCAGGTCCGGGCCCGCCGGAGCCGCAGCCTTTGTCGTGAAGGACCAGTTACCCAGCTTGCCGATGCCGACGAAGGGTGTACCACCCAGCGTGGCGCCATTGAATACGCCGTTCGCTATCGCAACGTAGTATTCGGTTGCGTAAACGAGCTTGCCGTTGTGCGGCTTGATTGTCACGACGTTGCCGTTGATCGTAATCGGATGGGTATTTACCTTGCGTACTGCCGCCTGGCCGGGGTAGCCCAGTTCATCGCTCTCGCCGGACAGCTTGATCACATCGACCAGCGCATCGTCCATCTTGCGGAAGATGCGGATGGTGCCGCTGCTGCCCAGTGATGGCGTGCTGTCGAATGCCAGGCGCAGGCTGGCGTCCACCTGGGCCTCGCCCTGTGCCGCAGCGGGAGAGGCGCGGTCGGCCAGGGTGTAGGTTTGCGTCGGTTGCACGAATTGCGCACCGATGGTGGCGCTGATCAACCGTACCAGCGTCGGGTCGCTGTCGCTGGTCACGCGCACCGTGGCGTTGCCGGCGCCGACCGGCGTCAGTGCCAGCGTGTTGCCGCTGATGCCGACTGCCAGCACCGCCGGGTTGCTGGAACTGGCGCTATAGCTGTCGGCCGATCCATCGGGCTTGACGGCGGTAACAGCCAATTGCAGCGGCGCGTCGCCCGCTTCGGCGGTGTAGCTCGTGGTGGCGGGATTGAGCGTCAGCTGCGCGGGCTTCAGGCTTGGGTCGCCAATCCGCACGTCGTCGATCTGGAAGGATTTGTTGGCGGTGTACAGGCCGACCAGCCCGCGCGCGCTGAAGGTAGTATCGGTCACGGAGCCAAGCGATTCGCCATCGAGATAGACCGTCAGCGTGCTGCCAATCATCTCAAAGCGCACGGTATAGAACACCGAATCCATATTGATTGGCTTGCGCACTTGCTTGGGGCGGGTCAGCGCGCCATTCAGCATCCTGGCGATTTCAACCTGGGTGCTGGTGTTGGCGTTCTGGACATTCAGGCCGGCGCCGTACCAGTTGCTGGCGTTGGTGTAGCGCGTAATCAGGTAGAGCTGCTTGTTGCCGGTGGTGCTGTTGGTTTGCGGCTTGATGCGCGCTTCGACAAAGTAGTCGCCGCTCGGCACATTGGCCATGGCGGCTGGCTTTAGCAGGGCCAGCACGCCGCCGGTCGTGGCGGCGGTGTACTGCATCAGCATATTCGTCGCGCCGACCGCTTCCGCCTTGACGCTGAAACTGCCGTTCGCGCCGGCCACGGGCAGCAAATCCCAGTTGGCGGAGGTGCCGGACTGGAAGTCGTCGCAGAAATACAGGCCGCTCGGCGGGCAGCTCAGGGTAAGGATCGGCGTGCCGCTGGTGTCGCCCGTGCCGCTGATGCTGATGGACAGCTTGCCGGCGCCGGCCTGCGCCAGCGCGTTGGCCTTCACCAGGGAGGTAGGGCGCACGCTGTAGGTATATGGCGGCGTCCACGTCACGTTATTGTTGATGGTGCATCCTCCAAGCAGGGTGCCGTTCAGCAGCGAGCCACTGTCCTTGAAGGCGCCGGTGGCGGCGCCGCCCGGATTGACCACGATATTGCTGCAGCCCTGGGCTCCGGTGATGTCGAACACGTTCGATTGCGACAGGATCCTGGAGTTGTAGCCGGCGCCGATGCTGTACAGGTTCGCATACACCGCGGCATCTCGGCTGCCGGTGAAATAGTTGTTAAACAGGTGGACCTGGCCGTAACGCACGCGCGGTGCGCGGCTGGACACGTTGCGGAAGACATTGTTGCTGAAAGTGACGCGCAGCTTGCCTTCGTCGGCTGTGGCGCCGTCGCCCGAACCGATCAGGTTGTTCTTGTGGTGCTCGCCGAACACGTTGTACGACACTGTCACGTAGTCGGATGCGTTGGTGATGTCGAGCGCCCCATCGTGGCATTGTTTCAGCTGGCCGTTTTCGATCGGCAGCAGGTTGTCCGTCATCGGTGCGTCAGTGAATGTATTGTGGTCGATCCAGACGTGGTCGGAGCCTGAAACGCCAATCGCGTCATAGGCCGAATTCCATGCACCATTGGCGCCGTCGTTCGGGTCCCACACCGGGCCCACGTCGCAGGGCGCAACGATCTTCAGGTTGCGGATGATGATTTGCGAGACGCCGACAAGCTGGATATGGCCGTTGACGATGCCTGCGCCGGCTCCAGCACCGACCAGGGTCGTATTGCTTTTCAAGCGGATCGCGCCGCGAATGGCCTGGTCGCCCGTGTTCGCGTAAGGCACGCCTTCAGTCATGTCGATCGTGCCGGTGATCTTGATGATCTTGGGATTGATGCCGCCGTTATTGATGGCGTTGATCAACTGGGCGCGATTGCTCACGCTGTAGATTTGCGAAGCGATGGCGGCTGAGCCGCCGGCGGTTCCGCCAGCCTGGCTTGCCCAGCCGTCGACCGGGGCGGCGACGCGCGCCGGGTCATCGGCCCCCTGCGCGGGCAGGCATAACGCTGCAAGCAGGGCGAGCGCGATCCTGAAACCTTTGAGTTCCATAAGATTCTCCTTGGGGGAAAGGGGGACAGTGTCAGCTGCGTCGTGTGCGGCGGCGGCCTGCCGCCAGCGCGGCAAGGCCGCCCAGCATCAGTGCAGCGCTGCCCGGTTCCGGCACGGCGGTGGCATCCAGCTGGGCCGTGATGCTGGCAAATTCGGTCCAGGTGGTGCCGCTCAGGTCGATGTCGATCGAGTTGCCGTTGGCGCCCAGCGACAGGATGGGCAAGCCGCCGATGCCGCTGGCGTCAAGCAGTTTGAAGGCGGTCAACGGTGCAGCCAGGGTGCTGCCGAAGTCAAAGTGGAACTGGTATGTACCCGGCGTGACCGCGTTATTTGCGATCACGGTCAACAGGCCGCTGGCGTCGAAGTCGAAGCCGAACATGGCATCGGCGCTGAGGAATTCGACGCCGGTGCCGGTTGGATCAAGGGCGGTGGTGTTGGCGCCCGGTTCGGGTTGGAACAGGTGGTCAAGGCCGACGATGGTGTCGGGCGAGCCGTTGTAGGTGGCGGTGATGACGGCATCCTGCAAAGGTAACGGTGCTGCGTGCGCAATTCCGGTGGCGAGTACGGCAGCCACCAATGTCTCCATTATGGTTTTTCTCATCGTGTGCTCCGGTGGGGCTGAATAGGCGTGCCTGATCGGCACTACCGATCTTATATTGGCCTGACCAATATTTCAATCAATCAGGCCAAATATGATGCGGTCAGACCACGTTGCCTTGCGGGAACACAAGTCATTCTGTCGCGACCATTCAACACTCCACGCCACGAAGGTGTCATCGCCCGCAGCGCAGCGGCTGCAACCACAGGACGTAGCAGTGCTTAAGCCAAGGCAAGCGGTACCAGACAAGCAAGCAAGAGCGTTCCGCATAACCCGGGGGCTGCAAGACACGCCTATCGAGCATTAACTTTCGCATGACAGGGAAGCATTAATGTCAGCGTCATGCCTCATGGTGTCCGGCCTTGAGTCAGGTTGGACCATAAGACAAGTGCGCCTTCGCGATCAACTGGCGAGAGCCTCGTTGATTCGAGTACTTCCGACATATCCGAGTCTGAATACTTTGTGTAGAGCGCATAGCCATTCGAAAAGATCGAGATGCTATAAAGCGGGCCAGACGCCGACCCGCATTCAATCCAGGCATCGGGGTGGTCGGCGTCGGCTTTCTCAAAGAGCTCGTCAAGCGCGGTTTCCATTTCTGCTATTGTCGGATTGCGCAGGGAACTTCCGAATACCTTGGTGAGAGTAATCCATTCGTGCATGTGGTCCTCGATACAGATACGTGCCTGAAGCGTCAGGCTACATTCTCGAATTTGGCCGTGAAGCCAATCACTTTGCCCCCTGAAGCTTGAACAGCCCTCAGCACGAATACCTGCATTTCCGGCGAGACCGTTTCAAGAGGCATTGTGATGAACTGCGCCTTGGAAAACAACAGAAGCCAGAAGCCGGGAAAACACCATATTTCGACAACCGATGACCACTGCATGGTGGAGCTTCCAATGCCCGACGAAACTGAAAACGTCGATGCGTCGGCAGTGAAGACCGCTTGCGGCCTTCCCATGTCATGCAGCTTTGCCATCACGCTGCGATAGTGGACCACATAGATTGCCAGAACAATGGCAAAGGCAAACGCCAGAGCGGCGCCAAGGGCGCCAATGAACCAGGACGATTCACCATCAACGAGCAGCCACACGAAGGCAATGGTGGCGAATGATAGTGCCAAAGGAAGGCTTATGCCGACTGACCGGCGCCAGAACGCCAGCACTGCTCGACGGAGGAGTTGTTTGTCATAGGTGAGCGTGGCTTGATGGGACATATTATTGGACGCCACTGGGCCACCTGTAGGCGAGAACCATGGACTTTGGATAGAAGTGTTCCCGTACTTGTCCAAGCTGATTACCTCCGAGGAGGTGAACGAATTCTGGGTCTTCCCTCAAATAGAAGCCTACGTGTCCTTTCCAGCTGGCCGGATCATCTCGCCAAAGAACTGCAACGCAACCAGGTACCGGACGTTCAATTTCCTCACCCCACTCAAGCCACGATCTGGCGAGAGCAGACGCCGTACCGGCAATGCCCGCTTGTGCAAACGACCAATTGACGAACGATGAACACCAGGACACTTTGTCATCGTAACCTTCGATATTGGTGCCTGCGTGGTATGAATTGATTCGCGGGTTGCTCGAACCGACGGGGTATGCTGCGATCCCCAATTCGCCGATAGCGATTGCCAGCCAAGGTGGAGTGTTCAATTGAGCGGTCAACTTAACAGGTCAGGATTAAATTCTAGCCAGCGTCGTGCTTTTGCTATAGAGGGCGTAGTAGTACTGCTGTACTCTGCCTCTGAGCTCAGAGTTGGCTACGATAGTTCGCTGCCGCATACTGCTGAAGCGCGGCGATACGCTTGCGCGTCTCTCGCTTGAAAAAGAACACTACCGCTGGAGTCAGCAGCCAGGATAGCCAGCGCGGCTTGGTCGTGATGTTGTATGAGAAAAGAACCCTGGTCCTGTCGGGGCCGAGTTCCTTGAAATTCCACCCGCCGGCAAATTTATCGAAGATGTATGGGCCCTTGATCAGCTTCACGGCCGCAACCTTGTTGGGCTGGTAGGACACGTAGACCGTATCCATGCTAAGGCCATTGGCCGCAGTGCAGCGAACCAGTTCGCCTTGCGCAGCGTCCGTCGCATTGACCAGGAATGCCTCTGTCGTGAGAGGATCCCACTTTGCCCTCAGGTCGTAGTCCTGGGTGAGCTTGAACAGGTATTCGGCACTTGCGCCGACTTCGAAGTCGTAACGTATCAGCATAGTGAGCGTAGGTAGAATCTGGTATCGACTGCCATTACCGGGAAGGCAGGAGGCAATTCGCACTGGTTTATTTCGGTGAAGCCGTTCTTCTCGTAGAAGCGATGTGCCGCGACGAATGCATCGGTTGTTCCAAGATAGACTTTGTCGATCCCCTGGAGGCGCGACCATTCGAGCAAGCTATTGAGAAGATGCCTGGCCACGCCATGCTCGGCGCCTCGATGGGATTGCGAGACGAACAGTTTGCGCAAGGCGGCCTGGCTGCTGCCGATGTCCAGCAGGGCAATGGTGCCGACGATGGCGCCTCCATGCTCGGCCACCCAGAAGCCACCGGCGCCGTGCTGATAGAAGCTCGGAATGTTCAGCAGGTCGGGCTGGGCTTCGAGCGTGATCGGAATGCCGAACTCGGATTGCTGGATCGGAAGGATCACATCGATGACGGCTTGAGCGTCAGCAGGTGTGTATTGGCGAATGCGTAAGGTCGACGTCATATTGACGGTTTACGCCGCGGCCTGGGAATCGACCTGCAACTCCTGGTCGCTGGCGAATGCCGCCATATTCGTTTCGCCCATCACGCGGCTGGTGACGGTGCCGGCGGCGATGGAGCCGCTGACATTCAGCGCCGTCCGGCCCATGTCGATCAGCGGTTCGATCGAAATCAGCAGGCCTGCCAAGGCCACCGGCAGGTTCATTGAGGACAGCACGATCAGCGCCGCAAAGGTCGCACCGCCGCCAACGCCGGCCACGCCGACGGAGCCGATGGTGATGATCGCCAGCAGCGGTACCAGGAACGAGGCGGTGAAAGGATCGATTCCGACCGTCGGCGCGATCATCACGGCCAACATGGCGGGATAAATGCCGGCGCAGCCGTTCTGGCCAATGGTGGCGCCAAACGACGCGGCGAAGTTCGCGATGCCTTCCGGCGTGCCCAGGCGCTGGGTCTGGGTCTGCACGCTCATCGGGATGGAGCCTGCGCTGGTGCGGGACGTGAACGCGAAGGTCAGCACCGGCAGGATCTTCTTCGTATAGCGCAGCGGATTGAGGCCGCTTGCGCTGACCATCGCCAGGTGCACGCAGAACATCAGCAGCAGGGCGCAGTAGGAAGCCACGACAAAGCCGATCAGGTTCAGGATGTCGGCATAGCTGGAGCTGGATACCACCTGTGCCATCAGCGCGAACACGCCGTAGGGCGTCAGGCGCAGCACCAGCGTCACCATGCGCATCACGATGGTGTGCGCCACGTGCACGGCATGGTCGAAGGAAGTGAAGTGCTCGGGCTTTTTCTCCGCGATGCCGATGGCGGCCACGCCGATAAACACTGCGAACACCACCACCGCAATGGTCGACGTCTTGCGCGCGCCGGTCATGTCGAGGAAGGGGTTGCTCGGGATGAAGGAGAGCAGCATGTTCGGCAGCGAAATCGACTGCGCGTCGGCCAGCTTGCCTTCCAGGTAGGCGCCGCGCGCCACTTCCGCCGCGTTCGACGCCAGGCCGGCCGCGCTCAGGCCGAATACCTTGGCCATCAGGATGCCGATCGCCGCCGCCACGGTGGTCGTCAGCATCAGGGTGCCGATGGTGAGGGCACTGATCTTGCCCAGCGAGCTGGCGTTGCGCAGCTTGAGAATGGCCGAGACGATCGACACCATGATCAGCGGCATGACGATCATCTGCAGCAGCTTGACATAACCGCTGCCGACGATATCGAGGTACTGGCCGGTCACCTTGACGATGTCGCTGCCGGCGCCGTACAAGGTTTGCAGCCCGGCGCCCAGTACAACACCCAGGCCCAGCGCGCTGAACACGCGCACGGTGAAGCTGGCATGGCGTTTCTGCTGCATGACGAGGAAGGCCAGCACGATGGCGGCGACGGCCAGGTTGAGGATCACTTGCAGGTTCATGTAGGGTCGGCGGCTTATATTCTGGAATCGACAGATTCTAATTGAATTGGTGTAGTCTTGCCTATTTGCAGTGCCGAGGTTGCAGAGTCGCTACGAAAGGAATAGCCATGTCGAAGCAATCGATGAAGGTGGGCACCCGGCTGGCGCTGGGTTTTGGCCTGGTGCTGGCGCTGATGGCCGGCGTGTCGGGCCTCGGCATCTTCAACATGCACCGCATCCACGCCCAGCTCGAGAAAGTCGTGCGGCTCAATGTGGCGAAGCTGACCTATGTGCAGGACATGTCGGAGGCGGTGCATGTCGTGGCACGCGTCACGCGCACCCTGGTGCTGCTCTCGGACGAAGCGGCAATGCAGCGCGAACTGCCCAAGATCCAGGCCGCGCGGGCTCAGTACGACAAGGCGCAGGCGGCGCTGGAAGCCTTGCCTGCCACGGAGGAGGGCAAGGCGATCCGCGCCCGCATTCGCGCGCTGCAACAGGAGTCCCGTTCATTGACCGACCAGCTGCTGCAGCTGGCCATGCAGCACAAGGATGACGAAGCCGTGGCCCTGCTGATGCAGAAAGCCGGCCCCGCCACTCAGCGCTGGCAGGACGTAATGGATGAAGACGTGCAATTGCAGCGCCAGCATAATGCCAGGGACGCTGCCGCCGCGACCGAAGCCTATGCCGCGGCCCGCAGCATGATGCTGGTGATGAGCGGCGTGGCGCTGGTGGCCGGCGTGGTGGCCTCTACCCTGATTGCGCGCCGCTTGCTCGGCCAGTTGGGCGGCGAACCCGATGTGGCGGCCGAAATCGCCGGCCGTATCGCTGCCGGCGACCTGACCGTGCATGTGGAAACCCGCCAGGACGATGAAGCCAGCATGATGAAGGCCATAAGCATGATGCGCGACAGCCTTCTGCGCATCGTATCCGAAGTGCGGCAGGGGACAGAGACCATCAACACCGCCGCCACCCAGATTGCGGCCGGCAACCTGGACCTGTCGTCGCGTACAGAACAGCAGGCCAGCGCGCTGGAGGAAACCGCGTCCTCGATGGAGGAGCTGACCAGCGCCGTGCGCGAAAACGGCAACAATGCACGCCAGGCCAACGAACTGGCCGCGGCGGCGACCGCGGTGGCGCAGCAGGGCGGCGCCGTGGTAGGGCAGGTGGTGCAGACCATGGGCTCGATCAGCGATTCTTCGCGCAAGATCTCGGACATCATCGGGGTGATCGACGGCATTGCCTTCCAGACCAATATCCTGGCCTTGAATGCGGCGGTGGAGGCGGCGCGCGCCGGCGAGCAGGGGCGCGGCTTTGCCGTGGTCGCCACCGAAGTGCGCCAGCTTGCGCAGCGTTCGGCCGCTGCGGCCAAGGAGATCAAGGACCTGATCGTCAATTCGGTGGAGCAGGTGGACCAGGGCAGCGCCCTGGTCGCCCGGGCCGGCAGCACCATGGATGAAGTGGTCGCTTCGGTGCAGCGGGTGTCTGAGATCATGCGTGAAATCACGGCCGCCGGCGATGAGCAAAGCGCCGGCATCGAACAGATCAACCGGGCCGTGACGGAGATGGATACGGTCACGCAGCAGAACGCCGCGCTGGTGGAGGAAGCCGCATCAGCAGCGGATGCGCTGAAGCAGCAGGCCGCCCACCTCGATACGCTGGTGAGCGTGTTCAAGCTGCATCACGATGTGGCCAGGCGTACCGCAAACAGCAGGATGGCGACGAAGCAGCTGGCCGCAATCAGCCCGCCTGCAATGACGTAGCCGGGACGCAGGGCGCCGGCGTCGCGCTCGAAATCGCTGCGCCGGCGCAGTCCGATGAAGGACCAGGCAACGGCCAGCATGGTTTCGCCGAAGCTGCGGGGTTTGGTGTCGTCCATGTCGTATCCTTTCGAGGTTGGGCCTATTGTGCGCCGGCCCGGCCTCGAAAAACAGGCGCAGAAGCGCCCGGAAACGACCGTATCAGTTGGCAGCCGGCTGGCCGCGCAGCCGGGCCAGGGCCTTGAGCAGTTTGCCGCGCTGGCCCCCGGTCCAGTCCAGGCGCAGCAGGTCGGCATCGCCCAGCGACTCCAGGCTGGCCGCCGCCTCGTCGCTGCCGCCGTCCGCTTCTTCCAGCATTTCCTCGTACAGCTCCGGGTAGGCCTGGATGCGCAGCATGACTTCGTCCGCCACCTCGTCTTCCACCAGCGTGTCGCCCCAGGCGAGCAGGCGTTCGGCCAGCTCGGACAGCGCGGCGTGGCGCTCGGGCGACGTGGCCTGCTGTTGCAGCAGGTCGAAACTGGCCAGGGCTTCCTGCAGCTGGCGGGTGCAGGCCGAGACATGGCAGGCGTAGGTGGCGAATTCGCGTGCCAGCGGACCGCCTTCGGCGATCTGGCGCCAGCTCGCCAGCATGGCGTCGCCGCCCAGCACCGGGCCGGCGCCGGGCACTTGCCAGGCCTGGGGGGCGGCCAGCTGGCGCAACTGCACTTCGGCGCGCCCCAGGCAAACCTGCAGGTCGTCAAGGCGGCGTGCATAGGCGCTGTTGGCGCGCGACGCGCGCAGCCTGTCCAGCAGGTGAATCGGGATGGCTTCGCGGCCGCGCCATCGGGCCACGGCTGGCAGGGTGGCGGCACGCGGCGCGGATGCCGGTGCCAGCAGGTGGTTCATGGCGCGCGCTCCGCGGCTACGCAGCAGCCAGGTGTCGCCAGGTTTGAACTGTATTAAAGAGTCCATCACAACCTCCCTCGGGCTTTGAGGGAATTCTGAACCTTTTATCAAGCCCCCGCAAGCCTCAGCCAGCGCCGATGATGCGATTGCGGCCGGCGCGCTTGGCCTGGTACAGGGCGTCGTCGCCGCGTTTCAGCACGTCTTCGCAGGAAAGGTCGCCGGCGCGAAAGCAGGCCAGGCCGCCGCTGATGGTGACGGAGTCGCCAATGCAGCCCAGGGCTTGCAGGGTTTCGGCGATGCGCAGGCGCAGGCGTTCGGCAATGGGCGTCGCCTGTTCGCAGGTGGTGTGTGGCATCAGGACCACGAACTCGTCGCCGCCCAGGCGGGCCGGCGCGTCGGTCGTGCGCAGCTCGCGCTGGCACACGTCGGCGGTGGTCTTGATCACCATGTCGCCGGCCAGGTGGCCGTGTTCGTCGTTGACGCGCTTGAAGTGGTCGATATCGAAGATCAGCATGCTCATCGGGGTGGCGTAGCGCTCGAAGGTATCGAAATGCTCGGCCAGCACGCTCATCAGCTTGCGCCGGTTCAGCAGGCCGGACAGCGAATCCACTTCGCTCTGCATGCGCAGCTGGACTTCCAGTTCCTTGCGCGCCGTGATGTTGCTGGCCACCCACAGCACGGCATCTTCGTCGTCAACCTGGAAGTCCAGCGCCTGGAGGCGGCCCTCGAACCACAGGCGGTAGCTCGGACCGCTGCCAGCCTGCCCCTTGATGTCGCCTTGCACCAGGCTGTATTCGACAATGTGCAGGGCGCGCCAGGCCAGGGCGGTTTCGATCTCTTTCAGGAACCAGCTGGCCTTGTCCGGCGTCAGGACGTCATGGACGGTTTTGCCGATCAGGTGGGTGCCGTCGTGGTAGTACCGCAGGTCGATGCCGCCAAAAATAGCCATGTAACGGCCGCTGCGGGTCAGGACGAACGCAGGGTCGGGCAGGGCATTCAACAGCGATGAGAGTTGATTGCCAGAAAATAGTGTTTCATCGCGCATGACTATGACAGTATCGAGACCCGCCCAATAACGCAAAAATTGTTAATAGGAAATTATTTAATTGTAACTATTTAACTTTCATCGTGTCGTGCCTGCCACGCGAGCTGGCCGCTGGCTGCCTCGTTCAGCTGGGCCGCCAAGGCCGGCGCGGCGGCCTGTGCGATGCGGAAAGCCAGTGATACGCGCTGCCCGTGGCTCACTTCCAGCAGGGTGGCGCCGGCGGCGGCCAGTTCACGCCGCACCATGCCTTCCAGCGAGTAAGGCAGGGTGCAATGCAGTTCGGTATAGCGCACGATGGCGACTTTTTCCACCTTCATCAAGGCCTGGGCCACGGCATCGGTATAAGCTCGCACCAGGCCGCCCGCGCCCAGCTTGATGCCGCCGTAATAGCGCACCACGGCTGCCAGCACGCCTTCCAGGTCCTGGTGACGCAGCACGTCGAGCATGGGGCGGCCTGCGGTACCGCCGGGTTCCCCGTCATCGACTGCCGCCGACTGGCCGCCGGCCAGCAGGGCCCAACACACATGGGCCGCGGCGGGGTGCTTGGCGCGCAGGCGGGCCACGACGGCCTGCGCCTCGGCGCGGCCGGTTACCGGAGAGACAAAACCGAGAAAACGGCTCTTCTTCACAATCAAATCGCTAGTCGCGGGAGATATAATGGTTTGTGGCATGGGGCCAACATGATACAGCTTTGCTGAACAGTTAACGTTCGGCTTCCCTTACAATGCCGTTGCAATTTGTTCAACTTGGTCTACGTGGCGACGTTCGTGGCAACTTATCGGATCAAAACCCTTGGCGTACAAAGCGGCTTCCTGCAGGAGCGGGTCGAGGCACGCCTGATGCTTTTGTTCCGCCGCCCCCTGGAGGCGGTGCGCCCGATCACGGCCGGCAATGGCGCGATCGTGAAGAAGGGCGTCGACTGGGCCATGGCCGAGCGCTTCCGCGACGCCTTGATGACCTGCGGTATCCGCTGCGAAGTGGAGGAGGAAAAGGCGCCGCCCCCGCGTGCGACGCTGGCTGAATACGCCGTGCAATTGCAATCGCACCTGGAATTGCTGGACCCGGGCCGGCGCTGGACTTTCATGGCGGCAGAAGGCGAACTGTTTGGGGTGCCCGGCCCGGAGTCGCCCTATCCGCTTGAACTGCTGGTGCCGCTGGAGAGCATGTACCAGGAATGGCTGGGCGCATCGCTGGCCGCCAGCGAAGACCTGCTGCGGCACACCGCGGGCATGGTCCTGATGGGAAATACGCCCGGCATGGTGGAGGAGGCCGTGCGCCACCTGCTGCCGATCGTGCGCAACAGTGCGGAGCGCGGGCAAGCCATGCTGGCTGCCGCCCGGGGCTACTCGCCGCTGCTGTTCCGTCCCATTTGCGAGGGCCTGGAAATGGGCCTGGCCTTCCACCGCGGCACGGTGACCCACCGCGTGGCACGGGCGCATCTCGAGGCCTGGGGGCTGACCGAGGATGCCGCTTTCGAAGCTGCCTTCGCCAATTTGCGCGCGCGCTCGACCGCGCCGCTGCTGTCGTCCCCGCAAGGTGTCTTTGCCGGCGGATGGGAAGATGGCTACAGCTCCTCGCGCATGCTGCTGCCTGAATTGATCAAGGCGGCCGTTCCGGATGGACGTCCGGTCGTCATGGTGCCGACGCGCGGCATGCTAATGGTGTGCAGCGACCAGAACCTGGTGGCGATGGAGGCGATGCTGAAGGCCGCTATCGAGGCCATGCGCGAAGAGAAAATGGTCATGCCACGCCTGCTGCGCCTGGTGGACGAGCGCTGGCAGGTCTTCGTGCCGCCAAGCCTTGAGCGGCGCCTGAACAGCCTGGCCAAATACGTCGAAGGCAATGATTACCGCTTGCAGAAGGAACTGCTGAAAACACACGAATGGGCCAGTGGGCGCAATCGCTGCGTGGTCACCTACCTGGTCGGCAAGCTTGGCCCGGAGCAGGTCCGCACCAGCGCCTGCACCTGGACGCGCGACATGCCAAGCCTGCTGCCGAAAACCGACCTGCTGTACTTTGCCGATCCTTCCAGCCTGGACCCGCCGATTACCGTGAGCTGGGACGCCGCCATGCCGGTGGTGGGAGCGCTGATGCAGCGCACCGACGATTACCCGCCGCGCTATTTTGTCGAAGGCTTCCCGAACGAGGTGCAGTTGGCGCAACTGGCCGATATCGCTGCCGGCGCGCGGCGCGAAGCAAAGGCGAAGGCCCTTGCCGCCGCCCAGGCTGCACAAGCGGCCATGGCCGCGCAGAACACCCGCCCCATGCTGGACTCGCGGCGCATGCAGACCGTGGCGGCAGTGCTGAACCGTCCTGTCGGCGAAGTGCTGCGCAGCGCGCTTGGCCGCAAGGCCGGCGCCAAAACCGCGCATGCTCGATAACAATGCACTGGTGGCTGCGGCCACGCCCGTCTTTCTTGTCATGATCGCTGCCGAAGCCTGGCTGGCCCATCGCCGCCGGCTGCAGGCCTATTCGCTGGCCGACAGCCTGACCAGCATGGGCTGCGGCATCTGGACCGTGACGCTGGAAGTGTTCACCAAATCCGCCATGCTGCTGGCCTATGGCTGGGTGTTCAGCCATTTGTCGCTGTGGCAGTCGGCGCCCGCGTCGGCCTGGACCTGGGCGTGGTCGTTTGTCGCCTTCGATTTCGTCTATTACTGGGCGCACCGCTGGTCGCACGAAATCAACTTCCTGTGGGCCGTGCATTCACCGCATCACCAGAGCGAAGAGTTCAACCTCACCACGGCGCTGCGGCAGGGCGCTTTCCAGGATCTTTTCCACGCGCCGCTGTTCATGGCGCTGGCGCTGCTCGGCTGCCCGCCGGGCGTCTTCATCATCCAGCTCACGCTGAGCAAGTTCTACCAGTTCTGGATTCATACGCGCCTGGTTGGCCGGGTGCCGCTGCTCGAGGGCATCCTCAACACGCCCAGCGCGCACCGGGTGCACCATGCCGTCAACGACGTCTACCTCGACCGCAACTACGCCGCCACGCTGATGATCTGGGACCGCCTGTTCGGCACCTATATCGAAGAAGGCGAGGCGTGCGTTTACGGCGTGCGCAAGGGCGCGCCGGGCTGGAATGCGGTGCGGGCGCAATTCGCCTGGCCGGCCGTGATGTGGCGCGATGCGCTGCGCACTGCGCGCTGGCGCGACAAGCTTTCGCTGTGGTTCCGCCGCACCGGCTGGCGTCCCGCCGATGTTGCCGCTGCCGATCCGTGGCCGGCCTTCTCGCTGCCTGCGGGCCGCCTGTACAGCGCCACCCGTGCCACAGCCGGCGGTGCGCGCTGGACCTTCGCCGCGCTGTCGATGTTTGCTGCCGCAGTGGCCATGCAGAACCAGCTGGTCCTGCATGCCGCCACGCTGTCGCTGGCGGCCAGGCTGGCGCTGGCTGGCGCCGTTACTGCGGCGCTGCTGCTGGTGGCGTATTGCCTGCAGCCTGTTGCGCCTTCTGCCGCCAACGCACCAGCCAGAACACGGGCAGGCTGACCGCACCCAGCGCCATGCCCCACCAGAAGGCTTCCCTGCCCATGCCGTAAAAGGCCCAGAGCGAAAAAACGCAGCTCATCACCGCACTCAGGGACAGCGCTGCCCCTCGCGCCAATACGCCGCGCCGGTGCAGCCTGAATACCGCCGCGCCGCCGACCAGGTAGAGCGGCATGCTGGCTGCCGTGACCACCAGCGTCAGGAAAGTGAAGGCCTCGGCCGTCGAGCGGCTGTAGTTCATTGCGATCATCACGCTGGCCAGCGCTCCCACCAGCAGCAGCGACCAGGCTGGCGCGCCGTGGCGGTTGGGCGCTTTCAACATGGCGGGGAAAATGCCGTGGCGAGCCATCGACGCGGTCACTTCGCCCGCCAGCATGGTCCAGCCATTCAGCGCCCCCAGGCCGCTGAAGATGACGGCCGTCGCCAGCCAATGCCCGCTGCCGCCATCCCAGTAGCGGCGGAACAGGTCGACGAAGGGGGCGTTGGAGGCGGCCAGCTCGGCCTGCGGCAGCAAGAGCATGGGAATCGTGCAGACCAGCACATACACTGCTGCCGCGGCCAGCGTGCCGGCAATCGTGGCGCGCGGGATGGTGCGCTCCGGCTCGTGCACCTTGGTCGCAGGCAGCGAGGCGCATTCCACGCCCAGCATTGCGAACAGGGCAATGGTGCCGGCTGCGGCGGTGCCGTCCAGCGTGAATGGCGTGGGCGGCAGGTGCGCCGCGTAGGCGGCGCTGTCGGTTCCCAAGATCCACACGCCCAGCAGCACGATGGCGCTCATCGGCAGCAGCTTGAGCGCCGCCGACACCAGTTGCACCCGGCCCGAAGCCAGCGCACCGCGCAGGCTGACCAGCACGAAGAACCAGATGATGCCCATGGCCGCCAGCGGCGGCAGGGCCGGGTGCGCGGACAGCGCCGGCGCCAGCGTTGCCAGGTAACCCACGATGCCGATCGCCAATGCGGCATTGGTGACCCAGATCGACACCCAGTAGCACCACATGGTGAAGAAGGCAACGCCGTTGCCGAAGGCGCGCCGGCAATAGCCGTAAGGCCCGTCCTCGTCCGGCATGGCGCGCGCCAGGCGGGCGAAGACGTGGGCGATGAACAGGCAGCCGATGACGGAGATGGCCCATCCCGCAAACGCGTTCCTGCCGAACGGCGCCAGCGCGGCGGGCAGCATGAAGATGCCCATGCCGATCATATTCCCCACGATCAGGGCTGTGCACATCCAGAAGCCGAGCGGCTTGGCCTTATCCGTGGCGTGCATAGGCCGCGCGCAGCAGGTTCTGGAAATGCCACACGCCGCTTTCGCGCCTCGGGTTCAGGCGCCCGGCGCTGTATGAGCCGGATGCCAGGCCTTGCTGGACGTGCTGGCAGATGCTGATGTCCTCGGCCTGGATCTCGTCGCTGAAGGCTTGCTCGGCCTGCGCCCGCGCCTGCACTGCCGGATCGTCGGCGTAGTAATAGTCGAACTCCACGATGCACTGCCTGTGCCCGGCCGGCAGGATGCGGTTGGTCTGCAGCCGGCCCGGTGTGATGTTCAGCATGATGTTGGGGTAGATAAAGTAGTACCAGGCATTGCCGTCGCCGTAGATGCCGTCGTTGTTGCGCAGCGGCGAGTGCTGCAGCGAATGCCATTGCGCCAGCTCGGTGTCGTAGGCGCGGTAGTCGAGCACCTGCGACAGGCCGGGATGGACGAAGGGCAGGTGATAGCCTTCGAGGAAGTTGTCGACATAGACCTTCCAGTTGCATTCGAGCTTGTAGGTGTCGCGCTTGGCGAAGCGCATGGACGACATGCCCGCCGGGGCGATGCGCTCGGCGATGCCGGCAAAGACCTGTTCGAACGGCGGCGCGGCGGCATCCAGCGCCACGAACACCAGCCCCTGCCACTCGCGCACCTGGATGCGGGGCAAGCGGATCGCCGACTTGTCGAAGCCGGCCGCGTCTTGCATTTCGGTGGCCGCACGCAGTGTGCCATCCAGTTCGTAAGTCCAGCCGTGGTATTTGCAGTGCAGCGCCCGCGCGCCCTTGCCGTTACAGGTCGCGAGCGGGCCGGCGCGGTGGCGGCAGACGTTGAAGAAAGCCTGCAGGCTGCCGTCGCCCTGGCGTATGATGATAATCGGCTTGCCGGCAATGTCGCCGACGACATGGTCGCCGGTTGCACTGAGCTCCCCGGCGTGCGCCGCCAGTTGCCAGGTCGATCCGAACACTTCCCGCAGCTCGAATTCCAGCCATTGCTGGTCGGTATAGAAGCTGGCATGCAGCGCGCGGGCGCGTTCCAGCGGCTCGATACGGCAATGCTCCTGCAGGGTCATATGTGCTCCGCGGCGCGAAAGTTTCACTGTCTCATAAATTGCAGCGCACTGGAAGAAAGAGGTTGCAAAAATGGACGAAGGTCTTTTCTTTGAGGGTTTGCAAGCCTTGCCTGCATCGGCCTTCCCCAAGCATTGCGGCAATTGCGGGCGGGCTTTCGCCACGGCGCAGGAATTCATGCAGCAGACCCAATCGGTGCGCAAGGACATCACTGGCCTCAAGCAAAGCTTCGACGACGACAGCGTTGCGATCGTCGAAGCCTATCGCAATTGCCTGTGCGGCTCGACGCTGATGGACTTTTTCAGCGACCGGCGCGGTATCTCGGAGGCCGGAGTCCGGCGCCGCGAACTGTTCGAAAAGCTGCTGCCGCACCTGCAGGAAAAGGGCATGGCGCCAGCGGCGGCACGCCAGCATTTGCTGGCGCTTTTGCGCGGCAAGGAGAAATCTGGCAATATATGTAGGTAGCCTACCTAACTATATGGCCGATGCCGAAAAAACATGAAGCGATCCTGACGCCGCGCGTGCTCGCCGCCAGTGAAGAGCTGCGCCTGACGCTGAAACGGCTGGTGCGCGAGATGCGCCGCGACGCCAGCGAAAACGGCGGCGATATCCCCTTGGTGCAGTACATGCTGCTGGCCATCATCCAGGAACAGCCTGGCATCGGCGTGGCCGAACTGGCGCGCATGGAAAACGTGCGCACCGCCACCATGAGCGGCCATGTCAAGGCGATGGAGGAGGCGGGGCTGGTGCAGCGCAGCGCGCCCGATCCGCAAGACCGGCGCCGCTCCGGCCTGCAGGCGACGGCGCATGGCGCCGCGTGCATCGAAGCCTTGCGCGACAAGCGCCGCGACTGGATGGCGCAGCGTATCGCCCGCCTGACGCCGGCCCAGCTGGCTGCGCTGGAAGCCGCCATTGAACCCCTGAACATCATCGGAGCACCATGAAGGACACCGCTGTTACCGAGCGCGAAATCCGCGCTGTCTACCTGGCCATGATGGCCGTGCTGGGCCTCAGTGCGCTGGACCAGAGCATCGTCGCCACCGCCTTGCCGCGCATCGTGGCCGACCTGGGCGGCATGGCCCACCTGTCGTGGGTGGTCACCGCCTATGTGCTGGCTTCCACTGCCACCATGCCGCTGTACGGCAAGCTGGCCGACCAGTACGGCCGTCGCCCGATGATCTTCGCCGCCATGGGCGCCTTCCTGCTTGGCTCCGCGCTGTGCGGTCTGTCGCAGAACATGACGCAGCTGATCGTGTTCCGCGCGATGCAGGGCGTGGGCGCGGGCGGCTTCCTGCCGCTGGCCCAGATCATCATTGCCGACATCATCCCGCCGGCGGAACGCGGCAAGCGCATGGGCATGGTGCCGGTGGTGTATGCCGCCACCAGCCTGCTTGGGCCGGTGCTGGGCGGCCTGATTACCGACGCCTTGTCGTGGCACTGGACGTTCTACGTCAACCTGCCGGTTGGCGCCGTGGCCTTCTATGCCATCGCACGGGCGCTGCACAAGGAAAAGGTGCACCATGCGCACCGTGTCGATTATCTGGGCTCCGTGCTAATGACCGGCTCGATCACGTCGGCGCTGCTGGTGCTGGCGCTGGGCGGCACGGAATGGCCTTGGGATTCCCTGCAGGTGCAGGTGTGCAGCGCGGTGGCCGTGGTGCTGGGCGCCTGGCTGGCCATGCATGTACGCAAGGTGCCGGAGCCTGTGCTGCCGCCGGATTTGTTCGGCAACCGCGTCTTCAATATCGCCAGCGTGGTGATGGCGCTGACCTTCATGGGCCTGATGGGCGCGACCGTGTTCTTCCCGCTGTTCTTCCAGGTGGTGATGGGCAGCAGCCCGGCCAGCTCCGGCCTGCTTACCGTGGCCATGATGATTGGCCTGGTCGGTTCTTCCATGCTGAGCGGCCGCAGGCTGGCGCGCACCGGCAAGTACAAGGGCGTGCAAGTGGCTGGACTGGTCGCCGCGCTGGTGGCGTTCAGCACCCTGGCGCTGGGCATGGAGTCCGGGTGGGGCTACTGGGTCATCGAGCCGGCGATCTTCCTGCTCGGCGCCGGCCTGGGCCTGGTGATGCCGAACATGACGATCGCGGTGCAGAACGCCTTGCCGCTGCCGCGGCGCGGCGTGGGGACGGCGATGCTGACTTTCTTCCGCTCGCTGGGCGGCTTGCTGGGCGTGACCGGTTCGGGAGCCATGCTGGCGCATTCGCTGCATGTCCACGGCGTGAACGCCGTGGCGGCCGTCGGGCCCGGCGTCAGCGTGCTGGCTTCGACGGTGGCCGTCTATCGCCACGCAATTGCCGGCGTCTTTGGCGCCGGCGCGCTGCTGGTCCTGCTAGGACTGATTGTGCTGCTGTTCCTGCCGGAGATCGCGCTGGCAGGGCACAAGGCCGATTAGCGCGCGGCGCCGGCGTTCATCAACGAACGAGCAGCAGGCCGATGGCGAAGAAGAACCAGGCTAATGCGCCGAGCACGCACCAGGCGATATTGGCCGCGGTGAAGTTGTCGTTGCTGCTGCCGGCCGGGTCGCCGCTGCGGATGTTGATTTCCAGCTGGACCTGCTTCAGCAGCAGGCCAGTGGGGATCAACAGCAGGATCGAGACCACGTCCAGGAGCAGCGAGCCGGTGCCGGCCCATGACAAGGCGTAGCCAGCGAGCATCAGGAACACCATGCCGGTCGCGTAGGTGTCGCTGTTCCAGCTGCGGCCTTTGCCGCTGGGGTCGTAGTCGGCCACTTCGTGGTACAGGGTATGCGTAAAGAAGAGGGCGAACAGCGCGCGCGGCAGCGGCCAGACGTCATCCCCGGTAGCGCGCTTGTGCCGCTGCCAGTTCTGGAAATTCCAGTGCAGCTGGAACAGGCCGAAGGTGAGGAAGAACAGGATCAGCATCTTGCGCGTGGAGACCACGTAAAAGCGGTCTTCCACGCCGGAATGGAAATGTTCATCAAGGTTGGCGCTCGGCGCGGCGTATACGTTATCAGACACTGGGAATCCCGAAATTTTCAGAGTGCAAATTGTAACTTCTGTTGCTGTCAGCAAACTATCGAATAGTCACGGGTTGCATAAATCCGACATCAGGCATCGTGCTCGCGCGCAGCCAGCGGGCCAGGCTGACTCATACGTTTTCGGAATATCAATACTGAAAGACGCAATACTTTGATATTGCAAGCCCTGCGTAACATTGGCTCACCAAAACCAAAATAACGGAGACAATTTATGCGTAAGACTGTATTGGCGGCGCTGATCGCAGAGATCCTGCTGCCGCTGGGTGCCAATGCTCAAACGGCGGAAGAGCAGATCGATCCTTCTGCCAAGGTGGTGGTGAGTGGCGTGCGCGCTTCGCTGGCGTCCTCGCTCGCGACCAAGCGCTTGCAAGAAGGCGTCGTGGATGCCGTATCGGCCGAAGACGCCGGCAAGTTCCCCGATACGAACATTGCGGAATCGCTGCAGCGCGTCACCGGCGTGCAAATCCAGCGCAACAACGGGGAAGGGCGCTACATCTCGGTGCGCGGCCTGGGCCCCGAGTTCAATAATGTGCTGGTCAACGGCCGCACCATGACCAGCGACACCGGCGGCCGCGATTTTTCGTTCGACCTGCTTTCGTCCGACCTGATCTCGAAGGCCATCGTCTACAAGACTTCCATGCCTTTCCTGCCGGAGGGCGGCATCGGCTCCACGGTCGATATCCAGACCGCGCGTCCCTTGTCCGGCAAGGCCGGCCACTCGGGCGTGATCAATGTATTCGACTCCTACGATTCGAACTCGAAGAAGAACACGCCCAACGTCAGCGGCATGTATTCCTTCGCCAATGAGAACAAGACTTTTGGCGTGACCGGTTCGCTGTCGTACACCGACCGCGCGTCGAAGCAGAACAAGGCCATCAACGATGCCTGGAACCTGCGCGACGTGTATATGATCGACGGCGACCTGAATTCCAAGGGCCTGACCATGGCCAACGTCACCAGCAAGAAGCTGCTGATGCCGCAAAGCTTCGGCTACCAGCAGGAGAACGAAACGCGCAAGCGGCTGGTCAGCAACGTCACCGTGCAGTACAACCCTTCCGCGGACTGGAAGCTGACCGCCGATGCCTTGTATTCGCGCCTCAACCAGCGCAACGACGTGATCGCCATCAGCGACTGGAACAACCCGGTGCAACTGGGCGTGAAGTACGACTCCAACAACCAGGTCACGAGCTTCCTGCGTCCCGGCGCGAACTTCTTCGCCAATAACCCGGCCCTGGTCGGCGACGGCACCGGTATCCTGACAGATGCCAATTCGAACGACATGATCGTCAAGGGCGGCGACCGGCTGTCGATTACCAAGGCGTTTGGCCTGAATGCGAAATGGAACGCTTCACCTGAGTGGAAGCTTGAAGGCGACGTCTCGAATTCGCGAACCACCACTAAGACTCCGGACCAGTGGATCGTGGCGGGCATGGTGCCGAAAAATGGCGATTCGCTGACCTTTGGCTCCATCCCGAGCCTGTCGTTCGGCGACGGCATTACGGACCCGAACGCGGTACGCGCCCACGCCGTGTCCAACAAGGATGTGCGCTTTGCCGATGAACTGAGCGAAGCCCGCATGAACGCCTCCTGGGCGCACGAGATGGGCGCCTTCAAGGGCATCGACACCGGCGTCTCATATTCGCAGCGCAAGGTCGGGCGCAACCAGTGGGAAAGCGATTCGTGGAACGCTTTCAGCGGCTACCACGTGTCGCTGCCGTCATCCTTGTTCACGGTGAAGTCGCTGGATAACGCCTTCCCGGGCGCGCCGGCGAGCTACCTGAGCTTCGATCCGTATGCTTACATGAATTACCTGAACCAGCCGTCCACGCTGGCGCTGTCGAACGATCCGGCGCTGTACCTGGACAAGAGCAAGTTCCCGAACGGCCCGATGTCCATCGATTACACCAAGCCGAACTTCTGGAGCGTGAAGGAGAAGGTGTCGAGCATCTTCCTCGATTCGAAGTGGGAAGGCGAGCGCTGGTCGGCGAATGCAGGCGTGCGCGTGGTGCGCGTGAATTCGACTTCCACCGGTATCAGCCGCGTGCTGCTGTCGGCGACCAAGAGCCCGAACGACACCACCTACATCCTGAACTACGGCCCGGCGGTCGAGACGTCGGTCGAGAACAGCTATAACAGCGTGCTGCCATCGGGTAACCTGAAATTCGACCTGACCGATGACATGGTGCTGCGCCTGGCCGCCTCCAAAACCGAGACCCGGCCGACGCTGAACCAGATGGGCGTCGACAACTGGTACGGCGGCCGTTTCGGAGACGTGCAGACCGGCGGCGGCAATCCATACCTGAAGCCGATGGAGTCGAAGAACCTGGACCTCTCTTATGAGTGGTACCTGTCCAAGACCAACTTCCTCGGTGCGGCGATCTTCCAGAAGAATGTGTCGAACTTCCTTGAAAAGCGCCTTGAAGACATCACCATCCCGCAGTACTCGGAAGTAGTGCACGATACCCGCATCCGCAATGGACAGAAGGGCAAGATCAAGGGTATCGAGCTGGCCGGCCAGTATGCCTTCGACAACGGCATCGCGTGGCTGCGCGGCTTTGGTGTCGCCGCCAACTACACCTTCGTCGACGCTACCGCCAGCCGAGACGATGCAGCAGCCCTCGATTGCGGCTACCCGGGCTTGTCGAAGCAGTCGTACAACGCTTCGCTGTTCTATGAGAACGAGACCTTCTCGGCGCGCGTGAGCTACAACTGGCGCAACAAGTTCGCCGTCGATTGCGGCGGCGGCAGCACCCAGCCACGCACCCGTGCAGCCTACGGCCAGTACGACCTGAGCCTGCGCTACAACATCACGCCGAAGATCGCCTTGTACCTGGACGGCATCAACTTGAGCAATTCGCGCATGCACGAATATGCCAACAACGAGAGCCAGTTCCTGACCCTGGAAGATGTGGGGCGCCGGGTCAACGCCGGCCTGCGCTTCGCCTTTTAAGCGAGCAAAGGAGCGATATCGTCTAGATGGGCGGCTTCGAAAGTGGGCAGGGCTTCGGTGTCGTTGTCTAAACGGCCCGGGTTGTACCAGCAGCTTTCGATGCCGAAACGGTTGGCGCCGAGAATATCGGCGTCCAGCCGGTCGCCCACGATGATGGTTTCATCCTTGTTGAAGGCACGCGCCATTTTCGTGGCGTATTCGAAGAAGCGGCTATCCGGCTTGGCATAGCCGCATGCTTCGGAAGTGGCAGTGAAGGAGATGTAATCGCCCAGGCCGGAGCTGGCAATGCGGCGGTCCTGGATGTGCGCCACGCCGTTGGTGATGATGCCCACTTCGCCGGCTGCGGCCAGCGTTTCGCACAGGCGACTGGCGCCATCGACCAGGACCACGGTTTCGGACAGGGACTCCAGGTAGCGGTAGCTGGCTTGCTGCGGATCGATCTCCAGCCCGTTTGCCGCAAAAGTTTTGCGGAAGCGTTCCACTTTCAGGAATTCCTTGGAAACCGTACCGGCTTCAAACGCCCGCCACAGTTCGATGTTGATGCCTTGATATTGCTGGAACATTTCATCGATGCTGTCACGGAAGCCAAGCTGCCGCAGCACGCGCTCAAAGGAAAGCTTCTCGGAAGCGCGGAAATCGAGCAGGGTGTCGTCGAGGTCGAACAGGAAGAGGGAATGCTTCATAATGCAGATAATAAAATAGCCAGCCCGAAGGCTGGCTATTCTATCTTTTTCTGGTAGGCCGTGCGGGGCTCGAACCTGCGACCAACGGATTAAAAGTCCGCTGCTCTACCAACTGAGCTAACGACCCGAAGGGCCCGAATTATATAGATACGGAATCGTTTCGGCAAGTGCCCGCATGACGCGTATAATCGGCGCCGGAAGGAACCGATCATGACTTACGAAGAATATCTCGACGAAGTGACCACGCTCATCTTCGAAAAATACAACCTGAAAGACACGCTTGCGGTCAAACTGGTGATGGATGCGCAGGACGCAGAATTCTTTGTCCGCCATGACGACGACAAGAAGCTGCGCAATATCGACCAGGCCCACAAGGACGCCAAGACGATCTACGAAGCCTACGCCGCCCGCACCCAGCGCCGCTAACATGGAGATGGATCGCGACTCGCTGGTGGAGCAGCTTTCGGCAGGCGTGCGCCATTTCGTGCAGTGCAGCTTTGACGAGGCGGACCTGTCGCGCCTCGACCTGCAGGACTGCGTCTTTGAGCGCTGCACTTTCAATGAAACGATTCTGTACGCATGCAAGCTGGCTCGCAGCAGTTGGCAGCGTTGCCGCGGCATGTCGGCCGATTTCGAATCGGCGGACCTGGTCGATGCACAATTCCAGGGCTGCGACCTGAATAACAGCAAATGGCGCCGCAGCAAGCTGGCGTCGGCCAGTTTCCTCAGTTGCAAACTGACTGGAGCGTCCTTCGAAGAGGTGTCGCACCTGGGCGCCAGCTTCGAGGAAAGCCTGCTGGTTGGCGCGGATATGCGCGGCTTTTCATTCCGCAAAGCGACCTTGAACCAGCTCGATTTTTCGGATGCCGACTTGTCCGGCTGCGATTTCCGCGAGGCCGTGCTGGAGGGCTGCAGCCTGCGCGAAGCCGTGCTCAAGCTGGCCCGCCTTGAAGGCGCCGACCTGCGCGGGGCAGATATCGGCGGCCTGGATCTGGCCGACTTGCGCACCTTCAAGGGCGTCGTGATATCCCACGCCCAAGCGGCGGCAATCCTGGGCGAGATGGGACTGTTGGTCGCCTGATCGCCCTAATGGCTGGCCTGTTGTGCGGCCAGCTTCTCCTCCGCTTGTGCCAGCGTGTTCGCGATGCGACGTGCATTGCGGTCGCGCCAGCCCGGCTCTAGCGCCACCCTGGCGTGCAGTTCACGACATTGGTTCAGCAGGCCCCAGGCCTCCAGCCGCGCCGAGCCAATACCCTGTTGATCGGCGTGCACGCAAGCGGCGACCGCCTTGCGCAGGCGCGACAGAGCTGTTTTGAGCGCCTGGCCTTCGCGTTCTGGCCACAGCAGCGCGTATATGGTGATCGAAACCGCCAGTCCAAGCAGAATGCCAATCAACCGGTCGCGGATCTCAGTGACGTCGGTGACGGGCCCGAAGCTGCCCAGTTGCGCCAGTGCGAATGCAAACATCATTTGGACGCCGATGTAGTTCGAACGCGGCGGCCCCACGGCAATCCACGCACCAAGCGCGATGATGGGCAGGGACATGGCCAGCAGTCCGACGATGCTGTCGAGGTGCGGCACGACAAATACCGTTGCCGCCAGCGCGGCCAGGCTGCCAAGGCAGCAACCCAGCAAGCGGTTGATGCCTTTATGCGCGGTCGCGCCGAGGCTTGGCAGGGCGAGAATGATGCAGGTCTGCATTGCTGTATGGATGCCGGGCCATTGAAGGCCCGTGTAGATGACGTAGGTGATCATCGCAGCCAGGACTGCCTTGAAGGCAAACTGCAGGTAAACGAGGCGCAAGGGATTTCCGACGGCACCGGACGAGCGGGTTCCGCCTTGGCGCGCCAGTCCGGCGGCACCTGGGGTGGCATCGGCGTCCGCATTTGCCGCGGCGTGCAAAGCCCGCGCCATCTCGCGCAAAACCACGCTGTGCGCGTGCGACGCGCCGGTTGCAGCTCCCGCTGCGGTGCCAGCCAGGCCGGCCGAAGCCGGCGCTGCAGAATCCGGCGTGAAGGCCGTCCCATGCCCGAGACACTCCCGCAGTGACGCGCAAGCCTGTCGAATCGCGATCATCTGCTTGTGCTCCTCCTGCGAAGCTTCGAACGGCGCCAGCCTGGCCAGTTGCGCGGCCGCGGCATGCAGGCGACCGACGGCCGCAGCACGCGCCGCAGTGCGTTCCTCATTGCCCAGGGCTGCAAACGCCAGTTGTCGCTGCAGGGCCAGCACGCCGCGCCCGACCTGGCCGCTGTGAAAGGCTGGCGCTGCGGCACCGGCGATGCGCGCCTCAAGCTGGTGCTCGACTTCATCAAGCTGGCGGCCATATTCTTCCACCAGGAGCTTGACCGGCAACGCAGGCCGGAACAGGCGCTGGATGATCATCGTCACCACCACCGGATAGGTCGAAGCTACCCATACCCACAACAAGGCGCGCGTCATCACTTCGGGATCTTCGTAAATGTCGGCCATGCTTTGCCCATACACCACGATCAGGGCGGTGAGGAAGCCGATGGCGCCGAGCTTGCTGGTCCGCATGAAATACATGCCGCAGAAAGCAACCAGCGCCGCGCCGAGAATCCGCAGCATCGGGGCGTCGATGAAGAATTTGAGCAGGAGGATGGACGACGCCACCGCCAGCGTACTGCCGATCCCCAGCACGATGCCGCTCATGCGGGTCAGCACGGTATTCTCCTGCGCGGTGAAGAACACCATGATCAGCGACAGCGAGAGCGAAGGAATTTGCAAGGCCATCGAGCAGACGATGACCACGGTGCAGCTCGCGAGCAGGCGCCACACCGCATCCATGCGGCCAGGGAAGGGCGCCAGTTCGGCGCGGATACGCGCCATCAGCGCTTCCATGATGTTCACTTCGCGTTCAGCATGGCGACGGCCGAAGCGCCGATGCGGAACGCTGCGTCTGGCTGTTCGATCAGGATGCGCACGGGGAAGCGCTGCGCCACCCGCACCCAGTTGATGGAACGCGGTACGCGCGGCAGCCCTGCCACTTCGCTGCCGCCGTCGTCGGGGAACACGCCGTAGCCGATGGACTCGACGGTGCCGCTGTAGCGTTTGGAGGTGTCGCCAAGCAGGTAGACTTGGGCATGGCGGCCGGCCTTGATGCCGGCCAGGTCGGTCTCGCGGAAATTCGCCACCACGTACCAGCGGCTGGAGCTGGCCAGCGTAAACACCGGATGGCCGGCAGCGGCAAACTGGCCCACCGAGGTTTTCAGGTTCAGCACGATGCCGTCGCCCGGCGCGCGCACCTCGGTATAGGACAGGTTCAGGCGCGCCAGCGCGATCTCGGACTTCACGACTTCGCGCCTGGCGACCAGCGCATCGACGCCGCTGACGGAAGCTTCGGCTCGGCGCGCATCAAGCAAGGCCGCACTAAGCTGGGATTGCGCGCCGCGCCTGGCGGTGCGAGCCTGGTCGATGCGCTCGGCCGACACGAAGCCTTTGGTGAGCAAGGGTTCGAGCCGCGCCAGCGTGTCGCCCGCCTGCTCGGATGCGGCCTTTGCGTGTTCGACGTTCGCCTGTGCTGCAGCGGCGGCAAACTTCTGGGCATCGACCGAGCGCTGGGTCAGCCTGATCTCGCTGTCGAGCGCTTTCAGGCTGGCTTCGGCCTTTGCCAGGGTTTGCTCGAAGGGCTGGGGATCGATGCGGAACAGAAGGTCGCCTTTCCTGACACGCTGGTTGTCCGCCACCGGCAGCTCCACGATCCTTCCGTTGACTTCGGGGGCGACGTTGATGGTGTCGGCATAGACGTAGGCATCATCGGTGCGCGGCGCTTGGTCGATCGTGCGCACGACGTAGACGGCGAGGCCGATTGCGGCCAGGGCCAGCACCAGCACGATGGCGCTCCAGCGGCGGGAGTTCCTGGTTTTCTTCATGACCTCACCTCAATGTTGGAAAAATACGAGCCACGCCGACAGGGACAGCACGGTGGCGAGGGCGGGGTAGCCCAGCGCGAGCAGATGCGCCGGGGCGCCGGCCAGCCAGCCGCGCGCATTCAGCACTGTGTGCAGCACGAAGCACAGCACCGTGGCGCCGGCAATGCAGAAAAGCCAGTCGGGAAAATAGGCTCCCAGCACATTGATTGAAGGTTCCACATTACTTCCTTAATGTAACATTGCCTAGGCAACCTATTCGGCAAAAAAAAGATCTACTTCCCGGCGAACATCTTCAGCAACAGGGCTTCGAGAGCATGCAGTTCCTGCGTACTGAAAGTACCGAAGTACTGTTCGATCACGGTGCCCGAAGCTTCCAGCAGGCTGGGGAAAAGACGCCGGCCTTCTTCGGTCAGTTCCAGTTGCACGGTGCGGCGATTGGCGGCGCTCGGCCCTTTCTGGATCATGCCTTTCTGTTCCAGGCGGTTCAGCATGCGGGTCATGGCGCCGGGGCTGTACGAGAGCTCCTTGCAGATCTGCGCTGCGATGTTGGCGCGGCCGCCATGCAGGGCAGACAGCACCACGTATTGCGCCGCCGTGATATCGAAGGGCGCGAGCCTGGCATCGAGTTCTTCTTCCAGGGCTTTCTGGGCGCGGCTGACCAGGCGGGCAACGCGGCGAGGGTCGGCTTGTTTGTTCATAAATGAACTATACGTTGCCTAGGCAACGGTTGTCAAGCACCTCGAGCACGCTTGCGCAATTCACAAGCTTGTCATTTTCGCTACCTACAATCCGCCAGTTTTCAACTTACACAGCGGGGCAACGATGAAGAAGGCGATAGCAGGAGCGGTAGCGGCAGCGGTATTGGCGGCATGTGGCGGGACTTCGCAGGCGCCGCTTCCCACGTTGGACGGCAAGCCGGCCCTGGTGGTGGCGCACCGCGGCGCCAGCGGCTACCTGCCGGAGGAAACGGTGGAAGCCTATGCCAAGGCCATCGAGCTGGGCGCCGACGCGATCGAGCCGGACGTGATCTCCACCAAGGATGGCGTGCTGATTGCCCGCCACGACCCGAACCTGGCGTTCAGCACCGACGTGGCGCAACATCCGGAATTCGCCGCCCGCAAGCGCAAGCTGAGCGTCGACGGTGAACTGCAGGACGGCTGGTTCGCCAGTGATTTCACGCTGGCGGAGATCAAGACCTTGGGCGGCATTTCAACCGATGCCGAACGCCCGCAGCAATTCAACGGCCAATACAAGATCGCGACCATCCAGGAAGTGATCGACATGATCAGGAAGAGCGGCCGCAATATCGCCATCTACCCGGAAACCAAGAACCCGACCTTCCACCGCCAGCAAGGCTTGCCGCTGGAAGACAAGCTGCTGGCGATGCTGGCGGCCGCCGGCTGGACCGAACGCGACTCGCCGGTCTACATCCAGTCCTTTGAGCCGGGCAGCCTGAAATACATGCGCAGCAAGGGCTCCAGGCTGAAGATGGTGCAGCTGATCGACGCCGACGACGTGGACCTGAAAACCGGCGCGTTGACTTACGCCGCCCCGTACGACAAGCCGTTCGACTGGGCGCAGGCCGGCGACAAGCGCCTGTTCAGCGATATGGTGACCCCGGCCGGGCTGGCCGAGATCAAGACCTATGCCGACGGCATAGGCCCATGGAAGCGCTACATCGTCAGCGTCAAAGGCGCTGCTGATATCAACGGCGACGGCAAGGTGAACGATGCCGACACCACCACCATGGAGCCCACCTCGCTGGTGGCGGATGCGCACAAGGCTGGCCTGTTCGTGCACCCGTACACCTTCCGCAACGAGAAGCGCCGCCTGGCCAGCAACTACAAGGGCGATCCTGTGCTGGAGTACAAGCACTTCTTCGCCCTTGGCGTCGATGGCGTGTTCAGCGACTTCGCCGACACCGCGCTGGCAGCGCGTGCGGAATACCTGAAGGAAGCGGGGCGCTGATTCAGAACTTGTGGTTGTACTCCGCGGCAAAGCGCACCTGGCGTTCAGGTGCGCGCCCCAGCACCTGCCCATAGTAGGGGCTGACGGTGTTGGCGCCCGCGTTGTAGACCGGCTGGGTCGCCAGCGTGGTCTGGCGGTTCAGCAGGTTGAACACGTCCGCCTTCAATGCCAGGCCCTTGAACATGCGCGGCATATAAGTCGTGTTCAGCGCGATGCGGAAATCGGTCGGCATCCTGCCCGCGGAGCCGCGCGGCGCCGGCTTGTCGTCGCAGTAGAAGACGGCAGCGCCATAGCCGGCTGCCGGATTCTTGCCATCCTGGTTGAGCGCGGCCGGCAGGTTGCCGATGCAGGACTTCGGCGCGCCGGTGACGATGTTGACGTTGCCGCCCACGGTCCATTCCTGGCCAAGCTGGTAGTAGCCGAAGGCCTTCAGCGCGTGGGTATGGTCGTTCGGCAGGGGGCCGCTGGCGTGATCCATCAGTTCCGGGAAGTCGAACGAGGTGGTGGCGGCGATGTCGGCCTGGCCGATATCGGACATCACCTGGCCTTCCATATTGCCCCTGGTGCGCGACAGCGTGTAATTCAGCTTGCCGTACCAGCCATTGCGCATCGGGTGTTCGATGAAGAGGTCCAGTGCCGTATAAACGCGGCTTACCTTCGGCAGGCCGATGTCTTCAGCCGTCAATGGAATGGAAACCAGCTTGCCATCGCCGGCCAGGTCCAGCGTCAGGGTGTTGTCGCGGCCGGGATTGATCAGCAGGCATGGCATATCGTATTTGCTGGTATCGACGTTGTTGCGCTTGCCCCAGGCGCGCAAGGGGCGCGAATCGCACCAATCCTCGATCGTGTTGCGCAGCGTGCGATAGGTGACCTTGCTGCCGACCGTGTACTCCGGCGTCAGTGCCGCCTCGAAGCCGAGTGCCAGCTCGTCCTGGTAGGTTGCACCCAGCTTGCTCGATGCGACCTGGCGCGGGTCTTTGGGCGTGCCCCATTCGTTGCCGCCGGAAACCGGTGGGGAAATTTCCGTCAGCCCGGTCGGTACGCCGGTTTTCGGATCGACGCCGGTATAGGTGTAGTAGTGGTCGATGTGGACCGGATTGCCGGCCAGGCGCGATGCCACGCTGGTCGGAATTTGCAGGTGGTAGCGGCCAAGGTTGGCAAAAGCTTTCAAGGTGCTGTCTCCGCGCACGTCCCAGGATGCGCCGATGCGCGGGGCGAGCATATGGCGCTGCGCTGCATAAGCCTGGCCGAAGCTGTTCTTGTTGGTGAACTGCTCGTTGCGCAAGCCCAGGTCGAGCAGCACTGTATCGGTGACCTGCCAGCGATCCTGGATGTACTGGGCCGACTGATCGGTTTTTGGCGAGGCGGAGTCGCTCTGGTGATACTCGTTCACGTAGTAGCCTTGCAGTCCGTATCCACCTCCCGATGCGGGCGTCCTGCCGCCAGGAACCGCTTTACTGGGATCGCCGCGGAAGTAGGTCCAGCTGCCACCGCCGGCCAGTTCCGAGCCATTGATCGATGAGACGTTGTTGCGGTCGATGCCGGCGCGCAGGCCGTGGTTGCCAAGCTTGTACTCCACGTCCAGGCGCAGCGTGGATTGCCTGTCTTCCGCATTCGGCACCTGGATGGTGCCGCCGATGGCCTGCGGGTTGGTATAAACCAGTCCCGGCACCTGGGCATTGAGCGGGGCATTAACCTGGTACACGCCCGGCACGTAGCCTTCACGCGATTGCGGATAGGTCGACTTGAAACGCCCCGCCAGCGCAGTCACTGTCAGGCTGTCGCTCAGGAAGCCGGTATATTTCACGATCGAGTCGTTGGTCTTGGCGCCATCGCCGGTGGTGCCGCCGGCGCGCACCTCGTTGCGCTGCAGGCTGGCGTAGTCGAAGCCGTAATTCTGCTGCGTTTTCTTGTTCTCGTCGTGGATCTGGGTGAACTCGAGGCGATGGTTGTCGCTGATGTTGTAATCGAGTTTGAGCAGGTAGCGCGGCGTGCGGGTCTCGCGTTCGGTCCAGCCGTTGGTCTTGTTGAGCGAATCGGAATCCTTGCTGATGTAGCCGGTGCTGAAGCGGTCCTGCTCGATATTGGCGAACATGAACAGCTTGTCCTTGACCAGCGGGCCGCCGACGTAGGCGCTGCCGAAGACGTCGGTGGCGTTGTTGCTGTGACGGTAGGTGAGCAGCTTGCCGTCGGTCTTCGGGTTATGTCCGGTGTTCGGATAGTAGGTGTTGTCCGGCTTGGCGCGCAGCCAGTCCGGCGTGTATTGCAGCACGGCGCCGGCTTCCCAGTTGTTGGTGCCGCTCTTGGTGGTGATGTTCACCACGCCGCCGGTGGAACGGCCAAATTCCGCACTGTAGCCGCCTTGCAGGATCTGCGCCTGTGCGATCGCGAAGAAGGGCAGGGTGGTCGAGCCGATCTGGCGATAGACATTGGTGACCGGGAAGCCGTTGATGAAGTAGGCGTTCTCGCTCACGCCGGCGCCGCCGAAGCTGTCACCACCGATGCGCGTGTTGCCGCGCGCAGTGCCGGGCGCAAGCTGGATGATGCCGGACAGGTTTTGCGAGATCGGCAACGTAGCCAGTTGGCGGGCGGTGAACACAGCGCCGTTGTTCGTGTTGCTGACGTCGATAGTCGGGCGCCGGCTGGTCACCTTCACTGCCTGGATGGGTTCGAAGGACGCTTCCACGCCTTGCCCAATCAGCGCCTCCACTTCCAGCTCGCGTTCGACGACGCCGTCGCGCATCAGCAGCACCTTGTAGACGCCCGGCGGCATGGAGCTGGCGTTATAGCGCCCGTTGGCATCGACGGTGATGGTGCGGCGCGCGCCGGTTGCGACGTTCACCAGCACGATGCTAGTCCCGCTCGCGTTGGCAACCTGGCCGAAGATGCTGCCGGTGGCATTCGATTGAGCAAGGACTGGCCCGGCGAAAGCCAATGCAAGGGCGTGCGCGACGAGCGTCAAGCGCACACGTTGGGAAGGGTTCTTCATTGCGTCTCCTGTTGTGGTTATGATTCGGCCGCGCAAGGCGGCCGACGGAGACATGCTAGGTAGCTTGGTGGTGGCGAACAATTGAATGTTTACTCGCCATCTATGCACAAAAGGTTATATCTTGCCTGGCAGCGTGACGAGCAGCGGCGCCTTGCCGTCCCAGGCCTGGTCCAGCAAGGTCTTTCCATCCAGGCGAACCAGCACGCGCTGGCCGCGCGGCGTGCGCGTGGTGACGATGTCGATGCCGCCGCCGTCTTCGCCCGCGCCGAAGGCACGCATATGCCGCAACGCCATGCGCGGCCAGCCATGCGGCAAGCGCGGTGCGATAGTGAAGCTGCGCAGGCTGGCCGCCTCGATGCCGAACAGGCCTTCCGTCATGACCCGCGCATACAGCCCGCTTTCGGCGGACAGGTGGCGTTGCTGGCCTTCCGGCCAGGCTTCCACCGCATACGGCACGTGGTCGCCCAGCAGGCGCCGGCCGGAGTAGTAGCGCAGGTAGGGCATGGTGCGTTCCAGTTCGCCCGCTTTCAGCAAGCCGCGTAACGCATACAGCGTGGCGCGGTCCCAGAAGGTCTTGTCGCCCGCTTCGGTCAGCACCCCGTTCTCGCTCCAGAGTTGCGGCGACAGCAGGGCATCGACGGTGCCGCGCTGGCGCTCGTTGATGCCCACGGCCAGCGGCAGTGCGATCCAGGCGCGCAGCTTTTCGTTGCCGTCGTAATAGCGGTAGGTGTCGAAGCCACCCATGCGCGCACCGAAATGGCGTTCGATCGCACTGCGTTGCGCTTCCGCTTCCTGCCGCAGCGCAGTCGCACGCTGCGTATCGCCCAGCGAAGCTGCCAGCCGGGCAGCACCTTGCAGCCCGGCGTAGGCCAGCACATTGGTCGACAGGTTGGCCTTGCCGGCCGGGAAGCGGCCTTCCAGCTCGTCGCTGTCCGAATGCACGACGCCTTGCGCGTCGCGCTTGCGGCGTGTGAATTCCAGGCACCAGTCGATCAGGGGCAGCAGCTGGCGCGCGGTGCCCGGGTCGCCTTGTGCCAGTGCGAACTGGCTGGCGCCGTAGGAAATCATGGCGCAGTCGCCGCGGTCGCCGGCACCGTTCCAGTAGCTGCGTCCTTCGGCGATGATCGAGGAGGGGATGGGCTTGTAGGCTGCGTTCATGTAGCGCGCGAACATGCCGAAGCTGGTGAGCGCGCTCTGCACGCCGGCGCTGTCGCCCAGGTAAGGAAAGAAGGGATTGACGTATTCCGCCTGGTCGTTGGCCCAGATGGCGGCGTAGTAGCGCGTGCCGCCGGGCCCATGCAGCAGGCCGCCGCGCGTGGCGAAGATGCTTTCCGCAGCCCGGATCTTGGAGAAGGCGAACATGGCGTCGAGCACCGGCTCCGGCGTTTCCAGCACCAGGTTGCCGCGCCATTGCGCTACCTTGCGTGCGCGTTCCTGCAAGGCTTCGCCGCCGTCCACGTAGACCATCTCGTTCTGCAGGCGGCCGCTGATGATCACGTCCACGTGCACGCGGGCGCCGGGCGCCAGCTCGCCTTCGCGGGCCGGGGAGCGCACTTCAATCACGTAGGTGCCGTGGGTGCCGCGATCGGCCGGCGTGGTTTCGCTGCGCTCCAGCGCGCCGAAGCTGTAGTGCAGCATGCTTTGGCCGCTATTTTCCAGTTCCAGCCGCTCAACCAGAGCCGGCTCGCTGGGCGACGGCGTCAGGGTGCGCGTCAGCGTCAGGCCAGGCGCCAGCTCCGAACGCAGCGCGAGGCGGCCGTCGAATCGAACTTGCTTCAGGTGCTCGCCAGCGGCGGGTTGGCCGTCGATGGCGATGACCGGCGAGGCTTCCGCACCGAATTTACGAATCAGGCTGGCATGGGTGTCGTCGGGAATGGTGCGCAACATCGGCCACACCACGGTGCGCGCCAGCAGCAGCGAGCCGTCGCCCTGGCTGCCGTAGTCGATCACGGCCGAGACCTGGCGGCCGCTCATTTCAAGCTGGTCGCGGTGGACGTCTTTCACCTGCCAGCGGATAGCGTCGCCGTCGATCTGCCAGCGCGGCGCAAAGGCCGGCGGTACGGCGTGTGCAGGGCTTGCGGCTGTTGCGCCGGCGGCAAGGGTTGCGGCAATCAATGCCGCGCAAATGCGGGAATTAATTTGCATCCGCTTCTCCTCAATTCATCTTGCGGATGATCGCCGCCCAGCCGCCGCCCGGCGCCAGGCGCATCGTCAGGCGGCTGCCGCGGGTGACGCTGGCGCCGCCCTTCTGCACGTCAGTGGCGAAGACGCCGGCGTTCGGCCCATCTTCCATGCTGTCCAACTGGTAGCCGCCGTCGCCCAGGAAGGACAGGTCCAGCTCCAGGTCGCGGCCGTCGGCGCCGGTCATGGCGCCCACATACCAGGTATCGCCGCGGCGGCGCGCCATGGCGACGTAGCGGCCAAGCTCGGCGTGCAGCACGCGGCTTTCGTCCCATTCCACCGGCACCTGGCGGATGAACTCCAGCGAGGATGGGTTGGCGCGGTATTGCGAAGGGCTGTCGGCCAGCATTTGCAGCGGGCTTTCGTAGATCATGTACATCGCCAATTGGTGCGCGCGCGTGCCCTGGCTCATGGGGCGGTCGAAACTGGCGACGAAATCCTTGCGGTGCGCATTGTTCATGGCGCCCGGGGTGTAATCGACCGGGCCGGCGAACATGCGGATGAAGGGCAGGGTGACGTCGTGTTCCGGCGTCTGTTTGTCGCTCCACTTATTGTTTTCCAGGCCCTTTACGCCTTCGAAGGTCAGCACGTTGGGCCAGGTGCGCTGCAGGCCGCTGGGCTTGAAGCTGCCGTGGAAGTCCACCAGCAGGCGGCGCGCGGCGGCTTCGCGCGCCACGCGCTCGTAGTAGTTCACCATCCACTGGTCGGAGCGCTGCATGAAGTCGACCTTGATGCCGGCAGCGCCCCAGCGCGCGAACTGGTCCAGTGCCGCCGTCATCTGGGTGTCCAGCGTCTTCCACGACACCCACAGGATGATGCCGACGCCGCGCTGCCTGGCATATGCCATCAGTTCCGGCATGTCGATCTCCGGCTTGACGGCCAGCAGGTCGCCCAGCTTGTACCAGCCCTCGTCCATGATGATGTATTCGAGGCCGTTGTCGGCCGCGAAGTCGATGTAGTGGCGGTAGGTGCGGGTATCGAGTCCCGACTTGAAGGGTACGCCATAGAGCTTGTTGCCGTTGTACCAGTCCCAGGCCACCTTGCCTGGCTTGATCCAGGCGGTCTCCTTCAGTTCTTGCGGCTCGGCCAGCAGATAGGGCATCTGGTTCAGCAGGAGGCCGCCGGCGTCGGCGGAAATACCCAGGATGCGCCACGGGAAGCTTCGCTTGCCAGCGGTGCGTGCGATGTAGGGGGCCTCCTGCGTGACCGGCACATTGCGGTCGTCGCGCGCCGTTTCGGCCAGCGCCACTTTCGGGAAGACGGCGCGCAGGCCCGCCGCTTCGCCGTGCAGGTACAGGCCGGGATAGTCGTGCAGGCCCGATTCGGTGAACACCAGGTGCACCCCGCCATCACGCACCAGAGCCGGCACGCCAACCAGCTTGCCGGCGGCGTCGCCTATGGTCAGCGCCTGGTAATAGTGCTCGTTGTGCGACTGCATCGACTTTTCCTGGGGCCAGTACAGGGTGTCCTGCGGCCGCAGCCTGACACCAGCCTGCTCGTCTTCCACCGTGACCTGGCCGGGCAGGGAGGTGTGGAAGCGGTAGGCGATGCCCTCGTTGTAGGCGCGCACTTCCAATGCATAGCCGCCGGCGAAGTCGAGCTGCAGGGAGTTGTAGTGGTCGCGCACTTCACGCGACTTCTGCGCGACCACCGGCCGCACGGTCGTATCGATGCTGCGGCGCTGCTGGCCGGCCAGGCGCGGCTTGTCGCCCAGCGTGCCAAGGCCGGCCAGGGTCATGCTGATTGGCGTGGGCAGCACCAGTTCGGTGCCGCGATGGCTGACGGCGAAGGCCAGGTGGCCGCCGGTATCTATCGTTACGAGCAACTGGCGGTCGGGGGAGCTGAGTTCGACGCGGGGCGCGGCGTGGCCGGCCAGCGGCGCGATCAGCAGCAGCGCACTGGCCAGGCAGCGCATAAGGGGCATATGGTTCAAGGCAGGTCTCCGGATATGGGTGTGCCGGTCCATGCTATGCGCATGCACCGGTGCCGATCCAATGACTTTTTACGCGAGAGCTATGTCGTAGAGGTTATACGCCGCAGGCGTCGGCGCGGGCGCCGGCACAGCAGGGGGCGGCGCCGAAGCCTCGCGCCGGATCGCCTCCAGCAATAGTTCCGCGCCTGGCGACAACATGCTGTCGCGCCGGCGGATGATGCCGAAAGGGTCCATGCGGCAGTCCAGCTCCAGCGGCAGGATCGCCAGCAGCCCCAGTTCCCGAAGGCGCCGCGCCACATCCGCCGACATGACGTTCAGCGCATCGCTCATCTGCAGCATGCTGGTGATCAGCACAATCTCGCTGGTATCGACCACGTCGGCGGGCGGCTCCAGTCCAGCGTTGTGGAACAACTGGTCGAAACGCTGGCGCAGGATGCTGCCGGGCGGCGGCGTAATCCAGGGCGCATGCACCAGGTCCTGCAAGCCAAGGCCGTGGCGCACGGCCAAGGGGTGTCCAGCGCGAGCCACCACCACGACCGGCTCCGGCGCCAGCTCCTCGTACAGCAGTTCGGCGCAGTCGTGGAAACCTGTAAGGCGCGCCAGCAGGAAATCAAGCGTGCCCCGCTGCAGGCGCTCCAGCAGTTCGTTGCTGGACTCGACCTGCACGCCGATGCGCAGTTGCGGCACCTGCTGCTTGATGCGCGTGATGGCCCGCGGCAGCAAGCCCAATGCCGGCGTCATGATGCTGCCCACGTCGACCTGGCCCGCCAGGCCGGCCTTGAGTGCCACGATATCCTCGTGCGCACGCGCCAGGCTGCTCAAGGCCATGCGTGCGTGGCGGATCATGCTTTCGCCGTAAATGGTGGGCAGCATGCCGCGCGGATGGCGTTCGAACAGCGCGATGCCGAGCATGTCTTCCAGTTCCTTGAGCTGCTTGGAAGCCGCCGGTTGCGTCATGCACAGGGTCTCCGCCGCGCGCAGGATATTGCCCGCGTCGTCGATGGCGATCAGCAGCAGGAGCTGGCGGGTCTTGAGCCGCGCGCGCAGGTACCAGTTCGGATTCGGAGCAGTCATTGCAGTGCCTTTCGGGTCGATTGGCGTTTTTAACATGTTCAAAATGGTATCGGTGTTGCCAATTTATCGATTGCGCGCATATCGTGGCCTCCTTCAAATTATTCGGCACAACGCGGCCCGTGGTAGACTGCGCCGTCCAATTGCCAATTTTCTAACGATGAAGATCCAGCAAAAACTGCGCTCAGTGAAAACCGCCCTGTCCGAACGCCGCGAAGTGCGCAAGCGCCTGCGCGGCCCCGCCCAACTGCGTTACGCCATCGCCGACTCGATCGGCATGCTCGACGCCCAGGCATGGAAAGGGCTCACGGCCCAAGCGGGCTTCTTCCTGTCCTACGATTACCTGCGGTCGCTGGAGACCGTGCTGCCGACCAACCTCGAGCCGCGCTATGCGCTGGTGTACGAGGATGAACAGCCGGTGGCCGCGCTCTATATGCAGCTGGCCGACATCAAGCTGGCCCAGGCCAGCAAGACTTCCTTCGGTGCGCTGGGCGAGAGCCTGGGCCAGCGCGTGCTCACCTGCGGCAACCTGCTGACCTTTGGCCAGCACGGCATCGCCATCGCCCCCGGCGTCGATCCGGAACTGGCCTGGCACGGGGTGGCCGAAGTGCTGTACCGCGTGCGGCAGGCGGAAAAGCTGGCCGGCTCGGCCAACTTCGTCATGATCAAGGACTTGCACGGACCGCAAGCGGAGGATGCCGCCTTCCTCAAGAACCTCAGCTACCGCTTCGTGGAAACGGAGCCGAACATGGTGCTGGCCCTTGGCGAAGACTGGAAAAGCTACGACGACTACCTGGCCAGCCTGGCCTCGAAGTACCGCGCCAACATCCGCAACGGCATCCTGAAGCCGATCGAGGCGGCGCAATGCACGGTGGAGCACTTTACCGGCATAGCCGCCATGCAGGACGAGATCCATGCCCTGTACAAGGCGGTGCAGGTGAACGCCGGCTTCCGTCCGTTCGAACTGCTGCCGGAGTACTTCCCGGCGCTGCAGCAGGCGGCAGGGGAGCGTTTCCGCTGTAGTGTGCTCAAGCGCGAAGGCAAGATGCTGGGGTTCCTGGTCACCATTGCCGACGGCGAGACCGCCATCGCCTTCCACATCGGCTTTGACCGCGCCGCCGCGGCCGACCTGCCGATCTACCTGCGCCTGCTGCACGCCGGCATTGCCGACGCCATTGGCCTGGGCTGCAAGCGCGTGTCCTTCGGCCGTACCGCGCTGGAGCCGAAAGCGGCGCTGGGCGCCCGTCCGGAAACGTTCGGCGTCTTGATCCGCCACCGCCAGCCTTTGATGAACAAGGTGATCAAGCACCTGCTGCTGAACATCGACCACGATGAGGCGCCGGATCGCAGCCCGTTCAAGAAGGCCGAAGGCAAGGCTGCGTAACATCTGGTTACTTACGCGGTGCTAGGCGCGCGCCTCTAATCTGCTGAGCTCGGTTATCATGTCGACCTTTTGCACAGTCGGCAGCAGATGTAATGAAGTATGGCGTGATCAATTTATTAAAGGCTGTTGCAGCACAGCTAATTGTGTTGCATCACCTGGCGTTTTACGGCCCCATGGCCGACCACGTGCGGCTCATCCTGCCAGACCTGATCGACTGGCTGGGAGGCAGTGCGCGCATTGCCGTGCAAGTGTTCCTGGTGGTGGGCGGCTTCCTGGCCGCCAAATCACTGGCGCCGAGTGCGCAGCCGGTGATGGTCGACCCGCTGGGCGCCGTCTGGCGCCGTTACGCCAAGCTCGCGCCGCCTTTCATCGCCGCGACCCTGATTGCAGCGCTGGCGTCCGCGTTTGCCAGCCAGTGGATGGACCATCATTCGATTTCCGCCCCGGCGACAGTCGGCCAGTTGGCGGCGCACGCCGTGCTGGCGCATGGCGTGCTCGGTTTCCCGTCCCTGTCGGCAGGCGCCTGGTACGTCGCCATTGATTTCCAGCTGTACGCCATGGTCGTGGCCATCCTGTGGCTGGCGGCCCGCATCAGCGGCCCGGTGCGCCGCGCCTGGCTGGTGCCAAGCCTGGTTGCCGTCGGCAGCGCGCTGTCGCTGCTGCACTTCAACCTGGACTCCGATTGGGACAACTGGGGGCCGTACTTCTTCGGCAGCTATAGCCTGGGCCTGGCCGCATGGTGGGCCGGCGATCCGCGACGCAAGACGCGCGGTGCAGTGCTGGTGCAGGCGGCGATTTTCCTGCCGGCCTTGCTGGCGCTGGCTGTGAACTTCCGCAGCCGCCTGGCGCTGGCCATCATGGTGGCGTGCGCGCTGGTGATCTTCGGCCGCATGCAGTTCAGCGGCGAAGGCCGCTTGCTGGCCGTGGTCAATTCACTGGCCCGCACCTCGTACTCGGTTTTCCTGATCCACTTCCCGGTCTGCCTGCTGGTGAATGCAGCCTTCACCCGCTTCGTGCCTGCCGATCCGGTGCTGCAAGGCGGCGGCATGCTGGCCGCCTGGGGCGCCAGCCTGGTTGCGGGCGCTGCTTTCCATCTCTGGATCGAAGTGCCGCTCGGACGCCTGCTGCAGCCTTCTTCCTCCACCGCCAGCGCTGCCCAGCGCGCGTAGGCTCGCTTACTCGAGCGACCAGACATACTCCATCACCAGCCATGAAGCGACGCGCTTGCCGTCCTGCTCGGCTGGTGTGAATTTGCTGGCGGCCACCGCCAGTAGCGCTGCGTTATCAAGCTCGCTGTAACCGCTCGATTTGAGCTTCCTGGCGCGCTTTACATTTCCTTCTTCATCAACCAGGAATGCGAGCCTGATGGAACCAGTCTCTTCGTAGCGCAATGAGGCGTGGGCCAGGTTGGCCGGTTAAAGCTGGCGATGCTCGGGCGTGCCACTTTCTTGCCCGTTGCAGGATCCCTGGCGCCGGTGATCAGCTCAGGAAAAGCCGCTTCAACCTGGGCCAGCTTGGCCGCGTTCTGGCCGATCAGCGAGACGGCTTCATTGAAAACGGTTGCGGAATCACTTGCCTGTGCAGCCTTCAGGTATGCATCGCGCATGACGGTCGGGTTGCTTGCCCAGTTATATGCGACCAGCAGTGCCGCGACAGCATCGTCTTTCTGCCCCTTGCCCATGAAAACGGCAGCCAGGTCCGACCAGAACGGCGCGTAAAACGGTTGATGGCGGATGGCTTCCTTCGCTTCGCTCTCGGCGGCCTGGTACTGCTTTAGCTGCAAGTACTGCAGGGTGAGGGCGCGGCGGAACGCCGGCAACTGATCGTAGTCCTTGTTCGCATTTTGCAGAACCGCGGTCAGTGCGGTAGCAGGAGAGTCAATGCCTGTCGCTTCGGAGCCAATTCCCGGCCGGGTCTTTTGCCTGCTCTGTGTGTCTTGCCAGTTGGGGGCCAGGGAGGTCAAGTGCGCCATTTGCGCAAGCTCATTCGCATGTTCGCCCGCCCTGGCGCTTGCCAGCACACCTGCAATGCAGGCGTTTTGGTCCGGACACGCAGGACCTGCCAAGACGAGGCTCGGCGCCATTGCCGCACAAATGATCAAGAAGTGGCTGATTCGCATCGCTCTTAACATCTTTCCTGGAATATTGAGAAAGGCGCAATTATAGGCGCCTCAGTACGAGGCAACTAGGCATTCGGCCACGCCTGGTATATCGTGTAAGAAGCGCAGCTGTAGCTGGAGGCTGAATGTGGCGTTGGCATGCACTGGGAGTCCTGGCGCGAAAGTGGCTTTGGCTAGCCTTGGCCATAGGCTGCGCCGCGAGCGCGGCTGAGCCGGTCATGCCGGAGGTCCACGTCGGCATGGGTTTGCCCAAGCCGCCTTATGTCATGGAGTCAGGCATTGCAGGCCTGGACTACGACATCGCCAGACAAGCTTTGGCGTCCGGCGGCTATAAGCTGGTTGGACATATGCTTCCGCAGACCCGGGCGCTGGCGATGCTGCGCGCCGGCCAGCTCGATGGCCTGCTGTCCATCAGCGAAGGGATTGGCGGCCAGGACTACTTCACGGACAACTACATCGTCTACCAGAACGTCGCCACCACGCTCACCCGCCGCAACCTGAAGATCCAGCAGATTGAAGACCTGGCCAATTATTCAGTGGCAGCTTTCCAGAATGCGAGCATGGTGCTGGGCGACCGCTTCAGCCTTGTTGTCAGCGGCCATTCAGATTACAGGGAAGTGCCGGCCCAGATCACGCAGAACAAGCTTCTTTTCACAGGCCGGGTAGACGTCGTGGTGGGCGACCGCATGATCTTCCGCTACTTCTCGGAAAAGCTGGAGCCGCGAATCGATGCCAGGCAGCCTGTGACCTTCCACCGGATCTTCCCGGAAAGCCCGCGCAGGGCTGTCTTTCGCGACGTACGTGTACGCGATGCATTCAATACCGGCCTGAAAAACCTCCATGCCAACGGCACTTATGACGCACTGGTGAAGCAATACCTTGGCCCGCAGCCTTAGGAGAGCGAGAACTCTCGCAGGAAGCCATTGCGCCGGCCCATGCGCACCAGTGACGGCGGCGCACCAAGGTAGGTGGCGAACCTGGCGACCAATGCCTGCAAGGGGGCGCTTTCCATGTGCGCCTGCAAGGCTGCTGCATCGGCATAGTGTTCGAACACGATGATGCGGTTCTCGTTTTCCAGATCCGTGAGCACTTCATATTGCAGCGTACCGGGCTCGGTACGTGAATGTGCCACCAATTGATCGAGTGCGGCAAGCAGCTCCTGTTGGAATTGGGGATGGACGTCGAGTGTGGCAAGCAGGTATATGGCGGCTCCGGTGAATGAATGGAATCGCGAGTCTGCGCAACCGGCCGCGATGGCGGATTGTAGAAATGGGACTTTTCGCGCAGGCCTGTGATGATTGCCTGCGGAGTGCTGCCGGTCAGTGCGCGCGTCTCGTGGATAAAGTGCGACTGGTCGAAATAGCCCATGCGCAATGCTGCATCGAGCGCAGGCAGGGAGGGGGGGAGCGCCAGCATGCGCATCGTATGACCCAGGCGGGCGACGCGGGCAAACTGCTTGGGGCCGAGGCCATAGGCATCGGTGAACTTGCGCTGGAAGTGGCGGCGGGTCCAGCCCGATAGTTCGGCCAGGGCATCAATGCTGGTGCCCGGCGCGTAATAGAGCTTATCGAGCAGGGAGTCCAGCCCGTGCCCGCTGCGGTCTTCATGCTTGCCCAGGCGCGCCAGGAAGAACTGGTCGAGCGCAGCGGCGCGCACGGCGGGTCCGCCGGCCTGCGCCAACTGGTCGGAAAGGCGTTCAGCGTCATCCTCCCAGATGGCTTGGGCGGCCCATGCCTGGTCGTGCAAATGGGACAGCGAGGCCGCGCAAAAATGCCGCAGGCTGCCCCCACGAAAGCGCACTGCGACGAACCCGAAAGCCCCATTTGCTTCGATGGCGATGGCGCGCGTGCGCAGGCAAAGCAGGACCGCCCGTGGCGACTCTTTGCCGTCCAAGAGATAAGGCGAGCTGTAATGAAATATGCACTCGGAACCGGTACCGGGCGGAAGCCGGGGCGGAAGGGGAGAATCGCCCTCCCAGCCCCAGTAGCGGTCGATAAACGGGCGCAATTGAGCGGTCGGGCGAAGATGCCAGCATTGTAGGAGCATGCCGGCGATGTTACCCGATTCCTGCCAGGCGCTTAGCTACCGATGGTGAGCGTCAGGGTAGTGGCGCTGTAATTTGGCGTGACGTTGGTGAAACCATCGACCGTGATGGTGGTGAATTTTCCTTTCAGGCTGGCGGCCGTGATGAGCGTCAGGACATCGCCGGCTTTAGGCTTGTAGCCGTTGGCGAACTTCACGTGCAGCGTTCCGCCGGCGATGGTGGCGGTAGATGCCACGGCCAGGCTGCCCTGGCTGCCTGAAGCGGCGCCAAGATCCAGCTCCAGGGTGGTGCTGCCGCTTAACTGGGTGTAGTTGCCGGCCAGTTTCAGCGCAGTCTGGGCGTTAGCCACCAGGGTTCCACCGCGTACGTACATGTCGCCTGTGCCGAATGCGGAGGCGGAGTCGCCTTGCAGGGTTCCTGCGGTCAGCTCGGTACCGCCACTCCAGGTATTTGCCCCGGCCAGTTTCAGCGTGCCTGTGCCTTGCTTGACCAGTTTGCCGTTGCCACTGATGTCGTTACGCCAACGATCTGCCGCGTTGAAGCCACCTTTGCTGGCATCCATCACGATGACGACGTTGCCGCTGAACGCCCCGTAGCCGTCGGCTGCGGCAAACAGGTTGATTCGGCCCCATCCCTCCGCATCATCCATCACTGGGTAGCCGGATGGCAGGGCGGTGGTTTTGAGCACGACGCGGCGCTGCGCATCGCTCAGGTAAGGCTGGCGCGTCTCCAGCAACACTTCGGCGCCTTTCGGTACAGCGGCGATGGCATTGGTCGCGGAGACAGGCGTGAAGCCATACGTGAGCCGGCGCAGGTAGTTGGCCTTGTTGGTCGCATAGTCGGCAAACCGGTCGTCGGCGAGCGTGCCCGATTGCGCGAACGTGGCAAAGGTATCGGCGTTGGTGCCGGTAGCCGCCATCAGTGTGGCGTGCGCCTGGGTGACGGCAGCGGCTTTCCTGGCCATGTTCGCAGGGTCCGCCAGATTCGCCGCGGCGCTGGCCTGGCCGAGGATACGGCCGCTCAAGACATCCAGCGGCGAATGCATGCCGGCCAGGATGCGCGATTCACCCAGCTCGAGGCCGCGGCTAAGCATTTCCTGGAAGCGCTCCGGCACCGCATACGCCATGGCGACAGCGTCGCGCACGGCTTCGGCTGAGTGGCCGCTGGTGAAACCGCCGTCGGTAGTCGGAGTGCTGCTCTTGGCCGGCACCAGTGTCGGCAGCACCTGCACGCTGCTGCTCCAGCGGTAGGGGCGGGCGTATTTGTAGAAACGCTTGGCCGGTTCGGTGGAAGCGTTGTTGCCGACCAGGTTGACAAGGTCGACCACGCTGCCGAAACGTTCATTGGCGCTGCCGGCAACGCCGGTGTTATTGCCGGTATCGTTATACAGCTTGCTGGTGGCGTCGCTGGCGACGGTGGTAATGCTGGTGACTTGCTGCGCCGCGCTGCGCCAGGCGTCGGTCAGTGGGCCCATGCCGTCGGTGACGCTGTAGCCTTTGCCGCGGCGGTCATCCAGGTAGGCCTGCACCACTTGCACCGCGCTGCGGCTTGCGGTGGCTTTGACGACATAATCGATATTGGCCTGGTGCACAGCAGCGTTGACCACCTTGCCGTCCGGCGTGCCATCGTTAGGTACGCCGCTCCAGGTTGAAGGGACCACCGCCGGGAAGCCATCAACAGCGGGCGCGCTGACGCCCGCATCGACTATTTCGGTCAGCGGTTTCCATACATCGAGAAAGCCACCCAGAACGCGTACGCCGGCATTGGTGGATAGCGTGGCATAGCGGGCGTCGCCGCGCTGGTTAGTGGCGATGGTGTCGACAAAAGCGGTCACGGTGGGAAGCGGCACCACTTCCGCCGCGCCCTGGTCGGCTGGCGCCGCCGGGATCACCAGCGGTTCGTCGGAGGAGGCGCCGCCGCAGGCGCTCAGGCCGAGCGTAATGCCCAGGGCCAGGAGGTTGCGACGCGAGGAAGGCTTTTGCATGTTGGTTACCGTGCGTTAGTTGAAAACGCACAAAGGTAAAGAGGGCTTGTGACATATCGATTACCCGGGGCCGCTGAAAAGCCTGATGATGAAAATGTCATCGCATGATATCGAAATCGATATTGCTAAAACTTCTTTTCAATTCGATAAAGTGTTATCTTGCGGCCTGGATTCCCTCATTACCCGCACCTGCCTCAAAGATGATCAGACATTTTCTTATTCCAGTTGCCGCGCTATGGAGCAGCGTGGTATTTGCCGCAGCTGTCAACCCGCTTACCGTCGATATTGGCACGGACGATGCCCGCCGCTTTGCAAACCTGATGAAGGACAATGCCGTGCCGACGGCCGAAGTCCTGCAACGTGAATACCTGGATCGCGCCGGCCCAGGCGTCAAGATTTTCACCCCAATGCGCATTGTCAACGCCGAGCGCCTGGCGCGCAACGTTGCGTCCAAACCTGACACCTATCGCTATGCCATCAGGGAATGCCTGCCACGCCTTCCAGCGTTGCGAAGCGACCTCAGAGCGATCTACCTCGCCTTTTCAGGCTTGCTTCCCGAGCGCCCGCTTCCTGCAATCGAGGTCGTGTTCGGCGCGTTGAATTCAGGAGGAACAGCCAGTTCGGACACGCAGGTAATTGGCCTCGAGGTGACCTGCCCGCCGGGCACAACCCCCGAACAGTTCCGTACCAGGATGCGCGGCTTCTTCGCGCACGAAACAGTCCACACCTGGCAGGAGGCGGAAACACCGCAGGCCCTCGCCGATCCACTGTTAAGCCAAGCCTTGAGGGAGGGCGTTGCCGACTACCTCGCAAATTTGGTCACCGGCGAAATACCCGAACCCGAGCGCGATGCGTGGGCACGCCAGCGCGAGTCGTGGTTGTGGGAAGAGTTCAAGCGCGATCGCCAGTTCATGCGGTCCGACAGTGAGAGCTTGCGCAAACCTGGCGCCAGCCCACGATTCAAGCGTTGGTTTGCCAACTACGGCAGCGCTCCGGAAGGCTGGCCGAGCGAGGCGGGCTATTGGATCGGCATGCGCATTGCCGAAGCTTATGTGAACCGCGCCTCCGACAAGCAGGCGGCGATCCGAAAACTGATTGAACTCGAAGATCCGGCGGGTATCCTGGAGGCGAGCGGTTACAAGAATTAACCCCGCCGGCCAGAGACTCTATTTACCACTTCGGTATTGGGTGGCTGTGGGACTTGTCCCATTCATCAAAACTTGTGGGAACGTCGGGCTCTCCGTCCGACTTTGGTATGACGGCCAATTCTGGTTCCTCGCGCGGTTCGTGCGTGTACGCATCCAGTTTCGTCACGGTGCCCTTGATTTGATCTTTGTCGATCTTGCCCGAGAACGTTAGCTGGACGCGTGCCTCGCGCTCCTTGTCGCCCACAAATTCGGAGCCGTCCGAATACTTTGCCTTGAACGAGATGGTCTTCTGTTCTTCATTGTAGATAACGTCATAGATGGACGCTTGCGATGGTTCCAATGAACCGTCGGCGATACCAATGGCGCCAAAGACGACATTGCCTTGCTTGTACAGATCCAGGCTATAGCCGGAATTGGCGTGGGGCTCGTCGGTGTCGCTGTATTCCATGTTGAAGTAGGTGCCGATTACTGTCACAGGCTCGGCAGGGGTGCTTGCAGGTTTTGCGTTGGCCGTCACCGGCGGTTGGACCGCCTTGGTGTCTGAAGCGGGCTGGCCGGCGGTCGAATAGCTGTAGATGCCAGCGGCCAGTGCCGCGAACACGGCGCCGGTTGCAGCGACAAGTGCGAATGTTTTTTTCATGAGTTTCCGATGTAGTCCCGGCAATTCGGCAGGTGGGCGGGCATGTTATCGGAATGGCCGCTTTGCAAATTGCGCAAAAAGTCACAAGATCGCTTGCCGCTTCAAGAGCTTTCAAACCGTTGGTCGTTTGCTCGGGATCATTAAGGAAACTGTTGTCGGGTATGGACTACGGCAAGAGTTTCTATTGCAGTCGCGCTAACACGGAGTGCTGCAATTACTACTTCGTGGGGGCGGGGAGACAGCGATCGTCAAGCGACATCTGTACTTTTGTCCGAAACCAAATATCGTAGGCTTCGGCTTCTTCAGCCGTTGCGAACTCGGACTCGGTCGGGAGGGGGGCGGTAGACATGATCTGGCAATTGTACGGCAGAAGGAATGCAAGTCGTCCGCCCAACGAGCTTCATTGTCGGCGTCAAAACAGACGTTGTTTCTCCGCTCAGCGCTGGCTTCACGGAGTTCGAATCCGTGGCTCTGCGCTAACCTGAATTCAGCCTATATAGGTGGCCCGTCTGATGTTTGTATTGTACAGGCGGAAATAGTGGATGAGGCATCATGGCGTTGCACGTCCTGTGCGACCAGGGAGCGACCAGAAACAAAAAAGCCCACGAACCGAAATTCGTGGGCTTCTCTGCGTATCTTGGTAGGCCGTGCGGGGCTCGAACCTGCGACCAACGGATTAAAAGTCCGCTGCTCTACCAACTGAGCTAACGACCCAAGGTTCTCATTTCGAATGGTAGGCCGTGCGGGGCTCGAACCTGCGACCAACGGATTAAAAGTCCGCTGCTCTACCAACTGAGCTAACGACCCGTCGAAAGAAGAAGCGAGATTATAGGCTGGGTCGGCCCAGCTGTCAAATACTCGCCTGCACTTTTTACTTGATGGATTTCAGGCGGTCCTTGGCGGTAGCGGCCGCTGGGGTGCCTGGATAATTCTTGATCAGCTCCTGCAATGTCTTTTTGGCATTGTTGACCGCCTTCAGTTCGGTTTGGCAGCTTGCGATGTTCAGCAGGGCGTCGGCGGCTTTCGGGCTATCCGGCCAGGTCTTCACGACCACTTGCTGGGCGGTGATGGCGTTTTTGCAGTCGCCCTGGGCATAATAGGCGTTACCCAGCCAGTATTGGGCGTTCGAAGCGTAGGCCGAGGCGCCGAAGCGCTTCACGAAGTCTTGCAGCGCGCCAGCCGCGCCTTTGTAGTCGCCGCCCTTGAACTGTGCCATCGCGTTGTCATAGGCGTTCTGTTCGTCCATATTGACCGAGGAGGTCTGGCCGTCGATGGTTACCTGGCGCGGTTCCAGCTTCTTCATGCGAGCATCGAGGTCGGTGTAGAAGTCCTTCTGGCGCTTTTGCGCGACCTGGATTTCGTTCAGCAGAATTTCAGTCTGGCCGCGCAGGCGTGCAACTTCTTCGCGGAGCTGGTCCTGCTGCGAGATCATGTCCAGCGTGGTGTTCTTGTCGGTCTTGGTGTCGATCAGGTTTTTCAGGTCCGCTTCCAGCTTGGCGACCTTGGACTTGAGATCCATGATGGCCTTGCGTGCTTCATCATCGTCGAACAGGCCGGCCGATGCGGTCAGGGGCAGGGTGGCAGCGAACAGGGCTGCCATCAGGGCAGACTTAGTGAATTTCATTTTTTCTTCCTTGCACAAAAAAAGAAATGGGGCAGGGCGCAGTATAAACTGCGCGCTGCCCCTTGTGCGACATCTCTGGCGGTTGGCCTATCGCGCCTTGTAGACGATGTCAGCACGGCGGTTCTTGGACCATGCTTGTTCGTCGTGGCCTTCAGCCGCGGGCTGTTCCTCGCCCTGCGAGACGGCTTCCATCCGGCCTTCTGGCACGCCCAGTGCGGCCATCGTCTTGCGCACAGCTTCGGCTCGCTTCTGACCAAGGGCCAGGTTGTACTCGGAGCCGCCGCGTTCGTCGGTGTTCCCCTGGATCAGGACGGTACGCTTGTTCTTGACCAGGTACGCGGCGTGGTTCCGCGCCACTTGTTTCCCATCTTCGCCCACAATGTAGCTGTCGAAGTCGAAGTGTACGGACCGCTCGGCCAGGGAGCCCCCGGGGATATCCAGTTCGTCGATATCGGTGTCTGGGAGCGGCATCGGGCCACAAATCACGCGCTCGGGAGGCACCTGAATTTCCTGCGCAACCTCTTTTGACGCTGCCAATTGCTGCGGGGTGGAGCAAGCAGCCAGCAACGCGATACTGCAGATTGCGGGAATATGATTTTCGATTTTGCGCATTCTATTGCGAAAAAATTAGGGGCGGTGCGCAGACTAGACTGCGCACCGCCCCTCGAGTGCGGCATTGTTAAGCTAAAAAATTACTTAGCTTTGTAAACGATGTCAGCACGGCGGTTCTGCGACCATGCTTCTTCGTTGTGGCCTTCAGCCTTAGGCTTTTCTTCGCCCAGGGACACGGCTTCCATGCGGGACTCGGCCACGCCCAGGGCTGCCATCGACTTGCGCACAGCTTCAGCACGCTTCTGGCCCAGGGCCAGGTTGTACTCGGAGCCGCCGCGTTCGTCGGTGTTACCCTGGATCAGGATGGTGCGCTGGTTTTTGCCCAGGTATGCAGCGTGGTTCGACACCACTTCTTTGCCGTCTTCACGAACAACGTAGCTGTCGAAGTCGAAGTACACGGAACGGTTGGCCAGCTTGCCGCCTGGGATGTCCAGTTCGTCAACTTGTGCTTGCACTGGCTGAACCACGCGTGGTTCTTCCTTAGGTGGCTGAACCACTGGCTTTTCTTCCACGGCTACTGGCTTGGTTTCTGGCTGTGGGGTGGAGCAAGCTGCCAGCAGGGCTGCAGTGCTGAGGATGAAGGCTACGTGTTTTACGTTACGCATTTTTATTTCTCCTGGTCGTTAAAGGTGCTACTTCTCGTTTACTTCTTTTACTTCTTCACTTCATGAAAGGGCCCCAAGTGGGTTCCTTGATATTGCCCGCCTGAATACTCAGGCGTTGCTTAACCCGGCCGTCTGTCGATGCCACGGCCAGCGAGCGGCGGCCGCCGTTCTGAGTGGCGTACAGGATGTACTTGCCATTCGGAGCGAAGCTTGGCGAATCGTCGCTTGTGGTATCGGACAGGCGTTGCTCTTGGCGGGATTCCAGGTCCAATACGAACAGCTGGAAGGCGCCGCCATCGCGCCGCGAAATATAAGCCAGCGTCTTGCCGTCAGCGGAAATGCGCGGGCTGATATTGTACGAGCTGCCAAACGTCAAACGCTGTGCTTCGCCACCGTTGACGCTCATGCGATAAATCTGCGGACCGCCGCTGCGGTCGCTGGTGAAATAGATCGACTGGCCATCGGCGCTGAATTGCGGTTCGGTGTCGATGGTGGTGCCGTTGGTCAGGCGGCGCATGCCGCTGCCGTCGGCGTTGACGATGAAGATCTGGGTGTTGCCGGGCTTGGACAGCGCCACCGCCAGGCGCTTGCCGTCCGGCGACCAGGCCGGCGCGGAGTTGTTGCCCTTTTCGTTGGCCACTACGGTGCGCTGGCGGGTCGTCAGATTCTGCACGTAGACCACCGGTTTGCGCTGCTCGAACGAAACGTAGGCGACCTTGGTGCCGTCAGGCGACCACGATGGCGAGATGATTGGTTCGCTCGAGGTCAGGGCCGGGATCACGTTCTCGCCGTCGGCGTCAGCCACTTCCAGGCGGTACTGGCGGCCTTGCTGGACCACGTAGGCGATACGGGTCGAGAACACGCCCTTGAAGCCGGTCAGCTTTTCATAGATGTCGTCCGCCAGCTTGTGCGCTGCCAGGCGGCCATACTGGTTCGGTACCTGGGTTCTCAGGGCCGACAGGTCCTTGCCCTGGGTGGAGATCAGGCGGTACTGCACTTCGAACGAACCATTCCCGGCTGGCTGCACGGCGCAAGCGGCCAGTGCGTCGACGCCGAGCGACTTCAAGCCGGTGGCATCGACCTGCATCAGGTTAGTGGTCGGCGTAACGTCGATGACCTTGAACATGCCGCTGCGGATCAGGTCAGCCTTGATAATTTCCGAGATCTGGGCCGGTGCCGCTGCTTCATTGGCGCATGGGCCGATGGCAACCGGAATCTGGTTGCTGCCGACACCGGAAATTTCGACGCGCAGTTGCGCCTGGGCCGACAGCGCAAACGCCGCGCCGGCCGCTACGAACATCAATTTAGCTTTGTTCATCAAGGTACGTCCTTCAAATTGAACACGAGTTCAAGCTCGCGCGCCACCGTGCCGTCATCGCGTTTCGGCAGGGGCGAGGCCTTATAAATCGCATTCTCCACCGCAGTGTCATACGCAGCTACACCGCTGCTTTTCGTTTTCTTCACGGACATGACTTCGCCGCTAGGAAGCTGGCTGACCATGAACCTTGCTTCGATATCCTGCTTGGCGCCAGGATAGTCGATGCGGCCCATGATCTTGGTGCGCAGCTTTGCGACATAGCCCTTGTCCAGGTTAGGCGCGGTTGAACGCGCCGCCGTTCCGGTGGAGCCTGCAGCTGCCGAACCCATGATGCGCTGCATTTCTGCAGCACGGGCTTTGGCAGCTTTTTCCTTCTCTTTCAGTTCCGCCAGTTTTTTGGCTTTTTCTTTTTCCAGCTTATCCAGCTTGTCTTGCTTATCCTGCTGCTCGGCCAGACGCTTTTTCTCATCTTCGAGCTTTTTCTTTTGCTCGGCGATCTTCTGCTCGAGCTCTTTCTTCTCTTTTTCTTTCTTCTTCTGCAGCGCGATCTCAGGATCAGGCTGCACCGGCTTCACCACTTCCGGTGGCGGGGGCGGCGTCGGTTCAGGCTCGCGTGCAGGCGGCTCTGGCTCAGGCTGCGGCTCTGGTTCAGGTGCCTTTGGCGCGGCCATCTGCGTGGTCATGTCCCAGATCTCGGCATCGACGCCGACCGGGTCATTGTTCCACCGGATGCCGACCCACAGGAACGCGAACAGCACGCAGTGCATCGCCAGCGCGAGCGCAAACGCGCGCGTGCCGCCGTGCCGCTTCGGCACACGGTACGGTCCGCCTGCATTTGCCATCGTCATTGCCATGCCTTACTTCGTTGCCAAGCCAACGCGGTTAATCCCCATCTTCTTCGCTTCGGAAATCAGTTGGATCACATCGTCGTACTTGCTTTCCTTGTCGCCGGCGATCAGCACCGGGTACTCGGGATATTTCTCATGCAGGGTGCGCAGCTTGCGCACCAGTGCATCGCGGTTCGGTTCGGTTTCCGGCGCATCAGCCGACTTGCCGGCGATGCCGATCATCAGCGAGCCGTTGGGCTTCACCTGTACCTGGATATAGGCATCCGGCGGACGCGACGCTTTTTCCGCGTGGGGCAGGTCGATCGACTGCGGGTTGTTCGAGGTCGGCATCACCATGAAGATGATCAGCAGGCAGAGCATCACGTCGATATAAGGCACGACGTTGATCTCGGACTTCAGCTTGCGGCCGCCGCGGCTGCCGCGCATGCTGCTGGAGAAGGAGGAAGCCATCTTCAGTTTCGCCTTTTAACGGGACTGGCGCTGCAGGATGTTCGAGAATTCTTCAACGAAGCTCTCGAAGCGGATCGCCAGGCGGTCAATATCGTGCGAGAAGCGGTTGTACGCCACCACGGCCGGAATTGCTGCGAACAGGCCGATAGCAGTCGCGATCAGCGCTTCGGCAATGCCGGGCGCCACAGCCGACAACGTCGCCTGCTGCACATTGGCCAGGCCGCGGAAGGCGTTCATGATGCCCCACACGGTACCGAGCAGGCCGATGTAAGGGGAAACGGAACCGACCGAAGCCAGGAAGGCCAGGTGCGCTTCCAGTGCATCCATCTCACGCTGGAAAGCAGCGCGCATGGCGCGGCGCGCGCCGTCCAGCACGTCGCCCATATTCATGTCGCGGCTGGATGCTGCAGCCTGTTTGCCCTTGATGAATTCACCCATGCCGGCCTCGAAGATGCGGGCCAGGGCGCCGCTGTTGGCGCGGTTGCTGCCAGCGCTGGCGTGCAGGGCATGCAGGTTGCCGCCGGCCCAGAAGGTCTTCTCGAATTCGATGGTCTGATTGCGCGCACCGCGCACATCAAACAGCTTCTTGAAGATATAGGTCCAGCTGATAACGGAAACCGCAAGCAGCAGCGCCATGATCAACTGAACGATCAGGTGTGCGTTGGTGATGAGGGCGATGAAGGAAAGGTCTTGGGTGACGTTCATTGTTTCTCAATCTAATTATTATGCGCGCATGCGGGCCGCAACGGCATCAGGCACGGCGCGTGGGCGCAGGGCCGAGTCGACGCAGCCTACTTTTACGTGGGCAGTATTTAAGAGGCGGTCGCCGCACCACGCCTCCTGTACAAACTGGATCGAAGCGCGGCCCAGTTTATCAATACGAAGCGTCAATTTTATTACATCGTCTAGTCGCGCTGGCGCGTGGTAGTCCGCGCTGACATTTTTGACAACAAACATGGCGTCGTGCTCACGCAGGAGGATATCCTGGTTAACGCCGAGGGAGCGCAACCACTCAGTGCGTGCGCGCTCGAAGAACTTCAAATAGTTCGCGTAATAGACAATTCCGCCGGCGTCCGTGTCTTCGTAATAAACACGGACATCCCAGGTGAACTCAGACGACATAGATAGAAGAGCTACTAAGTGAGAATCGGCAACATTTTACGCCAAATGAATCAGCGACAAGGCATTTTGCACAATCTCGTAACAATTGCTTACGGTTTTCCCTTATATGGGGCGGCATTTTAGCCGCGTTTGATCGCGAATGGCGAGAATCCTTGGCAGGTTGGCATCAATTCGATGGAATTTACATTAATGTGTTGCGGCAATGTTGCAATCCAGAAAGCCGTGTTGGCGATATCGTCGGCGGTCAGCGGGGTGGTGCCTTCGTAAACCTTGGCTGCGGCAGCGTCGTCTTTCAGGCGCACGTTGGAAAATTCGGTGCCGCCGCACAGGCCGGGGGCGATATTGGTAGCGCGCACACCGGTGCCGATCAGGTCGGCGCGCAGGTTCAGCGTGAATTGTTCGACGAAGGCCTTGGTGGCGCCGTACACATTGCCGCCGGGATAAGGGTAGGCGCCAGCGACGGAGCCGAGGTTGATGATGGTGCCGCGGCCGCGTTCGACCATGCCTGGCAGCAGGGCACGCGTGATGGTGACCAGGCCGGTGCAGTTGGTGGCAATCATGGTTTCCCAGTCTTCCAGGTCGGCTTCGTGGGCGCCTTTGATGCCGAGGGCGAGGCCGGCGTTATTAATCAGGACGTCGACTTCTTTCCAGTCGGCGGGCAAGGACGCCAGGGCTGCGTGGATCGCGCCTTTGTCGGTGACGTCGAGCTTGACCGGCAGCAGGTTCGGGCCGAGTTCGGCGGCCAGGGCTTCCAGGCGCTCGGCGCGGCGGCCGGCGGCGATGGCCTTGTGGCCGTTCTTCACGAAAACACGCGCCATCGCGGCGCCAAAACCAGCGGTTGCGCCGGTAACTAACACGATCATGGTCGAACTCCCAATGTTAACTTGGGGGATTCTAACGCCAAACCGGTAAGGCGGGGTCAGACCCGCAGGGTCAGACCCCTGTGCGCAGAGGGTGCCTGACCCTGCGGGTCAGGCACCGGTTTACCGGTTTTAGGCCGAATAACCCCCGAAATCCGCCGAATCCGGCCAAACGATTGCCGGATCTGGCCACTTAATCTACAATCTTGGCTCCATTACTGTCTCACGTAACTGGCGAAAAACTAGCTGGCGCTTGCGCTGCTGGTGAGAGGTGGGCAACCACCGGGGAACGTGAGATCTCAAACAGCCGTTCGCCTGGGCAGCCACGATGGAAACCTGCGTTTCGGCTGCCCTGTCACTTTTTGGCTCCCGATTCGATCCAATCTGCCTTAAAAACTGGAGTAATTTCATGTTCGCAAAAGATCACACCCTCGCCAACGTTGACGCGGAGCTGTTTGCCGCTATCCAGAACGAGAACAAGCGCCAGCACGACCACATCGAGCTGATCGCTTCTGAGAACTACACCTCGCCAGCCGTAATGGAAGCCCAGGGCTCGCAGCTCACCAATAAATACGCCGAAGGCTATCCTGGCAAGCGCTACTACGGTGGCTGCGAGTACGTGGACGTCGTCGAGCAACTGGCAATCGACCGCGTGAAGCAGCTGTTCGGCGCCGAAGCAGCCAACGTGCAGCCTAACTCCGGTTCCCAGGCTAACCAGGGCGTGTTCTTCGCTGTCCTGAAACCAGGCGACACCATCATGGGCATGTCGCTGGCGGAAGGCGGCCACCTGACCCACGGCATGGCGCTGAACATGTCCGGCAAATGGTTCAACGTCGTTTCCTACGGCCTGACCGCTGAAGAAGACATCGACTACGACGCAATGGAAGCCCTGGCCAAGGAACACAAGCCTAAGCTGATCATCGCCGGCGCGTCCGCCTTCTCCAAGAAGATCGACTTCGAGCGCTTCGCCAAAGTCGCCAAGGCCGTTGGCGCCTACTTCATGGTCGACATGGCCCACTACGCCGGCCTGATCGCCGCTGGCCTGTATCCGAACCCGGTTCCGCACGCCGACTTCGTGACCTCCACCACCCACAAGTCCCTGCGCGGCCCACGTGGCGGCATCATCCTGATGAAAGCCGAACACGAAAAGATCATCAACTCCGCGATCTTCCCTGGCATCCAGGGCGGCCCGCTGATGCACGTAATCGCCGGCAAGGCAGTGGCCTTCAAGGAAGCCCTGTCCCCTGAATTCAAGGCCTACCAGCAGCAAGTGGTGAAGAACGCCGACGTGCTGGCCAAGACCCTGATCAAGCGCGGCCTGCGCATCGTTTCCGGCGGCACCGAGTCGCACGTGTTCCTGGTCGACCTGCGCGCCAAGAACCTGACCGGCAAGGAAGCGGAAGCGATCCTGGGCCAGGCGCACATGACCTGCAACAAGAACGGCATCCCGAACGACCCGCAGAAGCCATTCGTGACTTCGGGCATCCGCCTGGGTTCGCCAGCCTTCACCACCCGCGGTTTCAAGGAAGCCGAAGCGGAAGAAGTGGGCAACCTGATCGCCGACGTGCTGGATAACCCGCACGATGCAGCAACCATCGAGCGCGTGAAAGCCGCTGTGAAGGTGCTGGCTGACAAATTCCCTGTTTACGCCTAAGCAAGCGGTTGGTACTATCGAGGCGCCGGATCGTAAGGTCCGGCGCTTTTTCATTCAATAATAAGAGACGCTCAATCCATGAAATGCCCGTTCTGCCAGCACGATGATATCCAGGTCCTCGACACCCGCGTGTCGGAGGAAGGGGACGCCATCAAGCGGCGCCGGCGCTGCGTGAACTGCGACAAGCGCTTCACCACCTGGGAGCGGATCGAACTGACCATGCCTTATGTGGTCAAGAAGAACGGCAGCCGCACCGAGTATTCGGCCGACAAGCTGCGCGCCAGCCTGATGCTGGCCTTGCGCAAGCGCCCTGTTGCCGCCGAGTCCGTTGACAAGGCGGTTTCCTCGATCGAAGAAAAGCTGCTGACCAGCGGCCAGCGTGAAGTCGATTCGGTCTTCGTCGGCGAACTCGTCATGGCCGAGCTCAAGCGCCTGGACAAAGTGGCGTATATCCGCTTCGCATCCGTCTACAAGAACTTCGAAGACCTGGCCGAATTCCAGGACGCGATCGAAGAAGTTGGTGACGGTCAAGAGCTCTCTCCCAAGGCTTGATATTTCTCAAACCCGCGAGTCCTCTGCTGACTAATTTGATCAGCAGGGGAGGGCTGTGCCATGCATCGTCCATTTGCTGGGTTCACCATGGTGGAAGTGTTGGTTGCCGTGCTGCTGCTCGCCGTCGGCCTGGTCGGCGCGCTGGCGATGCAGGCCCACGCCATGCGCACTCGACAGGAGTCGAGCCTGCAGACCGAAGCCCTGCAGGCTGCCGCCACGCTTGCTGACCACATCCGCGCGAACGCCGCGCAGTCCTCCGCTTACCTGGGATTCGAATTCGACGCCAGCGATGCCAGCGGCGTTTCCGGCGCACCGGCTTCCTGTGCCGGCGCGCCCTGCGATTCCGGCGCCATGGCGCGGCAAGAGCTGGAAGAGTTCCGCCGTCACCTTGCGGCTGTGCTGCCGCAAGCCCGCGCCGTCATCTGCCGCGACGCCGACACGGCGCCGGGCGGCCAGTTGCAATGGCCATGCTCCGGTGGCGCCGATGCGCCCGTCGTCATCAAGATAGGCTGGCGCTTCCGGCGGCCAGATGGGGCTGCTGCCGGTTTGGCCACCGTTCCAGGCGTTGCTTTGCCCATCGCGCTGGCCGATCCGCCACCCTTGCCCGGCCCACCGCCAGCGGCGCCCGCCCAGCCGGCTCCAAACGATCCGGTTGATCCGCCAGCCGCAGGAGACATGCAATGACAGTACGCCAGCATGGCCTGGCCATGGCCGAAGTCCTCGTCGCGATGGCGCTCAGCCTGTTGGTAGCGTTGGCGGCCGCCTCCCTCCTGCACGCGTCCGATAGCGACTTCCTGCATAACGGCGCTAATACCCGCATTGACGATAGTGGCCGCTTCGCACTGGCAATCATCGGCCAATCCCTGCGGCAGGCGGGCTATCCCGGCGAGCCAGGCGCGGAGGTCGCCGCCGCGCCAACGTCGCCCATGGCCATCGAAGGCCGCGACGCCGCAAGTGTGGCAACCAACGCCGACGGCCTCGGCCCAGCGCTGCCAGCTGTCAACGGCAGCGACGTACTCGCCATTCGCTATGCACCTGCAGCAATCGCCGGCGCGGAGGGCGGCGGCGCCATGCTCAATTGCGCCGGTTTCCCGGCCGACCCAGGCGAATGGGCCTGGAGCATTTTCTACATTGCCCAAGCTGGAGACGGCGTTGCTGAACTTCGCTGCAAATACAAGGGGGAAAACGGTTGGGGCTCGGACGCCGTGGTGCGTGGGGTGGATGCCTTCCACGTGCTATATGGCGTCGATACGGATAGCCCGCGCGACAGTATCCCCAACCTTTACCTGACCGCCAGCGGCATCGATGCCCTCGATGCCGCGCTTCCCGTATCCGAGCGTGCGCTGCGTCCTCATTGGCGCCGCGTCACCAGCGTTCGCATTGCCTTGCTGCTGCACGGTGAGCGCGGTTCGCGTGCGGGCGGCCGGCTTGGCAGCTACGATTTGCTGCCGGGCCTTGACCCGGGCGCACGTATCGACGAAGCCGGTTTGCCGCAGCCGATGCAGCGTCGCGCGCGCCGGCTGTTCGCGGCGACGGTCGCCTTGCGCAACCATTAAGGAGAGCACCATGCATGAATACCAGCGTGGCGTCACTCTTCCGGTAACGATGCTGTTGCTGTTCGCCGCCCTGACGATCGGCGCATCGGCCGCACAAATGGCGATGCTGGGCGAGAAGGCCGCCCGCGCTGAACGGGACCGCCTGCTTGCCTTCCAGTCTGCGGAGGATGGATTGATGGATGCAGAACGCGATATCAATGCCGGCCTTGGCCAGCCGCTCGACGTGCCCGCCACGCCGGCGCAGCCCGGGAGCGCGGCTCCCGCCTGGCAAACCGTTGACCTTGCAGGTATCGGAGGTACGGAATACGGCGCGCTGACCGGCGCCGCAATGGAGACAGGGCAGGGCGTGCTGCCATTTCGACGCCCGCGCTACCTCGTGGAGCGCGTCGGGTACACGCCAGCCGGAGCGCCGCCGTCCCACTATTACCGCGTGACGGTAATCGGCTTCGGCACGCGCCCCGGCGCCGAGACCGTGATGCAGGCCAGCTACACGCCCCCGGTACCGGTGCGACGCCACAGCTGGCGTGAAATCATGGATTGGCAGGCGCTGCACGATGCCGCCAGCCGCGAGGAGGAACAATGACCGCGCGCCCATCCGCCGGCGGCACCTTGCTTGGCATGCTGACCACCCTGATCATCATCGGCATTCTCTCGGCCGTGGCGATACCGGTCTGGAGCGAAGCGGTCATCCGCATGCGCCGCAGCGAAGCGCAGGCCGCACTACAAGAGCTGATGCAGCAGCAGGAGCGCCACTTCACGCGGTTTAGTAGCTACGCCGCGTTTTCGGCGAATACCGCGAGCGACTTCCGCTGGTGGTCGGGCCGGAACGCCAGGACCAGTGCTTACGAGCTGGAAGGCAAGGCCTGCGATGGCCAGCAAATCCGCGACTGCATCCAGCTTGTGGCCACGCCCGGCACGCCCAATGTCGACAGCCGATTCAGGGACCCGCAATGCGAACGCCTCATACTCACCAGCAGCGGGCTTCATCTCGCCACCGGGCCTTCCCGCAGCTGCTGGCGCTGAAGTGGGCGACGCGCCAGCAAGCGGGAAGGCGCCCCGGCTTTACGCTGCTGGAGCTGATGATCGTCCTTGCCATCCTCTCCATCCTGTTTGCCACCGCGCTGCCGAACCTGAGCAATATGCTTGCCGGACGCCAGCTGCGCACCGCTTCGGCCGAGCTGCTGGCGGCAATCAACGACACCCGTGCCCAGGCCATCGCCCGCCGCCGCGTGGTCACCCTGCTGGCCGAAAGCGGCAATTGGCAGCAAGGTTGGCTGATTGTCATCGACGCCAACGCCAACCGCAGCCTGGACGAAGGAGAGGCAATCCTGTCCCGCCACAGAGCCGCGCTCGAGCGCCTGCAGGTAAGGGCCAGGTTCACCGACAACACAGCCCCGGCCTATATTTCATATAATGCAGCAGGACGAAGCTGCCGCGCCGCCCACCCGAATGCCGCCAACTTTGGCACCATCACGCTTGAACTGGCCGGTGCGCAGCGCAATATCAAGATCAATATGCAGGGCAGGGCGCGCTTATGCGATCCCGCCCTGGAACCGGCAACCTGCGCAAGCATATGAATATCAACAGCGACCTCGAAGGCATGCAGCTTGCCCTGCTATGGGCAGAAAAAGGCCTGTTCACCACTTCACCGAACCCGCGCATCGGCTGCGTGATCGTGCGCGACGGCGTCGTGATCGGTGAGGGCGTGACGCAAGCCGCCGGCCAGGACCACGCCGAAGTCCAGGCTCTGAAAGACGCCAAGCGCCGGGGCCACGACGTGCGCGGCGCCACCGCCTACGTCACGCTGGAGCCGTGCAGTCACCATGGCCGCACGCCGCCCTGCGCCGACGCGCTGGTGCGCGAAGGACTGGGCCGCGTTGTCGCGGCGATGGAAGACCCTAACCCGCTGGTTGCTGGCAACGGCATGGCCCGCCTCTCGGCTGCCGGGATCGAAGTCGCCAGCGGCCTGCTGGCCGACCAGGCCTATGAAATGAACATTGGCTTCTTCCACCGCATGCGCCACGGCCTACCGTGGGTGCGCATGAAGACTGCTGCCAGCCTCGATGGCATGACCGCCTTGCACAACGGCCAAAGCCAGTGGATCACCGGCCCCGAGGCGCGCGCCGACGGCCATGCCTGGCGTGCCCGGGCCTGCGCCATCCTGACCGGCATCGGCACGGTGAAAGCCGACGACCCGCAACTGAATGTGCGCGCTGTCGAAACGCCGCGCCAGCCGCGCCGAATCGTGGTCGACAGCAAACTGGAAATCAGCCCGCAAGCGCGCGTGCTGCAAGGCGGCGGAACCTGGATCGTCGCTGCCGGCCATCACCCGGAAAAGGAAGCAATCTTGCGCGACCAAGGCGCCGAGATCATTGTGCTGCCCAACGCGCATGGCAAAGTCGACTTGCCGGAGCTGATGCGCGAGCTTGGCCGCCGCCAGATCAACGAGCTGCACGTCGAAGCAGGCGGCAAGCTGAATGGCTCGATGATCCGCGAAGGCTGCGTAGACGAGCTGCTGGTCTATCTCGCGCCAACCCTGCTGGGCGATGCACAAGGCATGTTCGCCCTGCCAGCGCTGACTGAGCTCAGCGGCAAGCACAGCCTGAAATTCCACGAGGTTAAGCAAGTCGGCGCCGATTTGCGTATCCTTGCCCGATTCAACCCTTAATAAAGATCACTATGTTTACTGGAATCGTAGCCGCGGTCGGCAAAATCAAAACCGTAACTCCGCTGGAAGGCGGCGCTGATGCAGGCGTGCGCCTGGATGTGGATGCCGGCGGCCTGCCGATGGCAGATGTCGGCCTGGGCGACTCGATCGCCCTGAACGGCGCCTGCATGACGGTGGTGAAAAAGACCGCGACCGGCTTCACCGTCGACGTTTCGCGCGAGAGCCTGAACAAGACCGTCGGCCTGGACACCACCACCGAAGTGAACCTGGAAAAAGCCCTGACCCTGGCCGAGCGCCTCGGCGGCCACCTGGTCTCCGGCCACGTCGATGGCATTGGCGTGGTGCGCAAGTTCGAGCCGGTCGGCGAGTCGCACGAACTGGTGATCGAAGCCCCGCGCGACCTGGCGAAATACCTGGCCTACAAGGGTTCGGTGGTGGTGAACGGCGTGTCGCTGACCGTCAACCGCGTTGAAGACAGCGCCACTGGCTGCTCGTTCTCGATCAACCTGATCCCTCACACCATCCAGGTCACCACATTGAAGCACTTGAAGGCCGGCTCCAAGGTTAACCTCGAGATCGACCTGATTGCCCGCTATGTGGAGCGCATGCTGTCGTTGAAATCCTAAATGGATATATCGATTTCATTCGCCAGCCGACCAACAACAGCTCTTGCCGAGCTCTGAGTTGGACCGCTAACGGCCAAAAGCTGCCTGCGGCGAGTGCGTAAATTTTTGGAGCTTTCATGGGGCCGCATCGGGTCAACATCATTAACCTTTTGGACCTTATCGCATCGCGCAGCGAGCAGCTTGAATACCAAGGATCAGCGCCAGTGAGGCGTTCATAAAGAGCCACTACAGCTCTGTGGGCAGCGCGACCTCATCGGACGCATGATTGTCGATGATCGGCAGGGCGGCGATGAGCATTGAGCTTAGTCGCTGCTGTGCCTTGCCGGCCCGCACCTTGCTGCGCAGGAATCGCGATATTGAACCTGCCTTCGCCATAAGGAACTCCGCAAGAATGGGGGGGGGCACCGCGGAATGCTACCTTGGGGCGGCCGTTCGCAAAGTTCGTTAAGCCGCGCAATCGCGCTGCACCACGTAAAATGGCGGGTTCGTTACCTGAATTCACCCCCCAATGCGGATATTGCATCTTATTCGGAATGGCCTCATTCTGTTTCTGGCGCACTCCCGACTCAGAATTCGGCGACCGCAGTGAGTGTCGTCTACAAGGATGGCGCAGATGTCTGGACGGGTGGGCGCGATGGCGTCTGGCACTACGCCGCTGGTATCCGGACGCGTGTTCCTTTGCCCGATTACGTTAACGTGATGCAGTTCCATGCAATCGCCCGGGATACGGAGGGCGGCTTGTGGGTTTCGGCTCGTGGGGCCGGCGTCATACGCTTGAAAGATGGTGCCTGGCAGCGTGGCGGCGGATATCGGGAACTGGAAACGTATGCGAGTTCGATTTCGCGCGATCGTCATGGAAAGATGTGGTTCGGATACCCGAATAATGGCATCCGCATGCTCGACAAGAACACCGTTCGATCGTACGGGGAGGAAGACGGTTTGGCGCTTGGGGCCACCCTGCAAATACTTGGCGATGGAAAGCGCGCGTGGGTTGGCGGCTCAGACGGCTTCAATTACTTCGATGGCACCAGGTTCCACCGGCTTGTCGGCGAAGGGGATGATCAGTTCCTCGGAGTGTCGGGAATCGTTGAATATTGAGGTAACCTGACTTTTTCGGACACTCTCGTTTGTTAAACTTAGCAACGGGAGAAGCATTTATGAAATCGAAGACATACACACCAGAGTTCAGGGCAGAGGCGGTCAAACTAATCCTCGCACAGGGACTGACGCTGGAGGAAGCCGCGCAGCGGCTCGACATTCCTAAGGGAACACTGGGGACTTGGGCTAACGCTGCAAAGCGAAGCAATGATACCGGGGCTGCTCCCGGTAGTCGTAGCGTGGCGGAGCTTGAAGCGGAAGTGGCAAAGCTGCGCAAAGAACTAGCCGTTGAACGCATGGAAAAGGAAGTGCTAAAAAAAGCAACGGCGTACTTTGCGAGGGAGTCGCTGCCAGGTACGCGTTCATGAAGTCGGTGCGACTCGACGGATACCCGATGGATTTGCTTTGCAGGGTGTTCAATGTCTCTCGCAGCGGCTTTTACGCATGGCAGGGGCGCAAGCCGTCGCGCCGCGCTCAGGAGGACGCCAAGCTGAAGGTGGCGATTCAGGCCGTGCATCAACAATCGCGCGAAACCTACGGCACGCTGCGCGTTCATCCTGAACTTCAGGAGCAAGGATTTGAGGCCGGGCGTGATCGCGTCGCCAGATTGCGGACAGAACTTGGTCTGCGCTGCAGACAAAAGCGCAAATTCAAGGCCACAACCAACTCTGTGCATGACTTGCCTGTTGCGCCGAACTTGTTGAACCAAACGTTCCTGCCGACGCGGCCAAACGAAGCCTGGGTGGCGGACATCACCTACGTCGCGACCGAAGAAGGCTGGCTCTATCTGGCCGGCGTAAAGGACGTGTTCACCTGCGAGTTGGTGGGATATGCGATGGGGCCACGCATGACGCAGGACTTGACGGCGCAAGCCTTGTGGCGGGCAGTGCGCAACAAGAGACCGGCGGCGGGATTGATCCATCATTCTGATCGCGGCAGTCAATATTGCGCCGAGAAATACAGGAAACTGCAGAACCAATTCGGAATGAAGACTTCGATGTCGCGCAAGGGAAACTGCTTCGACAACGCGCCGATGGAGAGCTTCTGGGGCAGCTTGAAAAATGAGCTGGTTCATCATCGTCGCTTTGCATGCAGGGCTGAAGCGCAGGCGGCAATCACGGAGTACATTGAGATCTTCTACAACCGCCAGCGGCGCCACTCGCGCCTTGGCTACAAATCGCCAGCGCGCTTTGCTGCGGACTTCAGCAAAGAAGCGCTGGCAGCTTGAGACGAGAGTGTCCACTATTGACAGTACACCTCATATGGCGGATCGCTTTGGCTCAATGGGGCGGCAGGTATCACCGTCATTGCTAACGCTGAACTGGAACGTGCCGCGTCAAACGTGAAGCACCGCATAAGATTCAGGCGCGTCAACCATCTTGATGGCTTGCGCGGTGCGGCAACAAATTCGTTCCCGATACCGACTGCGGTTGCCGGCACTGATGGCAAGCTGTGGTTTTCCACTGCAGCGGGCATCTTCTGGCTGGATGCTAAAAGGCCGATGACAAACAAGATGCCACCGGGAGTTCATGTCAGGGCCATCAACGTGGACGGCGCCAACTTCAAGTGGTCGAAGGATACGGTGACGCCCATCCCGCCGAACCCGGGCCGGTTGCGCATCGACTACACAGCCCTCAGTTTCAGCATGCCGGAGCGCGTGCGATTCCAGTATCGCATAGAGGGTATCGACCGTGACTGGCAAGACGGTGCGGCCGTGCACAGTGCGACGTACACCGGACTCGCTCCCGGGAAGTATCGGTTTCGCGTGCGAGCGGCCAACAATGACGGCGTGCGGAGTGTGGCGGATGCAGTAGCCGACTTCGAGGTACCCCCGGCCTATTACCAATCCATTTGGTTTCGTACTCTAGTCGTGTGCCTGCTGGCGCTTGCCCTATTGGGGATATACAAGCTTCGTGTTACATATGTGGCGCGGCGTGCGGTCGAGGGTTACGCAATCCAGGCGGCTGAAAGGACGCGCATTGCGCGCGACCTGCATGACACTTTGCTGCAAAGCGTGCATGTGCTATCTCTGCGGCTGGCGAAGGTGCTCGATCGCCTGCCAGCGGACAGCTACGGGCGGGATGAAATTGAACGCTCGCTGTGCCTGGTTGAGGCAGCGCTGCAGGAAGGGCAGGATAAGTTGCATGGATTGCGGCGCGGGCCGGCGTCGGACCTGTTAGGCGAGCTAAGCAGTTCCTTTGCGGCCGAATATCCGCTGTTGCCGTTGAAGTTGTCATGTACTGGCGACGTAAAAGAATTCCAGCCTCCTGTCCGTGAAGAGCTCCGGGCGGTAGCCTTCGAAGCGCTTCGCAACGCCGCGCGGCATTCCGGAGCTTCACAGATTCGTTTTGGCATGGAGTTCGACAACCACGAATTTCGAATGTCGATCATCGACAACGGCAAGGGCCTGCCTGAAGAAGTCGCGTTAGCTGGTTTCAGCAATGGCCGCTGGGGCCTGGTTGGTATGCGTGAGCGCATCGATCAGCTTGGCGCGCAATTGATCGTTGAGAGCATTCCCGGGGAGGGAACGATGATTAAAATCTCGGTAGCCGCGACCCGGGCATACGTGGGCTGATCTGTACTGGCGATCAGGCTGATTTTGTAGGCGCTGACGGGGAGTTGTTGCGGCGACAGGAGGAAGGCCAGTGCGCAGGTCAGAATGGCAACCAGGAGCCATTCGAACATGCGTGGCAATTTGCCCACGTAAGGGCGAGCCACCTTGACCAGGCGACAGATGGCGACGACAAGACCGGCGGCAATTAGCGCGGCCAACGAAATCTCCCTCATTCCCCGAGCATTGCTAATTGCTCCAACTGGGCCAGGCTTTGGCGATGGAAGGTATCGGCAATTGATTTTGCTGCGATACCACTGCATCGGGGAAGAAATATGACTGTCGAGCTGTGCCGCTTTGCGACTAAGGTGCGAAGTGCACCGCGTTTGCCATGGCCATGAGTTGCGATGTGCTTCTTGCACAAACCAGGACCGAGGTCGGCTTCGAACTGGCCGGCCTCGATTTCACGGGCAGCGATGCAAAGCAGGACATCGCCAACTACTTTCCTGGCCCAGTGGTCGAAAGTCTTCGTCTTGAAAACTCTTTTGCAGTCCCTGGGCAAGGGTAGCGCGCAGTGCTACACCTTGTCGCAATCAAGCGGCTGCGCGTGAGGCGGCGATGTAGGCCGGCAGTTCAGCGTTGATGCCCAACTTGACCTGGCGGGTCAGGTCGTCCGCCAGTACTTCTTCCTTGCCTTCGGCCAGAGCGGCAAAGATTTGCGCTGCCACTTCTTCCGGCTTGATCTTCGCGACTTCGTAGCCGGCGGTCATGTCGGTATCCATATAGCCCATGTGGGCGCCGACCACCTGCGTACCTTGTGCGGCCAGTTCGATGCGCAGGCCGTTGGTCAGTGCCCAGGCGGCCGACTTCGACATGCTGTAGGTATTGGTCGGGCCCTGGCTGTACCAGGCCAGCACGGACAGGATATTGACGATGGCGCCGCCGCCGTTGGCTTTCAGCGTTGGGGCGAAGCCTTTGCTCAGCAGCATAGGGCCGATTACGTTGGTTTCCATTTCGGCGCGGGCCTGTTCGAGGGAGTTGTCGGCCAGGATGCCGCCGGCGCGGACGATGCCGGCGTTATTGATCAGCACACTCACATCTTTGTATTCACGGGTGACGGCGGCGATTTCGTCGTGGTTGGTCACGTCGAGCTGGACCGGGGTGACGCCGGGCAGAGTGACCGATTTCGGGTCGCGGGCGGCGCCGTAGACTTTCTTAGCGCCTGCGGCGAGGGCGGCTTTCGCCAGTTGCTGGCCGAGGCCACGGTTGGCGCCGGTGATGAATACGACGGAATCTTTGATGTTCATGGTGGTTTCCTTGAGGGTTAATGATGACGGTCGTCATCGAATGACTTGATAATAGTGATCGCAATTAAAAAGTTCAAGGGAAATTTTTGGAAACCGGTAAACCAGGGTCAGACCCGAAGGGTCTGACCCTCGCTAAGCGACGGGCGCGGGATTACAGGAGGGTGGTGGTGAGGGTGATGTTGGCTTTGAAGAGCTTGGAGACGGGGCAGCCAAGCTTTGCTTTATTGGCAAGTTCTTCGAACTTGGCCTTGTCGGCTCCGGGGATCTTCGCCTGCAGGTCGAGGCGGATGGCGGAAATCGAGAAGCCGTCGGGCACTTTATCCAGAGTCACTTCGGCCTTGGTTTCCATCTTTTCGGCCGTCAGCCCGGCCTCGCCCAGGATCAGCGACAGGGCCATTGTGAAGCAGCCGGCATGCGCCGCGCCGATCAATTCTTCGGGGTTGGTGCCCGGTTTCCCTTCGAAACGGCTGGAAAAGCCGTATGGCGCCGCCTGCAGTGCGCCGCTTGCCGTGCTGATCGCTCCACGTCCATCCTTGATGCCGCCAGTCCAGACGGCCGAACCGCTAGTCTTCATCGCTGCCTCCTTCAGGGTTGAAAAGCAATTCAGTCTAGGCCAAAACCCCTAATGGCGGCGCTCGAGGGGGCGGAAGTGCGCCAAATCCTTTAAAATAGCGGGTTAACAAAGAAACGCTCTGTGCCTCACATCAAAGGAAAAAAATATGTCCATTTCCAGCACCGAAGAAATCGTCGCCGAACTGCGCGCCGGTCGCATGGTGATCCTGGTCGATGAAGAAGACCGTGAAAACGAAGGCGACCTGGTGCTGGCCGCCGAGCACGTCACGCCGGAAGCGATCAATTTCATGATCAAGCACGCGCGCGGCCTGGTGTGCCTGACTTTGACCGAAGAGCATTGCAACCAGCTCGACCTGACCATGATGACGGCCAAGAACGGCACTTCGTTCGGCACCAACTTCACCGTGTCGATCGAAGCGGCGGAAGGCGTCACCACCGGTATCTCGGCAGCGGACCGCGCCAAGACCATCCAGGTGGCCGTGGCCAAGGGTGCCAAGCCAAGCGACATCGTGCAGCCGGGCCACATCTTCCCGCTGCGCGCGGTGCCGGGCGGCGTGCTGATGCGCGCTGGCCATACCGAAGCCGGCTGCGACCTGACCGCGATGGCTGGCCTGATGCCGGCTTCCGTGATCTGCGAGATCATCAAGGATGACGGCACCATGGCGCGCCTGCCGGAACTGCTGGAATTCGCCAAGGAACATGGCCTGAAGATTGGCACCATCGCGGATCTGATCCACTATCGCAGCCAGAACGAATGCATGGTGGAGCGCATTGCCGAACGTCCGCTGCGCACTGCGCACGGCGACTTCCGCATGATCGCTTTCCGCGACAAGCCGAGCGGCTCGGCCCACCTGGCGCTGGTGCACGGCGATATGGCGCCTGGCAAGGAATCGCTGGTGCGCGTGCACCAGCCGGTATCGATCCTGGACCTGCTGGAAACCGAAGCCACCACCCACTCCTGGAACGTGTCGTCCTCGATGAAGGCAATCAAGGCGGCGGAGCAGGGCGTGATGGTGCTGCTGAACTGCGGCGAGACCGCGGAGCAGTTGTTCGGCCAGCTGGAAGCGCTGGACAAGAACGTGCGCCCAACCGGCCGCGCCGCCAGCATGGACCTGCGCAGCTACGGCATTGGCGCGCAAATCCTGCGCGATGTGGGCGTGCACAGGATGCAGTTGCTGGCCAGCCCGCGCAAGATGCCTTCGATGACCGGCTTTAACCTTGAAGTCACCGGCTACATGGCCAAACCTGCCGCCTGAAGCGCGGCTTAACCGAAATCCAGAAAAGAGGACCACCATGACCGTAGCAACCTACGAAACCAACCTGTCCGGCGAAAACCTGCGCATCGGCATCGTGCAAGCGCGCTTCAACGAAGACGTTTGCCATGGCCTGCTGTCCGCTTGCCTGCAGGAGCTGAAGAACCTGGGCGTGGAAGATGAAGACATCCTGCACGTGACTGTTCCGGGCGCGCTGGAAATCCCGCTGGTGCTGCAGAAGATGGCCGAATCCAACCAGTTCGATGCCCTGATCGCGCTGGGCGCCGTCATCCGCGGCGAAACCTACCATTTCGAACTGGTGTCCAATGAGTCCGGCGCAGGCGTGACCCGCGTGGGCCTGGACTACAGCATCCCAATCGCCAACGCCATCCTGACCACCGAGAATGACGAGCAGGCGGAAGTCCGCATGGCTGTCAAAGGCGCCGAGGCTGCCCGCTGTGCCGTCGAAATGGCCAACCTGTCGATCGCCCTGGAAGAACTGCACCAGGACCTGGGCGACGACGAGTAATTCAACAAGAAGGTAAGAACATGACTGACAAAATGACGCACGCCAACCCGAGCAAGAACCGCACGCCGCGCCATCGCGCGCGCGAGTTCGCGCTGCAGGGCCTGTACCAGTGGCTGCTGAACAACGAAGACGCGACCAAGGTCGTCAACAACATCCGCGGCGCCCATGGCTTCGACAAGGCGGACGGCGAGTACTTTGCCGACCTGCTGCGCGGCACCATCAAGCAATCGGTCGAGCTGCGTGAAGTGTTCACGCCGCTGGTCGATCGCGGCATTGGCGAACTGTCCCCGATCGAGCACGCGGTGCTGCTGATCGGCGCATATGAGCTGAAGAACCACGTTGAGATTCCATATCGCGTCGTGATCAACGAAGCGGTAGAGCTGACCAAGTCCTTTGGCGGTATCGATGGCCATAAATACGTGAACGGCGTGCTGGACAAGCTGGCGGCCCAACTGCGCGGCGACGAAGTCGCGGCAGACAAGAAGCGCTAATCCCTTCCCCCGGTGCCTGCGGCAGTGGCCGCGGGCCCGTCTTTCAGCACCAGTTGTCCCTTCACCAGCCATGCGGCTGAAAAGGCCATGACCGCAAGGGTCTCCGGCCAGAAGATCGATTGCTGCTGTCCGTTCAGTTCCAGGATCGCTATCCACGCGAATGCCACCGTCATCAGGGCGCCGCAGGCAATGTAGACCTTGTTGCGCGTGCATTTCTGTTGCGTCGGCAGGGAAGGCGTATTGGCGCGGAAGCGGAACGTCACCAGGTAAAACGTCAGCACGAAGAAGGCGGCAACGAAGATGAAGTGGTAGCCCAGCGGGCCATGCGGGGCGTGCAGCAGGGCTGCCACCAGCTTGCTCTCGTCGTCGGGCAGGATGGTGTCGGGTGACCTGAGGACGCCGATCGAGATTTTCATGGGGAAAAGGGCGATGCCGATGGCCGACGCTCCGGCCAGGATGGAAAACCAGCGGTCGCGCCGGTGGCCGGTATCGAAGAACGCCATGACCACTCCGCCCACCACCAGGGCGCCGACGAAGATGTCGCGCGCACTGCTGTAGTAATAGGCACTGATGGAGTTGGTGGTCCAGACCTGGTCCGGCGAGAGGAAGGCGAGCAGGCGCACGCTGACCGGCATCAGGAAGGCGATCCAGCCCACGGTTTGCTGCAAGGCCCGCTCGGAGATGAGCAAGTGGTTTGCGGTCGACATGCCTCCATTCTGCGCCGCGCATAATAAAAAAGCCACCCGAGGGTGGCTTCGTGCGCGGCAGGTGGTCGATTACAGGCCGGCCAGCTGGTCTGCGCTGATCGGCTTGTCAGCCTGGGCCACGGTGGTCGGGGCTTCTTTCGGCTTTGCCGGGGCAGGGGCGGAGGACGCGACCTGCTGCGGCGGGGTAATGTAAGGCACTTTCTTGCCGGCGGAGACTTGCTTCAGGCGCGAGTATTCCGCCAGCACGCGCGAACCATAGCCGTCATCGGTTTCGAAGGCGGCTGCGCCGACGTAGGATTTCAGGCCCGCTTCAACGGAACCGCCCTTGGCCACGTAATCCTTCAGGATCAGGGCGCCGACGCGGATGTTGGCGACCGGGTTCAGCGCAGCCTGCACGCCGCCCATGTCCTGGAATTTGTCGGTGTGGACCTTGGACATCACCTGCATCAGGCCTTGCGCCCCCATCGGGCTTTCCGCGAACGGATTCAGGCCCGACTCGATTGCCATCACGGCCAGGATCAGCAGCGGATCCAGCTTGATTTCGCGAGCGGTAAGGTAGGCGGTAGAGACCAGCATATTGGTCGCATCGCCAGCCACGCGGTAACGCTTGGAGAGCCAGTTGGTAACGGCATCCTGCTGCTTCTTGGAGCCCACCAGGTCTTTGTCCTCGGCGGCAAGCTGCGCTTCGGCAGTGGCGATGACCAGGCCGGCCGGACGCACTGCAGGCGCTTCCATCAGTTCGGACAGCGGAGGCGCCACGACGACTTGCTGAGGCGCTGGCGGCGCGCCGCGCAGGGCCTGGGCCAGATCGGTCGCCAGTTCAGGACGGGCAACCATGGCGCAAGCCATGACCAATGCAGCGATACCCAGGAGGCTCAGCAGAGACTGAGCGGCGGTCAGCAGACCGCGTGCCGAAATGCTCTGCGTGGAAATCCACGCGGCGGGCTGGCGAGCCCACAGGCGGGCGCTATCAAGCAACCCATTGAATCGATTGTTCATTCAGAACTCCCCTGAAATGTAAGAGTCAAAACGCGTCCCCGCCGCGCTAAAACGCGGTCAATTCGACGTGCCATAGTCGTTACATCAGTGTTATCTTCGTCCACCGCCGCACAGGTCGCACGGGACTGGACGCCATCATTGTTTGCTAAAGCTGGCGGGTCTATGGGGCCAGTTGCAACACAACTTTTTCCGGGAGGGAGGCAGACGCCTCGTGAAAAACACTCCTTAAAATGTCTGTGGAGCCCGGATACTCCGTGAATGTAATGAGTGACAACTTAGTTGGCATAAAGGCCATGCCCTCATCAGGTAGGTCAAATTGTAGGAGGGGTATTATATCTAGTCAATACTAACACCGTCGTTCTTTATTACTTTTGAGTATGATTTTCTCGTGAACACATTGACAAAAACCAATAAAATCAACGGCTTGACCAAAAGTGCTCAGACGGCCCGTCGGGAGCAAAAAAATCGTAAAAAAGTATGAAATATCGCGATCTCCGGGATTTTATTTCCCAACTGCAAGCAATGGGCGAACTTAAGCGCACAAGCTTGCCTGTTTCGCCACACCTCGAGATGACGGAAATTTGCGACCGCACCCTGCGTGCCGGCGGACCGGCCATCCTGTTCGAGAAACCGGCCGGTTTCGACATGCCGGTGCTGGGCAACCTGTTCGGCACCCCGCGCCGCGTGGCCCTGGGCATGGGAGCGGACGAAGTCGGCGAACTGCGCAAGATCGGGCATGTGCTGGCACAGTTGAAAGAACCCGAGCCGCCAAAGGGCTTCAAGGACTTGATGGGCCTGGGCTCGCTGGTAAAAGCAGTATGGGACATGTCGCCGAAGGAAATGCGCGGTGCGCCATGCCAGGAGATTGTCTGGGAAGGCAATGACGTAGACCTGGCCCGCCTGCCGATCCAGCATTGCTGGCCAGGCGACGTGGCGCCCCTTATTACATGGGGCCTTGTGATTACCAAGGGGCCGAACAAGAAGCGCCAGAACCTCGGCATCTACCGCCAGCAGGTCTTGGGGCGTAACAAGGTCATCATGCGCTGGCTGGCGCATCGCGGCGGCGCGCTGGACTTTCGCGAGCACTGCATCAAGCATCCGGGCCAGCCATATCCGGTCTGCGTGGCGTTGGGCGCCGATCCTGCAACCATCCTCGGCGCCGTCACGCCAGTGCCGGACAGCTTGTCGGAATATCAGTTTGCGGGCTTGCTGCGCGGCAGCCGCACCGAACTGGTAAAGGCGATCGGCAGCGAGTTGCGCGTGCCTGCTTCGGCCGAGATCGTGCTGGAAGGGCATATCTACCCGGACGAGAAGCATCCGTCGGGCTTCGAGCATGGCCTGGAAGGCCCGTATGGCGACCACACCGGCTATTACAACGAGCAGGACTGGTTCCCGGTCTTTACCATCGACCGCATCACCATGCGGCGCGACCCGATCTACCACTCCACTTATACAGGCAAGCCGCCGGACGAACCGGCTGTGCTGGGCGTGGCGCTGAACGAAGTGTTCGTGCCGTTGCTGCAGAAGCAGTTCAGCGAGATCACCGACTTTTACTTGCCTCCGGAAGGCTGCAGCTACCGCATGGCGGTGGTGCAGATCCGCAAACAGTACGCGGGCCACGCCAAGCGAGTCATGTTCGGCGTGTGGAGCTTCCTGCGCCAGTTCATGTATACCAAGTTCATTATCGTGGTGGACGAGGACGTGAACATCCGCGACTGGAAGGAAGTGATCTGGGCGATAACAACCCGCGTCGACCCGACCCGCGACACCACGCTGGTCGACAATACGCCGATCGATTACCTGGACTTTGCCTCGCCGGTCAGTGGCCTGGGCAGCAAGATGGGCATCGACGCTACCAATAAATGGCCGGGTGAAACCAGCCGGGAATGGGGCACCACGATCGCCATGACGCCCGATGTGAAAGCCCGTGTGGATGATATTTGGCAGCAGCTAGGTTTATAGCCTATAATTGCCGCCGGGCGGGCCCCTGCGCATTGTGGCACGGTTAACCTGGTCAGGTCGGGAACGAAGCAGCCAAAGCTGTTCACCGCAAGTGCCGCAGATCAGGCTCGCCTCCTTGAATTCTTAAAAAGCTGCCAATGGCAGCTTTTTTCATTCTGATTTTCCTTCAGCAGCACAGACTTCAGCGTGGGCGGTGCCGGTGCCGGTGCAGGCCAGCAGGGCAGTCAGCAGCAGCTTTCTCATGGTGGTGAGGTTGTAAAAAAGACAAAGTCCGGGCGAAGCCTGGCCAAACGTCTAATGTTGTCCGCAGTGCTTGCTAACTACGGTAAAATTCCGTTCATGTCCTATCAAGTCCTCGCTCGCAAATACCGTCCCCGGAACTTTGAAACGCTCGTCGGCCAGGAGCACGTTGTCCGTGCACTGACCCACGCGTTGCATACCGGTCGCCTGCACCACGCCTACCTGTTTACCGGGACGCGCGGTGTCGGCAAGACGACGCTGTCCCGTATCCTGGCCAAGTCGCTCAATTGCGTCGGCCCGGACGGCAATGGCGGGATCACGGCTACCCCGTGCGGCGTGTGCGAGGCTTGTACCGCGATCGACGGCGGACGCTTTGTCGACTACGTCGAGATGGATGCAGCATCCAACCGCGGCGTCGATGAAATGGCGCAGTTGCTGGAGCAGGCGGTGTACGCGCCGTCCAATGCACGCTTCAAGGTCTATATGATCGACGAGGTGCACATGCTGACCAACCACGCTTTCAATGCGATGCTGAAGACGTTGGAGGAACCGCCTGAGCACATCAAGTTCATCCTGGCGACCACCGATCCGCAAAAGATTCCTGTCACCGTGCTGTCGCGCTGCCTGCAGTTCAATCTGAAGCAGATGCCGCCGGGGCATATCGTCGGCCACCTGGAAAATATCCTGGGCCAGGAAAATGTGGTGTTCGAACAGCCGGCCTTGCGCTTGCTGGCGCAGGGCGCGCACGGCTCGATGCGCGATGCCTTGTCGCTGACCGACCAGGCGATTGCCTACGCCGCCGGCGCTGTCACGCTGGATGCGGTGCAGGGCATGCTGGGAGCTTTGGACCAGTCCTATCTGGTGCGCCTGCTGGACGCACTGGCCAATAAGGATGGCGCGGATTTGATGGCGGTGGCCGACGAGATGGCGACGCGTTCGCTGTCATATAACGGCGCCTTGCAGGACCTGGGCACTTTGCTGCACCGGATTGCGCTGGCGCAGACCGTGCCTTCCGCCGTGCCGGCGGACCTGCCTGAATATAGCGATATCGTGCGCCTGGCTTCCCTGTTCGATGCGGAGGAAGTGCAGTTGTATTACCAGATCGCCGTGCACGGGCGGAATGAGTTGGGGCTGGCGCCGGATGAATATGCCGGCTTCTCCATGACCCTGTTACGCATGCTTGCCTTTCGGCCCGGCATCGGCGGGGCAGATGGCCAACCGGGCGGCGCCCCGGTAGCGGCTCGTCCAGCCGGTGCGAATCCGGCCCGTGCGGCTGCTGCAGCCGCCATGGCCGCATCGGCAGCAACGGCGGATCGCATGAGTGTTCCGGTTGGCCAACCCGCACCGGCCAGCGCCGCCCCGGCTGCGGCCGTGCCGCCAGCGCCGCCGGTCCAGCAAGTCGCACCCGCTGCCGCAGCGGCTGCAAACGCTGCCAGTGCCTCGCACCTGAGCAGCGTTCCGGCCAGTGCCCCGGCTGTCGCCGCGCAAGCCGCACCAGCGCAGCCAAGCGGTTCGCAGCTTGCCAACGCATCCGCTCCTGCGCCAGTCGCCACGTCGCAAACTGCTGCCGCTGCAGCCCCTGCGCAGCCCGCGCCAGCAGCCGTGGCAGCACCGCAGCCTGCTGCTGCACCTGCCCCGGCTGCAGCGCCTGCGCCGCAGCCAGCGCCTGCCGCCGGCAGCCGCCCGATGAGCCCAGCCAAGATGGCTATCACGGCGGCATTGGAAGCCGCGCGCGCCGCAGCCGCTGCCCGTACCGGCCAGCGCGCGCCGGCGCCAGCACGTCCGGCAGCGCCGCAAGCCGACGCGCCAGCATCGCCGCCTGCAGCGCCAGCCTCCGCGCCGCGCGCAGCGATGTCGCCGGCACCGGCCGCCCAGCCTCCTGCCGCGCCATCGGCACCCCGGGCACCGGCGCCGTGGGAAGACGCCCCGGCGATGCAAGCCAGCGCTCCTTGGGACGACCACGACGGTGCCGCCGCCGTGATGGAAGCCCCGCAGCAAGTGCAGCAGCGCCGCGCTCCTCCAGTGCAGCAGCCGGCGGATGAAGACGAGCTCCCGCCCTGGGTCACCGACTTCTCCGAAGACTCCGCAGTGCCGGCCGGCGCCGACCACATTTCCGGCATGGCGCAGGCAGCGCCGCAGCAACGCGCCGCCGCGCCGGCCCAGGCGCCATATGAATATGTCATTACCCCGGTTCCTGAATTGGGCTGGGACGGCAACTGGCCAGCGCTGGCCGCCCACCTGCCGCTGCGCGGCGTGGCGCAGCAGCTGGCAACCCAGGCCGAACTGGTAAGCTGTGCCTTTGACGGCAATATGGCCGTGTTCCGCATCCGCTGCCCGATCGAAACCTGGGCCACCCCGGCCAACGTGGAAAAACTGACCTCCGCCCTGACCGAACGCTTCGGCCGCGCCGCACGGGTCGAGACCGAAATCGGCAAGGCCTGGTACACCACCAGCGTCGAAGCCCAGGTGCACCGCGACAATTGCCAGCGAGCCGCTGAAGAAGCCGTAGCCGCCGATCCATTTATCAAAGCCATGGTGCGCGACTTCGGCGCCTTCGTCGTCCCCGGCTCGATCGTGGCGCCGATGACGCCAGCGCACTAAACCCAATACTCAACACCGAAATACGGAGAACCACACCATGATGAAGAACCAACTGGCCGGCCTGATGAAGCAAGCGCAAGCCATGCAGGACAACATGAAGAAGGCGCAAGAAGCGCTGGCCCTGATCGAAGTTGAAGGCCAGGCCGGCGCCGGCATGGTGAAGGTCGTCATGACCTGCAAGAACGACGTGAAGCGCGTGTCGATCGACCCATCGCTGCTGGGCGACGACAAGGACATGCTGGAAGACCTGGTAGCCGCCGCCTTCAACGACGCCGTGCGCAAGGCCGAAGCCACCGCTTCGGAAAAAATGAGCGGCCTGACCGCCGGCCTGCCGCTGCCACCCGGCTTCAAGATGCCTTTCTAAACCAACATCATGTTCATCATCACGCTCACGTACCTTAAACCGGCCGAGGAGATCGACAAGCTCCTCGCCGCGCACAGCGAGTACCTGCGCGAGCAATATGCCAACGGCATGTTCCTGATGTCTGGACGCCTGGTGCCGCGCACGGGCGGCATCATCCTTGCCACGGCCGATAGCCGGGCCGATATCGAAGCGGTGATCGAGCTGGACCCGTTCAACGAAGCGGGAGCAGCCAGCTACACGATCACCGAATTCGTGCCGACCAAGACGGCCGACTTCCTGAGCGCGTTCAAGCAATCCTGATCCAATGGCGAAGTCCTTTGAATTCCTGACTGAGGCGCTGCGCCGCCTGCCTGGTGTCGGCCCCAAGTCGGCCCAGCGCATGGCCTTCCACCTGCTGCAGCACGACCGCGAAGGCGCGGCGATGCTGTCGCGCGCTCTGTACCAGGCGGTGGAGCAGGTGCACCACTGCGCGCTGTGCAATACCTTCACCGAAACCGAGATCTGCGACACCTGCGCCGACGAGTCGCGCGACAAGCGCCAGCTATGCGTGGTCGAAACGCCGGCCGACCAGGCGATGATTGAATCCACGCTGACCTACAAGGGCCTGTACTTTGTCCTGATGGGCCGCCTGTCGCCGCTGGACGGCATCGGCCCGAAGGACATCCACCTCGAAAAGCTGCTGGCGCGCGCCGCCGACGGCGTGGTGGAGGAAGTGGTGCTGGCGACCAACTTCACCAACGAAGGCGAGGCCACCGCCCACTACATCAGCGAAATGCTGAAAGCCCGCGGCCTGGCCGTGACGCGCCTGGCGCGCGGCGTGCCCGTTGGCGGCGAGCTCGAATACGTCGACGCCGGCACCATCGCCCGCGCGATGCTGGACCGCCGCAGTACCTGATCGCCGCTGTCAAGTTGACGCGATGCCCGTCGGGCATGCGACCAGCATCTGGCTGATGGCTTCCTGCGGGGCGGGGCGGCCGAGCAGGTAACCCTGGGCCATGTCGCAACCGTAGTGCTTCAGCAGGTCGAGCTGTTCGGGCGTTTCGACGCCTTCGGCCACCACGATCATCTTCAGGCCGTGCGCCATGGCGATGATGGCGCGCGTGATGGCGGCGTTTTCGCTGTCCTGCGGCAGTCCGCTGATGAAGCTCTTGTCGATCTTCAAGGCGCGCACGTCGAAACGTTTCAGGTAGCTCATGGACGAATAGCCGGTGCCGAAATCGTCGATCGACAGGAATACGCCGATGCCGCGCAACTGTTCCAGCGTGGCCAGCGTGGCGAGGGCGTTGTCCATCAATGTGCCCTCGGTCAGCTCCAGCTCCAGCAGGCCCGGATCGAGCCCGGTATCCTGCAATACCGCCAGCACGATCTGCGCCAGGTTTTCATCCTTGAACTGGCGCGCGGAGAGGTTGACTGCCATGCGGACAGGACGATCGCATTCGCGCTGCCAGGCGCGGGCCTGCCAGCAGGCTGTGCGCAACACCCATTCGCCGATCGGCACGATCAGGCCAGTCTCCTCCGCCAGCGGAATGAACTCCGTGGGCGGGATGATGCCGTGTTCCGGATGGCGCCAGCGTATCAGCGCTTCCACGCCGACGATGCGCGTGGTGGGCACGTCGACCTGGGGTTGGTACAGCAGGTAAAGCTCGTTGTTCTGCAAGGCCTTGCGCAAGCCCACCTCCAGCTTGACGTGGCTCATGATCTGCATCGTGAGCGAGGAGCTGTATAGCTTGGCGTTGTTCTTGCCGCAGTTCTTGGCGTGGTACATGGCGGTGTCGGCGAACTTGAGCAGCGAGGTGCAGTCTTCGCCGTCTTCCGGGTAGAGCGAAATGCCGATACTGGCGGTGACGAAGATTTCATGGCCGTCCAGGTTGAAGGGGCGGCGCATGGCGTCCTTCACGCGATGGGCGACGGCCAGGGCGTCGTCCACGCGCTCGATATCGGGCAGCAGGATCGTGAATTCATCGCCGCCCAGGCGGGCCAGGCTGCTCAAGTGGTCGCTGGGGCGTATGGTTTCGCGCAGGCGCTCGGTGACGATCTGCAGCAGCAGGTCGCCGACATTATGGCCCAGCGTATCGTTGATGCGCTTGAAGGAGTCCAGGTCCATGAACAGGATGGCGAACTTGCGCTGTTCGCGCTGCGAGCGCTCCAGCTCGCGCTCCAGCGTCTCGAGGAATGCCTGGCGATTCGGGATGCCGGTCAGGCTATCGCAATAGGCCAGCTTGCGGATCTGTTCTTCGGTGCGTTTGCGCTCACTGATGTCGCGCACCAGGCCGAGGACCTCGCCCGAGGCTGTGCCGACCAAACGCGCTTCAAAGTGGTGGCTGACGCCGTCGCGCGTCAATTCGTAATCGACCGAGTGCACGGAAGTGGAATGCAGCACGGCCGACAGTTGATCCAGCATGCGGCTTGCGATCGGGGCGGGCAGCACGTCGCGGATGTGGCGCCCCACGCATTCGCGGCTGGCGAAATCGGCTCCAGGCTCATGGCCTTCTTCGTAATCGAGGTAGTAGCCGTCGGCGCTGAGGCGGAAGAAGGTGTCGGGGATCGCGGCCAGCACGGCGCGGTTGTGGGCGTCGGCAATGCGCAGGCGGGCGATGGCATCGCTGGCGCGCAGCACATAGAGCACGCGGTGCCCGAGGATGGGCCAGTTGATCGGCTTGGAGACGAAGTCGGTGGCGCCGGCTTCATAGGCTTGCGTGACTGCGCCCAGGTCGTCGCCGCCGGTGACCATGATGACGGGAACGTGCGATGAGCTTTCCAGCTTGCGGATGGCGCGGCAGACGGAAAAGCCGTCGAGCAGCGGCATGTCGACGTCGAGCAGCACCAGGTCTGGCGCGTTGTCGCGGAAGCTGGCGATGGCCGCACGGCCATCGCTCGCTTCCACGGCGTCGAGCCCGACCTGGGCCAGCATTTCAAGCATCAACAGGCGCATGACGGGATCGTCGTCCGCCACCAGCACGGTGCCGCGTTTGGGTGAATAGAGCGCTGCCATGATTTCATGCTCCCTTCGGCAGAATGAGGCTGAGCGAATGCCGGACTGACTGGAATTCGCGCTCCAGTTGCGCTATCAGGTCTGCCGCACCATCGGTCTGGCCGGTGCGGGCAAGCTGTTCCAGGTCGCGGAACAGCCGGGCCAGCGTATCGGCGCCGACGTTGGCGCTGCTCGATTTCAGGCTGTGGGCGGTCTTGCGGATGGTGTTTGGGTCGCTTTCTGCGACCGCTTCGTGCAGGGCTGCGAGCTGGCGGGGCGTGTCTTGCAGGAAGGTGGCCAGCACGCGCTGCAGCAATGCCTCTCCTTGCCCTGCGCTGAGGGCGCGGATGGCGTCAAGCGCGAGCGGGTTGATGGCTGCGGGCATGGCTTGCAGGGGGGGGCGCACATGGCCTGCATCGGCTGGCTCGGCTGGGGGCGGGGCGTGCGCCTTGTGGTTGCCGACGGCGCTTGCTGGTGGTGCCTGGCCGGACGCGGCGCGCACTGCGAGAGCTACGGATAGCGCGCTGGCGGAGGCGCGGCTGTCCGGGGCCGTGGCCGGCAATGCGGCAGGCGCCGGGCGGGGCAGGGCGATCCACCGGCCAAGCGTATCGGCCAGGGCCTGTTGCGAGAACGGCTTGCTGATGTAATCGTCCATCCCCGCCGCAAGGCAGCGTTCACGGTCCCCTTGCAGGGCGTTGGCGGTGATGGCGACGATAGGCGTGGCGCGTGCGCGGCCGCGCTGCTGCTCCAGCCGGCGGATTTCGGCGGTGGCGGCCATGCCGTCCATCACCGGCATCATGCAGTCCATCAGCACCAGGTCGTAGTCGCCCGCCCGCACGGCCGCCAGCGCCTCCTCGCCGTTGGCAGCGCAGGCCACTTCCATGCCCAGGCCGCGCAGCATGGCCGACGCCACTTCCACATTGACGGGATTATCTTCCGCCAGCAGGGCGCGCGGGCGTTGGCCGAGGCGAGGACGCAGCGAGGCTTGGGACTGCGATGCGCCGCCGTGCGCAGCAGCGCCCACGCCTTCATTGGCCCGCACCGGCGTCACGATGCAGTCGTACAGGTCCGGCTCGCGCACCGGCTTGATAAGCTGGAACGCCACGCCGGCGGCACGGCGCTGCACCTGGTCCGCTGCATTGCGCTCGGAGGCCAGCAAGATCAGGCGGATGCCCGAAATGTCGGGATCGGCCTTGATCTCGGCCGCCAGCGCCAGCCCGCCGATATCGTCCAGCCCCATGTCAAGCAGCGCCACGTCGTAGGGCGTCCCCCGTGCGGCCGCCGCGTGCAGCTCGCGCAAGGCATCGGCGGCGCTTGGTGCGCAATGCCCTTGCAAGTGCCAGCGGCCCAGCAGGCGCTGGAGCGCCAGCGCGCTCTCGGCCTGGCGATCGACCACCAGCGCGCGCAAGCCCTTGGTCGGTTTTTGCTGGAAGCCTGCATCATCCGCATCCACGCGCCGCTTGTCGAATTGCACGGTGAACCAGAACACCGAACCGCGTCCCAGCGCGTTGTCGACGCCGATCGAGCCTCCCATCAACTCCACCAGCTGCTTGGAAATCGCCAATCCCAGCCCGGTACCGCCATGCTTGCGGGTAGTCGAGCCATCGCCCTGCGAGAACGAGTCGAAAATGTGGGCCCGCGCCTCGCGTGAAACGCCGATGCCGGTATCTTGCACTTCTATGCGCAGGCGGGCCGATTGCGCGTCTTCCTCCGCCACGCGAACCGCCACCTTGATCCGTCCCTGGTCGGTGAACTTGACCGCGTTGCCCAGCAGGTTGACGATCACCTGCCGCAGCCGGTTTGGGTCGCCGCAGATCGCCAGCGGAATATTGTTCGCCACAGCAAACTCCATCTCGATGCCCTTGGCCTGGGCCTGCGGCGCAAATACGTTCTCGATATCGTCAAGGAGTTCGCGCAGGTTGAAGTTGATGTATTCGACGGTCAGCTTGCCCGCTTCAACCTTGGAAAAGTCGAGGATGTCGTTGATGATCACCAGCAGGTGCTCTCCCGAGCGACGCACCATGCTGGTGTAGTGGCGCTGGGTCTCGGTCAGCTCGGTCGCCGCCAGCAGCTCGGCCATGCCCAGCACCCCGTTCATCGGCGTGCGGATTTCGTGCGACATATTGGCCAGGAAGGCGCTCTTGGCCTGGCTGGCCGCTTCCGCCGAATCCTTGGCTTTTTCCAGTTGCGCAGTGCGGATGCTGACCTGGCGTTCCAGTTCGCCGCGGTACTGCGCCAGCTTGGTGTCGCGGCTCTCGATCTGCGCCAGCATGCCGTTGAAGCTGTCGATCAGCGTGCCCAGTTCATCGCTGCGCTGGTGCTGCACCTGGGCGTAGGTCTGGCTGCTGCTCACCTTGTCCGCCGCCGCGATCAGCTGCGCAATGGGCGCCGCAATGCCTTCGCGAAAGCGCGCCGACAGCACCAGCGCCAGCCCGAAGGAGGAAACGGTGGCCGCCGCCGTAATGCCGAGGTTGCGCAGGATGCCAAGCCACAGCGAAGCCTGGCCGGCCTCGATCATCACCGCCCCGATCACATGCTGGCGCACCCGCACCGGCCGGTAAAGCCGCAGCAGCGGCGCCCACGGCGGCCCGTCACGCTCGGCCAGTTCGCCCGACGCCAGTTGCCGCAAGCGCGGCGCATCCAGCGCAATGGGCGCCGGTTCGCGCTGGGCAGGGTAGGAGGCAAACAGCCTGCCGTCCCGGTCGAACAGGGCGGCGCGCGTGATGTCGCTCTTGACCGCCAGCGCGGCCAAGGCCTGTTCGGCAGTCGGCCGGTCGGCATAAAGCAGGGAAGAGACGCTGTTGGCGCCGATGACATCAGCCAGCGAGGTTAGCTGCTTGCGCTCCTCGCTGGTGTGGGAAAGGATGGACGCGACGGCGAATGCCACGAACACCAGCAGCAGGGCGCTGCCGGTGGTGAGCACCGAGATGATGGTCAGTTTCTGGCTTAGGCCGGACCGTTCGAAATTGAGCATTTTCGCCGCCGAAGGACGATTCCATCGGGCAAAGAATAAATGCTAAGAATTTCGACACTTTGATCTGGCTCTAACTTCCAGTTACTAGCAGCAGCCACCCCGCTTGCCGGCGCCGCCGTAGCGCGCTTCCTGGCGTTCGCGGAAGAATTCCTCGTAGCTCATCACGGGCTCACCCGGGTGGGTGGTCTCGCGATGGGCGACGTAGGTGTCGTATTCCGGCAGGCCGCACATCAGCCGCATGCTCTGTCCGAGGTAGCGGCCTGCCTTGACGATTTCGCCGAGCATGGCTTTACTTGGCCGCGGCGGCGTATTGGGCCGGGGCTTCGTTGTGGGTCGGGCGGCTGGCGTTCCAGGCAGCCAGCGCGGTGCGCACGCCAAATACCAGTACGCTGACCACGACGATCATGAAGAAGGCTGCCAGGCCTGCATCGAGGTAGTCGTTGACGATGACCTGCTGCATCTGCTCGATCGACTTGGCCGGGGCCAGCACTTTGCCGTCCGTCAGGGCCGCCTGGTATTTCGCGGCGTGGGCCATGAAGCCGATCTTCGGATTGGCGTCGAAGATCTTCTGCCAGCCGGCGGTCAGGGTGCACAGCAGCAGCCAGATGGTCGGCAGGATGGTGACCCAGGCGTATTTGGCGCGCTTCATCTTGAACAGCACGCAGGTCGCCAGGATCAGCGCAATCGCGGCCAGCATCTGGTTGGCGATGCCGAACAGCGGCCACAGGGTGTTGATGCCGCCCAGCGGATCGACCACGCCCTGGTACAGGAAGTAACCCCAGGCAGCCACGCACAGGCCGGTGGCCAGCAGGCTGGCGAACACGGAGTCGGTGCGTTTCAGCGACGGTGCGAAGGAGCCCAGCAAGTCCTGCAGCATGAAGCGGCCGGCGCGGGTGCCCGCATCGACAGCGGTCAGGATGAACAGGGCTTCGAACAGGATGGCGAAGTGGTACCAGAACGCCATCATGGCCTTGCCGCCCACCACGTTGGACAGGATGTGCGCCATGCCCACCGCCAGGGTCGGTGCGCCGCCGGCGCGGGAGATGATGGTGGATTCGCCCACGTCCTTGGCGGTCTGCGTCAGCATTTCAGGCGTGACGTAGAAGCCCCATTGGGAAATCGCCTGCGCTGCAGATTCGGCGGTGGTGCCGAGCAGTGCGGCCGGGCTGTTCATCGCGAAGTACACGCCTGGCTCGATGGTCGAAGCGGCCACCAGCGCCATGATGGCGACGAAGGATTCCATCAGCATCGCACCGTAGCCGATGAAGCGGGCGTGGGTTTCGTTCTCGATCATCTTCGGCGTGGTGCCGGAGGAGATCAGCGCGTGGAAGCCGGACACGGCGCCGCAGGCGATGGTGATGAACAGGAAGGGGAACAGGTTGCCGGACCATACAGGGCCGGTGCCGTCGATGAACTTGGTAATCGACGGCATCTGCAGCATCGGCGCCACGATCAGGATGCCCAGCGCCAGGCCGACAATGGTGCCAATCTTCAGGAAGGTGGACAGGTAGTCGCGCGGCGCCAGCAGCAGCCACACCGGCAGCACGGAAGCGATGAAGCCATAGCCGATCAGCATCCAGGTCAGTTCAGTGCCGGAGAAGGTGAACATCGGCGCGAGGGCAGGGTTTTCCTGCACCCACTGGCCGCCGAAGATGGCCAGCATCAGCAGCACGAAGCCGATCAGCGACACTTCGCCGACGCGGCCGACGCGGATATAGCGGGAGTAGACGCCCATGAACAGCGCAATCGGGATGGTCGCCATCACGGTGAAGGAGCCCCATGGCGAGTGCGCCAGCGCCTTCACCACGATCAGCGCCAGCACGGCCAGGATGATCACCATGATCATGAAGGTGCCCAGCAGCGCGATATTGCCCGGGATCGGGCCCAGTTCGGACTTGATCAGGTCGCCGAGCGAGCGGCCATCGCGGCGGGTGGAAATGAACAGCACCATGAAGTCCTGCACCGCGCCGGCGAACACCACGCCGGCCAGGATCCACAGCATGCCGGGCAGGTAGCCCATCTGCGCCGCCAGCACGGGGCCGACCAGCGGGCCGGCGCCGGCAATCGCGGCGAAGTGGTGGCCGAACAGAACGTTCTTATTGGTTGGCACGTAGTCCAGGCCATCGTTGTGCTTATGGGCCGGGGTCAGGCGGTTGGCCTCCAGGCCCATGACGTTTTTGGCAATAAACAGGCTGTAGAAGCGGTACGCGATCAGGTACACGCAAACGGCTGCAATCACCAGCCAGATGGCGCTGACAGGTTCGCCGCGCTTGAGGGCAATCACGCCCAGGGCGCCGGCACCGAGCACCGACATCGCTGCCCAGCCAAGTTTCTTCATAACGGGATTCATCGGGGTCTCCTCCAAGGATGAATGGCCAGTATTCAGGAATTGAATATCTGTCACAAGCGCACCACTACGCAAACGCCGTCCGTATAACTACGTAGGACAAGCGCCCGGCAGCGGGCTTACAATCGCCGCATGAAGCTGCGGCAAAAGTTCCTGTTCCTGGCCATTGCGCCCCTGATCCTGGCCTTGTGCGCGATCGCCGTCGCGGTGCGCTACCAGGCGGCGACGCTTGCCCGCCAGCAGCGCGACACCATCCAGCAGGCCTACCTGGCCAGCAAGGAAGCGGAGCTCAAGCACTACGTCACCCTGGCCAATCACTCGATTGCCCACCTGGTCAAATCGGGGCGCAAGGACCAGGCCACGCTGGACGAAGCGAAACGCATCCTGTCGACCCTGAGCTTCGGCGACGATGGTTATTTCTTCGTCTACGACATGCAGGGCAATTCGCTGATGCACCCGCGCCAGCCGGAGCTGGTGGGCCAGAACCTGTTCATGCTGAAGGACCAGGAAGGCAATCCCACCATCCAGCGCCTGCTGGCCCGCGCCCGCGAAGGCGGAGGGCTGGAGCGCTACAACTGGGTCAAGCCTTCCACCCACAAGCCGGCGCCCAAGCTTGGCTACGTGATCCCGCTGCCGGAATGGGGCTGGATGCTGGGCACCGGCATCTATCTCGACGACGTCGATGCGGCGCTGGCCCAGGTCGACGCCCAGCAGCGCGGCAACATCCGCAATACCCTGCTGTGGATGGCGGCGATTGCGGCGCTGGCCCTGGTGGCGGTCGGCGTATCGGGCCTGGCGCTGAATATCCGCGAATACCGCGTCGCCGATGCCAAGCTGAAGGTGTTGGCTCAGCGCGTGGTCGAATCGCAGGAAGAGGAGAGGGCGCGCCTGTCGCGCGACCTGCACGACGGCATCAGCCAGTGGCTGGTGTCGATCAAGCTGCAGATCGAGGCCGGCATCATCCGCCTCGGCAACCCCGCGCAGCAGGACAAGGCCAAGGCGGCTTTCGAACACACGGCGGAGCAGTTGAACAATGTGCTGGGAGAAGTGCGCCGCATCTCGCACAACCTGCGTCCCGCCATCCTGGACGACCTGGGCCTGGCCGCCGCGCTCGACCACCTGGCCGCCGAATTTCGCGAGCACATCGGCGTCGACGTGGCCTTCATCGCCAACGGCTGCACCGACCGCCTGCCGGACGTGGCGAACACGGTGCTGTTCCGCATTGCGCAGGAGGCGCTCACCAATATCGAGCGCCATGCTGCGGCGACCAGCATCAATATCGGCCTCGAAGGCGATGCCGAAGGCGTCACGCTGCGCATTGCCGACAATGGCAGCGGCTTCGATGCCGAGGGCATCGCCGGCCATCCGAAGCGCGGCATCGGATTACGGAATATGATGGAGCGCATGGAAGCGATCGGCGGCCAGTTCCGCGTCGAGTCCTCGCCAGCCGGCACCACGGTGCTGGCGCGTGTAGACAATAAGGGCAAAAAATGAGTGAGCTGCGGACAAGGATCCTGCTGGTAGACGACCACCCCCTCGTACGCGACGGCCTGCGCGCGCGGCTGGAAGCGATGGCCCAGTTCGACGTGGTAGGCGAGGCCGGCAGCGCCGCCGAGGCGCTGGAAGCTGCCGGCCTGCACAGCCCCGACCTGGTCCTGATGGACATCAATATGCGCGGCACCAATGGCATCGAAGCGACGGCCCTGTTCAAGCGCCAGTTCCCGTCGATTGCAGTGCTGATCCTGTCGATGCATGACAAGCTGGAATACGTGACCCAGGCCATCCAGGCAGGCGCCCGCGGCTACGTGCTGAAAGACGCGCCGGGCAAGGATATCGTGGTGGCCATCGAAACCGTGATGGCCGGCGGCATCTACTACAGCGCCAACCTGGCGCAGCAACTGGCCAAGCCCATGGCGCAGGACAACCATCTCACCACCCGCGAAGCGGAAGTGCTGCGCCACCTCGCCAACGGCGAATCGAACAAGCATATCGCGCGCGAGCTGGACCTCAGCGTGCGCACGGTGGAAACCCACCGCCTCAATATCAAGCGCAAGCTCGGCATCGAGGGACAGGCAGAATTGATCAAGTTTGCGGTACAACACGCACAATTCGACAAATAGAAATTGCTAAATAGCTCAGGAATGTATCGTTGCAGGTACAATCCGGCAATTCGATTGCTCCCTCTATCCCCAAAAAGCTGACTTTTCAGCAATTTCTGTTATATTCCCGGAGTCTTGTAACACAGGGTGTCAGCGGGCGCTCAATGGTTGCTTTACATCAATAAACCATTTACCATTGTTCGTATTGCCACACCGAGATTCCGATGTCTGCGTCAGATCCGAATTCGTTTCCGTTGGTGGGAATCAAGCCTGTCCTGGATAACCAAAACCACTGGGCAGGACTGGCGTTTCAAATGCCGGCAGCGGCTTCGCTGCCCGCGCTGCAATTGCTCCTTGGCTGTCCTGAATCCGAAGCACTGGGTTCGCTCGATTACTACATTCCCCTCGCCGATCCGCTTGCCATCGAGGCCAGCCAGCTCGATGGCCTGCCGCTCGCACGCATCGTCTTCACCGTCTCCGCCGCGCAGCTGGCCGACAGCGCAGTGCAGCAGCGGTGCAAGCAACTGGCCGAGCGCGGACTGCGCTTGCTGGCCGATGGTGAAGCTGGCGTCGCACCGGCCCAGGCCTGTCTCCGCAGCGAACTGCCGCGCGCGCAGCAACATGAAGCGGCGCAAGGCGACGGCACCACCCGCAAACGCTTGCTTGCCCTGCTTGGCCTGCTGGCCCGGGACGCCGATTCGCGCGAGCTGGAAACCCTGCTGAAACAGGACCCTGCGCTGTCCTTCCAGTTGCTCAAGCTGGTCAATTCAGCCGCCTTCGCGCCGAACAGCAACCCCATCCACAATTTCGGGCAGGCCATCAACCTGCTGGGCCGCCGCCAACTGCAACGCTGGCTGCAACTGCTGCTGTACGCGCGCCAGCAAGCGGACGGCCCGGCCAATGCCCTGCTGCCGCTGGCTGCCCTGCGCGCCGCGCAAATGGAAGCCTTGTGCAAGCTGCGCGAAGGCGACCGCGATGAGCAGGACATGGCGTTCCTGGTCGGCGTGTTCTCGCTGCTCGACGTGTTGCTGGCAATGCCCATGACCGACATCGTATCGGCACTGAACCTCGACCTGGACGTCGTTGCGGCCCTGCTGGACCGCACCGGCGAACTGGGTGAGATGCTGGCGCTGGTGGAAATGCACGAACCGCAGGCGAGTGCGCTGCGCGACGTCGGCATCGACAATGAGACCTATTGGCGCAGCCTGTTGCAGGCCTACCATTGGGCGCTCCAGGTCAGCAGGAACGTGTGAGCATGCCCGCGCAACCGCTTGCCAATTTCCTCGCCAGCAGCGCCGCCGTGTGCGATGCCGTGCTGCGCCTGCGCGGGCACGCGCTGGTGGAGGAGCTTGGCCGCGTCGCGCGCGAGGTCACCGGCAGCCCGCACGGCCGCTACGTGCCGCGCGACATGACGCCGGCCACCGGCCTGCCGGGATGGGAAAGCGGCTTGTCGCAGCTGATCCAGTTCGACAGCCAGTATTTCGGCCGCTTTGAAGTATCCGGTCTCGCATCCTATACCGACGCCAACCGGCAGAATCTCGCCAGCCTCGCCAGCCTGGCCGCCAGCATACTGCAAGTGCATTCGGTAGCGCAGCGCACCACCCACGCCTATGTGCAGGTGGAAGCGCGCCTGCAGCACCAGACGCAGATCCTGGACCAGATCCACGAGTCGGTACTGACCATGGACCCGAACGGCTTCATCACAAGCTGGAACAAGGGCGCCGAGCGCCTGTTCGGCTATTCGGCGGTGGAAGCGGTCGGCCGCAACATCATCTTCCTCTACGACGACGAAGACGAAGATCTCGGCGATGCATTCCTGGAGCAGGGCGGCCGCCTGATGGAAGTGCGCCGCAAGAAAAAGAACGGCGAAGTATTCTGGGCCAGCCTGTCGCTGTCGCAGCTATGCGATATGGAAGACCGCTCGATCGGCCTGATCGCCTACCTGACCGATATCACGGAGCGCAAACGGGCGGAGGAACGCATCCACCACCTCGCATACTACGATGCGCTGACCAACCTGCCGAACCGCTCGCTGCTGACCAAGCTGGTCGACCAGGCCTTGATCGTAGCCCAGCGCAGCAAGGCGCACGGCTGCGTGATGTTCATCGACTTGAACCGCTTCAAGCTGATCAACGACACCCTGGGACGCGCCGTGGGCGACGCGCTGCTGCGCGAAATTTCGCAGCGCTTCCGGCTGGCCCTGCGCGACCAGGACGTGGTGGCGCGGCTGTCCGGCGACGAATTCGCGGTTGGCCTGTTCGATATCCACCAGCATTACGAAGCAAGCATGGTGGCAAACAAGCTGCTGTCGGCGCTGAACGAGCCTTTCCTGATCGATGGCCATGACTTGCGCGTCAGCGCCTCGATCGGCATCAGCGTCTACCCGCAGGATGGCAACGACGCGGAAACCCTGCTGCGCTTGGCCGATATCGCCATGTATCGCGCCAAGCAGAATGCCTCGACCGACGGCGAGCATATCGCCTTCTACAGCCAGGACATGAACAAGGGCATGCAAGAGCGCATGCGCATAGAATCCGGCTTGCGCCAGGCGCTGGGCAATGGACAGCTGCTGCTGCACTACCAGCCAAAATTCGAAATCAGCAGCGGCAAGATCATCGGCGCCGAAGCGCTGGTGCGCTGGAAGCACCCCGAGCGCGGCCTGGTGCCGCCGGCCGAATTCATCCCGCTGGCGGAAGCGACCGGCCTGGTGGTGCAAGTCGGCGAATGGGTGCTGGAAGCTGCTTGCGCGCAGGCGCAGGCATGGAAGGAGAAAGGCTTGCCGCCGATTCGCCTGGCAGTCAACGTCTCTGCGCGCGAGTTCACTTCCGCGTTGCCAGGCCGCGTGATGGAAACGCTGCAGCGCTACGGCCTCGAACCATCCTGGCTGGAACTGGAAATCACCGAATCCACCCTGATGCACAATATCGAGCGCGTGATCGGCATCATGGATCGCCTGACAGCGGCCGGCATCACCTTGTCGCTGGACGACTTCGGCACCGGCTATTCCAGCCTGTCCTACCTGAAGCGATTCCCGATCGATACCTTGAAGATCGACCGCTCCTTCACCACCGGCATTCCGGTCGACACCAACGACTGTGCCATTGCCAGCACCATCATCAGCATTGCCCAGCAACTGAAGCACAAGGTGATTGCCGAGGGTGTGGAAACGCCGGAACAACTGGCCTTCCTCAAGGATTCCGGCTGCGACGAAGTACAGGGCTACCTGTTCTCGCGCCCCCTGCCGGCCGAGGAGTTCGAAGAGGCCCTGGTGCAGAACTGGGCGCCGCCAGAACGTATCGCCGCGGCAGGCTGACCATGTTGCGCGCCGCCCTCCTGGCCATGCTGGTTTCCTGCTCCGCGCAGGCTGCAGAGCCGGCGCGCATCAGGTTCGGCCTGCAGGACGACATTGCCCCCTTTGTCATGCCCGACCGCCACAGCGGCCCGATGGTCGATGTGCTGCGTGACGCCATGGCAACGCAAGGCATCGCAGCGGATTTCCTCTACCTGCCGCAGAAGCGAACCGAGGAAGCCCTGCGCAAGGGCGTAGTCGACGTAACGACCAGTGCCAAGCCAGGGATGACGCTGCCAGGCGTGATGAGCCGCTGGCCGATAACCAGCTTCCACAACCTTGCGATCACCCGGCGCGCCAACTTGCCGCGGCTCGATTCGGTCGCCGACCTGTCGCACTACCGCGTGACCGCCTTCAATGGCGCCAGCCGCATGCTAGGCCAGGCCTACCGCGACGCAGTGCAGGGCAATGCTCGCTACTCAGAACCCTTGACGCTGCAATCACCGCTGCTGGTGCTGAAGCAGGTGGACGTAGTGATCTCGCAGAAGGATATTTTCAACTTCTACCTGGACCGGCAGTCCTACCTGCGCGATGGCGATTTCGACCTGGTGTATCACGACATCCTCGGCAAGCCGAATGAATATTGGTTTGCCTTCCGAACGGTCGAAATGCGTGAAAGCTTCGAGCGCGGCATCGCGGCCCTGTACAAATCCGGCGACATCGACCGTATCTTCAATCGCTATAACAAAGCTTACGGCACCTCGCGTGATTTCTTCCGCCCATTGGACTGCCGCTTCGCTGCCATCAAGCCCCAGGACTGCTAGCTTATCGCGGCAGGAAGTTATTCATTGTGTCGTTCAACCTGCGCACTGCAGAACTTATCGAAAATTTAATTATTTTGCTATCCTACCGGTTTTCCAATTGAGCAACGCCAGAGGGTAGCAATTTGCTTAACCAATCGTCGCGCATATGGTCTGAACTTGAAAAACGGGAGCGCCAGGTCAGCAAGGGGCATGGCACGGGTTCGGTTTTCGACAGCATGGGACGGGCCATCAGCCCCGCGCCCCCATTCGGCATCGGCAATTTCGCAAGCCAGAGCTCACGCGTCGAGCGCGTCCAGCGCGCGCTGGAGCAGTCGGGTGACATGGCCAGAAGGATCATTGTCCAGCAACTGTCGGGCATCGACCTTTCGTCCATCTGGCACATTCTCATCGAAGTCTGTAAAGACATGGCCCTGTACTATGGCGGCTCGGTTGTCGCCGGCGCCACGGTCGGCGCTGTCGGCGGCGCGTTCTTTGGTGGAGTCGGAGCTTTGCCGGGTGCTGCAGCCGGCGCGGCGGTGGGCTCACAAGTCGGCGCCTGGGTGATGGCGCTCTTGGGACTGAAATCGCTGATTGAAGGCATGGTGACGGCAATTCCCGAAGCCATGGAGCACTATGAACGTGGTTTCCGTGAAGCCTGGGGGCCGCCGCCGCGGGGTGAGCGAACCTGCAGTTACGCGCTAGCCGGGCCGGAACAAGGAAACGTACGCCACGCAGCCTTTGAGTTCGCCAACGGCCACGTGATCATGATCATGGCCATCCTGATGGCGCTGATGGCCTACTTCTCGCGGGGAAAAGGTAACAAAGCCCTGGCGTTGAAAGAAGTCCGTGAGAGCCCGCGCCTGGGACCAAAAGTGGCGCGCTGGATCGAGGAAAATGAAGAGAAGTTGAGCCGGCATCCGGCCTTACAATCACGCCGCAAAAATGCAGCGAGCGCGCTGGAGGAACCTGCACCTGCGCCGCCGAAACGAAAACGTCCAACTGAGGAGCCGGAACCACGGCGCCCGGCAGGTATGCCTCAAAAGAAGGTTCCGTGTTTCAAGCCGAATGACCTGCCGCAAGGAAGCCTTCCCGAATTTGACCGCCAACTGGCGGGGCAGGAAGCGGGTTTGAACGCAATGACTGTCGAGGAATACATGGAAGGCCGCAAGGCGTTCACTGCAAAAGATGCAATTCGTGATCCCAAAGTGGCGAAACAGGCTCGTGAGGGGTACGAAAGGAGACTTGTGGAAGCACTTACCATCCAATTCCGCAAAATTGGATTGTCGGTAGGCGATGCTGAAACTAAGGCCATGCAAGAAGCAGCAACTAGAATGAAGGCGTTGGCAGCCTTACATAACCCCGACATGGTCGTAGCTGGACGGGATGTTATCAGCGATTTCGGTGATCGCAATATTAACTCGCGCATCGGTTCTCAATGGCGAAGCCGAGTTGGAACACTTGATGACGCAGCAAAAGAAGTGCCAATCTCGCAACGCACCGTTGCCAAAATGAATGTAAAGCTCGAACGATGCAAATAAGGGAATAAATTATGGATGAAGACTTTGAGTACTTCCTTGAGAAAATGGGGCCGGTGATGAATAAGCGCCATGTTCCACCATCAAGCATTGCTCGCTTTCGAGGAAAACTCCCTGATCAATTGCTGGCGTATTGGGAAGAACATGGCTGGTGTGGTTATGCAGAGGGTTTATTCTGGACCGTCGATCCGCAAGAGTACGAGCCTGTTCTCGAGGCATGGATCGGTGAAACGCCCCTCATGGAAAGGGATGCGTATCACGTCATTGCGCGGAGCGCCTTCGGTGAGCTCTACTTCTGGGGCGAACAAACGGGCAACACGCTGACGTTATTTGCGCCAGGGTCGTACTGCTTTCCTACCGAACCAGCTTTTCAGGAGCATGAGCTAGAGTTTGGTATGCGAGTTTTTTTCGGCATGCGGAAACGAAAGGACAACGACTTTGCTGAAATGTTCTCGCCAGCGTTGAAGAAATTAGGCCAGTTGAAGCACGATGAAATGTATGGTTTCGTTCCTGCGCTGGCGCTCGGAGGCCCATCGGAACTGCCGCATCTTCAAAAAGTAAAAGCCGTCGAGCACTTGGTTCTTCTTGCTCAACTCGCCCCATTGGAAGTGATGAGATCGCCTACGCTTACTGATTTCTAAAGTGATGGACGAATACTTCGAGTTCTTCTTGAAAAAAATGGGGCCTGCCATGCACAAGCGTTGCGTCCCAGCGCTGAGCATCGAACGCTTTCGAGGAAAACTCCCTGAACAATTGTTGGCATATTGGGAGGACCATGGATGGTGTGGTTACGCGGGTGGTCTCTTCTGGACCGTAGATCCTCAAGAGTACGAGCCCGTACTGGAAGCATGGATTGGTGACAGCCCATTCATGGAAAAGGACGCTTATCACATCATTGCGCGTGGCGCTTTTGGTGAGCTGTATTTTTGGGGCGAACGTACTTGCGACTCATTGAAAGTCTTTGCGCCGGGCTCCTATTGTTTTCCTCGTGAATCGGCATTCCAGCACGGAGATATGGAACGCGGCATGCGGGTCTTCTTCAGCAAGCGAGATCGTGAAGAAAATGATTTTGCTGACTTATTTGTGCCGGCCTCAGAAAAACTCGGGCCGCTAAAACACGATGAAATGTATGGTTTCGTCCCCGCATTAGCGCTGGGTGGCCCGTCGGAATTGTCGCATCTCCAAAAGGTTAAGGCTGTCGAGCACTTGGTGCTGCTGGCCCAACTCGCGCCATTGGAAGTAATGACCCCACCTTAGCTGATTGCGGGCACATCGACCGAACAATAAAGTGATGGATGACGACTTTGAATTTTTCCTGGCGCAGATGGGACCTGCGATTGAGCGGCGGCGTGTCTCAACAGCGAGCATGGCACGCTTCCGAGGAAAGCTCCCCGAGCAGCTATTGGCCTATTGGGAACAGCATGGCTGGTGTGGATACGCCGACGGATTGTTCTGGACCGTCGACCCCCAAGAGTATGAGCCGGTGTTGGAAGCATGGATCGGCGATACGCCATTTATGGAAAAGGACGCGTATCACATCATCGCGCGCAGTGCGTTTGGGAAGCTGTATTTTTGGGGAGAGCGTACCGGAGACTCTCTGAAAGTGATAGCGCCTGGAGCGTATTGTTTCCCTCGTCAATCGCGCTTTCAGAATGGCAGACTCGAACTTGGCCTTCGCATGTTTTTCAGCAAACGGGATCGTGAAGAAAATGATATGGAGGGCCTTTTCTCTCCAGCGAGGGAGAAGCTAGGACAATTGAAGCATGATGAGATGTACGGCTTCGTTCCTGCATTGGCGCTGGGCGGCCCATCGGAACTGTCGCATCTTCAAAAGGTGAAAGCCGTCGAGCACTTGGTCTTACTAGCCCAACTTGCGCCATTAGAAGTAATGACCCCGCCCTAATTGATTGTTGATGCAATGGACGAACATTTCGAATTATTTCTGGAGGAGATGGGGCCGGCGATTGATAAGCGGCCCGTTCCGCCATCGAGCATTGAACGATTCCGCGGTAAGCTCCCCAGCCAGTTGTTGGCTTACTGGGAGGAGCACGGCTGGTGCGGTTATGCAGACGGGCTTTTCTGGACGGTCGATCCCCAAGAGTATGAGCCTGTGCTGGACGCATGGATTGGCGATACCGAGTTCATCGAGAGGGATGCTTATCACATCATTGCGCGAAGCGCCTTCGGTGGGTTGTACTTCTGGGGCGAACGTACCTGCGACTCGCTAACTGTGTTCGCTCCGGGCACTTACTGCTTTCCTCACGAATCAATTTTCCAGAACGGGGATATAAACCTCGGCCTTCGCACGTTCTTCGGCGTGCGTGATCGCAATGAGAACGATTTTGATGACATGTTCTCCGGCGCCCGAAAAAAACTGGGTCAATTGAAGCACGATGAAATGTATGGATTCGTTCCGGCATTGGCGCTCGGCGGTCCTGCACCCTTGTCACACCTCAAGAAGGTTAAAGCGGTTGAGCATTTGGTGTTCCTCGCACAGCTCGCCCCATTGGAAGTGATGACGCCGCATTCGCTTGCTGATTTCTAAAATGACGGACGAACATTTCGAGTTCTTTCTTGAAAAAATGGGACCGGCAGTGCACAAGCGTTGCGTCCCAGCGCAGAGTGTCGAACGCTTTCGAGGAAAACTCCCTGATCAATTGCTGGCGTATTGGGAAGAGCATGGCTGGTGTGGCTATGCTGACGGCTTGTTCTGGACCGTCGATCCGTCTGAGTATCAACCGGTCCTGGAGGCGTGGATCGCCGGTACAGGCTTCATGGCGCAGGATGCGTATCACATCATCGCGCGGAGTGCATTTGGTGAGCTGTACTTTTGGGGCGAGCGTACTGGCGAGTCCCTCCGGTTGTTTGCGCCCGGTTCTTATTGCCTTCCCGTTGATCCGGTCTTTGAAGAGGATGAGCTGGAGCTCGGTGTGCGTGCGTTCTTCAGCGTGCGAGATCGCGAGGAGAATGACTTCGCGGGCATGTTTCTCCACGCATTGGAAAAGTTGGGGCATTTGAACCACGATGAAATGTATGGTTTCTCGCCAGCGTTGGCGCTGGGAGGGGCTTCGATGTTGAAGAATCTAAGGAAGGTAAAGGCTGTCGAGCACTTGGTATTACTTGCGCAGCTCGCCCCTTTGAGGCTGATTTCGTGAATGAAGACTTCGAGTACTTCCTTGAAAATATGGGGCCGGCGATAAGCAAACGCCGTGCTCCGCCATCAAGCCTCGCACGCTTCCAGGGAAAGCTCCCTGACCAGCTTTTGGCTTTCTGGGACGAGCATGGCTGGTGTGGTTATGCCGATGGCTTATTCTGGACCGTCGATCCTCAAGAGTACGAGCCGGTGTTGGAAGCATGGATCGGCGACACGCCGCTTATGGAAAGGGATGCGTATCACGTCATCGCTCGAAGCGCATTTGGGAAGTTGTATTTATGGGGGGAGCGAACCGGAGACTCCTTAAAAGTGATGGCGCCTGGAGCTTATGGTTTTTCACGTGAATCGATTTTCCAGGGTAATAGGTTGGAGTTTGCGCTGCGTTTGTTTTTCAGTAATCGAGACCGCGAAGAGAACGATTTTGCAGACCTGTTTTCCCCTGCCTTGCGTAGGCTCGGTCAACTGAAACATGATGAGATGTACGGGTTTGTTCCGGCATTGGCGCTCGGCGGTTCCGCGGCCTTGACACACCTCAAGAAGGTCAGGGCTGTTGAGCACTTGGTGCTGCTCGCGCAGCTAGCGCCCTTGCAAATCATGAACCCCGCAAATTGATCCAGTTTCCGCATTATCGGAATCCGGTTTGGTGATTTTCGTAATTGCCGGGTAATCCTGTGCATTGGAGAATGCGCTTCCGATACTCTCCGGGAGACGACGCATGGGGTCTTTACTTAACGCTGGCCCGATTGGTGCAGGGATGGCGGCAATCATCTTATGCGTGGGCGCGGTTGCTGCGCCCCAGGCACCTGGCTATGTGTGGGACAGCGTGGCAATTGGCGGCGGTGGATTTGTGTCCGCCGTCATTCCGAGCCGTAGCGAGGCTGGCGTCGTGTATGCCCGAACGGACGTCGGCGGCGCCTACCGCTGGGACAAGGGTGCTGGGCGCTGGATGCCGCTGCTGGACTGGCTGGGCGATGCAGATACTGGCCTGTTAGGCATCGATTCCCTGGCCGTTGACCCACACAATGCCGGCAAAGTCTACCTCCTGGCCGGCATCGGCTACTTGCAGAATGGCCGCACGGCGATCCTGCGTTCCAGCGATTACGGCAAGACCTGGGCCGTAACGGAGACCACTGGCCAGTTTAAAACGCATGGCAATGGCATGGGGCGCAATAACGGGGAGCGGCTGGCTGTCGATCCCGGCAACGGCAACGTGCTCTATGTCGGCACACGCTGGAATGGCCTGTTCAAGAGTACAGATGCCGGCGCTAGCTGGCGCCATATGGCGAGCCTGGATGTCAAATCTACTCCGAACGGTGCGGGCATCAGCTTTGTACTGCCGGACCCGGCCAGCGTGAAGGACGGCGCGGTGCGGCGCCTGTATGTTGGCGTATCGCGCTACGGCTCCGTCGGCCCGAACTTCTATCGGAGCGACGACGGCGGCGCAACATTCACGCCAGTGCAGGGTGCTCCCGCCGCGCTGATGCCGCAACGGGCGGCGCTCGATGGCGCGGGCAAGCTTTACATCACGTTCGCGAACGGTGCTGGCCCGCATCCGAACGACAGGCAACCCGAGCCCATGGACCGGGGACAGGTCTGGCAATACGCCATCGCAACCGGCGCATGGAAGGATGTGACGCCAGCCGGTTTCACGGCGCCTTTCAGCGGTATCAGCGTCGATGCGAAGAACCCGCGCCGGCTCGCCGTATCCACCATCAGTACTTACCTGCCGCAGGGCGACGCCAAAGGGGACCGCCTGTTCGTCTCTAACGACGCCGGCAACAGCTGGACCGACGTCATTGCTCGTGGCTTTAAAAAGGACCTGCAAGGCGCGTCCTGGATGGCCGGACATGGCATCCACTGGGCCAGCACGTTCGAATTCGATCCTTTCGATTCAAAGGCAGCCTGGGTTACCTCCGGCAATGGCGTTTTCCGTACCGCCGATATCGATGCAAGGCCGGCGCGCTGGTCCTTCCATGTGCGGGGACTGGAGGAAACGGTTCCCCTGAATGCCATCAGCGTTCCGGGTGGGCCGCTGGTATCGGCACTGGGCGATATCGACGGCTTCCTACACGCGAATCCCGCCCGCTATTCGCCGATCCATATGCCGCAGATGGGCACGACGTTTGGCCTCGCCGTGGCCAGTGCCAGGCCTGGCGTAATGGCCCGAGTCGGCAAGGCGATGTACCTCACCACGGATGGCGGCTCACACTGGACGCAAACACGCTCGTTGAAGGGCGAGCAGGGCCAACTCGCCCTGTCGTCCGATGGTGCCGTCATGCTGCACGCTCCGCGCGGCAGCCGGGAGGTTTATCGCAGCAGCGATTCAGGGACTAGCTGGAGCGTCGTGCGCGGCCTGGCTGGCGCCAACCTGCGCCCGGTTGCCGATTCGGTTGCGTCGGGACTGTTTTATGCCTACGACAACGGGGTGATGCAGGTCAGTACCGACAGCGGCGTTTCATTTGCACCGCGTGCGCGGCTGGCTGCAGGCGGTTCGCGTGTGATCAGGGCTGCACCGGGCAGGGAAGGGGATATCTGGGTTCCGCTATACGGTGGCGGACTGGCGCGCTCCACGGATGCAGGTGCCAGCTTCGCGCCCTTGGCCGGCGTTACCTATTGCGCAGCCGTCGGCTTTGGCAAGGCTGCGCCGGGCGCCGATTATCCGGCGGTCTACATCTGGGGCAGTGTCGGCGGAGTGCGGGGCATCCACCGCTCGCTGGACGGCGGCACGACCTGGCAGCGCATCAACGACGACGCAAACCAGTTCGGCGGACCTGGCGATGGCCAATTCATCGTCGGCGACATGAACCGCTTCGGCGTGGTCTACATGAGCACTGCCGGACGCGGAATCATTTACGGCCTGCCAGCCGCGGGCAAGGGGGACCCGGTGTTGTAGCAAGTAGACACATGCGAGTAGGTCTATGGTTCGGAAATCCGGGTAATTGTTTGAAAACGTTTTCAGCTTTGGTGAATTTCATAATTGCGAACGCAAAAATAGCAAAGCAAACTCCAATCACTCAGTGGAAAACCACGAGATAGATACTAAAAAAGGAGACTACAGCGTGAATCAGACTCACCTCAGGAAGACCGCTATTGCCCTCGCCGCGGCCCAGTTTGCACTGCTTACCGCCAGCACCGCGATGGCCCAGGTGGGGGGCGATGCGGCCCAGCCTTCGTCAGTCGTGGTGGTGACCGGCCAGCGGGCGGCACTGCAATCGGCACAGAACATCAAACGCAATTCAGACGAAATCGTCGACTCCATCGTCGCCGAAGACATTGGCAAGCTGCCGGACCGTTCCATCACCGAAGTGCTGCAGCGCGTAGTCGGCGTGGCGATCGACCGCACCATGGCCAAGGGCGACCCGGAACACTATTCGGTGGAGGGCTCCGGCGTGACCGTGCGCGGCCTGACCTATGTGCGCTCTGAACTGAATGGCCGTGATTCCTTCTCCGCCAATGGCGGCCGTTCGCTGAATTTCGAGGACGTTCCACCGGAGCTGATGGCCGGCGTGGACGTGTACAAGAACCCTTCCGCAGAACAGATCGAAGGCTCGATCGGCGGCCTGGTCAACCTGCGCACCGCGCTACCCTTCGATTACAAAGGCTCCAAGGTCTCCCTGAGCGCCGACTACACGTACAATGAGCTGGGCGGCAAGAAGAAGCCGGGCGGCTCGATCCTGGCATCGGATCGCTGGAAAACGCCGATAGGAGAGTTTGGCGCGCTGGTCGACCTGGCATACTCGGAAAGCGCCACCCGCACCGACGCCTTCCAGGTCGAGCCTTATTATCCGCGCACCGACGTCGTCAACGGCAAGACGGTGTGGGTGCCGAAGGGCGCGCAATGGCGCACACTGGAATTCGACCGCAAGCGCGAGGGCTATTACGGCGCACTGCAATGGCAGAAGGATTCCACGCTGAAGTCGCACCTGACTTATTTCAAGTCCAAGTACCAGATGCAATGGGATGAGCGCGCAATCTTCTCGCAGGCCAGCCCGTACAACATCCGCGTCAGCCCCGATGCCACCTACGGCCCGAACGGCAACCTGCTGACGGGTACCTTGACCGATCCGGCCGATGGCGGCATCAATTTTGGCGGCGACACCCGTACCGCCAACCGCAAGTCCGACACCACGGACATCGGCTGGAATGTTACCTGGCGCCCTGCGAACCGCTGGACCCTGAAATCCGACCTGCAGTACATCAAGGCCAAGACCCGCAGCCTGGACTCCACCGTGGCGACCGGCATCCAGATGGCCAAGGAACAGGTCGACCTGAGCGGCGACGTCCCGCGCCTGATCTTCGACCAGTCCGACCTGGCTCACCTGGCCGACCCCAGGAATTACTACTGGGCCTTCACCATGGAGCACCTGGATCGCTCCAAAGCCACCGGCAAGTCGTGGAAGGGCGATGCCATTTACGACTTCGAAGACCATCCCTTCCTGAAGGACATCCGCTTCGGCGTCCGCCTGTCCAACAAGGACTCGGTGACGATGAACTCCAACCCGAGCTACAACTGGTCGCCGATCACCCAGACATGGCAACTTGGTGGAGACATCAAGCAGCTTGCTTACTTGGGCGACCCACGGTTCAGCGGCAATACCGAGGTGCATGCCTTCAATAACTTCTTCAACAAGAACATGCAGGTGCCATCGCTGGTGTTCCCGGCGGTCTCGCTGGCGAATGGTTATCCGGACAGCTATGCAGCGCTGCACAAATACCACGACATCCTGTGTACCGAAGCGCATAACGGCGACTCTTCCAGCTGCACCCCGTGGAAGGCCGCCACGTTCGGCACCGATCCGGCCGGCACCAACGTGCAGTCGGAAAAGACCAAGGCCTTCTATACCCAGGTGCGCTTCGGCTTCGATGAACTGAAGTACCCGATCGACGGCAACCTTGGCGTGCGCTATGTGAAGACCGACATGACCGCCCAGGGCTACGTCACCTTCAAGCCTGACTACACCATCCCAGCCGGTAACGTTGTGACTGGCCTGCCGTTTGCCCTGATCCCGGCCTACCAGGCAGCCCAGGACTTCGACAACAGCTACCACAACGTGCTACCTAGCCTGAACCTGCGCATGAAGGCCAGCGACAAGCTGCAATTCCGCTTCGGCTTTGCAGGTGCGATGTCGCGGCCGGACTTTGACCAGTTGCAGGCCTACACTTCGCTGTCGCAGAAGCTCGACATCACCAACAACGGCGGCGTCACCACCATCAACAGCGTCAACCAGTCGGGCGAGGCCAAAGGCAACCCGCAACTGAAGCCGATCACCTCCAGGCAGACCGACCTGACAGCCGAATGGTACTTCTCGCCCGTGGGTTCGTTCACGGTGGCCGTGTTCAACAAGCAGCTCAAGGACGTGATCCTCAAGCAGTCCCTGGTCTACCAGATCCCTGACGTATCGGGCAACCTGCAGAACTTTGTCGTGACCGGTCCGGTGAACGGCGCCAAGGGCCACGCGCGCGGCATCGAACTGGCTTACCAGCAGTACTTCGACAAGCTGCCGGGCTGGATGTCCGGCATCGGCATGCAGGCCAACTACACCTACGTGGACAGCAAGCAGAAGCTGTACACCCCGGTGTTCTCGCCGTACTGCAGCGGCAGCAGCCAGGCCGCTGGCCTGAACACCAGCATGAATGGTTGCGACACCAACGGCCAGACCTTCAACGATTTGCCGCTGCCACTGCTGTCGAAGAATGCCTACAACATCGCACTGCTGTACGACAAAGGCCCATGGTCGGCCCGCGTGGCCTACAGCTGGCGTTCCAGGAACCTGCAGGCGATCGACGTGAACGGCACCAACGGCGGCGACGCCACCGACACCAATCCGGCCAGCCCGACTTTCGGCCAGCACGTGCTGCACTGGGCGCTTCCGACCTGGGCCGATTCCTTCGGCCAGCTGGATGCCTCGGTGTTCTACCAGATCAACGACAAGGCAACCATTGGCATTGAAGGCACCAACCTGACCGATGCCAAGTACCGCCAGTTGATGCAGCAGCATACCGGCATGATGGGGCGCGCATGGTTCGTTTCGGGCCCGCGCTACGCCGTCAAGCTGCGTTATTCGTTCTAATCACAGGAGAGAGAATGCGTTTTAAACCGATGCGGGCCGCGCTGTTGTGTGCCCTGGCGGCGGCCGGCAGTGCAGGCGCCGGCACCTTCGAACAAACAGCCCATGGCCTGGTGGTCAAACCGGACCGCGGCGCTGCGAAGGAAGTCCGCCTGGAGCTCATGGACGACAACATCATCCATGTGCTGAAACTGGACCAGGGCGGCAAGGCGCTGACGCCATCGCTGATGGCGGTCGCCAAGCCATGCAGCTGCAGTTTCACTGTCCAGCGCAAGGGCGATACGGTGATCCTCCAGGCTAACAAGATTGCTGCTGCCGTGTCGCTGGCGACCGGCAGCGTGCAATTTTCGGATGCGGGAGGCAAGCCGTTCCTGAGCCAGGCATCGGAATCCATTGAACCGATTGAAGTCGGCGGCAAGCCTTTCGTGGCGATCAAGCAGGGCTTCAACTACGGTACGAAAGATGCGTTCTACGGCCTGGGCCAGCACCAGAACGCCCAGATGAACCTGAACGGCGAAGATGTGCTGCTGGCCCAGCACAACATGATCGCCTCCGTGCCCTTCGCGGTCTCGGACAAGAACTACGGCGTCCTGTGGGACAACAACGCCATCTCGCGCTTCGGCAACCCGCATCCTTATGGGCCGTTAAAGCGCGACCTGAAGCTGGTAGATGCGGAAGGCAAAGCGGGTGGACTGACCGCGCGCTACTACGTGGACGGCAAGCTGGCGCTGACCCGCCAGGAACCTGATATCGCCTATCAGTACCTGAAGGACGTTGCGGAAAACTGGCCGAAAGAACTCGGCCCAGTGAAAAACCTGAAGGACGTGAAGGTGGTGTGGGAAGGCACGCTGTCCAGCGACAAGCCGGGCGTCCACAAAATGCAGCTGTACGCATCCGACTATGCCACGCTGACCATCGACGGCAAGCAGGTGCTGGATGTGTGGCGCCAGGGCTGGAATCCGTGGTACCACAACTTCGAGCTCAATATGGCCAAGGACAAGCCGGTCAAGCTGAAACTGGAATGGAAGCCATCCGGCGGCATGGTGGCCATGACGCACAGCGACCCCATGCCGGATCGCGAGCGCCATTCGCTGACGCTGTCCTCGGAAATCGCACAAGGCATCGACTACTACGTGATCCGCGGCACGAACATGGATTCCGTGATCGGCGGCTATCGCCAGTTGACCGGCCAGGCGCCCATGATGCCGAAATGGGCTTATGGCTTCTGGCAATCGCGCCAGCGCTACGAAACCCAACAGCAGCTGCTCGACACCCTGCACGAATATCGCAGGCGCCAATGGCCGCTGGATAATATCGTGCAGGACTGGTTCTACTGGCCGGAAAACGCCTGGGGCTCGCACGACTTCGATAAGACCCGCTTCCCGGACCCGAAGGGCATGGTGGACGAAGTGCACCGCCTGCATGCGCGCATCATGATCTCCATTTGGGGCAAATACTACGACACGACCGACAACTACAAGGAGTTCGCGTCCAAAGGCCATATGTGGACGAAGAACGTGGAGGACGGAGCGCTGGACTGGGTTGGTCCTGGCTACAAGAACAGTCACTACAGCCCCTATGCGCAAGAGGCGCGCGACATCTACTACCGCCAAATGAAGCACAAGCTGGTGGACCTGGGCTTTGACGCCTGGTGGATGGATAATACCGAGCCGGACGTGCTGTCCAACACGCGCCCCGAGGATTTCAAGAAGCTGATCGGCCCGACCATTTACGGCCCGGGCGAGGTCACCTTCAATCCGTATAGCCTGGTGCATACCCAAGGCATGTATGAAGGCTTGAAGCGCGACCAGCCCGACAAGCGCCAGTTCATCTTGTCGCGTTCCGGTTTTGCCGGCATCCAGCGCAATGCCACAGCCGTGTGGAGCGGGGACGTGGCCAGCCGCTGGAATAACCTGTACGACCAGATTGCCTCGGGCGTGAACATGTCGATGTCCGGCATCCCGAACTGGACGCACGACATCGGCGGCTACGCCCAGGAGAACCGCTACCAGTATGGCGACGTGGGTTCGGCGCAGGAGAATCGCGGGACCGGCGGCGGCAAGATCGATCCCGCCGACCTGAAGGAATGGCAAGAGCTGAACCTGCGCTGGTTCCAGTTCGGCGCGTTTTCGCCGCTATTCCGTTCGCACGGCGAAGTGGTCAAGCGCGAGATCTACAATATCGCGCCGGAAGGCTCGGAGATGCGCGACTCGATGGTGTCGTACCTGAAACTGCGCTACCGCCTGATGCCGTATATCTACGCGACCGCGTCGGACACCTATCACAAGTCCGGCACCATCATGCGCGGCATGGTGATGGACTTTCCGTATGACGAGCGTGTGAAAGACATCAAGGACCAATACCTGTTCGGCCACGACATCCTGGTCGCCCCGGTGACCAGCTACGGCGCCCGTGAACGCAGCGTCTACTTGCCCAAGGGGGCGTCGTGGTATGACTTCGACACCGGCGCCGTGCACCAAGGCGGCTCGACAATCACAGCTGCCGCGCCCGCCTCGCGCATCCCGCTGTTCGTGAAAGCTGGCGCGATCATTCCTACGGTGCCGGTGCAGCAGTATGTGGACCAGCAACCGGATGCGCCGGTTACCTTGAAGATCTACACGGGGGCCGACGGGGACTTCTCGCTTTACGAAGACGACGGCGTCAGCAACGGCTATACGCGCGGCGAATACACCCGCATCCCGCTACGTTACGACGCGAAGACCGGTGTCGTAACGATCGGTAAGCGGGAAGGGCAGTATCCAGGCATGGTGGCGGCGCGCAAGTTCAAGGTTCACTTCATCAAGCCGGGCACCTCGACCTCCGGTAGCCTCGATGTTGCCGACAAAGAGGTCACTTACGACGGAAAGGAAGTCGCAATCAAGCCATGATGAGTGCGCGGCCCTGCTTTTAGGGGTTCCCCGGCTTTAATGGGGATTTGGGCCGCGCTACCGAATACATCTCCCAAGTGATCTTCTCCAGCAGGGCGAGTTTGTTCTCGCCCTCTTTGTAGAGGTCAAAATGCGTTTTGCCGGAGACGAAGCGGAAGTCCGATTTTGCGTTCAGGCCTTCCATCACCGCTTGCAGGCGACGGGCCGAACCATCCAGGTAGAAAGTGTCGGCGGTACCCACGATCAGGTGAATCTTTCCATCGAGGTCGGCCTTCAGTGCAGGCCAATCGCGCTTCATGCGGTGGGCAATGTCGAAATTCTCCCGCCAATAAGCGACTACGGCGGGATCGACGTTGCCCGTGTCGCGGTCGAACATGGGCTGCGGCGCTCCGGCATGGCCGCGCGGCGAGAACACCCATTCCATTGAGGCGAGTTGGCCGCCATAGCTGCCCAGCACGCGTTCCAGCTTGGCGAACTGCTCAAACGTGCCAAGGACCTTGTCGTGGTCACGCACCAGCGGATAGGCGCTGCCATCGGTCTTGCGGAAGACATTGGCCTGCGGTGCGTACAAGTCTACACCGGTGAAATCGTGGAAGTCCGACGGGTCCGGCGACGTGGACCAGGTTCCGCCGAACAGTTTTGGATAGCGCGTCTGCAGCCAGAGGGTTGCCCAGCCACCCGACGAGTGGCCGTTCAGAAGGCGTCCATTGGCGTTGGCATCCATGCGGTAGTTTGACTCCAGCTGAGGAATCAGCTCGGACGTCAGCGCCTGGCCCCAAGGGCCATTATTCACAGAGTCTGCAAATTCGTGCGTGCCGGTGGGGCTCGATTCATCCAGCAGCACCCAGATCATGGGCGGCGTTTTCCCGCTTGCCATGCCTTTAAAAATGTCCGCCATGATCGGCACCAGGTAGGCGGCATTGCCGCCAAATCCGTGGGTGAAATAAACCGTAGGATAGGTCTCCTTCGCTTTCGCGTCATAGCCAGGCGGGGTCAGGACCCAGCCATCCATTTTGACAGGGCGGCCCCAGAAAGCGCTCAGGGCAGGGCTGGTGAACGCGATAGGCTGGGCGTGCGGACGGGCTGCATCCAGCGCCGCGCGCTCCTCGGCGGAAGCGGACTCCCGCGTCCACGGATCGGTTGCGGGCAGGGCTCGGGCCAAGTGGATCGTGGGTGCTTCCTTGGTTGGCAAGTGCACCTTGACGACGTCGCTGACCAGATCGCCCGCGCCACGCCCTGTGTAGTTGTAGCTGTGATCCACGTCAAGCACCGCCTGAACGTAATAGTCGCCGGGAGGCAATTGCGAGTATGGATGCGGGAAAGCGATGTCGTCTCCGTCAATGCCTACGCTTTCTCCTGGGTGGAGGCGGCCAACTTCCCGCGCCGTGACAGCAGTTTCAGTTGCAGCAAAGGGATCGGCATCTACTACCGTCACTGCATTGGACTTTTGCTTGGACTTCTCCAGCGCGTTCGCTTCGGCGGATTTGGCCTCTCTCGCAAACACCAGTAGCCGGCCTTGGGTGGCAGGGCTGGCGGCGGCATCCAGTTGGACCTTGATGAACTGCCGGTCTGGCGTGGCGGCGGCCTGCACGTTTGCTGCGCTGGCCAGCATCAGAAGGAGGGAGAGTGTCGAAATCTTCAAGCAGCTATGCATGGCGGCCTTTCAAAGAAATGGAAACACGAGAGTATCAGGATCAGCGGGAAACGCAACGAAGCCATAATTTCGTAGAACGATGCCGCTCCATCTTCCGCATCAACAAACAATGTGATTCCGCCGACATTTTGTGATGCGCGCCAGACGCGCTCCCCGCTGCATGGCGGCAGACTGAAGCCACCCCGTTGGTGGCAAATCGGGCTTGCTCTGTTTCGCAAGCCTTTCTTGAAGCAGGGTGCGATGGTGTTCTTAAGCCTTGCCGTAGGCTTTATGCGGGTGCTGTGCGGGTGTGGGAGCTTTCTTTGCCCCACCTTTCTTTGCAGGTGCATGGGGAGTCTTCTTTGCCGCTGACTTGGCTGGTGCGTTGGCCGGAGTCGCTTCGACCGTCATGGCTTTTGCAGCCGGCATTGAATGCACCGGCGCTCGCTTAGGTGGTGCCTTTCGAGCTGTTGGTGACAGGTGACGCACTTCCACTTTTCGTGAATCTATCTGTTGAGTCGCTTCTGCCTTTGTTAATTCAGCAGGAATTGGCTCGACCACCAAGCGTAACTGCATTGCGCCAAGAACTCGGGCGATAGTTTCCATGCGTGGCTGGCTGTTCTGGCGCAACGCCTTGTACAGCGCCTCCCGGGTAATACCAGCGCTTTTGGCAATTTCAGTCATGCCGCGAGCGCGGGCAATGTCACCGATTGCGGACGCGAGAAACGCTGCATCGCCTGTTGCCAGGGCTTCGTTAATATAAACAGCGGCGGCCTCCTCGCTGGTGAGGTATTCCGCAGGGTCGAAGTCCTCCAGGCCCAGACCGTCAAGGTCGGACACAGTAATATTTTGATCGGACATACATTTCTCCTTGCTTACCTTATTGTGCTATGTGAGTGAACTTAGTGTGTGCTTAAGTGGCACTATCTTTGTACGGACTTTGATGTCGATTTTGCGCCCGGTCTCGCCGCTGCGTTCGCGGCTGCCCGTTTCTTCAATTCTTTAAACATCGTTTTTGCGTCATCAATGTCGGCTTGTTGCCCTTTTTTTGTGCCGCCTGCGAGCAGAATGATTACTTGGCCGGCGAGCTCGCCGAAGTAGACCCGATACCCAGGCCCATGGTCGACCCTAATCTCACTGACCTCTTCTCCAACCGGTGCGACGTCGCCGAGACCCCTTTCCAACTTCTCGACGTTGGACGCAACGATCGCCGCTGTCTTGACATCCTTGATGCTGGCCATCCAGTCCCGATACTTTTGCGTGCTTTTGATAGCCTTCATAGGCAACTCGTGTAATCATTCGATTACATTCATTGTAATCACTCGATTACGGCAACGCAATCGAATAATCATGCGCTGCGGGAGTATTGCGAAGTCGCGGACTTAATGAAGTGTCCCAAGTTGCGGAACGTCGTTGCCTGTAATCTGCAATTAACAAGACGCCAAAAGAAATCTCATAACTGTTGTTACGCATTCCCAACCGGCATATATTGTGTCAAATATGCAATTTCCGGAGAGGAGGGCAGATCATGACTGTAGCTGAACATCAGCGGTTGCAAAGAGCTTGACATGAAAAAGGCAGCCATTTGGCTGCCCTCAACTGGTGTGACGCTTACTGCTTAACCCCAGCCGTACCACGCATCGCGCAGTTCGCCGACTTTGACGTCGGTCAGCTTGCTCTGCTTGGCAAGCCATTCCTGAACCAGGGTGCGATGGTGTTCTTCAACCTTGCCGTAGGCTTTGTTCGAAACCACAATGCCACCGAAATCATCGTTGTAGCCGCCGCCAAAAGCGAGGCCGTTTGGCTCGATTGCTTCGTCGAGGAATTGATGGATCAGCGCATTGTGTTCGGCCATGGACAATTGGCCCACGATTTGTGCTTCCACGAGGAAGCCGAGTTCCTGGAACTCACCGAGGTGTTTTTTCTTGAGTTGGCGTTTGTTGTAGCGGCGGGATGCGGTCATGGTAGATCGTGGTCAAAAAAATTGGGTTGATGGTAATCTATTACCACCAACCCATCAGTCAGGCTTACCTCACAATTCCGAAGTCAGCAGCCTTGATCTTCACCATGCGACCATCCGGGTGGTACCAAACCACACCTTCCATCACATTCTTGGTCAAGTAAGACTTCAGGCCATCGAAATCACGAGGGCAATCAACAAGTACATCTTTGCCGTGAGGTACCAGCAGGTGTTCAGATAACCGTTCAGGATTTGCGCCATGGCGGGTGCCGACCGTAGGACCGCAGAATTCGTACGTCCCATCAGGCAGGCCTTCTTTTACGGCCGCCATGATCCTCTTCAAGTTCTTGCCTTCCACCTTGACCCAGCCCGGCCAGTGACCGGTTTCAGGATCGGGTTGTGGTTGAGCAGGCTCAAAGCCGGCGGGAGGGGTGCGTCCTGTTTTCGCGTCGTAGCGTACAAAGATCACGCCATCTTTCAACCGCACAGCCAAGCCATCCCATTTACGGGTTGCGTAGCCGGTACCTTCGGTGACCCATTCGGATCCCGGCACGACTTCGTTTCGAACTTGACGATTTCCGTCGTAGTTACGCTGAAACAACGACTTAATCTTAATCATTTGCTGCTCCTAGGTAGTTGGTAAGGTTTCGATTCCGGCCCCATCCACACTAGGTACTTCTACTACTGCACTACTACTGCACATCAGGATCAAAGTCACGCGACCAAGTCCCAAAGCACGTTGGCGGAAGCGGTGAGATTCGAACTCACGAACGGGATTAACCGTCGGCAGTTTTCAAGACTGCTGCCTTCAACCACTCGGCCACGCTTCCGGAGGGCTGGATTATACATTCCCGGAGCGGATCGCGCCAAGAATCGTGCAGTTCGTCGCAAATTCCCGCGCCGGGATGCCTGCGCCGGTATGGTCGGCCCACGATTAAAACCCTGGGGGACCGAATGAAACTGCATGCCATCGCTTTTGCCGCAATGACCTTGACCTTGGGTGCTGCCATGGCCGCTCCGATCGAGGTGAGCGTGGCGCCTTCAAAGCCGCTGATCGAGCAGGGCAAAGGCCAGCAATTGCTGAACATAGACTTCCTGATCAAGAATGACAGCCAGGATAAGGTTGAATTGAGCGAAGTCGAAGTATCCGTGCTGGGCGACGCCGGCAAGCTGGTGGCGCAGTATCGCGTAGGCGCCAATGGCCGCAGCGTGCTGGTGGTGCCGAACCGTTTTATTGAGCCGGGCAAGTCGGAGCTGGTCTTCAATCCCCTGTATGCATTCCCTCAGGAGCTCGATTTGTCGCGCCTGCGCTATACCTTCAAGTTCGACGTAGGCGACGATACCAAATACACGGTCGAAATCCCGGTAGCGCCAACTTCCTACAAGCCGAAAGCGCAGCTGCAACTGCCCGTTGCCGGGCCGGTCCTGGTACATGACGGACACGATTTTTACGGCCACCATCGCCGCCTGCCGTTGCTGGACCCTATGGCGCAGGCGCTGAAATGGAAGCGCAACTTCATGCGTTACAGCTATGACTTCGTGGCCACCGATGACCAGGGGCGCATGTTCAAGGGCGATGGATCGCGCAATGACGATTGGTATGGCTGGGGCAAACCGATCCTGGCACCGGCTGGCGGGAAGGTAATCCGCGCCGTCGGCACAATCCCGGACAATGCCAAAGGCAAGGGGCCGTCGTTTGGCAAGGAGCAGTTCATCGCTGATCCGAGCATCATGTGGGGCAACCACGTGGAGATCGAACATGGCAACGGCGAAATCAGCTTGCTGGCCCATATGAAGCAGGGCAGTGTGGCGGTCAAGGCCGGTGATATCGTGAAGGCTGGCCAGAAGGTCGGAGAAATGGGCTTTTCCGGCGATGCCTTCCTGGTTCACCTGCACTATGACCTGAAAAACGCGCCGGGCTTCGATGCCGATGCGCTGCCATCGCCGTTCAATACCTTCGAACGCCTGACAGGCAAGAACTGGCTCAAGGTCAAGCAAGGCCAGGTCGATAGCGGCGATGTGGTGCGCCGCCTGCCGTAAGCCTTAGCGGATGCGCCGGGTGGTTTCGCGCACCACCAGCTCCACCGGTGGGATGGTGCCTTCCACTTCCTCGCTGTTGATGAGGCCGAGCATCGATTGCACGGCCGTCTGTCCGATCACGTACAGCGGCTGGCGGATGGTGGTCAGCGGCGGCGTGGTGTAGGAGGAGCCGGGCAAATCGTCGAAGCCGACCAGCGAGATGTCGTCAGGTACGCGAATGCCTTTGCGATACAGGAAAAGCCGCGCGCCGTAAGCCGTCTGGTCATTCACCGCGAAGACGGCGGTAAAGGGATGGCCGCCGTCGAACAGTCGATTCATGGCCAACAGGCCGCCGGCCTCCTGCAGGTCGCCTTCCACCACCAGCGCCGGATCGAAATCGATGTCGGCTTCTTTCAGCGCGCGTTTGTAGCCGGCCAGGCGCTCGACCGAGTCGCGGTTCTCGCCCGGCCCGGCCAGGTGGGCAATGCGGCGATGGCCCATTTCGATCAGGTGGCGTACGGCCAGCCAGGCGCCGTGTTCATTATCGAGCGCGAAGCCGATTGCGCGGTTGGTGCGCAATACGCGGCCCAGCGAGACGATAGGGCGCTGGGCGGCGAAGCCCAGCACCGCTGCGTCGGTCATGCGGCCGGTCAGCAGGATGATCCCGTCCACTTTGCGCGCCAGCAGCAGGCGGATGCGCTCCGCTTCTTCGTCGGCGTTCCAGTGGCCGCTGACGATTACCGAGGCGTAGCCGGTGCCTTTCAGGCCATCGTCCACACCGTGCAGGATCTCGTCGAAGAAGGGTGAGGCGATATCCTGCACCACGATCCCGATCGTCATCGTGCGTCCGTGCTTCAGGCTTTGCGCCATCTGGTTGGGTGCAAAATTCAGTTCGCGGATCGCGGCCAGCACGGCTTGCCGTTTATCGTCGGCGACCTTGGCGGTGCCGTTCAAGATACGCGATACGGTGCTGGGGGAAACGCCTGCGCGGCGGGCGACGTCGGTCAGCGTGGCGGGCGATGGAGCAGTGGAGTGGTCGTTCAAAGGATTTCTCATTCTGAAAAGCTTTTCAAATGGAGATTACCATAGAACACAGCGGCAACTTCGACTTAATGAATTACTGTTGCACGAATAGTATGAAAATCGTTTCTGAAAGCGTTTTCATGCCGGCATAGCAGGTCTACGAAGGCGCGATGGTCGGGCAGGTCCGCCACTGCCCGTGCCGACACTGCAGCGATATTGGCGAATTCCTGGCGCGCGGCTTCTGCCAGCGGTTCAAGACCGGGCAGGGGAGGCATGGCTTTCGGGAAGTCCATTCCATACAAGACGTATTGCCAGCTGGTGGGCGGGTACATCTCGAAATCGGTCAGGAAATCCATGCGTTGCGGCGGGCGGCAGCGCCACATGGCCAGCTTGTCGCGCAAGCTGTCGGTCCAGGTGGCGGGGTCGCAATTGTCGATCCAGAATTGTTCGCGGCGTTTGCTCAGGCAATAGTGCAGCTTGATGAAGTCGACGATGCGGGCATAGCGCTCGCCCATGAACTGGTTGAAGTGGCGCGCCACCGGCGCCATTTCGCCGTTATGCGGGAACAGGGCGCCCAGCATGTGCACCGCGGTTTCGACCAGGCCGATGCCGGATGCCTCCAGCGGTTCGAGGAAGCCGCCAGCCAGGCCGATCGCCACGCAGTTTTTGATCCAATGCTGTTCGCGGTAGCCCACGCGCATGGGGATCTTGCGCACGTTCAGGCCTTCGGCGGCTGGGCCGGCGTAGGCGCGCAGCACCTGTTCGGCGCGCTCGTCGCTGGTGTGGCGGCTGGAGTAGACGTAGCCGATGCCGCGCCGTTCCTGCAGTCCTATGTCCCAGGTCCATCCCGCCTCGTGCGCGGTGGAGATGGTGGCGGAGGCGATCGGCGTATCGGGCGCCGGATGCGGCACTTGCACGGCCAGCGCGGTATCGCATAGCAGGATATCGCTCACGCTGTGGAACGGCGCGCCAAGTGCGCCGCCGATCAACAGGGCGCGGAAGCCGGAGCAGTCGATATAGAGGTCGGCCATGAGCGCGCCGTGTTCGCGGGTGTCGACGCTGGCGATGGCGCCATCCAGGTCGAGCTGTACGCCTTCGACATGATCCTGCACGTGGCGCACGCCGAGTTTGCGCGCATGCTTTGCCAGCAGGCCGGCAAAGCGCGCGGCGTCGAAATGGTAGGCGTAGTTCATCGGGCCGTTGTAGTCGCTGTCGCCGGGACGTTTCGGCGCGCGTTGCGCATCTACCACGCGCTTCTGCATGGTGACTGCTTCGGCAAACGGCTTGTTGCCGGCCAAGCCTTGCAGCCAGTAAGGCAAGAGCTCCGGCGCGCCCGGCCGCTGGCTCGGCATGGAGAAGGGATGGAAGTAGTGCTCTTCGCCGTGCAGCCAGTTCTGGAAGGTGATGCCTTGCTTGAAGGTGGCACTCGATTCGCGAATGAATTCCGCCTCCGGAATGCCGATCGCCGCGAGCGTGGCGCGCAGGGAGGGGAAGCTGCCTTCGCCCACGCCGATGGCGCCGATTTCGGGCGCTTCCACCAGAGTGATTTGCTTGCTGTCGCCGAACATCTTGGCCAGGTAAGCGGCGCACAGCCAGCCTGCGCTGCCGCCGCCAACGATCAGTATCCGCGTGGTTGGGATCGTTCCCATTTTTGTCGTCTCCTTAAAAATTTTTGTTGACTTTTTATTTTTTGAAAATGTACCATGAAAACGTTTTCAAGAAATAAGAAATCGTTTTCACAACAACTACCGGAGACAACATGAAGTTTTCTGCAATCCAGGTCGGGGTGCTGGCCCTGGTCTCGTCCGTCAGCGCCTCGGCGCAGCAAGCCGCCCCTGCGGCCAACACCGAATCCGCCGTCGTGCCAGAGGTTCTGATCACGGCGACCAAGCGCACCACCTCCCTTCAAAAGACCCCTGTGGCTGTTACCGCCCTGGATGCAGCGGCACTCGAAGACGCACACGTGCAAACCATCCAGGACGTGACCAACCTGGTGCCAAGTTTCCAGGCCACCGGCCAGGGCGACCACGGCGTCATCACGATGACCATGCGCGGTATCGGTAACGACTCCGCCAAGACTGAATACGCCGATCCGGAAGTAGCCTTCTTCGTCGACGGCATCTACTCGCCTCGTCCGGAAGGGGCTACCGCGCTGCTGTTCGACGTGGAAGCGATTGAAGTCCTGCGTGGCCCGCAAGGCACGCTGTGGGGCCGCAATTCCACCGTCGGCGCAGTCAATATGCAGACCGTCAAGCCCAAGCTGAAGGAGTTCTCGGGCAGCGTTTCCGGCGGCATCGGCGATTACGCCCGCCTGGGCGCCCGTGCGGCGTTGAACGTGCCGACCGGCGACAACTCCGCCCTGCGCGTGGCCGTGATCCACGAGCAGCACGACGGCTACGTCAAGTACCAGACCTTCCCGAACATTTCGCTGGCCGACCAGCGTGCGGCCTACCTGGCTGGCGGCGGCGACCCGGCCAAATTCCAGCCGATCAACCCGAACCAGTACGTCGTCAACGGCCCGCGCTACAACGCGCAGAACCAGAGCGGCGTACGTGTGAGCTGGCTGTACCAGCCGACCGATCGCCTGAAGTGGAACATCTCCTACGAGCGCTTCCAGGACCGTGGTACCCCGAACATGAACCTGATGCAGACTCCGCGCGCCGGCCAGGACGAGTGGTCGGCACTGATCGACACCGCGCCGTTCCTGCACCGTAACGTGAACACCTTCCGCAGCCGTCTCGAATATGCGGTGAGCCCGGACATGGCGCTGACCTACATCGCCGGCCATTCCAAGTTCTCCGGCTCGTCGACTTACGACCAGGACGGCGGCCGCGTACTGCCGACCAGCTTCACCACCGGCGGCGACTTCCAGGCCAATAACACGGTCTGGTCGAAATACAGCAGCAATAGCCACGAGCTGCAACTGCAGTCGGTCGGCCAGAAGGAAGTGGACTGGCAACTGGGCGCCTACTACGCGGCGGAAGACAACGGCATCCGCTTCGACATCCCGATCATGCACGGTACCCAGCAAGGCAGCGTGGCATGGCAAGGTTCCTTCATCCAGCCGAAGGAAACCGTGGATTCGCGCGCTGTCTTCGGCCAGGCGACCTGGAACGTCGGCAGCATGCACCTGACCGGCGGCCTGCGTTACACCTCGGACAAGCGCACCAATGAAGGCGGCAACGGCTATACCTGGAATTCTGACCCGAACGCACCGCAGGTTCCTCTGAGCCCAAGCATCGACCCGACCAAGCCGGGCCAGGGCTACAACCCGAGCGTGCCGTCCAACGATGGCCGCTACAAAGGCAGCAAGACCACCGGCCTGGCGCGCCTGAGCTACGACGTCGATAAGAACCACATGCTGTACGCCAGCGTCGCCACCGGCTACAAGGCGGGCGGCCTGCAGGACGGCGGCCGTACGTACGACCCGGAGACCCTGACCAACTACGAGATCGGCAGCAAGAGCTCCTTCCTGGGCGGCGCATTGCGCATCAACAACGCGCTGTACTACGAGGACTTCAAGGATTTCCAGTTCAGCTCCCCGGTCACCAATCCGGACGGTTCGCACACCTTCGTCACCAGCAATGTGGACGGCGCGAAAGTGTGGGGCTTCGAATCGGAAATCCAGGCCAAGCTGTCGCCGGATGACAAGCTGGCGCTGGCCCTGGCTTACACCCACACCAAGCTGGGCTTCCTGATCGCCGGCTCCAACGACTACGCGCTGCCGTTCTGCCCGGACCTGAACTCGAACTGCCTGAACGTCACCGGCAACATCATGCCGCACGCGCCAAAGTTCTCGGCCCACCTGAACTACCAGCACACCTTCCGCATGGCGAATGGCGACACCCTGATCCCACGCGTTTCGGCACACTACGAAACCAAGTCCGAACTGTCGATCTTCAACCTGGGCCCGGAAGACCAGCAAGCTGCCTACACCAAGTTCGACCTCGGCCTGCGCTACCAGGGACCGAAGCAGTTTTGGGTGGACGCCTTCGTGCGCAATGTGGGCGACAAGCGCATCAAGACCAGCGCCATGAACGGCGCCAATGTGTGGGTGGCGCAGTACCTGCCTCCGCGCACCATCGGTGTGAATGCGGGCATCGAATTCTAAGCCCGTTGCAACGCGGCCTGCCTCGTCCCTCGGGGCAGGCCATCCCTAAGCCTTAACCTGTGAATCAAGAAATGAAAGATAAACGCCTGCCGCCCGAATTTCTCTGGGGCGTAGCCACCAGCGCCTTCCAGATTGAAGGCGCCAACCAGGAGGACGGCAAAGGCCTCTCTATCTGGGACGTTTTCTGCAATACGCCCGGCAAGATCAAGGACGGCAGCGACGGCAGCGTCGCCTGCGATCACTATCATCGCTACCGCGAGGACGTCGACATCATCGACTGGCTCGGTGTCGATGCCTACCGCTTCTCGATCGCCTGGTCGCGCGTCCAGCCGGACGGCAAGGGCGCCTGGAATGAAGCCGGTTTCGCTTTCTACGACCGCCTGATTACAGCCCTGCACGAAAAGGGCAAGCAGGCATACATCACGCTGTACCACTGGGACTTGCCGCAAGCCTTGCAGGAAGAGGGCGGCTGGCTCAATCGCGATACCTGCTACCATTTTGCGGCCTACGCTGCCGAAGTGGCGCGCCGCTTTGGCGATCGTGTGGCCAGCATCGCCACCCACAACGAGCCGTGGTGCACAGCCAACCTGGGCTACGGCAACGGACAGTTCGCGCCTGGCGTGCGCGACGCCAAGGCGGCCATACAGGTTTCGCACCACTTGCTGTTGTCGCACGGCCTGGCTATGAACGCCATGCGCGCCGTCGGCTCGAAGGCAAAATTGGGCATCGTGCTGAACCAGTGGACCGCTGATCCTGCCACAGACAGCGACGCCGACCGCGAACTGGCGGAGTTCGAGTATGCGCGTTCGGTACAATGGTTCATGGACCCAATTTTCAAAGGCCGCTATCCGGAACTGGCGCTGCGCAAGCACGGCGCGAACGCGCCGCTGGTTGAGCCGGGCGACATGGCCGTCATCCACCAGCCGATCGACTTCCTCGGCGTGAATTACTACTTCCGCGCCTTCTGCAGCGCCGAAGACCCGCCGCGTACGCCGCCGCTGGAAAACGGCCGCACCGACATGGGCTGGGAGATCTACCCGCAAGGCCTGACCGAACTGCTGCTCAAGCTGAAGGGCGAGTACGAGCTGCCACCGATTTACATCACCGAGAACGGCATGGCCAGCAGTACGCCGGAGCACGATGAGGAGCGCATTTCCTTCGTCACGCGCCACCTCGATGCGCTGGCCAGCGCAATGGAGCAGGGCGTCGACGTGCAAGGCTACTTCATGTGGAGCCTGCTGGACAACTTCGAATGGGATTCCGGCTACGCCAAGCGCTTTGGCATCGTCCACGTCGATTACGCCACGCAAAAGCGCACGCTGAAAGACAGTGCGCACTGGTATCGTGAATTGATCAAGGTACAGCGTTCATGAACCGATCGCCGCTGCAGTGGGTCCCCACCGGCTACTTCGCGATGGCGATGGGGTACATGATGCTGACCAGCGTCACGTCCATCATGTTCAAGAACCTGGGCATGGACAATGGCCGTGCCGCGCAGTATTCGAGCATGCTGATCCTGGCCTACACCATCAAGCCCCTGTTCGCGCCAGTAGTGGAAATGTACCGCACCAAGAGGTTCTTCGTGCTGGTCACACAGTTGCTGCTTGGCCTGGGCTTCGGTGCGGTAGCCCTGGTGATGGGCATGCCGGGTTCGATGGCCCTGATGATGGTGCTGTTCTGGATCATGTCCTTCATCGGCGCCACCATGGACATTGCCAGCGATGGCGTGTACGTCACTTCGTTAAGCTCGCGCAGCCAGTCGCTTTACTGCGGCGTGCAAAGCCTGAGCTGGAATATCGGCCCGGTGGTGGCCTCCGGCGTGCTGGTTTACCTGAGCGGCCGCCTGCATTCGGACTACGGCATGGATTGGCTGGGCGCTTGGCGCATCGTCTTCGTGGCCGTGGCGATCCTGTTGCTGGCAATTACGGCATGGCACTGGCGCGCTATGCCGGATGGCGCCCGTGCCGCCGATACGCCGGAAAGCCTGGGCCAGGCTGCCTTCATCCTGCGCGACGCGTTCAAGACCTTCTTCGAAAAACGCGGCGTGTGGATGATGGTAGCCTTCGCGCTGCTGTACCGAGTCTCGATCGGCCTGCTGGAAAAAATCGGCCCCTTCTTCATGGTCGATCCGGTGGGCAAGGGCGGCCTGGGCATGTCGAATGAGTTGCTGGGCATCGTCTACGGCACATACGGCTTGCTGGCCGTGCTGGCGGGCTCCCTGATTGGCGGCTGGTACGTGGCGAAGCGCGGCCTGAAACCGGTGTTGTTCACGCTGTGCTGCGTACTGAACATCCCGATTGCCACCTTCCTGCTGATGGCGATCTACCAGCCGTCCAACCTGTGGGTAATTGGCGCCGGTGTGGTGATCGAGAAATTCTCCTTCGGCTTTGGCTCGGTGGGCTTCATGATCTACCTGATGCAGCAACTGGCGCCTGGCAAATACACCACGACCCATTACGCCTTCGGCACTGGCCTGATGGGGATGTGCGGCATGTTGACCGGCATGGTCAGCGGCCACCTGCAGGAAGCACTGGGCTACGTCAGTTACTTCTGGCTGGTGATGGCGGCGACCGTACCATCCTTCATCGTGACGTGGTACGCGCCTTTCCACCATGAAGAAGCGCGTCCTGCTACCGAACCCGATCAGCTGCAGCGCAAGGCTGGCTGACGCTTGCCGTCGTGGGCGCCGATCACGTCGCGGATCGCGCTGACCACGACCTCGGGATTGGCCTGCTGCATCTGGTGGTCGGAATCCACGATCACCTTGCAGGCTTTCGGATACATGTTCTTGACCATGTTGCGAGTCTGTTCGTCGTCGTTGACGGTACCTAGGTCCACCGCCACGGCGCCGGCCGATTTGGGCACGTTAAACAGGCGCACGACCGGAATATCGTCATTCCACGGCATCGCCAGCATGGCCTGGCCGGTGCTGTTGATCTGGTCGACTTCCGCCTCCATCGCCGCGTTCAGGAACACGTACTTGGCCACGCGCGTCATGAAGGGAAATTCTTCCGGCTTCTTGATGATGCCGGGGTAGACCGAGTCGACCAGCACCACCCCCTGGACTTCCTGCGGGTAGGCGCGCGCATACATCTGCATGTACAGGCCGCCAAGGGAATGACCGACCAGGGTATAGGGCGGCTGCAAGCCTTGCTGGCGCAGCAGCTGGCGCAACTCCTCGACCACGGTCTTGCCGTCGCGCGGGGTGGAAGGCTTGTCGCTCTTTCCGTATCCGGGGCGGTTGTAGGCAAACACCGTCGATTCCTTGGCCACTTCCGCAATTACCTTGTCCCATTTATCAAGGGTGATGCGCGAACCGTTCTCGAAGACCACGGTGGACGGCGCTCCTGGCTTGGCGATTTTCAGGACTTCGATCTTATGGCCTGCAAAGTTCTGCAGCACGGCTTCGGCATGGGCCTGGGCGCTGGCCAGCGCGATTGCCAGCACAGGCAGGGTGAAACGAGTCAAGGGCATGAATGTCTCCAGTTTGATAACGGTGGCGATTCTGACGGCTGCCACAGCTAGCTACCGGAAGATTGCGACGAGTTGTCAAAAATAATGCTTGAATTGCACAAATCGCGGCCTGGGGGCTAGAATAAAAGTCACTACTTAGAGGGGAATCGCCATGAAGCCTATCCTGTTCGCACTGCCCGGCAATGAGGCAATGACAGCGCAACTGTCGGCGTTGCTGGGTTGGGAGCAGGGGAGTTTGCAGGTGCGGCGCTTCCCGGACGGCGAATCCTACGTGCGCTACCACTCGGAAGTGAAAGGCCGCCAGGTGGTCTTGGTGTGCACCCTGGACCGGCCGGATGATCGTTTCATGCCCCTGTATTTCGCCGCCAGCATCGCGCGCGACCTGGGCGCGGCCAGCGTAGGACTGGTGGCGCCATACCTGGCCTATATGCGCCACGACGCCATCTTCAACCCCGGCGAAGGCATCACCTCTGCCCATTTTGCGCGGCTGGTGTCGGGCGTGTTCCATTGGATGGTGACCATCGATCCGCACTTGCACCGCCACCATGACCTGGCCGAGATCTACACGATCCCGACCCGCGTGGTGCGCGCCGCGCCTGCCATCTCGCAATGGATCGCGGCCAATGTGCCGCAGCCGCTGGTGATCGGGCCGGATTCGGAAAGCGAACAATGGGCCTCCGAAGTGGCGCGCGGCGCCGGTTGCCCCTTCATCGTGCTGGAAAAAGTGCGTCGCGGCGACCACGACGTGGAGGTATCGGTGCCGGACACCGAACGCTGGCTGCACCACACCCCCGTCATCGTTGACGATATCGCATCCACTGCCCGCACGATGATTGCCGCCGTGGGCCACGTGCGTCGGGCCGGCCTGCCGCCTCCCGTATGCGTCGCGGTCCACCCCCTGTTCGCAGGCAGCGCCTATGAAGATCTGCAAGCCTCCGGCGTGGCCCGCACTGCCAGCTGCGACACCGTCCCGCACAGCAGCAACGCCATTCCTGTCGCATCCTTGCTGGCCCCGGCCCTGGCAGGCATGACACAAGGCGCAGGCTAGGCTATATTCCTGCCTATGTGGAATTGGATTCGTAACTGGTATCGCAAGCTGCGCATGCCCGCAGCCTATCGCGCCTACGAGCGCAGGCTGCGTGCCGCCCATGAGGAAGAGGCACGCAAGAAGTTTTCAACCGTGCGCTACGAGGCGCGCCTGCTGGCCGCCAACAAGGCGATGGAGGAGCGCGCCCAGCGCCGGTTCGACATGCCGGTCGCCAAACTGCAGCTGGAAGTGGTGGCGCTGGAAAAGCAGCTCGAGTCCTGCCGCGCCCAACTGGGCAATTTCGAACGCCCCTTCCGCGACGAGTACGAAGTGCTGGAAGCGGAAATGGCCCTGCTGGGGGAGCGCCGCCGCAACGCCTACGCGGCCAAGGACGCCCAGGCCATCGACGAGGTCAACGCGGAAATCGCCGAACTGCAGAAGCGTACCAACGCCGTGCGCGGCGACCTGGCAGTGCAGACCGACTTGCGCGACCAGGGCCTGACGCCGGAAAAGCTGCGCCGCACCGTGCAGCGTTGCGAGGGGCGCCTGCAGACCATCAAGGACGAGCAGGAACGGATCCAGCGCGAACGCGCCAACTACATGAACCATTCGGCGGACCGCGCTGAAATCGACGCGATCGAGCGCGAGATGCTGGCGCTGGAACGCAAGCACATCCAGTTCTTGCGCGACTTCGACTCTCCGGCCGAGCGCCGCCGCCGTGAACGCGCCCACGAGCAAACCTGGCTCAACGGCGCTTAATCGCTGCACCTTTAATCTGCGTCAAGCCGGGGTATATTCCCGCCGGCCCAGTGCTGCCTATACTTGGCTTGTCGCGCCATGCCTTTGCACGGCGGATCGTCGGGAGGACGGCCATGCGCAACCAATCCCTTGGCAGCAATCTCGGTGCGCTCCTGCGCCGCTGCAAAAAAATGGAAGCCACAATGCGGGGCGTGGGCTTGCCAAGCTTCCTGGCCTGCCTGCCGCTGGCCCTGCTGGCCTGGCAATACGCGTTGATGCTGCACCAGAAAAATGCCAACATCAATCGCATCAGCCGCCGCATCCAGCGCTGGCAAGGCACGGTGTCGCAACTATCGGCCCATGAATACGCGCGTACCGAGTTCATCGACCTTGACCGCAAGATGCGCGCCGACATCGAAGGCGCTTGCGCTTCCATGCGCACCCTGCGTGACCTGTGCTTGGATATCTGCGAAATGTTCAGCGTAGTCGGTTACCAGTCGGCCATGCTGACGCGGGGCCGCGACCGCTTCGATGCCACGGTCAGGGAGGCGTGCCGGCTTTCGCAATCCTTAATTGACCTGGTCGATGCGCATGATCGCCGCGCGCTGGCAATCCGCCAGCAACTGCACGCGATCGAACAGGCCGGCGAGGCGAGCGCGGCAGCGCATGCCGCGCGTGCCGCCGCTGAAGCTTAAAACCCTTCCAGCACGATCTTGCCGCGCGCGCGATTGCTTTCGAGCAGGGCGTGTGCGCGTTTCAGGTTGGCTGCGTTGATGGCGCCGAAGCGCTCGCCCAGCGTGGTTTTCAGCACGCCGCTATCGACCAGGCGCGACACGTCGTTCAACAGCGCATGCTGTTGCGCCATGTCGTCGGTCTCGAACATTGAGCGCGTGAACATGAACTCCCAATGCAACGATACGCTCTTGCGTTTCAGCAGGCGCACGTCGATATGCGCAGGATCGTCGATCAGGGCCAACTTGCCTTGCGGTGCCACCAGTTCGGCCAGCGCGGCGAAATGGCGTTCGCTCTCGTTCAGGCTGGCGATGTAGTGGACGGGCGGCAGGCCGAGGCGACCGATTTCTTCATCCAACGGCTTGCTGTGGTCGATAACGTGGTGCGCGCCAAGCGACTTGACCCAGTCTGCAGTTTCAGCGCGCGAAGCGGTACCGATCACGGTCAGTCCCGTCAACTGGCGTGCAAGCTGGACCAGGATGGAGCCGACGCCTCCGGCGGCGCCCGTCACCAGCAGGGACTTGCCGGCTTCGCGCGCCTTGTCGCGGCTGGCGCCAAGGCGGTCGAACAGCAATTCCCAGGCGGTGATGGCGGTCAGGGGCAGGGCAGCCGCTTCGGCGAAGCCAAGCCTGGAAGGCTTATGGCCGACGATGCGTTCGTCAACCAGGTGCAGTTCGGCGTTCGTGCCCGAGCGGCCCAGAGCGCCGGCGTACCACACTTCATCACCCGGCTTGAACAGCGTCGCCTCCGGGCCGACCGCGCGCACGATGCCGGTGGCGTCCCAACCGAGCACCTTGTGTTCTCCTTCGGCGGGAGCGACGTTGCGCCGAATCTTGGTATCGACTGGGTTGACGGAAACGGCCTTGATTTCGACCAGCAGGTCGCGCCCGCTGGCAACCGGTGCCGGCAATTCGATGTCGACCAGCGCTTCGGCGTGGTCAATGGGCAGGGAGGCGCGGTAGGCAACAGCTTTCATTGTGATGTCCTTCGTCAAAAGTGGTGATGTCGCTATCTTCGATCATCACGGCTTCGCGAAAAAGACTAAAATTATGGAAACACTTTCAAAGGAATGCTGAAAATGCTGCGCCTCGACGATCTGGAAGTCTTCGTCAGCACGGCCGACCGCGGCAGCCTGTCAGCGGCGGCGCGTTCGCTCGACATCTCGCCGGCCCTGGCCAGCGCAGCCTTGAAGCGGCTGGAAGACGAACTGCAACTGCGGCTGTTTGCCCGCACCACGCGTTCGCTGCGCCTGACGGCGGAAGGCGAGCATTACCTGGGGCACGCGCGCGAAGCGGTACGCCAGTTGCGCGAAGGACATGAGGCGATCAGGCAAGGCCAGCAGGAGCTGGCGGGCTTATTGAAAATTTCGATGCCGTCCGATGTGGGCCGTAACGTGCTGCTGCCCTGGCTGGACGCTTTCCAGGCCGAATATCCGGCCATCAGCCTGCAGTTGTACGTCAGCGACCGGGTTGCCGATATGTATCGCCAGCCGGTAGACCTGGCCCTGCGTTATGGCAAGCTCGATGATTCAAGTCTGGTTGCCATGCCTGTTGCGCCAGGAAATCGACGCACCCTGGTGGCCTCGCCGGACTACCTGCGCCGGCACGGCGCCCCGGCCAACCTGGATGAGTTGGCGCGGCACAATTGCTTGCGCTTTGCTTTGGATGATGTGCTGTATGACCGCTGGGCCTTCCCCGCCCAGGGCAAAGTCGTGCAGGTCAGGGGCAACCGCAGCAGCGATGATGCCGACCTGGTGCGCCGCTGGGCGGTAGCGGGACTGGGGATTGCCTATAAATCACGGCTGGACGTGACCGCCGACCTCAAGGCCGGTCGCTTGCGCATGCTGCTACCAGATGTAATGGGTGAAGAGGTGCCATTACAGCTGGTTTGCATGCATCGCTCGCAGGTCACGCCCGTCGTGATTCGTTTGCGCGACTATTTGCGCGCTCGGTATGAACAGCTATGCGAGACTGAAGCTTAGTGGGCCTTGGAGAAGATCAGCAGCCAACGGCTGAACAGCAGTACTTCCAGGTGGCCAGGCTGTACGCCGGTGTCGCATTCGATGATCGGGTTCACAGCGTAGAAGCGCTTGCGGAAGTCGCGGCACACCAGCACTTCGCGTTTGCCGAAGCGAACCAGGAAAGACATAGGGGCATATTCCAGGCCAAAGCGGGAGCCGAAGGTGCTGTGCATAGTGGTCATGACGAATTCCTTTTGCTGTGATGTGTTTAACGAGTGATTAGAATAACACAAATACTGTATGAATCAACAGTACTGGATGAAATATCAGGTTTTTTTATTAAGCGTTGTATGAGAGATACGATCCGACTTCCCCTGCATCTGGTGGCCGGCCTGCTCCTGTTGCTCAGCGCCGCGGCCGTGTTTGATGCGATTGCCGGCGCTGCGATGGGACCCGGCGCCCGGCTGGCCGCACTCGATATCAGCGTTTCCCAATGGCTGCACGTTCGCGCCAGCGAGCCCTGGACTACGCTGATGCTGGCGGTCAGTCATCTGCACAGCGTGGCGGGCATTGCCTTCCTGACGCTGCTGTTTGCCTGGCAGCTGTGGCGGCGCCAGGCGCATTACTGGCTGCTGACCTTGCTGCTCTCCGTACCACCGGGCATGGTGCTGAACGTGTTGCTCAAGTACAGCTACCAGCGCGTGCGGCCCAGCTTCGACGCGCCCCTGCTGACTTTGCCGACCTACAGCTTTCCCAGCGGCCATACGCTGGCCGCAACCGTGTTTTATGGCGTGCTGGCCTGTTACCTGTGGCCGCGTGCCCGCGGCGCGGCCCAGCACGCGGCGCTGCTTGCTGGCGCAGTGGCGATGGTGGCGCTGGTCGGGTTCAGCCGCGTCTATCTCGGCGTGCATTTCCTGAGCGATGTGCTGGCGGCGGTGGCGGAGGGGCTTGGCTGGTTGGCCATCTGCGTCACGGCGGTGTCCAGCCTGCGCCGGCACCGGGAGCGCCGATGAGCCGCATGGCCGTCATCATCAACGCTGGAGCTGGCCTCGGATATGGCCTGCCGTGGCGCGATTCGCTGGCCGCGCGTTTCGCCAGCCACGGACTGGATGCCGACATCACGCTGGCCGCCGACCTCAATCATCTGATGGAGGCCGCCCGGGCAGCATTGGCCGCCGGCGCGCCAGTGGTGGTGGCGGGAGGCGGCGACGGCACGGTCAATGCCGTGGCCTCGGTGGTGCTCGATAGCGGCGCCATGTTCGGCGTCCTGCCGATGGGGACGCTGAACCATTTTGCGCGCGACCTGCGCATCCCGCCCCAGCTCGACGCAGCCATTGCCAACCTGGCTGCCGGCCACGTGGCAATGGTCGACGTCGGGGAGGTCAATGGCCGCATCTTCCTGAACAACTCGAGCCTTGGGCTCTACCCGGACATCGTGCGCGATCGCCAGCGGCAGCAGCGCCGCCTCGGGCGCGGCAAGTGGACTGCGTTCGGCTGGGCGACGCTGGCCGCGCTGAAGCGTTATCCTTTCCTCAGCGTGCGCCTGACCCTTGGTGAACAAGGCCATGCGCGGCGCACGCCCTTCGTTTTCATCGGCAATAATGAATACCATATGCAAGGATTCAACATCGGCGAGCGGGCACGGATTGATGGCGGCACGCTGAGCGTCTACGTGGCCCAGCGGCCGACACGTTTCGGCTTGCTGAAACTGGCCTTGCGCGCGCTGTTCGGACGGTTGCGCCAGTCGCGCGAGTTCCATGTATTCCAGGCCGGCGAGATGGTGATCGAGACCCGCCACCGCCGCTTGCGGGTGGCGACCGATGGCGAGGTGTCCGTCATGGCCCCGCCTTTGCGTTACCGGATCCGCCCGGCAGCCTTGCCGGTGCTCGTGCCGCGCCCTCTGGAGAAGTGATGCGAACCCTGGTCCATATCTCCGACTTGCATTTCGGCCGCGTGGACAACGCCTTGCTGGCGCCCTTGCGCGAATTGATCGGGGATTTGCGGCCGGACGTGGTGGTGGCTTCCGGCGACCTGACCCAGCGTGCCCGCAGCGCGCAATTCCGCCAGGCACGGCACTACCTCGACACCTTGCCCCAGCCGCAGATCGTGGTGCCGGGAAATCACGACATTCCCCTGTATAACGTGGCAGCGCGCTTCTTCCAGCCGCTGGTCAAATACCGGCGCTACATCACGCGCGACCTCGCGCCAGAGTTCGTCGACGATGAAATTGCCGTGCTGGGGTTGAACACGGCGCGCTCGCTGACCTTCAAGGATGGCCGCGTCAATCGCCGCCAGGTCGAATACTTGCGGCAACGCTTCTCGCGCCTGCCGCGCAGCGTCACGCGGGTTGTCGTGACTCACCACCCCTTCGACCTGCCACCGCACAAGGACAATGACGATATCGTGGATCGCGCGCCAATGGCGATGGAAACGTTCGCGCGCTGCGGCGTGGACTTGCTGCTGGCAGGGCACTTGCATACCAGCCACACTCACAATACTTCTGAGCGCTATGAGATAGACGGCTATGCCGCACTGGTGGTGCAGGCCGGCACTGCCACCTCCACCCGTAGCCGGGGGGAGACCAATTCATTCAACGTGCTGCGCGTACAGCACGACGAAATCCAGGTTGAGCGTTACAGCTGGCGCGAAGGAAGCGGCTTCGCCTTGGCTGCTACCGATATCTTCTGCCGTGTGGGTGACATCTGGCGCCCAGCTGCTTAAAGCACGCCAAGGTGGCGAGCTTCAATGCATATCAAACCTCAGAGCCAGTAGTCCCATACGCGGGCAAGCCACTCCTTCAGACGCGTGGAGATCGGCCGCTTGTTCCACTCCACCAGCGTGATCTCACGGGAATTGTGCAGGTCTTCCTTGAACGCCTTTTCCATCTCGAGGCCGAACACATCGCCCATCACGATCACATTCACTTCACTGTTGTGGAGGAAGCTGCGCCGGTCGAGGTTGGTTGAGCCGACAGTGGACCATACGCCGTCAATCACCACCGTCTTCGCATGCAGCACCGACAGCTTGAGCTCATAGATCTTCACGCCAGCTTCCAGCAAAGGCTGGTAGAACGCCCGCCCTGCGTGGAATACGAGCCCGCTGTCCGACACGCTGGGCAGCACAAGCTGCACATCCACGCCGCGCCGGGCGGCATCGGTCAGCGCCTCCAGGGTCTGGTCATCCGGCACAAAATAGGCGCAGGTGATATGGATCGACTTCTTCGCTTCCTGCATCGCCAGCAGCAGCGCCTTGTAGATCTCAAAATGTCCTTCAGGCCGCGAACCCAGCACGCGCACCACCTTGTCTCCCGCCGGCGCTACCTGGCTGAAGTATTTGGCGTCGCGCAAGTCGTCCGCATCCTGCTCGATCCAGGCTTGCACGAACAACCACTGCATGGCCTGCACGGCCGGCCCCTCGATGCGCACATGCGTGTCGCGCCAGCCGACGTCATTTTCGCCTTTTTCACGCCCCGGGCCGGACCCGCCGCCGGCGCCCGAACCCACGCCGCCGGAGCCGCCGCGGAATGGTGAACTCTTCGAGTACGTATCGCTGATATTGATCCCGCCCGTGAAGCCGACCTTGCCATCGACGATCAGCATCTTGCGGTGGTCGCGCGCATTCAGCTTCCAGCCGTTGCCGCGCGCCTTGGCAGGATTTACCGGGTTGAAGGCCAGCAGCTTCACGCCGCCTTCCTTCATGCGGTCAAAGAATTCCTGCGGCACGCCGATGGTGCCGACACTGTCGTAGATCACATTGACCACCACGCCTTCGCGCTGTTTCTGGATCAGCAGGTCGGCGAACTTCATCCCCAGTTCATCCTGGTCGAAGATATAGGTCTCGAAATTGATATGGTCGCGGGCTGCCGCAATGGCCTTCATCATCTCCGCCATGGTCTGCGGGCCATCGAACAGCAATTGCACCTTGTTGCCGGCAATAAGCGGCACCCCGGTTGCCGACTCCTCCAGGGCCGCCTGGGCTTTCAGGTCCAGCGTGGACTTGGCCCAGCGTTTCTTCAGCAGTTGTTCGGTGGTCTGGCGCGGCAGCTTGCCCTTGGCGGTGATGACTTGCGGCACGGTGCCCGCACGTGGCTTGGCCTGGTCGGCATCGACCTCCGGCAACGAAGCGCAGGCCAGCAGCGTCCAGCCCGCGAGGATAAAAGCCAGCCAACGACTTGCCTTCATGGGGCACCTCCGAAGGCCAGTCTAAGACAGCAGCGAACGGTTGAATGTTCGCTGCCGAACATAGTCAGCTGTAGTTCAGCCGGGCTGCTTCACGCCGCAATTCGCCCCTGAAATCGGGATGCGCAATCGAAATCAGCGCTTCGGCGCGTTGCTTGGCCGACTTGCCGCGCAATTGTGCCACGCCATATTCGGTCACCACGTAGTTGATGTCGTTCTTGCTCGTGGTCACATGTGTCCCGGCGCACAGGGTGGGCACGATGCGCGAAATGCTGCCTTCCCTGGCGGTCGACGGCAGCACGATAAAGGACTTGCCGCCGCGAGAACGATTGGCTGCCCGCACAAAGTCCACCTGGCCGCCGGTGCCGGAATAGGGCAGGTGCGCCAGGCTTTCCGAGCCGCACTGTCCCAGCAGGTCGATCTGCAGGCTGGCGTTGATCGATACCAGCTTGTCGTTCTGCCCGGCGATATAGGGATCGTTGCTGAAGCTGACCGGGTGCATTTCCAGCATCGGGTTGTGGTGCATGAAATCGTACAGCTTGCGCGAGCCCAGCGCGAAGGTCGCCACCATGCGCCCGGGCATGAAGCTCTTGCGGCGATTGGTCACGGCGCCGCACTCCACCAGCTTGAGGATGCCGTCGCCAATCATTTCGGTATGGATGCCCAGGTCCTGCTTGCTGGTCAGTTGCATCACCACCGCGTCGGGAATGCCGCCATAGCCGATCTGCAAGGTCGAGCCGTCTTCGATCATCGGCGCCACATGGGCGGCAATCGCCTCCTGCACCGGTCCGATCTTCGGCAGCCCGACTTCGATCACCGGCGCATCGCTTTCCACCACCGCCGTCACCTGCGAAATATGGATGTGGCATTGGCCGTGCGCAAAGGGCACGTTGGGATTCGATTCGAGCACGATGACACGTGCTTTCTGCAGGGCAGCCATGGTGTAGTCGGCGCCCAGGCTGAGCGAGAAGTTGCCGTGCTGGTCCATTTCCGATGCCAGCGCAAAGACCACGTCGGCGGGCATCTGCCCGTGCTCGATCAAGGAGGGGATTTCAGAGAAATACGCCGGGATGAAGCCTGCCCAGCCGGCCTGGCCCGCCGGCCGCGAAGCGCCGCCGAAGAACAGCGCGCAATGCCGCACGTGGTGCGCCGTTTCCTGGTCGAAGTAATCGTACTTGCGCATGGCCAGGATTTGCGCCACCTGTACGCCCTTGAAATTGCGGCGCTGCGCCGACAGTTCGGTCAACAGGGCCGGCGGCTCGCCGGCGCCGGTAGGAACAATGATCATGTCGCCATCACGCACGAGGCGAATGGCGTCGGCGGCGCTGCAACGCTTGCTGGACATACGCGGTCTCCGAATAGTTTTGTTTGTGTGCGCACAGATTGCATGACCGTGCTTACCCTAAGCTGACAAGCATGAAAGCTCTTGCCATCCTGCTCACAATGCCCGCACTGGCGCTGGCGCAGACCAGGGAACCGCCGGCGGGACAAGGCGTCCAGCCCTATGGCGTGGTCGATGCCGGCGTGGTGCTGGAGCGCGGCTGCAAGGAGGGCTGTGCCGGCAGCAAGGTTTCCCCCGGCATAGCGGAAGGCTCGCGCATCGGCATCACGGGGCGCGAACCGTTGGGCAGCAACGGGAATTCCGCCGTCTTCACGCTGGAAGGCGGCGTCGAGAACGATACCGGCCGCTCCGAAGAAGGCCGCCTGCTGGGGCGCCAGGCCTGGGTCGGGCTCGATGGGACGTGGGGCATGCTGACGCTCGGTCGCCAGTACAACCTGCAATACGAAACCTTGGCCGAGGTGGCTGACCCCTTCCATGGCGGACTCGCCGGTACCGCTACCAACCTGATGGGCTTTACCACCAAGCGTTATGACAATGCCGTCAAATACCGCACGCCGTCCGGCCACCAATGGAATGCCAGCGCCATCTACAGCTTCGGCGAATCCGAATTCAGCACCTCGCGCAACCGGGCATACGGCGCGACGCTGGGCTTTGCCAACGGCATCTTCAATGTCCGCATCGCCCACCAGCGCAAGCGCAATCCGATCGAAGCGGTCGGCACCACGCAGCCGGTCGACCTTTCCGCCCGCAATACCCTGGTGGCGGCCAACCTGAACTTTGGCGCCACCACCGTCTTCGCGGCCTATGGCATCAATCGCGGCCTCGGCAGCTCGCCGTGGGACCCGGCCAACCCGTATGGCGCGCTGACGCTGAACACGCCCTCGCTCTACAGCCACGATATGCTGGCAGGCATTTCCTACACCCGCGGCCGCACCACCTACATGGCTTCCTTCATCCACAAGGACGATCGCAGCCCCCCCAACCAGGATGCCGACCAGGCGGCTGTCGGCGTGGTGTATTCGCTGTCCAAACGCACCGCCCTGCATGCCTCCCTCGCCCATATCCGTAACCGCAACAACGCAGCTTATACCGCCGGCACCGCGACCGAAACCGGCAAGGGCAACCGCGCCATCACCTTCGGCCTGCGCCACGCTTTCTGATGTGCTACATTCCCAAGCTGGAACTTTCAGCGGGGAACACTATGTATCTGACTTACTTCAATGGAAACTGGGCGGAAGGCAATGCGCCACTGTTCGGCGCAATGGACCACAGCGTCTGGCTCGGCTCCTCGGTATTCGACGGCGCGCGCGCCATGCGCGGCAAGCTGCCGGACTTGCGCCCGCACCTGGAGCGCGTGATTCGCTCGGCGCGCAGCCTGGGCCTGGAATGCCCGCTCAGCGTGGATGAAATGGAGGAGCTGGTGAAAGAGGGCGTGGCACGCTTCCCTGCCGATGCCGAGCTGTACATCCGCCCGCTGGTATTTGCCACCGATGGCCTGCTGATCCCGGTCGCTGAAAAATCCGCCTTCGCGCTGACCCTGTTCGACGCACCGGTGCCGCCATTCACAGGTTTCTCGGCCTGCCTGTCGGCCATGCGCCGTCCGGACCCGGACATGGCGCCTACCGATGCCAAGGCCTCCGCGCTGTATGCCAATTCGACCCGCGTGCTGCGCGAAGCGAAAGAACGCGGCTGCGACAACGCCGTGGTGTGCGATAGCCAGGGCAATGTGGCGGAGTTCGCCACCGCCAACCTGTTCTTCGTAACGCCGGAGGGGAACGTGGTGACGCCGGCCCTGAACGGCACCTTCCTGGCCGGCATTACCCGCGCCCGCGTGATCAAGCTGCTGGCCGAAGCCGGCATCGAAGTCGAGCAGCGTACCGTCAAGCCGGAAGAGCTCGATCGCGCCAGCGAAATCTTCAACACCGGCAACTTCGGCAAGGTCACGCCTTGCGTGCGCTATAACGGCCGTGAACTGCCGGCTGGTCCGGTCGCCACCAAGGCCCGCGAGCTGTACTGGGCCTTTATTGAGCGCGGCGAGTAGGCGCCTGCAAATCCGGCCCGGGCTTGCTGGGCGGTGCAGCGGGCGCCGGCGGCGCCACGCTGCCGCAGTCGGCGCTGAGCCAGCGGCCGCTGCCCTCCACCACCATGTTTTGCGGCTTGCCCTGCGCTGAACTGTTCACGTTCATGCGCATGCTGTAGGCCGTATTGCCGTTGAAGATCACCTGGCCATTACCGCTGGACGGCGGCCGGGTGCAATTGAAGGTCACGTTCAGGCCGCCCGGCACGGGCGTGCGGGTAGTGGTGCACTGGCCGGGTTGGCCGGCCGGCAGATCCTGCTTCTCGGCCATGTCCTTGGTCAGGCAATAGGTGAGCTTGACGCCACCGTTAGCGCCCAGTCCCAGGTTGACGCCGTGGCGCGCCATCATCTGTTCCATGGCCTTGCGCTGTTCCGGCGCCATATTGGCCATCTGTTGCTGGGCTGCCTCCATGATGGCCATCATTTCGGGACTGGCCGAGGCAATGCGGTTATCCAGCTCCCACAGTCCCGGTTTCAAGGTCTGCGCCATCGCCGGCGCGGCGGCCAGGCAAAGCAGGAAGAAGGCTTGGATTTTCATGCGGGCTCCTTGGGGGCAGGATGCGCGGCCCGGAGCGCCATGCCCCGGGCCGATGCGGCTTGCTTAGCCTTGCGGCTGGCGTGGCTCGGCCACGAAGATTTCCACGCGGCGGTTGCGTGCGCGGCCGGCTGCGTCGTCGTTGGAGGCGATCGGCTCCTGCTCGCCGCGGCCTTCGATCACGATGCGGGTCGGCGATACGCCGCGCGTGGCTAGGTAGTCGCGCGTATGGGCTGCACGGTCGACCGACAGTGGCTGGTTCACGCTGGCGTTGCCGGTGCTGTCGGTGTGGCCGACAATGCTGACGGTGGTCGCCGGGTTTTCATTGAGCGTGGTGGCAAAGCGGTCCAGGATCGGGCGGAAGTCGGGCTTGATGTCGGAACGGCCCGTATCGAACGAAATATCGCTCGGGATTTCCAGCTTCAGGCGGTTGTCGCCGGTTTGCGAGACTTGCACGCCAGTGCCCTGGGTGGCCTGTTCCATCTGCTGCTTCTGCGCTTCCATGCGCTTGGACCAGACGTTGCCGACCACGGCGCCGACTGCCGCGCCAATCGCAGCACCGCCGGCCGCCCGTTTGCCGCCGCCTGGACCGGTCGCGGCGCCAAGCACGGCGCCGATGCCGGCGCCGACGCCGGCGCCGGTGGCAGTGCCGCGCTGGGTGGCGCTCATGTCCGCACAGCCGGTTGTGGCGAGCACGGCAATCAGCAGGGCAGCAAGGGTTTTATGAGGCATGAGCTTTCTCCTTCGTTAAATATGCTCGAAAAAAAGCGGGACGGGTCCTGCGCCGCAGTTCCCGCCCCGCTAGTGTACGCCGGCTTGGCCGGCTTAACTAAATGCCGCGCCCACTGATCAGGCGCAGCAGGATCATGATGACTGCCACCACCAGCAAAATATGGATGAAGCCGCCCACAGTGTAGGAGGTCACCAGGCCGAGCAGCCACAAGATGATAAGTACGACAGCGATCGTATAGAGCATGATGTTTTCCTCTCATAATCCGTAATCCTGGATGCATTATTGCTGCGTCCGACCGCGTCATCTGTACGTTGTCGAACTATCAGCGTCGTTGCAGGCGTCCCTTGACGACTTTTACATGGTCGCCAGCCTGCCAGTTGGCCGAGCTGCTGCTGACGGTGCGCACCTTGCCGTCATCCATGCGCACGCGCACCTGGTAGGTGGTGGTCGACTTCATATTGTCTTCCACCTGGTTGCCGACCACGGCGCCGCCGACCGCACCGGCCACGGTGGCCAGCTTGCGGCCCGAGCCGCCGCCGATCTGGTTGCCCAGCAGGCCGCCGACAATCGCGCCGCCCGCCGCGCCCAGGCCGCTGCCCTGGCCGCGCTGGGTGACGGCATGCACTGCTTCCACTACGCCGCAGCTATGGCAGACGGCGGGCGCCGGCGCCGCCATGTGCGCTGCGGCGGGCTGCGGTGGAGACGCTTCTGCCGGGGCCGCCCTGCCGCCGCCATCGTTGCCGGCGCCATAACTGCCGCCGCCTGCGCCGCCACCGCTACCGGAATAGCCGGAGGTGTCGGCCACGCGATTGACCGGCGCATAGCCGGCCGGCGGCGGCGGCGGGCCGGCGTCGCGCGTATCGACCTGTACCGGCGCTTCGGCAACCGGCGGCCCCATCTTCGCCCCTGATTGCGGCAGCCAACCCATGACCGCAGCGATGCCGACGCCGCAAAACAGCACCACGGCAATGGCTGCAATCAGCAGCATCGGGTGGGTGGTGTAGCTCATGATTTTGGTTTCTCGTTGCATGCCGTAATTCCTTTCCTATTGGATAGACGCATTCTGGCGGCCGGGCTGGCCTGCTTCCGTGCGTCAGCGTACATACAGTCTTTTTAATTGCCGATACGCTCCGCCTAAACTCCACCAGGCTGACGGCAATGACCCTGAATCTTCATACCGTTCCAAGCAGTGAATCGCCACCACCCCGTATTGGCAACCGCCTGCTGGCAACCCTGCCGGAAGACGACCTCGAGCACCTCGAGGGCCTGTGCGAACTGGTGGACCTCGCGGCCGGCGATATCCTGTTCGAAGCCGGCCAGCCCATCGACTACATCTTTTTCCCGCTCGATACCCTGGTCTCGCTGCTGGCCGTGGCGGAAGGCCGCATGACGCTGGAAGTTGGCTCGGCCGGCCGCGAAGGCATGGTCGGCGCTTCGGTAGCGCTGGGCCAGCGTTTCGCCCAGGTGCGTGCCGTGGTCCAGCGCAGCGGCCATGCGCTGCGCATGGAGGCGGAAGATTTCATCGCCGAGTTTGCGGAAATGGAATCGCTGCAGCGCCTGCTGCACCGCTATACCGACACCCTGCTGGCGCAAGCGATCCAGATCGCGGTCTGCAGCCGCTTCCATGTGCTGGAGGCGCGCTTGGCGCGCTCGCTGCTGGTCACGCGCGACCGCCTGCAATCGGACCGCTTCCACATGACCCACGAATTCCTGGCCCACGCGCTCGGCGTGCGCCGCGTTGGCGTGACCAAGGCGGCCAGCGCCTTGCAGGGGCAGGGCTTGATCAGCTACAGCCGGGGCAATATCGAAATACTGGACCCGGCTGGCCTGGAAGCGGTGTCCTGCCATTGCTACCAGCAGGTCCGCACGCCGTCTTAGCGGCGAGGTTTGTCGACCTGGTTACCGATCACGCCGCCGACCACGGCGCCGCCCACCGTACCGGTGGTGGAGCCGCCCGTCAGCACGGAACCGGCGACCGCGCCGACACCGGCGCCAATGGCCGTGTTCTTATCCTGTTGCGACATCGAGGAGCATGCGCCCAGGCCCAGCATGGCGGTAGCGATGGCGAGGCGGGCTGCGATCTGTTTGGTATTCATGATGTTTCCTCCGTAACGTGGAATGCTGGCTCCAGCTTACGGGGGAGGGCAGATGTGATCTGTTCGCTATTTCACGGTGTAACGGTTTGTTACCTTTGCGTCTTGCCCGGCGGCGGCGCCTTCGGCTTTTCGCGCGCGGCGGCCAGCAGGCTGGCGCATTGGTTGTCGCCTTCGCCGCCCGCGCTGATCAGGGGCACCAGGGCCGCCGGTGCGGCCAGCGCGCCCAGCGCCAGTGCGCCGCCGGCCCGCATGGCGATCACGCCCTTGTCGATGTCGACGTCGGGTTGCTTGAGCGAGCCGCGCACATAGATTGGGGCGCGCAGCGAAATAATGCGCAAGCCCTTGCTTTCCGGTTTCATGGTGAGGTCGATTTTCTCGCTGGCCAGGTTGACTGCGCCGTTGATGCGCACCGTGGCATCGTCGGTATCGGCGATGAAATAGCGCGTCTGCGCCAGGCCGTCGCGCACGCCGAAGTCGCCGGCCAGGCAGTTCAGGTGCACCGGCTTGTCGCCAAACAGCTTGGTCAGCACGATGTTGCCGATGTTCAGGCCCATCTGCTCCAGCAGCAGCTTGCTGACGGTGCCGTCGTTGACCAGGGTTTTCAGTTCGCCATTGGAATGCGCCAGCAGGGTGGCCACCGAGTTGCCTTTCGCAGTCAGCTTGGCGTCGGCATTGATTTCGCCGATGGTGGCCTGCTTGAGTTCGGGCAGCTTGGGCAGCAGTTGCCTGAGCTTGATATGGCGGGCCGTGGCGTCGAGCGTGGCGGCGACAGCTTCGCCGCTGCTGCCGTCCAGCGTTGCCTTCGAGGCGACGCGGCCGCCGGCGAAATCAAAGTTGAGCGGGGTCAGGCGCAGCACGCCGTCTTTCAGGTGGAACGCCGTTTCCAGTTTGCTGAGCGGCAGTTCCTTGGTGCGCACGATGCGCTCGGCGCGGAAGCCGACGTCGGCATCGAGCGCCGTCCAGCGTTCAGTCTTGAAGGTCTCCACCGGCAGCAGCTTGCCGGCCGGCTGCACTGCCGCCACGCCGCGTTCTTCTTTCTTGGCATTGGAGTCGGCGCCGATCAGCGGCCCCAGGTCGGCGAACTGCAGCAGGCGCGAGTGCACTGAGCCGGTCAGCAAGCCGCGCGGCTGGCGCTGCTGGTAGGACAAGGTGCCGGCGATATCGCTGTCGCCGACGCGGCCGGTGAATTTTTCGTAGGTCCACTGGCTGGCGCCCTCGGCCAGGTGGCCGCTCAGGCGCCCGGCGGTACTGAAGGGCGGGGTTTCCGGCAGCAGCAGCCCGGTCAGTGCATACAGGCGTGCGGCCGAAGCGCCGGCGACCTTGAGCTGCAGGTCGATGGCAGCGAGCTGGGCCGGATTGGTCAGCGTGCCTTCGGCAGCCACGCTGACCAGGCCGATCTTGGCATCGGCCTGGATCGGGAAGGGCAGGCCGGTGTCGCGCAAGGCCAGCACGGCGCCGGTCTTGCCCTTGCCGCTGATGTCCTGCTTGTTCCATTTGCCGGCCAGGGTCCATTGCACGCCGTAGCGAGGATCGTTGTCGAGCGTGTCGACGTGGGCGGTGGCCGCGATCTGTTGCTGGGCATCGTCCAGCTTGATGGTGCCGCGCGTGAAGACCACGCGCTCCAGTTCCATGCGCCACTCGGACGGCGGGCGCTTGGGCAGGGTCCAGTTGTTCCTGCCGTCGGCCTGGCGCAGCAGGTCGAGCTGCGGCTGGTCGAAACGCAGTTCCGGGATGGCGATCTTGCGGCCCAGCAGGGCAAATGGACTCAGCGAGAACGCCAGGCTCCGGGCTGCCGCGGTGTCGCCTGCCGGCAGGCCGGCCGGGTTACCGACGTGCACGTCTTGCGCGACCAGATGGGGCCAGGGAATATGGTCGCGCCAACTGCGCGCCTGCGGCGGCAGCGCCTGCTTTTGCCAGGTCAGCGACAAGTTGCCGCGCAGTTCCACCGGCCTTTGCAGTGCCTCGGTGGCGCGCGCGCCCAGCCAGGGGCGGGCGCGGTTCCAGTCGTAGTTCAACACGATCACCAGGGCCACCGCCGGAATGGCCAGCAGGAAGCCCAGCACAGCCAGGCTAATCTTTGCGCGGCGAGAAATTGTGTGTGCCATGGCGCCAGCTTACACCCGGGCAGCCCGACTTCAATGTGCGGCACCGTACTGAACCCATCGGGGACAGCTTATATAACTGGCATACCCCAATCGCTTTGAGGAGAACAACAATGGATTCGCTGAATCGCCTACCGCTGTTGACTACCGCCTGCGCAGCATGCGTGATTGCGTTGGCAGGTTGCAGCAGCATGAAGACCCCGGCCACGGCCGAAGTAGCATCGTCGCGTACGGCGGTGGAAGCCGCTGCCTCGACTGGCGCACCGGAACTGGCTCCGGCCGAAATGGCGGCAGCGCGCGACAAGATGCTGCGCGCCAACCAGGCGCTGGCAGCCAAGGATTACCGCACCGCCCAGGACCTGGCACAGCAGGCGCAAGCCGACGCCAAGCTGGCGCAAAGCAAGGCCAGCAGTGCCAAGGCCACCGAGGCCGCCAACAAGCTGCAAGACGATATCCGTGTGCTGCGCGAAGAACTCGATCGCGCCAACAGCACCATGACTCGCTGAGAAAGGGGCCATCATGTTCAAGCCATTCCTGAAACCTGTTGCCCTGGCCGCCGCCCTGGCCCTGGCAGCCTGCAGCACCACCCCGACCACCACCGGCGAACTGGAAACCGCGCGCGCCAATTACGCGCAGGCGCAGGGCAACCCGATGGTCGCCAAATACGCCAGCGCCGAACTGGCTGCCGCCACCCGTGCCATGGACCAGGCCAATACAGCGGCGGCGCGCAATGAAAGCCTGCAAACGATCGACAAGCTGGCCTACATCGCCAAGCAGAAGACCGCCAGCGCCGAGGAAATCGCGCGTGCCAAGTCCGCCGAAGACCAGTTGAAGGACGCCGCCTCGCAGCGCGACCAGGTGCGCCTGCAAGCGCGCACGGCGGAAGCCGAGGCGGCCAAGCGCCGTGCCGACCAGGCCCGCATGGAGGCCGAAAATGCGCAGAACCAGGCCGCCAGCGCCGAAGCGGCGAAAAGCGACGCACAAGCCCGCGCTGCCGCCCTGGCGGCGCAGCTGGCCGACTTGCAGGCCAAGCAGACCGAGCGCGGCATCGTGATCACCTTCGGCGACGTGCTGTTCAACGTCGACCAGGCCGTGCTGACCTCGCAAGGCATGGCGACCGCCCAGCGCCTGGCCGATGTGCTGCGCGACAATCCCGACCGCACCGTGCTGATCGAAGGCTTTACCGACAGCACCGGCAGCGATGCCTACAACCTGCAGCTGTCGCAGCGCCGCGCCGAAGCGGTGCGCAGCGCACTGGGCCAGATGGGCATCGAGCGCTCGCGCATCGAGACGCGCGGCTATGGCGAAGCGTATCCAGTGGCCGGCAATGCCACGGCTGGCGAGCGCCAGATGAACCGGCGGGTGGAAATCGTGCTGTCCGAAGCGGGCCGCCCGGTGACCTATCGCCGCTGACGAGGAGTTTCCATGATCGATAAAAATGCGATCCGCGCGGCAGCCCGCAATATGGCCGACGGTCCGGTGACCGAAGGCTACAAGGGCAACCGCGCGATGGTGCTGCAAATGCTGAACGAAGCGCTGGCCACCGAACTGGTCTGCATCCACCGCTACAAGCGCCACTACTACATGGTGACCGGCCTGTCGAACGCCTCGATCAAGGCCGAGTTCCTGGAGCATGCGACGCAGGAGCAGCAGCATGCCGACTGGCTGGCCGAGCGCATCGTCCAGCTCAATGGCGAACCCGATTTCAATCCAGCAACGTTGCTCGACAGGAGCCATGCCGAGTATGATGACTCAAGGGAGGTGCAAGCGATGGTGCGGGCCAACCTGGTGGCAGAACGGGTGGCCATCGAGAGCTATCGCCAGATGATCGAACTGATTGGCGACAGCGACCCGACGACCAAGCAACTCTTGACGCAAATCATGGCGGTGGAGGAAGAACACGCCGACGATATGCGAGACCTATTGGCGTAAATCACTTACGAAAGAGGAGTCCTATCATGCTGGAACAGAACATCAGTACCGTCAATAACGATGTGAAAACGCTGGTCAAGGATGCGCAAGCCCTGTTCACGGCCGCCACCGCGCTCACTGGCGAAAAAGCGGATGAATTGCGTGGCCGCGGCATGAAAGCGCTCGATAGCGCACTGGCCAAGGCCCATGAAGCCCAGGCCAGCGCGATTGCCGGCGCCAAGCATGCCGCTGCTTCGACCGATGCCTACGTCAAGGAAAATCCATGGCGTTCCATCGCCGTGGCAGCCGGCGTGGGTCTGCTGGTAGGCGTTATCCTCGGCCGCAAATAAGCGATGTCCGCCGAGAACCAGGTACCACCACCGCCCGGCCTGATCGCCTCACTGGCCGGGCTTGCCAAAAACAGCCTGCATCTTTTACTGTCGCGCCTGGAACTGGCAGCCCTTGAGCTGACCGAGGTGCGCGACACCCTGCTGCAATTGTCCATCGTGTTTGCCGTGGCCCTGCTGGCTGCCTGGTTCGCCATCGCGTTCGGCACGGCGACCCTGATCTACCTGTGTTGGGAAGCGATGGGCTGGAAGATCCTGCTGGTGCTGGCGATTGCCTTTGCGGTAGTGGCGATCGGCCTGGTGCTGTGGGGGCGCAGCCTGGTGCGGCAAGGCAAACTGGGCTTGTCGGCGACGATGGCGGAACTCAAGTCCGACCGCGACATGCTGCTTTGAAAGGGAGACCATGGCGTCCAGACAGGAATTACAGGCGCTTGCCGTAGCCAAGGAAAGGCTGGTGCGGGAAGGCGAGTTGTACCGCCTCGGCACGCTGCGCTCCAAGCATGAAGTGATCAACGCCCTGCAGCCGCAAGCGCTGCTGCATGGGGCGGTGGACCAGGCCATCGGCACGCTGCAGTCACGCCTTGGCAGCTTCATCGGGCAGGGCGGCGGCTTGTCCGGCATCAGCTTCAAGACCGTGCTGCCGTATGCGGTGACACTGGGTTCGTGGATTGCCCGCAAGCGCTTGTGGAAGCCGGCCGCGGCGGCCGGGGTGCTGGCGGCAGTCGGCGCCTGGTGGCTGATGCGGCGCAAGCCCGATGCTTAAAGGGTCTTGCGCAGGCGCGACATGTACTGCGTCGTAATGCCGAGGTAGGAGGCCAGCGCGCGCTGGGTGATGCGTTGTTCCAGGCCGGGGAACTGGCTGCGGAACGCTGCCAGCCGCGCTTCCGCCGTATTGTGGCTGCGGATCTGCAGGTTGGCCGCATAACGGCGGATGCTGCATTCGATGATCTTCAGGTAGTACTCATTCACAAAGCCATGCTCGGCCCTGTGGCGCTGCATGGCCATCCAGTCGATGCGCCAGGCCTCGACGGCCGTCTCGGCGACGAAGAATTCGCGCGCCGGCTCGCCCTGCAGGCCGCCCATCATATCGCTGTGCGAACCGGTGTTTTCACCTTCGGTGATGAAGCCCAGGGTCAGGTCTTCGCCGGCCACCGAGATATGGCCGCGCCGCGCCACCCCGCTGGAAATCCAGTAGTAATGGGTGGCGCGCGTGCCGGCCTCCTGCAGCATGGTGCCCTTGCGCACGTGTACCGCAGTCACGTGCGGGGCGCTCAGCTCGGTGTAGCGGTCGTAGAGCTCAATGCCAATGCCCAAGCGCTGGACGGTGGTAGCCCGGTGTTGCTCTCTTTGTAATTGGTATGCATGTGGCATGCTCGCATCATACCCGACCTGCTGCCAGGCCAGGATGACTTTTTATGATGCGGCCATAACTGGCGGTTGTACGCTTGCTTATTTGCCACTGGTTTCAAAGGTACGCGACATGTCGCGCGTGGCCAGGTGGATCTGGCGCGCGTTGGCCATGTCCGACTGGGCAATGCTGCGCGCTTCTTTCACGCAGTCGCTGTTGGCGCCGGCCCCTTGCTGCTTGCAGGCTTCCAGGGCTTCACGCAGGGCTGCGTTGATTTCCTTGCGCAGCGTAGCAAGCTGGGCCGCTTCGGTGCGGTCCGGCCTGGTCCAGCGCGGCGGGTCGCCGCGCTTCAGTTCTTGCTGTTGCTGCCTTGCAACTTCCGGCGGCGTGACCTGGGCGCTGGCCAACCCGCACAGGGCCAGGGCGGCAGCGCCAATCAGCATTTTCATGATGGGCTCCTTCGCTACAGCCTGCCGGTCAGCAGCAGGATGAGCAAGACGACAACAATCAGGCCGGCAACGCCGCTCGGGGCATAACCCCAGTTGCGGCTATGCGGCCAGGTTGGCAGGGCGCCGATGACAAGCAGGACCAGCACGATCAGCAGGATGGTGGCCATGGCAACCTCCTTTAATAGCGGTAAACCCGGCCATCGACCACGCGCACGCGCGTGCCGACCCGCAGGTCGTAGGCGCTGTCCTGGTTGACGGTACGGTAGTCGCCGTTATCCAGGCGCACGCTGATCTGGTACACATCGCGCGGCATGTTGCGGCTCTCTTCAACGCGGTTGCCGATCACGGCGCCGCCAATCGCACCGGCAGCGGTTGCCGCGGTACGGCCGGAACCGGAGCCGATCTGGCTGCCGGCCAGGGCACCCAGCAAGCCGCCGGCGACTGCGCCGGCTCCGCTGGTGGCCGGGTCAACGCGCACCACGCGGATCGAATCGACCGTGCCATACGTCGAGACATCGGCCTGCGAGGAATAATCGGTTGCCTGGGGATAGGATGAGTTGCTGGCGCAGCCGGCCGACAAAGCGGCCACCGCCACCATCATCGCTGCAAGGGATACAGTCGGTTTCATAACGTCTCCTCCTGTGGGTGGGATTAGGCGCAGCTTATGGCCGCCCGCCCTTGCTCGTCTGTGCGATTCCGCACAATGTTCGCCAGCGAACAGAAAAAGGGGCTTGTTAGCTGGACACTAGTGCCCGGAACACCCACCTCACAAAGGAGAAGCGTCATGAAATTCACCCAGAAATTCGCTACTGCCGTGTTCATTGCCTCAACCCTCGGCCTGGCTGGCTGCGCCTCGACCCCCACCAAGGAAAGCGCCGGCGAATATATCGACGACGCCGCCCTGACCACCAAGGTCAAGGCCAGCATCTTCAACGAGCCATCGCTGAAGTCGACTGAAATCAATGTCGAGACCTTCAAAGGCACCGTGCAGCTGAGCGGCTTCGTGGCCCAGCCTGCCGACATCACCCGCGCCGGCGAAATTGCCCGCGGCGTGAAAGGTGTCAAGGAAGTCAAGAACGACATCCGCGTCAAATAAACGCGGGTGGCATGGCTCATGCGCCTGGCGCAGACCATCCTTGCCACCGTCGCCTTCCTGTACGCCTTGCAGTGGGGCCGGGGTTTCCTCGTGCCCCTGCTGCTTGGCATCCTGCTGGCCTACACGCTGAACCCGCTGGTGGCCTGGCTGGAACGCGTGCGCGTACGGCGTGCGCTGGGCACGACGCTTGTCACTTGCGCCATCCTGGGGGGCGGTGCGGTGACGGCGGAGAAAGTGCACGTCGAATTTTCCAACATCATCGAAGAACTGCCCGATGCGGGGCGCAAACTGTCGCGCCTGGTGGCCTCGACCACCAGCGGCAAGGACAGCACGCTCAAGCGCATCCAGGATGTCGCCACCCAGATCGAGCAGGCGACCGCTGGCAAGCCTGCCACGCCGCCGCGCAAAGCGATCGCCGTGGTCACGCAGGATGGCGGGCATATCAAGGTGATCGACTGGGTCTGGGCCGGTTCGCGCGGCCTGCTGTCTTTCCTGAGCCAGGCCACCATGGTGGTGTTCCTGGTGTTCTTCCTGCTGCTGTCCGGCGACACCTTCAAGCGCAAGCTGGTCAAGCTGGCCGGGCCTTCGCTGACGCGCAAGAAGGTCACGCTGCAGATCCTCGACGAGATCAACAGTTCGATCCAGGGCTATATGTTCATGCTGCTGGTGACCAATGTGCTGCTGGCGCTGCTGATGTGGCTGGCCCTGCATTTCATCGGGGTGGAAAACGCCGGCGCCTGGGCCATCGTGGCGGGGCTGCTGCACCTGATGCCTTATTTCGGCCCGCTGCTGATTGTCTGTGCGCTCAGCGTCGCCTCTTACCTGCAATCGGAATCGCTGCAGATGGTGGCGCTGGTGGCGCTGGCCTCGATCGCCATCGCGACCCTGGTCGGCACCGTCATTGCCACCTGGATGACCGGGCGCATCGCGCGCATGAATGCCGCCGCGGTGTTCGTCAGCCTGCTGTTCTGGGGCTGGCTGTGGGGCGTGTGGGGCTTGCTGCTCGGCGTGCCGGTGGTGGTGATCGTCAAGGTCGTGGCCGAGAAGGTCGAGGGCATGGAAGTGGTCGCCGAGCTGCTGGGCGAGTAGGCGGGGAATGCTGCCGCTATCTGAGCGTATCCATTCGGGGGCTGCCGTGCCGGTGGCGCAGGCTGCCCAGCTGGAGCGCATACTGGCGCGCAAATTCGGCGCCGAGGAAGAACACCTGGGCCGAGTAATAGACCCACAGCAGGACCGCGATCAGGGAGCCGGCGGCGCCGAAGCTGTCGGTCACGCCGCTGTTGCCGATGTAGACGCCGATGCCGTATTTGCCCAAGGTGAACAGGGCCGCGGTGCCGAAGGCGCCAATCACCACGTCGCGCCATGACAGCCTGACGCGCGGCAGCATCTTGTAGATCACGGCAAACAGGGCGGAAATCACGAAGAAACTGATGACGTGGTTGAGGATGGTCAGCAGCAATGCGGCATCCTGCCAGTAAGCGCCCATTTTCTTTTCGACGAGGGCGAGGGCGGCGCTGACCACCAGCGAAACCAGCAGCAGGAAGCCGAGCACCAGCACCATGCCGAAGGATAGCAGGCGCGTGCGTACGGTATCCCAGATGCCGCCGCCTTGCGCAGGTGGCAATTGCCAGATTTCGTCGAGGCTGCCTTTCAGTTCGGTGAACACGCTGGTGGCGCCAAACAGCAGCAGGGCGCCGGCCACCAGGGTGGCGATCATGCCTTGTGTTTCATTGCTGGCGCCAGAGAGGATCAGCTGGATCGCTTCCGCGCCCTGGCTGCCAACCAGGCCGCGCAGCTGGAAGAACAGTTCCCCCTGGGCCGCCTCCTTGCCGTAGAACAGGCCGGCTATCGCGATCACCAGCACCAGGATCGGCGCCAGCGAAAACAGGGTGTAGAAGGCGAGCGCGGCCCCTTTGCTGCTGGCGCGGTGCTCGAGCCATTCGGTGATGGCGCACCAGCCAACGGCAGGCAGCTTCTTGGCGATGTGGGGAAAGCGTCTCCAGCCCATGAGCCGAGTGTACGTCCGGCGCGGCCAGGCTGACGGTGCGCCGGGGCACAAAAAAAGGGGCCCGCAGGCCCCTTCCATACCGCGTTGGCAGTGATTACTTCACACGGCGTTCCGCGGTCACATTGTCGATTTCAACGCGACGGTTTGGTTCCAGGCACTTGATCAGGTCGGCGCGCTTCATCTTCTTGTCGTTGCACTGTACCACTGGCTGGGACTTGCCCTTGCCTTGCGCGGTCAGGCGGGATGCATCAACACCCTTGCTGACCAGGTAGGTCTTGACGGCTTCGGCACGACGCTCGGACAGCTTCTGGTTGTACTTGTCCGAACCCAGGCGGTCGGTGTGGCCGGTGATGACCACGTTGTTGACCGACTTGTCTTCGTTCAGCAGCTTGGCCATGTCGTCCAGCTTAGGCTGTTCCGGCGCCAGGTTGGCGCTGTCGAAGGCGAACAGTTCGTTGGCGGACATGGTGACTTTTTCGAACTTCGGTGCTGGTGGCGGAGGCGCCACTGGAGCGGCAACTGGCGCCGGGGTTGGCTCAGGCGCCACGACTGGCGCCACCGGTGCAGGCGGTGGCGCTGGCTGTGGCGCTGGGCCCAGCAGGTAGTTCAGCGAGAACATCAGGTATTTGTTGTTCGATTTCGAGTTGTCGAACTCGTTGCCGCGGATGAAGCCGTGCACATTGCGCAGGTCAGCTTGCAGGAACAGGCGGTCGGTGATGTTCGACTGCAGACCTACGCCAACGGAGACGAATGGGGAATTGCGCTTTGGCTCAGCAACGCTGTTCGCTGCGGTGAACACATCGCGTTCCATGCCGGCACCAACCAGCAGGAATGGACGCACCGTCTTACGGGTCAGCATGTACAGGCCGTCAACGCCCAGGGTCTTCTGGCCGTAGCGGGAGCCGAACTTCTTGGTGGCAGCGTGGGTGGCGTTGAATTGCAGGTCCCACTGTTCATTCAGGGCTTTACCCAGTTTCAGGCCGTAGGCACCGTCGTATTTGTCGATGCCCCAGTCGCCGTCAGGGCGGAACGCGCCAGCGCCAGCGCCGACGTACCAGTTCTGGTTGAGCAGGGTGTCCTGCGCCGAAGCGGCGAACGAAGCCGACAACATCGCAGCGGCGATGGCGATATTCTTAATCTTATTCACTAGAAAACTCCCGTTGTTTGAGTAGCAAAGTCGCAAAAAAAAGTTGCGCGACTCCCTTTCCCAGCGGTGATACATTGCTGTGGGTTCAGTTTAGGCGGCGTTAACCGTCAGTATCCGTGCGTTGGCGCACATTTGGCTTGAAGTATAGCAATCACGTGGCATTTATACAACATATACCATAATTCACTATTGAAATTTCGTCAGGCCGCCACCTAAACGGGGATAGGTGGCGGTCGGTTGACAGACTGACTATTTCTTTTCAGGCTCAGGCGGCGGCGTCTGCGGCTGCACGATGACGGTGTCGCCGGCCTTGCCTGGCTCGCCTTGCGGACCAGGGGTGCCAGGTTCGCCTTTCGGGCCTTCCGGCCCCGGCGGACCCGGCACGACCGCTGGCGGCGGCGCCGGTTCCACCGTGGGCGGCGGATTATTGGTGACGGTCTTTTCGCAGGCGGTCAGGCCCACCAGGGCCAGGGCTGCGAGCAGGACTGGATATTTCATGGTCGTTCCTCTCTGGTTGGTTGATGCCGGCTCCAGCATAGGCCGCTGTCGGGTTGCGCCTCTGTTCGGGAACACACACAGGAAATCAAGGTCCAAGCTCCTGACGCAGCAGAGATTGGCAAATAACCAATGTTTGTTCGTTTGTATGTTCGTTGCCGCACAGACCGATGAGTCGCAGGCAAGGCACTCTGGAGCCTGCGAATCCACCCTGGCATCTACAAGGAGTGTTCAAATGCACGCAATCAGAGAATCGTCCCATGGCCTCGAAATCGAAGCTACCGCAGAGCTGCCGGCACCGTTGCCGGCTGTGCCGTCCCGTCCACGCCTGGCGCTTGTCGAGCGTCCCGGTCCCGTGACGGAGCGCAAAGCCCTGTCGCTGGCCCCGATCGAGCGCGTCCGATCCACCTCGGCGACCCTGCGCCGCATCGAAAATATGCAGAAACTGGTGGCGGAATTACAAAACCACGAAATGCTGGCTGACGAAATCGCCTGGTTCCTGAAATTTTCCCCATCCGGCGCCCGTAAATATATCCGCGACCTGCGCGAAGCCGGCGTGATCGAACTGGCCCGTTATATCGAAGGCACGGCGACCTACCTGGGCAAGGCTGTCTACCAGCTGACCCCGGATGCCGAACGCGTGCAAGCCTTCCTGGCCGCGATCGCCCAGCCCAAGCGCGAAGGCGCGCCGCCGCGCAAGGAGCGCCCCAGCCTGCGCGAACAGAGCATGGCCGGAAATGGCCGTCACTTCCATATCCTGGCAGATGACACCCATTACGCCATCCGCGTCAACCGCGGCCCGGTCCAGCGCGACCCCTTGGTGGCAGCGCTGTTTGGCGCCCCGAGCTCCCTGCAAAAGGCCATGCCTTAAGCCGGAACAGTGATAAGCTTCCATCAATGGCATGTTGAAATGCCATTGACCAGCCCCATCTGTGGCGGAACGAGTTCTGTTATGGACGGCATCATGGACGCTTGGGTTTTGCTTATCTTGACGGCGCTGGGCATCGCGGCGCCGATCGTGTATCCACGCTGGACCTTGCGGCGGGCGCTGGCCCGGCCGCTGGCAGCCGCCGAGCAGGCTATGCTCGAGCGCAGCATGCCTTTCTACCGCCAACTGGCGCCGGACTTGCAGCGCCAGTTGCAGCGCATGGTGGTGCAATTCCTGCACCAGAAAAAATTCGTCGGTTGCGCCGGCCTCGAGGTGAGCGATGAGATGCGCATCACCATCGCCGCCCAGGCTTGCCTGCTGTTGCTGAACAAGCCGAGCAAGGTCTACAGCGCCTTGCACACCATCCTGGTCTATCCGGGCGCCTTTGTCGCCAACCGCGACGAAGTGGGGGCGGGCGGCGTGATCACGCCGGCGCGCCGGCAGATGCTGGGTGAATCCTGGAGCGATGGCCGCATCGTGCTGTCCTGGGACGATGTCGCGCGCGGCACGCTGGATTGGCAGGGCGGAAACAACGTCGTGCTGCATGAGTTCGCCCACCAGCTCGACAGCGAATCGGGCAGCAATAACGGCGCCCCCTATCTTGGCAGCCCGGACAGCTATCGCAGCTGGTCGGAAGTGCTGTCGCGCGACTACGCCAACTTGCGCCATGCTGCCTGGCTGGGCCGGCAGGATAGCGTGCTGGACCATTACGGTGCGACCAGTCCTGCCGAGTTCTTTGCCGTGGCGACGGAAACCTTCTTCACGCGGCCGTGGCAACTGGCCGAGCGCCATGCCGCCTTGTATGGCGAGCTGCAAAAGTATTACCGGGTCGATCCGCGCAACTGGTTGGCCGCACCGCCGCCGCCAGCGCCCGAACCGGCCTTCCTGTCGATGCCAATGCCTGTGCGGTCGTTCGCCTGGGCCGACTGGTAAGGAGACTCAAAGGCGCCCATGGAATTCGAAGACTTCGATTTCATCACCAGCGAAGCGCCGGCCCGCGCCAGCGAACCGGCCGATCCGCTGCAGCGCCTGAAATACCTGGTCGACAATACCCCGGCCATCATCTACAGCACCGTGCCAAGCGGCGACTTCAAGATGACCTTCGTCAGCGCCAACGCGCTCAACGTGCTGGGCTACCGGCCGGAAGACATGGTGGCCGACCCCAATTTCTGGTTCGACCATATCCACCCCGACGATGCGCCGAACATCTTCTCCAGCCTGGCGCAGATCTTTACCGAAGGCGAGAAGGCCTACGAATACCGTTTCCGTACCGCCGATGGCCGCTACCTGTGGATGCATGACCAGTTGCGCCTGATTCGCGACGAGCAGGGCGCGCCGCTGGAGGTGATTGGCTCGCTGACGGACATTACCGACCGCAAGCAAATGGAAGAGACCCTGGTGCAGGCCCAGAACATGGCCTCGATCGGCCAGCTGGCGGCGGGCGTGGCGCACGAAATCAATAACCCGGTCGGTTTTGTCACCTCCAATATCGGCACCCTGAAAAGCTATGCCGACACCCTGTTCGAACTGGTCGAGCACAGCACCACGGCGGAGCAGCGCAGCGCGGCCGATTTCGAGTTCATGAAGGAAGATACGGAAGCCTTGCTGCGCGAGTCGATGGATGGCCTGCGCCGCGTGCGCGACATCGTGCAGGCGCTGAAAGACTTCTCGGAAGCCGGCGACAGCCAGTGGCAGCAGACCGACCTGCATGAGGGTCTGGAGAGCACGCTCCATGCGCTGGCCAATGAGCTGCGCTTCAAGGCCAAGGTGGACAGGCATTATGGCAAGCTGCCGCTGGTGCGCGGCTTGCCGGGCCAGTTGAACCAGGTATTCCGCAACATCCTCATGAATGCCATCCAGGCCATCCCCGGCGAAGGCATCATCCGCATCGTCACCAGCGCCGACCGCGAGGCCGTGCATGTGCGGATCCAGGACAACGGCGTCGGCATCCCGCCCGAGAATCTGGGCCGTATTTTCGATCCCTTCTTCACCACCAAGCCGGTGGGCAGCGGCACCGGGCTGGGGCTCTACCTGGCTTACGGCGCCGTCAACAAGCACGGCGGCCGCATCAACGTGATCTCCGAGCCCGGCAAAGGCTCGGCATTTACCGTGGTCCTGCCACTGCGCTCCGCTGAACCCAGATAGGCAGGCGGTGGCCGCTCTTTTTCTCGAAGTCCTGCAACTGCTGGATCATGCGCTCATTGAGCACGTGGTCGGAGGCCAGCAGCATCAGGCCATCGCGGCTGACGACGTCACGCGCGAGCACCATGCCGGGCACCAGTTCGCCCGACAGCAATTCGACGTCGGTGCTTTCCGCCACGCCGCGCACGCCGCCGTCGACCACCTGGCGGAAGGCTTGCACCACTTGCGGGTCATAGCGCTTGCCGCTGCCATCCATCACCAGCGACTTGGCTTCTTCCGGCTTCAGGTGGCGCTGCACCAGGGCGCCTTGCTGCAGGTTGAAGTAATCGATCGCCAGCGTCAGGATGCGCGAGCCGATCGGGATCGCAAAGCCCGCCAGCCGGTCCGGGAAGCCCTGGCCGTCGAAGCGCTCCATCTGGTGCCGCACGATGGCGGCGACGCCGGCCATGTCGGTCAGCGGCATCAGCAACTGCGCGCCGGAAACAGGATGCTTGCGGAACAGCGCCAGGTCGGCGCCGTGCAGCATGGTCATCGGGGTGCGCAGCATCTCGTCGGAAAAGCCGATGCGGCCAAGGTCGTGCAGCAGGGCGGCGATGAAGATATCCTGCACCTCGTTCATGTCGAGCTTGAGCTGGGTCGCCATCTTGCGCGCCAGGTCGGCCACCTGGCGCGTCTGGCCGGTCTGGCCGGTGCCGCGCGCTTCGGCGATGCTCGACAGGATCTTGATAGTGGTCAGGAAGTTGGCCTTGAGCTGGCGCGTACGTTCCTCGACCTTTTGCTCCAGGCCGGCGTTGAGCGACTTCAGTTCCTCGTTCTGCTTCAGGGTCAACGCTTCCAGGCGCTGCTTTTCCAGCTCGAGCTGGTGGCGTTCCAGCGCGTGGCGCACGATCAGCAGGATGTCGTTGTCGTCCCAGGGCTTGGTGATGTAGCGGTAGATCTCGCCGCAGTTGATGGCGTCCTGGATCGACTGCACGTCGGAATAACCGGTCAGCAGCAGGCGCACGGTATTGGGCCAGCGCTCGCGCACCTGGGCCAGGAAACGCGCGCCGTCCATTTCCGGCATGCGCATGTCCGAGATCACCAGGTCGACCGGCTGCTGCGCCAGCAGCTCGAGCCCCTGCGCGCCGCTGATGGCCGTCAGCACCTCGTAGCCTTTGCCGCGGAACAGGCGGCGCAGGGAAGAGAGGATGTTCGGCTCGTCGTCGACACACAGGATGGTCATCATGGGGTGGCTTCCTTCTGCTCGTTGGGAGGTCGCTTCTTGGGTAGGGTGACGCGGAAAGTGGTGCCCTGGCCGAGGGCAGAATCGACCTCGATCCGGCCGTGGTGCTTTTGCACGATGCCGTAGGACAGGGACAAGCCCAGGCCGGTTCCCTTGCCGACTTCCTTGGTGGTGAAGAAGGGGTCGAAGATGCGGCCCAGGTTTTCCGGCGCGATGCCGGCGCCGTTGTCGGAGACGCTGAACCAGACGTGATCGCCGTCGCAGCCGGTGCGGATCTCGATGCGGCCGCGCATGGAGCCGATGGCGTGGGCGGCGTTGACCAGCAGGTTCATCACTACCTGGTTGATTTGCAGCGGCAGGCATTCGATGTCGGGGATTTCGGCGTATTCGCGCACCACGTCGGCCTTGTACTTGATTTCGTTGCTGACGATGTTGAGGGTGGAGTCGATGCCCTGGCGCAGGTCGGCCCAGACCCATTCCTGCTGGCTGTCGACGCGCGAGAAGTCCTTCAGGTCTTGCACGATATGGCGCACGCGCACGATGCCTTCCTTCGATTCCTGCATCAGGGTCGGGATATCGGTGCGCAGGAAGCCCAGCTCCACCTGGTCGCGCATGGCGCGCAGCCGGGCCGCGACGGCCGGATCCACGATCGCCGCCTCGGCTTCCTGATAGGCGTCGAGCATGGAGAACAGGTTGTCCAGGTAGCTTTGCAGGGTGCCGAAATTGGAAAAGATGTAGCCGATCGGATTATTGATTTCGTGCGCCACCCCGGCCGCCAGCTGGCCAATGGAGGCCAGCTTGTCGGACTGCACCAGCTGCTGCTGGGTGCGGCTCAGGGTTTCATTGAGCTCGGTCAGTTCGATATTGCGGCGCCGCAGCTCCTCTTCGGCGCTCTGGCGCTGGCGGATGTCTTCGGCCAATTGGGCGGTGCGCTGGCGCACGGTCTGCTCCAGGTTGTCGTGCGCGCGGCGCAGGGCGTTTTCCGCCACGCGCCGCTCGGTCACGTCGCGCAGGCTCTGGATTGCGCCGACCAGCTTGCCGTCATGCCCGCGCAGCGGCGCTGCCGTCGATTGCAGCCAATGCCCGGCCGCGCCGAGGTTGGGGAAGAAGTCCTCTTCCTCGTAGGCGCCGTCGATCAGCGAAGACGGCTTGTATTTGTCGCGGAAATTGCGGTCGGTGGCCGGATCGATGTTATCGACGATCAGGTCGGCCAGCAGGGGGCGCGGCTTGGTATAGAAAGCTTGCCAGTGCTGGCGGGTGCCCACCATTTCGTGCGTGCCCCAGCCCAGCAGGTGTTCGCAGGCCTTGTTCCAGTGGGTGATGACGTGGTCGGTATCGATGACGAAGGTCGCAACGGGGTGACCGTCCAGCAATTCGGACAGGGCGCGTTCGACAGACCTTTCGACGTGGAAGCTGCTCATGTCAAAGTGGCATCTGGTGTGGACGGTCTGATTATACGGCGGGAAATAGAAAAGGTGCGCGTGCGATAGCTAACAGTCATAAAGGCCAGGCTTAGGCAGGCTAGGGCTTTTGGGAGGAACCGCCATGGCCACCATCATTGCAGGACATTTCCAGTTGCAGGAAACCGCGCTCGAGGTATGCGAAGCGTTCAAGGCTGCCGGTTTCGCTGCCGGCAGCGTATCGACCTTCTTCAACAACCCGCCCGGGCAGCACAATGTGATTCCGACCGGCGGCGACCGCCCCGAGTCGCCGGGCGCGCAGCAAACCCCGGAGGCGGTGGCCAAGGGCGAAGTGACCGGCGCGGCCATCGGCGCCGCGGCAGGGGCGGCCACCATTCCCTTGACCGGGCCGCTGGGCCCGGTGCTGGGCGGCCTGGTCGGCGCCCACGTGGGCTCGCTGTACAGCTTTTCCGAACTGAAGGAGAAGAACGAATCGGGGCCGCCGCCACGCCGCTCCGGCATGATGGTTGCCGTGGCAGTCGACGGCGGGCAAGAGGCGCGGGCGATCGAGCTGATGCGCCAGCAGGGCGCGGAAAAAATCGAGCGCGCCCAAGGCATTATCGAGAACGGCGACTGGAAGGATTTTGATCCCTTGTCAGTCCCACAATTTGTTTGAGCGCCCTGTTGCGGAATGCAAACGCCCCCTGTGCGAAAAGTAATTTTCGGTATGATAGTTGCTACAATAAAAGCAGCGAACTAGACGTGGATCATGACCACGGCGTGCCGTCCAGTACATCATCTGCCACAAGAGCTATCGCTTTGTTCTGAGGGGGAGAGGGCCAATGACACAGGCATGGGTAGTCCTTTCGCGGCCGGATCGCCGCGATATTTCGGCGCCGACCGAAGCCCAACTGGTGGCGGCACTGTCGGATGTGTACGGCGGCAAGATCCACGGCCCCGATGGCATTCCCGGCAGCGCCACCCTGAAGTTCGGCTATGACGACGGCCTGATGTACCAGGTCGAAGTCGGCCAGGACGGCGCCGTACGCTACGAGGAGTGGTCGGACCGCGATTGCGAAATTGCGCTCGCCACGCCGCGCCATATGAGCTGCAAGCAGGAAGATGCATTGCAAATCTGGAAGTGGCTGGCGCTGCGCCAGGTCGCCAAGATTCGCAGCCAGGCCTGGCTCTCCGAGGGATGATGGCGCGCTCAATGCGACATCAGCAGCGGCAGCGTCATCGCGTCGAGCACGCTGCGCGTGACGCCGCCCAGCAGCGTTTCGCGGAAGCGCGAATGGCCGTACGCCCCCATCACCAGTAAGTCGCAATCGCGCTCGCCGGCCAGGGCCAGCAGCTGTTCGCCCACGTTGCCGGGGCGCTTCAGCAGGCCCAGGCGTTCGCTCTGGGCCAGCACCAGTTTCGCCATCACGCCATGCCGCTCCAGCCAGGCCAGCACGTCGGTGCCGGGCGGATCGCCGAAGACGCCGGGACGCGCCTCGGCATCGACAATCGCCACCGTCACGCTGTCGGCGCGGCGCAGCAGGGGCAGCGCATCCTGCAGTGCGCGCCCGGCTTCGCGGCTGGCATTCCAGCCGACCAGGATGTGGCGCGCCGGCGCCGGGCCGCCCGGGCTGGCCACGCCATCGCTGCTGACGGCAATGGCAGACGAGGTGCGGGCGGCAAAGGGCATGACCAGCACCGGCTTGCCGCTGCCGGCCAGCACTTCGGCCGGCACGTCGGGACCGCGCCCGTTCGGCGCGAGCTGGCCGACGATCACCAGGTCGGCATGGCGCGCCATCAGGCTCAGGCCGGCAGCCGGTTCATCGTCGAGGATGCGCTGTTCGAACGATTGCACGCCCAGCGCCTGCAGGCGCGGCGCGAAGTCGGCCAGCGCATGGCTGGCCCGCTCGCGCAGGATGTCGAGGTGGCGTGCCAGATTGGGATCGTTGTCGTCCACCGTTTCGTTCTGGTACAGGAAGCGCGAAATGCCGGTGGTGGCGACGCCGATGACGTGGGCGCCTTCCTGCAGCGCCAGTTCGCCGGCCAGCAGGATGCGCGCTGCGCTATGGGGCGCTTCATCGACGTGCACCAGGATAGTTTTGTAGGCCATGGCTTTTTCTCAGCGCAGGGCCGCCGTCGCTTTCTCCAGCCGCGTCTGGCACGCGATGCACAGCGGTGCTTCGGGCCGCGCATTCAGGCGCGAGAAGGGGATCTCATTGCCGCAATTGTCGCACAAGCCGTAGCTGCCTTCGTCGATCTTGGCCAGGGCGTGGCGGATACTGCTGAGCTGTGCCTGCTTGTGTTCGTCGGCTTCCAGTTCGAGCTGGTTGAGGGTGCGATTGCTGGCGCTGTCTGCCGGCGAGGTTTCGATTTCCTCCACCGCCGGGACGCGCGCCAGCTCGCCGTCCATGCGGCCGGCAAGCTGCTGCAAAAGTGCTAGCTTGCGTTGCTCCAGCGCGGCTTGCAATGATGCAAGCTGATCCGGCGACAGGCCCATGGCGGTCTCCACGAATTCATTGTTCGGAAGACCATTGTATGCCTGCTGCGTTAATTACGCACTCTCGCGTGCATGGCGTGCGGCCAGCTGTTTTTTCAGGCTCTCCAGCGGCGCTGCCAGGTGTTCGGGCCGGGCCGCGGCAATCGCTGCCGCCACGGCCAGCAAGTCGGCGCTGATGCCGGCCAGTTCCTTGACGCGCTCGATGCGGCGGATGGTTTCGCGTGCTTCGCTGGCCAGCCGCAGCAGTTCGGGCAGGGTGACGCCCATGCCTTCCAGCGAATGGCTGGCGGCATCGACGTACAGGCTGTTGGCCTGCTGGCGCAGCGCCACTTCGTTTTCGAACAGGGCCTGGGCCGCGCCGTGCGTCAGCGGCGCGCCTGCGCCCTTGCCGTTGTTGCCCTCCAGCCGTTGCTGCTGGCGGATGCCGCGCATGATGCGCTCGTGCAGTTCGTCGGCGCTGGCGGACAGGCTGTCGGCCAGCGTTTCCAGGTCGTGCGGCAGGGCGGCGGTCAGGCTCATGGCTGGGCTCCTTGGGCGGTGGCAGGCGGGATGGCGGACGATGCGCTGCCGGCGGTGTCGGTCGCCGGCAGCGGGTCGAGGCCGCGGTACAGGGCGGCGTGGCGTTCGCGGATGGCATCGATGTTTTGCGCCGCCAGCGTGTGGCGCAGGCCGAGCAGGCGGTACTCCTTCAACTTTTCCTGCTGGTGCGCGCGGGCCAGGGCGGCCAGCAGGCGGTCGCGCGGCGCGTCGGCATAGGGAATTTCCACCGCCAGCATGCCGAGCACGATGCGCTGCTCGTTGTCGTGGTTCTTGTTGAAGTAACGCAGCAGGGTGTGCATGGCGTCAAGCGTGCCTTGCAGCGGCTCGTACCCTTCGCGCAGCATGGCTTGCACGGCCTGGTCCTGTTCGCGTGCCGTGGCGCTGCGCAGCAGCAGGCGCACCAGGCCGGCATAGGCGTTGACATGGCGGTCGCTCAGGCCGGTATCGGGCCAGGCCTTGATGCTTTGCGACATTTGCTTGACCTGGTCGCCGTAATGGAAGGTGTCGCCGCTGGCCAGGGCGCCCAGGGCACGCAGGTAGGTGGTGGCGGCGCTGTGCAGGGCGATGAAATCGGGATAGGCGTCGTGGCGCTTGCGGTCGATCGCTTCCTCGCGCTGGACGGCTGCGGCGCTGAGGTAGGGCTGCTCGCGCTGGAAGGTATCGCGGAAGCGTTGGCTCAGGTCGTTGAATCCGGCCAGCTTGGGCGCGTCGTCGGCAAGGGCGCGCACCTCCCGCAGGCGCGGATTGCTGGCGCAGGCGGCCAGTAGCAGGCACAACAGGATGCACAGGTAACGTTTCATGGCGGGTCTCCTCGGGCGGCAGAGACCATCTTGCACCTCGGCGCAGCGGGCGCGTTTGCGCCAGCGCAAAGGTCAGGCGCGCAGGTAGGGCGTGGCCCAGGCCAGGCTGTCTTCGGTGCGCGCGCCAGGCAGGTACTCGCAGCCGATCCAGCCCCGGTAGCCGAGCTCGTCGAGCAGGCGGAACAGGAAAGGATAGTTGATCTCGCCCGTGCCCGGTTCATGGCGGCCCGGCGTGTCGGCCAGTTGCATGTGGCGGATATGGGGCAGGCAGGCGCGGATGGTGTTGGCCAGCTCGCCCTCCATGCGCTGCATGTGGTAAATGTCGTACTGCAGGAACAGGTTGGGGCGCGCGGCGTCGGCCAGGATCTCGAGCGCCTGGCGGCTGTGGTTCAGGAAATAGCCGGGAATGTCGAAATGGTTGATCGGCTCGATCAGCACCTCAATGCCATGGGGCGCGAACTGGTCGGCGGCGTATTGCAAGGCGCGGATATACGCCTCGCGTGCACGTTCCGGCGCCAGGCCGCCGGGCAGGATACCGGCCATGCAATGCACGCGCGGCGTGTCCAGCTCCCTCGCGTATTCCAGGGCGAGGCCGACGCTATCCTGGAATTCCTCGAAGCGGCGCGGATCACAAGCCATGCCGCGCTCGCCCGCTTGCCAGTCGCCGGGCGGCAGGTTGTGCAGCACCAGTTGCAGCTGGTGGCGCTGCAAGCGTTCCTTGATGTCGTCGGAATCGAAGGCGTAGGGGAAAAGGAATTCCACGCCCTTGAAGCCTGCCGCATGCGCCAGCCCGAAGCGCTCGATGAAGGGCGCTTCGGTGAACAGCATGGACAGGTTGGCAGCGAACTGTGGCATGCCCGCGATTATAGCGGGCCTGGCCTGGTTCAGCGTGGAGGGCGGTTGCGCGGGGCGTTGGATGGGCGCGAGCCGCTTGGGCTGCCGCCTGGACGGGCGTCGCGGCGGATGCCGGCCGGGGCTGCTGCGCGCGGGGCGCCGCCGTTGCCGCTGGCAGCCACGCGTGGCTTGCCCTGGCCATTCTGGCTGCGGTTGCCGCCGCCGTTTCCGCCATTGCCGTTGCCGCCAGGGCGTGGGGGGCGATTCGTATGGCGGCCGACACCGCTGCGCAGCTGGATCGGCTGGGCCTTGGCGTTCGGGTCCGGCTCGAAGCCCGGGATGATTTCGCGCGGCAGCGTGACCTTGATCAGGCGTTCGATATCGCGCAGCATGACGTGTTCGTCCACGCACACCAGGGACACTGCTTCGCCCTTGGCGCCGGCGCGGCCGGTGCGGCCGATGCGGTGCACATAATCTTCCGGCACGTTCGGCAGGTCATAGTTGACCACGTGCGGCAACTGGTCGATGTCGATGCCGCGCGCAGCGATATCGGTGGCGACCAGGCATTGCAGCGTGCCATCCTTGAACTCGGCCAGCGCGCGGGTACGCGCGGTCTGGCTCTTGTTGCCGTGGATCGCCATGGCTTTCACGCCGTCCTTGCCCAGTTGCTCGACCAGCTTGTTGGCGCCGTGCTTGGTGCGGGTGAAGACCAGTACCTGGGTCCAGGCGTGGGTGCGGATCAGGTGCGACAGCATCGGGTGCTTCTTGTCGCGGTCGACCGGGTGGATCTTCTGCGAGATGATTTCCACCGTCGAATTGCGGCGCGCCACTTCGATGGTTTTCGGGTTGTCCAGCAGGCCGTCGGCCAGGGCCTTGATCTCGTCGGAGAAGGTGGCCGAGAACAGCAGGTTCTGGCGCTTCGGCGGCAGGGCGGCCAGCACTTTGCGGATATCGCGGATGAAGCCCATGTCCAGCATGCGGTCGGCTTCGTCCAGGATCAGGATCTCGATCTTGTCGAGGTTGACGGTGCCCTGGCCCATGTGGTCCAGCAGGCGGCCTGGCGTGGCCACCAGGATGTCGACGCCGTGCTTGAGCAGCTTGATCTGCGGGTTGATGCTGACGCCGCCGAAAATCACGGCCGAATTCAGCTTGGTGTATTTACCGTAAGTCTTGACGCTTTCTTCCACCTGGGCCGCCAGTTCGCGGGTCGGGGTTAGGATCAGGGCGCGGATCGGGCGCGGCGAAGTATTGTTGACCAGCTTGCTGCCGAAGGCGTCGGTGGACAGGCGGTGTAGAACGGGCAGCGTGAAGCCGGCAGTTTTGCCGGTACCGGTCTGGGCGCCTGCCAGCAGGTCGCCGCCATTCAGTACGGCAGGAATGGCCTGGCCCTGGATCGGGGTTGGGGCTGTATAGCCGGTTTCGGCGACCGCGCGCAGAATGGCATCGGACAAGCCGAGATCGGAAAAGTTCATAGTTATTATATAAATTATGTGGAAATTATTGCCATACGGAAACGTCGGCCCTGTGCGGAGTATAGCAGCAAGTCCGATTCATTGACGCACGGCAATAACAAAAGAGGCCCCGCAGGGCCTCGTTTGTGGCGGTTTTGGGCTTGTTTTTATGCAAATTCTGCCAGCAGGCCAACCATCTGGCCGAACACCTTTGGCGAGGCCGCGATGATGTGGCCGGTGTTCATATAGTTCGATTCGCCGTTGAACTCGCCGGCGATGCCGCCCGCTTCGGTCACCAGCAGGGCGCCGGCCGCGATGTCCCATGGCTTGAGGTTCTTTTCGTAGTAGCCATCCAGGCGGCCGCAAGCGACGTAGGCCAGGTCCAGGGCGGCGGAGCCGGCGCGGCGGATGCCGTGCGAGCGCTCGGCCATGATGGTGAACATCTTGGCGAATTCAGCGATGGCAGCCGGGCTGCCTGGCTTGTAACCGGAAGCGAGCAGGGCGCCGCTGATGCGGTCGAGCTTGTTGACGCGGATGCGCTTTTCGTTGAGGTAGGCGCCGGCGCCTTTGGTGGCGGTGAACAGGTCGTTGTGTACCGGGTCGTAGACCACGGCCTGGGTCACGACGCCTTTTTGCTGCAGGGCGATAGAGATGCAGTACTGTGGGAAGCCGTGCATGAAGTTGGTGGTGCCGTCCAGTGGATCGATGATCCACACGTATTCGCTCTCGTCATTGACGGTGCCGGTCACGCCGGATTCTTCGGCGAAGATGGCGTGGTCGGGATAGGCTTTCAGCAGCACTTCGATGATGGCCTGTTCGGCGGCCTGGTCAACATCAGTGACGAAGTCATTGTGTTGTTTTTCAGTTACGTTCACGCGGTCCAGGTCGAAGGATGCGCGGTTGATCACAGCGGCGCCACGGCGCGCGGCCTTGATGGCCGTATTCAGCATTGGGTGCATACTAGCTTCCGTAAAATAGACATTGCCGCCCACGGAAACGCTTCGCGCATCCGGCAGCGGAAATGATGACAAGATTGAAAAAGAGCGGCGCGTTGTGCGGGCAGAGTAAAATGCGGCCCAACGCAGAATCCCGCTATTGTAAATGAAGCAGACCGAAATCGCATCCTCCGCCTTCCACCGCCTCCGGGTCGTCCTGGTGGAAACCAGCCGCCCCGGCAATATCGGATCGGTGGCGCGCGCCATGAAAACCATGGGTTTTTCCGACCTGGTGCTGGTCAATCCGCGCTTCGAAGGGGCCTGCGAGCATGAGGAAGCGGTGGCCTTTGCCTCCGGCGCGCAGGATATCCTGTCGTCGGCGCGGGTGGTGGGCAGCATGGCCGAAGCGCTGGAAGGGATCAACTTCACGGCGGCCGTGTCGGCGCGGCTGCGCGAGTTTTCGCCGCCGGTGGTGACGCCGCGTGAATTTGCCGGCCAGCTGGCGGCCGGGGCGGAGCTGAACGCGGCCCTGATCTTCGGCAATGAGCGCTTTGGCCTGCCGAATGAGATTGTCGAACCTTGCAATGTGCTGGTGAATATCCCGGCCAATCCCGACTATTCCTCGCTCAACCTGGCGCAGGCGGCCCAGGTCCTGGTGTATGAATGCCGCATGGCGGCGCTTGACGGGCGGCATGCGGCCAGCCCGGTCGGTTTCCACGGCGAAGCGGCCAGCGCGGCCCAGATCGACGGCATGTACGAGCACCTGGAGCAGGCGCTGGTCGAGGTCGGCTTTCTCGACGCTAACAATCCGCGCAAGCTGATGCCCCGCCTGAAGCGCATGTTTGCGCGCGCCGGGCTGGAAACGGAAGAAGTCAACATCCTGCGCGGCATTGCGCGCCAGATGCAGGTGCGCAGCCGCAAGGATTAGAGGTCTTTCTCTAGCCGGGGCGCGGCGGCGTCCTTAGAATCCCCCTATAACTATTAAGAGGGGACTAGATGCAACGCAGATCATTCTTGAAGGCTGGGCTGCTGGGCGGCCTGGCGCTGGTCGCCGGCGGGGCCGTGTACCGGCAACTCCGTCCGGCCGTGGCCGAGCGTTTTGCGCTCGATGCCGAGGGCCGCACCATGCTGGCGGCGCTGATTCCAGCCATTACCGGCGTCGCGCCCGACGCGGCAGCGCTGCAGGCGGCAATCGACCGCGTCGGCGCGGCCATCAATGGGCTGCCGCTGCGCGTGCAGAAGGAAATCAGTGACCTGTTCGGCTTGCTGAACATTGCGCCCACGCGCCGCCTGCTGGCTGGCGTGCCGGCCTGGCCGGAGGCAAGCCCCGAGCAGGTGGCGGCCTTCCTGGAGGGGTGGCGCACCCATCGCACCGAGATGCTGCAGACGGCCTACCATGGCTTGCATGACCTGGTGCTCGGCGCCTGGTATGCCGAATCTTCGACCTGGGCGGCCATCGCCTATTCCGGCCCGATGAAGGAGTTGAGCGCATGAGCAGCCCGATTCCAGATCCGATCCAGGCCGGCATCGCCGCCGGCTGGCAAGTCATCGATGCCTCCACCTTGCAGCAGGACCGCAGCTTCGACGCCGACGTGGTCGTGGTCGGCACGGGCGCGGGCGGCGGCGTGACTGCGGAAATCCTGGCGCAAGCCGGCCTGAAAGTGCTGATGGTGGAAGAGGGCGCGCTGAAGTCGTCGAAGGATTTCAAGATGCGCGAGGCCGATGCCTATCCTTCCCTTTACCAGGATTCCGCCGCCCGCAAGACCGCCGACAAGGCGATCAACATCCTGCAGGGCCGCACCGTCGGCGGCACCACGGTGGTCAACTGGACATCCAGCTTCCGCACGCCGGCCGACACGCTGGGCTGGTGGCAGTCGAAATATGGCCTGCGCGACTATAGCGTGGAAGGCATGGCGCCCTGGTTCCAGAAAATGGAAGAGCGCCTGCACATCAGCGACTGGCCGACCCCGCCGAACGCCAACAATGACTTGCTGCGCACCGGCGCCGACAAGCTGGGCATCAAGACCGCCCTGATCCGGCGCAACGTCAACGGCTGCTGGAACCTGGGCTATTGCGGCATGGGCTGCCCGACCAATGCCAAGCAGTCGATGCTGGTGACGACCATTCCGTCCGCGCTGGAAAAAGGCGCCGTGCTGCTGACGCGTGCCCGCGCCGAGCGCTTCACGCTGGCGGGCGGCCATGCCACCTCGCTCGAGTGCGCGGCGCTGACTGCGGATGGCATGGAACCGACCGGCCGCCGCCTGACGCTCAAGGCGCGCCACTTCGTGGTCGCGGGCGGCGCCATCAACTCGCCGGCGCTGCTGCTGCGCTCCGGTGCGCCCGATCCGCAGCAGCTGCTTGGCCAGCGCACCTTCCTGCATCCGGTGGTGGTGTCGATGGGGCTGTACCCGCAAGCGGTGGAAGCCTTCAACGGCGCGCCGCAGACCGTCTATTCCGACCATTTCCTGCATACCCAGGCGCTGGACGGCCCCATGGGCTACAAGCTGGAAGTCGCGCCGCTGCATCCGGTGCTGGGCGCGACCACGCTGGCAGGCTACGGCCCGTCCCATGCCAACCTGATGAAGCGCTTTGCCAACGTGCAGGGCATGCTGGCGCTGCTGCGCGACGGCTTCCATCCGGAAGCGGCCGGCGGCCGCGTGACGCTGCACAGCGACGGCTCGCCGCGCCTGGACTATCCGTTGACGCCTTATTTCTGGGAAGGTGCGCGTCGCGCCTTGCTGACCATGGCGGAAATCCAGTTCGCCGCCGGCGCCGACGGGGTAGGCCCGGTGCACGAACTGGTGCGGCAGCCCTACAAGAACTGGGATGAGGCGCGCCAGGCCATTGCCGCGCTGCCGATGCAAAAGCTGCTGACGCGCGTCGTCTCGGCCCACGTCATGGGCGGTTGCGCGATGACGGGCGATGCCGCCACCGGCGTCGTGGCGCCGGACGGGCTGTATCGCGGCATCGGCAACCTGTCGGTGCACGACGGCTCGCTGTTCCCGACCTCGATCGGCGCCAATCCGCAGCTGTCGATCTATGGCGTCGCGGCCCGGCTGGCAAGCGGCCTGGCCGAGCGCCTGGCAAGGAAGGCCTGACCAATGGTAAAACGCATGCTGCTGATGATCATGGCCACGCAAGTGGCCGTTGCGATCGTCATCGCATGGGCGTTATCGCGCCTGGTGCCAGCCGATGTGGCGCTGCTGCTGGCGGTGATTGTTGTGCTATTGGTACGCCTGGCGATCACGGCCAACAATTTCCGCATGACGCTGCGGCCGCTGCCGGAAGAGGCGCACCTGGGCCTGCTGCAACGCTTGCAACTGTTCTTTCACGAGTATGCGTCCACCATGGCCGTGACGTCTTGGCATATGTTGCGCCACCAGCCGCGCATGCATATTGCAAGGACGCCGCGCGGCTTGCCGGTGCTGCTGGTGCACGGCTATGGCGCCAACGGCGGCTTCTGGGTCCACCTGGCCGAGCAGCTGGAAGAGCGCGGCTACAGTCATGCCACCGTGGATCTGGAACCGGTGTTCGGCGATATCGAAGACTTTGCCGTGCAGCTGGAGCAGGGCGTGCAGGCGCTGCTGGCTGCCAGCGGCAGCGAGAAGGTCATCATTGTGGCGCACAGCATGGGCGGGCTGGTGGCGCGCGCCTGGCTGCGCCGCTTCGGCGCCGCGCATGTGGCGCGCATCATCACGCTGGCTACGCCGCACCACGGCACCGACCTGGCGCACCTTGGGCCGGGCCACAACGCGCGCCAGATGCAGCGCAATGCCGAATGGCTGGCGCAGCTGGATGCCGCCGACCGCAACCGGCGCGGCCTGTTCACCTCCATCTACTCCTGGCACGACAACATCATCGCGCCGCAGGATTCCTGCCACCTGCCCGGCGCCCGCAATATCGCACTGCATGGCATCGGCCATGTCGGCATGGGCCGCCATCCAGCGATCGCAAGCCACATTCTTGCGGAGATTTTGGGTATCACTTAGACTGTCTTGAGGCCAAGCAAGAAACGCTGCAATTTTGACCCTGGTTGGTTTCAATAAGAAAGCGGGACGATGGCGACAGACTACGGCAAGCTCGAAGAAACCCTGGAGGCCGAAGAGTGCTTTGGCAGCCTGCTCGAATCCATGCCGGATGCTATCGTGGTGGCCAACGAATCTGGCCGCATCGTGCTGGCCAACTGCCGCGCGGAAGACCTGTTCGACTACCTGCCGGGGGAAATGCGCGGCATGGCCCTGGAAGCCGTGCTGCCCAAGGGGCCGGAAGCCTGGGGGGCGCGCAAGGGCGGGGACAGGTTCGCGGCCGACGTGCGCAGCAGCCAGCTGGGCGCCGGCGCCAGCAGGCTGCAAGTCCATTCCGTACGTGATATCAGCGAACTGGCAAAGGCCAGCCAGGCCAAGGAGCGCTTCCTGGGCAGCATGTCGCATGAATTGCGCACGCCGCTGAATGCCATCATCGGTTTCACAGGCACGTTGCTGATGCAGCTTCCGGGTCCCTTGAATGCGGATCAGGAGAAGCAGCTGCGTACCGTGCAAGCCAGCGCGCGCCACCTGCTCGCCCTGATCAACGACCTGCTGGACTTTGCCAAGATCGGCTCGGGCAAGGTGGAGTTGAACGCCGAGCCGCTGAACTGCCGTGCCGTTGTCGAAGAGCTGGCGATGGCGTTCCGCCCGCAGGCAAAGCAGAAAGGGCTGGTGCTGCATTTCCGCGCGCCGGCGCAAGCCGTGATGCTGCGCACCGACCGCCGCGCCTTGCAGCAAATCCTGGGCAACCTGTTGACTAACGCGATCAAATTTACCGAACGTGGCGAAGTCAGTATCGCCCTGGAACGCAGCGTGGCCGGGGGCAAGCCCGTGGTGCAGGTCAGTGTCAGCGACACCGGTACCGGCGTCACGGAAGACATCATGCAACAACTGGGCATTCGCCTGAGCCAGAAACTGGCGGCACTGTTGAACGGCTCGGTCCGGCATTTCGACAAACCTGGCAATGGCAGCATATTTGTGCTCACATTGCCGCTGGAATAGCGGATACTAGAGGCGATACATTGACAGGAGTACCAATGTCAGCACGCATCCTGATTATCGAAGACAACCCTACGAATATGGAGCTGATGGTGTACCTGCTCCGTGCCTTCGGCTATCAGCCGCTCCTGGCCCACAACGGAGAGGAAGGCGTGGAAGTGGCGCGCCGCGAAGTGCCCGACCTGATCATCTGCGATGTGCACCTGCCCAAGCTCGATGGCTACGGCGTGGTGGCGCAACTGAAACAAGACCCGGAACTGAAAGACATTCCCGCGCTGGCCGTGACCGCACTGGCCATGGTCGGCGACCGCGAAAAGCTGCTCGCTGCCGGCTTTGACGGCTATATCGGCAAGCCGATCGAACCTGACACCTTCGTCTCGCAAATCGAGTCTTTTTTGCCGGGGGAGATGTCGCCCCGGGATGAGAACGACATCGCGACGATCCTGATCGTCGACGATCATGTACTGAACCGCGAATTCCTGATGACGCTGCTGGGCTACAGCGGCCACCGCCTGCTGGAAGCGTCCAGCGGCATGGAAGGCTTGAAGGTGATGGAAGCGGAGCGGCCGGACCTGGTCATTTCCGACATCCTGATGCCGAACATGGATGGCTATGAGTTCGTCAACCGCATCCGCAGCAAGCCGGAACTGGCTGACGTGCCGATCATTTTCTATACCGCGACCTACCGCGAGCGCGAGGCGATGGCAGTGGCGGAAGCGTGCGGCGTGCGCTGGGTGCTGCCCAAGCCGTCCGACCCGGACGTGATCCTGAAGACGGTGCACCAGGCCCTGGGCATGGCGGAGCAGGGCGAGGCGCTGCCGGCATTTGCACCGGAGCCGCCCAGCCAGGGCCGCCTGTTCGATATCGAGCACAAGGTGGCGGAATACATCGACGAACTGGAGTCGAGCAGCCAGGGCATTACGCGCATCGCCAACAACGGCGAGACGCATGAAGGCGAGCCGGAACACCTGAACCAGATGACCGAGCGCCTGTCGCGTTCCCTCTCCAGCCTGCAGGCTGTCAGCTTGCGCCTGACGGCCCTGATCGAGCTGGGGATCGAGCTCGGCGCCGAGCGCGATGCGCAAGGCCTGATTGAAATCGGCGTGCGCGTGGCCCAGAATATTTGCGTGTCGCGCTTTGCCTGCATCGGCGTGCTGGAACAGGATGCGCAGGAGACCAGCTATTTTGCATCCTGCGGCGTGGGCGAACAGGCCCAGGTCGTGGCGGGCCAGCCGCGCGCCGGCATCCTTGACAGCCTGCTGCAGCAACGCCAGCCGGTTCGCATGAGCCGCCTGGGCGGCGATCCGCGTGAGATCGGGCTGCCGGCCGGGCACCCGCAGGTGCATTCCTTCCTTGGCGTGCCGATTGCCTCGCGCGAACGCGTGCACGGCTGGCTTTACCTGGTGGACAAGCTGGGCGCCGACGAATTCAACGAAGTCGATGAACGGGTGGCGGTGACGGTGGCGGCGCAGATTTCAGTCGCCTACGAAAACCTGCTGCTGTACGAGGAAATCAGCCGCCACCACGCCCAGCTCCAGCTGGACATGAACGCGCGCATCCGGCTTGACGAAGACCTGCGCCGCTTCCGGCTTGCCATGGACGCGACGGCCGATGCGATCTTCCTGGTCGACCGCGCCAATTCCTGTTTCATCGACGTCAATGTGACAGCCTGCCGCATGCTGGGTTTCGCGCGCGAGGAATTCCTGAAGGTTGGGCCGGATCGTGAGCTGGTTCCCGGCTTGCAGCCTTTGCAGGACCTGTACGACAAGCTGCTGGCGGGCGACCAGAGCGGGGCGATGGCCGAGTTGCTGCTTGAATGCAAGGATGGTTCGCCGCTGTCCGTGGAAGTGCAGCGCCGCACGCTGCGCTCGGGCCAGAACTGGATCCTGGTGGCCGTTGCGCGCGACATCACGGAGCGCAAGGAGGCGGAGCGCCGCCTGCTCAAGCTGGCCCATTTCGATACCCTGACCGGCCTGCCGAACCGCAGCCAGTTCTACGATTCCCTGACGCTGTCGCTGAAACAGGCGGCCGAGCATAACTGGGCGCTGGCGGTACTGTTCCTCGACATGGACCGCTTCAAGAACATCAACGACACGCTGGGCCACACCATCGGCGACGAGCTGCTGCGGCAGTTCTCCAGCCGACTGGTGGAGTGCCTGCGCGTGCGCGACACCATCGGGCGTTTCGGGGGCGACGAGTTCGCGGCGATCCTGATGCTGCCGGAAGGTGCGCAGAACGCCATCGCGGTAGTCGACAAGATCCGCGAGGCGATGCGCCAGCCCTTCGACCTGAAGGGCCACGAGGTGACGGTCACCGCCAGCATCGGCATTTCCGTTTTCCCGGAAGATGGCAGCGATCCCGATACCTTGATCCAGTACGCCGATACGGCGATGTACCGCGCCAAGGAGGCGGGCCGAGACGCCTTCCGCTTCTTCACCGCGGAGATGAATGCGCAATCGCTGGCGCGGCTGGACATGGAAAATGCGCTGCGGCGCGCCATCGACAACAATGAATTCAGGCTGTACTACCAGCCCAAGGTGCATATTGCCTCCGGCCGCATCAGCGGCGCCGAAGTGCTGCTGCGCTGGGAGCGGCCAGGCCACGGGCTGGTGTCGCCGGCGCTGTTCATCCCGCTGCTGGAGGAAACCGGCCTGATCGTGCGAGTCGGGAGCTGGGTGATGCATGAATCCTGCCGCAAGATTGCCGAGTGGGCGAAAGGAGATGTCGGCCCCGTGCATTTGTCGGTCAACGTATCCGGGATACAGTTCTTCGTCGGCGGCCTGGAAGAAGAGGTGATGCGGGCGATCAAGGAGAACGATATCTCGCCGGAACTGCTGGAGCTGGAGCTGACCGAAAGCTCGCTGATGTCCAATGCCGAGGAAACCATCACGGTCCTGCAAAACCTGAAGGCGCTGGGCGTGAAGATTTCGATCGACGATTTCGGCACCGGCTACTCGTCGCTGGCTTACCTGAAACGCTTCCCGATCGACAAGCTGAAGATCGACATCGCTTTCGTGCGCGAGGTAACCAGCAATCCGGACGATGCGGCGATCGTGCTGGCCATCATCAATATGGCCCACAGCCTGAAATTGAAAGTGATTGCGGAGGGCGTGGAGAAGGATGCGCAACTGTCCTACCTGCGGCGCCACGACTGCGACGAAATGCAGGGCTATTACTTCAGCCGCCCCTTGCCCGAGGCCGACTTCGTGCAGATGCTGCGCGAAGGGCGCCACCTACAAACGCCGACGGACGAAAGCATCGTCGACCAGCAAACCTTGCTGATTGTCGATGACGATGCCTTCATGCTCGATGTGCTGAGCGATTTCCTGGCGCAGGACGGCTACCGGATCCTGACTGCCCAGACCGCGGCGGAAGGCTTCGACGTGCTGGCGCGGCACCGCGTGCAGGTGATCCTGTGCGACCAGTGCATGCCGATGATGACCGGGACCGAGTTCATGGAGCGGGTCAAGAACCTGGCGCCGGATACGTTCCGCATCATGCTGTCGGCCTATGCAGACCTGACGCCGATCATGGCTGCCATCAACCACGGGGCGATTGACCGCTTCTACACCAAGCCGTGGAAGGGGGCGGTGCTGCGCGAGAATATCCGCGAAGGCTTCCGGCTGCATTCGCAAGTCAGGGCGCCGCAATACCTCAATTAATCGGCCGCCTGGCCGAGGGCGGCGAAGTGCAGGACCCAGCGGCCTTTCTCCGCCTTGACCAGCGCCGCCGCCTCGTCGTCGTAGAACGCACCGACGGGACAGGCGCCCAGTCCCCTGGCGACGGCGCCCAGCAGCCAGCGCTCGCTCATCAGGCCTGCTTCCAGGAAGGCCATGCGGTAGCCGCGGGCGCCGTTTTTCAGCGCCCGGGCGCTGTCGGCGGAGAGGATGAGGACGACGGCGGCGTCGCCGATGACGTCCTGGTCCAGCGCTGCGTTGCGGGCCTGTGCCGCGAAGTCGCCAAGCTGCACTGGCTGCAGCGCATGCCGCGTTGGCAGGTAGCGATAGACGCCGGGCCTTAGTCCAGCTACGCGATTCACCACCAGGTCTGCATGCAATGCGCCTGACAAGAGCGGTGCCTGCGCCATGTCGGCCAATATCGATGCCAGTTGCTGGAGCTGGACCGGCCGTTCCGGGAAGCGGCGCTGGCTGCGGCGCTGCAGGATTGTTCGGGCCAGGTCCATTGGCGCCGCATCGCCCGGCGGCAGGGCGACCAGTCCGTCCGCACGCAGTGCGCGCGCGGACGTGCCGCCGTTGGCCGCCGAGGTGGCGGCATGGATTTCGCCGGTCACGCCGAGGCTGGCCCCTGGAGCAGAATCGGCACTGCCGGGAGGCAGCGTTTGGGCTGCCGGCCTGCCCGGCGCGGCTGCAGTCGGGCGTGAAAAAGCCGCCATCGCAATCACGCCTTCCTGCACGCCATCCAGCCCGAATAGCGACGCCAGGGCCGTTTCGTCGAATTGTTCTAGAAGGACGGCGTGCACGCCAACATAATGTCCCGCCAGCCGGGCATTTTCCAGCAGGTGCCCCAGGTCGGCTGCGACATAGCGGTAAGCGCGATCGCGATACTTGTAACCGGTCCTCTGGAAGACAGCCGACACCACCATCAGCAAATCCGCCTCGACTGCAAGCAGCCCGGAACGAAGTCCGCCAAGCCACGCCAGCCGATGCTGGTCGGGATCAAAATGGTAAAGCCCCGGTTGCAAGCCATTGACACGCCTGGCAACCAGGTAAAGCTCGGCAGGGAACAGGGCGCCGGAAGAGGGCGCGGCGCGCAATGCAAGTCCTCCGCGCCTGGCGGTGACGCCTGCAGTCAGGTGCAGTAACTGCCCAACGGCCGCAAGGTCGAGAGCCTGCCCTGGGTGCGGCGCTGCCGGGCCGCGCAGCATGGCGCCCAGACTGCGAGAGTCGGCATCGTCCGGTACGGCGCGAGGCAAGGCGATATGTGGCGAGGCCGGATAGCTTTTGAAGGGAGGCCGTTGTGCGCCCCAATCGACCGCGGGAGCGCGGCGCAACATGCCGCTGCGCGAAGACGATGACGCTTCGTGATAGCGCAGCACCGTCGCAATGGCAGCCGCGAGAGTGTCGCCGCGCGCATCCGTCACGCCAACCGGGGGCGGTACGCCGCGCGCGCCCCAATGCGCACCAAGCGCAAAGGCCAGCACCAAAGCCCCCGCGATACCGGCGATCAGCACGCTGCCGCGCCACGCCCTGGCGCCGGCAGGCCGGTGCGGCGCTGGCGGCGAGCCATGCCGCTGCCGCAGCCAGCGCAGGGCCGTCGGCAAATTGAAGAACAGATGCAGCGACACCAGGAGCAGCGTCGCATAGCCGAACAGGTAATGCCAATCGAACACGGGAAGCTGCTGGTTGGCGACCCAGAACAATCCCAGGCCGGCAGTGCAGAGAAGGTAGGCCATCAGCAGCAGGCTGCTATGCATATTGAGCGCAAGGCGCGACGGTGCTTTCCCGCGCCATGCCAGCGCGAGCAGGGCGGCGTACACCGCCAACGGCAGCAGCACCCACAGGATTTTCGGCCCCATGCGGGCATTGTAGACCGCATTAGAAGCCCCGTTCTAGAGAGCGCGACTTACAATGGCAGCAGAATAAATACAGGAGCCGCCGCCATGGGTAAAAAGACGAAATCGTTTGAGGAAAGCGAAGAACGGCTGACCAAGGCAGTACGCGAATCGGCACAGGAGATCTGGAAGGCGGGGCTGGGGGCCTTCACCGACCTGCAAAAACGTGCCCGAGCCGTCGAAGGCGACCGCGCCGTCCATGTGCGCGAAACCGTCAATTCGCTGGAAAGAGTGTTCGAGGAGCGGGTGACGCGGGCGCTGGACTCGATTGGCGTGCCAATGCGGCAGGACATCAACGCCCTGATCGACCGGATGGATGAACTGAGCCGGCAGGTCGAAGAATTGAAGGCTTTGGTGAAAAAGCCCGTCAAAAAGGCCACAACGAAAAAAGCGTAACTTCTGGAAAGCTTCTAATAGTGATATCCTTGCAGGGGAAACAATAGAGCCCCCTGTTATGCTACAAAAAGCGCCAAGACGAACCCGCGAACGCATCCTGGAACTCTCGCTGCGCTTGTTTAACGAGTTCGGCGAGCCCAACATCACGACCACCGTCATTGCCGAGGAGATGAATATCTCCCCGGGGAACCTCTATTACCATTTCAGGAACAAGGACGACATCGTCAACTCCATCTTCGTCCAGTTCAAGGCTGAAGCGGAGCGCATGCTGCAGGTGCCTAGCGGCCGCCGCTCAAACGTGGAGGACGTGTGGCTGTACCTGCACTTGATGTTCGAGCTGATCTGGCGTTACCGCTTCTTCTACCGCGACCTGAACGACCTGCTGTCGCGCAACCGCAAGCTGGAGCTGGAGTTCAAGGAACTGCTGGCCCACAAGATCAAGGTGGCGCGCAATCTGTGCCTGGACCTGCGCAGCGAAGGCTCGCTGGAAGCCAGCGACATGGCGATCGACGCGATGTCGGTGAATATGGTGGTAGTGGCGACGTATTGGCTATCCTACGAATACGTGCGCAACCCGCGCAAATACTCCGAACAGCAATCGATGGCGGATGCACTGGCGCGCGGCTGCTACCAGGTGCTGTCCCAGATCGGCCCTTACCTGCGCGGCGAAACCAGCCTGCTGTTCCAGAAACTGTCCGAAGAATACCTGAAGAAGCTCAAATGAAATCGATTTGCGTATATTGCGGCGCCAATGCCGGCGCCTCCCCTCGTTACGCCGAACAGGCGCGTGCGCTGGCCGCGGCCCTGGTGGAGCAGAACCTGGCGCTGGTGTATGGCGGCGGCAATGTGGGCTTGATGGGCGTGATTGCCGACGAAGTGCTGCGCCTTGGCGGCGAAGTGACCGGCGTGATCCCGACCGCCCTGGTCGAGCGCGAAGTAGGCCATAACGGCCTGACGCGCCAGTTCATCGTCAAGGATATGCACGAGCGCAAAGCCATGATGGCGCAGTTGTCGGATGGCTTTATCGCCATGCCGGGCGGCATGGGCACGCTGGAAGAACTGTTCGAGATGCTGACCTGGTCGCAGCTCGGCATCCACAGCAAGCCGGTTGGCCTGCTGAACGTCGATGGTTTCTACGACAAGCTGGTCGGCTTCATCGAGCACGCCCGCGACCAGGGATTCATCAAGCCCCAGCACGCGGCCATGGTGCGTGTGAACGCCTCGCCGACGGCCCTGGTGCAAAGCCTGCGCGGCTAAGGCCAGAGCTTCTTGCCGGACGCATCGAGGTGGGTCAGGTACAGGCGGGTGTCGAACTCGTATTGGTGGTAGTTCGGCTCCATATACGTGCACAGCTTGTAGAACGCCTTGTCGTGTTGCTTTTCTTTTACGTGGGCCAGTTCGTGCACTGCGATCATGCGCAGGAATTCCAGCGGCACTTCCCTGAACATCGTCGCGACGCGGATTTCGTGCTTGGCTTTCAGCTTGCCGCCCTGGACGCGTGACACGGAGGTGTGCAGGCCGAGCGCGTGGTTGATCACGTGGATCTTGCTGTCGAAAGCCACTTTGTCAATCGGGGCCGCATTGCGCAGGAATTCGTTGCGAAGATCCTGGACGTAGTCGTACAGCGCACGGTCATTGCGGATATCGTGGGCTTTCGGATAACGTTGCAGCAGTACTTCGCCAAGGCGGCCCTGGTCCATTACCTGGCGGACCTGCGAAAGTGTCTGTTCTGAGTAAGCGCTGAGGTATTTCATGGCGGGGCGAATGGTATCATGGCCGCATGCGCACCCACGTCAATTCGGTGGGACTGCTGGTGGTCAGCGACCCCGTATTGAACTTCAGCTATCCCGCCCACATCCCCAGAGAATGCATCGATGCCTTGCCGTCGCTGCCGGGTATTTACATCTTTCGCGATGCGGCCGGCAAGCCGGTCTACATCGGCAAGAGCGTCAATATCCGCACACGGGTGCTGTCGCACATGCGAACGACGGAGGAAATGCAGATGCTGGCGCGCGCCGCCACGATCGACTTCGAGCGCACCGGCGGCGAGATTGGCGCTTTGCTGCGCGAATCGGAACTGGTCAAACGGCACCAGCCGGTCTTCAATTCCAAGCTGCGCAGGCTGCGCGAAATGTGCTCGATCAGCATGGGGGGCGACCATCCCGAGATCGTCTTTGCACGGGAAGTGGACTTTGCGCTGGCCGGCCAGCTATATGGACTGTTTGGCAGCAAAAAGGCGGCCATCGAAACGCTGCGCGACGTGGTTCATGCACGTAGCCTGTGCCCGGTGGCGACGGGGCTTGAGAAGGGCGTTCCGGGGCGGCCGTGTTTTGCGCGGCAGGTGGCGCGCTGCAAGGGCGCTTGCACTGGCGAAGAGCCTGCAGCCGATCACGCGGCACGGGTACGCCAGGCGCTGGAACCGTTGCGCGTGACACGCTGGCCGTTCGCTGGCGCGGTGGCAATCGTCGAAGAATCGGCGGGACTGCGCCAGCGTGCGATCGTCGATCGCTGGTGCTATCTTGGTGTCGACAAGCCGCGTGCGGCCGCTGTGAGCTTCGATATCGATGTGTACAATATCCTCGTGCGCCCGCTGCAGTCGGGCACTTTACGCATCGAGGAGCTTTGAATGTCGTTGAAGTTCAATGTATTCGGCACGCGCATCCATATTGAGCGCCAGGGCGGCCAGTGGGCTGCTTTCTATCCCGGTTCGGACGGCAAGCGGCGCGCGGCCGACTTCGTCATCCCGCACGATGTCGAGGAGGCCGACCTGGCCCTTTACCTCGGCGATCTTTTCCATGAAGAGGCGCGGCCTGCCTACCCTGAAGTGATCAGGGTAGCGTAATGGTTCCGTCAACACAGGTGATGGCGTTGCCGCCGACGCGGATTAGCTTGTCGCCGGTCGACAGTTTCAATATTCCCGCACGTCCGACACGCGCGCCTTGCGACGCAAGGAATTCGCGGCCAAAGGCGTCGGCCTGGCCGGTGTGGCGCAGGTAGGCGGCCAGGCTGCCATTGCCGCTGCCGCAAACCGGATCTTCATTGATGCCATGTGCAGGGGCGAAGGCGCGCACTTCGATATGTGTCGCGGCGCCTGCAGCGTGCGGACCGAAGATCACCACGCCAGTGTGGCGGCCTTTGATGTCTTGCGCCTTCATCCGCGCAAAATCCGGAGCGCATTCCAACACGGCTTCTGCGCTCGGCAACTGCGCGACTACCCAGCGCGCGCCGACCTCGACCAGGTGAGGTGAGACGCCTTGCGCCAGTGGCGTGTTGAGGATAGCGTGCAATTCATCAGCCTGACCGGCGTCGAGCGCGGTACAGGTCGGGGTGGGCAGGTCAAACGCGATCCATTGGGCGCCGTCCGGGGCGCTTTCCACCGTCAAGCGGACCAGTCCAGCGGCGCACTGCTGGACTAGCGCGCCATCGCGGGCGGTCACCATGCCGGCTTCCAACAAGGCGTGTGCCGTGCCAATGGTTGGATGCCCGGCGAAAGGCAGTTCGCCACCGGGAGTGAAAATCCGCACGTGGTAGTCGGCGCCAAGGGCGGTTACTGGTAACACGAAGCTGGTTTCGGACAGGTTGGTCCAATTCGCGATTTGCTGCATCTGCGCCGTGGACAGGCCAGCGGCGTCAAGCATGACAGCGACCGGGTTGCCCTTGAAGGGCGTGCTGGTGAAGACGTCAACAGTTTTGAGCGGAACGGTTTTCATGGCCTCAAGTGTATTTGCCGCTTGCCGCGGGCTGAAGCGACACTTGAGCAATCCAGGGCCAGTACTGTACTGGCCCTGCGACCGTTACACATCGGCGTCGCGTGCGGATTCGAAGCGGGCGCGCGTCAGTTCTTCCTTGCGCTCTCCGAAGGCGTAGTTCGCCTCCAACCACATCACATTGATGATGGCGGCGAAGACGGCGACGCAGATGCCGAGGATCCAGGTGAAGTACCACATGACTGATTCCTTTCAATAAGCGGTGTGTTCGTTTTCGTGAATATGGGCGCTGGTGACCTTGCCGCGCACCACGCGGTACACCCAGCTTGTGTACATCACGATAATCGGCAGCATGATCACCACGACCCAGAACATCACGGCCAGTGTCTTGTGGCTGGAGGTGGCGTCCCATGCAGTCAGGCTGTGCGAGGGCGCCAGCGAAGACGGCAGGACGAAGGGGAACATGGCGCCGCCAACAGTGAGCAGGATGCCGGCGACGCTCACGCCGCTGGCAAGGAAGGCTGCAACGGTGCGGCCTGCGGCGCTGAGCACGATCACCAGCACGGCGCCGAGGATGGCTGCCGCCGGGAAGGCCAGCGTCAGCGGCCAGTGCGAATAATTGTCCATCCATGCGCCGGCGGCAAGTACCACGGTTTTCGCCGGAGGCATGAAGGCGGTGCCGGCATCGGGCATGGCGGTGATGCGGTAGCCGGGCAGGGACGTGGCGACCCATAGTCCGGCGGCGGCGAACAATACGATGGTCAACGCGGCGGCAACCATCGCCATGCGGCGCGCGCGCTCGGCGATGACGCCCTCCGTCTTCTGGTGCAGGAAGGTGGCGCCGTGCATGGCGAGCATGGCGACAGCCAGCACGCCCGACAGCAGGCCGAATGGGTTGAGCAACTGGAAGAAATTGCCGGTGTATTCGAGCCGCAGCAGGTCGTCGTAGCGGAACGGGACGCCTTGCAGCACGTTGCCCATGCCGACGCCGAAGATCAGCGGTGGCACGAAGCCGCCGATGAACAGTCCCCAGTCCCAGCTGTTGCGCCAGCGCGGGTCGGCGATCTTGCTGCGGTAGTCGAAGCCCACCGGCCGGAAGAACAGGGCGAAGAGGGCGACGAGCAGGGCGATGTAAAGGCTGGAGAATGCCGCGGCATACACCAGCGGCCAGGCTGCGAACAGCGTGCCGCCCGCGGCTATGAACCAGGTCTGGTTGCCTTCCCAGGTCGGGCCGATGGTGTTGATGATGACGCGGCGTTCGGTGTCGTCCTTGCCGAGGAAGGGGAGCGCCATGCCGACGCCGAAGTCAAACCCATCGGTCAGTGCAAAGCCAAGCAGCAGTACGGCGACGAAGCACCACCAGATCACCTTATAGGTTTCGTAGTCGAAGATCATGCTTGCTGCTCCCAATGGTATTTGCCGGTGTGCAGGGCGCTTGGGCCGAGGCGGGCGTACTTGAACATCAGCTTCATTTCAATCACCAGCAGCACGGTATAGAACAAGGCGAAGCCGGCCAGGCTGAAATACAGGTTCGATGGCTGGATGCTGGAGGCCGACAGGTGGGTCGGCAAAATCCCCGCAATCGTCCAGGGCTGGCGGCCGTATTCCGCCACGATCCAGCCCAGTTCCGCGGCAATCCACGGCAGCGGGATCGCCAACACGGCCAGCTTGAGCAGCCAGCGCTGCGGCGCCAGGCGCTGGCGGATCAGGAAGTAGAACGAGGCGCTGAAGATGAACAGGAAGGCCAGGCCAAGTCCTACCATGCCGCGGAAGGCCCAGAACAGCGGGGCTACTTTGGGGATGGTGTCATCCACCGCCATCTTTACCTGGGCGTCGGTGGCGTCGATCACGTTTGGCGTGTACTTCTTGAGCAGCAGACCGTAGCCCAAGTCTTCCTGCAGCGCTTTGAAGCCTGCCAGCGCCTCGGGCGACTTATCGCCGGCCTTGATGCGCGTCAGTGCGGCATAAGCTTTCATGCCATTGCGGATGCGGACTTCGTGGTTCGCCTTCAGCTCGGAAATGCCAGTGACCGGCTTGTCGATCGAGCGAGTGGCAATGAGTCCCATGACGTAAGGGATCTTGATCGCGTAGTCGGTGCGTTGATGCTCGTCGTTGGGCAGTCCGAATACGGTGATGCCGGCAGGAGCGGGTTCCGTGTGCCATTCGGCTTCGATGGCGGCCAATTTGACTTTGTTCACTTCACCCACGGTGTAGCCGGATTCGTCCCCCAGCACGATCACGGACAGGGTCGAGGCCAAGCCAAAGCCTGCGGCAATCGCGAACGAGCGCAGGGCAAACGCCACGTCGCGCGCCTTTAGTAAATACCAGGCGGAGACGCCGAGCACGAACATGGAGGCGGTGACATAGCCTGCCGCCACGGTATGCACGAACTTCACTTGCGCCACCGGGTTGAAGATCACGTCGGCGATGCTGGTCAGTTCCATGCGCATGGTTTCGACATTGAACTCCGCGCCGACCGGATGGTTCATCCAGCCGTTGGCGATCAGGATCCACAGCGCGGACAGGCTGGAGCCGAAGGCCACCAGGAAGGTGACGAGCAGGTGCTGGCGCCTGGAGAGCTTGTTCCAGCCGAAGAAGAACAGGCCGACGAAGGTTGATTCGAGGAAGAAGGCCATCATGCCCTCGATCGCCAATGGCGTGCCGAAGATATCGCCCACATAGTGCGAGTAATAAGCCCAGTTGGTGCCGAACTGGAATTCCAGCGTGATGCCGGTGGTAACACCCATGGCAAAGTTAATGCCGAACAGCTTGCCCCAGAACTTGGTCATGTCGCGATAGATTTCGCGGCCGGTCATCACATAGACCGACTCCATGATGACCAGGATCCAGGACAGGCCCAGCGTCAGCGGGACAAACAGGAAATGGTATAGGGCGGTGAGCCCGAACTGCAGCCGGGACAGGGCAACAACTTCATCGACGGGTGCCATCTTTGACCTTTTCGGTAAGGGTTGGCGCGGGCGCCGCCAGCAGGTGTTTTTCCACCTGCCCGGTCGGCAGCCGCATTTTCTTGGTTTGCGGATGCGAGAAGAAGGCGTACCACAGGCCGTACAGCAGCAAGGCCTTGACGGCCAGTGCGATCGTGATGGTCAGGGCCAGGCTGTGGCGGCCGGGGGGCTTCATTTGCTGTCCTCTTCAGCCTCGCTGCGGCTGGAGCGGAATTTGCCGCGCACAACGTCGCCCACATCAAGCAGCTTCTTGACGGTGGAGCCCATTTTCATCAGGGAAGCCAGGGTGTCCGGCGACAGGCGCTGCACGTCGTCGAACCAGGAGCTGGAAAGCTCGATCAGTTCATACATCTCGCGCATGCGTTCCTGGGCATAGCGGTCTTCCGCCGTGGAGGCGGATTCGAGCATCGCGTCGCGCAGCATGGACAGGGTCGGTTCGACCTCGCGGCGGCGCCGTTCTTCCAGCAAGGTCTTGAAAATGTCCCACACGTCTTTCGGCGGTTCGAAATATTCGCGGCGATCGTTTGGCTGGTGCAGCAGCTTGACCAGGCGCCAGGATTGCAGTTCCTTCAAGCCCATGGAAACGTTGGAACGCGAAAATTCCAGGTGCTCTGCAATTTCATCGGCATTCAGCGGGCGGTTGCTGACGTAGAGCAGGGCATAGATTTGCCCGACAGTGCGGTTGATCCCCCAGCGGCTGCCCATTTCGCCAAAGTGGAGGATGAATTTCTGTGCGAGGGGGCTCAGGTTTACCATTTCTTGATCTGCTTCCTTGAGTTTTTGAATTTTCAGGATTTCCTGAAATTATAGGACGATTCAAAAAACTTTGCGCTGTATAATCGTGTATATTGCGCTTTTGCAAAGGAATGCTGATGAAACGTATCACTGCTGTCTTGCTGTTGGGCGCCGCTGGCGCCGCCTCTGCTGCAGATATCACTGTATCCGCCGCAGCCAGTCTCAACAACGCTTTCCGTGAGGCAGCAGCGGCCTACGAAGCAGCCCATCCGGGCGACAAGGTCCTGCTGAACTTTGCAGCATCCGATGCGCTGGTGGCCCAGATTGCCAAGGGGGCGCCGGTGGATGTCTTTGCCTCCGCCGACCAGGACGCCATGGACAAGGCCCAGCCGCACCTGGCGCCGGGCAGTCGCCGCGACTTCGCCAGCAATCGCCTGGTGGTGGCTGTTCCGTTCGGCAGCAAGCTGGAACTGCGCACGTTGGCCGACTTGCGCCAGCCGGCGCTGCAGCGGCTGACCACGGGCAATCCGGCCAGCGTGCCTGTTGGCCGCTACACCAAGGGCGCGCTGGAAAAAATAGGGCTGTGGGGCGAACTGGAACCCAAATTCGTGTTCGGAACGAATGTGCGCCAGAGCCTTGACTATATCGCCCGTGGCGAAGTCGAGGCAGGCCTGGTGTACCAGACCGACGTCGCTTCGCAAGCGGAGAAGGTGCGCACAGCGATGGTGGTGCCGACCAGGACGCAGATCACCTATCCGCTGGCCGTCATCAAGGACGCGCCAAATCCGGTGGGTGCGCGCGGTTTTGCCGATTTCATCATGTCCGCCGGCGGCCAGGCCATCCTGGCGCGCCACGGATTCGGAAAACCATAAGCAATGGATGCTGCGCTGATCGCCCTTGGCCTGTCACTGAAGGTGGCGTTGTGGGCCATCTTGATTGACCTGGTCCTGGGTGTCGGCTTCGGCTACCTGCTGGCGCGCGGCCGCTTCCCCGGCCGCGATGTGCTGGATGCCTTGCTCACGCTGCCGATGGTGATGCCGCCGACGGTGCTGGGTTATTACCTCCTTGTGCTGATCGGCCGCAATGGCCCGTTAGGTCATTGGCTGCAGCAGCACTTCGGCATCAACCTGATCTTCACCTGGCAAGGTGCAGTCATCGCGGCAGCGGTCGTCGCTTTTCCGCTGGTGCTGAAAGGTGCGCGCTCGGCCTTCGAAGCTGTCGACGTGCAGCTGGAGCAAGCCGCCCGCGTGCTGGGCGTGCCGCCGCTTGGCGTATTCCTGCGTGTCAGCCTGCCGCTGGCGTGGCGCGGCGTGCTGGCCGGCACCTTGCTGGCTTTCGCTCGTTCGATGGGCGAGTTTGGCGCCACGCTGATGGTGGCGGGAAGCATTCCCGGCAAGACGCAAACGCTGTCGATTGCCGTCTATGAGGCGGTGCAGGCGGGGCAGGACGATACGGCCAACCTGCTGGTGATCATTACGTCGCTCACCTGCATCATCGTGCTGGTGGCTGCGAACCGGCTGGTACCGAATCGCGCGCAGGGGGCGGCATGACGATCAGTGTGAATATCCGCAAGGCCCTGCGCGCCGGGCCGCGCAGCTTCCTGCTCGATGCGCGGTTCGAATCGGCGAGCAAGCGGGTCGTGATCTACGGCGCATCAGGTGCCGGCAAGAGCCAGATGCTGAAAGCGATTGCCGGCTTGTCGCGTCCTGACAGCGGCATGATTGAACTGGATGGGCAGAAGCTGTTCGACAGCAGCGCGGGAATCGATGTGCCGACGCGCAAGCGGCGCGTAGGCTACCTGTTCCAGGACTATGCCTTATTCCCGCACCTGAACGTGCGGCAGAATATCGGCTTCGGCCTGCAGCGCGGCTGGTTCAATCCGTCGCATCGCGGCGAGCCGGAAGCAGTGCGCTATTGGCTGGAAGCCTTTGGCCTGGCCGAGGTCGCGCATCAGCGGCCGGCGGAATTATCCGGCGGCCAGCGGCAGCGCGTGGCGCTGGCCCGTGCGCTGGTGGCGGAACCGAGTGCGCTGCTGCTGGACGAGCCATTCGCTGCGCTGGACCCGGCGCTGCGCGTGCGCATGCGCGCCGAACTCGATAGCCTGCAGCGCCGGCTCGATATTCCGATGCTGCTGATTACGCATGATCCCGACGACGCCGCCACTTTCGGGGGGCATGTATTGACGATGGCTGACGGCCGCGTGGCCGGAGAGGGCAGCAATGGTTAAAGAGGTCGCACTGCAAGGTGAAGTGTGGATCACGCTTGATGGCAAGGACTTCGGCGGCCACCAGCGCGTCGAACTGCTGGCCAGCATCGCGCAGCATGGCTCGATCACGCAAGGCGCCAAGGCAATCGGCATGAGCTACAAGGCTGCATGGGATGCGATCGATGCGATGAACAACCTGGCCGGCGAACCGCTGCTGGAACGATCCGCCGGCGGCAAGGGCGGCGGCGGTACGCGGCTCACGCATCGCGGCGCGCAACTGGTGGCGAACTTCCGCCGCATCGAATACGAGCACAGTGTGTTCATGAAACACCTGAGCCGCCAATCGCAAGGGTTGGCAGATGATTACCTCCTGTTGCAATCAATGAAAATGAAAACCAGCGCGCGCAATCAATTCTCCGGAACCGTGGCACGTATCAAGCCGGGCGCGGTCAATGACGAAATCATCCTGCGCATTGTTGGCGGCCAGGAGATTGTTGCAATCATCACACACGAGAGCGCAGAAAGCCTTTGTTTGCAAGAAGGAACGGAAGCTTTCGCTTTAGTTAAGGCTTCTTCGATCATCCTGGCGACCGGCGAAACCGGCAAACTGTCGGCGCGAAATCAGCTGCGCGGCACGGTATGCCGCGTGCAGCCTGGCGCCGTCAATTCCGAGGTGACCATTGCCTTGCCCGGCGGCGGCACCATCGCGGCCACCGTCACGCGCGACAGCGAGCAAGCGATGGAGCTCGAAGTAGGCATCGAAGCGACCGCCTTGTTCAAGGCGTCGAGCGTGATCATCGGCGTTCCGATATGAATTCCGTTTTGCAACGTTATGAGGATTTGCTAAGCTAGTCCACTTTTCGGGCCCGCCCCGTCCTTTTTGGAAAAGAAATGGAACTGCTAGCAAAATATTTCCGATGCCAGGGGCGCATCAATCGCCGCACCTGGCTGACACGTATTATCGCGCTTGGCCTGGTCTGCCTGGCCTTCGGCATGCTCGCCAATGAGCTGCTTGGCGATCCCGGCGCCGCCGCGTTCGCGCTGGCCTTCACCTGGGGCGCGCTGGCCGTCTCCACCCAGCGCCTGCATGATATCGGCCGCTCCGGCCCGAGTCTTCTTTTGCTGTTGATCCCTGTCCTGGGCCCGCTCTGGGTACTGCTCCTGCTTTGCCGCCGCGGCGGAGAAGGCAAGAACCGCTATGGCGACGACCCGCTGTCGCGCCACGATTACCTGCAAGTGAACATCGCAAAGTAAGACTATGCCAACTGTAAACGACGTCACCCAGCTCAACCCGATCAATGTCTACGCGGTAGCGACACCCAGCACCACCGCCGACCTGCAGGATGCATTGCGCAAGACCAGCCTGCCGATTTCCATCGGCGGCGGCCATTTCAGCATGGGCGGCCATACGGCCAGCCCCGGCAGCCTGCACCTTGACCTGCGCGGCATGAACCGCGTGCTCGAATTCTCGCCGGCGGACCGCCTGATCCGCGTGCAGGCCGGCATCCGCTGGTGCGATATCCAGCGCTTCATCGACCCGCACGGGTTGTCGGTGAAGATCATGCAGACCTATGCCAATTTCACCGTCGGCGGCGCGCTGTCGGTCAATGCCCACGGGCGCTATATGGGCCTGGGCCCGGTGGTGCTGTCGGTGCGTTCGATTACGCTGGTGCTGGCCAGCGGGGAAGTGCGCGAAGCGAGCCCGCAGCAGGACAGCGAGCTGTTTTACGCGGCAATTGGCGGCTACGGCGCGATCGGCATCATCGCCGAGGCGGAGCTGGAACTGGTGCCGAATACGCGCGTGCAGCGCGGCAGCGTAAAGCTGGCGACCAGGGATTACCCGGCGTGGTTCGACGTGAATGTGCGCGGCCGCAAGGAGATCACTTTCCATAACGCCGACCTGTATCCGCCGCAGTACAACCGTGCGCGCGCCGTGACCTGGACCGTGACCGACCTGCCGGCCGACAAGCCGCGCCTGCAACCGCTGAACCGCGCCTACCTGGCGGAGCTGTATTTCCTGTGGTCGGTGTCCGAATCGCCGTTCGGCAAATGGCGCCGCGAGTACCTGCTCGACCCGCTGCTGTACCGGAAGAAGAAGGTCCACTGGCGCAATTACGAGGCCGGCTACGACACGGCGGAACTGGAGCCGCTGGGCCGCACTGAGCGCACCTACGTGCTGCAGGAGTATTTCGTGCCTTGCACGCGCATGGACGAATTCGTGCCGAAGCTGTCGGCTATCCTGGCCAAGCATCGTGTCAACACCATCAATATCTCGATTCGCCATGCACTGTCCGATCCGGGCACCTTGCTGTCGTGGGCGCGCGGCGAGACCTTCGCTTTCGTGCTGTACCACAAGCAGCGCACGCGCGACAATGCGCGCGAACGCGTTGGCGTGTGGACGCGCGAGTTGATCGACGCCGTGCTGGAATGCGGCGGCACCTACTACCTGCCATACCAGCTGCACGGCACGCATGAACAATTCCACCGCGCCTACCCGCGCGCGAAAGAGCTGTTCGCCATGAAGCGCGAGCTCGATCCCGAGTACCGCTTGCGCGGCGCCCTGTGGGACAAATACTATGCGCCGACGCTGGACCTGAACCCGGATGGCGAAGCGGCGCGCCGTTCGCTGTTCCATTCGGTGTACGGCAGCGAGCGCGAAGCGGACAAGTTCTACGCCTTCCTGCAGAACATCTTCAACCTGTTCCCGGAAGACCGCTTCCACACCCTGATCCGCAAGGCGACCACCGAAAACGACGACGAGGAATCGATCTACCGCGCCTTGCAGGCGGGCCTGCCGGGCATTACGCCGCCGCTGTCGCTGCTGCGTTATGCCTTGCCGTCATTGATGGTGCAGAAAGAAGAAATGGGTGTTCAGGCCAAGCGCCTGCTGGGCGACCAGGTGTTGAGGGATTACGTGGAGATCGGCACCACCGGCCGCTACGTCAACGCACTGCGCAAGCACCTCAAGCTGAAGGGCAAAGTGACGCTGGTGCACGACAAGGCGCCAGGCTATTCTCCTGTCGATATCGTGGAACGGGGCGGCTTGCTGCAGGTCGGCAAGTTCGTGCAGATGAAGGACTTCGCGCCCATCGAACTGCCGGAGCAAAGCGCGGACCTGGTCAGCTGCTTCGTCGGCCTGCATCACATGGAACCGCACAAGCTGGCGCCGTTCCTGGCGTCGGTGGCGAATGTCGTGCGTCCCGGCGGCTATTTCGTGGTGCGCGACCACGACGTGAAAGACCGCGCCATGGACGATTTCGTCAGCCTGGCCCATTGCGTGTTCAATGCCGGCCTGGGCGAGCCGTGGGCGGTCAATTCGTCGGAGCTGCGCTTCTTCGCTTCGGTGGACGAATGGATCAAGCGCGTGGAAGCAGCCGGCTTCGAGCACACGGGCGAGCGCATCGTGCAGGATGGCGATCCGTCCGCGAACGTCCTGATGGCCTTCAAACGGATCTGATATGCGCAAACTCTTGCTGGCTTTGAGCCTGCTGGCCGCTTGCCTGACCAGTTCCGCCGAAAGCCCGATTGCGGCGGAACAACGGCGCAGCGTGGAGCAGACTTTCCTGACCTTCCCTGAATGGTTCCTGGTGCACAGCCCGGCCGAATACGCCCGCTATGTGAAGCAGCATCCGGCCCACAACTTCCCCTTCCTCGGGCATGTAGGCCAGATCTGGACCAGTTATGCAGCCGTGACTGAAGAACAGGTGCGTGCCAGGTATCCGGGCAACGCCGGCTATCACGTGATGATCGGCGTCATCGGCGGCAGTACCTCGGTGGAATATGGCTTGCGCTCGCTGTATGAAAACACGCTGGGCCGCATCAGCTGGGCCACCGCCTCGGCGCTGACGCCGGAAGACGAATACGGCGCGCGCGTGGCGCAGGATTACGTCGACTTCATCCGCAAGGAGCCTTGGTACCTGTACAACTTCAGCACCAAGCTGAAAGGCCTGTGGACGGATACGCCGCTGTTCGGCGCCAATATGCTGCGCAAGCTCGAGCGGCGCTATGCCTTGACCACCGAATACCTGGTGAAGGCGGCCTACGGCAAGTTGATCAAGCTGGCGACCAGTGCCGCCTACGAGCCGGCCCTGATGACGACGCAGGTGGTGGTCGACCACGAGCCTTACGACCTGGCCGACATGCCCAACGTCAAGCTGCTGCGCATGCTGGACGATGGCCGCGCCGTGCTGGAGCTGCCGCGCTATTACGACTTCCGCCTGGCAGCAACGCGCCTTGGGCTGCAGGACGTGCAGTTGCAGGACATTGCCGGCAACAGCGGCGTCATCCTGGTGACGGTGCTGACGCGCGGGCAGGGCACGGCGGCGCCACCGGACACGCGGGTGTTGTTCGAACAGCCGATCCTGACCGAACCGGGGCGCAAGCGGGTGGCGCTGGTGATGCGGGTGTCGGCATTGTCACGCTACCTGGTCGACGCGCCGCGCCAGGGCGTCGAGGTGGAGCACGTGTACGACTATTAATGCCGGCCGCGGCCAGCGCTCGCCAGGCAGGCCTCAGCCTGCTTCGCCTTTTTCGCCTTGCCGGTTGCCGCCGCGCGCAGTCTGTCGACTCTCGCCGCCTTTGCGCCCGATTTCCGCCATGTGCTCGCGGTTGCGGCTCACCACTTCGCCGCCTTTCTGGCCGGCGCGGCGCGCTTCTTCCGGGGTGAATTCATGCGCCGTGCCCTTCTGGTGCGCGGCCTGGCCGCCCTTGCTGGCAATCATGCGCTGGGTTTCCTTATCCATCGCTGCGAAGCCGCGCTTGCCATTGCCGATTCTGACCTGCTCGTCCTGTGTAGCCATGATCCACCTCCCTCAATGTGCCCAGAAATCCGGGCGTGTGCCCGGGCCGGAAGCAGCGTCGCGGCTGCTTCTTGGGCTTGGAGGGAAGGTCTGCAATAAAGTTCAAACTTTTTTTCGGTTCAGGAACCAGCCTGCCCGGTGGCGGAACGTTCGCCCTCCGCTTCGGCAGTGTTGTTGCCGCGCACCGGGGTGGCGCCGAAGTCATGCTCCAGTTCTTCCTTGCGGTCCTTGAGCTGTTCGCACAGTTCGGCCAGGTTGGCATCGCTCTGGCGGACTTTGGGGAACATTTGCTGTTCTTCTTCGGTAACGTGGTGTTCCACGCATTCGTGCAGTTTTTGCACGGTGGCATCCAGCTCGCCGTCCCCGGTGGCCATGCCGCGAATGTGCTCGACCAGCTCCTTGATCGAGCCATGCTCCTCGAGGGCTTCATCGACTTGCTGCTGGTCGCCGGTCTCGGCGCGCACAGCGGGATAGAAAATCTCTTCTTCGATGGTGGCGTGAATGGTCAGGTCCATGCAGATTTGCTGCGCCAGGTCGTGCTTCAATCCCTGGTGCGAGGCATCGCATTTCTCGAATTCACGGAACAGTTTCTTGACCTTGTCGTGGTCGGCGGTGAGTAGCGCCACGGCATCTTTTGCCGTGGCGCCCTGGTTTTGCTGGCTCATGCTGGCTCCTTCGCTGCGTCGGTTAGGCCGCGCAGAAGAAGCCGCAGCGGAAGGGGCTCAGGCGACTTGCAGCACCAGCTTGCCGAAGTTCTTGCCTTCGAACAGCATGGTCAGCGCCTGCGGGAATTTCTCGATGCCTTGCACGACATCTTCCCGGCTTTTGATTTTGCCTTCCTGCAGCCATTTGCCGAGCGCGGCAACGGCTACGTGGTAGCGGTCGGCATAGTCGAACACGACCATGCCTTCCATGCGCGCGCGGTTCACCAGCAAGGACAGGTAGTTGGCCGGTCCTTTGACCGCCGTCGTGTTGTTGTACTGCGAAATTGCGCCGCAGATCACGATGCGGGCCTTCAGGTTGATGCGCGTGAGAACGATGTCGAGGATGTCGCCACCAACGTTGTCAAAGTATACGTCAACGCCATTTGGACAGTGTTCCTTCAGGCCGGCTCGCACATCGCCGCCCTTGTAGTCGATGCAGGCGTCGAAGCCGAGCTCATGGACCACGAAATCGCATTTTTCCTTGCCGCCGGCAATGCCGACCACGCGGCAGCCAAGCTGTTTGGCCACCTGGCCGACGGTCTGGCCGACGGCGCCGGCCGCGCCGGACACCACCACGGTTTCGCCGGCTTTCGGCTGGCCCACTTCGAGCAGGCCGAAGTAGGCGGTCATGCCCGGCATGCCGAGGGTGTTGAGCCAGGTGGTCGCGGGAGCCAGGCGGGTGTCGATCTTGTGCAGGCCGGCATGACGGTCGTCGGCGGCGCCGACCCAGTACTGCTGCACGCCGAAGCCGCCGCCGACCTGGTCGCCCACGGCAAAGCGCGGCGATTTGGAAGCGAGCACCTCACCCAGGCCGCCGGCGCGCATGACTTCGCCGATGCCGACCGGGCGGATATAGGATTTGGCGTCGTTCATCCAGCCGCGCATGGCGGGGTCGAGCGACAGGTAGAGCGTCTTGACCAGCACTTCACCGTCGGCCAGCTCGCGCACCGGCTCCTTGGTGATCTGCCAGTCGCTGTCCTTGGGCAGGCCGACCGGACGGGCGGCGAGGCGGAACTGGGTGTTCTCCATTTTTGCTCCTTTTTATAAAAAAGTACGGTCATTCTATTCCGGAATTTGCCAGACGTGGCAATGTTCATGCGACAATACCGTCCCGCCCATGACTTGAAATGCCATGAATCACCCAGAATACATCCTTACGCTCTCTTGCCACGACCAGCGCGGCATCGTCCATCGTGTATCGGGATTCCTGGCTGAACATGGTTGCAACATCATCGATTCCGCCCAGTTTGGTGACGCGGAAACGCAACGTTTCTTCATGCGCGTGCACTTTGCGCGCGAGGATGCCGCGTTTACCGATGCCGCACTGCGCGAGGATTTCGCCAAGGTGGCGGAAGCCATGGGCATGGAATGGGCGCTGCACGATGCGCACGCCAAGCCGCGCGTGATGCTGATGGTGTCCAAGATCGGCCACTGCCTGAACGACCTGCTGTTCCGCTACAAGAGCGGGCTGCTGCCGGTCGACATTCCAGCCATCGTGTCCAACCATATGGACTTCTACCAGCTGGCGGCCAGCTACAACATTCCGTTCCACCACCTGCCGCTGGCAACCGGCGCGCCCGAGGAAGCCAAGCTGGCGCAGGAAGCCCGCATCGCGGAACTGATGGAAAACCACAAGGTGGACCTGGTGGTGCTGGCGCGCTACATGCAAATCCTGTCGCCGTCGATGTGCGAACGCCTGAAAGGGAAGGCGATCAACATCCATCATTCCTTCCTGCCCAGTTTCAAGGGCGCCAAGCCGTATGCGCAGGCGCACAAGCGCGGCGTGAAGCTGATCGGCGCCACCGCCCACTTCGTGACCGGCGACCTGGATGAAGGCCCGATCATCGAGCAGGACGTGGAGCGCGTCGACCACGCCATGGATTCGGATGCGCTGACCGCGATCGGCCGCGACGTCGAGTGCGTGGTGCTGGCGCGCGCCGTGAAATGGTTCGTCGAACATCGCATCCTGCTGAACGGCGACCGAACTGTAATCTTCAAATAATTAGTAATGGCACTGAAATCTACGATCTACAAGGCGGAACTGTCCATCGCGGACATGGACCGCAATTACTACGCAACCCATATGCTGACCCTGGCGCGCCATCCGTCCGAAACGGATGAACGCCTGATGGTGCGCATTGTCGCCTTCGCGATCCACGCTGATGAAGCGCTGGTGAATGCGAAAGGCATTTCCGATACCGAAGAACCTGACCTGTGGCAGATGGACCTGACCGGCGCCATCCAGTTGTGGATTGAAGTCGGCCAGCCGGACGAGCGCCGCATCCTGAAGGCCGCCGGGCGTTCCGAGAAGGTGATGGTGTATTCCTATAGCTCCGCCTCGCACGTGTGGTGGAAGCAGCTCGCCAGCAAGATCGACCGCGCCAGGAACGTCAGCGTGGTGAATATCGATGCCGAGGCCAGCGCCGCGCTGGAAAAGATGGCGCAGCGTTCCATGCAACTGCAGTGCACGATCCAGGACGGCCAGATCTGGCTGACCGACGGCGCCACCACCGTGGAAGTCACGCGCGAGGTCTGGAAGTCCTGATCCGGCGAATCGGTGGCAGAATGTGCTCATCATGTTGCGCTACCTGATTGCCTTTCTATTCCTCGTCCAGGGGGCCACGGCCAAGGCGGTGACGCAGGCTGAAGTCATGGCCGGTTCCGCAAAGCTGTATCGCGGGCAGCTCGATGAGCTTCGCAAAGGCTATCGCCTTGACGACGATGAGCGTTTTGGCGCGCGGGTGGCAGCGCTGGCGCGCCCCTTGATCGAGCAGGCGAAGCGCGAGTTTCCGGAAACGACCGCATGGGACTGGGAGCTGCACACCACGACCGACGGCGATGCCAATGCCTTTGCCATGGCGGGTGGAAAACTACTGGTCAGCCGCGCCTATGTCGATGAGCTGGCGCTGTCCGATGCGGAACTGGCAATGCTGCTGGCGCACGAAATCATGCACGCGGTACTGCGTCACAACCTGAAGGAATTCGAAGAGGCGCTGCGGCTCGAGCCGGGGCGGGCGACGCAGCCCTTCGCCGAATTCGAATACGATATCGACAACGATAGTGCCCTGATGCGCAAACTGGCGAGCTTCAATCAGCAACAGGAATTGGAAGCCGACCGCGAAGGCCTGCTGTTTGCGGCGCGCGCCGGATGGCCGCCGCAGGCGCTGGCGGCCTATTTCCGCAAGCTGGCAAAGCACAGCCACTCCCCCAATGTCGCACGCTTCGACCATCCTTCACCCGCCAGCCGCTGGCACGCCGCGCGGGAGCTGGCTGCGCAAATGGAAGCGTCCCGCTAGGCTATAATGCCCGCCATGCATATGAAATCGTCAACCCGCTTGCGCTGGATCTGGATCGCGTGCTTCGCCATCCTGATGAACGCACTTGCGCCGGCAATTTCGCATGCGGTGAACGGCAAGCCGCGCACATGGGAGATCTGCCTGAACGACGGCACGCGCGTGACCGGTGTCGGCGATCTCGATTACGCCACCTTCGTGGCCGTGACCGACCGCAGCAAAGCGCAGTCCCCGGCGCGGCCGATGGCGCAAATGGACATGGAAGACTGTTCCTACTGCTTGCCGCATGCCGGCTGGTTTGGCCTCCCGCCAACCGACCTTGCCTTGCCGTTGCCCCTCGACGGTGCGACCATGCGCCCAACCCTGTTCTACCAGTCGCCACAACCACTGCCGGTGTGGTCTGCGTCCAATCCGCGAGGACCGCCTGCACACGCCTGATTTCGTCCCCCATTTAACGAATCAAGGAGTGAAAAATGAAAAAGCAGTTCTTCGCGTTCGCAATGTCGATCGCCTTCGCCGCCTCCGCCGCGGCACAAGTTACCGTGCGCGAGCCATGGATTCGCGCCACCGTGCCGGCCGCACAGGCCACCGGCGCCTTCATGGAGCTCGTTTCCAAACAGGACGCGCGCCTGGTGGAGGTGCGTTCGCCTGCCGCCGGCATTATTGAAATCCACCAGATGTCGATGCAGGGCGACCGCATGATGATGTCGGCCGTCGAAGGCATCGACCTCCCGGCCGGCAAGCCGGTGGCGCTGGCATCCGGCGGCTACCACATCATGATGATGGACCTGAAGCGCCAGATGAAGGCGGGCGAAATGGTGCCCATGACGCTGGTGATCCAGGGCAAGGGCGAGAAGCAGGAGACGGCGCAAGTGCAAGTGCCGGTCAAGCCGCTGTCGTACACCGCTCCCAAGCACTAAGGAGCCGACCATGAAAAAATACCTGATGGCCGCAGCACTGCTTGCGGCAGCGTCCGCGCACGCCCATATCTCGCTGGAGCAGCGTGAATTTGCGGCGGGCAGCTACCAGAAGCTGGTGTTCCGTGTCGGCCATGGTTGCAATGGCAGCCCCACGGTGGCGGTCAGCATCCGGCTGCCGGAAGGCTTTGCGCCGATGAAGCCCATGCTGAAGAATGGCTGGAGCATCGAACGCACGCCCGACAGCCTGGCCTGGCGCGGCGGTCCCTTGCCTGACGAGTCCTACGACGAATTTGTCATGTTCGGCAAAATGCCGGCGGCGGGCAGCCACACCTTCAAGATCGTCCAGTCCTGCCAGTTCGGCAGCGCGAACTGGGAAGCCACCCTCGAAACGCGCTAGGGGCTGATCATGAAATGCCAATACAAACCGCTGGCCGCAATGCTGGCGGCGATGGGCCTGGCTTGCCCGGCGCAAGCGGACCACGTGGTGACGATCAACGGTGGCCGCCCGACGTCGCTGCCTACGCAGATACCGACCACGATCGAAGGGATCACCGGGGCGCAGGTGGAAGACCGCATCAACGCCTTCGATAGCGAGGATGCGCTGAAATACCTGCCAAGCCTGAATGTGCGCAAGCGTTTTATCGGCGATTACGACCATGCTGTGCTGGCCAGCCGCGCTTCCGGCACTGGCAACAGTGCACGTTCACTGGTGTATGCGGACGGCATCCTGCTCTCCAACCTGCTGGGAAATGGCGCAAGCTACACCCCGCGCTGGGGATTGGTAACGCCGGAGGAAATCGAACGCGTCGACGTGCTGTACGGTCCGTTTTCAGCCGCCTATGCAGGCAACTCGGTGGGCGCGGTGGTGGATTTCCAGACCCGCATGCCAAGCAAGCTGGAGGCGCACGCCAAACTGTCGTGGGTGAGCCAGGATTTCGAGCAATACGGAACTGATTCTCGCCATGCCGGCAGGCAGTACAGCGCCTCGCTGGGTAATCGGACGGGCGCCTTGGCGTGGTGGCTGAACCTGTCGCGCCTTGACAGCGACGGCCAGCCGATCGCCTTTGCCAACAAGCTTTTGTCGGCAGGCGTCGCGCCAAAACCGGGCGAGCCGGCCGGCGTGGCCGTGACAGGCGCTGTTGGGGATCGCAATCCCGCCGGCAAGGATTGGTACATCCTTGGCAGCACGGGCCAGGTGAACACGGTGCAGGACCACGCCAAGCTGAAGCTGGCATATGATTTGTCGCCAACGCTGCGTGCCAGCTACACGCTGGGCTGGTGGCAGAACGACGTGGTGCGCAGTGCCGAATCGTATTTGCGCGATGGCGCAGGCAATGCCGTGACCAGCGGCGCAATCAATATCGGCGGCAAGCGTTTTACGCTGCTGCCTTCCGACTTTGCTGGTGCGCGTGCGGACCTTGAACATCTGATGCACGGATTGTCGTTGAAAACGCACGGGCGCGGCAGCTTCAATTGGGAAATCGCCGGCAGTGCTTACGACTATTCGCGCGACCTCGCACGAGTGCCGACAGGAGGCGGGCAGGGCAACCTGACCGATATGGGAGGCAGTGGGTGGAACACTTTGGCGTTACGCGGTAGCTGGCGCGCTGGCACTGTGCACCAAGTGGAGTTTGGCGTGCAGCGCGAGAATGCCAGGTTGCGCACGCATGTGACCAGCGTGGCGGACTGGATCGCAGGAGCAGGCGGCAAGCATGTGTCGACCTTCAATGGCAATACGCGGCTTGAGAGCCTGTATGCGCAGGACACCTGGCGGCTGTCGCCGGATTGGAAGGCAACGCTTGGCCTGAGGCAGGAAACCTGGCGCGCATATGGTGGACAAATCTCGGCTGCGACTGGAAATCTGCTGCCTTTCACCGAACGCCGCGAGCAGGCCTGGTCGCCCAAGGCTGCGCTGGCGTGGCGTGCAGGCGAGACCTGGAGCCTGAAGGCATCCATCGGCCGTGCGGTACGTAATCCGACCGCGGCGGAGCTGTTCCAGGGTTCCATCGTGGACGACAGGATCGTCAACACGGATCCGAACCTGGGTGCCGAGAAATCGTGGACCAGCGAGATGACAGCGGAGCGCATGACAGCGCAGGGTAGTGTGCGCGCCACGCTGTTTGGCGAAGCCACGCGCGATGCCTTGTATTCGCAGCCGCTGACTGCGACTGTGAATACGGTACAGAACGTGGGCAAGATCCGTACACGTGGGTTGGAGTTGTCGCAACAGGCTGACGACGTCCTGACGCCTGGGCTGACGCTGCAAAGCAGTCTTACCTATGCGGATTCCGAGATCGTCTCGAACGATGCCATGCCTTCCAGCGTCGGCAAGCGGCAACCGCGCGTGCCGAAGCGGCGCGCGAATGCCTTGGCGTCTTACCATGTGGGCCAGCACTGGACCGGCACAATCGGTGTGCGTTATAGCGGCAAGCAGTTCGGCACGCTGGATAACGGCGATCCGAATGGGGCAACGTATATGGGCGTGTCGGACTACCTGGTCGCCGATGTGCGCCTGCGCTACCGCTTCAATCGCCAGTGGACGGCATCGGTCGGCATCGACAACCTGAATGGCGAAAAGTACTGGGCTTTCCACCCATATGCCCAGCGCACGTTCAGCGCTGACATCAAGTTCGACCTCTAAGCCCCCAGTGAACAATGCCCCGCCGGGGCGTTCTCCTTTGCGCGGCTTGACAAGCTGATCGCAGGTGAAAAATTAGAAGAATTTCTGAGGGACGATGGCCCGTGAACTTTGTGGCGACACGGGCCGGGACAGAGGCTTTGATCAGTTCGGGTTGCCAGTCAGGTGCTTCACGCTGCCGGAGCCCATCACGCTCTTGGTGAGCTGCGGCTCACCGTAGTAGCTGACATCGCCCGAGCCGGCCACGCTGACCGACAGCGATTGCTTGGCCCACACCACAGCGCGGCCTGAACCGCCAATGCTGACCGCAGCTTCGCGCGTTGCCAGTTGCCCGGTGCTGACCTTGCCCGAACCGCCAATCGACACCTTCAGTTTGTCGGCCGAACCGCTTGCCTTCAGGTTGCCGCTGCCGCCGAGGGAAACGGTGACGGACTCGCCTTCGATATTGCGCAAGTTCATGGAACCGGAGCCGCCGACATTGAAGGACAGTTTGCCGCCACGCAGGCCTTCCGCATCGACCGAGCCGGAACCGCCAACCGAAATGCGTTCCAGATTCTTTGCAGTGATCACAACCTTCAGGTTGCGGGTATCGAACTGCAGGTTGGGACGGACAGGACGAATCTGCAGGGTGCCATCTTCGACCACGGTTTCGATCAGCGGCAGGATGTTGTCATCCGATTCGATGCTCACGCTCTCGGTACTGCCGATGCGGACTTCGACGCTGCCAGGCAAGCCTAGGCCAAGGCCGGTGAAGTTGGCCGCTTCCCGCGCCTGCCTGGAGATTTTGCCATTGCCCTGCACGCGTTCGCCGGCAAACCAGCCCAGCGGGGCGGCTGAGACCACGGCAACCGGAGCGGCGACAGCAAAAACGGATGCAGCGACCAGGGCATTGCGCATTGCAGCAGACATCTTCATCTTGTTTCTCCTCAATTTGAATAAGAAACATCGTATCGAAGCCTGCGCCCTGATGCCTGCGCAATGCGACAGGACGCCGCCTTGCGGGAACAGAATGCAAATGCCGCGGGCAGGGCGTCGCTCCTGTATCATTTCGCCCATGCTTACCATCATCATCAAACAGGGCAAGGAGAAATCCATCCTTGCCGGCGATCCCTATATTTACCTGTCCGCCATCGAGCGCGTCGACGGCCGTCCCGCAGAGAAAAACAAGCCAGGCGCCACGGCCACGGTCGTGTCCTCATCGCGCCAATTCCTGGCCCGCGCCGCCTATAACGCCAAGTCGCAGATCGCAGCCCGCGTCTGGACCCTGCGTGAAGACGAGCCGGTCGACCACGCCATGGTGAAACGGCGCGTGCGTGCCGCCATCGCGCGCCGCATCCATTCCCTGCAAGCGGCGCGGCCAGATGAGCTGGTGCCGATCGTGCTCGGCGATGAAGATGGCTTGTCCGGCCTGCTGGTGCAGAGTTATGGCGGCAAGGATGGCTACCTGGTGTGCCAGTTCCAGTCGGCTGCGGTGGAAGCGTGGAAGATCGCCATCGTGCAGGCCCTGATTGCCGAAACTGGTTGTCAAAATGTTTACGAGCGTGCGGACAAGCTGATTCGGGAAGGAGAAGGCCTGCATGTGAAGTCGCGTGCGCTGGCCGGCGAGGAACCGCCGCAACGGCTGACTGTGAGCGAGCGCGGCCGCAGTTTTGCCTACGATCTCCGTACCGGATTTGAATATCCGAAATAAATGTTGTTCACCAGCCACTTACATTCTACAAAGCAAATGCAATAGAATCTTGCGTAACAATTGGAGAACACAGGCACAATGGAAACCTCGCAAATTCGCACCCTGACGTATATCGAGAACGAAGACCACCCGGTCTTTGGCACCCTCGTCGAGCAAATCCTGCACCTGCTGAATTCCAAACTGGTTTTTTCGGACATCCTGATCCACCAGAACAGCCCTTTGCTGCTGCGCCAGCCGAAGGGCCTGGTGGCCGTGACCGATTCGCCGATCACGCGCGAAGAGCTGGAAGAATTCTTTGAAGTGGTGGAGCCAAACTGGCGCGAACGCATCCAGGACCGCGCCTTCGACCGCGCCATCGACCTGCACACTGCGCGCATCCGCGCCAACTGCTTCAGTTTCCAGGGCAAGAAGCGCCTCGGCTGCGTGATTCGCCGCTTCCCGAAAGAACCGCTGCTGTTGTCTGGCCTGGGCCTGCGCCCGACGGAAGAAAAGTTCGCGCAGCTCTCGAGCGGTTTGGTGCTGATTATTGGCGACACCTGCCAGGGCAAGTCGACCACCATCGCCTCCATGCTGGACGACATCAACAAGAACCGTTCCGGCCATATCATCACCATCGAAGACCCGGTCGAGACCCTGATCCCGCAACGCAAGTGCGTGATCACCCAGCGCGAAGTCGGCTTTGACGGCGACGTTGAAACCTTCGACCTGGGCGCCAAGGATGCGCTGCGCGAACGTCCCGACGTGATCGTAATCGGCGAGATCCGCGATGCGGAGACCGCACACGAAGCGCTGGCGCTGGCCGAATCCGGTCCGCTGGTGCTGGCCTCGCTGCATGCACGCTCGACCGAGCTCGGCCTGCAAAAGATGATCCGCCTGCTGGGCAACACCGAACCGCAACGCCAGGCACTGGCGCACGCCCTGCGCGGCGTGCTGTGCCAGGCGCTGATGCCGGCGATGGATGGCGACCGCTACTACTTGGGTACGGAAAGCCTGACCGTCAATCCCGACGTGGCGGCCGTGATCGAAAACGGCAATGTGGCCGACCTGCGCAATGTCATGGAGCGCAAGTCCGCCCCCGGTTGCTACACGATGAACGAATGCCTGCGCAAGCTGCTGGCCGAAAAGAAGGTCAGCATCGAAGACGCCCGCCACGCCACCACCGACCGGCTCGGCTTCGCCGACATGCTCTAAGAACAGCCGAGCCCGTGTCACACCTTGGGGTCACACCCCGAGTGTGACACGGGCTCATCCGATACCAGTTGAGGCCGTGTCACAGTTTGGGTGTGACCCCAGGGTGTGACACGGACTGGGCTGTAGTTATTCCAGCGGGACGTTGCGGTAGCGGTTGACCGTGCTGCTTTCGACCGGTGGGGCGTTGTTGCCCCATGCGGCGCGCAGGTAGGACACTACTTGTGCTACTTCCACATCATTCAAGGAATGGCTGAACGGCGGCATGCCGTAGGGACGCGGGTTGCCTGCCGTGCCGGGGGCGAAGCCGCCATTCAGCACAATGCGGATCGGGTTTACCGCTTCGTCCATCGTCAGCGCGCGGTTGCCGGCCAATGGCGGGTAGTGCGGCGCGATGCCTTCGCCTTTTTCACCGTGGCAGTCTACGCACGCCTTGCTGTAGATCTTTTCGCCCGCTGCGAGAAAGGCGGCGGCTTCAGGTTCCTTTGAACGTTCGTACGGCTCGCGGCTGCCGCTTTCGTTCGGCAGCGATTTGAGGTACACGGCCATGGCGCGTGCGTCTTCATCGCTCAGGTGCTGCAGGCTTTCGCGCACCACTTCCGCCATCGGGCCGAACACGGTGGCGCGCTGCGAGACGCCGGTCTTCAGCAGGTCGGTGATGTCTTTTACTTCCCAGTCGCCCAGGCCGGCTTCCCGGTCGGAGGTGAGCGAGGGCGCGTACCATCCCAGCACGGGAATCAGGCCGCCTGACAGGCCTTTGTCGCTGGCGCCCAGGGCGTTGCGTTCGCTGTGGCAGGCAATGCAGTGGCCGGGGCCTTGCACCAGGTAGGCGCCGCGGTTCCATTCGGCGGACTTGCCGGCGTCTGGCGTGTACACGGCGGGCTTGAAGTACAGGGCGCGCCATACCGCCAGCATGGCTTGCTGGTTGTAGGGGAAGCGCAGGCTATGCGGCTGGCTGGCCTGCTTCACCGGTGTGATGGACTGGAAGTAGGCGTACAGCGCGTCCGAGTCGTCGCGCGTCATTGCGGTGTAGTTGGTGTATGGGAAGGCTGGGTACAGCAGGCGGCCATCCTTTGCCTTGCCGTTGTGCAGCGCGTTCCAGAAATCGTCGGCGCTCCAGTTGCCGATGCCGGTTTCCTTGTCTGGCGTGATGTTGGGCGACATCACGTTGCCGAACGGCGTTTGCAGGGCGCGGCCGCCGGCAAAGGCGGCGCCGCCGCGCGTGGTATGGCAGGCCATGCAATCGGCGGCCTTGGCCAGGTAGGCGCCGCGCGCCGCCTTTTCCGCGATCGGCATGGTCTTCGAGGCGGCGCTTGGCGCCGGGCCGGTGTCGTGCTTGGGCCAGAGGAAGCCGACCGCTGCGACGACGAGCAGCAGCGGTACGGCGATGGCGATTTTCGTATTGCGCTTCATGGTCGGTTCTGTTTATTTGTGGATGCCGCCGCATTCCAACGGCAATTGTCCGGGCAGGGCGGGCGCTGGACGCGCGTTCGGGTCGGCCGGTTGCGCGGCCAGCCAGCCGGAGACGGCGGCAACGTCGGATTCGCTCAGGCGATTGGCCACTTCGGCCATGCAGTCCGGCGCGTGCGCCTTGCGCTTCTGGTTGCGCCAGGCGCCGAACTGGGCGTTGATGTAGTCGCGCGGCAGGCCAATCAGGCCGGGAATCGCGGGTGCCACCCCGGTCATCGCCTCGCCGTGGCAGGCTACGCAGGCCGGCACTTTGCGCGAAGGGTCGCCCTGGTGCACCAGCACGCGGCCACGCTCGATCATTTGCGCCGTGGCGCTGGTGGCCGCGGGCGGCGGGTAGGGGGCGTGCTGTTCGGAGAAGTATTGGGCGATCTCCCTCAGGTAGGCATCCGGCAGCTGTTCGACCATATACGTCATCATCGGGTACTGGCGACGGCCCTGCTTGAAGTTCAGGAGCTGGTTGTACAGGTAGCCGGCGGGCTTGCCGGCGATGCGCGGGAAGAAGGCGTCTCCTTGCTCGTTGGCCTTGTGGCAGGCAATGCAGGCGGCGACGCGCTGCTCGACGGTGTCCGGCAGGCTGGCCGGTGCGGCCAGCGCGGAGGTGACCACAACTGCGGCGCCAAATGAGAGAATGCGGAGCATGATGAATCCGTTTTTCTTGTGATGGGTCAAGGATACGCCTGCGAGGCGGAGAATAACAGGCTCAGAATGGCCACGGAATGAGGGTATCAGTTTGAAGCTTTACGAGGCGCTAGCCGATGAACTGGCGGGCTTGATGGCGTCCGGCGTGCTGCGGCCGGGCGAGAAGCTGCCTTCGGTGCGGCAGCAGCAGGAGCGGCGCGGCGTCAGCCCGTCCACCGTGTTCCAGGCTTATTACCAGCTCGAGGCGCGTGGCCTGATCGAGTCGCGTCCGCGCTCGGGGTATTACGTGGCTTCGCGGCGCTTTGCTGCCGCGCCGGAACCGGAGGTGTCGCGGCCTGATGCGGCTTCCACCCTGGTTGACGTCAGTGAGCTGGTGTTCCAGGTGCTGGAGGCCAGCCGGGCGCCGGGCAACGTGCCTTTCGGTTCCGCCTTCCCCAGTCCCTTGCTGTTCCCGCTCGATAAGCTGGGACGCGCGGTCGCTGCCAGCATGCGCCATATCGATCCCTGGAGCACGATTGCCGACCTGTCGCCGGGGAATGCGGAGTTGCGGCGCCAGATCGCTTTGCGCTACCAGCTCGATGGCTTGCAGGTGGCGCCGGACGACATCGTGGTCACCAATGGCGCGCTGGAAGCGCTGAATCTCTGCCTGCAGGCGGTGGCGCGGCCGGGCGACACAGTGCTGGTGGAGTCGCCGAGTTTCTACGCAGCCTTGCAGGCGCTTGAGCGTATCGGCTTGAAAGCGCTTGAGGTGGCGACGCATCCGCGCGAAGGGATCGAACTCGGGGCGCTGGCTGCGGCGCTGGAGCAGCACAGGCCGAGCGCCTGCTGGCTGATGACCAGTTTCCAGAATCCGCTTGGCAGCCTGATGCCGCCGGAGAAGAAGCGGGCCCTGGTCGAATTGCTGGCGGCGCATGACGTGCCCCTGATCGAGGATGACGTGTACGGCGAGCTGTATTTCGGCGCGCAGCGGCCGGCGCTGGCGAAGCGTTTCGACAGCAAGGGACTTGTGATGCATTGCAGCTCGTTTTCAAAATGTCTGGCGCCGGGATTCCGGGTTGGCTGGGCTGCGGCCGGGCGTTTTGCGCGGCAGGTCGAGCGCCTTAAACTGACTACCTCGCTGTCGGCGGCGATGCCTTCGCAGCTGGCGCTGGCGGAATACCTGGGGCAGGGTGGATATGAGCGGCATTTGCGCCAGTTGCGTGGTGCGCTGGCGGGGCAGCAGCAGCAGATGCTGGCGGCGATCGCGTCGCATTTCCCGGCGGGGACGCGGGTGACGCAGCCGCAGGGCGGGTATTTCCTGTGGGTGGCGTTGCCGGAATCAGTGGATGCGCTGGAGCTGCATCGGCTGGCTTTGGCGCACGGGATCAGCATTGCGCCGGGGCCGATGTTCAGCGCGAAGCGGGCGTTTCGCAATTGCATTCGCCTCAACTACGGGCATATTTGGGATGAACGGCAGGCGGCGGCGATTGCGAAGCTTGGGGTGCTGGCGAAAACCGTGAAGCCAGTGTCAGACCCTTGGGCCTGACACTGGCTTCCCGGGTTTGGGTCGCTTGGGCGGCTTGATCGGCGGCAGCACGTTGCCGATGCCGATCCAGTGCCGGTACACGCGCAGCGCCACTTGCGCATCGTCGGCAGCGTACAGGATCTGCTTTTCATTGAGCCGCGGCGTGGCCCAGTTGGTGGTGGAGATCTTCTTGGACTTGGTCAGCGCCTGGCCGAAATACTTGGCGACAGCGCTCTTGGCGCCCAGGTCATTCTTCTGTCCTGGCACGCGCAGCACCACGCCCAGGTCCACCACTTTCAGCGGCTCGATGCCCAGCTTGGCGCGCACGCGCTTGATGTCGTCGGACAGGCCGAAGCCGATCTTCAGCGTCAGGTCCGATTCAAGGATAGCCTTGACCACGGCCAGATGGGGAAAGGCAGCGCCAACCTGGAACAGCCAGGCATGGCGGTCGTCGGCAAACTGGATCAGGTGCGGGCCGTCCGAGCTCTCGCCCTTGACAAAGGTCGGCTTGGATTCGGTATCGAAACCGATAGCATCCGCCGCCAGCAGGGCCGCTTGCGCTGCCTCCGCGTCGGCGGCGGTCTTCACGAGCCTGACGTCGGCCAGCCGGATGCCTTCATAAGGAGGCAGCTCGGGGACCGCTTCTGGCGCGTCGCTCATTACTTCTTGGAGAACTTGGCGGTCAGCGCCTGCAGCTTCTCTGCGCGGCGGCGCTCGGCTTCCTGGGCGGCTGCAGCTTCGCGTTCGGCAGCGCGTTCAGCCTTGCGACGCTCCACTTCTTTCTTGTAGCGTTCAGCCAGGGTTTCCTTGGCGTGCTTGCGGTGTTCGTCGGTGACTTCAGCGCCGGTGCTGCCATCCAGGTTGTAGCGGACGGTGGCTTTTTCCATGGCGCGCAGGTAGCGCTGCGAGGAGGTGTGGATGCCCAGGGCGGCGCGCATCAGCTTGCGGTTAAGCTCCGGCATCGCGGCGATGAGCTGTTTGTCGATGCCGATCGACAGCGGCAGGCTGTCGCGGAACGGGGCATACTGTTGCTGCAATTGCTTGAGCAGGGCGCGTGCGGAATTGGGAGCGGCAGGTGCGGCGGCTTGGCCTTCGGCCGGCTGCTGAGGGGTAGTGCTAGTGTTCATCGACTTCATAGGTTAATCAAGAGCCGCCAGCATACCACGACGCAAGCGCCCGGCGCATTGTGTTTTCGCTCATGATGTGGTTTTGATATCGAATTAATGGGTGCGGTGCGAGCCAAAACCTTGTATAATGACAGACGCACCAAATGCAGGACGGTGCGAATTCAGATTGGTAAAGAGTTTTCGGCCGGGGCCGCGCCGCCCTGTGAAGTCCAGTTCCAGGGCATGTGCCCTCTCTAATCACTGAATCATCGGAATCGAGCCCGGTCATGCGGGCTTTTTCTTTTCCCGATTATCCCTGAAACCGGGCCATCGCGAGCCTTCGATAAGTGCACCTTCGGGTGTGCTGAGAGAGATATTGAATGACGAAACCTAAGACCCTGACGTTGTCCGCCAAGAAGTCCACTGGCTCCTCCACTACCAGCGCTCCGTTGGCTGTGCCAAAGACCAGCCTTTCGTATGTGATCGACAACGCTCAAGAGGAAGCAGGAAAAGTCACCGTAGTCAAGAAATCGCGCCGCCTGGCTGCCGTGCCGCCAGTGGAAGCGCCGGCGGAAGCCGTGGCCGACGAAGCGGTCGTCAAGACCCGCGCCCGCAAGACCGCTGCTGCCAAGCCGGTGTCGCTGGCTGTCGTCGCTGAAGAAGCGCCGGCGGCGCCTGCAAAGCGCGGCCGCAAGCCCAAGGCCGCCGAACCTGCGCCCGTGATCGTGACGAGCGGCCCGGCTGCCGTGACTGAAGTGCGCGACGCAGCCGTGCTGGCATCGATCGACACTTCCGGCTACCTGCTGCCGCAAGTGAAGGTGCCGGGCCGCCGCGGCCGCAAGCCAAGCGAATTCACCCCGGAAAACGATGAAGTGGCGGCATTGAACGCCGTGGAACGCGCCGAACTGAAGGCAGCGTCCAAGGCGCGCGAGCGCAAGGCCAAGGGCATCGACGCCTTCGGCATGGCCGACGGCGCCAACGCGGAGGAGCTGGAAAAGCGCCGCACCCAGTTCAAGAACCTGATCAACCTGGGCAAGGACCGCGGCTACCTGACTTACGCCGAAATCAACGACCACCTGCCGGAAAACATCGTCGATCCGGAAGCGATCGAAGGCATCATCGCGACTTTCAACGACATGGGCATCGCCGTGTACGAGCGCGCGCCGGATGCGGAAGCACTGCTGCTGTCCGATAACGTGCCGACCGCCGCCAGCGACGATGAAGTGGAAGCCGCAGCTGCCACCGCGCTGTCGACCGTCGATTCCGATTTCGGCCGCACCACCGATCCGGTCCGCATGTACATGCGTGAAATGGGCGCCGTGGCGCTGCTGACCCGCGAGGGCGAGATCGAGATCGCCAAGCGTATCGAAGGCGGCTTGCGCGACATGATCCAGGCGATTTCCGCCTGCCCGACCACCATCGACGAGATCCTGCTGCTGGCGGAGAAGATCGCGAAGGACGAGATGAAGGTGGACGACGTGGTGGACGGCTTTGTCGACTTGAACGAAGACGCGCCGGTTCCTGCGCCCGCCAAGGTCGTTGCCGCGGCTGACGAAGACGAGGAAGAGGAAGAGCTGGACGACGAGGAAGAAGACGGCGACGTCAACGGCGGCGCTGCCGGCTACTCGACCGAACAACTGGCGCAGCTGAAGGATGACGCGCTGGCCAAGTTCGCCCTGATCTCGAGCCAGTACGACAAGATGCGCAAGGCCGCCTACGGCAATGCCGCCTACGTGAAAGCGCAGGACATCATCTCCAACGAGCTGCTGGGCATCCGCTTCACCGCGAAAGTGGTGGAAAAGCTGTGCGACACACTGCGCGGCCAGATGGAGCAGGTGCGTTCGATCGAGCGCGCCGTGCTGGAACTGTGCGTGAACCGCTGCGGCATGCCGCGCGCTCACTTCATCAAGGTCTTCCCGGGCAATGAAACCAACCTGGATTGGGTGGACGGCGAAGTGGCGGCAGGGTATCCATACAGCGCGGTGCTGGGCCGTAACGTTCCCGCCATCAAGGAACTGCAGAACAAGATGATCGACCTGCAGGAGCGCGTGGCGCTGCCGCTGGCCGACCTGCGCAAGATCAACAAGCAGATGGCTGCCGGCGAAAAGCGTGCGCGCACCGCCAAGCGCGAAATGACCGTAGCCAACCTGCGCCTGGTGATCTCGATCGCGAAGAAGTACATCAACCGCGGCCTGCAGTTCCTGGACCTGATTCAGGAGGGCAATATCGGCCTGCTGAAGGCGGTCGACAAGTTCGAATACCGCCGCGGCTACAAGTTCTCGACCTACGCTACCTGGTGGATCCGCCAGGCGATCACGCGTTCGATTGCGGACATGGCCCGCACCATCCGCGTGCCGGTGCACATGATCGAGACCATCAACAAGATGAACCGCATCTCGCGCCAGATCATGCAGGAAACCGGTTCCGAGCCGGATATGGCAACCCTGGCGCTGAAGATGGAAATGCCGGAGTCCAAGGTGCGCGAGATCATGAAGATCGCCAAGGAGCCGATTTCCATGGAAACCCCGATGGGCGAGGACGGCGATTCCCAGCTGGGCGACTTCATCGAAGACAACACCACGCTGGCGCCGCTGGACGCCGCGCTGCACGCATCGATGCGCAACGTGATCAAGGAAGTGCTGGATTCCCTGACCCCGCGCGAAGCCAAGGTGCTGCGCATGCGCTACGGTGTCGAGATGTCCAACGACCACACGCTGGAAGAAGTGGGCAAGCAGTTCGACGTGACCCGCGAACGTATCCGCCAGATCGAAGCCAAGGCGATGAGCAAGCTGCGCCAGCCTTCGCGTTCGGACAAGCTGAAAACGTTCCTGACGGAGAAGTAATGAAGACGGAGGCCTCGGCCTCCGTTTTTTTTTGGCCTTGCGCGTCGCCGATTGCCTGAACAACTGCGATTAAGCGAGGATGGGAGCCGCTGCTCCCTCCTCAAGCAAGTTCTATGCGATAGAAAGCATCAGGCGTTTGCCGAAATCAAAGCCTTTGCGGAGGTGTTCGCGGACCTTGAAGCCTGCTATTGCGGCGATAACGGCCAGGAAGCCGAGCGTGAGCCAGTCGACCGGCTTCAGGCCATGGTCGGGGCGGGCCGAATCCACCGCGCCGGACTTCAGCACGTGGCCGGTGTAGCTGGAGCCAATCACCGTGCCGTCTTCCGTGATGTCGCGCGTCAGGTACAGGCTCTCATAACCGGAGCGCACCTGCATCCGGCCGCCCTTGTAGATGAAGGTATGCGGCGCGTCGTGGTCTTTCATGCGCACGGTGCCGACGATGTCGCCGTGGTTGTTGATGCCGTTGGCGAAGCTGGAGCCGTGCGCGATCATCGCGCCCAGGTCGATCATGCGGCCGTTTTCGTACATGAAGGCGTGCCAGCTGCGATCCTCCATTTCGGAGGCGCCGACCACCACGCCGTGGTCGTTGACGCCGGTTGCCACGCTGACGCGGCCGCCCAGCGTCGGCAGCTCGATCATGCCGCTACCCGGCTTGTACAGGAAGGCGCGGCGGTAGCCGTTCGGCAGCTGCGCGGCGCCGACCACATAGCCATTGATGTTGATGCCGGTGGCGTAGCTGTTCTTGCCTCCGAAGGTGCCCAGGTCCAGCATGGCAATGCCGGTATCGACAAAGGCGTGGTAGTTGCCGTCGGCGGTGTCGGCGTAGCCGACGATGTGGCCGGATTCATTGAGTGCGGTGCCGACGCTGCTGCTGCCGCCCAAGGTGCCGAGGTCGCGCATGCCCAGCGACTCCTCGTAGCGGAAGGCATGCCAGGCATTGTTGGCGGTCAGGGCGCCGCCGGTGACCACGCCCTGGTTGTTGATGGCGTTGGCGGTGCTGTCGGTGCCGCCGAGGGTGCCGATCTCGATATGACGGCCTTGCGACATCAGCACTGCGCGGCGGCGGCCGTCTTCGTCCTTGATTTCGCCAACCCATTCGCCTGCTGCGTTAATGCCTGTCATGGTGCTGGACTCTGCTTTTCGTTCCCCCATCGGGCCGGCGGCGTGGGTAGTGGTGAAGGGCAGGGCCAGTGCAATGGCCAGGGCAAGCGTGGCAGGCTTCATAGGCAGTCTCCGGTAAATGGGAATTATTCCGGAGACTATACGGGAATCTTGCGAATAAATATTCGCAAATTGTCACACTTTGCGAACGAACTCCGATTTCAGGCTCATGGCGCCGAAGCCGTCGATCTTGCAGTCGATATCGTGGTCGCTGTCGACCAGGCGGATGTTCTTTACCTTGGTGCCTTGCTTGATCACGCCGCCGGAGCCTTTTGGCTTCAGGTCCTTGATGACAGTGACAGTGTCGCCATCTTGCAGGAGATTGCCGGCGGCATCCTTGTAGACACGTGCGGATTCGCCGGCTGCTTCGGCGGCCTGCATTGGCCACTCGTGGGCGCATTCAGGGCAAACATAGTTATCGCCGTCTTCGTAGGTATACTCGGACTGGCATTTTGGGCAGGCTGGGAAATTGGACATTGGAACTCACATGCAGGAATTGGAAAACCCGATCTGGGCTGCGCTGTATGGCGCACAGCAACATTTTAGCATTCCGGCAGGCGCGGCCCGCCGCTATCCGGCCGAGGTGGCGCCGTTCATGGCGGTGCCCGAGGCCGGCGTGGCCTTGCCTGCGGCCGACCTGGAAGGCGTGGGCGCCGGCTACTACTTCCTCGGCGCCATGCCGGAACTGCCGCGGGGCTGGTCGCTGCAGCCGCTATCGGGCGTGCTGCAAATGGTGTACCAAGGCGGGCCGGTCGCGGCACCGGATGCCGGGGCGATCCGCGTGTTGGCGGCAGACGATCCCGCGATGGTGGAGCTGACCAATCTCGCCTTCCCTGGCTACTTCCGGCCGCGCACCGGCGAAATGGGCAGGTACGCCGGCATCCACGACGATGGCGGCCGGCTGGTGGCGCTCAGCGGCGAGCGCATGGACCTTGGCCACCTGCGCGAAGTGAGCGCCGTCTGCACCCACCCTGAATTCACGGGGCGCGGCTACGCGCGCAAGCTGGTGGAATTCATCATGCACGGCATGCAGCAGCAGGGCGTGCGCCCCATGCTGCACGTGGGAGCGGCCAATGCCCGCGCCCAGGCCTTGTACCGCTCAATGGGATACGTGCCAACCCGCGAGCTGGCGCACGCACGGCTTATTTGCCCGGACTGACGTTGCCGATGCCCTTGGCCGACTTGTTGATGTGTTTCGGGTTGCCGTAATAGGTGAAGTTGCCCATGCCTTCCACAATCAGGTTCAGGGTGTCGCTGGCGTAGAGGCTGATGTCTCCCATGCCGGTGAAGTTCACGTCGGCGCGTTCGGCTTTCAGGTCCTTGAGGTTGGCCTGGCCAACCCCCTGGCCTTTCATGCGCAGCAGCTTGACCTTGCCGCTGGCGTAGAGCGCGCCGGCGCCTTCGAAGCTGATGTCGATCCGTTCGCCGTTGATGTTGGTGACGCGCGATTCGCCGGCGCCCAGCACGCGATAGCTGGTCAGCGCCGGTACGGTGACGGTGATCTTGTCGCCTTCCTTCACGTCGACCGGGGCCTTGTTGGTATTTTCGTAGACGACGCGCAGCACGCCGCCTTCCACGACGATGCTGACCTTGTCGATGTATTCCTTGCGGCCGCTGATCTTGACCGACTGTTCCTTGCCGACGTCAACGTAGACGTTGATCGGGCCTTTGACGTTGATGCCATAGAAATTGTCAAGCTTGCGAGCCTGGTCCGCAGCCTGCGCCGAGGCAGATAGCAGCAGGGCGGAAAAGACGAGGGTTCGATACATTGTAAACAGCTCCTGGGTGAATGGACGCCTACTTCGTTGCCGCGCAAGTTTAACTGGCAATGCACCAGCTTGCACGCGGATTTCCGTGAGGCTTTTCGGGTGAATTAGCCATCTGGCCAGTTGGCGCATGAAGACAGGCTGGTTATTCTGGATCGGACCAGCCTTCAACTGCCGGATACCCCATGACCACGGTCACGCCAGCCGCCGCCGACAATATCGACCAGGAGTTGCTCCTGTTCTTCGCTCGCCAGGGCCGCAGGATGCCTGTGCCGGTATTTGTTGCTGCGCTCATGCTGGCCATGCTGGTGCATGGCCATGTGGCCGATGCGCTGGTGGTAGCCTGGGTCGGCGTGGTTTGTCTGATGCTGGTGGTGCGGCGCATTGCATTGGGACGGCTGCCCGCCATGCATGGCCTGTCCGGCGCGCGACGCTTGCAGATTGCAATTTGCCTGAGCGGCTTGAACGGGCTGGCGCATGCGCTATCGCTGCTGTTTTTCGGCAGCCTGCCAGAGTTGGAGCGGGTCATCCTGACGTTGTTGCTGGTTGGCTTATGCACCGGCGCCATCGCGACCACCGCAGGCTATCGCCCGGTTTTCGTGGCCTACATCCTGCCGATATTCGCGCCGCTGGTGCTGCTGTGGGCTGGCGGGCAGCGCACCGGGCATTCGGGCTGGACCCCTGGCGCGGCAGCCCTGATTCTTGCCGTGCTGGCGACGCTCCTGACCGCCATTGCAGGTGATTCCTATCGCCTGTTCCGCGAATCGTTCGAGATCCGGCTGCAACAGGTGCGCCTGAACCGGGAACTGACGGATGCGCTGGCAAGAGCAGAGCAGGCGAACCAGGCCAAGACGCGCTTCCTGGCTTCGGCCAGCCATGACCTGCGCCAGCCAATCCATACCTTATCGCTGTTCGCCGCTGCCTTGGCGATGCGTCCGCTGGACGAAGCAAGCCGGGAGATCTCCGGCCACATGCAAGCCGCCCTTGGCAGCCTGACCGCCCAGCTCGACGCGCTGCTCGATGTTTCTAAGCTCGACGCCGGCGTGGTACTGGCCAGCGTGGTGCCGGTGCGCCTGCCCGCCCTGTTGCATCGCGTGCACGACGAGTTTGCGCCAATCGCGCAAAGCCGTGGGCTCGCCCTCGGCTTTCACAGCGTTGGCGAGGCAGTAGTCGATACCGACCCGGTCTTGCTGGGGCGTGTGCTCTGCAACCTGGTGGATAACGCCATCAAGTACACGGCGGAAGGCGGTGTGCAGCTTGAGTTGCTGGCGCAGGGCGGCCTGGCTGTCGTGATCGTCGAGGACAGCGGTTGCGGCATTCCGGTCGATGAGCAGGGACGGGTGTTCGAAGAGTTCTATCAACTGGACAATCCGGAACGGGACCGTGCCAATGGCCTCGGCCTCGGCCTGTCGATTGTGGCGCGGCTGGCAAAGCTGCTGGCGCTGCGGCTGGAAATGGTGTCGCGCGAGGGCGTGGGCACCGCATTTTACGTGATACTGCCGCTGGCGCAGGCGGCGCCGGCGCCAGTCACTGCACAGTCGAGTGTGGCCGGTTCGCTCGCCGGGCGCCAGGTGCTGGTGGTCGACGACGAATTGGCAGTGCGCAGCGGAATGCAGGCGCTGCTGGTGGAGCTGGGCGCGCGGGTCAGCCTGGCCGATGGCACGGCGCAGGCCGTCGCGCTGGCCGCGCTGGACCGGCCCGACCTCGCCCTGGTCGATTTCCGCCTGCGTGGGCAGGACAGCGGCCTGCTGGCAGTCCAGTCGCTGCGCGAGCTCTATCCCGGTTTGCCGGTCATCCTGGTCAGTGGCGATACCGCCCCCAACCGGCTGCGCGAAGCGCGCAGTGCCGGCCTGCCTTTGCTGCACAAGCCGGTTCCGCTGGCCGCCTTGCTGGCGGCGGTAGCGCAACTGGAACAGTCACCGAAAGGGGTACATCATGGATACATGCAATAGGGAGCCGGACGCTGGCAGCACGCAGCGCCATCGCAACTGGCTGTCGCACGGCCTGGAGAGCCTGGCCGCGAAGCTGGCGCTGCGCGGCGCGGAGCCAGCGCCGGACTATGATGTCGTTATCGTCGGCAGCGGCTACGGCGGCGCAGTGGCGGCAGCCGGGCTGGCCGGCTGCCGTGGCGAGGAGTCGGGACAGCCGCTCTCGGTCTGCGTGCTGGAACGGGGCAGGGAATACCTGCCGGGCGCCTTCCCCAGCCGGCTGGCAGAATTGCCTGGACACCTGCGCTTCAGCACCCCGGGCGGCCAGGTACGCGGCCAGCGCGAGGGCTTGTTCGATTTGCGCCTGGCTGGCGATGCCAATGTGCTGCTGGCCAATGGCCTGGGCGGCGGTTCGCTGATCAACGCCGGTGTGCTGGAAGAACCTGCGGCCGAGGTGGTGGCGGCGCTGGAACAGGCGGCGCCCGGGCTGGCAACCCATTTCGCCAGCGCGCGCGCCAGGCTGATTGCCGTTGATGGCGGCACCTTGCAAGCGCACGGTATTGCCGCTCCGGCCAAATTGATGGCGCTGGAGCAGCTGGGGCGGCAAGTCAAAGGGGGCAAGCTGCGCCAGGCCCGTATCAGCGTGGCGCTCGAAGCCCGCGACAGCAGCGCACAGGTGCGGCTTGACCGTTGCGTTCAGTGCGGCGACTGCGTTACCGGCTGCAACTTCAACGCCAAGGAATCGCTCGACACCAACTTGCTGGTAGACGCCTGGCGCCATGGCGCCGAACTGTATACCGGCGCCACGGTGCTGCGGTTCGAACACGACCGGGCCGCCGGTTGCTGGCTGCTGCACCTGACGTATACCGACCCCGGCTTGCGCGAACGGCAGCCGCAGCCGCTGGTGCTGAGGGCCGGCAAGCTTATTCTCGCTGCCGGTGCGCTGGGTTCGACCGAGATCCTGTTGCGCTCCCAGACTGCTGACCTGCAGTTTTCCGGTCAGCTGGGATGCGGCTTCTCGAGCAATGGCGACATGATCGCCGCTGTCTACGGGCAGCAAGCCCCGGCGCATCCGACCGATGATGAAAACACGGCTGCGGGCGCGCGCAGGGTTGGCCCTACCATCACCGGCATTGTCGATGTGCCGGCGCAGGATGGGCAGCCGGGCTTCGTGGTCGAAGAGCTGGGAATTCCGGCGCCGCTGCGGCGCGTGCTGGAAGAAGTACTGGCCACCACCCATACCCTCGATGCGCTGGCCTATGCGGACGAGAGTGAACACGGCAACGATGGCAGCCAGGGCGATCCCTGCGCAGTCGATGCCGGGGCGATCGAGCGCAGCAGCATCCTGGCGATCATGGGCGATGATGGGGCCGCCGGCGCGCTGGAGTTGGCCATCGCCGACGATGAGAACGAAGGCAGCTTGCGGGTACGCTGGCCGGGCTTGCGGAACAGCGAACTGTTCCAGGGCCAGATGGCGGCGCTGGCCGCCGCTTGCGCCGGCCTGGCGCCGGACGGACAGGGCGAACCGCCGCGCCTGCTTGCCAACCCGCTCTGGAAGACCCTGCCCGATTCCATGGAATTCCTGCTGTCGGGGCGGCGCGGTCCTCCCTTGACCGTGCATCCTTTAGGCGGCTGCCGGATGGCGCACGACAGCGAGCATGGCGTGGTGGACGATTGCGGCCGCGTGTTCATGCGCCGCAAACGGGGCCAGGAGTCATTTCATCCAGGACTGGTAGTGCTGGACGGTTCCATCGTGCCGCGCGCGCTTGGCATCAACCCGGCGCTGACCATTGCGGCGCTGGCCGAACGGGCGATTGAGGCGCTGCGCAAAGAGTGGAAACTGGCCAGGCCGCCTGAGGCCGGCCTGGTCGGCCTGCCGCAGGAGCGCCCGCGCTTCCAGCTGGCGCCCAGCGCACAGGCGCGCAGCGCAGCGCCCACCATGGTCGACCTGCGCGAACGGCTGTGCGGCCCAAGCTGGCTCGATACCGCAGCCGGTCCGCGCCAGTTTTTTGTCGAACTGACGATCGCTTACGAACGGCAGGACCTGGCGCGGCTGGTCTTGCCGGCGGACGGCGGCGCCGTGCCGCTGCAGCGCCGCATGCTCACCCGGCCTGGGGAAAGCTGGCTCACGCTGTATGACTGGGATGCCTGGCAGGCGTGGAGCCCGAAGCGCGATGACCCCAGCCATCCCAAGCCGCCCATCTTGCTGAAAGCCAGGGTGGAAGGCGAGTTGCGCCTGTTCCATCGCGAGCCGGGCACGGCAGGCGGGCGCCGCTGGGCAGCGCTGCCCGCCTGGTTCCTGAACCGGGGCCTGCGCGACGCCTGCCAGGTATTGTGGCAGACGGTGCGCAGGGGGGAGTGGCGGCACGAACCCGCCCTGTTGTTTGCCAATGGCGGCCGGCGCATCCGGTCGGCCTGGAACCTGGCCTCGCGGGCCGGCGAGGTGCGCCTGCTGGAGTACGTGCTGCAGGTGCGCGAGCTGGTGGTCCCGCCCGCTGAGGCGCTTGCCGGGCTGGAGGTGGAGGGCCAGCCGATCGTTGGCCGCAAACGCCTGACCTATGCGCGTGCCGCCAACCCCTGGCACCAGTTGACCCGGCTGCAGCTCGAGCAGTTTCCCGGCCTGCGCGCCGGCAGCCCGGCCCGGCTCGAACTCGACACCGGCTTCCTGGTATGGAAGCAGCAGCCGCTGCTACGCATCCTCCGCCAGCAGGACCAGGTGTCGGCACTGGCCGATTGCGCCGGACTGGCCGGCTATTTCCTGCGCCTGTTCCTGAGCGTCCACGTGTGGAGCTTCCGCAAGCCGGACGATTCCGCGCCGCGTGCGCCGCGGCGCCTGCCTGGCAAGCTGCCGGGCTGGTTCCGGCCGGCACCCGAGGTGACCGAGCTTGAAGTCGACCGCCTGCCCGACGGCACCCCCGTGGTGGCGCGCCTGACCCGTTACATGGGCCACGTCGACCAGGGGACGCTGCCGCCCGTGCTGCTGATACACGGCTACAGTGCCAGCGGCACCACCTATGCCCATCATTTGCTGCGCCCGGGGCTGGCCAAGTACTTGTGGCAGCGCGGCCGCGATGTATGGGTGGCCGACCTGCGGACTAGCAGTGGTTTGCCCAGCGCGCGCCACCCCTGGACACTGGAAGATGTGGCGCTGGCCGATATTCCGGCCGTGGTGGCGCATGTGGCGCGCAGCAGCGTGCACGGCACGGTTGACGTGTTCGCGCACTGCATCGGGGCGGTAATGACCAGCATGGCGGTGCTGGCGCTGCCCGAGCCTGGCGCGCGTTTCCAGCAAGAGCGGCAGGCGCTGCCGGGAATGATCCGCAGCCTCGTGCTATCACAGCTGGGACCGGTGGTGAAGTTCAGCCGCGACAACCGCCTGCGCGGCTACCTGATGGGCTACCTGCGCCGCATGCTGCCGCTGGACCGCTACGAGTACCGGCTGGAGCGCGAGGCGACCTTGCTTGACGAACTGATTGACCGGCTGCTGGCGACCTTGCCGTATCCGGACGAGGAGTTCCGCATCGAAAACCCGCTCGGGCCGTGGCGCAACGCAAGCTTCGTGCGCACCCGGCATCGCATGGACGCCTTGTATGGGCGAGACTTCAACCTGCCGCAGCTCAGTTCCGCCATCCTCAAGCATATCGACGACTTCTTCGGGCCGCTGAATACCGAGACCCTGGCCCAGACCATCCATATCGCGCGGCTGCAGCGCATCGCCAACCGCGCCGGACGCAATGTCTATGTCGCGCAGGGAACGCTGGCCACGCGCTGGACCTTCCCCACCCTGGCACTGTTCAGCGACCAGAGCGGGGTGTCCGATCATGCGGCAGCCGCCTTGTTGCAGCGCCAGTTGTGCGGCACGCCGGTCCGGCTGACGCCGGTGATCCTGCACGATTTCGGCCACCAGGACTGCCTGATCGGGAAGCGCGCCGCCGGCGAGGTGTTCGGGCGGGTGGCCGCCTTCATGGCGCAGCCGCAATGCGCGGCACCGCTGCCGGCCATGCGGCGCTGGCGCGTGGCGCCCCCGGTTGCAGGCCCCTTGCGCAGCAGCCTTGACGAGGCGGTGCGCTGGAAGATTGGGCTCGGCATCGATCCGCAACAAAATGGCGCGGCCATGATTGCGCTGGTGCCGGTGGTGGAAAGGGGGCAGCGCCTGCAGGCGTCGCACGCGCCGCTGGCGAGCCACATCCAGTTCCGTCCAACCCCGGCCGAATGCGAAGGCTGGCTGCGGCTGGATATACCGCCGCCGCCCGCCGGCGCTACGGGCTGGCTGGTGCTGGTGGTGTACGACCTGGGGGCGCAGGCGCACGCGGATCGCGAGATCTACCACGAGCCCTCGGTGCGCGACATGAAGTTCATCGCCGGCAAGGCTGAGGCGGGACTGACGGCGGACGAGTCGGCACGGGTCCGCATGCAAGCCTTTATCAACCAGCAAGCCGCCGATATCGCCGCCGCAGTCGGCGATGCGCTGCAAGCCGGCTCGGCGATCGCCCACGGCTACCTGCCGCGCCGCCAGCGCGACGACAGGGTCGCACCGGCCCTGTGCATCGCCTTCGGCAGCTGCCAGTACCCGGCTGGCCTGTTGGATCGCTATCCGGCATATGGCTCCTATTTCCGGCTCGGCAGGCTGTTGCGCGAGCATGCCTGGCGGCCTGACTTCCTGCTCTTGCTGGGCGACCAGATCTATAGCGACGCGACGGCCGGCCTGTTCGATCCAACCGCCAGGGACGATCGCTTTGTGCGGCCCTACGAGAAGTTGCTGGGTAATCCGGATGTGCGCCGGGTCCTGCGCCGCCTGCCCGTGCTGGCGATGCTGGACGACCATGAAATTGCCGACAACTGGGAAGGCGCTGCCGGCGACCCGCAGATGCAGGCGGGGCGGGACGCCTTCCGCGGCTATTTGCGGGCCAAGGAGCGCGCTGGCGCGCCAGCGTGGCTGGATTTTGCCGCGCAGCCGCGCGGATTTCCACTGTTTGTCGCCGATACGCGCACCGAACGCGCCCGGCGCAGCGCCGCCGGCATCGCGCAGGACCGCATCATGAGCGAGCGACAGATGCAGTGCCTGCTCGATTGGCTTGACAATGCACCGCCAGAGCGGCCGAAATTCATCGCCAGTCCGTCCATGGTGCTGCCGCGCCGCCTGCTCGCTGCGCGCGACATCAGCGGCCCGCATTGCTTGCGCTCCGATGCCTGGGATGGCTATCCCGCATCCTTGACGCGCCTGTTGGGGCATATCGCCGAGAATGGCATCCAGCACGTGGTGCTGCTGTCGGGCGATGAGCATATCTCCTGCGATGCGCAGGTAACGTTGTCATGTCCTGGACGCGAGCCGGTGCGCCTGCGCTCCATTCATAGCTCCGGCTTCTACGCGCCGTTCCCCTTCGCGAATTCGAGCGAGGCCGACTTTGCGGGCGACGAGGACTTCAGCTTCAAGACGGGCGGCGGGCTGCAGGTCGATTGCCAGGTCCGGACGCGTTTTTACCCGGGCGACGGCTTTGCCCTGCTGCGCGTTGTGGCGGCAAGCGGGGGCGGCTGGCGCACCGAACTGCGCTTCCACCGCGGCGCTGGCGTCAGTGTAGCGAGCGGGTCAGGCCAAGCCGCGCAATCAGGGCAGCCAGTTCGCTCCTTGTCCGAGCCCCAAGCACCCCTCGAGCTCCAGTCAGATGAACCTTGACGGTGGCGATCGCCAGGTCCATGTCGCGGGCAATTTCCTTGTTCGACTTGCCCGCCGCCACCTGGCGCGCCACCTCCAGCTGGCGCGGCGACAGGCCGTGGGAACCCGTGTCGCCAGCTGGCGGAGCCGGGCGGGGAGCCCTGGCGGAGGTTGCCACGACAGCGAGATACTCCATGACCTTGCGCGGAATCACCACCCCGCCAGACATTGCCGCCTTGAGCGAGCCTTTCAATTCTTCTTCGTCCGCTGATTTCATGATCAGTCCGTCCGACGTGATCTTCAGCACGTCCACCGCCAGCTTCATGTCTTCATCGCCGGTGAGCACCACCACGCGCGATGGGGGGCGAAAGGCCGCGCGCGTCCTCTCCAGTGTCTCGATCGGCGTGCAGCCGGGCAGGTGAAGATCGAGCAAGACCAGGTCCACCACAGGGCCGCCGGCAAAGGCCAGGGCGGTGGCGGTGTCGCCAGCTTCCAGCACCTCGTAGCCGCCCTCGGGCATGACCGAGGACAGCGCGCTCATCAGCCCGCGGCGGTACATGGGGTGGTCGTCAACTAGCAGCACACGCATGGCACGGCTCCTTAAGCATCCTGGCCGTTCGGCCTAGTCCCAGTGTCTAGGTTAGCACAGCGCCACCGTGCTGAATACGTTGTTGGTTTAGCCGTCCGGCGAATGGCGCCGGCAGGGCTGCTTTCCTACACTGGACACGTTCCGATAACAACAGTGTCGACGAGGAAGGAGACCCAAATGAATATTCTGATGCAAGGCACAAAGGCCGCTACGGCAGGCGCCATGCTGGCGTTGCTGAACGGCTGTGCGGGATTCCAGCTGTATGACGAAGCGCGCGATAAACAAGGCCAGGCAGTGGTGAAAGCGTGGGGTGAAGTCAAGGCGGAAAACTACTTCGACTCCGTGCGCAAGGTGCGTGCCGCGGATGAAGTGCAGGCGCGCGAGTACCGCAAAGCCAAGCTGATGTTCGAGCGCGACAGCAGTTTCCAGCCCGTGCTTGATCTGCCCTTGGATAAAGGCCTGGCGGCCAATATCGACCACCGCCTGCTTGAGCTGGCCGGCCCCGCAAGCGCGGACTATGCCGTGCTTGACAGGAAAGTGCGCAACATCATGGACGCGATCGGCATCGAGCGGGTGAGCCAGGAGTTCTTCCAGCGCAGCCTGCTGGAGCGCCATTTCGCTGCGGACTGTACCAGCGCGCTGGCGGGCGAGCTGCGTGCCAGGCTGGAGAAGGCGCGCGAATTCGGCCTGTTGCTGGAGGCTGAAGGCTTGCGTGCTTCCTGCCAGCAGGAACAGGAGGCATCCGCCAGGCTGGACCAGGCCCTGGCAGGCACAGGCGGCGAATTGAAGAAGCAACAGGATGCGCTGCAAGCCTTGCGCAAGCAGTTGGTGTTCGAGGCGGGGCAGGCCCGCCAGGCGGAACAGGCGTTCAAGCTGGCCCAGGAAGAATACCGGCTTGCCGCCGAGCGCGCAGCACAATTTGCCGCCCGGCCGCTGCCGGGCGATGAGTTGCAGAAGTCGGCCGCGTCGCTGCACGACGCCATCGCCGTGTTGCAGAAGCTCGAGACCGCTGCCGGCAAGGAAGCGTTGGCCAGGACCAGCCTTAGCACGATCGACGATATCCTCGCCAGCGTCAGCGGCGACAAAGCGCCTGCCGCCGATGACGGCAAGCTCGAAAGCGCCGCCAGGATGTTCCCGGCGCTTGCCAACGACCTGCATCAATTACGCGCAGTGCGTGGCACCAACGTCATGCCTTCTTTGCAGATCGCGAAGGCGATTGCCAGCAGCCGCTCCGACACGGCACACAAGATGCTGGCGCTGCAAGCGCAACGGCTGGAGTACCTGGACCAGGCGCGCCTGGCCGCCTATGGGGAATTTGCATCCCTGCTGGCGGCGCGCGGGGCGCTGCCGGGCTTGAACGGCCCGCAGCGCAAGCTGAGCTTTGCTCAATTGTGGGACAAGTTTCCCGCCCATCGCCACGCGCTCGCGAAATCTGCCATCGACTACCAGACGGCGATCGGCGCGCGCCACCTCGCTACAAGTGATCTGCTCGCGGCCGCTGAAACCGTCAGGAACGAAGGCCCCTTGGTGCGGGCGGAGGGGAACTTCGGCGAATGGAGCAGCCTGATTACACCCACCGTGGACGAAGCAGCGCGTTTCGCTGCCAACGGACAGAAACCGGACCTTGTGCTGAATCTGGTCAAGGCCATTTCCCTGCTATGGATTGGAGTAGAACAATGAATTATCTCGCCATCTTGGGAGCAAGCTTGCTCAGCGCCTGCGCGGCGCCCCCTGCAATCCAGGCCAATATCGACAACGGAAGAAACCTGCTCGCTTCGGTGCGTGAGGAGCTGGCGGCGTTCAACGAACACGAGCAGGCCGCACGGCGCGGCCGGGTGACCAACCTGCGCTCGGATTGGGCGAAATTAACGAGCGACATGCACCAGGCCATGCTGGAGCGGCTGGCAGCACAATCGGCCGGCAATCCCGGGGCGGGGCAGTTGTTCGACCACCTGCGCCAGGCAGCCGACCAGCGTGTCCAGCAAGAGGCCGCCCTGGCCGGCCAGCAAGGCCATTTCCATGAGCGCGCCGATGCGCCGCCCACCGCATCCTTGCAGGCGACGGAGCTGTCCTTGCAGGAGTTGGGTAGCACGGCCCGCAAACCCGACCGGGTCAGCGTGTTGCGCCAGTTCGCCGTGGAACTGGCGCGCACGCAGGGGCCAGCTCCTGCCGCCGCCGAAGGCGTTCCCGCACCGGTTGCCGCCAACGAGGGCGCGGCACCGGTCCTGTCCAAATGAACTTGAATGGAGGTTGCCATGTCCGAAACCCTGATTGAATACCACATCTGGCTGCAATTGCTGATTGATTTGTGCATCGCAATCAAGAAGCGCATGGAGTCCGACGGCCGGCCGGAGCTGCACAGCCGTTTTACCAAAGCCGATGCGGCACGGCGCGAAGTGATGGGGCGCATCGTCGAGGCCGAGACCCAGGGGCTGAGCCTGGCGCCGCCGTCGCCGGCAGTGATCGATGGGACCAAGCGCGTGGCTGATGCCGCACGCGGCAAGAACCTGCAGCTCGAGACGACCTCGGCCCTGATGAAGCTGTCCACCGACCTGCTCAATCTTGTGTCCGTCGGTACCGGCAAGCCCGGGCTGGCCGCGGGTTAGCATCATGGACATGTGGCAAGCGATCGGCAACGTCAGCTCCCCGCTGACGTTCGTTGCCTTCCTGGCTGCCCTGGTATCGCGCATCTACGAAGGCCAGTTGCAGCGCATGGCGGAGGAAGTGCGCAGCAGCAGCGGGGCCCAGCGCGATGTCCTGCTGGGCGCCCTGTCCAACGTCATGCGACGCGCTGATGGCGATCAGGCGATGGCAGCGCTGACGCGCCAGGAAACCCGGCTCAAGCTCGCCTGGTTTAGTTTCCTGATCGTGGCGCTGTGCCTGATCGGCCTGTCGGCATTCGCCTATTGGGGCGAACATCCCGAGCGTACGGTGCGGGAAATGCTGCAGGGAGAGCACAAGGCGGCCGTGATTGCTGCGCTGAAGAGCCAGAAGATCTATCCGATCACCGATGCCGAACTGCCGGATGCGCTGACAACGCTGGTCAGCCTGGATGCCAGGGAAAATGCGCTGGACCGCTATGGCAAGTGGGAGAGCAAGCAGGTCAAGATCATGGCCGTGCCGTCGCTCGCCGAATTGCGCCGCCGGGCGGCCAAGCGCGAAGAACCGTTCGAGCCCATGGGAGAGCAATTCAGGGTCGGCGTGCCGAACATCGGGCCGGAACAGCCGGCGCGCTTCCACGTCTATGTGGGCATGAAGTCGCCCCTGGCCTGGCAGCGCCTCAGCATCACCAATCCCGTTACCGACCGCACGCTGCGGGTGCTGGCCAAACCCGGAATCGAGGAAGACAGCGATGTTGACCTGCACTTGAATTACCTGCAGGTCCGGCAGCTATTCAATGGAAACCTGCCGGCCCGGACCGCATCGGTGTGGGTTGAAGTACTGCAGCCAGGCACCTTGTACGACCCAGCCTGTGAACCGGCCCGCAAGCGGGGGGCGCGCGCTGGCCAATGCGATCCGGACCAAAGGCCCGATTCGAAGCAGTTCCTGCCCAAGGCCGGCGCCCTTTAAAGCAGCCCATACCTACCGGAGGAAGACATGAAAGAAACAGCCAAGTTCAAGCTGACAGTACGCGACCTCGACATCGGCGAGCGGCATGAAGACGTGCCGCGCGTTCAGATGTTCCTGCGCCGTTTTGGCTACCTGAGCGAATCGGCCTCGACGGACGGCACGTTCGACGAAGCGACGCGGCAGGCCGTCAAGCGCTTCCAGGCCTACCACCGCCTGCACGACTCCGGCCTGCTGGACGACCCGACGGTGCACCAGATGGAGCGCCCGCGCTGCGGCAATCCCGATTTGCGTCCGCCAGGGTTGCAGTCGCGCTTCCTGTTAAAAGGATGCAGTTACTGGTCGCGGCGCCGCTCGCTCACCTTCGGGTTTGCCAACGCGACGCCGGACATCGCGGGGGACGGGGAAAGGGAAGCGGTTCGCAGTGCTTTCCGCACCTGGCAGCAGGTGGCGTGGGTGGATTTTGTGGAGGTGCCGATCGAAGCCAACCCAGACCTGCGCATCGAATGGCAGGCCGGCGACCATCGCGATGGCTCGGCCTTTGACGGCGTGGGACGGATATTGGCCCATGCCTTTTACCCGCCGCCTTGCGGCGGGGCGCATGCCGGCAAGTGTCATTTCGACGAGGCCGAAGCCTGGGCGCTGGGGGCCTTGTCCGGCATGATCGACCTGGAAACCGTGGCGTTGCACGAGATCGGGCACCTGCTTGGCCTGGACCACAGCGCCGATCCGTCCAGCGTCATGGCGCCCAGCTACCCTGGCGTCAGCCTGCGCACCCTGCAGCCGGATGATGTCGCCGGCATCGAGGCCCTGTACGGCAAGCGCGGCCCGGCTATGCGGGTGCGCGCGCACGTGGAGGGTTATGGCGACATGCTTGGCGTGGAAAACCAGTTCCTCGGCACGCGCGGGGAGTCGCGCCGGCTTGAAGGGATGCAGCTGGAAATCAGCAGTCCGGTGCCCGGCCTCAGCATCGAATACATGGGCCATGTGGAAGGGTATGGCGACACGCAGTTCCAGTCCGAAGGCAGTTACCTGGGAACGCGCGGCCAGGGGCGCCGGCTGGAAGGAATCGCCATCCGGCTGGCAGGTCCAGCCGCCGGCCAGTACACCGTGCGTTATATGGCACATATCGAAGGGCATGGCGACTCGGCGTTGCACAGCGATGGCCAGTTCCTCGGCACGCGCGGTGAAAGCCGGCGCCTGGAAGGGCTGCTGGTGAGGATCGAAAAACGCTGAGGGAAAGGGGCAGCCGCCGTGCCGGCTGCCCCGCTGCGATCAACTTAGCCTGTGTTGCGCAGGCCGGCGGCGACGCCGTTGATGGACAGGTGGATGCCGCGGTTGACGCGCGGATCGGCCCTGTCCTCTTCATTACCCAGCGCGCGGCGGCGCTTGATCAGCTCCACCTGCAGGTGGTTCAGCGGATCGAGGTAAGGGAAGCGGTTGGTGATGGAACGCGCCAGCAGCGGGTTGCCTGCCAGGCGGTCGCGGGTGCCGGTGATCGACTCCAGGCAGTCGAGGGTCTGGTGGTATTCCTCGGTGATGCGCTTGAAGATGCGTTCACGCAGCTCCTTGTCCGCCACCAGCTCGGCGTAGCGCGAGGCGATTGCCAGGTCGGTCTTGGCCAGCACCATGTCCATGTTCGACAGCAGGGTGGCGAAGAACGGCCAGTGCTGGAACATGTCGCGCAGTTGCGCCTTGCGTTGTTCCTCGTTGCCGGCGGCGATCCAGGCGCCGATGGCGGAGCCGAAACCGTACCAGCCCGGCAGCAGCAGGCGGCACTGGCCCCAGCTGAAGCCCCACGGGATGGCGCGCAAGTCTTCGATGCGGCGCGTCGATTTGCGGGAAGCCGGGCGCGAACCGAGGTTCAGTTCCGCGATTTCCGCAATCGGGGTGGCCGAGAAGAAGTAGTCGGTGAAGCCCGGGGTTTCGTACACCAGGTTGCGGTAAGCCTTGTAGGCCAGCTCGGAGATTTCCGCCATCGCGTTTTCGAATCCGGCCAGGCGCGGGCCGTGGCAGGCGTCGGCCGGCGGCGGCATCAGGCTCGCTTCCAGGGTCGAGCACACCAGCAGCTCCAGGTTGCGGCGGCCGATTTCGGCGTTGGAGAACTTGGAGGCGATGATCTCGCCCTGTTCGGTCAGGCGCAACTGGCCGTTGACGGTGCCTTTGGGCTGCGCCAGGATGGCCTCGTAGCTTGGACCGCCGCCGCGGCCGACAGTGCCGCCGCGGCCATGGAACAGGCGCAGCTTGACGCCGGCCTTGGCGAAGATTTCCACCAGCGCCAGTTCCGCCTTGTACAGCTCCCAGTTGGACGTCATGAAGCCGCCGTCCTTGTTGGAGTCGGAGTAGCCCAGCATGACTTCCTGGATCTGTCCCTGCTTGGCGATCAGCTTTTGCACCATCGGCACGGCCATCAGCGCTTCCATGATGCCGGCGGCGCGCTGCAGGTCGGGGATGGTCTCGAACAGCGGGATCACCATCAGGTCCGAGGTGCGTTCGCCGTCGGCACCCTGGCGCAGCAGGCCGGTCTCCTGCTGCAGCACGAACACTTCCAGCAGGTCGGACACGGTCTCGGTGTGCGAGATGATGTAGTTGCGGATGGCGCGCTTGCCGTAGCGCTGGCGGATGTCGCGCGCGGTGCGCAGGATGGTCAGCTCGGAGCTGGTCTCGTCCGAATACTCGATGTAAGGCGAATACAGCAGGCGTGGTTGCGCTAACTCCGCCAGCAGCAGCTTGACCTTGGCATCCTCATCCAGCGACGGGTAGTCGGCCTGCACGCCGGCCTTGGCGAACAGCTCCGCCAGCACGCGTTCGTGGATGTCGGACGACTGGCGCATGTCCAGCGACGCCAGGTGGAAGCCGAAGATGTCGGCGGCGCGTTTCAGGGTGGTCAGGCGCGGGCGGGCCAGCACGGAACCGTGGTTGGCGTCCAGCGACTCGATCAGCACCTGCAGGTCGGCCGAGAAATCGGCCGGACACGGGTAGGGGGCGGCGTGGCCGACTTCCTTGCGCAGGATATTGGTCGCGCCCAGTGCGCGGGCGGTCGCTGCCAGTCGGGCGTACATGCCGATCAGGGCGCGGCGATAAGGCTCGTCGCTGCGGTGGTCGGACGTGTCGGTGGAGGCATCCGACAGTGCCTGCAGTGCGGGCGAGCAGCCGATCATCAGGGTCGACACCGACAGCTCGGCGCCCAGCGCGTGGGTTTCGTCGAGGTAGAAGTCGAGGATGGTGGTGGCCTGGCGCTCCAGCGCATGCTGCATGGTGCCGGCGTTGACGTTCGGGTTGCCGTCGCGGTCACCGCCGATCCAGCTGCCCATCTGGACGTAGGAACCGTCGATGGCGGCCGGCGCGGCCTGGCCGTAATGCTCGGCGATCTCGGATTCGATGTCGTCGTACAGGGCCGGCAGTTCGCGCAGGAAGGTAATGCGGTAGTAGGACAGGGCGTTGTCGATTTCATCGGCCACGGTCAGCTTGGAGTAGCGCAGCATGCGGGTCTGCCACAGCGTCGCGATACGGGCGCGCAGCATGTGCAGGTTGGCGGTGCGCTCCTTCGGCGTCAGCGGCAGGTCGCGCTGGGCCAGCAGGCGGGCGATATCGTGTTCCGCGTCCAGGATGGACTTGCGCTGCACCTCGGTCGGGTGGGCGGTCAGGACGGGGCTGATCAGGGCTTCCTTGAAGAAGCTGGTGACGGTGTCCAGTTCGACGCCGGATTCTTTCAGCTTGTCGAGAGCAAAGCTGATGCTGCCTTTTTGCGGCGCCGAGCCGGCCAGCAAGTGGGCGCGGCGGCGGCGGATGTGGTGCTGGTCTTCCGCAATATTGGCAAGGTGGGAGAAGTAGGAGAAGGCGCGCACCACCGTGATGGTCTGTTCGCGTGTCAGGATTTTCAGCATGCCGTCCAGTTCCTTGGCGGCGCCGGCGTCGGCTTCACGGCGGAAGCGGACAGCGGTCTGGCGAATGGTTTCTACGACGGCGAATACTTCCTCTCCCTCCTGTTCCCGCAGGACGTCGCCCAACAGGCGGCCCAGCAGGCGGATGTCTTCTTTCAATGGCGCGTCTTTATCGGCGCTCTGGTTTGCTTCGTCTGTTGCACTTACTTGATTTGCCATAGTTAATCAGTCAAAAGATAAGAATGGTCGTGCAATAGGCTTGTGGCCCGCTCTCTGCATAGGGGCGCGCATGCTAGAATTTGTGGTCCCAATCATGCGCAATAAACTGGTGAACGCCGGTTTGGCGCTAGCAACAGCGAAAGAACTGGTCTTGAATACTCCTGAAATGGCCCAACAGCTCCCTTCCAAATTGGTGATCGCTTCGCGCGAGAGCCGCCTTGCCATGTGGCAGGCCGAACACGTCCGCGCTCGCTTGTCTCAATTATATCCGCAGTGCAGCATTGAGATCCTGGGCATGACAACCCGCGGCGACCAGATCCTCGATCGCGCCCTGTCCAAGGTGGGCGGCAAGGGGCTGTTCGTGAAGGAGCTGGAAGTGGCGATGGAAGAAGGCCGTGCCGACCTGGCCGTCCATTCGCTGAAGGATGTGCCGATGGAACTGCCGGAAGGCTTCGCGCTGGCGGCGGTGCTGGAGCGCGAAGATCCGCGCGACGCCTTCGTTTCGAACGACTATTCCTCGCTGGCCGAACTGCCTGCCGGCGCCATTGTCGGCACCAGCAGCCTGCGCCGCCAGGCCCTGATTTCGGCGCGTTACCCGCACCTGGTGATCAAGCCTTTGCGCGGCAACCTGGATACCCGCCTGGGCAAGCTCGATCGCGGCGATTACGCGGCCATCATCCTGGCCGCCGCCGGCCTGAAACGCCTCGGCCTGCCGCAGCGCATCAAATCGCTGCTGGCGCCGGAAGATTCGCTGCCGGCCGCAGGGCAGGGCGCGATGGCAATCGAAATCGCCGAGCGTAACGATGGCCTGGACCTGAAAGCCATCCTGGCGCCGCTGAACGACCTGCCGACCGCGCAGGCCGTGACGGCGGAACGCAAGGTGTCGAAAGTGTTCGGCGGCTCCTGCCAGGTACCGTTGGCAGCCTTCGCCACCGTTGATGGCGGCCAGATGCACCTGCGCGCCATGGTCGCTACGCCGGACGGCACCCGCGTCGCCCGCGCCGAGATCAATGGCGCCGCCGCCGATGCCGAATCGCTTGGCGCCCAGGTTGCGGAACAACTGCGCGCACAGGACGCCGAAGCCATCCTCGCCGTCTGCGCCGCCGAGCAAGCCGACGCCATGAACCCCAACGCCGCCCCATCGGTATAAAAGCGCCGCCCGGATGTCCGCCGATCCCGCGAGCCCAGCAAACCAGGGACAGCCCCTTGCCGGATGGCCGTCCCGTCTGACCCAGATTTACCGGGTTTAAATGCCACGCCCAGTCATACTCACCCGCCCGATAGCCCAGGCCGAGCCCCTGGCCAGCCGCATCCGCGCCCTCGGCCGCGAGGTCGAAGTGCTGCCGCTGCTGGAAATCAGCCCGCTGCCAGACCAAACGCCATTGCAGGACGCCCTGGCCAGCCTGGCGAGCTACCAGCTGGTGACCTTCGTGTCCCCGAACGCCATTGACGCGGCCTTCGCCCACATCCCCGCATGGCCGCCAGGCCTGCAAGCCGCAGTAGTGGGCGAGGCCAGCCGCCTGGCGCTGATCGCCCAAGGTGTCCCCGCCAGCCAGATCTCCAGCCCCGCCGACCCAGCCCACAGCGACACCGAGCACCTGCTGCAAGCCCTCGACCTGCCAGCCCTGCGCGGCGCCAGGGTCCTGATCGTGCGCGGCGAATCCGGCCGCGAACTGATGGCCGATTCCTTCCGCGCAGCCGGCGCCGAGGTCACCGTGCTGCCGGCCTACAGGCGCGCCGTGCCGCAGCTGACGCCAGCACTGGCCGGGCGATTGACAGAACTGGCCGCCACGCCAGCCGACTGGATCATCACCAGTTCCGAAGCCTTGCGCGGCCTTGTCGGGCTGCTAAAGGAATTAAACAAGTTGACAATCGTTGCATCTTTGCAACATCATCGCCTGATCGTCCCCCATCCCCGCATTGCCGAAACGGCAAGAGATTTGGGCTTCCCGAATGTGACTCTCACAGGATCAGGCGACGAACGGGTACTCGCCGCGTTACAATCACGTCCATGAACGATTTGCCTAACCAAACTGACAACTTGCCAACGACGCCAACTGCGCCGGCCGTCGACACTCCCAACACCGCCCAGGCTGCGCCCGCGACCCCGCCGGCACAGGAGCGCGATGCCTTGCGCCAGCCGCTGACCATTGCCGTAGTGGTGCTCGGTATCCTGCTGGCAGCGCAAGCCTTCTACTCGAAGAACCAGGTGTTCCGCCTGCGTGAAGAGATGGCGCGCCGCCTGCAGCAGGGCGACTCGCTGAATGGCCAGACCAGCCAGCTGGCGAAGAACGTCCAGGAGACGACCAAGGAAATCCAGCTCAAGGTAGGGGTGCTGGAAAACCGCCAGCAGGAAGCGCAGGCGCAGCAGCTCGCGCTGGAACAGCTTTACCAGGACATGTCGAAAAACCGCGACGAGTGGGCGCTGGCTGAAATCGAGCAAGTGCTGTCCACTGCCAGCCAGCAGCTGCAATTGGCCGGCAACGTGCCAGGCGCGCTGATCGCGCTGCAAAATGCCGACCGCAGCCTGTCCCGTTCCGACAAGCCGCAATTCATCACCATCCGCCGCGCCATCGCCAAGGACATCGAACGCCTGAAGGCGCTGCCGAACGTCGATAACGTCGGCCTGGCCGTGCGCCTGGATAACGTCATCGCCCAGGTCGACGGCCTGCCGATGCTGTCGGACGCCAAGCCAACGCCGCCGGCGCCTGCGGAGCGCAAGCCGCACACCCCAGCGCCGGCCAAGGCCAAAGGGAAGGGCGCAGCCGGCAAGGAAGCTGCTTCCGCACCGGCAGAAGATGAAGATAGCTGGGGCAACCGCCTGAAGACCGTGTGGCAGGACTGGAGCAGCGACATGTGGTCGGAAGTGTCGACCCTGATCCGCGTGCGCCGCGTCGAAACACCGGACGCCATCATGCTGGCGCCGGAAGAAGCCTATTTCCTGCGCGAGAACCTGAAACTGCGCCTGCTGAACGCGCGCATGGCCCTGCTGTCCCGTAACGAAGCCGCCTTCCGCGCCGACCTGCTGGCCGCGCAAGAAGTGCTGGCGCGCTACTTCGACACCAAGACCGCCCAGACCAAGACTGCGCAGCAGCTCCTGCGCCAACTGCAGGGCAGCAACCTGCAGATCGAAATGCCGACGCTGGCCGATAGCCTGAACGCGGTGCGCAACTACAAGGCGAAGCCATAATGCGTCTCTTTATCTGGCTCGTTGTAATGATGGCTGCGGCCATCGGTATCGCCGTGACGGCGCGCTTCAATCCCGGCAATGTGGTGCTGTTCTACCCGCCGTACCGCGTGGACCTGTCGCTCAACTTCTTCATGGTGCTGCTGGTTGCAGCTTTCCTGCTGGTGCATTTCCTGGTGCGCGCCTTCAACGCCACCGTCGACATGCCGCGCAAGGTGGCTGCCTACCGCCAGAACAAGCGTGAACGCGACGGCAACAAGGGCCTGCGCGACGCACTGAAAGCCCTGTTCGAAGGCCGCTTCGGCCATGCCGAAAAGGCCGCGCTGCGCGCTGCTGAATTGCCGGAAAACGCCGGCGTGGCTGCCCTGATCGGCGCCCGCGCCGCGCACCGCATGCGCCAGCAAGCCCGCCGCGACCAGTGGCTGGCCCGCATCGCCAGCGACAACGGCATGAAAACCGCGCGCCTGATGACCGTGACCGAACTGCTGGTCGACGACCACCAGCCGGAAGCGGCGCTGGAAGCCGTGCGCGAACTGAATGCCAGCGGCACCCGCCATATCCATGCCCTGCAATGGTCGCTGAAGGCCGAGCAGCAAGCCAAGAACTGGCCCGAAGTGCTGCGCCTGGTGCGCCTGCTGGACAAGCACAAGGCCCTGCATCCGGCCCTGTCGGCGCGCCTGCGCGAACTGGCATATGACGACCTGCTGTCCGATAACTCGCACGATGCGGAATCGCTGCAGCGCGTCTGGAGCACCATCCCGAACGCCGATCGCTTGAAGCCCTACGTCGCCTGCCGTGCAGCCACCGCCCTGAATGCGCGCGGCCTGCATGACGAAGCGCGCGTGGTGTGCGAAGAATCGCTGGCCGCCAACTGGGACGAGCGCGTGCTGCGCGCCTACCGCGACGCCGCGGCGCCGGTTGGTTCCGCTGCGCTGCTGGTGCAGATCGAACACTGCGAAGGCTGGGTGCGCGAGCGCCCCAACGATGCCGAGCTGGCGCTGACCCTCGGCTCCCTGTGCCTGAAGCAGAAACTGTGGGGCAAGGCCCAGCGCTACCTGGAGCAGGCCCTGTCCGATGCCTCCGAATCGCGCATGGTACGCGAGTCCCACCTCAAGCTGGCGCAGTTGCACGAAGCGCTGTCCCAGCCCGAAGAAGCGGCGAACCACTATCGCCAGTGCGCCTTGGCAACTATTTTGTGAGACTGCTGCGCCGCACAAGCGGCGCGCAGTTCGCTATAATTGCAAGGTTAGACTGTCCAAAAATGCATTAATCCGAGGAAAACATGAGCCTGAACAAAGTACCGGCCGGCAAAGACCTGCCGAACGATTTCAACGTGATTATCGAGATTCCGATGAACGCGGATCCGATCAAGTACGAAGTGGACAAGGAATCCGGCGCCATCTTCGTCGACCGTTTCATGGGCACCGCCATGCACTATCCGTGCAACTACGGCTACATCCCTAACACCCTGTCCAACGACGGCGACCCGGTCGACGTGCTGGTGATCACCCCGTTCCCGCTGATCCCTGGCGTGGTGGTACGTTGCCGCGCTATCGGCGTGCTGAAGATGACCGACGAATCCGGCGAAGACGCGAAAGTGCTGGCCGTTCCGGTCGACAAGATCCTGCCGATCTACAAGCACTGGCAGAAGCCTGAAGACCTGCAGGACCTGCGCCTGCAGCAGATCCAGCACTTCTTCGAGCACTACAAAGACCTGGAGCCAGGCAAGTGGGTCAAGGTTGAGGGCTGGTACGGTCCTGAAGAAGCCAAGAAGGAAATCATGCACGGCGTTGCACAAGCCGCCAAGCAGGAAGGCAAATAAGCCTGATCGAAGAAAGCGCCCCGCGGGGCGCTTTTTTTGTATAGTCGTTGCGTGCACCCTTGCAGGGAGGACGCAACATGGAAGGATCATTGTCGATCTGGGCGAAGACCGCCCCCGTCGCCGCGATGCCGGAACTGAGCGGCGAACTGCAGGCCGATGCCTGCATCATTGGAGGTGGCATTGCCGGCCTCACCACCGCCTACCTGTTGTCGCTGGAAGGGCGGCGGGTGGTGCTGCTGGAGGCGCGGCAGCTCGGCAGCGGCGAAACCGGCCGCACCACCGCCCACCTGATGCCGCCGGACGAGTGGTATCACTGCATCGAGCAAAATTTCGGCTCAGTCAACGCGAGGCTGGTTGCCGCAGGCCAGATGGCGGCCATCGAACAGGTGGCGTCCATCGTGGGCAGCGAAGGACTGGACTGCGAATTCGAGCGGCTCGACGGCTACCTGTACTCCGCAACTGGCGACCCCAATGAAATCCGGCGCGAGTGCGAAGCTGCAACGCGCGCCGGCCTGGAGGCCGAGCTGCTGCCCCAGGTGCCTGGCCTGCCGTTTGAAAGCGGCAGCTGCGTGCGTTACGCCCGGCTGGCGCAATTTCATCCGCTGAAATACCTGGACGGGCTTGCCGACTGCATCCGCCGCCGCGATGGACGCATTTTCTGCGGCAGCCGCGCCACCGGCATCGACCGGGTTGGCGACAAGCTGCACGTGAACACGGCCGGCGGGCGCGTGGTGGCAAACGCCGTGGTGGTGGCCACCAACACCCCGTTCAACAACCGCGTCGTATTGCATACCAAGCAGAATGGCTACCGTACCTACGTGATCGGGGTCGAGGTGCCGCGCGGGTCCTTGCCGCGCATGCTGCTATGGGACAGTGGCGACCCTTACTACTACGTCCGGCTGGAATCGGGCGGGGCCAGCCCGGGCCACGACGTGCTGATTGTCGGCGGCTGCGATCATAAGGTCGGGCAGGACGGCGACCCGCGCCACCGGCATGAGCAGCTCGAAGCATGGACGCGGCAGCACTTCCCGATGGCAGGCGCGGTAACCCTGCGCTGGTCCGGGGAAGTCATGGAGCCAGCAGACGGCTTGCCCTTCCTGGGCCGCAATCCGGCCGACGACAGCCAGGTGTACGTGATCAGCGGCGACTCGGGCACCGGCATGACCAACAGCACGCTTGGGGCGATGATCGTGCGCGACCTTGTGGCCGGGCGGGAAAATCCCTGGACCGAACTGTATGACCCGGCGCGCAAGCCTTTCCACGGCATGAAGGAATTCATGCAGGAGCAGGTGAATACGCTGGCGCAGTATGGCGACTGGCTGCGCGGCGGCGACGCTGAGTCGGCGGTGGAAATTGCACCGGGGCAGGGCGCCATCCTGAATCGCGGCGCCAGGAAACTGGCGGTCTATCGCGACGATGATGGTGGGCTGCATGCCATGTCGGCCGCCTGTACCCACTTGGGTTGTGCAGTGAGCTGGAACCCGGCCGAGAGGTCCTGGGATTGCCCTTGCCACGGTTCGCGCTTTTCAGCCGAGGGGGCGGTGCTGCACGGGCCGGCCAACACGGCGCTGGCGGCGGAAGAACTGGACGATGACGAAGCCGGCATCCAGCCTGTGCCCGGCCAGCACGGCAGCAGCCACCGCGCGCCGCGCTAGCGCCGGAAAGGCGTGTGCTCGTTCAGTTCATCGAGGTAGGCATCGATACCGCCTGCCTCGCGCTCCAGGAAGCGCTCCACCGCGTCGCTGAAAGCGGGGTGGGCCAGCCAGTGGGCAGAGTAGGTTTTCTGCGGCAGGAAGCCGCGCGCCATCTTGTGCTCGCCCTGCGCGCCGCCTTCGAAGGTCCTGATGCCGTTGGCGATGCAGAATTCGAGCGGCTGGTAGTAGGCGGTTTCGAAATGCAGGCAGGGGATGTGTTCCATCGTGCCCCAATAGCGGCCATAGAGCGTGTCGTCGGTGTAGACGACCAGGGATGAGGCGAGCGGCTGGCCATCGCGCTCGGCGAGCACCAGCAGCAGGTTTTGCGGCATGGCGCGGGCCAGGCGCAGCCAGAAATCGAGGTTCAGGTAGGGCGAGGAGCGGTGCTCGGCGTAGGTGTTGCTGTAGCAGCGGTGGAAGAAGCGCCAGTCTTGTTCGGTGGTTTCCTGCCCGCGCAGCTGGCGCATGGCGATGCCGGCCTCCCTGACCTTGCGGCGCTCGGCGCGGATGTTCTTGCGTTTTTTGTGTTCCAGCGTGTCCAGGAACTGGTCGAAGTGCTGGTAGTCCTGGTTCAGCCAGTGGAACTGCACGCCGGTGCGCAGCATGAATCCCGCCTGGCGCAAGTGTTCCGCTTCCTCCTCCGTCGGGTAGAGGACGTGGGTCGAGGACATGCCGGCGGCGCCTTGTTGCTCGCAAAGGAAGGCCAACAAGGCGCTTCGCGCCGCTGCGTTGCGCGCCATCAGGCGCGGGCCGGTAACGGGCGTAAACGGGATGGCGGAGAGCAGCTTCGGGTAATACTCGATGCCGTTGCGGTGGTAGGCGTCGGCCCAGGCCCAGTCAAAAACATACTCGCCGTAGGAGTGGGATTTGACGTAGAGCGGCATGGCAGCGGCCAGGCTGCCGCCCTGCCAGACGGCCAGGAACTGCGGCTGCCATCCCGTATCAGCGCACGCGCTGCCCGATTCATGCAGGGCATGCAGGAAGGCGTGCGACAGGAAGGGATTGCCCGCCGCCAGCCGGTCCCATTCGGCTGGATCGACATCGGCAAGGGAAGAAAGGACGCTGGTACGGTATTCCATCGGGCCATTCTAGCGAATAACGGCCGAGCCCGTGTCACACCATGGGGTCACACCCCAAGTGTGACACGGGCTCGGCCGTACGCTGGGGCGGGGGCAATGTTAAAATCTTCGCCATCACCTTTGCCTTGCCGAGATATGCCGCATTCCTTCCACAACTTGTACAACCATGACTTTGCCCGGGTGGCGGTTGGCGTGCCGCGCTGCCGGGTGGCCGATCCGCAGTTCAATGCGGCCCAAACAATCGCCTTGGCGGAGGAGGCGGCGGCGAAGGGCGCGGTCCTCGTGGCTTTCCCGGAGCTGGGCCTGTCTGCCTACTCTTGCGATGATTTGTTCCACCAGCGCGCGTTGCTGGACGGGGCTCTGCAGGCGCTGGCTTCCGTGGTCGAGGCTTCGAGCCGCATTCCGACGGCGATGGTCGTGGGCGCGCCGCTGCGCGTGGACCATCAGCTGTTCAATTGCGCGGTCGTGGTGTCGGGCGGCGTGATTCGCGGCGTGGTGCCGAAATCCTATTTGCCGAATTACGGCGAATTCTACGAGGCGCGCCAGTTCAGCGCGGCCGATGAGGCGATTTCCACCGAAATCTCGCTGCTCGGCCAGCAGGTGCCTTTCGGCGCCAACCAGCTGTTCGAGCTCGAAAACCTGCCGCTGTTCAAATTCCATATCGAGATCTGCGAGGACGTCTGGGTCCCGATTCCGCCGTCGTCCTTTGCCGCATTGGCCGGGACGACCGTGCTGGTCAACCTGTCCGCTTCCAATATCCTCGTCGGCAAGGCCGATTACCGCCGCCAGCTGGTCGGCCAGCAGTCGGCGCGCTGCATTGCGGCTTACCTGTATTCTTCGGCAGGCCGCGGCGAGTCGACCACCGACCTGGCCTGGGATGGCCAGGCGCTGATCTGCGAGAACGGCGAAATGCTGGCCGAGTCCGAGCGCTTCGCCGAAGAATCGCACATCATCTTTGCCGACGTCGACCTGGAGCGCCTGTCGCGCGAACGCATGCGCACCACCACGTTCGGCCATTCGACCCGCCGCCATAAGGTCGAAGTGGCGCAGTTCCGCATCGCGCGCTTTCCGGTCGAGCTGCCGTCGCAGCGCGTGCTGCCGCTGGAGCGCAACGTGGCGCGCTTCCCTTACGTGCCGTCCAACCCGCAACTGCGCGACAAGCGTTGCAACGAGGTCTATCATATCCAGGTCAGCGCGCTGGTGCAGCGCCTGTCCTCGTCCGGCATCAGGAAGGTGGTGATCGGCGTGTCGGGCGGCCTGGATTCAACCCACGCGCTGCTGGTCTGCGCCAAGGCCATGGACCACCTCGGCCTGCCGCGCACCAGTATCATCGCGGCCACGATGCCGGGCTTTGCCACCAGCAGCCGCACGCTGGACCAGGCGAGGGCGCTGATGCAGTTCGTCGGCTGCACTGCGATGGAAGTCGACATTCGGCCAAGCTGCATCCAGATGCTGAAGGACCTGGGCCACCCGTACAGCGAGGGCAAGGAACAATACGACATCACCTTCGAGAACGTGCAGGCCGGCGAACGCACCAACCACTTGTTCCGCATGGCGAATCACCATAACGGCATCGTGATCGGCACCGGCGACCTGAGCGAGCTGGCGCTGGGCTGGTGCACCTACGGCGTGGGCGACCATATGTCGCACTACAACGTGAATGCCAGCGTGCCCAAGACCCTGATCACCCACCTGGTGCGCTGGGTGGCCGAGAGCAAGCAGTTCGGCGATGTCAATTCAAGCGTGCTGCTGGCAGTGGTGAATACCGAAATCAGTCCGGAGCTGGTGCCTGGCAAGGCCGACGACGAAGCACCGGCGCAGATCACGCAGAACGTGATCGGCCCCTACGAGCTGCAGGACTTCAACCTGTACTACACGCTGCGCTTCGGTTTTTCGCCGGCCAAGGTAGCCTTCCTGGCTTACCACGCGTGGCGCGACCGCGATGCCGGACTGTGGCCGGAAGACGAGCACGTGGTGCGCAACCAGTACGAATTGAAAGACATCAAACACAACCTGGGCATCTTCCTCAAGCGCTTCTTCCAGACCTCCCAGTTCAAGCGCACCTGCGTGCCGAACGCGCCGAAAGTCGGATCGGGCGGCTCGCTGTCGCCGCGCGGCGACTGGCGCGCGCCAAGCGACTCGGAGGCTGCCGCCTGGCTGGAAAACCTGAAGACCGTGCCTGACGCTTAAAACCACTATAAGGAGAACGCAATGAAGCAAATTACCGCCATCATCAAGCCATTCAAGCTGGACGAGGTACGCGAATCGCTGGCCGAAGTGAACGTGACCGGCCTGACCGTGACCGAGGTAAAAGGCTTTGGCCGCCAGAAGGGCCACACCGAGCTGTATCGCGGCGCGGAATACGTGGTCGATTTCCTGCCGAAGGTGAAAGTGGAAGTGGTGGTGGACGACAGCGTGGTCGATACCGCTGTCGATGCGATCATCAAGGCGGCCCGCACCGGCAAGATCGGCGACGGCAAGATCTTCGTGCAGAACATCGAGCAGGTGATACGCATCCGTACCGGCGAAACCGGCGCTGACGCGGTTTGATCAGGCCGCAGATCTAGCGACCTGCACGCAATCGCGGCCTGCGTGCTTGGCCGCGTACAAAGCCTGGTCGGCACGCGCCAGCAGCGTGTCCGGCCCGCTGTCTCCCGCCTCCAGGCAGGCAATGCCGATGCTCAGCTTGAGCGGCACGGCCCGGCCCTCATGCATAAGCTGCAGCGCCCTGGTGCCGGTGAGCAGGCGCTCCGCCACGATCTGCGCTTCGCTGATTCCTGTCGATGGGAGCACGATTGCAAATTCCTCGCCGCCCAGGCGGGCCGCCAGGTCGCTGCGCCTGCAGGCGGTGGCGCAATGGTGTCCGATGGCGATGATCGCCTGGTCGCCGGTGGGGTGGCCAAAGCTGTCGTTGATTGCCTTGAAGTGATCGATGTCGATCATCAGCAGCGAGAGCTTGTGCCCATAGCGCCGCGAGCGTTCGATTTCCATTTCCGTGCGCGCCATGAACTGGCGCCGGTTGGCGATGCCGGTCAGGAAATCGGTGGTCGCGATCTCGTGCAGTTCACGGTTGCGGTCCTCGATCGTTTTTTCCAGTTGCAGGCTTTCCATTTCCAGCGCTGCGGCCAGGGCCTCGAGCGAAGCGCGTGCATTGTCGCTCTCGATGCGGAACTGGGCTGCGATAACGAGGATGGCCAGGGCCCCGCGCAACAGCTCGCCGGCAACGACGTCTCCGCCCTGGACGGCCAGGGCGGCAAACAGCTGCCATGCAGTGTCGATGCCAAACAGCGCGCACAGCATGGCGCGGCCATTGCGCGGCGCATGACGCGAAAGGAGCGCGATGGCTGCCAGCAGCAATGGAATGCGTATCGCCGCCGCGAGAACCAGGCGCGCGTGGTCGCTTGCATGGCCGGTCGAGGCGCAAAGGACGGCGGCCGCCAGCAGGAATGCGAGCCAAGGCTGGGGCTTGAGCAGGCATGGCGGCGGGGCAGGCATATAGCGCACGGCGCCGCGCAGCAGCAGCATGGCGTTGGCGGCGGCCAGCACATTGGGCAGCACCACCGTCAGCGCCACAGGCAAGTCGCCGCGCATGCCGGCCAGTATCCATGCCAGGCCCTGGCAGATCGCCGCCAGGCTCCAGTTGGACCCGGCGGAACGGCCATCGCGTACCGCGTGCAGGCCGATGAAGGCTATGCCGAGTGCCAGGCAGGCAATGCCGAGGGTCAGTTGGCAAGTTCCGATGCGCAGGGTATTCAAACTGCCTCCACCCGGTTGCGGCCGCCGTTCTTGGCGCGATACAGGGCAGCGTCGGCGCGAACCACCAGGCTGTCCATCGAGGCATCATGCGACTTGAGTGCGGCGATGCCAAAGCTGGCAGTAACCTGGTGCGGCACGCCGGACAGCGCGGGCGGGATGGCGCTGATGGCACGCCGCAGGCGCTCGGCCGCAAGCCGGGCCGCAATGGCGCTGGTTTCAGGCATCAGCAAGGCAAATTCTTCGCCGCCGAGGCGGCCGGGCAGGTCGACGTTGCGGGCATTGGACTGGCAGGCCTGGGCAATTACTTGCAGCAGCTTGTCGCCTGCCGCATGACCGAAGCGGTCGTTAATCTGCTTGAAGTGGTCGATATCGAGCAACAGCAGCGTGAGCGGCAGGTGGTAGCGGCGGGCCCGTTCGATTTCGTCGTTGCCGCGCTCCATGAAGTGACGGCGATTGGCGATGCCGGTCATGCTGTCGGTGGTCGCTTGCCGGGTCAGTTCCGCGGTGCGTTCGGCGACCACGGCCTTCAGTTTGTTGCGCTTGTCCTGCAGGCGGCCGGCGTGGGCCGCAAGCTCGTCGCGGATCTTTTCGCTCTCCAGCCGGAACTGGAAGGCGTTCACCAGCAGATGCAGGATGCCGCCCACCGAGACCATGACTGCAAACGAGGAGCCGCCGTCCAGAAAATTGTCGACGTGCTCGCCTGAAAGGAGGGCAGTGCCTAGACGCACCACGCTCCAGATGGTGGCCAGCGCCAGGATGTCGACCAGGTAGCGGGTGCCGGCCGGCAGGCCGGGCCGCCTGACCAGCATCAGCAAGGTCGCGCAGTAAAAGGCGGCGCGGCAGGCAGACACCAGCCCGATCCGGGCCTGCACGCTCGGCTGGCCGTAACTGAACCAGGCGAAAGCTGCGGCGGCCGCACCGACGCACAGGGCGTAATAACGGTCGCTGTAGCGTGCGCCGACCAGCATTGCCGTGCCGCGATGAATGAACACCAGGCTGACGACGGACAAGGCGTTGTCGGCGACGGTTCCAATGTAGCCGGGGAGTGTGGCGGAATTGGCAACAAGCAGCGCTGCGGCACCGCCGGCCAGGGCGGACAAGGCCCACTGGCCGCCGGGCGTGCCCGCCAGGGAGCGGCCGTGCAAGCCCCGGAAGGCGCAGGCAATCAGGATCGACAGGAAGCCGACCAGGCTCGTTGCAGTAGCGACATCAAAGGTAAACACGGACAGGCAAGCGCATCAAGAAAGTTGCGCAATTGTATCAGTTGTTACTTGATGGTAAGTTTTAACTTTCCAATTGAAAGTCTGTTGGCGATAGCCCTACGGCCGGCTGATCTTCAGGTCAAAGCGCCAGGCCAGCAGGCGCATCACGGTGATCAGGCCGGCACTGGACCACAGGGCGACGTCGTCCGAAACCTGGGTATATTGCAGCGCGATATAGAACCAGCAGCCGAAGAAGGCGCAGATTGCGTACGGTTTTCCATCGCGGAAGACCATCGGCACCTCGTTACAGATGATGTCGCGCAGCACGCCGCCGAAAATGCCCGTTACCACGCCCATCATCACGGCGACGAAAATCGGCATGTCGGCCGCAAGCGCTTGGGCCACGCTGGCAACCGCGAACAGGCCGAGGCCCACCGCGTCGGCTATCACGATCAGCCGTTCGGAAACGATATGGCGGATATGCTTGACGAAAGGCGCCGCCACCAGTGCCACCACGAACAGCAGGATCGTATATTCCTGGTGCGCTACCCAGAACAGCGGACGCTTGTCGAGCAGGATGTCGCGTACGGTACCGCCGCCGAAGGCGGTAATGAAGGCGACGATGAACACGCCGACAATGTCCATGCGCTTGCGGCGCGCTTCGATGAAGCCGGAGAATGCCCCAACCAGGATTGCTACGACCTCAATGATGGTGATCAGGGAAACGGCGGGGACTATTTTCATGAGGCGCAGATTAGCATCCTGATAGCAGAACCTGCAAGCCACGCATGCCGTGGCGCCGCCGCGGCGAAAGGAGGCCGGTCAGCGCTGGGGCGCGAGGGCGGAGCGCAGCAGCACCATGATGGCGCCTTCGCCGCCTTCTTCGGCGCGAGCCTGGCAGAAGGCGATTACGCCGTCGGTCTGCACCAGCCAGGAGTGGGCCATGGATTTCAGCACCGGCTCGCCGCCGCGCGAACCGAAGCCGCGGCCGTAGATCACGCACACGCAGCGGTAGTTGCGGCGTTTGGCCTTGAGGAGGAAATCGTCCACCGCCTGGCGCGCCTCGTCGCGGCGCTTGCCGTGCAGGTCCAGTTCATCCTGTACCGGCCAATGGCCCTTGCGCATCTTCTTCATCACGTCCGGGCCGATGCCGGGCGCGCTGTAGTTCAGCGAGGGATCTTCTTCCATGTAATGGTCGACGTCGAACATATCCGACAGCATCGACTCGCGCAGCACGGCTGCGTCGTCCGCCGCCTGCTCCTCGGCCGTCTGCGGCTTGCGCGGGCCGGATGGGGCAGGGCGGCCCGCCGCGGCCGGGCCCTTGGCGGGCGGCGGCACGTAGCGGTCGGACGGCTTCATCTTCTGCACGCCGGCCATGGAGGACTGGAACACGTTGGCAGCGGCGGCCGCGGCCTTTTCCTGCCTGGCGCGCTCCTTCTGCTCGGCCGCGCGCTGCTCTTCCTGCTCCTTGAGCTGCTTGCCCAGTCCCTTCAGGTCGGCGAAGCTTTTCACTCTTGCGCTTCCAGGTAGCGTTGCGCGTCCAGCGCGGCCATGCAGCCGGTGCCGGCGGAAGTGATGGCCTGGCGGTAGATGTGGTCTTGCACGTCGCCGGCTGCAAATACGCCTGGCACGGAGGTGGCGGTGGCCATGCCTTCGGTGCCGGTGCGGGTCTTGATATAGCCATCCTTCATTTCCAGCTGGCCTTCGAAAATGCCGGTGTTCGGCTTGTGGCCGATGGCGATGAACAGGCCGTGCACTGCCACGTCGGACAAGCCGCCGTCATTGTGCTTGATGGTGATGGCGTTGACGCCGGACTGGTCGCCCTTCACTTCGTGCAGGGTGGAGTTCAGCTTCAGCTCGATCTTGCCTTCGGCGACCTTGGCCATCAGGCGGTCCACCAGGATAGGCTCGGCGCGGAACTTCTCGCGGCGGTGCACCAGGGTGACCTTGGTGGCGATGTTCGACAGGTACAGCGCTTCTTCAACGGCGGTGTTGCCGCCGCCAACCACGGCCACTTCCTGGCCACGGTAGAAGAAACCGTCGCAGGTGGCGCAGGCGGACACGCCGCGGCCCATGAATTCCTGCTCGGTCGGCAGGCCCAGGTACTGGGCCGAGGCGCCGGTGGCGATGATCAGGGTGTCGCAGGTGTAGGTGTTGCTGTCGCCCACCAGGCGGATCGGCTTTTCGTTCAGGTGGGTGGTGTGGATGTGGTCAAACACGATTTCGGTCTTGAAGCGCTCGGCGTGCTGCAGGAAGCGCTGCATCAGGTCCGGACCCTGGACGCCCATCGGGTCGGCCGGCCAGTTTTCCACGTCGGTGGTGGTCATCAGCTGGCCGCCTTGCTCGACGCCGGTCACCAGCATCGGATTCAGGTTGGCGCGCGCGGCGTAAATCGCGGCGCTGTAGCCTGCTGGACCGGAGCCGAGAATCAGGACTTTGGCGTGTTTGGTAGTAGTCATATGCGGATTCTTTACCTAGTTGGAGTGTCTGGTATATGGGTGCGGACAGGAATGCGACAAGTCCGGCCCCAAGCAAACCGAAATTATATGCGAAGCGTGCATTTCACATGTACCGTGGGGCCGTTTTACCTTGATATGCCTTAGAATAAGCGCAATTATGGAATTTTTGCCTCCAAGCAATGAGTAAGAAGAGTCAAAAGAGCCAGGAGACTTCTTCTGGTTACACTCGCAATGTCACCGAACGCCAGCCCTTACCCAATCGGCTGGTGCGACTGCTGTCGGAGGCCCGCTTTTTCGCGCTGTTTGTCGTCTGCGTTTATTTCATCCTGATCCTGGCCAGCTACAACCGGCTGGATCCAGGCTGGTCGCACAATAATGTGGTGCCCACGGTGTTCAACCTGGGCGGGCGCGGCGGCGCCTGGCTGTCCGATTTGATGCTGTTCATCTTCGGCTTCTCAGCCTGGTGGTGGTGCGTCTACATGCTGCGCGTGGTGTGGCAGGGCTATCGCCGCCTGACCCGTAAGTTCGTGCTGGAGAAGGACGAAGATCCTGAACACAAGCAGGAAGGCCTGATCCGCGTGATCGGTTTCGGCCTGATGCTGGTGGGTTCGATGGGCCTGGAGTTCCTGCGCCTCTACACGCTGAAAGTGCAGTTGCCGCGCGCTCCGGGCGGCGTGCTGGGTGAACTGATCGGACACGGCGCGCACGTGGGCCTGGGCTTTACCGGCGCCACGCTGCTGTTGCTGCTGTTGTTCGGCACCGGTTTCAGCCTGTTCTTCCACGTATCGTGGATGTCGGTGGCCGAGAAGATCGGTGAAGTCATCGAGATGGGCATCGACTGGGTCCGCGCCCGCATGGAAGACCGCGAGGATCGCCGCCAGGGCGACGTGGCCGTGGTCAAGCGCGAAGAAAAAGTGGTCAAGGAACGCGTCAAGCACGAGGAGAAGCATCCGAAGCCGGCCGACTTGCCGCCGGATGCGCCGCCGGCGCCTATCGTCAAGATCGAGCCGCAGATCACCCAGGTGGTGCAGTCCGAGCGCGTGATCAAGGAAAAGCAGGGCACCCTGTTCCAGGAAATCGAGAACACCACGCTGCCGCCGTTGTCGCTGCTGGACGATGCGCCGCCGCAGCAGGAAACCGTGGCCGTGGAAACGCTGGAATTCACCAGCCGCCTGATCGAGAAAAAACTGTCCGACTTTGGCGTGGAAGCCAAGGTGGTAGCCGCCTATCCGGGTCCGGTCGTGACCCGCTACGAAATCGAGCCTGCCACCGGCGTGAAGGGCAGCCAGATCGTCAACCTGGCGCGCGACCTGGCGCGTTCGCTGTCCCTGACCTCGATCCGCGTGGTGGAAACCATCCCGGGCAAGAACTACATGGCGCTGGAGCTGCCGAATCCCAAGCGCCAGATCGTGCGCCTGACCGAAATCCTCGGCTCCAAGGTCTATAACGACAACCACTCGCCGCTGACCGTGGCGCTTGGCAAGGATATCGCCGGCAAGCCGGTGGTGGCCGACCTGGCCAAGATGCCGCACCTGCTGGTGGCCGGTACCACCGGTTCCGGCAAGTCGGTCGGTATCAACGCCACCATCCTGTCGCTCTTGTACAAGGCCGACCCGCACGACGTGCGCATGATCCTGATCGACCCGAAGATGCTGGAAATGTCGGTGTACGAAGGCATCCCGCACCTGCTGGCGCCGGTCGTTACCGATATGCGCCAGGCCGGCCACGCCCTGAACTGGGCGGTGAACGAAATGGAGCGCCGCTACAAGCTGATGTCCAAGCTGGGCGTGCGCAACCTGGCCGGCTACAACGCCAAGATTGCCGAGGCCGAGAAACGCGAAGAGAAGATCCCGAACCCGTTCTCGATCACGCCGGACGCGCCGGAACCGCTGGAAAAACTGCCAACCATCGTCATCATCATCGACGAGCTGGCCGACCTGATGATGGTGGTCGGCAAGAAGGTGGAAGAGCTGATCGCCCGCATCGCGCAGAAAGCGCGTGCGGCAGGCCTGCACTTGATTCTGGCAACCCAGCGCCCATCTGTAGACGTGATCACGGGCCTGATCAAGGCCAATATCCCGACGCGCATTGCGTTCCAGGTATCGTCCAAGATCGACTCGCGCACCATTCTGGACCAGATGGGCGCCGAAACCCTGCTGGGCATGGGCGACATGCTGTACATGCCGCCGGGTACAGGCTTGCCGATCCGCGTGCACGGCGCTTTCGTGTCGGACGATGAAGTGCACCGCGTCGTGAAGCATCTGAAAGCCCAGGGCGAGCCGAATTACATCGAGGGCATCCTGGAAGGCGGCACGCTGGAAGAAGGCGGCGGCGACGGCGCCGCGGCCGGTGCTGGCGGCGGCGGAGACAGCGAGGCCGATCCGATGTACGACCAGGCCGTGCAGGTCGTGCTGAAGCACCGCAAGGCATCGATTTCGCTGGTGCAGCGCCACCTGCGCATCGGCTACAACCGGGCGGCACGCCTGTTGGAACAGATGGAAAACAGCGGCGTTGTATCGGCCATGCAGTCGAACGGCAACCGCGAAATCATCGCACCTACCGCATCGGCGGAATAAGGATTGTTATGAAGTACACCAAGTTGATGGCGGCCCTGGCCGCCGGCCTGCTGTTCGCAGGTTCCGCCAGCGCTGCGGCGCTGGACCAGTTCAAGTCTTTCGTGGCCAGCACCAAGGCAGCCAGGGGCGAATTCACGCAAAAGGTCGTGGCGCAAGGCAGCAAGGACAAGCTGTCCTCCGGCAGCTTCACCTTTGCCCGCCCGGGCAAGTTCATCTGGACCTACACCAAGCCTTACGACCAGGTGCTGCAGGCCGACGGCGAGCAGTTGTATATTTTCGACAAGGACCTGAACCAGGTTACCGTGCGCAAGCTGGGCGACGCTTTGGGTTCCTCGCCAGCCGCCATCCTGTTCGGCTCCAACGACCTGGAAAAGAACTTTGCCCTGGCCGAGGCGGGTTCGCGCGATGGCCTGGAATGGCTGAAAGCCACGCCCAAAGCCAAGGATGCCAGCTTCGAGCAGATCCAGATCGGCCTGAAAAACGGCGTGCCGGAAGCGATGGAACTGAAAGACAGCTTCGGCCAGACTTCCATCCTGTCGTTCAAGAAGTTTGAAAAAAATCCTGCGTTGAATGCAACGTCCTTTAAATTTGTCATGCCCAAGGGCGCGGACGTCATCAACAATTAGGGCATGATGACGCAAGACCTGTTCGCCCCGGAACCCACCCCGCCGCTGGCCGAAGCGCTGCGCCCGCATACCGTTGCGGACGTGATCGGCCAGAGCCATTTGCTGGGCGAGGGCAAGCCTTTGAACCTGCTGTTCAAGTCCGGCAAGCCGCATTCGATGATCCTGTGGGGGCCGCCGGGTGTGGGCAAGACCACGCTGGCGCGCTTGTCGGCGCGCGCCTTCGACTGCGAGTTCATCGCCATTTCGGCCGTGCTGGGCGGGGTCAAGGACATCCGCGCCGCCATCGAACAGGCGGAGCAATTCGTCGCCAATGGCAAGCAGACCATCCTGTTCATCGACGAAATCCACCGCTTCAACAAGGCGCAGCAGGATGCGCTGCTGCCGTATGTCGAATCCGGCCTGGTCACCCTGATCGGCGCCACCACCGAAAACCCCTCGTTCGAAGTCAACTCCGCACTGCTGTCGCGCGCCCAGGTCTATGTACTGAAGGCGCTGACCGAAGAAGAGATGCGCCAGCTGCTGGCCCGCGCCCGCGAACGCTCCATGCCGGACCTGGACTTCGACGAGCTGGCGATCGATACCCTGATCGGCTACGCCGACGGCGATGCGCGCCGCTTCCTGAACCTGCTGGAGCAGACCAAGACCGCTGCCGCCACCGCGCGCACCAGCAAGGTCACCGGCGAATTCGTGCAAAACGCGCTGACCTTGAATGCGCGCCGCTTCGACAAGGGCGGCGACAATTTCTACGACCAGATATCGGCCCTGCACAAGTCTGTGCGCGGCTCAAACCCGGACGGCGCCTTGTACTGGTTCTGCCGCATGATCGACGGCGGGGCCGATCCGCGCTACCTGGCGCGCCGCATCGTGCGCATGGCGTGGGAAGACATCGGCCTGGCTGACCCGCGCGCCCTGACCATGGTCAACGACGCCGCCGAAACCTATGAGCGGCTCGGCTCTCCGGAAGGGGAACTGGCGCTGGCGCAGGCCGTGATTTACCTGGCGGTTGCGGCCAAGAGCAATGCCGGCTACAACGCCTATAACGCCGCCATGGCCTTCGTGCGCCGCGACAAATCGCGCGAAGTGCCGGTCCACCTGCGCAATGCGCCGACCAAGTTGATGAAGGAGCTGGGCTACGGCCACGAATACCGCTACGCCCACGACGAGCCGGACGCCTATGCCGCCGGCGAAACCTACCTGCCGGATGGCATGGCGGAACCGGGCTGGTACCAGCCGGTTCCACGCGGCCTGGAATCCAAGATTGCCGACAAGCTGGCCTTCCTGCGGAAACTGGACGAAGAAGCCCGCAAGGGTTAAGTGGCCGGTCTAGAGCGCAAGGGTGATGGTTTTACCTAGTTTGTCGCCTTTGCGGCCGAAGTACGTGATGTTGACGGTGCCCGGCGATGCCTCCATGCGCGCGAAGTTGTCGTCCGAATAAACCGGCGAGGTTCGCTTGATCTGGTAGTTGCCAGGTCCTGCGGTCTGGAATCCAGAAAAGTCGAACTGGTTTTCTTCCATGTGCGGGTAAGGCCAGTAGAACGAGGAAGAGACAATCTGGCTTATCTTCAATGTGGGCGACAGCTGTAGCTGGCAGGTAAAAGAACAGTGAACGTCGCCAGAGACGAAAGCTACCCGGCGTATGCTGTTCTTCTCGATGTGCTGCAAGATGCGGTCCCGGTCCGGTACGAAACCATCCCATTTGTCGTTCCTGTCCGATTTCATGTCGGGGATAAAAGGCACCGACGTGACAATGAACTTGTTGCGGCCCGACCCGTCGGAAAGCCAGTCAAGAAGCGCCTTCATCTGCTCATCCTTGATCATTCGGCGATTTGCCGTCGGTGTCGGGATTCGCTCAGTACGAACATCCATCACGAACCAATCGACGCAACCGTCCTGGAAGGTGTACCAGAAGTGTGTTGGCGTACCTTCTATGCGGCCTTCAGCATTGGATTCGAACAGCGGGCTATGGCTGCACTGGTATATCTGGTAAGCGTGGATGGCGTGCGGATAAAGGTTGATCCGGTCACTGGGCGAGGCATTGCTTGGCCAGTTGTTTTCGATTTCATGATCGTCCAGAATCATGTAGGTTGGTACACGCGACATCAGTTCACGAATCGAGTCCTGTGAAAATGCGGTCCGGTACCGGTCCAGGAAATCGTCGATTGCGCTTGCTGGATCGAGGAAACTCTTATCGTCGGCGTAAATCTGGTCACCTATCATCAACAAGGCATCGACAGGTTGAGGCTGTTTGGCGTCGTCAATCTGCGACAGAATGCTTCTGAAACATTTGTCGCCCCGGCTGTCAAAGATGGCGCCCCCGAACAGGCGCAACACGTAACGGCAAGACCCGACGATATATGACCGCGCGTGGTTGGCGGCTTGGCTGCCGCTATTGAAGACGCGGGCATCGGGCCATTGGAAGAGAGCGCCATCCATGCGGGCCACATCGGTCAGTTCACTCTCGGCAAAGAACCATCCTGCCTGGTATTCATACGGCGTATTCCGCGCCAGGCCCTTCAGCGCAAATACGCCGGTCATGTCGAAATGTGGCTCGAGTTTGTTGAAAATCGGGTCGGACCATTGCTTGGCTCCCGGCTTGCGATAGCGCACCGCACCGAAGCAACGCCGTGGCTGGCCATTGTCCAGTTTCAAGTCTCCGCGTAACCAGATGCGTGACTCGGCTTCGCTGGTATAGCCCACGATAGGGCCAACTGTCGGCTGCGAAAGTTGCATTTCAACTCCTTTCGTGGCGGGCGTAGGAAAAATCCTACGTCATTATTGGCCTAAAAAAGAGGCAATATTCTCACGGATCGTAACGATGGCTTAAATTCTTGACATCGTAGGACGACTGTCCTACTCTTGTCGGCATGAACAAGCAGGCAATCAGCACCCGCGAACGCATTGTCGAAACGGCCGACCGGCTGTTCTATGAGCGCGGCTACGGCCACACCAGCTTCGCCGACATCGCGGCGGCGGTCGAGCTCTCACGCGGCAATTTCTACTATCACTTCAAGACGAAGGACGAGATCCTGGCGGCCGTGATCGAATTGCGCCGGCAGAAGACGCAAGCCATGCTCGATGCCTGGGCCGCGGACTCCACGCAGCCGGCGGCGCGCATCGGCCGCTTCATCGACATGATGGCGATGAACGCGCCATCGATCCGCCGCAATGGCTGCCCGGTCGGCACGCTGTGCACCGAACTGGCCAAGCTTGAACATCCTGCGCTGCCCCAGGCGAATATCCTGTTCACGCTATTTCGCGAATGGCTGCGCGCGCAATTCGCGCAGCTGGGCAGGAAGGCTGCGGCCGATGCCGATGGCCTGGCCATGCACCTGCTGGCACGCAGCCAGGGCATTGCCACGCTCGCCAACGCATTTGACGACGGGACATTTATCCAGCACGAAGTTTCGCAACTACACAAATGGCTGCATGCCATTTCCAACTAAAGGAGGAATCATGTTTGTTGTATCGCTCAAATTGACCGGCAGCCGCGAACAGGCCGCGCCATGGATGGCCGCACACAAGGACTGGTTGCAGGCCGGTTTTGACGATGGCGTATTCCTTGCGGCGGGCAACCTGCTGGGGCAGGCGGGCGGCGGCATCCTGGTGCATGGGCTGGAAGAGGGCGCCGTGCGTGAGCGGCTGGCGCTAGACCCGTTCGTTGCAAACGGCCTGGTGGAGGTGGAACTGACCGGCTTCACACCTGCCAAGGCCGATTCCCGGCTGCAATTCCTATTGCCTTCATAAGCGGAACCCTTAAGCGAAGCGTTTACATTTCTATTGTCCAACGTTAGGATGTTGTAAATATTTTAACGGAGGGCGGGATGTCGCAGCGTCTGACAGTCGATGGAGTGACCGTCCATGTGGATGGTGTAGGAGAGGAAGCCATGATGATGATTCATGGCTGGCCGTATGACCGCAGCCTGTGGGATGCCCAGGTCGCTGCCTTTTCTTCGAGCTATCGCTGTGTGCGGTTCAGCTTCCCCAGTCAAAGTGCCAAGGGTAGCCATACGATCGATGAAGTCGCAAAACTCTACGCCGATACAGTTCAAGCCGTGAATGGCGGCCGCCCCGTGATCCTGATGCTGAGCGACTGGGGCTGCGTGTTCGGCTACCAGTTCGCGCTGCGCTATCCCGAACTGGTGAGCCGGGTGATCAGCGTCGGCATCGGCGGCTCCAGCCAGATGACTTACCGTGCCTCGCTGGACTGGAAAACCCGCTTGCGCCTGGCCTTTGCGCACCGCCGCCTGAAGGCATCCAGCAGCACCAGCCGGGCGGCGCGCGATGCTTGCGACCGCCTGCAATTGCCGCACGCAATTACCTGGCTGCGCGCCGCCACGCCTGCCGCAGGGACGCTGCCATTCAAGCTGCGCTGGCCCATGCTGTACATCTACGGCAAGCGCAAACCGTTCCCGTTCCATACGCGCAGTTTCGAGGCGGCCGTGCAATCCAAGCCGGACAGCCGCGTGATTGCCTTCCGTAGCGGCCACTGGGTCATGCGCGAGCAGCCGGAAGCGTTCAACAGTGCCGTGAAGGGATGGCTTGAGCAGGGCCGTACGGTCTGAAATTTGCACTTCATCCCGTGTTTTTTGCGCTTCGTCGCAAGTGCAAGGCAGGGCAGGGAGGCTTTAGGTACAGTGTAACCATGGAAGCACGGAAGTAGTTCAACACTGACCTGAAGGAGAACATCATGAAAGCCCTGAAACACATGGAAGCGATCTTCGTTATTGCAGCCGCCCTGGCCACCGTCACCAGCTTTGCAACCGCCACCACTCCGGTCCTGCACGTTGCCGCCGACCCGGTTGTTGCCAAGGTGGATACCAGCATTCCAACCGTGGTGGTGGCCGCCAAGCGCCTGACTGCAGCCGAAAAGGCAGCACTGATCTGACAGCACAACGCCGGAGGGCGTAAAACTCGGTTGTTGTGCTGTCATCTTGGTACAATTGCCCCTTTCGATTAAACCTCGTAGCGGCAGCAAAACATGATTGACATCCAACTTCTCCGTAAAGACATTGATACTGTCGCCGCCAAACTGGCGACCCGCAAGTTCCAGCTCGACGTAGCCGGCTTCAATGCCCTGGAAGGCGAACGCAAAGCCATCCAGATGCGCACCGAAGAACTGCAAAGCAAGCGCAATTCGCTGGCCAAACAGATCGGCATGTTGAAGGGCAAAGGGGAAGATGCCTCCGCCGTGATGGCCGAAGCAGCCAGCCTGCCCGAAGAACTGAAGGCCAACGAAAGCAAGCTGGCCGAAGTGCTGGCCAAGATGAATGCATTCCTGCAGGCTGTACCGAACCTGCCGCACGAATCCGTGCCGGCCGGTGCCGATGAAACGGCCAACGTGGAAGTCCGCAAATTCGGCACTCCGCGCAGCTTCGACTTTGAAGTCAAAGACCACGCAGACGTAGGCGCGGCACTGGGCCTGGATTTCGAAACCGCCGTCAAACTGACCGGCTCCCGCTTCAGCGTCATGAAAGGCGGCATCGCTCGCATGCACCGCGCGCTGGCGCAGTTCATGCTGGACACCCACACCGACAAGCACGGCTACACCGAGTGCTACACCCCGTACATGGTCAACGCGGAATCGCTCCTGGGCACCGGCCAACTGCCGAAGTTCGAAGCGGACCTGTTCTCGGTGAAGAAGGGCGGCGCCGAAGGCGAAGGCCAGAACTTCTACCTGATCCCGACCTCCGAAGTGTCGTTGACCAATATGGTGCGCGACGAGATCGTGGCAGTCGAAACGCTGCCGATCAAGGTCACCGCCCACACTCCATGCTTCCGTTCGGAAGCCGGTTCGGCAGGCCGCGACACCAAGGGCATGATTCGCCAGCACCAGTTCGACAAGGTTGAACTGGTCCAGGTCGTGCATCCGGATAAGTCGTACGAAGCGCTGGAAGAAATGGTCGGACACGCCGAAACCATCCTGCAGGCCCTGGGCCTGCCATACCGCGTAATGCAGCTGTGCACCGGCGACATGGGCTTTGGCGCCGCCAAGACCTACGACCTGGAAGTGTGGCTGCCGGCGCAGAACACCTACCGTGAAATTTCTTCGCTGTCGAACTGCGAAGCCTTCCAGGCGCGCCGCATGCAGGCCCGCTTCCGCAACGCGCAAGGCAAGCCGGAACTGCTGCACACCTTGAATGGCTCCGGCTTGGCAGTGGGCCGCACCCTGGTCGCCGTGCTGGAAAACTACCAGCAGGCCGACGGTTCCGTGGATATTCCAGCCGTGCTGCAGCCTTATATGGGCGGCCTGACGAAGCTCGTCGCATAAAGTTGAAAATAGCCCTTCCTTTTTTCGGAAGGGCTGCTATAATCTTGGCTCTCAACGGCGACCACCGTTAAATGCAGTACCTGGAGAGGTGGCAGAGTGGTCGAATGTACCTGACTCGAAATCAGGCGTAGGGTGTCCCCCTACCGTGGGTTCGAATCCCACCCTCTCCGCCAGAACACTGAAAAAGCCCTCGAGCGATCGAGGGCTTTTTCTTTTTCTTCGTCCAAATTTGCGCAGGAGGAAGCACAATGCAGGCATTCAAAGGATTTGCGGCACTGGTAAGTGGTGTTGAGAACTTTCCCGATTCCGGTGGGCTTTACACAAAGCCAAAGATCGACCGCAAAACAATTATGGATGCCGAGTTCGTAGTCATTCCGAGCATGGAGATGGAAGAGTGCATGGATGAAGAGGGCGGATATATTCCGGAGCAGTTGGCAGGGAAAGGCTACGTCGAATGGCTGGAGGCACCGATGGTTCGTGCCGTGGTCAGTAACAAACTTCAGCACTCCCCCCTGGCATCGACGGCGGAGATTGTCGATGCCATGTTCTACTATCTTGAATACGACACCTTTAAGGATGCGTAGTTGCCGCGTGCCGCGCAGCAGGATCTTTCAAACTGAGGGACGCAAATTGGCGAAAACCTATCATGGATTTATTGCGCTGAGAAATGCAGTCGATGGCATGCCTCCCGCTGGAGATCGGCTTGAGAGGGACGCGAAGGCTCCACTGCACGATATCGTTGAAGCCGTCTTTCATTTTGAGAAATACGACACCTACAAGGATTCAGAGTACTGAGGATTAACTGTTGAGGAATGACTATGGGTGCCTGGGGCCCTGCGCTGTATTCGGATGACACGACATGCGAAGTGCGCGATGCATACATCGAAAATTTGAAGTTGGGGCGATCCGACACGGAAGCCTATGAGCAAATACTGCACGGTTATGCCGATCTGGCCGACGACCGCGAGGTCATGTGCCTCGTGTATTTCGCATTGGCGGATACAGCATGGAAGTATGGACGCCTCCACGAACATATCAGGGCTCGCGCACTTGATCTGATCGGCCAGGGTGGCGACATATCTGTTTGGGAGCGCGACGCGCCAGGTGAAGTTTCGGCACGACGAAAAGTACTGCGCACCCTGGAGGCGAGGCTGCTGTCTAAGCAACCAGAGCCCCGGCAGATCAAGGTATCAAAGCCCAAGCCGAAGAAGATCCGATGTAGCGCACCTGTCGGCTCGGTGTTTACGCTGGACTTGCCCAGCAAATACAGGGCCTTCCTGGCGTTGGTGGGGTTTATCGATCTCGGGAAAAGCGTAGATCCTGTGTTTTCGATACTGGACTGGCGCAGTCATCACCTGCCATCCGACGCGGAGCTCAATGAGGCGGCGCGAAAAACCCTCCCTGTCAAATCGGGACTTGGCGATCAAGCGCATTGGGGCATTTTCCCCAAGGACGAGCGAAAGAATGTCATGGCCTGCCTCCAGCAGACCAGGCACTCGCTTACCATCAACATGCCATACGACCCCTCGAAGGTAGTGTTTACGTATCCGGAGTCGCTTGCTGATGATATCGATGCCCACTATGCTGCCCATGGCCCGGCAGCGCGAGGAGAACCCTGAAAACTCAGAGCCTTTCGATCTGGCGATTGATGGCGGCTCGCGCCCGTTCGTTTCGTTCGCTGTAACGGTCGGTCAGGTAATCGCTTCGTCCGCGCATCAGTAATGTAAGCTTGAACAGTTCTTCCATCACATCGACGACCCGGTCGTAGTAGGCGGACGGGCGCATCCTACCCGCATCGTCGAACTCCTTGTAAGCCATTGGCACGGACGACTGGTTCGGGATCGTGAACATGCGCATCCAGCGGCCGAGCAGGCGCAGCGTGTTCACCACATTGAACGACTGCGAGCCGCCACACACCTGCATGACAGCCAGCGTGCGCCCCTGGCTTGGACGCACAGCTCCTTGTTCCAGCGGTATCCAGTCGATCTGGTTCTTCATCACGGCAGTGATTGCGCCGTGCCTCTCAGGGCTGCACCAGACCTGGCCTTCCGACCAAAGGCAAAGCTCCCTCAGTTCTACCACTTTGGGGTGCGTTTCGGGCACGCTGCCAACCATCGGCAGTTCCATCGGATCGAAGATTCTGACTTCGGCGCCGAAGTGTTCGAGGATGCGCGCGGCTTCGAAGGTCAGGAACCGGCTGAATGAGCGCTCGCGCAACGAGCCGTATAGCATCAGGATGCGCGGCGGATGGTTCATGTCACCTTGCGGCGCCAGCTTGTCCAGGCTGGGAACGTCGAGAAGCTCTGCTTTGATGTTCGGAAGTTCAGGGATGCTCATGCGTCAGTGCTTTTCGAGAGAGTCTGCAAAATCGCCGGGTGCTACAGTACCGCCAACGGTGGCATCGGCGGGCGGGGCTGGGTAGAGCCAGCAAAACAAGGCAGTGGCTGCGACCATGCCCGCCAACTGAGCCAGGATGAAGCTAGGCGCATCGGCGGGGCGAATGCCGGCGAAGGTGTTGCTTGCTGCGCGGGCCAGCGTCACGGCAGGATTGGCGAACGACGTCGAGGACGTGAACCAGTAAGCGGCAGTGATGTACGCGGCCACGGCAAACGGCGTGACGGCGGGGCGGCTGCGGGAGCAGCCGATAATCACGCCGATCAGGCCGAACGTGGCGATAAATTCGCTCCACCATTGCGCGGGACCAGAGCGTACATGTTCGGACGCGAAGAACAGCGCTTCACCGAACATGCCGTGCGCTGCGGCCACCCCTGCGAATGCACCGGCTAGCTGCACCGCGATGTAAGGCAGGACTTCAGCCGCGGGAACGTTGCGCTGCCAGGCTTCCGACAACGTCACCACGGGATTGAAGTGCGCGCCGGAGATGGTGCCGAACATCAGGATCAGCGCCACGAGTCCTGCGCCGGTCGCAATCGTGTTGGCCAGCAGGGCGATGGCCACATTGCCGCCCGCAAGGCGTTCGGCCATGATGCCGGAACCGACCACCACCGCCAGGAGCATGGCTGTGCCGAGTGCCTCGGCGACCAGGCGCCGGGAGAGCCTCATGGCTGCACCTTTCCGATGCGTTCCAGCTCCGCTTTCATGCGTACCGGATCCTTCTTCAGTTCCTCCAGCGGCAGTGCGAAGAAGGTTTCGATGCGGTGGCGCAGGATGCAGTATGCCTTCATGAACGCGGCGTCGATTTCTTCGCCGGTGCCGGTTGCATGGGCCGGGTCTTCAACGCCCCAGTGGGCGCGCATGACAGGGCCAAGGTAGGCGGGGCAGGTTTCGCCTGCGGCGCTGCCGCAAACGGTGATCACGATGTCTGGGGTGACCGGCAGCTTGTCCCAGGACTTGCTGTGATAGCCCTCGGTTGAGATGCCTTCGCGCTCCAGCAATGCCAGCGACCGTGGGTGGACGTAACCAGCAGGCTTGCTGCCTGCGCTGATTGCATGCCAGCCAGCAGGGGCGAGGTGGTTGAAGGTGGCTTCGCCGAGGATGGAGCGGCAGGAGTTGCCGGTGCAGAGGATCAGGACGTTCATGGTTTGCAGGAGTTGAGATTGTTGGAAGGGGCGCAGCTTTGTCCGCCGCAGCAGTTGTCGGTCAAGAAGGAAAGCACGCCGTTCATGGTGTCGAAGTTGGCGCTGTAGATGATGAAGCGGCCTTCCTGTCGCGGCTCGATCAAGCCCGCATTGGTCAGCTCTTTCAGGTGGAACGACAGCGAGGACGGGGCAATATCCAACTGCTCGCCGATCTTGCTTGCTGCCAGGCCTTGCGGGCCGGCCTGGACCAGTAGCCGGAAGGTGTTGAGCCTGGACTCTTGCGACAGCGCCCCTAAGGCGGCCAATACAGCTTTCGTTTCCATGGTGCGGCTTTCTTTAAAGGGTTGGCCTGATTATGGCACAACGATACGACAGTTCAAAGAATATCGAAATATCTTGACAGCTTGATGACATGGGCGCTAACCTTTGTTCGTAGATTGACGAATCGCTTGATGAATATGCTTAGCTGCTGCACCTCCAACCCCAAAACTGACCTGCCCGAGCTGGATGCCGACGAGGTGGCCATGCTGTGCAAGGCGTTGGCGCATCCTGCTCGCGTACAGTTGTTGCGCTACCTGGCAGCGTACGGGGCTTGCTACTTTGGCAGCCTGGCCGATGTGTTGCCATTGGCGCCCTCGACCATTTCGCAGCATGTCACCATCCTCAAGCAGGCAGGGCTGATTCTTGGTTCCGCCGACGAACAGCGCGTCTGTTATTGCGTCAATCCCGAACGGCTGGAGCAGTTCAAGCAGTTGATCGGCAGCTTGTAAAAAATTTGCCTCTTTATTCGTAATTCGACGAACTTCGAAAGGAACGCATCATGGTGCAATTGAATGATCTCCCCGTCGCTGTGCTGGGAGCTGGCCCCGTCGGTTTGGCTGCCGCTTCGCACCTCTTTCAGCGCGGCCTGCGCCCAATCATCTTTGAGCGTGGCGCTGAAGCAGGCGCCAACCTGAATACCTACCGGCATGTGCGCTTGTTCTCGCCATGGCAATACAACATCGACAAGGCCGCGCGCCAGCTGCTGGAGCGTCATGGTTGGGAGGCGCCTGCCAACGATGGCTTGCCGACCGCAGGCGAGTTGCTGGACTTCTATCTTGCACCGTTGTCGAAATTGCCTGAGTTGGCTGGTGCGCTAAAGCTTGGCCATAAAGTTATCCAGGTAACGCGCAAAGGCTTTGACAAGGTCAAAAGCCGCGGCCGGGAGTTGGCGCCGTTTGTGATCCGCGTGGCGGGGCCAGATGGTGAGGCAGACTACCTGGCGCGGGCAGTCATTGACGCTACTGGCACGTGGTCAAACCCGAATCCGCTCGGCGCCAACGGCATTCCGGCCCTGGGTGAGAAGGAACTGCACGACCGCATCGCTTACGGCATGCCGGATGTGGCGGGCGGGCAGCGATCCGACTACGCAGGCAAACGCACCTTGGTCGTAGGTGCAGGCCACTCTGCAGCCGGCACCTTGCTGGCGCTGGCTGAGCTGGCAGAATCCGTTCCTGGCACATCGATTGTCTGGGCGACGCGCGGCGATCAACTGGCTCGCGTCTTCGGCGGTGGCGAAGCTGATGGACTCCCGGCTCGTGGCCAGCTTGGCCTACGGCTCAAGGCATTGCGCGACTCTGGCAAGCTGGAGCTGCATACCAATTTCCGCATGGTCGCGTTGCAGGAGGGGGCTGGAGCTATCACGGTTGTCGGTGACAAGCCCGATGGCCAGCAGCAGGTGATCAACGAAGTCGATCGTATCGTCGCAGCGACAGGCGCGCGCCCGAACCTGGACCTGACCCGTGAAATGCGTGTTCGGCACGATCCTTGGCTGGAAAGCACGGATGCGCTGGCTCCGCTGATCGACCCGAACGAACATAGCTGTGGCACCGTGCGTCCACACGGGCACCGGGAGCTGGCCCACCCCGAGGCGGGATACTACGCAGTCGGCGCCAAGAGTTATGGCCGTGCGCCGAACTTCCTGATGGCGACGGGTTATGAGCAGGTGCGTTCGGTCGTGGCGAGCCTGGCCGGCGACATGGCTGCTGCCGATGACGTTCAACTGGACCTGCCGGAAACTGGCGTGTGCAACACGCGCCTCGCGTATGAAGGCGAGGCCGAACCAGGCGACGGCTGCTGTGGTGGTCCGGCCATCGATGCCGGCACGGCGTGCTGCGCGCTGGACGAGGCGGAAAAGGCCAAAGGGCAGCCTGGTTGTTCGACGTCCGCCGCTTGCAGCCCACGGCCGAAAGCAGGCGCGTGCTGCGCATAAGCCGGGGAGGTACCGTGATAAAGACTTTGCTCGCACGCTTTTTCCTGCCAATGGCGCTGGCTCTGAATGCCGGAGTGTTCCTGGTGGCCAGGAAAATTGGCGGAAGCCTTGAACTTGCGGTCGTGATCCCGAGCGCTCTGATTCTCGCCGCTGCGGGATTCGCAGAGCGGAGCATGACATACCGCCCTGATTGGAAAACAAGGCAGGGCGACCTGAGTACGGACATCACCAGCGCGGCGCTGCTGTTTGCCGTGGTCGATCCGTTACTGAAGTGGCTGCTGCCGGTACTGGTGCTGGCGCTGGTGGGGGCGCAGGCGGCGGAGATTGGTGCTGCCGTCTTCCCCGCCGATTTGCCCTTCGCCACGCAAGTGCTGGTTGCCACCCTGTTGGCCGAGTTCACGAGTTATTGGTCGCACCGCTTGCATCATCGCCTGCCTGCACTGTGGTGGCTGCATGCCCTGCATCATGGCAGCCAGCGCCTGTATTGGCTTAATAACTTCCGCATCCACCCCTTGAACCATGCCATCAACTACATGCTGGGCTTTGCACCGCTTCTGTTAATCGGCACGCCGCCGGACGTGGTGCTTGGCTACCTTGCGCTGACTTATCCCGTCTTGATGACGCAGCATGCGAACCTGCCGCTACGGAGCGGATGGCTGAACTATGTGTTCAGCACCAACGAAGTCCACCGTTGGCACCATGCTGATAACGCCAGGGACGGCGACCGGAATTTTGGCCGTGCTTTGGTGCTCTGGGATATGGTGTTTGGCACCTACCGCTATCATGCCAAAGGCAATGATCCAGCTGCGGTGGGCCTGTATCGGCCGACCACGTATCCGGCCAGGTCGTCTTTCGCAAAGCAGGTCTGGTCGATGTTCTTGCCTGGCTGCTGCAAGGCTGCGCACTGAAGGAGGTGAGATGCAAATTCGGAAGCCTGTTGCAGTTCTGGCGGTAACGCAGGTAATTTCATGGGGAATGTTGTACTACGCCTTCGGCGTCCTGGCGAGCCGGATCCAGGCCGACCTGGCGCTGACGGCGAGTCAGACTTTTGGTGCATTCTCCTGGAGCGTGCTGGTGGCGGGGCTTGCCGCTACGCCGGTCGGTATTGCGATTGACCGGCATGGCGGTCGCTGGATCATGGTGGCGGGATCCATGGCCGCTGGTTTGGGCTTGTGGTGCCTTGCGGTTGCCGGGTCGTACGCCGCCTATATGGCCGCCTGGACCTTGATTGGCGCTGCAATGTCGCTCACCCTGTACGAGGCAGCCTTTGCAACGCTGAATGGCTCCCTCGCCAATGATGCTGCAAGGGCCATATCGACAGTCACCTTGCTGGGCGGCCTCGCCAGTACGGCATTTTGGCCACTGACCGAGGCCTTGGCGGTGCGTTTGGGCTGGCGAGATACGTTAACGCTCTATGCGCTTGTGCAACTGCTGGTTTGTGCGCCATTGCATTGCCTTCTTGGCGGCGCGCACCAGCATAAAGCGTCCGCATCGCGTCACGCCGGTGCGACGCTGAAGCAAGCCATCCGACAGCCACGATTCTGGCTACTGGCCGCAGCTTTTGCGATTAACGCATTCATCTTTGCTGCGATTTCCGTGCACCTGATCCGCGTCATGCGGGCCTTGGGACATTCGATGGAGCTTGCCTTGATGCTGGCGGCGTTGATAGGACCTATGCAGGTGGCGGGACGGCTTATCGAACGCACCTGGGGCAGCGGAAGGCCGCCGACGATCGTGGGGATCTATACGTTCGCAGCATTGCCGGTGGCGCTGTCCGCGATTGCTGCATTTGGAAGCCAGGCATGGGGTGTTGCTGCTTTCTGCCTGCTGTATGGACTCAGCAATGGGGTGCTTACCATTCTGCGCGGGACGCTGCCGGCAGCGATGTTCGGCCGTCTGCATTACGGGGCGATATCCGGCGCGCTTGCGGCGCCGGCGCTGCTGGCGAAGGCCAGTGGGCCGCTAGTGCTGGCAATGTCGTTTGACGTGATCGGCCCTCGTCAAGTACTGATTCTCCTGCTCGCGATGTCGCTCATTTCCTTCGCGGTGTTCACGCAGGCCATCCGGAAACGCGTCCGCCATTCAGTGGCAGCGGTGTAGCGCCAGGAGCGTGACGGCCAATCAGCAAACGTCGCCGGTAACGCGGCGTTCCACCAGCACGACATCGCGCCAGACGCCGTGTAACTGCCCCATCCTTTCCCTTCGGCCGACCTGGCGGAACCCGACGCTTGCATGCACAGCCAGGCTCGCGACATTCTCCGGAAATATGCCGGCTTGCAAAGTCCAGAAACCGTATTGTTCCGAGGCCGATACCAATTCCCGCATCAGGGCCTTGCCAACCCCTTGTCCGTGGGCAGAGGGCGTTACGTAGACACTGACTTCAGCTACGCCGCGGTAGACCGGGCGAGCCGATATCGCCGCCAGGACTGCCCAGCCGACGATGGAATCGCCTAGCACGGCAACCAGGCGGCAGGCCTGCAAATGGTTGGCGTCCCATTGTTCCCAGCCTGGTGCTTCGGTCTGAAAGGTCGAATTTCCGCTGGCAATACCTTCGAGATAGATGCTGCGGACCGCCGGCCAATCCTCCGGACGCATGGGGCGTAACGTTATTTCTGGCATTTGACCCTCGATCTTTCATCAGGTGCGCTCAGCGCGGCGTGCAAGGTTTGCAAAGCAATGCGCAGCGCGGCCCTTTGTGCAGGTGGAACATCCGCTAGCAAGCGTTCTACATGTTGATTCAGTTGGAGATTCAAGGAAGCAGCGCGAGCTTTGCCTTTGGCTGTGAGCGACAGCATGACACTGCGTCTATCGCGCTGGCTCGGTTCCTTCGACAGGCATCCTTCCACGCAAAGGCCGTCCACAGCTCGGCTGATCCATGCCTTGTCCAGGCCGAGGCGATTGACCAATGCTTGTTGTGGCAGGGGAGCTTCGCGCAGCAATTCATTGAGTATGTGGCAGCGTACCGTCTGTCCACCGTCCATGCACCCTGCGTTTTCTCGTTGGTCGCGAACGAATAGGCGCACGACGTCGCGGAAAAGCTGAGCAGTGTTTTCGTTGGTACTCATGGCGGATTGGTTGTGTTAGTCAACCAATTTTAGTTTTTGCGCCAGCTGGTTGTCAAGAACAACTAAATTCCCGGCGCCGGTGCTGGTCACAGGATCATTCGACCGGTATCCTGACTCGCCATTTGCCTTTGCCCCAGGTGGTCTGGACGGCCTGGCGGCAGATCACATCGACACTGCTCCTGGCGCCGTCCCGCCATTCGACGGCGAGGGGGACCGCGCATTTCGGCACCTGGGTCTCATTTGCCGGGTATCCGGCCTTGCGGTTCGATTTGCGCCGCGCGTTTTCGCGGCGTACGAATGCGCTCGCCGCCTTGTGGATATGGTAGTTCAGCTGCTCGCTCTCGCTGTAGACATCGACCGCGGCCTTCCAGGTGCGCTTGTAGGCCGATGGATCGGTGCGGTCGCAACTCACCGTCACGCTTTTCCGGGCTTCATATATGGCCCAGGTCGCGCCCAGGGGAACGAGGCAGGGTCCAAACATCATCCTGATATCGGGGCCGAGTGGCCGCCAGTCGGTCTTGTCGCGGACGTTCTGCTGGTCCAGGAATCGTTTTGCGGCCGCCTGGATTGCACACAGTTCGCGTTCGGGACCGCCGTTTTCGGGGCGATAGTAAGGCGGCTCGCAAACTACTCCACCTGCCCAGGAGGGAAGGGCCATGAGCAGCACGGCGCCCCCAATCGCTGATCTTAACAGTCCTGGCAAACCTCCTCCTTTGTCGTCGTCCTGCCGCCCGGCGAGAGTTTGGGTATTATTATCAATCCGACCCGCTACCACCAACACTTTTGAGCCTCGACATGACCTCTGCTCCGCAATTCGACTCCAGCCTGCCCCTCGACATGATCATCTTTGGCGGGGTGGGCGACCTCGCCATGCGCAAGCTGCTTCCGGCGCTGTATATGGCGCACCTGCATGGCAACCTGCCGCCCGGGACCCACATCATTTCCACCGGCCGCCAGGACTACGACCGCGCGGCCTACCTGGCCTTCGTCGAGGACCATTCGCGTCCCTTCATCAGCGGGGAGAATTTCACGGACGAGGCCTGGCGCAGTTTCCTGCAGTTGCTGGAGTTTGTGCGGGTCGACGTGGAAAAAGACGGCATGGCGCCGCTGGCCAAGGTCTCGCGTCCTGGTGCAGAACGGGTTTTCTACCTGGCCACGGCGCCGTCGCTGTTTACCACCATCTGCGACAAGCTGGCCGAAGCCGGCCTGGTTGACCGCAACGCGCGCGTGGTGCTCGAAAAGCCGCTTGGCCGCGACCTGGCGTCAGCGGTAGAGATCAACGAAGCGGTCGGCAAGCATTTCGAGGAATCGCAGATTTACCGCATCGACCACTACCTGGGCAAGGAAACCGTGCAGAACCTGATGGTGCTGCGCTTTGGGAATTCGATCCTGGAGCCGCTGTGGCGTGCGCCGAATATCACCAGTGTGCAGATCACGGTTGCCGAAGAAGTCGGCGTGGGCAGCCGCGCTGGCTTCTACGACAGCGCCGGCGCCATGCGCGACATGGTGCAGAACCACTTGCTGCAGCTGCTGTGCATCGTTGCGATGGAACCGCCTGCCTCGCTGGCGCCGGATGCGGTGCGCGACGAGAAGCTCAAGGTCCTGCGCTCGCTGCGCCGCTTCAGCCTTGCCTCGATCGCACGCGACACCGTCCGGGGCCAGTACGTGCGCGGCGTGAGCGGCAACCAGGAAGTGCCGGGCTACCTGGAGGAGCGCAACGTGCCGGAGGGCAGCAGCACTGAAACCTTCGTGGCGATGCGCGCTTACGTCGATACCTGGCGCTGGTCCAAGGTACCGTTCTACCTGCGTACCGGCAAGCGCATGGCGCGCCGCTCGTCCAAGATCGTGATCGAATTCGCCAACCCGCCGTTCCCGCTGTTCCCTGAGACGCCGGGCGGGGTAGCCAACCGGCTGGTGATCGAACTGCAGCCGGAAGAAGCGATCAAGCTGCAGCTCATGGCAAAGCAGCCCGGCAGCGGCATGCAGATGCAGCAGGTGGCGCTGAACCTGGACCTGCAATCCGCATTCTCGCAGCGCAGGGCCGAAGCTTACGAGCGCCTGCTGATCGACGTGGTGCGCGGCCGCCTGACCCACTTCATGCGCCGCGACGAACTGGAAGCTGCATGGGAATGGGCCGATCCGATCATCAACGGCTGGAACGCCCTGGCCGAGAAGCCGAATCCTTATGCTGCCGGCACCTGGGGCCCGTCCGAATCGTTCGCGCTGCTGGCGCGCGATGGCTTCAGCTGGGTAGAGTAGGCCGCGCGAGGCGGTCTTTTACCGCCGCGGCATAACGTTCGCTGACCGGCAGTTGCGCACCGCCGGCCAGCGTCAGTTCGTGGCTTCCTTCCTGGAGCTGGCGAACGGCCAGCATTTCGCTGCTGCGCACCAGGATGCGGCGGTGAATACGAAGGAATTGCGCCGGGTCCAGGTAGCGCTCCAGCTCCGTCAAGGTGCTGCGGTGCAGGAAGGTACGCTGCGGCAGGTGCAGTTCCACATAATTTCCCGCGGATTCGATCCACAGCACTTCCGACAGGTTGACCCGGTCTATCCTGCCGACCGAGCGCACAGCCAGTTCGGTCCAGTAGCCGGGGCGGGGATCGACGAAGCCGCGCAGGGCTTGCGTGTATGCGGCGCGCTGGTCGAGCAGCTTGGCGGCGCGTTCCAGGGCCTGCTGCAGCCGGCGTTCATCCACAGGCTTGACGATGTAGTCGAGCGCGTGGACGTCGAATGCTTCCAGGGCGTGGCCCCGGTGTGCCGTCACGAACACGATCAAGGGCGGCAGTTCGCGCCGGCTCAGTTCACGCGCAAAGTCGAGCCCCGACTCCACCGGCATTTGCACGTCGAGCAGCACGATATCCGCGCCGCCGGTGTCCAGGAAGGTGCGTGCGGCCGAGGCGCTGGCGCATTCCGCCACGATCTCCCATCCCGGCAATGCCTCCAGGGCAAACCGGAGGTTGGTGCGGGCGTGCGCCTCATCGTCCACGATCAGCGCTTTCACGGCTGCGGCCTCCAGGGAAGGGAAAGCTCCGCCAGGAAGCGGCCGCCGGTGCGCGACGTCGCCAGGGTGGCTGCATCGCCGTAGGCCAGCTGGAGGCGCGCGCGAATGCCGCGCAGGCCAATGCCCAGGCCTGCCGAAGGCGCAGCGTGCATGCGGGCCGGATTCGATACTTGTACCGTGAGCCGGTCACCATGCCGCGTGAACGCCATGTCGATATCGCTGTCGCCTTCATGGCATTCAAGGTCGTGGCGCAAGGCATTTTCGATCAGCGGCTGCAGTAGCATTGGAGGGCAATCGATGCCGTCGTCCAGCAAATGGGCGCCTGCAATGCGTACCTTCAGGCGCTCGCCGAAACGCAGGCGCTGCAAGTCCAGGTAGCTGCGGACAAATTCCAGCTCCTTGCCGGCCGCCACCCAATCGCTTTCGCTGCTCGTCAAGGCATACTCCAGCAGATCCCCCAGCCGGGACAGGGCGTCCAGTGCGAGCGCCTTGTCGTCCATGCGCACCAGGGCGCCGATCGCGCTCAAGGTGTTGAAGATGAAGTGCGGTTCAAGCTGGCCGCGCAAGGCGGCCAAGCGCTGGCGTTCAAGCGAAAGCAGGGCCTGGGCCAGTTGCCGGTCTTGCTGCCGGCGCTGGCGCCACAGCAGGAGCGCCACCACGACGCCAAAAGCCATCGTCAGCAGCACGTACTCGATAAACCACTCGAGTTTGTCCATCGTGGCCACGTAGGTCCAGGCGTTTCCAAAGGTCGGGTCGATGTCGAATTTGAAGCAGCGGCGGAATGCCAGCCCAAGCATTGCAGTGGGCCAGCCTACTGCGAGATAGGCAAGGTAGCCAAGGCCGACGCGGCGCATGCTGGCGAGCCATTCCGGATGGCGGCGGTAGACCATGTACAGCATATAGCTTTGCAACATCATCGCCGAGTAGCCAACCCACCAGCCGGCGGTCATCTGCCAGTAGCTGCGGGTGTCGCCGCTTTCGATACGGTCGCCGTAGGTGGTGATGCCGGCCAGCGCGCAGACCAGCGTCCACAGCGCGAAGTTGGCCAGCAAGGCGCGCAGCCAGGCTGGCATTGAATGTAGTCGGTCCATGGCGCGGCAGTATAGCAGCCGCATTCCGGCGTTCGTCCCGGTGGGCCGGGTGTTCGTCACACTCCGTATCGGCTTTCCCGAGGTTTCGCCAACAATGCGCATCGTTCTTTTACAACCGGGTCTTTACGATGCGAATATTGCTTTACTTGCTCCTGTTTCCCCTTTGCGCCAGTGCCGAAAGCGACGTGGTGAGTGTCGAGGTCAAAGCGGCCAGCACCTTGCAGCAACGCCGCGATGATGGCGCGGGCCGGGTTATCGTTTCACGCGATGAGCTGTTACGCTATGGCGATCCCACCATGTCCGAGGCCCTGCGTCGCCAGCCCGGAGTTACGGTAAGCGGGGGGCAGGTGCAGTTGCGGGGGCTGGGCGGCGGGCATACGCAATTCTTGCTGAATGGCGAACCGGCGCCGCCCGGATTCTCGCCGGAGAACCTGGCGCCGGAGCTCGTCGAACGTATCGAGATCCTGCGCAGTGCAACTGCCGACAGCAGCACCCAAGGCATCGCCGGCAGCATCAATATTGTTTTGCGCCGAAGCACTGGGCGGGCCCGGTCGCTGGCCTCGCTGGCCGGCAAGGACGCTGGCGCCGGCTGGTCTCCGGAAGCGTCGTTCGACCTGTCGCGTCCCGGCGAGGTTTATTCCGGCAACGTGGCGATACAGGCCGCACGCGGAAAGAGCGCACCGGCAAGCAGCATTTTCGAGAGCACCTTGTCGGCCCGGCGCCAGACTGCCGAAGCGAACTTCTTGGCCACGGAGCGCATAGGCCTGGCGCCGCGCCTGAATTGGAAATTCGACGGCGGAACGAAGGTAGCCTGGCAAGGCCTGCTGGACCATGTCCGCAATCGCAACCGTGGCAGCAGCGGGGAAACTGCGCTGCTCGGCGCATCGAGCGATTTCCCGGTGAGCGCATACAGGGCCGATGCCCGCACTGGCATCGCGCGCAGCGATATCGAGGCCAGTCATCGTCTTGGGGACGCAAACCGCATCGATTGGAAGGCTGGCCTGGCGCATAACCGGCGCAACAGCGACTATCTTTTCACCGGAAGTGACGCGTCAGGAGATGCGGTCTGGCTGCGCCGCGTGATTTCCAGCGCGTCGGACGATAGCGCCAGCAGCAGCGGAAAATGGCGTCTGGGAGGCAGCAGCGGACATGTACTGGCGGCAGGGTGGGATGGTTCGGTGGCGCGGCGTTCGGAATGGCGGCGACAGGAGGACGCCAGTGCGGCAGGCGAGCCGCTTGGCGAGCTTGACCAGCGTTACATCGCCCGCGTGCGGCGCTTTGCCGTGTACGCCCAGGATGAATGGACGGTATCGCCTGGATTTGAGGCATATATCGGCCTGCGCTGGGAAGGGCTGCGCACGATGACCAATGGACGCGACCTGGCGGACGTGCGCAGCAGCACCGCCGTCGGGAGTCCGGTGGCGCATTTGCTCTGGCGCCTGCCCGGTTCGCGCGATCAGCTGCGGCTTGGTCTCGCGCGCAGCTACAAGGCGCCCAATACGCGCGACCTGGTGCCGCGCCGTTTCACGGTCAACAATGGCAACGGCCCCGCAAATCCCGATGTGCAGGGCAACCCGGCATTGCGTCCGGAGCTGGCATGGGGAATCGATGCCGCTTACGAACGCTATTTCGGCCAGGACAGCATGGCCAGCGTGGCTGCCTATCATCGGAGCATTGCCAATGTCATCGGTTCAGTTCTTTTCGAAGACAAGGGCAAGTGGGTGGCGACGCCTGGCAATATCGGCGGCGCCGTGACCCGCGGCCTGGAATTTGACGGGCGCCTGGCTTTGGCGGCGGGGACGATGGCGCGAATAGGCGTCGCGCGCAATTGGTCGAAGGTGGATTCCGTGGCATCGCCCGGCAACCGGCTTGGCGAACAAGTGCCGCTTACCATCAACGCGGGTGTCGATATTCGCTTCGGAGCGGGAAAGACGGCGGGCTTCAACTGGAACCTGCAGAAGGGTGGCCTGGCGCATATATCTGCCTCGCAGTGGAGCGGGCGAGGCACGGAGCGCCGGCTGGACTTGAACGCCGCCTGGCAATTGCGGCCGGGGCTGACCTTGCGCGCCACGGCTGGCAATGTATTGAAGCCCGATACCCGCAATACGCAAATTTTCGAGGACGGCCGCCACGATTCCTTGCGAAACGTGACAAGCAGTGGGCAGCGCACGTTCAAGCTCGCTGCGGAAGTCGCGCTATGACGCTACAATTGCGGCCGTCTAAACAAGTGGAGTAGGGAAATTAAGAAGCTTGCACTGATCTTTGCACTGATTTGTACTCATTCATACGCAGACACGGTCATCGGCGTTTCCGATGGCGACACGCTGACTGTGCTGAGCAAGGGCCGTCCGGTCAAGGTTCGCCTGGCGAATATCGATGCGCCGGAAAAGAAACAGTCTTTCGGCGCGCGTTCGAAGCAGTCGCTGTCGGACCTTTGCTTTGGCCGCGACGCGACGCTCGACTCGGGGAAACAGGATCGTTACGGACGCACCGTGGCCGTCGTCCATTGCGGCGACGTCAACGCCAACGTGGCGCAGGTGCGCAAAGGCATGGCCTGGGTCTACCCCCAGTACAACCATGATCCTTCGCTGCCGGCAATCCAGGCCGCAGCGCGCAGCTCCCGGGTCGGTTTATGGGCGGAACGCGAGCCGCTCGAACCCTGGTTGTTCCGCAAGGAGCGCAAGGCGCGCAGCAGCTACCTGAACTAGTGGACTGTGCCCTGAACGCCGCCCTGCAGCCGCCGTCAATCTGTTTTACTATTATCCGCCTGACGACACCCAACTCAAGAGGACCAAGATGGCGGAATTCAAATTGCACTGCTTTGCTGCTTCCGGCAACTCGTACAAGGCAGCCCTTTTCCTGGCGCTGGCCAACGCGGACTGGGAGCCTGTGGTAGTGGACTATTTCGGCGGCGAGACGCGCACGGAAGGCTGGCGTGACAATCTCAATGAAATGGGAGAGATTCCGGTGCTCGAGCACAAGGGGCTGAAGATCAGCCAGTCCGGCGTGATCCTCGACTACTTGGCCGAGGTGACCGGCAAATTCGGTCCTCGCACCGATGAAGAGAAGCGCGAAATCTGGCGCTGGATCCTGTTCGACAACCACAAGTTCACCAGCTATTACGCGACCTTGCGCTTCATGTACGGCCTGCAGAAGACCGGCGACACGCCCGTCACCCAGTTCCTGCGAGATCGTGCGATCGGCGCATATCGCATCGTCGACAAGCACCTGGCCGCCAACAAGTTCCTGGTTGGCGACCGCCTGACCATCGCGGACCTGTCGCTGATTGGCTATGTCTACATGCCGGAGGAGACCGGGATCGACCTGGCCGAATTCCCGCACATCGAAGCGTGGAAACAGCGCATCAGCGACTTGCCTGGCTGGCGCCACCCGCACGAGCTGATGCCTGGCAAGAAGGCTTTCTAAGCCCAGGCGGTTTATTGCCCACTACAGCAGGAAGGAATGAACTTTTTCGCGGCATGCCGGTATTAACCTGCATTGTGATTATTTGAGGATCCCGACATGCCACAACATTCCCGCCTGCTCATTCTCGGTTCAGGTCCTGCCGGTTACACCGCCGCCGTCTACGCTGCCCGCGCCAATCTGCAGCCAACCCTGATTACTGGCCTCGAGCAGGGCGGCCAGTTGATGACTACGACCGACGTGGAAAACTGGCCGGCCGACCCGCTGGGCGTGCAGGGGCCGGATTTGATGCATCGCTTCCGCGACCATGCCGAGCGCTTCGGCACCCGCTTCATTTTCGACCATATCCACACCACCCACCTTGATGAGCGCCCGATCCGGCTGGTCGGCGATGCCGGTGAGTACACTTGCGATGCCTTAATCATCGCCACCGGCGCCTCGGCCCAGTACCTGGGGCTCCCCTCGGAGCAGGCATTCATGGGACGCGGTGTGTCGGCCTGCGCCACTTGCGACGGTTTCTTTTACCGTGGCCGCGAAGTGCTGGTAGTGGGCGGCGGCAATACCGCGGTGGAGGAGGCGCTTTATCTGTCGAATATTGTGGCGCGCGTGACCCTGGTCCACCGGCGCAGCCGGTTCCGCGCAGAACCAATCCTGGTCGACCGCTTGATGTCGAAGGTTGCCGAGGGAAAGGTTGTCCTGAAACTCGACACGACGCTGCACGAAGTCCGGGGCGACGATGCCGGAGTAAGCGGCGCGGTACTGCGCGACGCCAGCGGTGAACTGGAAGCGCTGGCGGTGCACGGCATCTTCATCGCCATCGGGCACAAGCCCAATACCAGCATCTTCGAAGGCCAGCTGGCGATGCGGGACGGCTACATCAGGACGAAGTCCGGCCTCGACGGCATGGTAACCCTGACCTCGATCGACGGCGTGTTTGCGGCGGGAGATGTGCAGGATCACATCTACAGGCAAGCAATTACGAGCGCGGGGACAGGCTGCATGGCGGCACTGGATGCACAGCGCTACCTGGAGCAGCTTTCCAGATAGGCCGGGCAGGGCGTCAGCGTTCTTCGGCCAGGAAGGCTTGCATCGCCCTGGTCGGCCTGCCGTCGTCGCCCCAGGCGCTGAGCGGGTAGTTGCTCCAGCTGCGCGCGCCCAATGGTTCCCAGTAGATCACGCCCAAGCCCTTCTGGTTGGGTACCGCCTTGACCTTGCGCTGCACGGCGACCAGCATCTCATACGTGTTTTGCGGGCGTTTGTCTTCGCCGCCCACCTCCACGATCATGACCTCCTTGCCGTAGCGCGCGGCCATGTCGTTCATATTGCGGGCAAGGGCGTCGATCGACTGTTTATAATCCGGCTTGCCGGGCAACCAGTAGGGGTAGTACGACATGCCGATCACGTCGTAGCGTGCGCCATTGGCCCTTGCATTGTCGAACCAGGTCCTGAAACGCTTGCTGTCATTGCCGCGGTCCAGGTGCAGGATCACCTTGGATACAGGGCTGACGGCCTTGATGGCATCGTAGCCCTTGTTGATCAGTTGCGCCAGTTGCGGCCAGTTCCTGGTGCTGCCTTCGGGATAAATCATCCCTCCCGGCGTTTCATTCCCAACCTGCACCCATTCCGGCGCGACGCCAGCCGCCTGCAGGGCGGACATGACCTCATAGGTATAGCTGTAGACGTCTTCCAGCAGGCGCGGGAAGTCGTGGCCTGCCCAGGCAGCGGGCTTGTTCTGCTTCGACGGATCGGCCCAGCTATCGCTGTAATGGAAGTTGATCATCACCCGCATGCCCATCTTCTGCGCGCGAACGGCCATGGCCACGGTTTCGTCCTTGCTGTTGTGGCCATTCGTCCTGTCGTCCGAAGGATTGACCCAGGTGCGCAGTCGCACCGTATTGATGCCGTGGTCCTTGAGGATCTGCAAGGCGTCTTCCTGCTTGCCCTGCTCGTCATGGAACTTGTAGCCGGTGGCTTCCATTTGCTGGAGCCAGCCGATGTCGGCTCCCTTGGCAAATTCCCCGGCTCCGGCAGGCGTCGCGATTGCAAGGAGCAAGGCAAGCAGCGCACCAATCTTCTTCATCATCCTCTTTCGCTATTTTTGGTGGCACAATGCTAGACCAAGGACAGGCTTCGCAGGTATGACGAAACTGGTGCGGGCCATGCAGGATTGATATGAGACTTTGATCGAGGTTTCAAGATGAAGACATCCCATCAGTTGAGCGAACTCCTCGAGCAGCGCTTCCTCAAGAACATGGAGCGCCACCAGGAACTGGCATGGAACGCAGTGCAGGCACGCCTGGATGCGCATCCAGGCAAGCTTCGCGTACTCGAGGAAATGGAACGTACCGGCGGCGAGCCCGATGTCGTGGGCGTCGACGCCGCGACGGGTGAAGTGGTGTTCTGCGACTGTTCGCCGGAAAGCCCGGCAGGGCGGCGCAGCCTGTGTTTCGACCGGGCCGCACTGGATGGCCGCAAGGAAAACAAGCCTTCCGGCAGCGCGCTGGAAGCGGCCAAGGCGATCGGCATCACGCTGCTGACCGAGGCCGAGTACCGCCACCTGCAAACGCTGGGTGAATTCGACCGCAAGAGTTCAAGCTGGGTGCAGACGCCGGCCGACATCCGCAAGCAGGGTGGCGCCCTGTTCTGCGACCGGCGCTACGGCCACGTCTTCCTGTACCACAATGGCGCCGAGTCGTATTACGCGGCGCGCGGCTTCCGCGGCATCCTGAGGGTTTAAGGCGGCAGGTAGCGTTCCAGCGTTTGCATCATCTCGTCGATATCGAGCGGCTTGGGAATGAAGTCGTCCATTCCCGCCGCCAGGCAATCGGCGCGTTCGGATTCCATGACGCCTGCCGTCATCGCCACGATAGGCAGCTTCAGGCCCAGTTCCTGGCGGATGATGCGGGTCGCCGTGTAACCGTCCATGACCGGCATCTGCACGTCCATCAGGACCAGGCGGTAGGCCTCGGGCGAGGCGCGCAGGATGCGCACCGCTTCCTCGCCGTTGCCGGTGACATCGATGGTAGCGCCGGCGCGCTCCAGGATGCCGACTGCGACAAGCTGGTTCATCGCGTTGTCCTCCACCAGCAGCAGGCGGCCGCTGATGCGCAAGGCCGGCGCTGCATCCGCCTGCACCTCATGCAGGTCGGCCTTGTCCAGCACCTCGTGCACGGTATCGTACAGGGCGGACGCGGTAATCGGCTTGGTGAGCAGGCCTTCTCGATCGGCATCGTCTTCGAGCATTTTGCTGCGCTCGTAGGCGCTCACCATGAGTATCACGGGAACTGCCGGTCCTTGCGCATGGCGCAGCGATTCGATATAACGCTGGTCTTCGCCGGGCACGCTCCAATCGGCGAGTATCACGTCATAAGGCAAGTTGCGCTGGGCGGCGAGGGCGAGCATCTTCTCCACCTCTGCCCCGGAGGAGGCAACGTCGACGCCCCAGCCCCAGGCTTGCAGCGTCTTGGACAGGTAGACGCGGCTGGTGAAGTGGTCGTCCAGCACCAGCACGCGCAGCGGCCGTGCGCCCGCGCCGCTTGGCGCCTGCTGCTGGCCGGCCGGTACGGCGCCGAAGGGCAGGGTGACGGTGAAGGTGCTGCCTTCGCCCGGCCGGCTTTCAAGCGCGATGCTGCCGCCTTGCAGTTCGACCAGGCGCTGGCAGATCACCAGCCCGAGCCCGGTGCCGCCAAATTTGCGGGTGACGGATTCGTCGGCCTGGGCAAAGGGCGCAAACAGGTTGGCCTTTTGTTCCGCCGAGATGCCGATACCGGTATCGCACACGATAAAGCGCATGACGGAGCGCTGCTCGTCGCACTCCGCGCATTCGACCTTCAGGCTGACTTCACCCCTTGCCGTGAACTTGATGGCATTGCTGGTGAGGTTGACCAGCACCTGTTGCAGGCGCAGGGGATCGCCGAGCAGCATGCGCGGAACGTCCGGTTCGACGCCGATGGCCAGTTCCAGCTCCTTCTCGCCGGCGTTCACGCTCATGATGGTGGATACCGCGTGCAGTACCGCGTCAAGTTCGAAGCGGGTCGTATTGAGCTGGACCTTGCCGGCTTCGATCTTGGAGAAGTCGAGGATGTCGTTCAGCAGTGCCAGCAGGGACTGCCCCGAAGTGCGCAGCATCGTCAGGTAGCGCCGCTGCTCCAGCGACAACGGGGTGGTGGTCATCAGATGCGCCATCCCCAGCACGGCATTCATCGGCGTGCGCAGTTCGTGGCTCATGTTGGCGAGGAAGGAACTCTTGGCCGCATTGGCTGCCTGCGCTTCCTTGACCGCCTCGCGCAAGGCTTCCTGCGACTTCTTCAGCTCCGTCACGTCGCGCAGGACGCCGACGAAACGATATTTGCCTTCGTCGCGGATGGCGCTGATGGTCAGTTCAACGGTGAACTGGGTGCCGTCCTTGCGCAATGCGGGCAGTTCGACGGCGCCTTTGCCGATCACGTGCGGATCGCCGCCCGACAGGAATCGCCGCATGCCATGCTGGTGCGCGGCGCGTATCGGCTCCGGCATCAGCATCTGGATGCCGGCGCCGACGGCTTCTTGCGCTGAGTAGCCGAAGATTTCGCTGGCCGCACGGTTGAAGGTTTCGATCCGGCCTTGCTCGTCGATGGTGACGATGCCTTCCCCGACGCTGTCGACAACAGTGCTGATGCGCACGTTGGCGTCCTCGAGCTGGTCGGTGCGTTCGTGGATCAGGCTTTCAAGCTGCCGGATCTTGCCGCTGATGAACCAGGCCAGGCCGAAGCCCGCCAGCAGGAGCGCCAGCACGATCCAGGTAAGCCAGGTGACGGAGGCCAGCAGCTCCTGCAAGATGGTGGCGCGCGGCACGCCGACCGCGACGGCCCAGCCGCTGCGGCTGGAGCGGGTGAAAATCGTGTACACCGGGATGCCCTCCAGCGTCGTGGACTCGAACACGGCTTCATCGGTCTCGCCCAGCCGCTTGACCAGGGCGTCCGAGCCGGGCTTGCCGACAAAGCGCTCCGGTTCGTGGGTGCGTGCAATGATCACGCCTTTACGGTCGAAAATGGCAAGCACCCGATCCCTGGGCAGGGTTCCGGAAGCGAGGACGCGCCCCAGGTTGCCGGGCTGGTAGCCAACCGAAAGGCAATAGACGACCTGGCCGCCCCGTATGACCGGCACATGGACCGCGACCAGGGGCTTGCCGGTAACGCCGCCAATAAATACGTCCGACACCACGACTTGCCCCGTTTCGAACACGCGCTGGATACGTTCGCGGCTGCCGGGGTCGGGAATCTGCTGGCCGAAGGGGAGCAGCGTGTTGAGGAGCTGGACCGAGTCGCGCGTGCTGAGCACGATGTTCGAACCGGGAAAGCCGGCATTGACGATATTGACCGCTTTGCGGTGAAAGCCGGCCAGGTCGCCCTGGTCGAGTTCCGCCGACATGGCCAGCGCCCTGGCCGCAGTGATGCCGAGGTCGAGATCGCGGTCGACCGCCTGCATCATCGAGCGCACGACGAACAGGGAATCGCGCTCGACCTGGGCCCGTTCGCGGGTATAGAAGTGCTGGATCAGCAGGCCGAAGCCCAGGGCCGCGGGGAGGGCGCATGCCAGCACGAGTGCAAACAGCATGCGGCGAACGGTGGGCCTTCTTGGTTGCCGAATTTGAGCCAAGTTGCTTCTTCCTTCGGATGGGCAAGTTGTAAGCTGGTCATGGCATTGTACAGTTGTAGGCCTCGACTGGGCGCTGGATTCCCACTGTGCGCATCGCCCGCTCGGCAACGTCGGCAATACTGGGATGGGCATCGCCCCAGCGGTCGAAGGGTGTGCGCAAAATGGCAATGATCTCGGGATCGGCTACCCCTGCCATGGCAAGATAGGCCCAGGCATATACACCGCCGTAGACGAAATCAATGCAGTGGGCATTCAGGATAAGGGAAGATGTGGGCGTGCGCATGCAGTTTCATGGTGAAGCTAGCGCACAAGAGTGGGGTGCAGCGGATATCAGGGCGGCGGCAGGCGGGATCGGGCATGCCGGAGCGTAGTGCTGCACTGTAGCACGCGGCAAGGCTTCATATCAAGTTTTGCCGCCCGCACCCGGCCCTCGGTCAGGATTGCCTGTAGCCGTGTGCGTGAAGCCATCAACGGAAGCGGTGAGCTGGTTCACGAACGGCTTCAGGACGTTTCGGGCGGCGGCAGGAAAAAGCTGCGCGGCGCCTGGCGGAAGCGCTGCCATACCATGCCGGCCAGGGCCCGGCCGCGGCCGAAACTGACGCGGCGCGAACGCAACGCAACCATCAGGGCCAGCGAGAAGCTGACCGCCAGGTTGGTCAGCGCGATCAGCACAATGCCCGACAGCGACAGCAGCCATTGCTCGGTGCTGAGCTGGTAGTCCAGTCCAACCAGCGCGAAAGCGAAATTGGCGCTCGAGAAGGTCACATGGCGGATGTCGATCGGCAGTCCCAGCACGTATCCGATGGTGCCGATCGTACCGAGCATGATGCCGAAGAAGAAATTACCTGCAAGTGCGCCAAGGTTGCGGCCGATGTAATCGGTGACGCGCCCCAGCCGCTTTTCGCCCAGCAGCCAGCGCAACCAGTGCAGCTGCCGTAGGCGCGCGGCGATATCGTTATAAGCCGCCTTGTTGTCGTAGTAGCCCGAGATCAGTCCGGCCAGGAACAGGCACACGCCGGCAATTGCCGCATGCGGCAAGGCCAGGCTATGCAGCGGGTCGATATCGTGCAGCAGGTGCTGGGCCTTTTCCGCGCCGGCCAGGTGCTGGCCGAATGCCGCCTGCCATCCCACGGCGATGGCGAAGGCGGTGGGCATGGCAAGCGCCACATTGCCGACGATCGCCACGAATTGCGAGCGCAGCACCCTGACCACCAGCTCGGCCAGTTCATCGAGCTTCTTCTGGCCTTCGTCGATTGCAGCGGCGATGCGCGCCGCCGTCATTGCCGGCTGCTTGGTGGCCACCGTGAAGTGCAGCACGTGGATCAGCATGAAGCCGAGCGAGTAGTTCAGGCTATACAGCGCGGCGTAGCCGATCGGGGCAAGCAGCAGGCGGGCCATCAATATCTTGAGCGTCGCCATGAAGCCGACGATGAATCCCGCGCCGGCGGCGGAGCGCATCATGGACAGCCATTCGGCGCGCGTGCTGGCGACATAATGTTCGCCCGAACGCCCGGCGTGCTCCGTCACCTGCAAGGCCAGCAACTCGGTATTGGTCTGGAACAGGTCGGTCAGGCTCAGTTTACGATTGTCGGCTTCCACCAGTTGCTGGAACAGGCCGAGCGCGCTGGGCAGGGATTCCTGCAAGGAGGGCGCTTCCAGCAGGTCCAGCAGGATGCGCAGGCGGCCGATGCTTTGCGTCAGGCGCAGGAACAGGCGGGTCAGGCTGACCGACACCCCTTGCACCGATGCCGCCTTGCGCGCACGGCCGATGATTTCTTCGCACTGGCTGAGAAGCACGTCGAGGTGGCGGGCATCCGGCACTGCGGCCTGGGCGTCGACCAGGCGGGCGCGCCAGGCTTCGGTCAGCTGCACCACTTCGGCATTCTGGCGCAGGAAGGGCGATTCGAAGCGTTCGATGTCCGGATGGACGCGCACCAGTTCAGGCTCCAGGCCGATGGCGCTGATGCGGTAGGAGAGCACCTGGATGGCTTCCAGCAGTTCACCCAGCGCCTGCCCCTGCAGCCAGCCATGCTGCGGCAACTGGAGCGTATTGAGCAAGTCCAGCCAGACCGTGGGTTCGACGCCGTTGACCCACTTGTAGTCATCCTGGCGATTGAAAATCTGGCCGAAGACGTCTTTCAGGTAGGCGTCGTTGACGGTCGGCGGCAGCCATTTGTGATTCAGGCGGCGCCATAGCTCGCCGAAGAAGCCCTGGTTCTGCAACACGCCGGTATCGGTGAGCAGGTGCACCAGCTTGCGCTGTCCGACTACTTCGGCCAGGTATTCGCGCAGGGCTTGCGCCCACTCTGGCCGCGTAGCAAGCAGGTGCGCCAGGGCGCGCAGGCGGTTGGTAGCCTGTTGCAGGTCATTTGCATGGCGGGGACGTACAGTGCCGACCAGTTCCTGCAGCAGGGATGTATCGCGCGACGGGGCCGTGGCCTGGATGCGCGCCAGTATGCTGTCCATCATCATTCGCGACAGCATACTGGCGATCGCGCTGCTTGTCCAATCAGGCGCTTAGGGTAGCCTTAAGGACCTTGCCGCCGATCCTGACGTTTTCGAGCGCGAGGCCGGCCACGTTATACAGCCAGACCGGCTGTGCGGCATTGACCGGGTTGCCGAAGTCGCAGTTGCTGATGGTGACCCGGCGTACCGGCAGCACAGGCGGTGCGGGCTGCGGGCCGTTGTAATCGCTGGCGACGGGGCCGAGGATGGCAATGGCCTGGTAGCAGGAGCCGGAGGTGCCGCCTTTGGTTACATTGCCGACGGTGAGGTTCTCGATGTGTACATCGGAGACCTCGGGCGGCCGGATGCGAACGCTGTCGGCGCCTGGCTGGTAGTCGCAGTCGAAGGAAACGACGGCGCCGGCGGCGGTGGCCAGCCCCTTGGTGTCGATCGGCGACCCGGGCAGCAGGGCGTAGTGCGAAGGGCTGAGCTGGACGCCATTCGGGATCTTCACATTCTTCACGTAGAAGTGGCGCAGGTAGCCGCCGCGGTTCATATTGGTCTTGAGCCGGATGGCGATATTCAGCGGATCGGTCTTCCAGTGCACGTTCTCGAATACCAGGTCGCGGGCATAGACGTGCTCGATGCCGCCGGCCATTTCGGAGCCCAGCGTCACGGCGCCGTGGCCGCTGTGCATGGTGCAGCCCTGGATCACGATATTGCGCGTCGGGCCGTACTGGACGTCGCGGTTCTTGCCGGCCTTGACGGCAATGCAGTCGTCGCCGGAATCGAAGACGCAGTCTTCCACCAGCACATGGTCGCAGGCTTCAGGATCGAAGCCGTCGCTGTTCGGGCCGCGGCTTTCGGCGTGGACCTTGCGGATCACGAGGTTGCGGCAGGTGACCGGGTGGTGCTGCCAGAAAGGGGTGTTCTGCACATGGTAGCCCTGCAGCAGGACGTTGCTGCAGTTGATGAAGTGGATCATCGGCGGGCGCAGGTAGTGGCCTTTGCCGAACACGCGCTGTTCAACCGGCACGCCTGCTTCGGACAAGGCAGGCAGGTAGCGCTCGTCGCTGCGCCATTTGTCGCCTTCGCCTTCGATCAGCTTGCGCTGGGTGGCGTTCAGGCCCGGGGCGATTTCCGCCAGCGGCTTGTTGAGCGGGTTGGGGACCACTTGCGTCGGCTGGCCTTCCTTGTAGCCGGGCGCCGTGGTCTGAGAGACCGCGTTCATGGTGCGGTTGCGGCCCTTCCAGGACCACCAGCAATCGCCGGCTTCGTTGAAGGCGACGCCGCCCTGGCCGTCCAGTTTCGACGTCCAGTCTTCGCCGGTCAGCGCTATATTCCTGGCGTTGACGGCGTACACCATGGGCGAGTAGTTCAGGCAATCGTTGCTTTGCCAGCGCGAGAGCACCAGCTTGCCGTTTGCGCCGCAGTCGAAGTCGCCGTGGCGGGCGTAATCGTCGGGGTACTGCGAGAACAGGATATGGGCTCCGGCTTGCAGGTGGACGTGGACGTTGGAGCGCAGCACCAGCGGGCCGGCGCAGTACCAGTACCCTTTGGGAATGACGACCCGTCCGCCACCGGCGGCAGCGCAGGCGTCGATGGCCGCCTTGAAGCCTGCGTAGCAGTCATGGGCGTCGTCGGCCTGGGTCGGGACCAGCTCCTGGTCGTCGTGGGTAACCCAGGCCTTGACCGTCTTGGTGCCGCACGGCCTGGCGCCAAAATCCGTGACCAGGAAATCCTCGTTGCGGAAACTGACGGGAGCGCGCAGTGCAGCGGCGATGGCGTCGGCACGGCGCCAGGCATTGGCGCGGCTGGGCGGGGAGGCCGCCAGCGCGGGCAGCCATTGCGGTGCGAGCAGGGCGGCGGCGCCGGCTTGCAGCAGTTTGCGGCGGCGTAGTTGTCGTGGTGCGTTCAAATCAAGTCTCCTAAGCAGAGAAGGTGCGTGTCACGCGGCCAAGGTGCACCCGCATGGCCTTGCGGGCGGTGCCCGGGTCGTGGCTGGCGATGGCCTGCAGGATGGCGCGGTGATCGCCCAGGGTTTCCTTGCGCAGTTCTTCGGTCTGGAAGTGTTCCTTGAGCTTGTGCCACAGGTGGCCGCGCTGGTCCCACAGGTGGTTCATCACGCCCACCAGCGCGCTGTTGCCGGTGGCATTGGCAATCGCCATGTGAAAGTTGCGGTCGGCCTGTTCATTGGTGGCCACGTCGTCGTGGTCGCGCTCCATGGCTTCCACCGCGACGAGGATGGCGTCGATCGCGCGGTCGGTGGCCACTTGCGCGGCGATGGCGGCAATCTCGGCCTCGATCACGCGCCGCGCCGACAGCACTTCAAACGGTCCCGGGCCGGCTTCGGGCAAGGCGGGCGCGTGCCCTGGACGGTCGCATATATAGACGCCGGAATTGCTGCGCACCTCGATCACCCCGCCCAGCTCCAGCGCAATCAACCCTTCGCGCAGGGACGCCCGGCTCACCTCCAGCTTGGCCGAAAGTTCGCGCTCCGACGGCAGGCGATCGCCGCTCCCATATCCCTCGGTGGCGATCATCGCCTGGATCTTGTCCGCCACCTGTCTATATAGCCTGGTCTCCATGTGCGCAATTCTAAGGTGGTCAGACCAAAACAGCAATCTGGACTGGCCAATAGTGGCTTTTTTTGCACAAGCTTGCAATTTCTTCTTGTGAAATTGGCCTAACCACTTTAGTCTGCGGTTATACCAAAATCGAAAATCGATCAAACCAATTTGATCATACAACTGGAGGAGACTCATGAATTACGTTGCAGGCCCTCAAACCAAACGCGCCGTGTTGGCAGCAGCCGTAGCAGCGGCCGTTCTTCAGATGGCGAACCAGGCAGCCGCACAGACCGCGGCCCCGGCGGAAGAGCCGGTGGCTTCGGTCGTGGTGACCGGCTCCCTGATCCGCCGTGTAGCCAATGAGGGCGCCACCCCGCTGGTCACCATCAAGTCCAGCGAACTCCAGGCGCGCGGCAACACCGAGTTGAAAGACCTGGTGCTGGAAATGCCGCAGTCGCTGTCGCTGGGCACCAATAGCGGCGCGGCCGGGCCGATCATCAACCTGCGCGGCCTGGGGCCGATGCGCACCCTGACGCTGCTGAACGGCCGCCGCCTGGCCAACGAGCCTTTGCAGGACCAGTATGTCTCGGTCAACGTGATGCCGCGCATGGCGCTGGACCGCGTGGAAACCCTGAACGGCGGCGCCGCGTCGATCTACGGCGCGGACGCCATCGGCGGCGTGCAGAACTTCATCACCAAGCGCGGCTTCGAAGGCGCTTCGGTCAAGGCCGAATACGCGCCGACGGAAAAGGGCGGCGCCGATACGAAGAGCTTCGGCATGATCCTGGGCGCCGGCAACATGTCGCGCGACGGCTGGAACGCCTATATTGCGATCGACCACCAGAAGAAGGATGCGCTGTTCCAGAGCGACCGCCCGGAGCAGCACGACCCTGCCATCCTGCGCACGCTGGGCCTGGGCATCACGCCGGACGCCCGCAACGCGACCCCGGCCGCCAACTTCGGCTTCGCGCGCAACGCCAACTCGAACTACAACCCGACTTTCGCCACCGGCTGCCTGTCGCCATACGCCACACCGACCCTGGGCAACAACAGCACCGCCACGCCGCCAGTGTATGCGCCGGGCTGCGCCCGTAATCCGCTGTACTGGAATGCGGTGACCGACGGCAGCGAGATCACCAACATCAGCGGCCGCGCCAGCATGAACCTGCCGGGCGGCCACAAGGTGGACCTGGACATCCTGCACTCCGAGTTCACGGTCCAGAAATACCGCGGCATGCAGGCGCCGGGGTCGACCAACCCGTTCACCACTTATTCGCTGCCGGCTTCCAGCAAATACTATCCGGGCAAGGGCATCACGCCGGCCGTTCAGGTGGTGGGCAGCAATACCGGCAGCAACACGCCGACCATGTTCATCGACCCGGCCAAGACGCCGGGCACGGTCAGTAACCTGAACATGAACAACCGGACCATCTACTTCCAGTGGGGTCCTGCCGAACTTGGCCCGGCATACCGTAACGACGAACAGACCAACGACCGCATCGTGCTGACTGCCGAAGGCGAGGTGCTGGGCTGGGACTACCGCGCCGGCCTGAATTACGGCGAGTCGAAGCGCGACACGCGTGCCGGCGCAGGCTATATCTCGTACACCAAGGCGCAGGAAGGCTTCAATAACGGCACCCTGAACCCGTTCGGCCTGCAGGACGCGGCCGGCCTGGCTTACCTGCAGAGCATCCAGGCGGACGACTATACCTATCGCCTTAACAAGGCCTTCAACCAGAGTGTCGACGTGACCCTGTCCAAGGGCGTGTGGGACCTGAAGGGCGGCCCGCTGACCCTGGCCGTTTCGGGCGAGTTGCGCCGCGACGGCGCGCAGACCTTCAATGCGCCGCTGGACTACGTGCTGAAGAAAGCCGACGGCAGCTACAACATCGATGCGGCAGGCAACGTGGTGCAATCGGACCTGGTGGGCGAGACCCCGCAAGGCGTCGCCAAGAAGATCCACCGTACCATCGCTTCGCTGCTGATGGAGGCCGATGCGCCGATTACCGACAAGTTCCTGCTGAATGCAGCGGTGCGCGCCGACCGTTACTATGACCTGAAGCAAACCACCGTCAACCCCAAGCTGGCCGCGCGCTGGCAGCCGTTCCAGCAGCTGGTCCTGCGCGGCAACGTGAATACCGGCTTCCGCGCGCCGTCGATCATCGACATCCAGAACCCGACGCCGGAAGTGCGCAACCAGGTGATGGACGATCCGGTCCTGTGCCCAAGCTCGCAGCCGCTGGTGGCGGGCACCGGCACGCCAAAGGCCGGCTACACCTATGACCAGGTGTGTAACGTCGGCACCAACTACTGGACCAAGTCGCCGAACAACGATTTCCTGAAACCGGAAAAATCGCGCGGTTTCTCGCTCGGCTTCGCGCTGGAGCCGATGAAAGACCTGTCGATCACCGTCGACTACTGGGGCCTGAAGCTGCGTGACGTGCTGGGCGCGGTGACCATCGCCGAGATCCAGCAGAATCCAGCCAAGTACGACGTGAACTTCGTGCGTAATGCGGACGGCACCATCGACCACATCGTGGCGAGCCAGGCCAACCGCGGCCAGACCCGCATCCGCGGCCTGGACCTGTCGGCCAGCTACCGCTTCCCGAAAACCAGCTTCGGCACCTTCGACGCGAAACTGGACGGCACTTATATGGACAAGTATGAGTTCCAGTCCGAGAAAAACGGTGCTTGGCTGAGCAACGTGGGCATCATCACCAACGATGGCCGCTACGGCGGCTCGGGTCCGAACGCCGGCCTGGCCGGCCTGCCGCAGATCAACCCGCGCTGGAAGCATACCGCCTCGGTGACCTACACCAACGGCGCCTGGGCCAGCACGCTGTCGCAGCGCTATAACTCGAGCGTGACCGACGTCACCCCGCGTGCCGGGTCCACCCTGACCGAAGTGGAGGCCTACAAGCAGTACAACCTGAACGTGAACTACACTGGCTTCAAGAACACGACCCTCAGCTTCGGCGTCAACAACCTGACCGAGGAATGGCCGCCACTGACCTCCAACAGCACTTATAGCGGCGGGTACGTGACTTCGATGGCCGACATGCTGGGCCGTGTGTATCGCTTCTCGGCGGAGTTCAAGTTCTAAGATGCTGCTGCGTTGCCTGCTGCTGGCCTGCGTCCTGCTGTTGTCGGCAGCGGCGCAAGCCGATCCCGTGGAACAGTGGGGCACGGCCGAGATCGAGCTGGCCGGGCCCCGCGACGGCAACCCTTTCCTGGACGTGCAACTGGCGGCCACGTTCAGGCAAGGGGGCCGCAGCGTCCCCGTGGCAGGCTTTTACGACGGCAACGGCAGGTACAAGGTCCGCTTCATGCCGGACAGCGTCGGCACCTGGGAGTATGAAACGCGCAGCAACCGGGACGCCTTGTCCGGCAAGACGGGCAAGATCCAGGTGGTTGCGCCGAGGCCGGGCAACCGCGGGCCGGTGCGCGTGCACAACACCTGGCATTTCGCCTATGCCGATGGAACGCCGTTCTGGCAGGTCGGCACCACGTCCTATTCCTGGACCAACCAGCCGGCGGCCTTGCAGGAGCAGACCTTGCGCACGCTGGCCACGGCACCGTTCAACAAGCTGCGCATGGGTGTGTTCCCCAAGCGCTATGAATTCAACAAGAACGAGCCGCCGCTGTATCCATTCGAGGGCAAGGCGCCTTCGCAGTGGAATTTCAGCCGCTTCAATCCGGCCTTCTTCCGCAATCTGGAGCAGCGCGTCGGACAGTTGCGCGATCTCGGGATCGAAGCGGACATCATCCTGTTCCACCCTTACGACAAGGGGCATTGGGGCTTCGACGCCATGCCGCAGGAGGCCAATGAGCGCTATCTGCGCTACATCGTGGCGCGCCTGGCGGCCTACCGCAACGTGTGGTGGTCGATGGCGAACGAGTTCGATTTCATCAAGTCGAAGTCGATGGCGGACTGGGACCGCTACTTCCAGCTCGTGCAGGCGAGCGATCCCTACCAGCACCTGCGCTCCATCCACAATGCATTCGAGTTCTATAACCATGGCAAGCCCTGGGTGACGCATGTCAGCGTGCAAAGCGGTTCTCTGGCCACGGATTACGAACGTGCGGTGCTGTTGCGCGATGTCTACAACAAGCCGGTGGTGTACGACGAAGTCAAATACGAGGGCAACTTCCCTCAGCGCTGGGGCAACCTGACGCCGCAGGAAATGGTGCTGCGCTTCTGGGAAGGGGCGATTGCCGGCACCTACGTCGGACACAGCGAAACCTACACTTCGCCGGACGAGGTGGTGTGGTGGGCCAAGGGCGGCGTGCTGCGTGGCCAGAGCCCGGCACGGCTGGAGTTCTTCCGCAAGATCCTGGCGGAAAGCCCGGCGCAGGGCCTGGAGCCAATCGACAAATGGCAGGGCTTCCCGTTCGCCGGGCGGCAGGGGCAGTACTACCTTGGCTACTTCGGCCGCGAGGCGCCGGTTTCCTGGCCGGTGGTCCTGCACAACAAGGGACTTGCCGAAGGCACGAGATTGCGGGCGGAGGTGATCGATACCTGGAACATGACCGTCTCGCCGGTGCCGGGAGTGTTTGAAATGCGCAAGCGCGATACGTACAACTTCGCCGACAAGGACGGGCGCAGCATTGCACTTCCGGGACGGCCCTACATGGCTGTGCGGCTGGTGCGCGTTGGCGAAGGGGCTGCTTGCGCCGGCGGAGCGGCGTGGTGCCGCGGCGAACCCTGGCTGGTTTCGCCTGCCGCGCCGACGGCTGCCGCGGCGCTGGTGCCGGCTGCGGAAACCGCGGCGGCGACCAGCGCTTCCTACTATGTCGAGGCGCGCCTGAGGCCTGCGCCGGGATCGGCGGCGACCGACGCGAAACGCAGCGGCTACGTCATTGCGCGCTACGCCGACGACCGTAACTGGCTTGGCTTCGGCCTGGAAGCTGCGCCGGGCGGCAGGATGGCGGTCAATATTCTCCGCATGATCGACGGCCAGCCGAAATTCCTGAAGCAGGTGCGCATCGAGCCGGATGCAGGCGAGGCGTTCTACACGATCCGCGTCGACGTCGACGGTGCGGCGCTTACTGCCTACCTGAACGGCACGCGCCTGATCGGTGTCGACGAAGCCAATTCGCTGCCGCCGCGCATCGGCGTGCTGGCGCAGGGCGGCCGGTTCGAGATCGATGGCTTGCGTGCGGGAAGCATGGCGCAGCCGCCGGCCAGCATCGGCCTGGCCCATCGGCACAAGCAGCTTGCCTTGCAGGCCGGTGATCCGCCCCAGCGCTTTGCGGTACGCGCCGCGAGCCGCGGCGGCCTTCGTGCCCTGCGCTTTGCCGCCAGCTCGAGCGATGCCTCGGTGCTTGATGCCAGCGTGGACGGCGATGAGCTCGTGCTGGCGCCCCGCAGCGCCGGCTTTGCGGCAGTCACGCTCGCCAGTGCGGAAGATCCGAACGTGGCAGCGACGCTGGCGGTCCGCGTGGGGGCGGCGTTTGCAGCCTCTTCGCGCAGCGGCGCACTGGCTACGGGCAGAGCTTCGCCGGCGGCCGGTGAGCGCGACGTCCCGGTCGACACGCGGCTGCAGCTTCGTTTCGACCAGGCGCCGGCTCTCGGCGACAGCGGTTCGGTCCGCATCGTCCGCGCCAAAGACAATGTGACGGTCGACGTCATCCGCCCCGGCCTGGAACTGGACGAAATCGGCGCCAGCCGGGACGGCGTGCAGCGCGTCGTCCGCTACAAGGCGATCACGCTCGATGGGGCTACTGCCACGATCCGTCCACATGACGGCAAGCTGGCATACGGCACCGACTACTACGTGCTGGTGGACGGCAAGGTGTTCACAGGCGCAACCCTGGCCGAGGTCCCGTTCGAAGGCATCGCGAAACCGGCCGGATGGACCTTCCGCACCCGCGACCGCGCGCCGCAAGGCACGGCGCTGCGCGTGGCGCCGGCAGGCAATGCCGACTTCCGTACCGTGCAGGGCGCGCTGGACCACGCAATGCAGAACATCCCGCGCGCGACTCCGGTTACCATCAGCCTCGCCAACGGCAAGCACGACGGCCTGCTTTACCTGCGCGGCAAGGACAATGTCACGTTGCGTGGTGACAGCCGCCATGGCGCCATCATCGCCGGCGAAAACAGCGACGGCGTCAATCCTGGCAGCGGCAACGGCCAGCTGCCGCTGGCACCCGGGGCCGGCGGAGGCCGTTCAGTGTTCCTGGTCGAGGATGCGGACCTGCTGCGCCTCGACAGGCTGACATTGGTCAACACGACATGGCGCAGCAAGACCATTGGGGCGCAGGCGGAAGCGCTCAACTTCAACAGCGAAGGGCGCCTGATCGCCAACGAGGCCGATTTCCTCAGCGAGCAGGATACGATCCAGGTCAAGGGCTACGCCTGGTTCTACCGCAGCCTGGTGGCGGGCAACGTGGACTTTGTGTGGGGCTATAACCGTGCCGCCCTGTTCGAAGAATCCGAGATCCGCTCGGTAGGCGACAGCGCCAACCCCTCGAGCGGCGGCTACCTGGTGCAAGCGCGCACCGTGGCTGAAGACGATCCCGGCTTCGTCTTCCTGAACAGCCGCCTGACGCATGGACCCGGGCCGGCCGGCAACGACGTGCCGCCCGCTGCGACCTTCCTGGCGCGGCCGGGCGTGGCCACGGCCTGGGACAATGTGCGCTTTATCAATTGCAGCGTCGGGCCGCACGTCAATGCCGCAGGCTGGCATGGCAAGCCGCGCGCCGGCAAGGGCTGGGAAGAGGGCGGCAGCACCGATCTGGCGGGCAGGCCGCTCGACCTTTCGCAGCGCGCAGCAGGGCGCGTGCTGGCGCCCGCCGGCGCCGCCCGTTATGACAGCCGCGCCAAGGTCTTCGCCCAATACGCAAACGGGAAAGGATGGAACCCTCAGCCATGAGTAAAAATGTCCGGCATTCGGCGCGCCGCCGCAGGCTGTTGCAAGGTGCCGCCGCCGCGGGCGCGCTCGGTTTTGCCAGCGCCGCATCGGCCGTTGCGGCGTCCGATCCGTGGTCGCGGGCGCAGGATATCCGGCGCCGCTTCGCCGTGCCGCTCCGCTTTCCCCAGCGCGACTACCTGGTGAGCGACTTTGGCGCCAGGCCCTGCGAACTGGCGAAGGTACACGGCTATCCCACTATCCACGCCAAGGGCGAACTGGAGACGCAGGCGCCGGGATCGCATGACAGCCACGCCGCGGTCAAGGCTGCCATCGCAGCTGCGCACAAGGCGGGCGGCGGCCGTGTCGTCATCCCGGCGGGGAACTGGTACCTGAGAGGCCCGATCACGCTGCTGTCGAACGTTCACGTCCACCTGCAGGCCGGCGCGCATATCCTGTTCAGCGCCAACCCTGCCGACTTTGCGCGCGATGGCGACTATGACTGCGGCGGCAACGGCAAGCTGGTGCTCACGCGCTGGCAAGGCAACGACTGCCTGAACTTCAGCCCCATGGTCTATGCGCGCGGCCAGCAGAACATCGCCCTCACCGGCGAAGACTGGAGCAGCATCCTGAACGGCCAGGCCGGCGTTCCCTTCGAGGACGGCGGCGGCAACTGCTGGTGGGGCATGAACCCGAAAGGCGCCTTGCCCGGCGCCGTGCACCAGTCCGTTCCGAACCCGGCCAATCCGGCTTCGCTGGCGGAAGTGGCGCCCCAGCTCGATGCCGCGGCGCGGGCCCGGATACAGGGAGCGGGCGAGGGCTGGCGCGCAGACGCAAGCCTGTTGCCGGCGCTTTCCGAAGCCGGCGTTGCGCCGGAAAAGCGGGTATTCGGCCTTGGCCATTTCCTGCGTCCTTCGATGATCCAGTTCGTCGACTGCACCAATGTGCTGATGCAAGGCTATATGGTCGTCAACACGCCGATGTGGATCCACCATCCGCTCAACTCGCGCAACGTGCACATCAAGCGCGTACGCATGGACAGCATCGGTCCCAACTCCGACGGCATCGACCCGGAGGCCTGCGACACGGTGCTGGTCGAAGGCTGCGAATTCAATACCGGCGACGACTGCATCGCCATCAAATCCGGCAAGAACCGCGACACCCAATACGGCCCGACACGCAATATGCTGATCCAGGATTGCGTGATGAACAGCGGCCATGGCGGCATCACGCTGGGCAGCGAAATGTCGGCCGGCATCGAACATATCTATGCGCAGGACATCGAGTTCCGCAACGCGCACTGGGCCAGCGACCCGCTGTGGACCGCGATCCGCCTGAAGACCAATATGAACCGCGGCGGCTACCTGCGCCACCTTCACGTGCGCAACATCACGCTGCCAAATGGCGTGCAGACCACGCCACGGCCGTACAAGCCCCTGCCGGGCAACAGCCTGGGCGGCAAGCTGCCCTCGACCGGCGGCGGCGCGGTGCTGACAATCGACTGCGACTACGCCCCCGCGGACGACATCGTGCGCAGCCGGCCGCCCAGGGTGTCCGACGTCCACCTCAGCGGCATCCGCGCCAGCAACGTGCAAGGCCCGGACGGAGCCTTCTCCTGCAACCAGGTCATGGTGGTGCTGGGCCCTGTGCCGGGCAGCTATAACGGGCCGCCCGGCACCCCCGTGCTGCCGCTACGCGATATCTCCATCACCGATGCTGATTTCGGCACGCCGCGCAATGCCGCCGATCCCTGGTTCGTTTTCAACGCCAGGCGCATCAGGCTTGCCAATGTACGGATAGCCGGGAAAACCATCAACACGGAGCTGAACGCATGAAGAACATCCTCGCGCTGCTGGCGGCAGCCCTGTTCGCAGCAGCGGGGGCGCAGGCACAGGACGCCGGCCTGGTCGAGCGCTGGGCCAGCAAGGAAGTTTCCCTGAGCGGGCCATGCGACGGCAATCCCTTCACCGAAGTGGAAATTTCAGCCACCTTCCGCCAAGGGACGCGCCAATTGACAGTGGAGGGTTTTTACGACGGCGATGGCCAGTACAAAGTGCGCTTCATGCCGGATACTGTCGGCGAATGGGAGTACGAAACCCACAGCAATCGCGCGGCGCTCGACGGCAAGCGCGGCAAGTTCACGGTCGTTGCCGCGAAGGCCGGCAACCACGGTCCGGTGCGGGTGAAGGGCGTGCATCATTTCGGCTATGAGGACGGCACGCCGTTCTGGCAAGTCGGCACCACCAGTTACGGCTGGACCCACCAGCCGGAATCCATCGAGCGCCAGACCCTGGCGACCCTGGCGGCGGGGCCGTTCAACAAGATCCGCATGCTGGTATTTCCGAACCAGGACGTCAGGCACCAGCCGCCGCGCTTCCCCTTCGAAGGCACGCCGCCGAAAGAGTGGGACTTCACGCGCTTCAATCCCGAATTCTTCCGCCACCTGGAGCAGCGCATCGGCGACTTGCGTGCTCTCGGCATCGAGGCTGACGTCATCCTGTTCCATCCCTATGACAAGGGCTTCTGGGGCTTCGACCAGATGCCGGCCGAAGTCAATGAGCGCTACCTGCGTTATGTGGTCGCGCGGCTGGCTTCCTACCGCAACGTCTGGTGGTCGATGGCGAATGAATTCGACTACCTGGTGAAGAAGCAGATGCCGGAGTGGGACCGCTACTTCGAAATCGTCCAGCAGCGCGATCCCTACCGGCACCTGCGCTCGATCCACAATGCCATGGTGCTGTACAACCACACCAAGCCCTGGGTAACGCACGTCGGCGTGCAAAGCGGCGCCATTGCGGAGGACTTCGAGCGCGCCGTGCTGCTGCGCGACGTGTACTCGAAGCCCGTGGTCTACGACGAGGTGAAATACGAGGGCAATATCGAGCGCCGCTGGGGGCAGCTGTCCGGGCAGGAGATGGTGCTGCGATTCTGGATGGGGGCGATTGCCGGCACTTATGTCGGTCATAGCGAAATCTTCAAGGACCCTGGCGACATGTCCTGGCTGGGCAAGGGCGGGACCATGCGCGGTGAAAGCCCGCCGCGGCTGGCGTTCTTCCGCAAGATCCTTTCCGGCAGCCCGGCCGAAGGGCTGGAGCCGATCGACAAATGGCAGGAGTATCCGTTTGCCGGCAAGCCTGGCCAGTACTACCTGGGCTATTTCGGCCGCCAGGCGCCTGTTGCCTGGCCTTTCGTGCTGGCCAAGCCAGGCCTGGCGGATGGCATGAAATTCAAGGCCGAGGTGATCGATACCTGGAACATGCTGGTCACGCCGGTGGAGGGCACGTTCGAAATCCGCAAGCGCGACAACTACAGCTTCGCCGACAAGGACGGCCGCCGCATCGCGCTGCCCGGCCGTCCCTACATGGCCTTGCGCATCACGAGGCTGCCGTGAAGCGCGGCGCCGTCGCCTCGTGGCCGCTGCCGGCGGAAGCCACGGGCGGGGAAAATGCAGCCGCAGTTCGGGCAGGGCCCATTAGTTAAAATGTCTGCCATCATTGTTATGGGGAGACTTTCTTGGAAAGCTCGAAGAGACACAAGATCGCGGCCGGCGCCGGCCTGACGCTGGCTGGGTTACTGGCCTACCTGCTGCTGTGGCCAGTGCCCGCTGAACCGGTTTCGTGGACGCCACAACAGGCCCCGGGATACCTTGGCGCGCATGCGCCAAACACGAAGCTCGCCGGCCTGCAGAAAATCGACATCGGAACCGAGCAAGGCCCTGAGCACCTGGCCATGGGACCGGACGGCAAGCTGTACGCCGCCGTCGCCAGCGGGAAAATCCTGCGCATGGCGCCTGATGGCAGCGAGCGCGAAGTCTTCGCCAGCACCGGCGGACGGGTGCTTGGCTTCGACTTCGACGCCGGCGGGCGCCTGATTGCAGCCGACGTGATGAAAGGCCTGCTGGCGATTGCCCCGGACGGCAAGGCCACCGTGCTGGCCGCGCAAGTCGCGCAAGGCGATCCAATCCGCTATGCCGATGGCGTCGTGGTGGCGCCCAGCGGCATGATCTACTTCACCGACGCCTCGACCCGCTTTGCGCCCGCCGAGTGGGGCGGCACGTTCGAGGCCAGCGTGCTGGATATCCTCGAGCAATCGGCAACCGGCCGCGTGCTGGCCTACGACCCATCGAAGGGCAGTACGCGCGTGCTCGCCGGCGGTTTTTCGTTCGCCAACGGCATCGCGCTGTCGGAAGACGGGCGCACCCTGTTCGTCAGCGAGACAGGCCGCTACCGCATCTGGAAAATCGACGCGCAAAGCGGCAAGCGCGAAGTCCTGCTGGACAACCTGCCAGGCTATCCCGACAACCTGATGCGCGGGCGTGACGGCAAGATCTGGGCCGGCCTGGTCAAGCCGCGCAACCCGACCATCGACAAACTGGCGCAAAAGCCCTTCATGCGCAAGCTCACGCTGCGCTTGCCGCGCGCCCTGTGGCCGGTGCCGAAAGCCTATGGCCACGTGTTCGCCTTCAGCGAAGAAGGCAAGGTGCTGGCCGACCTGCAGGATCCTTCCGGCGCCTACCCGGAAGCCACGGCAGTTCTGGAAAGCCAGGACCGCCTTTATATCCAGAGCCTGCACGCAGCCTATATCGGCTGGATGCCACGGCCCTGACCGGCCGGCGCGTCGTCTGGCACCGCCGGCAGGGGCGCCTGCGGTGCCGGCGTCGGCACGACGATCGTCGTGGTATCGACGGCGCCGGTGACGCGCTGCTGGACGACCTGCATGGCGACTGCCTTGCGCGGCGGTTCGGGCCGGGGCGGTTTCGGGAACATGGCTTCTCCTGTCTGTGCGGTCCGGCCCATATTGGGCGCCCCTGTCAAATTTACAAGCACATACTGTTGCCAATATGGTCACAGCGAATCGTGCGCCGGATAGTTGTGTCTATAATTCCCTACGACAATTTTCCTCTTCGCCATGTACAGGAATCCCACTCCCTTGCTGTTGCTGGCCGTACTGTCCCTGGCGCCCGGCGCGCGCGCTACGGGCCTGGCCGATGGCGACATCGCCGACCTCACGCTGGAACAACTGAATGAAATTGTGGTCACCTCGGTCTCGCGGCAGGAAGAAAGGCTAAGCAAGGCCGCCGCTTCACTGTTCGTCATCAGCGCCACCGATATCCGCCGCAGCGGCGTGCGCTCGCTGCCGGAAGCACTGCGCCTGGCGCCAAACCTGCAAGTGGCGCGCATCGACGCGCGCAACTATGCGATCAGCGCGCGCGGTTTCAACGGCGCGTTCGCCAACAAGCTGCTGGTGCTGATCGACGGCCGCAGCGTCTACTCGCCATTCTTCTCCGCCGTGTTCTGGGACGCCCAGTCGGTGGTCATGGAAGACATCGAACGCATTGAGGTGATCAGCGGCCCCGGCGCCACCATCTGGGGCGTGAACGCCGTCAACGGCGTGATCAACATCATCACGCGCAGTGCGAAGGACAGCCAGGGCACGCTGCTGTCGGTCGCCGCGTCGAGTGGGGAGGGCGACGCCAGCCTGCGCTTCGGCGGGCGCCTGCCGCACAATGGCTACTACCGCGCCTACGCGCAAGCCATGGCTTCCGAAGACACCGAGACCGAAACCGGCCTCAATACCTACACCGGCATGCAGCGCCGCCAGGCCGGCTTCCGCGCCGACTGGGGACTGGAGCAAGGCAGCTTCGCCGTGTCGGGCGACGCCTACCAGGCCAACCTGGGCCAGCTCGGCACGCGCGATATCCGCCTGTCCGGCGCCAACCTGGTGGCGCGCTACATGCGCCAGCTGGCCGAAGACAGTGCGCTGCGCCTGCAGCTCGTGCTGGACCACACGGAACGCAACCAGCCCAACGCCTACGTCGACCGGCTCGATACGGTGGAGCTGGAAGGCCAGCACGACGTGCGCTTCGGCCTCCACAAGCTGTCGTGGGGCGGCGGCTATCGCCATTCGCGCGACGACAATACGCCCGGGCCGAACTTCGGCTTCTGGCCCTACGAGCGCAATATGCATTGGGGGAACCTGTTCGCACAGGACGAGGCGGCGTTGTCGCCGAACCTGCGCGCCACCGCCGGCGTGAAGGTGGAGCACAACACCTACACAGGCTCCGAAGTGCTGCCCACGCTGCGCCTCGCGTGGAGCCCGGATGCCAGGCAAACGGTCTGGGGCGCGCTGTCGCGCACGGTACGGGCGCCGGCGCGCGCCGACCGCGACTTCGTGCAGCCGCCCACGCCGGTCATGATCGGCGGCGTGCCGCGTTTCGCAGTCGGCGCCAGCCCCGAGTTCGAATCGGAGGTGGCCAAGGTGCTGGAACTGGGCTACCGGGCGCAGCCGGGGCAGAACTGGTCATACTCGGCCACGGCCTGGTACGCCGATTACGACAAGCTGCGCACCCTGGAGCCGAACGCCACGGCCGAACCTTACCGCGGCATCTTCGAATTCCGCAACCTGGCCGAAGGGCGCACGCGCGGCATCGAACTGTGGGCGCGCTGGCAACCGATGCTGCGCTGGCGCCTGAATGCCGGCTTGGTGGTGCAGGACATCGACACCAGGCTCAAGCCAGGCAGCAAGGACGCCAGCAGCATCGGCATCCTGATCAACGACCCGCACAGCTACTGGCAGTTGCGTTCTTCCCACGAAATTGGCGAACGCATCCAGTTCGACTGGACATTACGTTACAACGGCAGCATGCCTAAACCCCATGTTCCGTCGTATCATGAGCTGGATACGAACCTGGTCTGGAAAGCCAGCATATTGACGTCGCGCTCGCCGGACAGAACCTGCTGCATGCACGGCATGGCGAGTGGGGCGGCTACCCCGGCCGCAATGTGTTCGAACGGCGGGCGGTCCTGAAATTGACGATGCGATACTAAGGAAATGGTAAGCGCAAGCCTTACTTTATGGGCCGCGCCGCCGCTGGCGGCCGGCAGTTGGCGCAACCGCCTGCTGGCGCTGGCGCTGATGCTGTTCGCCTTCAGCTGCCTGGCGGTCGGCTCCCAGCAGAACGGCGCGACGCCGGTGCTCGAGCGCAGCGTCAAGGCTGCTTTCCTGTATAAATTCCTGGGCTATATGGAGTTTCCATCCGATCCCGGGCCGACGCTGGTGGTGGGCGTGCTGGGGGCGGACGAGGTGGCGGCGCAACTGGCGCAGATCAGCAGCGGCCGCAGCGTCGGCAACCGCAGCATCAGCGTGCGCAAGCTGAGCGAGGGCGATGCGCTGGGCGGCCTGAACCTGCTGTTCGTCGGCAGCGATGCCAGCCTGCCAGAAGCGGCGCTGCGCGCGGCGGAAAAGAACGGCACCGTCACGGTCACCGAGCAGGAAGATGGCTTGCAAAGTGGGAGTGTCATCAATTTCCGCCTGGTTGACGAGCGCGTGCGATTTGAAGTCTCGCTGCCGGCGGCCGAACGCTGCAATGTACGACTCAGTTCACGCTTGTTGTCGGTCGCCTATTACGTGCAGAAAGGCGGGCAGTAATGATCACCAGGGCGGCAGGATCAGTTCGCATCAAGCTGATCCTGACGGCACTGGCCACGACTTTTGTCGCGCTGGTGGTGACCACGGTGACCATGCTGGTGTACGACCTGCAAAGCTTCCAGCAAGGCTGGATCGATGACCTGACCACGCAGGCCGAACTGGTGGCCACGGCCTCGGCGCCGGCGCTCTCTTTCAACGATCCGCGTGCGGCGCGCCAGAACCTGGGGCTGCTGCGCGTGCGGCCGCAGATCGAGGCCGGCGCGATCTATGCCGCCAATGGCGCCTTGTTCGCATCCTATGTGCATGCGCGGTCGGAAATATCGGCCCTGCCGCAGAAGCCCGGCCCGCTCGGCTATTCCATCGAAGGCGGGCACATGGTGGTGACCCACCCGATCGTCGAGGAAGGTGAACGCATCGGCACGGTGTACCTGAGCGCCTCCTACCGCCTGCTCGACCGTGTGCAAAGCTATGCCCTGATCCTGCTGGGCGTGATGCTGGGCAGCCTGCTGCTGGCGGCCGTCGTCGCGCATCGGCTGCAGCAGGCCATCACGCGCCCGCTGCTGGCCATGACCGACGTGGCGCGCGCGGTGATGCAGCGCCGCGATTATTCGCTGCGCGTCGGCGAACGTGCCAGCGGCGAGATCGGCACGCTGGTCGACGCCTTCAATGACATGCTGGCCGAAATCGCACGCCGGGCCAATGCGCTGCAGGATGCCAACCTCACGCTGGAGCACGAAATGACCGTGCGCCAGGGCGCGGAGCGCGCGCTGCTGCTGGCTGATCGCCGCAAGGACGAGTTCCTCGCCACGCTGGCGCACGAGCTGCGCAACCCGCTGGCGCCGATCCGCACCGGCCTCGACATCATGCGCATCAATGCCAGCGACCAGGTGGCCTGCGAACGCGCCCGCTCCATCATGGAGCGCCAGTTGAAGCAGATGGTGCGGCTGGTGGACGACCTGCTGGACGTCTCGCGCATCAACACCGGCAAGCTGGCCATCCGCCGCGAGCAGCTCATGCTGCAGGACGTGGTGAACGATGCGCTGGAACTGGCGCGGCCTTTCATTGCTGCGCAGGGACATACCCTGCATGTGCAGGTCCCGGAGCAGGCGGTCTACCTGGTCGGCGATGCCACGCGCCTGGCGCAGGTGATATCCAACCTGCTGCATAACGCCGCCAAATACACCGCGCGCGGCGGCAGTATCGCGCTGGAAGCCGAGGCGCACGCGGGCCAGGTCGAGCTGCGCGTGCGCGACAACGGCATCGGCATTTCGTCGGCGATGCTGCACGCAATTTTCGAGATGTTCATCCAGGCCGACTCCTCGCTCGAGCGCAGCACGGCGGGCCTGGGTGTCGGCCTGTCGTTGGCGCGGAAGCTGGTGGAGCTGCATGGCGGCAGCATCCGCGCCGACAGCGCCGGCGAAGGGCAGGGCAGCACCTTCATCGTCACGCTGCCGGCGCTGGCCGACGGCCATGCCGCAACGCCCGCGGCGCATGCCTTGCCGTCCGATGCGCGCCTGCACCGCATCCTGCTGGCCGACGACAATGTCGACTTCGTCAACGGCATCGGCGGCTTGTTGCGGTCGATGGGCCACCAGGTGCATATCTCGCACGACGGCAAGCAGGCGCTGGCGGCCGCCGAAGCGTTCGCCCCGGAATTCGCCTTCCTCGACATCGGCTTGCCGGAGCTGAATGGCTATGACCTGGCGCGGGCGCTGAAGCGCCTGCCGGCCCTGCGCCATACGGTGCTGGTGGCGGTGACGGGCTGGGGGCAGCAGAAGGACCGCCAGCAAGCGTTCGAGGCCGGCTTCCACCATCACCTGGTGAAGCCGGTCAGTATTGACCAGCTCCAGGAAATCCTGGCTCACGCTGGCCCTTGATATCCGGCGAAAACGCCCGATCTGCTTTGACAGGCAACGTTAATCGAGGAGTAATGCCATGCGAGCGCATATCACACCCGACCCGGAATCCCCTCCGCCCGAGCCGGAAAAAGATCCGCCGCCGGACGACCTGCCACGGCCGGCCGAGCCGCCTATCGAGGAGCCGGTGCCGAAGCCGCCCCCGATGCAGGCTTGACCCCCGCGTCGGGCAGGGGAGGAATCTGGCGAATCTGCTCGTCGGTATCCTGTTCGCCCGGCGTTTTCTCGCCGCTGCCAATGTCGGCTTCTTCAATGAAATGGCGGCCTTTTTCAGGCTGCGATTTTGCTGGCTGTTCCATGCTGGATCCTCCTTGTTGCCGATGCTACCAGCGCCCCACACCTGCTGTCGCTTGCTTGCTAAAAGGAAATAAGTGTTGTGCGCTGAGAATATATTTTGCGCTGTCACGAAAGCGTCACGATCCGCTATCTATAATAGGTCATCGACACACGCTTTTTCTTCGTCGGAGGCCGCGATGGGCAATTCCCTGCACAACAAGATCTACCTCAAACGCCGTATTGACCTGCACAGCCGCCGTCTCCAGGCGCTGGTCTGTGCGACTGCCGTGACGGGGCTGGCGCTGGCATGGCTGGCGCTGCGCGCGCTCAAGTAAGCTTGCCGCCTCCGGTGCAGGCGCGTACCATGATGGGTTGCAAAGGCACCATCATGGAATACGAGCAATGAAAAACGAAAAACTGAGCACCGACGAATTCAACGCGCTGGAAGAGATTGCCCGCGGCATCAAGGGCAAGCCCAGCGCTTGCGTCGGGCGCAACAGCAAGCGCCTGTCCGGCATCAAGTTCATCAAATTCGAGCGCAGCGGGGCCATCATCCTGACCGATGCCGGCCGCCAGCAGCTGTTCCTGCGCCGCTGCGTGATGGCCTTGCGTGCGCTGGCCGTGGCGCCCGGTGCGGTGGCGGACAAGGACGTAGCCCTATTCCTGGGCAAGAAGTCGCACATCGTGGCGACCGACGACGGTTTTGCCATCACTGAAAAAGGCCGCGAGTCGCTGGCCGATATCGAAGCGCAGGGCATGTAAGCCCCATGTCCAGCCACCTGCTCAGCGAAGGCCAGCCCAGCCGCAGCGCGCTGATGGTGGCGCGCTTGCGCGCAGCCCACCAGCTGCTGGACACGCCGGCCATTTTCGACGACCCGCTGGCGCTGCCGGTGCTGGGGCCGGAAGACTGCGTGCAAGTGCAGTCCAATGCGCGCGTCTACGACGCCGGCTTCAGCCGCATCCTGCGCGCTGCCATGGCCGTGCGCAGCCGCTTTGCCGAAGATGAACTGGCGCGCGCCGCTGCTGCCGGCGTGCGGCAATACGTGGTGCTGGGCGCGGGCCTGGATACCTTCGCCTGCCGCCGCCAGCATGACGCGGCGCTGCAGGTGTTCGAAGTGGACCACCCTGCAACCCAGGCGTGGAAGCGCAAGCTGCTGGCGGCCAGCAGCATCACCGTGCCGGACAGCCTGCGTTTCGTGCCGGTCGATTTCGAACGCGATGCGCTGGCCGATGCGCTGCGTGCGGCCGGCTGCCGCCTGGACCGGCCCGTGTTTTTCTCCTGGCTCGGCGTCACCCTCTACCTGACCGAACAGGCCATATTCGACACCCTGGGTTTGGTCGCCAGCCTGCCTTGCGGCAGCGGCATCGTGTTCGATTACGGCATCAAGCCGGAGCTGCTCGATACGCTCGAGCGGGCCGGCGTCGAGTACTTCGCGCGCCGTTATGCCGAGCAGGGCGAGCCCTGGCTGTCGTATTTTGATCCTGCCGGACTGTGCGCGCGCCTGCGCGATTTGGGATTTTCCGCAGTGCAAGATTTTGGGCGCGATGCCCTGGAAAGCCGCTATTTTGCTGGGCGCGGGGACAATTTGCGCCTCGGCGGCGGCACGCATTTAATGCTCGCTAGCAACTAAAAAGTTAATATTTTTGGAATGTTTCTTCTACTAGATGTAGTTTAGTTTCATGCTACCTTCCGGAGCGGTCGTGCCCGATGCGGAATCCGCATTTGCTTATGCTGGTTTCGCATATGGTGCGGCCATTCTCTTAAAAACTCAAAAGGAAGCAGAGAAATGACCATTCTGATTGAAACCACCCACATCCAGATCACCGACTCCACCGAGCCGGAATACCTGATGGACGACATGAGCGGCGCCCTGGCCGACGTGAGCGTCTCCTGCTGCACCTGCTCCTGCTCTTGCTGCTGCTAAACGGTTAAGTCCCGACACCGGCGTCGTTGCCTCGTGCAGCCGGCGCCGGTGCCACGCCTTTTTTCTGAGATTGGTTAAGAGAATGAGTGAGTCCCTGTACATCTCGCCGCTGGCCGAAGTGACCACGCTGGGCGAAGACAAGATTGCCATTTCCGTCGTCGGGCGCCGCTTCACGGTGGAAGACCGGGTCGGCATCCTGAAAAGCATCCTGGCCGACGCCGCGCAAGGCGTCACGCTGAAAAAGCTGCTCGACGACCGCGCCGAGAGCTTCCCGCCCGAGGCGGTGGAAGCGGCGGTCAACGCCCTGGTCGAGGCGCGCGTGCTGCTGAAGCAGAACGGACGCAGCGGCGGCGATGCCACCTTCCACCACCTGCAGCACCGCCGCGAGCAGGACGGCATGTCCGGCCCGGCACAGCGCCCGCACTACGACAAGTCCAACTGGGTGCTGGCGCTGGCAGGCACCGGCTCCTGCGCCGATGCGCTGGCCGCTTCGCTGACCGAACTCGGCGTGCAGGTGGAGCGCGTGGTGCGCGACGGCCCCTTGCCGGACAAGGGCGAACGCCGCGCGCTGCTGCTGGTGGCGTCCGATTTCGACGACATCGCGCTGTTCCGCGCCATGAATGCCACGGCCGTTGCTGCCGGCTGGCCGGCGCTGTTCGTCGGCATCGACTGGAACACCGTGCATTGCGGCCCCCTGGTGCTGCCGAAAGCCACCGGCTGCTACGAATGCTATTTCCACCGCGTGCGTTCGACCCGCAAGTTCGTGGCGGAATTCGACATGCGCAGCCAGTCGGAGAACATCCTGTACCACGCGCTGCCAAGCCGCCTTGCCGTCCAGTTCGGCGTGGCCGAGGCGTCGCGCCTGGCGCTGCAGTTCCTGGCCGGCACGCTGGAAGGCCTGCAGCAAAGCGTGTTCAGCGAAATCGACAGCGCAAGCGGCGAGATCGTGCGTTCGCGCGTGCTGCGCTTGCCGCGTTGCCAGGTGTGCGGCACCGCCAGCACCGAGCGTCCGGTAGGCAGCGTATTCCAGCAGGCGCTGTTGCGCCGTCGGGCCTGAGCCATGGAGCGCCTGTCCGATGCGGGCCAGCTGGCCCTGGTGCACGACGCCCTGGTGCATCGCCGCCACGGCATCATCACGTCGCTGCTGGAAGAAACCGAGCACCCCGATGCACGCGGCCTGTTCGTCTTTAATGCCTTGATGGTCGACATCAAGAGCATGATGGTCGACCCGGCGCGCGGCAAGGCGAACAACCCGAACACCGATCGCGCCAGCCTGGCCGGTTCGGGCGCTGCGTTCGATCGCACCTCGGCCATGTGGGCGGCGTTTGGCGAAGCGGTGGAGCGCTATGCGGCGGCCGCGCATTTCGACGACCAGTTGCTGTATGCCTCGCAGGATTCCCTGGGCGACGCGGCGGTCGGCCCTGGCCAGTTCATCCTCTTCGCGCCGGAGCAATATGGCGAGGGCTTCGAATTCGCGGCCGACGACACGTCGGTGGTGCGCGCCTGGGCGCCGGCTGCCGACCTGATGGACCCTGCGCGCGAGGCCTATGTGCCGGCGCAGATGGTCTACCTCGGCATGCAGGTCAAGGACAAGCGCGAGATCGTGATGCAATCCTCGTCCACCGGCCTGGCAACGGGCATGGACGAAGGCAGGGCCTTGCTGAGCGGCCTGGCGGAAGTGATCGAGCGCGACGCCTTTGCTGCCATGTGGCAGATGAAGCATGCGCCGCGCAAGCTGCTGGTGGCCCCGTCCACCATGGAACGCCTGCTGCCCGGCGTGCGCCGCCAGCTGGCGCACCCCAGCCTGGACGTGCATCTGTGGGACATCACGACCGATGTCGGCATGCCGGTGGTGCTGTGCCTGGCGCGTAGCCGCAACGACGGCACCATGTCGCTCGGCGCCAGCGCCCACCTCGACGTCGCCACGGCCATCAACAAGGCCGTGGTGGAAGCCTTCCACGGCTATGTGTGGGGCAGCTCCATCCTGGCGGCGGGCACGCCGCTGCCGGAGCAGGGCGCGATCCGCAACCCGGGCGACCATTTCGCCTTTTTCCTGGATCGTTCGCGCCAGGGGGCGATGGACTTCCTGTTCACCAGCGAGGCCACGGTTTCTTCCGACGCCCCCGCGCTGCGCCAACTGGCCGGCATGGGCGACTTGCTGGCACGGCTGAAGGTCATGGGCCTGCGCGCGCTGGCGGTGGACGTGACTTCCGCCGACGTGGCCAGCCTTGGCTTCTGCGTGCTGCGCGCCTTCATTCCCGGCCTGCATCCGCTGCTGTTCGGCGACGGCCTGGTGAGCCGCGATGAGCGCCGCCTGCGCGCCATCGCTGCACACTGGGGCTTGCCGGGCGTGCCTGAACCTAACCTCGAACCGCATCCGTTCCCATGACCAAGACACTCCAGGAATTGCTGCCGCCGCAGGCCATGGCGGGCCAGTTCGACATCGACGACCCGGCCGAGATCCTGCATGAGCAGACCAAGTTCCACCGCGCCACCCTGATGGGTCAGGTGAAGAACATTGTGCGCTTCCTGCGCCATCCGGCGTATATCGCGCGCGGCGCGGCGGGCTATAACGCCTATCCGTCCTGCCCGGCGATTGAATTGCCGGAACCGGTGCTGGCGCTGGGCGAACTGGCGCAGGCCTTGGCGCAGCGCAAGAGCGCGCGCGCCTTTGCCGGCGCCATGACGCTGCAGGAGCTTTCCAGCCTGTTGCACCATTCGCTGCGCGTGCGCCGCATGGCCAAGAGCGATATCGCGCCGCATGTCAAGCTGGCGTTCCGCTCCTATCCGTCGCCGGGCGGCCTGTACCCGACCGAGTTCTATTTCTTCCTTAACCAGGTAGAGGGCATCGAGCCTTGCATCGCGCATTACGATGCGCGCAACCACTTGCTGCGCGTTTTGAAACCGCAGCAGGGCGACGCCTTCGGCAGCACGGAAGTGAAGTCGGGCGAGTCGGGCGGGTCGGGCGTCCAGGCGCCGGTGGTGTGCGTGATGACCAGCGTGCCGCAGCGCGCGACCGCCAAGTACGGCGCGCGCGGCTATCGCATGTCGCTGCTGGAAGCCGGCCACGCTTCGCAGAACCTGTGCCTGGCCGCGCAAGGGCTGGGGCTGGGCTCCCTGGTCTACGGAGCCTATTATGACGACGAGCTGGCGGCCTTGCTTGATATCGATGGCGTGACGGAAACCGTGGCTTCCGTCATGCTGCTCGGCCGCGAAGCGCCGCTTGCACCTGCCGCCAGCGAGGACGAATGAACGACGCGCCGGGTTGGCAGGATAGTGAGTTGTGGCTGCGCGATGCGGCAGGTGCCGTGCTGCGCTTGGCCACGGCTGGCGATCGGGATGGCGCAGGGGATGCGCTGGAACGCCTGTTCGCGCTGCGCGGGCGCTTCCATGCCTATCCGGTCCTGCAGGACATCCTGGCCGGGCGGCGCGCCTGGCGTGCTTGCGGCAGCGTTTATGCGCTGGGCGAGCACGAACCGCCGCCTGCGCTGCTGCGCAATTTCGACGAGGCGGCTGCAGCCTGTGCCGCTTTTCTCGGCCTGCCGCCGCCATGCATCCTGCTGCAATGCGTGCCGTCGGAGCGCGACATGCACTTGACGATGGAGAGCTTGCCGGGGCTGGCCATGGTGCGCCTCTCCACGCAAACTGAAGGCTATTCCGATGGCCTGCGCGCGGTGGTGTTCCATGAAGTCGCGCATTGCTTCCTGACGTGCGGCGTGCGCCTGCTCGACGAGGGACTGGCGCAACTGTTTGCCAACCGGTTCGGCGGCGCCACGCCGCTGCCGCAGCGGCCGGAACTTGCCCCGCCATTGCGCAGCATGCTCTCGCGCGACGGCGATGCCATGTTCGCTGCGTCGACAGGTGCCGGCATAGACGCCTACCGTGCTGCCTGCCGCCTCGGCGCCGACCTGCTGGATGCTGTCTGTGCCCGTGGCGGTGCGGCGGCGATTGTTTCGCTGTTCCGTGCCGTCGCGCGCGCCGCCAGCGACGCACAGATCGCCGGGCTGGTGGAACAGGCCAGCGGCCTGGCGATTCCCGCCGCGCATGTTCAGGCCGTACAGCGGCCGGGGAACGACACCACTGCCCAAGTGCAGCAAGCGATTTTCTCCGCGTGGAACAGCAAGCGCGCCGAAGACCTGTCGGCCGGCATTGCTTTGCTTGAGGCGGAAGCGGTATTCACCCAGCCCGTGCTGCTGGACGCCTTGCTCAGCGCGCGCCTGAACCAGGCGTTGCTCCAGGTCCACGGCGGCGCCAAGCTGCCGGCCGAGCAGGAGGCAAGCATTGACGCGCTGCTCAAGGCTGCCGATATCCTCCCGGCGGGCCGCCAGTGGCTGTGGCGGGGCGTGCGCGCCATCCTCGCCATCCTGCTGGCCCAACCCAACATCATCAAGGTCGCGACGGCAGGGCAGAACGCCTTGCACGCCTTCGGCAAAGCGCAGGAATTGATCGCCGGCGACCCGGACCTGCTGATTCATCATGCTTCGCTGCTGTTGCATGCACCGCCCAATTACGGCGGTGATCGCGACCGCGGCGCCGGCATGTTGCGGCAAGCGATGCAGCACCCGCTGTACCGCGCCCACGCGCGCGAAATGCTGCTCGATAACGGCATCGATCCCGGCGACGAAGTCGTGGCCATCGCACCGTCGATACCCGAACCGGCGCCTTCCGCGACCGCGCATGCGCGCGAGCCCGCCGCCATCGCCCTCGAAGCGCTGGGCATCACGTTGCAGCTCCCGTCCGGCTTCAGGTTGAAACCAGGCGACCTGGCCCTGCGCAAGGGCGAGCGTGTCGCCATCGTCGGCCCCAATGGCAGCGGCAAGACCATTCTGCTGGAGACCCTGCTCGGCCTGCGCGCGCCCGACAGCGGCCAGATCCAGCTGGCCATCGGCGATCCGCGCGACGCCAGGGCAAGGCAGAAGCTGGGCGGCCTGCTGCAAAGCGCCGACCTGCCGGGCCAGATGCGCGTCAGCGAAGTCATGTCGCTGCACGAAACGATCTACGCCCGCACGGAATCGGCGGTGACCCGTGCCCTCGGCATGGACGAACTGCGCGGCAAACTCTGGCAGCAACTCTCGCGCGGCCAGAAGCAGCGCGTCATGCTGTGGCTCGCGCTATCCCACGTACCGGAACTGGCAATACTCGACGAACCATCGCTCGGCCTCGACGAATGGCATGCCCGCGCCTTGCGCGAGCTGTTGGCCGGCATGCCGACCACCGTGCTGCAGATCTCCCACGTCCCCGCCGACCTGCTCGGCATGGACCGCATCCTCTGCATGGAAAGGGGGGAACTGGTCGACGGCGGCACCCTGGACGAACTGCAGGCGCGCCGCGTCGGCCGCTTCAAGGCCCGCATCGGCCAGGCATTGCCCGGCGAGGCGGAACAATCCATGCACGCGCTGCCAGCGCTGCTGCGCGCTGAAGCAATGCAGGGCGGCTGGCTGCTCCAGGGCGCGCAAGGCTTCGACGCGGGATTCCGCCGCTTCATCGAGCAGCAAGGCATCGCCAATTTCAGTCTCGAAGCTTCGACCATCGAAGACTTCCTGGCCGACCTCACCAAAGGTGGAACCGCATGAAAAACCTGCTGCACCTGGTGCGCGCCGACCTGGCGCTCTTCCTGCGCGGCCGGCTGGCCTTATTCTGGACCTTTGCCTTTCCCTTGCTGATGCTGATGATGCAGATGGCGCTGTTCGGGCAAGAGGCGAAGCTGGGTCCCGTCACGCTGGTCATCCATGACATGGACCGCAGCACGGAAAGCACAAGTTACGCCAGCGAGCTGTCGCGCGGCCTGCGCCTGCAAAACAGCGTTGAATTCCGCGTGGTCGCGCCATCCCGCACGGTAAAGCCCGACCTGGAGCTCACCATCCCCGCCGGTTTCGCCGAAGCCGTGCGCGCGGGCCAAAGCACCGAGATGAAGCTCGAAACCTCGCTCGCCGCCGGCCCTACGCTGGAAGCCAGTTACGGCATGCTGCGCGGCTTCAGCGACGGCTACAACCTGGCCGGCCTGCAGGACGAACCGCGCGTCGTGATGCCACCGCCGCCGGCGCCGGCCGCCGGCGCACTGGACTACCGCCTGTTCCTGGTCAGCGGACTGGCCGGCCTGGTCATCCTGTCCACCAGCCTGATGGGATTCGCCGGGCCGCTGGTCGCCGCCCGCGAAGGCGGCATGTTCCGCCTCTACCAGCTGTTCCCGATGCCGACAGGCGTGGTGGTGCTGGCCTGGTGCCTGTCGCGCCTCGTCATCATCGTCCTGGCCAGTGCCACCATGTTTGCCGTGGCCTGGGCTGTCTATGGCGTGAAGCTGAATGCCGGTCCCGCCGGCATCGCGGCAGCTGGCGGCATGCTGGTCCTGGGCTGCGCCGCCTTCCTGGCATTGGGACTCTTGCTGGCCGCAGCGAGCCGCAGCGTGGCGGGCGTGACCATGGCCAGCAACCTGCTGTACTTCCCGCTGCTTTTTTCCGGAAACCTCATGATCCCGCTGGGCGGCTTGCCGCCGTTGCTGCGCGACGCACTCGAATTCCTGCCGCTGAATGCGATGATGGCCAGCATCCGGCGCGCGCTGACCGGAAGCATGAGCTGGAAGGGCGACGCCTACAGCATCGTGGTACTGGCCGCAATGATGTGCGCCTGCCTGCTGCTGGCTGTGCGCCGCTTCGGCTGGACGCCGCGTGACCTGCACTGAGAAGGAGTCCTGGATTGAAGAAGATGAATATCCTGATGATCGCCGGCGTGCTGGCACTGGCCGCTGCCGCTGCCGCCTATGCCTTCGGCAACCGCCAGCCCTCGGCCTCCGGCACGGCAACGGTGAACGTGACCCTGGGCGGCGTCGCAGGGCAGAAGGGCGCGTTGATGGGCGCCATCTGCAACAAGGATTCCTTCCTGAAGACCTGCCAGTACTTCGCAGTGGAGCCAGCCATCGCAGGCAATGTGCTGAGATTCCCCGGCGTGGCGCCCGGCAGCTACGCCGTGATGGTCTACCACGATGAAAATGCCAACGGAAAGCTGGACAAGTCGGCCAACGGCATGCCGCTGGAAGGCTGGGGCTTCTCCCGCAACGCGCGCGGCCATTACGGCCCGCCGGCCTTCGACGACGCCCGCATCGACATCAAGTCCGGCGCCAACGACATTGCATTGGACATGGTGTATTGATGGCGCCCATTGTCGACGTCAGGCAGGTCAGCAAGCATTACCGGCGCGGCGAAGAAAGGATCGCCGCGCTGGACAGCGTTTCCTTCCAGATAGGCGGGCCTTCGGTCGTGGCCATTGCCGGCCCCTCCGGCAGCGGCAAGACTACCTTGCTCGGCATGCTGGCGCGCTTCGAACAGCCGGACAGCGGCAGCATCCACCTTGACGGCGCCGCGCTGGACGCCTTGCCGGACCACGAACTGGACACTTTCCGCAACCGCAAGCTCGGCTTCGTCTTCCAGAACTTCAACCTGGTCGGCACCCTGACTGCGCAGGAGAATGTGGAACTGGCGCTGGCCACGTGCGCCTTGCCAAAGCGGGAACGGCGCAAGGCGGCAGCCGAAGCCCTGTCCCTGGTCGGCATGGAGCACCGCCTCGGCCACACCCCGGGACAACTGTCCGGCGGCCAGCAGCAACGCGTTGCCATTGCGCGCGCCCTGGTCAATCGCCCCAAGCTGGTGATTGCCGACGAACCCACCGGGAACCTGGACAGCAAGACCGCGGAACAGATGCTGGAGCTGGTCGATCGCCTCCACCGCGACCTCGGCACGACCTTCATCATCGCCACCCACGACCAGCGCGTGATGGATATGGCCGGCCAGGTGCTGCGCCTGGAAGACGGCAAGGTGACGGCATGACACAATGGCTGGTGCTGGCCCATCGCAACGTGCTGCGCAACGGGCGCCGCTCGCTGCTGCTCGGCGGGACCATCGCCATCGGTACCCTGGCCTTGCTGCTGTTCGCCGCCTACATCGCCGCCTCGCTCGATGGCCTGCGCGAAAGTACTATTCGCGGCGGCCTGGGGCATGCCCAGGTCAGCGCGCTCCCGCCTGCTGACGGTTACGTGGAACAGCAGCTCCAGTATGGGCTGGACGGTGCCGAGCGTAGCCGCATCGAGACGCTCCTGGCGAAAATGGACGGCGTCCGGCGCGTCGCCCCGCGCCTGCAATTCAGCGGCCTGGTATCGAACGGACCGCGCACGCTCACCTTCGAAGCCCAGGGGGTGGACCCGGTGCGCGAACTGCAGGCATTCGGCACTTTCCAGTTGCTGGCGCAAGGCGCACCGCTGCGCGCCGGCGACGAGGGGCGCTACCAGGTCCTGGTCGGCCGGGAAATGGCGCGCCGCCTCGGCGTTCGCCCCGGACAATCGTTGACGCTGATGACCACGACGGTGCAGGGCAGTGTGAACGCGATGGATGTCGAAGTCGCGGGCCTGCTCGCCACAGGCATTCCGGAGCGCGACCTGTATGCGCTGCAGATTCCGATCGAGACCGCGCAGGAGCTGCTGCGCACCAGGAAGATCTCCCACCTCTCCGTGCTCTACCAGGACACGGCCATCGCCGATGCGCAATCGGCCGCCATCGCACAGGCAATCGGCGGCAAGGTACGCCTTCAGCGCTGGCAGGAACTGGCGCCGCTCTATCCGCAGGTGATGGCCCTGTTCCGCAACCAGTTCATCGTCTTCGGCGCCATCATCGGCCTGATCGTCTTCCTTGGCGTGGCAGCGATGACCCTGGCCACCATCTATGAGCGCGGCAAGGAGATCGGCACGCTGCGCGCAATGGGCATTCCGCAAGCGATGGTGCGCCGCCTGTTCATGTTCGAAGGCCTGCTGCAAGGCGCCTTCGGCGCTCTGGCCGGCGGCACGGCTGCATGGCTTGCCACGTTGGCGATCAACGCCGCCGCCATCGAACTGGCGCCGCCGCCCGGCCGCAACGTCGGCGTGCCCCTGCACCTGCTATGGCTGTTCCAGCCAAGCCTGGTGATCGTGCTGGTATTGCCGCTGCTTGCGATGGCGGCAGCCTGGCTGACCAGTCGCCGCATCGGCCGCATGCCGGTGAAAGCCATCCTGACTTCCAACTAGACCATGCTGAAACGATTCCTGATCCTGATGGTGTACGCCGGTGCGGCACAAGCATCGCCGCCGGGCGCCACCGAAATCCTGCAACAGGTAGACCAGTACCGGATGCCCGTCAACAGCTTTGAAGCGAACGTGCGCATCGAAGCCGGCGACGGCCAGGAGCCAGGCACCTATGTGATCCGGGGCGCCAATTACAACCAGGTGCTGGTGGAAGCGACCAGCGTCGACCAGCGGGGCCAGAAGTTCCTGACTACGGACAGCGGACTGTTTTTCTATGCGCCACGTACGCGGCGCGCCATTCGCCTGACCCCCTTGCAAACACTGCTCGGCAAGGCAAATATCGGCGACCTGTCGCGCATCCGCTTCAGCCATGATTACGACGCTACCGTGCTGGAAGGCGAGACCGAGGGTTGCCCGGCGAAGTCCTGCATCGCGCTCGAACTGCGCAGCCGCAACGAAGCCGCCACCTATGCCAGGATCAAGCTGCTGGCCGCAAGGCAGGACGGGCGTTATGTGCCGCTCAAGGCAATGCTCTACGTCGCCAGCGGCAAGCTGCTGAAGATCGCCACTTTCGATGCAGCGCATGGCGGCCTGCCGCCGACCACGCGCTATGCCGACCCGCAACAGCCCGGCGGGGAGACGAGGGTGGTGTTTGAAAAGGTGAGGGCGGCTGAATTCCCCGCCAATATGTTCAACCCGCGCACGCTGGAGCAATGAAGCGCCTGCAATGCCTGCCGCTGGCGGCGGCCGTCGCTGCCGCCGCTCCAGGCGACGCCTCGGCCGGCGAAGACTGGACCGGCGGCTTCGTTCTGGGTGCGCAAGAGCGCACGATCTTGCAGAACACGCCGCTGAATCGCGACAACTTCCTCGGCATTGCAGGCAGCGGCACGCGAGCCGTCGCATTATTCGAGGGGCGCCAGCAGGACTTCACATGGCGCCTGCGCACCGAGGCGCTGCATACGGAGCGCGATGGCATGCGCGGCAAAGCAGTGCTGCAGGAACTGAACCGCGTGCTCGACCTTGGCGCAGGCGCATCGCTCTCGCTCGGCAAACGCCTGTATGCACTGGATCCCTCGTACATCAACCAGCCGCTAGGCTTCCTGCAAAAGCGCACGGACCTGAGCGACCCGCTGGACACGCTCGGCAATTCCGAAGGCATCCCGATGGCCGTCCTCTCCTGGAGCGGCGCGCGCGCCAGTGCATCGGCCCTGCACGCCCGCGAAGCAGGCGGCCGCGTGCAAACCATCCTCAAATTCGGCTACGAATTCGACGCCATCAGCGCCGGCATGGTGCTGCGCCGCGCACATGACGAACATGCCGGCATAGGCGCCACCTTCAGTGCTGCGCCCGCCGATGCCCTGTCCTGGTACGCCTCCGCCTACCGCGCCGGCGGTGCGGCCCGCTACACCCGCGCCACCGCAGGCCTGGTGCTGACACCCGCGGCCCTGCCGAAGCTGCAACTTGAATACGCCTACAATGGCCGGGGCATGCCGGACGGCGAATTCAAAGTACTCCAACAGCAAGCGCAATCAAGCCTGCCGCCCTATGTGCTGGCAACACTGGCGAGCCGCCTGCCCAGCCAGGGCGCAAGGCAGCACTACGCCAGCCTCACGATATCGAAAGCAGCAGGCGCCTGGGATGCCGGCGGTGGAATGTACCTGGGACTGGATGACAGCAGCAGGGTGTGGCACAGCCAGGTCGACTATGCCTTCAGCGCACGCACGCACCTGATGTTGTCAGCGATGCGCCAGCAAGGAAAGAACGGCAGCGAGCGAGCGCTCTCGCCGGTAAAGGAAACGCTGGCACTACGGTTACGCCATGCATTTTGAAAGTCGGGGTCAGGTCTGGCAATCCGCCACAAAACGCACGAACGTGCGTTTTGTGGCGGATTGCCAGACCTGACCCCGACTTTTATTATGGTTGGAAGCCGTCGGCGGTGATGTCGAGGTTGCTGACCTCGCCGTATTTGGCGGCGATCTTGCCGATCTCGGATGCTTTGCCTATCAGTACCATCTGCAGGTTCTTGTGCGGGAAATGTTTGTCTATCAATTGCCTGGCGCGCTCGGGCGTCAGGCTGTCGACGTCTTTCATGAAGTTGTCGATCTGGCTGCGGCCTACGTCGTTGGCATACATGTCGCCGAGCAGCGATGCCAGCTGTTCGCTGGTCTCATAGCGCGGCGGGAACTGGCCTTTCACGTAGGCCTTGGCGGAATCCAGCGTCGCCTTGTCGATGCCTTTGCTCCACAAACGGTCGTAGGTTTTCAGCGCCAGGTCCAGCGCGGCTTCCGTCGTCGGCAGTGCGGTGAAGCTGGAGATCGAGAACGTCCCGGTTTGCGACAGCGTGTTGAAGCCGGAATTGGCGCCGTAGGTCAGCCCGGAGTTCACGCGCAGTTCGTCGTTGAGCCATGAAGTGAAACGGCCGCCCAGCACGGTGTTCAGCACTTGCAGCGGCACGTAGTCGGGGTCGTTGCGCGCAATGCCGGCGCCGCCGATCAGGAACGTGGTCTCGATCGCATCGGACTTGTTCACCACCCAGACGCGTGCCTTGTCCGCTTTCACCGCTCCGTAATCGGCGTGTTGCGGGGCGGGGCCTTCGGCTTTCCATTGGCCGAACAGTGTTTCGACTTTCCTGCGCATCTCTGCCGGATCGAAATCGCCGACCACCACCAGCGCTGCGTTGTCCGGGCGGAAGTAGCGCTTGTGGAAGGCTTTCACGTCGTCCTGCTTCAACCCCGCCAGGCTGTTGACTGTGCCCGAGGGGGGATTGGCGTAGGGCGCATGACCGAACAGCATGGCGCGGTAGTAGTTGCCGGCCACCATGCGCGGGCTTTCCTTGGCCTGTTTCAAGCCGTCGACCTTGCGCGCACGCAGCTTGTCCAGTTCCGCGGCATCGAAGCTTGGCTCCTGCACCAGTTCTGCGAACAGCGGCAGCAGGGTATCGGTGTCTTTGCGGGCGAAGTTGGCGGCGATGGTCGATTGCTCGACGCTGCCGCCACCTGCCAGGACGGCGCCGCGGAAGTCGAAGGCCTGGTCGATTTCGGCCTTGCCATGCCTGGCGGAGCCGAGCAGCACGCCGTCGCCGGTCAGGTTGGCCAGGCCGGCCTGCGTGCCGTCGTTGACGGCGCCAGCTTTCACCACGGCGCGCACGGCGACCAGCGGCACGTCGTGGCGTTCCATCAGGTAGACGGTCAGGCCGTTTGGCAGCCTGGCGGTTTCAAACGCGGGCAGCTTGAATTCGGCGCCTTGTGCGGAGGCGGCAATTGCGCCGGTGAGCGCGATGGAAATCAGTTTCTTCATCAATCAGTCCTCCTTCGCGGCCAGCACGCCGATGGTGCGCTGCGATTTCTTAAGGTACTTGGCCGCGGCGGCCTGGATGTCGGCGGTCGTCAACTTTTCGTAGGCGGCAGGGGCGTTGAAGGCTTTCCTGTAGTCGCCGTTGAAGACTTCGTAATTGCCCAGCAACTGCGCTTTGCCGTTGATGGTTTCCTGCAGGCGGTAGATGCCCAGCAGGCGGGAATTCTTCACCTTTTGCAGTTCTTCCTCGCTCACGCCTTCCTTCACGACCTTGTCGATCGCTTCCAGCATCGCCTTCTCGATCCTGGACGGTTCGACGCCGGCGGCGGCCACTGTCATGATGTACAGCAGGCCGGGATCGAATCCGTCGCTGCTGTTGGCGCCGACGCTGGTTGCCAGCTGGGTTTCCACCAGGGCTTTGTACAGGCGCGACGTCTTGCCTTCGGTGAGCACGGATTGCAGCAGGTCCAGCGCGTAGGTGTCGGCGGAAGCCCGCTGCGGCACTTTGTAGGCCACGATCAGGTTGGCCGAAGTCGCGGACGGCTTGGCGACAAACAGGCGGCGTTCGCCTTTCTGTTCCGGCTCCACGGTGCGCACGGCGGGCGGCGCTGCGCGTTGCGGAATGCTGCCCAGGTATTTGGTGGCCAGCTTTTTCACTTCGTCCGCCTTCACGTCGCCGACGATCACGGACACCGCATTGTTCGGCGCATAGTAGGTGCGGAAGTAGTTCTCCAGGTCCTTCTGGGTCCAGGCCTTGATATCCGATTCCCAGCCGATGGTGGGAATCGCATAGGGGTGGGCCACGAAGGCGACGCTGTCCAGGTCTTGCATCAGCATCTGCACATTGGAGTTTTCCAGGCCGGTGCTGCGCTCGGACAGTACGACACCACGTTCGCTGTCCACCATCTTCGGATCGATCGAGAGGTGGCCAATGCGGTCGCCTTCCAGCTTGAAGATGGTCTCCAGCGAAGAGGCGGGGAACCAGTCCTGGTACACCGTCACATCGCTATTGGTATAGGCGTTGTTGGAGCCGCCATTGGCTTCCATGGTGCGGTCGAACATCTTCGGCCCGTAGTGCTTCGAGCCGTTGAACATCATGTGCTCGAAGAAGTGCGACAGGCCGGTAATGCCCGGCGCTTCATTGCGCGAGCCGACCTTGAAGTAGGTGTACATGGTCGCATTCGGAATGCTCGAGCTTTCCAGCACGATGAACTTCATGCCGTTCTTGAGCGTGAAGGTCTTGACCTGGTCGGCCGTCAGTGCGGCCTGGGCGTGCGAGGCGGCCGCGCAGGCCAGCACCGTTGCCAGCATTTTCAACCTCATCTGGGTTTCCTTTTCATGACAGAGTTGCCGAAAGAGTACTAGATCCATAGGGGAAATGCCATTTTTTCAGGAAGGGCTAGAATGGGCCAGGAGCTGAGATGCCGATGAATGCGCCGAATACACTGAAGGCTGAGATGGGCATGGCCAGCGTAACCTTTCCGCTAGTCGGGATTGGTGCGTCGGCGGGCGGCTTGGCGGCGCTGGAACGTTTGCTCCCAGGCCTGCCGGCGCAACCGGGTTTTTCCATCGTGGTCATCATGCATCTGTTGCCGGACCATCCGAGCCAGTGCGCCGAAGCCTTGCAGCGCTTCAGCAAGCTGCCGGTGTCGCAGGTGACGCAGCACCCGACCGAAGTGCTGGTCAACCACATCTACGTCATTGCGCCCGGCACGCTGCTGAAGGTGGAAGACCGCTACCTTTTCATCGATGAAGCCAACGCCGGGCATACGACGCTGGGCGCCATCGATTATTTTTTCCATTCATTGGCCTTGTCGCACCGCCAGCGCGCTGTTGGTGTGCTGCTGTCGGGCATGGGGGACGACGGTTGCGGCGGGCTGGCGGCCTTGCGCGAGCAGGGCGGCAGCACCATCGTCCAGTTGCCGCAGGACGCGCAGTTCGGCACCTTGCCGCAGGCGGCCATCAAGGCCAGCCAGGCCGACATCATCCTGCCGGCCAACGATATCGCGGCGCGCCTGCTAATGCTGTGCAATGCCGCTGCCAGCCCCGTACTGGTTGGCGACGGCACGGAAGCGGAAGCCGAGGCGCAAGCCTTGCAGGAAGTGCTGGAGATGGTGCACCGGCACACCGGGCACGATTTCCGCCATTACAAGCGGCCGACCATCCAGCGCCGCCTGGAACGGCACCTGCATCTGCATGGGGTGCACAATGTGGCGGCCTATCGCACGCTGATGGCCAATGATGGCGACGAAGCGCGCAGGCTGATGAAAGACCTGCTGATTGGCGTGACCGGTTTCTTCCGCGACCGGCAGGCATTTGAGAAGTTGCGCGAGACGGTGCAGCCGGCCGTGCTGGAGGCGCGCACCAAAGGCGAGTTCCGGGCCTGGGCTGCTGCCTGTTCGACCGGACAGGAGGCGTATTCCTTGGCCATGCTGCTGGCTGACGCGGCGCGCAATATGAGCGATCCGCCGCGCATCCACATTTTTGCTTCCGATATCGATGAACAGGCGCTGGGTGTGGCGCGTGCCGGCCTGTATCCGGCAACGATCCAGGACGAGGTGCCGCAGGAGAGCCTGGAGCGCTATTTTGTACGCTCCGGCAAGCAATACCGCGTGCGCCAGCCCTTGCGCGAACTGATCACTTTCGCCAGCCATAACCTGCTGCGCGATCCGCCGTTTTCCGACCTTGACCTGGTGAGCTGCCGCAACTTCATGATCTATCTCGACCGCGCGATGCAGAGGCATGTGCTGCAGCGTTTCCACTTGAGCCTGGGCCGCGGCGGCATGCTCTTTCTCGGCAGTGCCGAAACGGAGGGGGGCGTGCCGGAACTGTTTTCACCGCTTGACCGCACGCACCGGATATACCGCGCGCGCGTCATCAAGAAGCTCGCGCCGGTGACGGAACCAGGCGGCGAGGTGCTTGCCGCTGTCGAACCGCCGTTACCGCCTTTGCAGCACCGCGTCAGCTTTGCTCACGTGCCAAATGGCGCCGGCGCCGCGCTTCCGCTGCATCTGTCGCTGGACGAGTTGCGCGACCGGCTTTCGCTAGCGGAAAGCGGCTGCGAAGAACTGCAGTCGCACAACGAGGAGCTATCCACCGTCAACGCCGAGCTCAAGGCGCGGCTTGACGATAGCGGCCGGGCCCACGACGACCTGGCCAACCTGATCGCTTCGGTCGACCTGGCCACCATCTTTGTCGGCCCCGACCTGACGGTCAAGCGCTTTACCCCGCGCGCTGCCGGCATCTTCAACCTGATCCCACGCGACGTGGGGCGCAGCCTGCTGGACATTACGAATCGCCTCGATTATCCCCAGCTCAAGGAGGACGTGGCCGCCACTTTTGGCAGCCTGCAGCCGCTGGAGCGGGAAGTGGCCGCGACCGACGGCAATCACTACATTGTGCGGATGCGGCCTTACCGCACCGGGGAAGACGTCATCGCCGGCGCAGTAATGACTTTCTTCGACATCAGCCTCCGCCGCGCGGCGGAGGATGTGGCGCGCGCCCTGGCCAGCGACCAGGAATTCCTGCTGCAGTTGGGCGACATCCTGCGTCCCCAGTCGGACCCGATGCAGGTGCTGGCGCTGGGCTGCCGCTTGCTGGGCGAACGGCTAGCGGTGCCGCAGCTGGCCTTCGCCAGGATCCAGTCCGGTCGCTATGCCGTGCTGCCGGGCCACGCGGCCGGCGTGCCAGCGCTGCACGGCGAAGGCGAGGTGGAGGACCTGGGCCAGCAGGCACTGGCCTGCTGGCGCGCTGGCGAGACAGCGGTGGAGGCGGACCTGTCGCGCGCCAGCGCCGGCGGCCTGGCCGAACTGGCCGGGGGGCGCGGCGCCTTGCTGGCGACCGCCTGCCGCAAGGGCGAGCAGTGGCTGGGCTTCTTCCTTGCCTGCCAGGCGGCTGCGCGCGAATGGAGCGCGACGGACGTTGCCTTGTTTTCCGAGGCGGTGGCCCGCATCGGTGTTGAATTCGAGCGTGCCCGTTCGCAGGCCGCCTTGCGCGCCAGCGAAACCCGGATGCGCGACCTGCTGCGCGGGATCGCCAAAGTGTGCTGGGAAGCCGATGCCAGTGGCAAGGACAGCGAAGCCTGGCTCGCGGCTATCCATCCCGATGACCGTGCCCGCGCCCAGGCCATGTGGCGCGAGGCCGTGCGTACTTGCAGCAGCCGCGAAGCCGAAGTCCGGCTGGAAGATGCCGGCGGCTGGAGCCGGGCCAGCGTGCTGGCCAACCCTTTGCTGGACGAGCAGGGCGATGTGCGCAAATGGACTGGCTGCATCATCGATCTCGATGAGCGCACGGCCGCGCCATCGGGTAGCATATAGCCATCTATAACTCCCCCTGGCAATAGCAATGGAAAATACGATGCACTGGTCGGCGCACGAGCTGTCGATGACGGTTCTGATGACGCCCGACATGGCAAACTTCTCTGGGAATGTGCACGGCGGCGCCATCCTCAAGCTGCTGGACGGCGTGGCCTATGCCTGCGCCAGCCGCTATTCGGGCAGCTATGTGGTGACGCTGTCGGTGGACCAGGTGATGTTCCTGCAGCCTATCCATGTCGGTGAACTGGTCACTTTCCTGGCCTCGGTCAACTACACCGGCACCAGTTCGATGGAAGTGGGCATCCGCGTCGTGGCGGAAGACATCCAGAAGCGCCTGGTGCGCCATGCGAACAGCTGCTACTTCACGATGGTGGCGGTGAGCCAGGACCGCAAGCCGCAGGCGGTGCCGCCGCTGGTGCCGCAGACGCCGGAACAGATCGCGCGCTGGGAAAAGGCAAAGCTGCGCAAGGCCGCGCGCCAGCAAGTGGCGGGCGCGGCCAAACAGGCTTAATTAAAAGCGACAGTAAAACCAGGCGGGTCTGGCCCTTGGGTCAGACCCGTCCAATCTGGCCTAGAGCGCGCGGCGGTGGGTCGGGTAGACCAGCGTTCGCAGCGCAATCGGCTGCGGCACGCCCATCGCGAACAGGAATTCGGCGGCGCGGCGCAAGCCCACTTCGGGCAGGGCGGCGACGGCCTGGTTGATGATGTCGCGCGTCCGGTGGTCGGTGCGCACTTGCTGCCGGTGCAGGTCTACGCTGTTCATGTCCACTCTCCTTATCTCCTCAGGCTCGCAGTCGGCGGGGCGCCGCGCTGGCTAGGTGCTTGCCTTCCTGCAACATCTGGCGCATGGCCGATGCGTCCACAGGACGGCTGAAATGAAAACCCTGGATCTCGTCGCAGCCATGGCGGCGCAGGAACTCAAGCTGCTCTTCAGATTCTACCCCTTCCGCAATCACGCGCAACTCAAGGTTGTGCGCCAGGGCGATCACCGACACCACGATGGCCGCATCGTCGGCGTCGGTGGCGATGTCGTTGACGAAGGAACGGTCGATCTTCAGCACGTCGATCGGGAAATTGCGCAGGTAGGACAGGCTGGAATAGCCGGTGCCGAAATCGTCGATCGACAGCGCCACGCCCAGTGATTTCAGTTCGTGCAGCAGGTTCACGCCTTGCGCCACGTCGTGCATGAACAGGCTTTCGGTCAGTTCCAGTTCCAGCGCGGAAGGCGGCAGGCCGGATTGCTCCAGCGCAGCGGCGATGGTGGACACCAGCTCCGGCTGCGCGAACTGGCGCGCCGACAGGTTGACCGCCATGCGCAAGTCCCTGAAGCCGGCATCGCGCAGCGTACGCGCCTGCTGGCAGGCCGTGCGCAGCACCCAGGCGCCGATCGGCACGATCAGGCCGGTTTCCTCGGCCAGGCTGATGAAGCGTGCCGGCGGCACCATGCCCAGTTCCGGATGCTGCCAGCGCAGCAGGGCTTCCATGCCGACGATCGCGCCGGAGGCCAGGTCCACCTGCGGCTGGTAATGCAGCACGAATTCATCGCGCTCCAGGGCATTGCGCAGGGCGCTCTCGATGCGCAGGCGCTCTTGTGCCTCGTCGTTCATTGCCGGCTGGTAGAACTGGTAGGTGTTGCGGCCCAGCTTCTTGGCCGAGTACATCGCGATGTCGGCGTGCTCGATCAGGTTCTGCGCCGGCGTGCCGCCGGCATCGTAGACCGCCACGCCGATGGAGCAGGTGACGAAGAATTCCTTGCCTTCCAGGAGCACCGGCTGCGCCAGGGCCTTCATCACCCGGTCGATGATGGCCGGCGACAGTTGCTCGTCCGGGTACTGGCTCAGGATCGCCACGAATTCGTCGCCCGACAGGCGCGCCACGGTATCGCTCTCGCGCACGCTCGATTGCAGGCGGCTCGCCACGGTCTGCAGCAGCTGGTCGCCGGCCTTGTGTCCCAGGCTGTCGTTGACGAACTTGAAGCGGTCCAGGTCGATCAGCACGACCCACATCGGCAGGCCGCTGCGGTTGGCGTAGGCGATGGCTTGCTGCAGGCGGTCTTGCAGCAGTACGCGGTTGGGCAGGCCGGTCAGCACGTCGTGGTGGGCGATGTGCTGGATGCGCTGCTCGGCTTCCTTGCGCTCCGTGATCTCGCTGCCGGTGCCGCGGTAGCCCTTGAATTCGCCCTGCGCGTCGTACACCGGCTCGCCGCTGGTGTTGAACCAGCGCGTCGCGCCGTCATGGCCGACGATGGCGTACTCGAAATTCGAGAAGGGCAGGCGGGCCTGTACCTTGTTGATGTGGTCGCGGCCGGCGCTGCTGGTATACAGCTCCGGCGTGCATTCCCAACGGGTGCGGCCGAGGAAATTCTCCTTCGCCACATGGCCTTTTTCGAAGAAGCCGCCGGTGATATGGGTGAAGCGGAACTGCGTGTCCTGTTCCCAGTACCAGTCGGAGGACAGGGCCAGCAGGCGGCGGAAGCGGTGCTCGGATTCCTGCAGCGCGCGTTCGGTGCGCTTGCGCGAAGCGACGTCTTCGGCCAGGCGCTGGTTGGAGCGCTGCAGGTCGGCGGTGCGGGCATCGACCAGCCATTGCACGCGGCGCGAGCGTTGCACCAGGGTGTGCACGAAAGCCGCAGCCAGGGCGCTGAACAGCAGGCCGCCAAGCAAGGTGCCGAGCGAGCCAAGATGGTCGGCCAGGAAGGGGCGCGGCAAGTCGTCGCTGCGGATATGCCAGGTGCGGCCCAGCACGTCGAAGCTGCGCATTTCGCTGCCGTGGTAATCGAAGTCCAGCCAGCGATGCAGCCAGTGCTGCTTGCGGTCCGCCGGCAACGGGCCGTGGCGGTAGGCCAGGGTGCCGTTCTCAGACGGGTCGCCGGCGTACACGCTCAGGCCCAGGCTTGCGTCGTCCAGCAAGCCGTTCTGCTGCAGGATGGTATGCACCAGGTGCGGCGTGCGGATCACGGCTGCCGTATCGCCAACCCAGGCCGCATGGCGCTCGTCGCGCGTGCCGGTCGGCATGCCGGGGCGGTACACCGGCATGATCATGATGAAGCTGTTGTGCTGGGCCGGGTCCTGTGCCAGTTGCAGCTGCTCGGTGGCGGAGGGGCGGCCGTTGTGCAGGATGCGGTCGATGGCGCCGCGCACATGCACGTTGTTGCCGGTATTCAGGCCCAGTGCAGGCTCGTTGCCGCGCATCGGCTCCAGGTATTCAACCACGTTGTAATAAGGCCGTTCCGGAGCGGGCACGGTCTTGCCTTCGGCAGAAAGCTCGGTGATCTGGAAGCCGGGGAAGCGCGCTTGCATGGAGGCTTCGAAAACCGGGCGCTCGGCTTGCGTCAGCACACGGTGGTAGTTGAAGGCCTGGATGAAAGGGTAGCGCTGCAGCAGCGGTGCCGAGAAGGTGTGGAATTGTTCACGGCTCACCGGTTGCACGGTGCGGAACAGTTCATTGATGACATTCAGTACTTCTTCGGCATCGGCCAGTCCGCGCTCGATGGCGGTCATGCGGGCATTGGCGCGCTGCTGGAAGCCCAGTTCCATCTTGCCGAATTCCAGGGCGCTGACGGAGACGAAAAGAACGGCAGTGGCCGCCAGGCCTGCGCCGAGCGTGAGTGCGGCTGCACCGTAGTGCGATAGTCTCCTGCGCCGACCTGCCATGGTGTCCCTTGCATAAAAAATGTAGTTTGTCACAATTCTCATGGCTTTGGGGCAATACCCATTAATTTCCCGTCAAATCTCCCTTGCGCAGGCGGGCAACGGTGTAAATTGCCAACAGTCGATTGGCCAGGCCAAAGCCAAGCCCGGGCGTTGGGCTGCCCCAGGCGGCCACGCGGCGCTGCATGGTGCTGGCCAGCGCACCGGGCGCGCGTCCTGGACGAATCGCAAACAGGATGTGGTTGTTGCCGGCGATGCCAGTGAACTGGCAGATGCGGTCATGGAAGGCATTGGACAGGCGCACCAGCACGCTGCGGTACTTGGGGTCATAGCTGAACACATTGGCCGCCAGCACGCCGTCCGGCCGCAAGGCGCGCCGGCAGTCGGCGTAGAAGTGCTCGCTCGCCAGGGCATTCGGCAAGCCGTCGGCATCGAAGCCGTCCACCAGCAGCACGTCGGCGCTGTCCTTCAATTCCTTCATGTAGCTGGCGGCATCGCAATGGATGACGCGGAAGCGCTCGCTGTCCGGCGGGATGGCAAAGCGTTCGCGCAGGGCGATGACGTCGGCGCGCAATTCGAGCACGGTAATGCGGGTGCGGGGCAGGTAACGATGGCAGAATTTGGCCAGCGAGCCGCCACCCAGGCCCACCATCACGATATGCTCCGGGTTGGGCTTGAACAGGACAAAGCACATCATGGCCCGGGCGTAGGCCAGCACCAGCGCGTCAGGATCGGCCGGATCCATCTGGCTTTGCACTTCGCCGGGCGTGAATTCCAGCGACAAGCGACCGCGCCGGTGGCGAACCAGGGGACGGTGGTGGTCGGGGATGGAAGTCATTTTGTCAACTTGTTACGAGCCGTGATGATCTGCTAAGCTGCCGGGCTCCGGTTTCGACCCCAGTGTACCGGATGAGCACTGCGTTTGGGCGCTCGCGTTTACATCGGCAACTTTTATAGGTACATTGCCAACATAGGCAGCTTGGAGACGATAAATGTTCTTAGACCATCCAACCATTACAGCGACCAACAGTTTTACCGAGCCGGATCGCATCGAGCGCCTGACCCGCGTGTATGGTTACGTGGCCGCACTGGCCGACCACGCCGGCAAGCAGCAGTTCATCGAAAAGGTCAGCCAGCTGCATGACCATAAAGGCACGCTGATCGTGTTCTGGCACGACGCGCCGACCGAAGACGAAAAAGAGTTCTTTTCCAAAGCCTGGGCCAGCAAGATCGGCGACGGCAGCAGCAACGTCGAACACGAAGTCTGATCGCGGCCCGTCCGCCAAGCAATGGATATCAAAACCCTGGTTCTCGCCCTGGCGCTGGGCAATCTCAGCCTGTGTGCAGCGCTGTTTTTCTTCGAGTACGAGAACAAGAAGTCGCTGACCCTGTCCACCTGGGCCATCGCGAAGCAGTGCCAGGCCGTGGGCTGGATCCTGCTGTATTTCCGCGGCGTGGTGCCGGAACTGCTGGCCGGGCCGCTGGCCAATACGCTGCTGCTGGCCGGCTTCGCGCTCGATGCCGGCGCCCTGTGGGAAGGCGTGGGCCGGCCGCGCTGGCGCAACATCCTGTACCCGGCGCTGTCGCTGGCAGTCGGCACGCTGCTGGCCTTCCACATCCTGGATACCTCGCCGGCGATCCGCATTTCTGTGGGTTCGCTGTTCGTCGGTTTCTTCTTCCTTGCCGGCGTGCTGGCGCTGGCGCGCGCCTGGCGCGGCGGCAGCATGCTGCGCCGGTACCTGGTGGTCGCCATGTTCGTGCTGGCGCTGGTGATCGTCGGGCGCGGCCTGCTGGCGGCGGCTTACCCTGAAGGCCTGTCCTGGATCAGCGCCAATGCGATGCAGCTGTTCGGCTTCGGCGGCTTCTACCTGATGATGCTGGTGAACGCTTTCGGCTACCTGCTGCTGTCGCGCGAAAAGCTGCAGATGGACCTGGCCCGCCTGGAAACCACCGATGCCCTGACGGACGTGCCGAACCGGCGCGGCTTTTACCAGGCGCTGGCGCCGTGGATGGCGCTGGCGCGCCGCCCCGGCCAGCCGACTGCCATGATCATCCTGGCGCTGGACCAGTTCAAGCGCGTCAACGACAGCTACGGCCACGCGGCGGGCGACGCTGCCCTGAAATCCATGGTGGAGACCTGCAAGAAGCAATTGCGCGATTCGGACCTGATGGGCCGCCTGGGCGGCGCCGAATTCGCCATCCAGCTGCCGCGTACCGAGCAGGAGGCCGCCATGCTGGTGGCCGAGCGCATCCGCCGCGCCATCGAGGCGACGCCGGTAAAGACCGAGCGTGCGATTATCAAGCTGACCGCCAGCATGGGCGTCACCACCATCCGTGCCGACGACAGCACGGTCAGCCTGTTCAAGCGCGCCGACGAAGCATTGCAGGCGGCGAAACTGCGCGGCGAAAACCAGGTGGCGCAGCCGCCGGAACCGCAATCCCTGGAGGCATTGTCATGACAGCGTAACACTGACGGCGTACTGTGCTACCATTTTCGTTATAAACGATATAAATGGATTCCTCGATGTACGCCGCAGTGGACCTGGGCTCCAACAGTTTTCGACTCTCCATCGGCCAGCACGATGGAGGCAAGATCCGCGTGCTTAACAGCATGCGCGAACCGATCCGCCTAGCCGCCGGCCTGGATGCCGCCGGCAACCTCACCGACGAAGCCCTGCAGCGGGCGCTGATCTGCCTGAAGAACTTCCGCGTGGCGCTTGCCGCCTACCAGTTCGACGGCGTGCGCGTGGTTGCAACCGCCATCCTGCGCCAGGCGCGCAATGCAGCGGATTTCCTGCCGCAGCTGGAGCAGGCCATCGGCTACCCGATCGAGATCATTTCCGGCGAGGAGGAGGGGCGGCTGATCTACATGGGCGTGGCCAATGCGCTGGGCCAGCCGAACGAGAGCCGGCTGGTGGTGGACATCGGCGGCGGTTCGACCGAACTCATTCTCGGCCGCGGGCTCGATATCGAGCGCGTGGAGTCGTTCAGCGTGGGCAGCGTCAAGCAGAGCCTGTCCTTCTTCGTCGGCGGCCGCGTCGATGCGCGCTCCTTCGAAGCAGCCGTGCTGTCGGCGCGCTCGCATTTCGAGGATGGCGCACCGCCTTATCATCCGGAGTACTGGAAGCGGGCTTATGGCTCCTCCGGCACCATCCGCGCCATCGGCGAGATCATCGAAAAGAACAAACTGGGCGAGGGCATCACCCTGGCCGCCCTGAATGCAGTGCGCAAGCGCTTCATTGAATTCGGCCAGGTGTCGAAGATCGACATGCCGGGCCTGCGGCCGGACCGCGCCAGCACCGTCATCGGCGGGCTGGCAATCCTGATTGCGGTAGTGCAGGAGCTGGGCATCGAAAAGCTGGAGCCGATCGATGCCGGCCTGCGCATGGGGGTGATGTGGGACCTGTACCTGCGCTCGACCCGCCGCGACCGGCGCGACGAATCGGTAGGCGAGTTCCTGGCGCGCTTCCATATCGAATCGGAACGCGGCGTTCGCGTGTCGGAGGCGGCAACCATCCTCTTCCAGCAGATGAAGCCCGCCAGCGATGCCTTGCTGCGCCACCTGTCCTGGGGCGCCCAGTTGCACGAAGTAGGGCTGGTGGTATCGCAAACCGGCTACCACAAGCACTCGGCCTACATGATCGAGAACGCCGACTTGCCGGGCTTCACTACCCGCGAGCAAAAGCTGATGGGGCGCCTGGTCCTGGCCCAGAAGGGCAACCTGCGCAAGGTCAGCGAGCACCTGACCGACAGCGATTTCGCCAAGGCTGTCGTGGCTTTGCGCCTGGCCATCGTGTTCATGCACTGCCGCATCGAAGTCGACGATCGCGCCGTGCGCTTGCGCATGAAGAACCGCATTGACCTGGAATTGAAGCGCGACTGCGTTACCAGCCATCCGACCCTGTCCTACTGGATGGAGAAGGAGCAGGAGTTCTGGGATGAAATCGGGGTTGACTTCAGTGTTCGTGCCGTTGCGTAATAATCGTATATACTGTTTATATTATTCAATAATGGAGTATCCATGAACGCAACCAAAGCGAAAGCCCCTGCCGCCAAGCCGGCAATCAGGACCACGGCCAAACCCGCCGCCAAGCGCGCGCCAGCCGCCGCGAAGGCCGCCGCAGCCGCCAAGCCGGCGCCAGTCAAGGCTGCAACCAGGCCGGCGGCAACCAAGCCCGCCGCCGCCAAACCGGCCTCGAAGGCTGCCGCCAAGCCTGCCGTGAAGCGCGCAGCCGCCCTCAAGCCCGCTCCAGCCCCGGCGCCAGCCGCCAAGCCGGCCAAAGTAGCCAAGGCCGAAAAACCAGCCAAGCAGCACAAGGAAAAACTGGTGCGCGACAGCTTCACCATGCCGGAATCCGAATACGCGGTGCTGGGCCAGGTCAAGAAGACCTGCCTGAAAAACGGCGTGGAAGTCAAAAAATCCGAGCTGTTGCGCATTGGCGTCGCCCTGATCAGCCGCCTGGACATGGCCACGCTCAGGGAAGTCCTGGCCTCCCTGCCGCAGCTGAAGACCGGCCGTCCGAAGAAGGCTTGATGTCATATTACTGACATGGAGTTGTCATGTTCGTGCAGCAATAGCGCAGCAAACTGGCTTCGTCACTACAGAAAGGACGAAGCATGCAAACTACGACGATTGCTACCGCCGAACAGCGGGTTTCCACCCCGCGACTGGCATTGAGCATGGCAGCCACCCCGGAAGAGGTGCGCGAAGTCCAACGCCTGCGCTATAAAGTCTTCATCGAAAACCAGGGCCTGACCGCCCTGGCGACGCCGGATGGCCTGGATTGCGACGAATTCGACGCCGCCTGCGACCACCTGATCGTGCGCGACACCGCCACCCTGAAAGTAGTAGGCACCTACCGCCTGCTGAACCCCGCCGGCGCCCGCAAACTGGGCCGCCACTACTCCGAAAACGAGTTCGACCTCGGTCGCCTGAAGCACCTGCGCAGCCGCATTGTAGAAGCTGGCCGCGCCTGCATCCACCCGGATTACCGTGGCGGCAGCGTGATCATGCTGCTGTGGTCCGGCCTGGCCGAATACATGCGCCGCCACCAGTGCGAATACCTGATCGGCTGCGCCAGCATCAGCCTCGCCGACGGCGGCCACAATGCAGTTGCCGTGTACCAGCAACTGCGCGAGAAGCACATGGCGCCAATGGAATACCGCGTCACGCCGCACCTGCCTTTTCCGGTGGAGAAGGTGGAGTCGGCACGCGCGGCCCAGGTGCCGGCCCTGCTGAAAGGCTACCTGCGCTCCGGCGCCTGGATTTGCGGCGCACCGGCCTGGGATCCTGATTTCGAAAGCGCCGACCTGTTCGTGATGATGCCGCTGGCGAACCTGGACGGCCGCTACGCCCGCCACTACAACGTTTGAAAAAACGTGCTATTCTTTCTGTACCGATCGGTAAATTGTGATCCGATCGGTACATTTGAAAGGATAAAACCATGTCGGTCCGACCACCTGTACCACCCTTCACCCGCGAAAGCGCCATCGAAAAAGTCCGCCTGGCCGAAAACGGCTGGAATACCCGCGACCCGGAAAAGGTCTCCCTCGCCTATACGGAAGACAGCTGGTGGCGCAATCGCAGCGAGTTCGCGCAAGGCCGCGCCGCCATTGTCGCCCTGCTGAAACGCAAGTGGGCGAGCGAACTGGAATACCGCCTGATCAAGGAATTGTGGGCCCATGACGGCAACCGCATCGGCGTGCGCTTTGCCTACGAATACCATGATGACTCGGGCCAGTGGTACCGCGCCTACGGCAATGAAAACTGGGAGTTCGACGAAAACGGCTTGATGCACCACCGCCACGCCAGCATCAACGAGCACCCGATCAAGCCTGAAGAACGCAAGTTCTTCTGGGATCGCAGCGGGCCGAGGCCTGACGATCATCCCGGCCTGACCGAGTTGGGGCTGTAAGCATGGCACGCGTTGTCGCAGAACGGGAAGACGTCATCCCCCTGGTGGCGGAAGTGTTCCGCACCTATGGCTTTGAAGGCTCCAGCCTGTCCCGCATCACCGAGGGGACGAAGCTGGGCAAGGGCAGCATCTATCACTTCTTCCCAGGTGGGAAGGACGAGATGGCCGCGGCCGTGCTGGAGGAAATCGACCAGTGGTTCCGCCTGCACGTCTTCGAACCGCTGCTCGAGAGCGCAGATGCAGGGCAGGGCATCGCCGCCATGTTTGCGGAGGTGGAGCGCTATTTCCTGTCCGGACAACGCGTGTGCCTGGTGGGCGTGTTCGCGCTTGGCAATGAGCGCGACCGCTTTGCCGAAGCTGTGCGCGACTACTTCGAAGAGTGGATCGAGGCGCTGGCGGCAGCGCTGGTGCGCAGCGGGCGTAAAGGCAAAGAGGCCACGGCGCTGGCGGAAGAAGTCGTGGGCGGGATACAGGGGGCGCTGGTGCTGGCTCGCGCGTTCAACAGGCCGGCGACGTTTAGGGCGGCGTTGAAGCGCTTGCGGGAAAGGTTGTAGAACAGCCTGAAATGGCGCCGGTGAATGCGATGCCGGCGCCTGGCATCTATCTCAGTGTGGACCGAGCTCAGTGTACTGAGGCATTCGACAGCTCTTTGAGCTCACGGATAGAGAGCTCGGATTTCTCATGCATGCGCAGCAGGATGGTGGCCCCGACTGCGAGCTTGCGGTGACGGATCTTGCTGATAATGGGCGGTTGCACTTCCAGCACCCTGCAGAGTTCCGCATCATTCTTCAGGTGCATCTTCTCGATTAGCGTGTCGAGCAGTTTATTTGGTACGAAACTGGATGGCTCCAGCGCGCGCGCCCTGTTCATTGCCTCGATTAGTTCGAGTTTCTTCTGCCTGACGCTCATTTGCTCCTCCTTGACGTTGTTAACTACGTGGATAGAAAAAGCAGGCTTGCATCTTGTATTGATAACGAAGCAAGTTAATTAAATAATACTCCGCTTACCAAAAAAGCCAAGAATTTGTGAGAAAAATAATGAGTTTTATTGCGTGGCAGGGTTGACGACTGTTGTAACTTTGAGTCCATTTTTAGTGAGGCGCAGAACTTTGTCGGCGCGCGCAGCGGCGGCCGGCGAATGCGTCACCATGATGGTCGTTGCTCCGCTGGATTTAAGTTCCTGGTGCAACAGTTGCAGTATGGAATTTGCCGTGTCTGGATCGAGGTTGCCGGTCGGTTCGTCCGCCAGCACAAGGGCCGGGCGGTGCACCAGGGCACGAGCTATTGCAACCCGTTGCATTTCACCGCCGGAAAGTTGATGGGGGTAGTCGTGGCCGCGGCCGCCGAGGCCAACGGCGTCGAGCATCTCGCGCTCGCGCCCATGCGGCATGCCGTTCAGCAGCAGTGGCAGGGCCACGTTTTGCTGCAAGGTCAGGTGGGGCAGCACATGGAAAGCCTGGAAGATGAAACCCATGCGCGCCCGGCGCAGGCGCGTGGCCGCGTCGTCGTCGAGCGAGGCGAGGGGCGTGCCATCGACGATGATCGCCGGCTCCTCGCTTGGGTCGGGCTGGTCAAGGCCGGCGATCAGGTTCAGCAACGTTGATTTGCCGACGCCGGAGTCGCCCATGATGGCGATGAATTCGCCGGGCTCGAAAGTCCAGCTCAGGCGATCGAGGACGCGCCGTTCGTTCGAGTAACTCTTGGTCAGGTTCTTTAACTGGAGCATGATTTAGCGGGTCAGGGAACGGCGCAGCGCAAAACTCAGGGCATCGACCACGGCCACCAGCAGCAGCATGGCCAGGATCACGGTGGCGGCGCGTTCCATCTGGAACAGGGACAGGTGATACTTGAGCATTTGCCCCAGGCCTCCGGCGCCCACCACGCCCAGCACTGCCGCGGCACGAATATTGTTCTCCCACCGATAGAGCGTGTAGGACAGCATCTGCGGCAAGGTTTGCGGCAGCGTAGCGTAGAAGAAGGCCGCCATCGGGCTGGCGCCGTTCAGGCGCAGGCTTTGTTCCGGCAGCGGCGGGGCATTTTCCAGCGCATCGGCGAACAGGCGGCCCAATACGCCGGCGGTGTGCGCGGCCAGCGCCATGGTGCCGGCGAATGGCCCAAGGCCCGCCGCCACGAGCAGGATCGACGCCCACACCAGTTCTGGGATGGAACGCAGTACGTTCAGCATGCCGCGCACCAGCGCACGCGGCGCACGCCCAAAGCGCCCAGCGCCGGGAATTGCCAGCAACAGCCCGCCAGCAACCGCCAGCAAGGTGCCGAGCGCCGACATGGCCAGCGTTTCCATGGTCGCGATGCCGGTCTTGCGCAGGAAGCCGCTGGCCATCTCCGGCGGGGCGAAGCCGGCCAGGAATTCGCCCATGCTGCGCATGGCTTCAATGGTGAACAGGTCGCCCAGCTTGAGCGACAGCGTGGCGAAGCTGGCGATGACCAGCGCCATGAGCGCGGCGGCAAACAGCCAGCCGGACCAGTTGCGTGCAGGCGGTGCGGGCATATGGCTCATCCCAGCCTCCTGCGCAAGAACTTGGACACCAGGTCGGCCGCGGCAACCAGCAGCACGAACACGATCAGCATGGTGGCCACTTCACCGCCGGCCAGCATCTTGGTCGATTCGTCCATTCGCTGCCCCAGGCCGCCAGCGCCGACAAAACCCATGATCACCGAGCCGCGAATCGCGCACTCCCAGCGATAAACCGTATAGGAAACGAGTTCGGAAGCCGCCTCCGGCAGTGCACCGTACAGCAGGGCTGCCAGCCGCCCGCTGCCGTTTTGCAGCAGGACTTCGCTGGCGTGATGGTCGGTCGATTCCAGGATTTCGGCGTACACCTTGCCCAGCATGCCGGCATAGGTCAAGGCGATGGCCAGCACGCCGGCGGTCGGCCCCAGGCTGAAGATGCGCACGAACAGCAGCGCCCACACCAGCTCCGGCACGCTGCGCAGCAGGACCAGCAGCCAGCGCACCAGCTGGCGCACGGCGCGCGGGAAAGCAGCGATACGGCCGGTGCCGATGCGCGAGATCGACAAGCGCTCGGTGACGATCAGCGTTGCAGGGATCGCGCCGAGCAGCGCGAGCGTCAGGCCACAGGTGGCAATGGCCACCGTCTTCCATGCTTCGCGCGCCACCATGGCAAGGAATTCCGCGTCATGCGCCGGCTTCAGGAAATCGGACAGGAAGCGCCAGGTGGCCTGCAGGCTTTGCAGGTCGAACAGCGTCCACGGGTAGAACTCTGTCGCCACCACCAGCGGCCAGAGCAGCACGATGCCGACAGCAATAGCCGCCAGGCGCTGGCGCCACGCTGGATCGGGATGGTGGGGCGAAAGGGGAACGGCAGGAACGTTATGCATCGCTTACAGGCAGGCCCCAACGGCCAGCTTGGCTGCCATTTCTTCCGGTTGCGGCGAATTCGCTGGCGGCAGTTCGCCGAGATAGAGCTCATCGATCATGGCTTGCGTGACTTGCTCGCGCGGCAAGTCGAAGCCGACGCGGCCGTTTTTCAATGCCACGATGCGCGGGAAATAGGCCAGCGCCAGGTCGACCTGGTGCAGGCTGCACACCAGCAGCGCGTTGCGCTCGCGCGCTTCCTGCTGCAAGGTGTTCAGCGTCAGTTGCGACAGCGCCGGATCGAGCGCGGACAGCGGCTCGTCGACCAGCAGCGCCTGCGCTGACGACAGCAGCAGGCGTGCCAGGCCGCAGCGCTGGCGCTCGCCGCCGGACAGGCGGTCGACGCGCGAATACAGCTTGTCGCCAAGGTTGAAGCGCGCCAGCGCGCGGTAGGCCGCCTCCGGATCGGAGGGCTTAAACAGCGACAGCAGCGCCTGGCCCAGGCTCCACTTCGGCAGGCGTGCCGCCAGCACAGCCGTCACCACGCGCTGGCGCGGCGGCAGCGGCGGCGTTTGCGGCGCCAGGAAAAGGCGTGCCCGCATGGCGTGGCGCCCGGCGTCCGTCAGAAGCCAGGGATCGGTGCCAAAGGCCTTGAAAGCGCCGCTATCGGGGCGATGCGAGCAAGCCAGGGTGGAGAGCAGGGTGGTCTTGCCGGCGCCCGAAGGACCGATCAGCGCCACCTGTTCGCCAGGCTCGAAGTTCAGCGAGATGTCTTGCAGCGCAAGGCCGCGCGAACCGCCGATATGGCGGACCGAGAGGCCTTGCAGTTCGTACCAGGCAGAAGACATTGATTACTTCAGCAGGCCGGCGTTCTTGGCTGCCGCTTCGATATTGGTGTAGTTGGCAGCCTTGGTCGGGATGAACTTCGACGCGCGCTGCAGGTCCAGGATCGCCTTGTCTTCAGGCTTGGCGCTGTCCAGCGCCAGGAAGGCGTCGGTGATCTTCTTTTTCAGCGCTTCCGGCATGTCGGAGCGGACGGTCCAGTTGTAGTCGTAGTAGGCCGGGGTGGTGTAGAACACGCGCACCACGGATGGGTCGACTTTCTTCTGTTCGTTCAGCTTTTCCCACACCGAGATATTCAGTGCGCCGGCATCGACCTTGCCGCCGGCAACGGCTGCCACGGTTGCATCGTGCGCACCGGAGAAGGAAATGCGTTTCAGGTCGGTGTCCGGGTCGATCTTGGCCGCCAGCAGGAAGGAGCGCGGCATCAGGTGGCCGGAAGTCGAGGACTCGGAGCCGAAGCTCAGGGTCTTGCCTTTCAGGTCGGCCAGCGAGTTGATCGACTTGTTGGTGGTCACGAAGACGGAGCGGAATTTTTCATCTTCCACACGCTGCACCAGCGGCACGACCTTGCCCTTGCTCATGTGGTTGGCCTGCACGAAGGTGAAGCCGCCGAACCAGACCATGTCCAGTTTGCCGTTCACCAGGCCTTCCACCGAAGCGGCGTAGTCGGTCACCGGGGTGAATTCCACTTTCATCGCCAGTTTCTTCTCGAGGTATTCGCCGAGGGGCTTGAATTTACGCTGCAGCTCGGTTGGCGCTTCATCAGGAATCGCGGAAACGCGCAGGACTTGCTGGGCTTGGGCGGCGGCAGCGGCGAAGAGCACACCGGCTGCAAACAGGGCCGATTGAATGGTGCGGAGGGAAAACAGGGACATGGAAGATCCTTTTTTATGTTAATGACGAGCCGCACGCCTCGGGCGAGGGTCCGGTACCTGGTCTTGGATATTCAGCTATGATAGCAAAAATGTCCCTGGAGCCTGAGCCATGACCTTGTCACGCACGGCTGCGATCCGCGTGGTCGCACCGGAAACGAGCAGTGTGTTGTCCCCCAGAACCGCCCACGGCGATGCCGCAACCATTGCAGAGATCAGCGCAGGGCTGCTGGCGCCGCAAGCTTCCACCTCGCCCAAATACTTCTACGACAGCCTCGGTTCGCACCTGTTCGAAGCCATCTGCGAATTGCCCGAGTACTATCCGACCCGTACCGAAGCAGCGATCTTCGCCCGCCACGGCGCCGACATGGCAGCACGCATCGGACCCGGCATGACGCTGGTCGACCTGGGCGCCGGCAATTGCGCCAAGGCTGCCAGCCTGTTCCCCTTATTGCAGCCAAGCCAATACGTGCCGGTCGACATCGCCGGCGAATTCCTGCAGCAGGCCGCCGCGCAACTGCGCCAGCGCTTTCCCGCCATCGAGATCACGCCGCTGGTGATGGACCTGTCGCAGCCCTTAATCTTGCCGCCGTCGTTGCCGGCAGCGCGGCGCCAGTTCTTCTATCCCGGTTCATCGATCGGCAACTTCACGCCCCACGATGCGGTAACCTTCCTGCGCCAGGTGCGCGAGAACGTGGGCGCGGACGGCGGTCTGCTGATCGGCGTGGACTTGGTCAAGGACCCGGCGGTGCTGGACGCGGCCTATGACGACGCGATAGGCGTCACCGCCGCCTTCAACATGAACCTGCTGCGCCACCTGAACCATCTCGCCGGCGCAGACTTTGATCCGGCGCAGTGGCGCCACGTGGCCTTCTTCAATGACGCGGAAAGCCGCATTGAAATGCACCTGGAAGCGCGCTGCGCATTGAGCGTGCACTGGTGCGGCGGCGAGCGCAGTTTCGCCCAGGGCGAGAGGATTCATACGGAGAACAGCTACAAATACACGCTGGAAGGCTTCCGCAGCCTGCTGTGGGAGGCCGGCTTCCGCGTCGACGGCACCTGGACGGACGATGCCCACTGGTTCGCAGTGATGCACGCCGCGGCGGCATATGCGTGACGCCAGCCCCTGGACCGAACGCTACGCGCAAGTGCGCGCGGCAACCATGGCGCTGGCCGCGCCGCTGTCCGACGAGGATTGCGGCGCGCAGTCGATGCCCGATGCCAGTCCGGTCAAATGGCACCTGGCGCATACCACATGGTTTTTCGAGACCTTTATCCTGGAACGCTTCGAGCCCGGCTTCCAGCCTTTCCACCCGGCGTTCAGGGTACTGTTCAACTCTTACTACAATGGCGTCGGCGACAAACACCCACGGCCGCATCGCGGCCTGCTGACGCGGCCCTCGATGGCCGAAGTGCGCGCCTATCGCGCCAATGTCGACGCCCGGATCGCGTTGCTGGCAACGCGGCTCGCGGCCACGGATTCCCGCCTCGCCGCGCTGCTGACGCTTGGACTGCAGCACGAACAGCAGCACCAGGAACTGATCCTCACCGACCTCAAGCACCTGCTGGCGCAGAATCCGATGGCGCCAGCCTACCTGCCCGGCCCGGGGCCGGCCGCGCCCGCTGCTACAGCCCTGTCCTGGCACCGCTTCGAAGGCGGCGTACAGGAAATAGGCCATCATGGCGACGGCTTCTGTTTCGACAATGAGCTGCCGCGCCACAAGGTCTTCATCGCCCCGTTCGAACTATCCACGCGCCTGGTGAGCAACGCGGAATACCTCGCCTTCATCGAGGCCGGCGGCTACCGCGACCCGAGCCTGTGGCTGGCGGAAGGCTGGGACTGGATTCGCGCCCAAGGCATCGAAGCCCCGTTGTACTGGCGGCGCGGGGAGGGGAGCGCAGGCTGGACCGCCTACACCCTGCATGGCCAACAGCCGCTGGAGATGGGGGCGCCGGCAAGCCACATCTCCCTGTTCGAGGTCGACGCCTATGCCCACTGGTCCGGCGCCCGCCTGCCGACCGAAGCGGAATGGGAGCACGCAGCCGGCGCCGGCGCACTCACGCAAATGTTCGACCATTGCTGGCAATGGACCAGCAGCAGCTACGCCCCATACCCCGGCTTCCGCCCGGCCGAAGGCGCCATTGGCGAATACAACGGCAAGTTCATGGTCAACCAATACGTACTGCGCGGCTCCAGCGTGGCGACCCCGCCAGGCCACGCCCGCCCCAGCTACCGCAACTTCTTCCCCGCCAGTGCACGCTGGCAATTCACCGGCATCCGCCTCGCAAAATAAAAGTCGGGGTCAGGTCTGGCAATCCGCCACAAAAGGCACGCATGTGCCTTTTGTGGCGGATTGCCAGACCTGACCCCGACTTTTTAGTTGCGAGTTACAGGCGGATGCCGAGGGCCTGGACGATCTCTGCCTTGAACTTGGCTGCCTGGTCGGCGTTAGGAATCTCGCCGGCCAGTTTCAATGCCAGCAGGCGCACGTCGGTGATCTCGTCGAAATAGTCCCCGCAGACGATCGCTGCCATCGGACCAATGTAGGTGGCCAGGGTGTTTTCGAAGATGCTGCGCTGCGCTTCCGTCAGTGCCGGCTTGCCGGCAGGCTTGCTGGCGGGGGCCGCTTCCGGTGCTGCTGCCGGGCGGCGTGCGACGCCGGCCAGCAGGGTGGACGCCGGGGAGCTGCCTTCCGGCAGTTCAGTGATGCTGCCGTACAGGTAGTCGAGAATCGCTTCGGTCGACCATGGCAGAGGCTCGTTATTGCCCACGCTCGGACGGTCCATGCTCATCCGTGCGCGCTGGATGGTGCGCAGGATGTCCAGGCCGTCACGGCCGCGGCGGCCGCGGCACAGGACGAACACGATGCGTCCGTTGTCGAGATGGATCTGCGCCATGCGGTTGTCATCGCTGACCAGCATGATGGTCGCGGTGTCGCCCTGGGCGCAGAAGCCGGCGATCTTGTCGAGCAGCTCTACGAAGGGAGTGAACTCTGGCTGTGCCATATCAGTTCGCCTTTATCAATTATTTCTTACGCAGGCGATCCATCGCCATCTGGATACTCACGCCCAGGCGTTCCACAGCACGCGCCAGCGAACCGATTTCGTCGCCGCGGCTGGTCTGTGGAATGGTCACGTCGAGCTGGCCCTTGCTGAGCTTCTCGGCGATGTCGGTCAGGTGGTTGATCGGGCGGGTCAGTTGCTTGCCCAGCACGAACGCCAGGGCGCCAACCAGGACGATAACGATGATGATCAGCAGGCGCGCTTCGCTGCGCATCTTGGTCATGGCAGCATAGGCTTCGTCGTAGCGCTGTTCAACCAGCACGGTCCAGCCTTGCGGCAGGTTGCGCACGAAGCCCACCATCTTCACGTCACCGTCCATATAGACTTTTGGCTCGTCGGTGATGCCTTCCACTTGCAGGGCAGGGTGCTTGCTGAAGTCTTGCAGTGCGGATTTGATCTTGCTCGCATCGCCGTGGGCGATGACTTTCTTGTCGCCGTCCAGCAGGATGGCGTGGCCGGTTTCGCCGATGCGGATGTCGGTGACGGTGCGCGATACCACGCCCAGGTCCATCGCCATCGCGAACACGCCGACGATGGTGCGGTTTTCATTGCGGATCGGGACGCCGATGTTCAGCGATGGCTTGCCGCTGGTCTTGCCGATGGCCACCAGGCGGCCTTCGTTCTTGCCGGACATGATGGCTTTGAAGTACGAGCGGTCGCCGTAGTCGAGCATGGCGCTGCCGTCGCTGCGTGCCACGTCCTTGCCGGTGGTGTCCAGGGTGTGGATCAGGTACACCCATTCGTAGGACGCGGCGGTTGCCATCAGGACCGGGGTCTGGCGGCCGGTGTTCATGGAAATGACGTCGTCCAGGCGGGCGGCCTGGCGCATGGCGCGCATATTGGTGTCGTCCCAACCGTTAACGCCAGTGGCCACGGTGTCCGTGGTGGCGATCAGGTTTTCCGAAATTTTCGTGGTCAATTCCTGTTCGGCGGAAGAATTGCCCAGGTACCAAAGGGCAAACAGTGGCACGAGGGTTACCACGAGCAGGGTGATCAGGACTTTTTGAAAGATATTAAGAGACAGTTTCATTTTTATAAATCATTCGTAATAATCGAGCTGACACAACCGCATTCAGAATACGGACAACGTCTGCATTATGGCTGATTTCGAGGCAAAGCTGATGACTTGCCCGAGGCGGTTCGCAGCGCCAAGCACGCTACTTCGGGCATATGCCTGAGCAACTTATTGTGAACTCACAGGCCGCTTCTGGGCCCTTGTTGGCGTGATTTCGCTGTTGCTCAGTTTATAAGTACACGATTATACATCAGCCGCTTTCCATGCGGAAATGATTTATGTGTCGCGCGAATTGGCCAGGCGCGGCGTGTTGCGCGCCTGCGCCGGCAGGGCCGGGCGCTGGCGTTGCTGGCCAGCTTCCCCGGACAGGCGGAATTGGCTGACCAGGTTCTCCAGCCCGACGGCCTGGTCGCTCATGGCCGCGGCGGCGGCCGCAGCTTGCTCCACCAATGCGGCATTCTGCTGCGTGGTCTGGTCCATCTGCATGATGGCCATGTTCATCTGCTCGATGCCGTCGGTCTGCTCGCGCGTGGCCAGGGAGATCTCGGCGACGATGCCGGTGACGCGCTGCACGGCCGACACCACTTCTTCCATCGTGGCGCCCGCCTGCGCCACCAGCCTGGCGCCGGCATCGACCTGCTCGACCGAGCTGGAAATCAGTTCCTTGATCTCTTTGGCGGCGCTGGCCGAGCGGGCTGCCAGGTTGCGCACCTCGCTGGCGACCACGGCGAAGCCGCGGCCTTGCTCGCCGGCGCGCGCCGCCTCCACCGCGGCATTCAGGGCCAGGATATTGGTCTGGAAGGCGATGCCGTCGATCACTGCGATAATGTCCACCACCTTGCGCGAGGAATCGTTGATCGAGCCCATGGTCGTCACGACCTGGGACACCACTTCGCCGCCGCGCTGGGCGATGGTCGAGGCGGAGCTGGCCAGCTTGTCCGCTTCGCGTGCATTGTCGGCATTGGCCTTGACGGTCGACGTCAGTTCTTCCATTGATGACGCGGTTTCTTCCAGCGCGGACGCCTGGTTCTCGGTGCGCGCCGACAGGTCCATATTGCCGGTGGCGATTTGGCCGGAGGCCGAGGCAATGGCGACCGTGCCATTGCGCACCTGGCCGACGATCTGCGACAGTGCATCGTTCATCTCGCGCAGGGCTTGCAGCAGCTGCCCGGCTTCGTCCTGCGAATGGGCCTTGATATGGCTGGTCAAATCGCCGGATGCGACGGTGCGCGCCACCTGCAGGGCATAGTTGATCGGACGCGTAATCGAACGGGTAACCCAGTATGCGCACGCAACGCCCAGCACCAGCGCCGCCACGCCCAGCGCGACCATCATGACCTGGGCGGAGCTGATGTGCTGCTTGATCTCGGCGCCGTTGGCGGTGACGATGCCGTCCTGCAGGTCGGCGAGTTTTTCCACGGTGGCCTGCAGCCTGGCCAGGCGCGGCATGGTGTCCGATAGTGCGCGCTGCGTCGCCTGTTCGCGCTGGCCTTCCGCGAGCAGATTGAGCACGCCGGTAAACGATTGCACATAGGCGCTGCGCTCGCTGCCCACTTGCGCCAGCAGTTCGCGTCCGGCGGGCCGGTAGACCAGCTTGTCGAGCGTGGACAGGGCGGCTGTGATGGTGGCCTTGTTCCTGTCGACCTGCTTGCGCAGTTCCGCCGCTTGCGCGGCATCGGTCACCAGCAGCAGTTGCAGCACCAGCGCCGAATTTGCGCGGGTGGTGGCGGCAACGGTGGCGGCCGCATCTGCCTTCGCCCAGTCCTTGTCGATGATGGTGGAACTCAGCTCGCCGATACTGGAGAGGCGCAGGCTGGCTACGGCAATCAGCATGGCCATCAAGGCGAAGACAATCGCGAAACACAAGCCCAGGCGGGTCCCGATCTTCAGGTTGGCAATGCGCATGACTGCTCCTTCCGGCGGCGTGGAAAACGATTTACCAGTATAAATACTTGCCAAAAGGAGATAAATTCGGGGGCGGCGCGCAAGCCGTCCCCGAATGAAAAAGCGCTTAAGCTTCGGCTTGTGCGATGCTAGCCGAGGCCTCGGCCTTCAGCGCGATCTGGCGGTTGATGGCGCTGAGCACGGCCTTGAACGAGGCGGTGACGATATTGCTGTCGATGCCCGCGCCGAACAGGGTAGGGCCGCCGTCCAGGCGCAGTTCGACATAGCAGGCTGCCTTGGCGTTGGCGCCGTGGCCGATGGCGTGCTCGTGGTAGTCCATCAGCGTGACGTCCAGGCCGAGCGCGTCGACGAAAGCGTCGATCGGGCCGTTGCCGCCGCCTTGCAGGGACATTGACGCCTTGTTGTGCAGCAGGCCGATGTCGATCTGCACCGGCTCGTCGCTGGAACTGTCCTCCACCATCTTGTGCGATACGTAGGCGTATGGCGTGCCCTGGGCCAGGTACTCGCTTTCGAAGATCTGGTAGATGCCTTCGGAGGTGATTTCCAGGCCGGTCTGGTCGGCCACTTTCTGCACTGCGCGGCTGAATTCGATCTGCAGGCGGCGCGGCAATTCGAGGCCGTAATCCTGTTCCAGCAGGTAGGCCATGCCGCCCTTGCCGGACTGGCTGTTGACGCGGATGACGGCGTCGTAGCTGCGGCCCAGGTCTTGCGGGTCGATCGGCAGGTATGGGATCTCCCACGGCGCGCCTTCCTGTTGCTTGGCGAAGCCCTTCTTGATCGCGTCCTGGTGCGAACCGGAGAAGGCGGTGAACACCAGGTCGCCCACGTATGGATGGCGCGGATGTACCGGCAGCTGGTTGCACTCCTCGACCACTTTGCGCACGGAGTCGATGTCGGAGAAGTCCAGGCCAGGATGCACGCCCTGGGTGTAGAGGTTCAACGCCAGGGTCACCAGGTCGACGTTGCCGGTGCGTTCGCCGTTGCCGAACAGGCAGCCTTCGACGCGCTCGGCGCCGGCCATGACGGCAAATTCAGCGGCAGCGATGCCGGTGCCGCGGTCGTTATGCGGGTGTACCGAGATGATGATGGAATCGCGGCGCTCCAGCTTGCGCGACATCCATTCGATCTGGTCGGCGTACACGTTCGGCGTCGAGCATTCGACGGTGGCCGGCAAGTTGACGATCATTTTCCTGTCCGGAGTCGGCTGCCAGATGGCGGAGACTGCATCGACGATGTGCTTGGCGAAATCCAGCTCGGTGGTGGAGAAGGACTCGGGCGTGTATTCGTAAGTCCAGTCGGTTTCAGGATGCTGGGCCAGCAGTTGTTTCACCAGCCTGGTGCCGTCCGTGGCGATCTTGGTGATTTCTTCGCGGCTGGCGCCGAACACCACTTTGCGGAATACCGGTGCGGTGGAGTTATACATGTGCACGATGGCGCGCTTGGCGCCAATGCACGATTCAACGGTGCGGCGAATCAGTTCTTCGCGCGCCTGGGTCAGCACGATGATGGTGACGTCGTCCGGAATGCGGTTTTCCTCGATCAGCTTGCGCACGAAATCGAAATCGGTTTGCGAGGCGGAAGGGAAGCCCACTTCGATTTCCTTCAGGCCCACCTTGATCAACAACTCGAAGAACTTGATTTTCTTTTCCACGCTCATCGGCTCGATCAGCGCCTGGTTGCCGTCGCGCAGGTCGGTGCTCATCCAGATCGGCGGCTTGGCGATGACGGCGTTCGGCCAGGTGCGGTCGCTCAAGCCGACGGTTGGGTATGGACGATATTTGGCGGCAGGGTTCTTCAACATCATGGTGATACTCCTGTGTTTTTCAAATTTTGGGAAACCGGGACGTGGCGCGAGGGAGGCCGACGTGGGGTACTGCAGGGGGAAATCAGGCGCGTGCCAGTAGTAGCGCGCCTGGTAGTAGGGCGCCTGGCAGGTGTGCAGAAATGTGCAAATGCGAGGTCATGTCGACCAATGTAAGGCACCGGATTTGACCTTGTCAAGAAAAAATCTCAACAGCAATTTGCGATGTTTTCGCACTTTCTGCTGATAAAATGGTGGTCATGGCGAGGATAAATCGGATATGGATAAGATTGATCGAGAAATAATCGGACTTTTGCGCGATGATGCGAGGATAAGTTTTAAGGATCTGGGCGAGCGCGTAAGCCTCAGTGCGAACACGGTGGCGGACCGCGTGCGGCGCTTGGTGGCCGACGGCGCCATTCTCGGATTCGAGGCTCGCCTCGACCACGCGGCGCTCGGCCTGCACCTGCAAGCCTATATCGACGTCAAGCTGAAGTCGGGCACCAATACCCACGAGTTCGAGGAAATCGTCAAAACCATCCCCGGCGTGCTGGAAGTGGCGCTGCTGACCGGGAATTACGATGGCTTGCTTCGTGTGGCCTGCAAAGACCAGGCCCACTTGCTGCGCCTGATCGACACCTTGCGCGACCGGGCGGGCGTGCAGGATACCTACAGCCGCGTGATCCTGCACCAGACTCCGGTCAGCGCGCCGCTGACTGTGACAGAATAACGGCCCTGATGTTTGATTGCGGAATTCCGATGCAAAAGCTGAATGCAGAATTGACCCGGCTCTATCTCGCTCCACCGGCCGGTGGCACGCGCAGCATTTCCCTTGCGTTCAAGCGGCTGGCGGGCGACGGCGAGGCAGGACATTGGGAGCGCCTGTGCCAGGTGGCGAATGCACTGCAGGCGGAGCTGGGCTTGCCGGCGCCTGCAGTGAGCATTTCGGGCGCCGGCGCTTTCGGGCTCTGGCTCTCGCTGGAAAAGCCGGTGACGGAGGCGCAAGCGCAGGAGTTTGCGGCGCTGCTTTGTTCCGAGGCCGAATCCGCTGCGGCAGCGCTGCCGCCATACCTGGACCAGGCGAGCGGTAAATGGGCGGCATTCATTCACCCTGGCATGGGGGCGTCCTTTGCGGGCGATGAGGGCCTCGATATGCAGCCGCCGGAAGCGGGGCAGGTCGCCTTGCTGGAAGGGCTTGAGAGCATCGGCCCGGCCCCGTTTGCGCAAGCGCTTGACCAATTGCGGCGACCTGTTGGCATCGCGCTTCAGCCGTCCCCGCCAGCGCCCGAGGCCAGCGCCACGCCAGGAGGTTTGCTGTTGAAGGACGCGACGCTGGAAGACATCGTCAACTTCCTCCATTCAAAGAACATCGAGCCTACTTTCCGCTTCCTGAAATAAGCGGCAACTGCTCGACGAGTTGCGCTGTGGCCTCTGGCGTCATGTTGATGAATTTGCAGCCTATATGAAGCTGTTCGCCCAACAGGAAGGAGCGGAAACCTCGCGTGAAGCGCACTTCCAGCTCGGTGGGAATCTCAATGTCCGGCCCCAGCTCCAGTACCACGTCAGGAATCTTGCGGCCCTTGAGCAAACCCTTCGCTTCGATCTTCGAGCAGCGCAGCCCGATGCCGCCTAGCGAAAAATCGTAGATCGGCAGCTCATATGTGTGGCCGTTCAAGACGAACGACGCCATGAAGTTGGCGCCCAGCGGCGTTTCCACCCGCTCGGAGGCACGCCGGTCCAGCACCGCACAGGTCTCCGGGAATGTCATTGGAATCAGATGCGGCTTGCCGGGCACCGGACTCCATTCCTGGTTGGACAGGCGGAATTGCAGCTTGGCGGTACGCAGCCAGCTGACAAAAGTGACCTTGCCAGGCTGGAGGACGCCGCCTTCATTCAACTCCATCACGAAATGCGGCAATTCGGGATCGACCGACAGGATGCGCCCCAGCACCGCGTCACGGCTGCCGGCCGCGTACATCGAGATCGCATCGCCGCTCGCCGCCAAGAGGGTCAAGGCATCGCCGATATCATCCTCGCTCGTCATTTCGTACGAGCTTGCCGTAGCCAGGAAGGGGGCTAGCGCGTCTTGTGGCCGCGGTGGTCCCTTGCGAACCGGGACGGCATGGTGCTCATGGAGCTGCATAGCGCACGTTTATGAGGATGGCATGAATCCATCATAGGATGCGAATTGCCAAATAGCAACCTCTTTTGAATCCCTGAAAAGAGCCTTGAACCATCCTGTCATTCGAAGCGTTATCAGGCTGCGACTTGCACGCGCGCTTCGCCGGCGGCCATTTCGCCGATGACGGCGGCATGCTCGAAGCCGTGGCTGCGGAACAGGGCCAGTACTTCGTCGACGCTCGCCGGATCGCAGGAGACCAGCAGGCCGCCGGAAGTCTGCGGGTCGGTCAGCAGGGTATGCTGCGGCTGGGTGATGTTCGGCGACAGCAGCACGTCCTTGCCGTAAGCATCCCAGTTGCGGCCCGAAGCGCCGGTGAAGAAACCGTCGTGCGCCAGCTTCTCAACCCCTGGCAGCAGCGGTATTTGCGACATATTCAGCTTGGCGGTCAGCTTGGCGCCTCGCGCCAGTTCCAGCAGGTGGCCAAGCAGGCCAAATCCGGTGACGTCGGTCAACGCATGCACGCCCGGCAGTTCGGACAAGGCCTTGCCCGGCTTGTTCAACTTGGTGGTGTTGTCGATCATGGCCTGGTAGCCTTCATCGCCGAGGACGCCTTTTTTCAGCGCTGCGGACAGCACGCCCACGCCCAGCGGCTTGCCCAGCACCAGCACGTCGCCGGCCTTGGCATCCGCATTGCGTTTCACTTTGGATGGATGCACCAGGCCCAGGACCACTAGGCCGTAGATCGGCTCCACGGAATCGATGGTATGGCCGCCGGCAATCGGGATGCCGGCTTCGTTGCAGATCGATTCGCCGCCCTTGATGATCTTGCCGATCACCTCGATCGGCAGTTTGTTGACAGGCATGCCGACCAGGGCTAGCGCCATGATCGGAGTGCCACCCATGGCGTAGACGTCGGAGATGGCGTTGGTAGCGGCGATGCGGCCGAAGTCGAACGGATCGTCGACGATCGGCATGAAGAAGTCGGTGGTGGCGATCAGGGCCTGCTCGTCGTTCAGTTTGTAGACGGCAGCGTCGTCGGCCGTTTCGATGCCGACCATCAGTTCCTTCGGCACTGGGAAGCCGTTGGTGTTCTTCAGGATCTCGGACAGCACGCCGGGCGCGATCTTGCAGCCGCAGCCGCCGCCGTGGGAGAAGGAGGTGAGTTTGATTGGTTCAGTGCTCATGATGGGGTCTTTCAGTTCGTATGGAGCAGATTATCCACCAAGTCGAGCAGGGCTGCCTGCTCGGCTTCGGGAGTGAAAAGCCTGGCGCGGCGGGCGCATTGCTCTTGCAGCCTGGCGTACCAGCCGGCGTCGTCGATGCTTTTGTCAACCAGGGCTGCCAGCGCTCGCGCGTCGCCCAGCGGGAAGTAGCCGAGGTAGTCGTCGCCCAGCATGCCGCGGTTGCCGCTGATATCGCTGGCCAGCACGGGCACGCCGCTGGTGACCGCTTCGATGATGACGTTGGCGCCCCCCTCCATGCGCGAGCAGATGGCCATGGCGTGGGCAGCTTTGAGCCGCTGGCGCGTTTCGGCATGGGGCAGGGGACCAAGCCAATGGTAGCGTCCTGGCCAGGCCGCATTGGCTGCGGTGGCAGCCTCGCCTAGCGCGGGATCAAGCACGCCGCCGATATGCACCAGGCGCGCGCTGCGGGCGGTGACGTGCGAGGCGGCCAGCATGAACGTGCGCGGGTCTTTTTCCTCGCGCAGGTGGCCGACCATCAGGATGTCGTGGTGATGCGGCGCCGCGGCACGGGCGGCCGGCTGGAGCGAGGGCGCGGATTGATAGATGACGCGGGCCTTGGCGCGCAGGTGCGGCGGCAGCTCGTCCAGGCCGGCCGGCTGCAGCAGGACCAGCGCGCTGGCGCGCTGCAGCGAAGCTTGCGCGTCGGCGTCGACGCGGATGTCGCGATACAGGTCGGTGCCGGTCAATACCAGGACCGTTGGACGCTCGGGATGCGCTGCGCAAAAATGCGCCAGCGGCGCCGCCGAGCGGCGCGCATGAAGGGCGATCAGCAGGTCCGGCGCGGCCTCGGCAGGCCAATCGGAAGCGATGTCGGCCTGGTAGCGCGGGCGCAGGAATTGCGCCCAGCGGCGCGCTGTTTGCCAGTTGCCGTTGTTGGCCTGTGCCAGCGCCGGGCTGACGATGCAGATTGTCTGCTTGCTCACTGGTGTAATTCGCTCAAATATCGCTACAATCGACCCATGAATGCCATCCATGCCTCGTTCCGCGCCGCCCGAACACAGCAACTTGCCGATGCCTTGCAGGCTGCGCGCAATTATACGCTGAGCCTTTTCGAATGCTTTGCCGCCACCGGCATGGATGTATCGATGCGCGTGCCGCAGATGCGCATCGTCAATCCGCCGTTGTGGGAACTGGGCCATACCGCCTGGTTCGCCGAATGGTTCGTCTTGCGCGAAGCGATTTCCAGCCATCCGGCCGACGCTTTGTACATGTCCTTGCTGCGCAAGGGCGATGACTGGTTCGATTCCAACATGGTGCCGCACCGCAGCCGCTGGAGCCTTGACCTGCCCAGCACGGGCGGCGTGAAGACCTACTGCCACGAGGTCCTGGACCGCGTCCTGGACAAGCTGTCGCGCGAACCGAACACGGACGAAGCGCTGTACCCATACCGGCTGGCGCTGGCCCACGAAGACATGCATGGCGAGGCCTTCCTCTACACCTTGCAGACGCTGGGCTTGCAGGCGCCGGCGCACCTGACCCACGACGAACGTGCATCCGGCGCTCCCGGCGATATTGCTTTCCCAGGCGGCACGCTGCAACTGGGAAGCGCGCCGGAGACGGGCGGCTTCATCTTCGACAACGAAAAGTTTGCGCATCCCTGCTACGTGGCGCCATTCCGGATGGATGCCACGCTGGTCACCAACGCCCAGTATGCCGACTTCGTGGAAGATGGCGGCTACGAACGACGCGAGTTCTGGAGCAATTCGGGCGCCGACTGGCTGCTGCGGCAGGAGCGCTCGGCGCCGCGCTACTGGCGCCGCGACAACGGCCAGTGGCGCACGATGCGTTTCGGCCGGCTCACGACGCTGGCCGCGCACGAGCCTGTGCGGCACGTGTCCCTGTACGAAGCGCAGGCCTATTGCGCCTGGGCCAATCGCCGCCTGCCGACCGAGATGGAGTGGGAGTACGCGGCCTTGCACGGCCATCCTGCTTTCCGCTGGGGCCAGTTGTGGGAATGGACGGCATCGCCGTTCGAACCGTATCCCGGTTTTGTGGCAGACCGCTACCGCGAATATTCGGCTCCGTGGTTCAGTACCCACCAGGTACTGCGCGGCGCATCGTTCGCCACGCCATCCCGGCTTGGCTCCGCCAAGTTCCGCAACTTCTACCTGCCGGAACGGGACGACATCTTCAACGGCTTCCGCACTTGCGCATTTGAATAAGAAAGTCGGGGTCGGCAATTAAAATGGGGACGTACCCTTTGAACGGGTACGTCCCCATTTAATTGTTACTTCTTCAGGTGGTCATCCAGCCAGCCGATCACGGTGTGGTGCCACAGGATCGAGTTGGCGGGCTTCAGGACCCAGTGGTTTTCGTCCGGGAACACCAGCAGCTTGGACTCGATGCCCTGGCGCTGCAGCGCCGTGAAGGTGCCCAGTGCCTGCGCGGTCGGGATGCGGAAGTCCAGGTCGCCCTGTACCACCAGCATCGGGGTCTTCCACTTGGCCACGTGGTGAACCGGGTTGAACTTTTCGTAGCCGTTCGGGTTGGCGTAGTAGGTACCGCCATTGTCCCATTCAGTGAACCACAGTTCTTCGGTGGAGTAGGCCATGCCGCGCTGGTCGAACACGCCGTCGTGGTTGACGATGCACTTGAAGCCGTCGCTCCAGTTACCTTCGATCCAGTTCATCATGAAGCCGCCGTACGAAGCGCCCAGTGCGCAGGCGTTCTGGCCGTCCAGGAAGTCATACTTTGCCACGGCTGCCGCCAGGCCTTTCTGCAGGTCTTCCAGCGGCTTGCCGCCCCAGTCGCCGCTGATCGAATCGGTGAAGCCCTGGCCGTAGCCGGTCGAACCGTGGAAGTCGATGAACACCGAGGCGTAGCCTGCGCCGGCATACACCTGCGGATTCCAGCGGTAGCTCCAGCTATTGCCGAAGCTGCCCTGCGGGCCGCCGTGCACCAGGAAGGCGACCGGATATTTCTTGCCCGGCTCGTAGTTCCATGGCTTCATCACGTGGCCGTACACGGTCTCGCCGTTTGCGCCCTTGAAGGAGAACTGTTCGTACTCCGCCATCTTCACGTCTTTCAGGCGTTCGGCATTGGCCCAGGTCAGCTGCGTGCCTTTCTGCTCGGCGCCATCGGCCTTCAGCTTGACCAGTTGTGCGCCGCCGCCCAGCGAGGCTTGCGCGGAGATCACGGTGTCTTTCTGCACGTCGAACTCGCCGGCGTAGCCTTTGCCGGTCAGCGCGGTGACCTTGCCCGAGGCGACGTCCAGCGAGAACAGGCGGTGGTTGCCGATATCGTCGGCATTGGCCAGCAGGGCCTTGCCGTCAGGGCGCCATTTGTAGTCGGCGATGGAACGATCCCATTCCTGGGCCAGCACGCGCTTCTTGCCGGTGGCGACATCCATCAGCACCATATGGAAGCGGTCGGCTTCAAAGTTTGGGCGCTTCATCATCAGGTACGCGAGGGTCTTGCCGTCCGGGGAGAAGGATGGTTTGGCGTCCCATGCCGGGTTTTCGCCAGTCAGGTTGCGCGGGGCAGTGCCGCCGGCCGCAGGAACTTCGTACAGGTCGAAGTTGGTGGACCAGGATTCGGCCTTGCCGGCCACGCGTGCCGAGAACACGACCTTCTGGCCGTCCGGCGAGAACTGGTAGTCGGCGTTGTCGCCGAAAGGCTTGGAATGGACGTCGCCGTCCAGCGCGCCGCTCAGGCTGACCGGTGCACCAGCCTTGCCGCCGGCGTCGATCGGTGCCGAGTACAGCACATTGCGGCGGCCGTCGGCCCAGGTATCCCAGTGGCGCACGAACATTTCGCTGTACAGCATGCCGGTGGCCTTGTTCCTGGACTTGTCGTCCAGGCGCTTTTTGGTGCAGGCCAGGTCGGCGCAATCGCGGAACACTTCGAAGGCCATGGCCAGGCGGTCACCTTTTGGCGACAGGCGGAAGCTCTCCACGCCCAGCGGGTAATCGGTGACGCGCACAGCTTCACCGCCGGCGTTCATTGGCAGGCGCCACACTTGCGCGGAGCCCGAACGGCCGCTCACGAAATAGAGCGCGTCGCCCGAAGGGGACCATTGCGGCTGGCTGCTGCTGGCATCGTGCTGGGTCAGTTGGACCGGGGCCGGCTTGGCGGCCTTCAGGTCGATCATCCACAGTTGCGTGATGCCGCGGTTCTTTTCCATATTGGTGGCGCGGACGGTATACACCACGCGGCTTGCGTCCGGCGACAGCACAGGGCTGCCAACACGGTCCATGCTCGCCAGGTCTTCGATGGTCAGGCCGCGCGGGGCGGCAACGGCATTGGTTGCCGCTGCGATGGCGGCGCCCAGTACCAGCAGGCGTAAGGTCATTCGGGATCTCCGGTCTGTTATCAAATCTGCCAGCGGGTGGCTGGCCAAGCGGGCATGATACTGTAATATTTCGCGCATGGAGATCAACACTAAGAAAATCGCGGTCTGGGGATTGACCGGCGCGACGGCTGTTTTGTGCGCCGGCGCCGTGCTGTTGACGCAAACGTGGTATTCGAAACCGCTCAAGCTCGAATGGTTTTACATGCGCGGTTTTGCAGCGGCCGCGCTGAAAAGCCCGGAGATGATGTCGCGGCTTCACGTGCTGCCGGGCTGGCTGGATTTTTCCAGCTCGCGGCTGGACGACGAATCGCCCCGGCGCCGGCATGAGTTTTACCAGGACATGAAAGGTAACCTGGCCATGCTGGAGCGCTACGACCGCAATGAGCTGGGGCGCGAGGCCCAACTGTCCTACGATACGCTGCACTATTACCTGAACACCGTGACGGAAGGCGAGCGCTTCCAGCTTCATGAATTCCCTGTCAATCAGGTGCACGGCCTGCAAAGCGCGCTACCTGAATTCATGGCCGACGTGCACAGCGTGAGCTCCCGCAGCGAGGCCGAGAGCTATATCGCCCGCCTGCAGAAGTTCCCGCTCAAGTTCGAGCAGTTGATCGAGAGCCTGCGTGCGCAGGAAGCTGCCGGCATCTTGCCGCCGCAATTCCTCGTCGAGAAAGTGCTGCTGCAGATGCACGGCTTCGCGGGACGCCCGGCGCGCGAGAACATGCTGTACACCACCTTCAAAGCCAAGCTGGATGCGATCCCGCTGTCCGGCATGAGTGAGAAGGTGCGCAGCGAATTATTGCAAGGCGTGGGCGACGCAATCCAGAAAAGCGTCTATCCGGCTTATGCTGAACTGATCCGCCACTTCGTCGAATTGCAGGGGCGCGTTCGTTCCAACGACGGCGCCTGGTCGCTGCCAAACGGCGATGAATACTACGCCTGGTGCGTGCGCTATCACACCTCGACCAACCTGACGCCGCAGCGCGTGCACGACCTGGGACTGGCCGATGTCGATCGCCTCACCGGCATCATGGACCGCCTGCTGCGCCAGATCGGGTTGGAAGATGGGAGTATTGGCGAGCGGATGCAGCAACTGCAGCGCGATCCGAAATACCGTTACCCAGACACTGAGGAAGGCCGCAAGGAAATGCTGGCCGACTACCGCGCCATCATGAAAGAAGCCGATGAAAAGTTGACCGGGGCCTTCCTCAAGCACCCCAAGGCTGCGATCGAAGTGCGTCCGGCGCCTGCCGAATCGGCCGCCACCGCGCCGACCGCCTATTACATGCCGGGAGCGATGGATGGCTCGCGTCCTGGCGTGTTCTATGCAAACATGCGCTCACTGAAAGACACGCCGAAGTACGGCATGCGCAGCACGGTATTCCACGAAGTCATGCCGGGCCATCATTTCCAGATATCGCTGGCGCAGGAGATGAAGGGTGTGCCGTTTTTCCGCCGGGTGATCGGTTTTTCTGCATACCAGGAAGGCTGGGGGTTGTACGCGGAACGGTTGGCGTCTGAAATGGGCCTGACGCCCGATCCGGTCGACCAATTAGGCCGCCTGCGCGACGACATGATGCGCGCCGCAAGACTGGTGGTCGATACCGGCATCCATTACAAACGCTGGTCGCGCGAAGAGGCCATCGACTACATGATGGACAACACCGGCATGGGCGAACAGGAAGCGACGGCGGAAGTGGAGCGCTACATCGTCTCGCCGGGCCAGGCGCTGGCATACAAAGTTGGCATGCTGTCGATCCTAGGCTTGCGCGAGAAGGCGCGCGCCGAATTGGGCGACAAATTCGACCTCAAGGAATTCCACAACGAAGTCCTGGGCCACGGCGCATTGCCGATGACCGTGCTGGAGCGTGTGGTGGACGACTGGATCGCCCTGCGCAAATGAAAGTCGGGGTCAGGTCTGGCAATCCGCCACATTTTTCGCCATGCGAAAAATGTGGCGGATTGCCAGACCTGACCCCGACTTTAATTACAGGAGCTGCTTGCCGAGCGCTTCCAGGCGCTCGAAGTAGGCGGTCATGTCCAGCTCTTTACGGGCTACGCCGCTGCGCATTGCTGCTTGCGCGATTTTCGGGGTGACGGTTGGCAGCAGGCGGTCGTCCAGCAGGCCGGGGACCACGTAGTCCTTGCCGAAGCGGGCGTCGCTATGCGCCAAGCCGGCCAGGGCGGTTACGCAGGCGCGCTTCATTTCCTGGTTGATCGTGGTGGCGCCGGTGTCCAGCGCGGCGCGGAACAGGTATGGGAAGCACAGTGCGTTGTTGATCTGGTTCGGGTAGTCGGAGCGGCCTGTGGCGATGATCGCATCCGGCGCCACTTCGCGTACCAGTTCAGGGCGCAGTTCAGGCTCGGGATTGGCCAGGGTGAACACGATCGGCTGCTTCTTCATGCGCTGGACGTCGGCTTGCGACAGCACGCCAGGGCCGGATACGCCGAGGAATACGTCGGCGCCTTCCATCACGTCGGACAATGTGGTGGCAGTGGTGTCCTGCGCCCAGTCGGCTTTTTCGCCGGTCAGGTTGCGGGCCTTGGTCAGCACGCCTTTGGAGTCGCACACGAAGATGTTCTCGCGGCGCGCGCCGATGTCCACCAGCAGTTCCAGGCAGGCGATGGCTGCGGCGCCGGCGCCGGAGCAGACGATCTTCACGTCGGCGATGTCGCGGCCAGTCATTTCAACGGCGTTCAGCATGCCGGCGCCGACCACAATCGCGGTGCCGTGCTGGTCGTCGTGGAATACCGGGATCGACAGGCGTTCGCGCAGCTTGCGTTCAATGTAGAAGCACTCCGGCGCCTTGATGTCTTCCAGGTTGATGCCGCCGAAAGTAGGGTGCATGGCGGCGATGATGTCGACCAGCTTGTCCGGATTGGTTTCGTCCAGTTCGATGTCAAAGGAATCGATGCCGGCGAATTTCTTGAACAGGATGGACTTGCCTTCCATGACCGGCTTGCCGGCCAGTGCGCCGATATTGCCCAGGCCCAGCACCGCGGTGCCATTGGTGATGACTGCCACCAGGTTGCCCTTGGCCGTGTATTCGTAGGCCAGTGCCGGGTCACGCGCGATTTCCACGCAAGGCGCCGCTACGCCCGGCGAGTAGGCCAGGGCCAGGTCGTCCTGGCTGCCAACGCTCTTGGTCACTGCAATGGCCACTTTGCCGGGCGTGCCGGCTTTATGGTATTCCAGTGCCTTTTGTTCAAGACTGCTCATTCTGTGCTTCTCCTTTAGTTCTGCGAAAAACGCCCGCTACAGGCCAGTTTAGCCTGTGCGGGCGTGCTTTGCAGGGCGCTACGCGGGCGCCCGGCTCAGTATTTGATTATGGATACAGGCCACGTACTTCGCGGGCAGCCAGCACGCGGGTGCATGCCAGGATGAAGGTTGCGGTGCGCAGCGATACCTTCTTCTCTTGCGAGACTTCCCACACGGAGTTGAACGCGTCCTGCATGATGCGGGTCAGGCGTGCATTGATTTCTTCCTCGCTCCAGAAGAAGGAGGAGAAGTCCTGCACCCATTCGAAGTAGGACACGGTCACGCCGCCGGCGTTACACAGCACGTCCGGAACGATCAGGATGTCTTTGTCGTTCAGGATGTCGTCCGCTTCAGGAGTGGTTGGGCCGTTGGCGCCTTCCAGGATGATCTTGGTGCGGATCTGGCCTGCGTTCTTGGCGGTGATCTGCTGTTCCAGCGCTGCCGGTACCAGGATGTCGGACTCGATGCCCCAGAAGGAATCGCGGTCCTGGGTCGCTTCTGCGCCTGGGAAGCCGGCCACGCCGCCGGTTTCGGCTACGTGCTTGTGCAGTTCAGCCACGTTCAGGCCGCCCTGGTGCACCACGGTGCCGGTGTGATCCTGCACGGCGATGATCTTGGAACCCGCTTCAGCGAACATGTTGGCAGCGATGCCGCCCACGTTGCCGAAGCCCTGGATTGCAATGCGTGCGCCCTGGATTGCTACGCCGCGCTGTGCAGCCGCTTCACGGCCGGTCACGAACACGCCGCGGCCGGTTGCTTCGCGACGGCCCAGCGAGCCGCCCATCGAAATTGGCTTGCCGGTGACAACGCCGGTCGACAGGTTACCTTCGATCATGGCGTAGGAGTCCATCATCCATGCCATCACCTGTTCGTTGGTGTTGACGTCTGGTGCAGGGATATCCTTGGTCGGGCCGATGATCAGGCTGATCTCGCTGGTGTAGCGGCGGGTCAGGCGCTGCAGTTCACCTTTGGACAGGGTCTTTGGATCGACACGGATACCACCTTTTGCGCCACCGTATGGCACGTTGACGGCGGCGTTTTTCACCGTCATCCATGCCGAAAGGGCCATCACTTCCGACAGGGTGACATCCTGGTGGAAGCGCACGCCGCCCTTGCCTGGGCCGCGAGACATATTGTGTTGAACGCGATAGCCTTCGTAGTGGGCGATCGAGCCGTCGTCACGTTCGATCGGAACGTCGACAACGAGGATGCGCTTAGGGCGCTTCAGGGTTTCAACCCAGCGGGACAGGCCGCCCAGGTGAGGGGTGACGCGATCAATTTGTTTCAGGTACTGGCCCCAAGGACCGAGATCTTCAGCGTTGAGGTAAGACGGCAAGGCGTGGTTGGTCATTGTGTGACTCGCTCAGGTTGTTCGGTAACGCGGCGAATCTTATTCCTGTGCAATTGCCGAGGCCAATGCCGAGTGCGCATCCGGTTATGCAAAATTTGCATAACCTGTCTTTTTGGTATCGCTTGGTAGGCAAACTACAAACCCGTGCCCCAGTGTCTGACCCGCGGGGTCAGACACTGATACGCGGCCGCTGCAGGCTAGTGTCAGACCCTGTGGGTCGGACACTGGTTTACCGGTTCTATCGGTCCGAAGCCGGCACGCGCCGCTTCGCCGAAGCCGGCTTTTGTTTTTCCGCCAAATGCTCCCAAAGCCGCGCCACCACGGCCTTCCCAGGCCGCGCCGTGCTGGGCCGCTCGCGATAGAGCCGAATCTCCATCTCGATTTCCCACTCCGCCCGCCCGCCATCGGCCGGTGCCAGCAGCTTCTGTTTCACCTCGCGCGTCACCGCCGATTCGGGCAGGAACGCGATCCCGCGCCCCTCCAATGCCATCATCTTCAACCCTTCCGCCATATCGGTCTCGTAATGGGTCTCAAGGTGCAAAGCCTGCTTGGCATCGGACATGATCAGGTCGACCATGCGACCCAGGTAGGCATTGGTCGTGTAGGAAAGGAAGGGCAGGGGCGACGTCTTCCGCCCCGGCAGCACGAACTCCGGCTGCCTGGCCTTGTCGCAACGCGCATAGGCACGCAAAGCCTCGCGCCCCAGCACCAGCATGTCGTAGCGCCCCGGATCAAGCTGCACCGGCTGGCGCGGATGGTGGTAGCAAAGCAGCAGGTCGCAGCCGCCTTCCACCAGCTGCAGCACCGCATCGTGCACGTTCAGCGCCATCAGGCGCGAATTGATCGGCGCGAATTCCTCCTCAAGCTGCGCGATCCATTTCGGGATGAAGGTCAGCGACAGCGTGTGCGGCACGGCGAGATCGATGCTGTTCTGCGTCGCCGCCCGCTTGCCGCGCAACAGCTCGCGCACGCCGTTGATCTGGCTGAGCATTTCCAGCGCCTGTTCGTAGAACACCAGCCCCGCCGGCGTCACGCGCGTCGGGTAGGAGGTGCGGTCGATCAGGTCCATGCCCAGCCAGTTTTCCAGTGACTGGATGCGCCGCGAGAACGCAGGCTGCGTGACGTGGCGCAGTTGTGCGGAGCGGCTGAAGCTATTCGTTTCAACCAGGGAGATAAAGTCTTCCAGCCATTTTGTTTCCATGAACGAGATCCTAAGCAGCGGTTGCGATGCGGCGCATTGGCGTGAACAGCAGCGCAAGCGTAGCGCATACCACCAGGATGACGCCACCTCCAAAGAACATCTGCGGCAAGGTCGCGCTCTGCATGATCCAGCCGGTTGCGGCGGATGACAGCGGCGCCAGGCCGAACATGATGAACATGAAGATGCTCATCACACGTCCCATCATCTGCGGCGGCACACGCTTCTGGATCCAGGTGAACACGGCCACCTGCACCAGCCCGACCAGCGCGCCAAGCGAGAGCAGCAGCAAGCCGCCTTGCCACGCCGTGGTAATCAGGCCGAGCGGCATGATCAGCAGGCCGGCCATCGCATCGACCGACAAGGCGAGCAGGCCAATGCGCACCGGCTTGCCGGCATTGTACTTGGCCGTCATGCCGGAGAAGGCCATGCCCGCCAGCATGCCTGCGCCATGGGCTGCCATCAGCATGCCAAAGGCCGAGCCGTCGTGCAGGCGCTCCTTGGCCAGCACCGGCAAGGCCACCTGCATGGTGCCGCCGATCAGTACCGATACCAGGCCCCAATAGGCGAAGCAGGTGCGCATCTCCACGTCGCGCCATACTGCCAGCAGGCCTTCGCCGACAGCATGCAGCACGTTTTGCGGCACCGCAGGTGCGCCGCCTGGCAGCGGCACCACGCGCGACAGGGTCCACGCGGAGACCACGAAGCTCAGGCTGTCGAACGCGAAGGCCATGCCCAGTGCGCGCATGCCGCCATCGGAGCCGCCGGCGTCGCCGATCGCCAGCAGCAAAGCGGCCAGCAAAGGACCCGCAAGCATGCCGACCTGGCGCACGCCCATGATGGCGCCGTTCGCTGCCTGCAGCAGGTCCGGAGGAATGGCGCGCGGCATGATCGAACTGCCGGATGGATAAGCAAACGCCTGCGCCAGCCCGATGCCTAGCGAGAGCGCATACACCAGCGGCAGCGTAGCTGCGCCGGCCAACGTCAGCACAGCCAATGCGCCTACCAGCAGCGCGCTGGCGTGCTTGGTCAGCATCAGTACGCGCTGGGGCGAATGGCGGTCCACCACGGCGCCGCCAATCAGGATGAAGATGGCGCGTGGTGTGCCCAGCAGGGCGAGTACCAGTCCGAGCGACAGCGGATCGCCGGTCAGTTTAAGCACGAGCCAGGGCAGGGCGATCAGGGTGAACTGGTCGCCTAGCATGGACAGGATGCCGCCGCTGAGCAGCCAGCGGAAATTGGCATTGTTTTTAAGGGTGGGTGTCATTATCAGGGGCCGATCAAGTTGGCGAGGACGGCGTTCAGCGGCGCCAATTCTTCATCCTTTGAATGGCGCAGCAGGTCCGCAGCGTATTCGGCGGCGGTGCGCTGGGCGTTATCCAGCAGTGCGTGGCCGGGCGCAGTGATGACGGCATAGCCGACGCGCGCATCACGTTCGTCAGCCTGGCGTGCCACCCAGCCGGTCTTTTCCAGCGGCAGCAGGGTACGGGTGACCCCTGATGCGGTCAGTCCCAAGCGGTCGGCCAGGTCGACGCGGCGCAGGCGGCCGCCTGGTGCGTTGGCCAGGCTTTGCAGCAGCATGAAGTCGCTGAAGCTCAGGCCGTGGTGGCCGCCCAGCACGGTGTCGAGGCGGCGGATAATGGTGGCGTGGGCGCGCGCAAGGCGCAGGCAGAATTCGAGTGCGTTATCCATGACTATTCATTGAAAAGTGCTTGAGTAATCAAGTATATAGAAACTTCTTGCTGCGCGCCATAAAAACTTCGAATCGGCGTCAGCGGTAGACTAGAGCCATGAATAAGCGCAGATCATTCCTCAAGAGTTCAGTCGCGGTGGCATCGGCTTTGGCGCTGCCGGCAATGGCTCGCGCTGCCATCGCTGCGCCGCACGAACGCAGCCTGCGCTTCTACAACACGCACACCGGCGAAACCTTGCGCACGATGTTCTGGGCCGAGGGGCAGTTCATTCCCGAGGCGCTGCAGGACATCAACCACCTGCTGCGCGACCATCGCAACGACAAGGTCGCAACCATCGATCCCGAACTGATCCTGCTGCTCGACCGCGTCAGTTCGCAATTCAGCAACCACGAAGTGATCCATGTGATTTCCGGCTATCGCTCGCCTGAAACCAACCAGATGCTGGCCGAAGCCAGCGGCGGCGTGGCGAAACACAGCATGCATATCGAAGGGAAGGCGATCGATGTGCGCCTCCCCGGACGCGACCTGGAACGCCTGCACAAGGCGGCGCTGGCGCTGAAGGGCGGCGGCGTTGGCTACTATCCAACCTCACAGTTCGTGCACATGGACACGGGACGCGTGCGTCACTGGTGAACTACTGGCGGCCCAGCAGCGGATAGGGATTGATTGGCTTGCCCTGCCACCAGTTCTTCTCCGGACCCAGTTCAAACATGGCGAAATGCAGGTGCGGCGCGGTGGGATCGGCATTGCCCGTGGCGCCTACATAGCCGATCAGGTCACCGCGCTTGACCTGCTGGCCTTCTTTCAGCGCCGTGGCGTAGTGGTCGAGGTGGGCGTAGTAATACGAATACTTTTCATTCGGATCGAACTGATAAATCGTCAGGCCGCCGGGCTTGCTGGTAAACAGCTTGGCGATCTTGCCGTCGGCTACTGCGTAGACCGGGGTCCCGACCGGTGCAGGGATGTCCAGCGCTTCATGCATTCGCTCCGAGCCGCGCGGCTGGGCGTAGGTGTCCTGGATCTGCTCCGGCTTCACGCCAGCCACGGGGATAAACAGGGAAGTGCCGCTGCCGCTGGCAACCAGCCCGCCGGTGCCGCTGGTGTCGCCCGCGCGCATGCCGGCCAGCGAGTCGCCGGCCTTGCCGGCACCGGCGACATGCGGCGGATCGATCGGCGCCGCCTGGGCTGGCGTGAGCACCGGGGCTGCTGTTGTTGCTGGCTCGATGACTGGCGCGGATGCCGGCACGGTCTGCGGTACAGGCGCCGGCCGGTCGCCGGGAATCGTAATGGCAGCGGTCTCTCGGTTGTCCAGTGGCACGCGGCTAATCAGCAGCAGTGTGCCGCCGGCGCCAAGGACAATCCCGGCAATCAGGGTGCCGAATGCGCCTATGGGTCTCATGGCAGCCTCCTTATTCCTGTAGCACGGCTGGCGTCCCCGGCCCTACTGCATCGGCGACGCGTGCGGCGTCCCAGTTGGCGAGCCGGATGCAGCCATGCGACTGCGTTTGGCCGATCTTGCCCGGTTCGGGCGTCCCGTGGATGCCGTAATGGTCTTTCGACAAGTCTATCCACACGACGCCAACCGGATTGTTCGGTCCGGGCGGGATGGTGGCCTTGCCGTCGCCCGGCTTCGCATCCCAGAATAGTTTCGGGTTGTAATGGAAGGGAGGATTCCGTGCCACGCCATTTATCTTCCAGTGACCGACCGGTAGCGGATCATGTTCGCTGCCGGAAGTGACGGGCATTTGTGCGATCACCTTGCCGCCGGCATCGAGCAGCGAAAGCGTGCGGTCGCTGCCGTCCACCACGATGCTGGCCGCTTTCGGCAGGGGCGGCGCGGCGCCCACGTTCGGCACCATGATTTGCGCGCCTGCCTGTTCGATGTCCCTGCCGGAGTTGAGCTTGCGCAGCAGCGCCGGGCTGGCGTGGAAGCGCTCTCCCAAGGCTTCGGCGGCGCTCGAGTAGCTCAGTGCCTGAAGCTTGGCCTTGTCGGCCATTTCTTCCGGTACCGGCACGAACGGTCCGGCGACGTCGGCATCGGTGACCGTGTAGGCAGCCAGCACTGGCTGGCCATCATCAAGCGCCGCCAGCGTAGCGTCATCTGCCTTGCCGGTCTGGGGCAGGCCGCGTGCACGCTGGAAGCCAAGCAAGGCTTGCCGCGTATTGCCGCCTGCGGTGCCGTCGATCTCTCCGACGGAAAAATTGGCCCGGTCCAGCAGCACCTGGGCGCGCACGGTTGGGGAGGGCGAGTCCTGGGCCGCATGCGCGCCCGTGCTGGCTAACAACAGGGCAATCAGGATTGTTCTCATGGGCGCAGTGTCGCGCTGATTTTGCGGCCGCTCCGTTCGGTAACGTACAAAAGAAAAAGGCCGCCAGGTTGCCCGGGCGGCCTTGCTTATTGCACGCTAATGATTAGCGATCGCCCCAAGGACGACGCGGCGCATCGGTGCGCGGACCCTTGAAGCCGCCGGCATCACGATCGCGGTTGCGGAAGTTGCTCTCGCCGCGCTCGCGGAAACCGCCTTCTTTGCGGACGCCGCCTTCAGGGCGCTCAGCGCGGAAGCCGCCTTCGGAACGGAAACCGCCGCCATCAGCGCGATTGCGGAAACCGCCTTCGGCTGGACGCTCGGAGCGGAAGCCGCCTTCATTGCGGTTGCGGAAGCCACCTTCAGGACGCTCGTTGCGGAAACCGCCTTCAGCACGGAAGCCGCCTTCGTTGCGATTGCGGTAGCCGCCCTCGCTGCGTTCACGGAAACCGCCTTCGTTACGATAGCCACCTTCCTTGCGCTCGCCCGCAAACGGATTGCCTTCGCTGCGATAGTGGCCGCCTTCCGAGCGCGGGTTGGAGAAGGAGCGCTGGCCCGGCTTGCTGTTGCGGCCATCGCCTGGCTTCCAGCCTGGGCGCGATGCGGAGCGCGAAGGCGCTGCACGCTTAGGCTCGAAGCCTTCGATCACTTCGACCGGAATCGGCTGGCGGGTCAGGCGCTCAATACGGCGCACCAGCATGTTTTCAGCGTGGTTCACCAGCGATACTGCGATACCGTTGCGGCCGGCGCGGCCGGTACGGCCGATGCGGTGCACGTAATCTTCAGGGAATTTAGGCAGGTCGTAGTTGAACACGTGAGTGATGTTCGGCACGTCGATGCCGCGTGCTGCCACGTCGGTTGCAACCAGCACTTTCACGTTACCGCGGCGCAGGCCGTCCAGGGTGCGGTTGCGCGCGCCCTGGTGCATGTCGCCATGCAGCGCAGCGGCGGAAAAACCGGCGATGTTCAGGCGGTCTGCGATGGTGTCTGCGTCACGCTTGGTGGCGGTGAAGACCACTGCCTGGTCCATGGTTTCGTCGCGCAGCAGGTGGTCCAGCAGGCGGTTCTTGTGCGACAGGTCGTCCACGAAGTGCACGCGCTGTGCAATGTTTTCGTGCTTGGTGGTCGCGGTGTTGATCTGGATGACCAGCGGGTCCTTGGTGATGCGGCGGGCCATATTGCCCACCACGCCGTCCAGGGTTGCCGAGAACAGCATGGTCTGGCGCGAATCAGGGGTGGCGGCAACGATCTTCTCGATGTCCTCGATGAAGCCCATGTCCAGCATGCGGTCGGCTTCGTCCAGCACCAGCACTTGCAATTGCGAGAAGTCGATCTTGCCCTGTTCCATGTGGTCGATCAGGCGGCCTGGAGTCGCAACCAGGATTTCCGGATTCTTCGCCAGCAGTTGCATCTGTTTAGGGTAAGGCATGCCGCCCAGGATCGCCACGGACTTGATGTGGCGCAGGTTGGCGCAGTACTTGGTGGTGTTGGTGGTGACCTGCAGGGCCAGTTCACGAGTAGGAGTCAGCACCAGCATCTTTGGCTGGGCAGGGCGGAAGCGCGGGCGCTCGCCGCGGGCACGCGCGGACTGGGCTTCCTGCGCTGGAGTCTTGCCGGTGCCGGTGAAAGGCGCGCTGGCCAGGCGGTGCAGCGATGGCAGCATGAAGGCCGCGGTCTTGCCGGAGCCGGTTTGCGAGGAAACCAGCAGGTCCTTACCCTCGATCGCGGCAGGAACGGCCTGCTGCTGGACTGCGGTCGGCGCGGTGTAGCCGGCTTCGGTCAGTGCGGAGAGGATGGACGCGTGGAGACCAAGTGCTTCAAAAGTCATGTAAATCTTTCGTAAAAAGCGAGAAAATAGCTACGCTAAACCAGAACGAAACGACTCTATTTGTATAGAAATTTCGGCACAAAAGCTTTGCGCCGGGACGGTGTCATTTGACTACGACACACAGGGCGGAGGGCTTTTTAGGCGGCATCCAATGTTCAGGATGCGGCAGATAGTTTCGCGAAGCTGCTATTTGTGTTGTTATTTTCAGCTGCGTTATATGTGTTGCAGCGCACAAGCGATGAATTATACACGGAATCTCGGCTGCGCGGTAGCTTTCCATTCGGTTTGCGGCAGAGCAATATTGCTTAGTTTGGGGCGGACATGGGTAGCCCAACCATATGCAGATTGCAGTTGCATGGCCCGGCATGCGGCGCCGGGCAATATCATTTGTCGACGACGTTAAAACTGTCAATCACGCCTGCGACTCCAAGAAGATCAAAGCCATCTTCATAGTATGACTTTCCCCATTCAATAAACTCGACCGCGTTCATCTGAACCATGCTTAAAAGCCAGGCCGAGCCATCGTCGACTCCTGCAGGGAACAAGGCGGTTCCAGTTTCCCACGTTTTACCGTCAGTACTCCAGAAGCAAAATGTAACGTCTTCATGTTCTACCGCATCGTCCTTTAGCAGATCCAAAAGATCCGAAGGTAGACCGTCGTACATACCGGGCCAGACTGCGTATTCCTCGCGCGCGTATGGGCTAGCCTCTGATTCATGGTCAAAACCCTTGATCAGTGCTTTTCCGTCTTGCGTAAAAAATACAAATACATGGTCCCCTGCACCGTTGTCGTACTTCGCCATGGCAGTTCCATTTGACCAGTCTTCGTCATACCAAAAGGCTCTGAGCCAATCTTCAGACGTAATGATGGCATCGCAACACGCAGCTGACCGCAGCGCATGCCGAAGTTCGATAGGGGAGAGCTTAGGAATATTCATTGCGGGAGGCAGTTTAATTCAGCAGTAGGCAGTTTGAAGTCAATCCGATTTGAATCTTGTGGAACTTACTCGTCATCGTTCGCCGCCGAGTCGCGCGTCGTTCTCGGCTTGATGCCCCGGCGCGCCAGCGCCTCGCGCAGCAGGAACTCGATCTCCGCGTTCACGCTGCGCAGGTCCTGGGCAGCCAGACGTTGCAGTTCGTCCCACAACGCCGGGTCTATCCTTAGAGGGAAAGCTTTTTTGCCGGGGCTTGCCATCTTGACTCAGTTATACAGGGTGCCTGTGTTGACGATAGGCTGGGTCTCTTTGTCGGAGCACAGTACCACCAGCAGGTTGCTGACCATCGCCGCCTTGCGTTCCGCATCCAGTTCAACGATTTCGCGCTCGGCCAGCGCGTTCAGGGCCGATTCAACCATACTGACTGCGCCGTGCACGATGCGTGAGCGGGCGCTGACGATGGCTTCGGCCTGCTGGCGCCGCAGCATGACTTGTGCGATTTCGGGAGCGTAGGCGAGGTGGGTCAGCTTGGCATCCACGGTTTCCACGCCGGCGGCCTTGAAGCGTTCCTGCAGTTCGCTGCGCAGCGCAAGCGAAACTTCATCCATGCCGGAGCGCAGCGTCATTTCGCCCTTGGCGAGGTCTTCGCCGTCATCGTAGGCATAGCGCGAGGCGAGGTGGCGAATTGCGGCCTCCGCTTGCACCGCGACGTAGCGCTCGAAATCATCCACATCGAAGATGGCCTGCGCCGTGTCCTGCACGCGCCAGACGATGGCAGCTGAAATTTCGACCGGGTTGCCGCGCTTGTCGTTCACCTTCAGTGTTGGCGCGTTCAGGTTGCGGGCGCGCAGCGACAGGCGCTGTTTGCGATACAGCGGGAAGGCCCAGCGCAGGCCTTCGTTGCGGTCGGTGCCGATGTACTGGCCGAACAGGGTCAGGATGGCGCTTTCGTTTGGCTGCAGCATGTACAGCCCCGGCGCCAGGAAAACCGCCACGATGACGCAGGCTGCTGCCAGCAGCGGCTGGAATCCGCGCGCCAGAAGGAATGCGAAAATCGCCAGCAAAACGACGACGGTCAGCGCCAGGTAACCACTGTGAGACGAGAAGGGCTTTTCGGTTCGGTTCATGATCAATCCAGAGGGGGTTAAATCAAAGTGATATCACTTTAGTCTCACCTTTCCAAGTTGTCAATTTGATTCTGCATGAAGGCTTAATGGTGGGCCGCAGCGTTTTGAGCGTGCCAAACAGGTTGAGGTTGGCGTCCGCTGCAGCGGATTCGCAAGTGCGATAAAGAAAAAGCCGCCCGGATCAATCGGGGCGGCTTTGGCAGGCTTAATTGCCGAGATTGAGGCGGGTGGCGGTTGGAGTTTGCTGCACCAGGTCACGCGGGATTGGGATCGCGGCGATCTTTTTATTCCCTGCCCAAATGATGGTGTTACTGGATGGTGTGATGCTGAGCGCGCCGCGATAATCGCAGTTGGTGTTCGTTGGGCATTCGGACACGCCAGTCGGCAACGGAATCTCTCCGATCTTGGTCATGTCCGAGGTGCGGATCACGTCCAGGCGCACCAATCGGTTGGTGCCTGTATTTTGACTGTATTGCATTGCCGATGCATAGATCAGGCTGCCGTCGTAGGAGACCAGCGCTGGTTGGTAATAGCCGCCCGTCCCGCTTGGCAGGCGGCCGATCCGGCGGTAGTCCGCCACTTCGAAATAATCCGTGGCGCCGGTCAGCAAGTATTTGCCGTTACCGGACAGGGCAATGCCAGCGCCATAGTTGTACGGCGGTGCATTGTTCGGCATGACCATTTGGCCGTCCAGCGGATCGTAGCGGTAGGATTCACCATGGCCACCGGACCCGGTCGAGACGATCATGCGGCTGCCATCGCTGGAGACAGTGAATTTCGGATCGCTCAGGCTGACCCGGGCTGGGTTGAACGTGATAAACGTTTTGGTGCGCGGGTCAAAGTACATCAGATCGGACCATTGCGAAGACGTCAGCCATACTCGGCCATCGGCCGTGATTGGCAGTTCGAGGCCGTTCCACATGTAATCCTGGTACATCTGGGTGCATTTCTCGCACTTGTAGGTCGCCGTCACTTCCAGCGTGTCCGGACTGCGTGCCTCCAGCACGCCGGAGCCGTTGGTGGTGTATAGGATCTGTTGGTCGGCCGTCAAGCCGAGGCGTGCGCCGCTGCTGACTGGCATCGACTTAGCCAGGCTCCAGGCGCCATTGCTGGCGACGTATTGCTGCAGGACTGCGCGGTCGGCATTGACTACGTAGAAGGCATTACGCGGCGGGCTGAATGCGATCGACTTCTTGTCGCCTACGTTATCCAACATGGCGGCCGGCAAAGCCTCGGCGCTAGCCACAAAAATGCCGGGGTAGCCGGCAGTCAGGTTGGAAGCGAGCTCAAATGTGATCGGGTAACGTCCGATGGCAAGGCCCGGCAAGTTCAGCACGATCTCGGTATCGGAGACGATGGTGCCGGATGTAATCTGCGCGCCTTGCATCTTGACGCGCGCAATACTGCCCAGTTGCAGGAAGCCGCGGCCACGCAGGCGCACTTCTCCCGCTACCGATGGATGCAAGAGGTAAGGGCTGGAGGCAATTACCTCGGGCAGTTTCTTGCTCAGGGTAATGCTATACACAATGTCGTCCAGGCCTGCCGACTTGAACGTCAGCTTTGCAGTATCGCTGGTGAAATTCGGCACGTCGGCGAGTTTGCTGCCGTCGATGCGGTAAGCGACATTGCTGCTGCCCTGGCCGCTGAGCGAGCCAAGTGTCAGCCATGGCTTGTCGCTATATGCGGTCCATGCAGGCGACTGGCCGCCTTGGTAGGTCAGGTCGAACGTGCTATCGATGACGGACGGCGAACTAGCGTCAAAATCAAGCGAGCGATTGGCTGGTAGAGCTGCGCCCGCTCCTATATCAGCAATGACCTGGATTTGAAGACTGATACCAGGCATCGATTTCGCTCCAACCCACACCGTGCCGTTGAAGCGGCCTCGGGGCATGCCGGCGCCGTCAACATAAACCTGCAACCGGCCTTCGCTATCGATTTGTGAGCTCAACCATTTGCTGCCATTGTCTGCATAAGCCCTGACAGTCAAATCGGATGCTGCCTCTTTATAGCCCAGGTTGCGCAGCAGGATGGCTTGCCCTCCCTGGAAAGCGGTGATGCTGATTGGCGAAGCATCGATCTTGTAAGTACGGATCGAATAAGGGATGGTGCGCGACCATGCAACAGATCCGCAGTTGGCATCGTTGCATAGCTTGAACACGAACTTTCCATCGACATTTCCTGTCACGTTGGTGGTGCTAATGTTTACGGTCACCGACGTCAGGTTTTGCGATGCCGAAGTGTTAAAAACCGCCTGATTGTCCGATTCCACCTTCGCATAATAGGTTGCGTTGGCTGGAGCGCCGTTGAGCGAGAAGCGGATGACGTCACTTGTCGCGGATGGAGTGCCATTTAAGGTAACAAAAGCCAATGACGATTTATCGGCGGCGATTGAGAGTCCGGCTGTATTGACGTCGGCGCCGCTGCTTGAGCCACCGCCAGTGTTGCTACCCCCGCCGCCGCAAGATGCAAGAACCGCACAAGCCGCAATCAGCAGGAGTTTTTTAAATGAATAGAAATATTGCACAATATTTACAGTTGTATCAAAACAGTAATTGTAACAAATGCTACGCATGTTCGTGACAAGTAACTATCTACTTGGATGTCCGTGGCGTCGATTGCGCCTAGCTGTCCTGTTCGGTTCCATAAGTGTGTGGACAATATGCATAAACGCCCTGACCTTGCAGCAAGAGCAGGACGGACTGGCTGCGCAATCTTCGCGAGTAAAAAAAAACCGCCCGAAGGCGGCTTTTTTCCGAAGCGGGAGATTATTCGTAATCGCTCGAGTTCAGGCCCATCACATGGGAGAAGCCGCCGTCGACGTACATGATGTCGCCGGTGATGCCGGACGACAGGTCCGACAGCAGGAAGGCTGCGGCATTACCCACTTCTTCGATGGTCACATTGCGGCGCAGCGGGGCGTGGCCGGCGGCAAAGCCGAGCAGCTTGCCGAAGTCCTTGATGCCGGAGGCTGCCAGGGTCTTGATCGGGCCGGCGGAAATGCCGTTGGAGCGGATGCCGTGCTGGCCCAGGTTCTCTGCCAGGTAACGCACGGAGGCTTCCAGCGATGCCTTGGCCAGGCCCATGGTGTTGTAGTAAGGGATCGCACGAACCGCGCCCAGGTAGGACAGGGTCAGCACGGAGGAGCCTGGCTTCAGCAGCGGCAGGGCGGCTTTCACCATCGCTGGGAAGCTGTACGCCGAAATATCGTGGGCTACGCGGAAGTTTTCGCGGGTCAGGCCATCCAGGAATTCGCCGGCAATCGCTTCGCGTGGGGCAAAGCCGATGGCGTGCACGAAACCGTCCAGGCGGTCCCAGCTCTTGGCCAGGTCGGTGAACAGGTTGGCGATTTGTTCGTCGCTGGTCACGTCGCAGTCGAAGACCAGATTGCTGCCGAATTCGGCGGCGAATTCAGTGATGCGGTCTTTGAAGCGCTCGCCAACGTAGGTGAAAGCCAGTTCGGCGCCTTCGCGGTGGGCTGCCTTAGCAATGCCGTAAGCGATGGAACGGTTGGACAGGACGCCAGTAATCAGGATTTTTTTGCCTTGCAAGAAAGCCATATCTACTCCAATGGGGTTATACCGCAAGAACGGGATTGTAAACGTGCTGACGCCACCCCTGCAAGTTTGGCAAGGGGTAGCGTGTTGGCAACACGGTTAATTGCTGCGGCGGGACTTCGATTTGCCGGCTTCGTCACGCTTCACGCGTGCCTTTACCATGCTGACCGCTGGCTTGGAATCGCCGCGCGATGAGGAGGCTTGACGGTAGTTGCTGCGTTTTGGGCCGGAGCGTTCGTTTTCCACGGCCATCACGGCGTTTTCAATCACGTCGGTCGAAATGTCCGGGCCGGCGGCGGAGGCGGAAATATTCGGCACCAGGATGGTCGAGCCAGCCTTCAGCACCGACCGTTGCGGCATATTATTGGCCTGGCGGATGGCATCCGGGGTGGTGCCGAACTTGCGGGCCAGGGAGGCAATGCTCTCACGGGCGCTGGAAATCTTGTGGGTGGTCCAGCTCGACAGGGCGTGGGTCCACGAGGCCAGGTTGGCGGCGAACTTGGCGGCATTCTCGGTCGGCAGCAGGATCTTGGTCTGCTCGTTGCCGGTAATGACGGGCTTCTTGAACTGCGGGTTCAGGGCCTTGAACTCGTCGACCGAGATTTCGGCCAGCTTGGCAGCCAGCGCCATGTCGATGTCGCGGGTCTTGTCGATCGCGGTGAAATACGGCTCGTTGTCGATCACCGGCAGGTGGACGGCGTATTGCGACGGGTTGGCGACGATATTCTTCACCGCCTGCAGCTTCGGCACGTAGTTGCGGGTCTCGGCCGGCATGAGTTCGGCCAGGCTTTCGAAATTGGTCGGCTTGCCGGCGGCGCGGTTGCGCTGGACGGCTTTCTGCACATTGCCTTCGCCCCAGTTGTAGGCGGCCAGGGCCAGGTGCCAGTCGCCGAACATGGTGTACAGGCGCTGCAGGTAGCTTAGGGCGGCATCGGTGGAAGCCAGCACGGAGCGGCGGTCATCCTTGAAGGCGTTCTGCTTCAGGTCGTAGTCGCGGCCGGTGCCCGGCACGAACTGCCACAGGCCGGCGGCATTGGCGGTCGACAGGGCTTGCGGATTGAAGGCGGATTCGATGAAGGGCAGCAGGGCCAGTTCGGTCGGCATGCCGCGCTTTTCCAGCTCTTCCACCACGTGGTAGAGATAGAGCGAGGCGCGGGCGGTAGTGCGGTCGAGGTAATCCTGGCGGTCGGCGTACCACTTCACATGCTTGGCGACCAGCTCGTTGTTCACGTCGGGAATGGCGTAGCCGGAGCGGATGCGGCCCCAGACGTCGGTTTCCTTGTATTCTTCCACGGCAGGCACCTGCATCACCACGGATTTCGCGGCGTCGGTGGAGGCCAGGGAGGAGGCTGCCGGGAGCGCGGCGCTCAGCGCCAAAGCGATCAGGACAGCACTTTTGATTCGTTCTTGCATAGCGTTTCGCAGTTGTCTTGTGGAAACAAAGGGCGGACTATCTAATGGCGGAGTGTAGGGTTGAAACCTTGTCGAGTCAAGGAAAAATTCGCTATGTGCCTGATTTTCTTGGATAATTATGTCGATCAAGCTATATAATTGGTGTCTTGGATAACGACTTTTGGATGTATAAATGAGCAACACCCCAGTGGATTACGAAGCCGTTATCGCGGCAACCGAGCAGTGGCTGGAGAAGGCGGTCATCGGTTTGAACCTGTGCCCCTTCGCCAAGGCCGTGCACGTGAAAAAGCAGGTGCGCTATGTCGTGTCGGAGGCTTCCTCGCCTGAGGAATTGCTGGAAGACCTGATCAAGGAGCTGGAATTCCTGGCTGAGGAAGATCCGGAAGTGGTCGACACGACCTTGCTGATCCACCCGCTGGTGCTGCAGGATTTTGGGGATTACAACGAATTCCTGGATGTGGCGGACGCAGCTTTGGAAGAGCTGAAGCTGGATGGCGAACTGCAGGTGGCGAGCTTCCATCCCGAATACCAGTTCGCGGATACCGACAAGAACGATATTTCGAACTATACGAACCGTTCGCCTTATCCGACCTTGCACCTGCTGCGCGAGGCTTCGATCGACAAGGCGGTGGAGGCTTTCCCGGAGGCGGCCGATATTTTCGAGAAGAATATCGACACCATGGAAAAACTCGGCCATGAGGGTTGGGACAAGCTGGGCTTGCAGGTGAAGTGATGGCGGAAGAGAAATTACCTGAGCGGCCGGATACGCCTTGCGTGGCGGTTTGCTCGACGACCTTTGATGAGATCTGCCGCGGTTGCGGGCGCACTTATATCGAGGTGGCGCACTGGGTGGCCATGAGTGCGGAGGAGAAGGAGAAGGTTTGGCAGCGGATTCTGGCGCAGGGGTATCCGCGGCGGAATTCCTGAAACCGGTAATTCAGGGTCTGACCCGCAGGGTCAGACCCTTAACGGTTTCGCGGCCAGGGGTTAAGGTTGTCCGCCTTTGATCTTCGACGAACGTCAAAGGCCCAGAACCTACGCCCGAGGCCGACAATCTGACAGGGTCTGACCCTGCGGGTCAGACCCGGGTTTGCCGGTTTTACTCAGCCTTCCACGACCCAATAAAATCCTTCTTCCCAATCTCCAGCCCATTATGGCGCAGGATGTTGTACGCAGTGGTCGCATGGAAGGTGAAATGCGGCAACGCATAATGCATCAAATACTCCTGGCCAACCCACTGCTTGGCCTTTTCTCCGCTACCAGTAGTCACTGAACGTTGCGCAGAATCCTCAATCGCCTGGCGCGGCAGCGAGTCCAGGAAAGTCAGCGTGCGCTGGATGCGCAGTTTTAATTCACCAATGGTCTTTTCAGTATCTTCGTAAACCGGCACATCCGCGCCGGCCAGTCTTGCGCCTGCGCCCTTGGCAAAGTCAGTAGCAATCTGGATTTGACGGGTAAAAGGCAGCATGTCCGGGAACAAGCGGAACTGCAGCAGGGCATTCGGATCAATCTTCTTTTCCTCGATGTGGGCCTCGGTCTTGTCCAGGATGGCCAACAGGCTGCCGAGGATCTGGCGGAACACCGGAATCGAAGCGGAATACATGGAAAACGACATGGGTAAACTCCTCTGATATAGAGTAGCGATGATAGCGCGTTACGTGCATAATTGCTGCTGGATAATCTTTTCCACCAGACCCGCTGAATGGCTCGGAATTTTTATAACAAATTAAGGTCCCGCCTGAGCGCTCTGTATGGGCTGTCGATTTATGGCGCCTTGTTACTGGTGGTATTCGGCGGCCTGGTGATTCCTGCCATTATCGGCTCTTACCTGCTGATCGGGGTGCACGAACAGAAGTCCGCCCAGACCGCCCTCAACGAATCGCTGCAGCGCAACGCCGACATCCTGGCCCTGGGCATGCAGGAATCCCTGTGGAACATGAATGCGGAATCGGCTCACTCGCTGGTCGAATCCGTCATGCGCGACCGCTCGGTGCTGCAGGTGCAGGTCACCGGCCAGGCCGACACCCAGTTCATGCACGTCGAAGCGCCCAAGCGCGCCATCGGCAACGTGGTGCGGGCCGAGCGTGAAATCACGGTGCGCGGCGAAAAGATCGGCAAGATCATGGTCGAGATGGACGACGCCCGCAGCCAGCAGGAATTGCGCGAGAAGCAGCTTTCCTATGTCTTCGTGCTGGCGGCCCAGCTCACGGTGTCGCTGTTGCTGATCGTGCTGTTCCTGAACCAGCGCCTGCTGAAGCCCTTGCGCAAGCTGATGCGCTTCTCCGACCGCCTGTCGCATGGCGATTTCGAAACACGCATGGAGTTGAGCGGCAGCGATGAACTGGGGCGCCTGGCAGGCCAGCTGGACCAGATGCGAGTGGCGATCAAGCACCTGTTTGAAGATATTGCCCAGCGCGAGGAGCGCTTCCGCACCATCGTGACCCAGGTGCCGGGCGCCGTGTTCCGCTTCCGTCCCGACGGCCCGATCGATTTCGTATCGGACGCCATCGAGGAGATCTCCGGCTATTCGGCGTCGCAGTTCATGCGCAGCACCACGCACGCCTGGGCCAACCTGATTTGTCCTGAAGACCGCAAACGCCAGCGCCGCGTGGTGGTGCAGGCGATCCAGGACGGCAAGCCCTACGAAATCGAATATCGCATCATGGACTCCACCGGCACCGAGCGCTGGGTGGCCGAGAATGGCCAGCCGCAGGCGGTGGAGGCGGGCGGGGCGCCTTGGGTGGACGGCATCATCTCCGACATCAGCCAGCGCAAGCACAACGAAATGCGCATCGAAGCCCTGCTGGCCGAGCAGAGTGCGATCCTGGATAACGTGATGTTCGGCGTGATGTTCGTGCGCCACCGGACCATCGTCTCGGTCAACCGCCGCTGCGAAGAGCTATTCGGCTATGAGCCCGGCCAGATGATCGGCGCTTCCACCGCCATCGTGTTCCCCACCACCTTCGATTTCGAATCGGCCGGCGCGCGCCAGTATTCCACCCTGGGCAGCGGCGAGTACTTCAGCGAAGAGCGCAACTACCGGCGCCAGGATGGCTCGCTGTTCTGGTGCATGGTGTCCGGCTGCGCCATCGACCAGAACCGCCCGAACGAAGGTTCGATCTGGGTCTATGCCGACATCAGCGCCCGCAAGGAAGCGGAAGAAAAACTGCGCCTGTCGGCCACCGTGCTGGAACACATCGCCGACGGCGTGATGGTGATCGACGACAAGGGCACCATCGTGGCGGTCAACCCGGCCTTCACCCAGATTACGGGCTACACCGAAGCGGAAGCCTTGGGCCACGACGTTGGCCTTACGCGCTCCGGCCGCCACGACGAAGGCTTCCACGCCGAGTTGTGGAAAGAGCTGGTGGAGCATGGCTATTGGCGCGGCGAAATCTGGAGCATGCGCAAGAGCGGCGAGTTGTTCCTGGAGTGGCTGACGCTGACCGCGGTGCGCGATACGCGCGGCGTGACGACCCACTATGTCGGCGTGTTCAGCGACATTACCCTGGTCAAGCAATCGCAGGAAAAGCTGGACCACCTGGCCCACCACGACGCCCTGACCCAGTTGCCGAACCGCCTGCTGTTCCACGACCGCCTGCAGCACGCCATCCAGCGCGCCACGCGTGGCAACGAGCAGCTGGCGCTGCTGTTCATCGACCTGGACCGCTTCAAGAACGTCAACGACACCCTGGGCCACCACATCGGCGACGAGCTGCTGAAGCAGGTGGCGCATGCGCTGTCGGAAAAACTGCGCGAAGGCGACACCCTGGCGCGCCTTGGCGGCGATGAGTTCATCGTGCTGCTCGAGGATGTGGAAGGCCAGTATGGCGCCGGCCAGGTGGCTGAAAAGCTGGTGACGATGTTCGAACATCCTTTCATGGTGGCGGGCCACGAACTGTTCGTGACCTGCTCGATCGGCGTCTCGGTGTTCCCGACCGATGCGAGCGACCTGAATATGCTGATCCGTAATGCCGACGTGGCCATGTACCAGGCCAAGGCGCGCGGCCGCAACGGCTACCGTTTCTACCAGCCTTCCATGTCGGGCGAGGGCGTCGAGCGCCTGCGCCTGGAAACCTATTTGCGCCGCGCCATCGAGAAAGAGGAAGTGTTCCTGAACTTCCAGCCGCAGGTGGAAATCGATACCGGCAAGCTGCTGGGCGTGGAAGCCCTGGTGCGCTGGAACCATCCGGAACTGGGGCTGGTGCCGCCGAATCGATTCATCCCCCTGGCCGAGGATACGGGCTTCATCAGCCAGCTGGGCCAGTGGGTGCTGTACGAAGCTTGCCGGCAGATGGTGCGCTGGCAGGAGGCCGGCCTGCACGTGCCGAAGATCGCGGTCAACCTGTCCGCCAAGCAGTTCGAGCGCGGCAGCATGGTCACCACCGTGGCCGACATCCTGCGTGAAACCGGCCTGGAGCCGCATCGCCTGCAACTTGAAGTGACCGAGTCGGTAATCATGAATACCGGCGATGCGCTGGGCTTCATCAACGATCTGCACGCGGTTGGCGTGTCGCTGGCGATCGATGATTTCGGCACCGGCTATTCGTCCCTGGCTTACCTGAAGCAGATGCCGGTGCAGACTCTGAAGATCGACCGCTCCTTCATCAAGGACATTTCGACCGACGTCAACGACGAGGCGATCGCAATTGCCATTATCCAGCTGGGGCGCAGCATGAACCTGTCCGTTATCGCCGAAGGCGTGGAGACGGAGCAGCAGGCGGCCTTCCTGCTGCGCCACGGCTGCAACCAGGCGCAGGGATTCTATTACAGCCGTCCGGTCATGCCGGAGGATTTGCTGCAGCGCTGGCTGCCTTAACGAGAGTGCCATGCTCAAACCGAAGAAATTTTCCCGTCGCCGTTTCCTGCTGAGCGGCGTTGCCGTCGCCGGGGCGATGGTGGTGGGCTGGGGCGTGATGCCGCCGCGCCAGCGCGTGCGCGGGCAGGCGCCGCTGCCGCTTGAAAACGGCGCTGTCGCCCTGAATGGCTGGATCGCCATTGCCCCCGACGGCAGCGTACAACTGGCCATGCCGCGTGCGGAAATGGGGCAGGGCGTGCACACGGCGCTGTCCATGCTGGTGGCGGAGGAGCTGGATGTGAGCCTGGACGCGATCAAGGTCATCCAGGCGCCGGCCGACAAGATCTACGCCAACCTGGCGGTGATGCGTGAAACCCTGCCGTTCCATCCGGACGATACCGGCCGCTCGCGCGAGCTGGCGAGCTGGATGCTGGGCAAGGTGGCGCGCGAGATGGGCATTGTGATTACCGGCGGCTCGTCCAGCGTGAAAGATGCCTGGACTTCGATGCGCGAGGCCGGCGCCACGGCGCGTGCCATGCTGGTTGCCGAAGTGTCCCAGCAATGGAAGGTGCCGCCGGAGCAGGTGCGTGCCGAGAACGGCGTACTGTATCACGACATCAGCAAGAAATCGGTCGGCTATGGCGTGGTCGCCGCGCGCGCTGCGCTTGGCCAGCCGGGCAAGGTGACCCTGAAAGACCCGCACAGCTTCCGCCTGATCGGCACCAGCGTGCCGCGCCGCGATTCGCGCAGCAAGTCGGAGGGTACGGCGCTGTATGGCATCGATGTGCGCCCCGAGGGCATGGTGTATGCAGCGGTGCGCATGTCGCCCGTGGTGGGCGGCAAGGTCGCAGGCGTGACGCCGGGCGAGGTGGTGAAGATGTCGGGCGTGCTGTCGGTGATCGACTTTTCCAATGCCATCGAAGAGAACTATGGCGCCGGGGCCGGCGTTGCCGTCCTTGCGCGCAGCTACTGGCAGGCCAGGCAGGCAGCCGCCGCGCTGCCGATCCGCTGGGACGAAGGCCCGAACGCCAAGCTCTCCAGCGAGGAAATCTATGCATCGCTGACCAACGCCCTGGAGGCGGAGGACGGCGACAACTACCACAAGCGCGGCGACATGGCGCAGGCATCCAGCGCACTGCGCACCATCAAGTCGGTGTACCGCGTGCCTTACCTGGCGCATGCCTGCATGGAGCCGATCAACTGCACTGCGCAGGTCAAGGACGGCAAGGTCACGGTATGGGTCGGCACGCAGGCGCCGACTTTTGCCCGCGCCGCTGCCGCGCGCGTCGGCGGCGTCAGTGAAGCCAATGTGATCCTGCACGAATACCTGCTGGGAGGCGGCTTTGGCCGCCGCCTGGAAATGGACATGGTGGCGCAGGCGGTTGCCATTGCGCGTGAAGCCAAGGGCCTGCCGGTGCAGGTGATCTGGAGCCGCGAAGACGACACCACGCACGACGTGTACCGTCCGGCCGCGGTGGCGCGCATGACCGCGGGCCTCGATGCGGCCGGCAATATCATTGCCTGGGAAGCCAAGACGGCCGGCGGCGCGCTGACCCACCAGTTCACCAGGCGCAACCTGCGCATGCCCGCGGCAGGGCCGGATCGCTCGACTGCCGAGGGCGTGTACGACATGCAGTACGAAATCCCGAACCAGCAGATCAACCACGTCGTGGCGGACAGCGCCGTCCCGCTGGGCAACTGGCGTTCGGTAGGCCATTCGCAAAACGCCTTCTTCAAGGAGAGCTTTGTCGACGAAATGGCCAGTGCGGCCGGCAAGGACCCGGTGGAATTCCGCCGCACCATGCTGCTTGGCCACCCGCGCCACCTGGCGGTGCTGAACGCGGCCATCTCCAAGGCGGGCAAGGCGCCGGAAGGGCGCGCGTATGGCGTGGCGCTGCACCAGTCCTTCGGTACCATCGTCGCGCAGGTGGCCGAGGTGTCGGTGCAAGACAAGCAGATCCGCGTGCATCGCGTGGTGTGCGCGATCGACTGCGGCATCGCCGTCAATCCGAACATCATTGCGCAGCAGGTGGAATCGGGCGTGGTCTATGGACTGTCGGCGGCCCTGGGCGGTGAAATCACCATCAAGGACGGCAAGGTCGTGCAAAGCAATTTCGCCGACTATCCGGTGCTGCGCATGAACGAGGTGCCGCTGGTGGAAACGGTGATCGTGCTGAGCGCCGAGCCGCCGGAAGGCGTCGGCGAACCTGCTACCCCGCCGATCGCGCCGGCCGTGGCAAACGCGGTGTTCGCGCTGACGGGGCAGCGCCTGCGCAGCCTTCCCTTACGTTTGGCCTAACAGGGCGCGCAGGTTGCATTCCTGCTGCCATTGGCGGCGTTCCGGGGTGGACGCCGCCTGGCGTTCCAGTTCTTCGTCGGAGAGTTCGGCCTGGGTTTCGATCAGGCGGTGTGCTACCTTCGGATCGGGCAGCATGGTGCCGAAGAAGGCCACGTGCTCGTGGCGCTGGATCAGCAGGGTAGGGAAGTTTTCGACATCAAGGTCGCCGACCAGGTCGGCGTGGTCTTCGATATCGACCCACAGGAAGTATTTGTCCGGGTGGCGGCTTGCCAGTTCCTCGAAGACCGCGCGGTAGGATGCGCAGGTGCCGCACCAGGCGGCGCACAGGCAGGCCACGACCAGGTGGTTCTGCGCCAGCGCGGCGGCTACTTCGGCGCGGTTGTCGGCATGTAGGGTAGTGCTGTGCATGGGGTGCTATTGTACATGCCCACAGGGTAAAATACCGGCCATGGCTACCATTCTTGCAATCGAAACATCCTCTGAAATGGCTTCCTGCGCCCTGTTGCGCGGGGAGCGCGTGACTTTCCGCGAATCGTCCGGCGTGCGCACCCACTCGCAGGCAGTGCTGCCCATGGTCCAGGAATTGCTCGCCGAGGCAGGCATTGTCCTGCGCGATTGCGATGCCATAGCCTATGGCGCGGGCCCCGGTTCGTTTACCGGAGTGCGCACCGCTTGCGGCATCGCCCAGGGGCTTGGTTTTGGCGCCGGCTTGCCGTTGCTGCCCGTCGTCACGCTGGACGCCATGGCGCTGGCTTGCCGCGAACGCCACGGCTCCGGCGAAGTCCTCACGGTGCTCGATGCGCGCATGAACGAGGTCTATTGGGCCCTATACCGTTTTGAAGGCGGCCTGCCGGTTGCGATCCTGCCTCCGGCATTGTCGGCTCCTTCCGGTGTCGCTCCGGCCGGCCCGGCGCGCGCCTGCGGCAATGGCTTCGCCGCCTATGCCGAGGCGTTTGTCGGCCAGGCCTTTGCCGATGGCGCCGACGGCGAAGTGATGCCGCATGCGGTGCAGGTTGCGCAGCTCGGGCGTGCTGCTTTCGCCGCCGGCCACGCCGTGCCTGCGGCACAGGCGCAGCCGCTGTACTTGCGCAATAAGGTTGCCTATACCAAGGCGGAACGTGAAGAGATGAAGGCGTCGCAGGCATGATGCATCAGTTATGGGACCTGGCCCGGCTAATCTACGAGCCAATGCAGGAAAGCGACCTCGATGAGGTGGTGGCGGTGGAGCAGGAGGTTTACCCCTACCCATGGAGCCGCGCCAATTTTTCCGATTCGCTGTCGCAGGGCTATCACGCCTGGATTCTGCGCGCGCAGGATCGCCAGTTGATGGGATATTTCCTGGTGATGGGAATTGTCGACGAGGCGCATCTGCTGAATGTGGCCGTGTCGCGCAATTGGCAAGGCCGCGGCGTGGGACGGCTGCTGGTGAACCAGGCGGTCGCCTTGTCGCGCGGCCTTGGCATGGAGTCGATCTTGCTGGAAGTGCGGCCTTCCAACGTGCGCGCCCTGGAGATCTACCAGCGCTACGGATTTGCCGAAATCGGCCGCCGCAAAGGCTATTATCCCGCTGCCGATTCAACCCGCGAGGACGCTATCGTGATGCGTTTTGGCCTATGAGCGATCGCCGGTCTGCCGTGTTCCTGGAGGAGATGGGCGTGGGGCCGCAGTGGCGCCTGCGCAATCGCCCGGTTGCGGCTGATGCAGCCGGCGCCGGTGAAGTGGATGACGCGTTCGCCGACGCACAACCTGCGCCGGCCGCGGTGCAATTCGCTCCCGCTGCCGGCCAGCAATTGCCTGCCGCACAGCAGGAAGCCGCCGCCCTTGACCCTGCGCCGGCCGCAGGACTCGCTCCCGCCGCGCCACCGCGCCCGCCCGCCAACGCCCAATCGCCGGCCGCCGCCGCTGCCGCGCGCGCAGCTTCCACGGCGCCAGGGGCGGCAACAGGCGCGCGCCAGGCGCCGCCGATCCCGCCTGCGCCTGATGCGCAGGCCGCTCCGGCTCCGGCCGCACCGGTTCGCGTGCCCGGCACGCCAAGCATTGCATCGACAGGCGAGGACATGTCCTGGTTTGACGACGCCCCAACGCCGGAATACAAGCCGCAGCGCAAGAAAGTGGCGGCTCCGGAGCAGCCCGCCGAAACGCCGCCACAGCGTCCTGCGCCGGCAGCAAGGCCCGCGCCAACGCCGCCGCGCACTGCCGGCGTCCCAGCCTACGACGATATCCCGATGGACGAGCCGCCATCCTGGTTCGACGAGGAGCAAACGCCGCGCGGCGCTGCCACGGCCGTCGCCAGCGCCCCGGCGCCCGGCGGTGCAACGGATGAACAAATCGCCCAGATGGACTGGCCTGCACTGCAAGCAGCAATCGCCTCCTGCACCCGCTGCGGCCGCTGCCAGACCCGCCAGCAAGCCGTCCCGGGCCGCGGCGACGAGCAGGCGACCTGGATCGCCCTCGACACCGCGCCAGGCCAGGCTGAGGATGCGGAAGGTTACCAGTTCGCCGGCGATCCCGGCTACCTGCTCGACAACATGCTGAAGGCCGTCGGCCAGGTAGCGGAAAAGGGCGCCTACCTCACCAGCCTGGTGAAATGCCACGCCCCGCACGCGCCAGGCGCCGAAGAGTTGCAGGCCTGCCGCCCATACCTCCAGCGCGAACTGGAACTGACGCAGGCAAAAGTCATTGTCGCCTTCGGCCACAGCACCGGCAAAGGCCTGCTTGGCGGCGCCGCGCGCGGCCGCATCATGCTGCACGGCGCCGTGCCGGTCGTCGCTACTTACCACCCGGCCGACCTGCTGAAAAAGCCGGAAGAGAAGGCCAAGGCATGGCAGGACCTGTGTCTGGCCAAAGCCGCGCATGCCGGCCGACGCTAGGACATTCCACCGCAAATGGGGCCATCTCGCGCGGCCCCACGTCCGCGCGCTGGCCTGGCTGCTCGACTCGCCCGACCTGCTCGACCCGAACAGCCCGCACTGGCAGGGCAAGATCGCCACGCTCGGCCCCATGACGGCCGCGGTGGCAAACTGGCTGGACGACCTTGACGCCGATCCTGCGCCGCTCGAGGACGCCCTTGGCAACCGTTTTTACTCGCGCCTTGGCCTGTATGCCGAGAAGCTGATGGCCTTCTACTTCGCCCAGCACGGCGCGCTGGCTGCCCACGGCCTGCAAGTCCGCGACGGCAGGAACGGCACCATTGGCGAATTCGATTTCCTCCTGCGCGAGAAGGGCAGCGAAAGCTTGCGCCACATCGAGTTCGCCACCAAGTTCTACCTGCTGGACGGCGACCCGGATTCCGGGAATTACAATCGCCTGGTCGGCCCCAACCTGGCCGACACGCTGGGCCTGAAGATGCACAAGATCTTCAACGCCCAGTTGCAGCTATCACAGCACCCGATCGCGCAAAAAGTCGCACCCGCGCCCGTCACCCGGGCCCAGGCCCTGGTCAAGGGCTGGCTGTTCTACCATGCCACCGAAGCTGCGCCGCAGATCGAAGGCATTTCGCCTGAACACTGCCGCGGCTATTGGCGCACCCACAGCGAACAAGCCGCCGCGCAAGGCGAGCAATTCATCGTCATGCCGCGCCTGCAATGGCTGGCGCCGCTGCGCACGCCAGTCCAGCGCAGCGAAAGCACGCCCACGCCGGCTCCGCTCACGCGCGCTGCGTTGCTGGACGTACTGGCGGAAAAGTTCGTCGCCGATCCAGGCCCCGTGCTGGTGGCAACGGTGCGGGAAGAGGGCGGTTGGCTGGAAGAAGTGGAGCGCGGCTTTGTGGTGCCGGATGATTGGCGCGCCCGTGCCCAGGCGCGCCGCAGCGACGGAGGCCTGCCGTCCTAGTGGTGCTCGCCGATCAGGCCGAGCGAATCTTTCTTGCGCTGGTTGGCGGCATGCAGCGCCATGATGGCCAGCATCGATCCCGCCAGGAACAAGCCAAACAGTACGATGATGGTGTTCAGGCCCAGGCCAAGCTTCACCATCGTGGCATACACGGCCAGCATGGTAAGGATGGACAGGTTCTCATTGAAGTTCTGCACCGCGATCGAGTGGCCGGCGCTCATCAGCACGTGGCCCCGGTGCTGCAGCAAGGCATTCATCGGCACCACGAAGAAGCCCGACAAAGCGCCGACCACCAGCAGCAATACATAGGCGATGCGCAAGTCGTGCACGAAAATCATCGACATCACGATCACACCCATCGCGATCCCGAGCGGAATCACCGAAAGCGCCTTGCGCAAGGTAATGAAGCGCGCAGACAGCACGGCGCCCAGCGCCACGCCGACCACCACGATGGCAACGGTGGTGGTGGCCTTGTTCAGCGGCATGCCCAGCGACTGCTTGGCCCATTCCAGAACGATGAACTGCAAGGTCGCGCCGGCGCCCCAGAACAGGGTGGTAACCGCCAGGGAAATCTGGCCCAGCTTGTCGCGCCACAGGATGCCGCAGCAGTCCGCGAAATCGCGCACCAGGCGGAACGGGTTGCGCTCTTGCCGCTCATAGACATAACCGGTGTCCGGTATGCGCAAGTTGAAAACGGTCGCCAGCAGGTAGACCACGCCCACCCAGGCCAGCGCTATCTCGCCGACCGTGTCGAAGCCGGTGTCGATGCCAGGCACGTCGAAGGCCAGCAGGCCCGCCGAGACCGGGCCGCCGATCAGGGCGCCGCCCAGCGCGGTGCCAAGGATGATCGAGCTGACGGTCAAGCCTTCGATCCAGCCGTTGGCTGCGACCAGCTTTTCGGGCGGCAGCAGTTCCGTGAGGATGCCGTACTTGGCCGGCGAATAGATCGCAGCGCCCAGGCCTGCGACAGCATAGGCGGCCAATGGGTGCACGTTGTAGAAGAACAGGGCGCAGCCGAAAATCTTTATCATGTTCCCGATCAGCATGACGCGGCCCTTGGGCAGGGCATCGGCAAAGGCACCGACAAAAGCAGCCAGCAGCACGTAGAACAGGACGAAGGTCTCCTTCAGCATCGGCGTCATCCACGCCGGCGCTTTCATGGCTCCCAACATATAGATTGCGATGATCAGCAACGCCGAATCGGCCAGCGACGAGAAGAACTGCGCCGCCATGATGGTATAGAAACCTCGTTTCATCGCCTTAGTGCTTATGCTCTCCGATCAGGCTGAGCGAGTCGTGCTCACGCTGGTTAGCCGCATGCAGCCGCATGATGCCAAGCATGGAGCCGGCGACGAACAGGCCAAACAGCACGATGATGGTATTCAGGCTCAGGTGCAGCTTCACCATCAGCGAGTACACCGCAAGCATGGTCAGGATCGACAGGTTCTCGTTGAAGTTCTGGACCGCGATGGAGTGGCCTGCGCTCATCAGCACATGGCCGCGATGCTGCAGCAGCGCATTCATCGGCACCACGAAGAAGCCCGACAGCAGTCCGACGACCAGCAGCAGGGGATAGGCCAGGCGCACGTCATGCACGAAGATCATGCCCATCACGATGATGCCCATGGCAATTCCCAGCGGGATCACCGTCAGCGATTTGCGCAGCGTGATGAAGCGCGCCGACATGCCGGCGCCCACTGCCACGCCCACGGCAACGATGGCGATGGTGCTGGTCGCCTTGTTCAAAGGCATGCCCAGCGATTGCTTGGCCCATTCCAGCACGATGAATTGGAGGGTCGCGCCGGCGCCCCAGAACAGGGTGGTCACGGCCAGCGAAATCTGGCCCAGCTTGTCGCGCCACAGGATGCTGCAGCAGCCGGCGAACTCGGTGATCAGGCGCAGCGGGTGGCGCTCCTGGTGCTCGTAGACATAGCCCGTATCCGGAATGCGCAGGTTGAACAGCGCCGCCAGCAGGTAAGTGACGCCGACCACTGCCAGCGCGATTTCGGCCGTCGTGTCCAGGCCCGTTTCGATGCCCGGCAAATCGAAGTGGAGCAGCGCCGCAGCAACGGGCCCGCCGATCAGGGCGCCGCCCATGGCAATGCCGAAGATGATGGAGCTCACGGTCAGGCCCTCGATCCAGCCATTGGCTACCACCAGCTTTTCCGGCGGCAGCAGTTCGGTCAGGATGCCGTATTTGGCCGGCGAGTACACAGCCGCGCCAAAACCGACCACCGCATAGGCGGCCAGCGGGTGCACATGATAGAAAATCAGTGCGCAGCCGAAGATCTTGATCAGGTTGGAAATGAACATGACCCGGCCCTTCGGCAAGGCATCAGCGAAAGCGCCTACAAATGCTGCCAACAGCACGTAAAACAGCACAAAAGTCAGCTTCAGCAATGGGGTGACCCACGCCGGAGCTTGCATGGTCACCAGCAGGTCGATTGCCACGATGAGCAGCGCATTGTCTGCCAGCGACGAAAAGAACTGCGCGGCCATGATGGTATAGAAACCACGATTCATTCAGGACGCCAGATAATAATCTCGGCATGCTTTATACCATGGAAAGTAAGGTTTCCCAAGAATTCGGCCAGCATCCGGCAGGTACAAAAGGTAGAATGCTGCTTTCTTATTCTGCCGGTTTTAGACATGCCAAGGCCCATCGTCGCGCACATCCATCTCGCTGCAATGCAACATAACCTGGAGCGCGCCAAGGCCTGTGCGCCGGGCGCCAAGGCCTGGGGAGTGGTCAAGGCCAACGCCTACGGGCATGGGCTTGAGCGTGGCATGCGCGGTTTCGCCGCCGCAGACGGCCTGGCGCTGATCGAACCGGACAACGCGGTGCGACTGCGCGAGATGGGCTGGAGCAAGCCTGTTCTTCTTTTAGAGGGATGGTTCGACACCGCGGACTTGCTGGCAATGGCGGAACATAGTATCGAAGGCGCCGTTCACTGCATCGAACAGCTTGAAATGCTCGAGCGCACACCGCTGGGGCGCCCGCTCAATGTGCACCTGAAAATGAACACCGGCATGAACCGCCTCGGCTTCAAGCCAGGCGAATATGCCGCCGCCCACGCCCGCCTGCGCGCCATCCCGCACGTTGGCACCATTACCCTGATGACCCACTTCGCCAACGCCGACGAACTGCACCACCCGTGCATGCCGCTGGCGGAACAGGTGCGCCGCTTCAATGAGGGCACTGCCGGCTTGCCGGGCCCGCGCAGTTTGTGCAATTCGGCCGGCATCCTGCATATGCCGGAGCTGGGCGCCAGCCTGGCGACCGACTGGATCCGTCCGGGCATCATGCTGTACGGCGGCACCCCCGGCGGCCAGACGGCGGAAGAATTCGGCCTGCAGCCGACCATGACCCTCTCCAGCGAATTGATCGGCGTGCAGGAAATCGGCCCCGGCGACTATGTCGGCTACGGCAGCCGCTTCAAGGCCGAGCGCGCCATGCGCATCGGCGTGGTGGCCTGCGGCTATGCCGATGGCTACCCGCGCCACGCGCCGGTCGATACGCCGGTCCTGGTGGACGGCGTGCGCACCCGTCTCGTAGGCCGCGTCTCGATGGACATGCTGACGGTCGACCTGGGCAATATTCCAGATGCGCGCGTCGGCAGCAAGGTGGTGCTGTGGGGCGAAGGCATGCCGATCGATGACGTGGCGACGGCTGCCGGCACCATCGGCTATGAGTTGATGTGCGCCCTGGCGCAACGCGTGCGTGTGATCGAGGCGTAAGCAGATGGCCAAGGCAAAGACCAACTACACCTGCAGCGAATGCGGTGGCATCAGCAGCAAGTGGACCGGCCAGTGCTCGTCCTGCCAGCAGTGGAACACCATGGTGGAGACGGTGATCGAAGCCGCCGGCGCCAACCGCTTCTCGCAGGCCCAGCACCAGTCGCTGGCGCAGACCGCGCCCGTGCTGTCGCTGCAGGATATCGAAGCGCTGGACGTGCCGCGCTTTGGCACCGGCATTGAAGAATTCGACCGCGTGCTGGGCGGCGGCCTGGTGGCGGGCGGCGTGGTGCTGATCGGTGGCGACCCCGGCATCGGCAAATCGACACTGCTGCTGCAGGCGCTGGCCAATATGTCCAAGGTTAAGAGCGTGCTGTATGTCAGCGGCGAGGAATCCGGCGCCCAGATCGCGCTGCGCGCCAAGCGCCTGGCGGTCGATGCCAAGGACCTCAAGCTGCAAGCCGAAATCCAGCTGGAGAAAATCCTCGGCACGCTGGCCGACCTGAAGCCGCAGGTGGCGGTGATCGACTCGATCCAGACCCTGTATTCGGATGCGCTGGCCTCGGCGCCCGGCTCGGTGGCCCAGGTGCGCGAATGTGCGGCCCAGCTGACCCGCGTGGCCAAGATGAGCGGCACCACCATCATCCTGGTCGGCCACGTCACCAAGGAGGGCTCGCTGGCCGGTCCGCGCGTGCTGGAACACATTGTGGACTGCGTGCTGTATTTCGAGGGCGACAACCACTCCAGCTTCCGCCTGGTGCGCGCCATCAAGAACCGCTTTGGAGCGGTCAATGAACTGGGCGTGTTTGCGATGACGGAAAAGGGCCTGAAGGGCGTATCGAATCCTTCTGCGCTGTTCCTGTCCTCGCATGAAAACCAGGTGCCCGGTTCCTGCGTCATGGTGACGCAAGAGGGCACGCGCCCGCTGCTGGTGGAAGTGCAGGCCCTGGTCGATACCAGCCACCTGCCCAACGCACGCCGGCTGTCGGTCGGCCTGGAGCAGAACCGCCTGGCCATGCTGCTGGCCGTGCTGCACCGGCACGCCGGCATTGCGGCCTTCGACCAGGACGTATTCATCAACGCCGTGGGCGGGGTAAAGATCACCGAACCGGCCGCCGACCTGGCGGTCCTGATGGCGATCAATTCTTCGATGCGCAACAAGGCGCTGCCGAATGGCTTCGTGGTATTCGGCGAGGTGGGCCTGGCCGGCGAGATCCGGCCGGCGCCGCGCGGGCAGGAGCGCTTGCGCGAGGCGGCCAAGCTCGGCTTCTCGATCGCCATGATTCCCAAGGCGAATGCGCCCAAGCAGCCGATCGAAGGCATGACCATCATTGCGGTCGAGCGCATCGACGACGCATTCAATCGCTTGCGCGAGCTGCAGTAATGTAGATTTTTACGAAATATTGGCTACAATAACAGGCTCGATTCCAACCAGAAACCGGACAAGAAATTGTTAGTAGATTCAAGGCAAGGCGCCCGTAAAATCCTGCGCGTACGGGCAATGATCGTGATGGACGGCGGCGCGCCGATGGCGGCACGTACCTTCGACCTCGGCCTGGCGGGCATTTCCCTGACTTCCGAACATAAGGTGCAAGTCGGGGCCAGCGGCCAGATCGTGTTCGAAATGCTGGTCGATGGCAAGCCGCAAATCGTCAATACGCGTGGCAAGGTCAACAATTGCATTTTCAGCGGCGACGAATTCAAGATCGGTTTCACTTTTGCGCCACTCGACAACGAAGCAGCCGGAGCAATAACCAAGTTCATGCGCTAATATTAGGTTATGGACTATGTGAGCAGCTTGCTAAGCACAATGTACGGGACCTCGCTGGGCTTGGGGAATGCCAGCGTCATTGGTACGCCGTCGGAGGCAGTGCTAGCCCGGGTCGAACAGACGCTGGCGCCGCAGCGCAGTGCCGCGGCCAAGCTCAACGCAAGCATCAGCCTGACCCAGGCGCGTTTTTCCGGCCTGGGACAGCTGCAATCGGCTCTGTCGGTGTTCCAGGATATTGCAGAAAGCCTCGCCGGTACCGGCCTTAGCACGCGCGGCAGCAGTTCGGCGAGCGGCGTGCTGGGCGTGACGACTAGCGCCTCGGCGGCGGCCGGTTCGCATGATGTCAAGGTCAGCCAACTGGCCCAGCAGCAAATCCTCATCAGCCCCGAAGCGCAGACCGCTGATACGCGGCTCGGTACCGGCTCGCCGGCCGTGATCCGGATCGGCACCGGCGACAGCAGCAAGACCATCACGATTGATAGCCGCAACAACACCTTGCAGGGCATCGCCGATGCGCTCAAGGAGGCGGGCGTCGATGCCAGCCTGGTGCGCTCCAGCACCGGCACGGCGCTGCAATTGCGCAGTGCCAGCGGTGAAGCGAGCAAGCTCAGCATTTCAGTAGCAGGCGACACCACGATCCGCAGCCTGTTCAGCCAGGCGACCCAGACCCAGGCGGCGCAGGACGCCGTCCTGACCGTTGACGGCAAGACCATCAAGAGCGCCGACAACACTGTGGAGTCGGCCATCGAGGGCGTCACGTTCAAGCTGACCGACGAAGGCGACACCACGGTCACCATCGCGCGCGACAACAGCCAGGTTGCCAAGAACGTGGAAGCTTTCGTCAAGGGCTTCAACGCGCTGCAGGACCGGCTGGACAACCTGGGCAGAGGCGCGCTGCGCGGCAATCCGGCGCTGGGCCAGGTACGCACCCAGCTCGATCAGTTGCTGCGTTCAGCGGGCGGCAGCAGCGAGGCGCTGGCCAATGTCGGCCTGTCGGTCGACACGAATGGCCGCCTCAAGCTGGATAATGGAATCCTGAATGCCGCGATGAACGCCAACCCAGATGCGGTGACCAAGGTCTTCACCAACGAGGGCAGGGGCTTGGCCGATGCCCTTGGTTCGCGCCTTGAAAGCCTCGGTGGCGAACGCAGCGTGGTATCGCGAGCCCTGGCGCAGGCCGACCGCGAAGTCGATACCCTGCAAAGCCGCAAATCCTCCATGGCCCAAATGCTCACGGTGCAAGCACAGGCACTGGTGCGCCTCTATACGCAGGACGAGCAACTGGGCGGCGCCTCGTCGCTCTTCGACCTGTTTGCCTGACCCCATAAAGACTGAAGGCCCCGACACCAGAATCCCGGAGGATCTGTTGCGGAGCCTCGCTTCTGCAGAAGCGCAAAGCTACTCGTGGTAGCGGTCGACCAACCTATGATGTCCGCCGCGATATTCAGCGACAATTTCGAACGCGATTAACGCGATCATGGCGCCGAAGATGCCCATGGTGAACAATACCCACATAACAAACCAGCCGACGTTTCCGGAGGCTGCTCCCTAGAGTTGATACAATTAAACTCTAGCATCCATTTAAGCAATTACAAGCCCAGCAGAAAGATCTATTTCGTCACGAGGTCAGGCTGCATCACTGCCTTGAGGTAAAAGCTCGATGGATCGCCCGCTTCACGCTGCACAAACCACCACGCAGCGCCTTTTTTCATCTCCCAATCGCTATCGTCGCCTGTCATCAACAGGGCTGCAGCCTGGCCAAGCGTAGGCTGGTGGCCAACAATGAGCACCGATTCCTTCGACGACGGCCAGTTGGCCGCCTTCAGGATATCGCCGGCGTCCGCCCCCGGCGCCAGGTCGGGGTGGACCTTGTACTTGCGTCCCAATCCCGCCACAGTCTGCACCGTGCGCGTGGCCGGGCTGACCAGGATGCGGCAATTTTCCGGCAATACGGAATCCAGCCACTGGCCCATGCGCCGCGCCTGCTTATGTCCTTTGGGCGTGAGCGTGCGTTCCAGGTCTTCCAGGCCGGGCTGGGATGGTTCGGCTTCTGCGTGGCGCCACAAGATCAAGTCCATGCTTCCTCCCGTGACCAGGCTTCAATCCGCCGGCGCATCGGCCGGCGTACCTAGTAACTCCATCAAATGCTGCTGGGCGCTGAAGGCCTTCTGCTTGCCGCGTGCTTTGCGGCGGTGATACTGGCCGTGCGAATCCAGCTCCCATGCGTTGGAGTTGTCCTTCAGGTAAGGCGTCAAACCTTCCGCAATGACACGCCGTTTCAGGCCCCGGTCCAGCACCGGGAACGCCACTTCAATGCGGCGCAGCAGGTTGCGGTTCATCCAGTCCGCGCTGGCCAGCATGACGTCATGGGCCAGGTCGTTGCGGAAGTAATAGATGCGGCTATGTTCAAGGAAGCGGCCGATGATGGAGCGCACCCGGATGTTTTCGGACAATCCCGGCACGCCCGGCATCAGGGTGCAGGCGCCGCGCACGATCAGGTCGATCTTGACCCCGTCCTTCGAGGCGGCATACAGCGCCCGGATGACCGGTTCATCGGTTAATGCATTGATTTTAGCGATAATCCGGCCCGGACGCCCGGATTTCGCGATTTTGGCTTCGTTCCGTATCGCTTTGATGATCTGGTCTTGCAGCGAGAACGGCGCCAGCCAGATGTGGTTCATGCGCTGCGGCTTGGTCAGGCTGGTCAGGTGCATGAAGACTTCGTTGACGTCGCGGCCCAGTTGCGGCCCGCAGGTCAGGATGCCGAAGTCGGTATAGAACTTGGTCGTGGTGGGGTGGTAGTTGCCGGTGCCGAGGTGGGCGTAGTAGCCGAGGCCGCCTTCATCGCGGCGGATCACCAGGGCGATCTTGGCGTGGGTCTTCAGGCCCACCACGCCGTACACCACCTGGGCGCCGGCCTGTTCCAGCTTGTCGGCCCAGTTGATATTGGCTTCTTCGTCGAAACGCGCCATCAGTTCCACCACTACCGTGACTTCCTTGCCGCTGCGGGCGGCTGCAATCAGCGCTTCCATCAGGTCGGAGTTCATGCCTGTGCGGTAGACGGTCTGCTTGATCGCCACCACCGCCGGATCGAAGGCCGCGCTGCGGATGAAGTCGATCACGGTCTGGAAGCTCTGGTATGGGTGGTGCAGCAGGATGTCATGCTTGCGGATGGTGGCGAAGATGTCATTGTTGACGGTCTTTGCTTGCACGCCCGCGATGAAAGGCGGGAAGCGCAGCTCGGGGCGGCGCGCCTGTTCCACGATTTCGTTCAGGCGCACCATATTCACCGGGCCGTCGACGCGGTACAGGCGGCTCTGGTCCAGGCTGAACTGGTCGAGCAGGAATTGCGACAGTTCGGGCGGACAGTTCTTGGCCACCTCGATCCGCACCGAGCGGCCATAGGCGCGACCTTGCAGCTCGCCTTTCAGCGCCTGGCGCAGGTTTTTCACTTCATCTTCATCCACCCACAAGTCGGAGTCGCGCGTGACCCGGAACTGGGAATACGCCATCACATCGCGCCCGGCGAACATTTCGGAAATATGGGCGTGGATGACGGAGGACAGCAGGCAGAATGACACGCCGCCCTCTTTAGATAGATGGTCGGGCAGGCGGATCACGCGCGGCAGCACGCGCGGCGCCTTGACAATAGCAATGGCGGTGCCGCGCCCGAAGGCATCCTTGCCGCTCAGCGCGACGATGAAATTGAGGCTCTTGTTTACTACTTGCGGGAAAGGGTGGGCCGGGTCGAGGCCGATCGGGGTCAGCAGGGGGCGTACTTCGCGGTCAAAATAATCCTTGACCCAGGCCCGTTGGGCTTCGTTGCGCTGGCTGTGGCGCACGATGTGGATGCCCTGGGCTTTCATTTCTGGCAACACTGCCGTATTAAATATTTCGTACTGGCGCTTGACCAGTTCATGACACTCGTGGCTGACCCGTTCCAGCGTGGCCGCGAGGGCAGGGTGATCGCCCAGGTCGCCATCGACGCTGGCGGCGGCCAGCAGGCTGGCGACCCTTACTTCAAAGAACTCGTCCAGGTTGCTGCTGACAATGCACAGGTAGCGCAATCGTTCGAGCACAGGGATGGTGGCGTCTTCTGCCTGGGCCATCACGCGGCGGTTGAACGCCAGCTGTGACAGCTCCCGATCAAGGAATGCTGTTTTCATAACTAATAGTATATTTGAGAAATATGACAAGTTTGTGACCTTGTCCTAGACTTAATTTTGACGTGTCATAAAGCTGTCATATTGACGTCATACACTGCGCAGCATTCAACCCAACCCCTGAAAAGGACCTTTGATATGCGCATGAAACAGTTGTTGACCTCCTTCGTTGTTGGCGCTTCGGCGGCAATGGCATTCTCGACCGCTTTCGCAGCGGACATGACCGGTGCAGGCGCAACTTTCCCTTATCCGATCTACGCCAAGTGGGCTGAAGCCTACAAAGCATCCACCGGCAATGGCCTGAACTATCAGTCCGTCGGTTCCGGCGCAGGTATCAAGCAGATCAAAGCCAAGACCGTCGATTTCGGCGCTTCCGACATGCCGCTGAAAGCGGAAGAGCTGGACGCTGACGGCCTGATGCAGTTCCCGGCCATCATGGGTGGCGTGGTGACCGTGGTGAACCTGGACGGCATCGCTCCAGGTCAGCTGAAACTGACCGGCCCGGTTGTGGCTGACATCTACCTGGGCAAGATCACCCAGTGGAACGACGCAGCGATCGCTGCCCTGAACCCAGGCGTGAAGCTGCCAGCTGCTGAAATCACCGTGGTGCACCGCGCTGACGGCTCCGGCACCTCCTTCCTGTTCACCGACTACCTGTCGAAAGTGAACCCAGAGTTCAAGACCAAGATCGGTGCCGGCACCGCCGTGAAATGGGTAACCGGCGTGGGCGGCAAGGGCAACGACGGTGTTGCCGCCAACGTGCAGCGTATCAAGGGCGCCATCGGCTACGTGGAATGGGCCTACGCCAAGAAAAACAAGATCGCGCACACCCAGCTGAAGAACAAGGACGGCAACTTCCTGCAACCTGACGACGACAACTTCAAGGCCGCTGCTGCCAACGCGGAATGGACCAAGACCCCAGGCTTCGGCGTGGTGCTGACCGACCAGGCCGGCAAGACTTCGTGGCCAATCACCGGCGTGTCCTACATCCTGATGCACAAGCAGCAGGCTGACGCGAACAAGGGCAAGGAAGTCATCAAGTTCTTCGACTGGGCTTTCAAGAACGGCGATGCGGCTGCTGTCGAACTGGACTATGTGCCGCTGCCTGACACTGTTGTGAAGCTGGTGCAGGGTTCGTGGAAGGCTAACCTGAAGGATGCTTCGGGCAAGCCGCTGAACTGATCTTCTGAAACCGGCACCCCGGTGTCAGACCCGCAGGGTCTGACACCTAGGCCCGCGGCAGCCGCAGGCCAGGTGTCTGACCCTGTGGGTCAGACGGGGCGGCCATCCGATCGGGGTGCCGGTTTAAAGAGGAAGCTAAGCGGGGTGGCTTGAACAGAAGGCCTCCCCGGTTAGCTAAACCAAAAAACTAAATCATGAGTGCAGAAATCACCTCACCAGCTCCCCTCCAGTTATCGGAACCCGCCACCATGAGTGCCTCCGTTGCTGCCATGCAGTCCGTGGTGCGCAAGCAGCGCATCCAGGATTGGTTCTTCCACAAGATCACGATGGTCTTTGCGCTGACCGTACTGTTTGTACTGGTCGGCATTATCATTTCCCTGATCAATGGCGCCTTGCCTGCCCTGAAAGAGTTCGGGCCTGGCTTCATCACCACCGTTGAATGGGACCCGGTCAACGACCAGTTCGGCGCCGCGATTGCCATCGTCGGCACGCTGGCCAGCGCCGGTATCGCCTTGCTGATCGCCTTCCCGGTCAGCTTCGGCATCGCGCTGTTCCTGACCGAGGTATGCCCGGTCTGGCTGCGCCGCCCGCTAGGCACCGCCATCGAGCTACTGGCTGGCGTGCCATCGATTATCTACGGCATGTGGGGCCTGTTCGTGTTCGCCCCGATGTTCAGCGAATACGTGCAGCCGCTGCTGAAGTCCACCCTCGGCGCCTTGCCTTTTATCGGTGCGCTGTTCAAAGGCCCGACCATGGGCATCGGCATCCTGACCGCAGGCCTGATCCTGGCCGTGATGATCATTCCGTTCATCGCTTCCGTGATGCGCGATGTCTTCGAGATCGTGCCTGCCGTGCTGAAGGAATCGGCTTACGGCCTGGGTTGCACCCGTTGGGAAGTGGTGCGCAAGGTTGTGCTGCCGTACACCAAGACTGGCGTAGTGGGCGGCGTCATGCTGGGCCTGGGCCGCGCCCTGGGCGAAACCATGGCGGTCACCTTCGTGATCGGTAACGCGGCCAAGCTGCCTACCTCCCTGTTCTCGCCGGGCAGCTCGATCGCTTCGACGCTGGCCAATGAATTCGCCGAAGCGTCCAGCAAGCTGCACGTGTCCTCGCTGTTCGCGCTGGGCCTGCTGCTGTTCATCATTACCTTTATTGTCCTGTCCGGCGCCAAGCTGATGCTGATGGGCCTGTCGCGCAAGGAGGGCGTCAAATGATCCAGACCAAGAATCCTGTCTACCGCAAGCGCCTGTTCTTCCATCGCGTCGGCATGGCGCTGTCGGTCGGCGCCATGTCGGTCGGCCTGGTCGCACTGCTGTGGATCCTGGCGACGCTGCTGATCAACGGCTTCTCCGCCCTGAACGTGCTGATCTTCACCGGCGACACGCCTGCTCCAGGCAGTGATGGCGGCGGCCTGCGTAATGCGATCGTCGGCTCGCTGATGATGGTGGGCCTGTCGACGGCCGTGTCGACCCCGATCGGCATCCTGGCCGGCATCTACCTGGCTGAATACGGCGAAGAGAACAAGGTGGCGCAGTTGACCCGCTTCGTGACCGACATCATGCTGTCGGCGCCGTCGATCGTGATCGGCCTGTTCGTGTATGCGCTGTACGTGGCGAACGTGCAGCACTTCTCGGGCTACGCCGGCTCCATCGCGCTGTCGCTGATCGCGATCCCGGTGGTGGTGCGCACGACCGACAATATGTTGAAACTGGTGCCGAACTCGCTGCTGGAAGCGGCCTACGCCCTTGGCGCACCGCGCTGGAAAGTGTCCGTGATGGTGCGCCTGCGCGCCGTCAAGGCCGGCGTGATGACCGGCGTGCTGCTGGCCGTGGCCCGTGTCGCCGGCGAAACCGCGCCGCTGCTGTTCACCGCCTTGAACAACCAGTTCTTCAGCGCCGACATGAACCAGCCGCTGGCGAACCTGCCGGTCGTGATCTACCAGTTCGCCATGAGCCCATACGACAACTGGCGCGAGCTGGCCTGGGGCGGCGCGCTGATCGTGACCTTCAGCGTCCTGGCACTGAACATCCTGTCGCGCACCGTGTTTGCGCAAAAAGCACCAAAATAACGAGTACAGATCATGACCCAAGCTAGCAAAATCATTGAAATCTCCGGCCTGAACTTCTACTACGGTAAGACGCGCAGCCTGCACAACGTCAACCTCGACATCCACGAGAAGAAGGTGACCGCCTTCATCGGCCCGTCCGGCTGCGGCAAATCGACCCTGCTGCGCACCCTGAACCGCATGTACGACCTGTACCCGGGCCAGCGCGCCGAAGGCGCCATCCGCTACCGCGGCCACAACATCCTGGAAGCGGGCCTGGACGTGAACATGCTGCGCGCCAAAGTGGGCATGGTGTTCCAGAAGCCGACCCCGTTCCCGATGTCGATCTACGACAATATCGCTTTCGGCGTGCGCCTGTACGAAGACCTGTCGAAAGGCGAGATGGACGAGCGCGTCGAATGGGCGCTGAAAAAAGCCGCCCTGTGGGGCGAAGTGAAGGACAAGCTGGCCAAGAGCGGCCTGTCGCTGTCCGGCGGCCAGCAGCAGCGCCTGTGCATCGCGCGTGGCGTGGCGGTGAAGCCGGATGTCCTGCTGCTGGACGAACCGACTTCCGCGCTGGACCCGATTTCCACCTCCAAGATCGAAGAACTGATCTCCGAGCTGAAAGAGGACTACACGATCGCCATCGTGACCCACAATATGCAGCAGGCGGCGCGCTGCTCCGACTACACCGCCTATATGTACCTGGGCGAGCTGGTGGAATTCGGCGAAACCGACCAGATTTTCATGAATCCTGTGCGCAAAGAGACCCAGGACTACATCACCGGCCGTTTTGGCTAACCAGAAGAAGAGAGAGAAGAGATTATGATGGGCGAACATTCCTCCAAAGCTTACGACACCGAACTCGAAGGCATCCGCTCCAAAGTGCTGCTGATGGGCGGCATGGTCGAGACCATGTTCCTGGACGCGATGACCTGCTTCCGCATCGGCAACCTGGAGCGCGCCGAACGCGTGGTGGCCGAAGACGCCAACGTCAACCAGCTGGAAGTGCAGCTGGATGACCAGTGCAGCCACCTGATCGTCAAACGCCAGCCAACCGCAAACGACCTGCGCACCGTGATGGCCACCCTGAAGGTGATCACCGACCTGGAACGCATCGGCGACGAAGCCGCCAAGATCGCGCGCATCGCCAAAGCCCTGCACGGGCGCGGCGCCGTGACCCTGAACCACTATGAAATGGTGCGCACCATCGCCACCGCCACCAGCGACCTGCTGCACGATGCGCTGGACGCCTTTGCGCGCAGCGACGAAAAGGCCGCGCTGGACCTGATCGCCCAGGATGCCGTGATCGACCACGAATACCGCTCCATCATGCGCAACCTGATCACCTTCATGATGGAAGATCCGCGTACAATCTCGGCAGCGCTGGACACGATGTGGGTGGCCAAGGCCATCGAGCGCATCGGCGACCACGCCAAGAATATCGCCGAATACGTGATCTACGTGGTGGAAGGCAGGGATATCCGCCATTCCCACGGAGCGACCCAAGAAGCAAGCAAATAAATGGCATCCGACAAAACGACTGTACTGATTGTTGAAGATGAACCGGCGATCGTGGAGCTGGTGAGGTTCTCGCTGCGCGAAGCTGGCTGGAACTGCGTGGTGGCACAATCCACGCAGGAAGCCTGGGAAGTCATGCAGACCCGCACGCCGCAACTGGTGTTGCTGGACTGGATGCTGCCGGACCAGAGCGGCCTGCGCCTGCTGGCCCGCATCCGCGGCGACCGCCACTTCGCCGCCGTTCCTGTGATCATGCTGACGGCCAAGAGCATGGAAGAGGACAAGCTGGCAGGCCTGAATGGCGGCGCCGACGACTACATCACCAAGCCGTTTTCACCGCGCGAGCTGCTGGCCCGTGCTCGCGCACTGTTGCGGCGCAAGAGCCCCGAACTGGCCGAAACCCAGCTCAAGGCCGGTCCGGTGGTGCTCGATCCGGTCAGCTGCACCGTGTCGATGAACGACAACAAGATCGACATCGGGCACGCCGAATACAAGCTGCTCAAGTTCTTCATGGCCCACCCGGAGCGCGTGTTCTCACGCAGCCAGCTGCTGGACAAGGTGTGGGGCGACCATGTGGTGATCGAGGAGCGCACGGTGGACGTCCACGTGCTGCGACTGCGCAAGGCGCTGAAGGATGCCGAGCACCTGATCAAGACCGTGCGCAGCGTGGGATATATGCTGACCGAGAGGCCATGAATCCAAAAGTCGTGTTCTGGGTACCTGTCGCCATCCGGCTTGGCTTCCTGCTGGCAGGCGCGGGCCTGATGTGGTGGTGGTTTGGCCTGGCGGCCGGCATTGTCACCGCCTTTGCCGGCGTGCTGGCTGCCGTGTTCATCCAGCTCAAGTACCTCTATCAGCTGAGCGAATGGCTGGACAAGCCCGAGTCGGGCCGCCTGCCTGATGGCTGGGGCGAGTGGACCAATATTTTCTCGCGCCTGTACCGCCTGCGCCGCGACGACGAAAAGAACCAGGCCGAGTTGACCGAATGGCTGGCGCGCTTCCGCCAGGCCATGCACCTGCTGCCGGACGGCGTCGTGATCATGGACGACGTGCTGTTCCTCGAATGGTGCAATCCGGCGGCGGAAGAGCACCTGGGCCTGCAGCAAGCGCGCGACAAGGGCATGCGCGTGACCAACCTGGTGCGCAGCCCGGACTTCATGGATTACCTGATCCTGGGCCGCTACGACCAGCCGCTGACGCTGAACTTCCGCGGCCGCAAGCTGGTCGTGCACATCATCCCGTTTGAAAACCGGCGCCAGATCCTGGTCACGCACGACATCACCGAGACCCAGCGCGCGGAAATGATGCGCCGCGACTTCATCGCCAACGCCTCGCACGAGCTGCGCACCCCGCTGACCGTGATCGCCGGTTTCCTGGAAATCGCCGCTTCGATGGAGCTGGACGCGGAGACCCGCGCCGCCCACCTCAAGCTGATGACCGAGCAAAGCCACCGCATGCAGCACCTGATCGAGGACATGCTGACCTTGTCGCGCCTGGAATCGGTCGACCACCCGATGCGCCCGGAGCACGTCAACATCCCGGCCCTGCTGGAGCAGGTGCTGCACGAAGCGCGCGCGCTGTCCGGCGGCAAGCATGAAATTTCGCTGGAACTGCATGGCGGCGATGTCATGGGCAATATGGACGAATTGCACAGCGCCTTCGGCAACCTGGCCTCCAATGCCGTGCGCTACACGCCTGCGGGCGGCACCATCAAGCTGCGTTGGGAAGACACGCCGACCGGCGTGCAGTTCCAGGTGCAGGACACCGGCATCGGCATCAATCCGGAGCATATTTCCCGCCTGACCGAGCGCTTCTACCGCGTCGACAAGAGCCGCTCGCGAGAGACGCAGGGCACCGGCCTGGGCCTGGCCATCGTCAAGCACGTACTGCTGCGCCACAGCGGCAAGCTGAATATCAGCTCCGAGGCAGGGCAGGGCAGCACCTTCACGGTCAGCCTGCCAAAATCGCTGGTTTCCACTACCGTCGAACCGGCGCAAGCTGCCTGAGAAGAAAAATGGGGACGTACCCCATTTATTAGGTAAAATCTGCTCGCCTAAAAAAACGAGCAGATTAACCACTACATGCACTTGAAACGTTTCGCTTTTGCCATCCTGGCCGCCGCAGCGCTTGCCGGGTGCCAGACCAATCCCAATACCGTTACCACCGAACTCGATCCGCCGATCAAATCGACCGACGTGCCGCTGGTCTCCGTTGAACCGCCGGTGCCGCCCCCTGTGGTACCGCCGGTTGCGCCAGTGCAGCGCAAGGTGAAGATCGGCCTTGCCCTCGGTGGCGGCGCCGCCCGCGGTTTCGCCCACATCGGCGTGATCAAGGCGCTGGAAGCGCAGGGCATCGTGCCGGATATCGTGGTCGGCACCAGTGCCGGCTCCGTGGTCGGCGCCCTGTATGCGGCCGGCAACGATGCCAAGGCCCTGCAGAAGATGGCCGTCGACCTCGATGAATCGGCCATTTCTGACTGGGCGCTGCCCTTGTTCGGCAAGTCTTCCGGCGTGCTGAAGGGCGAGGCCCTGCAATCCTTCGTCAACAAGGCTGTCGGCAACCGCGTCATCGAGAAGCTGAAAATGCCGTTCGGCGCCGTGGCGTCGGACCTGAAGACCGGCCAGCCCATCCTGTTCCAGCGCGGGAATACCGGCATGGCGGTTCGCGCCAGTTCCGCTGTTCCTGGCGTATTCCAGCCGGTGAAGATCGGCGACCACACCTACGTCGATGGCGGCTTGGTGGCGCCGGTGCCGGTGCGCTTTGCGCGTGAAATGGGCGCGGAATTTATCATCGCGGTGAATATTTCGACCCAGGCCGAGGCGCAGGCCACCAATTCTTCGCTGGAGGTCATCATGCAGACCTTCTCCATCATGGGCCAGCGTATCAACCAGCTTGAACTGCGTGATGCCGACATCGTGATCCAGCCGCCGCTGGGCAAGATGGGTTCCGCGGAATTCACCAACCGCTCGGGCGCCATGCAGGCGGGCGAGCGTGCAACCCTGGCCGTCATGCCGCAACTGAAGCAAAAGCTGAAGGCGCGCCGCGAAACGCCGGCCCCATAATTATCAGGAAACGAGAGAATGATCACCAAGCCAGTGCTGTCCCTGGACGACATCAAGAAAATCGCCGCTGCCGCCGAGGCCGAAGCAAGCAAGAACAACTGGGCGGTCACCATCGCCATCGTCGACGACGGCGGCCACCTGCTGTGGCTCCAGCGCCTGGATGGCGCGGCGCCGCTGTCGTCGCACATCGCGCCTGCCAAGGCACGCCTGTCGGCCTTGGGCCGCCGCGAAACCAAGATCTATGAAGACATGATCAACGGCGGCCGAACTTCCTTCGTCGGCGTGCCGATGGTGGAAGCGCCGCTGGAAGGCGGCGTCAATATCGTGGTCGATGGCCACACCATCGGCGCGGTGGGCGTGTCGGGTGTGAAATCGAGCGAAGATGCACAAATCGCCAAGGCGGGTATTGCTGCACTGGCTTAAGTCTTGCAATTGAGGCAATGACTTCCTAGAATACAGGCAAGGGGGAGTTATGAGACTGCCGTTTGCCTTGCTGCTTTGTCCAATCATCCTGTCGGCGCCGCTGCGCGCTGAAGAGCTGCAGCTGTCCGTCATCTCGCGCAGCACCACTCATGCCGATTTGTGGAAGGCGGCGGAAGTCGCTTTCCAGCGCGCCGGCATCAATGCGGTGGTGCGCGAGGTGTCGCCCGAGCGCTCGGCGGTGCTGGCTAATGAAGGCACGACCGATGGCGACGTCGGACGTTCCTCCGGCCTCGAAAAAAACTACCCCAACCTGGTCCAGGTACCTGAGCCGATCTACCAATACGCGCCAACGGCGTTCTCTTATAAACGCTTCGACGTGACGGGCGGCTGGGAGTCCCTGCGCGCGCACACGGTCTGCATTCGCCGCGGCCTGCGCCAGACCGACCAGCGCACCAAGGACCTGGCGCGCCAGGTGCTTGCCGACGAGGCGACCATGCTGCGCATGCTGGCAGCCGGCGGTTGCGATGTCGCGGTCATGGAGCGCAATAATGCGCTGGCGCGCGCCGCCATGACGGCGGACCCGCCGCTCCAGCGCCTGCTGCCGCCGATGGAAATCATGCCCCTCTATATCTACCTGCACAAGAGCCATGCGGCGCTGGTGCCCAAGGTTGCCGCCGCCCTGAAGCAGATGCGGGCCGACGGCACCATGCATAAGCTGCTTGGCGAAGGGGAGTAGCGATGAAAGTCCTGGTCGCCTTGCTGTGCGCGCTGGCTTCAGCGCCCGTGCCAAGCCAGGACCTGCAGCTCTTCGTGATCCCCGATACGCCGGCCCATCTCGAGGCGTGGAAAACCGTTGAAGCCGCAGCCCACCGTGCCGGGCTGGGCGTCAAGGTGAGCGCCTTGTCCGCTGAACGCGGCATGGTGCTTGTCAATGAAGGCAAGCTGGATGGCGCGATCGGACGCACGATGCTGGCCGCCAGCAGCTATCCCCAGCTGGTGGCGGTTCCAGAGCCGATCTATATGTACGCGCCAACTGCCTATTCCTACAAGAAGATCGATGTGTCGCGCGGCTGGAAGTCGCTGCGCGGCCATACACTCTGCATGCGGCGGGGCTATAACTTCACGGAAGAGCGCACGGCCGGCATGCCGCGCCAGCGCCTGGACAACGATGCGTCCTTATTGCGCATGCTGAAGGCCGGCGGTTGCGATATCGCCATCATGGGCCGCAGCAACAAGGAGGTGCTGGCGATGCAGGGGCACGACCCGGACCTGCTGCAATTGCTGCCGCCACTGGAAGAAGTGCCGCTTTACCTGTTCCTGCACAAACGCCATGCGGCGCTGGTGCCGCGCCTGGCCGAGGGCCTCCGCCAAGGCCGGTGATGCTCCGGCAGGGGCTTGCCGTTGAAGGAACTTTGGGTTATAATTCAAAGGTTTAGCCAATTACCATTCGACCGTAGCGCCTACCTCACACATCCATCATCATCTGACCCGCGAGCCCGGCATTGCGCCCGTACACCCGTGGGTTGTCTGAGTGGCGTCGCTACGGTAACTTAATCAGGAGTTGCCCTTGCCGCCATTTTTTTCTGGCCCAGCCGTTCCAGCCATCCTGGCACTAGCCGACGGAACAATCTTTAAAGGTATTTCCATTGGCGCTGCCGGTCACACGACGGGCGAAGTCGTTTTCAATACCTCCATGACGGGTTATCAGGAAATCCTGACCGATCCATCGTATTCCCGCCAGATCGTCACCCTGACTTACCCCCACATCGGCAACTACGGTATCAATACCGAAGACGTCGAAGCTTCCAAAGTCCACGCCGCAGGCCTGATCATCCGCGACCTGCCGCTGATCCACTCGAATTTCCGCTCCAGCCAATCGCTGACCGACTACCTGAAGGCCGAGAACATCGTCGCCATCGCCGGTATCGACACCCGCAAGCTGACCCGCGTGCTGCGCGAGAAGGGCGCCCAGGCCGGCGCCATCGTGACCGGCGTGCAGGGCAACGAGCCGTCCGTGCAGCAGGCACTGGAACTGGCACGCAGCTTCCCTGGCCTGGCGGGCATGGACCTGGCAAAAGTCGTGACCGTGCCGGAAGTGTACGAGTGGACCGAGACCGAATGGGAACTGGGCAAAGGCTATGGCAAGGTAGCTGACCCTAAATTCCACGTTGTCGCCTACGACTTCGGCGTCAAGCGCAACATCTTGCGCATGCTCGCTTCGCGCGGCTGCAAGGTGACCGTGGTGCCGGCGCAGACTTCCGCCGCCTACGTGCTGTCGCTGAACCCGGACGGCGTGTTCCTGTCCAACGGTCCCGGCGACCCTGAGCCATGCGACTACGCGATCGAAGCGACCAAAGTCTTCATGGAGAAGAAGATCCCGGTGTTCGGCATCTGCCTGGGCCATCAGATCATGGCACTGGCGTCCGGCGCCAAGACCCTGAAGATGAAGTTCGGCCACCACGGCGCCAACCACCCGGTGCAGGACCTGGACAGCAAGAAGGTGATGATCACCTCGCAGAACCACGGTTTCGCCGTGGATGCGGACACGCTGCCGGCCAACTGCCGCGTGACCCACGTGTCGCTGTTCGACGGTTCGCTGCAGGGCTTCGCCCGCACCGACGTGCCGGCCTTCTGCTTCCAGGGCCACCCTGAAGCATCGCCTGGCCCGACCGACGTCGCCTACCTGTTTGACCGCTTCATCAACATGATGAATGCCGCGGAGAAGAAATAAATGCCAAAACGTTCTGACATTAAAAGCATCCTGATTATTGGCGCCGGCCCGATCATCATCGGCCAGGCCTGCGAATTCGACTACTCCGGCGCGCAAGCCTGCAAAGCGCTGCGCGAAGAGGGCTACAAGGTCATCCTGGTGAACTCCAACCCGGCGACCATCATGACCGACCCGGAAATGGCCGACGTGACCTACATCGAGCCGATCACCTGGCAGGTTGTGGAGCGCATCATCGACAAGGAGCGTCCTGACGCGATCCTGCCGACCATGGGCGGCCAGACGGCGCTGAACTGCGCGCTGGACCTGCACCGCAACGGCGTGCTGGACAAGTACAAGGTCGAACTGATCGGCGCGACCCCGGAAGCCATCGACAAGGCCGAAGACCGCGCCAAGTTCAAGGATGCGATGACCAAGATCGGCCTGGGTTCGGCGCGTTCCGGCGTGGCGCACTCGATGGAAGAATCGTGGGCGGTGCAGAAGGAAGTTGGCTTCCCGACCATCATCCGTCCATCGTTCACCATGGGCGGTTCCGGCGGCGGCATCGCTTACAACGAAGAAGAATTCGAAGCGATCTGCAAACGCGGCCTGGAAGCATCGCCAACCAATGAGCTGCTGATCGAAGAATCGCTGCTGGGCTGGAAAGAGTACGAGATGGAAGTGGTGCGCGACAAGGCGGACAACTGCATCATCGTGTGCTCGATCGAAAACCTGGACCCGATGGGCGTGCACACCGGCGACTCGATCACCGTCGCTCCAGCGCAGACCCTGACCGACAAGGAATACCAGATCATGCGCAATGCCTCGCTGGCAGTGCTGCGCGAGATCGGCGTGGATACCGGCGGCTCCAACGTGCAGTTCTCGATCAACCCGAAAGACGGCCGCATGATCGTCATCGAGATGAACCCGCGCGTGTCCCGTTCCTCGGCACTGGCATCGAAGGCCACGGGCTTCCCGATCGCCAAGGTGGCGGCGAAACTGGCCGTGGGCTTCACCCTGGATGAACTGCGCAACGAGATCACCGGCGGCGCAACCCCGGCTTCGTTCGAGCCTTCGATCGACTACGTCGTGACCAAGGTGCCGCGTTTCACCTTCGAGAAATTCCCGACCGCCGACCACCACCTGACCACCCAGATGAAATCGGTGGGCGAAGTGATGGCGATTGGCCGCACCTTCCAGGAATCGTTCCAGAAAGCCCTGCGCGGCCTGGAAGTTGGCGTGGATGGCATGAACCAGAAGACCGTCGACCGCGAGAAGCTGGAAGAGGAGCTGGGCGAGCCAGGCCCGGACCGCATCTGGTATGTCGGCGACGCTTTCGCCCAGGGCTTCACCCTGGAAGAGGTGTACCAGCTGACCAAGATCGACATGTGGTTCCTGGTGCAGATCAAGGAAATCATCGACCTGGAACTGTGGCTCGACACCCAGAAGCTGGAAAACCTGGACAAGAACACCCTGTACAAGCTGAAACAGAAGGGCTTCTCGGACCGCCGCCTGGGCTACCTGCTGCAATGCGGCGACACCGCCGTGCGCAACAAGCGCCGCGAACTGGGCATCCGTCCGGTGTACAAGCGCGTCGACACCTGCGCCGCCGAGTTCTCGACCGACACCGCCTACATGTACTCGACCTACGATGAAGAGTGCGAGTCCAACCCGACCGACAAGAAAAAAATCATGGTGCTGGGCGGTGGCCCGAACCGTATCGGCCAGGGTATCGAATTCGACTACTGCTGCGTGCACGCCGCACTGGCCATGCGCGAAGACGGCTACGAGACCATCATGGTCAACTGCAACCCGGAAACCGTGTCGACCGACTATGACACCTCCGACCGCCTGTACTTCGAATCGCTGACCCTGGAAGACGTGCTGGAAATCGTCGACCTGGAAAAACCGGTTGGCGTGATCGTGCAGTATGGCGGCCAGACCCCGCTGAAGCTGGCGCTGGACCTGGAAGCCAACGGCGTGCCGATCATCGGCACCTCGCCGGACATGATCGACGCCGCGGAAGACCGCGAGCGCTTCCAGAAGCTGCTGCAGGACCTGGGCCTGCGCCAGCCGCCTAACCGCACCGCGCGCACCGAAGAAGAAGCGCTGGCGCTGGCACAGGAAATCGGCTACCCGCTGGTGGTGCGTCCTTCCTACGTGCTGGGCGGCCGTGCGATGGAAATCGTGCACGAGCAGCGCGACCTGGAGCGCTACATGCGCGAAGCGGTCAAGGTGTCGAACGACTCGCCAGTGCTGCTGGACCGCTTCCTGAACGACGCCATCGAGTGCGACGTGGACTGCATCTCCGACGGCGACACCACCTTCATCGGCGGCGTGATGGAGCACATCGAACAGGCCGGCGTGCACTCGGGCGACTCCGCCTGCTCGCTGCCGCCGTACTCGCTGTCGCAGGAAACCATCGATGAACTGAAGCGCCAGACCTCGCTGATGGCCAAGGGCCTGAACGTGGTTGGCCTGATGAACGTGCAGTTCGCGATCCAGAAGCAGGATGGCAAGGACGTCGTCTTCGTGCTGGAAGTGAACCCGCGCGCCTCGCGTACCGTGCCTTACGTTTCCAAGGCGACCGGCCTGCAGCTGGCCAAGATCGCCGCACGCTGCATGGTCGGCCAGAAGCTGGCAGAGCAGGGCATCACGAAAGAAGTCGTGCCGCCTTACTTCAGCGTCAAGGAAGCCGTGTTCCCGTTCGTGAAATTCCCTGGCGTGGACACCATCCTCGGGCCGGAAATGAAATCGACCGGTGAAGTGATGGGCGTTGGCACCACCTTCGCGGAAGCCTTCGTGAAGTCGCAGCTGGGCGCCGGTGTCAAGCTGCCGACCTCGGGCAAGGTATTCCTGTCGGTGAAAGCGTCGGACAAGCCGCGCGCCGTGAAAGTGGCGAAGGACCTGGTCGATGCAGGCTTCACCCTGTGCGCCACCAAGGGCACCGCCGCCGTGATCGAGGCAGCCGGCATTCCTGTCACCCCGGTGAACAAGAAGTCCGAAGGCCGTCCGCACGTGGTCGACATGATCAAGAACCACGAAATCGTCCTGGTGATCAACACCGTGGAAGAGAAGCGTACCGCGATCAACGACTCGCGCAGCATCCGTACTTCCTCGCTGGCGGCCCGCGTGACCACCTACACCACCATCGCCGGTGCTGAGGCCGCCGTGGCCGGTATCCGCCACCTGGACGAATTGCGTGTGTACGATTTACAAGGCCTGCATAAGTCTTTAAACTAAGACCCGGTAAAGTAGTACGCTTGACAATATAACCACAGAGCCCGCGCTGAAGCATGGCGCGGGCTCTGTGCTTTTTAGCAATTTGACTAGAGACAGATATGAATTCCGTTCCACTCACTAAATACGGCGCCGAACTCCTGAAAGAAGAGCTGCACCAGCTCAAGACCAAGGAACGCCGCATTGTCATCGATGCCATCGCCGAAGCGCGTTCGCACGGCGACCTGTCCGAAAACGCCGAATACGATGCCGCCAAGGAGCGCCAGGCCTTCGTCGAAGGCCGTATCGCGGAACTGGAAGGCAAGCTGAGCTCGGCCCAGATCATCGACCCATCCACCCTGGACGCGGAAGGCCGCGTGGTGTTCGCCTCCACCGTGGACCTGGAAGACCTGGAATCAGGCCAGAAGGTGAGCTACCAGATCGTCGGCACCGATGAAGCCGACCTGAAGATGAGCAAGGTGTCGGTGACTTCGCCGATCGCCCGCGCCCTGATCGGCAAATACGCCGGCGACGTGGTGGAAGTGCAGGCCCCGTCCGGCCCGCGCGAATACGAGATCATCGACGTACGCTACGTTTGATGCTGCTGGCGAAAGTACGCCTGCTGGTGGCCGCCCTGTGGGCTGGCAGCCTGTGGGCGGTCGGCTACCTGGTGGCGCCGGCCCTGTTCGCATCGCTGGACCGCGTACTGGCCGGATCGATTGCCGGCCTGATGTTCCATGCCCAGGCCATGCTATCGCTGGGTTGCGGCGCCGCCATGGGCGTGCTGCTGTTCTTTGGCACCCGCGACTGGACGCCAAAGCGCCGCCGCTCGGTGCTGCTGATCGTGGTGGCGATGGTGATGTGTACGGTGGTTTCGCACTTTGGCCTGCAGCCGATGATGGCTGCGGCGAAGGCTTCGGGCGACGGCAGCTTCGGCAAGCTGCATGGGATTTCGAGCAGTATCTACCTGGCGCAGAGCCTGCTGGCTGGCTGGCTGGTCTGGAAGCAGTAAAACCGGCAAGTCAATGTCTGACCCGCAGGGTCAGACACTTGGCCAGCGATCGTCGCGTGTCGGGGTGTCTGACCCTGCGGGTCAGGCACCGGGCTACCGGCTTTAGGCAGCCGACTTCTTGGTGCCAACCTTCTTCTTGACCCGCTTGATAGTACCGCCAGCGGTAACGCGTTCGTTCCCCTTCAGCAGGACCTTGCTCACGGATGGCTTCTTGGTGCCGGAGGCGCTTGGCTTGACGATCGTTACCATGCGCATGCCTTTGCCGGCCTTGCCGGTCGAGGCCTTCTCGGCTTCCACGCGCGGGCGGTACAGCACGAGCAGCTTGCCGATATGCTGGACCGGCGCGGCGCCGGTCTTTTCGCAAATGGTTTCGTACATTTCGATGCGGGCTTCGCGGTCATCGCCGAAAACGCGCACCTTGATCAAGCCGTGGGAATCCAGGCCCAGCTCGATCTCCTTCATCACGGAAGGGGTCAGGCCGGATTCGCCAACGAGGACGATAGGCTTCAGGCCATGGGCTTCGGCGCGCAGGACGCTGCGTTCGGCAGGAGTAAGGTTCAGCATAGTTTTTTTTGGATAGGTTCTCTTAAAGGCAGTATTCTACGCTAATGGCTAAGAACAAAATAAACAAAAACTGGTTGCACGACCATATTAACGATCCGTACGTGAAGGCCGCCCAGAAGGACGGATACCGTGCCCGGGCAGCCTATAAGCTGAAAGAGATCGACGAAGATGCCAAGTTGATCAAGCCCGGCCAGGTGATCGTGGACCTGGGCTGCACGCCCGGCTCCTGGGGCCAGTACACCCGCCGCAAGCTGGCGGGCAAGGAGGGCGGGGGCATCAATGGCACCATGATCGGCCTGGATATCCTGCCGATGGAGCCGATTGCCGACATGCACTTCATCCAGGGCGACTTCCGCGAGCAGGCAATCCTCGACCAGCTGGCCGAAGTGCTGCAAGGCCGCAAGGCGGACCTTGTGCTATCCGATATGGCGCCCAATTTATCCGGTATTGCGGTAGCCGATGCTGCCCGTATGGAAGACCTTATCGATATCGCCATCGATTTCAGCCAGCATCATATGAAACCGGGTGGCGCTTTATTGGTGAAATGCTTCAAGGACCTGGGATTCAGCCAGATCGTCGAGAAATTCCGGCGCGAATTCAAGACCGTGGTGCAGAAAAAGCCGAAAGCCAGCCGCGATAAATCGTCGGAAATCTTCTTGCTGGGCCGCGGGCTGAAAAATCCGGTGGAATAATGCCATTTTCGCTCTTGATTTAGCTGGAAAAACCCACATATCCGGCGCAGGAGTGTGCACCATAGGGCCGGTTTGTAGCACGGCCCGGGTTTAACGAGTAAAATCGAATTTCTGCTACAGGTAACTGGTGCGCTTTCGCATCCAAGGAGTTTTCGTGAATAACATGTTTTCCAAATCGGCTATCTGGGTCGTTGTAGCCTTGCTGTTATTTATGCTGTTTAAGCAATTTGACAGCCACAGCATCGCCGGCGGCGCAAAGCCTATCGCTTATTCCGATCTGCTGGATGAGGTCAAAGCGAAGCGCGTGAAAGATGTCCTGATTGAAGGGCAGACCATTACTGCCACCCGTGTTGACGATTCCAAAGTCCGCACCACCTCCACCTTCCTCGACCGCGGCCTGATCGGCGACCTGCGCGACAATGGCGTGCGCTTCGACGTGAAGCCGCCGGAAGAGCCAGGCATCCTGCAACAGGTCTTCGTGTCCTGGTTCCCGATGCTGCTGCTGATCGGCGTGTGGGTATTCTTCATGCGCCAGATGCAGGGCGGCGGCAAGGGCGGCGCGTTCTCCTTCGGCAAGTCGAAGGCGCGCATGCTGGACGAAACGAATAACACCGTGACCTTCGCCGACGTGGCAGGTTGCGATGAAGCCAAAGAGGAAGTGACTGAGATCGTCGACTTCCTGAAAGATCCGACCAAGTTCCAGAAACTGGGCGGCCGCATTCCACGCGGCGTGCTGATGGTTGGTCCTCCAGGTACTGGTAAGACCCTGCTGGCGCGCGCCATTGCTGGCGAAGCCAAGGTGCCGTTCTTCTCGATTTCCGGTTCGGACTTCGTTGAAATGTTCGTCGGCGTGGGTGCATCCCGTGTCCGCGACATGTTCGAGAACGCCAAGAAGCATTCGCCTTGCATCATCTTCATCGACGAGATCGACGCTGTGGGCCGCCATCGTGGCGCCGGCATGGGCGGCGGCAACGACGAGCGCGAACAGACCCTGAACCAGTTGCTGGTTGAGATGGACGGCTTTGAAGCATCGTCCGGCGTGATCGTGATTGCCGCAACCAACCGTGCCGACGTGCTGGACAAGGCGCTGCTGCGTCCAGGCCGTTTCGATCGTCAGGTTTCCGTTGGCCTGCCGGATATCCGCGGCCGCGAACAGATCCTGAACGTCCACATGCGCAAGGTGCCGATCAGCACCGACGTGAAAGCCGACATCCTGGCACGCGGCACCCCGGGCTTCTCCGGCGCCGACCTGGCCAACCTGGTTAACGAAGCCGCACTGTTTGCCGCGCGCCGCAACAAGCGCCTGGTCGACATGATCGACTTTGAAGATGCGAAGGACAAGATCTTCATGGGCCCGGAACGCAAGTCCATGGTAATCCGCGAAGAAGAGCGCCGCAACACCGCTTACCACGAGTCCGGCCACGCCGTGGTGGCCAAGCTGCTGCCGAAGGCTGACCCGGTCCACAAAGTAACCATCATGCCGCGCGGCTGGGCCCTGGGCCTGACCTGGCAGCTGCCTGAGCACGACAATATTTCGGGCTACAAGGACAAGATGCTGGAAGAGATTTCCATCCTGTTCGGCGGCCGTATCGCGGAAGAGATCTTCGTCGGCCAGATGTCGACCGGCGCCTCCAACGACTTCGCCCGCGCCACCAAGCTGGCCCGTGCCATGGTCACCAAGTACGGCATGTCCGATGCGCTGGGTGTGATGGTATATGAAGACAGCCAGAACGACGGCTGGCTGGGCGGCGCCAACAAGACCATCTCGGAAGCGACCCAGCAGAAAGTGGATGCGGAAATCCGCACCATCCTCGACACGCAATACGCCCTGGCGCGCAAGCTGCTGGAAGAGAACCGGGAAAAGGTCGAAGTGATGACCAAGGCCCTGCTGGAATGGGAAACCATTGATGCGGACCAGGTGAACGACATCATGGCTGGCCAGGAGCCGCGCCCGCCGAAGGCTGGCACCACCATCCGCAAACAGCCAGGCGCTGACGGCGGCTCGGGTTCCAACCCGAACCCGAACGCCACCGCCCCAGCTTAATCGCTTTTCAAAAAAGGGGACGTAACACATTTAAATGTGTTACGTCCCCTTTTTCCGCCACTATGCCTCAACACAAGTTCGGCCGATTCAACTTCCCGACCAGCCGCGCGCTGGTAATGGGCATCCTCAACGCTACTCCCGACTCCTTCAGCGACGGCGGCCAATTCGCCAGCCTGGACTATGCGATCACCCACGCCGAGCAAATGATCCGCGATGGCGTCGACATCATCGACATCGGTGGCGAAAGCAGCCGCCCCGGCGCACCAGCCGTTCCCCTGGATGAAGAACTGCGCCGTGTCATGCCCCTGATTTTTGCGCTGCGCGATTGCGGCAAGGCGATCAGTGTCGACACCTATAAACCGGAAGTCATGTGTGAAGCAGTACTGGCAGGGGTCGACATGATCAACGATATAAACGGTTTCCGCTCCCTAGGCGCAATCGAAGCCGTCAAGGATAGCGATTGTGCGTTGTGCATAATGCACATGATTGGTAATCCGACAACAATGCAATCCAACCCCGAGTACAATGATGTTGTGCGTGAAGTCACAGATTTCCTGGCTGAGCGCATTACTGCCCTGACCGGGGCAGGCATCGACAGGGAGCGCCTGTGGATCGACCCGGGCTTTGGGTTTGGCAAAACGGTAGAACATAATTACGCACTGCTGAAGGCCGGCAAACAGATGGTTGCCGAGCTCGGCGTACCGCTGCTGGCCGGCCTGTCGCGCAAATCGATGATCGGGGCGATCACGGGCAAGCCGGTCGAGCAGCGCCTGGCCGGCAGTATCGGCGGCGCGTTGGCAGCGGTCGCGCATGGCGCCCAGATCGTCAGGGTGCATGATGTAGCTGAGACCGTCGACGCACTTCGTGTGTGGCAGGCGGCGCATTAAGAAAAGGAAGAGAAGACAATATGGCACGCAAATATTTCGGTACTGATGGCGTACGCGGCCTCGTCGGCCAGGCGCCGATAACCCCCGATTTCGTCATGCGCCTGGGCTATGCCGCAGGCAAGGTGCTGGCCAAGACTGCCGCGACTGGCACGGCGCGCCCAGCCGTCCTGATCGGCAAGGACACCCGTATTTCCGGCTACATGCTGGAAGCTGCGCTGGAAGCAGGCTTTTCGGCTGCGGGCGTGGACGTCAAGCTGGCCGGTCCAATGCCGACCCCGGCAATTGCCTACCTGACGCGCGCGCTGCGTCTGCAAGCCGGCGTGGTGATCTCTGCGTCGCACAACCCGTTCCAGGACAACGGCATCAAATTCTTCTCCGACCAGGGCACCAAGCTGCCCGACGCAGTCGAGCTCGACATCGAAGCGATGCTGGAGCAGCCGATGGAATGCGTGTCGCCGGAAAAGCTGGGCCGCGCCCGCCGCCTGGATGACGCTCAGGGCCGCTACATCGAATTCTGCAAGAGTACCTTCCCGTACGAGCTGGACCTGCGCGGCCTGAAGGTCGTGGTCGACTGCGCCCACGGCGCCGCCTACAACATCGCCCCGCACGTATTCCACGAACTGGGTGCGGAAGTTGTCGCCATCGGCAACAAGCCTGACGGCCTGAACATCAACGACGGTGTCGGCGCCACGGCCCCGAAAGCCATGGCTGCCGCCGTGCTCGAGCACAAAGCCGACCTCGGCATCGCGCTGGACGGCGATGCTGACCGCCTGATCATGTGCGACGCAAGCGGCCGCCTGTACAACGGCGATGAGCTGCTGTATGTCATGGTGATGGATCGCGTGGCCAATGGCGGCGTAGCTGGTGCCGTTGGCACCTTGATGACCAATATGGCCGTCGAGGTGGCGCTGAAACAGAAGGGCATCGGCTTCGCGCGCGCCAAGGTTGGCGACCGCTACGTGCTGGAAGTGATGCAGGAAAAGGGCTGGATCCTGGGCGGCGAGGGCAGTGGCCACCTGCTGGCGCTGGACAAGCACAGCACCGGCGACGGCATCATCTCCGCGCTGCAAGTGCTGTCCGCGCTGAAGCGCAATGGCAAGACCCTGGCCGAAATCGCCGGCGAAGTCACGCTGTTCCCGCAAACCCTGATCAACGTGCGCGTGCCGGCCGGTTTCGACTGGCAGAAGAACGCAGCCATGGTCGCGGAAAAAGAGAAGGTGGAAGCCGAGCTGGGCGACACCGGCCGCGTGCTGATCCGTGCTTCCGGTACCGAGCCGCTGATCCGTGTGATGGTTGAAGCACGCGACGCCGACAAGGCCCAGAGCATGGCGCGCCGCATCGCGGACAAGGTTGAAACGGCCCTGGCGGCATAAAGTTGCCGCCGCGACATTGACGGATGATGCCTCGCCGGGGTATTATTCGTTTATCGGAGTGTAGCGCAGCCCGGTAGCGCACCTGCTTTGGGAGCAGGGGGTCCAAGGTTCGAATCCTTGTACTCCGACCAGGAAATTCTCGAGCGGGTTGTCTTCGGACAACCCGCTTTTCATTTGCGGCATGGCTTTTTTTGCTTCGCCCGCGACTCTGCCCTTAGCTCAGTTGGATAGAGCATCGGCCTTCTAAGCCGAGGGTCGCAGGTTCGATTCCTGCAGGGCAGGCCAATCTCAGCTTCGTTTCCAACTTGGAATTTTGGTATCCTCGCCCGATCGATAGATCATTGGCCAGAATTTGAACAAGTTGCGCTTTTTCGCCGCCTGTGCCGGCGCCGTTATTGTTTTCCAACCCATGCTGGCCAAGGCAACACCGCCACCAAGGCAGCCGGAGTGCATAGTCCCGCCTGCAGCAGCCCAGCCGATTTCAGCTGGCTATCGCTACAGTACGTCGCTGGTGGATGCGATGTTCAAGCGCTACCTGCAGGATTAGCCGAATTGTGCCGAGCTCCGCTTGGTCCTTGGCGAACCCAGTGGGCTGATCGGAAGCGAATTGAATGGGGAACTCAGCCGACGTTACGGCGGCGCAGGAGCGCCAGTGAAGCCAGGCCAATTGCCAGCAAGGGCAGTGAGCCTGGAACCGGCACTTTCGAGTTTTCCTCCGGCATGGCGGTCACGATGGTATCCAGGTCCAGCTGAATGTTCTTGCCTGCCATGAAGATGCCGCCCAGCTTGTTGCCCTGGTTGAAGTGCATATTGCTGTTGGCGCCGGAAGCGAACAGGGTGCCGAACCATTCACCCCAGGCGCCCTGCGTCCAGTTGCCAGTCGTTTCAGTGTAGATGTCGTTGGCGGTACCGTTCAGCATTTCGAAGTCGAAATTCGAGCCGATGTTCACGTGGTTTTTGATGAACAGCTTGATGGCGCCACCGGACAAGTCGAAGATGAACGCGCTCTCGGCACCGACAGTCAAGGAATCAAAGTAATACGTGCCTGCAGTCAGCTTCAGGGTGGAGTCGTACTCAAGGTTGACGTTGCCGTACTGGCCGCCCGCCAACACGGCCGTTGCGCCGGATTTGAGGCCGTATGCGTTTCCGCCCGACTTGAAATCGGTTGCAGGCGGCAAGGTATTCAGCGTTGGCGAATTCATCTTGCCGGACACGTTGCCAGTCACATTGGCTTGATATTTCACTTCCACCTGGTTGCCGGCGGTGGCATTGCCTTTGATTTGCGAGTTCTGCTCAAGGGTGATGTTCCTGCCAGCTGCAACGTTGCCGGTTACCTGGGAGCCATACTTTACGGTGACGTTGCCTTTGGCGCCCACATCGCCAGTCACTTTGCTGCCTTGTTCCAGGGTGACGTTGTTGCCAGCGAAAAGGGTGAGTGGGGTGGCGTTAGCGAAAGCCGGGACCGTGAGAATGGCTGCGAGAGCGAGGAACTTTGGTTTCATGGATGGCATCTGAAATTTGCTTTTGGAAATTTTTAATAATCATAAGCAATTTTTAGGCCATGCATTTGTAAATCATTGATTTGTAGAGAAATGGCGTGGGTCAGGCATTCAGAAAGAATGCCGACTGTAAAGTTTCTCGACATTAAAAATCCAACAAAGATTGCTGTTTCTCTAATGTTGGCTTTTTCTTGGCAGCCGGGCGCGGATCTTCCCATGCCTGCATTAGTTCGTGCGGGTAGGGGCTGAGGAAGGCGCGGGCAACTTCAGGATCGCGGCAGGAGAGCCAGTCGCGGTAGGCTTCCGGTGGCACCACCACCAGGGTGCGCTTTTCGTCATCCGGCTTGTGGAAGCGGTTCAGTAAAGGGTGCTCATCGGCATTGATGGTCAGTTGCGTGAATGCGTGGCTAATGCTCCCGTCGGCTTCTTCCCAGCTGCGCCACATGCCGGCAACGGCAAAGGGCCTCTGGTCCGCCATGCTGATCTGCCAACGCACCGCCTTGCCGGACTCGTAATTTGGCTCGTAAAAACCGGTCATTGGAACCAGGCAAAGCTGGCTTGCACGCCAGTACTTGCTGTAGGAGCGCAGTTGGCCGATGGTTTCGCTGCGGGCGTTCATGGTGATCAGCGATGGCATTGCGGCCGGAGCATGCCGACGCGGCACAAAGCCGAAAGACGCGACCAGGCATTCCGGCTGGCCGTCGAGGCCAAGACGGATGATGGGGGCGTCGTAGTCCTTCCAGGTTTCATCGGGCCATTCCATGCCGGCGAGCGTGGAGAGGTCGAGATCCATCATCTCCTGCAGGAGGTCGCGTGAAGTCGGGCGGTAATTAGTGCACATCGGCCTATGCTAACCGGAACGGGCTTGCTAAACTACTGTATATGCATACAGTTACACGAAAGCCGCTGACAGCCGCGCAACTTCGCGAAATCTGGCTTCGAAACCAGAATGAAGACATGCTCGCCGTGCTGTGGGAAGTCAAGCGCTTGCGTGGGCTGGTAGTGCGAGCGAGCCATCTGCATTGGACATTTCGCGATGAACTGAAGGACGAGCCGTGCTTGGAAGAGGATCGTCCGTTTGCCACGGAGAGGGAACTGCGGCGGCGGGCTAATGCAATCCGGAATGCGGACTGATAAGATCCCTGCATGAAAAAACTGCTCCTGGTGGGATCAACCGGCCTTGTCGGCCGTGAAGTGTTGAAGCTGGCGCTCGGCTCGCCGGAGGTTGGCCAGGTTGTCGCGCCTACGCGCCGCAGGCTGGAGCCGCATGCCAAACTGGTGGCGCCGATCGTGGACTTCGACCGGCTTCCGGCGCTGGAGCCCTGGTGGCAGGCCGATGCCGTGATCTGCACCCTGGGCACGACCATCAAGGTCGCGGGCTCGCAGGATGCCTTCCGCCAGGTGGACTACAATTATCCGATGGCGGTGGCGCGATTGGCGCGCCAGCATGGCACGCCAACGTTTGTGCTGAATTCAGCACTGGGTGCGGACGCGGGATCGAGCGTTTTCTATAACCGCGTAAAGGGCGAGGCAGAGCATGGCGTGCGCTCGCTTGGCTTTGAAACGCTGGTGATTGCGCGGCCCGGTTTGATTGGTGGCATGAGGGAAGAATTCCGCCTCGGCGAAAAAATCCTGGTGCCGATCCTGTCGGCGCTTGGGCCGGTGCTGCCGCGCGCATGGCGCATCAACCCGGCCGGGAATATTGCCCGCGCCATGTTCGACGCGGCAATGCACCCGCAACCGGGTGAGCACATCATTACTTCGGACAGGATGGCCTGAGGCTCATTCTTCCAGCAGGCTGCGCAGCATCCACGCAGTTTTTTCATGCACGTCCAGGCGCTGGGTCAGCAGGTCGGCGGTCGGCTGGTCGTTGGCTTCGTCGACCACTGGCAGCAGCGAACGGGCTGTGCGGGCGGTTGCTTCCTGGGCGGTGACCAGGTGGCGCACCATGTCCATCGCCTTCGGCACGCCGGCCACTTCCTTGACGGTGCTTAGCTTGCCGAATTCGGCATAGGTGCCCGGCGCTGGATAGCCCAGCGCGCGGATGCGTTCTGCGATCAGGTCCAGCGCGGTCCACTGTTCGGTGTACTGCGTCATGAACATCTGGTGCAGGGAATTGAACATCGGGCCCTTGACGTTCCAGTGGAAGTTGTGGGTCATCAGGTAGAGCGAGTAGCTGTCGGCCAAGAGGCGGGACAGGCCATCGGCAATGCGTGCGCGGCTGTCGTCGGACAAGCCAATATCAATCTTCATTGCGTGTTCCTTTCGGTCAGTATTTGCCTGACGATTATTTCATGATTTCAAGCAGGCTGCTGTAATCGTCCGTCCATGGCCGCACATCCGGGGCGGGCGGCAGTTCGTGCAGGCCGGCGTATTGCAACAGCTTCTCGCGCTGGCCTATCAGCACCCAGGTGGCGGCGGTCGTGCCGCGCACGGAATCGGATTTGTTCTGTGACAGGAAGGCCGTGCGGTGGAAGGTATCCGCGGCACGCCTCACAACGGGCGCCATGTCCAGGTAGCGGTTAGAGATATGAATGGCCAGCACTCCGTCCCGCTTCAGGTGGCGGAAGTAGATATTGAAGGCTTCCGTGGTCAACAGGTGTACCGGTACCGAGTCGCCCGAAAAAGCATCTACTGCCAGCACATCGAACTGCTGCGGCGCTTCGGCGCCCAGTACCAGGCGCGCATCGCCGAGGGCGATGTCTTTCCTGGCGGGGCAGTCGCGCAGGAAGCTGAAATAGCTTTCGGCGAAGTCGAGCACCAACGGATTGATTTCGTAGAAGCGGTACACATCGCCAGGCCGGCAATAGGCGGCCATGGTGCCGGCTCCAAGGCCGATCACGCCCACGTGTTGGGCGGCGCCATCGCGGCTGGCTGCGATGGCAATGCCGGCGCCGCTGTTGTTGCCGTAATAGCTTGTTGGCCAGCGCCGTTTCTGCGCTTCGAGAAACTGGCGTCCATGCACGATGGTGCCGTGGGTGAGCTGGCGGACCTGGCTTGGACCGGGTTCCGTATCCTTGATCTTGACCGTCCCATAGAAATTGCGGGCCTTGATGGTCGGTATCGCCGGCCAGATCGCGTTGGCGCCCCACAAGACGCCGACCAGGGTGGTGAAAAACACTGCCGCCTTGACGCGCGCGCCGCGCTTCATCGGCTCAGCGGGGCGGTGGTGGCATGCGGCTCCGACGATGCAAACGGCGGCAATGCAGGAAAGGGTCAGTTCGTAGTCGTCGTTGAACATGCGCGGCGCGAGCAGGCCGGTGAAGATGCCGCCGATTGCACCGCCAGTTGCGATCACCAGGTAGTAGCCGGTTAGCTGCGCGGGTTGCGGCTTGAGGCGCGCCAGCTCGCCGTGGCATGCCATGCAGAAGGTGAAAATGCTGGCGCTGAAGAGCAGGGTAGGCCACACAATCCCGCGTGGCATCAGGCTGGGGAACGTGGTGCAGGCAATCAGGAGCGGTGTCAGTAGTGCCATCAAGGGCAGGAACAGCCAGCGCCTGTACCAGCGCGCGCTTTCAAAGCAGAGGATGAACGTCAGGAGATAGATCACCAGCGGCAGTACCCAAAGCATCGGCACCGGGGCGATATTGGCTGTCAGGTGGCTGGTGGCTGCCATCAGGACCACCGTAGGCACGGCGGCCAGGCCACACCACAACAGGCTGTCGCGCAAGGTCGGCTTGCCCGCTATCGATCTTCGCGCAGGGTATGGGGCACTGCGCTGCGGCCGCGCCCACTCAAGGCGAGGGCGGCGCAAAACAGGGCAAACAAGCCAAAGCCCGCCGACCAGAAAGTGGACATTTCCTTGACGGTAAAGCGTGGCTCGAACAGCAACGGGTAGCTCAGCAAGCCAAGCAGCGAAGCGAAGTTCGATAGTGCAAACAGCCGGTAGGGCACGCTGCCTGGGCGTTCCTGGGCGAACCAGTGCTGGACCAATGGCCCCGTGGTCGAAAGCAGGAAATATGGCAGGCCGATTGTCGCTGCCAGCAGGCCAAGCAGCAGGAAGGCTGGGTCGCTGCCGGTCGACGGCTTCCAGCTATCGCTCGGGATGATGGGGAGCGTGAGTGCTGCGGCCAGTAGCAAGCCTGCATGCAACCAGGCTTGCCGGCGCGGCGCGAGGTAGCGGCTGGTGAGGTGCGAGTAAAGGTAGCCCAGCAGCAGCGTGAACTGGAAGAACAGCATGCAAATCGTCCACGCAGCCGCGGATCCTCCGAACCATGGCAGGACCATTTTGCCGATAATGGGCTGCACCTGGAACAGCAGGAAAGCGCTGAGGACAATCGTTCCGGCGTAGAGAATGAGCATGCAAAATATTAACGCATGACGAGCCCCGCGGCGATGGTGAGCATGACCGCACCTGTCAGTCCTTCAATGCACTTCCAGGCCAGCGGGCGGCCGAACACGCCGGCCAGGCGCGTGGCGCCCCAGCCCAGTGCCGTGAACCACAGCAGGGAAGCGGTCATGGCGCCGGCCGAAAAGCCTACGCGCTGGCCGTCCGGGTAGCTGCCGCCGACGGAACCCAGCAGCACGACCGTATCGAGGTAGACGTGCGGGTTCAGCAGTGAAAGCGCGACGACGCTGGCCAGCGCCTGCCGGGCGCCCGGTGCCGGCGCGCTGGCGTCGACCGCCAGCGATTTCGGCGTCAACATCGAACGCCAGCTGCGCAGGCCATACCACAGCAGGAAGGCTGCGCCGCCCCAGCGCGCGGCCGCCAGCAAGAATGGCGAATCCTGGATCATCGCCCCGGCGCCAGCGACCCCCAGCGCGATCAGTATCACGTCAATCACGATGCAAGCGGCCACCGTCAACGCCACATGCTGGCGCTTGATGCCCATCCGCAGCACGTGCGCATTCTGGGCGCCAATTGCCATGATCAGGCTCGCTCCGAGCCCCAAACCGTTCACATAACTCTGCATTTTTAACTCCTGTTGTGGAGCCGGAATTTTGCCGCCGCTAGCCACGCAAATGAAGCTGAATTAAGATGTTTCAGTGCTCATTAATTTTGCTAAAGGAGTGGTGCAATGATTCCGGACGCGCGACAGGGCGAAGCTTTGCTGGCTGTGATCGATTCCGGCAGCTTCGAGCAAGCTGCCGCGGCCCTGCATTTGACGCCGTCGGCGGTGTCGCAGCGGGTCAGCGGGCTGGAGTCGGCAGTTGGCGCTCCACTGCTGATCCGCAGCCGCCCGATCCGCCTGACCAGCGCCGGGCAGCGCCTGGTGCAATACCTGCGCCGCAGCCGTTTGATGGAGCAGGAATTCCTGGCCGAATTAAAAGCCGATGAGGCCATGCCGCCGCGCATTCCGGTTGCGGTGAATAATGACACGCTCGGCACCTGGTTCCTGCCGGAATTGAGCGCTTTCCTGAATCGCGAAAACATCCTGCTGGAGATAATCCTGGACGATCAGGATCACACTTATTCGCTTTTTGAAAAGGGCTTGGTGCTGGCAGGGGTTTCCAGCGAGCCCCAACCAATGCGTGGTTGCCGCTCGCAGCACCTGGGTTTCATGCGTTATCGATTATTGGCGCAACCGGAATTCGTGAAGCGCTGGTTTCCGGAGGGGTTTACCCGAGAAGCAGCGCGTAAAGCGCCGGTCATGTTTTTCGATCGTAAAGATTCGCTGCAGGCGATATTCATCGAGCGTGAACTAGGGCTGCCGCTTGGGGCATACCCGGTCCATTACGTTCCTTCCAGCGACCCTTTCGTTGAATCCATCCGGCTGGGAATGGGCTATGGCATGCTGCCGCGCCAGCAATATAAAGATCTTCTGGAATCGGGAGAGCTGGTGGATTTGGTTCCAGGCAAATGTCTCGACATCCAGCTGTATTGGCATTCATGGCGCATTCAGTCGCCGAAGCTGGAGATGCTCACTGAACAGGTGCTTGCCGCCGCTGGGCGGGCACTGGATCGTTAGACTCGAAGTTGGTGCGAACGCGCCAATTACTGGCGCGCGGCGGGCGTAAAAAAGCCCGCACTCGGCGGGCTATCGATTAATACGTGTAGAACATGCGCTGCAGTTCTTTGGTATTGCTGGTTTTGGTCATACCCAGCATCAGCAGGATGCGGGCCTTTTGCGGGCTCAGGGTATCGGAGACCACGAAGTCCAGTTCGTCGTCATTTGCTTCGCCATTACGAGCCAGGATGCCATTGCCAACGCGGCTGGCGCGAACAATAACAGTGCCGTTCTTGCGCGCTGCAATCAGTTCCGGTTTTACTTTGGCGGCCAGGCTGCCATCGCCAACGCCTGCGTGGACAATGCCTTTGGCCCCTGCGGCGATAAAGGCGTTCAGCGCAACCGCATTCATATTCGCATAGCCGTACACGATATCGACTTGCGGCAGGACGCTCAGGTTCGAAATATCAAATTCGGTGTCGACGGTATTTTTGCGAGTCGAGGTGCGATAGAAGAATGCCTTTGGACCTTGCACATAACCGAGCATGCCCAATTCCGGGGTCTTGAAAGAGTCCGGGGTGGAGGTATTGGTTTTCGTTACTTCGCGCGCGGCATGGATTTGATCGCCCAGGGCCACCATGACGCCTTTGCCAATTGCATCCTGGCTACCGGCAATCAATACCGCGTTGTACAGATTGATCGGGCCGTCTGCCGACAGCGCGGTACCCGGGCGCATGGCGCCAACCAGCACAACCGGCTTGCGCGACTTGACCACCAGGTTCAGGAAGTAGGCGGTCTCTTCCATGGTATCGGTGCCGTGGGTGATGACGATGCCATCCACGTTCGGTTGCGCCAGCAGCGTGTTGACGCGCTTGCCCAGGGTGAGCCAGTGCTCGTTGGTCATGCTTTCGGAAGCAATCTGGAACACTTGTTCGCCGGTCACGTTTGCAATCTTGGACAGTTCCGGTACCGCGTTTATCAATTGTTGGACGCCGACAGTCGCGGCAGTGTAGCCGACCGTTGTGGTGGAAGTGGCGCCCGAGCCGGCAATGGTGCCGCCGGTGGCAAGAATCGTGACGTTCGGCAGCTTCTCCGCGTGAACGCTGAAGGCAAGCAAGAAGGCAAACAGGGCAAAAATGAACTGCTTGGCTGTGTTACGTTGCATAAGTTCTCCTGTACTTAGTTTTAAGAATGTTGCGCATGTTACTAGATTTGGTGCAGTATGGCTGTAATTCCTAAGCAAGGACAATGCCAGTGGAAACAGACGAACTCAGTCTCGCTGTCGTTATGCAGCGCAAACCATTGAAGAGCACTTGGCAGCCATTCCAGTGGCTGCCCGCTGAGGTGGTGTTGTCTCCCTTGCCCGGTGGTGCTGCGCGCTGCCTGCGCGACGATCCTTCCGAGACGCTGTGGCTTTATCCGGGCATGTCGATGCGCCTGTATTCCGACGAGGCGGAAGGCTACTTCCTTAACCTGGATTCCGGCTCGCCGTGCTGGTTCATCATGTGGCGGCTGGAAGGCGAGGTCGGCGTGCCCCAGTGCGTGACCTTGTCGTATAACGAGGCTGCGCGCCTGATGGATGGGGGCGAGCAGGTCGATACGCTGCCTTTGCCGCCTTCGATGGTGGAACGGCTTGGCGCGTTCGTGGCGGAGTATTACCGGCCGGAGCCGAAAGGAAAGCGGCGCAGGCCGTCGTTCGAAGGCGGCGCCGCCGTTCAGCAAATGGCGCGCGAGGAGGGGGAGGGACGCCGTGGCCGCTGAAACCTTCTTCGCACGCTGGTCGCGCGTCAAGACCGAAGCCCAGGAGCAAACGGTGCGCGAAGCGGACGCCATCGTGCCAGGCGCCGAGGAGCAGCCCGCCGAGGCGCCCGCCGCACCGGTACCGGCTCCAACGCTTGAGCAGGTGGAGAGCCTGACCCCGGAGTCCGACTTCACGCCATTTATCGCGCGCGGCGTCGACGAAACGGTGCGCCGGGCAGCGCTGAAAAAACTCTTCGCCGACCCTCGTTTCAATGTGATGGACGGCCTGGACACCTACGTTGGCGACTACAACAAGTTCGAACCACTGACGCCCTTGATGGTGGCAGCCCTCAACCACGCCAAGAACCTGATTGCGCGCGAATTCGCGGCGGAAGAAGACGATGAGCCAAAAGACGAGGATCTGTAACTGCAACAACACCATGCCGCTGGACGGTGCTGCCATCGGCAGTGCTTTGGGCGAAGCGCCACTGCCGATGGCCAGCCAGCTTTGCCGCCGCGAAGTCAACGACTACTTGCAAACGCTGGAGGGCGGCGAGCGCATCGTCATCGGCTGCACGCAGGAGGAGCCGCTGTTCCGCGAGCTGGCCGAAATGAAGTCCAGCGTGGCGCCGCTGCGTTTCGTAAACCTGCGCGAGACCGGCGGCTGGAGCGACGAGGCTCGCCACACCACGCCCAAGATGGCGGCCTTGCTGGCTGCTGCCCGCCTGCCGGACCCCGAACCGGTGCCCGAGGTCGAATACCAGTCCGAAGGCCGCGTCCTGCTGCTTGGTCCGGCGCGCCGTGTGCTGGCATGGGCGCGCAAGCTGGAGCGCCAGCTTCAGGTGAGCGTACTGCTCACCGATGGCGACGATGCGGCAATCGCAGGCCACCCCTGGCCCACCTTCAGTGGCAGCGCGCCTCGCGTGCAAGGCTGGCTTGGCGCATTCAAGGCCAGCTGGCAACAATCCAACCCGATCGACCTGGAGTTGTGCACGCGCTGCAATGCCTGCGTCAAAGCGTGCCCGGAAGGCGCCATCAGCATGGCATACCAGGTTGACCTGGACGCTTGCCGTTCGCATCGCGAGTGCGTCGCAGCGTGCGGTGCGGTTGCCGCTATCGACTTCGATCGCGCCGACAGGGATCGCGGCGGTGAGTTCGACCTGGTGTTCGATTTGGGAGATGCGCCGCTGCTGCGCATGCACCGGCTGCCGCAGGGTTATTTCGCACCCGGTGCCGACGAAGCGGCAACGGCCCTGGCAGCGATGCAGATGCTGGAGCTGGTCGGCACGTTCAGCAAGCCGCGTTTCTTCCAGTATAAGGAGAATATTTGTGCGCATAGCCGCAGCAGGCAACCGGGATGCAATGCCTGTATCGATATCTGCTCGGCGGAGGCGATATCGAGCGCGGGCGATCATATCAAGGTGTCGCCGCAGTTATGTGCGGGCTGCGGGGCTTGCACCACCGTGTGCCCTTCCGGCGCCCTGACGTACGCCTGGCCGCGCGCTCCTGACTTTGGCGAACAGATTCGGGCGATGCTGGCTACTTATGCGCGCGCCGGCGGCGCGCGGCCCGTGCTGCTCGTGCATGGCGACGATGAGGGCGGTGCGCTCGTACATGAACTGGGGCAGCTTGCGGCTGCCGGCGCTGCGCGCGGCGTGCCGGCGCGCGTGCTGCCTTTGCCTGTCCATCACGTGGCTTCGGTCGGGATGGATTTGTGGCTTGCCGGGGTTGCGTATGGCGCGGTTGGGGTGGCCGTGTTGGCCACTGGCTGCGAGGCGCCGCAATACCTGGATGCGATCGCGGAACAAATGACGTTTGCTCAGGCGATCCTCGATGGCCTGGGCTACAGCGACATCCAGCTCCACCTGCTGCGCGCACGCGACGCCGCTGAACTTGACTGCGAACTGCAACGTTTCGCCGCCAGCGCTGGCGGCGTGGCGGGGCGGGGGGCGATGCTGCCGGCAGCCACTTTCCATGTTGCGGCGTCCAAGCGCGAGACGTTGGAATTCTCGATCACGCACCTGGCAAGGCATGCGCCAACTCCGCAAGACTGCATAGCCCTCCCACGAGGCGCACCGTTCGGGGCGATCGAGATCGACACAGGCAAATGCACGCTCTGCATGGCTTGTGTTGGCGCCTGCCCGGAGTCTGCGCTATCCGATAATCCAACATTGCCGCAATTGCGTTTCACCGAGTCGAACTGCGTGCAATGCGGCTTGTGTGTGCGGACCTGCCCGGAGCGGGCGTTAAGCCTGCAGCCGCGCCTCGCGCTGGGCGCAGCAGCGAAGCAGGCGCGCGTTATCAACGAGGCTCAACCCTACCACTGCATCAAGTGTCAAAAGCCGTTCGGTACCTTGCAAATGGTGGAGAATATGGTCAGTAAGCTCGCGGGCCACGGAGCCTTCAGCGGCAATCTCGACCGCCTGCGCATGTGCCCCGACTGCCGCGTTATCGACATGATGCAGCCGGAGAAAGAAGTTTCCATCTTTGAGGTGAAACGCCAATGACCGAAGACGAAGAATATGCGCGTTCCGAACTGTACGGTGTGTTGTCCATGCTGTTCTACGGCCCGCCATCCCAGGCGGTGCTGGACTTGATCGAAGGCGCAGCCATCGAAGGCGACGGCGTGCTGGCCGACGCCTGGCGCGGCCTGCAAACGGCCAGCAGCAAGACCGATGCCGAGCGCGCGCGCGAAGAGTATGAAACGTTGTTCATCGGCGTCGGCAAGCCCGAGATCATGCTGTACGGGTCCTACTACCTGTCCGGTTTCCTGATGGAGAAGCCATTGGCCGCGCTGCGTGAAGACCTGGCGCGCCTGGGCCTGGAGCGCTCCGAGCACCTGTCCGAAAGCGAGGATCATTTCGCTGCCCTATGCGATGCAATGCGCCTGCTGCATGGCAGCATTGCAACACAGAAGGAATTTTTTAGCGCTCACATCCGGCCGTGGGCGCACCAGCTTTTTGACGCTATCGATGCGCATCCCGGGGCGGCTTACTATCGTGCAGTCGCAGGGCTGGCACGCAGCTTCGTCGAGGTGGAAAGCCAGGCGTTCGATATGGACTAGGCATTAGTGCATTGTTAAAACATTTGTGCTAGTGTTAAAAGAGAAACTGTTGTTGGTTATGGGAGACCATGATGTCAACGCAATCCAAGCCTGGAAGACGATCCTTTTTCGCTGGCATGGGGGCCGTGGCCGCCGCCGGCATCGCGGCAAAAATTGCCAGCAGTCCGCCTGACACGACGCCGCCTGCGGAACCGGAACCACCGCCGGGTTCCGGCTACCGCCTCACAGAACATATCCAGAAGTACTACCGCACCACCAAGATCTGAGTGGAGGGCAACATGACGCTCCTTACACGTAAAGGGCCTGCCGGCCCTCGCGCGTCTGGCCGTTTCGCATCCAGCCTGGAAGGCAGCCTGGCGCGGGCCTTGCCAACGATGGACCGGCGCGCGTTCCTGAAACGCTCCGGCATCGGCGTCGGCGTCGGGCTGGCGGCATCGCAGCTTTCGCTGATGCGCAAGGCGCAGGCAAAAGATCCTGCCGCTGGTGATAGCGGTAGCAAGCAGGTTGTGCGGCGCACGGTCTGCAGCCACTGCTCGGTGGGCTGCGCGGTCGATGCGGTGGTGGAGAACGGCATCTGGATTCGGCAGGAGCCAGTGTTCGACTCGCCGATCAACCTGGGTGCGCATTGCGCCAAGGGCGCCGCGTTGCGCGAACATGGCCACGGCGAGTACCGCCTGAAATATCCGATGAAGCTGGTCAACGGCAAATACCAGCGCATCAGCTGGGACCAGGCCTTGCAGGAAATCTCAGCCAAGCTTCTGGACATGAAAAAGAAGGATGGCCCGGATTCCGTATTCTTCGTCGGCTCGTCGAAACACAATAACGAGCAGTCAGCTTTGCTGCGCAAATTCGTCTCCTTCTTCGGCACCAATAACTGTGACCACCAGGCGCGCATCTGCCACTCGACTACCGTGGCAGGCGTCGCGAATACCTGGGGCTACGGCGCCATGACCAACAGCTACAACGACATGCAGAACGCCAGGGCGGCCATGTATATCGGCTCCAACGCGGCGGAAGCGCACCCGGTGTCGATGCTGCACATGCTGCACTCGAAGGAAAACGGCTGCAAGATGATCGTGGTCGACCCGCGCTACACGCGCACGGCGGCCAAGTCGGACCAGTACATCCGCATCCGTTCCGGCTCCGACATTCCCTTCCTGTACGGGATGCTGTGGCATATTTTCAAGAACGGCTGGGAAGACAAGGAATACATTGCCGCCCGCGTCTACGGCATGGACAAGGTGCGCGAAGAAGTCACCAAGTGGACGCCGGACAAGGTGGAGGAAGCCTGCGGCGTACCGGAAGCACAGGTATTGCAGGCAGCGGAGACGATGGCAAAAAATCGTCCTTCCACCGTGGTCTGGTGCATGGGCCAGACCCAGCACTCGATTGGCAACGCGATCGTGCGCGCTTCCTGCATCCTTCAGCTCGCGCTGGGGAATGTCGGCAAGAGCGGCGGCGGGACCAATATCTTCCGTGGCCACGATAACGTGCAAGGCGCGACAGACGTGGGCCCGAATCCCGATTCGCTGCCCGCGTACTACGGCCTCGCAGCAGGCGCATGGAAGCATTGGTGCGCCGTCTGGGGCGTGGATTACGAATGGGTCAAGAGCCAATTCGCCTCGCAGGCCATGATGGAAAAATCCGGCACGACCGTATCGCGCTGGGTCGACGCGGTGCTCGAGAAAAACGAGCTGATCGACCAGGACAGCAATGTAAAGGCGGTCTTCTTCTGGGGCCACGCGCCGAACTCGCAAACGCGCGGGCTGGAAATGAAGAAGGCGATGGACAAGCTGGAAATGCTGGTGGTGATCGATCCGTATCCGTCCGCCACGGCTGCCATGGCCGCGATGAAAGTGGAAGGGCAGGAGGTCAACCCGAACCGCGCCGTCTACCTGCTGCCGGCGGCCACGCAGTTTGAAACCTCCGGCTCCGTCACTGCATCCAACCGTTCGGTGCAGTGGCGCGAAAAGGTGATCGAACCGCTGTTCGAATCGCGCACCGACCACATGATCATGTACCAGCTGGCCGAAAAGCTCGGCTTCGGCAAGCAATTGGTGGCGAAGCTGAAGCTTGTGCCGGGCAAGGGCAATCTGATGGAACCCGAGCCGGAATCGATGCTGAGGGAAATCAATCGCGGCAGCTGGACCATAGGCTACACCGGCCAGTCGCCGGAACGCCTGAAGGCACACATGCGCAATATGCACATGTTCGACGTGAAGACCTTGCGCTGCAAAGGCGGCAAGGATGCGGAGACAGGCTACGACCTGACGGGCGACTATTTCGGCCTGCCATGGCCGTGCTACGGCACGCCGGAACTCAAGCATCCTGGTTCGGCCAACCTGTATGACAACAGCCAGCATGTGATGGATGGCGGCGGCAACTTCCGCGCCAATTTCGGCGTGGAGCGCGACGGCGTCAACCTGCTGGCGGAGGATGGCTCGTTCTCCAAGGGAGCCGACATTACGACCGGCTATCCCGAATTCGACCACGTGCTGATGAAAAAACTGGGCTGGTGGGACGAGCTGACCGATGCCGAAAAGCTGGCGGCGGAGGGGAAAAACTGGAAGACCGACCTGTCCGGCGGCATCCAGCGCGTATGCCTGAAGGTACATGGCGTGCACCCCTTCGGCAATGCCAAGGCGCGTGCCGTGGTGTGGAACTTCCCCGATCCGGTGCCCTTGCATCGCGAACCGCTGTTCGGCACCCGGCCGGACCTGGTCGCCAAATATCCGACACACGACGACAAGAAAGCCTTCTGGCGCATGCCGACGCTGTACAAGACCGTGCAGCAGAAGGCTGTCGACGATGGCCTGGCGAAGAGATTCCCGATCATCCTGACCTCCGGACGGCTGGTGGAATACGAGGGCGGTGGCGAAGAAACGCGTTCCAATCCCTGGCTGGCCGAACTGCAGCAGGAGAACTTCGTGGAAATCAATCCGAATGCTGCGTCGGACCGCGGCATTCGCAATGGCGACTACGTGATCGTGTCGACGCCGACTGGTGCGCGCATCAAGGTGCGGGCGCTGGTGACGCAGCGCGTGGGCGTGGATACGGCCTTCATTCCCTTCCATTTCTCGGGCTGGTGGCAGGGCAAGGACATGCTGGAATACTACCCGGAAGGCGCAGCGCCGATCGTGCGCGGGGAGGCGGTCAACACGGCCACGACTTACGGCTACGACTCGGTCACCATGATGCAGGAGACCAAGACGACGATCTGCAATATCGAACGCTTCGCGGGCTGAGGAGATTGCCATGGCACGGATGAAATTCATTTGCGACACGGAGCGCTGCATCGAATGCAACGCCTGTGCGACGGCGTGCAAGAACGAGCACGAGGTGCCCTGGGGCGTAAACCGGCGCCGGGTAGTGACCATCAACGACGGCATCATCGGGCAGGAAAAGTCGGTATCGGTGGCGTGCATGCATTGCTCGGACGCGCCTTGCATGGCGGTGTGCCCGGTCGATTGCTTCTACCGTACCGAGGAAGGCGTGGTCCTGCATAACAAGGATGCCTGCATCGGCTGCGGCTACTGCTCCTATGCCTGCCCGTTCGGGGCGCCGCAGTTCCCCTCCAACGGGACCTTCGGCCTGCGCGGCAAGATGGACAAGTGCACCTTCTGCGCGGGCGGCCCGGAGGAGAACGGCTCGCAAGCGGAATTCGAGAAGTACGGCCGCAACAGGCTGGCCGAGGGTAAGCTGCCGGCCTGCGCGGAGATGTGTTCGACCAAGGCGCTGCTGGGTGGCGATGGCGATGTGGTGGCGGACATCTTCCGTACCCGCGTTGTCACGCGCGGCAAGGGCAGCGAGGTCTGGGGCTGGGGCACGGCTTACGGCAAACCGGAGGCGAAACCATGAAGCTCTATCTGGTAGCGCTGCTGGCGCTGGCGGCCTGCGGCGAGGTCTCGCAGTCGAAGCAGGGCAGTGCGGTGAACCGCGGCGACGAGCCTGGATACAAAGGCGCCCGCACTGCGCAGGTGGCCAAGGGCTGGACCCCGGGCGACAAGGCTTCCTGGGACAAGCAGGTGCGCGAACGCGGGCAGCTGCAGAATGAGTATGTGAAGACCAACCGTTAGGGAGGTTCGCCATGAAACGATGGTTGGCAATGCTGGCCGTGGCACTCGCCGCCGGCACGTCCCTTGCGGCGGATGCCCCCGCGAATCGCCAGCAGGGCGCCGCCGCAAATGCGGCCAGCGCCCCCAACGCGGCGCCGCGCGTCGAATCGCTGGACATCCTCAAGCAGAACCAGGCCGAACGCACGCGCGACCAGCCTGGCAACAACGCGCCGGTGTGGCGCAAGGTAGTGGCCGGCGAAGCGCATTACAGCAGCCTGCCTTATCCCGAATCCGGCGTACTGATCCAACCCAAGGCCCAGCTCCCCGGCCAGCCCGTGGCAACGACGGCCGGCGAGGCCTGGCGCCGCTTCCGCAATGGGCCGATGATCAGCATTGGCGGCTGGCTGATTTTGGGTGTGCTCGCCGCGATCGCCGTGATGTACTTCGCCAAAGGCCCGATCAAGGTGCATGCGCCGCCAACCGGCCGCAAGATCCAGCGCTTTACGCCAACCGAGCGCTTCGTGCACTGGACCACCGCCATCACCTTCGTCGTGCTGGCTGTCTCCGGCCTGTGCATGATGTTCGGGAAATTCGTGCTGATGCCCATCATCGGCCACAGCCTGTTCGGCTACCTGACCTACGCCCTGAAAACCATCCACAACTTCGTCGGCCCGCTATTCACGGTCGCGATCATCGTCACCTTCATCCTGTTCGTGAAGGACAATTTCCCTATCGTGGCGGACCTCAAATGGCTGGCCCGGCTGGGCGGCATGTTCGGACAAGGGCATGCTCCCGCCGGACGCTTCAACGCCGGCGAAAAGCTCTGGTTCTGGGGCGGCGTCACCTTGCTCGGCCTGGCTGCCAGCGGCTCCGGCTTCGTGCTCGACAAACTAGTGCCCAACCTCGAATACACGCGCTTCATGATGCAGGGCGCAAACCTGCTGCACATCACAGCCACGGTGCTGATGATGGGCTTGGCGCTCGGCCATATTTACCTGGGCACCGTCGGGATGGAAGGGGCATACAAAGCCATGCGCGAGGGCTATGTGGACGATGCGTGGGCGCGCGAACACCACGACATCTGGTACCAGGAAGTAGTGGACGGCAAGGTGCCGCGCGTACGCGCCCCCGAACACGACGGCGAAGCGGTGCCGCCGCCTGCCCCCAAGACCATCTGAGGAGGAACCAGCCATGAACAAGCCCATATACGCACTGGTCCTGCTGGCCGCCTGCACTGCCGTGCAAGCCAAGCTCGCCGCGCCCACTGAAGAGCAGAAGGCCGCCGCTGCTGCGGCCAAGGACAAGCAAGCCTGGACCGACAAGGTAGCCGCCTTCAAGCTTTGCCAGGCGCAGGATCGCGTTGCTGCCTATTATTTCAAAACCAAAGGCAGCGGCGGCAAGCCAACGGCAGCGTTGCCCGCATGCGTCGATCCCGGGCCATATGTGGCACAGGTGGCGGCCACCAGGGAAGTTGGCGTCGCCGATTCGAAACCGGTGCCAGAAGCCGGGAAGAAGAAGCAATGAAAAACCCGCCGCAGCGGGTTTCCACGGGGGGAGTGGTTGCGGCTTAGCCCAGCTTGTCGTTGGACTTGCGACGGGAAGCCAGGCCCAGCAGGCCAACGCCTACCAGCAGCATCGCATAGGTAGCAGGTTCCGGAATTGGAGCTGCCAGGCCCAGGTTACCGGCATAGGAACCGCCCAGACCTGCGATGGCGGTGCTGCCAGTGACCGTGAAGCCATAATTGCCCGACATCAGGGCATCGATCGGGAAGAACTCGATACCGGACGAAGTGTCGAAGGTCGTTGCCAGGGCGGTTTGGCTGCTGTCGGCTTCCACTTTGAAGAACTGGATACCCGTGATGCCATAGTTTGCCAGGCGGGAACCATCGATCCAGGTCTTGCCGACCACCACGTTACCGCTGGCATACGTGGCGTTGGTGTCGACTGAGAACAGATAGGTGTCGATATAGTCCCCGGCTGTTGCGTGCAGTGCGCCAAAGATGGCATTGCCCGCAGCATCAAAGGTCAACGTTGTCTGTGCCATGGCGCCCGAGCTGGCAAACAGCCCGGCCGATAGCATCAGTGTTCCGGCTACCTTGCTAAGAAACGCTTTCTTCATGTTAATACCCCTTGAGATAGTGTTGTTGTGAAGGTGAAGCGGTTTGTCAGCGCGCAAGAGATTGCCTGGTTATATCGTCAGTGGCCTGCTGAAAACATAACCTTTCCTGCTTGCCAACGACGATCAATATAGCCCACCCCCTCCGCCAATTAGTTCATTAGTGAAGTGTGTATGTTTTCAAGCGCACAGAGCTCGACGACGTTCGCGGGGCACGGGAAAAGCGCCGTAAAACGTCAAGGGAAAAATTTTTGCGTGCTCGAGGCCGCATGACTTGCAAACCACATTTCGTAGGCCGATTCCGACAGCAACAAGAGCCGAACTGACGGGGGAATTGTGAGCAAACGCACCGTATGCTAGCGGGGCGGGAAATAAGATGGAAGCGTGATCGAAGCGCCCAGCGCTCATCTACCAGACATCCTGGCCGGTTCCTTCCATAGCAAGGCACCCCGGCCCACAAACAGAATACGGAGGCCTATCATGACCCAGACCAACCACCCATCCAAGTACGTGGTAAGGGAGTACCTCGAACGCCGTTCTCAAGCCGTCAAGCCACCTCCATCGCCAGAGGAGATTCGCCGCCAGCTGGGCTGGGGCTTGATGCTGTTCGAGCCGAAGATGGAAACAGGGCGCTAGACCCCCGTACTGCCATATGACCCGCCGACTGGCGGGTTTTTTTTTCGCCGTTCGCTGAAATTTTCGCCATTCACCGAGCCGCCGCCGCCGTTCGCCGAAAAGCCGTTTCGCCGCCATTCGCTCCCCGGTATCGTTCATCCATCCAATCAACGGGGAGCAAGAAATGAGCAAAGAAATGCAATCGCGCAGCCAGCTGCTTTGGGGCCTGATCGTGATCGCCGTCGGCGTGCTGTTCCTGACCGATATCGACATTCCGCCAATTGGCCAGCTGTGGCGTTACTGGCCTTTCCTGGCCATGGCTTTCGGCGCCGTCAAACTGATCCCGCCGACCACGCCGAAGCATGTGGTGGATGGCCTGTGCCATATCGCCTTCGCCGGCTGGTTCTACATGTCGTTCGAGCATATCTGGGGCCTGACTTTCCACAACAGCTGGCCCATCCTGGTCATCATTGCAGGAATCTGCCTGCTGGTGCAGCCAGTTGTGATTAAATACAGCGCCAATAAAGAGGAGAACCAATAATGCGCAACCGCAGCCATCGCGAACGTAATACCGCATCCCAGATGCTGATCGGCGCCGCCGTCATCCTGGCCGGCTTCCTGTTCCTGATCGATAACTTGGGCTGGATCGACCTCGACATGCGGGTGCACTTCTGGCCCTTCATCCTGATGGTGGTCGGCGCCTCGACCCTGGCGCAAGCGCCGCGGCGCGGCAGCGGGGCAGCAGTGGCAGGGATCTTCATGATCGGCTTCGGCGCGCTGTCGCTGCTGAAAGGCCTCGGCCTGATCTACATCAGCTGGAAGGTCATCTTCCCGATCGGAATTATCGGCCTGGGCCTGATGATGGTGTTCCGTGCCAGCAAGCGCCGCAGGCAGCCGGACAGTGAAAGCTCTGTCGCCAGCGGCTTTGCCGACGATACGTCGCTGTTCGGCGTGTCGGAAGGCGAAACCAGTGAGCGCGTACTGGAATTGACGGCCGTTCTCGGCGGGTTCCAGCGCAAGGTGACCACCCAGGACTTCCGTGGCGGCGACCTGACCAGCATCATGGGCGGCATCGACCTCGATATGCGCACTGCGTCGCTGAACGGCGTTGCCGTACTCAATGTGTTCGCCTTGATGGGGGGCATCTCGATCAAGGTGCCGGCCGACTGGACGGTGGAGCTGGAAGGCACGCCGATCCTGGGCGGCTTTGAGGAAAAGACCATGGAGCCGAAGGACAACAGCAAGCGCCTGGTCATCCGCGGCACCGTGATCATGGGCGGCCTGGAAATCCGCAACTGATGCCGCGCGTGTTGACCAGTCGCAGCGGCGTGCTGCTGTACCTGACGGTATGGCTGCTGCTGGGGATCGGACTAGGCGGGGCTGTGGCCCAACTGGGCGACGAACCATGGCTGCGCGCCATGTTGTTTGCGGTGCCGGTGACCCTGCTGTTTTCGGTTGGCGCCGGGTTTTCGGCCTACTACATGTGCAAGGCCAATCCGTTGCGCGAGCGCAGCCCGTCGGTGATCCTGGTGTCGATGCTGACCGCAGCCGTCTGGGCCGGCTTCCTGTGGGTGTTCCTGATGCGCCTCTGGAACGTTGGGGCGGAATCGTTCGGCGCCGAAGGCATTGCGATCCGGCCCCAGTTGACGGCCTTGCTGTTTTCGCTCGGTGTCCTGATGTACGGCCTGCTGGCGAGCCTGAATTACCTGGTCAGCGAGTTTGTCCGGGCCCGCCAGGCTGAGCAGCGCGAACTGGAATCAAAGCTGCTGGCGCGCGATGCGGAATTGCGCATGCTGCGCACCCAGATCGACCCGCACTTCCTGTTCAACAGCCTGAACTCGATCAGCGCGTTGACCTCGATCGACGCCAAGCGGGCCCGCGACATGACGCAGCGACTGTCGGACTTCTTCCGCCAGAGCCTGGGGATTGAGGCGCAGGGCAAGATCACGCTGGAAGAGGAGGTGCGCCTGATCGGCCACTTCCTGGCGATCGAAAAAGTGCGCTTCGGCGCGCGTCTTGGCGTGCAGCAGGAAGTGGATGAAGCTGCGCTGCCATGCCTGCTGCCGCCGATGATCCTGCAGCCGCTGGTGGAAAACGCGGTCAAGCACGGCATCGGCGGCATGCCGGAAGGCGGCACAGTGCGCATCGACGCCCGCCGCGAAGGCTCGCTGTTGAAGGTTGAAGTCGAAAACGATACTGACCCGGACACGCCGCCCCGCAAGGGCAATGGCATTGGCCTGGTCAACGTGCGGGAGCGGTTGGCGGCGGCCTATGGCCACCAGGCCAGCCTGCACTGCAGGCACGAAAACAATAAATACCGGGTAGCCCTGACGCTGCCCGCCGAGACGAAGGAGTCCTGAACCATGCGCGTCATCATTGTCGATGATGAAGAATTAGCCCGCGGCGTCATGCGGGAATACCTGCGGGCCCACGCTGACGTGGAAGTGGTCGCCGAATGCGGCAACGGCTTCGAAGCCGTCAAGGCGATTGCCGAACTGGAGCCGGATGTCGTGTTCCTCGATATCCAGATGCCAAAGCTCGATGGCTTTGAAGTGGTGGAACTAGCGGGCAGCAAACCGCACTATGTGTTCGCCACGGCCTATGACCAGTACGCGCTGAAGGCGTTTGAGGTCCATGCGATCGATTACCTGCTCAAGCCCTATCCGCAGGAAAGGCTGGACCAGGCCGTGGCGCATGTGCGCACTCGCCTCGGTAGCGAGCGTCCGCCAGTGGCGCAGATGGCGACCGAGGCGGCGACCCGCAACGGCCCGCTGGAACGTGTGCTGATTCGTGACGGCTCTCGCGTGCACGTGATTGCCGCCGAGCGCATCGACACCATCGAAGCGCAGGACGATTACGTCGAGATCCTGGCCGAGGGCAAGCCATACCTGAAGAACCAGCGGCTGTCCGAGCTCGAGGAACAACTCGACCAGACCCGTTTCGTGCGGCTACATCGTTCGTGGATCGTCAATGTCGAGCGCATCGAGCGCATCGAGCAGGCCACCAAGGATAGCCATTGCGCCGTGCTGAAAGACGGGCGAAAGATTCCTGTGAGCCGCACCGGTTACCAGAAGGTGAAAGGGCTATAGCGAAGAATGTGCTTTTGCGCAAGCCTGTACAGGAAGTTGGCGAACGACTCGGCGGCAAAGAAAATGTTGCCTTAGTAAGGCTGGATTTCTACCCAAAGTATAGCTCTTCCGTAATATGGTGGATGGACATTACTATCACGACTGGCGCATAAAGTGCCCCTTGATTGTTCTGCCTCAGGATATTGCCTGCATCTTTTCCCCTCAGTTGCGCCGAAAGAGGAAGTTCCAAAGCTTACTCAAAAGCTGCGGGATCTGTACTGTCAAAATACCATGCGAGGAAACTGTTGAAAGACTCCCATCGTGCTGGAATTTCTCCGCTCATAACGTCAATGCTAAGAACTTTTCCGGCAGTTGATATCGATCCTGCGAATAGTCGGTTTGATCGGGGATTGCGGGAATTGCAGAGTCGTCTATGTCCAACAACTCGGCAATAGGACGCGGACTGATGAATGCACCTTGATATTCCAAGTAGAATTCTCCGAATTCGGAATTTGGATCGACGCCTAACTGGCTGAGCGTACGAAGTGCTCCTTGCTTGTTCTGCCTCAGAACATCACCCCCATCTTTTGCCAAATAGTCTTTTACTTTCTGGAATCATAAAGAACGTTTCCTCTCCGTTACGCTAAACAGAGGGCGATCCAAGGCGGAAATAGGTGATGCTTCAACTATTTGAAAATACTACCAAATCGCCTGATGGGTACCTGCCATTCCAACCGCAGGGGAAACCATCGTTTAGATAAACCTCCAATATCTCAGACCAGATTTTTGGGAAAAAGTCATTTGCATAACAGTTCAGCAAAATTTTGACGTCCCGGTGCATCAATTCATTAATTAAGCAAACTCCAGAATCGGTTAACTTTACATCCGCGCCGTTGAAATTTTTCTTTGATAGATCGAAATAATTGTTTTTCCTTAAATTGTGAACAATCCAACTCTTCCACTCGAAATATTCGGAAAATTCCTCGGAGCCATCGGTAACAGATTCCCAATCATCGAAACGGTCCCCAGAATCGTCCGAAATAAAATCGATCGCAACTGCCGGATCCTTCACAATAAGTTTTCCAACGCTGGGCCCGGAATAAGCAGCTTGATAAAAATTATCGCGAGATAAAAAATCAAATAGCGGCTTTGCAATTATCGTAAGTTCATTCCAGCCAATGTTCATTTGGACCTCACATGGTTTCGAATACTATTTACCCAATCCATCATTACTCCAGGTACTCCATTTGGATGCTGATTCCCGTACATTGTTTGGCCACCGCTCTCCAACTGGGACCGTAAAGCTGATTGGATAACTCGCAATTTTTCACAATTGGTTACTCCACTCTTCTTAAAGCGGGCCGCAACTGCCATAGCTTTCTCGGCGGCCTCACTATAGCCGGAATGATAACCTTTGTGGGTGGTCTTTCCGAATCCCCTTCCCGGCGGCACCGTGATCGAGGAATCTGTGGGCAGCGCAATTAAGTTGGATTCACTATGAACGTCAAAATTCGGACATAGTTTCTTCACCGCTGCAACGGAGGATTTGCTCTTCGGAATAATGTGGTGGACTTGGAACCCGTTAGGAAGCGGTCCATGCACTGCTTCCCAATTCGTCTGCCATTCCGATTTTAAACCGAGAGGATCGGTCCAACTCACCGGATTTAATCCATAAGCATAGGGATTAAGCCCGCCCGCCAATCGAATTGGATCTTGGCTAATGAAGCGCCCGATGGCTGGATCGTAATAGCGATGTCTTGTGTAAAACAGTCCGGTCTCAGAGTCCTCATATTGGCCTTGGAAGCGCAGCGGTTGAATTGCAGCGCCCCTTGATTGCCGGAATATGCTCCCAAACGCACGATGGCGCGCCGCCCATACAATTTCTCCAAGCTCATTACGCAGCTCAAGCGGCATTCCGACATGGTCGCATTGGTAGTACAGTATGTGATCCTTTAACGCGTGTTCTTCAGCGAGCGCAAGCCGCTGCGTCCACTGTGTTCTGTGGTGCTGGTCGAAGACCGCTTGCCGTTGGGAGTGCCAAGACTCGACATGGGCACCTGCGTCGTGCGTGAGGGATAATTGCTCCCAGAAATTCCCCTGCCACAAAATCATTTCGTTCGCTGGACACGTTTCGATTCCGCCGCTGGATTCGATTTGGGCGATGGGTAAAAAGGTGTCTGGTTCGTAAAGATAGGTGATCGTATTGTCCGCAGAGATTTCTTGTGCCAATGTGTCGCCATCCCATACGAAGAGCGTTAATTTGCCCTTATGTTCGAGCCCGACGGAAGGCGAGGCGTGTCCAACTGGCCACTGCTGCTCTTGGATCCGTTTGGCTATGCGTCGTCCAAAGGCGTCGTAGCTGTAGCGCGCGACCTGCCGCGAGTTTGCAAACGTGCGCGTAGCGGTGGTCAGACGATTTGCCGAGTCATATTCGAACTCGAGGTTGCCCTCGTCATTTGCAACTTTAGCTAAGCGGGCGCGTTTGGCGATGGTGTTACCCTGCACATCATAGTCATAGGCATAACCCATGTACTGGCACAGCAGGTTATGCGTGACTTTTGCCAGGCGCGGTGCGTTTGTGCTGGGGGCGGGTTGATCGTCCAGATCACGCAGAATCTGTCGGGTGCTGATGGACTTTGCCGCAGCTTCGGGATCGAGAAGGTTGCCAGCCGGGTCGAAGGCGAATATTTCTGTCAAGTCGGGCTGGACTGCGGACAGCAATTGGCCCAGCGGATCGTAGGTGTAGCGAATGTTGCCACCGAACGTGTCATTGATTTGTACGAGGTTGCTTGCTGCATCATATTCGTAGCGGCGTTCGCGCAGGCGCTGCGCTCCTTTGTCGAGAGTGAAGGAATTCAGTCGCGACTGCGGATCGTAACTGCGGCGTTCGGTGAGGCGTTCCTTACCTCCACCTAGCTGGCGCTGCGTCTCGCGGTGCAAATGATCCCGCTCCAGATCGACCAGTGATTTGCCTTGCCACAGGGTGCCGTGCCAGTGGCCGCTGCCATACCTTAGGGTGTCAACCCGTCGGCCGTTGGGCAGGACGGTCTGGATATGGTTGCCTAGTTCGTCATAGGCATGGGTCATTGTGAATGCAGCGACGTATTCTTGGGGTTCGCCAGGCAGACGTACCGGACCTGGCGAGTAGGCCATGCGTTCTTCTACGAGCTGGCCTGCTGCGTCGTAGACGAAGCGATGTTCGGCTTGGGACGTGGCTGCGGCGGTGAGGCGGCCAAGCGCGTCATAGGCGTAACGTATTGCGCCGTCTGGGCTGCTTTTTGCGAGCAATCGGCCTAGTGCGTCGCGAGCGAAATCGGTGGTGATGCCTGCACTGTTGCTGGCCAGGAGATTGCCGGCGGGGCTGTACGTAAAGGTGGTGACCTTGCCGTCGAAACCAGTTTCGCTGACCAGACGACTCTCGGCGTCGTAGTTGAACAGGTAGGAGTCGCCATTGCCGTTGATAAGCTCAACGAGCCTCAGCGCCTTGTCGTACTTGTAGCGCAGAACCTGTTCTTTCGCATCGATCTTCTGGACCAGCGCGCCGTGTCCGTCGAAGTGGTAGCGCGTGCGCTGTCCTTTTGCATCGGTATGAGTAACCAGGTTGCCGTCTGCATCGTAAGCGAAGCTTTCAGTTGTGCCGTCGGGGTAGATGATCGACGTCATCTGACCGACTTGGTTGTATTGGTAACGGGTGGTGTTGCCAATGGCGTCGATGTATTCGCTCAGGCGTCCATTCGAGTCGTAGTTGTAGCGAGTAGTGAAGTTCGAACAGTCGGTGTATGAAGCAAGGCGGCCAGCAGCGTCGTACGACAGGCGCTTGTTGCCGCCGCGTGCATCTGTCACGATGGACAGGCGGCCTTTCGCGTCATAGTCATAGGCGGTGCGGCGGCCCAAGGCATCGGTGCGGTCGGCAATTCGGCCTGCGCCGTCATAAGCGGTGCGCGTGGTGTAGCCCAGCGCGTCCGTTACGGCGATCGGCTGGTTGCGCGCATCGTATTCGATTCTGGTTACATTCTGCTGCGCGTCAGTGATCGAAATGAGGTTGCCTGCGCTGTCGTAGCTATAGCGGCTGTCGTTGCCGTCGGCATCGATGTCGGCCAACAGCATGCCGTCGCGGTCCCATTCGCGCCTTCCCAGTGAGCGGGGGCTGCCGTCCGGGCCGATGCGGTGCACGCTGGTGGCCAGCCATTGTGAGTTGAACTGGTATTCCAGCACACCGCCATCGGGCTCGGTGACGCGGGTGGTGTCGGCGTCGATGTACGCGATCTGGACTTCATCGCGGCCGTCGGCCGTCGTGGTGCGGACGGCGCGGGCCTGGTAGCTGTTGCCAACTGTGATAGCGCAACGCTCGGACAGTTGCGCGTCGTCGAGGGCATTGTCGGCCCAGCGCTCGCGCAGGAAGGCGAGGCTGACCCATTCCAGGCCATGGGCGAAGCCGGAGTAGGTGGTGTAATGCACCAGCAAATGATGTTTGTACGTATAGCTGCGCGACTGGTCGGCGATATTGCTTTGCTCAACCAGGTTGCAGCGTAGCGGCAGCGCTTCGAAGGAGCCCGCTGGCGCAGTTGCCGTGACCAGGTCGGGCAGGTCGGCTTCGTAGCGGTAGCGCACGTGGCATAGACGGGTGCCATCCGGCAGCACTTGTTCGATGCTGCCGATGCGCGGCGCGGCGAACTGTGGCTCGGGGCCTGATTCAACCGGCAGGTAAGTGTCCCGCAGTGCTTCGATCGTCAGGCCGTCGTCGGTGCGCACGCGGAGAAGGACTTCGCCCGGCCGGGCCGCATGATTGCGCTCGATGGTGATGCCGCTGCCATCGCGTTCGGCGCGGCGAGCGAGGTAGTAGCGTTGCGTGCGAATGGGTGAGCGGGGCGCGAGCATGGCGTTGACGCCATCGTAGCCGTGCGGCAGCCATCCGTCAGGACCTGCGCTGAAGGTATCGGTGGCGCCGTCGCGCCAGGTCAGGGTGACTTGCTGGTCGCTGTCGCGCCGCAGGGTGAAGCCTTCGCCGCGGTGGTCGTGTTCCTGGCCGATGTCCAGCGTTGGCAGCCTTATTGCTCGGCCGCTGGCCTCGTGGTAGACGATGCCTTTCGCGCAAATGGAGATGCTGCTGGTGTAGGGCGTGCCCCAGCGTGCGCCCAGCAGGCCCCAATCTTCGGTCTCCGAGCCGGAACGGTAAGTGCGGGTCCAGGCCAGTGGCTTCGGTCCTTCCAGGACGAAGTCCGTTTGCGGCAGGATTTCCTCCCCGGTGCCGAAGTGTACGGGGTGGCTGCTCTTGACGGATTTGCCGCCAGGCGCGCCATCCTTGGGACAGCAGTCGGACGGCTTGTCGGACTTGGGTTCCTTGACCTGCTTGGTCTTGCCGCCGTCGTGACCGTCCTTGCCGTCGCCGCCGGTTGCCTTGGGCTGGGGTTTGGGCTGCGCCGGTGGTGTCGAGCCAGGCTTGGCTTTCTTCGTCGGCATGAGCTTCTTCAGGAAACTGCCGACCTTGGCGACCTTCTTGAATACCAGGTTTTCTGCCGCGCTGTAGGCCATGCCGGTTGCGGCGGTCACGATATCCGGCGTTTTGCCGGTGAGGATATAGTCGGCCGCCTGGTCCAGTACCGTGGCCGAGGTGTCGGCAGCATAGCCAGTCGCTGTCACTGCGCCGGCGGTTACGCCGCCGGCTGCCGCCGTCGTTTCCATCGCCGCGGCGACGGGCAGCCCGACGCCGGTGGCGCCGACTGCAAGTCCGCCTATACCCACGGCGGCACTGCCCATGGCGATGTCGCCGCCTTTGTCCATCGCGTCCTTGCCGAACTGGTGCAGGCTGTCCGATACGTTGTCCTTGTAGCCTTGGGCCGCGTCGTGCAGTGTTTCGCTTGCCGCTCTTCCAAGGTTTTGCAAGCGCGTGCGCGCCGCTTGCACACCGCGTTCGTAGATCCGGCCGATGGTGTTGCGGTTGTTCATCCAGACAATGCGCGACTCCTGGATGGTCTGCGTGCCGTTGGCGCCTTTGGTGGAGCTGTAGTCTTTCGATTCAACCGTTTTGAGGTAGGTGCCGCTTTTGACGCCACCCAGCGTACCGCGTTCGTCGCCTTTGACGCTGGGGATCACGCTTTTGTTATGCAGGAAGACCGGGGCGCTTTGCGTCTTCACCGAGCGGGATACGTCCTTGGCGTCCTTGAACTCCCCGGTAATCGTGTATGGGATGGGTACGACGGAATTGCCTACCGGAGTTTTGCAGATATCCGGAGTGAGGCTGACGCAGTAAAAGCGTTTGGACTTGGTGACGGTTTCGTGAGCCATGGAATCTTAGACGCTTTGCGTTTCGGTTTCGGCGTGCCAGGCATTCAGGCGCTCCAGCGCTTGCGGCGTGTTGGCATGGTGCAGTCGTACTTCCTGGAAGTCGTCGGCGGCGGAGATGGCGATGCGCCAGGTCAATTCAACTTGGCCGGCGTCGAGGTCGACCACCACCGTGTCGATGAGCATCGGCATGGCGGCGATGGCCGAATCGGCGTCGACCCCAAGCAGGAACAGGGATTCTTTCGGCATCGTGAAGGAGAGTGTGCTGTTGCCTTGGTCGTCAACGCGGGCGTAGGGAGCATTTGCAGCGCACAGGTTGGTGAGATGGAACTGCTCGCCGCCTTCGATGTATGGGCATTGCTGGTCGGCCGGGGCGCCGTTCCAGTAGCGGAAATCGAAATCCTTGGGCAGCAGGGGAACCTCGTCGTCTTTCCAGCTGGTTTTCATGTCGACCTGGCCTATCAGCTCCCGGCGCGGAAGCCAACCCCGGCCAACATAGCCCATTCCAGCCGGCGCTTGCGGCTTGCCGCCGCCCGCCATTTGCCAGAACCCGCTGGCGGTAAAAGCCTGGTCAGAATATTCGATGCGCGGCGCAGGCAAGGATTCGGTGCGGCTGGCCTCCAGGTACCAGTTGGGGGCGAAGCCACGGCCAAGTGGATTTTGCTGGCAGCTGTCATGCGCCTCCGGAGCCATTGCCGGGTCCGGATACGCTTGGCGTTGTTCTGTTGAGAGCCTGTGCTTGGCGGGAACCCGGCCGGCGTCAACGCTGCCGGCTTCAATCCGGCAATCGCCGCCATAGGCTAATTCGTAGCGCAACGGGGTGCGTGCGGGGGCGCTGGCCGTGCTCAGGCGCCAGGGAACAGCATCCGCCATGCCGAGCGAGCACGCGCGCAAGGTGGATTTCAGCCAGCGCTCCGGAGCGGCGTTGCGGTATACGCGGCGTTCGCCGGTAACCCGCAGGGTCTTGTCGACCAGGACCTCGCCGGGCGTGACGGCGTTCTGCGCGGCGGCCACGCGCTGCAGCCAGTCCTGCTCGACGTCGTGCGACAGGCGCATCATCGGATTGAGCGGCTGCGGGCGTTCCGGCAGCGGCGACGGCTGGCCAGGGCGCTGGACTCGCAGCGATACCTCGAAGGCGCACGCTTCAGCGCCGGCTGGCGCGTGCGCGTCGCCAACCACGACGATGTCGCACAGCGGCTTGAATGGCGCCAGGTCGCTTTCGTAACGAACGCTCTGCTCGATATCGTCCTCGTGATGAACATCGGTCACGTGCAAGGGCGCCGGCTCCTCAAGGGCGATCAGTTGAGCGCGGCCTTGCTCATCGCAGGGGCCAAGCGCGTAAGCCGTCTTGGCGGCGATCACATGGAAGAGCGCGCCATTCTGGTCGAGAGTATCGAAATGCAGCGCGTCGAACCCGGTGCGGTTGTCGAAGCGCAGGCTCGGGATTGCCGGGAGCTCCACGTTCAACCTACCGGATTGGTGTCGACGTCGTCGCCATGCAATTCGACTTTCTTCGAGCCGCGAATGATGATTTCCTTGCCCGAAATCTCGATGCGACCGTCCTTTTTCATGACGAAGGTGCTGGCGCCAACCTCAATACGGAACTCGTCGCCTGCGGTGTAGGAGATCTTCTGGCCGACCATCACCGTTTTCGACAAGCCCACTTCCTCGGCCTGCATCAGGGCCACGGTGGTGTTCATGGCCGCTCCGACCGAAGTCTGGTATGCGCCGCCGATGGTGACGATCTTTGCCAATCCCACGGTTTCAATTTTCATGTGGCCGATGGTGACATTGCGCGTGCCGCCGATGTCGATGGTCTCGTTCTTTCCAACGTCCTCGGTACGGTTGTCGCCGATGCTGATTGTTTCGTTATGATCGACGCGTTCCTTGCGGTCGTTGTGCACGGTGATGGTTTCGTTGTTGTCAACGGTTTCCGTGCGGTCGTGCTTGATGTGGCTGGTCTCGTCGTGGTCGATGGTTTTGCGGCGGTCGTTGCCGACCCACTTGTCCTCATCGTGTTCGACTTCGGTCAACTGGTCCTTTTCGGCGTGCAGCCAAAGCTGTTCGGCGCCTTTCTTGTCCTCGAAGCGGATCGCGTTCGCATTGTCGTAGCCACCGCCCGGCGTGGAGCGCGACAGGATGCCGCTTTGCGTCTTGTTGTCCGGCAGTGTCCACGGCGGCATGGTTTGCGCGTTGGGCACCATGCCTGTAATCAGGGGACGGTCGGGGTTCCCATCGAGGAACTGGACGATCACCTCGGTACCAATGCGCGGGATCGACGTCATGCCGAAATTCGGGCCGGACCATGCAGTGGCGACCCGCACCCAGGCGGAACTCTTTTCGTCATACTGGCCCACTCGGTCCCAATGGAACTGCACGCGCACGCGGCCATACTCGTCGGTATGGATTTCGTCGCCGGCCGGGCCAACCACGGTAGCTGTCTGCAGGCCATAGAGCTTGGGAGCTTCGCTGTTGAAGCCGCGTCCCGGGCGCCATGGAACGTTCCTGCCGATGCAGGTCAGCGAGTTGCTGTAGTGCGCTGGGGCGAGGGCGCCGGTCTGGTAGTTATTGCTGGCACTGTGCCGCACTTCCAGGATCATGAACTCGCTGTCCTGGCTGTCGAAGTGCCCGGTCAGGCGGAACCAGCGGCCGGGTTGCGCAGTGCGGTCGTTGCCGCCGGCTTCGAAATGCTTGGCACCGGCTTCGATTTCTTCGGTGCGCCTGCGGGCTTGTGCGTCGCCGTCGTCGCCGGCCATGAATCCATACGCGCCCGTGTAGTCGTAAGTTTCGACCTGGTGCACCTTGCCTTGGTCGTTGAGCACGGGCAGGTTGGTCATCTCAGGGCGGGGGTTCTTGAAGTCGAAGCTGGCCAGCGCGACTTTGCCGGGCACGATGCGTCGCACTGGCGACCAGTCGCCGATGGCGTCGTCTTCCTGCGCCCCGGCTTCGCGCTGGAAAGGAATCTCTGGCGATTCGCCATCGATGGCGTCGGCGCGGGTCGTGTCGTCGGCCAGCACCAGGGTATGGCCGTCTGCACGGTGCTCATACCAGTAGTGCCAACCGCGTTCTTCCCAGCGGCGGTGAAGGTAGTTGTAATCGCTTTCCGCTGCCTGGCAGGCATCGGTCATCCCGGCGTCTTCGCCATGGATGCGCGCTTGCCAGTCCGCGACCGGGTAATCATTGAAGATGTCGGTGGTCTGTTGCTGGACCGTCTTGCTGTGGAAAAGGTAATAGTCGCGCCGGAGCCGCAGGTAGGATATCCATGGCGCCAATTGCATGCGGTAGAAAGCGTGGCCGCCGTCGGTCTTCACGAACTGGAATTCGAATACGTAGCCGTTGAAGTAGCGCAGGCTGCCGTCTTCGCGCACCAGCGATATGGTTACCATGCGTCCTTGTACGTCCGTGAGGGGTATGCTGGCGTCGTTCGACAGCACTTCTACGGTGAAGCGGAAGTCGCGCGACAAGCCTTCCTCGGCATCCAGCCGGTTGGCCAGCATGAGCGCGCGCGGACCATCCTCATGCGGGAAGGAAAGGCGTAACAGCCGGTTGGTTTGGGCCGTGCCGAGCAGGGCCTCTGGAACGGCGGCATTGAGGTAAGTCATGCTAGTTATCGATTTGATATCATTGGCGCAGAATTTAACATAGACCGGAAATGCATGGATCAGTTTCAATTCAACGGTGTGCGCCTTGTAGAGATTGGACGTACGCCCATTTCGAAAGTAGCGATTTGATTGTTAGTGTTTTGATGAGAGGAGGGCGCCATGGGGCTCTTGACCTTCAGTATCAACGTCACGCTTGACGGCTGCATCGACCATCAGGAAGGCATCGCCGACGATGAGACACACGCCTTCTTCACGCGGCTCATGGATGAGGCCGGAGCGATGCTCTGGGGCCGCGTCACCTACGAGATGATGGAGAGCTATTGGCCAGCGGTCGCCGGCGGCGACGTGGAGGCGGCACCGGCGATGCGCGAGTGGGCGGTCAAGCTGGAGGCCAAGCCGAAATACGTGGTGTCGTCGACGCGCAGGGATTACCCTTGGACCAATAGCCACCATATTCCGGGCGACCTGCGTGCAGGTGTTCAGAAGCTCAAAGACGGGACCCCGGGCGGAGTACTCCTTGGCAGCGGCAAGCTCGCGACCGAATTGGATCGGCTGGACCTGATCGATGAATACAAATTCCTCGTCCATCCCAGGATCGCCGGCCACGGCCCGACCCTGTACCAAGGCGGGCTGCCCAGCACGCGGCGGCTTGAGTTGATTTCAGCGGAGCCCTTGCGCAACGGTGCAATCGCCATGCACTATCGACGCGCGCAGCTTTCGTCGTGATGCGGTAAACTGCGTGGATTGCTAATTAACCAAACGCATAGGCTGGCCCTCTGCGACCGCCAACGTGATCCGAACCGATCGCATTCTCTTCGATTCTTTGGAGCCAGTTCCCGAAGGCTTCCTGGCATGCTCAGAGCTCGTTGAGGCTGATGTATCTGGCTTTTCCGTTCCTTATGGTCTGGTGCATATGAGGAAAGCCGCCTGGCCTGAACATGTGGAGCCTGATCCATTTTGGTCATGGAGCATGTCCCAGGACAGAAATCTTGATCATGGCGCCGGTAGGATAAGAGCGGTCGGGCCATCGGTACTGCAACGTATTCTGGGGACGATCGCGACTGGCCTCGCGCGAGCAAAGAAGTCGATGGATCTGCCGGAGCCGGCCAACGTTACTGAAGGATTTGTGCTTGAAGATGGATGTGAATACTGCTTCGGTCAGGTCTTGTTGGTGCGGGGGCGTGAGCATGCGTACTATTTCCACTACCACTGCGAGTCGTGATTGACTCGAATTCGCTCGTCGACGCGGCTCGTTTTCCCTTCAAACCACCACCCAAATGCTGAAGAATCTTTTACGCTTTATTTTCATCGCGGCCTTCATCGGGAGCGCTGCCGCCGCTCAAGACTATTCGACGACCCAGTGCACAAAGTACGGCCAGCCTGAATTTGTCTTCTCCGTGGACGATGGATCATTAGGCGAAAAGGACGCGCAGTGGTTCCGTGAGACCTTGGAAGAGATGGTCGCAGCTGGCGAGAAGTTCAAGGCCGGCGAAACACTGCTCGTCGGCCCTGTGCCCTTGAAGCTTGAAGCTGCGGAGGATGGCAAGCTTCGGGTCCTGGAGCCTGACATGAAAACGATCCCGTTCAAGTTCGTGCCAAGCGTTACCAGGACGCTCAAGATCGTGCGGCGGCAGCGCTATGCAGCCGATAGCCTGGGCGCTACGAAGGCGATCCGGTTCGCGCCATTTCATCATCCCCTGATGGTGACCCCGGGAGCATTGCAATCGCCTTCGATCATCATGATCCGGGCAAAGAAGCAGGACGGCGTCACCGGCTGGGTCCTGACGGAATTGGAAACCAAGAGCAAGTCGAAGGACGATCTAGAGGTGATGTCCGTCTACGAGGCGATGCTCAAGCGGCCGGACATCATGGATTTCCTGGCACTCCCGGAGCAATTCTCGGTCGTCGTTTCAGGCCGCAAGAAGTTTGAAATATTCAAAGACGGCACTCCAGTCGAACCGCGCAAGGGCAGCTATCTCGACATGCGCTCAAAGCAATAACGAATCCGTTGCCGGGGACGCTGGTCTCCTCGGCTCTGGCCTACCTTGTCCCGCGTTCACGGCGGCATTGGGTTTCCAGCGTTTCGGTGCCGGATACCACGAGTCCCCGATAAACGCCGCAAGGCCAGACGAAGCCGCCGTATTGTTCCATGTACCAGTAGGGTGGCTCAGAGGCGCAAGGGTCCAGATGCTTGACGTGCCAGCCATCGTTCTTCTTTCTCAGCACAACCCACAACATACGGTCGAGATCCGCCCGGCAGGTGACGCTCTTGTCCCAATCGATGTACTTGCCAGGCGGTCCCACCAGGTTTCCAACCAGGACGGCCCAGCCGGAGTCGATATTTAAGGTGTTGACCTTGATCCTGACAGGTTGGTTGAGTTCTTCAGCAGCCAGCGGCCGGATGGCGTCCAGGATTTGTTGCCTGTCGCTTGGCCCCTTGGCATGTGCCGCGCCAATGATGGCAAACGCGACCAGCGTGCCGATGAGTGCTTTCAGGTAGTTCATTGTGTCGTGATAAAATTTGTAAGTAAGCAATTTTAAGGCAGATTCAATGAAGATGGGCCCGTTGGACCAGGACAGCCTGGAGGATATTCGCTATAACGCCGAGTTCGTGGAATCGGTCATCAATAAGGCGCTTGGCAAGAAGGCCGGCTACAGCATGGAGGGCGTGACCTGGCTCGACGATTTCCTGCAGCGGCAACACGAGCAAGGGGACAAGAGCTATGTCGATCGTGTCGTCAGCGTCTACGGCTCCTATCTGGGCGAGTGCATCACACGGAACGTTGGCGGCCAGTGGGTAGAACTTGACGGCACCCATGCGATTGCGTTTGACGAAACGAATGGGACGTTCCCGTTCAATAAAGTGCACAAGCATCTTAAGAATGGGCGGGAAGGGGGCGATTCTGTGCTGGGCTACTACGACAGCGTTTCGGTGCTGTTCCAGTCATTCGCCCCGCCAGCAAAGATGGACATGAATGACCAAGCCCAGATGTACCTGAACGCATTCTTCACGAAGGCTGAAATCCCGGGCGGGCTCTCGTTCAGTACTGCGCTGGGCCAGTCGAACCTGGATGGCAGCCTGGAGAGCCTGGACCGCGTCGACCATTTGCTGGACCAGATCCGCATCAAGTTCAAGCCGGACTTCGACTCGTTCCTGGACAAGCACGCCAACCAGAATTTCCTGTACCTGCTGGCCTTCTACATGGGGCACGTGATTACCAGGTCCACCGGCGGCGCGGTCAAATGGCTGTCGTACGAAGACATGTTGAGGGAAATTCCGGACAACCGGGCGATGTTCCCCGAGTGCTTCCAGACGTCGGTCACGTGCATTACGCCGGCGATGTTTTTTGTTCCACTTTATTCCATCACCAGTCGCCTGTTTGATGAGGTGACGACCAAGAGCGTGAGAATGAGCGCGGAGCTGAACATTCGAGGCGGTGACAATGTGTGAGACACGGCAGGAACTGTTTTTCATATACTTCGCGTTATGAAAATCTTCTTGCTACTGATCCTCGCCCTGGCCGCCTTGCCGGCGCACGCACAACTCTATAAGTGGACCGATGCCGACGGCAAAGTCCATTATTCCGACCGTCCGCAGGACGGCGTCAAGAGCAAAGAGATTGCAGTGCAGCGCCCTGTGGCGAAGCCGGCTGCGGCGCCTGCCGGCGACTGGCAAAGGCAGGAACTGGAATCGCGCGAACGTCGTATCCAGCGTGAGGCTGCGAATCAGGAGGCAGCCGACACTGCGGCGCGCACCGCAGGGAAGGCGCCTTATAACCCCAGCCAGCACCGCAGCAACAAGCCGATGACTGACGATGAAGTCTGCAAGCGCGATGCACAGCAGATCGAATTTTCCGAGAAGGTCCCCAAGCTGGCCTTCGGCAATTCGAACGGATCGGTCAGTGTCAGTGAAGAAGAGCGCCAGGCCATCGTGCGCCAGCGCAAGGAGAATCACGCTTTACTGTGTGGCTCGGGCCAGCGTACGCGCTAGGACGCGCCGAGTTGCCACCAGGCGGGCAGCAGGGCCTGGACTTCAGGGCGGCCGAAGCGGTCGTCGATCAGGTGCACGGTGCCGCGGTCGCTGGTGGTGCGAATCACGCGGCCGGCGGCCTGCACCACTTTCTGCAGGCCGGGGTAGAGATAGGTATAGTCATAGCCGGCCCCAAATGCAGTTTCCATGCGGGCCTTGATTTGTTCGTTGACCGGATTGATCTGCGGCAGGCCGAGCGTGGCGATGAAGGCGCCGATCAGGCGGTCGCCAGGCAGGTCGATGCCTTCACCAAAAGAGCCGCCCAGCACGGCGAAGCCGATGCCTTCGCCGTCTTCCCTGAAGCGGGCAAGGAAGGCGTCGCGCGCGGTTTCATCCATGCGGCGCTCCTGGCGCCATAGCGGCACGTTCGGGTGGCGGGCGGCGAAAAGCTGGGCCACTTTTTCCATGTAATCGAAACTGCTGAAGAAAGCCAGGTAGTTGCCGGGCTGGCGCTGGTACTGCTCGCCCATCAGCGCGGCGATTGGCGCCAGCGAGCGCTCGCGGTGCTGGTAGCGGGTGGAGATGTGGCTGGCGATATGTACCTGCAGCTGCTGCGCGTCGAAGGGCGAGGCAACATCGATCCACGCCGTGTCGGCCGGCATGCCGAGCGTGTCGGCGTAGTAGTTCCACGGACTGAGCGTGGCGGAAAACAGGGCCACCACATGCGCGGCCTCGAAGCGTTGCTTGAGGAAGGGCGCGGGCAGGATGTTGCGGACGCAAAGCACCGAGTTTGCGCGTCCAGCCGCCGCGCCACGGCCCACGTCGGATTTTTCAATGTCGAACAGCGAGTGCTCGCCGAAGTTTTCCGCCAGGCGCCCGAACAGCAGGGCGTTGAAATAGAAGTCCAGCACGTCGGCGTCGAACCAGGCGGGGTGCTCGGCCATGTAGTCGCCGATCTCGGTGCAGGCTGTTTGCAGCGCGGCCATGAACTTTTCCGGCAGCTCGGCATGGCTGGCATATTCGGCTTCCTGCGCTTTTTCCAGGGCGCTCCATTGGCGATGTACGCGGTCGAGTGGCTTGCGCAGGGCTTCGGGCGCGGTCTTGCGCAGCACGCGCAGGCGCACGTGGTCCATTTCGGCGGAGTACATCTTGCGGGCGCGCGAGACCATATTGTGGGCTTCATCTGCCAGCACGCCGACCTTCCAGCCGTTCATCTGCGTCAGGCTGTACAGCATGGCGCTGATGTCGAAGTAGTAGTTGTAGTCGCCCACCACCACGTCGGCCCAGCGCACCAGTTCCGATTGCAGGTAGTAGGGGCAGACCTGATGGGCCAGGGCCACTTCGCGCACCGAGGCGCGGTCCAGCATGGGCTGCTGCAAGGCAGCTTCCCGGGCGGCCGGCAGGCGGTCATAGAAGCCTTGCGCCAGCGGGCAGGATTCGCCGTGGCAGGCTTTGTCCGGGTTCTCGCAGGCTGTGGTCTTGGCCGCCAGCTCGAGTGCGCGCAGCGGCAGCAAAGGCGCGCTGCGCTTGATGGTTTCGACGGCGCCAAGCGCCATGCTGCGGCCGCTGGTTTTCGCGGCGAGGAAGAACACCTTGTCCAGGCCATGCTCGGCGCTGGCTTTCAGCATCGGGAAAATGCTGCCGATGCTTTTGCCGATGCCGGTCGGGGCCTGCGCCAGCAGCGAGCAGCCGCGCGCGCTGGCCTTGAACATCGCTTCCGCAAGCTGGCGCTGGCCAGGACGGAAGTCGGCATGCGGGAAGCGCAGCGCGCGCAATTGCTCGTCGCGCGCAATGCGGTGCGCCAGTTCCTGTTCGGCCCAGGCGACGAAGCGGCCGCATTGCTCTTCGAAGAAGACGCGCAGGGTGGGGGCGTCCGCCTCTTCGGTCAATACGGTTTCTTTTTGCGTGCCAATGTCGAAGTAAACCAGCGCCAGGCGCAAGGCTGGCAGATTACGCGCGGCGCACAGCAGGTGGCCGTACACCTTGAGCTGGGCCCAGTGCAGGAGGCGGTGGTTGGCGGGCTGGCGCGACAGGTCGCCGCGGTAAGTCTTGATTTCTTCGAGCTGGTTCTGGCGCGGGTCGTAGCCGTCGGCACGGCCGCGCACGTGCAGCGGGCCGAAGTCGCCGGACAAGCCGAGCTCGCGTTCGTAGTCTTCGCCACGGCGGCTCGCGACGATGGCGTGGCCTTCGATGCCTTCCTGTGCGGTCGGCGTTGGGGTGAAGCGCAGGTCAAGGTCGCCTTGCTTGGCGGTGAACTCGCACAGTGCGCGAACGGCAATGGTGTAGCTCATTCTTGCCACGCCAGGTAGCACACGGACACCGGCATGCCATGCTCGGCGCAATAGTCGATCCAGCGCAGCTGGTTGTCCTGCAGGCGGTCGCCCGGGCCTTTGACTTCCACCATCTGGTAGCGTTGTTCCGCAGGCCAGAAGCGGATCAGGTCGGGAAAACCGCTGCGGTTGGCCTTAATGTCGAGCAGGATGCGCTCGAACCACAGCTTCAAATGCGCGGCGGGGATGCAGTCCAGCGCGAGGCCGAGCAGTTCCTCATCGATCGCGTCCCAGTAGACGAAGGGCGATTGCAGCCCGGCCTTGGCGGCGAAGTTGAGGCAGATCGCGTCGCGGTAGCTGCCGTCTTCCAGCCGCGCGAAGCAGGCCTGGAACAGGGCGGCGCGGCGGCGCTGGAAGTCGGCACTGTGCAAATCCGCCGGGCCGTGGTGGAAGGGGTGGAAGAAGGCGCCGGGAATGGCGGCGAATACCGCGTCCCAGCACAGCAGCCCAAACAAGGAGTTGGCCAGCGCGTTCTCCACGTAGAAGCAGGGCGCTTCGTCCCGCCACAGGTGGTCGCGCACCACGCCTTCCACCCACCAATCCTCGGCCGGCATCGGCAGCACCAGGTCGATGCGTTCGACCGGCGTCAGCTTGTGCGCCGGCTCGCGCATGTGGCCAAGCTTGCGGCGCAGCCGCGGCGCCATGCGCAGCAGCTGCTGGCGTTCGGCTTCGCTTTCGGGCGCGGCTTGTGCGCGCTGCAGCCATTCGTAGGCCAACCCGATACGCTCGTCTTTCTCCAGCACGCGGATGGCGCGCGCGCGGGCGCCGGGATAGGCGCATTGTTCGTACAGTTCGAAGGCGGCAGCCCAATTGCCCAGTTTTTCCAGCTGCTGGCCGAACTGGAACAGCATTTTCTGGCGGCGGCTATGCAGCCATTCGTTGTCATCGGCCGGCGCCGGCAGCTCGCGCGCCAACTGCAGCGGGTCTTCGCCTGCCGCGAATCGCTCGCGGCAGGCGTGCAGGGCGAGGTAGTCGTCGATGTCGCGGCGCGAACGGAAACCGCGTGCGGCGGGCGAGAATTCGACTTTTTCGTAGCGGTAGATGCCCAGGTTGGACAATACGAATTCCGACCAGTCCTGGTGGAAGTTACCGAAGAAGATCAGGCGCAGGCGGTCGCACAGGGGCTTCGACACAATGTGATAGACCTGGTCACCGGCGTCGGCATACCAGGACGTGAAGCGGTGGCTGCCTTCGTGGCGCTCGCGCAGGGCGGCCAATTGGTCGGCCTTGCGTGCGCTGCGTTCGGCGCCGCTGAGGGCGAACACACGGGTGATCTCGGGCTTTTGCAACAAGTCGAACAGCTCGTCCAGCGTCAGCTCGGGGTCTTGCACCACCCAGCCTTGCTCGACCAGTGGGCCGGCGGCGGCGATGGAACAGCCAATCTCGGGGTAGTTCAGCCTGGAGGCGCGGAACAGTTCCCCCTTGCGCATCACCATGCGCACGAACAGGGCGCGCGATGGCTGGGGCACGGTGGGGAAGCTGGCGAGGAACTGCGCTTCCTCGTCCGTCAACAGGTCGCTATAGCGCTCGCCAATCCAATGCAGGACCTGGTGGAAGTTTTCCAGGTAGTAGAACGGATTTTCAAGGACTGGGTTCATGCAGGCGAGGCGACGCGAAAACTGTATTTATATACAGTATAACGCGCCGCAGCCTGGATTGTCAGCCCTTCTTGCTGGCCGCGTTGGCTTTCTCGACCTGCTGCTCAAAGGCGGTGACGGCGTCGCGCGTGGCCTGCGTCACCTGTTCATAGCCTTTGAAGGCGTTTTCAATGGCGTTTTTGACAATCTCCACCGCGTTGTCCGAGCCGGGGCGCACGTTCTTGGTCACGTCGTAAATCAGGGCGCTCAGGTTGGATTTGGCCTCGGCCAGGTGGGCATCGGCCGCCTTGTGGAAGTCGTTCGACATTTCGGTCAGCAGGGCGCCCAGTTGCTGGTTATAGGCGTTGGTGGCGGCCATGCCGGGCTGCAGGCGGGCGTTGATCACATCCAGCGCTTCCTGGGGCGTGGCCGAGGCATTGACTTTGCGGCCCGCCTCGATCTGGTCATCCAGTGCTTTTTTCGCCGTGGCGATGTTCAGCGCCACCGCCTGTTCCACCCCTTGCATGGCGCGGTTGGTCAGGGTGTTGAAGGTCTCCAGCTGGAACTCAAACAGCGTCTTGGTGGCGTTGGCGAACTGCTCGGGATTTTGAAACATACGGTCTCCTTGTCGAGGTGGGATGGCGTTGCTTCTTGCTTTGACTTCATTATTTATTACGCACCAACTTTTCGCAATGGGCATCTTTAAACGGCCCGGCCATTTGCACCCAGCCTTCGCCCAGCGGGGTCTGCGAGCAGGCGCGCTGGCCGTCGATCCGGCTTTGGTACAGGTACCACCAGGCCGGGCGGGCGCTGGCGATGCCGGCTGCGGTGACGGCGATCAAGAGGATGGCGAGGTGTCGTTTCATAGCGGAGCAGTCGCCGGAAGGCGCATGGTGAAGGTGGCGCCCTGGCCGGGCGTGCTGGCCACGTCGATATGGCCCGCCAGGACGCCGGTCACGATATTGTGCGTGATGTACAGCCCCAGGCCCGACTGCCCGGCGCCAAGCCGCGTGGTGTAGAAGGGATCGAATACGCGGTGCAGGTGATCGGGCGCAATGCCGACGCCGTTGTCAGCTACCGACAGCAGCACGTCGCAGCCCTCGGCGCTGCCGGTAATGGTGACTGTTGGCTCGCCGCTTGCCGGGGCGCCAAAGGCGTGCACGATGCAGTTGTCGACCAGGTGCCCGATGGCCTGGGCCAGCGGAATCGGATAGCTGTCCAGCTGCAGGCCGGGCACCACGTCCAGCACCAGGTGGGGGCGCGGTTGCGGTAGGCTGGCCCACAGGGGCGCGAGCATTTCCTGCAGCAGCTGGTCGAGGAAGAAATGGCGGCGCTGGGCGTCGGTGGTTTCGACGGCGATCTGCTTGAAGCTGCCCACCAGGTTGGCGGCGCGCTGCAGGTTGCGCTGGATAATGTCGCCCGCCTCGCGTGCGCGCTCCAGGTAGGCGTCCAGTTCCGAGCGGCGAATGCCGGCGTCGACCTGGCTGCTCAAGGCTGCCGTGAGGTCGGCCAGCGTGGAGGCGGTGATCAGGCTGTTGCCGATCGGTGTGTTCAGTTCATGCGCCACGCCCGCCACCAGCGAGCCGAGGGCGGCCAGCTTGTCACGCCGTACCAGTTCATCCTGCGTCATGCTGAGGTTTTCCAGCGCAGCTTGCAGTTCTTCGCTGGTCAGCTCCGCATGCTGCTTGGCGCGTGTCAGTTCGGCGGTGCGGGCTTCCACCAGTTCTTCCAGGTGGCTGCGGTGGCGTGCCAGTTCCGCCTCGCGGCGCGCGCGCTCGATGGCGATGCTGGCCAGGTGGCTGGCGACGCCGATCAGGCGCTGTTCTTCCGCGTCCGGATGGCGCACGGTGCGGTAGTACATGGCAAAAGAGCCCAGCACGGTGTTCTCGTCCTGCATGATCGGCATGGACCAGCAGGCGCGCAGGCCGTAGTCCCGGATCAGATCCAGGTATGGCGCCCATAGCGGGTCGTGTTCGATGTCCGACACTACCACGGCCTCGCGGCGGTGCATGGCAGTCCCGCAGGAACCCACGCCGGGGCCGATTGCCATGCCTTCCAGCAGGGCGGCATACGAGGCGGGCAGGCTGGGACAGCAGGCGCAGCGCATGTGCACGCCGTCTTCGTCGAGCAGCATGACGGAGCACAGCACGCCCGGCGATTGCGACTCGACCAGCTGCACCAGCTTGTGCAGCGTGTCTTGCAGCGGCACGCCGCGCGCCATCATCTCCAGCAGCTGTTCCTGGCCGATGCGCAGTTCGTCTGCGCGCTGCGTGCCGGTGACGTCCACCAGGCGGATGTGGAACAGGCGCCGGCCCGGCTTGGCGATCCGCACGCCCCGCGCGTTGCATTCGACCGCGCGCCCGCTGCTGTGGCGGAAGGTGATGCGGTGCACGCGCAGCTCGCCGGCCAGCACGCTTTGCATCATCGCGTTCATTTCCAGCGGGTCGCAGAAGGCGGAAAACGGGGCGGTCAGCAGTTCCAGTGCGCTGCGGCCAAGCAGTTGTTCGGCGCGATGATTCAGGTCGACCGGGCGGCCGCTGTCCATGTCGATCAGCACCACTGCATCCGGCGAGGCGGCCGCCATCATATGGTAGTTCACTTCGAGGTCGAAGCCGCCGATGCGCTGGCCCTGCAGCGCGAACAGCACATGGTCAACCACGCTGGTGGTGGCCAGGGGCAGGGTGAAGTAGCCGTCGGCGCCGGCGCGGGCGGCGCGCTCCTTTTCGTCGTTCGACGGGCGATGCGACATGAGCAGCACCGGAATGCGGCGGTTGGCGTCAGCCTGGGTCAGCCGGCCGGTCAATTCCAGCGCGGCGCCGCCGGCCAGCGCGGTATCCAGCAGCACCAGCACCACGCCTCCGGCGGAAGCCACTTCCAGGGCGTGCTGGCCGCTGGTGACCGATTCGACGCGGTAGTCGTGCCGGGCGAGCGCCAGCTCCAGCGCCGCCACGTCGAGACTGGCGCCGGTTGCCACGAGGACGGTTTTGTTCGGTTCCACGCCGCCAGTGTATTACAAGCTGGACTCGGCCTCGACCTGCGGAACGAGGATGCGTGGCAGGTTGTCCTCAATCCAGTCGACCAGGACTTCCAGCCGCTCAGCGACTTCGCGGCCCAGCGGCGTCAGGCTGTACTCGACATGGGGCGGAATCACCGGCAGGGCAGTGCGCAGCACGAAGCCGTCACCCTCGAGCGCAACCAGGGTTTGGGCCAGCATTTTCTCGCTGACGCCGCCTACTTCCTTGCGCAACTGGCTGAAGCGGTGCATGCCGCCCAGGAGTACCACCAGCACCAGGACGCCCCAGCGGCTGGTGACGTGGCTCAATACCGCCCGTGACGGACACGCTGGCGCCAGCACATTGCCCGGTCTTGCCGAGCGGCGGGACAGCGAAGCCCGCAAGGATTTTGAAGTTTTTTCCATACTTACCAAAAAGTACGTACTTACGAAAAGTTAGTGTTGAGCCTATTATAGCCCTACATCGTTTTCAACCAAGGAGAAAAACATGATCGTCGTAACTGGCGCCTCGGGCGCATTGGGGCAATTGGTGGTGGAAGGTTTGCTGGAGAAAGTGCCGGCAGCGCAAATCGTGGCGGCTGTGCGTGATCCGGCCAAGGTGGCGCACCTGGCGGCGCGCGGCGTGCAGGTGCGCCGTGCGGACTATGAAGATCCGGCCAGCCTGGATGTTGCCCTGGCTGGCGCGGATCGCGTGCTGCTGGTTTCGGCCAACGAAGTGGGCAAGCGCACGGCGCAGCACCGCGCTGTCATCGACGCGGCAAAACGTGCTGGCGTGAAACTGCTGGCTTACACCAGCATCCTGCACGCAGACAGCTCGCCGCTGCGCCTGACCGAGGAGCACGTCGCCACGGAAGCAGCGATCCGCGCTAGCGGCCTGGCGTATTCTTTCTTGCGCAATGGCTGGTACGTCGAGAATTTCAATAGCCGGATCCAGGGCGCCGTCCAATGGGGCGAGCTGGTAGGGAGCGCAGGCGAGGGCCGCATTTCGGCAGCCGCGCGCGCCGACTATGCGGCTGCCGCGGTGGCTGTGCTGACGACGGAAGCCCCGCAGCCGGTGTATGAACTGGCCGGCAGCACCTCGTTCACGCTGGCGGAACTGGCCGCAGAGGCAGCGCGCCAGTCCGGCAAGGCTGCCGTGTACCGCGATGTCCCGCCGGCGGAATTTGCCAACGTGCTGGCTGGCGTCGGCGTACCTGCACCTTGGCCTGAATTGCTGGCCGATTCGGATGCCGGCTCGGCACGCGGCGGTTTGTGCGATGACGGGAAAGCGCTGGAGAAGCTGATCGGCCGCCCAACCCGCAGCCTGTCGCAAGCAGTGGAAGCGGCGCTGAACGCGTAAATGAAAAAAGCCCTTCAGCCTGAACGCGCTCTAGATCGCGCTCAGTGCAGAAGGGCTTTTTTGCGGAATTCTTGGTGCCCACGGAGGGACTCGAACCCCCACACCTCGCGGCACATGGACCTGAACCATGCGCGTCTACCAATTCCGCCACGTGGGCACTGGTACTGCATTTGTCTCAGAAGGTAGCGTTTGGTGCCCACGGAGGGACTCGAACCCCCACACCTCGCGGCACATGGACCTGAACCATGCGCGTCTACCAATTCCGCCACGTGGGCGCTAACTTCTTCAACTCTCTGTTGCGGTGTTGTGTGCAACAGAGGCACGCATATTAATGGTCGAGACCGAATCGGTCAAGCCTTAATTAATAATTTCGTGCAACTTTTTCCAATTCGGGGTCAGGTCTGTCATTTGGACAGCCGTGGCGCACCTTTGACATGTCTCAAGAAGTGGCGGAAAAGTCATGCTGCGGGTAGATTATTCGACTGCAGAAACTTGCAGATATGATTTGATGAAGATCAAATGCCTGGTCTCTGTGTCCAAATGACAGACCTGACCCCGAATTTGGCGGAAACAAAAAAGCCGCTTTTCAGCGGCTTTTCTGCGGAATTTTTGGTGCCCACGGAGGGACTCGAACCCCCACACCTCGCGGCACATGGACCTGAACCATGCGCGTCTACCAATTCCGCCACGTGGGCATTGTCGCGTTGTTCTGCAACGAGGCACGCATAGTAAAGGCCGGATCCACGCCCGTCAAGACATTTATGAAAGCTTGTTGGAGCGGCCACGCTGGCGCACCGCGAGCAGCATCAGTCCGGCGCCCAGCATGGCCCAGCCCGACGGCTCGGGAATCGCGGCCACGTTCCAGCCGATGGCGTCCATGGCCAGCACGTCATTGCCGGTAATCTGCAGCGTTTCGCCGAGGCCGGCGGTCGGGTCCATCAGGCCGATGAACAGGTTGTCCTTCCAGTGGCTGGCCTGGCGGCCGTCGCCAAAGTTGTCGCCAGTGGAGAACTGCGGCCCTACTGTCGTGCCGTCGAGCGAGAAGTATTTGCTGCGGTTGTCGGCGGTCCAGTCGATCACACCATGCGCTGCGCTCATGGCGGAGTAGCGGAACAGGTCGAGCGCGGAGACGTAGGTGAACAGGTTGTCGTTGAACGGGCCGTTGTAGGGTGGTGAATTGCCGTCCAGGATGTCGACGCCGCTGATAAAGCCCAGCACGTGGCCGATCTCGTGCGCGGCAACGCCGACAAAGTCGAAGGCGTTGGCGTCCGTGCCGTTATTCGGATTGAAGTCGAAATTGAAATCGCTGTTGAACTGGATGAAGCCATCGCAGTTGCCGATGCAGCCGGACAGGGTTTGCGGCGTGACGGCCAAACCGATGGCTTTGGCTTCGGCATTGGTGATGGAAAGGATCTGGTTGTTGGCGTCGCCGTCATTGTCGACATAGGGCAGGGCGCTGCCGGAGCCGTTGGGATTGTTGGCGGTGCGGTTGATCAGCATGCCGAAGCTTGAGCCGCCTGGGAGGTGGGCCACTGCCGTGGCATCAGCGGCGGAGGTGGCGTCGGCCGCCAGCGCATTGCGAACTGAGGCATAGGTGTGGAAGTCTTCGGCAGAGGCTGCCTGTCCAAGAATGCCGCCGCCGAGGGAGTTAAAGCCGACCGTCAAATTTATCGTCACATTATCATTGAGCAAATTTGACCAGCGCGCGGCCGCGGCCTGGAATCCCTGCTGCGCCTGGAGCGAGGTGCCGGCGACGTAGTTGAAGTTGAAAACCGGGGCTGCAGATGCGGTGCTGGCAGCCAGCAAAAGGCTGGCGAGCAATGTTTTCATGGCGGTCTCCTACGGATTGGTGGGGTAGGGAGGATGCCGCAAGAAGTATGCGCGCCGCCGCTAGCGCGTGGCGCGCGACAGCCGGGAAGGCGGGAGCGTCAAGAAACTCGACGCCGGAAAACAAAAAAGCCGCTGAAATCAGCGGCTTCTCTGCGGAATTTTTGGTGCCCACGGAGGGACTCGAACCCCCACACCTCGCGGCACATGGACCTGAACCATGCGCGTCTACCAATTCCGCCACGTGGGCATTAGCAACAACATCTGCTATCATACTGCTTTGGAGAGTTTTGCGCCAGATGAACTTTCATTCCACGCTGCACATCGACTCGCCATTCCCGCATCGCTGCGAGAGCCAGAATTATAGAGGAAACTCTGCCGATGTCAAAGGGCCTGCGAAAGATTTTTGTGCACGGTCCTTCCTGTTACACTAACCACCAATAATAAGATTACTGAAGAACTTTTGAACTCCACTCATACCATTCCTAGCCGCGAAGAGATTCTCGGCATCTTCCGCAGCGCCAAAGCGCCGCTCGACCTGCGCACGTTGGCGCTGTCGCTCAAAGTCAAAGCCGATTCCCAAGCCGTCCTGACGCGCCGCCTGAATGCGATGGAGCGCGACGGCCAGATCCGTTCCGATACCAGTGGCTTCTATGTGCTGGCGGACCATTCCGAATTCATTGCCGGCCGCGTGTCCAGCCACCGCGACGGCTACGGCTTCCTGATTCCTGACGAACCGGGCGAAGACCTGTTCCTGGCCGAGCGCGAGATGCAGAAGGTGCTGCACGGCGACAAGGTACTGGGCCGCATCATCGGCTACGACCGCCGTGGCCGTCCGGAAGGCACTATTGTCGAAGTGGTACAGCGCGGCACCACCCACATCATCGGCCGCCTGCTGAAGGAAAACGGCGTGTGGGTCGTGGCGCCGGAAGACAAGCGCATCAGCCAGGACATCCTGGTGCAGGGCGCCGTCGGCAAGGCCAAGTCGGGCCAGATCGTCAGCGTGGAGCTGACCGAGCAGCCGGGCCGCTTCAAGCAGCCGTCGGGCAAGATCGTCGAAGTGCTGGGCGACATGGATGACCCTGGCATGGAAATCGAAATCGCCGTACGCAAGTTCGGCGTGCCGCACATTTTCTCGGACGCCGCGCTGAAGCAGGCTTCCAAGCTGCCGGACGTGGTGCATGAAGCCGATTGGGGCGAGCGTGTCGACCTGCGCGACGTGCCGCTGGTGACCATCGATGGCGAAGATGCTCGCGACTTCGACGATGCCGTGTATTGCGAGCCGGTGAAAGTCGGCCGCAGCACGGCCTTCCGCCTGATCGTGGCGATCGCCGACGTGTCGCATTACGTGAAGCCGAACGACGGCCTGGATGGCGACGCCATCGAGCGTTCGACCTCGGTTTATTTCCCGCGCCGCGTGATCCCGATGCTGCCGGAGAAGCTGTCCAACGGCCTGTGTTCGCTGAACCCGCGCGTCGACCGTCTGACCCTGGTGTGCGACGCCGTGATCACCGCACAAGGTGAACTCAAGGCCTACCAGTTCTACCCGGCCGTGATCCACTCGGCCGCGCGCCTCACCTATACCGAAGTGGCGGCCATCCTCGGCAACACCAAGGGCCCGGAAGCGGCGCGCCGCGCGGAAATCGTGCCGCACCTGCAGAACCTGTACGACGTCTACCACGCGCTGCAGAAGTCGCGCCAGGAACGCGGTGCGATCGATTTCGAAACCACCGAGACCTACATCGTCTGCAACCCTGCCGGCAAGATCGAGAAGATCATCCCGCGCACCCGCAACGATGCGCACAAGCTGATCGAAGAGTGCATGCTGGCGGCGAACGTGTGCGCGGCGGACCTGCTGTTGCGCCACAAGCACCCAGGCACCTACCGTATCCACGCCGGGCCGACCAAGGAAAAACTGACCCAGGTCCGCGACTTCCTGAAGCAGCTTGGCCTGTCGCTGGGCGGCGGCGATACACCGGTAGCGCGCGACTACGCCGATTTGATGAAGAAGATCAAGGAGCGCCCGGATGCACAGCTGCTGCAAACCATGCTGCTGCGCTCCATGCAGCAGGCGGTCTACAGCCCGGATAATATCGGCCACTTCGGCCTGGCGTATGAGGCCTATGCCCACTTCACCAGCCCGATCCGCCGCTATCCGGATTTGCTGACCCACCGCGCCATCAAGGCGATTTTGGCGGGCAAGAAGTACGAGCCGAAGCTGGCCGACAAGTCGGTGCTGAACACCACGATCTCGAATGCCCAGCGCCGACAGGCCCTGAAAGACAAGCAGGAAGGCAAGGAGCCGAAATCCAAGGGCGACCAGACCATCTGGGACGCGCTGGGCGTGCACTGCTCGGCCAACGAGCGCCGCGCCGACGAAGCTTCGCGCGATGTGGAGGCCTGGCTCAAGTGCTACTTCATGCAGGACAAGCTGGGCGAAGAGTTCAGCGGAATCATCACAGGCGTGACCAACTTCGGCATCTTCGTGCAACTGGACCAGCTGTTCGTGGAAGGCCTGGTGCACATCACCGACCTCGGCGCGGACTTCTTCGAATACGACGATGCGCGCCACGAGCTGCGCGGCGAGCGCACCGGCAAGCGTTACCAACTGACTGGCCGCGTGAACGTGCAGGTTGTCCGCGTCGACCTCGAGTCGCGCAAGATCGACCTGCGCCTGGCCGACAGCGAAATCTCGACCCTGCCGCCGCAAGGCAAGAAGGGCTCCCGCAAGGGCGGCGGCCTGGTTGGCTCGCTCGGCGATTTCGACAGCTTCGATGATGAAGACGAGAATCCAGCGGTAGCGCGCAAGCGCAAGGCCGCCCGCACTGCGCCGTCGATCTCGACGCGCGACGAAGCGCCGACCCGCACTCCTGGCCGGGCACCGGCCAAGCGTGGCGCGGCATCTTCTGCTTATGCCCCCCCGGCTCCAGCTGCGCGCAAGGCAGCCAAGCCGAAGCCAAAGGCCAAGCCGAAAACCACCGCCAAGCGCGTGACCAAGGCTGCAAAGCCCAAGAAAAAACGATAAGCACCCGTCCGGCGCTTCGGCGCCGAACTTATTTTGAGAACTACGATGTCCAAGAACAAAATGATTTTCGGCTTCCACGCCGTTACCTCGCGCCTGCGCCACGAAGCATCCAGCGTTGAAGAGATCTTCTTTGACCAGGCCCGCGACGACCGCCGCATGAAAGACCTGATCGCCCACGCGAAAGCGGCCGGCGTGCGCGTGATGCCTGTAGAATCCGAGCGCCTCGACAAGATCGTCGGCACCCGTCGCCACCAGGGCGTGATCGCGTTTGCCTCGCAGCTGGCGCTGGCGCGCAACCTGGACGAACTGCTGGATGCGGTGGAAGGCCCGCCGCTGCTGCTGGTGCTGGACGGTATTACCGATCCGCACAACCTGGGCGCCTGCCTGCGTGTGGCCGATGGCGCCGGTGCGCATGCGGTGATCGCACCGAAGGACCGCTCGGTTGGCCTGAATGCGACTGCGGCCAAGGTGGCTTCGGGCGCGGCGGAATCGGTGCCGTTCATTACAGTGACCAACCTGGCGCGCACCCTGCGCGAGCTGAAGGAACGCGACATCTGGCTGATCGGCACCTCCGACGACGGCGACAAGACCTTGTACGAAGGCGATTACACCGGCCCGACCGCGATCGTGATGGGTTCGGAAGGCGAGGGCATGCGCCGCCTGACGCGCGAGACCTGCGATGTGCTGGTGTCGATTCCGATGTTTGGCTCGGTTGAGTCGCTGAACGTATCGGTCGCCTCCGGCGTCTGCCTGTACGAAGCGCGCCGCCAGCGTATCGCGCGCGAAGCCTGAAACCGGTAAACCGTTGCCTGCCCCGCAGGGTCAGGCACCATGGCCTGCGGCCGCCGCGTATCAGTGTCTGACCCTGCGGGTCAGACACTGGGGTACCGGTTTGACGGCCAGCAAACCACAGGCATATGCGCTATGATATTTGCCTGAACAACAGCATCCCAAAGCACCACCATGTTTGACCACCTCCGCGACGACATCCGCAGCATCATCGAGCGCGACCCCGCAGCTCGCAATGGCTGGGAGGTGCTGACCTGTTACCCCGGCCTGCAAGCCATCGTCATGCACCGCTGGGCGCACTGGTGCTGGACCCACGGCCTGAAATGGCCAGGCCGCTTCATCTCCTACCTGGCCCGCATCATCACCGGCATTGAAATCCACCCCGGCGCCACCATTGGCCGCCGCGTCTTCATCGACCACGGCTTCGGCGTAGTGATCGGCGAAACCGCGGAAGTCGGCGACGACTGCACCATCTACCAGGGTGTTACGCTCGGCGGCACCTCGCTGCATGCCGGCGCCAAGCGCCACCCCACGCTGGAACGCGGCGTCATCATCGGCGCCGGCGCGAAGATCCTGGGCGGCTTCACGGTGGGCGAATACGCCAAGGTCGGCTCCAACGCCGTCGTGCTGAAACCAGTACCGGCCGGCGCCACCGCCGTCGGCAACCCTGCCCACCTGGTACAGAAAGAGCACGCGCCATCGCCATCCTCGCGCTTCTTCTCCGCATACGGCGTGACCGCCAACGGCGACGACCCGCTGTCGAAGGCCTTGCATAGCCTGATCACCCACGCGGTGGCGCAGGAAGAACAGATTGAACGCCTGTCGGCAGCCATGAAGGCGGCGGGCTTGACCTGTCCAGACCTCAAGCCTTGCGACAAGCTGGATCAGGAAGAACTCAACAAACTGGTCGAATAAGGAAAAACCATGGACGACATTCTGGACCCGTTTGAAGTCCGCGTACTCGCGGTACTGGCCGAAAAAGAAGGCCTGACGCCGGATAACTATCCGCTATCGCTGAATGCACTGACCAACGGCTGCAACCAACTGTCCAGCCGCGAGCCGGTCATGCAGATCAGCGAAGAAACCGTAGCCGACGTGCTGGCCCGCCTGGGCGAGCGCAAGCTGGTGGGCACCGTCAGCCAGTCCGGCGCGCGCGTGGTCAAGTACGAGCATCGCATGCGCATGAAGTGGACGCTGGAGCAGGACAAGCTGGCAATCCTGACCATCCTGATGCTGCGCGGCCCGCAAACGGCCGGCGAGATCCGCACCCGCACCGGCCGCCTACACGAATTCAAATCAGTGGCCGAAGTTGAAACAGGCCTGCAATTCCTGATTGATAAGTATCCACCGCTGGTGCAGAAACTGCCGTTGGCGCCTGGTTCGCGCGAACCGCGTTACGGCCAACTTCTGGGAGGCGAAGAAGCACTGGCGCGCGATGCCACGGCAGGCGCCTACGGCGGCAGCGCCAGTAGTGCAGGCGAGGGCGGCGGCAGCCGTGCCGACCGCGTGACGCAACTGGAACAGGAAGTGGCCGCGCTGCGTGAAGAGGTGGCGGCCCTGGCAGCGCAAGTCGCCGAATTGAGGGCTGTAATCGAGTAGCAGTAGCTGTTGTGAGAATCCGCCATATTCGTTTGGATTGATTGTGGCGGCTCCCGGGCGTTGATATGCTGGACGCACAATATCAATACCCCGGGAGATCGAATGGAATTGCTGCACCGCTTGTCCATCCGGCACAAGCTTCTTCTCAGCATGGGCTTGACCCTCCTGCTGTTCATCATCATTTCCTCCACCCTCAGCATCATGAAGACCAGCCAGGCAGCGCGCGAACGCGTGCTGCGGCAGGAGCTTCCGGCGCAGGTAGCGGCCATCCGTAACGACGTGCTGCGCCAGATTGCAACTCCGCTGGCGGTCTCGCAAACGCTGGCCAACAACACCTTCCTGCATGCCTGGGAGGAAGCGGGCGTGCCGGACGAAGGCTTAAGCGCGTGGACGACCGAGGCGAAGAACCTCAAGGCCAAGAACAATGCCGCCACCGTCTTCTGGGTCTCGCGCTCCACCGGCAAGTACTTCACCGACAAGGGGTACGATCGCACGCTAAGCGAGAAAGCAGCCAGTGACCAGTGGTTCTATGGTTTCCTGTCCGGCAGTTCGCCCTACGCGCTCGACATCGACAAGGACGTCAGCGCCGACACTTATATGTTGTTCATCAATACCCGCGTGCAGACGGCTGGCGGCAAGCAGGCGGTGGCCGGCCTTGGCCTGTCCGTCAATGCGCTGGCGGAAGCGGTGCGCAACTACAAGCTGGGCCAGTCCGGCTACGTCTACCTGGTGCGCGCCAATGGCCTGATCCTGATCCACCGCGACCCGAAACTGGTCGACGGCAAGCATGCGCTGGCCGAGATGCCGGGCATGAACCCAGCGCTGGCCAAGCGCCTGCTGGGTGGGGAAGCCTTTGTCGCCGACAGCTTTAAAGCGACCGATGGCGAACACCTGGTGGCGTCGTCCTTCATCCCCGAGCTGAATGCCTACCTGGTCGCGCAGGTGCCGGAAGCTGAGGTGCTGGCCGGTATCGCGCGCGGCGCCGCCATGACTTCATTGATTGCTGCCATCATTGGCGGCGGCATCGGCATGCTGGCGATCTTCGTCATTGCCCGTGCAATCGCATCGCCGGTCGCGCAGGCGGCCGAACTGCTGGAAGACATTGCCAGCGGCGGCGGCGACCTGACGCGGCGCATGCCGGTGCAGTCGCGAGACGAACTGGGCGCGCTGGCGGCGGCCTTCAACAAGTTTGTCGAATCGCTCAACGTCACCATCCTGCGCGTGCGCGACAGCAGCCGCGCCATCGGCGCCGCGACAGGCGATATCGCCAGCGGCAATATGGACCTGTCGGCCCGCACTGAAGCGCAAGCCTCCAACTTGGAGGAAACCGCAGCGGCAATGGAAGAACTGACATCGACCGTCCATAACAACACGGCCAACGCGGAACAGGCCAACAAACTGGTCGCCGGTACCGCCGATTCCGCCAAGCGCGGCGGCGTGGTGGTGGGGCAGGTGGTGGAGAAGATGGCCTCGATCACGGCCAGCTCGAACAAGATCTCCGACATCATCGGCGTCATCGACGGCATCGCGTTCCAGACCAATATCCTGGCGCTGAATGCGGCCGTCGAGGCGGCGCGCGCCGGTGAGCAGGGGCGCGGCTTCGCCGTCGTCGCCAGCGAGGTGCGCAACCTCGCCCAGCGCAGTGCCGCAGCGGCAAGAGAGATCAAGGAGCTGATCACCGAATCCGTACAACAGGTGGCCGACGGCGGCAAACTGGCAGATTCCGCCGGCGAAGCGATGCAGGACATCGTCAAGTCGGTGCAGAGCGTGGCGAGCCTGATGCAGGAAATCGCCAGCGCGAGCCAGGAGCAAAGCCTCGGCATCGACCAGGTCAACCAGGCCGTCACGCAGATGGACAACACCACGCAGCAGAATGCCGCGCTGGTGGAGGAAGCCGCCGCCGCCGCGCAATCGCTCAGCGAACAGGCCGCACGATTGGAAGAAGTGGTCGGGCTCTTCAAGCTCGACGCCACCCCGAAATTACGCTAACAGGAGGACGCATGACCCGATTCGCACCGCTGGCGCGCACTGCCGCCGTTGTCTCCCTGGCGCTCGGCGCCGCCCAGCCGGCCCTGGCGCTGGACTGGATGGACAACTCCATCGGCTACCGCTTCGGCACCAGGTTCGCCGAACCGTACAACCCGCAGGACATCCGCAAGAACGTGATCAACCTGACCCACGCCAGCGGCTACCAGTACGGCAGCAATTACATGAACCTGGACATCCTGAAGTCCGACCGCAAGGACGACAGCGCAACCGAAACCTACCTGCTGTACCGACACACGCTCGATATTGGCAAGCTGTCCGGGAAGGAGTTCAAGGGCGCCGGCATGCGCGGTTTTGGCTTCACAGCGGGCGTTGACTGGAACCACAAGAACGACAAAGGCTACGCCTCGCGCAAGCAAATGCTGGTGGCCGGGCCGACCTTGATGGTTGACGTACCGGGCTTCCTGAATATCAGCCTGCTGGCGCTGTGGGAAAGCAATGAACCGATCGGCGTATCCAAGCGCTATCACTACGACACGCATGCGATGCTGAACGCAGCCTGGGGCATCCCGCTGGGCAGCGGCTGGTCTTTCGAAGGGTATATGAACTACATCGGTGAGAAAGGCCGCAATGAATTTGGCGGACCGACTTCGCCGGAGACCAACATCGATATGCAGGTGATGTATGACTTCAGCGCCGCGGCGGGGCTTAAGCCGGGCAAGCTGAAGGTCGGCTTCGAGTATCAGTACTGGCGCAACAAGTTCGGAAATCCGTCGAATGTCCCGGGCAGCCTGGCGCAGACACCGATGGTCCGCGCCGAGTATCATTTCTAAAAGCTTCAGTGAATGGAAACCGATGGCGTGAAGTGGTCCTGCTTGAAATATTGCCATGTAGTTTCCCATGATGATTCTGTGCCAATATGGAATGGAAATGCAGAGACAAATACGAAATGCCATTCACTGCACAATGCTATCCGCGCTTTGTGTGGGTACAGTGAATGCGACGGAAAGTCTGAACGTCGTCACACGTCACAATGCTCCCGAAGAGGTGGCGCTGAAGGCGCGGGTAGAAGCGGTCGTCGTCCGGTACCAGCTGGGGAAATGGCTGTATACGAAGGACATCAGGATAGATAAAGATGTGTGGCCCCCACATAGTCATCCTGTTCTGACGCTGGGCGTCCGCAAGACGATGCCTGATGATGATCTCTATCTTGTCGGTAGCTTGTTGCACGAGCAGTTCCATTGGAACATGGGTGTTGAACTCGAAGTTCACGCCCGACGAGACCACAGCGCTTGTGCAAGCGAAATTTCCAGGACTCGATTTCCGGCAGCCGAAAGGATCGGGCGACGAATCGTCGACATACAACCACGTGCTGGTTTGCTATATGGAGTACAAGGCCCTGGCAGGGATTTTTGGCGAGCCGGCAGCTTTGAAGGCGATCAAGGGCCATCCGTTCTATACCGGGATCTATGCGCTCATAGCCGACAAACAAAATCAGGAAGTGATCGAAGACTTGTTGCGCCAGGAAGAGCTTAGCTTTTGACGCCTGGTGCGGAGGGCGCGCCGAATTTCGGTTCTTTCCGGCCTTGAAATTTCCGGAGCCGACCCAGAATTAATTTGCCTTGTTATGTGTTCTTAAGGAGCGACTATGGAACATAAAGAGGCATTGCTGGAAAGCCTGGCGGAATTGCGGACCGCGCATGACAAGGCCAGCCGGGCAATGGCGGAAATCACCGCCACGGGAGCGCGCGCACTGAAGGGCAGCGACAGCTTGCCGTCGCTGCACCAGCTGCGAAGTTATGCGCAGGCTCTGGCGCAGGCGCAGCGCCACCTTACTCATTGCCAGGAGCTGTTGCAGGGCGGGCCTCCCGTAGGCGCAGGCGCTGAACCGGCAACTGGGCGGTCTTACGTGCACTGACATGGCAGTTGGAGGACGTTGCCATGCATGTATTCGATGCTGTGTCTGCGCAAATTTCCGCCATGGGCTTGCCGCTGTTTGCCGTCAGCGCCACGCGCGCCAACTGGCCCGATGCACCTTTGCTGTTGTTCCTCCACTGGCATGGCTTCCGGCGTGCTACGCCGCTGCAACTGCAAGGCGTGAACCTGCCGGCACGCGCGGTGGCCAGTTCGGCCTTGCAGTTTGACGGTCCCTGGGCCAGCAGTGCGGCGGCAGAGGATGCCTTGCTGGATGCGGCCTGGCGGCTTGGCGCCTGGCAGCTGGAGCGATTGCAACAGCGGGCCTGCAACACGGCGGGGGCTCCAGCCAGCGAGGCCTTCGCCTGCCGCCTGGCGTTTGGCGACAACGCTGCGGGCTACCCTGATGAACCGGTGCTGGGTGCAGACCAGGTTGCTCGCCTGGAGCAGATGGAACTGGCGGCCCGCAAGGGCTATCAGCAGTGGCTATTCCAGCCCATCAAAGGCGGCGTATGGCAGGGCGTCGGTCCAGCGGATGACAGCCTGGCGGGGGACGGCGGGCGCTTTTCCGACTGCCCGGTGCGGCCCGTTCCGCCAAGTGCGGAGAAGCGTGTGGTCTACCAGCTGGGCCACCATGACCGCCTGATCCTGCCTTGAAACATTTTGTTACAAACTTGACTGCGGCACCCATCTTGAAAATGAAAAAGCGAAAACATACTTTCGACGACGCTGAAGTCTGGCTCTAGCTTTGTCTGGACCGATTCACTTGTTAAATGATCTGACACCATTTGGAGATAAGAGATGAAAATTCGTCCCCTCTATGACCGGGTTATTGTTAAGCGAATTGAAAAACAACGCCAAACCGCGTCCGGCATCGTGATCCCCGATTCCGCTACCGAGAAGCCCGAGCAGGGCGAGGTGCTGGCGGTCGGTCATGGCCGCGCCCTGCCCGATGGCAGCGTGCGCCCGCTGGCTGTAAAAGTCGGCGACGAGGTCCTGTTCGGCAAATACGCCGGGCAGACCGTCAAGCTTGATGGCGAAGAACTGCTGGTCATGCGCGAGGAAGACATCCTTGGCGTGATCGACCACGCTGCCGCCACTGCCAAAGCCGCTTGATTCCAGAACGTTCCAGGGAGATAAAAATCATGACTGCTAAAGACGTACAGTTCAACGAAGATGCCCGCGTCCGCATCGTCAAGGGCGTGAATGTGCTGGCCAACGCTGTGAAGGTCACGCTGGGTCCGAAAGGCCGGAATGTGGTGATTGACCGCAGCTTCGGCGCGCCGACCATCACCAAGGATGGCGTTTCGGTTGCAAAGGAAATCGAGCTGAAGGACCGCCTGGAAAACATGGGCGCGCAAGTGGTCAAGCAGGTGGCTTCGAAGACCGCCGATGTGGCCGGCGATGGCACCACCACGGCTACCGTGCTGGCCCAGGCCATCGTCCAGGAAGGCATGAAGTATGTGGCCGCCGGCATGAACCCGATGGACCTGAAGCGCGGCATCGACCAGGCCGTGGCCGCTGCCATCGCGGAACTGAAGGCCATCTCGCGCCCCATCGCCACCAGCAAGGAGATCGCGCAAGTGGGCTCCATCTCGGCCAACTCCGACAGCGCCATCGGCGACATCATCGCCCAGGCCATGGAGAAGGTGGGCAAGGAAGGGGTGATTACCGTCGAAGACGGCAAGTCGCTGGAGAACGAGCTGGATGTGGTGGAAGGCATGCAGTTCGACCGCGGCTACCTGAGCCCATATTTCATCAACGATCCGGACAAGCAGCTGGCGCGCCTGGATGATCCGCTGGTGCTGCTGTACGACAAAAAGATCAGCAATATCCGCGAACTGCTGCCGGTGCTGGAGCAGTCGGCCAAGGCCGGCAAGCCGCTGTTCATTGTGGCGGAAGATGTGGAAGGCGAGGCATTGGCGACGCTGGTGGTGAACTCGGTGCGCGGCATCCTGAAAGTGGCTGCGGTGAAGGCGCCGGGCTTTGGTGACCGCCGCAAGGCCATGCTGGAAGATATCGCCGTGCTGACCGGCGCCACCGTCATCTCGGAAGAGACCGGCCACACGCTGGAGAAGGCCACGCTGGAGCATCTGGGCAGCGCCAAGCGTATCGAAGTGCAGAAGGAAGCCACCACCATCATCGACGGCGCCGGCGAGCAGCGGCGCATCGATGATCGCGTGGCCACCATCCGCGCGCAGATCGAGCAGGCTACCAGCGACTACGACAAGGAGAAGCTGCAGGAGCGCGTGGCCAAGCTGGCGGGCGGCGTGGCTGTGATCAAGGTTGGCGCAGCCACCGAAGTGGAAATGAAAGAGAAGCGCGACCGCGTGGATGATGCGCTGCACGCGACCCGCGCCGCCGTCGAGGAAGGCATTGTGCCAGGCGGCGGAGTGGCATTGCTGCGCGCCCGCGCCGCCATCACCCAGCTGAAGGGCGCCAATGCCGACCAGCATGCAGGCGTGCAGATCGTGCTGCGCGCACTCGAGGCGCCGCTGCGCGTGATCGTTTCCAATGCCGGCGAAGAGCCTTCGGTGGTGGTGGCCAAGGTTGCCGAAGGCAAGGGTAACTTTGGCTATAACGCTGCCACCGGCGAGTATGTCGACATGGTGGAAAACGGCGTCATCGACCCGACCAAGGTGACCCGTACCGCGCTGCAGAACGCTGCCTCCATCGCTGGCCTGCTGCTGACCACCGAGGCGACCGTGTCGGACGCGGCGCCAGAGGAAAAGAACGCGTTGCCGGCCTGATGCCTGCTGGCGTATCCTGATGAGGGGGCGGTCGTGCCTGGTGGGCGACCGCCCTTGTGTTAAGAAGTCATCCGCGACCAGGACCTGGCTGTGAGGGAAAACTAGCGCCGGTGCTTCGCAAAGAAGTCCAGCATCATGCGGCTGGCATCCGGGCCTGCCGCTTCATTGAATTTGTAAGACGGGTCGCCGCCGCTCCAGGCATGCCCCAGGCCCGCAATGCTTGCAACGCGCAGCAGAATCTTGCGGCCGACGTGAAAATCGCGGATCTCGCAGGCATTCCGGCGAACGGTTTTCCCCTCGGGTTTGAGCGTTACTTGCGACGGCGTGTCGGCGCCCAGGCCGTTTAGCGCCAGCCATTGGCGCGCAAGATGCGCCTGGTTGACTGGCCGGACCACCTTGTCGGCTTCGCCCTGGATCAGGATTGCCGGCATCAGTTGATCCGCGCTACGGGCACCCGGCTTGGTTTGCAATGCGCGCTGGTGCAGCAGTTCGTGAATCACTCCCTCCGCGTTGAGGCTTGCCCCGTGGCGCATCACGTGCAACGCTTCGGCCGAGGACCTGGCAACGCCGGCCACCGGGCCGGAATGCAGGCCGATCGCGGCAAAAAGCTCCGGGTGCTGCAGCGCCATTACGGCGGTCATTCCTGCCCCGGCTGAGATGCCGCATGCATAGATTCGACTGCGATCGATGTGATGCTGCTCGCAAATGTGGGCGATGAGTGAAGCAAGCTTGGCAGCGTCCCCGCTGCCTTCCTGGGTGGCCTGGCTATACCAATGCCAGCAGCGCTGGGCATGCGCGCTTACCGGCTGCTGCGGGTAGAGCACGGCATAACCCTTGTGCTCCGCCAGCAAATTCATGCGGGTGCCTTGTGCGAACTGGGTTGCGCTCTGGTGGCATCCGTGGAGCATGACAATCAGAGGCCAGCCATTTCGCGTGACGCTTTCAGGAACACGATCAGGCAGGTAGAGCCAGTAGGCGAGAGAAGGGACGCCCGACAGGGCCGGGTAGCGCGCTGCCATCCATTTGCCGGGCGCCGCAGCCAGGCTGATTTGTGTTCGCCGTGCCGTGCGCCGGGGCTTTTTGGGCTTCGCTGTCTTCGGTGTCGAAGCGGTCAGGAAAGCGGTCAGCAATTTTTGCTGCGCCTTTCCTGCACGGGCCAGGCTGCGCAACAGGCGTACTCCTGGGGGCGACTTGGCCATCGGCAGCTCCTGTGTCGTGCGATCCCGGCACTATAGCGGTGAACCGATGGGATTTCAGTGCGCTGCCGAACGGGTGGCATGAGCGGCAGCTCGACGAGCATCGAGCTGCCGCGAACAACCGCCTGGCCGATCAGTTTTCTTCGCGCCAGCGGCGCAGCCAGATCGCGGCGGCAATCATCGCCACGCCTGCCGCGACACCAACCCACAGGGTCGGGCTGGCCAGCGAGCCGTATGCCTCGTTGAAGAAGGAAACAACCTTGGCTCCCTGCATGCCATCCATGTTTTCGGCATGGCGTATCGACTCCTGGGCCGAGCGGTCGAATATGAACCAGGCGCCCGGCAGCACGCTGCCCAGCAGGCGCAGCACCACTTGCGAGAAGAACCATTCGATGTTGAGGCCCATCTTGAATGCGTAGTTGCCCCAGGCCAGCAACGCACCGGTCATCAGCGGGGTGCCGACCGCCCACAGGAACGCCTTGCTGCGCGCCCAGCTCGACACCATCAGCAGCCAGCCCACGGTCGGCAGCGCCCACAGCAAGTACACTGGGATCAGCGACAGCACGCGGAACGGAGAAAGCCACAGGTTGGTGGAAGAGAGCAGGTCGCCAAACACGTTCACGCCGTGGAAGCTGAGGGCGATGGACGTCATCAGCATGATCGCGAGCGAAGCCACGAAGCCGATGGTTGCCACGATCAGCGGCGCGGCCACGGTTGCTACGGCCACTTTGGACAGCACGGTGGTAGTGTCCGACACCGGCAGCGATTTCCAGAACAGGATGCTGCGGTCGCGGCGGTCGTCGTACAGCGCGCCCAGGCAGTAGAAGAAGATCACGAAGCCCATCAGGATGTACAGGGGCGCGGCCATCATAGGGAAGGCGGCGCCAACGGCGCTGGCCAGTTCATGCCGCTGCACGACGGTCATTTCATGGAAGCGCGACAGGCCTTCGCCGTCAAAGTGCAGTTCCATATTGTTGCCGATGATGAGCATCACGGCGAAGAAGGCGACCATCAGGCCGGCGACAATGGCAGGGGCCCAGAACAGCATGCCCTTGTTCTCCCAGTACTCGCGCTGCATCAGCCATTTCATCGTATTCATTGATATTCTCCTTGCATGCTGGCCACGAACAGGTCGGCCACGCTAGGGGTACGGGTTTCGCCAAACGTTTCCAGCTGCTTGCGCGAGACGCCGTCGAACAGCATCACTGCCTTGCCGAACACCGTGCGCTGGTGCAGCGGCTGCAGGGCGCTGGCCGCGGTCATGTATTCCGGCTGCACCATCACTTCGGTGTAGCGGTCGCCGATTTCGTCCATCGAGGCGGCGAGGGTGATCTTGCCGTCGCGGATGAACATCAGGTCGGTCAGGATGTTTTCGACTTCCTCGATCTGGTGCGTGGTGATCAGGATGGTCTTGTTCTCGTCGAAGTAGTCTTCCAGCAGCTGGTGGTAGAACTGCTTGCGGTACAGGATGTCCAGGCCCAGGGTCGGCTCATCCAGTACCAGCAGCTTGGCGTCGATCGCCATCACCAGCGCCAGGTGCAGTTGCACGATCATGCCCTTGGACATGGCCTTGACCTTCATGTCCGGCGACAGCTTGGTGTTGGCGATGTATTTCTCGGCGCGTTCGCGGTTGAAGCGCGGGTGAATGCCTTCGCAGAAGCTGATGGCATCCTTCACTTTCAGCCAGCGCGGCAGGATGGCGACGTCGGCGATAAAGCACACGTCCTTCATCAGTTCATCGCGCTGCTGGCGCGGGTCCAGGCCCAGTACATTGAGCTCGCCTTCGAAGCGGGACAGGCCGAGGATGGCTTTCAGGGTAGTGGTCTTGCCGGAACCGTTGGGGCCGATCAGGCCGACGATGCGGCCGGCGTTGATCTGGAAGCTGGCGTCATCCAGGGCCTTGGTGGCGCCGTAACGCTTGCTCAGGTTTTTCGCGGTGATGATCGCTGTCATGCCGGGGCTCCTTGTGGCGGCACATTCGTGCTGCGCAGCAGTTGTTCAATGTCCAGGCCCAGGCGGCGGATGCGTTCGACCATTGCGGGCCATTCTTCGCGGATGAAGCGTTCGCGTTCAGTGGACAGCAGTTTATCAACGGCGCCTTCGGTAACGTACATTCCTAATCCCCTTCTTTTTTCCACCAAGGTTTCGTCGACCAGCTCCTGATAGGCGCGGGAGACGGTAATCGGGTTCAATTGATAATCGGCCGCGACCTGGCGCACCGAGGGCAGGGCATCGCCGGGCTTGAGCAAGCCATCCAGCATCATGCCGACGACCCGCTCCTTCAACTGCAGGTAGATCGGGCGGTTTTCATTCCACATACATCGTTTCCTCCAGTGTTGGTGAATTAATGAACTGGTGTTGTAGTGAACTATAACACTGAATCTGTCCGCGGCAAGTGGTTTTTTTGCAAATGCGGACTATGATCAAACCTGGAGTACCCGTTTAAAAGGAGATTGCCATGTCCAGAATTACGCCTCGCGCCCTGGCTGCTGTCTTTGCCGCTGCTGCTTTTGGGTGCCTGATTCCCGTTTCCGCTATGCATCTCGGCGATGAGATGAAATGGGGCGATGGCCCACCCACCTTGCCTAAAGGCGCCAAAGCGGCTGTGTTGCAGGGCGATCCCGGCAAGGCAGGTCCGTTTGTCATGCGCTTGCACGCCCAGTCGGGCTACAAGGTGCCGCCGCATATGCATTCGATGATGGAAAACGTCACCGTGATCAAGGGGACGCTGATGCTGGGCATGGGGGATAAGCTTGATGAAAAGGCGGCCAAGGCCCATCATGCGGGGGACTTTGTGGCGATTCCGGCCAAGACCAACCATTACGCGATCATGAAGGGCGACACCATCGTCCAGATCCATGGCGAGGGGCCGTTTGATATCACGTATGTGAACCCGGATGATGACCCGATGAAGGGGAAAAAATAGCATGTGGCGGCGGGCGCGCGCGCATTTCAGCGAAAATTGGCCGATCTATCGGCAGGGACTGGCAGGGATCGCGTGCACCCTGCTGCTTTGGGGAGCTTTCGAGCTGTTTCAGCAAAATCTCGAGTTGTTCGGCTTGGGTGAATCCGATCCGGCGGTCATCACCATGGGCTGGCTGCTTGTTTTGTTTGCCTGCTATGGTCATTTTGCGGGCCGGATCCTCAGGGAGGCAAAGAGGAAACATGGGCCCGATGGGTGAGCAGGGCGTGAAGCTGCCTTGCCTGCCTGACCTGCGTGCCTGACATTGTGTTATCGAAGATGACCAGTGCGTTGCCACGCTGGTTACGCAGCCAGGCGGCGATTTGCTCCAGCCGCTCGGGTTCGTAGCTTGAGCGATAGATCAGCGGGCTGCCGTGCAGGCGCACGTAGCCGGCGTCGTCGCGTGTCGGTATGAAAGGTCCTGGTTCTCCGGCGGGCGGATCGGCTACTACCCGGATCACTTCCATGTCGCGCTGCAGCGCCGTTGCCTCGGCGCCAAACCATGTGCCGTGGCGGGCCTCGCAGGCCAGAAATACTGGCTTCTTGCCGCGCTCCTTGCCGCCAAAGCGCTCGCCGAGGGCCGTGAAGAGGGCTGCGGCCGCCGCTGGGTCGAAGCGCAGGCTGGGAGGCGTCTGCACCAGTATCCATCCGAGCTTTTCACCCAGCGCTCCGGCTTCAGCTGCGAAGCGGTCGAGGTCAGCACCGACATCCTGCAAGCGCTTTTCATGCGTGATTGAGCGCGGGAGTTTGACGGCAAAGCGGAAGCCGGCCGGCACGCTATCGGCCCAGCGCGCGTAGGTTTCTGGCCGGTGAGGGCGATAGAACGAAGAATTGATTTCGACGGCGTCAAACACAGCGGCGTAGCGTGCCAGGTTGCTGCCAAAACTCGCCGGCGGAAACAAGTCCGCGTCAGCGCGCGGCAAAGCCCATCCAGCGATACCAATGGTTACAGGTTGCATATGCGATCCCCGTTATCATTGCTGCGACTATGACACAGGAGCCTGAAATGACCCCACACAGACGACTTGCCACGCGCGCCATCGCCGCTGCTGCGTTAGCCGCAGGAGGTGGCGCTGCCGTGCTGTTGTCCGGCTGCGCAAGCTTTGCCGGACCGCGCGATTACGAAGTCCCGCTGGCGCGCCTGCAACGCAATATCGACCAGCGCTTCCCGCTCGAGCACCGTGCGCTGGCAGTCTTTGAACTGCGGCTGGAGCAGCCGCGGCTTTCCACCTTGCCGAACGACCGGATCGCGCTTGGCGCCATGCTGTCTGTTTCGTCGCCGCTGATGCGGCAGCAATTTACCGGCAGCCTTTCGCTGTCGGGGCGCCTGAATATCGACCCTTCGCGCAATGCGGTCATGCTGGCCGATGCGCGCGTGGAGGACTTCACCCTGGACGGCCTGGATGAACGCACGCAGCGCCAGGTGGCCGGTGCTGCGCGCTTGCTTGCCGATAGCCTGGCGCGTGACACGCCGATCTACACCTGGCGTCCGGATGAGTTGCGTTATGCCGGCGTGCAGTTTGTGCCCACCGCTATCCGCACTTCAGCAAGCGGACTGAGCATTCATCTGGAACCCTTGCGGGACGGTCGTCTATAATCGAAACTTCAACTAATAGGAGAAAGAGAAATGCCGTTTTTCGGTCTGGGTCTGCATATTCTGGTTGCCATCTTTTTTGCCGTGCATGCGGTGCGCCGCGGGCGGGAATTGTATTGGCTGCTGATCCTGTTCTCCTTCCCACTGCTGGGTAGTCTGGTGTATTTCTTTGCCGTGTACCTGCCGAGTTCGCGCCTGGAAGTCGGTGCGCGCAAAGCCGTTGTGGCTGCCGGCCGCATGCTCGATCCGGGGCGTGAGTTGCGTGAAGCACGCGATGCGTTCAACTTCACCCCGACTGCGCAGAACCAGATGCGCCTTGCCTCGGCCTTGCTGGAAGCGGGCGAGGCTGCCGAAGCTGCTACCACGTACGAAGCTTGCCTGCAGGGTGCGTTTGGCTCGGACCTGGAAATTCGCCTTGGTGCGGCGCGCGCTAACCTGGCGATTGGCGCCCACGGCAAGACCATTGAGCACCTCGAGTTTATCCGCCGCGCGGATGCGAATTATCGTGCTGAGCAGTGCAGCCTGCTGTTGGCGAAAGCGTTGGGCGCGGCCGGTCGCCGTGAGGAGGCGCGCGCCGAGTTCGAAAACGCCGTCAACCGCTTCGGCAGTTTTGATGCGCGTGCCGAGTATGCGATCTGGGCCGCGGGCATGCGCGAGTACCAGCTTGCCCAGCGACTGCAGAGCGAGCTGCAACATACGATGGACCGCTGGAACCGGCACACGGCCTCGATGAATAACGATATGGTGCGGCGTCTGAATGCCGCTTTCGCGCAAGTGCCGCGTAGCTGAACAATGAAAGGAACATCAGAATGCATAGCCCGGTCCTGATGTTCCAGTCTTCCCGCTTCGAAATCGTCGCGGATGAAGACAAACTGACCAATCCCGGCATTTATGGCTTGCGCCTGGCCGAGTGGATGGCCCATGAACTGCCCACGCACGGCTTTCGCGCGCTCGGCGAGGTGATTCCCGAGGATTTCGCCTGGTGCGTGCCGGTGGAGGCTGAGGATTGCGAGCTGTACGTGGCTTGCACCAGAGCGGAAGAGGGCTGGCAGGCCTACGTCTTCGCTGACTGCGGCTTGATAGAGCGGCTTGCCGGCCGCGATCCGCGGGCGACGGTGGTGGCGCAGCTGTACACGGCGGTGCGCTCGATTCTTGAAGAAGCACCGGGCATCACTTATTTGCATATCCAATGACTTATCCAGTTTCAGTGAAGGGCGTGTTTTGCGCTCCTGACGGCAGGGTAGTGCTCTTGAAGAACGAGCGCGAGGAATGGGAACTGCCGGGCGGGCGCATAGAGGATGGCGAAACGCCGGCAGGCTGCCTGGTGCGAGAGGTCGAGGAAGAACTCGGCGTGCGCGTCCGCGTAGGGGCGCCGCTGGATAGTTACTTATTCGAAGTCGTGCCAGGGAAGACAGTGTTTATCGTCGCCCATGCGTGCACGCTGGAGGGTGGTTTCGTGCCGGTGCTGAGCCACGAACACAAGGAAGTCGGCTTGTTTGCTGCCGACGCGCTGCCAGGCCGGCTGCCGGAAGGCTATCGCGCCTCGATCGCCGCGTGGGCTGCGGCAGAGGCCGTGTCACCCTTCGCCCCTAGGGGCAACCCCAAGGTGGGACACGGGCTCGAGCGTAATCGGCTGTCGCGGCATTTATTGACTGAAGCGTATAACAATGGCTGGGCTAACCATCGGCTGCTGAGGGCTTGCGCGCGCTTGCCGCAGGCGGAGTTTGTGGCGCCGCGGTCGGGGTTTTTTCCGTCGATTAAGGCGACGTTGAATCACATCCTTACCGTGGACTGGTTTTATATCGATGCACTGGAGCGTGAGGCGCGCGGGGCGCCGCCGCATCCTGATTATTGCAGCGAGTTTTTCGCGGTGGAGGAGCCTTTTGATACCTGTGCGGCGCTTTGGGAGGCTCAGCGTGCCGCGGATCGCCGCCTGATCGCTTACTGCGAGGCTTTGCGCGATGAAGACCTGCGCCGGATCGTGGTCATTGATCGCGGCGAGGGTGAGTTCCAGCGCGATACGCGACAGCGCCTGCTGGCGCACCTTTTCGGGCACCAGATCCATCATCGCGGGCAGGTGCATGCCATGCTGTCGTCCACGCCCGTTGCTCCGCCGCAGCTGGATGAATTCTTTTCTGTGGGCGAGGCGTCGCTGCGAGCCCAGGATTTCAGGGAACTGGGCTGGTCGGAAGAGGTGATCTGGCCGCCAAACTTATCCTGAATCAAGGAATTTACCCGGGCATTCGTGGATAGTCGGGCTCAGTTTTAACCTGAGCAGGACTATCCATGAATGCAAACGAAAAAATGTTCGGCAACCCCATGCCGCCCCAGGAAATCTCGCTGGACGTGCTGCGCGAAAAATACGCGAAAGGGGATGAGCAGGACATCATCGACGTCCGCCGCCGCGTAGCGCGCGCGCTCGCCGCGCTGGAGGCGCCGGAACTGCGCACCGAACTTGAAGAAAAATTCCTGTGGGCGCAGGAGAATGGCTTCGTGCCCGCGGGACGCATCAATTCTGCCGTTGGCCTGGGGCTGAAGGCGACCCTGATGAACTGCTTCGTGCAGCCGGTGGGCGATTCGGTGACCGGCGAGGACGATGGCCTGCCCGGCATCTACACCGCGGTGGCGGAAGCGGCGGAGACGATGCGCCGCGGCGGCGGCGTGGGCTACGATTTCAGCGCCATCCGTCCGGCCGGGGCCAAGGTGAAGGGCACCCAATCGCGTGCTTCCGGCCCGGTGTCGTACATGGACGTGTTCGACGCTTCCTGCAAGACAGTGGAATCGGCTGGCGCGCGGCGCGGCGCCCAAATGGGCGTGCTGCGCATCGACCATCCGGATATCGAGCGCTTTATCGCCGCAAAGGATGATGGGGGCTTCCGCAACTTCAACCTGTCGATCGGCGTGACGGACGCCTTCATGCGGGCGTTGGCTGCCGATTCCGGGTTCGAACTGGTGCACAAGGTCGAACCGGGCGATGAAGACCTGGCTGCCGGGGCATACCGGCGCGAGGATGGCCTTTGGGTGTATCGCCGCGTGCCGGCGCGCGAACTGTGGGACAAGGTGATGAGTTCCACCTACGACCACGCCGAGCCGGGCGTTCTGTTCGTGGACCGCATCAACGCCGAGAACAACCTGTATTACTGCGAGACCCTGCGCGCCACCAATCCTTGCGGCGAACAGCCGCTGCCTGGCTATGGCTGCTGCGACCTGGGTTCGCTCAACCTGACCTGCTTTGTGCAGCATCCTTTCACCGATCGCGCGAGCTTCGATTACGAGGCGATGCGCCAGGTGGCTGGCATCGCGGTGCGCATGCTGGACCTGGCCCTGGATGCGACCCAGTGGCCGCTGCCGCAGCAAGCGGACGAGGGGGCGGCCAAGCGCCGCATCGGCCTGGGCTTCCTTGGCCTTGGCAGCGCATTGGTGATGCTGGGCATGCGCTATGACTCCGAAAGCGGCCGCGCAATGGCGGCCAGCATTGCCGAGGCCTTGCGCGACGCAGCTTATACGGCCTCGGTGGCGTTGGCGCAGGAGAAGGGCGCTTTCCCGTTCTTCGACAAGGAGCAGTACCTTGAGGGCGCGTTCGTGCGCCGCTTGCCGGGCGCCTTGCGGGAGGCGATTGCAAGGCATGGCATCCGCAACTCGCACCTGCTGTCGATTGCGCCGACCGGCACCATTACGCTGGCCTTTGCGGACAATGCTTCCAACGGCATCGAGCCGGCGTTCTCCTGGGTTTACCAGCGCCGCAAGCGCATGCCGGATGGTTCGTCGCGCTCCTACGAGGTGGCGGACCATGCGTGGCGACTGTACCGCCACATGGGCTTCGACATGGGGCAGTTGCCGCCGCAGTTCGTCACCGCGCTGGATATGGCGGCGCTGGACCACGTGAGCATGATGGAGGCGGTGCAGCCTTTCGTCGATACGGCGATTTCGAAGACGGTGAATGTGCCGGAAGATTATCCGTATGAGGATTTCAAGGAGCTGTACACCGAGGCGTGGGTGGCGGGGTTGAAAGGGCTTGCGACTTTCCGTCCGAATACGGTGACGGGCAGCGTGCTGAGCGTGGCGCCGGAACCGGCGGCGGCTTCTGCGGCCGTTGCACCTGTGCTGCTTGATGACGATCCGCTGCGCAAGCGCTTCGATGGGCGTCCGTTGGGGGAACTGGAGTCGGTGACCTCCAAGGTCGAATACTGGACGCAGGAGGGCAAGAAGTCGGCCTACCTTACCGTGAGCTTCATCACCGTGGACGGCATGCTGGATGGGGCGCCGGTACGGATTGAGCGGCCGTTTGAGTTCTTCATGCCGGCGAACCAGCGTAGCGATGGCCAGCAGTGGATTACGTCGTCCATGCGCTTGCTGTCGATGGCGGCGCGGGCGGGAAGTTCGATCGCGAAGGCGCTGGCGGATATGCGCGAGGTGGCCTGGGAAAAGGGGCCGGTGCGCTGCGGCTTGCTGACGCGGGAGGATGGGGTGCAGGTGCCGGTTTATCACGATTCGGAGGTGGCGGCGATTGCGTTTACCTTGCAGCGGATTTTGATACGGCGCGGGTTCCTGGATGCTTTTGGCAACCAGGTGCCGGTGCCGCAACTGGCCTTGCGGTGCGCGTCGACGGGGCATGTGGCGCCCGAGGCGATGACGGCGGCGGGAGCGGCGCCGACGAAATCGGCGGGCAAGTGCCCGGAGTGCGGGGCGCGGGCGCTGCATAAGGTGGATGGGTGTACGCGGTGTGTTGAGTGCCACTATATGGGCGGGTGTGGGTGAAAACCGGTAAACCAGTGTCTGACCCGCAGGGTCAGACACTGTCTGCGGCGCGGCTGGTGGCGTAGGCCTCAGCCGTCAGACCGTTGGGTGTCTGACCCTGCGGGTCAGACACCGATTTACCGGTTTTTGCTTAAGGTGCGTCAAGGACATCCCCTTCGCCACTCCATAAACTTCCTCCCACACTAACCCCGAGGAGGACTTACAAATGCATCATTCTTTCCAACTTGCTTCCGCCCTGGACGCCGCCAACGTCACCCGCGTGCTTGACCTGCTGCGTACCGTCCCCGGCATCCGCGGCGTGCACGCCCCAGCCGGCGCGGCCCACGTTGAAGTCGCCTTCGACGACTCCCTGACCAGCGTCCCCCAGCTCGGCAAACTGCTGGAAGAACACGGCTACCCGCCTGTGGCGCCGCAACAGCGCAGCCACACTTGCTGCGGCGGTTGCGGCGGCCATTGACCAAGACTTGACCTGGATCATGTGAGCTGCCCGAGTGGCGGCTGTATTCTGGCTAAAAACATACATTTGAAACACCACAAAAGGAGCTATCATGCACGCCACTAAGAAGTTATGGACGTGGCTCGCCATTATCTGCCTGCTATCGTTTACGGTACTGGGCTGGGTGGGCCGCGAAATTTACCTGAAAGCGCCTCCAATAGCGCAAGTCGTTGACGACACCGGTGCGGTGCTGTACACGCCTGACCAGGTCAAATACGGCCAGAGCGCCTGGCTGTCCGCTGGCGGCCAGCAACTGGGCACCGTCTGGGGCCATGGTTCCTACCTGGCGCCTGACTGGTCGGCCGATTGGCTGCACCGCGAAGCCGTCGCGCTGCAAGACCTGTTCGCACGCAAGAACTTCAACAAGGACTACGCCCAGCTCGAAGCCGGCGCCAAAGCCCACGTTGACGCCCTGGTGAAGACAGAGCTGCGCACCAACACCTACAACGCCGACACCAATGAAGTGAAGCTGTCGGCCATCCGTGCCGAAGCGGTGCGCACCGTGGCAAACCACTACGCTGGCCTGTTCGGCAACGCCGAGCAATACGACAAGCTGCGCGAACAGTACGCCATGGCGCCGAATTCGCTGCCTGAAGCTAGCGACCGCACTGCGCTGACCGGCTTCTTCTTCTGGTCGTCGTGGGCCGCCGCCGCCGACCGTCCAGGCGAAGTTGGCCTGAGCTACACCAGCAACTGGCCGCACGAACCGTTGATCGACAACACTCCGACCGCCGGCGCCGGCATCTGGTCGATTGCCTCGATCATCCTGATGATCGGCGCCATCGCCGGCATGCTGTTCTACCACGGTATGCACAAGGAGGAAGAAGATCCTGTGCCGCCGAAGAACGATCCGCTGTTCTCGCTGAAAGCCACGCCTTCGATGAAGGCCACCAAGAAGTACTTCCTGGTCGTGATCGGCCTGATCCTGGCGCAAGTCGGCATGGGCGTGATCACCGCGCACTTTGCGGTGGAAGGCTCGAGCTTCTTCGGTATTCCGCTGGCCAACGTGCTGCCGTTCACCGTCAGCCGCACCATCCACACCCAGTTCGCCGTGCTGTGGATCGCCACCGCCTGGCTGGCTACCGGCCTGTATATCGCTCCTGCGATTTCCGGCGCCGAGCCGAAATTCCAGAAGCTGGGCACCGATGTACTGTTCTACGCGCTGCTGTTCATCGTGGTCGGTTCGACCGCCACCGGCTGGCTGGGCACCCTGCAACACAAGGGCGTCGACTTCTCGTTCTGGCTGGGTAACCAGGGCCTCGAGTTCACCTCGATGGGCCGTGTGTGGCAGATCCTGCTGTTCGTCGGCCTGCTGTTCTGGGCCTTCCTGCTCGGTCGCGGCCTGTGGCCGGCTCTGAAGAAACCATCGGAAAGCCGCGGCATCATCGCCATGGTGTTCCTGGCTGCACTGTGTATCGGCGGCTTCTACGCTACGTCCCTGACCTGGGGCAAGGGCACGCACTACTCGATGATCGAGTACTGGCGCTGGTGGCTGGTCCACCTGTGGGTGGAAGGCTTCTTCGAAGTATTCGCAACCGCTGTTATCGCGCTGCTGTTCACCCGCCTGGGCCTGATCCGCGCTGCTTCGGCCAATAGCGCCATCATCCTGGAAACCATCGTGTTCCTGTTCGGCGGCATCCTGGGTACCTTGCACCACCTGTACTTCACCGGCACGCCTACTTCGGTGATCGCTATCGGCGCCATGTTCTCGGCCCTGGAAGTGGTTCCGCTGTCGCTGATCGGCATGGAAGCGTATCGCAACTACAAGCGCTCGAAATCGGCGCCCTGGATCGGCGCCTACAAATGGGCCATCCTGTGCTTCATCGCCGTCGGCTTCTGGAATACCGTGGGCGCCGGCCTGCTGGGCTTCTCGATCAACACCCCGATCGCGCTGTACTACATGCAAGGCCTGAACATGACCGCCGCCCACGGCCACGCTGCACTGTTCGGTGTGTACGGCATGCTGGGTATCGGCCTGATGCTGTTCTGCCTGCGCGGCCTGGTTGACCGCTTTGCATGGTCGGACAAGCTGCTGGCTTCGATGTTCTGGACCATGAACATCGGCCTGGCCATGATGGTGTTCATGTCGCTCGTCCCTGCCGGTATCTACCAGGCCGTGGCTGCGATCACCAAGGGCATGTGGTTTGCCCGTTCGCCGGAAGTCGTTCACTCGACCTTCATGGAAACCGCAGTATGGCTGCGCGTCCCTGGCGACATCGTGTTCGCGGTTGGCTGCCTGTTCCTCGCCCTGTTCGCCCTGCGCCTGATCGGCAAGGCGAAGAAGGAAGAGACCGTGGCAGAAGGCGTGGCGCTGGAGAACTAAGCAAATGCGCCTCACGGGCCACACCGACTACGCCTTGCGCCTGCTGATGTACCTGGGTCGGCAGCAGGGCAGGTTGGTGACCGTGCAGGAGATCGCCAAGGCACACGGCATCTCCGAACATCACCTGCGCAAGGTGGCTCACCGGCTCGGCCAGGCCGGGCTGGTGGCCACCTGGCGCGGACGGGCCGGTGGCCTGCGCCTGGCGCAGCCGCCGGCTTCGATTTCGGTGGGCGCCGTGGTGCGCCTGGCCGAAGCCGACTTTACGATCGTCGAATGTTTCAATGTCACGCGCAATACCTGCCAGTTGGCCGGCGCCTGCCGCCTGCAGGAGGGGTTGCACAGGGCGACCGAGGCTTACCTCGGTCATCTCGACCGCCAGACCCTGGCGGACCTTATCTGAAGGAACCATCATGAGTGCGCCTGAAATTTTGTTAGAGCTGTGCGGCATGGTGCCGCCTGAACCGATGGAGCGCGTACTGGAAGCGCTCGACCTGCTGCAGCCCGGCCAGCACATCCGCATGGTCATCGACCGCGAACCGGTCCCCCTTTACCGCATCCTCGAGAAGAACGGTTACCGCTACCGCACGACGATGCGCGACGACTATATCTACGAAATCCTGATTTCCCAGAACGACTGATGCAACGCAAGCTGGCTTTCGAGCATACGCCCGGGCTGGCGCTGCCGCTGCGCTTCCTGCTGGCGGCGCCATGGTTCGGCGCCTTGGCTGGCCTGCTGCTGCTGTGGCAGGGCGCCGACGCAATGAGCACACGCTGGGCTCCGGCCACGCTGGCCGTGACCCATTTGCTGACGCTCGGTTTCCTTGGCATGGCCATGGCCGGTTCGCTGTTGCAGATGGTGCCGGTGGTTGCCGGCGTCGAGCTGCACTGGGCGCGCCGGCTTGGTCCCGTGATCTGGGGCGCCCTGGCCGGCGGCGCGCTGCTGCTGGCGGCAGGATTCCTGCATGGGTTGCCGTGGTGCCTGCGCGCGGCTGGTATCCTGCTCGCGGGCGCCTTCATTCTTCTTATTGCCGTCCTGGCGAGGGCGCTGTCGCAGCGCTCGGCGCCGAACGCATTGCCGGTCGTGGCGGGCATGCGCCAGGCCGTGGTGGCACTGGCCTGCGCCGTGACGATTGGCGTGGCGCTGGCGGCCTTCCTGGTGGGCGCGGTGCGCCTGCGCGTGATGGAATGGACCAATGTGCATGCTGCCTGGGCCCTGGTGGGCTGGGTCGGTGTGCTGGTCGTATCCGTGGTGTTCCAGGTGGTGCCGATGTTCCAGTCCACCCAGCTGTTTCCGCGCCAGCTTGCCTTCACGCTGCCGCCGCTATGCCTTGGCGGCTTGGCGCTGTGGACCGCCGGCTACCTTCTCAACGCGCCATGGCAATGGATCGGGGCGGGGCTGGTGAGCGTCTGCCTGGGGCTGTTCGCGGTGTACACCCTGGGGCTGCTGTTTCGCCGCGAGCGCGCGGCCGACGTATCGACCTGGTATTGGTGGCTCTCGCTTGGCTCGCTGCTGGCCAGCGTCGCCGTCTTCCTTTGCCCGCGCGGCGTGGACAAGGCGCTGGTGCTTGGCGTGCTGTTTATCGGTGGCTTTGCCATGTCGGCAGTGAACGGCATGCTGTACAAGATCGTGCCGTTCCTGTTGTGGTACCACGGGCAGCATGCAGGCTGCGATGTGCCGGGCGTGCGCCAGTTGATGCCGGAGAGCGAACCGCGCGTGCAGTTTGCCTGGCATGCCGCCAGCGTGGTGATGCTGCTTGCTGCTGCCATCGCACCTGGCTGGCTTGCCCAGGCGGCAGGTGCGGTACTGGCAGTTTCCTGCATGCGCCTGGGTTTCGACCTGGCGCTGGCTGCGATCAGCCTTCGTAAGCTCGCAAACGAGCAGAATCAAGAATCTTGATCTGGCGGCCGTTCACGGCAATCATGCCCTGGTCGGCCAGCTCGTGCAGCACGCGCGAGAAGTATTCCGGGGTCAGGTTCAGGCGCGAGGCCAGCAGCTTCTTGCTGACGGCCAGCGTAATCTCCGAACCGTCGGTCGCATCGTCATCCTTCAACAGATAGCCAATGATCCGCTGGCTGCCGGAGCGCAGCGAATAGGCTTCCACATCTGAAATCAGGCCGTGCAGGCGGCGGCTCATGCCGGCCAGCATGCGGCGTGCAAACTGCGGGTTGCGCGCCAGTTCGGCAAATACGGTGTGCTTGGAAATGTGCAGCAGCATGCAGTCGCTGACTGCGTGGGCGGTGACGATGTAAGGCTTTTCCATGAACATCAGCGCTTCGCCGAAGCTGTGGCCCGGGCCGATGATCTCGACGATTTTTTCGTTGCCCTGGGCGGACAGGAAGCTGAGCTTCACCTGGCCGAAGATGACCATGTGGAAGCCGACGCATGGATCGCCGCGCTGGAAGACGGCGCTGCCGCGCGGGATGTGGTGTTCGGTAGTGCCGGCAGCCACCAGCGTCAGCTCCTCCGGCGACAGGTCTGCGAACAGGGGCAGTCGCTTGAGGAACTCGCGGGGGTCGATTTTGGGGCTAGGCATCTGGTTCTCCTGAAATGGCAAAAGGACCCGCTGGGCGGGTCCTGTCCTGGTTAAGGTAATGTCGGTGTTAATCCTGTGGATCAGTGGCCCGAATCACCGTCAGGCTTGCTGGTGGTCCGGAAGATTTCCGGATTCTCCTTGCCGGTCACGTAGAGGAAGCCGACCAGGCCTTTCTCCATCCGCGACAGCGCGTGGTCGACCAGGATGAAGCGTCCCGGCACCTCGGTCTTGAACTCGACCATCGTTGCACCGCCTGGCGCCACGGTGGTGGTCTGCACGTTCTGCAGAGGAGGCGAGGTCAGGTCGCCCATGCTGTAGACGCGGTCGAACACTTCGCCGATCACGTGGAAGCTGGAGGTTGCGTTAGGACCGCCGACGCCGAAGAAGATACGGACGGTTTCGCCAACCTTGGCTTCCATGCGGTGGGTCTTGGTCAGCGCGTCATGGGTGCCGTTGAACATCAGGTGTTCCGGCTGTTCGGCCAGCAGTTTGTCCAGCGAGAACTCGGCTTCGCCTGGGGTGCCGTGCTTCTGCGCGGTGTACAGCTCGCCCTGCATCACGTAGAACTCGCGGTCCACTTTCGGCAGGCCGCCTTCAGGTTCGACCAGGATCATGCCGTACATGCCGTTGGAGATGTGCTGGGCCACCATCGGGGTAGCGCAGTGGTACACGTACAGGCCTGGATTGATGGCCTTGAAGGTAAAGCTCTTGGTGCTGCCGGGAGCTGCCTGGGTCACGGCCGCACCGCCGCCAGGGCCGGTCACGGCGTGGAAGTCAACCGAGTGGATCATGTGGCTGTCCTTGGCGTTGGACATGTCCACGTTCACGGTATCGCCCACGCGAACGCGGATGAACGGGCCTGGAACCTTGCTGTTGAAGGTCCAGTATTTGTAGGTGGTGCCGTCCATCATCTGGCCGAGCACCTCGGTGGTATCCAGCTTCACGTTGACGGTTTGCGGGCCGCGTTTGCCGACCGGCGTGCCTACTTCCAGTGGGCTGCGCGAAACATCGGCGCCTTTTGGCGCGGCTTTGAGTTCGCCTTCGCCCACGATAATCTTGCCGATCATGCCTGCCGCCACGTGGCCGGGCAGGGAGCAGATGTAGGTGAATTCGCCTTTCTTGTCAGCCTTGAACACGACGGCGGTCGATGCGCCTTTGTCTTTCAGCTGGTTCGATTTGACTTTGAAGTCGGGCACCGAAATGTCGTGGGTTGCGCCATCGCCGTTGACCAGGTTGATCTGCACCACAGCACCTTCCGGCACGCGCAAGGTCGGGTTAACCTTGCCCTTGGACTCGCCGGCGTCGCTGATGAAGACCAGCTTACCGTCTGCGATATCGGTATGCAGGGTAAAGGTCACGTCAGGACGATACTGGACGGCTGTGCTGCCGCCGTGCTGGCCATGTTGTGCATAAGCTGGCGCTAGTGTAGCGGCGCCGATCACCAGTGCTGCAATAGCTTTGGACATCAAGGTCGGTTTCATTTTCTTCTCACAGGTTTGTCCGGCACGGGATTGCGCCGTTTGACAACTAAATCTTATGTTTTACATGCATGTTATTGAATTGACGCAGGTCAAAAATTTGGAAAGAACTGCGTATTCTCAATGCAAGTCAGATATTTTTGATCTAGGTCAAGCGAGGAGAAGACCCGGCGCAACGCGCTAGGGGACCAACTGCGGCAAGCGTGCCAAAAAGTTATCGCGTTCGTCCATGCCGCTGGCGCTGCCGGCTTGGGCGAAGACGATGCGCTTGCCATCGCGTTCAATCCAGCCGACGTACCAGCCAACGTCTTTGCCACTGCCGGTCTTGCCGAAGACCTGCCAGCCCCCGGCAGGTTCAGGGCGCCGTACCAGAGCGGCGGACATGGCATAGGCTTGCGGCTTGACGCCGAGTTCACGATTCAGCACGCGGCGCAGGAAGCCGATTTGTTCGTCCGGGGAGATGCGCAACGAAGAGCCTAGCCACGATTCGGACAGACCGTTGTTCTTGCCCGGATCGCCGCTGACATCTGCATTGCCGTAGCCAAATTGCTTGACGTAGCTGGCGAAGCGCTCTTCGCCCAGTTGCAGCGTAAGCTGCTGGGAGTACCAGACGACGGATTCCTTCATCCACGAGCTGGGATCATGTGCTTGCCGCCACACGGTACGCCAGTCCACGTAGCCTTGCTTGAAGGGGAGAACGGGCGAATGCTCGTCCCGCAGCACGCCCGAGTCATAGCCCATCAGCGCTATGGGTAGCTTGAAGGTCGACATCGGCGGCAGGCGCTTATCGCACACGCCCTCGTGCACCAGCCACTTGCCGGTGGCCGCATCGGCCATCGCCAGGCAGTGTTCTGCAGAAAGCGCGAGCAAAGGGAGGCCCAGCCCTGCAAGCAGGGCGAAGATTTTGCGTTTCATTTTGTAGTCCTTAGAGTGCTTTGAGTTGTGCCGGCAGCTGGTTCAGGAAGGCTTCCTTGAGCCGCGGTCCGGCAGCGCCTTCCTCAACTTTCTCGTCTTGCAGGAGGCGGGCGAACACGATGGTGCGTTCGCCATTGGTGGCCCAGCCTACGAACCAGCCGTAGGAGCGCGAGTAATCGTCCTTGCCGTCCGGGCCGAGAGGGGCGCCAGTGCCGGTCTTGCCAAAGACTTGCCAGCCGCCCGGCAGGTCCTTCACCTTCAACAGGCCGGCTGTCTGCTCATAGGCGAGCGGCGAGAGGCCCAGCTCGCGCCGCACCAGACGACGCAGGAAAGTGGTCTGCTCGTCGGCCGAAATCTGCAGCGAGGAGCCGATCCATGACCAGGTCAGGCCGTTGTCCTTGCCCGCATCGCCGCTGGTATCGCCGTTACCATAGCCAAAGGCCTGTACGTAGCGGTTGAATCGCTCTCGGCCGAGATGTGTCGTGACTTGCTGTGCATACCAGGAAGCCGAGACGCGAATCCATTCTTGCGGATCGAGATCGCGCCGCCATTCGGGCCGGCCGGCATGGTAGCTGGCGAGGTAAGGCAGGGTCGGCGCGTGCTGGTCGCGCAGGAAGCCGCTGTCATAGCCCATCAGGCTGACGGCGATATTGAAGGTTGAAACAGGCGTGATGCGCGTCGAGCAATCGCCCTTGCGCAGCAGCGCCTTCCCGGTGGCGGCATCGACAAAGCTGGTGCAATCGAGGGCTGCCATCGACTGCGCGGAAGGCGAGACGCTCCAGGCCAGCGCCGGCTGCAAGGCGAAATTGCCGGCCCCGATGGCAAGCAGTAGCGTGACGGTCGCAGCTCGGGCCCACATGGCACGGCGCGCGTTGCCTGGCGTGCGGATCAGCGATACGCGCTCGGTCAGCGTGTTGGCATCGATACTGCCGAATGCCAGGGCGCCGTGTGTAGGCACGTGCTGCAGTTTGAGCTGGGCTACGAGGGCGGCGGCATACGCCTTGCGCTGTGACGCTGGGCGACCGCGCAACACGTCACGGTCGCAGCCCAGCTCCTGGGCCCAAGTGAGGTTTGCGCGCAGAAGCCGCATGAAAGGGTTAAACCACAACAGCGTCTGCAGCAAGACACCGGCAGCCATCCACTGCAGGTCATGCCGCCGCAAGTGGGTCATCTCGTGTTCGACGATCAGCTCGCGCTGTAGCTGGTCGAAGCCACCGAGATGGCGCGGCAGCAGCAAGCGAGGGCGCAACAGCCCAAGCAGCATTGGCGAAATCGGAGCGTCGATCTCAATGATGTCGGCATGTTCTGGCGCTTCCCCGGCGGCGCGCCTGGTGCCGCTGTCGGCAAGGCGTTCCAGCCAGCGCTGCGCACGGCGTAGATTGATGACCGCCCGCGCCAGCCCAATCAAGTAAATGGCCAGCCAGAACTGCGCGCCATGCAAAAGCCAGCCGCGCGCGTGAGTCGTGCCGCCTTCATTCTGTTCCGGCGCCGCTGCCGCATCGGTTGGCCGTGGCGCTTTGGGTGGCGTGATGTAATGCGTCACGGTTTCCGTTGCTATTTCGAGCGGTGGAATCAAGCGCACGCGCTCACTATGCGGCAGCAATAGCAGGGCGAAGGTCGCCAGCACGGTGAGTTGACCGAGCAGCCACAAGGACCGCTGCGCCGCCAGCGCCGGCAGGAAGCGCCGAAGCAGGGCGCTCAGCGCCCACACGCTGAAGCCTGCCGCAAGGCAGCCCAGGCTCGCGAGCAGGAAGCGCATCAACAGTAGGTCGAAGTCGCTCACTTTGCTTCATCCTCATCGGGCCAGTCGGACAGCATCTGCTCAAGCTGTGCCAGTTCGCTGGCATCAACGAGCTTACTGCCCGAGAACATGTTGACTGGCAGCGGTGACTCCAGTTCCATGATGCGGGTGCCGAAATCATGGGCATAAGCGGCCAGGGTTTCCACCTTGTCGAGCAAGGCTTCGTAGACCTGCACGCCGTGGCGGACGTGCTGCGCAACCATCTGTTTCTCCATCATCCGTTCCACCGTCTTACGCGTGGATGAGAACGACCAGCCCAGATCTTCTTCCACAGCCTCGTGGATTTCGCGCGCACTCAAAGGCGTTTGACGCCAGAGTGCTTTGAGTACGCATAATTCGGGGGTAGAAGGGATAAGCATGACAAAACGAGTCTGTGACGATTGATGTTAGTATGTGACATATGTCGCAAACATGTCAAGCATCTGGCAAAGTAACTGCATTGCAAAAAAACCATTGAAAATTGGCAACAGATAGCCCTTCAGTGCTACCATCGATTGCACGCGCAAGTTTGCTGCTCTTGTTCTACGCGAGCTGTGCAACGATATTCAGTCGATGGCGAAGTAAGTAAACATGATTAACAAAGACCTGATGTACGCGCTGCAGACCCGCAGCAAACAAATGATCCGGGTGTTGGACGATTTCGTGCAGGAATTGAAAAGCTACTCTCCTGAAGAGGGTTGGTCGGTGGTTGCCGAAACCATCAAGCTGGTAAAGGAGATTTCGCCGACCGAAGGCAAATACGGTCATTTGGTCAAAGCCGTCAATCGGGCATGGTTGGCGTTTGGCGAGACTTCCCCGGTTGCCGCTAATCGTCTGTACGACGACATCATCGGAAGACTGGAGGGCATCGATTGGACGAAGGCAGGTGATGCGCAAGTCGGGTACCAACTGGTCTTTTCATTCCACAAGAACCATCTCCGCTTTCCAGGGACGAATAACTGTTTGCATATCGCGCTATGGCAGCACTCGCCCAGGATCCTGGCTTTGATCAGGAAGATCGCCGCATATTCGACAGAAAAACTCTTCACCTCGCCAGTAAAGCCAGGCACCGGCACCGGTGCCGACGCGATTGAAATGCTGCTCGAGATTTACTTCTACCATGGCGGCCTTGGGCAAAGCGAAGAACTGCGGGCGGAAGCGGCCGAATTGATCTTGCCACTCGTTCGGGCGAATCCTGATATCGGCAACAACATTACGCTTTCCCTACTGGAGCATTGCGCCGAGCGTGCAACGATCCTGAGCCAGTTGATTAACCACTATCTATTCGCTGGCGTGCATGAGAAGCACGAGGGCATGTTCTTCGACATCATGCTGGCCCTGCTGGATAACGACGGCGGCAGTTTCATCTATGATGACCTGGACAAGATTGCGGCACAGCTTGAAGTAAGTTCGAGACAGTGGAATGCCAGCCAGTTCGACATATTTGCCGACCATGCCTTCTTCTATCGTTTGGATTCCGATGAGGACAGGCGCCTCCTGTTGACCAAATCGAAGAAAGCAAAGCGGCTGGCCAAGATGATCGTGGATAGCGGGCATTCTGGAGAGTACATCGACGAATTGAGGTCCTTGTATCAGTTAATTGGATTGCCTGAATCGGGTAAGGCTCCGGCCAATGCAGCAAGTCAGTTATTTAGTGACCTGAACTTCAAGCTGCTCGTCATCCAGGAGCTGATGTACGTGCAGGGTAAGCTCCTGCCGAAGTTTGAGGTCGAGGAATTCGTCCGCCGGTACACGGATCGTGAGATCCAGGTTAAGAAGGAAGGCTACGAAGTCATTCCCGAAGTGCTTGCCCACTTTAAGGAGTTACCGATTCCTCCATCGCTTTTGGCGCAAGTAGAGAAGCTTGACTTCGATGGCGGCAATGAGATCTATCGTCAAGTCTTCCCATACTGGGATGGGGAGTGCGACACGTTTGACGTGATATCTCCAGAGGACGTCAAGCTTGTTCCGAACTTGAAGCGCATGTCGTCCATGCCTACCGTGTTTGTCGCGCGACATGATGCAGAGTTGAACAAGAAATCGATCGAAGTGAGTTAATGGGAATAATGGAGCTCTGCCATACGTCCTTGGTGTCTATGTTTTCTTTGGATGCAATTCGAAAATCAACGGACCCACACTGCCTATATTCGGATGTGTCGAACATCGTAGCGGGATAGCTGGGGAGCGGCGATGCACCTTGCCGGCCCCTGTTACACCTGTACACCTCGGACGTACGGTTGCAGAACCGGATCGACACGAAAACTCCGCGCACCATCCAGTTAGGGCTGCTGGTCGAGGTACTGACGTTCCTGAAGTACGTGCGCGCGTTCCGGGCGGACTTTATCCCGGGACTCGAGGCATTGAACAAGGAACTCAATTCGTCTCTAATGCATCTTGGCGTTGAGGGATATATCCAAATGGCCGATTTGGCCGTGCGCAGCGAGCGATTAATCGGAGAGAGCAATGATTTCCAATGCGCGTTGACGCCGGAAGCGTTGACCTATACGTGCAGGAGATATGCGGCATACCAACGGCAACCCTCACCAGCAACGGCGATCCAGGCGGACAAGGCATCCTGGGAATCATGAGCAGAGCAGACAAATTGGTGCACTGGGTCTACCGCGATAGCGGAGGGAATGTGTATAACTGGGGGAAGGTGATGTCTCCCCTCGAATGGCCTATCGATGGCAATTATGGATTGCGTGCGGAAGGGCTCGACCATGTTGGCTGCCACGTCTCGCTGTCCTGAGCGGGCGGTACATGGCGGCATTGACTTCTACCTTGATGCGGATAGGTGCAGCTTGGCTGTGCGCTTTTTGGCGGATTGCCAGACCTGACCCCGACTTTCGAATTTATAGGTAGGGGGTGATGTGGCTTAGGGCGCGGTCGGCGTAGCTGTCTTTTTCGCCGATGGGGGCGACATAGTGCAGGGCTGCGCGGGCTGACTCTGGGCCGTCAAGGCGTGCCAAAACCCAGGCTGCGAGATATTGGGAGGCGAGGCAGCCGCCGGCCGTGGCGATGTTGCCGCTGGCGTGGAAGGCTTGTGGCAGTACCTGCACACCTGCTTCGGACAGCCACGGGGCGGTTGTCGAGTCGGTGCAGGCGGGGAGGCCGGTCAGCAGGCCAAGGCGGGCCAGCAGCAGGGCGCCGGAGCATTGCGCGCCAATTAATTGGCGGCTTGGATCGAGTTGGAGCAGCGCCATCATCGCGGGATCGGCGGCGATGTCGCGGGTACGGATGCCGCTGCCAACCAGTACCGCGTCAGCCTGGCATGCGTCGGCCAGGCTGCACTGGCCGTGCAGCGTGACGCCATTCATTGAGGTCACCTGTTCGCTTGGCGTTGCCAGCGATACTTTCCAGCCCGGTTTCTTGTGCCGGTTCAGGATGCCAAGCGCCACCAGCGAGTCGATTTCGTTGAAGCCGTCGAAGGTGAGGATGGCGACGTGCATGGCGTCAGAGTATGGTGCCGTCGAGAGCGTGGCGGACGATGATGCCGTCGGTGGCGATGGAGATCCAGCCGCCGCGCGGGGGCGTGGATTCTGGCTCCCAGTCCGGCAGCACGTAGCGCCGGGTGCCGGCGACTTCGTGCAGGGCGGGGCGGTGGGTGTGGCCGTGGATCATGATCGCGGTGCCGGTTTGGGCGAACACGTCGGCAATCGCTTCGGGCGTCACATCCATGATTTCGTAGGATTTCTCGGCGTGGCCTTGCTTGCTCTGCTCGCGCAGGCCGGCAATGATCTGCTTGCGCTGGGCCAAAGGCATGGACAGGAACTGCCGCTGCCATTCCGGCTGGCGCACTTGCGCGCGGAAGGCCATGTATTTCACATCTTGCGTGCACTGGGCGTCGCCATGTACCAGCACGATGCGCTGGCCGTAGGCGTCGATGACCCAGGTTTCGGGCAGCAGGGTCAGGCCCGCTGCGGCGGCGAAGGCTTCGCCGACCAGGAAGTCGCGGTTGCCCGCGATCCAGAATAGCTGCACGCCCGCGTCGCTTACGCGGCGCAGGGCGGACACGATCTGCTGGTGGAACGGATCGGGCAGGTCGTCATCGCCTGCCCAATATTCAAAAATATCGCCCAGCAGGTAGAGCTGCTTTGCACCCAGCGCATGTTCGTCGAGGAAGCGCAGGAACGCTTCCGTCAGCACCGGCCGCGCCGGCTGCAAATGCAGGTCTGATACGAGGAGAATCAAATTACGCCGCTTCGATCTTTTCGATGATGATGTCTTCCGCTGGAACGTCGGAGAACATGCCGGAACGGGTGGTTTTCACGCCCTTGATCGCGTCCACGACTTCGGTGCCCTGGGTGACTTTGCCGAATACGGCGTAGCCCCAGCCGTCCTGGCCTGGGTAATCCAGGAAGCCGTTGTTCTTCACGTTGATGAAGAACTGTGCGGAGGCGGAGTGCGGTGCCGAGGTGCGTGCCATGGCCAGGGTGTATGGCTCGTTCTTCAGGCCGTTCTTGGCTTCGTTTTCCACGGTCTGGTCGGTTGGCTTTTGCTTCATGCCTGGCTCGAAACCGCCGCCCTGGATCATGAAGCCATCGATTACGCGGTGGAAGATGGTGTTGTTGTAGTGGCCAGCGTTCACGTAGTGCAGGAAGTTCTCAACGGTCTTCGGTGCCTTCTCTGCGTCCAGCTCGGCAACGATGGTGCCTTTGTTGGTGGTGATGGTGATGGTGGTCATCTTGTTGTCCTTTTGTGTTACTGAAAAAGAGTTATTTTACAGGCTCTGGCTGCGGAACAGGAGTGGGTTCCTGAACCGGTGCAGGTTCCTGGGCTGGTGCAGGCTCGGCAACTGGCGGCGGTGCCGGTGGGGCTGGCGGTACGATGCGGTTTTTGAGGACGGTGGCCGATTTGATCACGATCGGGTTGACCGGGATGTTCTGGAAGCCTGGCTTGTCATCCACCAGCACGCCCTTGATCTTGTCGACGGTCTCTTTGCCCTGGATGACTTTACCGAAGACGGCATAGCCGTGGCCTTTCATGTTCGGGTAATCCAGGCCGATGTTGTCCACTACGTTGATGAACCATTGCGCATTGGCGGAGTTCGGCGAGTCGTGGCGCGCCATCGAGATGGTGTAGGCCAGGTTGGACAGGCCGTTCTTTTCTTCGCTCTTGATGTCGGGGCGCAGCGGTTGCTTGGTCTTCAGGTCGGCCGTGTAGCCGCCGCCCTGGATCATGAAGCCGTCGATCACGCGGTGGAAAATCGTATCCTTGTAAAAGCCGCTCTTGACGTAGGCGAGGAAGTTGGCGGTCGTAATCGGGGCCTTTTCCTGGTCCAGTTCAACGATGATTTCGCCAACATTGGTCTTGATCGATACTTGAGGGTTGTCGGCAGCTGCCGCGGCGCTGCCAATCAGCAGGCCGGCCAGCAGGGCAATCCATTTCTTCTGCATTCTTGTTTCCTTTATAAGAATTGCGACTCGCGTGCGCGAATTTTTCAGTGCTATACTTCGCCAGACGTTCCATTCTAACAAAGTAGAACTATAACAAAGGGACCAAACATCCCCCTGGTACACACCGAGCACCGGTGCGACGCCCCAGGCGCTTCGCACCAGTGACCCGTTTACTTCTAGTCCGATGAGCAATTTAAAGATCTTCAACACGCTGGCACGCGAAAAGCAGTCGTTCAAACCCATTGAGGCGGGCAAGGTCCGGATGTATGTCTGTGGCATGACCGTTTACGACTACTGCCACGTGGGCCACGGCCGCATGCTGATGGCGTTCGACGTCATTTACCGCTGGTTGAAGGCATCGGGCTATGACGTGCGCTATGCGCGCAATATCACCGACATCGATGACAAGATCATCAAGCGTGCGGTCGAGAATAACGAGACGATTGGCCAACTGACTGGCCGCTTCATCAAGTACATGGATGAAGATTGCGAAGCCCTGGGCATCCTGAATCCGACCGACGTGCCGAAGGCGACCGAATACGTGCCGCAGATGCTGGGCATTATCGAGAAGCTGGAAGCCAAGGACCTGGCCTACAAGGCTGCCGATGGCGACGTTAACTACGCTGTGCGCCAGTTCGAAGGCTACGGCAAGCTGTCGGGCAAGTCGCTGGACGACCTGCGCGCGGGTGAACGCGTGGACGTCAACACCGGCAAGCGCGATCCGCTGGATTTCGTGCTGTGGAAGGCCGCCAAGGAATCCGAGCCGGAAGAGGTGAAGTGGGATTCCAAGTGGGGCAAGGGCCGTCCGGGCTGGCACATCGAGTGCTCGGCCATGTCGTGCTCCCTGCTGGGCGAGACTTTCGACATCCATGGCGGCGGCGCTGACTTGCAGTTCCCGCACCACGAAAACGAAATCGCGCAGTCGGAAGGCGCTTCCGGCAAGACGCTGGCCAACTATTGGGTCCATAACGGCTTCGTGCGCGTGGATGGCGAGAAGATGTCCAAATCGCTGGGCAATTTCTTCACCATCCGCGAAGTGCTGAAGCAGTTCGATGCGGAAGTTGTGCGCTTCTTCATCCTGCGAGCCCACTACCGCAGCCCGCTGAACTATTCGGACGTGCACCTGGAAGACGCGCGCGGCGCGCTGACCCGGCTGTACACTGCGCTGGACGGCGTGGAGGGCGACGGCCAGCCGCTGGACTGGAACGAAGACAACGCCAAGCGCTTCGCCGAGGCGATGGACGACGACTTCAACACCCCGATCGCGGTGTCGGTGCTGTTCGACCTGGCTTCGGAAGTGAACAAGACCAAGTCGCCGGCCGCGGTGCGCCAGCTGAAAGGCCTGGCCGCGGTACTGGGCCTGCTGGAACGCAGTCCTGAGGAATACCGCAAGGCCGCACCGAAAGGCGCGGAAGGCGAGGGCATGGACGAAGCGGCCATCGAAGCTGCCATCGCGACCCGTGCCACAGCGAAGAAGTCGCGCGACTTCGCCACCGCCGACAAGGTGCGTGCCGACCTGCTGGCGGCCGGCATCGTCCTCGAAGACAAGCCTGACGGCACCACGAACTGGCGCCGCGCGTAATGGTTCTATCCAGGGATAACGGGGATCAGGCCCCGGTGCCGCCGTATTGGGAGGAAGCCAAGGCAGAGCTCATGAAGCGAGATCGCATCATGAACCGCCTGATTCCGCAATTCGGCGATTTGCACCTGGTCGGCCATGACGACCCGTTCATCACCCTGGCGCGCGCCATCGTCAACCAGCAGGTCACGACCCAGGTCGCCAATGCGGCGTGGGCCAAGCTGCTGGAAATCTGTCCCAAATTCACCCCGGCGGCCGTGCAAAAGGCCGGCGCCGCTGCGCTGGCAGGCTGCGGCCTCTCAAAGCGCAAGGCCGAGTACATCCTGGACCTGGCCGACCATTTCAAGAACAAGAAGGTCCATGCCGCCCAATGGGCGCAGATGGATGACGAAGCGGTGATCGCTGAGCTGGTTCAAATTCGCGGCATTACGCGCTGGACAGCGGAGATGTTTTTGATATTTAATTTGCTCCGACCCAACGTGCTGCCGCTTGATGACAGCCGGCTGATCAGTGGGATCAGCCAGAATTATTTTTCCGGGGAGCCCGTGTCGCGTAGCGATGCGCGCGAGGTTTCGGCCAACTGGGAACCCTTCCGGACGGTCGCTACCTGGTATTTATGGCGTAGCCTTGATCCGGTTCCGGTAAAATAGCGCAAATTCTCACCGGCAACCGCCAAAAGCAGTGTTGTCGGAGAAGCAAAAAACCTTGGAGGTACAATGATTAAAACGACTTTCCTCAATTTTGAGCAACCGATCGCGGAACTGGATTCCAAGATTGAAGAGCTGCGTTTCGTACAAGACGATTCGGCCGTCGACATTTCCGAAGAAATCGACCGCCTGGCCAAGAAGAGCCAACAGCTGACCAAAGACATTTACGCCAAGTTGACTCCTTGGCAAGTTTCCCAGATTGCCCGCCACCCACAACGTCCATACACCATGGACTATGTGAACGAAATCTTCACCGACTTCCACGAACTGCACGGCGACCGCACGTATGCGGACGACCAGTCCATCGTGGGCGGCTTCGCCCGTTTCAACGGCCAGCCATGCATGGTGATCGGCCACCAGAAGGGCCGCGATACCAAAGAACGCGCCATGCGCAACTTCGGCATGCCGAAACCGGAAGGCTACCGCAAGGCCATGCGCCTGATGAAGCTGGCCGAGAAGTTCAACCTGCCTATTTTCACCTTCGTTGACACCCCTGGCGCATTCCCTGGTATTGACGCGGAAGAACGCGGCCAGTCGGAAGCGATCGGCCATAACCTGTATGTGATGGCGGAACTGAAAGTGCCGCTGATCGCCACCATCATCGGCGAAGGCGGTTCCGGCGGCGCGCTGGCGATTGCCGTTGGCGATTCCGTGCTGATGCTGCAGTACGCGACTTACTCGGTGATTTCGCCTGAGGGTTGCGCTTCGATCCTGTGGAAGACTTCCGAGCGCGCATCCGATGCGGCTGAAGCGCTGGGCTTGACCGCGCACCGCCTGAAGGCCATGGGCCTGGTCGACAAGATCATCAACGAGCCATTGGGTGGCGCTCACCGCGATCCGAAGGAAATGGCCAAGCTGCTGAAACGCGCACTGGCGGATTCGCTGCGCCAGTTCCAGGGCGTGAAGACCAAGGACCTGCTGGCTGCTCGTCACGAAAAGCTGATGAGCTACGGCAAGTTCAAAGAGACTACTGCTTCCGAATAAAACCTGTAAAGCGGTGTCTGACCCGCAGGGTCAGACACCGGACACGCGGCCGCCGCGTCTTAGGTGCCTGACCCTGCGGGTCAGGCACCGGTTTACCGGTTTTGAATTATGCGCGCCCAACAAATCCTCCTGCAATCCCTCGCCGAACTCCCGCAAGGCCCGATCGCCATCGCCTACAGCGGAGGCCTGGACAGCAGCGCCTTGCTGCACCTGGCTGCAGCGAGCGGCCGCAAACTGTACGCCTTCCACATCCACCACGGCCTGAGCCCCAACGCCGACGCCTGGGAAGCCCACGCCCGCGCCGAATGCGAACGCCTGAACATCACCTTCGCCAGCCGCCGCGTCACCCTCGGCGACCGCAGCGAAGCCTCCGCCCGCAAGGCCCGTTACGCAGCCTTGGGAGCACTCTGCACTGAGCACAGCGTGCACCTGCTCCTGACCGCCCACCACCTGGACGACCAGGCAGAAACCATCCTGCTGCAACTGCTGCGCGGCGCCGGTCCGGCCGGCATGTCCGGCATGGATGCCTTCAATCGCGCCCCAACGTTGCTCGGCACCCCTGACGTGCTACTGGCCCGCCCGCTGCTGCAAGCCAGCCGTGCCGAACTCGAAGACTACGTACGCGAAAACGCCATTGCCTACATCGAAGACGAGTCCAACGCCGACACGCGCTACGCCCGCAACGCCTTGCGCCATGAAGTCATGCCGCGCCTGGCCGAAGCCTTCCCCGGGTACCAGGAGCGCTTCGCCCGCAGCGCGCGCCACGCGCAATCCGCGCAGCGCCTGCTGACCGAGCAGGCCGCCGAAGACCTGCGCGCCTGCCTGGCCGGCGAGGACAGCCTCGACATGGCCAAGGTCCGTACGCTCAGCGCCGACCGCACCTCCAACCTGCTGCGCCATTGGTTCGCCGAGCGCGGCATCCGCCTGCCATCGGCCAGCTGGCTGGCCGAAATGCAGGAGCAGGCCCTGACCGCGCGCGACGACGCCAACCTCAAGGTTACCCATCCCGACTGCGAAGTGCGGCGCCACCGCGACCGCCTCTACCTCGTGCCGCGCAAACCCGAGGCCGACGCCGGGCAGCGCGCAAGCTTCCGCTGGAACGGAGAGGGCAGCATCGACTTCCCGGCCTTTGGCGGCACGCTGCATGTTGAGCTGGCGCCGGTCGGCCTCGACCCCGACTGGCTGCGCCAGCAAATGCTGACGATCGAACTGCGCAAGGGCGGCGAAAAGCTCAAGCCCGCCCGCAACCGCCCCACGCGCACACTCAAGCAGCACTACCAGACCTTGGGCATCCCAGCCTGGGAGCGCGAGCGCCTGCCCATGGTATCGATTCCCGGCGATATCCTGTATGCCGCCGGTATCGGCATGGATTGCCGCAAACTGAGCTCGGGCGCCGGGCATCGTTTGGTGTTTCGCTGGGAAACCAAATAATTTTTGCCGACACCTGTCTAGACATATGAACTTATGCCAATTAGGTATGAGTGTATGAGCTTTTTGACTTGAGATTTTGCAACGCAGCATGTAGAGTAAAGGGCTCCCTTTATCACATCAATGCGGAAAAATCAGCATGGCTTTAATCGTTCACAAGTACGGCGGCACGTCGATGGGCTCGACGGAACGCATCAAGAACGTCGCGCGTCGCGTCGCCAAATGGCACGACGCGGGACACCAGGTGGTCGTAGTGCCGTCGGCAATGTCCGGCGAAACCAACCGCCTGATTGCCCTGGCCAAGGAAATCCAGAACCCGCCCGACCCACGTGAACTGGACATGATTGCCTCCACCGGCGAACAAGTGTCCGTGGGCCTGCTGTCGATGGCGCTGCAAGCGATCGGCAAGGACGCCATTTCCTACACCGGCTGGCAAGTAGCGATTAAAACCGACTCCGCCTTCACCAAAGCCCGCATCCAGTCGATCGAAGACGGCCGCGTGCGCGAAGACCTGGACAAGGGCCGCATTGTGATCATTACCGGCTTCCAGGGCGTGGACGAGAACGACAACATCGCCACCCTGGGCCGCGGCGGTTCCGATACTTCGGCCGTGGCGATTGCCGCCGCGCTGAAGGCTGACGAATGCCTGATCTACACCGACGTCGACGGCGTCTACACCACCGATCCGCGCGTGGTGTCCGAAGCGCGCCGCCTGAAGGCGATCACGTTTGAAGAGATGCTGGAACTGGCTTCGCTGGGCTCCAAAGTCCTGCAAACCCGCTCGGTGGAATTCGCCGGCAACTACCGCGTACCGACCCGCGTGCTGTCCTCGCTGACCGATCCGCTGATGGATCTGGCAGAAGAAGCCAACTCGGGCACCCTGATTTCGTTTGAGGAAGACCAAAACATGGAACAAGCAGTCATCTCCGGCATCGCCTTCAACCGCGACGAAGCCAAAATCACCGTCCTGGGCGTGCCAGACCGTCCAGGCATCGCTTACCACATCCTGGGCCCGGTGGCCGAAGCCAATGTCGAAGTCGACATGATCATCCAGAACCAGGCAGTGGACGGCAAGACCGACTTCACCTTCACCGTGTCGCGCAACGACTACCAGAAGGCGATGGACGTGCTGCACAACGAAAAGGGCGAGATCGGCCACCACACCCTGGTGGGCGACGCCAAAGTGTCCAAGATCTCCGTGGTCGGCGTGGGCATGCGTTCGCACGTCGGCGTGGCTTCCCAGATGTTCAAGACCCTGGCGGAAGAGGGCATCAACATCATGATGATCTCCACCTCCGAGATCAAGATTTCCGTCCTGATCGACGAGAAGTACATGGAGCTGGCCGTGCGCGCCCTGCACAAGGCATTTGAACTGGAAAAAGAATAAATATTTCCAAAAAAACTTCCGTATTATCCTTGACCAAAGCGGTATCGGTCTTTAATATTGCGGTCGCGTTGACGCAGTAACAGTTCAACGAGGAGGCGTGGCCGAGTGGCCGAAGGCACTTCCCTGCTAAGGAAGCATACGGGCAAAACCTGTATCGTGGGTTCGAATCCCACCGCCTCCGCCAGATTCAAGCGAAAAGCCCCGAGGAAACTCGGGGCTTTTTGTTTTCATACTCAACAAAAGGAATGATATGAAGTTGATCTCTGCAATCTTGCTTGCCGCCTCGCTTGCAGTGAGCGCCCATGCAGCCAATCCGAATCCCGATGCCAAGCAGGTCAAGGCCACGCACGACCTCCTGGTGGCGATGCAAGCCGAGAAAATGATGCGCATGACCGCAGGCATGAGCCGCTACGCATCGGAGGCGGAGCGCAACCGGGTGATGGACAAAGTGATGGCAACGCCGGCGGAAATCATCTACGCGGGACTGGCAACGCCTGTGGCCCGCCTTCTCAGCCCGGAGACAGTGACCGAGATGACGCGCTTCTACGAGTCCAGCTACGGCAAGAAGTCGCTGGACAGCATCTACAACAGCGGCGCCCAGCTTTACCCGGCAGTTCCCAAGGCAACGCCCGCCGAGCAGGCCGCGATGAAAAAACCTGCCTACATCAAGGCCGACCGCGAATTCAAGGAGAACGAGCAGGCGATTCGCCACGAAGTGTTCGTGCTGCTGAAACAAATCATCAACCCGAAGAAGTAGGCCCTTGATGGGGCGCTTGCCGGGTGCGAAAATCGCGCGGCACAGCGTTCCTTTTCAAACATTCGTGAGATTTTAAATGGCAGTTTCCAAAACCCGTCTCGATGCATCCCGCTTCTTCCTCCGCCTCGCCATTGGCGGCATGGCCATCCTCATGGGCTTCCAGGCCCTGCGGCATTCCGGCTTCCCATCCAGCCTTAACGGTGCCGGCTATTGGGCCTTGCACCTGACCGAGATGCTGTGCGGCGCACTGATCATGATCGGCCTCCTGATGCCTTACGCCAGTGCAGTCCTGACCCTGGTAGTGGGCTTGCCGATCGTGCTTGGCTGGATTCACGGCGCGCCCGTCCTGGGCAACCTGCATGCCCTGTTCCTCTTGCTCGTCGTGACTGCAACCGCGCTTGGCGGTGCAGGGCAGTGGTCGCTCGGCAAAGACTGAGGATTCTGCGCTATGCTGGAGTGATGCATTGGAAGTCACTCCTGGTTTGCTTACTCGCCGCACCGTGGGCGCGGGCGGAGACTATTACGCTCAGTAACGGCGAGTGGTTGCCTTACCTGTCCGAGACTTTGCCGCATTACGGCGCCGTGTCGCGCATCGTGTCCGAAGCGTTCGCGCTGGAAGGCATTACCGTCAAATATGTGTTCCGCCCCTGGCCGCGCGCTTATGCTGAAGCGCAGCGTGGGCTGGTCAACGGCTCGGTGGTCTGGAGCGTGGGGCCGTTGACGACTGAGCGGGCACGCGAATTCCTGTCCAGCGACACCGTGCTGGAAGCCCAGTCGGTGTTTTTCCTTCGCAAAGGCTACAACTTTACCTGGACCAAGGATGCCGACCTGGCCGGCCTGCGTATCGGCGGCGTGGCCGGCTACGAATACCGCTTCGAGGAAGTGCCGGGTGTTCGCCTGGACCGCGCCTCCACCGAAGAACTCAACTTGCGCAAACTGCTGGCCGGGCGCGTGGATGTCGTTCCTGCCAGCCTTGATGTGGGCCGCTACATCCTGCGCACGAAATTCAAACCGGAAGAAGCCGCCGGCATTACCGTGGCGCCGGGACGCTACAACAGCACCCAATACCGCCTGATCATGCGGCGGGCCGACGCCGAAAATGCCGGCTACATCGAGCGTTTCAACCGTGGGTTGCGTAAGCTGAAGGAATCGGGCAAGTACGACCAACACATGGCCGACCTGGCCGCCGGGCGATACTGATCGTGGCGCTACTTGCTGGAAATAAATAACTGTATATAATCACAGTATTTTCAGCAAGCTAACACTGGAGCCGCGATGATCGATGAATTGATGGAAGAGGAAGTGCTGGTGCAGGAAGACCGCGTCTGGCAGGACAACGGCTGGACTGCGCGCGTCATCAAGAATGAAGATGACGATGGCTGGGCGGTGGCGATGATCAAGGATGGCGAGGCGGAACCGGCGCTGGTCGGTCCCTGGACCATGGGCCGCGACAAGAAGAACCCGAAGCCGCTGGATGTGAATGCCTTCAACACCCTGGTGAAGACCGCCAGTGAAGTGATCCGCCGCCACGAGCAGCAACTGCACGCCCAACTGCACCGCAGCGTGCGCGTCCACACCGAGGGCGCCGCCTACATCACCGTCAACCTCGACATCACTCCGGATGAAGACGATCCCTTCGCAACCCTGACCGCCTTCGATCCATTCGGCGAAGAACAGGCACAAGTGCGCGTGGCGCCGAATTTCAAGCTGAGCGTTGCAAGCGCGACGGCGTGGATGGAATCGGGATACCGCAAGCCTTCCGCGTGAAAAAAAATCATGTGCGCCGATAGTCCATTCGTGACAAAGCGCGCACTTTGCAGGCCCTTCCACGGCTAAGCTGGAAGGGTTTGCGCGAACTCAATTGCAGACGATCTTTGTGACGATATAGTCGCCTGACGCCGTCGTGGCGTTCACTTTGATTAGGAGGCTCAGCATGATCGCAAGCTCCAGCAGCAAAGTCGTCCAACTCGGTTCGTACAAGGCATCCAGGCGAAACAACTCGATCTCCGGCTTATCGTCGGGGGCATTCATGACGGTACAGCTTCACCTGGCCCATTCGTCAAGCTTCGCGGGCGCGGGCATCATTGCAGGCGGGCCGTTCCGGTGCGCGGAGGTGTTCCGGCCGGACGACATGATGACTGCCGAAGATGCTTGCATTGAGAACTCGCTGTACATCTGCATGAATCCACTGATCCCGCAGGTGTCGCCGGATGCGCAAAAGCTCGCGGACATGGCGCGGCAGACGGCAAAGGCAGGAATGATCGATGCGGTGACCAATCTTGCCGACGATCGCCTCTACATCTTCACCGGCAGCGCGGACGACGTGGTCGATTCGGACGTGGTGGCGCGGACCCGCAAGTTCTATGAGCTGCTTGGCGTGAAGCCGGCAAATATCCGTTACGTCGATAATGTGCCCGCAGGGCACAGCATCATCACCGACAACCCGGAGGATTCGGGCCTGTCCACCAACCAGCCGCCCTACATCAATAATGGCGGCTTCATGCAATCGCACGACATCCTGCGCCATATCTACAGCGACCTGCAGCCCGCGGCGGAAAGCCTTTCCGGCCAATTGCTGCGATTCGACCAGACCGAATTCTTTGCCGACGCGACTGACCGGGCCAGCATGAGCCAGTTCGGCTATATCTACATCCCGTCCAACGTCGCGGCAGGGAAGGTGAAAGAGCCGCGCGTGCACATCGCGCTGCATGGCTGCAAGCAGGGCTACAACTACACCGATTACGTCAACGGCCGCGCCGATATCGCCAACCAGCCGCCGTACGGCAACCGCTATTTCACCACCACCGGCTACAACCACATCGCGGAGAGCAACGACATCATCGTGCTGTATCCACAGGCCGAGGGTACGGACAATGACGCCGTGCAGAACCCGGATGGTTGCTGGGATTGGTGGGGTTATACCAGCGCTAATCCGCAAGCTCCCGACTACTATTCGCGCGAAGCGGTGCAGATCAAGGCGATCCACGCCATGCTCGACCGTCTTTGCGCCTGAGCGACCCTGGAGGACGATATGAGCAAACTTCCCGTTTCCGTCGGTTTGAAGTCGATCGATAAGCCAGGCGTTCCCGCCTTGCGCGAGTCCCGGGCCATCGCGCCGCTGGCTGTCTCAATCAAGGCCGGCAGGCTGGCGCAGCGGCAGGCATCGCGCATGCTGCACAACAGCGTATTGTCGGCGGGGCTGGCGAGCCGCTTCGGTGATCCGCAGGTCTGGAGCGAATGGCTGCAGCTGCAGGCGGCCGTCATGCAGCGCCTGCACCAGCAGAACCTCGATTGGCGCCAGGGCTGCGCCATCCTGGCCGAGGACTATGCCCTGATCCGCCATGCCAACACCATGTCCAAGATGGTGGAAAAGCAGGGCAACTTCTTTTCGCAATGGACGCTGCTGTTGACCAACCAGGCGACCAGCCTGTTTGAGCTGATGGAGAACATCCACGTCGATTACGGATATTGGGCGAGCCAGAAGACTTCAATCGAAGCAAGCTAGGCGTTATTGACAAGCTAATATCCGGCGACTTTCAGTTTCCGGATTTTAGATGCGTTACTTGTTCCTTGCCCTGATCGGCAAGGGACGGCTCACATCCGAAAAGGCCGTTGAAATGGACGCCTCCGGAAAGGCGATCCGGCTGGCCGATTCCGGTCGACGCCACGCCGGTCGCTGTGCGCGACAATCAGCTGATGTTCGAATATGGCGATAAGCGCTATTGGGTCGAGCCGGACGGAAAAGTCCAGCGCGCAGGCAAGCTTTCGCTGCCTGCGGTGACGGAAACGCAGTGCAAGACCGCCATTGAGTTCAAGGACGCCGACTACGTTCATTGCGAGGCGTTTCCCGATATGGGGACGCGCGCGCCGCGAACGATCGCTTATGAAGGCGCCTGCCCCTAGAAGCCCAGCGAATAGCCTAGCGTTACGCTGCGTCCACGGCCAGCGAAGTAGCGTGCCGGCTCCACCAGGGCGCTTTGCGAGTAGTAGGTGATGTAGTCCTTGTCGAACAGGTTGGCGATGCCGACGCGCAGCGCACCTTTACCCAGCTTGTAGCCGAGGGATGCGTCGGCCAGCGTATAGCCGCAGAATTCCTTGGCCGGATCGTCGAAGCTCTGGTTGAAGGCGTGCTGCACCTGGACGAAGGTGGACAGCTTGTCGCTCCAGTCGGCGCTCCAGCTTGCGATCAGGCGGTTGGGGGCCACGTTCAGCCCGTCCAGCTTCGCATCCAGGCTGCCGTCGCTGTTGCTGTCGTAGCGGCCCTTGGTATAGGCGTAGGCGACGCTTGCGCGGTGCGCTTTGCTGAAGCGGTAGGTTGCGCTGGCATCATAGCCTTCCAGGCGCGTCTTCTCGCGCGCCATATTGAAGACGCCATTGACCGAAATCACGCGCGCGCCGAAATCGGAGTCGGAGCGGTAGTACGCGGCGTCCAGGTCCCAGTCGCCATTGCGCACGCGGGTGCCAAGCTCGATGCCCTCGGTCAGGATCGGTTCCAGGTTGCGCATATTGCTGATCTTCTGTCCGGGCGTGTTGATGGAACGCAGGGTGCGGCCGATGTCCGGCAGGCCGAAGCCTTCGGAATAGCTGGCATAGATGGTGACGTCCTTGGCGGGAGTGAGCACCAGGCCCGCGTTGGCCAGCGTTTCATTGAACTTGATCTTGCCGCCTTCGACGAAGGTATTGTTGTATGCGGCGAGCGTGCGGTAGCTGTCCACCTTCAGGTCGGCGTTTTCGCGGCGTACGCCGGCATGCAGGGTGAGGGTGTCGAACACCTTGTATTCGCCCTGGAGGAACAGCGAAAGATTGGTGTACTTCGATTCGGGCACGAAGGTGCGGCCGGTCAGGTACATGTCCTGTTTGCCTTTGTCGGACAGGGTATCGAAGCCTACGGTCAGCTTCATGCGGCCGTCAAGCAGGCCAGCCTTGGTCAGGCCGGTCTTGCTGCCGAACTTGGAAGCGACGGCGCGCGACTGATCGTATAAAGTGCCGCGCGGTGCGATCTTCACGTCCTGGAACGTAGCGGATCTGTCGGCGCCGAACAAGCCCACGAATTCCTGGTTGAAGAGCATTGCGGACAATTCCATGCCGGCCAGGTCGTAATGGTTGTAGCTGGCGCTGCTTGTCCACACATCGTTCCAGGCCGGCACACCCGGCGGCGTGCCTTCTACCGAAGTGGAAGGAATGCCGCGCGTGCGGTCGCCTGCCACGCCGAGGTAGCTGGCCTTGGACTTGATGCGGTAGCGGTTGATGGAGAACTGCAGCTTTTGCTGGTCGTCCGGACGGTAGCCGATCTTGGCTAACACGTCGTAGCTGCGCGAGTCCATCAGGTCGCCCTGGGTGACATCGACGCCGATGCTGCGGCCTTTGCCGTCCAGGTACAGGCCCTGGTCTTCATAGGACACGGCGAACAGATAGTCCAGCTTGTCCAGGCGGCCGTCGATGCGGTAGCTGGTCTTGTAGTTCAGGGTGTCGCCTTCGACATCCTCGGTCGGCGCGATGACCTGCACGTCGACATGCTGGTTCATCGTTCCTTTTTCCGGGCGGCGCGTGATGATGTTGATGGTGCCGCCGGTTGCACCGAGGCCGTTGATGGCGTTCGGGCCCTGTACGATTTCGATGCGCTCCACCATGGAATAGTCGATGGTGTGGGCTTCGCGGCCGGTCGGACGCACCGGGTTCGATTGCGGCACGCCGTCGACCAGGATCAGCGGCGTGCGGCCTCGCAGCGTTTCGCCGGAGCCGTTCATCTTGCCGCGACTGGGCGTGTACGAGGGCAGGATGCTGCTCAATACATCGGACGAATTGCCCGAAATGGCCAACTGCCGTTCGATCTCCTTGCGGGTAATGACCACCACCGTTTGCGGCGCCTTGTCCGCTGCGACATTCGAGCGGGAAGCCTGGATGACGACGGTTTCGATAACGGGATCCTGCTGGTCCTGGCCCTTGGTTTGCGCCTGCGCCTGCGCTTGTGCGGACAGGCCAAACAGGACGGCTGCGGCCAGCGGGCGGTATTTGAACGGGAATGGCTGGTACGACTGCACTGGGAGCTCCTTGACGGCTTGCGATGACCAAGGGCTGGCAGGTTGCTGGCTGAGGTGAGAATGTTTCTCATTATCATTCGCGCAAGCTGTTGCTGTCAACGCCGAGTGCGCGGGCCGCCAGCCTTAAATATCGTTGTACGGCTCGGTGAATTTCGCAATTGTTTGGCGTGTGCCGTTGCTTGCACAATCCAGCTTACCGCCAATCTTCTCCCGAATCGACATGATAAAAACATCCTTGCCTGTAGCGCTGATCGCATCCGCATTCTTGCCGCCGGCTTGCGCCGCGGCTGCACCGTTAATCGTTTCGTCGCCGGATGGGCGAACGGCAATCCGGATCGAACGGGATGCCAGCCGCTTCAGCGTTTCACGCGGCGGACAGGCGGTGATTGCGCCGTCGCCGCTCGGACTGGAGTTCGATGGCGTCCCTGAACTGGGCGCGCTCGTGCTGGAAAAGCGCAAGGACGTCAAAGTCGACCAGGTCATTCCGCTGATCGCTACCAAGTCGGCGCAAGCGGTGGACCGTTATCGCGGTGCGACGCTGGTGTTCCGCGAGCGGGGAGCTGCAGGGCGCCGCTTGTCGATCGACCTGCGGGCTTATACCGACGGCGTGGCCTTCCGATACCGTATCGACGGTACTGAGCCGGTGCGGCTGCGCGGGGAAAAGACGGCCTTCGTTCCGGCAGGCGATCCGGAATGCCTGGTGACTGTAGCGGACCGGGCACACGAAGCGTCGTTCGAGCGCATGCAGCTGTCGCAACTGCGCACCGGGCAGGCGTACGACGTGCCGGTAGTGTGCACCGCGCCTTCCAGCGGTACCGTCTACGCCATCACGCAGTCGAACCTGGGCGGCTACACTGGCGCATCGCTTATCCGCGAGGGCAATGCCCTGAAGCTGCGGCTGTCGGCGCCGCCGGAGCGCAGCGCGCCGGCCTTCGTCTCGCCGGCAGGACTGGCCACCGCCTGGCGCGTCGTGATGATGGGAGACCGCGTCGGCGACTTGATCGGCTCGCACCTGGTCGGCAACCTGAATCCGGCGCCGGCAGGGGACTTCAGCTGGGTCAAGCCGGGCAAGGCAGCCTGGGACTGGTATTCGGGCCCATTGGCCGGCATGAAGCCGGACATGGCGAGCTATAAGCGCTTCATCGATTTCGCCGCCGCCGCAGGATTGCCGTACTACCTGATCGATGCCGGCTGGGCGATGGGCAGCGGTCCGGAATGCTGGATAGCGCTGCCGGGCACCGATATCACCCGCGCGGCGGATGGCATCGACATGCCGGAACTGGTGCGCTATGCGGCCGCCAAAGGCGTGGGCCTGATTTTGTGGGCCCACTGGGAGCACGTGGCGCAGCGCATGGATGAAGTGCTGGACACCTATGCCCGCTGGGGCATCAAGGGCGTCAAGATTGATTTCATGAACCGGGACGACCAGGATATTGTGGCGTACTACTACCGGGTCGCGGAGGCGACGGCCAGGCGCAAGCTGCTGCTGGACCTGCACGGCGCCTATGTTCCGGCCGGCTTGCAGCGCACCTATCCGAATTTCATTACCCAGGAAGGCGTGCGCGGCGCCGAGTGGAACAAGATGGACAAGAGCATCACGTCCCGTCATAACCTGATGCTGCCCTATACCCGCATGCTGGCCGGGCCGATGGATTACACGCCGGGCGGCTTCCGCAACGGCACGCCCGCCAGCTTCGCCGTGCGCGAGGTGAACCCGCAGGCGCAAACCACGCGGGGCCAGGCGCTGGCCATGTACGTGGTGTACGACAGCCCTCTGCAGATGGTGTCGGACGATCCCGGCGCATACCAGGATGCCGACGGCTTCGATTTCGTGCAGCGCGTGCCGACCGCCTGGGACGACACACGCTTCCTGTCCGGCACGCCGGGCCAGGACATCGTGCTGGCGCGGCGCAAAGGCGACAGCTGGTACCTGGGGGCGATGAGCGCGGAAGAGGGCGAGCGGGTCGAGCGCGTGGCGCTCGGCTTCCTGCCCGAAGGCCGCTACCGCGCCACCGTGTGGCAAGACGGCGACACGCCGAACGCGGTGCATCGCGTTGTGCGCGAGGTGACTTCACGCGATGTGCTGTCGCTGCGGCTGGCAGGGGCTGGCGGCGCGGTTGCGATCATCGAGCGCTTGCGTTGAGCAAAGGCAGCACGCCGGTCGCATGGCCGGGGGTGTTGAATTTCATCCATCGTTTTGCGAATTATCGCAATTGCGGCCGAGTACCAATGTTTGCAATATATAGTGAACCAGTGAATGGCTGCGGCCGTCGCGGGGGACGCACAATTTAAACAAAAGCAGCAAATAGGGGATATTCCATGAGGAGACAAACAATGTGGTACCAGAATTCAGCATTCGCAATTGCCTGTGCCGCGATGCTGGCGGCCTGCGGCGGCGGTGGCGGCGGTAGCGATGGCGGAGCAGTGCAGACAATGGCTTTCAGCTTCCCGGGCGGCACCGAGGTCGCCATTCCGCCTGAAGTGGCAAGTACTACCTTGAAGGCGACCGCCAGTTCCGGCGGTCCGGTTACGTTCACTTCGAACACGCCGGACGTTTGTTCGGTGAGCGGCGACAAGCTGTCGCTGCTGAAAGCGGGCGAGTGCTCGGTGACCGCCACCCAGGCCGGGTTCGAAGGCTACGCCCCGGTTTCGCAACGCCAGCTTTTCGTGATTCCCAAGCGGCCGCATATGGTCTCCTTCCGCAATCCGGGAGCGCAGGCGCTTGATTCGCAGCCGGTAGCACTGGCTGCAGTGTCCGACCTGGGCCGGCCCGTCACCTTCTCATCGAGCACGCCAACCGTGTGTACCGTCAGCGGCAGCACGATGACCAAGGTTGGCAATGGCCTGTGCACCATCACCGCCCAGTCGGACGGCGGCGATATCTATGCGACAGCGACCATGGTCAAGAATATTCCGATCGGTACCGAAAAAGCGCCGGTACTGACGCATTTCAGCGGCTTCAAGGACGCCTCGACCACCAAGGAAGGCGGAACCATCAACGGCTACGCGGGCGTGAACCTGAACGGCTGGTGGTGCAATGGCTGGTGCGACCAGGTCCTGTCGGAAGACGGCAACAATCTCAGGTTCACCTTCAACGTCAAGCTGGACAAGCCGAACGACGGCAGCTGGATTGGCGGCTACTACGGCTTGCATGTCCTGGGCGCCGGCCTGAAGGAAATCTCCAAAGTCGGCCCGATGATCAGCGGCGTGCGAATCGACTCGCAGGCGTCCATGAAGTTCCGGATCGCTCAGAACGCCGAATGGATCAACACCGGCAACAACACTGTCAACGTCGACCTGGTCCTCGGCCACTTTGCGCTAAAGAACGGCAAGGACGCCTGCAACGTGACGCTGCGCTCGAAAGTCAGGCCCGCCACCACCGACGCCACCGACTACACGGTCTCCTTGCGCGATGTGACGGTCGCCGAGTCGTGCGGCCTGAGCGACATCAACACCTGGAATGAGCTGCAGGACTACCCGATCGTCCAGGTCTCGTTCAACGCCGACAGCATGAACGTTTCGGTTTCCAGTACTCCGCTGGACAAGCCTACCTACCCGACCCGGATTACGTTGACCGGCCCGATTACCTTCCAGTGATGCGCCAGCAAGCAAAGCAGATAACAGGATAAATATAATGAAGAGAATAGAGACAACGAACGCCAGGCAGCCACTCAAGATGACCGCGCTGGCTTTCGCCGCAGCGCAGCTTGCAATGCTGTGCAGCAGCGCCGCGCAGGCCCAGGCCCAAGCAACGGAGCCGGCGGCCAAGGACACTCCGGCAGTGGTGGTGGTGACCGGCCAGCGCCGCCAGGTCGAAACCGCACAGCGCATCAAGCAGGAGTCTGAACTGATCGTCGACTCGGTGGTGGCCGACGAAGCCGGCAAGCTGCCCGACAAATCGATTACCGAAGTGCTGCAGCGCGTGGTGGGCGTCACCATGGACCGCAACCGCACGCGTACCGGCGCCAACCTGGCGGCCAATGGGCTGGGGTTCGACGTGGAAGGCTCGGGCATCCAGGTGCGCGGCCTGTCCTGGGGTTCCTCCACGCTGAACGGACGCGAAACCTTTTCGGCGGGCTGGCCCGGCCGTGAGCTGAGCTGGGGCGACGTGCCGCCGGAACTGATGGCGGGCGTGGACGTGTACAAGAACCCTTCCGCCGACCTGATTGAAGGCGGCATCAGCGGCCAGGTCAACCTGCGCACGCGGCTGCCGTTCGACACCAAGGGCCAGAGCGGCGCGCTGACCGTATCGGACAACTACGCGGTGCTGGGCAAGAAAAACTCGCCGGCTTATTCCGGCCTGTACTCGAACCGCTGGCAAACCGATATGGGCGAGTTCGGCGCGCTGGTGGATCTGTCGTACGGCAAGACCACCAGCCGTTACGACTCGATCGACCAATCCGTCTACTACCCGAGGAGCAACCTGGTTCCCGGCCGGACTGTGTGGGTGCCGGTGGGCGCTTCCTGGGGCACCAGCACAGGCGAGACCGAACGCAAGGGCTTCTACGGCGCCCTGCAGTGGAAAAAGAACGGCAAGGAATCGTCGCTGACCTACTTCGACTCTGCGTTTCGTTCCACGAACTTCGGCAACAATATTTTCACCGGGGGCGAAGATCCCTACCTGACGAAATATACGGACGCCAGGTACGACAGCAATGGCGTCTTCCAGTCCGGCATCCTGAGCTATCCGATCGGCGGCAAGGGCGCAAACCAGTTCGCCGAGGGCGGCCTGCGCATGGGCACTACCCGCAATTACAGCGACGTGAAAGGGCGCACGCGCGAGCTGGCCTGGAACTTCAAGTGGCAGGCCAACGAGCGCTGGTCGTTCCAGAACGACCTGCAGTGGGTCCACTCCACCAATTCGGGCGATTTCGGCATGATCAATCTTGGCACCTTCGTGCCGAGCATGGGTGTGGACGTTTCCGGTGCGCGGCCTGCGTTCAATTTCGACGAGAAGGCGCGCAACTTCCTGGCCGATCCCGCCAATTATTACTGGGACATTTCGCAGCCTGACGTCAACAAGGCCAAGGCGGACCTGTATGCGTGGAAGGTGGACGGCAAATATGTATTCGACCACCCGGTCCTGCGCGACGTGCGCTTCGGCATGCGCCTGACCAAGCGCTCTTCCAGGAAGGACAAGAACGCCGGGACCGGCTGGAAGTCCTTCTCCGAGGAATGGGGCGTGGCGACCACCAAGGTGGCGGGGCAATTGCCCAACCCGGCCGACCTGGGCTGGCAGCGCAGCAACTTCGGCTACCTGAGCGACCCGCGCTATGCGGCGCTCGGCAGCGTCGAAACCTTCGCTTTCCCGAACTTCTTCAATGACCGCATGAGCTCACCGCCGACGATCGTGGTGCCGACCCGGGCCCTGATCCAGGACAAGCCGGCCGCCTACCAGAAATTGTTGACCGCCCTGCGCTATAACTGCGAGGACGCCAATGCGATCAAGGGCACCAGCACCGATTGCTCGCAGATGGGCAGCGACTGGATACGCGATAGCTTCAGCGACGAGCCGAAGTACGTCAGTGAGCACAGCGAAGGGACGCAAGCGCTGTATGGCAGCCTGCGCTTCGGCTTCGACGACTGGAAATATCCGGTGGAAGGCAATGCCGGCGTGCGCGTGATCCGTACCAACACGGTGGCGCATGGCTATACGGTGTTCAAGCCTAGTTATAGCGATTCGACCCCGCCAAGCCTGCCGCGCTTCGGCACGATCGACGAGCCGATGGACCTCAAGTCGAATCACATCGACGTGGTGCCGAGCCTGAACCTGAAAGCCAACCTGACGGACAAGCTGCAATCGCGCTTGGCGCTGTCGCGCGGTATCTACCGCCCCGGCTTCGACCAGCTGCAGGAGTACATCACCCTGAGCCAGAACGTCACCATGGACAGCGGCGGCAAGAACATCAGCATGGTCACCTACACCGGCAAGAACGATGGCAACGTGAAGCTGAAGCCGCTCAAGGCGAACAACGTCGACCTTTCGCTGGAATGGTACCCTCAGAACGGGCAGTCGCTGACCGGCGTGGTGTTCTACAAGAACGTCAGGGACATCATCATGTCCGAGACTTACACCCGGACGATCAAGGATACGGCCGGCAACGAGCAGGACTTCGAGATCACGGGACCGGCCAATGCCGCCAAGCTCTGGCTTGCCGGCGTCGAGATCGCGGGCCTGACCTACCTGGACAAGCTTCCCGTCCTGGCCGAGCGTCTGCCGGAGTGGGCGAAAGGGCTTGGCGTGTCTGCCAACTTCACCTACACGCACGGCAAGCAGGAGCTGTATCACCCCTTCAATATGCCTTATTGCAATGCAGGCAGCCTGTCGATCGGCGGCAACCTGTATGGCTGCGACACCAACGGCTTGCCGTTCAAGAACTTGCCGGTGCCATACATGTCGAAGCGCGCCTTCAACGCGGCATTCCTGTACGACCGCGGGCCGATCTCGGCGCGCCTGGCGTACAGCTGGCGTGACCGCACGCTGCTGGCAACCGGTGTGTACGGCGCTTCGGGCGACAAGGGCACCAGCGCCGATCCGGTGCGCATTGCCGCCAACGGCGGTGTCGCACCGACGGACGTTGGCTGGGGCCTGCCGGTCTGGCAGGAGGCCGTGGGGCAGTGGGATGCCGGTATCAACTACCGCTTCGGCGAGCACTTGTGGGCCAGCTTCAACGTCAGCAACCTGACCAATGTCGTGACGCGGCAGACCAACCAGCAGGCCCCGGGCAACATGGGCCGCTCCTGGTACGACCCGGGCCGCAGCTATCGGGTGTCGGCAGGTTATACTTTCTGACGCTGATCGCCGCGCCGCCCTGGGCCGGCGCGGCAAGCGCTGCTGCCACATGGCATAAACTTGTGGCATCAGCCCGTTGAAGGATTAACCTGCCGTAAATTGATGATCATTTCTTCTGCTACCGATTACCGGGAAGCGGCGCGGCGCAAGCTGCCGCCGTTCCTTTTCCACTACCTTGACGGCGGCGCCGGCACCGAAACCACGTTGCGGGCGAATGTAGGCGACCTGCAGCAGGTGAACCTGCGCCAGCGCGTGCTGAAAGGCTCGGAGGAGCTTGACCTGTCCACCGAATGGTTCGGCGTGAAGCAGGACTTGCCGCTGGCGCTGGCGCCAGTCGGCCTCACCGGCATGTATGCGCGCCGCGGCGAGGTGCAGGCAGCAAGGGTGGCGGCGGAACGCAATATTCCCTTTATCCAGTCCACGGTTTCGGTCTGTCCCTTGAAGGAAGTGGCGGAACAGTCTTCCAGGCCGCTGTGGTGCCAGTTGTACGTGCTGAAAGACCGCGGCTTCATGCGCGATTACCTGCAACGGGCGCGTGACCTGGGCATCAAGACCCTGGTGTTCACCGTCGACATGCCGGTGCCCGGTGCGCGCTACCGCGATGCGCATTCCGGCATGAGCGGCCGTAACGGCCCGCTGCGCCGGGTGCTGCAGGCCATGCTGCATCCGCGCTGGGCGCTGGACGTGGGCCTGCTGGGCAAGCCGCATGACCTGGGCAATATTTCGGCCTATCGCGGCAATCCCACCGGCCTCGCCGATTACCTGGGCTGGCTGGCCGCGAACTTCGATCCGGGCATCGACTGGAATGACCTGCAATGGATCCGCGACGAGTGGCAGGGGCCGATGGTCATCAAGGGCATTCTCGACGCGCAGGATGCGCGCGACGCCAGGTCCTTCGGCGCCGATGGCATCGTCGTCTCGAACCATGGGGGGCGGCAGCTCGATGGCGCCCTGTCAACGGCGCGGGCGTTGCCGGCCATCGCCGAAGCGGTAAAAGGGGACGTGACCATCTTCGCCGATTCCGGGGTGCGCACCGGCCTTGACGTGGTGCGCCTGCTTGCGTTGGGGGCGGACGGGGTACTCATTGGCCGTGCTTTCGTCTACGCGCTGGCGACCAGCGGTGCAGCGGGCGTGCGCAACCTGCTTGCCATCCTCGAGAAAGACATCCGTACCAGCATGGTGCTCACCGGCGTGAAGTCGGTGCGCGATATCGGCGCCGACATTCTCGCCTGAAGCGAAGCTGATTTGGCCGGCGTTGCTTTTTCACGAGTTGCGTTGTACAGTATATATGCAAAACATAATCCAGGAGGAATAGTGAAGAGACGGGAAATACTGAAACACCTTGGCGCGGCCATTCCCGCATTGGCCGTGGCGCGCTACGGCCAGGCGGCGGCTGGCAGTGCACCGCAACATGAAGCCATGGCGCGCGGACCCTTCAAGCCCGACTGGGATTCGCTGGCTGCCTACCGCACGCCGGACTGGTTCAGGAACGCGAAGTTCGGTATCTGGGCGCACTGGGGGCCGCAATGCGAGCCCGAATTCGGCGACTGGTATGCGCGCGGCATGTACGAAGAAGGCAGCGATGCCTACAAATATCACCTGAAGAAGTACGGTCATCCATCGCAGTTCGGCTTCAAGGACGTCATCCACCAGTGGAAGGCGGAGCGCTGGGACCCGGACGCGCTGGTTTCCCTGTACAAGCAGGCCGGCGCCAGATATTTTGTGGCGCTGGCTAACCATCACGACAATTTCGACCTGTATGCCAGCAAGCACCAGCCGCAGTGGAATTCGACCCGGCTGGGTCCGAAGAAGGACCTGATCGCGGGCTGGGGCGCGGCTGCCAGGCGCCACGGCTTGCGCTTCGGCGTCAGTGTGCACGCGGCGCATGCCTGGACCTGGTACGAAACTGCGCAGGGCGCCGATAAAACCGGCCCATATGCCGGCGTCCCCTACGACGGCAAATTGGCTAAAGCGGACGGCAAGGGCAAGTGGTGGCAGGGACTGGACCCGCAAGCCTTGTACGCGCAGAACCATGCTTTGAGCAAGACCCGCCATACCCACGAACTGTGGGATTGGGGGAACGGCGCCTCGGTTCCCGACCAGGCTTACTGCGAGAAACTGTATGACCGCACCGTTGAACTGATCAACAACTACGACCCCGACCTGGTGTACTACGACGACAGCAAGCTGCCGCTCTGGCCGGTCAGCGACGTCGGCCTGCGCATGGCGGCGCATATGTATAACCGCAGCATCGCCAGGAAGGGCAAGCTGGACGCCGTCGTCAACGGCAAGATACTCGATGAACAGCAGCGCAAGACCATGGTGTGGGACATCGAACGGGGCCAGAGCAATGTGATCGAGCCGTTGCCCTGGCAGACCTGCACCTGCATCGGTAGCTGGCATTACGATCGGCGCGTGTACGACGACAAGGCTTACAAGAGCGCGCAAACCGTTGTACATACCCTGATCGATGTGGTCAGCAAGAACGGCAATTTGCTGCTGAGCGTTCCGGTGCGCGGCGACGGCACGATCGACGAACTGGAACGCGCCATCGTCGAGGAGATCGGCCGCTGGCTCGCAGTCAATGGCGAGGCGATCTACGACACGCGGCCATGGTCGGTGTTTGGCGAAGGGCCGTCGCTGGCCGAGTCGTCGCCGCTCAGCGGGCCTGGCTTCAATGAAGGCAAGAACAAGCCGTTCACTTCGGACGATATCCGCTTCACGACCAAGGGCGATGCGGTGTATGCCATCGTTATGGGCTGGCCGGCCAGCGGCAAGGTCGCCATCAAAGGCATGCAAAGCGGCAGCCCGCAGATGACGAAGGCGGTATCGCAGGTTGAACTGGTGGGCGGGAGCGCGCTGGCCTTCACGCAAGGGCCGGATGGTTTGCAGGTAGCCTTGCCGGCCAATGCGCCGGCGCTGCCATATGCCTTCGCGCTGAAAATTACCTGAAGGGGATGTATGAAGAAAGGTCTATTGGCTGCGGCTTGCCTGCTGTCGCTGCATTGTGCGCAGGGCTTGGCCCAGCAGGCGCCTGCGAACGCCACGGATGAAGAGCGCTCGGCGCTGAAGTCGAAGTCCGATTCGGGCAAGTTGGCTCCGGAATTGCGGCTGACTGCGGAAGACATGCGCTGGTGGCAGGATGCGAAGTTCGGCATCTTCATTCACTGGGGGCTGTACGCCATTCCGGCCAAAGGGGAATGGCATATGCACAACGACAAGGTCGATCCCCAGGAATATGCCAGGCTGGCGAATCAATTCAAGCCAAAGCATTTCAATGCGGACAGCTGGGCACAGCTGGCCAAGGATGCGGGCGCGCAGTACATGGTGATGACGGCGCGGCACCACGACGGCTTCGCCATGTTCGCCAGCAAAACGAGCTACCGGAATTACGACTCCGGCCACTCGGCAGCGCACAAGGACTTCATCGCCGACTATGTCGCAGCGGTGCGGCGGCGGGGCATGCGTGTCGGCATCTATTATTCGCCCATGGACTGGCGCTTCCCCGGCTATTTCGATCCCAAGGGATTGCCGGACAACGCGGCCCTGATGAAGAAGCAGGGGTATGGCCAGGTGCGCGAATTGATGTCCAACTACGGCAAGATCGACATCCTCTGGTACGACGGGGGCTGGCTGGCGCATCGCGGCAGCGATGCCGATGCGGCCTGGTTCTGGCAGCCGGAGATCCTGAATGCGCAAGTGCGCAAGCTGCAGCCCAAGGTCGTGATCAATCCGCGTTCGGGGTGGCAGGGCGACTTCGATACCGAAGAAGGCGGCCAGCCGGTCACCGGACCGATACGCAAGAAACCCTGGGAGAAGACATTCTCGATCGGGCCGGCATGGGGTTACGTGCCGGGCGATGCAATGGAGCCGGGCCAGGTGATCCGCCTGGTGGTAGACGCCGTGGTAAGGAATGGCAATGCCCTGGTCAATATCGGGCCTGATGCGGACGGCCGGATTCCTGACAACCAGGTGCGGACGCTGCAAGGCATCGGCGTCTGGATGCGCGTCAACGGGGAGAGCATCTACAACACGCGGCCGGGACCTTTCCAGCCTGTTGACGGCGTCTATGGCTCGACCATGCGCGGCAAGAACGTCTATGTCCACGTGCTGTCCTGGCCTGGCGAGAGCCTGAAGCTTCCTCCTTTGCCAGGAAAGGTGGTTTCGGCCAGCACCCTGGCTGGTGCGCCGGTTCGCTTCAGCCAGAGCGGCAGCGGCATCGTCGTCAGCATGGACGCCGCCAGGCGCGATGCTGTCGATACCGTCATCAAGCTGGAAACCGATGCCGAGCCTGGCATGGTCGCCGGCGCCGACTGACGATCAGGCGCTGCTGCCGGCGAAGGTGCGGCTCACCCGTTGCAGGTGCGTGCGCATGGCCTTGCGCGCATCTGCGGCATCGCGCGCGGCGATGGCGTCGAAGATGGCGCGGTGGTCGAGCAGGGTGGCTTTGCGCAGTTCTTCGGTTCGGTAGTGTTCCTTGAGGCGATGCCACAGGTTGCTGCGCTGGCGCCAAAGATAATCGATGACGCCGACCAGCGCTGCATTGCCGCTGGCGCGCGCAATCGCAAGGTGGAAGTTGCGGTCCGCCTGTTCGTTGGTGGCGCGGTCTTCGTGGCTGCGCTCCATCTCCAGCATGGCGGCCAGGATGGCATCGAGCGCCGCCGCGCTGGCGTTCTTCGCCGCCATGGCGGCCACTTCGGTTTCGATGACGCTGCGGGCGGACAGCACCTCGAATGGTCCCGGGCCGGCTTCCGGTACGGCGGCCGGCGATGCCGCATCCTGGTTGACGTAGACGCCCGAGCCGCCGCGCACTTCGACTACGCCGCCCAGTTCCAGGGCAATCAGCGCCTCGCGCAGGGACGCGCGGCTGACTAGCAGCATGGCGGCCAGCTCGCGCTCGGGAGGCAGGCGTGCTCCGGCGGCGATACCCTGTTGCCGGATCAGTTCCTGGATGCGTTCGGCGACCACCCGATACATGCGGGTTTCCGGCTGGCGCGACGTCGATGGCTGCATGTCGGTCATGTCTTCATTCCTTCGATTCGGTAGAAGCGGCGGGCGTTGTTGCCGAACACCGCTGCCCGCTGCCGTTCATCCAGGCCGGACAGCAAGGTTTCGCTAGCGTCGACCCAGGCCGCATAGTCGGTTGCCAGCCGCAGCACCGGCCAGTCGCTGCCCCACATCACGCGCTCCGCGCCGAACACCTGCAGCGCGTGGTTCGCATAGGGTTGCAGCTGCTGCACGGTCCAGCCCGGGCCGGCTTCGGTGACCATGCCGGACAGTTTGCACTCGACTTGCGCCAGGACGGCCAGGCGGGCCAGGTCGCGCAGCCATTGCGCATCCGGCATGCCGTCCATGGCCGGCTTGGCCAGGTGGTCGATCACGATTGGCAGCGCGGGGTAGCGCCGTGCGAAAGCGTATAGCGCAGGCAGCTGGCGCGGCAGCACCAGCGCATCGAAACCGAGGCCGTGGCGCAGCATGGCTTCCACCGCGGGCGCCAGGGCAGGATCGTCGATCCAGTTGTCGTCGGCCAGGTCCTGCAGCATGGGACGCAGGCCGCGCAGCCTGGGGTGGGCCGCCAGGGCGGCAATGCGCTGCGGCGCATCGGGCGCTTTCAGGTCGGTCCAGCCGACCACGGCCTGCACGAAATTGTGGCGGTCGGCCAGGTCCAGCATGTAGCGCGTGTCGGCCTCGTTGGGCATGGACTGCACCAGCACTGTGCCGGCAATGCCGCTTTCGCGCAGCAGGGCGGACAGGTCTCCGGGATGGAAGTCGCGGTGGATGGGCGCAAGCCCGGGCGGCGGCCAGGCGCCGTTGCGGGCGGCCAGTTGCCAGAAATGCTGGTGGGCGTCGATGCGTGTCATGATCCGGAGTTTAATGGGTCGGGGAGGAACGGCATGGCGTGCGCCGGAATGATGGCGCCGTGGTGCATGACGACGGTGGCGGCAAGGGCGCAGGCGAATTCCGCAGCCTGGATGTGATTTGCGCCAGCCAGCCGCCGCGCGAGATAGCCGGCATTGAAGCTGTCGCCGGCGGCGGTGGTGTCCAGCGCCTGGACTTGAACTGCAGGGACGTGCGCAGCACGGCCACAGCAACCGCCAAGCAGGCAGCCGCCGGCGCCGAGCTTGAGCACTACCTCCGGCACGCCCAGCGATTCGATGCGCTGCAACGCCCGCGCCGGATCGGCTGCTCCGTGCAGGACCACTTCGTCGTCAAGGCTGAACAGGGCGTGGGTGCTGAGGCGTGCGGCGCGGTCCATCCATTTGGCGGCGGTGGCGGCGTCCCACAGGGCGGCGCGGTAATTGTTGTCGAGAGCAACCCAGCCGCCAGCGGAGCGCACTGTTTCGGCCAGGGCCAGCAAGGCCGTGCGGCGGTCATCGTCCAGGATCGCCAGCGTGATGCCTGTTACCAGCAGGACGCGGCATTGGGCCAGCGCCGCGCCAAGTTGCGCCAGGTGCGCGGCGGACAGCATGGAGCGTGCCGCCGACTGGGCGCGCCAATAGGCGAAACGGCGCTCGCCGCCGGCGTCGGTCTCGATCGCATACAGCCCGGGCGTGCCGCCTGGCCGGGTTTCGACCAGGCTGTCGTCGATGCGCTCGGCGTGCATGTGGTTGCGGATCAGGATGCTCATCGCGTCGTCGCCCAGTGCGCTGACATAGCGCACCGGCAGGGCAGGGACCAGCCGCTTCATGTAGACCGCCGTGTTGTAGCTGTCGCCGGCGGCCGCGTGGAGGATCGTACCGTTCGGCTGTGGGCGCAGCTCCAGCATGCATTCGCCGGCCGACCAGAGTTCGCCGTTCACGCTGCGTAATCCGTCACAGGCCGCGCAGCGGCAATGCGCAACGCTGCTCGCAGGCGCGGCTGGGCCAGCGGCAATTGCATCCGGTTGGCCAGCGCGAGCACGGGCAGCAGGCGGCGCCGCTTCTTCTCCTCGTGGTTCTGCGCGATATCGGCAAGGCGGTGGGCCAGGAAGGGATTGTTGAAGCGGTCGCGCACCTGCGCCAGGTAGGCGCGGGCGATATTGCCTTCGCCCCGCGCCTGGAACACGGGCAGCACTTCCTCTTCCCAGAGCGCCTCCAGTTCCGCACGCAATTTTGGATCGGACATGGCCTGCAGCACGGTTTCATCGTCGGGGCGGCCCCATTGCAGCCACTGTTCGGCCAGGAAGGTGTGGCCCAGGTTCAGCAGGAAGAGCTTACGCCGTTCATGCGGTTCCAGCTTGTCGGTCAGCACGATCTGGGGATGAGTGCAGGGCAGCACCATGTTTTCCTGCGCTTCGATGACCCAAATGGCATAGGGTTCGGCCACCGCACCGGCCGGCTCGATCGGCTCGGAGACAATGCGGTCGACCAGCGAATTGACCCACACGCAAGTGTCCTCCAGGTAGGCCAGGAAGGCGTCGCCAAGCTGCCACTCGCGCGCCAGCTTGCAGACCAGGCCGCGCAGCACGCTGCCGTTATTGGCCACCAGTTCGCAAGGATACAGCGTGAGCGGCGCCGCGCCGTGGCGGTAGCGGTGGTACAGCAAGTCCAGCAGCTTGGCGGGGTAGCTGCGAGGCGGCTTTTCAGCGCCGAGCATTGCCGGGACATCCTGCCCGGACAGCTCGTAGCCACGGTCGCCCGTGTTGGAGATGATGACCTGCACCGGTCCAGCAGCCAGCGCCCGGACTGCCGCCCAGTCGCGGTCCGCGTGCAGGCCTGCTGCGATGGAAGTGACGCGGTGCTCCTGGTCGACCACGGCGCCGCCTTCGAGGCCGCGAATGCGCACCGGGTAGCCGCCGGGCGCGTTGAACGCCGACAGCCGCTGCGCGCTTTGGACGCTGCCGGTGGTCTGCACTACGGTGATCTTGCCAAGCGCCCGCTGCTGGTCCAGCGCCTGGTGCACGAACAGGTCGACGTGCGCCTGGAGGAAGCGGCTGGTGCCGAATTGCAGGATTGGAGTCGACATGGCTTATACCTCGACGATGGCCTTGATCACGCCGGCGGCGGGATCCATCCATTGCGGCAGCACGTCCACGAAATCGTCCAGGGTGGTGCGGTGGGTATTCATCAAGCCGGTCGGAATCAGTCCTGCCTTCATTGCCGCCAGCACCGTGCGGAAGTCGTCCGCAGTGGCGTTGCGGCTGCCCAGCAAGCTGGTTTCGCGCTTGTGGAATTCGGGATCGGCAAAGGAGATCCGGTCCAGCACGATCGACACCAGCACATAGGTGCCGCCGTGGGCGACGAACTCGAGGCCGCGTTCCATCGCCTTTACATTGCCGGTGGCGTCGAACACGACGTCATAGAAATCGCCCTTGGTAAGGTCCGACAAACGGGCCTTGTCTTTCTCGCCGACGGTGACCGTGTGCGGCACGTCGAGGGCCTTGCTGCAGAACGCCAGGCGGTCTTCGCGCGCATCCAGTACGGTCACCTTGCCGCCCTGGAGCTGGGCGAACAGGGCGGCGGCAATGCCGATCGGACCCGCACCCACCACCAGCACATTCTGTCCGGTACGGATATTGGCGCGGCGCACGGCGTGCGCCCCGATCGCCAGGAATTCCAGCATGGCGGCGTCGTCGAGGGAGATGCCGTCGGTCTTGAACACGAAGCGCTCCGGCAGCGCCAGGTACTCGGCCATGCCGCCGTCCCGGTGCACGCCCAGCACCTGGATATTGGTGCAGCAATTGGTCTTGCCCTGGCGGCAGGCGACACAGGCGCCGCAGGACAGGTAAGGCATCACATAGACCTGGTCGCCGGGCGCCATTTCGCTGCCGGCGGGCGCGCTGACCACTTCGCCCGACAGTTCGTGCCCCATGACCCGCGGGTACTGGAGGAAGGGCTGGGTGCCGCGGAAGATATGCATGTCGGTGCCGCACAGGCCAATGCGGCGCACGCGCAGCAGCACCTCGCCTTCGGCGGGCTGGGGCAAGGGACGCTCGACCAGTTCCAGTTCGCCCGGCGACTGGCATACGACGGTTTTCATCATGGTTCTTTTTTCCGTATCGAAGTTTGGATGTGCTTGCATTGTACGGCATATATGCCATACAATCGAGTCGTCAATGCAGCGATTTTGCCTATTTCTCCCGTAAGGAATTCTTATGCCTGACCCGACGCCCGCGGCGCCGCGCCTGCTGTTGATGGCTCCCGAAGACAACTGCCTGATTGCGCGCATGCCGCTGGCTGCCGGCGAGGCGCTGGAGATCGATGGCGCGCCCGTCACCCTGCCGGAAGCTATTCCGCTTGGCTACAAGGTGGCGCGCCGCGCGCTCAAGGCCGGCGAGAAGGTGTTGCGCTATGGCGCCATCATCGGCACCGTGTCGGCCGACGTTGCGCAGGGCGCCATGCTCCACACGCATAATGTGGCCAGCGATTACATTCCAACCTATACACTGGCGTCGGACGCCCATTCTTTCATCGGGAGCACCCACTGATGCCGAACGCTTCACCGCCAGCATTGTCCGGATACCTGCGCGCCGACGGCCGCAAAGGCATCCGCAACGTCGTCGCCGTTGCCTACACCGTCGAATGCGCGCACCACGTGGCGCGCCTGGTCGTCAATGCATTCCCGGGTCAGGAAGTGCACCTGATCGGCTTCCCGGGCTGCTATCCGAACGACTACGCCGACCGCATGATGAAGCGCCTGGCGACCCACCCCAACGTCGGCGCCGCGCTGATCGTGTCGCTGGGCTGCGAGAGCTTCAACCGGCGCGGCCTGGAAGAGGAGGTTGCCGCCAGCGGCCGCCCGGTGCATACCATCACCATCCAGCAGAACAGCGGCACCCGCACCAGCGTTGCCGACGGTATCGAGTGGGTGCGGTGGGCGCGCCAATCGCTGGATGCGCAGGAACGCGTGCCGATGGGACTTGATGAACTGGTGGTGGCCACCATCTGCGGCGGCTCGGACAGCACCAGCGGCATCACCGCCAACCCCGCTGTCGGCGTGGCCTTCGACCAGTTGGTGGCCGGCGGCGCAGCCTGCATCTTCGAAGAGACAGGGGAATTGGTGGGTTGCGAATTCCATATGAAGCGGCGTGCCGCCACGCCTGCACTGGGCGACGCCATCGTCGCCTGCGTAAACAAGGCAGCCCGCTACTACACTGTTCTCGGGCACGGCAGTTTCGCCCCTGGCAATGCCGATGGCGGCCTGACGACGCAGGAAGAAAAATCGCTCGGCGCCTACGCCAAGAGCGGCGCATCGCCGATCAGCGGCATCCTGAAACCGGGCGACCAGCCCGGCGGCGGCGGCCTGTACCTGCTGGACGTGGTGCCTGATGGCGAGGTGCGTTTCGGCTTCCCGAATATTTCCGACAATGCCGAAATCGTCGAACTGATCGCCTGCGGCGCCCACCTCACGCTGTTCACCACCGGGCGCGGCTCGGTGGTCGGCTCGGCGATCGCACCTGTGATCAAGGTGTGCGCCAATCCCGATACTTACCAGCGCCTGTCTGAAGACATGGACGTCAATGCCGGCCGCATCCTGAGCGGCGAGGCATCGCTGGAGCAGGTCGGCACGGAAATCGTGCAACTGGTGGCCGAGGTGGCCGGCGGTGCGCAAAGCTGTTCGGAAGCGCTGGGGCACCAGGAGTTCATCCTCACCTATAAGCAGTTCGAGCCGTCCGGCCCCGGATGCTTTCCGTTGAAAGCGGCATGAGATGCAGGCGTACGACAAGCGCAGCCTGCCGCGCAGCGGCCTTTCGCTGAGCAGCCTGGGACTGGGCTGCGCCCAACTGGGAGGCCTGTACCAGGCGATGGACGACGCCGAGGCGCGCGCCATCGTCGATACCGCCTGGGACCTTGGCATCCGCTATTTCGATACCGCACCATACTATGGCTACACGCTGTCGGAACGCCGGCTGGGCGCCGCGCTGCGCGAGCGGCCGCGTGACAGTTACGTGGTCAGTACCAAGGTGGGCCGGCTGCTGCTGCCCGACGCCGGCGTACAGCCCGGCGAAAACGGCTGGGCAGAACCGTTGCCGTTCCGTCCCCATTTCGACTACTCCTACGATGGCGTCATGCGTTCGCACGCTGATAGCTTGCAACGCCTCGGCATGGACCGGATCGACATCCTGTACGTGCACGATATCGGCCGGGTCACGCATGGCGAAAAACATGCCCATTACTGGGACCAGTTGACGCATGGCGGCGGCTTCCGCGCACTGGCCAGGTTGCGCGAGGAAGGCAGCGTCGCCGCCATCGGCCTGGGCGTCAACGAATGGGAAGTGGTAGTGGACGCGATGCGGGCCTGCGATATCGATTGCGCATTGCTGGCGGGACGCTACACCCTGCTCGAACAGGCTTCGCTGGCGCCGCTGCTGGACCGCTGCGTCGAGCGCGGTATCGGTATCGTGATCGGCGGGCCGTTCAACTCCGGCATCCTGGCCGGGACCAGGAAATTCAATTACGAGGACGCGCCAGCGCACATCGTTGCGCGCGTCGAGGCCATTGCCGCTGCCTGCGCCCGGGCGGGGGCGTCGATCCAGGCGGCCGCGCTGCAATTCCCGATGGCGCATCCGGCTGTCGTGGCCTGCGTTCCAGGCGCGCAAAGTCCGGCGCAACTGCGCCAGAACGCGGAATGGTTCGCGCAGCCTCTGCCTGCCGCATTGTGGGAAGGCCTGTCGCAGGCAGGCCTGATCGACAGCCGCGCGCCGACGCCGCACGGCGCCTGACAATTTTGATAGACGTGTGAAGGAATGAAATGAAGCTGTTACGTTTCGGCCCCAAGGGCCAGGAAAAACCCGGCCTGCTCGATGCACAGGGCGTAGTACGCGATTTGTCCGGCCTGCTGCCGGACCTGACTTCGGCCCATCTCGGCAAGGCGTGGCTGGACCGCCTGGCTTCCGTTGACCCGGCGCAGCTGCCGCGCGTAGAGCAGCCGGTGCGTTTCGCGCCTGTCGTGGCCGACATCGGCAAGCTGATTTGCGTGGGCCTGAACTACTCCGACCACGCCGCGGAATCGGGGATGGCGGTGCCGTCCGAACCTGTGCTGTTTGCCAAGGCGACCAGTTCGATCATTGGCTGCAACGACCCGGTCGTACTGCCGCGCGACTCGGTCAAGAGCGACTGGGAAGTAGAGCTGGGCGTGGTGATCGGCACCCGGGCACGCTATGTCGACATCGACAACGCGCTCGATCACGTGGCCGGCTATTGCGTGGTCAACGACCTGTCCGAGCGCGAATACCAGCTCGAACGCGGCGGCCAATGGGACAAGGGCAAGGGCTGCGACACCTTCGGCCCGGTCGGCCCCTGGCTCGTCACCGCCGACGAAGTGCCCGATCCGCAAAATCTCGACATGTGGCTGGACGTGAACGGCAAGCGCTACCAGGCAGGCAATACGCGCACCATGGTGTTCACGGTAGCGCACCTGGTCAACTACATCAGCCGCTTCATGACGCTCAATCCGGGCGACGTGATCAGCACTGGCACCCCGCCTGGCGTCGGGCTGGGGCAAAAGCCGGAACCGGTCTACCTGAAGCCGGGCGACCGCATGGCGCTGGGCATTGGAGGCCTGGGCAGGCAGGACCAGACCGTGCATGCCTGGGATCCTGCCCTGATCGACGGTTGAACGGCTGCTGGACCGATAAAATACCAAGGCGCGCAAAGCGCCGCACATGGAGACACCATGGCACCGACCGAACAAGCTGGCGGGCAATCCTGCAGGTTTGCCTTTGCGATGATCACCACGCTGTTTTTCATGTGGGGCTTCGTCCATAATCTCGACCCGATACTGATTCCCCACCTGAGGAAGGCATTCAGCCTGACCGTGCTGCAGTCGGCGCTGGTCGATTCGGCGGTGTTCATTGCCTACTTCGTGATGGCGCTGCCGGCCGGCCTGCTGATCCGCAAGGCCGGCTACAAGAATGCCATGCTGTGCGGCCTGGGCCTGTTTGCGTTCGGCGCGCTGCTGTTCGTGCCTGCCGCCCAGACGCAGCGCTATGCCTTCTTCCTCGGCGCGCTGTTTATCATCGCTTGCGGCCTGACTGTCCTGGAAACGGCCGCCAATCCCTATATCACGCTGCTCGGACCAGCTGAAAAAGCTACGCAGCGTCTCAACCTGGCGCAATCGTTCAATGGCCTGGCCGCCACGCTGGCGCCGATTGTCGGCGCCCGTGTCATCCTGGCCGGCGGCAGCAGCGAAGAGCAACTGCAAGCCATGTCCGACAGCGCGCGCCAGGCTGCGCTGGCGGCGGAAGCGGCCAGCGTCAAGGCACCCTACATCTGCATCGCGCTGGTCATCATGGCGATCGCGCTGGTGTTCTATTTCCTCAAACTGCCGGCCGCCGGCGCCGGCGCCGGCGAGCGCGCGCAGGGGGCGCCCGGCAACGGCGCCATCCTGCGAGCCTTGCAGCGGCCATCGATCCGGCGCGCCGTGCTTGCCCAGTTCTTTTATGTCGGCGCCCAGGTCTGCGTATTCAGCTTCTTCATCCTGTACGCGGTGAAGTCGGCCGGCATTACCCAGGTCCAGGCGGCAGACTACCTGGGCTGGGGTTGCGGCGCGGCCTTCGTGGTCGGCCGCTTCGCCGGCACCTGGCTGATGCGGTTCTTCACACCGGCGCGCCTGCTGCTGGCCTATGCGCTGGCCAGCATGGCGCTGTCGGTCGTGGCTATGGTCTCCGGCGGCCTGGCGAGCCTGGGCGCGGTGATCGGCATTGCGTTCTTCATGTCCATCATGTTCCCCACCATTTTCTCACTCGGCATCCGTAATGCCGGCGCCGACACCGAAATGGGCAGCAGCCTGATTATCATGGCCATCGTCGGCGGCGCGGTACTGCCGCTGCTGTTCGGCTTCATCAGCGACGCCACGCAAAACCTGCAATACGGCTATGCCGCACCGTTGCTGTGCTTCATGGTGATCGCCTGGTTTGCACGTGCCGAACTGAAGGAAGCACGCGCGGCAGCCACCATCACATCCACAGGGAGTGTAGAAGCATGTTTGAATTGACCGGCAAGAAGGCAGTCATCACTGGCGGCGGCAGCGGGATCGGCAAAGCCATTGCCATGCTGTTCGCGCAGCGCGGCGCGGAAGTTCACCTCCTTGATATCAGCGAAGCCGCCTGCGCGCAGGTGGCGCGCGAAATCCAGGAAGAGGGCGGCCGGGCTACGGCGCACGCCTGCGATGTGACGCGCCAGGCCGACGTGCATGCCTGCCTGGGCGCGATCGGCCCGCTTGGCATCCTGGTCAACAATGCCGGCATCGCGCACGTGGGCAAGGCCGACAACACCGCCGAGGAAGACTTCGACCGGGTGATGAGCGTCAACGTGAAGGGCGCCTACAACTGCCTGCATGCCGCCATCCCGCTGCTGAAGGAAAACGGCGGCGGCGTGATCCTCAACATGGCGTCGGTAGCGGCCTGGGTGGCGGTGCCGGAGCGGTTTGCCTATTCGGCAGCCAAGGGCGCGCTGATGGCAATGACGCTGTCGGTGGCCAAGGACTACCTGCAGGACGGCATCCGTTGCAACTCGATTTCGCCGGGGCGTGTGCATACGCCCTTCGTCGACGGTTTCCTGGCGAAGAATTATCCTGGCAGGGAAGCGGAAATGTTCGAACGGCTGTCGCAAACCCAGCCGATCGGGCGCATGGCGCGTCCCGACGAGGTGGCGGCCCTTGCCTTGTACCTGTGCAGCGAGCAAGCCTTGTTCATCACCGGCAGCGACTATCCGATCGACGGCGGTTTCATCAAGCTGAACGCCTGACGCGCCGCGCGCTCAATCCTGCTGCGCCATGTTTTCCCGGTAGTGCAGGGCGTTGAGCATGGTGGAGCGGGAAGAGTGCAGGTGGGTGCGCATGGCCGCCAGCGCCGCCGTTACGTCGCCTTTGACCAGCGGCCGCAGGATGGCCAGGTGCTCCTGCACTGCGTACTGGTTGCGCGGCAGCTCGTCGCGCTTGTCCCACTGGTAGTGGTAGTGGTACACCATTGACACCGCTTCGTTCAGGCCTTCCGCGAAGCGGTTGTCCAGGAGGCTGATCAGGAAGGTATGGAACTCGCGGTCGAGCGCGGGGAATTCAGCGTGGCTCTCGGCTGATCCCTTGCCCAGGGCTTCGTGACGCGCCAGCAGCTCTTTCAGGCGGCCGAATGCCGGATCGCCCGGCGGCAGGGCGGCAATGCGTTCAATGGCCTTCAGCTCGAACATTTCGCGCACTTCGCCCAGTTCTTCGGCGTACTTGGTGTCGAAGGCGCATAGGCGCCAGCTGCCGCGCGGGGTTTTTTCGATCAGGCCATTGCGTGAAAAACCGATCAGGAACTCGCGCACGGCGATCGTGCTGACGCCGGCTGCGCGCGACAACTCGACCTCGGTGAACTCGGCACCAGGCGGCAGGTCGCGCTCGTAAATGCGCTCCATCAGGATTTGCTGCAGTTGCTCGGTGGCGCTGTGCAATTCCGCCACGTCGAAGTAGTCGGCAGCCTTTGGCTTGCGCAACAGGTGCCGTTCCTTCATGCCGGCGATCAACCCATGCTCCGCGAAATAAGCCAGGGCGCTGCGCACTACGGTGCGGCTGCTCTCGACGATTTCTGTCATGCGCATTTCAGTGGGCAGGGCGTCGCCGACCTTCAGGTTCCTGGAAACGTGGTCCAGCAGGAGGTTGATGCTGCGCCGGGTAGTGATTGGAAGTTTGGCCATGAAGCTATTTTACCTGCTCATTGAAGGTATTGAATATATACGATACACTGGGTTTTTCAAAAGAGTTGGGGATGGACAATGGAACGCATGGGCATGGTAATCGGGATCAAAGCCGGGAAGATCGATGAGTACAGGGCCTTGCATGCCGCTGTGTGGCCGGCCGTGCTGGCGAAGCTATCTGCCGCCAATGTGCGCAATTACACAATTTTCCTGCGGGAGCCGGAGAACCTGCTGTTCGGCTACTGGGAGTACCACGGCACTGACTTTGAGGCGGATATGCGCACTATCGCGGCCGACCCCGAAACCCGGCGCTGGTGGACGTTCTGCGGGCCTTGCCAGGAGCCGCTTGCCAGCCGCGCCGATGGCGAACACTGGGCGATGATGCGTCCCGTATTCCACATGGATTGAGCGCTTGCAGGGGATGCGTCCCGCTTCCTGCCAACTGCCTATAATTATGGGATTGGCACGAATAGCGATACGGGAGGGGACATGCGTCTGGCGGCACTGGGCATTTTTCTTGCCGGTTGCCTTTTCTCGTCCGGATGGGCTCAGGCAGAAGCGATCACCATTGCCACTGGTGAGTTTCCGCCCTGGACCTCTGAAAAAGAGAAGCATGGAGGCTTCGTCAATCGCGTCGTGGCCGAAGCGTTTGCGCGCGAGGGCATCCAGGTCAATTTCGTCTACCTGCCCTGGAAGCGCGTCGAAGCCGAAACAAGGCTGGGACGCTATGCCGCCAGCTCGTTCTGGTTTACCGGGCTCGGGCCGGAAGCCGATTTCCTGGTCAGCGATCCAATTTCCAACCATCGCGAGCTTCTGTTTCGCCTGAAGGAGCGGCCGCTTCCCAAATGGCGAACGCTGGCCGACCTGCGCGGCCGGAAGTTCGGTGCCACGCTGGGTTACACCTATACCAGTGAGTTCTGGAAAATGGCGAGGTCAGGGAAAATCAATGTCGAAGTGGCGTCGCACGACGAACTGAATTTCAAGAAGGTGCTGGCCGGGCGGATCGATGCCTTTCCGATGGAAGAAGTGTCGGGATGGATGCTGCTTGCAAACCCGGAGGCCTTCCCGCCCGGTACCAGGGAGCTGTTCGTCACCGAACAGCGGCCGTTGCGCGTGACCGAAGGGCACCTGCGCTTTCCCCGTCGCCTGGCCGGCTCGGCCACGCTTGCCGCCAGGTTCAACGCCGGCCTGGCCGAAATGAAAAAAGACGGAACCTACGACCGGTACCTGCAGGACTTGGTCAAATAACCCCTGGCCCGGATATCCTTGATGCGCGTTGCGCTGTATATCAAGCCGGTCGCATGGTACCTCAAGGGCGCGAGCCCGTTGCTATTGCAGGTCGCCGACGATCACGCCGCCGCGGTTGGCGCCGATGTAGACCCGGCCGAAGATGCGCATATCGCCGGTTACATAGTTGACGCCGCCCCACTGGTGCTTGTCGTCGTTGATCCTGGCCCACGTGGCGCCGCCGTCGAGCGACTGGTAAATGCCGTACACATTGTTGATTTTGGCGGAGATGTAGACGGCTGGATAAGTCTTGCCGGCTGCAGCCTTGCCGAAACCTACACCGTACGCCGCCTGCACGTTGGCGATCTTCGCCGGCGCGGCGCTCGCACCATTGATGTGCCACAGGCCGTTCGGCGTCGCCAGCCACAGGTCTCGGCGCACGCTGCCCGGGACGGAGGCCAACTGGTGCTGGGAGGAATACGACGGCAGGATGTCCAGGCCCTGGAAAATGGCCGTGAAGTCCTTGCCATTGTTGGCGCTCTCCAGGATGGTTCCCTTGGAGAAGTCATAGGTATAGAAGTAGCCGTTGGCGACCTTGTCGGCAACCGGATTGAAGAAGCTGCCGGAATCGACCGCGCCCGTTACCGGATAGCCGGTCGAGCCGTTCCAGCTTGCACCGCCATCGGTCGAATAGAGGGCCGAAAGCCCACCCGGAACCCATAGCAGGGCGCTGCCGGCAGCCGATACCGCAACGCGGCCGGCATCGTAACCGGCGACGCTGGCCGCCTGGCGCCAGGTAACGCCATTATCCGATGAGAGCATGAGCGCACGGTTGTTGGCGGTTGTGCGCGCCACCACATTGGTGTTGAGGTCCGCTACATCGACGCTGTAATTGGAGTTATTCGGGCTGCTGTAGTAGCCGCTGATGCCGTTGAAGTTGGTGTCGTAGCGAGCCCCGGCCATGTCGCCAAGCGCGGTGAACAGGTGCGCGCCGCTGCTCGGGGAAACCAGCGGAGAATACAGGCCGCTTTCTTCGATGCCGTTGACATTGAAGCCCCATGCCACGCTTGCGCTGCCCAGGTTGTTGCTCTCCCACAGGCCGTAGCCGGTGTTGTACATGATGTTGTTGGAGTTGAACGGGTCGATGTCGACGTCGCTGATCCAGTGTCCCATCTTGCCCGCCAGCGAGCCGCCGTAATACGCCGTCATCCAGGGATATCCGGGCGCCGCGTGCGTGCTGATGGCGTTAAGCCCGGTCCAGGTGGCGCCGCCGTCGGTGGACTTGTACAGGTCATCGCCGGTAGACCAGCGGTCGATGGTCGAGACCACGATGGTATTGGGATTGCGGACATCGAGCGCCAGGCCGCCATAGCCGAACTGCCAGGAAGCGGTCGGCGCAGCAGGCGTGATATTGGCCCAGGTATTGTTCGCCGTCGTCAATTTGTAGACGGCACCGGCAGTGATGCCGTTCGGGCCCAGGCCATTGGCGTAGGTCAGCACCAGGCGACCGCTGCCATCCAAGGCGCCTTGCACCGGCATCAGGCCGGCCGGGCCGCCAGGTACCGGCGCCCAGGTCGTGCCGCCGTCGGTCGAGCGGTACAGCGTCTCGCCGCTGGTCGCTGCGACGCCGACGTACAGGGTCTTGCTGGCGATGCCGTTGCTGCCGCTGGCCTTGTCGAACAGGACGAAAGTGGTGCCGGCAGTGGTCGGGAAGCCGGGGACCTGCGACCAGGTCACGCCGGAATCTGTCGATTTGTACAGGCCATCCTGGTTGGTGCCGAGGAACAGGATCGAGCCTTTGTTCGGGTCCACCTGCAGCCGTTCGCCGGTGCCACGGCCGTCGGAGTTGCCGCCCAGGCGGATCGGCAGTTCGGTGCGCGACCATGTGGCGCCGCGGTCGCTGGAGCGCAGGATGGCGGCATTTCTGCCCCACGACGGCAGGTACATGCCGGCGGCCACATAGAGTTGTTGCGGGTTGTTCGGATCGAGGGCGATCGATTCGCCGCCATTTAGCTGGTTGTCGTCGCGATTCAGGTCGTCATTGAGCGGGATCCATGTCGAACTGCCTGGGTCGCGCCGATATACGCCGCCAACGTCGGTGCGGATGTAGGCCAGTCCCTGGACTGACGGATGATAGACGATGCCGGTAATGTAGCCGCCGGCGCCGAACAGCGCCGTCGACCAGGCATAGGCGCCGGTATTGGGCGAGGATGGCGTGGTTGTGCCGCCGGAGGCTGGCGGAGCGGTATTGCCGTCAGTGGGCGGCGCCGTCGTATCCGCTGTGGGCGGGGCGGTATTCCCGGTGGACGGCGTGGCGGGATTTCCGTTGGGCGGTGTTACCGTGACCGCGTTGGATGGCACTGCCGCATCATTGGCCGGATTGCCTGGCACACCCCTCCCACCACCGCATGCTGCCAGGGCAAGCGGCAGCATGATGATGCCGAGGAGGGCGGGATTGCTTGGCTTGTTCATTTCGTTGTCCTGCGCAATTCTAAAGGTCGGCATCTTGCCTGATATGTTTCCATGTGGCAATTATGAAATTTGCTAAACGCCGTTATATTTCCGCCTATTCGAAAGGGGTCCTGGTGACGTGGGACGAAGAAAACAGCGGACCTGGCCTACTGAATTTCGTTCACCAGCCTGGCGGATTTCGTAATTGCCCGGCCTGTACCACGGCTGCAAAATCAGGTGATGAGGAATTTCATGCACCTATTCGCAGGCCTCACCCTGGCCGCGGCATCCGGGGCGACGCTTGCCGCTGAGCGCGAACTTATCCTCCACGGCGCCAGCACCTTGCCGTCCTGGCGTGTCACCATCGCGGGGTTCGAGGGGCCCGGGCAGGTACTGCAAGGTGATGCCGTCACGATTCCCAAGCCAGCGAATTCGCAGGTGCCCGGCGGTTCGGTGGGGGCGCACTCAGGCGAAGTGGCAGGCGTGCCCCAGGCACTCACCTTGCTATGGAAGGACGCCTGGTTTGCAGGCCTGCGGTTCGATGGCGCGTCGGCGCTGGATTTGCGGGCCTACGCAGCAGGCGGTACGCTGGAATTCGACCTCAACGTGCTGGACCTGGACCAGGGCGGCATCTATTTCAGCATGCGCTGCGGCCAGGAGTGCTACCGCAAGCTGCCTTTCGTAGCGGCGGCGCGCAGCATGCAGGGCAAGGGCTGGCAGCATCTGTCGTTCTCGCTGGCCTGCTTTGCGCGGGCCAACGATGACTTTGGCAAGGTGCCGGTTCCGTTTGCGCTGGAGGCGAACGGCAGCGGCCAGGTCGCCGTGGCCAACGTCAAATTCGTCAAGGGAGGCGAGCCGAATGCGGCCTGCCCGGATTACCGAACGCAGGCTGTGACACCGGAGCCGCTGTCCCATGCCTGGGCCTTGCCCCACTGGCTGCCGCGTCACCAGTTGAAACTCGAAGAAAACCACAAACTGAAAGAGGCCGGGAAGAATCCGCAAGTGGTCTTCATCGGCGACTCGATCACGGAAGGCTGGGAAAAGGCCGGCAAGCGGGTGTGGCAGCGCTACTATGCGAACTACGATGCGGTGGCCCTCGGCTTCGGCGGCGACCACACGGAGAATGTGCTATGGCGCTTGCAGCACGGGGAGGTCGATGGACTGGCGCCGAAGGTGGCGGTGCTGATGATCGGCACCAATAACACCGGCGACCGCAATGACGAGCCCGAGGCGACTGCGGCCGGCATCAAAGCCATCATCGATGATTTGCGCAAGCGTTTGCCTGAGTCGAAGGTACTTCTGCTTGCGGTGTTCCCGCGCGAAGAGCAACCGGCTGCGTTCCTGCGGCGGCTGAACGACAAAGTGAACACCCGTATCGCCGGATTTGCCGATGGACGCCACGTATTCTTTGCCAACCTCAATGCATCCTTCCTGAATCCCGACGGCACGCTGTCGCGCGAGGTGATGCCGGACCTGTTGCATCCAGAGGAGAAGGGATACGAAATATGGGCGCGCAGCATGGAACCGATCCTGCAAAAACTGCTAACGGAGTAGGCACGTGAACAAATCAAAGACGATGGCATGCTTCGCCGGGGCGCTTGTGTTGTGCGCCAGCGCTTCGCAAGCCGCCTTCGCGGCCGCATGCGCCACCACGGCGGCGCCGCGCGCGGTCGAGTATCCCTGGATGTCTGTTGAGCGCTGGCGCCAGATGCATGCCGAGCAGGTGGTGCGGGCGGCGAAGGGCGACATCGACGTGATGTTCCTTGGCGATTCATTGACGGAGATGTGGCCCAAGCCGCTGTGGGAACGCAATTTCGGCAGCCTGAAAGCCGCCAACTTCGGCATCGGTGGTGACCACACCGGCAATGTGCTGTGGCGCTTGCAGGAGCCTGCAATCGCCGGCATCAAGCCCAAGCTGGTGGTCCTGATGATCGGCGTGAACAACATCAACCTTTGCAAGGAGCGCGCCGACGACGTGTTCAGCGGCATCCTGCTTGTCGTGGCAAGGCTGCGCGCGCAGTACCCGGCGGCGCGTATCCTGCTCAACGCCGTGCTGCCGGAAGGTGCACCGGATTCGGACGAACGCCGCCGCATCCTGGCGCTGAACCAGAAAATCAGGACAATGGACGATGGCAAGACGATCTTCTTCCATGATTACGGATCGCGATTCATGGATGCCGATGGCGTCTTGTCGAGGGAACTGCAGCCGGACCTGTTGCATTTTTCCGAGAAGGGCTACGGCATCCTGGCCGATGCGATCCGCCCCGATATCGAACGCTTGCTTGGGAAGGCGGCGCGCCCATGAAGCGCCGGTTCTTCCTTGCCTCCGCAGTGGGCGCCCTGGCAGGCGAGGCGGCGGTGCGCACGCTGCATGCAGCGCAGGCCTCCGACGATCCGGAACTGCGCGGTACAGCCAAGCCAGGCATCGCACTGGCGACGGACGACGTTGCCGCTTTCCCGGCCCCGCCAGCTGGATTCGATGACGAGCGCTCAGGCATTGCGCGCGGGGACGTCGTGGAGTTCAGCTACGCGTCGGCGGTGACTGGCACGCGGCGCAAGGCGCGCGTCTACCTGCCGCCCGGTTATTCCGGGAAACAGCGTTACCCCGTGCACTATCTGTTGCACGGGATCGGCGGCAACCAGGACGAATGGCGTGGGTACGTGCGCGCCAATGTCATCCTCGACAACCTGCTGGCCGATGGTGCCGTGGTGCCGATGATCGTGGTGATGCCGAATGGCCGTGCGCTGGCGGATGACCGCGTGCCGCCTGCGGAGAAAACCTTCACGCCGGAGCATCTCGCCGGCTTTGCGCAGTTCGAGCGCGACCTGCTTGAATCCTTGATTCCTGCCATCGATGGCGCCTATCCGACCATGGCGGAACGCGGCAAGCGCGCAATTGCCGGACTGTCGATGGGCGGTGGCCAGGCCCTGAATTTCGGCCTTGGCCATCTCGATACGTTCGCCTGGGTTGGCGGTTTTTCTTCGGCGCCGAACACGCGGGCCGGCACTGAATTGCTGCCCGATCCCGCCGCGGTGGCGCGCCGCCTTCAACTGCTCTACCTCTCGTGCGGCAAGAAGGACGGCCTGATCGGGACCTCGCAGGGCTTGCACCGCTACCTGCGGCAGCACGGGGTCAGGCACGTCTGGCATGTGGACGAGTTTGCGCACGTGAGGGAAAGCTGGGCAGAGAACCTGGCCCACTTTTCCAAACTGCTTTTCCGTTAGCAGCTGGGACCGGGCGATTCGCCCGCCCTGTGCAACAGACTGTGTACCAGAAGTTCATATATCCGCGCGCCTTGCGCGAATAGAATCGGTGCTCCATCTTCAAGGAAGCACCGCAATGCAATCTGCCAGGTTGAAATACATATTTGATCCGCTCTGCGGCTGGTGCTATGCCAGCGCGCTTGCGTTGGAAGCCCTGTCCGAAGCGTATCCGGACCTGCTGGAGCTGATGCCCAGCGGCCTGTTTTCCGATGCGGGCGCACGCGTCATGACGCCGGAATGGGCGCACCATGCCTGGAGCAACGACCAGCGCATCGAGGCCATGACCGGCCAACCGTTCAGCGCCGCCTACCAGCGCAACATCCTGCAAGGCCCGGGCACGCGCTTCGACTCCGGCGCAATGAACCGCGCCCTGACGGCAATCCATGCGCTTGACCCGCTGCTTGAACCCTTGGTGCTGCGCCGTTTGCAGTGGGCGCGCTACGTTGACGGCCTGGACACTTCGAACGCCATGGTTGTGGCGGCGGAATGCGCCCGCCAGGTCGCAGGTCTCGACGCCATCGAACTTGCCGGCCGCCTTGAGCATGACGCCGAACTGGCGCTACAGGCCACGGCCCGCATCAATGCAACACGGGACCTGATGCGTCGTGCGGGCGTGAACGGCGTGCCTGTCTTGCTGCTGCAAGGCGGGGAGGGCGAATACATCGTGAGCGGGGCGGCACTGTATGGGGACGGGGCGGAGCTGGTGAGCGGGATTGCACGGCTGCTGGCCGCGCCGTCCCCGGCCCGGGCCCGCTAGGTCAGCGGCCTTCTTCCACGATCGCCAGGTCCCATGGACCGAGATACAGTGTGTCGTCCGCCTTCACCTGGCGCGACGTCAGCAGGTCGGCGCCGGGCTTGTACTGGTACTTGAAGTTGACCGGCGCTGCGGAATAATTGAAGTAGTAGCGCACGTTGCGGCCGAAATCGTTGACGCCCTTGCGCGTGTGGACCTGCGGCGGCAACTGCTGGTCGGGACCGGCCAGGCCGGCCTCCCGCACCGCCGCCTGCAGCACTGCCTTCTGCAGCTTGTCAGACAGGTAGGTGCCTTCATAGGTCACCTTGCCGGCGCCGTACTGGTTCTGCGTGATGGCCGGCCAGCGGCCGAAGAAGTGGTGGTCGTAGTAGGCCAGGGCTTTGGCGGTATCAAGTTGCAGGAACTCGGCCCAGTACTGCACCTTGTTGTCGCCGCCGGCATTGTATGGATCGCCTTTCAGCGTCAGCGGTTGCGCGAGATTGGAGAACTCCTGGTAGTGGAAACCCAGCGCTTCGCGCAGCGGCCCGGGCGCCATGGTCCAGCGCACCGCCGTATTCTCGTTGGTGAAACCGCTCTTGAAAGTCATCACCACATGGCCGCCTTTGCGGATGTACTCCGAAATGCGCTTCAGCAGCGCATCGTCGGCCACGTACAGGGCCGGGACGATCAGCAGCTTGTATTGCGAGAAGTCCTGCACTTCAGGGAAGACGAAATCGGTGCCGACGTTCATGTCGTACAGTGCGCGGTGCATCTGCCTTACCAGGCTGCCGTAATCAGCCTTGCTGCCGTCGCCGCCCCATTGCGAATTCTTCGCGAACGGCATGTCGTTCAGCGCATTCAGCGAGTCGCGGCTCCAAAGGATGGCAACGTCGTTCTGCAGCTTCAGGTTCACCAGGCGCGGGCCGATCTTCTGCAGCTCGCGTCCCGTGTGGCTGATTTCGGCGTAGGCGCGGTTGGGTTCGAGGTCATGCGAGAGCACCCCTTTCCAGTAGGTCTCCTGGTTGGCATGGATCGAGGACCAGTGCCAGTATTCGACCATGTTGGAGCCGTTGGACAGGTGGGTGTAGACGTCTTCACGGAACTGTCCGTCATACGGCGGGTACTGGAATGAGGAGCTCCAGTCGGTCGACTGGGCATTGGTTTCCGTGACCAGGAAGTTGTTGCGCTTGAGCGAGCGGGTGAAATCAGCCTGCAAGGTCTGCTCGGCGCCATTATAGTACTCGCGCTGGCCCCAGTGATAGATGTTCACGGCCGGCATGTCGAGGGCGGCCGACACGGCTTCCTCGTTGACGTCGGCGTGCATCGAGCCGGCAAAATCGTGCGTGACGAACTGGCGCGGCGAAGCGTTCTCGCGCACCAGCCTGGCTTGCCAGTGCAGGAAGTTGGTTACGCGCATCTGGCCCCAGCGCGACCATTCCAGCTTGTAGCCCGTGCTCTGGGCGCCGTCCGGGCGCGGCAAGTCGGTCCAGGAATGCAGGTCCTGGCCCCAGTAGTTCAGGAACCAGGCTTTGCTCAGGTTCTCCGGCGTGCCGAATTTCTTCTCAAGGTGGTGCTGGAAGCGTACAAAGACATCCTCATTGGCCGCGCCATAGCTGCCGGTCTCGTTGTCGACTTGCCAACCGATGACGTTCGGGTTGTCCTTGTAGCGGCTGACGATCTTGCGGATCAGGCGCTCCGCGTAGAAGCGGTAGGCGGCCGAATCGGTGTTCATGTTCTGGCGCATGCCGTACATATTCTGTGCGCCATTGAACTTGCGGGCCAGGATTTCGGGGTTCTGCCTGGCCATCCAGGCTGGAATGGAGTAGGTGGGCGTGCCCATGATGACCTTGATGCCGGCCTTGCCCATGGCGTCGACCACGCGGTCCATCCAGGCGTATTCGAAGCGGCCATCCTCGGGCTCCCACAGGCTCCAGGTCGATTCACCCAGGCGCACCACGTTGAAGCCCGCGGCCTTCATCATTTGCACGTCCTTTTCCAGGCGCTCCGAAGGCATGTATTCATGGTAGTAGGCGGCGCCGTACAGGATGGTCTGCAGTGGCGGAACGGCCGTGGCGGGCGCTCTGTCGGCCGCCATGGCGCCGGTGGCAGCAGCGAGGGCGCAGGATAGTGCGCTCGCGAGCAGGGTGCGTTTCAGCATCGATTATTCCTTGGTTTTTTGACAGTGCCCCATTGTGCATAGCGACTGGCTGTGCGGGCAATGGCTTGCATGGAGGCTGTGCAATTTCATATTCCGCATTGGCGGTTTTTGCAATTGCGGCGCCGGGTTGCAGCTTCCACAATGCGTCCTATAAGAAAGCTGGTTGCCAACACTCCCAACCGCCCACCCACGGAGGAGACGCCGTGCGGGCACCTTCAAGGAAAGGTAGAACAATGAAGCCTGTGTTGATCAAGACCGTTCTGTCATTGGCGCTGTGTGCGGCGCCGTTTGCGCAGGCGCAGAATTGCGGCAGCGGCGGCGGCGCCACCGTCTGCCTGAGCGCCAGCGGTACCGGTAGCGACGTGCGTTTGAGCTGGACTGTCAGCGGCAGCGTGAGCGGCCTGCAGGTGTATCGCGACACCGACAGCGATCCGAATGGGCGCAGCCGGCTGGCGGTGCTGGGCAAGACCGCAACCAGCTACACCGACAGCAGTGCAAGCCCGGGGACGGTCTATTGGTACTGGGTCAAGTTCAGCGCAGGCGGCGGCAGCTTCAACTCGGGTACGGCGCACGCGGTGCGCGTAGGCGTGATGCGCAATATGACGAGCATGCAGATGTCGGGGCAGATGGCGCCGGGATGGAACCTGGGCAACTCGCTGGAAGCGACCGGTTCCTACGTCTGGGGCAGCACCAATTTCAACGAAACGGCATGGGGCAACCCGAAGGCCAGCCAGGCCCTGTTCAACAGCATCAAGGCGGCAGGTTTCAAGAGCGTGCGTATTCCGGTTGCGTGGAAACAGTATGCCGACGCCAACGACAACATCAGCCCGCAATGGATGGAACGCGTGACGGAAGTGGTCAACTATGCCCATAACGCGGGGCTGGTCACCATGATCAATATCCACTGGGACGGCGGCTGGATGCAGCCGACCTATGCCCAGCAAGGCGTGGCCAATGCGCGGCTGACCAAGTTCTGGACCCAGATCGCCAACAACTTCAAAAACCACGACGACACCCTGCTGTTCGCCGGCACCAATGAAGTCATGGTTGACGGTAACTACAACCCTCCGACTACCGAATACTGCGACGTGCAGAAGGGTTTCAACCAGGCCTTCATTTCCGCAGTGCGGGCTACCGGCGGCAACAACAGCAACCGCCACCTCGTGGTGCAGGCATTCAACACCAACATCGATAACTCCATCAGCTGCAATGCGACCATGCCAAGCGACTGGGTGGCCAACCGCATGATGATGGAGATCCATTACTACGATCCGTACGACTTCACGCTGGACGCCAACAGCTCTTCGTGGAAGTGGGGCCAGGCCGCCAACCCGTCGGGATGGGCCAACGAATCCTACACCGATGGCCAGTTCCAGAAGATGAAAACCGGCTTTATCGACAAGGGCGTGCCGGTGCTGATGGGCGAGTATGCCGCCATCCTGCGCACCGAATACGATCCGGCCGGAACTTACCGCAAGCTGTGGGACCAGTACATTACCCGTGCATCCTTTACGCGCGGCATCGTGCCGATGTACTGGGATAACGGCTACGCCGACAACCATCAGATGGGCCTTTTCAACCGCAGCACCGGTGCGCAAGCCTTTCCTGACGTGATCAGCACCATTGTGAACGCCGCAAGATGAAATCGCACTACCACGTACTGGACGGCTTGCGCGGTACCGCTGCTTTCAGCGTGTTCGCCTTCCACATCCTGGAGATGCTGGTGCCAAGCCTGGAGCGGAATCCGATGCGGCATACGCATCTTGCAGTGGACTTCTTCTTCGCGTTGTCCGGTTTCGTGTTGGGCCATGCCTACGATGGCCGCGGCCTGGCGCCGGCGCAATTCTTTGCGCGGCGCCTGGTCCGGCTGCATCCGATGGTGGTGGTGGCGATGGCGGTGGGCCTGCTTGGCTACCTGCTGGACCCGTTCGTCGGCGATGCCCAACAGGTGGGCGTGGCGCTGTCGCCGGGCCGCCTGGCGCTGACGTTTTTGCTTGGCCTGCTGCTGTTGCCAGCGGCGACCCTGCCCAATTATTTCGGCGAGACGCACCCGGTCAACGGCCCGTCTTGGACCCTGTTCCAGGAGTACATCGCGAATATCCTGTTCGGGCTGTTTGCGGCACGCCTGGGGCGCCGCCTGCACATTGTCCTGTGCGTGGCCAGTGCGGGGGCACTGCTGTGGACCGCGAAAAAATTCGGGAACCTGGGCTTTGGCTGGGGCTGGGACCACTTCTGGGTGGCGCCGGTGCGCCTGGCTTGCTCCTTCCTGCTTGGCTTGCTGGTCTACCGCATGCGGCTGCGCATGGCGCTGCCAAGCCCGTTCATTGCATTGTCGCTGCTGCTGTTGCTGGTGTTTGCGGCGCCCGGCTTCGGCGCGGCCAACTGGCTGTTTGAGGCGCTGGCCGTGATCGTGGTCTTTCCCCTGGTGCTGGCGGCCGGCGCCGGCTCGCGTCAACCGGAAGGCCGTGCCGGGATGGTGACGCGCCTGGTGGGCGAGCTGTCCTACCCTGTCTACATTGTGCATTACCCGTTTATTTATGTTTTTGCGCACTGGAACTGGTCGACGCACCCGTCCAGGACCGAGCTGTCGATAGCCATCGTTGCGATCTACTGCGGCGTGACCCTGTTTGCACTGGCGCTATCGCGCTGGTACGACAGGCCGCTGCGCGCCTGGCTGTCGCGAACCTTGTTTGAACGTCCGGCAGGCCAAGGCCAGGCGAGCGTTCAGCCGATGCTGTAACCTGTAGTCTCCTCTACCTTTTCCGGTAGTTTTCGGGGCGGCCAAAGCCGCCCCTTTTTTCGAGGAAGCGATGAAATTGAAGAAAACGATCAGTCTCCTGTCCGCCGCAGTGGCAATGTGCTGCGGGACCGCGCTGGCCGCGCCTGATGGCAAACCCTGGATGAATACGCAGCTGGGCGCGGCGGAACGCGCCAGCCTGGCTGTGAAGGAAATGACGCTGGATGAAAAACTGAAGCTGGTCTTCGGTTACATGGGCGCGGACATGGAGCACAAGAAGTACAAGCGCCCCGAGGAATCCCACGTGCAATCGGCCGGCTTCGTGTACGGCGTGCCGCGCCTGGGCATTCCCAACCTGTGGGAGACCGATGCCGGCATCGGCGTGGCGAGCCAGGCCGGCCCGCACGCGCGTCCGGGTACCGCGCTGCCGTCTGGCCTGAATACTGCCGCCACCTGGGATGTGCAGACCGCCTACGCCGGCGGCGCCATGATCGGGGCCGAGGCGCGCGGCTACGGCTTCAACGTATTGCTGGCCGGCGGTGTGAACCTGATGCGCGACCCGCGCAACGGCCGCAATTTCGAGTATGGCGGCGAAGATCCGCTCCTGGCCGGCAAGATGGTCGGCGCCCAGATCAAGGGCATCCAGTCGCAGCGCGTGGTTTCCACCCTGAAGCACTTCGCCCTGAACGACCAGGAAACCGGCCGCACCACGCTGGACGTGAAGATCGACGACCAGTCGGCCCGCATGTCGGACCTGCTGGCCCTGCAGATCGCCAAGGAGGAGGGCAATCCCGGCGCCGTCATGTGCTCCTACAACCGCGTCAACGGTGTGTATGCCTGCGAAAACACCTACCTGCTGACCGAAGTGCTGAAAAAGGACTGGGGCTTCAAGGGCTGGGTGATGTCGGACTGGGGCGCGACCCACAGCACGATCCCGGCCGCCAATGCGGGCCTGGACCAGCAATCCGGCATGCCGTTCGACCTGGCCGACTATTTTGGCCCGCCGCTGAAAGAAGCCGTGATGAACGGCTGGGTGCCGCAAGCCCGCCTGGACGACATGGCGCGCCGCGTGCTGCACGCCATGTTCGAGCACGGCGTGGTGGACCACCCGGTGAAGGCTGAACCGGACAAGATCGACTTCAATGCCCATGCCGCGGTGTCGCTCAAGGACTCGCAGGAGGGCATGGTACTGCTGAAAAACAGCGGGGCGGTGCTGCCGCTGGATAAATCCGTCAAGCGCGTAGCGGTGATCGGCGGCTATGCCGACAAAGGCGTGCTGGCGGGCGGCGGCTCGTCGCTGGTGTACCCGGCCGGCGGCAATGCGGTGCCGGGCATGGAACCGAAGACCTGGCCGGGCCCGGTCATGGTCTACCCGTCCTCGCCTCTGAAGGCGATCCAGAAACGCCTGCCGTCGGCGACCGTTTCCTTCAACGACGGCGCCGACAAGGCCGCAGCCGCCAGGCTGGCGCAGGAAAGCGACGTGGTGCTGCTGTTCGCCACCCAGTGGACCGGCGAAGCCTTCGACGTGCCGAACCTGTCGCTGCCGAACAAGCAGGATGAACTGATTGCTGCGGTGGCCGCGGCCAACCCGAAAACCGTGGTGGTGCTGGAGACCGGCGGTCCGGTGACCATGCCGTGGCTGCCGAAGGTGCCGGCGGTGCTGGAAGCCTGGTATCCCGGCACCAGCGGCGGCGAAGCGATTGCCAGCGTGCTGTTCGGTGAAGCCAATCCTTCCGGCCACCTGCCGGCTACTTTCCCGGCTTCGGAGGCGCAGTTGCCGCGTCCTGCGCTGGACGGCTATCCGGAAGTGGAGAACAGGCGTTTCGAGGTCAGCTACCGCGAAGGCGCAGCAGTCGGCTACAAATGGTTCGACCAGAAAGGCCTGAAACCGCTGTTCCCGTTCGGCCACGGCCTCTCCTACACCGAGTTCGGCTTTTCCGGCCTGTCCGCCGGCGTGAAGGGCGGCGTGCTGCAAGCCTCGTTCACGGTGAAGAACACCGGCCGGCGCGCCGGCAAGGAAGTGGCCCAGGTCTATGTCGCGCCGCTGAAGGCAAAGTGGGAAGCGCCCAAGCGCCTGGCCGGTTTCCAGAAGGTCGACCTGCAGCCGGGCGCCGAAGCCAGGGCTTCGGTCACGGTCGATCCGCGCCTGCTGGCCATGTACGACTCGGCCAGCAAGACCTGGAAAGTCGCCAAGGGCGACTACAAGCTGATCCTGGCGGCCGACGCGGCCGAGGCGGACGACAACAAGGCGCTCAGCACGGTCGTGCACCTGGAGGCTGCCGCCTATGATGTGAACGGCAAGCCACTGCAACCGGCACGCTAGGGCGGGCGGGGCGAACGTGCCCCCCTTTCACTGGTTGAACTGTTATGATGCAACGAGCAAGCCCGGCAAGAGGTGTTGCAGAGAGACAGTTCAACCATCCTTAGACAATGCAACAGTTTTTCAAAAAAGCGCTTCTGGCGCTGATCGGCCTGGTCATTGCGGACGCATTGCTGGCCATTTTCATGATCTACAAGAGCTACTTGTCGGTCCCGCTGCTGGCAACGTCCAGGCCCGGGGCAGGCTGGCACTACATAACGAATTCGGATGTGGAAATTGGCGGCACGTCGACCGTTCGTATTCCCGACCGCCAGCGCGAGCAATTGCGCGTCGAGTTCAAGCTGACCGAAGTCGGCAAATACCCCTTCGCTTCCGCCGGCATGGCGATGCACGATGCGAAAAGCCGGCCGGCCCTGGTCGACTGGTCCAAGTACTCCGACGTCACTTTTCTTGCCAAGTGCAAGCCGGCGAATTCCATGGTGTTCGGCATTTCGACCTTCGATCCCAAGATTTCCAAGGTCGGGGATTACCTGACTTACCGCTCTCCCGTCACTTATTTTTCGTGCAATGAACGCGGCGTCCCGGTCTCGCTGGACCTGACCAGGCTGGCCATCCCCGATTGGTGGTTCTACCAGGTCAAGCTGGACCTGTCGCACCAGGGTTACGACCTGAGCAAGGTTTCGAAGTTCGTGTTCGGGTCCAGCAGCCAAAGCCCGCTGAATCTCGACTCCTACCTGGAGGTCAGCGAACTGATGCTCAATGGCCGCGACTATCGCTACATCGCGGCGCTGGTGCTGCTCCTGCTGGCGAGCTGGGTGGCATTTGCCTGGGCCTTCTTCCGCGCCCACGCGCGAGCGCTGACCGCCAGCCTGAATTCGAGGATGAAAAAAGACCTGCCCCTGGTCGCTTATCGCCAATTAACCCTGGAGCCATATAAAGATAAGGAAAAGGCAACGGTGCTGCGTTATATCGCCACCAATTACACCGATACTGAAATCGACCTGGAATCGGTGGTTTCTGCCACCGGAACCAATCGAAACAAGGTCAACGAAGTTTTAAAAACAGAGCTCGGCATGACATTTACGAGTTACCTGAATAAACTGCGGCTGACGGAGGCGGCAAGGTTATTGGCGGAGAAAAGCGGCGCCGCCATCGCTGAAATTGCCTATTCGGTGGGATATTCAAACGTTTCCTATTTTAATAAGCTGTTCAAGGAAGAATACGGCTGCACGCCCAAATCCTTCCGTTCCCTCGCGACCCAGCAGGATTCCCCCGCCGAGCCGGTCCCGGCCGAGATTTCCGGTAGCGAAGCCGGCTGATCCACTTGCACTCCCAGCAGAACTAATCGCAATTTCTGCATTTTGCTAGAAATTTCCCGCCTCGCGCTACCGTGCGGTAGCGCTCTCTCCCTATCCTAGTGCCCATGGTAGCTTAGCTTCCGCTAGCCACTGCGCTGCGGCAAATTTTGAAGTGACCCAGACCAGGGGGCGTATCGCGCCACCCCGGCAAGACGGAGACAAAATGATGAAAACCATGTTTGGCATTATTGCCTGCAGCGCAATGCTGCAGGCGCGTGCAATTCGGTTCGATTTCGAAACGCCGGCTGGCATTTTGAATACTGCCTGGTGAGCCGGTTTATGAATACTTCAAAAGCGCACCGTATTGCCCTGTTATTCAACGCTAACAAGAGTTTTGACCGCGAGGTTATTTCCGGGGTCGCCGCATATCTTGGCAGCACGCGGGCGGCCTGGGATTTATTTCTGGAAGAAGATTTCCGCCTGCGCCTGGCCGGCATTGAGAATTGGCAGGGCGATGGCATTATTGCCGACTTCGACGATCCGGCAGTGGCGGCCGCACTGTCGCGCTGCAACGTGCCGGTGGTGGCGGTCGGCGGCTCCTACGCCGACGAGGCGGAGTACCCGCGCGGCATTCCCTACGTGGCGACCGATAACTTCAAGCTGATCAAATTGGCGCGCGACCACCTGATCGACGTCGGCCTGCACCGTTTTGCGTTGTTCAGCCTGCCCAAGGCCAGGGAAAACCGCTGGGCCCAGGAGCGCGAGACTGCGTTCCGCAGCCTGATGCAAGCCGATAGCATGGAGCCCGAAATCTTCCGCGGCTGCGAGACCAGCGCCTCGGCGTGGGACGAGTCGGTGGAGGGGCAGATCGCCTGGCTGCGCAGCCTGCCGAAGCCGGTCGGCATCATTGCCGTGACGGACGCGCGTGCGCGCCAGCTGCTGCAGGCCTGCGTCATCGCCGGCATTGCGGTGCCGGAGCAGGTGGCCATCATCGGCATCGACAACGACCCGCTGGTGCGCATGTTGACCCGCATCCCGCTCAGTTCCGTGATCCAGGGCGCGCAGGAAATGGGGCGCACGGCCGCCCACCTGCTGGACCAGATGCTGCATGGCGTGCGCCTGTCCAATACCCGCATCCTGATGCCGCCGGCCGGAATCAATGTGTTCGCATCCAGCCAGCACCAGGCGGTGCGGCACCCCCATGTCGCCCGGGCGCGGCATTTCATCCGCCAATACGCCTGCCAGGGCATCAAGACGCACCAGGTGGCCGAGTATGTCGGCGTCTCGCGTTCCTCGCTGGAAGCCTATTTCCGGCAGGAGCTGGGCTGCAGCGTGCATGACGTGATCCTGCAGTTCAAGCTCGATGCCGCCAAGGCCGGGCTGGAATGCGGCGAACGCAGTATTGCCGATGTGGCGCTGGAGTGCGGCTTCACGTCGACCCAGTACATGCATCTGGTGTTCAAGCGCGAACTTGGCTGTACGCCGAGGGCTTACCGCGACAGGGCGCTCGCGGTGGAGCCGCAGTAAGCCAAGGGCCTTCGGGCCCTTTTTTCAGGAAGTCCATTTTTTGAGATAGACATGAAACAGAAGAATATCTTTGCATTGACTGCAATTGCAGCTAGCCTGCTGGCCGCGTGTGGCGGCGGCGGATCGGCAGGGACGGCGCCCGCGTCCGCGCCGCAAACCACGGCACCGGCACAGCAGCCGCCGGCGAACCCGCCGGTGAATCCACCAGTGAACCCGCCGGCAGATCCTCCGGTGAATCCGCCGGAAGCGCCGGCCACTGGCGCAACCACCTGGTCGAGCGTCAAGTTCGGCGGTGGCGGCTACGTCACCGGCCTGGTCTTCCACCCGACGACTGCCAACCTGCTGTACGCCAGGACAGACATCGGCGGCGCCTACCGCTGGAACCAGGCTACGTCGTCCTGGACCCCGATCACCGACGGCCTGGGCTTCGGCGCGACCGAGAGCCGCTTCCATGGCATTGAAAGCATCGCCCTCGATCCGAACAACGACCAGCTGGTCTACATGGCCACCGGCATGTACACGTTTGAAGGCAACGGCCGCCTGTACATCTCCAGCGACCGCGGCGCCACCTGGACCCATGTCGACCTGCCATTCCCGCTGGGCGGCAACAATCCCGGCCGGGCCATGGGCGAACGCCTGATGGTTGATCCGAACAAGCCGTCCACGCTGTTCTTCGGCTCGCGCACGGCCGGCCTGTGGACGAGTGTCGATTCCGGCAAGACATGGGCGCAGGTCACCTCGCTGTCGCCGGTCAAAATGACCGCCGACCAGATCAGCGCAGCCGGCGGCGGAATGGGCGTTGAACTGGTGGTCTACGATACCGGGACCAAGGGCACCGGCACGGCGACCCAGACCATCTACACCGCCATCGCTCCGGACTATGCCAGCGTGGCGGGCCTGGGTTCGAACATGTACAAATCCATCAATGGCGGCGCGACGTGGACGCCGGTGGCAACGCCGGTATCCGGCTACCACATCCCGCACATGGTGCGCGCCGATGACGGCATGTTCTACGTGGTGTTCACCAAGGATACGGGCCCGGGCGCGGGCGGTCCCGGGCGCCTGTACAAATTCGACGGCTCCAACTGGACCCTGCTCAAGAGCGTCGATCCGCAAACCGGCACCAACTTCGGCCTGGGCGGCGTGTCCGTCCAGGGCAGCGGCGCCACGACCCGCATCGCACTGGGCGTGACCAACTCCTGGGGCAACTGGAACGGCCAGCAGATCGTCCAGCTGTCGGACGACGCGGGCAAGAACTGGCGCGAAATCGAAGCGACCATGCCGGGCGAAGTCGCATCGGGCTGGGTCGACGACGTCGAGATCGACCCGGCCAACCGCGACCACATCCTGCACGTGCACGGCGGCGGCATCGTCGAGACCAGGAATGCATCGTCGTCCACGCCAAGCTGGCAAGGCGTCATTGGCGGAATCGAGGAGACCGCCACGCTGTCGCTCGCGACACCGCCGGCCGGCGCGCCGTACATCCTGATCAACAGTGCAGGCGACGTCGGCACCTGGGTCGACACGAACCTCGCGGCCACGCCAACGCTCAATCCTGGCCTGGGCTGGAGCAACGGCAACGCGGCCGACATGGCGTGGGCCGATCCGCTGTACATCGCCGGCATCGGCGTGGTCAATTCGACCAGCACGGCTGCCGGCTTCTGGTCGGGCGATGGCGGCAAGACCTGGTCCAGGTTTGCGAGCCTGCCCGCTGGCGCCGCGCAGAACACCAGCAGCGAAGCGAGCGTCGCGGTCACCGCGCGCAACAAGGCGGTCGTGTCACCGGCCAATTCGGTACCGTCCTACACCACGGATAACGGCGCAAGCTGGAATGCGACCAACCTGCCGCCGCTGCCCAATGTGGCGCCAGGCTGGAACCGCGGCTACCACCTGGCTGCGGACCGCAAAAACCCGAACAAGGTCTATGCCTACGATTCGGGCGGCGCAACCTGGGGCACGGCGGGCAAGGTCTACGTCTCGACCGACGGTGGCCACAGCTTCACGCTGAGCCAGGGCTCGGTGGATGCCAAGCTTGGTCCTAACAGCTGGGGGGCAACGTCGTTGGCGGTGAACCCCAACGCAGAGGGCGATATCTGGCTGGCGGACGGCAGTGCCCTGTACCACTCGCTGGATTCCGGGGCCACCTGGACCAAGCTGGCGGCCTTCACGCCCGCAGCGGGTGCACAAGGCGCCACCCTGGTTGCGCTGGGCAAGGCAGCGAGCGGCGCCAGATATTCGGCGGCGGTATACGTGGTCGGCGTGGTCGGCGGCGTATGGGGCGTGTACCGCTCCGACGACGGCGGCGCCAGCTGGAAACGCTTTAACGATGACGCGCACCAGTTCGGCGGCATCGGCGTGATGGCGGCCGACCAGAACATCTACGGCCGGATCTACGTCAGCGGCACCGGGCGTGGCCTGATCTACAGTAACTGAAGGAGCCGGGCCGGCGGCTGGCAGCTGCCGCCGCCCGCCCGGAATAACACTGGCACGCCGACTTCTTCAAATTTCAGCAGAACACAAGCGCTCGACACGAAACTTCTATTCGAAAAAAACTGCTCTCAGTAGTCTGGGTTGGCCGCTATCGGCCACATTCAACCACAAATCCATTTCTTGGAGGAGCAGACAATGAAAGTGCATTGCAAGAAGTATTACGCCGGGCTCGCGCTGCCGGCCTTGTTGGCGACGCTGCTGGCCGGCTGCGGCGGCAGTCAGGAAAGCGGGACGCCTGCGGTCAGCACCGCGGCCACCAGCCAGGTTTCGGCAGCCGGCCTGGCTGCCGCCAGCTGGACCAGCGTCAAATGGGCCGGCGGCGGCTACGTCACCGGCCTGGTCTACCATCCGGTCAACTCAAGCTTGCTGTACGCCCGCACCGACGTTGGCGGCATCTACCGCTGGAACGCCAGCGATTCGCGCTGGATGCCGCTCACAGACGGCATCGGGTTCGGCGGCGCCGACAGCCGCTTCCATTGCGTGGAGAGCCTGGCCCTCGATCCGAGCAACGACCAGCGCATCTACATTGCCACCGGCGACACCACCAGGCAGGGCGCCAATGGCCGCCTGTACATTTCCAGTGACCGCGGCAACAGCTGGACCTGGGTCAGCCTGCCGTTCATGGTGGGCGGCAACGATACCGGCCGGGCGATGGGCGAGCGCCTGAAAGTCGATCCGACCAATCCATCGATTCTGTTCTACGGCACCCGCACTGCGGGACTGTGGCAGAGCAGGGACGCGGGCCGGACATGGGCCCAGGTCACGGGGCTGTCGTCCACCACGATCAGCGGCAGCAACCCGCCGATCGGGGTCGAGCACCTGATGTTCGACAACTCGAAAGTGGGCGGCGGCGAGACGACCTGGATCATGTACGCCGCCATCGCGCCCGATTATGCCAACGCGGCGGGCCTGACCTCGGTCCTGTACAAGTCCGTCAACGGCGGCTTCTCGTGGACGCCGGTCCCGGTCCCCGCCCCGGTGGCCGGCTACCACATCCCGCACGTGGTGCGCGCCGCCGACGGCAACTACTATATGGTGTTCAACAAGAACGCCGGCGAAGGCCCCGGCGGGCCGGGCTACCTTTACCGGTTTGGCGGCGTGGTCTTCAACGAGAACTGGACCCTGCTCAGCAGCAGCACCACAGGCGGCTATAGCGGCGTCTCGGTCCATGGCACGGGGCCGAACGCCCGTATTGTGCTGGGTGTGACCGGCACCTGGGGCGACAATCCCGGCCAGGTCACCCAGCTGTCCGACAACGGCGGCAGCACCTGGCGCGAAATCGAGGCAAACATGCCGCATCTGGGCTCCACCGGCAACGGCTACTCGGGCTGGAACGATACCACCGTGATCGACCCTGCCAACCGCGACCACATCATGCACGTGCACGGTGGCGGCATCTGGGAAACCACCAACGCTTCCTCGGCAACGCCAAGCTGGAGCGCCAAGGACAATAACCTGGAGGAGACCGCGACCCTGGCCCTCGTCACGCCGCCGGCCGGCGCGTCCTATAAGTTCATCAACAGCGCGGGCGATATCGGCACCTGGATCAATACCGACCTGGCGGCGCGGCCGACCAAGGGGCCCATGAACTGGTGGAGCAATGGCAACTCGGCCGACATGGCCTGGTCCGATCCGCAATACATCGCAGCGAACGGTGTCGACAATGCGAACAACCACGTCGGCGTTGGCCACTGGTCCGGCGACGGCGGCAATACCTGGGCGAAGTTTGCAACCTTGCCTGCCGGCGCTACGACCGGTACCGACAGTTCGTCCAACCTCGCCGTCACCACGCGCAACAACGTGGTCTGGGCGCCCAACGACGCGGTACCTTCCTACACTACCAATAACGGCGCAAGCTGGACTGCGACCAACCTGCCGGCGAAACCCGCAGTCGGGGTCCCGCGCAGCTACCTGCTGAAGGCCGATCGCAAGAACCCGAACAAGGTCTACGCCTATGATTCGGGCGGCGCCTGGTGGAACCAGTGGTCGGATAGCGCGCACTTCTGGTATTCAAGCGACGGCGGCAAGACGTTCACCGAACGCGCCGCGTTCAAGGCGGCCAGCCCAATGCTGACGTCCTTCAACAATACGTCGATGGCAGTGAACCCGAACGCGGAAGGCGATGTCTGGCTGGCCGACGGCAATACGGTGTACCACTCGCTCGACGCGGGCGCCAGCTGGACCAAGCTGACCGCCTTCTCTTCGATCTGGGGCAGCAACCAATGGCCCGACGTGCAGGGCGCCACCGTGGTAACCCTGGGCAAGGCGGCTCCCGGTGCGTCGTATTCGGCCGCGGTCTACGTGGTGGGCGTGATCAATGGCGTGTGGGGCGTGTACCGCTCCGACGACGCCGGCGCCACCTGGTCGCGCTTCAACGACGACGCGCACCAGTATGCCGGCATCTTCCACATGGCGGGCGACTGGAACACTTACGGGCGCGTCTACGCATCCGGCAACGGCCGCGGCGTGTTGTACACCAACTAAGCTGCCAGGCAGGGGGCCGGCCCAAAGGGTCAGGCCCTAGTGGCCGGACGCCGAACGGTAGCCGATGCGGAACCCGCCCCAATGCCTGCCGTTGACGTAGATCGGGGCGGACAAGTCGTGCATCACCTCGCCGGTGTCGCGCTTGTAGGTCTGCAGCAGGTAAGGCTTGGTGTTGGCCCCGCAGCGCGATCCGGTGCGGTCGTTGAAGATGCGCTTGGTGCGGTTGTTGACAAGGTCGGTGGCGTAGTCGCCGGTCAGGGGCTGCGAAAACTTCCTGTTGTGGGTCGGGAAGTAGCCGTTGTTGTCGACCGCGCCGGCAAAGGCCAGCTGCGGCATGGCCTTTAATACCGCCTCCTGCAAAGCGGGCAAGACGCGGTCGGTGAACTTGTCGAAGGCGCTATGGTGCTTGGGCGGGTTGGTATCCGGGATTGGAACGTAGCGGCGGTCGAACAGCGCAGCCTCGCTGATCTCGCCGCTGGCGATGGCTTTTTCGAACAGGTTGCCGACATCCCTGGCAGCTTGCTGCGCGACGGCGCGGATCGCGTCATGCGCGGTGGCGGCGTTGCTTTCCGTGGTGGCTTCGAACAAGGACTCGGCGCGTTCGGCCAAGGCCTGCGCGGAGCTGGCCGCGCGCGGCAACTCGGCCTGCATGCCCAGCATGCCGTCGCGGATCTGGCCGATGGCCTCGGCAATGTGGCGCGTCGATGCGGCATGCTCGCGCGAGGCCAGCGCGATCTTGTGGATTTCGCCGTGCGATTCGGCGGCGCAGCGTTCGATCGTGCTGAAGCTGGCGTGCACGCGTTCCACTTCCACCGCTGCTTGGGCGACCTTGCCTGTGAGCGAGGCCATGCCGGACGAGGCCCGCTCGGCCTCCGCCAGGATCGCGGTCACCTTGTGGCCGATGTCGGCCGTGGCTTCGGCCGTGCGCTGGGCCAGCTGGCGCACTTCGCCGGCTACCACCGCGAAGCCGCGGCCATGCTCGCCGGCGCGCGCTGCTTCGATGGCCGCATTGAGCGCCAGCAGGTTGGTGCGCGTCGCGATTTCGGTGATCACCGCCGTGATGCCGTGGATGCTGCGCGATTTTTCCTGCAGGGCATCCATCAATTGTGAGGCAGCCTGCGCGTTGCCGCGCGCATCGCTGATCTGTTGCAACCCCTGGTCCACCGCGCCGCGCCCGGCCACGCTCTCGCGCCGCACCATGGTGGCGACCTCGGATGCCCGCTCGGCGTTGGCTGCGATTTCCTCCATTTCGCTGGCGCTGGACGCGGACCGGGCGGCGATCTGGTTGGTCGACTCGACGTCTCCGGAAATCCGCTTCCTGATCGAATCGACGAAGTAGGAGGTCTCTGCCGCACCGATCATGATGGTGTCGATTTCGCCCGCCACCTTTCCTGCCAGCGCATTCTGCTGCGTGCTGCCGTTGCGCAGCAGCAGCACGCTGGCGCCGGCACTGCCCAATGCCGCCAGGCTGGCCAGGGGGAGGGGCGCCAGTGCGGCGCCGGCCGCCCAAAAGCAGGCCATGGCGGCGGCAACGCCTGCAAGGGTTGCCACGGCGGGTGCGCCGATGCGGTGAAGCGGGAGGGGATTGTTCATGGCTATGCCGCGCTATCGGTTGTGGTTTTTATGGACGGACCTGTCTCTATCTTCATTTTCGGGACGAAACTTACGGTGTCCTTACATCATTGAAATTTGTATTGCCGTAAATACATGAGCGACCGGGGAAACGGTCTGTTTGCTCGCTCGACGGCTGGCTATGGCGCCCGCCAATGTATAGACTTCAAGAGTACGCAACGTGAACGGCAGGATGTATGGGATTGCCAATGCGGAGACGGTGCTTGTCGCTTGTGCTTGGGATGGCGGTTGCGGCCGCTTGCCTGGCCGAAGGCGCCTGGGCGGCTGGCGCGGAAGTCAACGTCGTGTTCATTCCCAAGTCGCGCGACCAGGAATTCTGGACCTTCATGCGGGACGGCGTGGACCGGGCCATCCGCGAGGCGGACGGCGTCAAGGTTGCGTTGACCTGGCGCGGGCCAGCCTACAACGACCAGGTCGATGTGCAGATCAAGCTGCTGCAGATGTACACCTCGCCGACGGTCGATGCGATCGTCCTGGCGCCGACCGATCGTGTTCGGCTGGTGGAGCCGGTCAGGCGGGCGGCAGCCATGGGAATCAAGGTGATTGTGGTCGATTCGGCGCTCGATGGCCGCGACTACCAGAATTTCATCGCGACCGACAATCACGCGGCCGGCGCACTGGCTGCGCAGCGCCTGGCGGCATTGCTTGACGCGCAAGGCGAGGTACTGATATTGCGAACGGTCGCCGGCAGCGCGTCGACCGACCAGCGCGCCGATGGTTTTGTGGAGTATCTGAGGAAGCATGCGCCGAAGGTCAGGATTGTCGCGGACGAATATGTCGGCGCCAGCCGCGGCAAGGTGTTCCACGAAGCAGGGCAGCTGTTGCAGCGCTTTCCGGCGGTGGACGGCATCTTTGCCGTGAACGAATCGTCGAGCGACGGCATGCTGCGTGCGTTGCGCCAGGCGGGCCTGGCCGGCAAGAAGAAGTTCATAGGCTTTGACTCGACCACCTTCTTGCTGGATGGCCTGGAGCAGCAGGAAATCCACGGCCTGGTGGTCCAGGACCCGCGCCGGATGGGATATATGGGGCTCAAGGCGGCGCTGGCTGCGGTGAATAAAACCCCCATGGAGCCACGCACCATTCTCATCGACGGGGTCATGGTGACCCTGGAAAATTACCGGAAGCCGGAAATTCGCGCGCTGCTGGTGCCGTGACTGCCGGTGGGCCCAGACCCAGGGTGAGCACCCTGGGGGGGCGCACCCTGGAGCCGGTGTTACCACCAGGCGCCGTAGATGGTTGCCAGTGCTACGCAGATGACGGCGGAGCCGAGCGTGAATGCCCCGTCAACGCGGAACAGGGACGTATCGACATGCAGGTGGTGCTGGTGCGCGCCATCGCGCTTGGCTTCGGCCATCTTGCTGATCACCACCATGCCGGCGATCACGAACCAGAACACGATGAACATGCGGTCCAGGAACGGGATTTCAGGAATGCCGGCTGCGTTGGCCTTGGCAAAGCCGATCGGCACCAGGAAGGACAGGTCCATCATCTCCGGCAGGAACTTGAGGATGATCGAGCCCACCAGGCCGCCCAGGGTGGCAAACATCGCCGCACCCGAGGTGGTTTTCTTCCAGAAGAAGCCCATCAGGAACATGGCCAGGATGCCAGGCGAGACGAAACCGGTGTATTCCTGGATGTACTGGAAGCCGCCTTTCTTGTCGATGCCCAGCAGCGGGGCGATCAGCACGGCCAGGGCCATGGCCACCACTACGCTGACGCGGCCGATCCACACCATGCGCTGCTCGGTGGCCTGCTTGTTGAAGGTCTTGTTGTAGATGTCCAGGGTGAAGATGGTGGCGATGCTGTTTGCCTTGCCGGCCAGCGAAGCTACGACAGCGGCGGTCAGGGCCGCAAACGCTACGCCCTTCAGGCCGGGCGGCAGCAGGTTGAGCAGCACAGGATAGGCGCGGTCAGGATTCAGCTCGCCGCCCTGGCGCATGGCGTCGCCCAGGGCACCGGACTTGTCCAGCGCATAGGCGGCGATACCTGGCAGCACCACGATCACCGGCATCAGCAGCTTGAGGAAGGCGGCAAACAGCAGGCCTTTGCGGGCCGTCGGCAGGTCGGCGCCCAGGGCGCGCTGGGTGATGTACTGGTTGCAGCCCCAGTAGTTCAGGTTGACGATCCACATGCCGCCCAGCAGCACGGACAGGCCCGGCAGGTCCATGTAGTTCGGGTCATCGCGCTTGAGCACCATGTTGAAGTGCTCGCCGGCCCGCACGAACAGGTCGGAGAAGCCCGCCATGGCGCCTTGCTTGCCGCCCAGTGCCGCCACCAGGTCGAGCGCCAGCCAGGTGGTCACCAGGCCGCCGACCACCAGGCAGGCCACCTGCACCACGTCGGTGTAGCCGATCACCTTCATGCCGCCCAGGGTGATGATGGCGGCGAATACGGCGAGGAACAGCATGCAGGGCAGCAGGGCGATGCCGGACAGGCTGGAGATCGCCAGGGCGCCGAGGTAGAGGATGGAGGTCAGGTTGACCACCACGTACAGGCCAAGCCAGAACAGGGCCATGGTGGTGGCGACCGCCTTGCCGTAGCGCTGTTCGAGGAACTGCGGCATGGTGTAGATGCGGTTTTTCAGGTACACCGGCATGAAGAACACGGCCACGATCACCAGGGTGGCGGCCGCCATCAGCTCGTAGACCGCGATGGCCATGCCGATCTTGTAGCCGGAGCCGCTCATGCCGATGAACTGCTCGGCCGAGATGTTGGAGGCAATCAGCGAGGCGCCGATCGCCCACCAGGTCAGCGAGCCTTCCGCCAGGAAGTAGTCATGCGAAGCCTGGCCGGAACTGTTTTGCTTGCGGCGGTAGATCCAGATGCCGTAGCCGGCAACGGCAATGAAGTAAATCAGGAAGACGATCAAGTCTACGGTTGAAAAGGTACTCATGCGGTGCTCACAAAGTAGGTTGTCTCTGGCCTGGCGCGCGTGGGCGGCGCACCGGCCTGTTTTTGGAATCGGTATCGGAAGATCGTAGGCGAAGGGGCCTTGCCATTTCCAATAACACTTTTGCGTTCAGCTATATCAAATTTGACATATGACGGCGGATCTTGCCCGTCTCCCCGAGGCTGCGCTGGCATTATTGCCGATTCCGGGGCGCCGGAAACCCCCTTGCAGCGCTCTTGGCCAGAATCGTTCGATGGCTTGGTGATTTTAGTAATTGAATCGCCATGCGCCGGATTGCAGAATGGCATGGTGCCAATGGTGTGCACAGGAAGCCCGATCTTTTAATGATGACCAAACGTTTTTCAGGCACCGCGCCCGAGGCGGACGAATACCGCTTGTTTACACTCAGGAACGCCAGCGACATGGTGGCGACGATTACCGAACGCGATGCCGCCTTGTGGTCCTGGCGGGCGCCAGACCGCTATGGCCGCATGGCCGACGTGCTGCTGGCGCCCAAGGGCGCTGCCAACCCGGTGCTGTGGCAGGGACGCCACGCAGACGGCGGCGTGACGCTGTTGCGCACGGGAGGCGGCGGCGCGGTGGCCCAACTGGCGAAATACCGGCTGGACGATGACGGCTGCCTGAGCGTGGAGCATGAAGTGGTGGCCATGGCGCCCACGCCGCTCGACCTGGCAGCCTGGCCGACCTTCAACCTGAACGGCGGCATCGCCGATGTCGGCGACCATATGGTGCAGATCGATGCCGACTACTACGTGGAGGTGGACGCGGACGGCATGCCTTCCGGCGTGGCGGCGGTGGCCGGGACGGCGTTCGACTTCCGCCAGCCGGCGCCGATCGGGGCGCGCCTGCGCTGGCCCGACAGCCAGATCTGCGGGCGGGGCGGTTTCAACCATAGCCTGTTCGTGCGCAGCCATTTTGCCGGCGGCCAGGGGCCGCTGCGCACCGTGGCCCGCATCGTCGATCCGGGATCGGGGCGCTGCCTGCAGGTCCAGACCACCGAGGCTGCCGTGCAGTTCCGCGCCGGCCACCAGGGCGGTTTCAGCGTCGAGGCGCAAGCCCGTCCCGAGCTTGCCAGCGCGGCCTGGCCGCACGTGATCGTGTCGCCAGGGCAGGTCTACCGGCAGACCACGGTCTACCGGCTCACGCTGCAGGCCTAGGCCGGTTTCAGGCCGCGGTAGGTGAACTGCCGCGCCCTGACTTCGCCGGCGCCGGCGCTGTAAATGCCGACCTTGAGACTCATGAAGCCGCCGAACACATTGTGGTGGAAGCCCGACACTTCCATTTGCCATGGATGCCGGGTCCAGGCCACGCCGTCGCTGGAGTAGTGGAAGGTGATGATATTGGCGCGGTTCGCCAGCCGGATGTGGATGGTCCGCGCCGCGATTTTCTGCCGCATCCAGCGTTGCTCTTCGCTGTAGTGGTGAGTGAACATCTCGGTGGGGCTGAAGCCGATGCCGCAGTAGCCGCGCTGGCTGTAGTACAGCAGCAGGCCGCCTTGCCCGCCTTCCGCAATATCGAGCACCACCGACACTTCGTAATCGCGGTCGCCGACGATGCAGGTGAGGGGCGAGCAATCGGCCGGCGAACTGCCCTTGCCCTTGATGACCAGCCCCTTGCCGTCGTACCGGGCGCGCCGCATTTCCTCCGGGCCGGGCGCGAAGAAGCTCCACTGGACGCCGAACCTGTTGCTGGAAAAGTCGTCGGACAGCGCCTGGCCGGCCGGCGAGGAGCGGCCGCCCTTCGGCTTGCGCAAGGGCTTGTCCAGCGTGCCGCCACGCGCACGGAACCAGCCGTCGCTGGTCCATTCAATGGGTTCGAGGATGGTTTGCCGGCCCAGCGTGCGGAAGCCGTTTTCGTAGGCGTGGTAAATCATCCACCAGTCGCCGCCCGGTCCTTCGACAATGCTGGCGTGGCCGCGCGACCACCAGGGTTCGTCGGCGCTGCGCGTGCGGACGATGGGGTTGCCGGGGCAGTCCTGCCAGGGGCCGTGAATGGAGCGCGAGCGCGCCACCGTGACCATATGGCTGGTGGGCGGGCCGGAGGTGCCGCCGACCGCAGCCACCAGGTAGAACCATTCGCCGCGCCGGAACAGTTTGGGGCCCTCTGGAGCGAACATCTCCACCACCCAGTCTTCCGGATAGCGCCAGGGATGGTAGACGTGTTCCAGCGCGCCGACGGTGGACAGGCCGTCGTCCGCCAGTGCAATCCGGCGCACGCCGTTGAAGAACAGGTAGCGCTTGCCGTCTTCGCCGACCGCGTGGCCGGGGTCGATGCAGCCTTGCAGCCTGAGGTCGACCGGGTCGCTCCAGGGGCCGCGGATATCGTCGGCATGGATCACGAAGATCCTGTCGTCGGCCGGGATGTACAGGAAGTAGCGGCCGCCATGCTTGACCAGGTCCATTGCCCACACCGAGCCGATCGGCCTGGTCAGGGCGGCGCAGACGGGCGCCCAGTTGACCAGGTCGCGCGAATGCCAGATCACGGCGCCGGGGTAGGAGTAGAAGGACGAAAACGTCATGTAGTAATCGTCGCCGTCCTTCAGGATGGTGGGATCGGGGTGGTCGCCGGGCACGATCGGGTTGATGAACATGCCGTTGCCAAGGTCCGCCTTGCGCTGGCCTTCGGTGCCGTAGGCGGGCTGCAGGGCCGGGCCGGGGCGGCCGCACGGAGCCGCGCCGCCCAGGGGCGCGGTTGCCGCGCCGGCCCCGGCCAGGGCCAGCTTGAGCAGGCTGCGGCGGCCCCGGCTCACTTGCCCACCACTTTGGTGATGCCTGGCGCCTTGCGCGACAGCTCGCCGTCGCCGCTGACGCCCAGGCGGCCGGCGGCGTCGTTCCATGTCAGCCTGGACAGCATGCCCTTGCCTTTTTCGTAGTCGTACGAGACGCCATCGTCGTCATACAGGGCGAACTGGCCATCCTTGCCGGGGTACACCCGGATTTCGGCGATCGCCTGCTTGCTGGCGGTGGACTGGATCTCGGCGCCCAGCGGCACGATGGAACCGGCGCGCACAAAGACCGGGATCTGGTCGATCGGCGCGGCGACGCGCACCCAGCGCCCGCCGGCCACCTTCTCGTTGGTCCAGAAGTTGTACCAGTCGCTGCCGGCCGGCAGGTAGACGTCTTTTTCGGTCTGCCCCTGCTCGGTCACCGGGGCGACCAGGAAGGCGGGACCGAACATGTACTGGGTGCCGAGATTGGCCACCTGCGGGTCGCTTGGAAAGTCCATCCACAAAGGGCGCATGAACGGCGCGCCGTTGTCCCAGGTGGCTTTGGCCTGGCTGTAGATGTAGGGGATCAACTGGTAGCGCAGGCGGTCGTAGCGCGCCATGATGGTTTCGGCCTGCTGGCCGAACTCCCAGATTTCCGCGTGCTTGCGGTCGCCGTGCAGGCGCAGCGTGGGCAGGAAGGTGCCGTACTGGAACCAGCGGGTGAGCAGTTCCGGATAGTCGTGGTTCTGGCCGATGGTTGCTTCCGCGCCGCGCGGATCGACCAGCGGCGCCCTGGTGGCCTTGGTCGATTGCGGCAGCCATTGCCAGCCGCCGATGTCGTTGCCCCAGTAGGCGATGCCGGAGGCGGTCATGTTCAGTCCCGTCGGCACCTGGCGCGCCAGGGCTTCCCACGAGGGGTGGATGTCGGAGGACCAGAACAGGGCGCCGGTGCGCTGCGAGCCGAGGTAGGCGGCGCGTGACAGGATCAGGGCGCGCTTGTTGGGCTGCCAGGCGCGCATGCCTTGCTGTACGCCTTCCACGTGCAGCAGCGGGAACAGATTGCGATAGCGGTCGCCGCTGCCGATCGAGTAGAAGAAGCCATCCGGCACCAGGTCCGGTTCGGTCTCGTCCAGCCATGGGTAGTCGAAGCCTTGCGACAGGATGTTGTCGCGCACGCGCTCCCAGAACCACTGGCGCGCGGCCGGGTTGGTGGCGTCGATCAGGGCGCCAGTGCGGTCGGAGCGGAAGGGCAGGCCGTCGACGGTCTTGCCGTCCTTGTCCTTCAGGAAGTAACCCTTGGCATCGAGTTCATTGAAGTAGCGGCCTGAGGATTCGAAGCGCGGCCACACCGAGACGATGGACTGCATGCCCAGGTCGTGCAACTCCTTGTTCATGGCGGCAGGGGCCGGGTACTGCGCCGGGTCGATGTCGAGCTGGCCCATGCGGGTCCAGTAGAACCAGTCGACCACCATGATATCGAGCGGGTATCTCTTCTGGCGATAGGTGTTCGCCACGCGCAGCACTTCCTGCTGGCTGTCGTAGCGGGCCTTGGACTGGATCAGGCCGAAAGCCGCCTTGGGCGGGATCGGGGTCTTGCCGGTGACGCGGGCGTAGCCGGAATAGATTTCCTCCGGCGTGCTGCCGGTGATGACGAAGAAGCTGACACGTTCGCCGACGTTGGACTGGAAGGAGGTGCGGCCGTTGACGCCGGCGACGAAGCGGGTGGCCGAGGGGTTGTCCCAGACGATGCCGTAGCCCTTGGACGAGACCATGAACGGCACGCACACGGTTTCGCCGGCAGGGGCGTCATACCAGTGCTTGCAGTCGAGGACGCGGCCGCGCAGGTCCAGCGGGCCGGTCGACTCCTGGTTTTGGCCCATGCCGTAGTAATGCTCGTCGGCCGGGGCGCTGAAGCTGGCGCCGGCCTGGTAGGTCTTTTCGGTGTTGACGGTCTGCGGCGACAGCTCCCAGCCAGTCATGTCGAGCACCAACTCGCCCTTTGCGTTGCGGACCTGCAGCGCCACCGGCGCCAGTTGCGGCGCGAAGTATTTTTCCGACTGGGACGGCACGCGCGGCGGCGGCGCCGGGGCGATGCGCAGGTTCAGCGCCGGGGAGGTGAAGCTGTCGCCGTCCTTGCCGCTGGTATGGCGAAAGGCTGCATTGTCCGCATTCCTGGGCAGGATGCCGAAGCCGGGGCCTTTCAGCGCCTCGGCCTTGTCGGCGGCGATGGTGATATGGACGACGTTCGGGCCGTAGGCTTCTACCGAGACCCAGGCGCCATTGCGGTCGAGGGTGGTGATCGGCGCTGCGGCGGCCATGCCGGCGGCGCCGAGTGCGGCGGCGGAAACTGCGGCCGCCATGGTCCGGCGCTTGTAATGCACGTTCATTGATGCTCCTGTGTTGTCGATGTTATGGAATCAGTTTCCGGTCGCGCAGCCATTCTTCGGCGCGGCGCGTCCAGTTGGTGGCAGTCCCGTTCCCGGTGCGCATGGCCATGCCGTGGCCGCCGTGTTCGAAGATGAACATTTCGGCCGGCACCTTGGCGCGTGTCAGGGCCTGGAAGTACAGGATGCTGTTGTCGGCCGGGACCAGGCCGTCATCCTGCGAGTGAATCAGCAGGGTGGGCGGGGTCGCGGCGCTGACCTGTTTTTCCACCGACATGAGCTGGACCATGGCTGCGGATGGCTTGGCGCCCAGCAGGGCGTCGCGCGAGCCGGCGTGGACAGCCGGCGCTTCCATCGTGATCACGGGGTACATCAGGATGGCGAAATCGGGACGGGCGCTGACGGCATCGAGGGGGCCGCCGGTACGGCCGGCAGGGTGGTTGAACAGGGTGGAAGCGCTGGCGGCGAGGTGTCCGCCGGCCGAACTGCCCATCACGCCGATGCGGTCCGGCGCGATGCCGTACTTCGCCGCCTGCGAGCGCACCAGGCGGATCGCGCGCAGCACGTCCTGCAAGGGGGCGGGGTGGCCGTAGTCGGCCAGGCGGTACTTCAGGACGAATGCGGTGATGCCAAGGCTGGACAGCCACTGGGCATACTGCTGCCCTTCGCGCGTATTGGACAGGAACTGGTAGCCGCCGCCGGGGCAGATGATGACGGCGGTGCCTGAAGGGCGGTCGAAGGCGGCCGGGTAGACCGCCAGCGTCGGCTGGCTGACGTTGCTGATGCGCTCTCCGTCGACCTTCTCGGGGCCGGCCTGCGCGTGCGCGTTGGGCACGCCTTCAGGCCAGACTGGGATGACGCTGGTTTGCGCGAGCGCGCCGTTTGCGGCCACGAAGAACACGGCCAGGATCCAGGATCGCATGGTCTTTTTATCCTACGTTGTGATAAACCAGGCCATCTTTGCAGACTGCCCGAGGCGCTGCAATTATGAAAATCACCGAGCCGCTGAATGATTTACCGCAAGAGGCGTGCCAGCTGTTCCCGCGACGATTTTGCAGTGCTAGCATCGCCCGGTCTATCAGTCGAAATGAGGAGCATGGAAGGATGAATCACCTGCAACGTATAGGTCTCGCAGCACTGGGCGCGGCCTGCTTTGTCACCACCGCTGCCAGCGCGGCGCCGCGCAAGGTGGTGCTCGATGCGGCGAGGGCGGAGCAGCCGCTTGACCGCTTCTTCGACCTGTCGGTCGGTTCCGATTACCCGGGCACGCTGCGGCGCGACGACAGCATGGCGCAGCTGAAGACCCTGGTGGACGAAACCGGCTTCCGCTACATCCGCTTCCATGCCATCTTCCACGACGTGCTGCAGACCGTGAAAAAGGAGAATGGAAAGCTGGTCTACGACTGGAGCGGCATCGACAAGCTGTACGACGACCTGTTGGCGCGCAAGATCAGGCCTTTCGTCGAACTGGGGTTCACGCCCAAGGCGCTGGCCACATCGAACGCGAAGATCTTCTACTGGGAAGGCAATACCTCGCATCCCGAGCTGAAAGGCTGGCGCGACCTGGTGACGGCGTTCGTCAAGCATTGCCAGCAGCGCTACGGCGAAGCGGAAGTGCGCAGCTGGTTCTTCGAAGTGTGGAATGAGCCGAACCTGGACGGCTTCTGGGAGCACGCCGACCAGAAAGCATACTTCGAGCTGTACGACGTGACCGCAAAGGCGATCAAGGCGATCGATCCGGCCCTGCGTGTGGGCGGCCCTTCCACCGCAGGGGCGGCCTGGGTGCCCGAGTTCCTCGACCATGTTTCGAAGAACGGCGCGGCAGTCGATTTCGTGACCACGCACACCTATGGCGTGGACAGCGGCTTCCTGGACGAGAAGGGCGTGGAGGATACCAAGCTGTCGCCGTCGCCCGACGCCATTATCGGCGACGTGCGCCGCGTGCGCGGGCAGATCGCCGGGTCGAAGTATCCGCAGCTGCCGCTGTATTTCACCGAATGGAGCACCAGCTACAACCCGCGCGACAAGGTGCATGATTCCTACATCGGCGCCGCCTACATCCTGAGCAAGCTGAAAGGAACCAAGGGCCTGGTGCAGGGCATGAGCTACTGGACCTATACCGACCTGTTCGAGGAGCCGGGGCCGCAGAACAAGCCCTTCGAGGGCGGCTTCGGCCTGATGAATCCACAAGGCGTGCGCAAGGCGCCGTACTTCTCGTACAAATACCTGCATGCCTTGAGCGGCAAGGAGATTCCGGTCAAGGATGGCCAGGTGATGGCGGCCACCGACGGCAAGGCGATGCGCGCCGTTGTCTGGGACTTCCAGCAGCCGAAGCAGGACTTGAGCAACCGCTCCTTCTACAGCCGCGTGCAGCCGGCCAAGCCATCGGAACCCGCCGAGGTGCAGTTCCGCCATGCGCAGTCTGGCAAGTACCGCCTGCAGGTGCGCCGTACCGGCTTCAAGGCCAACGATGCCTATACCGCCTACCTGGAAATGGGCGCGCCCGACAAGCTGACAGCGGCGCAGCTCGAACAACTTAACACCCTGACCAAAGACGCGCCCGAGACCGACCGAGTGGTCACGGTCGGCAAGTCAGGTTCTTTCAATTTCAAGGTACCGATGCGCAGCAATGACGTGGTACTGGTGACACTGGAGCCTATTCCCCATGATTGACCTGTCCCGCCGCACACTGCTGGCCACTTCCGTTGCCGCAGCAGCTTCGGCTGCACTCCCTGCCGTGGCGTTCGCGGCTGTTCCCCAGGCCGTGCGCCGCAAACCGCTGGCGCCGACGCCGCCGATGGGCTGGAACAGCTGGAACTCTTTTGCCACCACCATCACCGAAGCCCAGGCCCTGGAAAACGCTCGCATCATGGTGCAGAAACTGCTGCCGTCGGGCTACGACATCTTCACGGTCGATATCCAGTGGTATGAACCGAACGCCAACAGCTATGAATACCGCAAGGACGCCGAGCTGACCATGGACGAATACGGGCGTCTGCTGCCTGCTCCCAACCGCTTCCCGTCGGCGGCGCAGGGCAGGGGCTTCAAGGCCCTGGCCGACCAGATGCACCGCATGGGGCTCAAATTCGGCATCCACGTCATGCGCGGCATCCCGCGCCAGGCGGTGCGCAGGAATACCCCGATCCTCGGCACGCGCTGGCACGCGCAGGATATAGCCGACACCAAGGCTGTCTGCGAATGGAATGGCGACATGTACGGTATCGACATGAGCAAGCCTGGCGCGCAGGAATACTACGACTCGATCTTCAAGCTGTATGCCTCGTGGGGCGTGGATTTCGTGAAGATGGACGACATGTCGCGGCCCTATGACCGCAACTGGCCCGAAGTCGAAGCCGCGCACAAAGCCATCCAGGCTTCCGGGCGCGCCATCACGCTCAGCCTGTCGCCCGGCGAGATGGACCTGCGCTGGGCCGCCCACGTTCCGCACTACGCGCAGATGTGGCGCATTTCGGACGACTTCTGGGATGAATGGAAGCTGCTGAAAGAGCAGTTCCAGCGCCTTGAAAACTGGAATCCGACCATGGCGGAAAATTCCTGGCCCGATGCGGACATGCTGCCCCTCGGCCGGCTGGCGATGAATACGCGCGACACGAAATTCACGCCGGACGAGCAGCAGACGCTGATGACACTCTGGAGTATCGCGCGCTCACCGCTCATCATGGGCGGCGACCTGCGGCACCTGGACGCGCCGACCCTGGCCTTGCTGACCAACCCGGAAGTGCTGGCCGTGAACCAGAAGAGCCGCGACAATCGCCCGCATCGCGCCGACGCCGGCACCCGCATCTGGACCGCCCGGCCGAATGGCTCCGACCGCGCTTGGTACCTGGCCCTGTTCAATACGGAAGATGCCCCGGTGGAGATTGACTTCGACCTGTCCCGCCTGGACCTCGGCGGCAAGAGCGTCGCAGTGCGCGACCTGTGGCGGCGCGCCGATCTCGGGCAGGTGCGGGGTCGTATCCGCCAGGCCTTGGCTCCGCATGCGTCGGTATTCCTGCGCGTGGGTGCCTGATGAAAGCTCCCAGCTTCAAGCTGCTTGCAAGCATAGGTGCAATGGCGCTCGCAGCAGGCGCTCCAGCGCTTGCGGAGGCCGCGGCGCCGGCTTTTGCCGGGATATTCAGCGACCACGCGGTCCTGCAGCGCGGCCAACCGGTTACGGTGTGGGGTAAAGCCGACCCCGGGGCCGTGCTGACGGTACGGCTGGGCAGCCAGGCGGTGCAAGCCAGCGCGGACAGCGCCGGCAAATGGCGCGCCGAAATGCCGGGCATGGAAGCCGGCGGCCCCCATACGCTGAGCGTGAGCTCGAACGGCGGCGGCAGCACCCTGGACGACATCATGATCGGCGATGTCTTCCTGTGCGGCGGCCAGTCGAACATGGAACTGGCGGTGGCCAATGCCACCAATGCGCCGATGGACATTGCGTACTCCGCCAATCCGAACATTCGCTTCGCCAATATCGTGCGCCACAGTTCCGCCGTCCGCGTCGACGATTTCAGTGAAGCCCCGAAGTGGCAGGTGGCGGGACCGCAAAGCACCGGCCAGGCCTCCGCGGTATGTTATTACATGGCGCGCGCGCTGCAGCGCCAGTACAGCGTGCCGGTGGGCTTCGTCAACGCCAGTTGGGGCGGCAGTTCGATCCAGAGCTGGATCAGTGGCCCGTCGATGGGCAAGTTGCCCGCATACCGCCAGGCGCTCGATGTGGTCGCCGCTTACGGAACCGATGTGGCGGCGGGAATGAAGGCCGAGGAGCAGCGCCAGGAGGCGTGGTGGGACAAGGCAGATCCGGCTGCGCGAGCACAGCGCGCGTGGTCCCGGCCCGGCTTTGACGACAGCCGTTGGCCGGCCATGGAAGTGGGGCGGCGCTGGAGCGAGTCCGGCATCGACGCGATCAGCAAGCATCGCGGCGTGGCCTGGTTCCGCACCACGGTCGAACTGGATGCGCGGCAGGCCGGCGCAGTCACGCAGCTGCTGCTTGGGCAGATCGCCACGGCCGACACGACCTGGGTCAACGGCGTGCGGGTCGGCGGATTGACCAACTGGTGGGCGGGGCGCGAATACGCCGTGCCGAAGGGCGTGCTCAAACCCGGCAAGAACGTCATCGCGGTACGGGTGTTGGACGACGATAATGGCGGTGGCCTGGTCAGCCCGCCGGACCAGCGCATGCTGCGCACGGCGGACGGCGCACGGATTCCCCTGCCTTTGCGCTGGAAGTACCAGCTTGGCTCCCACGTGAACGCATCGCAGCCGCCAACGCCGTGGGAGCCGCCGACCAGCCTGACAACCCTGTACAACGGCATGATCGCACCGCTGCAAGGCTACAGGTTCAAGCTGGTGGCGTGGTACCAGGGCGAGGCGAACGCCGGAGCAGCCCAGGAGTACCGCACTTTGCTGCCGCTGCTGTTTGAGGACTGGCGCCGGACGTTTTCCCAGCCGGAGTTGCCATTCCTGGTCGCCCAGCTGACTGCATTCGGATCGGTGTCAACCAGGCCGGGCAATTCGGGGTGGGCCGAGCTGCGTGAAGCGCAATCGGTGGTGGTACGGAACGACCATCACGCAGGGCTGGCAGTCACGTTCGATTATGGCGACCGCTCCGATATTCACCCGGCGCAGAAAAAGATCGTCGGGGAGCGCCTGGCGCGGGCCGCCCGGGCCGTTGCCTATGGCGAGAAGGTTTCGCCAGGCGGACCGGAGGCGGTGTCGGCCAGCCGCAGCGGAGCCGACATCCTGGTGCGCTTCGTCAACACCAATGGCGGCTTGAGGACATACTCCTCCGACACCGCAATCGGCTTTGAAGTGTGCGGGCCGGCGGCGTGCCGGTATGCGCAGGCGACGGCAGAGGGCGACACGGTGCGGCTGAAGGACGCCGCGACCGCTGCCGTGAACAAGGTGCGCTACGCCTGGGCTGATGCGCCTTTCGTCAACCTGTTCAGCGCTGACGATATCCCCGCCAACGCCTTTGAAATGGAGCTCCAATGATGCGCGCCGCACTTCGGGCCGTCCTGCTGCTGTGGGCCGCCGCCGGGACGGCGTCCGCCTGCGCACCGGATGCCCTGGGCACTGCGCGCGTCCTGACGCTCAAGCGCGAACATGCGCGCTACGGGACGGCCCAGTACGGTCCCTTGCCTTTGCAGAAGGGCGAAGTGGTCCTGACCTTCGACGACGGCCCGGTGCCTGGGGCAACCGACAAGGTACTGCAGGCGCTTGCGCAGCAATGTACCCAGGCGACCTTTTTCATGACCGGCGCCAACCTGTCGAAGTATCCGGAACTGGGTTTGCGCGTCGAGCGTGCCGGCCATGCCGTGGCGCTGCACAGCTTTGCCCACCCGTCGCTGAAATCGATGGCCGGCGCCGAACAACTGGCGGATCTTGAATTGGGGACGCAGGCTTTCACGCGCGTATTCGGCCATGTACCTGCGGCATACCGGTTTCCATACCTGGAAGAGACGCCGCCTATCCTGGCTGCCCTCAAGGATCGGGGTGTGACGGTGGCATCGGTCGACCTGGGCATTGATGACTGGGCGCCCAATGACATGCGCGTCGATTCCATGGTGGCGCGGCTGCTGGACCGCCTCAAACAGGCCGGCGGCGGCATCATCCTGATGCATGACGCGAACGGCCCAACGGGCGATGCGCTGCCGGCGATGCTAAAGGCAATCCGTGACAACGGCTACAAGGTCGTGTCGCTGCGCTGGGAAGACAGCGCAGGCTTATCTACTCCTTAAAAAGTGTTCATGAAGATGAAGAAAATGAGTATCCTGGCAGCCCTGGCGGTAACCAGCGGCGCCGCGTTCGCGCTCGAGAGCCCGAACAAGCAACTGGATGTGTCGGTGACCGTCAATCCTGACCAGACCCTGTCGTATACCGTCAAGCGCAACGGCCAGGCAGTGCTGCTGCCATCGCCGCTGGGCCTGACCCTGGCCGGCGAGGATTTTTCGCGCGGCCTCAAGCTGGTGGCGACGTCGCCGGTCAAGCCGGTATCGGAACAATACACGATGGCGGTCGGCAAGCGCGCCGCGATCCGTTACCAGGCCAACGAGCAGGTGTTCTCGCTCGCCAACGCCGCCGGGCGCAAGATGGACGTGGCATTCCGCGTTTCCGACGATGGTTTGGCGTTCCGCTACGTCGTCGCCGATCCGAAAATCGGCGCCAAGCGCTTTGTCAGCGAAGCGACCGGCTTTGCGTTCAGCTCCAAGGCCCGCGCCTTCCTGCAGCCGATGGCGGTGGCCAAGTCCGGATGGGGCAAGACCAATCCGTCGTATGAAGAGCATTACCAGGTCGATATTCCGGTCGGCCAGCCGGCGCCCCTGAAGGCAGGCTGGGTGTTCCCGGCGCTGTTCAGGAGCGGCGATACCTGGGTGGCGCTGACGGAAGCGAACATGGACGGCAGCTTCCACGCCTCGCGCCTGGCCACCGATTCGCCCGGTGGCGTGTACCGCATCGCCGGGCCGACCGCGCCGGAAGTGTTCACCAACGGCCGCCTGCTGGCGGAAACGGGCGGCATCCTGGCTACACCCTGGCGCGTGGTGGCCGTCGGAACGCTCAACACCGTGATGGATTCCACCCTCGGCACCGACCTGGCGGCGCCTGCCGTCCAGCTTGACGCGAAGCTGGTACAGCCCGGGCACGCATCGTGGAGCTGGCCGCTGCTGAAGGACGAAGCTACCGTGTTCGACGTGCAGAAGAAGTTCGTCGACTATGCAGTCGACATGAAGTGGGACTACACCCTGGTCGACGCGGAATGGGACAAGCAGATCGGCTATGACAAGATGGCCGAACTGGTGCGCTACGCCGCCGGCAAGGGAGTGGGTGTGCTGGTCTGGTACAACTCGGCCGGCGCCTGGAACGACGCTCCGCAGACACCGCGCAACAAGCTGCTGACGCCGGAGGCACGAGCCAGAGAGTTTGCCCGCCTGCGCGAAATGGGCATCAAGGGCGTGAAGATCGATTTCTTCGGCGGCGACGGTGTGTCGATGATCCAGTACTACGTCGATATCCTGAAGGATGCGGCCAAGGCGGGCCTGCTGGTGAACTTCCACGGCGCGACCCTGCCGCGCGGCCTGGAGCGCACTTATCCCAACCTGATGACGGCCGAGGCGATCCGCGGCTTCGAGTTCACCACCTTTGACCAGCGCGACGAAGACGCGGTACCGGCCCACGCCGTGAATGCGGCCATGATCCGCAACCTGTTCGACCCGATGGATTTCACGCCGATGGTGTTTGGCGACAAGGCGCAGATCAAGCGGGTCACCCGCAACGGTTTCGAGCTGGCTGAATCGGTGCTGTTCCTGTCGGGTATCCAGCATTTTGCGGAGATCCCGCAAGGCATGGCCGGCGTGCCGGAGTATGTGCGGTCCTTCCTGCGCGACCTGCCGCGCCGCTGGGACGACAGCCGCTTCCTCGCCGGCTATCCCGGTTCGCATGTCGCCGTTGCGCGCAAGTCCGGCGACACCTGGTATGTGGCGGGCATCAATGCCGGCAAGGGTGAACGCAGCGTGGAGCTGGACCTGTCCTTTATCGGGGACCGCAAGGGCGTCATGATTACCGACGGCTTGGGCCAGCGCGAATTCAGCAAGGCCGAACTCAAGGCGGGCAAGGTGCGCGTGACGATCAAACCGCGTGGCGGCTTCGTGGCGGTGTTCCAATGAAACGACGTCTCCTCAGCGTTGCGCTGGCAGGCGCGTTTGCCTTCTCAGCGAATCCGGCCTTGGCTGCCGCACTGCCGCAAAGTGGCCTGGACAAGAACGGCCACCTGCAGGCGGCGCCTGTCGCCGCCCGGGATGGTTTCGCTTATGTGCGCCTGTCGGATGGCGTGCAGTTCAGGGTCGGGGGCGTGACCAAGAACGTGATCTTCTATGGCCCTGCCACGGTGCGCGTGAACGCAAACCTGGGCAGCAACCACTGGACCAGCCCAAGCCTGGTCGTGGTGGGCAAGCCGGGTGGGGCGAGCTTCAAGCTGGAGGAAAGCCCCTCCGCCCTGAGCATCCGGAGCGCCATGCTGCGCATCGACATCGACCGCAAGACCGGCGCCATGAGTTTCATGGACAGCGCCGGGCGGCTCTACACGCGCGAATCGTCACAGCCGCAGTCGATCAAGCCGGTCGAGATCTCCGGCGCGCCGTCGTACGAAGTGGAGAACCGGCTGGTGCTCAAGCCTGACGAGGCGATCTTCGGCTTCGGCTACACCGACAGCGAAAAGGTCAACCGTCGCAACCAGGACCTGCTGCTGGTGCAGACCAACCTCGGCATCATCATTCCGGTCATGATGTCGTCAGAACGCTACGGCATCCTGTGGGACACCTATTCGAAGATGCGTTTCCAGGACGGGCCGGAAGGCGCGCGCCTGTGGGCCGAAAGCGCGCCGGGCGGCGTCGATTACTACTTCATGGGCGGAAGCTCGATGGACGACGTGGTGGGCGAGTACCGGCGGTTGACGGGGGAGGCGCCAATGTATCCCAAACAGGCGTTCGGCCTGTTCATGAGCAAGGAGCGTTACCCCACACAGTCCCGTATCGTCGAAGTCGCGGAGAAGTTCCGCCAGGAGCAGTTCCCCCTCGACTACATCGTGCAGGACTGGCAATACTGGGGCGGCGACAAGGACGGCACCTGGAGCGGCATGGCCTGGGACCCGGTGCGCTTCCCCGACCCGCGCGGCATGACCGACAGCCTGCACAAGCTGCACATGAAGCTGATGGTCTCTATCTGGCCGTCGATCGGCAACGATACGGCGCTGGCGAAGGAACTGGACCAGCACGGCCTGCGCTTCGAGCCGCTGCACTGGATTTCGCGCAAGGCGCGCGTGTACGACGCCTATAGCCCGCTGGGCCGGAAAATCTATTTCAAGCATGCGAAATCCGGCCTGTTCGACAAGGGCGTGGATGCGCTGTGGATGGATGGTACCGAGGTGGAAGTGGGCTCCGCCGCCTGGGACGCGGCGCAGAACGAGGCCGACATCAAATCGCTGGGCAGGAATACCCTGGGCGACTTTTCCCGCTACCTGAACCCGTATACGCTGCTGACCACGCAGGGCACCTATGACGGACAGCGCGCGACCAGCGACAAGCGCGTCTTTACGCTGACGCGGTCGGCATGGGCCGGCGCACAGCGCACGGCCGCGGCCTCCTGGTCGGGCGACATCTTCGCCAATTGGGAAACCTTGCGCAAGCAGGTCAGCGGCGGCCTCAATGTGACCATTACCGGCAATCCTTACTGGACGCAGGATACCGGCGGCTTCTTCGTCAGCCGTGACTATCCGCTCGGCGAAAAAGACCCGGCCTACCGCGAACTGTTCGCGCGCTGGTTCCAGTATGCCGCCTTCAATCCCATCATGCGGGTGCATGGTACCGACATCGAGCGCGAGCCTTATGTGTTCAAGGGCCTCGACCCCGAAGTGTACAAGTCGCTGCTCGATGCGGCGCACCTGCGCTACCGGCTCCTGCCTTATACCTATGGACTGAGTGCAAAGGTCAGCAGCGAACATTACACCCTGATGCGCGCCTTGCCGATGGACTTTGCGGACGACAAGGCGACGTACGGCATCAACGATGCGTTCATGTTCGGACCTTCGCTGCTGGTGCATCCGGTGACGCGGCCGATGTACCGCATCCAGCCGCCGCCGCCGGCAACCATTCCCGCCGAATTCCTGCACACCCCGGATGGACGGCCTGGCCTGGCGGGCCAGTACTTCGAAGGGCGCAACTTCGAGGTGCCGAAAGGGCAGGTGATCGACAAGACCATTGACCACTCGTGGCCCGCGCCGCCGCTGGCCACGATTCCGGCCGGCCTGGCCGGGCTGGACGACTTCTCCGCGCGCTGGAACGGCACGCTGGAAGCCCCGGAGGATGGCGAATACGAGATCGGCGTGGAGGGCGACGACGGCTACCGCCTCTATCTCGACGGCGCGGCTGTGATCGAGCGCTGGGAGAATGGCGGCAAGCGGCTGGCCACCACGCGCGTGGCGCTGCGCAAGGGCCAGCGCGTGAAGCTGGCACTCGAGTATTACCAGGCCACTTCGGACCGCAGCCTGCGCCTCGCGTGGCGCACGCCGAGCGCCATGCGCGCCTTGGCGGCGGACAAGCCGGCAATGGACACGCAGATGCGCACCTACCTGCCGCAGGGGACCGCATGGTATGACTTCTGGACCAACCAGCGCTTAGAAGGCGGCCAGGCGGTGCAGCGGGACACGCCGCTGGACATCCTGCCCCTGTACGTACGCGCCGGCAGCATCGTGCCACTGGGACCGGTCATGCAATACGCCACCGAACAGCCGGCCGCGCCCTACGAAGTCCGGATCTATCCGGGCGCCGACGGCGGCTTTACGCTGTATGAGGACGATAACGAGACCTATGCGTATGAAAAGGGGCAGGCCGCCCGCGTCCCGCTGCGCTGGAACGACAAGGCGAAGACCCTTACCATTGGCGCGCGTATCGGCAGCTATCCGGGCATGGCCCGGCAACGCATCCTGAACCTGGTACTGGCCGGCCCGGATAACGGCAAGGGCATTGCAGCGGCCAAGGCCAGCCGCATGGTGCGCTACACCGGTAAGCCGGTGGTGGTGAAGTTCTAGCGGGGCTGGTAGTGCCACTCGACGCTGTCGGTGGCGCTGCCGGCGGTGACATCGATGCGGTTGCTTCCTTCGGCCAGCCGCAGCTGCCATGTCGCGATGCGGCCGGTCACCGGCTGCGTGCCCATGTCGGCGCCGTTGAGGCGCAGGCTGGCCTTGTCCTGGTTGCTGTACACCTTGACTTCCACGCTGGCCTGCTGGCGTTGCGTGTGGCGCCGGGAAGTGATGTGCGCCATCGGAGCCGCGCTCCAGTTGGCCTGGTACCAGAAATAGGCATCCTTTTTCACGCTGCGGTCGAAGCTGACCAGTCCCTTGTCGTTGAAGCCTGGCGTATCGCCTTCATTGCGGCCCGCCGAGGGGAAGTCGAAGCCGACCCAGATGAAGTTCGCCCACAGCCATGGCCGGGCCTCCAGCTGGCGCCAGGCAGCTTCGTGGTACAGGGCCTGGTACTGCTCCGGGTGCCAGCGCCCGCCAGGCTTGGGCCGCTGTGGCGGGTCCTCCTGCTGCAGTGCGCTGGCCCCGGCGCCGTACTCGCTGACCGACAGCGCGGTGGCGGGCCGTTTGGCGTGATTCCCGTCCAGGAAGGGGCCAAGGTCGGCGAACTCGCCATCGTACCAGCCGAAATAGACGTTCGAGCCCACGGCGTCGGTATGCGAGGCTTGCGGACCATCGATCGGGCCGCAGCAGTTGGCGTAGACAGTCGGGCGGCTCGCGTCTTCCTCGTGGGCCAGGCGCTGCAGCGACGACAGCACGCGGGCGCTGTGCTCGTCGGACTGGTAGATCTCGTTGCCGAGCCCCCACACCATGACCGATGGATGATTGCTGTTCTGCCGCACCAGTTCGCGCAGCTGCTGCTCGCTGCTGGCCAGGAATTCCTTCGAACCGTTGACCGCTGCCGTCAGCGGCAGCTCGGTCCAGACCAGCCATCCGGCACGGTCGGCATGGTCGTAGGCGCGTTGCGAATGCTGGTAATGCGCGTAGCGCAGGCCTGTCACGCCGAGATCGGACAGGATGCGGTAGTCGGCATCGATGTCTTCGTCGCTGGCCGCGATACCCTTGCCGGGCAGGGAAGTCTGGTGCACGTTGACCCCGTGCACGCGGTAGCTGGCGCCGTTCAGCAGCAGGCCGCGCTGCGGGTCGAGCCGGATGTCGCGGATCCCGGCCGGGAACGAGAGCCGGTCGCGCGTGCCGGAGCCGCCTTCCGCTTCGGCCAACTCGGCTTCGCTGGTGTAAAGGTAGGGATCGCGCACGCCTTGCCAGAGATGCGGGGACGGCAGCGCCGCCTGCAGCGCGACCTGCACCGTGCTGTGCGGGGGCAGCAGCACCGGCTGGCGCGCCGAGGCCACTTCCTGCTGGCCGGCGTCGCGCAGGCGTGCGGTGATGACAGCATGCACGGCACGGCCGCTGTCGTTGCGGGCGCGTGCCGTCCACGACAGCGCGGCGCGCTGCCGCGACACGTCGGAAGCCTTGAAATACACGCCGGGGCCGCCGTAGTCGAGCATGTCGAAATGGATAGCGCTGGTCGAGACCAGCCGCACGTTGCGGTACAAGCCGCCGTATAGCGTGTAATCGCCCGCCAGCGGTGCCACGCTGCTGCCGGGTGCGTTGTCGACCCGTACCACGATCTCGTTGCCGCCATCCTGCAGCAGGTCAGTGATATCAAAACGGAAACGCGCGAAGCCGCCGGCATGGCGCCCTGCGGGGCGGCCGTTGACCCAAGCTTCGGTCACCAGCAGGGCGCCGTCGAACTCGAGGTAGTGCCGCTGTTTGTCGCGTGCATGCGACAGTTGCAGCGTGCGGCGGTACCATGCCGGTCCGCGGTAGCCGTCGAAACTGTGCGGCACGGTGACTGCTTGCCAGCCATGGTCGCCGGTCTTGTGGAAAAGCCACTCGCCGTCGAGCGGGATCGTTTGCCGCGCCTGGGCGCTGGCGGCCATTGGCGCCAGCAGCGCTATGCAAAGGCATGTATGGATCGGATTCATAGCGGGGCATTGTCCATGCTGCAGCCGCACACTTCAACTACCCTGCTAGATTTCATTGAACGCGTTGGTATTTTTCACAATTGCGTGCCGCCATGGCGCCTTGCAAAATCCGATGCCATAACGGAGACAAAATGATGACAACCGCATACAAACGCATCGTGGTCGTCGGTGGCGGTTCGGCGGGCTGGATGGCTGCCACGGCGCTGGCGACGGCGCTGCCCGGCAGCAGCGTGGAGCTGGTCGAATCGGAGGAGATCGGCATCGTCGGCGTCGGCGAGGCGACGTTCCCTTCGATCCGCGCCTTCCACCGCATCCTCGGCATCGATGAAGCGCAATTCCTGCGCGCCACCAACGGCACCTTCAAGCTGGGCATCCAATTCTGCGAGTGGCGCGCGGCCGGCGAGCAGTATTTCCACACATTCGGCGATATCGGTGGCCTGGGCGGCCCTCAGTCGCTGTGGGGCCAGTTCCGCCGGGTCGCCGATGCCGGCCTCGGCACGCTCGGCGAACAATGCCTTCCGAGCGTGATGGCCCGCGAAGGCAGGTTCCAGGGCGCTGCGTCGGAACAGGAGCGCCAGTTCAACTACGCCTACCATTTCGATGCCGTGCTGTATGCCAAGTTCCTGCGCAGCCTTGCAATGCAGCGCGGCGTGCACCGCACCGAGGGGCGGATCGTGCACGTCAGCCGGCGCGTCGACGGTGGCATAGAACAGCTCACGCTCGCCGATGGCCGCACGGTGGAAGGCGACCTGTTCATCGATTGCTCCGGCTTCGCCTCGCTGCTGCTTGGGCGTACGCTGGAAGAACCGTTTGTTGACTTCAGCCGCTGGTTGCCGGTGGACCGGGCCTGGGCCTGTCCTTGCGAACGCAGCCGCGCCGCGCTGATGCCCTACACGCGCGCCACCGCGCTGGAAGCCGGCTGGGCGTGGCGCATCCCGCTCAGCAATCGCACGGGGCACGGCCACGTCTTTGCGAGCCGCTACATCGACGAAGAGCGTGCCCGCGAACAGTTGCTGCAGCAACTCGACGGCGCTCCGGTCGCCGAGCCACGTCTGTTGCGCTTCACCACCGGCCACCGCGCGCGCTTCTGGTCGCACAATGTGGTGGCGCTGGGCCTATCCTCGGGCTTCCTGGAACCGCTGGAATCGACCAGCATCTTCCTGGTGCAAAGCGGCCTCGGTCGCCTGATCGAACTGTTGCTGAAAGACGGGCGCCCGGCCGAAACGGCTGTCGCTGCCTACAACACCGGCATGGTGCGCCAGTTCGAGCGCGTGCGCGACTTCATCATCCTGCATTACTGCCTGACAGGACGCCGCGACAGCCAGTTGTGGCGCGACATGGCGAACATGGAGCTGCCCGAAACGCTGGCTTTCAAGGTCCACGCCTGGCGCCAGGCCGGCGTGCTGCACCAGTACGACGAAGAAGGCTTCGACGCCACCAGCTGGCTGGCGATCCATGCCGGCATGGACCATTGGCCGCAGCGCGCCGATCCATCGCTGGGCGACATGCCGCTGGAGGACGCACAGCGCGCCCTGCGCCTGCGGCGCGACAGCATTGCGGCCGCGGTGGCGGCCATGCCAAGCCACGAGGAATATCTCGCCAGCGTGCTGGCGCGCTGAAGGAAAACCCTAAAGGAATCTTGATGAAACGCCGAGACCTGCTGAAACACCTGGGCGCAGCCATGCCTGCGGTCGCGCTGTCGGGAACGGCGCGCGCCGCGGCCGACGCCATTGCGCCGGAGGCCAGCCTGCCGATCGCTGCGGGCCCGTTCAAGCCGGAATGGGATTCGCTCGACAAATACCAGGTACCCGACTGGTTCCGTAATGCCAAATTCGGCATCTGGGCCCACTGGGGACCGCAATGCCAGCCGGAATTCGGCGACTGGTATGGCCGCCTGATGTACGAAAAAGATTCCGACGCCCACAAGCACCATGTGCAGCAATACGGCGACCCGGCGCAAGTTGGCTTCAAGGACATCATCAGGCAGTGGAAAGCCGACAAATGGAATCCCGATGAACTGGTGGCCCTGTACAAGAAGGCCGGCGCCAGGTACTTCGTGGCGCTGGCCAACCATCACGACAACTTCGACCTGTACAGCAGCCGCTACCAGCCGGAGTGGAACTCCACCAGCATCGGTCCGCAGAAAGACCTGATTGCCGGCTGGAGCAAGGCCGCGCGCGCCAACGGGTTGCGTTTCGGCGTCAGCGTGCACGCGGCCCACGCCTGGACATGGTACGAGCCGGCACAGAAATACGACGGCAACCTGACCCGGCTCGACGGCGCGGGCAAGTGGTGGGAGGGGCTGGACCCGCAAGGCCTGTATGCGCAGCGCCATCCGTTGAGCAAAGGCGGCGGCGAAGGCGGCGTATCGGACCAGCAGTGGCATTGGGGCGGCGGGGCCTCGGTACCCGACAAGGCTTATGGTGAAAAGCTCTTCAACCGCACGCGCGACCTGATCGACTCCTACGATCCGGACCTGGTGTATTACGACGATACCGTGCTGCCGCTGTGGCCAGTCAGCGATATCGGACTGCGCCTGGCCGCCCACATGTACAACCGCAGCATCGCCACCAAAGGCAAGTTGGAAGCAGTCGTCAACGGCAAGATCCTCAATGAACAGCAGCGCCGCAGCATGGTGTGGGATATTGAGCGCGGGCAGAGCAACCGCATTGAGGAACTGCCATGGCAGACCTGCACCTGCATCGGCAGCTGGCACTACGACCGCCGCGTCTACGATAACCGTGCTTACAAGAGTGCAAAGTCAGTGCTGCATACCCTGATCGACGTGGTCAGCAAGAACGGCAACCTGCTTCTCAGCGTGCCGGTGCGCGGCGACGGCACCATCGACAGCCGGGAGCGTGCCATCGTCGAGGAAGTAGGGCGCTGGATGGCAAAGAATGGCGAAGCGATTTACGACACCCGTCCCTGGGCCGTGTTTGGCGAAGGCCCGGTGATGGAGGAAGCGGCGGCGCCGATGTCGGGCGCCGGCTTCAACGAGGGCAAAGGCAAGCCGTTTTCCGCCGCCGATATCCGCTTTACCGCGAAAGGCGATGCGGTGTACGCGTTTGTCATGGGCTGGCCGCAGGATGGCAAGCTGACCATCAAATCCTTGCGCAGCGCCACGCCGCACCTGACCAGACGTATCGCGCGCGTCGAGCTGGTAAGCAGCGGACGGCCGCTGGCGTTTCGCCAGTCTGCGGACGGCCTGCATGTGACGCTGCCCGCGCACCAGCCGGCGCTTGGCTACGCCAATGCGCTGAAAATTACCTGAGCGTGCGGCCTTGCGTTTTTTTCGTTTGTTGTATTGGTGATTTTCGCAATTGCCGCTGCTTAGGACGAAAGGCAGAATGGTTTCATCGCAGAAGCGAGACAAAAAAATCAGATAGAGAGACAGTCCATGACCATCAAAATTCTTGCCGCGCACAGCGGCGAAATCGCAAGCGCCGCTTAGGCGCAGCGCGGGCGCCGGGCCAATCCCGCCTGGCATCCCACAGCAAAGCGCAGTCCACGGACAGACACGGTCGCGTGCTCGCGCAAATGAGCAAGCCGTCATTACACTTATAAGTTAGAACGAGAGGATTCAGAGTGAAACACTTGAAGAAGACAGCGATCGCCGTGGGGGCGGCACAAATCGCCTTGCTGGCAGCCGGTGGCGCCTTCGCGCAGACCGCATCGGAAAGCAAGGATAGTTCGAACACCGTGGTGGTGGTCGGCCAACGCGCAGCACTGGAGTCGGCACAGAAACGCAAGCAGGACGCCGAGGAGATCGTCGACTCGATCGTGGCCGACGACATGGGCAAGCTGCCGGACAAGTCGGTAACCGAGGTGCTGCAGCGCATGCCGGGCGTCACCATCGACCGCACCATGAACCGCCAGGACCCGCAGCAGGGCGTGGGCGACGGCATCATGCGCTTCGCCGCCGAAGGCACCGGCGTGTCGATCCGCGGCATGAGCTATGTGCGGTCCGAGCTGAACGGCCGCGACTCCTTCTCCGCCAACGGCGGCCGTTCGCTGAGCTTCGAAGACGTGCCGCCGGAACTGATGGCCGGCGTGGACGTCTACAAGAGCCCTTCCGCAGAGCAGATCGAAGGCGCCGTGGGCGGCCTGGTCAACCTGCGTACGGCCATGCCTTTCGACTTCAAGGGCTTCAAGGGCGCCGTCTCGGCGGAAGCCTCGCGTTCCAAGCTGCGCGGCGAGACCGCGCCATCGTACTCCGGCATGGTGTCGAACCGCTGGGATACCAGCTTCGGCCAGTTCGGCGCCCTGATCGACGTGGCGCGTTCGCAGATCAAGACCCGCAGCGACGGCATGTCCGTCTCGCCATTCATCCCTCGCACCGATGCCGTCTCGGGCGACAACAGCGGCGCGCTGCGCTGGATTCCGAACGGCGGTTCCTGGAACCGCGGTAACTTCGACCGCGACCGCGAGGGCTTGTATGGCGCCTTGCAGTGGAAAAAGGATACCCTGTCTTCTTCCCTGACGTACTTCCGTTCGAAGTATGAGCTGGACTCCACGGAAGCATCGCTGTTCCAGACTGCCAATCCGGCGACCATCGTGCTCGACCCTGGCGCAACCTTCGACGACAGGGGCGCCCTGTTGACCGGCACCCTGCGCGCACCGACCGAACCTGGCGTAGGATTCGGCACCAACACCCGTGCCGTCGGCCGTGCAGCCGATACCCGCGACGTGGCCTGGAACCTGACCTGGCGCGCCAGCGACCGCTGGGTGTTCAAGACCGACCTGCAGCACATCAAGGCAAAGACCGACGGCTTCGACAACACCGTCGGCCTGGGCGGCTACATGCCGAAGGAAACGCTGGACCTGCGCAGCTCGCCGCCGCAGTTCGGCTTCGACGCCGCGGATCGTGCCCACCTTGCCAATCCGGCCAACTACTACTGGGGCTTCGCCCAGGAGCACCGCGATGAGGCCGAGGCGACCCAGACCGCAGGCCGCCTGGACGCCAAATTCATCTTCGACAGCCCGGTGCTGCAGGACCTGCGCTTCGGCGTACGCTTCACCGACCGCGAGGCGGAAACCCGTTCGACGCACGATTCCGAATGGGCGCAGATCACGCAGCCCTGGGCAGTCGGCGATTCGTGGCAGCCACTGAGCCAGCTGGCCTACCTGAGCGACCCGCGTTTCGCCGGCGGCACCACGCCTGTCTCGTTCGGCAATTTCTTTGGCGGCAAAATGCCGACGCCACCGCAGTTCGTAGCGCCTGACCTGTCCTGGTCCTTGGGCTCGCCGCCCGGCGGCTTTGCCAAGCTGCATAGCTACACCGACATGGTCTGCAAATCTTCCCCTTGCTCGCAACACTGGACGCCTGCCAAGTTCGGTGACGACAAAGGCCTGAACGTACAGCGCGAACGCACCAAGTCGGCATATGGCCAGCTGCGCTTCGGCTCGGATAGCTGGCTGCCGTACCCGGTAGACGGCAACGTCGGCGTGCGCGTGGTGCGCACCGATATGTCTGCCGATGGCTATACGCTGTTCACCCCGCCGACCAATCCGATGCCGGGCGTGCCGATCATTCCGGCGCAGGCCGACAAGCAGACGTTCAACAACAGCTACACCAACGTGCTGCCAAGCCTGAACCTGCGCCTGAAGCCAAGCAATGAACTGCAGTTCCGCGCCGCCTTCTCGAAAGGGATCACGCGTCCGGACTTCTACCAGATGCAGGCCTACACGACCCTGAGCCAGGACGTGAAGACGCACCAGGATCCGGTGACCAATCAGGCGGTGCTCGATTCGATCAGTTATAAGGGCGATGCGCGCGGCAACCCGAACCTGCGCCCGGTGCGCGCGAACAATTTCGACCTGACCGGCGAGTACTACTTCGGCAAGAGCAGCTCGCTCACGGTGGCGCTGTTCAACAAGAAGCTGAAAGACGTCATCATCGGCCGCACTTCGACCTATACGCTGACCGACACCGCCGGCCAGCCGCACGACTTCCTGATCCGTTCGCAGGTCAACGACGCATCGGGACGTGCACGCGGCGTGGAAATCGGCTACCAGCAGTACTTCGACAAGCTGCCTGGCCTGCTGTCCGGCTTCGGCATCTCGGGCAACTACACGTACATCGACAGCGTCATGAAACTGGGGCACCCGGTGACCAGCACCTGGTGTACGCCGAAAGACACGCTGGACGCCAACCTGGCGCGCGACCTGGCCGGTTGCGATACGGACGGCCACGTATTGGGCGGCCTGCCGATGGTGGGCATGTCGAAGAATGCGTACAACCTGGCTTTGCTGTATGACCACGGCCCGCTGTCGGCGCGTCTCGCATACTCCTGGCGCGGCAAATACCTGCAGGCGGCCAACGCCTACGGTACGGCCGACGGTTCCGGTATCGACCGCAATCCGGACAGCCCGAACAAGGGCCAGGCCTACTCGGTGAACTTTGCGCTGCCAACCTGGGGCGGTGCTTACGGCCAGCTTGACATGGGCCTGCACTACAAAGTGACGGAGAACCTGAGCTTTGCGTTCGAGGCGCAGAACCTGAACAACGCGCTGTACAAGCAGTATATGCAGCAAGGCATTGGCCTGATGGACCGCTCCGCGTTCTACACCGGCCGCCGCTACACGCTGCAGGCGCGCTACTCGTTCTAAGAAGTACCGGCAGCACACCCGCACGACGTGCTGCCGTTTTCACCTCATGGACAACCGCATGAAGAATTCCCCAAGCCGCCACCTGGCGGCGTTTTGCCTGTCGGCCCTGCTGGTGGCGCACGCCGTTGCCGGCCCGGCGCCGATTCCCCAGCTGCTGCACAACGACGGTCGCTATGCGCTGATGGTTGACGGCAAGCCGTTCACCGTGCTGGGTGTCCAGGCGCACAACTCCAGCAATTATCCCGCGGCGCTAGGCCAGGTCTGGGCCGCAGTCAAGGACGCTAACGCCAATACGCTGGAAATCCCGGTGGCCTGGGAGCAGTTGGAGCCGGTCGAAGGCAAGTTCGACTTCAGCTTTGTCGACACGCTGGTGGCGCAGGCGCGCCAACACAAGGTCCGCCTGGTGCTGCTGTGGTTTGGCACCTGGAAGAACACCGGGCCGCAGTACACGCCGGAATGGGTGAAGTTCGACAATCAGCGCTTTCCGCGCATGCTCGGCAAGGATGGCAAAGGCATCTACTGCCTTTCGCCGTTCGGCGAACAGACACTGAAGGCCGACGCCAAGGCGTTCACCGCGCTGATGGCGCACCTGAAGAAAATCGACTCCGCACAGCGCACGGTGATCATGGTGCAGGTCGAGAACGAGGTGGGAACCTACGGCACGGTGCGCGACTTCGGAGCGAAGGCCGAAGCGGCGTTCCACCAGGCGGTGCCGGCCGCAGTCCTGGCCCGCAAGAAGCCCCCGGTTGCCGGTGCGGCCAGCGGCAGCTGGGCGGAAGTCTACGGGCCGTATGCGGACGAATACTTCCATGCGTACGCGGTAGCCAGCTATATCGAAACGGTCGCCAGGGCAGGGCGCGCGGTGTATGACTTGCCGATGTACGTCAACAATGCCTTGCGCGACCCGCTGGAGCCGATGGCGCCCTGGAAGGGGAATTTCGCCAGTGGTGGCCCAACCCATGACGTGATCGATATCTACAAGGCGGCCGCGCCGCACATCGACATTGCGGCGCCTGATATTTACCTGCCGGAGTCGGGCAAGGTCGATGCTACGCTGCAGCAGTTCCAGCGCCCGGACAACGCCCTGTTCGTGCCGGAGATGGGCAATGCGGCGGGCTATGCGCGCTACGTGTACCAGATTCTTGGGCGCGGCGCGATAGGCGTTGCACCGTTTGGCATCGATTACGCGGATTACAGCAACTACCCCCTGGGGTCAAAGCTGAAAGACAAGGCGATGGCGGAGCCCTTTGGCAAGATCTATGCTGCTTTCCGCCCTGTGGCGCGCCAGTGGGCGCAATGGTCGCTGGAGGGCCGCACTTACGGCATCGCGGAAGGGGACGACCGCAAGCCGCAATCGATCGTGGCCGGCGCCTGGAAGATCACCGCAAAGTTCCGCGAATGGCAATTCGGCAATGCCAACAAGGACGACCTGCCGCCCGGCACGGAGGCGCCCAATGGCGGCGCTGCGTTGGCCCAGGTGGGCGACGATGAATTTATCGTGGTCGGGCAGAACATCCGCCTGGGTTTCGAGCACAACGCGGGCAAGCCGTCGATGTACGCACGCGTGGAAGAAGGTCACTTCGACGCCGATGGAAAATGGGTCATGGAGCGCAACTGGAACGGCGACCAGACCGACTGGGGCATCAACCTGACGGCCCGCCCGACCGTCATGAAGATCAGGATGGGAACCTATGTCCAATAACGCAATCCGCAAGATCGTGATCGTCGGCGGCGGCACCGCCGGCTGGATGACGGCCGCGCCGCTGGCGCTCAAGCTGGGCAAGTCGTGCGAGGTGGTGCTGGTGGAGTCGCCCGAGATCGGCACGGTCGGCGTCGGCGAAGCGACCTTGCCGACCATCCGCTACTTCAACCAGGCGCTTGGCCTGGACAACGCCGATTTCGTCAGGAAAACGCAGGCGACCTTCAAGCTTGGCATCGAATTCAAGGACTGGGGCCATGTGGGCAACCGCTTCTTCCACGGCTTTGGCGATTTCGGCCCGGCGATCGAAAATCGCTCGCCGGTGCAATACTGGTTGCGGCTGGCGCGCGAAAACAAGGACATGCCTTCCTATGAGGAGTGGTCGACGTCGACGGCCATGGCACGCAACAACCGTTTCATGCTGCCGTACGGCGACCAGCCCGCGGTCACCAATGCCTTCTCCTACGCATTCCATTTTGACGCCAGTCTGTATGCGGCCTACCTGCGCGACTATGCGACGCAGCGCGGCGTGCGCCGCATCGAAGGCATGATCACGGAAGTCGAACAGCACCCGGAGTCCGGTTTCATCACTGCGGTGAAACTGAAGGACGGGCAACGGGTGGAGGGCGACCTGTTCATCGACTGTTCGGGCTTCCGCGGCCTGCTGATCGAAGGCGTCTACAAGGCAGGCTACGACGACTGGAGCGCCATGCTGCCGTGTAACAGCGCGCAAGCCGTGCCGTGCGAAAGGTCCGATCCGCTGGTGGCTTACACCCTGTCGACCGCGCGCAGCGCCGGCTGGACCTGGCGCATTCCGCTGCAGCACCGCACCGGCAATGGCCATGTGTACTGCAGCGGCTTCACCAGCGACGAAGAAGCCGGCCAGGTACTAATGGATGGACTGGACGGCCGCGTGCTGGATACGCCTCGCCAGCTGCGCTTTACCACCGGCCGCCGCCGCAAATCATGGATCAAGAACTGCGTGGCGATCGGTTTGTCGAGCGGCTTCCTTGAGCCGCTTGAGTCGACCAGCATCAACATCATCGAAAACTCGGTCGGCTGGCTGCTGCAGTACTTCCCCGACCGCGACTTTAGCCCGGCCCTGGCCAATGAGTTCAACCGGCTTGTGTCGCAGCGCTACGAGTTCGTGCGCGACTTCATCATCCTGCATTACAAGGTCACGGACCGCAACGACTCCGAATTCTGGCGCTATTGTGCCGGCATGCCGATCCCCGATACGCTGCAGCACCAGATCGAGCTGTTCCGCGAGACGGGCCGCATCGTCATATTTGATCCGGAGGGATTCTCGGTGCCATCGCACGTTTCCATCTTGATGGGACTTGGCGTCGTGCCCAAAAAGATCGATCCGCTGATCGACCTGATGGACCTGGGGCAGCTACAGGAGCATTTCTCCAGGGTGCGCGAAACCATCGGGCGCGCCGTCGGCGCAATGCCGGAACACGCCCGGTTCTTCGAGACCCCGTAGTCAGTAGGTGCCCAGCCTGGCCTTGAGGATTGTGACGCGGTCGGTCAGGTTCAAGCCATAGTCGGTCTGGTCACCGTTCCAGTTGCGCTCCATGATCCATTTGCCGTTGGCATCGAAACGTCCTTCCTCGACGCGGGCCCACAGCGACGGCTTGCCTTCGTTGCTGCCGGTGCCTTCGATCTTCACGCGCGCGTGCTGGCCGACGATGATGAATTCGTTATCGCCGATCTGGGCAATGGAGACGCCGCCGCTCGGTGTTTCGGTGCCGGCCGGGTAATCCTTCATGTCCGGCTTCCATGAGCGATCGCCGAGTTGCCATTCGCGGAACGATACCGTCGCCTTCCAATTTTTCATATTCACGGTCTGGGACTTGCGGTCGTCTCCTTCGGCAACGCCGTAGGTGCGGCCCTCAAATGCCCATTTTGCCCATTGGCGCTCCATCGGCCGGAACGCCGCGTAGACCTTGCCGAAAGGTTCGGCCATCGACTTGTCGGTATCCTTCGATCCAAGCGGGAAATTGGTGTAGTCGAAGTAGTCGACGCCAAATGGCGCGATGCCCAGCGCGCCGCGGCCCAGCACCTGGTAGACATAGCGCGCAAAGGGTTTTGCGTTGCCCATCTCCGGCACCAGCAGGGCATTGTCGGGGCGCTGGAACAGTTCGAGATTGGCGCTGAACTTGTTCGACTCCGACATGTAGATATCCGGCGCGGCGAGATCGATATGCGGCGCCGCAGCCTTGTAGATGTCGATCACGTCGAACGCTGGACCGCCGGAGATGAAATTGTTCTGCCATGGCGCCATCAGCGCGAGCGGGTCGCGCAGCGCGCTGTTGACGTACATCGGCAAGTTGTAGACGGCGCGGCCGGCCTTCGCGACTTCCTCGATATAGCTGGCGATGGCCCATGCATGGAAGTATTCCTCGGCATAGGGGCCGTAGACCTCGGTCCAGGTGCCGCTGGCGGCGCCAGGCACTGGCGACTTCTTGTGGGCCAGCACCGCAGGCGGCACTGCCTGATGGAAGGCTGCTTCGGCTTTTGCGCCGAAGTCGCGTACCGCGCCGATGGTGCCGACTTCGTTTTGTACCTGCACCATGATCACGGTGCGCTGTTCCTCGTCGACGGCTTTCAGGTGCTTCATCAGGGCGGTGAAAGCCTTCTTGTCGGCCTTCAGTGTTTCCTCCCCAAAGGGCGACATGCAATAGATGGATTTGCCGTCCTTGCCGACCATGCGCGGGAAACGTTGGTTGTTGAACTTCACCCATTCGGGGGCGTAGTTCGGATTGGTGTTCTTCCAGGTCGCGAACCACAGCAGCACCACACGCACCTTGTTTTCGCGCGCCTGCTTCAGCAGCGTGTCGACGTAGCTGAAATCGAACTTGCCTTCCTCGGGCTCGACCTGTTCCCATGCGACCGGGATTTCCAGCGTATTGGCGTGGACGTCCTTGACCGCGGCCCACACTTGCTTGAGCGCGTCCGGGTAGTTGCTGGAGTTGTGCGCCTGTACGCCAAGCAGGAGGTAGGGAGCTCCATCGACCATCAAGGCGTGCCGGCCGTCCTTCTTCACCAGTTCGGGAATCGGTGCGGCGGCCGTAGCGGCGCCTGCCCAAGCGGCAATGCAAAGTGCCGCGAGCGCGCGGCGGGTAGTCTTCTTCATTCAGTCTCCACTTTTGTTTGCAAGATTGTTAGCGGTACCATATGCTAGCGAATCGGTTCCGCCTCCTGTATGCCAATTGTCGCTTCAGCTATCCCGAATCGCTATATGACCAAGCAATTGCTCACGTTGTTGATTGTTTTTGCCGCCATAACCAGCCCGGGCAAGGCCGCTGCAGAAGGGCGGATCACGCTGAATCCCGATGGCCGTCTGCCCTTGATCGTGCATGAGGAGCAGGCCGCAATGAGGCTCGCCGGCGACCTGCTGGCGCGCGACCTGGCAGCGCTGGCGGGCGGCGACGCGGCGCGGGGCACGGGTATCGAAGCGTGTACGCGTGTATGCGTAGTGATCGGCCGCCACGATTCGCCGCTGGTGCGGACAGTGCTTGCGGAAGAGGGCATTGAGCTGCCGCGCCTGGAATGGGAAAGTTATGAACGCATTGCTATCGTTTCGCGCCGCCATCCAGGAGCGCAAATCCTGCTGATTGCCGGCGCCGACCTGCGCGGTACGGTGTGGGGCGTGATCGACCTGACGCGGGAACTGGGCGTCTCTGCCTGGGAGTGGTGGGCGGACGTTCGCCCGGCCCGGCGCGAGCGACTGGAAGTGTCGGCGGCCCGAGTCCGTTCGGCCTCGCCGCATGTGCAGTATCGTGGGATTTTCCTGAACGATGAGGACTGGGGACTGCAGCCGTGGGCCGCAAGGCATGATCCGGCCCGGGATATCGGTCCTTCCACTTATGCGCGCATCTTCGAGTTGATGTGGCGCCTGAAGGCCAACATCATCTGGCCGGCGATGCACGACTCCACCAGGCCGTTCTACCAGATCGCGGGCAATGCGGAGGCAGCGCGCGATTACGCCATCGTGGTCGGCACCTCCCATGCGGAGCCCATGATGCGCAATAACGTGCGCGAGTGGGACCATCAGCAGCGCGGCGCCTTCAATTTCTTCAGCAACCGCGCGTCGCTGGTTCGTTACTGGGACGAGCGCCTGAAAGAAGTGAAGGACTTCGAAAACATGTACTCGGTGGGCATCCGCGGCGTGCACGATTCGGCCATGGAAGGCGCGCATAACGTGGATGAGGCTCGGCGGGGAGTGAGCGAGGCCATAGCGGTCCAGCGCGAACTGCTTGCCAGGAGCGCGCCGAAGGCGCCGCAGGCGCTGACGCTGTACAAGGAAGTGCTGGATATTTACAAGGCAGGGTTGCAGGTGCCGGAAGATATCACCCTTATCTGGCCGGATGATAATTACGGTTACCTGCACCAATTGAGCACGCCGCAGGAAGCGCAGCGGCCGGGCGGGGCGGGCATCTACTATCACATCTCCTATTGGGGCCGCCCGCACGATTACCTGTGGCTTGGGACGACGCATCCCGCCCTGATCCGCGACCAGTTGCAGCGCGCGACGGCGACTGGCGCGCGCAAGGTCTGGATCGTCAACGTCGGCGACATCAAGCCAGCCGAATACCTCACGCAATACTTCCTTGACCTGGCTTTTGACGGCAATACGCTGGAACGCCCCGCACGCGAGCACCTCGCCGGCTGGATGCGCGCGCAATTTGGCGCGTACGAGGCCGACGAACTCGCGGACATCATGATCGGCTACTATGACCTGGCATGGGAGCGCAGGCCGGAGTTCATGGGTTTCAGCCAGACCGAGCCCACCACGCCGGTGAGGGCAACAGACTATCTTCGCTCAGGCAGCGGAGAAGCGGAACGGAGACTGGCGCGTTACGAGGCTTTGGCAAGTCGCGCCGATGCCGTTGCGCAGCGGCTTCCGCCGTCGCTGGCCGACGCTTTCTTTCAATTGGTGCAGTACCCCGTGCGTTCCAGTGCCAACCTGAATACGCGGATATTGAGGCTGGAACTGGCGGCGCAGCATGCCCGCGAAGGCAGGCCTGACGCGAACTTCCAGGCAGCGCGTGCCCGGTCGGCGCAGGCAGCAATCGTGGCCGACACCGCGCATTACAACGCGCTGGGAAACGACAAATGGCAAGGAATGATGGACCCGGCACCGCGCCGCCTGCCAGTATTCAGTGCGCAGGCAATACCCACTTACGCGGAAGCTCCCCAGCGGAGCGGCTGCAGCATCGCATATCCGTTCCCGTTTTCGGGCGACGGCGCGCAGCTCAATTTCAATTCGGGCCGGCCGGCAGTACGCACGGTGACGCTGGTCGGCAGCAGCGGGCAGGCACTGGACTGGCAGGCAGCCGGAGTTGGCGCCTCTCTCACACTGTCTGCGCCAAGCGGCCGGCTGGACGCCGGGAATGGCTTTGAGCAGCGCATTGAAATCCGCTACGACGGCCGCGCTGCAGCGCCTTCCATTGCACTGCATTGCGGGGGGAAACCGCTCCCGCTCCGGTTGCAGGTACAACCTGATCCTGCGCCAGGACTGCCGCTGGAGAGCGAAAGGATCGTGACCATTTCGGCGGTGCAGGCGGCACCGGCGCGCGGCTGGACCCTGGTCCCTGCCCTGGGGAGTTTTGGCGCCAGCATGCGCTCGTCCCTGGCAGCAGGCGAGGGCAGCACGCTGGCTTACGAATTTGCGACCCTGTCGCAAGGCCCGGCCCAGTTGAAAGTGGTGGCCCTGCCGGTGCACCCCCTGACGTCCCGCGACAAGCTTCGCATTGCCGTCAGCTTCGACAACGAACCGTTCAGGGAACTCGATTTCACCACACATGGCCGCAGCGACGAATGGAAGGCCAACGTGCTGTCGAATACCGCGCTGCGCACCCTGTCGCTGGAAAACGTCGCTGCGGGCCGGCACGTACTGCGGGTACGCGCCCTCGATCCCGGCTTCATCCTGGACCGGCTGGAACTGGCATTCGACGGTGCACCGCAGTTTTACGGCAGGCCGGAATGATCAGGTCCTTGCGAGCTATTCCAGAAAGTCATAGCTCAATGCGTATTCCGCATAACTAGGGAATAGCCAATTCGTTAAGCTAAGCGTCTTAATGATAAGCAAATGTTGTCAACGCATTTGCAAACAGAGACGCTAGCCATGAAAATCACATCCCTCGATTCGGTTGTATTCCTGATCTATTTTGCGGTCGTTGCCGCATACGGCATCTGGGTCTATCGCCGCAAGAACAGCAGCTCCGGCTCGGCTTCGCGCGATTACTTCCTGGCCGAAGGTTCCCTGACCTGGTGGGCCATTGGCGCCTCGCTGATCGCCTCCAATATCTCCGCCGAACAGTTCATCGGCATGAGCGGGTCCGGCTTCAAGATCGGCATGGCGATTGCGGTGTATGAGCTGATGGCGGCGGCAACGCTGGTCATCGTGGCCGTGTTCTTCATGCCGGTGTATCTGAAAAACCACATCTACACCATGCCGCAGTTCCTCGAACAGCGCTATGGCAAGGGCGTGGCGACGACCATGGCGCTGTTCTGGCTTGGCCTCTACATCGTGGTCAACCTGACCTCCATCCTCTACCTCGGCGCCATCGCCATCAGCAGCATCTCCGGCTTGAGCGTGGGCGCCTGCATGCTGTTCCTGGCCGTGTTTGCGACGATCATCACGCTGGGCGGCATGAAGGTGATCGGCTACACCGACGTGATCCAGGTGGTGTGCCTGGTGATCGGCGGCCTGGTGACGACCTGGATCGCGCTGGACCTGGTGGCCGGCCTGGGCGGCGGCAAAGGCGCGCTGCACGGCACGGCCGAATTGTTCGCGCGTGCCCGCGGCCACTTCGACATGGTGCTGACGCGCGACCATCCAAGCTATATGGATTTGCCTGGCCTGAGCATCCTGCTGGGCGGCATCTGGATCGCCAACCTGAATTACTGGGGCTGTAACCAGTACATCACGCAGCGCGCGCTGGGCGCGGACCTGCCGACCGCACGCAAAGGCCTGCTGTTTGCGGCATTCCTGAAATTGCTGATGCCCGTGATCGTGGTGCTGCCCGGCATAGCGGCCTTCGCGCTGGACCAGGCGGGCGCGCTGGGCGGCGCCCTGCGCCAGGGCGGCGAGCTGAATCCGGATCGCGCCTATCCGACGCTGCTGGCATTGCTGCCGGACGGCTTGCGCGGCGTGGCGTTCGCCGCCCTGACCGCCGCTGTGGTGGCCTCGCTGGCCGGCAAGGCAAACAGCATCGCCACCATTTTCACGCTGGATATCTATCGTAAGAAATTTGTACCCGCAGCGAGCGAAGAGCGCATGGTGTGGGTCGGCCGCCTTACCGTGGTGGCGTCGATGGCAATTGCGGTGCTGATCGCACCAATGCTGGGCATCGACAAGAAAGGCGGGTTCCAGTACATCCAGGAATACACCGGCTTTGTCTCGCCGGGCATCCTGGCCATGTTCCTGCTTGGTTTCTTCTGGAAGAAAGCGACCAACGCCGCCGCCATGTTCGCCACCGTGGGCGGGCTGGTGTTCTCCATCATCCTCAAGTTCCTGCCAACGATGATGGACCTGTCCTTCCTCGCGCCGATCGGCTTCGCCGCCGACAACGGCAGCGGCGTCTTCGAAATCCCGTTCATCGACCGCATGTTCCTGGTGTTCTGGGCAGTGGTGGCCGGCATGGTTCTGATCAGCCTGATGGGAAGGCGTGATGGCGAAGCCAAAGCCATGGTGGTCGACCGCCAGTTGTTCCGTGTAGACCGCGGCTTTGCCATCGGTTCGGCCGTGGTGTGCGTGCTGCTGGCCGTGATCTACGGGGCGCTCTGGTAATACAACAAATCACAAAAAAGACTACGGAGAAAACAAAAGCATCATGAAGCAAAAGAAAATCAGTCTGCTGGTGAAGTCGCTGTTCCTGATCCCTGCCATTCCAGCCGCCTTTGCGCAGCAGGCAGAAGAACCGTCAGTCCAGAAGGTCACCGTTTCCGGTATCCGCGCCTCGGTGCGCAGCGCCCTGAGCGTCAAGGAAAACTCCAACAGCATGGTGGAAGTCGTCGCTTCAGAAGACATCGGCAAGCTGCCGGACACCACCATCGCCGAGTCGCTGGCCCGCCTGCCTGGCCTGGCCGCAGGCCTGGATCGCGGCAACGCCAGCCAGATCGTGGCGCGCGGCATGGGCGAGCGCTTCATCGGCGCTACCCTGAACGGCCGCGAACTGGCTTCGTCCGAGCCGAATCGCGCTGTGCGCTTCGAGCAGTTCCCGTCCGAATCGCTGTCCGGCGCCATCGTCTACAAGACCCAGAATGCGGACCTGGTGGAAGGCGGCGTCGCCTCCAGCATCGACCTGCAGACCGTTTCGCCGCTCAAATACAGCGGCCGCCAGGCGTCCCTGAAGGCCGACGCGCTGTACTACTCGGAAGCACGCGACCTCGACACCAAATCGGTTCGCCCGCGCCTGGGCGGCATCTTCATCGACCAGTACGCGGACAAGAACGTTGGCGTGGCGCTGGCCTTCAGCTACCAGAAGCAGCCTTCGGTGGAGAAGCGCAAGAACCACTGGGGCTTCAACGAAGACCATTCCGCCGACATCAATGGCGACGGCAAGGTAGACAAGACGCCGTGGGGTTTTGAGACGGAACTCAAGCGCGGCACCAATGAGCGCGGCAGCGTGCTGGGTAAGGTGGAGTGGAAGGCCAGCCCGGATGCGATGATCACCGCCGACGTCTACTACGCCAAGAACAAGATCCGCGAACCGGCCATGTCGCACTGGACCGGCGACCTTGGCAACTGGGATGGCTGGCAGAGCGCCAACTACTCGAACCTCGACATCCGCAACGGCTACGTTGTCGGGGCCACCGTCAACAACGTGGGCCTGACCACCAATAGCACGCTGTGGACGCAGGATATGGACAACCTGGCCGCGGGCCTGAACGGCAAGTTCAATGTCGGCGACTGGAAAGTGGATGCCGACATCGCCACTTCCTCGGCCGGCCGCGACAGCGCCTGGCGCGACGTGCGCCAGTTCGCCCTGAACAACGGCACCATCAAGTGGTCCTTCACCGGCGACGAAATCCAGGACTTCAGCTTCAGCCACGATTCGGGCAACCCGGCCGCCTTCGGCAACCCGACCCTGTACGTGGACACCGACGGCCACGTCGACGACCGCCTGAACTCGGCGCAACTGAGCGCATGGCGTCCGCTGGATGCCGGCATGGTGAGCCGCATCAAGTTCGGTGCACGCTTCGCCGACCGCGAAAAGAAATACCACCAGACCACCTGGAACCTGGCTTGGAACAGCGCCATCCCGGCCTCGGCCTACGAAACGGTGAATGTTTCCGGCTTCGCGCCATTCATCGTGCTGAAAGACTTCAAGGGCTCCGCCACCAGCCTGTGGGGCGCAGATGCCTTCAGCCCGGACGGCCGCACCCCGACCGCGAACGACCTGCTGGCCGGCTGGAAGGTCAAGGAAAAGAACAGCAGCGTCTACGCCCAGGCCGACCTGGAAGGCGAATTGTTCGGCAAGACCTTCCGCGGCAATGCCGGCGTGCGCGTGGTGCACACCAAGCAGACCGGTACCGGCATGGAGTCGATCAACGGCGCCGCGCCGACCCCGGCTGAAGGTGGCGCTTCGTACACCCGCGTGCTCCCTAGCATGAACCTGATCTTCAACCTGGACCAGGCGCAGAAGCAGCAGATCCGCTTCAGCGTGGCGCGCGCCATGTCGCGTGCCCCGATGGATGAAATGCGCGCCTCGCGCCAGCTGGCAATCGACACCAATCCGGGTTCGCAGCAGCCGATTACCGGCAGCGCGGGCAACCCGGGCCTGCTGCCGATGATGTCGAACCAGGTGGACCTGTCGTGGCAGTACTACTTCGACAAAGGGTCGCTGGTGTCGGCCGGCGTGTTCTACAAGAAGGTGTCGGACTACATCGGCATCACCACCGACCACACCACCGTCAACGGCCGCGCTGCGACCCTGACCCGTTCCGTGAACGGCGAGGGCGGCAATGTGCGGGGCCTGGAACTGGTGGCGCAGCATGCCTTCACCAATCTGCCGGCGCCGTTCGACGGCCTGGGCGTTGCTGCGAACTTCTCGTACAACGACAGCGACATCAAGGAATACACCAACGACTACCCGATGGTGGGCCTGATGAAGCGCAACGGTGGCCTGACCCTGTGGTACGAGAAGGCGGGCTACGAAGCTCGTGTATCGGCCAACTACCACAGCGCCTTCGTGCGCATGCCGCGCTGGACCGCCGGCTACATGATCGAGAACCCGGCCGAGACCTACGTCTCCGCCAATTTCTCGAAGTGGCTGACCCCGCAGTTGCAGCTTCGCTTGGGCCTGGACAACATCACCAACCAGAAAGTGGTGGAGACCCAGTCCAACAATCCATACATGCAGAACGTGATGGAATATGGCCGCCGCTACAACCTGGGCCTGAGCTACAAGTTCTGATTGAGGCATGCCGATGATCCGTAACACACTTTGCCTGGCCGCGATGGCGTTCGTTCACGCCGCCCAGGCGGGGCAGGTGCTGGCAGTAGATGCCAGCGCCCCCGCACCGGCGCCTTTGTCCGGCCATATCAAGATGGGCACGGCCGTCGCTCCCGGCGGCCATGTCCTTGGCATCAACAGCCGCTACCTGACGCGCGACGGCCAGCCCTGGCTGCCGGTGATGGGTGAATTCCACTACTCGCGCAGCCCGGCGGATAGCTGGGAGGCCGAGCTGGCCAAGATGAAGTCGGCCGGCATCAACGTGGTGGCCAGCTACATCATCTGGAACCACCACGAGGAAAAGGAAGGGAAGTTCAACTGGAGCGGCAACCGCGACCTGCGGCGCTTCATCCAGCTGGCCAACAAGGCCGGGCTGGAGGTATGGATCCGCGTTGGCCCATGGTCGCACGCGGAAGTGCGTTACGGCGGCATTCCCGACTGGGTGGTGGATGCCATGCCGACCCGCCAGGACGACCCCCAGTACCTGAAATACGTGGACCGCTTCTACCGAGCGATCGCGAAACAGGTCGATGGCTTGCTGTGGAAGCAGGGCGGCCCGGTGATCGGCGCCCAGATCGAGAATGAATACAACCTGGCGGGCCCGGGCCGCGGCGCCCAGCACATCGCCACGCTGAAAGGCATGGCCGTGAAGGCCGGCATCGACGTGCCTTTCTACACGGTGACCGGCTGGGACCAGACCTTGTATCCGTCCGGCGAAGTGGTGCCGGTGTTCGGCGGCTACCAGGACGAGCCGTGGGCAACCAGCAAGACCGAGCTGCCGCCGAAGGAAACCTACGCCTTCCGTTTCGACACGCGCGTCAGCGGCGACCTCGGTGCCCAGACCCGCGCCACCCAGCAGGGAACGGCGGAAACCGACATGGACCGCACGCCATTCCTGGGCGCGGAGTACGGCGCCGGGCTGCCGGCCATGTACCGCCGCCGCACGCTGGTATCGCCTGACGATATCGCCTCGACCCTGCCAGTGCAGATGGGCTCCGGCGTGAACCTGATGGGCTATTACATGTTCCATGGCGGCCGCAATCCGGTCGGCATGACCACCATGGAAGAGAGCACGCGCACCGGCGGCTACAACGACACGCCTGCCATCAACTACGATTTCAATGCGCCGCTGGGCCCTGACGGCCAGCAGCGCGATGTGCTGGCTTACCTGCGCCCGTTCCACTACTTCATGAACGACTTCGGCGCGCGCCTGGCGCCGATGACGGTGCATAAGCCGTCGCTTGTGCCGGCCGACCCGGCCGACTTTTTGGCGCCGCGCTGGTCGGTGCGCAGCAAGGGCGAACAGGCCTTCCTGTTCTATAACGGTCATGTCCGGCAATATGCGCTGCCGGCGCAGAAGCAGGTGCAGTTTGCGGTGAAGCTGGACGGGCAGGCCGTTACGCTGCCGCGCCAGCCGGTCGATATCGCGGCCGGCAGCTACTTCTTCTGGCCGATCAATTTCGACATGGACGGCTACCGCCTGCAATACGCCACCGTACAGCCGGTAGCCCGGCTGGAGCGCGGCAAGGCGGGCAGCGTGTACGTGTTCGCGGCGCAGGACGGCATTGCGCCTGAATTCGCGCTGGACGCGGCGGCCGGCGCCTGCCTCAAGACGCAGGGCAAGGCAGCCAATGCGGACGGCGGCGTGCTGGTGCAAGGCATCCAGCCCGGCCTCGATGCTGCGCTGACGCTGGACTGCGCCGGCAAGCGGCCGGTGACGGTGCTGGTCCTGTCGCAGCAGCAGGCGCGCCAGATGGCAGTCGGCCAGTTGCAGGGCGAACGCCGCCTGGTCGTCAGCGACAGCCAGGTGCACTTTGCCAACGGACGGCTGGTGTTGCGCTCCCCGGGCAAGCCAGCATTCCGCGCGGCAGTATTCCCGGCCTTGCCGCTGCCGCTGAAAGGCAGCACGGCGCTGCAGGCGAGCAGCAGGGATGGCCTGTTCCAGGTTGTCGAGGCAACGCTGCCAAGCCAGGAACTGGCTGCCACTGCGCGCAAGTTGCGCGCCGCACAGCCAGTCCCTCCGATTAAAATTGGCGGCAACGCCAAGGCGGCAATCCAGCCCGATGCGGAAGTCTTCGGCAATTCCGCAGCATGGGAACTGTCGCTTGGTGCGACCCGGCCGAAAGGAGTCGATGGCGCCTTGCTGGAAATTGATTTTGTCGGCGACGTTGCCCGCCTGTTCGACGGCACGCGCATGGTGGACGACTGGTATTACAACGGCCAGCTTTGGCAGTTCGGTCTAGGCAACCTGCCGGCTCGCGAACGTGCTGCGCTGACGCTGACTGTGCTGCCGTTGCGCGCTGACGCCCCGATCTACCTGCCGAGGGAACACCGTCCTGCGTTCAACGGGCAGGCGCAGGTAGCGGAACTGCGCGGCGTCAAGGTCACGCCGGTGTATCGTGTAGAAATTGGCCGCTGAACGGAGTTTGAACATGGCATTGAAAATTGGTCTCGTCGGCCTGGGCAAGATTGCAGTCGACCAGCATATCCCCGCAATTCGCGGCAACAAGGGCCTCGAGCTGGTGGCGGGCTGCTCGCCGGCCAGTGCGCCGGAAGGCGTGCTGCGTTACCCGGACATGGGCAGCATGCTGGCCGCCCATCCTGAAATCGAAGCGGTGGCGATCTGCACGCCGCCCCAGGTGCGGCACAAGCTCGCCTGCGAGGCAATTGCGGCAGGCAAGCACGTATTCCTGGAAAAGCCGCCAGCGGCAACGCTGGGCGAGGCCGCGTCCATTGCCGCCATGGCGGCGCAGCACGGCGTCACCGCGCTGGCAGGCTGGCATTCGCGCTTCGCACCCGGCGTGGAAAGTGCACGCAACTGGATGCTGGCGCGGCCCATCAAGTCCATCCAGATCCGCTGGAAGGAAAACGTGCGGCAATGGCACCCTGGCCAGAAATGGATCTTCGAGGCAGGCGGCATGGGCGTGTTCGATCCCGGCATTAACGCCTTGTCGATCTTGACGCACCTGTTGGGGGGCTATGCGCTGGTGCGCAAGGCAGCCCTGCACGTGCCGTCGAATTGCAGCGCGCCGATCCAGGCTGAGTTGGAGATGGTGAGTGAACGCGGCGTTCCGATCGATGCGGAGTTCGATTTCCTGCAGACGGGCCAGCAGACCTGGAGCATCTTCGTGGAGTCGGCGGCTGGCGATACCATGGCACTGCACCTGGGCGGCCGCATCATGGAGGTAAATGGCAAGGTAGTGCTGGACGAGCCGGAGCGCGAATACCCTTCGATGTACGAGCATTTCCGGCGCCTGGTAGCCAGCAAGAGTTCCGACGTCGACTTCACGCCGCTGCAGGCGGTGGCTGATGCCTTCCTGGTCGGCAAACTCACGAGCGCCGAACCGTATATTGAGTAGGCGAACCAGGTCAATACAGGCCGAAGATCCTGCCGGAGAGTCCCAGGATCATCGAGGTGTTGACCAGGGTTAGCCCGACCATCCAGCGCGTGTTGGCACTGGCTTCCTTGCGTTGCGCGTCAAGGCTGGCCCGCAGTTCGGCGAGGCCGTTGTCGGTATGTAGTCTGAGCTCGGCGAGCCCTTTGTCCGTGTGTTGCCGAAGCTCGGACAGGCTAGTGTCAATGTGCTTCTTCAGGCGCTCAACCGCGTCGTAGAGCCGATCTATGTCTTTCTTGATGGTATCCACAAGTGCCTCAACTTTGGCAATTCGTTCGTCATAGTCCATGGGTGCCTCCGCTAGGCCTTATCCTACAAAACTGCTTGCCCCGCGCCGATAGTTGCGGTGCGGGCAGCGGCGCACCATGTGCCCATGATACGTTCGAAGGAGAGAACGATGAGCACGAGTAAGGAGAAAATGAACCCGATCGCGCCCGACAGCCTGAAGGCGCGTGCGCCTGGCGTCAAACCGGGCAACGAGCAGCGCGGCGAGGCGCTGCAGCGGGATACGGCCGGGGTAGGTGAGCGGGGCGGCGTGGCCAGCCAGCAGACCGGCTGGGCGGCGCGCCAGTCGGCGGAGCGGATGCGCCAGCGCAGCGGCACCGCCAATGCGGGAAGCGCCGGCGGCGGCAGCCTGCAGCAGGACCAGCATGCCGGCTCGCAGGAGTCGGCCACCGGTCCTGCCGGCAAGCGTCAGACCGACGAAGCGCGGCCCAAGCTTTCACGGGCGCGTGAGTTGGACAAGTAGATATTGTCCTTCGACAGCGCGCGGTTGGCGCTGACGGCGTCGGCCCAATCGCGCGTGGTCGTCACGGCGGCGAAGTTGGAATGGAATACCACGCTGAATATGCGATGGATCTCTTCCGCCGTGGCTCGGCCGGCTGCGTTCTCATACGGCAGCGAACCGGTGGCGTCGGACAGGTATTCCACGGCCAGCCCCCTATGCGCAGCCTCGATGATGGTTGAGGCATTGCAGTTGTGCGTCATGTAGCCCGCAATCGCCAGGGTGTCGATCTTGTTATCGGCCAGCCATTGCGCGAGGCCGGTGCCGGTGAAGCTGCTGGCCAGCTTTTTATTGACGACATAATCGGCGCCCAGCGCTGCCACTTCCGGATGCAGTTGCCAGCCGTCGGAGCCGACGGCAAACACTGGTGCGCCGGCTGGCGTGTCGTGCTGCACCACCACCACAGGTACGCCGCTTTCGCGCGCCACCTTCATGGCCTGGACAATATTCGGCAGCGATTGCTCGACCGGCGGGTATTCGATCGGCAGCTTGCCGGTGAAGTATTCGTTTTGTACGTCGATCACGATCAGGGCGCGGCGTGGCATGGTATTTCCTCCGTTTGGGTTGTTGATGGGATCCATTGTGCGGTCCGCACCGATTTCGCGACAGTGGCCCAAGAGACAACATGCGATATAATCGGGCCATGCGTAAAAAAGTGGCCATTATTGCCTTCGACGGCATCACTCCGTTCCACCTGTCCGTGCCTTGCCTGGTATTCGGCGGCCCGCATGCCGAGCATTTGTACGAGGTGACGGTATGCGCAGCAGAAAAAGGTCCGATGCGCACCACCGCTGGCTTTGAAATCTCGACCAGCAAGAGCCTGCGCGCCCTGGACAAAGCGGATATCGTCATCATGCCGACCTGGCACGACGACTGCCGGCCCTCGCCGCCAGCGCTATTGCAGGCTCTGAAGAAGGCCCACGCGCGCGGTTCAACCATCGTTGGCTTGTGCCTTGGCGCCTTTCCAGTGGCGGAAGCGGGCCTGCTTGATGGCCGCACCGTCACCACGCACTGGGCCTTTGCCGGCAAGTTGGCGGAACGCTGCCCGCTGGTGAAGGTCGATGACGAAGTGTTATATGTGGACGAGGGCGACGTGCTGACGTCGGCCGGCGCGGCGGCCAGCCTGGATTGCTCGCTCTACCTGCTGCGCAAGCTGCAGGGCGCGGACTACGCGAACATGGTGGCGCGCCGCCTGCTGGTGGCGCCGCACCGCGAAGGAGGGCAAGCGCAGTTCATCAACCGCCCGCTGCCGGTTACCGCCAGCGACAGCCGCCTGGCGCAGGTGCTGGACTGGGTGCAGCATCGCCTGGCCGAAGAACACAGCCTGGATGCGCTGGCGGAACGGGCGGCCATGAGCCGCCGCAATTTCACGCGCCATTTCCGGCAAGCCACCGGAACCTCGTTCAAGCAATGGCTGCTGACCCAGCGCCTGGCCCACGCCCAGCGCATGCTGGAAACCAGCGACGCTTCGATCGAAGCGGTGGCGCAGGCGGCAGGTTTTGGCAGCGCGCTATCGTTAAGGCAGCACTTCCGCGCTGCCTTCCATAGCTCGCCGTCGGCCTACCGCAAGCTATTTGACGCCTGACATGTCCGGCAGGGTATGCGCGATGCCCTTGTGGCAGTCGATGCAGGTCTTCTCGCCGCTGGCCAGCTGCGTCGAGTGGGCGTCCACCGCGCGCTTGCTCTGGCGGGTGAAGTCCATCGAATCGAACTGGTGGCAGTTGCGGCATTCGAGCGAGTTGTTGGCCTTCATCCGCCGCCACTCGTTGCCGGCAAGCTGGATGCGGTGCGCTTCGAATTTTTCGCGGGTGTCGATGGTGCCGAACACCTTGCCCCACACCTCCTTGGATGCCTGCATCTTGCGGGCGATCTTGCTGGTCCACTCGTGAGGCACGTGGCAGTCGGAACACTTGGCGCGTACCCCGGTGCGGTTGGAGAAGTGAATGGTGCGCTGCAGCTCTGGATAGACGTTGTCGCGCATCTCATGACAACCGGTACAGAATTTTTCCGTATTGGTGGCTTCCATGGCGGTGTTGAAGCCGCCCCAGAACACCACGCCAGCCACGAAGGAACCGATCACCAGGAAACCCAGGCTAAGGTGCATGCTTGGGCGGCGCAGGACGTTCCAATAGTTTTTAATCAGCCTGAACATGGCGTTACCCTCTATTTATGCTTGGCCGGCGTTGCCGGCGTGGCTGGGTTCAGCATCGTGTCGACGTCCTTGAACTGGTTGGGCACCAGCGGCTCAAGGTTCGCTTGCGGCACGTGGCATTGCAGGCAGAAATAGCGCCGCGGCGAAAGCTCGGCGAGGAAATTGCCATCGCGGTTCTGGAAGTGCGTCACGCTGATCATCGGCGCCTGGCTTTCCTGGGTGCGGGTGCGGGCGTGGCACATCATGCAGCGGTTGGCGCTTTTATCGGTCTGGTAGCCCTCGATCTTGTGCGGAATGACCGGTGGCTGCATGGAGTAGTTGCGCACGCGCCGGATATCGCTGTTGTCGGGATTGACCATCGGCGCCGGCTTGGTGGTTTCGGCCAACGGCGTCGGGCCGCGCATATTATCGAGGGCGCGCGGCGCCGGCACCTGGGCCAGGACGGACAGCGGCAGAAGAAGAGCAAGAAGGAATGCGAATTTTTTCATGGCCATGGCTCCTAGACCTTGCGGATGCTGACTGCGCACTTCTTGTAGTCAGTCTGCAAAGAGATTGGGCAGGTAGCGTCCAGCGTCACCTTGTTCACAAGCTGGCTGGCGTCGAAGAATGGGATGAATACCAGCCCGCGTGGCGGGCGGTTGCGTCCGCGCGTCTCCACGCGGGTCTGGATCATGCCGCGCCGCGACTTGACCTCGATTAGGTCGCCGCGCCGCGCACCGAGCGCCTTGGCGTCGTCAGGATGCATGAAGCAGACTGCATTCGGCACGGCGCGATAGAGCTCCGGCACGCGGCGCGTCATGGTGCCGGTGTGCCAGTGCTCCAGCATGCGTCCGGTGGACAGCCAGAACGGGTATTCCTTGTCCGGCGATTCGGCCGGTTTCTCGTAAGGCAGCGCAAAGATCACAGCCTTGCCGTCCGGGTGGCCATAGAAGCGAACGTCTTCGCCCTTCTTGACGTAAGGGTCCAGGCCTTCGCGGTAGCGCCAGCGGGTCTCCTTGCCGTCGACCACAGGCCAGCGCAGGCCGCGTGCCTGGTGGTACATGTCGAACGGCGCCAGGTCGTGCCCGTGGCCGCGGCCGAAGCTCGCATATTCCTCGAACAGGCCTTTCTGCGGATAGAAGCCAAAGGCCTTGGCTTCATCGTTCTGGTAGCCGGCTTCGATTTGCGAGGCAGGATATTTGTCGACCTGGCCGTTGCGGTACAGGACATCGAACAGGGTCTTGCCCTTGTAGGCCGGCATGGCGGCCAGCAGCGGCGCCGGCCATACCTCTTCCATCTTGAACCGCTTGGAGAATTCCATCAGCTGCCACAGGTCGGAACGTGCTTCGCCCGGCGCGCTCACCAGCTGGTGCCAGAACTGGGTGCGGCGTTCCGCGTTGCCGTAGGCGCCTTCCTTCTCCACCCACATGGCGGTCGGCAGGATCACGTCGGCCGCGGTGGTGCTGGCGGTCGGGTAGGGGTCGGAAACGACGACAAAGGCGTCCGGATTGCGCCAGCCCGGCAGGATTTCGCCCATGATGTTCGGGCCGGCCTGCATATTGTTGTTGCACATGACCCAGTAGGCATTCAGCTTGCCGTCCTTGAGCATGCGGCTTTGCAGGACCGCGTGGAAGCCTGGCTTTTCGGGGATGGTCCCCGGCGGCAGCTTCCAGATCTTTTCTGCGATCTCGCGGTGCTTGGGATTAGCCACCAGCATGTCGGCTGGCAGGCGATGCGAGAAGGTGCCGACTTCGCGTGCCGTGCCGCAGGCGGAAGGCTGTCCGGTCAGCGAGAACGGGCTGTTGCCTGGCGAGGAGATTTTACCGGTCAGCAGGTGGATGTTGTACAGCAGGTTGCTGCACCAGGTGCCGCGCGTGTGCTGGTTGAAGCCCATGGTGAAGAAGGAGGTCACCTTGGTCTTTGGATCGGCATACAGTTCGGCCAGGCGTTCCAGGCGGTCGCGCGGCACGCCGCTCAGCTTGGAGACGGATTCAACGTCATAGGCGCTGACGAACTTGGCGTATTCTTCGAACGTGCTTGGCTTGCCGCCGCCGACATCGCCGGCGTTGGTGGCGGCCTTCTGTAGCGGGTTGTCGGGGCGCAGGCCGTAGCCGATGTCCTTGTTGCCCATCACGAAGCGCGTATGCTTGTTGACGAAGTCCTTGTTGACGCGATTATTCTTGATGATGTAGTTCGCGATGTAGTTCAGGATCGCCAGGTCGGTCTGCGGCGTGAAGACGATAGGCTGGTCGGCCAGCTCAAAGCTGCGGTGCTCGTAGGTCGACAGCACCGCCACTTTCACGTGCGGGTTCGACAGGCGGCGGTCGGTAATGCGGGTCCACAATATGGGGTGCATTTCCGCCATGTTGGAGCCCCACAGCACGAAGGCGTCGGCGGCTTCGATGTCGTCGTAGCAGCCCATCGGCTCGTCCATGCCGAAGGTGCGCATGAAGCCCGCCACGGCGGACGCCATGCAGTGGCGCGCGTTGGGGTCCAGGTTGTTGGTGCGGAAGCCGGCCTTCATCAGCTTGGAGGCCGCGTAGCCTTCCCAGATGGTCCATTGGCCGGAACCGAACATGCCTACGGCGGTCGGTCCTTTCTCGTTCAGCACTTTCTTGAACTGTTTTGCCATTTCATCGAAGGCGGCATTCCACGACACTGGCTGGAACTCGCCGTCCTTGGCGTACTTGCCGTTCTTCATGCGCATCAGGGGCTGGGTCAGGCGGTCGGCGCCGTACATGATCTTCGACAGGAAGTAGCCCTTGACGCAGTTGACGCCGCGATTGACTTCGGCGTTGATGTCGCCATGTGTCGCTACCACGCGTCCGTCCTTGACGCCGACGTTGACGCCGCAGCCCACGCCGCAGAAGCGGCAGGGCGCCTTGCTCCATTTGAGCTGCGTCTTGGCGGCGTCGGTGACGACGTTGGAGGCGGCGGCAGGCAGCTGGATGCCGGCGGTGGCGGCTGCCGTCATCGCGGCAGTCTGTGTGATGAAATCACGGCGAGTCTGTTTCATTGTAATTCCTCGTCCATTGAGTTGGCGGGTTCGGCATGCTGGTAAACCAGGGCGACGTTGAGGACGCCGGGCAGGGCCCGGATGGCATCCATTACGTCGAGTGTTCGGGGTGCGCTTTCCGCTTCCAGCGTGACGATCAGTCGACCGTCCGCTTCAGCGGCGTGCACGATGCAGCGGGGCAGGATGGCTAGCTGGGCACGCACTTCCGCCACTTGTGCGGGCGTGACGTGGACGATGACGCCGGCGATGTGGATTTCGGCGGCCATGGTCATGCACCTGGCAGGCGGCCGGTGAGCATTTGGTACATCCACACGATGAATCCATAGCCGCCTACCGTTGCTACCGCGAGGATCGGGGCCAGGACCACCGTCATGAACAGGAAGACCTTCAATTCTTGCGCCTTGCTGGCGACGGGTTCTTTGTTTTCCATTTGCTCACCATTTTACGGAGAAAGGTGCTTCATAAAATTAGCGCAGGTTAAGCGCTTTGCCTGATGTAAAACTATTTCGCTGGCGGGCGGACGGCGAGTTCAATTGCCAATCCGCTGGCGCCAGGCCTGACCGGACCGGTTTGGCCTTCAAGGTCGCCTGCCTGCGGCGTAGCGCTGCCGCTGGCGGAGATTCTTGCCCCCACGATCAACGGCCCCGCCTCGGCCAGGCGCGTCCCTGCTGCCAGCGCGTTGCTGTCGTCCAGCACAAACTGCAGCGGAAAATCTCCGGCAGGCCGCTTGATTGCCGCCAGCGGCATCGGCGATCCATTGGCGGAGCGGGCAAAGATGAACAGCACCTGGCCCGGGGCCGGCGCAGTGCTTCCGGGCGCAAGGCGAACCGTTCCGGAGAGGCGCGCCGGTAACCCTGGTGTTGGCGCGTCGATTGCGGCGGCAGGGATACCCTGGCGCGCACGCGCCTCGGCGATGCCGGCATGCGTCGAGCGGGCGAATTCGGAATCCTCTGGCACCAGGGGCAGGACGGCCTGCCATTGTTTTTCTGCGCGAGCGAAGTCGCCGCGGGCGAAGGCTGCACTGCCGGAGAGGGCAAGCGCTTTAGGTTGCTGCGGGTCGATGGCGAGCGAGCGCTCGATCAGCCGTTCAGGCTCGCCGGCCAATGCGCCGCCCTGCGCAGTAGCCAGGGCATCAGCGTAGTCGGCCAGCAGGCCTGCATCCTGCGGCAGTAGCGTGGCAAGGTGGCCATAGGCCTTGGCTGCATCCGCATAGCGGTTCATGGCGCTGTAGGAGCGCGCCAGCATGTGCCAGCCGTCGATGTCCTGTGGTTGCGTGCGAAGTCGCTCGGCAAGGCGCTCAACCATGGCCGGAATGTCTTCCTCCGACGGCCCGTGGTCGGTTGGCGTGGCGGCAGCGGCCAGCAGCTCGGGCGGCATGGTGAGCGCGTCGGGACGGCCAACCTGCATGTAAATGGCGACTGCCGCTGCCGGCAGCAGCACCGTGAGCGCCAGCGCCATGCGCGTTTGCGGTTGCTGGCCGCCCGGTGAGCCGGGAGCGTGCGCTTCGCCGGCGCTGCGGCGCATCAGCGGCGGCACGACACAGGCCAGTGCGATGGCGGACATGATGCCGACGATGGCGATGAACATGCTCATTGCTTTGCCTTCCAGAATCCACGCAGCGTCAGGAAACCGGCTGCGAGCAGCAGCATGGGGCCGAACCAGAGCAGGGCGGTGCTTGCGTTCAGCGGCGGCTCGTACAAAACGAAGTCGCCATAGCGCTGTACCATGAAGTCCACCACCTGCTGCTCGCTGCGGCCTTGGGCCAGTTGCTGGTGGATCTGCTGGCGCAAGTCCAGTGCCAGCGGGGCGTGGGAATCGGCCAGGCTCTGGTTCTGGCAAACCAGGCAGCGCAGTTCTTCGGCGAGCGCCATGGTGCGCGCGTCAAGCGTGGCGGCGGTGACGTCAGCCATGGGCCAGCTCCTTCACCTTGCGGGCAACGCGTTCGCGCGCTTCCGGCAACGACAGCGGGCCGATATGCTTCATGCGGATGATCCCGTGGCGGTCGATCACGAAAGTCTCCGGCACGCCGTACACGCCGAAGTCGATGCCGATGCGGCCATCGTGGTCGAAGGCGATCTGGCGATAGGGGTTGCCGTTGTTTTGCAGCCAGCGCAGGGCATCGTCGCGCTGGTCCTTGTAGTTCAAGCCGATCACCGGCGCGTCAACGGCGCGCGACAGGTCCAGCAGGTCCTTGTGTTCGATGCGGCAGCCTTCGCACCAGGACGCCCAGACGTTCAGCACCCACACGCGCCCCTGCATCTTGGCGGGAGACACCGTGTCGGCAGGGTTGTCCAGCATCTGCGCCGAGAACTGCGGCACCGGCTTGCCGATCAGGGGCGACGGCAGCTCGCGTGGATTGCGCTGCAGGCCGATGCCGAGGAAGGCAAGCAGCACAGCGAACAGGCCAATGGGAAGAATGAAGCGTTTCATTGGGGCTCCGGCAGCAAGGAGGCGGCCAGCGCAGGCGCGGCTGCGGTATCGGGCATGGCACACTGCGACTGGCGCGCGCTGCGGTAGCGGCGGTCCGACGCGGCCAGCAGGCCGCCGATGGCGAACAGCACGCAGCCGCCCCAGATCCAGCCGACAAAAGGCTTGAGCTGGATGCGCAGCAGCCAGCGGCCGTCGCCGGCCGAGTCGCCAAGCGATACGTACAAATCGCGCAGCAGGCCGCGGTCGATGGCGGCTTCGGTCATGGTGTCCTGCGCCACGGTATAGCGGCGCTGCTCCGGTTGAAGCAGGGCTACCGCCTGTCCCTGGTGCGCGACCGTCACGCTGGCGCGCAAGGCAGTGTAGTTCGGCCCTCGTTTGTTTTCCAGCTTTTGCAGGGTGAAGCTGTATTCGCCGAGCGACGCCTGCTGGCCCGGCGCCAGTACCACGTCCTGCACCAGCTCGTGGCCCTTGACCATGGTGACGCCGATCACGAACACGCCCAGTCCGGCATGAGCGGCCATCATCCCCCACCATGAGCGCGGCTGGCGCGCCAGCTTGCGCCGTTGCTGGATCACTTGCCAGGCGGTGCCAAGCAAGACCCAGGCAGCCAGCAGCAGGCCGAGCGAAGACATGAGAGATCCCCGTACCAGCAATGCCGCGCCGAGGCCAATGCCAAGCGCCATGGCGGCCGGCCAGCGCAGGCGGCGCGCCAACTGGGCCACCGTACCGTTGCGCCAGCCGGCGAACGGGCCAGCCGCGACAAGCAGCAGCACCGGCAACATCATCGGCACGAAGACTTTTTCAAAGTACGGCGGCCCGACGGAGATTTTGCCTGCGCCGAGGGCATCCAGCACCAGCGGGTACAGAGTGCCAAGCAACACGGTGCCGGTTGCAGCCAGCATGACGACGTTCTGCAACAGCAGCAGCGACTCGCGCGACATCGGAGAGAAAACGGTACGCTGGCGCAGGCGTGGCGCGCGCCATGCATACAGCAGCAGCGAGCCGCCGACCACTACGGCCAGGTAGGCCAGGATGAAGGCGCCGCGGCGCGGATCGGTGGCAAAGGCGTGCACCGACGTCAGCACGCCAGAGCGCACCAGGAAAGTGCCCAACAGCGACAGGGAGAAAGCCAGGATCGCCAGCAGCGCGGTCCAACTGCGGAAGGTGCCGCGCTTTTCCGTCACGATCAGCGAGTGCAGCAGCGCCGTGCCGACCAGCCATGGCATGAAGGAGGCGTTTTCCACCGCGTCCCAGAACCACCAGCCGCCCCAGCCCAATTCGTAATAGGCCCAGAAGCTGCCCATTGCGATGCCGAGAGTCAGGAAGCTCCACGCGGCCAGCGCCCACGGCCGCGACCAGCGCGCCCACGACGCATCGAGCCGGCCGCCCAGCAGAGCGGCGATGGCGAACGCGAAGGTCACCGAGAAGCCGACGTAACCCATATACAGCAAGGGCGGGTGCGCGATCATGCCTGCATCCTGCAGCAGCGGATTCAGGTCGTTGCCATCCGGCGCGGCAGGCAGCATCCGCAGGAAGGGATTGGACGTCAGGATCAGGAACAGCAGGAAGCCCACGGCCACCAGGCCAAGCACGCCCACCAGGCGCGCCTGCACCTCGCGCGGCAGCTGCCGCGACAGGCTGGCGGCGGCAAAGGTCCACGCGGAAAGCAGCCAGGTCCACAGCAGCAGCGAACCTTCGTGGCCGCCCCAGGCCGCGCTCAGGCGGTATTGCCAGGGCAGCAGGGTATTGGAATGCTGGGCCACGTAGCGCAGCGAGAAGTCGTTGGCGTACAGGGCGTAGAACAGGCAGCCGAAAGCCAGCGTGCTGAAAATGAACTGCCCCGCGGCGGCCGGACGCGCCAATGCCATCCAGCGCACATCACCGCGCCGGGCTCCGGCCAGCGGCAGGATGCCCTGAACGGCGGCCAGCAGCAAGGCAAGGACCAATGCGAAGTTGCCTGCCTCCGCGATCATGGCATGCCTTTCAGGGAAGCGGGCGCGCGGCCCTGTTCCAGCGCGTGCGCGGCTTCCTTCGGCATGTAGTTTTCATCGTGCTTGGCCAGTACTTCCTGCGCCAGGAACAGCGCGCCCTGGCCAAGGCGGCCCTGCGCCACGGCGCCTTTGCCTTCCTTGAACAGGTCGGGCAGGGTTCCCTTGTAATGCACCGGCACCTTCTGCACATTGTCGGTGATGACGAAACTGACGGTCAGGCCGTCATCCAGCCGCCGCACGCTGCCTTGTTCCACCAGGCCGCCGATGCGGAAGATGCCGTTGCGCGGCGCGGCCCCGGCTACCACCTGCGAGGGCGTGAAGAAGAACACCAGGTTGTCGCGGAAGGCGGACAGCACCAGCGTTGCCGCGATGCCGCAGGCCGCCAGGCTGGCGCCGATCAGGGCGAGGCGTTGGTGGCGCGGCTTCATGCTGCACCTTCGTCATCGTGATTGGTGACGGAGGCCCGGGCCTCGCGTTCGCGTCGGCCGAGCGCCCATATCTCCAGCATCATCAGGCCGAAAACCACGCTGAAAGAACCCCACACATAGCGGCCATAGCCGCCCATGGCGAGGAAGTCCTGCAAGCTGTTCCAGTTCATTTCGTCCTCCGGCGCAGCCAGGCAGCGCTGCCGTGCCGTTCCAGCACGATGCAGCGTGCGCGGCGCAGCGCGACTGCAATCCCGTAGCACCAGAACGCCGCCACCATCAGCAGCATGGCCGCCAGCATGGCCGGCGCCATGCTTGGTGCCTTGCCAAGGGTGACGGATGGTCCCTGGTGCAGGGTGTTCCACCAGTAAACCGAGAAATAGATGATCGGGATGTTCACTGCACCCACCAGGGCCAGCACCGCCGCAGCGCGGTCGGCGCGGCGCGGATCGGCGATCGAAGCGTGCAAGCCCATGTAGCCCAAGTAGAGAAACAGCAGGATCAGCTCCGAGGTCAGGCGCGCATCCCAAACCCACCAGGCGCCCCAGGTCGGCTTGCCCCACAGGGCGCCGGTCCATAAGGCGAGAAAAGTGAACAGGGCGCCGGTCGGCGCCAGCGCGCTGGCCATGATCGACGAGACGCCGGTGCGGTAGGCCAGGCCGAAACCGGCCCATCCCGCCATCGCCATATAAACCAGCATCGACATCCATGCCGCCGGTACGTGGACGAAGATGATGCGGTAGGCGTCGCCTTGCTGGAAGTCGGTCGGCGCAACTAGCAATCCAATAGCCAAGCCGGCCAGTGCGGTCAGCACTCCGAGTGCCGTGAACCAGGGGATGAGCCGTCCGGCCAGATCGTAGAAGTTGCGCGGGGACGCGAAAGTGAATACAGTGAGGCGACGCCGGGCGCCGTTTGCGGTGGAATAATACGGTTGATTCATATGATGAACTCCGTCCTACTCGTGTGCAATCCGCAGCGCTGCGGCAGTGGCCCAGGGAGCGGCTGCCAGCGACCCCGCCAGCAGGGCCCCCAACAACATCAGGTGGGGCGCACTGCCGGTACCGTCGCTGGCGGCTACAACCGAGGAGCTACCAAGAATTAGTAAGGGAATATACAGGGGCATCAATATCAGTGCAACCAGTACGCTGCCGCCGCGCGCGCCAAGCGCCAGGCCTGCGCCGATGCTGCCAAGGAGGCTCAGCACCGGCGTGCCAAGCAGAAGGCCGAGCCACAGCACTGCCATTGGTTCGGCGTCGAGGCCGTATTGCAGGGCGACCAGCGGCGCCAGTACCAGTAAGGGCAGGCCCGACGTCAGCCAGTGCGCCAGCACCTTCGCCAGCACCAGGATTTCAAGTGGCTGCGGCGACAGCAGCAACTGCTCCAGCGAGCCGTCCGCATGGTCGTCGGCGAACAGCCGCTGCAGGCCAAGCAGGGAGGCCAGCAAGGCCGCCACCCACACAATGCCGGGGGCGACGCTGTGCAGCAGTTTGCTGTCCGGTCCGATCGCCAGCGGGAACAGCGTGGTCGTGACAAGGAAGAAGGCCAGCGGCATCAAGGCGTCGCTACGCCGGCGCATGGCCAGCAGCAGGTCGCGTTGCATCAGCTGGCGAGCAGCTTTCAGCATGGTGCGCCCAGCTGCAATTGGCGTGCGCCCGGCAGGTCCGGGTCCTGGTGCGTGGTCAGGACCAGCATGCCGCCGCGCGCGCAATGCGCCTGCAGGACCTGCCCGACTTGTGCCGCGGAGTCCTGGTCCAGCGCCGCCAGCGGTTCATCGAGGATCCACAAGGGGCGAGCAGGCGACAGTAGCAGCCGGGCAAGGGCAACGCGCTTGCGCTGGCCTTGCGAGAGCAGGCGCACTGCGCGCTGGGCCTCGGCCCGCAGCCCGATTTCATCCAGGGCCCGCATGGCGTCTTCACGGCTGCACCGCTCGCCCGGCAGGCCGCCCAGCGCCAGGTTTTCCCACGCCAGCAGGTCAGGCTTCAAGCCGTCTGCATGCCCGATGTGGAGCAACTGGGAGTGGTATTGGGCACGCGCGGCGAGAATAGGCTTGCCCTGCCAATGCACGGCGCCGCGGTCGGGCAGGGCGAGCCCGCACAGGGAGCGCAGGAGAGTAGTCTTGCCGCTGCCATTACGGCCCTGCACCCATAGCGCTTCGCCGGCTTGCAGCGAAAAGCTGACGCCAGCGAACAGGGTGCTGCGGCCGCGACGGCATGTTAGCTGTTGACAGGTCAATCCCATGAATCCCCTCATCGAAGTGGCCATCATCCTATCACCCGTATGTTCGCTTGCCAGGGCCAAATTGGCAAATCTATAATCTAGATCATGTATGCCCGAAATTTTCTGCGCTTCCTGGTTTTTTCCCAGTTTGCTGTATCCATCCCATTGTTTGCCGCCGAAAGCGAGGAGCCCAAGCGCCGCAGCATCGCCGCGCATGTGGCGCCGCAAGCGCTTGCGCTGCAGCTTGACGGCCGCCTTGACGATGCGGCCTGGGAACTGGCGCCGGTCAATACGCGCTTCTACCAGTTCCAGCCGGAAGATGGCCGAGACGCGCCGGAACACGTGCGCACCACGGTGCGTGTACTGGTCGACCGGGATGCGCTGGTCTTCGGCATCCGCGCCTGGAATGGCGACCCGAAAACCCTGAACGGCACGCTGGCGCGGCGCGACAAGGTTGACCGCGACCAGGACTTCATCGGCATCTGGATCGACCCGAGTGGCCATGGCCGCTCGGCGCAATTCGTTCGCGTCAACGTGGCTGGCGTCATGAGCGACGGCATTTACCGCGCCGACGAAGACGAAGAAGACCTGGGCCCCGACTACCCGGTCGAAAGCGCAGTCCACCTGCTGCCCGACGGCTATACCATGGAAGTACGCTGGCCGCTATCTAGCCTGCGCTTCCCGTATGGCGAAGGCAAGCCGTGGCGCCTGATGGTGGAGCGCAGCGTGCCGCACGAAGACAATATGCTGCTGCTAAGCGCGCCGCTGAAGAAAGAGTCGCTGCATTTCATCGCCGAGATGGAGGAAATCGAAGGCATGGCTCAAGTACTGCCGACGGTGCAGGACCGGGCTTTTTGGGAGTTCCGCCCCGAACTCACGCAGCGCTTCAATCGCGGCTACGGCCAACGCAGCAGCGAGACCAGCCTGGGCATGGATATCAGCGCCCGTCCACGCGCGGACTGGGTCTTTAACGCCACCCTGAATCCCGACTTCTCGCAGGTCGAGATCGACGCGCCCACCAGCAACGGCACCAACCGCATTGCCCTGAGCCTGCCGGAGAAGCGCGGCTTCTTCCTCGAAAGCGCGGACGTGCTGGGCATGCGGCTGCCGGCGTTCTACTCGCGCACCGTGGCCGATCCCCGCTGGGGCCTGCGTGCAACCTGGCGCGGCGCCGACGCCGACGCCACAGCCCTGGCGCTGGATGACCGTGCCGGCGGCGTCGTGATGCGCGGCAGCCCTTACGAAACGCAGGAGCACGTCAGCGCCGGCGACAGCAAGGCGATGCTGCTGCGCGCACGCGGCCATGGCGGGCAGGCCGTGGCTGGCGCCTTCCTGTCCGACCGCGACTACGGTGCCGGTGCACGCAACACCGTGCTGGGTACCGACGGCCAATGGCGGGCACCGGCAAACGGCGACGGCCACATCCAGCTTGCGTGGACCGCCATGGCCTCGCGCACTACCGCGCGATTCGATAGCGAAGGCCGTGCGCTTGCCAGCGAAGCGCGCAACAGCGGCTATGGCTACGGCAGGCTGAATTACAGTTCCGACGACTGGCTGAATGTCGCACAGCTGGAAGTTATCGGCACAAACTTCGCCAACGATAACGGTTTCGTGCCGCAGGCGGGGATCATCAAAGGCGACGTTGAGATCAACCGTCGTACCGGCGCGCGCGACCTGGCGCTGTTCGAGGCTTACGAAACGGAGCTGCACCTCGGCCTGCACGAAATCCGGACGCTGTCGCATGAAACGGTGCAGCGCTGGGTGCGCCCCGGCATCTGGTTCTACGCTGGTCGCCAGACCCGCTACTGGGCCGACCTGGGCTTCGACCGCCAGCGCGGGCGCGGCGGTGCAAAGTTGCACAAGACGCCCGCGGCGCATATGGGCATCGAAAGCACGCCTTCTTCATGGTTCGTCAAGCTGAAGGGTGAACTGACGCTGGGCCGCCAGCTCGACGTGGAAGCGGACCAGGTAGGCAAGGGCGGCAGCCTGGAACTGGAAGCGAACCTGCGCTTTCCGCTGCCCGGCAACTGGAGCCTGGAGTCCGACCATCGCTGGAACCGTTCCTGGGTCAAGCACCGCAGCCTGCAGGATTTCAGCGACAACGGTTGGCGCTGGGTCGGCACCCTGCACGCCACGCCGCGCGATGCCCTGCGCATGATCGTGCAGAACACTTCGTCAGGGCGGCAGGACGTGGCGCCGCAGCTGCTGGAGCCATGGAGCGAACGATACCGCCATCGTTCGCTGCTGTACAAGCGCACCACGCGTCACGACCGCATCGTCTCCGTTGGCGCCACGACGGACGCCAATGGCGCCTTGCCGGGTTCCAGCAAGGGCCTGACGCTCAAGGTCCAGTGGGGGATTTGAGGCTTAGAAGCTGCGGGTCAGGCTGACCGACAGGGTGCGGCCGCGACCGGCGAAGTACGAGGAAGAGTCCTTGTAGCTGACCGCAGTTTGCGCGGTGTAGTTGACGTTGACCGACTGCGGGTAGTAGCCAACGTACTGGCGGTTGGCCAGGTTCTCGATGCCTACGCCCAGCTTGCCCCAAGGGGAATCGTAGCTGCTGGCCAGGTCCAGCAGGGTGTAGCCGTTGAAGTGCTCTTCCAGGTCAGTGGTGTTCACCTTGCGGCCGATATTGATGTCGCGGTCGAACAGGGTGGTTGCCTGCAGGCGCAGGTTCGCCTTCGGCATGAACTGCCAGTTCGTGCCGGCCACCAGCTTGCCTGGGCCTTGCGAGCGGGCGCCCAGTTCCACGTCCATCGGTGCGCCGGCGGTTGTGGCGGTCTTGCCCATGGTGCGAGCGAAGGAGCCGAAGGCCGACAGGGTCTTCGTTGCACGCAGTTCGCCGGAAATCTCCCAGCCGCGCACAGTGGTCGGTACGCGGTCCAGTTGGCCGATGCCGGCGGAATTGACGCGCAATGCGGTGCCGAGCTTGGAGCGCGAGTCGTAGACCGATGCACCCAGGCTGCCCATGGCGCCACGCCAGTTCACGCCGATTTCGTTGTTGCGCGTGATGACAGGCTGCATGTCGAACAACTGGTCCACCGACTGGCCGGGCTTGTTCACGGCGCGCAGCACCAGGCCCACGTCCGGCAATCCAAAGCCTTCGGCACTGGAGACGAAGGCCGACCAGTTCTGGTTGAAACGCCACACGGCGCCGATATTCTTCACGTTCTTGGTGAACGAGCGCTGGCCGCCTTGCACTAGGCGGCTCTTGTAGGCGGCCAGGGTGGTATAGGTATCGACGTCCAGCTTCGCGTCTTCATGGCGGATGCCGCCGCGCACGGTCAGCGGGCCGATTTCATATTCAAGCTGGGTGAACGGGGCGAGGGAAGTGAAGTCCAGGGTCGGCACCCAGGTGCGGCCGGTGCCGGCCAGCCATTGTTTGGTGCGGTCGCGCAGGTAGTCCAGGCCGGCCGTGAATTCCAGGCCCTTGACCAGTGTGTCCGGGCGCACGTAGGTCAGCTTGGCGCCGTACTTGTCGGCCACCACTTCAGACTGGTCGTACATTTTGCCGTTCGAGTCGAACGTTTTCCCGCGCGGGTCGATCGTCGGGTCCTGGAAAGTGGCCGTGGTGGTTGCGCCGTACAGCGAAGCGAAGTCCTGCTTGAAGACTTGCGCGCTGAAGCTGCCGCCAAGCAGGTTGTTGTGGCGGTATTCCAGGCTGCTTGTTTCGACCTTGTTGCGCGGCGGCGCCAGGGCTGGCCTGCCTGGCCTGGAACTGGTTGGCGTGCCGGTAGCGAAGTTGGCATCGACCGGCGAGTAATCGCCGTCGCCTTCCATACGGAAGCGGTTGACGGTGAGCTGCAGGCGCTGGTCGCCGAAGTTCTTGCCGATCTTGAAGAACAGGTCGGTGCCTTGGGAATCCATGGTATCGCCTTGCACCGCTTCGATGCCCAGCGGACGGCCCTTGCCGTCGTAGCCCAGGCCGCGCTGCTGGATGCTGCCGAAGGCAAGCAGGTCGAAATCGCCCGATTTGTGCTGCAGGGTGTAGCCGGTCTTCCAATCCAGGCTGTCGTGGCGCAGCTGGGAAGCCATGCGCACATTGATCGACTGCGTGGTGCCGTCCGCTTTCGGCGACTTGGTGATGTAGTTGATGATGCCGCCGGTAGCGCCCATGCCCTGCATGGCGGAGGCGCCGTTGATCACCTCCACGCGCTCGATGATGGCGGTATCGGCCACATAGCCTTCGCGCATGCCGCCGCGCAGCGGGTTGGTTTGCGGTACGCCGTCCAGCAGGATCAGGGCGTTGCGGCCACGCAGCGATTCGCCGGTGGAGCTCATCTTCTGGCGGCTCGGGGCGTAGCCGGGGATGTAGGTGGCCAGCGCGGCGGAGGGATCGTCGGCCAGCAGGTATTGCGTTTCCAGCTCGCGCGGCGAAATCACGGTGACCGCGCCGGGGATCTTGTCCACGCTCTTGCTGTTGCGGGTTGCCGTAACGACCACTTCCTTCATCGGCTCCCCGGCACTTTGTGCGAATGCTGCGCTCCCGGAGAGGGCGAGGCAGGCCAGTGCTACGGCACGAGTGAGGGGATTCAGCGCGGTCATACAGTGACTCCTAAACAGAAAGATACAAAAGAAAGCAGCAATGATAATCATTCTCATTTATAATTTCAAACACTTTATTGCTGACATAAAAAATGCTGACCGGTTTGCTGCGTGCGCGGCTGCGCGATATCCATCTGTATGTGTCCCTGGTTTTCGGGGCGATCTTCGTCATTGCCGGCCTGACCGGGGTGGTGATCGCCTGGACACATGAACTGGATGGGGCGCTGAATCCGGGCCTGCTGCACTCGCGCGGCGCCGAGGGCAAGGCCGATGCCGCGCCATCGCCGGCCCACGCGCAGGCCGCAGTCGACCGCCTGGCCGAGGCGCCTGGATATGGCAAGCCGACCATGCTGATGCTGCCGTATGAGGCCGACGACGTGTACGTGGCCTGGTACCGCAAACCGAACAAGGACAAGGGCAGCTTCGATACCGATGTTTCGCGCCAGGTCATGCTGGACCGCTACACGCTGGACATTCTCGGGGAGCGCAATTACGGCGAATTCGGCCTGTCGCGCGAGCTGCTGATGCCGACCCTGTTCCTCCTGCATCGCTATATGTTTGCCGGCGACGTCGGCAAGACGGTGATCGGCATCGCCGGCTTGCTGCTGACGATTACCTCGCTGCTGGGCTTTGCTCTCTGGTGGCCGAAGCACACGCTGGCCAGCCTGCGCAAGGCGCTGGCTGTGCGCGGCGCCGTCACCTCGCGCCAGTTCAATTACAGCTTCCACCGTTCGGCAGGCTTTTTCATGACCCCGGTGCTGGCCGTGCTGGGCTTTACCGGCCTGGCGATGAATTTGCCGGACTGGGTGCGCCCGGTGGTCGGCGCAGTGGCTACGCTGGAGCACAACGGCAAGGTGGCCAATGGCCCGGACCAGGGCCGCAAGCCGATCAATGTCGCGGCTGCGATGGAGGTTGCCCAGCAGCGCGTGCCGAAGGGCCGCCTGTCGCGCGTGTCGCTCGGTTCGGCCAAGGCGCCTTATGAAATCCGCCTGCGCCAGCCCGGCGAGATCCGCGAGGGCGACGGCAGTACCCGGGTCAGCGTGGATGCCTTCAGCGGCGCGGTGCTGCGCGTGCGCGATCCACTGAATGCAGCATCGGGCGATACCTTCATGAACTGGCAATTCCCCCTGCATACCGGCGAGGCCTTCGGCATGGCGGGCCGGGTGCTGGTGTCCTTCAGCGGCCTGGCACCGCTAGCCTTCATGGTCACCGGCCTGGTGTTATGGCTGGGCCGCCGCGCGATGCATCGCAAAGCGCGTGCCGTCGCTGCAAAAGCTAGCATAAAAGAAGCTAAAAAAGTTGCCAAACGGTCACAAATGCATCACACTGAAAGCTGTGAAAATGTGTGAGATTTTGTGGTCGTGGCACGATGGATGCGCTGAACCTTAATCCAGCGGTATTGCTGGAGATCATCAACTTACAAACCGATATTGCACGCCGGGGCCTGGACCTTGGGGGCGTGATGCACCTGGTCTGCCAGCGTGCCGGCGCCCTGTGCGGCGCGACAGCCGCCGTGGTGGAACTGGCCGAGGGCAACGACATGGTGTACCGCGCCGCCGCCGGCGTCGCCGAAGGTGCGCTCGGCTTGCGGCTGAAACGCGAAGGCAGCCTGTCCGGCCTGTGCGTGGCGCAGGACCGGATCCTGCAATGCGACGATTCCGAAACCGACCCCCGCGTCGACCGCGCCGCCTGCCGCAAGGTCGGCCTGCGTTCGATGCTGGTGGTGCCCTTGCGCCACGAAGGCGAGAGCGTCGGCGTGCTCAAGGTCGGCGCGCCGCACGTCAATGCCTTCGATGCTTACCAGGCGCAGATCCTCGGCCTGCTGTCGGAACTGATCGGCGCCGCCATCTACCATGCCGTGCAATACGAGTCGAGCGACCTGTATTACCGCGCTACGCACGACGCGCTGACCAGCCTTGCGAACCGCGCCCTGTTTTACGACCGCCTGCGCCAGCAACTCGCCCAAGCCGGGCGCGCTGCCAGCAGCGTGGCGGTGGTCAACATCGACATGGATGGCCTGAAGGCGATCAACGACAACCTGGGCCATCGTGCCGGCGATGCCGCCATTCGCCAGGTGGCCGAACGCATTTCGCGCGAGCTGCGGCAGGAAGACCTGGCGGCGCGCCTGGGCGGCGACGAATTCGGCATCATCCTGTGCGGCGTGCGCGACCGCGATGGCGTCGGCAACAAGTGCAACAGCATCACCACCGCGATCGGCGCGCCGTTTGAATTTGAAGGCCGCGCCTTGCGCCTGGGCGCCAGCATCGGCTACGCCATCAGCCCGGAAGACGGGCAGGATATGGACCGGCTGATGGAGCTGGCCGACCAGGCCATGTACCGCGTCAAGCACGCACGCAAGGCTGTTGCAGCGTAGTATCGTTTGGAGCTACTCCGCATAGCCTGATAGTATTGTTTGCATCTCCCCAAACAATAAGAAAGCGAGGGTGTGATGAAACGCTGCTTCTGGTTGGCGGCCTTGCTGCCGCACGCGGTCATGGCGCAGGAAGCACCAGCGCCAGCGCCTACACTTGCCACTACCGTTACTTTTGCCAGCCAATATGTCTCACGCGGCATCCGGCAAACGTGGGACAAGCCGGCGTTGCAAATTGGCGTCGATTATGTCCATCCCAGCGGCTTGGTCGCCGGCACCTGGGCCTCGAATGTCAGCGACAAGTTTATTGAAAATGCAAAGATCGAATGGGATCTGTACGCCGGCTATTCGGTTACCAGGGGCGATATCGGCTACAGCCTGATCCTGTATGAGTACCTGTATCCGGGCGCCAAGGTCAGCGCCACCGATACCACCTTCAACTACACCGAGTTGTCGCTGGGCCTGACGTATAAGTCTGCCTACGTCAAATACAACTACACGGTCAGCCCGCATTTCTTCGGCATCACGCACGGGCGCGGCACGCGCTACCTCGATATCGGCCTGAATCAGGACCTCGGCAACGGCTATACGCTCAACCTGCATGCGGGCGATGCGCGCGTCGGCGGAGCCGGCAACGACATCTGGGACTGGCGCGATGCCAAGGCCGGGGTGACCAAGGCGCTGGAAGGGGGCTGGTCGGTTGCTGCCGCCGTCACGCGCGGCTGGGGCGCCACCAATGTATACCGGGAATACACCAGCGGCGTGCCCGATGCCAATGGCCACCTGGCCTTTTCGAACACGGAGAAAGCCACCTTTGTCCTGACTGTCGCCAAGACCTTCTGAGGAGCGTCGCATGTTGTCGAACCTCTCACTGAATGCCAAGATCAATATCACGGCTACGGCGCTGGTGGTGCTCAGCCTGGCCATTACCGCCGCAGTGACCGGGTACGAGGCCAGCCGCACGGCCGAACGCGATGCGATGAACCTGGCGCGCACCCAGGCCGCAGCGGCTGCGTCGGCCCTGCAGTCGCGCATCGTCCGCAACCTGGCGACCGTCATCCAGCTTGGCGCTACCCAGCGTGCCACGCGCGGCGCAAACCTGCCGCTGTCGCGTGAACAAACCGGTGAGATTACCAAGACCGTGGTGCTCGGTTCGGAAGACTTGATTGGCGCCGCCGTCACCTGGGAACCGAATGCGCTGGACAGCAAGGATGCCGAATACGCCGACAAGAAGCCTGAATTCGACGCCAGCGGGCGCTACATGCCTTACTACACCAAGGCGGCGGGCGGCGGCACCAATGTGGAGCCGATCGTGTTCGATCCCAAGCCGGGGGCCAACGACTGGTACGACATACCGAAGCGTACCGGCAAGGTGTTCTTCACCGAACCGTATTCCTATCCGGTGAACGGCAAGGATGTGCTGATGGCGTCATTGGTGGCCCCGATCATGATCGGCGGCGAATTCCGCGGCACAGCCAGCGCCGACTTCATGCTGACGCGATTGGGTGAAATCCTCAAAGGCCTGAAGTCGATCGAAGGCGGGCGCCTGGCGCTGGTGTCGAACGGCGGCCTGTATGCCAGCAGTCCCAGCGAAGCCTTGATCGGCAAGGCCGCCTCCGACATCCCGAAGGAAGGCCTGGAAGCGATCCGTACCGGCCAGCCTTATGAGTACACCGACAAGGGTGACATGGTGCACCTGATTCAACCGTTGACGCTGCACCCCGATATCGCGCCGTGGGCGGTGAAGATGAGCTTCCCGCATGCGGTGGCAACTGCGCCGGCGCGCGAACTGCTGAAATACACGTTGCTGGTTTCCCTGGTCTGCGCAGTGGCAATGGGGCTTATCCTGGTGACCGTGCTGTTCCGGCTGATGCGGCCTGTGCGGGAGCTGGCCGACGCGATGACTGGCCTTGCCAGCGGCAATGCCGACCTGCGTGCGCGGCTGGAGGTGCGCGGCAACGATGAGCTGGCCGTCATTGGCACCGGCTTCAATACTTTCGTGGCCAAGATCCATTCGGTGCTGGCGCGGGTGCGAGAATCGTCGGAGAGCGTGGCCACGGCCAGCACTGAAATCCGGCAGGGCAATACCGACCTGTCCTCACGCACTGAGCAGCAAGCCAGTGCGCTGGAGGAGACTGCCGCCACGATGGAACAGTTGACCAGCACCGTGCGCCAGAACGCGGACAATGCGCACCAGGCCAACCAGCTCGCTGCGCAGGCATCCGAGGTGGCTATGCGGGGCGGCCAGGTGGTGTCGCAGGTGGTCGACACCATGGCCTCGATCAACAACTCCTCGCGCAAGGTGGTGGACATCATTTCCGTGATCGACGGCATCGCGTTCCAGACCAATATCCTGGCCCTCAACGCGGCGGTGGAGGCGGCGCGCGCCGGCGAGCAGGGGCGCGGCTTTGCAGTGGTGGCCAGCGAGGTGCGCAACCTGGCCCAGCGCAGCGCTGCCGCGGCGAAGGAGATCAAGGAACTGATCGGCAGCTCGGTGGGCGAAGTGGAGGCGGGCAGTGCGCTGGTAGCGCAAGCCGGCACCACGATGGACGAAGTGGTGGCCAGCGTGCGGCGCGTCAGCGAAATTGTGCACGAGATCAGCGCGGCCAGCGGTGAGCAGAGCACCGGCATCGGCCAGGTCAACCAGGCCATCAGCCAGATGGATGGGGTGACGCAGCAAAACGCCGCCCTGGTCGAGCAGGCTGCCGCCGCGGCGGAAAGCTTGCAGCAGCAGGCGGCAACGCTGGTGGCCCTGGTCGGCGAGTTCCGCATGGAGCAAGCTGTGCGCGCCCCAAGCCCCGTGAGTGCTAGTCTGGCCCTTTCCGAAAGGAGGCCATCATGACCCAGCAACAGTACCAGAGCTGCATCGAAGCCTGCAATGATTGCGCCGCTGCCTGCGACCACTGCGCCGCCAGCTGCCTGCAGGAGCAGGACGTGGCCAGCCTGGCCCATTGCATTGCCACCGATATCGATTGCGCACAGGTGTGCCGCGTATGCGTCGGCCTGATGCAGCGCGGCAGCAAGCTGGCGTCAAGCCTGTGCGAAGCCTGTGCCGATATATGCGACGCCTGTGCCGACGAGTGCGAACAGCACACGCACGAGCATTGCAAGGATTGCGCAATCGCCTGCCGCCGCTGCGCCAGCGAGTGCCGCAGCATGTCCGGCATGGCGCAATCGCAGGTGCGGCCGGCGTCGATCCCGTCGCCGCATTGATCAGAAGCGGCTGGACGGCCAGCTCTTCTTCTCGCCCTTGTCGGCCTTGGCAGGCGCTGCAAAATCGCGCACCGACAGGATGCGCTCGGCGCCGACAGTATTGACGGCAAAGCCGTTGCGGCCGGCGGCCTTGACGCAATACAGGGCCTGGTCGGCGGCCAGCATCACCTTGTCGACGTCGGCCGGCAGCTCGGTGGTGAGGGCGATGCCGATGCTGGCGGTGACGTTCAGCGGCCGGCCGTTGACCACGAACGGTGCCTGCATGGCCGCTACGATTTTCTGCCCCAGCAGGTTGACGTCGTGGCCGGCCTCCAGATGTTCGAACACGATCACGAATTCATCGCCGGCGATGCGCGCCACGGTATCGGTGCTGCGCACGGCATTGCGCAGGCGATCGGCAAACTGCACCAGCACGGCGTCGCCGGCCTGGTGGCCGAAGTTATCGTTGATGCCCTTGAAATAGTCGATGTCGAGCACGGCCAGGCCGATCTGCTGGCCGGCGCGAATGGCGCGCTTCAGCGCCTGCGGGAAGAATTCATCGAACATGCGGCGGTTGTGCGCGCCCGTCAGCGGATCGGTAGTGGCCAGGCGCTGCAGGTTACGCTCGGCCATCTGCTGCTGGCGCGCAACCTGGTAAAAGGCGCGGCTCAGGTGGCCGAATTCATCGGGCTTGCCGGAGTTGAATTGTTCGATATCGATGGTGCCGCGGCCGAAGGCACGCACCTGGCCATACAGCTTGTACAGGGGCGACAGCAGGGCGCGCATCAGCAGCCATGCCGCCAGACCAGCCACCAGGGCCACCACCGAGGCGGCCAGCAGGGCGCGCCAGCGCAGGCTGGCCATGGAGGCGAAAGCATCGCGGACAGGAAAGGAGACGGCAATCGTCCAGTCAGCCTTCTTCAGGCGCTTGTGCGCCAGCAGCACCGGCCTGCCGTCATCGACGGCGTCCTCCCGCCAGCCATCCGCATCGGCCAGCACGACCTGGCCAAGCGTGCCCGGCCCGGCCGCCTGGGTCAGCACGCGGCTCTGGTCGGGATGGTAGAGCATTGTGCCGTCCGCGGTCAGGATGAACAGATAGCCTTCGGCCTTGCCGCGCAGGGCGTTCAACTGGCCGGCAAAGGCAGGGCGCTGCAGGTCGATGGTCCCCACCAGAACGTAGTCGATATTGCCATCGCGGCGGAACACCGGTTGCGTGATTGCCAGCACCGGCCGGCCGGACAGCACGCTGCGGAACGGCGCCGAGACGATGCCTTCCTGGGCCGCGATGGTGTCGCGGAAGTACTGGCGGTTTTTGCTATTGAGTTTGCCAATCATGCGGCGGTCCTGCAGGTTGGCCACCAGCTTGCCGTCGGGATCGTAGGCCGTGACGTTGAAGAACTCGTCGCGCAGCGCCCCGCGCAACTCGAGCTGCGCCTGAACCTTGGCCGGCGCGATTGGCTCGGCCTGCAAGCTCTCAGCCAGCACCCGCAAAACTTGCTGTTTGGAAGTTATGTCGCGGTCGAGGTAGGCAGCGGCACTCGACAGCATGGACATCTCCTGCGCGGCGATCACCTTGCGCATCTCATGCTCCGCCACCAGCAAGGAAACGCCGGCAACCAGGGCAGTGGCGACCATGACCATCAGCACCAGCAGGGCTGAAATCTTGAACTTGAACGTCTGGATTCTGGGAATTTGGCGCACAACCATCTCCTGATAGGAGAACATGCCAGGCGAGGGTTTGGCCAGTAGGAAACGTTGCGCGAGTGTAAGGCGCAGGCGAAGTATAAATCAAATGCGACCGTCCCAGCTACCGCACCGCAGGCCCCGTTGTCACAAGGCAACTCAACAGTAGCAAGCCAAAAGTCGGGGTCAGGTCTGGCAATCCGCCATTCTCTGAACGCTCGTGCGCTTTTTGTCCGCTTTTTTGTCCGATTGCCAGACCTGACCCCGACTTTCATATGTTAACATCGCGGGCTTGACAGAATGGCCGGAGATTCTTGTGCAGCATCCGATTCGCTTCTACGACAAACCCGCTGGCGGCCTTGGCTCGCTGCATGGCACCGCCAAGGCATTGCGCAGCAATAGCCCGCTGCCGGCGTTGAAAGTACTGCCGCAATTGAACCAGCCGGGCGGGGTGGATTGCCCGGGTTGCGCCTATCCGGATTCGCCCAAGGACAAGGCAGTCGATTTCTGCGAACAGGGCGCGTGGGCGATTGCGCATGAATCAACGGCACGCCGCGCTACGCCTGAATTCTTCGCGGTCAATCCCGTGGCCTCGCTGCGTAGCCGCGCCGAGTGGGAGCTGGAGGGTTTTGGCCGCCTGACCGCGCCCATGCTGTACGACCGTGCCAGCGATACCTACCGCGAGATCGAATGGGATGAGGCGTTCAAGCTCGCTGCGGGCGCGCTGCGTGCCCTCGATGCGCCGGGCCGCGCCGTATTCTATGCGTCTGGCCGCAGCAGCAACGAGGCGGCGTTCCCCTATCAATTGTTTGCGCGCGCGTTCGGCACCAATAACATGCCCGACTCGTCCAACTACTGCCACGAGTCGTCCGGCATGGCGCTGGGCACGACACTGGGCGTGGGCAAGTCCACCGTCACGCGCGAGGACTTCGAGCATGCGGAGGCGATCTTCGTATTCGGCCAGAACCCTGCCACCAACCATCCGCGCATGCTGGGCGACTTGCGCGAAGCTTCGCTGCGCGGATGCCGCATTGCTGCCTTCAACCCGATGCTGGAGCCGGGCTTGCGCGGTTTCGCCGATCCGCAATCGCCGCTCGAGACCCTGACCGGCCGCGGCACCCGCATCGCCAGCGAGTATTTCCAGGTGCGCGTGGGCGGCGACCTGGCGGCCATTACCGGCATGTGCAAGGCCGTGCTGGAGGCGGAGGATGCGGGCGGCAAGGTGCTGGACCGCGATTTCATCGCGCGCCACACCAGCGGTTTCGAGGAATTCGCCGCCGCCGTGCGTGCGCAGTCGTGGCCGCAGGTGGAGCAGGATAGCGGCCTGCCGCGCGAGCAGATTGAAAAGGCGGCGGCAATCTATATCGCCTCCAGGGCCACCATCGCCACCTGGTGCATGGGCCTGACCCAGCACGAGCATGCGATCGAGACGATCCAGATGCTGGTCAACCTGATGCTCCTGCGCGGTAATGTGGGCAAGCCGGGCGCGGGCCTGATGCCGGTGCGCGGCCACTCGAACGTGCAGGGCGACCGCACCGTGGGCGTGACTAACCGGCCGAAGAAGGAATGGCTGGAGGGCCTGCAACGTGTGTTCGGTTTCACGCCGCCGGCCGAGCATGGCCTCGATGCGGTAGCGGCCATCAAGGGCATCATGGACGGCTCGGTTCATGCCTTCCTTGGCCTGGGCGGCAATTTTGCCGTGGCCGGGCCGGATACGCCGCGCGTGCTGCAGGCGATGGAGCGGTTGCAGTTGACGGTGCATATCGCGACCAAGCTGAATCGCACCCACCTGCATCCGGGACAGGTCGGCTTGCTGCTGCCTTGCCTGAGCCGCACCGAGCGCGACGAGCAGCAGGGCGGCCGCCAGTTCGTCAGCGTGGAAGACACGGCCAGCATGGTGCACGCCTCGGCTGGGCGCAGCGACCCGGCCAGCGCCAAGCTGCGTTCGGAGCCGCATATCGTCACCGAGCTGGCGCGCCATACGCTGGCGGCAGGCGCGCCGACGCCCGGCATCGACTGGCAGGCCATGGGCAGCGATTACCGCGTGACGCGGTCGCTGATCGAACAGGTCGCCAGCACCGCCGTGGCGGGCTTTGAGAAGTACAACGACCGCATCGCGCAGCCGCGCGGCTTCCACCTGCCGAACAGCGCGCGCAACCGCGACTGGAAGACTGCCAGCGGCAAGGCGCAATTCACCGCTATCGCGCTGCCGCAGGACACCATCATGGGCCGTGCCCGCGCATCCTTTGGCGACGAGGTACTGTGCCTGGCCACTGTGCGCGCGCACCGGCAGTACAACACCACCGTCTATCGCGACACCACGGGCGAGGTGGACCGCTATCGCGGCGTGCACCACACGCGCAAGGTGCTGTTCATTTCCGCTGCGACGATGGCGCGCCTCGGCCTGCGCGACGGCCAACTGGTGGACGTGCACGCAGCATCCCCGGACGGCATCGCGCGCACATGCAGCGGCTACCAGCTGGTGCAGTATGACGTGCCCGATGGCGACGTGTTCGGCTATTTCCCCGAACTGACGCCGCTGATTTCCCCGGAGCTGGTGGCGCGCGGTTCGGCCACGCCGGCCTTCAAGGAAGTGCCGGTCCTGCTCAGGCCCGCGGAATAATCGGTTCTTCGTGGTGCATCGGCGCATCCAGCGGGATCGTGATGCGGAAGGTAGTGCCCACGCCGGGCATGCTGTCGACGTGGATCTTGCCGCCCAGGATGGTGGTGACGATATTGTGCACGATGTTCAGGCCCAGCCCTGAACTGCCTTCGCTCATGCGGGTGGTGAAGAAGGGATCGAAGATGCGATTGAGGTGGCCGGACGCGATGCCGGCGCCGTCGTCGCTGATGACGATCTCGGCCTGCTCGCCGGAAGGCACCGGCACGGTGATCGACAAGCGGCCGTGATCGCGATTGTAAAAGCCGTGCATGATGGCGTTGTTCACCAGGGCTGCCAGTACCTGGCCCAGCGGGCCGGGGTAGCTGTCCATCGCCACCAGGGCAGCAACGTCCACCGTGATCTGGTAGGGCGTCTTGCGCAGCACCGGCGACAAGGTGTTCATGTTCTCCTGGATGACCGCGCCAAGGTCGAACTTGCGGCGCTGGGAACTGGTGCGGTCCACAGCCACCTGCTTGAAGCTCGATACCAGGCTGGCCGCGCGCTCGATGTTGCGCGTCAGGAGCAGGCCGATGCCGTCGGCTTCGTCGAGGAACTGCTGCATGTCCGAGCGCCGCAGACCGCCCTCGAAACGCCGGCCCAGTGCATCGATCTTGTCGTGCAGGGTGCTGGCGGCAACCAGGCTGTTGCCGATCGGCGTGTTGAGTTCATGCGCAATGCCGGCCACCATCGAACCCAGGGCCGCCAGCCGCTCGCTGCGCGCCAGTTCGTCCTGCGCATGCCGCGCCGCTTCGGTGCGTTCGGCCACGCGCCGTTCCAGCGATTCGTTGAGGACGGCCAGTTCTTCGTACAGCACGGCCCTCTCCGACAGCCCGGTCAGGATGTTCTCGCGCATTTCGTTGATCTTGTTGGCCAGCAGGTCCAGTTCCGTGTTGCCTCCATGTTGCAGCTGCAGCGGCGTGCTGCCAAGATTGTCGATGTTCAGGTGGCCGACATAGTCGCTCAGTTGCTGCAGCGGCTTGCCCAGCCAGTGCCGCACCACCAGCACGAAGATGAACCACAGCGCCAGGGTCTTGATCACTGAATTCACCAGGATCAGGAAGAAGCCGTACTCGACCTGGCCCAGGATGATGCGCCGGTTGGAATAGACTGTCCACTTGCCGATTTCCTGCGGCGTGCCGTTTTCAAGCTTGTACGAAATCGGGAATTCGCGGCTGAAGATCTGGCCGAACAGGCCGTCGTTGCCCGACGGCGGCGCCAGGCGACCGTCGGGTTGGGCCTGCATATGCCTGCCTTGGTCGTCGAGCACGGTGCCGACAGCGCGAACCAGCTTGCCCTGGTCGTCGACGACCTTGATCCCCACCACGATCGGCAGCTCTTTCATGCCGGCCAGGATGCCGCGCATGATGTCATCGTTAAAGCGCCACATGGCGTCGGCGATGCCGGGGCCGAAGGTGTGCTGCATGGCTTCGATTTCGCTCTCGACGCGGGTACGGGTATGCCTGTACTCCGCGGTGAGCTGGATAACGGTCACCACCACCGTCACGATGAAGTAGCAGCCAAAGATGATGCGCAACAGGCGCGCGGCGATCGAGCGGGTCATTTGAACCACCGGTTTTCGATCTGCTTGTAGCGCGGCGAATTGAGCAGCCTGTCGTAGCCCTGGTTGAATCGCTCCAGCATCTCGCTGCTGCCCGGCGCGGTCTTGCTGAAAGCGATGAACAGGTCGGGGGTAGCGACTGTCCCCACCAGCGTGAAACGCCCGGCGAATTCACCTGGCTTGCTGCGGAACAGGGCGTTGGCAATACGCTCTTCGGCCGCCATGTACTCGATGCGATTGGCCATCAGCATGCGGAATCCATATTCGTTCTTGTCCACCACGCGGCGGCGGATCCGCGTGTTGACGTCGAATTCCTCACCGTACTCATAGTCCCGCTGTACGCCGACGGTGTGTCCCTCCAGGTCTTTGGCGCGCAGGCCACGCTGGATCGAGCCCGAGCGCGCGTAGATATTCATACGGGTCGAAAACAGCGGCATCCGCGGCCACAGGTAATGCGGCCTGATCAGGCTATTCGGCACCGCGTCAAAGCATGCTGTCAGTTGGCCGGTACGCGTTTCAGCCATGCAGCGCGAATAGGGCAGGGCTCTGAACTCGACCTGGACTCCTACCAGGGCAAAGGCTTCGCGCACCACGTCCACTGCGAATCCCTGCGCGTGCTGCCGGGGCGCCGACGAATAGGGGGCCCAATCATCCTCGGCCCCGATGACGACTGTGGAGGTGGCGTACACCAGCCGTGCATAAATGGCAAGTGAGGCGCCGAAACAGGTGGCCAGGAAATTACGGTTCATGACGATTCACGCCGTAGGGAGACGGACTACATCCCGGCAAGTATAAACTTTGCAATCACTTGCGTTTCACTATTTGAAACCGTTGTTGTAGCAAAACCATATCGGTTTATGTCAAAAATGTAATCCAGCTTAAGGAAATTTCATCGTACAATGTGAAGTTTTTTCAATATTAGAAAGCAATCAGGATTGCCGTGTCGACAGTTGTAAGCTACTTCCAGGCCCGCCTCGGGGCCGCATTCTCCATCGCCGCTACCCCGCTGACGCTGACCCTGCCGGAAGTCGCGCCGCCGGCCAATCCGGCCGGCTGGCCGCGATGGCAGCCGTGTGCAATACCACGCCACATTTAACAATTAACCCACCAGGAGTTCTTATGGCAGAGCCATACCTGAGCGAGATCAGGCTCGTCTCATTTAACTATGCGCCCAAAGGCTGGGCGAAGTGCGATGGGCAATTATTGCCAATTAATCAAAACCAGGCCCTGTTCTCCCTGCTGGGGACCACCTATGGCGGCGACGGCCGGGTCAATTTCGCGCTGCCGGACCTGCGCGGCCGGATGCCGGTGCACGACGGCGACACCATGATGCGCGGCCAGGCGGGAGGCGAGTTTGCGCACACGCTGACCCAGGCCGAGCTGCCCGCCCACAGCCATCGCTTGAACGCCAGTACGGCCCTGGCCAGCAGCAGCGACCCGAATGGCGCGCTGTTGGCGCGCAAGGGCCGCCTGAGTGCCGATGTCTTCAACGGCAGTCCCAATGTCGGCCTGGTACCGACCCAGGTGTCGAGCATCGGCGGCTCGCAGGCGCACGAGAACACGCAACCCTATCTGGCGCTGAATTTCATCATTGCGCTGCAGGGCGTATTTCCTTCATCTACTTAATCGGAGGCGATCATGTCGGATCCCTATGTCGGCGAAATTCGCCTGTTTGCCGGTAATTTCGCGCCGGCCGGCTGGGCCTTCTGCGACGGCCAGCTGATGGCTATTTCTGAAAACGAGACGCTGTTCCAGCTGATCGGCACCACGTATGGCGGCGACGGCCAGAGTACTTTTGCCTTGCCGGACATGCAGGGGCGGGTGCCGGTGCACAACGGCACGCTGTCGGGCCGCAGCATCCAGATCGGCGAGAAGGGCGGCGCCGAGTCGGTGACCCTGACCGTGCAGCAGATCCCGAACCATACGCACACCATCGTCGGCAGCAGCGAGCGCGGAAGCGGGGCCTTCACCAACTTTACCGGCTTCCCCGCCGCGACCGTGACGAGCGCCTCGGCCATCTACGGCCGTTCCGACAACAATGTGCAGCCCATGGCCGCCAACGCCATCACCCCGGCCGGCGCTTCGCAGCCGCACGACAACATGGCGCCGTACCTGGGCCTTCATTTCATCATTTCGTTGTACGGGGTCTTCCCGAACCCTAACTGAGGAGCGTCCGATGACGTCAGCATTTGTAGCAGAAATCCGCATGTTCCCCGGCAGTGTCGTGCCGCAGGGCTGGGCCAGGTGCGACGGCCAGATCATGTCCATCGCGCAGAACACGGCGCTGTTTTCCCTGCTGGGCACCACTTACGGCGGCGACGGCAAGAGCACCTTCGCCTTGCCCGACCTGAACGGGCGCACGCCGCTGCATCCGGGCCAGGGCGCTGGCCTGTCGCCGCGCTACCTTGGCGAAAGCGGCGGCAGTGCATACGTCACCCTGCAGGAAACGGAAGTGCCGGCGCATAGCCACAATCTGCAGGCGACGACGGTGGCGGCCGACCAGATGGCTCCTGGCCCTTCCAGCGGCTTTGCCAAATCGGCGGTGTCGAACCAGGTGTACAGCAAGACCACCAGCGGCATGCAGCCGATGCGCCCGGATGTCCTGGCCACGGCCGGCGGCAGCCAGCCGCATAACAATTGCCAGCCTTACCTGGGCATGGCGTTCTGTATCGCGTTGCAGGGCGTGTTCCCGCCGCGTTCCTGATGGACGTGACGTTGCGCCCCGAGTCGGGCGGGGACCACGAGTTCCTGCGCGGGCTGTTCGGCGCAGTGCGGCTGCACGAGTTGCCCGGCCTGGCGCAGCCGATGCTGCAGTCCTTGCTCGACATGCAGTTCGTCGCGCAGCGGCACTCATACCTGCAAGACTTTCCGGACGCCCGCTTCGACATCGTTGAATGCGAAGGCGCCGCAGTCGGCCGGATGGTGCTGGCGCAGTCGGGCGGGGCGCTTTGGCTGGTCGACATTGCACTGTTGCCGGCATGGTGCGGACGCGGCATCGGCAGCGTGCTGCTGCACGGCCTGCAGCGCGAAGCCTGCGGCGCGGGACTGCCGCTGCGCCTGCACGTAGCACTGAATAATCGGGCCGGGACGCTGTATAGGCGCCTCGGCTTCAAGGAAACTGGAATGTCCGGCATGCACCGGACCATGGAATGGGAGAACAATGATGACTGATCGAGTGACTTCCCGGCGCACCCTGTTGAAGGCGGGCGGCGGATCCTTGCTGGCGGCGGGCCTTGGCCTGGGCGCCCCGGCCGTGCGCGCGCAAGAGGGCGGCAGCGGCTTTGCCTGGAGCCGCGGCGCCGCGGAAAGCCTGGTGGGCCGGCAGTTCTGGCTGAACCATCCGGAGTACCGCGCGTTGCCCATCATGGTGGAGGCGGTTGTGAGTTCCAGGCTCGCACCGGAAGGCGCGGAAGCCAGGCAATTTACGGTGGTGTTCTCTGCCGCCGCCCAGCCGGCCGTCAAGGCAGGCAGCTATGAAATCGAAAATGAAGCGACAGGCCGCCAGCTGGTGTACCTGCAGCCGGCGGCGCGCCAGGGCGCCCGCGTGACGCTGCGCGCCGACTTCAACCTGCACGTTTAAGGAAACACCATGCACAAACACGCCTCCGCCAACCGTTTTTACCGCCTCGTCTGGAGCACGCTGCACCGCTGCTGGGTCGCCGTTGCCGAAGGCTCGCGCAGCCACGGCAAGGGCGGCGTTCGCCGCCGTGCCGTCGCCGTGCTGGCGGGCAGCCTCGCGATGGCGGGAGCGGCCAATGCCGGGGCGCCGCCGGCCAACGCACTGCCGAACGGCATGCAGCTGGTGGCCGGCCAGGCGGGCGTGAATGTGCAGGGCAACAGCATGACTGTCAGCCAGGCCACGCAACAGGCGATCATGAACTGGCAGGGTTTCAACATCGGGGCCGAGGCACTGGTGCGTTTCAACCAGCCCAACGCATCGGCCGTGGCATTGAACCGCGTGGTGGGCGGCGAGGCAAGCGCGATCTTCGGCAGGCTGTCGTCCAACGGCAAGGTGTTCCTGGTGAATCCGCAGGGCGTGCTGTTCGGCGCTGGCGCCCAGGTCAACGTGGGCGGCCTGGTTGCCACCAGCCTTGGCATTTCGGACCAGTCCTTCCTGTCGGGCAGCTACAACTTCAGCGGCAGCGGCATGGCCGCCGTGCGCAATGCGGGCAGCATCAATGCCGACGGCGGGATTGTCGCGCTGCTGGCGCCGGCAGTCTCCAATACCGGCGCCATCAAGGCGCAGGGCGGCAGCGTTGCGCTGGCGGCGGGCAATGCGATTGGCCTGGACTTCCGCGGCGATGGCTTGATTGCCGTGCGCGTGGAAAAGGGCGCGCTTGATGCGCTGGCTGAAAACAAGGGCCTACTGCAAGCCGACGGCGGCCAGGTGGTGCTGACAGCCAAAGCTGCCGATGCGCTGGCGCGCTCCACCGTCAATAACGCCGGCCTGGTACAGGCGCGAGGCTTGCTTGCCGACGGCGGAACGATCCGCCTGGTCGGCGACGGCCAGGTGCACGCAGGCCAGCTTGATGCTTCGGCCAGCCGGGGGCAAGGGGGCAGGATCCAGGTCGAAGGCGGTTTCGTCGCGCTCGATCTCGCCGTTCGCAGCGACGGCGCGCGTGGCGGCGCCATTGAAGTGAAGGCGGAGCGCGACCTGTCTGCGGCGTCGGCCTTGTCCGCTGCGGGCAGGAACGGGCTGGGCGGCAATATCAGCCTGTCCTCCGGCGCCAGCGTGGTGGAGAACAATGCGGCGTCGGCCGACGCCAGCGGCGCAACGGACGGCGGCACCGTGTCGCTGCGCGCGGGCGGCAGCCTGTTGTCTTCCGGCCGCCAGGCGGCACGCGGCATCGCAGGCAAAGGCGGCCGCGTCGACATCAGCGGCGCCGACGTGCGCCTGATGGGCGCCACAGTCGATGCTTCGGGCGCCACCCAGGGCGGCCTGGTACGCGTAGGCGGCGCATTCCAGGGCGGCGCCAGGCGCGACGATGCGCCGGATGCGGATCGCTTTACCGCCCGCTGGGGGAGCACGGCCGGCATTGGCAATGCCGACGCCACCTTCCTCAACGACAGCACCGTGCTGGACGTCTCGGCGCGCGGCTGGGCAGGCCAGGGCGGCACCGCGATTGTCTGGTCGGACCGGCAGACCACCATGCTGGGCACCGTCAAGGCCGGCGGCCAGTCGCGCGGCGGTGCGGTGGAGATCTCTTCGCATGAGGACCTGCGCCATGTGGGCCTGGAGCGGCTCGAGATCGGCAAAGGCGGCAGCCTGCTGCTGGACCCGAAGAATATCGTGATCGGCAGTTTCGCCAACCAGTGGACCTTTGAGGCGGCAATCGGGAAGGGCTTCAGCGGCGGCAAGAACCAGGATGTGGCCGGCCTGAACACAGGCGACACCTTCGGCTCCAGCGTGGCGCTCACTTCCGACGGCAAGGGGCTGGCCGTTGGCGCACCATTCGACGCCGGCAACGGCGGCGCTGCCGGGGTGACCTATGGCGCGGTGCGCTTGTTCACCTTCAGCGACGACAAGTTTAGCGGCGGCACGCTGGCGGGAACCATCGGCTACGGCTACACCGGGGGTAACAACTACAATATGTCGGCCAAGCTGACCGGCAACGATTCCTTCGGTACCGCGGTCGCGCTGAACGGCGCCGGCACGGTCATGGCTGTGGGCGCGTTGGGCGAAGACCTGGCGGGCAAGGTCTATACCTTCGCCTTCGGCGGCGGCTTCACGGCGCCCGCATTGAAGCAGACCATCACGGCTGTCGACCCGGGCGGCAATGCCTTCGGCGTGTCGGTCGCCCTGAACGGGGCCGGCGACAAGCTGGCAGTCGGCGCCTTGTACAACAACAAGGTTGAACTGTACAAGTCCACGGCAGGCAACTTTGCGTATGCGCAAACCCTGAGCGGCGGTACGGCGCCCGACGTTCAGTACGGTACGGCCGTGGCGCTGAACGATGCCGGCACCCAGCTGGCAGTCGGAGCCCCTGGCGAGAATAATGCCCGCGGAACGGTTTACCTGTACACCACGCCGTTCGATACACCGGTGTTGGCCGGCACGATCGGCCAGGGCGGCAGCAAGCTCGATATCGCCCTGGTCGAAGGCGAAAGTTTTGGCGCTTCCCTGGCCATGAACGATGCCGGTACGCGACTGGCAGTCGGTTCGCCGAGCAATGGCGGACTTGGCAGCGCGACCACCGGTCCGGGCGCGGTGCGCATCATCGATTACAGCGGCAACTTCGTATCCCCTGCCGTGACCGCGGTCATCGGGCGCGAATACCTGCAGGGCGCAAATGCCAGCCTGGATATCGACGAATTCGGCAACTTCGGCTTTGCCGTCGCCATGAACGGGGCCGGCGACGCCATGGCGATCGCGCAGCCGCGTGCCAGTGCGGCCGACGGCAACGATCCGTGGACCGGCGCGGTCAGCCTGTTCCGCCTGCTGCCGGCCCCGGCCGGCGGGTCCCTGGCATTCAATCAAGGCTATCCCAAGGCGGGCGTCAACGCCGCAGTGGACGCACAAAAGCTTGCAGCGGCGCTGGCCGACGGCACGGACATCACGCTGCAGGCGAACAACGACATCACCTGGGATGCGGGCAACGCGATCAATGCCGCAGGCAATGGCCGGCTGACCCTGCAGGCTGGCCGCAGCATCGACCTGAAGTCCGACATCACGATGGGCGGCGCGCTTGACGTCGTGGCCAATGCCGGTACCGCCGCCGGCGTAGTCAACGGCTACCGCAGCGCAGGCAAGGCGGCGATCACGGTGGCGGACGGCACAGCCATCAGCGCCGGCGACGTCAACATGACCATCCATACGGGCGCCGGCCAGGCCAACCATGACAGCGGCGACATCACCGTTGGCGGCGCAGTGAGCGGCCGGCGCGTTACGGTGATCAACCGCGGGACGAGCGCAGGCAGCGATATCGTGATCAACGCGGGCGGCAGCCTGGTTGGTTCTGCTGGCAGCGGCGTGACTGTCACCGTGGCTGCCCATGGTTCCTCGGGCGGCAGCTTCATCAACAACGCGGGCAGCAGCGCGCTGCAGGGCGGCGTCAACGGCTACTACCACGTGTATTCCGATACAACCCAGAATACGCTGGAGGGCATGAGCGGCTACAGCAAGCACTACAACCAGGCGTACGACAACGTCGCGCCGGCTTATACGGCCGGTGGCGGCAACTGGTTCACGTACAAGGAATCGCCAACCCTCGTCGTTACTCCGCAATCGGCATCCAGGGTGTACGACGGCACCGGTGCCTTGCCGGCGTTTGCCAATAACGTCAAGGGCTATATCGATGGCGACTCGTACGACCTTACGGGTTCTGCCGGCGCTACCGGATTTACCAGGAACGCCGGCACCTATGCCCTGAACCAGGGCGACCTGGCGAGCAAACTGGGTTATAACATCACGTTCAATGGCGGCGGCCAGCTGACAGTGACCCCGAGGCAGCTGAGCGTGACGGCGACAGGCATCAACAAGGTCTACGACGGCCTGGATTCCGCATCCGTGACGCTGGCCGATAACCGGATTGCCGGGGACCAGTTGAGTGCAAGTTACACGTCCAGCAAGTTCTTCAACAAGAACGCGGGCTACGGCAAGGGCGTGACGGTCGCTGGCCTGTCGCTGTCCGGCGCCGACGCCGGCAACTATTCGCTTGGCTCGACCACCGCAACCACCAGCGCCGACATCACGCCGCGCATGCTGCACGTGAACGCCGCAGCCGCCGACAAGGTGTACGACAGCTCGGCCAATGCCAATGCCTCGTTCAGCGACGATCGCCTGGGCAGCGACGCGCTTGCCGTGAACTACGCCGGTGCTGAATTCACGGACAAGAACGTCGGTACCGGCAAGGGCGTGCAGGTGAGCGGCCTTTCGCTGTCCGGCGCCGATGCGGCCAACTATGTGCTGGGATCGACCTCCGCTTCGGCCACGGCCAGTATCACGGCGCGCCAGCTGGTGGTTGGCGTCAGCGCCTCCGATAAAGTGTACGACGGCGGCGTGTCGGCAACTGCAACCTTTGCCGACGACCGGCTCGGCAGCGACGTGCTGACGGTTTCGGGCAATGCCGTATTCGCCGACAAGAACGCAGGCGCCGGCAAAACCGTTACGGCCAGCGGCCTGGTACTGACCGGTGCCGACGCGGGCAACTATTCGCTGGCCGCGCCGACTGCCAGCACCACGGCCGCGATCACGGCACGCACGCTGCATGTGACGGCGACCGGCCACAACAAGGTGTACGACGGCACGCAGGCTGCTACGGTGGCATTCGGCGACGACCGCGTGGCCGGCGATGTGATGTCGATCGGCGGCAATGCCGCATTCGCCGACAAGAATGCGGGCAACGCCAGGGATGTCAGCGTGACCGGCATTTCCCTGTCGGGCGGCGATGCGGGCAATTATGTGCTCTCGTCCAGCCTGGCCGCAACCAAGGCGGATATCGTGCGCCGCACGCTGAATGTCAGCATGACCGGCGGCGGCAAGACCTATGACGGGACGAGCGATGCGGCAGTCGGTCTGGCAAGCGACGCCTTGAACGGCGACATCGTGTCGCTGGGCAGCGCAGGCGCCAGTTTCGCCAACAAGGATGCCGGCACCGGCAAGACCGTCAACGTGAGCGGCATTTCCATCACGGGCGGCGCCGATGCGGGCAACTATGTGCTGGCGTCCGGCACTGTCACTGGTATCGCGGATATCGCGGCACGCACGCTGGTGGTGACGGCCACCGGCGTGAACCGCGTGTACGACGGCAGCCGCGCTGCGGCAGTGGTTTTTGGCGACGACCGCGTCGGCGGCGACGTGCTGTCGGTGAGCGGCAACGCGACATTTGCCGACAAGAACGTGGGCATCGCGAAGGATGTCGGCGTGAGCGGCATTACGCTGTCCGGCACCGATGCCGGCAACTACGTGCTGGCATCGGGCTCGCTTGCCACCAGGGCCGACATCGGCGCACGCACCCTGAACGCAACGGCCACCGGTGTCAACAAGGTGTATGACCAGGGCATGGCCGCTGCCGTGACGCTGGGCGACGACCGTGTGGCCGGCGATGCGATCTCGCTTGGCTATGGCAGCGCAAGCTTCGCCGACAAGAATGCCGGCACTGGCAAAGCGATCAGCGTCAGCGGCATTTCCATCGGCGGCGCCGATGCCGGCAACTATGTGCTGGCATCTTCCAATGCCGCTGCCACCGGTGATATCACTGCACGTTCGCTGACGGTGGGCACGCTGGTTTCGAACAAGGTGTATGACGGCAACTTGTCCGCCAGCGCAAGCTTTACCGACAACCGCCTGGCTGGCGACCAGCTGTCGGTGGGCGGCAATGCCGCTTTCGCAGGCAAGAACGCGGGCAGCGGCAAGACTGTCGTTGTCAGCGGCCTGGTGCTGTCCGGCGCCGATGCCGGGAACTATGCGCTGGCTTCGAATAGCGTCAGCGCCACGGCAGATATCACGCCCCGCACGCTCAACGTCAGCGCGCAGGGAAGCAAGGTTTACGATGGCGGCACCGCGATAGCGGCCAGCTTCGGGGACGACCGCGTGGCGGGAGACGTGCTGGCAATCGGCGGCAGCGGCAGTTTCGCCGACAAGAATGCCGGTATCGCAAAGGCGTTGACAGTGACCGGGCTAGCCTTGTCCGGCAGCGATGCCGGCAATTACCAGCTGGCTTCCACCACATTGGCCGGTACTGGCGCCATTACGCCGCGCGTCCTGACTGCCAACGTCGCAGCAACCGACAAGGTCTACGACGGCAGCACCGCCACCTCGGTGACCCTGCTGGGGGATGACCGTGTGGCAGGCGACCAGCTGGTACTGACTGGAGGCATAGGCAGCTTTGCCGACAAAAACGCCGGCAGCAGCAAGGCAGTGGTCCTGTCCGGCCTCAGCCTCGGTGGCGCAGATGCCGGCAATTACGCCGTATCCTTCGTTGCCAATTCAACGGCAAGCATTGCTCCGCGCGCATTGGTGGTCAGCGCGGCCGGCCTGGACAAGGTGTACGACGGTTCGCTGGCTGCAAGCGTGACCTTTGCCGACGACCGTCTTGCAGGCGACCGGCTGCAGGTGGGCGGCAATGCCGGTTTCGCAGACAAGAACGCGGGCAACGGCAAGGCGATTTCCGTTTCCGGCATCGCGCTGGCCGGCGCGGATGCCGGCAATTATGTAGTCAGCAACAATAGCGCAACTACCGTGGCGTCGATTACGCCGAAGGCATTGGCTGCCGTGGTCAACGGCGTTGCGGGCAAGGCGTACGACGGCGGCACCTCAGCCCTGGTGGCGGCGGGCCAGGTCGGCCTGGCTGGCTTTGCAGCCGGCGAGGGGGCCTCGGTCGGTGCGCTGCAGGGGCAATACAACAGCGCCAACGTGGCAGGCGCCAGCAGCGTCAAGGCAAATCTGGCCCCCGGAGCGGTGAACGCCAACGCCGGCACCGCCCTGTCGAACTACGTGCTGCCGGCGGATGTGACGCTGGCGGGCCGCATCGATCCACGCCAGGTGTCGATCAGTGGCGTGAGCGTGGCGAACAAGGCCTATGATGGCAGCAGTAATGCCGTCCTGTCGAACGTCGGGACCTTGTCCGGCCTGGTCGACGGCGAAAGCCTGTCGCTGCACGGGCCGGCGAGCGTGCAATTCGATAACCGCAACGCCGGCACCGGCAAGCAGGTGATTGCCAGCGGTTACCGCCTTGCCGATGGCAGCGGGCTGGCATCGAACTATGTGCTGGCAGACAGCTCGGTAATTGCCCGCGGCACGATCACCCAGGCGCAACTGATCGTGAAGGCGGACGACCAGGTGCGCGCCTATGGCGAGAGCAACCCGTCCCTGACGTGGCAGGCCAGCGGCTTCGTTGGCGGCGATACGGCCGCGTTGCTGGGTGATGTGCGCACCAGCACCGCTGCGGCCCGCGAGTCGGCTCCTGGCGGCTATGCGATCGTCATTGAGGGCAACAGCCTGGCCAACTATGCGGTCAATTACGTCAACGGCGTGATGACCGTGAAACGCGTGCCGCAACAGATCGGGAACCTCATCGGCAATACGGCAAGGCAGTCCTTGCCAGGGCAGCAAGGCTCGCTGGGGCAGGGGGCGCACGTGTGGACGCAACTGGCCAGCGACAGCGATCCCCTGGTCGAGGCGCCGGTCGCAGCCGTCAACAGCGGTGGCGGCACGGCGACCCTGGACAAGTGGGGCTGGCTGTCGGACTTGCTGCAGCGCGCGAAAGTGCGGGCCGCGAACAATGCAGCCGCCGCCACGCCGCAAAACACGGGCGAAACGCGTGAGTACACCATCGGCGGCGGCAGCCGCGTAACGGTACGCGGCGGCGGCGTGAACGGCGCCGGCGCACCTAACTGATAAGAAGCAGGGAACAAGAAGTGCAGAAACATACCAAGAACAGCCTGGCGCTCGCCATCCTCGGCGCCCCGGCCCTCGCATTGGCACAGTCGCAAGCCTTGCCGGACGCTGGCCGCATCCTCGAACAGAACCGCCCGCCGGCCCTGGTGCGCCAGCCGTCGGCGACCGGAAAAGTGGTGCCGGATGCGGCCCCCGTGCCGGGCCTTGCCCTGGAAGGTGCGCAGAAAGTGATGGTGCGGCGCTTTGCGCTGCAAGGTGCAAGTGCTTTCGATCCGTCCGAGTTGCAGCGCGTCCTTGCGCCGTTTACCGGGCGTGAACTGAGCTTCGCCGAATTGCAGCAGGCGTGCAACGCGGTGACGAGCCATTACCGCACGCACGGCTATTTCGTCGCCAGCGCAGTCCTGCCGGCGCAGGAAATCGGCGGTGGCGAGGTGACCATCCAGGTGCTGGAAGGTAGGATTTCCCAGCTGCGGCTGGTGCCGGACGGCGCTGTACGCCTGCGGCCGGAGATCGCGCGGCGCTACCTCGATGCATTGGTGCCGCCGGGCCAGCCGGTGCAGGAGCAGCGCCTCGAGCGCGCCCTGCTGCTGACGCAGGATTTGCCGGGCATGGGCGCGCGCGCCGAGTTGAGCCAGGGAGAAGGCCTTGGCGAGTCGGACCTGGCCGTGCAATTGAGCGAAGGACCGCTGGCCAGCGGCGCCCTGAGCCTGGACAATTCCAGCAATCGCTATACCGGCGCCACGCGCCTGACCGGCAACGCTGCATTGAACGACCTGGGCGGCCATGGCGGCCAGTTGTCGCTGCTCGCCTCTACCGCCGGCGACGGCTTCCGCTACGGCCGCGCAGGCTATGTGGCGCCGATGGGCTTCAAAGGCCTGAAAGCCGGCGCCGCCTTCTCGCGCATGCGCTACAAGCTGGGCGAGGACTTCAAGGCGCTGGACGCGCACGGCACGGCGTCGGTGGCGCAACTGATCGCCACCTATCCGCTGCTGCGCAGCCGCAGCACCAATGTCCAGCTGCGCACCGGCTTTGACGACAAGCGTTACGAGAACTTTGCCAATGGCGTGCAGAGCAGCGACAAGCATGTGAAAGTACTGCCGATGGCAGTGACTTTCAGCCGCCAGGAGCAGGACGCCATGACCCAGGCCAGCCTGGAACTCAGCCTGGGCCACCTGGATCTCGGCGGCAACGCCGCGTCGGCCGCCGCCGATGCCGTCGGCGCTCGCACGGAGGGCCGTTTTTCCCACCTGGCTTATTCGCTCGGCCGTTTCCAGCGCCTGGCCGGCAACTTCGGCTTGCTGCTGAACGCCAGCGGGCAGTTCGCGTCGCGCAACCTGGAATCGGGCGAGAAAATTTCGCTGGGTGGCCCGGGACGCGTGCGCGCTTACCCGGCAGGCGAGGCCAGCGGCGACGAAGGACACGTGTTGGCCACGGAGCTGCACTACGAGTTGCAGCAGCTGCGCACCGACCTGTCGGCCTTCGTGGACGTTGGCCATGTGCGCCTGAACAAGGGCCTGTATGCTGGTGCGCTGGCCGAAAACGGGCCGGGCAACAGCTACACCCTCAAAGGCGCGGGCCTGGGGGCGAACTGGCGCGGCGTGAACGGTACCGTGCTGCAGTTGCAGGTGGCGCGCAAGATCGGCCGTAACCCGGCGCCGGGGGCGAAGGGGGAAGATGCCGATGGCAAGTCATCCAACGTGCGCGCCTGGTTCACCGCTACCGTACCATTTTGAGTCCACTCTCCTAGCCATTTGATAGCTCGCCGTCCTTGCCGTTAAGGGCTTTCCTGCCAATGTTGCCTATTTTCCGGGCGACCCGGATACTGGAATGCTCCATAAACAGGCAGGGATGGCCATGAGCAAATTTCATCATATTACGCACTACGGTGAGCTCGTCATGCCGGGCACCACGGCGCGCGGCGAACTGCCGGACGACTTCACCATGAATTCCCCGGTCGGCATCGCGCGCGACCACTACGACCATGTCTGGGTGTGCGATACCGGCAACAGCCGCGTGCTGGTGTTCACCGCCGACCTGAACACGCTGCTGCACGTGATCGACACGCCGGGCGAGGGCAGCGAGCAGGCGCGCCGCCTGTTGATGCCTTTCCATCTTTGCCCGCATCCGGAACAGGACCTGATGTATTGCACCGACATGGGCAATGGCCGCATCGTGGTATTCGAATACGACGAGCACTCGGTCGACTTCCAGTTCGCTTTCGGCGACGCGGCCGATGTCATCAACGGCAAGGGCTTTGTGCCACTAAGCGATCCGAACGGCATCGCCTTCGTGAAGGAGGCCGGCGGCGAACATTTTGTCTACGTGTGCGATGAGTTCTTCCACACCGAAGGCGATGACCGCAGCCGCTGCGTCAAGTTCACGCCAGAGGGCAAATTCGTGCTGCAGTTCCGCACTATCGACGATGCCAACAGCGTGCACGACCTGCTGTGGCCACAGGGCCTGGCGTCGGACTCGCGCGGCAACCTGTACCTGGCCAACACCGGTCACTACGAAGTGCTGAAGATCGATACCGCCTGGCCGATCAAGGACGAGCGCGTGCAATGCCCCGGCGAGACGTCGCTGCTGCACAGTTTCGGCAACCCGGCCGGCATCGGCAAGTTCAACGTCATGCGCTCGGTGTGCGTGATCAATGACCGCATCTTCGTGCCGGGGCAGGTGGAGGATTCGATCACGGTCTACGATACCGACGGCAAGCTGCTGACGGTGGTCGAGGGCATGCTGCCGCTGTGGAACCACAAGCCGCAAGTGGCGCATTCGATTTCCGACCTGGTGTACGGTTCGCTGGAAGATGCCGTCTTCGTCGGGCCATACCAGATCTGCGCCGCGGCCGACGCCAACGTCTACTACGTGACCGAGCCGTTTGCATCCACGGTGCTGAAGATGCGCATCGCGCCCGATCGCGATGGCGGCGACCAGGATGCGATCCTGCTCGATGCGGTCGGCCACCGGCGCGACAACCAGGCGGCAAAGGCGGTCACCTCCCAATTCAACTGCATGACGGCGGTGATCGGGGTCGACCCCAAGCGCGAAGGCAGCGGCACCTTGCCGCAATCGAACTGGATCGACAGCTGGGCCAGCGCCACCGCCAACATCTACAAGTACTGGTACGACCAGTTGAAGCACCATGCGCGCCTCGATCCGCTGGCGGGGGCCGCCACGTCGTCCTACAACATCGATTCCGGCAACTGGTGCATGAAGACCTTCAACACCTCGGCCGACCCGATCGCGCAACTGCAGGACATGATGCGCGGCTTCTTCATGCCGGGCGGGCTGGCGATGGCGGTGTATTACCCTTCGCAGCCGCTGCTCGGGCAAATCTGTCCAGGCACGCCGCTGGTCTTTGTCACCAACTTCAACGCCTGCACGGTATCGATGTTCCAGTTCGGGCCGGGCGGGCACCTGCTGAACTACGGCCTGCCGTTCGGGCGCGAGGGCCTGGGCGGCAACGGCACGCTGAAGGCGCCGCAGGGACTGGAAGTGAACAGCCATGGCGAACCCTACATCGCCGACTCGCTGAACAACCGCATCTCGATGTGGCAGTTGCAGCCTTCCGGCCTGGTTTCCTTCGTCAGGAATTTCCAGTGGATGGAAGACGGCGAGCCGCTGGCCAGCTTCGCTCCTTGCGACGTGGCGATCGACGCCCAGGACCGCGTCTTCGTATGCGACCAGTTCAACAACTGCATCCGTGTCTTCGACCGGCAGGGCAACAGCCTGTGGAGCTATGGCCGCGCGGGCTATTGCGACGACCTGGAAAAGGATGCCGACAAGTTCTACCTGCCGGCCAGCCTGTGCGTGGACCAGGAGGGACACCTGATTGTCAACGATTTGGTAAACCGTGCGCTGAAGATCTTCCGCATTGGCGAGGACACGCTAGAATACGTAACGGGAGAGCTTGTATTTAAGAAGTATCCCGAAGTAGGCGGCGTCTGGATGCCGTTCTTCATCTACGCGCGCGACCGGCGCGTGTACGTGCCCGACACCACGTTTAACGTCGTCAACATCTACGCCTACCAGCTTGAATGACGGGGGTGCGCCATGTGGAGAGGGTTGTTGGCCGGGTTGCTGCTGGCAGGCGCCGCACAGGCGGCCGACAAGAAGATCTTTTCCGTAGGCGTTGAGGATTACAAGAACTGGCTGCCGTATTCGGAAGTGAAGAACGGCGTGTACGGCGGCTTGGGCAAGGACATCCTCGATGCCTTCGCCCGGCACATGGGCTACACCTTTACCTACGAATCCTATCCCCTGAAGCGGCGCGACCGTCTGTTCGTCGACGGCCAGGTCGACCTGTCGTTTCCGGACAACCCGAACTGGGTGGTGGAGATGAAGAAGGAACTGAAAATCAGCTACGCGCCGGTACTGGAATTTACCGACGGCGTGCTGGTCCGGCCTGAAAACCTGGGCAAGGGCGTGGGCCGCCTGAAAACCCTCGGCATTCCGCTGGGCTTCACGCCTTACCCTTACCAGCAGCTGATGTCGGCCGGTTCCCTGCGCATCGAGGAGACGGCCGATTACGATGCCCTGTACGAAAAGCTGATCATGCGGCGCGTCGACGGCGCCTACATGAACACGCGCATCGCCCGTCATTACTGGACCAAGATTCGCAAGCTGCCGCAAGTGCCGGTGCTGTACGACCCGGACTTGCCGCATGCTTCCGGCCAGTGGTACCTGTCGTCGCACAAATATCCGAAGGTGGTGGAGGAATTCCGCCGCTTCATGCAAACCAACAAGGCGGAAGTGGAGGAGTTGAAGAAGAAGTACAACTTCGTCTCCTCCGACGACCAGTAGTTACGCCGCTTTCAGGCCGAGCACCTCGATCGGCTCGATGCTGGGCGGGGTGGCGAACAACTCCGGCGCTTGCGCCATCAGGGCTTGTGCGATCGGGCCGTTCAGGTGGCCCTGGCGCGCTTCCTCGGTCTCGAATGCATCGAACACGCCGAATACGCGCTCCGACAGGCGCAGGGCGAACCAGTACCTGGTGCCTGCTTCCTGCTTGGCCAGCGCCAGGCCGGTGTGCAGGAAGTCGGCAACGGCGGATTCCTTGCCTGGCTTGGCCTCAAAACGGGCGAACAGTGCGTACTTGATCATGTCTATCTCCTTGTTGAAATCATCGCGAAACTGCGATGGAGGTACTTTACTGGCGCTGCGCATGCGGTTAAATTGGCGCGATTGACATCTTTGGTATCAATCGCGCCATGAATATCACCGTGCTCGCGCTAGACAGCGTGTTCGACACAGGGCTTGCCGCTGTATTGGACGCCTTCACCACGGCCAATGAGCTTGCGCCCATGCTGGAGGCGCCGCAGCCGGTCTTCAATGTGACGTTGGCCGGCATCCGCCCCGCAGTGCGCAGCGCCCAGGGCATGCAATTGCCGGTGCAGCCTTTGGCATCGGCGCCTGTGCCGGACCTGCTGATCCTGCCCGCCATCGGGCACAAGATGCCTGTGCCGCTGGAGGCTGCCCTGTCGTCGGCGGAAGTGGCTGATGCCGGCGACGCGCTGCGTGAACTGGCCGGGCAGGGCGTGCGCATTGCAGCCGCCTGCATCGGCACCTTCGTTCTGGCCGAAAGCGGCCTGCTGGATGGCGAGGAAGCGACGACGACCTGGTGGCTGACGCCCATGTTCCGCCAGCGTTATCCGCTGGTGCGGCTGGATGCACAGCGCATGGTGGTGGCATCGGGACGGTTCGTCACGGCGGGGGCGGCGCTCAGCCACCTGGACATGTCGCTGGCCCTGATCCGCCAAGCGAGTCCGGAACTGGCGGCTATGGTGGCGCGTTACCTGGTGGTGGATGCACGGCCGGCGCAGTCGGCCTATGTGATTTCCGACCACCTGGCCAATGCCGATCCGCTGGTCGCGGGTTTCGACCGTTGGGTGAGGCAACACCTGGCGGAGGGATTCAAGCTGGAGGCGGCAGCAGCGGCGCTGGCAACCAGCAAGCGCACGCTGGCGCGGCGCCTGCAGGAGGTGTTGGGCAAGACGCCCGTGAATTATGTGCAGGATTTGCGCATCGAACGCGCAGTCCACCTGCTCAAGACCAGCGGCGAGAACGTCGATCGCATCGCCGAGCAGGTGGGTTATCGCGACGGCGTCACATTGCGCACGCTGTTGCGGCGCAAGCTTGGCAAGGGCTTGCGCGAGATCCGCAACTGAGCAGGATTACTGCACGTTCAGCGTGACGTCATCCACGATGAAGGAAGTGGCGACGGTGGAGCCTTCCACGCCTTCGAAGTAGACGCGCACGGTCTGGCCCTTGTACGCGCTCATGTCGAAGGTGCGCTGCACGTAGCTCGAACCCTTGTTCAGGTTGGAGTAGGTTGCCAGCGTTGCCAGCACGGTACCGCTGCTGTTGCGCACCTGAACCTTCAGCGTGTCGTAGGCCTGGGTCGTGGTGGTTTCGTCGGACGTGATCTTCAGCCAGAAGCCCAGGGTGGCGCTGGTGGCGGTCGACGGGATGCTCACTTGCTGGTACAGCGTGTCCGTGTGGGCGCTGCCGTAGCCGTTCATCCAGGCTTTCCAGGTGCCGGCGTGGGCCGAGACGGACGAATCGTTGGTAATCACGCCGCTGCTCGCGCTCCAGCTGGTGCTGCCCGATTCAAAGCCGCTGTTCAGCACCAGTTGTTGCGTGGTGGTAGTGTTGTTCACGCTGAAGTTGACCGCCGAAGACGTCGCATTGTTGCCGGCGGCGTCGAAGGCCTTGGCGGTCAGCACGTGGGTGCCGTTGCTCACGCCGGTGGAGTTGAAGGCATACGACCATGGCGAAGCGGTGTCGCTGCCTTTCAGCGCGCCGTCCACGTAGAACTCGACCTTGGTCACGCCCACGTTGTCGGTGGCCGTGGCGTTGAAGGTGATGGTGCCGCTGCTGCCGCTGCTCGACGCGCTGACGGCAGGCGCCACGGTGTCGCCGCCGGTGGAACCCTGCTGCGTCACCCAGACCGGCGCCGACCACAGGATGTTGCCGTCGTCCTGGGTGACTTTGGCGTAGTAGAAGTGGGCGCCGTCGGTCGGGGTGATGGTGGTGTTGGCGCTGGAGGCGAGCAGGGTGACGGTGCCATTGCGGCCCGGGACGCCTTCGTAGAATTCCGAGGTCGATACGGTCTTGCCGGAGCTGCTGGTGAAGTTGGCCACCAGGTTCAGCGGGCCGCTGTTGGTAAAGCGCTCGCCCATGACATGGCCGTTGGCGGTCAGCACCAGTTGCGAAGTCTTGTCCATCGTCGCAAAGACGCGGCGGGCGCGGATCGCGTCCATGAAGCTGGCCGTGCTCAGCGCGGTGCCGTTCGGGATCAGCACGCCAGTGCGGTTGGTGTAGGAAGCGCCCCAGTTGGCGCAATGGTTGTCCTGGTCGGTGCTGAAGGCGACGTGGAAGCCGGCTTCCAGCGCCTTCTTGCAGGCGCCCTCGTAATTGCTGCGGCTTGTTTCGGTTTCGGTGGTGTTGGTGGAGAAGGCGGAAGTATTCATCACCTCGCACAACGCCATCGCTTCGTCGCCGTCAGCAGTGTAGCCAAGCGGCACGCTGTTGACCAGGAACTGGCCGCTGGACGACGGGTGGTTGAACTGGCCCAGCCAGCCGCGCTGGCGCATCAGGGTGTACAGGCTGGCGTAGTCGTTCTTGGCGGTGTAGGTGTCGGCGATCAGTTGGCCGGAGCTGTTGCTCTCCCATCCCAGCAGCTCGTTCGAGTTCAGGATGTTCATGTGGCCGCCGTTGTTGATGACGCCCCATTCCATGCCGTAGATCGCCAGGAAGTTCGGGTTGGCGCTGTTGAAGCTGGCCGCTTCCGACAGGCCGGCCTGGTACAGGGCCCTGGCCTTGGCCGGGTCGGCGGAAGTATTGGTGGAGTCCGAACCGTCGTACATGTGGTTATGTTCGGAGGCCATCAGGAAGTCCAGGCCCTTGTTCTTCGCGTAGTTGAAGGCGTCGGTCGGGCCGTAGGCAGCCGATTGCGGGTTTTGTGCGCCGGTGCAGGCGGACAGGTCGCCGCCGCCGTCGCTGTGATTGGTCTGGCTGTGCATATTGCCGAAGTAGACCGTGTACGGCAGGGACGACGGTGCCGCGGCGATGGACATCAGGCTCGGCGCAGTGGAAGCCTTGGCCTGCGGCTGCTGGCCGATGGCGATTTCCCATTCCTGGTCGTGGATTTCGCCGTCATGGCCGGCGATGCGGCGCAGTACTGCGTCGGCGCCCGAGGCCAGGCCGCGCTGCGCGTCTTCGGAGATGGCGCGCAGGCGCGCCTTGTAGATGCCGTTCGGCAGGGCATTACGGCGGTTGCGGCCGGCCCATTCGACGTTGACGCTGACAGGCTTGTCCTGCAGGCGTTCGACGCCGGTCCAGCGTTCCACCACGCTGCCGTTCGGCGCGACGACTTCCAGCACCCAGCTCACGGACTGGGCGCCCTTGACGTAAGGGTAGCTGAAATCGAGCTTGAAGCTGCGCGCTTCATTGGCGCCGGCGACAGCGCGGTAAGGCGCGTGCAGCGTGGCTTCGAACTCGTGGTGGTCGGCGGTGGAGGCCTGGGCGGTGCCGATGGCTGCCAGTGCGGCGGCCATCGCAAGCTTGCGAAATGCGAAAGTCATGGTTTTCCCCGTGCTGTGATAATGCGCGAGAATATGCGGCAGCACGGGAGCGGCGACAAATACGGAAAAGCTTTGCGATTAAGACGCAGGCCTTATATACCGGTTTGAATTGTCCCACTTTGAACAATTCTGGTGATTTGTCCGGATTTGAAAGCCTTATGTGACGGGGGCGTCATAAATCTCTTGGCAACTTGTGGCGTTTTTGCCTCAGTTTACTGGGGCCGGAACACCAGAACCGGCACCGGTGTGTTAAGCAGCACGCGGTGCGTCTCGCTCCCCAGCAGCATGCCTTTCACGCCTTTGTAGCCGTGGGTCGCCATCGCGATCATGTCGCAGCCGTAGTCGATGGCGGTGGCGACAATGGTTTCGTAGGGCTGGTCGGAGCGGCGCTGCACCACGTCGCATGGCACGTTGTAGTCCCTGGCGACCTTCGATACTTCGTCCAGCACGGCGCTTGAGTGGACTTCGCTGTCCTTCAGGTAGACGCCGCGCGTGTCTTCCAGCATGTCGGGGTGGTAGGTGAAGATGTGGAATTCCGGGATCACGTGCAGCGCCGTCACGCGCGCGCCGGCTTCCTGTGCAAACTTGATGGCCGAATGCAGGGCGGCGCCGGAGGCCGGCGAACCGTCGGTAGGGAACAGAATGTGCTTGAACATGGCTTGCTCCAGTGGTGGATTGTTGCATCCAGTCTGCACATTGGTACCGATTCCAACCATGACCTGGGTCAAGTTTCTGGCCAGTGCTAGAATGATCGAATGTCAACCTTGATTGAACATGAACACTTCTTGCGCCGCCGCCAGTTGCTGGGCGGCGCCTTGGCGCTTCCGGCGCTGGGGCTGGGCGGCGCCATGCTGCCTTCGCTGGCGCAGGCCGCGGACCTGCTGGTGGTGGGCGGCTTGCCGGTCACCTGCAACCTGACCTTGCCGATCGCCTGCAGCGCGCGCGGCGGAGCCTTCGAATTCAGCAAGTACAGCGGCTGGCCGGAGATCAAGGAGTCGCTGATGACGGGCCGGATCCAGGCTGCCTACATGCTGGCGCCGCTGGTGATGGACCTGGCCGACAGGAGGATCCCGCTGAAAGTGGTCTCGCTCGGCCATCGCTCCGGCGCCGTGATCATGGTGCGCACCGATTCGGCGCACAAGCGCTTCGCCGACCTGCGCGGCAAGCGCATTGCGATCCCCAGCCGTTTTGCGGTGGATTACCTGTTCCTGCGCAAGATGCTCGCGCGGGAGAACATGACGCCGAAAGATGTGCAGATCATCGAAATGGCGCCGCCCGACATGCCGGCGGCGCTGTACGCCAACGCGGTGGATGCCTACTGCACCGGCGAGCCATTTGGCGCGGCTGCGCAGAAGGCCGGCTATGCCCGTCCGCTGTCGATGACGCGCGATGAGTGGCGCAACTATATCTGCTGCGTGCTGACCGTGCGCGAGGAGCTGATCAAGTCCGACCGCCCGCTGGTGCAGGACCTGGTGAACCACGTGCAGGCAGCCGGCAACTGGCTCGATGCCACGCCCGTCAACCGTGCCAAGGCAGCCAGGATTGCCTCTACCCGCAAGTTCTTCAACCAGGACCCGAAAGTGATCCAGTTCGTGATGGACAACCCGGCCGACCGCGTGACCTACGGCGACCTGCGCATGATCCGCGCCGAATTCGATGAGCTGATGAAGCTGTCCATCGAAGCCGGCACGCTGAAACGCCCGGTGGCCTTTGAGACCTATGTGGACGAGAGCTTCGTCAAGTCCATCAAGCCGGTGAGCATCGCGCTATGATCCGGCCATTCCTGTTAGCGCTGTCATTGACGGCTGCCGGTGTTGCGCACGCTGCCGGCCAGCTCAAGTCGGGGACCTTCGATCCTCCCCGCTTGGCGCCGCAGATCGCGCAGAAAGCTGCGGACGGCAAGGCCTTCGCGCTCGACAAGTATCGCGGCAAGGTGGTGGTGCTGGAATTCGGCTATACGAGCTGCGCCGACGTCTGCCCCGTTTCGCTGGCCCTGCTGAAACATGCCCGCGAGCGCCTCGGCCCCTTGGGAGACAGGCTGCAAGTGGTGTTTGTCACCGTGGACCCTCAGCGCGACACTGCAGCGAAGCTCAAAGCCTACCTCGGGCAGTTCGACAAGAGCTTCATCGGCCTGACCGGCAGCGAGGAGCAGATGGCCGCCATCCGCAAGGCCTACGGCATCTCAGCGACGAAGAAGATGGTCGAAGGCAGCAAGTCTGAATACACGATGGGGCATTCCTCCTACCTGTATTTCATCGACCCGCAAGGCAGGCTGCGCGCGCTGATGCCGTTCGGCCGTCCGGCCGACGACATCGTGCATGACGTGACCCTGCTTGCCAGGGAGCAATGAAGCGCCGGCTGCAGGTCATTGCGCTGTTGCTGGCGGCTGCCGTTGCCGGCGCGCTTGCCTGGTCCGCGTATGCACCGATCCACCCGGCTTCGCGCGACGCCCTGTTCGAGATCCCCAAGGGCACCTGGGCGCGCCGCATGGCGGGGGAGAAGGCTGAGATCCTGCCCGACACCATCACGCTGGTACTGGGCGTAAACGACGTACTCCTGCTGCGCAACAGCGATACCGTGCCCCAGGTTTTCGGTCCCGTGCTGATCATGCCGGGCCAGGATTTCCGCCTGCCGTTCGAGCAGGCGGGGGAGCATCCCTTCGCCTGCACCGCCCATGCCAGCGGCCAGATGACGGTCGTGGTCAAGCCCACGCCGCCGGCCGGTTGGCAGCGGCTGCAATGGCGCCTTCAAACCTTGTTAGCCAAAGCCCCATGGAGAGACTGAACAAGATATGGCCGCCGCTGGCGGTGCTGGTGGCGATTGTCGCCATCTGGTGGTACGTGGTTGTCGCCACCGAGAGCCTGATTTTCCCGACGCCTGCGCAGGTGGTCACCGGCACCATGGAGCTGGTGGAAGACGGCAGCCTGTGGGAACACATCGGCGCCTCGCTGATGCGGGTAGGCATGGGATTCTCGCTGGCGATCCTGGTTGCGGTGCCGACGGGCTTGTGGATGGGACGCGTCGATGGCGCCTTCCGCACGCTGAATCCGGTGTTCCAGATCCTGCGGCCGATCTCGCCGATTGCCTGGATTCCGGTCGCGATCCTGTGGTTTGGCGTGGGCAATGCCTCGCCGGTCTTCCTGATCTTCATCGCCGCCGTGTTTCCGATGATCGTGCAGACGGCGGCTGGCGTGCATACGATCGAGAAGCGCTACCTGCGCGCGGCGGAAAACTTTGGCGTATCGCGCTCCAAATTGTTCAGGCAGGTGATTGTGCCAGCCGTGCTGCCGGAAATTATCGTCGGCATGCGCATTTCGCTCGGCGTGGCCTGGCTGGTGGTGGTGGCGGCGGAGATGATCGCGTTGCGTTCCGGGCTTGGCTACCTGATCATCGATTCGCGCAATGCGGGCAACCGCTATGACCTGGTCATCGCAGGCATGATCATCATCGGACTGATTGGACTGGCGCTGGATGGCATCATGCGCCTGCTGGAAAAACTCAAGGTCGTAAGGTGGCGCTATGGACGCTAAGATTTCCGTCAACAGGATCAGGAAGAAGTTCAATGCGCTGCCGGTGGTCGATGGCGTCGATTTTTCCGTTGCCGACGGCGAGTTCGTGGCGATTGTCGGGCCTTCCGGCTGCGGCAAGTCGACGCTGATGAAGATCGTGGCCGGTTTCGAGCATCCGGATGAAGGTTCGGTGGCCATCGACGGCAAGCCGATGACCAAACCCAGCCCCAAGGGAATCGTGATTTCGCAGCATGGTTCCGTTTTCCCGTGGCTGACGGTGCAGCAGAACCTGATGTTCGGCCTGAATGGCGACCACCATGGCGACAAGGCGGCCCTGGCAGATCACTATGCCGAGATGGTCGGGCTGAAAGGCTTCGAGAACGCTTATCCGCACGAGCTGTCGGGCGGCATGCTGAAGCGCGTCGAGATCGCCCGCGCACTGGTGGTGAAGCCGGAAATCCTGTACATGGACGAGCCATTCTCCGCACTGGACGCGCTGATGAACCTCAAGATGCGCAACGAGCTGCTGCGCGTGCTGTCCGAGGAGCGCCATACCGTGCTGCTGATCACGCACGACGTGGAAGAAGCCATCTACCTCGCTGACCGCATCCTCGTGCTGTCGCCGCGCCCGACCCGTATCCAGGCCAGCTTCAAGGTCGAGCAGCCGCACCCGCGCAAGCTGTCGACGCCGGAATTGCAGCAACTGAAGGAAGAAATACTTTCCCAACTGGGGTTATGACATGCTGAAGCTGATTGGAAAACCGACAAGTATCAATGTGCGCAAGGTCTTGTGGACGCTGGCGGAAACCGGCGTCGCATACGAGCGGATCGAATGGCAGCCGGAACATGTCGCGCTGAATCCGAACGGCCTGGTGCCGGTGCTGGTGGATGGCGACTTTGTGCTGTGGGAGTCGAACAGTATTTGCCGCTACCTGTGCGGCAAGGCTGGCCGCCACGACTTGCTGCCTGCTGATCCGCCCGCGCGCGCCCGCGTCGAGCAATGGATGGACTGGCAGGCCACCGACCTGAACGCCTCCTGGCGCTACGCCTTCATGGCCCTGGTGCGCCAAAGCCCGGCGTTTGCCGATCCGGCGCAAGTCGCGGCCAGCGCTGCCGCCTGGAACCGCAACATCGGCATCCTGGACCGCCATTTGGCCGCAAGCGGGCCTTTTGCCGCCGGCGAGCAATTCACGCTGGCCGATATTGTGCTCGGCCTTTCCCTGAACCGCTGGCTGATGACGCCCATCGAGCACCCGGATTACCCGGCAGTCGCCGCCTATGTCGAACGGCTGCTTGGCCGTCCGGCCTACCGTGAATTTGGCCGGAACGGCGTGGCCTAGTTGCGGCGGAGGATGCTGAACCGTGTTTGAGATCAGCCAGCTGCGCTGCTTTATTGCGGTCGCCGAGGAACTGCATTTCAGCCGCGCTGCCGAACGGCTGAACATGACGCAGCCGCCGTTAAGCCGGCAGGTCCAGCTCCTCGAACATAGCGTCGGCGTGCAATTGCTGGACCGCAGCAGCCGCGTCGTACGGTTGACGGCGGCCGGCAAGGCTTTCCTGCCGGAGGCGGTGCGCATCATCCGGCTGGCGGAAGAAGCTGGGCTGATGGCGCGCCGCGTGGCGAAGGGGGAGCAGGGCAGCCTTGCGATCGGCTTTACCTCGGCATCGGGATATGCGCTGCTGCCGGAGGTGGTGCGCCGCTTGCGCGAAAGGACGCCTGAACTGGCGCTCACGCTGAAGGAGCTGGTCAGCACAGCGCAGGTGGAAGCGCTGGACGCCGGCCAGCTGGATCTTGCCCTGATGCGCCCCCTGGCCCTGCATGGCGAGCTGGTAAGCCTGCCGATCGCGCAGGAAGGGCTGTTGCTGGCGCTTCCGGCCAACGAGGCCGGCCGCTGGCCGCAGGAGCCAACCCTGGCCTGCCTGCACCAGCGGCCATTCATCATGTACTCGCCGCACGAAGCACGTCCCTTCTACCAGATGCTGACCAGCCGCTTCGAACGTGAAGGCGTGGTGCCGGACGTGGTCGAGCATATCGGGCAGGTGCATACCATGCTGGCACTGGTCAGCGCCGGCATCGGGGCGGCCCTGGTATCGGAAGCCTGCGCGCGCCTGCATTTCGACGGCGTGGTGCTGCGCAGGATGAAAACCGAACCGGTAAGTACCGTCTGCACTTACCGGCGCGATAACGAGAATCCTATCCTGCAGCTGTTCATCAAGGAAATCCTGCCCGGCTTTCCGGGCGCCCGCTGAGGCGCGCCGGGCTTAGCGCAGCAGGCAAGGCCGCTTGTTGTCGAACTTCCAGCCTGGCACCAGGAACTGCATGGCGACGGCGTCGTCGCGCGCTCCCAGTCCCATGTTCCTGTAAGCCTGGTGCGCCTTTTCCAGCTCCGCTTCGTCCAGTTCGATGCCCAGGCCGGGGCGCGTCGGCAACTGCACCTTGCCGCACTGGATCTTCAGCGGTTCCCTGGTGATGCGCTGCCCATCCTGCCAGATCCAGTGGGTGTCGATGGCCGTCACCTTGCCTGGCGCAGCGGCGCCCACGTGGGTGAACATTGCCAGCGAAATGTCGAAATGGTTGTTCGAATGCGAACCCCAGGTCAGGTCGAACATCTGGCACAACTGGGCCACGCGCACCGATCCCTGCATGGTCCAGAAGTGCGGATCGGCCAAAGGGATGTCAACCGACTGCAATTGCAGCGAATGGGCCATCTGGCGGAAATCGGTGGCGACCATGTTGGTGGCGGTCGGCAAGCCGGTGGCGCGGCGGAATTCAGCCATGACTTCGCGTCCCGAGAAGCCGTCCTCGGCGCCGCATGGGTCCTCGGCATAGGCCAGGATGCCATGCTTGTCGCGGCAGACGCGTACAGCTTCCTTCAGCGACCAGGCGCCGTTCGGGTCGAGCGTGATGCGAGCATCGGGAAAACGTTCGTGCATGGCGACGATGGCCTCCATCTCTTCGTCGGCCGATAGCACGCCGCCTTTCAGCTTGAAGTCGTTGAAGCCATAACGCTCGCGCGCGGCCTCGCACAGGCGAACCACGGCCGCGGGTGTCAGGGCTTCCTCATTGCGCAAGCGGAACCAGGCGTCGCCGGCATCGGGCTCGCTGCGATAGGCCAGGTTCGTTTTGCCGCGGTCGCCGACGTAGAACAGGTAGCCCAGCATCTCGACGGACTGGCGCTGGATGCCGTCGCCCAGCAGCGCCGCGACGGGGACGTTGAGGAACTGGCCGAGCAGGTCAAGCAAGGCCGATTCGACGGCGGTCACGGCGTGGATGGTTGTGCGCAGGTCGAAGGTCTGGTTGCCGCGCCCGCCGCTATCGCGGTCGGCGAAGGCCCGGCGCATCGCATTGAGGACGTTGTTGAATTCCCCCAGCGTTTTCCCGACGACCAGCGGGCGCGCGTCCTCGATCGTCTGGCGGATTTTTTCGCCGCCGGGAACTTCGCCCAGTCCGGTATTGCCGGCGTTGTCGGTCAGGATGACGATATTGCGGGTGAACCAGGGGCCATGGGCGCCGCTCAGGTTCAGCAGCATGCTGTCCTGGCCGGCGACAGGCACGACGCGCAGGCTGGTGACAATCGGGGCGTTGGTGACGGTGTTGTTCATGATGTCAGTGTGCGGTTTGAATGGAACGGGTGGATCATTGGTTCAACGAGGACACCAGCTTGACGCGCTTGATGTCACCCACGACGAACAGGTAGCAGGCAATGGCCAGCGCCGCGTTGGCGCCGACGAAGACCAGGGCGCCGGCAAAGGAGCCGGTGGCTTCGACGATGTAGCCGATGACGATGGGCGTCGTAATGCCGGCGCTATTGCCAAACGTGTTGAACAGGGCGCCGCTCAGGCCACCAGCCTCTTTCGGCGAGGTGTCCGACACCACGGCCCAGCCCAGGGCGCCGACGCCTTTGCCGAAGAAGGCCAGCGACATCACGGCAACGACCAGGGTGTCGGCCTGGAGGTAGTTACAGGCGATCATGCTCATCGACATCAGCATGCCCAACACGATCGGTACCTTGCGCGACACCGACAGCGAATAGCCGGCCTTGGCAAGGCGGTCCGACAGCCAGCCGCCGAAGATGCCGCCGAGGAAGCCGGCAATCGCGGGCAGCGAGGCGACAAAGCCTGCCTTCAAGATGGTCATATGGCGTTCCTGCACCAAGTAGACAGGGAACCAGGTGAGGAAGAAGTAGGTAAGCGTGGTGATGCAGTACTGGCCGATGTAGACGCCCAGCAGCATGCGGTTCGACAGCAGTTCCCTGATGCAGGCGAGAGTGTTCACGGCTGCTGCCTGCTTGCCGCGGTTTCCGCTTTCCAGGTCGACCAGCGCGCCGCCTTCCTGGATGTAGCGCAGTTCGTCGGCGTTGATGCCGGGATGGTCTTTCGGGCCGTGAATGGTCTTCAGCCAGACGAAGGCCATTACGATGCCCAGGCCGCCCATCACGTAGAACACGCTGTGCCAGCCGTAGCTGTGCACCAGCCAGCCCATGATCGGGGCAAACAGCACGGTTGCGAAATATTGCGCCGAGTTGAAGACCGCCGCCGCCAGTCCCCGTTCGTGCGTCGGGAACCAGGCCGACGCGATGCGGCTGTTGCCGGGGAAGGAGGGCGCCTCCGCCGCGCCGACCAGCATGCGCAGCGTGAACAGGACGGCGACCGCTGCGCCGCCGGCGAAGAAGCCGGCGGCGCCAGTGAACAGCGTAAAGGCCGACCACAGGAAGATGCTGAAGAAGTAAGTGATCTTCGAGCCGAAGCGGTCGAGCAGCCAGCCCCCGGGCAACTGCGCCACCACGTAGGACCAGGCAAAGGCCGAGAAAATGAAGCCCATCTGGACTGCCGACAGCCCCAGTTCCTTCTTGATTTCCGGGCCGGCGATGGAGATGGTGGCGCGGTCGGCGTAGTTGATGGTCGTGATGGCGAACAGCATGGCGAGGATCGTCCAGCGCGTGCGGGTCTGGACGCGGGCGGCGCCGGCCGCCAGGGGGATCGCTGCATCATTCTTCATACGGTCTCCATGTGTGATGTGTTATGGAGTCGATCATAGGTGGGGATCAATACCGCATCAAACCAAAGAGTGTATGCATCAATTCAGGAATTGAATTGATTGCGCCTCGCATGGAAGGTCAGCTGTCGTTCCGCAGCAGCAGCCGGTATTCGCTTGGCGTCACGCCGACCGTGGCGCGGAACTGGCGCGTGAAGGCGCTGTGGTCGGCGTAGCCGCAGGCCTGGGCGATGTCGGACACGCTGGAGTTCCCCGCCAGCATGCGTGATGCGGCTTCGAGGCGGGTCTTGATGATCATCTGGCGTGGGGTCAGGTGGAAAATGCGTTCGAAGTAGCGCTCGATCTGCGCGACCGACATGTTGGCGGTGCGCGCCAACTGGGGCAGGGTCAGGGTCTCGCCATACTTGTCGTGGATCAGCCGGACCGCATCGGCAACCTTGTGGTACGCAGGGTTCTTGTGGTCGGCCATGGCCAGGTCGCGCGACACCCCGGCCAGTCCGATAATCGCCCCGTGGGCATCGCGCAGGGGACGCTTTTGTGTCAGGCACCAGCCAGGATCACGGTTGGGATAGAGGTGCAGTTCCAGCTGGTCCTCGATCTGCATCCCTTCATCCAGCACGGACTGGTCCTGGGCCTGGAAACGTTGGCCGAGCGGGGCGGCAAACACCTCGTTTGCGGTCTTGCCCAGCAGCCCGGCCTTGTCCTTCATCCCGCAGCGGCGGGCCAGGGTCTGGTTCACCACCACGTAGCGCCCGGCGCGGTCCTTGACGAAGAACACCACGTCCGGCAAGGCATCGAACAGGGGCTCGGCGAAGAAGACGTCGCCGATCCTGGCGCCGAGGTCGTTGCGCGCGGCGCTTTGCAAAATATGTACTGTCATGGTGCCCTCCTGCTGGTTTTGTCCATTTTTACACGATTGTGCGGATTTCGTCATCATCGGCGGCCGAGCAATGCAAGACGGGAGTGCAGGGAAGGCATAAGATGGCAAGCATGAAAACCATAGCCATTATCGATTCCCACACCGGCGGCGAACCGACCCGCCTGGTGATTGACGGCGGCCCTGACCTGGGCACCGGTCCCCTCAATGAACGCCTGGCCCGCTTCCGCGAAGAGCATGACGGCTTCCGTTCCGGCGTGGTGTGCGAACCACGCGGTTCGGATGTGCTGGTGGGTGCGCTGCTGTGCCAGCCGCATGCGCCGGATTGTGCAGCAGGCGTCATCTTCTTCAACAACGTCGGCTACCTTGGCATGTGCGGCCATGGCACCATCGGACTGGTGGCGTCGCTCGCCTACATGGGCCGCCTGAGCCCGGGCGTGCACCGCATCGATACGCCGGTGGGCGTGGTGGAAGCGCAGCTGCATGAAGACGGCAGCGTGACCGTGAACAATGTGCCGGCATGGCGCAAGGCGGCCGGCGTGCCGGTCGACGTGCCGGGCTACGGCGTGGTGCGTGGCGATATCGCCTGGGGCGGCAACTGGTTCTTCCTGGTGTCCGGCCATGGAAGGCGCCTGGAGCTGGGCAATGTGCGCGAATTGTCGGCCTACACCACGGCGATCAAGGATGCGCTGGAAGCGCAGGGCATCACGGGCGACAACGGCGCGCTGATCGACCACGTCGAACTGTTTGCCGATTCCCGCAGCGGCTTGGGCGACAGCCAGAACTTCGTGCTTTGCCCAGGCAATGCCTACGACCGCTCGCCCTGCGGTACCGGCACCAGCGCCAAGCTGGCTTGCCTGGCGGCGGACGGCAAGCTGGGGGAAGGCGAAGTCTGGCGCCAGGAAAGCATCGTTGGCAGCGTGTTTGAAGCGTCCTATCGCCGCGATGGCGAGCGCGTGCTGCCCAGCATTCGCGGCAAGGCCTGGGTGAACGCCACCTCGACCCTGGTGCTGGACCCGAGCGATCCATTTGTCTGGGGCATTCGTTGAGCATGACACCGGACGTCCTGATCGTCGGCGCGGGGATCATCGGCGCCGCTTGCGCCGATGCCTTGTCAGCGCGCGGCTTGCGCGTGACCGTGGTCGAACGCGATGCGGTCGGCAGCGGCGCCACGGCAGCCGGCATGGGACACCTGGTGGCGATGGACGACAACGCGGCGGAACTGGCCCTGAGCGCCCATTCGCTGGAACTCTGGAAGGAACTGGTGGAAGGCCAGCCGCAGCGTCACGAATACAGCCGCTGCGGCACCATCTGGGTCGCAGCCGACGACGAAGAGCTCGACGCAGCGCGCGCCAAGGCCGTCACCATGCGGGCCCACGGGCTGGAATGCGACGTGATCGGCGCCCAGGACTTGTACCGCATCGAGCCGAACCTGCGGCCTCACCTGGCCGGGGGCTTGCTGGTGCCGGGCGACGGGCTGGTGTATCCGCCCAAGAGCGCACGCATCCTGCTGGCCCGGGCGGTCGCGCGAGGCGCAACCCTTGTTATGGGCGAGGCGGTCGCGCTGGAAGACGACGGCGTCTTGCTGGCGAACGGCTCGCGATTGTCTGCGGGGCGGGTGGTGCTGGCGGCCGGCACGCGCTGCCTGGCGCTGGCGCCGGACCTGCCGCTGCGGCCCAAGAAGGGCCACGTCATGATTACCGACCGCTATCCGGGATTTGTACGCCACCAGCTGGTGGAGCTTGGCTATATCAAGAGCGCGCATGCGTCGGAAGGCGAATCGGTGGCGTTCAACCTGCAGCCGCGTCCTACCGGGCAGGTGCTGATCGGCTCCTCGCGGCAGTTCGATACCACCGACCTGGCGGCCGAACCGGCAATGATGGCGCGCATGCTGGCCAGGGCAGTCGAATACACGCCGGCGCTGGCAGGCTTGAACATCCTGCGCTGCTGGACCGGCTTGCGTGCAGCGACGCCGGATGGCTTGCCGCTGATCGGCCCCGACCTGTCGCGCCGCAATGTATGGCTGGCCACCGGCCACGAGGGGCTTGGCATCACGACTTCGCTGGCGACGGCGGAATTGCTGGTCGCGCAAATGACGGGCGGGCAGGCTGGGATCGATGCGCGTCCTTACATGCCGAGCCGTTTCAATCCGCAGGGGAGGGCCTATGGCTGATTCCATCAGTCTGACGATCGACGGCCATGGCGCAACCGTTGCCGCCGGCACCACCGTCGCCGCCGCCATTGCAGGCGTGACGCGGCGCTCGGTCAGCGGGCAATTGCGCGCACCCCTGTGCGGCATGGGCGTTTGCCAGGAATGCCGCGTGACGATCAACGGCCGTGCGCATGTGCTGTCCTGCCAGACGCTCTGCCGCTCGGGCATGGACGTGCAGACGGGAGCCTCGGCATGACGCAACTCTTTGACATCCTGATCGTAGGCGCCGGCCCGGCCGGCCTGGCCGCAGCCCACGCGGCGGCCAGCGCGCAAGGTGCACGCCGCATCGCCATCGTCGACGACAACCCGCTGGCGGGCGGCCAGATCTGGCGCGGCGGCCCGGCCAGGCAGCAGGACCAGCGCGCGCGCCGGCTCTGGCAGGCCCTGGAGTCCGCAAGCAAGGTGAGCTTCCTGCCCGGCACCCGCGTGCTGATGCTGACCCGCCCCGGCGAGCTGCTGTTGCAGGATGCCGAGCGTGCCGGCACGATCCGCTACAACCAGCTGATCCTCGCTACGGGGGCCCGCGAATTGCTGCTGCCGTTCCCGGGCTGGACGCTGCCCGGCGTCACCGGCGCCGGCGGCCTGCAAGCGCTGGCAAAAGGCGGCTACCCTGTGCAAGGCAAACGCGTGGTCGTTGCCGGCACCGGCCCGCTGCTGCTGGCCGTCGCTGCGACCTTGAAGGAGCGCGGGGCGCTCGTCGCCGCCATTGTTGAACAAGCGAGCTTCCCGGCCCTGGCGCGCTTTGCCGCAGGCCTGGCGCTGACGCCGTCAAAGGCGCTGCAAGCCGTCAGGCTTGGCGCGGCCCTGCGCGGCATTCCTTACTACGCCAACAGCTACGTGACGAGCGCAAGGGGCGACGTGCAAGTGACATCCGTACAAGTCCAGCGCAAGGGGGCAAGGCTCGATATCGATTGCGACTATCTCGCCTGTGGTTATGGCCTGCTGCCGAACACCGAGCTGGCGCGCGCACTCGGTTGCGCCATCGAACAAGGCGCAGTGAAGACCGACCCCTGGCAACGCACCTCCGTGCCGAATGTGCTGTGCGCGGGCGAGGGCACCGGTGTCGGCGGCGTGGACCTGGCGCTGGTCGAAGGCCGCATTGCTGGCCTGGCAGCCTGCGGCGAGGGCGTGACGCCAGAGCTCTTCACCGAGCGCACCCAATGGCAGGGCTTTGCAGCCCGGCTGGCGCGCACCTTCGCCCCGCGTGAAGAACTGCGCACGCTGGCGCAACCCGACACCATTGTCTGCCGCTGCGAAGACGTCTGCCACGACGAACTGCGCGGGCAGCCGAACTGGCGCAGCGCCAAGCTGCAAACCCGCTGCGGCATGGGCCCTTGCCAGGGCCGCATCTGCGGCAACGCAACCGATTTCCTGTATGGATGGCGTCCGGACGCCGTGCGTACACCGATCTCGCCGGCACGTGCCGGCAGCATTATCACCCTCGAACCTCACAAGGAGACTTGAAATGGCAGCAATCAAATGGGAAGGCGTATTCCCTGCAGTAACCACCAAATTCCACGCGAATGAGGAGCTGGACCACGCAGAAATGGAGAAGCACTTCTCCTTCATGATCGACAGCGGCTGCCACGGCCTGGTCACCTGCGGTTCGCTGGGCGAAGCCAGCACCCTGTCTTTCGAAGAGAAGCTGGCGGTCGCCAAGACCGCCGTCAAGGTCGCCAACGGCCGCGTGCCGGTGCTGGCCAACGTCAGCGAAACCCGCACCGCCAACGCCGAACGCTATGTGCAGGAAGCGCGCGACCTGGGCGTGGACGGCTTCATGGTGATGCCTTCCGTGCTGTACGCGGCGGACGCGTATGAAGCCAAGGCCAACCTGCGCACCATTGCCAAGGCCGCCAAGCTGCCGATCATGGTGTACAACAACCCTGTCACCTACAAGGTCGACCTGACCCCGGCCGACTTCAAGGAGCTGTCCGACTGCGAGGAACTGGAAGCGATCAAGGAATCGACCGACAATATCCGCCGCGTGACCGACCTGCGCAACGCCGTCGGCGACCGCTACGCCATCTTCATGGGCGTGGACGACCTGTCCTTCGAAGGCCTGGCAGTTGGCGCCGACGGCTTGCTGGCCGGCCTGGTGGTGGCTTTCCCGAAAGAGACCGTGGCCCTGTACAAGCTGGTCAAAGCCGGCCGCCTGGCCGAAGCCCTGAAGCTGTACCAGTGGTTCATGCCGCTGCTGCACCTCGACGTTTCGACCAAGCTGGTGCAAAATCTGAAACTGGTGGAAGCACTGGTCGGTGTCGGCAACGAAAACGTTCGCCGCCCACGCCAGCCACTGCGCGGCGCTGACCGCGAGTTCGTGGTGCAGGTGGTGCAGCAGGCACTGGCAACCCGTCCCGACGTCAGCGCTTACCTGTAAGAGGTTCGATCTTATGCCGAGGACGAATGCCGATCAATTATGTAAGAAGCCTGACCGGACGGCAGCGCGCCGCCGCTGCTAATCGCCACCTCGGCATCGCCCTGGCCTTCGTGGCCGGGGCGGCCAACGCGGGCGGCTTCCTGGCCGTCAAGCAGTACACCTCCCACATGACCGGCATCCTGTCGTCCGCCGCCGACGACCTGGCGCTGGGCGCCATCGACGCGGCTCTCGACTGCGCCGGCGCCTTGCTGGCTTTCCTGGCCGGCGCGGCCTGTTGCGCCGTCATGGTCAATTTTGCACGCCGCCGGCATCTTCACAGCGAGTTTGCCTTGCCGCTGCTGGTGGAGGCAATCCTCCTGCTGGCATTTGGCGTCATGGGAACGCGCCTGCAGGCGATCGACGTGATCGTGCTGCCGGCAACGGTGATGCTCCTGTGCTTCATGATGGGGCTGCAGAATGCCGTCATTACCAAGCTCTCGAACGCCGAAATCCGCACCACCCATATGACCGGCATCGTGACCGACCTTGGCATCGAGGCCGGCAAGGCGCTTTACTGGAACCGCGACGACCAGGCGGTGCCGCGCGTGGCCGCGGACTGGAAGCGCGTGCGTATCCTCGCTGCGCTGGTGTCGTCGTTCTTTGTCGGCGCCGTGGCCGGGGCCTTCGGCTTCAAGGCCGTTGGCTTTGGTGCCGTGCTGCCGCTGGCGTGCGTGCTGCTGGCCATGGCGGCGGTGCCGATCTACGACGACCTGGTTGCCGTGCGCCGTTAGCCCTCGCGGAACACCAGCACCGGAATCTTGCTGTGCGTGAGCACTTTCTGCGTCTGGCTGCCCAGCATCAGGCTGGCCAGCCCGCTGCGCCCGCGCGAGGCCATCGCAATCAGGTCGCAGTTGCGCTGCAAGGCGGTGGAAACGATGGCCGAATGCGGCTGGTCGGCGTGCACTTCCAGCGTGGTGCAGTCCACGTTCAAGGTGCTGGCCTGGCGCGCGATATCGGCCAGGATCGAGTTCTCGGCTGGCGCGGCGGCCACGCTGGCCAGCGCCGGTTCTTCCGGAAGCACGTGAACCGCCGTGACGCGGGCGCCGCTTTCGCGGGCCATGCGCAGGGCGGCGTTCACTGCCAGTTGCGATGCGGCGGAGCCGTCGCTTGGAATCAGAATGTGGCGAAACATCTTTTCAAGTCTCCTTCAGGTGCCGCAGTCTAAAGCGTCCCGCCACAGTCCTGCAAGCAGTCAGGCGGTGCGCAGCGCATTCGTGGTGCGGCGGGCATCGAGGCTCAGGCTGCCGGCGCCGAACGCAGCAATCTGCAGCAGGCCGCCGGCCATCGCCAGGTTCTTCATCAGGTGGATCATCTGGTTCTGGTCCGCGATCGCGCTGTGGAAGACCAGGCCGGTCACGACCGAGAACGCGGCCAGCGCCAATGCCACAGGGCGGGTGTACAGGCCGGCCACCAGCAGCAGGCCGCCGAGCACTTCGATGCCGATGGCGCCCGCCAGCGCCAGTTCAGGGAATGGCAGGCCCATGGCGTTGATGTAGCCGAGGGTGCCGGCCGGATTGGCGATCTTGCCGATCCCGCTCATGACGAAGATGGCGGCCATCAGGATGCGGCCGGCAAGTGGCAGGAAAGCGTTGTTGGTCTGTGTGTTCATGCGATGACTCCTTCAAGGAATGTGTTGTTGACGAAGTCATCTTATGCCGCAGAGACATATTCCGGAAGCCAATATATTTGGATGCAATGTATCGTTAAATCAGATGGATTGCTCTTGCAGCAAGAGCGCCAGCTGCTGCCGCAGCTTGGCGCTGGGGGGCTGGGTATGCGGGTGCCCTGCGTTCTCCACGGCGACCGCCAGCGGCAAGTCCATCGCGCTCAGGTGGCTAAGGAACCAGCGCGGCAGGCGCTCCAGCAGGGTGCGCGCTCCGGCCGGATCGGCCTGCGCAACGGGCAGGGCGTGCTGCAGTGCGGCCAAGGCCCGCCGGTGGGCGGCCCGGTGTTCGTGCTCGGTGGGATAGTAGAGCTGGTCCATCAGCGCCTCTTCCTCGGCGAAATCGAGGGCCAGGGCGCTGAGCAGTCCGGCGATACGGCTGGGCAGGGAACCATCGTCGGCGTCGATGGTTGCGTGAATGGCTTGCAATAAGGCGCGGTGGGAGGCATCCATCTCGGCCACGCCGGTTTCCAGCAGCGGACTCCATTCGAGGCGTTGCATTGCGGTCTCCTTGTCTATCCCTCAAGTCTGGCCGGACAGCCGTTCAGAATCCATGACCCAAATCAAATAGAATATGGCTATGAAAAAAATAGTGATCGTAACGGGCGCCAGCCGCGGCATTGGCGCTGCCATTGCGCGCCGGGCGGCGCAGGATGGCTGGGTGGTGGCCGTGAATTACCAGCGCGATGCCGAAGCGGCGGCGCGCGTAGTGGCGGACATCGAAGCGGCCGGCGGCCGGGCGCTGGCGGTGCAGGCGGATGTGGCGCGCGATGAAGATATCGAACGCATGTTCGCCACCGTCGAACGAGAGCTGGGGCCGGTGTCGGGGCTGGTGAACAATGCCGGCATTACCGGCGGGCTGGGGGCCTTTGGGGATACCGCGCCGGCGACCGTGGAGCAGGTGTTCCGCACCAATGTGCTGGGCCTGATGCAGGCCAGCCGCCTTGCGCTGGCGGCCTTCCGCTCACACGGCAAGGGCGGGGTGATCGTCAATATCAGCTCCACCGCGGCGACGGCGGGCAGCCCGAACGAATACGTGGCTTACGCGGCCAGCAAGGCGGCCGTCGACACCTTTACCATGGGCCTCGGCAAGGAAGTGGCGCCGGAGGGCATCCGCGTGTGCGGCGTGGCGCCTGGCACCACCCAGACCGATATCCATGCCACGTCCGGCGATGCGGGAAGGCCGGCGCGCGTGGCGGCCCGCATCCCCATGGGACGGGTGGGCGAGCCGGATGAAATCGCGGAAGCGGCGGTGTGGCTGCTGTCGCCCGCGGCGCGCTACCTTACCGGCACGACGATCCGCGTTTCCGGCGGCGCGTGATCACCACGCTATTGAAAGCAGCCGCGACGCCATGCGCGGCCAGCACAGGGAACTCAGTTCATCGCGCGCAGCCCAGCGGAAGCCGTCTGCTTCGGGCGTCGGTTCGCCGGTGCGCTGGTGCGGGAAAAAGCTGGTGCAGCGCAGGTGGTCGAGGTTGCACAACTGGTCGCCGACTTCCACCTTGAACAGGTGCAGGCGCTTGTCCGGGCGATAGCTGAATTCCCCGAGGTCTTCGAACAGGCCGGCCTCGAAATCCAGGCCGGCTTCTTCAAACAGCTCGCGCCGTGCCGATTGCAGGGGCGTTTCGCCCGCATCCTGCAAGCCCTTGGGAATGTCCCAGCTTGCCGTACCCGTGACATGGCATAGCAGCACCTGGCGAGCGCTATTCACCACCAGGGTGCCGCATGAAACCTGCTGCATTGCTTCGTTCCTTTGCTTTTATTCACAGTTAAATATTTCCCAAGAGATAGTAAAGGTACTCTAGGGAAATTTCTCGACAGTTACAGGTCGCTGTTATAAAGTGTGAGAATTCAAAAAGCGCCTTTCCCGCGCTGAGTCTTACCAGTCCAATCCCACACCTGACGCGAACGCATGCCGGTACGGCAAGCGGCGCTGTTTTATTGCCGACGTTTCTTGCCAAGAGTGCCATTATGCCAAAGCTGCACCAGACGCCTGTCCTGTTCGCCATTGCCGGAACGCTGCTCCTGCAGCCGGCTGCGCACGCCGGGCACACGGCGGCGCAAGACGGCAGCTGGACTTTTGGCGGTTTCGGCACCCTGAGCGCCGTCCATTCAAGCGAGAAGCAGGCAGATTATGCGGCCAATCCCCTGAATCCGGGCGAGGCCGGCGCCACGCGCGACTGGAGCTACGCGGTGGACAGCCGCCTCGGCGCCCAGCTTGCCTACAACTCCGGCGGCCACTGGTCGGCCGTGCTGCAGGTCGTGGCGGAACGTCATCTGACCCATTCGTGGACGCCAAAAGTCGAATGGGCCAATGTGCAATACCAGGTATCGCCGGAATTGAGCCTGCGCGTTGGCAGGATTGCATTGCCGCTGTTCCTGTCCGGCGACTACCGCAAGGCCAGCTATGCGCTGACGTCGGTGCGCACGCCGGTCGAACTGTATGCCGCGCTCCCGATCAGCAACAGCGACGGCATCGACGCCAGCTACCGCTGGACCTTCGGCGATGTGAAGAACACCACGCAGGTGCTGTACGGCGGCACCAGCGTGCCCTTGTCCGACACCACCCGCGTCAGGGCGCACAAGCTGGCGGGCATTTCCAGCACCAGCACCGCCGGCGCGCTGACGGTGCGCGCTACCGCCATCCAGGGCGAGCTGGAAACCCCGCTGCTGCAAGACCTGTTTTCCGCCATTCGCCAGTTTGGCCCGCAGGGCGAAGTGCTGGCGCGCCGCTACGAGCCTGACCGCAAGCGTGCCACGGTGCTTAGCATCGGCGCTTCCTACGACCCCGGCAACTGGTTCGTGATGGGCGAGATAGGGCGCGTCAACGCCCGTTCCATGCTGGGCGACAAGACCGCGGGCTATGTCAGCGGCGGTTATCGCCTGGGCAGCTTCACGCCGTATGGCACCTTCAGCAAGGTGGTGGCGAACACGCCGAACCGGGTCGCAGGCCTGGACCTGTCGACGTTGCCGCCGCCGTACCTGCCGGCTGCCCGGCGCCTGAACACGGAGCTGAACGGCTTGCTCAGCATGATCGCGGAACAGGACAGCAACAGCCTTGGCCTGCGCTGGGATGCCAGCGGCAATGCCGCCGTCAAGCTGCAATTCGACCATGTGCGGCCGCGCAACGGTACCAGCGGCACGCTGTCGAACATCCAGCCCGGCTATCGTTATGGCCGCAGCTTCCGCGTGTTCAGCGCGTCGGTGGACTTCGTGTTCTGAAGGGCAGGCCATGATCAGGAAATTCCTTTGCTGCCTGCTGCTGGTGACGCTTGCCGGCGCCACTGCCGCCGCCGAACTGGTCGTGGTGGTGTCGGCGCGCAGCCCCATCACGACGCTGCGCGCCGAGCAGGTGGCCGATATCTTCCTTTCCGAAGCGACGCGCTTCCCCGATGGCGGCGAAGTGGTAGCGCTCGACTTGCCGATCGGCTCCCCGCTGCGCGACGACTTTTACCTGAAGGTGGCCAACCGCAGCCCGGCGCTGATGAAGGCCTACTGGACCAAGAAGATTTTCACCGGCCGCGGCCAGCCGCCGCGCGAACTGCCCAACAGCCAGGCAGTGCGCAAGCTGGTGGCGGATAATCCAACCCTGATCGGCTATATCGATCGCAGCGCGCTCGATGCCAGCGTGCGTCCGGTCCTGGTGGTGCATTGAACATGAAACGCTGGTTGCGCATGTGCCTTGAGACGCATGTCTCGCTGCCCCTGTTCACGCTCGTCCTTTTGGCCGTGGTGTGGGGCACCACGCTGCATTTCATCGACAGCGAAGCCGCCGCCTCGCGGGAACTGGCTGCCGAATCGGCCAGCGAATTGATCGCGACTTATGAAGCTCAGGTGGCGCGCAGCATCAACGGCATCGAGCAAACCTTGCAGGTATTGAAGTACAGCGCCGAGAGCCAGGGCGCACGCGGCGCCTTGCCCGAACTGCAGGAGCATGGCCTGCTGCCGTCCGGCCTGGTTTTCGTGGTCAGCATCGTCGACGCCCAGGGCAATACGGTCGCCAGCAACCCCGCTGCCCGCCCGATCAACGTCGCGCAGCAGGAGTATTTCAGCTTCCATCGGCAGCACCGCAGCAATTACACCTTCATCTCGCAGGCGATGCGCGACGAGGCAAACCCGGACTGGCACCTGCATTTCACGCGCCGGCTGGACGACAAGCACGGCGAATTTGCCGGCGTGGTCATCGTGGAAGTCGATCCGGCCTATTTCACCAGCGGCTATGAACGCAGCCGCCTGGGCGAGCAAGGCATGCTCGGCCTGGTCGGCGACGACGGCGTGGTGCGTGCGCGGCGCGTCGGCGACAAGCAATCGTTCGGCCAAAAGCTGGACCTGGCGGCGCTGCAGGGGCGCCGTGGCGTAGCGGTCGCCAGCAGGATCGACGGCGTCAAGCGCTATACGGCGGTGCGCCAGCTGGCCGGCCTGCGCCTGAGCGCCATGGTCGGCCTGTCGGAGCAGGAACAGATGGCCGGCTTCGCGGCCCAGCGCCGCCAGCTGCTGTGGGAGGCAGGCGTCGCCAGCGCGGTACTGATCCTGCTCGCTGCCCTGGTCTGGGCCTGCGTCTGGCAGGGCGCCAAGGCGCGCCGCCGCATCCGCCGCGCGCAGGAAACCTATGCGGCCGCGTCTGAATCGAACATGGATGCCTTTTTCGTGCTGCGCGCCATCCGGGACAAGGATGGGCTGGTGGTCGACTTCAAGTTCGCGGCGGTCAATTCGCGCGCCGAACAACTGACTGGCCGCAGCCGCAACGAGCTGCGCGCGCAAACGCTGTGCGGGTGGATGCCGGCGGCACGCCACAACGGCATGTTCGAGCGGCTGGCGCAGGTGACCCGGAATGGCGGCGTGCACCAGGAGGAAGGCCCCAACATGGTGCCGCAACTGCAGGCCGAATGGCTGCACTGGCAGGTGGTGGGCGTGGAAGGCGGCGTGGTCGCGATCGTGCGCGATATCACGGAGCGCAAGCGCGCCGAGGAGCGCATCTACCACATGGCCCACCATGATGCCCTGACCGGCCTGCCCAACCGCAGCCTGATTTGCGACCGCCTCGGGCAATCGATCGCGCACGCTGAGCGCAACAACGAATCGGTGCTGGTGGCCTTCATCGACCTCGACAGCTTCAAGCTGGTCAACGACTCGCTGGGCCACAACGCCGGCGACGAACTGTTGAAGGAAGTGGCCGGCCGCATGGTGGGCTGCGTGCGGCGCGAGGATACCGTGGGCCGTTTCGGCGGCGATGAATTCGTGCTGGTGCTGCCGCACGTGAACGACAACCCGCAGGTGCTGGTACCGCTGCTGAACAAGATTCTGGAATCGGTGGTGCAGCCGATCATGCTGGAAGGGCAGAAGATGCAGGTGAGCTGCTCGATCGGCGTCGCCGTCTACCCGCGCGACGGACGCGATGCCGACACGCTGATGATGCATGCCGACGCGGCCATGTACCGCGCCAAGGACAGCGGCAAGAACAACTGCCAGTTCTACACCCGCGAGATGAACGCCGGCCTGGAGGAAAAGCTGGCATTGACGGAAGGCTTGCGCAAGGCGCTGGAAGAGCAGCAGCTGTCGCTGGCATACCAGCCAAAGGTGAACCTGGAATCGGGGCGCATGTTCGGCGTTGAAGCCTTGCTGCGCTGGCAGCATCCGCAGCGCGGTGCAGTGTCGCCGGCCCAGTTCATCCCCTTGGCGGAAGAGCATGGCCTGATCATCGCGATCGGCGAATGGGCCTTGCGCGAAGCCTGCCGCCAGGCCTGTGCCTGGCAGGACGCGGGCCTGCCGCCGCTGGCGGTATCTGTCAACGTATCGGCGCGCCAGTTCGACGATCCGCGCCTGGTCGAACGCGTGGCGGCGGCCCTGGCGTGGAGCGGCCTCGATCCGCAATGGCTGGAGCTGGAAGTCACCGAAAGCATGATCATGCGCGACACCGCGCAGTCGGTGGCCAAGATGCGCCAGCTGGAAGCGATGGGCATCGCGCTGGCGATCGATGATTTCGGCACCGGCTATTCCAGCCTGGCGGCGCTCAAGTCCTTCCCGATCAGCCGCCTGAAGATCGACCAGAGCTTCGTGCGCGACCTGGTGGCCAACCCGGATGACCAGGCCATTACCTGCGCCATCATTTCCCTGTCGCACCAGCTCGACATGCGTGTGATTGCGGAAGGAGTGGAGACCGAGCAGCAGCGCAGCTTCCTGCAGCAGCATGGCTGCGACGAAGTGCAGGGCTATCTGTTCAGCCGTCCGGTGCCGCCGCAGGAGATCACCGCCATGCTGCTCGGCGAAGTTTCGGGTGCCGAGGTTACAATGCTTGCTCCCTGATTAATGAGCAAGCATGCAATGAGTGAATACAGCAACGACATTTACACCGAACCTTCCAATATCGACATGGATACGCTGGCCAACCTTGGCCCGCTGGCCGCCATGGCCGGCATCTGGGAAGGGCAGCGCGGCCTCGACATCAAGCCCAAGGCGGACGGCCCGCGCAAGCAGGCCTATGTCGAGCGCATTGAACTGCAGCCGATCGATCCGGTCACCAACGGGCCGCAATTGTTCTACGGCTTGCGCTACGTCCTGATCGTCAACAAGCCTGACAACGTCAAGACGTACCACGAGCAGGTCGGCTACTGGCTGTGGGAACCGGCCACCAATACCGTGATCCAGACCCTGGCCATTCCGCGCGGCCAGATCGCCATGGCATCGGGCATTGCGGCGCCGGATGCGAAGACCTTCGAACTGGTGGCGCAGCGCGAGCAGGATACTTATGGAATCTGCTCCAATCCCTTCCTGGAGTTCGGCTTCAAGACCACCGAGTACCGCATCAAGGTCACCATCAACGACGACGGCACCTGGGGTTACGAGGAAGATACTGTCATGCTCTTGCGCGGCAAGGAGTCGGAGCCGTTCCACCACGTTGACCGCAATGTGCTGCACAAGGTGGCCGAGCCAACCCCGAATCCGCTGGCACGCAAGTAACTAGGCCCGTTCCCTTGCCTGGTTTGCAATGGCCGGCAGTTGCCACACGCACCAGGCAGCAGCGATGCCGATCGACGCCACGACCAGTCCGACGCCGGTAACCACCTGGTCGTCCAGGCTGTAGGCATTGCACAGGCGTTGCGCCATATCCTGGTACAGCATGCCGGCGATGGCCATCATGGCGCAGAAATTGCCAAGGAAGAAGAGCTGGATGACCACCGCCGCGCGCGCAAGTGCACCCGGCAGCAGGAAGCCGAGCAGGAACAGGCTGGCGAATTTGCCCGCTTCAGACAGCGGCATCGTCAGCGACTGCTCGAGCGCCCGTGGCACCATCCAGTAGGCGCTGGCCAGCAGCAGCCAGGCCAGGCCTGCCAGCCCGTGCGCGTCCCAACGCGCCAGCGCGCCCGCCAGGCGTGCCGCATGGCGCTCGGCGGCGAGGCCGGCCAGGGCGCCGCCCACCGCGATCATCGGCAGCTGGAGCACCATATGCAGGGCCATCGACGACTCCAGCGGTGCGCGCAGCAGCAAGGCCGCCGCCAGCAACGCGGCGGCCGGCAAGGCCAGGCGGCCCGCGCCGCGCGTCGCCGCGTTCATCGGGCAAGCTCCAGCGCCGCCGCCAATGCCGCTTCCGGCTGTTCGTAGTCGACCACTTGCGCCAGCCGGCCATCCGGCGTCACGATATGGAAGGCGGCGTTGTGCTGGAATTCCCCCATCTCGGCCGGCAGCACGATAATCCCGACCTGCTGCAGCAAGGCCTGGCGCTGCGCCGCATCGGGCACGGCCGCGAATTGCCAGGCTTGCGCATCGGCCCGCATGCGTGATGCATAGTGGGCCAGGTCGTCCAGCGAATCGCGCGGATCGAAGGAGATCGTCAACAGACGCAGCTTGTCCTGCCAGCCGCGGGCAAGGATTTCACGCTGCATCTGCTGCAGCTCGGTGCCCTGGACGGAGCAAACTGCATTGCAGCGCGCATAAAAGAAGGTGACGATGGCAGGCCGTTTGTCGGCCGCCAGCAGGGCCGGCAGGTCGATGCGCCGCGTCGAAGGCGAGGCGCCCGGCAGGGCAAGATCAACACGGGGCAGTGCCAGCGGGGCCTCGGCGATGGCAAGCCGCCGTCCTGCTTCGGTGGAAACGACGCGAAATCCCATGGTGGCCTGCCACAGCGCCGCTCCCGCGACAGCAACCATCCCGGCAAGCAGCGCCAGGGTGCGCGGCAAATCCCCTTTAATTGGCTGGTCTGGCGAGTTTGGCGAGATCGTCGCCTCCATTGAACGGGTCCTTGCGCGCAGTCGTCGCGTCACGTACCGCCTTGACTGCATCCGGCGCCACCCTGGCTGCGCTATTGCCGAAATTGCTGCGGATATGGCTCAACACTGCAGCGATTTCCGCGTCGCTCAATTTATCCTTGAACGATGGCATCTGTCCGTTATATGCCGAACCTTCCACGCTCAGCTTGCCCGTCACCCCGTGCAGCAGGACCGAGGCGGCAACGTTCTCCGCACCGGTCACCCATTCCGAACCGGCCAGCGGTCGAAACACGCCCGGCAAGCCGGCGCCGGTGGCCTGGTGGCAGGCCACGCACTGAGCCGCATACACCTGGGCACCATCGACTGCGCCGCCGGCGCCGGCCGCGGTGCCGGCCTTGGCCTGCAGCGTCGACATGGTGCGCCGGTCGCCCAGGGCCGGGTCGTCGTCGCGCACCGTGAGGATGTAGCTGACCGCCCACGCCAGCGCTACCCCGACGCCAAGCAAGACATACCATGGAATCGGCCGGTCCTTCTCCGTCGGGTCGGGATGCTCGCGCTGCTGCGCGCCAAAGTCTTTTTGCGGCATTGGGCGCTCCTTCCTTCCGGGCCTGCGGCGCCGGCAACACGGGATAGGTATGGTCAAGCGACTGCAGGTACGCCACCAGGTCCAGGACTTCCGGCTACTGCACCAGCCAGTCCGGCTCATGGAGCTTGATGGAGCTGGTCAGGCCTGCCGCCGTGGCCACCAGCAGCCACACCACGGAGCAGGACAGGAAAACAAAAGTGACAAAAGCGCTCGAGCGGTCCGCCTCCACGCGCTCCGCCAGTTCCTGCTGCATGGCGGCCCGCTCGGCGGCGCTGGGCGCGCGCCGGTCCTGCCCGGCCACCGGCAGTGCCAGCCCGGCGCACTGCTGCGGACTTGCCGCCGGTTCCTCGCTGTGGCCGATCTCGCCCGGAGAGAAGATCACATTGGCCGCGGCCGCGGTGGCGTTAAACAGTCGGTGCCGCAGCGACCAGATGAACACCAGCAGGCCGCTGACTGAAAGTATGAAGGAAGACAGGAGCAGGGTGACGGTGTCCACATTTAACCTTCCCGCCCGTCAATGCGGGCCTGGCTTAAGTAAGGCGCATATACGAACAGGTAGAGCAGGAAGGCGACCGACCAGGCCAGTGCCGAGCCCAGTAACAGGAAGTCACGCATTCCGGCAGGAAGAATATTGGCACACAAACGGCCCAGGGCGCCAGCTTGCAGTAAAAGATACATTGCGCTTTCGGCGCGGCCGGCGCGCAGCATGCGGCCAGTGTGACCCAGCGCGGTACGGGTGATCATGCCGAGGATCAGGCCCGACATGCCGCCCACGGCCAAGGCGTGGAAGGCGCTGCTGGCGGAGCCGATGCCCAGCGCCGCAAAGCCCAGCAGGAGCAGGCCGGCCACGATCCAGGCATAGGCCAGGTGCAGGATCCACAGCAAGGGAACGCGCACGGTCGCAAAGGGCGCCCAGCCGAGCAGGCGGATGGCATTGATGGCTGCCGCCGCAAAAGCCACCGGCGCCACCACGAAGCCTGGCAAGCCCGCCACCCATGCCAGCGCCGTCGCCAGCAGGAGGGCAATGCTGGCCTTTTCGCGCCACGCCACGGTCGCAGGCTGGCTGCCCGGCGCGCCGTTGCGGGTGAACATCGGGATCACGCGGCCCCCGATCACGGCTTCCAGCACCGTGATCATCAGGATCGCGCCATGCACGGGAGTCAGCGGCGACAGGGAAATCCAGCCGTTGGCCGCCGCATGGAACAGCAGGTTGGCGATCGACAGCAAGGCCAGGATGCCGCAGATCGGGTAATTGCGCTTGCTTTGCGCCTGGTAAAGCACGCGGCCGAACGCGATGGCGCACAGCGGCAGGAACAGGCCGTCGACCAGCAGCGCCGGCACGCCTGGCGCCAGCAGCATGGCCAAGCGGCCGGCGATCCACAGCACGGCCAGCCCTGCGAGCTGGCCGCCGGCCGGCGTTTGCAGGTTGGTCCAGTTGCGGCCCGCTGTAAACAGGAAGCCGACGATCACGGCGCCGCCAAAGCCGAATACCATTTCATGCATATGCCACAGCATGTTGGCGGCGGGCAGGGCGGGCAGCATGCCCTTGTAGGCCAGCAGCCACATTGGTACCGACAGCATCGCCAGCACTGCGGCCAGCAGGTAGAAAGGGCGGAAGCCCAGGCGCAGCAAGGGATGCGGTTGCCCGGCTGGCGTTGGCTCGGTGGGAATATGGATGCTGCGCATGGCTGGCCTCATGTTCTTAAGATGTATAATGAATGCTACATTAGGCCTGTGGCTAAAGCAATATTTTGAATGCATCTTTATATGACGTAGATCATGAGACTGACATCCTTTACCGACTACACCCTGCGTTCGCTGATGTACCTCGGCATGAACCGCGACAAGCTGGTCACGATCCAGGAGATCGCGGACCTGCATGACATCTCGAAGAACCACCTGACCAAGGTGATCCACCAGTTGGGCGCCAGCGGCCTGGTTGAAACCGTGCGCGGCCGGCACGGCGGCCTGCGTTTGAACCGCGAACCGGAAGACATCAATATCGGCGAAGTGGTGCGCGACAGCGAATCGGATTTCTACATCGCCGAATGCTTCGAAGCCGAGCCTGGGCACTGCGCCTTCCTGCGCGATTGCGCCCTGAAGCGCAAGCTTGGCGAAGCGACGGAAGCCTTCCTGCACGTACTGGATGGCATGACGCTGGCCGACATCCTGCCGGGCCCGAAGGGCAAGGACGGTGCGCAGCCGGTGATCCTTCAGAAAATGCGCATTTGATCTGCATCTTTATTGACGCAGTTTAAGTTAAACATGTATTATGGGTGCATGTTTATCCGAGAAGGAGCCATACCCATGCTGTCCGCAGAACACTGTGCCATCGTCACCGCCACCGTCCCAATCCTGGAGCAAGGCGGCGAAGCCCTGACCCGCCACTTCTACCAGACCCTGTTCACCGACTTCCCGCAGGTGAAACCGTTCTTCAACCAGGCCCACCAGCATAGCGGCGACCAGCAGCGCGCCCTGGCCAACGGCATCCTGATGTACGCCAGGCATATCGAGCGCCTGGAAGCACTGGGTCCGCTGGTCAATACCATCGTCACCAAGCACGTTGCGCTGCAGATCCAGCCGGAACACTACCCGATGGTGGGCGCCAGCCTGCTGAAAGCCATCCGCGAAGTGCTCGGCGCCGAAACCGCTACCGACGCGGTACTCGAGGCCTGGGGCGCGGCATACGGCCAACTGGCTGAAATCCTGATCGGCGCCGAAGGCAAGACCTATGAGGCCGCGGCGGCAGCACCGGGCGGATGGATGGGGGCGCGCCAGTTCGTGGTGGCGGCCAAGCGTGTCGAGAGCGACGAGATCACCAGCTTTGTCTTCCGTCCTGTCGACGGCAAGCCGGTGCTCGGTTTCACGCCGGGCCAGTACATCGGCATCCGCGTGGTGGTGGATGGGGAAGAGCAGCGCCGCCAGTATTCGCTGTCGGCGGCGCCGAACGGCCAGACTTACCAGATCAGCGTCAAGCGCGAGGAAGCCGGCAAGGTGTCGGGCTTCCTGCATGCGCAACTGAATGAAGGCGATACCGTGGACCTGTTCCCGCCGACCGGCGCCTTCACGCTGGCCGAAGGCAGCCGCCCGATCGTGCTGATCTCCGGCGGCGTCGGCATTACCCCGACCCTGGCGATGCTGGACCAGGCGCTGGAAACCGGCCGAGAAATCCGCTTCATCCATGCCGCCCGCCACGGCGGTGTGCACGCCTTCCGCGACCACGTCGATGGCCTGGCAGAACGCCACCCGCAGCTGAAGCGCCACTATATTTATGCGGAAGACCGCGACGGCCAACCGCAAGCCGACGCTGTCGGCCTGCTGGGCAACAAGGAGCTGGGTGAATGGCTGCCGCAATCGCGCGACGTCGACGCCTACTTCCTCGGCCCGGTGCCGTTCATGCAGGCGGTAAAGCGCAGCCTGCGCGAACTGGGCGTGCCGGAAGCGCAGACCTACTACGAGTTCTTCGGCCCGGCCAAAGCGCTCGATTAAACCAGCAGCGCTGCGTTCATGGCGGAAGCATCGGCTTCCGCTTCTTCCAGCATCTGCTCGCGCTTCTCGGCGTCGATGAACAGGTCCATCACGGAATCCTCATGCGGCGGCTGTTGCTGCTCCGGGGCCAGCGGCGAGGTAACCGGCGCGAAGTGGTTGGCCAGCAGCAGGGTGTCGAGCAGGGTCTCGGGCGGGATCTGCAGCATGCCGCTGCGCAGGTTTTCAATGGCTTCCGCCACCTCGGCCGGGATGCCCAGCTTCTTCAGCACTTCACGCGTGATGATCTCTTCGCTCGCAGTCTGCCAGTTCTCCGGATCGGGCTCCAGCAGGCCGGGGAATTCGTCGGCGCGCGACAGCAGGTAGAAGCTGCCCACTTCATGCACGATGGCCGCAAACAGGGCGGTGTCCGGATTCACGCCGGTGACTTCACGCGCGATGATGCGCGCCAGGCAGGCGACGTGGATGGTGTGCTGCCACAGCTGCTCGGCCTTGGCGCGCAGTCCGGGATCGGTGATCTTGCTGCCGAAGGCGCGCACCACCATGGCCGCAGCCAGCGCGTACAGGTTGTGGTAACCCACGCGCATGATGGCATTGCGGACGTTGGTGATATCCGGCCCGCCGGTGCGGTTGAACATGGCGGAGTTGGACAGCGAGACGGTGCGCGCGGCCAGTTGCGGCTCGGCCAGCACCAGCTTGATGGCATCTTCCATCGGGCAGTCCGGATCGTCCAGGGCGAGCTGCACTCGCAGGGCGGCATTAACGCTGGTAGGAAACACGAGGTCTCCGCGGATCGCCAGCGCGGCGACGTGTCCGAAGGCTTCCAGTTTATTCATGCCGAAAATTATACGGCCCCAGCTGCGATACTGCCAAATGAAAGTCGGGGTCAGGTCTGGCAATCCGCCATCTTTTTCGCCATGCGAAAAAGATGGCGGATTGCCAGACCTGACCCCGACTTTTAATTTGTTAGGCGCCGGCCAGTTGCGGCTGGCGGGCTGGGCGTTCCTGGCTGTAACGTGCTACCGACAGGTCGTCGGCGAAGATGGCGGGGCGCTTGGCGGACATGATGTCGGCCAGCAGTTGCGCCGAGCCGCAGCTCATGGTCCAGCCCAGCGTGCCGTGGCCGGTGTTGGTGAACAGGTTGCGGATGGCGGTACGGCCTACCACGGGCGTGCCGTCCGGGGTCATCGGGCGCAGGCCGGTCCAGAAGGTGGCTTCGGCGGTATTGCCGGCGCCCGGGAACAGGTCGTTCACCACCATTTCCAGGGTCTCGCGGCGACGTGGGTTGAGCCTGGTGTTGTAGCCGGCGATTTCCGCCATGCCGCCAACGCGGATGCGGTCGTCGAAGCGGGTCACGGCAATCTTGTACGTTTCGTCCAGGATGGTCGAGGTCGGGGCTTTGTCGCCGTCGACGATCGGCACGGTGATCGAGTAGCCTTTCAGCGGATACACCGGAATCTCGAACAGTTCTTTCAGGAACGGGGTCGAGTAGGCGCCCAGCGCCACCACGAAGGAGTCGCCTTCCACCAGCTCGGCGCCGCATTGCACGCCTTTGACCTTGTCGCCGTCGGTCACCAGCTTGTCGATCGATACGCCGTAGCGGAACTTGACGCCCAGTTCCTTCGCCATCGCTTCCAGGCGGGTGGTGAACATCTGGCAGTCGCCGGTTTCATCGTTCGGCAGGCGCAGGCCGCCGACCAGCTTGTGCTGCGATGCGGCCAGGCCTGGCTCGGCTTTCATCAGGTCGGCGCCGGTCAGCAGTTCGTAGGGCACGCCGGTTTCCTTCAGGACTTCGATGTCCTTGGCGGCGCCGTCCAGCTGGGCCTGGGTGCGGAACAGCTGGGTGGTGCCTTGCTGGCGGCCTTCGTATGCGATGCCGGTGGCGGCGCGCAGCACTTTGAAGCAGTCGCGGCTGTACTCTGCCAGGCGCACCATGCGTTCCTTGTTGATGGCGTAGGATTCGGCATTGCAGTTGCGCAGCATCTGCCACATCCACTTCAGCTGGAAGGTGGTGCCGTCGGGCGTGATGGACAGCGGCGCATGGCGCTGCAGCATCCATTTCATGGCTTTCAGCGGAATGCCCGGGGCCGCCCATGGCGAGGCGTAGCCCGGCGAAATCTGGCCGGCATTGGCGAAGCTGGTTTCCAGGGCAGGGCCCGGCTGGCGATCCAGTACGGTGACATCGTGGCCGGCCTGGGCCAGGTAATAGGCACTGGTGACGCCGATAACGCCGCTGCCAAGGATAACTACGCGCATGAATTGCCTCCGGAATATTTGTTGCGGATTATTTTGCTAGGATAACTAAGTTTTCCTAGTATTTGTTACTATATGAAAAGGCAAAAACAGTAAAAAATCATGCGAATTCAAAAAGAATCGGCCCGGGGGCTGGACAAGATTGACCGCAAAATACTGCGCATCCTGCAGGAGGATGCGCGTATTGCCATGAAGGACTTGAGCGAGCAGGTCGGGCTGTCGATCACGCCGACCATCGAGCGGGTCAAGCGCATGGAGCGCGACGGGGTGATTGCCGGCTATCACGCGCGGCTCAATCCGCGTGCGCTGGGCGCCAGCTTGCTGGTGTTTGTGGAGATCACGCTGAACCAGAAATCGGCCAGCCATTTCGAGCAGTTCCGCCGCGAGGTGCTGCGGATTCCGGAAGTGCAGGAGTGCCACCTGGTGTCGGGCGATTTCGATTACCTGATCAAGGCGCGCATCCATGAGATGGCAGAGTACCGCAAGCTGCTCGGCGACATGCTGTTGAACCTTCCGGGCGCGGCGCAATCGAAGTCCTATGTCGTCATGGAGGAAATCAAGGAAACCTTGATTTTGCCCACGGAGCCCGCTCCATAGCCGCGGGACAATGACGCTTTCTGACCAAGGAGCGTAACATGTCCTCAAACAAACCCGATCCGGTGGCGCATATGTCCGACCTCGTGGAACTGAAGCAGGAACTGCTGCTGGCGATGGAGCGGCAGAAGTCCGAAATCCTGCATTGGATGGTGATACAGACTGCAGCTAATGCGGCGCTGACTGCTGCAATCGTGAAACTGTTTGGGTGATGAGCTCACTTGGTCTAGAATGCCATTAGCCTGGACTGAGCGAACGGAGTATTTGTGCAAAGCACTTATGGAGCCGCGAGCGTCACCACACCAGCCGCCCCCGCGCCGGCTGCACCCGAGCACGCTGTGCTGTTGCGTGGCCTCGACGAACATCTTTCTTCCGACCAGAGCTTCACTTCCAACCTGGCCCGCACCGTCGGCGCCATCGCCGGCACCGAAGGCGCGCTGACCCTGGCTCAATTTGCCGCCGTGACCGACCTGGCCGGCGATGGCCGCGCTTCCGCCGTCTTCACCGCCATCATGCTGAACGCGATCGAATGCGGCATCGGCGTGGACTGGGCTTTGCAGGCCCTGGCCCGTTCCAGCCCGACCGTCGCGGAGCAGGCGCGCCACAAGGCCTTTAACCTGATGAAGCCGTTGTTGGCGCTGCAAGGCACCGCCGCCCGGCCGCTGGCGCAAAAGGTCGCCAAGGCCCTGCACATCAAGCTGGCGCCGGAACAGTTGTTTGGCCTGCCGCCGGAAGAAGAGCGCCGCTTGCTCAGCAACCTGGGCAACCAGGCGCGCAAGCTCGTCAAGGGCCGCGGCCTGGCCGATGCCGTGGCCGACTTCGGCCGTGCGATGGGGCACGCCGAATTGCTGAACCATGCCCGCGGCTACAACGGGGGCTTGATGAGCCAGGAAGAGCTGCATACCGCCGTCGAGCGTGCGGTGTCGACCATCTGCCAGGGGATCGAGAGTTACCGTGAGCACGAGAGTTCCCCGCTGGCCTGCGAGGCCAGTGCGGCCGGCTTGCTGGCCACCGCACAGCAATTGCGCCAGCAGGTGCAGCAGCGGCTGGCCCTGGTCGATGCGCGCATCGCCTACGAGCGCCGCATGCTGAACCAGGATATCGACGACGTCGTGCATGACGCCGGCAACGCGATCGAACTGGCGCTGGCCTGCCATCCGGAAGCTAATGAACGCGCCAGCGGCGAGCAATTCGGCAAGGAAATGGAATCGCGCCTCGACCGCGTGGTGCGGCGCAAGGAAGAAGTGCTGGACTTGCTGCAGCACGACCTGTCGCTGTTCCAGTCCGACATCCGCCTGACCCAGAGCACCGTCTTTGAGCGCCAGCACCACGCCACCCTGGCGCGGCTGATGCCGCGCATGCGCGTCGGCACCCGCCTGGCGCAGTCGGTCGACACGGCAGCCAATTTCACCCTGATGGGCAGCGCCGTGGCGGCCGCCGGTACCGGTACCGCGGCTTACCTGTTCGGCGTGGCCGTGGTGCTGCCGGTAGTGGCGCCGGCAGCGCCTTTCGTTGGCGGCGCCGTGCTGCTGGCCGGCGCCTTCAAGTGGTTCGCCGATGCCGGCCGCCGCAAGCGCTCCGAAATCCAGGATCGCCGCCGCGCCTTCGAGGAAGAGCTGCGCAAGCGCTTGCAGGAAGTACAGGCCGCTTTCGGCCGCCAGCTGGACCGGATCGCTTCCAGCTTCCACGAATCGGCCACCCAGCTGCTGACGCCGCTGATGCTCGAGGCCGAAGCTGCCGGCCGCGTGCAGGCAGTCCGCAAACGTATTGCCGATAAGGTCATTTCACAGGCCCAGGGCGCAATCTCGCGCTTGCGCTCCGCCATGGCGGCCCACGCCTGAAGTGTTGCGCGAAGGCAATGTATGTGCGTTACCGTACGAAAGTCACTGTCTTGCTTTGGTACAATAACCTGCGGACAACGCACTTTTTCAACTACTTATATAATCACGACCATGAAGACCCAGCTCTTAGCCGCCGCCATGCTGGCGCTCAGCACTTCTGCTTTCGCCACCGATGTTGGCGTTTCTGTCACCGTCGGCCAGCCAGGCTTCTACGGCCGCATCGACCTTGGCAATATGGCGCCGCCACCGGTGCTGTACCCGCAGCCAGTGATCATCCAGCGCCCGGCACGCGTCATCGCCGAGCCGCTCTACCTGCGCGTCCCGCCAGGCCATGCGAAAGATTGGGCAAAACATTGCGGCAAATACAATGCTTGCGGCCGCAATGTCTACTTCGTACGCGACGAGTGGTACACCAACGAATATGCACCGCGCTATCGCGATGACCACCGTGGCGGCGGCCGCGACTATGACCGCGATGATCGCGGCGATCGCGACGACGATCGCGGCCATGGGCACGGTCACGGCAATGGCCATGGCCATGGCAAAGGCCACGGCAAGCATTAATCCGGTAGCGTAACCGGGCCTGGCCCGCTCGCTACCGACATTTGGGAGAACTGTTTGCAGAGCAAATATGTGATCGTAGGTGGAGGGGCGGGCGGCCTGGAGCTGGCCTGCAAACTGGGCCGCAAGCTGGGCCCGCAACAGGTGATGCTGGTCGATAGCCGGCTTTACCACATCTGGAAGCCTTCGCTGCACGAGGTGGCGGCCGGTACCCTGGATATCCACCAGGAAGGCCTGTCCTACCAGATGCTGGCGCACGACAACGGCTTCACCTATGTCTATGGCGCCATGACGGCGCTGGACAGCAAGAGCAGGCACATCACCGTGGCGGCCATTACCAGCGAGGGCGGCGAGACTGTCCTGCCGGAGCGCAGCATCGGCTACGAGTCGCTGACGATAGCCGTCGGCAGTACCTCCAACTATTTCGGCGTGCCTGGCGCGGCCGAAAACACCATTTCCCTTAACGCGACCGAAGATGCGGAACGCTTCCGCCTGACCCTGCTCAAGCTGCTGACGCGCGCCGCGCTGCAGAAAGGTGCGCAGCAGGGCGCTTCCGGCGTCGACGTCGTGATCATCGGCGGTGGTGCGACCGGCGTCGAGCTGGCGGCCGAATTGCGCGAAGCCAGCGGCGTCTACACCTCGTATGGCTTTGGCCACCTCGACCCGGTTCGCGACGTGCGCATCACCTTGCTGGAAGGCGCGCCGCGCATCCTGGCGCCCCTGCCTGAACGCGTGTCGAACGCTGCGCTGAAGCTGCTCAACGAACGCGGCATCAAGGTCGTCACCGATTGCCGCGTGACCGCGATTGCCGAAGACCATGTGTCGGTCGGCGAGCAGAGCTATCCATCGGATATCGTGGTGTGGGCGGCCGGCATCAAGGCGCCGGCCTTCCTGGCCTCGCTTGGCTTGCCGACTGCCAAGGGCGGCCAGATCGAAGTGACCGGCGAGCTGCAGGTCAAGGGCGTGCCCGGCGTGTATGCATTGGGCGATTGCGCGCAGTGCATCGGCGCCGATGGCAAGCCCGTGCCGCCGCGGGCCCAGGCTGCGCACCAGCAGGCGGACTACCTGCTGCAGACCTTCCTGCGCCAGGCAAAAGGCAAGGCGCCGCAAGGCAAGCCTTACGCCTACCGTGACTATGGTTCGCTGGTGTCGTTCGGCCAGTCGACCTCGGTCGGCAGCCTGATGGGATCGCTGCGCGGCTTCAGCTGGTTCGTCGAGGGCTTCTTCGCGCGCATGATGTACGTCAGCCTGCACCTCTTGCATCACCAGGCCGTGCTCGGGACCATCCGTACCGGCGTGCTGGCCGTGGCGCGTTTCCTTGTCAAACGGGCCACGCCGCTGGTCAAGCTGCATTGAGGGCGCTGCTCGCTGGCGCTGCCGCAGCGGCGTTGCTGGGCGGATGCTACAACCGCGCTAGCGAACTTGCCGAACTGACGCGCCACCATGCGACGGTGGCGGGCCGCGTGGCTGTCCTTGAATGCCATAACGATGGCCGGTGGTGGTATGACTTCGCGCTGGAAGGCAAGCGCCGCCGTGGCGCGGTGCACGAGCCGGGCGGCTGCAGCCAGCGCAAGCTGGGCGACACCATCACCGTGTACTACAACCCTGCGGCGCCGGACGTGCACCGCGCCGTCGCACCTGCGACGGCGTATCGGCAGGAACACGGCTTCCATGTGCCGGTCTGGCTCTGGTTTGGAATCGGCGCCCTGGCGCTGCCGCTCTCGGCCTGGATGGCGCTCAAGCGCGGCAGCAAGCGCTGATGCTCAGCTGGAGGGCGGCTTGGGCAGGGTGACGGTCAGCATGGCGCCCTGGTTGCCGTTGGCGGCCAGCAACAGCGAGCCGCCCAGGAAGATGGCGCGCTCGCGTATCATGCGCAAGCCGTGGTGTTCCTGCCAGTCGCCGTCCGCGACCGTGGGCGGCCGCAGGCCGATGCCGTCGTCCTTCACCACCAGGGCAATGCTGTCCTCCATATCGTCGACAATCACGTCGACCTTGCTGGCGCGTGCGTGGGTGGCCACGTTGCGCAAGCCTTCTTCCGCAGCGCGCAGCAGCACCACGCGGTGAGCGCGTGGACAGGCCGGTTCGTCGTCCGGCAGGCTGCAGTGGGCCTTCACCAGGTGTTCGGCGCCGAACTGGGCGACCAGCTCGCCCAGCGCCACCCGCAAGCCGAGAAATTCCAGCTTGTCGTTCCACAACTTGTGCTGCATGCCGCGGTTGGCTTCGATGATGTTGTGCAGCAGGTTCTTCATCTGGGCAGCGCGGTCGAGCAGAGCTGGCTCTTGCGGCAGCTTGGACGTCAACAGGCCGAGGTGCATGGTCAGGGCCGTCAGCGAAGAACCGAGGCTGTCGTGCATCTGGCGCGACAGGGCGCGCCGCTCTTCGTCCCAGCAATTGTTGACGTAACCCAGCAGCTCCCGCAGTTCGGCGGCGTCCGTGTGAGCAGACATATGTTTGGTGGTTCATGTTTATTGCCTTGATCATACATGAGGATGGTCGTGGGGTGGCGCACATACAGCCAGCAGTGCGCCTGTCAATCTGGCAGCTCACCAGAGGAGATGAAAAATGAAAGACGCCATTGCTTTGTTGAAACAGGACCATGCCAACGTCAAAGCCATGTTCAAGGAATTCGAGGGGCTGGGCGAACGTGCCTTTACCAGCAAAAAGAAGCTGGCCGACAAGATCTGCCTGGAACTGACCAGGCACGCCACGGCGGAAGAGGAACTCTTTTATCCGGCTGTGCGCGCAGCCTCGAAGGAGGCCGAGGACCTGGTCGACGAGGCGACAGTCGAACATTCCAGCGCCAAGGACCTGATCGCACAGATCGGCGAAATGGACCCGCATGACGAGCTGTTCGACGCCAAGGTCAAGGTGCTGGGCGAATACATCAACCACCACGTCAAGGAAGAAGAGGGTGAGATGTTCCCGCTGGCGAAGAAGGCCGAGCTTGACCTGCAAGCCCTGGCGCGCGAAATCGAAGCGCGCAAGGAGGAAATCGAGTTCGTGCCGCCGCGCATGCCGCCAGCGCGCGGCAGCCAGGCCGGACGCGTGCGTGCCTGATCAGGAGCGCATGGTGGCCGGTGCACGTGCCAGGCATTGGTCGATGGCGCGCAAGAGCTGCTCGACGTCGACCGGCTTTACCAGGTGCATGTCGAAGCCGGCATCCATCACGCGGCGCTGGTCGTCCGCCAGGCCGTAGCCGGTCAGGGCGATCAGCCGGATGTGGTGGGTCTCCGGGTTGGCGCGCATGCGGCGCGCCACTTCATAGCCATCGATGCCGGGCAGGCCGATGTCGACCAGGGCGATGTCGGGCCGATCCGCCGCTGCCTTGGCCAGGCCCTGGAAGCCGTCGGCCGCATGCTGCACCGGATAGCCGTAGCAGCCCAGCATCATGGCCATCATTTCGCGGCCGTCGTCGTTATCCTCGACCAGCAGCACGGCTGGTTTCGGCTGTTCGCTTGTGTCCATGGGGATTGCCTTTGGTTCAGTCACATGCTCGATGCAGGGCAAGTGTAGGGTGAAGGTGCTGCCTTCGCCCGGGCCGTCGCTTTCAGCATACACATTGCCGCCATGTAGTTCCACCAGCCGCCGCACCAGCGACAGCCCGATGCCGAGGCCGCCTTGCGCACGGTCCAGCGTGCTGGCCCCTTGCACGAAGACGTCAAACACCTGGGGTAGCAGTTCGGCCGAAATCCCGACGCCGCTGTCGTGCACGCTGATCGTCACCTCGCCATCGTCCACGTCGCTAAGCAGTTCAATGCGCCCGCCGGGCGGCGTGTATTTCAGCGCGTTGTCCAGCAGGTTGCTGATGACTTGTTCAAGGCGCGTCGCGTCGCCATTGACCCAGCAGGGCGCGATGTCGACGGCCACGTGATAGTCATCAAGCCGGCCGGTGGCGCGAAAGGTTTCCAGCGTGGTCCTGAGCAGGGCCGACAGATCGAGCGGCAGGCGATTGAGCAGGATCTTGCCCGACATGGCACGACTGAGGTCAAGCAAGTCGTCCACGATACGGCCCAGGTGCCGGCTCTGGCGCTGGATGATTTTTTTCGCGTGGCTCACGCTGTCCGCGTTCACGCCCGGCAAGCCGATCAGCGAAGCGGCGCTGCTGATGGCCGACAGGGGGTTGCGCAACTCATGGCCCAGCATGGCGAGGAATTCGTCCTTGGCGTGGCTGGCGCGCTCGGCGGTCTTGCGTTCCTCGATCTCGCGCAGCAGGCGCTGGTTGCTGGCGATCAGGTCGGTGGTGCGCTGGCTTAGCTGGCGCGCCTGGCGCCGCAGCTCTTCGTTCTTGGTGGCGAGCGAGACGAACACGCTGATCTTGGCATACAGGACTTGCGGGATCACCGGCGTGAACAGGAAATCGACCGCGCCTTTCTGGTAGGCCTTCAGGCGGTCCAGTTCATCGGCCACGAAGGCAGTGATGAAGATGATGGGAATGTCCGATGAACGCGGGCGCTGGTGGATCGCTTCCGCCGTTTCAAAGCCGTCCATGCCCGGCATGTTCACATCAAGCAGGATCACCGCGAAGTCGTGCGTGAGCACTTCGCGCAAGGCTTCCTCGCCAGAGCGTGCGGCGACGACTTCGTAGCTCTCTTGCGCTGCCCACTGCTCAAGCAGGTTGGTCAGCGCGAAGAGACTGTTGGCGTCGTCATTGACGACGAGGATCTTGGGCTTGTCCACCAGTCTGATCATAGCCGTGCCCCTTTACTGTGTCAAAAGAACACATGCCAATCGAACACGTCCTGTGTACGCACGCGCACAGTCAGGCGGCAGCCCTGCTGCCATAGTGAAAACTCGTCCAATGGAGGAGTGACCATGAATATCGACACCATCGTTGACAAAGAGTATGTGGACAAGAGTTTCCGTGAATTGGCCGATGCTCCCGTGAGCGCCTTGCGCGGCCTGAGCCCGAAAGATGCCAAGGCACTGCATGCCGCGTTCGGCGTGAGCACCGTGCGCGAATTTGCGCAGCTCAATTTCGTGCGCTGGGCATGTGCCATTTCAATCCTGGCCGACGAAGAACAACTGGCGCCTGCCGAAAAGGCCAAGGAAGAATTGCTGGACGATGCAGTCGAAATGACTTTCCCGGCCAGCGATCCGATCTCGGTCGATGCCGGTATCACGCGCATTGAAGTGGCGCCGGAGAAAGTCGACGCACAGCAAGACCACCAGCACGCCGGCAAGGTTGAGGAGTCGACAGAGATTGGCCGCGAGGCGGAAACCACGTCGTGACGGCCTGGCGGCCTGGCCTTGCAGGCCGCCCGCATCGGCTGCCGGCATCACGCAGCCGTGACCTGCGCCTGCGCCTGCGGCGAAAGCGCCGCGTCGGTGTGCGCGGCCGCGCAATAGCGGTTCTTGCCGGTGCGCTTGGCTTCGTACAGCGCGGCATCGGCCACATGCATCAGGTTGTCGACCGTGCTGGCATCGTCAGGGTAGAGCGCGATGCCAAGGCTGGTCGATAGCTGCAGCGTCAGGCCATTCACCATATAAGGCTGGGCCACCACCTCGATCAGCTTGCTGGCCGGCTCTTGCGCATCGGCCAGGGTGCCGACATCGCCCAGCACGATCACGAATTCATCACCGCCGATGCGCGCCACCGTATCTTCCTTGCGCGCGGAGTTGACCAGGCGCTGCGCTACCTGTTTGAGGATTTCATCGCCATAGGCGTGGCCATGGGTATCGTTGACGGCCTTGAAGCCGTCGAGGTCGAGGTACATGACCGCGGCGCGGCGTTGCTGGCGCGCGGCGTGTTGCAGGGCGGTAGCAATGCGGTCTTCCAGCAAGCGGCGATTGGGCAGGCCGGTCAGCGGGTCGTGCAGCGCCAGTTCCTGCTGTTGCTTGCTGTAGGAGGCGAGCTCCTTGTACAGCAGGCGCACTTCCAGCATATTGTGGATGCGCTTGTGCACTTCGAGCAGGTCGAAGGGCTTGCTGATGAAGTCGCGGGCGCCGGCCTCCAGCGCCGCGATCTTGAAGCTGGGCTGGGCCGTCAGGGCCAGCACCGGGAGGTAGCCCTCCTGCTCGATTTCCTTCAGGCCTTTCATGACCTGGAAACCATTCAGTTCCGGCATTTGCAGGTCGAGCAAGATCAGATCGTAACGATGCTGGCGGTGCAGGGGGCAAACCTGCTCCGGCAACATGGTGGCCGTCACATTGGTGTAACCGGCATCGCGCAGGATCTCCAACATCAGGTCGATGTTGTCGGCGCAATCGTCAACTACCAAGATCTTGGCATTCAGGATCTCATCAGGGCTTGGCATGGCGGTCTCGGGAACTGGACTCTCAGTGTATCTTGCGACAGTTTGCCGCGGCGCACGTGTCATTAACCAGTCTAGCAAAGATTTCGCCAGTTTCTTGTAGGACATTTTCCCGTGCTAGGGTAGTCCTCAACCACTCTTGCTGGCATGGCAGACGCGCTCAATAGTGGCTACCAGTTCAGAAGGTTCTATGGGTTTGGGCACATGGTCAAGGAAGCCTGATTCGAGCGCAGTGAGGCGGTCTTCCGGCCGGGCGAAGGCGGTGAGGGCGATGGCGGGCAGGGCGCCGCCGCGGGCGGGGCCGAGCGCGCGAATGCGTGACAACAATTCAAATCCGTCCACATCGGGCATGCCGATGTCGCTGACCAGCAAGTCATAGCGGCTGGCGCGGGCCAGGGCAACGGCTTCGGCGGCATTGGCCGCTGGCTGCACCTCGCAGTTGCAATCCCGCAATATCCGGCTGATCAATTCGCGCGCATCGGCTTCGTCGTCCACCAGCAACACTTTCAGGCCGCCCAGGTCGCGCAAGCCCAGGTCGGGCAGGGGCACGCTCTCGCTGCGCGGCGGGCTGTGCATGCGCGCGGCGCGGATCTCGCCGCTGGCCAGCGGCAGCCGCACGCTGAAGCTGGAGCCCATGCCTTCGCCTTCGCTGGCTGCCGAGACCGTGCCGCCGTGCTGCTCCACCAGGTGCTTGACGATGGACAGGCCCAGCCCGAGCCCGCCGTGCCGCCGCGTGGTCGAGGCGTCGGCCTGGCGGAAACGCTCGAAGACATAGGGCAGGAATTCGTGGCGGATGCCCAGGCCGTTGTCGGTGACCGTGATGTCGACGTGGCCTTCATGCGCCCAGATCGAAGCGCGCACCGTGCCGCCGCGCGGCGTGAACTTGAGCGCGTTGGTGAGCAGGTTCCATACCACCTGCTGCAGGCGGTTGGCGTCGCCCGCCACGTGGCCGGTGGAGGAGAAGTCGCGTTCCAGGCGGATGCCCTTGGCTTCGGCGGCCGGGCGCACCGCATCCAGCGCGGCATCGACCACTACGGAAGGCAGCAGCAGCTTCATGTCCAGCAGGACTTTGCCGGAAGTGATGCGGCCCATGTCCAGCAAGTCCTCGATCAGCTGGGCCTGGGCGCGTGCGTTGCGCTCGATGGTTTCCAGGCCGCGCAACTGTTCTTCCGGCGTGCGGTTGCCGCGCCGCAGAACCTGCGCCCAGCCGAGGATGGCGGTCAGCGGCGTGCGCAGTTCGTGCGACAGCGTGGCCAGGAATTCGTCCTTCATCTGGCTGCTGCGCTCGGCTTCGGCGCGCGCGTTGCGTTCGCGGTCCAGCAGCACCTTGCGTTCTTCGGCGGCGCGCTGGGCGGCGTCGACCATGCGCGCATTGTCGATCGCGATGCCGGCCTGCGCGGCCACGCCGCTGACGATGCGCTCGGTGCGCTCGTTGAACATATTCGGTTCGGGGTGGCCGAAAAACAGCGTGCCGACCACTTCGCCGGCGCGGGCCAGCACCGGCACGGCCAGGCCGCTGCGCACTTGCGGATGCGGCAGTCCCTGGAAGTCGTCCGGCGGAGCGCCCGACAGCGTGTGCATGGCCTGCTTGGCGTCGTCGCCATCGGCGCCATGGTAGAAGAAGGCGCCAAAGCGCGCGCCGGAAATGCTGGTGGCGGCATCGGTGACATCCTGCAACAGCGAATGCAGGTCGCGGTTCTGCACCAGGGCGGTGCCGGTGCTGTTCAGCAGCTCCAGGATATTGGTTTCATCGCGCAGCTGCTCCTGCACCCGCTTGACCTGGTCGACGTCGGTGCTGGTGCCGAACCAGCGCAGGATGCGGCCGCTGGCGTCGCGCATGGGGTTGGCGCGCGTCAGGAACCAGCGGTACTGGCCATCGCGCGCGCGGATCGGGAATTCCATTTCGAAAGGGCGGCCGGTTTCCACCGAGAGGCGCCAGTGCGCCAGCATGGCGGGGATGGCTTCCGGCGCATACACCTGGCGCCAGCCATCGCCCAGCATGTGCTGGTCGTCCGTGCCGGTGTATTCCTGCCAGCGCTCGTTGTACCACATCATGGCGCCATCGCTGCTGGCGATCCAGGCCAGTTGCGGAATGCTGTTGGCCAGCGCTCGCAATTCCTCTTCGCTGTTGCGCAGGGCGTCTTCGGTGGACTTGCGCGCCGTGATGTCCTGCATCATGCCGATCACGCCGCGCAGCTGGCCATCTTCGCTGAAATCGCCATGGCCGATCACGGACAGCCAGCAGGTCGCGCCATCGCGGTGGCGGATGCGGCATTCGACATTGAAATCGCGCCGCGCCTGGACGGCATCGGTGAAGGCCTGTTCGACCACCTCGAAATCCTGCGCTGCAATGCGGTCGCGCAGCACCGGCCAGGTAATCGGGATCTCGGCTGGCAGCTCGAAGATTTCCGCCGCGCGGCGGCCCAGGCGCACCAGGTTGGTGGCGGCATTCCATTCCCAGTCGCCGAGGCGGCCGGCGGCCAGCGCCACTTGCAGGCGGTTGGTGCTTTCGCGCAGGCCGCGTTCGTGCAGCTTGCGCTGGTGGATGTCGAGCAGCAGGCAGGTCATGCCCAGCGGCGATGGCCAGGCGCGTACTTCCAGCCAGCGCTGGCTGGGCTGGTAAAGCAGTTCGCAGGTGGCGGGCAAGCCCTGTTCGAGGGTGCGGCGCAGCGGCGCCTCCAGCGCGCCGCCAGCCAGGGCCGGAAAGGCGCGCCACAAAAGCTGGCCGCGCGGATCGTGCAGCACGGGAACCTGCGGCTGCAGCATGTCGGCCGCTTTCGGGTTCAGGTATTGGACGGTCCAGTCCCTGGCAATGACGGCAAAGCCGTCACCCATGCTATCCAGTACGTTGTGCGTGCGGGGATCGGGACTCATAACGTTCGATTGTAGCCTTGACAAGCAACTTGCCGACGCACTATTGCTTAGTGCAAACCTTGCAATACCTGCTGGAGCTGCTCGATGTCATACGGCTTTTGCATCGATACGGCGGGGAAGTCAAGGTGGCTGGTCAAAGACTGGCTGTAGCCGGACGCAAAGATGATGCGCAGGCGTGGCTGGCGCTTGAGGGCGGTGCGGCCCAGTTCGACGCCGCTCATGCCGGGCAGGCTGACGTCGCTGAACAGTACGTCATACTCCCGCTCGGCCAGCAGTTCGAGCGCGGCTTCGCCGTTGGCTGCTGCGCTGACCTCATGGCCGAAGGCGCGCAGCATTTCGCACACGAGGTATTGGGCGTCCTGGTTATCTTCCACCACCAGGATGCGCAAGTGGCCGTCATTGGCAGCGGCGGCGGGCAAGGGCGCAGCGCTGGCCGGGGCCAGCGTGCACAAAATGCCGACAACCGCGCCATCGGCTTCGCGCACGGGGGTGTAATGCAGGTCGAAGCTTGCTTCGGCCATGCGGCCGTCGCGCCACAGCTTGAGCGGCTGGCGCGGAAAGACCAGGCTTTGCCCGGCCCAGGCTTGTTCGATCGCCGGCGGGTTCCAGCTCCAGGCCGAAGGTGGCACGGCAGGGACGGTGCCGCCGGGCGGCACTGCGCTGGCGGTGCCGACATTGCTGGCGTAGGCCTGGTTGTAGAGCATGACTTGCCGGCGGCTCCACATCAGCAGCATCGGCAGCGGCGTATTGAGCATGATGTCCAGCACCAGGCGCAAGGCCTGGGGCCAGGTCTCCTGCGGGCCGAGGTCGGCGCGCGACCAGTCCTGGGTTGCCATGCTTTCACCTGCGATTTGCGCCATGTTGTATCAGTGCCGGGATGTCAATATGGGCAATGCTACACCAAGGACGACAAAAAAAAAGGCCCGCTATCTGCGGGCCCGAATTCTATTTTCTTGGAGGAGAATAGAGGAGACAGGTGAATGATGCTGCATCGCGGAATAAAGATCCAATTTCGATTCATGATGAGAGAAATAAGTTTCATGAATGAAGTAACAATGTCTGGAAGGCAATAAAAGAAAATGTTTCGCGAGACTGGACAAGCTCGAAACACCCACATATAATGCTGCCTCCTTGCACAGGATACTGCGCAGGAAAGAGCCGGAAACGCTGGTTTCGCCTTGGAAAGTTGAGTAGAACGTAAGCTTTCCAAAACGAAATTCATGCGATATAATCCTGCTTCTTAAGCGGCTGTAGCTCAGCTGGATAGAGTACTTGGCTACGAACCAAGGGGTCGTGGGTTCGATTCCTGCCAGCCGCGCCAGAATTTGTTGTAGAAGTTTGTGCCCTTTGCTGTCGAGCGAAGGGAGTAGCAGGAAGTTGGTAGTATGCATAACTGACTGTTATAATTTAGTTTTTGCGGCTGTAGCTCAGCTGGATAGAGTACTTGGCTACGAACCAAGGGGTCGTGGGTTCGATTCCTGCCAGCCGCGCCAGATTTTATAAGTGTTGTACCCGCCGCTGTCGAGTGGCGAGGAAAAAGCAGTTTTTGCGGCTGTAGCTCAGCTGGATAGAGTACTTGGCTACGAACCAAGGGGTCGTGGGTTCGATTCCTGCCAGCCGCGCCAAATTGAAAGGGTCCATACCGGGAGGTGTGGACCCTTTTTGCTTTTTGCCGTTTGCGGCATATACTTCAGGCATGAACCAGCTCACCCATGCCACCGGCGCCGCCGTCCTGCTGCTCGCTTCGGCCAGCGCCTTTGCCGCCGCCACCGTCAGTTTTGTCGATATCGGCAAGATGACCGACGTGCCGCACGACTTCCAGAAGCGCGAAGACATGCAGTTCCTGTTCCGCGAACACCTCGCGCAGCTGTCGGAAAAACTGCCGGCAGGGCAGGTGCTGAAAGTCGATTTTCTCGACATCGACCTGGCCGGCGATGAATTTCCCCGCGTCGCCGTGCGCGACATCCGGGTACTGAAAGGCCAGGCCGACTGGCCGCGCATGCACCTGCGCTACAGCATCGAGCAGGATGGCAAGGTCATCAGCAGTGGCGAAAGCAAGCTGTCCGACCCCGGCTACCTGATGGGCACAAACAGCTACAACCGCGACCTGTACGGCCACGAAAAGCAAATGCTCGACGATTGGTTCCGGAAGGAAGTCCTCAAGCAGCGCTGACCTTCGTCAAATCCGCTCCGCCATTCCGCGCGCAGAATCGTACTTGTGCTTGCTTGACGGAGAATGAGCCATGCCCAAAGATGAAAGTATGGACGTGCGGATTGCAGTGCTCGAATCGAAGGTCGACGATTTGCTAGGCAAAGTGGCAGAGTTGCAGCAGGCGATGGCAACCAGATCGGACATTGCCAGCTTGCAGCGGCAGCTTGATGGCTTGCAGCGGCAGCTTGATGGCTTGCAGCGACAACTCGATAACTTGCGAAGCGAGTCTGAGCGCACTCGCGTCGAATTCGAGGCGCGCATCGAGCAGCGTTTTGAGTCGGCCTTCAAACATTTTGCCACCAAAGCCGAAGTGCGCAAGGAACTGCTTACTTTTGCCCTTGGCATCGTCACGGTGCAAACCGCGATCAATGCGGCGATGATCTCAGCGGTGGTGCAATTCCTGCGCTAATTTGCAGGAATTGCGGCGGGCACGTTATGCGGCAGGTCAGCAGGGCAATCCTCCCGCCCTGAAAACCAGGCCAGCCAGCAGCTTGCACAGTTCATCAAAAAGGTTGGGTTCCTTGTTGTTCATTTGCGTTTCCTTTCTACTAAAGGTCTAAGTAAGCGCATTGTGAACTGTTTCATTGTTGGGATAAATGCTTATAATTGAATTGAGTATCCCAAAAATGGAGCAATGAATGGATAGGCTGCACCATATGCGCCTTTTCGTCGAGGTCGCCAAGCGCAAGAGTTTCCGCGCCGCGGCCGAGGCGCTGGACATGTCGAATTCCACCCTGTCGCGCAATATCGCGGAACTGGAAAAGTCCATCGGGCTGCGCCTGCTGCACCGCTCGACGCGCAAGGTGGAACTGACCGAGGCCGGCGAAGCCTATTTCAAGCGCTGCCAGGGCATCGTGGAAGAAGCCATGAGCGCCCACGAGGCGCTGCTGGACTGGTCGGAAAAGCCCGCCGGCATCCTGCGCGTGACCATGACTTCCAGTTTCGGCGTCGGCTACCTGGCGCCGGTGCTGACGGAATTCGCCGACATGTACCCCGACATCAAGATGGAGTTCGATATTTCATCGCGCACCGTGGACCTGCAGTCGGAACCTTTTGACGTGGCGATCCGCATGGGCCAGCCGCCGACCGCGCCTTCGACGCTGGTGGTGCGGCGCATTGCGATGATGCCGCGCTACCTGTACGCTTCACCGGTCTACCTGGCCAGGATGCCGCCGCTGGAACACGCCTGCGACCTGGTGCAGCACACCATGTGCGGCCGCTCCTTCTCCAGCCGGCTGCCCGATATCTGGCGCAAGCTGTATCGCGGCGAGGAAGTGGTGGAGGTGATGGCACACTCGCGCTACGCCACCAATAGCGCGGCGCTCAGCATGTCGTTTGCGGCCAATGGCCTGTGCATTTCGGCGCTGGACCCGCTGCTGGCGAAGCAGGAAGTGCAGGCCGGCCGCCTGCGGCGCGTGCTGCCGGACTGGCATATGGAGCCGATCATGGTGCATGCGTTGACAGAAACGCGCCACCTGCCGGCGCGCACGCGGCTGTTCATCGACTTCCTGCGCCAGCGCCTGGGGGCGGGTTAGCATTCAGCCGCCGCCGATCCCTTCGATAATGCGTCCGCTGCCGCCGCAGTTGGGGCATTGCTTGCCGTCCGGCGTCTTGCCGGAGCCGCTGCAGACGGGGCAGATGCCTTCACCGCTGCCGGGTGTTCCCGGCGCCGCTTCGTCGCCGGGATTGAGGGGCTGCTGGGTGGCTGCTTGGTTCATGGCTGCGATCCTCCTCGCTGCAGACTGCCATGTGCAACAGATTTCGTCTGTTGCTTGGCTAACGGAGCGCAATCGGCATTACAATGCCTGCATCACCCGACTGGAGAATGCGCCATGGCCACGCTGATCCGACACCGAAAGACCCGCATCATCACGCTTGATGCCGGCGATGACTTGCACGAGCATTGCAAACCAAAGGACATTGCCCTGGTTCCCGACCCGGCGGGATGGTGGACCTACTTCATCGGCGAGGACGGCTCGGTCGAACGCTACGACATCCCCTTCGCTACCTACAACGAGGCGCTGTGGTCGGCCAAGGCTGCCGCAGAATTCGACGCGCAATAAGCCCGAGAACCTATGCCCGACACCTCCATCCTGGTAATCGAAGACGACGAACATATCGGCCAAATCCTGACCTTCATCCTGCAGCGGCAAGGCTACCAGACCACTCTTGCCGCCGATGGCCTGGCGGCGCGCAAGGCCATCGTTTCAAGCCCCACGCCACCTTCGCTGGTGCTGCTGGATGTAATGCTTCCCTATATCGACGGTTTCGAACTGGTGCACATCATTCGCCAGCGCGAAGGCTGGACAGAAGTGCCGATCGTGATGCTGACCGCCAAGCATACCGAAAAAGACATTGTGCGTGCGCTCGACGCGGGGGCCAACGATTATGTCGTCAAGCCCTTCCAGCCGAATGAACTGCTGGCGCGCGTGCGCCGCTACCTGAAAGGGCAGGAATGAAGGCCGCCATCCTCGCTGCACTGGGCTGCGCTGCCTTGCCGGCCGCCGCCCAGACCACCATCGGGATCAGCCATGGGATCGACAACCTGAGCGGGCCGGCCGCGAACTGGCATGAGACTTCGCTGGCCGTGCGCCATCAGCTCGCGCAGCGGATGGGCTTTGGCGGCGGCGTCACCCGCATCGAGCGTTTCGGCATCAGCGAGACCCAGTTCAGCGCCGGCGCCGACATGCCGCTGTCCGACAGCCTGACGGCCTCGGTTGACGGCAACGCCAGCAGCGAGCACCAGATCCTGGCGCGCCACGCCCTGGGCGCGACCTTGCAGTACGAGTTTGCCAAAGGCTGGCTGGTGCATGGCGGAGGGCGCAGCAGCAGCTACAACGATGTGCACGTCAACCAGAGCCTGCTGATGCTGGAACGCTATGTCGGCAATTACAGCTTTTCCGGCGCATGGCGCGCGGCGCGCGCCTTCGGTACGACAGCGCACAGCGGCGAGCTGCGCGGCAGCTATTACTACAGCGACCGCAGCGCGGTCGGATTGTCTTTTGCAGTGGGCAAGGAAGCAGCAAATATCGCCGGTACCACGCGCATGACCAGCGTGCAGTCGGCCGCCCTGGTGGGGCGGCACTGGTTTGACCAGCGTTGGGCCGTTACTTATGCCCTGGCATCTACGCGCCAGGGCGACTTCTACGTGCGCAACGGGGTCAATCTTGGATTACAGGCTGCCTTCTGATGTCTACCTCCAGGTCGCATTCTGGACCGGTGCCGGCGCGCTGGCGTTGACCGTACTGGTCGGGCTGCAGATCATCTGGCTGCGCCTGTCGATGCGCCGCATGCAGCGCCGCGAGCAGGAGCTCACCCTGAAATGGCGCCCTTTGCTGAATGCCGCCATTGCGGGCGAACCGGTTGGCAACCTGCCCGAACTGCCGCAGCGCGACAGCCTGCTGTTCATGAAGCTCTGGCTGCATTTGCAGCAGGCGGTGCGCGGCGAAGCAAGCGAAGGCCTGAACGGCATTGCGCGCCGCCTGGGTTGCGACGAACAGGCGAGAGGGTTGCTGGCGGGCGGCAACCGAGCCGAGAGGCTGCTGGCGATCCTGGCGCTCGGGCATATGCGCGACAAGGAATCCTGGGCGACGCTGGCCCGTACCGCGCACAGCGCCGACAGTGCTTCCTCTGTTCACGCACTGTGGGCCATGGTGCAAACCGATGCCGCGCGGGCGGCGCATGAAATGGCGCCATTGCTGTTGCGGCGCGACGACTGGCCGCTGTCCCAGTTGGCCAACATCCTGCAAAATGCGCGCGCCGAATGGCAGCCGGTGCTGGCGGAGGCCCTGGCGCGCGTGACGCCGACCGAGCTGCCGCAAGCGCTGCGCCTGGTGGCAGCCTTGCGCATGCACCTGCCGCAGGCCCAGTTGCGCGGCTACCTCGCCAGCAAAGAACAGGAAGTCGTGCTGGCCGCGTTGCGCATGGCGCATGTGCCCGGCGTGGTGGACGAAGTGCGCCGGCACCTGGCCAGCGAAGATTGGCGTGTGCGCCTGCAGGCAGTCCGTGCGCTGGGTGAAATGGGGGACCGCAGCGACGTGGCGCGTTTCCGGTCCTTGCTGTCGGATCCGCAGTGGTGGGTGCGCTATCGCGCGGCGCAGGCCCTGCTGGCATTGCCCTTCCTGACTAAGGAGGAACTGGCCCAATTGCGCAACGCCGGCGACCGCTACGCAGCCGACATGATTGCGCAGGTGACGGCGGAACAGGGGGCCGCATGACGCCCAATCCGCTTTTCATCCAGATTATCTCGATCAGCGTGCTGGTGTACTTCGTGCTGCTGAACGTCGGCTACCTGATGCTGAATTTCCTGGCCATGTATGCGCTGCGCCGGCGTTCGCAGGAAGCGATCCTGGACGACCTGCCGCAAGTATATTCGGCGCTGGAGCCGCCGATCAGCATGATCGTGCCGGCCTATAACGAGGAAGCAACCATCGTCACCTCGATCCGCTCGATGCTGCAGCTTTCCTATTCGGAGATGGAAGTCGTTGTGATCAATGACGGCTCCACCGACCGCACCCTGCAGGTCATGATCGACGAATTCGGCCTGGTGCCTTTCCCGGAGGCTTATCGCATCCAGCTTGAGACCAGGCCGGTGCTTGGCATCTACCGTTCCACGCGCTTCCCGAACCTGCGCGTGGTGGACAAGGTCAATGGCGGCAAGGCCGATTCGACCAATGCCGGCATCAATGCGGCGCGCTACCCGCTGTTCTGCTGCGTCGACGCCGATTCGATCCTGCAGCGCGATAGCCTGCAGCGGCTGGTGCGCCCGTTCCTCGGCGACCCGCTCATGGTGGCGACCGGCGGCACGGTGCGCATTGCCAACGGCTGCGAAGTGCGCGGCGGTTTCCTGACCCGCGTCGGCATGCCGAAAAATCCGTGGGCGCTGTTCCAGGTGGTCGAGTATTTGCGGGCCTTCATGTTCGGCCGCATGGGCTGGTCGGTGATCAACGGCATGCTGATCATCTCCGGCGCTTTCGGCTTGTTCCGCAAGGACACGGTGGTGGCAGTCGGCGGCTACAACCCGAAGGCGATTGGCGAAGACATGGAACTGGTGGTGCGCATGCACCGCAAGCTGCGCGCCCGCGGCGTGCCGTACAAGATCGAATTCGTGCCCGACCCGGTGTGCTGGACGGAAGCGCCGGAAGACCGCAAGCAGCTGCGCAACCAGCGCATCCGCTGGTCGCGCGGCCTGTCGGAGAGCCTTACCACCAACTGGGGCCTGATGTTCAGCCGCCATGGCGGCGTGGCGGGCTGGCTGGCTTTCCCGTTCTTCGTGCTGTTCGAGTGGCTGGGCCCCTTCGTCGAGCTGTTCGGCTATATCTTCATGGCGGTCGCCTGGTGGCAGGGCTGGGTGTCCTGGGAATCGTTCGGGATCTTCCTGTTCCTCGCGATCGGGCTGGGGATCCTCTTGTCGGCCTTCGGCCTGCTGCTGGAGGAAATTTCCTTCCACCTTTATCCGCGCCCCAGCCATCTGCTGATCCTGGCGGCAGTCGTCGTCGCCGAGAACTTCGGCTACCGGCAGATCAACAGCTGGTGGCGGCTGGTCGGCTTGTACAAATGGGCGATCCGCGAGGAGGCCAGGTGGGGCGTGATGACCCGCAAGGCCGACTGGCAGCGCGACATCAGTTAAAGGGCGGGCAGGGTCACATGGAAGGTCGTGCCGCGCCCTTCTTCCGTGTCGAAGCCTATGGTCCCGCCATGCTGTTCTGCGATGGCACGGCAAATCGCCAGCCCCAGGCCGGTGCCGCCTTTCAGGCGCGAGTCGGAGCTGTCGGCCTGGGCGAATTTTGCGAAGACGCGCGCCTGGAATGCTTCAGGAATTCCCGGGCCGTTGTCGCTGACCGCTAGCCTGATACCTGCCGGCACTTGACTGCAGGCCAGGGTCACGGAATTGTATTGGGGCGAATACTTGATGGCGTTGGACAGCAGGTTGACCAGCAACTGCACCAGGCGGTCATGGTCGCCGCGCACGCGCAAGCCGCGACCGCTGCCCGCACGTTCCAGCGCTACCGGGCGCTGGGCCGCGCTGCCGCGCACCGCGTCGATGGCTTCGTCCAGCAGTGTTGCGATCTCCAGTTCGTCGCTGCGAAATGCCATCTTGCCGGCTTCGATTTTCTCGATATCGAGGATGTCGTTCACCAGGCGCACCAGGCGTTCGCTGCTCTGGTAAGCGATATTGACCAGGTGCTGCACGTCCGGCGGCAGTTCGCCGGCGCCGCCGTCGACCAGCATGGACAGCGAGGCGCGGATCGACGTCATCGGCGTGCGCAGCTCGTGCGAAACGGTGGCGATGAACTCGTTCTTCATCTCTTCCACCTGGCGGCGTTCCGAGATATCGTGCAGGAAGACGCAGAACAGGCCGTTGGCCGGGCGGCTGATGCTGGCCTCCACGGTCAGCTCATCGCCGTTGCGCCGGATCAGGGTGCGTTGTACATGGCGGCCGAAAGCGGGCGCCTCACTGCCGCCGGCGGCCGCCAGCGCCGCCTCCTGTTGCGCACGGAAACGCTGCGGCACCATCAGGTCGATATAGCTCTTGCCTACAGCTTCCTCGCGCGACCAGCCGAACATGTGCTGGGCGGCGGGGTTCCAGTCGGTGATATGGCCGTCCGGACCGACAGCGATGAAGGCATCCTGGGCGGTTTCGATAATGGCGGCGATGCGCTGCATGGCATCGCGCAACTGGCTGGTGCGGGCGCTGACGCGGCCTTCCAGGTTGGAGACCAGGGAATTGAGGGTGCGCGACAGCGCCTGCACCTCGGCGTAGGGGGCGAGCAGCGGCAATTCGGCGGCCGCGCCGCGGCGGATATGGTCGGCTGCGTCGGCCAGTTCGCTCAATGGACGCGCAATGCGGCGGGCAAGAGGGAAGGCGAGCAGCGGGAACAGGGCTGCCATCGCCACGCCCAGCCACAGGGCGCGTTTCTGCAAGGCCCGTACCGGCGCCCAGGCAGTGTTGACAGTCTGGCGCACCAGCACCGTCCAGCCCAGGCCCGGATAGGCAGCGTGGCCGCGCGTGCGCGCATAGCCGACCAGATATTCGACGCCATCGGACCAGCGTTCCACCAGGTAGCCGTTACCCTGGCTTGGCGGCGGCAGGCTCCTGCCCAGCAAGTCCGGTGGCCCCAGCAAGACCGTGCCCCGCCGGTCGACGATGAGGGCCTGCACTTGGCGGTGTGCGCTTGCCGGTTCAATCACCGAGCGTTCAAGTTCGCGCGCCCATTGCCATGACAGGTGGGCGCCCAGGATGCCGCTGCCGTCGGCCAGCGGGAAGGCCAGGTCGACGAAGCGCTGTGTTTGCGAATCGGGTGCCGGCAACAGCTTGGCCAGCATGACGGCATCGTGCACGTCGCCGACGAAGGTCCCGGCCTGGGCGTTGCGGTACCAGGGGCGTTCACTGACGTCGATATTTTCCAGCAGGGAGCCGGTGGCGGCCAGCACGCGGCCGCTGCGGCCGGTGACGCCGATCCAGGCATAGTGGGGGTAGCTGTGCTGGTGCTGCTCCAGGGTGGCGCGGCGCGCCGCTGGCGCCGCGGCGGCGCCCATGTCGGGACGCTGCGCCAGCAACTGCACCTCGCGGTAGCGCTCGAACATATTGCGATCCAGCTTGTCGGCGGCTTGCTGCGCCAGGTCGGACAGGGCGCTGCCAATATCGGCCTTGACCTGGTTGCCGGCCGTGCGTGCGATGACGGCGGCCAATATCGCTCCCATGGCGATTGCCAGCGCGCAGAAAGCGACGGCAAGGTAGGTGCCGATTCCCGCCTTGGCGCGCGCGCGTTTCATGCGACGCGATTGGCCGGGCGGCCCGCAATGAAGGCTTCTATATTGTCGATCAGCTGGTCGGCCAGGCCCTGCATGGCCTGGCCGCTGGCCCAGGCGGAATGGGGCGTGAGCAGGAAATTCGGCAGGCGCAGGCGCAGCAGCGGATTGTCGGGCACCGGCGGCTCTTTCGTCAGCACGTCAAACCCGGCGCCGGCGATCACGCCACGCTGCAGGGCATCGGCCAGCGCTGCTTCGTCCACCAGGCCGCCGCGCGCGGTATTGACCAGGATGGCGCTGGGCTTCATGCGTTCCAGTTCGGCCGCGCCGATGATATTGCGGGTGGCATCGGTCAGCGGAGCGTGCAGGCTCAATACGTCGGATGTCTCCAGCAGTTCGTCCCAGCTAACGTTGCGCACGTTCGGGTCCTCGGCCGCGGTGCGGGTATGCACGACGACTTCCATGCCGAAGGCGCGGCCAAGGTGCGCGACTTGCTTGCCCAGGTCACCGTAGCCCAGCAAGCCCAGGCGGCTGCCGTGCAGGTCGCGGATGGGATGATGGAACAGGCAGAAGCGCGGCGATTTCTCCCACAGGCCCGCTTCGACGTCGGCGCGGTAGGCCAGCAACTGGCGGCGCAGCGCCAGGATCAGGGCGAAGGCATGTTCCGGCACCGAGGCATGGGCGTAGCCCTGAATATTCGACACCACGATGCCGCGCTCGCGCGCCGCCGCCAGGTCGATGATGTCGGTGCCGGTGGCCGCCACCGCGATCATTTTGAGGCCGGGCAGGGCGGCCAGCGCTTCGGCCCGTAGCGGCACCTTGTTGGTGATGGCGATGGTGGCGCCACGCAGGCGTTCGATCGCCTCGGCGGCCGTGGAAGCGGGATGTTCGGCCCATTCGTGGGCAAACGATGGACGCCGGATGTCGGCAATGATGCTGTCGCGGTCCAGGAAAACGAGTCGTTCGGTCATACAGTCAGCTCCACAGGGAGGGAAGCGGCCAAAGGACGCAGCCGCATTTGGGGATGGCTGGCCATCAGGTCCGCCACCCATTCAACGAACACCCGCACCTTGGCCGACAGGTGACGGTTTTGCGGGTACACCACGTGGATCGGCAGGGGATCGGTGACCCATTCCTCCAGCACGCGCACCAGGCGGCCGTCCCTGCCGTGGCTGCCCAGTTGTACATCCGTCATCATGATGATGCCCAGGCCCGCCAGCCCGGCTTGCAGGTAGGCGTTCGAATCGTTCAGTGCCACCACGCCCGGCAGCATCATTTCAATGCGCTCGCCGTCGCGCGTGTAGTCCCAGTTGTATATTTTGCCAGTCTTGGACGAGAAATAGTTCACGCAACGGTGCCGTTCCAGGTCGCGCGGGTGGGTGGGCGTGCCGAAGCGCTCCAGGTAGGAAGGCGCCGCGCAGGTCACAAAATTGAGCAGGCCGACGCGTCGCGCAATCAGGGTGGAATCGGCCAACTGGCCACCCCGCACTGCACAATCGACGCCTTCCTCGATCAAATCGACCGGACGGTCGCTGCAACCGAGTTCCAGCTGGATATCGGGGTATTGTTCAAAGAAGGAGGGCAGGGACGGCACCAGGATTTCGTTCGCGAGCCCGGTCGGCGCGTCGACCCGCAGCCGGCCGCTCGGGCTCAGTCGGGTGCGCGACAGCGATTCCTCGGCATCCTTCACGTCGGCCAGGATGCGCAGGCATCTTTCATAGTAGGCAGCGCCGTCGGCGGTGACGGAAACGTGGCGCGTGGTCCGGTGCAGCAGCTTGACCGACAGCGCCGATTCGAGGCTGGCCACCAGGGTGGAAACGGTCGCCTTGGGCAGCTGCAGGGTTTCCGAGGCGCGCGTGAAGCCTCCGGCGTCGACCACCTGTACGAACACTTCCATTGCTTGGAGCTTATTCATGAGTCCACCTTCATTGTTCGAGATTCTGAACAATCAATTCAACATTAATGTATTTTTCTTATTCTAGTGGAAGTTTATTATTACCGTATTGCAGCATGAAAAAGCCCTTGACCCTCCCGCGGTGGGAAAGTTTAAAGTGGCTTTCGGTAACACAGGAAAGGAGCAGTCATGAGTAACCGGGATGGATTCTTTGCAATGGTATCGCTGGCGCTGGGCGCGATCGCCCTGGCAGGCGTCCTGTATACCGACGAATACTCGTACGGCGCGCAAGTCGGCTTTGGCGCGGCGCCGGCGCGCACCTTGCTGGCTTCGGCCAGCTCGGAGGCGAAAGAATGACGGCGCAGGCGCCGGCGGACCTGAAGATCCGCGAACTCGAAGTGCGCGGGGCCCAGGGGCCGCTCGCCGCACGCCTGTACCTGGCCGGGAATTCGTCCGCCAAGCGCGATGCGCTGATCGTTTTCTTCCACGGTGGCGGCTTTGTAGCCGGCGACCTGGAGGAGGCGGACGAATTCCTGCGCCACCTGGTCGCGTGCAATCCTGGCCACGTGATCCTGGCCACTAATTACACCCTGGCCACCGTCAGCCCGTTTCCGGCAGCGGTGGAAGATGCCCACGCCGTGCTGGCCTGGGCCAAGAAGAACAAGGCCAAGCTGGCCTGGAGCGGCAAGCAGCTGCTGACCGCCGGCATCGAGGCAGGCGCCAACCTGGCAGCCGTGTCGGCGCTGATGGCGCGCGACCGCGGCGGCCCGGCCCTGGCAGGGCAGATCCTGATCATGCCGATGCTCGATCCCGGCCTGTCCACCTGTTCGATGCGCGAGCTGCCGAACTGTCCGGACCAGATGAAGGTAGCAAATAACTGCGCCGCCGCCTATCGCGGCTACCTGCCGAATGCCGCCGACCGCGCCCACCCTTACGCGTCGCCGCTGCAATCGAGCCGATTGAAGAATTTGCCGCCGGCCCTGATCCTGTCGGCCGAGGACGACCCCTTACGGGATGAAGCAGAACAATACGGGGCGAAACTGATCGCCTGCGGAGTAAAGACAACAGTCAGACGCATGCCACCGGCGCCATTGCAGGAGCCGGGAGCCAGGAATGAATGCGCGTGCAGGGGCTTTGCACTGAGAGAGATGGCCAGTTTTATCGGCGCCATCGACGGGCCGGAAACACCCGCAGTGTAAGGCTGTATCAATAAAACAGAAGTTCAGAAAAAAGTGCCTGCGAGGCACATGGGCCCCTTTTTGCTCAAATTTCCCACTAATTTTCACCCCCAAGAGGTTAACAATGAAAAAGATGAATCAAATGTCCACTCTTGTGCGGCCGCTGGTTGCCGCATTGGCGATGGGCGGGCTGGCGGCGGCCATCCTGTCCGGTTGCAGCGCCAATAGCAAGCCGGCCGAAAGCCAGGGCCCTGCAGCGGGCGGTCCGCCGGTTTCGGCAGCCGTCGTGGTGCAGAAGTCCGTCGCCGAAACCCAGGAATTCTCCGGCCGCCTGGAAGCCATCGACCACGTGGAGATCCGTCCACGCGTCAGCGGCTTCATCACCGCGGTGAACTTCAAGCCTGGCAGCGAGGTGAAAAAAGGGGACGTGCTGTTCGTGATCGATCCGCGTCCATTCCAGGCTGAAGCCAGCCGCGCCGACGCCGCAGCCAATTCGGCCAAGGCCAAGGCCGACCTGGCCAAGCTGGAGCTGGCCCGTGCCGAAAAGCTGCTGGCCGATAAAGCGATCGCCCAGCGCGAATTCGACGAACGCGCTTCGGCATTGAAGGAGCTGGACGCAACCGCCCGCGCCGCCGCTTCGGCCGCCGAAGCAGCGCGCCTGAACCTGTCCTACACCCAGGTGACGTCGCCGATCAACGGCCGCGTGTCGAAGGCGGAGATCACCCTCGGCAACCTGGTAGACCAGAGCGCCGTGCTGACCAGCGTGGTTTCGCTGGACAAGATCTACGCCAGCTTCGACGGCGACGAAGACACTTTCCTGCGCGTCGGCGGCCAGGCCTACAAGGGCCAGCCGGTGACCGTGAAGGTCGGCCTGGCCAACGAAGCTGGCTTCCCGCATGAGGGCAAGCTGGAATTCGTCGACAACCAGCTCGATACCCGCACCGGCTCCGTGCGCATGCGCGCCACCTTCGACAACAAGGACCGCGCGCTGGTGCCCGGCCTGTTCGCCCGCGTCCAGCTGGACGGCGGCACCGCCACCCAGCAAACGGTGCTGATCAACGATCGCGCCGTCAGCACCGACCAGGATCGCAAGTTCGTCTACGTGGTCGGCGCCGGCAACAAGGCGGAATACCGCCCTGTGGTGCTGGGTCCGAACGTCGACGGCCTGCGCGTAGTACGCAACGGCCTGAAAGCAGGCGAAAAGATCGTCGTCAACGGCCTGCAGCGCGTGCGCCCTGGTGCGCCGATCACGCCGCAAATGGTCGACATGACCTTTGACCCGATGGCAGCAGAAAAAGTGGCCGCCGCCGATGCCAAGAAAACCAAGGAATAATCCATGAATTTTTCACGCTTCTTTGTCGATAAACCGATCTTCGCGGCGGTTCTATCGATCATTGTCTTCGTAGCGGGCTTGATCTCGATCTTCAAGCTGCCCGTCTCCGAATACCCGGAAGTGGTGCCGCCATCCGTCGTGGTGCGCGCCGTCTATCCGGGCGCGAACCCGAAAGTGATTGCGGAAACCGTCGCCGCGCCGCTCGAAGAGCAGATCAACGGTGTCGAGAACATGCTGTACATGTCCTCGCAAAACACCTCCGATGGCGCGCTGATGCTGACCGTGACCTTCAAGATCGGCACCGATGTCGACAAGGCCGAAACCGCGGTGCAGAACCGCGTGCAGCGCGCCTTGCCACGCCTGCCGGAAGAAGTGCGCCAGATCGGCGTGACCACGGTGAAGTCTTCGCCTAACCTGACGATGGTGGTCCACCTGCTGTCGCCGAATGGCCGCTATGACGACCTGTACCTGCGCAACTACGGCGTGCTGAACGTAAAAGACCAGCTGGCCCGTATTCCAGGCATGGGCGACGTGCAGATCTTCGGCGCCGGCGACTACGCCATGCGCGTCTGGCTCGACCCGCAGAAGGTCGCTGGTCGCAACATGACCGCGTCCGACGTGGTCGATGCGATCCGCGAGCAGAACGTGCAGGTGGCTGCCGGTGTGATCGGCGCTGCGCCGTCCAAGTCGGCCGACTTCCAGCTGACCGTCAACACCCAGGGCCGCCTGAGCTCCGTCGAGGAATTTGGCGAAATCATCGTCAAGACCAATGAAGACGGCGCGCTGACCCGCCTGAAAGACGTGGCCCGCATCGAAATGGGCTCCAACAGCTACTCGCTGCGTTCGCTGCTGAACAACAAGTCCGCAGTGGGCCTGGGTATCTTCGAAGCCCCGAACAGCAATGCGCTGGAACTGTCGGCCAACGTGCGCGCCAAGATGGAAGAACTGAAGAAGGACTTCCCTGAAGGCGTGGCCTACGACATCGTGTACGACCCGACCCAGTTTGTGCGCGAGTCGATCAAGTCCGTGATCCACACCCTGCTGGAAGCAGTGGCGCTGGTGGTGATCGTGGTGATCATCTTCCTGCAGACCTGGCGCGCATCGATCATCCCGCTGCTGGCGGTGCCTGTATCGATCGTCGGCACCTTCGCAGTGATGATCGGCTTCGGCTTCTCGATCAATACGCTGTCGCTGTTCGGCCTTGTGCTGGCCATCGGTATCGTGGTCGACGATGCGATCGTGGTGGTGGAGAACGTCGAGCGGAATATCGCCAACGGCCTGTCGGCGCGCGATGCGACCATCCAGGCCATGAAAGAAGTCTCCGGCCCGATTATCGCTATCGCCCTGGTGCTGTGCGCCGTGTTCGTGCCGATCGCCTTCGTGTCCGGCCTGACAGGCCAGTTCTACCGCCAGTTCGCGCTGACCATCGCTATTTCGACCGTTATTTCGGCACTGTGCTCGCTGACCCTGGCTCCGGCCCTGTCGGCATCGCTGCTGCGCCCGCACGACGCTCCGAAAGACGCGCTGACCCGCGTGATGGACAAGATCTTCGGCCGCTTCTTCGCCTGGTTCAACCGCTTCTTCAACCGCGCTTCGCACAGCTATGAAACCGGCGTGCAAGGCGTGCTGAAGCGCAAGTCCGCATCCATCGTGGTGTACCTGGTGCTAGCTGCCGCCGCAGGCATCATGTTCAAGGTCGTGCCGAGCGGCTTCGTACCGGGCCAGGACAAGCAATACCTGGTGGGCTTCGCCCAATTGCCTGACGCCGCATCGCTGGAACGCACCGAGCAGGTGATCCGCAAGATGTCCGACATCGCCAAGGAAATTCCTGGCGTGGACGCTTCGGTTGCCTTCCCGGGCCTGTCGATCAACGGCTTCACCAATGCGCCGAACGCCGGTATCGTATTCACCACGCTGAAGCCATTCCACGAGCGTACCGACCCGTCCCAATCGGGTGCGGCAATCGCAGCGGAGATCAACAAGCGCATGGGCGCCGTGCAGGACGCGTTCGTGATGGTGTTCCCGCCGCCGCCAGTCAACGGCCTGGGTACCACCGGCGGCTTCAAGATGATGATCGAAGACCGCAACAACGCAGGCTACGACGCGCTCTACAAGACCGTGCAGGAAATCCAGATGAAGGCGTGGGGCGACAAGCGCCTGGCCGGTGTGTTCTCCAGCTTCCAGATCAATGTTCCGCAGCTGTTCGCGGACATCGACCGCGCCAAAGCCAAGCAACTGGGCGTGCCACTGCAGACCATCTACCAGACCTTGCAGATCAACCTCGGTTCGCTGTACGTGAACGACTTCAACCAGTTTGGCCGTACCTACCAGGTGCGCGTGCAGGCTGATGCCCCGTTCCGTTCGCAAGCCGAGCAGATCGCGCAGCTGAAAGTCCGCAACAGCAAAGGCGAGATGATCCCTCTGTCGTCGCTGATGCGCGTGAAAGACAGCTACGGCCCTGACCGCGTGGAGCGCTACAACGCCTACGTCTCGGCCGAGATCAACGGCGCTCCGGCTCCAGGCTTCTCGTCCGGCCAGGCCCAGGCTGCGCTGGAAGAAATCACCAAGGCGACCCTGCCGAAAGGCATGGGCTACGAATGGACCGAGCTGACTTACCAGGAGATCCTGGCCGGTAACACCATGATCTACGTGTTCCCGCTGTGCGTGCTGCTGGTGTTCCTGGTGCTGGCTGCCCAGTACGAAAGCTGGACCCTGCCGCTGGCCGTGATCCTGATCGTGCCGATGTCGATCCTGTGCGCCCTGATCGGCGTCAAGTTGACCGGCGGCGACAACAACGTGTTCACGCAGATTGCCTTGTTCGTGCTGGTCGGGTTGGCGTCGAAGAACGCGATCCTGATCGTGGAATTTGCGCGGGAGCTGGAAGACCACGGCCGCACCATCCTGGAAGCGGCGTTGGAAGCCTGCCGCCTGCGTCTGCGCCCGATCCTGATGACGTCGATCGCCTTCATCATGGGTGTGGTACCGCTGGTGTTCTCGGTTGGTGCAGGTGCTGAAATGCGTCATGCAATGGGTGTGGCGGTGTTCGCCGGCATGCTGGGCGTGACCTTCTTCGGCCTGTTCCTGACGCCGGTGTTCTACGTCCTGCTGCGCACCCTGGCCAAGCGCCTTGAGAAGAAATCCCCGGCAGCCGACGCTGCCCCGCAACTGGAAGGGACCCACTAATATGAAAAGTATGATTGCCAAGGGCGTCGCCCCGCTGCTGGCAGCGCTGCTGCTGACCGCATGCGCCGCGCCTGAATTAAAGCAACCGCAAGTCGACACCCCGGCCGCCTTCAAGGAGCCGCAGGTGATGACTGCCGAAGACGGCACCAGTTGGAAGCCGGCCCAGAACGCCGAGCGCCAGCCGCGCGGCGAGTGGTGGCTGGCCTTCAGCGACCCGGCCCTGAATGAGCTGATCGCCGAAGCGACCCGCAACAACGCCAACCTGGCCGTGGCGGCCGCCCGCGTCAAGCAGGCACGCGCCATCGCCGGCATCGCCGAAGCGGACCGCATTCCGCAAATCGGCGTGGGCGTTGGCGCCCAGCGTGCCCGCAATTCGGCGCTGTCGCTCGGCGTGCCGGCCAGTACCGACATTGCGCCGCAGACCACTTACAACGCGAACCTGACGGCGAGCTATGAAGTGGACCTGTTCGGCCGCGTATCGAGCAATGTGGCCGCGGCCCGTGGCGACGCCGCGCAGGTGGAAGCGAATTACCGCTCCGTCCTGCTGTCGCTGCAAGCCGACGTGGCACAGACCTATTTCCGCCTGCGCGCCACGGACGCCGAATTGGCGACTGTGGAGCAGACGGTCCGTTTGCGTGAAGAGAGTGTAAAGGTCAACCAGCGCCGTTTCGACCTGGGCGACATCGGTGAATTCGACCTCTCCCGCGCCAAGACCGAACTGTCGACCACCCGCTCCGAAGCGATCGGCCTGCAACGCCGTCGCGCCACCACCGAGCACGCGCTGGCAGTCCTGCTGGGCAAGCCGGCGGCAGCCTACACCGCGGGCAACAGCCCGCTGCTGGACTCGACGCTGCTGCCTGCGATCCCGACCGGCGTGCCATCTGCGCTGCTGGAACGCCGTCCTGACATCGCTGCCGCACAGAAGGCGATGGAAGCGTCGAACGCCCGCATCGGCGTTGCGCGTTCGGCCATGTTCCCGGCGCTGAACATCACCGCCAATGGCGGCGGCGCTGCCGGCCATTTCAGCGACGTGTTCAAGTGGAGCAGCCGCTCGTGGGTGCTGGGCGCCTTGCTGTCGATGCCGCTGATCGACGGCGGCCGTAACAGCAACAACGTCAAGCGCAGCGAAGCGGCCCTGGAAGAATCGGTTGCGGGCTACCGCCAGACCGTGTTGGGCGCCTTCGCCGAGGTGGAAGACAACCTGGCAGGCCTGCGCATCCTGGGCGGCCAGACCGCGCAGATCGACGAAGCCCTGGTATCGGCACGCCGTTCGGCCGACCTGGCGCAGAAGCTGTACGACGCCGGCCGTTCCAGCTATCTGGACCTGCTGGATGCACAGCGCAACCTGGCAGCCGTCGAACGCAGCGCAGTGCAACTGCGCGGCGACCGCGCGGTGACCACCGTCGCCCTGATCCGTTCCCTGGGCGGCGACTGGAACTAATCAAGATCGATCAGCCCTTAACGGCGCTCCGCATTCGCGGGCGCCGTTTTTTTTATCAAAGTGGAAGGCAGGCGAGGGCGATCAGAGGTTCTTCTTAGTTCTTAATCTGAATGGTATTGATTGACTTCTGGTTCCCGAAGCCACAATTCCCATTACCTTGTTGGTCATGCCAGATCAGCACAGTTTTGCCTTGGGCTTGGGCCGCCAGAAAGCCAGCGAGCAATTCCTTGTAAAGGGGGGACTCTTTGATGATGACGAATTGAGTGCCCGACCAGTCAGCGGTGCATCCGGCAGGCGCTGGCGTGACCTCGATGTGAGCGCCATAGCCCCCGACGATGACCGATTTAATGGTGAACGGACCTTCCGTGGTGGATGCCGATGCGACTGGGGCGAGGGCGATAGCGGTTGCGCAGAGTGCAGAAAGAATGGCGGTGCGGCCGACGGCTTTGAATCGAGTGATATGCATTTTCGAGTCGTGTGAGGTTGACAATCAGTGCTTTTGAATAAGAAGTCTTGTTGCGCTGACAACGTGGAAGGCAAGAGGATACAGGCTTTTCTGGGCAAATTCCACCCATTGACCGAAAATCGGAAGACCTTGTCGTGTCAGCGCAAATTCCGGGTAAGGCGTCATTGGTGAGCAGCAATGCGTCGGTCTTTGCGGCCGGCGCCGGCAAAGTATAATTTGCTGCTTTGGCCTGCTATCCGTTCAAATGCCGTTACTGCATAAAGCGACAATCACGTTGTTCACCATTTTTGTCGTCATCTGGTCCTACCTCGCCTTTTTCCCCGAGCCAGCATTGAATAAACCCGCGCTTGGTCACGATGCAAAAGCCTTCGTGACGCGGTCGCTGGAGAATTTCTGTGCCGGCCTTTACACCGATGGCATCTGTCCAAAAGTCTCAATTGCCGGCAAACAGCGATGGGTGGCAAGTACGTATCTTGGCGGCTCGGATATCCCGACGCAACAGACGGATACCATCCTGCTTGGGCAAGGGTGGCAGAAGGTACCGGCCGACTACGAACGGACAGCCGTGTTCTGCAAACAGGGTTACTCGGCCCGCTATACCTATATGGAGGGCTATGTGGGCACCTTGTACTTCGCGGCCGGCAGCCACAACTGCGAAAAACTGACCCGAACTAACTAGCGCGGCGCACTGTTGAATGGCACGCTTGCAAATCGGCCCGGATCAACCTATGATTGCGACAAATGTCACACAAAGGCTAATATGGTCGCAAGTAGTCTGTTAAGCAGTATTCCTGGCATCCGGCACGGTTTCGGCAGTGCCTCCGTACTCGTTCCGCTTGAACTGCTACCCGTATGGGATTCAAGGCCGACCAAGCGCCAGGTACACGGCACCCGCATCGCAGCGATTCACGAGCCGCTGCAACAGGCCGGTGAAGCCGATGGCTTCCATACGGCGGCGCGCAGCCTCCCTGTCAGCATCATCACCGCCGATTGCATCCCGTTGCTACTGGCGCGCCGTGATGGATCGCAGATCGCGGCAGTCCATGCCGGTTGGCGAGGCCTGTACGACGGCATCATTCCCGCAGCACTCGCCGCGATAGGGGACGGCGCTCCTGTCGTAGCTGCTGTCGGTCCGACGATTTGCGCATCCTGCTACGAGATAAGTGAAGAACTGGCAGAGGATTTCGCGCAGCGCTTTGCCGCATTGCCGCGCGACGTCGTGTTGCCAGCGTACCGCCACCTTGATCTACGCGCCATCGCAGAACACCAGTTGCGCACCTCCGGCGTTGAAGAAATCGAACATGTCGGCGGGTGCACCTGCTGCGCCCGCGATGCCGCCGGCGAACACATTTACCGCAGCTACCGGCGTGGCGACCGTGGGTCGCAAATGCACTCCGGCCTGTACATCACCACCAAAGGAGAAAAATGAAGGTCATCGCATCCCTCATCCTGGCCGCTTTCGCGACCGTCGCCAATGCACAAGACCGTGACTGGAGTGCGCCGCAGAAGCCGTTCACCATCTACGGCAACACTCACTACGTTGGCACCGCTGGCATCAGCGCCATCCTGGTGACGTCGCCGCAAGGACATATCCTTGTCGATGGCACCACCGCCCAAGGCGCCGAAGTCGTCGCAGCCAATATCCGTACGCTGGGCTACAAGCTGGAGGACGTAAAGTACATCCTCAGTTCTCATTCGCATGAGGATCACGCAGGCGGCATCTCCGCGCTACAAAAGATGACTGGTGCCGCCGTGCTGGCTGGTAGCGCCAACGTCGACGCCATACGCACCGGCGTCTCGCCGAAAATTGACCCGCAGTTCGGCAGCCTGTCGAACTTCGCCGGCTCCGCAAAAGTGCGCGGCGTCGCCGATGGCGATGTAGTCAAGCTTGGCCCACTTGCCGTCACCGCCCACAGCACTCCCGGCCACACGGCAGGCGGAACCAGCTGGAGTTGGCAGTCCTGCGAAGCAGGGCAGTGCAAGAACGTGGTGTTTGCCGACAGCGTAACTGCCGTCTCGGCCGACAACTACCGCTTCACCGATCACCCTGAAGTCGTCGCCCAACTGCGCGGCAGTTTCACCACCATCGAAGGCCTGGCATGCGACATCGCTATCGCCGCGCATCCCGAAGTAAACGACTTGTGGGGGCGCCAACAGCGCGCAGCGAAAGAAGGCAACGGCGCCTACGTTGACGCAAAAGGCTGCCGCATCATCGTTGAAGCGGCCCGCAAGCGCTTGGAGAATCGCCTGGCGAGCGAAATGAACTGATTGAGTCGCGGCGCGCTCGCGGTAAGGAGTGCCGCGCGTCGAGGTCATCGCCCCTAGTCGCCAACATTTAACCGTGAATGTTTAGACTCGGTCATCGTGGCGTGGGAGGTGCAATCGAAGAATTCGCGAGCTGTACGCGTTGATATAACGGCTAGAGCGCACGGGCTCAAATTTGCGTCTGTGCACGATTTCATATTAAGATTGCCACAGTTTTTGTTAACAATCAGTCCTGAGAAGGCTCATGAAGAATCTAAGAATCGCTCTAAGTGCCGTTTTCTGCATTTGTCTGTCACTTACCAGCAACAGTGCTAACGCAAGCGAATATGTTGCTGGACGTAAAGTCGTGGGTGTGGGGTGCCATAACACGGACGGCATTTGCTTTGTAACGTTGGACGGCAGCGCATTTGGGGCGACGCTTGGTTGTGCAAATGGGGCTTCGAACGAGTTTCGCTTTGATAATGGTGACACGTCAATCGGCAAGCGAGCATATGCGTCGTTTCTCGCTGCGGCCCTTGCTGGAAAGACTATTTCCGTTTCCGTGGAGGGGTGTACTGTTCAAGGCTATTCGAAGCTCGCCTACTTCTTCGTTTCGAACTAGCCTCCTGGTTCCAGTCCCGCCTAACTGAACAAACGGGTAGCAAGTACTTTACACCTTTGCTGCCCGGTTCAGGTCGCCATCTTTTGTTCCGTCGAAATAAGTCTGACGCGGCAGTTCCTTCGTGCCACATGTGGATCAGGCGCTTTAGCGGGCGCCCTGCGGTGCACTCCGTGTCGCTGACGATGACGGTCAGGTTTTTTCCTGTCGAAAAGGCTAGTAGCGCGGCCGCATAGTGTGTTTTATAGCCCGGCTCTGAATTGCCGCCATATACGCGTCCGGCGCGGAGCAGTGGGCCGGGTTGACGACTGCCTGTCCAGTCTCAATGGCGAACGTATCGGAGCCCCAGCCAGTGCGAATCATGGTGATGGAGACAGCCCCTGAGTTCGACTGGGCATGGGCGTTTTCGGAAAGCGAGATCCCAGCCAGTAGCGCATAAGTCCAAAGGTATCTAAATTTCATTTTTATCATCAACGGGAGGCTTTGAATCCTCAAAAAATAGTTGCAATTCGATCACAGTTGTTGCTTGTGTGTGGGTTGTCTTTATGGCGCGAGCTCCGCAGATCGGCGTTGATAAATATTGCTTTGACGGTCATAATGTGAGGTTTTTGAAAACGCAGATTGCACCCAGGATACTGGCGGCGGATGCGCAATGCCGGGGAAGACAGCTGGCCGGATCGACAATATGCAACCAGGTGACAGAGGGACGACTTGTTTGTTGAGTTGCTCGAGCTTGGTGGGTGAACTGTCCTGGGAAAGCTGTCAGTATTTTGGAGAAATAAATTATGGAGTTGCGGAAATTGTCGTTCCGTATTCGCCGGAAATCTGTCGCAATTGTCGGTCTCTCGGCGGTGCTTGCGTTTCCTTTGAATTCGTTTGCCTACAGTTGCAATGGCACCGTCGCACATCTAGGGATTGATGCGGAGGGCCGGATCTACGTTTCGCTCACCAATTCAACCGCGGTCCACTCGATTTGCAGCGTGGTGACCCAGGGAAGTTTTGCAATGCCAGTGCCCGTATGCAAAGCGGCGTATGCATCGTTGGTGAGCGCTCGAGTCGCGGGAAAAAGTATGATCCTTTACTACAACGACAGCGCTTTCACTTGCAGCTCTATTCCCAATTGGGGGCAAATGCCTTCGGCCTATTACGTTGAAGGACCTTATTAAGCCTTCTTCGACTTCGAGCAGATCGGCGAAGGCCGACTTGCCGCAACAGCGGCAAATTGCCAGCGACGTTCTTCGAGTTATATATGCTTCTCCCATTTCTTCGTTTTCATGGTGCGCGACTGTTCCGCGCCCAGCCGATCGTTATGCCGCTTCTTGCTGTGTCTGGCACTGCATTGATTGCAGCGGTGCTTGCATTTGCAGACCAACGGCGCGAAGCAAGGCAGGCGTTTGTTGAATTGCAGCGATTGCAGGAATCAATAGACGGCATGAAGGCACGCGCCCCAGAAATAAAGTCGGAAAGCCCGGCGGCGGTGGAGCTCCCTGCATTCGATAACGCCAGCTTGGTCCAGTCTTTGAATGCATTTGCGGCGGAGACGCAGTTGCCTCTCGACGAAGTCGCTTATGCGCTGGATGAAAACAGCAGCGAACCCTTCATTCGGTATCGCATTACGATGAGGGTCAACGGCAGTTATCGAGCCATTCGTGGCTTCAGTGCCCGCTTCACCACCGATTTGCACAATGTGTCGCTGGATTCGATTAGCTGTGCGCGGAAGGATGTCGCTGTTGCGCCACTGAGCTGCGACTTGGCTTTTTCAGCCTTCTACCGCCGGAGCCTGCATGGATAAGGCCACCGTTGTGCGGAAAGTGATTTTGTTCTCGGCCCTGGCCGCGACCGTCTATGTTTCAATTGGAACGAGCGACGAAGCGCCCGTGCAAGTCAAAATTCCCACTTCGGAAACAATTCAAAGGCCTGCGGTCTCTGTGCCTGGAACGATGCAGGTCGCAGAAGAACTTGGCGCGGAATCCGATGGCAGCGATCCATTTGAACCGAGGAACTGGGTACCAGCACCGCCGCCCCCGGAGCCGGTAAAGGAAGTGGTAGCTCCCCCTCCGATAGCGCCGTTGACCATTCCCGAGGGACCGCCTGCGCTGCCGTTCCAGTTTATGGGGCGCTTGAAGGATGGCACCGATGAAGTTGTGTACTTGGGACGCGGCGATCAGCCGGTGGTGGCGCGGGCAGGGGAGGTCCTGGAAAGTACTTACAAGGTGATTTCGATCACCCCGACCCAGATTGAATTCGAACATTTACCGACCAAGCAGCGGCAAGTCCTGTCGATGCAGAGCAACTGAACAATGCGTATCAAACCGATGATTCTTCGATTGCGGCCGATGGCCGCGATGACTGCGGCAGCAATATCCCTCCTATTGGCGGGATGTGACGCTACTCTCCATCACCGACGCGGGATGGTTGCGCTGGACAAGGGCGAGTACGCCAACGCCGTGCAGGAACTGGGCATGGCCGCGGAGCAGTCGCCAGGCGATGTGGAGTATCGCCGCGACTGGCTGCGTACACGCGAAACTGTCACGGCAAAATTGCTGGCAAGCGCCGCATCGGCATACGCGGACGGGAAAATGACAGAAGCAGAGAAATCCTATCGCTCTGTCCTGCAATATGACGCTACGAATGCCCGGGCCCTGGAAGGATTGGAACTGTTGTCTGCAACGGCAGTCGCGAGCACAGATGCCGTGAATGCGAGGGATTCGTTCAAGCGTGGCAATACTCAGGAAGCATCGGAACTGGTGGCTCGGGTGTTGAAAGTTGCGCCAAATCACGCAGATGCGCGCGCCTTGAAGCGGGAGATCGAGACGCTGCAGGCGCAGGAAACAATGACATCCCCTAGCCTGGGCGCCATGTACCGCAAGCCGATCAATCTGGAATTCCGGGATGCGAGCCTCAAATTCGTATTTGACGCGTTGTCGCGCACTACCGGCATCAATTTCATTTTCGACCGTGACGTAAGGTCGGATCAGCGCACGACCCTGTTCCTGAAGAACACCACGCTCGACGATGCAATTGACGTAATTCTGTCGACGGGACAGCTCGAAAAGAAGGTTCTGAACCCCAGCAGCGTGTTGATCTACCCGAATACGTCCGGCAAAAATCGAGAGTACCAGGACCTGATGGTCAAGGCGTTCTATATGTCCAACGTTGAGGCCAAGCAGGCTGCAAGCATGTTGAAAACAGTCCTCAAATTGAAGGACGTTTTTGTGGACGACAAGTACAACATGCTGATCCTGCGTGAGAATCCGGAAACGATCGCGCTGGCCACCAAGCTGCTGGCCTTGCACGACCTGGAAGAACCCGAAGTCATGCTGGAAGTGGAAGTGCTGGAAATTAACCGTTCGCGGTTGCTGAACCTCGGCGTGCAGTGGAGCAGCCAGTTCACCGTGGCTCCATTGGCCAATGGTGGTTCGGGTGGGAGTAGCACGACTGCAGCCACAATGAAATTGAGCGACCTGAAAGCGCTGACATCTGCCGGCATTGGTATCACGGTACCGTCGGCGACGATTAACCTGACGAAGTCGGATGGCGACGCCAATTTGTTGGCGAACCCTCGAATCCGCGTGCGCGACCGGGAAAAGGCGAAAATCCTGATCGGAGACAAGGTGCCAGTGGTAACGACGACCACCTCTGGCAATTTTGTCACAGAGAATATTCAATACCTCGATGTTGGTCTGAAACTCGATGTGGAGCCTGATATCCACCAACGCGACGAAATCGGTCTCAAACTGGGACTGGAAGTCAGCTCGCTCGTGTCCTCGGTCAAGACCAATAATGGCTCGCAGGCATACCAGATTGGCACCCGCAACTTTAGCAGTGCGCTACGATTGAAGGATGGCGAGACCCAAATCCTGGCGGGGTTGATCAATGACGAAGATCGCTCGGCGGCCGCTAAACTGCCACTGATTGGCGACTTGCCGCTAGTAGGCCGCTTGTTTGGCAGCCAGAGCGATAATCGCCACAAGACTGAGATCGTGCTGTCGATTACTCCGCACCTTATCCGGAACATGCAGCGCAAGGATGCCAGCGCGGAAGCATTCTGGTCGGGCACCGAAGCCACGTTGAGCAGCAAGCCGCTTCGCTTGCGTAATTTTGAGCAGGCGAATGGCGCATCGGCGCCAGGTGCTGCTCCTGGCGCAGTGCCTGCCGCGCAATCGGCGCCGCAACCGATGCAGCCACCTGCTTCGCCGCCAGATGCGCCGAAGTTCCAATGGCAAGGGCCGCCGTCTGCGAAAGTTGGTGAGGTGTTTACGCTGCAGTTGACGATGGATAGTCCGGAAGCATTGCGGGCTGCGTCGCTGCAGCTGGCGTTCAACCCTGCCGAGTTCGAGATCGTCTCCGTCAGCGATGGCGGATACTTCGGCCCGGAAGGGAAGGGAGCGTTCAGCCATACGATCGACAATGCTGGTGGGCGCGCGTCGCTGGGAGCCAGCATTCCTGGTGCTGCTGGTGTCAAGGGGCCTGGCAAGCTGATGTCCGTACAGGTCAAAGCAAAGAGTATCGCACCTGGCGCTCAAATTAGCGTCATCAGCATGACAGCAATTGGCGCGCAGCGTGCGGTATCGCGACCCGGCTTGCCATATTCGCACCAGATAACGGTTTCGCCATGATGCTTGTCTTGCGTGTGCGACGCAGTGGTGGATTTAGCCTGATCGAATTGCTGGCGGCGTCAGTGATCGTTGGAATACTGGCGTCTGTCGCGGTTCCGTTTATGGAAACAGCCTTAAAGCGCCAAAAAGAACAGGCCCTGCGCGTGGCACTGCGCGACATCCGCAATGCGATCGATGCGTACAAGCAGGCCACGTTGGATGGCCGTATCAAAATAGAAGACGGCAAAACGGGATACCCGGCGAGCCTGCTGGAGCTGACGGATGGAATTGAGGATGCCAAAGATCCGAAGAAGCCGAGGCTTGTTTTTTTGCGTCGAATTCCGCGTGATCCATTTTATGGAGACAGCAGAATCGCGGCTGCCAGTACCTGGGGACTACGCAGTTACGCTTCTTCAAGCGAGCAACCGCAGGTGGGCGACGATGTGTTTGACGTGTACTCCATGTCGGACAGGACAGGCCTGAACGGCGTGCCTTACAAGGAGTGGTAATGCGCGCGAAAAACGGATTCACCTTGATTGAACTGCTCGTCGCTTTGGCCATTGTCGGAATGATCGTAGCCATCGCTGCGCCACGCTATTTCAGCAATATCGACCGGACCAAGGAAGATGTGTTGCGCGAAGACTTGTACTTGTTGCGCGATGCGATCGACAAGTATTTCGCGGATCACAACGCGTACCCGAACGAACTGGAAGACCTGGTCAAGGATAAGTATTTGCGCGCGATCCCGAAGGATCCATTTACCAACAGCAGCAGCACCTGGATCGTAATGCCGCCGGAAACCGCGGCGCATGGTGCCGTTGCAAATGTTCGCAGCGGCGCAACTGGTACTGGTCGCGACAATACCCAGCTTGGAGACTGGTGAGGTATGGAGCGGCAGCGTGGTTACAGCTATGTGGTAGTGATGTTTCTGGTCGCGGTGATGTCACTGATATCTGTGCGTGCGTTGCGCAATACGCTGACTGAGGAGCGCCGTTCGAAGGAAGCTGAACTGCTGGCAACTGGAATCGCGTACAGGAATGCCATAAAAGCGTATTACGAAAATGCGCCGGGCACGGGAAAGATCTATCCGGAGACGCTGGATGCCCTGCTCGAAGACAGGCGAGGAACCAAGATTCGAAAGCATTTGCGCAAGCGCTTCCGCGATCCAATGAACGGTAGCAAAGAGTGGGGTCTGGTGTACCTCGATGAGGAACATAAGCAGCTTATTGGCGTGTATTCCTTGTCTGAGCAGAGACCAATCAAGCGTGACGGCTTTTCGGACGACCTGAAGACATTTGTCAACGCGGCGAGCTATCGCGACTGGAAGTTCGTATTTGCACCAGGTTAGGAAAAGTCATGAATCAAAGGGCGCGAGGCTTCACTCTGCTTGAATTACTGGTCGTGATCGTCATAGTCGGCATGCTGGCGGCATTCGTCGGCCCGAAGTACTTCTCCCAGATTGGGAAGTCGAAGGTGCAAATCGCCAAGGTGCAGATCGAGGCCTTCGATAAAGCTTTGCAGCAGTACCGCATTGACACCGGTCATTACCCACCGGCTGCGGCGGGCCTGGCCGCACTGTACGTGCAGCCGCCCAACGAACCAATGTGGCACGGCGCCTATGTGAAAAAAGGCATTCCTCTCGACCCATGGGGGAGCCCATACCAGTACAAGATTCCAGGCGTCGATGGCCGTGATTTTGAGCTGATGTCGTTTGGCAGCGATGGAAAGCAGGGCGGTGAAGGCGAGAATGCCGACATCCCGAATTACTAATTTTTTTGTATTTTGTTGATTGATGCAGTTCAAGGCAAAGGTACTGAGTGCCACACATGGCGTTCAGCAAGTTGAAGTCAGCGCGGCCAGTGAGTCCGAGGCGCACCGCGTGCTTGCATCGTCAGGCGTGCGCGTGCTTGATTTGCGTGCGGTGGGTTCGGGCCTGGCATTCGGGCATAAGCGGTCATCTTTCAATTTGACGGTATTTAACCAGCAGCTGTCTTCACTTCTTGAGGCCGGCCAAACCGTGGTGGATGCCATTGAGATACTGGGCAAGAGCGACCGCCGCGAACAGCATCGCACCGTCTACAACGCGATCCTGCAAAGCCTGCAGCAAGGTAACCAGCTATCCGAAGCAATGGCCGGCTTGCCTTCCGTTTTTCCGCCGCTCTACGTGGCGATGGTGCAGGCAAGCGAAACCACCGGCACCGTGCGCGCTGCGGTGGAACGCTATATGCGCTACCAGAAGCAGGTGGACGATATTCGAGGCAAGTTGCGTGCGGCGGCCACCTACCCGGCAGTGTTGATGAGCGTTGGTTTGCTGGTGATTGGCTTCTTGATGTTGTACGTGCTGCCGCGCTTCAGCGAGATATACGATGACGGCGCCGCAGGGCAGGCTCGTGGGGGCTTTGTGCAGATCTGGGGTAGCTTTGTCCGTGAAAACACTTTGATGGCCTGGTCCATCGCCGCCGCAGTGTTTGCGACGGTGGCTGCAATGGTTCTACATCCAGGCCTGCATGCGCTCGCCTATCGCAGGCTCATGGCCACACCGTGGATTGGCGAGCGTGTCTGGATTCTTCAGTTGGCACGCCTGTATCGCACCTTGGGCATGCTGCTGCGCAGCGGCGTAAGCGTGCTGGCCGCCATGCGCATGACGCAAGCATCGCTCCCTGAATCTATGCAAGACGACCTGGCTGCTGCTCTGCAGCACGTCAGTGAAGGCAAAGCAATGTCCCGTGCGATGACGGAGTCGCGCCTTAGTACAGAGGTGGCAGAGCGCCTGCTTGTGGCCGGTGAATCCTCCGGCAACCTTGATGAAATGATGGAGCGCATTGCAGACTTCTATGACCAGGAATCAGCCACCTGGATCGACACCGCGGGCAGGTTGATTGAACCGGCGTTGATGCTGGGTATTGGCCTTGTCGTTGGTGCCATCGTACTCATGCTATACAGCCCCATTTTCGATCTGGCGAATATCACTTGATACCTATGCTGACACCTAAGATACTCGATGAGGCGCGTCAGGCCGCGCATCCTCCTCAGCGCTGGCTGGAACTGCTGGCCGAAAAACTGGGGTTACTGCCAGCCGAAGCATTAAAGCAGGCGGCGGAAGCTCTTGGCTATGCCGCTATTGATGCGAGCGAAGTCGGACGCTTGGTACCGGCGTTTGATCGCGCACCCTACAAAGATATGCTGGAGCGCATCGTAATCATTTCCGAGCAAGACGATGGTGGCCTGGTTGCCGTTCTCGGCCTGCCGTTCGATGCAGCCGCAGGCGCGTGGCTCGCGACTCTGCCGCTGGCCGACATTTACCTTGGCGACCCGGCTGCCATACGCGAGCGCCTTGAGTCGTATGAAGGTACGTTTAGCGCCGTGGCAGATGCGGTGGGCATCGAAGAGGCTAGTGAGATCGAGCGCGACTCAAGCGCCGACTTGACCCTGACTGGCATTCAGGGCGAGGCCAGCCCCGCCGTCCGCCTGATCAACTCCACGGTGTTCGACGCCTTGCGAATGGAGGCCAGCGACATCCACTTGGAAACTTTGCCGCAAGGCTTGGTGATCAAGTTCCGTATCGACGGTGTACTGAATCACATCGCTTCGGTTAACAACCCGGCCCTTGCGGACCAGGCAATTGCACGTGTGAAGGTTTTGGCGGACCTGGACATCGGCGAAAAGCGCATACCGCAAGACGGCCGTTTCCGTGTTGCGAGCAGGGGGCGTGATATCGACATCCGCGTATCGATCATGCCAAGCATTCACGGCGAGGATGCCGTGCTGCGCGTGCTTGACAAGAAGGCGCTGATTGACAGCGTTCAGCGCTTGACGCTGGACTCGCTCAGTTTCGATAAACAGACAATCCGCTTGCTGCGCCGCCTTGCAGCAGAACCTTACGGCATGATGCTGGTGACCGGGCCGACCGGCAGCGGCAAGACCACGACGCTGTATGCCGCATTGACTGAAATTAACCGCGGCGAAGACAAAGTCATCACCATTGAGGACCCCGTCGAATATCAGTTGCCGGGCGTGCTGCAGATCCCCGTCAATGAGAAGAAAGGCCTGACCTTTGCAGTCGGCCTTCGGTCAATCCTGCGTCATGACCCCGACAAAATCCTCGTGGGCGAGATCCGCGACGCCGAGACCGCGCAGATTGCAGTGCAATCCGCGCTGACTGGCCACATGGTGTTTACTTCCGTTCACGCCAACAATACGTTCGACGTGATTGGTCGTTTCATGCACATGGGGGTTGACCCCTATAACTTCGTATCGTCGTTGACGGGTGTGGTCGCCCAGCGACTCTTGAGACAGAACTGCCCGCATTGCAGTGAGCCAGTGGCAATTGATGCGTCGTTGCTGGAGGAGTCCGGCATTCGCGATCCGGAGAATTATCTATTTCACGCGGGGCGCGGCTGCGTCCAGTGCCGAAATACCGGCTTTAAAGGGCGTCGAGCAATTGCGGAAGTACTGCGGCTAACGGATGAAATCCGCGAGATGATCGTCGCGCGGGCATCGATTCGCGCTCTGAAGGAACAGGCACGACGCGAAGGAATGCGCTTCCTGCGCGACGTTGCGCTGGACCTGGTGAAGGAAGGCCATACCACACTGCAGGAGGTGAATCGTGTCACTTTTGTGGCCTGAGCGCCTTACTATCGGCCTGTTTCCAGGCCAATCCTGGATAGTGCGCGATGCTGTCGTCACTCAGCATGGGGCGGAGGATTTGCTGGTTGCGCTCGAAGGCATGCTGAGCGCCCAAGCGAAGCCGCTACGCAGGGGCACTCGTGTACAACTAATGATCTCGGACAGCGTTGCATTTGTCATGCCATTGGCTTGGCAGGAGTTGCTGACTTCTCCGGACGAATTGCGCACCTACGCGCGTGCGGCCTTTGAGCAGCGAGGGGCACCAGTTGATGAGGGGTGGATCGTGCAGACAGGTTTCCGTCACTTCCGTTCACTGGGAATTGCTTATGCGGTACGCAGGCAGTGGATAGAGCAGGTACTTGAACTCCTGGCGGCGAAAGGCCTTAAGCTGTCATCGGTCCTGCCCGTGTCGGCTGCAGCGTACTGGCGCCTGGCGGGGGCGGCGCAAGCCAAGCAGATTGTGCTGCTGCGCGAGCCTGCCCGCTTGACGGCAATTGCTGGGCAGGGCGCGCGATTCCTCGATCTTGACGTGCAGCCTGTTGCCGGCTCGTTCGAGCAGGCTGCCACACGGCTCTTGAAGCGGGTGGCGGTTGCGCAGGGAGACGTTCAACAGGTCTCTATCTGGCACGCCGAGCCGGAAAGTTCCGTGTCGCTGGATTCCATCATCTCGGCATGTCTACCGGATGCTGCGACCGCGCGGCTGCCTTTGTGTGCATGGAGGTGAACATGGAACGAATGATGAACTACCTGAAGCCAGAGCCGCGCCACACCTCTAGATTGGTGCTGATTTGCGTCGCCCTGACCGTCGTATCGATCTGGCTGGGACTGATCGCGAGATCAGAGCATGGAAAGGCCGCCACATGGAACGCTCAGGAAAAAGCGCTGCGCACCGCAAACAGGCCGAAACCTGCGCCGCCCTTATCTAAAACACAGGTGGAAGATTTAAAGCGCTGGAACGCATTGAAGGCTGAGCGCGGTTTTAACTGGGAACCGATCTTTGTAGCAGTTGAGCGAGCCGGTAACGCCGACATAGAGCTGCTGGCATTTCAGCCCGACAAACCCGCGCGCCAGCTGGTGCTGCGAGGGGAGGCGAAAGATGGTTTGGCTGTTGTTGAATTCATCGAGCGCCTAGGGAGGCAGAGAATCCTGATGAACGTTCATCTTACGCGCCAGAAGAACATGCAGCGCGTCCGGATGTCGACGATTTCCTTTGAGATCAAGGCGACATTGACGCAATGAACGCAATGATTTTGGCCATTAATATTCTTGAGATGGCACTGTAATTTTGTATGCCCAAAACGGTTGGGGCAGCGCGGCAAATAATTCTTGCTCATCCGGCGCAGGTGTACTTGCCTTCCAAGCCACCACTGCAGGTGGGAAGGCAATGGCAAGCACCGCCTTGCGGCGCACCTCGCTCAAAAAGCCGTTATCGTCTACACGAACGATAATCATTCGGATACCCCAAAAGGAATTGTCCAATGGTCATGTGACCGCACTCAGTTTGCTCGCCGTGGCACAAGTTTAACGCTGGGTAGTCCGCAGTTGACTTACGGCGCATACCTACGAATGGTGTTTAGAGTGCAACTACTTGGCGAGCGGTCTTGGTGACAGCTGGGTGAGCCGGCACGCTTGCGGTTTTAAGGCTACTTTGGTCCGGCAAGGACGATGATTTTCGTTCACGGCCATTGCTAAGAATTAACATCTCTTGTTACAATTAACATTTTCCCATGCGCCACGCCTTGTGGTGCCAACTAGTCCAGCGATATTACGAAGAGATACAAGATGGGCAAGACGTTGCTGTCGTTAGTGCTCGCCGTGTTTGCGAGCTTATTTGGTGCATCCGCGCTTGCAGAGCCAACCGGGGCTCCCGTGAAGATTCTGAGCCTTCGCCCGTACAACACGCCCGCCGGGGGAAATATCTATGTCGAAGTAAGTCAATCTAACCAGCCGTGCGAAACGCAGGGCTACGTGATCGACCTCTCATGGATTGGCGCCAAAGAGGCGTACGCTGCTGCGTTAACCGCGTTGGTAACGGATAAATCTGTCCGCATTGAGGCGGTAAATAGTGGCTGCACCGGATGGGGCACCAAGATCCAGTCCATTATCCTGATCAAATAGCACCGTCTGCACATTTGCCTGGTCCGGCACGCCCAGAATTCGGGCTTCATTCAAACCTCGTTATACCGATTCGCCGATGTTTAAATCTAAAATTTTGTTGCTAGTTGCTGTAGCACTCAGTCTTGCGTCTGCTGGCGCATTTGCGGAGCCAACAGGCGCCGCTGTAAAAATTCGAAGCGTGCGCCCCTACATCTACGATGCTGGTCCGGTCGCTTATATCTATGTAAGCCAATCGTCTGCCCCTTGCGAAACAGACACCTACAAACTCGAACTATCGTCACCTGGTGCAAAACAAGTATACGCCGCCGCTCTTGGCGCTCTTTTGGCTGGCAAATACGTGAGAATTGAAGTCGACGGTTGCACCGGTTGGGCATCAAAAGTCCGCTCGATTTTTATCGATGAGTAAGGCGACGTCTGAAATTCACTGAAATTAAATAGAAAAACATTCAGCGGCGAGCTCTGCGTCGCTTCTCTTCGCTTCAAATCCTCCTTAGAAACAATGTTGAAGAAGACTTTTATTGCGTTCATGTGCGCAACGTTGATGCTGCCCGCGATCGCGGCAGACACTACGGCTCCGAACCCTGATCCAAACGCCGTGAAAGCGGCGATGAATGCGATCTTCAGCTTATTGCTGGACGATGACTCAGGAACTTCAACTACGCCACCAAGCGGTGGAACGGGTGGAAGCGGCAGTGGCGGAATGAGTACGCCGGGTCAGGTTACGCTAGCCAATTTTACGACACCGCACTTGAATGACCCGGATGCCGGCACTTTGCCGGGAGAGCTTGGTGTTTCTAACTCTGGCACTGCGACCTATAGCATTCCTCTAGTTGTGCCACCTGGCACTGCGAGTCTACAACCAAGTCTGTCGTTGAACTATAACGGTTCGACTCAGAACGGCCTGCTGGGTGTTGGTTGGACGTTGGGCGGATTGTCAAGTATTCACCGCTGTGGGAAGACCATCGCCCAGGATGGCGTTAACGAGCGCATTGGCTTTACCACTGCGGACCGGCTGTGCCTGGATGGTCAGCGCTTGATCCTGGCGAACAGGGCGCTCACAGATGAGAATTATTGGGCAGAAGGTGCCGAATACCGAACCGAACTAGAGTCGTTCAGCCGAATTACTGCACTTGGCGGCATCGCCGCACGTACCTTTAAGCTCGAATCCAAAGATGGCAGGATTATGACTTATGGCGGCGGCACAGCTACAGTCGCGGTCGTTGTTCAGCCCGTTCAAAGCGGGGCAGATGGCAAACAGCCTGACGCCGCGAGTAAGTTGGGTGCTCAATCGTGGGCGATAGGGCGGGTCCAAGACCGCGTCGGCAATTACATTCGATTCGAATACACCCAGGATATGACACGTGGTGAGCATCGTCCATCCGTGATTCGGTATGGCGGCATGGGGGCATCGGGCGTAAACGCCCCTCACGCAGCCGTACATTTTAGCTACGACAACTCGCGCATAGATAAATGGAAGCGCTATCTGGACGAGACTCGAATCGACCTGGTCAGCCGGCTGAATGGAATAATCACCTACGTCGGCGACAACCTTGATGGTGCAGTATCCAACAACTTGGTTCCATCGGGTTGGCGCGAAGTTCGCCGCTATAACCTCGCTTACGAAGCCAGCCAGAGCAGCGGTCGCAGTCTGCTGAAATCGGTCGAGGCATGCGCGCGTGGAAAGTGTCTGCCGAAGACTGAATTTGCATGGGGCCAGCCGGATCCTTCAAAAGCTGCAGGGTTCACCTACATAGGTAACTGGGCTGGCGCGCCGGTGCTGACAACCTTTAATCCAACTGCGGATAAATGGTCGACCCACCATGCCGATTATTTCGCGTTCAGCGACTTCGAAAGCGACGGCTTTACTGATGTTCTTGAGAAGCGCAAAGCATCACCGCAGGATACCGACGACGTGTCCAATTATGGTAACCCAATTCCTCCCGGGACTCTGTATAGCTCGTACGCTTATTATCATAATACCGGTCAGGCGAACTCTGGCTTTGTCAAATACAGTTATGGCCTCAACACCGGCGAGCGCTTTGTTGTGCTCGAAGTGGGCGATTTCGATGGTGATGGCGCTTTGGATCTTCTGGCACGAACTTCCAGCGAGACGAAGATTTGTTTGTCGCCTTTAGCAAATCCTGCTGCGCTACGGGCAGGGTCTTTTATTACGTTCAATTGCAATAGTGGATTGGCGGCGAAGGGAGAGAATACTTCTAACGGATCGCCGTACGTGGTTGATGTCGCAGGTGATGGTCGTTCGGCACACTACACGCAGATGGATAACTCAGGAAAAGCCTATCTGTGCTCGGGCAATTCCTGCATTCAAGATGCTGATCCGCCGTACCGTGTTCTGAGCAACTGGCAAGCGGACCGAAATTTGTGGGGTTACGCGACGCGCAATTACATGGACTTTGCTCAGATGGTTGACTATTCCGGTGTGGGCAAACCATATGACACGCGTTGGAGTAGTCCGTATTTCGTCCAGCCATATGATCCTGAGTTCGGAGCCATGGACCCTTATTGGGTAAACTCGCAACCTTGGATTGGCATTGACGGGTTCCGTAAGCCTGGTGAACGCATGACAACGGTAGCGGATTACAAATACCCGGAGATCCCGTGCACGATCACTATCACCGCCTGTACTTGGTATACGTTTGAGGGGCCGTTCCAAAGCGCCGGCTCGGCCGCTGATTTCAACGGTTCCGGTTACAACGGTCTAATCTTCGGCTATCTCGAGCACAGCCAGGCCCCTGGTCCACGTTTCAGAAAACTGGAAACTACAGTATGTCTTTCGACAGGACGCGCCCTCGACTGTGACGTGCGTAGAAAATTCAGCGGCGCGCGCTCTGATGCGGCTGGAGATACAGGCTACTCGCGGATCCAGGCAGTAGGCAACTTTATAGGAGACGGAGCGCCGTCGATCTTGGTCGAAAAGTATTCGTATGCGACATCGGTGCCTGCACTGACCGGGCAGCTTCAAATGTGCCGGATTATCGGAGACGCGACCTCGGCCGATAAATCCGATGCAGCTATGACCTGCTCGGACTGGGCGGGGCCAGCATTAAGAAGTCTGAGTTACGGATTGAGCGCTGGCGACGAGTTCTACTTTATGGACTTGCTTGGGACTGGGCGCACGCAACTGGTGAAGTATCGCTCAGGGAAATTTGTTAATGGTACTTGGGCGGAGGATGGCCGTTGGGAGGTCTACGCGCCAGTTGACGTTGCCGTATCGGGGCAAGCACTGGACCGTATACATCGCGTTACAAATGGCTTCGGGGCAGTGTCGACCGTGGAATATACGGAACAGGGGGCGGCGAGCCAATCAAACCGTGTCTATGGCTATCCACTGCAGCGTACTCCAACGGTTGGAAAAATCGTCAATCGTCTTGTTCATAGCAACGGAGCGGGGATTTCGCGTACTGCAACCTATGCTTATCAAGATGCCGCAACAAACATGCATGGCCGTGGCTCCGCCGGCTTTGGAAAAATTATATCCACGGACGTAGAAAACGACATCGTAACTACGAGGGAATATAGTCAAGTTTGGCCTTTCGTCGGCCAGTTGACCTCTGAACGTGTGGAGAATAAAGGCTGCGCTCTGAGCAATAAAACTAACTCGATTCGTGCTCAGTCAATCGTTCAAGCTAACGGTGTGTCAACCCTGTTCCCTTATTTGCTGCAGGAAGTGACCCAGCTTCGTGATTGGAACTGCGCTGACCTTGGCACGCGCACGACGACTAATACCTTTGAGGACGCACCAAGTGCGATCTATGGCAATTTGAAGCGCCAAGAGACAGTGAGGGAAGGGGCCGGCAATAGGTTCGTTACCCTGGTTGACACTGTTTTCCAAGACAACGCAACTAACTGGATGATTGGTCTACCAGTATCGGTGACCAAAACACAATACGACACCCAGTCGAGTTTGACCCGAAAGGTGGCCTTTGCCTATGACGCCAACGGACAGGTCAGCAAGGAGATCGTCGAACCCGATGCTACAGGCGAGGAACGTGACCTCTATCGCGTGGAAACGGACTACATCCGTGCTGGGAACACGTTCGGCCTGGTTAAGGAGAAGAGGCAAACCTGGAAAGACAAAGATTCGGGCCAGATGCTGACGCGTACAGTCAGCGATACGACCTACGATAGCCGTGGGCGATTCCCTTCGACTGTAAAGAACGCGCTGGGTCACCAGGAAAGCTATAGCTACGACGAAGGTACCGGGGTAAAGATCGGCCTGAATGGTCCGAATGGCGTCGCCACTACGTGGGGCGTTGATGGATTCGGCCGTGTTGAATCGGCAATTCAAGAAGTCGATGGCGTGCGGATGCAGACTTTGAATTACTTCAAACGCTGTATCGGCGACTGCCCTGGTGGGGCGAGAGTCGTACAAGTTACAGAAGTCTACAGCGGAACCTCCAGGACCGAAGTACCCGTGTTGGTATATTCGGATTCGCAAGGCCGCGTATTGACGACTGAGACGTGGGGATTTGACGCTACTCGTATTCGAGCCGATAAAGAATATGACAGCCAAGGTCGTCTGCGAGAAAGCTTCAAACCGGCATACCTGGGCCAGCCGCGCTATTCGGACGTGCTGTTTGCATACGATGGGCTTGGCCGTGTCACCTCGGTCATTTCCGGAGGCGAATCGGAAACTAAAACTGAGTACAGCGGGTACAGGACCGTAGAAACCAATGCCAAGGGTTACCAGCGGATCATTGAAAAGGATGCGGTGGGGCAGGTGCGATTCGTCATCGATGCAAATGGTAAGGCAACAACCTACAGCTACGACCCGTTCGGCAACTTGACCAGAACTACCGATCCAAATGGAAACGTGACGACAGTTTCCTACGACCGTATGGGTCGTAAGACAGACTTGCGTGATCCGGACCTGGGTTGGACCCATTTTGACAATGATCCGCTCGGTCGCGTGTGGAAGCAGGTCTCCCCGAACCAACGTGCGGCAGGTCAGTTCACTCGCAGTGAATACGATCCTTTGGGGCGCATGACTGCAAGGTATGAACCGGATTTGGAAAGCCATTGGATCTACGACACTGCGGCGAACGGGACAGGTCTGTTGGCTGAGGCCTACACTGGTACGCCGCTGAAAAAAGATTACAGCCGCGTGCACGAGTACTACAGTCTCGGCCGTCCAAAGCAAGTAACGCAGAAATTAACCGACGGCGTTTATAAGCAAACGAATGAATATGATGCTTGGAACCGTCTAAGTGCACAGGTATATCGACGCAATGATGAGGCCGCAAAACGCTTCGATCTGCGCTTCAACGCTATGGGCTACCTTGAGCGAATCGAACGAGGCAATCTCGTATTGTGGAAGGCAACCAAACAAGATGCTTCGAATCGCGTGACAGCCGCATTGCTTGGGAATGGCTTGTTGCAGACCAAAGTCTATAACGCCGGCAATGACACGCTGACCTCGATTCAAGCTAGTTCCGCAGGAGTACGCCGGGTCGAAGTCGGGTACGAGTACGACAAGCTGCGCAACGTGACTAAGCGCACCCAGTATTGGGAAACCGCTGGCTTTAGCGAGGATTTTGGTTACGACCGCCTGAATCGCGTGTCGAGCAGCAAAGTGCTCTCAGTGGAACAGGTATATGGCTATAACGATGACGGCGGCATTTCGAGTAGGACGGGTGTCGGTTCATATACATATCCAACTCCAGGATCCGGTGTGGTGCGTCCTCACGCAGTGAGGAACATCACTGGCATTGGCGATTTCAATTACGACGACAACGGTAACCTGGTGAATGGGGCTGGGCGGACTGCTGTGTGGACAAGCTTCGATATGCCAAAGAGCATTAGCAATGCTAGTGGCACGAGCGAGTTTGTTTACGGACCAGAACATCAGCGGGTGAGGCAGGATCGCGGTGATGGAACGCAGATTGTCTATGCGGGGCCACAGGAAGTCGTGACTCTGGGCAGCACAGTTTCGGTGAAGACGTATTGGCCGAATGGTATTGGTTTGGAGATTGATCGATCCGGCGGGCCAACAGAATTGCGCTGGTCTCACGTGGATCATTTGGGCAGTGTCGTCGCGCTTACTGACGAAGTTGGCAACGTGAAAGAACGTATGTCTTACGATGTCTGGGGCAAGTGGCGTCGCTTGAACGCGAGCGGACTCCCAATCGCATTGGATGGAATTCCGGACAATAGCGGTTACACCGGCCATGAAATGCTGGAGCAGTTGGATCTCGTTCACATGAACGGACGCATTTATGATCCGGTCGTGGGGCGGTTCCTTTCGGCGGACCCGTTTGTTGAAGATCCTTTGAATGGGCAGTCCTTTAACCGTTATAGCTATGTGATGAATAATCCGACCAATCGGATCGATCCGACGGGTTTCACTGGCTGCGGAGACCAGGCTAACGGCAATTCGTGTGATCCAATGCCAACGGTACACGTTCCGGCCCCGGGGAGTGAAACGACGATTTATGGACAGCCAATGGGGGCTTTCACTGACCATCTCTCGATGGGAACTGGTGAAGGAGGCATGAACGTATTCCACCATGTTGGCACTTTCGGCCCGGCAGCAAAGCGGCAGGCAAATGCAAAGCTGGGAGGTGTGAGTCTTAATGGTGTTTCAGCAGGCGGAGGCACGGAAAGCAAAGAATCGTCTTCTTATGATCGTTTCAGCAAATGGGCGCATATCGGTCTTAGCGGCGCGGGAGCAATTCCGCTCTTCGGTGTCGGAGCCGACCTAATTGACTTGGGGCTGACCGCGATTGAGTATCCGTTTGGAAAATCAGATGGTTGGGATCTTGGACTCGGTGCGGTAAGTATCCTTGCAACGTTGACGCCAGGACCGGGTGACGGAGCTGCCGCCGCCGCAAAAATGGCGCGCCGTGCTGCTAAGGTTTGCAACTGCTGCTTCGCAGCTGGTACGCCTATTATGACTGTAGATGGCGAAGTCCCTATCGAGACTGTTAAAGTTGGGCAGTTAGTATTTGCACGAAATGCAGAGAACGGTGAAACTGAGCTGAAGCCTGTGACCGAGCTGATAGTTACCGAGCAAAAACTGTTGTATGAACTGGTAACCCTTTCGAAATCTGGTGTGGAAGAACGTCTTGAGGTAACTGACAATCACCCCTTCTGGGTGGGGGGGAAGGGCTGGGTAGACGCAGCAAAGCTTGAGGCTGGCATGGAGTTGGTTGATCTAAAAGGGGAACCGCTCACTGTGCAATCGCTTCGAAGCCTAGATCGCCTCGACAAAACCTATAACTTCACGGTTGCCGATTTCCATACTTACTTTGCGGGCAAGCAACGGGCCTTCGTACATAATTGCACGTGTACGAAAGCGGTCGCATACTCTGTCGCCTTCGAGGCTCAAATTGCAATGAAAGGAGCTGGCACTCGCGGATCTCATTTCACCGATGCTAACAAGACCTTGAAAGCGGAGATGGCGAAGGATGCAAAGTTTGCCGAAATGATGGAAAAATTAGGGGTCGCGCTTCCATCACGCCTGGATCAAAGTCCGGCCGGATGGTCTTGGCATCATGTTCCCGATCAACCGGGGTTGATGCAGCTTGTGCCAAGGCCGCAGCATCAGGGGAGCTCTTGGCAGTGGTTACTTCACCCCGGACAACAAGGTGGATTCAAGCTTTGGGGTGACCTATATTAGGAGAATGAAATGAACTTGGGAGAAATCCTGGAGAATTTTGAAGAGCTCGGTGATGACGAGGTCATCTTTGCCGAAAAGCCTTGGAATCATTCAGCCCGAGCTGAGATTGGTCATTTGGATTCGGAATGTAGGGTTCCCGAATCAATTCGGTCGATCGGATTGAGTTACTTTCTAGAGGTCATTACAGCCAAGGAGGCTCTGGAAGTCTTTGGCGATAAACCGCCAACAGTAGAAGAGCGGTCTGCGCTGCTTTTGTTTTATGCAGAGAATGACGCGTTTCCTGACTGGGTATTTGAACGCTAGGGCCTGCTACTGATCTGCTTTGGTAAAGTTAGACGCTTTTGAACGCGAGTTTTTTGGTCAATAATTCCTTAGCGATGGAGGATGAGCATGAAGCGAAAACATTCTCCTGCGGAACAAATAGCCGTTCTGGGCAAGCCGACTTGGGTATGTCGGTCGGCGATATCGTCCGGAACTCGGCATTTCTGAACAGACCTTCTATCGAGGGTAGAAGCAATATGCGGTTAGACTGCTTGAACGTCCATTGGTTCAGTTCCCTGGCCGAGGTTCAAGCGGTCGTGGAGACCTGGCGCGTGGACTACAATGAGATCCGGCCTCACATGACTCTCAAGGCCGAAACTTCAAAAGACTTCGCTCGGAGACCGGTCGCTGAAGAGTTGGGAAAAGGCCGTTAGCCGACCAAATTCGCGGCCGCAAAAAGTCCATGAAATCCAAGCGGAACAGTGCCGCGTGTGCTTTGATGTCTAGCCAATTATCGACGGTAAGTTCGATTGGTTCGATGGGGACATCAGCCGAGTGTGGGTAAGCGTCCAACCAGCGTTGATTGCCGGCGGCATGGCAGCGCCGGGCCTTTTGGCGTGGGTGGCGATCAGCAAATTCGCCGATCACTTGCCGCTGAACCGGATGGAATAGATCGCGGCTCGCCAAGGCGTGACGTTGGCGCGCTCTGCGCTGGCTGAATGGCTTGGCAAAGTCGGCGTGGCTCTGCGGCCGCTGTGCGACCGGCTGGCGCAGTTGGTGCGGCATCGCCCGTGCCGTCATGCCGATGAAACGCCAGTGGTGCGCTAACTCGAACCCGGCCAAGGGAACACACGGCAAGCCTGCTTGTGGGCTTATCGCTTCAACTGCCTCGATGAGGGGCCGCCCATCCGCACGTGCGGAGGAAATCTTTCGACCTGCACGCTGCCAATGGGCAGCCCAGTGGCGGCCGATGCGCTGCAGCGGATCGATGCCCTGTACGCCATCGAACGACAGGCTGTCAGCTTGATGCCCGAGGAATGGCTGCAGCTTGGCCGGTTGCAGGCCCTGCCTGCACTGGCAGACCTGCATGCCTGGCTCCTGGCGATGCAACCGGCGGTAGCGCTTGGCAGTGGCACTCACAAAGCCATTGAGCATGTACTCAAGCGCTGGCCGGCACTGGTGTGCTACGTGGACTTGGGCACCTTCCCGATCGACAGTAACGCCGTCGAAAGCGCGATCCGCCCGATCGCCATTGGAAAGAAGAACTGGCTCTTCGCTGGCTCGTAGCGCGCCGGCCGGCGCGCTACGTCTCCCGACGTGCCCAAACAGCCAGTTCGATTCGTTGCTGCCATTCCCGAACTCTACGCAGTCTTAGTGATACTGCCTAGAGTGGTCGGGCTGGCCGCTTACCGTGCTTTGACGTCGAGCCAGTAGACGACGGTAGTTCGATTGGTTCGATGGGAGGCATCAGCCGTGTGTGATCCCAAAGCTTTCCGCCATCGGCCATACCGCGGTTATGAGCTGTCCGGATCAGCCAGTTCGCAGGCTCGCCTGACTGCTGCGCCCTGTGCAGTCCCGGCATCTGGTCCCGCTTTTACGGTAGGCCAGACACAACAGGCGTATAGCTCTAACCCTGCAGAATTCCTGGCGAGCACCGCTTCTGAAAGAAGATCCGTTCTGTAAGACGATGCCATTAGAAATCACGGCCACTGTGGCCCAGTTGCGATGTGTCTGCGCTAATGCTTGTTGCCCAAAATGAATATATTTTGTTACAATTAGCCATTTGTCCACATTCGTTGCTTGAAGAGCTAAAAAGCCCAGCGATCTTACAAAGAGATACAAGATGGAGAGGAAACTGTTGTCGTTAGCGCTCATGGGATTTGCGAGCATGTTTGGTGCATCCGCGCTTGCAGAGCCAACCGGGGATCCCGTGAAGATTGTGAGCCTTCGCCCGTATAACACGCCCGCCGGCGGAAATATCTATGTTGAAGTAAGCCAAGCTAACCAGCCGTGCGAAACGCAGGGCTACGTGATCGACCTCTCATGGATTGGCGCCAAAGAGGCGTACGCAGCTGCGTTAACCGCGTTGGTAACGGATAAATCTGTCCGCATTGAGGCGGTAAATAGTGGCTGCACCGGATGGGGCACCAAGATCCAGTCCATTATTTTGATCAAATAGAACAGTCTGCTCATTGCCTAGCCCAGCACGCCCAGAATTCGGGCTTCATTCAAACCTCGTTATACCGATTCGCCGATGTTTAAATCTAAAAGTTCGTTGCTAGTTGCTGTAGCACTCAGTCTTGCGTCTGCTGGCGCATTTGCGGAGCCAACAGGCGCCGCTGTAAAAATTCGAAGCCTGCGTCCTTACATCTACGATGCTGGTCCGGTCGTATACATCTATGTGGGCCAATTGTCTGCCCCTTGCGAAACAGACACCTACAAGCTCGAACTCTCGTCACCTGGCGGAAAGGAAGTGTACGCCGCTGCTCTTGGTGCTCTTTTGGCTGGCAAATACGTGAGGATTGAGGCCGATAGTTGCACCGGTTGGGGTTCGAGAGTCCGTTCGCTATTTGTCGACGAATGACAGTCGACTTGAACAATACTGAGCCATAACTTGCCACTACGGTCATACTTATATCGCCCCTAGCGACCGCTTCACAAAACCTAAACCCAATGTTGAAGAAAACCTTTGTTGCGCTTATTTGTGCGACGTTAATGCTGCCTGTGATCGCGGCGGATACGACAATTCCGAGCTCCGATCCAACTGCCGTGAAAGCGGCGATGAATGCCATTTTTAGCCTATTGCTAGACGATGATTCGGGGACTTCGACAACGCCACCAAGTGGTGGGACAGGAGGCGGCAGTGGGAGCGGGGGAACCGGCACTCCGGGACAAATCACGCTTGCGAATCTTTCGGTACCGCATCTGAACGATCCAGACGGTGGAACTCTGCCGGGTGAACTAGGAGTCTCTAACGGGGGGGCTGCAACATACAGCATTCCGCTTGTTGTGCCGCCTGGTTCGGCAGGTCTTCAGCCAAGTCTATCGCTGAACTATAGTGGATCTACTCAGAATGGCCTTCTCGGGGTAGGGTGGTCTATCGGCGGGCTGTCGAGTATCACGCGCTGCGCGAAAACTATCGCTCAAGATGGCGTTAATGATCGGGTCAGCTTCACGACCTCTGATCGTCTTTGCCTGGACGGTCAGCGTCTGGTCCTCGTAAACAAGGCGGTAACCGACGATAACTATTGGTCGGAAGGTGCCGAATACCGAACGGAGATAGAAACATTCAGTCGAGTGACTGCATTAGGCAGCATTGGCGCTCGTACTTTTAGGGTTGAAACGAAAGACGGGCGAATCATGACGTACGGTGGCGGTACAGCTACCGTCGCAGTTGTCGTGCAGCCTGTGCAAAGCGGCGTGAACGGCAAACAGCCCGATGGAGCAAGTAAGCTGGGGGCGCAGTCTTGGGCGATTGGCCGCATTGAAGACAGAATCGGCAATTACATCAAATTCGAATATAGCCAGAACATGACGCGCGGCGAACACCGCCCGTCTGTCATTCGCTACGGTGGCATGGGCGCTTCGGGCCCAAACACGCCACACGCTGCAGTTCACTTTGGCTACGATGACACGCGCTCGGACAAATGGAAGCGCTATCTGGATGAGACTCGCATTGACCTCGTTAGTCGCCTTAGCGGGATTGTTACCTATGTTGGTGACAACCTTGATGGTCCTGTCTCAAATGGGCTGGTGCCGGCTGGATGGAACGAAGTTCGCCGGTATAACTTGGAATATATCGCCAGCAAGAGTAGTGGTCGTAGCCTGTTGAAGTCGGTTCAGGGATGCGCGCGTGAGACCTGTCTGCCAAAAACTGAATTCGATTGGGGACAACCTGATCCATCCAAAACACCTGGTTTTGAGTTCATTGGCAATTGGGCCGGGGCGCCGATCCTGACAACAAACCAGAGGCTCGATTATCCTGCCTCACTTAACCATGCCGACTATTTCGCCTTCGCGGACTTTAATAACGACGGTGCGACGGACGTTCTTGAGAAACGCAAAGCCTCGCCGTTGCCAAGTGGGACGGGATTTGACATGGCAACGGTTGCAAATCCCTTTCCCCCCGGTACATTGTTTAAGGAGTACGCGTACTACCACAATAGTGGCTCCCTAAGTGCCGGCTTTGCAAAGTATATGTATGGCCTGAGTACAGATGAACCATTTGCTGTACTTGAAATTGGCGATTTTGACGGCAATGGCGCGCCCGATATTCTGGTCGCAACGCCAAGTGGGACCAAGATTTGTATTTCTCCGCTCGCTCGGCTAGAGAGGCTTTCGGTGGGAGTCTCGAAGTTCGTTTTCAACTGCGATGGCAGTTTGGCCGCCAAAGGCGAAAACGTAATCGGCGCAATGCCCTACGTAGTGGACGTTACCGGCGATGGTCGCCCCTCACACTACACGCCAATCAATGCAAATGGCAAAGCTTACCTTTGCACTGGCAGTTCTTGTGTGGAGGACTCGGACCCTCCTAAACGGGTACTTAATAGTACATTTAGTGATCCAAACTCGGCGAGCTTCACTCAGCGAGACTACGTTGCCTTTACGCAGATGGTCGATTACGCAGGCGTGGGTAAGCCTTATGATACCCGGTGGACCGCACCAATGTATGTTGAGCGCGATCAGAATGGGAATCCTATCCAACAGCCATATTGGGCCAATCTTGCTCCGCGCGTTGCAATTACCGGGTTCCGCAAGCCAGGGGAGCGTCTCGCGCAGGTCGCCGACTACGTATATCCTGAGATCTCCTGCACAGTGCAGGGAGCATGGTGCCCGTCGTATTACCAGTTTGATTGGCCATATCGGGGCGGCGGTCTGTCCGCTGACTTTAACGGTTCGGGGTACAACAGCCTCATATTTGGATATATCGAGACTAAGGACTGGTTTAAGTACAACCGAATTGAAACTACGGTTTGTTTGTCCACTGGTCGATCACTGGATTGCGACGTGCGCAGAAAATTCAGCGGCGCACGCACCGAGACTCCGGGCGATACGGGCTATTCTGTGATTCACTCCGTTGGCAATTTTGTCGGCGACGGCATGCCAGGAATACTGGTCGAAAAACAGTCAATGGTGGACGGCATCGCGACGCGATCGGGGCAACTTCAAATGTGCCGGCTTACCGGTGATTCGACCGCAGCCGATAAGTCTGACGCGTCCATGGTTTGCACGGATTGGGCGGGTCCAGGCCTTCCTTTAGGCAAGTACATCGATCCCGAGGTGACGGCTGAAGATAAGTTCTATTTCATGGATCTACTGGGAACAGGACGTTCACAGTTGGTGAAGTATCGTTCTGGCAAATATGTTAACAATGTCTGGGTAGAAGATGGGCGATGGGAAGTGTATGCACCTGTGGATATTGCGCCCGCAGGTCAAGCGCTTGACCGAATTCATCGCGTCACGAACGGTCTAGGGGCCGTAGACTCTGTGGTGTATGAAGAGCAGGGTTACGATAACCGGTCGACAAACGACAGGCCCTATCCGCAACCACAGTCGCCATTCAGTGGAAAGCTTGTCAAGCGCTCGACGCATGGCAATGGAGCGTCCGTTTCGCGAAGCTACACTTATCAGTACTCAGCCCCAGCTATCAACCTTCAAGGTCGTGGGGTTCTGGGTTTTGGCAGGGTGAAAACAACGGACGTCGAAAATGGCATCCAAACCGACAGCCTTTACTCACAAATTTGGCCGCATATTGGGCAGGTTGAAACGAAATGGGTGTCCAGCCGGGTCAACAATGCATTGGCGGAAGAGAAGAATACGTTAAAGTCCCAAACAATCACGTATGCGAACGGCGCTCGCACCGTGTTTCCGTATGTAGGCGAAAGCGCCATAACGCGAAGAGATTGGTACGGCCAAGAGCTTGGAACAGTCACGACAACGAACACCTATGAGGAAACACCGGCCGCTAGCTATGGCAATCTTAAACTCCAAAAAATTGTGAGTAGTGGAGGTGGCAACGAGTTCGTTACGACGATCGCTACCACGTACCAAGACAATGCAACGAAGTGGCTGATCGGATTGCCAGATTCAGTTACTCGGACACAATCAAGTACAGTCGCGGGTGTGAAAACTAGCGAGGCGCGTAAAGTTGCTTATGCCTTTGATCCTAACGGCCTGCTTAGCAAAGTGACGACCGAACCCGATGCTGCGGGGGATGAAGGCGACCGCTACCGTGTTGTGACGGATTACATCCGAACGGGCAATACGTTCGGTCTGGTGAAGCAGACCAAACAGACTTGGAAGCATTCGAACCAGACGCTAACGCGTGTGCTTAGCGACATCGATTACGAGAGCAAAGGACGTTTCCCTTTGACCGTCAAGAACGCGCTCGGCCAGCAGAAGACCATTGGTTTTGATGGCGGAACTGGCGCCATCATCAGCCTGAAAGGCCCAAACGGCCTATCGATTAGTGCTGTGCCGGATGGGTTTGGTCGTATTAAAACGACAATCAACGACCAGAATGGCTCTCGTGTTCAGAGCTACTTTAAGCGTTGCTTGGGCGACTGCCCTGGCGGCGCAAAAGTTGTTCAGATAACGGATGCTTTCAACGGTGCCAATAGAACTGATGCGCCTTTATTGGCCTATGCAGATGCTCAAGGTCGTGTACTTACCGCTGAAACTTGGGGCTTTGACGGTACGCGTATCCGCGCCGATAAAGAATATGACTCTCAAGGTCGCCTGGAAAGAACGTATCAACCGACCTACCTCAATCAGCAGCGTTATTTGGATAAACGTTTTGCTTACGATGGATTGGGACGCGTGGAGTTTGTTTACGGCCAGGACGAGACTGGAACAGAAACCGTCAACAAGACGCAATACGTTGGCTATAAAACGATTCAGACCAATCCGATGACGTATTCGCGCACCGTCGAGAGGGATGTGGTTGGTCAAATACGGTCGGTTAAGGACGCGAACGGAAAGTCAACCACCTACACCTATAGTCCATTTGGTGACTTGGCCAGCGTGACTGATCCGCTTGGCAACGTAACGACGATCTCGTATGACCGCTTGGGCCGTAAGACGGATTTGAATGACCCCGATCTGGGTTGGATCCACTACGATGTCGATGCATTGGGACGAGTGTGGCAAGAAGTATCGCCAAACCAACGAGGGAAGGGCCGCTCTACACGTACTGAGTACGACATGTTGGACCGTGTGACGGGGCGCTATTCATTTGATTTGGAAAGTCATTGGATCTATGACACTGCACCAAACGGCATCGGCCAATTGGCTGAAGCATATGTCGGCGCGAACAAGGATGGTTACAGGCGCACGTATGAATATGACGAATTGGCGCGGCCAAAACAAGTGACGCAATGGCTCACTGACGGCACCTATGTGCAGAAAACAGAATACGACGATTGGAGCCGACCAAAGGCTCAGGTATATCAGCGCAATGCCGACACTGCCAAGCGCTTCGATATGCTTTACAACGGATGGGGCTACATCGAGCGCGTAATGCGTGGGGACCTCGAGCTTTGGAAGGTGAACAAGCAAGATGCTGCGAATCGACTGAGGGAGGCCAAGCTCGGCAATGGATTGATCGAAACCAAAGCGTTCAATGACTACACTGGCACGTTGACCTCTATCCAGACCAGTGCTGGTGGCGTCCGTCGCACGGAAGTTTCGTACGAATACGACAAGCTAAGTAATGTTAAGAAGCGTGTGCAGTATTGGGAGAACGCTGGCTTCATCGAGGACTTCTCTTACGATAATTTAAATCGCGTCAAATCCAGTAAAGTGCTTTCGCAAGAGCAAAGCTATACCTATAACGACGATGGGAGCATTGCAAGCAAGTCTGGTTTAGGAACCTACAGCTATCCGCCTGGGGGCAACGGTGTTAAGCAACCGCACGCAGTGACGAACATCACTGGGTTAGGTGCATTCAATTACGACGATAACGGCAATGTCTTGGTTGGCGCTGGCCGTACAACTGAATGGACCGACTTTGATATGCCGGCTAAGATTTCGGATGCGGCAGGACACTGGAGCAAGTTTGCCTATGGCCCGGAGCGCCAACGCACACGACAGGATCGCGGCGAAAGTGGAGATGTCATTTACGCAGGCCCCCAAGAGGTCGTCGCGTCGGCGAACGGAAACACGGTGAAAACTTATTGGCCTGCTGGAATTGGTCTGGAGATCGACCGTCCGAACGCTGCAACCGAATTGCTTTGGTCGCATGTCGATCATCTGGGAAGTACTGTTGCTTTGACCGACATCAGGGGCGCGGTTAAAGAGCGCATGTCTTACGATGTGTGGGGCAAGTGGCGTCGTTTGAATGAAGCCGGGATGCCCATTTCTCTCAATGGGATGCCCGATACCAGCGGGTATACCGGGCATGAAATGCTGGATCAGCTTGATTTGGTGCACATGAATGGACGGGTTTACGACCCAAATACAGCGCGCTTCCTCAGCGCCGATCCGCATGTGACGGATCCATTTAATGGACAATCACTTAATCGGTATAGTTATGTGATTAATAATCCGCTGGCCTATACTGATCCCACAGGATTTGACCCTGTTTACGGTCAAGTTTGGCAGGTCGCCTATAACAATCCTTGGCAGCCGACTAGCGGGTCCGGAAGTACGAATTGCAGCACTTGGTGCTTCCAATTTAACTATAGCGCCATAAGGAATGATCCGAAACCGTCTCCCCTTCCTGGTCCGGCAACGCCAGCTGCGCCCGATCCATCGAAGGCCGGTAAGGCACCGAAGGATGTCACGAGCATGACTGTTCAAAGCCCGACTTATGCTGGTAGTGGTGGAATTGCCTCCCGTTTTGAACAAAGCGCTTTCGGACAGTTCATTAGCACTATGGGGCAGGAATTTAAGGCTGGATGGCGCGACACGAAGAACTCGAACGAAACACTTGGAGAATTCATCTTCGATAAGGTCTTGCCCGCTTGGCCAGGAGGCGGCTCATCCACAGGCCTCGCTCTAAGACTGGGCAGATTTGGGTTGGCAGCTGAAACTGCAGTTCAAGCTTGTTGCTGTTTCCCGGCTGGGACACCTATCGCAACCGAAGCGGGAATGATTCCGATCGAGGAAATCAAGGTAGGGCAACTTGTTTATGCGAGGAATCCCGATAGTGGGGAAACGAAGTTAAAGCCGGTAACACAGCTAATGATCACGCAGCCCAAGCCTCTCTTTAAGCTGACTACTCGTGACGTTAGTGGTAAGCTCGAAGCGATGGAGGTGACTGACAATCATCCTTATTGGGTTGAAGGCCAAGGTTGGGTAGATGCAGAGAATCTGCAGCCTGGCATGGTCTTGGCGAATCTTGATGCAGGATCACTGCTCGTCGTTTCACTTGAAATGGTGGGGCGCAGTGAAACTACGTATAACTTTACGGTTGCAGACTTCCACACATTCTTTGCCGGGAAACAAAAGGCGTTTGTTCATAATTGCAACAACACTTGCAAATTTGGGGCGCAGGCAGTCTCAAGCTTGGCAAGGCTTCCTGCCCCAGCAGTGATGCATGACCACCATCTTTTGCCACAGCAGTTTAAGAGCTTCTTTGCAAAACTTAAAATTAATATTCATCAACACACAGTTACAATCAGTGAGTTGTCGCACCAGACTGGATTGCACCGCAAAGGTTTAGGAAATATGCCTGGGGGGTGGAATGCACAGTGGGCGGATTGGATTGCCAAAAATCCAAACGCGACTGCAGCACAGGTCTATCAGAAACTGGGTCAAATGATGGTTGATTACAATATCGCGCATCTTCCAATTCACCCCTATAAACAATAACTTACTTATATGCGAAAAATCCCACCTTTTAAATTGGTGCCTGAGCCATTGAATGAGGAGGCCCGAACCTTGCCTCCTTTTAAATGGGCTGGCGATGATATTGGAAAGCGTCACCGTTTGGGAGGTGAGCCAGACTTCATACAGAACGACACTGCTCCAGTGTGCTCATGCGGAAAAACTATGAGTTTTTATGCTCAGCTCGATTCGATTAATGATGAGTTCATACTCGATGACTGCGGCATGATATACGTTTTCGTATGTTTCGATTGTTTGGAGACCAAATCACTCATTCAATCTTATTGATTCGGCCATGTTAGATTTTGATCGGATTATGTGTAGTGGTCGCGATCTGATCGGACAGTGACCCGGATTGGACGTCGGCGCTGTCAGATCAAATTCCGTCGTTCGGTGCGACGATTTTATCGCGCCATGTCTCATTTCCGTCAATTAGAGTTTACATCGACGGCCACAGCACATCTTGCCTTGATGCGTGCGCTCGTTGTGGTAGTAGCGAAGCCATTCATCGACGTCCACCTGCAGTTCATCGATGCTCCGGTAGATCCTTCGCCGAAAAGCTACCTGGTAAAACTCCTGCAGGATGGTCTTATGGAAGCGCTCGCAGATTCCATTGGTCTGCGGGTGCCGGACTTTCGTTTTTGTGTGCTCGATCTCGTGTAGTGACCGAGTGAATTCCTGCTCAGGTGATAATACAGAAAGGACATCACGTGAGTATGGTCATGGAAGAGGAAGTAAAACGCTGGGCGGGAAGCGCAAAGCGGCGCTGGTGACGGAAATCATCCAAGGAAAGACGGCGGTTGCCGAGGCCAGTCGTGCCTTCGATATGCCGCCCTCCGAAATCGAGGAATGGATCGACGAGGCGTAAGCGTACAGTCACCACCGTCTGGACCGTCTAGCAGGTCCCAGCCATGATTGAATTTTGGCACAGCAGTTGTGCCCACAAATTTGATTATGGACACAAATTCTCAACCAGTCATTCAGCGCGCTCCGCGAGGTACATACCGGCGCCATTCCCTTGAGTTCAAGCGCAGGCTCGTCGCGTTGACCTTGGAGCCTGACGCCTCGGTCGCTCGCATAGCGCGCGAACACGGCGTGAACGCAAACCAGGTATTCAGTTGGCGCAAGTTGTTCGAGGCGGAACTGCCGGTGCCCGATGGGTCAACGCAGGAGGCTGCGTTGCTGCCGGTGATGTTGGCGGCGCCAACAACAGCGCAAGTGCCGGAACAGCCCAACACCGGTGCCATGACGCTGGAGATTGGGCGTGTGAGATTGCGCATTGACGGTCAAGCAGATCCCTCTACGTTGGCGCAAATACTGGATCGGGTGCTGCGATGATCGGCCTACCGGCGGGAACCAAAGTCTGGCTGGCGGCCGGCACCACCGACATGCGCAGCGGATTCAACGGCCTGGCTGCGAAGGTAGAGACCGCGCTGGCGGAAGATCCATTTAGCGGCCACGTGTTTGTGTTCCGTGGCCGGCGCGGTGATTTGATCAAATTGTTGTGGTGGACCGGCGACGGCTTGTGCCTGTTGGCCAAACGGCTTGAGCATGGCCGCTTCATCTGGCCACAGGCCAGCAGCGGCAGTGTGGCACTGACGCAGGCGCAGTTGTCGATGCTACTGGAAGGCATTGACTGGCGCCGGCCCGAGCGAACTTGGCGCCCACAGTCGGCCTTGTAAACATGACAGCATTCTCGTAAACTGAGACGCATGCTGACCGCCACCGATCTCCCTGACGACATTGCCGCCCTGAAGGCAATGCTGTTGGCGCGCGACGAGCAAGTGCAGCGCCTGACGGCGCAGCTCGACACCCGCGCGGCAGAGATTGAACACCTGAAGCTGTTGATCGCCAAACTGCAGCGCATGCAGTTTGGCCGCCGTTCCGAAAAGTTGGAACGCCAGATCGAGCAGCTGGAGTTGAAGTTGGAAGACCTGGAGGCTGAAACGGGCGCCGCCGAAGAGGCCGAACCAGAGTCCAACCCGCCAGCGCGCCGCAAGGCGGCGCGCAAGCCGTTGCCAGATCATCTGCCACGCGATGAATGCGTGCATACCCCGGAGGTAGATGCCTGCCCGGCATGCGGCGGCGGCTTGCGCCACCTTGGCGAGGATGTATCGGAGCAGTTGGAATATGTGCCAGCCAGCTTCCGCGTGGTCCGCCACGTGCGTCCGAAGCTGGCCTGCAGCTGCTGCGACGTCATCGTGCAGGCACCTGCGCCAAGTCGGCCGGTGCAACGAGGGATTGCTGGCCCTGGCCTGCTGGCTCACGTGCTGGTGGCAAAGTACGCTGACCACCTGCCGCTGTATCGCCAGAGCGTGATCTATGCGCGCGAAGGCATCGAGTTGGATCGTTCGCTGCTGGCCAATTGGGTTGGCGCCGCTAGCAGCTTGCTGCGCCCCTTGGTTGATGCGGTTCGGTGCCACGTATTTGCCGCCACCAAGCTGCATGCTGATGACACCCCAATTCCGGTGCTTGCACCGGGAAACGGTACAACGCGCACGGCACGCCTGTGGACCTATGTGCGCGATGATCGTGCCAGCGCATCGGCGGTGCCGCCGGCTGTCTGGTTTGCCTATAGCCCAGATCGCAAAGGCATCCACCCGCAAACCCACCTGGCCCAATTTAAAGGCGTCCTTCAGGCCGATGCGTATGCCGGCTTCGATGCCATCTTCGACAGCGGCCAGGTACGCGAAGCCGCGTGCTGGGCGCACGCGCGACGCAAATTCCATGACCTGCATGTGGCACGGCCATCGACCGTGACCACCGAGGCGTTGCGGCGTATCGGCGCGCTCTATGCCATTGAAGCCGAGATCCAGGGCCAGCCACCGGATCTGCGGCGCGACGCTCGATTGCTGCGCGCACGCCCCTTGCTGGACGATCTTGAACGCTGGCTGCGCGCCACGCTCACCACCTTGTCGAACAAGTCCGACACGGCCGCTGCCATCACGTACTCGCTCAAGCTGTGGCCAGCGCTGACCCGCTATTGCGATGATGGCCAGATCGAGATCGACAACTCGGCCGCAGAGCACGCCCTGCGCGGCGTTGCCCTGGGTCGCCGCAACTACCTGTTTGCCGGTGCAGACAGCGGCGGCGAACGCGCAGCCGCCATTTATGCGCTGATCGGCACGGCCAAGCTAAACGGTGTCGACCCCGAAGCTTGGCTGCGCTATGTGCTGGCCCACATCGCCGACCACCCCGTCAACCGCGTTAACGAGTTCCTGCCTTGGAACTGCGCGGCGCAGCTCGCACCTTCCAATTAACTACACGCCGCTTCCCAGCGGTGTGTTCACATCATCAGGGAAGTAGGCGCTTCATTCAATACGGTATTGAACGGACGCTTACAATGCAGCGGGTCGAGTCCATTGAGCTTGGCAGTACCAAGCAAAGTTTGAATGGCGGCAGCGCGTCGGCCGGCGCGCTCCGAGCCAGCAAATAGGCAGTTCTTTTTGCCGATTGCGATTGGCCGAATCGCATTTTCGACGGCGTTGTTATCGATCGGTAGCGCGCCGTGTTCGATGTAGCGCATGACAGCTGGCCAGCGCTTGAGTGCATGCTCGATGGCTTTGCAGGTGCCGCTGCCTGTTACCACGGTTTTCTGGGTGCTTTGCAGCCATGCTTGCAGTTCCGTCAGTGCTGGCAACGCCAATTGCTGGCGAGGTTGCAAGCGAACCGCCGCCGGCTGGCCTGCGGCCTGCTGTTCAACGGCATATAGGATCGCGATGCGGCGCAGCGCCTCCGCTGCAATCGGGCTGCCGTTGGTAGCATGCAGCTCAAAGAATTTTCGGCGAATGTGCGCCAGGCATGCCAGTTCGGTGACGCCGTCGGCAAACAGCGCCTTGTAGCCTGCATAGTCGTCCACCATGAGATGGCCGCGCCATCCCTCAAGGAAAGCGCGCGCGTGACTGCCAGCCCTGCCGGTCTGGTAGTCGAACACGATGATGGGCGGTCCTTCGTCGAGCGCGTTGGATCGATACGCCCACAGGTACGCGTGCTTGGTTTTTCTTTGGCCGGGATCGAGCTGCCGCACCGGAGTTTCGTCGGCATGTAGACATGGCCGCTGCCGCAGCAGTTCGGCCAGGCGCTCACTCAGTGGCTGCAGCGCCACGCCCAGTTTGCCCACCCACTCGGCCAGCGTGGAGCGTGCCAGCGGAACACCCTGGCGCGCCGCGATCTGTTCCAGGCGGTACAGTGGCAGATGATCAGCGAATTTGCTGACCGCCACCCAGGCCAGCAGGCCAGGCGCGGCCATGCCGCCATCGATCACCGCTGGCGGAACCGGCGCCGCCGTTATCATTTCGCAGCCTCGGCAAGCATATTGCGGGCGAATATGGCGATGCACGAAGAAACGCGCCGGTTCAACATCCAGCTGCTCGCTGATGTCTTCGCCGATCTTCACCAGTTCACGGCCACACGCCTCGCACTGGCAAGATTCCGGTTCATGACGGTGCTGAAAGCGCGGCAATTCAGGCGGCAACGCTTTGCGGCCGGCGTTGCTGCGAGGCGGCGCAGGCGCCTTGCCCTGCAAACCCTGTAATTCGTCTTCCATGGCGGCCAGATCGGCATCGACCGTTTCCTCAAATAGCTCGCGCTGCTCGCCGGTCAAGGCTTCGCTCTTCTTGCCAAACTGAATGCGGCGGTAGTAGGCCAACTCGTGAGTCAGTGCCTTGATCTTGAAATCCTTCTCGCCGATTGCCTGGCCTTGCTGCGCCACCTGGTCCATCAACGCGCGCACCTGCGCGACCAGTGCCGGGTCGGTGTTATTGCGGGCCAGTTCGTCGAGCAGATTCATGGGGGCACAGTCTACTGGGCGCAGTCAGCGCCCACAAGCAAAACAGTATACGTACCGCTTCACAAACACCATTGCAACGGCGCCGGTGCCGACAAGCGCTGCCAGTCCACACCGGCCACCAGCCATTGCCATTGTTCGACCGTCAGCTCCCAACTGGTGTCACCGGCTTGCGGCCAAACGAACTGGCCGCGATGCAGGCGTCGCACGCACATCCACACGCCGTTGCCGTCCCAGCACACTACCTTCAGGCGCGTGTGGCGCCGGTTGGCAAAGACGTAGGCCGTGCCATCGCAAGGGGCCTTGCCAAGCGCCTGCTGCACATGCAGCGACAGCCGGTCAATTCCGGCGCGAATGTCAACCGGCTGTGTGGCCAGCCAGACCGCGTTCGCCTGCAACTGCATCACAGACTGCGCAGCAATTCTGCCAGCCACGCTGCTGGCGTGGTGCTGGGCAAATCGAGCGACCAATTCGGGCCGGCAAGGCGAATCGGGCCGGCTGCCACGACTGCCTTCAGTTTTACCGGCAGCAGCGGCATCGGTTCAGCCGCTGCTTCTGCCAGGCGCTTCTTCCACCATGCCAATTGGCGCGGTGCCCAGCCTTGGCGAGCCGAAAAACTACGCATCGATTCGCCGCTGGCTCGCCATGCGTCTAACCGTTCTTGCCACAGTTGCCGTTTATCTTGTCCCGACATTCCTGCCTCCCAAAAAGACAGGAGTATTGAACCGTTCAGCTGGAAATTACAGGTGGTAGGGCTGGACGCTTACTCAGGTCTTGCAGGTGCTGTCGGTCAGTAGCCTTGAATTTTGCTTCGACAAAGGCTGGCGTATTGCGATAACATCTTGTGTTTTTTTAAATGATCTTCGGATGGGGCGAGGCGACATTTTGAATTTGAGCGTTCGGCATCGAGCCTGTCAGAATTTTAGTGTGAATCCGGGGTCATGAAATAATACCGAAAGGGATTGTCCATGACCGACGTAATGACCACTAAGAAGCCAAAGACAAAGAAGCAGTATCCACTCCCCGTTGAACTGATCGACCAGTTGCTGGCCCAGGTCGAGAACAAGGACGCCGAGTCCATTCTGGGTGAATCGGGCCTTGCCGGCCAGCTGAAGAAAATGCTGGCCGAGCGCATGCTGACGGCTGAATTGACCCACCATCTCGCCACCGAAGGCGACGCCAAGAACCACCGAAATGGAAAGAGCCGCAAGACCGTGCTGGCACCAGGCGGCGAGCTGGAACTAGAGATCCCGCGTGACCGTCTTTCCAGTTTCGAGCCCAAGTTGGTCGCCAAGCACCAACGCCGTATGCCGGGTTTTGACGACCATGTAATCGGCATGTATGCCCGTGGCATGACGGTTCGCGAAATCCAGGCGCACCTGCTGGAGCTGTATGGTACCGAGGTGTCGCCTGACCTGATCTCTACTATCACCGACGAGGTCATGGACGAAGTGGCGCAGTGGCAGCAACGCCCACTGGAAGCGATGTACCCAATCGTCTACTTTGACGCACTGCGCCTGAAGATCCGCGATGAGGGCACCGTCAAGAACAAGGCCGTGTACCTGGCGCTGGGCATTCGGGCCGATGGCCGCAAGGAAGTGCTGGGCCTTTGGATCGAACAAACAGAAGGCGCCAAGTTCTGGCTGAAAGTCTTTAACGAGCTGCGTAATCGTGGTCTGGAAGACATTCTGATTGCCGTCGTTGACGGCCTGCGCGGCTTCCCCGAAGCGATTGAGGCAGTGTTCCCGCAGGCGCATATCCAGACCTGCATCGTGCACCTGATTCGCAACTCGATGACGCTGGCGTCGTGGAAGGACCGTAAAGAGCTTGCAGCGGCGCTTAAGCCAATCTACCAGGCTGCCAACGCTGACGCGGCTGCGGCGGCGCTAGACGCCTTTGCAGCAGGCCCTTGGGGCCAGCGTTTCCCGACAGTGGTGGCCATGTGGCGCCGCCAGTGGGAGCAGGTGATCCCTTTCTTTGCCTACCCGCCCGAAGTACGCTCAATCATTTACACAACGAACGCCATTGAGAGCCTGCACATGCGCTTGCGGAAGATCGTCAAGAATCGCGGGCACTTCCCGAACGACGAGGCAGCGACGAAATTGCTGTACCTGGCCTTGCGCAATATCGAAAAAGATTGGAAGATGCCGCAGCGGACCTGGAAGATGGCCGCCAATCAATTTGCCATCCTGTTTGGGGAACGCTTTACCAACGCGATCAATTAATTAACCGCGACCCCGGCACACAAAATTCCTGACAGGTCCTCGGCATCTCTTCGTCCGCGCAGTGCTGCATCCAACCCTCCAATGAACTGGACGCGCAGTGCGCGCCAGTTATCTCAAGTTAAACGTTAGCCAACAATGGGAGTATTAAAATTGAGAAACGCGTTCTACTGCTATGCGTTAGCTGCATCCCTTTTCACTTCAAACGCATACGCTTGGTCTCAGAAGGACAAGATTGCAGAGATTAAAGTTGTTCATGGGAACCAAACGCTAATAAGGTTTCAGGGAGCTTCATGGCATGGATGCGGCCCATCACCGTTTTTCGTCATCAGCGAAGGAGATAATGTTTCTGCTCAAAGGAAGCAAATGTTGGCAATTGCATTGACGGCGCTAGCCGCAGGAAAAGAAGTCTCGATAGTTACCGGAAGTTCGGATGGAGATGCGCCACCATGTAATTCCAGTGGGTACGAATGGGTTTACCAACTTTCCGTTCTTCCGTAAAGGAATAAGGTTCGATTCGAATCGCCCAGATTTAAACAAAAATTGGCACTAGTACGAGGCCTCAAAGGATTGCCCGTATCGGTTGTCAACGAATGCCAATGAGACAGTGCCCAGCAGGGTAGGGGCAAAAAAGCCCGCCTGGTCAGCGGAGAACCCTGCCAGGCCGGGAGAAAGATGCCGCGATTGGTCCCCGCTCGGCCAGCGCGCCATTCCGGTTTGGAGGCGGATTCGGGAGGCGCGCTGGCGGCTGGGGAATCGGCGGCGTGGATTACTTAGCCGGTGCGGCTTCCTTGGCAGCGGCTACTTCTTTGGATGCAGCGGTTTTTTTGGAGTGCTTGGTCTTTTTCACTTCCTTGGTGGCGCTGGAGTGCTCGTGCGATGCGGCCGGGGCGGCAGCGGTGGCCGAGGAGGCTGGGGTCGCAGCTACGGCTGGGGTAGCAGGAGTTGCAGGAGTCGCCTTGCTGCCTTTTTCAGCAGGAACCGCCGGGGTAGCTGGAACAGCTGGAGTTGCTGGCGTTGCCGGAGCGGCTGCGGTAGCAGCAGGCATCGGGGCAGCGGCAGGTTTGGCTGCGTGGCCGCCGGCAGCCGGGGCTTGGGCGAAGGCAGCGGTTGCGAACAGGCCGGCGATCAGGGTGGCGATGGTCTTCTTCATGGTCAAGCTCCTCGGAGAGAATTGGGTAAATCGTTTGGGGTGTCGTGCACTATTGCCGTGTCACTGAGCCTAAAAACGATGCCAAAGCCGCGCTAGTTGACGGCCTTTACACATGGTTACATCTGCCAAAACTGCTTACAAAGTGCGGCAGATAACCGTGCCGGCGCGGCGCTGCCCGTACAGTGCTTACATGAAGGACGCACTCAAGAGTTACAAGGCGAAGCGGGACTTCAGCATTACGCCGGAACCCGCAGGGGGAGGCCAGCCTGGACGGGGGCGGCTGGCCTTCGTTATCCAGAAACACTGGGCGCGTCGCCTGCACTACGATTTCCGCCTGGAGCTCGACGGCACGATGAAAAGCTGGGCCGTGCCGAAAGGCCCCAGCTACGACACCCATGACAAGCGCATGGCGGTGCACGTTGAGGACCATCCGATTTCGTATAACGAGTTCGAAGGCACCATTCCCGAAAAACAGTACGGCGCTGGCAAGGTAATCATCTGGGACCGCGGCACTTGGGAGCCGGTCGACGACCCGCGCAAGGGCTACCGGGCGGGCAAGCTGGTGTTCAACCTGCACGGCCACAAGATGCACGGCCGTTGGGCCCTGGTTCGCATGCGCGGTAAAGGCGAGGACAAAGAGCCGTGGCTGCTGATCAAGGAGAAGGACGAATACGTGCGTCCTGCCGCTGAGTTCAGCGTCGTCGATGAAATGCCTGACAGCGTCAAATCGCTTGGCGCAGCGGCTGCGGCGCCGGTCGCCGAGCGCGCGGCGGCGCCGCGCATCAAACGCCTGCCTGCGGAGCTTGAACCGGAGCTGGCGACGTTGGTCGACGGTCCGCCGTCGACACCCGAAGACTGGCTGTTCGAAGTCAAATACGACGGTTACCGACTGCTGGCCCGCATCGAAGACGGAGACATCACCCTGCATACCCGCAACCGCAACGACTGGACGCACAAGCTCGAACCGTTGCGTGCAGCGCTGGCCAAGGCCAGGCTGCCGGACGGCTGGTACGACGGCGAAATCGTGGTCCACAACGAAGAGGGGCGCCCTGATTTCGGCCTGTTGCAGCAAGCCTTCGATGGCCAGCGTGCGAAGGATATCGTCTACTTCCTGTTCGATGCGCCTTACCTTGGCGGTGAGGACTTGCGCGGCCTGCCGCTCGATGAGCGCCGCGCCAGGCTGGAGGCGGCAATGGCCAAGGTCAAGGGCGACACGGTGCGCCTGAGCGCCGTCCTGCAGGCTTCTCCCGACGAAATGCTGGCCGCTGCCTGCAAGATGGGGCTTGAAGGCGTCATCGGTAAACGCCGCGACTCTACCTACACCGAGCGTCGTTCGCGTGACTGGATCAAGCTCAAATGCGCGCAGCGGCAGGAGTTCGTCATCGGCGGCTACACTGACCCGCAGGGCAGCCGCACCGGGATCGGTTCTCTGCTGCTCGGCGTCTATGGCAAGGATGGCGAGCTGCATTACGCCGGCAACGTCGGCACGGGTTTCAATGACAAGACCCTGCGCGATCTTGCGGACAAGCTGAAGCGCCTGAAGGCAGAAGAAAGCCCATTCGCCGCCAGCAAGGCCATTGCCCGCAAGGCGCACTGGGTCAAGCCGCAGCTCGTGGCGGAAGTCAGCTTCGGCGAATGGACGCGCGGCGGGTCGATCCGTCATTCCGTATTCCAGGGCCTGCGCAAGGATAAAAAGGCCGGTGAAATCAGTCGCGAAGTGCCAGCCCACGTGGAGGAGGAAACCGTGCAAAGCAAACTGCCCGCCTCACTCAAAGTCACCAATCCGGACCGGCTGGTCGACCCGGCCAGCGGCATGAAGAAGATCGACATGGTGCGCTATTACGCCCTGGTCGCCGACTTGATGCTGGAGCACACCAAGGGGCGCCCCGTGGCTCTGCTGCGCGCACCGGAAGGTGTTGGCTCCGAGCTGTTTTTCCAGAAGCACGCCGATGTCAGCAAGCTGCGTGGACTGAAGGAGTTTCCCCGCGAGCTAGACCCCGACCACCCGCCGATGCTGGAAGTGGCCACCACCCAGGCCCTGCTGGCGGCCGCCCAGTTCAATGTGATCGAATTCCACACGCAGAACGCGTTCGGCCGCACTTACGAGAAACCAAACCGCATCCTGTTCGACCTCGACCCCGGCAGCGGCGTCGAATGGTCGCAGATCCAGGAAGCGGCGCAACTGGTGCATGCCTTCCTGGATGAACTGGGGCTGCCGTGCTTCCTCAAGACCAGCGGCGGCAAGGGGCTGCACGTGGTGGTGCCGATCAAGCCGTACTACGATTGGGATACGGTGAAAGCCTTCAGCAAGCAGGTGGTGGAGCACATGGCGACGACGCTGCCGGACAGGTTCGCCTTCAAGAGCGGGCCGAAGAACCGGGTTGGCAAAATCTTCATTGACTACCTGCGAAATGGGCGTGGCGCGACCACCGTGGCCGCGTGGTCGGCCCGCGCGCGGCCCGGGCTTGGGATTTCGGTGCCTGTGGCCTGGGATGAACTAGCCGCCTTGCGCGGCGGCGATCACTGGACGGTTGCAACCGCGCATACGCGGCTGGATGTCGGCAATGCGCCGTGGGCGGATTATGCGAAGGCCGCCGTTGGCCTGGCGCCGGCGATGAAGGCGATCGGGGCTGTCGAGTAACTGGGGAGCCTGTTACGGCACGCGGCAACGTGCGATCGGGGTCTGACCCAAGGGTCAGACCCGATTTTTGTTGGCCGCTGACTTGCGAACTGTGTTCAGGCGGCTTTTCGACGGGGGCTGCTTGTTTTGGCGGCGGACTTGGCTGCGCTGGTGCGCTTGGCGGCGGGTTTCGCCGATGACGTAGAGCGCGAGGAACTTGAGCTGCGGGTCTTGCTTGCGCCTGTGCTGGTACTGCGACGCGCGCGCGGTGCGCGTGGCGCTGCCTCTTCCTCGTCTTCCTCCTCGTCAGCAGGGGCTGCCGTGCGGCCTTTCGATCCAAGGCTTTGCTTCAGCAGGGCGACCAGGTCGACCACGTTGCTGGCTTTCGGCACCGGCGCTTCGCCAGTCGGCTCGGTCAGCGTGTGGGTCTGTCCGGCTTTGACCTTTTTCTCGACCAGCTTGAGCACGTCTTCGCGGTAAGTGTCGTGGTATCCCTTGGGATTCCACTTTTCGCTCATTTCCTCGACCAGCGACAGGGCCATTTTCAGCTCCTTGTCGGTGATGCCGGAATCGCCCGGCAGCTTGAGGTCTTCGGGATTGCGGATTTCGGTCGCGTAGCGCAGCGTGTTCATGATGATGCCGTCGCCGACCGAGACCAGCGCGCAAAGGTGCTGCCGCGTGCGGATCACGACTGTCGCAATCGCAATCCTGCCCGCCTTGCTCAGTGTCTGGCGCAGCAGGGCGTAAACCTTGTCGCCGCCGCGTCCGGGCGAGAGGTAGTAGGGCGTTTCATAGAACGTCAGCGGCACTGAATCAGCATCGACGAAGGCCATGATGTCGATGGTCTGCGTCGCCTTCGGGTTCGCCAGCCGCAAGTCTTCGTCGCTGAGCACCACGTACTCGCCATCCGAATACTCGTAGCCTTTGACGATATTGTCCCAGGTGACTTCCTTGCCGGTGCCCTTGTTGTAGCGCTTGAAGCCGATCGGCGAGAAGTCGCGCTTGTCCAGCATGGTCAGGTCAAGGTCGTGCGACTCCACCGCCTTGTGCAACTCCACCGGGATGTGCACCAAGCCGAAACTGATTGCGCCTTTCCAGAGTGCTCGTGCCATCTTTACTCTCCGATACTGCCGGTGATCGGCAAGACGATACCGGTGATATAGCTGGCGCACGAAGGCGCTGCCAGGAAGACGAAGGCCGGCGAAATCTCTTCCGGCTGCGCAGGGCGATGCATATCGGTCTGCGCGCCGAATTCCTTGATCTTGTCGGGCGACTGGTCGGCCGGGTTCAGGGGCGTCCACACCGGACCGGGCGCCACCGCGTTGACGCGGATGCCTTTCTCGAGCAGGTTGGATGCCAGCGACATCGTGAAGGCGTGGATCGCGCCCTTGGTGGTCGAGTAGTCCAGCAGTTTTTTCGAGCCGCGCAGGCCTACCACCGAGCCGGTATTCAGGATCGAACTGCCGCTTTTCATATGCGGCAGCGCCGCCTTTGCCATGTGGAAGTAGCCGTAGATATTGGTCTTCATGGTCAGATCGAAGCGCTCTTCCGACAAGTCCTCGAGCGAGCCGGCATGCTCCTGGAAGGCGGCGTTGTTGACCAGGATGTCGACCTTGCCGAAGCCCCGCAGGACTTCGTCGATGGCATGGCGGCAGAAGGCAGGGTCGCGTACATCGCCTGGAATCAGGAGGCAGCGCTGCCCTTCGGCCTCGATGTATTTCCTGGTTTCGTCCGCATCCTGCTGTTCCTCGGCCAGGTAGACCAGCGCGACATCCGCGCCTTCGCGGGCATACAGCACTGCGACCGCGCGTCCGATGCCGGAGTCGCCGCCCGTAATCACGGCAGCCATGCCGGCGAGCTTGCCGCTGCCGCAATAGCCGGGCGCCATGAATTGCGGCTTCAATTGCATCTGGTGTTCAAGGCCGGGCTTTTCCAGGTGCTGCCCGGGCAGCGGCGGCGCCGGGAATTCGTGCGTCCCGGCCTGTGCCGGCTGTTTCTGCTCCTCGGCCTTTGGCTTGGCCGCGTCGCGCTGGTCCTGTTCTTGCTGGACGGTGCGCTGTTCGCTGCCCGCGCCAGTCTTTTGTTGCGAATTGCCCATGACTTCCTCCTGTGCTCGGAAGTCCAGTATTCGCCGCAGCAACGTTGCTAACCGTGCGCTCCCACACATAAATAGGGATGTTGTCTGCAGTGAACTTGTGGCAAACTAACCCAATGCCTACTGCTGCGGGCCGACGTCACCGTACCGGCCTTTTCCTCCATCCCGATCCTGCGCGACGCCAGGAATTCATGACCGCTTGCGCTGAGTCGTTCGATCGCTTGCTGACTGCGGACAGCATTGCCAGCGCACGCCATGCGATGGCGCATAACAAGATTTCCCTGCTCATCATCGACCTCGATGGCCCTGCGATGGCGGCCGGCAATGAGCTGGCGGCGCTGGTGCGTAGCCGCGCCGGCGCGCCGGTGCTGGTGCTGTGCCCCTACACCCGCTCCTCGACCATGGCTGAGCTGATGGCGCAAGGACCGCTGGCTTATCGCATCACACCCATCGCACCGGACGACCTCAGCGAAGCCGTGGCCGCGCTGCTGGCGCCTGCCGCCAACACCAAGGCGTCGGCCCAGCAGCATTTGCTGGACCTGGAAGCGGACCTGAATGACTTGCTGGCGATCCAGCGCAGCTTGCAGCGTGCACTCTACGGTTCGGAAGAAATGGAACGGATGGGCGCCCGCATCTGCAATGCGTTGTGCAGCTATCCCGGTATTTGCCATGCATCCTTGCTGCAGGCGGTCGACGAGGGCGCGCTGCGGCTGGTGGCCCAGGATGGGCGCGTCGACCTCGATATCAAGGAAGTGCTGGGGGGCCGCGATGAACTGCTGGAAGCGCCTGTGCGGCGCGGCGAAATGGTGCTGCTCGATGCGCCGTCCAAAACGGGGGACACGGAGCTGACGGAAATGCTGGAAGAGCAGGGCGTGCACATGCTGCTGGCCTTCCCCTTGCGCGGCGAACCCGGCGGTCCGTTGCTGGGCGCCATCTGCATGCTGTTCGACCGGCCGCTGGTCATGAGCCGCGAGCATTTCAGCTGCTTCGGTTCAGCCGCACAACTGATCAGCTTTGGCATGGTGATGAGCGACCTGCGCCAACAGAACAATGCGCTGGGCCTGGAAATCACCCAGATCACCCCGTTCGATGGCTTGACAGGCGTATCCAACCGGCGCCAGGGCGAACAGGTGCTGGACGGGGAAATCCGGCGTGCGCGCCGCTACGCCGTGCCGCTGGCGGTGATCGCTTTCGACCTCGATGGCTTCCGCACCATCAATGAACTGCATGGCTATACGACGGGCGACCGTGCGCTGGCCGTGCTGTCTGCCACGGTGCAGTCGCGCCTGCGCAATTCGGACACGATAGCGCGCATGCGCGGCGAACAATTCATGATCATCGCCACGCACACCGTGGCGATCGATGCCTACAAGCTGGCTGAAGAATTGCGCGAGACGATCGCCGCCACCGAGCTGCCCGGCGGCGATACCGTCACGGCCAGTTTCAGCGTGGCCCAGCTGGCTCCCGACGAAGGTGCTTCCGAGCTGGTGACGCGGCTGGAGGCCGCGCTGCACCGCGCCAAGCGGGCAGGGCGCAATTGCGTCGAACTGGCCATGGCACGCTAAAAAGCCGGCGGCTCGCCCTGGCAAGCCGCCGCAAAGCACGATAGATAGATGACGATCGTCATCCGCGTGTGATATATTACATCCATAATAAAAATAATCAAGGAGAAGATCATGCGTGTCAGTAGGGAACAGGCGGCGCAGAACCGCGAGCGCATTGTTGAAACGGCATCCCGCTTATTCCGGGAAAAGGGCTACGACGGCATCGGCGTGGCGGACCTGATGAAAAGCGCCGGCCTGACGCACGGCGGCTTTTACGGCCATTTCGCCTCGAAGGAAGACCTGCTGGCCGAGGCTTTCGGCAAGGCGATGGAGAATTCCGCCAAGCGCTGGAGCGAATTGCTGGCCGAGCAGCCGGCCAATCCGCGCGCTGCACTGGCCCATATGTACCTGACTTCCAAACACCGCGATAACCCCGGCAAGGGCTGCGCACTGGCGTCGCTCGGTCCCGATGTTTCGCGCGTCGGCCCGGAAGTGCGGCATGCGATGGACGAGAGCTTCCAGGCGCAGCTAGAGGCGCTGGCGCAGGCGCTGCCCGGCGAACCGGCGCAGGCGCGGCGCGATGCCATTGCCACCTATGCCGCCATGGTCGGCGGCCTGGTCCTGGCCCGTTCGGTGGCGGATAAAAAGCAGTCCGACGAAATCCTGGCAGCGGTGCTATCCTCGCTGGAACAGGAGCGCTGATGCTGGCCTGGCTGCGACACTACCGGCGCGCAATGCTGCCGGGCGATATCAGTGCGGGCATCGTGGTGGCAATGATGATGATCCCGCAAGGCATGGCCTATGCGCTGGTGGCCGGCCTGCCGCCGGTGACGGGCATTTACGCCAGCATCCTGCCGCCCGTTGTCTACGCAGTATTCGGCACCAGCATGACGCAATCGGTCGGGCCGATGGCCATTGTGTCGCTGATGACGGCGGCGATCATCGGCCCGATGGCGGCTGCCGGTTCCGGCCTGTATTCGGTGCTGGCGGCGCAACTGGCGCTGGTGGCGGGCGCGGTGCTGCTGTTGTGCGGCCTGCTGCGGCTTGGCTTCCTCGCCAATTTCTTCTCGCGTCCTGTGATGAGCGGCTTTACCGTCGGTTCGGCGCTGGTGATCGCCTGGGGCCAGCTCAAGCCTTTGCTGGGCGCTGAACTGCCGCACTGGCACGGCCCGAGCGCGGCCATGGGCATAGGCTCCGTGCTGCTGCTGGTGCTGTCGCGCAGCCATCTGGCGCGGCTGCTGCGCTCCCTCGGCATGAAAGCGGCGGGCGCCGACATGGCAACGCGCCTGGCGCCGATGTTGGTCGTGATGCTTGGCCTGGTGCTGGTGCAGCTGCTGGGACTGGAAGCGATGGGCGTGCAAACCACGGGCGAGGTGCCGAGCGGCCTGCCGCAACTGAACCTGGCCATGTCGCAGGCGCACTGGCAGCAGCTTGTGAAACCGGGCCTGCTGATTGGCTTCGTGGTCTTCATCATGAGCATGTCGGCGGCGCAGTCGCTGGCCTTAAAGCGCAATGAAAAACTGGTCAGCAACCGTGAGCTGATTGGCCTGGGCGCTGCCAATGTGGCCAGCATGGTTTCGGGCGCTTTTCCCGTCACCGGCAGCATGTCGCGCTCCGCGGTGAATTTTGCGGCGGGTGCGCAAACGCCGCTGGCCAGCGTCATCACCGCCGGCTTGCTGTCCCTGGCGCTGGTGGCCCCAACCGGCTGGCTGGCTTTGCTGCCGATGCCGGTGCTGGCCGCAACCATCATCGTCGCCGTGCTGGGCATGCTGGAACTGGGCACCCTGCGCACGGCCTGGCGCTACGACCGCGGCGATGCCTTGGCCTGGTTTGCCAGCGCGGCAGGCGTGGTGGCGCTGGGTGTGGAGGCTGGCGTGCTGGTGGGCGTGGCGCTGTCGATGGGGACCCTGATCTGGCGCGCCAGCCGGCCGCATATCGCGGTGCTGGGCCGCATCGCAGGCACCGAGCATTTCCGCAATATCGAGCGCTATCCTGCCGAGACCCGGCCGGAGCTGCTGGCATTGCGCATCGATGCCAACCTGTTTTTCGGGAATGTGGAAGCGGTGCAGGAACGCATCGAGGACGAGTTGCGCAGCCATCCGGCCGCGCGCCACCTGGTGCTGGTGATGACGGCGGTCAGCTCGATCGATACGTCGGCGCTGTTCGCGCTGTCGGAGTTGAACCAGAGCCTGGCGCGCCGCGGCATCGGCTTCCACCTGGCCGAGGTCAAAGGTCCGGTGATGGACCGGCTGCGCCAGTCCGACCTGCTGCAAACGCTGAATGGCCAGGTCTTCCTCAGTATCGACATCGCCGACAAGCATCTGCAGTAGCCTGCGGATCGGGCATGGGCGCCGCCTCGGTTGATTCCATCCGTGGCCTGATACGTTCCGGCATAATCCTGCCATTGACGCCGCCAGTCCTTTGGCCGTAAGGTACACTCCCGGAACCGTTACCAACCTGAGCTTCGGGAGCACCATGAAACAGATTGTCGCAGCACTCGCCATCGCAGCAGCCTTCAGTTCTCCATCCTTTGCAGCAGCCAAACCCGGTAGTGCCGACGCCCGTTTCACCGCCATTCACCAGGCGGAGTGGAAGTGGCGCCTGCAGCAAAGGCTGGAAGACGATGAGGACGATGTGCGCGGCGTCGAGAGCAGGCTGCCGAACGTCAGCCTGGCGGTGCAACTGGAGCGCCAGAAGAAATGGGAAGAAACGCTGCGCCAACTCGAAAGCATCAAGCCCGAACAGCTTTCGAACAAGGAGCGCATCAACTACCATGTGTACCGCGCACAGGTCGCGGCGCTGCTGGATAACCAGCGCTTCCGCGAATACGAAAAACCGCTGAACGCCGATTCTTCGTTCTGGGGCAACCTGGCGGGCGAGGCGCGCAAGTCCTTCCGCACCGCCGAAGACTATCGCAACTACGTGGCGCAGCTGAACGACGTGCCGCGCTACTTCAGCGAGGAGATCGCCAATATGCGCGCTGGCCTGGCGCGCGGCTTCACGCCGCCGAAGATCACGCTGGAAGGCCGCGACAAGTCGATCACCTCGGTCACCGAAGCCAAGCTGGAGGACGTGGTGTTCTTCAAGCCGTTCAAGGAAATGCCGAACGTGATCCCGGCCGCCGAACAGGAAGCGCTGAAGGCGCATGGCTTGCAGGCGATCCGCGAAAAAGTCATCCCGGCCCACGCGGCGCTGCTGAAATTCATGCGCGAGGAATACGTCCCGAAAGCCAAGGAAACCCTGGCTGCCGAGAGCTACCCTGACGGCAAGGCGTATTACCAATCCAAGATTGTCGAATTCACGACGACCAACCTGACGGCCGAGCAGATCCACCAGATCGGCCTGGACGAGATGGCGAAGATCCGCGCCGAAATGCAGGAGGTGATGAAACAGGTCGGCTTCAAGGGCGACCTGCCGGCCTTCCTGCAGTTCCTGCGCACCGATCCGCAGTTCTACGCCAAGACGCCGGAAGAACTGCTGATGCGCGCGGCCTGGATCGCCAAGAAGTTCGACGGCAAGGTGGCCGACTACTTCGGCCGCCTGCCGCGCAGCCGCTTCGCCATCATCCCGGTGGCGCCGGAAATCGCGCCGTTCTATACCTCGGGACGCGGCGGACCTGGCGGCTACTGGGTCAACACCTACAACCTGCCGGCCCGCCCGCTGTATTCGCTGCCGGCGCTGACGCTGCATGAATCGGCGCCGGGCCACGCCTTCCAGATGCCTATCGCGCTGGAGCAGAAGGGGCGTCCGCCGTTCCGCAACGCCTATATCTCCGCTTATGGCGAGGGCTGGGCGCTGTATTCCGAGCGCCTGGGCACCGAGATGGGCATCTACGAGACGCCATATGAAGTGTTCGGCATGCTGAGCTACCAGGCCTGGCGCGCCTCGCGCCTGGTGGTGGACACCGGCGTGCACGCCAAAGGCTGGACGCGCGAGCAGGCGCAGAAGTACCTGATGGAGAATACCGCGCTGTCCTCGCACGAAATCATGACCGAGGTCGATCGCTATATCTCGTGGCCGGGCCAGGCGCTGTCCTACTACCTGGGCGAAATGGCGATCTTCGAAGCGCGCAAGAAGGCGGAGCAGGCCCTGGGCAGCAAGTTCGACATCCGCGCCTTCCACGACACCATCCTGGAACTGGGCTCGGTACCGCTGCCGGTGCTGCAGGCGCGCATCGATGAATTCATCGCCGGCGGCGGCAAGAGCCCTTATCCGAAAGAATAAGCGCACCTGCGTGGTGCATTGCCTTATGCTGGTGCAAAAAAAGTGAGAAAATCACTTGAAATTACTGGCATGAGTCTTGCAGATATAGGTCACATGACTGATCGCACTACGCTTACCGTAACAAACCAGGGGAACCGTCCTATCCAGGTCGGCTCCCATTTCCACTTTTTTGAAGTCGATTCGGCGCTGCAGTTCGAGCGCTGGAAGGCCTATGGCATGCGGCTCGATATCGCGCCGGGAACGGCGCTGCGTTTCGAACCGGGCAAGGCGCACACCATCACGCTGGTGCGCCTCGAGGGGGATGCGGAGGTGGCCGGCTTCAGCGCTGGCGCAAGACGATAGGCGCCATCAGCTCGGGATGCTTGCCGAGGTGGCCTTCGAAACCGGCGCGAATGGCCGCCATGTCCTGTTCTTCATCGCCGGTCAGCCAGACGTGCTCGACCAGCCCCAGGGTCTTGTTCGGATAATCCATATAGACCAGCACCAGCGGCACCTTGGCGGCCAGCGCCAACTGGTAGAAGCCGCTTTTCCAGTAAGGCTTGTAGCCGCGCGTGCCTTCCGGCGTGATGCCGACCCAATACCAGTCTTCCTTCATCATCGCATCGGCCTGGGCCTGGATCAGGCCTTGCGGCGCGCTGCGGTCGACCGGCGCACCGCCGAGGTAGTAGAACCAGCGGCCCAGCAGTGGAATCTTGAACAGGCTGTCCTTGGCCAGCCAGCGGAACGGCAGGTCCAGCGCCCATTTGCCCAGTACGCCGATGATGAAGTCCCAGTTCGACGTGTGCGGGTAGACTACGGCGATGCCGCGCGGCCCGGGCAGCGGCTTGAACTTCATTTGCCATCCGAAAGCATGCAACATGCGTAAGGCGACGCGCTGCTTTAGTGTTGGCAGTTTGTCCGCCTCTAGCTTATATTGATCCATGCCTTCCCCATTGTTTGAATTGCACCATTAAGAGTTTGTAACTTCTGGTGCTGAAAATTTGTGCGGCGGTATTCTATCCTGCCGGTCCTCGGGGCAGCAAGGTGAAATTATGACAAGGCAAGTGTTGTGCGTCGCCGCTACAACGGCAGCGCTGCCGGCGGCGTTGCTTGCCGCAGGCCAAACGTTCGACGTCTGCCACGTGTGCGGCCTGGCCGAGGCGGCGGCGGCCTTGCGCGAACAGCATTTCCCGGTGGGCTTGCTGGTGCTGGACGATTGGACCGCCTCGCTTGCCGAACTCGATCATTTTTTGCGCCGCCACAGCCGGCCGCGCTGGGTTGCGGTCTTCCTCCCCCAGGCATTGGAAGAGGCCGCCTTCCGCCAGCTGGTGCATGACCATTGCGTCGACTTCCACACCTGGCCGCTGGATGCCGAGCGGCTCAGCCATACCTTGGGCCACGCGCTCGGACTGGCTGCGCTTTCCGGCCTCGGCCATTTGCCGGAAGCATGCCAGGCGATGCGGCTGACCGGCACCAGTACAGCCATCACCTTGCTGCGCCAGCGGATACTGAAAGTAGCGAGCGCCGATGCGCCCGTGCTGATCTGGGGCGAAAGCGGGACCGGCAAGGAGCTCGTGGCGCGTGCCATCCACGAGCATTCGGGACGGCGCGACGGGCCCTTCGTGCCCATCAATTGCGGCGCGATCCCGGCCTCGCTGGTGCAGTCGGAATTGTTCGGTTACGAGAAGGGCGCCTTTACCGGCGCCGGTCCCGGCAAGTGCGGCTTGATCGAATCGGCCAGCGGCGGCTCCATTTTCCTTGACGAGATCGGCGACCTGCCGCTCGAGCTGCAGGCCAACCTGCTGCGTTTCCTGCAGGAGAAAACCATTTACCGCGTGGGCGGGACGCGCAGCGTGCCGGTCGATGCGCGCGTGATTGCCGCGTCGCACGTCAAGCTGGACGATGCGGTGAAACGCGGCTTGTTCCGGGAAGATTTGTTTTACCGGCTCAATGTCCTGACCTTGCAAGTGCCGGCCTTGCGCGAGCGGCGCGATGACGTGGTGGCGTTGGCGCAAGAAGTTTTCCACAGTTATGCCACGGAACGTGCACGGCGCGTGCGCGGCTTCAGCAATAGTGCGCTGCGGGCGCTGCGCGCGCATGACTGGCCGGGCAATGTGCGCGAGCTGTTGAATCGCGTGCGGCGCGCGGCCGTGATGGCCGACGGCGCCCTGATCCAGCCGCACGACCTCGAGCTGGATGGCAGCGACAGCGCGGCCGCTGCCGAAGATCTCGGCGCCGCGCGCGCCAGCGCCGAACGGACGGCCCTGCAAGGCCGTCTCGATGCCGGCCACAGTATCACTGCCGTGGCGCGCGAGCTTGGCGTATCGCGCATGACGCTGTATCGCCTGATGGCGAAACACGGTATCCAGCGGCCCTCGCGCCGCGGCGAAGACTGAGCTGGCGTACAGCCGCGTAACACCGATGTGACACTGTCCTGCAAGCCTTGTCTCCCATGGAGAAAGGCACTGCGTGGCCACGCTTGTGTCACAGATGCGTGACAAACTTGCCTCAATCATGCACGCCACTTGCTGCACCGCCGCACCAAAGTCGAGCAATTTCAACAGCTTAGGACAGGTGGCATCAAGCTTGCGATATGGGTTCTGGCCCCAGCATTGCGGGCACTTGAAGAACACGACATCAGCGAGGACGAGATGAAGAAAACTTTGCTAGCAGCAGCCATTGCACTGGCGATGGGTAGTGCATTCGCGCAGGAGACACCGCCGCCCAATGTGAGCCAGACCGGGCCGGGCGCCCAGGCCAATGACAATTCCACGGCGACACAGGACAGCAGCCAGGCCAACGCCAACAACAACAGTACCGGCGCCGCCGATGCGGCCGCAGCCGGCGCCGCGGCAGCCAACAACGGTGCGACAGCGACATCGTCGATGACCAACGCCTTCAATACGTCGACAGCGACCGCGGTCAGCACGCTGACCGGCACTGTCACCAACAATACGATCAACAATATCGGCAACGTGGCCAGCAACGGCGGCAATGCCAATGGCGGTGCGGGTGCGGCTGCCCTTGCTGGCGGGGCCGCGGGCGGTAATGCCAATGGTACCGGCGGCGCTGGCGGCGCCTCGAACGGCGGCGCCGGCGCGGCAGGTGCGACCGGCGGCGTGGCGTTCAATGGCAGCGCGGTCGGCGGCAATGGCAGCGGCGGCGGCGGCTCGGGCGGTGCAGCCATGGCCGGGGCGGGAACCGGTGGTACCACCGGTGCTGGCGGACTGGCTGCCGGTGCGGCAAGCGGCCGCGGCGGCGATGGTGCGCGCGGCGGTGAAGGCGGCGCCGGTGGCGCAGGCGGCATTGTGGTCGCCGGCGCTGGCGGGGCCGGTGGCGCAGGCGGCGCGGCAGCAGGCGGCGCGGGCGGCGTGGTTGGCACTGCAGGCAGCGGTGCTGGCGGCGCCAGTGGCGCGGCGACCGGCGCCCGCGGCGGCGACGGCGGTTCGACTGGTGCCGCCGCCGGCGGTGCGGGCGGCATGGGCGGCGCTGGCGGAGCGGCGGGCGCCGGCGGCATGGCAGGGGCTACCGGCAGTGTCGCAACCGGTGCTTCGACGTCGAGCCAGACTTCGACCGGCGGCGCCGCATCGAGCGGCAGCGCGGGCTCGAGCAATACTGCGTTGAACGGCACCAGCGGCACCGAGCCGCTGACCATCCCCGGCATGGGCGACCAGAACAGCACTGGCGGCACCACCGGCACGGCTGATGGCCGTTCGGCCAATACCGGCAACGCATCGACTTCCGGTGCCGGCACCAGCGGCGCGGGCGGCACGGGCGGCGCGGGCGGCGGCGGCGGTGCCGGCGCAGCGGGCGGTAGCGGCGCGGCAGCCAGCAATACGGCAGGCAACGGCGCTGCAGGCGGCGCCAACAGCTCCGGTGCCGGCGGCGGCAGCGGCGCAGTGGCGGCTACCGGCGGTGCGGGTGCTGCCGGTACCGGCGGCGCAGGCGGCGGCGGTGCGGCTGGCGGCAATGGCACCAGCACCGGCGGTGCTGGTGCGGCCGGCGGCAACGGCGGCAACGGCGGTTCCAGCGGCCTGGCAAGCAATACTGCCGGCTCGAGCGGCGCTGCGGGCGGCGGCACCGGCGGAGCGGCGACCGGCGGCAGCGGCACCGGTGCGGCGGGCACTGGCGGCGCGGCGACCAACGGCAGCGCCACGGCTGGTGACGGCGGTGCTGGCGGCGCCGGCGGCGGCGGCAACGTGGCCGGTGCGGGCGGCGACGGCGGCACCAATACTGCCGGCAACGCGACCGGCGGCAATGCCACGGGCGGCAACGGCGGGGCTGGCGGCACCAATAGCGTGACTGCGGGCACCTTCGACATGTCGAACACCATGAGCGGGGTCGGCCAGTCGGCTGCGGGCATCATGGTGATCAGCCAGAACAACGGCATGTCCTCGCTGGTGCAGCAGAGCGTGAACGTGCAGGCCAACCTGGCTGTGGGCAAATAGCCGGCACAGCATCATGCGAAGCTTAGGCAGGCCAGTGCAAGTCCTGGCCCTGTGCGCCGCCTTGGTGCCGGGCCTGGCGGTGGCGTCCCCGTGGGTGGGGGCGCTGCCGCTTGGCCCGCTGGCTGCGGCGGCGGGCCCGTCCCCGCCGGAATCGCCGCCTGCGCCGCGGCCTGCGCTGGCCGGCAACGAGCGCCCCGCGCAGGATGAGCGCCTTGAGCAGATGCGCGGCGGCAGCGATGCGCCGTGGAGCGATATGAAGCTGGCCGGCACCGTGGCCAACAACAGCGCGGTGAACGTCGTTACCGGCGCCAATATCGTGACTGACGGTGCGTTCAGCAACGCGTCGGGTATGCCGATGGTGATCCAGAATTCCGGCGCCAACGTGCTGATCCAGAATGCAACCATCGTCAACGTGCAGATCAAATGAGAGGCCTCTTCAGCGTTCTGGCATTGCTGCCGGCATTTGCCGCGCAGGCCGCCGACTTTTCAGCCGGCGGCGCCAGTTTTGTGCTGCCGGTGACCAGCCTGAAGGAGGCGCGCTTCCGCACGACGGTAAGACAGCAATACGATTTCAGTTGTGGTTCGGCCGCGCTGGCGACTTTGCTCAGCCACCACTACGATTTCCAGGTCTCGGAGCAGGAAATTTTCCGTGACATGTTCGTGCGCGGCGACCAGGCGCGCATCCGGCGCGAGGGCTTTTCGCTGCTGGACATGAAGCGCTACCTGGCCACGCGTGGCTTCACTGCGGACGGCTTCGAACAGCCGCTGGACAAGCTGGCGCAGGCCGGCTTGCCGGCGATCGTGCTGGTGGCCGACAACGGCTATCGCCACTTCGTCGTGGTCAAGGGCGTGCAGGGCGAGCGTGTGCTGCTGGGCGATCCGGCCGGCGGCACGCGCGCCTTGTCACGCCAAGGGTTCGAGGCGATCTGGCAGAACCGCCTGCTGTTCGTGATTCATGGCCGGCCCGGCAAGCCGCGCTTCAATGAAACCGCGGACTGGCGTGTGGCGCCGCAGGCGATGCTGTCGGAAGGGATCATGCGCGACAGCCTGCGCGACGTGACGGTGCCGAAGCTGGGCGCCGGGGATTTTTGAAGGGAGGGCGGCATGAAGCGAAGAATCGGCGTCAGCGGCTTGTTGCTGTTGCTGGCGATGCCTGCCATGGCGCAGGGACAGGGGCCGCCTGAAGGCTGGGCGCCGGCGCCGGAGGCGCGTCTCGAAGAGGCCCGTGGCGGCTTTGAGAACGGCAACGGCCTGCTGGTCGCGCTGGGCGTGGAGCGCATCGTCGAAGTCAATGGCGTGGTGGTGGCGCGCAATCGCGTGGAACTGGCCGATGTGGCGCGGCTGGCGAATTCGCCGCAGGCCGGGGCTGCGCTGGCGCCGATGCTGGTGCAGAACAATACGAACGGGCAGTTGATCCGCAGCCTGACCACGATCGACCTCACCGTCAACGCGCTGTCGACCTTGAAGAGCCTGAACCTGGAGGGCAACCTGCGCCAGGCCTTGTCGAACGTCATTGTGCCCCGCTAGGGAGGGAGCGATGCTTTCAAAGAAATTCGCGGCCGGGATGCTGATTGTCGCCAGCCAGGCGACGCTGGCCCAGATGCCGGTGCAGCAGCGCAGCAACGCCGAGCTTGCAGCCGAGTTGACCGAGTTGAAAAAGGCGCTGGCCGAGCAAAGGGCGCTGCTGGAGGATTTGCGGCGCCAGGTGGCTGAGGAGCGCCTGGCGTCCGCGCGCGGCACAGGGGCTGCGCAAAGCCAGCCGCAACCCAACGTCCCGCCACCCGGACAGGCGCCGGCGCCGTCCGGCCCGGCGCAGCCGGCATTGGCGGTGGGCCAGCCGCCAAAGCGCGACAGCAAGCCGCCTGAAGTGGCGCCTATCTTTGAAAGCCCCGGCGTCCTGACCGGGCGCGGCAAGCTCGTGCTCGAACCGGCCTTCCAGTTCGGCTATTCGTCGAGCAACCGCGTCGCCCTGGTGGGCTACACCATCATCCCCGCCTTGCTGATCGGCCTGATCGACGTGCGCGAAGTCAAGCGCAATACCAGCACCGCCACGCTGAGCGGGCGCTATGGACTGAGCAACCGCACTGAGCTCGAACTGCGCCTGCCTTACATTTACCGCTCGGACTCGACCGTGAGCCGCGAAGTGTTCACCGGCTCGGCGGTGGAAAAGGTATTTGATGTGAGCGGCCGCGCGCTGGGCGACGTCGAACTCTCGCTGCGCCACCAGCTCAACGATGGCGGCGCCGAAAAGCCCTATTACGTCGCCGGCCTGCGCTTCAAGACGCGCACCGGCCGCGATCCCTTTGAGGTCGTGACCGACTGCGTGCGGCGCTGCATTGGCGAAAACGCCACCGGCACCGGCTTGCCACTGGAGCTGCCAACCGGTTCCGGCTTTTATGCCTTGCAACCCAGCCTGACCTGGCTGTATCCGACTGACCCCGCCGTGCTGTTCGGCAGCGTCAGCTACCTGCACAACTTCCAGCGCAAGAACCTGAGCCGGCTGGTGCTCGATGGGGAACGCGAGCCGCTCGGCACGGTCAAGCCGGGGGCGGTCATCGGCTTCAATTTCGGTGTCGGGCTGGCGCTGAATGAAAAGGCCTCCCTCAGCTTTGGCTACGACCACAGTTCCATTGCCCGCACCAGGCAGAATGGCGTGCCGGCGCCGGGCTCAGTGCGCACGCAACTGGGTACCTTGCTGGTCGGCTTTTCTTACCGGCTGAACCCGAAGCAGACGGTCAATGTCTCGGTGGGGGCAGGGCTGACGCGGGATACGCCGGATGTCTCCGTCATGCTGCGGGTACCGACAAGCATGTAGTTGCCGTTTACGCTAATCTAGCGTTTTGGCAACTAACAAGAAGGAGATCGAATGATCCTGAAAAAGCTCGCCGTACCGTTCGCAATTGCCGCCATTGCAGGCGCCGCCCACGCTGCAGCGCCGATGGCCAAGACTCAGGCGCCCGGCTTCTATCGCATGAATGTGGGCGACTTCGAAGTCACCGTACTGAACGACGGCACGATCGACCTGCCGATGGACCAGCTGCTGAACCAGAAGCCTGAGAAAACGACCAAATCCCTGGAGCACAGTTTCCTGAAGTCGCCGGTTGAGACTTCGGTCAACGCTTTCCTGGTCAATACCGGCTCGAAGCTGGTGCTGATCGATACCGGCGCCGGCAGCCTGTTCGGGCCGACCCTGGGCAATATCCTGACCAGCCTGAAAGCAGCCGGTTACCAGCCGGAGCAGGTTGACGAGATCTACATCACCCACCTGCATGGCGACCACGTCGGCGGCCTGGGCGGGCAGGACAAGCCGGCGTTTCCGAATGCCGTGGTGCGCATGGACAAGCGCGATGCCGACTTCTTCCTGAGCAAAGCGAACCTCGATAATGCCAGTGCCGAGGCGAAGGGCAATTTCCAGGGGCCGATGAGCGCGGTGTCCGGCTATGCGGGCAAGGTGAAACCGTTTGAGGGCAATACCGAACTGGTGCCGGGCGTGCGTTCGACTTCAAGCTATGGCCATACGCCGGGCCACACCACCTATGTGGTGGAAAGCAAGGGGCAGAAGCTGGTGCTGATTGGCGACTTGATGCACAACGCGGCGGTGCAGTTCCCTGATCCGGGCGTGACGATCCAGTTCGACAGCGATTCGAAAGCGGCCCTGGCGCAGCGCAAGGCGGCGTTTGCCGAGGCGGCGAAGCAGGGGTATTGGATGGGGGCGGCGCACTTGCCGTTCCCGGGGGTGGGGCATTTGCGTAGTGAGGGGAAGGGGTATAAGTTCTTCCCGGTGAACTATTCGGCGAACCGTTGAACCGGTAAACCTGTGTCTGACCCGCAGGGTCAGACACTTGTACGCGACGGCCGCGAGTCAAGTGTCTGACCCTGTGGGTCAGACACTGGTTTACCAGGTTCAGGCCAGCGCTGGATAATCGGTATACCCTTCCGCCGACGGGCCGTAGAACAACTCAGGGCGCTGCGCATTCAGCGCGGCACCGGTCTGCAGGCGGCGCGGCAGGTCCGGATTCGCGATGAAGTCCTTGCCCCAGGCAATCGCATCGGCGCGGCCTTCTGCCAGCGCAGCCTGCGCCCCCGCCACATCAAACTTCTCGTTGGCGATATAGACCCCGCCAAACTCACGCTTCAGCAACGGACCCAGCGAATCATCGCCAACCGCCTCGCGTGCCGCGATGAAGGCAATACCGCGCTTGCCCAGTTCGCGCGCCACATAGCCGAAGGTCTCGGCCGGGGTCGAATCGCCCATGTCATGCGCATCGCGGCGCGGCGCCAGGTGCATGCCGACGCGGTCCGCACCCCAGACGCCGATCACGGCATCGGTCACTTCCAGCATCAGGCGGGCACGGTTCTCAACGCTGCCGCCGTATTGGTCGGTGCGCTGGTTGGTTGAATCCTGCAGGAACTGGTCGAGCAGGTAGCCATTGGCGCCGTGGATTTCCACGCCGTCGAAGCCGGCCTTTTTGGCATTCTCGGCACCCTTGCGGTATGCCTCGACGACGCCCGCAATCTCCTCGGTATCCAGCGCGCGCGGCACGGAATAGGGGCGCGGAGGGCGCAGCAGGCTTACATTGCCCTTGGCCGCGATTGCGCTTGGCGCGACAGGCGCCTGGCCATCGAGCAGGCTAGGGTCGGAGATACGGCCCACATGCCACAGTTGCAGCACGATCTTGCCGCCCTTGGCATGCACGGCTTCGGTCACCAGCTTCCAGCCTTCGACCTGCTCATCGGACCAGATGCCGGGGGTGTTTTCATAGCCCACGCCCTGCGGAGTCACCGAAGTGGCTTCGCTGATGATCAGGCCCGCGGAGGAGCGCTGCGCGTAATACTCGGCCATCAAAGCATTTGGCACGCGCTTGCCGCCGGTGGCGCGCGAGCGGGTCAGGGGAGCCATGACGACGCGGTTCTTCAGGGTCAGCGCGCCGATAGTGATGGGGTCGAACAGGGTGCTCATAAGGTATTCCTCTCATGCTCAATAAATTGCAGGATGACCTCCTCATTGCGCTTGAAGAAATTCCACTGGCCGACCCGCTGCACCGTCACCAGTCCCGCCTTCTGCAAGATGGCGAGGTGGCCGGAAACGGTCGATTGCGAGAGGCCGGCCTGCTTGTCGATCATGCCGGCGCAGACGCCCAGCGACAGCGGTGCGAGCTGCTCGCTGAACCAGGCCTCCGGCTTTTTCAGCCAGGACAGTATCTGGCGCCGGACCGGGTTGGCCAGGGCCTTGTGGATTGCATCAATGTCAATGGAGTCAGTCATATTTCGGTGTTTCACGATAAGTATATCGGAAAAAGCCGATACGTATATCGGAGCATGTCGATGGATTTCAAGCCTTGTTTTTATGCTAATCGGTAGAGCACCAGCGCCACGACGGCCGGCACGGTCTGCACGAAGAGAATGCGTTTGCTGACGGTCAGCCCGCCCCAGATGCCCGCCACGGCCACGCACAGCAGGCCGTATGTGATGAAGGCGGAACGCACTGCCGGCTCGCCATGCAGCAAACCCACCGCCAGCGCCGCCACCAGGAAGCCGTTATAGCAGCCCTGGTTCGACATGGCCGGCTTGACGATGGGCGCCTTTTCCGACGACAGGCCGAACGCGCGGCGGCCGCGGGTATCGAAGAGGACGGTTTCCAGCAGCACGATATAGACGTGGATCAGCAGGACGATGGCAACGGCGATCTGTGCGAACAGCAGCATTGGGGGGCTCCCTGAAAGTTTGGACCCCCAATGATATACTGTCGGCCTTCTCCCGCGGGGACGACCTCGCCGCAAGACCAGGGAGCCAGGCGGGGACGACCCCGTCATGACTTGGGAGAACATCATGCACTGGATCGTCCTGTTACTCGCCGGCCTGCTGGAAGTCGTCTGGGCCGTCGGACTCAAATACACCGAAGGTTTCACCAGGCTGGTGCCGAGCGCCGTGACGCTGGCCGCCATGGCAGGCAGCGTGATCCTGCTTGGGCTGGCGCTGCGTTCACTGCCGCTGGGAACCGCCTACGCCATCTGGACCGGCATCGGTACCGTGGGCACCGTCATCTGGGGCATCATGGTGCTGGACGAGCCGGCCAGCGTGGCGCGGCTGGTGTGCATCGCCATGATCGTGCTGGGCATTGCCGGGCTGAAAATCCTGTCGCCGCATTAATCGTTGCGCGGGCCGACGCCCGACTCATCCGACCAGCGCGCATAAATGCGTGCCAGTTCGCCGCTGTCGCTGAGCTTCTTGACTGCCGCGGCCAGCAGCGGCGCCGCCTGTGGGGGCGCCTTCTTGCTCAACCACAAGAACATGGAGTCCTCTTTCAGCACGGCTGGCATCAGCTTGATCCTGTCCTGCAGTTTTTGCTCGCGTATCAGCCAGTGCAAGGTCAACTCGTTCATATAGAAATAGCGCCCATGGCCAGCCAGGATCTTGCGCAGGTTGGTCACGTTGCTGCCGGTGCTGTCGTCGACCGTGATGCCGAGCGCGCGCAACTGGTCGATATAGGCCGCGCCGCGCGACGTGGTGACCAGCGGCTTCAGGCGAGCAAGGTCGTCCAGCGAATTGATTTCGGCCGTGTCGTCGGCGGCAGCGGCCAGGCGCTGGCGCGAAACGTACAAGGGGTGCGGAATGGCGATGGCGATGTGGCGGCGCAATGGGGTGGAGACCAGGGCGCAGGCAATTTCGGCGTTGCCGAGGCGGAGGTTCTGTTCGATCACCAGGACGGAACGGATGTCGTCCAGCCCCGTGAAACGAAGGCGCGGTTCAACGCGGGAGATGGCGGCAAGGATGTCGGGGCAGACGCCGGTCGAGGCGCGCCCATCCTGCCGGATCCATTTTGGCGGCAGGCTTTCCTGGCCGGTGACGCGCAATACGAAGTCGGTGGCGAGCGCCGCCACGGGCGCGGTCGCGAGCAGGAGTGTGCCAATCGCGGCAAGCGGGAATCTGTTCATATTGTTTCTCCCCCTTGCCGCGATTTTAAAGCTAATGGCTATCAGACAAAAGAGTCACTCACTTTGGCGAGGTAGAACCATTCGGCATTCGGTTTGGCATTGACGTCCGGGAACAACATATAGGCGTCGAATGGCGCCAGCACGGCGCTGCCATCGGCGCGGCGGCCGATTTCGTCACCGGCTAGCAGGCGGTCGAAGCTGGACCAGGTGCGGCTGAAGGTATCGCCGGTGTCCAGCTTGTCGTGCACCTCCACCATCGACAGGTATTCCATGTCTTCCAGTGCGATCGGCTGCGGCTTTGGCGCCTCGATCAAGCCAAAGTGGGCCAGCACGTTCATGATGGCGCGGTAGGCGACATCCGGCGCTAGCGGGTCGAAGTGCTGGCCGCATTCCAGGGTCAGGGCCATGCCGCCGGTGCTGCGCATGTACTCGGTGGTGCCGACGCCGTATTTCAGGACGGTCTGCACTGCGCTGTCGTCGCGCAGGCGGCGCTGCACGCCGGCGCCGTAGGTGGCCATCCAGCCGTCGACGAAGCGCTTGACCCCGAGGATGCGGGCCATGGCGCGTTCTTCGGCTTCGTGCCTGAACGGCTGCAGGGTGCCGTCGTTGTTGCGCGGGCCGACCATGACGAAAGGCTGGCTCTGGGCGTTGAAGGAATGCAAGTCCAGCAGGATTTCGTGCTGGCCGAGCAGGGGGCACAGCCAGTTGGCGATATGGTCCTCGAAGTCTTGCGGATTTTCGGTCGGGAACAGGTTGCGGTTCAGGTTACGGTCGCCGGAACGCTGGCCTTTCTGGTACGCCAGCGGATTGGTGACCGGCACGAAGGTCACGCTGCCGTTCAGGATGTGCAGTTCGCCTTTGTCCAGTTGCTCCATCACGCGCAGGATGCCTTTGGTGCCGCAGGTTTCGTTGCCGTGCACGGCGCCAGTGATGATCAGGCGGCGGCCCTTGCCCTGGCCGGTGTAATTGACAGATTTAAAATGCATTTTGCTGGCGTCGGTCATGCTGTTCCTTTAAGGCTTGGCGAATAAGTGGCCAATATTCTAGCTCAGGTAGAATTCGCGCATGAATCGACCTTCCCGCGTCCATGGCCTGGACACTCTGCGCGCGCTGGCCATCATGCTGGTGTTTGCCAACCACTATATGGGCTTCGTCAGCCACGAGCCGACCTTTGGCTGGTTCAGCGAAATCGGCTGGGCCGGCGTGGACTTGTTCTTTGCGCTTTCCGGTTACCTGATTGGACACCAGGTGTTTTCCGCCTTGCGCGGGCCTGGCCTGTCGCTGCCGCATTTTTATGCGCGCCGCTTGTTGCGCACCTTGCCGGCCTACCTGGCAGTGCTGGCGCTGTATGCCTGGTGGCCGTATTGGGCTGGCAACCTGCCGCATGCGCCGTGGTGGAAGTACCTGACCTTTACCCTGAATATCAATCTCAAGCCGGGGACGCTGTTCTCGCACGCGTGGTCCTTGTGCGTAGAGGAGCAGTTCTACCTGCTGCTGCCGCCTGTCGTGCTGGCCATTGCCGCCATCACGCGAGTACGCCGGGCTGGTGGCCTTGCGCTGGTGCTGGGCTGGGCGGCGCTGCTGTCCGCCATTGCGGCCGGCATGTGGCTGCGCGACGGCTGGTGGCAGCCAGCGATGGACCTCGGTGAGCGCGGCAGCCGCAGCTACTACACCCTGATCTACTACTCTACGCTGGCGCGTTTCGATGAATTGCTGGCCGGCGTCGCCCTGGCCATGCTGCGCAACTTCCATCCGAAGGCGTGGCAGCGCCTGACCAGTCATGGGAACTGGATGCTGGCTGCCGGCGCAGTTTTGACAGCACTGGCATTGTGGCTGTTCCTTGAGCACCATTTCAGCTGGGGCATGTCGGTCTTCGGCTATCCTCTGTTGGGCGTGGCGTTCGCCGCTTTGCTGCTGGCCGCACTCAGCGAAGGCTCGCTGCTGCACCGCACCCGGATTCCCGGCATGGGCGCGATCGCGGTCTGGTCTTACTCGATCTACCTGACCCACAAACAGGTTTGCATCCTGCTGGCCGAGCATTGGGAGCCGGTTGACCTGGATTCGATCGGGGTCATGATCGCCGCCAGCATTTTTGCCGGATGGCTGCTATATTTTGCGGTCGAAGCGCCGTTCATGAGCCTGCGCGAGCGCTTCATTCCGAACAACTTCAGACGGAGAACAAATGAAGCACCTGTTGGCAACGTCCCTGTTACTCCTTAGCGCAAGCGCGTTCGCACAACCCGCCGCCGGGCCATTCGCCCGTATGGTAGTGATCCAGCCGAAGCCGGGCCAAAGCGCGGCCTTCGAGCAGGGCTACCAGCGCCATCTCGAATGGCACAAGGGCGCCAACGACCGCTGGACCTGGTACGGCTGGTCGTTCGTGCTGGGCGACCGGCTCGGCATGTTCATGGATGGCACTTTCGGCCATGCCGCCGCCAACTTCGACGCCGCCGTGCAGCCGGCAGGCGACGCGGCCGACAACGCGGCCAACGTCGTGCCGCACGCCGATTTCCTGAGTCATGGCGTGTTCCGCCGGCTGGAGTCGGCCAGTGTAGGCCAGCCCTTGCCCGATGCATCGCCGTTTCTCGCGATGGCGACCTACACTATCGCGCCGGGTGAGGAGACGGCGTTCGAACGCCAGCTGGTGGCCGGCGCCTCGGCGCCCGCAAACACCGGCCGCGCGGCGCCCAGGTTCACCTGGTACCGCCTGCAAGTCGGCGGCGCCGGCGGCCAGTATGTCCTGATGCGCGCCGTGCCAAGCTTTGGCGCAGCCGCAGAGCTGCCGGAGGTATTGCCGGCAGGGGCGAAGGCGCTGGTGCGAGGCGTCCGAACCGAATTGCTGCGCTACCGCGCCGACATGAGCTATATCCCTAAAGACTAAGCTAGCTGCGCATCTCGATGACGTTGTCGTTCTGGGCGTCCGTCAGGAAGGCAAACAGCGCACGGACGCGGGCAGGGGCTTCGTAGCCTTCGGTCGCTTCGATGGCGCGGCGCATGCCCGGCACCGCTTCGCTGATATGGGGGCTGCCGTAAGCGCATATCAACAGCGCGGCGAGTTGCGCCGCTTCGCGCTCGTGGTTCTGGCGCAGGCGGCGCTCGATCACCTCGACCAGCACGCGCTGCATGCGTGGCGTCGGGTTTTCGATATGGGCAAACACCAGGGGCGTATTGGCGATCGCTTCGCATATGCGGCGTTCGATGTCGTCGGCCTTGGTGTCGGAGGGGATGTCGAAATACGCGCCCGCCCACCGTGTACGGGCGTACTGGTGGCCGGGCGGGAAGGAGTCGGCGGTGTCGAAGCCGAGCGCGTGGCTCAGCTTCTTCAACCAATCAAGGATGGCGGAGCTCATGGCGGCCATTGTACCGCCACTGCTTACACTGCGTGCGCTTCCTCGCCGAGACGGCCGGCGCGGAAATCTTCGACGGCCTGGAAAATCTCCGCCTGCGAGTTCATCACGAAGGGGCCGTACTGCACGATCGGCTCATTCAGCGGCTTGCCCGACAACAGGATGAAGCGACTGTCCGGGCCAGCCGTGATGGTCACGCCATCGGCGCCTGCATTATTGGCCAGGATCGCCATGCTCTGCGCAGGAACCGCCTTGCCATCCACCGTCACCTCGCCGCGGTAGGTGTAGATAAAGGCGTTATGGCCTGCGCGGATCGCCTGGCTGAATGCTTCGCCGGCCGGCAATTCCACGTCGATATACAGCGGTTCCGTCACTTCGCGTTGCACGGCGCCTTTCACGCCCTGGCTTTCGCCGGCGATGATGCGCACCGTGGCGCCGTTTTCAGTCTTCGCCACCGGGATTTCACCGGCTTCGAAGTCCTTGTACCAGGGCTGCTGCATCTTGTCCTTGGCAGGCAGGTTAAGCCACAGCTGGAATCCTTCCATCAAGCCTTCGGCCTGTTCCGGCATTTCGGAGTGGATCACGCCACGCCCGGCGGTCATCCACTGGACGCCGCCACTGGCCAGCAAACCTTCATTGCCGGCGCTGTCGCGGTGCCGCATGCGGCCGGTCAGCATATAGGTGACCGTTTCAAAGCCGCGGTGGGGGTGGTCGGGGAAGCCGGCGATGTAATCGTTGGCTTGCTCCGAACCGAAATTGTCCAGCATCAGGAACGGGTCCAGGCGACGCTGCAGTGGCTGGGTCAACACGCGGTTGATTTTCACGCCAGCGCCATCCATCACGGCCTGGCCGCGGATAATCCGTTCCACTGTGCGGGTTTGTGCGATGTTGTCCATTTTCTTTTCCTTTGTTGGTTAAGCCAGCAGTTCTGCAACGCGGGCATCGGCAGCGGCTTGCTGTTGGCCGGCCACTTCCGCGCCGTAGGCCTGGCCTTCGATGAACACATATTCCACGTCAGTCAGGCCGATAAAAGCCAGGAACATCTTCAGGTGCGGGAACTGGGTGTCAGTCGGCGCATCTTTGTGCATGCCGCCGCGCGAGGTGGCGACATAGACTTTTTTACCTTGCAGCAGGCCGACCGGGCCGTTCTCGCTGTACTTGAAGGTAACGCCGGCACGGGCAATCGCGTCGAACCACGATTTGAGCTGCACGGTGATGCCAAAGTTGTACATCGGAGCGCCGATCACGATAGCGTCGGCACGTTGCACCTGGGCGATCAGGGCGTCATCCAGGGCGACGCGGGCGGCTTGTTCCGGAGTGCGTTTGTCGGCTGGGGTGAACAGGGCCTGCAGGGTTGGCTCGTCCAGCACAGGGTGCGGGTTGGCTGCCAGGTCGCGCACTTCCACGGTGGCGCCAGGGTTGGTCGCCAGCAGTTTGTTGACGATATTGGTCGCTACGCGGGTGGATTCGGAACCGGAGCTTTTTGCGCTGGAGTTGATTTGCAGGATGTTCATGGTTTGCTTCCTTTCGAGTATTTGGTTTGTTGCTGCGATGGAGTAACTATAGTGGTTCCAAATATGATCCAGAAGCCGTTAAAATGGATAACATCGTGCCATCAGTGGAACAATCATGAGCGATATCGACCCCAGCGACCTGCTGTTATTTGCCCGAATCGTGGAATTTGGCAGCCTGAGCCAGGTTTCCGAACGGCTGCAATTGCCCAAATCGACGGTTTCCCGCCGCCTGACCCAGCTCGAGGCCACGCTGGGCGAACGGCTGTTGACGCGGACCACCCGCAAGCTGGTGTTGACCGAATTCGGCGCCAGCCTGCTGGAACACGCGCGCCGGGTCGCGGAGGAGACCGAAGCCGCCGGCGCCCTGGCCCAGCATCGCCAGCAGGCGCCCAGCGGCTTGCTGCGGGTGTCAATGCCGGCGGACTTTGCCAACGTCCACCTAGCGCGGATGCTGCCGGCCTTCATGGCCAAGCACCCGGCAATTACCCTGGAACTGGACCTGTCGCCGCGCCGCGTGGACCTGGTGGCGGAAAATTTCGACATCGCGATCCGCATGGGCGCCTTGCCTGACGATGCCACGCTGGCGGCACGCAAGGTGCTGATATCGACCTGGGGCCTGTACGCTGCGCCTTCCTATACGGTGGTGCACGGCCTGCCGGAGCATCCGGACGACCTGTTCAAGCACGAATTGCTAAGCCTGCGGCGCATGCCAAATGGCCTGGTGCGCTGGCCGCTCTCGCGCGGCAAGACCACCTGGGAGCGCGACCTGCCGGTGCGGCTGATGGCAAACTCGCCGGAGCTGCTGACACGCATGGCTGCCACCGGCATGGGCATTGCCACCTGCACCACGCAATTCGCAGCCCCGCTGGTGGCGCGCGGCGAACTGGTGCGCGTGCTGCCCGACTGGTGCTTTGCGCCCGTCACAGGCTGGGCGGTATTCCCCGGCCGCCGCCTGATGCCCGCCAAGACTCGCGCATTCCTTGATATGCTCGAGACCAACTTTAAGGAGAGTTAAGTGTAGAAATCGTGGCCTCAAGTGCTCAGATGCGATGAATTGTTTTCTCTCGGGATCAGGGAGTATCCATGAATGAACTAAAGAATCTATTGGAGCTGTTTGCCGGCGATTGGGTAGGTGAGGAAGACATTGCACCGTCCAGATGGGGGGCAGGGGGCACGGCAAACGCGTCGATTTCGGCGCGGCTGGATTTTGATGGCCGTATGCTGATCCAAGATTACAGCGCCGAGCGTGATGGCAAACCATGGTTCAAGGCGCATGCCGTGATCGCGTACGACCAGCAATCTTCTGCCTTGAGTCTCCACTGGTTCGACAGCATGGGATTCATTCCTGCTGCGCCCGCGCCAGGCCAATGGGATGGCGAGGCATTGCGATTCGAGCGTAGCTCGTCGCGTGGGCAGACGCGCCACACCTACCGACCTTCCGGCCCCGTTTCGTATGAGTTGGTACTGGAAAGCTCGTTTGACGGGGGCGCCAACTGGGTCGCTGTAATGACGGGGCGCTACTCGCGGACCAGCGGCTAAGGTAAGTTGGCGCGCGCTTTTGATGTGGATCAAGTCGTCCCGTAGACCAGGTGCCACCATGCCAGTTCATCTTCTTTACACAGGAGGCCAAGATGAAGCTGGCGATGATTCCCGTAACCTTGCCTGGCGGTGCGCGCGATACGGCGCTCACCAGTGCCTGGCTGCAGCGCGCCTGCGCGCCGGTCATCGAGTATTTTGATGACCATTCCGGTGGCAAGCAGAACCTGGAATTCACGGTATTCGATTGGCTGCCCCTCACTTTCCAGCAGTGGAGCGAGCTCCAGGAATTCCGCAACGGCGCCGTCAACGGACTGCTTGCTGCAGTCCGGCACGTGGACTTGAGCGGATACCAGCATTTTATCTATGTGGTCGACGATGGTGACGTGCGCGGCGGCTCAACTGTCGTTGAATTACAGACCTCAATTATTGGCGCACGCGACGTCTGCCCATCCCTTGTCGCGCGCGAGGTTGCGATACTGTTCGGCGCCACTGGCACCTCTCTTGAAAGACCGGAAGGTCCGGATGCCAACGGTGACCGCTTCTGCGTCATGGGAGGCGACGATTCAAAGTTCTCCTTCCATGACGCCAGCCTGGAAGATCCTGGGCAAGGAGCTGACGCTCCCCATACCCGATGCGGGCCCGGCATGTGCCTGCCGACGTTGTTGGCGACGGGTTGGATTACCCTGGAGCAGAACGGGGTCCAGGCATCGGGAAGTGTTACAGGATTGACTGGCAGTGTTGCTACTATTCGCGTCCTGGATGGAGTGACGCATACCGAAGGCGGGATAGCTGTGTGTTGCTACCTGGATGACGGCGACCGCTACCTGGTCGAATACCGTAGTCATCACTCCAAATGGGACCGCGGCACTCCTCCCTTGCCCTTGGGGTGGTTGCTCGTGCATCGGACGCCGCTTGACGGTCCCCTTGAAAGCCTATTGGTGGGGCAATTGCCTGTGACGCCTGGGCTTGCCCAAACTTTTGGAGGCCCGGAAAGCCTTTACCTGTTTGGCGCCAGCCCGCTGCGCCTTACCATCCTGGGCGCTGACGCTCAAGCCGGAACCGTTCAGATTCAGTTTGCGCGCCACAAGGCAGAGGTGCCCCAATATATTGATCCGGATCGGCAGTTCCGCCAGGAGCTGCGTTATGTGCTCTGGTCCCCAGAGTCCGGGCTGCATGTGTTTCCGGCGAGTTCGGATCTGGCAAAGGTCTTGAAGGGTGTCGCGGACTTGAAGGTGCTGCGCAGCACTTTACGTGCATCTCCGCGTCGCTACCAGGCCGGACTGTCAACGGCTTTCGAGAGCCAACAAAAGAAGGTGCAACATGCGGTTGCAGAAGTCAGCTTGCGCGACGAGTCTCCCGAGGACAGGTTGTTGTCTCGACTGGAGCGGCTCAAGGAGCGTCTCGCGCGGCATAAGGACTTCGCAGAATTCGAGCGCGACCTGGAGACACTGGAATCTCTGGCACGTTCGATCAGGCAAGCCGCTGCTATGCGGCCGTAAATTTGTGGCGCATCAAGCGCCACTTGGATTACTTGAGATTGGCCATCAGCTCGCCCAGGCGAACCGGGCCGGCAGGCTGCCAGTGCTGGTTGAAGTGCAGGGTGTCTTTCGGGAACAGCATGACAACAGTGGAGCCCAGCAGGAAGCGGCCCATTTCTTCGCCTTTTTTCAGCACGATGTTCTGGTCGGCATAAGTCCATTCGGTGACCTTGGGCAGGCGCGGCGGATTGACCAGGCCGTGCCAGACAGTGGCCATGCTGCCGACGATGGTCGCGCCCACCAGCACCATCACGAACGGGCCGAAGGCCGTTTCGAACTCGCACACCACGCGTTCATTGCGCGCGAACAGCCCCGGCACGCCGCGGGCGGTGGTCGGGTTGACCGAGAACAGTTCGCCCGGCACATAGATCATGCGTTTCAGCTTGCCGTCGCACGGCATGTGGATGCGGTGGTAGTCGCGCGGGCTGAGGTAGAGGTTGGCAAAGCTGCCGTGCTCGAAATGCTTGGCGAGCGAGGCATCGCCGCCGACCAGGGCCGTGGTGCTGAACTTGTGACCCTTGGCCTGGAAAATCTGGTCGCCTTCAATGGCGCCGAACTGGGAGATGCGGCCGTCGACCGGGCAGACGAAATCGGCCTTGGCCAGCGGGCGCACGCCCGGCTTCAGCGCGCGGGTGAAGAATTCATTGAAGCTGTGGTAGCTGGCGATATCCGGATTGGCCGCTTCGTCCATGTTGACGTCGTACTTGCCCACGAACCAGCGAATCAGTCGGGTGGTTTTGTCGCCGCCTTTGGCGCCTGCTACGCGGCCGGCGAAGTTGGTCAGGGCGCTTTTCGGGAGCAGGTATTGCGGCAATACGGCAAGTCGGGACACGGTCGGCATTCCAATGATTTGAAGATCCCGAATTATATCCTTGCTACCGCCTGCACCATAGGGTACAGTTTCGGCCAAGAATTATTTACCTTTTTTGCAATAATGAGTCGCCTGTCACTCGCAGCAGCCGCCATTCTCGCCGCTACCCAGGCCATGGCGGAGGAACAGAAGCAGGAACCTGTCCAGAAAGTCGAAATCAAGGGCGCGGCCGAAGCCTACAATCCGCGCAAGGACGACACAGCCAGCAAGATCATCGTCAGCAGCGATGAGCTGAAACGCTATGGCGACACCTCGATCGGGGATGCGCTGAAGCGGGTGCCGGGCGTGTCGGTCGGCGCCGGCGGACGCGATATTCGCATGCGCGGCCTTGGCAGCGGCTATACGCAAATCCTGCTGAATGGCGAGCGCGTGCCGCCTGGCTTCAATATCGAGACGCTGGCGCCGGACAGCATCGAGCGCATCGAAGTGATTCGCGCCGCCAGCGCGGAGTTCAGCACCCAGTCGATCGCGGGCACCATCAATATCGTACTGAAGAAGGCGGTCAAATCGGCGCAGCGTGAGTTCAAGTTCGGCGTCAGCCGCAGCAAGGAAGCGACCAACCCGAACGGAAACCTGGTCCTGTCGGACAAGGACGGCAATTTTTCCTATTCAATCAACCTGGGCGGCGGCCGCTACGAATTCGACCGCAATGGCCTTAGCCATGAAGAACTGATCGACCTGGCGGGCACGCCGCTGCTGGATCGCCGCATGCTGACGCATGACCGCGGCCATGCGCGCGGCCTGGAACTGTCGCCGCGCCTGAACTGGAACCTGGAGAATGGCGACACGCTGACTTCACAGTCCTTCATCAACCGTAATGTCTTCAAGAGCGCGATTGACCGCGACTACGACGTCGATGCGGGCGCGGCGCCATTCTTCGACGCCGTGCGGATCAAGAATGAAAACAAGAGCCTGTTCGCGCGCACGGACCTGAACTGGGTGCACAAGTTCGGCGAGGGGGCCAAGCTGGACGCCAAGATCGGGGGCCACCGCATGCGCAGCAACGGCAGCTGGTTCGAGTCCGATGCACATGGCGGTGCGCCCAAGCTGCAGCATGACGTCTTCAGCGGCGTGCGCGAATGGGGCATCAGCAGTACCGGCAAATATTCCACGCCGATCGGGGCCGAACATGCCTTGGCCGCAGGCTGGGAGGTGGGCTACACCGACCGCGACGACTGGCGCAACCAGCGCGACCTGTTCAGCCCCGATGGCCTGCGCGACGACAAGGACGAGGGCTATCAGGCTTCTCTGCGCCGCGCTGCCGCCTATGTGCAGGACGAGTGGAACATCAGCAAGGCCTGGTCGGTCTATGCCGGCTTGCGCTGGGAAGGCATACATACGCAAAGCTCTGGCGCCGGCTTCGACCCGGTCAGCAATCGCAGCAGCGTATGGAGCCCGCTGGCGCAAACCTTGTACAAGCTCCCCAACGGCAAGGACCAGTTGCGCGCCGCGCTGACCCGCACGTACAAGGCGCCGCAAGCGTCGAACCTTTCCGGGCGCCGCTTTACCTCCACGAACAACAGCCAGATCGATACCGATTGGATCGGCAATCCGAACCTGAAACCGGAGCTGGCGACGGGCATCGATGCCTCTTACGAGCATTACTGGAGCGAGGGGGCGTTGTTCAGCGTGGCCGCTGCCGCCCGCCGCATCAACAATTTCACCCGCCGCCGCGTCTTGCTCGATGAGACGGGCCGCTGGGTTTCCGCGATGACGAATAACGGCCGTGCCGACGTGCGCAGCGTGGACGTGGAACTGAAATTCCCGATGAAGGCAGTCATGGACAAGGCGCCCGCGCTCGACGTTCGCGCCAGCGTCAGCCGCAACTGGTCGCGCGTCGATTCGGTGCCGGGGCCGCACAACACGCTGGACCAGCAAGTGCCGCTGACAGCCATTTTCGGCCTCGATTACAAGACGCCCGACGGCGCCTGGAGCATGGGCGGCAGTTTCAACCTGCGTACCAATGGCGCCGTGCGCATTGAAGAAAACCGATATAGCTGGGCAACAGTAACGCGCCAACTGGATGCTTACCTGGCCTGGAAACTCGATAGCAAGACGCAGTTGCGTTTCTCCGCCTGGAATCTGCTGAAACAGGATTACCGGTCGAAGAATATCTACATTACCGATAATGGATCGCTGTCCTCGGAGCAGACCAGTTTCGGCGTGCGTAATATACGCCTGCAGCTGGAGACCCGCTTCTGAAAGTAAATGCCTGGCTTATACCGGAATTTAATAGAAATGAAATAAAAGAGCGCCGCCTGTCAAATGTGTGGCGCTTTTTTTTTAATATGGTTAAATTATGTGGATAAAATCATCGTAACTATGGTACATTGCAGGGAAGAAATCTCACACATTGTCACACTTTGATTTTTCATACACTTAGGGTAAAGAAAGATGACCACTTACCAAGAATACCAGGCAAAAATTGCCGAACTGCAAAATCTGGCCGCTGATGCGCGCAAAGCAGAAGTGCAAAAGGCGAAAGAACAGATCTGGTCCATCATGCGGGAATATGACCTGTCTCCGGCTGATCTCGGTCCAGCGGCCAAGAGCAATAAGCCTGTCAAGCCGCGTGCACGCGTGCCAATGAAATACCAGGACCCGGTATCGGGTTCCCAGTGGACCGGCCGCGGCCGTGCGCCGAAATGGCTGGAAGGCAAGAAGAAGGAAGACTTCCTGATTAAATAAGCCGATCGCGGCGAGAGGGGCGGATTAATATCCGCCCCTTTTCTTTTTATACGGAGAGAATATGTCGAGCTTAGCTTTGCGGCCGCTGCTGGCCGCTTTCCTGCTTTCCTTTGCCTCATCCGTGATGGCGGCAGGGCCCGTGCTGCTGACGCCCGAGCGCGTCTGGACGGGCGAGGGAGCGGCTCGCAGCGGCTGGTCGGTGCTGGTGGCCGATGGCAAGGTGGCGGCAGCCGGCCCGACGGCCGGCATGACGATTCCCGCCGGCGCCGAGCGCGTCGACTTGCCGGGCAAGACCCTGCTGCCAGGCCTGATGGACCTGCATTCGCATGTGCTGCTGCATCCGTATAACGAGACCAGCTGGGACGACCAGGTGCTGAAGGAGCCGGAAGCGTATCGCGTGCTGCTGGCTGCGCGCCACGTGCAAGCGCAGCTCCAATCCGGTTTCACCACCTTGCGCGATCTCGGTTCGGAAGGCGCGGGCTATGCCGACGTGTCGCTCAAGCGGGCGATCGAGGAGGGCATGCTGCCCGGCCCGCGGCTATTCGTGGCCACGCTGGCGATCGTGGCCAGCAGCAGCTATGGCCCGAACGCCAGGTCCTACCGGCCCGACATGGTGCTGCCGGTCGGCGCGCAGGAGGCAACCGGCGTTGATGAAGTGGTGAAGGCGGTGCGCGAGCAATCCGCACGCGGCGCCGACTGGATCAAGGTGTACGCCGATTACCGCACCGGTCCGGATGGCTCGGCGCACGCCACTTTCAGCCAGCAGGAACTGGATGCGCTGGTGGCGGCGGCTCATGGTTCGGGGCGGCGCGTGGCGGCCCATGCGGCCACGGATGAGGGAATGCGCCGTGCAGTGCTGGCCGGCGTGGACACTATCGAGCATGGCTATGGCGGCAGTGAGGCCACCTTCAGGCTGATGGCGGAACGCAAGGTTGCCTATTTCCCGACCCTGGCTGCGCCGGAAGCGACCAGCGAGTACTTCCAGAAGCATGTGCGGGGCGGAACGCCTACGCCTTCCATGCAGGCCGCCGCGCGGGCGTTCCAGCTGGCGCGCAAGGCGGGCGTGACGATTGGCCTGGGGAGCGACGTGGGCGTATTTGCCCACGGCGGCAGCGCGCGCGAGGCCGAATGGCTGGTCAGGCTGGGCATGACGCCGACCGAAGCGTTGCGGGCAGCGACCGTGGTCAATGCCGGGGTGCTGGACCGTGCTGGCTCGCTGGGCCAGGTAAAGCCGGGCTACCTGGCGGACCTGGTGGCAGTGGAGGGCGATCCGACGGCCGATATCACGGCCCTGTACCGTGTTGCCTTTGTGATGAAAGGCGGCATTGTCTATCGAAACGTGCGATGATGAAGTATGTCCGCGATTCCCTTATTCCCCTTGCATACGGTGCTTTATCCGGATGGGTACCTGCCGTTGCAAATCTTCGAGGTGCGCTACCTCGACATGGTGAAGCGTTGCATTGAACATAAGGAAGATTTCGGCGTCGTGGCGCTGGTGCAGGGCGATGAGGTGCGCAAGCCGGACCAGCACGAGGCCCTGTGCGCGGTGGGCACCATGGCGCATATCGGGGAATGGAAGGCGATCTTGCCGGGCCTGATGCAGTTGCGCTGCAGCGGGCGGCAGCGCTTCCGCATTGTCGCCGCCGAACAGCTGAAGCACGGCCTGTGGATGGCGGATGTGGCGCCGATCGACGATGACATGTCGGTGCCGGTGCCTTCCGAGCAGCAGGATGTGGCGGACAGCCTTGGCATCCTGATCCAGACCTTGCAGGAGCGGGGCATTCCGGCGGGGCGGATGCCGATGCAGGCGCCTTATCGCCTGCAGGAGGCGGGCTGGGTGGCCAACCGCTGGTGCGAGCTGCTGCGCCTGTCGCTGGCGCAGAAGCAGCTCTTGCTGGCGCAGGAGAACCCGGTCCTGCGGCTGGAGCTGGTGCAGGACGTGATGGTTGAACATGGCCTGCTGAATTAGGCCATCGCTGGCTCTATGCGCGTTCCGGCGCCCCGCGCTACACTGGGCGCATGTACCTTCCTGCTGCTTTCGCTGAAGACCGACTTGAGGTCAAACATGGGCTGATCCGGGCGTATCCGCTTGGGATGCTGCTTATTCCTGGCGCTGCGCCGACGGCCGACCTGGTGCCGTTTGCGCTTTATCCCGATGAGGGCGAGCCGGGGCTGGGCGTGCTGCGGGCGCATATTGCGCGCGCCAATCCTGCATGGAAGGCGCTGGCCGCCGGCGGCGAGTGCCTGGTAGTGTTCCAGGGACCGGAAGCATATATCAGCCCTACCTGGTACGCCTCCAAGGCGACGTCGCACAAGGTGGTGCCGACCTGGAATTACGCGATGGTGCAGGTGCGGGGAAGGGCTCGCGTCGTTGAGGATGCGGCGTGGCTCGGCCAGCAGCTGCGTGCCTTGACTGCCCTGCAGGAGGGCGCCCTGCCGGAGCCCTGGGAAGTGGACGATGCGCCGCTCGATTTCATTGAAGGCTTGCTGAAGGCGATTATCGGCATCGAGATTCCCATTGCGTCCATCGAGGGAAAATGGAAGGTCAGCCAGAACCGCGGCAAGGCGGATGCCGAAGGCGTCGTCGCGGGCCTGAATTCGCGCGCCGCAGCGGCCGGCGAGGGGGCGGCGGCGATGGCCGCGCTGGTGGCGGAGCGCATCGCGCCTGGCTTCAGGCAGGACTGAGTTCTTCTTCCCGGGCGTGGACGTGCATCGACCACGTCACGCCGGCAATCAGCAGCACAATGGCGGCGACTTCCAATGGGCGCGGGAACTGCTGCTTGTAGATAAAGCCATACATCAGCGCAAACAGGGTCTCGAACAGGATCAACTGGCCGGACAGGGTAATCGGCACCCGGCGGCTGGCGACGTTCCACAAATGGTTGCCGATCACCGAGGCGCCGAGGGCCAGCAGGCTATTGCAGATCCAGAACAGCGTCCAATCGCGTCCCGAGGCCGCACCTGCGGCGCCAGTGACGTCGCCATGGAAGACCGCGAACGCCATCGCGCCCACCACCAGTGCAATCAGCCCGGTCGACAGGCCGTACAGTGCCGACCACTCCGCGCTGCTGTAATGCGGATAGCGTTTCAGGTAGCGTGCGTTATCCAGCGTGTACCAGCTCCAGCACAGCAAAGCGCCGGTCGCACAGGCGACTCCGATCACCGTATTCAGCATGGAGGCGCCGGCAGCGGCGGCGTGCTGGAACACGTCGATATTGATGCAGGCAATGCCGGCCGCCGTCACCAGCAACGGCATGGCCAGCTGGCGCAACGGCACCGCGCCATGGTCGTTGCGCCCCATCAAGGTCACGGCGATCGGCAGAACGCCAATGATCAGGGAAGTCGGCGCCACCCCCGCCAGTTTGACGCCCAGCGCAAGGAACATGTAATACACCAGGTTGCCGGCCAGGGCGTGCCGCAGCAGTGCGAAATAATCATCGCGCTCCAGGCGGCCGACCAGGTTGCGCAGGCGTGGCAGCATCAGGACCAGGGCGATGGCGCCATAAGCGAGGTAGCGGCCGACCGCCATCTCGAGCGGCGTAAAGGCCGCCAGCAACTCCGGCACGATGAACACCATGCCCCACATCGCGCCTGCCAGCAGGCCGCACACCACACCAGTCCACATGCAATATTTCCCAATTTAAACCTGCGACAGTGTCGCACAGCTTGCGATATCTTGCTGAATCATGGACAAGACGTTGATCGCCGCGTTGCAGCGCGAGGCGCGGCCATTGGAAACAGCGGAGGACCTGGACTACCTGCTCGACTGCATCGGCGACGCTTCGCTGGTGCTGCTGGGCGAAGCCACCCACGGCACCCAGGAGTTCTACCGCCTGCGCGCCGACATCAGCAAACGTCTGATCGTCGACAAGGGTTTCGACGCCATCGCGGTCGAAGCCGACTGGCCGGACGCCTTGCGCGTCAGCCGCTACGTGCAGCATGGCGGCGACGACATGAGCGCCGACCAGGCGCTGTCAGGATTCAAGCGCTTTCCACAATGGATGTGGCGCAACCATGAAATCGTGGAGCTGGTGAACTGGCTGCGGGTGCACAACCACCACGTCGCCAGTCCGGCGCGCCGTTGCGGTTTCTATGGCCTGGACTTGTACAGCCTGCAGCAATCGATGCATGCGGTGATCGACTACCTCGACCAGGCCGACCCGGAAGCGGCGGCCCGCGCGCGCCAGCGTTACGGCTGCATCGACCACTTCGCGGAAGACCCGCAGCGCTACGGCTACGCCACCAGCTTTGGCATGAAGCCCGATTGCGAGGCCGAAGTGCTGCGCCAGCTGGTCGACATGAACCGCACGGCCAACGAACACCTGCGCACCGGCACGGTGCCGGATGAATTCTTCTACGCCCAGCAGAACGCGCGCGTGACCCGCAATGCGGAGGTGTATTACCGCGCCATGTTCAAGGGCCGCGACGAATCGTGGAATGTGCGCGATTCGCACATGGCGGAAACCCTGCAGGCACTGCGCGAGCACCTGGGCCAGAGCATCGGCCGGCCGGCACGCGTCGTGGTGTGGGCGCATAACTCGCACCTGGGCGACGCGCGCCACACCGAAATGGGCAGGCATGGCCAGTTGAACCTGGGGCAACTGGTCCGCGAGCGTTACCGGCCGCAGGACAGCTTCCTGCTTGGCTTTACCACGCATGCGGGCAGCGTGACGGCGGCCAGCGACTGGGATGGCCCGGCCGAGCTGAAATCCATCGTGCCGTCCAGGCCCGACAGCGTGGAACGCGTGCTGCACGAGGTGGGCATGCCGGCCTTCCTGTTGCCGCTGCGCGGGCGCAACAGCGCCTTGGCGCGGGCAGGCGGTCGCTTGCTGGAAAGGGCGATCGGAGTGATCTACCGGCCGGATACCGAGCGCATGAGCCACTACTTCCGGGCGGACGCGGAGCATCAGTTCGATGCGTTGATCCACATCGACCGTACCACGGCACTCAGGCCGCTGGAGCGTTCAGCTCTGTGGCGCCACGAGGAACCGGCCGAGACTTACCCATCCGGCTTGTAGCGCGACCAGGGTTGCCAGGTTCGCGATGACCGTGAGCCAGAACTTGAGCAGGAATGAGGTTTTGGAAGACTTGTGGCGCAGCAGCTGCTGCGCCGCGAGAGCGCCGGGCCAGCCGCCGGCCAGGACAAGCAAGAGCAGCGTGCGCTCGGGCGTGCGCCGGCGGCCACGGCGGGCGGCCGACTTGTCGAGCGCATAGGCGATGAAGCAGGCCGCGCTGGCGATGGCATACAGCGCGGCGATGCACAGCATCAGAAGTAGTTCAGGCCCAGTGCGGCCTTGACTTCATCGGTGGTGCGGGCGGCAACTTCGCGCGCGCGCATGGTGCCTTCCTTCAGCACCTGCATGATGTAGCCCTTGTCCTTGGCCAGTTCTTCGCGGCGGGCGCGGATCGGGGCCAGCATGTCCTGCAGCACGGCTTCCAGGCGCTTCTTGACGACGGAGTCGCCCAGGCCGCCGCGCACGTAGTGGTCCTTCATCTCCTGCAGGCTGGCCTTGTCGGTGTCGAAGGCATCGAGGTAGATGAAGGCGACGTTGCCCTCCAGGTGGCCAGGGTCCGACACTTTCAGGTGCAGCGGGTCGGTGTAGACCATTTTCACTGCAGCCGTGATTTCGGCGGCGCTGGCGCCCAGGTTGATCACGTTGCCCAGCGACTTGGACATTTTTGCCTTGCCGTCGATGCCAGGCAGGCGGCCCACTTCCGGCACCACGGCCTTGCACTCGACCAGGATGTCCTTGTTGGCCAGGCGGTTGAACTTGCGCACGATCTCGTTGGTCTGCTCGATCATCGGGATCTGGTCTTCGCCGACCGGCACGATGGTTGCCTTGAAGGCGGAGATGTCGGCAGCTTGCGAAGCAGGGTAGGTCAGGAAGCCGGCCGGAATGTCGCGTTCAAAGCCGCGCAGCACGATTTCCTGCTTCACGGTCGGGTTGCGCTCCAGGCGCGCGACGGTGACCATGTTCAGGTAATAGAAAGTCAGTTCGGCCAGCTCCGGGATTTGCGACTGGATCAGGATGGTCGACTTGGCCGGGTCGATGCCGCAAGCCATGTAGTCCAGCGCCACTTCCACCACATTACGGTGCACCTTGTTGGTGTCTTCCATATTGTCGGTCAGCGCCTGCGAGTCGGCCAGCATGATGAATTGCTGGTAGTCGTCCTGGTAGGAAACGCGGTTGCGCAGGCTGCCGACAAAGTGGCCGAGGTGCAAGGGCCCGGTCGGACGGTCGCCGGTCAGGATGATGGGTTTGGAATTGGATGCTGGCTGGCTCATAGGGTTCTTTCTCTTGCCCCTACCGATTGCGCCAAGAAAAACGCCACCTGGTCAGAGGCGGCGCTGATATTAAAATCACATCACTTTACAGTGGCCGCGCTATGTCAGCGGCGCCACCAATTGCGGGAAAACAGATGTGATTGGATAAATTTCATCCCGCAATGGTTACAGTTCAGCGCGGCCCTGTCAAGCCCGCTTAATAGCGGTTGGGGTTGTTGGGGCGCTCGTCCACCCGGTTAGGGACGCCGTCGTTGTCGCGATCGCGGTCGTAGCGGTTGGGGATGCCGTCACGGTCACGGTCGCCGCGCTCCCAGCGGCCGCGCTCCATGCGCCAGCGACCATTGTCCATCTGGGCCCAGGCCGGTTCGCGCCAGTAATAGCCGTGGCGGGCGCGCACGTATTTGCCGTTGACCCAGACGTGGCGGTGGCCGTTCCAGCGCCAATAGCCCGGCGTCCAGACAAAGCCGGCGCGGGCCGGGGGAACGACTTCATCGCGTGGTGGCGGCGGAGCAACACGTACCACGACCACATCGGCGCTGGCAGTTGGCGCCAGGGCCAGGCCGCCGCCCAGGGAACTTGCCAGAAGGGTGGCAATGAGCAATTTTTTCATGATTGGCTCCTTCCATTTCATCATAGTGGCCATTGTTGCTGGGACTGCCGCGGCCGTATGTGCGCGCACTAGCTTTCATATCAGCATTGATTTTCTAGTAATATTGCGAAGTTCATGCCCCACCGGAGTTCCCATGCGTTCTTGCCTCACCCTTATTTCCTTGCTGCTGGCCTCCCATGCAGGCGCGCAAACCTCGCCAATGGCGCCGGATATCGTGTCCGGCTTCGAGGCGCCGCAAGAGCAGGCGGATTACGTCAAACGCGTGGTGATGATCCCGATGCGCGATGGCGTGCGCCTGCATACCGTGATCGTGGTGCCGAAGGGCGCCAGCAAGGCGCCGATCATCCTGACCCGTACGCCCTACAACGCTGATGGCCGCGCGCGTCGCAATGTCAGCCCCTATATGCAGTCCTCGCTGCCGCAGGGCGACGAAGTATTCGGGCGCGATTTCATCCGCGTGTTCCAGGACGTGCGCGGCAAATACGGCTCCGAGGGCGATTACGTGATGAACCGCCCCGTGCGCGGCCCGTTGAATACCAGCCAGACCGATCATGGCACCGATGCCTGGGACACCATCGACTGGCTGGTGAAAAACGTGCCGGAAACGAACGGCAAGGTAGGCATGATCGGTTCTTCGTATGAAGGCTTTACCGTCCTGATGGCGCTGACCGAGCCGCATCCGGCGCTGAAAGCGGCGGTGCCAATGAGCGCGATGGTGGACGGCTGGCGCGGCGACGACTGGTTCCACAATGGCGCCTTCCGCGTCAATACGCTGGACTACATCGCCAGCCAGAATACGGTGAAGGGCCGCGGCGAGCCGCTGGCGACCGGGGCTTATGACGATTACGACGTGGTGCTGCGCGGCGGTTCGGTGGCTGGCCTGGCGCGCAAATATGGGCTGGACCAGCTCAATTTCACCAGGAAGCTGTTCGAGCATCCCGCTTACGACAGCTTCTGGCAGGAGCAGGCGCTGGACCGCATCCTGGCCAAGCGTCCTTTATCCGTGCCGACCATGCATGTAGTAGGGCAGTGGGACCAGGAAGATATCTACGGCACTTACGCGACTTATGCAGCGCTGGAAAAGCAGGACAAGGACAATAAGCTGAATTTCCTCGCGGTCGGGCCATGGCGTCACAGCGGCGTCAATTACGACGGCTCCTCGCTGGGCGCCTTGCAGTTCACCGGCGATACGGCGCTGGAATTCCGGCGCGATGTGATGGTGCCGTTCCTGAAGCAATACCTGGTTGACGGCGCGCCAGCCGCGGACACGCCACCGGTACTGAGCTACCAGACCGGCAGCAACCAGTGGCAGCGACTGGCGCAATGGCCGGCGTCGTGCGCGTCGGGCTGCGCGTCGGCGGCAAAGGCGCTCTATCTGCAGGATGGCTTCAAGCTGTCTTGGTCGCTGGCGGGCAATGCCAAGGGCTTCGACGAGTATGTGGCCGATCCGGCCAAGCCGGTGCCTTTCGTGCCGCGTCCTGTACGCATGGGCGATGAAAACGTGTGGAAGCCCTGGCTGGTGCAGGACCAGCGCTTCGTCAGCGACCGTACCGACGTGTTGAGCTATGTGTCGGAACCCTTGAAAGAGCCGCTGGTGCTGTCCGGCGCGCCTCAGGTGCACTTGCTGGCGTCGACCTCGGGCAGCGACGCGGACTGGGTGGTCAAGGTGATCGACGTATACCCCGACGAGGTGCCGTCGCAGCCCAAACTGGGGGGCTACCAGCTGCCGCTGTCGATGGATATCCTGCGCGGGCGCTATCGCGACAGCTTCGAGAAGCCGTCGGCTATCCCGTCGAACAAGCCGGTGCAGTTCAACTTCGCACTGCCGCCGGTGAACCACGTCGTGCAGCCGGGACATCGCTTGATGATCCAGGTGCAGTCAAGCTGGTTCCCGCTATATGACCGTAATCCGCAGACCTTCGTGCCGAACATCTTCCTCGCTGCGCCGGGCGACTACAAGAAGGCGACGCAGCGCGTGTTCCATGGCAGCTCGGTAGAGTTGCCGGTGGTGGGTAAGCAATGAATCTCGTACATGCCCGATAGGAGCGTTGATGGAATTTCGCTGGACTGACTCGACCGAAAAGCTCGACTGGGAAGAAATGTCGGAGCTGTATCGCATCGCACCTCTTGGCATCAAGAGCGGCGAGTGGCTGAAGACCGGTTATTCGAACAGCATGTTCAAGTGCATTGCGTTCGACGGCGAACGAATCGTCGCCGCGGGGAGCGCTGTTGCCGACGGCGTCGATTGCTCCTATCTCTGCGACATTGTGGTTCACCCGGCTTACCAGGGTTCGGGGCTCGGGAAGGAGCTCATACAAAGACTGGTCGACCTGTCCCGGGGCCACCGAAAGATCATCCTGTATGCCGTTCCTGGGAAAGAGCCATTCTATGAAAAGTTCGGATTTCGCCGCATGAACACGGCCATGGCGATATTTGCGGACCCTCAGAAGGCGGCCGCAGACGGCTATACAGAGTGAGATGTACTCATATTTTATGAACTCTAGAAAGGAGGTTCGTTCAAATGCTGCACACAGCTAACTGCCGAATCACACAAAATGGAGCAACATATGCAAGTACATATCTTCAGAGGTCCCGGCCGCATCTTCGGCTTTACCGCACAACCATCGGGTGAAAACCTGCCACGGAAGTATGCGCCATGGTCGGAATTCAGGACCATCGAGCTTCGCAAGGGCGAGCATACACCGGGTGTTGATGCGAACGAATGCCTGGATGACATCGAGACTTATGGAGTGCACGTCACCGATGCGCACTCCCGAATCACTGAGGAAGCAATTCGTTAAGCGGTTCCCGCTACATGCTTCTGAATTGCGGCCGGGAAGGCCTGCGCTGGTGGCCTAACCCCACCGTTTACCGGTCTGTTGCGACGTATTGCGGCTGACCGGCACTTTGGGTCGCTTCGAAGGAGAAGAAGTTGCAGACCGTCCCATGCGTACTTTCAGGTCAAGTCTTATTAGCTACTATAGTTGAATGATTATGCGACGTCTCACGAAGGTCGAGGACCTGTTTCAAGTTGCCGGACTAGGTCTGATCGTCGTCCCAGGTCCATCGAGAACAGAAGTGGCGGGCGGGGCCAATATTCCTGTCGAACTCCGCCTTCCAGATGGATCAGTCCTGCACGCGCATGCGACACTACGACACGTTTTCCAGTCGCCTCCGCCACCACCGGCTGTGGCAGCGCAGTGGGTTTGCATTCTATCGGGAGTATTAAAAGAAAATGTTCCTATCGGTACCGAAGTCTGGAGCTGCAATGTTGCATGACCCATCGCTCCGGCGGTCCGCCCATTGTCATCGCTGGAAATCACAAAAATGAGTTACAGATTTCATTTCACCTTTGAAGCGGATTGGCGCAGTGCTCCGGGAGCATACTGGGTGCACGTGCCGGCCGCTGATGACCCTGGAACATTTATTCCTTCGGCACCGAGGGAGGTGCCGCATAAGGGCTTCGCCATGCTGCATGTGGAGTTCGATGTATTCGATCTGTGGTTTAGTTCCCAAGCCCAAATCGACCATTACATAGAGGTTCTTTCGATGACCGCTTTGCCAACTACTCGCCAGCTTTCGAGGTCCCGCGGTGTCGGAGCAGGACCTAATCAACATTGGTTAAGCCGCCTTCCCGGTAGGCTAAAATCTTCGCGGGTACGCCCGGCGCTGGTAAAGGCGCTTCGCGAAGCGAGGGAGTTTGCGACCGCAAACTCGCCCAGTAATGCTTTCCATCTGTACTCGAAAGAGGGGACCGCATAATGCCTCGCGGGCAGCTCTTGGCCGCGTTTATTGTCGGCGGGCAAGCCAAACGACGACACTGATATGCACATAGGGACCTTTTAATTGCTACGCATACTGCCATTTCTCGTACTGCTTCTCTGGTCTTCGATTGCGCTTGCCAAGGATATCTTCATTCATTCGCATCATCCGGTCTCGAAGAGGTTCGCGATCTTCGAAGATAATGAGACGGTTGCCTATCTTTACTTAACAAAACCAGGTACGCAGCGGCCGGAGAAAGATGCCGTTGCTTACTCCCGCGTCCCGCCAGCTCCAGAAGTGGATTGGAACGTCATTGGGCAGACCGGCGAAGTGCCTCCGCTTCCAAGAGACGTCGCGAGCTCTCAAGCGCTCATTCGAAATCCGCGTGAACAGGAGTTCACATTTAAATGGTCCTCTAGCGGCGAGGCAGTAGCGTTGCTACGCAGCGGAGTTCCCATTGCCTTCGCAGCTGCGTCAGAAAAATTTGGATACTCAAAGGCGGTTTCAAAATCCAGCCACCTTGCCAATGCATGGGACCAGAAACGTTACGACGCCATCTTCGGGAAATAGCTTGTCGAGGGAGAAGAACCAAACTGTTCGCTGTCGCTAACTGCCGCTTAAGTCATAACTCTTATCGACGACCGGGAGAAATACAATTGAAGTCTTCACTGCTCTTTCTTACGGCGTTTGCGTATGCTGCCGTTAGCGCGGCCGAGCCGCCTTACACCTTCATCGAAGGCAAGGTGCCCGAAGATGTGCAGCCGGATGGGAATTCGATTGTGTTCGAGGGCCCAAAGGAGATCCTGGTGATCGATACCGGCCGTCATCCAGAGCACACCGACAAGATCATCGCCGTTGCAAAGGCGCGAAATAAACCCATCACGGCCATCATCAACACGCACTGGCACCTCGATCATGCGACCGGCAATGCTCGCCTCCGTTCTGCCTATCCTGGCGCGAAGCTTCACGCAAGTACGGCTGTCGAGGGGGCGTTGCAAGGCTTCTTGATCCGGAATGTCGAAAAGGCGAAAGCGAGGCTGGAAGATCCATCGGTGCCCGAACCGCGCAAGGCCGATACGCGGCTGTACCTGAACGCGATCAACGATCCTGCCAACCTGGTCCCCGACCAGCCAGTCAAGGGAGCGATGTCGATAAATGTTGGCGACCGCAAACTGCAACTGCATCTGGCCAAATACGCGGCAACCGAAGGCGACGTCTGGGTCCATGATCCGGCCAGCAAGACCGTGTTCGTTGGTGACCTGGTGGTTGTGCCGTTGCCATTCTTTGATACGGGCTGTGCGGAAGGCTGGCGGCAGGCGCTTGCTGAGATCGACAAAGTTGATTTCCAGACCTTGGTGCCGGGTCATGGCTTGCCGATGGATCACGCCGCGTTCTCCAATTACCGTAGCGCGTTTGATGCATTCACCGCTTGCGCCGGAAGCAGTCAGCCTACGGCTAGCTGCGTCGCAATCTGGATGCAGAAGGGGGCGGCCTTCGTGGCCATGCATCCGGACCCCAAGTATTCGGAAGCTGCGCTTGCGTACTATGTTGACCAGGTATTGCGCATACCCGCCAAGCGCGCTGAATATTGCGGCAATCCGAATGAAGCCGCTCGATGAGCCCATCATGGATACTCCCGGTGTGCGAGCTCACCGGCCAGTGGCGCAGGCTTTCCGGGCGAAATTAGTCGGGCGGAGCGTCCTCCTGGCGGCGGTATCGCTGGCGCCGGTCCAGTGTGGGGATATCCCTGGCGGCAGCCGTCGAGGCAGTGGAAGCTGGCTGGTGGCGGGCTTGTGTGGGGATGGGCGGTACTCGGGGAGGCGTGGACGCCTGGCCGGTGCAGGCCCAGTGGTCGGTGGCAGCACGGTCGAAAATCCAGCCGGTGTCTCCGCGGGCAGCGGCGGTGCAAGCGTTTGCGCAGGCGCGGTTCGCAAGACGGGCATCCTTTCCAGTTCGCGGCGATAGGCATCGGCGCGCTTCCAGTTGTTTTCGTGAGGAAATAGCAGTGCCACTTCTGCCCAGGCACTGCGCGAAATGCCTTTGCAGCGGCAGATGAAAGCATGCGGCGAAACTGGTTCGCCTTGATGGATGATGGAATCCCCAAGGACTTCGGCATATGCGAAGCTTGTACGGTTCCAGGCACGCAATTGAGTGCCTTCTGGCAGGAAAACGGTTTTACACTGGTAGCCGCGATGGCGGATGGCCGGTCCTTTGCCCAGCTCGCCACGGGTAAGCACTCCTCGATCGCTAATGCCGCCAGTTCGCCGGCGCTCGCCTCGCCGGGACTGGCTTCAACATATTGCAATAGCCGGCACAAGGTACCGGCGGGTAACGCCAGAGTCGCTATGTCTTTCATGCTGTTTTCCTCCGCTGTTTTGCGCTGAAACGCGCTGTTTTCCGCTGCTCTTGTCTTGGACCGGGTCGTGCAGAGAGAGTTCCAGAAAAAGCAGCGGAAAACAGCGGAAAACAGCAGAAAACAGCGCGTCATTTCAGCGGAAACGCCATAGGCAGCCAGGTCGATTTACCTGTACCTGTGCCGGGTGCCGCGATCTATGCCAGACGCATCAGGACGGCGCCGGCGGCGATGGCTGCAATGGCGAGGGCGCGCTTGCTGCCTATGCGTTCGGACAGGAAGAATTTGGCGATCAGTGCGGCAAACAGGATCGAAGTTTCGCGCAGGGCTGCGACGGCGGCGAGCGGGGCGACCGTCATTGCCCACAAGGCCAGGCCGTATGCCCCAAGTGTGCCGGCGCCGCCGAGGATGGCGACATGCCAGAATTGCCAGGCGTAGGCGTGCAGTTCACGCGGACAGCGGAACAGGCACCAGGCCAGCAGCCCGATGGCGCTCAGAACGTGCAGCCACATCACATAAGCTGCGGGAGCGGCGGAGGCGCGGGCGCCGAGGCCGTCGAGCAGCGTATAAGCGGCGATGACCAGGGCATTCAGCAAGGCGTAGGCGCTTGAGCGGCGGCGAGAACCTGCATCTGCGCCGTCGCCGTCAGCGGGACGTGTAGCGAACCAAAGGCCGAAGATGCCGCCGCTGATGCACGCTACGGCGGCGCATTGGGGCGTGCTAAGGTGCTCGCCCAGCAGGGGCACGCTGGCGATGGCGACCAGCAGCGGGGCGCTGCCGCGCATCAGCGGATACGCGTGGCTCATGTCGCCGTGGCGGTAGGCTGCCGCGAGCAAGCCGTAGTAAGCGTAGTGGATGACCGTGGAGGCCAGCGCGTAAGGCCAGCTAGCGGCGGCGGGTTGTGCGAGGAAGGGCAGCAGCGGCAGCGAGATCAGTGCGGCGCCGCTGGCCACCAGCACGCTGCTCAGGAAGGGATCGCGGCCTTTCTTGACCAGCGCATTCCAGCCGGCGTGCAGCAGCGCGCCGCACAGGACGATGGCGACTACCGAGGGCGCCATCAGCGGGGCCGCACGCTTTCGGCGAGGATTTCCGGGCGGTGGTAGCGCTGGAAGCCTTCCATTACCACGTTCGATTTGGCGGCGCGTTCCAGCAGCTCGAGCAGCAGGGCGCGGTCATCCGGGTCCAGCGAAGACCGGGAAACGTAGACGCCGGTCTGCTGCCATGGCAGTTCGGGAATCGGCTCCATGCGCAGCCGGTCCAGCATGCCGTTCACGCGTGCTTCCCGGTTGATGGCGCCGGCCAGGATGGTCGGCCCCATGATCGTGAGGTCCACCGCGCCAACGTATAGCAGGCGAGCGACTGCGCTCGGCTCCACTTCGGTGAACAGGCGGCCCTGGCGCGCCAGCTCGCGCACGATGGCCTGGTAGGCGTCGCCATAGTCGTAGCCGCGGACAATTGCCACGCGCAGGTCGCGCCGGTCCAGCAAGTCCTGGGCATTGGCAATTTGCGGCCGCGGGCTTTGCAGGGAAATCAGTACGGCGCGGTGCCCCACCATCGGCACGAAGATGCCGCTGACGTCGCGCGCCGGTGTGCGGGTGGCCGGCACCAGCAGGTCGGCCTTGCCGGACTCGAACAGCAGTTCCTGCCGGGCGCGCGGGACCGAGCTGAAAACGAAGTGGCAGCCTGCGCGCGGGCCAAGGCTGCGGAATATCTCCGGATAGATTCCGCTGTATGTCCCGTTGTTGACGATGACGCTGACACCGGTGGTCGATACCGGCACCACGATGTCGCGCGAGCAGTCGGCATGGGACGGCAAAGCCGCCGCCGCCAGCGGCAGGGCGGCGAGCAACTGGCGGAAGAAGCTGTGCGCGCGTCCGGTCATGGGCTGATTATGCGCCTGTTTCCGAAGTCGCCGTCGTGGCCATATGGTGTTGGCGGAAGTAGCGCCGGGCGACGTAGATGCCGACCGCCTGCATCGCCGCGCACAGGAAGAAGGTGCTGCCGATGCGCCAGTCGCTCGGGGGCAGGTGGCTGACCGTGCCGAGGATGGCGCCGCCCAGCAAAGGCATGATCACCGTACCAAGGCTGCTGATCGACTGCAGGGAGCCCATCAGTTCGCCCTGTTCGTTGGCCGGCGTCGCCTTGGACACGATGCCTTGCAGCGCCGGGCCGGCGGCGAAGGCCAGCAGGTTGCACAGGATGAAGACATACATCATCCAGCCGTGCGTGGCTAGGCCATACAGCATGTAGGTGATGGCGCCCGAGGTCAGGCCCAGCAGCGACAGGCGTACCTCGCCGAACTTGCGGATCAAGACGCCGAGCAGGCCGGCCTGCACCACGGCTGCCGTCAGGCCAACGCAGAACAGCGCAGCGCCGTTCTCCGCCGGGCTCCAGCCGAAGCGGAAGTGGGTGTACAGCACCCAGGTCGACTGCAGCATCATTTGCGCGCCGGTCACCAGGGCGAACGTGATGACCAGGCCGCGGATATCCTGGCGCCGGGCCAGCTTGGCCAGCGAGTTGAACGGGTTGACCGACACCAGCTTGAATTTGGTGCGCTGTGCTTCCGGCAGCGATTCGGGCACGAAGAAGTAGCCGTAGATGAAGTTGGCGAACGATAGCGCCGCTGCGACGTAGAAAGGCAGGTGCAGGTTGACGTCGCCCAGCAAGCCGCCCAGCATCGGCCCGCAGATGAAGCCCAGGCCGAAAGTGGCGCCGATTTTGCCGAAGCTCTTGGCGCGGTCTTCATGGCTGGAGATGTCGGAAGCATACGCGGAGGCGACCGACATGCTGGCCGAGGACATGCCCCCGATCACGCGGCCGATGAAAAGGCAGGCCAGGTTGGGCGCCCAGGCGGTGGTCAGGAAGTTGATGCCCATGCCGGCCATGGAATACAGCAGCACGGGACGGCGGCCGACCCGGTCGCTGATCGCCCCCAGCATCGGCATGAAGATGAACTGCAGCAGGCCGAAGGTGGCGCCCAGGATGCCGTACCACAGCGCGTGCAGTTCACGGTCCTGCACATACTGGCCGACCAGGATCGGCAGCACCGGCACGATGATCCCGATGCCCAGCATGTCGATGAAGATGCTGACGAGGACGAAGTTCAGGTTGCCTTTCGATCTGGTGTCTGGCGCAAGCTCGCTCATGCTGCCACCGCCCATTCTGCGACGAAGCTGTCGCGAAAGGCCAGCAGCTCCTGCAGGCGCCGTTCGCCCAGCGCGCGGCCGGCGGCGGTCTGCATGGTGCCGGGCAGGGTGGCCAGCTTTACCTCAATGTGGTCCAGCGAATAGGCCTTGTCATTGCGCTCGCGGTTCAGCGCGAGCGGATCGTCCGGGTGCGCCAGCGCGGTGCCCATGCGGCCTGCAATGTAGAACATGCGTGCGAGGCCGACGGCGCCCAGCGCATCCAGCCGGTCGGCATCCTGCACGATGCGCGCTTCCAGCGTGATCGGCTGCAGCGCGGCGGAAAAGCTGTGGGTTTCGATGGCGTGGGCGACCGCATCCAGGCGCTCGGCCGGAAAGCCGGCTTCGGCCAGTTGGGCGCGCGCCAGCACGGCAGCCTGGCGCGAGGCGAGGTGGCGTTCCGGGTGGTTCTTCGGCAGGTTGACCAAGTCGTGCAGGTAGCAGGCGGCCATCACGACCAGGCGGTCGGCGCCGGGATGCTGTTCCAACAACAGGCTGGCGTTGCGCCACACCCGGTGCAAATGGTTGGTATCGTGGGCGCCGTCGTCGCCCGCCGCTGCGCTGGCCAGCGCGACCAGGCGCGGCTGCCAAGTGCTCAGAGAGATATCCATAAAACCTTGTTTCGTTTTTAGCTGCGCAATTGTGCCATGTATTTATCGCAAGCTTGTATGTTTCTCTAGAGCAAAATTCTTGGTGATTATTTTATTGGTCTACGGTAACATTATGCTGTCATCGTTCATAAGTGAAAAATTATCATGACTACAACCACCAGCCAAGCTGCCGAGTTCCTGGCCTTTACCCTGGGCCAGGAAGAATACGGCATCGACATCCAGAAGGTCAGCGAGATTCGCAGCTACGAGAACCCGACCCGCATCGCCAGCGCGCCGGACTACGTGAAAGGCGTGATCAACCTGCGCGGCCTGATCGTGCCGATCATCGACATGCGCGTGCGCTTCCAGCTTGGCGAGCCGACCTACGGCCCGTTCACCGTGGTCATCATCCTGCACATCGGCAGCCGCACCGTGGGCATCGTGGTGGACGCCGTTTCCGACGTGACGACCCTGCAGCCGGAGCAGATCAAGGCGGCGCCCGACATCAGCGGATCGATGGATACTGAATACATCACCGGCCTGGGCACCATCGATGACCGCATGCTGATCCTGGTTGATATTGAACGCCTGATGTCTTCGGCTGACATGGGCCTGATCGAGAAGATGGCGGCATGAACTTCCTGAACAACCTGAGCATCGGCAAGCGCCTGGCATTTGGCTTTGCGGTGACGCTTGCATTGTCGATCGTGATTGCCGCCCTCGGCGTCTGGCGCCTGCAGCAAGTGGCCGGCGCCACGCGCCATATGATGGAGACGCCGCTGGCGAAAGAGCGCATGATCTCCGACTGGTATTCGAAGATCGACAGTGCGATCCGCCGCACCACGGCAATTGCCCGCAGCAGCGACGCCTCGCTGGGCTCCTTCTTTGCCGAGGAATCGAAAGTATCGAGCGCCACCTCGGCCGAGCTGCAAAAGAAAATCGAACCGCTGATCAGCGACGCCGACGAGAAAGCCTTGTGGGAGCGCGTGATGGAGCAGCGCAAGGCGTACATCGCTTCGCGCGACAAGGTGGCCAAGCTGAAGACCGACGGTGAGCTGGAACAGGCAAACGAAGTCTTCGAGAAGACCTACCGCCCGGCTGCCGCGCAGTACCAGGAGCTGGTGCAGGACCTGCTGTCGATGCAGCGCGGGAAGATCGACGCCATCGGCAAGGAAATCGACAGTATTTCTTCCACCAGCCGCAAGCTGTTGACGGTATTGGCGGTGCTGGCCGTGGTCTTCGGCGCGGCGTGCGCCTTTATGCTCACCAAGGGCATCACCACGCCGCTGTCGCGCGCAGTCGATGCGGCGCGCCGCGTGGCGGCGGGCGACCTGACCGGCGACATCCGCGTGCACGGCAGCGATGAAACCGGCCAGCTGCTGGGCGCCTTGCGCGACATGAACCAGGCCTTGCTGAACATCGTCAGCGAAGTGCGCAACGGCACCCATTCGATCACGATTGCATCCAGCGAGATCGCGGCCGGCAACCAGGACCTGTCGGCGCGCACCGAGCAGCAGGCCGCGTCGCTGGAAGAAACCGCCTCGTCGATGGAAGAGCTGACGTCGACTGTCAAGCAGAATGCCGACAATGCGCGCCAGGCCAACCAGTTGGCCGGGGCCGCGGCTTCGGTGGCGCGCAAGGGCGGCAGCGTGGTGTCGGAAGTGGTGGGCACCATGGAGTCGATCGATGCCTCTTCGCGCAAGATCGTGGACATCATCGCCGTGATCGACGGCATCGCGTTCCAGACCAACATCCTGGCGCTGAATGCCGCGGTGGAAGCGGCACGCGCCGGCGAGCAGGGCCGCGGCTTCGCGGTCGTGGCATCGGAAGTGCGCAACCTGGCGCAGCGCTCGGCAGCGGCAGCGAAAGAGATCAAGGAATTGATCGGCGACTCGGTCGAGAAGGTCAATGCCGGGACGCGCCTGGTGTCGGACGCGGGTAACACGATGGAAGAAATCGTCTCCAGCGTGCAGCGCGTGTCGGACATCATCAGCGAGATCACTGCCGCCAGCGCCGAGCAGAGCTCCGGCATCGATGAAGTCTACAAGGCTGTCGGCCAGATGGACCAGGTCACGCAGCAGAATGCCGCCCTGGTGGAAGAAGCGGCAGCTGCCGCCGAATCCATGCAGCACCAGGCCAGCAACCTGGCTGACGTGGTCAGCGTGTTCAAGGTGCGCTAAGCGGCGCCTGCGCGGATGGCCTGTTGCGACAGGCGGTCCGCATCGCCATTCCTGTGGCGCGGCACCCAGCGCACGTTCACCAGCGTCAGTGCCGCCATCAAATGCCCCACGCGGGCGCGATGTTCTTCCAATGCTTTGGCGCCAGCCTGCGGCGACAGCAGCACATCCTGCACCACCACCTGGCTGTCGCCGTACACCAGCAGTTCCGCTACGCCCAGTTCCACCGCCTTTTCCAGGGCGGCGATCAGGGCCAGGTATTCGGCGTCGCCGCTGCTGCCGTGGCCTGCGCGGCGGCATATTTCCACGCGTTCGCCGGCCGGGCCGGACAACAGCACGCCGATGCCGATGCGGCCCGGATTGGGATGGGCGGAGCCGTCGAACCAGGCGCGCCATGCTGCGGGAGAGGCGGCGACGGGCTGGCGCGCGAGTTTTTCAGCGCGCGCACGTTCTTGTCTTATCTGCATAGGTGAAGGGGCATGAAAAGGCCGCCTGGACCGCGCAACAGGCTGTTGCGGGCCAGGCGGCCATTTTCACACGCCGTTAGCGGCGGCGAGGATTGTCCGGGCGGTGGTCGTAGCGGTTGGGCACGCCGTCGCCATCGCGGTCGCGGTCATATCGGTTTGGCACGCCGTCGTTGTCGCGGTCGCGGTCATAGCGGTCCGGCACGCCGTCGTGGTCGCGGTCCCGGTAGCGGTCGCGATGGTGGTCGCGATAGTAGTAATTGTCGCGGTGGACATCGCGGTAGCCGTAGCCGGGGCCCTGGACGTAGCTTGGGCGGCTATCGTAGACGGTCCAGCCGCCTTCACGCCATCCCCAGCCGTTGTCGACACGGACCCATTGCGAAGGGGCGTAGCGGTAGCCCGGACGTTCCTGCAGCCAGTGGCCGGCGACCCAGACGTGGCGGTAGCCGTCCCAGCGCCATACGCCAGGGGCCCATACATAGCCGTAACGCGGCGGCGGCACGCTTTCAAAACGCAGTGGTGGAGGAGCGTTGCCGATCACGACGCTGAAATCAACCTGCGCCAGCGCGGCGGTCGGTGCTAATGCAACCGTGCCAAGTGCCAGGGCGGCTGCAGCGATGAGTTTCGATTTGAACATGGCTTTTCTCCTGTTTGGTGATGCGCTGAGTTCAATATACCAAGCGCTGCGAAGAGGCGAAAAGCCTGATTCAGTTTTTTACAAATCCCGCAGGGAAGTAACAATTGCTCAGATCTTGTCGCCCGGGGCAGCTTTGCGTTCTGCCGCCAGCGAGGCCTGCTTTTCCGCTTCGCTCATGCGCTTGGCAGCGACCACCACCACCGGCACCGCAGGCGCTGCCCGGGACGCGCTGGCGGCGGCAGCCGGCGCCGTCGTTTCATCGGCGCGGTTTTCAAGCACCAGGCTGGCGGCGCAGGCCAGGCCGATCATGGCGATGAACAGGGCTTCGAAATTTCGCAGGGCTTTCATGATGTTCTCCGCTTGAGGACTATCCATGTGCACACTGTATCCATGCCGCCTGCCGCCAGCCACCGGCGTGCGACAAGCGGTCCAAAACGTGGTGCGAAATGCAAAAAAGCCGGGCTTTTGCGGCCGAATCGCGAACAGAAGGGAAATCGTCCCTCATACGGAGCGAATGGATGGGCTGCCCATGTGCCAAGATAGGGAGGTGTGTAATGGGCAAATGGGCCCATGGCGCCCTGATACAATCGACAGGCGCAGGGTCAGACAAGGAGTGGGAAATGTTCAAGATGTTTGGTTTTGGCGGCGTGAAGTGCCCGCGATGCGGGCACCGCAACGGCGACAGCTCCGACTACTGCAGCCATTGCGGCCTGTCGCTCGGCGCGCCGCGCGGCGAGCCCGTGGTGCGCGACAACCGCTGGATCCCGGCCAGCGATGAGCTGGCGGTGTTCTTTGGCGTGCGCCAGCTCTCCGGCCTCTTCACCAAGACCCTGCACGTGCCGGCCGCGGCACGCGCTTTCATCCTGCAGGGCGAACAGGTCAGCGAGGTGCCGCAGGGCGACTACGAGCTGGACGGCCTGTTCGCGCGCCTGGGCAAGCTGCGGCGCGACGAGCCGGGCGAAATCCTGGTCACCCGCAGCTCGCCGCTGCCTGTCGAGTTCAATTTCACCGACTTGCTGAGCGCCGAATTCCTGAAGCTGGCCGCGCATTTCACGGTCGGCCTGGTGGTGCAGGACGTGCCCGCCTTTGCGCGCCATTTCATGACAGCGCCGGGTACCGTCACCACGCTGCAGCTGCACGACCTGCTGGCGCCGTCCATGCGCCAGCTTTCGGCCGAATTCCTGGGCAGCCGTTCTGTGCGCGACATGGCCAGTACCAGCGTGCTGCGCGAGCAGCTCAACGAACGCCTGCACAGCGCGCTGGGCCAGCGCCTGGCCGAATTCGGCCTGGCGGCGGCGCAGGTGGAAACCTTGTCACTTCGACACGATAAATACGATGACAACCGCGAGCGGGAGGGGAGCCTGTTCCTGGTGGCGGACGAGCGCCAGCGGCAGCTGGAGCACGTCAAGCAGCTCGACCAGCTGTACAACGAGGAAGAATGGCAGGCCATCAGCCGCCAGGAGCAGAAAATGCGCAGCGATTTCCGGCGCGCCGAGCTGAAGGCCGAAGCCGAGGAGCAGATGCAAGCCATCCGCGCCCGCGAAATCGACCTGTATGGCCGCATCGTGGCGGCCAAATCGCGCAAGCAGGCCTTCGAACACGGCGCCGGACTGGCCCTGGCCGACCTGGAACATGAACTGGCGCGCCACAAGTCGCTGCATGCCGGCGAGTCGGCCCAGTGGGACCAGGTGCGCCGCCTGGCGCAGATCAAGATGCGCACCGAGATGGAACTGGCGCAGCAGGCGGGCCTTGAGGAAAAGGCACTGGCCAGGCAGCGCTTCTCGCACCAGTTGTACCAGCAGCAGCTGCAGTACCGCGTCCAGCAGGCGCTGGCCATCGAGGACGAAGAGCACCGCCGCAAGCAGCTCCAGCTGCTGCGCAAGGCCGAAACCGACGCCACGCAGCGCGAGCAGGAGATCGAGGCCGAGCACCACCGGGCGAAATTCCAGGGCCTGGCCCTGGCCAACGCCGCCCGCCATCGGGAGGCGGAGCGCATCGTCGAGTGGGAGGAAGAACAGCACCTGGCCCGCAAGCGCGAGCTGGCGCGCGGCGAGCAAGCCAAGGACGCCAGCGCGCATGTCCATGTGGCCGAAATCAGCGCCAAGCTGGAAGAATTGAAGCGCAGCGGCGCAGCCGCCGAATCGGTGGCCCAGTATGAAAAGCTGCTGCGCACCATCGAGGCCGACGGCGTGCAGCAGCGCCAGGGGCAAAGCCTGGCGCGCCAGGCAATGCTCGACCAGGTGGCCGTGGAAGAACAGCGCCTGCAGCTGAAACTGCGCGACCAGGAAGCGCAGTGGCAGCAGTCGCTGAAAAAGATGGAAGCGGAGCGAGAAGAGCGCTTCAACCGCTGGAAGGTGGAATACGACAGCATGGTGGCGCAGCAGCAGCACGCCGCCGACCTGGCGCGCATCGACATCGACCGGCTGGAGGCAATCGGCCGCATGAGCGATACGGCCAAGATTGCGCTGGCAGCGACGCCGAACGCCGAAGCGCTGTCGCGCCTGATGCGCCAGCAGGCCCAGGCCGCGATGTCGCCCGAGCAGCTGCAGGCACTGGCCGGCGTGGTCGCCGCCGAGAACAGCATCACCACGGCCGAGGCGCTGCGCCTGGCGCGCGAGGAAGTGCGGGATGAACGCTCTTATCGCGACACGGTGGGCGACAAGGAACGCCAGCACCAGCTCGACCTGCTGCGGGCGCAAGCGAGCGTCGGCGTGTCGGCGGCGCGCCGTTGCCGGAATGGCCATATGGTGCCGACCGATTGCGGCGACGCGAAATTTTGTCCAGAATGCGGGGCGCCGCTGGCGAGGTAAAGCACGAGAGAGATGCAGACAGCCCGAGACAAGATTCGCGAACTGCGTGCCCTGCACGAAGATGGCCTGTTAAGCCTGCAAGAGTTCGACCGCCGCAAGAATGCCATCCTGGACGCCGAATACGCGCCGCCGGGAGGGGCGGCAGCACCCATCGCCATCCCGCGCCAGGGCACCGAGCTTGGCCTGATGGCCGGCCAGGAAATCGGCCCGCACAACCGGCGCTACCGGCTGGAGCGCCTGATCGGCATGGGCGGCATGGGCCAGGTATGGCAAGCCACTGACCTGGCGACCCATGCTGAACTGGGCCACAGCGCCGTGGTTGCGCTGAAGATCCTGCCGCCGCAGCTTACCCAAAGCCCGGCCCACGCCAAGCTGCTGATCGAAGAAGCGACCCAGGCGCGCCGCCTGGCGCATGACAATATCGTGCGCGTCTACGAATGGGCGCAGGATCCCGCCACTTCCAGCTATTTCATCATCATGGAATGCCTCGAGGGGCAGGATCTCGAGGCCTGGCTGGCGGAGCATGGCAAGGCTACGCCGGCACAGGTCGAGCAGATGCTGCGGCCGGTGGCCAATGCGCTGCAATACGCCTGGGGCAAGCACCGCCTGGTGCACCGCGACCTCAAGCCGGGCAATGTGTTCCTGACCGCGGCCGGCGAAATCAAGCTGCTCGATTTCGGCATCGCCTCGCGCGCGCGGTCGACCGGCACCGACCTTGGCATGGCGACGCCCAATGCCGGCACTGCCGGCTACCGGGCGCCGGAGGCCGGCACCGGGCAGGGCGCGCCGCGGCCGCAGCTGGACGCCTATGCGGTAGCGGTGATGATCTACCAGCTGCTGGAAGGGCGCCTGCCGTTCGACCAGCCCACCGCCCTGCTCGAGCCGCCCAAGCCGGCGGCGCTCAACGCGCAGCAATGGGAAGTGTTGAAGCACGGTTTCGCCAACCGCGCCGGCGAGCGGCCGGAATCGGTGGCCGCGCTGCTTGACGCATTAAGGGATGCCGCCGGGCCGAACGCCGAAGAAGCGGCGCAGCGCGAAGCAGCCAGCAAGGAACGGGCCGCTGCGGAACAGCAGGAACGCGAAGCGCGAGCCGCGCGTGAACAACGGGCCCGCAACGATGCCATCGCCCGCGCCGAGGAGGAAGAGCAGCGGCGCCAGAAGGAAGTGGAACTGGCCGCCCGGCGCAAGGCGGAAGCGCAGGCCGCGGCGCAGGAAAAGGCGCGCCAGGAGCAGCTTCGCCGCGAACAGGAAAAGCAGCGCAAGGCGCAGGCCGAGCAGGAAGCGACGGAGCGCAAGGAGCGCCTGCGGCAGCAACTGATTGCGCGCCGCGATGCCGATGCGTTGAAAGCGCGCCAGGCCGAGGAAGAATACCAGCGCAAGATGGCGCAGCTGAAGGCGGAAGCAGCCTACCGCGCAGAGCAGGAGCGCCACCGCAAGGAGCAGGCGGCGCGCAAGGCCGCCGAACTGGCGGCGCTGCTGCCGAGCGCCAGCAGCCCGGTAGCCGATGCGGAAGGCGTGCTGCGCGACCGCTTCACCGATGGCAGCGGCGTCGGGCCGGACCTGGTGCTGATCCCGACCGGCCGCTTCCAGATGGGCTCCAACGAACATGAGCACAAGGCTGCCGTGAAGGCCGGGGCGCAGAAAACTTCGCTGGACAAGGAATTGCCGGCGCACTGGGTCGGCATCGAGCACTCCTTTGCACTGGGCCGCTATCCGGTGACCGTGGGCGAGTGGCGCGTCTTCGTGAAGGCGACGGGCTGGCAGTCGAAGCTGGACGTCGACTGGCAGCAGCCAGGCTTTACGCAGGATGAGCGCCACCCCGTGGTGTGCGTCAGCTGGCACGACGCGCAGCTGTACCTGCAGTGGCTTGGCGAGAAAACCGGCCAGCAATACCGCCTGCCGAGCGAAGCGGAATGGGAATACGCCTGCCGCGCCGGCAGCCACACGGCGTTCAGCTTCGGCGACCAGATCACGCCGGAACACGCCAACTACGACGGCCATTTCACCTACAACGACGGCCCCAAAGGCAACAGCCATGGCGGCACGACCCGCGTGGGCAGCTACCAGCCCAATCCATGGGGCCTGTTCGACATGCACGGCAATGTATGGGAGTGGACGCAGGACACGGTGCACGATAACTACCTTGGCGCACCCATCGACGGCAGTGCATGGGAGCAGGGCGGCGACAAGGCGCGCCGCATCCTGCGCGGCGGAGCATGGCTGTACCAGCCGCGCTACCTGCGTTCGGCCATGCGCAATGGCTATTCGGCACTGCTGGCAAACGATGTGGTGGGCTTCCGCGTAGCGCGCAAGTTGGTGTAAATTGCTGGCTAAATCAACAAGCAGGAAACCAATATGACCGTTAAAGTAGCCCGCGACCAGTCGCTTCCAATGCGCAGCATCCTGCATGTGCGCAACCATATCGTCTCCGTCGACGGCACGATCGAAGAAGGCGGCAACGATGCCGGCCCGTCGCCGCACGACCTGTACGACGCCGCCGTCAGCGCCTGCAAAGCGCTGACCGTCATCTGGTACGCTCGCCGCAAGGGCATTCCGGTCGAAGATGTGCAAGTGACCACCGAGCGCGATGCCAGCGAAGAGCGCAAGGGCGTGTACCGCTTGGCCGCTACGCTGCACCTGACCGGAGAGCTGAGCGCGGAGCAGCGGGAAGAACTGCTGGCCATCTCGCAGAAATGCCCGGTGCATAAGCTGATGACGGCCGTGACCACCGAAATCTCCACCAAGCTGGGGCCATTGCCATGAACATTGCGCAACTCCTGAAGGGGCATGAGAAGGACCTGGGCGGCGGCTTTGTGGTGCGCCGCTATTTGCCGGCGGCCATGAAGCAGGCGGTTGGTCCATTCATATTCTTCGACCATTTCGGCCCGGTCGACGTGCCTGCCGATGCCGACCATGACGTCCGGCCGCACCCGCATATCGGCCTGGCCACCGTTACCTACCTGTTCGAAGGGGCGATGGAACACCGCGACAGCCTGGGTACCTTGCAGCGCATCGAGCCGGGCGCCATCAACTGGATGACCGCAGGGCGCGGCATCGTGCATTCGGAGCGCACCCCGCAGGACCTGGTGGGCGTGCCGCACCGCACGCACGGCCTGCAGTTGTGGGCCGCCTTGCCCAAGGCGCATGAGGAGGACGAACCTTCGTTCGCCCATACGCCTGCGGCGGCAATTCCGGAAATGCTGGTCGACGGCGCCAGGGTGCGCGTGCTGATCGGTTCCGCCTTTGGCCACGTTTCGCCGGTGAAGACCTTCAGCCAGACGCTGTACCTGGACGTGAGCCTGAAGGCGGGCCAGCAACTGGAACTGAGCGGCTTGCCGGCGGAAGCTGCCGTCTATCCGGTAAGCGGTTCGGTCGACGTCGATGGTGCTCCGGTGCCGCAAAACACGATGGCGCTGCTCGACACATCGAATTCGCAGCGGGTCAGCGCAAACACGGATGCGCAATTCGTCATCATCGGCGGCGAGCCGCTGGACGGCCAGCGTTTCCTGTTCTGGAATTTTGTTTCGTCGAGCAAGGAGCGCCTCCTCAAGGCGGCCGACGACTGGGAAGCGCAGCGCTTTGCCAAGGTGCCCGGCGAGACGGAATTCATTCCGCTGCCGAAAAGGCCTTCTGCCGCGACTTAAGCGGCAGCTTCGGCTGGCGGGATGTGCGCGGCGGCGCTGCGCACAATCCAGTGCTCCGGATAAGGATCGCTGGCGAAACGGGTATGGGCCGGAATGCGGCTCAGTTTTTCCTGCTTCGGTGTTGGCGCCAGCGCGGTTTCCTTGCCGGTGAGCTGGTCGACATGCCAGAAGCCGCCCTGGTGGTGCATCAGCAGCGGCAGGCTGGAGGCCTTCGGCAGCGCGTTATGGCGCGGCAGCGGGTAGCCGGGATGGGTGTCCGCCGCCAGCAGCACGAAGCATTCGGCGCGCGCGCCTTCGTCGATACGGTGCAGTATCACGCCGTGCGGCATCACGGCGCTCACTTCCAGCAGCACGATGCCCTTGATGCTGGCGCTCATTTCAATCTTCATGCCGGTGCGCAGCGGCACCGGCTTGTTCTTGCCCGGCCAGACCCCGTCCAGCAGCAGGCCGTAGCGCGACACGTCTTCGATCTCGAAACCATTGCGGGTGCGGCGGATCACGGCATGGCGGCCGGACAGGCGGCGCGTCAGGCCGGCGCAATCGGGTCCTTCGGCGCTGAAGTGGTGCAGCAGCACATCGGCTTCGGGATCGGCCAGTTCGAAGCGGCCGAACGACACTTCTTCCATCGCGAACAGGCGGATGTGGCGGCAGGCGCCATTTTCCGGGGCGGCATTGATGAAGCTTGCGGCCAGGGTAGGGTGGGGATGCGAAGGACCGCTGCGCGGCTGCTCGATCTCGATCAGGTCTTCATCCCAGGCGATGGTCGAATAGCCAACATCCACCTTGCCCGGCGGCGCCCCGAGGTCGAGGTGGGCGATGCCGGCATTGCGGGCGGTGACGTCGATGTCCATGGTATTGCCGCCTTGCGCGGACACGCGGGCAATCGCGGCATCGTCGGCCATGACGCGCACATTCTTGTGGGTGCTGAGGAAGGTGCGGTGAATTTCGTTCAGGCTGGCGTCGACCCGCGGCACCAGGATGACAAAAGTGCATTCCCATTGGCGCTGCGAGCTCTCGTCCTTGCTGACGATTTCGGCGTGGATCTGGTACTGCCCATGTTCCTTGCCGCGCGAGGAGAATTCCACGAATACAGGGCGCCAGTCGCCATGGACAGAGCGGATGAACTGCTGCAGCAGGACGCCATTCGGAATCAATTCGGAGCGCAGCCGGATCGACAGCTGCGGCGCGCAATCCTGCGGCATGCCGCGCAATTCCATTTTCAGCGACTGGCGGCCGCCGGCGGCGCGCGGGTCGAAGCCGCTGATGTGCAGCTGGGGATAGACGCGTGCCGGCGCGGAATAGCCGGCGACCGGGACGACCGGCGGGCCGCTGCGGGCGTTGCGCATGGTGCTCAGCAGCTCGAAGCTGCCGCCTTCCGCATCGGCTGCCGGCTGCGCGTGGCCGCCGGCGCAAGTGCTTTCCCCTGGCATGACCCAGTAGGTGCAATGCGGATGGTCTGGGTTACAGCACTTGTTCATGGGAGGACGTTCGTAGGGATACCGCAACTTTACGCGTTTACACCGTTGCTTGGCAACACGCCTTTCCTTCGATAAAGGGTGTTTTTACCCCTGTATTCCCGATGAAGCAAAAGCGCAACGGTTTGCCGCCCAACGCTTTGCCAAGCCATTGCCAATGGGTAAGATAAACTTCACCAGAGAAGGAGTTGATGGAATGGCATTATTGAAGAAACTGTTGGCGCTGCGCGATCCCCGCCGTGCGGTGCGCGAAAGCCTGCATCGCCAAGCCATTGAACGTGCCCGACTGGACCCGATGCAAAATGCCAAAGCCGGCAGCCGCGAACTGGCAGGCATGGTCGCCGAACAGTTGCAGGCGCGCGGCGACAATCGTCCTGCATCACTGCTGAGTGCCTTGGGCGCCCTGGCCGGGTTTGCCTGCCAGGTCAGCGCCCGCAACAATGCCTTCGCGCATGGGATGCCGCAGCGTGACAGCCTGTCGGAAGACCTGGGCCTGCTGCTGTTCGGGATGGAATTTTCGGTATGGTCACTGGTGGCCGGCGCCGCCCGCCACAACGGCTGCACGCAATTGGTGGAGCCGGCGGAGATCTGGGCGCATGTCGGCAAGTCGATCGGCACACCGGAATTCGGGGTGCCGCGCCTGCCTCCCGAGCATGCAGCAGGAGAGCTGCCTGCCGAATACCTGCAGCTGTTCTGGCCCATGGTGAAGCCGGTGATTGCGCGTTATTGCAGCAATCCGGCGCACTGGCCGGTGATGTGCGCGCTGGCGCTGCAGCAGGCGATTGAACTGGGACCGGGAAAACTGGAGGCAGGGATGGCGATGCGAGTGGCGCTGGAATCAGCGCTGCCGATGGCAAGAATACACGCTGACTTCAGCTGAGAGCGGCGGACAAAAATAGGGACGCCCCCATTTTCTGCTTTCGCGGAAAATGGGGCGTCCCCATTTTTTATGGTTACCAGCGGCCGTGGTGGTGGCCGTGTCCGTGGCCGCGGTAGTAGCGGTCACCGTAGTAGTACACCGGGCGCGGTTCCACGTAGACAGGCGCTGGCTGGTAGTACACGCGTGGCGCCGGTTCGTAATATACGCGAGGAGGCGGGTTGTAGTAGACCGGAGCTGGCTCGTAATACACAGGGGCCGGCTGCGAGTACACGCGGGTCTCGACGTAGCCGCGGCTGTGACGGCCGGTCGGCAGGGAGTTACCAACTGCGGCGCCTACCAGGCCGCCCACCACTGCACCGCCGCTGCCGTTCTGGCTGCCGATCGCGGCGCCGATCACGGCACCTGCTGCGGTGTTGAAGTCACGGTCGCCCGCGGCAAAGGCGGCGGAGGATGCGGTCAGGGCTGCGCCCATCAGAACCAGCCCGGCAAAACGTTTGTTGAACATGGTAAGTTCCCTTTCAATCTCTGTTGGAGTGTAGATTAGCCAGCCGCAAAAAATTGCGCCAGTGCATATACACATTCTTACAAACTCCACAGAGGGGAGAGATTTGTATCGTTAAGTTGCCCTCCATGCAGGAACTTATTAAATACGCTATTGTGTCAAGTTCCGAGCGAAACTTAACCTTCTCACAGGAAACGCATGAACCTCCGCAAGCCCGCACTTTCCGCCCTGTTTGTCTGCCTGCTGGGCGCAGGCTTCTCCGGCATCGCCAGTGCCGCCAGCCCGAACGACGCCGCGACGCTGGGCAAGATCCGCGATGCCGCGATGCAGAGCGACTACGCCTACCAGCGCCTGGAAGACCTGACCGACCTGGTCGGCCCGCGCCTGTCCGGTTCCGTCGGCGGCGCGGCCGCGGTGGAGCAGGTGGCTGCCGCCATGCGTGCGATGGGCGCCAAAGTCACCCTGCAGCCGGTCAAGGTGCCGCATTGGGTGCGTGGCGAAGAGACGGCTGAGCTGGTCGATTACAAAGGCCGGCCAGCCAATATCACCCAGCGCGTGGTGCTGACCGCCCTCGGCGGCTCCGGCGCCACCCCGGCTGCCGGCCTGACCGCGCCGATCGTCGTGGTGCGCGACTTCGATGAACTGAAAGCGCGCGCGGCGGAAGTGAAGGGGGCGATCGTGCTGTTCGACGTGGCCTTCGACCAGGGCATGGCGGACCGCGGCCTGGCGGGCAACGCCTATGGCCAGGGTTCGCGCTACCGCACCAACGGCCCGCGCATGGCTGCGGAGCTGGGTGCTGTGGCCGCACTGGTGCGTTCCGTTGGCGGCGCCGATTACCGCCTGCCGCACACCGGCGCCACCATCCTGAAAGACGAGCAGCGCATCCCGGCCGCAGCGGTGACGGCGGAAGACGCGATGCTGATCAGCCGCCTGATGAGGCGCGGCCCGGTCAAGATGAAGCTGACCCTGACCCCGCAGATACTGCCGGATGCCGACACCTTCAACGTGATCGCCGACCTGCCGGGCAGCGACAAGGCGGATGAAGTCGTGATCGTTTCCGGCCACCTCGATTCCTGGGACCTGGCCACCGGTGCGCACGACGACGGCACGGGCGTGACCACTTCGATGGGTGTGCTTGAAACCATCAAGCGCCTGGGCCTGCAGCCGCGCCGCACCATCCGCATGGTGGCGTGGGCGAACGAAGAGAACGGCCTGAAGGGCGGGAACACCTATTACGAAGCGAACAAGGGCAAGCTGGAAAAGCAGTTCGCAGCCATCGAGACTGACGGCGGCGTAGGCCGTACCTTCGGCATCATGGGCAGCGTGCGCCGCGAAGCGGAGAAGTACTTCGCACCGGTGAGCAACGCCTTGCTGCCGATTGGCGCCGGTGTGTTCAACCGCCGCGATTCGGCATCGGGCTCCGACGTGCACCAGCTGGAAGCAGGCGGCGTACCGGCCTTCATGCCCTACGTCGACACCAGCGCCTACTTCAACTACCACCACACGCCGGCCGACACCTTCGACAAGGTCGACCCGGTGAACATGAAGAAGCACGTGGCGGTCATGTCGGCACTGGCCTGGTACCTGGCCAACACCGACGACCCGATCGGCCGCGCCCCCGAGCAGCTCAAATAAGCCGAGCCCGTGTCACACCTTGGGGTCTGACCCCATGGTGTGACACGGGCTGAGCTGTAGTTGTGCTTACAGGGCGTTGAGGGGGATCTTCAGGTAGCGCACGCCGTTGTCTTCGGCCTCGGGGAGGTGGCCTGCGCTCAGGTTGACCTGGATGGCCGGCAGGATCAGCACCGGCATCTGCAGCGTGGCGTCGCGCTTGGTGCGCATGGCAACGAATTCTTCTTCGCTGACGCCATCGCGGATGTGAATGTTGGCAGCGCGCTGCTCCGCCACCGTGGCTTCCCAGCGCGGCTCGCGGCCGGCTGGGGGGTAGTCGTGGCACATGAACAGGCGGGTTTCCGGCGGCAGCGACAGCAGGCGGTGCACCGACTTGTACAAGTCGCCTGCGCAGCCGCCAGGGAAGTCGCAACGCGCGCTGCCCACGTCGGGCATGAACATCGTATCGCCGACAAATACCGCATCGCCGACCTGGTAGGCCATGTCGGCCGGCGTGTGGCCCGGCACATGCAGGGCGCGCGCTTTCAGGCTCCCAATCATGAATTCTTCGTCGGCCTGGAACAGGTGGCCGAACTGCGATCCATCTTCTTTCTCGCCCTTGCGGTTGAAGATCGCGGAGAAGGAATGCTGTACCTTGCAGATGCCGGCGCCGATGCCGATGCGGCCGCCCAGCTTCTCCTGCAGGTAAGGCGCGGCGGACAGATGGTCGGCGTGGGCATGAGTCTCCAGCAGCCAGTTCACCGTCAGCCGATGCTCGCGCACAAAAGCGATGATCTTGTCGGCGGCGGTGGTCGAGGTGCGCCCGGCCTTCGGGTCGTAATCAAGCACCGAATCGACGATGGCGCATGCGCTGCCGTCGGTCTCGTAAATTACGTAGCTGACAGTGGAAGTTACGGGGTCGAAGAACCCCTGGATCTCAGGCTTCATATCAAGATAGTAGGATGATTCAAGCCCAACTATTATAAAGAATCCTGATATGGCGGGCGAGGCTTATTCGTTTTGTGATGCAAGTCATCTGTGTGGCGGGAAAAACTATCTCCGTGATAAGATTTTTTCACAGTGCTTCCAGGAAGCGAGGCCGCGATGCCCAAGACAGGCGATTCACTGAAGTGGGTACTGGTTACCGGCTGCATCTGCAGCCAGTCGCTAACGGCAGTCGCTGCCGCCGGCGGCGCTGCTGCGCCGGAAAACTTTGCCAACCTCTCGCTCGAGGAATTGAGCGACGTGCGCGTGGTGTCCGTCTCAAAGCGCGAAGAGCGGCTGGGCGACGCCGCGGCCTCCGTCTTCGTGATTACCGCCGACGATATCCGCCGCAGTGGTGCGCGCAGCCTGGCCGAAGCGCTGCGCATGGCGCCCAACCTGCACGTGGCGCAGACGCCTGCCGGCAATTACACCATTACCGCGCGCGGTTTCGCCGGCAACAGCGCCAACAAGCAACTGGTGATGATCGATGGCCGCTCGGTGTATACGCCGCTGCTTTCCGGGGTGTCCTGGGACGTGCAGCAAGTGCCGGTGGACGCCATTGAACGCATCGAAGTGGTCAGCGGGCCAGGCGGCACGCTTTGGGGTACCAATGCGGTCAATGGCGTGATCAATGTGATTACCAAGCACGCGTCGTCCACCCTTGGCACGATGTCCGACCTGCGCTGGGGGCAGGCGCAGTCCGGCGCAGCCTTCCGTTACGGCGCGGCGATGGACGATGGCGCCTGGCGCGCCTATGGCATGGATTACGCCATGCCGCACGGCGAAACGCTGGCCGGCAAGCCGCTGGGCGATGCATGGCATAACGCGCAGGCGGGCTTTCGGGGCGACTGGCTGCGCGGCAGCGATGCGCTGACAGTGCAGGGCGATGTGTACCGTATCGGCGCAGGACAAATACCGACGCCCCCTGTCACCATGCTGCCTGCCGCATCCATGCGCGGCACCAATCTGATGGGGCATTGGAGCCGCCAGTTGTACGGCGGCGCCAGCTTGTCCCTGCTGGCCTATTACGATCGCACTGAGCGCGACCAGGTCGGCGTTTATAAAGAGAACCTGGATGTGGCCGACCTGCAGGCACTCTACAACTTCGCCCCGCTTGGCCGGCATACGCTGGCTGCCGGCGCCGAATACCGCTTCGCGCGCGACAAGGTGGCGGTCACCAGCGGTACCGCCTTCCATCCCGAGCGCGCCGCCATGCATTGGGTGAGCTTGTACGGGCAGGACACCGTCGCCCTCAGCGAGCAACTGAACCTGACGGGAGGACTGCGCATCGAGCGCAATCAGTACACCGGGACGGAATTCCTCCCCAACTTGCGCCTGGCGTGGAAAGCAACAGCCTCGACCTCCTGGTGGGCCGCCTTGTCGCGCACGGTGCGGGCGCCGTCACGCGTTGACCGCGAGATTTTCTTCGCCAGCCCGCGCGGAACGCTGAGCGGCGGGCCGAATTTCCAGTCCGAGACGGCCCGCGTGCTGGAAACCGGCCTGCGCCAGCAGTTCGGCAACCGCGCCAGCTATTCGCTCACCGTTTATCGCGCACTGTATGACAAGCTGCGAACGATCAAGCCGGTTGCCCTGCAGGTTTTCGAGATCGGCAATGGCATGGAAGGCGAAACGCGCGGGCTGGAAGCCTGGGGCAGTGTCCAGGTCACGCCCGACTGGCGGCTCAACGCGGGCCTGACCCTGATGCATGAAGAGTTTTCGCTCAAGCCGGGTGAAGCCGATTTCGGCAACCGTTCGGTCACCGGGAACTGGGATCCCCGCCGCGTGGCGAAGCTGCGCTCTTCTTACACCTTCGGCGAAGGGCGCGACCTCGACCTGACCTTGCGCCATGTCGGCCCGTTGCGCTTTACCGCGGTGGCTGGCTATACCGCGCTGGACGTGAACTTCAACTGGCAGGTCAAGCCAGGGCTTGAGTTGGCGCTGGGCGCCAGCAATGCGCTCGACCGCGATCACGAAGAGTTCAGTGGCAACAACCGGCTGTCGCTGGGACGCGGCGCCTATGTCAGGGTGGTAAGGCGCTTCTAAGGCGGGCATGTTAATATCGCTGCCCATGAAATCCATGATCCGTGTCATTGTGCTTTGGCTAATGCTGGTGGCTTTGCCTTTCCAGGGTTTTGCCTCGGCCAGCATGCTGCTGTGCGGTACTGCCAAGCCGGCGGCACAGGCGATGCCGGACGGACCACACGATCATGCCGCCATGCAGGCGGCCGCCCAGCACGACGGCGATAAGGCCGCCCATTGTGCCGGAGGCCAGCATGGCAGCCCCATGGGCGCTTGCTGCGTCGGCGCCGCGCCGGCCTACGCGATGCCGCAAGCTGCATCGCAGCCGCAGCTTGCCGAGCGCCTGCGCCTGCCCGAACCCGTGCCGCCGCTGCCGGTCGACCTTGCCCTTCCCAAACGCCCGCCGCGGGCGATCCTTGCCTGATCCATGCCAGCCGTGGCGGCTGGCTCATTCCTGCGTCCCCGCGCAGGACGACCAAGCATTGGAAAGACAAACATGAACCAAGCATTCAAGCTGGCGGCAATGGCCGCCGCGGCTGCGCTGCTCTCCGGTTGCGCCACGTTCTCGAACGATGGCGGTTTCGGCGCAGTGGCACAAGCCACGAAGAGCCGTAGCGGCGCCGAGACGCGCCTGTTGCGCAACGACGATGACCGGCGCGCGCTGGACGAACAGCTCAGGAAATTGCTGGCCGAGCCGCTGAGCGCCGACGCGGCTGTCCAGATCGCACTATTGAATAACCGCGGCCTGCAGGCCCGCTACTGGGATCTCGGCATCGCCGAAGCGGAACTGGTGCAGGCGGGCCGCATGGCCAATCCTGGCTTCAGTTTCAAGCGCACGCATGGCGGCGGCGAAGTCGCCATCGAGCGCACCTTGAGCATGAACTTCATCCAGCTGCTGACGCTGCCGCTGGCCAGCCGTATCGAAGCCCAGCGTTTCGAGCAGGTCAAGCTGGAACTGGCGGGCGAGGCGGTCTCGATGGCCCACCAGGCCCGCCTGGCCTGGATCGAGGCGGTGGCGGCGCAACAGGGCGTTGCGTATGCCCAGCAGATCAGCGATGCGGCGGAAGCCAGCGGCGAACTGGCGCGGCGCATGCAGGCGGCCGGCAACTGGAGCAAGTACGACGCCGCCCGCGAAGAAGCTTTCCATGCCGACGCCATGGCCGATGTGGCGCGCGCCCGCAAGGCCGCTAGCGCCAGCCGCGAAAAGCTGACCCGCATCCTGGGCCTGTCCGGCGCGGAAGCTACCAGCTACCGCCTGCCGGAGCGGCTGCCGGAACTGCCGGCAAGCCCGCGCAAGGTGGACGATGCGGAGGCCGCGGCCTTGCGCGACCGGCTTGACGTCCAGGCTGCCCGGCTGTCGTCGCAGCACACTGCCAGTTCCCTCGGACTGACCAAAACCACGCGCTTCATCAACGTGCTGGAGCTGAGCGGCATCAGTGAGCGGGACGGCGAGCGCCGTTCGCGCGGCTACGAGATTTCGCTGGAGGTGCCGCTGTTCGACTGGGGCGGCGCCCGCGTGGCGCATGCCGAAGCGACTTATATGCAATCGGTGAACCTGCTCGCCGCGGCCGCCGTCAATGCCCGCAGCGAAGCGCGCGAAAGCCACCAGGATTACCAGGCTTCCTACGAGCTGGCGAAACATTACCGCGATGTGGTGATACCGCTGCGCCAGAAGATCTCCGAAGAGACCCTGCTGCGCTACAACGGCATGTTGCTGTCGGTGTTCGAACTGCTGGCCGATGCCCGCGAACAGACTACCGCCGTCAATAATTACATCACCGCGCTCAAGGAATACTGGATCGCGGACGCCAATCTGGATGCCGCGATTGGCGGTAAAGGAGTACAGCAATGAGCAATCGTAGAACTTTTCTCGCAAATGGCGCTGCCGCCCTGATCGGAGCAGGCCTGGTGAGCCGCGCCGGCGCCGCCGGCCTGCCGGAAGCGCCTGTGCAATCGAGCGCGTCGACCGCGCCGCCGCTGATGCCGCCCAATGGCCGTCCTTACAACCCGGTCGTCACCCTGAACGGCTGGAGCCTGCCGTGGCGCATGAAAGATGGCGTCAAGGAGTTCCACCTGGTCGCCGAACCGGTCGTGCGCGAAATCGCTCCCGGCATGTATGCCAAGATGTGGGGCTACAACGGCCAGAGTCCGGGCCCGACCATCGAAGTGGTGGAGGGCGACCGCGTGCGCATTTTCGTCACCAACAAACTGCCTGAGCATACCAGCGTGCACTGGCATGGCCAGTTGCTGCCAAGCGGGATGGATGGCGTGTCCGGCGTGAGCCAGCCCGCGATCCAGCCTGGCAAGACCTTTGTCTATGAATTTGTCGCCAAACACGCCGGTACTTTCATGTACCATCCCCATGCTGACGAGATGGTGCAGATGGCGATGGGCATGATGGGCTTCTGGGTGACCCACCCGAAAGACCCGCGCCAGCATGCGGTGGACCGCGATTTCGTGTTCCTGCTCAGCGCTTACGATATCGAACCGGGGAGCATGGTCCCCAAGGTCAACACGATGACGGACTTTAATATCTGGACATTCAATAGCCGCGTCTTCCCCGCGATCGACCCGCTGGTCGTGCGCCAGGGCGACCGGGTGCGCATCCGCGCCGGCAACCTGACCATGACCAACCACCCGATCCACATCCACGGCCACCGCTTCGAGGTCACCGGTACCGACGGCGGCTGGGTGCCGCCAACCGCACGCTGGCCGGAAGTGACCACCGATGTCGCGGTGGGCCAGATGCGCGCCATCGAGTTCGTCGCCGACAATCCGGGCGACTGGGCCTTCCACTGCCACAAATCGCACCACACCATGAACGCCATGGGCCACAACGTGCCGACCCTGATCGGCGTCGACCACAAAGGCGTGGCCGAGAAGATCAACAAGCTCGTGCCGGGCTATATGGTGATGGGCGACAAGGGCGGTTCGATGGGCGGCATGGAGATGGAAATCCCCGAAAACACGCTGCCGATGATGACCGGCACCGGCCCGTATGGCGATATCGAAATGGGCGGCATGTTCACGCTGATGAAGGTGCGTGCGGACCAGAAGAAGGGCGATTACAGCGATCCGGGCTGGTACAAGGCGCCGCAAGGCACTACGGCTTACGAGTGGACTGGCGAACTGCCGCCGGCCCCCGCCGCGCCGAACGCAGCGCCGCCTGCCGGCGTCAAGCCGATGGAAGTGACCCGCGACAAGAAGGGACACGACCATCATTAAGCAACTGCGCTACCTGGGAAAATGGAGCCTGCTTTCCGGCATCGTCGCGCTGCTGGCGGGCAGTGCTTCCGCATTTTTCCTGGTGGCGCTGGACGTGGCCACAGCCTGGCGCGAAGCCTATCGCTGGGTAGTGTGGCTGCTGCCGCTGGCCGGCTTTGCCGTCGGCTGGATCTACCTGCACGTTGGCAGCCGCGTCGAGGCGGGCAATAACCTGCTGATCGACGAGATCCACGATCCGAAGAATGTGGTGCCGCTGCGGCTCGCGCCGCTGATCCTGTGCAGCACCGTGGTGTCGCACCTGTTCGGCGCCTCCGTCGGGCGCGAAGGCACGGCGGTGCAGATGGGCGGCGCGCTGGCCGACCAGCTCACCCACGTATTCCGGCTGCCGCGCGAAGATCGCAGCACCGTGCTGATGGCCGGGATCAGCGCCGGTTTCGCCTCGGTGTTCGGCACGCCGCTGGCCGGCGCCATCTTCGGCCTGGAGGTGCTGGTGATCGGGCGCATGCGTTTTACTGCGATCTATCCCTGCATGCTGGCGGCGCTGCTGGCCGACCAGGTCACGCGCTGGTGGGGCGTCGGGCATAAGCATTACCCTGCAGGCACGCTGGGTGCGCCGGACAGCCCGCTGTTGCTGGCGCTGGCCGGGATCGTTGCCGCGGGCGTCGTGTTTGGGCTGGTGGGACGGGCTTTTGCCGCTGCCACGCATGGCTTGTCGGCATGGTTCAAGGAGCGCTTTGCGTACGCGCCGCTGCGGCCCCTGGCCGGTGGCGCGGTGATCGCGCTGGCCGTGGCCGCCGGCGGCGCGTTCGGCATCGACTTCCACCGTTATCTCGGCCTCGGCATCGGGCCGATGGTGGAGGCATTCCGCGTCCCGCTCGACTGGTGGGACTGGCTGGGCAAGTTCGTGTTCACCGTCGGCTCGCTGGGTTCCGGCTTCAAAGGCGGCGAAGTGACGCCGCTGTTCTATATCGGCGCCACGCTTGGCAATGCCCTCGCGCCGATCCTGCACCTGCCGTTCCCGCTGCTGGCGGCAATCGGCTTTGTCGCAGTGTTTGCCGGTGCCGCCAACACACCGCTGGCCTGCACGGTGATGGCGATGGAATTGTTCGGGCCTGAAATCGGGCCATACGCCGCGCTGGCTTGCGCGGTTGCCTTCATGTTTTCCGGCCACTCCGGCATCTATCGCGCCCAGCGCCGGCCGTCAACCGAGTAAGCGCTGCGCCAGGTCTTGCGCGTCGAACGGCGCGTGCACTTTCACGTCGTTGTCGAAGTAGCAGTAAATGTCGCGCGAGGCGCGCTTGGGCGGGGCGCTGTCGGCGATCAGTTTTGCATCTGCCGGCTGCCCTCCCTTTGACCAGGCGCGAATGCGGGCGGCCCAGCGGTCTAGGGACTCCGGCGTGTAGCCGCTGGCGTAAAGTTCCTTCTCGCCGTGCAGCCGAAGGTACATGAAGCCGCCTGTCACATCTTCGTAGTCGGGCCACTTGCCCGCCGTGTCGGCCACGACCAGTGCCACCTTGTACTTGCGCAGCAGCCGCACGAAGGCCTGATCGGCGAAGGATTCGTTGCGGATTTCTACGGCGTGCAAAAGCTTGCGCCTGGCGTCCGTTTCGGTGGCGGCACGGCCATTCATGCGAGGCTCGTGGCGGCGGGCGAGGGCAGATGCCTGTTCGGTGTCCCTCGGCAGCAGGCTGAAAAAGTGCTCGAACAGCTCTTCATCGAACTTGAAATTGGGCGGAAACTGCCACAGGAAAGGGCCAAGCTTCTCCCGCAGCAGCAGGACGCCGCTGGCAAAGACGTTGGCCAAGGCTTTATCAGGTTCGCGCAGGCGGCGGATGTGGGTGATGTAGCGGTTGCCCTTGTGTGCAAACACGAAGCCGTCGGGAGTGGCGTCGTACCAGGCCTGGTAGCTTTCGGGCCGCTGCAGCGAGTAGAAGGAACCGTTGATCTCGATGGTGCGAACGGCGCGCGAGGCGAACTCCAGCTCGCGCGCCTGGGTCAGGTCGGGCGGGTAGAACACGCCGCGCCACGGGGTATAACGCCAGCCGGAAATGCCGATACGGATCACCGCGCCAGGCGCTTCAATGTGCCAAGCATGGCCAGGCCGGCCAGCAGCATTGCGTATTGTCCGGGCTCGGGGATGGGCAAGGGGGCGCCGCCGACCGTGATGGCATCCAGTGCGAGCCCGGAGTCGAAGTCGCGGTCATCCCAGTTGGTCACGCCGAATTCAAGCCGGTACTTGCCTGCGTTGGCGATGGCATACTGGCCGCGCACCCAGCCAGTGGCGCCGCAACCGGTGTCATAACATTCGTCGGAATCGGGACCCAGCGGCGACCACATGGTCTGGCCTGGCGCCACGGCTACCGGGAAAGGCGTTAGCGTAGCCTCCGACGGCGGCATGTCGAAACCGGGAATGGCATTGCCATTTTCGCTGGTGCGCGCGGTGAACAGCAGCGCCACCTGCCGGTCATCTGCATCCAGCAGGCGCGCCCACGCATAGTCGGCGTAGCCCGCGCCATCAGTCGTCACGTAATTGAAGCGGAAGTCGAGCGCGGCGTTTGCGTCGGCCATGAACGAGACCGAGCGCAGGTTCGAGCCGTTGTTTGCGCCCTCAACGCCACCAGCGCCGGGTAGCGAGACTTCACTTGTGGAGTTATAGGTGGAAATCCAGCCGTAGGCGCTGCCTCCACCAGGCGCAAGGCCCACTACGCCGTCCGCGCCCAGGGTGCCGCACATCCCGGTGCAGCGCCAGGGAGCAGGCAAGCCGTTGTCAAACGTGCCTGCGAAAGCAGGTACAGCCAGTGCTGACGATGCCACGCAGGCGGCAAGCATCAGAAAGTTTCTTAGCTTCATTTTGCAACCCCGTCGAAGAGAACGCCATCATTCTCCACGCACAGGACGCATCCGCCGAAAGCTTGCCGCTATCGTGCGGGCGAGGGCCATAGCTAGTTTCGCGAAGGAACGGTAATAATGATGGGCTGCGGAGGCGGTTGGAACGCCGCTTGCCGAAGTGGGGAGGCATAGTTGAGCACGAAGGTCATGATGGTATTTCCCGCGATCAGGCTGCCGGCCAGCGTGTCGTTCTGAACGGGTTTCATACTTCCCCCATGTTCAATATAGGACATGGACTTGGAGTGCGCGGAGCAGGAAAAGTTCTATCTGAATGGTGCGGCAGGGCCCGGCCAGACGGTATCGGCCAACGGGCGGCCCTGGCAGCGCGATGGATCGACGAGGGCGCCGGTCTGTACGCCGCGGCAGGCCCAGATCTGGCTGCCATTCTCGCCGGTGTAGCGATCCCATGCCCACTCGCGGTCGGTGTTCGGGGCGTAGGTTGGCTCGGAAGAGTACCAGTCGTCGTTGTACAGGCCGATCGTGCCGCCAACGCCGATGCTGACGTCGTTATGCTTGCTGGCCGCGACGGCGAGCGCGACCACACCCGCAGTGACGCCAACCGTCACCCAGGTTTCGCGTTCCTTGATGACTTCCGGACATGCCGCTTCGGCAACGCCGCGCCGCCCAAGTTCCATGCGCAGGGCATTGGCAAAGTTCATGTCGGGCGAGCCGGTCGTGAGCGTCTTGCACATCTCGAACGGGCTCGCTGCCGATGGATTGGCGTAAAAGCTCTGCGCGCCGATGCCGGCACAGCCAGTGAGGAGCGCAGCCAGTGCCGCGACGGGAAGCAGGGTTTTCATGCCGCTAGTATAGCAACCTCGGTAACGCCCAAGTCATGCCAAGGGCCAGCTGGTGCGCTGCGCCGGGCGTTTTTGCAACGCTGGCGTCAAGGTCCAGGCGCCCCTCGACCAGGGCGTAACGCAAGCCTGCTTGCCTGGTTGGTGGACGGCGATGGCTGCCGTAGCTTTCCAGGGAGACGCTCCAGCGCGGCGCGAATGCATATTCGCCGCCGATGCACCAGGTGGCACGGCCTGGCGCGCCGCGGGGCCGCATCCAGCCTGCGTTCAAGTGCAGCAGCAGGGCATCGTCCGCAAAGGAGACTGTCAGCGGCACGTTGACATGTGCTGGCGCGTCATGCCATGCTGGGTTGCGATAGCCAAGCCCAGGCCCCAGCCATTCGTTTCCAGCCTGCGCAGGACGGTTTTGGCCTGCAAGGCTGCATTGCTCGCCTGGCCTTTGCCTGCAGCCAGTTCCCATCCGCCGACGCGGCAGGCAGGCATGGCCCACCATTCGCGAAGGTTGCCGGTGTGCTGGTGCCAGGCTTCGACCTGGCAGTCGCTCGGCTCGAGGATGGTTGCATCGTCAGTGGCCAGAGGGCGGCCGGCCCACGCTGTTGTCGACAGCAGCACGCCGGCCACCATCAGCAGGCAGCGCTTATCAGGCCAGCTGCAGGCGTCGCGTGTGAAAATCAAACTCATAAATTTCTCCATAACGGCCCCATTCAATAGCGGTACGCATGATGCGGCGCGCTTCCTCGGGTTCGTTGGATTCCAATAGCGGCGACAGCACTTGTTCTTCCGGCAGAGCACCGTCGGCGGATGCGCGCAGCCTGCTGTAGATGTGTTGCGGCAGCGTGACGTGGGCCAGAAGCTGCCGTCCGAAGATAGCCTGGCGTCCTGCATGGTCGGCTGCCTCGTAGCGCCGGCCGAGCGTTGTCATGGTGATGTCGCCGCCTTCCACCGTGGCCAGCCCCAGCTGGGATAGCGCTTCGCAGGCCGGGAACAGGGCTTCGTCCGGCAGTTCGCTTTCGTCGGAAAGACGCGGCAAGTCGGCGCGGCCTTCGAAGGGCTCGGATGCCAGCAGCGACAGCACTGCTTCGATGCGCTCGATGTCGGCGTCGGGCAGGCGGTAGTCCGGGCCGGCCTCGCGTGCGGGGCCGGAAGCAGGCGCGCGCATGGTCATCAGGCCATACACCTCGTCGACCAGCTGGCGTACGGCCGGGCTGTCCGGATTGCGCGGACGCGGCAGGTCGATGCGGATTTCGGTGCGGATGCGGCCCGGGTCGCTGGAGAGCATGATGATCCGGTCCGACATCATCACCGCTTCCTCGATATTGTGCGAAACGACCAGGATGCCGCGCGTCGGGATGCGGCCATGGTCCCACAGCTCGAGGATGTCGTTGCGCAGGGTCTCGCCGGTCAGCACGTCGAGGGCGGAGAAGGCCTCGTCCATCAGCAGCACGTCCGGGTTGGTGACCAGGGCGCGGGCGATGCCCACGCGCTGGCGCATGCCGCCTGACAGCTCGCGCGGCAGTGCGCCTTCGAAGCCGGAAAGGCCCATCAAGTCCAGCATCGCTTCGCTGCGTGCTGCGCGTTCGGCAGCCGGAACGCCTTGAGCCTCCAGGCCAAGTTCCACGTTCTGCTGCACGGTCAGCCAGGGGAACAGGGCGAAGGACTGGAACACCATGGCAATGCCCGGCACCGGCTCCGCCAGCGGCGCGCCGCGATACTTGGCAGCGCCGGCGTCGGCTTGCACCAGGCCCGCGATAATGCGCAGCAGGGTCGATTTGCCGGAACCTGACTTGCCAAGCAGCGCCACGATCTCGCCCGACTCCAGCGCGAAGTCGACGCCATCGAGCACGGTGCGGCTGGCGCCGTCGCCAGTGCGGAAGGATTTGCCGACGCCTTGCAGGTCGACCAGGATTTCTTTTTTCATGCTTGCTCCTGATACAAACGGCTCCAAACGAAGCGGTTGATTGCCATTACAAATACACACATGACGCCGATGCCGAGGGCGATCCGGGGGAAGTCGCCTGCATCGGTCATCTGCTTCACATAACTGCCAAGGCCATGCGCCACCAGGGTGGTTTTGCCCCAGGTGACGTATTCGGCCACGATGCTGGCGTTCCACGAGCCGCCGCTGGCCGTCACTGCGCCTGTTATGTAACTGGGGAATATGGCAGGCAGGTAGACCCGCCACCATTTCAGCCAGCCCTTCAAGCCCAGATTCGCCGCCGCCAGCCGCAGGTCGGTGGACAGGGTGGACGCACCGGCGACGACATTGAACAGGATGTACCACTGGGTACCGAACACCATTAGTGGACTGAGCCAGATGTCCGGATTGAGCCCCAGGTGCAGAACTGAATACACCACCACCGGGAACAGCAGGTTGACCGGGAACGCGGCGAGGAACTGCGCCACCGCCTGGATCTTCTGTGCATAGCGCGGGCGCAGCCCGATCCACACGGCCACCGGCACCCAGAACAGGGAAGCCAGCGCGATCAGCACTGCCACGCGCGCCAGCGTCGCCAGGCCGAGGCCAAACACGCCTGCTGCCTCGCGCCAACCAACCTCGGTATGGATGAAGGCCGCCACGCGGTAGCTGGCCCAAACCGCGAGCACCAGCAACAGCGTATCGGCGGCGCGCGCCGGCAGGCGCCAGCTGCGCGTGGCCTTGGCCGCAGCGGCCGCTTCGACCGGACGGGCCGGAAACCAGCCCAGGGTCGAGCGCATCAGCTTCCACGCGTTGTCGGTGAGGCGGCTGGCGATACGGCTGCGGCGCACCCAGTCCAGCAGCCAGGAACGGCGGCCCACTTCACCGTCCAGTTCTTCAAAGCGGAACTTGTCCGCCCACACCAGCAAAGGACGGAAGAAGAGCTGGTCATACATGACGATGCCGACGAACATGGCGCCGATAGCCCGTGCGATGGCACGGCCGTTTTCAGCTTCGATGGCCACCGCGATGTAGGCGCCGATGCCGGGCAGCTTGACGTCCTGCCCGGCGACGGAAATGGCCTCTGCCGCCACCAGGAAGAACCAGCCGCCGGACATGGACATCATCATGTTCCACAGCAGGCCCGGCATGGCGAACGGCAGCTCCAGGCGCCAGAAGCGCTGCCAGGCCGAGAGGCGGAACATGCGGCTTGCCTCGTGCAGTTCGGCCGGCACGGCACGCATCGACTGGTACAGGCTGAACGCCATGTTCCAGGCCTGCGAAGTGAAAATCGCAAAGATGGCCGCGCATTCGACGCCCATCTGGCTGCCCGGGAACAGGGCGATGAAGGGCGCGATGGCAATCGCCTGGAAGCCCAGCACCGGCACCGACTGCAGCACGTCCAGCAGCGGCACCAGGACCTTTTCAGCCAGCCGGTATTTGGCCGCCACCGCCGCGAAGACGAAGGCGAATACCAGCGACACTCCCAATGCGGCGAACATGCGCAAAATGGTGCGCAACAGGTAATAGGGCAGCGAGGCCGGGTCGAGGCTGACCGGCATAGACTGGCCAAGCACGAAGGGGCGCGCCATCTGCATGGCGCCATAGGCGACAGCAATCAACACTGCCAGTACCAGTGGCAGCAAGGCCCAGTCCCAGCGATTGGGACGTGTGGTGAATGAAGCGAACATCAGGCTCTCCGCAAAGGATGCGGGCCCGCTATCTTGCGCGCTTGAGTATCAGAGTTTGGGATGGGTGACCATCATCCGCGACGGCGGATGACGTGAGGCGGGAGCCCAGGACGCGATCGTGCCGTTATGCGGGGCCGGAATGAACCGGCTGACAACTATGACTCGAACAAGTGCCCATGAAAGGGGACTCCAAAAATTGATAACGGTGCGGAGTGTAGGCGCATAAGATCCCCGGAGTCAACTTAGGGAGTCACGTAATTTAATGGCTCTCGGGCCGAATCAACATTGCCCTACCAATGCGGCGGCTTGCGAATTGGCTTTTTGTTTGTGGGTACTATGTCCGGTAAGCGGGCATGCTCAAGTTGACCGTCCTGGAGGTGAGGTAGGACCCAGTCCGCATGCCTGGACAGCGACCCGCTCGTCCGACGGTGCTTTTCTGTGCCTGGGACAGGTGGATGAATCGGCATCACAACGCCAATCATGATCCTGGGGAAGTCCGCGCGTATTGCTTCCAATGCTGGCTCAGCGTCGCTGTCGTTAGTGACCAGTATTATTCGATCGTAGAGGCCTTTACATGCATCGCGGTACATACAGAGTGCCAAATTTACGTCAGTCTTTTTCTCCTCCAGTTTCCAGACTCGTATGCGATTCGTCCGATCACATGGTTGACCAGCAACGAAACTCGGGAGCAGGGCGCCGCTTTTGTCATACGAATGGTTACCATAAATCACCTCGAAGCGGTCCTTATGCTTCGCTTTCAATGCGCGATGATATGCTGATTGCGCCTCCACGGAGGCCGCACCGTGTGTCGCAAAATGCGCCAGCGCCGGCGCGGTGAAGTATTTCACCACCACTAATTGCTCATTTTGATCACGTTGCGCAAGAAGAGCATCGAACAGCTTAACAATATCAAGCCATTTGAAGTCGGTGCCCCTCAATCGGCCATAGTAGAGGTTATAGCCGTCAACGTAGACGGCGATCCTTAGAGGAGGCTTTGGAATTGTCGACACCACTGATATCTTTCCAAATGTGAAAAAGCCGCCCATGTGAGCGGCTTTTCCGTCTCAAGAGGAGCCAACCTAATGACACCTCAAAAGATGAGTGGTATGGATAGTGTGACGGATGCTGACAGCACTGTCAACTAGCACGGATCAGAGTGCTGAGCGAAGTTGAAGTTAGTTCAAATTAGTCAGCCGCACTGCAGCACATCTTCGGATATGCAGGCTTGGTGCCCCGGGCCGGAATCGAACCGGCACGCCCTTGCAGGCAACGGATTTTAAGTCCGGTGTGTCTACCAATTTCACCACCGGGGCACTTTGAAGCCCGCTATTATGACATGACTGTTCGTTAACATCCAGTAGTGGCTAATCTGGCAATGCTTGTAATCGCCGCGGAATGTTGTAGCATGCTGGTCGCAGAATCCCCTGGAAAGACCCCATGCAAATCAAGATTAACGACGTCCTGCGGGACTATATCGAGCCGTTGACTGAGGCTGAGCGTACTGCGCTGGAGCGCAGCCTGCTGGCCGAAGGCTGCCGCGATGCGTTGGTGCTGTGGAACGATGTGTTGGTCGATGGCCATAACCGCTATTCGATCTGCCAGCAGCACGGCATTCCGTTTAAAGTCACCCAGAACACGAGCTTCAAGGATATTGAAGACGTGATGCTGTGGATGATCGATAACCACCTGGGCCGCCGCAGCGTGTCGGACTTCCAGCGTGGCGTGCTGGCCCTGCGCCAGCAGGAAATCCTGGGCAAGCGCGAACAGGCTGTGAAAGAGCAGGCCAAGGCGGAAGATGCCGCCATTGCGCCGCCGGACCCGGAAGCCGAGGAACCGGCGGCTCCGCCGAAGGCCAAGGCCAAGCGCGAAGACATTGCCCGCGCGGCGCGCCTGAGCGCCAATACCCTGGGCCAGATCGAAAAGATCACCCGCAGCGCTACGCCGGAACTGGTGGAAGCCGTGCGCTCCGGCACGATCTCGATCAATGCCGCCGCCACCGTGGCTTCGTTGCCGGAAGAAGACCAGAAGTCGGCCGTCGCCGGCGGCCGCAAGTTCCTGCAGCAGGCAGCGCGCGAGATCCGCGAACAGCGCGCCGCCAACCGCCCGCCGAAACCTCCGAAAGAAGATGCTGGCGAGGCGCATTACGAAGCAGCTGAGCGTCCGGCCCCGCTGACCGAGGTGGAGGTGCTGCGCCTCGAGATCTCGCAATTGAAGGAAAAGAATGCCGCGCTGCGCGCCGAAAACGCCGAACTGCGCGAACGCATTGCACAACTGGTGGAGCAATAAAGCATGCTGAAGCTGAATGCCGCGCTCGTCGCGTTCTGCGCCATTCCTGCGATTGCCGCCCCCGCCGCTTCACAGGCGGGTGGAGCCTTGAGTCCTGCGGAAGTACTGCGCCTGCAAGCGATTGCCAAGCGCGTCACCATCCTGCGCGACAAATGGGGCATTCCGCATATTTACGGCAAGAGCGACGCGGAAGCGGTATTCGGCATGATGTACGCGCAGTCGGAAGATGATTTCAAGCGTATCGAGCTGAATTTCATCAACGCCATGGGCCGGCTGGCGGAAGTGGAAGGCGAAAAGGCGCTGTATCAGGACTTGCGCATGAAGCTCTTCATCACGCCCGAGCAGTTGAAGGCCCAGTACAAGGCCAGCCCGGACTGGCTGAAGAAGCTGATGGTGGCATGGGCCGATGGCCTGAACTTCTACCTGCACACCCACCCGCAGGTGCAGGCGCGCTTGCTGAACCGCTTCGAGCCCTGGATGGCGCTCAGCTTCAGCGAAGGCAGTATCGGCGGCGACATCGAAACCGTCAATATCGAGCAGTTGAAGGCGTTCTACAGCAAGCGCCCTGCGCCGTCCGTGGCTGCCGTTGGCAGCGATCTGGATAACGAGCCGCGCGGCTCGAACGGCTTCGCGATCGCGCCGGCCATGAGCAAGTCTGGCCACGCGCTGTTGATGATCAATCCGCACACCTCGTTCTACTTCCGGCCGGAGATCCACGTGAACAGCCAGGAGGGCCTGAACGCCTATGGCGCGGTAACCTGGGGGCAGTTCTTTGTCTACCAGGGCTTTAACGACCGCATCGGCTGGATGCACACTTCCGGCGGCGGCGACGTGATCGACGAATACCTGGAGACCGTGGTGGAGAAGGACGGTAAATTCTTCTACCAGTATGGCAAGGAGCTGCGCCCCTTCCGCACCGTGCAAGTGCAACTGCCGTACAAGGCGGAGGATGGCAGCCGGGCTGAGAAGACGGTAACGGCGTATTTCACGCATCGCGGCCCTGTGGTGCGCGAACAGGATGGAAAGTGGGTCTCGGTGGCGATGATGAACGAACCGCTGAAGGCGCTGACACAGTCCTTCATTCGCACCAAGGCCCGCAACTATCCGGCTTTCTACAGGTCGATGGAGCTTCGCACCAACTCATCCAACAACACCGTGTATGCGGATGCGGACGGCAATATCGCCTATTTCCACGGCAATTTCATCCCCGTGCGCGACCCGCGTTTTGACTACAGCAAGCCGGTCAACGGCGCCGATCCGGCGACCGACTGGAAAGGCTTGCACCAGGTGCGCGAAACCATCCAACTGTTCAACCCGAAAAATGGCTGGATTCAGAACACCAACAACTGGCCGTTCTCGGCCGCCGGCCCCTATAGCCCGCGCCCCGAGGATTATCCGGCCTACATGTCGGTCAACCCCGAGAATGCGCGCGGCATTCACGCCGTTCGCGTCCTGCAAGGGAAGAAGGACTTCACCATCGACAGCCTGATCGCCGCCGCCTACGACAGCCAGTTGCCCGCCTTCGAACCGCTGCTGCCGCTGCTGGTGCGCGCCTATGACGAGGCACCGGCCAGCGACCTGTCCAAGGCCGCCGTGATCGAACAGGTCACGCTGTTGCGCGATTGGGATATGCGCTATTCGCTGACATCGGTGCCGACTTCGGTCGCCATCTACTGGCTGCAGGACCAGGTGAAGCAATACGGTGCCGCGGCGAAAGCCAAGGGCATGCCGGTCCTCGATTACCTGGCGACCCAGCTGACGTCGAAACAGCGGCTGGAAGCGCTGGTGCGTGCTTCGAACAAGCTGGCCGCCGACTTCGGCAGCTGGAAAACACCATGGGGCGAGATCAACCGCTTCCAGCGCCTGACCGGCGATATCGCGCAGCCGTTTGACGATAACAAGCCAAGCATTCCAGTGCCTTACGCGTCCGGCAATTTCGGCGCGCTGGCTGCTTACGGCATGACGTCGCAGCAGCGCACCAGGCGTATTTATGGCGAGCGCGGCAATAGCTTCGTGGCGGCTGTTGAATTCGGGCCGAAGGTGAGGGCCAAGAGCATCCTGGCCGGCGGCGAAAGCGGCGATCCTGCGTCGCCGCACTTCAATGACCAGGCCGAGATGTATGCGCGCGGCGAATTCAAGGACGTGCTGTTCTACAAGGAAGACATCGAAAAGAACCTGGAACGCAAGTACCATCCGGGCGAATAGGGTTCACGTTTGAGCTAGCGCAAAGTCCTCCCCGCCTTGGCAGGCGCACAATGAAGTGACAACATGCTAATAGGGAGGCGGGCATGTCTTCCAATCGTGAGGAAAATGGCGGCGAACCCTGCCAGCGGATCGAAGAGTTCATCTTCGTGCGTGAGCTGAATGAAGTCTTCCTGCTGCTTGACCACATCTCCGGACGCTGGGACAAGAGCCTCTACAATTTCCATAACCACGACGACGGCGAGCCGCACATCGATGAACTGTGTGCGATCGGCCTGGCGCAGCCCGATAGCGAGCAACAGCGCGTGGCGCAGGCGGTCAAGGTATTGTGTGCGAAGGATAAGCTGAATGCCGCGGCACGCCCGGCGACGGGCCTGACCATTGCCTTTACTTTGCTGGTGGTGGGCGAGGACAACCGGCGCGACTGGCGCAACTGGTTGCGCGACAAGATGTTCGGGGGCGGCGGCAGCGGGAACGGCTCCGCACACAGCCCGCACTGGGACAAGCCGACACGCCTGACCCTGGCCCGCACTGCATTTCCAGGCCTGGTACGGGTGGCTTCTAGTTTCAACCTGCGCATGAAGCTGGTGGTCTACCTGCTGCTGATTGGACTGGTGCTGACCTGTGTGACGTCCTGGCATGTTGCCGGTGGCAGCGCCATCCTGCAGCACCTCGATGCGGTGCAGGCCGCGCAAGCCGCCCTGTCCAAAGAGATTGCGGAAGCTGAATTCAAGCACACGGCCAGCACTACCGCGCCTCCGATGCAGTTCTGCACTGAGGCCGATACGGCGGGCTCGCCGCACTTCCGCAGTACGGAGGAGTACCAGCTTTGCACGCGGCGCCAGCAGCTGACGGCGCAGGCGGCCGCAATCAGCATGAACCTGCGCGATTGGCTTGTCCCCTGGCAGGCCTGCTACAGCGTGCTGGCTCGCCCGTTCGGCCGCATGCCGGAGAACGGCGCAGTGCAGGCGAGTGCGACACCGGCGGAAATGCAAGGCCGCGTTCAACGCGCCCTGGAGGAGCAGGCGCGCGTCGTCACGCTGGTGGTCGGAACGGCTGTGCTGCCGTTGTGCTACGGCGTGTTGGGCGCGGGCGCCGCAGTGGTGCGCGGCCTGTGGGCCAAGATGCGCGAAAGCCTGTTGTCGCCGCGCGATTTCACCCTGGCCTTGCTGCAGTTGGCGCTGGGCGCCACGATTGGCGCCTGCATTGCCTTGTTCGTCAATCCATCCGGCCAGACGCCGGGCAGTGAGATCGGGCTGTTGGGCAACTGGGCACTCAGCACGTCGGCGTTATCGTTCATTGCCGGCTTTGGGGTGGAGGGCGTGTTCGTGGCGCTGGAAAGCCTGGTCCGGCGCGTCTTCAACATCAGCGATCCTGCACGACGGCCAGCCGATTAACGCGCTTCCAGCACCTCGATGATGTGAAAGCCGTCCTCGGCAAGTAGTGGCGGGCTGATTTCATGGACAGGCAGGCAGAACGCTGCGCGTTCCACTGCGGCCAACGCTTCGCCGCGGCGAAAGAGGCCTGTCGGCAGGCTGCGTGGGTCCGCATTCGGTACGCCGAACTGTTGCTCGAGCATGTCGAATGCGCCGCTGGCTTCCCATTCGGCTCGCACGGTCTTGGCCTGCATGTAGGCTGCCTGCATCGCGCCGTAGGTGGCGTTGGCCGGCCCCGGCCCCGGCGCACCTGGCGCGATAATCAATTGGCGCACCCGCACTTCGCGCCTTACCGATGAATGCAGGTCGCACTTCAACTCCGCCTCCTTGAAGCGCGGAGCGTACGAAATCAGCGGCGCCTCCTGGCGTTTCCAGTTGGCACGTTGCGCCGGCTGCCGGTACCAGGCCATGAGTGTGAGCGCAATGCTGCCAAGCAGGAGTCCGACGGCCAGCCGGAATTCGACATTCCGCAGCCGCTGCGTGCGGCGGTCTTCGCCAAAATTGACCACCGCATGCTGGCTTTCTGTCTTGAGTCGGTGGGAGTCGTCCCGCACGGAGGCCAATGCCGCCTCCGCCGCGCTAGCGGCTGCCGTGGCGGAAGCTGAGGCATCTTCTGTGTCCCGGCGCAATACCGGCGCCTGGCAGTGGGGGCAATGGATGTCGCGTGTCAGGTCAATGGCGCCGCCGCAGGCGTGGCATTGATGCTGCTCGACTGCCGGGGCATTAACGCTACTGGCCGGACCGTCCGGCGCGACGGCCAGCGCCAGGCGGGCGGGGTCGATTACCCCGACGGCCGAGTGACAAGCCGGACACGCTTCGACCGGCCGCGCGGGAAGCGGACAGCCGCAGCCTGCGCAAAAAACTTCCTTCCCTGCGGCATGCAGGGAACGGATATCGGACCATGCGAGGGGGCGGGCAAAGCCTTTCTCGGCCAGGTAGAGAATGTAGGTCTGGTAATAGCCATGCCCGTGCGGGCACTGGAGTTTGGAAGTGCGCCCGAAGCGCGACATGTCGAACACACGCTTGAGCGGCGCGCTGCAGACCGGGCAGGACTGGATGCGCGCCAGCGACACCGCATGCGCGTGCTCGCCGCCGGCTTGCATTGCCCCATGGATCTCGCGCACGAATTCGGCGATGCCGGGGCCTGCCAGCCGCACCGATTCCGTGTCGTCGAACCACACCAGGCAGCAATGCGGGCAGGTGTCGATCTCCACCCGCCGCTGGTAATGGCCGGAGAGATCAAGCACCCGCATCGGGCGCTTGCAGTTGCTGCAGTGGCGTTCAGATGGCGTCAAGGGCATTGCGCAGGTCTTGGCGCAAATCCTCGATGTCTTCGATCCCGACGGAGAGACGGATCAGGCCATCGCCGATGCCCAGCGTGGCGCGCTGGGTCGCCGGAATCGATGCATGGGTCATCAGGGCAGGGTGCTCGATCAGCGATTCCACGCCGCCCAGGCTTTCCGCCAGCGCGAACACTTCGCAGCGTTCCAGGAAGCGGCGGGCGCCAGCCAGGTCGGTATCGAGGTCGATCGAAATGATGCCGCCGAAGCCGTCCATCTGCGCCTTGGCCAGGGTGTGCTGGGGATGCGACTCGAGGCCTGGATAGAACACCTTTTTCACCTTGGGCTCGCGTTCCAGCCAGCGCGCCAGCTCCAGTGCGCTCTTGCAGTGGCGTTCCATGCGGATCGCCAGCGTTTTCACGCCGCGCAGGGCCAGGAAGGCGTCGAACGGACCGGCAATGGCGCCGACGGAATTCTGCAGGAAGGCCAATTGCTCGCGCCAGGCCGACTGGCGTTCTTCGCCGCCAACCACCGCGATGCCGCCGATGATATCCGAGTGCCCGTTCAGGTACTTGGTGGCGGAGTGCACGACGACGTCGAAGCCCAGCTCCAGCGGGCGCTGCACGATCGGGCTGGCGAAGGTGTTGTCGGCCACGGCCAGGATGCCGCGTTCGCGGCAGATGCGCGCGATGGCCGCGAGGTCGGCCAGTTTCAGCATCGGGTTGGTCGGCGTTTCCACCCACACCATTTTCGTTTCCGGGCGCAGGGCGGCCAGCAGGTTTTCCGGGTTGGTCAGGTCGGCATAGGTGAACTCATGGCCCGCGCTGCGTCGCCGTACACGTTCGAACAGGCGGAAGGTGCCGCCGTACATATCGTCGCCCGCCACGATGTGCGAACCCGCATCGAGCAGTTCCAGCACGGTGGAAATCGCGGCCAGGCCGGAGGCAAAGGCGAAGGCCTGCGCGCCGCCTTCCAGGTCGGCCACGCAGCGCTCCAGCGCCCAGCGCGTCGGGTTGTGCGAGCGGCCGTAGTCCAGGCCCTTGTGCACACCGGGGCTTTGCTGGACGAAAGTGGACGTGGCATAGATCGGCGGCATGATGGCGCCGGTCGATGGATCAGGGTGCTGGCCAGCGTGGATGACGCGCGTGGCCAGGTGGGCTTTGGTCTTTTTTTCGCTCAAGATAAGGTCCTGCGCAGGTGGTTGAGTAAGTCGTAGCGGGTGATCAGGCCATAGAACTTGCCGCCTTCGGCAATCACGGCGGTCAAGCCACGGTCGAGGGTATCACGAAGGGCGGGCATGCCGGCAGATGGCGCCAGGGTTTCGACACGGCTGGTCATGGTGCCGCCTACGTCGCCCTTGAACCGGGCCGCATCCTTTTCGACTTTCAGCAGGAGGTCGGACTCGTCGATGAGGCCGACCAGCTTGCCGTTGTCGATTACCGGCAGCTGCGCCAGGTCGGCTGCACGCATGCGGTTGAAGGCGATCAGCAAGGTGTCGCCCGGCGCCACGCTGACCACGTCGCCGTTTTCGAACAGGCGCCCGATCAGGTCGCGCAGGTCGCCCAGCTTCTGGCGCTGCAGTAGGCCCTGGTCGAACATCCAGCTATCGTTGTAGACCTTGGACAGGTAGCGGGTGCCGGTGTCGCAGACGAAGGTCACCACACGTTGCGGCTTGCTCTGTTCGCGGCAGTATTTCAGGGCCGCTGCCAGCAGGGTGCCGGTCGAGGAGCCGGCCAGGATGCCTTCGGCGCGCAACAGGGCGCGTGCGCTGTCGAAGCTTTCCTGGTCAGTGATGGTGTAGGCCTGCGAGATCGCCTCCATATCGGCGATAGCGGGGATGAAGTCCTCGCCGATGCCTTCCACCGCCCAGGAGCCGCTGGTATCGGCGACTTTGCCGGTATCCACGTATTCCTTCAGGATCGAACCCTTGGGATCGGCCAGGATGAACCTGACGTGCGGGGCGACCTTGCGGAAGTAGCGCGCCAGGCCGGTCAGCGTGCCGGAGGAGCCGACGCCGACCACGATGGCGTCGATCTCGCGCGCCATCTGCTCCCAGATTTCAGGGCCGGTGGTGGTTTCGTGGGCCAGCGGGTTGGCCGGGTTGTTGAACTGGTCGGCGAAGAAGGCGCCGGGGATCTCGCTGGCCAGCCGGGCAGCGTAATCCTGGTAATACTCGGGGTGGCCTTTGCCGACGTCGGAACGGGTAATGCGCACGTCGGCGCCGAGCGCCTTCAGGTGCAGGATCTTTTCGGTGGCCATCTTGTCTGGCACCACCAGCAGCACCTTATAGCCTTTGATGGCGCCGACCAGGGCCAGTCCCAGGCCGGTGTTGCCTGCCGTGGCTTCGACGATGGTGCCGCCCGGCTTGAGCAAGCCTACGCGCTCGGCGGCTTCGATGATGGACAGGCCGATGCGGTCCTTGATGGAGCCGCCGGGATTTTGCGATTCAAGCTTGAGGAACAGCCGGCACGGGCCGGTGTCGAGGCGGGTGACTTCGGCAAGCGGTGTATTGCCGATCAGGCTGAACAAAGCTGCAGGACGGGTATTCTGCATTTTCTCTCCTTGCGAAAAACGCGCATTGTGTGGCGATTCGATTGAACCAAGAAGGAATTTCTTTGCGCTAGCTTATACCTTTTTTGGCGGGTTGAGCCTCGCGTATAATCGCGCAGCGACTTTTAATATAATTTCCACCGTGGCAAAACTCTACTTCCGCTATTCTGCGATGAACGCAGGCAAATCGACCTCCATGCTGCAGGTCGCCCATAACTACGAAGAACAGGGCTTGATCGTGCGCCTGTTCACCGCCGCCATTGACGACCGCTATGGCGTGGGCAAGGTGACTTCCCGCCTGGGGCCGCAGCGCGAAGTCGAGCTGTTCTCGTCTGAGACCAACTTCCTGCAAGACATGCAGAAAGTGGCCTGTGTGCTTGTCGACGAGGCGCAGTTCCTGTCACCGGAGCAGGTCAAGCAGCTGCACCAGCTGGCGCAGGCCAAGGGCGTGCCGGTGATCTGCTACGGCTTGCGCAGCGACTTCCGCGGCGAGCCGTTCCCGGGTTCGGCCTACCTACTTGCGCTGGCCGACGATATCGAGGAAATCAAGAATATCTGCACTTGCGGCAAAAAGGCCACGATGAACATCCGCGTGGACGAAAAGGGCGAGCGCATTCGCGAAGGCGAGCAAATCAGCATCGGCGGCAACGAGGCTTATCGCCAGGCCTGCGGCCGCTGCTTTTATACGGGTTAATTGGATAGACTGTTTTACCTGACGCCGTCGCTATGCCTTGCGGCGGCAATCTGGGTGCTGTCGCAGCGCTATGTGGCGTTCACGCTGATGCAGCTGCCGGGCACCCTGTGCCATGAACTGGCCCATTTCGTGGCCGGGCTGCTGACGTTTGCGCGGCCGGTTTCCCTGTCCATCATCCCGCGCCGCGAGGGCAAGGGCTATCGCCTGGGCGAGGTCAAGCTGGCCAACGCGCGCTGGTACAACTCCGCTTTCACCGCGCTCGCGCCGCTGCTGCTGGCGCTGATCCCGTGGTGGGTTGCCGTGCTGCGCACGCGCGGCACCTGGCATTTCGAAGCGCTGGACGCCGGCCTGGCCTTCCTTGTCGCGCCGCAGTTCCTGGCCTGCTGGCCGTCTGCGACGGACTGGAAGCTGGCCGTGCGCTCATGGCCGTTGCTGCTTATCGCAGGCGCAGGGTGGTACGCCTGGACGACGATCCCGTGGCTGCATGGCCTGGTAGCTTGAAGGCGCGCACTTCGCGGACCAGCGCTTCGGCCTGATCCTGCATGGCGCCGGCGGCTGCGGCGGCTTCCTCTACCAGGGCGGCATTCTGCTGCGTGACCTGGTCCATCTGGCCGATGGCCTGGTTGACCTGGTCGATGCCGGCGCGCTGTTCCTCGCTGGCGGCACTGATTTCGCCCATGATGTCGGTCACGCGGCCGACGCTGTTCACCACTTCTTCCATCGTCGCACCGGCCAATTCGACCAGTTTGGCGCCGGCTTCGACTTCACCCGTGGAGTTGGCGATCAATCCCTTGATCTCCTGTGCTGCAGCGGCGCTGCGCTGGGCCAGGTTGCGCACTTCGCTCGCCACCACGGCAAAGCCGCGGCCCTGTTCGCCCGCGCGTGCCGCTTCGACAGCCGCATTCAGGGCGAGGATGTTGGTCTGGAAGGCGATGCTGTCGATCACGGAGATGATGTCTTCGATCTTACGGGAGGCCTCGTTGATGGCTCCCATCTTCTCCACCACTTGCGCCACCTGCGCTCCGCCGCGCGAAGCGACGTCCGATGCTTCGCGCGCCAGCGCATTGGCTTGGCGGGCGTTGTCGGCGTTCTGGCGCACGGTCGAAGTCAACTCTTCCATCGAAGCGGCGGTTTCCTCCAGGCTCGAAGCCTGCTGCTCGGTACGCGCCGACAAATCCTGGTTGCCGGCTGCGATCTGCGACGAAGCAGTGGCGATCTGGTCGGCACCCTCGCGCACGCCTCCAACCACGTCCGCCAGGCGTTCGCTGATGCCGTTCATGGCGCCCAGGACCTTGCCGATTTCATCGCCGGTGGTCACGTCCAGCCGCACGGTCAGGTCGCCGCCGGCAATACGGTCGGCCGCGCCCTGCACCTGCAGCAACGGGCGGCTGACAATGGCGCGCACCAGCAGCAACAGGCTGGCGGCAAAAGCGAGCAGGGCGACGATGCCGCATACCGCATAACGGTTGCGAGCAGTGACGGCATCCCTGGTGATCTCCTTGACGTAGGTGCCGCCGGCAACGATCCATTTCCAGTCGTCGAAGTAGCGGTACACCAGCAGTTTTTCCTGGGGCGAGGTCTTGCCCTCTGCATCGGACCACATATAGCGCACCTCGCCCGATTTTTGCTCAAGCATCTCGCGGATGAAGGTCTTGCCGTTGCTGTCTTTGGTCTCCAGCATCGATGCGCCTTCGCTGGAAGGGTGGACCAGCAGCGTGCCGTAGTCCTTGCCGGGGGCTGCATTCAACACGTAGACGTAGCCGGTTTCGCCAATGCGGATGCCCTTGATCTTGTCCTTCAGGGCCGTAATGTTCTTGCTGATGTCCAGGCCGATGAACAGCACGCCGACAATCTTGCCCGAGGCGTCCTTCACCGGGTCGTATTGGGTGATGTAGGGCTTGCCGAACAGTTGTGCGAGTCCGGTATAAGAGCGGCCTTCGCGCAGCCGCGCATAACTTGGGTTGTTGTGATCGAGCTGGGTGCCGATGGCGCGCTCGCCGTTCTCTTTCTTCACCGAAGTGGTCACGCGCACGAATTCGTTGCCGTCGGCTGCAAAAATGGTGGCGATGGCGCCCGTTTGGGCGGTGAAGTTGTCGGGAATGCTGAAATCGTTGTTGACGGCCTTGCCGCCGGCGGCCAGCTCGCTGCCTTCCAGCGAGAACGGGCCGGGCACCTGGGCGGCGAATTGGCGCGCGTAGCTGGCGGCATCGTTGACCATCGCAGCGTTGAACACGTCCAGCATATTGGAGACGCCATTCAGGTCGGCAGCAACCTGGTTGCGAGCGCGCTGCTCCAGCATGGCAGTGCTGTTCCAGTTGATGAAGACAATAAGTAGCGCTAACAGGGCGCTGACAAGGATAAACGTGAAGGCGGCAATCTTGGTGCCGACGCTCCAGCTGCGAATGGGAGGCGTTGGATGGGACATGGTTCTTGATTATTTTTGAGGCAGGGCCGATATGATATCGCGTTGCTACCTGGAAATTTCACCTGTTACAAAATGTTTCTTCGAAAATTCAATGACTTAGCGTAAATCTTGTCAGATGGCTTAACCTTCAGGCTGGCTTAAGTGAAGCCCAGCACACTGCCCATCGTCCCCTCTCTCCCAGAGAGTGTCCTATCCTGTAGAATGGGATCAGCACTATTCTTATAGAATCACCTACGTTCGGAGCAAGCCGATGAAGAAGCACACCCTGTTGGCCACCCTGTCCCTGGCACTGGTCACCGCTTACGCGGGCGCCGCCCAGGCAGACAAGGCGACAGACGTCACCGTCAAGCCTGCAGCACAGCAGATCCAGGCCGCCTTGTGGGCGTCCCGCGTGCTGTCGCGCTACCATTACAAGGCTACGCCGCTGGACGACGCGATGTCGGAGAAGATCTTCGACCGCTATTTCAAATCGCTCGATGGCGAGAAACTGTTCTTTACCCAGGCCGATATCGATTCCTTCAGCAAGGAAAAGTCGCGCCTGGATGACGCGATCAACAGCGAAAACCTGCAAACGCCTTTCGCTATCTACAACCTGTACCAGCAGCGCTTCGCCGACCGCATGGCCTATGCCCGCGAACTGCTGAAATCCAAGTTCGACTTCACGCAGGACGAGAGCTACCAGTTCGATCGCGAGAAGGCCGACTGGCCGAAGTCGGAAGCCGAAGTGAAAGACCTGTGGCGCAAGCGCGTGAAGAACGACTGGCTGCGCCTGAAGCTGGCCGGCAAGGACGAGAAGTCGATCCGCGAGACGCTGGACAAGCGCTACGAAAACTACGTGACCCGTTCGCGCAAGCTGAATAGCGAAGACGTGTTCCAGATCTTCATGAACGCCTACGCCATGTCGATCGAGCCGCACACCAACTACCTGGGCCCGCGCGCTTCCGAGAACTTCGACATCGCCATGCGCCTGTCGCTGGAAGGCATTGGCGCCGTGCTGCAGAACCGCGACGAGTACACCGTGATTCGCGAAATCGTGCCGGGCAGCCCGGCCGGCCTGTCCAACAAGCTCAAGGTGGGCGACCGCATTGTTGCCGTGGCACAGGGCGAATCTGAGAAATTCACCGACGTGCTGGGCTGGCGTATCGACGACGTGGTGCAGTTGATCCGCGGCCCGAAAGACTCGACCGTCAGGCTGCAGGTGCTGGGCGCTGATGCAGGCCCGGACGGCAAACCCTTCGTGCTGTCGCTGGTGCGCAAGAAAATCAGCATGGAAGAGCAATCGGCCAAGCGCTCGATCCTGGAAGTCAAGGATGGCGCTGTCAAGCGCCGCATCGGCGTGATCTCGCTGCCGACCTTCTACCAGGACTGGGATGCGCGCCGCAAGGGCGACAAGGACTACAAGAGCGCCACGCGCGACGTCGCCCGCCTGCTGGGTGAGCTGAAGAAAGAGAAGGTCGACAATGTGCTGATCGACCTGCGCAACAACGGCGGCGGTTCGCTGACCGAGGCGGTCGAGCTGACCGGCCTGTTCATCGACCGTGGTCCTGTGGTGCAGCAGCGTAACGCCGAAGGCCGCGTCGAAGTGGAGGCGGACAATGTGCCTGGCCTGTCGTGGGATGGTCCGGTGGGTGTGCTGATCAACCGCGGCTCGGCTTCGGCTTCCGAGATCTTTGCGGCGGCAATCCAGGATTACGGCCGTGGCCTCGTGATCGGTGAACCGAGCTTCGGCAAAGGCACCGTGCAGACCCTGGTCAACCTGGACCGCTTCGGCCAGAGCGACAAGTCGCGCTTCGGCGAGCTGAAAATGACGGTGGCCCAGTTCTTCCGCATCAACGGCGGTACCACCCAGCTGCGCGGCGTGACGCCGGACATCAAGCTGGCTTCCACCAGCGATGCTGAAAACTTCGGCGAATCGAGCTACGACAACGCGCTGCCATACACCCAGATCAAGCCTGCGGTGTATATCCCGGCCGGCGAGTTGAAGGAAATCGTGCCGATGCTGGATAAAAAGCACGAGGCACGCGTTGCCAAGGACAAGGACTACCAATACCTGCTGGACGACATCAGCTATGTCAAAAAGCAGCGCCAGGACAACGTGGTGTCCCTGAACGAAACCGTGCGCCGCAAGGAGCGCGACCAGCAGGAGGCGCGCGCCAAGCTGCGTGAACAGCGCCTGGCTGCCGGTCCATCGCCGGATGATCCGATCCTGGTGCCGGACCCGAAAGATGCGCTGAACAAGGCGATTGCCGCCAAGCCTGCCAACCCGCGCGCCGCCCAGCGCCAGGCCAACCAGGTGCGTGGCGCGATCCGCACCGATGACGGCCTGCAAGCGGACGAACGGTCGCTGTCGGCCGAACTGGATGCCGAAAAGGCCGCCAAGAATGCCAAGGACGTACTGTTGAACGAAGCAGTGCATATCCTGGCCGACGAGGTGAGCGTGCTGCGCACCGATACCCGCCTGGCCAGCCGAGTGCTGCCTTACGTTAGCGACAAGTGATATTGCGAATGGTTATATCTAGTATTACTACAATAAAGTAGACAGATATACCGCGCCGCAGCATACTTGCACCTGTCTCCTCTATTCTCCTCCAAGGAAATAGACTTCAGCCCGCTCCCAGAGCGGGCTTTTTTTTTGTTCATCGCGGATGATCGGGCCAGTGCCGGCGGCAAAGGACGGGTCAGACCCAAGGGTCTGACCCGGATAGGCTACGGCCGATGAACCTTGTTTGATCGCCCCGGCGATGGGACGGTAAAATCCCGCCTGTGCGTACATCTATCAAATTGACTGTTTTTGCGGCTGCAGTACTGGCGATTGCCGGGGCGGGTGGCTATTTCTACTATTCTTCGCCGGCGAACACCGTAGCGGCGCGTTTGCCCGAACTGGTCAAGCGCGGCCCGGCGCCGACCGAGCGCGCCTGGCCAGCGCGGCTGGAAACCTTGCTGGACGCCGGCTTGACCGACCCCTACGGCATCGCTGCCGACAAGCAGGGCAACGTCTATTTCTCGGACGGCGGCGAGAAAAATACCGTGTCGGTGTTGGCGCGAGATGGCAGCGTGCGCGTGCTGGCGGGTGGCATAGAGGGTTACCGCGACGGTGCAGGCGCCGCCGCCTTCAACACTCCTTCCGGCATCGCGCTGGACAAGCAAGGCAACGTCTACGTCGCCGATACTGGCAACCACGTGATCCGCAAGATCGCAGTGGACGGCACGGTTTCGACCCTGGCCGGCAGCGGCATTGCCGGCTTTGCGGACGGGCAGGGCGCCCAAGCCCAGTTCAATGGCCCGGTCGGCGTGGCGGTCGATGCAGCCGGCGTGGTATATGTCGCCGATACCTATAACGACCGGATTCGCAAAATCGCTCCCGATGGCACCGTCACCACGCTGGCGGGCAGCGGGCGCCCCGGTTTCGTTGACGGCATGGGCGAGGCGCAATTCGATACACCTTGCGGGATTGCGCTTGGCAAGGACGGCATCTACATCGCCGACACCAGCAACGATGCCGTGCGCCGCATTAACAAAGACGGCTCGGTGGTGACGATTGCCGTCGCGCCGGAGCTGGAAAAAGAGCCGCTGCTGCGCCGCCCCATGGCGCTGGCGGTGACGCATGATGGTTTCGTCTACATTGCCGTGTCGTCGCGCGGACGCCTGCTGCAACTGGCGCCCGACGGCAACCTCGCCGGAATGCCGGACGCCGCGCGGCCCGCCGATCCTGTCACGGGCATCGATGGCAATATCCAGCTCTACGGCCCGCGCAGCCTCGCCCTGGCGGCCGATGGCACCCTGGTCATCGCCGACGGCTCCGCCCAGCGCCTGCACCGCGTGGTACATGCCGGCGCGGGGGCTGCCCCTGCGCAGCCAGCCGCGCAGGTCGCCAAGGCGCTGTCATCCAGCCCGGGCGTGCAGGCTGGCGCGCCGCTGATCGGCGCTGCACACGCCGCGGAGCCGATGCCGCCCGCCGGCGCACCGGCCGCGGCAGCCAGCGATCTCATGGCCCGGCGCAACGAAGGCCCAATGCCGTGGCCCGTTCTTCCGCAAAACCAGCCGCACGAGGTGGTTGGCCTGATGGGCGAGGTGAGGGGAAGCTATGACGGCGACAGCCGCCACCACTTCCACGCTGGCCTCGATGTACAGGCCGATGTCGGCAGCTCGGTCCATGTGGTCGAGAAAGCCAAGGTCAGCGACCCTCTGCCCAACTGGGCGTATGGTTCGCTCGGCGAGGGCATCAACCTCGGCACGACCAGCTACATCCATATGAAGGTCGGCCGCGACAAGAAGAACCGTGCGCTGGACAACCGGTTCCAGCTCCTGCTGAACGATCAAGGCAAGCCGGAACGGGTGCGCGTCCGCCGTGGCACGCGCTTCTATGTTGGCGAACAACTGGGCGTGGTGAACCAGATGGCCCACGTCCACCTCAACCTGTACGACCACGGTCGCGTGGTGAATCCGCTTGCGCTGCCATTCCCCGGCCTGCGCGACACCATTGCGCCGGTCATCCAGGGCATTGCGCTGTATGACGCCAGCGACAAACGCCTGCCGGCAAGGAAAGGCAAACGCCTGGAAGTAGCGCGCAGCCTGGGCGAAGTGAACGTGGTGGTGGACGCTTTCGACCAGATGGACGGCAACCTCGCACGCCGCCGCCTGGGCTTGTACAAGCTGGGCTACCAGTTGCTGCAGGCTGACGGCACGCCGGTTGCGGGCTATGAGCAGCCCCGCATCATGCAAACCTACGACCAGTTGCCCAAGCAGCGCGAAGCAGTGAAGGTGGTGTACTCCGCCGACAGCGGCATCACCGTTTACGGGAGCAAGGCCACGCGCTTCACCTATTCGCTGCTAAGCCATCTGTCTGAGGGCGAAGTCGTACCCGGCCGCTGGCAAGTAAGCGAACTGGCGCCGGGCGACTACACGCTGCGCATTTACGCCGCCGACTACGCCGGCAATACCGCCACCTCCGGCCGCGACCTCGCACTGACGGTCAACTGACTTCGTTATTGTATCGAGGTATTGCGGCCGTACAGGCTGCGCTGGGATGGGTTGCCGGTGACGGCGATGCGTCCGGAACCGTTGGCGCGGGCGTCGACCTTGTGCTGGACCCAGGCTTGCACGCCGCCGGAGCCGTTGCTGGTGATGTTGGCTTCGTCGGCGCGCAAGTCGTTCAGCTGGGCGCTACCCGAGCCTTGCACCTGCACGTCAAGCGCGCGCACGATGCCGCGCGCATAGAAACTGCCAGAGCCGGATGACGTTACGCGCAAGGCATTGCCGCGTACGGAGCCGATATTCACGCGGCCAGAACCGACCATATCCACCACAGCCGACTTGCTTTCCAGCCCGTCCGCATACAACTGGCCCGAGCCGGCGTGGCGCAAATCCAGCTGCTCGACGCGGCCGCGCAGCTCGAGATAGCCGGAGCCTGTGTGCGAAACGGCCAACGGTCCGCCTGCCAGGCCTTGCACCTCCGTGCGCACGGAGCCGCTCGATTCCAGATTGTCCAGGCGCTGGACCGTGTACCGCACGTGGATCGGCTTGCGGCTGTCCAGGCGATCTTCCGTCCACACGCGCAGCGTATCGCCGCGCACTTCGGTATGCACCAGCGGCACCAGATTGCCGTCGCCCTCGATCACCAGCGATGGCGCGCTGCCTACCTTGACGTCGACATCCATATCGACGCGATGGCGGTTCTCGATTCGCAGGCCGGTGGCGCTGGTGATGTCGCGGGTTTCAGTAATGGTCGTTCCGTTGCCCTTGACGTAGTCGCTGCTGTCGTTCAGCACGATGACGCAGCCTGCCAGGGTGAGGGAGATCATGGCGGCGAGGGGGAGCTTGGTGCGCATGGTTGTGTCCTTGTTGTGCGAGCCAGTTTGGATGAGAGCATCCTATCGGCCATCTCGGTTGCATATGGCGGGAATGCGACGAAATGCAGAAATTGAGTGCTGAGTTGTAAAAATTGATAATATGAAAGTGTCGGCATACGGCCGGCCCGGCAGCTCCGCTGCTGAGAACAATCTAGGTAATACCCCTTACTTACGCCGCGGATAGGCCATCTGCGGCGTTTCTTTTGCATGCCCGTGCTTTTTCGGCCAGTCAAGGCTTGTGCCCGCACAAACCCCTCTAACGCCGGGCTACCTAAGCTGTTGAAAGGTTCAGTCTTTTTCAGAGGGGAGGGCTCTATCATGTGCGCAATTGCAAGAAAGTTGGCCTTGGCCGCCACCAGCCTGTTACTGGCGGCAAGCGCTTTTGGCGCGACTGGCATCGGCAATACTTCGGCCGATGACGTCACGCTCGGTGGTTTCGATTCGGATGCCTTTGTTTTTTCCGCTGGCTGGAATCCGCATGCAGGGGTGAACGGCGACACCACTGGATTTGGTACTGCCTTCGATGCGTATGGCAGCGGTGCCTGGAGCTTGCTCGACAAATACGACCTCAATGCCGGCTTCGCCAATATGGGCGTGTTGCAGTTCGGCTTTGCAATGAACAGCGGCACGGCGGGTACCTGGTCGGTGCACAACGCGGGCCCAGCGAACATGGTGCTTGACCTCGTCTTCGCCATGCACGCGGCAGATGCGGGCGCGGGCTTCCTGTTCGATAACCAGGCCATCAACGCCGGGCAGACCCTGAACGGTACCTGGCGCATCGAATGGTTCACGGGGGCCAACAACGCGTATCCGGACTTTTCCAACCTCGCCTTGTTTGGGCGCGACGTGTCGGCCCTGCCTGAGCCTGGCGAATACGGCATGCTGCTGGCGGGCCTTGGCGTGCTTGGATTGCTTGCGCGCCGGCGCAGCACGGAGTGACTATATTTCGGAAAGGTAATGAACGCCGTCGAGGTCGCTAAACCGCTACATTGAAGTGGCAGTCTTAACTTCACCAGAAGGGGAATCGGAATGGAACCAATTGCAAAGAAGTTTGCATTGGCTGCCAGCAGCATGCTCCTGGCGGCAAGCGCCTTCGGCGCTACAACTATCGGTAATACCTCCGCAGACGATGCCACGCTCGACGCGCAAAGCGCCGACGCCTTCGTTTTCACCTCGGGCTGGAATCCTCAGGCGGGCCTGAGCGGCAACACCAGCGGCATGGGCGTCACCTTCGACAGCTTCGGCAGCGGCGACTGGACCTTGCTGGGCAAGCACGAAGGCGGTTCCGGTACGGGCTTCAGCCTGTTTAACGCGTTGAATTTCAGCTTCGATGCAGGGGACGGCAAGACCGGCACCTGGACCGTCACCAATACCAGCGCGCAAAGCGTTTCGCTGGACCTGGTGCTGTCGCTCAAGGCTGCAAACGGCGCCGGTGCCTTCCTGTTCGATAACCAGGCCATCAATGCCGGCCAGACCCTGAGCGGCACCTGGAATATCGGCTGGTTCACCGGAAATAATCAAGCCCATCCCGACTTTTCCAACCTGACCATGTTCGGCCGTGATATCGCTGTTTCGCCGGCGCCTGAGCCTGGGGAATATGCCATGTTGCTGGCTGGCCTGGGCCTGATCGGCTTTGTGGCGCGGCGGCGCAAAGCGCTGTAGACTCTTTGAAACGGTCGTGCTATTTTGCTGGCGCGACCAATTCAAGGAGACAGCATGGACCTGAATTACTCTGCCAGGGATGAGGCCTTCCGCGCTGAAGTGCGGGCTTTCCTGGCAGCGAACCTGCCCGCCGACCTGCAAGCCAAAGTCCGCAAGCACCTTCGCCTGAAGCGCGAAGATTATGTGCGCTGGCACAAGATCGTCGCCAAACAAGGCTGGGCTGCACCGGCCTGGCCGACCGAATTCGGCGGCCCGGGTTGGGATGCTACCCAGCGCCACATATGGGAAGAGGAGTGCGCAATTGCCGGCACCCCGCCCATCCTGCCCTTCGGTGTCAACATGGTGGCGCCGGTCATCATGGCTTTCGGCAGCCCGGAGCAGAAGGCCTATTACCTGCCGCGCATCCTCGATTGCACCGACTGGTGGTGCCAGGGCTATTCCGAGCCGGGCGCAGGGTCCGACCTGGCGTCGTTGAAGACTACGGCGGTGCGCGCGGGCGATCATTACATCGTCAACGGACAGAAGACCTGGACCACGCTGGGCCAGCACGCCGACATGATCTTCTGCCTGGTGCGCACCGACCAGGACGTGCGCAAGCAGGAGGGCATTACCTTCCTGCTGATCGACATGAAGACCCCAGGCATCACCGTACGGCCGATCATCATGCTGGACGAAGACCACGAGATCAATGAAGTCTTCTTCGACAATGTGCGTGTGCCGGTTGCGAACCTGGTCGGCCAGGAGAACAAGGGCTGGACTTACGCCAAGTACCTGCTTGGCCACGAGCGCACCGGTATTGCGGCGGTGGGACGCTCCAGGCGCGAACTGCTGTTCCTGAAAAAGATAGCGAACCAGCAGCAGAAGAACGGCAAGTCCTTGCTCGAGGACCCGCTGTTCGCGACGCGCGTGGCGAACCTGGAAATCGAGTTGATGGCGCTGGAGGTCACCGTGCAGCGCACCATCGCGCAGGAAGCGCATGGCCCCGGGCCGCAGGCTTCGGTGCTGAAGGTGCGTGGCTCCGAGATCCAGCAAATGCTGACGGAGCTGATGGTCGAAGCACTGGGCCCGCAAGCCTTGCCCTTCGATCCGGATTACCTCGATGGCAAGCGCGAACATGCATTGGCCGGTGACGACGAGGCGTCGCCCCTGGCAGCCTGCTATTTCAACTTCCGCAAGACTTCGATCTACGGCGGCTCGAACGAAATCCAGAAGAACATCATCACCCAGATGATCCTGGGACTGTAAGGAGGCGGCATGGACTTCAGCTTCAAGGAAGAGCAACAACAATTTGCCGATGCGCTGCGCCGCTGGGTCGACAAGGACTACAGTTTTGAAGCGCGCAAGAAGATCATCCATTCGGAGGCCGGTGTTTCCAGCCAGGCCTGGGCTACGCTGGTGGAGCTGGGGATGCTGGCGCTGCCTGTGCCGGAGGAGCAGGGCGGTTTCAACGGCAGCGCGGCCGACATGATGGTCGTGATGCAGGAACTGGGTCGCGGCCTGGTGGTCGAGCCGTACTTCGCCACCGTGCTAGGGGCGCAGTTCCTCAAGCTGGCGGGAGGCCATGACGACGTGCTGGAGCGCGTTGCCGCTGGCGAGCTGAAGCTGGCATGCGCGCTCGGTGAGCAGCAGTCGCGCCACGTGCTGAACGACATCCTGGTTACCGACGGCGCCGGCGCTGGCCGCATTTCGGGCCGCAAGACGGTGGTGCTGCATGGCGGCCAGGCCGGCGCCTTGATCGTCTCCGCACGCAGTAGCGGCGCCCAGGGCGATACTGACGGCATTTCGCTGTACCTGGTGCAGCGCGACGCGCCAGGCGTGCAGGTCACCGACTACCGGACCATCGACGGCCGGCGCGCCGCAACGGTGGAATTCAAGGACGCGCAAGGCACGCTGCTCGGCGCGCAGGGCCAAGGTTGGCCGCTGATCGAGGCGGCCACCGACTACGGCGCTGCGCTTCTCTGCGCGGAAGCCATTGGCGCCATGGACGCGCTCTTCGCCGCCACGCTCGAGTACTTGAAAACCCGCCAGCAGTTCGGCGCACCGATCGGGAAATTCCAGGTGCTGCAGCATCGGATGGCTGACATGTTCATCCACCTCGAGCAGGCGCGCTCGATGGCCATGCTGGCGGCGGCCAAGGCCGGGTCGGACGACCACGAAGAGCGCCGCCGCGTGGTTTCAGCCGCCAAGGCGCGGATAGGGCAAGCTGCACGCTTTGTTGGCCAGCAGGCGGTGCAGCTGCATGGCGGCATGGGCGTGACGGACGAACTGCCCGCCGCACACTATTTCAAGCGACTGGCGATGATCGAGGTCACGCTGGGCGACGCAGATCATCACCTGGAGCGCTTCATCGCGCAGCCGGGATTCAAGGAGGCAGCTTGATGGCGCGCTTGGTACGTAACGTGGCGGAACTGGAAGCATTGGTGGGGCAGGAAGTCGGCGTCTCCGGCTGGGTCGACATCACGCAGGATCGTGTCAACAGCTTCGGCGTTTCCACCAACGACGAGCAGTGGATCCACACCGATCCGGCGCGCGCCGCTGCTGAATCGCCCTATGGCGGCACGGTGGCGCATGGCTTCCTGACGCTGTCATTGTTGCCCGGGCTGCTGCAGGATGCCGTGTTCATGGAAGACATGCGCATGGGCGTGAACTACGGCCTGGACAAGGTGCGCTTCCCCGCGCCGGTCCCGGTCGGCAGCCGCGTGCGCGGCCACGTCGTCCTGCGCAGCATCAGCGCGGTGGCCGGCGGCCATCAACTGGCATGGGAAGTCACGGTCGAATGCGAAGGCAGCGAAAAGCCCGCCTGCGTAGCGGAATTCCTGATGCGCCGCTACTCCTGATCTCAAACCTCGACACAGAAGCGGTTGCGGCCATCTTTCTTGGCCCGGTACAGGGCGTTGTCGGCGCAGCGCACCAGCGCATCCGGGGTGCCGCCCGTGCCGGGCAGCAGGGTGGCCACGCCCAGGCTGACCGTTACCGTGTCGCCGGCTGACGACATGCGGTGCGGGATTGCCAGCGCGCGCACGCTGGCCAGGATGCGCTCGGCCACCGTCTCCGCGCCCTGCGCGCCGACCTGGGGCAGCAGGATGACGAACTCCTCGCCGCCGTAGCGCGCCAGCAGGTCCGGCGAACGGCCGGCGCATTGCAGCATGGTGTCGGCGACTTGCTTCAGGCAGGAGTCGCCGGCCTGATGGCCGTAGGCGTCGTTGTAAAGCTTGAAGTGGTCGATGTCGATCATGATCACTGAAAGCGGCATGGCCGAACGGGCGCAGCGCCGCCATTCGTTCTGGATTGCTTCGTTGAAGCTGCGGCGGTTGGCGACGCCTGTCAGGGCGTCGGTCAGCGTCAGCTCACGCATGGCGTCGGACTGGCGCTTCAATGTAAGGTGGGTGCGCACCCTGGCGCGCACTACGGCTACATTGAATGGCTTGGTGATGAAGTCGACCGCGCCCGCTTCCAGCGCCCGGGTCTCGTCCTCGGGCGTGGTCAGCGCGGTGACGAAGATGATCGGGATATCGCGCACATCCGACGCGGCGCGCAAGGCGGCGCATACTTCGTAGCCGTCCATGCCCGGCATGACTGCGTCCAGCAGGATCAGGTCGGGCTGGTGCTGGTGCGCCAGTTCCAGCGCCTTCTCGCCATTCATGGCAAACAATACTTCATGCTCCTCGCCCAGCACGTGGTTGAGGATCTGGATATTCTCCATGGCGTCATCGACGATCAGCAGGCGCCCATTGTGCGCCTGGTCGGTCCATGTCATGCGGTTTCCTCCCGTTTCATGATCTCCTGCAGCCGTTGCTCGGCGTCGCTGAAGTCGAGCGTTTCGATGGCATTGGCCAGGCCGGGCAGCAGGTCCGGGCAGCGCTGCTCAAGGATGGGGGTGAGCGCCTTGAACGCCGCCAGGGCGCGCATATTGCTGTTCCGGAGCAGCATTTGCAGGTCCCCAAGGGCTTGCGGCAAGTTGGACACGGGCGTGCTGCCGGCGGCGGAATGCACCGGCGCCGGCAATTCGCGTGCGGCGTTGATCACCACGGCCAGTGCCTGTTCAAGCGCCAGCAGCAGGGCGGCGGCCGAACTGTCCTGCCCTTCGGCGACAGCGCTCTCGGCCTGGGCGCTCAGGCGCGCCACATCGGTGGCGCCGAGGTTGGCGGCCACGCCTTTCAGCCGGTGCAGCACGCGCGTGGCGGCGTAGCGCTTGTCCTGGGCCAGGCAATCGCGCACTTCGCGCACGGCGTCGCCCTGCGAATTCTCGAAGCGCTTCAGCAGGCCGGCGAAGGCCGAATAATTGCCGGCCACGCGCCGCAATGCAGCTTCCAGGTCGATGCCGGGCACCGTGGACGGGCGGCCATCCTTGCGCTGCTCAGCGCGCGTTGCGGCCGATGGACCGTTCGCCAGCTCCGGGTGCAGGGGCGCGAGGCGCCTCAGGGTAGCGATCATTTCGTCGACGTCGATCGGCTTGGCGATATGCGCGTCGACGCCTGCCTCGATGGCGCGGATGCGGTCTTCCGGCATGACGTTGGCGGTCATGGCGATGATGGGCATGCTGCGCAGGCCCATGGAGCGAATCGCTTCGGTGGCGCGGTAGCCGTCCATCACGGGCATCTGCAAGTCCATCAGTACCGCGTCGAAACGTTGCGGGTCGTCGCGCAGCATGTCCAGTGCGATCTCGCCGTTGGACGCCACTTCCACCAAGGCCCCGCAGTGAAGCAGGATGTAGCGCGCCATTTCCTGGTTGATCTCATTGTCTTCCACCAGCAGCACGTGCATGCCGGCCAGGCTGCCGGAAAGCGCCGCCTGGCTGCCGCGGTGCTCCGGCTGGTTGATGCCGGTGATTGCGGCCAGGGCCGCATCGTGCAGGCGCGACGGGGTGAAAGGCTTGGCCAGCACCGCATCGATCTGCAGGCTGTCGGCCAGTTGCTGCAAATCGTCGCTGGCGCGCTCCGGCGCCATCAACACGACCTTGGGCAATGCCAGGTTTTCGTCGCGCGCCTGCACCAGCATGGCGATGCCGTCCGTGGCGGGCATTGCGCTGTCGAGCAGGAGCAGATCGAAGCGACGCTGGCGCAGCGCCTGCAGGGCCTCGGCAGCGGTGGCCAGGGTGGTTGTCGTCCATTGCATGGCGTTGCCCGCCCGCTGCAGCATCTGGCGTACGCTGGCGTTGTCGTCGACAGCCAGGACCTTGAGCCCGTGCAGGCTGGCTGTTGATGCGCGCGGTGCGCTGCCGGCAACGCGCTGCAGGGGACAGGTAAAGCGGAAGGTCGAGCCCCGGCCCAGCGTGCTTTCCACGGCGATGACCCCGCCCATCAAGTCCGACAGGCGGCGCGCAATGGCCAGGCCTAGCCCCGTGCCGCCGTAGCGGCGGCTGGTGCTGCTGTCGCCTTGCGAAAAGGCGTCGAACATATGGGGCTGCTGTTCGGCCGGGATGCCGATGCCGGTGTCGCGCACGGTGAATTCCAGCGTCAGCGAATTGGCGCTGCCTGGCGCCTCGCGTACCGTCAGCACGACTTCGCCCCGCTCGGTGAACTTGATGGCATTGCTCAGGAGGTTGAGCAACACCTGCTGCAGGCGCATCGCATCGCCCACCATTTCCGGCGGCAGCGCAGGCGCGATGTCGAACACGGGCTCCACGCCTTTGTCCCAGGCGCCGTTTGCCACGAGTACGGCAGTCGCGGCCAGCAACTGCTCGAGGTTGAAGCGCGCTTGCTCGAGCTGCAACTGGCCGGCCTCGATCTTGGAAAAGTCCAGCACGTCATTCACGACGCCAAGCAGGCTTTGCGTCGCGAGCTGGATCTTGCTGACGTAGCTGCGCTCGCGCCGTTCCAGCGGCGCCTCTTCCAGCAAGCGCGCCAGCCCGGTGATGGCGTTCATCGGCGTGCGGATCTCATGGCTCATGTTGGCCACGAATTCACTCTTGGCCCGGCTGGCGGCTTCCGCCCGGTCGCGGGCGCGCATCAGTTGTTCGTTCAGCTCCTGCAATTTCAATTCGCCGCGCTTTAGTTCGGTCACATCCGAGCCTAGGGCATAAAAGCCTCGCACGGCGCCCGCTTCGCCGCGGTCCGGAATGAAGTTGATCCACGCATAGCGCGGCTCGCCCGTCGGCAGTTCCAGCTCGCGCAGAAAGTGCTGCGGACTGCCATCGAGCACGGCATTGATGTGCGGCCGGATCTGTTCCAGCAGCGCGGCTGGCAGCACGTTGCCGATGGGTTCGCCCATGGCCTGCTCCAGCGTCTTGCCGAACCAGGCCAGGAAGTACTTGTTGGCGAAATGGCAGCGCAGCTCCGCGTCCCAGTAAGCCACCAGGCCCGGCAGGTTTTCCGTCACCGTATGCAGGAAGCTGGTGCTGCGCGCCAGGCTCAGGGAGGTTTGCTGCAGGGCTTCGTCGGCACGTTTGCGGTCCGTGATATCGAGCGAGATGCCCAGCAGGTGGGTGGCGATGCCCTGTTCGTTGCGCAGGGCCACCTTGCGGGTGGTCAGGTAGCGCATTTCCCCGGCGGCGATGCGCACCGCTTCTTCAGGTATTTCCATCACCTGTTCCGACGCCAGCACCTTGCGGTCGGCTTCCACGAACGCCGCTGCCTGCTCCGGCGGGAAGAAATCGCGGTCGCTCTTGCCGAGCAAATCCTCGCGCGGCCGGCCAAGCAGCAGTTCACCCTGGCGGTTGAGCAGTTCAAAACGCAGGTGCTGGGCATCCTTGACGAAGACCATGGCCGGCATGTTCTCCAGCACCGACTTGAACAGGGCCTTGGACTGGCGCAGCGCCGCTTCCGACTCCTTCTGCTGGGTGATATCCATCAGCACGGCGGTAATGCCGGCCATCGCGCCATCGGCGCCAAAGACCGGGTAATAGCCGGCAATGAAATGGTTGCTGCGGCCGGGGCGCGAAGCGGTAGTGCCGCAGATTTCGGTGTTCGGCACCGCTTCCCCTGTGGCGAGTACCCGGCGGTAGGCCTGGTTCACCTGGGCCACCAGGTTGCGGTCGCTGATGACTTCATCGAAGCGGCGCCCGATATGGTCGTTGACCGCCAGTCCGTTCATCGAGGCGAGGTAATCGTTGATCATCAGGATGCGCAGGCGGGTATCGACAAAACTCAGGCCCACCGGCGCCGTGGCGTAAATCGTTTCCAGCAGGGCGTTGGAATTTTCCAGTTGCTGCGTGCGCTCTTCGACCACGCGTTCCAGGTCTTGCCGATGGCGGGTCAGGTCGCGGTCGAGCCGCAGCAGGGTGTCGCCAATCTGCTTCGCCTCCTGGAAGGATGCGCGCGGCGCTTCGATGGGCGCGCCGCTTGCCAGCGCCTGGGCCGGCGCGTGCAGGGCATCGATCGAGCTTGCGATGCGGCGCGCAGCCAGGGCAGCTGCGGCAAAGCCGGCCAATACCAGCGCCGCCAGCACGGCGAACACCGCGAAGAACAGGCCGTCGAAAGCAAGCAGCGCTTCCGGCCTTGGCGAGGCCACCGCCACGCTCCACGGGCTGGCTGCACCGCGCAGGTAGCCGACCTGCAGCGGCAGGCCATGCAAGGCGTCGGCCGCCGGCTCGCCGCTGGCCCGGCCGTCGTCATGGCTGCGGGCCACCAGCTTGCCGTCGGGCGCCAGTACGGCGATCACGGCGCCGGGGGCAAGCTGCATCTCCTCGGCCACCTTGTCCAGCGCGTCGCCGGGCAGCAGGACGCTGAGGGTGGCGGGCGCCTTGGCGGCGCGCTGGATCGGCACGTCAACCGCCAGGTGGGCCGGCTCCTTGCCGTTCGCGCGCAGCAGGCTGACTGCGGAACGCGCATTCGGCGCTAACCTGATGCGGGCCGCGTTGGCGGCGCGGTCGACCGGCAGCTCATTGCCGGCAATGAGCTGTGCCGCGCCGCTTTCGGTGAACAGGATGTGGGATTGGTAGGGCAAGGCTGGCGGCAGCGCGCCGCTTGCCTGGCTGCGCAGGGCCACCAGGTCGCCGCTACGGGCGCTGGGGCTGCTGGCCAGCGCGAGGGCCGCAGCTTCCGCGGCCAGCAACTGGCGGTCCACGATGGCGGCCGCAGCGCGTTCGACGCGCTGGACCTGCAGCTCGGCGCGGCCCAGGTCGCGCTGCTGGAAATACACCAGCAACAGGGCCACCGCCAATAGTGCTGGCGCCGCGCAGGCCGCGGCCAGCAGTGCGAGCTGCGACCGCAATGGTGGCAAGGGCTTGCTGGATTCATCCCGCACGGCACGTCCTTTCGGAAAAGTGACTGCAGGATGATGATAGCTTAGCTTGTCGTGGACGAGAAGCGCGCAATCTCCAGTTTGGCGATGGCGTTGCGGTGCACTTCATCCGGCCCGTCGGCCAGGCGCAGGGTGCGGTTGCCCGCCCACTGGTAGGCCAGCGGGAAATCGTCCGATACGCCGGCCGCGCCGTGGGCCTGGATCGCCCAATCGAGCACCTGTTGCGCCACATTGGGCGCCAGCACCTTGATCATGGCGATCTCGGACTGGGCGACCTTGTTGCCGACCGTGTCCATCATGTAGGCCGCTTTCAGGGTCAGCAGGCGCGCGGTATCGATCCTGATGCGCGATTCGGCGATGCGTTCGCGCCACACGCCCTGGTCCGACAGCCGCTTGCCAAATGCAACTCGCGAGGTCAGGCGCTGCACCATCAGTTCCAGCGCACGCTCGGCGACACCGATGGCGCGCATGCAGTGGTGGATGCGGCCCGGACCGAGGCGGCCCTGGGCGATTTCAAAGCCGCGCCCTTCGCCGAGCAGGATGCTGGAAACAGGCACGCGCACGTTTTCGAACACCATTTCGCAGTGGCCGTGCGGCGCGTCGTCGTAGCCGAAGACCGGCAAGGGACGCAGCACCGTCAGGCCCGGCGCATCGGCCGGCACCAGGACCATCGACTGCTGCGCGTGGCGCGGGGCGCTGAAATCGGTCTTGCCCATGGCGATATACACCTGGCAGCGCGGATCGCCGGCGCCGGAGATCCACCATTTGCGGCCGTTGATCACGTAGTGGTCGCCGTCGCGCTCGATGCGCGTTTCGATATTGGTCGCATCGGACGATGCCACCGCCGGTTCGGTCATCGCAAAGGCGGAGCGGATCTCGCCGCGCAGCAGCGGTTCCAGCCAGCGCTGCTTGTGTTCTTCCGTGCCGTAGCGCTCAAGCGTTTCCATATTGCCGGTATCGGGTGCGGAGCAGTTGAACACTTCCGCCGCCCACGGTACGCGGCCCATGATTTCGCACAAAGGGGCGTAATCGAGGTTGGACAGGCCTTCCGGGGCGCGGCTGGAGCGGGGCAGGAACAGGTTCCACAAACCCTGCTCACGGGCCAGCGGCTTGAGGCGGTCAATCAGCTCGGTGGGAATCCAGCGGTTGCCTTTCTCGCGGCCGTTGCGGTCCACCTCCTCATGGAAGGCTTTCTCGTTCGGGTAGATGTGCTGGTCCATGAAGGCCAGCAGGCGCGCCTGCAATTCCTTGGTTCGCGGGGAGTAGTCGAAGTCCATGCCGATTCCTTATTCGATTGCCTTGCCCTGGGCATAGACCCAGCCCATGGCCGCCATCGGGTGGGCCAGCTTGCCTGATTCCAGTGCCTGGGCGCTGGATGCCGTGCCGTCCACGTAGCGCTTCATGATGCCCTGCATGATGCTGGCCAGGCGGAACATATTGAAGGCGAGGTAGAAGTTGAAGTCCTCCAGGCGGATTGCCTTGCCGGTGCGTTCGGCGTAGCGCGCGATGTATTCGCGCTGCGAGGGAATGCCGAGCGCCTTCAGGTCCAGGCCGGCGATGCCGCGGAACTTGCCCGGCTCGATGTGCCAGCTCATGCAGTGGTAGCTGAAGTCCGCAAACGGATGCCCGAGCGTCGACAGTTCCCAGTCCAGCACTGCGAGGATGCGCGGCTCGGTCGGATGGAAGATCATGTTGTCGAGGCGGTAGTCGCCGTGCACGATCGAGGTGTCCTCGCCGGGCGGGATGTTGGCAGGCAGCCAGGCGATCAACTGGTCCATCGCCTCGATGGTCTCGGTCTCGGATGCCTTGTACTGCTTGCTCCAGCGTTCGATCTGGCGCTGGAAGTAGTTGCCCGGCTTGCCGTAATCGCCAAGCCCGATGGCGTTGTAATCGATGGTGTGCAGCTGCGCGATGACGCGATTGAGTTCATCGTAGATCGCAGCACGTTCGGCAGGCGTCATGCCGGGCAGGGACTGGTCCCACAGCACGCGGCCTTCGACAAATTGCATCACGTAGAAAGCGCGGCCGATCACTTCTTCGTCCATGCACAGGCAGTATTGGCGGGCCGCCGGGAAGCCTGCCTTGTGCAGCGCGTCCATGACGCGGAATTCGCGTTCGATGGCGTGGGCGGATGGCAGCAGCTTGGCCGCCGGAGCCGGCTTGGTGCGCAGGACGTACTGCTGGCCGCCGACCGTCAGCTTGAAGGTGGGATTCGACTGGCCGCCCTTGAACTGCTCGACCTTCAATTCGCCCTGCGGATAGCCTTCCACGTGCTGGCGCAGGTATGCGTCCAGCGTGGCGGTGTCGAAACGGTGGCGCTCCGACACCTCCTTGGTGCCCATGAATTCTTCGAACATAATGCCTCCTTCCGAACGATCGTACTATTTTTATGGGCGGGAAAGCAAGCGGGATTTGGAATATTCCTTGAACAACTGCTCCATGGTGGTGCTGCGGGTGGCCGCTTGCAGTGGCGCGGGCGGGGCGAAGTTCGAAAACCGCACGATCCAGTCGTGCCGTTCCTGGCCCACGTCGAGGGCGTTGATGCAGCCGGCAGCCTGCGACAGGTTGCCGAGGAAAAGGCGCTGGCCACCGGTCAGGGCATAGGACAGGATGGCGCGATTGACGCCGCCGTGCAGGACCAGCAGCACGGTATCCCAGCCATCGTCGGCCAGCAGCCTGGCGATGGCGGGATGGATGCGGTCCATCAGCTCGCCGACCGATTCGCCGCCGAGGAAGCGGCGCTGCTCCGGCACCACGCCCTCAAAAGCGCCGGTGAAGGCTTCCCGCAGTTGATCGTCCGGGATGCCGGACAGCTTGCCGCCGCGGATTTCGGCCAGCTCGGGCCAGGTTTCGAGCTGTACCTGCTGGCCGGTTTCCGCCAGCACGCGCTGCGCAGTTTCGACCGTGCGCGGCAGGCCGGAGACGATGACGCGGTCGAACTTGATGCCATCGGCGGCGAAGGCCTGGCCGGCGGCCGCAGCCTGCGCGCGGCCGGCCTCGTTGAGGGGGACGGTTTCGGGCAGGTAGGGTTTGCCGGCCTGGTCGAAATAGGTGACGCTGCCATGCCGCATCAGGAAGATGCGGCGCCGTTCAGGGTTTGCTGTCATAGGTCCGTTAGAAGAAGATTGCGAGACGCGTAATGATGGTTCCGTTATTAGTATAAGGCCCAGTTGCGCGCACGTTGCCGGAATCGGGTTTGCCGTCATCCAGCTTGGCGTCGATCTGCTCGGCAAAGGTGTCGGGCAGGTTGTCGAAGCGGATGCCGTTGCCGCCACGGCCACCCACGACGTCGTTGTAGATGTACACCGCGCCGCCCTGGGCGCTGGTCATGAAGTCGGTGGTGCCGTTGTAGGAACCGGTGATCAGGCCCGCCAGTGCCAGATGCTGCGGCGCCAGCTGGTATTCCGTGATCTGGCCGTCGCCGTTGCCGTTGCCGGCCGCGCCGGGAACGTGGGTGGTGGCCAGGATATCGTCGCCGGGCAGGGCGCGGAAGCGGTCCTGGTAGGAGTTGACGGCCGCCTGCAGGGCAGTAGCCTGCTGGATGATGCTCTTGACCTTGGCGCTGTCGATCAGGGCCTGGCCTTTCAGCACGCCGCCCAGCAGCAGGCCGATGATGACCAGGACGATGGCGATTTCAACGAGGGTAAAGCCGCGGTGTCTCATGGCGCTCTCCTTGGGTTGCATGTCATGGCAGCCTTTGCGCTGCGAGCATTCGATTGAACAGGATGTTGGGCGACAGCCAGACGACGATGTCGTCGTAGGCGCCGCCCGCGGCGGCGGGATTGTCGGCGCGGTCGCGTGCAATGAACATGCGGCCGTCGGCCTGGAAGTTTGCCTTTTCGTCGACATTGCCCTGGCCCATGTCGGCCGCCTGCACGCCGACGTCGCTGAAGGCGCCGAAGCCATTGCGCCCTTGCGACAGCACGACCGCGGGAATATCGTTCTGCCCGCTGGCCGGCACCAGCGCGCCGCTGGCATCGCGGCTGGCAATGGTGATGTCGCGCGGGGTGCTGAGGCGGAACAGGGCGCCGCTGTCGCTGAAGGATGGCGTGACGCTGTACAGGTAGAGGTGTTGCCAGGCGTCGAGCTTCGGCAGGCCCAGGGTTGCCCACGGCAGGAATCCGAGACGTCGTTCGTTGCTGCAGCGCGTGCCGCTGCGGTCTTCCAGGCCATTCGAGGCGGAGATGGCGGGGCAGGGAAGGTAGCCGTTGCGGGCGGCGAATCCGGCCAGCGCATCGCGCGCTTCTTCCAGCGCCCTGCTGGTGTCGGCGGTGCGCCGTTGTTCCATCTGCGCCGACAACGGGGCCAGCATGCCGCCCAGCAGCAAGCCGACGATGACCAGCACGATCGCCATTTCAACCAGGGTGAAGGCTGTCTGCTTTCTCATGGCAGGGTCTTGGCGGCGGCCATCCTTTCATAGAGTGCTTGCAGCGGCACGGCGGCGAGCAGGTCGTCGAAGGCGCCGCCGGGAGCATTCGCCTGCGCACTTCGCGGGCGCTGCATGAAATCGGTGGCGGCCTGCAGGTTGCCGGCTTCGTCCTGGCTGCCAGGCACATCGCTGGGGCCACGCGAGAAGATGACGGCCGGTGCGCACTGTGCGGCCAGCGAGCAGTTATCCTGTCCGGCGACGAAGAACAGCGTGCCGCTCGCGTCGCGCGACAGCACGCGTTTGCTGGCGATGAGCGCAGTGCGTGCCAGGGGCGCGACCGTGAATGCTGGCGTTACGCTGTAGCGCAAATGGCGGCCCCAGTTGTCCGCGGCCGGCAGCCCGAGATCCATCCATGGCAGGAGGCCGGTGCAGTCGGCCTCTGTGGCGCAGGGCGCTGTCCGTTCGCGCCCGGCCTCGCCCATCCCCGGCGCGGGTGCGGCCGGTGCGGGACGCGGCAGGCGGCCATGGGCCGCGGCGAAGCCGACCAGCGCCTCGCTGGCCTGCGCCAGCAAGGCGTGGGTGCGCTCTTCGCGGGCGCGCTCACCGCTGCCGCCGCTGAATGCCGACAGCAAGACCGCCGACAGCGCCACTGTGGCGATCAGCAATAGCGTCAGGAGCGCTGCGCCGCGCTGTCTAGCGTGCCGCTTCATGGACCTCTCCCGTTGCCGGGTCATAGCGCTGGCCGGGCTTGAGCACGACGGACCGCCCGTCCGCCTGCAAGGTGACCGAGCCGCGCATCACCCCGCCCGGCGGCGCGGCTTGCGCTTCGCCGTTCACAATGATCATCGTGGGCCCATTGCTGCGGCGGATCACGCCCCCCAGACGAAGCCCGGGCGGCGCAGTCTCGCCAGCGCCTGGGCCCCCAGGCGTTTCGGCTGCCGCCGTGCCAGGCGCCGCAGCCGGCGGACATCCAGGCGCAGAGCCAGGCTGGCAATGCGCCGATGCCTCCATTCCCGGTGCGACAGGAACCGGGCCGGCTGCTTGGGCGTTGCCTCCCGGTGCCGGGACGGCCGCCGCTCCGGGAAGAGTGCCCTGGTTGCGCTGCGTATCGAGCTGCGCACGTTCGTCCGGGATGGTAAACAACCTTCCCATGCTGACGAAACCCTGCGCGCCGGCCTGCGTCGCCAGCAGCAGGAGAAGTGCCGGCAATCCCGTTTTCATGACGACCCTCGCTGCGGCTTGGCCGAAGCGGAAACCGGCGTCAGCGTCAGCCAGTTCAGGGTGCAGTCGGCATTCAGGGTCGGCGACAGCACGCCCGCCACAGGCGCGGCGCCGGCGGCGCGGCGGATGACGCAGTCCTGGACCGCAAAGGTGCCTGACAGCCGCAGATCCGACAGGAAGTTCAGCAGATCCAGTTCATGAAGGAGATCCATATGCAAGGCCATCCTGCTGCCCAGCAAGGCATACTCGCCCGTCGGCAAGCTCGTCTCGAGCCGGTACGGTTGCTGCACCTCGATCTCGTAGGTCAGGGGCAACAGGCGCCGCTGTTCCTGGATCTGCCGGATCGCCTCCACCCAGTCGAGCCGGCGTTCGGGTCCCACCAGGCCCCGGCGCCGCAATTCGACGAACTGCGGCTGGTACTGGCGGATTTCTTCCTTTTCCGTTTCGGCATGGGCAAGCCGCAAGCGCGCGGCATCACGCTCCAGCAGCGCCGCAGCCTCCTCGAAATGAACGCGCCTCAGGTGCCACGAGCTCGCGAAGACCGCGGCAAGCGACACTGCCAGCGTGCCAAGGAACGCCAGCACGGCGTTGCGCAGCAAGGAGAACTCGCGTAACACCGTCATGGCGACCACCTGAGATTCAAAGTGAATTTGGCGCGCTCGCCCAGCCCAGCCGGCGAACCGGCCTTGCCGCTCAGCTTCACGTTGGGCCGTATATCGAAGGGCAGCTGTTCGATTTCCACCACCATGCCGGGCGTGCGCGCCAGTTCCTGCGCAAAGCGGTTCATGCTGAGCAGCACGCTGCGATAGTCGTCCTGCTCCACCAGGACCTCGGCCTGCAGCCGCACCTGCTGCGGCGGCGCCTTCGGTATCCCGATCAGCATGGACGATTGCGGCGCCACCAGGGCCGGCGTGGTGGCCGCACCGGGAAAGGCGCTGCTGGCGGTCACCGGCACGACGCCCGGTGCGTTGACCCGCCAGTCGAGCTGCGTGAGACGGATCTGCGGCGAACGCTCCAGTGCTTCGCTCAGGATGGCCATCGCTGCCTGCGGCCATGGCCCCTGGCGAGCCACCATCTGCGCGATCTGTACGGCCGCCTTCATGTTGGCGGTCTTGTCGACAGCCGGCGGCATGCTCGACATGCTGCGTCGATAGGCAGCCGTGAACCCCTGCGTCTCCTGCTGCAATGCCTGCGTATGGCTGCGCGCCAGCGAGTAGCCGGCAATGTTTGCGCCGGTCCACAGCAGGCAGCAGGCCGCCATGACCGCACTTGAAGCGTACAGGCTTCGGCGTGTGCGCCACAGGCTGTAGTAGCGCCGGCGCGGCCCGAGCGGATAGTGGCTGGGCGGCGCCGTGCGCGCGGCCAGGCCAAGGAATACTTCATCGGGATTGTCGCAAGCAGCCAGCCGTTGCAGTGACGCCGCTTCTCCCAAAGGCATGACCCGCCAGTCCAGCAGCGGCGAAAGATTTGCCGCCGGTGGCGACGCGATCCGTGCCAGCGGTAGCAGGGCCAGCACCTGCAAGGGCACGTCGCGCCCCAGCATGTGCGCGCCGACGAGGAACTGCCGGGTGCGTTCGGCTTCCTGCTCGGCGTTGACTGCCGCCTGGGCGAGCCGGGAGAAGCGCACCTTGCCGTGCTGGAAAAAGGTCTGCCGTATGCCGCTGCCATGCTCGGTCACCAGCAACAGTTGCGCCTCCTGCCGCGCCTGTTCCGGCAGCAAGGCGCCACTGAGGAGGGCAGGCGTATACAGCGCCGCCAGCGGCATGCGCTGGCTTTCCAGCGCGTCGAGCCAGGGCGCCAGGGTGGCCGGGTTGGTCAAGGCCGAAAGGAGCACGATATCGTCGCGCCGGCCGCCTTCCTCGCGGCCCTGGATGTGCGCGCAGCGGAAAGGCGTGTCGCGCCATGACTGCGCCAGGCGGCGTTCGCGCATGGCCAGGCCTGCGCGGCCGGCAACGTGCGGCAGCAGGTGGCGCTGGAAGTCCTCTTCCACCAGGTCGGCCAGCATCAGGGCCGGCGTGTCCTGGCGGCCATCGAGCCAGGTGGCGAAACTTGCCCAGCCATCCGGCGACGGATCGAAGCACGGCCCCGTCCCGAGCCTGCCGCGCTCCCAGAGCCAGCAGCACAGCCGCTCGCCGGTCAGGTGGAGGAGGAGTTTGCGGGTCATGGCATCAGATCCTGATTGAGCTGATGGTGTCGTAAATCGGGCCGAGCACGGACAGCATGATCCATCCCAGCAGGATGCCGAGGATGACGGTCATCGCCGGTTCGATCATCGATTGCATGCGTTCGATCCGTTCCCGCACTTCGCGGTTGTAGAAGTAGGCCACGTTGCGCAGCGTCGCATCGAGAGCGCCGGTCGATTCCCCGACGCGCAGCATGCGCACCACCAGCGGCGGAAACAGCTCGACCTGCCTGAAGGCTGCCGCAACGCTGTGTCCCTCCGAAATCAGTTCGCGCGCGCGGCGCATGGCGGCTGCCACGACGCGGTTGCCTGCTATTCCCTCCGAGAGCCGTATGCATTCGAGCACGGGAATTCCCGCGGCATACATCAGCGCAAAATAGGTCGCAAAGCGCGCCATGATCAGCTTTTGCAGAACCGGGACGGTACGTAGAAGCAGGCGGTCGAAGGCGAAGGCCGTGCGCTCGTTGGTGCGCAACTGCCAGCGCAGGAGCCACCAGGCCGCAAAGGGCAAAGCCAGCAGCAGATACCAGTAATGGATGAAGATGTCCGACAAGGCAATCAATGCGCGCGTGTGCAGCGGCAGTTCCTGGCCCATGTTCTTGATGAAGGCTGTCAGCTGTGGAACCAGGTAGATCATCAGGAAAAACAGTACGCCGCTGACGATCACCAGTACGAAAGCAGGGTAGGTGATGGCCTTGCGCGCCTGTGCCGCCAGCTCGTCCTGCCACTTCAGGTTCTCGGCCAGGTCGCGGAAGATCTCGTTGACCTTGCCGCTTTGCTCGCCGGCCCTTACCAGGCTGGTAAAGCCCTGGTCGAATACTTCCGGATAGGAGGCCAGGGCGTTGGAGAGCTGCAGGCCGCCTTCGATCTTTTCGACCAGGTCGGTGATGATTTCCCGCAGCCGCAGGTTGTCGGCGCTGTCGCGCAAGTCGCGCAAGCCGTCCAGCATCGGCACGCCGGCACTGCTCATTTGCTCCAGGTGGAAGCAGAAGTTGATCAAGTCGCGCCGCGTCACGCGCTGGCCGCCGATGCGCAGCTTGCGCCGGCGTGTTTCGCGGTAGTCGATCAGGTCGAGCGCCATGCGCTGCAAGCGCAACTCGAGGTCCGGCACATTATGCGCGTCCATATTCCCCGGCACGATGCTGCCGTTGGCGTCCATGGCGCGGTAGATGAACTGGGGCATGTCAGCTCAACCTGTCAGTGAGGTCGACCACGCGCGAGACTTCGTCCAGCGTGGTCAGGCCTTCCATCACACGGCGCATGCCGTCGTCGACCAGCGAATGCAGGCCGGCGGCGCCGGCTGCATTGCGCAATTCGCGGGCCGGCGCCCGGCGCGCCACCATGTCGTCGAGTTCACCGTTCATGCGCAGCAGCTCCATGATTGCCATGCGCCCTTTGTAGCCCTGGTGGGCGCAGCGGTCGCAGGCGCCGGCGCGGTAGATGGTGGCCGGCGGATGGTCGGCCGGAAGCCCCAGCAGCCGCCGTTCCAGCTCGTCCGCTTCGACTGCCTGCCGGCAGTGGGGGCACAGCTTGCGCACCAGCCGCTGGGCGATGATGCCGATGATATTGCCGGCCAGGACGTCGGCTACCACGCCCAGGTCAAGCAGGCGCGGGATGGCGCCGACGGCGGAATTGGTATGCAGCGTGGAATAGACCTGGTGGCCGGTCATGGCTGCGGCCAGCGCCATGTCCGCGGTTTCCTTGTCGCGGATCTCGCCGACCAGGATCACGTCGGGGTCTTGCCGCATCATGGAGCGGATGCCGTCTGCGAATCCCAGCTTGGCCGATTCGTTGACCGAGGTCTGGCGGATCTGGTGCATCGGGTATTCGACCGGGTCCTCCATCGTCATGATGTTCACGGATTCCGTGTTGATGTGGTTCAGGATCGAATACAGGGTGGTGGTCTTGCCGCTGCCGGTGGGCCCGGTGACCAGGATCAGGCCGTCGGGACGGGCGATCATCAGTTTGAGCACATCGAGTTCGTGCTCGGCCAGGCCCAGCTTTTCCAGTGGGACGATCCCTTTTTGCCGGTCCAGCACGCGCAGCACGATGTTTTCGCCGTGGGTGGTGGGCTGGCTGCTGGCGCGGAAATCGATCTGGCGGCCTGAGAACTGGATCGATATGCGCCCGTCCTGCGGCGCGCGCGTTTCGGCGATGTTCATCTGGCTGATCACCTTCAGGCGCACCGCCATCGCAGGCCAGTAGGAGCGGTGCAGGCTGCGGATCTGGCGCAGGATGCCGTCGATGCGGTAGCGCACGCGCAGGAAGCTGTGCTCGGGCTCGAAGTGGATGTCTGAGGCGCTGTTCTGTACGGCGTCGGCCAGCAGGGCGTCGATCAGGCGCACCATGGGCTGGCTGTATTCGTCGGAGGAAGCGTCCAGCGTGACCTCGCCGGTTTCGATTTCATGCAGGATGCCGTCGATCGACAGCTCGAAGCCGTAATAGTGGTCGATCGCGTACGCAATGTCGGAGTCGTTGACCAGCAGCGGCACCAGCGTGATGCCTTTGACCAGCATGGCGCTGATCTGGTCCAGCGCGACGATGTTGGTGGTGTCGGACATGGCCAGCACCAGTTCGTCGGTGGCCCGTTCATACACGATGGGGAAGACGCGATAGCGCTTGGCCACCTCCTTGGGAATCAGCTTGAGCGCGACGGCGTCGACCACCAGGCTTTTCAGGTCCGCCGAGCGTGTATTGAGCTTTTCGCTGAGCGCCTCGCGCATCGTCGCTTCCGTCACGAAGCCGAGCGCGATCAGCAACTTGCCCAGGGGTTCGTTGTTGCGCGTTTGCTCGGTCAGTGCGATCCGGAGCTGGTCTTGGCTGATGACGCCCTTCTGGATCAGCAGTTTGCCGAGCGGGATTTTCTGCGTGTCGGCCATTGTGCTTTATTGGGGCGGCGTTTCGAGGGCTTGCAATCGCTTGCGGACTGTATCGACATTGAAGCCGGGAGGGCTGGCCTGCGCCAGTTCGAGCGCGCGCCGGTAATAGGTTTGCGCAAGGCGCGGCTGGTTCATGCGGTCCAGGCCAACCCCCAGGTTGAAGGCGTAGTCGGCGTTTTCGGGCATGGCGCTGAAGGCGCGGAAGTAGCTTTGCTGGGCTTCCGGCCAGCGTCCCTGGCGCGCAAACAGGTTGCCAAGGGCGAATTGCACTGGGCCGGAGTCGGGATGCTGGCGCGCCAGCCCGCGCAGCCTGGTTTCATCGGCCTGCAAGTCGCCGGGCCGCAGTTCGGTGAGGCCTGCCAGGGCTTCGGGGTCGTTGGGGTCCAGTTCGAGCAGGCGCAGGTAATTGCCCGATGCCTGCCTGCCATCGTGTTCGCGCAGCGCCACGGCGGCCGATCCGAGCAGCGCGTCGCGGTTGTTGGGGTCTTGCAGCAGGGCGAGATCGTATTGCTGGCGGGCCGTGGCCAAGTCGCCGGACTGCAGGGCAGCATAGCCGTTCTGCACGGCAGGCACAACCTGTACCGATCCTGTCCCGCGTACAAACTGCACCTTGCCTTGCTCGCCGACGGCGGTTTGTACGGTGGCGGCGCGTTCGCTGCCGGCACCTGCTTCGCCCTGGGGCCGGGCAGCCGGTGCCGAACGGCGTACCTTGAAAGTCTCTTCTGCGTGCGCGCGCGTCGCGGCTGATTCATGGGCCGGCGCCGGAGTGCCTTCCGCGCGGACCTGGCGGGCCGCGCGTTCGGCGGCATCGCGCATCGCTTCCGCACGAATCGCGGGGTCCGTGATGGCTGCCAGTTGCTCGGGCGTCGGGATGGTGACATCGGCAGCAGGCCTGGTGGCCGGTGCTTTTGCACCGGGAGCCGTCGCAGTGCCGGTGGCCGCTGCGCTGCTGTCGGGTGCGCCTGTGGCGGCAAGGCTGGCAGTACCGTTCGCAGCTGCGCTTCCGGCGCCTGAGGCTGCGGCCGTGCTGCCGCCTTCGGCTGCTCCGGCGACGCTGGCGGGCGCCGTGGCCGGCAGGACTGGATCAGCGCCCGGCGGCGTGACGTAAGGCGTCACAGGTATCGGTGCTCCCTGCTGCGCGCCGGCTTGTGCTACTGGCGCTGATCCGGGCGCCGGCATCGGAACCATGGGCAAGCGCGCTCCGGGGCCCGGGGCCGACACTGCACGCCAATAGATGAAGGCAAATACTGCAAGCAAGGCAGCCAGCGTCCCTGCCAGGAGGGCAAGCCGGCGCTGGGGCGAGGCGGCTGCACGGGACAAGCCCGGCCTGCGTGCGGGACCAGGACGGGCGGCAGGGTCCCCGCCGGGGCCGACGCCAGGACCGGCGGCGCCAACGCTGTTGCCTGCGGCGTAGCCAGGGGATGCCGATGCGCGCAGGCTGTCGCCGGTGCTGGCCGCTGGCGGCAGGCGGGATTCGGCCGCTGGCCGCATTGGCTCATGGCGTGCCTGCGGCGGTACCGGATCATGCACGGCTTCCTGCGCCGCCATGACAGGCGGCTCGGCATCGAGAGGTTCGAGCCGCCACACATCGGGCATCACGGCAAATGCCGGCCCGCCCTCGATTGGCGGAGGTGATCGCACGGCATCGGCGCCGAACGGCTGCTGCTCCCGCCCATGATCGAGCTCTGCGTCATGACCGTTCCGGGCGCGTTCAGCCTTGCGCAAGGCCTGCATCAGCAAGCTCATAGCTCCCCCGCCGGCCGCGCGGGCATGAGATAGCGGTAGTTGCGGTATTCGCCTGCCAGGCTGGCGTCCTTCACGACGACAGGCCGCAGGAAGATCACCAATTCGGTCTTGCTGGCAGTCTCGTTCCGGTACGAGAACAGGTTGCCGAGCAGCGGCACGGAGCCGATCAGGGGGATGCTGTCCTTCTTGTTGTCGACCGAATCCTGCATCAGGCCGCCCATCACGGCCACCTGGCCGCTCTGGACTTTCAGGATCGATTCCATTTCGCGCGCCTGGATCACCGGCACCCGGCTCTTGACGTTCTGCTTGCTCAGTTCAGGATTGGGGTCTTCCACGTAGTCGACAATCCGTGTAATGGTCGGCCGTACGTTCAGCGTGACTTCGTCCTCTGCCGAGATTTGCGGCGTCACGCTCATGACGAACCCCACGGGCACGGTCTCGACCTTCGATTCATAGGTCGCGGGCGTCGCGATGGTGCCGGTGGACGTCAGCACGGCCGGCGTCACTTTCAGCGTAAAGAAGATGCTGTTGTCAACCACCTTCAGCAAGGCAGTCTGGTTATTCAGCACGCTGATCTTGGGACTGCTCAGCACTTTCACCTTGCCGAATGACTCAAGCAACTGGATGGTAGCCGTGATATTGCCGAAGCGCGTGGTCGGGTTGGCATAGTCGAAGATGAAGATCCCGGCCGAACCGTTCGGCGCCACGCCCGATGGCAGTGGCGTGGTGCCGACCTGTCCCTGTCCCAGCTTGCCGTTGTTGTTGATGCGCGCCCAGTTGATGCCCTGCTGGTACTGGTCGCTGAGCTTGACCTCGATAATGGTCGCCTCGATCAGCACCTGGCGCTTGGCAGTGGACATGATGATGTCGAGGAATTCCTGCACCTTTTCATGCTGCCGGCTGGTGGCGCGCACGGACAACAGGCCGCCTTCGGGATTGGCAATCACCGATGGCGCATTGCGTCCCTGCGAGGCTGGGCTGGCGCCGAAAGCGGTATTGGCGCCCGGCCCGCCGGCCGGGGTTCTTGCTTGCGCGGCAGCCGCCTGGGCGCCGGGATAGCCGGCATCGGGCGAGGCGCCGGCCTGCATCTGCTGGACCATGGCGTTGGCCTGTTCGCGCATCTGCGCAAGAGGGTCGGTGAGCTGGTCATTCAGCGTGGTCGGGCGCAGCATGTCGCGCACGTTCTTTTCCAGGCTGTACCAGAAATTGTTGTCCGAGCGATTGGCAACCGAGGTGGTCGAATTGTTGTTGCCGCCGTTGCCGAGTGAGCTGCTGCTTGCCGGCACCGGGTTGGAAGGCGTGCCGCCGCTGCTGCTGTAGGCCGAGCCGCCCGTGGTGGAAATCTGCGTCGCGATGTTCACGCTGCTGTTGGTACTGCGGGCGATATTGACGTAGTCGATCTTGTAATGGTTCCAGTAAGGCTGGTCCGGCAACACAAGCAGGTTGTTGCCCTGCAATTCGTAGCGCATGTCGACCTGCTTGCTGATCCGTGCCAGCAATTGCGGCAGGGTCTGGTCCAGCGCGTTCAAGGTCACCGTTCCTTCCACGGCGGGATGCACGTCCACATTTAGTCCCGCGTCGCGCGCCAGCGCAAACAGGACCGACTGCACCGGCACGCGGTGCACCGACACGCTATAGGTCTCCTGCCGCGCTGCCGGCCGGGGCGGCGCAAGTGCGGCGCTTTGCTGCACCGGTTCCGGAATCGCACCCGCCACCGGCTCTGGCTCGGCCACATGGGTTGGAGACAAGGGAAGTTTCGGCGCCGCACAAGCCGCAAGCAGGACGCATAACAGGGAAGCCGTCAGGTTCTTCATGCTGATCGCCGCCTGAAGCAAGTTGCCAGGAGTTTATCGAAAACGATCATACTGCGATTGCCCGGAACCGCCGCGCACGAATAACGGCTGTCCTCAATCGCCTGGCGCACGTGGTACGAATTTACAAAAGGAAAATCTTCGGCATAGGCTGCCATCAGCGATTTGTCGGCCAGCACATTGATGCGCCGAACGATGCCCTGCGAGCCGCGTGCGATCAGGCGCACGGCGCCACGGGTGAACAGTTCGGGACCCTGGTAACCGGCGGCCCGCAAGCGATGCGAGAGGAAATAGGGGATCTGGTCGCGTGGCATCGGCGGCACATTGAAGCTGTGCGTGATGCGTTCACGCAGTTGCCGCATGCGCGGCAGTGCCAGGTGCTCATCGAGTTCGGGCTGTCCGAACAGCACGATCTGCAGCAGCTTGCTGCGGGCGGTTTCGAGGTTGGTCAGCAGGCGCACTTCTTCCAGCGTTTCAAGCGGCATGGCTTGCGCTTCTTCCACCAGCAGCACGACCCGGTGCGCGGCCGCGTGGCGGGCGATCAGCTCCGCGTGCAAGGCGCGCAACACCTGATCGGCGCGGCGGCCAGTGGTGTTGAGTCCCAGCTCGGCGGCAATCGCGTGCAGGACTTCCTGCGGGCCGAGCGTGGGATTGACGAGGTAGAGCACGTCGACGCCGCGCGGCAGGCGCGCTTCGAGCATGCGGCACAGCATGGTCTTGCCGCAGCCCACCTCGCCCGTCACCTTGACGATGCCTTCGCCCTGGGTGACCGCGTAGAGCAGGGCGGAGAGGATCTCGCCGCGCGTATTCCCGCTGTAGAAAAAAGCGGGGTTCGGCGTAATGCCGAAGGGGGCCTCGTGCAGGCCAAAATGTTGCTGGTACATGGCGGCGTGCAGGCATCGGGTGGGTTGGAATAGGCCCTGCAATTGGAGCACGTATCGCAAGAATTCGTCGCCCTCCAGCCACGCTATGTGGTGAATCTATTAACGAGTTTTGCTTTGCTTGCACGATTCGTTCGCATACAATGCCAGCAAATATTGGATACGGGGAAGCGGTATGACGAGGCCGGAAAAGGTTCGTTTGGGTGAAATCCTGGTGCAGCAGAAACTGCTGTCGGAAGAACAGTTGGGCATGGCGCTGGCGGAGCAGAAACGCAGCGGCCGAAAACTGGGGCGGGTGTTCGTTGAACACGGCTTTGTCACCGAGGAGCAGATTTCCGGTGCGCTGGCGCGCCAGCTCAATATCCCGTATATCAACCTCAAGTTCTACCAGATCAGTTCGGAGCTGGTGCGGCTGTTGCCGGAGACCCAGGCCCGCCGCTTCCGCGCCCTGGTGCTGGAAGACCGCAAGGGATCGATGCTGGTCGGCCTGTCCGATCCGACCGACCTGTTTGCGTATGACGAAATCTCGCGCCTGCTGAAGCAGTCCATCGAGCTGGCCGTGGTCAACGAAACGGAAGTGCTGGCAGCAATCGACCGCATCTACCGCCGCACCGAGGACATCTCCGGCCTGGCGCGCGAGCTGGAACAGGAAATGGGCGAGGGCTCGGTGGACTTTGGCGCGCTTGCCGCCGCCAGCCCCGGCCTGGAAGAAGCGCCGGTCGTCAAACTGCTGCAATCACTGTTCGATGACGCCGCCCAGGTGCGCGCATCGGACATCCACATCGAACCGCAGGAAAGCAGGCTGCAAATCCGCTTCCGCATCGACGGCGTGCTGCACCTGCAGACGGAAGCCGATATCAAGATCGCGCCCGCCCTGGCGCTGCGCCTGAAGCTGATGTCCGACCTGGATATCTCAGAGAAGCGCCTGCCGCAAGACGGCCGCTTCGCCGTGCGGGTCAGGAACGCGCGCATCGACGTGCGTATCTCCACCATGCCGACGCAGTACGGCGAATCGATCGTCATGCGTTTGCTGAACCAGAGCGGCATGACCTTGCGGCTTGACGCCATCGGCATGCCCAAGCAGCTGCTCGAGCGCTTCCGCGCCATCGTGGCGCGTCCGAATGGCCTGGTCCTGGTGACCGGCCCGACCGGCAGCGGCAAGACCACCACGCTGTATTGCGCACTGGCGGAATTGAATTCGATGGAGAAGAAGCTGATCACCGTCGAAGACCCGGTTGAATACCGCCTGGCAGGCATCAACCAGGTGCAGGTCAATGAAAAGATCGAACTCGATTTCGCGCGCGTGCTGCGTTCGGCCCTGCGCCAGGATCCGGACATCGTGCTGGTCGGCGAGATGCGCGACCAGGAAACCGCGCAGATCGGCCTGCGCGCCGCCATGACCGGCCACCTGGTGCTCTCGACCCTGCACACCAACGACGCCGCAAGCACGCCGCTGCGCCTGATGGACATGGGAGTGCCGCGCTACATGGTGGGCAGTTCGCTGCAAGCGGTGCTGGCACAGCGCCTGTTGCGCGTGATCTGCGAGTCCTGCACCACGCCCTACACCCTGACGCCAAACGAGCACGAATGGCTCAGCCTCGAATTGAAGGACAAGGTCGACCTGGGCAGGTACTTCCATGGCAAAGGCTGCTCGCATTGCAATGGCCTCGGTTATCGCGGACGCACCGGTATCTACGAGCTGCTGGAAATGACCCAGTCCGTGGTCGACGCGGCCAATGATCCCGATCCGGCCACGTTCCTGAAGGCGGCGACGCAACAGATGGCTGGGCAGACGTTGCGGCGCCAGGCGGTACAGCTGGTGGTGCAGGGACGTACCACCGTTTCCGAGGCGATGCGTATCAGTAACCAGCTAGAGGATTGAGTTGCCTTACTTTGCATACAAAGGCCGGAATGGCCGTGGTGAATTGCTCGCCGGCGTGCTGGAAGGGGCCGACAGCGGGGCCGTTGCCGACCAGCTGTTCGCAACGGGCGTGACGCCGGTCGAGATTACGGAAACCGCCGACCGCGCGCCGGGCAAGTCGGGGCTGGCCAACTTGTGGGAACGGCTGACGGAAAAGAGCGTCAATTCGATGGACGTGCAGCTGTTCAGCCGCCAGATGTACACCTTGCTGAAATCGGGCGTTCCCATCATGCGCGGCCTGGCAGGCTTGCAGGAATCGGCGATCAGCAAGGCCTTTGGCCGCGTGATCGCGGACCTGCGCGAGTCGCTCGATGCCGGCCGCGAACTATCGGCGTCCATGCGCCGTCATCCGGAAGCGTTCACGCCGTTTTACCTGTCGATGATCCGGGTCGGCGAAATGACCGGCCGGCTGGACGAAGTCTTCCTGCGCCTGTTCGACCACCTTGAATTCGAGCGCGACATGAAAGAGCGCGTGCGTACCGCCTTGCGTTATCCGACCTTCGTGATGATCGCGATGGCCGTGGCGATGGTGGTGATCAATATGTGGGTGATCCCCGCTTTCGAAGGGGTGTTTCGCAGCTTGAATGCCGAGCTCCCGCTGATGACGCGCATCCTGCTGGCGACGTCGAATTTCACCGTGCAGTACTGGCCGTTCTTCGCGGCGGCGCTGGTGGTTGCCGGGTTTGGATGGCGCTCATGGATCGCAACCGAAAAAGGGCGCTATAAATGGGACCGATGGAAGCTGCGCCTGCCGATCGCCGGCAAGATCATCCACAAGGGCACCATGTCGCGCTTTGCGCGGAGCTTTTCGCTGTCGGCCCGCAGTGGCGTGCCGATCGTGCAGGCCCTGACGGTGGTGTCGCAGACGGTGGACAATGCCTACCTGGCGGCCCGCGTTGAGCAAATGCGCGATGGCGTCGAGCGCGGCGAAAGCATCCTGCGCACTGCGGTGGCGGCAAACGTGTTTACACCTGTGGTGCTGCAGATGATCGCCGTCGGTGAAGAGACCGGATCGCTGGATGACCTGATGGAAGAAATCGCAGCGATGTATGAGCGCGAGGTCGATTATGAGCTGAAGACCTTGTCGGCACAGATCGAGCCGATCCTGATCACCTTCCTGGGCATCATGGTGCTGATCCTGGCGCTTGGCGTGTTCCTGCCGATCTGGGACCTGGGCAAAGTCGCTTTCAAAAAATGACAAGGCTAAGCAGGTTCCGGCGGTTCGAAGGGTTGGCGTGGTTGATCGTTGGTTTGGCGCTACTGGCGGTTTTCCTCAGCAAGATTCCGTTCTACACTAAAAGCGCAGAAGAGCGGGCAATAGATGTGACGCTGGCACAACTGCGCGCCGCAGTCGAATTGCATCGCCTAAGATCAACCGCAACAACTGATGATCTCGAGGGTAGCAATCCCATGCAATTGCTCGAGGTGAAGCCCGTCAACTACGACGGCGAGTTTGCAAACCGTGGCAGCGCTCCTGCACGACCGGGAACGTGGTTCTTTGATAGGGAGTCGAAAGAGCTGGTCTATGTTTTACTTGCTCCGGAGAAATCTTCATTGAAGCAACAACAAATGCTCTATTTCAAGTTAGAATTGCGCCGCTTGCCCGAACGAATTGTCAGGCCTTCAGAGCTGCCCGCAGAAAATGCCGGTGTTGTTCTGAATCAACTAAATGACTAGCCACGAAGCTGGTCCATATGATTTTTGAACTCATGGGAGAAGTGATGAAAAAGTTTCCAAATTCGATGCCCCGCTCGCAGCAAGCTGGCTTTACCCTGATCGAACTGATCGTTGTGATCGTGATACTCGGCATCCTGGCCGCCACTGCGCTGCCGCGCTTCATGGACGTCGGCAGTGAGGCGCGCGCTGCGAGCGTCGCAGCAGTGCGTGGTTCGCTGAACGCTGCAAATTCGATGGTCCATAGCCGCTGGCTGATCTCGCAAGGGAGCACGGTCAAGATGGAAGGCCTGGATGTCCCGGTTGATACCGCCGGCTATCCAACTGTCTCGGCTACCGTAAATTCCCACATCGCCGACATGGCCGGCATCAATAGCAACGACTATACGACCATCGCCCCAAGCTCGTCGGGGACCACTAGCCCTACGACCTCGAGTAGCGAGGTTGCTTTTGTACCGAAGAGCGTGGCAGGTACCACTAAAGCTGCCAAGTGCTACGTGAAATTTACAGCAGCGATCATCTCTTCGGCGACTCCGCCGGTTGTAACGCCGCCTGCCATTTCGACGGACACGTCCGGCTGCTAAGCCGCCAGGCACTATAAGGAATCGATGGCAACCAGCGGAGCTTCGCCTGGGCGCGGCTTCACAATGGTCGAGCTGATCATTGTGCTGGTTGTTGTCGGCATTCTGTCGGCAGTCGTGTTCGGCCGCTTTTTCGTGCGCGGTGACTACGACGCGGCGGGATTTGCAGCGCAAATGAGGGCGACGCTGCGCTACGGCCAGCAGCAGGCCATTGCGCAGAACCGGCCGATTTATGTGTATCTCGACAGCACGAGCGTGGCGCTTTGCTTCGCCGCCACCTGCAGCGCCGCCAATCACGTGCGCGATCCAGGCGGCGGCAACAGCTTCAGCGGTGGACAGTGCGGCACCGACCGCTCGTGGGCCTGCGTGGCCCCGCCGGCCAATGTGGTCCTGGGACTGTCGCCGGCGGGCGCAGCAAACAACCATTTCTTTTTTGACGCTTCCGGCAAGCCGCAGTTGTCTTCCGGCGCGGAGTTCAGCTCCCTCAACCTTCAGGTGAGTGCCGGCAACACACAGCAGGCCGTCCGGGTGCAATGGGAAACCGGCTATGTCTATTAGACACGATCGCCAGTCGGGCCTGACTTTCATCGAACTGATCCTGTTCATCATCATTGTCGGCATTGCGGCTGCAGCCATCCTGCGCACGCTGGCCAATACCAGCAATGCCAGCGCGGACCCGCTACGCCGCAAGCAGGCCTTGCTGATTGCCGAAGGCTTGCTGGAGGAAGTCGAGCTTGCCGCGTTCACGTTCTGCGATCCGCTCGACACCACGGAAAACCCGACAGCGCCGGCCGACTGTGCGACGCCGGAAGCGGTCGGCAACGAGGGTGGCACACGGCCGTACAACAACATCAATGACTATGTGCCGAGCCTTGGGATGCCATACGCCGCCTTCAATAACGGGGCCGGAAAGCTGGTCGATGCCGCCGGCAACGAGCTGGGCGTGAGCGGCTACGCAGCGACGCTGACCTTGCGCGCCGAGCCGCTGAACGGCATCCCGTCGACCGCCGCCGTGGCGACGCAGGAAGTGCTGCGCCTGACGGTGCGCGTGACGCACGGCCCGCTGGCAAGCGACTTCGTGGAGCTTGACACCTATCGCACACGCCATTCGCCGCAGGTGGCGCAATGAAGCGGGCAGCGGGCTTTACGCTGATCGAGATGATCGTTGTGATCGTCTTGACCGGCATCGTGGCCGGCATGGTTGCCGTATTCCTGCGCGCGCCGGTGCAAGCCTATGTCGACAGCGCCGCGCGCGCCGAGTTGAGCGACGCCGCCGATATCGCGGTGCGGCGCATTGCGCGCGAGGTGCGCAGGGCGCTGCCCAATAGCCTGCGGGTCAGCGGCGGCGGGGCCACCGTGGAGTTCTTTCCGACCAAATCCGGCGGACGCTATCTTGCCGAAGAAGACGACGAAGGCGCCGGCTACCTGGACTTCACCGATAGCACCAAGCGCAGTTTTACCGTAGTGGGCCAGATGCCTTCGCCTGCGATCGTGCCGGGAACCGATTCCATCGTGGTGTACAACCTGGGACCCGGCATCGACCGCGCAGATGCTTATGCTGGCGACAATATCGCCCTGGTCAGTTCCGTGGCGGGCAATGTCGTGACCCTGGCCAGCAATCCTTTCGCCAGCGCGGGCGCCACTGCTCCCATCCTGAGTTCGCCGGCGCGCCGCTTCCAGGTGGTGACCGGCCCGGTCAAGTTCGTGTGCGACCTGGCGAACCGCCAACTGGTCCGGCAATGGAACTACACGCCGCCGGCGACAGCCGATACTGCGATCCTGGCGACCAATGTCACGGCTTGCCGCTTCACCTACGAGGCGAATATCGCCAATACCCGCTCCGGATTGCTGGGCATTAGCTTGACGCTGGCGCGGCCGGACATGCCGGCGGAATCGGTGCAGCTATTCCACCAGATCCACGTGGACAACCCGATATGACAAGCATGCGCCAATATTCGCGGCAGCGCGGCGTGAGCCTGGTAGCGGCCATTTTCCTGGTCGTCGTGCTGGCATTCCTGGCGGTGGCGATCGTCAGCGTCACCTCCACGCAGCAGGCGGCCTTCGGGCTGGACGTGCAGGGCACGCGCGCTTACCAGGCCGCGCGCTCGGGCGTGGAATGGGGGCTGCACCGCCAGTTGCGCAGCAATGCCTTGTGTCCGGCAGCGAGCGGCGCCTCGTCCACGTCGAGCTTTGCCATGCCCGCCAACACTACCCTCAGCCCCTATACTGTCACGGTGACCTGCACCACGACCGTGCTGGGAGCGATCAAGCGCTATCGGATGCGATCGGTCGCCTGCAACCAGCCTGCGGCGGGCGCTTGCCCGAATGCGAACAATAGTTCCGACTACGTGCAACGCGTCATCCAGGTCGATTTCGGAGAATGAAGAAGTGAATAGCCTGTTGTGCCTTCGCCGCCTGCTGCACACTGTCGCCATGCTGATGGCGCTGGTGGCGAGCGCGCACGCTGACACCACCATTTCGCTGTTCAAGAGTTTTGCCGGCAACGTCAATTTTGTCGGGGCCGAAAGGACGCTGCGCAAGGCATCCAATACGACCAATCCTTGCACCATCTATGCGGCCAACGAGACCACGGACGTGACCTTGAGCGGGATTCCAACAACCGCCAAGATCCTCAGCGCCCAGCTTTACTGGGCCGCTTCTGGCACCACCACCGACTACGCCGTGGTGTTCGAAGGCAAGGCGATTACCGCGCCTGCCTCGCGCCAGTACAAGAGCGCTACCGTGGGCTACGATTTTTTCAGCGGCGCCTACGATATTACGGCCGAGGTCACAGCCAAGCGCAATGGCAAATATACGTTTTCCGGCCTGACCATCAATAACTCGGCGAAATGGTGCGATGTGCAGGCCGTGGTTGGCGGCTGGTCAATGGTGGTGGTCTACTCGCTGCCAAGTGAAACATTCAGGGTGCTGAACATCTATGAAGGCTTCCAGTACATCCAGTACAGCAGCGTGAGCCTGTCGCTGTCGAATTTCAAGATTCCGCCGCTGACGACCCAGACCGGTCGTGTGGCGCACATCACCTGGGAGGGCGACGCGACGCTGAGCAGTACTTCGAGCGGCGAATTCCTGACTTTCAACGGCTATTCGATGTCGAATAGCGTGAATCCGCCTGGTAACCAGTTCAATTCGGTCAGCACCATTGCCGGCACGGACTCGGTTTCCTATGGTATCGACTATGACTCGTACACGGTCAGCAGCCCGGTGATCCAGTCCGGGCAGACCAGCGCGACCACCGTGTACCGTTCCGACCAGGACTTGGTGCTGCTGAGCGCGGAGATTATCGCGGTACCGAATACGCCGGTGACCGACCTGGGCATTTCGATCTCGCGCGACCAGGCGCCGACGCTTGGCCAGACCATGGTGTACACGGTAGATGTCACCAATTACGGACCCGCGGCCGAGCCCGGAACCGTGCAGGTGGTCGACAACCTTCCTTCGCAAGTCAGCCTGGTGTATGCGGGCGGCGATGGCTGGACCTGCGCCCAGGCTGGCCAGAAAATTACCTGCAACTACAACACGCCGCTGGATGTGGGCGCCAGTGCGCCGCCGCTGCAACTGACCGTGATGGTCAACGCCGTGACCAATTCGCTCAGCAACACCGTCACCGTCAGCGGAAGCGAGTTCGACAACCAGATGTCGAACAACAGCGACACCGATACCGCTTCGGTCGCCGTCGCGCCTTATGTCTTTACGCAATCGAAGTGCACCAAGGGCGTGGCCTTCGGCAGCACCGGGCAATGCCTGTTCATCGACTGGAAGAGCGTAATCGCCGGCGACGATATTCCGGTCTATATCACGCTGGTCAATTCTTCCGGCGTCCCGACCGCGCCAAGTACGACCTTGCCGACGGTGGTGTCGATGCGCTTTGGCATGTCCTGCCAGGACCCGGTCAAGGGATCGTCGGAGTTCGCATCCTTCCCCGACCGCGCCTCGCTGCTGCCGAAATGCGCCGAGAGCAGCGCCACGCCAAGCGGTGCGCAATGGTCGCTGTACCGTGCCCTAGTGGTCGATGCCAATCAGGCCAGCATCAGCAGCCCGCTGACGTTCAATTATTTCGATGTCGGCCGCATCAAGCTGTTCATGCAGGATTCGACAGGCAAGACCGGGGCCAGCGGGCCGGTGGTCATGCGTCCGTACATGCTGGAGATGGAGGTCTTCAAGACTGCCGCCAATGGCGCCCGCACCGACAATCCGGGCGCCAGCACCGCCAGCGGCGGCAAGTTCGCTGCCGCCGGCGAGCCGTTCACGATCCGCGTCGGCGTGCGCACCCGGGACAAGACCAGCGGCACCAAGTATTTTGCACAGAACTTCGGCAACGAGATTTCACCGCGCAGCGTGAACTTCGATCCGAATCCCAGCGATGGGCTGAGCTTCACCGACATGGTGACGCAGCCAGAGCTGCAAGGCAGCCTCGATCCGTTTTCGCTGGGCCGCTCAAGCGGCACGTTCAAATATCCGGAGGTCGGCATCATTACCGTGAAGGCGACCCTGGCCGGCAACGACTACCTTGGCAGCGGCGGCATCAGCCCGGCCACCACCAATATCGGCCGCTTCGTGCCCGATCATTTCAATACCGCGGTGGAAGCCCCGGATTCGCTGGGCCCAATACTGCCGTGCCCGGCCGACGTTCCTTGCTCCGCCACCAGCGGCATGGTGTATTCGGGGTTGCCGTTTGCCGCCACGGTGACGGCGCATGACGTGGACGGCAACCTGCTGAAGAACTACCGCGGTGCATTTTCCAAAGCCCTTTACATGTGCGGCGCGGGCAACCAGACCCTTGCTCCGCCCAGCGGCGGTGTGTGCCCCGTACTGGTCTTCGGCGCCAGCGCGCCCGACAACGCGCTGCGGCGCGACAAGAAAGCGGCAATGGTGAAAGACAGCGGCGACATCGATTTCGATAACGACGACGGGACCCTGTCGCTATCGGTCGACTACAAGCTGGCGAACCCGTATTCGATTGCCGGCGCCGCAAACACCGGCCGCCAGGCGCCGGTGCTGGTGTACGTACGCGCGACCGATGCCGACGGTGTCAGCTCGCTGTATGGCTACGACGCCGCGCGCGACCTGGTCGAAGGCCAGGTGGTGCTGGTCAACGCGCGCCTGCAGCTGCCGAATCTTTTCGGCTCGGAGCTGCAGTACCAGCCGGTCAACGCGACCGTGCAATATTGGAACGGTACGCGCTGGGCCACCAGCGCCGGGAATTCCATGGCGGACGTGGTCAATCCGGCCTTGTTGCGCTTTACGAACTGCAAGAAAAACCTGCTGTCCGGGACTGCATGCAAGACCGTCCTCGGCGCGACCTCGACCGCGCTGCGGTCCATCAGCAATGGCCAGACGCGCTTCCTGATGAGCGCGCCGGGGGCGGGCAATAGCGGCACGGCGGATTACTACTTCGACCCTCTGCTGGCGCCGGAATGGCTGCCCAGTACCGTGGGCAGGGCAACTTTTGGCATTTATCGCAACACACCTGTCACCTATATAAGAGAACTGTACTGACACCGGGGCTGAACGATGGCAAAATATGGCATATTAATCAAACAATTACGGTTGTTTCTTCATCTAAAAGTTTGAAGACAGGGCGCAATGCGATTCTTTTCGAAAGCTAAAAAGGAAAAAGACGCCTGGCTGGTCTTTGCGCCTTTGCCGCAGGGTATGGCCCTGGCGACGATGCGCCGCCAGGGCGCCAGCACGCCAGTGCTGCTTGGCTGTGTGGAGGCGGGGCTGGAAGGCCAAGGGGCGGAAGAAGCCCTGGCGCGTGCGGCGCGGTCGCGCAACGCCGCGCGATTCCGCTGCAGCACGCTGCTCGCCCCCAGCGATTACCAGCTGTTGACGTTGGAGGCGCCCAATGTGCCGCAAGACGAACTGAAAACCGCGGTGCGCTGGCGCATGAAAGACATGCTGGATTTCCACGTCGATGACGCGACCTTCGACGTAATGGCCATTCCGGTGGAACGCGCCAGCGGCCGCACGCCGAGCATGTTTGTGGTGGCGGCACGCAACAGCGTGATCCGCCAGCGCCAGGAACTGTTCTTCGGCGCCGGGATCGACCTGGAAGTGATCGACATCCCCGAGACTGCCCAGCGCAATGTATCGGCCCTGCTGGAACAGGATGGGCGCGGCCTGGCCCTGCTGTCGCTTGGCCCGCAGGGCGGCCTGTTGACCGTTACCTACCTGGGCGAGCTGTACCTGGCGCGCAGGATCGATGTCACGCCGGCGCTGCTGGAAGAAGGCGATGCCGATCGCCGCCATGCCGCGCTGGATCGGCTGATGCTGGAGGTGCAGCGTTCGCTCGACCACTTCGAGCGCCAGTTCGGCTTTGTTTCAATCTCCAGGATGGTTCTGGCCCCTGGTTGCGGCGAATCGCTGCTGAATTACCTGTCGTCGAATATGTACATGCCCGTGGTCCAATGCAAGCTGGAGGAAGTGATCGACTTGTCCGGGGTGCCTGAATTGCTGGACAGCGCGCAGCAGGCGCATTACTTCTTTGCCCTCGGTGCGGCATTGCGCCAGGAAGTGATCGTGCCATGAGCCAGCAGATCAACCTGTTCAACCCGATCTTCATGCGCCAGCGCCACAGCCTCAGTGCGCGCGGCATGGCGTTGGCCCTGTTGGCCTTGATCGCCGGCACCATTGCGATCGTTCTGTTCGCGGGCCGGCAATTGCAGCCTTTGCGCGAGCAGGCGTCGCAGCAAGAGAGCCGATTGAAGGAGCGGCAGGCCCGCATGCAAGCGGTGGCTGTGGAGTTCGCGCCGCGCGCCAGCGACCCGCTGCTGAAGACGGAGCTCGAGACCAAGGAAGCGCGCCTGAAATCCTTGCGGCAGGCGATGCAGATGCTGCACCAGGCTGAAGGCGAAGGCGGACAAGGCTTTGCGGAATATTTTCGCGCCCTGGCGCGCCAGAGCGTCAACGGCTTGTGGCTCACGGAAGTGACGGTGCAGGGCGAGCGGCGCGAGGTGAGCATGCAGGGCCGTGTGCTGCAAGCGGCCCTGGTGCCTGCCTACCTGTCGCGCCTCGGTGGCGAACCCGTATTGCGCGGCAAATCCTTCCGGACCCTGGAATTGGGTCCTGCGCCAGCGCAGGCGCCGGCTGTCGATGCAGCGGGACGCGTGCCGCTTGGCACGCTGCCTCCGGTAGCAGGCAGCACCGCAGCCAGCGCATTGGCCGCTGCCGCCCCTGCACCGGTCGAAGCGCCACCGGCACGTTTCCTTGAATTCCGGCTGCGCAGCACGGCTGCCGCGCCTGGCGGGGGGAATCCATGAAGGCCGCGCTGCTGAGACTGGAACAACGCATCGATGCGATGCCGCTGCCGCGGCGCGTGGCCCTGTTCGCTGCGGGGATCCTGCTGGTTGCAGGTATCGCATGGTTCGGAAAATTCGGACCCATGCTGGCGGAGCGCCAGTCCCTGCAGGCCTCGATCCAGCAAGGACAGGCCCAAGTCGACGCGATTGACAAGCAGATTGCCGCTGCGCTGAAGGCTTATGAATCGGACCCGAACGCCACCATGCGGCGCCGTCTGGCCGCAGTGCAGGAAGAAGCCCGCGCCACCAGCGAGGATTTACTGAACCGCAAGCAGGGCATGGTGCAGCCGCAGCGCATTGTCCCGCTGCTGCAACAGATGCTGGCCGGGCATCCCGGGCTGAAAGTGGTTGGGATGAAGACTTTGCCGGTCAGCGGCTTGCGGGACGGACAGTTCGACCAGGCCGGCACAGCTGCGCCGGGCACGGGGCCGCAGCCGGCCAGCCAGGCCCCGGCGATCCTGTATCGCCACGGTGTCGAGGTGGTGGTGGAGGGCAGCTATGCCGACCTGCTGGGCTATATGGCAACGCTGGAAAAAGTGACGCCGCGCCTGATATGGGGCAGCGCGCGCCTGAACGTGATCAAGCACCCCGAAACCAGCCTGACATTGACGGTGTACACATTGAGTCTCGACGAAACCTGGGTGCAGATATGAGAAAGATCCTGGCCGCCCTGGCGGTCCTCGCCGCCATCCCGGCGCTGGCGCAAACGGCGTTGCCCGACCCGACCAGGCCGCCGCCGGAAGTGCTGGCGCCGCAAGCGGAGCGCAGCGGCCCGGCCGCGGCAGTGCCTGCCGCCGGACCGCAACTGCAGTCGGTGCTGCTGGCACGCCGCCCGGGCGGACGCAAGCTGGCGGTAATCGACGGCGCCATTGTCCCGCTGGGCGGGAAGGTAGGCGGCGCCGTGCTGGTCGAAGTGCGCGAGGGTGCCGTCGTCCTGCAACGCGGGAAGCAAAAACAAGTATTGAAATTGGTATCATCGGGACAGGATAAGGCGCGACAGCCATGACAGAGAAAACGAGCATCTCGAAAGCTTCACAATTTTGCCGGCTGGCGATGGGCAGCGGCGCATTCGCGATGCTGGCAGCATGTACCCAGACGCCGATGCGCGACACCTACAGTTCCATCAGCAAGGAGGTGAAATCCGCCGCGCAGTCGGCTGCGACCGCGCCCGTCCCGCAGCAGGTTTCGGACGCCTTGCTGCCGTCGGCCGAACAGCTGGCAGGACAGTTGCCCAAGGCACGGCCGGTGCTGGAGGAACGCTTCAATGTGGCGTTCAACGACGTGCCGGCAAACCAGTTCTTCAATTCACTGGTGGCGGGCACCCGTTACAACATGCTGGTGCATCCTGAAGTCAGCGGCAATATCACGGCCAACCTGAAGGACGTCACGATTGCCGAGGCGCTGGAAGCCGTGCGCGAAATGTATGGCTACGATTACCGGATCGAGGGCACGCGCATCACGATCAAGCCGCTGACCATGCAAAGCCGGATGTTCCAGGTGAATTACCTGACCGCATCGCGCCGCGGTTCGTCGAACCTGCGCGTGACGTCGACCTCGGTGCAAAATGCCGGCAACAACGGCAATAACAACAATAACAACGGCGACCAGAACAATAACAACCGCCAGAACCGCAACAACAATAACGGCGATCCGAATTCACCCAATGCCAACGTGCTGGATGAAGCGGCCAATGTCACCACGCGTTCGGAATCCGATTTCTGGGCCGAGCTGAAACTGTCGCTGGAAGCGATCGTCGGCGCCGGCAAGGATGGGCGCGCCGTCGTCATCAGCCCGCAATCGGGCCTGGTGGTGATCCGCGGCATGCCGGAGGACTTGCGCAACGTCGACCGCTACCTGAAAGCGACGCAGCTGGCGGTGGCGCGCCAGGTCATCCTCGAGGCAAAAATCCTGGAGGTGGAGCTGAGCGAAAAGGCGCAGTCCGGCATCAACTGGGCGGCTTTCGGCTCGCGCATTTCGGCCGGCATGGTCGGTCCCGGCACGACGCTGGCGCCGCGCATCAATGGCGTCAATTCCCTGCTGAGCCAGCCGAACGGCATGTCCGGTACGCCCGGCACGACCCTGGCGACGGCCACCAGCGCGGCTGGGTCGCTGTTTGGCCTGGCATTCCAGAATTCCAATTTTGCCGCGCTGATTTCCTTCTTGGAGTCGCAGGGCACGGTGCATGTGCTGTCCAGCCCGCGCATCGCCACGCTGAACAACCAGAAGGCTGTGCTGAAGATCGGCACCGACGAGTTCTTCGTCACTGGTGTGAGCACCACCACCAATACCAATGCGACCGGCAATGGCACGGTGTCGCCGAACGTGACGCTGCAGCCTTTCTTCTCCGGCGTGGTGCTGGACGTGACGCCGCAGATCGATGACAAGGGCAACATCATCCTGCACGTGCATCCCTCGGTAAGCCAGGTGTCGACGGTGAACAAGAATATCAACCTCGGCAATGCCGGCAGCCTGAACCTGCCGCTGGCGGCGTCGGCCACTTCTGAAATGGATAGCATGGTGCGCGGCGAGAACGGCAGCGTGGTGGCGATCGGCGGCCTGATGCGCCAGTCGACCAGTGCCGACCGCTCGCAGATTCCGGTTGCCGGCCGCATTCCCGTGATCGGCAGCCTGTTCCGCAGCACTGCGGACAGCATCCAGAAGCGCGAGCTGGTGGTCCTGATCAAGCCAACGATTGTCGATACGGCCAGCGACTGGAGCCAGGACCTGATGGAGAGCAGCCGCCGCATCGAGCTCCTCGATCCGAAGCAGACCACGGGGCGCCGCTGATATGTACGAGAGCCACTTCGGCTTGCGCGAGGCGCCATTCGGCATTACGCCGGATACCAGCTTTTTCTTCAAGAGCCCGCACTCGCAGGAAGCGCTGAACACCCTGCTGGTGGCTGCGCGCAGCGGCGAGGGCTTCATCAAGATCACGGGCGAAGTCGGCACGGGAAAGACCCTGCTGTGCCGCACATTCATGAAAACGCTGGGCGAGGATTTCGTCACCGCCTATTTGCCCAATCCGCTGCTTGAGCCGCGCACCCTGATGCTGGCCCTGGCCGACGAACTGGAATTGCCGCTGGCGAGCGATGTCGACCAGCACCAGCTCCTGAAGTCGCTGACCGCACGCTTGCTGGAGCTGGCAGGGCAGGGCAAGCGCGTGGTGCTGTGCATCGACGAGGCGCAGACGATTCCGCGCGAGAGCCTGGAGGCGCTGCGCCTGCTGACCAACCTGGAAACCGAGAAGCGCAAGCTGCTGCAGATCGTGTTGTTCGGACAGCCCGAACTCAATGAACACCTGCAGGCGCAGTCGATCCGCCAGCTGGCGCAGCGCATCACATTCCAGCACGACCTGGGCGGGCTGACGCGCGACGACATGGAATACTACCTGGCGCACCGGCTGCGCGTGGCGGGGTTTACGGGCGCGCGCCTGTTCAGCAAAGGCGCGGTGAGCAAGCTGTTTGCCGCCAGCCGTGGCATACCGCGGCTGGTCAACATCATCGCGCACAAGGCCATGCTGGCCGCCTACGGCGAAGGGCGCCAGCGCATTGATGCGCACCACGTCAAGCTGGCCGCCAGGGATACCGCCGTGGCGCGCCAGCGCGGCTGGCCGTGGCTGGCCACGGGTCTTGCCCTGGCCGCACTGGCTGCTGCGGGCGCATTGCTGTCTTACCGGTTGACTTTATGAGCCTGATTAACAAAATGCTGCAAGACCTGGATGCCAGGGGTGGCGCGCCAAAAGGGGCCGGCCTGTCGGATTCCGTGCAGGCAGTCCAGCAACGGTCTTCCCGAAATCATGTGGTCTTGATTGCTGCTGCGGCAGCGATTGTCGTCGTATCGGTGGCCGGTTTTGCCGGCTGGCGCTATCTGCGCAATGCGCCGGCGGATGCGGTACCTGCGCCTGCCACAGGAGTGATCCGGCAGGCGACAGTCGCGGAAAAGCCGCAAGCGACGCCACCTGAACAAATGGTCGATGGCTTGCAACTGCCCGCCGCAAACGAGGCCGCGGCCCCTGCGCCGCCAGCGGCTGGCGCCAGGGAAGGAGCGGAAGCAGGGGCTCCGGCACTGGCCAAACCGCCTGGCGCCAGCCTGGTCAAGCGCGATGACAGCGGCGCGGCAAGCAAGGCTCCGGTGCGCCGTCGCGAAGGCGCCGGACCGGCGGCCGTGCCGTCGCCATTGCGCGCCGCGGCCAATGCCGGTGGTGCGGTGTCGCCTGCATCGCGAGAGGCCGGTTCACAGGCATCAGCGACGGCACTTTTCCAGCGTGCACAGGGCAAGCTCGCGTCCGGGCGCGTAGCGGAAGCCATTGTGGACCTCGAAGCTGCGCTCGACATCGACCAGCGCTACCTGGCGGCACGCGAGACTCTGGTTGGCGTACTGGTGGAGTCCGGCCAGCAGGCCGATGCGATGCGCCATTTGAGGCGCGCACTGGCGCTGAATCCGGAGCAGTCGGGCATGGCCATGCTGCTGGCGCGCCTGCAACTCGAGCACGGCAGCGGCGCCCTCGATACACTGGAACAAAGCCTGCCTTACGCGCAATCGAATCCCGACTACCGCGCGATGATGGCCGGAGTGCTGGAGCGGGCTGGCCGTCATCGCGAGGCCGCCCTGCATTATCAGGCGGCCGTGCAGCTGCAGCCGGCCAATGGCGTCTGGTGGATGGGGCTTGGGATTGCGCTGCAGGGCGACAAGCGTAACGCGGAAGCAAAGCCGGCCTTCCAGAGTGCGCTGGATTCAGGGCGCCTGTCGCCTGAACTGCAAGCCTTCGTCGAACGGCGCCTCCAGCAGCTCAATTAAAGCGCGGCCTGAGCGCCCCAGATCTGCTTCATGCTGAAGCGCAGTTCCGCCTGGTCCTCGGTGAGGGCCTCGAGGATTGCGCATTGCGGCTGGTCGGTGCGGCGTTGCACCGACGCTGGCAGGGCCTTGCCGGCCGCATCGCGCATGCAGTGCACCTCCAGCGCGCCGTCGCCGCTGTCGCGCCCCGTCACCACGCCCAGTTCTCCGTTCGCCAGGCGCACCAGCACGCCGGGCGGGTATTTGCCGAGCTGGCGGTGGAATTGCTCCTGCAAGACCGGATCGGCTGGATGCAGAGGGTCGTGCAGGAGCTTTTCGAGCGCCTCGTCCGGCAGCATGGAGCAGCGGTAATTGCGCGCCGAAACACGTGCGCAATAGCGATCGGCCAGGCTAAGCAGGCGGGCGTTGTGAGTGATCTGCTCGCGAGTCATGCCGGCCGGGTAGCCGCTGCCGTCGTCGTTCTCATGGTGCATCAGGACGCAGGAAATCCACTCGTCATCCTCAACGCCTGCATACTTCAGCATTTCCGCGCTGTCTTCCGGGTGCCGGCGCACGATCGCCATTTCTTCGCTATTCAGCGTGCCGGGCTTGCACTGGAAGTTGTCGTGGTGCCGCAGCATGCCGACGTTCATGGTGAGCGCGGCGGCAGTCAAGGAAATCACTTCATCGGATGCCTTGTCCAGGCCGCGCGCGATCAGGATCACCACGATGGCGGTTTCAATGCAATGGCGTACCGCATACGTGCCGGCGATCTGGTTCAGGAACAGGCAGGCCAGTGCGATGTCGGGGTTCATTTCGACCGCGCGCACCACTTCGCGCGCGATGTTGCGCAAATCGGCATCGGCATTGCGCTCGTTGCGCAAATCCCCCAGCAGCTTTTCCAGGCGCTTGTTGGCGAGGTTGAGTTCATGCAGCACGGACGGAGGCGGCTCCAGCCGCGATCCGCCTTCCATGCCGAGGTCCTGCAAGCTGTTGAGGTACTGGTTCATGGTTTTTCCCCTCGTGTTACACGCGCGCCAGTCGCTTCAATGCAAGCGCCAGCGTCTCGTCCTTCTTGGCAAAGCAGAAGCGCACAATGCCCGAATCCTTGCCGTTGCGGTAGAACGCCGAAACCGGAATGGCGGCGACCTTGATTTCGCTGGTCAGCCATTCCGCGAAGTCCGCTTCCGATTGCGCGGAAATGCGGTCGTAGCGCACGCACTGGAAGTAGGTGCCATCTGCAGGCAGCAACTCGAAGCGGCTGCCTTCCAGGCCTTTGCGAAACAGGTCGCGCTTGTGCTGGTAGAAGGCGGGCAGTCCCACATATGGCGCGGGATCGGCCATGTAGCTGGCAATGCCGTGCTGCATGGGAGTGTTCACCGAGAACACGTTGTACTGGTGGACCTTGCGGAATTCGAGCGACATCATGGCAGGCGCGGCGACATAGCCAACCTTCCAGCCCGTGACGTGATAGGTCTTGCCGAAGCTGGAGACCACGAACGAGCGCTCGGCCAGGTCCGGGTAGCGGCACATGGACTCGTGGCGCTGGCCGTCATAGACCATGTGCTCATACACTTCATCGGACAGGATCAGGATCCCGGTGTCGCGCACGATTGCGCGCAGCGCCTCCATGTCGGCCGCGCGCAGCACGCTTCCGGTTGGATTGTGCGGCGTGTTGATGATGATCATGCGGGTGCGCTCCGTCACGGCTGCATCCACTCGCGGCCAGGGCACGCTGAAGCCGCCGTGCGGCGAAAGGTCCATCTGCACCAGCACCGGCACGCCGCCGGCCAGTTCGATGGCGGGCAGGTAGCTGTCGTAGGCTGGCTCGATCACGATCACTTCGTCGCCGGGGTGCACGCTGCACAGGATGGCCGTGGTCAGCGCTTCCGTCGCACCCGGCGTGACGGTGATCTCGGTGTTGACGTCGTAATGGTGGCCGTAGACGCGGCTGATTTTCTCGGCGATGGCCTGGCGCAGTTCGAGCGCGCCGATGCCGGGCGGGTACTGGTTAAAGCCTTCGCGCATGGCGACGGTGACCATGTCGACCAGCTTGGGGTCGCAGGCGAAATCAGGAAAGCCCTGGCCCAGGTTGACCGCACCGTGTTGTCCGGCCAGGGCCGACATGCGCGAAAAAATAGTGGTACCAATGTGCGGCAGCCGGGAAGTCAGTTGTTTCATCGTGCTTAGGAAAAGGACATTTTTTCCATTCTAGCGCAGCGGAATAAAACAAGTGTTGCCCCGAGGGTAAAACTGGAATGTCAAGCCTCCAGGCTCCATTTTTCCGGCTGCATGACCTTGAACATGCCGGCTTTCGCGAGTCGCTTGGCAAGTTTGAGCAGGGCCTTGTCCTTGGTGATCAGGATGTCGGCCTGGGCGTCGCGCGCCAGCTCCAGGAACTTCTGGTCGTCGCGGTCGGTGCAAACCGGCAGCCGCGCGCCCGATTCCGGTGGCTGCACTACCTTGATGTACTGGTCGAAACGGGCCGCGCTGGCAGGGCGCGTGCTTTCATCGAGCGGCAGGTGAGGGTAGTTCAGGACGAACAGGTATTCGGCGCGGCAATCGGCGCGGGTGATCGCTTCGACCGCGCCGCTTTCGATTGCCGCCAGCAGCGATGCCCAGCGCGGATCCTGGAAAACGAACAGGTCGAGGCAGACATTGGTGTCGATGACGATGCGCTTCGGAGCATTTTGCAGTGGAACAGGTATCATGTCGGGGTTTTTCGTTTTGAATATTGAATCTTATGCTGATTGTGCTGTCGCCTGCCAAAAGTCTTGACCTGGAAACTCCGCCAACCACCAAACTCGCAACGCAGCCTGCGTTCCTTGATCATTCGGAGCAGTTGATCGAGCGCCTGCGTGGCTTTTCGCCAAATGAACTGGGCGAGCTGATGGACCTGTCCGATGCCTTGTCGACGCTGAACGTGGCCCGCTATGCTTCATGGACCAAAGATACCAGCGAGGCGCGCCAGGCAGTCATGACCTTCAACGGCGACGTCTATGACGGTCTTGATGCGCGCAGCATGTCGGCGAAACAGCTCGATTACACCCAGTCGCGCATCCGCATCCTGTCCGGCCTGTACGGCATGCTGAAGCCTTTGGACCTGATTCACCCGCACCGCCTGGAAATGGGCACCCGCCTGCAAAACCCGCGCGGCAAGAATCTCTACGAATTCTGGGGCGACATGATCACCGAGGCGCTGAACAAGGAAGGCTCGCCGGTGCTGGTCAACCTGGCTTCGGACGAGTATTTCAAGTCGGTCAAGCCGAAGAAGCTGGATATGCCGGTCATTACGCCAGTCTTCGAAGACTGGAAGGGCGGCAAATACAAGATCATCTCGTTCTTCGCCAAGCGCGCACGCGGCATGCTCGCGCGCTATGCGGCGGTGAACAACATCACCGATCCGGTCAAGCTGAAGAAATTCGATGTGGATGGCTACAAATTCGAAGCTGACGCCTCGAACGATACTACCTGGGTATTCCGCCGCAAGATCGCAGCCTGACAAGGGCTTGGGGTCTGACCCTATGGGTCCGACCCCGGTTTGCCGGTTTTACCAAATGTTATACCAGGCCTTCTTCTTGAGCCCGTCATCTGCCAGCATCTTGCTTTCAGGGAAGTTCTTGTCGAAGACGCGCTTGGTGTCATCGCGCAGGGTCGTGTTGCCCATCTTATCGTAGCCGCGGTACATGATGGCCAGCGCTTCTTCGATCGAAGGCGAGTCCGCGTAATCGGTCAGCACGCCCTGTGCACGGTTGATCGCTGCCAGGTAGGCGCCGCGGCGGTAGTAATAACGCGCCACATAGACTTCATACTTGGCCATCGCGTTGATCAGGTACTTCATGCGATCGATGGCGTCCGGCGTGTATTTGCTTTCGGGAAACTTTTCAACCAGTGCCTTGAAGGCGGCGAACGCTTCGCGCGTTGCTTTCGGGTCGCGTTCCGCCGGGTCCTGCTCATACAGGAAGTTCAGCAAGCCGATCGAATCGTTGAAATTCACCAGGCCGCGCAGGTAGTACATGTAGTCAACGTTCGGATGGTTCGGGTGCAGCTTGATGAAGCGCTCCACGGCTGCCAGCGCCTGGGCCTGGTCTTGCGCCTTGTAGTGGGAATAAGCGATTTCCATTTGCGCCTGCTGCGCATACGTGCCGAACGGGTAGCTGGATTCAAGGCGTTCGAAGAGCTGGACGGCACGTTCATAGTTGCCGCTAGCCTGTTCATCCTTGGCCTCCGAGTATAATTTCGTTGCGGACCAGCCTCGAGTCTCGTCTGCACGTTCTGGTAACAGGCCACAAGCTGACAAACTAAACAGTACGACTGTTGCTGCAACTACTGATAATTTTTTTTGCATGTTGATGTGCAAGGAATCGTTAACCAAAATACTAAACTTGGCTGATTATAGCCGATGGGAATGCTGTGATATTGAAACCTGAGATGAATTCGGCAGAACAAGTGCCTGATAACGATTTTGACGCCGATTTTGAAGGTGATTTAACGGCCGATCCCCTCGCGCCGATCGAACTCGAACTGAGTAAATCCGATTGCGGTGAGCGCCTGGACAAGGTGGTGGCGCGCATGGTGCCCCAGTTTTCGCGCGGCCGCCTGCAATCCTGGATTGAAGAGGGCCATATTACCGTCGACGGCAAGCCGGCCAAAGTGCGCGCCACCGTGTATGGCGATGAAAAGATCCTGGTCATCCCCCAGCCGGCGCCGGAAGACGTGGCATTCACCCCGGAAGACGTGCCGCTGGATATCGTTTTCGAAGACGATAACCTGCTGGTGATCAATAAACCGGCAGGCCTGGTGGTCCATCCGGGCGCCGGCAACTGGTCCGGCACCATGCTGAATGGCTTGCTGCACCGTTGGCCGCAACTGGGCGGCGTGCCGCGCGCCGGCATCGTGCACCGCCTCGACAAGGATACCAGCGGCCTGATGGTAGTCGGCAAGGACTTGCCGACCCAGACCGACCTGGTGCGCCAACTGCAAGCGCGTACCGTGAAGCGCGTGTACTGGTGCATCGTTTGGGGCACTCCGCGCATGAGCGGCACCATCGATGCGTCCATGGGCCGCGACCAGAAGGATCGCGTGAAAATGGCGGTGTCGACCAGCATGGGCTCGAAACCGGCGATTACCCATTATCAGCGCCTGGCCGAAGGCGTGCTGGACGGCCGTCCGGTATCGCTGGTGCAGTGCCGCCTGGAGACAGGCCGCACCCATCAGATCCGCGTGCACATGGCGCATTTGGGCTTCTCGCTGATCGGCGACCAGGTCTACGGCAAGCAGCATATGGCCAGCGTGTTCCCGCGCCAGGCGCTGCAGGCGCGCCGCCTCGGCCTGGTGCACCCTGCGACCGGCGAACAGATGGAATGGGTAGTGCCGCTGGCGGATGACTTCAAGGAGCTGATGGACCGGGCCGGCATCGAGGAGCCGGACGAGTCGGTACTGTCGGCCGCCGCGGCGACGCACGGGGAGTTTGAAGACTACGATATCTACGACGACGAATTCGACGACGAATAATGCAGCAATCTTTCCAGGGAGCGCAATGGCTGGTGCCTGACTGGCCCGGTGCTCCGGCCAATATCGGTTTTGTCTGTACCACGCGGCGCGGCGGCGTGAGCCCCGATCCTTATGGGCCGGGCCCGCAGGCCATCGCTACCAGTGGCGGCGGCCTGAACCTGGGTGTTCATGTCGGCGACGATCCATCGAATGTCGCGTTCAACCGGGCAATCCTGCGCGGGCGCTTGCCGACGGAGCCGGCGTGGCTGTCGCAGGTGCATGGTGCGGCGGTCGTGCGTGCGGATCGCCTGGGGCGCGGCAGCACCCCGGAGGCCGATGCCAGTATCGCGGCCATGCCGGGCGCAGTGTGCGCCATCCAGACGGCGGACTGCCTGCCGGTGCTGTTCACCGACCGGGCCGGCACGGTCGTGGGCGCAGCCCATGCGGGCTGGCGTGGCCTGGCGGGCGGCGTGCTCGAGGCGACGGTCGACGCCATGCGCGCCGAGGCCGGCGAAGGCGAGATCATCGCCTGGCTTGGCCCGGCAATCGGTCCGCAAGAATTCGAGGTCGGCGAGGAGGTGTTGGCAACCTTCCTGGCCGGTGCTGCTTCGGCGGGCGAACGGGCGGCGGGCGAGGCTGCCGTGCGTGCCGCCTTCGTGGCGCGGCCGGAACAGCCTGGCAAATACCTGGCGGATATTTACGCACTGGCCCGGCTTGCGCTGCGCCGGGTCGGCGTAACAGATGTCAGCGGCGGCGATTTATGTACAGTCACCGACGCCAGCCGCTTCTATTCCTACCGCAGGGACAAGGTCACTGGAAGGCAGGCGAGTTTGATCTGGATCAAGGAGTAGGTGGTTCATTGCGACGGGCGGCTTCGGCTGCCCGTTTGCGTTTGCGGCGTTTGCCGCCTGTTAGATAAAATAGTATTCCTAATGGCAACAGGCCATACAGCAGGAAGGTCATGATGCCCGCGACCACGGTTGGTTCCGTGAAAGCCATCAGGATTGTGACGTAGAGCCAGGCAACAGCAACAATCAACATTTTTTTCCAAAATTGTATTTTTAACGGACTCAAAAAATGAACATGCCCGACCCGCAAGCCTTCGCAAACGCATGGATGACGCAAATCAGCGATCCTCAGCAATGGCAATCCTGGTTCAAGATGATGCCGGAGATGGATGCTGTCCCAGGCGCCGCCCTGCTGCGCGATGCAGGTGCAACCGTCCGCCCGGAGGCGATGGAGCAGCTGCGTAACGAGTATATGGGCGAGTTCGGCGCGCTGTGGCAGGAATTCCTGGCCGGTAAGGCGCCTTCCCTGAAGGACCGCCGCTTTTCGTCCGAAGCCTGGCAGGGCAATCCGGTGTCCGCGTTCAATGCGGCATCATACCTGCTAAATAGCAAATTCCTCATGCAAATGGCGGAAGCCGTTGACGCGAGCCCTCACCAGAAACAGAAAATCCGCTTCGCCGTCCAGCAGGTGGTCGATGCCATGTCGCCGGCCAACTTCCTGGCGACGAACCCGGAAGCGCACCAGAAGCTGATCGAGACCAAGGGCGAAAGCCTGACCAAGGGCTTGGCCAACCTGCTGGGCGATATCCAGAAGGGCCATATTTCCCTGTCCGACGAGAAAGCGTTCGAAGTAGGCCGCAACTTGGCCACGACCGAAGGCCAGGTAGTGTTCGAAAACGAGCTGTTCCAGCTGATCCAGTACACGCCGCTGACCAAGACCGTGCATGAGCGGCCCTTGCTGATGGTGCCGCCTTGCATCAACAAATACTACATCCTCGACCTGCAACCGGAGAATTCCCTGGTGCGTTATGCGGTGGAGCAGGGCAATACCGTGTTCCTGGTCTCCTGGCGCAATCCCGACCAGTCGCTGGCCGGCACCACCTGGGATGACTATATCGAGAAAGGCGTGATCAACGCGATCAACATCGCCCGCGACATCACGAAGCAGGACAAGCTCAATGTGCTCGGCTTCTGCGTCGGCGGGACCTTGCTGTCGACAGCACTGGCGGTGCTGGCGGCGCGCGGCGAACAGCCGGCGGCCGGCATCACGCTGCTGACCACCTTCCTCGATTTCAGCGACACCGGCGTGCTGAACGTCTTCGTCGACGAACCGCAGGTGCAATTGCGTGAGCAGACCCTGAAGTCGGGCGGCCTGATGCCGGGCCGCGACCTGGCCAGTACCTTCTCCAGCCTGCGCCCGAACGACCTGGTGTGGAATTACGTGCAGTCCAACTACCTGAAGGGCAATGAGCCGCCGCCGTTTGACCTGCTGTACTGGAATTCCGACTCGACCAACCTGCCAGGCCCGATGTTCTGCTGGTACCTGCGCAACACCTACCTGGAAAACAGCCTGAAAGTGCCGGGCAAGCTGACCGTGGCGGGCGAAAAAGTCGACTTGTCGAAAATCCAGGCGCCAGCTTTCATCTACGCTTCGCGCGAAGACCACATCGTGCCATGGAACTCGGCCTACCTGTCGACCAGGATCCTGAACAACAAGAATCCCGAGCTGAACAAGTTCATCTTGGGCGCCTCCGGCCATATCGCCGGCGTAATCAATCCGGCCGCCAAGAAAAAGCGCAGCTACTGGACCAATGACGCCCGCCCGGCCTCGCATGAAGAGTGGTTCAGCGGCGCGGCCGAGCATCCGGGAAGCTGGTGGGGCGAGTGGTCGGAATTCCTGGCGGCGCACGGCGGCAAGGGCGTCAAGGCGCGCACCAAGCTGGGTAATACCAGATACGAACCAATTGAGGCGGCACCTGGGCGATATGTAAAAGCTAAGGCTGATTGATTTTTGGTAACGTTAAGTTGCAATGCAATATTGTCGTGCCAAAAGCTTTTTTTTCGCCCTATAATGGGCTAGCAAATATTATCAACGGGACACAGCGATGAGTAGTGCAAAGAAAAGTACTGAACGTTTGATTAAGAAATACCCAAATCGCCGTCTTTACGATACCCAGACCAGTTCCTACATTACGCTGACGGACGTTAAACAGCTCGTGCTGGATGCCGAGGAATTCACGGTCGTCGACGCCAAGACCAATGAAGACCTGACCCGCAGCATCCTGCTCCAGATCATCCTGGAAGAAGAGGCGAGCGGCGTTCCGATGTTCTCTACGGATGTACTTGCACAAATCATCCGTTTCTACGGCCATGCAATGCAAGGCATGATGGGTTCTTACCTGGAAAAGAATATCCAGGCATTTACCGATATCCAGCGCAAATTCACGCAAGGCGCTGCAACTTTCGATGGCAAGACTTTCAGCCCCGAAATGTGGACCCAGTTTATGAATGTGCAAGCGCCTATCATGCAGGGCATGATGAATAACTACATCGACCAGTCGAAGAGCCTGTTTGTGCAAATGCAGGAGCAAATGCAAAACCAGAGCAAGAATATCTTCGGCACTTTCCCGTTTGCTGCACCGCCAACAGATAAAAAGTAAGGCCAAAAAGAGGGGCGTCCAGCCCCTCTTTTGCTATAATGGTGGATTGCCCTGAATCATCATCAGCACTCTGCCATGCAATCCAAGCAAATCACCCGCATCACTCCCGCCGACGGCGCACCAGCTCCAAAAGTAGGTTTTGTTTCCCTCGGCTGCCCTAAGGCGCTGGTCGACTCCGAACAGATCCTGACCCAGCTTCGCGCCGAAGGCTATGAAACCGCCAAGTCCTACGACGGCGCCGACCTCGTGATCGTGAACACCTGCGGCTTCATCGACGCCGCCGTGCAGGAATCGCTGGATGCCATCGGCGAAGCGCTGGCTGAAAACGGCAAGGTGATCGTGACCGGCTGCCTGGGCGCCAAGAAGGACAAGGACGGCGACGACATCATCCAGAAGGTGCACCCGAAGGTGCTGGCCGTGACCGGCCCGCATGCCGTGGGCGAGGTGATGGCACAGGTGCATACCCACTTGCCTAAGCCGCACGAGCCGTTCATCGACCTGCTGCCGCCGCAGGGCATCAAGCTGACCCCCAAGCATTACGCTTACCTGAAGATTTCCGAAGGCTGCAACCACCGCTGCTCGTTCTGCATCATCCCTTCGATGCGCGGCGACCTGGTGTCGCGCCCGATCGCTGAACTGATGCTGGAAGCGGAGAACCTGTTCAAGGCCGGCGTGAAGGAACTGCTGGTGATCTCGCAGGATACTTCCGCTTACGGCGTGGACGTGAAGTTCCGCTCCGGTTTCTGGAATGGCCGTCCGGTGAAGACCCATATGACCCAGCTGACCCAAGCTCTGGGCGAGCTGGCCAGGCAGTACGGCGCGTGGGTGCGCCTGCACTATGTTTATCCTTACCCGCACGTGGATGAAATCATTCCGATGATGGGCGACGGCCATGTCCTGCCTTACCTGGACGTTCCGCTGCAGCACGCGCATCCGGATGTGCTGAAGCGCATGAAGCGTCCGGCTTCCGGCGAGAAGAACCTGGAGCGCATCCTGAAATGGCGCGAGATGAATCCTGAGCTGGTGATTCGTTCGACCTTTATCGCCGGTTTCCCTGGCGAGACCGAGGCTGAATTCGAGTACCTGCTGGACTTCCTGAAGGAAGCGCAGATCGACCGCCTGGGTTGCTTCGCATACTCGCCGGTGGAAGGTGCTACTGCGAATGAGCTGGCGAATCCGGTGCCGGATGAAGTGCGCGAAGAGCGCCGCGGCCGCGTGATGCTGCTGCAGGAAGAGATTTCGCGCAACCGGCTGAAGGCCAAGGTTGGCAAGACCGTGAAGGTGCTGATCGATGAGCTGACGCCTAGCGGTGCGATTGGCCGTTCGGCTGCGGATGCGCCGGAGATTGATGGCGTGGTGCACGTCAAGCGTCCGTTTGATCCGAAGAAGAAGCTGGCGGTTGGCCAGTTCTACGATGTTGAGATCACCACTGCCGATGCTCACGACTTGTGGGGTGAAGCGCAGTAAAACCGGTAAACCAGGGTCCGACCCAAGGGTCAGACCCAGTCTGTTCAGCGGCCGCGGGTCAAAAGCGCACAAGCAAACTGATACCGGCTGAGCCGAGAGTGTCAGACCCTTGGGTCTGACACTGGTTTACCGGTTTTGGCTAGAATAGGTGCCATGACCTCCAAAAAGCACCTCCAAACCCAGATCATCCACACGGACTACGTGCCGCCCGAAGGCTTCGCCGCCTTCCCCAGCGCGATCCACCACGCGTCCACGGTCCTGTTCAAGAACGTCGCCGCCATGCGTTCCGGCGACTGGAAAGAAAAGAACGCCTATACCTACGGCCTGCACGGCACGCCCACCACCTTCACCCTCGAAGCGCGCCTGGCTGAAATCGAAGGCGGCCAGCACTGCCTGCTGGCCCCCAGCGGCCTCGCCGCCATCGCCATGTGCGACTTCGCACTGCTGAAATCCGGCGACGATGTGCTGCTGCCCGATAACGTCTACAGTCCCAACCGCGATCTCGGCAAATGGCTGACCGCCGATTTCGGCATCACCGCGCGCTTGTACGACCCCATGATCGGCGCCGGCATCGCAGAGCTGATTCAGCCCAACACACGCCTGATCTGGACCGAAGCCCCCGGCTCTGTATCGATGGAAGTGCCTGACCTGCGCGCGATCTGCGACGCGGCCAAGCAGAAGGGCGTGCTGGTCGCACTCGACAATACCTGGTCCGCCGGCCTGGCCCTGCGCGGTTTCGACCTCGGCGTCGACATCGTGATGCAGGCGCTGACCAAATACCAGTCGGGCGGCTCCGACGTGTTGATGGGTGCCCTGGTCACGCGCGATCCGCTGTTGCACGAGCGCCTCAGCATGGCCCACATGCGCCTGGGCATGGGCGTCAGCGCCGACGATACCTACCTCGTGTTGCGCAACCTGCCGACGTTGAAGATCCGCTTCGAGACCCACGACGCCTCCGCGCGCAAGGTTGCAAGCTGGCTGAAGGCCCGTCCGGAAATCCGCAAAGTGCTGCACCCCGCCTTCGAAGATTGCCCCGGCCACGAAAACTGGAAGCGCGATTTCACTGGCGCGGGTGGCCTGTTCTCCGTGCTGTTCGACGAGAAATTCACTGAAGAGCAAACCGACCGTTTCGTCGACTCGCTCAAACTGTTCGGCATTGGTTACAGCTGGGGCGGCGCGCACAGCCTGTGCATCCCCTATCGCATCCAGGCCATGCGCAAGAACTGGAAAGAGAAGGGCACCCTGGTGCGTTTCAACATCGGCCTCGAAGATCCCGAAGACCTGATCGCCGACATCGAGCGCGCGCTGGCAACCATGTAGCTAGTTAGCTATCTATGCGATTGATCAATACTATGGCGTGCGCGTATTGATCGATCATCTCTACTTGCTTACATTGGTCGGACATCAAGCAGGGGAGACCGTCATGCAAATTCTGAAGATTGCAGCAGGCGCCGTGCTGTGTGGCGCTACGTGTTTGATTTCTGCGGCGCCGCCATCCAGCTATATGCCCGTGGTGGCGAAGGAAGATTTCCAGACTACATTTGAACGGATGAAGGCTGCGCGGGCAGGCCTGATGCGCGAACAGGCGGCTTTTCTTGAGAGCCGGTATGACTTGTCGAACAAGCCGGCGAATGGCGTCACCATGTTTCGCGGTAAGCCGGTGCAAGAGGGGATACGGGTCAAACTGCCGCGCGGGGCCACCTGGGACAAGCTGGGCGCAATGAGCCCGGATGAAATCCGCGAGAAAGGCCTGTACCCGCATGGCTTCCTGCCGCTGCCGCACCCGAATCATCCGGAAGGCGGCATGCTGTTCCCGCAGTTCCACATCGACGAAATCAAGAAACAGGAGCAGCGCGACCTGAATCGCTTCGACCTGGCATTCGATTTCCCTGACCACCTGCTGCCGGAATTCCCGGCGCCGATCTTCCTGACCACGCGTCCCGACCTGGGCGACGTATCGAAGGGCAAGCTGCTGACCATCGACAATTTCCACCAGATGTTCAACGGGATACTGAATCCAAAGCAGCTTGAAGGCCTGCGCCTGTTGCTGACGCCGTTCCCGCAGCAGCAGTTCAACCAGACCGAAGACCGTCGCTCCGAACGTCCGAGCCGCGGCGTAACCTGCTTCGACTGTCACGCGAACGGACACACCAACGCCTCAACCCACCTGGCCGGCGACGCGCGGCCGCAGGCATTCCGGCACCGGATCGATACGCCATCGCTGCGAGGCGTGAACCTGCAACGGCTGTTCGGTTCACAGCGCGCATTGAAATCGGTGGAGGACTTTACGGAATTCGAGCAGCGGGCCGCGTATTTCGACGGCGACCCCGTGATCGCAACCAAGAAGGGCGTGAATGTCCTTGAGCGCGGAAGCCAGGTGCATTTCATGGCCGAGTTCCAGGAACTGCTGGATTTCCCACCTGCGCCCAAGCTGGGCGTGACCGGCAAGCTCGATCCGCGCAAGGCCAATGAACAGGAACTGCGGGGCCAGGCGCTCTTCTTCGGCAAGGCCCAATGCGCCACCTGCCATATGCCGCCGCATTACAGCGACAACATGATGCACAACCTGCACACGGAGCGCTTCTTCAAACCGCACGAAGTGAAGGGCGCGATGATGGTGGGCGACGGCCCGATCAAGACTTTCCCGCTCAGGGGCATCAAGGAATCGCCACCCTATCTGCACGACGGGCGGTTGTTGACGCTCGAGGATACGGTGGAATTCTTCAACCTGATCCTCGAGACGAAAATGACAGCGGCAGAGAAGGCCGACCTGGTGGCCTTCCTGCGCACTTTATGAATTGCCGACAGGGACGTTGTTATTCAGGGCGGTGATGCCGCGAATCAGGCGGTAGATCTTCCACAGCCAGGCTCCGACCCAGACCAGCCAGGCCAGTGGAATGCCGAAAATGGTGATGAAAAGGAGCCAGCCGACGGCGATCCACACCAGGTACCACCAGAACGAGCGGATCATCCAGCCATGGTGGCTGTGGACGAAGGTGCCGGCGCTGTCATCGCGTTTGATGTAGTTCAAGATCAGTGGAATAAAGGACGCGGCCCCGAGCGTGAAGAACACGCTCAGGCCGTGGCCGAGGTAAAGCCAGAAAGCCCAATCCTTGGCGGAACGGGTCTGGTCATCGAAAACGAGTTCTTGTGCCATATCGGCTCCTCACAGTTTGCGACCGTCGTAATGCTGGACAGGGTAGGCGTCCAGTTCGATGTCCTCCAGTACGCGAGCGTTGACGGCAGCCATTTCGCTGCCATTTGGAGCAGTGCCCTCGCCGTAGGTGTGGATGCCGCACTTAGGGCAGAAGCGATGCTTGATCACGTGCTTGTTGAAGACGTAGCTTGCCTGGTCTTCTTCGGGCGTCAGCAGTTTCAGGCTGGTGCGCGGAATGAACCACATCAATGCGCCTTTGCGCTGGCAGATGGAGCAGTTGCAGGCTACCAGCCCTTCGATATCGCCTTCTGCTTCAAATTTCACATTGCCGCAATGGCAGCTTCCCTTGTACAGCATTTTTCTCCTCCGGTTAGAATAATTAGCTTGGCGCTAATGATAATGTAATTGCAAGAGGAGTGGGCAAAATGGCGGGTCCGTTGCAGGGAATTAAAGTTATCGAGATTGGAACGCTGATTGCGGCGCCGTTTGCGGCGCGGCTGATGGCGGAATTCGGGGCGGAAGTGATCAAGATCGAGGCGCCGGGCGAGGGCGATCCGATCCGCAAATGGCGCAAGCTGCATAAAGGAACCTCGCTGTGGTGGTATCTGCAGTCGCGTAACAAGAAGTCCATCTCCATCAACCTGAAGGCGCCGGAGGGCATCGCGCTGGTCAAGCAATTGTGCGCGGATGCCGATGTGCTCATCGAGAACATGAAGCCAGGCGCGCTCGAGAAGCTTGGCCTTGGCTGGGATGTGCTGCATGCGCTGAATCCCAAGCTGACCATGGTGCGCATTTCCGGCTACGGCCAGACCGGCCCGTACAAGGACCGGCCGGGCTTCGGTGCCATTGGTGAGGCGATGGGCGGGATTCGCTATACCACGGGCGAGGCGGGCGGCGTGCCGGCACGCGTGGGCGTAAGCCTTGGCGACTCGCTGGCCTCCTTGCATGCCGTGATGGGGGCGCTGATGTCTGTGCTGCGGGTGAAAATGGGAAATGGCGATGGCCAGGTGGTTGATGTGTCGCTGGTCGAGAGCGTGTTCAACCTGATGGAATCCCTGGTGCCCGAGTACGATCTGCTTGGCCATGTGCGCGAGCGCAGCGGCGGTGCGTTGCCCGGTATCGCACCTTCCAATACTTACCCGACGCGCGACGGTTCGTACGTGGTCATTGCCGGTAACAGCAACCCGATCTACAAGCGCCTGATGCACGCAATCGGCCGCGCCGACATGGCGGAAGACCCCCAATTCGCGCAAAACGACGGCCGCGCGGCGCAGGAAAAGCTGATCGATGCTGCGATCGCCGGCTGGACTTCGGCGCATACGATCGACGAAGTACTGGCAATACTGGAGCGCGCCGAAGTGCCTGCGGGCCGCATCTATTCGGTAAAGGATATCGTCGCCGACCCGCATTACCAGGCGCGCGATATGCTGCTGGATACCGAGTTGCCGGATGGCGTGCATGTGAAGATGCCGGGCATCGTGCCCAAGCTCTCTGAGACGCCTGGCGAAGTGCGCTGGCAGGGACCGACGCTGGGTGAGCACACCGACAGCGTGCTGTCTGTGTTGGGCATGACGACTGCGGAAATTGCCTCGCTACGTCAACGTGGCATCGTAGCGTAACTGACGACCGGATCACCGTTATGTTTACATTATTTCGCACGCCTTCGTGGCCTGGCCAGTCGCTGCTGCGCCGTTGCGGCTACATTGAGTCGAAACTTCCGGCGAGCCCGCTTTATAGCTTTGCACCCGGCGACCTGGTGTTTCGACGAAGTGCCAACCCTGACACTAAGATTACTTCGTAAGCAGTTTTATGAGAAAGCTTAAGGATTCGGTCGGAGTCGTGGCCAAAATCGACTTCATTCGTGGCTACGACGCATATGCCGGGATGCTGGAAGGTACGCCGTACCTGGCACGTCGGTTCCGACTGCTTCAGGAAAAGAAGGTCATGGAAGGGCGGGGCCAATTTGTGTATGGCCTGGAGTTGCTCGAACAGGAAATCGCTGTGCTTCCTAAAGACACTGGACGCTGGGCACCCAACGAACGGTGGTCGGCCAAGCTGGTTTGGGACGAGGATTTCCAGCGTGCGGTGCGGCGCTACGTCATCGTCCATTGGTACCAGGAAGCCGACGATCCGATGCAGCGATTGGCTTATATCGTCGAGTCCATGGCCCTGAATGACTACGGCAATGAAGAAGCTTTTGAGATCGACTAGGCGAGAAGGGGAGACGATTGATCGCAATGAATTCCAACGAGGCTTGTCATCCGCTTCGACTTCCTCCAAACATCCCTGCCGAATTGGAGGGGTACGAGTGGGTGCCTAATACTGTTGGTCAATCTGGGGGGGCGGTCTACCGCCTTTGCGGTAAGGAGGGGACTCCTGACATGTTTTTGAAGTATGGCGAAGGTGTACTCGCAGACGATATAAGTGACGAAATGGCGAGACTACGCTGGCTGGGCGGACATGTGCCCGTGCCGAAAGTCGTGCATTTCGTTCGCACTTCCAATGAGGCATGGCTACTGATGTCTGAGGTGCCCGGAGAAAGCGCCTACCAGGTCATGGCGTCGTGTCCGGATCACCGCATCGCGATCGTCGACGCCATTGCGAAGTTTCTGCGGCGGCTACACGCAATCCCGATCGGTGACTGCCCGTTCACAAGCAATCACGAATATCGACTGCTCCGTGCGCGAGCACGCATCGATGCAAACCTGGTGGACGAAGACGATTTCGATGAGGATCGCGAAGGCTGGACTGCTGAACAGGTTTGGGGTGCCATGCAAAGTCTGCTGCCGCTCGCGCCTGATCCAGTCGTCACCCACGGTGACTTCTCACTGGATAACATTCTCCTGCAGGACGGGAAAGTCGTTGGCTGCATTGACGCCGGCCGGGCCGGCATCGCTGATCGCTACCAGGATCTTGCCATCGCCTGGAATTGTCTTGGAGAGTTCGGCACGCCGCTCCAGAGACGATTTCTGGCGCAATATGGCGTGCACGATCCTGATCCATCAAAACTGCAATTTCATTTGATGCTGGATGAGCTATTTTGAGTCGGACGCAGATCGAAAGCCGGGGTCAGGTCTGGCAATCGGACATCTTTTCCGTAATGCGAAAAGGATGGCGGATTGCCAGACCTGACCCCGACTTTTAATGCGCTAGCAGGTTGAGGATGCCGTCCAGGCCGACGAAGTTGAGGGCGACGTTGGCTTGTTCGCGGACCACGGGCTTGGCGCGGAAGGCGACGGACAGGCCGGAAATGCCCATCATCTTCAGGTCGTTGGCGCCGTCGCCCATGACGATGGCTTGCTCGGGGAGGATGCCGATGGCAGCGCAGACGTGTTCGACGGTGCTGCGCTTGACTGTGGCGTCGACGATCTCGCCGATCACTTTGCCGGTCAGCTTGCCGTCGACGATTTCCAGTTCGTTGGCGCGGGTGAAGTCCAGGCCGAGGCGGGTTTTCAGGCGTTCGGTGAAGAAGGTGAAGCCGCCTGATACCAGCAGGGTTTTCAGGCCGGCGGCTTGCACGGCTTTCAGCATCTCTTCGGCGCCCATCGACAGGCGCAGGCGTTCGTTGTAGACGCGCTCCAGGGCGGAGGCGTCAAGGCCTTCCAGCAGCGCTACGCGGCGGCGCAGGCTTTCGGAGAAATCGAGTTCGCCGCGCATGGCGGCTTCGGTGATTTCGGCGACTTGCGGCTTCAGGCCCTGCATGTCGGCGATTTCGTCGATGCATTCGATGGTGATCAGGGTCGAGTCCATATCCATCGCCACCAGCTTGAATTCGTCCAGGCGGCGCACGCCCATCATGTAGGTGGCGTCGAGCTGGGCTGCCTGGGCTGCGATCTCGATGGTTTGGCGCAGCGCTGGCGTGAAGCTGATTCCTTCGCAGCGCAGGGCGTTGTCGGAAACGGTTACCACGTTTTTCGGCGCAGTCAGGGCGGCAATGCGCTGCAGGCGGGCGGCGCAGTCGCCGACGCCCTGCAGCACAAGGTTCATGGTCATGTCGTTGTTCATGTCAATTGTTTGATGGCGGTCTTGATCTGGTTCACGCGGGCCGCCAGGTCAGGCATGTTCGCTGTGATCTTGAGCTTGTCCTGTCCGTTCAGCTTGATGTGGCGCTGGTTCTGGATCAGGTGGATGATGCGCATCGGGTCGATCGGCGGCTTGGGCATGAACTGCAGGTTGACCGCTTCGGTGTGGGCATCGATCTTGACGATGCCGACGGTCTTGGCGGCGATGCGCAGGCGGTGGGTTTCCACCAGGGCCTTGGCGGAATCGGGCAGTTTGCCGAAGCGGTCGATCAGCTCCTCTTGCAGGTCGTCGATTGCGTTCTGGGTTTCGCAATTGGCCAGGCGTTTGTAGATCGACAGGCGTTCGTGCACGTCGCCGCAGAAGTCCGCTGGTAGCAGGGCTGGCGTGTGCAGGTTGATTTCGGTGGTTGTGGCAAGCGGTGCGGCCAGGTCGGGCTCTTTGCCGGCCTTCAGTGCGCGCACTGCTTCGTTCAGCATGTCGGTGTAGAGCTGGAAGCCGACTTCCAGCATTTCGCCGGACTGGTTTTCGCCCAGCACTTCGCCTGCGCCGCGGATTTCCAGGTCGTGCATCGCGAGGTAGAAGCCGGAGCCCAGTTCTTCCATCTGCTGGATGGCGTCGAGGCGGCGCTGCGCCTGCTTGGTCAGGCCTTGCACGTCGGTCACCAGCAGGTAGGCGTATGCCTGGTGGTGCGAACGGCCCACGCGGCCGCGCAGCTGGTGCAGCTGTGCCAGGCCGAACTTGTCGGCGCGGTGCATGATGATGGTGTTCGCGGTCGGCACGTCGATACCGGTTTCGATAATCGTGGTACAGAGCAGGATGTTGTAGCGCTGCGCCACGAAGTCGCGCATCACTTTTTCCAGGTCGCGTTCGTGCATCTGGCCGTGGGCGACGGCGATGCGCGCTTCGGGCAGCATTTCCGTCAGCTTGGCCAGGCGGTTCTGGATGGTTTCGACTTCGTTGTGCAGGAAGTAGACCTGGCCGCCGCGCTTCAATTCTCGCAGCACGGCTTCGCGGATGATGGAGTCGTTCTCGCTGCGCACAAAAGTCTTGATGGCCAGTCGCTTTTGCGGCGCGGTGGCGATCACGGAGAAGTCGCGCAAGCCTTCCAGCGCCATACCGAGCGTGCGCGGGATCGGCGTGGCGGTCAGGGTCAGCACGTCGACTTCGGCGCGCAGCGATTTCAGCGCTTCCTTCTGGCGCACGCCAAAGCGGTGTTCTTCGTCGATGATGACCAGGCCGAGGCGGTCGAACTTGACGTCGTCCGACAGCAGCTTGTGGGTGCCGATCACGATGTCCAGCGTGCCGTCCTGCATGCCCTTGATGGCGTTGGCGATTTCCTTGCCGGTGCGGAAGCGCGACATTTCGGCGATGCGCACCGGCCAGTCGGCAAAGCGGTCGGCGAAGGTCTGGGCGTGCTGCTCGGCCAGCAGCGTGGTTGGCGCCAGCAGGGCAACCTGCTTTCCGCCCATGACGGCGATGAAGGCCGCGCGCAGCGCCACTTCGGTCTTGCCGAAGCCGACGTCCCCGCATACCAGGCGGTCCATCGGCTTGCCGGAGGTCATATCCTTGATCACGTTGCCGATGGCGGCTGCCTGGTCCGGCGTTTCGTCGAAGCCGAAGCTGTCGGCGAAGCGTTCGTAGTCGTGCGAGGAGTATTCGAACGAGTGGCCCTGGCGCGCGGCGCGGCGGGCGTACAGGTTGAGCAATTCGGCGGCAGTGTCGCGTACCTGTTCGGCGGCTTTGCGCTTGGCCTTGTCCCACTGGCCGGAACCGAGGGTGTGCAGCGGTGCGTCGTCCGGCGAGGCGCCGGAGTAGCGCGAGATCACGTGCAGCTGCGACACCGGCACGTACAGCTTGCTCTCCTTGGCATATTCCAGGTGCAGGAATTCGGTCTCGCCTTCGCCCAGGTCCATGCTGACCAGGCCCATATAACGGCCGATGCCGTGGTTGATGTGTACTACCGGGTCGCCGATCTTGAGTTCGGACAGGTCGCGCACCATCGATTCGACTTGCGTGACCGCTTCCTGTTTCTTGCGGCCGGCGCGGCGGCCGCTGCCGGCATACAGCTCGGTTTCAGTGATAAAGGCGATGCCGTCGTCCAGTTCGAAGCCGGCGTGCAGGGGCGCGACGCCCAGCACCAGCCTGGCGTCGCTGGCCAGGAAGCCGTCGAAGCCTTCGACCAGGGCTGGCGACAGGTCGAACTCGGCGAAGTACTGCTGCAGCGTTTCGCGGCGGCCGTTGGTTTCGGCGCAGATCATCATGCGCCGGCCGGACTGCATCAGGTAGGCGCGCAGGTTGGTCAGCGGGTCGTCCAGGTGGCGGTTGACGGCGATGTTCGGGATCGGCGCCGACAGTTCAGACGACGGCAGCGACATGTCGCGCGAGATGGCAATGCGCGGATGCGGCTTGGCCAGCACGAAGAATTGTTCGTCGCCGAGGAAGATGTCCTGCGGCGGCAGGATAGGGCGCTCGCGGTCGGCCTTCAGGAATTTGTAGCGCGATTCTGTGTCGGCCCAGAAGCGCTTGATGGCGGCGTCGATATCGCCCACCATTGCCACGCTGGCTTCTGCCGGCAGGTAGTCGAAGAAGGTCGCGGTTTCGTCGAAGAACAGCGGCAGGTAGTATTCGATACCGGCGGAGGCGATGCCGCTGCTGATGTCCTTGTAGACCACGGCGCGCGACGGGTCGCCTTCAAAAGTCTCGCGCCAGCGGCTGCGGAAAGCGGTGCGCGATGCTTCGTCCATCGGGAATTCGCGGCCTGGCAGCAGGCGCACTTCCTTGACCGGATACAGCGAGCGCTGGGTGTCGGCGTCGAAAGTGCGGATGGTTTCGATGGTGTCGCCGAACAGGTCCAGGCGGTACGGCAGGGCGGAACCCATCGGGAACAGGTCGATCAGGCCGCCGCGCACGGAATATTCGCCGGGCGACATCACCTGGCTGACGTGGGTGTAGCCGGCCAGGGTCAGTTGCGACTTCAGTTTGGCCTCGTCCAGCGATTCGCCCTGCTTGAAGAAGAAGGTGTAGGCGGCCAGGAAAGAGGGCGGCGCCATGCGCACCAGCGCGGTGGTGGCAGGAATGATGGCCACGTCGCACTGGCCGGTCTGGATCTCATGCAGGGTTGCCAGGCGCTCGGATACCAGGTCCTGGTGCGGCGAGAAGGCGTCGTAAGGCAGGGTTTCCCAGTCGGGCAGAAGGTGGCAGCGCAGGCCGCCATTGGCGAACCAGGGGATTTCGGCCAGCAGGCGCTGGCCGTCGCTGGCCTGGGCCACGACCACGGCCAGCATCTGGCCGCGTGCTTTCAATTCGAGTGCCGTTTGCGCCAGCGCGTAGGCGTCACCGGAGCCGAACAAATTGGGCAACGCGAAGCGGTTGCCGGGCTTGGGAAGTGCTTTTTTGAAGTCGAAGGGCATGCAAACGTGGCGCTAACTGAGGAGACACTAATATGCTGGCCCCACATTATAGTGCAAGCACCTATTCGTAGGCGCCCAGCCGTTTTTGTTCCGATGATGTAAAAAGATTATCACGCAGCTGCTGGATTGCAGCCTGGTTTTCGCCCAGGCCGGCGCTGGCAGCACGGTAGGCGGCGATCCGGCGCAGCCAGGCGGCCTGTTCGCGGTCGAGTTGGGCCAGCCGGTTGGCGGCTTGCGGGTCGAATGCTGCTGCGCGCAGCCGGAAGATATCGTCTTCGCTGGCGCCGCCATTGCGGGCGGCTTCGACCTGCTGTTCCAGGTTCAGCACGCGCTGCGGGGCGGCCCGCTCTTCCTGCAGGGCGGGCGGCAGCTTGCGGTCCAGCTCTGCCAGCTTTTGCCGGCGCTGGGCGGGCGTCAGCGACTTGTCGTCCACCAGTTCCAGGCGGGCGATGGCATCCTGGTCGCGGGCATCGGTATCGCCGAACAGGCCGGCGGCTTCGGCCGGGCTGAAATAGCGCTTGCGCAGCTCCTGCATGGCGAGCAGGCGCTGGCGGGCGGCGGCGGCGAATGCGGTGCCGGCAGCGGGCGCGTTCACGTCCTGGCCTGCCTCGGCCAGGGCGCGTTTGTAGGCCAGGTATTGGCCAAGCAGGCGCCTGGCTTCGGCCGCCGCAGCGGGCTTCAGGCGCCGCGCCAGCTCTTGCTCGATGCCGGCGCGGATGGCCGGCAGCTCCGCTTCGCCCAGCGCGGACAGGTAGTAGTCGAACAGGTGGCGCAATTCGGCGTCGACCTTCAGCGCGTCGCCGGCGGCGCCCAGCCGGCCGTCCGGCTCGGTGCCGGCCATGGAGGGAACGAAGGGGACCGGCGCCGGACCGGTCCCCTGCGGCATAGGCGGCGCGGCGGCCACGGGCGATTGCGCTGGCGGCGTGCTGCCGCCAGTCGCCCAGAGTGCGAGCGCGCCGCTTGCGGCCAGCGCGAATGCCATCAAGCCCGCCCGGCCGCGGGCGCTCACAGGCCCATTCCTTGCAGGCGGTTGGCGTGCTGGCGGAACAGCGTCACCGGGCTGGTCTCGAACAGGTGGGTGATGCCGACCATCTGGTTGACTTCGTCGAGGTGGTTCATCCAGTAGTCGTCGCGGATCACGCGGCCGAGGTGGGATGAGCAGCTCGCGACCAGGCCATCGTTTTTGGCGCCGCCAAAGGCGATCGAAGTGATTGCGAGGAAGGGATCGGCGGGATCGAAGACGTTGGTATAAGGCGTGGCGCCGCTCCAGGAGAAGTAATACACGCCGTTGGCCTGGTGCGCGCCTTCGCCGCAGCTTGTCGTCGGCAGGCCGGCGGGATGGCGGGCATTGAAAGTCGCGGTGCCGGCAGTGCTGAGCGACTGGGCCGCCGCGTAGGCGTCCTGGGGCAGCGGCGGGCTGCCGGAAATCAGGCCGAGGAAGCCGCCCAGCGCGTTGCCGACACTGTAGACCAGGTCCGGGGCCGCGCCCACCAGCACGTCCGCCACCTTCGAGCCCTTGTTCACGCCGCCGATGCTGGTCACCGAGGCCACCAGGTCCGGCCGCACCGAGGCCACATAGCGCGAGGTCGGGCCGCCGTGGCTATGGCCAATCAGGTTGACCTTTTCCGCCCCCGTAGCCGCCAGGATCTGGCGCACCTGGAACAGGAGCTGTTCACCGCGCACTTCCGTGCTGTTGGCCGCCGAAACCGACGTCACATAGACCCGCGCCCCTCCGCTGCGCAGCGCGCCGGGAACGCCGTAAAAGTATTCGAGCGGGCCCAGGCTGTCGAAGCCGAACAGGCCGTGGACCAGGACGATGGGGTAACGGGTTTGCGTGTAGCCGGTTGCGGAAGCGGGGATTGCGACGATTGCGGTGATCGCGATGAACAGTACCGAGAGCAGCTGCCGGACGAACTTCTTCATAAAGCCTCCTGTGCTGATGGGTTGTTGGAGAGCCCAATCTAGCATCGGCGGCGCGGCGCGCGACAACATCGCTGAATTAGCACGGTGGGTTCCTTCAGTGCCAAAGCACTTTGTTGCGTAGAAGGCGCGCGGAAGCGGTATTTCGTTGGCGAAGGGGAATATTTCAGGCCGGGTAAAGCAACAGGATGGCCGTGATGTTATCGCGGCTGCCATCCTGCTTGGCTTTTTCGACCAGGGCGGCACAGGTTTCTGGCAGGTTATCCGGTCCGGCCTGGGACAGCAGCGCGGACAGGGACTCCTGCTCCGAGGCGCCATACAAGCCGTCACTGCACAACAGGTAAAGGTCGCCCGGGGCCGGCTTATGCGAGAACACGTCCGGCCGCACCTCTTCGCCCGGCCCGATCGCCTGCAGCAGCAGGTTGCGCGGCGGCAGGATGCCCTTCATGCCGGCTTCCAGCGCCTGCTGGTACAGGGTCTGGTCGTGCGTAAGCTGGACCAGTTGCCCGTTGCGGTAGCGGTAGATGCGGCTGTCGCCGACGTGGAAAATGAAGGCTGGACCGTCTGCGTGCGGCTGCCACATGCCTGTCAGCGTCGTCCCCATGCCATAGCCATCTGCCAGGCCAGCGGCCGCATTGTTGCGGAACAGGGTGGTGTTGGCAAACAGGACTGCCTCATGCAGCTGGCGCAGCGCCTCGGCATCGCTGCCCGGTACATGCTGGGCGCGCAGGTGCTTCCACACCAGCAGCAAGGCTTCGGTGCTCGCGATGTCGCCGCCGACATGGCCGCCCATGCCGTCGGCGACGGCAACAAGGTGCAAGTCCGGCAGCAGGAGCAGGTTGTCCTGGTTGCTGGGGCGTACAGTGCCGACGTCTGTCAATCCATAGGCCAGGCCCATGGTCATCTGCTGCAATACCGGCGGCGACAGCGGGATCATTTGATTTGCTCCGCAAACTGCAGCACGCGGGCCGGCGGCATCATGCCGAGCTGGCGTGCCACGTCCATGTTGACGAGGTAAGAGTAGCTGCCCGGCGTTTCGATCGGAAGCGCGGCAGCCTTGACGCGATGGTACAGGATCTGGGCCGCTTTATGGGCAGTCAGGCGTCCCACGTTCGCATATCCGGCGACCAGGCCAAACAGGGCGCTGCCGTCGCGCAGCGCCACTTCAGCGGCGGAAAATACCGGCAGGCCAAGCGCCAGGGCGGCTTCCGTGACCAGGATGCGCTGCGAAGCGATGAAACTGTCGGGGCCAATATAAAGCAACTGCGCCCTGTGTTCCGCCAGGTCCGCCAGCAGGTCCGGAATCACGTCGGCGCGCGGCTGCCCTTGCGCGTCCAGCGGAAGCGGATGGGAGGTGAATTCGGCGCCCACCCGCTCTGCTTCGGCGCGCATTTCGCGCATGGCGACCCGTGCGTTCACTTCGTTGGGATTGAAGATTGCTGCGATGCGGTCGAAACGGCGGTAGCTGCGGATGGCGGCCATTTGCTGGCGCGCCGGCACCACGTGGCTGACGCCGGTCAGGTTGCGCCCGGACGAGGCGAGGTTTTGCACCAGCCCGGCCGCGATCGGTGCGGAGACCATGGTGAACACGATGGGAATGTCAAATTCCCGGGCCGCCGCCGCCAAGCTTACCGGCGTGCCCCAGGTGTAGATCAGGTCCGCATGCCAGGCGCGGGCTTCTTCGAGCAGGGCCGGCACGCGAGAGGCGTCCATGTCAACGCTGCGCACCACGAATTCAGGCTGCAGGCGCTTGTCCTTGAACCATTGGAGAAAGCCGGCTTCAACGTCGGTCTCGCCGCGGAACAGGATCATGTAGATGCGCGGGACATGCGGGCTCGCGCTGTGCGCGCAGGCTGCGGGGGCGAAGGCCAGCGCTGCCGCGGCGCCGAGCAGGCGCCGGCGCCGGAACGATGGAGCCCTTTGGCCCGGCATGTTCAAGTACCTGCCGGGGCTTGCTGTTGCGGGACCTGCTGCAGCGCGGGCTGGTTCGGTGGCGCTGGCTGCGTTGGTGCAGCCGGCGCGGCCGGTTGCTGCGGGGCGCCGTCGGCCGGGGCTGGTGGCTCGCCTTCCGCCGGAACGTCGCCCATGTCGATCGCCAGCACGGTCGGGTCGCTGGCATATTCTTCCAGCAGCCAGTCGCCGTTCAACTGCACCACGCCTTCGGGTACCGGACGGTCGAGCGCTGGATGCTTCGGCAGCGCCGAGCGCATATAGTCCATCCAGATCGGCAGCGACAGGGTTGCGCCAAACTCGCGGCCGCCCAGCGACTTCGGATCGTCATAACCCATCCAGGCCACTGCCGCCACGCCGCCCCCGTAGCCGGCGAACCAGCCGTCGAAGGAGTCGCTGGTGGTGCCGGTCTTGCCGGCCAGGTCGGGGCGGCCCAGGCGGCCGGCCGCTGCGCCGGTGCCGCTGCGGGCAACGTCGCGCATCATGCTGTCCATGATGAACACGTTGCGCTCGTCAAGCACGCGCTCGCCGGCAGTGGCCGGCGCGGGCGGCTCGATATCCATGACGAGCACGCCCTTGGCGTCGGTCACGCGGGAGATCAGGTAGGGAGTAGCCTTGTAGCCGCCGTTGGCGAAGACTGCATAGGCGCCCGCCAGTTGCAGCGGCGTGACGGCGCCGGTGCCGAGCGCCATGGTGAAGTTCTTCGAATGGCGCGAGAGGTCGAAGCCGAAGCGGGCCAGGTAGGCGTGCGTGTCGTCCAGGCCAGAGGCGCGCAGGATGCGCACCGAAGGCACGTTCTTCGATGCCGCCAGCGAGCGGCGCATGGTGACCTGGCCGTCGAACTTGCCATCGTCGTTTTGCGGCTTCCACGGCTGTCCGATCGAGCTGCCCGGCAGTTCCAGCGGTTCGTCGGCGATTACCGTGCCGGGACCGAAGCCCTTGGACACTGCAGCGGAGTAGATGAATGGCTTGATCGAGGAACCGGGCTGGCGCCAGGCCTGCGTCACGTGGTTGAACTTTTGCAGGCCGTAGTCGAAGCCGCCGACCATGGCCTGGTAGGCGCCGGTATTGGCATCCAGCGCCACGAAGGCAGCCGCGACCTGCGGCACCTGGGTGATGGCCCAGCCTTTCTTTTCGGTCTGCATGACGCGGATCACCGCGCCGGGACGGATCGCGGAAGCAGGCTTGGCCTTGCTGGACAGTGCGGACGCGGCCAGTTTCAGGCCCTCGCCGCTGATCGACAGCACGTCGCCGTCCGACGTTTCGGCCTTGACCAGGGTAGGGCTGGCTTCCAGCACCACGGCCGGAACCAGGCCGTCGCTGACCACGCGCTTGCCCAGCACCTCGTCGATGGCGTCGCCGCGTTCTTCTTCGTCGGCGGGCAATTCAATATAGGTTTCCGGGCCGCGGTAGCCGTGGCGCTGGTCGTAGGCCAGCACGTTGCGGCGCACGGAGTCGTAGGCCGCTTCCTGGTCGCGCGACTGGATGGTGGTGTAGACGTTGATGCCCTTGGTGTAGCTCTCTTCCTTGAACTGCGCGAAGACAGCCTGGCGCGCCAGTTCGGCCACGTATTCGGCGTGGACGTCGAACTCCTGGCCGCGGTGGTTGATGTGCAGCTGTTCCTTCTTCGCCTTTTCGTACTGGGCTTCGGTAATGTATTCGAGTTCGAACATGCGACGCAGCACCACCTGCTGGCGCGAGCGCGCTTTCTTCGGATTGACGGCAGGGTTGTTGCGCGAAGGGTTTTGCGGCAGGCCTGCCAGCATCGCCGTTTCGGCGATCGACAATTCCTTCAGCGATTTGCCGAAGTAAGCCTGGGCGGCGCTGGCGAAGCCATAGGAGCGCTGGCCCAGGTAGATATTGTTCATGTACAGCTCGAGGATCTTGTCCTTGTCCAGCGCATCCTCGATGCGGTAGGCGAGCATGGCCTCGGCCAGCTTGCGGGAGATGAATTTGTCCTTGCTGAGATAGAAGTCGCGCGCCACCTGCATGGTGATCGTCGAGCCGCCCTGGCGGAAGCTGCCGCGCAAGTTGGCGCGGGCGGCGCCCAGCACGCGCTTCCAGTCAATGCCGCCGTGTTCATAGAAGCGCGAGTCTTCAATTGCCAGCACGGCCTTCTTCATCAGCTCCGGCACCTGGTCGATCGGCGTGAAGTCGCGGTGTTCCTCGCCGAATTCGCCGATCAGCACCTTGTCTGCCGTGTAGATGCGCAGCGGGATCTTGGGGCGGTAATCTGTGACCGCTTCCAGCGTTGGCAGGTTGGGGCGGATCACGAAGGCGGCATAGCAGGCCAGGGCGATGCCGCCGGCCAGGGCGACGAGGCCTGCGCCGATGCTGGCGCGGATGACGTTACGGCGGTTCAGCCAGGAAGGACGATTGATCAAATCAGCTCTCTCGATTGCTAAGTCGGGGCATTATAGACTACTCGATAGTTGGTACTTCATTGCTATTTATGCCATAGTCCTAGGTGTTTTAGTCTAAAAGGATTCACGTGTTCCGTCCCTATATCCCCGACGAGGCGCGGCTGCCGGAAATGACGTTCCGCGCCTTGTTCCTCGGAACCTTGCTGGGCATGGTGTTTGGCGCTTCTTCGTTGTACCTGGTCCTCAAGGTGGGCCTGACCGTCAGCGCTTCGATTCCCGTCGCAGTCATTGCAATCACTTTCTTCGGCCTGGCCAAAAAACTGGGCGGCAAGGATGCCAGCATCCTGGAAAACAGCATCGCGCAGACCGCCGGTTCTGCCGGCGAATCGATTGCGTTCGGCCTGGGCGTGACCATGCCGGCCATCCTGATCCTGGGCTTTGAACTGGAAATCTGGCGCGTCATGCTGGTGGGCGTGCTGGGCGGCCTGCTGGGCATCCTCATGATGATTCCGATGCGCCGCACCATGATCGTGGACCAGCACCACGAGCTGAAGTTCCCCGAGGGGACCGCTTGCGCCGAGGTGCTGAAGGCCGCGGCCAGCGATTCCTCGCGCCAGGCGGCCGGTGAACCGGTGCAGGGCGAGTCCGACGCGGCGCGCGACGCACGCCGCCGCGCACGGCTGATCTTCGGCGGCTTTGGCATCGGGCTGCTGTACAAGGCGCTCAACGTGTCCTTCAAAGGCTGGAAGGACACGCCGGAAGTCGTGCTGGGCGCGCCGCTGAAGGGCGGTTCGATCGGCGCCGAAGTGTCGCCGGAGCTGCTGGGCGTGGGCTACATCATCGGCCCCCGCATTGCACTGACCATGACAGCGGGCGGCGTGCTGTCCTACCTGCTGCTGATCCCGATGATCAGGTTCTTCGGCGACCCGCTCACCACCATCCTGGCGCCGGCCACCATGCTCATTTCCGACATGGGGCCGGACGATGTGCGCGGCGCCTATATCCTGTACATCGGCGCCGGTGCTGTGGCGGCGGGCGGCCTGATCGCGCTGCTGCGTGCAATGCCGATGATCTGGCGCAGCCTGGCGGCCGGCCTGTCCGGCGTGGGCAAGGGCAGCAAAGCCGACGCTACACGCCGCACCGAGCAGGATATCCCGATGAAGTGGGTGGTGCTGGGTTGCCTGGGCCTGATCGCGGTGATTACGGCGTCCGCGCCGCTGCATATGAATTTGCTGGGCGCCTTGCTGATCCTGGTGTTCGGCTTCCTGTTCTCCACGGTTTCCTCGCGCCTGACCGGCGAGATCGGTTCTTCTTCCAACCCGACCTCCGGCATGGCGGTGGCGACGCTGCTGTTTACCTGCCTGATTTTCCTGATGGTCGGCTGGACCGGCGGCCAGTATTACGTCACGGCGCTGTCGGTGGGGGCGATCGTCTGCATCGCCTCGGCCAACGCCGGCACGGTGTCGCAAGACCTGAAGACCGGCTTCCTGGTCGGTTCCACGCCGCGCCTGCAGCAGTACGCCATGCTGGTCGGCTCGCTGGCATCGGCCCTGCTGCTCGGTCCCATCCTGCTGCAACTGAATAATTCCAGCACGGTCTATGTGCCGGCGGCCCAGGTTGCGCCGGGACTGGCGACCGATGCCTCGCGGCTCACGGCGAGCGCGCGCCTGGAGGGGCCGCAGGCGGCCGGCGACAGCACTACCTACAAGGTGTGGCAGAAGCCGGATGCGCAAGGCGGGCCGGAGGGCAAATACCTGGTCGCGCCGGACGGCAAGGCGGTCTGGTTCGTCGATCCGGGCATCAACGGCACGCACCACAAGCGCCCGGACGGCACCGAGGTGCGCAAATACGATGCGCCGAAGGCGGTGCTGGTGTCGTACATTATCAAGGGCATCCTCGACCAGCAACTGCCCTGGACGCTGGTGATGCTGGGCGTGATGATTGCGTTGGTGCTGGAGATGTCGGGCGTGCAGTCGCTGTCGTTTGCCGTGGGCGTGTACCTGCCGCTGTCGGCCACGCTGCCGATTGCGGTGGGCGGCGTGCTGCGCTGGCTGGCCGACCGCCGCAACAACAGGCTGCCGCAATATGCAGGCATGAACGAGGAAGAGCTGCAGGCGGCTGGCGACCGCAGCGAAGGCGTGCTGCTGGCCTCCGGCTACATCGCCGGCGGCGCCCTGGCCGGCATTGTGATCGCCATCACGGCAGGCGTGATGCCCAATTTCGATGCCGCGGTGACCGCGTGGGCCGAAAACAGCAATCCTTTCTTCAGCGGACCGGCGGCCGATTTGCTGTCCTTGCTGCCTTATGCTGTAATCATGGCGCTGCTCCTGTGGGCGGCGCGAGAAAAATCCACACCTTAAAGGAGACTGGGCGATGAGGAAACTGGGTGCGGCGGGCCTGCTGTTGACGATGGGAGCGGCCAGCGCCGCCACGCAAACGGTCGACTGCGGCCGCCTGCTGGACGTCAAGGCCGGTGTCTGGCGCGAGAAGGTCACGGTGCATATCGAGAACGGCTCGGTGAAGGCGATCGAGCCCACCCAAGGCAAGGGCGACGTGGACCTGGGAGCCATGTCCTGCATGCCGGGCTTCATCGACATGCACGTGCACCTGACCAGCCAGACGCAGCCCCAGGTCGAAGCCTTGCGCGGCCAGATGACGCTGGACGCCATCGACCGCGCCTATGACTCGGTCGCCTTTGCCGAACGCACGCTGAAAGCCGGCTTCACCACGGTACGCGACCTTGGCGCCAACGAGGGCCTGAACATTGCGATGAAGCGCGCCATCAATACCGGCGCCATCGTCGGCCCGCGCATGTTCACCGCCGGCAAAGCCATCGCCACCACCGGCGGCCACGCCGACCCAAGCAACGGCCAGTCGCGCGAATTGCGCCACCTGCATGGCACGCCGGGACCGGACGAAGGCGTGATCAACAGTCCCGATGAAGCGCGCCAGGCGGTGCGCGCTCGCTACCAGGAAGGTGCGGACGTTATCAAGATCACCGCCACCGGCGGTGTCCTCAGCCAGGCCAGCAGCGGCATGAACTCGCAGTTTGACGACGCTGAACTGAAAGCGCTGATCGCTGCCGCCAGGGATTACGGCTTCAAGGTCGCCGCGCATGCCCACGGTGCGGATGGCATGAAGCGCGCACTGAGGGCGGGCGTGGACTCGATCGAGCACGGCACTTTCATGGACGACGAAGCGATTGCCTTGTTCAAGAAGACCGGTGGCTGGTATGTGCCGACCATCAGCGCCGGCCGCTATGTGGCGGACAAGGCGAAGGAGCCGAACTACTATTCGCCGCTGGTACGCCCCAAGGCTGCAGCCATCGGGCCGCAGATCCAGGGTACTTTTACCCGGGCCTACAAGGCTGGCGTGAAGATCGCCTTCGGCACCGACGCTGGCGTGTTCCCGCACGGCGAGAACGCAAAGGAATTCGCCTACATGGTGGAGGCGGGCATGCCGGCGCTGGAAGCAATCCGTTCGGCCACGCTCGGCGCCGCCTCGCTGCTGGGCCAGTCCAGCCGCCTGGGGGCGCTGGAGCCGGGTTTCGCGGCCGATATCGTGGCGGTGGCCGGCGATCCATTGAAGGACATCACCCTGCTGCAGAAGGTAGGATTCGTGATGAAGGAAGGCGTTGTTTATAAACTGTAATCGGGGAGCGCATGGCGGACGTAGATTGCGATGTACTGGTAGTTGGCGGCGGGATCAATGGGGCGGGCATCGCCCGCGACGCGGCGGGCCGCGGCCTGTGCGTCGTCCTGTGCGAGAAGGACGACCTGGCGTCGCATACCTCGTCTGCCTCCACCAAGCTGATTCACGGTGGCCTGCGCTACCTTGAGTACTATGAATTCCGGCTGGTGCGCAAGGCGCTGGCCGAACGCGAAGTGCTGTTGCGCAGCGCGCCGCACATCATGTGGCCCATGCGTTTTGTGATGCCGCACGACGCCGGGCAGCGTCCCGCGCTGCTGATCCGTGCCGGACTTTTCCTCTACGATATGCTGGCCAAGCGCGAGCTGCTGCCCGGCTCGCGCGGCATCAACCTGCGTTGCCATCCTGCGGGGCGGCCGCTGAAGGAAACCTACACTGCCGGCTTCGAATACTCCGACGGCTGGGTGGACGATGCCCGGCTGGTCGTCCTCAATGCCGTTGATGCCTGTGCCAAAGGTGCATGCATCCTGACCCGAACCAGTTGCGTCGGCGTCGAGCGTCATGCCGATCACTGGGTGGCGACGCTGCGCAAGGCCGACGGCACTGAAAAGCGGATCACCACCCGTGCCGTGGTCAATGCAGCCGGGCCCTGGGCGCAGTCTTTCATCCAGTCGGCAGGCGGCAAGCAGCAGTCGCGCCATTTGCGGCTGGTCAAAGGCAGCCATATCGTGGTGCGCCGCATCTTCGAGCATGACCAGGCGTATATCTTCCAGAACAAGGATGGGCGCATTGTGTTTGCCATCCCGTATGAACGCGACTTCACGCTGATCGGCACCACCGACCTTGAATACAAGGGCGACCCGCAGCGCGTGACGATCGACGAAAGCGAGATCCGCTACTTGTGCGAACTGGCCAGCGGTTACTTCCGCGAGCCGGTGCGCCCGGCCGACGTGGTGTGGACCTACGCCGGCGTGCGCCCATTGCTGGAAGATGCCGCAGCCGACGCCAAGGCCGTGACGCGCGACTATTTCCTGGAGTTGGACAAGGAAGGCGCGCCGCTGCTGAACATCTTCGGCGGCAAGATCACGACGTTCCGCAAGCTGGCCGAGGATGCGGTGGACATCCTTTGCAAGACGCTTGGCCGGCCTGAAAAAGGCTGGACCGAAAGGGCTTGCCTGCCAGGCGGCGACCTGTTTGGCGCCATGCCGCAGAATCGTTCAGTGCAGGAGTTTTGCGCCTGGGCCGCCGCCGTGCAGGTGAAGTACGACTGGCTGCCGCAGGAGCTGGTGAAGCGGTATGTGCGCGCATATGGCACACGGGTGCACACCCTGCTCGAAGGCTGTGCATCGCTGGCGGACATGGGGGAGGAAATCCTGCCCGGCGTGTACGCGGCGGAAGTAAACTACCTGCGCCGCAAGGAATGGGCAGTGACGGCTGCCGACATCCTGTGGCGCCGTTCCAAGCTCGGCCTGCATTTGCCGGCAGGAGCCGAAGCCCGGCTCGACGCCTGGCTGGCAGCGAACTGAAACAAAAAAAGGCAGCCGAAGCTGCCTTTTTTGTTGCCTGATAAATGGGGTGCGTCCCCATTTATTTATTTGACGCCGTGCATCAGTTTCTGGATGACCGGGGCGAGGACGAACAGCAGCACGCCGCCGCCGATCAGGATCCAGAAGCCCTGGGTGTAGCCGGTCAGCGCCGATTCCACGGTCATGCCATGTTCGCCGGACATCATCGATGCGACGATGCCGGACAGGTTGTTGCCGATGCCGGTGGACAGGAACCAGCCGCCCATGCCCATGCCGACCAGGCGGGTCGGAGCCAGCTTGGTCACCATCGACAGGCCGATCGGGGACAGGCACAGCTCACCGATGGACTGGATCACGTAGACCATGAACAGGGTCCAGAACGGAATCATCCTCTTGTCGTCGACCAGGTGGGTCAGCGCGTACATCAGCAGGCCGAAAGCCAGGCCGTTACCGATGATACCGAGGGCGAACTTGCGCGGGATCGATGGGTTCTTGCCGCGTTTGCCCATCCAGACCCATACCGCTGCCACGACTGGCGCGAAGAAGATGATGGCGAGCGAGTTCACGGACTGGAACCAGGCGGTCGGGAAGATCATGAAGCCCAGGTCGCGGTTCACGATCTCGTCAGCCAGGAAGGTGAACGAGGAACCTGCCTGTTCGAAGAAGCACCAGAACATGATGTTGAAGGCGAAGATCACCATCATGGCGATGGTCTTGTCGCGGGACACGGGACCGTTGCGCACACCTTCCACGATCAGCATCACAACCAGGATCAGGAACAGCACGGTCAGCACGCCCTGCAGTTTTTCCGCGCCCAGCGCCAGCAGGGAGTACACGACAGGAATCATGGCCAGCGCGCCCAGCGCCACGTAGGCGATGCGCATCGGGCTCTTGGCTTCCGGTGCCGGTTCGCCAATGCCCTTCAGGCCGCGGCGGCCCAGGTAGAACCAGAACAGCGAAATGATCATGCCGACGCCGGCGGAAATGAACACGATCTTGTAGGCCGGCGTATTGCCGGTGTTGAAGACCTTCTGCGCCAGAAGCTGGGTAACGATCGGGGCCAGGAAGCCGCCGACGTTGATGCCCATGTAGAAGATGGTGAAGCCGGAATCGCGGCGGGTATCGCCCAGCGAATACAGCTTGCCGACCATGGTCGAGATATTCGGCTTGAACATGCCGTTACCGACGATGATCGTCGCCAGGCCGAACTTGAAGATCGTCGGATCGGGAATCGCAATCATGAACAGGCCAGCTGCCATGAAGCTGGCGCCGACCAGGATAGAACGCTGGTAACCAAGTATGCGGTCGGCAACGTAGCCGCCGAACAGCGCACCGGCATACACCAGCGCCAGGTAGGAACCGTAAGTCAGGTTGGCTGCTGCCTGGCCCGACTTGTCGCCATGGTAGAACTCGGAAACGACGTACAGTACCAGCGCCCAGCGAATCCCGTAAAACGCAAAGCGTTCCCAAAATTCGGACATGAACAGCATCCAGAGCGGAGCAGGGTGACCCATGATCTGCCTGAATTCAGGGATCTTAGCCTCAGTGGTTTGCGTGATAGGACCGCTCATGCGGTTTCTCCTGGTCGAAAAAAGCCGAATTGTAATCCACCCCGCACGGTTAAGGGCAAATTCGCGTGCTGCAAAGCAGCATTGTGGTATGTTTGCCAAGCTTGCGTCTGTGAATCGGCATACCAAGAGCGTATATTGAAGGTGCGGCGCCCCAAAAGTTAAATAAAAGGATTTACGTATCATGGACAGCAACGTTGTCGATACTCTCATTGCTCCGGAGGGCAGGCTGGAAGTCCTGTCCAAGGCGGAGGTGGTCCAATTGCTCGACTCGGGCAAAGGCGGCCTCTATAACATCTTTCGCAACTGCGCCCTGGCGGTGCTGAATTGCGGCAGCACGATCGACGATGGAAAGGAATTGCTGGATCGCTTCAAGTCGTTTGACATCAACATCCTGCAGCGCGAGCGCGGCATCAAGCTGGAAATCAAGGGCGCCCCGGCGATCGCCTTCGTCGACGGCAAGATGATCAAGGGCATCCACGAGCACCTGTTTGCGGTGCTGCGCGATATCGTCTTTGTCAGCAACGAAGTCACGGGCAATCCGAAGTTCGACCTGGCCCGCAGCGAGGGCATCACCGATGCGGTGTTCCATATCCTGCGCAATGCCAATGTGCTGAAGCCGCAGCTTAACCCGAACCTGGTGGTGTGCTGGGGCGGGCACTCGATCAATCGCGCCGAATACAACTACTCGAAGGAAGTGGGCTACCAGCTCGGCCTGCGGGGACTGGACATCTGCACCGGCTGCGGCCCGGGGGCGATGAAGGGGCCGATGAAGGGGGCCACCATTGGCCATGCCAAGCAGCGCTTTACCGGCGGGCGTTACCTGGGCATTACGGAGCCGGGCATCATCGCCGCGGAATCGCCAAACCCGATCGTGAACGACCTGGTGATCATGCCCGATATCGAAAAGCGCCTGGAGGCTTTCGTGCGTGTCGGCCACGGCATTTGCGTGTTCCCCGGCGGCGCGGGCACGGCGGAGGAAATCCTGTATATCCTCGGCATTCTGCTGCATCCGGACAATGCGGAAATCCCGTTCCCGCTGATCTTCACCGGGCCTGAAACTGCGCGCGAGTACTTTGTGCAGATCAATGAGTTCATCGGCCTGACCCTCGGCGCCGAGGCGCAAAAGCGCTACAAGATCATCGTCGATGACCCGGAGCTGGTGGCGCAGGAGATGCAGGAAGGGATGAAGCAGGTGCGCGAATTCCGCAAGGCGCGTTCGGACGCCTATTACTTCAACTGGGCGCTGAAGATCGACGACGAGTTCCAGCGCCCGTTTGCGCCGACGCACGAAAACATGCGCAACCTGAGCTTGCACAAGAACCAGCCGGTGCATGTGCTGGCGGCGAACTTGCGCCGGGCTTTCTCCGGCGTGGTGGCGGGCAATGTGAAGGAAGAGGGCATCCGCACCATCGAAAAGTATGGCCACTTCGAGATCCACGGCGACAAGGAAATCATGGGGCCGATGGATGCGCTGCTGGCATCGTTCGTGGCGCAAAGCCGGATGAAGCTGGCGGGCAAGGCGTACACGCCTTGCTACCGGGTGATCCAGTAAAACAGCTGAGCCCGTGTCACACCCTGGGGTCTGACCCCAAGGTGTGACACGGGCTCGTGCGTATGGCTGGTTTTAGTCTTCTTTACGCAGGTGCGGGAACAGCAGCACGTCGCGGATGTTCGGCGAGTCGGTCAGCAACATCATCAGGCGGTCGATGCCGATGCCGCAGCCGCCGGCTGGCGGCATGCCGTATTCCAGCGCGCGGATGAAGTCGGCGTCGTAGTACATCGCTTCGTCGTCGCCGGCTTCCTTGGCCTTCATCTGGGCCAGGAAACGTGCCGACTGGTCTTCGGCGTCGTTCAACTCGGAGAAGCCGTTGGCGATTTCGCGTCCCACCATGAACAGTTCGAAGCGCTCGGTGATGCCTTCGCGGGTGTCGGAAGCGCGGGCCAGCGGCGACACTTCGATCGGGTAGTCGATGATGAAGGTCGGTTCCCAGAGCTGCGCTTCGGCGGTTTCCTCGAACAGCGCCAGTTGCAGCGCGCCCAGGCCGGCGGTGGCGAATGGCTTCACGCCGAATTTCAGCAGTTCGGCCTTCAGGAAGGCGACGTCGTTCAGTTGCGCTTCGGTGTAGCCCGGCGCGTACTTGTTGATGGCGCCGCAGATGGTCAGGCGCTGGAACGGCTTCGACAGGTCCAGTTCACGGCCGCCGTAGGTCAGCACGGCGGTGCCCTTGGCGTCGATCGCCGCCTGGCGGATCACCTTCTCGGTGAAGTCCATGATCCATTCGTAGTCGGTGTAGGCCGCGTAGAACTCCATCATGGTGAATTCAGGGTTGTGACGGACCGACACGCCTTCGTTGCGGAAGTTGCGGTTGATCTCGAACACCCGGTCGAAGCCGCCCACCACCAGGCGCTTCAGGTACAGCTCGGGTGCGATACGCATGAACATCTGCATGTCCAGCGCGTTGTGGTGGGTAATGAATGGCTTGGCCGACGCGCCGCCCGGGATCGGGTGCAGCATCGGGGTTTCGACTTCCATGAATTCGTTCGCTTCCATGAAGCGGCGGATCGAGGAGATCGCAGCGGTGCGCGCCTTGAAGGTGCGGCGGGTTTCTTCGCTGGTGATCAGGTCGACGTAGCGCTGGCGGTATTTGGTTTCCTGGTCGGCCAGGCCGTGGAATTTGTCCGGCAGCGGGCGCAGGGCCTTGGTGATCAGCTTGATCTCGCTGACTTTCACGGTCAGTTCATCGGTCTTGGTCTTGAACAGGGTGCCGGTCACGCCCAGGATGTCGCCCAGGTCCCAGCCGCGGAAGGCTTCCATTGCCTCTTCGCCGGTGGTGTCCACGGTGACGTAGATCTGGATGCGGCCGTCGGCTTTCTGGCCGGAGGCGTCCTGCAGGGTCGCGAATGCGGCTTTCTTGCCGGCTTCGCGGCGCAGCATCATGCGGCCGGCGATGACGACGGGAACCGGCTCGGCTTCCAGCTCTTCACGGGTCTTTTCGCCGTACTGCACGTGCAGGTCGGCAGCTTTGTGCTGAGGGCGGAAATCGTTAGGGAAGGCGACGCTCTGTTTCTCGCGGATGGCGGCCAGCTTGGCGCGGCGCTCGGCGATGATCTTGTTGTCGTCCTGGCCTGGTGCCTGGTCTTGCACTTGGTTTTCCGTAGTCATGTTTTTGGTGGTGGTCAGTTTATTGATATCGATTTCGCTGAAGTCGCGTGCAATGCAGATCACATTGTCGAACGCCTTAAACGCTTCAGCAGGCAAAGTGGTTGTCAGGACGACGCAGCGCATGCCGGCTCGGCGCGCTGCTTCCACGCCCAAAGGCGCGTCCTCGAACACGATGCAGTGCGCCGGATCGGCGCCGCAGCGTTCGGCCGCCAGCAGGAACACGTCGGGTTCCGGCTTGCCGCGTTTGACGTCGGCGGCGCCGACGACGGTGTCGAACTGCGGGCGCACACCCAGGCCGTCCAGCGTGAAGTCCACGTTGCAGGGCGGGGCGGCGGTGCCGACCGCCAGGCGGATGCCGGCGGCTCGCGCTTCGTTCACCAGGGTGACGAAGCCTTTGACCGCACGCAGGTGCGGCCCGTAGATTTCGCGGTACAGCACTTCCTTCTCGTCGATCAGCGCGGTCACGTCGTCATGCGCCAAGTCCTCGCCGAGGTATTGGCGCATGATTTCGTGGCCGGTGCGGCCGGCGGTGGCGGCAAAGAATGCCGCTTCGTCGACAGCATGGCCGCGGCGGCTGAAGAATTCCAGCCACGAGCGGGTGTGGAAACCCATGTTGTCGACGATGGTGCCGTCCATGTCGAAGATGAAGGCGCGCTGCTGCGTCATTGCTTAGATGCCTTGCTTCAGGGACGCGGAGATGAAGTCGTCCAGGTCGCCGTCCAGCACGCCCTTGGTGTTGCCGGTCTCGAAGTTGGTGCGCAGGTCCTTGATGCGGGACTGGTCCAGCACGTAGGAGCGGATCTGGTGGCCCCAGCCGACGTCGGTCTTGGAGTCTTCCAGCGACTGCTGTTCGCTCATGCGCTTGCGCAGTTCCAGTTCGTACAGCTTGGCCTTCAGCATGTCCATCGCTTCGGCCTTGTTGCGGTGCTGCGAGCGGTCGTTCTGGCACTGCACGACAATGCCGGACGGGCCGTGCGTGATACGCACCGCGGAGTCGGTCTTGTTAATGTGCTGGCCGCCGGCGCCGGATGCGCGGTAGGTATCGATGCGCAGGTCGGCCGGGTTGATTTCGATCTCGATCGAGTCATCCACTTCCGGATAGACGAACAGCGACACGAAGGAGGTGTGGCGGCCGCCGGAGGAGTCGAACGGCGACTTGCGCACCAGGCGGTGCACGCCGGTCTCGGTGCGCAGGTGGCCATAGGCGTATTCGCCGTCCACTTTCAGGGTGGCGGTCTTGATGCCGGCAACTTCGCCCTCGGACTCTTCCATCACTTCGACCTTGAAGCCCTTGCGTTCGCAATAGCGCAGGTACTGGCGCAGCAGCATGGAGGCCCAGTCCTGGGCTTCGGTACCGCCGGCGCCAGCCTGGATGTCGATGAAGCAGTTGTTCGGATCCATCGGATTGCTGAACATCCGGCGGAATTCCATCTGTTCGATGGTCTTCTGGATTTCTGCGGTATCCGCAATCACGGCTTCGAGCGTATCGTCGTCGCCTTCTTCCTTGCCCATCGCGAACAGTTCGTTCATGTCGCGCAGGTCGCTTTCTGCCTTTTGCAAGGTCAGGACCACGCCTTCGAGGGCTTTCTTCTCGCGGCCCATATCCTGGGCTTTTTTCGGGTCATTCCAAACGGCCGGATCTTCCAGTTCGGCGTTCAGTTGTTCCAGTTTCTCCGACTTCTTATCGAAGTCAAAGATACCTCCGAAGTTCGGCTTCGCGGGTGGTCAGGTCCGCGAGCAGGTTGGCGAGGGAATTGATGCGTTCAGCTTCCATGGTTTTTCAGGTCTGATAGTTGTTAAATCGAACCTGAAATTATACCTCAGAGGCTGGCGCATCGGGCAGCTCACACAAGCAGGCTGAATTCGGCGCGGTAGAGGGCGCCCCGGCCGCTCGCCGGGCCGCGGCCAGCCGGTTCCATGAAGATGGACAGGCGTCCGGAAAGTGGGTTGTCGATTTCATAAATCCCGGCGTCCAGGCCGGGCGCGCCGCTGAAGAGCAGGGTGAACTGCTCCTGGTGGGGCGCTTCCTTGCCCGGGCGCACGGCGTGCAGGTCGAGCGAAGTGCCGCGCATGCCCTGGTAGGCGATGAATTGCTGGCCAACCAGGTCGCGGAAGCCGGCCATGCGCAGGGTGGACGGCGTAGGCGGCAGGGTGGCCAGCGATGCGGCGCGGGCGACGGCCGGGGCGCCGACCAGGCTTCCGGCGGCGAGGATGAAGTTGCGACGTTCCATGACTTATTCCTTTAACAAGATAGGTTGCCATTCCATGGACAGGTGCATGCCCTCGGTCGCGCCAGGCTGGAATCCGAGCCGGCGGTACAGATCGCCCGCTGGATTGCCGTGCAATACATGCAAGCGCAAGGGCAGCCCTGATTGCTGGCTCTCGTCCTGCAGCCGGGCCAGCAGGCGGCTGCCGATGCCCTGGCCGCGGCAGGAGGGACTCAGGCTGATGTCGACCAGGCGGATCTCGTCCCGGCTGCGCGCCACGTACAGGCGGCCGGCCGCAGCGCCGTCGGCCAGCACGATGTTTTCTTCCAGGCCGGGGAAGCGGCGGCGGTAGTCGGTCACCTGGGCTTCGTTTTGCATGCAAACCAGCATGGCCCTGACATTCGGGTCGAGGACGGCAAGGTCCTCGCGTGTGCTTTCCACCAGCGCCAGCAGGAAGGGCTGGTCACCGGCTTCAACGGGCCGCAAAGTGAGCTGGCTGTGCATGTTCAATCAGCTGCGTGGAGGGTAAATGCCGGTGAGGGCAATGATGAAGTTAACCACCAGGTAAGGCTGCAAATTGTTGTGGGGGCTGCTGCCGCCGGCAACGCCGAGAGGTCCTTCCGGCGATGGCGCCACGGCGGCGGCATCGTGGTAAGGGGCGCTGACCGTGATCGGCTTGGCAAGCAGGGCGTTTGCGGGCGATTGCACCGTGGCGCTCGTGTTGGAGGCTGACATGCCGTGGCTGTGCGACGGCATCTGAAGCGCGGTCAGCGCAGTGCTTGCCTCGCCGCCTTGTTCACCCAGGTCGCGCGGGCTCAGGCCAGGACCGGCCCCAGCGTGCATCGGGATGCGCTGGCGCAGGTCCGGGAGCGCGAAGTTGGTCTTGCCATTGCCGCCGTAAGTGGTGCCGAGAATGGAAAACAGTGCCGTGTTCTGCGCAATGGGAAGAAGCTGGCCATTGCACATTGCCCAGCCCACGGGTGCGAAATTCCCGCTGAACATGCGGACTTCGCCGATATAACGCTCTGCCATGCTGGACTCCTCGACTAGCTCTGCGAAGGGAAGATGCCTTCAATGGCGATGATGAAGCTGAGCGCCAGGAAGGGAGCCATATTGTTATGGGACTGGTTGCCGCCGGCCGGCTGGATCGCCTGGGGCGACATGGGCACCATGCTGGAGCCGGCCGGCGCGTAAAACTTGGGCTTGGCCGGCGCGGCCGGAACATAGGTTGTTGGCCCGGTCAGGTTGATGCCGGTCCCGGTGGCGGGCGGCACGGCGGTGCTGGCACTGGCGCTATGGTTGTGCGATGGGAGCTGGTTGCTGGCCAGGGTCACTGTCTCGACGCCCGCCTGCTGGCCCATGACATAGGTGTTGGCGGTTCCCGGTTGCGTGCCCTGGTGCAGCGGCACGCGGCCGCGCAGGTCCGGCAGCGCAAAGGTGGTTTGACCGTTACCGCCATAGGTGGTGCCGATCAGGGCAAACAGGGCTGTGTTCTGTGCGATCGGCAGCAGGCTGCCGTCGCAAAAAGCCCAGCCAAGGGGCGGGAAGTTACCCGCGAACAGGCGAATCTCGCCGATGAAGTTGTCCATGTGCCGGCTCCGGTCTGGTTCAGCTCTGCGACGGGAAAATGCCCTGCAGCGCGATGATGAAGTTGACAGTCAGGTAGGGCTGCATGTTGTCGTGCGGCTGGCCGGCGCCGGCATTGCCCACCGTGGCGGGTGCCAGCGTTGCGGTGCCGTCCTGCGGCGCGTAGTAGTTGAGCGCCCCGGCTTCGACGTTGCCGAGCACGCGCCCGGAGGGATCGGCCTGGTGGCTGACGGCTGTGGAAATGCCCAGGGCGTGGGTATGCGCCGGCATTTCACTGGCGATCAGGGTGTGGCTGGCTTCGCCTCCCTGCTGGCCCAGGTTGAAGCTGGCGTGCACGTGGGCCGGAACCCGGCCGCGCAGGTCGGGCAGGGCGAATGTGGTCTGCCCGTTGCCGCCGTAAGTGGTGCCAAGTATGGAGAACAGGGCCTGGTTCTGGTTGATCGGGAGGATCTGGCCATTGCACAGGGCCCAGCCCTTGGGCGCAAAGCTAAATCCCGTCATCCTGATTTCTGCGAGATACGGTTCAGACATGCAGCCTCCTTGCAGGTGCAGACGCCCCGGCCGGGGCGTTGCGGCCGATTCAGTGGATGGAAGGGGTCAGGAGCGGATGGCGCGCCGGCGGCTCAAGCGCATGGCCATCAGGCCGCCCGCCAGCAAGGCCAGGGTGGCGGGTTCGGGTACGCCAGGGCCGCCCGGATCATTGGGGCCGCGCAGGAACTCAAGGCTGATGTTGTCGAGCTGGTTCCAGAAGATCGGGTCGTTGTTGAAGTTGCCGAACTCGAGGATCGTGCTGTTGCTGAGCGCAGTGACGATCAGGGTGTGGGTGCCCCAATCGCCGGTAATATCCGATTCATTGAAGACGGTGGATGCGCCGAATTTGACCTGGGCCTGGTTATCGGGCGGGAATTGCGGATCTGCAGTCCAGCGCTGCAAGTCGAACTTCAACTGGTAGGTAGCGCCCGCGATCGTGGCGATGGTTTGCTGCAGGAAGCCAAGCTCGGTGGTGTTGAAGTCGCCGAACACGCGGTTGCTGGCGTTTGACAGCGGCGAACCTGTGGGATCGGTGCCGAAGGCCTGGCCGCCGCCGCCGGGGCTGACCAGCGTCCACATGCTGTAGTCGAGGTTTTCGAAATCACCGTTCGTGACCAGGTTGGGGCCAGCTTGCGCAAGTGATGCAGTCAGGAGCAGGATGGCGGTCAGTGCGGCACGGATTTTCATGGCTTGTTCCTTTTGGCGGATGGCTGAAGGTTGAGGTGGATCATACGACTGCGTATTGACAATCGAACATTTATTTGCGTCAACGTGGCGCTTTTGCAAAGATTCCATATAATTTTGCAAGCCGGTCTGCCTTGACCCAGAGTGCAATCTGCAATTCTTTAGATTGCAAGGGCTATAACAATGGCGCGTGGCAAATATTCATCAGTAAATTTCAGACTAAAAGACAGTTAATGCGCATCCAATTCCTCGCGCCCGCAGCCGTCCTGCTGGCGGGCTGCAGCAGCATTCCAGCGATACCGCCGCAAGGTTCGCAAGCCACTTTCGTGATTCTCGAGACGACGGACTTGCACGCCAACGTGCGCAGTTACGACTACTACAAGCTGGCGCCCGACGCCTCGCTGGGGCTGGAGCGCACGGCGACCCTGATCCGCCAGGCGCGCAAGGAATTCCCGAATACACTGCTGCTCGATAATGGCGACGCCATCCAGGGCACGGCGCTGGGCGACTACCAGGCATTGGTGGCGCCGGTCGGATGCGGCCAGACGCTGGCCATCTACAAGGCCATGAATGCCCTGGGCTTCGAAGGCGGCTCGGTTGGCAACCACGAATTCAACTGGGGTCTGGATTACCTGGGGCAGGTCACCGCCAGCCGCTTCGGCGCGGCAGGCGCTTCGGTGCGCGCCCAGCCTTGCGCGGGCCCGGCCTTTCCGGTGGTGCTGGCAAATGTGGTCGACGCCCGCACCGGCATTCCGCTATTCGAGCCGTACCGCATCCTTGAAAAACGCGTTAGCGCGACCGGGCCGGATGGCAAGCCGATTGCCGCGACGGTGAAGATCGGCATCATCGGCTTTACCACGCCCGCCATCATGGGTTGGGACAAGCGCTGGCTGGAAGGCCGCGTGCGCACGGAAGGGTGGCGCGAGACGGCGCAACGCTACATTCCCGAGATGCGCGCCAAAGGGGCAGAGGTGGTCGTAGCGATCTCGCATGCGGGGCTGGATGGTGCTGCCTATGTGCCGTCAATGGAAAACGGCAGCCTGCACCTGGCGCAGGTGCCGGGCATTGACGCGCTGCTGCTGGGGCATTCGCATGACGTGTTCCCCAACGCGGCGAGCAAGACAGCCGCCTTCAACCTGCCGGATGTCGATAAAGTGCAGGGGCGGGTGCATGGCGTGCCGACAGTGATGCCGGGCCTGTGGGGCAAGCATCTCGGCGTGATCCAGCTCGCGCTGCGCCATGACGGCAAGCGCTGGGTGTCCGACGCCGGTGCGGCGAAAGTCGACACCCGCAGCATCCAGCGTCCCGACCGCAGCTTCGTCGAACCGGACCCGGAAATCGCCGCGCTGGTGAAAGCCGAACATGAGGCGACCATCGCCTACGTCAAAACGCCGATTGGCGATACGGACTTCCGCATGTCCGCTTACTTTGCCGATGTCGGCGACGTATCGGCGATCCAGGTAGTGAACCAGGCGCAGGCCGATTATGTGCGCCGCCATATCCAGGCCAGCATGCCCCAATATGCCCGGTTGCCGGTGCTGTCGATGTCAGCGCCGTTCAAGACTGGCGCGGCTGGCGTGGCCGATTACACCGACGTGGCGCCGGGCAAGCTGGCCCTGAACAACGCGGCAGACCTTTACCTGTACCCGAACGACCTGCACGCCGTGAAGGTCGACGGCGCGACGCTGAAGGCCTGGCTGGAGAAGGCCGCCGGCCGCTTCAACACCATCGATCCAACCCGCAGCGAGCCGCAGGAGCTGGTGAACACCGGCTTCGCGGGTTTCAATTTCGATATGCTGACGGACCCTGATGTGCACTACCAGATCGACGTGACGCAAGCTCCCGGCCAGCGCATCAAAGGCCTGACATGGCGCGGCCAGCCGGTGCGGGCAGACCAGGAATTCATCGTCGCAACCAATAACTTCCGGGCCAGCGGTGGCGGCGGTTTCCCGGGACTGGATGGTAGCAAGACCATTTTTGCGTCACCGGACAACAACCGTGCGGTACTGATCGACTACATCAAGTCGGTACAGCACTTGACCCGCCGGGCCAATGGCTCGGCGCGCAGTTGGCACTTCGAGCCGGTAAAGACGAATGGGCCAGTGCTGTTCCGATCCGGCCCGCACAATTTGCGTCTAGCGCAAGAAATGGGTCTCGTTGGTATTTCTTATTGGCGCGAAGATGATGGCGGCGGAAAGGGGTATTTTATCTATGCAATTGACTTATCAAAGTGATACTTTGCATTAGGTGCATGAATAGAGAGAAAGGATGAATTTTTGTATATTGTATTCGTCTATTTCGATATTTTCGTACTTGAGGCAATAATCAGCAATTTTTTTAACCATCAGAACATTCGTGCTATGCATCCATTCCGTGCTACCGACCTGAGTCATAGTTTTCGCTTTTAGTACCGCCTGCAATACTTTCCCTAGATCGGACGTGATGGATATCTGAATTGACATTGCGCTGGGGCCGAGAGTAATTGGCTTCACTTTTATGATGTCGTCGTCATATCTAAACTTAATGAATCGGAACGATGGGTTGTGGGTCGTGTACCCGACTCTGACCTTCTCCAGGTCTGAGTTGGTCGTAATTCCGAATTTGCAAAATGCGCCCCGCGAATTGTCCTCGTGAACCACGGAACTCAAGCCCTTATCGCCAATATCCGGAGAAATAACAAAATAGCAATACCCCATAGCCAGCCTCGCAGATGATAAAATTTGAAGGATTCAAGGCGAGCGGAAAGCTCTTGCGTCTTGACTAGGTCGTTCTTGCGACTAATCAAGTTCGCCGAAATTCAGGGTACAGTTTGATCTCCGCGTAACACAAGTAACAGCGTGTGCAGTCGGGGCGCTTATGGAAGAATGTTGTACGCTGTCGGGGGAGTGTCACGTCTGCAGGATGGTCATGGTCGCAAATGCGACCGACCGTTGGCGTATTGGTGATTCATTTGGAGCGTCGGCTGGCGAATTGGCATCGCACTGCCAGATTCAGTGATGTTTCCGCTTCTCCTGCTGGACGAGAATAAACGGGCTGACGACGCTGGCCCACAGGTTGGCGTTGCTGGCGATCCATTCCTGGCACTGCTGGTCGGAGACCTTGGCAAGCTGGCCGGCCTCCATCCATGCCGAAATGCTGGCCTTGTCGTCGTGGGCGATGCGCACGGCGACGTCCACCAGGTCCAGTTCATCGGCCACCCACACCACATTGCCCTGGGCGAAGTGCTTCAGCAGTTCGCTCCACGGGATGCGTGCGGTTTCGCGGTTGACTTTGGCGCGGAGTTCCGCGTCTTTTTCTGGTTTCAGCTGCATTTTCAACTCTTAAATCGTGGGAATCTGCTCGACGATGGCCGTCGGCGAACCCCGCCATGTTAACCGATACGCCGGGCCTTTGCGAACATTGCCCACCAGCGCTGGGCGGAAGCACGCCAGGTTGGTCCCGCCAGCGCGGCGCACGCTTGGATAGATGATGCCGGTGGAGCCTTCGGTCAGCAGGCTGCGCGCCAGCCGTTGCGAGGCGACGTAGCTGTCCGGGTCCAGGCAAGCGGCATATTCGGGCTGGCCGCAGATGTCGTGGAACTGGGCGCTGAAGTCCGAGAGCAGGGCCTGATAGCTGACGCTGTCGTCGAAACGGTCGATTTCGGCGTATTCCACGGTCTTGTGGAAGATCACTTCCGCCAGCGCCGTTTCGTGCTCGAAGGCGCAATACCAGGCGCCGCGCTGCCCGTCGTTGAAGCGGCTGCCTTGCGGACGGGCGTAGGTAAAGGCCGCATTGATGCTGCGGTAATTGGGGACGTAATAAACCAGTTCTTCGATACCGATACCGATAGCGCCGCCGTGTTCGGCGCGCAGGCGGGCATTGGTGGCGTTATCGAGTTCAAACAGCTGGTGCAGCTCGGCGTCGTTATCGGCGAGGGCGGCCAGCACGGAATCTTCTTTATAGACGAAGCGCGACGGAATCAAGCGCACGGTGTCGAATTGGCGCAGCAGGCGAAATGGCGGCAATTACAGGCCTCCGCGACGAGCGTCGAGCAACTGGCGCACGGTTTGCATGGCGAGCAGGCCGCCGGCTTCCATGTAATCGAGCGGGGTTCGGCCGCCGAAAATGCTGTTGCGGTTGGCAAGGCTGACCCACTCGTCAGCCAGCTTGTCGCCGTAAATGATGTGCAGCGACTTGTAGATGCCAAGCAGGTAGGAAATACGGGTAATGCGGTCGACTTCAAGCACGCGGTCGGGGTGCTTTTTCCACTCATAGAAGGCGCTGCTGGACAGGCCGCCCAGCAATTCGCGGGCGTCGTCGTCGCGTAACTTCCAGGCGGCGACCAGTTTGAAAAAGCCCTTGAGGGCGGCGTGCGACAGGCGTTCACGTTCTTCTTTGCGACTCAGGTCGACTGGTTGAGGAATCGTGTATTCGCTGTCGGGGTAGGCAAATGCGGGATTCATATGTCCTCCGTTTGTGGATTATTTATACTCCATTTCCGTATTTGTTTCAAGTTGAATGTGTTTGTGCAGTGTCAAAACGCGGTTTGCTGCCCGCTGCCAATATTGCATTAAATCATCGAACAAGGGCGCGCGATGGAGAAAATGCTTGCTGCGCTGGAGGGCCAACTGCGACGATTCGCGACGAATGCCGGCAGCATGGCTGAGCGGCATCCCGGCTTGGCGGAGCAGCTTGGCTTCCGCGATTGGCCGCAGGACGCCCATGTCGACCGGTTGGTGCAGGGCGTTGCCACCCTCCACGCGCGGACGGCACTGGCCTTGCAGAGGGCGCGTTGCCAGCAGGATGAGCATTTGCTGGAATTGCATTTCCCGGGGCAGTTGCAACCGTTCCCGGCGTGCTGGATTGGCTTGGCGCCTGCTGCAGGGCCGGCCGCAGCAATCGTCTCCGCCAGTTACCACCACGGCCCGCAGGCCTCGGTCGAATTGGTGCTTGATCTCGGCAAGGCCATTCGCCCGGGCGGCCCTGCCAACGCCCTGGACATCTTCATTGACGGTGACGCCGCTTTCAGTGCGGCCTTGCGCAGTGTCTTGCTTGGCGAGACAGGCTCGGCGCCTGCCCTTCGCGGGAATGATGCCGGCGAGTGGCTGCCGATTGCTCGCTGGCCATTCGAGCCATCAGGCCTTGATCCTGTGGAAGCGCTGCTCCACCGTGCGCCTGGCGCGCATGCCGGGCTGGCGCTGCTGCGCGAGTACTTCACTTTTCCCGCGCGCTTCAATATCCTGCGCCTTGACCTGTCGCCCTTTGCAGGCGCCAGGAGCGCGAAACTGAGGCTGCCGGCGCCCCCGGCGCGCCTCCTGCAGGCACTGCAAGCGGGCCACCTGCGCGCCGGCTGGACGGCGCGCGCCTGTCTGCAGCGTGTCGCCGCTTCGCCCATCCGCATCGATGGGCGCCGAACCGAATACCTGCTGTCGGTCCCGCCCGAACTGGAGATCTTCAGCATTGACCGGGTCCATGTCGGCGGTGCGGAGGACGTGGGATGGAGCGTGCGCAATGTCGACGATGCACCGGCAGGCCATGAATGGCGCATCGCCTTCCACGGCGCGTACGCCTGGCCGGCCGGCACAGTCGCATCGGTCGACGTGACCTGCTGCGAGCGCGACAAAGTGCTGGCACGGCCGGCTCGAGGTCCCGGCTGCCGCTGGCAGCTCAACGCCTTGCTGGCGCTGGACCGCCTGCCGCTTGATGCCGATGCCTTGCGCGAACTGATGGCCAGCCAGGCAATCGATCATTCCCCGGCGAGCCGCGCAATCATCAGCGCAGTGAGAGGGCTGGAGTTGCGGCCCGCGCTGTTGTGCCCCGGCCGCGCCTCGCCGCTTGCTGGCACTGAAATCCGATTGCAAGTCGAGGAAGGGGCATTCGCAGGCTGCGGCATGCTGCTGTTCGCGCAAGTCATGGACCGCTTCTTCGGCGAGTGCGCGCACATGAACACATTTAGCCGGCTGGTCCTGGTGTCGGCCGCCACCGGAGAGGAGCTGATGCGATGCAAAGCGAGGAACGCCGGCAAGCTGATGGAATGATCGCGGCCGATGCAACCGGATATGCCATCTTCCAGCTGGCAGGAATGCTTGGCGCGCCGGAATGGCGCAACAGCCTGTCCCTGGCATTCCCCGCCTGCGACGTGGTTGCGCTGGACAGCAGAGCGGTCACTCCAGGGTGCATAGGCTTGCTCGGCATGGCGGGCGCGCTGCCGTACTACTACACGGAGGCCGTGGCGCGCGCCGCCGGCGCCGAGGCACGCGCCTTCATCGACCTGTTGTCGGCGCCGGCAATCGATGCATTTTGCGCCGCATGGCGTGAAGGCCGTCCTGAATACACACCCTTGCCGCAATTGCCGCTCCAGCGCGGCCCGCTCAGGGCAAGGGCGCTCGGAGAGCGGCTTTCGCATGCCCTCGGCGTGCCGGTATGGATCGAGCAGTTTGCCGGGCGCTGGGAAATGCTGCCGCCAGGGCAGGCCAGCGCCCTCGGAAGCGGCAAAGCATGCTGCGGCGACGGGGCGCTCCTCGGCGAACGCCTGTGGCGGATCGATAGCGCCGTGCAGGTCCATGTCGGCCCGCTTGACGCGCAATCGGCCCAGGCATTCCTGCCCGGCGGCAGGGACGCGCTGGCATTGGGCCGGCTATGGCGGGCCTCCGCGGAGGATAGCGGCATCCAGGCCGAGGCTCGTGTACACCTTGGCGCTGGCGTGAGCGCAGTTGCGCAACTGGGTGCCGTGGCACGCCTGGGACATGACGCGCTGTTGGCCACGCAGCCGCCCGGCGAAAGGGATGACTTGCGCTACCGGCTTTGCTAGTATTTGGCCAGAAAACAAAGCGAGGAGGCAGAATGAAGAAGATGATCCCGCTGCTGGCGTTTGCGGCGACGGCTGCGTGCACCACCATCAAGGCACCGCCCAGTAACGCGGAGTTGAAACAGCAGGTCGCCGATACCGAGCGCGCCTTCGCGGCCACCATGGCCAGGCGCGATCATCAGGCATTCGCCTCCTTCCTGGCGGACGAGGCGATTTTCTACAGCGGCCCCAAGGTCTTGCGCGGCAGGGATACCGTAGCCGCCGAATGGAAAGCGTTTTATGAAAAGCCGGAAGCCCCGTTCAGCTGGGAGCCGGACCAGGTCGAAGTACTCGACTCCGGCACCCTGGCGCATTCGTCCGGCCCGGTGCGCGACCAGCAAGGCAAGGTTACCGGCCGATTCAACTCCGTCTGGCGGCAGGAAGCGCCAGGCAAATGGCGCATCGTGTTCGACAAAGGCGAACGTGTTTGCGATTGCAGGAAGCCGTAATCAAGCCGGTTCGGCGTGCTCCACCAGCAACTGGACGCGGGTCACGCCGTTGTATTCATTGGCATCCAGGCGGAAGGCCACGCGCGCCCGTTCGCCCAGCGCATCGGTATGGCCGAACCAGATGGCGTCGTAGCGTATGCCTTTCTTTTCCAGCATCAGCTTAAGGTGGCGGTCCTTCAGGATGCGCTGGCTTAGCACGCGGAATTCATCGCAGAAGACCGGCGGCGCAAAGCCCTGGCCCCATACCTGGCCATCCAGCAGTTCAATGAACTGGGTGGTGTAGCAGTTGTCTTCCAAGGGACCATCGGTTTCGACCACCCGCTCCAGTTGCGATTCGCTCAGCCAGGCCTGGCCGACCGCTTCGAAGGCGGCGCAGAAATGCTCGAAGGCTTCGGCGCGCAAGCTAAGGCCCGCTGCCATGGCATGGCCGCCGAACTTGTCGATCACGCCAGGCGCCCGCTTGGATACCAGGTCCAGCGCGTCGCGCAGGTGGAAGCCGGGGATCGAACGGCCGGAACCCTTGATCATGCCGTCGCCCGCAGGGGCAAAGGTGATGGTGGGGCGGTAGAAGCGTTCTTTCAGGCGCGAGGCCACGATGCCGATCACGCCCTGGTGCCAGCTATCGTCGTAGACGCAAATCGTGGTGCTGTCTGCGGGCTGGAAATCGTCCAGGTGCAGCAGGGCGGCGTCCTGCATCTCCGCCTCGATCTCGCGGCGCTTCAGGTTGATGTCGTTAAGCTGCTGCGCCAGTTCCCAGGCGCGCGTCTCGTCGTCCGTCAGCAGGCATTCGATGCCGAGCGACATGTCTTCCAGCCGGCCTGCTGCGTTCAGCCGCGGGCCGAGAGCGAAGCCGAGGTCGAAAGGAGAGGCGGTGCGCACGGCGCGTCCGGAAACGCGGAACAGGGCAGCCACGCCGGCATGCATACGGCCGGCGCGCATGCGCTTCAGTCCCTGGGCGACGAGGATGCGGTTATTGGCGTCCAGGCGCACCACGTCGGCGACCGTGCCGAGGGCGACCAGGTCCAGCAGTGAATCGAGCTTTGGCTGCGACTGTGCGTCGAACACGCCGCGGCGGCGCATTTCGGCGCGCAGCGCCAGCAGCACGTAGAACACCACGCCCACGCCGGCCAGGTGCTTGGACGGGAAGCCGCAAGCGGGCTGGTTGGGGTTCACGATGACGCGGGCGTCGGGCAGGCTGTCGCCGGGCAGGTGGTGGTCGGTCACGACGACGTCGATGCCGCGCCGTTTGGCTTCTGCCACGCCTTCGATGCTGGCAATGCCGTTATCGACGGTAATGATGATGTCGGGCGCTTTCTCACGCGCGGTCAGGTCGACGATTTCCGGCGTCAGTCCGTAGCCGTATGCGAAGCGGTTGGGAACGATGAAGTCCACCTTGGCGCCCATGGCGCGCAAGCCGCGAATGGCGGTGGCGCAGGCAGTGGCGCCGTCGCAGTCGTAGTCGGCAACGATGACCATGCGTTTGCCGGCAGCGATGGAGTCGGCCAGGAATTCGGCGGCCCGGTCGATGTGCAGCAGGCCGGAGGGCTGGATCAGCGCAGCCAGTTCGCTGGAGATTTCTGCCGGGTTGTTCAAGCCCCGCGCGGCAAACAGGCGGGCCAGCACAGGGTGGATGCCGCCCTGGCGCAGCAGTTCGGCTTCCTGCGACGGGCATGGACGGATGGCGATACGGGTCATTGCGTGAGGTTCTTCAGGTTCTGTGCGCGCCAGAATTTGCGCAGCGCGGCTTTGCTGGTGCGGATTTCAGTCCAGCCTTCGCGGCTGGTCAGGATCATTGTCAGTTCATTTGTGCTGCCGTTGCGCAGGGCGGCCAGCAAGGGGGAGAACCATTCGTGTTCCAGTTGCTGCATGGCGCCCAGCCAGGCGCCCCAGTCATTGCCGGCGCCCATGGGAATCAGGTGGGGCAGGACGACCGGTCCATGTGCCCCGGGCGCGGCCGCAGTGCTGCCCGCCGAGAGGGCTTTCAGCCAGGAAGGCACGGCCGCCGCCGCGGGCGTGGCTACGGCCATCGGCTGGTGCTCGGCCATGGGGGCTTCCGCCTGTGCGCCGCCCCACATCCAGAACGAATTCACGGGCGCAAGGCCGCGCTGCTGGCGGGCTTCGTTGACGGAATGCTCGTGCCACAGCATCTGGATCTCATTTTGCAGCTTCTTGAAGGCCAGGGCGTTCGGGCCGGCCGGCATCCAGTCGGCCAGGTTGCTGCCCATGGCGGCATCGGGCGAGGCGGCATCCAGGCCTTGCCAGCCATCGGCGCGCATGAACCAGGTCTCGGCGTCGCCCCAAAGCAGTTCATCGAAAAACGGCCTGGCCAGGTCGAACAGCACGCGCGAATCCGCCTCGTCCAGGCGCAAACGGCGCGAATCGGCCAGGACCAGGTGGTTGCGGGCGAGCTGGATGTGGACCGGATGGACGATGAACCAATAGCCTTCCTTAGGCGCCAGGCCGAAGCCGCGCATGACGGCTGCGGCAAGGCCGCCGCGCGCACGGGCCAGCCATGCTTCATGCGGCAATATGCGGCTATCGTCGGCGATAACATGCTTTTCCAGCAAGCTATTGCGTGAAAGTAACATCGCCAGGGACGGCGCCTGCAGGTTGCGGGAGAGTTCCGGGGCCAGTTCGGCGGGCGGCAATGCGAAGGGGAGGACGACGGTCGTGGAAGCCATGCGGCATTGTAGTGGAAACTCTTTATATGGCAAACTGCGGGCTTTACTGTGTCAATTTATTAAAAATGCCGTTTGAATGGCTGGTTGGCTTGCGCTACACACGCGCTGGCAGGCGCAATGGGCGCAATAGCTTTATCTCTTTTATCTCCGCGATTTCGATGGCAGGCATCGCTCTTGGCGTCACGGCCTTGATTGTCGTGCTATCGGTCTATAACGGCTTCCAGACGGTGGTGACCGAGCGCATGGTTTCCGTGCTTGGGCATGTGGAAGTCTATGAAGTGAGTGGGGCCGGCCTGGGCGACTGGCGTGCCACCGCGGCTTTGGCGGCCCGCAACCCGCAGGTGAAGGGGGCAGCGCCGTTCATCGAATTGCAAGGGATGCTCGTGCATGGCGGCGACTTGATGCGTCCTTCCATCGTGCGCGGCATCCTGCCGGGCGAAGAACCCAGGGTTTCCGATATCGGTAAGCAGATGAAACAAGGCGCGCTGGAGCTCTTGCAGCCCGGCTCTTCCCACATCATCCTCGGTGCGGAACTGGCCAATGAACTGGAAGTGAAGCCGGGCGACAAGGTGGCGCTGGCGATGGCACAGGGGAATTCCACCTCCAACATGGCGCCCACTCTGCACTCCTTCACCGTGGCGGGCACTTTCGAATCCGGCCACAACGAGTTCGACTCCGCGCTGGCGCTGATCCACCTGGCGGACGCCCAGGAACTGATCAACGTTGCCGGCCCGTTCGGCATGCGCCTGCGTTTGCAGGATATGCAGAAGGCTCCAGCCGTGGCGAATGAACTGCGCACCGTTTTGCCGGGCCAGTTGGTGATTCGTGACTGGACCAAGCTCAATGCCGGCTGGTTCGCAGCTGTGAAGTCGCAAAAGAACATGATGTTCATAATCCTGACCTTGATCATCGCGGTAGCAGCCTTCAACCTGGTCGCCACGCTGGTGATGACGGTGACCGACAAGCAGGCCGATATCGCCATCCTGCGCACGCTTGGGGCATCGCCGTTTTCCATCATGAAGATCTTCGTGGTCCAGGGAGCCCTGGTGGGAGTGGCCGGCACGGCCATCGGCGTTGTCTGCGGCGTTCTGCTGGCACTGAACGTAGGGACTATCGTGGGCGGGCTGGAAAGCCTTTTCGGCGTGCACTTCCTGTCCAAGGAAATCTATTTCATCAGTGCCGTGCCTTCGGACCTGCGCTGGGGCGATGTCGCCTCGATTGGCGTAACGTCCTTGCTGCTGGCACTTGTCTCGACCCTCTACCCAAGCTGGTGGGCCGCCCGCGTCAAACCTGCGGAGGCCCTGCGTTATGAGTAAAAACCTGCCTTTCGAATGGATCGTCGGCCTGCGCTATACCCGTGCGGGCAAGCGCAATAGCCGCAACAGCTTCATTTCCTTCATTTCGCTGATTTCAGTCGGCGGCATCGCGCTTGGCGTCGGCGCCATGATCATCATCCTGTCGGTGATGAACGGCTTCCGCAAGGACGTCACGGGCCGCATGTTGTCGGTACTGGCCCACGTGGAGGTCTTCGAACGGGGCACGAGCTTGCCGGACTGGCAAGACCTGGCCAAAAAGCTGCGAGCCAATCCTGAAGTGAAGGGCGCCGCGCCGTTCGTGCAGGCCGAGGCCATGCTGTCGCACGGCGGCGAGGCGCTGCGGCCCGCGGTCGTGCGCGGCGTGCTGCCCGAGGTGGAGCCGAACGTGTCCGACCTGGCAAAGACTACCCGTTACGGCAGTTTCAACGACCTGAAGGCGGGTGAGTTCCGCATCGTCCTGGGCATCGACATGGCCCGCGCCTTGCAAGTCAATCTCGGCGACAAGGTCACCATGGTGCTGCCGCAGGGGACCGTGACCCCGGCCGGCATCGTGCCGCGCATGCGCACCTTCACCGTGGCCGGCGTTTTCGTGGCGGGGCACCAGAAGTTCGACGAAAGCATGGCCTTCATCCATCTCGAGGATGCCCGGAAGCTACTGAGACTTGAAGGCCCGGCGGGCCTGCGCCTGCGCCTGGCGGACATGCATCGCGCGCCTGAAGTGGCTGGCGAGCTGCAAAAGCTGGTGCCAAAGGAAATGACTGTACGGGATTGGTCAAAACTCAATGCGACCTGGTTCGCAGCGGTGCAAACTGAAAAGCGCATGATGTTCGTGGTGCTGGCGCTGATCGTGGCGGTAGCGGCTTTCAACCTCGTCTCGACCTTGGTCATGACCGTGACCGACAAGCAGGCCGATATCGCCATCCTGCGCACGATCGGCGCTTCGCCGCGCTCGATCCAGAAGATCTTCGTGATCCAGGGCGCGTTGGTCGGCTTGCTCGGCGCCGTGCTTGGCGTGGCCGGCGGCGTCTTGGTGTCGCTGAATATCGACGTCATTGTTCCATTTATTGAAAACCTCCTGGGAGTGCAGTTCTTGCCTAAAGATATATACACAATCAGCTCCGTGCCATCGGACATGCATTGGTCCGATGTTGGCGTGATCGGCGTGGTTGCCGTGTTGCTGGCGTTCGTGGCGACCTTGTACCCGAGCCGCTGGGCGGCCAACGTCAAACCTGCGGAGGCGCTGCGCTATGAGTAATGTGTTGACCTGCCGCGACCTCGGCAAGACCTTCACCCAGGGCAGTTACAGGGTCAAGGTGCTGGAAAAGATCAACCTGTCGGTCGCGCGCGGCGAACGCGTGGCGATTGTCGGGGCTTCGGGCTCAGGCAAGTCGACGCTGCTGCACCTGCTGGGCGGCCTGGATACGCCAACCAGCGGCAACGTGGTACTGAAAGGGAGCGACTTCGCTTCGATGAACGAGGCGGCGCGCGGCGACCTGCGCAACCGCGAGTTGGGCTTCGTCTACCAGTTCCATCACCTGCTGCCGGAATTCTCGGCACTGGACAACGTGGCAATGCCTTTGCTGATCCGTCGCGTCAAGCGCGCAGAGGCGGAGCAGGCGGCGCGTGAAATGCTGGCGCGCGTGGGCCTGGAAAAGCGCGTAACGCACGTGCCGGGCGAGCTCTCCGGCGGCGAACGCCAGCGCGTGGCCCTGGCGCGCGCGCTGGTAACGCAACCCGCTTGCGTGCTGGCCGATGAGCCGACCGGCAACCTGGATCATTCGACCGCGGAGAAGGTGTTCGACCTGATGCTCGAGCTGTCGCGCACGCTGGGCACGGCCTTCATCATTGTCACCCACGACGCAAGCCTGGCGGAGCGCTGCGACCGCATGCTGCGCCTGACCGACGAAGGCTTGAATCCTGCCTGAGGACCGCGCCATGTGGATCGATACCCATTGCCACCTTGACGCGCACGAATTCGGCGGCCAATCGCTGGCGCTGGCTGCGCGGGCGCAGGAACGCGGCGTGGGGATGGTGGTGATACCTGCGGTCGACAGCGCCAATTTTCCGGTGGTGCGCGAGCTGGCGCACCAGGCGCCGAATGCCAGTTACGCGCTGGGCATCCATCCCATCTACGTGCCGCATGCCGTGGAGGACGACCTGGCGTACATGCGCGAGGCCGTAGCGCAGGCGATGGACGATCCGCGCTTCGTGGCGGTCGGCGAGATTGGCCTGGATTTCTTTATTCCCATGCTGTGCGAGCCGGATATGCGCGAGAAGCAGGTGTTCTTCCTGCGCGAACAGCTCAAGATCGCACGGGATTTCGAATTGCCGGTGCTGTGCCATGTGCGCAAGTCGCAGGACCAGGTGCTGAAGCATGTGCGGCAGGTGGGGCCAGCGGGCGGCATCGCACACGCGTTCAACGGCAGTTTCCAGCAGGCGCAGGCCTATATCGATGCGGGCTTCAAGCTGGGGTTTGGCGGCAACCTGACTTTTACCCGCGCGCTGCAGATCCGCCGCCTGGCGGCTGAATTGCCGCTGTCCTCCATCGTCGTTGAGACGGATGCGCCGGACATTGCGCCTTCCTGGGTGCACCCGGGCGTGAACACGCCGGCCGAGGTCGCAGGGATCGGCGAAGCGCTGGCGGCCTTGCGTGGCGAGGAGCCAGCCGGGGTCGCTACGGCGACAACGCAAAATGCGTTGGATGTGATGCCGCGCTTGCGGGCCTTGATGGCCGCCTGACCGGCCAGCCAGCCGGGGAGGGGGAGATGCGCTGCGCAATCCTCGGCCTGATCGGCGGCGTGGCGTGGCTGCAGGGGCAGGCAGCCTTGCCGGGAGCGGGCGTCCAGCTGGCCTGCGTGCTCGGCGCGGTGCTCGCTGCCCTGGCCGTCCTGGTGCCTGCGTGGCGCGCCCGCCTGGCCTTTTCCTTCCTGCGCGCAGGACTTGCCGCTACGGCCGGTGCACTGGCCGGTTTCGCCTGGGCCGCCCTGGTCGCACAAGGCGCCCTGTCCGATGAACTTGCAAAGGCGGACGAGGGCCGCGACTTCGAGATCGTCGGCACGATCGACAGCCTGCCAAGCCGGCAGGACGGCAGCATTCGCTTCAATTTTGCCGTTGAATCGCCATCGGCCGTTCCGCCCCGTATCGTCCTGTCTTGGTATGCCGGGCCGCGCGCTGGCGGCGGCGCGCCGCCGCCCGAACTGCTGCCGGGCGAGCGCTGGCGCCTCAAAGTTCGCCTGCAGCGGCCGCATGGCAATGCCAACCCCTTTGGATTCGACTATGAATTGTGGCTGCTGGAGCAGGGTATCCGCGCCACAGGGTATGTGCGGGCCGAGGGCAGCAACGAACGGCTGGCCGGTTTCATGCCGACCGCGCACAACGCCGTCGGGCGCGCCCGTTACGCAATCCGCGAGCATATCAACGCTGCGTTGCCGGATGCGCGCTATGCGGGCGTGATAGTCGCGCTGGCAATGGGCGACCAGCGCGCGATCTCGCCGCAGGACTGGCAAGTGTTCAGCCGCACGGGGATTTCGCATCTCGTTTCCATATCAGGTTTGCACATCACCATGATCGCCGGCCTGGTGGCATGGCTGGCCGGCTGGCTTTGGCGAAAATCGTTTTTCATGCCGGAATGGCAGTTGCCGTTGCTGCTGCCTGCGGCGCGGCTGGCAGTGATTGCCGGCTTTTTTGCAGCGTGGGGCTACGTGGCGCTGGCGGGTTTCGGGGTGCCGGCGCAGCGCACTTTGTACATGCTGGCCGTGGTGGCGCTCGCGGTATGGCTGGACCGGCTGTCAGCCATTTCGCATGTGCTGGCCCTGGCCGCAGCCGTGGTGGTAATTCTCGACCCTTGGGCGGTGATGTGGCCGGGATTCTGGCTGTCGTTTGGCGCAGTCGCTGCGATCCTGTACGCGACGGTGGGCCGGTTGTCGCCTGGAGGCTCCGGGCCGGCCGCCGAAGTCGCAACGGGTGCAGCGTCGGCGATGCCCATTGATGGCGATTCGAAGCCCGGTGGCAGGTGGAAAGCGGCATGGTTCATCCGCCTGCGCGAGAACCTGCGCCTGGCTGCCGTAACGCAGGTCGCAGTGACTGTCGGCCTTGTTCCGCTGACGATGCTGCTGTTTTCTCAAGTCTCCTTGATCAGCCCACTGGCGAACGCCATCGCCATCCCCGCCATCAGCCTGCTGGTCACGCCGCTGGCGCTTGCGGGCAGCGTCTTGCCGGCCCCTTTGGCCGCGCCGGTGCTGCAATGCGCGCACTGGCTGCTGGAGTCGCTGCTCGACGTGTTGCAATGGCTCTCGGCCCAGCCACTGGCCGTGTGGTCCGCCCCCACGCCGGCCTGGCCCATTTTTGTCTTCGCCCTTGCCGGAACGGCCTGGATGCTGGCGCCTCGCGGCTGGCCCCTGCGCTGGCTCGGCCTGGCCTGCTGGCTGCCCCTGCTGTCCGCACAGCCGGAAAGCCCGCCGGCCGGCGAGTTGCGCGTCATCGCCTTCGATGTAGGGCAGGGCATGGCCATGCTGGTTGAAACGAGCGGTCATCGCCTGTTGTATGACACCGGCCCGGCCTACACCCCCGAAACTAACGGCGGCAACCGGGTAATTCTCCCTTACTTGCGGGCGCGCGGCATCAACGCCCTGGACGGAATGATCGTCACCCACAGCGACACTGACCATTCCGGCGGCGCCCTGGCGATATTGCGCGACATCCGTACCGGCTGGGTGCTGTCATCGCTGCCGGCCGGTCACCCGATCGCGGAAGCGTCGCCGCGGCACGCGCACTGCCTGGCGGGGCAACAATGGGAGTGGGACGGCATCCGCTTCGAAATGCTGCACCCGTCGGCCGCCAGCTATGAAGACCCGGGCCTGAAGCCCAATGCCCGCGGCTGTACGCTGCGCATCGCGGCGAGGAGCGGCAGCTTGCTGCTGCCGGCCGATATTGAAGCCAAGCAGGAAGCAGCGCTGGTAGCGGCTGTGCCGGACAAGCTGCGTGCCGATGTGCTCCTTGTGCCCCATCATGGCAGCGGCACCTCGTCGACCCCGGCCTTCCTGGCTGCGGTACGGCCGCAGCACGGGATTTTCCAGCTCGGTTACCGCAACCGCTACCACCATCCGCGTGCCGACGTGCTGCAACGATACGTGGACCTGGGCGCCGGCATCTGGCGCACCGACGAGGCGGGCGCAGTGTCGCTGGCGTTCGGTGATCGAACGGACGTCAGCGCATGGCGCGCGCAACATCCGCGTTACTGGCATGGGCGCTGACCGATGCCGGGATGTGCTTGATGACAACGTTATTATGGTATTTGCCACAAATCAATGTTATCATCTTGACTATTTGACTATCGTTCGAGCGGAAGGTGCAGCATCGTGGCAACTGATTATTGCGGGTATCACGCGGACAGGGCAGCAAACTGGAATTGCGTCGCTTGCGACACGCTCCTGTGCCAGGAGTGCTTCCCGGCCTCGCCCCAGGCGACCCATTCGCTGTATTGCACGCTGTGCACCGGCAAGATGCGCTACCTCGGCGTCGGCAATGCGCAGCCCTCGTTCTGGTCGCAGATGCCCCGCTTCTTCGCCTATCCGTTTGCGCTGAACGGATTGATTTTCCTCGCCTTGCTCGCCGGCCTGGCCAGCGCATCGGCGAAACTGTTCGACCCGCACAGCATCCTGATCTTCCTGCCGATTTTCATCGTGGTTGCGCTGGGCATCCGGCAAAGCCTGCGCGTGATCGAGTTTTGCAGCCAGGGCAGGACGCGGCCGCCCAGCATTGCCGACCTGTTCGACGGCAATCCCACGACGCTCAAGATGCTTGGATTGATGCTGGCCTATGGCATCCTCGTGGTCTGCCTGGGGCGCTTCGGCTTGCCCGGCGCCGCCATGATTATCTGCCTCTCGGGCTTGCTGCCGGCCAGCATCATGCTGCTGGCGATCCACGGTACCTTGCGGGACGCCCTCGATCCCATCCAGGTAGTGCAACTGGCATGGCGCATCGGCTGGTCCTATCTCGGCCTGCTTCTGGTCTTGCTCATCACCGCGCAAGGCCCGGAACGGGCGATTGGACTCATGCCTGCTGCAACACTGACTCACCTGGCGGAGCACTATCCCTACGTGCTCATCGCAATCCTCGTCGCAAGCACTGCCTATTTCAACATGGTCATGGGCGCGATGATGGGATACCTGCTGTTCCAGCACCACGAAGACCTGGGCATCGAGCCGGACGACGAGCATGCGGCCGGTCCTGCGGACGATCGCGCCCTGGAGCTGGCCCGTGCGGTGATACTGGTGCGGGAATCGCGTTACCCGGACGCGCTGCGGCACATGGCCGGCATGGTCGCCGACTACCCGAATGACCTGCATGTCCTCGATTATCATCACAAGCTGCTCTGCCAGTCGCGCGGCGACCCGGACCGCGTGCAGCTGCATACCGAGCGCTATCTCCAGGCCTTGCTCGACATGCAGCGCAAGAGCCGCATGATCGCCGTCCTGGAAGCAGCATGCCAGGTGGTGCCGCAGTACAAGCCGAAAAGCATCGCCGTGCGGCGGGCCTTGGCGGAGGAGTACTTTATCCAGAAGCGGTTCAAGCCGGCGATTGCGCTGATTGGCATGCTGCACAAGGAGGCGCCGACCAGCGACGAGCTGCCGGCGGCCTATTACCTGCTGGCGCGCATCTACTCGGAAGGCTTGCGCGACGATGGCAAGGCCGTCATGATCCTCGATTTCCTGCTGAAGCAGCATGCCGGCCATGCCATCGCCGGCGAGGTCGAGAAATACCGCAAGGTGGTCCTGTCGCTCGGGCAGATGAGTCAGGCGACCGTGTGAGTGGCCAATTGGCGCGCTTCTTCCGAATCGGGGAAGCGCTCCCGTAACTGGTCGCGGTAGCGCTGCGCCTGCGCCGTCAGCCGTGCCTTGGCGGACAGGTTGGCCACCGACTGCAAGATTCTTGGCATCATCTCGTGCCGGCATTGCCGTTCCAGCAGGCGTTCGGCCAGGACGGCGAGCGGCTTGATATGCTCGACGCGTCCGAGGCGCGGCGCCAGCAGGAGCGACACCGACTCCGTCAGCGCGGGTGTCGCGCCACCGTTCCCGGTGTATGCATGCGCCACCTCTTCGATCAGTTCTTGCAGCGCCGGATCGCGGGCGGCATTGCCGGCCTGCTTGAACAAGGCGTGCACGGTCTCATGATATTGCCGGCTCTCGGGCGAGATTTTCACGACGCCATACAAGGCGCGCCACGCACGCGCATCATGCGGGTGCGCCTTGACCAACTGCGCAGCCGCCTGTCGCGCTTCATCCAGCTTCATCTTGACGACCAGCTCCTGAATCCGCGACAGCGCGGACTTGAATGGCGCGTCGTGGTCAATCTTCTCGACAAAATCGCGGTTGTACTTGAGGCCCAGGCGCATCCAGAGGGCCAGCAGCACGTAGCCGAACAACAGTCCGCCCGTATGGGCCCAGTGCGCTATCCCGTCATTGCCGTTGCTCGCCCCGAACAACTCATAGCCGACCCAGATGGGAAAGACGATGAGGGCCGGTGCCCGCAGCTGTCCGGTGAAGAAAATCACGTTGTAGAAGAAGTTGATTTTTCTCAGGCCGTACACGGCGATATACATGCCCATCAAGCCCGATATCGCACCCGACGCACCCACGACGCCGTGATCGGTACCAAGGTTCGACATCCAGAACAACAAAGTGCCGCCCAGTCCGCTGCACAGGTAGAGCAAGAGGAATACACCGCGCCCGATCGCGATCTCCAAGGCAAAGCCGAACAGGAACAGGAATACCATATTCCCCAGCAGGTGGCCAAAGTCGCCGTGCAGGAACATACTGGTGATCCAGGTATCCCAGCGCGCTTCCCTGGCATTGAACGCATACGCCTTGCCGCTGACAGAATTGACCACTTGTTCGAAGCGGCTGCGATCCTCCCGCCATTCAGGGTCGCCGTCCAGCTCCTGGTGCAAAGCCTGGGAGAATTGCGAATCGTAGGCCGCATACTGGAACTGCGCGTCGCGCAGCTGCGGCGTGGCCTGGTCACCAGCCGCATCGAGATCCTCCCGCAACTCGGGTTTTGTACGGCTCAGGTAGTGGCGAAATGGCTCTTTCTCGCGCTCATAGAGGCCTGATTCGACATACCACCGATAGGACTGCTCCACCCGTTGCGGGTCTTTGCTCTGATAGAAAAAGAAGATCAGGACGTTGACGAGGATGAGCAGCAGAGTCGCAACGGGCGGATTTTTCCAATCGGGCCGGTTTTCTACGGGGACAATAATCATGAAAGGGGCGCTATGCTGTACAAGAGGCACATTTTATTGCTATTTGGATATTTCTCAAAGGTGTGCGTCCTTGTCCGCTACTGGCATGGGAGGTGATCCTGAGCGATAATTACATGCTTTGCACGAAACACTTGTTGCCATTGCTTTTAGTGTAAGTAAATGACGAAACCGAAAGTCCATTTCGCCCACGCGAACAGTTACCCGGCAGGGACCTACCGCCAATTCTTCGAGTACCTCGGACAGGATTTCGATGTGCAGGCGCTCGACATGCACGGCCATAACCCTCGTTATCCGGTGGAAGATGGCTGGGCCAAGCTGGTCGAGGAACTGATCGCAGAGCTCGAAACACGCTACCAGAAGGAACCGGTGATCCTGGTCGGCCACTCGCTTGGGGGGCTGCTTAGCCTGATGGCTGCGGCTCAGCGCCCTGAGCTGGTGCGCTGCGTGGTGATGCTCGATTCCCCCGTGGTTGCCGGCTGGCGCGCCCAATTCTGGCGCCTGTTCAAAGGCACCCGCTTCTCCGACCGTTATTCCCCGGCGCGCTTCTCGGCCAAGCGCCGCAACGTCTGGGCGAGCCACAAGGAAGCATTGCGTCACTTCGCCAGCAAGGAAATCTTCGGCGCCTGGGCGCCCGGCGTCCTGCTCGATTACCTGGAACACGGCCTGGTCGAACATCCGGAAGGCGTTCAACTGCGCTTCAGCCGCGAAACCGAAACCGCAATCTACCGCAGCCTGCCGCACCATATCGGCACGCTGGTGAAAGGCCAGTTCCCAGTGCCGGTGGGCTATGTGGCGGGCGACAACTCCATGGAGAACCGGCAGGCCGGCCTGGAACACACGCGCAAGCTGGTGGGGCGCAATTTCCGCATGATGCGCGGTTCCCACCTGTTCCCGATGGAGATGCCGCGCCTCGCGGCCGAAATGACACGCGATCTGATCCGCCAGATGCTGGGCAGCGAGCTGCAGGCCGGGGAAGCGCCCCAGCGCATGCGCGCCTGATGTAAAATCCGCACCATTATTTAAACCAGAAAGCACCTGCGATGACGATTAAAAGCGACAAATGGATACGCCGCATGGCGGAACAACACGGCATGATCGAGCCGTATGAGCCCGGCCAGGTACGTGCCGTGGACGGCCGCAAGGTGATTTCCTACGGCACTTCCTCCTACGGCTACGACATTCGTTGTGCCGATGAATTCAAGGTGTTCACCAACATTAACAGCACCATCGTCGATCCGAAAAACTTCGATTCGAACTCCTTCGTCGACGTGAAGAGCGATGTCTGCATCATTCCGCCGAATTCCTTCGCGCTGGCCCGTACCATCGAGTATTTCCGCATTCCGCGCAATGTACTGACCGTTTGCCTGGGCAAGTCGACCTATGCGCGTTGCGGCATCATCGTCAACGTGACCCCGTTCGAGCCCGAGTGGGAAGGCTATGTAACGCTGGAATTCTCGAACACCACCCCGTTGCCAGCCAAGATCTACGCCGGCGAAGGCTGCGCCCAAGTGCTGTTCTTCGAGAGCGACGAAATCTGCGAAACCTCGTACAAGGACCGCAACGGCAAGTACCAGGGCCAGCATGGCGTGACCCTGCCGAAGGCTTGAGCGTCAGGCACTGAGCAAAGGGAGCGAGAGCTCCACACAAAGCCCGCCGCCGGTTCGATTGGCGGCGGCGATGCGGCCGCCGTGCTGCTGTACCACCTGCTGGGCGATTGCAAGGCCCAGTCCATGTCCATCCACGTCCTTTTCCGTGTTGCTGCTGCGGTAGAAGGGCTGGAAAATCTTCCCCAGGTCTTCCTGTGCCACCCCCGGCCCGTTGTCCATGACGCGGATGCGGATGAAGCGCGCATCGAGCGCGGTTTCCACTTCTACCTTGCCGCCGGCGGGGCTGTGCTTGATCGCGTTGCGGACCACGTTTTCGATGGCGCGCGCCAGCAATTCGGGCTGGCCGGTCAGCTGTGCGTCGGCGGTGCCGCTGAAATGCACTTCGCGGCCGTTGGTGGCAGCTTCGAATTTTGCATCCTGCACGATGTCGTCGAGCAGTTCGCCGATGCTGAATTCCTGCTTTGGCGCGTCGAAGGCGCCGGCTTCCAGGCGCGACAGGGTCAGCAGTTCGCCGACCAGCTTGTCCATTCGTACGCTTTCGCGCTCGATGCGCTCCATCGAGGCGGCCGTCTTTTCCGGCTGCTGGTGGGCCAGGCCGATAGCCGCCTGCAGGCGGGCCAGCGGTGAGCGCAGTTCGTGCGAGACGTCGTGCAGGAGATTCTTCTGGCCGTCAAGCAGGGCGCGCAGGCGGCCGGTCATGCGGTCGAAATCGCGGCCCAGGGTGGTGAGTTCGTCGCCGCCGGCGCGTGGCTTGGCGGTGAAGCGCGGCGCGAGGTCGCCGCTGGCTGCAGCGTCGAAGGCCTGGCGTAATGCGCGGATGGGGCGCGCAAAGTACCAGGCGAGCAAGGCGGCGAACAGCAGGCTTGCCAGCACGGCGGCGCCAATGGGGATAAAGGGCGTCAGTGGCCGGAAGCGGGGTGGGGGAGCGCCTGCACCGGCGCCGGGTGGCGGCTCGGGCGGCTGCTGGCCCGCGGCGTGTGGAATCGCCGGCCCGTCCGGTGGAGGCGCTGAAGGGCGGCGGCTGTCCGGGCGGCGGAAGGCGCGCGGGTCCAGGCCGGGGATGCCCGATCCTGCAAGCAGGGTACGGGAGTCGGGCGCGTCCAGCGTGCCCTGGTGGCGCCGCGAAGGCAGGAACAGCAGGTAACGCTGGCCGTCTGGCGCAGTCACCTGGCGCACGCCGCGCGGGTCCGGGCTAACGAGCATTTTCTGCGCTTCGGACAGCATGCTTGGCGTCGTGATGCGCCCCAGCAACTCCTTGCCATCGTCGCCAACGGCATACACGCGATGCCGCGGCATATTCTCCAGCAACTGGCGCAAGCCGTCGGTGCCGCCAAAGGCCAGGGTCGCGGCGGCGGATTCGATCGACATCTCCGCCGGCGGACCGGTCTCGATATCGGAAGGCCGCGCTTCAGCGGCAGCGCGCGCCTTGAGCCACACGGCGCCGCCGATTGCGGCGGTGGCTGCGACCTGGGCGAGCAGGATCGAAAAGAAGAACTTCCAGAAAAGACGGCCCACGGCTTACTCCCGGATCAGCTGATAGCCGAGGCGGTACACGGTTTGCAGGCAGGAGCGCCCGTCCGAAATGGAACCGAGCTTGTGGCGCAAGCTGCTCATATGGACGTCGATATTGCGGTCGAAGCGCGCCATCGGCCGCCCCAGCCCCTGCTCGGACAGCACGTTCTTGCTCACCGGCTTGCCGGCATTGCGCGCCAATACTTCGAGCAGGTTGAATTCGGTGCTGGTCAGCTCCAGCGGCACGCCGCCCCAGGCAGCGCGGCGCTGCTCGGGCCACATGGTGAGCTGGCCGACAACCAGCGGCCCGGAGCCCGTATCCGGCACGGCCTGCGTGCGGCGCAGGATGGCCCGGATGCGCGCCGTCAGTTCGCGCGGCGTGCACGGCTTGGTCACGTAATCGTCCGCGCCCAGTTCGAGGCCGACAATGCGGTCGGTATCGTCGCCGCGCGCGGTCAGCATCAGGATCGGCATCTGGCTCACGGCCCGGATCCGGCGCAGCGTTTCGAGGCCGTTCATGCGCGGCATCATCACATCGAGAACGGCAATGGCGAACGCCCCGGTCAGCGCACGGGTGGTGCCGGTTTCGCCATCGTGGGCGGTACTGACCTCGAAGCCTTCCTGCTCCAGGTATTCCTGGAACATGCCGACCAGTTCGACGTCATCGTCAATCAACAGGACCTTGTTCATGGCGCCCATGATAACAAAACGCTCCTGCCGGGTTGCTCCATCTTTACACGTTTTTACCTGCCACTTACGGCGCTTTACAGGCTGTAGCCAGAGAATGGAATCTCACCATCACCACTGGAGATTCACAATGAAGAAGAGCAAATTGACCCAGCTGCTGCTGGCCGCCGCAATGACCCTGCCGCTGCTGGCCGGGGCGGAAGAAAACCTGCCAGCTGAGGGCGAACACCCGCAGCTTGCAGGCCCGCAGCCGGAAGGCCCTCGCGGAGAATTTCCTGGCCGCCATCGCGGCGGGCACTTCGGCGCCCCCGGTTTGCCATTCCTGCATAGACTCGAACTGTCCGAGAGCCAGGAAGACAAGCTTTTCCAGCTGATGCACAACCAGGCGCCTTACCTGCGCGAGCAGCAGCGCGCCCACGAGAAGGCAATGCGCGCCCTGCATGACATGCGCAATGCCGAGAAATTCGATGACGCGGCCGCGGCCAAGCTGGCCCAAGCCGCGGCACAGGCGGAGGCCAACCTGACCCTGGCCCATATCCGTACCCACCAGAAGGTGCTGGCCCTGCTGACCCCTGAGCAGCGCAAGCAGCTGGACGAACGCAAGGCGCGTCGCCAGCAAGGAGGCTTCAATGAACGTTAATTCGATCAGCTCCAGCAGCTTTGCCGGCCAACTGGCCGCCAGCGGCAGCGGGCAGGCGCGCCAGGCGCCACCGCCTCCGCCGCCCGGACCGCCGCCGGGAGAGGGCGGTTTCGTCAACGCGATCGGCTCGGCGCTGGAATCGCTCGGCGTAACCGATGTCGCCGCCACCGACAAGGAAAGCGCCGCTTCGGCCCTGGGCAGCTTCCTCCAGGAGCTGATGTCGTCCCTGCACGAACAGGGCGAGGCAAATGGCGGACAAGGAGAGGAGCACGGTGGCCCGGGAGGCCCCGGCCGCCTGGCCGAAGACCTGCAAAGCCTGATCTCGTCGCTGCAAAGCGACGATACCGAAAGCGGCGAGGCTTCGCCGCTGGAGACTTCGTTCTCGTCCCTGCTGTCCGCGCTTGGCGGCGACAGCAGCGATTCGCAGTCCAGGCTGACGACGTTCCTGCAAGCGCTGGCCGACAAGCTGCCGCAAGCAGGCAGCAGCGGCAACCTGATCAACACCACGGCATAAAAAGGAGAATCTTATGGACGCGCATGACCACGGCCTGGCCGCAGACCTGGAAGCAATGATGAACATGGGCAGCACCCGGCGCCGCTCGCTGCGTTGGCTGCTGGCCGGCGCGGCCACGCTGCCGCTGATCGCCTGTGGCGGCGGCTCGGACAGCACGAGCACTGGCAGCAGCGCCAGCAGCGGCAGCAGCACGGGCGCCGGCAGCACCGGCACCACGACCGGAAGCTGTACCGTCATTCCTGAAGAAACCGGCGGGCCTTATCCTGGCGACGGCACCAACAGCAATGCGAGCGGCATCGTCAACGTATTGACGCAGACCGGCGTGGTGCGCAGCGACATCCGAAGCAGTTTCAACGGCGCCAGCGGCACAGCCGGCGGCATCCCATTGACGATCAAGCTGAAGATCGTCAATGCGAACAATAGCTGCGGTGCTGCCGGCGAGTTCGCGGTCTACCTGTGGCACTGCGACCGCGAAGGGCGCTATTCGCTGTATTCGAGCGGGGTGGCGGACCAGAACTACCTGCGCGGCGTGCAGGGAGCGGACGCCAATGGCGAGCTGTCCTTCACCACCATCTTCCCGGGATGTTACGACGGCCGCATGCCGCACGTGCACTTCGAGGTATATCGCAGCCTGGCGCAAAGCAGCAGCGCCGCCAATCGCATCAAGACTTCGCAATTCACCTTCCCGATGGCGACGTTGAACGAAGTGTATGCCACGTCGGGTTACAGCAGTTCCGCAAGCAACCTGTCGCGCATCAGCTATGCCACCGACAATATCTTCAGCGATGGCCATTCCCTGCAACTTGTCACGATCAGCGGCAACGTCACCGACGGCTACGTCGCCACGTTGACGGCGGCTGTCGCCGCCTGATCTTCCCTCGGGGCGAAGCCGGCTTCGCTCCGCATCCCCGTTTTTCGCCATTCCCCGAAACCGCTTTCGCCGCGGCCAGCGCTTCCCCGAGGGGGAGGCGCTGGCACACGCCTTGCAATGCTCCCAGCATGGTTTAGGCAATGGAGAAAGCATGGACCGTCTGCTCAGCTATCGGCCGGAACTCGAACTGTCCCCGGCGGCGCCACAGGCAACATGGCGCGATGAAAGCCTGCCGCAAGCAGCAGAACTGCTGGCGGCGCGGCGCGAGGGGCGCCTGCCGGCCTGGTTTCGCCATGTGGCGCCCGGCCTGGACGGCGTGCTGCCCAAGCTTGCCGACCAGGTGCTGTCGGCGGGTCCCAGGGCCGGCCGCATGCTCGGCATGGAGCTTGAGGGCCTGAGCGCCGAGGACCGCGAGTTCGAAACGGCACGCCAGTTCATGCGTTTTGCCGGGCTGGCAGCGCGCCGTGCCAGGCAGGCTGCCCGCGGCGATCCCCGCCAGGTGCGGCGCGCCGCGCTGAACATCGCGGCCAAGCAGTACGCACCAGGGCTGCTGCCCACCATCGTATCCATCATGGAACGGCATCCCGTTCCACCATCCGCAGCATCACATCAAAGGGGGCTAATCATGCATGACATCGACCGTACCACCCTGGAATTCGGCAACGAAACTTCCTATGAAGGCGAGTATGAGTTTGGCGAATCGGAATGGGGCGGCGAAATGGGCCAGCAAGGGATGCTGACCGAAGCCGAGGAAATGGAACTGGCCAGCGAACTGCTGTCGGTGACCAATGAAGCGGAACTGGAACAGTTCCTGGGCAGCTTCCTGAAGAAGGCGGCATCGTTCGCCGGCAACGTGATCCGCTCGCCGGTCGGCAAGGCCATCGGCGGCGCACTGAAAGGCGTGGCCAAGAAAGCGCTGCCGCTGGCCGGCGGCGCGATTGGCGGCTACTTCGGCGGCCCGCTGGGCGCCAAGATCGGCAGCGGCCTGGCGTCGGCTGCCGGTAGCGCCCTCGGGCTGGAGGCCGAAGGAGAGGTGTCCGGCGAGGACCGCGAGTTCGACGGCGCACGCACCTTCGTCAAGGTGGCTGCCGACACCGTCAACCGCGCAGCCCAGGCGCGCGGCGGCGATCCGCGCCAGATTGCCATGCAGGCGGCGACGGCGGCCGTCCGCCAGCACGCACCGGGCCTGCTGGCGCGTGCCGGGCAGCAGGGCGCCCAGCAGGGGGCAGCCGGGCGCGGCATGGGAGGCATGGCCGGCGCGATGCACGGCAATTCCGGACGCTGGGTGCGCCAGGGCCGCAAAATCGTCCTGTACGGAGCTTGAGCCAAATGAGCCCGTACGCCGCCTGGATGCTGGCACAGGAGGCGCGGTCCTTGCTGACGCGCCTGGCCCGGGTGCTGCCATTCGCCCTGATCGAGCCGATGGTGCCGGCTGCCGCCTTGCTGCCGCGGGCGCAGCTTGGCATCGATCGCCAGCTCGTGGCGGGGCGGCGCGAGCTGCGGGCGATGGTGCGCGGCTTCCTGCACTGGTTGCGCAGCCCCGCCGGGCGGCGCGCCAGCCCGGCGCATGCCCAGCGCCGCTTCACGTTCCTGCGCATGAAGTTCAATGCGGCGCTGATCCAGTTCGACATGTTCAACGACGTGGTGACGCAGCGCAGCGAACATCGCTACGGCGTATGGCTGGCAGGACTGGACGTCGCGTCGGCCGACGCCCTGGCCCTGCGCGGCGGCTACTACACGCCGCCGCCGGTGGTGTGCTACCTCGATCGCGGACCGGGGGCTGCTATCCGCCGCGCCCGCACGCGCCTGCCGGGCGGCGGCGACAATCCCGTCGCCATCATTCGGGTACCGCGCGAACGCATGGTTGGCGCCAGCATTGCGTCTTCCTTGTTCCATGAGGTGGGACACCAGGGCGCGGCGCTGCTGGACCTTGTGAACTCGCTGCGCCCGGTCCTGCAATCGCTGCAGTCCGGCGCCACCGGGCCGGCGCAGGTGTGGAAGTTGTGGGAGCGCTGGATTTCCGAAATCGTCGCCGACTTCTGGTCGCTGGGCAGGGTCGGCGTGGCTGCCACCCACGGCCTGATCGGCGTGGTCAGCCTGCCGCGCATTTTCGTCTTCCGCATCAATATCGACGACCCGCATCCGGTGCCCTGGATCCGGGTGCTCCTGAGCTGCGCAATGGGCGAGCAGCTCTACCCGCATCCGCAGTGGCAGCGCATGGCGCGCTTGTGGGAATCCTACTATCCCCTCGATGGCGTGCCGGAGGCCGACCGGCAACTGCTGATGGCCTTGCGCGATTCGATGCCGGCGCTGGCCGGCCTGCTGGCCAATCACCGTCCGGCCTTGCTGCGCGGTGCTTCGCTGCCGCAGGCGCTGCAGGTGGATCTGCGGCAGCCGGCCTACCTGGCGTTGCTGTTCCGGCTGTGGCAGCGCAAGCCCGAGCGCATGTACCAGGCTTCGCCGGTGCTGGTGTTCGCCGTGATCGGCCAGGCGCGTGCGGACGGCATCCTGAGCCCGGAACACGAAAGCATCCTGCTGGGGCGCCTGCTGACGCACTGGGCCCTTCGCAATACCTTGACTGATATTTGAGGAGAGTTCCATCATGACCAAAACGAGTGCGGCGGCCGCAGGAAAAAGCGGCAAAATCGATGTCAACGTGCGGGCCCGGATCTCGGACAATCGCTGGGTCCCGGTGGTGCATGCGCACCTGCTGCTGATGCAGCCTTCCGATGCGCAGGTGAAGCAGCTGCAATTGCTCAATGAGGACAAGGGCACGCCGGAAGAGGCGCGCAAGATGATGGCTGCCTGGCCCGTGCTGCGGCCGACCCATACCGGTCCGAATGGCCATGCGCGCTTCGACGGGCTGGAGATCGGCACCTACTACGTGGTCTTCAACAACGCCACCCCCTTCGACAAGGACTTCATGCGGTTCAACCGGGTCGACATCCTGGCCACCGACACGCGCGGCGAAACCGAATTCCTGCTGGACCCGCCATTCCGGCTCGAACCGGTCTTCTTTGCCAACGGCGACAACCAGGACCGGCCGCACGGATTGGTGGGCGATACTGTCTGGGTCTCGGTGGCGCACAGCGTGGCAGGACTGGGCAACCCGATGGAAGGCATGTATTACGTGCCGGAGCCGCCACTGCAAAGCCAGGCGCTGAAAGGCGTCAAGTCGAGCATGCGCCTGAACGCCACCGGCTCCACCGAGGTGGCGGTCAATGTCTACATGGCTGCGCTGGAGCCGGACGGCGTCACGCCGGACCCGAATGATGCCGCCCACTACCGCGCCTCGGAACCGATCATCGTCGACGAAGGCAGCGCGACCCAGGTGAGCGGCACGATCACCACCCAGGCGTCGCGTACGGAAGCGGAGTTCCGTCCCGTGCTTGCGCACTGGACCCTGATCCGCAACAGCGCCGATGCACTGTCATTCAATACGTACAAGCTGTTCATCGACCACCTGTTCTGCAACGATGCCGGCGGCGACGTGCCCGAGTTCGAGCGCAGCCGCTTCGACGAAAAGGAACGCGCATTCCGGCTGCTGGAGAAGCGGCGCACCCTGCCTTTCAGCGACTCGGATTCCTACCGTGTGCTGAAGGCCGCCACCGAAGCCTTCGTGATGGTGAACTGCGGCGTGCTGCGCACACCGTATGCGTTCCGGCCGCAGGAAGACGCCGATTACCTGGACCGGCGCGACCTGCCGGGGGACCGCAAGCTGGAGGATGAACTGGTCAAGCGCTACCTGACGTCGCTGGATCCGAAAACCCGCATCCTGCCTTACCTGGCGCTGATCCGCAGCAAGCTGCCGGACGTGCGCATCCACATGGACCACAAGGACCACCACGATGCCGAATTGTGCGCGGGCTTCATCCGTGACCGGCTGGTCAACCCCTGCATGATGGAGCTGATCTGGTCCTATTGGCAGGAAGAGGGCATGCTGGTGCAGACCATGAACGCGATCACGCGCCGCTTCCAGAACGTGCGCTCGCCGGCGCACGGCAACGGCCTCGACCCGCTGGCCAATATGGAAGTGGACATGCTGCGGCCCTTGAACAACCTGCTGTGGGGTTATGTACAGGATGAACAGCACCGCCTGAGCGTGGTGCGCCGCAATTACGAGTACGACCATCACTACGGCATCCACCTGGATGGAAGGGCGGTACGCGATTTCCGTCCGGCCGACAGCCGCTCCAAGTTCGTCGAGGCCTTCCACAACCTGCTGCGCCAGCTGATGCCGTTCTACCGCCAGGACGACGACACCACCGTCAAGGCCGACGCCTTCCCGATCCTGAATGCGCTGAAGGAAGTGCACCTGATCCTGTCGCAGGGCGCGCACAACCAGTTCGGCGACCTGCCGTCCACCGCGCGCATCGAAATGCTGATGCAGCAATGGATGCTGGCGCGTCCGGAATTCCGCGAATTCCTGCCGACGCGGCTGATGGTGGCGCATCCCGAACCGTGGATGGACCGCGTCGATGCAATGAAGAAGGTGCAGGGCTGGAGCGACACCAGCATCGCCCATTTCCGCGACCTGGCCATGTTCGGCGAACAGTTGCTGCTGTCGATCCGCTATACCCACTGGAGCGACGTGTACGACCCCACCGAGGCGTTTGCGTGGGCCCGCTTCTGGCGTCCGCAGGCGCAGGGCTATATGCACGCCTACCGTGCGGTGACAGGTGTCGACCTGACCTCGGAAGTCGCCAACCCCAAACTGGAAGCAACCATGCCGTCGGTGCTGCTGCGGCAGCGGCTGGAGGCCATGCCGCGCTCGGCGTGAGGCGGCGGTGCGCACCGACTTCACCAGTGCGCTGTACCTGGGCATGCGGCATGCCGCGCAGACGCTGCCTGCCTGGGACGAGCTGACTTTGGGAAAGCCGGCGGCGCTGGAGCCGGTGCCGGGCGAGACGGAACTGGGCGCCAGCCTGGCGCGCCTGATGGACTGCGAGGCCGCCTGCCTGCTGACTTCCAGCCTGCACCTGTTCTGGGACCTGTTCGGCTGGCTGGCGCCGGCACGGGTGGCGCTGCTGGTCGACAGCGCGGCATATCCGGTGGCACGCTGGGGCGCCGAGCGCGCGAGCGCACAGGGCGTGCCGCTGCAATGCTTCAGCCACTGCAATGCGGCCCAGGCCGCGGCGCTTGGGCGGCGCTGGCGCGAAGCAGGGCGCAGGCCGGTGATCCTGTCGGATGGCTATACGCCGGGCGATGCCGCCGCACCGCCGCTGGCGGCGTATGCCGACATCGCCGATGCATACGGCGGCTTGCTGCTGCTGGACGACACCCAGGCGCTTGGCGTCGCCGGCCTGGATGGGGGCGGATCGGTGGCCGAGCATGGCCTTGGCGGCGCACCGGTACTGGTGGGCGCCTCGATGGCCAAGGGCTTTGGCGCGCCGCTGGCGGTGCTGGCGGGGCCGCGCAAGCTGCTCGGCGGCTTCTTGTCAGCCAGCGAAACGCGGGTCCATTGCAGCCCGCCTTCGGTGGCGGCGATTGCAGCCGGCCGCTGTGCGCTGGACGCCAACCGCCGGTTGGGCCGGGCCTTGCGCGAGCGGCTGCGCGAGCGGATTGCGCAATTGCAGGCGAACCTGGCCGGTTTCGGGATCGCCTGCATGGGAGGCGATTTCCCGGTCCAGCGAATCGCGCTGCCGCCCTTGTGCGATGGCGAGGCGTTACGCAGCGAGCTTTCGCTGGCAGGTATTGAAGTGCTGTTGCAGGGGACACCGGCAAGGCAGGTCCTGACGTTGCTGCTGCGGGCTGACCACAGCGCACAGGAAGTCGCCTATGCCGCCCGCTCGATCGGACAACTGATGGAGGTGCTGCATGTTTGAGACAATGGAATTCGAATGGCGGCCCAAAGGCGGCCGCTCAATGGGTCGGGGCCGCACCCGTCCCGCCCGCAAAGTCCGCCCGGCGCCCGTGGTTGGCGGGGCCTGGCCTTACCGCGTGCCGGTATTCGAGCCGCTGCCGCTGCTCGAACCGCCAGCGGGCGACGAACCTGGTCCCGATGAAGGAGACGGCGACGGTGAAGTGCCGCCGACCATCGCTGCGGCTGTGGGGCGGATGCCGCCCGCCCTGCAGCCTGCCTATGCGCTCGTCGCTCCGCTCGATCGGGCGCCCAGCGACCCGCGCACGCACGGGCCGGGGCTGTACTACCTTGAATTCACGGTCAACGGCCAGCGCCGGGGCTATAGCGGACAGGCGCGCCACATGGGCCAGCGCCTGGCGCAACACCGGATCTGCGCGGGCATGATGGGCATCCGGCCATCCGAAGTCAGCGTGTATGTCGCGGCCAACCTGGCGGACGATGCGGACCGCCGCCGGCGCGAACGGACCCTGCACGACACGATGTTCAGGCACCACCAGGGCGTGCTGACCAACCAGCGCCGCGAACTGGAGTTCGAGGTGCTGGGCGAGGAGCACGAAGCGCCCTGCGGCTGCAAGCGCTGCCAGCATGGTCCGTTCAGCTCCGAGCAGGAAATGGAACTGGCGATGGAACTGCTCGGCGTGCAGAGCGAGGAGGAGATGGAGCAATTCCTGGGCAAGATGTTCAAGGGCGTCTGGAACGGCATCAAGAAAGTGGCGAAGCCCTTGGGCGGCATCCTGAAAGGGATCGCGAAAAAGGCCTTGCCCTTTGTCGGCGGTGCGCTCGGCTCCTTCATTCCGATTCCGGGCGTCGGCACGGCCCTGGGCCGCGCGCTGGGCGGGGCGCTGAGCAATGCCCTGGAAATGGAAATGCAGGAGATGCCGGAAGTGGACCGCGAGCTGGAAATGGCGCGCCGTTTCGTGCGCATTGCCGGCAGCGCCGCGCAGGCTGCCGGCGACAGCGATGGCAGCCCGCAAGCGGTCCGGCGCGCCGTGCTCGATGCCTTGCGGTCCCATGCCCCGCAGTTCGGCAAGTCATGATCATCGACTGCCATTGCCACGCAGGCCCCGGCGACGGCTTGACCGGCCCCTGGGACAGCGACGCCGCGCTGGGCCGCTACGCCCGGCGCGCGCGTGAAGCCGGCATCGATCGCACGGTGCTGCTGGCCGCCTTCCATTCCGATTACGGCGCCGCCAATGCCGGCGTGGCGCGCCTGGTGGCGGCGCACCCGGAACGCTACCTCGCCTTTGCCTTCGTGCACGCCCGTCGCGATGCCGGGCGGATTGCAGCGCTGGTACGCAAGGCGGTCGAGGAATACGGATTCGTCGGCATCAAGCTGCACCGGCATGACGCCCCGATCACGGGCGAGGTCTGCGAGGTGGCGCGGCACTTCGGGCTTCCGGTGCTGTACGACCCGGTCGGCGTGACTTCGGTGGCCGAACTGCTGGCAGGACAATATCCCGACGTGAACTTCATCTTGCCCCACCTTGGCAGCTTTGCCGACGACTGGGCGGCGCAACTGGCGCTGATCGACCACCTGGCGCGCCATCGCAACATCTACACCGACAGCGCCGGCGTGCGCCGCTTCGACCTGCTGGAGCAGGCGATCCGCCGCGCCGGCGCACACAAGGTCCTGTTCGGGACCGACGGGCCGTGGCTGCACCCCGGCGTGGAACTGGAAAAGATCCGCTTGCTGCGGCTGGGGGCAGGGGACGAAGGCCTGGTCCTGGGCGGCAACCTGCTGCGCCTCATCGGCCGCGGCTAGGCCGGCGCACTGCGTGCCTTGCGGCGCAATTGCAGCGTGCGGTCGGTCACGCCCAGGCGCAGGGCGGCGCGCTGGTTGTTGTCGCCCTCCTGCTGCAGCACCAGCTGGATGGCCGTGTCGGTAGCCGCCTGGCCGATGCGCGAGAGGCTGACGCCAAGGTCGACGGCGCGTCCAATGGCGTTGATGAAAGCCGCGTCGGGCCAGCAGGCGCCGCCCCCGGCGGGGCGTTCCTCGGGCGGCACATCGCCGATGGTGATCGGCCCGGGTCCGATATGGCGATGCCAGAGCCGCGCCACCGTCTGGCGCAGGTCGCGCACATTGCCGGGATAGCTGCGCGTAAGCAGGTATTGGCGCACGGCCGGATCGAGTTCGACATCCTGCCCGCCAAGCTGGCGCAGGAAGTGCTGCACCAGCGGCAGGATATCGCCTTGCCGTTCGCGCAGCGCCGGCGTCCGGCAGCGCCATGCGGCGATGCGGTAATACAGGTCGGCGCGAAAGGCGCCGCGCTGGACCTCCGCCTCCAGGTCGCGATTGGTGGCGCACACCAGGCGAAAGCGAGTCGGATGCCAGTCATTGCTGCCGACACGCCGGTATTGCTGTTCCTGGATGACGCGCAGGAGCTGCGCCTGTAGCGCCAGCGGCAATTCGCCCACTTCATCAAGGAACAATACGCCGCCGTTGGCTGCGGCAAAGGCGCCGTCGCGCGCGCTGTAGGCGCCAGTGAATGCGCCGCGTTCATGCCCGAACAATTCGCTGCCGGCCAGCTCCGGCGACAGCGTGGTGCAATCGACGACAGTGAGCGGCCCGGGGCCGCCATGCAGGCGATGTATGGCCTGGGCCAGCAAATCCTTGCCGGTGCCGGTCTCGCCGGTGATGAGGACCGGGGAATCGGTGAAGGCCGCCACTTCCACCAGGTTTTGCAGCATGCGCCGCCAGGGCGCGCTTTGCCCGACCAGGCAGGCGCGTATGCGGTCGGAAGACATGAGCTGGGCCACTTCGTGCCAGCGCTGCAGGCGGGCCAGTACCTGCGGCAGGATTGCCTCGCCAGTGCGCCACAGGATCAGGTCGGAAGCCCCGGCCGCCAGCACTTCCCACATGGCGTCGGCCGCCAGTTCGGCAGGTTCGCAGCAGATGGCCAGCATTTGCGGCGCGCCCGCCGCTTGCAGGTTGGCGGCCAGTTCGCCGTCCCACTGCCTGAACAGGAAAATGGAAGCGTCGCTTTCCTGCGGTGCTTCGATGAGGGATACGCCAGCGTCGGACAAGTCTGTCCGCAGCCTGTTGCTGGCATTTGCCGGCGCCTTCGCGGTCGCCAGGATGCAAGCTGAAAGCGCCATTTAGTCGCCCCTCCTGAAAGGACAGGACGTCAACTATAGTGCGAATTCAGGAAGCGTAGCGTTGAGCTTGCTCAATCGTGCGCCGCGGTGCGGCGCACGATCCACAGTGCAGATTTATTGCTTGACGCAGTCGACGAAGTAGTCTTTGCGGCCATTTACTTCGCGCTTCACGAGGCCGTGCACGTCGGTCTCGAAACCTGGGAAGCGTTCATTGAAGTCGCGCGCGAAACGCAGGTAGTCCACGATGGTCTTGTTGAAGCGCTCGCCCGGGATCAGCAGCGGAATGCCCGGCGGGTAAGGCGTCAGCAGGATCGACGTGATGCGGCCTTCCAGGTCGTCCAGCGCCACGCGTTCGATTTCGCGGTGCGCCATCTTGGCGAATGCGTCCGACGGTTTCATGGCAGGCACCATGTCCGACAGGTACATCTCGGTGGTCAGGCGCGCCACGTCGTAGGCCTTGTAGAAGTCGTGGATCTGCTGGCACAGGTCGCGCAGGCCCATTTGTTCGTAGCGCGGGTTGGCAGCCGAGAACTCCGGCAGGATGCGCCACATCGGGGCGTTCTTGTCGTAGTCGTCCTTGAACTGTTGCAGCGCGGTCAGCAGAGTGTTCCAGCGGCCTTTGGTGATGCCGATGGTGAACATGATGAAGAAGGAGTACAGGCCGCACTTCTCGACGATCACCCCGTGTTCCGCCAGGTACTTGGTCACGATCGAGGCCGGGATGCCGGTCTCGCCGAACTGGCCGTCCAGCGACAGGCCCGGGTTGACGATGGTGGCCTTGATCGGGTCCAGCATGTTGAAGCCCGGCTTCAGGTCGCCGAAGCCGTGCCACTTCTTGCTCTCTTCGGTGAAGATCCAGTCTTCCTGCGAGCCGATGCCTTCTTCGGCGAAGCTGTCCGGGCCCCAGACCTTGAACCACCAGTCCTGGCCCCATTCCTCGTCGATCTTCTTCATCGCGCGGCGGAAGTCCAGCGCTTCCAGGATGGATTCTTCCACCAGGGCGGTGCCGCCCGGCGCTTCCATCATGGCCGCCGCCACGTCGCAGGAGGCGATGATCGAATACTGCGGCGAGGTCGAGGTGTGCATCAGGTAGGCCTCGTTGAAGGCATCCTTGTCCAGCTTCACGGTCTCGGAGTCGCGCACCAGAACCTGCGAAGCCTGGGACAGGCCGGCCAGCAGCTTGTGGGTCGACTGGGTCGAGAAGATCATCGACTCCTTGGCGCGCGGACGGTCCTTGCCGATCGCGTGCATGTTCTTGTAGAAGTCGTGGAAGGTGGCGTGCGGCAGCCAGGCTTCGTCGAAGTGCAGGGTGTCGATCTTGCCGTCCAACATTTCGCGCAGGGTTTCCACGTTGTAGACCACGCCGTCGTAGGTCGACTGCGTAATGGTCAGGATGCGCGGCTTCTTGTTGGCCGCAGCCTGGGCGAACGGGTTGTTGGCGATCTTGCGCTCGATGCTCTCCATCGAGAATTCTTCCAGCGGGATCGGGCCGATGATGCCCAGGTTGTTCCGGGTCGGCATCAGGAACACGGGGATCGCGCCGCACATGATGATCGAGTGCAGGATCGATTTGTGACAGTTGCGGTCCACCACGACGATGTCGCCCGGCGCCACGGTCGAATGCCACACCATCTTGTTGGAGGTGGAAGTGCCGTTGGTGACGAAGTAGGCGTGGTCGGCGTTGTAGATGCGGGCGGCGTTGCGCTCGGACGCGGCGACCGGGCCGGTGTGGTCCAGCAGCTGGCCCAGTTCCTCCACCGCGTTGCAGACGTCGGCGCGCAGCATGTTCTCGCCGAAGAACTGGTGGAACATCTGGCCGATCGGCGACTTCAGGAAGGCCACGCCGCCGGAGTGGCCAGGGCAGTGCCAGGAGTAGGAGCCGTCGTTCGCGTAGTGCACCAGGGCGCGGAAGAAGGGCGGCGCCAGGCTGTCCAGGTAGGACTTGGCTTCGCGGATGATGTGGCGCGCCACGAATTCCGGGGTGTCCTCGAACATGTGGATGAAGCCGTGCAGCTCGCGCAGGATATCGTTAGGGATATGGCGCGAAGTGCGGGTTTCGCCGTACAGGTAGATCGGGATGTCGGCGTTCTTGTGGCGGATCTCGGAAACGAAGGCGCGCAGGGAAGCCAGCGCGAAGTCGGTTTCTTCCGGGGTGCCGCCGCCGAACTCTTCGTCGTCGATCGACAGCACGAAGGCCGAGGCGCGCGACTGCTGCTGCGCAAACTGCGCCAGGTCGCCGTAGCTGGTCACACCCAGGACGTCCATGCCTTCGTTTTCCATCGCCGCGGCCAGGGCGCGAATACCCAGGCCGGACGTGTTCTCGGAACGGAAATCCTCGTCGATGATGACGATGGGGAAGCGGAATTTCATCGATGTTCTCCAGGCGCGACCAAGCGCCTCAAAAAAATAAGACCGGGAGTATCGCAGAAAACATTCCCCGGTGGTGGATTTTTTTACAGCATTGCCAGCACGCCGAGGCCAAGGCCTACCGCGGCCACGCCGTAGGTGGCATACATCAGCCATTTACGGTTGGTCAGCAGGGTGATTGCGGCCAGCGCAATAGCAATTTGTTCAGCCGTGGTAGCCAGCGCCCATTGGTGGTGCTTGTGCAGGGCATGGTCGGATTTATGGTCCCATTCGGCCGACTTGGCTTCCCACTCCTCGGCATCTTTCTTGATTGCCGACTTTTCTTCCTTGTAGCGCGCCACTTCCGCTTCGTAACGCTTCGGATCGACGTTCGGCAGGGTCATGGCCAGTTCGGCCAGGTTCTGCTTGGACGACTTGGCCTGGTAGTAGTTCCAGCGGTTGGACGCTTCGGTCTTGGCGATGGCCGCATTGTTCTTGAACAGGGCGGCATCGTTCTGCGTGGCCCCGCCCTGGTAGCCGAAGATGGCGCCCACGGTGGCCAGGATAGCCGTCGTCACGGCGATATTGCCGGAGAATTTGTCGTTGCTATGTGCTGCGTGTTCCACGGCGTGGTCGTGCGGGCCGTGGACGTGGAAACCGTGTCCGGACATGTTTAGTTCCTGCTAAAGCTAATGAATGAATAAGGCAGCCCGGCTGCCGAAACGTGATCCTCGCGCGCCACTTCCCGCCATTGGCCGGCAGCCAGCGCGGGGAAGAAGGCGTCGCACTCGTAGCTGCGGCCGATGCGGGTGATGACAAGCCTGTCAACCAGCGGCAAGGCTTGCTGGTAGACCTGCGCGCCGCCGATCACGAAAGCCTCGTCGGCGCCGGCGACCAGGGCCTGCGCTTCTTCCAGCGAGCCGACGCGTTCCACGCCCTCGTGCCGCCAATCGGCATTGCGGCTGATGACGATATTGCGGCGGTTGGGCAAAGGCCGGCCGATCGAATCGAAGGTCTTGCGGCCCATGATAATCGGATGGCCGGAAGTGAGGCGCTTGAAGTGCGCCAGGTCTTCCGGCAAGTGCCATGGAAGAGTGTTGTTGATACCTATGCCATTGCTGGAGTCAGTGGCAACGATGATGGTCAATTTTGTCATGGCCGACATTATATATCGGAGCACTTTGCACTTCGGTCACGTTGCGGAATTGCGCCACCGCAATTTATTTTCGCGCCCGAACAGGGCCTTGTGAAATTTGGATAGTTTTGGCGGGGGTGTGCCGGCGTATCGTAGCTTCCAGCGCGCTAGGAATTACTGCTGAGTAATTCTGTTTATTGGTTTTATAACGATATGGACCCCAGGAGAACCCCTGATGAAACACCCACTCAAGCATCCCAATGGGAATGCCGGGCGCGCTATTCTCGCATTGGCTGATGGCACCCTGTTCGAAGGCATCTCGATCGGTGCCAACGCGTCGACAGCCGGCGAAGTCGTATTCAATACCGCCATGAGCGGGTACCAGGAAATCCTGAGCGACCCAAGCTACAGCCGCCAGATTGTCACGCTGACCTATCCGCATATCGGCAACACGGGCGTCAACCGTGAAGACGGCGAAGCGCCGTTGATCCATGCGGCCGGCCTGGTGGTGAAGGACCTGCCTTTCATGGCCTCGAACTTCCGCAGCGAGCAGGACCTGTCGAGCTGGTTGACGGAGCAGGGCGTGGTGGCGATTGCAGGCATCGATACCCGCAAGCTGACCCGCATCCTGCGCGAGAAGGGCGCCCAGTCCGGCGCCATCATCGCCGGCGGCGCGGCGGAGGAAGCGCTGCGCCTGGCGCGCGAATTTCCGGGCCTGTCGGGCATGGACCTGGCGCAAACCGTCAGCACCGCCGCCCCTTATGAATGGACCGAGACCGAATGGATGCTGGGCCAGGGCCACGGCCGCCAGATGCAGCCGCGCTGCCACGTGGTCGCCTACGACTTCGGCGTGAAGGCGAATATCCTGCGCATGCTGGCCCAGCGCGGCTGCCGCGTCACGGTGCTGCCCGCGAAAGCCGGCGCCGCCGCCGCGCTGGCACTGAACCCGGACGGCATCTTCCTGTCGAACGGGCCGGGCGACCCGCAACCCTGCGATTACGCGATCGAAGCCGCGCGCGAACTGATCGAGCGCGGCGTGCCGACCTTCGGCATCTGCCTTGGGCACCAGATCATGGCGCTCGCTTCCGGCGCCCGCACCATGAAAATGAAATTCGGCCACCACGGCGCCAACCACCCCGTACAGGATATCGAAACCGGTCGCGTAATGATCACTTCCCAGAACCACGGCTTTGCCGTCGATCCCGATTCGCTGCCGAATAACTGCGCAGTCACGCATATTTCCCTGTTCGACGGTTCGTTGCAAGGCTTCCGCCGCACCGACAAGCCGGCGTTCTGCTTCCAGGGCCACCCCGAGGCGTCGCCCGGGCCGCACGACCTGGCGCCGCTGTTCGACCGTTTCGTGAGCATGATGGAGGGCGCACGCCATGGCTAAGCGTACCGACATCAAGCGCATCCTGATCATTGGCGCCGGCCCGATCGTGATCGGCCAGGCATGCGAATTCGATTATTCCGGCGCTCAGGCTTGCAAGGCCCTGCGCGAAGAAGGCTATGAAGTGGTGCTGGTCAACAGCAACCCGGCTACCATCATGACCGATCCGGGCATGGCCGACGTGACCTATATCGAGCCGATCACCTGGGAAACCGTGGCACGCATCATCGAGAAAGAGCGCCCGCAAGCCGTGCTGCCTACCATGGGCGGCCAGACCGCGCTGAATTGCGCGCTGGACCTGCATCGCCACGGCGTCCTGGAAAGCTTCAACGTGGAGCTGATCGGCGCCACGCCGGAAGCCATCGACCGCGCGGAGGACCGCGCCAAGTTCAAGGCAGCCATGGAGCGCATCGGCCTGCAGTCGGCCCGTTCCGGCATCGCCCACACCATGGCCGAAGCCTGGCAGGCGCAGGAACGCCTCGGCTTCCCGGTGATTATCCGTCCGTCCTTCACCATGGGCGGCAGCGGCGGCGGCATCGCCCGCAATGCCGATGAATTCACCGCCATCTGCCTGCGCGGCCTGGAGCTGTCGCCGACTTCCGAATTGCTGATCGAAGAATCGCTGATCGGCTGGAAGGAATTCGAGATGGAAGTGGTGCGCGACCGCAAGGACAACTGCATCATCGTCTGCTCGATCGAGAACCTGGACCCGATGGGCGTGCATACCGGCGATTCGATCACCGTAGCCCCGGCGCAGACCCTGACCGACAAGGAATACCAGATCATGCGCGACGCGTCGCTGAACGTGCTGCGCGAGATCGGCGTCGATACCGGCGGATCGAACGTGCAGTTCGCGGTCAACCCGCAAGACGGGCGCATGATCGTGATCGAGATGAACCCGCGCGTGTCGCGCTCCTCGGCGCTCGCTTCCAAGGCCACCGGCTTCCCGATCGCCCGCGTGGCCGCCAAGCTGGCGGTGGGCTTTACGCTGGACGAGCTGCAAAACGATATCACCGGCGGCGCCACCCCGGCTTCGTTCGAACCTGCGATCGACTACGTGGTCACCAAGATCCCGCGCTTCGCCTTCGAGAAATTCGCCGGCGCGAATGACCGCCTGACCACGCAGATGAAGTCCGTGGGCGAAGTGATGGCCATGGGGCGCACTTTCCAGGAATCGTTCCAGAAGGCGCTGCGCGGCCTGGATATCGGCGTGGACGGCCTGCAGCGCATCGCCACCGGCCGCGACGTGATCGAACAGGAACTGCGCCTGCCGGGCCCGCAACGCATCTGGTACGTCGGCGAAGCATTCGCGCAAGGCATGTCGCTGGCGGAGGTGAACCGCCTTTCCCATATCGACCCGTGGTTCCTGGCCCAGATCCATGACCTGGTGGAAGTCGAGGAATGGGTGGCTTCCCAGCAGCTGGGCGGTTTCGACCGCGACGTGCTGCGCCGCCTGAAACAGCAAGGCTTCAGCGACCGCCGCCTGGCGCACCTGCTGGGCGTGCATGAAGACGCGGTGCGCAAGCAGCGCCACGCCCAGGGCATCCGTCCGGTGTACAAGCGCGTCGACACCTGTGCCGGCGAGTTCGCGACCCGCACCGCCTATATGTATTCGACCTACGACGAGGAATGCGAGGCACAGCCGACCGGCGCTCGCAAGATCATGGTTCTGGGCGGGGGCCCGAACCGGATCGGCCAGGGCATCGAATTCGATTACTGCTGCGTGCATGCCGCGCTGGCGATGCGCGAGGATGGCTACGAGACCATCATGGTGAACTGCAACCCGGAAACCGTGTCGACTGATTACGATACCTCCGACCGCCTGTATTTCGAATCGTTGACGCTGGAGGACGTACTGGAAATCGTCGCCATCGAAAAGCCCGAAGGCGTGATCGTGCAGTACGGCGGCCAGACCCCGCTCAAGCTGGCCCTGGCGCTGGAGGCGAACGGCGTGCCGATCATCGGCACCTCGCCCGACATGATCGACGCCGCCGAGGACCGCGAACGCTTCCAGAAACTGCTGTTCGAGCTGGACCTGCGCCAGCCTTCGAACCGCACCGCCCGCAACGAGCAGCAAGCCGTGGCCATGGCCGAGGAGATCGGCTACCCGCTGGTGGTGCGCCCATCGTACGTGCTGGGCGGCCGCGCCATGGAAATCGTGCACGAACGGGCCGACCTGGAGCGCTACATGCGCGAGGCGGTCAAGGTCTCGCACGACTCGCCGGTGCTGCTGGATCGCTTCCTGAACGATGCCATCGAGGTGGACGTGGACTGCGTCAGCGACGGCGCCGACGTGGTGATCGGCGGCGTGATGGAACACGTGGAACAGGCCGGCATCCACTCGGGCGATTCGGCCTGCAGCCTGCCTCCCTATTCGCTGTCCGAGGCCACCGTGGCCGAGATCAAGCGCCAGACCGTGCGCCTGGCGCGCGGCCTGAACGTGGTCGGCCTGATGAACGTGCAGTTCGCGGTGCAGCGCCAGAAAGCCGACGGCCGCATGCTGGACCGGATCTTCGTGCTGGAAGTGAATCCGCGCGCTTCGCGCACCGTACCGTTTGTATCGAAGGCGACCGGCGTGCAGCTGGCCAAGGTCGCAGCGCGCTGCATGGCCGGCCGTTCGCTCGCTGAGCAGGGCGTTACCGCGGAAGTGATTCCGCCTTATTACAGCGTCAAGGAGTCTGTATTGCCATTTGCGAAGTTCCCGGGCGTTGACACCATCCTTGGGCCGGAAATGAAATCCACCGGCGAAGTGATGGGGACCGGAACCACCTTCGGCGAGGCTTTCTTGAAGGCTGAACTGGGCGCCGGCGTGCGCATCCCGCTGGCGGGCTATGTCTATATGCGCGTGCGCAAGGCCGACCAGGCGCGCGCTGTCGCCTTGGGCCGCGAGCTGGCCGATGCCGGCTACCAGCTGTGCGCCAGCGAAGTGACTGCCGCAGTGCTGGAAGCAGGCGAGGTGCCCGTCAACACCATCGAGGACGAAACCCTGCTTGGCCTGCTGGCCCTGCGCGAGATCGCCATGGCCGTGGTCACGGTGGACGAGAAGCGCATCGCCATTGCGGCCACGCGCAGCCTGCGCACTGCGGCGCTGGCCTCGGGCACCGTGATGTTTACCACCATTGCAGCGGCCGAGGCAGCGGCGGAGGCGCGCAAGCACGCCGGCAACACCGCCGTGCGTTCGCTGCAGGAGCTGCATGCCATGGGCGGCAGCGAACGGCGCGAGGTGCCGCCGCCCGCGCCGCGTCCCGTGCCGGGCGCCGCGGACCTGGCAGCGGCAGCCTGGCAAATGCCGGAGCGCCGTGCGCAATCGCGCCAGCGCAGCGTCGGCGTGGAGCCGCTGAAAGTCTTCATCCGCCAGCCCTTCACGGAATCGGACGAACGCCAGCAGCGCATGATCGGTGAAATCATGCAGATGATCGACAGCGCCAACGGCCTGCCGCACGTCTTCGACTACCTCACCGGCTTGCAGGCCGAGAGCGCGGAAACCTTCCGCTCCTCGTTCGAGCGCAAGCAGGGCCTTCCTTTCACGCCGCAGAATTTCCGCCGCCACCGGCTTGCATTGCTGGACCAGGCGGACGTCATGGTCAACATCCGCGTCGGAATGAGCGAAAGCAGTGCATTCGAGTTGAGCTATCACATATTCAAGGGCCGCCGAACGCCTATCCTGTTCCTGGTGTGGAAGGGCGCGCCGATCAAAACCACGCTGCTGCGCGAACTCGACGACCTGGTGGATATCACCTACATCGAGTTCGAGGACGTCTCGGAGTTGCGTGGCCGTTTGCATCAGTTTTTCAAATGTTTGGTAAAGGAGTGAGCGATGTTCAATAATTTCAAGATCAAGACCCTGCTGGTTGGTGTGCTGGGTTTGCTGATTGGCCTGCTGGCGATTATTGGCGGCCTCGGAATCCTGAGCGCGGAGCGCTCGGTCGGACTGGTGAAAGACGTGACGGTCTCCAACCAGAAGAACATCGCGGAGCGCAATGCTATTCGCCTGGACATGGAAACGGGCCGCAGCCAGATCCTGCAGGCCTTGCAGCACAATCCTGAACTGGCCTGGAGCAAGCTGCACGACCACCCGCTGACCAACCACTTCAACATCGTCGACGAAGTCACGGCGCGCGTGAACAAGCGCTGGGAAGGCTACCTGGCCAGCATCAAGTTGCCGGAGGAGCGCAAGCTGGCCGAAGACTGGTTCGCCAAGAGCGACGGCCTGGGCGTTGAGCACGTCCGTGCCGCCACCGCCGCCGTCAGGGAAGGGCGCTGGGACGATGCGGAAACGGTGCTGATCAAGAAACTCAACCCGTCCTACCGCCTTGGCGACGGCGCACTGAAAGCGCTGTCCGAGCACGCCGACAAGCGCATCGAGGCCGATGCCGCCGCGGTCGCGGCCGGCCTGAGCCGCAACAGCACCACCGTCACCGTGGTCCTGGCCGGCGGCCTGGCGTTGAGCGTGTTCGCCGGCCTGGTGCTGCTGAAGGCGATTTCCGAGCCGCTGGCGGAAGCCATGGACGTGGCGCACCGCGTCGCCGATGGCGACCTGAAAGGCCAGGCCACCAAGCATGCGGACAACGAATTCGGCGAATTGCTGCGCGCCCTGGACAAGATGCGCGACAACCTGGCCGCCATCGTGGCCGAAGTACGCGGCGGCAGCGACACGATCTCCAGCGCGTCGGCGCAGATCGCGGCCGGCAATATGGACTTGTCCGACCGCACCGGCGAACAGGCCGCCTCGCTGGAAGAAACCGCCTCCTCGATGGAAGAACTGACCAGCACCGTGCGCCAGAACGCCGACAATGCGCGCCAGGCCAACCAGCTTGCCGTTTCGGCATCATCGGTGGCGACCAAGGGCGGGGAAGTGGTTGAACAGGTGGTGGCAACCATGGGCTCGATCAACGAGTCGTCCAACAAGATCGTGGACATCATCGCGGTCATCGACGGTATCGCCTTCCAGACCAATATCCTGGCCCTGAATGCGGCCGTGGAAGCTGCCCGGGCCGGCGAGCAGGGCCGCGGCTTCGCGGTGGTTGCCAGCGAGGTGCGCAACCTGGCGCAGCGTTCGGCCGCTGCCGCCAAGGAAATCAAGCAGTTGATCGACGATTCTGTTGGCAAAGTGGAAAGTGGCGCCAAGCTGGTCAACCAGGCCGGACACACAATGAAGGAAATCGTGTCGAGCATTCAGCGCGTGACTGATATCATGGGGGAAATTACCAGTGCTACGCAGGAACAAACTGCCGGCCTGGAACAAATCCACCAGGCCATCACCGAGATGGATACAATCACCCAGCAGAACGTGGCGCTGGTGGAAGAGGCAGCTTCGGCGTCGACGGCCCTGCAAGACCAGGCCAACAGCCTGTCGAAAGTTGTCAGCGTGTTCCAGATCGACAGCGAGCGCCGCGAGCATCCTGCCGCCGTGCAGGCCCGCGCCGTGATCCAGGCAGTACGCACCAAGCCTGCATTGCCAGCCAAGGCCAGGCCGGTGCAGCGCGACGGCAAGGGAGCCGCATCGCGCAAGGTTGCCAATAGCGAGGTAGGAGACTGGGAAGAGTTTTAATGAAGGAGCATGATTGGAATACAAAGCGTTTGAGCACTTAGTCCGACGGCTGGAGCTGGATTCAAATTCCAGCCCGGAAGCCTTCCGCCGCAAGGTATTTGCCATCAGCCTGGCCGCCTATGCAACCCTGTTCGGGTTGCTGGCCGGGCTGCTTGCGTTATTCGCCATGCTGGTGCAATGGGCAATCGAGTCGCACCGTGCCTTTGCGATGATCAAGGCTGGCCTGGCCGGCCTGTTCCTCCTTTCCCTGATCTTTGTCATCCTGCGCGTGATGCTCATGCGACTGGACCCGCCGACCGGGCGTGAACTGGTCCGCGATGAAGCGCCCAAGCTGTTCGATATCCTCGAAAAGCTGTACGGCAAGCTGAATGGCCCGCGTATCGAGCACGTGCTGATTACAGACGAATACAATGCGGCGATCGTGCAGCATGCCCGATTCGGCATTTTCGGGGGCTACCGCAACTACCTGCTGGTTGGGCTGCCGTTCCTGCTCGGCTCCACGCCGAAGGAGATGCTGGCCGTGCTGGCCCACGAATACGGCCACCTGTGCGGCGACCACGCCAAAGGGTCCACCAGGATCTATCGCCAGCGCCGCCTGTTCGTCGCCATGTACCAGCACCTGGAGAGCAGTGCGGACGACAATGTCGTGAGCGCGGCGATCGTGCGCGCCCTGAAGCGCTTCTTCCCTTATTACAGCGCCTATACCTTCGTCCTGTCGCGCCAGGACGAATACGAGGCCGACCAGACCGCCGTCGACATGGCTGGCCACACGGCGACCTCCCAGATGCTGGTACGCGCCCGCCTGCTCGGCGACTGGATTGCCCGCGACTTCTGGCCCAGCATGTACGAGAACGCGGATCGGCTGGAGCGTCCGCCGTTCATGCCGTTCTCCTCCATGCGCCTGGCGATCAAGGCCAACTACGACGAATGGGCCACCAGGAAGGCGCTGGACGCCGCCTGGGCCACGCGTTCGGATCTTGACGACACCCATCCCTGCCTGCGCGAGCGGCTCGATGCCATCGAAATGGCGCCGGTCCTGCCGCCGCCGGTCGATACCTGCGCTGCAGACGTGATGCTGGCCTCCGGCGTCGGCAAGAAACTGGAAGCGGAGCTGGACCAGGATTGGTGGGACGTCAATTCGCGCGGCTGGGTTCACCGCTTCCGCCAGGTGCAGAATTCCCGTGTCCGCATCGGCGAGCTGTCGGCATCGCCGCTGTCGAAACTTTCGGTGCAGGATTTGCTGGAGCTGGCGTCGTTGAAGCTGGACTTCGAAGACACCGCGTCCGCCAAGCCGGCGCTGGTCGAATTGATGAAGCGCGGCGGCGGCCCGTATCCGCGCGCCTCGCTGATGTATGGACGCGTGCTGGTGGCCGAAGGCGACCGCCGTGGCGTCGACCACCTGCGCGAGGCCGCGCTGAATGAGCCGCGCCTGCTGGAGGAAGCCGCACAACGCGGCTACCAGTTCTTGCTGGAGAGGGACGGCGAAGCCGTTGCCAACCGCTGGTGGGGCAGCATCGTGCCCCAGGACGAACCGGCTTAAACGGCCATCGGCGCCGTCAGCGGCGCGTGGTGCTGGTAGCCTTCCAGCGTGAAGTCGGAAGGCTCGATCTTCTCCAGCCACTCCGGTTCGTACTTGCCGGTCTCGGCGAAAGCGGGTACGCGGCTATTGATGTGCAGTCGCGGCAGCGGCAGCGGCTCGCGCTTCAACTGCTCCTGCACCATGTCCATGTGGTTCTCGTAAATGTGCGCATCGCCGATAAAGTAGCTGAACCAGCGCGGCTGGTAGCCGGTCAGGCGGGCCACCAGGTGCAGCAGGGCGGCGCCTTCTGCGATATTGAAGGGCGTGCCCAGGCCGATATCGTTGCTGCGCACGTACAGGCACAGGGAGATCTCGCGCGTCGTAGCGTTCGGGATGAACTGGTACAGCAGGTGGCAGGCCGGCAGCGCCACCTGGTCCAGCACGGCCGGGTTCCAGCCGTGGAACAGGATGCGGCGGCTGGAGGGGTTGTTGACGATGGTGTCCAGGCATTCGCGCAACTGGTCGATGGCCTTGTACATCAACACTTTCTGCACGCCGTCTTCGTCCAGCGGGGCGACCTGGCGGAAGCCGTTGCGTTCTGCGTCCGCAATCTGCGCGGCGGCGGTGGCGTCCAGCACCTTGTAGCCCGGCCACTGGCGCCACTGCACGCCGTACACCGGGCCCAGGTCGTCAGTGCCGGTACGGTGCGGGTTGGCCAGCCATTGGGCGTTTTCATTGGCGTTCTGGTCCCACACCTTGCAGCCCAGGGCGCGGAAGTCGGCGGCGCTGCGCGAGGCGCGCAGGAAGGCGCACAGCTCGCCAACCACCGATTTGAAGGCCAGCTTCTTGGTCGTCACGGCAGGGAAGCCGTCGTTCATGTCAAAGCGCATCATCGCGCCCGGCACGCTGAGGGTGCGGATGCCGGTGCGGTTGTCCTGCCAGCTTCCTTGTTCCAGCACGGTGCTGATCAATTCCTTGTACTGCTTCATGCGATTCTCCGTTTATCGTTTGTTGCCGCGGCCGCCGGGCTTGGAAGCTGCGCGGCCGGCGGCGCGTGCTGCCGACTTGGCGCCGCGCGTGGCGGTCACCACGACTTTGCCGCCGCCACTCGGGCCCACGGCGCCAGCGCCGCCGCGGTTTCCGTTAGCGCCACTGCCGGCGCCGGGGCTTCCGGCGCGTGCGCCATAGATTGGTCCGCGCGAGCGTTCTTTTTCCTTTGGCGGCAGTTCTTCTTTCAGCCCGCCGAAACCGCCTGCCGGACGAGGGGTGTCATCGCGGGCTGGCTGCTGCTTGGCGGCCGCTCGCTGCGTGGGGCCGGTTGCCGTCCCTTTGGCCGGCCTGGTTGCGCCGCGGGCAGGCCTGGCGCCGGCGGTCCGTGATGCGGGCGCGCTCGGCGTGCCGGTCGAAGGCACGCGATGGTCCGCCTCGAAGCCCGCTTCTTCCTGACGCGGCAAGACCGCGCCTGTCAGCTTTTCGATTGCACGCAGCAGTTCGACTTCGTCGGCGCAAACGAGCGACACTGCCTCACCCTCGGCGCCGGCACGGCCGGTGCGGCCGATGCGGTGGACATAATCCTCGGCCACGGTCGGCAGGTCGAAATTGACCACCAGCGGCAGGGCTTCGATATCCAGGCCCCGGGCTGCAACGTCGGTCGCCACCAGGATCTGCACATCGTTGGCCTTGAAGCGCTTCAGCGCCTTGATGCGTGCCGGCTGCGGCTTGTCGCCATGGATTGAATCGGCCGGGATGCCTTGGCCCTGCAACAGGCCAAGCAACTGCTCGACACCCTTGCGTGTCTTGACGAAGACCAGGACCTGGCCCCAGCCCTCCTTGCGCAGCAGGTGCACGAACAGCTCCGGCTTGCTGCGCTTGTCGGTGGTGAACACCAGCTGGCGCACGGTGCGCGCTGCCGTGTTAGGAGCGCTGGCCTGGACGGTGAGCGGGTCGCGCAGCAACTGCCTGGCCATCGCCCGGATTGATTCCGGCATGGTGGCCGAGAACAGCAGGGTCTGGCGCTCGACCGGGAGTGCGGCAAACAGCAAATCCAGGTCGGCTGCAAAGCCCAGGTCCAGCATGCGGTCGGCTTCGTCCAGCACCAGGGCGGTCAACTGGCCGAACTCCAGCGCACCTTTGCGATGGAGGTCGAGCAGGCGGCCGGGCGTGGCCACCAGCACATCCAGTCCCTTGCGCAGTTTTGCCAGCTGCGGCTCGATCGGCACGCCGCCATAGGCGACAGCGGAACGCAGCGGCAAGTTGAAGCCGTACGTATGGAAGCTCTGGTACACCTGGTCGGCCAGTTCGCGCGTCGGAACCAGCACCAGGCAGCGCGCGTGGTTGGGGGCGGCCTGGTCGCCTTCCATGGCCAGGCGCTGCAGCAGGGGCAGGGCGAAAGCGGCGGTCTTGCCGGTACCGGTTTGTGCGGCGGCCAGCAGGTCGCGGCCGGCCAGGATTGCGGGAATGGCTTGTTTCTGAATTGGCGTCGGCGTCTTGTAGCCGATCGAATCGAGTGTGCGAAGGAGCCCGTCAATCAGGTCCAGCGAAGCAAAACTCATAGCGCGTCGCTCCATAAAGTGAGGGCGTGGCGGACTTGTTCGTCCGATAGTGCAAGCAGGTTATCGCCGACATACCATTCGGTATAGCTGGCGCCGGACAGTTGCGCGTGGGTTGCGCGGTTGAGCAGCCACACGCCATGCTGCGCAGCGATCTCGTTGCGGATCTGCAGCAGGCGGTCGCGCTCGACCGGCACATGGATATGCAACATGTTCGCATGCGGCCGCGCAGGATTGGCGCGCAGCCGGGGGTAGTCGCGCAAGGTGTCGTACAGCCATTGCGTACGGCGGAAATATTCGGGCATGGCCGCCAGCCGTGCATCGAACTCCATGGCAGCGCTGACCACGTAGGGCGTGCGGTGGATCACGTTGCCGCCCTGGCGGCGGAACCATTCCTGCGCACGGGCGATGAAGTCACGGCTGCCCAGCAGCATGGCGCCGCCCAGGCCGCCGATGCCCTTGTAAAGCGAAACGTAGACGCTATCGAAGCCCGCCGCCACCTCGGCCGGCGCTCGGCCGTAGCCGGCAGCAGCCTCCCACAGGCGCGCACCATCCATGTGCAAGTGGATGCCATGTTCGCGGCAGTGGGACTTGATCGCCGCCAGCTCGTCCCAGCGCGGCGACTGGCCGCCCAGTTCACGCGCCGGCAGTTCGAGCGCCACGGCTGCCAGCCGGTCGGGCACGGCCTGCAAATCTGCGAGCGTGAAGGGGCGGTGCAGGTCGCCCAGCTGGATGGCCTGGAAGTGGTCCAGCAGCTGGTGGTTGCTGCGTTCATGCTTGAAGATGTGCGCTGTCGGGTGCAGGCCCACCAGGCGGCTGCCGCGCTCCATGCAGGCCAGGCGCAGTGCCGTGACCTGGGTCATGGTGCCGGTGATGCAGAAGGCCGCGGCCTCGAAGCCCAGCAGCTCGGCGACTTTCTGCTCGAAAGACTGGATCAGTTCACCCTCGCCATACACGTCATGGGCGATGCCGTTGGCTTCGCACCAGGCGGACATGGCGCCAAAGACCTGCGCCGGCGAAGGCTGGCGATGGCCTGGCAGGATGGTGTGGCAACCCTGGCGCAGTTCGGCGTCGCTCACGTCGCGCCTCAATGGGTCACGTGGACATGGTGGAACTGCAGCGCCGCCAGGTTGGCGTAGATGCCGCCCAGCGCCACCAGCGACTGGTGGGTGCCGGTTTCGACGATCTTGCCGTCTTCCATGACGATGATGCGGTCGGCGCGCTGCACGGTGGCCAGGCGGTGCGCAATGATGATCGTGGTGCGGCCCACCATGGCTGCCTCGAGGGCGCCCTGCACCAGGCGTTCGGATTCGGCATCCAGGGCGCTGGTGGCTTCGTCGAGCAGCAGCAGCGGCGGGTTTTTCAGCAGGGCGCGGGCAATTGCAATGCGCTGGCGTTGGCCGCCGGACAGGCGCACGCCGCGCTCGCCCAGGAAGGACTTGTAGCCGTTAGGCAGGCGTTCGATAAATTCGTGGGCGGCAGCCAGGCGTGCGGCCTGGATCACTTCCTGGTCGGTTGCATCGGCACGGCCATAGCGGATGTTTTCCATCGCGTCGGCCGAGAAAATCACCGTATCCTGTGGAACGATGCCGATGGCGCCGCGCAGGGTATGCAGGTCCAGCAGGCGGATGTCGGTGCCGTCCAGGCGGATCGCGCCCGATTGCGGATCGTAGAATCGCAGCAGCATCTGGAACAGGGTGGTCTTGCCGGCGCCGGAGGGGCCAACCACGGCAACGGTTTCGCCCGGCTTGATATCGAGCGTCACGTGGTCCAGCGCCAGCGTGTCGGGGCGCGAAGGATAGCTGAACGATACCTCGGACAAGCTCAGGGCCGCGCCATTGGCGGCGCGCGGCGGCAGGGCTTGTGCTTGCGCCGGGTTCTGGATGTCGGAGCGCACGGCCAGCAATTCGAGCAGGCGCTCGGTCGCCCCGGCCGCGCGCTGGGCTTCTCCCATGACCTCTGACAGCGCGCCGATCGCGCCTGCGACGATGGAGGCGTACAGGATGAACTGGCCCAGGTCGCCGCCCGTCATGGTCCCCTCCAGCACCGCATGGGCGCCCAGCCACAGCACGAAAACGATGGTGCCGAATACCAGCACGATCGCCAGCATGGTCAGGAAAGCACGAGCCTGGATGCGGCGCATGGCGGTGCTGAACGCACCTTCGACGGAGCCGCCAAAGCGCTTCGCTTCCAGCCCTTCATGGGTAAAGGCTTGCACGGTCGGCATGGCATTCAGGATTTCGCCGGCCATGGCCGAAGCATCGGCCACGCGGTCCTGGGAGTCGCGCGACAGCTTGCGCACGCGGCGGCCAAACATCACGATCGGCAGCACGGTCAGCACCAGCAGGCCGATGATGATGGAGGACAGCTTGGGGCTGGTAATAAACAGCATCACCAGGCCGCCGAGGAAGAGCAGCACATTACGCAAGGCCATCGAAATGCTGGTGCCGACAACGCTCTGGATCAGGGTGGTGTCGGTGGTCAGGCGCGACAATACTTCGCCGGTCTTGGTGGTTTCGAAGAATTCGGGGCTTTGCTGAACCACGTGGGAATACACGGCGTTGCGGATGTCGGCGGTGACGCGTTCGCCGAGCCAGGACACGCTGTAGAAGCGCGCCGCCGTCGCCAGCGCCAAGACCGTAGCGACTGCGAACAGGGCCAGGAACACTTCGTTAACGTGGGTTGCGCTGCGCACGCCGGCATTGGCGCCGAAGCCCAGGTCGATCATCTGCTTGAAGGCGTAGGGGATCGCCAGCGTGGAGCCGGCAGCGACCACCAGCGCAATGCCGGCAATGACGAAGCGGTTGCGGTAAGGCTTGAGGAAGGGCAGCAGGCCCTTGAAGGCGGCCAGGCTGCCTTTCTTGAGTTCTCGGGCTTCAGGCTGGCCGTTGTCGGTGGTGCTCATTGCGTATTCTACGTTCTTGTTCAAAGTTTCATCGGACGGACATAGCCCGTCAACTCCAGGTAGCCGCGCCCCGCCGGTTTGCCGCCGCGCGTGACGGTCACCGCGCCCTCCCAATACACGGCGCCGGTCGAACGGCGCGAATCCAGTTCCTGGTCCTGCTGCAAAGGACTGACCTGCCACTGTTCGGGGCCGGTGGATATCAGGGTGGCGACGGGATACTCGGCGTGCGTGTGCGGCGATTTCCATCGCTGCTGCGGAGTAAAACTGACCTGGTCCTGCGAATAGTGCGTGATCTTACCGGATGCATCGCGCCATGTCGCGTGGGCCCACAGTTTACCACCTTGGCGGTCCCTGATCTGGAATGCCATCAGGGCGCCGCCATCATCGAGGTTGATGCCGGTCCAGTCCCAACCTGCGGCTGCGGGATCGAGCACCTGGCTTGACCATTCGTGATCGAGCCAGGTGACGCCTTGCACGGCCTGTGGCGCGGCTCCGCGGCGGGTGAGGGTGCCGCTGGTGCGCAGTTGCGGCTTGCTATAGTAATAACTTGCCTGTTCCGGCCTGGGGCCTTTGCGGGAAAAGCCGGCGTCGCCTTGCAGCAGGACTGGCTGGGTGGGCTGCAGCTTCAGCGCCAGCGTGAAAGCCGCGGCTTCGATGTCGATCTGATAAGTGCCGTCTTCGGCGCGCTCCATGCGCCAGCCATCCAGGTGCACGCTGGTGTCCGCGGTGGAGGCGCCGGCGAGGCCGAAGCCCGCGCGCGCAGTGCGCTGGTCGTGCAGCAGCTTGCCTTGCGCCGGATCGGACAGCGCGACGTGCGCGACGATGATGTCCTTCGGTGCAAACCGGCTCGGGTTGTCGCGGCCATGTCCCGTGCTGCTGCGGAAGAAGGTGACCTGGTAGCCGAGCTGGCGGCCGTCGGCGGTGCCGAGCCAGCCGGTGGCGTACCACCATTCGGTCTTGAAGCCGGGGTGGGCGCCGAAGTCGCGCGGGAACTGGAGCTGGACGCCAGGCGTGACCGGCGTGAAGTCGGCTGCCTTCAACGGCAGGTTGACAGCCAGCGCGAGCAGGAGGCAAAGCAGGGCGCGCATCACCAGTCCTCCCTCACGGCGCGGATTGGACCGCCGGACAGGGCCTGCCGGCCTGCGATGAGCGCAGTTGCTGCCGACGACAGCAGCAGGGCCAGGGCGACGGTCGCCAGCAGCGGCCAGGGATAGTGCATCTGCATCGTCCAGTGGAAAGATTGCGGGTTGATGACGTGGACCAGCACCAGGCTGATGACCCAGCCGAGGGCGAAGCCGGCCAGGATGCCGAGGGTGGTCAAGGCGGCACCTTCCAGCGCGAGGATGCCCAGCACCTGGCCGCGCGTGACGCCAACATGGCGCAGCATGCCGAACTCGCGGGCCCGTGCCAGCGTCTGGGCCGAGAATGTGGCGGCGACGCCAAACAGGCCGATGACGATGGCGATCGCTTCCAGCAGGTACGTCACTGCGAAGCTGCGGTCGAAGATTTTCAGCGTCAGGTTGCGGATCTCGGAGGGAACGCTGGTTTCGACCAGTTCGCCGAAGGGCAGCTTGCGGATGCTTTGCTGTACCTGGGCTGCGCTGGCGTTCTTGGCCAGCCAGATGGCGGCGTCGCCGGCGTCGCGGTCGCCGGTCATGGCAATGTAATCGGAGCGGCGCACGATGACGGCGCCTCCGGCGCGGGCGTAGTCGCGCCAGACGCCGGCGACGTGGAACTCGCGCAGCTTGCCCTGCAGCGGCAGGCGCAGCGTGGCGCCGGGGCGCAGGCCGTACAGGTCGGACATGGCTTCCGAGACCCAGGCCGGCGGCAGCGCGGTAGCCGCATGCGCCGTCCCCTCGACGAGGACCATTGCGCGCCCAGGGTCGGCCGGGTCGACTTCGCGCGCCAGCACGGCGACGTTGGCCCGGTCGGGCGCCAGGGAGACCGAGCGTACGCGCAGGAATTCGATGCGGGCGATGCCGGGAACGGTGCGCAACGCTGCCTGCTCGGCGGGCGAGAGGCCGCCGGTGGCGCCGGCCGATGCGCTGCGTGCGTACACGTCGGCCGGCAGGATGCGCAGCACCCATTCATCGACCGAGGTACGGAAGCTGGCTACCATGATGGCCATTGCCACCATCAGGCTGAAACTCGCCAGCACCCCACCCAGTGCTATGCCGGCCTGGCCTGATGCATTGGCAAGCCTGGCCAGCGCCAGGGTGAACACGGGACTTGCCGCTGCCGGGCCGGCGGTCGGGCGCGGGGCCGCGCGGCTGGATGCCGCATGGCGGGAGAGTGCGGCGAAAACAATGCCGGACAGCCGCGGCATCAGGGCAATGGCGCCAATGAGAAGCAGGGCAATCGACAGGTAGCCAAAGACCGGCAACTCCAGCACCGGCGGCGCGAAGGTCATGGCGCCGGCTGCGCCAAGGCAGGCCAGTCCGGGCCAGGGACGCGACAGCGGCCGCAGCGCAGTTTCGTCCGTGCCGGCCTTGAGCGCCACGGCAGGCCGCGCGCGGGCCGCGTCGAAAGCCGGCGCCAGGCCGCCAAGCAAGGCCACGCCCAGTCCCAGCCCGAAGTAGGCCAGTGCCGCAACCGGCACCCACTGCACGCTTGGCTGCACGCCGGCAAAGTAGCCTGCTCCAAGGTCGCCGCCAAACAGCCGCAGCACGGCAGCGGCCAGCGCGTAACCGCCAGCCACGCCGAGCACCGAGCCGATGCTGCCCAGCAGAGCGCCTTCCAGCAGCACCTGGCGGATCAACTGCCGGCGTTCCAGCCCCAATACCCGCAGCAGCGCAAACTCGCTGCGACGCCGCAGCACCGACAAGGCCTGCGACGAAAATACGAGGAAGGCGCCGGTGAACAAGGCGACCAGCGCCAGCACACTCAGGTTGACGCGATAGGCCCGGCTCAAATTCGCATTGCGGCTTTCCTGCTCCGCATCATTCGGTTGCCCTACCCGGAAGCGGCCCGGGAACTCGCGCTCCAGCTGTGCGGACAGCGAGCGTTCAAATGCGCCGCGATCGACGCCATCGCGCAACTTCAAATCGACGCGCGACAACTTGCCCAGCCGCTGGAAATGCCACTGCGCCGCAGCAATATCCATGACCGCAAAACGCTGCCCCACGCGTGCACGTTGCAGCGAACCGGCGACGCGCAGCACGGCGACCTGGCTGCCTGCCTGGAGCCGAAGTTCGCCGCCGGGCCGCGATTGCAGCCAATTCATCGCCGCGGGCGACAGGAAGATCGCGTCGTCAGCCAGCGTGTCGTAGGGCAGGTCTTCTTCCGGTGCGCCGATCAGGTCCGGCGTGATAAAGCCCGCCCGGAACACGTCAAGGCCGATAATTTTCAGTGCTTGCCGGGCACCGGGCAAGGAAGCGTCGAATTCAAGCACGGGCGAGGCCATAGCCACTTCCGGCAGGCGCGCGAGGATCGGGTAGGCCGCCTCATCGAACGTGGCTTCGGTCCCGCTGACCTGGATATCTGCCTGCCCCGACAAACTGTGGACAGCGGTAGTGAACTCGTTCAGCGCAGCTGCGTTGACGAGGTGGATGGCAAACCCCAGCGCCACCCCGATTGCAATCGCTGCAATAGCGGTCAGCGCCCGCACCGGGTGCGCGCGCCACTCGCCAATGGCCAGCCAGCGCGTCAGCCGCCGCATTCCAGGTGGTACATGTCTGCGGCGCGTTTCGCTTTCAGCCTGGCGCGTTCGGTGTTCTGGAGCGTGGCGCCGCGCGCATCTTCCTCCGCCCATTTGTGCTGCATCTGGAGTTTCTTGCATTTCTTGTTATGGCTGGCCACGGCCCGTGCCTCGGCCCGGCTTTCACGCTCCTCGCGCGCCTCCTTTTTGCGGCGCTGGCTGGCCATTTTCTCGGCTTCGCGTTCCTGGCGCTTCAGGTCCGCTGCGGCAGCGGGATCGGGCGCCGGCGCCGACGGCACGGCGATCGTGCTGGCGACTCCTTTCTCGCATGGTTGCTGCGAGTAGCTCACTTTTCCATCGACGGTGCACTTATGCAGGGCTTGCGCGCCTGCGGGGAGCACCGTCGCCAACAGCAGCAAGAGCAGGATTTTCATAGGATTTTCCCGGGATTCATCAGGCCCAAAGGATCCAATGCGGCCTTGATGGCCCGCATCAGGTTCAACTCTACCGGCGACTTGTAGCGCGCCAGTTCGTCACGCTTCAAGGCGCCAATCCCGTGCTCGGCCGAAATCGAGCCGCCATAGGCTGCCACGGCATCGTGCACGACGCGGTTGACGGCCTCCTGGCTATGCAGGAAGTCTTCGTTCGCTACACCAGCCGGCGGCGCGACGTTGAAATGCAGGTTGCCATCGCCCAGGTGGCCGAAGCACACCAGCTGGCAACCGGGGAAAGCGGCCTGCAACTTCGGTTCCGTGCCGGCGATGAAGTCGGCAATCGAGGAAACCGGCAGCGAAATATCATGCTTGATGTTCTTGCCGTCGGCTGCCTGGGCCAGTGGAATATGCTCGCGCAGGTCCCACAGCCCGCGCGATTGCGCTGCGGAGCTGGCAACCACCGCATCCTGCACCGCGCCTTCGCCAAGCGCCGCGCCAAGTGCGCGCTCGAGCAGCGCCGCCGCATGGGCCTCCGATTCGCTGCTGGAGAGTTCCAGTAGGGCGTATTGCGCATGTCCGTCGGCCAGCGGCTGCGGCAGTGCCGGGAAGTGCTTGGCCACCAGGCGCATGCAAAACGCCGACATCAGCTCAAAGCCGGTCAGGCTCGCGCCGCAATGGTCCTGCATGACCGACAGCAGCCGCAGTGCGGCCGCCGGCGATTCCATCGCCGCCAGCGCCGTGACCGAAGCCTTGGGTTGCGGGTATAGCTTGAGCACTGCGCCGGTAATGATGCCCAGCGTGCCTTCGGCGCCGATGAACAGGTCGCGCAGGTCGTAGCCGGTATTGTCCTTGCGCAGGCCGCGCAGGCCGGACCAGACCTCGCCCTGCGGCGTGACGACTTCCAGCCCCAGGCAGAGTTCACGCGTATTGCCGTAGCGGAGCACGCCGGTGCCGCCGGCATTGGTGGACAGGTTGCCGCCAATGGTGCAACTGCCTTCCGCCGCCAGCGAGAGCGGGAACAGGCAGCCATGTTCGGCCGCTGCTTCCTGCGCTCGTTGCAGGATCACGCCGGCGTCGACCGTCATGGTGCGGTTGACCGCGTCGACCTGGCGCACCTTCTGCATGCGCGCGAGCGACAGCACCACGGCGCTTCCGCTGGCGTCAGGCACGCTGCCCAGTACCAGTCCCGTGTTGCCGCCTTGCGGCACGATCGGAATGCGCGCTGCCACGCACAGCTTGACCGTGGCGGCGACTTGTTCGGTATCGGCCGGCCGCAGCACAGCCAGCGCGCGGCCGGTGAAACGTCCGCGCCAGTCGCGCAGAAAGGGCGCCATATCCGCTTCGCCGGAAATGACGTGGGCGTCGCCGAGCAGGGCGCGGCAAGCGCCCAGGAAAGCGGAATTATCCATGTTTACTTGGTCTTGCTGGTGTTGACCTTTTCCAGCAATTCGCGGGCGGCCTGCCTGGCCGCCTTCTTATAAGGCTGCACATAAAGGATGGCGCACAGGAAGTACACCACGACAATGGCAACTTCGCCCCAGCCGAGCCACGGCGTGACTTTGTCGCCGTAAGCGCGTACCACGCCTTCGATGAAGTAGACCAGGATCATCATCGAGGTCCACTGCAGCGTATAGATATCGCGCTTGATAACGCCCAGCAGCGGGAACAGCAGCGGTACCGCCTTCAGTACCAGCCAGGAGCCGCCCGGTTTCAACGGAGACAACCACATCTCCCAGGCCACGCTCCACATGATGAGCAAAGCCAGGCTGGCGATGGCGCCCCAATGGAAAAGTTTATGCTTCGTGCTATTCATTTCGTCCCCGCAGCTTGATGGCCGCTTCGGCCAGCCGGCGACCCATCGCGATCGCCAGGCGTTTCTCATCTTCCGTGAACGGCTTCTTGCCGTCCAGTCCCGACCAGTGGCTGGCGCCGTATGGCGAGCCGCCGCTAGTCGTCGTCATCAGTTCGGGATGGGTGTAGGGCAGGCCCATGACCATCATCCCATGGTGCAGCAACGGCACCATCATCGTCAGCAAGGTCGACTCCTGGCCGCCGTGCTGGCTGCCGGTCGAGGTGAAGACGCAGGCCGGCTTGCCGGACAGGGTGCCGGACAGCCACTGCGCCGACGTCCCGTCCCAAAAATACTTCATGGCCGCTGCCATGTTGCCGAAGCGGGTGGGGGAGCCCAGCGCCAAGCCGTCGCACTGCTCCAAGTCCTGCAATTCCACATACGGCGCGCCATCCAGCGGCACTTCCGGCTCGGTCGCTTCCGTCACGGTGGAAACGGCCGGCACGGTACGCAGGCGGGCATCGCAGCCCGGTACGGATTCAACGCCCTGGGCAATCATTTCCGCCAGTTTGCGCACGGATCCGTGCCTTGAATAATACAAAATGAGAATTGTGAGGTTAGTTCTGTTCATCGTTGCTATTATATGGCCCTTTACACAAGTTGCATGACTAATAAGCTTCACTGATGGTTTTTAAGTCTCTCTATACCAACGTAGCACGCGCCTGCACAAAAGGCGTGGCTGAACTGCGTGCGCTCTCGTGGAACGAACTGCATGACCTGATCCAGTTCGGGCGCCGCCGCCTGCGCGAGGAAAGCCTGCCGCAGGTGGCTGGCGGCCTGACATTTACCACCGTTTTTGCGCTGGTGCCGGTCCTGACGATCGCGTTGGCCATCTTCACCACATTCCCGATGTTCAATACCTTCCGCACTGCGCTGGAAGCGTATTTCATCAAGAGCGTGATGCCCAAAGCGATTTCCAGCACCATCCTGGGCTACCTGACGACGTTTGCAGCCAAGGCGACGCGGCTGTCGGCGGTGGGCGCGGTAACCCTGGTGCTGACATCCGTCGCGATGATGAGCATGATCGAGCGCGCCTTCAACCGCATCTGGCGCGTCAAGACCGAACGCCGCCTGGTGCGGCGCGTGCTGGTGTACTGGGCGCTGATCACCCTTGGCCCCTTGCTGATCGGCGTGTCGATCAGCCTCTCGACCCACCTGTTCGATGCCACCAGCGGCCTGGTTGGCACGGTGACCGGGCCGGTTTTCTATACGCTGCTGTCGGTCCTGCTGACCACCCTGGCCTTTACCTTCCTCTACATCACGGTGCCGAACCGGATGGTGGACTGGCGCGACGCGATTTGCGGCGGCGCGCTGGCGGCGGTGTCCTTTGAGTTGGCCAAGCGCGGCTTTGCGATCTTCATTACGCAGGCGCCAACCTATTCGAAGATCTATGGCGCCCTGGCGGCGCTGCCCTTGTTCCTGCTGTGGATCTACGTTTCCTGGCTGATCACGCTGCTGGGCGCCTTGCTGACCGCGGCGCTGCCGGTGGTGAAGTACGAGCGCTGGTGGCACGAGGCGGTGCCGGGCGGTGAATTCGTGGATGCCATGGCGGTGCTGAAAGTGCTGCACGAGGCGCGCGAGCGGGGTGATAACGCCGCCGTCAGCTCGGCCGAGATGCGCGGACGCACCCGTCTTGGCTTCGACGAAATGGACTCTTTGCTGCAAAAGATGCTGGTGCCAGGCTGGGTGGCGAAGGTGAAGATGGCGCCGCCGCCGCGCGTGCAGTTCGGCAAGCGTGTCAGTGAAGGCGCGGACAATTGGGTGCTGCTGGCCAACGTCCACAAGATCACGGTGGCGGACGTCTACCGCCTGTTCGTATTTGGCGGCATGTCGCTCAACGCCGGCGTGCTGGCCGATTCGGACGATGAAGCGGACCGCCAGGCCAGCCGCGATGCCGCCGCCCTGGCGCGCCAGGTCGAATCCGCGGTGGAGTCGGGCCTCGGCAGCACGCTGGCGGCGCACTTCGGCGCCGCCTGAGGACGGGGTTTAGCGCAGGAAGGCCAGCAGCGCGTCGAGCACGGCATCCGGCTGCTCGGCCATCATCTGGTGGCCCGCATCGACCGTCACGGTTTTCGCACCCGGCAGTGCCGCCAGCAAGGCCTTGGTGCTGCGTGGGGGCGTCATCATGTCCTTGCTGCCAAAGATGAACTGCACCGGGCAGCTGACACTGGCTGCCGCCGAGTCGCCGTTCGCATAGTTGTTGCAAGCGGTGAAATCAGTGTGGAACAGCAGGTCTTCGCCTTGGGCAGAAATGCGCTCCATCAGCCGCTTCGACATTCCACTGACATAAAAGCCCGGTCCAGGGCAGGACGGTTTCTGCGCGTACGAACTGTGCGACCAGATGTTGACCATGTCGATGGCGTCGCCTTCGGCTTCGCGCGCGGCCCCCAGCAGCGCATCGGAAACCTTCATGGGATAGGTGGCCCCCAGCAGCGCCAGTCGCGTAAAGCGCTGTGGCGCGCGATAGGCGGCCTCCAGCGCGATCAGGGAACCCATGCTGTGCCCGACCAGCGCGGCCTTTTCGACGCCGGCAGCGTCCAGCAGGGAAAGCAGCCAGGCGGCCATTTCCTCAACGCTGCGCAGCGCGGCGCCACGGCTGCGGCCATGGCCTGGCAAGTCGACCGCCAACACGCCAAAGCCGTGATGCGCCAGGTAGCGCGATTGCAGCGCCCAGACCGAATGATCGTTCTGCGCACCATGGATCATGACCACCGTCGGCAGTCCCGGATCAAAGGCCTTGCCGCCCGTATAGCAATACGAATCGCCGAACATCATGCTCAAGCCCCTTTCTGCGAGGCTTTGAGCCCGCGCGCCAGGTCCTCGAGCAGGTCGTCGGCGTCTTCCAGTCCAACCGACAACCGCATGGTGCCTTCAGCAATCCCCGATGCCGCCAGCTGGTCGGCCGGCACGCGGAAATGCGTGGTCGAAGCAGGGTGGATCACCAGCGAACGCGCATCGCCGACGTTGGCCAGGTGCGAAAACACCTTCAGGCTGTCGACAAAGCGCTTGCCGGCCGCGCGGTCACCCTTCAAGGTGAAGGAAAGGACGGCGCCGGCGCCCTTGGGCAGCAGCCGGGCCGCCAGCGCGCGGTCGGGATGGCTGTCCAGTTCCGGGTAGATTACCGACTCGATAGCCTGGTTGGAAAGCAGGAATTCCGCCACGCGCCGCGTGTTGGCCACGTGCCGGTCCATGCGCACCGCCAGCGTTTCCACGCCCTGAAGGATGGCAAAGGCATTGTGCGGGCTCATGGCTGCTCCAAAGTCGCGCAAGCCTTCGCGCCGCGCCCGCAGGGCAAACGCAGCCACGGTCGATTCTTCGGCAAACACCATGCCGTGGAAACCGTCATACGGTTCGCACAGCTCGGCGAAACGCCCGGTTGCCTCGTAGGCCGCCTGCCAGTCGAAGGTGCCGCCATCGACCAGAACGCCGCCGATCGCTGTGCCATGCCCGCACAGGAATTTGGTGGCGGAATGGAAAACCAGGTCGGCGCCGTGCTCGAAGGGCCGCAGGAGGTAGGGCGTGGTGAAGGTGGAGTCGACCATCAGCGGCAGGTGCGCTTCGTGGGCGATTGCCGCCACGTTGGGAATATCCAGTACATCCAGGCCCGGATTGCCCAGGGTTTCGCCGAACAGCACCTTGGTGTTGGGCCGGATCGCAGAGCGCCATGCGTCAAGGTCGCGCGGATCGACAAAAGTGGTCTCGATCCCGAAGCGTTTCAACGTATAACCGAGCAGGTTGTGCGATCCGCCGTACAGCGCCCGCGACGAAACAATGTGCGACCCCGCGCCGGCAATCGTGGCCAGGCCAAGGTGCATGGCCGCCTGGCCGCTGGCGGTGGCAATGCCTGCCACGCCCCCCTCCAGCGCCGCCATGCGCTCCTCCAGCACCGCATTGGTAGGGTTGGAGATGCGCGAATATACGTGGCCGGCCCGTTCCATATTGAACAGGGCAGCCGCATGGTCAGAGTCGCGGAAAGCGAAGGATGACGTGAAATGGATGGGAGTCGCGCGGCTGCCGGTGGCCGGATCTGGCGTGGCGCCCGCATGCAGGGCAAGGGTATCGAACCCGGGATAATTTGGCGTTGTCATGGTTGCCATGCTATCGTGTTATTTAGCTCGTGAATACTGTTGCGTTTTGATTAATCCAACTCTGGATTTTTCACTTGGCATACGCTAAATTCGATGGTAAGGCTTACAATAAAACCATAATCACCACCGGACAGGACGGCCCAAAATGAAAGTATCTGAAATCCTCCAAGTCAAAGGGAACATCCTCTATACAATCACTCCGGACCAGCCGCTGGTCGAAGCGGCGAACACCATGGCCGAAAAAGACATCGGTTCGCTGGTGGTGATGGAATATGGTGACCTGGTCGGCATGCTCACGTTCCGCGAAGTGCTGAAGGCGCTGCACGCGAACCAGGGCTCGGTCGGCGGCGGCACCGTGCGCAAGCACATGGACGACCACCCGATCACCGTGACCCCGGACACCGAAGTCAATGAAGTGCGCCGCATCATGCTGGAAAAGCATGCGCGCTACCTGCCGGTGATGAACGCCAAGACCCTGCTGGGCGTGATTTCGTTCTACGACGTGGCCCGTGCCGTGCTGGAAGCGCAAAGCTTCGAGAACCGCATGCTGAAGGCGTATATCCGCGACTGGCCGGCCGAAGAAGAAGAAAAGTCGGAAAGCTGACACTGGCATCAGCAAGCGAAGCCGCCTGCGGGCGGCTTTTGTTTTATGAGTTTGCCGCCATGATCATGTGACCCATTAAAGGATGCCCCAGATGAATCACGCGTTCACCACTTCCGTACCGCACCTTCAGACAGAAAGGCTTACTCTTCGCGAATATCGGCGCGCCGATTTCGACTTATTTGCAGACCATTTGATGAATCCGGAGAGCTCCGTTCACTTGGGCTCGGCTGACCGTCAGACGGCTTGGAGAATCTTCACTTCACATGCTGGATTATGGCTCGTCCACGGAGCTGGATGGTGGGCTATAGAGGATAAGCAAACTGGCCAGCTTGTAGGCAGTGTTGGAGCTTTCTTTCGCGAACAATCAACTGTGATGGAAATGGGATGGAATACCTATCGAGCATTCTGGGGGAAAGGAATTGCGAACGAGGCGGCTGCGGCGGTCTTGAAATATGTTTTCGAGGTGCGGCGCGAACCGAAAGTGCGGGCTCTTATCAGTTCTGGCAATGAATCGTCGCGTCGCGTTGCCGAGCGCTTAGGAATGACCTTCGAAATGGAAACTGAGCTGAACGGAAAGGTAATCGGTAGTTACATGCGCGAGTGCATGTGACTCGGCCCCAGTCGGCCAGGAGCGGCCAGGCCGCTTCTAGCATAAAATTATGACCGGCCTCAAAGGCAGCCTGGGTGCGAGGTTCCTAACGTCGGTCTCGACCAGGAGCCGACTCACAATTTTTGAAGGAATAACTGCTCCTATGAATCCGGTGCAACTTCACACCGCTGGTGCTACGGTCGTGCATTCAAGTCCATTCAGCACACTTGAGGTACCAGTGGATAGCGAGATTCTGGCAGCTGAGCTCAGGGAAATTTGGGTACGGCCACTATATTTTGGTATTCAAAAGGTAGATGCTCAGGACTTTTTGGTCAAGAATTTTCCCCTCGTTTCAGTCGAACTGATATCGAAATTGCTAGCTAATTTCGACTGGCGCCCGCGATCGGTTGCAGCGTACCTCGTTGCGGTTTCAGGGAAAGCGGAATTTACGGCCTTGATAGGCCGCCTCTTGCTAAGAAGCGACGTGTGTTATGCCGGCGTAGCGTATTGCGTTGCACTTGCAGCCCTCAATTCTGACGAATCGGTTGGGTATCTTGAGGAATACTTGTCCTACTACCTGACTCAACCTAACCTTTGGTTCGATCAGGCGCAGGCGATGGCTGCGCTTTCCTACCTTGATAGACTCAATGAAACGGAACGCGCTTCTCGCTTTCAAGCGGAATGGGAAAAATTTATTGCAAACAAGATAGACTGGAATCTCGATGAGAGCATAGTTCGCTTTTCGCAGACCATGAAGAACGTCGAAAATCTTAAAGGGCGCATAGCCTTAGTTGCCGCCACATAGTTGGTTCCCGGCCAGAAGCCGAGCTTTCCTCCACCACGGATTGTTAATGAAGCGAGACGAACCAGCTTGCCAGCAGCTTGAAGCCGACCTTCTGGACCGTGGTGGCTAGGTCCGAAGCGTTGAGCAATCGCACTAGGAATTTTAAATGCAATTGAAGTTGATTCGAGTATGCCTGGCGACGCTGTTGTTGCCGTTGGCAGTTCAAGCTGAAGCACCAAAGCGCGCAAAGTCGCTCGACCAGGTTTCTGCACTAATTCAGAACAAAGGCGGTTCCGAGCAATACGCTGAGCAGATGAACGGTACGCCGAAGCCCGATGGTTTTGGAACGACTCTTCCTTCGGGGTTCTCTGCAAAAGACATTGCCGGCCTGTTGGCGCCGCGAGAAAAGGCGTCGCTCGCGACCTTGATCGGCGTAAAGGCCTGGCCGCATCGCGCCAACACTTACATCGCGTTGGCGTGCTTCGCGCAGACCCAGAAAGAGTACGACAGTGACAAACGCTACGAAAAGGGACCGAGCTGCACGAAGTATTACAACCCGGCTCCTGGAAATAGCCGTGTGTACATCGACAAGCCTGTGTATCTGGGCGTCCTGGAATACAAGCCTGGTGATCCAAAGCCAATCCTGATCGCTAGCTATGGCAAACCATTGGACGTAAAAACCAGCTGGAAGGAAAGTCAGCTGGTCGGCCCCCAAGGAAAATTCGATACACCTGGCAGCGACGAAAGCGACCTGATGCCGGAAGAATATTTGAAGTTCGACTTTGCGCCCTACAAGATCACTGAAGGGGAGACCGCATTCGGCCTTCGGGTTGGCTGGAACGATAGCTACGCCGGTGGCGGGGGTTTTTTCGAAGCGCTTTCGCTTTTCAAAATCGAAGGGAGCAAGCTCGTTAATGTCCTATCAGAGCCAATCTATTTCTATCAGAATATCGCAGGGGACTGGAACAAGGACGGCACCCGAAATCATGAATTGGAAGAGGGCCAGAACGTGCTTTCCGTTTTGCCGGGCAAATCCCAGGGCTATTTTGATTTACAAATGCGAACGCTTAAGAGCAAGTGGAAGAAGGTCTTCAAGTGGGATGCCTCAAAATCGAGGTATATAGCGGTGCCAGCGAAGCCCAAAACCATGTCGGCGGGCAGGTCATAAGGTGTAGTAGTTCAGATCTGATCGTACAGTAAGGCCTTGCCAAGGGTGGGGTTACCCGGTTTGATAGAGGTGCGAATCTTTATTAAACCTGCGCGTTAGCGCAAAGGAGTAACCCCATGCGTAGTGTTCCTCAGAACGTCATTAAACACAAGGTCGGCCTGCTGAATCTGGCCGCCGAACTTGGCAACGTGTCCCGCGCCTGCAAGGTGATGGGCTTTTCCCGTGACACTTTCTATCGCTATCAGTCTGCCATGGAGACTGGCGGCGTGGACGCGCTCATCGACGCCAATCGCAAGAAGCCCAACGTCAAGAATCGCGTCGATGAAGCCATCGAGACGGCCGTAGTAGGCTTTTCGTTGGAACAGCCGGCATTCGGTCAAGTTCGGACGTCCAATGAGCTACGCAAGCGCGGCATCTTCGTCTCGGCATCGGGCGTCAGGTCAATTTGGCTGCGGCATGACCTGGAGTCCTTTAGGAAGCGCCTTTCTGCGCTTGAGCGGCACGTTGCGGAAACCGGGGATGTACTGACAGAGGCGCAGGTGGTAGCACTCGAGCGCAAGCAAGAAGATGACGTTGCCTTTGGCGAGATTGAGACTGCACATCCTGGCTATCTCGGAAGTCAGGACACGTTTTACGTCGGCACGATCAAAGGCGTCGGACGGATTTATCAGCAGACCTTCGTGGACACTTACTCCAAGTGGGCTGCCGCCAAGTTGTACAGCACGAAGACCCCGATTACTGCGGCAGATCTTCTTAACGACAGGGTCTTGCCGTTTATGGAGGAACAAGGGATGGGCGTTATCCGGATCCTCACCGACCGAGGTACCGAATACTGCGGGAAGCCGGAGAAGCACGATTACCAGCTGTATCTGGCGCTGAACGAAATCGAACACACCAAGACCAAAGTCCGACACCCTCAGACCAACGGTATCTGTGAGCGCTTCCACAAGACCATCCTGCAGGAGTTTTACCAGGTGGCGTTTCGACGCAGGATCTATCGGAGCATCGATGAACTGCAGGCGGACGTCGACGAATGGCTTCGCTACTACAACAACGAGCGCACGCATCAAGGGAAGATGTGCTGTGGCCGGACGCCGATGCAAACTCTAATTGACGGAAAGGAGGCGTGGCGCGATAAAATCATCGCACTGAACGACGGAATTTGATCTGACAGCGCCGATGTCCAAACCGGGTCACTGTCCGATCAGATCGCGACCACTACACATAAGGAAATTCCAGCTTCTGATTTTCGCAGTTGCCCTGATCGCGATATCCGAATGTTCCGAGTTCCCCATCTCTGGCGAGCCATTCTCTTCGTTTTGACGACATGAAAAGTTGACTAAATTTTGCCGAATTTGGCCAATAGCAGACGGACTCACTCGATTAACTGACCATGCGAGTATTTTTAGATGACGAGCGCGCCACTCCTGACGGATGGGTGCGTGTTTATTGGCCAAATGAAGCCATAACGCTCTTGGAAACGGGAGCGGTAGATGAATTGAGCTTGGACCACGATCTTGGTGATGATGGGCGTGGTACCGGATATGACGTTGTACTATGGATTGAAGAAGCAGTTGCATTGCGTGGGTTCCGGCCGCCCAAGATAACTGTTCATTCAGCAAACTCATCGGCGCGAGAAAAGATGGTCGCAGGAATTCGAGCCATCGAACGAATTGTCGCCGAGCGTCAGGGGTAATCTGACGCTACCTGCCAAAAGCCGAAGCCAATCTACGAACGAGGAATTAGGAGCTATATTTGAAGATCAGCATGGTGAACTCGTTATTGGCGGAAATCCAGCCTGCATTGATTGCAGCAGTAGTTGAAGACGTAAAAACTCATCTGACAAGATTGGCTGCAACTGGAAGGGAAATTTACGGGTATGCGCTTCTTCCCGGAGAGTTTTATGACATCCATAGCGTTGTAGTTGCGACCAACAGCGAAGGTGAAATCGAGATACCTTGTTCAGATGATCTTTACCGCTATTACAGATACTCTGTCGATGAGTGGAGGAATTACGACCAGAAGGAATTTGCAAAAACCAATGCTATTTTGCTTGTAGCGAACGAACGCTTCAAGGCCTTGTACACACGTGAGGATGGAAGCTACCAGATGGACGAATGCGAAGTTGCGTTCGCGAATGGGGTCTTAGACGCACTTGTCGATGGCTTGGATGCTGCAAAGAAGGCCGGCGAGTTTGGCAGCAGGGAAAAATTTCTTGTCGTTTGGATTGCTGATTCTGATGTGCCGATCATGTCCGAGTCATCGCGACGCTTGAACTCTGCCGCAGTCGCCGCCGATTTCTCCGCCGAATTTGGCTGACACGGTGATAATGGCCGGCCAATGAAAGTCGTTTGTCGGCCAGAAGCCGTCACTCAATATTTCTGATTCGACACTTATAAGATGCCCTATTGCCCCGTTAAAAATGATGCTGCCAACTGATCTACCTCACGACTTTGTTCCGATCTTCGATTTTGTAAATAGGCAGTCGAAGCCGATCACTCTTGCACTTGAACTAGCTCCGCAAGAAATTGAATTGGTACCAGGTGATGAGGTAAACGTATTCGTTTACAAGGACGACATTACTCTGCCGATTCATATGGAACTTGGGGACGACTATCTTCAAATTCATCCAAATCAGAGCTGGGGGAATTGGTACGTGTACAAGAACGGTGAGGATGTCTCGGGAGAACCGTATCGAACACCCTACACCAAACCATTTATTGGTGGCTGAAGTATTCACCGTAGGAACGTTATGAGCTTCGCCCTTATCGCTGATTTGAGCGCCAATAAGCTGCTGCGAAGACGCTGTGAGAGGGTACAATCGGCCAGAAGCGGACCTCGGTCGAATATTTGAAAGAAGCTTAGTGGCCTATCATGTGTTGATTTTCACAGCGTCGACGACAGTTGAACCTACGGTCGACCTCTACTTAGGGTCTGCACAAACCGTCGATCTCTATTGGGAGTCGGCTGGCCGCGAAATCGGTCTGCCAACCATAAGTACAATCACGGAACGCGCTGATTATGAGCCGGGTTTTTGTTTATCTGGCAAACCGCTCAGGGACTTCAGGGATGAGCTGGGATTGCTTTTGAAATACTGGGAACAATCGCATTGGGGCTACGCATTGTCATCTCATCATCTTAAAGCCATGACCACAATAATTGCCACGCTTGACCACGAGTCTGCCGTAAACGCCACACTCATTATTTGCTAGCGCGCGGCAACAATGCCGCTTCGGGGCGGCAGTTTGCCAAGGCGCCAAACCGCAACCTGAGGTGTACTGTCAATAGTGGACACTCTCGTCTCAAGCTGCCAGCACTTCCTTGTTGAAGTCTGCCGCAAAGCGTGCCGGCGATTTGTAGCCAAGGCGCGAATGACGCCGTTGGCGGTTGTAGAAGATCTCGATGTACTCCGTAATGGCCGCCTGCGCTTCAGACCTGCATGCAAAGCGACGATGATGAACCAGCTCATTTTTCAAGCTGCCCCAGAAGCTCTCCATCGGCGCGTTGTCGAAGCAGTTTCCCTTGCGCGACATCGAAGTCTTCATTCCGAATTGGTTCTGCAGTTTCCTGTATTTCTCGGCGCAGTATTGACTGCCGCGATCAGAATGATGGATCAATCCCGCCGCCGGTCTTTTGTTGCGCACAGCCCGCCACAAGGCTTGCGCCGTCAAGTCCTGCGTCATGCGTGGCCCCATCGCATACCCCACCAGCTCGCAGGTGAAAACGTCCTTCACGCCGGCCAGATAGAGCCAGCCTTCCTCAGTCGCGATGTAGGTGATGTCTGCCACCCAGGCTTCGTTTGGCCGCGTCGGCAGGAACGTTTGGTTCAACAAGTTCGGCGCGACCGGCATGTCATGCCCGGAATTGGTGGTGGCCTTGAACTTGCGCTTTTGTCTGCAGCGCAGACCAAGTTCTGTCCGCAACCTGGCGACGCGATCACGCCCGGCCTCAAATCCTTGCTCCTGGAGTTCAGGATGAACGCGCAGCGTGCCATAGGTTTCGCGCGATTGCTGATGCACGGCCTGAATCGCCACCTTCAGCTTGGCGTCCTCCTGAGCGCGGCGCGACGGCTTGCGCCCCTGCCATGCGTAAAAGCCGCTGCGAGAGACATTGAAGACCCTGCAAAGCAAATCCGTCGGGTATCCGTCGAGTCGCACCGACTTCATGAACGCGTACCTGGCAGCGACTCCCTTGCAAAGTACGCCGTTGCTTTTTTTAGCACTTCCTTCTCCATGCGTTCAACGGCCAATTCTTTGCGCAGCCTAGCCACTTCCGCTTCAAGCTCCGCCACGCTGCGACTACCGGGAGCAGCCCCAGTATCATTGCTTCGCTTTGCAGCGTTAACCCAAGTCCCCAGTGTTCCCTTAGGAATGTCAAGCCGCTGCGCGGCTTCCTCCAGTGTCAGTCCCTGTGCGAGGACTAGTTTGACCGCCTCTGCCCGGAACTCCGGTGTGTATGTCTTCGATTTCATAAATGCTTCTCCCGTTGCTAAGTTTAACAAACGAGAGTGTCCGAAAAAGTCAGGTTACCTCAACCGTCGAGTACAATCGGCAGAGATCGGCCACAAACGGACACTCGGGACAAACAAGTTTAGGATGAAAATGGAAGAACTCTGGGGGCTACTGCATGATGCTGGAATTGATTCGATCACAGGAAGTGTCCCTGGTACTGTTTCATTAGAGGTCTCAATTCGCTACTTGCGAAAGCAATTTGCCGGCGAAGGCACAGGATTCAAAGTCGTCTTGTCAGACTGTAACCAGTTCGTTTATCAAGAATATGATTCGCCGGCGGTCAAAAATTTCGAGGAGATAGTTAGCCTCGCGCCTGAGATCGTGGGTGTTGAAAAAGGGACTCATCCGGTCGTTGTAAGCTGCGTTATGGGGGAGCTCAAAGTATCCTACGGCGCTGCATCGATTCATCTCGATTCAGGTGATAAAGTGTCACTCGATGAGCTCACCGCAGCGAGCAAAGCCTATTGGGATGCGTGGGCAGCGAACATGCCTCAACGCCGATAACGGCCAATAGCTGCACGCGGCGAGCGCATAAGTTTTTAGAGCTTTCATGGGGCCTCATAGGGTCAACATCATTAACCTTTTGAACCTTATAGCATCACGCAGCGAGCAGCTTGAGTATCAAGAATCTGCACCAGTGTAGATTCCTTGTCTTCATAGGGAAGATCTATAATGAACCTGTTAATTTGGTGAGCCTCTCCGTCAACCCCGCACCTATACAAGATTTACAAATATCAAATATGACTTCGCAAGATTCGTCAATTACGCGTTTCGATGTATTCGTTCCTGGCGCATTCCCTCAATACAGCTACGTTAAGCGAGTATTTTCCCACCCGAGAACCAAGGTTATATTTGATCCTGAGGTTCAAATCGGCAATGTCCTCAAGCAGCCGGGCATGATTGCACAAATCGTTGGACCGTCTAAGAGTGGAAAGACTCGGGCTGTTGAGAACTGTGTTGGTTTAGCAAACTTGGTGTTGGTTGCTGGCTCGCAAATTGGCGAACAGTCTTCCCTATGGGATGTGGTTGTCCGAACCCTAAAATCTGCCACCAGTGAGGAAATTGAGCGAACGCAAGGCAGCGTGGTCGGTGGAGAAGTTAAGGCGTCAGGGGGGCTGAACGTCCCGATGCTGGCAAAGGCAGAAACCGAATTTTCCGCGTCGACCGAGCGAAGCAACGAGGTTACGGAGAAAAGCACTTACGAAAATGACCCTTTCCAACTTGCGACTAGTCAGCTGCAAGCTCAGAAAAAGGTATTGTTCTTAGATGACTTTCATACGATCCCAGAAAGTATGCAAGCGACGGTGGCTGCGCAGCTGAAGGCTGCAGCACAAGTCGGCGTCAAAATTTGTTTGGCGGAAGTACCTCACCATAGCGACTCGACGATATCTGCACTGCCTGATCTTACCGCTCGCGTTTCAAAAATCGAATTCCAATACTGGTCAAATTCAGACTTGATCGCCATTGGTTCTGAGGGTTTCGCCAGCCTAGGTGCAACAGTATCCGCAGCGACGCTGAACGCCTTAGCACTTGAGTCCGCTGGGTCGCCGCAATTGATGCAGCTTATTTGCTTAAACGTCGCTGAATTTCTGCAGCTGGATCTAAAGTTAAAGTCGCCGGAATCATTCCAGTTGGACATCAGCCAAATTCGTCATGTCCTTGTAACGGCTCACGCCGCAATTGACAGGGATAAGATCTTTCGGATCTTAGATACAGGTCCAGACGAGCGTGGAAGCCCGCGAAATCGATATCCAATGGTGGCATTGGACGAAGGGGATAACTATGAAATTACGCTCGCGGCGATTTCACTATCGCCTCCTACGGCACATTTGACCTGGGGCTCAGGTATGGACAACCTGTACGATCGAATCGATCGAGTGTGTAAGGATCCAAATAAAAAACCAGCGAAAGGGCAAATAACGAGGGCGTTGGAGCAAATGCAGAGCCTTGCCGAAAAGCATATGCCTCGACAGCCGATCATCGAATGGTCCGACTCTACAGGTCTGCACATACTTGACCCATATTTCTTGTTCTATCTGAGGTGGAGTGAAAAATACGAATCAGTTAGGGCACAATTGCCATCACCGGCAGACCTTTTTTCCGCCCGCAAGTGAGGCATCTAGCAGTCGCAATTCATGCGACGTGGCTAGAATTATTTGGTGGCGGAGGCAGATTAGATATTGGCCGAGCTCCCGCCCATTCCTGTATCTCACCTAGCAAACACGCAACTCGGGCCGTCTCGATGTCTTCAACTTCGGAGTGACCTATGGCAGTGATGACCAGCCGATCTGCCCGCCATCGCGTCTTTAATAGCCGTCCGTGAATCGGCATTCCTATCGGATTAATCGCCCTGGCGAGAATAAGGAATGCCCGGTTTGGGGTGGTAGCTGCCGTTCAGCTCAAGCTCAAGCTCAAGCTCGGACTACTGAGTATCAAGCAACACCGGCGAGGGCGTCGTCACTTAGCCAGCCGACCAGCGCTTCGCCAGTCATTGGCCGGGCGAACAGGAAGCCTTGGCCAAGCGGGCACCCCAGGGCGTGCAGGATTTGGGCCTGGCGTTCGTCTTCCACGCCTTCCGCAATCACTGCCAGGCCAAGGTTGCGGCCCAGTTGCACCACCATTTCGGCAATGCTGCTGCCGCGCGCTGAGTTGGTGATCTCAGTGACGAAGGCGCGGTCGATCTTCAGGCGGTCGACCTGCAGGCGCTGCAGGTAGGACAATGAAGAAAAGCCTGTGCCGAAGTCGTCGATCGCAATCGTCACGCCGGTCTGCTTGATCTGAGCCAGCATCTTGATCAGCATGTCCGGTTCTTCCATCGCCATCGATTCTGTAATCTCAAGTTCCACATACTCCGGCGGTGCGCCGGTATCGTGCAGGGCATTGCGCAGCGTTTCCATGAAGTGCGGGTGGCGGAACTGCACCTGCGACACATTGATCGACATGGTGAACTCGGTGTGGCCGGCTGCGCGCAGGGCGACCAGTTCCTGCATCGAGGTGCGCATCACCCATTCACCCAGGTCGATGATCAGGCCGGAATACTCTGCGATCGGGATGAAGCGGTCAGGCGAGACGAACTTGCCGTCCGGCGTTTGCCAGCGCAGCAGGGCTTCCGCACCCATCGGGCGGCGCGTTTCCAGGTCGACTTGCGGTTGATAGACAACAAAGAGTTGGTTCTGGCTGAAACCGGTGCGCAAGGCGTGCATCATGCGCACGCGCTCGCGGATTTCAACGCCCATGCTGCGCGAGAAGTAGAAGTGGCCGGCGCGTTGCTGGGTCTTGGCGCGCTTCAGGGCGATATCGGCGTCCTTCAGCGCATCCGCGCCGCTGCCATCGTGTTCCAGCAAGCGCACCAGGCCGAGGGTGGCGGACAGCTGCACGTCCTGGCCATCGATGCTGAATGGCGTCGTGAACAAGGCGATGATATTGGCGGGGTTGACCTGGCCGGCATCGCCCAGCACGCAGAAAATATCGCCGCCGATACGGGCGACGGTCAACTGCTTGCCGAGGCTATTTTGCAGGCGGGCCGCAACCGCGGACAGCAGCAAGTCGCCGAATTCGTGGCCCAGCGCATCGTTGGTCTCGGCAAAGTGATCGAGGTCGACCAGGCAAAGCGTGGCGTCCTGCTTGGCAGGGCCGGCCAGCGTGGCATCGAGGATCTCGACCAGGCGGGTGCGGTTCGGCAGCTTGGACAGGTTGTCGTAGAAGGCAGCTGTGTGCAGGTGCGAGACCAGCTCCACGTTGTCGAGCCCCACGGCCACATTGCTGCAAAAGACTTCGAGCAGGCTTTCTTCCAGCGGGCTCGGTGCGCGCGAGACATCCATGAATGCCACAAAGGTGCGGCTCGCCTTGCCGGCAAAGTAAAGCGCGATGCTGTCGCCACAATAGATGTTGCGGCGCGCAGCCAGGCATTCCTCCATCGCCTTGTGTACGCGCGGATCTTCGCTTGCCGTGAGGTGGGAATTGGACAGGTTATGGTGGCTGCCGGTGGCCGCCATGACAACCAGCTCGTGGCAGCCAGCATCCGGGCATTCCTGCACGCACAGCACGCCATGCGCTTCCTGGCCGAGCAGTTCAGCGATCTGCGACAAGACGCCTGAGGCAAAATTCTGCACGCCGTGCAGCGCCATCAGCTCCGTGCTGGAATGGACGATGCGCGCCAGGCCGCGCCGGCTTTCGTTGATATTGCGGATCTGTTCATAGGAGCGGATCGCGGCCGTCACGGTGGTGAACAGCTTGATGCGCGTCAGCTCGGACTTGGTCTTGTAATCGTTGATGTCGAAATCGCGGATCGCATCGATCTCGGGCGCGTAACCGGGCTGGCCGGTGCGCAGGATGATGCGCACGTCGGCAAGCTTCAGTGTTTCGCGAATATAGCGCACCAGGTGCAAACCGGCGTCATCCTGCTCCATGACTACGTCAAGCAGGATCACGGCGATTTCCTGTTCGTGCTTGAGCATCTCGCGCGCCTGCGCGGCGGAATAAGCGTGCACGAATTCCAGGGGGCGGTGCTGCATGTCCAGGTTGCCGAGGGCGAACGTGGTCGTCGAATGGACGTCCTCGTCGTCATCGATAATCATCACGCGCCAGACATTGCGCTGTGTGGGGAGAGCTGGCTGAGCCGTATGCTCTTCTAAGAAAACCAGATCGTCCTGATCGTCGTGGCCGCCATCCGGCGCCGTGATCGAAGGGGGCATTTGTCGCTTCTCCAAGGGGTCTCGGTGTTCTTACAACCTAGTATATAGCGAATTATTCCTGAGAACGACCATTAAAACACTTTCATGGATACTAACGAAATAGCGGCGTGCTAGTTTCGCAAAAGTTGTAGCTTAAAAAGCTACTTCCTGCGAGTTTTGCCATATCGGGTTAGAATGGGGAGTTTCTCCCAGCTACTACTCATCGTCCTCATCATGTCCGGCAATTCCTTTGGCAAGCTGTTCACCGTCACCACTTTTGGCGAATCCCATGGTCCTGCAATTGGCTGCGTCATCGACGGCTGCCCGCCGGGAATGGCGTTGAGCGAGGCAGACATCCAACCGGAACTGGATCGCCGCAAACCTGGCACTTCGCGCCACGTGACGCAGCGCCAGGAGCCAGACACGGTCCAGATCCTGTCCGGCGTGTACCAGGGCGTCACGACCGGTACCCCGATCGCGCTGCTGATCAAGAACGAAGACCAGCGCAGCAAGGATTACGGCAATATCGCGGAGAGCTTCCGTCCGGGCCACGCCGATTACACCTACTGGCACAAGTACGGCGTGCGCGACCCGCGCGGCGGCGGCCGTTCTTCTGCGCGCCTGACCGCGCCGGTGGTGGGCGCGGCGGCCATTGCCAAGAAGTGGCTGAAGGAGAAGTACGGTACCGAATTCGCCGGCTGCATGAGCCAGTTGGGCGAGATCGAAGTGCCGTTCGAGAGCTTTGAGCACGTGCCTTCCAACCCGTTCTTCGCTGCCACTTCCGACGCGGCCCTGATTGAACGCATGGAAGACTATATGGACGGCCTGCGCAAGGACGGCGATTCCATCGGCGCCCGCATCGACGTGGTGGCGCGCAACGTGCCGGTTGGCCTGGGGCAGCCAATCTACGACAAGCTGGATGCCGATATCGCCTACGCGATGATGGGCATCAATGCAGTGAAAGGCGTCGAAATCGGCGCGGGCTTCGACAGCGTGGCGCAGCGCGGCTCCGAGCATGGCGATGAACTGACTCTGGAAGGCTTTGTCGGCAATAACTCCGGCGGCGTGCTGGGCGGCATTTCGACTGGCCAGGACATTACGGTGTCGATCGCCATCAAGCCGACTTCGTCGATCCGCACGCCGCGCCGTTCGATCGACAAGGAAGGCAACCCTGTGATGGTGGAAACCTTTGGGCGCCACGATCCGTGCGTTGGCATCCGGGCTACCCCGATTGCGGAAGCAATGCTGGCCCTGGTGCTGATGGATCACGCGCTGATGCACCGCGCCCAATGCGGCGACGTAAAGGTTTCCACGCCGGATATCAGCAAAGCGTGATCCCCGCGCAAGCCTTCGGATTCGCGCTTTTCCTTTTCTGTTATTACGCATACGCCGGGACATTTTCGACTTACGCCAGCCTGTATTTCCAGGGCAGGGGGATGTCGGTAGCGCAGATCGGCGTCCTGATGTCGCTGATCCAGGTGTTGCGGATCTTCGGCCCCAATCTGTGGGGCTATGTCGCCGACCATTCCGAACGGCGCGTCTTCGTGCTGCGCCTGACCGGCGTTGCGGCGCTGGTGACGTTCTCCGGTTTCATCTTCGGTTCCACCTTCGCGCATTTCTTCGCCGCGATGGTCCTGCTCAATCTTTTCACCAGCGCGCAAGGGCCGATGTGCGAAGCGCTCATGCTGTCAGAGATGCGCGGCGACCTGACCTACTACGGGCGCATCCGCCTGTGGGGCTCGATCGGCTTCATTGTCACCGTGATGCTGGCCTCGTTCCTGATGGATTGGCAAGGGACGGGCGCCCTGGTCTGGTTCTGCGGGGTACTGCTGGTATGCGTGCTGGGGGCGGCCTTCCGGCTTAAGGACGTGCCGCGCCTGACCCATGCGGGCAAGCCGCCGGCCTTGCTGGCAGTGCTGCGCAAGAAGGAAGTGCTGGCATTCTTCGCCTCTACCGCGCTGATGGTTTCGGCCCACGCTTCGCTGTACACCTTCTACTCGCTGTATCTTGAAAAGCAGGGGTACAGCAAGACCGTCACCGGCTTGATGTGGTCGCTGGGCGTGGTGGCCGAGGTGCTTTGCTTCTATTTCCAGGCGCCGCTGTTCAAGCGTTTTGGCGCCAGGCGCCTGATGTATGCCTGCTTCGCTTTCGGTGTGCTGCGCTTCGCCATGATCGGGGCAGGCGCGCAGTCTCTGGCCTTGCTGGTTACGGCGCAGCTGATGCACGCGGCGACCTTCGCGCTGCACCATTCGGCCTCGGTGCAGACCATGCAGCGCTGGTTCGGCGGCGCCTTGCAGGCGCGCGGGCAGGCGCTGTACATCAGCATTTCCTATGGCGTCGGGGCCAGCGCCGGCAGCCTGGCGCTGACCCAGGTCTGGCAGGGCGCGGGGCCGCAAACCATCTACTACGTTGCGTCGGGGCTGGTGGCGACGGGCGCCATCGCTGCTGCGCTGAGCTACCGCTGGCAGCGGTAGGACTCAGGCGGCGCGATTGACGGTGCCGACCTGGTGGCGGCGCTCGGCCGCCTTCACAATCATCGAACGGATGTCGTTCAGCAGTGAGAACTCGGTCGGGCTGAGGTGGATGGCCGGGAAGGAGTCGTCCCAATCGCCGTACAGGAAGCCGGTCGGCTGGCCGTTGGAGCATAGCGGCAGGATCACGAAGCTGCGCGCATCGTTCAGCGTATCGCGCCACCAGGCCGGCAGCTTCGCGGCGAACTTCGGATCGGCCGCATTTTCAATGAAGATCACACGGTCGCTGCTCAAAGCGGCGTGGAACACGTTCGGCTCGTAGGCATCGGCAAAGTGCATGGCGTCCAGGTGCTCGCGCACGCCTTCGCCGAGGCACATGCGCGCCGCGTACTTGCTTTCGCGGCGGTTGCGCACGAATGCCACTGCACGGCTGAACTGCAAACCCTTGAATACGGTTTCCAGCGCGATCGAGACCATCTGGCCCGGGCTCGCGGTGTCGAGCGAATCGCGCATATCGGACAAGCCGCTGAGCAGGATATTGTTGCCGGCGACGCGCTGGCGGGTTTGCGCCAGGGCTTTCGCGCGGCGTTCGGCCGGCTTGGACAAAGGCGCGATCGACAGGTCGCTTGCCGCAACGACCTTGGCCTGCTCGATGGCCCGCGCCAGTTTGTCGGGGCTGACGCCGATCATGGTTGAATAGCGGGCGGTGATGCGCTTCACTTCCGCGGCGCCTTCTTCGCTGTCATGCCACAGTGCACCGGCACAGATGCAAGACATGGTGGAAACGCCTGCCACCCAGTCTTCAGGGCCGAGCGGTTCGGCCGGCATATCGTCGGCAGGCGGCACCAGGGTGCGCATGCCGGACAGCAGGTTTTCAGGCAAGCCCCAATGCACGGCGGCGGCGCGGCCGATATCCTGCAGGCTCAGGCCCAGCATCCCGACTGCCGCACTGTCTTCCTTGCCTTCGCCCGTGGCGCCCTGCAGGGCCGACCAGCGCTCCGGCATGTAGAAAGTGACCAGCATGCGGCCCAGGGTCTGCAGCATCGAGCAGACTACAGCTTCCTCGCCGTGGCGGTTTTCCGCGGTGGCCGATACTTCGCGTGCGACGATGCCGGCCAGTACGGCCTTTTCCATTTCAATGTGGGCCATGCCGGAATCGGGAGACACCACGGACAATTCTTCGATCAGCTTCAGGCCCAGGGCCAGGTGCCCGATCGCTTCGGTGCCCAGCACCAGCATGGCTTTGCTGACGGTATTGATTTGCTGGCCGAAGGCGGAATACATGCCGCTGTTCGCCAGGCGCAGGACCTTCTGGGTCAGCACAGGATCCGACAGCACGGTGCGCGCCATGTCGAACTCCTTGTCGTCCTCGCCGCGCATTGCGCCAAGGATGGCGGTGATTGCTTTAGCAAAGCCAGGCATGTCGCCTTGCTGGCGCGTGCGCTCCCAGAGCGTTCCCAGGGTCTGTTCGGCCAGGGCGTTCATTGGGCCACCTGCCGCGGTTCTTCAGTCATCAGCGACGCGTAGGTGCGCTCCCTGAGCGCCGCCACGGCCGTGTGCGCGGCCATCGGACGGCCGGTGAGGAAGCCCTGGACGTACTGGCAGCCGCGCTGCTCGACGTAGTGCATTTGTTCTTCGGTCTCGACCCCTTCGGCCACCACGGACAAGTCCAGGTGCTTGGCCAGGTCCAGCACCGCATTACAGATGGCGCCATCCTTTTCCGAGCCGGGCAGGTCGCGGATGAAGGTGCGATCGATCTTCAGTACGGAAATCGGGAAGCGCTTCAGGTAGGAGAGCGAAGAATAGCCGGTGCCAAAGTCGTCGATTGCGATGCGGGCGTTGCGCTCGGCCATCCTGGCAAGGATTGTCTCGGCGTGGGCCGGATCGATCATCAGCGTGCCTTCGGTAATCTCCAGCACCAATTGTTCACCAGGCAGGCCAGAGAAGGCCAGGGCATCGTCGAGCACATCGAGGAATTTGTCGTTGCGGAATTGACGGGGACTGATATTGACGGAAATGTATAGCGGCCGTTTGGCCACTTCCTGGAACTGCTTCAGCTGCACGCAGGCCGATTTCAGCGCCCATGCGCCGAGCAGGTTGATCAGGCCATTGGTTTCCGCGATTGGAATGAAGCGTGCCGGCGGCACCATGCCCAGGGTAGGGTGCTTCCATCGCATCAGGGTTTCGAATCCTTCTATTTCGCGCGTGATGGAATTGACGATAGGCTGGTAGTACAACAGGAATTCGCCCTCGCGCACGGCCTGGAACATGGCCGCTTCCAGCGAAATGTCGTGTTCAGGCGAGCCGCTCTGGCGCTGGCTGTAGATCACGCAGCGGGCCTTGCCGGTTTCCTTGGCGCGCGACATGGCGGCATCGGCCAGGGCGACCAGGCGCACTTCGTCTTCCGCGTGCTCGGGATAGACCGACACGCCGAGCGAGGCGCTGACGTAAATCGTGTGCCGGTCCACTTCGAACGGCGACTGCAGCGTGGCAAGCAGGCGGCCGGTGACCAGCCTGATTTGCGCCTCGTTGTAGGTGCCGGGCAGCACCGCGACGAATTCATCTCCGCCGACGCGGGCCAGGGTATCGCTATCGCGCAGCGTTTTGCGCAAGCGCGCCGCGGCCATTTGCAGGACGGCGTCGCCAACCGGGTGGCCAAGGCCGTCATTCACTTTCTTGAAGCTGTCCAGTCCAATGGTGGCTACGGCAAATCCCTGTCCTGAGCGGCGCGCCTGGGCGATGGTCATGCGCAGGCGATCCGACAGCAGCAGGCGGTTAGGCAGCTCGGTCAGGCCATCGTGGGTCGCCATGTGGCGCAAGCGTTCTTCTGTCGCGCGCTGGGCCGTCATGTCGCGGCCGACCACCAGTAATTCGTAGGCCTTGTTTCCCGTCGCGTAGCTGCTGACGCGTAGTTCAAACCAGATTTCCTGCTCGGGAGTCTTGAGGCGAATCTCGGCGCGGTGTGCACCGCGGGCCTGGACCGATTCGGAAAGCGCGGACTTCAGCGCAGCATGGTCCAGGTCACAGATAAAGGCGAGCAAAGGCTGGCCTTCAAGTTCCTGCCCGTTGCGTAACAGGTTGGCGGCGCGCTGGCTCGCAAACAGAATTTGACCCATCAGATTCAGCCTGAACACCACATCGCCCGCTTCCTCTAGCAGGAGGTCTGCCTCATGGTGTGATGTCGTTACGGGCACTGTTGGGGAGCTGGAAAGCATTGTTGCGCTCGATTCTTTCTCTTCGGGTCGAAACCAGTGAGAAATGTATCACTTAAACCTCATGTTTCACATGAAAAAGAGCAACATTAGGCTATGTTTTTAGGAAATTTGTTGCCCAAAATCAGTTTTGGATGAAATCAGAAGAAGTTTGATGCTTTACTAAGCAATCTTTCATTTTTACGCTAACCTTGCTACTGCTGAAAGTTTGCGCTAGCCTCGCGTTACACAGGAGGCCGAGGAGGGCGAAATGAACCGTTTCGACACGCACGAGGTTTTCAACCAGGTAAGCCCGTTTGTGAACGTCAACCTGTTCACATGCGACACCGCCTTGCGCGAAGCGCTGGAGCGCGAAGGCGGCGCTTTCGCCACTGCTTCGCTGATGGAACTGGGCGCCGAACTGGGCTCCGCGGAAATGCAGGAGCTGGCGCGGCAGGCCAACGAACATCCCCCCGTATTGAAAAACTTCGACCGTTCCGGGCACCGGGTTGATGAAGTCGAATTCCATCCCGCCTGGCACAAGCTGATGGAGCTGATGATCGCAGCCGGCGCCCACGCTTCGCCATGGGAAGGCAAGCATCCGCACCACGGCGCGCAAGTGGCGCGTGCGGCCCGCTACATCCTGTTTGGGCAAGTCGAAAACGGCGCGCAATGCCCGATCACGATGACCTACTCCAGCGTGCCGGCTTTGCGCCAGAGCCCGGGCCTTGCCGCGCGCTGGCTGCCGAAGATCCTGTCGCGCGTATACGATCCCAGCCCGTTGCCGATTGACGAAAAACGCGGCGCGCTGATTGGCATGGGCATGACGGAAAAGCAGGGCGGTTCCGACCTGCGCGCCAACACGACGCAAGCCGAAGGCGTGGCTGCCGAAGAAGTGCGTGCGCTGTTCGGCGACGACAGTGAAGCGGTCTATCGACTGACCGGCCACAAATGGTTCTTCTCCGCGCCGCAATGCGACGCCCATCTGGTGCTGGCCCAGGCCGGCGATGCGGGCCTGAGCTGCTTCCTCGTTCCGCGTTTCCTGCCAAATGGAGTTCGCAACCAGGTGCGCGTGCAGCGCTTGAAGGACAAGCTTGGCAACAAGTCGAATGCCTCGTCCGAAGTCGAATTTACCGGCGCCTACGGCTGGCTGCTTGGCCCGCTGGGCCGCGGCGTGCCGACCATCCTGGAAATGGGCAATCACACGCGGCTTGACTGCGTGCTCGGCACGGCCGGCATCATGCGCGCGGCGTTGACCCAGGTGCTGCACCATGCGCGGCGCCGCAGTGCATTCGGCAAGCCGCTGGCGGAACAGCCACTGATGCAGAACGTGCTGGCCGACCTGGCGCTGGAATCGGAAGCCGCCACTGTTTTCGCGATGCGTCTGGCGCGCTGTTTCGACCGCATGGACAATCCTGCGGAAGCGCTGCTTGCGCGGCTGCTGACGCCAGCCGGCAAATACTGGATCTGCAAGCGCGGGCCCGGTTTTGGTGCCGAGGCGATGGAAGTACTTGGGGGCAGTGGCTATGTGGAGGAGAGCTCGCTCGCCCGCCTGTACCGCGAACTGCCGGTGAATTCGATCTGGGAAGGCTCCGGCAACGTGATGTGCCTGGACCTGCTGCGGGCACTGTCCAGGTCCGGCCAGGCCCTGGAGGTGCTGGCCGCCGAACTGGGCGAGGGCAGCCACGCCGATCCCGAGTACGTGCGCTACACCAGCCAGTTGCTGGCCGACCTGCCCAAAGCCCGAGAGGACGAGTTCGGCGCGCGCCAGCTGGCCGAGCGCATCGTTCTCGCCGTGCAGGCCGGGCTGCTGCTGCGCCACGCACCGGCCTTTGTCAGTTCCGCCTTCGTTGCCAGCCGCCTGGCACGCGAGCCGGGCGGCGCTTACGGCCGGTTGCCGGTGGGAACTAACTGTGAAGCCATTCTACAGCGGGCGCTGGTGGAAAACGCCTGAGGCTGGGATAATGCGCGCAATTGAACGAATTTATTCCTATTTGACATGAAACAAGATCCGCGCTTTCCCAACCTGTTCATTACCGACCATCCGCTGATCCAGCACAAGCTGAGCCATATGCGCGACAAGGCAACGTCGACGCGCACCTTCCGCGAGCTGCTGAAAGAAATCACGCTGCTGATGGGCTACGAGATCACCCGTGACCTGCCGCTGACCACGCGCGAAATCGAAACCCCGCTGCAAACCATCCAAGCGCCTGTGATCGCCGGACGAAAGCTGGCCGTGGTGCCGATCCTGCGCGCCGGCGTGGGCATGAGCGACGGCCTGCTGAATCTGGTGCCATCGGCACGCGTCGGCCATATCGGCGTGTTCCGCGACCCTGAAACCCACCAGCCGGTGGAATACCTGGTGCGCCTGCCGGACCTGGTCGACCGCACCTTCATCCTGTGCGACCCGATGGTGGCGACCGGCAATTCGGCCGTGCACGCGGTGGACGTGCTGAAAAAGCGCGGCGTTCCCGACGACCAGATCATCTTCCTCGCCCTGGTGGCGGCACCGGAAGGCATCGAGGTGTTCCAGAAGTCGCACCCGAACGTGAAGATCTTCTGCGCTTCGCTCGATTCCCACCTCAACGACCACGCCTACATCATTCCAGGCCTGGGCGACGCGGGCGACCGCATTTTCGGCACCAAATAAGCCATGGCTGAGCCGGTCGATCCCGCCTTCCAGGACCGGCTGCAAGCCTTGCGCGACAAATACGCCGCCAGCGTTCCCGAACGCATGGCGGCAATCCGCGACGCCCTGGTGCTATGCCAGGGCAACCTGATCCCCTCCCACATCGAGCAATTGCATCACGCGCTGCACAGCGTGGCCGGCTCGGCCGGATCGTTTGGCCTGGCCGCGCTCGGCAACGAAGCGCGCCGCATCGAACAGATGGTCCGAGGCGTCATGGAAGCCGGCGCACCGTGGCACGGCATCGATGCTGCCGTTCACGCATTGTTGCAACGGGCCGACAACGATTTTGGCGCGGGGAAAATTGCCGCGCACGATTGATATTTATCAAACAAGATTGATAAATCTTGTCTATAGTTAGCCATACATGTTCGGGACCTGTTGGCACGACGTGAATTAATTTTCGTCGCGGCGTGTTTTTAACAGGTATTTCGGTATAATGGCGGATCGTTTAGATTCAGGTGACTGGGTTCAAACGGTATCACGGGCGTAAAGCTCATTTAACTGTAATAGGAATTGTAATGGCAACTGGTATCGTAAAATGGTTCAACGACGCAAAGGGTTTTGGCTTCATTACCCCTGATGAAGGCGGCGAAGATCTGTTTGCTCACTTCTCGGCTATCCAAAGCACCGGCTTCAAGTCGCTGCAGGAAAACCAACGCGTGTCCTTCGACGTGACCTCCGGCCCAAAAGGCAAGCAGGCGTCGAACATCCAGCCTCTGTAATCGAGACGGATCAAAACGATAAAAAATCCTCCAAATCGGAGGATTTTTTTTCGCCCCTACACATCAGCCCGTGTCACACCATGGGGTCAGACCCCATGGTGTGACACGAGTTCAGCCTTTGCGCCAGTAGCCGGGCTGGGCGTAGGCGTGGCGCAGGAAATCGACGAAGGCGCGGATGCGAAATGGCAGGTGGCGCCGTTGTGCAAATACGGCGTAAATATCATTCCCTGGCGCCGAAAATTCGTTGAGCACAGGCTTTAAACGTCCTGCTTCAATATCTGCGCCCACTTCCCACATTGAGCGCCAGGCCAGGCCTTTGCCGGCCAACACCCAATCGTGCAAGACCGCGCCGTCGTTGCAGCTCATATTCCCCGCAATTTTCAGCGTCACGTTTTTATCGCCTTCGCGGAAAGTCCAGCCGCGCTGGCTGCCTTCGCTGCTGATCGTCATGCAGTTGTGCCTGGCGAGGTCGTCCAGTGTTTTCGGCACGCCGTGGCGCTTGAGGTAGGCGGGCGTGCCAACCACCACGCGATGATTATCGGCCAGCTTCACGCTCACCAGGTTGGAGTCGGACATCGAGGCAATGCGGATCGCCACGTCCACCCCTTCGCCAATCAAATCCACGACGCGGTCGTTCAGGTTCAATGTCACCGCCACGTCACGGTGCTCCGCTAAAAAGGAGGGGACCAGGGGGGCCACATGCAGCCGTCCAAAGCCGGCTGGCGCGGAGATAAGGAGGTGTCCCGTGGCGCGCGCGCTACGTTCTGCCACCGCGGCTTCCGCGCTTTCCAGATCCACCAGGATGCGTTGGCAATCCTCAAGGAAGGCTGCACCTTCGTCCGTCAGCGCCAGCTTGCGCGTGGTACGCTGGAGCAGTTTGACGCCGAGCCGTTGCTCCAGCGCGTCGAGGCGGCGTCCGATAACGGCGGGCGCAATGCCTTCCGCGCGGGCCGCCGCCGACAGGCTGCCGCGGTTGACCACTTCTACAAAGGTGGAGATTTGCCTGAACTGACCCATAAGACCTCATTTATGACTAAAACGCACAGATGAAGTGCTTTTTAGTCTTGTTTCTCTATGTTTTTAGTCAATATACTGGAAAACATCGAATCACAACACTAATCATCATTAACGGAGAAAGACCATGAGCATCACTCTGCCAGCAGGTATGCAAATCACAGGAGAAATCAAGCCAGGTTTCGAGCGCGTGCTGACCCCGGAAGCGCTGGCCCTGGTGGCCAAGCTGAGCCGCGAATTTGAGCCGCGCCGCCAGGAACTGCTGGCCAAGCGCGTCGAGCGCGCCAAGCGCCTGGATGCAGGCGAGCGCCCGGACTTCCTGGCCGAAACCGCCCATATCCGCAACGGCGACTGGAAGATCGCACCGATTCCTAAAGCCCTGGAATGCCGCCGCGTGGAGATCACCGGCCCGGTCGACCGCAAAATGGTCATCAACGCGCTGAATTCCGGTGCGGACTCCTACATGACCGATTTCGAAGATTCCAATACCCCGAACTGGGACAACCAGATCTCCGGCCAGATCAATATGCAGGATGCGGTCCGCAAGACCATCTCGCTGGAACAGAACGGCAAGTCCTACAAGCTGAATGAAAAGACTGCCACCCTGGTGGTGCGTCCACGCGGCTGGCACCTGGACGAAAAGCACGTGACCGTCGATGGCAAGCGTGTCTCGGGCGGCATCTTCGACTTCGCACTGTTCATGATCCACAACGCGAAAGAGCAACTGGCACGCGGCGCCGGCCCATACTTCTACCTGCCGAAGATGGAGTCGCACCTGGAAGCCCGCCTGTGGAATGACATCTTCGTCATGACCCAGAATGAACTGGGCCTGCCACAAGGCACCATCAAGGCCACCGTGCTGATCGAAACCATCCTGGCCGCGTTCGAGATGGACGAAATCCTGTACGAACTGCGCGAGCACAGCTCGGGCCTGAACGCCGGCCGTTGGGACTACATCTTCAGCTGCATTAAGAAGTTCAAGCTGGATAAGGACTTCTGCCTGGCCGACCGCGCCAAGGTCACCATGACTTCGCCGTTCATGCGCGCCTATGCGCTGCTGCTGCTGAAGACCTGCCACAAGCGCAATGCCCCTGCAATTGGCGGCATGGCAGCGCTGATCCCGATCAAAAACGATCCGGAGAAGAATGAAGTGGCCATGGGCGGCGTGCGCAACGACAAGGCGCGCGATGCGACCGACGGTTACGACGGCGGCTGGGTGGCTCACCCTGGCCTGGTGGAGCTGGCCATGGGCGAGTTCAAGAAGGTGCTGGGCGATGCGCCGAACCAGATTTCCAAACATCGTCCGGACGTGGAAGTGACCGCAGCGGAGCTGCTCGACTTCAAGCCTGAAGCACCTATTACTGAAGCTGGCCTGCGCTACAATATCAACGTCGGCATTCACTACCTGGGTAGCTGGCTGAATGGCAACGGCTGCGTGCCGATCCATAACCTGATGGAAGATGCGGCGACCGCAGAAATCTCGCGCTCGCAGGTGTGGCAGTGGATTCGTTCGTCGAAGGGCGTGCTGGAAGACGGCCGCAAAGTGACTGCCGATATGGTTCGTGCGATGATTCCGGAAGAACTGCCGAAGGTGAAAGCCGCCGCTCCGGACGGTTCCACTCCAGCCTACGATCGCGCTGCCCAGATTTTCGAGAAGATGTCGACTTCGGAAGCGTTTGAGGAATTCCTGACGCTGCCGCTGTACGAGGAAATCTAAACCGGTAAACCAGGGTCAGACCCAAGGGTCTGACCCCGTCAGCGCAGCCTCCACGGGTTTGGTTCCAGGCCTTTGACCTTCTCCAAAAATCAAGATCCTTGAACCAATTGGTTGGCCGGGAAGTCATTCAGGGTCTGACCCTGTGGGTCAGACCCTGGTTTACCGGTTTTGCCGCGAAGCCAACGACGGCCTGTCGAGAAACTCCTGCAAGCGCCCCTCATCGATACGATGGCCCGCGATCCTGCGCAACAGGCTGTCGATCCGATCCGCCCCCCAGAACAACTCTCCCTCATAGACAAAACTCGGCACGCCAAAGATGCCATCGTTAATGGCCTGCTCGGTCGCCCGCGCCAGTTCCGCCTTCACCTCTGGCGTCCCCGCCGCGGCAACCAGCGCCTCGCCATCGAGCCCGCAATCGCGCGCCACCCGTGCGAGGACGCCGAAATCCTGCGCATCCTGCCCCTGTTCCCAGGTTGCCGCCATCACTGCGGTGACGAATGCGATCCGCTCCGCACGTCCCTCGATAGCGGTCGCCATTCGCAGCATCGGCAAGGGATTGAACGGATGGCCTGGCGGCCCCACGAACTCCAGGCCCTGCGCCGACGCCTGCCGCATCACATCGCGGAACGTCAGTACACGTTTCGCCGGGACCTCGGCCGGGCCCACCAAGCCATGCTTGTTCAGCATCGCGGCGAACAAGACAGGCACGATTTCAACCTGCACCCCCGCCGCCTCAATGCGGGCAATCTGCTTGGTGGCCAGCCAGACGAAAGGGCTGATGGGATCAACGTACATGCGGACGGTTTGCATAAATCTCCTCAGGTCAGAAGTTGTTCTTCCACTCCCGCAGCGCCGCAAAGACGGCAACCGGTGGCTCGCCGCCACGCAATTTGCCGGCCTCGTGCAACTGGGCAGCGATTTCGGGCTCACGATAACGCAGGAAAGGGTTGGTGGCACGTTCCAGTGCGATAGTGCTCGGCACGGTCGGCAGCCCACGCTCGCGCGTCGCGGAATCGGCCGCTACCCGGGCGCGTAGCGCCGTATTCCCCGGCTCCACCGCGCTGGCGAAACGCAGGTTGGACAGCGTGTATTCATGGGCGCAGAACACCTTGGTGGCCTCCGGCAGTGCCGCCAGCTTGCCAAGCGATTCGGCCATCTGGTCCGGCGTGCCTTCAAACAAGCGCCCGCAACCGCCGGCGAACAAGGTATCGCCACAGAATACCCATGGCTCGGCACCATCGCGGACATAGGCGATATGGCCGAGGGTATGGCCCGGCACATCCAGTACCCGCAACGACAGGTCCAGCCCCGGAACCTGAAACCGGTCGCCTTCGCCCAGCGGCACGGTCACGGCTGCGATACCATCATGGCGTGGGCCGAAAACCGGCACCTGGAAGCGGGCCAGAAGCCCCGGAACGCCCCCAATATGGTCAGCATGGTGATGGGTGAGTAGAATGGCGGTAAGTGTCAGCCCGTGCTCCTGCAGGGCGGCCAGGATGGGCGCGGCGTCGCCGGGATCGACTGCTGCAGCGTTGCGGCCATCGTGGACCAGCCACAGGTAGTTATCCCTGAAAGCAGGGACGGTCAGGACAGAAACAGGTTTGCTCATGGGCTCAGTAAAGGGAATGCATGGATAGCGCAACATCCGACGAATCCATTATAGCGTTCGACAAATGGCTGGAAACACCGCCGGGTGCATACGTGCGCGCCTGGGAGCAGGCATGCCTGGACAAGATGGTGGCGGATATCTTCGGTTTCAACGCGGTGCAGATCGGCATGCCGCAACTTGACGCCTTGGCGGCCAACCGCATGCCGCACCAGTGGCTGGCCGACATCCGGCTGCATCCGCGCCAATCCGGCAGCAGCCGCGCGGTAGCGGTGACCCTGGACAGTGTTGAACTGCCATTCGCCACCAACAGCATGGACCTGGTGGTGCTGCCGCACGTGCTGGAATTCTCCGCCGAGCCGCACCAGGTGCTGCGCGAAGTCGAGCGTGTGCTGATCCCGGAAGGCCAGGTCATCGTCTGCGGCTTCAACCCGGCCAGCCTGTGGGGGCTGCGCCAGCTAAGCGGCCGCCTGACCGGATCGCACTACCTGCCCAAGGCCGGTGAGTTCATCTCCATGCCGCGCATCAAAGACTGGCTAAAATTGCTGAATATGGGCGTCAGCCACACGCACCTGGGCTGCTATGCGCCAGCCTGCCGCACCGAACGCTGGCTGCAACGCTACAACTTCATGGACCGCGCCGGTCCCAATTACTGGCCGTATTTTGGCGCGGTCTATATGGTGCAGGCGATCAAGCGCGTGAAAGGCATGCGCCTGATCGGCCCGGCCTGGAAACAGAAAACGGCCAAGGCGGGTGTACCTGTCCCGGCCACCAACAAACACAAAGAAAGACTCGATGGATAAAGTAGAGATTTATACCGACGGTGCATGCAAGGGCAATCCCGGCACCGGTGGCTGGGGCGCGCTGATGATCGCAGGCGACGCCAAGAAGGAACTGTTCGGCGGCGAGCTGAATACCACCAACAATCGCATGGAACTGACCGCGGTCATCGAATCGCTGAAGGCCCTGAAGCGCCCGTGCGAAGTGGTCCTGCACACCGACAGCCAGTACGTCCAGAAAGGCATTAGCGAATGGATCCACGGCTGGAAGGCGCGCGGCTGGAAAACGTCGACCAAGGAGCCGGTCAAGAACGCCGACCTGTGGCAGGCGCTCGACGCCGCGCAAGCCGTGCACACGGTCGATTGGCGCTGGGTGCGCGGCCACAACGGCCATCCGGGCAACGAACGCGCCGACCAGTTGGCCAACCTGGGCGTGGAATCGGTCCGCCGCAAATAAGGCCTGTTATACTTCGCCGCTTGCTACGAACACATTCGTGAATTTATGCGTCAAATCGTCCTCGATACCGAAACCACCGGCATTAACCCGAAACAGGGTAACCGAATCATTGAAATTGGCTGCGTTGAGCTGTTCGAGCGCAAACTGACCGGGAATAACTTCCACCGCTACATCAATCCAGAGCGTGATTCGGAAGAGGGCGCATTGGCGGTGCACGGCCTGACCACCGAATTCCTGCGCGATAAACCACGTTTCCATGAAGTGGTGGAGGAACTGCGAGAGTATATCCAGGGCGCGGAAGTGATCATCCATAACGCGCCGTTCGACCTTGGCTTCCTGAACCACGAGTTCAACCTGCTCAAGCTGCCAACTTTTGACTCCCACATCAGCGGAGTGATCGACACCCTGGTGCAGGCAAAGGAAATGCGTCCAGGTAAACGCAACTCGCTGGATGCGCTGTGCGAACACTTCGGCATATCCAACGCCCACCGCAAACTGCACGGCGCGCTGCTGGACGCGGAATTGCTGGCCGATGTCTATCTGGCGATGACCCGTGGCCAGAACAGCCTGGGCATGGATATCGTAATCGAGGAATCCGGCAGCGGCATCGCCATGGCTGAAATCGCACTGGCCGACGTGATCGTGTTGCGCGCAAGTGAAACGGAAGAAGCCGAGCACATTGCGTTGCTGGATGGCTTGGACAAAGCGGTCAAGGGAACTTGTGTTTGGCGCAACCCTAGTCTATAATAGCGCCACTTCGGGAGGTTAGCTCAGGGGTAGAGCACTGCATTCACACTGCAGGGGTCGCAAGTTCGAAACTTGCACTTCCCACCAGAAATACTCAAACAAATCAAGGGCTTGCGAAATCACTTCGCAGGCCTTTTTTGTTTGGTGTGGAAAAAATGTGGAAAAATGATTCCCGCCGCTTTTTGCGGCTCGGAAAAAGGGTGTCGGCGGACACCTTCCCGCTGTATCAAGAAGTAGGGACATTCGCCCCAAATGTTGCCGCCGGTGCGAATACCAGTCGGAGTGTCGCGACTTATCTCGGCACATGCAGGCCAAGCGAATTGAGTGCTCTATTCGGCGGCCCGCTTTTGCATCAGTGGCCCAAACATCACAAGCGACGACGCGCCCGCAGCGCGAAACATGAAGTACTGCTTCCACGATTTCAGGTGGTGCACCCGGCCTCGGAACCGACGTCAGCTAACAGGAATGCATGCCGGTGAAGATTGGGCGCGCTCCGGACCCTCTATATCAACCAGGAACTCGAAGATTTCGTGACAGTCATAACCTTGATGAACAAGGAACGTCCAAGCTCGAAGGGAGCCCGCGAAACGGTTGACGATAGCAGCTTGGGCCGCGGCGTCAGCGGCAATATTGGAGACCTGCATGGTGATTTCTTTCGTGGGCCGGCGGGGCAAGGCCGACGATCAGAGAAGCGCTGCAGACAATTAGGCAGCGTCGACAAATTCTCACACATTTTCACAGACGCGGCGATACGCGCCTTGATTAATGATGCAAATTTACAACTACAGTGGCATCTTTGGTAACAACCGAAATCATCGGACAAGATTTAATTTCGATAGCCCGCAGACTTAGAAGAGTGGCAATCTAAGAGACTTTTTCAGATGAGCTACAACACAGATCATGCCGCAAACGGCCAGCGGCAGACGCAAGTGGTCTCAAAGCCTGCATTGGCTCTAGTGTCCACTCGCTCCATCTCCGACCGACTCACCGCAATATAGGCACGGGTCGCCGCAATTGACTCGACCGCCGCCAAGGCATCACTTAAGGTCAAGGCTTCCCTACTTCTGGACCTTCCATGGGTGTATTGCTTTCTATTCGTTGGGTGAATGAAACGCTACAATTCCAGAATTGCATTTATAGAAACTCCGCGTGAAAATCGAAACCCCTTTGCTCGTTCCCGTGCTGGCCGCACTGCCGGTATCGGCCTGCATGGTCATTCTGGGACTGCCTGCCGTCAATGATCACTATATCGTAGCTTTTCGTACGCTGTTCCTGGTCGCCTGCCTGCTATGGCTTATTCCGCTGACGCTGCTTCAGCGGGCCATGTGGCGTCGCGATTGGTCCTGGCTGCGCATGGGATCGATACTGCTGGCGGCCACCTATGCCATGGCGATTACGAACGCCTTTCTAGGACAGAGCTTTGGTATCGCGATAGGACGAGAGACGGGCTACCAATGGGAATATCTGGCACGGGGCCTGGATAGCTGCTGGCTGGCACTGGTCGCGTTCTGTGCGGTCCATGCGGTGGCGGCCTATTACCTGTCGCTGCAACAGGTTCGCCTGCATCTGGCCCAGGCGCAAAGCGCCGCCCGCGATGCCGAACTGCGCGCGCTGCGCCTACAGGTCAATCCGCACTTCCTGTTCAACTCCCTTAACGCGATCTCAGCGCTGGTGTCGGCCCAGTCCAATCGAGAAGCTAACCGCATGCTTGCGTGCGTGGCCGACTTCCTGCGCGCCACCCTGGCCCATGATGGCCGTCATGAGCATGCGCTGGCCGATGAACTGGCCCTGCTCGACGCCTACCTGGCCATTGAAAAAGCACGCCTCGGCGAGCGCCTACGCCTGACGATGAAAACTGGCCCAGACCTGCTGGGCAGCGTCGTGCCTTACCTCATGCTGCAGCCGCTGGTTGAGAATGCGATCCGCCACGGCATCGCACCGCTCGCCACGCCCGGCCAACTCGATATTTTGGTCGAGCGCATCGGCACGCGCTTGCTGATCGGCGTGCTGAACGACGGCCAGCCCGCGGCGCACAAGGGGAGCGGCATCGGCCTGGCCAACGTTCGGGAACGCCTGCGCCACCTATACGGCGCCGAGCAAGAAGTCGATGCAGGTTGGCGTGCGGACGGTCGCTTCCACGTGCACATTTCGATTCCGCTGCGCGCGAACGAGGTGCCGGCATGAACATCAGAGTGGTGATCGTCGACGACGAGCCGCTGGCCAGGCTGGCGGTCAAGGTCAGGCTGGCGCAGCGCGGGGTGTTCGAGCTGGTGGGTGAATTCGGTGACGGCGACAGCGCTTACCAAGGGATTGTGACACTGAATCCCGACTTGGCGTTCGTCGACGTCGAGATGCCGGGCAAGAGCGGACTCGACGTGCTTGCCGCACTGCCGCCGGCGCAGCGGCCGATGACGATCCTGCTCACCGCCTATGAAGGCTTCGCGCTGCAAGCGTTTGAACTGGCCGCCATCGATTACTTGCTCAAGCCGGTCGATGACGAGCGCTTCGACGAAGCCCTGGAGCGCGCGCAGCAGGCGTTTCCCTATCGCTGCCAAAGTCGTGCCGCAGCACCGGTGGCCATGGCGATGCGCAGCTTCAGCGTGCGTGTGGGATCGCGCACGGTGCTGGTGCCGGTGGCTGATGTTGAGCGCATCGAGGCCGACGGCGACTACGCCTCCTTGCATGCGAAGGGCAAGAGCTGGCTAGTGCGGGAGCGCCTGCAGAATCTGGCCATGCAGCTCGATCCGCGTCAGTTCCACCGCGTGCACCGCTCGTCCATCGTACGGCTGGACACGATCGCCGAACTGCGTTCGCTAACCAACCGGGACGCCATGCTGCGCCTGCGCGACGGCACGGTGCTGCGAGCCAGCCGCTCCTATATGCCGGCGCTGACGGAAGCGTTGCAACAGCTCAAAACAAACACCGATTCGTAGTCCAAACTGGAGGAATGCATGTTAAGTAGCAAGAAGCTTGGTTCAATGGCCCTGTTGGGCGCGTTATGCTCGTCGCCCGCCTTGGCGGCGAAGGACACCCCGTTGAGCGCGTCCGATCGCGCCGCTATCGTGCAGACGCTCGCGGCGAAAATCAATGCGAATTACATTGATCCAACGCGGTCCGCACAGGTTGGCAGTGCGATCATCAGGAAAAATGCCGAAGGCGGGTATGCTGCCGCCACCAGCGCAACGACGCTCAGTGCGGCGCTAAAGCAGGACTTGCGCGAACTCAGCGGCGACATGCATTTCAGCGCCGGGCGTTACGAGGGCTTCACGGAATCCAGCGGTCCCGAGGAGCCGCCGAGCCACGCCCAGATTGACGAATGGCGCAACGCGGCCGCGCGGCGCGGCTATGACATCGAGAAGATCGAACGCCTCCCCGGCAACGTCGGCTACCTCGAGCTGCGCCGCTTCGCCGGCGTGGAATTCGTCGGCCCGGCCCACACGGCGGCGATGTCGCTCTTGGCGGGCACGGATGCGCTGATCCTCGACCTGCGCCGCAACGGGGGCGGCTCACCGGCCGGCGTGGCTTACCTGATGAGTCATTTCCTACCGGCGGGCGACGTGCACCACCTGACCGATATCTATGATCGCCAGACCGACACGACGCGGCAGATCTGGACCGTGCCGTCGATCGTACAGCGTTACGACAAGCCCGTATATGTGCTGATCTCCGCTCGGACAGGTTCCGCAGCGGAGGACTGCGCCTATAACTTCCAAGCGCTGAAGCGTGGCACCCTGGTCGGCGAAACCACCATCGGCGCTTCCAATCCCGTTAGCTGGTTCAGTTTGGGACACGACATCGCGGTCTCGATCCCGACGGCGCGCGTGATCAATTTCGTCACTAAAACCAACTGGGAGCATGTCGGCGTGAAACCGGACGTAGCCGTGCCCGCAGCGCAGGCGCTGCAGGCGGCGCATGTCGCCATCCTGCGCAACTTGGTGTCATCCGCCAAGGAGGGCGACGAGCGCACGGAACTGCAACGCCTTCTCACCATGGTGGAGAAGGGAGAAACTGAGAAGCCAGTCTACACCCTCAAGGGGGAGCGTTAATCTTCGCATTATTGGTTCACACTGCAGGGGTCGCAAGTTCGAAACTTGTACTTCCCACTAGAATTCTGCGATCAAAACAAGGGCTTACGAAGTTCGTAGGCCCTTAGTCTTTCCCAGTCCGGAAAAAGTCCTCAACGGCCCATCGGCGCGATCATCGTGGCAACCGCTGGTACTGCTCGACCAGGTCCACAAACCGTTTGTGGCCATGTACGCCGATCCAAGCCCACATTGCCTCCACCTCCGAGCGATTATCCTCGTAGTAGCGCCTGTTGAATGCGAGCCAGAAATGGTGAACGCGGAGCGGCGTCCCTAAACGCACCAACTGTTTGCCAAATGTCGCTCCGATGAAGGCATCCATCTGCGTAGGAGAGACCATCGTGGCTGCATAGCCGTCAATTCTTCCGCGTACCAGCTTTTCCAGATTGCGTGCGCCGTCCTGTGCGCCATCATCGACCTTCGCTCCCTGTTTTCTCAACTGCTCCGCGAGCGTTGCGCCATTATTCATGCCCAGCCGGTGGTTAATAAAGTATGAGTTCGGATCAGTGTCCGAAGGAATCCCGTCGCCGGCACGTACAAAGACGACGGTGTACATCGGGATTGCGCGCTTGGCGTCGAGCTCGCCTTCGTGGGATTGGGGCAGCGCGTAGCGAATGAGATCGCTGTCGCTGGCATCCATCAGCATGGCGTCGATAACAGCGTTGCTCAACGCTTGACGCAGGCGTAACGGAGGCAACCGGACCGAAACCACCGTGCAACCGGCCGATGCAGCGATGTCGCGAACCAGCTGCACCGTTGCCCCAGGGTTGGGTGCTTCGACACTGCCGGCACCCAGAAAGTAGGGCGGGCGGTGCAGGTTCACATAGCCCAACTTTATAGGCATGCAGGCGCACCTGGCATAACCGAATGCCAGCAATATTGCCAAGAAGGTCAAAACGCGGGCTGTGCGCATATCCGAGCTCAGCTGATTCTGGAATCCATTGTATTCCAATATGAAATCAACTCTATGCTTTTGGAGATGTCTCATGACAACTTAGTCAATTATGTTGTCCAAAAAATCACCAAAAAATCACCAAAGAATCACATGCTTTGGTGATGTGCGGCCCCAATCGTCCCCGGTATATTTTGCTTCGCGCTTGCCAACATTGACAAATCTGAACAGTCGGTTGGCCTGTCGTTCCCTCGTTGCGTTTTGTTCGTGGCAGCACATTCCGATTAGGTGGTGCACATCATGGCGGAAACACTCAAAAGCAAAACAGTCCGCATAGTGCAGGGCTTGCAGGAAGGGGCGGAGTTCTCCCTCGACCCGGGTTTTCCCTGCGTGATTGGTTCGGACCCATCTTGCACGGCCGTCTTGCTGGATGAGAATGTAGCTCCAAGGCATTGCCTGCTGTCGATCGATGACCGCATCGTGCGCTGCACCGCGCTGGAAGATTCCGTGCGTATCGGTACCAGCACGCTGGAGGCGGGCGCGACAGCCAGGGTTTTTGATTACCAGACCATTGAAATCGGCAACGCATCGTTCGCGGTGCGGCCGGCAGATGAAGAGTGGGAAAAGGGCCTGGCCAAAGCGGGCTCGCCGTGGGCGAGTTTTGCGCCGGGTGGAAGCATGCGCAGTCCAGGTCGTTTACTGAGCAGCGCGATCCTGGTCGTCATCGGATTCGCCGCCAGCCTGAGCCTGGCCTACGCCATGATGTCACCGGACCGGACGGAAATGACGGAGGCCCGTACGCGCGAGGCGCAGCAATGGCTCAAGTCGGTAGCGCCGGTGGGCAGTCAATTGCAGCTGGAAGTCGACAGTGATCACCACCTGTCGGTGTCGGGCTACGTCAATACCATTTACCAGCGCGACCTGCTTGCCATGTCGCTGCACGATTCCGAATACCAGGCGCGCAGCGACATCCACGCCACCGAAGAGATCGTGGCCGCGGTAGCGCGCCTGGCCCGGCTGGAAGGCATCAGCTGCCTCGCCAAGGATGCCGGCGCCGGCATCGTCAGCTGTGCCAACGAAGTAGATACCCCCGAGGCTGCGTCCAAACTGACATCGCTGGCGCAGCAGGTGCCGGGCTTGAAGGCCTTGAACGTGCAGGTGAAAAAAGGTGAGCCTATTGCGCCGCCCGGCCGGGAGGTTGCGGAAGCTGCCCCGCCTGCCGCGTCGGCCGTGGTGGCGATGGAGCCGACGGTTGCTCCGCTGCGGATGTCGAAACGCTTTTCATCGATTCTGATTTTGAAAAAGAACAAATGGCTGATTGGCGCATATGGGGAGAAATTCGCGGAAGGCGATGAGTTCAACGGTATCCGGATCGTCAAGATTGAATTGGACCAGGTCGAGTTTCAAAAAGGCGACCGGCACTACATTTTCCCGCTGGCGGCACTGCAATGAATACTCTTCCCCAAGACGATGTGCTGCCACCAAGCGAGTTTGCCACGCGCCTGCTGGCCGATAGAAGCGGCGCCGTGTGCGCCGAATACCGGCGCCTGATGGAGCAGGCCGCCGCAACCGGGGCCGAGCGTTTGCGGCACCCCCTTGAGCAGCGCGAATATGCGGCAACCAGGGCACTGGTCGAGAGTGCCGCTGTTTCGGTCGAGGTCTTGCAGAACATCTGGGACAGCATGCATTTGAATGCCCGATAGCGAAACGGGACCATGCAGGATTGCACCGCCTCAGCCCAGCTGGAGGCGGAGGTAGCAGGATGCGGGGTGATGCTGGGAGAGCAGCTGATGCGATGTTTCTTAACCTTTCACGGAGATAAAAATGTCAAACGGATTTGATGGTGCAATTTCAGGTGCAGGCGGTCTGTTGCAAGCTGCGTTCGACGGTCTGGCGAATCTGCCGGATGCGAAGAAGGATCCTGCCGGATTCGCAACTGGCATGCAAAAGGTCGCGCTCTCGATGCAGGTCGCCAGCACGGCGCAGAGCGCAGTCTCCGAAACGATCAAGGCGTTCGGCGAAGGCACCAAAGGCGCTGCTCACAATATTTCGTAAGCGCTGGCGCGCTGATGCGATATGAGTACATGGAGATTGGAATGTCTGATTTGGAAAAATTGAATATCTTTTCTCCATGTGTTCTACAGCGCATTGCCGAGATCGGGTTCCTGGCAAGCGAGTATGGGTTTCACGAGAAGGCCGAGCAGATTTTCCTGGGCATGGCCCTGGCAAAACCCGATAGTTCGGCGCCTGCGGTCTCCCTCGCGGTGGTGCATGCGCGGAGCGGCCGCCTGCAGGACGCCATCAATGGATTGAAGCATGCTGCCGGGGTTTTTCCCGCCAGCGAGATGGTGAAAGCGATGCTTGGCGCCTTCCTCGTGGAAGCCAAACAGGATGGCGCACTGGAACTGTTTGAGGCCGTGCTTGCCAGCAGGCAGGAGCCGGGCGCCGTGAATATTGTCGAATGCTGGCTGGACCAGGCGCGCAAGCTGAAAGAAGAGGGCGCGGCGCGCAGGACCGATACGGGGTCCCTGGCATTTTTCCGTCATCACAACATACGGCCCTAGTGACCAAGGAGAAAACATGGATCTTACCTCCCTCTCATCGCTGCAGGCCTTGCAGTCGTCGACGCAGGCCGGTGCCAACGGAGCGCCAGCGCCGGACCAGGCCTCCGTCAGCCGCTTTCAGCAACTGCTCGGAGAGCCGCAGTCGTCCACCCTGGCGGCCGACGGGCCGGGGGATGCTTCGCAACTGATCCGCAGCCAGAGCGAAAACATGTCGTCGATGTGGAGCACCGCGCAAGATGCGGTGGAAAACCTGTTGAAGAAAGATGGCGATCTTTCGATGAAGGACGTATTGCAGCTCCAATATGACATGGTCAAGACGTCGGCGGCCTTTGAAGTGGTGTCTAAGGCGGCGGGGATGACGGAGAAAGGTGCGGAGTCCCTGTTCCAGCGCAATTGACCTTGAAACCGTCCATGGAAAACAACCATATGTCGACCCGATATGATCGGCGCCTTGCTTATGCACTGCTCCTGGCGGGCCTGCTGTTCCTCTCCGGCTGCGAGCAGGCCGTGTACAGCAACCTGTCCGAGCAGCAGGCCAACGATGTTCTGCTGACCTTGCTGAAAGGCGGTATCAGCGCCGAGAAGCGTGCTGGCGAAAAGGGTTACAGCATCTGGGTCGACAGCGCCAAGATGGCGCCAGCCATCAGCCTGCTGAATTCGAACGGACAACCGCCGCAGCATTACGCGGACATGGGTGAAATCTTCGCGCGTAACAATCTGATTTCGTCCCCCACGGAAGAACGCATCCGTTTTACCTATGGGACTGAGCAGGCGATCGCCAAGACCCTGTCGCAGATCGACGGCGTGCTGAGCGCCCGTGTGCACATCGTGCTGCCGTCCAACGATCCGCTGGCGTCGCCGGTCAAGCCGTCTTCTGCCTCCGTGTTCCTGAAATATCGGTCCGATATCAATATGAAGGCCGTGATCCCTGAGGTGAAGGAACTGGTGATCCGCAGCGTGGAAGGGCTGACGGTGGACAAGGTGTCGGTCAGCCTGTTCCCGGCGCGTGCCACCGGCACCACTTCCGACCAGGTGCCGACGGCACGGTTCTTCGGCGCGATCGTCGCCAACTCCAGCGTGGCAACACTCTGGACCATGATGCTCTTGCCCTGGATCGTGGTGGCGATCCTGCTGATACTCCTGCTGAATGCGGCGCACTTGCGCAGCTGGCTCAAGGAAAAATTGGCAGCACGGGGGGCGCCGGCACGCGGCGACGGTCGGGAACGTCCAGCGCGCCAGAGGGAACGGGCATGAGCGCCGTCACGCTGGAGGCATCACCACCTGGCTTCACAGACGCTGCCAAGGCCGATAGCCCCGCTGGCGATACGCCTGGCCTCACCTGGCAGCCGCTGGTGCGAGACCGCGCTTTCGATCTTCGGCTTCGTTTCAATCTGTTTCCAGCAACCTATGCGCATGCCAGCTGGATCGCCCGCCTGGGCCGGCATCTTCCGCTTGCCGATGGACTCGATGCTTCTCCGTTCTGGCTGCGCCGCCTGTCCCTGGCGTTGCTGCAGGCGTGCCAGCTGGACCAGGACTTTGATTTCGACTTCTCCGAGCCCATGAAAAGCATCGCCTTGCTGGATGCAGCGGTGCTCGAACGTTGCGCAAGATTGATGGCCGGCTTGCTGGTGCGGGACCAGATCAGGCATGCGGTGCTTGGCGCCGACATGATAGCGATTGAACGCACGCTGGGCCGCGAGGCGCATCGGTTCGCGTTGGGATGGACTGCGCCGCTTCCGGTACTCGGCTACGTCTTCCATCCGCACGGCGCGGCATTTCCGGATAACGAAGCCTGGACCCGGCGCGCGGTCGGCCTGGCTGGCGCCCTGCTGGGCGATGCGTCGAGGGCAACGCTGGCCCGCATGCAGTTCAGGTTTCCTTGCGACTGGGCTAGCCTCCAGCGGCCGGTCTTGGAGGAGCATGACCGCAGCAGGCTGGCCGCGCTCTTTGTCGCCGTCCTGAACAAGGCGGCGCCGGAACATGCGTGGCTGTTCGCGGCGCCTGGGAGGACTGCGCAATGATGATATTGATGGATCGCGGCAAGCTCGCCAGCGCCGATGGAAAAGTCATCAAGGCGAACGATTTCGCGCAGCTGGCCACCGCGCAGGAAACGCTGGCGGCGGCCAACCGCCGGGCCGCCGAGATCGTGGCGCTGGCGGAAGCGCAACGCGAGGCCGCGATTCGGCAGGGACGCGAGCTTGGCATCGAACAGGGACGCGCGGAGTATGCGGCGTCGATGGTCGAAGCCACCGCAAGAATGGATTCGTCGTTCATCTGCCTGGAGGCGCGGCTGGTCAAAACGGTGATGGACGCGTTGCAGGCCATCCTGCACGAGATTGGCGACCGCACCGTGATGGAACGTCTGGTGCGCCGCACGATAGCCAATTCAAGCCGGAAGAATTCCTTTCGCCTGATCGTGGCGTCGCAACAGTTCGACACCGTCAATGCGCTGCTGTCGCCCGTGCTGGCCGAGTTTCCCGAGATTGAATTTGTCGACGTGGTGCAGGATCCCGCCGGCGTGCCGGGCATGTGCGTGCTGGAGAGCGAATTCGGCATCGTTGACGCCAGCCTCGATACGCAGATCGCGGCGATACGCGCGGGCCTGACCCGGGCATTCGTCGGCAAGCGGCGCTCCGGCCCGGCCGGTCAATGAGGGGCGGAGCGACATGGTAAACACGGACTATCTTTCCGATGCACTGGCAGATGCGCTCAGTGGCTTTTCCGCGATCGAGACGCGCGGCCGAGTGCTGGAGGCGGTGGGAACATTGATCAAGGCCAGCGGCGTCAGTGCCCGGGTCGGCGATATCTGCGAGCTGCGCAATCCGGGTACGCCGTGGCGGATGCAGGCCGAGGTGGTCGGCATCGTCCGCGACCTGGTGCTGCTGATGCCTTTCGGCGAGCTGGCCGGTTTGTCGACCCAGACAGAGGTGGTGCACCTGGGCCGCACTCAGGGGGTGAAGGTGGGGCCGGGTGTGCTGGGCCGGGTGCTGGATGGATTCGGCGAGCCGATCGACGGCCTGGGGCCGATTGACGCGGTGCAGGAATACCCGGTTTACGCGCCGGCGCCCGATCCGCTGCGGCGCAAGCCGATCCTGAGCGCCCTGCACACGGGCGTGCGTGCGATCGATGCATTCCTTACCTGCGGCGAAGGGCAGCGCATGGGGATCTTTGCGCCGGCCGGCACCGGCAAGAGCAGCCTGCTGTCGATGATCTCGCACGGCGCTGCAGCCGATGTCACCGTTGTAGCGCTGGTGGGCGAACGCGGGCGCGAGGTGGGGGAGTTCTTCCGTACCGCAGTGCCAGCTGCCCGCCGGGACCGCACCGTCTTCGTGGTGGCGACCTCGGACCGGGCGGCCGGGGAGCGGGCCAAGGCGCCCTGCGTGGCGACGGCGATTGCCGAGTATTTCCGGGACCAGGGCCGTTCGGTTTTGCTGCTGGTCGATTCGGTCACGCGCTATGCGCGCGCATTGCGCGAGATTGGCCTGGCGGCCGGTGAGCCGCCAACACGGCGCGGTTTTCCTCCCTCGGTGTTTACGGTGCTGCCAAAGCTGTTTGAACGGGCCGGACAAAACGAGAAGGGCGCGATTTCCGCCTTCTACACGGTGCTGGTCGACGATGACGAGGCAGGCGATCCGATCGGCGAAGAAGTGCGGTCGACACTCGATGGCCACATCATCCTGTCTGCCAAGCTGGCCGCCGCCAACCATTATCCGGCGATTGATACGGCGCAGAGCCGCAGCCGGGTGATGAACATCGTGGCATCGGCTGAGCACCAGGCTTTGGCGGGAACACTGCGCGAGCTCAGCGCCAAGTACCAGTCGATCGAGATGTTGTTGCAGATCGGCGAATACGAGGCGGGGTCGGATGCCGTCGCGGATCGGGCGATTCGTAGCCGTGAAGCGTGTTCGGCGCTGCTTCGGCAGGCGCCGGGAGAATCGTCCGGCCTGCGGGAAACGCTGGCAGCCATGCGCAATATAGCGGCGAGCTAGAGGACATGGAAACCATGGAACAGCACGAAAAACTGGTCGAGGTTCGGGACGCGCAACTCCAGAGCGCACACGCCGAACTCGCGCGCAGGGCGACGGTGCGCAACCGTATCCGGCAGGAGGTCGAACGCGTGGAGGAAGCGCTGCAAGCCCTGGCCGCCCAGAGGGCTGCCTGGGACCAGCAGTGGCAGGCGTGGATACAGCAGGGCGGGGCACTGCAGCGAGGCAAAGACTATGCCGATCAGCACCTGAAAATCGCCGCGCTCGAGAACGATCTCGAAGAAGAGCGCGCCAGCATCGTTGAATGCCTGCTGGAAGCGCAGCAGGAAGTCGATGCGGCCCGGGCCAGGACCAGGAAGCAGTATGAGGCCCTGACGCAAATCATGGATGTGGTCGGCCAGATGAAGCAAAAGCGGCGCCAGGAGCAGGAAGCGCGTAACGTGCAGCGGTCGGAAGACGCCGTGGCCGCGAGCTGGTACCTGGCCAGGAAGGCCGCCGCGCCGGAGGCAAGGCATGAATGAATTTTCCACGATCGATGGCGGCGAGCGGAACCTCCCGGAATTTGCGCAAGCCGGTGTGTCGCCATACCAGCCCACGTCCGATGCGGCTGTCGCAGCCTTTCGCGATCTGATGCTCAAGCGGGCGCCGGACGCGGCGTCGGCGCCGCCGGCCAAGCCGAATACGCAGGCAAGCGACGCGTCCGCGCATGCGCTCCGCGCGGACTGGTCCGACCCGGTATCCGAAGGGGGGGAGGTCATTTCCTGGCTTGCGCCAGCACACCCGCGGGCGGCGCCTGGCGGGGAGGGCGGCGAGTCTTCCCTGCCTTTCGCGATACCCGCCGAGTTGATGGCGGCCGGCGTGCAGCGGCCAGGCCAGCACGCTCCCGCCGCGCTTCAGGAGGAGGTTGCGTCGGCCGCTGCGGCTCATGCCGAGGTTGTCCAGAACGATGAAGTGGCGGCGCTGCTGCAGCATTTCAGCGCCAACTTGTACGTTGCCGACCGCCCCAAGGCGGGGACGGGGCACATCATGGTCGACCTCGGCGCATCGCTGCCTGGCTCTTCGGTGGAAATGTCGCGTGACGGTGTCTTCCTCAACGTGCGGCTGCACGCGGCGGACGAAGCGATGCTGCGCCAGATGCGCGGCGGTAGCGCGCGCTTGCTGGACGCGCTGAACAAATCGACGGGCCTGGTGGTTCGGCTCGACCTGGTCCAGCGTAATGACACGGCCGGAGACGAGGCATGATGCCTGATTCCACCTGCCTGGCACTCGATCAGCTCGAGCCTGACGTCAGCCGCCTGATGAATGCCTGGCTCGCCGTGCGGCAGCATACCGAATGGCCGATGGCCGGCCGGCGCCTGCGCATCCAGTGGGGCTATGTGCCGCCGCATTCATCGTTTGCTGTCGCGGTCGAATGCACGTTGGCGGGCCAAGCCGTGCTGGTCAAGCTGGACGGGCTGGCCGGAATCGACCCGCGCCTGGTCGGCGAACCATTTTCCCGTCTGCCAGCGCCGATGCGCAATCTGGTCATCGAACGGGTTGCCGCGGACTTCTTCGCGGCGCTGCCGCCGGCCTTCATGCATGACGCGGACATCCGCGCGGTGCATTGGTCGATGCCGGACAGCGAGGCCTGGCCCTGCGCGATCGGCTTTGTCGCGACGCGCGAAGACGGTACGCAGTCGCGCGGCACGCTGGCGGCCAGTGCGCTGCAGACGCTGGAATGGCTGCACCGGACCATGCCGCAAGGCGCCCCGGCGCCGATGTTGGCAAGGGACGACTTGCCGGTCGCGGTCCGGCTGCGCGTGGGACGCACTGTGCTGGCCATGTCCACGGTACGCGGCCTGGGCGTCGGCGACGTGGCGTGGATCGATGAAGGCGGGGCGATTTCGCGTCATGGCGTGACGCTGGTCCTCATTCCCGGCAACAGCAGCCAGCGTGCGTGGTCGGCTCGTCTCAAGCACCGCACCGTGGCGCTACAGGCGCCATATTCCGGAATCCTGGCGCCCGAGCAAGGCCTGGTTGTCAACCGAGGAGAGCAAAGCACCATGCACAAGGACCATACCGATATCGAAGTCCCGGTCGTGTTTGAAATGGGCCAGATGGTATTGCCGCTGGCGGAGATCGAACGCCTGCACGCCGACCAGACGTTCGAGCTGGAGCAGGATGCCGGCCTGGCGACAGTGACGCTGAGCGTGTTCGGCTCGGTGATCGCCGAAGGCAAGTTGATCACCATCGGCCGCAAGCTGGGCGTGCGCATCGTGCGCGTTGCCGGCGGCGGCAACGAACAATCCGCTTAGCTGTTGCAGGGGGAAACGTGCTACCACAGGGAATGCCGGATCCGATCATCGTCATCACCACACTGGGCTTGCTGGGGCTGGCGCCCTTCCTTGCCGTGATGGTGACGTCCTATTCCAAGATCGTGGTGGTGACCAGCCTGGTGAGGAATGCGCTGGGCTTGCAGCAGGTGCCGCCCAACCTTGTCCTGAACGGGCTGGCGATCATCCTGTCGCTCTACATCATGGCGCCGGTCACCAGCAAGATCAGCGACACCGTGCAGGCGCAGGTGAAGCCGGGCCAGCAGATGAACGCGGGCAGCTTCTTCGACATCCTGGGCCTGGCGCGCGAACCGCTGCGGGCGTTCCTGTCGAAGCACACCAATCCGCGCGAGCGCGAATTTTTCGTCCGCTCGGCCGGCAAGATATGGCCGGTGGAGCGGGCCGAGGCGCTTACGGGCGATGACTTGCTGGTGCTGGTGCCGGCATTCACGGTGACCGAGCTGACGGCCGCGTTCAAGATCGGATTCCTGATCTACCTTGCCTTCGTCATTATCGACCTGGTGGTGGCCAACATACTGGTCTCGATGGGCATGATGATGTTCTCGCCCACGGTGGTGTCGGTGCCGCTCAAGCTCCTGCTGTTCGTCGTGCTGGACGGCTGGTCAAAGCTGGTGCACGGCTTGATCCTTACTTATCAATAGGCCGGCGCCATGGAATTTTCCGTCCTCATCACCTATGTCAACCAGGCGCTGCTCCTGATCCTGATCCTGTCGCTGCCGGTGATCGCGGTGGCCAGCATTACCGGCCTGGCGCTGGCGTTCCTGCAGGCGGTCACACAAGTGCAAGACCAGACGATATCGTTCGGCGTCAAGCTGATCGCAATCATTGTCACGATCGCCCTGACTTCATCGTGGCTGGGCAGCGAGCTGTATATGTTTGGCGACCAGATGTTTGGCGCCATTGCGGGAGTACGCTAGCAATGGGCACCATGATGCACCAGGGAGAAGCCATCCTGATCGTGACCAGCCTGCTGATGACGCGCATGCTGGTGGCTTTTTCAGTCTGGCCGATCTTCATGGGGCAGACTGTCCCCGTCATGGTGCGCATGGCGCTTGCCGTGGCCTTGAGCAGCCTGATGCTGCCGGCCGCATTGCATGATCCGGCCATGCTGTCGATTTCCACTCCCCAGGTCGTGTTCGTACTCCTGAAGGAAGCGGGCATCGGGCTGGTGCTGGGTTTTCTGTCGGGTATAGGATTCTGGGCCCTTTACACCGCCGGCACGATCATTGAATTCCAGGCCGGCATGAGCATGGCGACCGTGGTCGACCCGACCACGGGACAGGACGATTCGATGGTGGGCGGCCTGATGATGCAGATGTTCACCATGCTGTTCCTCGTGACCGGCGGCCTGCTGTCGATGATCGGCACGCTGTATGAGAGCTACCAGGTGTGGCCGATCCCGAGCATGGCGCTGTCGATGGGCAACGCGAGCCTGGTGGAAGTCGGGCTGCGCGCGATGGGCGAGATGCTGGGCCTGGCACTGAAGGTTGCGGCGCCGTTCCTGCTGTTGATGCTGATGCTGGAGATCGGGCTGGGCCTGTTGTCGCGGTTTGCGCCGCAGCTGAACGCCTTTTTCCTGGCGATGCCGCTCAAGGCGCTGATCCTGTCACTGCTCATGTTGCTGTACGGGGCCGGCATGTCGGAGAGCTTGCGCGCTCTGCCCATTGCCGATTTTCCCGGGATGCTGAACGCACTGCGCGGGGTCTGGCATGAGTAGCGAATCGTCCAGCCAGAGCAAGACCGAGCAGCCGACCAACAAGAAGCTGCGCGACGCGAGAAAGAAGGGCGATGTCTGGCACAGCAAGGACCTGGCCGCGACGGCCGCGATCGTGCTGGCCTTGGTCCTGTTCACGCTTGGCGGCGTGAGCCTGGTCGAGCGAATGGGCGCCATGCTCACGCGCACAGCCGGCGCCAGCTTCAGCACCTTGGACGATCCGGCGGTGTTGCTGGCATGGACCCGCGACCTGCTGACGGAAGCGGCGTGGATTTGCGGCGCCGTCGTGCTGCTGATGGCCGCGCCGGCGGCGCTGCTGGGTTCGATCCAGGTCGGCGCGGTGTTTTCTCTGGATCCGGTGATGCCACGCCTGTCGCGCCTCAATCCGATCGAAGGGACCAAGCGCCTGTTCTCGCTGCGCAACCTGGTCGAGCTGGTCAAGCTGATCGTCATCTTGATCGCGCTGGCCGCCGTGCTGTGGTGGGTGGCGCGCGCAACCCTGCCTGCGCTGGTGCGCGCGCAGTGGCTCCCGGTTGGCGGCCTGCTGCCGCTGGCCGGCAACGTTATCGGCCAGATGGCATGGATGGTCACGGTGGCGTTCGTAGCCATGAGCGTGTTCGACACCTGGTTCCAGCGCATGGACTACCTGAAGCGCCACAAGATGACGAAGGATGAAGTGCGGCGCGAATCGCGGGAAATGGAAGGCAGTCCGGAAATGCGCGGCATGCGCCGCCGCCTGCATCAGGAAGTGGGCATGGGAAACATGCTGGAGAACGTGCGCAAGGCGAATGTGGTCGTCGTCAACCCGACCCATATCGCCGTCGCGCTGTACTACGAAGCCGGCGTGACCGACCTGCCGCTGGTGGTCGCAAAAGGAGAGGGGCATATTGCGCAGGCGATCCGCGACATCGCGCAGGAAGAGGGTATCCCCATCATGCGCAACGTCAAGCTGGCGCGCGGCCTGAATGAGGCGGTGCAGTTGAATGCTTATATACCGGACGAATTTCTGGAGCCCGTTGCCGAGGTGCTGCGTTGGGTACGGGATTTTCATGGACGACTTGGCGAGGGATCAGAGTGAAAAATAACCCGATGCATGGATTGGGAGCCCCCGGATCGTGGTCGGTGCTTGCGCGCCATGCGGATCTGCTGCTGGTGGCCCTGGTGGTGGCCGTCATCATGCTGATGGTCTTGCCGCTGCCGCCCTTCATTCTCGACAGCCTGATCGCGCTCAACCTGACGATCTCCGTCGTGCTGCTGATGGTCGCGCTGTATATTTCCTCCCCGCTCGGCCTCTCGACATTTCCATCGCTGCTGCTGTTTACCACCTTGTTCCGGCTGGCGCTCAACATCGCGTCGACGCGGCAGATCCTGCTGAACGCGAATGCCGGCGAGATCATCGCAACTTTTGGCCAGATGGTGGTGGGCGGCGACGTGATCGTCGGTGCGGTGGTGTTCCTGATCGTGGCAATCGTCCAGTTTATCGTGGTGGCCAAGGGTTCCGAGCGGGTGGCCGAAGTGGCGGCTCGCTTCAGCCTGGATGCGATGCCGGGCAAGCAGATGAGTATCGATGCCGACCTGCGGGCTGGCATTATCGACAAGGACGAGGCGCGCCAGCGCCGCGCCAAACTGGAGAGCGAGAGTCAGTTGTATGGGGCGATGGATGGCGGGATGAAGTTCGTCAAGGGCGATGCGATCGCGGGCCTGATCATCGCGGCGGTCAACATCCTGGCCGGGCTGGCGATCGGCGTCTTCCGCAAAGGGATGGATGCCGGCACGGCGCTGCAGACCTACGCGGTGCTGACCGTCGGCGATGCCCTGGTGTCGCAGATACCGTCCCTGTTTGTGTCGATCGCGGCCGGTATCGTCATCACCCGCGTTTCCGATCCGGGCCGGGTCGGCAGTCCGAACCTCGGCAGCGAAATCGCTGCGCAGATCAGCAGGCAACCCAAGGCCCTGCTGGTGGGCGGCGCGATGGTTTTCCTGCTGACTTTGGTACCGGGTTTTCCCAAGTTCCAGTTCATCCTGCTCGGCATTGCGGTTGCCTCGCTTGGTTTTTTCCTGGTGCCGGCGCGGCGGCGCTATGCCAACGCGGCACAGACGCCGGTCCCGTCGATGCAGAAGGAAGGCCATGACGTGACCCGCACCCTGCTCGACGCCGAGGAGCATAGCTTGACGATTCCGCTGGTGGTGCAGGCTTTTCCCGGCGTTGGCAGCGTCCTGTCACCGGTGCATTTCGAGACCGAACTGGCCGAGGTGCGGCGCTACTTCAGTGTCGAACTGGGCATCCCGTTTCCAGGCCTCGTCATGCGCGAGAATGCGCGCCTCGCGGAGGGCGAATACCGGATCTATGTGGATGAAATTCCCGTGCTGGCCGGGCAGTTGGCGGAGCACGAGGTACTGGCACTGGCGTCCCGGCAAATGCTGGACCTGGCGCGTATCCCCTACAGGGAGGGCGGCACGCTGGTCCTTGGACATGCTGCGCTGTGGGTCCCGGTGGAGGAGATCGACGCGCTGGAAGCGGCAAACCTGAAGTATCTGGAGAATGAACAGATCCTGGCCCGCAGCCTGCTGAGCGTAATGCGCCGCCACGCCGGCGAATTCATCGGCATTCAGGAAACCCAGTACCTGCTGAAACGCCTGGGCGAACAGTATCCCGACCTGGACAAGGAACTGCAGCGCAATGTGCCCTTGCCGCGCCTGGCGGAAGTGCTCAAGCGCCTGGTGCGCGACGAAATTCCCATCCGCAATCTGCGGGTGATCGCGCAGGCCCTGATTGAATGGGCGCCGCGGGAGAAGGACACGGTCCTGCTGACCGAATACGTGCGGATCGCGCTGACGCACTACATTTCGCACCGCTTCGCGCTGGAGGACGGTTCGCTGCCGGCGATCGTGCTGCATCCCCGCGTGGAAGAACAGTTGCGGCAAGCCCTGCGCCAAACCTCGGCGGGCTCGGTGCTGATGCTTGATCCGGAAATCGGCAACCAGTTGGTTGCCAATATCAAGCAGGCGGTGGAAACCCATGTGGAGAAAACAGCAGTTCTGCTGACTTCGCTTGAGATCAGGCCCTATCTCAGGAAGTTGACCGAGGTGGAGCTGGCCGATCTCGCCGTGGTGTCGTACCAGGAACTCAGGCAAACGGTAAGGGTAGTGCCGGTCAGTTCAGTGGAGATCTAGGCACAGACCTGCATCGCATGAACGGTAGCCAACCAACAAAGGAGAACAATATGTTAGGGATCGACTTCGGTGGCATCATCCACCGCGCAGTACAGTTGCTGGACCTTGACCCGCCGCCGCCGCCCAAGCCCGTGGACCCGCCGCCGCCCCCGGCGCCCAATGTGGTCAATGCCGACTACGTCACCAAGGGGCCGCGGGCATCGCCGCTGCTGGTGACCAAGCCGCAGATCGATTTCGTCAAGGTGCCGGCGCCGGCCGTGAAGGCTGCCGAGGAGTACACCGATAAGACGGTCGCCACCGCGAAAGAGACCAAGCAGGCGGCGGACAAGCTGCAAGCCGATTTCGGCGATGCGGCGCCGGAAGACAACCAGGCCGACTGGGAAATGTACGTGGCCCGGCGCACCGTCGCCAACGGCGACCAGGCCAAGGCCGAGCAGGCGATCGCCGCCGAACTGCGCCTGACCTACCAGGGCGACCCGAATAACAAGGAGGCGGTGCAGAACGCAGCGCACGATATCGCGAACCGCTACCGTGACGACCCGGCTACCCAGGCGGCGGTCAATAAAAGCCTGGACACCGTCCTGACGGAAACTCCCACCGAACGTGCGACCAATACCAAGCTCAATGAAGTCAACCAAGCCGGCACCAAGCTCGACGACCTGACCGCACAGCAGCAGGACGGCGACAAGTCTGTCACAAGCGCGCAGATCATCAGCGCGCGCGAAGACTATGCCGCAAAGCAGAAGGAACTGCTGGCAGCGACCCGCAAGGAATTGAGCGCGACCTATGCCGACTTGCCTGCCGGTGTAAAGATCCGTGAACTGGACCCGCTGGCTTACGCGGCCACGCAGATGAACGGACGCTACGCCAATGATCCCGAGTTCAAGACCGTGATCGGGGCGGCCACAATCCTGCAACGGGTGGAAGACAGTGCCGTGCTGGGCAACGAGGCGCAAGCCGATTTGCTGGGCAAGGCCCTGCCGAAAGGTGTGGACCCGACGATCAAGGGGCTGGTGATGGCCGACCCCGGCGTGCAAAAAATCATCGACAACTACGTCAAGGACGGTGTCAAAGCGGTTGAAGATGCGTATGCCCAGAAGGGCACCGTGGCGGGCGCCGAGGCCTTGCGCGACGTGACCGACCCGTCCAAACATTCGGCTGTATCGCCCGAGATCGCCGCCAGGATCATCAACCAGTCGAAACCGACGGTGGAAAAGATCGTCGACGATATCGCTACCCGGCAGGCAAAGGGCAAGGACGGCCAGCGGACCATCACAGATATCGGGTCGGGTATCAAAGTAGCCAAGGCGCTGTCGGCGGCGGTGGACGTCGCAGCTGCCGGCGGCGACTGGGAGAAGAAAGAATACAGCAACCCTGAAATCAAGGCTGCGGTGGAGGGCATCGCGCACCTCATCGCCACCAAACCCGCGTCGGATATTACCCAGCTGGGCTTCAAGGATGCGGTGGCCGACGGCCACGCGACACTTGCCCTGGAAACCGTGCGCCAGGTATCGACCCTGAAAATGGATGAAGTTGATATGGGCGCGGCCGGGAAGTTCCACGATGCGGGCCGCTTTGAAAAGCAGCAGGGGGTGTGGCGCGATGCGACGCTGCGCGCGATCAATGACGGCCTTAACGGCTTGAAGAAAAATAACGAGGGCATGCTCGACAAGGCGACCAAAGGCATGGCGCCCTTGCTGGTCCAGGGCAAATACTCGCAACTTCTGACGGAGGACGATTTCGTCAAGGGTCAACGGGCGATGATTGAAAAATTCCCGGGACTCAAAAAAGACATCATCGACGGCCGCAAGGACATCGACGATATGGGATACAGGCTGCTGCGCACCAGCGAGGCCGTTGATTTCTACAGCAAGGACCTGGGCGGGATGGACGGCTACAAGAAGGCCGATGGCACTCGCAAGTCCCTGATGGCCGATGAGAAGGTGACCTCGACCATCCTGCTGAGCGATAGCGCTTCGATGCGCGCGAGTACCCAGATTGCCCGCAAGATGCTCTCGGACGATCTGAAAAACGGCGGCGGCGAGGCGCAGAAATTCGGTATTGGCGCGCAGTTGACCGGTGACCTGGCGGAATTCCTGGCCGAGACTTATGTCATCGGAAAGGTGAACGGCGGCGTGAATTTGCCAGGCGCCGCGATCAACGCCTCGCGCGCGGCCCACCTGCCTTACTTTGGCGGCACTGTGATCTGGGGTGTCGGCGGCGCCTTCCAGGCAGCCTTGACCGGGTATCTCTTCGACAACGTGCAGGTCGGTGACGTCGGCGGGCCCTTGCGCAAAGCCTTGTTGCTCGGCCTGGTGGGCGGTTTCGCCGGTTTCCACCTGATGCAGGCCGGCATGGGCGCGGCGCGCATCCAGCCGCATTCGCTTGGCGACGGCCTGCTGGGGAAAGGTGGCGATAAGCTCGACACCAAAATCAAGAATTTCGGGACGAAATTCTTCGATGCCGCCGAATCCGGCGAGAGCAGCTGGGGTCTTTATGTCAAGGAAGGCTCGGTGCGCGACCGCTGGACACGACTCGCGACCGAGGCGACACAGCCGCTGGTCAAGCAACTGGTTGGCCTGATGACGATAGCCACGGCATGGGATGGCAGCGGCGTATTCATGAATCTCAACGGAACACTGCCCTTCAAAAACCCGGATGGCACGGCGGCCACCGATACGCAACAGTTTAAGCTGGGCACGCAATCCGTCAATCTCGCCAGCGACGCCATGCTGTTGCGCCTGCAGGTGCGCGAGATGACCTTGCGTTCCCTCGGCGCCAAGGTCATGGCCGATCCGGCGCTCAAGGCTGCCGCCGAAACCCGCTGGAAGATCGAACGGTTTGCCTTCGCTGCGTCGGAAGGAAAGAAGGTCGCCGAATTGAAACCGCATGAGTTCAGCTTCAATACGCGGCTGGCAGGCAAGTATGCGCTCGGCGAATCGGGAGTCGACGGTGCCACCGCCCGAACTGCGCTCGGTGAAGCAAGTGCGACCAGGAAGTTCCTTGGCACGAGCAAAATGCTGGATGTGTTCGAGCATCTGTTCGGCACCGGATCAAAGGGCAATGCGGCGAAGTGGGCAGAGACGCTCAGCCCGTCGGTCAGGGGCCTGCTGTTCAGAAACATCGTCAAAGAGGGCGCCACGAAAACTGTGGGGCGTTTCGCCGTATTCGGCAGTAACCCGATCGGCTGGGTTGTCAACATCGCCTACCTGGGCACGACGGTCGCCAATTGGGCCTGGGACCACAACAAGAACATACAGAACTTCCAGAACTATGATCGGACCTTCATGGAAGGCGTCGGCCTCGACAAGGCGCATGCCGACGTGATGGCGGAGCACGATTGGTGGAGCAGCAACGCCAAGGTCGACGGCTTCCTGAAAGCCTACGCAACCACCGGCGGCGACCCGGAAAAGTTCATCGACTACATCAACAAGACCGACACCAAGGTGCTCGGGAAGATGCTGGAGGCCACCGAATCGCTCACCGATCATCTTGACGGCAACGGTAATGTGGCCGATGCCAACCCGTTCTATGACAGCTACCTGGCCCTGCCGCCCGAGCCGGCCGACGTGGACCTGTCCAAGCATCCGACGATCCATTTCAATGCCGAGAAAAACCGCTATGAAGATTCGGCCACAGGCATGTTCCACGAAAAGGGCAAACTCGACTGGCGCCTGGATCGCAATGGCAACATTACGTCCTACTTCCCTGAGGAACGCAAGCTGACGTTCTATTCGCTGGCGGGTCCGCACACCACGACGATCCATATCAGCAGTGCCGCCGGGTGGAAGAACTGGCTGGCAGCGCGCGATCTGCCGCTGCCGCCGCAGGCGCCGCCGCCGTCGACCGTGCCACCGGATTTGCCGGCCGCGCCGCCGGTATCGACCCAAAATGTGTATACCGTCAAACCCGATGACAACGTCTGGGATGTCGCGGGTAACGATCCAGGCATCGTCGCCAAGATCTATGATCTGAATCCCTGGCTGAACGAACGCCTGGAGGCTAGCGCCAAGGACAGCGGGCATGGCCGGAATCCAAACATCCTCAATGCTGGGGAAATTCTGATCTTGCCAGAAGGCTTCAAGGCGCACGGGTGATCTAGCGCCGCCAGCCATCGCTTTCCCTGACCCTGCCGCCGGTGACCTCGTCCGTCACCGGCACAGCGGCCCCGTCTCATCCGGACCCGACCTCTGCCTAGTCATTTGCAATAAATTGTATCGGGACAACCTCCCGTACCGCTTTCCGGTATTCTGGTCAACCGTCACCGCGCGGTCGTGCGTCGGGACCCCCGGTAAAACCTCTAAATCACCAAGCGCTCACCATTTGAGGTGATTTTCAAACCGGTTTGAATTCGTTAAGCTGTATTTATTGTTGTTTCCAATGCAAGAGCAGGCGGGGACATTCATCGTTGCTGTCCCGGCCGCCTAGAATGGATCAGTAATCAGATGAGCGATTTGTCCCACCATCCCTGCCAAGTCTTGCTGGCCGACCAGATTCTGTCGACCAAATTCGTGATCCCCGCCGCCACTGCGCACTTGCTGGCGCGGCCGCGCTTGCAGCAGCCGGAACAAGCGCCGCGCGTGGTGCTGGTCTGCGCACCCGCCGGCTACGGTAAGACGACACTGGCCGCGAGTTGGGCCGCCGCCAGTTCCACGCCTGTCGCATGGCTGTCGCTGGATGCCGGCGACAACGACCCACTGCGCTTCCTGGTGCATTTCATCCGCGCGATTCAAGGCCAATGTGCCGAGTTCGGCAAAGTCCTGGCCGATATGTGTGCCTTGGTTCCACCGCCCCCGATCGATGTCCTGATGCGGCCACTGATCAATCAGCTGTGTGCGCTGCCGGAACGGCTGTGCTTCATCCTGGATGACTTGCAGTTGGTGACTGAGCCGGCCGTGCACAAAGCCATTGCGTTCCTGGTCGACCATCAACCGGCGCGATTGCAGCTGATCTTCGCGAGCCGCAGCGAGCCGCCATTCTCGCTGGCGCGGCTGCGCGGCCAGGGGCAGATTGCGGAATACCGCAGCGAAGACTTGCGCTTCAGCCTGGAGGAAACGGAAGCGTTCTGCAACGATGTCATGCAGCTCTCTTTACCGCATGAGCAGGTCAGCATACTGGCTGAGCGCACTGAAGGCTGGATCGTCGGCCTGCAGCTGGCGGCAGTGTCCCTGAGCCATCATCCCGACAAGGCCGGTTTCGTCCGGAACTTCGCCGGCGACAACCGGCACGTGACCGATTTCCTGCTGGACGAAGTGTTGCAGGGCCATGCCGCTGATATCCAGAACTTCCTGCAGCAAACCTCTGTGCTGGAACGCTTCAATGCGGCGCTGTGCGATGCGGTGACCGGGCGCGACGATAGCCGCGCCCTGATCAGCGAGATAGAGCGGGCCAATATGTTCATCTTCGGGCTCGATGAGCAACGCATTTGGTATCGGTATCACCATCTGTTTGGCGCCTTGCTGCAAAGCCGGCTGCGCCTGGCCGCGCCGGACTCGATCCGGCTGTTGCACCGGCGTGCCAGTCAATGGTTCAGCGAGAACGGTCTCATTACGGAAGCGGTCCACCATGCGCTGGCAGCGCGCGATCACGAATGGGCTGCCGATTTGATGGAGAAGCACCACAGCGAACTCTTTTCCCACGGCCGGATGGGCAGTGCGCTGGCCTGGTCGAGACAGCTGCCGGAGACTGTGCTCGCGCAGCGCCCCTTGCTGTCGATGGTTTGCGCCTGGGGCTATCTGTACCGGGATGACTTGGCCGAGCTGGAACGCCACCTTTGCCTCGTGGACAAGTGCCTGGCCGGACTTCACGACGCGCCTTTCGGCGGCAAGGAGCGCGCGATGCTGGGCCAGCTTGCGCTATTGCGCGGCTGCCAGTCGGCGTACGAGGGCAATATCGACGAGGGCCTTGCCCATCTGGACGAAGCGCAGGCGTCGCTGGCGCCAGCCCGGACCCTGTATCGCGCCGCAGCCGTGGCACGCGGCGTGTTTTACTTTGTCAGCGGGCGCCTGGATGAGGCGCAACGGCTACTTGAGAACAACATCCTGGTCCGGGAAGCGACCCACAACGTCCAGGTGCCAATCACCGCCGCCCTCGCGCTGGCGCGCAGTCATTTGCTGCGAGGCCGACCGTTGGCAGCGAAGCAGATCTACGACAAGACCATCCAAGCCCTGATGGTGTGCGGTTGGCAGGACCTGCCGGCGTGCGGCATGCTGCATATCGGCCTTGGCGAGGTCGCCTACGAAATGAACGAGCTCGTGTTGGCGGAACAGCATCTGGCGCGCGGCGTCGAGATGACTGCGGCCGGGATGCAGTACGCCAATGCCTGGGGCCGGGTGCTGCTGGCGAAGACGCGCAAGGAACTGGGGGCGGCCGTGGAAGCTTGCGACCCCCGGTTCGAGGTCCTGTTGCTACGCTACGCAGGCCGCCTGGTAGTGGAGGTCGCGCCGCTGTCAGCCGTGATTGCGGACTATTGGCTGAGTCTCGGCCAGATGGATGCGGTCCAGCTCTGGAGCGAAGCCGCGCGCTTGCCGCTCGAGGAAGCGCTGGCCCCTGGCCGCGAGGCAGAATACCTCGTGCTGGCGCGCTTTTTCATCCTCGCCGAACGGCGCAACCAGGCGCTCGACCTGTTGGACCGCTTGTGGTATCCGGCTCTGCAAGACCAGCGTCTGGCGGTGATGACCGAGATCCTGGTGCTCAAGGCGATCTGCCTGCAGAAAGACGGCCGCAGCGACGAAGCGATGACGGTGCTGCAAGAGGGGGTCAGCCTGGCCGAAAGCACGCATCTGCTGCGTGTATTCATCAATGAAGGTGACGCACTGACCGGAATGCTTAAAAAGCTGGCGCGCGGCGCTGATTACAAATCCTATGTTCATACCTTGCTTGGTCATATGGGCGCAGATGCCGCCCAGGACTCGACGCAGACTTTCGAGCGCCTGCCCCAGTTGTTCAGCAAAAAAGAAAAGCTCGTCGTCAGTCATATTGCGCGAGGTGCGACGAACCATGAAATCGCCGAGAGCCTGTTTATCTCATTGAATACGCTGAATTCGCACGTGAAAAAAATCTACGTGAAATTGGGCGTGAACAGCCGGCTGCAGGCAGCCGAACGCCTGCGCCAGCTTGGCCTTTCCGATTAGCTTGTCCGCGCCGCCGGACGCACGCGTGGCGCTTGTCAGCATCGACCCGCCTGCAAAGGCTATAGCGCTAGTTCGCTGGCACGGCGTCGAATTCAATCAGCGTGCCGTCGGACCAGCCGTGCTGGTCCGACGGCAGGGACAGCGACAGTTGAGGGGTTGGCCAAGTACGGCGCTCTGTGCGGTCGCCGTCGTGGAATGTCACGGCCTGGAAGGCGAAGGGAGCCCGCACGGATTGTCCGCCATGGCGTCCGACAACGCACCAGTCGCGCTGGCCCGCCATGACCGATAGGGCCGCGCTTTCCCAGAAGCCCAAGTTCTTCTTGAGGATGGCCATGTTAACCTGGCACGCCAACCTCAAGTCTCCGATTCGCAAGACGTGGGATGACAAGCCAGGGGTACGTACTGCGGCCGTCGGCCAGTGCTGGTCGAACAGATCCTGGTGCTTGTTCACCGAAAGAACAGCGTCGTCCGGGTCATACCGGGTAAGACGTGGTAAAACGAAACTCGTCTTTTCCGCGTCCAGCACCAGGCGCTGATCGCCATGTTCGATGACGATTTGAACGTTGTCGAGAGCTAGACCTGGATCGTTTGGCACCAGATGAAAATGCAGCTCGCTCTTTGGCGCCAAATGCCTATGCTCCTCAAAAGCATCCAGGCCGGCGCGGAATGGATCATAGGGCCAACTCGCGGGATTGCGCAGCGCCGTGACGTGGACAACGGCGTCCTGTGCCAGGACCGGGCCACAAGGGCCGCAACTGGCAGCGATTAGAGCAGCAATCAGCAGGGAGGTCAGGCGCATGAAGCAATAGTACTGGCCGATGGAATGCAATTTAATTTGGATGCGATCGAATGCCGATTGGAGCGGACGAACGGTAAAATCAGCCAGTGGAGCAGTTCTATGGGATGCGGAGTTATGGAAGCCATTGCGACAAAAGTCGAAGCAATTACGGACGATGATGATGACCTCTCGTCTTTGTGCATTTGGTTTGACAGAGGGGGGTATATCGCCCTTGCAAGGGAAATGGGTGATCGCGATATCGAGTGCGAATTTCTGGATCAGATGAATGGCTTCAAGCCGAAGCGGCTCGAGTACGAGTTAGAGAAACGGGTACTGCAGTTGACGGTATTCGATGACGAGTACTTTGATAGAGAGCGGACGCTGCAACAGTTGAAGGTCAATCTTCCTGAAGGGCTCTTTAAACTTGATCACGTCATCGAATGCCTTGAATCAATCTTTGCCGGGTGTGCGCTTTGATCGTTGATCCTGCAAGTTGCCGAATAATGAAAGGCAAGCTCAAGCCGCTATCACGCTGTAGTCTCCCTGCCGGACCCGATCCAGCATCGTCAGCTGGGCAGGCAGGCAGATGGAGTGCAGGTCATACCGTTCAATAATGGTCTGGCGCGCGCGCAGGCGAATCTTTGTGAACGCTTCGGGATCGGCCAGGACCTGTATTGCGCGCTCTGCGATCTGTTCAGGGGAAAAGAAGTCGACCAAGAACCCGTTGTCGCCATCCCGAATAACTTCTTCCACCGGCGGCGTGCGCGAGCCGATGACTACGCAGCCGCTGGACATCGCCTCCAGCATCGACCATGACAGTACAAAGGGATAGGTCAGGTAGACATGGGCGCGCGACAGCGCCAGGATGCTGGTGAAGTGGGAATACGGCACCTTGCCAAGGAAGTGCACTCGGCTCCAATCGACTGAATCGCCCAGCTCCTTCAACATGACGTCTTTCCAGGAGCCGCCTCCAGCAGGCGCCGCGCCATAACTGACGCCATCGCCGCCGACAATCAACACGCGCGCATGCGGCCGGCGGCGCAGGATCTCGGGCAGGCTGCGCATAAAGCTTGGGAAGCCGCGATGCGGTTCCAGGTTGCGGCCGACATACGTCAGGACTTCGTCGCCGGCCTTGACGGTAATGCCGGCACCCGGAATCTGGTAGCTCGCGTTGGGATTCGGGCGTATGCGTGCCGTATTGACGCCTTCGTGCAGCACGTGCAAGCGTTCGCGATAGGGCTCCGGGTAGAGCGATTGCTGCCAGCGCGTCGGTGTCATGCCGGCATCGGCCGCGTCGAGTGACAGCAGGTTCACCGTGTTGCGGGCACGCAGGCGAGGTGCGGTGTCCGGCGTGACAGGTTCGTCGGGTGCAAAGCCGACGTCGCCCTTGCTGATGTGGTAGAAGTACTCGAAGTAGCCGACCAACGGCACGTGCGGAAATACGTCCTTGAGGAACAGGATCTCGCCCCAGCCGCTATGGCCGACAATCAGGTCGGGCTTGAAGCGGTTGTGGCGAAGCCGCATGGCGACGCGCGCCACTCCTTGCCCATAAAGCACCGCCGATTCTGCGCTGCGCAGGTAGTGGTGGGTCTGGCGGGACGCCCCACGCTCTGGCTGGTAAACCATCGTGCGCACCCCGGGCACTTTCATGCCCTTGCGTTGTGTTATGAAAATGACATGATGGCCGGTGGCTGCCAGGTGCTGCATCAGGTGCAGGAATTGGCCGGGCATGTTCTGGTGGACAAAGATGATATTCATGGCGGCAGCACTTTACACCGAAAAAAAAGTTCATACATCCCTAAATTGTTGCGGAAATCGATGGATATATTGATATGAGGTTGGCGCGGTGCAGGCCGTGGACAACGAAAAATATCAATTGGGAGTGGTGGATGGTTGCAGTAGTTAGCGGTAGCGGTGCGGGTTTGTCGAATTCTTCGCTGGGTTTGATGGGGCAGGGCGGCGTGGCGGGGCGCTGGCCGCAAGGGGCGGCAGGCGAGGCTGGCTACCTGAATATCGCTAACGGTAACCTTGTATTACAGCGGCGCGATGACTTTGTGGCGGCCGCCGGCGTCGACCTGAAAATGGTACGCACCTATAACTCCCAGGGTGCTTTCGACGAAGGCGCCGGGCGCCAGTGGAAAATCGGCCTGCACAAGCAGGTCGGATCGCTGATCGGCACATTGAACGCTTCCGGCAGCAACATCACCCGCCTCGAGGGCGATGGCAGTTCCTCTGTTTTCGTTTTCGACTCCACCAGCGGTCGTTACCTGAACGAGAACGGCAGCCAAAGCCTTGTCTTCGGCTCTTACCAGAAATGGACGTGGCGCGACGAAACCGGCACGGGTCTGTACGAGGTTTATGACGAGGCTCACAATGGCCGCCTGCTGCTGGCCGGGGACCGCGAAGGTGTGCGCCTGAACTACGAGTATGGAGAAAGCGGCCTTGTCGCTGCCATCCGCACGTCTTCCGGCGACACTACCCATTTCGACTACGACTCCAACGGCAACCTGACCCAATACCGAACGGTGACCGGCGATAGCGCACGGGAGTTGATCCGGGTGCGCTACGCTTACGACGGCCTTGAACGCCTGGCCAGTGTGACGACCGATTTGAGCCCGGAAGACAACAGTGTCGCCGATGGCAATACGTACGTGGTGCAGTACACCTACGATGGCGACAGCAACCGCGTAGCAAGCATTGCGCAAACAGATGGCACGTTGGTCAGGATGAGCTACGTGTACGCGGACGATGCGTGGAAGGTTGCGAGTATTACAGATGCGCAGGGCACCCTGGCCATCGAATACAAGCAAGGGCAGACGGTGCTGACGGATGCGGCTGGCAAGGCCGTCGCCTATAGCTTTGACGGCGAAGGCCGCCTGCTGGCAGTCGGTACTCCTGGCAGCCTGCCGCAGGCAAGCTTTGAATACGATGCGAATGGCAACGTGGTTCGCGCAGCTTCTGCCGATGCCGCGACCATGTCTTACGAGTATGATGCACGCAGCCAGCGCGTCGCCATCCGCGGCGCGGACGGCATGCTGGTCCTGCAGCGTGGCTTCGCGCCCGATGGCCGGTTGCTGGCGGAAATTTCATACGATGCCACTTACCAGGCGTCGTTGACGAATTATGTTTACGATGGCGCCAGCAGGCTGGCGTTCGTGGTCGCGCCTGACGGTCAGGTACAGCAATATCAATATGACACTGCGGGCCAACGCATCGCAACGGTCCGCTATCCGGACTCGCGCTATGGCAGCGGCCCGCGCACGGAAACGGCCCTGCGCGCCTGGGCTGCCAATGAAGTGCAGCAAAAGCATGCGGTACAGCGGACGAACTATACGTATGACGTGCGCGGCCTGGTTGCGACCCGAGCCGACGAGCACGGCACAACGTCATTCGTCTACGACCAGGCAGGCCAGCTGCTGCAGGTGATTTCCCCTGACGGCAGCACCACCCAATACACCTACGATGGACTGGGCCGCTTGCTGACGACCACCACCGCCGCTGGCCAGGCAGAAGTGACGGACCTCGATGCCACTGCCAACGTAATGGCCACCTCCTACGACAAGGGCTTGGCGAGCAGCAGCGTGATGAGCGGAGCCGACATGATGTTCATGGGCGCCGTAGCGATGAGTGCGCCGGTATATGCTTCGATCGTCACCGGCACTACCAGCGACGAATCGTTGAAAGGCAACTCCGGCGACGACTATATCAACGGCGGTGAAGGCCGCGATTCGCTGTCTGGCGGCTACGGTAATGACGTGCTGGAAGACGCCTTCGACGCCAACATATTGCATGGAGAAGCCGGCAACGACACGCTTGCGGGCATCAGCGCCTCTGACGACACCCTGTACGGCGAGGCAGGTGCTGACACCTACCTTTACAGCCTCGGATATGGCAACGACATCATCTACGGGCAGCGCAACGAGGATACGTTGCGCCTGGGCGAGGGAATCAGTCCTGCTGACGTGACGTTCGAGCGTTACAGTTACGATAGCCTGCAGCTTGTCATCCGCCAGGGTGGCCTGGAAAGGGGCCGCGTTGCCCTGATGGGCATGGCGGCCGAAGTCACTTCCGGCTCCGGCGGGGTCATGCAGCTCATTTTTGCGGACGGAACAGTATGGGATGCGGCGACGATTCGCGCGCGCGCCCTGATCGGAAGCGATGGGATCGACGACAACCTGACCGGCTACAGCAGCAGCGATTTCATCGCCGGCAATGCCGGCACGGATACTTTGGCCGGCGGCGCCGGAGCCGATACCCTTGATGGGGGGGCGGGTGCCGATTCGATCGATGGCGGCTCCGGTAACGACAGCGCTTTCGGCAACTCTGGCAACGACACCCTTACCGGAGGCGATGGCAACGATATCCTGGATGGCGGCGAAGGTGCTGACGACCTGTCGGGAGGCATTGGTGATGACACGCTCAGTGGCGGCCTTGGCATCAGCGCGGGCGACGACACCCTGAGGGGCGACGCCGGCGCAGACACGTACGTCTATGAGCTGGGTAGTGGCAAGGACTGGATCTACGGCCAGCGCAATGAAGACACGCTGCGGCTGGGCGCTGGCATCAATCCAGCCGACGTCTCGGTGGAGCGAAATGGCAACGACCTGGAGTTGGCGATTCGACAGCAGGGAGTTGAAGTCGGGCGCGTTGTGCTGGTCTACCAGGGATATGACTCTGCCAATGCCTACGACGGCGTCAAGCAGGTCGTCTTTGCCGATGGATCGGTATGGGATGCCGCCTCTCTTCGCGTGCGCACCCTCTCCGGGTCCGCGGCCAGTGAAGCAAGCCTGAGCGGGTATGGCAGCAACGATGCGATCCAGGGCAATGGCGGCAGCGATACCATCTCTGGCGGTGCGGGAGATGACACCATTGACGGCGGCGCAGACTCCGACCTGATCTACGGTGACGCGGGCAACGATTCCTTGCTCGGAAACAGCGGCAACGATTCACTGTATGGTGGGAACGGCAACGACGTCCTGAACGGCGGCCAAGGCAATGACGAACTGAGCGGCGGAGCGGGCGCCGACACCTATGTCTATGAACTGGGTGACGGCAATGACTGGATCTATGGCCAGCGCAATGAGGATACCCTGCAATTGGGGGCTGGTATCAATCCTTCCGATGTCAGCTTCGAACGCGTCTATCATGGTGTCTCCGGCCCCTGTCTTGATGTCGTCATTCGACAGAGTGGTGTGGAAGTCGGCCGTATCGTGCTGTCGAACCAGGCTAACGATTCCGACACCACCAGCGGTGTCCAGAAAATGGTCTTCGCCGACGGCACAGTGTGGGATGCGGCAACGATCCGTGTACGTTCATTGGTCGATGATGCCAACCGCAACAACGGCGAACTGCGGGGATATAACGGCGACGACATAATCCTGGGCAATGGTGGTGCCGATACACTGTACGGCGGTAACGGCAACGACTTACTGAATGGCGGCGCTGGCGACGACTTCCTTGACGGAGAAGCCGGAACCGACACCTATGTCTACGAGCTGGGTGACGGCAATGACACCATCTTTACCAGGCGCTATGAAGACACGTTGAAGCTGGGTGCTGGCATCAGTACAGGCGACGTTACCCTGGTTCGGCGCGGCAACGACGTAGAGGTGATGGTGCGCCCAAATGGCACTGAGGCCGGTCGCATCCTTTTGCAGGGCCAGGCCTACGACGCTAGCTACGGCATCGGCATCAAGCAGATCATCTTTGCCGACAATACGGTGTGGGATGCGGCGAAGATTTTGTCGATTGCCGCGATTCCACCGGCAGGCGAAACGCGAAATGGAACAGAGTATGGAGGTGTGGTACTCGGCACTCCAGGCGACGACAAGTTGAATGGCGGTGCCAGCACCGATTCCATTGACGGTGGCGCTGGCAATGACAATATATCTGGATATGCGGGTAGCGATTCCTTGCTCGGAAAGCAGGGCAATGACTACTTGTATGGCGGCGATGGCAACGACCTGATCGACGGCGGCGAAGGCACTGATCGATTGTACGGCGACGCCGGCAACGACACGCTCAAGGGCGGCACTGGCTACAGTGATGACACTTTGCAGGGCGGTAGCGGTTCCGATACTTACATCTATGAGCTTGGTGGCGGGAAGGATGAAATTAATGGGCAGCGTGATGAAGATACGCTCCGGCTAGGGATTGGTATCGATCCGGCCGACGTGTCGATCGTGCGAAATGCTGCGAACCTTGAGCTGGTGATCCGCAAAGACGGATACGAAGCCGGCCGTGTCGTCTTGATCAATCAAGCGTCGGACGCAACAACCGACGTAAGCGGTGTCATGCAGGTTCAATTTGCGGACGGCACGTCCTGGGATGCTGCGGAGATCCGGACGCGTGCGCTGACCGGTTCAGTATATGACGACGGCAACCTGGACGGGTACAGCAGCAGCGATTTCATTTCCGGCAGTGCCGGTGACGATCGCCTGTCCGGCGAAGCTGGTGACGATATCCTTGATGGCGCAGCCGATACCGACACCCTGTACGGCCACGCAGGGAACGATGTTCTGCTTGGTGATTCCGGCAACGACTTCTTATACGGCGGCGATGGCGACGATACGCTGGACGGCGGGACTGACACGGACAGGATGTATGGCGACTCCGGTAATGACGCCTTGTTCGGCAAAGGCGGCAATGACGACCTTTCTGGTGGCGACGGCAATGACCTCCTGGATGGAGGGGAAGGGGGCGACAACCTGCACGGTGGCACCGGCAACGACACCCTCGCTGGCGGGACTGGCAACGATTATTTGTACGGGGAGGCCGGCGCCGATACTTATATCTACCAGCTGGGTGATGGAAAAGAGACGATCTACGGCCAGCGCAACGAGGACATCCTGAAGTTTGGCGCAGGGATCTCGCCAGATGATGTGACTGTCGTGCGAAACGACATTCACCTGGAACTTGTGATCCGCCAGCGCGGGATGGAGGTTGGCCGCGTTGTACTGCACTACCAGGGCGCTGATTCCCAATATAGCGAGGACGGTGTCAAAGAGGTGGTTTTTGCTGATGGAACGGTGTGGAATGCCGCGAAGTTAAGAACCCTGTACCTGGCTGGCACAGACGCCAACGATCGCTACTACGGCTATGCCAGCGGCGATTCCATACTGGGTGGTGCTGGCAACGACTTGCTGTCGGGCGGTGCAGGCGACGACCTGCTTGACGGCGGTGGTGACGCCGACAATATCTCGGGCGAAGCCGGCAACGACACGTTGCTTGGGGGCGGTGGCAAAGACATATTATACGGTGGAGACGGCGACGATTCCCTTGATGGCGGAGAGGGCGGCGATTCCCTGTACGGTGGCAATGGCAATGACACGCTCAGGGGCGGCACAGGTTTTGGCGGCGGCGACGACGAGCTGACAGGCGGCGCCGGCGCAGATACCTACATCTACGAACTTGGCGGTGGCAGGGACAAGATCACTGGCGAGCGCAATGAAGATGTCCTGCAACTTGGAATCGGCATCGATCCAGCCGACGTATCGATCGAGCGATACAGCGATAACCTGGACCTGGTCATTCGCCAGGCGGGTTCAGAGGTCGGGCGCATTGTGTTGGTTAATCAAGCTTCCGACTACTATGAATCTGGCGTCAGGCAGGTCATTTTTGCCGACGGCACGGTGTGGAGCGCGGACATGCTGCGTGCCCGGGCATTGATCGGCACGGAATTTAGCGAAAGCAACCTGCGAGGCTACAACAGCAACGACTCCATCGTTGGCAACGCGGGCAACGATTCCCTCTTCGGAGGAAGTGGGGCCGATACAGTTGAAGGCGGACGCGGCAACGACTCCCTGGACGGCGGCGATGGTGACGATTACCTGGACGGCGGTGAAGGCAACGACACGTACACGGGCGGGAACGGGGCAGATACCTTCAACTATGAACTGGGCGATGGCAACGACACGATCTTCGGCCTGCGCAACGAAGATACGCTGAGGCTGGGGGCGGGCATCAATCCAGGTGACGTCAGCTTTGTGCGTCCGATCGACAGCTACAACCTTGAATTGATGATTCGCCAGGGTGGGGTTGAAGTCGGGCGCATTGTGTTATCCAACATGGCGTCCGATACCACAGCCAGCAGTACCGGTGTGAAGCAGATTGTCTTCGCCGATGGTACGAGCTGGAGTGCGGAAACGATCCGGGCGCGGGCCCTGATCGGCACGGAAGCCAATGACCCTAACCTGCGCGGCTACAACAGCAATGACAGTATTGTTGGCAACGGCGGCAATGACTTTATCAATGATCCGGGCGGCAGCGACACGACTGATGGCGGCGCGGGCAACGACACGATCAGCGACGCGGGTTCCGGCAGCAATCTGATATTGGGTGGCTCGGGCAACGATTCCATCACCTACAGCAATTCGTCGAACAATACTATTTTCGGCGGCGCTGGAAGCGACACGGTGACCTTTTATAGTCCCGGCAATTTTGCCTACGCAAACCAGCTTGCCGGAGGCCGCGGGAACGATCGCCTGGTTGGCTCGAACGCGGCGGACTCGTACATGTTCTACCGTGGCGACGGACAGGACACGATCTCCGACTACGATGTCAATGCATATGGAAAAATCGACCGCCTGGTGCTGGGCGAGGGCATTTTGCAAAGCGACATGGGCTTCAGCCGCGTCAATGCCTATGACCTGCTGATTTCAATTGGCGACGCGGGCAGCCCAACCCTGGATACCATCCTGGTCGAAAACTGGTTCAATTCAACTGGCGCCTACCAGTTGGAGCGGATCGAATTTGCCGATGGCGCCAGCCTGTCGAAGGACCAGGTCAACGCGCTGGCAAACGTGCGCAACGGCACGGAGTTAAATGACGGGTCGCTTGGGCCGATCGCTGGCGAGAACAGTGCGACTTATGGACTGGGCGGCAACGACACAATCACTGGCACCTCCAGCGGGAACGACACGATCGACGGCGGCAGCGGGAATGATTCGATCAGCGACTCCGGCGGCACGCGCAATGTGCTCCTGGGGGGAGACGGCGCCGACACGATCCAGTTCGCGTCCACCAGCGACAACACGGTCAAAGGCGGCACCGGAAACGATTGGGTGAAGATTTCCTCGGCTGGAGCCGGACAGGGCAAGACCAATGAAGTGGAAGGTGGCAAAGGCAACGATCGCCTGGAAAGCGGTTCCAGTACCGACACCTACCTGTTCAACCGGGGTGACGGCCAGGATACGATCTACGATTACGACAGCGCGAATGGCGGCGCCACGGACCGCGTGCGCTTTGGCATGGGCATCGCCCCGTCCAACCTGAGTTTCATGCGGATGGGGAACGACCTGGTGATACTCGTCGGTGGCGACGGCAAGCCGGGGCGTTCCGACCAGGTCACCATTGAGAATTGGTTCACGAACGCACAATACCAGATCGAACGCTTCGAGTTTGCAGATGGCAGCTCCATCGCAAGCAACGCTCTGCCGGCGCTGGTGAACTTCATTGCCGGCACCAGCGTTTCCGATACGCTGACCGGCGACTCCGCCAACAACACCATCCTTGGCGGCGCCGGCAACGACAAGATCACCGATACGTCGGGCGACAACAACCTGCAGGGCAATGGAGGCACCGACACCATTAACTTCAGTGGCGGCAGCAATTACGTCGATGGCGGCGCGAACGATGACCAGATCAGCGGTAGCGGTGTGGCCGGCAGCAACAATGTCATTGTCGGCGGCACCGGCAACGACCGCATGGTCAGTGGCGCCAGCAACGATACCTATCTCTTCGCGCGCGGCGACGGCATGGATACCATTGCCGATAGCAGCAATGCCGACCTTGACGTGCTTGAATTTGGCCCAACGATCACGTTGGCACATTTGAATGTTACCCGTAACGCTAACAATCTTGTCGTGCGCGTAGTCGACCCAGCGAACTCCTCCCAGGTCGACCAGGTCACGTTCGAAAACTGGTTTGTCGGTACCAGCAACATCATCGAGAGATTCCGCTTTGCCGATGGCACGGAAATCGCCACCGCGCAGATTGTTGCCATGATGAGCAACGGCTCCAGCTTTGGCGGAATGGGTATCGAGAACCTCGATGCGGGCGCACTGCAGGCAGCAGGCAGCGTCGGTACTGACGCAATGCTGACGCTGGTAAATACCGGCAACGGCAATTTTGTGCTGCGGGAGCAGGATGCAGCGCTGGCGTCGCTCGGCCTGGATGTGAGTCTCGGCCGAACCTATAACTCGCAGTCCCAGATTGGCCTCACTGGCTGGACCAACTGGCAACTGAGCACCGGCAGGACGGTGCGCCTGGATTCCGCCACCAATACCGCCTATCGCAGCAACGGCGATGGGTCCAGCGGTAAATACACTTGGGATGCCTCGATCGCTGCCTATCGCTCGCTGGACGGGCAGGGCGCCTACGACAAGCTGGTATTCAATGCGAGCTTGCAGCAGTGGATCTGGACGGACGGCGCTAGCGGTGTAATTGAAACATATGACGCGGCCAACAATGGCCGTCTTATGAACTCGCGCGACACGAGCGGCAACGTCACTACGTATGCCTACCGGACCGACGGCCAGTTGGACTACATCGCCGGCGCTTCCGGCGAAAAAGTGGTGATGGTATATAACAACGCGGCCCAGCTGATTTCGGTGCGCGTGGACTACACCTCGAACGGCCTGGCGAAGAACAGCACCCGTGTTTATTACGACTACGACGGTCAGCGTCGCCTGACGATGGTGCGTACCGACCTGACACCGGACGACAACAGCATCGCCGATGGCGACGTCTACTGGACGATGTACAGCTACGACGGCGACAGCGGACGTATCGCCCGCATCTCGCAAAAGGATGGCAGTTCCTTGCGCTTGACGTACAAGCAGGACCCCGTGAGTGGCGCATCGTGGGTTGATACGATGACTGATGGCACAGGACTTATGACGCGCCTGGTTCGCGGTGCGGACGGTACTGTTATCGAAGACCCCGCAGGCCACCAGGTCAAGTACACGTATGACAGCGCAGGCAAGCTCGATAAGGTGACCGACCTGACGACCCTTCAATCGTCGGACTACGCCTACGACGCTAACGGCAACATCCTCAGCGTGACCGACGCCAATGGTGTCGTCAATCAATTCGCCTACGACAGCGACGGCAACCAGGTTCTCGACCGAATTGCCGGCGTGCGTGAGATCAGCCGCACTTTCGCAAAACCCGGCCTCGTGCAAACCCAGACGGTTAACGGCGAGACCACCCGCAACGTCTATGATGCCCAGGGCCGCCTGCGCTTCCAGGTATCCCCGGAGGGACGCGTCACCGAATCGCTCTACAACGCCAAGGGCGAGGTGGTAACGACATTCGAATACGCCGGTGAAAAATTCAATGTGTCCACCCTGGGGGCGACGGAAGCGCCGTCGGAGGCCGCGCTGGCGGCCTGGGCTGAAGGGATTGATCGCCGCAACAGCGTGCGCACCGATTTCATCTACGACAGCCGCAGCCAGGTACGATCCTCGACCACCTATGCCGCGCTGGCGGCCGACGGAAGCGGTGTGGTGGATGGCACGGAGTCCGTCCGTCGCTATACCTATGACCAGAACGGCTTGCTCCTGCAAACCATCGACACCAATAACAAGCAGGTCAGCTACAGCTACGACGGCCTTGGCCGCGTCATCGCGACGCTGGATTCTCGTCCGGAGATCGCACAAGCCACGGCAACGGTGTACGACGATGCAATTCGCACGGTAGTCACGACAGGCGTCAACGGCAACACGGTCAGCGAAGTCCTCAACCGCGCTGGCCAACTGCTCAGCAGGACCGCCAGCTCGGCCGTGGCAACCGGCACCTCGCGCATTTTCCATGATGCTGCTGGCCGCCCGGTCATGACCGTGGATGCTGCCGGTATGCGCAGTTTCGTCATGTACGATGCCGCAAGCCGCAAGATCGCCGACATCGATGGCGACGGCAGCCTGGTCGAATACCGCTATGGATCGAACGGCCAGCTGACGCATAGCATTGCCTACGCCACGCCGGTCGATACGTCGGCACTGGTCGATGCCGGCGGCAAGCCGGTTGCCAGGACGCTGGCGAGCGTAAGGCCCGACGCGAAAGCCGCTGACCGTCATGCCTGGAACATTTATGACTCCGTGGGGCGCCTGGTTCAGGCTGTTGACGCTCAGGGGGAAGTCACGGAAACCCTGTACGATGCGGCCGGCCATATCGCATCGGTAGTGCGGCACGCAGAAACCGTAGACGCGTCTGCACTGAAACTCACCGATGCGCCGGCTGCATTTGCGCTGGCAACCGACCCGGCCGACAGCGTTACGCGCTACTTCTACGACAAAGACGGAAACCGGCTGGGCGCGCTCGATGGTTCGGGCAATCTTACGGAATTCGTCTACGGCGCCACTGGTGAACTGGTATCGAGCATCGTCTACCGCCAGGCAACCAACACGGCTTTGCGCACGACTGGCAGCCTTGCCGATCTGCGTGCAGCAGTCGCAGCCAGCGCCGTAACGACGAACTACTTGTATAACGGCAAAGGCCAACAGGTAGGCACGGTGGATGCTGGCGGCACGCTGACCGAGACCGTCTACGACAAGGAAGGCAATGTCTCGCGCAAAGTACGCTATGCCACGACTGTGAACTGGCAGGCTGGCGCAACCATCGCTACCTTGCGCCCTGGAGCGTCCATCGCCGACCGCACCTGGGACTACACCTACACTGCGCTGAACCAGCTTGCGACCGAGACCGCACCTGACAAGACGGTGACCCAGTACAAGTACGACAAGCTGGGCAAAGTCACTTCGGTGATGCGCTTTGCGGGTACCCCTGTAGCCGAATCGGCATTGGCGCGCTATGACGTAGAAGGCCGCCTGACCGCAGAACTGCCGGCCAGCGCAGCATGGCGCATCATTGAAGCGGGCGCAGCTCCCGCCGCGATCGATGCGGTCTGGAATACCTACGGCGTAAGCTACCAGTACGATAATGCTGGCCGCCGCATCAGTATGACTGCGCCGGGCGGAGCGCGTACGCTGTACTTCTATGATACAGATGGCCACCTCGCGCATACGGTCAACACCCTGGGCCAGGTTGTCAGTACGGAGTACAACGCCTTCAACCAGGTTGCGCGAAATGTGACCTATGACGGCGTGATCGATGCGTCGACGCTGGCAACGCTCAACGGCGGCAATGTATCTGCCCTTGCCGGGGTCCTGCAAGCCCTGGCGCCGGTTGCCATCGCCACTCGTACCTTGTACAACGAGGACGGCCAGGTTGCCGCCACCGTGGATCCGATGGGCGCGCTTAAGGCCTATCGCTACGATGTACTGGGGAATGTGAGCGAGACCTTTGCTTTCGCCACCCCGATCAACCCTGCCATGACGGAAGCCGACATCCTGTCAGGCATTGACGCCGGCAGGTTTACCAACGCCGCACACGACCAGCACCAACGCTTCGTTTATGACAGGGCAGGCCGCCTGGCTGCCACCTTCACGGCGCTGGAGGCCGGGCAGAACGGTCAGCAATGGTCGGTCTCCACTCGCAGCTACGACGGCGCCGGCAACCTGGTCGGCACCACGTCCTTCGCAACGCCGCTCACCCACGGTGCTCCCACGGCAGATCAACTGGCTGGCATGAGCCCTGCCGCAGGCGACGAGCGCGTACGCATTGTCTACGATGCAGTAGGCCGCGTTGCAGCCACGGCGACCGCCCAGGCCTGGGATGGCGACAAATACACCTGGACACTGCAAACCCGGGAATATGATGCCAACGGCCTGCTGGCCGTGCAGCGCACATTGGCAACGCAGATTACGTCGGCCGAACCGAGTGCCGCTGAATTGTCGGCGGCCTCATTGAAGTACAGCATCAACGATGCCATGCAGCGTTTCGCCTACGACGAGATGGGCCGGGTGACGCATACCGCCACGGCGCAAGGCGTGGTGGACGGCGCGTTGCGCTGGGCCGTGTCGAGCGCAGCCTACGACAAGGCAGGCAACGTTACCGAACGCACGGCTTACGCGGCGGGCTTGACCTCCGCCACGCTGCCTGCCAACCCAACGCTCGCCGACTACACGGCCTGGCTGAAGAGTGGCCAGGCCAATGCCACCCGCGACTGCACCACACGCTATGTCTACGATGCCGGCAACCGTCTGCAATACACCATCGGCGCCCAGGGCAATGTCGTCGGGCAGGAATACGATGCACGCGGCAACGTCGTGGCGGTGACGGAATACGTCACGCAAGTCTTGGGTGCTGTACCTGTCAACTTCACGCCCGGTGCGGCGTATAGCGTTAGCCGCACGATCTATGACGCCGCAGGCCGCGCGCAATACACGATCAACGCGGAAGGTGGCGTGAGTGAACTGCGCTACGACGCGCTGGGACGTGTCGCCACGACGATCGCCTACGCAACCCCGATCTCGGCGGACTTGTTGTCGGGAATGAATAGCGCCAAACTGGTCGGCGACTTCATCAAACTGCACCTTGATGCCGACAACGACCGGACCAGCCGCAACGTCTACGACAAAGACGGGCGTGTGAGCTTCAGCATCGATGGCAAGGGCTATGTTAAGGAAATGCGGTACGACGCCCTGGGGCAGGTGACCGATACCTACGCCTACCAGGACCAGATGACCCTGTCCGAGGCCGACCAGACGCTGGATAAACTGGCAGAGTTTGGCACCGCGCAGATCGCGGCTGGAAAGAGCCGTCACGAATCGTTTGATTACGATTCGCAGGGCCATCTTGTGCGCTCGACCGATGGCGAGAAGCATTCGGAGGTCTTCCATTACGATGGCGCAGGCAACAAGATCTCCTTCACCAACAAGCTTGGCAAGGAATGGATCTATCGCTACAACGCAGCCGGCCAACTGATGGAAGAAGTGGCACCGCCGGTGCAGGTAATGGGCAACGATCATGTCACGGCCAACGTCTCGCTGACGACGCGCCTGGCTTACGACGCGTTGGGCAATCTGGTATCGCGCACAGAAGCCGCCGGCGTGGCTGGCTACGAGCGCACTACCAGCTATCGGTACGACCTGGCCGGGCGCCAGGTGAAGACCATCCTGCCGCGCTTCAGCATTTACAATTCTGCCGAAACACCGTCCACCGAAAAGGATGCCGGCATGGCGGAGATGGACTCGGGTGAAGTCGCTGTTACGGTAACGTACGACCTGATGGGCAATGCCATTTTGAGTCGGGACGTCGGCGGCGGGATCAGCCGCAAGGTCTATGACCGCATGGGCCGCGTGAAGTACGACATCGATGCGAAAGGCCAGGTCACTGGATTCGAGTACGACGCTTTTGGCCAGCAGACGGCGTTGACGCGCTATGCAGTGGTGCCGAACTTGACGGGTAGTGACTTCAGCGAAGCGGACGTCAAGCAACGCCTGGAAGCGCTGGATCACAGCCAGGATCGCACGATCAAGACCAGTTACGACCGCCTTGGCCGCGTGGCTACCGTTTCCGAGCCGGGCAGCTACGTCTTCGATAACGTGAATGGCGCGCCAGGCTACCGCATGCTGGTGCGTGTCACCGCCAATGAGTACAACGCTTTTGGCGAACTGCGCCACAAATTCGTCTACGGTGCAGATCCCGCAAACATCAACGCAAAACTTACCACGCCAAGCGAAGAACGCTACTACTACAACCAGCGCGGTGAGCGCATTGCGCAGTTCGTAGCGGAAGACGCAGCACGTGGCTTCCTGACCACGACGGAATACAGCGCATTCGGCGAAATTGACAAGGTCATCGAGTTCTCCAACCGGGTCAATGCAAGCTCCATGACCGATTCCGCCTTTGGTGCCGCGGACGTGAGCGAACAGGACCGCGTGACCAGCTATGGCTACGACAACGTCGGCCAGAAGACCGCCCAGACACGCCACAATGTTGACGTTGGGGCGTGGGCGAACAACGCCATGGCGACTGACCATGTCCTGGTGACCACCCGCTATGAATACGATGCCGTCGGCAATTTGCTCTCAACCAAGGATGCCAGCGGCGCCGAGACCCGTAGCTACTACGATGCCACGGGACACGTGGCCGCGATTACGGTCAAGGGAAGCAAAGACGGCAAGTTGGCACTGACCACGTTCGACCGCGACGTCTACGGCAATGTGGTCAAGCAGACTGCGTACGCCACGGCAGCTTTTCTGGACGCGGCCGGGAACTACATTGTCCCCGCTTCGGATAGCGCAGATCGTACTACCTGGACGACTTACAACATCAACGGTCATGCCATCGCGCAGACGGATGCTGAAGGGAAGACTTCCTATACCTCGTACGATATTTATGGCCGCGTAGCCAAGCAATGGCAGAACGTGACCAGCATGTTGTCGGCCAGTGAGTCCTTTGTGCGGACAACCTTCACGATCACACAGTACGACCAGCTGGGCCAGGTGCTGAAGGTCATCACCCCGGGTGTTGCAGTAAAAGCAGAGAACAACCAGGTACTAAGCTCAATTGAGTTGAGTGCGCCGAATACTGGTTATCCCACCCTTGCGAGGGAACTATCTTCCTCGTATACCGGAACCAATAGGGTACGGTTGAATTATCCGGACCTGGGTAATGGGCCAGTCAAAGTCGAGCTGAATTACAAGACGAAGATGGGCTATTTCCAGGAGGCGAGAGAGCAGGGCGGTGTGGCCCCGCCCAACTATGTCGAAGAAGGTATCGACCGCGTCAAGGTGCTGGAGGAGACGGAAAATGGACCAGGCCTCTGGACGCCCTTGTCTGGAACTACAGGTGTCACCGTTTCCTGGAGCGACTCTTCCGAAGCCTTTGGCGGTATTGAATCTATCAACAGCGTTAAGGTCTATATCCGTGACGGGCAAGGCCAGTGGGTGCTGAAATATGACAGCACAGGTACGGACCCATCTCGCGCAGCTTCGGTTACCGATCATATGCGCGGCGATGTCGGCACGACTGTCAACGAGAACGAATTCAATGCCTTCGGCGAACTCGTAGGCAAGAGCCTCAACGGAACCCTCTACGAGACTGCCTCGTACGACAACGCCGGCAATATGTGGCGCACCAATGCCGGCGACCGGGTCGAAAAGGTTATGTTCTATAACGTGGCGGGCCAGATGACGGTCCAGATCCGCAGCGCAAAGGACATCGACCTTAAATCGTACGATTCCGCCAAGGCTGTAGCGGAAAAACTTGATCGCAACCTGGATACAGCCAACGGTATCATCCGTAACGAAACCAGCTATGACCTGATGGGCCGGGCTGTCAGCCAGACCGGCACCGCGCACGGCACAGGCGCTCCCGCCAACATACCCGCAAACGGCTCGGTCGTTAATGCCAGCGTTTCTGCGGAGGAGAAGGAAACCTCTCGGGTTGCTTGGAGATATCATTCTCCTGACGGTTCGGACATCGTCGAGGTAGACGGGCCGAACTGGAGCTACTACTGGTCAGGCAGCAACGTCGTTAACGTCGGATTCACCCTGCCGGATGGCCTGGGCAGCGGCGATATCAAGATCGAGGTCTCTTACTACAACGGTGGCGTTTCACCGCTGGATCGCGGCACCAGCTTTGCAGAGCCAAGCTCGCCGACATTCGAGCAGATTCTGCGAGTTGACCAATTGCCTGAGCCCGATAAAGATAGCGGCGTTCGCCACACTACCCTGAGTATGTATGGCTGGCCGTCAATCGATGGATGGAACGCGGTCCGCATCTATAAGAAAGACGTGACCGAGGGCTGGGTGCTCCTGAGTGAAAACAAACAGGTAGACAACCCTCAGGCCGCACGCGGCGGGCCATACGTGACAATGCCGATGCCTGCCGATGGCCTGGCGACGCCACGCATGGAATACACGCTGCCAAACGGACAGCTTGTCTCGTCGAGTGGCGACCAGGTCCACAACTTCGGCGACCAGGCCCTGTTCGATATGTCAGCGGCGCCTGCAGGTCAGTACGATGTCCGCCTTTACTACACCCCACAGACAGGGACATCGGAGATACTGAAGGAAACCGTCCGGGTGCTGGTCACCATCGATGATGCGGGCAAACGCACTGTCAAATACCTTGGCAGCACGGCCGGGCCGGTCGAGCAGAATGTGCGCGCCACCAGCATGCAGCGCCTGGACCGCTGGGGCAACGTGCTGGAAGTGACCGATCCCCGCAATCCAGACTGGTTCATCCGTTATAGCTATAACGACAATAACCAGATGGTCAAGCAGGAGGCAGTGGACAGTGCCCTTGGCGAAGTGCGCTATCTGGGCGAAACCTATTTCGATGAAGCAGGCCGCGAAGTCGGCCAACGGGATGGCCGCCTTAACCTGCAGCGCAAGGTCTATGACGCCGATGGCCAGCTGGGTGAAGAACATCACGCCGACGGTGGCCTGATCGAGTACAAATACAGCATGTTTGGTGACCGCACCGACATGTTTACCTTTACCAGTGCAGACCGAAGCGTCCACACCCAATACGCCTATGATCACCTGGCCCATTTAAGCAAAGTCTCCAACTTTGCCGAAACCTGGCATACCTACGAAGACAGCAATGGCAGCTTGTGGGCTGGACAACTGAACGCAGAAGGCGAAGTGGCCGAGTCGTATGCATACGATGAGCTTGGCCGCCGCACGGTGACCACGGACGGCATGAACGGCAAGCGTGTGGTGCGTTACGACCACGCCGGCAATATCCTGGCCGAAGTCGACCAGGTAGGCGTGACCACCTCCTACGCCTATGACGCCTTTGGCCACAAGACCGCCATGGTGATGATGGACGACGGCGGCCCGCGCATTCAGTACTGGGAGTACGACCCGCTCACCGGGCGGCTTGCCTCGCATACCAACGGCGGTAACGTCAGGACGACCTACACGTACACCGGCCTCGGCCAGTTGGCGACACAGACTTCGCCCGAGCGCGGCACGCTGCCGGGCCAGAACCTGAAATACACCTATGATGGCGACCGCCTGATGCGGATCGACGACCTTACCAACAACAAGGTGACCAGTTACGCCTACGACCTGGCCGGCAACCACCTGCGCGAAAGGACGGAAGCAGGTGGCCGGGTGGTGCAGAACAATTCCATCGAATACGACCAGCTGGGCCGTATGGTCCACGTCGGTGATGGCCGTTTCGACCTGCAGATCACTTATGATGCGGCTGGCAACAGGGAGACAGTCCGCACGACGTACACGAACGACAGCGGGCAGGAAAACGAGCGCTGGGTAATGAACAAGTTCGATGCGATGAATCGCCAGACCCTGGTCGATGGCATAGTCACGTTCGAACTCCTTCCAGGGAACACGCGCCAGATTGCCCAATTTGGCCAGGGCAGCCACGAAATCACTTACGACTGGGCCGGCAATCGTACCAGCGACAAGTACCACGCCTCGAACGCGGTGGTCACCGAACGATTCGAATATGACGGCGCGGGCCGCCTGCAGAAGACCTTCCGCGATGAAAACCTGATCGACCTGCGTTATTACGATGGCGCAGGCCGCGTGGTGCGCTCCGGCGTCGACGCAGACGCGACCTGGGGCTGGCTGATGGACGAATGGAAGCTGGCCAAGGAATACCGGATTACCGAATACGACGCCGCAGGCCGCATGACGCGCCAGAAGATGCGCGACCTGGGCAACAACGCCCTGGACGACATCTTCTTCAAGATGGTTACCGGCTACGTGATCGACGGGACGCATATCGGTTACAGCAAGGCGGGCAACCTGCGCGGCTACATTGTCGTGCCGCCTAACGGCGGACCGGTCACGCAGTTCACCACGGACTACCTTTGGTTTGATACGGCGAAAGAATCGCTCGCATCGGCGCGCAACGCAGATGGGATCTCATACACCACGACCCAATACGACAGCAATGGCTTCGCCATCAAGGTCATTGAAAAGCCGGACGACGCGGTAGAGAAGTCCCGCACCTTCATCAACGATGTCAACGGCCAGATGTTGATCAGGAATGACGGCGGGCTCGATACGTACTCCTTGATCGTCAACGGCCAACTGCTGGGCCGCAGCAAGGTGAACGATTACGACGCCAGCTTCGTCAACACCTACCAGCCAGCGACCGCCAGTGGCCTGTCGGCGCCGCCAAGCGCCTACGTGGTGCGCGGCAGCGGCGAGACGCCATCGAGCATCGCGCAAGCGCTTTGGGGTGACAGCAAGCTGTGGTACCTGATCGCCGACGCCAACGGCATGGCAGGTGACGAGCAGCTCGCTGTCGGCAAGACGCTGCGTATTCCAGCGCGCGTGAATACGGTCCGCAACGACTACCAGACCTTCAAGCCGTATGATGCGGCCGATGCGGTTGGCAACACCACGCCTGCAATGCCGATCCCAGCTGCCCCGGCGGGCAGCAAGGGATGCGGTGTGGTTGGGCAAATTGTCGCCGTTGTTGTGATCGTTGTCGCGACCATATACGGCCAGGAGTGGGCAGCGAAACTTGCAGCCGAGGCGGCGTGGACGGGGGCCGCTGCCACTGCGGCAAGTATGGCGGGGGCGGCGGCCGGCGCGATGGTCGGCAGTGCCATCACTCAAGGCGCCTCGGTCGCCATGGGGTACCAGTCCAAGTTCAGTTGGAAACAGGTCGCGGTTTCCGGTATCGGTGCTGCGATCACTGCTGGGATGAGCGGAGTGGGCGAGGGTATTGCCGGCGCAGCGATGAGAGGTGCGTTGAGCAATGCAATGACACAAGGCGTCAGCATCGTGCTGGGCCTTCAGAACGGATTCAAGTGGCGCGGGGTCGTAGCAGCCGCAGTCGGTAGCGCAGTGGGCAAGGCCATGGGGGATGGGCTGAACCTTAATGATAAAGTTGCCGTCGCCCAGATGGATTGGGGCGAGCGATTGTTCAAAGCCTCTCTTGTCGGATTTGCAGCGGGGACCGCAACCGCTGCTATGCGTGGAGGGAAGATAAGCGTAGCTCAGGTGGCGACAGATGCATTCGGCAATGCAATCGGGTCAAGCCTGGCGGAGCAATTCGATTCGGATCGGGAGCTGAACGCAGCCCGTGAACGAAGCACCGCCCGAGCAATGGCTCGTGGCGAGTCGATGCCTACAATCGAAGCGTTACCGATCAAGCCAATCATCACGCCGGAACTGGAAGCTTCTCTTGGTACGTTGCCAAATGTTGCATCGGAGTTGGATGAATTTAGGTTGTCGTTTAAAGAAGCATCGAGGCTTCAGATCGAGAACGATGCACTGGCTGCCGCTGGTATTGCCGCAGAGTTTGCGGCCGGCGATAGAACACGGGCTGCTCGTACATCTGCGTTAATTCGTCAGGCAATTGGGAATATTCCACCCGCGCCCGACTTTATGATTGCAGGCGGTTCAAGGCAGTATTCAGAAGCCGAAATCGCAGCGTTGTGCCGTCTGCCGTCGCGCGGGACAACGGAGTGGGTGCAAACGGCCAGCGAACAGGAACGGAAAGCGTATCTGAATGAGTTGGCGTTGCCAAAGGCAGTTGCAGTGGACGGTGCTGCGGAGGCTCGTCTCGAATATCAACGCCTGACCACCCGAAACTCAATTGGCATGAGTCTGTTGATAGGATTCCCTGGTGCCGCCTTGCCAGGGCAATTGAGTCGCTTGGCCGGAATGAATGAGTTTCAAGTTGCGTCTGCTAACGAATTTGGAGGGCTCCTTGCTGGTTTAGGGGCGATGGTTGCTGGCGCACCAGGTCGAGGATCGGTATCATTGTCACCTGTTGGAGATGTTGGGGCAAATACATTGGTCGGCCCACAACTCGAATCACCAGTGCAACGATTGCTATATGGTGGACGGGCAGGTGAAGGACTACCTGGCGCATCGGGAACCCCAATTGCAGGTCGACCTACGATTGCTGAAATCGAGAATCTGACGGCAAAACACGACGTTGAATTTGCTGTCACATACAAAATGGGGCCAGGGAAAAATGGCGGTGGTGGCCAATACTATTTGCATTCGGGTGAGGGAGGAAGTGTACGTTTCCCGTTGGAAGCAGATCGTATGCTTATCAATCATAGTCATCCTGGAATAAATGGGGCAGGTGGCGCTCGTTATGCTAGCGATGCCGATATGGCCGTTATGGAATACTTGCAAAGTATAGGATCTCCGCAAAGAAGTTCATTAATTATTCCAGTTGATAGGAACGTGACGGTAAGGTTTGGTTTGGGACGTGATCTGAGTAACGGAAATGGATTACTGTACTCTGATCCAACAAAGAGTATCTGGATTCCCAAAAAGCCGGGGCAATGATGGCTCTTGACTTTATTGTGAGAAATTGTGAAAAATCGCTACAAATTGTGCTTTGCAGGAGAATTTCATGAGTAAAGCAGAAATTGATAATTATTCGTATCTCTGGGATGGGTCTGCGCCAGAGTGGCATTTGAGACCGTTGCCGAAACAGATTGAAGCGGTGATATTTTTTGAAAATGGTGTCACTGGAAAAGATGTTTTGAAGTTGAAAAACATTTCGTCAGAGTACGCGAAAGTGCCAACAGCCGAACTGCTATTAAAATTGAAAGGTATGACGTCCGTCAGTTTGAATGTGATAAGTATGGATGTTGCCGTTAGTCTTGAGAAAAAATGCAAGGAGTCTGGAGTGGAACTACGCCTCATAGAAAAAGAGGCAAGGTATGTAATCGTTAATGGCGTGAAGAATTGTATTCTTGCAATTGAAGATAATGATATTTATCGTGAGGTAAAAGAGCGGATGCTGATGGCGGGTGTCCCAGTTATATCGACAGAATAAATGGGGCAAATAGCTCAGCACCAATGATCGCATCCAATCCCGCTACTGGTAACCCAGCTGCTATTGCACGCGGCATGGGAGACCTGAATGCGCGCCAACGTGCTGTACTGGATCAGCTTCCAGAGTTCGGCTCGAACACAATCGTCCATAAGTCCTTTGGTCAGAAGGCTTTGGCAGCGTTGACGGCTCAGACCGGAGATGAATTCGCGATGTTCTCCGTAAGCGTCCGTTCAATACCGTATTGAATGAAGCGCCTACTTCCCTGATGATGTGAACACACCGCTGGGAAGCGGCGTGTAGTTAATTGGAAGGTGCGAGCTGCGCCGCGCAGTTCCAAGGCAGGAACTCGTTAACGCGGTTGACGGGGTGGTCGGCGATGTGGGCCAGCACATAGCGCAGCCAAGCTTCGGGGTCGACACCGTTTAGCTTGGCCGTGCCGATCAGCGCATAGATGGCGGCTGCGCGTTCGCCGCCGCTGTCTGCACCGGCAAACAGGTAGTTGCGGCGACCCAGGGCAACGCCGCGCAGGGCGCGCTCTGCGGCCGAGTTGTCGATCTCGATCTGGCCATCATCGCAATAGCGGGTCAGCGCTGGCCACAGCTTGAGCGAGTACGTGATGGCAGCGGCCGTGTCGGACTTGTTCGACAAGGTGGTGAGCGTGGCGCGCAGCCAGCGTTCAAGATCGTCCAGCAAGGGGCGTGCGCGCAGCAATCGAGCGTCGCGCCGCAGATCCGGTGGCTGGCCCTGGATCTCGGCTTCAATGGCATAGAGCGCGCCGATACGCCGCAACGCCTCGGTGGTCACGGTCGATGGCCGTGCCACATGCAGGTCATGGAATTTGCGTCGCGCGTGCGCCCAGCACGCGGCTTCGCGTACCTGGCCGCTGTCGAAGATGGCATCGAAGCCGGCATACGCATCGGCCTGAAGGATGCCTTTAAATTGGGCCAGGTGGGTTTGCGGGTGGATGCCTTTGCGATCTGGGCTATAGGCAAACCAGACAGCCGGCGGCACCGCCGATGCGCTGGCACGATCATCGCGCACATAGGTCCACAGGCGTGCCGTGCGCGTTGTACCGTTTCCAGGTGCAAGCACCGGAATTGGGGTGTCATCAGCATGCAGCTTGGTGGCGGCAAATACGTGGCACCGAACCGCATCAACCAAGGGGCGCAGCAAGCTGCTAGCGGCGCCAACCCAATTGGCCAGCAGCGAACGATCCAACTCGATGCCTTCGCGCGCATAGATCACGCTCTGGCGATACAGCGGCAGGTGGTCAGCGTACTTTGCCACCAGCACGTGAGCCAGCAGGCCAGGGCCAGCAATCCCTCGTTGCACCGGCCGACTTGGCGCAGGTGCCTGCACGATGACGTCGCAGCAGCTGCAGGCCAGCTTCGGACGCACGTGGCGGACCACGCGGAAGCTGGCTGGCACATATTCCAACTGCTCCGATACATCCTCGCCAAGGTGGCGCAAGCCGCCGCCGCATGCCGGGCAGGCATCTACCTCCGGGGTATGCACGCATTCATCGCGTGGCAGATGATCTGGCAACGGCTTGCGCGCCGCCTTGCGGCGCGCTGGCGGGTTGGACTCTGGTTCGGCCTCTTCGGCGGCGCCCGTTTCAGCCTCCAGGTCTTCCAACTTCAACTCCAGCTGCTCGATCTGGCGTTCCAACTTTTCGGAACGGCGGCCAAACTGCATGCGCTGCAGTTTGGCGATCAACAGCTTCAGGTGTTCAATCTCTGCCGCGCGGGTGTCGAGCTGCGCCGTCAGGCGCTGCACTTGCTCGTCGCGCGCCAACAGCATTGCCTTCAGGGCGGCAATGTCGTCAGGGAGATCGGTGGCGGTCAGCATGCGTCTCAGTTTACGAGAATGCTGTCATGTTTACAAGGCCGACTGTGGGCGCCAAGTTCGCTCGGGCCGGCGCCAGTCAATGCCTTCCAGTAGCATCGACAACTGCGCCTGCGTCAGTGCCACACTGCCGCTGCTGGCCTGTGGCCAGATGAAGCGGCCATGCTCAAGCCGTTTGGCCAACAGGCACAAGCCGTCGCCGGTCCACCACAACAATTTGATCAAATCACCGCGCCGGCCACGGAACACAAACACGTGGCCGCTAAATGGATCTTCCGCCAGCGCGGTCTCTACCTTCGCAGCCAGGCCGTTGAATCCGCTGCGCATGTCGGTGGTGCCGGCCGCCAGCCAGACTTTGGTTCCCGCCGGTAGGCCGATCATCGCAGCACCCGATCCAGTATTTGCGCCAACGTAGAGGGATCTGCTTGACCGTCAATGCGCAATCTCACACGCCCAATCTCCAGCGTCATGGCACCGGTGTTGGGCTGTTCCGGCACTGGCGCTGTTGTTGGCGCCGCCAACATCACCGGCAGCAACGCAGCCTCCTGCGTTGACCCATCGGGCACCGGCAGTTCCGCCTCGAACAACTTGCGCCAACTGAACACCTGGTTTGCGTTCACGCCGTGTTCGCGCGCTATGCGAGCGACCGAGGCGCCAGGCTCCAAGGTCAACGCGACGAGCCTGCGCTTAAACTCCAGGGAGTGGCGCCGGTAATTACCTCTCGGCGCGCGCTGAATGACTGGTTGAAAATTCGTGTCCATAATCAAATTTGTGGGCACAACTGCTGTGCCAAAATTCAATCATGGCTGGGACCTGCTAGACGGTCCAGACGGTGGTGACTGTACGCTTACTGTTCTCCTTGGGGGCCGTAGTTTGATCTATCGTGGTGATGCGGAATCAGTTCCGATTACGCCGCAAATTGGAGCAGACCTGGCTGCACTGGGTTGGCGGTGGTCGTCACATGTTCACCCTGGTTTTGATGTAAGTGTTTTACGCTCATCGCCTGGCGATCGCGCTGTACTTGGTGCCATGGGCAGTCAGCGAAGTGCGATTTTCAACTCGACTGGACAACAGGGAGTATTTACACCAGCAGGTGATTGTTTGGATGGGTGGAAACCATGGTAATTGAAAGAAGGCGCAAGTTGAATCTTTCCGAGATGGAGGCGATAGCCAAGGAAGCCACCAAGGCGGCTTTGGTCGGATATGTACCTCCGACCCCGGAGGAAGAAAGGAATCTCACTCTAGGGTCGGGGATAACAGATACAGAGGGTGTTTTTGAACTATATATTGCAACGGATAGGCCTCAGGATGCAAAGGTGATAAGCTGCGCCAAAGTCGATCGATTAACTGGCGAAGTCGTAGTGGAAGTATTTTTGCCCCCAATGTAATTGGACAATAGCGGGGGCGCGAGAGGGGCTGCTGCCAAAAGCAAGCATGCTATTCGTGAGGGGGCGGCAAAGACAGTCCCGTATCCAGTTCGTGTCTTGCTCGTATCCTCTCGTAGTCTGTGAGCCAGTGGGCCAATGCCAGGTCTGTCTTTTGGACATCTGATCAAAAGGCGGGTCTGGCTGTTCTGAGCGGAAACTGCCCAGGTGCAGGTCACCATTGATGATGCGGGCAAACGCACTGTCAAATACCTTGGCAGCACGGCCGGACCGGTCGAGCAGAATGTGCGCGCAACCAGCATGCAGCGTCTGGACCGCTGGGGCAACGTGCTGGAAGTGTCCGATCCCCGCAATCCGGACTGGTTCATCCGTTATAGCTATAACGACAATAACCAGATGGTCAAGCAGGAGGCAGTGGACAGTGCCCTTGGCGAAGTGCGCTATCTGGGCGAAACCTATTTCGATGAAGCCGGCCGCGAAGTCGGCCAACGGGATGGCCGCCTTAACCTGCAGCGCAAGGTCTATGACGCCGATGGCCAGCTGGGTGAAGAACATCACGCCGACGGTGGCCTGATCGAGTACAAATACAGCATGTTTGGTGACCGCACCGACATGTTTACCTTTACCAGTGCAGACCGAAGCGTCCACACCCAATACGCCTATGATCACCTGGCCCATTTAAGCAAAGTCTCCAACTTTGCCGAAACCTGGCATACCTACGAAGACAGCAATGGCAGCTTGTGGGCTGGACAACTGAACGCAGAAGGCGAAGTGGCCGAGTCGTATGCATACGATGAGCTTGGCCGCCGCACGGTGACCACGGACGGCATGAACGGCAAGCGTGTGGTGCGTTACGACCACGCCGGCAATATCCTGGCCGAAGTCGACCAGGTAGGCGTGACCACCTCCTACGCCTATGACGCCTTTGGCCACAAGACCGCCATGGTGATGATGGACGACGGCGGCCCGCGCATTCAGTACTGGGAGTACGACCCGCTCACCGGGCGGCTTGCCTCGCATACCAACGGCGGTAACGTCAGGACGACCTACACGTACACCGGCCTCGGCCAGTTGGCGACACAGACTTCGCCCGAGCGCGGCACGCTGCCGGGCCAGAACCTGAAATACACCTATGATGGCGACCGCCTGATGCGGATCGACGACCTTACCAACAACAAGGTGACCAGTTACGCCTACGACCTGGCCGGCAACCACCTGCGCGAAAGGACGGAAGCAGGTGGCCGGGTGGTGCAGAACAATTCCATCGAATACGACCAGCTGGGCCGTATGGTCCACGTCGGTGATGGCCGTTTCGACCTGCAGATCACTTATGATGCGGCTGGCAACAGGGAGACAGTCCGCACGACGTACACGAACGACAGCGGGCAGGAAAACGAGCGCTGGGTAATGAACAAGTTCGATGCGATGAATCGCCAGACCCTGGTCGATGGCATAGTCACGTTCGAACTCCTTCCAGGGAACACGCGCCAGATTGCCCAATTTGGCCAGGGCAGCCACGAAATCACTTACGACTGGGCCGGCAATCGTACCAGCGACAAGTACCACGCCTCGAACGCGGTGGTCACCGAACGATTCGAATATGACGGCGCGGGCCGCCTGCAGCAGACCTTCCGCGATGAAAACCTGATCGACCTGCGTTATTACGATGGCGCAGGCCGCGTGGTGCGCTCCGGCGTCGACGCAGACGCGACCTGGGGCTGGCTGATGGACGAATGGAAGCTGGCCAAGGAATACCGGATTACCGAATACGACGCCGCAGGCCGCATGACGCGCCAGAAGATGCGCGACCTGGGCAACAACGCCCTGGACGACATCTTCTTCAAGATGGTTACCGGCTACGTGATCGACGGGACGCATATCGGTTACAGCAAGGCGGGCAACCTGCGCGGCTACATTGTCGTGCCGCCTAACGGCGGACCGGTCACGCAGTTCACCACGGACTACCTTTGGTTTGATACGGCGAAAGAATCGCTCGCATCGGCGCGCAACGCAGATGGGATCTCATACACCACGACCCAATACGACAGCAATGGCTTCGCCGTCAAAGTCATTGAAAAGCCGGACGACGCGGTAGAGAAGTCCCGCACCTTCATCAACGATGTCAACGGCCAGATGTTGATCAGGAATGACGGCGGGCTCGATACGTACTCCTTGATCGTCAACGGCCAACTGCTGGGCCGCAGCAAGGTGAACGATTACGACGCCAGCTTCGTCAACACCTACCAGCCAGCGACCGCCAGTGGCCTGTCGGCGCCGCCAAGCGCCTACGTGGTGCGCGGCAGCGGCGAGACGCCATCGAGCATCGCGCAAGCGCTTTGGGGTGACAGCAAGCTGTGGTACCTGATCGCCGACGCCAACGGCATGGCAGGTGACGAGCAGCTCGCTGTCGGCAAGACGCTGCGTATTCCAGCGCGCGTGAATACGGTCCGCAACGACTACCAGACCTTCAAGCCGTACGACGCGGCCGATGCGGTTGGTAATACCACGCCTGCAATGCCGATCCCAGCTGCCCCGGCGGGCAGCAAGGGATGCGGTGTGGTTGGGCAAATTGTCGCCGTTGTTGTGATCGTTGTCGCGACCATATACGGCCAGGAGTGGGCAGCGAAACTTGCAGCCGAGGCGGCGTGGACGGGGGCCGCTGCCACTGCGGCAAGTATGGCGGGGGCGGCGGCCGGCGCGATGGTCGGCAGTGCCATCACTCAAGGCGCCTCGGTCGCCATGGGGTACCAGTCCAAGTTCAGTTGGAAACAGGTCGCGGTTTCCGGTATCGGTGCTGCGATCACTGCTGGGATGAGCGGAGTGGGCGAGGGTATTGCCGGCGCAGCGATGAGAGGTGCGTTGAGCAATGCAATGACACAAGGCGTCAGCATCGTGCTGGGCCTTCAGAACGGATTCAAGTGGCGCGGGGTCGTAGCAGCCGCAGTCGGTAGCGCAGTGGGCAAGGCCATGGGGGATGGGCTGAACCTTAATGATAAAGTTGCCGTCGCCCAGATGGATTGGGGCGAGCGATTGTTCAAAGCCTCTCTTGTCGGATTTGCAGCGGGGACCGCAACCGCTGCTATGCGTGGAGGGAAGATAAGCGTAGCTCAGGTGGCGACAGATGCATTCGGCAATGCGCTGGGTAGTAGCATGGTGCAGTCGATGCAGGAGTCGGCCAATCAAAGGGCGAAGCTGGCTTGGATGGACAAGCGCGTTGACGAGGTGATGGCGGATGTTCAAGCCAATGGCGAGAGGTTTGTTAGTTTGGGTCCTGTCGGAAGCTCGAAGTCGGCTTCCACTTCCATCACAATTTCTGGCACCCCTTGGACCGATTCAGGAAGAACCCTGACTGATGGGACATTGATTTCCAAGAGCACGAATCCAGATGACAATCGGTTGCTGGTCTTAACGTCTCCGAACCAAATTCCTTCGATCGAGGGTTGGCATTCCCCCGATTGGACGGACACTTCACTTAGGCGCATTTAAGTGTGTGGGCTTCGAATTGTACCGGGCTGACGTAGCCCAGTGTTGAGTGTCTGCGTTTCTGGTTGTAGAACCTTTCAATATAATCGAATACGTCGGCGCGCAAGGCGTCGCGAGTCCGGTAGTGCTTCCTGTTTAGCCGTTCTGTTTTCAGTGTCGAGAAAAAGCTCTCCATCGCGGCGTTGTCCCAGCAATTTCCCCGCCGGCTCATGCTGCATATGATGCCGTGGGCTTCAAGCAGGTTCTGAAAGTCTTCGCTCGTGTACTGGGAGCCCTGGTCGCTGTGATGCAGCACTTCCTTCGGGCGGCCACGGCGGAATACCGCCATTAAGAGCGCATCCATGACTAACTGCGACGTCATTGTTGGCTGCATCGACCAGCCGACAACGCGACGCGAATACAGGTCGAGGACAACCGCAACAAAGAGCCAGCCCTCCCCAGTCCACACGTAGGTAAAGTCAGCTGCCCATTTCTGGTCCGGTGCGCTAGCTTCAAACTGGCGATCCAGCAGGTTCGGTGCGATCGCGTGAACTTCTCCAACAACTTGACCAGGATGCCGGCGGCGTCGATGGCGTGCTTTCATGCCGGCCTTCTGCATTAGCCTGGCCACGCGATTCTCGCTACACGTCTCGCCTTGGTCCCAAAGGTCTCGCACAACACGCGGCGATCCATAGGTGCTATCGCTTGCCTCATGGCTGACACGGATTGCATGCTGAAGCCTCTGATTCTCCATTTCACGTTTGCTCGGCGCCCGCTCCAGCCAATCGTAGAAGCCACTAGCTGAAACGCCAAGTAGGCGGCACATGGTCCGGGTTGGCCACACCGCCCGATGGCGGGCAATAAAGGCATACTTCACTTGGGCTCGGCAGCGAAGTACCCGAGCGCTTTTTTTAATATGTCTCGCTCCGTCTTCACCTTGGCCAGTTCACGGCGCATGCGCTCGTATTCGTCCAGCGATACCTTCTCAGTGCCTGCAGGTCTCGACTTACTGATGCCTGCAGCGTCACGGCACCAACGGCCAAGCAGGTTTGGCCCAATCCCTAGGTCTCGAGCTATACCGGCCCTGCTGGCTCCAGGCTGGCCGACCAACTTGACCGCTTCTCGCTTAAACTCTTCTGTGAAATTCCTGCGTTCCCGCTTCATACAAAACCTCCGTAGGTGACATCATACCTTTCCGAAGTGTCCGTCTAAACGGGGGAATGCCAGGTTACTCTGTTCAGACCGTTGAGCGGCTAACGTCGGACGTCGCGAGCTTCACCTATCGACCAGAGATCGGCGACCCGGAAGTTGCGGCACTGCGAAGTGCAGAGATGGCGCGCATCGTTGGTGAACTCAATGGACTTTCATCATCGAATCCAGGAAACGTAGCCAGAGGTGTGGATTCGGAGCGGGCTGCAATTGCTCCTGTTGTAACCGCGACAGGAGATGCGGCTGAAGCACCTAATCAAACCAGTTCGATCCCTTGGTATATCCCGCAAAATATGTTTAGCGGCGCAATGCAGTCGTGGGATTCATTCCAGCGCGCACGTTACACCAGCGCGATCAAGCAGGCATCGCAGCAAGCAATTCAGTCCATTAACAACGCATGGATCTTCAACGATGTACGTCATGCTACCGATGCGGCGTGGACGGCTTCAGAAACCCGAAACGCCGTCAGGCAGGCCACGCAGCAAAGGCTAACCTGGAGTGGATATCAAATTTCTAAGGCTTTAGATAAAACTAAAGAAGTTGCAGAGTATTTTGCAAACTATCGTAAGAAGGAAGCTGATCCAATTGAATTGGCGAGGCTAGTCGCGACTAAGGCTGGATCAAGCAACGCGTGGGCTACTGGATTCGCTTGGGCTGGCAGAGTCGTGGGGCCCGCAGGAATGGTAATTGGCGGATTGAAAGGGTATAACGCAGTTCAAAATGCACCAGAAGGGCAGAAAGGGTACGTAGCGGCACAAGAGGTATCCGGACAGGTTCTTGGCGCAGCGCTCGGAATGGCTGGGGCAGGACTGGCTGTTATGGCGCTTGGCAGTAATCCGCTCGGTTGGGCTGTAATTGGTGCATCCATCGTTGGTGGCGTCGCAGGTGGCTTGGCTGGCGATTATGCTGGACGTTGGGGGGCGCGACAGATGTATAACTTACCATGGCAGAGGTAATAATGAGTATGAGGTTCGAAGAAAGCACGCCAAATGGAAAGATCATTCAAGCTTGGATCGACGATTCATCGAGTCCTGGCTGGACGGGCGACTGGAAAAGACTACGCATTCGTCACAGTTCCGATAGTGGTAAGACGTGGCGTGATTTGCCAATGAGGTTATCTCTTGCTTCCAGGATTCTGACACTTTGGCGCGCAAGTTCGCCCCATTGGCCCCCCACTTGGGTGACAGCAATTGGAGTTGCTAGCGACGTGGTTTGGTTTGAATATAAGGATGAATGGCCTGAAGGGCGAACGACGTTCAGGCCAGCTCTTTGGCGCGCCGAGTTCGTACAAACACGCGAACATTGGCGAATCCGGAAACTTGGCCCACTTGATTCCGCTCACGATGGGCCACCCTCTGTAACTGATCCATCGGCCCGACCGAATCAAAAGTTGGATTGAAGCTGCGAATCGGGGCACGTCTGTCATTTAGTCTTTTCTAGGCAGATGACCCCAATGCATTCGGCAATGCGCTGGGGAGCAGCTTGGCGGCGCAGATGCGTGGCGAAGGTGAAAACCAGTCGAAGATCACCATTGGCGGCCGCAATGAGCATGGCATGGGGTGGCGCACCACTGGTGGTGGCTTCAACCTTGGCGGTATTCGGACGAGTGCCGGCCCAGTCAATGACACCATTGATCCAGATGTTGTCGTAGATCCTTCGGGAAGCCTTGGGAATACGCTCCCTGCCACTGTAAGACCGGCAGGCCCATCGAATGACGGCACGCCACTTGTGGCATATCCAGGTGGCATCGGCCGACAGGATCAAGGTGCCGATCGACAGACAACCACGACCTATGCAGACGGGACGATGGTTCCTGTGGTCACCAGAACGACCAACCGTATGTGGGCACTGGGGCAAATGCAGCTGGAGGAAAGCCGTCAAGCATCAGTCCATGAGCCAAGCGAGATTGCTCGCCAAGCATTTGATATGGCATTCGCACCGCAAGGCACAAAGTATGAGGGCGCTGCAGTCTGGGACATGCTGGGCCTTGTTGAGGCAAAGCAGAGGGACAAGAGTGTTGATCCGGCGACTAAGGCGCAACTTACCACCGCTTGGAGGAGCGTCTACCAACGGGGGCATACTGAGGGAGTTCTTGGTATGCCGAGCGCAGCACGGAATTTCCCTGCACAGTTCAAAGAGGATGCTCTTGGAGCGTTTGGTGGATCGAATGTGCGTGGACCACGCATAGCGACGAGTAATGTGCTGCCAACGACAAAGGCAGGTCACGCGGCATATCGGATTGGTGGTGGTTGGCCAGGAACTGGTGGTTCGGGGCCAGTCAAAGGAACCATCGGGATCACGAACGAAACATCAACTGCCGCGCTGAAGAATTACTACCCAGCTGGTGGTGGCGTTGAGTTCGTTTATGATCCTGCCACCAGTACATTTGTTGCTGGACGACCAGCCAGAGGTCAGTTCGATGGATCGCCGCACCAACAGCTTGCCCAGTCGATTAATGCATCGGATGAAAAAGTTGTTGTCGGAGGTACTTTTACACGTGGGCCGAACGGTGAATTCCTGACGACTGAGAATAGTGGGCATTATGGGCAGAATTGGACCGATCCTGTGCGAGCGCAGTTCCAAACCTGGCTCAGCTCGCGCGTAGGGAAACCTGTGAACCATCAGAATTGGGGGAAATGATGAATATTGAACTATTAGATCCGGCTGTTGCGGATGACCAGTACTGTTGGCTAGTTAAGCTAGGCGAGCTTCTGCTTGGGGTGGATACGCGTGGCGCGTGGTGTATGCGGCGATCGGATCGGGAAGTCTTTTATTTTGACTTTCCAAGTAGCTTCGTGCCGCTGGAACCGATCTTGGAGCTTGAGCACGGGACGCTGTTCTCATTCCTTCGGAAAGCGGCGGCAGCCCATCCTACGTTGGCCGATGCAATCTTAGATTTCCCAACGCTTCCACTTATCAGGCATACCCTGGGAACTGCTTTTTCGGAGTATTGGCCCACTAAAGCGTTGGCATGGCTTACTGTGGATGCAGGTATTCTTCCTCACTTGAAGGATGAGCTTGAGCGATTTTCGAACAATAAGGTGATGAGCCAAGCTGCCCGCCAACAAGCTAAGCGGCTCATGAGGGCAGCATAGGTCATGTGGCTGGTTTTATTTTGAGGCTACGTTAGTCCACTTCGTTCTGCATACTCTCTAATTCTGAGAGAAAAGCAGCCCCAAACCCCGCTCGTGCGGGGTTTTTCTTAGCTGCTAAGGGAAGATGCTCAGGCACCAGCCTGGGCCAGCACCGTTTCCAGCATCTCATTGACGAAGCGCTGCTTGCTCTTGGGGAGCTCGCTGATGCGTTCTATATTGCGTTCCAGTTGGGAGGCCGGTCCGCGCTTGCCTGAGCGCTGCTGGTGGGCCAGGCCCACCAGTTCATCAATCGAGGTGGCGAACAAGGTGGCCAGCTGCGGTAACACCGACGCCGGCATGCGGATGCGCGCCACTTCGTAGTGGGCCAGGGTCTGCTGGGCCACGCCCAACTTGTCCGCCAGCTCCTGCTGTGTCCAGCCGCGTTCCTTCCGGAGCTGCGCCATGCGCTGCCCCAGCGCCACGAAAAATTCCTTGTCGTCTGCTGCCATGTTCTCGAACCAGTGATGGTGTGCCGAGTGCATAGCTTATCTCCCGTTTTTCGAACAAGAGTTGACTGTACTCGTAATGAGAGTAATAATCAACTCAGTTATTTTCCCTTTTACCCTCTTGACAGGTTTTTCGCGTAGGCGGCTTCCATGGCACGTTTTTCAGATAGTGAGATCGATCAACTCAAGAGCGAGGTATCGGTCGAGCGCCTGGTGGAGGCGGCCGGCATCGTCTTGAAGAAAAGCGGCAAGGATCGGCTGGGCCGCTGCCCCTTCCACGCCGACGGCGAACCGTCGTTGGTGGTGACCCCGGCCAAGAACCTGTGGCATTGCTTCGGCTGCCAGATTGGCGGCGGGCCGATCGACTGGGTGATGAAGTTCAAGGGCGTATCGTTCCGGCATGCGGTGGAGTTGCTGAAGGCCGATCTTCCTTTAGCCGCTGGCGAGTCGCCGATCAAGCGCGCCACGGTGCGCAGCCTGCCGGCGCCGGTGGACCTGGATGCGGATGACCAGACGTTGCTGAACCAGGCCGTCGATTATTACCACGAGACCTTGCTGGCTTCGCCCGAGGCGCTGGCTTACCTGCAGGCGCGCGGGCTGGACCACCCGGAGCTGGTGGGCCGCTTCAAGCTCGGTTTCGCCAACCGCACACTGGGCTTGCGCCTTCCGAACAAGCAGCGCGTGGCCGGCGCCGATATCCGAACTCGCCTTCAGAAGGTGGGCATTTACCGTGAGAGCGGGCATGAGCATTTCAGCGGTTCGCTGATCGTGCCGGTGTTCGATGAATTGGGCAACGTGACCGAGGTGTACGGCCGCAAGGTGCGCGACGACCTGCGCAAGGGCACGCCGCTGCACCTGTACCTGCCAGGCCCGCATCGGGGCGTCTGGAACGAGAGCGGCTTGGCCAACGCTGGTGGCGAGGTGATTCTGTGCGAAGCCCTGATCGACGCCATGACGTTCTGGTGCGCCGGGTTTACCAACGTGACGGCGGCCTACGGCGTCGAGGGCTTTACGGACGACCACCTGGCCGCCTTTAAGCGTTACGGCGTAACGCGCGTGCTGATCGCTTACGACCGCGACGAGGCGGGCGACCGGGCTGCCGAGAAACTGGGCGAGCGCTTGATCGGCGAAGGCATCGAGGCGCTGCGCGTGCATTTTCCGAAGGGGATGGATGCCAACAGCACGGCGCGCAAGATGACGCCGCCCCAGCACAGTCTGGGCCTGATGCTGCGCCAGGCCGAGTGGATTGGGCGCTCGCGCGTGGAGCCCGAGCCGGCGCCGGCGGCCGACCCGGTTCTTCCTTTAGCCGCCGACCTGCCGGAGGTCGAGCCGCCGCCGGCCGGCGACGAGCTGCTGCTGGACCAGGGCGACCGCCAGTGGCGCATCCGCGGCTGGAAGAAAAACCTGTCGCCAGAGCAGATGCGGGTCAACCTGCAGGTGCGGCGCGTGATGGAGGGTGGCGAAGATGGCGGTTACCACGTCGACACGCTGGACCTGTACGCGGCGCGCGGCCGCGCCGCCTATATCCGCCAGGCCGCCATTGAACTGGGCTTGCCGGACGAGGCGATCAAGCGCGATATCGGCCATGTGCTGATGAAGCTGGAGAGCCTGCAAGACGACCTGATCACGCTGAACGCCGGCCCGAAGACGACCTTGCCGGCCATGTCGGCTGAGGATGAGCGCGCGGCGCTCGACCTGCTGCAGGGGCCGGACCTGATGCGGCGCATCGCGTCGGACATGGAACGCTGCGGTGTGGTGGGCGAAGCCAACAACCTGCTGGCGGGCTACCTGGCGGCCGTGTCGCGCAAGCTCGATACCCCGCTGGCGATCCTTATCCAGTCGTCCAGCGCGGCCGGCAAATCGAGCCTGATGGATGCGGTGCTGGCCATGGTGCCGCCCGAGGAAAAGGTGCAGTACAGCGCGATGACGGGGCAATCCCTGTTCTACCTGGGCGAGACGGATATGCAGCACAAGATCCTGGCCATCGCGGAAGAGGAAGGCGTGCGCCAGGCGGCCTATGCCTTGAAGCTGCTGCAGTCGGATGGCGAATTGACCATGGCCAGCACCGGCAAGGACGAGGCGAGCGGCAACCTGGTGACCAAGCAGTACAAGGTGAAGGGGCCGGTGATGCTGATGATGACCACCACGGCCATCGACATCGACGAGGAGCTGATGAACCGCTGCCTGGTGCTGTCGGTGAACGAGTCGCGCGAGCAGACCAGGCTGATCCATGAACGCCAGCGCATGAAGCAGACGCTGGAAGGCTTGCTGGCGTCCAGCGACAAGGAAGCCTTGATCGCCTTGCACCAGAACGCGCAGCGCCTGTTGAAACCGGTGCTGGTGGTGAACCCGTATGCCGATCAGTTGACCTTCCTCGATGACAAAACGCGTACCCGGCGCGACCACATGAAGTACCTGACCCTGATCCGGGCCATTGCCCTGATCCACCAGCATCAGCGGCCGATCAAGACGGTGGAGCATCGCGGCCGCAGCCTGGCTTACATCGAGGCGACCAAGGCCGACATCGCCCTGGCCAACCAGATCGCGCACGAGGTGCTGGGCCGCACGCTGGATGAACTGCCGCCGCAGACGCGGCGCCTGCTGAGCCAGTTGCAAGCCTGGGTGGTCGATAACGCCAAGGCGCAGGCGCTGCCTGTGCGCGAGGTGCGCTTTACCCGCAAGCAGGCGCGCGATGCGCTGCACTGGGGCGATACCCAGCTCAAATTGCACCTGGCCCGCCTGGCCGACCTGGAATACCTGGCGGTGCACCGGCGCGGCACTAGCTTTGACTACGAGCTGGTGTACGACGGCCAGGGCGACGGCAAGCACCTGTGCGGGCTGCTGGATGTGACTGTTTTGGGTAAAAAACATGGCTACGACGGGGATCGGTCGGGGTATCCGGTGGATCGGTCGGGGTCTGGTCGGCCCCCGGTCGGCCCTTGGTCGGGGGCTGGTCGGGGTCAGCTCCAGGGAGCGGAAAGCCTGCAACCACGGGCGCTCTTGCTCGATGAGGGGGCTGCTGGCGAGGCATTCGTGCAAAGCGCAATAATCTATGCCAACGGCGCCGGTCCTGTCGTAGCCGGAGAATGACGTGAGCGCCATCGGCACGGTCTATCGGAAGCGCGGCAGCAAAGGCTTCGCGAAGCCAGTGGGCGACCCGCGCGACGCGCGGGGCCTGTATGCCGCCATGCGCCGCTTTATCGAATACCGCGGCAGCATCGGCAGCACGGAATCGGGGCTGTACAGCTCGGAGCGCTACATCCGCGACTTCATCGCCTGGGCCGATGTGCGCGCCGTCACCCATCCCGAGCATGTCAGCCAGGCCGTGCTGGAGCGTTACCAGCGTTATCTGCACCACTACCGCAAGAAGGACGGCGCCCCGCTGTCGGTGGCGAGCCGGCGCAGCAAGATCATTCCCCTGAAAGGCTTTTTCAAGTGGCTGACCCGCACCGGGCAGATACCGGCCAACCCGGCTTCGGAGATCGAGCTGCCGCGTGCCATCCGGCGCCTGCCGCGCCATGTGCTGTCCGTCGCCGAGGTGGAGCGTGTGCTGGTCCTGGCCGACACCACCACACCTATTGGCCTGCGCGACCGCGCCATGATGGAAGTGCTGTACGCCACCGGCATGCGGCGCATGGAGATATCCCGCCTGGAGGTGGGCGACATCGACGTGGACAAGTGCGTGGTGCTGATCCGCGAGGGCAAGGGACGCAAGGACCGCTTGCTGCCATTGGGTGAACGGGCTTTGCACTGGGTGCAGGAATACCTGGACCGCAGCCGGCCGCAATTGGCCTGGAACACGAAAGATGCCACGCTATTTCTCGGTCAGGAAGGGCTTGGGCTGTCGCCGACCTGGCTGTCGTCGCACGTGGCCTCGTACGTGAAACGGGCTGAACTAGGCAAGCATGGCGGCTGCCACCTGTTCCGGCACACCATGGCCACGCTGATGCTGGAGAACGGCGCCGATATCCGTTTTATCCAGGCCATGCTGGGCCACGCCGAGCTGTCGACCACGCAGATTTACGCCCAGGTGGCGATCCGGCAGTTGCAGAAGGTGCACGCCACCACCCACCCTGGCGCGCTGAGAAGGCACAGGAGCGCGCCAGCGACGCCGGACGCGATTACCTCTCAACCCGAGGCTGAAGACGCGACAGCGGACTTCCTGGCCGCGCTGGACGCCGAGGGTGAGGACGAGGACAAGGATTTGTGACGCGCCACTGGCGCGTTACGCAGTAACAGACTTCGAAAGGACGCATCATGGCCGCCACCGCAGCCGAACGACAAGCCGCCTACCGAGCCCGCCGCCACAACGCCGGCCCCGCCGGTAACGGTGAACGACGCCTCAACACCTGGCTGACCACCGAGGCTTCGCTGGCCCTGGCCAGATTGGCAGCCCGTTACGGCGTAACGCAACGTGAGATCCTGGAACGCTTCATTACCGCCGAGGATGACCGCATTCTGGCCACAATGAAGCCCGATTCGCCTGAGTGGGACGCTTACTTCCGGCGCCGGTGAGTGCGCTACAATGACTTTATCGCTTCCCAAGGATGTTGCAATGCTGACAAAAGAAATGAAACTCCAGGCTTTTATGAAGCTGCGCACCGAGAATTACCGCGCGAGCCTGCGCCTGGAGGGGCTGACCCCACGCCCGGCGGCTACCACCAAGCCAGCGCCGACCACGGCCGCGCTCAAGACCAAACATGGTCGATAAGTACGGCACCGGTGGCGACACGCAGTATTGCTACCCCGGCTCCGACGTACTGATCAACAAGCTTGGCCTCACCGACGAGGCCGCCCTGGAAGCGGCTGAAGTCGAGCTGACCCAGGCGCGCATCGAGCAGTTCAAACCCGACTTCGACGATATTTCCCTGTCCGCCTTGCGCGGCATTCACCGCTTCCTGTTCCAGGACGTTTATGAGTGGGCAGGAGAGCTGAGATCGGTCGACATCAGCAAAGGCAGCACCCGTTTCGCCAACGTGAGCCGGGTCGAGCCGGAGGCGGACAAGCTCTTTCGACAGCTGGCGCAAGAGAACTACCTCGTTGACCTGCCGCGCGAGCATTTCGTGGCCCGGCTGGCGCACTACTACTGCGAACTCAATGTCGTCCATCCCTTCCGGGACGGCAATGGACGCGCCCAGCGCGTGCTGTTTGAAGTGATCAGCATCAATGCCGGCTACCAGCTGCGCTGGGCGCCGATTGGTCGCACGGAGTGGCTGGAGGCGAACATTGCTGCCTACAACTGCCAACTTGGGCCGCTGACGGCGCTCCTGGACCGGGTACTGACGCCGATCTGATCGGCGCGTTACCCAGTAACGGGACACGCCAACAGGACGCCACGGTCGCAGCTCCTTACCCGCCTGGCACGCAAGCCGCGCGGCGTGCAGTGGCGACATGCAGGGCACGGCAGCTTGCGCGCCAGGCTGGCGTTGGCGGACACGCTGACACCTCGACTCCGGACGCGCGCGAAACAACGACGACATCAGTCGCTGCGCGATACCGCCAGCCTTCGGGAGGAAAAAGCCACGCTTGGTTCGTTCGTGGGCTACACGGCGCGCGCCTACGGCGCTTGCCGCCGCGCTCCGCCGTCAGTCAGGTCAACACCAGCAAAGGCACAGCCGCTCCGGGGGGAATTGGGCGCTACGCGCCCAATTCCACATAACGCCGCATTCTGTCAAATCGCCCCGTTCACTACGCTGCGCTTCGTTCCTTGGGTCGATCGCTCCGGCTGCGCCTCCGCGCCCTGCGGGTTGACAGAATAGGCGTTATGTCTCGCGCCCCTGCGCGGCTGCCAAGCCAGTTAGTGCGCCTTGTGGGCGCATCAAGCGGTCAGCGCTACGGCGTGCACGCCTGCGGCGCTTACGGCCGCGCGCTGCCGTCAGTCAGTCAAGGGCTACGCAAAACCAACCCCAACCCCGGCACCGGGGTGGCAAGCCGCCCCGGTGCGCATACCGCTCACCATTGGTCCCACAATAGGATTGGGTAGCGGAAAACCCACCAGAGGAACTCGTCATCGGAAAGACCGAAACTGCAACCACGTCCTGCAAAAGCTTCTAGCATTTGGGCGCAACAACTTCACCGGAGCACGAAAACTATGCAATTTGTTATTGATCAAGACTGGCTGACACTTTTCAACACCGGACTGCGGCTGCTCGAACAGCTGCAGCGATACTGGGGTAAAAACCGCACATCGGCGCAAATTTCGAAAAAAATGCCGGCTCCGATCCGGCGCTGCTCCAAGAAACGCCGTACCTAAAGGCGCCACGCCCGATGCGACTACGACTTCGCATCGGGCCAAATGCATTCGGCAATGCGCTGGGTGAAAGTCTGGCTACTACCAACAAACCGCAGGCACGAGACCCATGGGCGGAGCTTGATAAATTGGGTGGCGAACTCGATTCGTTCCTTAGCGGTTCTGAGCGTACTGCCTATTTAAGTGACCCCGACAGAAAGCAGGCTCAGGATCGACTCCACTTGAGTTTTGGCGGGAAAGGAAAGGAAGAAGATGCAATTGCCGAAGAAATCCTGATTAAAGACGCAAAACGGAAGCTTGCTGAACTCGATAGGCTCGAAGCGAAATTTAACGACACAAAGCGACAATACATTTCGGCCGCAGCCCAGGCGAGCCGTCCTGAACCGGCACCGATCACGATAGAGGTATCCGATGTGGTGGCGGACGCCGTTACGGGAGTTGGCCATGGACTACAAAATCTCGCTTTAGGAGCAGCGGAGCCGATGTTGCAGGTTGCAGATGTAATGCAGGCCTCGCTGAAGATGCTGCACGGTTCGGTGACTGGTGACTATGAATCGCTTACTCCGTTGAGCGCTATGGGAACTCAGCTTGGTGAGACCGGAGTCGGGACAAGCGATGGCTTGCTTATGACTGGTAAGAATGTCGTGAGTATGTTGCCACCGGTTGCGGCTGCCCAGGTTGGCTGGGGAGTCGGATCTTCGCTTTACAAAGGAGATGTGGCTGGAGTCACCGAAAATATGGTTGGCGGCGCGGCGGTCTTCGGTGGGGCACGCGCTATGGGCCTAAACGAGTATGGTTTCAGAGAGGTTCCGGTAAGTTCTACCGGAAAACTCGGCCGCCAACAAGGAGCAATTGGCCTTCAACCGTATGGTCCTTCTTCTGCAGGAGCAAATGCGACTGCCGCAGCACAAAACCGGCCAGTTAATTCCACTCGAAATGGTGTGACTCGAACCAATGCGGCTGATTGGCGGGATCTCCGAGATCATTGGGATGATCTGGGGTACGGCGACATCCTTAGTGCAGCTAACCGTGGCAAAATTGCGAAAGGCCAGACACCTAAAGTGGATGATGCTTGGGTGAGTGTCTTCCCTGAGGATGCTGGCCTTATGGGGGAGCGTATCTCGATGCACCATATTGGCGGTAATCCGATCACTGTGCCGTTGGCAGCGACGCGCCACCTTAATGCACACATGCCTGGTGGTTTCCGCTACAACCCGGGCGGTCCTGGGTCTGCAATTCCATTCTATCCACCTAAGCCAGGAAACTAATGTATGGTTAATGAACTTGTATCAAAAGAACACCCGAGGCAAAGGCTTATATTCTTTGTCGCAGAAGATGTTGACGACGAAAAGCGAGCAGCCGTGAAGAAAATGATCACTGATCTTGCGCCGCAGAGGAAGTGGGTAATTGGCCCGCCAAGCTTCATTGATGTCGTAGACGACGCTACAAGCCGCGAAGGGGATGAGCAAGATGAGACCTTAGGCGGAATACACGAAATATATTCTGCGTATTCACCAAACGATTTGCCTCGTGAAGTTGACCTGCTTCATTTGGCGGAAGTGGAGCAGATAGTGCGGGCCGTCCAGCGCTTATCGCTTGAGCAAGGCATAGAGTTTGAATTTGAGCTCGATGGCCGCTTTGTAGGAGCGATTGAGAATGGTGATATGGACTCCACCCTGCAGCAGGGCTTGCTAGGGGAATGGCATAATCATCTGGCCTAGAGTCTCGCCGATTTTCTGCGCTTAGTAGACTTATCTTTAGATTAAGAAATAGCAGCCCCAACCCCGCTTTGTGCGGGGTTTTCTTTAGCTGCTAAGGGGAGATGCTCAGGCGCCAGCCTGGGCCAGCACCGTTTCCAGCATCTCATTGACGAAGCGCTGCTTGCTCTTGGGGAGTTCGCTGATGCGTTCGATATTGCGTTCCAGCTGGGACGCCGGTCCGCGCTTGCCTGCTCGCTGCTGGTGGGCCAGGCCGACCAGTTCATCAATCGAGGTGGCGAACAAGGTGGCCAGCTGCGGCAGCACTGATGCCGGCATGCGGATGCGCGCCACTTCGTAGTGGGCCAGCGTCTGCTGGGCCACGCCCAACTTCTCCGCCAGCTCCTGCTGCGTCCAGCCGCGTTCCTTCCGGAGCTGCGCCATGCGCTGCCCCAGCGCCACGAAAAATTCCTTGTCGTCTGCTGCCATGTTCTCGAACCAGTGATGGTGTGCCGAGTGCATAGCTTATCTCCCGTTTTTCGAACAAGAGTTGACTGTACTCGTATTGAGAGTAATAATCAACTCAGTTATTTTCCCTTTTACCCCCTTGACAGGTTTTTGGCGTAGGCGGCTTCCATGGCACGTTTTTCAGATAGTGAGATCGATCAACTCAAGAGCGAGGTGTCGGTCGAGTGCCTGGTGGAGGCGGCTGGCATCGCCCTGCGCAAAAGCGGCAAGGACCGGCTGGGCCGCTGCCCCTTCCATGCCGACGGCGAGCCGTCGCTGGTGGTGACTCCGGCCAAGAACCTGTGGCATTGCTTTGGCTGCCAGATTGGCGGCGGGCCGATCGACTGGGTGATGAAGTTCAAAGGCGTGTCGTTCCGGCATGCGGTGGAGTTGCTGAAGGCCGATCTTCCTTTAGCCGCTGGCGAGTCGCCGATCAAGCGCGCCACGGTGCGCAGCCTGCCGGCGCCGGTGGACCTGGATGCGGATGACCAGACGTTGCTGAACCAGGCCGTCGATTATTACCACGAGACCTTGCTGGCTTCGCCCGAGGCGCTGGCTTACCTGCAGGCGCGCGGGCTGGACCACCCGGAGCTGGTGGGCCGCTTCAAGCTCGGTTTCGCCAACCGCACACTGGGCTTGCGCCTTCCGAACAAGCAGCGCGTGGCCGGCGCCGATATCCGAACTCGCCTTCAGAAGGTGGGCATTTACCGTGAGAGCGGGCATGAGCATTTCAGCGGTTCGCTGATCGTGCCGGTGTTCGATGAATTGGGCAACGTGACCGAGGTGTACGGCCGCAAGGTGCGCGACGACCTGCGCAAGGGCACGCCGCTGCACCTGTACCTGCCAGGCCCGCATCGGGGCGTCTGGAACGAGAGCGGCTTGGCCAACGCTGGTGGCGAGGTGATTCTGTGCGAAGCCCTGATCGACGCCATGACGTTCTGGTGCGCCGGGTTTACCAACGTGACGGCAGCCTACGGTGTCGAGGGCTTTACGGACGACCACCTGGCCGCCTTCCAGCGTTACGGCGTAACGCGCGTGCTGATCGCCTACGACCGCGACGAGGCTGGCGACCGGGCGGCCGAGAAGCTGGGCGAGCGCCTGATCGGCGAAGGCATCGAGGCGCTGCGCGTGCACTTCCCGAAGGGGATGGATGCTAACAGCACGGCGCGCAAGATGACGCCGCCGCAGCACAGCCTGGGCCTGATGCTGCGCCAGGCCGAGTGGATTGGGCGCTCGCGTGTGGAGCCGGAGTTGGCGCCAGCCGCCCCGGTTCTTCCTTTAGCCGCCGACCTGCCGGAGGTCGAGCCGCCGCCGGCCGGCGACGAGCTGCTGCTGGACCAGGGCGACCGCCAGTGGCGCATCCGCGGCTGGAAGAAGAACCTGTCGCCGGAGCAGATGCGCGTCAACCTGCAGGTGCGGCGCCTGATGGAGGGCGGCGAGGATGGCGGTTACCACGTCGATACGCTGGACCTGTACGCGGCGCGTGGCCGCGCCGCCTATATCCGCCAGGCCGCCATCGAGCTGGGCCTGCCGGACGAGACGATCAAGCGCGACATCGGCCATGTGCTGATGAAGCTGGAGAGCCTGCAGGATGACCTGATCACGCTGAACGCCGGCCCGAAGACGACCTTGCCGGCCATGTCGGCTGAGGACGAGCGCGCGGCGCTCGACCTGCTGCAGGGGCCGGACCTGATGCGCCGTATCGCGTCGGATATGGAGCGCTGCGGTGTGGTGGGCGAAGCCAACAACCTGCTGGCGGGCTACCTGGCGGCCGTGTCGCGCAAGCTCGATACCCCGCTGGCGATCCTTATCCAGTCGTCCAGCGCGGCCGGAAAATCAAGCCTGATGGATGCGGTGCTGGCAATGGTGCCGCCCGAGGAAAAGGTGCAGTACAGCGCGATGACGGGGCAATCCCTGTTCTACCTGGGCGAGACCGACATGCAGCACAAGATCCTGGCCATCGCGGAAGAAGAAGGTGTGCGCCAGGCGGCCTACGCCTTGAAGCTGCTGCAATCAGACGGCGAGCTGACCATGGCCAGCACCGGCAAGGACGAGGCCAGCGGCAACCTGGTGACCAAGCAGTACAAGGTGAAGGGGCCAGTGATGCTGATGATGACTACCACGGCCATCGACATCGACGAAGAGCTGATGAACCGCTGCCTGGTGCTGTCGGTGAACGAGTCGCGCGAGCAGACCCGCTTGATCCACGAACGCCAGCGCATGAAGCAGACGCTGGAGGGGCTGCTGGCTTCCAGCGACAAGGAAGCCCTGATCGCCTTGCACCAGAATGCGCAGCGCCTGTTAAAACCGGTGCTGGTGGTGAACCCGTATGCCGATCAGTTGACCTTCCTGGACGATAAGACGCGCACGCGGCGCGACCACATGAAGTACCTGACCCTGATCCGGGCCATTGCCCTGATCCACCAGCATCAGCGGCCAATCAGGACGGTGGAGCATCGCGGCCGCAACCTGGCCTACATCGAGGCCACCAAGGCCGACATCGCCCTGGCCAACCAGATCGCGCACGAGGTGCTGGGCCGCACGCTGGACGAGCTGCCGCCGCAGACGCGGCGCCTCCTGAGCCAACTGCAAGCCTGGGTGGTCGACAACGCCAAAGCGCAGGCACTGCCGGTGCGCGAGGTGCGCTTTACCCGCAAGCAGGCGCGCGATGCGCTGCACTGGGGCGATACCCAGCTCAAATTGCACTTGGCCCGCCTGGCCGACCTGGAATACCTGGCCGTGCACCGGCGCGGCACCAGCTTTGATTACGAGCTGGTGTACGACGGCCAGGGTGACGGCAAGCACCTGTGCGGCCTGCTGGATGTGACCGTTTTGGGTAAAACACATGGCTATGACGGCGAGCGGTCGGGGTATCAGGCGGATCGGTCGGGGTCTGGTCGGCCCTCGGTCGGGCCTCGGTCGGGGGCTGGTCGGGGTCAGCTCAAAGGAGCGGAAAGCCTGCAACCACGGGCGCCCTTGCTCGATGAGGGGGCTGCCGACGCGGCATTCGCGCAAAACGCAATAATCTATGCCAATGGCGCCGGTCCTGTCGTAGCCGGAGAATGACATGGGCGCCATCGGCACGGTCTATCGGAAACGCGGCAGCAAAGGCTTTGGCAAGCCGGTGGGTGACCCGCGCGATGCGCGTGGGCTGTACGCCGCCATGCGCCGCTTCATCGAGTACCGCGCCACTACCGGCAGCACGGAGTCCGGCCTGTACAGCTCGGAGCGCTACATCCGCGACTTCATCGCCTGGGCCGATGTGCGCGCCGTCACCCATCCGGAGCACGTCAGCCAGGCCGTGTTGGAGCGTTACCAGCGTTACCTGCACCACTACCGCAAGAAGGATGGCGCCCCTTTGTCGGTGGCCAGCCGGCGCAGCAAGATCGTTCCCCTGAAAGGCTTTTTCAAGTGGCTGACCCGCACCGGGCAGATACCGGCCAACCCGGCCTCGGAGATTGAGCTGCCGTGCGCCATTCGCCGCTTGCCGCGCCATGTACTCACCGTCGCCGAGGTGGAGCGCGTGCTGGCCCTGGCCGATACCAGCAGCCCCATTGGCCTGCGCGACAGGGCCATGATGGAAGTGCTGTACGCCACCGGCATGCGGCGCATGGAGATTTCCAGGCTGGAGGTGGGCGACATCGACGTGGACAAGTGCGTGGTGTTGATCCGCGAAGGCAAGGGCCGCAAGGACCGCTTGCTGCCGTTGGGCGAACGGGCTTTGCACTGGGTGCAGGAGTACCTGGACCGCAGCCGGCCGCAATTGGCCTGGAACACGAAAGACGCCACGCTGTTCCTCGGGCAGGAAGGGCTTGGGCTGTCGCCGACCTGGCTGTCGTCGCATGTGGCCTCGTATGTGAAACGGGCTGAATTGGGCAAGCATGGCGGCTGCCACCTGTTCCGGCACACCATGGCGACGCTGATGCTGGAGAACGGCGCCGACATCCGCTTTATCCAGGCCATGCTGGGCCACGCCGAGCTGTCGACCACGCAGATTTACGCCCAGGTGGCGATCCGGCAGCTGCAGAAGGTGCACGCCACCACCCACCCTGGCGCGCTGCGAAGGCACCGGAGCACGCCAACGGCGCCGGACGCCATTACCCCTCAACCCGACGCTGAAGACGCGACAGCGGACTTCCTCGCTGCGCTGGACGCCGAGGGTGAGGACGAGGACAAGGATTTGTGACGCGCTATCGGCGCGTTACGCAGTAACAGACTTTGGAGGGACGCATCATGGCCAGCACCGCAGCCGAAAGACAAGCCGCTTACCGCGCCCGCCGGCACAACGCCGGCCCACAGGGCAATGGCGAACGACGCCTCAACACCTGGCTGACCACCGAGGCTTCGCTAGCCTTGGCCAGGCTGGCCCGCCGTTACGGCGTAACGCAACGTGAGATCCTGGAGCGCTTCATCACCGCCGAGGATGACCGCATTCTGGCCACAATGAAGCCCGATTCGCCTGAGTGGGACGCTTACTTCCGGCGCCGGTGAGTGCGCTACAATGACTTTATCGCTTCCCAAGGATGTTGCAATGCTGACAAAAGAAATGAAACTCCAGGCTTTTATGAAGCTGCGCACCGAGAATTACCGCGCCAGCCTGCGCCTGGAAGGGCTGACCCCGCGCCCGGCCACCACCACCAAGCCAGCGCCGACCACGGCCGCGCTCAAGACCAAACATGGTCGATAAGTACGGCACCGGTGGCGATACGCAGTATTGCTACGCCGGCTCCGACGTACTGATCAACAAGCTTGGCCTCACCGACGAAGCTGCCCTGGAAGCGGCTGAAGTCGAGCTGACCCAGGCCCGCATCGAGCAGTTCAAACCCGACTTCGACGATATCTCCCTGTCCGCCTTGCGCGGCATTCATCGATTCCTGTTCCAGGACGTTTATGAGTGGGCCGGAGAGCTGAGATCGGTCGACATCAGCAAAGGCAGCACCCGTTTCGCCAACGTGAGCCGGGTCGAGCCGGAGGCGGACAAGCTCTTTCGACAGCTGGCGCAAGAGAACTACCTCGTTGACCTGCCGCGCGAGCATTTCGTGGCCCGGCTGGCGCACTACTACTGCGAACTCAATGTCGTCCATCCCTTCCGGGACGGCAATGGACGCGCCCAGCGCGTGCTGTTTGAAGTGATCAGCATCAATGCCGGCTACCAGCTGCGCTGGGCGCCGATTGGTCGCACGGAGTGGCTGGAGGCGAACATTGCTGCCTACAACTGCCAGCTTGGGCCGCTGACGGCGCTCCTGGACCAGGTACTAACGCCGATCTGATCGGCGCGTTACGCAGTAACGGGACACGCCAACAGGACGCCACGGTCGCAGCTCCTTACCCGCCTGTCACGCAAGCCGCTCGGCGTGCAGTGGCGACATGCAGGGCACGGCAGCTTGCGCGCCAGGCTGGCGTTGGCGGACACGCTGACACCTCGACTCCGGACGCGCGCGAAACAACGACGACATCAGTCGCTGCGCGATACCGCCAGCCTTCGGGAGGAAAAAGCCACGCTTGGTTCGTTCGTGGGCTACACGGCGCGCGCCTACGGCGCTTGCCGCCGCGCTCCGCCGTCAGTCAGGTCAACACCAGCAAAGGCACAGCCGCTCCGGGGGGAATTGGGCGCTACGCGCCCAATTCCACATAACGCCGCATTCTGTCAAATCGCCCCGTTCACTACGCTGCGCTTCGTTCCTTGGGTCGATCGCTCCGGCTGCGCCTCCGCGCCCTGCGGGTTGACAGAATAGGCGTTATGTCTCGCGCCCCTGCGCGGCTGCCAAGCCAGTTAGTGCGCCTTGTGGGCGCATCAAGCGGTCAGCGCTACGGCGTGCACGCCTGCGGCGCTTACGGCCGCGCGCTGCCGTCAGTCAGTCAAGGGCTACGCAAAACCAACCCCAACCCCGGCACCGGGGTGGCAAGCCGCCCCGGTGCGCATACCGCTCACCATTGGTCCCACAATAGGATTGGGTAGCGGAAAACCCACCAGAGGAACTCGTCATCGGAAAGACCGAAACTGCAACCACGTCCTGCAAAAGCTTCTAGCATTTGGGCGCAACAACTTCACCGGAGCACGAAAACTATGCAATTTGTTATTGATCAAGACTGGCTGACACTTTTCAACACCGGACTGCGGCTGCTCGAACAGCTGCAGCGATACTGGGGTAAAAACCGCACATCGGCGCAAATTTCGAAAAAAATGCCGGCTCCGATCCGGCGCTGCTCCAAGAAACGCCGTACCTAAAGGCGCCACGCCCGATGCGACTACGACTTCGCATCGGGCCAAATGCATTCGGCAATGCTATCGGGTCCAGCCTAGCGGAACAGATGCAACAAGGAGGACAGGATAAGGCCACACGCAAGAAGTTATACAGTGTCGGTGGAATGAAGTCGGGAATGAGATTAAAAAGCACGGGAGGCTTCAGTCTAGGCAATGTGAGGGTTGACTTTGACCCGGAATATTCTGCTGGCTCGGAAATCTCAGACGATCAGAAATTGGCATTGAGCGAGGGGGCGGGACCACTTGCCGCCGATGTGGCTAGAAACTGGCTCGCACTTGGAGACGACATTGGTCCGGCAGCTAATGGCCGTCAACTGCCTTCGTCCGATAAGCAAAAAGCTGAAAGTGCCGCCGTGCGCAGGCGCCTTGCCCAACTGGCCACTGATTTCGGTACGGGCACAGGAGAATTTGCTCCCACAACCAAAGATAACAAGAGTCTATGGAGCGCAGTGAAGGACTCTGCGAAAGTTCCATGGAACCTTGCAATGGATGCAGCAGAGTTGGGTGAATACACGCCACTGGGCATGATGCAACGCGGAGCGTACCGTGCTGCTGGCTGGGACTTGCCTCGTCCTGCCGAATTGCGTGCAGGGTATGAAACTCCGGCGTTTGGCTTGTCGCTAGAGTTCCTTGCTCCGTTAGTGCCTGTGTCTAGAATTGCTCGCATTCCTCGGACGCTCGGCGGTGCGGCGTTTGTTGAAGGAAAATTTGTTCATGACCTCAAACCGCTCACCAATTTGGAACTGTACGGGCGGGAGATTTCTCGGACGCCAGACGAAGCAGTGGCACTCTTACGCCGAGTTGGTCACGATGCCGATGAGTTGGCAGGTTATCGCTTTGTTAAACTGAGTGATGGACAAATCGACGAAGCTGAAGATGTTGAAGCGATGGGCCTGCTCATGCGTGGGAGCCGGGAAGACATTGAATTCGCGCGTGCTGCCTTCAAGGATCAAAAGGACATCACCGACGAATATCAATCGATGCAGATCGGCACCTACTTCCACGGCGAGGCGAATGCATGGCGGCGCGGAGACACCTTCATCATCATTGGAACCCACGAGCTAGGATACGATCCCGTGGAAATGGCCTTGCATCTGGAAATGGGCACCAAACGGGGCCTGGCCGACATGGGCAAAGACCTGAACTCCTGCGGCAAACCCAAATAGGTGCCGTACCGGGCACGCGCTATGCCGCTATTTCTGGCGTAGCGTTTCAATGGTGAGGACGGCCTTTTCCGTGTCATGCGGGAATTTCAAGAATTGTCGCAAGCCCTCGAAGACGGGGCCGACCAACTCCGAGTTCGCTTCCCGGTCGAAGAATGGACTCAAGCCGGCTGCGCTGGCCAGCACCTGGCGGGCTTCATCTCCCAGCCGGATATTCCCAAACGAAGCGTCGGCTTGCGCGGGCAAGGTCTGGTCCGCTTCGGCGATGTGGCGGATGGCGCCGGTTTCGGCGAGGAAGGTCAGGAAGCGCTTTCGACCGTGGGGATTTGCTGCTCGCGATGGCAAGACCAGCACGTCCAGCGGCGCGTCTTCATATTGCGGCATGTCGCGAACAATGCCTGGAAATGCGAAGAAGCCCATATCGTCCGCAATCGCCTCGGGAAATTTTGCGGCAACAAAGCTCCCCATCAACGTCATGCCCACCTGCTTGCGATAGATGTAAGGCAGTACGCGTTCGTGATCGAGCTCGATGGTCGGTTCGAAGAAGTAGCCTTTACGCAGCAGTTCACCCCAGGCATCGAATACTTTTCGAACGCGGGGATCGGTAAAGGGCACATCGCCGCGCAGTACTTTGCGATGGAATTCCAGGCCATTGAGGCGCAAATCGAAGTAGTCGAACCAGCCGGTGGCAGGCCAGTTGTGCGCTGCTCCCAAGCCGAGCGGGGTTACGCCAGCACCTTTCAGGCGTTCGCAGACTTTCAAGAAATCATTCCACGATGCCGGTGGTTCGATCCCGAGGCTTTGGAACAGCGATTTCCGATAGACGAAGCCCCAAGGGTAGTAATACATCGGGAATCCGAATACCTCGCCGTCGATCCGGGTTCCCTCCAGCGTGACCGGGTAGAACTTCTTCTTTTTCAGCAGCGCCACCATATCGGCATCAAGCGGCACCAGCAGCTTGCTTTGGACTGCGTCGCGCAGCCGCTCTCCCGCGTACCAGAATGCCAGGTCGACCTGGCCGCTGCGCAGCCGCGCGGAGAAACTGCGCTTGTATTGCTCCTGCGGATAACCGTGATGTACCACCTCTAGATCGGGGTTTGCCTTCGAGAATTCATTGATGATGCGTATCCATGCAGTCCTTTGGGCGCTGTGCGACACGATATAGTCGACGACCAATTGTTCGGCCCCTACAGCGATCGATGGCAGGCTGGATGACAGGCATAGCGCCACTCCCATCAGCCAAATTCGGCGACGGTCAACCATGTGGATCGATCGCTTCGTCTGCGTAGCCAGCATGAAACAAGTTTGTCCGCAACAACGAATCGTGTCAACGGAGGCCAGCGCGACGCACCGATTCGGGCTATGTCCGTTTCCGCACGGAGTGGCTTTATGCTGAGTCGTATGCTCAGGCTATGAAGATGACAGCAAATCCCTCTGCAATTCCGGATGAACCAGCGCCATCGAGACGGCGCCGTGTTCCCCCATTGTCGCTGGCCGCATGGAGGCAATTCATCAGCGTGGCAAAGCCGTACTGGCTTGGAGATGAAAAGAGGTCTGCCTGGGGCTTGCTGCTGCTGTTGATTGTGCTGATGCTTGCCGAAACCGAGCTTGCCGTGATGCTGAACAACCAGTCCGGCGAGATGACTTCGGCGCTGGCCGGTCGGGATGGCGACCGTTTCTGGCAGTCGGTGCGGGCTTGCCTGCTGATCCTGGTGTTTGCAGTGCCAATCTACGCCTTCTACTACTACATGCGGGACATGTTCGCCAACCAGTGGCGGCGCTGGCTCACCGGACGCTTCCTCGATGGCTATCTGCAGGGGCGCAAATACTACGAACTGACCTCGGAAGGCGAGATCGATAACCCGGACCAGCGTATCAGCGAAGATGTCAACACATTCACCGGCCGCTCGATCCATTTCCTGCTGATCTTTCTGGGCTCGATCATGCAGCTGGTGGCGTTCAGCGCGGTGCTATGGTCGATTTCGCATCTGCTGGTTGGCGTGCTGGCCGTGTACGCCCTGACGGGTACCGTGGTCGCGCTCTACGTCTTTGGCACGCCACTGATCCGTCTCAATTTCTCGCAATTGCGGCGCGAAGCGGATTTTCGCTTCGGCCTGATGCGTTTGCGTGAGAATGCCGAATCGATCGCCTTTTACCGGGGCGAGGCGCAAGAGCGTGCTTACCTCGACGGCAAATTCGACAAGCTGTTCCACAATTTCAGCAGGCTCATCAAGAAGCAGCGCACCCTGAATTTGTTCCAGCGCACGTTCAGCCAACTCACATTGGTGCTGCCCGGGGTGATTCTCGCCGAAGGCGTGCTTTCCGGCCAACTGGAAGTAGGGCGGGCAATCCAGGCGGCAGGCGCCTTTACTGCAGTGCTTGGCGCTGTGGGTGTGATCGTCGATAACTTTGAGAGCCTGAGCCGCTTCGTGGCGGGTACGGAGCGCCTGCAAACCCTGTCCAAGCTCGTGCTGCCGGTGCCGGAGGGCGAGGCAGTTAGCGGGAAAACACGTCCGCGGATCAGGATGCGGCCTGGCAAGCAGATCGCCGTCGATGCCCTGACGGTGTGTCCACCGCAGTCCGAGCGCGTACTCGTGAAAGACTTGTCTTTCGTCCTGGCGCCGGGCGATGCGCTGCTGATCACAGGCGATAGCGGTTGCGGAAAAAGTTCGCTGTTGCGAGCAATCGCCGGCCTTTGGGATACCGGCAGCGGCCTGATTCATCATCCGCCGCTGAAAGAGTTTTTCTTCCTGCCACAGCAGCCTTACCTGCAGCAGGGCACGCTGCGCAGCCAGCTCATCTACCCAAGCGTGCAGACGCGGCTGAGCGACGAGCAGTTGCTGGAGATCCTGGTGCAAGTACACCTGCCGCAGCTCGCCGAGCGTGTCGGCGGGCTCGATGCGGTACAGGATTGGGAAAAACTGCTATCGGTGGGCGAGCAGCAGCGGCTCGCCTTTGGCCGTGTGCTGGTGCATGAACCGAGCATCGTGATCCTGGACGAAGCGACCAGCGCGCTCGACAGCGGCAATGAGGCTTCGCTCTACAAAAGCCTGCGTGAAAGCGGAGCTACCCTGATCAGCATTGCCCACCGGGCAGCCGTCAGGCGCCACCATACGCATGTGCTGCACTTGAAAGGCGACGGTGGATGGGAATTGCGTGAGGTGGCTCACGCGTTTTCAAGGTCCCCGGGAACCCGATGAATGCGGATGATCTGGAAGTTGTACTGTTCGGCAGCTAACGGAGTGTCAGCGCTGCTTGCCTGTTGCTGCCGAAGGTAGTCGCTCACCAGCATGGCTGCACCTTGCTCAGTCAGCACGCCAGCCGCCTTTGCCTGTATCTGATGCTCAGACCGGTCGGCATTCCGGTAGGCAATTAACCAAGTTGACACCTGCTTTTCTTCCTGCTGATCTTTGTAAGGGAATCGCGTATGTTATCAAAACCGAACGCGTACTAGCGCCCGCCTGGCGGCTGCCGTTCATCATATTTCCTAAGTGCAAAGTTTGATGTCGTAAAATTTAACACATCCCTCGTAACAGATTTTGCTAACTCAGCATAATCAAGTACTTATCTCGTAGGCATGATTGATGCTTCGGTCAGCTTGTAGTTTTCTCAACCTAAATATGGAGCGCGATATGAAAGCTAATACGCTGTTCAAGTCTTGCCTGCTGGCCTGCTCCGTTCTGGCGGGTGCTCAAGCGATTGCCGGTCCTGGCACCGTAAACAGTATCGAATTTAGCTTCATGAACTACAGTAATACCGCTTCACAGTCTTTCAGCAGTTTGCCGTTGACGAGTTTCGACAATACGCCGTCGGTCTCGCCGATCTCCATCCCGACGCCACAGGAAATCCATCCGGTCGTTGAGGTATTCATCCCCTCGATGCCGGTCCAGACCACTGCACCTGAAGTTATTGCGGTGGTGGATTTGCCGCAAGCGCCAGCGGCCATCCCTGAGCCAGGCACCGCCGCCTTGCTGGGCTTGGGCTGTGCCTTGCTCTTCCTGCGTCGCCGTGGGGGATTCCATGCATAACTCGCGGAGTTTTCCGGCGCTTGCCCTGGCCTTGCTGCTGGCGGCTTGCGGTGGCGGCGGTGGCTCGGGGGGCGCGCCGGTAGTGTCTCCTGCTCCAACCACGCAGACGCCATCGCCTACCGAAGGCAACATCGTCACGTCGGTTCCGGCGCCGACTTACGCGGCAGGCAGCGGCAACCTGAGCATCTTCAACGCCATCAATGCCTTGCGCAGCAAGATCGGTTCCGGGTTGCTGGCCCAGAGCCTGTTGCTGGACAAGTCGGCGGGGGCGCACTGGAGCTACATCAACCAGAACGGCATCAGCGAACTGCATGGCGAAACGGCGGGCAAGCCTGGGTACACAGGCGTTCGCGCGGGGGACCGGATTGCCGCGGCGGGCTATACCGCCTCGGTCTCGGGGGAGGCGATCTTCAGCACAGTCGGTACGGACAAATACATGACCTGTGTTGCGGAGTGGGCCAATTCGGTTTATCACGCGGCCCTGCTGTTTGCCAGCACCATTGATATCGGTGTAGCGGCAAACAACTTCAACCCGGCGGAGGGCGCGTCGACCCTGTGCGTGGTGGACGTTGCGACGAGTACAACGCAAACGGCGCAGTTGCCGGGCGCGGGCAGTATTCGCGCATATCCCTACGCAAACCAGGCGGACGTGCCTTTTGTCTTCTTCAATCGCACCGAAACGCCAACGCCTGTGCCGGACCTGGCCGAAGCGGGCACGCCCGTAACGGTCAGTTTCGAAACCAGGGGAATGGCAGTGACGGCGCCGATTGCGATCAGCCAGTTCACGCTGACGCCTGCGGGCGGCACGGCAGTCGAAGCGCGCATCCTGGTGAACAAGGGAGGCAAGCTGGGCCCGGTCATCGCGAGCAATGGTCCTGCGCTGACGGATGACGGGAACATGCAAGGTTTCACCGCAACGCTGGTGCCGGTGCTGCGGCTGAAGGCCGCTACCGCCTACAACGTGGCGCTGATCGCTGTCGTGGATGGAAAGACCATCAACAAGTCCTGGACGTTCACAACCGCCGCACAGTAATGCTTGTACCGAGGGCCGGCAATCCTGTGCGGAATGCCGGCCCATTTCATTTACTTCGGGCGCGGCGATCGCACGCCTTTGTCGGGCCGGGCCAGGGTGCCTGAGCGCAGCATGCGCACGGCATGCCCGACGGCGCGCGCGACGTTGCGGACTTCTTGCTTGAGGGCTTCGTCCTTGTCCATCGCATCGTGGCTAGTGGCGTAAGGCTCGTAATAGCCAAGGTAGCGGTCAAGCCGGGCCTGCGCGCCGGCATCGATCAACTCCATCCAATCGAGCCAGTCGGAGAGATTGCACCGCAGGCTTTCCACGCCGGCGACGTCGCCATGCACCACAAGGCCATAGGCGCGCCCGGCCAGGTGTTTGGGGTAGGGCCAGCCGGCCAGCTCCAGGGCCTTAGCTTCCTCGGGCTTCTTGCCATGGGTGCTGGTCGGGTCGGGATTGCCGCCGTCTGCGCATACCAGGCGATCGATCATCAGCTTCAGCACGGAAGGCGCCTGGTACCAGTACACCGGCGTAAAGATGATGACACCGTGCGCGGACACCCACTTTTCATATATATCGTTCATCCAGTCATTGACCTGGCCAAGGCCGTGATTGGGGTAGCAGCTGCAGGGCCAGTGGCAAAGCGGCATGGCGGTGGAAACGCAGCCCTTGCACGGATGGATGCGCAATTCAAACTCGGAGGTCAGGCGGCTCAGGTCCAGGACGTCGGTATCGATTCCTTCGCTGGCCAGCGTGGCCTCCGCCAGCTTGAGCATGCGCCAGGTTTTCGACATTTCGCCGGGGCAGGTGCCGTCATTCCGCGCGGCGCCGCAGATCAACAGGACGCGTGAAGGCGTGGCAGGATCTTTCTGTCGCTGTTCGGCTGCTTGCAGGCGGGCAGCAGCGGCCTTCCATTCAACTGACAGCTCGTAGCCAGGATCGGCATATCCCGACCCGGCCGGTTCCGTCACCGGCGCCTTGCGGCTGTCGCTGAAATCTTGCCACGCCACTTCCTCCAGCTTCGCCACCTCGTCGCGCAGTCTGTCGAAGCGCGGGTCGGCAAAATTGCGCGTAAAGCGCAGGTGGAACTCGGCGCGTTCCAGCTTGGCGGGGGCCTGGCCCTTGCGGACTTAAGTCATGTTTGTCTCCCATACACGGGCAATGTGCCATGGCAGGATCAGCGGGTCAGTTCGACAGCGAACGCAAGGTCAGCGGAAACTTGATCTGGATTAAGGTTGAGGCGGGGGCGGGAGGGCTAGGATTGAAGCATGGCAAAGAAGTTTCCAATCATTTCCTTGCACCCGGAGCGGGTCTGCTGGGGTTGCGACAAGTACTGTCCCGCTGACAGCCTGGCGTGCGGCAACGGTTCCGAGCGAACCCAGCATCCATCGGAGCTGTTTGGACCCGACTGGATGGAGTGGGAATCGCCCCTCCTGGAACCTCAGCCGGAAGCCAAGGCGAAGAAGAGCATCTGACGCGGGCCTAATCAGGCAGCTTGTAAGAAAACGAGACCGGGAACTTGCGCTGCGTGCCCGGCGGGAATACCGTCGTGTGTTTCAAGGTCCGGGCAACCGCTTCGTCATACGCCTGGTCGCTGGATGACTGGGTTCTCTGCACGTTGATGACTTTGCCCATCCCGTCCAGCTCGATGTCGAAACTCACTTTCAGCACTCCTGACCCTTTGCCCGGGTCTGGTACATAGAAGATCTGTCGCCGAACTGCTTCCAGCTGCTCCTCGGTGGGCGGCGTCTCTTCCGGGGCGATCTGCAGCGTCCTGGCGGCTTGCAGTTCTTCGCGCATGGCCTGGTTGACCGCGTTCTGGTAGGCGACCGGGTCGGCTTGGCCCGTCGTGGAGGTATAGCTTGGTCCGTGGCTGCCGCTGGTAAGAAGCGCGGCGCATCCTTTCACCAGCAGGATGATCATGAAAGTGATCTGCCAGCCCGACCAGCTCCAGCCCGACTTGCCGCTGCTTTCCACAGGAGCTTCGCCAAGCGGAACGGCGCCCGTTGTGCCGTTGCGCGCGATCTCTGCCTGCGCTGCCTGGTGCCATTTCTGCAGGATCTCGCGATCGATGATGATTGAGAACCAGTGATAGAAGCGGTCCGTCAGCTGATGGAACAGAATCAGGTCGTCCCTCGCCGCGACGCGTTCGGGATTTGGCGTATTGCGGACCGTCTGGATCAACTGTTTGACGGTCCCCATGGCGTGTGCCGACATCGATTCATACAGTTTCCACTGGTCTATGGCACGGTCCACCATGGCGCCGGCCTCGCCAAACTGCTGGATGCGGCGGCTGTCGCGTGCCCAATCCAGTACTTCACTGGCGGCGACGAACAAGGTTTCGTGCCCGGGCTTCCAGCCGGTGGCCAGGAGATGGGCAATGCGTGCCTCGAAGATGGTGCGCGCAGTCAGATTGAGCAGGCTGTCGTGTGATAGCGATGCCTGCAGCGCTTCCCGCCAGCGGGACTGGTGCCTGCTCTCGTTTTTCGACACCAGTTCCTGTGCGCTGGACTGGAATTGTGTGAAAGCCTGGTCGGCGAGTTGGTATGGATCGTCGGGAGCCGGCTGCGCGACAATGACGGGCTCGGTTTCGGGGGCGGCGGCCAGCGGGGGGCCCACGTCGTCGACGCCGGCGGGAGCCGCTGCCTGGCGCTCGACTTGCAGGTGCGCTTGCCATTGAAGTGCTACTTCATAGGCCTGGCGAAGTTCCTGGAAACCGTCCGGGTCAGCCTCCTGGTCGATCTTTTTCAGCTCGCGCGCATAAGCACGGCGAATATCCTTGGCGTCCGCGCCGGCATCGAGTCCAAGCCGGAGCAGGAAGGGGAAAGTGTCGCGCATGCTAGGAATCCAGGTTCAGGAAACTCTGGTGCTCGAAGTATTCCAGCGCTTCGTTGAAGGTGCGGGCGGCCTGGCGCGAAACCCGCATGTCCTGCGCCTCCAGCGCGCGCTCGAACTGCATGATCTGGCGGCCCAGGTGTTCGCGGGCTTCGCCGCGCAATTGCTGGTACAGGCGTTCGCCGCGGGCCAGCATGGTGCGGAATTCGATGCGCTCGCGCGGGTGGATCTTCAGCTCGGACAAGGCGGCGAAGCGTTCCTTGATTTCTTCCTGGGTCAGCATGCCTGGATTACCTTCGATCACCAGGGCGTGGGTCTGCTTGGTCAGGAGCACCGTCGCTTCCACTTGCAGCAAGCCGTTGGCGTCGTAGGTGAAGCGCACGTCCACGCCGTTGTTCTGGCCGGGCACCTGCGAAATCGGTACTTCGATGGTTCCGAGCTCGATATTGTCGCGGGCCATGCGCGCTTCACCCTGGAAGACGTTGATGCGCAAGGCAGTTTGCCGGTCGCTGGTCGGATGGTAGTTCTTGACCTTGCTGACCGGGACCACGGTGTTGCGTTCGATGACCGGATCGAAGTGGCCGTGCGAATACTGGTCGCCACCCAGGTGCATCGATACCTCGACGCCCAGCGAGTAGGGAGCCACGTCGGTCATGACCACTTCGTCCAGGGCGGCATCGTTCATTTTCAGGCCGGCTTGCACGGCCGCGCCCAGCGCTACCACTTCATCCGGATTGATGTCGCAGGATGGGAATCGGCCAAACATGCGTGCCACCATGCGGCGCACGATCGGCATGCGCGTGGCGCCGCCGGCCAGCACGATGTTATCCAGGCTGGCAGTCTGCAGGTTGGCGTCACGCAGTGCGCGCTCGACCGGCGAGCGCAGGCGAGCCAGCAAGGGCGCGGTGATGCGTTCGAGGCCTGCCTCGTCCAGCGGCATGGAATAGGTGATGCCGGCGTGGTTGGTCTGCAGCAGCGCTTCCGGCGCTTCGCTGAGCTTGCGTTTGGCCTGCTCGGCTTGCGCCACCAGGCTTTGCATGAACCGGCCGTCCTGCTTCAGTTCGACGGGAATGGAAGCCTGCTTGAAGAACTCGTCGATCAGCAGGTTGACGAAGTCTTCGCCGCCCAGGAAGTTGTCGCCGGCGGAGGCCCGCACTTCCATCACGCCCTCAAACAGGTCGAGTACGGAAACGTCAAAGGTCCCGCCGCCCAGGTCGAACACCAGGAACTGGGTCTCCTTGCCGCGCTGGTGAATGCCGTAGGCGAGGGCGGCGGCTGTCGGTTCGTTCAGGAGGCGTTCGACCTTGAGGCCTGCCAACTGGCCTGCGGCGCGGGTTGCCTTGCGCTGCGCGTCGGAAAAATAGGCCGGAACGGTGATGATCGCTTCGGTGATTGGCTGGCCGAGGGCCGCTTCTGCATCCTCTTTCAAGGCGCGCAGGATCAGCGCCGACAGTTCCTCGGCGCGGAAGTTGCGCCCGCCGAGCGTGAACTGCTTGTTGCTGCCCATATGGCGCTTGAAGACGGAAGCGCTGTTGGTGGGGTGGGTCTGCAGGCGCTCGCGCGCCGCCTTGCCGATCAGGATGGTGCCGTCTTCGTCAACGCTGACGCAGGACGGGGTGAGGAACTCCCCCAGGCTGTTGGGGATCAACCGTGGCTCGCCGTTGTGCCAGGCGGCGATGAGGCTATTGGTGGTGCCGAGGTCGATGCCGACGATCATTTGCTGCTCCGATGTAAATTTCACAAAAGAGTAGCCTAGCATTTATTTCTGAATGAGAAAAGTCGTTGCCTTTTATGAAGGCTTCGGCGCCATAGATTAGTCATGAAAGCGACAGTCCGCCCGATTGCCAGAATCTGTGGCAAGCCGCCTGATCGAGGCCTAAAATATTGTCGCATTACGAGAAAGGAGGAAATCATGGCTAATCTGAGGCGTTACGATCCATTGACTGAGCTGGCCCGTTTCGATCCCTTCCGCAACTTTGAAGACCTGTTCCGCGACTTCAGGATGGCAAACATCACGCGCGAAGGAGAGGGGCAACAGCCGATCCGCATCGACGTGCACGAAAATGAATCCTCGTACACCGTTCGAGCCGACGTGCCGGGCGTGAACAAGGACGACATCAAGGTCGACATTTCCGGCAACCGCGTGACGATCGCCGCCGAGACCAAGCGGGTCGAGGAGGAAAAGCAGGGCGGTACCGTTGTGCGGAGCGAACGCTATTTCGGCGAGCAGTATCGCAGCTTTACCCTGGAACACGATATTGATGACAGCCGGGCCACCGCCAAGTGCGAAGGCGGCGTGCTGGAGCTGACTTTGCCGAAAAAGGCCAAGCAGGGTAGCCGCAAGCTGGAAATCCATTAAACCCTGACCGGCAAGGTCAGGATGAAACTGGTGCCCTCTCCGAGGGCACTTTTTACGTCTATGCGCCCGCCGAGCAAGCCATACACGATGTTGTAGACGATGTTGAGCCCAAGGCCGGAGCCGCCGCGTCCCAATTTGGTGGTGAAGAAGGGATCGTAGATCTTGCCCATGTTTTCGGGAGCGATGCCGATGCCGTTGTCGCGTACCGAGATCGCTACCGAGTCCGTGCCGATGGCGTCGGCCGTGATGACGATTTCGCCATGCTCCTTGCCTTCAAAGGCATGAATCAATCCATTGTTGACGAGGTTGATGAGCACCTGGCCGAATGGTCCCGGGTAGCTGGCCATGACGATCCCGCGCGGTATGGCGTGGCTGACCCGGATGCCGGACTTCTTAAACGTCGGCATCAGCACCAGCAGGATTTCTGATACCAGTTCATCCAGCTGGAATTCACGGCTTTGCGAAGTCGCCCGGTCGACGGCAACCTGCTTGAAGCTCGACACCAGGTCCACCGCACGATGAAGGTTGCGCAGCACGATCTGGCTGCCGTTGTTGACGTCGCCAAGATAGGCGGCGAGTGCGGAGCGCTTGACGCCGGATTCCACCGCGGAGGCAAAGGCCGTGGTCTGGTCCAGCAGGGTGCTGACGGCCAGCAGGCTGTTTCCGATAGGCGTATTCAATTCGTGCGCCACGCCGGCAACCAGAGAACCCAGCGCCGCCAGCTTTTCGCTGCGCACCAGCTCCTCTTGCGCGCGCTGGAGGCTGCCGAGGGAATCGGCCAGTTCGCGGTTGGTGTCGGCGATCTGGCGGGTGCGCACATTGACCAGGTCTTCGAGTTCCAGTTCGCTGCGCTTGCGGTCCGTGATGTCGGTGGAGACGCCGCCCAGCGCCCAGATATGGCCGAATTCATCGATCAGGGGGAATTTCTCTGATATATACGTGCGTGGGCCGCCCACTGTGCCGCCGGAGGTTTCTTCATGGCTGGAGGCCCGCCCGCTCGCCAACACTGCGCGGTCAGCCTGGCGGATCGAATGCGCCATGTCTCGGCTGAACAGCACTTCGTCGGTATTCCCGAGTGGCTCAGGCGACCCGGGAGGCAGCAGCATGCGGAAGCTGTGGTTGACCATCAGGTAGCGGCCGTCGAGGTCTTTGACGTAGATCACCGCTGAGGACTTCTCGACGATGTTGGTGAGCAGGGCCTGGCTACGGCGCAGGGCTGCATCGCGCGCTGCGATGGTGGCGAGCATGGCGTTGAAGGCCGTGGCCAGCCGGCCGACTTCGTCTCGGCTGCTGACCGGCGAGCGCAGGTCGAAGCGCTGCTCGCGCGTGACGCGGTCGGCGACGGCAGACAGCGCGAGCAGCGGCTGCGTGACCAGCCGGCGTGAACTGAAGGCATACAGGATGCCGCCAAACGACAGGGTGAGCAGCACCACGCCGAGCACCAGGCCGTACTGGCGCAGTCGCTCCAGCACCGACGGCAGGTGGTAAATGGTCGCCAGGTAGCCGACCAGCTCGCGCTCGAACCGGATGGGGGATAGCGTCGCCAATGCGTAACCGTCGAAGCGATGCCCTTCGCGTTCCAGTTCCTGCGACCATTCGCACCTTTCGGAGGGATCGCGGTTGAAGTGGCTAAACACGCGTTTGTCGGCAGTGAACAGGCAGGCCTGGGTAATCTCGGGACTGCTGCGCAAGGCTTCCAGCTTGCGCGCCGCGGCGCTGCTGTCGCCGAAGTTGAGGTCCGAATCGAGGCTCAATGCGAACAGTTCGCTGCGCACGGCGAGGTCTTGTAGCACGCGCGGGCGGGCGACCAGCAAGTCGTAGCTGGACAGTGCAAGCAGTGCAACGAGCATGGCCGCAATCGTCGTGAGGACCGACACCAGCAAGAGTTTGCGCTGGAGTCCTAGATCACGGAAGAAGCCCTGGAAGCTTTTCATGGGTGTGGCCCATTTGCACCGGAGTAATTATCTTAGCTCAAGCGTCACGTGAGCCACAAGCATGCGACATTCCCATGTAATTGTTGCTATGTTTGGCGTATGACAGAACAACAAGACGACAGCGAAAAGCCGCAGCCGCCGCCGGCGCAGGATGCGGGCGCGGAACCGCCTGTGCGCCCCGGCCGCCCGTCGCGGGCGCGGCTGCTGGAGTGGCAAGGGCCGGTGTTCTGGATGTCATGCGGAGCGCTGCTGGCCGGCCTGGCGGGTGGCGCGGTCGTCCTCGCGCAGCGCGTAGGCATTGAACGGGACCTGATGGCAGTCGCCACCACGCTTGCACCGGATGGCGGCAGGGCGCAGACGGCGCCAGGGCCACAGGCCGTGGCGCGGGCGCCGGCGCTTGCGGAACCGGGAATGCAGGCCGCCAGCAGGCAAGGCGGGTCGGCGTTGGAGGGTTCATCGGTCACGGAGCCCGCAGCAAGCAAGCCCGTCGCGGCTCCGCGCCACCGCGCGCGCCCTGGGAATGGCGCTACTGCGCGCTCGAAGCATCAGGCCAGCGCCAAACAGCCGCCACGCAAGAAAAGTGCACTGCGCCGCAAGCCTGTAGCCGAACCGGAGAGGTACGCGGAAGTCTTCAAGCGCTGCCCATGGCCTGGCGAGCCCGGCGCCGTGGAGTGCCGGCGGCATATCTGCAATGGGGCGGAAAGCGAAGGCCCGGCATGCAGGCCATACAGGTCGAAGCTGCGTTAAGCGGCAGGAAGCGAGATGAAGGAGCGCTGGCGTTCGGCGAGTTCCTGGCATGCCAGGCAAGTCGCGGCCCCAGGCTGGGCCTGCATGCGCCCCGCGGAGATCGCGCCCCCGCAGTGCAGGCACTGGCCAAAGGTCCCGGCCTGCAAACGCTCCAGCGCAGCATCGATCGCAGCCACTTCGGCGGAGTCGCGGCCAGCCAGCACCTCGCGCCGCTGGCGCAGGACGGCAGTCCAACGGTCAATTTCTTCAGGTAGCATGGCTAGTCTCCACTTTTGGGGCACTTTAACGGGCATCTTGCGCCGCGTCACCTGTGCCGCTTGACCTAAGTCAAGTTTGACCGACTTATTCTTGAGGACCCGCATTTGGCCTCTTGCCCCAAGGGACGCTACAATCTTAGGATGACAGGATTTGACCACCGACAGGACCAGGCTTTGACACATTCAACGATTGCGGAACGCAGCCTGCAATGGCTGCTGGCGTCGGCGACGGACGCGATGCTGATCATCGACAAGGAAGGCCAACTGATCTTGGTCAACCCGGCGCTGGAAAACCTGTTTGGCTATGAGCCGGGCGAACTGCAAGGCAAGTCGCTGGAATCGCTGATTCCGGAACGCTTCCGCCACGGCCACGTTGGCCTGCGCGGCAGCTATTTCGAACGCCCGCATCCGCGCGCCATGGGGGCCGGATTCGAACTGTTCGCCACCCGCAAGGACGGCACCGAGTTCCCGGTCGAGGTGAGCCTGTCGCCCCTGCAGGACAATGGCACCCAGCCGATGGTGATGGCGACCATCCACGATATCAGCGCCCGCAAGAAGGCCGAACACGCGCTGCAGGAAAGCGAAGCGCGCATGCGCGCGATCTTCGAAACGGCGGTCGATGCGATCATCACGATCGACGAGCACGGCATCATCGAACGGGTCAACCCGGCCGCAGAGCGCATGTTCGGCTATCCGGAATCGGAAGTCCTTGGCCGCAACGTCAAGATCCTGATGCCGGCGCCGCACCGCGAAGCGCACGACGGCTACCTGCAGCATTACATGACCACCGGCGAAAAGCGCATCATCGGCAAGGGCCGTGAGGTGCAGGGCCTGCGCCGCGACGGCAGTATTTTCCCGATGGACCTGGCCGTCACGGAAATGTGGCTGGGCGGGCGCCGCATGTTCACTGGACTGGTGCGCGACATCACCGAGCGCAAGCACGCCGAAGAAAAGGCGCAGCAACTGCTGCAGGAGCTCACCAGCGCCAACGAAGAACTGACCAACTTTGCCTACGTCGTATCGCACGACCTGAAAGCGCCGCTGCGCGGCATCGGCTCGCTGGCCGACTGGCTGGCGCATGATTACGCCGACAAGTTCAATGAAGAAGGCAAGGAGCACATGCGGCTCCTGATCAACCGGGTCCACCGCATGGGTGCCCTGATCGACGGCATCCTGCAGTATTCGCGCGTGGGACGCATCAGGGAAGCCGTGGTGCCGGTGCAGCTCGACCAGCTGGTGGCCGAGGTGGTCGACCTGCTGGCAGTTCCGGCGCATATCAAGGTTACCGTGATGCCCGGCATGCCGACGGTTGCCGGCGAACCGACCCGCATCCAGCAGTTGTTCCACAACCTGGTGTCGAACGCGGTCAAGTACATGGACAAGCCGGACGGCGAAATCGAAGTGGGCTGGGCCGACGAAGGCAGCCAGTGGCGCTTCCACGTTCGCGACAACGGCCCCGGCATCGCCGAGCGTCATTTTGAACGGATTTTCCAGCTGTTCCAGACGCTGGCGCCGCGCGACCGGGTTGAAAGCACGGGTGTCGGCCTGGCGCTGGTGAAAAAAATTGTGGAAATGTACCAGGGCAGGGTGTGGCTGGAGTCCGAGCTGGGCAAGGGCACGACCTTCTATTTCACCCTGCCAAAGAAAAGAAAGAATAACGCATGAATAATACGAGCAAGCCGATCCTGCTGGTGGAAGACGACCAGGTCGACGTGATGACCATCCTGCGCGCGCTGAAGGAAGTCCATGTCAGCAACCGTGTCGTGGCGACGGAAAACGGCGAGGCCGCGCTGGAATACCTGCGCGAGCCGGGCAACGAACAGCCATGCATCATCCTGCTGGACCTGAACATGCCGATCATGAACGGCATCGAGTTCCTGCAGAACGTCAAGCAGGACCCGCTGCTGCGCCGCATCCCGGTCATCGTCCTGACCACGTCGGAAGAACAGCAGGACAAGATGCGCAGCTTCGACCTGGGCGTCGCCGGCTACATGACCAAGCCGGTGGACTACCGCCAGTTCGTGGAGGTGGTCCGCTCCATCAACCTGTACTGGACCATCAGCGAGCTGCCATGAACAGGGTAAGGGTCCTTATCGTCGAAGACGATATCGTTGACCGTATCGCCTGCCGCCGCGCCTTTGCGCAGGCGCCGGGCTTCAACTGCGAATTGCTGGAAGCGGAAAGCGGCCAGGAAGGCCTGGATATCGCCTTGCGCGAAGAGCCCGACTGCATCCTGCTCGATTATCACTTGCCCGACCTGACCGGGCTTGAATTCCTAGCCCGCCTTGCGGCAGACCGCGGCGAGCCTCAGCCAAATATCCCGGTGATGATGCTGACCGGCGCCGACAGTGCCACCGTGGCGGCAGAAGCGATGCGCCGCGGCGCGCGCGACTACCTGGTGAAGGACAGCGACGGCCGCTACCTCGACTTCCTGGCTGGTGCCATCGACCGCCTGCTGCGCGAGCAGCGCCTGATCGACGAGAAACAACTGGCTGAACAGGTGCTGCGGCAGTCGCAGAAAGAGCTGCGTGAACTGGCCGCGTACCAGGAAAAACTGAAGGAACACGAACGCACCCGCATCGCCCAGGAAATCCATGATGAACTGGGCGGCCTGCTGACCGGCATCAAGGCCTATATCTCGGTCGCCATCGAGCGCGGCGGCGAGCAATCGGACCCACTGTTGAAGGATGCGGCCAAGCTGGCGCAAGATGCGATAGAGACCGTGCGCCGCGTGATTACCGACCTGCGTCCAAGCGTGTTGGACCAGCTGGGCATCTGGCCTGCGCTGGAATGGTATGCGGAACAGGTGGCGCAGCGCAGCGGCTTGCAATGCACCTGCAATATCACGCCGGAGGCGCAGGCGCTGGAGCTCGATGCGGAGCGCAGCACCATGTTGTTCCGCGTCGCGCAGGAAGCGCTGACCAACGTGGTGCGCCATGCCGAAGCGAGCGAGGCGCGCGTCATCGTGGACATTGACGGCGAAAACGTGGTGCTGCGGGTGGAAGACAATGGCAAGGGTATCGAGAGTGCCGGCTTGTCCGACCGCGAATCCTGGGGCTTGTTCGGCATGCACGAGCGCACGCGCCGCTTTGCCGGCGAACTGAATATCAGCGGCAAGGCCGGGCAGGGCACTACCCTGCAGCTGCGCCTGCCTTTGGAGGACAAGAATGGGTGACAGGATCACCGTTTTGCTGGTCGACGACCATGCGATTGCACGCAACGGCGTGCGCCTCATGCTGGGCACGGCGCCCGACATCAGCGTGGAGGGCGAGGCCGGCAACGCCGTGGAAGCGATGCAGCGCGTGGCCGAGCGCAGTTTCGACGTGGCACTGGTGGACATCAAGATGCCGGGCAAGAATGGCCTGGACCTGTTGAAGACCCTGCGCAGCGAATGCCCGCGCATGGCGGTGCTGGTGCTGAGCACCTATTCCGAGGAAATTTACGCGGTGCGCGCGCTGAAATCGGGCGCCTCCGGCTACCTGACCAAGGATGCGCCGACGGCGACCCTGATCGAGGCCGTGCGCAAGGCTGCCTCGGGCGGCAAGCACGTCAGCCCGGCGCTGCTTGAAAAACTGGCAACCCTGGTCGGCGGCGGCGCGAGCGGCGACCACGAAGAGCTTTCCAACCGCGAACTGGAAGTCTTCAAGCTGATTGCCCAGGGCGAGTCCCTGGTGCGCATAGGGGAAAAACTACACCTCAGTCCTAACACTGTGACAACCTATCGCAGCCGCATCCTCGAGAAAATGGGCATGTCCACGAATGCTGAGCTGACCCGTTATGCCCTCGAGCACGGGCTGATCTGAGCGGCTGTAGGGGAACCACTACAGCAACTGCACAGGATGCTTGATACCGGGAAATGACGCCGGGCGCGATACTGCTTCCATCGAAAACAAGGAGCAGCAAAATGAGCCCGGTCATCCCAATCACCCCTGCAAACGCCACCAAATCCTGCGCACCAGTCGCAGCCAAATGCTCGCTGTGCAGCTTCAACCGCCTTTGCTTGCCACAGGGCCTGGCCGACGAAGATGTTGCTCGCCTTGACCAGATCATTTCCCGCCGCCGCCGCGTGAACCGCGACGAGCCGCTGTACAAGACCGGCGACAGCTTCCACAGCCTGTATGCCGTGCGCTTCGGCCACTTCAAGACCGTGCAGGTGAACCAGCGCGGCGAACAGACGATTGGCGGTTTCCACATGGCCGGCGACCTGCTGGGCATGGAAGCCATCGGCAATGGCCAGCATTCTTGCAATGCCGTGGCGCTGGAGGACAGTGAAGTCTGCGAGATCCCCTTCAACCGCCTGCAAGAGCTGGTGATGCAGATTCCTGGCCTGCTGCAGCAGTTCCACCGCACCATGAGCCGCGAAATCCAGCGCGAGCAGTCGGTGATGCTGTTCCTGAGTCATATGCGTGCCGAACAGCGGCTGGCCATGTTCCTGCTGAACCTCGCCGGCCGTTACGCCCAGCGCGGCTACTCTTCGACCAGCTTCCAGTTGCGCATGTCGCGTGAAGATATCGGCGGCTACCTGGGCCTGACCGTGGAAAGCGTCAGCCGCCAGCTGGCCCGCCTGCGCCAGGATGGCTCGATCGTCCTGAGCAACCGCGATCTGCGCATTACCGACCGCGCCAGGCTCGAGGCCATGTCGTCCGGCGGCATGGCGCAGGAACTCGCTGTCGCCTGACCGGCTTACCAGTTTTCTCACCTGTAGGGGGTGTATGGGGCAGCTCTTGCTGCCCCTTTTTTATTGCGCGAACACTTCTTTGGCGGCCATCAGGCCGTTGAGCGCAGCCGGAAAGCCAGCGTAGACGGCCATCTGCATGATGGTCTCCACGATCTCTTCGCGGCTGACGCCGACGTTAAGGGCGGCGTGGATGTGCACCTTGAGCTGGGGCGCAGCGTTGCCCATGGCGGTCAGCGCGGCCACCACAGCGATCTCGCGTGATTTCAGGTCAAGCCCCGGGCGCGAATAGATGTCGCCAAAGGGGAATTCGATCAGGTAGCGGGCGAAATCGGGCGCAATATCTTCCAGGCTTTGAACGACGCGGTCGCCGGCCTGGCCGTCGACTTCACGCAGTTTTGCGAGCCCGCGCTCGTAGCGGCTTTCGGTGTTCATTGGCATGTGCTCCATCGGTGGTTGGATTCGACGCCAGGGACTGCTCCAGGGAGCGGTAATACTCGATCTTGGCCTGCAATGATGCTGCAGATTGTTGCATCGCCTCGATTTCGGCGAGCACGTCCTGCATATGCTCTTCTAGCATCCGGCGCCGTTCAGGCACCGTCGAGTCCCCAGCGCCGCGAAGTTTTGCGAATGACTGCATTTTGCCGATTGGCATATGGGTCGTTCGCAGACGCAGCAGGAATTCGATCCAGGCAAGGTCCGAGGCCGCGTAACGCCGCTGGCCGCCCGCCGCACGATTGACCGGGGCAATCAGCCCGATGCGCTCGTAATAGCGGAGTGTGTAGGCCGTGAGGCCGGTACGTTTGGCGACTTCGTCAATGCTCAGGTGCGATTCCATGGGGTGATCGTAAAAGTTAGAGTGCACTCTAAGTCAAGCACTTTATTACTCTAACCGGGAAGCCGCAACTGCGAGCGCAAGGTCCATGGTGTTGATGTGGGCTTCGAGCCAGTCCGGCAGCGTGCGGATGATGTCGCGTGCCGTGGCTTCCTCGTCGTCCTTCAGCAGGCGCAGGGTGCGGGCGACCTTTTCCAGCAAGTAGCCATGGGCTGCGCGGTGGGCCTGGGCAGCCGGGTAGGCGATGCGCTCCATCAGGCTGTTTTCTTCGCGCAGGTGTTCCATGAATTCAGTTGCCAGGTCGCGGCAGGCTGCGTCAAAGGCGGGACGGGGCAGGCTTTCCATGGCGTCGAGCATGTCGAAGACGATGCGGTGCGACTGGTCGAGAACGGGAATGCCCAGTGCGAGGTCCGGCCCGAAGACGATGGAATCCATGGGGTTCTCCAGTAGTGTCGAACCGCAATTGTGCCGCTGGAAAAAATTCGGGCACATGATCTATGTCAATTTTCACTTTTGACGAAGTCTATGAACGCGCGCAAGGGCGGCGGAACCAGGCGGCGCCCTGAGTAGTAGAGGAATGGGCCCGTAAAGGATTGCCACCAGGGTTCCAGCACCGCTTCCAGGGCGCCGTTGTCCAGGTGCGGGCGCAGCCAGTCTTCGAACAGGTAGATGACGCCGCTTCCTGCCTCGGCCGCATCCACGATCAGTTCAACGGCACCGGATGGCTCCACCAGCAAGGGGCCGTTGACATCGACTTTCACGGTTTCCCCATCGCGCCTGAATTCCCATGGTTGCACTGCGCGTCCGGAAAAACGCATGCGCAAGCAATCGTGCAGAAGCAGTTGTTGTGGATGGTCGGGCCGTCCGCGTTTGTCGAGGTAGGCGGGTGCGGCAGCGGCGGCAAAGCGCTGTACCCGTGGGCCGATGGGTACCGCGATCATGTCCTGCTCAAGGCGCTCGTCATAGCGAATGCCTGCGTCGCAGCCCGCGGCAAGCACGTCGATGAGGCCTTCTTCTGCAGTAATTTCCAGTTGTATGTCGGGATAGGCGGCCAGGAACGCCGGTACGATGGCCGGCAATATCAGTCGTGCTGCGCTGATGGGGACGTTCAGCTTCAACCTTCCGGCTGGCCGGTCGCGAAGGCCGTTCACTTCGGCGAGGGCGGCATCCACTTCGGACAGGGCGGGCTGGAGGCGCGCCAGCAGGCGCTTGCCCGCTTCAGTGGGGGTGACGCTGCGTGTGGTGCGGTTCAGCAGCCGCACTCCCAACTGGGCTTCCAGGCGGCGCACCGCTTCGCTGAGGCCGGATGCGCTGACGCCCATCGCACGCGCGCCCTCGCGAAAGCCTTGGGCGCGTGCAACGGCAATGAAAGCATTCAGGTCGGCAAGATCGACGCGCATTGTGCAAATTTTCGTACGGGCTGTTTTAATTATACCGGCTTATCGAACGGTCGATTCGCTTCTAGACTGGGAACCTCATTGAAAAGGAGCTCTACCATGTCCCAGCACACTTACTGCCTCGGAGACCTGATCGTCAATCGCATGGGATACGGCGCCATGCGCCTTTCAGGGCCGCATGTTTTCGGACCGCCGGCCGATACAGCAGGCGCATTGAAGGTCTTGCGCACGGCGGTTGAATCCGGTGTCGATCACATCGACACCAGCGATTTCTACGGCCCGCACGTAACCAACCAATTGATCCGCGAAGCCTTGCGCCCCTACCGCGATGGCCTGGTGATTGCCACGAAAATTGGCGCCCGGCGCGGCGCCGATTCTTCCTGGCTGCCGGCTTGTTCGCCTGCTGAACTGGAACAGGCCGTGCATGACAACTTGCGCAACCTGGGGCTCGACAAACTGGATGTCGTCAATTTGCGCCTGATGATCGATCCGATGCAGCCGGCTGAGGGCTCGATCGAAGGGCCGCTTGCCGCGCTGGCTGAGCTGCAGCGCAAAGGCCTGGTACGCCACATCGGCTTGAGCAACGTGACCCATGCCCAGGTGGCCGAGGGCCGGCGGATGTGCGAGATCGTGTGCGTGCAAAACCAGTACAACCTGGCCCACCGCAATGACGACGCCTTGATTGATGAACTGGCACGCGATGGTATCGCCTACGTGCCGTTCTTCCCCTTGGGCGGGTTCTCGCCGCTGCAGTCGTCTACCTTGTCGCGTGTCGCCGCCCGCTTGGGCGCGTCCCCGAACCAGGTGGCCCTGGCTTGGCTGCTGTACCGGTCGCCGAATGTGCTGTTGATTCCGGGGACCACCTCGATTGCCCACCTCAAGGAGAACCTTGCCGCGCAGGCGCTCGATTTGCCCGGCGAGGTCCTGGCGGAACTGGATGGCATGGCGCGCTAGCGGCGCGCTTAGAGGAATCGATCGAGGATCTTCTTGCTGTGCTTATCCAGCGCGAACTGGTCGCGGATCAGGAAGTGGATGCCGTGGCTGTCCGACACCAGCAAGGAAACGCTGCCGATGCGGCGAATATCTTCTTCGCCGCGCAGCACGAAGGTGGTATCGCCGCGGTCGGTTTCGACGCTCCAGGTGGAAGGGCAGGCATAGCTGCCCACGTCCACGATGCGCTGGATGACCGGCATGAATTCACGGCCGGCCAGTTCTTCGCGCACGATGTCCGCCAGTTGCGGCGACAGGTCGGAAATACGATCCAGCCAGGCCACTTCCTTGCCGTCGGTGTTTACCAGCGACAGGCCTTCATCCGGCGCCTGGATGGGAAACGCGCGTACCGGCGACACGCCTTCATGCAGCACGCCGTTGGCGTCGATCAGGTTCAGCTTACCGAAGCTGTCCCGGCTCAAAGTAAAATTAATCATCTTCACGGCTCTTTGCCTTGTCATCCATGTCTGTATCGACGTTACGTGCCTGCGCCTGGTAGAGGCGGTAGTAGGCGCCTTCCCTGGCCATCAGTTCTTCATGAGGGCCTTCTTCGACGACCTTGCCGCGGTCCATCACCACCAGGCGATTCGCACGCTGCAGCGTTGACAGGCGGTGCGCAATGGCAATCGTGGTGCGGCCGGCGACCAGGTTGTCCAGCGCCTTCTGGATTTCTTTTTCCGTTTCCGAGTCCACCGATGCAGTCGCTTCGTCGAGGATCAGGATGCGCGGATCGATCAGCAGCGCGCGCGCAATCGAAATACGCTGGCGTTCACCGCCCGACAGGCCCTGGCCGCGCTCGCCCACCATCGAATCGTAACCCTGCGGCAGGCGCAGGATGAAGTCGTGGGCGTGCGCTGCGCGGGCGGCCTTCATGATTTCTTCGCGGGTGGCTTCCGGCTTGCCGTAGGCGATGTTTTCCGCAATGGTGCCGAAGAACAGGAAAGGCTCCTGCAGCACCAGGCCGATATTGCGGCGGTAGTCCGACACCGCGTAGTTGCGGATATCCACGCCATCCAGCAGGATCGCGCCCTCCGCCACGTCGTAGAAGCGGCAGATCAGGTTGACCAGGGTCGACTTGCCGGAGCCGGAATGGCCCACCAGGCCAATCATTTCGCCGGCCTTGATCTCGAGGTTCACCCCGCGGTTGACGGCGCGGTTACCGTAGCGGAAGCCCACTTCGCGCAGCGTGATGTCGCCGCGGACCTTCTCGACCTTCACCGGCTGCACCGGATCGGGCACGCTCGACACGTGGTCCAGGATGTCGAAGATGCGCTTGGCGGCCGAAGCGGACTTCTGCGTCACCGACACGATGCGGCTCATGGAATCCAGCTTGCCATAGAAGCGGTTGGCGTACAGGACGAAGGAGCTCAGGACGCCGACGGTGATGTTGTGCTTGGAGATCATCCAGATGCCGAACACGTAGATCACCAGGATACCCAGTTCGGTCAGGAAGGACACGGTCGGCGAGAACAGCGACCATACCTTGTTCAACTTGTCGTTGACGGCCAGGTTGTGCTTGTTGGCGGTACGGAAGCGGGTTGCTTCGCGGGTTTCCTGCGCAAACGCTTTCACCACGCGGATGCCGGGAATCGTATCGGCCAGCACGTTGGTCACTTCGCCCCAGACGCGGTCGATCTTTTCAAAGCCGGTACGCAGCTTGTCGCGCACCAGATGGATCATCCATGCGATGAAAGGCAGCGGCAGCAGGGTGGCAATGGCCAGCCAGGGATCGATGGTGAACAGGATCACGCCGGTCATGATGATCATCAGGACATCGGAGGCGAAATCGAGCAGGTGCAGGGACAGGAAGACGCAGATCCGGTCCGATTCGGAGCCGATGCGAGACATCAGGTCGCCAGTGCGCTTGCCGCCGAAATACTCCAGCGACATGCGCAGCAGGTGTTCATACGTCGTCGTGCGCAGGTCCGCGCCGATGCGTTCCGAGACCAGCGCCAGCACATAGGTCTTGGCCCAGCCGAAGATCCACGCCAGCACGGCGGCGCCGGTCAACGCTGCCATGTACTGCACCACCAGCATGTGCTCCACCGGCTTGCCGTTCTGGTAAGGGATCAGCACGTTGTCCGTCAGCGGCATGATGATGTACGGCGGGATCAGGTGCGCGCCGGTCGACAGCAGCATCATGGCAAAGCCAAGCGCCAGTTGCCATTGGTAGGGACGCGCAAAGCGCCACAGGCGGAACAGGGTCCAGGTGGACGGCGGCGTGTGGGCGACTTTGGTGCAGACCGGGCATTCTTCCTGGTCGGCTTCCAGCGGCGCCTTGCAGGTAGGGCAGGAATTCTGTTCGACCTGCTGCAGCGGCTTGCCGTGCACGTGCGCTTCCAGCAGGCGCGGGAAGTTCTCGGACAAGCGGATGGCGAGCAGGTTCTGGCCAAGCGTAAAGCGCCACGCGGCCAGGCGCTGCTTGTCATCCACCAGTTCCAGGTGGCCGACACCGGCGTGATCGTGCAGTTTTAGCGACATGCCAGGACGATAAGTCCAATCTCGCCATACCGTTTCACCGGGTGCGCGTGCCATAATGCGGCGCTCCGTAAGGAGTACCAGGCCTTTGTTGAAGTGAAGCTTGGAGTCCAGGTCAACCTCCAGCGCGCCAAGTACGTTTTCTTCGGGTGCAAGCGCTGGCAACTCTGTGCGCCACCTGTCGGGAAGTTCTGTCAGGCTGAGCTCAGAGGAAAGTTGGTTTGTTATCATTGTGGATCAGACTCCGGCACTCTTTGCCAAGTGGCAAGAATTGCGAAACAGTGGGAAAATAGAAGGACGGGCGGAGTATACCGCAAGAGGTACAAGAGCTAAAACATGACAAAAAAGAAAGACATTGAGTTTCTCCGTGTAACACACCTGCGCGGACCGAACATCTGGACCTATCGCCCGGTGATCGAGGCTTGGCTGGATATCGGCGAGCTTGAAAACTACCCCTCGAACAAACTCCCCGGTTTTTATGAACGCTTGACGGCCTTCCTGCCTGGCCTGATCGAGCATCGCTGCGGCGTCGGCGAACGCGGCGGCTTCTGTGAGCGCCTGCGCGACGGCACCTACGCTGGCCATATCCTCGAACACGTGGTGCTGGAATTGCAAAACCTGGCCGGCATGCGTACCGGCTTCGGCAAGACCCGCCAGACCGCCGAAGGCAGCGGCATTTACAAAATGGCATTCCGCACCCGCCAGGAGCAGGTTGGCCGCGCCGCACTGGCCGCCGGCAAGGACCTGCTGATGGCGGCCATCGAGGACAAGCCATACGACCTGGCCGCCACCGTTGAAAAACTGACTTCGATGGTCGAATCGCTGTGCCTCGGCCCATCGACCGCCTCCATCGTGGACGCGGCGACCGACCGCAAGATTCCGCATATCCGCCTGACCGACGGCAACCTGGTGCAACTGGGTCACGGTGCGCGCCAGCGCCGCATCTGGACTGCGGAAACCGACAACACCTCCGCCATCGCCGAAGGCATTGCCTCAGACAAGGACATGACCAAGGACCTGCTGAAGTCCGTTGGCGTGCCGGTGCCGGAAGGCACCCTGGTCAAGAGCGCCGACGAGGCCTGGGAAGAAGCGCAGGACATCGGACTGCCGGTGGCCGTCAAGCCTTACGACGGCAACCATGGCCGCGGCGTGTCGCTGAACCTGATGACCGAAGCCGACGTGCGCGCTGCTTACGATATTGCCGTTGTGCGCGGCGGCAGCAAGAGCGTGATCGTCGAGAAATTCATCGTCGGTAATGAACACCGGCTCCTGGTGGTTGGCCGCCGCATGGTGGCAGCGTCCATGGGCGAATCGCTGTGGGTGACTGGCGACGGCAAGTCCTCTGTGCAGGAGCTGGTGGACAGCCAGATCAACACCGACCCGCGCCGCGGCACCACTGAAGAATTCCCGCTGAATATCGTTGAACCGAAGAAGTCGGAAGAAGTGCAGCTGGACCTGAAGCGCCAGGGACTGACGCCGGACTCGGTGGTGGAAGCCGGCCGCAAGGTCCTGATCCAGGTCAACGGCAACGTGGCCAACGACGTGACCGACCTGGTGCACCCGGCGGTTGCCGAAATGGCAGCGCTGGCGGCCCGCACGATTGGCCTCGACATCGCCGGCATCGACCTGGTTGCCGCCGACATATCCAAACCGCTGGAAGAGCAGGGCGGCGCGATCATCGAAGTGAACGCGAGCCCAGGCTTGCTGGCGCACCTGAAGCCTGCCGCCGGCGGCGTGGCGCGCCCGGTTGGTCACGCGATTGCCGACCAGCTGTTCGCGGAAGACGACGATGGCCGCATCCCGATCGTGGGCGTGGCCGGCAGCCGCCAGAACGCGCTGATCGCACGCCTGATCGGCTGGCTGCTGCAAATGAGCGGCCGTTACGTCGGCACTGCGACCGAGCAGGGTGTGTTCCTGAATGGCCGCAATGTGGCGCGCGGTCCGTTGACCGAATGGGAATCCGGCGAGCGCCTGCTCCTGAACAAGAATGTGGAAGCGGCGGTATTCGCCAATTCCGGCCGCATGATCCTGAGCGAAGGCTTCTCTTACGACAAGTGCATGGTGGGCGTGGTGACCGACGCCGCCGGCCACGAGGAGCTGGGCGAGTTCTACATCAACACTGCTGAACAGATGTACGGCGTGCTGCGTACCCAGGTCGACGTCGTGCTGCCGGAAGGTGCTGCCGTGCTGAATGCCTCCGATGCGCAAGTGGTCGAAATGGCCGAACTGTGCGACGGCGACGTGATCTTCTACGGTACCGACGAACATGTGCCTGCGATCGACTCGCACCGCCAGGATGGCGGCCGTGCCGTGTTCCTGCGCGATGGCGGTTTCGTCATGGCTGCCGGCCGCGACGAGCTGGCAGTGCTGCCGCCGTCCTGCCTGCCGGCCAGCGGTGAAGACCGCAAGGAAGCAGTGCTGGCTGCAATCGGCGCCGGTTGGGCCATGGGCCTGTCGCCGGACCTGATTGGTGCCGCGCTGCGCACCTTCGAGTGGAATACCAAGAAAAACTAAGGATTACCAGGAATGGAAGTTATTCGCCTCCGCGCACTGCGCGGCCCTAATCTGTGGAGCCACCATACGGCTGTTGAAGCCATCGTGTCCTGCACGCCGGAAGAACGCTCCGTCGACAAGATCCCTGGTTTCGAAGTGCGCCTGCGCACCCGCTTCCCGCGCCTGGCGCAGCTGCAGCCGGACGGACATGCCGACACCATCCCGATGGCGCACGTGCTGGAACTGGCGGCCCTGGGTCTGCAAGCCGAAGCTGGCTGCCCCGTCACCTTCAGCCGTACCACGCAGACCCTGGAAGATGGCATTTACCAGACCGTCGTGGAGTACACCGAGGAAGCGGTAGGCCGCCTGGCGATGGAATGGGCTGAAAAGCTGTGCAAAGCCGCCATGGACGACGCTCCATTCGATCTGGCAGCTGCCTTGCATGAGTTGCGCGAACTGGACGAAGATGTGCGCCTGGGGCCGTCGACCGGTTCGATCGTGTACGCCGCCGTGGCGCGCAAGATCCCGTTCCGCCGCATGACCGAAGGTTCGATGGTGAGCTTCGGCTGGGGCTCCAAACAGCGCCGCATCCAGGCTGCTGAAATGGACAGCACCAGCGCGATCGCCGAAACCATCGCGCAGGACAAGGAACTGACCAAGAAGCTGCTGGACGCCGCCGGCGTGCCGGTGCCCGTTGGCCGGACCGCGGTCGACGCAGAGGACGCATGGAAAGCCGCGCTGGAAATCGGCCTGCCTGTCGTGGTCAAGCCGAAAGACGGCAACCAGGGCAAGGGCGTAACGGTCAACATTACCACCCGTGAGCAGACCATCGCAGCGTACAACGCGGCCAAGGAATTCCGCGACGACATCATGGTCGAACGCTTCCTGGCCGGCCACGACTTCCGCCTGCTGGTGATCGGCAACAAGCTCGTTGCTGCCGCTCGCCGCGATCCTCCGCATGTTGTGGGCGACGGCGTGCACTCGGTGCGTGAGCTGGTGGACATCGTCAATTCCGACCCGCGCCGCGGCACCGGCCACGGTACCGCGCTGACCAAGATCCGTTTCGACGACATCGCCCTGGCGCGCCTGGCGCTGCAAGGACTGGCGGCCGATTCCGTGCCGCCGATCGGCCAGCGCGTCGTCCTGCGCAATAACGCCAACCTGTCGACCGGCGGCTCAGCCACCGACGTCACCGACGACGTGCATCCTGAAGTGGCGGCGCGTGCGGTGGAAGCGGCGCAGATGATCGGCCTGGATATCTGCGGCGTGGACGTGGTGTGCGATTCCGTGCTGCGTCCTATCGAAGAACAGAATGGCGGCGTGGTGGAAGTCAACGCCGCGCCTGGCCTGCGCATGCACCTGTCGCCGTCTTACGGCAAAGGCCGTCCGATTGGCGAAGCAATCATCAACACCATGTTCCCCGAGGGCGACGATGGCCGCATTCCGGTGATTGCGGTGACCGGCACAAACGGCAAGACCACCACCGTGCGCCTGACCGCGCACCTGATCGCGTCCTCCGGCCTGCGCGTGGGCATGACCAATACCGATGGCGTGTACGTCAACGGCCGCCAGATCGATTCAGGCGACTGTTCCGGCCCGCGGTCGGCGCGCAATGTGCTGCAGCATCCCGACGTGGATGCGGCCGTCTTCGAAACCGCCCGTGGCGGCATCCTGCGCGAAGGCCTGGCTTATGACCGCTGCAAGGTGGCCGTGGTGACCAATATCGGCGCCGGCGACCACCTGGGCCTGAACTACATCACCACCGTGGAAGACCTGGCGGTGCTGAAGCGCGTGATCGTGATGAATGTCGACGAGCATGGCTACGCCGTGCTGAATGCGACCGATCCGATCGTGGCTGCGATGGCCGCCAAGTGCAAGGGCAAGGTGATCTTCTTCGGCGCCGATCGTTACCACCCGGTTGTGGCGACGCACCTGGCGCAGGGCAAACGCACCGTCTACATCGAAAATGGCCAGCTGGTTGCGGTGGAAGGCAAGAACGAGCAGCGCATTCCGCTGGCCGATGTGCCGATCACCTTCAATGGCACCATCGGCTTCCAGGTGGAGAACACCATGGCGGCGGTGGCTGCGGCCTGGGCCGCCGGCATTGACTGGGATTCGATCCGCCGCGGCTTGCTGACCTTTACCACCGATAGCCATAATGCTCCGGGCCGCTTCAATATCTTCAAGTACCGCGGTGCGACTGTGATCGCGGACTATGGCCACAATCCGGATGCGATGCTGGCACTGGTGCAGGCTGTCGATGCGATGCCGGCCAAGCGCCGTTCTGTGGTGATTTCCGGTGCGGGCGACCGCCGCGACCAGGATATTCGCGAGCAGACCGAGATTCTCGGCAAGGCGTTCGACGATGTGATCCTGTACCAGGACGCTTGCCAGCGCGGGCGCGCTGACGGTGAGGTGGTGGGCTTGCTGCGCCAGGGGCTAGTGGGTGCGAGCCGTACCAGGAATATCGACCAGATTACCGGCGAGTTCATTGCGATCGATACGGCGATGGACCGGCTGCAGGATGGTGATCTTTGCCTGATCCTGGTGGATCAGGTGGAGGAATCGCTGCGGCATATTGCTGACCGGATTGCTGCGGGCTAAAACCGGTAAACCAGGGTCTGACCCGCAGGGTCAGGCCCTGTCAGATCGACTGCCGGCGGTGTTAGGCCTGGTCTTTTGATCTTCGACGAAAGTCCAAGGCGCACAACCCGAACCAGCGGCCTTCGAACAGACTGGGTCTGACCCTGCGGGTCAGACCCGGGTTTACCGGTTTTCAGGCAGCCAGAACAGCCTTCGGCAGCACCAGCCGCGCCGTCTCGCCTTCCACGAACTGCGCAGCAAACACCCGCTTCTCCGCCTCATGCTCCCCATCAGCTTCGATCAGGTTGCAGATCAGATCCGCAGTCGCCACCGCCATTTTGTGCAATGGCTGTTTCAGTGTGGTGAGCTCATAGCTCAACCAGGTTGACCCCTCAACCGCATCGCACCCCACCACCGACATCTGCGACGGCACGTCGATGTGCAAATGCTGGCGCGCCGCGTCCACGCAACCCATGGCCATCGCATCATTCCCGCAGATCACTGTATCGGGCACCGCGCCGATGCGCGCAATCAGCTCGTGCAGCCCGGCGACGCCGCTGGAATAGTCAAAGCAGCCATGGAACACCGGCGCGTCAGGCAGCCCCAACTCCGCGATCCGGTCCAGCGCGCCGCGCAAGCGTTCGCGCGCCACAGAGTTCTGGGCCGGCCCGCCAATCAGGGCAAACTGACGGTGCCCGGCCGCGGCCAGGCGAGTCACCAGCGCACGGCTGGCCTCATACTGGTCGCACAGCACCGTATTGACATCCAGGTCGCGCAAATGGCGGTTGAACACCACCAGCGGCACCTTCCTGCGCTTGAATTCCGCGACATGCGCCTCGGTCAGGCGGGATGCGGCCACCACGCCGTCGACCTGGAATTGCCAGATCTCGGTCAGGATGCTCTCGATCTCGCCCTCGTGCTGCATGGTGAAGAGCAGGGCGCGCTTGCCGCGGCGGTTAAGCTGCTGGCTAAGCTCCGACAAGGCCGCCGGGTTGTACAGCATGCTGGTGTGCGACACCACGATCGCAACGATATTGGTGCGGCGCGTGATCAGGCTGCGCGCCGCCGCGTTCGGGATGTATTCCAGCCCTTCGGCCGCCTTCATCACCCGCGCATAGGTCGCTTTCGATACGCTGGCGCCAGGCTTGAAGCAGCGCGAAACCGCCGATTGCGATACGCCGGCCACGAGCGCGACATCATAAGACGTGACGCGGCGCCCTTCCCGGAGGATGATGGCCTTTTGCTCGGCAAGGCTGATCGCAGGTTGTGGCTGGGTTTGGCGCATGAAAGCGATTTTGCGGCAAGGTTGCTTGCGATTTTGAAAATAAACCTCAATCTTACCACATGGCAATAGTTTCCCTCGGTTTATACGAGCCAGCCTGGCTTTGGTGTGGCGCCCAAGCCGCGCCGCGCTCTGGTAAAATATCGCCCCTTTTGGTTTTCGGATGATTAAGATGGCACAGGCTTGCGGCATCGACTTTGGCACTTCCAACTCCACCGCAGGATGGGTGCGCCCCGGCCAGCCCATCATGCTGGAACTCGAAGATGGCAAGATGACCCTGCCGTCCGTGGTTTTCTTCAATGCTGAAGACGAGGAAACCAGCTATGGCCGCGCCGCGCTGGCCGAATACCTGGCAGGTTGCGAAGGGCGCCTGATGCGTTCCCTGAAAAGCCTGCTGGGCACCAGCCTGATTGATGGCCAGACCGAGGTTGGCGGCCGTGCGCTGCCATTCCGCCTGCTGCTGTCCCAGTTCATCGGGGAAGTGAAGCGCCGCGCCGAAAGCGCCGCCGGCCGCCATTTCGACCATGTGGTGATGGGCCGCCCGGTGCATTTCATCGATGACGACAAGGTCGCCGACCAGCTGGCGCAAGATACCCTGGCCGACATCGCGCGCAGCGTCGGTTTCCGCGAGGTCGCTTTCCAGTACGAGCCGATCGCGGCCGCTTTCGAATATGAAGCGCAGATCGACCGCGAAGAGCTGGTCCTGATTGCCGACATCGGCGGCGGCACATCGGACTTCACCCTGGTGCGGCTTGGGCCTGACCGTGTGGCGCGTACCGAGCGGGTGGACGACATCCTTGCCACCGGCGGCGTGCATATCGGCGGCACCGATTTCGACAAGTACCTCAGCCTGTCAAGCGTCATGCCGCTGCTGGGCTATGGCAGCCAGTTCCTGAGCGGCGCCGAGGTGCCGTCCAGTTACTACTTCAACCTCGCGACCTGGCACACCATCAACCAGGCTTACACGCGCAAGATGCAGGCGCAGTTGACGGAAATGATCCGCGATGCGCGCGAGCCTGCGAAGCTGGAACGCTTGCAGCACCTGATCGTGGAGCGCGCCGGCCACTGGCTGGCATTGAAAGTGGAAGAGGCCAAGATCGGCCTGTCCACCGAGGACCAGGTGCAGCTCGGCCTGGAGCGCTTTGGGCCGCCGGTGCTGCTGGAGGTGACGCGCAGCGGTTTCGACAGCGCGGTGGAGCACCTGGTATCGAGCGTCGGCGCCACGGTGACCCAGTTGCTGGCCGATGCCGGGGTCCAGCCAGGACAGGTCGACACCATCTTCTTCACGGGCGGTTCCAGCGGCGTGCGGCTACTGCGCGAGCGCATTGCCGCGTTGGTACCGGGCGCCCGCCGCGTCGAGGGCGACCTGTTCGGCAGCATCGGGGCCGGCCTGGCACGTGATGCATTGCGCAAGTTTGCATAATCTGCTTACAATAGCCGCCGTGAAGAAAGCCAATCGCCATTTCCTGCACGTTTTGCTCGCGGTGCTGCTGGTCCTGTCCCAGCAGCTCGGGATGGCGCACGCGGTATCGCATTGGTCGGACTTCCGACATGGCAGCGAACAGCAGCAGGCAAGCGATGTCGACGTCGATGGCAATGGCCTGAGCGCCGGCCTCGCGCTGGATCACAACTGCAGCCAGTGCGCGGCCTTTGCCTCGCTGGCGACGGCGATCCACACGCCAAGCTTCACCTTCCCGTCTGTCGACTACAACGCGCCGCAAGCCGGCGCCGCCTTGCCGCAGCTGCACAGCGCGCGCACCGCACGCGCCTACGATTCGCGCGCGCCACCCCTGGTCTGACACAAACAACGTCGTGCTTTTGCTGCCGCCGCGGCCTTGCGCCGCGCGCTGCCTATTGTTTGTCGTATCCAGAGGTTAAATATGAATTTCAAGTACTCCTTGCTGGCAGGCGCCGTCCTGTCGGCCGTATCCGCCATTGCCTGCGCCGATGACGGCGAAGTGACCAAGGTCGTCGTGACCGCCAACCCTTTCCATAAAGGCGAAACCGAGCAAATCCTGCTGCCGGCCAAAGTGCTGTCCGGCGACGAATTGCGCGACAAGATGGCCAACTCGCTGGGCGAAACACTGTCATCCGAGCTGGGCGTGTCGTCCTCGGCCTTCGGCGCCGGCGCTTCGCGCCCGATCATCCGCGGGCTGGAAGGCGCCCGTGTGAAGATGCTGGAGAACGGCATGGCGGTTTCCGATGTGTCGGGCTTGTCCAACGACCACGCCGTATCTGCGGAAGGTTCGGTGGCGCACCAGATCGAAATCCTGCGCGGCCCGGCTTCGCTGATGTACGGTTCGGGCGCGATTGGCGGCCTGGTCAACGTGGTGAACGAGCGCATTCCGCCCGCGCTGGAGCCGAAGCTGACCGGCCAGGCGGAAGCGCGCTACAGCACCGTCGATGAGGGCAAGGCGAGCTCCGGCACCATCGACGGCGCTATCGGCAAGTTGGCGCTGCACCTGGATGCGAACACCCGCCAGACCGGCGACTATAAGATTCCAGGCAACCGTATCGAAGGCGATCCTGACTCGGCTTCCGGCCGCCTGCCGCATTCCGGCACCAAGGAAAAGGGTGCCGGCTTTGGCGGTTCCTACATCGATAGCTGGGGCTACGTCGGCGCCTCCGTCTCGGGCCTGGACAACAAGTACGGCATCCCGAGTGCGGAGGGTTCGACAATCGACCAGCACCAGACCCGTTACGATATCGACAGCCTGTTCAAGAACCCGCTGCCCGGCATCGAATCGGCCAAGTTCAAGGCCGGCTACACGGACTACCACCATGCTGAACTGGGCGACGATGGCCAGCCGGAAGTGCTGTTCAAGAACCGCACCGTCGAAACCCGTGCCGAGGCCGTGCACAAGGCGATCAGCGGCTGGCATGGCACTTTCGGCATGCAGACCGAATTGACGCACTTCTCGGCGCTGAGCGCGGAAGGCGGTCCGGATACCGTGCCGGTGACCCGCTCGAATTCCACCGCCGGCTTCCTGGTCGAGGAAAAGGAATGGGGACCGGTGCGCGTCAATGCCGGCCTGCGCCTGGAACGCATCAAGCGCGAACCGGTAAGCGGGCTGGATCGCTCGTTCTCGCTGCAAAGCGGCGCCCTGGGCGCCTTGTGGTCGTTCACGCCGGGTTATGCGACCGGCCTGACGCTGTCGCGCGCGCAGCGCGCTCCATCGACCGAGGAACTGTACTCCGGCGGCCCGCACGATGCGACCATCACCTTCGACCAGGGTGACCCGAACCTGCGCAAGGAGACTTCGCGCAATATCGAGTTCTCGCTGCAGAAGACCGCGGGCCTGATTCGCTGGAAAGCCAACCTGTTCCACAACAGCATCTCCGACTTCATTTACGGCCACGTTACCGGGCGCACGCTTGATGAAGAAGGAAATGACGGCGGCGAATTCCGCGAACGCCTGTTCAGCCAGGGCGACGCCACCGTGCGCGGCGCCGAGGCGGAGATCGAATACAACCCCTTGGCCATGGGCCTGAACGGCCGCCTGTTTGCCGACACCTCGCACGGCGACCTGAAGGACAGCGGCAGCCTGCCGTTGCAGCCGGCGTCGCGCGTGGGCGCCACCATCGGCTACCGCACGGCCAACTGGCGCGCTGGCGCCACGTGGATTCACGCACAGGCGCAAGATCGCCTGGCAGCTTTCGAGTCCACGCCAACCGGTTCCTACAACCAGTTGAACGCAAACCTGTCGTACACGCAGAAGCTGAAGGACATGGACCTGACCTGGTTCGTGCTCGCGAAGAATCTGTTGAATGACGAAATCCGCGTATCGACCTCGCTGCTGAAGGATGTTTCGCCTTTGCCAGGCCGCAGCTTTGTCTTTGGTGTGCGCGCCAAGTTCTGAGTTTGCGCAAAATCAAACGTAGCACGGAGTCGCTTCTTATACTTTAGATAACAATCCAGGGTATGGGAGGCGACGATGGGCAAACGTGTGGCAGACCGGGAGCGCATCTTCCGGTGGTTTCTTGGCCCCGCCCAGCGGGGCAATCCCTACGCCCAGTTCAACCTGGCGCTTCTTTACAAAAACGGGCACGGCGTCGAGGCCGACGCGCGCCAGGCATTCAGCTGGATGCGCATGTCGGCGCTCCAGGGCCTGGCCTTCGCCCAGAACCAGCTTGGAGCCATGTACTACAAGGGCCTCGGCATCGGAAGCAGCGATGCCGAAGCCCTGTACTGGTTCCGGCGCGCTGCGCGCCAGGGCGACCCCGCCGCGCAGCAAAACCTGGGGCAGATGTACCGGCGCGGCCGCGGCGTGCCGGTGAATGAGGAGATGGCGGCGCGCTGGTTCAGCCGCGCAGCCGAGCAGGGCGTCTCCAGTGCGCAGGCCTTGCTGGGCGAGGCCTACCTGAACGGACGCGGCGTGGCAGCGGACTGCAAGCTGGCGCAAGCCTGGCTGCGCAAGGCGGCGGTGCGCGGCGAAGTCCACGCGCAATGCCTGCTGGGCAGCATGTTCGCCCACGGTACCGGCGTTGAGCGCGACACGATGCAGGCGTTGATGTGGTACACCCTGGCCGCGGAAGGCGGTTCGGCCCAGGCCCAGTTCAGCGTCGCCGTGCTGTATGCCTGCGGCGACGGCGTGCAGCGCGACCTGGTGCAGGCCGTGCACTGGTATCGCAGCGCAGCTGAAAAAGGCGATGCTGCGGCCCAGAATAATCTTGGCGTGCTGTATGCAACGGGGCAGGGTGTGACGCAGGACCAAACCGAAGCACTGCGCTGGTACAGGCGCGCGGCCGCCCAGGGCCACGCCCTGGCGCGGCACAATCTGGCGGGCTTGCGTGGCGGCGCGGTGAATGCGGCGCTGCCTGACGAGCAGGCCCACGGCAATATTGATTTCGATGAAATCTTGCGCTCACGCCCCCATGTGCCGGAGGCGCGCAACAGCCCGCGCTGATGCGGCTTAGCGCTGCGCGGACAGGGGATGGTCGGTGCCCGGCGCCAGTACCACCGTGGTGGTCAGGCGTTCCAGCCCGGCTTGGGCCTCCACGTTCTCGATGCGCACGCTGTAGGCGCCCCGGGACAGGGGGAAGTTGCCAAGGCTGCGCGAACGCTGATTGGCCCATTTGCTGGCCACGCACAAGGTATTCACGGTGCGCGAATGAACCAGCAGATTGTCCGGTTTGTGGCGCACCTCCACCTTGAATGTCATTCGGCGGCCGAAGCTGGCGCGGTCCTGCCTGGCAACCTTGGCCAGGTCGACGTTCTCGTCGCATTCTTCCACGCGGCGGTCGCCGATGATCGACACTTCCTGCTTGCTCAGGGATTCGCCGGCAGGATTGCTCATTTCAAGCACCAGGGAGTAGTTCAGATCCACCGGCACTTCGACGTCGGCTGCGGCCACGCTGCCCGCTTCGCCGAGCTTCATCTGGACGTCCTTCATGAGCGGAGGGAATTCACACAGTGCGACAGTTGCCATCGCCAAGCCGACAATGGGTTTCTGGCACAGGTTGTAGATGAATGGGCTCATGAATCCAATATAGACTACGCCCCCTGCGTTTGCAGCCTTCGGTCAAGGAAAAGACTGTTGCCATGTATCTTTTTGGCCTGTTTCTTGGCGTCGGCTGCGCTGGCTGCGATCTGGTGGTGCGAATAGTACTGGTGCGGCTCGACCCGGATCACGCCCACCGACAGGCTCATGAGCGAATAGAAGACTTTTTTGCCCTGGCGGTCCTCGCTGATATAGCCGCCGCGCTCGCGGTCTTCGTTGCTGTAGAAGCCGGCGATGGCGGTGGCAAAATCTTCCAGCACGGCATGGCAGCGCTGCTCCCAGTCTTCGCTCTGGAACAGGATCACGAAGTCGTCGCCGCCGATATGGCCGACGAAATCGCGATTGCGGTCGCCGTGTTTAGCCAGGATATGGCCTGTCAGCTGGATCACGTCGTCGCCGCGGCGATAGCCATAGACATCGTTGAAGGGCTTGAAGTGGTCAAGGTCCACATAGCAGACCCAGAACCGCGTGCCGCTCTCCAGCAAACGGTCGATATGTTCGTTGATCGGCACATTGCCCGGCAGCTGTGTCAGCGGATTGGCGTAGCGCGCAGCGTTGATCTGCATTTGCGTGATCTCGCGCATCAGGTCATGGCCCGTGCCCATGCCCACATAGCTGCCGCCTTCGGTGATGATGAAACCATTGAACAGGTGGTGCGCATCCGATTCGGCCATGCGGCAGGACAGGTCCTGCAGGCTGGTGTCGACGTCGGCAATGATCGGTTTGGCATCCATGAAAAGCGTGCATGGTTTCTTGCCGTACAACTCACGCTGGTAGGGGCGCGCGAAGTGGTCGATCATGTCGAAGCGCGATACCAGGCCAAGCGGGCGGCCGGCGTCCACCACGGGAATGATCATCAGCTTGGGATCGGCCATGAAGATTTCATAGACGTCGTTGTTGTTCATGGACGGCGGCACGGCGGCCACGTCGTGCAACAGCTTGCGGATGGACACGGCATTTCTCTCGGCAGCGCGTTGCGGATAAACCGCCACGCCATTGCGGCCCAGTACCTTGACGACTTCCGCCGGCAAGGCCCGTGCCGGCTGGATGTGGGGGCGTCCCAGGTGGTAACCCTGGCCGTACGCGATGCCCAGGTCGCGCAGCACCAGCAGCTCCGCTGCCTTCTCGATGCCTTCCGCGATGACCAGGGTGTTGGATTTGTCGGCAATCTCCTGGATCGAGCGCACGAACTGCAGCTTGACCGGGTCGTGATCGATGCCCTGGATGAAGTGCATGTCGATCTTGACATACTCGGGGCGCAGCTCGGACCACAGGCGCAAGCTGGAAAAGCCCTCGCCCAGGTCGTCGATTGCGATCTGGAAGCCCATTTTGCGGTAATGCAGCACCGCTTGGCGCATCCGCTCGTAGTCGTAAGTGGGCTGGTTTTCGGTCAGCTCGATGATGACGTTGGCGGGATTGAGGCCGAATTGGTGGATGTAGCCGAGTGTTTCACCCTGGCTGCCGGCGTGCTGGCGCACCAGCGACTCGGGGCTGACGTTCAGGAACAGCTTGCCGGGCAGCTGCAGTTCGGCGAAGCGCTCCAGGACGATGCGGCGGCACAGGTATTCCACTTCGCGCGACAGGTTGTTGGCGCGCGCCAAGCGGAACAGGTTGAGGGGCGAATGCAGGGGGCTGTCGGAAGGGCCGCGAACCAGGCCTTCGTATGCGATGATCTCGCCGCTTTGCATGTGGACGATAGGCTGGAACAGTGCGTGCAGCTGGCGGCGCTGGATGATGTCCAGCAGGTGCTGGCCGAGCATGTCGGTTGGCGGAGGACGCAGGTAGCTTACGTTGTGCGGGAGGGTGGCGGTAGAAGTGCTCACGATGGTGGTCGCAAAAATGGCAACCCCATCATTGTGTGTCGCAATTGTGACGGCATGATGAACGCTGGAAACACTTTTTGGCGTTACAATAAGCTTCCACGTCCTTGACTGAGACCGATGCCGAGCCAGTTCTTGATCCGTTCCGCTGCATTGGCGGCCTGCTGTTTTTCCGGTGCCGCCGTCGCGGCCAGCGTTGCCGTGCACGTCGCCGATGGAAACGGCAAGCCGCTAGCCGATGCCGTGGTCTATCTCGAAGCCGATGGCGGCCAGCCGCTGCCCAAGCTGCAAAATGCCGGTGAAATCAGCCAGAAGGGCTTGAAGTTCATCCCCCTGGTAACGGTGATCCAGACCGGCAGCAAGATCTATTTCCCGAATAACGACAAGGTGCGGCACCATATCTATTCTTTTTCTGCGCCGCACAAATTCGACCAGAAGCTGTATTCCGGCACCACCGCCGACTCACAGACGTTCGACAAGCCGGGCACCGTGGTCCTGGGCTGCAATATCCACGACAAGATGATCGCCTACGTGCGTGTCGTCGACACGCCGTATTTCGGCAAGACCGATGCCACTGGAGACGTGGTGCTGGACGCTCCCGCCGGCAAATACATGCTGAAGGCCTGGCATCCCGATATGGCGGGCGGCAATCCTCAGGAGCAGGCCGTACGCCTGGCCGACGGCCCGGCTAGTGCCGCCTTCCGGCTCACGCTCAAGCGTCCTGCAAGCGATCCGGACGCGCAAGGCTACTGACCATGCGATTCCGCAGCCTCGAAAGCCGTATCGTCACGCTGTTCCTCGTGCTGCTGATCGTGGTGCAGCTGGTCGGGCTGGTCGTTATCCAGCGCGGCATCGATAGCAACGCACGGGCTGCGATCGCCTCGGAACTGGTCAACGGCAGCAAGGTCTTTGCGCGGCTGATGGACCAGAACGCGCAGAACCTGCGCAACGGCGCGCGCCTGCTATCGCGCGACGCCGGCTTCCTGTCGGCGATCGGGAATACGGACGACGATGATCGCGCCACCATCGAATCGGCGCTGGCCAACCATGGCCGCCGCATCAAGGCCGCCATGACCATGCTGGTGAGCCCGGAGCGCAAGGTTGTCGCTTCGACCAGCGATGCGCAGGCCGCGGGACTGGAGCACATGGTGATGGCCATGCTGGACAAGGCCGAGCAGGGCGAAGGCGCGAATGGCATTGCCATCGTCGAGCGGCTGCCGTACCAGGTCGTCGTGGTGCCGGTAAAGGCGCCGGTGACGATCGGCTTCGTGGTGATGACCTTCCCGCTGGATGAACGCCTGGCGCGCGACATGCAGGAAACCACGGCGCTGCAAACCCTGCTGCTGACACGCGATGCGAACGGGCGCTGGCTCCCCGTGGCGTCCAGTCTTGCGCCGGCCGCCGTGGAGCGCTTCATGCAGCAGCTGCAAGGCATGGGCGGCATGCCAGCCGAAGCGTTCGACGTCGACGTCGGCGGCGACAAGCTCAGCGTGCACATGACCAAGATTGGCGTGGACGATGGCAATGTCGCGGTGGCGATGCTGGGCCGCTCGATCGACGAAGCAACTGCGGAATATGCGCGCCTGGAGCGCTGGCTGCTCGGCTTGACTGTCGTTGGCATGGTGGTGTGCGTGGTGGCCAGCGTGCTGACAGCCAAGCGCATCGCGCAGCCGCTTCGCCAGCTGGCCGATACCGCCAAGAAGCTGGAGCAGGGCGATTACAAGGTCGATATCGGCTCTTCCCGCGCCGACGAGATCGGCGAACTGGCGCACGCCTTTGGCAGCATGCGCGACGGTATCGCCAAGCGCGAGCAGGAAATCCGCCGGCTGGCGTACTGGGATCCCTTGACCAACCTGCCGAATCGCGCCCAGTTCCTGCTGCTGCTGAACGAAGCCATTGGCGAAGCGCGCAAGCGCGGCGGTTCGGTGTATGTGCTGATGATGGACCTGGACCGCTTCAAGCATGTGAACGACGTGATGGGCCACAGTTTCGGCGACGCCTTGCTGAAGCAGGTGGCGGGCCGGCTGATGCAAAAGCTGGCCAATCGCCGCCAGCCGGCCCAGGTGGCGCGCCTGGGCGGCGACGAATTCGCCGTGCTGCTGGCCGGCTCCAACCTGGACCAGGCCGTGGTCGTCGCAGCGGAGATCCTGCAGGCGCTGGAATCGCCGCTGTCGCTGGACGAGCAGATGGTCGACATCGGGGCTGGCATCGGCATCGCCGGCTTCCCCGAGAACGGCGTCGACGGCGAAGAGTTGCTGAGCAAGTCGGAAATCGCCATGTACACCGCCAAGCAGCGCAACGAAGGCGCCGTGGTCTATGAGGACGCGATCGATAAAGGCAGCCAGCAAAGCCTGTCGCTGCTGACGGAACTGCGCCAGGCGGTGGAGGGCAATCAGTTGCGCCTGTTCGTGCAGCCGAAGGTGACCCTGGCCACCGGCCACGTCGTGGGCATGGAAGCGCTGGTGCGCTGGCAGCATCCGGTGCGCGGCAACGTTTTCCCCGACCAGTTCATCCCGTTTGCCGAGCAGACCGGTTTTATCCGCGTGATCACGCACTGGGTGCTGGAGCGCTCGGCGGAGTTGTGCCATGAACTGGCGCAACGCGGCATTCACCTCAAGGTCTCGGTCAACCTTTCCACGCGCGACCTGCTGGACCAGGAATTGCCATTCAAGTTCGGCGAGATCTTCATGCGCCACCACGTTTCGCCTGGCGCGTTCTGCCTGGAGATCACGGAAAGCGCGATCATGGACGACCCGGTGCGCGCCCAGCAAACGCTGGAACGGCTGCATGGCATGGGCTGCGATCTCTCGATTGACGATTTCGGCACAGGGTATTCTTCGCTGGCCTACCTGAAACGATTGCCCGTCGACGAACTGAAAATCGACAAATCGTTTGTACTGAACATGGCGAATGACGTGGGCGACGCAAAGATCGTGCGCTCGACCATCGACCTTGGCCACAATATGGGCCTGCGCGTGGTGGCCGAAGGCATCGAGAGCGAGGCCGCGTGGAACATCCTGGCGGAGATGGGCTGCGACCAGGGGCAGGGCTATTACATGAGCCGCCCGATGCCGGCCGGCGAACTGGCGGGCTGGGTCGAGAACTGGAAAGCGTCAGCATTGGCCGAATAATAGCTGGCGCCGCCGGCTTCGGAGAGTTACTTATTCGTCAAAGTTCACGTTATGATCGCTGCCGCATCATAACTACTCTACGGACGACCAATGCCATTCAAGCGCGCCACCCTAGCACTCTCGCTGTTCGCCGCCTTCTCCGCACCTGCCTTTGCCCAGACCTGCCCGTCGACTGCGCCGGCCGTGGCCTATCCGGATTCCAGGAAGGCCGACCAGCAGGACAACTATCACGGCACCATGGTCGCCGATCCATACCGCTGGCTGGAAGACGCCAACAGCGACGAGACCAAGGCCTGGGTGGTTGCGCAGAACAAGGTAACGCAAGCGTGGCTGGGTCAGATCCCGGAACGGGAGGCGATCAAGGCGCGGCTTACCAAGCTGTGGAACTACGAGCGTTATAGCGTGCCATCGAAGAAAGGCGGCCGCTACTTCTACAGCCGCAACGACGGCCTGCAGAACCAGGCGGTCCTGTACACGGCGAGGAGCTTGTCCGAAACCCCGCGCGTGCTGCTCGACCCCAACGCGCTGGCCACTGACGGCACTGTGGCGCTGGCGGCCACCGCCGTGAGCCCGAATGGGAAATTCCTGGCATACAGCACCGCCGCATCGGGCTCCGACTGGAACGAAATCAAGGTGCGCGATATCGCGACCGGCAAGGACCTGGCCGACCATATCAGGTGGGTCAAGTTCTCCAACACCGCATGGGCCGCGGATGGTTCCGGCTTCTACTACAGCCGCTACGACGAGCCGACCGAAGAGAGCAAGCTGGCCGGCGTGAACTACTTCCAGAAGGTCTACTTCCACAAGCTGGGCACCCGGCAAGACAGCGATGCGCTGGTTTATCACCGTCCGGACCAGAAAGAATGGGGCTTTGGCGCTGAAGTAAGCGACGATGGCCGCTACTTGGTGATCAACGGTTCGCATGGCACCGAAGCCAGGAACCGTGTCTTCGTCAAAGACCTGAAGGCCAGGGACGCGCAAGTGGTTGGCCTGCTGGAAGCCTTCGATGCCTCCTACAACTTCATCGACAATGAAGGCCCGGTGTTCTACTTCCTGACCGATAAGAATGCGCCGCGCTCGCGCATCATCGCTATCGATATCCGCAAGCCCGCCATGGAAAACTGGAAGGAAATCGTTCCGGAAGCGCAGCAAACCCTGGCCGGCGCCAGCATCGTCAACAAGCAGCTGGTGCTGAATTACCTGAGCGACGCGCATAGCGCAGTCAAGGTGTTCGACCTGAAAGGCCAACCGGTACGCGAGATAGCGTTGCCGGGCCTGGGCACCGCGTCCGGCTTCGGCGGCAAGGCAAGCGACACGGAGACGTTCTACGCCTACACCAGCTTTACCACGCCGACCACGATCTACCGCCTGGACATGAAGAGCGGCAAGTCGAGCGTCTATCGCCAGCCGAAGGTCGACTTCGATCCGAGCGCCTTCGACACACGCCAGGAGTTCTTCACCAGCAAGGACGGCACCAGGGTGCCGATGTTCATCGTGTCGAGGAAGGGGATGAAGCTGGATGGCAGCAATCCCACCTACCTGTACGGCTACGGCGGCTTCAATATTTCTCTGACCCCGAGCTTCTCGGTCTCGAACCTGGCATGGCTTGAAATGGGCGGCGTGTACGTCGTTGCCAACCTGCGCGGCGGCGGCGAATACGGCGAGGCCTGGCACAAGGCCGGCACCAAGCTGCAAAAGCAGAACGTGTTCGATGACTTCATCGGCGCGGCGGAATGGCTGGTGGCGAACAAGGTGACGTCGCCAGCCAAGCTGTCGATCGGCGGCGGCTCGAATGGCGGCCTGCTGGTTGGCGCCGCGATGACCCAGCGCCCGGACTTGTTCGGTGCGGCGGTGCCGGCGGTCGGCGTGATGGACATGCTGCGCTTCCAGAAGTTCACCATCGGCTGGGCATGGGCCTCGGATTATGGCTCCTCCGACAACGCGGACGAGTTCAAGGCCCTGCTCAAGTACTCGCCGCTGCATAACCTGAAGCAGGGCGGCTGCTACCCGGCCACCATGGTGATGACTGCCGACCACGATGACCGTGTGGTGCCGGCGCACAGCTTCAAGTTTGCCGCCGCAGCGCAAGCCGCGCAGGCAGGCGCCGCGCCAATCCTGATCCGCATCGATTTCAAGGCAGGCCATGGCGCAGGCAAGCCGACCACCAAGCAGATCGAGGAAGTGGCAGACCGTTGGGGCTTCCTGACCCGTGCGCTGGACATGCATCCCGCGGCAGCGGCAACGACCACCGGCGGCCAGTAAGCATGCGCGCGCTCCTGCCGCTGTGGACAGCTTTGCTTGCGCCGGCCGCTGCGGCGCAAGCGCCTGAATCATTCTCCGAGCAGACCCGGTCGCTCGCGGTGCAGCCGGGCTTCATCGAAGTCTGGCGCGACGCGGCGAAGGGCAGGGTGCTGCTCTCCGTGCGAGAACTGAACCAGTCCTTCCTGCTGGTCTCGTCCTTGCCACATGCCCTGGGCTCCAATGACGTCGGCCTGGACCGCGGCCAGCCGGGCAGCCCGAAACTGGTAAGTTTCCAGAAGTTCGGCAACCGCCTGTTCCTGGTGCAAGAGAACACGCGCTTTGTAGCGCGTTCCTTGGATGCAGACGAGCGCAATGCCGTGGCGGAGTCGTTTGCGGGTGCGGTGTTGTGGTCGGGCGAGATCATCGCCAGCGAGGGTGCACGCAACCTGGTCGACTTCTCCAGTTTCCTGCTGGCCGACCAGCACGGCGTGGTGCAGCGGCTCGACGAGACCAGGCAGGGCGCCTATCGCGTGGACGAAAAACGCAGCGCCGTGCTGGCGGCGGAAGCCAAGGCATTCCCAGACAATATTGAGCTTGAGTCCTTGCTGACGTTTGCCGGGCCAGGTACCGGTGAATACGTCAAGCAGGTGGCGGCCGATCCGGCCAGCCTGTCCATGCGCCAGCATATTTCGATGGTGCGACTGCCGGACAATGGCTACAAGCCGCGCCGCTACCACCCGTTTTCCGGCGGCTTTGACACGGCCTATTATGATTTCGCCACGCCACTTGCCAGCAGCCTTGACGTGCGCTGGCAAGTGCGCCATCGCCTCGAAAAAGGCGGCAAGCCTATCGTCTACTACCTGGACCGCGGCGCGCCGGAGCCCGTTCGCTCGGCGCTGCTCGAAGGTGCGCGCTGGTGGACAAGCGCCTTTGAAAAAGCGGGTTTCAAGGACGGCTTTCGTGTCGAGCTGATGCCGGAAGGGGCTGACCCGGCCGACGTGCGCTATAACGTGATCACCTGGGTGCACCGCGCCACGCGTGGCTGGTCGTATGGCAATGCGATTGCCGATCCGCGCACGGGCCAGGTGATTCGCGGCGCGGTGACGCTCGGCTCGCAGCGCGTGCGACAAGATATCCTGATTGCGGAGGCCTTGCTGGCGCCTTACGGCAAATCTGCCCCCGCCGAGCGCCGCAAGCTTGCAGAGGAAATGGCGCTGGCACGCCTGCGCCAGCTTGCAGCCCATGAGGTAGGACATACCCTTGGCTTTGCACACAACTTTGCGGCGAGCCGGCAGGGCAACGGTTCGGTAATGGATTACCCGCATCCAGTGCTGAAACTCGGCTCCGGTGGCGCGATTGACTTGCAGGACGCCTACGGCACAGGCGTTGGCGCCTGGGACGATTACGTGGTCAAGCACATTTATGGCGATTTCGGCAGCGGCGAAGCAGAAGCTGCCGGCCTGGCCAGGTTGCGCAGCGACGCTCGCGCCGCTGGCCTGCAATATGTCTCGGACGAGGACTCGCGCGCGGCCGGCGCATCGCATCCGAATGGGCTGTTGTGGGACTTTGGCCCGGACACCCTGAAAACCTGGGATCAGCTCGGCACCATCCGGCGCAGAGCGCTGGACAACTTCTCGCTTGACGTCCTGTCCGACGAGCGCCAGGCCGGCGAACTGGAGGCGCGCCTGGTACCGGTGTACCTGTTGCAACGTTATCAGGGCGAAGCCGTGGCCCGCTTGCTGGCTGGCGGCGAATACGAATCCGCCACCAGTGCCGACATCCGTGCCGGGCGCGCTGCCGCGGGCATCAAGGTTACGCCTGCCCCAACCCAGCGCGCCGCGCTGTCAAGGTTGGCCGATACGCTGCGTGCCGAATACCTTGCTTTGCCGGCGGGCGTACTCGACCAGTTGTCGCCGCCATCGACAGGCTTTGAACGCAACAAAGAGTACTTCGGCACCCGCATGACCGCGGTCTTCGACGCGCTGTCCGCAGCCGAAACGGCCGCAGCGCAGACAGCGAGCTTCCTGTTCGAAGCCGGCCGCCTGAACCGCCTGTACTGGCAGCACGCACGCGACGCTGCAATGCCAGGCGCCGACGAAGTCGTCGAAGCCGCGCTGTCGCGTGGCTGGAAGCGCGGTCCAATGCCCGTCAAAGTGGTCGGTGGCGAGGCCGTCCAACTGGCCGCAAACTGGGTCGTGCTCGATGCGCTCCTCCAGGCGCTGGACGGCGGCAAGCTCCATGCCAACGTCGACGCCGGGCTGCGCCAGCAGCTGCGTGAGTTCGCCGGCTGGTTGAAAGCAAATCCGGGCAAGGGCACCACCGCCGCCAGCCGCGCCCAGGCAGCCGACCATGTACTGCGCTACCTGGCCGATCCGCGCAGCGTCAAGCTTCGCGCTTTGCCGGCCATTCCGCCTGGCGCGCCAATCTGATTGAGGACCGCCGGGGTCAGGGCGGGGCCATCGGCGGCAGCTGCGGCATGACGGTGGAAAGCCAGCAGAGGATCTGCAGGCCTTTTACCTCCAGGGTGTCCTTGTTCAGGGTCGAATCGCGAATGTCGAAATAGCCCAGGGCAGTCGCCTGACCGAGGTTTTGCCGGTCCTCCTTCGACCAGTTGGCGGTAATCTTCAGGTCACGGATGACGATGAACGATGTGGGCAGCAACGGGAACATGCCTGGATTGTCGGTGCCGGAGCCATTGGAATATTCGCCGGCCTTGGTGCCGTACATGTACCAGTTTTTGGTTTTCAGCAGGGCGAGCTTGAACCAGCTGCGGTCGATGTTCACGCGGCAGTACCTGAAGGAGATGCTGAAGTTGTCGCTGGCGCCGGCGGGTTTGGTCTGCAATTCTTCGTTGACGAGGTTCACCAGGTGGTAGCGGTTGGCGACGTCAATGCGTCCGACGTTCAGGTCCTTCTGCGTCAGGTCAACCGCCTGGAGCTGCTTGGCCAGGTTATACCTGTTGTAGGAGCTTGCGGGCGCGCTTTTCTGCTTGAACAAGGTCTGGGCGTTCGCCTTGGCCAGGTTGGCGACGAATACGGGTGACTTGGTCACATCCATGACAGCCGGCTTGGCTCCGGCGAGGGGAGCGATGGCAGGCATTGCCTTGATTGCCGTTGCCGCATGCAGGTTCAAGGGCTTTGTCACCACGGGGATCGGCCCGATGGGTTTGGCGAGCGCCAGCTGTGCTCTTTTTACGATCAACTGGTTTGCATTGGCCTTGATCAAGTTGGCCTTCGTGACGTCTGCCGGCCGCAGTTTCCATACGCCTTTGTTGACCAGTGTCGGCCCGCCTGCCTTGACAAACTGGGAAGTCTGCGCCGCCGGCTTGATCGCCCCGGATTGCATGTTAAGCGTAGGCCAGAACTGCGCTGCAGCCTCGTCGTACCAGTTGGACGGTGTTGCAAGGCAGGGATAGTAGAAGGAATTGGGATCGGTTGCGCTGCCGGTCCTGGCTTGAAGGAACTCGTATTGCGAGTCACTGAACATCTTGTACATCGGATTGGTGCCGATGTTGTCCGGTGTTGCGCCGCCCGGGATTGCGCCGGTCAGCAGGATTTCGTACAGGTCATCCACTTCGAGCCCGGAGTTCTGGAAGTAGGCGTTGGCCAGCGATGGCGCGATGTTCGCTATATGCGAGAACGTTTCCTTTGCGACCTGGGGATCGTAGGGACCGTTCGGGTTGTTGGCCGGCTTGAAGTCCTGCGCGGAGAGCGAGAATCCCGGCCAGGCCATTTGCATGACGGTGGAGGGATTCGCGTCCGATATGTTCAGCAGCCTTGCCAGTTCGTCATACACCGCGCCGATAAAGTCGACGGTATTGGACATGGAACCCCCTTGCTGAAAGCAGCGTGCTCAAATGGCGGCTCCGTACGGAGCCGCCTCTCATGGCTTCAACCAGGGCGAAACACTAGGCCGGCGGGCTGTATGGCACGACCTGGCTGATGAAGCCGATGATCTGCACGCCCGGTACCGTGATCGTCCCCGCCGCCAGCGCCGACGAGAATTTCTGGTTGGTGCTGGAGTGGGCATAGTTGCCGGAGATGCTGAAAGGCCCGATCCCGAAACCGCCTCCGCCGCTGGTTTTCGAAGTGATCAGGTCCCAGTCCGCCTTGGCCCAGTTGGCGGAGATCTTCAGCTTGCGCACAACCACGAAGGAGGTTGGCAACAGCGGCATCAGCTCACCGTCCTGGTGTGCCTTGCTGCCGTTGGAAAGCGTTCCTTTCTTGTACAGGTTGCCGAGGTCCCAGCCCTTGGTTGAGAGCAGGCTGGCCTGCATCCACGGGCGGCGGATGGTGACCAGCGTGTATTCAAAGCTGACGCGCAGGCCGTTGGTCTCCGAGCTGGCGTGCTGCTGCGAGCTGCTATGCCCGGCCGAACCGCCAATGCTGAACAGGCCGAGGCTGAAGCCCGCCGAACCGCCATAGGACGTGAAGTCGGACGAGGAACTGTTTGCCACGCTGCTCGATGCCGAGTCGAAGGTGGTCCAGCCGCTGGATTTGCTGGTGCTGCTATACCAGTCCGACGGCAGCAGCTGCACGCGGTACACCTTGGGCGAGAGACCGGTGCCGGTGTCGTTCAACACCACGCCGTAGCCTTCAAACAGGTCCTGCGCCTGCTTCCAGGCCAATTGCAGTGCATTCTGGACGGAGGTCGTTTTGATCGCCAGGTTTTGTTCGACCTTGTTGGCATCTTCAGCGCGCCAGCGGTCATAGGCGGTCTTCACAGGGATTTGCAAGGTCGATGCGAGCATCGGCCAGGTATTCTTGCCGGTCGTGGTTTTCTGGGCTTCCAGGAAGGCGCCAATGTAGGCGATACGTGCATTGTTGTACGCGGCCTGGTTGTCCAGGTAGTCGCGGTAAACCTGCGATTCGATCTTCTTCTTCGACTCTTCGCCGGTGTCCGGATCGGTCACGGTAATCGTGCGGAAGAGGTAGTTCTCAGCATCGGTGAGCTGCTTCTCGACTGCCGGATTAGGCGGTTGTGCAGGAATGTGCACGCCGTCCAGCATCTGTTTGTACATCTCGCTGATCTTGCGCGTGCTGTCGGTATAGATGGCCGACATCTTTGGCGCTACGTCCACCAATTCTGCGGTGTTGATGGCGGCGTCCTGGCTGCCATTGCTGTTACCCGGAGTCCAAGGATTGCGGAAGTCGGCTGAATTGATGGCGAGGCCGGGCTTCATCAATGAGAGTACGGTGGACGAAGCCTGGAGGACGGGTTTGCCGCCAGGTTCAGCCTGCGTGACGGAATTGAAGATGTTGTCGAAGATGTTTTGGATCAGCTTTGCTACTTCAGCTTGTGTCATGGTAGCGCTCCTCACCAGATGATTGAGTTTTTATGGCGCGCCTGTACGCGCAGGATCCGTGCTGCTTGCAACCGGTTGACGATCAATGAATTGAATGGATTGCCAGTTAAATATAGACGGCCGAGCCGCCTAGACATACACGCTTTGTCACAGCCTCGAAATTTGTTGCGGAGCGCTTGGGCAGAAACGCAGCCGTGCTAACATTTGCGGAATTTTCAATCAACTGTGTCCTTCAGCATGAGTGAATTCCGCATCACCACAAAAGCAGGCGAGCTGGATACTGGGCTCGTGCACCGATTCCTTTCGGAGCAGAGCAGTTGGGCGAAGGGCATTTCCCGCGACCTGGTCGAACGTTCGATTGCGAACTCGCTTTGTTTTGGCGGCTTCCTGGGGCGGGAGCAAATCGCATTTGCGCGCGTGATCTCCGATTACACGACCTTTGCAAACCTGGTGGACGTCTTCGTCCTGCCCGGACATCGGGGAAAAGGGTACAGCAAGGAGCTGATGGCTGCAGTCTTCGCACATCCCGAACTTCAGGGTTTGCGCCGCTTTACGCTTGCCACTGGCGATGCGCATGGACTGTATGCGCAGTATGGCTTCACTGCGCCTTTGTATCCGCAATCGCTCATGGAGCGCTATTTCCCGGGAATGTACGAAGCGAAGCCAGACCTTCAGGTCAAACATCCATCAGGAGCAATGCGATGACAAAACGCCTCGCGTCTTGCAGTTGTGGTCAGCTCACCGCCGAAGTGATTGGCGAACCAGTCAGGATCTCGATCTGCCATTGCCTGGCGTGCCAGCGCAGGACTGGCAGTGTGTTCGGCGAGCAGGCCAGGTTCCCGCGTGAGAACGTCACCGTGTCTGGAACTTCGACCGAGTACGTGCGGATTGGCGATGAAGGCGGCAAGGCCACATTTCATTTCTGCCCGACTTGCGGCTCGACGGTCTATTACGGCCTCGATAGCATCGATGGCTTCGTCGGAATTCCGGTCGGGGCTTTTGCAGATCCTGGCTTTCCCGCGCCGCGGGTGTCGGTCTACGAAGAACGAATGCACGCCTGGGTGGTTCCGCCGCCCGATGCGGAGCGGATCCCCTGATTGCCGCCGCACGGTTCCACCGCTAGCGGTGGATCACCACCAGCAGTGCCTTGGCTTCAGTCTTGCCTGGGTTGCGGATGGCGTGGTGCACGTCTGCGGCGTAGCGTGCCGTGCCGCCCAGCTTGATTTTCTTCTTGTTGGCGCCGACTTCCAGCTCCATCGAGCCGTGCAGGATGGTGAGGTGCTCGGTGGTGCCGGGATCGTGCGGTTGCGACACCAGTTCGCCGCCTGCCGACAGGGTCAGCTCGTACCATTCGTATTTGCCGGCCAACTCCATCGGTCCCAGGATGCGCAGCACATAGCCGGCGTGGGCGCCGGGCAGGGTAGGGGTTTCGTGTGCATCGATCAACTTTATCGCTTCGACATCCTTCTCGACATCGGAGAGCAGTTCGCCGATCTGCACGCCCAGCGCATTGGCCAGGCGCCAGGTGATGGCAATGGTCGGATTGGCCTTCTCGCGCTCAATCTGGGACAGCATGGATTTGGAAACCCCGGCAATGCGGGACAGGTCTTCCAGCGTCAGGCCGCGGGCCAGGCGCAGTCGTTGCAGGGCGGCGCCGACTTCCGGCGGGGCGTTGGTTGAAATGTTCGGCTTCACGCTTGCAGAGTTCAATATAGTAAAGTAGGATTCCGTATATCGAATTTACGTTCAATATAGTGAATTCCGGCCTTATTAGTGAAATAAGAGTAAACTTTACATCAGAGGACGACCATGAGCCAAGCGACGAATGCGTTTTACACCGGCCTGCAACAAAACCTGGAAAAGCTGCGCAGCGATGGCCTCTACAAGCCAGAGCGCGTGATCGCTTCCCGCCAGGGCAGCGAGGTGCAATCGGAAGACGGTCGTACCCTGATTAATATGTGCGCCAACAATTACCTCGGCCTGTCGGGCCAGGAATGGGTGGCGCAGGCCTCCATCGCGGCAACCGAGAAATACGGTTACGGCTTGTCCTCGGTGCGCTTCATTTGCGGCACCCAGACCGTGCACAAGCAACTGGAGAAGGCAATCTCCGAATTCCTGGGCACCGAAGACACCATCCTGTACGCGGCAGCATTTGACGCCAACGGCGGCGTATTCGAGCCTTTGTTCGATGAAAACGACGCCATCATCTCCGACGCGCTGAACCACGCATCGATCATCGACGGCATCCGCCTGTGCAAGGCAGCGCGCTTCCGCTACGCGCACAACGACATGGCCGACCTGGAAAAGCAATTGCAGGCGGCCGCCGACAAGCGCCACAAAGTCATCGTGACCGACGGCGTGTTCTCGATGGACGGCACGATTGCGCAGCTGGACAAGATCGTCGAGCTGGCGGAGAAATACGGCGCCCTGGTCATGATCGACGAATGCCATGCTTCCGGCTTCATGGGCAAGACCGGCCGCGGCACCCACGAGCACCATAATGTGCTGGGCAAGATCGACATCATCACCGGCACCCTGGGCAAGGCCCTGGGCGGCGCGATGGGCGGTTTCACTTCCGGCCGCAAGGAAGTCATCGACACCCTGCGCCAGAAATCGCGTCCTTACCTGTTCTCGAACACCCTTGCGCCGGCCATCGCCGGCGCTTCGCTGGAAGTGTTGAAGCGCTTGTCCGCTTCGACCGAGCTGCGCGACCGCCTGCATGAAAACACCGCCTACTTCCGCAAGGAGATCGAGCGCATCGGCTTCACCATCAAGCCGGGCACCCATCCGGTCGTGCCGGTGATGCTGTTCGATGCGCCGGTAGCACAGAAGTTCGCGGCCCGCATGTATGAACTGGGCGTGCTGCTGTCCGGCTTCTTCTATCCGGTGGTGCCGATGGGCCAGGCGCGCGTGCGCGTGCAGCTTTCCGCCGCCCACACCCGCGAGCAGCTGGACAAGGTCCTCGCAGCATTCGAACAAGCCGGCAAAGAGCTGGGCATCATCAAGAACTAATCTGGAATATAGGTAGGAATCATGGAACGCATTCTCGTCATCGGCGCCAACGGCCAAATCGGTAGTGAACTGGTGGAAGCCCTGGCAAGACAGCACGGCGAACAGAACGTCATCGCAACCGATATCAGCCCGGTCAACAAGTACAACGCAGCCCGCTACCAGGTGCTGAACGTGATGGACAAGGCCGCACTGCAAGCATTGGTTGCTGCCGAAGGCATCACGCAGGTGTACCAGCTCGCTGCGATGCTGTCCGCCACGGGCGAGGCGGCTCCGCTGAAGGCGTGGGACCTGAACATGGACGGCCTGCTGAACATCCTGGAAGTGGCGCGTGAACGCGGCGAACAGGGCAAGCCGCTGCGCATCTTCTGGCCGTCGTCGATCGCCGCCTTCGGCCCGAACACTCCGGCCGAGAACACCCCGCAGTACACGGTGATGGACCCGACCACGATTTACGGCATTTCCAAGCTGGCAGGCGAACGACTGTGCGAATACTACTTCCTGAAGTATGGCGTGGACGTGCGTTCGATCCGCTACCCAGGCATCATCAGCTTCAAATCGCCTCCAGGCGGCGGCACCACCGACTACGCAATCGCGATTTTCCACGCCGCGCTGCGCGGTGAACGCTACGATTGTTTCCTCGGCCCGAAGACCACTTTGCCGATGATCTACATGCCTGACGCGATTCGCGCAACCATTGAATTGATGGACGCACCGGCTTCACAAATCAAGATTCGTTCGTCGTACAATGTCGCCGGCGTTTCCTTCAACCCGGAAGAACTGGCCGCGGCGATTACCCGCGCACTGCCTGAGTTCAAGATCGCCTACACGCCGGACAGCCGGCAGGCCATCGCCGACAGCTGGCCGCGCAGCCTGGATGACTCCCAGGCGACCGCGGACTGGAACTGGAAAGCGAAGATCGGCGTGGAAGAGATGGTGAAGGATATGCTGGCAAATATCGACGTGAGCCTCAGCGAGGCCGCATAACTAGAGAGAGACAAGCAACAATGGACATGAGTGTTTTCGACTTATTCAAGATTGGCATTGGCCCATCGAGTTCGCATACGGTGGGACCAATGGTGGCGGCACGCCGCTTCCTGGTCGAAAACTGTCCATTGGACGATGTCGCTTCGGTGACGGCCGAGCTTTACGGTTCGCTGGCCTTGACTGGCGTCGGCCACGGCACTGACAAGGCCGTGCTGCTTGGCCTGATGGGCGAGACGCCGCAGGGCGTCGATCCGGATGCGGTGGAAGACATGCTGGCGGCAGCCGACGTGGACGGAGAGTTGCGCCTGCTGGGCGAAAAGGCCATTCCATTCACGCGCAAGCAGCACCTGGTGTTCCATATGGCCGAGAACCTGCCGGAGCATCCGAACGGCATGCGCTTTACGCTGACGCGCGCAGACGGCAGTTCGGTTTCCAGGATTTACTACTCTGTGGGCGGTGGCTTCATTCGCGCAGAAGGCGAAGAGGCAAGCACGGATGGCAAGCCTGCCGTTCGCCTGCCATACCCGTTCAACACAATGGCCGAGCTGCTGGGCCATGGCGTCAGCAGCGGCAAGACCATTCCGCAAATGCTGCGCGCAAACGAGCTGACGCGCATCAGCGAAACTGAACTCAACGAAGGCATGGACCGCATCTGGCACGTCATGCGCGACTGTATCCAGCATGGCCTGGAGACCCGCGGCCAGTTGCCGGGCGGCTTGAACGTGAAGCGCCGCGCGGCCGATCTGTGGCGCCAGGCCCAGGGCGGCGACCGTGCCAATCAGCTGCCGCACGATGCGCTGAACGGCGTGAGCCTGTATGCGATGGCGGTCAATGAGGAGAATGCAGCGGGCGGACGTGTTGTAACGGCGCCTACAAATGGGGCTGCCGGCATCATTCCCGCTGTGCTGAAATACTATGCGGAAGACTGCAAACCGGTCGACCCGGTTTCCGGCGTGCGTGCGTTTTTGCTGACGGCTGCGGCGATTGGCATGCTGTGCAAACGCAATGCTTCGATCTCCGGGGCGGAAGTAGGGTGCCAGGGCGAGGTTGGCGTTGCATGCGCGATGGCGGCTGCCGGCCTGGTGGCGGCCTTGGGCGGTTCCAATGCGCAGATCGAAAATGCGGCGGAGATCGGGATCGAGCATCACCTGGGCATGACTTGCGACCCGATCGGCGGCCTGGTGCAGATTCCTTGCATTGAACGCAATGGCATGGGGGCGGTGAAGGCGATCACCGCTGCATCGCTGGCCATGAAGGGCGATGGAACCCACTTCGTCACGCTGGATAATGTGATTGAGACCATGCGCCAGACTGGCGCTGACATGCAGGCCAAGTATAAAGAGACTTCGCTGGGCGGCCTGGCGATTCATGTGGTGTCGGTGAATCACGCCGCCTGCTAAAACCGGCAAACCAGTGTCAGGCCCGCGGGGCCTGACACTATGACGCGGCGGCTGGGGGTCAGGCACCGGTTCACCGGTTTTCGATAGAAAATTTCAAAAACTGGCTTAATTCACATAGAAACTCCGGCCAGACTATAATAGGTGTCCGTTTTCACCCGCCACCGGACTTTCTACTTTATGCAATACGTGTCTACCCGGGCCGACGCGTCGGCTGCATCGCACTCCCTCCAGCAATTTTCCGACATCCTCCTGGGTGGTCTGGCGCCAGACGGCGGCCTGTACCTGCCAGTCGAGTACCCTCAGGTTAACGGCGAAGAGCTGAACAAGTGGCGCCACCTTTCCTACGCTGACCTGGCGGTAGAAATCCTGAAGAAATTTGCCGGCGACATTCCGGAAGCCGACCTGCGCTCCCTGGCTAAAAAGACTTATACCGCCGACGTGTACCGCAACGTGCGTGAAGGTGAAAACGCAGCCGACATCACCCCGCTGCGCGTGCTGGAAGAGACCGACGGCAAGAAACTGGTGCTGCAATCGCTGTCCAACGGCCCGACGCTGGCCTTCAAGGACATGGCAATGCAGTTGCTCGGCAACCTGTTCGAATATGCCCTGGCCAAGCAGGACGCGCAGCTGAACATTTTCGGCGCCACCTCGGGCGACACTGGCAGCGCCGCCGAATACGCGATGCGTGGCAAAAAAGGCATCAAAGTCTTCATGCTGTCGCCGCACAAGAAGATGAGTGCCTTCCAGACCGCCCAGATGTTCAGCCTGCAGGATCCGAACATCTTCAACATCGCGGTAGAAGGTGTATTCGACGACTGCCAGGACATGGTGAAGGCGGTGTCGAACGACCTGGAATTCAAGGCCCGCCACAAGATCGGCACCGTGAATTCCATTAACTGGGCGCGTGTCGTGGCGCAGGTCGTGTACTACTTCCGTGGCTATCTCGCGGCGACCAGGAGCAATGAACAAAAGGTGTCGTTCACCGTCCCATCGGGCAATTTCGGCAATATCTGCGCCGGCCATATCGCCCGCCAAATGGGCCTGCCGATCGACAAGCTGGTGGTCGCCACCAACGAAAACGACGTGCTGGACGAGTTTTTCCGCACCGGAATTTACCGCGTGCGCAAATCGGCCGAGACCTACCACACCTCCAGTCCATCGATGGACATCTCCAAAGCTTCCAATTTCGAGCGCTTCGTGTTCGACCTGGTAAAGGGCGACGGCAAACGCGTGCGCGAACTGTTCAGGAAAGTGGAAACCGACGGCGGCTTCGACCTGTCGGGCGCGCCCGGCAGCGACGGCGACGAATTCAAGCTGGTGGGCAATTACGGCTTCAAGTCGGGCAAATCCACGCACGATGACCGTGTGCAGACCATTCGCGACGTGGCTGACGATTACGGCATCGTGATCGACACCCACACCGCCGACGGCATCAAGGTTGCCAAGGAATACATGGAGCCGGGCGTGCCGATGATCGTGCTGGAAACCGCTCTGGCCGCCAAATTCAATGAAACCATCCTGGAAGCACTGGGCGAAGATGCCGAGCGTCCGGCAGGTTTCGAGAACATCGAAGCGCTGCCGCAGCGCTTCGAAGTCATGCCGGCCGACGTGAGCAGGATGAAGGCTTACATCGCCGCCAATACAGGACTGTAAAACATGGCAATGCTCGCCGTACGCGAAGCCCTCGATTTCCTCCTCGCCGCCGCCCGCCCGGTGGCTGGGACCGAGCAGATTCCAACCCTGGAAGCCAACGGCCGCGTGCTCGCGAGCGCCGTGGTGTCCGCCATGAACGTGCCGGGCCACGACAACACGCAGATGGACGGCTATGCGGTGCGCTCCGCCGATTGCGCCAGCGGTGATGCGACGCTGACGGTAACACAGCGTATCCCGGCAGGGCACGTCGGCCAGCCGCTGCTGCCCGGCTGCGCCGCGCGCATTTTTACCGGCGCGCTGATTCCCGAGGGCGCCGATGCTGTGGTCATGCAGGAGCAATGCGAGGCGAAGGACGGCCTGGTGACGATCCGCCACACGCCCAAAGCCGGCGAATGGATCCGCCGTACCGGCGAGGACATCAGCGTTGGCAGCGTGATCCTGGCGGCCGGCACGCGCCTGCGCAGCCAGGAACTCGGCCTTGCCGCCTCGATCGGCATGGCGGAGCTGAACGTGCACCGCAAGCTGCGCGTGGCCGTGTTCTTCACCGGCGACGAGCTGGCGATGCCGGGCGAACCGCTGGCGCCGGGGGCGATCTACAATTCCAACCGCTTCACCCTGCGCGCCCTGCTGGAAAACCTGGGCTGCGAAGTGCGCGATTTCGGCATCGTGCCCGACTCGCTGGAAGCGACGCGCAAGGTCTTGCGCCAGGCAGCCGACGGCAATGACCTGATCATCACCTCCGGTGGCGTGTCGGTCGGCGAAGAGGACCATATCAAGCCGGCTGTCGAAGCCGAGGGCAAGCTGAATATGTGGCAAATCGCCGTCAAGCCCGGTAAGCCGCTGGCATTTGGCGAAGTGGGACAGGCCTTCTTCCTTGGCCTGCCGGGCAATCCGGTATCGAGCTTTGTCACTTTCCTGCTGTTCGTGCGGCCATTCCTGCTGCGCCTGCAGGGCGCAGACGTGCCGGCGCAACCACGCGGCATGCTGGTGCGCGCCGATTTCAGCTGGCCGAAAGCCGACCGGCGCAATGAATTCCTGCGCGCCAAGCTGAACGGGCAAGGCGGCCTGGACCTGTTCCCCAACCAGGGCTCCGCTGTGTTGACCTCGACCGTTTGGGGCGATGGCCTGGTGGACAATCCGCCCGGCAACCCGATCGCGCCAGGCGATGTCGTGCGCTTCATCCCATTCAGTGAACTGATGTATTGATATGCTGATCAACCTTAAATATTTTGCCAGCGTGCGCGAAGCGCTGGGCGGCGGCGAGCAGGTGGTGCTGCCGCCGGGTGCCGAGACGGTCGGCGATGTGCGTGCATGGCTGCTGGCGCGCGGCGAACCGTGGGCAAGCGCCCTGGCCGAGGGCCGCGCCTTGCGCATGGCCTGCAACCAGCGCATGTGCGACGCCGGCACGCGCGTTGCACCGGGCGATGAAGTTGCCTTTTTCCCACCTGTGACAGGCGGTTAAGGCCTATTGCTGTGCCCGCGCAACAGTCGAGTACTGACTGTTGACCAAAAGCATTGTCACGTTATACTTGACCACAGGCGGCCCAAAACCTGCGCCGCGCCTATCACCGCACACATTCCTGTCGCCTCTTCCCTGCGGCTTTTTCCTTTCACTGCAAGGAGAGTCGCAATGGGTTTTGTCTTTGCCGCCCTCGGCCTGAATGGCATCACACGGGGCCACGTTCCCGTCCCGCCGCGCAAGCGTGCGCAAAAGCTCCACATCGCCGGTTCGACCACGATGGGGCCGTTGTTGCAGGAGATCGCCGCCAAGTACCATCTGGCGCACCCTGAGATCGCCGTTGATGTCGAACTGGGCGGGTCGTCGCGTGGCCTGGAAGACGTGCGCTCTGGCCATGCGCATATCGCCATGCTGTCCCGCGCTCTCGCACCGGCGGAACGCGACCTGTACGGCATCCCGATTGCGCGCGACGGCGTTGGCGTCGTGGTGCATGCCAATAACCCGCTGCGGGAGTTGAGCGTGGAAGCACTGCAAGGCATCTTCACCGGCCGCCTGCGGGACTGGCGCGCAGCCGAAGGCAGCCCAGGATCGGTGTACGCGCTGGGCGGGCTGCACGATGGCGCCTCAAGTGCGCTGTTTGCCCGCTTTCTCCGTCAGCCGCTGGAGGCATTCAGCCTGAACGCGGCTGTGGAATCGAATATTGAACGTCTGGCCGTAGTGGCCTCATGCGAGAACGCAATCGCCTACGTCTCGGTCGGTACGGCGGAGCGCGCGATTTCGCAGGGCGTCCCGGTGCGCTTGCTGCCTATTGCCGGCGTGCCAGCCAGTACCGCAACTATCCGCAACGGCAGCTATCCGATCTGCCGCATCCTGACCCTGGCGAGCAGGGATGCGCCAACCGGGGTCGCGAGAAGCTTCTTCTCTTTTTGCCTTTCCGCTCAAGTGAACGGCATCCTGTCGGCATTCGACTTTGTCCCCTACCTGGACTGACGCCATGGAAAACTACATTTTGCTTGGATTGCTCGCTGCATGCGCAGCGGCGGCAACGGTCTGGGGCGTCCTCGCGCGTGAAGACGAGCACCAGCGCGCCAGTGCACAGGCAGACGAACTGCTGCGTGCCAACCAGGCCTTGCGCATGGCCTCGAGCTGCCGTGCGGCGTTGCTGCATGCCAGCAGTGCGGAAGAGATGATGGCGGCCATGTGTCGCGTCATTTCAGCCGAAGGCGCTTACTCGCTGGTCTGGACCGGCCTGTCGATGGCCGGCAGCAGCAAGGATCTGCTGGCCAGTGAGATCCAGGGCACGCCAGCGGGACGCTTTGCGGCGGCTGCTGGTGGATTGCAGCGCGGTTGCGCCTGTGAAGGCATCGCGCTTGATGTGATGGGGGACGGCCAACTCCGGCTGCGCCACGGAACGCCGGCGGAGTACGGTTATCCCAGCGTGCTTGCTTTGCCCTTGGACGGCACCGGTGAAGATGCGTCGCCGACGGGTGTATTGTGCGTGTACTCGATCGATCCCTGCGCCTTCGACGCAGATGAAGTACAGGTTTTGCAGGAACTGGCGGCCGACCTGGCGCTCGGACTCAGGAATATGCACGAAGCACGCAGGCGCCGGGCGGCAGAGCAGGCCTCGGCCAGCCATGCCCACCATGACCCGGCAACAGGCCTGGCCAATCGCGCCATGTTCAATGACCGCCTGCGCCAGGCCCTGGCGGCTGCCGAACGCACCGGCCGCAAAGTGGCGGTACTGGCCCTGACCATGGACCGCTACCGCGGCGTCAAAGCCAGCCTGGGCCCGGAAGCCTGCAGCGCCTTGCTGATGCATGCGGCTTCCGCCATGAAGTCCTGCCTGCGCGAAGGCGATACCGTCGCCCATTTGCTCGGCAACGAATTCGCGGTGATCCTGTCCGACATGGCCAATGATGACGATGTGCTGCCGGTTGCTGGCAAGCTGCTCGAGGCGATCAAGGCTCCTATGCGCTGGAAGGACAACATCGTCAATACCACCGCCAGCATCGGCGTTGCATTGATGGGCGAGGGTGGCGCTGAGCCCTCAGTCATGCTGCGCTCCGCCAACTCGGCCATGGCGCACGCGGTCGGTCACGGCGGCAATCGTTTCCGTTTCGTCGCACAGGAGATGAACGAGCGCGCCTCGCGCATGTTTGCGCTGGAGGCTGAGCTGCGCAGCGCCCTGGTGCACAATGAAATGGTGGTCCATTACCAGCCGCGGGCGGCCTTGAGCGACGGCCGCCTGGCCGCTGCCGAAGCCCTGGTGCCGCCAGCGGAGTTCCTGCCGCTGGCGCGCCGGTGATCCTGAGGCGCGAATGGCTGCGTGACCATTACTGCGACGAGATGCAGGGCTGCTTCGTTGCCCTGCCCATGGCGCCGGAGGACTTTGCCCAACTGCTGGCAGCCGATCGTCCGAGATCGACTACAATGCTGCCCCTATGGAAAGCAATCAATTACAAGGTGTAGCGGTGATCGGCGGCGGGCCGGCGGGCTTGATGGCGGCTGAAGTGTTGGCAGCGGCAGGTGTGCGTGTGGATGTGTATGACGCCATGCCATCGGTCGGCCGCAAGTTCCTGCTGGCCGGCCGCGGCGGCATGAACCTGACCCATTCCGAGCCTTACGAAGCATTCGTGGCCCGCTATGGCAGCCGTGCCGCTGCCTTGCGCCCGATGCTCGATGCTTTCAAGCCCGACGATCTGCGCGCCTGGGTGCACGGTCTGGGCATCGACACTTTTGTCGGCACCTCAGGCCGGGTCTTTCCTACCGAGATGAAGGCAGCGCCCATGTTGCGCGCCTGGTTGCATCGCCTGCGCCAAAGCGGAGTGCATTTCCACCAGCGCCATCGCTGGCTGGGCTGGACGGAGGAAGGTGGCTTGCGTTTTGAGACGCCGGAAGGCGAGCGCAATGTGCAACATCGTGTGGTATTGCTCGCACTGGGTGGGGCAAGCTGGGCGCGCCTCGGTTCGGATGGCGCCTGGCAGCCCCTGTTGGCCGGGCGCGGCGTCGAAGTTGCGCCGCTGGTGCCGGCCAATTGTGGCTTCGATGCCCGCTGGAGCGCGCATTTCTCGCAGAAGTATGCGGGGCAGCCCCTGACCACCGTGGCCATTGGCGGCCGGAAGGGCCAGATGGTTGTCACCGCGACCGGCGTGGAAGGCAGCCTGGTGTATGCGCTGTCCTCTGGGATCCGCGACCGTATCGCAGCGCATGGCAGTGCGACCATCGAGCTGGACTTGTTGCCGGACTGGCCGCTGGAGCGCTTGCAACAGGAACTGTCGCACCCGCGCGGTTCGCGCTCGATGTCGAGCTTCCTGCAAAGCCGCCTCCACATCAAAGGCGTCAAGACCGGCCTGTTGCACGAAGTTCTGGACAAGGACGCCTTCCATGACCCGATGCGCGTGGCAGCAAGCTTGAAGGCCTTGACAATCACGCTGTATGCGCCGCGCCCGATTGACGAGGCGATCAGCAGTGCTGGTGGCGTGCGATTCGAAGCGCTGGAAGGAACGATGTTGAAGGCAATGCCGGGCGTGTTCGTAGCCGGAGAAATGCTGGACTGGGAAGCGCCGACCGGCGGCTACCTGCTCACGGCCTGTTTCGCCAGCGGCCTGGCCGCCGGCAAGGACATGTTGCGCTACTTAATGCACCCAGCTCACGCCGCCTGAGCCGCTGCGGCTGACGTTGCGTTCGGAAGGGTTGCCAAACACGCGGATATTGCCGGTCCCCTTGACGGTGAGATCGGCCGACTGGCGGGCGAAGACATTGGTGGTGCCGGAGCCCAGCAGGGCCACCACCACTTTGTCCGTCGCCAGGTGCTGGGCGTCCAGGTCGCCGGAACCGGTCACTTCGGCCGTCAACTCCTTGCAGCTGCCGCTGGAAGTAATGGCGCCGGAACCGACCATTTCCAGGGCGACTTTCTCGCCGTGGCCGGTGTTCAGGTTCAGGTCGCCGCTGCCGTGCACGCCGGCTTCCACATTCTTGTAGCGGCCATTGAAGGTCAGGTTGCCCGAGCCTTGCAACTGGATGCTCAGGTGCTCGCCGCTGAAGCCATTGACGTTGCTGTCGCCGCTGCCATTGACCACCAGCTCGTTCAGGGACGGCAGTACCAGCTCGACCTCAATCGGGCGGCGTGGATGCAGCAGCAAGCCCTTGGAACCGATGCGGAGCGTTGCGCCATCCTGTTCGGTGCCGATATTGCCCAGCAGGCGCTGTTCGCCGCGCACCTTCAGGGATGGCACATCGCCCTGTTTCAGGCGCAGGTCGATGGGTCCGACCAGTTCGACATTGGAAATCGTTGCGCTGATTTCGCGCACTTCGGTGCGGGCGGCGCGGCCGGCCACGCTGGTGGGATTGGCGGCGCCCTGGGCGCGCAGCATGCTGTAAGTGACGGCCGTCAGCAGCACCGCCAGCAATGCCATGCCAAAGCCAATCTTGAGCAGGGAACGGATGTTCATTGCGTTTCCTTTCATTGGCCGCGCAGCAGCGCAACGTTCATCTGGATGTAGCGTTTCAAGCCGATCAGCGAGTAGCGCGTGATCACGATGCTTGCCAGGCTCAATGCGATACCGAGCAATACCAGGCCGATGCCGACCGCGGTTTGCGTGGCGCGCGATTCGTTATCGAGGTCGGAGGTGATGCGTACGCCGCCTTCAGCCATGGCTTCCGCGCCTTCCAGCCACTGTTCGGACTTGCTGTCCGCTTCATCCCATTCCTTGCGCAGCCCCGCCGAAGGTTCCTGTAACACTTCGACACCCTGGTCGCTGATCGAAATCCTGGTCTGCATGCGGGCATCAACCTGGTCGCCATCATCGAAGACGACGAGGTGGCGCAATGGGCCGGTGAGGACCAGTTCATTGGCTCCCGCCAGGCCGGTTGCAGTGATGGCGATCCCGCTGATGTAAAAGGCAAAGGCGCTGGCGTAAATCGACACCAGCAAGGCAGAAAAGACCGCGGCCGGGACCACCATGAAGAGGTTGAAGATGCCGAGGCCAATGAGGGAAAACACCATGCGGGCGAGGTTGGCCGGGTTGCGCTTTTGCTCGAATGCGCTGCGGTGGGCGTTGGCGCGCAGGGTCATCGCGATCTTGCGCGGTTCGTCCAGCTCGGCGGCGATTTCCTCTTCAGTCTTGCCGGCGGCCAGGCTGTCGATAAAACGCTGTTCGTAGTAAGCCATCGTCTTGGCCGCCACGTCGGGCGGCAAGCCGGCGAGGGCTTTCTTCAGTGCGTCGAGGTACTCATTCTTGCGCATTGGAAACTCAAGCCTCCTGTTGTTCCATGATTGCACTGTATCGCTGGCACTGGAGGGGCTCGAGCTGTTTACGACAGGATGCAGAAATGGGGGAGCAGGCGAGCAAAACGCCGGACAGGCGGGACATCAAGGTTTCGCCTTCGCGAGCAGGTGCGCCGCCTGGACGCCGCTGCGGACGGCCATCTCGAGGGTGGCGGGGTATTCCCCGGCCGTGTAATCGCCGGCCAGGACCAGCCCTTTTGCCGGCGTTTCGTTGGCTGGGCGCTTGAGGGCAGGCGTGCAGGCGTAGGTGGCGCGCTTTTCCGTGATGACCCTGGACCAGGCCGGATTGCCAAGCTCGGGCCGCGCCAGGTCGGCAGCCAGTTGTGCGGCGATCGCCGCTGCCAGCTCCTCCTGCGGCAGGCTTGCGGCGTCACTTGAGGCGCTGATCACGACGGCGAACAGGCCGGCATGCTTGGCATCGAGCTGGCCGCGATCGAAGACGAACTGGCCCCAGCGCTGGGTTGCCGGATCGTCGATCAGGGCGTAAAACGGGATTGCCAGCCGCGTGTCCGGGGCATATTGCAGGTAGCAGGTCGTGATCGGTTCGGGCTCGAATGCCGCAAGCTGGCTTGCCAGTTCGGCGAATTCCGAAGGATTTGCGGCTTCGCTGGCCCCGGCGCGGTGTGCGCTGGCGAGCAGTGCGGCGGTCGCAGTGGGGGAGGTGGCGAGTACGACGCCATCAAACTTGCCGGTCCAGTCGCCGCCAACAGCCGCGCCGCTTGCCTCGACGGTCCAGCCTCCGGCTTCGGAGCCGATGGAAGTGACCTTTGCGCCGAGATGGACGGTGTTGCCCTTGCCTTGCAGCCAGGCGGCGGCGGCATCGGGGAAGAGGGCGGACAGGTCGGCACGGGGAACCAGCATGTCCGATGCTGCCCGTCGTGCGCCGAGGCTGTCGCGCAGCACGGCAAGGAACACCTGCGCGGAAGCACGTTCCGGCGGCGTATTCAGGGCGGCGAGGCACAACGGCCGCCACATCAACGCCACCAGCCTTGGCGTCTGGTCGAAGCGTTCCAGCAACTCGGCCACGCTGCAATCATTGTTCAAGCGCCAATCCATCCAGCGCGCAGTCGTGGTAAAGCGGGCCAGGGCCATCTTGTCCTCGCGCGCCAGGCCTTTCGCCCGCAACAGGGCAATGCCGACATGCAGGGGCGCAGGCAAACGCGGCGCCAGGAAATCCATGCCGTCGCCACCGGGCGGATAGCGCATCTGCAAGGGCAGCGTGAGTACGGCGGAACGCAAATCCACGCCAACCGCACGCATGATGCGAAGCGATTCCGAATAAGCCCCCAGCATGATGTGCTGGCCATTATCCAGTTCACGCCCGTCGAAAGATACGCGGCGCGCCCGGCCGCCCAGCGAGCGGGCAGCCTCGAAAACGGTCACCTGGTGGCCGGCCCGGGCGAGTTCTACGGCGGCGGCGAATCCCGCCCAGCCGCCGCCGGCAACGGCGAAGTGCTTAGCCACGAACCCAGGTCTTCCACGCCAGCCACAGCTTGCGGATAGGCGTAAGGGAAATGCGCTGCTTGAGGACGTGGTAGCCATCCTCCTCGATTTCATTTAACAGGGTGCGGTAAATGGCCGCCATGATCAGGCCCGGGCGCTGGGCGCGGCGGTCTTCCTTCGGCAACAGCGCAAACGCCTCGTCATAAGCCTTCTGGGCACGCGCCACCTGGAATTGCATCAGCTTCGAGAAGTTCTCGGTCTCGCGGGCATTCAACAGGTCCGCGGCAGTTACGTTGAACTGCTGCAGTTCGTTGACAGGCAGGTAAATGCGGCCTTTGCGCGCATCTTCGCCCACGTCACGGATGATATTGGTGAGCTGGAAGGCATGGCCCAGCTTTTCGGCATATTGCAGCGTCTCCGGCCTCGTCACGCCAAAAATCGACGCCGACAGGATGCCGACCACGCTCGCCACATGCCAGCAGTACTTCGTCAGGCCGGCGTAATCGAGATAGCGGGTCTGGTTCAGGTCCATCTCCATGCCGTCGATGATGGCCTGCATATGTTCCTGCTTCAGGTCATACGTCGCAATATGCGGCTGCAAAGCCTGCGTCACCGGGTGGGTCTGCTTGCCCTGATACATCTGGGCGATCTCATTGCGCCACCAGGCCAGCTTGATGCGCGCCAGCGATTCATCGCTGCACTCGTCGACGGTGTCGTCGACTTCGCGGCAAAAGGCGTACAGCGCAGTGATAGCGCGGCGGCGCTCCGGCGGCAGGAACAGGAAGCTGTAGTAGAAACTGGAACCGCTGGCGGCGGCCTTCTGCTGGCAGTATTCGTCGGGGGACATGTTCTTATGGCTTTGGTAATGCTGACAAAGGCGCTATTTTATAGTGAAGACGGCTTCATCCGAAGCGCGCGCCAGAAAACCTTGAACCAGTCGCGCTTTTCAAGCTTGGGCCGACGCAGAAAAACGTCGTAATCGACTTCCTCGATTGCCTCCAGAATACGCAGGCCGCCCTGGACCACCATGCGCAACTCCAGTCCAATGCGGCCTTTCAGGCGGCAAGCCAGCGGCGCGCCCGAAAGCATCAGGGCGCGGGCGCGGTCGACTTCGAATTTCATCATGGCGCGCCACTTCGCCCTGTTGTCGGGGCGTGCCAGGTGGGCTGGCGACAGCGCGTAACGCGCCAGGTCTTCCATCGGAATGTAAATACGCTCCTTATGTTCATCGATGGCGACATCTTGCAGGAAGTTGATGATCTGGAGCGCCGAGCAGATGGCGTCCGACTGGCGGATATTCTCCTCATCGGCCGCGCCGTACAGGTGCAGCATCAGCAGGCCGACCGGATTGGCCGAGCGGGCGCAGTAATCGAGCAGGGAGGCGTAGTCCTGGTAGCGGTGCACCACAATGTCCTGCTTGAAGGCGGAAAGCAGGTCGTAGAAAGGGCGCATGGGCAGCTTGTGCTGCGCGATCACGGCTGCCAGCCGTTCGAACATCGGTTCATGGCCGCCTTCGGCGCGCTCGATGCGGCCCAGGGCTTCCTCGTAAGCGGTCAGGCCCGCCAGGCGCTGTTCCGGCGTGGCGTCGCCCTCGTCGGCGATATCGTCGGCGCTGCGGGCGAAGGCGTAAATCGTCTCCACCGCCGGGCGTAAACGGCGCGGCACGAGGATGGAAGCGACAGGGAAATTCTCGTAATGGTCAACGGACATAGAGGTGCTGTTCTAAATTAATGACGCGAAAGTCATTTGCAAGTTCGGTTGACCCGGCTATAATTTTTTTCTTACTAAACGGAAAGTCATTTAGTTCCAAACGGGAAATAATAATGGCAAACATATACACCCGGCAATTGCCAGAGACACCAAAAAGGAATTCCATCGTGTTCGCAGCGAAAAAACTACCCCTGGTTGCAGCCTGCGCCTTGCTGCTTGCAGCCTGCTCGAAAGAAGCCCCCAAGACCGAAGACATCCGGCCCGTGCGCGCCATGGTGCTGCAAAGCTCGGATATCGATGTGAATGCCGAATTCTCCGGTGAAGTCCGTTCGCGCGTCGAATCGCGTCTCGGGTTCCGGGTTGGAGGCAAGATTATCTCCCGTAAAGTGGATGTGGGCAGCGTCGTCAAGCGCGGCCAGGTGCTGATGGATCTCGACCCGCAGGACCTGAAGCTGTCGCAGGCCCAGTCGATGGCGGCTCTGCGCGCTGCTGAAACCACGCGCGACCTGGCCAGTGCAGAATTGAAGCGCTACCAGGAGCTGCGCGAAAAGAATTTCGTCAGCCAGGCCATCCTCGATGCCAAGCTGTCCGCCTACAAGTCGGCGCAGGCCCAGGTGGACTCGGCGCAAGCGGCATATCGCGGCATGTCCAACCAGGCCGGCTACGCGAGCCTTGAATCGGACATCGACGGCGTTGTCACCGCCGTGGATGCGGAAGTAGGGCAAGTCGTATCGCCGGGGACGCCGGTAGTTCGCGTTGCCAAGACCGACGAAAAGGAAATCGTGTTTGGCGTGCCGGAAGACAAGGTCGATACGCTGCGCAATATCTCGGACGTGCATGTGCGCCTGTGGGCCAGCCCGGATAAATCGGTGCCGGGCAAGATCCGCGAGATTTCGCCGGTGGCAGACCCGTTCACCCGTACCTACGCCTTCCGCGTCTCGATCCCTGCCAGCCTGGCCGAGGCCAAGCTGGGCATGACCGCCTTGGTGGCTTTCGCCTCGCGCACGCCGCAACCGCAGATCAAGGTGCCGCTGACGGCGCTGTTCCATGAAAAGGCGGCGACCTCCGTCTGGGTGGTCGAGAACGGCGTGGTGCGCCTGGTGCCCGTCACGGTGAGCGGGGTATCGGGCAATGACCTGGTGCTGGGCAGCGGCGTCAAGCCCGGCCAGACCGTGGTCACCGCCGGCGTCAACCTGCTGAAGCCTGGCCAGAAAGTGACCATCCTCGGAGCCGCCAAATGAAGGGCTTCAACCTTTCGCGCTGGGCGCTGGAGCACATCCCGCTCACGCGCTACCTGATTGCGGTGCTGCTCCTGGGCGGCATGCTCGCCTACAAGAACCTGGGGCAGGATGAAGATCCGCCGTTCACCTTCCGTTCCATGGTGGTGCAGGCCTTCTGGCCGGGCGCTACCTCGCTGCAGATGGCCGAGCAGGTTACCGACAAGCTGGAAAAGAAGCTGCAGGAAACGCCGTTTGTCCACGAGATCACAAGCTATTCAAAGCCGGGCCAGACACTGATCATTCTTAGCTTGCGCGAGTCGACGCCGCCGAAAGAGGTGGCGCAGGCCTGGTATCAGGTACGCAAGAAGATCGGCGACATCCGGTCGACGCTGCCGTCGGGCGTGCAAGGACCCGTATTCAACGATGAATTCGGTGATACCTATGGCTCGATATTCGCGCTGTCCGGCGATGGCTTTACCTATGCGGAGCTGAAAGACTACGCGGACCTGGTGCGCCAGCAGCTTCTCGGCGTGAAAAAGGTATCGAAGGTTGAGCTGTTTGGCGTGCAGGATGAGAAGATCAACATCGAATTCTCGCACAAGAAATTTGCCCAGTTGGGACTGACCATCGAACAGATTGCCAACCAGATTACGACCCAGAACGTAGTGGAGGCGACCGGCGTCGTGGTGACGCCAACCGACAACCTGCAAGTGCGCGTTTCGGGTGCGCTGCGCACGGTCAAGGACCTGGAAGAACTCGAGCTGCGCGCCAACAACACGACCTTCCGTCTTGGCGACTTCGCGACCATCAAGCGCGAATACCTTGATCCGCCGCGCGACAAGATGCGCTTCAACGGCAAAGAAGTCATCGGCCTGGGCGTGTCGATGGAGAAGGGCGGCAACATCATCCAGATGGGCAAGGACCTGGAAAAGACCGTCAATGCCATGAAGACCAAGCTGCCGGTCGGCATTGAGCTGGAGCGCGTGTCAGACCAGCCGGCCGCTGTCACGGCGTCGGTGGGCGAGTTCCTGCACACGCTGGTCGAGGCGGTGCTGATCGTGCTGGCGGTAAGCTTCGTCTCGCTCGGCCTGCACACCAAGCCCAAGCTGCGCCTCGACGCGCGGCCTGGCCTCGTGGTGGCGCTGACAATCCCGCTGGTGCTGGCGGTGACCTTCCTGTTCATGCGCATCCTGGACATTGACCTGCACAAGATCTCTCTGGGCGCGCTCATCATCGCGCTTGGCCTGCTGGTCGACGATGCCATCATTGCGGTTGAAATGATGGTGCGGAAGATGGAAGAGGGCCATTCGAGGCTGGAAGCGGCGACCTTCGCCTACACCTCCACGGCCATGCCGATGCTGACGGGCACCCTGATCACCGTCGCCGGCTTCCTGCCGATCGGGCTCGCCGCATCGGCGGCGGGCGAATACACCTTCTCGCTGTTCTCCGTCAACGCGATTGCGCTGGTGACTTCGTGGATCGTGGCCGTCGTGTTCACGCCTTATATCGGCTACATCCTGCTGAAAGTGAAGCCGCACTCGGAAGGCGGCGGACACCACGAACTGTTTGATACGCCGGGCTACCGCAAGTTCCGCGCCGTCGTGAACTGGTGCGTGGAGTACCGTAAGACCACGATTGTGGCGACGCTGGTCGTGTTCTTCCTTGGCGTGTACGGCTTCAAGTTCATCGAGAAGCAGTTCTTCCCTGACTCCAGCCGCCCTGAACTGATGGTGGAAATGTGGTCGCCGGAAGGCACTGCATTCGCGCAGACTGAGCGCCAGGCGAAGAAATTCGAGGAATTCATCCGCAAGGAGCCAGGCGTGGCAAGCGTGACGACCTACGTCGGCACTGGCAGCCCGCGCTTCTACCTGCCGCTGAACCAGATCTTCCCGCAGACGAACGTCTCGCAAACCGTGGTGCTGGCGAAGGACCTGCATTCACGAGAGGAATTGCGCAAGAAGATCAGCCATGTCTTCAAGACCGACTTCCCGGAAGTTCGCGGCCGCGTGCAGTTGCTGCCGAATGGTCCGCCGGTGCCGTACCCGGTGCAGTTCCGCATTACTGGCACCGAGGTTGATGGCGTGCGTTCCATTGCCGACCAGGTGAAGGACATCATGCGTGCCAATCCCAATGCAGTGGGCGTCAACGACAACTGGAATGAGTCGATCAAGGTGCTGCGCCTCGACCTGGACCAGGACAAGATGCGCGCGCTGGGTGTGACTTCGCAAACAGTGATGCGTGCCGCGAACACGATCCTTTCCGGCACGCCCATTGGCCAGTTCCGCGAAGGTATTCGCCTGATCGACATCCAGGTGCGCCAGCCGCTGGACGAACGCAGTACCATTGCGGTCCTGAATGACACCTACATCCCGACCAATAGCGGGCGTTCGGTGCCGATCTCGCAGCTGGCGCGCGTGCATTTCGTGTGGGAGCCGGGCGTGGTGTGGCGCGAGGGCAGGGAATGGGCGATCACCGTTCAGTCGGACGTGGTGGAGGGTGTGCAGGGGCCAACCGTGTCGGGCCAGATCAATCCGAAGCTGGACGCACTGCGCGCCAAGCTGCCGCCGGGTTATGAGATCAAGGTCAAAGGCGCCGCCTCGGACAGCAGCGCGGCGGAGGAGTCGATTGCCGCCAACCTGCCGCTGGCCGTGTTCATCATCTTTACCTTGCTGATGCTGCAGTTGCACAGCTTCTCGCGTGCGCTGCTGGTGTTCCTGACCGGGCCGCTCGGCGTGGCGGGTGCGGCGATGGCGCTGCTGGTGATGGGAAGGCCGCTGGGCTTCGTGGCGAACCTGGGCATTATCGCGCTGTTCGGCATGATTATCCGTAACTCGGTGATCCTGGTGGACCAGATCGAGCAGGACATCAAGGCTGGTGTGCCGGCCTGGGATGCGATTGTGGAATCGGCTGTGCGGCGTTGCCGTCCGATTATCCTGACGGCGGCAGCGGCGGCGCTGGCCATGATTCCCTTGTCGCGGTCCGTGTTCTGGGGGCCAATGGCGGTGGCGATCATGGGTGGGTTGATTCTGGCGACTGCGTTGACGTTGCTGTTCTTGCCGGCTTTGTATGCTGCGTGGTTCCGCGTGCCCAGGCCAAACCGGTAAACCGGTGTCAGACCCATGGGGTCTGACACCCGACCTGCGGCTGCCGCGAATCGGTGTCTGACCCTGTGGGTCAGACACCTGGGTTGCCGGTTTTGCCCAAATGTTGCGCAATACGCAAAAAAGCACTACCGCACTCCAGAAACACCGTATAGAATGCCGGGTTGAAGTTGAAAGCCCCGGGCGACCCCGTTTTCACTGTAAGGTCGCCCTTTGCTTTTGTGCAAATATGCCGCGAGGATGGCGAAATTGGTAGACGCACCAGGTTTAGGTCCTGACGCCAGCAATGGTGTGGGGGTTCGAGTCCCCCTCCTCGCACCATAAGTACACTTAAATTTTTATTGGACGATTTTTACAATGGCCACTGCAGTTGAAACCCTGGGCAAACTCGAACGCCGCATGACGATTTCCTTCCCACTGTCGGACGTGCGTTCCGAAGTGGAAAAGCGCCTGAAAGTGCAGGCTCGCTCCGCACGTGCTCCTGGCTTCCGTCCAGGTAAAGTGCCAATGAAGATGGTTGCCGCACAATACGGCTACCAGATCGAAACCGAAGTGCTGAACGACAAAGTCGGCCGCGCTTTCAACGACGCAGCCAACGAAAACCAGCTGCGCGTTGCCGGTTTCCCACGCATCGAGCCAAAACAAGACGCACCAGAGGGCCAACTGTCCTTCGACGCAACCTTCGAAGTGTATCCGGAAGTTGAAGTCGGCGACCTGACCAAGGTTGAGATCGAAACCGTCAAGTCCAACGTGACCGACGTAGAAATCGACAAGACCATCGACATCCTGCGCAAACAGCGCGTGCACTTCCACGTGAAGGGCGAGAAGGGCGAACACGGCGACGGCGGCGAAGCGATCGCTGCTAACGGCGACCGCGTGACGGTCGACTTCGTCGGCTCCATCGACGGCGTTGAGTTCCCAGGCGGTAAAGCTGAAGGCTACCCGTTCGTCCTGGGCGAAGGCCGCATGCTGCCGGAATTCGAAGCCGCTACCGTCGGCCTGAAGGTCGGTGAATCCAAGACCTTCCCGCTGTCGTTCCCAGAGGACTACCATGGCAAGGACGTGGCTGGCAAGACCGCCGAGTTCACCATCACCCTGAAGAACCTGGAATGGGCGCACCTGCCGGAAGTCGATGCCGAGTTCGCCAAGTCCCTGGGCGTGGCTGACGGCGACCTGGCCAAAATGCGCGAAGACATCAAGGTGAACCTGGAGCGCGAAGTTGCAGGCCGCGTCAAGGCTCGCAACAAAGAAGCCGTGATGGACACCCTGGTGAAGACCGCGACCCTGGAAGTGCCGCAGTCGCTGATCGCGCAAGACACCGAGCGCCTGGCTGAAATGACCCGCCAGGACATGGCCCAGCGCGGCATGAACGTAAAAGATGTACCATTCCCTCCAGAGCTGTTCAAGGACAAGGCTGAGCGTCGCGTGCGCCTGGGCCTGATCCTGTCCAAGCTGGTGGGCGACCAGAACCTGCAGGCTACCCCTGACCAGGTGAAGGCACAGATCGAAGACTTCGCACAAAGCTATGAAGATCCACGCGAAGTGCTGAAGTACTACTACTCCGATCGCCGCCGCCTGGCTGAAGTCGAAGCTCTTGTATTGGAAGAAAACGTCGTTACTTACGTCCTGGGCCTGTGCAAGAACGTCTCGAAAGAAATTCCTTTCGACGAACTCATGGGAAGCGTACAAGCTTAATAGCTTGGTTAACCGCCAAACCGGTAACCCGGGGTCAGACCCACAGGGTCAGACCCCAGCAACGCGGCAGTCGCCGACCGGGGTCTGACCCTTGGGTCTGACCCCGTTTTTATTGGTTTGGCAGCAAAACAAGGAATTGGAATGAATCGTAATCCCGCACTCGATACGGAAATGCTCGGCCTGGTGCCGATGGTGATCGAACAAAGCGGCCGCGGTGAGCGCTCGTACGATATCTACTCGCGCCTGCTGAAGGAACGCGTGATCTTCATGGTCGGTCCGGTCAACGACCAGATGGCCAACCTGATTGTTGCCCAGCTGCTGTTCCTGGAAAGCGAAAATCCGGACAAGGACATCTCGCTGTACATCAATTCCCCAGGTGGTTCCGTTTCCGCGGGCCTGGCGATCTTCGACACCATGCAGTTCATCAAGCCTGACGTGTCGACCCTGTGCACCGGCATGGCCGCCTCGATGGGCGCCTTCCTGCTGGCCGCAGGCGCCAAGGGCAAGCGTTTCTCGCTGCCGAACAGCCGCATCATGATCCACCAGCCGTCCGGTGGCTCGCAAGGCATGGCGTCGGACATCGAGATCCAGGCCAAAGAGATCCTCTACCTGCGCCATCGCCTGAACAGCATCATGGCTGAGCGCACCGGTCAGTCGATCGAGCAAATCGCCAAGGATACCGACCGCGACCGCTTCATGTCCTCGGACGAAGCAGCGGAATATGGCCTGATCGACAAAGTCTTGACCAGTCGCGCATAAGCGTCCTTGCAAGTCGACGCCCGGACGCTACAACGTTCGGGCGTTTTGCTTTTATTTCGGGTAGCATGTGGTTGTGCGCAGGATTTCTTGCTTGTGCGCACGGTAAACTTGCACCAAAACTAAAGATTAGTCCCATGTCAGAGAAAAAATCCTCCAGCGGTGAAAAACTCCTTTACTGCTCGTTCTGCGGCAAAAGCCAGCACGAGGTGAAGAAGCTGATTGCCGGCCCGTCCGTCTTCATCTGCGATGAATGCATTGACCTGTGCAATGACATCATCCGCGACGAGACGTCCAGCATCGAATCTGTCACGGGCGCGAAATCGGACCTGCCAACCCCGCAGGAAATCACCGATCTGCTGAACCAGTACGTGATCGGCCAGTCGACTGCCAAGCGCATCCTGTCCGTGGCCGTGTACAACCATTACAAGCGCCTGAAGCACCTGGGCAAGAAGGACGACGTCGAGCTGGCCAAGTCCAACATCCTGCTGGTGGGCCCGACCGGCTCCGGCAAGACCCTGCTGGCCCAGACCCTGGCGCGCATGCTCAATGTGCCGTTCGTGATCGCCGACGCCACCACCCTGACCGAAGCCGGTTATGTGGGCGAAGACGTGGAAAACATCATCCAGAAGCTGCTGCAGAGCTGCAACTACGATGTGGAAAAAGCACAGCGCGGCATCGTCTACATTGACGAAATCGACAAGATTTCCCGCAAGTCCGACAACCCATCGATCACCCGCGACGTATCGGGCGAGGGTGTGCAGCAGGCGCTGCTGAAGTTGATCGAAGGCACCATGGCTTCCGTGCCTCCGCAGGGCGGCCGCAAGCATCCCAACCAGGACTTCGTGCAGATCGACACCACCAACATCATGTTCATCTGCGGCGGCGCCTTTGATGGCCTGGCCAAGATCATTTCCAACCGTTCCGAAAAGTCCGGTATCGGCTTTGCCGCGGAAGTGAAGAGCAAGGAACAGCGCTCGAACAGCGACCTGATGATGGACGCGGAGCCGGAAGACCTGATCAAGTTCGGCCTGATCCCTGAGCTGGTGGGCCGCCTGCCGGTCGTGGCAACCCTGGCCGAGCTGACTGAAGAGGCCCTGATCGAGATCCTGGTCGAGCCGAAGAACGCGCTGGTCAAGCAGTACTCCAAGCTGTTGGAAATGGAAGGCGCGGAACTGGAAATCCGTCCTGCCGCCTTGCACGCCATCGCCCGCAAGGCGCTGGCCCGCAAGACCGGCGCCCGCGGCCTGCGTTCGATCCTGGAACACGCCCTGCTGGACATTATGTTCGACCTGCCAAACCAAACGAACGTCACCAAAGTCGTAATTGATGAAAATACGATCACCAGTGGCGCAAAACCCCTCCTGATTTATCAGGAAACCCCAAAAGCAGCAGGGGAAAACTAAATAGGGTTTTGAATCCCTGAGGCAAGGCGTTACAATCGGTCTCAATAACCATAACGCCGGCTTCAGTCGAAAAGCCACTCGCGATCACCTGTCGCGCGTGGCTTTTTTTGTTCCAAAAATGGCTTTATTGCGGCGTTTAGTTAGAGTAAAACTGCATTTTCTCAAAGCAAATATAATTGCAGCATAGGGCTTGTGAATTGGCCGCTGGGGCCTATATCAGAACCAAGCTTTTAAAATAAGGTACGCCATGACAACTACCAAATTAACTGAGCAAACTCAACTGCCTCTGTTGCCACTGCGTGATGTCGTTGTCTTCCCGCACATGGTAATTCCGTTGTTCGTTGGCCGACCAAAGTCCATCAAGGCGCTCGAAGCTGCCATGGAGCAGGGCAAGAGCATCATGCTGGCAGCACAGAAAGCCGCTGCCAAGGACGAACCTTCGCCATCGGATATCTATGAAATCGGCTGCGTGGCCAACATCCTGCAGATGTTGAAGCTGCCTGACGGCACCGTGAAGGTGCTGGTCGAGGGCGCCCAGCGTGCACGCATCAAGAAGATCACCGATAGCCCAACCCATTTCATTGCCGACCTGATGCCGCTCGAATCCGAGCAGGGCGATGAGTCGGAGATCGAGGCCATGCGCCGTGCGATCGTCCAGCAGTTCGACCAGTACGTCAAACTGAACAAGAAAATCCCGCCTGAGATCCTGGCTTCGCTGTCGGGCATCGACGACGCCGGCCGCCTGGCCGACACCGTGGCTGCGCACCTGCCGCTCAAGCTTGAGCAGAAGCAGGTGATCCTGGAAATCATCGAAGTCTCGAAGCGCCTGGAGCACCTGCTCGGCCAGCTGGAAGGCGAGCTCGATATCCTGCAGGTGGAAAAGCGCATCCGTGGCCGCGTCAAGCGCCAGATGGAGAAGTCGCAGCGCGAGTACTACCTGAACGAACAGGTCAAAGCCATCCAGAAGGAGCTGGGCGAGGGCGAAGAGGGCGCCGATATCGACGAACTCGAGAAGAAAGTCGCCGCCGCCAAGATGCCGAAGGAAGCGCTGGAAAAGGCGCAGGCCGAGCTGAAGAAGCTGAAGCTGATGTCGCCGATGTCGGCTGAAGCGACCGTGGTGCGCAACTATATCGACACCCTGGTGTCGCTGCCATGGAAGAAGAAGTCCAAGGTCAACAACGACCTGGCCAACGCTGAGAAAGTGCTCGATCACGACCACTACGGCCTGGAAAAAATCAAGGAACGCATCGTCGAGTACCTGGCAGTCCAGCAGCGCGTGGACAAGCTGAAGGCGCCGATCCTGTGCTTCGTCGGTCCTCCAGGCGTGGGCAAAACCTCGCTGGGCCAGTCGATCGCCAAGGCCACCAACCGCAAATACGTGCGCATGGCGCTGGGCGGCGTGCGCGACGAAGCCGAGATCCGCGGCCACCGCCGTACCTACATCGGTTCCATGCCGGGCAAGGTGCTGCAGTCGCTGGCGAAAGTCGGCGTGCGCAATCCGCTGTTCCTGCTGGACGAGATCGACAAGATGGGTGCGGATTTCCGCGGCGATCCATCGTCGGCTTTGTTGGAGGTGCTGGATCCTGAACAGAACCACACTTTCTCGGACCACTACATCGAAGTCGACTTCGACCTGTCCGACGTGATGTTCGTGGCGACTTCGAACTCGTACAATATTCCGCCGGCCTTGCTGGATCGCATGGAGGTGATCCGCCTGTCCGGCTACACGGAAGACGAGAAGACCAACATCTCCTTGCGCTACCTGTTGCCGAAGCAGGTGAAGAACAACGGCCTGAAAGACGAAGAAATCTCCGTCAGCGAAGCAGCGGTGCGCGACATCATCCGCTACTACACCCGTGAAGCGGGCGTGCGTTCGCTGGAGCGTGAAATCTCCAAGATCTGCCGCAAGGTCGTGAAGATGCTGCTGCTGAAGAAGTCGGACAAGAAGGTCAGCGTCACGCCGAAAAACCTGGACAAGTTCCTGGGCGTGCGCCGTTACGACTTCGGTGTCGCCGAGAAAACCAACCAGGTGGGGCAGGTGGTCGGCCTGGCCTGGACCGAAGTGGGCGGCGACCTGCTGACCATCGAATCGGTTGGCATGCCTGGCAAGGGCAATGTGATCCGCACCGGTACTTTGGGCGACGTGATGAAAGAGTCGATCGAGGCAGCCCGCACCGTGGTGCGCAGCCGCGCTTCGCGCCTCGGCATCAAGAATGAAGTGTTCGAGAAGCAGGACATCCACATCCACGTGCCGGAAGGCGCGACGCCGAAGGATGGTCCATCGGCAGGTATTGCAATGACCACGGCGATGGTGTCGACCTTTACCGGCATTCCGGTCCGTGCGGACGTGGCGATGACCGGCGAGATCACGCTGCGCGGCGAAGTGCTGCCGATCGGCGGATTGAAAGAAAAACTGTTGGCAGCGCATCGCGGCGGCATCAAGACCGTGCTGATTCCTGAGCAGAACGTGAAGGACCTGGCCGAGATTCCGGACAATGTGAAGAACAAGCTGGAAATCGTCCCTGTGCGCTGGATCGACAAGGTGCTGGAAGTCGCGCTGGAACGCCAGCCGGAGCCGATCGTGGAAGCGGCCGCGCCGGTTGAAGTACCGGCAGTCGCAGCGACCGCCGACGGAAGTGAAGTAGTTAAACATTAAACCGGAGGGCAAGTGTCTGACCCAATGGGTCAGACACTGGTTTGCCGGTTTTGCCGGTAAAAAAGGGCGCCAGAAATGGCGCCCTTTTCATTTCTACCCTTGACACAGTGCAACCCCCGCCTGTCTAATACGGCCCTGAGATTTTTATACGCATCAAAAACGCGGCATAAAAAACGGTATAAACGATATAAACCTTTGTGACGGGGACTGTAATGAACAAGACCGAACTGATCGACCACATCGCGACTTCCGCTGACATCTCCAAGGCCGCTGCTGCACGCGCCCTGGATGCTGTGATCGATGGCGTAACCACCACCCTGGCCAAGAACGACAGCGTCACCCTGGTTGGCTTTGGCACCTTCTCCGTGAGCGAGCGCGCAGCCCGTACCGGCCGCAATCCGCGCACCAAGGAAGAGATCAAGATCGACGCAGCAAAAGTTCCTAAATTTAAAGCTGGTAAAGCGTTGAAAGACGCTGTACAATAATGGCCTTCGGTAAGCAGTGATGCTTACCGGGCAGTTTAAGCGGGCGTTTAGCTCAGTTGGTAGAGCGGATCCCTTACAAGGATTAGGTCGGGAGTTCGACCCTCTCAACGCCCACCAAGGCTTAAACAAGACGTAGTACCTGTGTTGTGAATGCTGGAGCGGTAGTTCAGTTGGTTAGAATACCGGCCTGTCACGCCGGGGGTCGCGGGTTCGAGCCCCGTCCGCTCCGCCAGCAAACGCACACACACTACCTGGAGCGGTAGTTCAGTTGGTTAGAATACCGGCCTGTCACGCCGGGGGTCGCGGGTTCGAGCCCCGTCCGCTCCGCCAGAATCCCGAGAAAGCCCCACCAGTCCAAAAGACGGTGGGGCTTTTTTACATATTGCACCATCAGCAACTGCCCTGTAAAATCGCGCGAGCAGTTTTAAAGCCTCCACTCTAGGAACCCACGCTGACATGTTTGATTTCGTACGTACGCATCAAAAGCTGATGCAGATTATCCTGGCGCTCCTGATCGTGCCGTCGTTTGTGCTGGTCGGCGTGAGCGGCGTCAAGCTGTTCGGCGAAGACGCGAACACCATCGCTAAAGTCGCGGGCTATCCGCTGACCCAGCAGGAATGGGAAAATGCCCAGCGCCGCCAACTGGACCAGATGCGCCAGCAAATGGGCAAGAATTTTGACCAGAAGGCCTTTGACACTCCTGAGTTCAAGCAGAACGTCCTGGACCAGCTGATCGCCCAGCGTGCCGTGAACGCGGAAATCCGCAGCGCCCATCTGACCACCAGCGAGCAGAAAGTCCAGGAAGCGATCAGTACGCAGCTGCCAATGCTGTTCAAGGCCGATGGCACATTCGACAAGGAGCAGTACCTGCAGATCCTGGCTGCTCAAGGCATGAACGCCGGCATGCACCAGGAGCAGGTTCGTCACGACCTGGCGCTGCAACAGGTGGCCAATGGCGTGGAATTGAGCGGCTTTGTGCCACGCACTGTCTCCAAGGCGATTTCCGATTTCGGCTCGCAAGAGCGTGAAGTGCAGGAGATGGCCCTGCCAGTCTCGCAATTCCTGCCGAACGTGAAGGTTACCGACGACATGGTGAAGGCCTTCTACGATAAGAACGCCAAGCTGTTCGAGATTCCTGAGTCGGCCAAGATCGAGTACGTCGTGCTGAACACCGATGCCGTGGCTGCACAAGCTACCGTAAGCGACCAGGAAGTGGCCAGCTACTACGAATCGAACAAGAAGCGCTTCACGAGCGAAGAAGCGCGCCGCGCGTCGCACATCCTGATCAAGGGCGAAGGCGACAAGGCAGCCGCGAAAGCCAAGGCCGAAGCAGTGCTGGCCGAAGTGCGCAAGAATCCAGGCGATTTCGCCAAGATCGCCAAGGCCAAGTCGGATGACCCGGGCTCCGCAGCCCAGGGCGGCGACCTGGACGTGCTGGTGAAGGGTTCTTTCGTCAAGCCGGTCGAAGATGCAATCCTGAAGCTGAAGCAAGGCGAAATCAGCGACTTGGTCGAATCCGATTTTGGCTATCACATCATCACCGTTACGGAGCTGAAGCCGGCACACCTGAAGCCGCTGGATGAAGTGAAGGGCGACATCGCTGCGGAAATCAAGAAGCAGAAAGCCGCCAAGCTGTACTCGGAGATGTCCGAGCAGTTCACCGATACCGTGTTTTCGGATTTCGAAAGCCTGAAGCCGGTTGCCGACAAGCTGAAGCTGAAGATCGAAACCGTGGAAGGCGTTCGCCGCCAGCCTAACCCGATCCTGGGCGCGGCTCCTTTCAACAACGCCAAGTTCCTGGCCGCTCTGTTCTCCGACGACTCGCTGAAGAACAAGCGCAATACCGAAGCGGTTGAAGTCGCACCGCAAACCCTGGTTTCCGGCCGCATCGTCGAATTCAAGCCTGCTGCCAAGAAGCCGCTGGCTGAAGTCGAAGCTGCCATCAAACAGCAGGTCGCGCTGGAAGAGGCTGTGAAAGCTGCGAAGAAGGCTGGCGAAGAAAAGCTGGCAGCAGCCAGGAAGTCCGGTGACGCTGCTGGTTTCGGCGAGGCGAAGACGATCTCCCGCGCCAAGGCAGACGGCATCAACCCGGCTGCCGTGGCAGCGGTGATGAAGGCCGATGCCGCCAAGCTGCCAGCCTACGTTGGCGTGGAAATCCCTGGCCAGGGCTACGGCGTGTACCGCATCAACAAGGTCGGCCAGCCGGCTGAGCAGGATGCTGCCCGCCGCGAACAGGAAGGCCAGCGCATCAACCAGATCGTCGCGCAACAAGAGATGACAGGCTACATCGACGCGCTGAAGCAGAAGGCCAAGGTCAAGATCCTGCACCCGGTCCCAACGATCAAGAAGCAAGCCGAATAAGCAGTTGAACGCTCTATGAGGGCCGGTGTCCGTGCAAACGGACCCCGGCCTTTTTCTTATGTGCGGATAATGTCCTGCGGGGCGGCGCCCCGCTGCCCATGCCTTGGGAGGAGCACATCATGCACATGATCCGTTTAGGTCTCGCTGCGCTGTTCTGCGCTTGCGTCGGCGCCGCCGGCGCCCAGGAACCGCCTGCCGCGCCCGGCACCAGCGAAATCGTCCTGCAGCTGTCGGACCTCGAATTCGACGCGTATTCCCTCGATCCGCTGGGAGGAACCGCTGCGGCGGGCTTGTTGGGACAGGAGTATCGTGCGGACGCGGAAGTGCTTGGAACGCGGGAGCAGTTTTCCATGGTGCATGCCGGTGCCGGTCCGGTCAGCGCCTACGCACTTGGCGATTCGACCCGCATGGAGTACGCCAGCAGCATCTTTATCGATTGGAATCGCTATTCCGACGCCACGGACTACGCTTTCGATGCGCATGCCAGGCTGCGCGATCCGCTGAGTCAATGGTATCTCGCGGAAGGAACGGCAAGCTGGAGCGCCACCATACACCTGACGCCCAACTCCGTGCTGGTGGTGAGCGGCCATCTGTTCGGCACGCAGGAAGTCGGCGCCGGGGCCCCCTTCGGTGCAACGGCGGGAGGGTTTTTTGATATCGGGCTTGAAGGCGCCGGCGCTGCAACGGCTTATACAAGAAGCTTCGGATCGGACAGCGCACAGCCGGGCATCGACGAGTCCTTTTCGCTGTCGATCTTCAACCGCAGCGACACGGCCAAGGACTTCAGCTGGAGCGTCGTAGCCGGCGCGAGCGCCGCCAAGGCCATTCCGCCGGTGCCGGAACCGTCCGCCCTGGCGATGACCCTGTGTGGATTGCTATTGCTCGCTATGCGCCATGCAGCCTGCGCGCAGCGGCGATGAAGGATTCGGGCGAGATGTCGGCAAGCGCCACTTCAGTGGCCTGGTCGTATTGAACGAAGTTGCGGTGGATCGATTTGAGATAGGCCGGGTCGTAATGGTCGACCAGGAGTTCGTCGACCAGGGCGGGCATCTCGCCCGCAGTGGCCATGGCCTGCCAGCGTTCGATGCGTTCGCGGCCGTGCAACTGCACCAGGAATTCCAGCTGCGCGTTGAGCGCCGGGGCGTTGCAGGCGAAATGCTGGTAGTCCTCGATCAGCAGCTTAACGCGGTCTTCCCGCGCCACCTGCATGGCGATGCAGGGCGAAGCCCGCATACGTTCCATCAGCGCGCCCGGCACGCGCAGGCTGCCCACCTTGCGGCTTTCCGATTCGACGAAGACCGGAAACTGCGGGTCGAAACGGCGCAGGCGGTCCCAGATCGAGGTTTCGAAGGCCTTTTGCGAAGGCTGCGGCTGGCATGGAATGTTGCCCAGCACCGAACCGCGGTGCGCCGCCAGCTGCTCCAGGTCCAGCACCTGCGCCCCGATCGCCTCCAGCGTGTCGAGCAGGCGGGTCTTGCCGCTCCCGGTGGTGCCGCAGATCACGCGGAAGTCGAGTTCCGGCGTCCGTTCAAGCTGCGCATTGATGGCGGCGCGGAAGGCCTTGTAGCCGCCATCGAGTTGCACCACGGGCCAGCCGATCTTGGCCAGCACCGTTGCCATGGAGCCGCTGCGGTTGCCGCCGCGCCAGCAATAAACGAGGGGCTTCCAGTCGCGCGGCTTGTCCAGCCACAGCGTCTCGATATGGTGGCCGATATTCTTTGAGACCATGGCCGCGCCGACCTTCTTCGCTTCAAAGGAGCCGACCTGCTTGTACATGGTGCCGACGGTGATGCGCTGCTCGTCGTCGAGCACCGGACAGTTGATCGCGTTCGGCAGGTGGTCGAGCGCGTACTCGGATGGGCTGCGCGCGTCGATGATGGTGTCGAAATCGTCAAGGCGGGCCAGGACGTCTTCGATCGGCAGGATTTCTGGATACTTCATTTTGTTTTCAGTATTGGCAGGAGGTGGGGCCAGATATTGCCCAGGATGATAGGGTGGGCCGTTGCCAGCGGGTGCAGGCGGTCTGGCTGGAACAGCTCGGGCTTTTGCGCGACGCCATCAAGCATGAAGGGCGCCAGGGGTACTTTGACATCCTTGCTCACGGCGCCGTACATGGCGAAGAATTTGTCGGCGTAGTCGCGGCCATAGTTGGGAGGAATGCGAATGCCGACCAGCAGCACCTGTGCACCTGCCTTGCGCGATTCATCCACCATGGCGCGCAGGTTGGTTTCGGCGGCGGCCACCGGCAGGCCGCGCAAGCCATCGTTGGCGCCCAGTTCGATGATGACGATATTCGGCTTGTGCTTGCTCAGCAAGGCAGGCAAGCGGGTGCGGCCGCCGCTGGTCGTCTCGCCGCTGACGCTGGCGTTGACCACAGTTGCCGGCAGTTTCTGGTCCTTCAGCCGCTGGTCGAGCAGGGCGACCCAGCCGGCGCCGCGCGAGATGCCGTATTCGGCCGACAGGCTGTCGCCCACCACCAGGACGGTTTTTGATGCAGAATAGGCGTTCGTGGCGGCGCTGAACATCAGGATCAGCATCGCGAAGCAGCGTACACTATTTTTGAACATGACCATGCGTGATATTCCTCAAACCTCCAGTCAGTTGGCCAAGGCGGCTATTTCCGTTTCCGGCCTGGGCAAGCGGGTGGCCGACGCCAGCGGCGAACTGACCATCCTGCATGGAGTGGATTTTACAGTGCAAAAGGCGGAAACGCTTGCCATTGTAGGGGCTTCCGGCTCCGGTAAATCGACCTTGCTTGGCCTGCTGGCGGGCCTGGATACGCCCGCCGAGGGCAAGGTGGTGCTGGATGGCGTGGACATTTTCGCGCTCGATGAAGATGGCCGGGCTGCTTTGCGCAAGGAAAAACTGGGCTTTGTGTTCCAGTCTTTCCAGTTGCTGCCTCATTTGACGGCGGTCGAAAACGTGATGCTGCCGCTTGAACTGGCCGGCGACGGCGCGGCGCGCGAAAAGGCGGAAGCCATGCTGGGCCGCGTCGGTCTTTCAAGCCGCTTGAAGCACTATCCGAAATTCCTGTCCGGCGGCGAGCAGCAGCGCGTCGCCTTGGCGCGCGCCTTCGTGACGCAGCCGCCCTTGCTGCTGGCCGATGAGCCGACAGGAAGCCTGGATGCGGCCACTGGCGAATCCGTCATCCAGCTGATGTTCGAATTGAACCGCGAACACGGTTCGACCCTGGTGCTGGTCACGCATGACACCCATATCGCAGCGCGCTGCGGGCGCGTCATCACGATCGCGGCGGGGCGCATCGCCTGATTGTTCAGGAGCCGTGCTGCGCCGCCAGCCGGTTGACGGCGGTGCGGATGGCTGGAATCAGTTCGCTGGCCGTCAGGCCGATGGGTCCTGCACCCTCCGTGACGAGATCGTCGGCCGCCATGCCATGCAGCCAGACCGCGGCCAGGGCTGCCTCCCATTCCGGCCAACCCTGGGCAAGCAGGCTGCCGCACAAGCCGGACAGCACGTCGCCGGTACCGGCAGTGGCGAGGGCCGGATTGCCGGTTGTATTGATCACAATTTCCCCGTTGCGGGCGGCAAGCACTGTTCCCGATCCTTTCAGTACGACCGTCGCCGCCAGCCGCGAGGCCAGCATGCGTGCAGCGGACGGGCGGTCTGCCTGGATTTCGGTGGCCGTCACTCCCAGCAAGCGGGCGGCCTCCAGCGGATGCGGCGTCAGGATGCACGGCGCCTTGCGCTGCGCCAGTTGCGTGCGCAGTGCTTCGGAACCAGCCAGCAGGTTGAGCGCGTCGGCGTCAAGTACGGCCGGGCTTTGGCTATGCAGCGCGCTGGCCAGCATTTCGGCGCTTGAGGCGGACCCGCCCATGCCGGGGCCGATCACCAGCACCGCGCTGTTGAAATCATATTCCTGGGCGCTGCGGCACATCAGTTCTGGCTGTGCGGCATCGAAGGCCGGCGGCTCGCCGACGAAGCAGGCGTAGACGCGGCCGGCGCCGCTGGTGAGCGCAGTTCGGGCGGCCAGGATCGGCGCGCCTGCCATGCCGCGTGCGCCTCCCACCACAGCCACGCTGCCATGGCTTCCTTTGTGCGAACTGTGGCGGCGCCGGCGCACGCAGTGGGCGAACAGCGCCACGTCGTTCAGTCGCGCGCGCGGCGCCGGAAAGAGCTCGGGGTCGATGTCGAGATTGCTGACCGTGACAGCGCCCGCATGATCGCGGCCCTCGGCCGTGTGCAAGCCGGGCTTGTCGCCGATGAAGGTGAGCGTGCGCGTGGCACGCACCGCGATGCCTGTCTTGCCGCCCCCAACGACAGCGCCGGTGTCCGAGTCAAGGCCGCTGGGGACGTCGAGCGCGAGGATGGGGCAGGCCAGCTCGTTGACGGTCGCCACCAGCGCCGCGAAGTCGCCCGTGATTGGCCGGGCCAGCCCGATGCCGAACAAGCCATCAATCATCAGTGTCCAGGCGGTGCCAGTCACCACGGCACGGGCGTCGGCGGCCTCGGTGATTGCGGCGAAGCGGGCAGGGGAACTGCGTGCACGGCGCAAGGCCTCGATGCGCTCCGCTGCGGCTGCGTCTGCAGGCGGAAAATGCAGCACGGTGACCTGGGCGCCGGCATGGCCGAGGTGCGCTGCGGTTTCCAGTGCGTCGCCGCCGTTGTTGCCCGGGCCAGCGAGCACCAGTACCTGGGCGCGGTGAATGGTAAAGGGAAGCAGGTCCAGTGCCTGGTTGGCGCCGGCCTGGCCCGCGCGCTGCATCAGTGCACCTTCGGGCAAGCGCTGCGCCGCAGCGTGCTCGATCGCGCGAAGTTCTGCAATCGTAAAGAGGGGCGTCATGCGGGGCATTCTAGCACTACAATAACTGCTTCACGATTAGAGCGAGGCAGCGCAATGGATTGGCAATTCTGGATCGACCGTGGCGGTACTTTCACTGACATCGTGGCGCGCCGCCCCGATGGCGGCCTGATGACCCAAAAGCTCCTGTCGGAAAGTCCTGAACACTACCGTGATGCAGCCATCGCTGGCATTCGCCATCTGCTGGGCGTTGCAGGCGGCGCTGCCATCCCGGTCGGGCAGGTCGAGGCCGTGAAGATGGGCACAACGGTCGCCACCAACGCGCTGCTCGAGCGCAAGGGCGAGCCGACCGTGCTTGCGATAACGCGCGGCTTCCGCGATGCGCTGCGCATTGCGTACCAGAACCGTCCGCGCCTGTTCGACCGCCACATCGTCCTTCCCGAACTGCTCTACCGGCATGTGGTGGAGATTGATGAGCGCATGGGCGCGCACGGGGAAGTGGTCAGGGCACTGGATACAGCGGCGGCGCGGGCCGGCCTGCAGGCGCACTTTGACCAAGGGCTGCGTTCGATCGCGATTGTCCTGATGCATGGCTACCGCTACAGCGCGCATGAAGCGGCGCTGGCGCAAATTGCCCGCGAAATCGGCTATACCCAGGTCTCAGTGTCCCACCTGGTCAGCCCGATGATGAAGCTGGTGGCGCGCGGCGATACGACCGTGGTCGATGCCTACCTGTCTCCAATCCTGCGGCGCTATGTGGGCCAGGTTGCATCCGAGCTGCCGGGCGTGAACCTGCAATTCATGCAGTCCAACGGCGGCCTGACCGACGCGCGCACCTTCCAGGGCAAGGATTCGATCCTGAGCGGCCCGGCCGGCGGGATTGTCGGCATGGTGCGCGCCAGCCGGGCGGCAGGATTCGAAAAGATCATCGGCTTCGACATGGGCGGTACTTCGACCGATGTCTCGCATTTTTCGGGCGAATTCGAGCGTGTGTTTGAGACCCAGGTGGCCGGCGTGCGCATGCGCGCGCCGATGATGAGCATTCACACGGTTGCTGCCGGCGGCGGCTCGATCCTGCATTTCGACGGCAGCCGTTTCCGCGTCGGACCGGACAGCGCGGGCGCCGCTCCGGGGCCGGCCAGCTATCGCCGCGGCGGCCCGCTGGCTGTAACGGACTGCAACGTCATGCTGGGCAAGATCCAGCCAGCGTTCTTCCCGAAACTGTTCGGCAGCGATGGCGCGCAAGCGCTCGATGCGGCAACCGTGCGCGAAAAATTCGCCGCCATGGCCGCGGAAATCCAGGCGGCGACAGGCGCGCCGTCCTCGCCGGAGCAGGTGGCCGAGGGCTTCATCGAAATTGCCGTCGGCAATATGGCCAACGCCATCAAGCAGATTTCCGTGCAACGCGGTCATGACGTGACCGAGTACGCCCTGACCAGTTTTGGCGGCGCCGGCGGCCAGCACGCCTGCCTCGTTGCAGACGCGCTGGGCATGAAGACAGTCTTCATTCATTCCCTGGCCGGGGTGCTGTCGGCCTACGGCATGGGCCTGGCCGACCAGGCAGCGATGCGTGAAAGCGCCGTCGAACTTCGGCTCGCGGCTGAAGCGCTGCCGGCGCTGGAAGCGCGCCTGCAGGCGCTTGCCGCGGAGGCTGTGGCAGAGCTGCACGCTCAGGCGGTGGCTGGCGAGCGTATCAGCGTGGTGCACCGTGTCCACCTGCGTTACGAGGGCACGGATTCGGCCCTGATCGTGCTGTTCGGCACCATCGACAGCATGAAGGCCCAGTTCGAAGCCGCCTATCGCAAGCGCTTCTCCTTCCTGATGCCGGCCAAGGCCCTGATTGTGGAGGCGGTCTCAGTGGAGGCCATCGGCAAGTCCAACGCCCCGCCGGAAGCGGCGCCGCAGCAGGCGCCGCGCCACGCACCGCTGCAGCCTTCGCAAACAGTGCGCATGTACAGCGCCGGGCAGTGGCACGACACCGGCCTGTTCAAACGCGATGCGACCCGCATCGGCGATATCATCAAGGGCCCGGCCATCATTGCCGAGGCCAACGCCACGACGATCGTGGAGCCGGGCTGGCAAGCCGAAGTCACGCCACAGGACCATCTGGTGCTGACCCGCGTCGAGGCACTGCCGGTGCGCCGCGCCATTGGCACCACGGCCGATCCGGTCATGCTGGAGATCTTCAACAACCTGTTCATGTCGATCGCAGAGCAAATGGGCCTGCGCCTGCAGAACACTGCCTACTCGGTCAACATCAAGGAGCGCCTCGACTTCAGTTGCGCCATCTTCGACGCTGAAGGCAACCTGATCGCCAATGCCCCGCACATGCCGGTGCACCTTGGATCAATGGGCGAGAGCATCAAGACCGTCATGCGCGAAAACGCAGGCCGGATGCATCCGGGCGACGTCTACATGCTGAACGATCCCTACAACGGCGGCACGCACCTGCCGGACGTTACCGTCATCACGCCCGTGTTCGATGAGGCAGGCAGCGCGATCCTGTTCTACGTCGGCTCGCGCGGCCATCACGCCGATATTGGCGGCAGTACGCCGGGCTCGATGCCGCCGGACTCGCGGAATATTGAAGAAGAAGGCGTCCTGATCAACAATTTCAAGCTGGTCGACGGCGCCAGCGGCAGCCAGTTGCGCGATGCCGAGGCGCGCGCCTTGCTGGCCAGTGCACGCTACCCGGCCCGCAATCCCGACCAGAACATGGCCGATTTCCGCGCCCAGGTCGCCGCCAACCAGAAGGGCGTTGAAGAACTGGGCAAGATGGTCGCGCACTTCGGCCTTGACGTGGTGCGTGCCTACATGGGCCACGTGCAGGACAACGCCGAAGAGGCAGTGCGGCGCGTGATCAGCGCCCTGCGCAACGGCAGCTATGAGCTGAAACTCGATAACGGGGCGGTCATCAACGTCGCGGTGCGCGTGAACGCGGCCGAACGCAGCGCCGAGATCGACTTCAGCGGCACTTCCAGCCAGCTGGATAACAATTTCAACGCGCCATCCGCCGTATGCATGGCGGCAGTCCTGTATGTCTTCCGCACCCTGGTCGACGATGACATCCCGCTTAACGCCGGCTGCCTGAAACCGCTGCACGTGATCATTCCACCGGGCTCGATGCTGAACCCGCATTTCCCGGCATCGGTGGTATCGGGCAATGTCGAAACCTCGACCTGCATCACCAATGCGCTGTACGGCGCGCTTGGCGTGCAGGGCGCTTCGCAGGGAACGATGAACAACTTCACCTTCGGTAACGCGAAGTACCAGTATTACGAAACGATCAGCGGCGGTTCCGGCGCCGGCGATGGCTTCAACGGTACCGACGTGGTGCAGACCAATATGACCAACTCGCGCCTGACGGACCCGGAAATCCTGGAGTTCCGTTTCCCGGTGCGGCTGGAAAGCTATGAAATTCGCCACGGCTCCGGCGGCGCCGGCCGCTGGCACGGCGGCAACGGGGGCGTGCGCAAAGTACGCTTCCTGGAGCCGATGACGGCTGCCATCCTGTCGAATAACCGCGTGCATGCGCCGTTCGGCATGGCCGGCGGCGCTCCGGGGGCCTTGGGCCGCAATACGGTGCTGCGCGCCGATGGCAGCACCGAACAACTGGGCCACATCGGCAAGACCGAAATGCAGCCCGGCGATATCTTCGTTGTCGAGACGCCGGGCGGGGGCGGTTACGGTCCCGCAGGCGGCGAGGGCGCTTAGGCGGTCGTCGAAATACCGTATTTGCGCTGGGTGCCCGAATACTGCATCAGCAGGGCTTCCAGCGCAGGGCTGCCGGCGTCGAGACGGCGGATGCGGTCGATCAGGGCGCCCGCCTGGTCGCCCAGCGGTGCTTCCCAGCCCAATTCGTCCAGTTGGCGCAGGATGGCCTGCACGGCCGCGTACAGCACCTTCAGGTTGCCCGGCGTGCGACGCAGGGCCTGGTGCAGGGTCGCCACTGCCGCGCGATGGTCGCCCTGGCGGGCCATCGACTCCGCTTCCGTGACCAGTTCCTGCATGACGTTGTCGATCTTCTCGCCAACGCCGCGCGCCAGGTCGTGGCGGCCTGCCTTTTCGAAGACGCTGACGGCTTCTTCCATGGTGATCGGCTTTTCGTTGTCGTTCATCATATGCATGACGACGTCGGCAGCGTCCTTGTCCAGCCGGTGCTTGAGGCAGGAATCCACCAGCCCGATGCGCAGGCGGTTCGACAGGCCGCGCGCCATGCCGACCGCCGTGACGGCATTGGACAGTTCGGAGGCAGCCTCGGTTGCGTGCCCGGTCACGTCCAGCAGCAGGGCCGAAGAAATATGCTTGCACACTTCCGTGTTGGCACTGGCGCGCAGCGTGCGCTCCATATCGCGGATCACGCCCGAAGCCTGGTTGACGTCGCCCTTGCGTACCAGGGCGCGAACCAGGTTCACGTGGTCTTCAGGATCGCGGAATTCGGAGTAGCGGGCCTTGGTCACCACCTGGCGGAAGGCCTTCTCCGCCGCCGAGATATCACCGGTGCCGTAGGCGACCTCGCCAAGGTGGCGCAGGCGCCGCACCATGTTCGGCGACATGGCAACTGCATCTTCCAGGATCTTTTTCGCCTGCTGCGACTGGCCCATGGCCTCGTACGAGCGGGCCAGCAGGTCGTAGGCCGCCATCATGTTGGGATTGGCCTCGAGCAGGCGCTCCAGCGTCCCCATTGCGTCGGAATAGTGCTCGAGGCCGAACTGGCATCGCGCCAGGCCAAGCTGGGCCCAGCCCGTCGGGCGGCCGATCAGGATCGACTGGTAAATCAGCTCGGCCTGCGCAAGCTCACCGATTTCATAGTGAAGTTCGGCGCGCAGGCGGGAAAATTCGGTGGCGTAGCGCGGATTCGCAGTCTCGGCCTCCTGGCAGGCATCGATGGCTTCGCGCTGCTTGCTCTGGGCGATCAGCTGATAGACCGGCATGAATACTGCGCGGCGTTCCACTGCGCGGCCGATGCGCTGCATCAGGCCATCGACAGTGAAGGGCTTCAGCACGTAATCGGTCGGCGTCAGTTCTGCGGCGCCAATCACCTTGGATTGCACCGCCTCCGAGGTCAGCATGATGAAGATGGCCGAGCGGTCGATCAGCTTGTGGTGGCGCAGGTCTTCCAGTAGTTGCTGGCCATCCTGGCCGTTGTCTTCATTGCCGCTGCCCAGGTCGTACTCGCACAGGATGACGTCAAAGCGCTTGTTGGTCAGTTGGCGGATCGCCGTGCCCGAGCTGACGGCATACTCGATCCGCGTGATCGAGGCCTGGTTCAGCATATTGTGCAGGTTGCCCCGCATTGCCGGGTTGGGGTCGATGATCAGCACCGACAGGTCGCTATACGATTGCATTGACTTCGTCTCTTATTGTTTGCCCCGCAGGGTGACATATTGTGATGATAACGCAGCCAGCATGGGATGATGGGGATCTGCCTTGCGCATGCGTATCAGCAGCGCAGCACATTGCTCGCCCAGCGCGGCTTCCCAGCCGCTGTCGCCCATCAGGCGCAGCATGGCGGAGGCGAGGGCGGAGATCAGTCCGGCATTTTCGGGCCGCCGCCGGACCGCCACCTGGAGCACGTCGATGGCGCCACGCTGGTCGCCCTGGCCGCTGCGCGCGGCCGCCCGCCGCACCAGGCCGTCAAGGTAGCGTTCCACGCTGTCGCCGCGGTTTTGCGCCAGTTCGGCGCGGCCGCTGCGCTCGTAGACGGCCGCCGTATCGGATTCGCTGATGCCGCTGGCGGGGTCGCTGGCCAGCGCATCGAGCAACTGCATGCCTTGCTCGTCCATGCCTTGCTTCAGGCAGCTTTCCGCGATGCCGAGTTTCAGCGCGCTGGAAAGGGTACCTGCCTCGCCGGCAGCGCGCACGGCATTGGCCAGCTCCGACTGCAGCGCCGCGCCATTGCCGTTCAATTCCTGCAGCAGGACGGCGGAAAAAGCCTTGCAGGCATCTGTCGCCGGGCCGCTGCGCGCCGAGCGATCGAGCTCGCGCAGGGCGTTGGCTGCGCCGGCGGCATCGCCTTTCCGGACCAGGGCCCGCACCAGGTTGACGTGGTCTTCGGGGTCGCGAAACTCGGAATACCTGGACTTGGCGACGACTTGTTTGAAGGACTTTTCGGCTGCATCGAGATCGCCGGCTTCAAGCGCCACCTGGCCCATGTGGCGCAGCCGGCGCACCACATGGGGAGAGATCGACACCGCAGTTTCCAGCGCGGCGCGGGCATCGGCCGCGCGGCCGAGGGCCTGCTGGGTGCGGGCCATGAGGTCGTAGGCCGCCATGTACCTGGGATTGTCGTCGATCAGGCGCTGCAGGGTCTCCAGCGTTTCAGCGAACTGGCCCTGGTCGAACTGGCAACGGGCCAGGCCAAGCTGGGCCCAGCCCAATGGGCGGATTTCGAGGATTTCCCGGTAAATCGCTTCCGCCTGCGCCTCCTCGCCCAGCGCGGCATGCGCCTCCGCGCGCAGGCGGGCGCATTCCGTCGCATAGCGCGGATTGGCCGCGGCCGACACTTCACTGGCCAGGATGGCTTCGTGCAGCCGGTCGCGTTCGATCATCCGGTGCACCGGGAGGAGGGCGGCGCGCCGGTCGACGGCCCGGGCAATGCGCTGCGCCAGCACATCGACTGTAAAAGGCTTGAGGATGTAATCGGTCGGCGTCAATTCCGCTGCGCTCACCACCTTGCCGTACACGCCCTCGGTGGTGAGCATGATGAAGATGGTGGAAGGGAGGATCAGCTTGTGGTGGCGCAGGTCTTCCAGCAACTGCTGCCCGTCCTGCCCCTGTTCGTTGCCCAGGTCGTATTCGCAAAACACCAGGTCGAACGCCTTCTTCTCGAGGTGGCGGATGGCAGTGCCTGCGCTCACGCCGTGCTCGATGCGGGTAATCCCCAACTGGCCGAGCATATTGTGCATTCCGCTGCGCATATGCTGGTTGGGGTCGATTAGCAGGACTGACAGGTCGCTATATTCTTGCATTTTGAAGGCAGAAGGCTGTCATAGAGGGAGAATACCCCAAGGCCGCTCAAAAAACAGGCGTAAACGCAGCAAATGTTGCTTTCGGACCAATGAAGGAAGGGTGGGAAGTGATGCCTGAAACAAGTATAATGTCGGCAAATCGAAATACAGCAAGACCAGTCAGCTCGTGCACAGTATTCCTTTAAACCGCAGCAACGCTGCATTCTTCACGCCCCCACTATGTTGATTCTGCCGGGCTCCAACGCCCTGTCCTCTTTCCGTAGCCAACGCCTCCTCAACCAGCTTCAAGCAGTTCTGCCGTCCATTACGTCGGTCCAAGCCCGCTTTATCCACTTTGTCGACTCCGCTTCGCCCCTGTCCGAAGACGATCTGAACCGCATGAATGGCTTGCTGACCTACGGCGAGCCAGCCTTGCCGGAGCATGCCGAGGGCGTGGTGGAAGAGTTTGTCGTCATTCCCCGTTTCGGCACCATTTCGCCATGGGCTTCCAAGGCCACCGACATCGTGCACAACTGCGGCATGGCGCATATCCACCGCGTGGAGCGTGGCGTTGCGTACCGTATCAACCTGAAGGGCGGCATCCTGGGAACCGGCCTGGGCGCGGCCAGGAGGCTGGATAGCGAGCAGGCGCAAGCTGTTGCCGCGCTGCTGCACGACCGCATGACCGAATCCGTGCTGCGTCACCCGGACCAGGCTGCCGGCCTGTTCTCGAGCCTGGAAGCCAAGCCGCTGGAATCGATCGACGTGATGGGCGCCGGCCGCAATGCGCTGGAAAAGGCCAATACCGACCTGGGCCTGGCGATGTCGGACGACGAGATCGACTACCTGCTGGAAGCCTTCACCAACGCCAAGCGCAACCCGACCGACGTCGAACTGATGATGTTCGCGCAGGCCAACTCGGAGCACTGCCGCCACAAGATCTTCAACGCCGACTGGACCATCGACGGCGTGGCACAGGACAAATCGCTGTTCAAGATGATCAAGAACACGCACGAGAAGAACCCGCGCGGCACCGTCGTGGCTTATTCGGACAACTCCTCGATCATCGAAGGCGCCGAAGTGACCCGCTTCTACCCGCGCGAAGGCCAGGAATACGCGCCGTCCACCGAGCTGGTGCACACCCTGATGAAGGTGGAAACCCACAACCACCCGACCGCGATTTCCCCGTTCCCTGGTGCTTCGACTGGCGCCGGCGGCGAGATCCGCGACGAAGGTGCAACCGGCCGCGGCTCCAAGCCCAAGGCAGGCTTGACCGGCTTTACCGTGTCCAACCTGATGATCCCTGGCGCCGTGCAGGCGTGGGAAAACGCCGCCAACGTGACCGCTCCGGTCGGCAAGCGCGACGAAAGCCAGGTGTACGGCAAGCCGGAGCGCATCGCTTCGCCGCTGCAGATCATGATCGAAGGCCCGCTGGGCGGCGCGGCATTCTCGAATGAATTCGGGCGTCCCGTGCTGGGTGGCTACTTCCGCACCTACGAACAGAATATCGGCCAGCAGTTCGCCGGCGGCAAGGACACCGTGATGGGCTACCACAAGCCCATCATGATCGCCGGCGGTATCGGCAACATCTCCGCTTCGCATACCCACAAGAACGACATTCCGGTCGGCAGCCTGCTGATCCAGCTGGGCGGCCCGGGCATGCGCATCGGCATGGGCGGTTCGGCTGCCTCGTCGATGGCGACCGGCACCAATACCGCTGACCTGGACTTCGATTCGGTCCAGCGCGGCAATCCTGAAATGGAGCGCCGGGCCCAGGAAGTCATCAACGGCTGCTGGCAATTGGCCGACAAGAATCCGATCATTTCGATCCACGACGTGGGGGCGGGCGGCCTGTCGAATGCCTTCCCTGAGATTACGAACGACGCCAAGCGCGGCGCGATTTTCGACCTGCGCAAGGTGCCGCTGGAAGAGTCCGGCATGGCGCCCAAAGAAATCTGGTCCAACGAATCGCAGGAACGCTATGTGCTGGCGATCGCCCCGAGCGACCTGGCCGTGTTCCAGGCCCTGTGCGAGCGTGAGCGCTGCCCGTTCGCCGTGGTCGGCGTGGCAACGGAAGAGCGCCAGCTGAAGGTGATCGACCAGGAAATGGGCAATAGCCCAGTCGACATGCCGATGGAAGTCCTGCTGGGCAAGCCACCCAAGATGCACCGCGATGTGAAGCATGTCCAGCACGACCTGCCGGCCATCGACCTGACCGCCATCCAGCTGGAAGAGGCTGCCAAGCGCGTGTTGTTGCTGCCAACCGTGGCCGACAAGAGCTTCCTGATCACCATCGGCGACCGTACCGTGGGCGGCATGTCGGTGCGCGACCAGATGGTCGGCCCGTGGCAGGTGCCTGTGGCCGACTGCGCCGTGACCACCCTCAGCTACGACGGCTATGTGGGCGAGGCGATGGCAATGGGTGAGCGTACCCCGCTGGCAGTGATCGACGCGCCTGCGTCCGGCCGCATGGCGGTGGGCGAGACCGTCACCAACCTGGCAGCGGCGCCTATCAACGATATCTCCGACATCAAGCTGTCGGCCAACTGGATGGCTGCCTGCGGCCAGCCAGGCCAGGATGCAGCCCTGTTCGATACGGTCAAAGCCGTCGGCATGGAGCTGTGCCCGGCGCTGGGCCTGTCGATCCCGGTCGGCAAGGATTCCCTGTCGATGCGCACCACCTGGAAAGACGAGGGCGCCGACAAGGCCGTGATTTCGCCGGTGTCCCTGATCGTTTCCGGCTTCTCGCCGGTGTACGACGTGCGCAAGTCGCTGACCCCGCAGATCCGCACCGACCTGGGCGAAACCTCCCTGATCGTGATTGACCTGGGCCGCGGCAAGAACCGGATGGGTGCTTCGGCCCTGGCGCAAGTGATGGGCCAGTTGGGCAATGCCGCGCCGGACGTGGATTCGCCGGAAGACCTGAAGGGCTTCTTCAACGCCATCCAGCAGCTGAACAAGGAAGGCAAGATCCTGGCTTACCACGACCGTTCCGATGGCGGCCTGTATGCAACCCTGGTCGAAATGGCCTTCGCCGGCCGCGCCGGCCTGTCCGTCAACCTGGACATTCTGACCCTGGGCGAAGAGGGCACCATGGATCACGGCGACGCCAAGAACTGGGCCGGCCAGGTGGCTGAACGCCGCAATGAACTGACCCTGTCCGCGCTGTTCAACGAAGAACTGGGCGCGGTGATCCAGGTACGCGCCGACGAGAAATCGGCGGTGATGGACGTGCTGCGCAGCTTCAACCTGGGCGCTTGCAGCCACATCATCGGCAAGCCGAACGACCGTGGCGTGATTGAGTTCACGCGCGACGCCAAGATCATCTACTCGCAGCCGCGCGCCGACCTGCACCGCCTGTGGAGCGAAACCAGCTGGCGCATTTCCCGCGTACGCGAAAACCCGGCCACGGCGGATGCCGAATACGATCGCCTGCTGGATGAAACCGACCCGGGCATGCAGCCGAAAATCACCTTCGATATGGCGGAAAACGTCGCGGCGCCTTTCCTGGCGACCGGCGTTCGTCCACGGGTTGCCATCCTGCGCGAGCAGGGCGTTAACTCGCATATCGAGACGGCCTGGGCAATGCACCGCGCCGGCTTCGCCGCTGTCGACGTGCACATGAGCGACCTGATTTCGCGCCGTGTATCGCTGGCTGATTTCCAGGGGATCATCGCTGTCGGCGGCTTCTCCTACGGCGACGTGCTGGGTGCGGGCGAGGGCTGGGCCAAGTCCATCCTGTTCAATCCTGAAATGGCTGAGCAATTTGCCGCCTTCTTCCAGCGCAAGGACACCTTCGGCCTGGGCATTTGCAACGGTTGCCAGATGATGTCGAACCTGAAATCGCTGATTCCGGGCGCGCATGCGTGGCCGAAGTTCACCACCAACAAGTCGGAGAAGTTCGAAGCACGCTTCTCGATGGTGGAAGTGCTGGATTCGCCATCGATCTTCCTGCAAGGCATGGCCGGCACCCAGACGCCGATCGCGATCGCGCACGGCGAAGGTTTCGCCGACTTCAGCCAGACCGGCAATATCGATGAGGCAATCGGTGCGTTGCGCTTCGTGGACAATCAAGGCGGCGCCACCGAGGGCTACCCATATAACCCGAACGGTTCGCCGCGCGGCTTGACCTCGGTGACCACGCCTGACGGCCGCTTCACCGTGATGATGCCGCACCCGGAACGCGTTTCCCGCACGGTGCAGAATTCCTGGCATCCGGACGGCTGGGGCGAGGATTCGCCTTGGGCGCGCATGTGGGGTAACGCGCGCAAATTCATCGGTTAAAGGCTAAGCGCGCCTCCGGCGGGCCGCCAGCAAGGCGGCCATGCCACCGAGCATCAAGACGGCCCCGCCCGGGGCCGGTACCTGGGTCGCATCGACGAACTGGAAGTCGTCGGCGACCCAGTTTCCATTCTGTTGTCCGAGTTCGCGCCGGTCGATCCGGTAGCCTGTGATCGGGCCCAGCGCAGCGAAAATGCTGGTGTTGACGAACGACAGCGGCTCCGGCAAACCCGGATGACTTTCTGGCAAGTCGAACACGACTGAGCCCAATTCACTTGCACCATTCAGCGCCACGATCGTGACCTGGTCAGCGCCACCCTCGCCGAAACCGTAGTACTGGTTGCGGCCGAACCATGCGCCGGTCAGGATTTTATCGGTCGTGATCGTCATGCCGCTCGATCCGCTCGAATTGGAGACAAAGTAGTGCCCGGAGTGGGAAATGCCGAATAATGGGCCGCTCGGCCCGCCAACGCGATATTGGTCGCCCACCACGCCGAACCTGGCATCCCAAATAACACCCTGGTATTCCAGGCTGCTGCTGGCATTTGTCCATTGGATGCCTGTCGCACTATCAAGCGCAGGAGGGAATGGCAGATCGTCGAAAGTAGCGATAACGCTTGCCATGGCAGGAGCCGCGGTAATAAAAGCGCCGCACAGGATTAACTGCCGTAATGCGAGTTTATTCATTGTCAGCCTCCATTTAGTTGTCACGAGTTTAACGCGACATTTTCAGGAGCGGCAATTGTGCGAATTATTTCTGTTGTTTTGATGCCGAGTGGCGGCTAGCAGGATAAACGCTAACTTCTGGCACATATGCGCCAGCTCCTGGCTTAAGCAAAGGGCGCAAGGTGCTTGCCGGCCTCGCGAACGCTCAGCTTCGACAAAGACGCCTTATTTTCATTAATAAAATGAGCGACATTATGTGGAGCGTGCCGCGCATAATCCCGCAAGGCCCAGCCAATTGCTTTTTGAATGAAAAATTCATTTTCATGGCCGAGCGCAAGTGAATAGCGGAATAGGCGCATTTCATCGGTTTTGCCCCGCCACCCTAATTGGTGGAGCAGGGCAATTCGCCGCATCCAGAAGCTGTCATGTTTTATCGCTTGGTCCATGCCATCGTGCCCGAAACGCAGGACATCACCGATAATCGCAGCCATGCCGTCCACCGAATCCCACCAGGATTTGCGCATGACAAAAGCCAGCAATTCCGGTAAATCGCCGGCGCTGAACTGTTTCCAGTGTGCGGCCATCAAATCCAGTGCCGCGTACTGGTATTCACGTTCCGGCAGGCGCCATAGCTTATCTGCAATGCCGAGGAGTTCAGCCGGCGGCGCGCCCTTGAACGCGCGGATGGCTGGCTTGAGTGCTTCGCGTCGCGCCGGCGTGGGAATGCCGAGGAAAGGGAACTGCTCGCGCATATAGGCGCGCATGGCTGGCGCCCGCGAGGCGTCGGCCAGCGGTGCGAGGGCGGAAATGATGTCTTTGCTTGTTGGCATAATAAAAAAGCGCCCCGTGGGGCGCTTCGTGAAGATCGCCTGTAAAGGCGCATCTGGATTATTGCACTTTGGCCTTGGCCACCAGCTGGTCGCGGTACGCTGCGACTTTACGCTGGGTCAGGGATTCGGCGATCTGCGGCTTGATTTCTTCCAGCGACGGCACCTTGGCGGCGCGCGAGCCTTCCAGCTTGATCACGTGGTAGCCGAACTGGGACTGCACTGGCTTGTCGGTGATCTGGCCGTCTTTCAGGGCGACCATGGCGTCGGCAAATGGCTTCACGTAGTTGCCTGGCGCTGCCCAATCCAGGTCGCCGCCATTGGCAGCCGAGCCTGGGTCTTGCGAGGCCTTGGCCAGTTCTTCAAACTTGGCGCCGCCTTTCAGCTTGGCGATGATGTCGGTCGCTTCCTTCTCGGTTTTCACCAGGATGTGGCGAGCGTGGTATTCCTTGTCGCCCTTGGAAGCCTTGAACTGGTCGTAAGCGGATTTGATTTCTGCGTCGCTCACTGGGTTCTTCTTGACATAGTCAACCAGCAGGGCGCGGATGATGATGTCCTGGCGAGCTTGTTCCAGGGCTTCTTTCACTTCCTTGTTGGCAGCAACGCCTTGCTTGGTGGCTTCCTGCACCAGCACTTCACGGCCGATCAGGGATTTCTTGATCATGTCGCGCAGTTGTGGCGAGTCAGGCTGGCCTTGGGCAGCAGCTTGCTTGACAGCGGCTTCCATCTGGGCCGATGGGATAGCTTTACCGTTCACGGTAGCGACGTTCTGGGCAAATGCAGGGGTCGCTGCAACTGCGATCAGGGCCAACAGCAGGGTGGCTGGTTTGAATTTCATTGAGTATTTCCTTAGTTAAAATAAATCCGGCGCCGCTTGGGCGCCGGATCAGGTCCGTGACGGATTATTGTACTTGGGCTTTCTTCACCAGGGATTCCTGATAGGCCTGCAGTTTCGCGCGCATCAGGGAATCGGCGATACGTGGCTTCACTTCTTCCAGGGTAGGCAGCTTGACCGGACGGGTGTCTTCCACCTTGATCACGTGGAAACCGCTTGGGGTTTGCACTGGCTTCTCGGTAACCTGGCCTTTTTGCAGGGAGGTGAACGCGTCAGCGAAGACTTTAGGGAAGTTGGCTGGAGTGCCCCAGTCCAGGTCGCCGCCGTTGGCAGCGGAACCGGTGTCCTTGGAGTTCTTGGCCAGGTCTTCAAACTTGGCGCCGCCTTTCAGCTTGGCGATGATGTCGCTTGCTTCTTTTTCGGTTTCCACCAGGATGTGGCGCACGTGGTATTCCTTGTCGCCTTCGGCGGCAACGGCGCGGTCGTATTCAGCCTTGATTTCGGCGTCGCCAACCGGGTTCTTTTTCACGTAATCAGCAGCCAGGGCGTTCAGCATGATGTCCTGGCGAGCCTGTTCCAGAGCAGTGGTAACGTCCTTGCTCTTGGCCAGGCCTTGCTTTTCCGCTTCCTGGATCATTACTTCGCGGCCGATCAGGGACTTCTTGATCATTTCGCGCAATTGAGGGGTGTCTTGCTGCTGGCCTTGGGCAACGACTTGCTTGACCAGGGCGTCAACTTTGGCGGTCGGGATGGCTTTGCCATTGACGACAGCGGCGTTCTGGGCGAAAGCTGGTGCAGCGGCAACGGCGATAAGTGCGAGCAGCAAGCGGGCTGGCTTGAAAGTCATTTAGTTTAATTCCTAGGGAAAGTTTACTGAATTGCGGGGATTTTGGGCTGGTTCGCCGAGATGTCTCTACTATTCAACGATCGAGGTTCTTTTTGATGTTTCCCAAAAACTCCGCGCATATCATACTTCGGACGGTGCCAATGCGGTAATGGCCAATGCATGAATTTCTTTATGCATCATATCGTGCACGGAATCATACACCAGACGATGGCGCATGACGAGTTTCACACCTTCGAATTTAGTAGAGACAATTTTCAGCCTGTAATGTCCGCCGCCGGAGGCTGCGCCGGCATGGCCGGCATGCAGCGCGGATTCATCTTCCAGCACGATTTCCGATGGCGCCAGCGAGGCTTCCAGGCGCTCGCGAATCCTGGCAAGGCGCGGGTCGCTCATGCTTCATCCTTAATATGTTTAGAGAGGTAGAAAGCCTGTGCGATAAAGAACACCAGCATCAAACCGGTAACTCCGAAAGCCTTGAAATTGACCCAGGCGTCGTTATCGGACTTGAACAGGATGAAGGCGACAAAGAGGTTCACAAAACCCAGCACCAGCCAGAAGGTAATCCACATGAAATGCAGGCGCACCCAGACATGTTCCGGCAGTTGGACCTGCTTTTCCATCGCCAGGCGGATCATGTTTTTATCGAAGAAGCGGTACGCCACCAGCATGGCCGTCGCAAGCGACCAGTAAATAATGGTTGGCTTCCACTTGATAAAGTCATCGTCGTGGAAATAGATGGTCATGCCGCCGAATACGATAAACACTACCAGGGAAACCCATAGAGCCCCGTCGACCTTCTTGCGCCGGGCCAGCAGATATAACACCTGGGCAGCGGTGCCGATAATGCCGACAATAGTCGCGACCACGATCGGCGCCTGCGATGCCGGAATCGCTCCGCCGGAAACCAGGCCGCCAAGATGGGCATTCAGCATGGCATGCGCGGCCTCCTGGTGACTGCCGGCAAATTTGTAGCTGACAAAAAACAGGATCAGCGGAAACAGGTCAAAAATAATCTTCATCTTTTCAAGGCTTCGGTTCAAAGCGCAGCGAGGCCGAATTAATGCAATAGCGCAATCCGGTCGGCGGCGGGCCATCAGGGAAGACGTGGCCCAGGTGGGCATCACATACTGCACAGATGATTTCGGTGCGCAGCATACCATGCGAGCGATCCGTTTTCTCTATGATATTCGCAGGATCGAGCGCCTTGAAGTAACTCGGCCAGCCGCAGCCGGAATCGAATTTGGCATCCGACTCGAAAAGCGGGGTGTTGCAGCATACGCAGGTGTAAATGCCATGCTCGTGGTGGTCCCAGAACTTGCCCGTAAATGCGCGCTCGGTGGCGGCATGGCGGGTAACCTGGTATTCCATCGGGTCGAGCTGGGCGCGCCATTCGGCATCGGTCTTGACAACTTTGTCGCTCATTGTTGATCTCTCACGAAGAGCAGCTTACCGAGAGCTGGCTGGACCAGTCTGGCGGAAAGCCTGCATATTGTTCATTCTCTGCTTGTTCGTCGAAGGGGCGTTCGAGCAGGGTCAAGAGGCGCTCGACTTCGGAAAAGTCCTTATTTTGCGCCTTTTCGATGGCGAGCTGTGCCATATAGTTTCGCAGCACATACTTGGGATTGACCTGATCCATCGCAAGTTTGCGCGCAGCATCGTCGCTGTTTTCGGCGCGCAGGCGCGCACGATAAGCTTCGGCCCATTGATCGAAAGCGGGGCGATCGATGAACAAGTCGCGCAAGGGTTCGTCGCCTTCCGAGCTGCCGGCGCGCAAGGCGCTCAGGCGGCGGAAGAAAATCGTGAAGTCAGTGTGGTTGGCTTGCAGGATGGCAAACAGGCCGTCAAGCAGTTCGCGGTCGCCTTCTTGCGTGGTAGCCAAACCGAGCTTGGCATGCAGCAGCTGATCGATGTGACGCGCGAACTCCGGCTGGTAGACGTCGAGCGCTTCCTGGGTCAGTTCGACTTCGCCAATCAGCGGCAACAAGGCTTGCGCGAGGGCGTAGCAGTTCCAGTGACCGATCTGCGGCTGGTTGGAATACGAGTAACGGCCACGCTCGTCGCTATGGTTGCAGATCTGGTTGGCGTCGAATCCGTCCATGAAACCGAAGGGGCCGTAATCGAGAGTCAGCCCCAGGATCGACATATTGTCGGAATTCATTACACCATGCATGAAGCCTACTGCTTGCCAGTGCGCAATCATGCGCGCGGTGCGGCGGGTCACTTCTTCCAGCAAGGCAGCGTACGGGTTTTCCTCGTCGCGCAGGGAAGGGTAGAAGCGGTCGATGACGTAATCGGCTAATTGCTTGAGTTCATCCGGCTTGCGATTGTAGTACCAGTGTTCAAAAGAACCAAACCGGATGAAGGTTGGGGCCATGCGGACGACGACGGCCGCGGTTTCGATCGATTCGCGCACGATTCCCTGGTCAGAACCGACTACCGACAAGGCGCGGGTGGTCGGGATGCCGAGGCCATGCATCGCTTCCGAGCACAGGAACTCACGGATGGACGAGCGCAGCACGGCGCGTCCATCGCCCATCCTCGAGTATGGCGTCATGCCGGCGCCTTTCAGCTGCAACTCGATCGGGCCCTCGGGAGTGGCTAGATCGCCGAGCAGGATGGCACGCCCGTCGCCGAGCTGGCCGGCCCAGACGCCAAACTGGTGGCCGGAATAGACAGCCGCAAGCGGCTTCGAACGCTCCGCGAGGCGGTTGCCGGTCAGGATATCAACCGCTTCTTGCGTCGCCAGCGTTGCTGGTTCAAGACCAATGAGGCGTGCAGCCGCAGGACTCAGCCCAACAAGGTAAGGCGCCGGCAATGGAGTCGGCATCAGGTGAGTGTAGAACGCTGGCGGCAAACCTGCGAAGGAATTTTCAAACTGGAAGTTAGTAGCGCTCATGTCCAGCGCATTTTAACGCAGGCACCCGATGCCGTCTTGCGCCCTAAGGGAAACCTAAGTTTCCGTACGAAATCAGTGGTGACTTTCATGTCAATGTCGAGAATTCTTACAATTTTTGGGGTCAAGATTTAACTGCTGAGGTTAACCGATTGATTTCGTTGGTGAGTAACTTTTAGGCACGCTATATGCGTATAGGAGTTCGTACCATAATAAAAGGGGGTGTAACATGAAAAGTATCAAAACTGCGCTGGGTGTCTTGGGAGCAGCACTGCTGATGGGGGTTGCTCCTTTGTCTCATGCGGGCGAATGGACGCTCAATTTTAATAACGCCAACGTCTACACCGGAGACGCGCCACCCCTGCAGTCTGGGGCGACCGCAACCGACTCGTGGGCGCAACTGAAGTTTACCGACTATGGCACGAATTATGTGGACATCAGCCTGAGCGTCGCAACCGGCGTGCTGGAGTCTGGCATCTATGTGAACGACTGGTGGTTCAACGGTGATGCACTGGCCCAGACCGGAACGTTCTCCTTGTTAAGCGGGGTGAACGCCAACACCAGCATCTGCTCGGATTGCCAGAACGGAACCGGGTCCGGCAGCTACGATGGTGTGTTCCATTTTGTGAATGCGAACCCGGGTGAGCTGGCGCAGGGGAACGAATCGGTCTGGCGTCTCTCTGTCGACCTAAGCGAGACGCTAAGCGTCAATGATTTCATGTTCCTGTCGTGCATGCCAGGCCGTACCTGCGGAACGGACGGCTTGTTTGCAGCAGTGCATGTCCAGGGCTATGCATCTTCCGCTAAATCCGGTGCCTGCGTGGACGGAGAAGAAAACTGCAATCCGCCTGAATGCCCTCCAGGCGACACACGTCCGGAATGCGGAGGCGGTGAACAGGAAATTCCAGAGCCTGCTACGTTGGCTATATTCGGTGTCGGCCTGCTGGGTTTGGCGCTCAGCCGCCGACGCAGTATCCGCTGATCGCGACCTGATGAAAAAAACGGCAGCCAAGGCTGCCGTTTTTCATTGGAGAGCCGCTTACTTGCGTACGCTCACGCTGCTGGCAGCAGTGTTACCGGCGCGATCACGTGCGACTGCTTTCAGGGTATGGCTGCCGTTGCTGGGTTTCCAGCTGTAGGCCATGCTCGATCCGCTGCCCGAAGCAACCAGCGCGCCGTCCACGTAAAGCGACATCGAAATCCCAGCCGCGCCGCTATTGTCCGATGCATTCACGGTAACGTTGACGTTGCCGTGAACGGTGCCGCCATTGCTTGGGTTGGTGATAGCCACAACGGGCGCAACCGTGTCGGTCGTCGGAGAAATGGTGGTGGTACTGTTCGAGACGTTCACGCTGACTGGCGTGGAAGAGGTCACATTGCCGGCAGCATCACGCGCGACGGCCGTCAGGGTTGCCATACCGTTGGCAACGCCTTTGGAATCCCACGCAAAGCTAAATGGGCTGCTCGCATCGCTCGCTACCACCGTGCTATTGACTTTCAAGTCCACGCGCGCCACGCCGACGTTATCAGCAGCGTTGACGTTGACCGAGACGATGCCCGACACCGTGCTGCTGCCCAGCGGGGCAGCGATCGAGACCGTTGGCGCAGTGGTGTCGGCCGTGGTTGTGGTACCCGCAGCTTTTGCTACGGCAGCCGAAGCATTCACACGGCCATAGCCGAAGTAGATGTCGCGGCCGGCAGTGCCCAGGTCGACAGCGGTGGTGAACAGGATGCTCTTCACCTGGTCTGCGCTCAGGGAAGGATTGGCCGACATCACCAGGGCTGCCACCGCTGCGGCGACCGGGCTGGCGAAGGAGGTGCCATTGACCGCGCCGTAGCCGCCACCCTGGACAGTGGTGTAGATGCCCACGCCCGGCGCCGACAGCGCGACAAAGGCGCCATAGCTGGAGAAGCTGGCACGGTTGTCGGCCGAATCGGTGGCCGAGACCGGGATCATGGTGTCGGTCGGGGTGAAGCCTTCATCGCGGTTGTAGTTGCCGGCCGAGACGAACAGCAGGCCGCCCTTGCCTTTGAGGTAGTTGGCAGCGCTTTGCACGGCCGAGCTGGTTGGCACGTTGGCGTAGCTGATGTTGACCACGCGGGCGCCGTGGTCGGCAGCCCAGGTCACGCCGCTGGCCATGGTCGAGAAGTAGGCGTAGCAGGTGCCGGAATTGTTGTAGGCAATGCGCACTGGCATGATCCTGGCTTGGCCCGCCACGCCGGCGACGCCGATGGCGTTATTGGACGCAGCTGCCGCGGAGCCGGCAGCCTTGGTGCCGTGGCCGCAGACGTCGGCGGTGTTGGTGTTATTGTCGTAGGTGTTATAGCCTGCTACCAGGCGGCCCGAGAAGTCGGGGTGGCTTGCGTCAACGCCCGAATCCAGGATGGCAATGGTGATGTTGCCGCCCTGTGTCTTGTCCCACGCGGCGCTGGCGCCGATCTTTCCGATGTGCCATTCGCTGCCCAGGTAAGGGTCGTTGGTGGTCGCGCTGACTTCCACACGCTGGTCAAGTTCGGCGAACTTGAAATGGGGATTGTGTTTCAGCTTGTTGGCAATCGCCCTCTCGGAGCCATGCGGCACGTCAATAATATGGATATTGCTCTGACCAAGCTTCTGGGCCTTGCCGGCGCCATGGCCTTTCAAGTCTTTGGCGAACTCATCGGCAGTCAAGCCTGCCTGAGGTTCGACCAGGATACGGCCGGGAGCAAAATCAGTATCGTTGCCTGGGGCTGCAAATACGATAGGGGCGGCGCCAGCGAGGATGAGGGTGGCGATGCAGGTGCGGTTCTTCATTAAAGCAGATCCTTTTTCAAGGTTTCAGAAAAAAGGACTGCCGGCCACTCCCAAGGGAGTAGTTGGAGAGCACACCGGGGACATCAGGGTCACCTGTGTATCTGGCAGTCCAGCCGTCATGGACGCTTGCGCGTCGTTAGACCGTTGACTTTGCGTCCCGTGCTTTCGCGCGGTTTGCCTTTGTCAGACTTCAGGTTCGATAGTAATTCACGATTTACCGCGAGGCAAATGAAATTTCCCTCAAATTACATCCTGATACAAATCCGTCTGAGCATTTGTGCAAAGTTGGCTTGCAGGATTGTAGCGATTAATAATATTCAGTCAAATCAAAGGGTTAACTAATGTCGCGAAGAAATTGATATTAACTTCATTTCATTTGATATGGAGTTAATTGATATTTCCAGCGGCTAATAAAAAAAGGCCCGGCAGAGCCGGGCCCAAACAGGGTATTTATATTAATTAGCGGGTTACCTGGACGCTGGTGGTCGAGGTATTGCCGGCAGCATCCCTGGCCACGGCTTGCACGGTGTGGGTGCCGCTGGCGAGCTTGCGGGTGTTCCAGCTGTAGGACAGCGAAGAGCCGGCGCCGGAAGCCTTCAGTTGGCCGTCGATGTACACGCTCATGTTGATGCCGGCAGCGCCGCTGTTGTCCGAAGCGTTGACGGTGACGTTGACGGTACCGGAAACAGCGCCCGAAGTCGGGTTGGTGATGGCGACCACCGGGGCAGTGGTATCGGCTACCACGGCTGGAGCGGCGTTGGAGACGTTGACCGACACGGTGCTGGAGGTGGCGACGTTGCCGGCTGCATCGTAAGCGATGGCGATCAGGTTGTTCATGCCGTTGGCCACGCTGCCGGAATCCCAGCTGAAGGCATAGGGGCCGGCGCTGTCCGAAGCGACCACGGTGCCGTTGACTTTCAGGTCGACGCGGGCCACGCCCACGTTGTCGGCGGCGTTCACGCCGATCGAGACCAGGCCGGAGACGGTGCTGCCGCCTACTGGATTGGCAATGGCCACGGTCGGTGCGGTGGTGTCGGGAGCCGGTGCGGCCTTGGCGGCGGCCACGGCGGCGGCGGCATTGACGCGGCCGTAACCGAAATAGATGTCGCGGCCGGCAGTGCCCAGGTCGACAGCGGTGGTGAACAGGATGCTCTTCACCTGGTCTGCGCTCAGCGATGGATTGGCTGCCATCACCAGGGCCGCGACGCCGGCGGCAACCGGGCTGGCGAAGGAGGTGCCGTTGACCGCGCCGTAGCCGCCACCCTGGACGGTGGTATAGATGCCCGCGCCCGGCGCCGACAGCGCGACAAAGGCGCCGTAGCTGGAGAAGCTGGCACGGTTGTCGGCCGAATCGGTGGCCGAGACCGGGATCATGGTGTCGGTCGGGGTGAAGCCTTCATCGCGGTTGTAGTTGCCGGCCGAGACGAACAGCAGGCCGCCCTTGCCTTTGAGGTAATTGGCAGCGCTTTGCACGGCCGAGCTGGTTGGCACGTTGGCGTAGCTGATGTTGACCACGCGGGCGCCGTGGTCGGCAGCCCAGGTCACTCCGCTGGCCATGGTCGAGAAGTAAGCGTAGCAGGTGCCGGAATTGTTGTAGGCAATGCGCACTGGCATGATCCTGGCCTGGCCCGCCACGCCGGCCACGCCGGTGGTGTTGTTGATGGTGGCCGCCGCGGAGCCGGCAGCCTTGGTGCCGTGGCCGCAGACGTCGGCGGTATTGGTGTTGTTGTCGTAGGCGTTGTAACCGGCGACGGCGTTGCCGGCCAGGTCAGGGTGGGCCGAATCCATGCCCGAGTCCAGGATGGCGATGGTCACGCCGCTGCCTTGGGTGTTGTCCCAGGCGGTGCTGGCGCCGATCTTGTTGATGTGCCATTCGCTGCCCAGGTAAGGATCGTTGGCGGTGGCGGACACTGGCACGCGCTGGTCCAGCTCGGCAAACTTGAAGTGCGGGTTGTTCTTCAGCTTGGCAGCGATGGCTTTTTCCGTACCGTGCGCCACATCGATCACGTGGATATTGCTCTGGCCCAGCTTGCGAGCCTTGCCGGCGCCGCTGGACTTGAGGATCTTGTCCATTTCCATCACGGTCAAGCCGGCACGAGGCTCCACGATGATGCGGCCCTGGGCGTAGTCTTCCGCTTGCGCGGCGAAGGCTGGGGCAGCCAGGGTAGCGATGGCGGTGGCGATGGCTGCGGAGATGGTGGTGATGGTTTTCATGGTGCGAGTCCCTGTTTTCAAAAATAAAAAACGAGGACTGCCCGCCGGTCTTTGCCGGTAGAAGACTGCATCACAGAGCGCACTGGGCTACTACCCGGTGGCAGGGATACTTTTGTCTGGCAGTCCTGCCGTCATGGGGCCGAAGCCCGTTAGACCGATGACTTTGCGTCCCACAGTTTCCCGTGGTTTGCCCTTATCAGATCTTGCTGTACGGAATCTTAGTCAAGCAATTGCCGTGTGGCAAGCGGATTTTAAAAACTTTTTTTGAATGTCGCAATTAAGTCTGGACTATTAGAAACATCTGTTAATTCAAAGACTTGGATTATTTCTTATGGTCACTTTTACTTTCGAAGTCTCAATATTGAAGATTAATAAAAAAAGCCCGGCCGAAGCCGGGCTGAAACAGGGTATTGATATTAATTAGCGGGTTACCTGGACGCTGGTGGTCGAGGTATTGCCGGCAGCATCCCTGGCCACGGCTTGCACGGTGTGGGTGCCGCTGGCGAGCTTGCGGGTGTTCCAGCTGTAGGACAGCGAAGAGCCGGCGCCGGAAGCCTTCAGTTGGCCGTCGATGTACACGCTCATGTTGATGCCGGCAGCGCCGCTGTTGTCCGAAGCGTTGACGGTGACGTTGACAGTGCCGGAAACAGCGCCCGAAGTCGGGTTGGTGATGGCGACCACCGGGGCAGTGGTATCGGCTAACACGGCTGGAGCAGCGTTGGACACGTTGACCGACACGGTGCTGGAGGTGGCGACGTTGCCGGCCGCATCGTAAGCGATGGCGATCAGGTTGTTCATGCCGTTGGCCACGCTGCCGGAATCCCAGCTGAAGGCATAGGGGCCGGCGCTGTCCGAAGCGACCACGGTGCCGTTGACTTTCAGGTCGACGCGGGCCACGCCCACGTTGTCGGCGGCGTTCACGCCGATCGAGACCAGGCCGGAGACGGTGCTGCCGCCTACTGGATTGGCAATGGCCACGGTCGGTGCGGTGGTGTCGGGAGCCGGTGCGGCCTTGGCGGCGGCCACGGCGGCGGCGGCATTGACGCGGCCGTAACCGAAATAGATGTCGCGGCCGGCAGTGCCCAGGTCGACAGCGGTGGTGAACAGGATGCTCTTCACCTGGTCTGCGCTCAGTGATGGATTGGCTGCCATCACCAGGGCCGCCACGCCGGCGGCAACCGGGCTGGCGAAGGAGGTGCCGTTGACTGCGCCGTAGCCGCCACCCTGGACGGTGGTATAGATGCCCGCGCCCGGCGCCGACAGCGCGACAAAGGCGCCGTAGCTGGAGAAGCTGGCACGGTTGTCGGCCGAATCGGTGGCCGAGACCGGGATCATGGTGTCGGTCGGGGTGAAGCCTTCATCGCGGTTGTAGTTGCCGGCCGAGACGAACAGCAGGCCGCCCTTGCCTTTGAGGTAATTGGCAGCGCTTTGCACGGCCGAGCTGGTTGGCACGTTGGCGTAGCTGATGTTGACCACGCGGGCGCCGTGGTCGGCAGCCCAGGTCACGCCGCTGGCCATGGTCGAGAAGTAAGCGTAGCAGGTGCCGGAATTGTTGTAGGCAATGCGCACTGGCATGATCCTGGCCTGGCCCGCCACGCCGGCCACGCCGGTGGTGTTGTTAATGGTGGCCGCCGCGGAGCCGGCAGCCTTGGTGCCGTGGCCGCAGACGTCGGCGGTATTGGTGTTGTTGTCGTAGGCGTTGTAACCGGCGACGGCGTTGCCGGCCAGGTCAGGGTGGGCCGAATCCATGCCCGAGTCCAGGATGGCGATGGTCACGCCGCTGCCTTGGGTGTTGTCCCAGGCGGTGCTGGCGCCGATCTTGTTGATGTGCCATTCGCTGCCCAGGTAAGGGTCGTTGGCGGTGGCGGACACTGCCACGCGCTGGTCCAGCTCGGCAAACTTGAAGTGCGGGTTGTTCTTCAGCTTGGCAGCGATGGCTTTTTCCGAACCGTGCGCCACATCGATCACATGGATATTGCTCTGGCCCAGCTTGCGGGCCTTGCCGGCGCCGCTGGACTTGAGGATCTTGTCCATTTCCGTCACGGTCAGGCCGGCACGCGGTTCGGCGATGATGCGGCCCTGGGCGTAGTCTTCCGCTTGCGCGGCGAAGGCTGGGGCAGCCAGGGTAGCGATGGCGGTGGCGATGGCTGCGGAGATGGTGGTGATGGTTTTCATGGTGCGAGTCCCTGTTTTCAAAAATAAAAAACGAGGACTGCCCGCCGGTCTTTGCCGGTAGAAGACTGCATCACAAAGCGCACTGGGCTACTACCCGGTGGCAGGGATACTTTTGTCTGGCAGTCCTGCCGTCATGGGGCCGAAGCCCGTTAGACCGATGACTTTGCGTCCCACAGTTTCCCGTGGTTTGCCCTTATCAGATCTTGCTGTACGGAATCTTAGTCAAGCAATTGCCGTGTGGCAAGCGGATTTTAAAAACTTTTTTTGAATGTCGCAATTAAGTCTGGACTATTAGAAACACCTATTAATTCAAAGACTAGGAATATTTCCCACTGTTACTTCAACTTTCGTAGTTAAAATAATGTTTTTAAATAAAAAGCCCGGCTTTGGCCGGGCGTATTCAGAGGAGAAATGAATGGGAGCGGCTTATCTGGAAGCCGCTCCATTGGCCACATTCACCTGGGAAACGGTGGAAGTGTCGGCATTGCCGGCTGCATCGTAGGCGATCACGGCCAGGCTGTTCATTCCGTTGGCAACGCCATTGGAATTCCAGCTGAAGCCGTACGGGGCGGACGTGTCGGAGGCAACGACGGTACCGTTCACTTTCAGGTCGACACGAACGACACCCTTGTCATCGGATGCGGCCAGGTCAATTGCAACCAGGCCGGAAACAGTGATGCTCCCCTCGGGGCTGAGGATGGACACGGTCGGCGCGACAGTATCAGGTGCCGGCGCCGCCAGGGCGGCAGCAACGGCGCCCGCTGCATTCACCCGTCCAAAGCCGAAGTAGATGTCACGCCCGGCAGTTCCAAGATCGATCGCAGTATTGAACAGGATGTCCTGGACCTGGTCGGGCGTCAGTACAGGATTAGCGGACATGACCAGCGCCGCAACAGCAGCGGCAATCGGGCTTGAAAAAGAGGTGCCGTTGACGCCGCCGTAGCCGCCTCCGCTCACCGTCGTGTAAATGCCCAAGCCTGGTGCAGACAACGCGACGAAAGCGCCGTAGCTCGAGAAACTGGCCCGGGCATCGTTGGGATCAGTGGCTGAAACCGGGACCATGGTATTCGTCGGCGTAAAGCCTTCGTTGCGGTTGTAATTGCCGGCTGAAACGAAAAGCAGGCCGCCTTTGCTGCGCAGGTAATTCGCTGCGCTTTGCACTGCCGAGCTGGTCGGAACGCTGGCGTAGCTGATATTGGCCACGCGGGCCCCGTGATCGGCTGCCCAGGTCAGCCCGCTCGCCATGGTCGAGAAATAAGCGTAGCACGAGCCTGCACTGACGAAGGCGATGCGGATCGGCATGATTTTGGCCCGGCCGGCCACGCCGGCGACGCCGAGCGCATTATTGCTTATTGCAGCTGCAGTGCCCGCGACCTTGGTGCCGTGGCCGCAGACGTCGGCGGTATTGGTATTGTCGTCGTAGGCGTTATAGCCAGCAACGAGGTTGCCCGCCAAGTCCGCATGGCCTGAATCGACACCCGAATCCAGGATGGCGATGGTGACGCCCGCTCCCTGGCTCGAATCCCAGGCGGTATTGGCCGCAATCTTGTTGATGTGCCACTCGCTGCCGAGATAGGGGTCGTTGGCTGCTGTGGCGACCGGTACTGCCCGGTCAAGTTCAGCAAATTTGAAGTGTGGATTGTGCTTCAGCTTATTGACCATGGCCCGTTCGGCGCCCACAGGTACCACAAGTACGTGAATATTGCTCTGTCCGAGCTTGTGCGCCCGGTTGCCGCCGTTCTCTTTGAAAATTTGCGACACCACTTCCATTGTCAAGCCTGCGCGCGGCTCAACAAGAACGCGGCCGGAGGCAAAAAATTCAGGCTGCGCGGCACTGGCGGATGTATTAAAGGCGGTGGAAAGCGTTGCGATTGCAAGACAATGGGCAATGATCTGTTTCATGATGCAAGTCCCTGTTTTCAAATGGTTTTAAAAAACGAGAACTGCTGTGCCTGGTGTTTGAACGATATTATGCGGACCATTAATGTTGGGCAAGCGTATTTTTAAAAGATGAAGTCACTGGCGGAGAAATCTGATTTATACCTGATTGATATTTATTCGATGAAAGCCTGATTAATTTCAAGGAAGTTTTATATAATTTGCGACAAGCGCCGCCAGTGAAGCGCACGATCGTTCGATTTGTGGGTTATAGTAGCTGCTCGGCATCGGACAACCACACCAACAAAGAAGAGACAATCCATGAGCGCAGATTACGCAGTCCACGGTTCCATCGCTGTCATTTCGCTGAACAATCCCCCGGTCAACGGCCTTGGCCTGGCGACGCGCACTGCGGCAATCGAAGGCATTCGGCGGGCGCAGGAGGACGGCGCGGTCAAAGCTGTCGTGCTGACTGGAGCCGGCAAGGCATTTTCCGGTGGGGCTGATATCAAGGAATTCAATTCGCCGAAAGCACTGACCGAGCCGACTTTGCACAGCCTGATCCGTGCGGTGGAAGGCTGCAGCAAGCCAGTGGTGGCAGCAATTCATTCGGTCGCCATGGGCGGCGGCCTGGAACTGGCACTTGGCTGCCATTACCGAGTAGCGCTTCCGGGCGCCCAGATTGCACTGCCAGAAGTGAAACTGGGCTTGCTGCCAGGCGCAGGAGGTACGCAGCGCCTGCCGCGCGTGCTGGGCCTGGAGATGGCGTTGAACATGATTGTGTCCGGCACGCCGGTGTTGTCGGAAAAACTCGCTGGCACGGCACTGTTCGACAAGTTGCTGCCGGCCGGCGCCGACCTGCTGGCCGAAGCCAGTGCCTTCGCAGAAGGCATCGCCGACGTGCGACCCCTGCCGAAAGTACGCGACCGCAAAGTGGACTACCCGAATCATGAAGCCTTCCTGCAATTCAGCCGCAATACCGTGAAGGCGGTCGCCGGACCGTTCCCAGCGCCGCTGGAATGCCTCGAAACCGTGGCTGCGTCGGTCACCATGGACTTCGAAGCCGGCCTGAAATTCGAGCGCGAGCGCTTCCTGCACCTGATGCAGACCACCGAATGCAAATCGTTGCGCCATGCGTTCATTTCGGAGCGGGCCGCGAGCAAGATTCCAGATGTGCCGCCCGATACTCCGGTTCGCGAGATCCGCAAGGCTGCTGTGATTGGCGCCGGCACCATGGGCGGCGGTATCGCAATGAATTTTGCCAACGCCGGCATTCCGGTCGTCCTGCTGGAAACCAGGCAGGAAGCGCTGGAAAAGGGCCTTGCCACCATTCGCAAGAACTATGAGAACACCCTGAAGAAGGGCAAGCTTACCCAGGAAAAGTTCGAGCAGCGGGTAGCGCTGATTGGCGGCACTCTTGATTACAGCGCCATTGCCGACGCCGACATGGTTATCGAAGCTGTTTTCGAAGACCTGGGCGTGAAGGAAACCGTATTCCGGAAACTGGACGAGGTGATGAAGCCTGGCGCGATCCTGGCTTCCAACACCTCCACGCTCGACCTGGACAAGATTGCAGCCTTTACCAGCCGTCCGCAAGACGTGATCGGGACGCACTTCTTCAGCCCTGCCAACGTGATGAAGCTGCTGGAAGTCGTGCGTGGCAAGGCAACCGGCAAGGACGTCCTGGCGACCACCATGGCGCTGTCGAAAAAGTTGAAGAAGACCGGCGTGGTGTCCGGTGTGTGCGACGGTTTCATCGGCAATCGCATGATCGAACAATACTTCCGCCAGGCCGGGTTCCTGCTGGAGGAGGGCGCCTTGCCTGAGCAGGTGGACAAGGCTATCGAGAAGTTTGGCTTCCCAATGGGACCGTTCCGCATGAGCGACCTGGCAGGCAACGATATCGGCTGGTACATCCGCAAGCGCCGCTATATCGAAAAACCGGAAGTGGTGTATTCCAGGACAGCCGACCTTCTGTGCGAAATGGGCCGCTTCGGCCAGAAGACCGGCGGCGGCTGGTACGACTACAAGGAAGGCGACCGCAAGGCTTCCCCAAGCGCGCTGGTGAACGAAATGATCATCAAGCATTCGGCGGATATCGGCGTCGAACGACGCCAGGTCGGCGAGCAGGAAATCGTCGAGCGCCTGGTCTATGCGCTGGTAAACGAGGGCGCCCTGATCCTTGAAGAAGGCATCGCCTTGCGCGCCTCCGACATCGACATGGTCTACCTGACCGGCTATGGCTTCCCGTTGTATCGCGGCGGCCCGATGTTTTACGCCGATACGGTTGGCCTGGCCAATGTATTGGGCACCATCGAGAAATTCGCCCGCGGCCGCCACGGCGAAGCCTGGAAACCGGCGCCGCTACTGGCCAGGCTGGCTGCGGAAGGCAAGGGCTTCAATAGTCATTAAGCAATGCGCTTGCGCATGCGCGATAACGGTACGGCGACGTCGCCTGGAAGCGCCAGCGCAAAATCTTCCACTGTCTCGAAGCCGCACGCAGCGTAGAGCGGCACGCCGGGCATGGTGGCTGCCAGTTCCATGAGCAGGAAGCCCGCGGCAGCCGCCTGGCGCTCGCAATGCTCCATGAGCATGCGGCCCAGGCCTTGGCGTGGAACCGAAGGGTCGACGAAGAAGGCCCGGATGCGTGCCGGCTGGGTGGCTGGGTCCAGCAAGGGATCCGGTCCGGCTTTGTGGCGGTCGCCCCCGAACAGCGTGGCGCGCTTGCTCCAGCCGCCGCAGGCCCGCAGTTCGCCGTCGCGCTCGATGACGAAATAGGTGCCGTCTTCCACCAGTTGCGTATCGACGCCGAACACGTGACGCGTTACGGCTGTCGCCTGTTCATCCGTATAAAACCCCTTGCTGAGCTCGATGCCGGAGCGCCGGATCAAGGCTTCCATGGCCGGGATATCAGCCTTTGTAGCGGCGCGCAATGTGACTGGATTTGTCATTCGGAAATGCTATCATAGGGTGGCACCGAGGGAGAAATCATGCGCAAATTCGCTGCTGCTATCTTCGCCTTGCTTTGCTGCCTGCCGGCGGCGGCCCGCGACCTGCTGGTGATCGGTACCCATTTCGAACGCGTCTATGAACGCGGCCAGGAGGGTGAGATTGTTGGCCTGGGCCCCGAAATTGTGCGCCTTATCGCCGAGCGCCTGGGACATCGGGCCATCTTCGAACTCTATCCGTGGGCACGCGCCCAGGCCCTGGTCGCGCAAGGCAAGGCCGATATCCTGGTTGGCCCTTACAAGACTTTCGAGCGCCAACAGCTGATGTCGTTCTCAAAACTGCCGTTCTACCAGGACCAGATGGTGTTCTACGTCCGTAAAGGGGCGCTGCAGGATTGGAGCGGCGACTACGCGTCCCTGTCAGAACAGCGCATCGCCATCGTCAACGGCTGGTCCTATGGGCCTGCCTTCGACAAGGCAAGGCCGCAGCTGCGGCTGGATGTTGTGAACAGTGTCGACAGCGGGCTGAAAATGCTGGCGGCGCAGCATGCGCAAATGTTTGCCAGTAACCGCCGCAACACCGAACCGGTGCTGGGCCGGCTGGGGCTGTCAGGCCAGTTGGCCATGCTGCCACGGGTGATCGAGGTGCAGGATGGGTACTTCGCATTTCCCAAGCGCCCCGCAGCCGACGCGCTGCGCAAGGAATTCGATGCCGAATTCCAGCGCCTGGTCGAAAGCGGGGAGTTGAAGCGCCTGGGCTTGCGGCACGAGGTGAACGTGCCTTAGCGGCGCTCCGGCGTGAGCACGGTCGGCAAGGCTTTGGGCAGCGTAGCCGGGTAATCGCGGCTGAAATGCAGGCCGCGGCTCTCGCGCCGCTGCAGCGCACTGTTGACGATCAGCGAGGCAACTTCCACCAGGTTGCGCAGCTCCAGCAGGTCGCTCGTGATGCGGAAATGGCGGTAGTACTCGTCGATTTCTTCCTTCAGCAGGGCGATGCGGTGCTGGGCGCGCTCAAGGCGCTTGGTGGTGCGAACGATGCCCACATAGTTCCACATGAAGCGGCGCAATTCGTCCCAGTTGTGGGCGATGACCACTTCCTCGTCCGCGTCGGTGACGCGGCTTTCATCCCAATCCGGCAGGTAGGGCGTGCTTTCCTTGTCCTGGGCCAGGATGTCCTGGGCGCAGGCGCGCCCGATCACAACGCACTCGAGCAGGGAATTGCTGGCCAGGCGGTTGGCGCCATGCAGGCCGGTGCAGGCGGTTTCGCCCACGGCGTACAGGCCAGGCAAGTCAGTGCGGCCAAACAGGTCGGTCACCACGCCGCCGCAGGTGTAGTGCGCCGCCGGCACGATAGGGATCGGCTCCTTGGTGATGTCGATGCCCAGTTCCAGGCAGCGTGCATGGATGGTCGGGAAGTGCTCGATCAGGAAGTCGGCAGGCTTGTGGCTGATGTCGAGATGGACGTAGTCCAGGCCGCGCTTCTTGATCTCGAAGTCGATCGCCCGCGCAACCACGTCGCGCGGCGCCAGTTCGGCCCGTTCATCGTGCGCCAGCATGAAACGCTGCCCGGCGGCGGCGCCGGCTTCCGGCGGCAGCTTGAGCAGGCCGCCTTCGCCGCGGATCGCTTCCGTGATCAGGAAAGACTTGGCGTAGGGATGGTACAGGCAGGTCGGGTGGAACTGGATGAACTCCATGTTCGACACGCGGCAACCTGCGCGCCAGGCCATGGCAATGCCGTCGCCGCTGGCGGTATCGGGATTGGTGGTGTACAGGTAGACCTTGCCGGCGCCGCCGGTCGCCATCACCGTGTGTTCGGCCGTGACGGTGTGCACCTGGCCGGTTGTCACATCCTGGACATACAGGCCGTGGCAGCGGGGCTGCGAATTGGCGGGGCGCGGGCCCAGCTTGTCCGTGGTGATCAGGTCGATCGCGCAGTGCTGCTCGAACAGGCTGATGTTCGGATGCGCCCGGACTTTCTCTTCCAGCGTCACCTGCACCGCGTGGCCGGTTGCGTCGGCCGCATGGATGATGCGGCGCTGGCTATGGCCGCCTTCGCGGGTCAGGTGGAAGCCCAGTTCCGCGCTTTCGTCGCGGGTGAAGGGAACGCCGAGGCCAATCAGCCACTCGATGGCTTCGCGTCCGTGTTCAACGATGAAACGGGTGGCCCCTTCGTCGCATAAGCCGCCGCCGGCAACCAGGGTATCGGCAATATGCTGCTCGTGGCTGTCGCCGGAATCGAGCACCGCGGCGATACCGCCCTGGGCCCAGTTGCTGGCGCCGTCGAGCAGGGCGCGTTTGGAGATGATGGCTACTTTGCGGCTTTCCGCCAGGTGGAGTGCAACAGAGAGGCCGGCCAGGCCGCTGCCGACGATCACGACATCGAATTTCATGGTGTTTCGGGCTGTTTTTTCGCGTAATAAGCCACAATATAAACTATTTGCCGTTGCGCTGCCTCAAAAGCCCCACCGCCGGCATGCTGCATCATGGGCTCATGACCAAGAAAAAGCTGCTCGTGGTGGAGGATGACCTGGGCCTGCAAAAGCAGTTGCGCTGGGCCCTGGACGCGTACGAGGTGGTGTTTGCGGGGAACCGCGACGCCGCCCTTGGCCAGTTGCGCCGGCACCAGCCGGCGGTGGTGACCATGGACCTCGGCCTGCCGCCGGAACCCGATTGCGCAAGCGAAGGCTTGCTCTTGCTGCAGCAGATGCTGGCAATTGCTGCCGATACCAAGGTGATTGTCCTGTCCGGCAACCAGGACCGCGAAAACGTGCTGAAAGCGATGGCGCTTGGCGCCTACGATTTCCACCAGAAGCCACTGGATGGCGAGATGCTGCGCTTGATGGCGGAACGCGCCTTCTTCCTGCACACCGTGCAGCAGGAGAACCGGCGCATGCTGCAGACCGAGGCTGATTCGCCGCTGGCCGGCCTGGTCACGCGCGACCCCGGCATGCTGCGCGTATGCCGGAGCATAGAAAAAGTTGCGCCAAGCTCCGCTACCGTGATGCTGATGGGGGCGTCTGGCTGCGGCAAGGAAGTGCTGGCCCGCGGCCTGCACCAGCTGAGCGCGCGGCACGACCGGCGCATGGTGGCAATCAATTGCGCGGCAATTCCAGAGCATCTGCTGGAGAGCGAATTGTTTGGCTATGAGAAGGGTGCCTTCACCGGTGCCGAGCGGCAGACGCTGGGCAAGATAGAGCTGGCCGCCGGCGGCACCTTCTTCCTCGACGAAATTGGCGACATGGCGTTGCCGCTGCAGGCAAAGATGCTGCGCTTCCTGCAAGAGCGCGTGATCGAACGCCTGGGCGGCCGCAGCGAGATCGCGGTCGACGTGCGCATCGTCTGTGCCACGCATCGCAACCTGAAGGCGATGGTGGATGAGGGACGTTTCAGGGAAGACTTGTTCTACCGGCTGAGTGAAATCGTGCTGGTGGTGCCGCCGCTGCGCGAACGGATTGGCGATGCAGTCCTGCTGGCGCAACACTTCCGCCATCGTTTCCTGCAGGCTGAAGGACGCCCGCCGCTGCCATTCCATCCGGATGCGCTGGCCGCGATTGAAGCCTATGGCTGGCCGGGCAACGTGCGCGAGATGGAGAACTGCATCAAGCGTGCCGCCATCATGAGCGAAGGCCCGCATATCACGCTGGAGGACCTGGGCCTGCCGCCCGGCGCCCCGCAGGCCGAGAACATCGACCTGCGCGATGCGCGCGATGCTGCGGAATACCGGGTGATGGTCAAGGCCCTGGCCAGGACCGGCGGCAATATTGCGCGCGCCTCCGAACTGCTGGGCGTGAGCCGGCCCACGCTGTATGACTTAATGAGCCACCACGGGATCAAGTAAATCCGCTTCGCGCCATTCGCGCGCAGCCTTCAATTGCTGCCGCAGGCCGGGGAGCGGGAATCCAAGGCCATATGCCTTGTGTGCCGCATCCAGTGCCGCCGGCCAGTCCTTCTGCCTTACCCGGGCCAGGCCCAGGTTGTACCAGGCGGCGGCATTGCCTGGCTGTGCCTGCAGCGCCGCCTGCAAATGCTCTATCGCATCGGCATCGCGCCGCAAGGACAGCAGATAGGCGCCGAACAGGGCGCGTGTTGCGCCATCTTTGGGCGCGAACGCGATGGCGCGCTGGAAGTAGCACTCCACGGTGTGGTGTGCCCCCGGCGCTTGCGCCTGCTTTGTGCGCAATGCAAGGCGCGCCATTGCCGACAGGGCGCGGGGATGGTTGGGAAAGTGTTCCAGCGTGTAGCCGATATCGCCGCCCAAGGTGCCCGACATCCCGCGCTGCAGCGCTTCCACCTGCGGGCCGAAATGGAAGGTCTCGACCACGGCCAGGCCTTTGGCATCCTCGGCGTCGTAGTAATCGCCGCCGGTTGCGCCCTTGCTGTAGGGCGGACAGTCGGCCGTGAGGGCGGCGAGCAGGATCAGGTAGGCTGGCATTGCGATTCTCCGTGTTCGAGCGGGCGCGTGTCGAAGACGAGTTGCGGCCGCGACCTGGGGCTGGCGGACAAGTGTACGAAAGGAGGGCGGTTGGCGAACATCAGCTGCCAGCGCCCCAGCGCAATGAACGTCGCGCTGCCAAGGTGGACCGCGCCGATGCGATGATGGGCTCGCAGCGACCCCGGATTGAAAGCCGAAATCCGGCTGCATGTCCACTGGATCCCGCGTGCATGCATGCAGCGGTGTGCCTCATCCCAGATCCGGCAGAATGCCGTACCAAGGCGCATATGCGGCTGCACGAACACATCATAGTCCCAGCAAGAGTGCGGCGATGGCAGGCAGTAGCGGGCGCGGACTTCGTCTTCTTCGTAAGCGCCGAACTGGTACCACAGGATTGCGGCGAGCTCGCATCCTTTCCAGGCCGCGATGCTGCAGCCGCCCTGTCGGAATCGCGCCGCCACGACTTCACGCGGCCTGGGATACTCCGCCGGCAAGTCGGCCAGGCTGGCGATGGGAGACATCAGCAGCCTGCCGGGGGCACTGCGCATGGCGCTCGATGGCACGCGCTGCGCGACAAAATGGTAGCGCCACATATGCAGGCCGAACAATTGCAAGGCCCGCGCGGCGGCATACCAGGCCGCATTGCCGGCGCCGAGTTCCGAAACAGTGTGCAGGAAGCGCGTGAACATAAAGTCATTACAGCAAAGCTTCGCGCGGGCTCTTTGAGCTAGCGCAAGCAGCTGCGCCGGCGCCTTGCATAGACTGGGACCTCCAGGGAGGAATCATCATGCTTACTGTGCTGATGGCTACGTTCAACGGCGTGCGCACCTTGCCGCAGGTGCTCGACGCCTACACGCAGTTGCATAGCCCTGAGGAAGGGTGGCGGCTGCTGGTGGTGGACAACGGCAGCGACGACGGCACGCGCGAGCTGTTGATGTCCTACACCAGCCGGCTGCCGCTGCACTATGCCTACGAACCGCGGCGCGGCAAGAACGCTGCCCTGAACCACGGCCTGGCTTTGGCGATGAAGGGGCCAGAGACACGGTTGTTCGTTTTCACCGACGACGACGCCACTCCCGACCGAGACTGGCTTGTACGCTACGCCGGCGCGGCAACGGAGCGCCAGGGCTTCGCCATCTTCGGCGGCAGCATCGTTCCCGACTGGAGCGTGGCGCCGCCGGAATGGCTGCTGCGCCTGGTCCCTTGCGGCCTGACGTACGGCCTGACGGACCCGATGCTGCCGGAAGGACCTGTCTACCCCGGACTGGTCTGGGGCGCCAACATGGCGGTGCGCGGCGAAGTATTCCGTCACGGCTACCGCTTTGACGAATCGATCGGGCCGGCCGCGGGCGAGTACGCGATGGGCGGCGAAGTCAGTTTCACCCGGTTGCTGGAAGGCGCCGGCTTCCAGTCGTGGTTCTGTCCGGCGGCCCGCGTTGCCCACCACATACGCCCGGTGCAGCTGACACCGGACTGGGTGATGGCGCGCGCCCGCCGTTATGGCCGCGGCGCTTGCCGTTTGACGCGGCCCGGCCAGTTCCCGGAACTGTTCGGCGCACCGCGCTGGATGCTGCGCAAATATGTGGAAGAACTGTGCGGGCTCGGTGCAGCCATGGTGTTGCGCCAGCCGGAGCGCATATTCCAGCGGCGCTGGGAACTGGCCTACCTTGGCGGCTATATCGCCGAAGCGGCGGCTGCCACCAGGCGTCCGGCCAGCCGGCGCATAGTGCTCACCAGCTTTTCCGGCGAACTGGGCGGCATGGAGCTGCGCATGCTCGACGAGGCCCGCTTCCTGAAGGGCGTTGGCTACGACTGCGTATTGGCGCCACCGCGCTTTGCCGGCGATGAACGCTGGCGCCAGTCTGCGCAGGATGAATGCGTCGAAATCGCCGACTTGAACGTGCCGCCCATGCTGGAGGAGTGGCCGTGGCGGCGCCTGAACCGCTTGCGGGCGATGGCCTTCAGCGCGCCGGCATTGCGCAAGCTGCGTCCCGACCTGGTGCACGTGGCGTTCTGCTGGACGACTTACGGCGCCAGCGCCTTGTGGCTGGCACAGCATTGCGGGGTGCCGGCCGTGATCAGCGTGCACAATGCGTTTCCTCACACCGAATTCAATGAGTGGCAGCGCAGCCTGCTGCAGCGGGCAATGGCAGGCGTGAAGGGTGTGTACGCAGTTTCAGGCTCCGCGATGAAACACTTCCTGTCCCTGTACCGGGAATGGTTGCCTGCCGACGTGCGGCTGGCCGTCATTCCGAACTGCGTGGACCTGCGTCGCTTCCAGGCTTCGCCCCGGCGGCGGTCTGCTGCGCGTCGCCAATGGGGAATCGCTGACAATGACGAAGTGATAGGCAGCGTAGGCCGCCTGTCGGCGCAAAAGCGCCCGGAGGAGTTGCTTGCGATCTTCGCTCATTTGGCCAGGGTGCGGCCCCGTCTGAAACTCCTCTTGGTGGGGACCGGCCCGCTGGAATCGTCATTGCGGGACATGGTGCGCCGCCAGCGCCTGACGCGGCGCGTCATCTTCACCGGCTTCCAGGCCCAGGTCGAGTCGATCATTCCAGCCATGGACCTGCACCTGCTGGTCAGCCGGCGAGAAGGTTTCGGCATTGCGACGATCGAGGCGATGGCATGCGGGGTGCCAGCGCTGGCGACGCGGGTCCCCGGCAGCGAAGATATCCTCGAAGGCAGCGCAGGCGGGCTGCTGCTTACTCCGGGCGATATTGACAATGCGGTCGCGACGATCGGCGCCCTGCTCGACGACCCCGTGCGCCGCACCGAGATGGGCCGCCAGGGCAGGGTCGAGGTGGAAGCGCGCTATGCAGTGCCGGTGATCAGCGCACAGGTGGAGGCTTTCTACGACGGGCTGGCGTGAGATGCGTGGAGTCGCCCGCAACTTTGCCTTTGGCTTTGCCGAGAAGTACCTGCAGGCCGCCCTGGCCCTGGCATCTTCCATCATCCTCGCCCGGCTCCTGTCGCCGTCCGAGATCGGCGTCTATTCGATCGCTGCGGTGCTGACCGGGCTGGCGCAGGTGTTCCGCGACCTGGGGACCGGGCAGTTGCTGGTCGCGCGGCGCGAACTGTCGACCGCGGAACAGCGCGCTCTGCTGTCCATTTCCGTGGCGATGGGATGGAGCCTGGCTGTGCTGCTGGCTGGCCTGGCAGAGCCGTTGGGAGTGTTCTATCGGCAGCCGGATCTGGCACAGGTGCTGCGCATCCTGGCGCTGAATTTCGTACTGGTCCCATTCTCGTCGCAGATAACCGCGATGCTGCGCCGTGAAATGCACGCAAGCGCGCTTTTGATGGTATCGGCCAGCTACTGCTCGACCCAGTTCGCTGCCACCATTGCGTTGGCGGCAGGCGGATTGGGGCCGTGTGCGCTGGCCTGGGGAAGCTTTGCCGCGACCTTCGCAGCCTTCCTCGTCGCGCTCACCCGGCAACCTGCAGGCATGGCGTGGCGCCCGGGGCTGCAGGGGATTCGTGCGCTCGTGCGGCCCGGCGGGCTGGCCGTTGCCGGAAATGCGATCGACGAGATCGGCGTGGTAGCACCGGACCTGATCGCCGGCAAGCTGCTTGGCGCGGAGCAGGTCGCGCTGCTGGGCAAAGCGCAGTCTGTGCTGTCCCTCTTCAACCAGGCCGTTACCAGCGCTGTCTCGCCAGTGATCTTTCCGCTATTCGCGCGGCATGCCCGTGAGGGAGGCGATGCCCTGCAGGCCTATGTGTCGGCTGCCGCCTGCATTACGGCCTTGTCCTGGCCCTTCTTCCTGTTCGCCGGCCTATACGCTGAACCAATTGTGGCGTTGCTGTACGGACATCAGTGGCAAGCCTGCGTACCTTTGATCCGGATCATGTGCGGTGCTGCCGCGCTGTATAGCATGTTCAATATGGGGCGCTACCTGTTGCTCGCCACCGGCCATATCGGTGAGCAGGCGAGGATAGACGCGATCGCTGTACTCGGGCGCTTGTCGATGCTGCTTCCGGCGGGCCTGGCGGGCCTGGAATGGCTGGCGGCAGCAATCGCTTTCAGCCTGGCTTTGCGCAGCTGGCTGGTGTTGCGGTGCTTGCAGAAGTTGTTCGGCCTGCAGCCGGCAAACCTGCTCCGGGCGCTGCGCAAGAGCGCCATGGCTACCCTTGCTGCCATCGCCCCGGCCATGCTGGTGCTGGCGATGGCCCGCAATGAAGCGCCGGGTGTACTGCATTTGATGGCGGGCGCCGGCAGCGGAGCGCTTGGATGGGGGCTCGCAATCTGGCTCCAGCAGCACCCATTGGCGGGCTTGCTGCGCCGCGCCGGCTGGCAACAATGAGGGGAGGGCGCTATGCGAATCGGAATCCTGTCGTATCCCATGTTGTTCCAGCGCGAAGGGGGCCTGCAGGTGCAGGTGCGTGAGACCATAGCGGCGCTGAATCACCTTGATGCGTCGATGTCGGCCGAACTGGTCGACCCTGCGCGCCAGAAGCTGGCCGACTTTGACCTGATCCACGTTTTCTCTGCCTTTAACGGCAACTTTCGCGTGGTGGAATCGGCGGTCGAACTGGGCCTTCCCGTCGTGCTGTCACCGCTGGTGTCTCCCACCTGGAACCGCAATGCGGGTTTTCGCGCGCGGGTGGCGGACCGGCTGGCCGGGCGCATCTGTTCCTACAATCTCCAGACAAGCTATGCCCAGACAAAGCGCGCCCTGCAGCTAGCCGACCTGGTGATTGCGCTTGGCGAGGCGGAGCGGGAAGCAATCATCAGCGGCTTCCTGACGGAGCGCTCCAAGATTCGCGTCTTTCCCAATGGGATCAGCCGCCAGTTCTTCACGGCGAAAGGCGAGCTGTTCCGTCACCGTACCGGGATAGTCGGTCCCTTCGTGCTCACGGTGGGCACCGTTTCGTCATACAAGAATCAACTTGGCCTGGCGCAGGCGCTGGAGGGCAGCGAGCTGCCTTTGGTAATGATTGGTCCCGTCGCGTGCGAAGAGCATGATTACTTGCAAAGGGTGCTGAAATCACCCTGGGCGCGTTGGCTTGGGGCGCTCAATCATGAAGACCCGCTCCTGGCCAGTGCCTATGCAGCGGCCTCGGTAGTGGCGCTGCCCAGCCAGGGCGAGATCTTTCCCTTGTCGGTGCTTGAAGCCTTGGCTGCCGGAACCCCTGTGGTCATGACGCAAGACAGCGCGCTGCAACTGGATGGTTCAGATGCAATGCTGCGCAAGGTCGGCTGGGATGACCAAGCCGGGCAGCGCGAAGCAATCATCGCACTGGCTTCCCGGCCGCCGGAGCGCACCACCGTGCAGTCGATGGTCGAGCAGTTTACGTGGCAGCGAGTCGCCACGCAGGTCGCCGCCTGCTATCGGGAATTGGTACCGGCCAAGGCCGCCTGACCTTCAAGCTTTAGGCTTGTAGCGCAGCATGGCGGCGCCCTTTTCACAGGGCAGCGAGCTGATTTCAAGCTCCGGGAATTCGGCTGCCCAGCGTTGCAGGGCCGTGCGCTCGCCGGGACGCATTGCGTCGTCAAGGAAGATCGCGGCACCCGGAGCCATGCGCGGGAACAGGATGGGACCGGCCGGATAGCGCGCGGCGTCGCTTGTCGCCTGCGGCGGGCCATCGATCACGACCATCTCGATCGCTTGCCCGGTCGACAAGCCGCTACAGTCGTACCAGGGCTGCTGGCGGCCGCCGAACGTTTGCGTCAGCAGTGGCGCGTCGATGACCGTTGCCCAGTCCGCCAGGCCGTGCAGTTCCAACTGTCGCCGCGTGCGCCGGGCATAGGCGGGATCGTGTTCGAGGCTGTACACCTTGCCGGCGCCGTTGATTTGCATGCATCGGGCCAACACGAGGGTCGAAGTCCCGCTGCTGCATTCGACGACGCATCGCGGCTTCTCATCGAGGGCATGGGCTGCCAGTTCCTGGAGAAAATCCGGCGATGCGGCCCAACCCCGCGTCAGGGGCAAGGCACGCTGCAGCCCCAGGCTGATGTAGAGCCCCTGCAGGGCTTCGAGCTGCCTGAATAGCGACGCATGTTCCTGCCGCGAATCATCCTTCATCGCGTGCACCAGCAAGTGCATATTCCGCACCTTGTGCAGGATATAGGCGCACATGAGCAGTAGCCCGATGGCAGCGGCATCTATCATTCGTAATACCCGTAGTATTGGGCGCCGGGGAAGGCGCGCGACTTGTTGTAGACCAGGTTCACGTGCCGGCAATGCTCGATGCGCTGCAGGGCTGCCTGCACGGCGGACTGGGTCGTGGTCTCGGCTTCCACCACCATGACAACCTGTCCCATTTGGGAGACGAGCACACTGGCCTCGGTAGTCAGCAGCAAGGGCGGCGAATCGAAAACGATGATGCGATCCGGGTAGCGACTGGCGAGCTCTTCCAGCAGGCGGCTCATATTATGGCTGGCAAGGAGTTCTGTCGCGTGGCGGCTGGCGGGACCGGAAGGCAGCAAGGTCAGCGACGGAACATTGGTGCGCATGATCACGTCGGACAATTCCACGCTGCCATCGAGCAGCACATTCATCAGGCCCCGTTCAGCCTGCAAACCCAGCACTTTCAGTACCGACGGGCGCGCCACGTCGGCGTCCACCAGCAGCGCGCGTGCATCCTTTTCCATGGAAATGCTCATTGCCAGGTTGACCGCGCAATAGGTCTTTCCTTCTCCCGGCAGGGCGCTGGTGACGACGATCAGGTTGCCGTGCGGGATGGCGTTGGCGCCGCCGGAGCGCGCGTCATTGAGCAAGTGGCGCTTGACGATCCGAAAGTCCTCGGCGACGGAAGTGCGGCCGCTCTCATGCGTCACCATTCCGCGCTGCCGCATCCGGACCAGGTTGATGTCGGCGTAACCGAGTTCGGTCGGCGGTGCAAGTTCCAGCAGGTTGGGCGGTAATTGCATGGGGCCTCCATCTATTGGTAGAACAGGGTGAACACCATCACGCCGCTATAGCCAAGCAACAGGCAGGCGCTGCCGGCGCTGAAACCCAGGCGGTCGCGCGCATGCCGGCGCTTCTCTTCATCGGTCCAGTTCATGCCAATGGTACCGAGCACCCGCAAGCCGGTCGCCGCGCGCAAATCGGCCGGACTCAGGAACGTGGGGCGCAGTTCGGACAGCCCGAGCGCTGCCGCTGCGCCACCGATGAGGCCGGCGGCCAGCACTGCGCTGTAATACAGGGCGCGGTTGGGGCCGATGGGGCGCTGGGGCATGGTTGGCGGATCGATGATCTTGAAACTCATCATTTCTGTGGTGGTTGTCAATTCCCCCGACAGCTTGGCTGCCTCGCGGCGCGCAACGAGCTTCTCGTAATTTTCCTTGTTCACCTGGTAGTCGCGTGTCAGTTGGCCGAGCTGGGACTCGAGTTCGGGCACGGCATTGCGCTGCTCCTGGAGCTGCGCCTGGCGCTGTTGCATGGCCTCGACACGCGCCCGTAATGCGGCCACCCGCGCTTCCGATTCCGCCAAAGCCACCTTCATTTGCTGGAACAAGGGGGTGTACTGGCGCGCTGTGTCGCCGGGGTCAGCATGCTTCTGGCGCTCTTCGCGCCGTTTCTCTTCAAGCTGGGCGATCAGGCGCAGGGCTGCCACGACATCGGGATGCAGGTCGGTGTATTGCATGCGCAGGGCATCGAGGCTCTTGTTCAAGGCGCTGATGCGCGAGTCGAGCTCGGATACCTCGCCCGGCGTGCCGACGCCCGCAAGCAGCGGCTCGTCGCCGCCGAATTGGGCTTCAATGGCCTTGCGCGCCTGTTCGGCCTCGGCCAGCTCCAGCTGGGCGCTGGCCAATGCGTCGTTCGCGGTCAGCAGCTTGCCGCCATAATCCTGGCCTTCGCGCGGCAGCAGGTAGTTGTGTTTGAGACGGAATTCCTTGACGGCGTTCTCCGCCGTGAGCAGGCGGTCTTCGTAATTCTTGATCTGTTCGTCGATGAACTGGACCGCCTTCTCGGAATCGCCTTTCTTTCCCTTGAAACTGCCTTCCACGAAGATCGACAGCAAGGCCTGCACCACGTCGCGCACCTGGCGCGGGTCGGAGTGGGTGTAGCCGATGGTGTAGATATCGTAGGTGCCGGTGCCGTTGATGTGAATCCGCTTCAGCATATCGTCGACCATCGCATCGTGGTCGCGTGCGGACACCGAGCGCACGTCCAGGTCCACCATGCGCAATACCCGATCGATATTCGGCCGGCTTAGCAAAGTCCGGCTCATGATGGCGACTTGCTGCTCGACGTTGGGCATGCTGGTCATGCCCACCATCAGCGGCTTCAGGATGCTTTGGGTATCGACGAACACGCGGGCCGTGCTCTGGTACTCGTTGGGCAGGGAGTAGACCTTGGCCCAGCCTATCAGCACAATCACCCAGGCGATGCTGAATCCCGCCCAGCGGTGCTTCCAGATGCCTTTCAGGCCGGACAGCAATTGGCTGAAGAGATGCTCCATGCTGCGCTCCCTGGTGATACGCCTCGGTCCTCTGGATTATATGGGCGGGATTCCAGCCTGGCTGGCGAACCCGCCCGAACGTTGAGGCCTGTCAAGAAGTGCTCAGGATTTGCGGCGGCGCAGCGCAACCGACATCGCCAGCATGCCTGCAGCGAGCACGGCCAGCGAATCCGGCTCCGGCAACTCCTGCTGCAGGGCGTTGGCCAGAGTGTTGTGCTGGATCGTGATCTGGTAACTGGTGCCGGCTGTCAGCAAAGGCGACACCTTGGTGAGCGGCACCCCGGGCAGGGTCGCAAAGGTGTACGTAAGGATGCCAGGGCTGCCATCCGTGCGGCTGCGTACACTGAATGCGTTCAGGTCGTCTGGCGCGAAGTCGAAGATCCGGCCCTGGGTGGTCAGGTCGATGATGTTGATGGACCACGACAGCCGTGCATTGGCATTGGCGTCCGGTCCCGATCCGGGCGACACATAAGCCTGGGTGAAGGCGGTTGCGTCGAACGACACAGTCATGGTGTCGGCTGCTCCCAGCGTGAACTGGAAGGTGGTCGAGGTACCGACGTCGGAATTGCCCGATGCGATGGCGTTCAGGGCGGTCGAGGCATCGGCCCGCGTGCGGGCGTGTGCCCCGGCCGGCGCTGCGCCGATGGTAATGGAGGCGCCGGTCAGGTCCTGGTCGGCATAGCCGAAAGTGCCTGGCACTGGCGGCGGGCTGGGCAGCGGGGTGAAGTTGTTTTCGCCCAGGCCCCCGCAGGGGGCGCCCATGCATTGATGCGGCACGTTCGGGACACCGAGCAGGATCGGGATCGACGAGGTTCCGTTCGCGAAGACGCCGTTCAGCGAAGCAGTTGCATGGGCATCGTTGGTACCCTGCAAGATCGTGAAGTCGGTCGTGCTGTAGGCGGTGCCGTTGGAGTGGAGCAGCCTGAAGTTGTTGATGTCGAGGATGGCCGAGGCAAAGGTGGAGGCCTGGACCGGTACGCTGGCAAGGCTGGCCGCCAGCAAGGCGGCAGTTGCCAGTAAAGACTTGCGCAAGGTAGTCATAGCGTGGATCTCCCGATTGGATTGCGGCAGGTTTGCCGGCATGGTCGTATGAGCAGCATCCGTGCCATGCCGTGGCGCCCCGTTGGCCGCGGCCCGTGAAAAGAAATCCGACGCGTGCGGAACCTTGGGCCAGCCCGAGCATCCAAGCCCTATACCGATAGGAGGACGCACCGTGGACGACGACACCATTGTTTCCCTGTTGATTGACGAGAACGCTGGCGGCGAGCAGCCGTTGCACGCGATCGACCAGCAGCTTTTCCATATCCGGCTGGCCAATTCGGCCGGCAAACGCGAAGCGGCCAGTGTGCTGCTGCAAAAGATGTATGGCTGGCGCGGCTATGAAGTGGATCCCAACGCCCCCCACCAACCCAACCGTATCACCCTGGCGGCCGATAGCCGGGGTGATACGGTTGGCACCATGTCGCTGTGCCTTGACGACCCCGACATTGGCCTGCCGGCCGATGAAAACTTTGGCGACATCCTGTCCGCACTGCGGGAGCAGGGACGACGCCTGTGCGAACCGGCGCGGCTGGCCATCGACCGCAATGTCAATATGCGCGTGTTTGCAGCGCTGATCCACATCTCCTATGTGTACGCGCACAACCTGCACGGTTGCACGGATTATGTGATCGAAGTCAACCCGCGCCATGTCAGGTTCTACAAGCGCATGCTGGGTTTCCGCGATGCGGCGCCGGAGCGGCACTGCAGCCGGGTCGGCGCGCCGGCGGTGCTGCTGCGGCTGGACCTGGCGCACATGGCGGAGCAGATACGGCTCTATGGCGGGCGCATGGAATCGGTGCCTAACGAACGTTCCTTCTACCCCTTCTTTTTCTCGCCGCAAGATGAGGCCGGTATTACGGTCCGCTTGCGCGAGGGGAGGGACTGAGATGGCGAACCTCCAACCCGCACTGCAGGCCTGGCGCCTGCTGCTTGGTCCAGCCCGGGTGCTTGCCTCGCCCAGCGAACTTGCGCCGTACACTGCCAGCACCTCGGGCCAGCCCGTCGCGCCCCTTGCAGTGTTGCGTCCGCTATCGCACGGTGAGGTGGTGGCCGTGGTGCGCAGTGCCGGCGAATTTGGCGTCCCGCTGTATCCGCTGAGTACCGGCCGCAACTGGGGATACGGCGACGCCAACCCAAGCAGCGAAGGCCAGGTCATCGTGGACCTGGGCGGGATGAACCGCATTCTTGAGATCGATCCGGACCTTGCCTATGCCGTGATCGAGCCCGGCGTCACGCAGGCCCAGCTCGCCGGTCAACTGGCGGAGCTGCAACTTCCCCTGTGGATGGATTGTACCGGCGCCGGGCCGGATACCAGCCTCGTCGGCAACATCCTGGAGCGCGGCTTCGGCCATACGCCCTATGGCAACCGCATGCTGCATGTAGCCGGCATGCGCATCGTGCTGGCCAGCGGCGACACGCTCGAGACTGGTTTCGCCCATTTTGCCCACGCCAGTGCCGCCCACCTTTACCCGTATGGTGTCGGGCCATGGCTGGACGGTTTGTTCACGCAATCGAACTTCGGCATTATTACCAGCCTCGGCTTCTGGCTGATGCCGCAAACGGAAGTGGTAAGCCACCTGGTTGCGAGCGTCCCCGGCTTCGAGGGCATCGCCGCAGTTGTGGATGCGCTGCGCCCACTGCGCCTGGACGGCACATTGCCCAGCGTGGTCCATATCGGGAACGATTTGCGCGTGCTGTCGGGAGGAATGGTGTTCCCAGCGTCGCTGGCGCCGCAAGGGCCGCCGCTGCCGCTTCCATTGCGCGCCGGCCTGTGCCGGCAGGCCGGGATCGGCGCCTGGACTGTGTCAGCTGCGCTTTACGGCCGGCCGGCCCAGGTGGCCGATGCGCGCCGTGCCCTGCAGGCGGCCATTGGCAGGCTGGCCACCTTGCGCTTTATCGATGACCGCACGCTGGCACTCGGAAGCATCGCGGCCCGCCTGATGGGAAAAGGCAGGCTCGGATCGCGGTTGTCGGCGCAGGTCGACCTTGGCCGCTCCCTCTTGAACATGAACCGCGGCATTCCGGATGGCCGCTTCCTGGCAGGCGCCTACTGGCGTCGCCGAGGTGGCCTGCCTCAGGGATTCCCACTGGGCGCCAATCCGGCGCGCGACGGTTGCGGAATGATGTGGCTGGCACCCGTGCTGCCGATGCGCGGCACCGACTTGTTGCACGTGCACTCGCTGGTCGAGCCGCTGTTTGCTAGCCATGGCTTCGATCTGTTTGAAACCTTCAGCATGATCAACGAGCGTGCACTGGGCGGCGTGCTGACCATCTGCTTTGACCAGGAAGATGCGGCGGAGGCGGCGCGCGCCCGGCAATGCTACGATGCCTCGTTTGCACGGCTGATGGGCGCTGGATACATTCCCTATCGCGTGGGTCCGCAATCGGTGGGGGCCCTGGACAGCGGCCACGATACGTATTGGGACACCGTGGCCCGCATCAAGTCGGCGCTTGATCCGCAGCACATCATCGCCCCGGGCCGTTACCAGCCGCGCTGACGGCGCATGCGTAGCAGGAACAGCATGGCAGCGCCAATCGGCAGCAAGGCAAGGGTGGAGGGTTGGCCCAGCGCCACCTGGGCGATCACCGGATCGGACAGGCGGGCTGACCAGCCATTCTGGCCAATGGCCGTCAGGGCCAGGATGCTGGTCATGGTATTGGTGCCATAGAAGTCAGCTCCCCCTTGCTGCATACCGCTGGTGAAATAGCCGCATGCCGGACCGCCCGTGCAACGCGCCAGGAAGCTGCCAAAGCCGGACGAAGGCGAGGTGAGGCCGCTTAGCTGTTGCACCAGGGTGACCGGCGTTCCGCCTGGCGTAGTGGGCGATAGTCCCGGTACGAACTCCCAGCGCATCAACAGCTCGCCATCGGTAATGCCGCCAAGTTGCCTGAAACCCTGGCGTTGCGAGGCCTTGATGCCGCCAATGCCAAAGCCTGGGTTGGTTCCGCCGCTCAGTTTATCGAGGTAGAAGTCGAGGTGGATCTTGCCGTCGCAACCGAAGGCAAGATGGGTGCAACCGGTGCCGAAGACCTGGTGTGCCGACGACCCAGCCACCGGGAGCACTGCGGCATCGCCGGCACCATACATCAAGAAGGAAATACTCTGGTTGTCCTGTCCGCTGCGCCAGAGCTGATTGGCGGGGTTGCCGAGTTCATGGATGCTGGTCATATAGCCTGCACCGAAGCTGGCTTCGTGGATGCCGGGCGAAGCGCCGGTGTCGCCGCTGCGGGCCAGGTAGCCGCTGAACTTGATTTCGACCGCGCCCGGCGTGTGCAGCACAAACGGGGCGAGCGGGGTTGCGGCGGCGGTTCCGGCGATCGCCATGGCCGAAAGCCAGGCTGTGCCCTTGCAAAGTACGCTCTTGAACATGGTGTGCTCCCAGTGATGGATAAGCCCCACGTTGCAAGGAACGCGCCAGCGCCGGCGCCAAGGGGCGGCGCGCTCAGGCGTAAATTAGGCCGACACCTTACATCTTCGCCAGCAAGCCCTCGACCTCTGCCCTGTGCGCAAAACCCTGGACTGCCAATAATTGTTCGCATTGGCTGCGCGCGGCCCGCTTGTCGCCACTGCGGAACAGCGCGTGGGCGTAATGCAGCCGGATATCGCTGGCTGTCGGCGCAGTTTCCAGTGCTTTCTTCAGCAAAGGCAAGGCGCGCGCCGGCTTGCCGCTTTCGGCCAGGCTCCAGGCCAGGGTATCGGCTACTGCCGGATTTTGCGGGGCAAGCTGGTAGGCCCGTTCGGCGGTCCGCACCGCGTCCCCGCCTTTGGTATGAAGCAGCGTCCAGGCCAGGTCGTTCAAGGCAAGTACATTGTCCGGGTCGCGTTGCAGGATGATTTCGTACTCGCGCTGGGCGGCGCCAAACTGGGCCTGCTGCAGCAAATGACTCGCATAGTAGAGCCTGGTTGCCTGGTCGGAGGGATGTTGCCCAAGCCAGTCGCGCATGCTTTGGCTCGCCGCCTCAGCCTTTCCGGCTGCCAGCAAGGCGCGGTGCAGGGCGATCAATAGCGGCCCGCTGCTCTGCAGTCGGAAAGCACGCTCATACGAGGCCACGGCGTCAGCTGCCTTGCCTTCTTCAAGCCAGGCATCGCCTTCGAGCTTGAAGCCCATGCCGGAATCAGGCTGACGTTGCTGCACCGAGCGGGCCAGTTTGCGGGCCTCGTCGAATGCGCGGTTATCGAGCAGCAGCGCGCTCACCAGCAGCAGGGCATCTTCCCGGCTCGCGTCGAGCGCGACGGCCTTGCGTGCAGCCAGCAAAGCGGGTCCTTTCTGGCCGAGGGCGAGCGCGCTGCGTGCAATACGCAGTTGCACTTCGGGCTCGACGGGGCGGAGAAGCGCCAGCTTCCGCAGGCTTTCGAGCGCCAGCTTGTGCTGGCCGTTGGCCGCCGCTGCCTGCGCCAGCAAATCAAGGCTGGCCGGTTCGTTTGGGCGAACTGCTTGCAAGCGCTGGGCTTGCTGGAGTGCCTTGGCTGCCTGGCCGTTGCGCAAGTAAAGTGCTGTCAGCGCCTGCACGGGGGCAGCCGCATCGGGGGAGGACGCAATGGCCCGCTCCAGCCAGCTGATCGCTGCTGCGGCGTTGCCTTGCCTTGACTCGAGTTTGGCGAGCGCCATCATCAAGGGCAGGCTATTGCGCTGGCGCTCCAGCGCGGCGGTGTAGCGCTGTCGCGCCAGCGGTACCTTCTTTTCCAGCAAATCGAGCTCCGCCAGGTTGTCCAGCGCAGGCATATGGGCAGGGTCGAGTTCCAGTGAACGCGAAAAGGCCTTGCGCGCGCCAACCAGGTCGCCGCTGGCAAGCAGCACGCCGCCCTTGAGGTTTTGCACCGACGGATTGTCGCCCAGCGCTTCCATTTGCCGGACTTGCTGCATGGCTTTGCTGAAGTTGCGGTTGCGCAGGTAGCTCATGACCAACAGGGAAGCGGCGCGCGAAGCCGACGCTCCTTCCTTGCGTGTTGCCTGTTCAAGGGCGTCGACGGCCCGTGCGTCCTGGCCTTGGCTGAGCAGGCTCAGGCCACTGGCGGCCAAGAGGCTGCTCGACTCCGGCGCCAGGCTGCTGGCACGGCCAAACCAGCGTGCGGCCAGCTCGTGTTGTCCGGCACGCATGGCGGCCTCGCCACCAAGCGCCAGCAAGTCGATCTCTTGCGGATGCTCGGCGATTGCCGGCTCAAGTAGCGCCAGCGCGTCCCGGGGCTTGCCTTCTTGCAGATCACATTGGGCCAGCAGCCGCAGCGCGAACATTTCCCTGGGCTGTGACTGGCGATAGCGCAAGATATGAGACCGCGCCTGGGAAAATGCGCCGTTTTCCAGTTCAACAGTGGCAGCCAACAGCATGCTCGGCAAATGGTCCGGCGCCGCACGCAAGACCATCTGCGCGCGCTCCAGGGCGGCCTTGTGCTTGCCCTCGGCCAGGTCAAGCAAGCCCTGGGCGTAGAGGATCACCAGGCTGGCCGGCTGGATCTTCCTTGCCGCTTCGAGCCCTTCCCGGGCCAGCGCCGGGTTTCCCTGCACAAGATGGACCGATGCAATATCAGCAAATGCTTGTACATTGCTTTTATCGCGTTCAAGGATGGCGCGGTATGCCGCGAGGGCGCCGTCCAGGTCGCCTCGCATGCGCAGCAGGTCCCCCTGGAAGCGCAAGGTTTCGCTATTGTGCGGGTCGGCCGCAAGGGCGTGCTGCACCGACTCGCCTGCCGCATCGGTGTCGTTGCGCAGCAAGGCAAGCCGGGCCTGGCCCAGGTGGGCCTCGACCAGCTTGTCGTCTTTATGGAGTGCCTGGGTGTAAAGCTGGCCGGCATCTTCCGCCTTGCCTAGTCCAAGCAAGGCGTGGCCGCGCCAGGCCAGGACGGCCGGGGTCAGCGGATCAGCCTGCAATTCGTCGAGGACGCCCTGCCAGGACGCCTGGGCCAGCATGGCACGGACCAGCAGCGGCAACAGTTCCTGCCGGGGCTGGCCAAGGGCCAGGGCGCGTCGCAGTTCCTTTTCGGCCGAAACGGCATCGCCCATTGCCAGGTGCAACTCCCCCAGCATGCGTCTTGCCGCGCCATGGCCGGGCTCCTGCTGCAGCAGGTTCTTCAGATGGATGACGGCAGCCCGGTCTTCGCCGCTGTCGTGCGCCTTGCGCGCATCGGCAAGTACATCGGCGACCGGCTTCATTCTCTGGCAAGCGAGCAGGGCGGTCAGAGTCAATCCTGCGGCAATGGTAATCACGCGTGACATGGAAAACTCCCAGGCTGGTGGAGTTACCAGCGTAGGGAGCTCTCAGATCTGCTTGTTGATCGCGCTCAAGAAAGCACGCGATCCGTCGGGGGCTTACTTGGTACGGTGCTGGTTGGACAGCTGTACATACAGCGGCCAGCTGCGCGAACCGTCGGCATTTGCGACAGTGGCGCTCGAACGGAAACGGGTGGACAGGTAGTCGACGGAAACGGAGTCGCCGGCGAGGGCGGCCTTCTCCAGCAGGCGCATCGCTTCTTTGTGCTTTGCAACATCCTGGCTGTACAGGAGGCCCAGCTCGCGAGCTGCAACAGGGGAGCCTTGCTCGGCCCATTCGCGCAGGCGGCGTTCTGCCGCTGCCCCGCCATGCACGGCCAGTTTCTTTGCTACGGCTTCGACGACAGGTGCTGGCGGCTCGACGTCTTCCTTGGCTTGGCAAGCAATCAACATGCCGACCATCACAAGGGTGGATGTCACAATCACTCCCGCCTTGTTAAACATTTCCATATTTCTTATTATCCCAGAATGGATGGCATTATATCAATTAATTGCCGTACGTCAAGTTGCGGGCAACTTTCACGATTTTATGAAATGCGAGGCGATACTGGCGCACGGCTCGCAATACTGCCAAACCTATAAGTATTTCGAATCATAACATGCGGGTATTGCGCCGCACAAAAATGGCTGGGGTAACAGATGTAACGAATTGCTAGCGGGCGGCCGCGCGTCCGGCGTGCTGGTCGAGCCAGGCGCCGGCATGGTCGTGCACCAGCTTCAATTCACCTTCCAGGGCAGTGAAAAGCAGTGGTATTTCAACAATACGGCCTTCTTGCAGGGCCAGTTCCAGTGCGAGCGAGGCAGCAACAAAGCGTTTCGCCCCAAGGTTGCCAATCGATCCGCGCAAATTGTGCAGGATGCGGCGCGCTTCCATGAATTTGTTGTCCCGAATTGCGTCGCCAGCCAGATTCAGCGGTTCGACGCCTGGACCAATGCCATCGCGGACGATCTTGACCACGGTATCCAGGGCTTTTTCGTCCTGCCCCATGTATTGCAGTAGTTTGTCAACACAAAAGACTGCTTCATCCGGCGCACTTGCGTAACTCATAAACAAAGTCTCCGTTATACGCGGAACGTCCAATGGCGTCCCATCGCACTTTCGACTGCCTGCAGGCCAAAGCGCTCGGCAGCCCTGGTATGTTGCTTCATCAGGTAATACATATCGCTCAAAGCCGAGCGCTGCTCGGCAAAATACGTGTGACCGATGAAACTTGTCGCCACCTTGCTGGCGTCAATTGTTTCGACACCTTGCGCCACCACCAGGCCGGGGCCGCTTTCACCGGCACGGGCATAGCCATGGACGGATTTGGAAACCCGCAAGGCGCTGTCTTCCGACGACGCATACAGAGTCAATGGGTTCGGGACGGCAGCCAGCGCTGGCAAAACTTGCTGACGGAAAACATCGGCATCGATATCCGGTGCCGCCAAAATTACTTCCCTGATACGGCTCGCAAGTTCCGGTCGCGCGGCGACGACGCTGGCTGTCGCCTGGGCCAGGGCCCGGCTGCCCATGCTGTGCGCGAGCAGGTAGACATGCTCGGCATCGGATTGCTGCAGCACGTCGGCCAGAAAGGCAGCAAGGTCGGCCTGGGTCCACTCCACATTGGCTTCATCCAATATATATCCTGAAAGCTTGCCTTGCGAGGGCCAGCTGTAAAAAATCGGCGCCCCTTGGAAGCCCAGGTCGTATGCCAGCTGGCCAGTGCGACGGGCGGCATCCTCGAACGTGGTACGGTAACCGTGAATGAAAAGCAGGGCGCTGCGCGTGCCACTGGCGGCGATCGACCTGCGCAAATCTTCGAAGTAGCTGTCGCGCTCACTCAAGTCGGCAGAAAGCAACACCACATGCTGCTCAGGGTCCTGGCGAAACTCCAGCCGTAATAGCGAAGGCGATTCCATCTCGCCCATGCGATGGTCGCGAGGAATGCTGACTTCGCAGCTTCCATAACGCAACTGGCCACGCGTGCTGCCGAACAAGCGGGCAGGGTGCCGGTCACCGCTCAGCTCGCGATCGGTGGAAAAGAACACTTTCATCACCGCATGGTCGGGCGCTCCGTCCAGGCTGGCTTTAGGCGAGGTTCGGCCGCTGCGCCGGCGCTCGACTTCATCGATGAGGTTGCGCGCTGCGGCACGCAGGTAGCGGTCACCAGCCAGGCCGGCCGCGGCCAGCGCATCGCTCAGTGCAAACTGGCGCGATCGCGAACCGGGGTCTTCCTCAACGTCGGCAATGGCATCGGCGACCGAAGGAGACTGGGCCGCCAGGCGGGACTTCAGCATCTGATAGGCAGCACTGATGCCGCCCTCGCCGGCACCTGCCGTCACTGCTGTCGTAATGACGTCCATGCTCTTCTCCTGGCTGATTCATGCATATCTGACCACACACGCAACGCCAAGTCCAGTGCCGCGTGAAACTAGTGCTCAGGAGCCAGTTCAAGCCGGTTGATGCGGGCCGCCTTGTTGAAGTCGATGGCGATGCGCAGGGCTTGCGGCTGGCATTTCGCACGGTACACGTAAAGCCGGTCCTCCCCGTTTACGTTTCGCGAAAGCAGCTCCAGCACGAGGGGCCGGCTACACCCTTTCATCAGGCCAGGCAGGCCGGGCGCGGCGAGATAGCTGCTCCCCCGTTCGGTGAAGCGTTCCGCAGCGGCCTTGCCGTCGGCAACGGCTTCCAGCACCTCGGCTACCTGGGCCGTAACGTCGGGCTCCATATCGGGGATCGCCGCTGCCGTGTCCATCAGGCAAAGGCCTGTAAAAATTAACAGAATGTTCAATTTCACTGATGACTCCTTCTAACGTTGCGCGCGCGGTCTTGACTGAATTCTTTTGCGTTCTTGAGCAAAATTTCAACTAAATCGGCGAACTTTTCGTAGTTATACTCGGCCCTCACGCTGTTGAGTGCCAAGCCCGGCGGGGCTCGTTGTTCCATCCAAAAACTAGATCTATAACTGCTTCAGGAGAGAATTACAACATGCGCTACACAACCCGTACCACGATCGCTTCCATGGTCATGCTGGCATGCGCCGGCCTGGCCCAAGCCGGTGAAAAAACCATCGACAACCTGACCGTCTTCACCAATACCAAGGCTGCCTCCGCAGAGGGCGTGCTGAGGGTTCACGCGGCACGCTTCGGCCTGCCGGCGAACCTGAACAACCTGGTGCTGGTTTCAGTCAAGGAATCGCTGACCGGCAAGCATTACTACTACCAGCAAATGCTGCGCGGCCTGCCAGTCGACCGCGCCCAGATCGTCGTGTCGATCGGCAAGAACGGCGACCTGCAAAAGATCTTCAACGAAACCCGCCACATTTCTGCCAAGGTTGAGGCCGACGCCGTCAATCAACTGTACAACAAAGCCCAGATCAGCGACGACGAAGCGTTGGACAAAGGCTGGAAAAACATGAAGGTACAGCACAACCTGGTGAACGTGCCATCGTCCACCCTGGTGTGGGTGCCTACCAAGGATGGCGTGCAACTGGCGCGCAAGGTCGACATTGAAGCGGAGATGCCTACCGGCGGTTTCGTCCAGTACCTGAATGCACATGACGGCAGCCTGATCGATTCCTACTCCACCTCGTTGCCACGCACCAACAAAGGCGGTGAGCGCAGCCTGGCCGCGCGCGCCGCAGCGCCGGGCCAGATGCTGGACCGCCATGCCGCTACCGAGGCAGCCAAGGCCAGCACCAGCGTGAACACGCTCAAGGCCGGCAGCACCGCCACGGTGATGGCGGCGTCCGGCATCAACGGCAGCGGCTACGCTTTCGATCCTGACCCACGCACCACCCTGAACACCGATGCGCTGACCGATACCTCGGCCGCGTCTGCCTTCGACGCAGCGTATTCGACCAAAACCTTGCGCGACCTGACTGTGACCGGCGGGGTATATTCGCTGACCGGACCGTACGTCAACATCAAGAACATCGAGTCGCCAAACACGGCACCAAGCACCACTACCAACGGTGTCTGGACTGCCAAGCGCGGCAACAATGCTTTCGATGACACCAACGTCTACTTCCACATCGACCAGAGCCAGCGCTACATGCAGTCGCTGGGCTTCACCGGCACCAAGTCCATCCTCAACCGTTCGATGGACATCGATACCGACGGCGTCAACGGCGACGACAACTCGCACTTCAGCGGCAGCGGTGCAACCGGCTACCTGGCCTTTGGCCATGGCTGCGTCAACGACAGTGAAGATGCCGACGTCATCCTGCACGAGTACGGCCACGGCATCCAGGCCAGCATCAACTCGAGCTGGTCGGGCGGCGACACTGGCGCCATGGGCGAAGGCTTCGGCGACTACTGGGCTGCGTCGTATTCCTACAGCACGCCGAACGGCCAGGTCTACCACCCTGAGTGGGCCTTCAGCTGGGATGGCCACGGCTCCTGCTGGGCCGGCCGCATGCTGAACCGCACCGACGCTAAGTACAACAGCAGCAAGACCTATAGCGCACACAGCTCGGTGACCGAGAACGGGGTGACCTTCCAGTCCGACGAACTGTGGTCGGCGCCGCTGTACTCGTCGATGGTGTCGCTGATCGCCGCCGGCAAGCCGCGCGCGAACATCGACAAGATCATCCTCGAAGCCCACTTCGGCCTCGGCTCGAACATCAAGATGCCAGCGATGGCAACGGCCATCGTGAACGCTGCCAAGACCCTGTTCCCGTCGGACCTGAGCTACGCCAACACCTTCCAGGCCAAGTTCGAGGCGCAGAACATCCTGAGCGGCGCCTCCTGCACACCGGTGAACATGTCGGAAACGGAGAGCAATAACACCATCGCCACTGCGAATGGCATCAGCCAGTCCTGCACCACCGCCAGCGCCAATATCGGCACCAGCAGCGATGTGGACTACTTCGCCATTACGGTTCCAGCAGGCAAGACGCTGACCGCCACCATGACGCCGAACGCCTCGTCGGACTACGACCTGAAGCTGTACAACAGCGCTGGTACCGAGCTGGCATCGAGCGTGAAAGGCACGGGCCAGGCGGATGTTGTAACGCGCGCCAATACGGGCTCGACTGCTGTAACGTGGTATGCCAAGGTGTACTACTACTCGGGTGGCACTGGTTCGACCAGCGGCACCTACACCTTGAAAGCCTCCTGGTAATACACAGCGCACCCCCGCGCTATCGACCGCCTGGCCGCAAGGGCAGGCGGTTTTTTTTCGCCCGAATTCGCTTACAATTGGCATCGCCGAGTCCGCGAAAAGACCAATCATGCAAACTGACCTGGGCAAGTTCATCCTCGAAGAAGCTCCCGGCGGAATCATTGCCACGGACGGCCACGACACCGTGATCTTCTGGACCCGGGGCGCAACGGAAATCTATGGTTATAGCGGCGAAGAAGCGCACGGCCACAGGCTGGAGGAACTGATCGGCATGCCGGGCCATCCGGTGCGGCGCGAGTTCGGGGCCGATTTCGAATACCTGCGGCGCCGCAAGGATGGCCAGGCAGTGTATATCGGAGCCGCCTGCAAGCCGGTCTACTCGGCCCAGGGCGAAATCGAGTACATCATTCACAGCCAGAACGACATCACCGACGCCAAGGCATTGCGCGATGCGCGCCAGGTCGAATCGCGCTACCGCGGCCTGCTCGAGTCGATGCCCGATGCCATCGTGATGGCCAATTCCACCGGCCGCATCGTGCTGGTCAACAGCCAGGCCGAGCGGCTGTTCGGCTTCGAACCGCGCGAATTGCTGGGGAAACCGGTTGAAGTATTGCTGCCCAATCGCTTCCGCGGCGGCCATGTCTCGCATCGCGCCCAGTATTTCGTGCAGCCGCGCACGCGCACCATGGGGGCGGGGCTGGAACTGTATGGCTTGCGCAAGGACGGGCTGGAGTTCCCGGTCGAGATCAGCCTCAGCATGATCCAGATGGAAGAGGGCGCGATCGTCATGAGCGCGATCCGCGATATCGGCGACCGCAAGAAAGCCGAGCAGAAGTTCCGCGGCCTGCTGGAATCGGCGCCGGATCCGATGGTCATCGTCAACGCGCGCGGCGAGATCGTGCTGGTGAACTCCCAGACCGAGCAGCTGTTTGGCTACCAGCGCCAAGAGCTGCTGGGCAAGCCGATTGAAATCCTGATCCCGGCCCGCTTTGCTGGACGGCATCCGGCGGCGCGCAGCAGCTTCTTCGCCAAGGCCCAGCCGCGCGCCATGGGGGCGGGCACCGAACTGTACGCAATGCGCCGCGACGGTTCCGAATTCCCGGTAGAGATCAGCCTCAGTCCCTTGAAGACCGAGGACGAACTGCTGGTATCGAGCGCCATCCGCGACATCAGCGGACGACGCCAGATCGAGCGCAAGCTGATCGAACAAAAGCTCGAACTGGAGCAAGCCAGCAAAGCCAAGGATCGCTTCCTGGCCAGCATGTCGCATGAGCTGCGCACGCCGCTGAATGCCATTCTCGGCTTCGGCCAGTTGCTGCATAACGAAAAACTCCCGCTGTCGCAACAACAGCGTTACGCCTTCGCCGGCAATATCGTACAGGCCGGGCAGCACCTGCTGCACCTGATCAATGAAACGCTGGACCTGGCGAAGATCGAGGTCGGCGCCGTCACGCTTTCTCTCGAACCGGTGGCGCTGGACGACCTGCTGCATGAAGCGAGCAAGATGGTCGAGGCCATGGCCGATGCGCGGCAGGTCGCGGTTTACCTGTCCGAACCACGCGGCATGCATGTCAAGGCCGACCGCATCCGGCTGCGCCAGATCGTGCTGAACCTGTTGAGCAATGCAATCAAGTACAACAGCAAGGGCGGCCATGTCTGGGTAGCCTGCGGGGCGGCCGACCCCGGGCGGGCCTGGCTGGCAGTGCGCGACGACGGGCCAGGGCTCAGCGGCGAACAGATGGCGGGTCTGTTCCAGCCCTTTAACCGGCTGGGCCAGGAAGGCGGCTCCGAAGAAGGCAGCGGCATCGGCCTGGTGCTGAGCAAACGGCTGGCCGAGTTGATGAACGCGACCATTGGCGTTACGAGCTCGGTGGGCCAGGGCAGCACCTTCACGGTCGAGATGGAAGCCACGGCGCCCCAGCAGTTGCCCCGCAGCGAGGACCAGGAAGGCATGCCGGCGCCGGCAGCGGTGCGCGGCCACCACAGCAAGCCCCGGCTGCTCTATGTCGAAGATAACCCTGCCAACCTGAAGCTTGTGGAAGAGATCGTCAAGCTGCATCTCGACGTTGAGTTGTTGTCGGCCACCGACGGCAATTCCGGTGTGGCCATGGCGCGCGAATACCTGCCGGATGCGATCTTGATGGACATGAACCTGCCCGGCATCAGCGGCCGCGAGGCACAGCGCCGTTTGCGCCAGGATGCCGCAACGCGCGAGATCCCGATCATTGCGCTCTCCGCCAATGCGATGCCGCTTGATGTACAGGCTGCTCTGGAGGCCGGCTTTTTCCGGTACCTGACCAAGCCCTTGAACATCAATGACTTCCTGGAGGTGGTTGGGGAAGCATTGGAACAGTCGCGCTAAAAAGAAGTTTCACGTGTAACGAGGTCTGGAGTGAAAATCAATATTGCAGCCTTGCTAGCAGCCGCCGCGCTGTCAGGGGAAGCGAAAATGCTGGAAGTCACATTCACCGTCAAAGAGGCAGGCGGCCACCCCGTCTTGCACATCGACCTGGCCAACCAATCGGCGCGGCAGCTGAAGGTCCTGCACGCGCTGGCAACCGAAGAAGAGATGTTCGGCAAGCTGTTCGAGGTGCGCGACGCCGAGACCGGGCAACTGCTCGACTACCAGGGCATCATGGTCAAGCGCGGCCCCTTGACGGAAGCCGACTACCGGGCCATGAAACCCGGGGCGCACCTCAGCAATGCCATCGACCTGGCACCCGCGTACGGCTTCAGGCAAGGGCGTCATGCGTACACCATCAGCTACGCCGGGCACTACCTCATGGACGGAAAGGAAATACCGCTCACCGTTGGACCGGTACGCTTCGAACATACCGGCAGGTGAGCGGCGGCAGGGCAGGCCTTATGGCAGGGCTGGAGTGTTCTCGCCGAAATATTCGTGCGAGTCGGCGTTGTCGATGGCCTTGTTAGGATCGCTGATCGCCAGGCTGGCGGCGCCGGACTGGCCGTAGACCCAGTCATCGGTACCGGCCACCACGTTGAAGTGGCTCATCTCATGCACCAGCGTACCGCCCTTGGAGTCGGTGCCGGACATTGGCGCGCTCCAGAATGCCTTGCAGACATAAATCTTGTAAGGCTGGGTTGGATACACATAGGCGTAGTACGTCTTCTTGCAGCCGCAGTCGACGGTGATCGGCTTGGTGGCGAAGGCATCCTTCAGCGCGGCGAAGTGCGATTTCACGGTGGAGTAGCGGCCGGAATTGTAGCTGCCGAACCATTTCGTGTAGCGGGTGCCTGTCTTGTTGGCGCCCAGGTAGGCGTCGCCGTCGTTGGCCATGCCTTGCGCGGTCGACACGGCAGTTGTAATGTCGGCCTGCTGCGAAGTGGTGCACTTGCTGAAGGACAAGCCGGCTGCGCTTGGCAGGGGCTGTTCCGGCGCCTTGGCGATGCTGCCGCGCGGCAGGGTGCCTTCGATCGACACGCTGAGCTCGGCCGATTGCAGGGTGTCCGGCTGCTTCTTGTCAACTGCCTTGCCGGCCGGGTCGACGTTGCTGAACAGCTTGGGCGACTTGGTGCTGTAACGGATGGTGTAGTCGCCCGAGATGCTCATGTTATACATCTGCGACAGTTCCACCGTGACCTTGTGCGATTTGCCCGGCTGGATGACGTAGTAATCGGCTGCCGTGGGCGCCGGGCGCTTGACGTGCATGCCTTCGTACGGCACCCTGGCGCCGTCACGGGTCACGTCGAACAGGGATTCTTCAATGTCGCCGAACGGGGTATGCCATTTCAGGACGTATTGCGGCACCGATGAAGTATTGGTCAGCGTGACCTGCACGACCACGTCGTCGCGCGGGCCCAGCGCGCGCTTGTCCATGCTGATGCTGGCTGTGAGGCCGTCGGCCGCATAGGCGCCCAGGCTGAAGGAAGCTGCGAGTGCGAAAGCGCCAAGGTGTTTCAAGTTCATTCGTCTCTCCGTCCGGTTGTGGTTGGGGTGAGCCAATCTTGACGGGGAGACTGCGGCAATTCAATCGAAATCGGTGCGCTGTCGCTATTTCAACAACGGTTCCGTTATGCCCTGAACAGGAGCCGGGAAATATGTCCAATTCCGGACATTTGTAACAGGCTCAGACCTGGCTTTGACGACGGATGGCCATCAGGATGCCGCAGCCGATTCCCAGTGTCACCAGGGCAGTGCCGCCATAGCTGAAAAAAGGCAGCGGCACGCCAACCACCGGTACCACGCCGCTCACCATGCCGATATTGATGAAGGCATAGGTGAAGAAGATCATGGTGATGGCGCCGCCCAGCAAACGCGAAAATGGCGTCACCGCGCTGGAGGAAATCTGCAGGCCGCGCCAGATCAGCAAGGCGTACGTCACCAGCAGCGCAATCCCGCCGAACAGCCCGAATTCTTCGGCGAAGACCGAGAAGATGAAGTCGGTGGAGCGTTCCGGAATGAAGCCGAGGTGGCCCTGGGTGCCATCCATCCAGCCGCGGCCAGCCATCCCGCCGGAACCGATCGCGATTTTCGCCTGGGTGATCTGGAAACCCTTGCCGGCCGGATCCGAGTCCGGGTTGAGGAAGGTCAGCACCCTTTGGCGCTGGAAGTCGTGCAGCAGTTGCCATACCACCGGCACCGCGGCCAGGGCGCAAGCAGCCAGGGCCGCAAGCGCCTTCCACGATAGCCCGGCCAGCACGATCACATAGAAACCGGCCGCCAGCACCAGCATCGCCGTGCCGAAATCAGGCTGCTTGGCGATCAGTCCCACCGGAATGGCCAGCAGCACCGCGGCCGCGACGAATACTTGCCAGCCCTTGGCGCCATCGAAACGGTGGAAGTACCAGGCCAGCATCATCGGCATCGCGATCTTCATCATCTCGGACGGCTGGAAATCGTGACCGAGATTGAGCCAGCGCGTCGAGCCTTTTTTCGTAACGCCGAACAGGAACACCGCCAACAGCAAGGCGACGCCAAGCGAATACAGCGTGACTGCATGGCGCATCAGCATGGGCGGCGGGATGTTCGCGACCGCCCACATCAGGCCCAGCGCCATCGCCACGTTACGCAACTGCAGTTCGAAGCGCCCCGGGAAGTCGGCCGAGGCGGAATACAGTGTCAACAGGCCAGCCGCCAGCAGCAAGCCAAGGATGGCAGCCAACGGCGCGTCAACAGCCAGCACCGGCCGCAGGCGGCGCCACAAAGAAGAATGACCGGTCATTGGAAGGCCTGCAGCCAGATTACGCGGCCAGCCAGGACGGCAAAGCCGGAAAATGCGATCGCGCCAATCACGGCAAGCCGGCGGCGGAATTGTTTATCCTCATTATTCATGGCCGAAATTATAAGGCCAGGGCTAGCGCTCGCGCACGTAGTTTCCGGGGGCATCGCCTAGCCAGGGATAATCGGCATGGGCCGCCGGCGCCGGCGTGCGCCACCCGCCGCAGCGCCCGTGCAGCCAGGCGGTCCAGTCCTGCCACCAGGAGCCTGGAGTTGGCGTTTGCACCGCCAGCCAGTCCTTGGCGTCGCGGCCCGCGATCAGGGGCGCCGACCAGTATTGCTGTTTGGCGCTGCCGCCCGGCGGATTGATGATGCCCAGGATATGGCCGGAGGCGGTCAGCACAAAATGTACCGGAGCGCCCACCAGCGCCGCGCTGCGGTAGGTGCTGCGCCAGGGGGTGATGTGGTCCGCCACCGCACCCACGGCATACAGGGTTTGGCGGATGCGGCCAAGGTCAAGCTTCTGGCCGCGGATTTCAAGCGCATCCGCGTGGGCCAGCTTGTTGGCCTGGTATAGCTCGCGCAGGCAGAAACTGTGCGTGGCGCGCGGCTGGCGCGTGCCGTCCGAGTTCCAGGCCAGGGGCGCCAGCGCTGGTGCAGGCTCGCCGAGCAGGTACTTGTGCACCACATAGCGCCAGATCTGCGTATTCGGGCGCAGCATGCGGAAGCTCCAGCCGATCTGCTGCGAGTCGAGGAAACCCTGGCGCGCCATCAGGCCGTCCAGCAAGGCCACGCTTTCGTCGTTGATGAAACTGGCGATGTCGCCAGGCTTGGAAAAATCGGTGAGCGTGGCCAGCAGCGTCCAATGGGCAACCGGGACATCGCGCGCCGCCCGATGGCGGCGGTTCAGCCACGCCATCAACGCCGACAGGGCGGTGCCGCCGATGCAATAGCCGACCGCATGCACTTGCGGGACGCCGGCGATATTGCGCGCCGCGTCGATGGCAGCGAGGATGCCATCGAACAGGTGGTCTTCGAAGCTGGCATCCTGCATATTGGCGCGCGGATTCTTCCAGCTCATGACGAACACGTCGAAACCCTGTTGCACCAGGTGCCGCACCATGCTTTGCTGGGCGGTCAGGTCCAGGATGTAGTACTTGTTGATCCAGGGCGGCACCAGGACCAGCGGCATCGCCCGAACTTGCGGGCAAACGGGCGTGTACTGGATCAGTTCCATCATCTGGTTGCGCATCACAACGCGCCCTGGCGTCGCGGCCAGGTCGCGTCCGAGCTGGAACTGGGCCGGATCCACCATGCGCAGGTCGCCCGCCAGCACATCGCGCAGCCATTCTTCAAAGCCGTGCTTCAGGCTGGCCCCGCCGCTGTCGAAGGCGCGTCGCAGTACGACCGGATTGGTCCAGGGGAAGTTGCTGGGGGCTAGAGCGTTGCACCAATGGCGCAGCCAGAAGGCAGCGCTGCGGGCTTCGCTTTCATCCACGCCCGGCGTGTCGTAGACCTGCCGTTCGAGGGTGCGCGTGAAGCCGAGGTATTGCTGCATCAGGCCATGAAAGAACGGATTGTCGCGCCAGGCGTCGTCGCTGAATCGGTCATCGCCCTCCGCAGCTTCCGCCAGCGGCGCAGGCATGCCGGTCGCCCAGGCGACTGTGGCAAGCTCCTGCCACGCCCGGGCCATCTCCAGTGGATGTGCCAGCCATGCGGCGGCGACATTGGCGAACGGATTTGGCATGCAGGCCAGTATAGACCTAATGCGGACCTAATGCGCCATCAGCACAGGAAGCGTCATGCTTTGCAATACCGTACGGGAAGCGCCGCCCAGCATGATTTCGCGCAAGCGGCTATGGCCGTAGCAACCCATGACCAGCAAATCGGCATCGAGATCCGATGCGAAGGAGAGCAGGGCAGAACCGACGTCGATCGTCGTCGCTTGCGAGGAGACTTCGACCTTGATGCCATGGCGCGCCAGGTAGAGGGCCATGTCTGCGCCCGGTTCGCTGCCGTGGGCCTCGGGTTCGCGGCCGGCATTGAACACAGCCAGCGTGACTTTGCCGGCCTGCTCCATCAGCGGAATGGCAGCGGTGATGGCGCGGGTGGCCTCCATGCTGCCGTCCCAGGCCACCAGCACACGCTGGAACGGCGCTCCGAAATGGCCGGCATAGGGCACCACCAATACCGGCCTTGCGCTGTTCATGGCCACATATTCGGGTGCTTCTTCTTCCATTGGCGAAATCGGATCGTCCGGGTTGACCTGGCCCAGTATCAGGAGGTCGCCGTAGCGCGACTGCAGCACCAGGCCATCCGCGGCCTGGTCGTCAAGCAGGCGGGATTCGAAGGACGGCAGGTCCAGCATCGCGCATTGCGACTCGAAACGCCGCAAGCTGTCGCGGGCGGCTTCCCGCGCTTCGTCGATGCATTGGGCTGCCAGGCTGACACCCATGGCGGTGGCATGGTCGGCGTACAGGAAGCGAGAAATACCGCTCATCGCCGCACCGACCAGGCGGCCTTTTGACATGCGCACGATCTGGGATGCCAGCCGTACCCGGCGCTCGGTATCGGCGGAACTATTCACGTGCACAACGACAGTCTTGAACCCCATGGCAGCCTCCGGGATGGATAGATATGAAAAAGTCTAGGGTTATGCGCAATCCAGCGGCATGATCTGGGTCAATTTCAATCTAATCCGGTAACTTGCATAAGCAAGTGTTGACTTTTAGATGCGAATAGTTATCATTTACGGTTTCGAATAAAGCCAGCTCCCTGCCAGCTAATCATTGATAATTAGCTGAGGTAACGATGGACAAGAAGAAGTTGGCGGTATTGCTTGGGTTGGCATTTCCGGGTGCTGTCCTGGCGGAAGACGCTGCAGTGATGCCGCAGATCCAGGTCACTGCGCAAAGGCCGGATACCTACACCGCGGAACGCAGCCGGACGGCCACGCCGCTGAGCATTTCGCCGCGCGACACGCCGCAATCGATATCCGTGATGACCCAGCAGCGCATCGAGGACCAGGCGTTACAGACCGTGACCGATGTGGTCAACAATGTGACCGGCGTTTCGGTCAACCAGTATGAGACGCATCGCGCCGGTTTTACCGCGCGCGGCTTCGACATTGACAACCTGCAGATCGACGGCGTGCCGACGGCCTGGGAGCAGGCATGGAGTTCCGGCGAAGTATTGGGGAGCCTGGCCCTCTACGACCGTGTGGAAGTGGTGCGCGGCGCCACCGGCCTGATGACGGGCGCCGGCAATCCTTCGGCGGCCATCAACCTGGTGCGCAAGCGTGCGGCCAGCAAGGAGCTCACCGGCAGCGCGCAGCTTGGCACCGGCCGCTGGAACGAGCGCCGCGCCATGGCAGACGTTTCGACCCCGGTCAATGCCAGCGGTAGCGTACGCGCCCGGGTGGTCGGTGAATACCAGCGTTCCGACAGCTGGGTCGATCTGATGAAGAGCAAAAGCCACACTTTCTATGGCACTGTAGAAGCCGACCTGGCGCCCAGCACCGTGCTTTCCGCCGGCTACAGCCGCCAGGAAAACGACCCGCAAGGCCCGATGTGGGGCGGCCTGCCGTACTGGTACACCGACGGCAGCAAGACCAACTGGGATGTCTCGAAAACGTCGGCGGCCGGATGGACGCGCTGGGAAACAGCGTACGAGAACGCCTTCGCCAACCTTGAACACAGCTTTGACAACGGCTGGAAGCTGCGCGCCAGCTTCAGCCATGGCAACCGCAAGGCCGATTCCGCGCTGCTTTACCTCTCAGGGGTACCTGACCGCGTGACGGGACTGGGCATGGGCGCGTTCGCAGGCTCTTACATTACCCACATCCGGCAGGACGACTTCAGCCTTCATGCCAGCGGGCCCTTTGCGCTCGCCGGGCGCAAGCATGAAGCGGCGTTCGGCTACATGCACTCGAAGCAGGAGTTCAATGCCGACAGCCGTGCCGCCGATTACGGCAGTGACTACCCTCCCGTAGGCGATTTCAATCACTGGAATGGTGCAGCGTATCCTGAGCCGAATTGGGGCGCGCCGACGTTTTACGAGAAGAGCGCGACCCGGCAGGAAGCGTTGTACGGTGTTGCGCGCTTCTCGATCACCGATTCGCTGAAGGCGATTATCGGTGCGCGCCTCACCAACTACGACAAGACCGGCGTCGGAGCCTGGAGCCCGGCCTATCAACTGAAGCACGACCACGAATTGACGCCCTATGCCGGCGTGGTGTACGACCTCAGCGACAACCTGTCTGCCTACGTCAGTTACACCGACATTTTCCAGCCGCAGAACCGCAAGGACCTGGCGGGAAATATCCTGGACCCGGTAGTCGGCAAGAGCTACGAGGGCGGCATCAAAGGCGAATTCCTGGACGGCCGCGTGAACGCGTCGTTTGCGGTATTCAGGATCAAGCAGGACAAGCTCGCCCAGGAGGCCGGCCTGGTCGACCGCGATGGCACAGGCCCGCTTGCGCCGGAAGCGTACTACCGCGCCGCAAGCGGCGCCAAGAGCGATGGCTTTGAGTTCGAGGTCTCGGGAGAACTGGCGCCCGGCTGGAACGCCACGGCGGGATATTCCCAATTCAGGGCCAAGGATGCCGCGGGCGCCGATTTCAACAGCGTCTATCCACGCAAACTGTTCCGCGTCTTCACTACCTACCGCCTGGATGCGCTGACTGTGGGCGGCGGCCTGAATTGGGAAAGCCGCACCTACACCCTGGATCCGGCTGCCCCCGCCGGGACCAATGGCGTGATTGAACAGGGTTCCTTCGCGCTGGCCAGCCTGATGGCACGCTACGACATCACCAGGCAGCTTTCGGCGCAGGTCAACGTGAGTAACCTGTTCGACAAACAGCATTTCGGCATGTTCGCCGCCTATGGCGCCATCACCTACGCCGCACCGCGCAGTGTATCGGCGAGCCTGAAGTATCGCTTCTGATGCGAGGCTGACATGCGCGCAAGCTGGACGCTGGTGCACCGCTACCTTGGCCTGCTCACGGCGGGCTTCCTCTTCATCAGCGGCCTGACAGGCGCTGTGATCTCGTGGGACCACGAGCTGGACGACCTGCTGAACCCGCACTTGATGGAGGCTCATACGCCGGGCCGGCCGCAGTCTCCGCTCGCGCTTGCGCGCCAGGTCGAGCAGCGCCATGCGGAAGCCAGGGTTTCATACATCCCGCTGCATGCGGAGCAGGGAAAGTCGCTGGGCTTCGGGTTGGATGCCACCGGCTTCAACCAGGTCTTCGTCGATCCGGTCAGCGGCGCGGAGTTGGGCAAGCGCGAGTGGGGCGCGGTCTGGCCGATCAGCAAGGAGACGCTGGTCTCATTCCTCTACCGCCTGCATTACTCGCTGCACGTCCCGGAGATGTGGGGCATAGACCGCTGGGGCATCTGGCTGATGGGCGTGATAGCAATGGTGTGGATGGTGGACAGTTTTGTCGGCTTCTACCTCACGCTGCCAGTACGCACACGCACGCCCGGGGCACGCGGCTGGTGGCAGCGCTGGAAGCCCGCATGGAAGGTCCGCTGGAGCGGCGGCAGCGCCAAGCTCAATTTTGACCTGCACCGCGCTTTCAGCCTGTGGACATGGGGGCTGTTGTTCATCCTGGCGTTCACCGCCTTCTCGCTGAACCTGTACCGTGAGGTCTTCTACCCGGTGATGCAGACGGTCTCGGAGTTGACACCAACTCCCTTCGATACCCGCACGCCAAGGGATTTGCGCAATCCGATCCTGGCGCATATCGGCTATGAAGAAGTATTGCAACGGGCAGCGCAGGAAGCGGCGCGCCGTACATGGAAGGAACCGGCCGGAAGCGTGTTCTATTCCCAGGCCTACGGCATCTACGGCGTCAGCTTCTTCAAGCCGGGCGACGACCATGGCGCAGGCGGCGTCGGGCCTGCCGTGCTGTATTACGACGGGGTCGATGGACGCCTGCTCGGAGATCGCCAGCCCTGGAAAGGGACTGCGGCAGACATCTTCGTGCAGGCCCAGTTCCCATTGCATTCCGGCCGCATCCTGGGCCTGCCCGGCCGGATCCTGGTTTCCGCAATGGGTGTCGTGGTGGCGATGCTGAGCGTCACCGGCGTGGTGATCTGGTGGCGCAAGCGGACTTCGAGGAACAGGGTGGCTGCGGCGCAACGGCGTGGGATGCAGCCCGCCGGTTGAACGTCACGGGCGCCGCTCCCGGCGGCGCACGCACGCCAAGGCAAACAGGCCGAGCGCAAATACCGCCATGCTGGCCGGCTCCGGAACCACCTGTATCGCGCCGCCGGTCGCGGCCACCAAGTAGTCCAGGTAGCTGTGCAGGATGATGCCGCCGAAGTAGGAGCCGAACGCGCCGGCGACAATTCCGTCCGGCGTGCCGCCGAACGTGTTGGTGGCAATCAGCATCAGCTCGCCATATTGCTCGATGAAAGACGGCCCGCCAGAATCGCCGCCGCCAATGCCCGACTCGCGGTCGTTGGGCAGTTGGGCCGAGCAGGCGAGGCCCCATTCGCAAAACGAATCGTGGCCATTGCCGTCGAAGTCCGCATACCAGACTTCGTTCGGGCCATTGAAGCCCTGTTCATCGTCGGCATCGAACAGGTCGACGACGTTCTGTCCGGTACGTTTGATGCGGAAATCGGGACTGATGGTGTAGCCATTGATGCCATCGCCGGAGGTTCCATAGCCAGCCATGATGATGCGGGTATTTGCCTGCAGCTGCTGGCCGGCCAGCTTGTAGACCTTGGCGGAGGCCGGGGCGTCCTGGCCAAGCGTGATCACGGCGAGGTCATCGTTCACGCAAAAGCCCGGCACGCCAGCAGGGCAATTGCCGAAGCCTCCGTAATTCGGGTTCATCTGGACCTTGGTAGCGGTGACGACGGCGCGGCCAGGATCGCCCGGCGTGGAGGAAGCGTTAAAGACAACGCGTACGTCATTGCCGGGCTTGTTAAGGTCGATCAGGCTGCCTTTGCCATTGGTATCCACGCAGTGACCGGCCGAGACTACCTGGCGTTTGCCGACCAGGGCGCCGGAGCAGATATAGCTCAAGCCGTCATAGCGGATATTGATGCTGACGACGCCCGAAAAGGGAGATGCGGCGTTGTTCGGGTCGACGTGGGCTGCCGGCGTATCAGGCAGGGCGCCCGAGGTGATCAAGGGGGTGATGGTCCCGTTGGGAACCGCTTGGGCCGTGCCGCTGATGGCCGCCATCGCTACCGCCATGCCGAGCAGCCTGCTTGCAATGAGTTGTCGCACGTCATTTCCTCCCGAGAATATTGCCCAGTGAATCAACATGTCGGGAAAACGTTTAGCAATTTTCGCGCCTGGAAGGGAAGCTTCTTTACTTTCAGTCACTTGCCGCAAAGCCATGACAGCGTGCTTGAAAAAGCGTAAAGCTTTCCGACATTGCATTGCAAATTGATACAGATTGACCGGGGAGTCTACTGCCGGGCCGCCAGCCGTCGCCGGGCAGCGATGAGGGTGTCGGTAATGGAGCCGATGCTGAAGGGTTTGACGATGAAGCCCAGCGCCCCGCGAGAGACTGCTGCCCGCACGACTTCCTGGTCGTTATGCCCGGATACGACAATGACGAAGACGTCCGGCGAGCGCGCCTTGAGTTCGGAAAGCAGTTCCAGACCGTCGCCATCGGGCAGCCCGAGGTCCAGCAGGACGATGTCTGGCATCAGTTGCATGCAGCGTGCAAGGCCAGCCTGGGCGGTACCCGCTTCGCCGAGGACCGCCAGTTCGGCTTCGTTTGCCCCCAGGCGCATCATTGACCGCATCATTGCGTTGTCGTCAATGATGAAGACGGTCTTGGGCTGCTGCTTATGAAAGGGAGCGATAGTATCAGAATGCATGGCGCAACCTGTATGCCAGCTGTCAGCAGCGGCAGGTTAACACCATGCTGCGCCGGGCGGCGCGCGTATCGGACGCTCAGAAGCGGTAGCCCACGTTCAGCCACGCCATGGGCTGGCTATGGTGCGGCTCGGATCGCGGCTCGCCGCCGCGCGTGCGCCACGCCGCGATCAGGGAAGCATTGAAGGCACGGTTGTCATAACGCAGGCCGGCACCTGCACCAGCCAGGGTGCGGTGATTGCTGTCGCTGGTCCAGGGTTCGCGGTTGGAGGTGATGCGGCCGGCATCGTAAAACAGGTAAGGCATGAATGCTCCGGCGGCATAGCGCACTTCGAGTTGCAGCAGGGCGCCTGCATCGCCGTAGCCTTCGCCACCGGGATAGGCGCGCACGCCATTGCGGCCACCGAGGCCGAATTTTTGCGACGAGTCCAGGTTCTTGCTGGCCCATTGCGCTGACAAGCGTCCATACACGTCCAGGTGCTCGGCGACCGATTGGATGCGAGCGAGGTCGAGGTTCAGTTTCGAAAAGCGGCCGGCGCTGCGGGCCGTGGCTGCGTCGGTCTCGAGCAAGGCGCCATCGAGACTGAGGCGGCCCGGCGTCCAGGAAACGGCACCGTAGGTCACGCCGCCCCGCAACAGATTGTCGCGCACGTCGAAATTGACGGCGATCGGCACGGTGTTGCTGCTCTTGTCGCTGTTGCTGTCCGTGGCGCCTTGCTGGTCGCGCAGGCGCTTGTGTTCGAGCGTCGCCGACAAGGTGATGTTGCGGCGCTGCGAGCGCACCAGCGGGTAGCTAAGGCCCGCACTGCTGCCGTTGGCTGTACCGGTCGCATTCAGAGCTGCGAAGCTGTCTCCCAGCGCATAGTACGAACGGCTGTAGCCGATACGGCCGTGCAGGCCCGTTGCGCCGAGAGGCAAGGCGTATGCGGCGGAGCCGAACCACATTTGCTCGTTGGTGTACATGCCCTGCAGCGAAATCTGGTCACCTAGCGTGAATGGGCTATCGATGTCCAGGCTGGCGTGTGCGCGCGTGCGACCGGTGTAGCGGGTGCCGTTGTTGTCGAGGCCGATCTCGCCCGCATAGCGATGATCGCGCTGCACTTCGATAGCGAGGTCGCCGGTGCCGACCTCCTTGCCCGGACGGACTACAGGCACGCTGCGCACGCCCGGCTGGTCGTCGAGGATCAGGGTGACGCGTTCGAGTTCGTGGCTTTCGATGACGCTGCCCGGCTTCAGCGGCGACAGGAAGTGCTGGGCCGCGGGGCTCAGGGACGTGTCGCCGTTTGCGGTGATGGAACCGTAGCGGCCTTCCAGCACCTCGATGCGCAGGACGCCCTGCTGCAAATCCTGTTGTGGCAGGTATGCCCGCGCGAAAGGATAGCCTGCGCCACGGTAGTAGGCGGACAACTTGTCGGCCAATGCGCTGAGGCCGGCGAAATCGAACGTCTTGCCAACCACAGGGCCCAGTTCACGCAAGAGTTCGTCTTGCGTGAACTGGGTGTTGCCGGTGACCGTTACCTGTTTCAGGGTGACTGTCAATCCGCCAGGTGGAACCGTCACGGGGGGAGGCGGGGGAGGTAGCGGGAGGGGCGGCGCGGGAGTGGGTTCCCGCAGCGCCCGCTGCCCGTTCTCCTGTAAGGATTGCGCACCTTGCTGTGCAAGGGCTGCCTCGGCAAAGGCGTAAAAGATGGCGGTGGTCAGAATGGTGTTAGCTGGTCTCATGTCGACTTTCAACGCTGTCTGATTGGCAACACCATTCTATCGTTACTTTTGGTCGTTTGTCGCGGTTCCTTGGTTGCTTGCGTCGGCCGATGGCATCTGGATGCCGCCGGAAACCACAAACACGCTCAGGAACTTGACGTCGCGGCCTGCGGTGAGGCTTTGCGTTGCTGGCATGTTGTCACGGTTGCTGGATCCGGATTGCACGTTGCTCGAGTCACTGACATCGGTGTAGTTTAAGCCACCCACGCTCAGCGAAGGCAAGGTTGGGGTCGCGCCGCCGATGGTTACAGGGCTCGCGGCCTGGGCTGCAATGGCGGTCCTTGCGTCAGGGGCGGCTGCTGGCGATGCGGCCGGTGCTGGAGTTGTGATTGGGGTTGGCACTGGCGTGGCTACAGGCGCAGGTTCAGGCGCAGCGACGGGAGCAGGCGCCGGAGCCGGTACGACTTCCGGAACCGGGGCCGCTGCCGGAGTCGAAACAGGCGCGGGTTCAGGCAGCGCGACTGGCGCAGGGGCTACCGGTACGACTGGTGCCGGCGTTGGAATGGCCACTGGCGAAGGCGCGGGCGTCACTACTGGCGTCGGCGCTGTGACCGGCGTCGGTATTGGGGTTGGAGTTGGAGCCGGCACTGGTACAGGAAGCGGAACCGGCACGATGACCGGTTCAGGAACCGGCGCCGGGGCAGGCACGGAGACCGGCTCAGGGACAGGCGCTGGGACGGGCGCGCTGACCGGTTCAGGAACTGGCTCCTGTGCAGGCGCCGGCACAGGCGCAGTCTCGGGAACAGGAACGGGAACAGGTGTCGGCACCGGCGTTGGCGCTGGAACAGCCGTGATGCCGGCCGTGCTTACGCCGCTACCGGAGAAGCTGTAGTTGCCGGCATCGCTTCCTGCCAGCGCAAGTCCAGCCACGCTGACGCTCAACCCGGTGCCGGGAGTAGCCTGCGCAAACTGCGCGCTCGCCGCACTACTGTCGACGCTCACGTCATCGCCGCTGATGACGCCGGACAGGGAACCGCTGGAGGTGAGCGCCGCTATGGTATTGCCGTCCTCCACTTTGTCTGCGGTGGCCAGGTCGCCCACGCTCAACGCTTTCGGGAAGATGGAGGCCGTCATCCCGGCCGGCATCGTCAACTGATAGTTCGACGCCAGGCCGGTACCATCAGCGAGCACAATGCCGCTCACGGAAACCGCCTTGTTATTGCCCGCGTTGCGATCTGCAAACGCCCCGGTCTGGCCGGAGAAACTCAGAGTTTCCGAACCGACCAAGCCACTCAAGGAACCGCCTACCAGGCTGGCGCCCGTGGTCCCGTCATAAGTCTTGTCGGCCGCCGACATGCCGACGATTGTCAGCGCTTTGCGCGCGATGGACGCACTGGTGTCGGACTGGCCCGTGATGATGTAGTTGCCGACGTAATCGCCGCCGTAGCTGCTGGCGATGTTGACCACCTTGGCAGCGCCGGCATTCTTGTCTGCGAACGCGCCGGTTGCCGAAAGGCTGATCGTCTCGCCGGAGACGAGGTTGGAGAAGACGGCATTGCTGGTATCAAGCTGCGCCGCAGTGGTGCCATCATAGGTCTTACCGGCTGCAGTAATGCCGGATACAGTCGTCGCGCGCGGAGTGATCGCCGCAGTAACGCCGGTTGGCAGCGTCAGCTCGTAGTTCGATGCCAGGCCGGTACCGTCAGCGAGGACGATCCCGCTGACGGAAACGGATTTGTTGACGCCGGCATTGCGATTCGCAAATGCACCGGTCTGTCCGGCGAAACTCAAGGTCTCCGAACCTACCAGGCCGCTCAACGCTCCGCCGGCCAGGGTGGCGTCAGTCGTTCCGTCATAAGTCTTGTCGGCAGCCGACATGCCGACCACGGTGAGGGCTTTGCGAGCAATCGTCGCGGTGGTACTGGCTTGGCTGGTGATGGAGTAGTTGCTGCCGCCGCTATAGTTGCTGTTAATGGCCACGAGCTTGTCGCTTCCCGCATTCGCATCGGAGAACGCGCCGGTCGCCGACAGGCTGATGGCCTCGCCGGCAACCAGGTTGGAGAATACTGCGTTGCTGGTATCGATCTGCGCCGCCGTGCTGCCGTCGTAAGTCTTGCCGGACGCGGTAATGCCCGACACCGTGGTAGCGCGCGGCGTGATCGTGCCAGTCACCCCGGAAGGATTGCTGATGGTGTAGTTCGAAGCAAGGCCGGTTCCGTCCGACAGCTGCAGGCCGCTCACAGTCAATGCTTTGGCCGCGCCGACATTCTTGTCTGCGAAGGCGCCGGTCAAGCCCGAGAAGCTCAAGGTCTCAGCGCCAACCAGGCCGTTCAAGCTTCCGCCGTTCAGCGTTGCCGAGGTATTGCCGTCGTAGACCTTATCGGCCGCCACAAGCCCGGTCAGGGTCAAGGCCTTGGCCGCGACGGATGCGGAATTCGCCGCGCCGGCTGAGCCCAGGCCGGGCAGGCTGTAGTTGGACGCCAGGCCATTGCTGCCGTTGGCCAGCGTAATGGCATTCAGATAGCTTGCACCGTTCACATTGGCGCTGTTCGCAGTGGCGCCCGCGTAGTTCAAGCTCTCGCCGGAGACCAGGTTGCCCAGCGTGACATAGCCGCTCATGTCGGTGCTGCCGTCATAAATCTTCGCCGCCGTCAGCGTGACGGGACGAGCAGTGATGCTGGCGGACGCGCTGGCCGAAGTGTTGGCCAGCGTGTAGTTGCCGGCGTCGGCGCCACTGAGGGTGATGTTGCTGATATCGACAGTGTAATTGCCAACGTTCTTGCTGCCAAAGGCGCCGCTGCCACTGAGGCTGACCGCATCACCGGCCACGATGCCGGTTGCGGAAACAGCTGCTGCAGTCGTCCCGTCATACACCTTGCTGGAAGCAGCCGGGGTCAGGTTCTTCGGCGTGATGGTATAGCTGCCCGTGTTGAAATAGCCCACGGCATAAGTAGTCCCAGCGCTGGTGTAGCTGGATGGATTGGCCGCATCGGCGTTCAGGCTGGCATAGGAACCTGCATTCTTGCTGCTGGTCGTGTATGACACCGCTGGCGTCAGCGCAGAAACGGAGAAGCCATTCGGGCCGCCCATCGTGGTGAAGGAGAGGCCGGTGGCGGTATTGTTGCCGTCGTAGGTCTTGGTGCCGGCAGCATTCTGGATCACGTAAATCGGCTGCGTCGACATGCTGACGGCCTGGTAGGTCGCGTACAGGTAGCTGTTGTTCGAGCCCGGGATCACCAGCGTGCCGCAGTTCGGGTAAGGCGAAGCGCAGCTCGACAACTGCGGCGACTGGGTGTAGGCCGACAGTTGTGGCACGCCGTTCACGAGCACCAACCAGCTAGCAACCGAGTTGCCCTGGAATGCCACGCGCGCCCGATTGCCGTAGGAGACCAGGCCGATCGCGCCCTGGTCCAGCACCGCCTGGGTATTGCCCGCAGTAGTGTTGACGGCATTCAGCAGCATGCCGCCGCCAGCCGAGTTGCCGACCGTGGTGAGGGTGTTCGAATTGCCCTCGAAGGCGACGCCAAAGGTCTTGTTGCCGGCGGTGCTGACGCCGGTGATGAACAGGTTGCCGGTGCCGGAGTTGATGTTCGCATTCGACATGATGTACACGCCGCCGGTGACGCCCGAATAGCTGCCGTTGTTGGAGCCAACCAGCGACTTGCCGTTGATGACAATGTTGCCGCCGCCGGACAGGATATTCATGCCGCGCTCCACGACCACGGCAGCGGTGCCGGAGCTGGAATTGAGTGCATAGCCAAAACCATTCGCCTGTGCGCCCGCATTGCTGCCGACCATGATGTTGCCGCCATTGCTCTTGATATTGGCATTGATGTCGACACCACCGAGCGTGGCGTTTGCCGCGTTGGCCGCGCTCAACGTCACGCCAAGCTTGCCGACGGTGGAACTGATCTCGCTGTTCACGGCGATATTGCGGTCGGCGCGCAGCGTCAGCGTCGCATCGCCGCCTGCGGTCTTGCTGATTGCGCTGGCGACGGTGATGTCGCCGCTGCCAGAACCGGTACTGCCGTAATTTGCGAGGCTGGACTGGGTGGTGATGGTCACGCTGGTGCCCACGTTCAGGGCGCTGACGATATTGCTTGCCGCGCTGGCGTCGATCGTATAGTTGTACGGATCGATCAGCCAATGGCCTCCCTGGCCATGTGCTGCGCTGGCGTCGATCTGCACGGCACGTGCCGTCGCCACGTGCGCCGCAGAAGTCTCGATAAAGCCGCCGTTGCCGCCGTCCGGAGCGCTGGCATCAAGCTTGCCTGCGATGTCGATGCGGCCGTTTTCCATGTCGCCCAACAGCAGGATCTGGCCCTGTTCGCCGGTGGCCAGGGTGCGCGCTTGTACCACGCCATCGTTGTTGATGACGGTGCTAATCAGGTCGCCGGCCGCTTTTGCGGTCATCAGCACATTGCCGCCGTCGGCACGAATGGCGCCGCCGTTCTCGATCAGCGCATCAATGGCGCCTTTCCGGACCTGCAGCTTGATCGGGCCGCCGAGGTCCAGCATCACCTCGCTGCCGGCGCCCAGCAGCACATTCCCGCGTTCGGCCGAAATCTCGCCGACGTTGCTGACATGCGCCGCCACCAGGGCTACCGAGCCGCCGTTGAAAGCCTTGATGTTGCCCTGGTTGATGACCGCGTTGGCGCTCGCGCCTTGCAGCTTGTAGTTACCGGACATGAAGTCCTGGTTGCTCATGTTCAGGGTCGAGGCGAGCAGGCCGCCCACATTCACCTGGGCCGTCGGCGAGAACAGCACGCCGTTCGGGTTCAGCAGGAAGACCTGGCCATTTGCCTTCAGTGCGCCCTGGATCTGCGAAACGTCGCTGCCGGTGACGCGGTTCAGGGCGACTGCGGAAGAGGAGGGCTGCACGAAGTTGACAGTATTCCCTTTGCCGATCGAGAACGAATTCCAGTCGATCGCCATCCTGGCGCCGCCCTGGTTGATCGTCATCGAGCTCCCTTGCTGGCTGATCTGGCCTTGGCCGGCGACGACCACGCCGCCGGTAGGCAGGTCGGCCGCCAACGCTGCCCCACCAAGCAAGGACAGGCTCGCTGCCGCCATCGCGCGACGCGTGGCGCGCGCGCTGCGTGCTTTGCCATGGGCTCCGCCCAGTTCGGAACGTACTTGCCACATGCCCATGCTGGCATTCCACACAACTCGGAAAATCCTGTTCATAACGCTACCTCGGACGTTGAAATGAGACGGATCGGGCAATCGCGTTTGGATAAACGGAGCCAGACTCGGAACAGCAGGATTCAGGGCTGTGGGAACTCGGTCGCCTTGGACGGCGGAGCGGTGCGCGGAGGTAGGGCGTCACCAGGAAGATGCAATTTCTGTACGGCAATGACGATATTACACAGGTTTACCAGTTTTCACACGGCAACTTCGAAGAATAGTTCCCGGCGTTGGTACGACGCATCACCTTTCGAAACGTAAGCCGCCTCAGGGCAGCCAGTTGATGCGGCCGCACGCGGCCAGGGGCTTGCTGTCGCGCGGAAGGTGAATGGAATAGCGATCCTCGGCGCCGCCGATGATATGGGTGGCCCCGTCGAAGGGAATGACCTGCACCGGTTGGCAAGCCTGGTAGTAGCCTGGCGTGCCCGGGTTGATGCCGCGCATGACAAAGGCGATCCAGCGCCCGTCGGGTGACCAGGCTGCGCCTTGTACCGATAGTCGAACCGAGCCATTGGCGATGCCCGCGGAAGGCTGCGTAAGCAGTTGCAATTTGCTGTCGCCGATGCGGGCCGCGTAAAGCAGACCGAGCGGCACCCTGGCCTGTGTCTCAAGAGTCAGGATGACATGTTTGCCGTCCGGACTGGCTTTCAGGCTGGCGCCTGCCACATCGGCGCCGCCCGGTATCTCGAGCCTTGTTTGCGAAATGATCCCTTCGCCGGGCCTGGCGACGACCAGGGCGTTGCCGGCCAGGTAAACGTAGCGGCCGTCAGGCAGCCAGTCGAGCGCGTGCGTCGCGCCTTGTGTCGGGTAGCGTAGCGGCGAGCCGTTCTCGATCAGCTTCAGTTCCCGGCCGATGACGAAAAGGCGCGGCTTGCCCTCCTGGTTGGGTTGCCAGTATCCCAGCAGGTATTTGCCATCGGGCGAGGGGATGGCGGAACGGAATTGTGGGTCCAGGCCACGTTCGCGCAACGGCACCAGGTTGATTGCAGCAAGCACGTCCATCGTGCGGCCATCCATGAAGGCGAGGTTGCCGAGCGGATCGGTTCGCAGGAGCGTTCCGCTGCCTGCGGGGTGCCCGGCGGCCCAGGTGTCCGCGCTGGTTTGGCCTTTCGCAATTTCGCTGCGGGGCATGCGTTGCGTTTTCCCGCTGGAGAGTTCAACCAGGCTGGTCTCAAAAGCCTGCTGGCGGCCATCTTCAATCAATAGCCTGCCCGGCAGGACCGGCGGGGAGGGGCGCATATCGGCTGCTTGCGACGCAAAGCTGGATAAGAGAAGCGCCAACAGGAGCGTGCGACGAGTCAGTTCAGGCCTGGACATGGGATTTGCAGGGGAGTGTAGAGGCGGGCCATCGTAGCACGGTATCCGGCGCCTTTGAAAAATAGGGGGCAACCGAACTCAAAACTAGGTGCCAGCACCAATTCGCGCTTCGTCCCAACTCCCTAAAGTGCTGGACATGCAGCCGCGCCACATCGCGTAGCCAGCATGTTCGCAGCACTTTCACAGACCCGAAGTCCAAACAAGGAGTTATGCAATGGATGCCCAAAACAATGCTTCCGCCATGCAATCGAACCAGATGTTTCCCCCGATGCCCGACGCACTCGATATGCCGTCGCCACAATCCGCTGCCGACATTCGCCCAGGCCTGACTGGCCCCGGCGAACTGGTGAACCCGGAACTCCTGCGTATCAAGAGCGTACGGCCAGGCTGCTACTTGCTGAACTACACACCGAGCGGGATCCACCTGGCGACCTACGACGGCACGATGCGCGTGGAAAAGCATGCCGATGGACGCACTGCGAGCGGCGACCTGTATCAACGCCCGGTCCTGTTCTTGCCCCTGAAGAGTGCCCTGCCGGCTGACCTTGCGCGCCCACTGCTCCTGGCGGGGCCGAATCCGGCCAACGGCATCCCGATCCTGTCGCGCAGCCGTTATCGCTACTACCTGCGGGTTACCAAGATCCTGGAGAACTTCACCTTCGGTAACAGTTTTACCCTGGGCTTCGAGATGTGGCGCTTCACCAAGAATCCCGGCGCATGGAATACCGGCGGCACCTGGAGCAAGGAAGAGATGACCGCACAGATGAGCTGGCAGCCCGCCCCCGCAGGGTTCCCGGCGCCGAACCACTACCTGGCCGGCGACGTGAAGAATGCCGCCAATGTCATTGTCGGCCGCCTGACAATGGGCTGGGTCTCCGAATTCCTGCGCAAGGCAACCATCGAGGTAGACCGCGTCAGCCAATCCGAAGCCGTGATCAACAACGGCGCCGGCGTGGACTGGGCTGCCGTCGGCAAGAGCGTCGACTGGGACATCAACGCGATCCAGAGCAATAGCAACGTTGCCGAACCGAGCGGCATTTCATGGTCTAACGGCGAAGCCCATGCCGCCATGCTGGCGAAACGCGACGCGTCCAACCTGGATGTGGAATGGCGCTACCACGTGCTGGCCATGCGCAGGCTCGACGAGACCGAGCGCGGCATCATGTACGACAACGGCGGCACGGATTCCAATAACGTCCCGCGCGAAGGCTGCGCCATTTCCTCCCACTGGACCATGCCGAACACGGCGGAGTGGGGCACGGTAGCGGGCCAGCGCTTCGGCACCGCGGCCGCGCCATATTTCCGCACCGCGGTGCACGAAATTGGCCATGCCATGGGCCTGTACCACAACACCGCCGACAACGGCTACCTGTGCACCACCGACGTGATTGCCTCGCGCTCGCTGAATCCAGGCAGCCTGCAATTCCCAGCCAATATCCAGTGGTCCTACAACCCGGACGATGCCAAGCGCCTGCGCCACATGCCGGATATCTACGTGCGTCCAGGCGGCCTGCCATTCGGCACCAGCTACGGGTCCACGCCAATCAGCCCGACCGACATGGAACTGGAGATTGACGGCCTGAGCATGTTCGTCACACCGGTCGCCAGCGCGGTGCCAATCGGCGCACCAGTGCGCGTGAACCTCACGATGCAGAACCAGTCCAGCACCCCGATCGCCGCACCTAACACACTGAGCATGAAGAGCGGCATTGTGCGAGGCAAAGTCATCGACCCTTGCGGCACGATCCGCAGCTTTGCGCCGATCGTCATCTGCGTTGAAGACGACCAGGTTGAACCGCTGGAAGCGCAGGACACCGTGGAGCACTCGCTGACCCTGCTGCGCGGCGGCCAGGGGGCACTGTTCCCGATGCCAGGCGCTTATCGGATCATCGTCGAAGCTCGCTGGGACAATGGCGGCCTGGAATGCACCTGCACCGGCGAGAACACGGTGATGGTGACATCCGCAGTCGACCAGGCGCATGCGGAAGCAGCCCTGAAAGTGCTGTCAACGCCCGATACGCTGTTGTCACTGGCCATCGGCGGCGACCACCTGTACGAAGGCATGGCCGCTATTGACGCTGCAATCGCCAATCCGGTGCTGCGCCCGCACTTCGCCTATATCGAAGCCAAGCGCATGGCAACGCGCTTCCGTGATCGCAAGGCCGACTTCGGCGCAGCCGCCAAACTGATCGACAGCAGCACGGTCATGAGCCCGGCCGAATTGAAGCGTGCAGCGGCCTGGGTCAAGGATGCAGGCCCCAGCACGGCGCCGGGCAAGCAGCTGGCCAAGGAGTTGACCAACAAAGCCAAGGGAATGAAGATCAAGGACGGATTGAAAGATCTTGCTGAACAGGCTTGATGAAGGGAAGGGGAGTTCGCTCCCCTTGCAAATCCGCTGTAGGATCAAGCACCCATCAATCCCTGGCCACACACCCGGATCGTCTGCCCGCTGATTCCGCAGGCGCCGGGTGTGCACAGGAAGGTCACCAGCTCGGCGACATCGCGTGGTTTGCCGCCTTGCGCCAGCGAGTTGAGGCGCCTTCCGATCTCACGCGTCATGAAAGGCATTTTCCGGGTCATTGGCGTTTCAATGAAGCCCGGCGCGACGGCATTGAAAGTGATGCCTCGCGAAGCATGCAAGCGCGCCTGTGCTGCAACGTAGCCGATCAAGGCCGCTTTCGAAGTAGCGTAGTTTGTCTGGCCAAAATTGCCGGCGATCCCGCTGATCGAAGACAAGCAGACAACGCGCCCATTTTCGCGCATCAAAGCCTCCTCCTGCATTCGCTTGTCGATCGCCGCGATGGCCGCAAGATTGATGTCAAGCACCTGTTCCCATTGGCGCGCTTCCATCTTGGCCAGCGTCCGGTCACGTGTTACGCCGGCGTTATGCACGACAATGTCAACGCCGCCGAAGTTCTCCTTCAGGAATCGTGCAAGCTGCGCCGGGGTATCAGAGGCGGCGATATCGAGCGCTAATGGCAATCCGCCGATTCGCCTGGCGCCGGCACTCAACTCATCGGTGGAAGCCGGCATATCGAGCGGCACCACTTTGGCCCCTTCCTGCGCCAGCCGTTCGGCCGTTGCAAGACCAATGCCGCGCGCGGCGCCGGTGACCAGTGCGACTTTGCCTGCCAGGGTCGCAGTCAAAGGCAGGGCGCCTGGAGCATTCGTTTCGGCCGAAACGTGCACCACCTGGCCGGTGACGTACGCGCATTGCGGCCCGCAGAAGAAGCGCACCAGGCCGTCAAGCCGATCCAACGCCTCTTTCTGCACGCTGGCCAGGTTCGCAGTAACACCGCGCCGGCCAAGTTCCTTCGCCAGCGAACGGACAAAGCCCTCCAATCCACGCGCCACGGCCGCCGCCACAGGATCCTGTGTGGAATCGACCGGCGGAGCAACCAGCAGCACGCGTCCATTGCGAGCGATGCGCCTGATCTCCTGGTGAAAAGCCGAATACACGGCCCGCAGGTCGACGACGCTGCGGCAGCCGGTTGCATCCATCACAAAAATGTCGACGGATTCCACCGCTTCCTTGGCGCCTGCGCGCTGGAGCGCAGCCGTAAGTGTAGAAGACGCATAAGCACCCTCCGTGGTCGCAAGCAGGAAGGACTTTGACAGGAAGGGCTGCGCGACGTAGGGATCGGCAGAACGATGCAACTCAGTCGGGTTAGGCAGCCCAATGGCGCGGACGACAGGACCGATGACGGGCCAACGGTTAATTTTGATCAGGGTATCGGACATGTACAGTTCAGGGCAAGTTGGCAATCCGGGACGAAACTATACTACCGAACCCCGGCAAGGCTAATAGAGCAATCCCACGAATTCTCAGGCAGCCTTTGGAACTGTCGTCGGCGCGGCCTTGCCCGCAACGTCAAATTGGACCCGTTCGATGTCTGGAATTGTCTTGTACCGCAAGACTCGGTATCCCGCGCTCTGTAACAGGGCATCCCTATTGGCATCCTGCGACTCACGGCCACGGTGGCTTGAGTCGTCGAGTTCAATGACAGCTGCAATCTCAAATGCTTTTGTGCAGACGACAAAGTCCGCGACCTTTTTATCGAAGCGATTCCGCGTCGCCCGGTCCTTGGAGGTTATGAGAGCGGAGAAGGCGACTTGTGAAAGCACTACAGCATTGGGGAATGCTTGAACCAAGCGGAAGTACATGGCTTGCTCGTTTTCGGACACGGGTCTGCGAGCAGTTATCACCCCAATTTTCCCGCGGCTGTTCTTCTTTGCTATGGTTGCGAGCGCGCTGATCATTGCGACAACGAGCGCCATGATCAGCAAATACGAGAGTTTCAACGTCCACCTCCAGGCTATAGAAACGGAAAATTATAGCGAACCGTTCCTCACATTTCCTAAAATCAGATGGCAGATTCACAATATACCGCCCAATAAGACGCTGACTTTCCCGCAACTAGGTAATAATGCCGCCTCAGTTAATTGTGCCGTATGGCAATAAAGAGGCTAATGATGAAAACGACAACAGCATCCCCCGCAGCGCGAATCCTGGTGGTGACTTTGACGGCGATGATGGCGGGTTGCGGCGGCGGCGGTTCCGAGCCATCCAGTTCGTCCGGGCAATCGCTTACTTCCCCGGGCACCACGCCGACCACGCCGACGACGCCGACTGCACCCACGACCCCGACCACCCCAACAACGCCATCCGGCGGCATGGCGGCAATCAACACCAGCAGCAGGGCGGAAGTGGCGGCCTTTTACAACACAACCATGCTGCCTGCCTTCTCGGTTCCGATGCAGTGGACCGGGTCGACCCAGGGCTGTGTCGCCGGTACCACCTCTGCCGAATATAAGGCGGCTGTGCTCAATACTGTGAACAGCTTCCGGGTACTGGCCGGTTTGCCAGGGAATGTTTCCCTCAATCTCACGCATTCGGCGATGGCACAGCAAGCGGCCTTGATGATGGATGCGAACTCCCAGCTAAGCCACTCGCCGCCGACTTCGTGGAGTTGCTATACGGCTGATGGCGCGACGGCAGCGGGCAGGTCCAATCTGGCGCTGGGCAACGCAGGACCAAATGCTGTGCGGGCGTATATTGCCGATAGCGGCACTTCGAGCCTGGGGCACCGCCGCTGGGTGCTCTATTCGCGCCTTGGCGAGGTTGGGACTGGCGACACGACGCGAGCCAATTCGTTGTGGGTATTTGACGGAACCGTCACCGCACCGGCGACTGTGGCGGAAACAGGCGTCGCCTGGCCGGCGCGTGGCTACGTGCCCTGGACCACGAAAGTCGCCGACCCTAGCCACCCTTGGAGCTTCTCTTTGCCCGGCGCAGACTTCAGCGGCGCGAGCGTGACGATGAATAATGACCAGGGCAAAGTGCTCTCCGTCAGCAATGTCGGTCAGCTGCCAAGCGGTTACGGCGACAACACCATGAGCTGGAAACTGGATGCTCCCGCAAGCGAATGGTCACGCTCTCCGGCCGACACCAAGTTCAATGTCCAGATCAGCAATGTGAAAGTTGGCGGACAAGCCAAGTCTTTCCAATACAGCGTTACCTTCTTCGTGCCATAAGTTGAAGATTTTCCCGGCACAGTAGAAGAGGGGAGTTGACCAGCTACGTCCGCAGTGTGATCACTGATCACTGGACGTAGCATCAAGTCTGAATTGCTGAAACCAGTCGGTGCTTGTGACGTTTGCACTCGGCATAGATCAGGTCCATTAACTTCCTGTCCGGTTCAATCGTCCCGCGCATCACTGGAAACGGTTTGCACGCATTTCCGCGTTTAGCCCGGAGTTGAAACTCCATACGGCGGTCGCTGTGCCCGAAGCGGCTACCACTAGCGCCGGCGAATTCGCAAACAGATAGGGACTCGCCACGTACTCGTGGATGGCCGCGGTGTTCCACTGTTTGGTCCTTGAATAGAAATGGGCCGCAATCGGAAGATTGTCTTGTACTGCTGTGACGATTACATTGCCAGCTGAATCGGCACCGATTCTTGGTTCAGCCAGAATACCTGCGCGGGGAAGCACGGTTTGTGGCTCTGACCATTGAGATGAGGCGGCATCAAAGCGAGCGCCATTGATCGCATCGCCTTCGAGCCAAACTGCCGTGACATTGCCCGTGCTGTCGATCGCGATCACTGGAGGATTCACCCCGACGAATGAGGCGCTCTTGTCCAGGCGACGTATCGGACTCCAGGCAGCCCTTCGCACGTCGTAAATCGCTGCGTGCGCGGTTGGACTTGCCATCATCCCATATTCGCGCTTCCAGCTGAGTGCAACATTGCCGTTTGCCGATGCAGCGAGTCGCAGCCCATACACAGCAGATTTGTCGAGTTCAAGAGGGGCACTCCAAGAGCCATCGCTCTTGTTATATCGCGAGACCTTCAATCCATTCTCGACCCATGCCGCGACAGCATTGCCGCTACCGTCGACTGCCAAGGCATAACCGTAGAAGTAGTTGCTAGACGCGGTGTCCAGGCGCACTGGAGGGCTCCATGTGGATGTCTTCAGATCGTAGCTTGACGCAAACAAACCCGGCGCAGTGGCAAATCCGTAGGCCTGGCTGAAAAAATACAACTTTCCAGATGGATCTGCAGCCATAACTGTCCCGTCGAACTTCGCGGTGGCGGGAACCACGCTTACTTCGGTCGCTGCTTCCCACGTCGCGAGATCGGCACGATAGCGCTTCAGTAGAAAAGCGGAATCGCCATTCCGGTACTCGTTCCAACCCAGGTAGACGTCCCCTGTTGGTGCGCTCACCATTTGCACGCCACCAATGGGATTGGATTCGGCAGCAACATATAGAGGCGCCGGGGCGCTCCAACTGTTCTTTTGTGCATCGAGCAGGCTGAAATATATTGTGTTGGGGGCGGTCACTGCGTACCAGACAGCGACGGTATTCCCCTTGCCATCATTAGCTATCACCGGCGCCGTCCCGGCTGTGAAATAGCTCAGGCCACTAACTTTGCTCGACGCAGCAGCCCAATGTTGTGCCGCTGTCGTAAAGCTCCGGCTCGTCGCTGCTCCGAGTGTTCGTCCATTGGTACTGGCGATGGTCGCGCCAAGGTCCAGTTGATATGTCGTGTTGCCTGGAAGAGGAAGTGTGGTGGGGAGTACCCGAAGTTCGTTGCCGGTCGCCGATACGGTGACTGGTACGACAATCCCATCCGGGCCAGAAAGCTTGAGCGCGCTCGCGTTGGCTGTGCCTGCATCGATTGGCTCGCTGAAGGTCAACGTTAGCGCAGCTTCGCGCCCCACGTTGGCCGCCTTGTCACCAGGTTGGCTGCTTAGCAAGGTGAATGGCTGCGGCGCCGTATTAGCTTCGGTACTAGGGGAAGAACTGCTACCCCCGCCGCTCCCGCAGCCAGTAATGGTAGCGAATAACAGGGAGGCGGAGACTTTGAGGAATAGGGCTGGAATTTTCATAGGGTGCCGATTTTGCCAGTAAGCACCCTGGTTGTCCATCTGGTAATAAATGATTGCTTATTGTCATATTCCAGACGCTGTTGTGAGAGGAATTATCAATTCGTTCTAAAGATTAGGCGGCTTCGGTCCAGAGAATTTGGTTAGAGCGCGGTCATCAACTTTGCGTTTGACTGCTGAGCGCTACGATGGGCCGGCGTAAGGGCGATAACGGCCACGCAGCATTTGACATAATATAGATTATGCGAAGTTATGGCTATTCCCATAGATCCTTCAATCCAACCGCCAAGGCATCAAAAACCGTCTTGCAACGTGCACTGTGCCGCAAATCCGAATGCATGGTGATCCATGTCGTCATTGTCATGTGCATTTCCTTTTCCAGGACACGAACCAGAGTCTTATCGCGCTCCGCCAGTCCAACCTGGTATGCGCCAATGCCCGCGCCTGCACGGACCAAGGCCATTTGCGCCAGATTGCTGTCTGTCCGGTATGCGAACCCTTCACGCTTCCAAGCGCCCAGTTTTGCGCTGGCCGCCCGCAGGAATGGCGTCTCCATGTCGAATCCGATCAAGCTGTGACGCGCGAGGTCCGCAACATTTTTCGGTTCGCCTTGCGTCGCCAAGTAATCCCTGTGCGCGTAGAAACCGACGGCGACCTCACCGACGCGCTGCGCCAATAAAAGATCCTGCTGCGGCTGCGTCATCCGCACGGCGATGTCGACCTCTCGACCAAGCAAGTCCTGGACTGCATCGCTCAGCACGAGTTCGATCGCCAGTTCAGGATGTTTGGCGCGAAGCGGCGCCAGGATCGATGGCAGGATTTCTATGCCTACGACTTCACTTGCCGAGATCCTTACGGCGCCGCGAACGGCACTGTGTCCGTGGGCGCTGCGTTCTATCGACGCGGCGGCGTGCTGCATTTCTTCGAGTTGGGTCCGCAACTGCAGTGCGGCCTCCGTTGGCTGCAGCCCTGACTGGGAGCGCGTAAACAAGGCCAAACCCAGGCCGGACTCGAGTTCGGAAACGTGGCGCCCGACCGTTGGCTGCGTCAATCCCAGCGATCGCGCGGCGCCGGATAAGGACTGGGCGTCCAAAACGTGCAAAAAGGTCCTGTACAGATCCCAGGGAATCGACTTTGTCATACAAATTTGTATAGCCGCTACAAGGATTTAGGGAATTTTCGTTGGGCCTGAGTTTGGCCATAATTTGCTTCATCGTCAACTCAAGGGAGCATGTCATGGATCGAAAATCGGTATTGATACTCGGCGCGAGCGGTGGAATCGGCGGCGAAATGGTTCGCCAACTCGTGGCGCGAGGCTGGACAATTCGTGCGCTGAAACGTGGCCTGGGCGTAGCAAACCGCATGGCTGACGGCGTCGAATGGATTGAGGGCGACGCAATGAACGCGCTGGATGTCGGCAGGGCGTCTGAAGGGTGTTCTGTCATCGTCCATGCCGTCAATCCGCCAGGCTATCGAGGCTGGAGCCAGCTGGTCTTGCCGATGATTGACAATACGATTGCCGCTGCGGCCTCGCAAGGCGCGACCATCGTTTTGCCGGGAACCGTCTACAACTTCGGCCCCGACGCCTTCCCGGCCCTGCGTGAAGACTCGTTGCAGCGCCCTCTTACACGCAAAGGCAAAATTCGCGTCGAACTGGAGACGCGGCTACGGAAAGCCAGCGAGCGTGGAAACGTGCGAACAATCGTCGTCCGTGCGGGGGACTTCTTTGGACCCAATGCCCGGAATAACTGGCTTTCGCAAGGGATGATACGGCCCGGCGAGGTGCCGGCAGAAGTCAAATTGCCAGGTTCACCCGGTATTGGGCATCAGTACGCATACCTGCCGGACGTTGCGGCCACCATGATTGCTTTGCTCGAAATGCGCGACAAGTTGCCGCGTTTCGCCAGCTATCACATGGCCGGTTATTGGGATCATGACGGCACCGAATTCGGACGCGCGATCCAGAGCGTAATCGAGTCGCACGGCGCAAAGCCTCCGAAGCTGAAGGCCTTTCCCTGGTGGCTGGTCCGCCTCGCGGCGCCGTTCAACGAAACCCTGCGTGAAATGCTGGAAATGCGCTACCTGTGGCAGCGCACCGTTCGAATGGAAAACCAGCGGCTGCGGAATGTACTCGGCGCCGAACCGCATACACCGCTGGAAACCGCCCTCGCCTGCACACTTGGCAGCCTTGGCTGCCTTCCTGCCAGGTCTTAACGGGCTTTGGCTGCAGCCTTGGCGCGCGCCGCGTGCAATTTCCTGTAACTGTCGATCTTGCGCTGATGCCTGTCGAGGCCTTCCAGCTTCATGCTGGTCGGGGTCAGGCCGTAGAAACGCACACTGCCGTCGACCGAACCGGTGACCGCGTCCATTTTTTCGTCGCCAAACATGCGGCGGAAATTGACAACGTAATCGTCCAGCTCCATCTCTTCATCCAGCAGCACTTCGAGCACCGCGCTCAGGGCCTGGTAGAACAGGCCGCGATCCAGCGTGTTGTCGTTGTACTGCAGGAAGGCGTCGACCAGTTCGCGCGCGGCTTCGTATTCGTTGAGGGCCAGGTTAATCAGCAGCCTCAATTCGAGCACAGTGAGCTGGCCCCAGACCGTGTTCTCGTCGAATTCGATGCCGATGAGGGTCGCAATATCGCCGTATTCATCAAGTTCGCTGTTTTCCAGGCGTTCGAGCAGTGCTTCTAGGCTCTCGTCGTCCAGCCGGTGCAGGTTCAAAATATCGTTGCGGAACTGGAGCGCCTTGTTGGTGTTATCCCAGATCAGGTCTTCCACCGGATAGATTTCCGAATACCCTGGCACCAGGATGCGGCAGGCAGTCGCTCCCAGCTCGTCGTACACGGCCATGTAGGACTCCTTGCCCAAGTCCTGGAGGATGCCGAACAAGGCGGCGGCTTCCTCGGCATTCGAGTTTTCGCCCTGGCCGGAGAAGTCCCATTCAACGAAGTCAAAGTCCGATCTGGCGCTAAAGAAGCGCCAAGACACGATACCGCTGGAATCGATGAAATGCTCGACGAAGTTGTTTGGTTCGGTCACGGCGTTGCTGACGAAAGTCGGACGTGGCAGGTCGTTCAGGCCTTCAAAGCTGCGCCCCTGGAGCAATTCGGTCAGGCTGCGTTCCAGCGCGACTTCAAAACTCGGATGTGCGCCGAACGAGGCAAACACGCCGCCCGTGCGCGGATTCATCAACGTCACGCACATCACCGGATAGGTTCCGCCCAGCGACGCGTCTTTCACAAGTACCGGGAAGCCCTGTTCTTCCAGGCCTTTGATGCCGGCCAGGATGCCCGGATATTTCGCCAGGACTTCCTGCGGAACCTCCGGCAAGGCCAGTTCGCCTTCCAGGATTTCCCGTTTGACCGCCCTTTCGAAAATCTCGGACAGGCATTGCACCTGCGCTTCCGCCAGCGTATTGCCAGCACTCATGCCGTTGCTGACAAAGAGATTCTCGACCAGGTTGGTCGGGAAGTACACCACCTCGCCGTCCGATTGCCTCACGAACGGCAAGGAGCAGATGCCGCGTTCGACGTTGCCGGAGTTGGTGTCGTACAGATGCGAGCCACGCAGTTCGCCATCCGGGTCGTAGATTCCGCGGCTGTATTCATCCAGGATCTCCGCCGGCAGCGCGTCTTTGCGGCCCGGCTTGAACCATCGCTCATTCGGATAATGCACGAAGTCGGCGTTGGCAATTTCTTCGCCCCAGAATTCGCCGGCGTAGAAATGGTTGCAGCTGATTCGCTCGATGTACTCGCCCAATGCAGAGGCCAGTGCGCTCTCCTTGGTCGAGCCTTTGCCATTGGTGAAGCACATTGGCGAGTGCGCGTCGCGGATGTGCAGCGACCAGACATTGGGAACGATATTGCGCCAGGATGCGATTTCAATCTTGATGCCGAGATTGGCCAGCAGGCCCGACATATTGGCGATGGTCTGCTCCAGCGGCAGGTCCTTGCCTGGAATGTAGGTGCTCGTGCCGGATGCCGCGTCGATGGTCAGCAAGGCCTGTGCATCGGCGTCGAGGTTTTCCACTTCCTCGATGATGAATTCCGGGCCGGCCTGCACCACCTTTTTGACCGTGCAGCGGTCGATGGAGCGCAAGATGCCTTCGCGGTCCTTGGCCGAGATATCAGGCGGCAGCTCCACCTGGATCTTGAAGATCTGCTGGTAGCGATTTTCAGGATCGACAATATTGTTCTGCGAGAGACGAATATTCTCGGTCGGGATATTGCGAGTTGAGCAATACAACTTCACAAAGTACGCGGCGCACAAGGCCGACGAAGCCAGGAAATAGTCAAACGGCCCAGGCGCCGAGCCGTCTCCCTTGTAGCGGATTGGCTGGTCGGCGATGACCGTGAAATCGTCGAATTTGGCTTCCAGGCGAAGCTTATCGAGAAAGTTGACCTTAATTTCCATGGGAATGTTCCAAAATAGTGCTCAAAATAGCGTGGCCGCTATTATCGGCCCTTTTCAGGCGCACCGCAAAGGCTGTCAGCCGATCTTGCTGGGCGTGACGAACGCCAGCGCCTCTTCGAACGATTGCAGCACCAGGTCGACGTGCGAAGCGATGGTTGCGTGCTCGTTGCCCACATCGTCGCGCGGGCGGATCGTTACCAGTTGCACGTCGGGCAAGGCCGCCCGCAACTCGGTCACGGCCGATATCCACGCTGCCGGCGCACTCTCGATCGGGTAGGCAATGAAGACCGTGGACACCAGGTTGTCGGCTCCCGGGTCGTCCTCTGGTCCTGCAGGATCAAGGACAAAGCTGCGCGCGTCCAGCTTCGCATCGCGGAACACCAGGACCAGCAACTCGCTCAGGAACTCTTCGCGCACGCCTGGCATGGAGGTGCAGACAATGACCGAACGCGCGGGCACGTCCAGCGAACCTTGCCAGCGCCCCAACCTTTCCTCGCGCTGATGGCGCAAATGGGCGCCAACGTTCTCGTCGAGCATGGAGATGTTGCGGCGGCGGGCGCGGCGTGGCGCGTGGCCGGCGTCCAGCGTATCGGCCACCATTGCGACTGTCGCGCGCAGACGGCTTTCCTGGCCGCTTTGCAGCCCAGCCCCCGCCATGGCGAGGCCGGGCAGCAGCACCCTGTCGCAATAGCGAGCCAGGGTCGACTTGCGCAGGAAGGCGCGTGCGTCTTCGATAATCGCGTTGGCATCGCCGCTCAGCACCCGGTGGTAGAAGCGCTGCGCTTCATTGGTATTGGGCGATTCCGCGAACATGATGCTGATCGGCTCCAGGCTCTTGATATAGCGGCCGCCGACCACGATGCACAGCGTGAGCGGCGTGGAGAGCAGCAATCCCAACGGACCCCAGATAGCCCCCCAGAACAGCGCCGACACGATCACCGCCAGCGGCGACATGCCAACGCTATGGCCATACACGCGCGGCTCGATCACGTTGGCGACGAATACTTCGAGCACGATGAACAGCACGATGGCGTAAACAGCGAGCGTCCAGCCAGGTTCGACGGCGGCGGCAAACAGGGCGATTGCGGCGCCTGCGATCAGTGCGCCGATATAGGGCACGAAACGAAGTGCTGCACAAAGTGCGCCCCACAGTGCGGCGTGCGGAATGCTGATCAGCCAGAGCGCGATCGAGATCACAACGCCAAACGTCAGGTTCAGGAGCAACTGGGTGAAGAAGAAGCGCGATACGCCCTCGGCCGCGTCCTCCAGGCCTTTGATGGTGCGACTGACTTCGCGCTGGCCCACCAGCCGCAGGACGCGATCCCGCAGGTTTTCCCGGTCCAGCAGGATGAAAATCATCAGCACCAGCACGAGGAAAGCCTCGCCCAGGGGTCCCGAAACCACGCCGATGGCCTTGGCGATGGAATCGCTGGTGCTGGCGTGTTCACGAATCTCCACCGGCACCGGCCGCGGGCCCGTTTCAAGTGCGCTTGCCGATGGCTGCTCTTCCAGCAGTTGCGGCGCCAGGCGTGCCAATGGATGCTGGGCCAGTTCTTCCAGCGACTTTGACTTGGAACGGATTTCGGCGGTGTATTGGGGCAGGTCCGAGGTCAGCGCCATGACATTGGCGCCCAGGATCGCGAAAGCGCCGGCAAACAGCACGATCACCAGCGCCAGCGCGCCGAAGGTCGCATTGACGCGGGAAAGTCCGAGGCTGCCCATGGTGCGGATCAAGGGAGCCAGCGCGAGGCTCAGCACCAGCGCAGTGACCACAGGCTGCAGCACCTCCCTGCCAAAATAGAGAAGGCCAAGCACACACGCCGCCGTGACGGCAAAATTCACTTTCATTCGGTTCCCCCCATGCCACTGCCAGCCGCGATCACACTTGATCTTCGTCGGCCTGATGGCAATGAGCCCAGGCTTCATAACTAGCAAGTGCAACGCACGCTTGACTTTGGTGTCCAGATGGACAATATTGCCTACCAGCAATTGGAAAGGATTCCACTTACGGAGGCGTCATGTTCACCAAACACAGGATCACCCGCGGCTTGCCCCTTGCCCTCGCCACGCTGCTGGCAGCTTGCGGCGGCGGTAATGGAAGCGACAGTACGGCACCGGGAACGGTGCTCAAGGCCGAGAGCGCGGTGCAAACAACGGAAATTGCCTTGACGCCGGCAGGCGCCACCGCTTCTGCGGTTGAACGCGGCGACCTGTCTGCCGCTGCGGCCATCGACCATAGCGACGGCACGCGCTGGAGCAGCGGCTTTACCGACGACCAGTACCTGACGCTGGATTATGGCAAGCCGGTCGCCATCAACCGCGTCAGGATTGCCTGGGAAAATGCCCACGCAAGCGAATATCAGCTTCAGGTATCCGATGACAACGCTACCTGGACCACGATCAAGTCCGTGCAAAACAGCCAGGGCGGCACCGAGGACTGGTCCGGCCTCGCTGGCCAGGGCCGGTATTTGCGCATGAAGGGTATCAAGCGCTCCTCCCAATACGGCTATTCGATCGTCGAGATCCAGGCGTTCTCCGGCACGCCGGCCTCCCCCACCCCGACACCGCAACCGGAACCGCTGCCTGGCGACCCTGCTGCGCCTGGCGTTGCGGTGAAGCCGCTCACCGCAACTTCGTCTGCGGTGGAGAACGCAGGCATGTCGGCCTCCGCCGCGATCGACGGGCTGGCCAGCACGCGCTGGGCCAGCGCAAGGGAGGATGGCGCCTGGATCCAGTTCGATTTCGGCGCCCGGACTGCCATCGGCTATATGAAGCTGGCCTGGGAAAATGCCTATGCGAAGCAATATTCCCTGCTTGTCTCAGACGATGGCAGCAACTGGTCGCAACTGCGCCTGGTCAGCAACGGCCGGGGCGGAACGGAAGAATTCTTCAACCTCGGCATCAATGCCCGCTATGTCCGCATGCAGGGCATTGCCCGCGCAACGCAGTACGGCTATTCGCTGTTCGAGGTGGAATTCAAGTCGCCGGGCAGCGACAACACCCTGCAGCCCGGCGCGACGTCGGCGTTGCGTTTCCCGGCCAGCGGGCAAGATATGGTGCCGTTGCCAGCGGCGCCATCTCCACTGGAGACGCTGCAATTCACGCTGGCGGACGGCACCCTCGTCACCCGCTTCGGCGCACGCGGCTTCGCACGCCACGGCCGCGAGCGCGGCGAGGAGTGGAATGAAATCGGCTACGGCCCGAACGAGACCGTCGATCCGGCAACCGGGCAGGCTGTCGATAAAGGCCCCGGCAACTACCTCACCTTCGTGCCGCAATACTTCAAGAACCGCACCTGGGGCGTTGAAATCGTCGACAACAGCCGCGTTCCCGGCGTCACCAAGCCTACCCTGGTCGTCAACCAGTACACGACGGTCGATTTCCTGTCCGGCGGAATTGCCTTCTTCCGCGCCATCGACCGCCCGGGCGTCACCGGTTATGGCTGGATGGCGCCGGGGGAGCTGGTCGATCACAATGTCAAGGTATGCAAACCGACGCCCTACCCTGCGGCCGGCCAGCTCTCGGCCCCGGGAGGCATCAATGGCGCCTGCACGCTGCTGGTCAAGCAGTATCCCGGCATGAACGGGCTCGATGCAGACGGCTTCCCGAATGGCAGCAATATCCCGGCGCGGCCGCTGGTGCTGGGCGATGCGATCGAAGTTTCTCCCTCCATGTTTTCCACTACCGAGTCCATGCTCGGCAAGGGCGATAGCGGCGGCATCCGCTACTATTCTGCGGAATGGATCTATGTGGTCGGCACCGGCCTGCGCCCATGGTATGGCGTGCAGCCGCGCCTCAATTCGGTGCCGCTGCCGCCGGAGACCCTGTCGGGCGGCCTTGGTTCGGTGTCCTACAACTATTCGGACAACGGCCTGTTCATGTTCCAGCAGCCGCAGAACAATGCAGGCATGCAGAATATGCAGCGCTTTGTCGAAGGCCGCCGCCTGATCCACACCAGTTTCGCCACGGGCGACCATAATGAAGCCGGCAACGACCGCTACACACCTGCGGTGGGCCTGCAAGGCCCGCGCTTCAACCAGTCGGCCTGCATCGGCTGCCACGTCAACAATGGCCGCAGCCCGGCACCATTTGCCGTCAACCAGAAGCTGGACACCATGTCGGTGCGGGTCGCCGTGACGGGAGCGGACGGCCAGCAGTTTCCGCACCCTCTGTACGGAACCGCGGTGCAGATGAACGCCTTCTCCAGCACCGGCGCTCCACAGAACTGGGGCACCGGCGTGCGAGTTTCCGGCTTCGAGGCACGCTCGGTAACGCTGGCCGACGGCACGACTGTGGAATTGCGCAAGCCCCTGCTCGCCTATGAAGGACCGGCGCCGGAGATTGCGTCACTGCGCGCCGCGCAGCCGATGATCGGCACCGGCTTGCTGGAAGCGGTTCCCGAAGCCGATATCCTGGCCCGCGTCCGCAGCGCCCCGGATGCGGATGGCGTCAAAGGCATCGCCAACTTCGTCTTCGATCCCGAAACCGGCGCGGTGCGCCTGGGCCGCTTTGGCTGGAAAGCCGCCAAGGCAACGCTGCGCCACCAGGCCGCAGCGGCACTGTTGCAGGACATGGCAGTGACATCGCCGGTCTACCCGAATCGCAGTTGCGGCAGCGACCCTGCCGGTTGTAAAACTGCCACCGCGCAGCACGGCGTGAGCGAGGCCGAACTACAGCTGATCTCGCAGTACCTGGCCCTGGTCGCCGTTCCTGCACAGCGCAGCCTGCCAAGCGGCTTCCCGAAAGGCGTGGCGCCGCTCGAAGAATTGCGCGTCGACGCGCAGCAAGTAGGCGCCGGATCGCGCCTGTTCCAGGCCATGCGTTGTTCGGCATGCCATACGGTGGAAATGCGCACCGGCCCGGGACATCTGCTGGCGGAGCTGCGCAACCAGGTGATCCGCCCCTATACGGATCTGCTGCTGCACGACATGGGCGCCGGACTGGCCGACAATTTTGTCGAAGGCCAGGCCAGGGGCGGCATGTGGCGTACCGCGCCGCTGTGGGGTATCGGCTATACCGACAAGGTGATGGGCAATGGCGGCAAGGCCGGCTACCTGCACGATGGCCGTGCGCGTAACCTGACCGAGGCCATCATGTGGCACGGCGGCGAGGGTGAGGCCTCCCGCCAGCGCTTCGCCGCCCTGTCCCCGGCGGACCGTGAAGCCTTGCTGGCCTTCCTGAAATCGCTGTAAGTACGACAGCCGTGCCGGCCCGGGGCGTTAGTCCCAGGCCGGCGCCAGGCCTTCCGGGTTGACCATGCGGCCGTTGCGTTCCAGCGCTGCGATGTCGGCCATGTCCTGCGCGCTCAGTTGAAGGCGGTGTCCTGGAGGTTGCTGGCCAGGTTTTCGCGCTTGGTTGATGTATTGTTCGACCGGCACCTTGCTCAGCGGCCAGTGGATCAGCGCCAGGTCGACGTAATCTGTGCGCAGCTTGGCCAGGCTTTCTTCCAGGCTGGCGACCAGCCGGTCGGCGGCAAAGTTGTCGTTCCAGACCTTGGTGGTCAGGAACAGCTCCTTGCGGGCGACGCCGGATTCGGCGACAGCCTGGCCGACTTCGGCTGCCACTCTAGCTTCAAGACTTTTGCGGAAAAGGCGGGTTTTCCGCGAAAGACATTTGAGTAATAATCAAAGATATGAAGACTACCCTTGACGAAATGCAGGCCTTTATTGCCATTGTGGCCACAGGATCGATCAGCGCCGCCGCTGAACGCCTGGGACTGACGGTTTCCGCAGCCAGCCGCACCCTGACCCGTCTCGAAGAGAAACTCGAAACCACGCTGGTCCGCCGTACCACGCGCCGCCTCGAGCTGACCGAGGAAGGCAAGGCTTTCCTCGAATGCGCCCGCACCATTGTCGCCAAGGTGGAGGAAACCGAAGAGAAGATGTCGCTGCGCCGCCAGGGCCCAGCCGGGAGGCTGCGCATCGATGCGTCGACGCCCTTCATGTTGCACGTCATCGTGCCGCTGGTGAACGGCTACCGCGAACGTTTCCCGCGCGTGGAGCTTGAACTGAACAGCAATGAAGGCATCACCGACCTGATGGAAAAGCGTACCGACGTCGCCTTCCGCATTGGCCGCCTGCGCGATTCGACCCTGCACGCGACGCCGATCGGAACCGGCCGCCTGCGCATCCTCGCCAGTCCCGCCTACCTGGAAAAGCACGGCCCGCCGGCCAACGTGGCAGACCTGGCCAACCACACGATCCTGGGCTTCAACCAGCCGGAGACCCTGAACGACTGGCCATTGGAGGACGCCGACGGCCAGCCCGTGCACGTCACGCCGGATATCTACACCTCAAGCGGCGAAACCCTGCTGCACCTGGCGCTGCACGGGGCCGGCGTTGTCTGCCTGTCGGACTTCCTGAGCAATGCCGACCGCAAGTCCGGCCGCCTGGTACAAGTCCTGGTCGAAGAAACGTTGGAGGTTCGGCAACCGATCAATGCCGTCTACTACCGCAATACGGCACTGTCGGCGCGGATCGCGTCGTTTGTCGACTACATGAAGGAAAAACTGGGCGATCGCGCCTTCAGCGAGCCGGTATAATATCCACCCTTGCAACTGTAGGGTTATCTTAGAATGTCATTGCTTGATCACGAGCTCGAACTGCTGGCGCCAGCCAAGACCGCGGAAATTGGCCGCGAAGCCATCCTGCACGGCGCCGATGCCGTCTATATCGGCGGTCCCGCCTTTGGCGCTCGCCACAACGCCAGCAATCCGATCGAGGATATTTCCTCGCTGGTGGAATTCGCCCACCGCTACCGCTCGCGCATCTTCGTGACCATGAACACCATCATGCACGATTCGGAGCTTGACCTGGCACGCAAACAGATCTGGCAACTGTACGAGGCCGGCGTCGATGCGCTGATCATCCAGGATATGGGCCTGCTCGAACTGGACCTGCCGCCGATCCAGCTCCACGCTTCCACCCAGTGCGACATCCGCACGGTGGAAAAAGCCAAATTCCTGGGTGACGTAGGCTTCTCGCAGCTGGTGCTGGCGCGCGAACTGACGCTCGAGAAGATCAAGCAGATTCGCGCCCAGGTCGATACTCCGCTTGAATACTTCGTACACGGCGCGCTGTGCGTGGCCTTCTCCGGCCAGTGCTATATCTCGCATGCAGACACCGGCCGCAGCGCCAATCGCGGCGATTGCTCGCAGGCTTGCCGCCTGCCATACACGCTGTCCGACAACCAGGGCCGCGTCGTCGCCTTTGAAAAGCACCTGCTGTCGATGAAGGACAACGACCAGAGCGCCAACCTGGAAGCGCTGGTCGATGCCGGCATCCGCTCCTTCAAGATCGAAGGCCGCTACAAGGACATGGGCTATGTGAAGAACATCACCGCCCACTACCGCCTGTTGCTCGATGAACTGCTGGAGCGCCGTCCCGAGTTCGCCCGTGCCGCCAGTGGCCGCACCCGCGTGCTGTTCACGCCCGACGTCGACAAGACTTTCCACCGCGGCCACACCGACTACTTCGCCAATGGCCGCCAGGACGATATCGGCGCCTTCGATTCGCCGAAATACGTCGGCGTGGAACTGGGCACCGTGGTGCGCATGGGCGGCGACCATATCGACGTCATCACCAATGCGCCGATGGCCAACGGCGACGGCTTGAATTACATGAACAAGCGCACCACGGTCGGCATCCAGGCCAACAAGGCCGAAAAGCTGGGCGATAGCGAAGACGGCCAGCGCTGGCGCGTGTTCCCGAATGAGCAAATGGCGGCCCTGCCGGGCTTGAAAGTCGGCACCGTGATCCACCGCAACCGCGACCACCAGTGGGAAGCGGCGCTGCACAAGAAGTCTTCCGACCGCCACGTGGGCCTGCAACTGACCCTGGCCGAGACTGAGGGCGGGCTGCGCCTCTCGATCATCGATGAAGACGGCATCGTCAGCGTCACAGATGCGCCGATGGCGCTGCAGCCGGCACAGAATGCCGAGCAGGCAGAAAGCGGCTTGCGCGCCAGCTTGGCGAAGCTGGGCAACACCATGTTCGTGGCCGACCACGTGGAGCTGAAACTGTCGCAGCCCTGGTTCGTGCCTTCATCGGCAATCAACGCCCTGCGCCGCGATGCGGTGGCCGCGCATGAAGCGGCCCGGCTGGCGGCCTGGCAGCGTCCACAGCGCAAGGCGCCCGCCGAACCGCGCGCTGTCTATCCGGATACGCAACTGAGCTACCTCGCCAACGTCTATAACGAAAAGGCGCGCGAGTTCTATCACAAGCATGGCGTTGCGCTGATCGATGCGGCCTACGAGGCGCACGAGGAAGCGGGCGAAGTGCCGCTCATGATCACCAAGCATTGCCTGCGCTTTTCGTTCAACCTGTGCCCGAAACAGGCCAAGGGCGTGCAAGGGGTGCAGGGCCAGGTCAAGGCGGAACCGATGACGCTCGTCAGCGGCGACCACACCTATACGCTGCGCTTCGATTGCAAGCCGTGCGAGATGCACGTGGTAGGCGCCATGAAGCCGGGCATCCTGAACTCCCCTCCTCCATCGGCGGTGCCATACAGCCCGCTGGTGTTCCACCGCAAGCGGCCGAACTAAGCCAGCAAGGCGCGCGCTTCTGCCAGCAAGCCCTCGGCGCAGGGCTTGCCAGTCTTCGATTCCCTCAATGAGACATGCCACAGGCCGATGACGCCGGCCAGCTGGCTTTCGTCTTTTGCATGTTCGATGCGGCGCACCAGGTCGGCCGCCATCAGGCCGAGGTGCTTGCGCGCTGCGGCCACCATGAATTCGCGTGCCGCCGCCAGCGCTGCCGTACCGATGGCGGCAGGATGGCTTGCCGCCGGCACCGGCGCTGGCGCCGAACTGATCCCCACCAGTCCCTTGCGCAGCAAGGCTTCCACCGCCTCCAGCATTTCGTCTTCACCCAGCCAGGTCTCGATTTCACCGAAGGCCTTTTGGCCGTCGATCAGGATCAGCACGGAGCGCTGGCGTGCCGAGAGCCCGGCGCTACGCTGGACAAATTCCACCCGGCCCGCCTCGGTCTTGCCAAATACCGTGCCGCGCAAGCGGATTCGATTTTCTGGAGTCAATTGCATGTTGACATGCTACGGGGCAAATGTGACAACTTCATTTCAGCCTTGTACATCTTCCATGATATAAAGGCATCACCACTGACCCGCTCTCCGCACCATGCCACTTCGCCTGCGTACGCTGACAGTCCTGCTGCTCGCTACTGGAGCGTATTACCTGCTGGCGCGGCTTGGCCTGATGCTCGCACTGGCGCAAAGCAATGCCAGCCCGATCTGGCCGCCATCGGGCTTCGCACTGGTGCTGCTGTTGCGCTTTGGACGGCAGTTGTGGCCTGCGATCCTCGCCGGTGCCTTCTTCGCCAACCTGGCTGTCTTCCATAACAACAACGTCGCCTCCTTGCCGGTGCTGCTGACAGTCTCGCTGACGATTGCCATCGGCAATACCTCAGAGGCACTGGTGGCCAACTGGCTGTCACAGAGGCTTGGCATCGCCGGCATGGCTCTGAATAACCAGCGTGAGGTATACAAGTTCGGCGCAGTGGCTGCTGTCGCCGCCCTTGCATCGGCGGCAGTTGGCGTGGTCTCGCTCGAACTGTCCGGCATCATCCCGCCGGCACTGACCTGGCAAGTCGCTGCCACCTGGTGGACCGGCGACTTCCTCGGAATGTTGCTGCTGGCGCCGCTGGCGATGGCCATTCCCACCCATCCAGCCTGGCCGCAATGGTCGCCAGGCCAATGGGCCTTCCTCGCTGCGCTGGCGATTGCCACGCTGGCTGTCTTCCTGAGCGATTCGCATCTCGCTGCAGCCCAGTTCCTGCCTTACTGCCTGCTGTTCTTCCTGGGCCTGGCGGCAGTGAAGCGCTGGCGTTCCATGGTGCGCATCGCGCTCGCCATCATTTCCGGCATCGCGATACCGGCCACGGTCATGGACCACGGGCCCTTTGTTTCCGGCGTCCTGCACCATTCGCTGCTCTCACTCTCGACCTACCTCGCGATCAGCAGCATACTGGCCTGGGTCCTGGCCACGGAGGAGGAACCCGGGCTCGCGGAAAGCTACGTCTGGACCCCGATCCTGATCCTGTTGGCCTGCATGACGCTGACCGTAAGCGCCTGGGGCTGGATCACTTACGACACCGAATCCCGCACCAGCGAGCGGTTCCAGCGTGCCGCGGACAATGTGCGCGAAACCATCCGCCTGCGCATGGAGGGCTACGAATCCCTGCTGCGTGCCGGCACGGCGCTGTTCGATGCCTCCTATAGCGTCGAGCGCGAAGAATGGCAGCAGTTCGTGACCGGACTGGAGCTGCCAAAGCAGTATCCGGGCGTGCTCGGCATGGGGTATGCGCGTTTTGCGCCAGCTGGCGCCGTTGCCGCGCTGAACAAGGAAATCAAGGTCTGGCCGGAAGGCGACCGCGACCTGCATGCAGCAATCGTCTACCTGGAGCCGCAATCGGAACGCAACAAGTTCGCGATCGGCTACGACATGATGTCCGAACCGACGCGCAGGGACGCCATGGTTGCGGCCATGCAAACGGGCAAAATGACTGCCAGCGGCCCCATTACGCTGGTGCAGGAGATCAAAGGCCCCAAGCAGGTCGGCTTCCTGATGTTCAATCCGGTTTATAGAAAAGACAGCGCTGGACATCGCGAATTGCAGGGCTTTGTCTACAGTCCCTTCCGCATGGGCGACCTCATGCAAGGCATCTTTGGCAGCGACCTGCGTGAGGTGCGCCTCGACGTCTACTTCCAGGACACCAAGGGGCAACTGATGTACACGAGCACTGGCAGCAGCGTGGGACAGAGCTTCACCCGCCTTTCCAGCCTGCAGTACGTGCCGGCCGGCGACAACGGCCAGTCCTGGGCCTTGAATGTACGTCCGACCGCCCTGTTCGACGCCGCGGTTGACCAGGGCAAATCCTTCATGGTGCTGGTGATGGGCACGTTGATCAGCCTGCTCTTCTTCGGCGCCAGCCGCAACCTGGTGCATGAACGTATTGCCGCCCTGCGGGCCAAGGACCAGTCGGCAAAGCAGCTCGAGCAACAGACTGCCAGCCTGGAAGAATCGGAAGCGCGCTTCAAGCTGCTCACTTCCCACATCCGCAACCACGCCATCGTGCTGCTCGACCCGACCGGCACCATCACCACCTGGAATGATGGCGCCGAAAAGCTGTTCGGCTACAAGGCGGCAGAGATCGTCGGCCAGCCCCTGCAGGTCCTGTCGACCGAAAGCCATGCGATCACCAGCATGACCCTGGCCCTGGAACACGGCCAGTATGAAGCAACCTCGCTGCGCCGCCGGCGCGACGGCAGCACCTTCCTCGGCCTGAAACAGCTATTCCCCGTGCGCGACGACCATGGCCACTGCATCGGCTACGCCATGATCATGCGCGACGTCACAGCCGAAAAGGCCGCAGAGAAGGAACTGAACGACGCCAAGACCCAGGCCGAATCGGCCAGTGCCGCCAAGAGCGCCTTTGTCGCCAACGTCAGCCACGAATTGCGCACGCCGATGAATGCGGTGCTGGGCGTCAGCCAGATCCTGGCCCGGACGCCGCTCAATGCCGAGCAGCGCCAATATCTCGACATGGTCTCCGGTGCCGGCCGCTCCCTGCTTGCCTTGCTCAACGATGTGCTCGATTTCTCCAAGATCGAGGCCAACAAGCTGGAACTGGTCGACGACGATTTCCTGGTCGAGGACGTGCTGTGCGCACTGGCCGCCGTGATGGCCATGACCAGCGCCGACAAGGGCCTGGCATTGTCCCTGTGCGTGGATGCGGACGTGCCTGTCTCGCAGCACGGCGATGTGCAGCGCATCCAGCAAGTGCTGCTCAACCTGGTCAGCAATGCCCTCAAGTTCACCGACAGCGGCAGCGTCACCGTGCATGCCAGCCGCGATCCGGCCGACCCCGGCATGCTGCGCTGGGAAGTCAGCGATACCGGCATCGGCATCAGCCCCGAGCAATTGCAACGCCTGTTCACACCGTTCAGCCAGGCCGACGCTTCAATGGCGCGGCGCTATGGGGGGACCGGACTGGGGCTCGCGATTTCCCAGCGCCTGGTGCAGATGATGGGCGGCACGATCGAAGTAGCGAGCACGCCGGGCCGCGGCACCACTTTCACCTTCCTGATGCCGCTGCGCGAGGGCGACCTGCCCGACCCGTACGCTTTGACCGGGGCGAAGCGCAACTGGCGCGTGCTGTACGCCGACCCCGGGCCGCACTTGCACGACGACGTGGTGCAGTTGGCTGCGCGCTGGGGCTGGCGCTGCGACACGGTTGATTCCGCGGCCGGGATCGGCGCCGCCCTGGCGCGCGCCAATTACGATTTGCTGATCTATGACAGCAGCTTCGCCGGTACCGCGCGTGCAAGCGATGTGCCGCAACGTATCTGCGTGCGCAGCGGCGCGCAGGATACAACGGGCGGCCCGCGGCCCGACCCCGAGCTGTTGCGCCCCCTGACGCGTTCCGCCCTGTTCTACGCCCTGAGCACCCAGGCCGACAAGGGAGGCGCCCAACAGGGCGCCTTCAGCAGCGGCAGCAAGGTGCTCACAGGACAATCCATCCTGCTGGCCGAGGACAATGCGCTGAACCAGCTGGTCGCGCGCAGCATGCTGGAAGCGGTCGGCGCCAACGTCCATATCGCCGAGAACGGGGCGCAGGCTGTCGATTTCCTGCGCCATGGCGAGCCGCCGGTGGACCTGGTCCTGATGGACGTGCAAATGCCGGTGATGGACGGCTTCAGCGCCACCCAGGCAATCCGCAAGGAACTGGGCCTGGACGTGCCCGTACTTGCCATGAGCGCCGGCGTCACCATCGGCGAACGCGCCGAATGCGATGCCGCCGGCATGAACGGCTTCGTTGCCAAGCCAGTCGATGGGGATGACTTAATTACAACGATTTTGCAATTTGTTCATGCCAAGGCCCGCAATTGAAATCTAAAGAAATGACACAAACGCTATAATTGGCCGGCAGTCATTAAATTTTTGGAAATAAATGAAAAAGCTTTTCATTGGGGCTACCTTTGCTGCCCTGTCGATGCCGGCGCTTGCCGACACCTTTAGCGTGATTGAAAACCAGCCGTTATCCGAACTTTGGGTAAATCCGGGCTTCTACTCCTATCACTTCCAGCGCGACAAAGGCTTCGACGATACCAATCCCGGCTTCGGGGCGGAATACCGCTTTTCCACTGTTGCCTCAGTGACTGCAGGGCGCTTTCACAACAGCGACCGCCAGATGTCGAATTACGCCGGCGTGTATTACCAGCCCTGGGCAATCGGCCCGGTGCGACTCGGCGCCGTGATCGGCGGCTTCGATGGCTATCCAAAAATGCGCGATGGCGGATGGTTCCTCGCGGCAATTCCAGTGATCAGCGTGGAATACCAACGCGTTGGCGTTAACTTTGCTATCGTACCTACATACAAGGAACGTTTGCATGGCGCTCTCTCCGTGCAGCTCAAGTTCAAACTGATGTGATTCAAATGAACAAGCGCACATCCATTGAACACTTGCAGTCCAGCTCGCTGGAGGAATTACAGCGGCTGGCTGGATTTGTGTGTGGAAAACCGGTGCCGGCCGAGGCACTGGAGGATGAGCAGCTCTTGTTCAGCCATTTGCCGGATAAGCATTCTCCCGAACAGCATGCCGCGCTGGCCGATATCGCCCATTGCCTGCGCACCCAGCAAAGCCTGCGCCAGGGGCTGGCCCGGGCCAGGGGTTTCCTGGCCGGGTTCGCCGAGCACGCACCGGCCCCGCTCTGGATCAGGGATGCGGCCGGCAATTACGTGATGGGAAGCGGCCTCGAGCAGCAGGACGGCGCGCCTGAGAATCCGGACGTCACCAAGACCATGGAGACAACCGACGAAGGCAAGCGCCATTGGCTGGTGCATAAATTCCCCATTCACGTGAATGGCGAATCCTTTACCGGCGGCTCCGCGATCGACGTCACCACCGAGGTGGAAAAAGAACGCGCCCTGATCCGCCATGACAATTTTTATGTGCTGCTGTCGCGCATGAGCGCCCTGATCCCCCGCTCGCGCACGCTGGAGCAGCTGTGCCTTGATGCCTGCCGCCTGGCAGCGCACCAGCCCAGCCTTGATTGCGCCGCCATCAGCCGCCGCGCCGACGATGGCACGCTCTACCTGTTTGCCTCGGCCAGCCGCGAAGGCCAGGAGCGCCACTGGAGCGCCGGCGAAACGCCGCCGGACTGGCTGGCGGCGGAACTGGCGGCCCATGTGCTGGCCACCGGTCGCGTCCAGTCGGGTTCGCGCAAGGGCCACGAGATCGCGTCCTGCATGGCGGTGCCGCTGTTCGTCAACAACCAGCCCTGGGGCGTGGCGACTTTCTATTCGCGCCGCGAACAGCATTTCGACGCCTTCTATCGCGAGCGTGCCGGTGAGTTGAGCAACGAGCTGAGCTACGGGATCGAGCGCCTGGTCAATGCCCAGGAAATGCACCGGCTGGCGCGTACCAATGTGCTGTCCGGGCTGCCAAGCCGGCTGCAGTTCGAGGAAGAGATTGCCGCCCTGGCCGCTTCCGACGCGCGCGGCACGGTCCTGCTGGTCAACATCAACCGTTTCGACGAAATCAGTTCCGCCTACGGCAATGCCGCCGCCGTCGGCCTGATGCGCCATATCGCCCAGCGCCTGCGCTCGGTGGTCGCGGAAAGCATGCTGCTGGCCCACGTCGGCGTCGGCCGCTTTGCAGTCTTCCTGCCCGCGCACGGTACCCAGACTGCCGCGGAATTCATCCACGAGACGGCGGTGCCGATGCTGCAAGGCGCCTACCAGGTCAAGGAGCACAAGATCTGGTGCACCATCAACGCCGGGGCCGCCGCCCTGCCCGACGATGGCACCACGGCCGACGAGTTGCTGGTCAAGGCCTGGGACGCGCTGGCCGCGGCACGCGACCTCGACCTGCGTTTCGGACAGTATGACCGCGCCGCCGACCGCGTGGTGGCGCGCCAGATCAGCCTTGAAGTGGAATTGCGCGACGCGTTGGAACGCCAGGAGTTCGTCAATTTCTACCAGCCGAAAATCGACCTGCGCACCGGCAAGCTGACCGGCGCCGAAGCGCTGGTGCGCTGGCGCCATCCCCTGCGCGGCCTGGTGCCGCCGTCGGAATTCGTGCCGGAGCTCGAGCGCACCGGCCTGGTGATCGCCGTTGGCCGCCAGGTCATGCAGCGCGCCATGCAGGACTGGCGGGCCTGGCACGATGCCGGGCTGCAGCCGCCGCAAATTGCCGTCAACGTGGCGCCGGCCCAGTTCCGCTGCGATTCCCTGTTCAGCGACATCGAGCATGCCCTGCACACGGCCGGCGCCGACAAGCAGCCGTTGTCGATCGAGATTACCGAAAGCTCCCTGGTCTCGGACCATGACCGCGTGGTCGAAATCCTCAATAAGGTGCGCGCGCTGGATGTGCCGGTGGCCATCGACGATTTCGGCACCGGCTATTCCTCGCTGTCCTATCTGGTCAGCCTGCCGGTGGACGTGATGAAGATCGACCGTTCCTTCGTCACCCGCATGTCGCTCGATGCGGGCTATATGGGCCTGGTCAGCACGGTGGTGTCGCTGGCGCACAACCTTGACCTCAAGGTCGTGGCCGAGGGGATCGAGACCGAAGAAGAAGCCAAGCTGCTCAAACTGCTGCGTTGCGAACAGGGACAGGGCTACCTGTATGGCCACCCTGTCCCGGCCGACGAATTCGCGGCCTTGCTCGAACCGGCCTAGTGCTTCGACGCGGCGCGCGCCGTCGCCACCTGGTCGAGGATGTGCTTGGGCACCGCCGCGTAGTGCTGGAACTCCATGGTGTAGGTCGCCCGTCCCTGCGTCAGCGAACGCAGCGAAGTGGAATAGCCGAACATCTCCGCCAGCGGCACCAGCGCGCGAATCTGCTTGCCGCCGCCCCCGGGGATTTCGTCCATGCCCTGCACCATGCCGCGCCGCGTGGTCAGGTCGCCCATCACATTGCCCATGAATTCCTCGGGCGTCTCCACCTCGACGTGCATCATGGGCTCCAGCAGCTGCGCGTCAGCCCTGCGCATGCCTTCCTTGAAGGCCATCGAACCGGCCATGCGAAAGGCGTTCTCGTTCGAGTCCACGTCGTGGTAGGAGCCGAAAGTCAGCGTGGCGCGCACGTCGACCACCGGATAGCCAGCCAGCACGCCGGTATTGAGCGTCTCGCGGATGCCCTTCTCCACCGCCGGAATGAACTCGCGCGGCACCACGCCACCCTTGATGGCGTCCACGAACTCGAACCCCTTGCCCGCTTCCATCGGTTCCAGCTTCAGCACCACGTGGCCATACTGGCCCTTGCCGCCTGATTGCTTGATGAACTTGCCCTCGATATCGCTGACCGCCTTGGTCACGGTTTCGCGATAGGCCACCTGCGGCTTGCCTACCGTGGTTTCGACGCTGAATTCGCGGCGCATGCGGTCCACCAGGATTTCCAGGTGCAGCTCGCCCATGCCGGACATGATGGTCTGGCCCGATTCCTCGTCGGTATGCACGCGGAACGACGGGTCTTCCTGCGCCAGGCGGTTCAGGGCGATCGCCATCTTTTCCTGGTCGGCCTTGGTCTTCGGCTCCACCGCCTGTGAAATCACGGGCTCGGGGAAGACCATTTTTTCCAGGATGATCACCTTGTCCGGATTGCTCAGCGTGTCCCCGGTGGTCACGTTCTTCAAGCCCACGGCAGCGGCGATGTCGCCCGCGAACACTTCCTTGATCTCCTTGCGTTCGTTGGCGTGCATCTGCAGGATGCGCCCCAGGCGCTCTTTCTGCCCCTTGGTCGGGTTGTACACGGTATCGCCCGAATTCACGATCCCCGAATAGACGCGGAAGAAGGTCAGCTGGCCGACGAACGGGTCGGTCATGATCTTGAAGGCGAGCGCGGAGAACGGCTCGTCGTCCGATGGATGGCGTTCGATCTCGTTGTCGTCTTCGTCGTGACCCGCGATGGCCGGCACGTCGACCGGCGACGGCAGGTACTCGATCACCGCATCCAGCATCGCCTGCACGCCGCGGTTCTTGAATGCGCTGCCGGCCAGCATCGGCACGATCTCGTTGCGGATCGTTCGTTCGCGCAGCGCCGCCTTGATCTCGTCTTCGCTCAGGGTCTCGCCATTCAGGTATTTCTCCGTCAGCTCGGGCGTCGCCTCGGCGGCGGCTTCGATCATATGGTCGTGCCACTGCTGCGCCAGCTCTTTCAGGTTCGCGGGAATGTCCTCGTAGGTGAACTTGACGCCCAGCGTCTCGTCGTCCCACATGATGGCGCGCATCTTGACCAGGTCGACCACGCCGTGGAAATTCTCCTCGGCGCCGATCGGGATCTGGATCGGCACGGCAGTGCCTTTCAGGCGGTCCTTGATCTGCCGCTGCACGCGGAAGAAGTCCGCGCCGACGCGGTCCATCTTGTTGACGAAGGCAAGGCGCGGCACCTTGTACTTGTTGGCCTGGCGCCAGACGGTTTCCGATTGCGGCTGCACGCCGCCGACCGAGTCATATACCATGACCGCGCCATCGAGCACGCGCATCGAGCGTTCGACTTCGATCGTGAAGTCGACGTGGCCCGGCGTGTCGATGATATTGATGCGGTGCTCGGGGAAGTTCCCGCCCATGCCTTTCCAGAAGGCGGTGGTCGCTGCCGAGGTGATGGTGATGCCGCGTTCCTGCTCCTGCTCCATCCAGTCCATGGTCGCGGCGCCGTTGTGCACCTCACCCAGCTTGTGGTTGACCCCGGTGTAAAACAGGATGCGCTCCGTCGTCGTGGTCTTGCCAGCGTCGATATGGGCACTGATGCCGATGTTGCGGTAACGCTCGATAGGTGTCTTGCGGCTCATCACAATCTCCTTGAACGATGCCTTGCGGGCATCTTCGATTCTATCAGTAACAGGAGTGCGAAGATTGGGCGGCTCAACAAGAAATCAAGGGAACGGTTTCGCTTTTATCATCGCACTCGCACGCGCAAAATGTCCGGCACCAAGATGGTGCAGGGTGTGCAGATCGGCATTGTCGTCACGGAACGACCAGTGCCCGTCGGAAAAGACTCTTTCATCGGCAGCGGCCGCCACCACTTGTGCGAAGCAGGTGTCGTACGCGTCTTCGGCATGGCGCTCGGGGATCAGGCGGCACTCCAGCCAGGCCACGCAGCCGGTGGCGAGCAGCGGCGCGCCGGTGGCCGTGCCAGGCCGGGAGTCGAGCCTGAAGCGGGCGAACTTGTCGCCTTCGCGGCCGCTCGACGTGCCAACGGCGTATGCCAGGTCGGCTGCCGCGGCGCCGGGGATGCAGACCGCGAACACGCCGCTGGCGGCGATCAGCTCGCGGCTGAAGGTAAGCTTGTCGATCACGACGGCAATGCGGGGCGGCGTAAATTCGACCGGCATCGACCAGGCAGCGGCCATGATGTTGCGCCGGCCCTCATGGGCGCTGGTGACGAGTACGGTCGGGCCGTGGTTGAGCAGGCGGCTGGCTTGGTTCAGGGCAACCGGCTTGAAGTGTTCAAATTGCTGAGTCATCCCCCATTCTAGCGCCGAAGCGCATTTCCGGCAGGCCGACCGCGTCGGTCACCGGCATGCCAAACACGCCGCCGGCATAGCGTTCGCTTTCCAGCAAATCCACCAGGGCACTGGTCACGAACAGCTGGTCCAGCCCGGGGCCGCCAAAGCAGGGGCAGGTCGGCTGGCTGACCGGCACCGCCACCGCGCGCTCGATGCTGCCATCGGGACGGTAGCGCACGATCCGGCCGGCGCCCCATTCGGCATTCCAGAGGAAGCCGTCGGCATCGATCGCAGAGCCATCGGGCTCGCCGCAGCCGGGCGGCAAATGGGCGAAGATGCGTTCGCCCGCCACTTGATCGCCATAATCGCAGCAGCGGATTATGCCGCTCAGGGAGTCGCAGAAATACATGGTGGCGCCATCCGGGCTGAAGCAGATGCTGTTGGCAATCGCAACCGGCGCCAGCGGCAGCGTTTCCAGCTGCAGATTGTGGCCGAGGCGGTAGAAGCGCCCGATCGGCGCCCTGCCGATCGCTTCGTTCATGGTGCCGAACACGAAACGGCCCTGGCGATCGCAACGGCCGTCGTTGAGCCGCGTGCCGGGGACGTCGCTCTCCACTTCCACGATCGTCATCACCTCGCCAGCGGCAAAGTCGAACCAGGCCAGCCGGCTTTCCAGGCCGAGCAACAAACGGCCTTCCGACGCCGCCAGCGCAAACGACGCCAGGCGCTCCGGCATCTCCCACTGCTGCGTCACCCCGGTCGCGGGCCGGTGCCGCCACAGGCGGCGCCCCAGGATATCGGTCCACAGCAGGGATTGCGTACGCTCGCACCAGACAATGCATTCGCCCAAGGCATTCTGGGCATCCACGATCAGCTCCACATTCACCTCCACCTGTCGATGACATAGCGCGTGCTTGCGCTGTAGGGGGCGCCGGGGCCGCAGAACGCATTCGGGAAGCCGGGCTGGTTCGGCGCGTCGGGGAAATGCTGCGGCTCCAGGCACAGGCCTGCATGGCGTGTGAAGTCGCGCCCCTTGCCGCCGAGCGCGCCATCGAGGTAATTCCCGCTGTAGAACTGCAAGCCAGGGCAATCGGTATAGATCTCCATCTGGCGCCCGGACGCGGGGTCAGCCAGGCAGGCCTGCGGGCCGCGCCCTCCCGCCAGCACGAAATTGTGGTCATAGCCGCGCGCCAGGGCCAGTTGCGCATCCGCCTCTGCCAGCGCGCTGCCGATCCGGCGCTTCAGGCGAAAGTCGAACGGCGTGCCGGCCACTTCCCTCACCTGCCCGCTCGGCAGCAATCCCGTGCGCACCGGCAGGTAGTGGGCAGCGTCCAGGCGCAGCTCGTGCCCGAGAATGTCGCCCTCGCCAGCGAGGTTGAAGTAGCTGTGCTGGCTGATGCTCACTGGCGTCGGCCGGTCGCACACGGCCTGGTAGTTGCAGCGCAGCTCCCCGCTTGTCGTCAGCTCGTAGGTGACCATGACCAGCAGGTTACCCGGATAGCCTTCTTCGCCGTCGCGGCTGAGGCGGCACAGGCTGATGCGCGCCGCGTCGTTGTCGCTGCTCGCGTGGCCCTGCCAGCTTTGCTTGTGGAATCCGCGCCGGCCGCCATGCAGGTGATTCTCGCCTTCATTTTGCGTCAGCTGCACCACGCGGCCATCGTGCACGTAGCGGCCGCCCGCTATGCGATTGGCGAAGCGCCCGACCACGGCCCCGAAATAGGCCGTGTCGCGTTCGTAGTCAAGCATGGTATCGAAACCCAGCACAAAATCGAGCGGTGGACGATGCCGTGCCAGCACGCGCCAGCTACGGATGATGCAACCGTAGTCAAGCACCGATAACAGCATGCCCTGCCCGTTATCGAGCGTGAATTCCATGACCGGCTCGCCGTTGGCAAGCTCCCCGAACAAGCGGCTTTCGACACAGGGCTTCATCGGGCGCGCCAGGCGGCAATCAGCTCGCGCGCCCGCGACTCGAGCTCGGGCAAGGCAATGCCCGGCTCATACAAGCGGCCGCCAATCCCGAAACCGTCGGCGCCGGCGCGCACCCATTCATGCAGGTTGCCGGCACTGACGCCGCCGACCGGCCACACCCTTGCCGATGGCGGCAGGATGGTCTTGACACTACGCAGCCCGCTCGGGCCCAGCGTCTCGGCGGGAAACCACTTGACCGCATCCGCGCCCGCCGCCAGCGCCGCCAGCGCTTCGGTCGGCGTGGCAACGCCCGGCAGGGTCAGCATGCCCAGGTCGCGCGCGCGCCGCATCACCGCCGGGTCGAAATTCGGCGCGACCATGATGCGGCCGCCGGCCGCGTGGACCGCGTCCACGTCGGCGACGCTGGTCATCGTGCCGCCGCCGACCAACCCATCGTTGGGCTTCATGCCGTCCAGCAGACGGATGCATTCCAGGGCGCCCGGGCGGTTCAGCGGCACTTCCAGGATCCGGAAACCGCTGTAGAACAGTGCTGCCGCGACTGCCGGCGCTTCCGCAGCGGTCAGTCCGCGAAGAATCGCAACCAGCGGCGGCTGGTACTCGTCGATTGCGCTCATCAGATTGCCTCCATGAAGCGAGCCAGGGCCGCGCAATAGGCTTGGTCCGGGTCAATCAACTCTGTCGCGTAGCCGAGCATTTGCGCGACCTCGCGGTACGGCGCAGTCAGCTCGGCCGAGGCGATCAGGTGCAGCACAGGCATGCTGCCGGCTGCAGCGGGCGCCTCTTCACGCCGCGCCGCGAACTCCGTGCCGATCAGCAGGCCGCTGACATAGGAACGCGTTTCGCCTGCGTTCGAATCGCCCGCCACGACGCGGGCGCGCGCTTCAAACAGAGTATGGCTCAGGGCTTCGGCGCTTTGCGCACGGTTGGCGCCGGCGCGCAAGGCATCTGCGTCGGCATGGCCCTCGGCCATCAGTGCTGCCAGGGTTCCCGATGAGCGCAGGGATGCATACAATTCGCCGGTGATGAAGGTGGTCAGGCGCGCTATCTTGCCGTCGGCAACTTCCACCCATTTGCTGTGCGTGCCCGGCAGCACGTAGCAGCCGTCGCCATGCCTGAGGAAATGCGCGCCGAAGAGCTGGGTCTCTTCGCCGCGCATGACGTCAATGCTGCCGTGCTCGCGATAACAGTAGCCCGGCACGATGAAGCAGCCTGGCGCGCCGCTGACCGGCACCAGGGTCTCGGGCAGGCGCGCCAGCGGCACGCTGCTATCGAGGTAAGCCACTTCCTGCCAGCCCTGCGCACTGCCTACCATGCCCGACATGACGACCGGCACCAGCGCGTCGAGCTCGAGCAGCTGGCGCAGCGCCTGCAATGACTCGGCAAAATGGCCCTGGGCCGCCAGGGCGCCCTGCGCGTCCTCGTGCTTGCGCAGGCAACTCCCGTCCGCGCCGATGACATAGGCGCGCCGGTTGCTCGTGCCCCAGTCAATGCCCAGCAGGCAGGCTGGCGCTACCATTCGGCCACGCTGCCATCGGCGTGCCGCCACAGCGGATTGCGCCAGTCGGGCGCTGCGCGGCTGGCCTCGATGACCCGTTCTTCATTGATGTCGACACCCAGGCCCGGCAGGGGCAAGGGGTCGATGTAGCCGCCCTCCATGCGGAAGTCGCCCGCATTGTGTACATAGTCGAGCAGCTCCGCGCCCTTGTTGTAGTGGATGCCCATGCTCTGCTCCTGGAGCACGGCGTTGTACGAGACAAAGTCCACCTGCAGGCATGCCGCGAGCGCCACCGGGCCCAGGGGGCAGTGCGGCGCCAGCGTGACGTCGTAGGCTTCCGCCATGGCGGCGATGCGCAAGCATTCGCTGATCCCGCCCGCGTGCGACAGGTCCGGCTGCAAGATCGCCAGTCCGCCCTGCTCCAGCACGCGCTTGAATTCGAAACGCGAGAACATGCGCTCGCCGGCCGCCAGCGGAATGCTGGTCATGTCGGACAGGCGGCGGTAATACTCCGACTGCTCGGCCAGCACTGGCTCTTCGACGAACAAGGGGCGGTAGGGCTCGAGCGCGCGCAGCAGCGGCTTGGCCATCGGCCAGGCCACCCGGCCGTGAAAGTCGATGCCGAACTCGATGTCGTAACCGAAGGCGGAGCGGATGCCGGCAATGCGCTCGACGGCCGCGTCCACCGCCGTGGCGCAGTCGAGCATGGCCATTTCCTCGGTACCGTTCATCTTGAAGGTATTCAGGCCGATATCGCGCAAGGTCTGGATGCCCGCCACCACATCGGCCGGCCGGTCGCCGCCCACCCAGCTGTAGATCTTCATGCGCTCGCGCACCTTGCCGCCAAGCAGCTGGTACACCGGCACCCCCAGCGCCTTGCCCTTGATGTCCCACAAAGCCTGGTCGATGCCGGCAATGGCGCTCATGAAGACCGCACCGCCGCGATAGAAGCCGCCGCGGTACATGGCTTGCCACAGGTCGCTGATCTGCGCCGGATCGCGCCCGACCAGCAGCTCGCCCAGCTCGTGCACCGCCGCTTCCACGGTGCGCGCACGGCCTTCGATCACCGGTTCGCCCCAGCCGCTGATGCCCTCGTCGGTCTCGATCTTGAGGAACATCCAGCGTGGCGGCACACGATAAGTGCTGAGTTGCGTGATCTTCATGGTCAGGACGCCTTCGGTGCAGCCCGGCTGCGAAGGCGCGCCACCTGCTCGGCCGCGCGCTTGCCGGCCAGGAAAGCATGGTCGGAGTTGTAGTACTCCCATTCGCTGTAGCGGCCGGCCAGCAGGATGTCATGCTGCGCCAGCCATTCCCGCACGATGGCGACGTTGCGCGCACGCTGGTGGTCGTAGACGACATAAGCCACCGGCATGTCGACCTGGTTCGCCACCACCACCTTGTCGTCCGCACGCAGGAAGCCGACCTTGACCGCATCGGCAATGCAGCGCTCGATCAAGGCGTCGCCATCAAGCGGCAGCGGTTTCCATGGCGAATAAGAGATTTCGCAGGTAAAGCCGAAGCCGCCCGGCGCATTGCATTCAGGACTGGCGTTGCCTTGCACGAAGATGCGATGGAAGATGCTGTCTTCGGGGTAGTAGATCCAGTGCTTGTCCGTCACATCGCTGCGCGCGATGCCGATATTGACGCAGCGGATCGAGATATGGCGCAAGCCGTGCGCCGCTTCGCGCACTTCCGCCGGCGCCGCTGCGCCGATCAGCTTGACCAGTTCCGGCAGCGGCATGGTGCTGATCAGGTTGCCGTACTTGAATCGCCGGCCATCAGCCAGCGTCACGACGTGCTCCTCGGGCAGCACCTGCGCCACTTCCGCATTCACTTCGATTTTGCCGCGGATCAGGGGCAGGAAGCCATTCATCAGGGCCTGGAAGCCGCCGCGGCGCGGATAGCCGAAGCGGGCATTCGGCCCCATCGGGCGCGGCACCGGGCGCAAGGCGCCTTCGATAATCTCGGACAGGTCCGGCAGGGGCACGCGGCCGCCAAGCCAGGAGGTTTCCATTTCGCTTAATGGCACCGTCCACAATTTGCGGTTATAGGGAATTGCAAAGTGCTTCGCAATGCCTTTGCCCCATGCCTTGTAGATAAAGTCTTCAAAACTCTCGGTCTGGGCTGCGCGCGCTTCCTGGCTGGCTTTGGCCGCCTCGGCGCCGCCGTCGGCGCAGCAGTCCTCCACTTCCACGCTGGAGCAAGCCTGGCCGCTGCCGGCATCGCCATAACGCGCATCGATGGCGCCCACGATGCACTCCTTGATCACTTCCGGCGGCAGGCCATACAGCGCGCCCTGGAAGGGATAGCGGGTATACACGCCCTTGCTGTGGACCCAGGCTTCGCGCATCTGCCAATGCTGGTTGTCGCCCAGCAGCTTGTCGTACAGTTCGAGCACGTAGGGATCGTTGGAAAACATGATATGGCCGGCATGGTCGAAGGTGAAGCCGCCCTCCTCGATCGAGCGGCACCAGCCGCCCACCGTCTCGTTTCGCTCCAGCAGCAGGTTGTCCGCGCCCACGTGGTAGGCGGCGGACAGGCCGGTCGGTCCGCCCCCGATCACGATGCTGCCGAACGACTGGCCGCTGGCCGAGCCGCGCAGCGGGTTGACGTTGGGCGCCGCGCTGGCGCCGGCCAGCTTGCGCGGGGCGCCTTTGCCGGCCAGGCGCGCCGCCTTGCCGCCTGGCGGTGTCTGGTCGATCAGTTCGTGCATGCGGTCAGCCGTTGCATCCCACGAGGTGCGCGCCACCACCTCGCGCATGGCCGCCGCCATCGCCGCCGCTTGCTCAGGTGCCTGGGCCAGCGCCGCCTCGCAATGGCAGATGAACTCGTTGTGGTCATGAGCGATTGCCACGATGTCCCCATACGGCTGTTCCACGTCGCGGATGGCAGTGCTGACAATGGGAAGTTCCGCGGCCATGTACTCCAGTACCTTGGTCGGGCTGATGAAGCGCGTCGCTTCGTTTAGCGCAAACGGCAGCAGGCAGACGTCCCAGCCCGCCAGGAACTGCGGCAGGGCCTTGTACGATTGCTGTCCCAGGTAGTGCACGTTCTGGCGCTGCGGCAAGGTGGCCGGGTCGATCTTGACCACCGGGCCCACCAGCACGACCTGCCAGTCCGAATGCGCATCGGCGATGTCGGCAATCAGTTCGGCATCGAAGCGTTCGTCAATCACGCCGAAAAAGCCCAGGCGCGGACGCGGGATGGCCGTGTGCAGCGGGTGGCCGTTGCTGCGGTCCAGCGCCTGCTCGAAATGCACCGCATCGACGCTGCTTGGGAAGCAATGCGCATTGTCGTGGCGCGAGCGCTTGGCTTCGTACAGGCTGGGCCCGCCGGTAAATACCAGGTCGGCAATGTTCAGCAAGGCCGTCTCGCGCTGCAGCAATTGCTTGGGCGGGTTCCGGAAGGCGCTCAGTTCGTCCATGCAGTCATAGATGACCAGGGAAGGATGCAGGGCTTGCAGCAAAGGCAGCGCCATCGGGGTGTAGAACCAGACCAGCACTTCCTCGCCGTCCGGCGCCAGGGCCGCCACCAGCGGCTGCAGCAGCGGGATCTGGTCGTCGTGGAAACCGCGCGCGTCGACCGGTGTGTGGGGCTGGCAGACCGTCAGGTTCGGTGCGGGATGGGACATGACCATGCGTGCCTCCCCTTCCTCATACACCGGCTCCTCGACGAACACCACCTTGTAGTACTTGGCCAGGCGGGTGAGCAGGTGCTGAGGACGCTGGTATACGAAATCCCAGCGCAGGTGGCAGAAAACAATCAACGTTTGCATGGCATTCTCCTTGGTTTCACACAGGCTGTCGGTCAGCCGGATCGATTGGCGCAATGCAGTGGCGTACGGTGCGACGAGGACGCGGGCCAGCGGATCGGGCCCGTCGCGGTCCAGGTCCCACAGCCCGCTGTGGTGCCAGTGCTCGGCGTTTTCCCAGTCGGGCCGGTCGATGGCGGGGTACAGGCAGATGCCGCATACCTCGGCGCCGCGTTCGCGCGCCATCATGCTTTGCTCCGCCATTTCCCTGATCCAGGTGCCGCGGCCGCTGCCGACATGGCTGGTCTCCGCCAGCAGCACCGGCCGGCCGTAGCGCTGGTGCAGTTCGACCAGGATGTCGGACAGGGGCCGGCGGCGCGGGTCGTCCAGGTGCCACCACAGCCGCATATTGGTGCCGCTTTCCCACTGGTTGCTGTGGTAATAGTTGCCGCCCACCAGGTCCAGGTAGCGCGGGTGCCCGCCAAGCTCCGGTTCGACGCGGCCGCACAGCATGTCCAGCGCCTCGTATTGCGAAGCGGTCCAGCCGGCGGCCTGCGCCGCCCAGTCGGGACGGTCCTTGGGCGCGATGACGTGGATCAGCGGGTCGCACTGGAAAAAGCGCGCCCCCGGCGTGATCTCGCGAATGGCGTCGATGGCGGCGATGGAAGCGCGCACCAGCTGGCGCTTGCCCAGTTCACCGGCCCGCTCGTGGTACATGTTCAGGCAGCGGAACATATGCACCGACAGGCCCCAGGCCGTGAAGGACAGCTCGTTCATCGGCGAGTACACCGGCTCTTCGCCCAGCCAGGGCGCCAGGAAGCGCGCGCTGGCCTGGCAAAAACGCACGAAACGCGGCACGAAGTCGTCGCTGTAGATGTCGACGTCTTCCGGCCAGCCGTAGTGGCAGAAGGTCCAGCAGCTTTGCAGCCCCAGCGCGCGTGCGGCTTCCAGGCGCGGCAGCAGCGGCGAGAAATCGAACTGGCCGTCGCGCTCGACCAGCCGCCAGCCGATCGATTCGCGCACCGTACGGATGCCGAACCGGGCCAGCAGCTCATAGTCGGCGCGGGCGCGCTGCAAATGGCCGGTGACCAGGTTCATGTCCTGCGGCTGGCCGGCATGGTTGACGTGGTCGGCGCCCTCATAGCCGGCTTGCCAGAAGGTGGCGAAGGGATGGCAGGCGGGGGTCGTCACGGCGCACCTATTGCACGTTGCGCGTCGCGGCGCTGATCAGCTCGAGGGGAATCTTGGGCGTGCGGTCGGCGTTCAGCAGGCCGTTCGTTTCCTGGAAGGTGTCGGCGAACTGGGTATAGCAGAAGCCACTGAACATCATGGTTTCGTTGACGACCTTCAGCAAGGAACGGTAGTGCTCGAGGAAGCCCTCGGCCGTGTTCTGGCGCGAATAGCCCCAGGTATGGTGGGCCGGTGCGTTCGGGTCGAAGGCGATGCCGCCGAACTCGGTCAGCACGATCGGCTGGCCGCGGTGCGGGAAGCCGTCCAGCGTGAGGATGCGCCCGCCCGGGCGGCGCTGGTCGAACAGGGTGCGCACCGGATCGGTCACTTCATAGCGCTGGCGCACACGCTCCGGGTCGGGATCGTAATCGTGGATGCCAAGGATGTCGGTGGCCGAAGCCTCCCAGCCGTCATTGCCGATCACGGGCCGGGTCTGGTCCAGCATGCGCGTCAGGTGGTAGAGCGCTTCGACTGCGTTGCGGTGCGATTGCACGGCGGTCAGGTTGGGCACGCCCCAGGATTCGTTGAACGGCACCCAGACGATCAGGCTGGGGTGGCTGTAGTCGCGCTCAATCGCCTCGCTCCATTCATGCAGCAGGCGCGTCATGGCGCGCGCCGAAAAGGCGTAGGCCGACGGCATCTCTTCCCAGACCAGCAGGCCAAGGCGGTCGGCCCAGTACAGGTAACGCGGGTCCTCGATCTTCTGGTGCTTGCGCACGCCGTTGAAGCCCATCGCCTTCGCCAGCTCGACATCGCGCCGCAAAGCCTCGTCGGAAGGTGCGGTCATCAGGCTTTGCAGCCAGTAGCCCTGGTCAAGCACCAGGCGCAGGTGGTAGGGCCGGCCGTTCAGCATGAAGCGGTCGCGGTTGATCGACACCGAACGCATGGCGGTATAGGAGCGCACGCGGTCCAGTATCTGGCCATCGCGGTACAGGGTCAGCTCGGCGTCCAGCAAGGTGGGCCGCTCGGGGCTCCACAGGATCTCGTTGCGCGAATCGTCGATGCCTGGGTCCGACAAGGCGATCTTGCGGTTGGCCTCCTGGCCCACCATCAAATACCGGTCCGCGGCCAGCAGCTTCGCGCCGAGCCAGACCTTGACTTCTACCGTCAGGCCGGGCGCGGCGTCGCCGCCGGCCAGCACTTCGCAGCCGAGTTCATAGCCGTCGAAGATCGGTGTCCAGCGCAGCCTGCGGATATAGGTGGCCCCGACGTTTTCCAGCCATACGGTTTGCCAGATGCCGGTGGTGCGCGGGTACCAGATCGAATGCGGCTCGAGCTGCCAGTCCTGCTTGCCGCGCGGCTTGTTCAAGTCGGCAGGATCGTCTTCCACGAACAGCACCAGGGTCTGCTCGCCCTCGACCAGTTCGTCGGTGATGTCAGCCGTGAAGGAAGTGTGCCCGCCTTCGTGCTCGGCCACCATGTGGTTGTTGATCCACACGCGCGCCTGGTAGTCGACGGCACCAAAATGCAGCAGCGTGCGGGCGCCGCGCTGTTCGACCTTGAAACGGCAGCGGTACCAGCAAGCGTTATGGAAACCGGTGTCGCCGATCCCGCTCAGTTCCGACTCCGGCGCAAACGGCACATTGATGCGGCGCGACCAGGGAATATCGTCCGAAGGCAGGCAATACCTGTGTTCGTCGTCGAACTCGAACTCCCACTCGCCATTGAGCGACTGCCATTGATCGCGCACCAGTTGCGGCCGCGGATATTCGAATTGCCCCATTGTCTGCCCCGCCCATCGTTGTTATTCGATGGGCCATCGTAGCAGCGCGATTGCCACAGTGCGCTTACGATACGGGCCGGAAAAATTTCCGCCGGCTTCGCATAAAACCTTTAGATACTGGCGGTATGCAAAATGCCGCGCCAGGCGGTTAGCGCGGCGAACCACCCAGCACGCGCGCCGGCAGCATGACGATGGCGCGCAGCAGTTCGAACACCGCTTCGACACCGATGCCAAGCAAGCGGAACGGCAGCAACAGCAGCCAGACGATGGGATACAGGACCAGGGCAAGCAAGGCCAGTGGCCAGCACAGGAACAGCAACAACAGCCATAAGATGAAGCCGAACATTCCAGCACCTCCGATTGAAGTTGAGGCAACTGTAAAGCGGACGTCCGGCCCGGACAACGGACATGCGACCAAATGCAGATTAGGCCGACAGAGAGCGAAAAAGCGGGGTCAAGCTGCAAAGGCCGGCAAGGCGGCCGTGGTGCGCAGGGCGACCGCGCGCATGGTCGCTTGCAGGGACTGGATCTGGCCGCCGGCACGGTAGGCAAAGCTGACTTGCACGGCCTCGCCGGCCCGCAGCTGGACCGGCTCGGCAAGCGGCAAGGTCATGTAGTGGTTCAGCCAGTCGATGGTGCTGTTGCGTTCGGACACGACAGCCAGGATGTTCTTGGTGATGAAACGCAGCGCGTTGAGCTGGCCGTCCCTTTCGGCGATGAACTGGCCTTCCCAGCGATACAGCATTTCGTTGGGCTGGGTGAAGTCGATCAGTGCATAGACCTGGGGCTGGGACAGTTCCACCGTGGCATTCTGGATCTGGCCCGGCTGCTGGAACTGCACGATCGGGGCGAGGAAACCGTCGAAATCGTATTCCTGCTGGACCGGCTGGACCGCCATCAGCACCGCCTCCGGCATGAACACAGGCAGAGGGCCGCCAAAGCGTTCCAGGTAGCGCTGCTTGAAATGCTCGATGACCTCGACCTGCTTTTCGCGCAACATGGCGACGTGGATCATTTCGCAGATGACGACATCGACCGGCTCCGGCGGCAGGTATTCGAAGGCATCGGCATGCACCACTTCGACGCGCTCGCCATTGTTGTTCATTGCCAGGAACTTGCGCGCTTCCTGCACCATGTCCGGGTTAAATTCAACACAATACACCTTGTCGGCCTTCTGCGCCGCGAAAAAGGACAGCACGCCGGTGCCGCCGCCCAGTTCCAGCACCTTCATGCCCGGCTTGACCACATAATCGATGGCGGCCTTGAAGTTGTGCATGCGGTTGGCATCCATCAGCATATTGTGATGGTAGTGCAGCGGGATGAACTGGCCGAGGTAGCAGCTTTCGATTTCGCGTTCGTTCAGCATGGCAGTGGCGCGGGCGCGCGGTGGGTTGTCGACAACAGGATTGTCGCCCCAGGCACGCCTGGCCATTTGCACGATATGAAAGGGAAATACCGCCTTATTTGCCGCCGAGGTGCTGGCGGATTTGCTCGGCGATCCACGGTTTTTGCGCGCGGATGGCAAATTCGGCGGCATTTTCGCGCCAGGCTCGGTCTTTCAGGCGCGCGTCGGCGCCCTCATCGAGCAGGAGCTTGACCGCATCTTCCTGTCCTTCGCGGGCGGCCAGCATCAGCGGCGTGGTGCCAGTCGGCGACGCGGCGTCGATGTAGGCGTGGCGCTCGAGCAGCAGCTTCATGATGTCGAGGTCGCCGGACGCGGCGGCGTAATGCAGGGCCGTCCAGCCGGGGCGATTGACCTGCGCACCGCGCTCCAGGATGGCGAGCACGGCGGGCTTGTTCTTTTGCAAAGCTGCCATCATCAAGGCCGTATTGCCGTTCGGCGACTGTTCATCGATTCTCAAGCCCGGCTGCGCGAGCAGCAGCCTGGCAACGCGCATTGCGTCGTTGCGTATCGCAATGATGAGACCGGTCTCTCCGCGCTGCGGGTCGTGCAGGTTGGGATCGAGGCCGCGCGCCAGTACGGCCTTGACGGTGCGGTCGTCGTCGATCTGGACAGCGCGGAAGAACGCGACCTGCTCGGCTTCGGCGTCGAACGCCTCTCCGGCCGCGTTCGCGCTTGCCAGCCCGGCGAGCAGCGCCGAGGCAGCTCCGGCCAGGAAGGCGAGCGCGGCGCGGCGGCTCATCATCAGGCTGCCGCCTTGAACAAGTCGAAGAAGTTGGCGGAAGTCTGCTCGGCGACCTTTTCCAGCGGGATGCCTTTGAGCTTGGCAATGAATTCGGCAACGTGGGCCACATAGCCCGGCTCATTCATCTTGCCGCGGTACGGTACAGGCGCCAGGTAGGGCGAATCGGTTTCGATCAGCATCCGTTCCAGCGGCACTTCCAGCGCCACTGCCTGCAGCTCCTTGGCGCTTTTGAAGGTCACGATGCCCGAGAAGGAAATATAGAAGCCTTGCTCCATCGACGCGCGCGCTACCTCCAGCGATTCGGTAAAGCAATGCATGACACCTGCCACGCCGCCCTGACCGGTGCCGGCGCCCTCTTCGCGCATGATCCGAATAGTGTCTTCCGAGGCGGAACGGGTGTGAATGATCAATGGTTTGCGCGACTCGCGCGAGGCGCGGATATGGGTCCGGAAACGCTCGCGCTGCCATTCCAGGTCGCCTTCGAGACGGTAGTAGTCAAGGCCGGTTTCGCCGATGGCGACGATCTTCGGATGCCGAGCCAGGTCGACCAGCTGTGCGACCGTCGGTTCAGGCGTGTCTTCGTAATCGGGATGCACCCCGACCGAGGCGTAAATATGCGGATACTGCTCGGCCAGCGCCAGCACGCGCGGGAAGTCCGGCAGGTCGACCGACACGCAGAGCGCGTGGCTGACCTTGTTTTCCGCCATCTTGGCGAGGATTTCAGGCATCCGGGCAGCCAGCTCCGGGAAGTCGATATGGCAGTGGGAATCGATAAACATCCCGGCATTTTATCCGAAACTTTTCAGGACCCAGCCTGTCCAAAGTCAAAACCATTCGGAATACAGCTACGCCAAAGTAGCGGAAACATGCTATGGAGGCGCTATGGATATCGAGGAACGCATGGCGAAAGCAGAAACGGAAATTGCCATCCTAAAAGAAATGCAAAACGAACTGCGCGCGGCAATGGCGCTCGGTTTTGCTGAGCAACGTCAGGTGATGGAGGCCGGTTTTGCCGAGCAACGTCGTGTCATGGAAGCCGGCTTCGCTGAGCAGCGCCAGGCATTGGACGCTGGCCTGCGGGAGGTCCGCGAGGCGCGGGAACGTGCAATTGCTGAGCTGCGCCAGGAGATGCAGCGCGGTTTTCGCTGGACCTTCAGTGCGCTGTTATCCATCCTGGCCCTGGTCCTGGGCATTATTGCCCGGCTGGCGGGCGCGATTTAAGCGACGCGCTTGCCCAGGATGACCAGGTCGCGCTCGACGCCGTCCAGGTTGGCGACGCGCGGCAGCGTGGCCCAGGTCTCGAACCCGAATTTCTCGAACAGCGCCAGCGATGGCTTGTTGTGGCCGAAGATGAAGCCGAGCACGGTATGCACGTTTACCTGCGGCGCGAAATCAATCGCTTCCTGCAGCGCATAGCGCCCGACGCCCTTTCCGCGCCACGCCTGGTCGATATAGATCGATACTTCCGCCGTGCCCGCATAGGCGGGACGGCCATAGAAGTTCGAATAGGAAATCCAGCCAATGATGCCCTCGCGCCCCGCCTCCTCGATCACCCACAGCGGCCGGCGGCCGGGCTCGTGTTCGTGGAACCACGGCAGACGCGATTCAAGCGACACGGGCTCGGTATCGGCTGTCACTTCGCGGGAGGCGACGGTGCTGTTGTAGATCGCGACAATCGTCGGCAGGTCGTCGAGTGTGGCGAGGCGGTGGCGGAAATGTGGGTGGCGCAACTTCGTCATGCGTTAAAGCGTGTGGGTGGCACGGGACGAGCGCAGCGCAGCGCCCAGGATTTCTTCGATGCGCAGGCGGGTACGGGTGCCGGTCTCGTCGTCCGGAAAATGCACGCCGATGCCCTGCGTCTTGTTATTGGCCGCGCCGGGCGGCGTGATCCAGACGACCTTGCCGGCGATCGCGTACTTGGCAGGATCGTCCATCAAGGTCAGCAACAAATAGATCTCGTCGCCAATCTTGTATGGCTTTTGGGTTGGCACGAACATGCCCCCATGCTTCAGGAAAGGCATATAGGCCGCATACAGGGCCGCTTTTTCCTTGATTGCGAGGGACAACACCGTTGGCCGGTTGACGGCCGCGGCACCTGGTTCGGTTGGGCTTGCGCTCATTTTTTCCTTTCTTCAGCTACAGCAAGCAGTGTAGTCAAGAAGCATATCTTCAATAAACAGTTTCGGCGACAGCGGATGGTCGGACGTCGCGCGCCTTTCGTTGGCGCCCTTGACCGCTGCCATCAGGCGGCTGATGTTCACCTTGTCCGCCAGTCCGGCCAGCTCGCGCTGGTAACGGGGATAATAACGGATGTTACCTGCAAGTTTGTACGAAAACAGATCGTAAAGCCAGCGCTGTTGCCACGATACCAAGGCGCTGAGTGGTACTTTCTGCAATTTGTCGGCAGTTTTCAGGGCTCCCTCCACGCTCGGACGGGCCAGGTACTGCAGTAAAGCGTCCAATTCTTCGCGGTTGCCTGTTTCAGAGGCAGCTACGGCGGCCAGCGGCGAACCGCCCTGCTCGCGCAGCCAGCTGTCGGCATCGGGCACGCCCTGCTCCTTGAGCCAGGCCAGCGCTTCGGCATGGGAAGGCATCGGCATGGCAAACTTGCGGCAGCGCGACAGGATGGTCGGCAGCACGCGGTCCAGGCCGTTGGATGACAGCAGGAACACCGTGCCTGGCGGCGGCTCTTCCAGCGTTTTCAGCAAGGCATTCGAGGCCGGCATGTTCAGCGCTTCGGCCGGATAGAGCACCACCACGCGCAAACCCTGGCGGTGGGTCGAGATGTTCATGAAATCGGCCAGGGCGCGGATCTGCTCGATCTTGATCTCTTTGGAAGGCGCCTTCTTGGCGGCCTTCTTGTCTTCGCCCTCTTCGCCCTCGCCCGGCTCGTCTTCGAAGATTTCCGGCCGCACGCGGCGATAGTCCGGGTGGCTGTGCTGCTGGAACCAGCCGCAGCTTGGACACTCGCCGCAAGCGTGGCCGTCCGGGCGCGCGTTTTCGCACAGCAGCGCCTGGGCGAACTGCTCGATGAAGTCGGCCTTGCCGATGCCGTTGGCGCCGTGGAACAGGATCGCATGCGGCATGCGCTGGCGCAGCTGCTGCAGCTGTTGCCAGGCGCCCTGCTGCCATGGATAGACCTGGCCGCTCAAGCAAGCGCTCCCACGATGCGGGCGAGCTCGGCCTGGATATCGGCAATGCTGCGGGTGGAATCGATGACGCGGAAGCGCTGCGGCGCCTCGGCGGCGCGGCGCAGGTACTCGGCGCGGGTAGCCATGAAGAAATCGGCTTGCTCGCGCTCGAAACGGTCCAGTTCGCGCGTCGCATCGAGGCGGGCGCGCGCCACATCCAGCGGCACGTCGAACAGGATGGTCAGGTCCGGTTCCAGGTTGGGGTGCACCCAGTGCGCCAGGATGTCCAGTTTTTCCCGGCTCAGGCCACGGCCGCCGCCCTGGTAGGCAAAGCTGGCGTCGGTAAAGCGGTCGGAAATGACCCAGGCGCCGCGCGCCAGGCCCGGTTCGATCACTTGTGCCACGTGTTCGCGGCGGCTGGCAAATACCAGCAGGGTTTCAGTCTCGACGTGCATGGTTTCGTGCAGCCACAATTCGCGCAGCTTCTCGCCCAGCGGCGTGCCGCCCGGTTCGCGCGAACTGACCAGCTCGAGGCCGCGTGCCTTGACCAGCTCGCCAACGAACTGGATATGGGTCGACTTGCCGGCGCCGTCAATGCCTTCGAAAGTGATGAATTTACCGCGTGTTGTCATTTATTGTTTTTGGTACTGGTTGACCGCCCGGTTATGATCGGTCAGGTTATCGGAGAACTGGCTGGTGCCATTGCCGCGCGCCACGAAGTACAGTGCGCCGGATTTGGCCGGTGCCAGCGCAGCCGTCAGCGAAGCCACGCCCGGCAGCGAAATCGGGGTCGGCGGCAAGCCGACCCGCATATAGGTATTGTAGGGGGTGTCGGTTTCCAGGTCCTTCTTGCGGATATTGCCGTCAAACCTGGGGCCGATGCCGTAAATGACGGTCGGGTCGGTTTGCAGCAGCATGCCCAGCTTGAGGCGGTTCACGAACACGGCGGCAATCATATTGCGTTCGGACTTCTGGCCGGTTTCCTTTTCCACGATGGACGCCATGGTCAGCGCCTCGTAGGGCGTTTTGTAGGGCAGGCCGGGATCGCGTTTCTCCCAGGCTTCGCCCAGGCGCTTCATCAGCATGCTGTGCGACTGGCGGAAAATGGCCAGTTCGCTGGAATTCTTGGCGAACAGATAAGTATCAGGGAAGAACAGGCCTTCCGGATCCTTGAATTCGGGGTTGACGCGCGCCATCAGCTCGCGGTCGCTAAGCTCGGCGGTATCGTGCTTTAAGCCGGTATGCGCGGCAATGGCCTGGCGCATCTGGCGGAAGGTCCAGCCTTCAATGATGGTCAGGGACTCTTGGGCAAACTCGCCGCGCACCAGCTGGCCGATCAGGCGCATCGGCGTCGTGCCAGGTTTGAGCTCGTACGTGCCAGCCTTTAGTTGCCCGCTCTTGCCGGTCACGCGCGCCAGCAGGTTGAACATCAGCGGCTGGATCGGCACGCCGGCAGCGGCCATCTGCTGGCCGGCGGCGCTGGCCCCGCTGCCTTTGCTGATGGTGAACTCAATGGCAGGCTCCTGGCCAATGACAGGCTGGCCCGCCCACCAGGCAAACCCGCCCACGGCCCCGGCCGCGGCCAGGATACCCAGTGTGATCGACTTCTTGATAAACGCCATTTCCAAATGCCCGTTCGATAATCCAATCTTGAACCAGTTTCAGCCTGGACGACAGCGTTTTCCAAGCCCCCGGCGGAATTTGCGCGGGATCACTATAATGAAGGCCGTAATGATAATGCTTTCATCGCCAGAATATGGGAATTTATGAATAACTGGAATCAACTTTTGACACAGGAACAAGAAACACTGAGCACGAGCCAGCTCGCGACCGGTTTTGTTGCCCCGCTCACCGACCAGGGCCTGATCGCCTTCACCGGCGAAGAATCGGCCAGTTTCCTGCATAAGCAGTTGACCAACGACGTCGAACACCTGGGCCTGGGCGAGGTGCGCCTGGCCGGTTATTGCTCGCCGAAGGGACGCATGCTGGCGTCCTTCCTGATGTGGAAGACCGAAGAATCGATCTTCCTGCAACTGCCGCGCGCAATCCAGCCGGCGGTGCAGAAGCGTTTGCAAATGTTTATCCTGCGCAGCAAGACCAAGCCGGCCGATGTCACCGACCAGTACGTGACGCTGGCCATTGGCGGCGACGATGCGGAGGCTGTGCTGCAGACCTGGTTCGACGTGCTGCCGGCCAAGCCGTTCAGCAAGATCGACCACCCGCTGGGCACGGTACTGCGCGTGGCCGATGCCTTCGCCGCGCCGCGCTACCTGTGGCTGGCGTCGCCGGAAGCGGCGTCGACCGCCGCTTCCGTGCTGAAGGACCGTTTGGTGGTGGGCGGCAACGAGGCTTGGCGCCTGTCTGAAATCCATGCGGGCGTGCCACAGGTTGGCCCGGGCACCCAGGAGCAGTTCGTGCCGCAGATGGTCAATTTCGAGTTGCTGGGCGGTGTGAACTTCAAGAAAGGTTGCTATCCGGGCCAGGAAATCGTGGCGCGCAGCCAGTACCTGGGCAAGCTGAAGCGCCGCACCGCGCTCGCTTCCATCGCCGATGCATCGGTGGCCCCGGGCGCCGAGGTATTCTCGCCGGCCGATCCGGAGCAGCCCTGCGGCATGGTGGTCAACACGGCGCGCAACGGCGCAGGCGGCGTCGATGCCCTGGTGGAGATGAAGCTGGAAGCGCTGGAAGCGGGCGACGTGCGCTTCGGCTCGGCCAGCGGGCCGGCTTTGCAGTTCAAGCCCCTGCCCTACCTGCTGGACAAGCTCGACGTCTGAACATGGACCTCTACGTGTATTACAAGGTGCAGGCCGCACAGGCGGCTGGCCTGCAGGCGGCGGTTATCGCCATGCAGTCGTCGCTGTCGGCGGCGCATGGGGTGGGCGCGCAGCTCAAGCGGCGCCCGGAAGCACCCGGCGGCGTGCAGACCTGGATGGAGGTTTATCCGGGCGCCGGCAACGCATTCCTTGTCGTGCTCGACGCAGCGGCGGCGCAAGCCGGGCTGGCGCGCTGGATCGCAGGGCCGCGCCACGTCGAAGTATTCGAGGATATGCCGCCATGTGCCTGATCGTATTTGCCTGGCAGGTGGTGCCTGGCGTGCCCCTCATCGCGGCGGCAAACCGCGACGAATTCTACGACCGCGATACGACGCCGGCGGCACCGTGGCCGGATGCGCCGCACATCTATGCCGGCCGCGACCTCAAGGCCGGCGGCAGCTGGATGGGGATCACGCGGCCAAGCGACCCGGCTGGCGCAGCCGCTGCCGGCCCCTCGCGCTTTGCGGCGATCACCAATGTGCGCAATCCGCAGGAACACAACCCGCTGGCGCCATCGCGCGGCCAACTGGTGGCCGATTTCCTGGCCGGCGGGATGACAGCGCAGGAATACGTGGCGCAGGTGGCGCCGGGCGCGGGCGAATACAACGGTTTCAACCTTGTCCTGTGCGATGGCAAGGAACTGGTCTGGTATTCGAACAAGGGAAATGACGACCCACGGAACGGCAGGCCGCTGGAGCCGGGCATCTATGGCCTGTCGAACGCCCTGCTCGACTCGGCATGGCCGAAAGTACTGAAGACCAAGGCGCAATTCGCCAGCCTGCTGTGCCTTGGCGCGCCGGAAGACGCCTATTTCGAGATGCTCTCCGACACCACCCGGGCGCCGGACATGCGCTTGCCGGAAACCGGGGTGCCGCTGGAGCTGGAACGGCTGCTGTCAGCCGTGAAGATCGAGTCGCCGAACTACGGCACGCGCAGTTCCACCGTGGTCAAGCTGTACGCGGACGCCCCGGCACAACTGCACGAAGTCCAGATCCGTTAAGGAAGCTGCTCCCGCACACAGGATGGCTTTTCCTTGCCCTGGCGGGAGCAGGAAATCAAGGTACGGGTCCCGGTGTCGATGGCATAGAAATGGGTCGGTCCGTTGGCCGTGGCGGGAGCTGCAGCGGCGGCCGGCCATTGCACGCCTGCGCCGCCAACCTGGGCTTGCGCCACCTGGATCGGGCTGATGGAACCGGCGAGGAAGCCCGCGCCAAACACTGCGCAGACACCGAGCGCGATGATCGAACGTTTCATTTTCAACTCCTAGAATTCGTAGTGCATTTCGATGTGGGGAATGCCCGCTTCGTGGAAGACATCACCTGCCATGGCGAAGCCGTGGGCCAGGTAAAACTCCGCCGCGTGGGTCTGGGCGCTGAGGACAACCCTGGTGTCGCCGCGCTCGCGGGCCTTTTCCATCAAGCCCTTGAGGATGGCGCCGCCCACTCCCGCACCGCGCGCGCTGCGCAGCACAGCCATGCGGCCGATATGGCCATCAGGCAGCAGGCGCCCAGTCCCGAGCGCCTTGCCGGCCGCATCATAGGCCACGGCGTGCAGGCACACGGCATCCCTGTCGTCCATTTCCAGGTCGGCAGGCACGTTCTGTTCCCGCACGAAGACTTCGATGCGGATCGGTGTCGCGTCGGCCTGCATGGCGGCCCAATCGCCAAAGCGGAGTGTTGTCGTCATGCCGCGCATTCTCTCACAACATTGCGCGCAGGGCCTCACGAACCTGCGGCGTGGCTTCATAGGGATCGGCCGGATTGTTCCGGGCCACCATGTCGCGGGCCCTCTGCGCCACACCGTCCAACGCTTGCGGGTGGGTGAAGATGTAGAATTTGTCGCCCGCGATGGCGGCGAACGTCAGTTCGGCCACGTCGTGCGCCGACACCTTGCCGGAAGTAACCGCCTTGGTCACCATGGCTTGCGCCGCCATCTGGCTGGCGGTCGGCTTGCCTTCCATCGGCGTGTCGCCAGGACGATTGCGGTGCGACTGGTGGATGCCGGTCGGCACGAAGAACGGGCACAGCACCGAGGCGCCGATCGGGGCCTGCACCAGCGCCAGGTCGTGATACAGGCTTTCGGTCAGCGCCACCACGGCGTGCTTGGACACGTTGTAGACGCCCATCACCGGCGGGCAGAGCACGCCCGCCATCGAGGATGTGTTGACGATGTGGCCTTCGTAGTCCGGGTCGCGCCGGGCGCACTCGAGCATCAGGGGCGTGAAGATGCGCACGCCGTGGATCACGCCCGAGACGTTCACCCCCATCACCCAGTCCCAGTCCGCTTCCGTCGCTTCCCACAGCAGGCCGCCGAAGCCGACGCCGGCGTTGTTGAAGACAAGGTGCACCGCGCCGAACTCGCGCATCGCCGCATCGGCCAATGCCTGCACTTCGGCCGATTTGCGCACGTCGCAGCGCACGGCCACGGCCTGGGCGCCCTGCGCGCGCAGTTCTGCGGCTGTGGCGTCGAGCGCGTCCTGCTGCACATCCGCCAGCACCAGCTTCATGCCGAGCGAGTGGGCCTTGAGCGCGAATTCACGGCCAAAGCCGCTCGCGCCCCCGGTGATGACTGCAACCTTGCCTTGGAAGTTTTTCATGAGGTAAGTCTCACAAGTTGTTTACCGAAGTTGTGGCCCTGCAGCAGGCCGATAAGGGCTTCCGGCGCCGAGGCCAGGCCCTGGGAAATCGTTTCACGGTATTTGACCTGGCCCGATGCGACCAGCCTGCCCATCTCGGCCAGGCCTTGCGGCCACATATCCATATGCTCGGTGACGATGAAACCGCGCAAGGTGATGCGGCTTAGCAGCAGCTTCTTGGCGTTGCGGATCGGGATCTCGGCGCCGGTGTAGCCGGCCAGCAGGCCGCAAAGCGCGACGCGCGCAAAGGCATTGCTGCGGCCCAGCGCAGTATCGAACACTTCGCCGCCCACGTTCTCGAAAATGGCGTCGATGCCGTCCGGAGTGGCGGCTGCCAGGTCGGCCTTCAGGTTGCCGGCCTTGTAGTCGACGCAGGCGTCGAAACCCAGTTCATTGACCACGTAATCGCACTTGGCCTTGCCGCCGGCAATGCCGACCGCGCGGCAACCGGCAAGCCTGGCCAACTGGCCGACCGCGCTGCCCACCGCGCCGCTGGCTGCGGACACCACCACAGTCTCGCCCAGCTTCGGGCGCAGGATTTCATGCATGCCGTACCAGGCGGTCATGCCGGGCATGCCCACTACGCCGAGGTGGGCGGAGGCCGGGACGACGCTGGTATCAACCTTGCGCAAGCCGGCGCCGTCCGACACGCCCATCTCGGCCCAGCCGAACATGCCGGCCACGAATTCGCCGACGACGAAGCTGGCGTTGCGCGATTCGACCACCTCGCCGACCGTGCCGCCGATCATGGTCTGGTCCAGCGGCTGGGGCGCAGCATAGCTTTTCGCCTCGCTCATGCGGCCGCGCATGTATGGGTCCAGCGACAGGTAATGGTTGCGCACCAGGAGCTGGCCTTCGGCCAGCGCCGGTACTTCCACTTCTTCAAGCCGGAAATTTTCCGGCACGACGACACCGCGCGGACGCGAGGCCAGCACGATGCGATGATACTTGGACATGCAAACTCCTTAGACCGCCGAGACCCCGCCATCCACTGCCAGGACCTGGCCGGTAATGTGCCGGCCGGCGTCGGAGGCAAACAGCGCAACCGCGCCCTTCAAGTCCTCGTCGCCGCCCAGGCGCTGCAGCGGCGCTGCAGCCGCCAGCTTGTCTTCACCCATGGCCTTGATCACGCCTGCGCTCAATTTCGACGGGAAGAAGCCCGGCGCCAGCGCGTTGACGTTGATACCGTACTCGCCCCACTCGCCCGCGAGGGCGCGGGTGAGGTTGATCAAGGCCGCCTTGGACGTATTGTAAGCGACGGTCTTCATGGTGCCGGGGCCATTGCCGGCCAGGCCGGCAATCGATGCGATATTGATAATGCGGCCGGAGCGGCGCGGAATCATGGAGCGCTTGCCGACGGCTTGCGACAGCAGGAAGATGCTGCGCACGTTCAGGTTCATCACCTTGTCCCAGGCTTCCAGTGGATAGTCTTCCGCCGGAGCGCCCCAGGTGGCGCCGGCGTTATTGACCAGGATGTCGACATGGCCGCCCAGCGCGGCCAGCGCCGCGTCCACCAGCGGATCGATCGATGCTTCCTTGCCCAGGTCGGCGGCGATGGCGAACGCTTCGACGCCGTTTTCCTTCAGCACTGCAACCGCTTCGTCCAGGTCGGCCTGCTTGCGCGAAGTGACCACCACCTTCGCGCCCAGTTCGCCCAGTGCCAGGGCCATTTGCAGGCCCAGGCCGCGCGAGCCGCCGGTGACGAGTGCAGTCTTGCCTTTGAGGTCGAAGAGTTCCTGGGTAGTTCGCATGGTCGAGTCCTTAAATTGTGTAATCCATGCACTGGCGCGCATCGCGCACAGCGCTGAAGAATGGTTTGAGTGCCTGGTGCTGCGGGTGCGACTGGTAGGCGTCGAGCGCCTGCTTGCTTTCGAATTCGGAATACAGCACGACGTCGCAGGTCGCTTCCAGGCCCGGTTCGGCGATGGCCACTTCGAGCTTCAGGATGCCGGGGACGATGCCGGCACAGGCCAGCAACTGCTCCTTCATTTTGGCCGCGTTGGCGGCGCGGCCGGCGCCTTCGGCATAGTCTTTCAGCTTCCACATGACGATGTGCTTGATCATTCGTTACTCCTCAGAACCACGCGTCCTGCATGTCGAGCGTGGTCGTATCGAGGGCGGCCAGCAGGTCCAGCTGCGGCTGGACCCTGGGCAGCTCCCATTGGTAGAAATAGCGGCAGGCTTGCAGTTTGCCGCGCCGGAAGTTGTCCTCTTCCGGCAGCCCGGCCACAGCCGCCATGGCTTGCTGCAGCCAGATCCAGGCCACCACCACATGCCCCACCGCCTCCAGGTAGACCGTGGCGTTGGCCAGGGTCCGGTTAAGGTCGGGGGCAGCATACAGGGCCTGCGTCACTTCTTCAACCCGGCGCCAGGCGGCATCGAGGGCATTGGCGTAGGCGACAAGCTGGCGCGCGTCCGCGCCGCGGCCGGCGCCGCGCGCGCTGTGCACCGTGGCGCGGATTTCTTCGGCCATGGTCTTGAGCAGCGCACCGTCATGGATGCTGGCCTTGCGGCCCAGCAGGTCCAGGCCGTGGATGCCCTGCGTGCCTTCGTGGATCTGGTTCAGGCGGTTGTCGCGGTAGAACTGCTCGACGTTGTACTCGCGGGTGTAGCCGTAGCCGCCATGCACCTGGATCGCCAGGTTATTCGCCTCCAGCCCCCATTGCGAGGGCCAGGACTTGGTGATCGGTGTCAGGAATTCCAGCAGGCGGCCGGCGCGCTGGCGGATCTCCGGCGTTTCGCCGGTATGCTCGTCGTCCACCAGGCGCGCACTGTACAGGCACAACCCCAACGCCCCTTCGGCGTAGGCTTTTTGCGCCAGCAGCATGCGGCGCACGTCGGTGTGGGCAATGATGGGCAGTTGCGGCGAGGCCGGATCCTTGGCTGCCGGATGCCGGCCCTGCGGGCGTTCACGGGCGTAATCCAAAGCGTGCAGGTAGCCGGTGTAGCCCAGTACCGCGGCCGCCAGGCCCACACCGATGCGCGCCTCGTTCATCATGTGGAACATGTTGAGCAGGCCCTGGCCTTCGCGGCCGACCAGGTAGCCGACAGCGCCGCTGCGGCCGCCGGGCAGATGACGCCCTTCGCCGAAGTTCAGCAGGCAGTTGGTGGTGCCGCGGTTGCCCATCTTGTGGTTCAGGCCTGCCAGGGCGATGTCGTTGCGCTCGCCGTTGTCGAGGAACTTGGGGACGATGAACAGGGAAATGCCTTTGACGCCGGGCACCAGCTTGCCGTCCGGGCCGGGAATCTTGGCCAGCACCAGGTGCACGATGTTCTCGGCCAGTTCGTGCTCGCCGCCGGAAATCCACATCTTGTTGCCGGTCAGCCGGTACTGGCCTTCGGTGTCGGGATCCGGTTCGGCGCGGGTGGCGATGTCGGACAGGCTGGAGCCGGCCTGCGGCTCGCTCAGGCACATGGTACCGAACCAGCGTCCTTCCAGCATTGGCCGCACGAAGTGCTCGACCTGCGCCGCGGATGCGCACTTGAGCAGCGTATTGGCGTTGCCGATAGTGAGGAAGGCGTAGCTCGCAGTGGCCATGTTGGCCGCGGTGAAGTAGGCGGTGACCGCCTTTTCCACCGTCAGCGGCAATTGCATGCCGCCCAGCGCGTAGTCCTGGCCGGCGGCCATCAGGCCCGCTGCCGAGAAGGCGTCCAGTGCGCGCTTCACTTCCGGGATCACGCTCACGCGTTCACCGTCGAACTGCGGCTCCTGCTGGTCGCTCAGCTTGTTATGCGGGGCGAACAGGTCGGTGGCGATCTGCTCGGCGGTGTTGAGGGCCGCAGTGAAGGTCTCGCGGCTGTGGTCGGCAAAGCGCGGACGCGCGGCCAGCCCTTCGGCGTCGAGCCAGTCGTACAGCATGAATTCGACATCGCGGCGGTTCAGCAGCCGGGACGACATCACACCACCTCGAACAGGCCTGCCGCACCCTGGCCGCCACCGATGCACATGGTGACCACCACATATTTCACGCCGCGGCGCTTGCCTTCGATCAGCGCGTGGCCGACCATGCGGGCGCCGGAGACGCCATAAGGATGGCCCACAGCGATGGCGCCACCGTTCACGTTCAGGCGCTCCATCGGAATGCCAAGCTTGTCGGCGCAATACAGCACCTGCACGGCGAAGGCTTCATTCAGCTCCCACAGGCCGATGTCTTCGACCTTCAGGCCTGCGCGCCCGAGCAGTTTCGGCACGGCGAAGACCGGGCCGATCCCCATTTCGTCCGGCTCGCATCCGGCAACGGCGAAGCCGCGGAAGACGCCCAGCGGCTGCAAGCCTTTGGCAGCTGCAATGCGGTCGCTCATGACGATGGCGCAGGAGGCGCCGTCGGAGAACTGGCTGGCATTGCCCGCCGTGATCACGCCGCCCGGCACGGCAGTGCGGATGCCGCGCACCGCTTCCATGGTGGTGCCGGCGCGGATGCCCTCGTCGGCCGCAATCGTCACTTCGCGCGTGCCCAGCATGCCGGTCGCCTTGTCGGCCACGCCCATGGTGACCGTCATCGGCACGATCTCGGCATCGAAGCGGCCGGCGGCCTGCGCGGCTGCGGCGCGCTGCTGGCTCTGCACGCCGTACTCGTCCTGGCGTTCCCTGGCAATGCCATAGCGCCTGGCCACGATTTCGGCGGTCTGCAGCATCGGCAGGTAGATCGCGGGCTTGTGTTCGTTCAGCCAGACGTCCTTGTACATGTGCATATTCATTTCCTGCTGCACGCAGGAGATCGACTCCACCCCGCCGGCCGCGAAGATCTCGCCCTCGCCCGCCAGCACGCGCTGGGCGGCGCTGGCGATGGCCTGCAGCCCGGAAGAGCAGAAACGATTGACGGTCATGCCGGGAACGGTGACCGGCGCGCCGCCGCGCAAGGCGATCTGGCGCGCGATATTGCCGCCGGTGGCGCCTTCCGGATTGGCGCAGCCCATGATGACGTCCTCCAGCTCGCCCGCTTCAATGCCGGCGCGTGCGATGGCCGCCTGCAGCACGTGGCCGCCGAGGCTGGCGCCGTGGGTCATGTTGAAGGCGCCTTTCCAGGATTTGGCGAGGCCGGTGCGCGCGGTTGAAACGATGACTGCTTCGGTCATGGGTGTCTCCTCTGGATGAATGTTTCGAACCAGCATAGCACAGGTTTAGCACGGTCGTTCGCTAAATTAGCGCCGTTGTAAGTTTTGTGTAAGTTTCAAGAAAGAATGCTGTAAGAATACTGGTCCAGACTCCATCCTGCCGTTGAAGCATTTGGAACACTAACTATTAATCTGGAGACAAGCATCATGGCAATTAGTTCTGGCACCGCCGACGGGCGGAGCATGGGCGGCGGCAAGGCCGCGCCGATGACCAAGGAAGAGAAGAAGGTCATCTTCGCCTCTTCGCTCGGTACCGTGTTCGAATGGTACGACTTTTACCTTTACGGTTCGCTGGCATCGATCATCGCCAAGCAGTTCTTCGTCGGCGACCCGACCACCTCCTTCATTTTCGCGCTGCTGGCCTTCGCTGCCGGCTTCATCGTGCGCCCCTTCGGCGCCATCGTGTTCGGCCGCCTGGGCGACATGATCGGCCGTAAATACACCTTCCTGGTGACCATCCTGATCATGGGCCTGTCCACCTTCATCGTGGGCCTGCTGCCGAACTACGCCAGCATCGGCATCGCGGCGCCCATCATCCTGGTCGCACTGCGCCTGCTGCAAGGCCTGGCGCTGGGCGGCGAGTACGGCGGCGCAGCGACCTATGTGGCGGAACATGCGCCGCACGGCAAGCGCGGCCTGTTCACGGCCTGGATCCAGACCACCGCAACGCTGGGCTTCTTCCTGTCGCTGCTGGTGATCCTGGCCTGCCGCAATTCGATGCCGCTGGAAGAGTTTGAATCCTGGGGCTGGCGCATTCCGTTCCTGGTGTCCGTGGCACTGCTGGGCATCTCGGTCTGGATCCGCCTGTCGATGAACGAGTCCCCTGCTTTCGCCAAGATGAAGGCTGAAGGCAAGACCTCGAAGGCGCCGCTGAGCGAGGCCTTCGGCCAGTGGAAGAACCTGAAGATCGTGATCCTGGCGCTGCTCGGCCTGACCATGGGCCAGGCGGTGGTGTGGTACACCGGCCAATTCTACGCGCTGTTCTTCATGATCCAGACGCTCAAGATGGATATCGCGACTGCCAACATCCTGATCGCCATTGCGCTGATCCTGGCAACGCCGTTCTTCATCTTCTTCGGCAGCCTGTCCGACAGGATCGGCCGCAAGTGGATCATCCTGGGCGGCTGCCTGATTGCAGCAGCAACCTACTTCCCGCTGTTCGGCGCGCTGACCCACTACGGCAACCCGCAGCTGGAATCGGCGATCAAGAATTCGCCGGTGGTCGTGGTGGCTGATCCTGCATCGTGCCACTTCCAGTTCAACGCGACCGGCGAGAAGAAATTCCCGTCGTCCTGCGACATCGCAACCTCGATGCTGTCGAAAGCTTCCGTCGCCTACACCCGCCAGGATGCGCCTGCCGGCAGCGTGGCCGTGATCAAGGTCGGCGACAAGGAGGTCCAGTCCTTCAATGCGACCATGACCGCCGACGGCCTCAACTTCGATGCCGATTCGAAGAAGAAGGAAGGCGAGCTGAAAAAGTCCGTCGCTGAAACCGTGAAGGCGGCAGGCTATCCGGCCAAGGCCGACCCGGCGCAGATCAACAAGCCGATGATGGTGCTGATCCTGTGGGTGCTGGTGATTTACGTGACCATGGTGTACGGCCCGATTGCAGCGATGCTGGTGGAACTGTTCCCAACCCGCATCCGCTATACCTCGATGTCGCTGCCATACCATATCGGCAACGGCTGGTTCGGCGGCCTGCTGCCCACCACTGCTTTCGCACTGGTGGCGTTCAAGGGCGACATCTACTACGGCCTGTGGTATCCGATCGTGATCGCACTGGCCACCCTGGTGATTGGCGCCCTGTTCATCCGTGAGACCAAGGACAACAACATCTACGCACAAGACTGAGCCGCCAGCGCGTTCAGCCCAGGCCGCCTTCGGGCGGCCTTTTTCATTGCGGCGTCGACCGCACAAGGCGCGGGAGCTTTGAGATACCTCAATCCCCGCGCATTCAAGGGACTTGAAATATCGACCGCCTCCTATACTCAAGCTGCTCCCATGGCCCCGTATTCACAGGGTAGAGCAAGCAGGAAATCCCATCAGCTTCATCAGGAGAAGGCCATGACTATTGAAACCATTTCCCTCCAGCAGATCAAGGATGCACTCGCAAAAGAAGGCGATCCTTGGGAGGCTGGAGTGACCACCATGTCCGTACTGCTGCCCGACGAGCAGCAACTGCGCCTGGGGGTCAAGCCGCCGCCCGGCGAGGCGTCGATCGACCAGGTTGCGGCGCGCAGCCGGCAGAACCGGGAAGCATTGCGCGCCCGCGCATCCGAGAACATTGCCGCGCCCAGCGCCTACGATCTGCGCAATGTGGGCGGGAAGAACTTCGTCACCGATGTCACCGACCAGGGCAATTGCGGCTCCTGCGTGGCATTCGGCACCATCGCAACCGTGGAAGGACGCCTGCGCGTCCAGCGCAACAACCCTGCGCTGAGCATCAACCTGAGCGAAGCACACCTGTTCTTCGTGTATGCCAAGGCGGCGGGCTACAACTGCGATACCGGCTGGTGGCCGGAGTACGCGTTTGACGCCTTCAAGCAAGGCGTGGTCGACGAAGCCTGCTATCCCTATGACCTGAATCACCGTGAAGGCAACCTGTGCAGCAATGCGGCCGAGCGGCTGACGCGCATTACCGGCTATACGGCGTTGACCAACAACCCGGCACAGATGAAGGAGTGGATCGCCACCAAGGGCCCGGTCAGCGCCTGCTTCGTGGTCTACAACGACTTCTTCAGCTACAAGAGCGGCATCTACCGTCACGTGACGGGGGGGCAGGCCGGCGGGCACTGCGTGTCCATCGTCGGTTATAACGACAACCCAGGCTATTGGATCTGCAAGAACAGCTGGGGCAATGCCTGGGGCGATGCCGGCTTCTTCAATATTGCCTACGGCGAGTGCGCCATTGACAGCTGGCGCAACCACGGCGTGGACGCCATCCAGAACACCGGCTGGCAGAACAATGCGCGCGTCACCGGCCTGTGGGCCATCGACCAGCAGCGCAATGCCTGGGCCTATTTCCAGGGACTCGGATGGCGCAAGATTTCCAACGAAACCGATGCCATTTTCTACGACATGCTGACCGACCTGATTGCAGCCAAAGCATCCGGCCGCGCTGTCAACTTCTACGAAGTGGACAACGTGATCAAGCAAGCCTATGTATTCTGAACCGCAGTAATTTCGGAGAACATCATGACTGAATCACAACCGACAATGACACCTGGCGGCGCCCAGGCATCCGGCGTCGTGGAGTACGACGCACCAAGTATGAGCCCGGCAACCGTGCTACCCGACGGCGATGGCGCGACGGCGCTTCTCCTGCAAAGCCCGCCCGTGCCCACTATCGGCCTCGAACTGTTGGCACGGCAGAGCTCCCCTGCCCTGCCCGCCCAGGCTGCCGGCACCGCAGTGGGCGCGGTGACGGCGTGGCAAAATGACAAACGCTTCACTGCACTGTGGACTATCGCCGAAGACCGCAACGCCTGGGTTGGCGTGTCCGGCATCGGCTGGAAGAAGCTGTCCAACGCAAGCGAAACGGCGACCACCGGCCTGGCCATGTTGTCTGCCCATGCGCGCGACCGCGAGCGCCAGGTCAACTACCGCGACGAAGCCGATGGCATGATTCACGAAATGTACGTCTGGTAAACGGGAGGCCGGGATGCAGGTGGATGAGTCGCAAGCTGGCAGCAGCGTCGACCTCGCCGAGGGTGAGCTGCTGATCGTGCGCCTGAAGGAAAACCCAAGCACGGGATACCGCTGGGCCGTCGAACAGGCCGGCGGACTGGCGTGGGAGGATGGCGGCAGCGGTCCGGCCGGCGTGCCCGGCGCTGCCGGCATCCACGAGTTCCGCGCACGCGCCGACCGCGTGGGCCGGCACGACATCTGCCTGAAACACTGGCGCGACTGGGAAGGCGAGCGCGGCATCATCGCCCGCTATCCCTTGACCCTGCAGGTTCAGCCGATGATACGCAGCGAGTAATCGGTGGCCTTGATGTCTTTCGTCAAGGCGCCGATGGAAATGCGGTGCACGCCGGTTTCGGCGATGGCGCGCACCGTGTCGAAATTAACACCGCCGGAAGCTTCCAGCAGCGCCCGCCCGCCGTTCAGTTGCACGGCTGCGCGCATCATGTCGAGGTTGAAGTTGTCGAGCAAGATGGAGGCCGCGCCGGCAGACAGGGCTTCTTCCAGTTGCTCCAGCGTTTCCACTTCAACCTGGATGCTGACTTTCGCGTCCAGGCGCTTGGCCGCCGCCAGTGCAGCCGTGATGCCGCCTGCCGCCGCGATATGGTTCTCCTTGATCAGGATGCCGTCGTACAACGCCAGGCGCTGGTTCTGGCCGCCGCCCACGCGCACCGCGTATTTCTGCGCCAGGCGCATGCCCGGAATCGTCTTGCGGGTATCGAGGATGGCCGCGGTGGTGCCTGCGATCACGTCGACATAGCGACGGGTCGCAGTGGCAACGCCGGACATCAGCTGCATGAAATTCAGCGCCGAGCGCTCGGCAGTCAGGATGGCGCGGGCCGGGCCGACGATGGTGCAGACAGGCGTGTCAGCGGCCATCAGGTCGCCTTCAGCGTAATGCCAGTCGATGCCGATGGACGGATCCAGCGCTTCCATCACGCCTTCGAACCAGGGTGCGCCGCACAGGACCGCCTCTTCGCGCACGATCACGCGCGCGGTAGCACGGCCATCTTCCGGCACCAGCTTGCCGGTCAGGTCGCCAGTGCCGATATCTTCCATCAGGGCCGCCAGCAGGTTGCGCTCGTACGCGCCCGCCAAGGCATCGTCAAACGGTGCGAATGTATTTTTCAGGGTACTCATGCCGGACCGATACCTTGGAACAGTTGCGCTTCTTTCGCCAGGTCGGCGCCTGGCGCGACCTTGGCTTTCCTGGCCGCCGCGAAATCGAGCATGCGGTTGATCGAACGCTGGGCCAGCTTGCCGACTTCGGGATCGACGTGGATCTCGTTATTCATGTTCTCCAGCACGTCGGCCAGGTTGCGCAAGCCGTTCATCGCCATCCATGGGCAGTGCGCACAGCTCTTGCAGGTCGCGCTGTTGCCGGCGGTAGGCGCTTCGATGAAGGTCTTGCCCGGGGCCGCCATGCGCATCTTGTGCAGGATACCGTTGTCGGTCGCGACGATGAATTCGGTGTTCGGCAGGCTGACAGCAGCGGCGATCAGCTGCGAAGTCGAGCCCACCACGTCGGCTTGCTCAACCACGCCGGCCGGCGACTCCGGGTGCACCAGCACTTTGGCGTTCGGGTGCTCGGCCTTCAGCAGGTCCAGCTCCGCGCCTTTGAATTCGTCGTGCACCAGGCAGGAGCCCTGCCACAGCAACATGTCGGCGCCAGTCTGCTTCTGGATGTAGGAACCAAGGTGCTTGTCCGGTGCCCACAGGATCTTCTTGCCCTGCTCGTGCAGGTGCTTGACGATGTCCAGGCCGATCGAGGACGTGACCATCCAGTCTGCGCGCGCCTTCACCGCGGCACTGGTGTTGGCGTACACCACCACGGTGCGGTCCGGATGCTGGTCGCAGAAGGCGATGAAGTCTTCCGGCGGGCAGCCCAGGTCCAGCGAACAGGTGGCGTCCAGGTCCGGCATCAGCACGGTTTTCTCCGGACTCAGGATCTTGGAGGTCTCGCCCATGAACTTGACGCCGGCCACCACCAGGGTCTTGGCCGGATGGTCGCGCCCGAAGCGCGCCATTTCCAGCGAATCGGAGACGCAGCCGCCGGTTTCCTCGGCCAGGTCCTGCAGGTCGGCGTCCACGTAGTAGTGGGCCACCAGCACGGCGTTGCGCTCGCGCAGCAGGGTCTTGATGCGTTCCTTCAGCAGGATCTTTTCATTGGCCGGCACGGGTGCCGGGGTGCGGGCCCACGCGTGGGCCACGCAGCTGCCGCCTTCGACCGGCTTCTCGAATTCGACAGTCTTGATCGGAGTTTCAATCATTACTCGATGCCTTGGCTCTTCAGATATTCCTCATAGCCGCCGCGGAAGTCCACGACTTCGTTTTCCTTGATCTCGATGATGCGGGTGGCCAGCGAGGAAACGAACTCGCGGTCATGCGACACGAAGATCAGGGTGCCGGCGTACTTTTCCAGGGCGATGTTGAGCGACTCAATCGATTCCATGTCCATGTGGTTGGTCGGCTCGTCCAGCAGCAGGACATTGTGACGGCCCAGCATCAGCTTGCCATACATCATACGACCTTTTTCGCCACCCGACAGGACCTTGACCGATTTCTTGACTTCGTCGCCGCCAAACAGCAGGCGGCCCAGCGAGGAGCGCACCGCCTGGTCGTCGTCGCCTTCCTTGGTCCACTGGCCCATCCAGTCGGTCAGGTTGATGTCCGCAGCGAATTCCTCGGTCGGATCCTGCGGCATGTAGCCGACGTTGGCGTTTTCCGCCCACTTCACAAGGCCGGTATCGCTGTCCAGGCCCGTGATGTCCTTGCCGCCGATGCAGCGCAGCATGGTGGTCTTGCCGGCGCCGTTGGCGCCAATGATGGCAATGCGCTCGCCCGCTTCGATCATCAGGTCGACGTTCTTGAACAGGGTGCGGTCGTAGGTCTTCGAGATGCCCTGGGTTTCCACGGCCAGGCGGTGCAGCTTTTTCTCGCCGTCGAAGCGCACGAACGGATAGGCACGCGACGATGGCTTGATGTCCTCGATCTTGATCTTGTCGATCATCTTGGCGCGCGAAGTAGCCTGGCGGGCCTTGGACTTGTTGGCCGAGAAGCGGCGAACGAAGTCCTGCAGTTCGGCGACCTTCTCTTTCGCCTTGGCGTTGTTGGCCAGCTGCTGGTTGCGGGCCTGGGTCGAGGCCAGCATGTATTCGTCGTAGTTGCCCGGATAGATCTTCAGGGTGCCGTAGTCCATGTCGGCGACGTGGGTGCAGACCTGGTTCAGGAAGTGACGATCGTGGGAAATGATGATCATCGTCGAATCGCGCTGGTTCAGGGTGTCTTCCAGCCAGCGGATGGTGTTGATGTCCAGGTTGTTGGTCGGTTCGTCCAGCAGCAGGATGTGCGGATTGGAGAACAGGGCCTGCGCGAGCAGCACGCGCAGCTTCCAGCCCGGCGCCACGGCGCTCATCGGGCCCTGGTGCAGGCTGATGTCGATGCCGGCGCCCATCAGCAGCTCGCCGGCGCGCGCTTCGGCGGTGTAGCCGTCATATTCGGCGACCTTGCCTTCCAGTTCGGCCGCTTCCATGTAGTCGTCGTCGGTGGCTTCCGGGTTGGCGTAGATGGCGTCGCGCTTGGTCATCGCTTCCCACATCTCGGTGTGGCCCATCATGACCACGTCCAGCACGCGCATTTCTTCGTAGGCAAACTGGTCCTGGCGCAGCTTACCGAGGCGCTCGTTGGCGTCCAGGCTGACGTTGCCGGCAGACGGTTCCAGGTCGCCGCCCAGGATTTTCATGAAGGTCGACTTGCCGCAGCCGTTCGCTCCGATCAGGCCGTAGCGGTTACCGTCGCCAAACTTGACGGAGATGTTCTCGAACAGCGGCTTGGCGCCGAACTGCATGGTGATGTTTGCGGTAGAAAGCATGCTGGGAAAATGGTGAGAAAAAGCGAATCGGGCATTATACCCCGTCGACCACAGGGGCGCATAGGAGCGGCCATGATTGAATGCATCAGAAAGTTGCCTTATTGATCACAGATCATGACGCTTTTACGGCAGAGCGCCGTCAACCAACAGCAGCAATACGAGGCCGTTGTCGATTTCGGGAAAAGTCCTGTGCGGTCCTAAACGGTCTTTTTTGGTCTGGCGCGGTCTGGTTTGGTCTGGAATTCCATCATTTTATTGCGTAGCGCCATTGCGGGTTGCCATTCGTCTTCATTGGGAAAACGTAACCACAGGATACGCCAGGCATTGCGCTCGCACCTGGCGACCTGATTCACAAACTGACCAGGTGAGACGCCTTGGCCTTCGTACAGCACCTCGCTGCCCTCCACATGAGCCAGGTAGTTCGTGCGCTTATAGACGGTACGCAACGTCGTGCAACTTGGCAAAAACAAGCATTTCCATTGGTACCCATCAAGGGTTGATGCTGAACGCCGGTGTTGCTGGTCCTGGAATTTCGCCATCCATTCATTGATCGCGATATCGACCAACTCAAACATTTCCTGTTTGATTCCGTGGTTGTACATAAAATTCCCCAGGCCCTGGTACGTTTCCAAAGACGCGGGCAGGCTGAACAAGATCGGATGCATGGCATTCTCCAGTTTTTTGAAAAGGACATGCCGATTTCGACCCAAACCAGACCAAAAAAGTTCAATCCAGACCAAAAAAGCTCGATCCAGATCATTCCAGACTTTTCCTGAAAATCGCGAACACCCCTCTATTGCCGCATCCAGTCCCGCAGTTCGTAGTACCAATACGTCAACTGTGCAGCGAGCAGGCCGGCCGGACCGCCAGTAGTCGGCAGCCCCCATGCCGCAAACTGTTCGACCTTGCTGAGTTCGCCCATCAAGGCGGCCGACAGCACGTCGCCGGCCAGCGAAGTCGGGCCGACGCCATGGCCACCGAACCCCATGCCATACCAGACCCCATTGGGCAGTTTGCCAAGCTGCGGCATTTTGTGGCGGCCATAGCTCATCAATCCGCTCCAGGCGTAATCGACCCTGGTACCTTCCAGTTGCGGATAGACCTTCAGCATGTCGGCATACAGCAAGCGCGCCACATCTTCCGAACTCCGCGAGCGCACCGAGATCCGTCCGCCCCACAGCATGCGGCTGTCCTGCAGTGGGCGGTAATAATCGAAGGCAAAACGCGTATCGTAGATGGCAGCATCGGTGGCAAGCACTTGCAGCATGCGCGCGCCAAGCGGCTCGGTCACCATGACGTAAGTAGCAATTGGCAGGATCGCGCCGGCCAACGCCGGATAAAGACGTTCGATATAACCACCGCAACAGACAACCACTTCATCTGCCAGCACTTCACCGGCATCGGTGGCGACGCGCCAGCCACCGTTGCTGCGTGCTTCAATTGCGGCGGCGCGGCTGCCTTCATGCAGCCGAACACCGCCAGCATGCAGCGCCCTTGCCAGGCCCTGTGCATACTTCAAAGGATGGAAATGGAAGGCATTTTCTTCGTACAGGGCGCCGAAATAGCGCTCGCTGCGGGCGCGTTCGGAAAATTCGTTGCGCGAGATGCGCTGCCATTCCACGCCAAGTTGTTCCTGCATGAAGCGCTGGCGTTCGTCCAGCACGCGCGGGTCGTCAAACCAGTTTGCAAGGTAAATGCCGCCGTGCGTGGCATCGCAATCGATACCGTATTGCAAGATGCGGCGGCGGATCTGGTCGACCGCGCCCAACGTCAACTGGTACAGCCGCCTGCCCTGCTCCGCGCCGACCGTCGCTAGCAAGGCTTGCTCGTCGAGCGAATAGCCGCCAAAAACAAACCCGCCATTGCGGCCCGATGCGCCATGGCCGACACTTTCCGCTTCGAGCAGCACGACATCCCGCTCGCCGTGCTCCATCAGCGACATTGCGGTGGCCAGGCCGGCGAAACCTGCGCCGATGATGCAGATGCGCGCGCGTTGGCTGCCTGACAGAGATGCGTAGCGTTCTCCCCGCGTGGTGGCGCGGTAGTAGCTCTCCGCACCGTTCATGGCAGGGTGGGATATCCGCTTACAGTCAGGTCGAAGCCTTCGATATCGCTTACAAGGCGAGCTTGCGCACCAAACGGCAAGGTGCAGCGCTCCTTCACATGACCAAACGGCAGCCCGGTCAGCACCGGTATCGGCAGCAGGCCACGAATGAAGGCCAGCATCGCTTCGAAATCATAGCCATTATCGTGTGCGCCCAACTTGTACCCGGAAAAGTCGCCCAGCACGATCGCCTTCTGGCGCTCCAGCACGCCCGCGTAATGCAACTGCAGCAGCATGCGCTCTACGCGATACGGATGTTCGGCGATATCTTCCAGGAACAGGATGCCGCCCTCGATCTGCGGCCAGAATGGCGTGCCGACCAGATGGTTGACCATGGCCAGGTTGCCGCCCCACAGCGTGCCCTGCACGTCGACCTGTGGATTGCCGGCTGCCGTGCCGCGCACCTGGTGGGTCGGCCCCCGCAGGCAGTCCCAGAACTGCCGCAGCGTGTATTCGACAGGCTCTTCGCGGATGAAGTCATCGCACATCATCGGCCCGGCAAAACTGATCCGGCCGGTGGCCTGGTACAAACCCATATGGAAGGCCGTGAGATCGCTGTAGCCGCTAAACAGCTTGCCACAGTCGGCCATCTTGCGGAAATCGATGCGCGGCAAGATGCGGCTGATGCCGTATTGGCCGCGCAGCATGATCACGACCTGGCAATCCGGATCCGCCGCAGCGGCATTGAGCTGCGCCAGGCGGCCGTCGTCGGTGCCGGCAAAACGCTGGAATTTGCGCTCGGCGTCGTAATAGTTGTGGACGATGCAGCCCTGCGCTTCAAGGCGGGCGATGCCGCGTGCCAGCGCGGCGTCATCGAGGGCGTAGCCGCCGGGTGCGGCGATGGCAATTCCGATATTTTTCACCCGGCCATATTACTCCGCAGGTGTTGATCGAGCAAGGTTAGCAGCCTGCCAACCAGGGCGGGCGGCATGTCGTGCCCCATGCCTTCGATCAGTTCCAGCCGCGCGCCCGGAATCTGGCGCGCCGTGTCGATGCCGCAGGCGCACGGCACCAGCGGATCGGCGTCGCCGTGGATCACCAGCGCCGGGCAGCGGATCTTGCGCAGCAGCGCGCTGCGGTCGCCGGAGGCGGCAATCGCCACCAGTTGCCGCGCCACCCCGTCGCCGCTCACATTGCGCGCCACCGCCTCGCCGGCCATCTGGCGCAGCAGGCCCTCCGGCATGGGAAACGCCGGACTGCCGATGGTGCGGAAGGTATCGACCATCTGCTCCACCACGCGCGCCCGGTGGTGGGCGCTTGGCGTGCGCCGCAGCAGGATGCGCCGGGCCGCCGGCGTCGGGCCCGGCAAGCCGGGGCGGCCGCTGCTCGACATGATGGAGGTCAGGCTCAGCGTGCGCGCCGGATAGCGCGCCGCCATGATCTGCGACACCATGCCGCCCATCGACACCCCAACAACATGCGCGGCCGCGACGCCCAGTGCATCGAGCAGCCCCACCGCATCGCCGGCCATGTCGTTCAGGGTATAGGGTGCGCGTTGGCGCCAGCCGAACAGGTGGCGCAGGTAGGCCAGCCAGAGGTTGGGCGCGCCCAAATGGTCAAAGTGGGAAGACAGGCCGGCATCGCGGTTGTCGTAGCGGATCACGTGGAAGCCGCGCTGCACCAGCCCATCGACAAATTCACCGGGCCAGGAAATCAGTTGCAGCGCGAGCCCCATGTTCAACAGCACAGCCGGCCCGGCCGGGTCGCCGCTCGACTCGTAGGTAATCGTAATACCGTTTATATCAACGCAGGCCATGGCTCAGCATAGCACCGCAGCAGCGGCGCGTGGCGCGCGCTCAGGCGACGTTGTTTTTGCGCACGGCGCGCCGTTCGACGAAGAAATCTTTCAGCACCTGGCCACAATCCTCGGCCAGCATGCCGCCCTCCACCTCGGCATGGTGATTCAGCTGGTCGCTCTCGAAAACATTGACAACCGAGCCACAGGCGCCGGTCTTGGGATCGGCGGCGCCATAGACAATGCGCGACAGGCGCGCATGCATCATGGCGCCGGAGCACATCACGCAAGGCTCCAGCGTCACATACAGTTCACAGCCGGGCAGCCGATAGTTGCCCAGCGCGTCGGCAGCCGCGCGCATCGCCATGATTTCTGCATGGGCAGTCGGATCGTGGCGGCCGATCGGCTGGTTATAGCCGCGCCCGATCACCACCCCATCCTTGACCACGACAGCGCCTACCGGCACCTCGCCTTCCGCCCAGGCGCGACGCGCTTCCAGCAGCGCCTCGCGCATGTACAGCTCATTCGACAATTTCAGCCCAGCAGTTAGGGGTTTCATGCAGCACCAGCTTGTGCAGGTGCAGGCCGGTGCCGTAGCGGTCCTTGAAGGCGGCCTTCAGGATGTCCCAGGCCACCGCAGCCAGGTTTTCCACCGTCGGGATACGGTCGATCACCACGGTCTTGTGGTTGGGCAGCGAGGACAGGAAATCCTTCACCGCGGCATCCTTCTCGTACACCAGGAAGGCGTGGTCCCACACATCGACCAGGTGTTCCTTGGCGATGGTCTTGACGTCGGAGAAGTCCATGATCATGCCGTTGTCGGAATTGCCCTCGGCGTCGATCACCTTGCCGGTCAGGGTGATTTCCAGGGTATAGCGGTGGCCGTGCAGGTTGCGGCACTGGCTCTTGTGGTCCGGGATGCGATGGCCAGCATCGAATTCCAGCTTGCGGGTGATAGTCAGCATTGCTTAAGGGATGTTCAACAGTTTATGGGTTTGCAGGCTCAGCTTCCACTTCGGGTTGCGCTTGCAGGTCTCGATCGCCAGCGTGGTATTGAAGGCCGCCAGCGGGCCGTCCATCGGCTGCACGAAGAAATTCTCGAAATCCAGGCCTTCATAGGCGGCCAGGTCCTGGTCCTTCTGCGGGATCACGACCTTGATTTCATTGCCTTTGCTAACCACCAGCTTCGAGCCCATTTTCGGGCTGACGCAGATCCAGTCCACGCCGGCCGGCACTTCGACGGTGCCGTTGGTCTCGATGGCGATGGTAAAGCCCGCCGCGTGCATCGCATCGATCAGCGGCGCATCCAGCTGCAGCAACGGTTCGCCGCCAGTAAACACCACGTACTTGTGCCCATGGCCGGGCGGCCACAGGCTGTCGATTTCCTGCGCCAGCGCCTGCGGCGTGGCAAATTTGCCACCGCGCTCGCCATCAGTGCCCACGAAGTCGGTATCGCAGAACTGGCAAACGGCGCTGGCGCGGTCCTGCTCGCGGCCCGTCCACAGGTTGCAGCCGGAAAAACGGCAGAATACGGCGGGCCGCCCGGCATGGGCGCCTTCGCCCTGCAGGGTGTAGAAAATTTCCTTGATGCTATATGTCACGGGTGAATCCAGTGGTCGGCAACCCTACATTATAGCGCGTTTCACGAAACGAAACGGCTTTGCGCTTCGTCAACGTTTACCCCTTGCGGCAGCGGCACAATCAAATTCCCGACGCAGTGAACAACAAACAGGGCCGCCGCCAAATGAATAGTCTCCTCAAGATCTCCCATCTGATGGAAGCACCCTCCCCCGACCAGCCGCAGGGCTTTGCGCTGAAGCTGATGGAACTGCTGGTCATTCCCACTTTCGTGCTCGACGCCCAGGGCCGGGTCGTCATCTGGAACCGGGCCTGCGAACGCCTGACCGGCGTGCCGGCGCACGAGCTGCTCGGCACCAGCGGGCACTGGTGCGCCTTTTACGCCCATCAGCGCCCGACACTGGCCGACCTGGTGATCGCCGGCCGCACCGGCGAGATCCTGGACCTGTACGACGGCCAGTCGCGCGGGCCGGCCGGCGCCAAGGACAACCTGTGCGCCGAAAACTGGTGTGAAATGCCGCGCACCGCCGGCCGCCGCTACCTGGCCGCCGACGCCAGTCCGATCTACGACAGCGACGGCCAACTGGTGGCCGTGGTGGAAACCCTGCGCGACCTGACCGAGGAAAAACAGGCCCAGATCGCGCTGGAGCAGCTGGCAACGCGCGACGGCCTGACCGGGCTAGCCAACCGGCGCTGCTTCGACCACACCCTGCTGGCCGAATGGCAGCGCGCCTTGCGCCAGGCGCAACCGCTGTCGTTGCTGATGGTCGACGTCGACAACTTCAAGCAGTACAACGACGCCTACGGCCACGTCGGCGGCGACGACTGCCTGAAGCGCATCGCCGCCGCCGTGGCGAGCGAAATGCGCGCCAACGACCTGGTGGCGCGCTACGGCGGCGAGGAATTTTCCGTGATCCTGCCCAACCAGTCGCTCAAAGGCGCTGCCATCGTGGCGGAACGGATACGCTGCCGCGTCGAAGCGCTGCGCCTGCCGAATATCGGCGCTGCCCAGCACTATGTCACGGTCAGCATCGGCGCGGCCACCGCGATTGCCTCCCACGAGCACCAGCCGGCGCAGCTGGTGGCGACGGCCGATGCGGCGCTGTACCGCGCCAAGCACATGGGGCGCAACCGTATCAGCTTGCCCGGCACTTAGCGCTTGCCGCGCCGTCCAGCACGGCGCGGTTGCGGCCGGCCCGCTTGGCTTCATACAAGGCCTTGTCGGCCGCTTCCAGCACGCTGGCCGGCGTGTCGTCGACATCGGGCGACAGTGAGCACAGGCCGGCGCTGATGGTGACATGCGGCGCCACCGGCGAGGCGGCATGCGGCATGCGCAGCCCGGCCACATGCTCGCAGATCCATGCGCCGTAGCGCTGCACCTCGTCTTCGCAGCTGTTTGGCAGCAGCACCACGAACTCCTCGCCGCCGTAGCGGGCCACCAGTTCGCCAGGCCGGCGCGTGCACTGCGCCAGCGCTTGCGCCACGGCGCGCAGGCATTCGTCGCCCGTCTGGTGGCCGTAGTGGTCGTTATACAGCTTGAAGTGATCGACATCGACCAGCGCCACCCCCAGGGCCGCGTCCTGGCGCCGGTGCCGCGCCAGTTCCACCGCGAACTGCTCGTCGAAATAGCGCCGGTTGTGCAGCCCGGTCAGGCCATCCTTGTGGGCCAGTGTGTCGAGGCTGGCCAGCGCCGCCTGCAGGCGCAGGTGGGTGCGCACCCGCGCCTGCACGACCGGTCCGCTCAGCGGCTTGGTGATGAAATCGACGGCGCCGGCATCGAGGCAGGCAATCTCGCTCTCCACGCCGCTGCTGGCCGTGACGAATATCACCGGGCAATGGCGCAGGTCGGGGTCGGCCATGATGCGCTCGCAAACGGCAAAGCCGTCCATGCTCTTCATCTGCAGGTCAAGCAGGATCAGTTGCGGGCGCTGGGCGCGCGCAATCTCCAGGCCCGCCAGGCCATTGGTGGCAAACAGCACCCTTGCCTGCTCGCGCAACATGGCGCTCATGAGGCGGATGGTGTCGGGGTTGTCATCGATGATCAGGATGGTGCTTTCCATGCTTCCTCACTCAGGACGTCGAGCGCGGTACCGAAGTCCAACGCTTCTATTGCTGTTTCCAGTTGGGCCGCCGCATCGTCGCCGCGCTGGCTGGCCAGTTGCGGCCGCAGCTGGCGAAACTGTTCGAGCGCATCCAGGTCCTGGCGGCGCAGCATGTCGACCAGTGTCTGCATCGCGCCCTGCAAATCCTGCTGCACCCTGGCGGCGGGCGCCGGCTGCTCCAACTGCAGCCAGCGCGCGCCGGCCTGCAGCGTTGCCGACAGTGCCTCCTGCACCAGCGCGAACTGGCGGCCGATGGCTGCCGCGTCGCCTTCGCGCAAGGCCTGCTCGGCCGCCACCGTGGCTTCCGAAAAATTGCGCGCCCCCAGGCTGCCGACGCCGCCACGCAAGGCGTGCAGCGCGGCGGCCGCGCCGGATGCGTCGCCCGCTTGCCAGCGCGCCTGCGCGGCGTCGAATTCGGCTTGCGACTGGCGCACCACGCGCTCTACCAGCGCAACGATATTCTGCCGCTGCGGCCCATGGCCGATCACGGACAGCAGCTTGCGGATGGCGAATACGCCGGGCTGCTGGTCGGCGTCGGCGCCGGCCGCCGGCTCCGCGGTCGCCGTGGCCGCCGTTGGCGCCGGCGCCGGCCGCTGCGCCGCGCCGCCCAGGTGGGCCGCGATGGTGGCCAGCATCTGGGTGTAATCGACAGGCTTGGGAATGAAGCCGTCCATGCCGCACTCGAGGCACTTGGCTTGCTCGGTATCGAGCACGCCCGCGCTCATCGCCAGGATCGGCAGCCGCAAGCCCATTTGGCCGCGCAGGATGCGGGTCGCTTCGAAACCATCCATCACCGGCATCTGCACGTCCATCAGCACCAGGTCGAAGGCCGCCGCGTCGTCGCGCAGCAAGTCCACGGCCTGCTGCCCATGCTCGGCCACCGTCAGCTGCGCGCCGGCCGGCTCGAGCACGCCGCGCGCCACCACCTGGTTGGTCGGGTTGTCCTCCACCAGCAGAATGCGCGCGCCGCGCAGCACGCTGGCATAGGCAGCCTGCGCGGCTTCCTGCGCCGCTTGCGGCGCGCCGCCCTGCTGGCGCAACCCCTGCAACAGCAGGCGCAGGGCGGCAGGCAGCACCGGCTTGGCCAGCGCCGCCGCCTCGCCCGGCAAGGAATTGCGGTCCAGGCTGCGGTTCAGCGCCACCAGGCACATGTCCTCGAACGCTGCCGTGCCATGCGCGTCAAGCAGCACCGAGTCGACCAGGGCCACGTCCCAGCTTCCTGTGCCGGCAGCCGGCGCCGCCGCATGCGCTTCCACCACGCAGCCCCATTGCCGCAGCTGGCCTTCCAGGTAATGCAGGGTCGGCACATGGTCGTCCACCAGCAGCACGCGCAGGCCGGCCAGCGAGCTGCCGGCCGGATCGCCGGCGCGCTGGCGCCGCGCCACCTGCAGCGGCAGGGACACCACGAACTCGCTGCCGCGTCCCGCTTCGCTGCTGACCGTGATGGTGCCGCCCATGAGCTGGACCAGCTGCTGCGAAATCGACAGGCCCAGCCCGGTGCCGCCGAAACGGCGCGCGGTCGATGTGTCGGCCTGCTCGAAGGGATTGAACAGCCGCCCCAATTGTTCGCCGCTCATGCCGATCCCGCTATCGCTGACCACCAGTTGCAGGATCTCCATCGAGCTGCCGGGCGCACTGCTGCCGATGTGTACCCGCACCTCGCCTTCGGCCGTGAACTTGATCGCGTTGCCGACCAGGTTGAGCGCCACCTGGCGCAGGCGCTGCAAGTCGCCCACCAGGCTTTGCGGCATGTCCTGGTCGAGCGTGAGCAGCAGGTCGAGCCGCTTGCCGACGCTGGCCGACTGCATCGCCGCCGCCACCGCCTCGGCCAGCTCGTCGACCTGGAATGGCGCCGCCGCCACGGCCAGCTTGCCGGCCTCGATCTTCGACAGGTCGAGAATGTCGTTGACCAGGGCCAGCAGCGCGCTGCCGGAGGCGCGGATCAGGCGCACATATTCCTTCTGCTCGGCGCTCAGGGGCGTGCGCTCCAGCAACTGGCCGATGCCGAGCACGGCGTTCATCGGCGTGCGGATTTCATGGCTCATATTGGCCAGGAACGCGCTCTTGGCGCGGCTCGCCTCCAGTTGCTGCAATTCGGCTTTCTTGCGCGCCGTGATGTCCAGCGCCACGATGTGGAAGCCGCACACTTCGCCCTGCACGTCGGTGTCGGGAATGTAGTCGGTCATGAAATGGCGCTGCCAGCCGGCGCGCTCGGTGTCGGTCTCGAAGTGCACCCGCTCGCCGCGCAGCGCCGCCGCCGCGTGCGGCTCGATTTGCCGGTACAGGGCCTCGCCCAGCACTTCCTTCATGCTGCGCCCGATCATCGAGGCCGGGTCGATGCCGAGCAAGGTCTGGTAGCTGCGGTTGGCAAAGCGGAACACCTCGTCCTGGTCGACATAGCCGATGGCGGCCGGGTTGTGGTCGGCCACCGTGCGCAGGAAGCGCTCCTTGTCCGCCAGTTCCAGCTGGGCGCTGGCCAGGGCCGATAGCTGCTCGGCCGCCGCCTCTTCGCTGCGCCGGCCCTGCGTGGCGTCGGTGACGAATACCGCATAGGCCTGCGCCCCATCGGCCGCGTGGCGCCGCAGCGTCAGCTCGGCGTCGAAGCGCGCGCCGTCGCGGCGCCAGCCGGTCAGCGCCACCGGCTGCCCGACGCTGCCGTCGCCCAGGCGCGCCAGCAGGCCGGCGCCGGCCTGCAGGAACTGGTCGACCGGCTTGCCCAGCACCTCGCCGCGCTGCCAGCCGAAGATTTCGCTGGCGCGCCCGTTCCAGTCCGTGACGTTGCCGTTTTCGCTCAGGCCGATAAAGGCTTCCTGGGTCGCATCGAGCATGGCGCACATGCGCGCTGCCAGGGCCCGGCCCTCGCCTTGCGCGCGCGCCAGGTCCGCCACGGCTTGTTCGAGTTGCTGTTGCAGTCCCGTCTTGTCGTGCGCCAGTTGCCGCGCCTCGCCGCCCTGGCGCTGCAGCACGGCGTTGCAGGCCGTGCGCAAGGCCTCGAGTTCGCTGAAGCTGCCCGCCAAGGGCGGCACCTCGCTGGCGCCGCCCTGCTCCACCCGGCGCAGCGCCGCCTGCGCCTGCTGCATCGGCTGCAGCACTGCGCGTCCGGTGCGCCAGCCGATCAAGGCGAACAATACCGCCAGCGCCATCCCGCCCAGTACCACGCCTGCCTGCAGCCGGCGTACCGGCGCCAGGGCGCTGTCGACGTCCTGCCGCACCAGCACGGTCCAGCCCAGGCCGGGATAGCCGTCGTAGCCGCGCGTGCGTCCGTAGCCGACCAGGTAGTTGCGCCCATCGGCCCAGCGCCCTTCCACGTAACCGGCGTGCTGCAGCCGCGCCTGCGCCAGGGCGCCGCCTTGCAAAGGCTGTCCGAGCAAGGCGTCCGGGCCTGCCAGCACCTTGCCGGCGCGCGAGACCACCATCACGCTTTCGCCCAGCAGTTCGCGGGCCCAGTTCCAGTGCAGGTGCACGCCCAGCACGCCGGCAGGGCGGCTGGCGCCGTCGTAGTACGGGAAAGCCAGGTCCAGCACGCGCAGCGCGCGCCCGGCGCTGGACGGCAGCAACTGCCCAAGCTGCGGGTCGGCGTGCACGTCGTGCACGTACACCCCGCTTGGCGCATCGGCCCACCACGGCTGTTGCGACACGTCGGCGCCCTCCAGCACGGCGCCGGTGGCCACCGTGACCTTGCCGGCCGCGTTGGCCAGTCCGATCCAGGCATACAGGGGATAAGTGCGCTGCAGGTCTTCCAGCAGGTGGCGCCGCTGCGCCACACCCAGCTCGCCCGCCGCGGCGCCGGCGCGCCGCGCCAGCAGTTGCACTTCGCGATAGCGTTCGAACATGGCGGCATCGAGCTGGTCGGCGCTATCGCCGGCGCGCTGCGCCAGGCCATTGCCGATGCTGCGTTTGAGTTCGTCGGCAGTGCGCCAGCCCAGCAATGCTGCGCACAGCAAGGTCAGCAACAGCACCGCGATCGCCAGCAATCCGGCCAGCACCGTCCCCAGGCCCGCCGGGCCAATCCTGTGTCGCAGGGAAGGACGTTCGGGCAAGGCTTCGTCTGGCATGGCGGACTCCGGTGATCCGAAGTCCCGAGTATAACCGACTCTCCAGCGAAAAGTTGCCAGAAAGTCTTGCCCCAAGCGCCTTCCCTAATGCACTTTACGTCCCGAGCGCGCTTTCTGCGCCTTGGTCTCGCCGTGTTCGCGGCGCTGCTTGTTGACGATGCGCGCCGCCACTTCCTCTTCGCGCCCGGGGTAGCGGTGTTCCTGCTTGAACTCCTGTTTGAGCTCCTTGTATTCGCGCTCCCGTTTCTGGCTGGCTCCTCTTGGCATGATAGGCCTCCGTGTTTCAGATGCTGCCCCCATGCTAGCCAAGCTTTGGCAGGCACAGCGCACGTAATGGCTGGTCACTTTCACTATTTTATCGACACGCAACTGTTTGACTGGGGAGACACCGATGCAAGACCATTACGCCAAGGCCCACAAGCTGTTCATCCCGACCCTGTGGCTGCTGCTGGCGCTTTCGCTTGGCCAGGCGCCGTGGTACGGCACCTGGCAGCCCGCGTTGCTGGCGGGCCTGCCGGCGGCCTTGCTGCCAAGCCTGCTCGCCTGGAAGGCGCCGCAGGCGCTGGCCAGCCGCATGGCTGTCGGCATCGCGTGCATGGGGTTCTGCGCCCTGCACATCCACCAGGCCATGGGCATGATCGAACTGCACTTCGGCATCTTCGTCTTGCTGACCCTGCTGGTCGTCTACCAGGACTGGCGCGTGATCGTGGCCGCGGCAGCCTTTGTCGCGGTGCACCACCTGCTGTTCAATTTCCTGCAGCAAGCCGGCTTCGGCACCATGTGCCTGAGCCGCCCTTCGCTGCCCGTCATCATCGTGCACGCGCTGTACGTGGTGGTGGAAACCGCGGCGCTTTGCCATTTCGCGCTCAGCTTCGCGCGCCAGCGCCGGCAGACCGAGGCCGACCGCCGCAGCCTGCAGGCCGGCTTCAACCGCATGCACCGCACCGTGACCGACATCATCGGCGTGATCGACGGCATCGCCTTCCAGACCAATATCCTGGCGCTCAATGCGGCAGTGGAAGCGGCGCGCGCCGGCGAGCAGGGGCGCGGCTTTGCCGTGGTGGCGGGCGAGGTGCGCAGCCTGGCCCAGCGCAGCGCCGCGGCCTCGCAGGAAATCCGCCAGCTGATCGGCGACTCGGTCGGCAAGGCCGAACAGGCCAACCAGTTGGCCGGTGCTAGCGGGCAGGTGATGGAAAAACTGGTGGGATCGGTCCAGCAGGTGGCAGCACTGATGCAGGGCATTACCGCCGGCAGCCGCGCCCAGTCGGACGGCATCGAACAGCTCAGCGGCGCCGTCAGCGGCATGGACCGGGTCACGCAGCAAAACGCCGCGCTGGTGCAGCAGGCAGCCAGCGCCTCGGCCAGCATGCTGGAACATGCGCGCCGCCTGGTTCAGCTCATGGGCAGCCAGGACGACGGCGCGCCGCAGCAGCGCGCACCGGCGCTGCGCTGATCAGAACTGCTCGACCCAGGCCGCCAGCTGCGACGGGGTCAGGGCGGCGTCGGCCTGCACCAGCCGGCATTCCACGCCTTGCGCGCCGCTGGCCATTTGCAGCGAAGCGCCGCGCTTGCCCATCCACAGCAGGCAGGCCAGCCAGAACGCGTGCTGCGACGAGACCGGCGCGCTGGTCGGCGTTTCCAGGAATTCGGTGAGCTGGGACGCCTGCAGGAACAGGGCGTGGCCGGCATCCACCGCGCGGAACGTCGGGCCGAACGCTTCCGCCAGCAGCGCAAAAGCGTGCGCCGGGTCGGCATCGGCATAGCGCTGCTCCAGGTCCTGCAGGTGGTCGCGCACGGCGCAGCCGAAAGCGGCGCTGCGGAAGGCTTCCGAACTGATCAGATCGGAGTGGTCCAGCATCAGCCAGTCCGGTTCCGGCGGCGTCATGCCGGCGCTGAGAGCGCCCGCCAGGTAGCTCTCCACTGGCACGAAGGACGGGCCGGCCGACAGGCTGGCTGCCAGGGTGTACAGGGTGCCGATGCGGGTGGCCACGGCCTGCTTCTGGCGCACCAGCAGCTTTTCGCGCAGCAGTTGCGAATGTTCCTTTTGCAGCTTGGCCAGGGCCAGGGCCTGCTTCAGTTCCATGCGCAGCGCCGCGATGTCCCACGGCTTCTGGATGTAGCGGTGGATCTGGCCCTGGTTGACCGCGTCGACCGTGTGCTCCAGTTCCGAATAGGCGGTGGTCAGGATGCGCACGATGTGCGGGTAGCGGTCCCACGCATAGAACAGCAACTCGTTGCCGTAGGCGCCGGGCATGCGCTGGTCGGACACCAGCACTGCGATTTCGTCGGCGTGCTCGTCGAGCATGCGCTTGCCCTCCTCCACCGACTCGGCCACGTACACTGGCGCCAGCGAACCCAGGGCGCGCTGGAAATATTTGAGGGCGGTCGCCTCGTCGTCGACGTAGAGGATCGCCGGCGCTTGTCTGGTCGGTTGTTGTTCGTTCATGCTCGTTCCTTCTCTAACTCCGGGAAATTCATGGTGACGGTGGTGGAGCAACCCTGTTCCGACTGCACCCGCAGGTGGCCGCCGAACGATTGCATCACGCGGTTGCAGAAGATCAGTCCCCAGCCGCTGCCGCCTTCGTCGCCGTGCATGGACACCGGGTCCAGCAGCAGGCGGTTCAGCAGCGCCGGCGCGATGCCCGGGCCGTTGTCTTCCACGACGATATAGGGGCGCTCTGCCACGCCCACGGTGATCCTGATCCGGGGACCAGGCAGTCCTTGCAGCGCGCGCAGCGCATTGCTCAGCAACGAGGACAGCACCAGCGCCACGCAGTTGGGCGAGGCCCGCACAGTGAAGTCGGCTTGCACGTCCACTTCGATGATGTCGCGCTGGCCTGGCGCCAGCGGGTACATGCCCAGCAAGGCCGCGACCATCTGCTGCGCGCTGCCGCTGGCCAGGCGCGCCGCCGGCACGACGCTGGCGCGCTTGGCCGATTCGACAAACGTGGCCAGCACCGACAGGCAGTAGCGCGCATTGTCGTGCATGTGCGCCGCAGCGTTGCCGATGTCGGCCCGCGGCGGCAAGCCGCTCTCTTCCTGCTGGGCGTTGTGGGCGTTGACGCGGCGCTGGATATTGCGCGCGAAATTGGCGATCGTGGCCAGCGGCGTGTTCAATTCGTGCGCCAGGAAAGCGACGGTTTCTTCGATTGCGAGCAGGCTCTGGCGGCGCAGCGCGCGTTCGCGCGCGTTCTCGCTGGCCAGGCGCAGCGCATCGCGCACGGTATGGGCATCGAGCGGCTTTTCCAGGATGCGGAAGATATCGCCGCCGTTGATGGTCTCGAGCAGCACTTCCTTGTCGGCGTAGGCCGTGACCAGGATGCGCACCAGGTGCGGGTAATCGCGCTCGACCTGGCGCAGCAGCTCGCCGCCGACGCGGCCCGGCATGCGGTAGTCGGTCACCAGCACGTCGACATCGCTGTCGGGCTTGGCCAGGATCTCCAGCGCTTCGTCCACGCCGGGCGCGGTCAGGACCGTGAAGTCGTTTTCCACCGCGCGGGCGAAGTACTTGCGCGCCAGTTCCTCATCGTCCACGTACAGCACGGTCGCCGGCTGGCTGCGATCGCTCATTTCTCGCCTCCGGTCACGCGCGGCAAGTCAAAGGTGAACCTGGTCCATTCGCCCGGCATGCTCTCGGCGGCCAGCAGGCCGCCGTGGCGCTGGATCACGCTGTAGCAGATCGACAGCCCAAGGCCCAGGCCCTGCCCGACTTCGCGCGTGGTGAAGAAAGGTTCGAACACGCGGCCGATATTCTCCGGCGCGATGCCCGGGCCGTTGTCGCGCACCGTGATCTTCAGCCGTTCGCCGCGCGCTTCGGCATACACGTCGATGGCCGGCGCCTGGGTGGCGCCCTTGCGCATGGCCAGCGCCGCATTGCTCAACAGGTTGATCAATACGCCGATGATGGCCGCTTCATCGCCGCGCACCAGGGTGTCCGGCTGCAGGTGGCGATTGACCTTGATGCCCTTGATCTCGTGGCCCACCAGGCGCACCGACGATTCCAGCGCGCGCTCGAACAGGAATTGCGCACTTTCGTGGTCGGTGCCGGACTTGCGGTACGCGAAGGTCTTCAGGTCGGACACGATGTACTGCACGCGCTGCATGCCCGACTTGGCATCGGTCAGGCATTCCAGCAGCACTTCGCTGCCCTTGGCAGCCGGCTCCTCCATCGCGATGTCGATCGCCATCATGCAGAAATTGACCGGATTGTTCACCTCGTGCAGCAGGCCTGCCGCCAGGGTGCCCAGGGCCGCCATTTTCTCCTGCTGCAGCATCTGGCCCTTGATCTCGGCCAGGCTGCGGTTGTTCGCCTCGAGCTGGGCGTTCTTGTCGGCCAGCTCCGCCTTGAGCTGGAACAGGTTGAAGCGCGCCTGCTCGTTGTAATAGGTGCAGACCGCACTGGCCACGGCGCTGAACGCCAGCAGCAGCGAATTGACGGCAAACGCGCCGCCCACCGGCGGCTGGCCGTCATGCACCCAGCAGGCGGCCGCGTACAGCAGGTAGGTCAACAGGCCAAGCGTCAGGTTCTGCCACATGCGGAAGGCAAACGCGATGGCCGAGGCAAACACGCCCAGGTTCAAGCCTGCGTAATAAATCGACGAGGCGCCTTCGGTGACGGCAATCATCCAGGCGATCATGATCTGCGGCAGCATCAGCCAGGTGAAGCTCATCGCCTCCACATTGCGCGCTCCCCATGGCTGGCGCATCACGCCGATGATGGCGAGGATGGCCAGCGACACCAGCACGCGCGCCAGGGTAAATGCGCCGAGGTGGTCCGGATAGAGGCTGAAATCGAGCCCGATCCCCAGCAGCACCAGGCCGATCGCGGTCCACGCGCCGCCGCGGCTGAAGCGCAGGCGGTAGGCGCGCAGGTCCGACTCATAGGCCGAATGCAGGTGCGGGCTCACGTAGGGTGCCGGTCCAGTCATGGCAGCGACGCTTCGGCAAACACATTGACGCCGGTCGCATCGACATAGGTGAGGCGCTCGCGCGCCTGCGGCGGCAGGAGCTGCTCCATCTTGGCCTCGTCACGATAGATCAGGTACCACTCCAGCAGGTGCTCCATGCCAGGGCGCTCCGGATTGCTGCTGTGGACGTTGGTCACCAGCAGGCGCCCGCCGCGCTTCATGCAGGAGGCGAAGTAGCTCAGCAGGCGGCTGCACACCTTGTCCGACAGGTAGTCGAACAGGCCGGCGCAGTACACCACGTCGAAATCAGCGCCCACTTGCGGCCCGTCCACGCGGCGTTTCAGCAGGTTGTGCACGGAATCCTGCACGAAGCGGATGTCCGGCTGGCGCGCCAGGCCGGCGCTGATGCCGCCCAGCTGGCCGCGCGTCCAGGCCAGCGTCTCTTCGCTGAAGTCGACCAGTTCAAACGAGAGCCAGTGCGGCTCATCGTACTCGCGCAGGAAGCGCTGGATCTCCTGCGCTGGCCCGCAGCCCACGTTCAGCACGCGGTACGGGCGCCCCACGCGCCGCGCCGCGTCGGCCTGGCGCTTCAGGAACTCGACCAGGATATCGATGCGGTTGCGGTGCGCCACGGCGACCGCGGTCTGCAGGAAGGCCGCATTGACGATCTGGAAGTAAGTGCTCGGTCCCTGGCGCGGGTCGCCCAGGATCTGGTTCACCATTTCATAGTCGCCGGCATAGCCGAGCGGCTTGCTGAAGGTGCGGAAGACGAACGGCGCGCGCAGGATCAGCGGGTGCAGCGCCGCCTGCGCAAAAGCGCGGTGGGCGGCGGCAGCATCGGCCTCGACCATTCCCGCTTCCTTGTTCAAGTCGTCGAAGTAGCGGCGCACGCGCATGATCAGCGGCTCGGCCAGTTCGGCAAACACGTCGGCGCGCAGGCGCCCGCCTTCCTTGGGCAGCGAATCGGACAGGTCGACCTGCTCGACCCAGCGCGCCACCTCGGCCAGGTAGGCCCGCGATTCGTTGACGGCAATCTGGTAGTCGCGCCGGATGCGGAAGCGCTCATCCCAGTCCAGCACGAACTTGCTCGCTTCGCGGCCCACCGCACCCGGCAGCATCACCACCTCGCTCAGTTCGCGCCATTCGTCGATCAGGGTCACCGACACCACGGCGGTCAGGCCGGTGTTGACCATGCTGATCACCACGGCCTTGCCGATGTAGGCGCTGGCCGTGCCCATGCGCACCGTCAGCTCGCTGAGCACCTCGCTGACCTGCACGATGGAATACGGGTTATACACTTCCATGACCAGCGACTTGCGCTGGAGTGTCACGATGGTGCCGCGCACTGCCTCACCCTGCGTGTTCAGGAAACTGACGACCGGATCGATTTGGGCCTGTGAATACACTTTTTGTCGGAACTAAATGGTTGCCGTGAATTAAATCGAGTGTACTGACTTGTGGCGCAAATCGCAACGTTTCCCCAAGAAGAATTGCCAGGAAGATAGTAGGGCTTATTCAAATAACAAGCGCGGCCGGATGTCAAAGTTCGCTGCCGCACAGACGCGACCATTGCCTGATGCCAAACTGGACGCAAGTCATGGAGATCACGATGGAGCAGTTACGCAAACAGAGCGCCGCTGAACTGGAGCGGGCAGAATTCCACGAACGGTTTGCCCGCAGTTTTACCGATGCCCGCTTCGACGGCCTGCGCGACGCCGTTGCAGCCCTGGAAGAACTGGCCTGGCGCCAGTATTGCGAACAGCGCCGGCCGCCTACAAGCCATTAGCCGTTCGTTGCCAGCAACTCCAGGCGGGCAGCGAGGCGGTCGGCCATCTGCGCCGGCGTAAAGCCGGCGTAGCGGTTGGCCACGCCGCGCGCCGCCATCAGGGTACGCCCATCCATCAGCAAGCTGCGCACCACGCCGCGCCAGTCTACCGTGCCCGGCAAGCGCCCACCATTGACCGCCACCCCGGCCTGCTCCAGGCGCGCCGCCAGCAGGTAGCGTTCGAGCTGGGTCGGCAGCAGCAGCATGGGCACCGCCGCCAGCACGGAATGGGCAATGGTGCCCTCGCCTGCCTGGCTGACGCAGATGCGCGCCTCGGCCAGCGCTGCCGCCAGGTCGACCGGCCCGCGCGCATACGCCAGGCTGGTGGCATGCACTGGCGGCACCGCGCCGGCAGCGACTTCCGGCTGGTAGCACAGCACCCGGCAACCTTCCATGACCAGCGCGTGCAGCACGGCGGCGTGGGCCGGATGTTCCTGGCGCAGGTAGACGAACACCTTGTGCCCGTGGCCGGGCGGCCACTGCGGCGCTTCGCCGCTGGGCGCCACGAAGGCCGGACCGTACCATTGCTCGCGCTCCGCCGGGCGGCCGTAGTGGTCCAGCTCGGGCCAGGCGCACAGGAAATGCTGGCGCCCCAGCAGCGCGTCGGCCGCCTGCACATAAGGCACGCCGCCGTGGTGCACCAGCACGGTGTTCATGATCTTGAGGGTATGCAGTTCGGCCGCGGCCAGGCGCTGCAAGTCCATCGCTTCCCATGGGCGAAAGTTGGGCAAGGGCTGGCCGGGCGGCGGCAGGGTAAAGCCGGCGCCGATCGCGGCCGACGGAATATCCAGCGTGCGCGCCGCCAGCAAGGCGGTGGGGGCGAATTCCGCCACCACCACGTCCGGCTTCAGCAACTGCAGTGCGGAGCGCCAGCCGCGCACCAGTGCGTCGAGCGACTGCGCCTCGCGATAGCCGGAAGCGAGCATGATTTCAGCCAGGCTGGCCGCATGCTGCCCGGCGCCGTGCAGCCACAGGGGCGCCTGCAGCATCGTCACGTTGAGCGCACCCAGCAGGCGGCGCGCCTGGCCCAGGTCGCGTACCGACAGGCTGACGGCATGGCCGCGTGCCAGCAGGGCTTGCGCAATGACCCGCAAGCGTCCCGCATGGGCGGGATCCCCGCCTAATTCCCAAGCCAGGTGGAAGTGAGCCATTCTCAGTTCACCCAGCCAAGTGTCATTGTATTTTTCACATTATTTCCAATCAAGGCCGTGCCTTGGATTTTAGAACACACTCGCAAACAGGTGTGCAATACTAAGCCATGGCCCTCCACCGACTGCTACCACAGAGCTTGCGCGCGCGCATGACCTGCGTGGTCATCTTGTTCGTGCTTGCGGCGACGACCATCGTGACCTGGCTGGCCCTGTCGCTGTCGGAACGGGACATGAAAAGCGTGATCGGCCAGCAACAGTTCAGCCTCCTGTCGGTGGCCGCCGCGCACATCGACGAACAACTGACCACCAAGCGCTTGCTGCTGGCCTCGATTGCCGACGCCATCCCGGCCGCCCAGCGCACGCCGGCCGCCATCCAAGCCGCGATCGAACGCCACGCAGCGGCCTCGGCCGAATTTGCCAACGTGGCTGCCTTCGACAGCAGCGGCCGGTTCCTGACCAGCCTGCGGGCGCCGCAGCAAGACAATCCCAATGTTGCCGACCGCTCCTACTTCACCCAGACCCTGGCGCAAAAGCGGGCCATCATATCACCGCCCCTGCGCGGACGCGTGTCCAGCTTGCCAGTGGTCGTGCTGACCCATCCCATCGTCGATAGCGGCGGCGACGTGCAGGTGGTCCTGGTGGGCAGCATCGACTTGCTGAACTCCGACTTCTTCCATCATTTCAATGCCATGAAGCCGGGCAAGACCGGCTTCATGTTCATCATGACCACCGAAGGGCTGCTGGTCAACCATCCCAACAAGGCGCGCCTGCTCGAGCATATCAATGCACGGCCCGGCCTCAACCTTGGCACCCAGCGCGCCCTCGACGGCTTCGAAGGCTGGATGGAAGCGACCAACAAGGACGGCGTCGACGGCATCTATTCGTACAAGCGCCTGAACTCTACCAACTGGATCGTGGCGGCGCGCTATCCGACTGCCGAAGCGTTCGCCCCCATGATCAGCATGCGGCAACAGGCCGCGCTGGCGGCAAGCGCCTTTGCCGCCGTGGCCGGGGTCCTGAGCTGGCTGATGATCAAGGGACTGCTGTCGCCGCTGCAAAGGCTGCGCGCCAACCTGCATGCCATCCGCCACCGCGGCGGCGATATCAGCCTGCTGCGCAGCGGCGGCAAGGATGAGATCGGGGAGCTCAGCGAAGCGCTGTATGAATTGACGGCCGAACGCCAGGCGGCGCAGGAGCGGCTGGCTGAAAGCGAAAAGCGCGCGCGCGTGATCGCCGACAATATCCCGGCCCTGGTGGCCTACATCGATCGCGAGCTGCGCTTCCGCTTCACCAACGAACATTATCAGTTCCTGCTCGGTATCGATCCGCGCGCCATGGTCGGCAAGCGTTTCGACGAAGTATTCGGGGCCGAACCCTTCGAGCGCTGGAAGGACTGCTTCGAGATCGTGCTGGCCGGCCGCCGCATCCACGTCGAGCGCCCCGGCGAGGAACTGGAACGCCACCTGCACCTGATGACCGAGCTGGTGCCGGACCTGGCGCCCGATGGCAGCGTGCCCGGCTTCTATATGATGTGCACCGACATTACGGAACGCAAGACTGCCGAACTGGCGCAGGCCGCCAGCGAAAAGCGCCTGCGCCTGATCGCCGACCACTTGCCGGTGATGATCAGCGCCATCGACCGCGAGCATGTCCTGCAATTCGGCAACGCCACTTATCGGCGCTGGCTGGACACCGATCCCGATACCCTGCCCGGCCGCCCCATGTCCAGCGTGAGCGGCGAAGCGGCTTATCAGCAAGCCCGTCCCTGGCTGGACCGCGCCTTCGGCGGCGAAGTGACGGAATACGAATCGACTGCCCGCCTGCACGGCGAACCGCGCGTGCTGGAAACCACTTTCGTGCCCGATGTGCGCAAGGATGGCAGCGTGCCCTTCGTCTACGCCCTGACCACCGACGTCACCCGCAGCCGCGAGGTCGAAGCGGAACTGCTGCGCCAGGCGCGGCGCGACCCGCTGACCGGCATTCCCAACCGGCGCCAGTTCGAAGACGTGCTGGACCAGGCCATCGAACGCGTGCGCCGCCAGGACAGCCAGATGGCGCTGGCCTATCTCGACATCGACAATTTCAAGCACATCAACGACAGCCTGGGGCATGCCGGCGGCGACGAAGTGTTGAAGGAGTTCGCGCTGCGCCTGTCGGGCAGCGTGCGCACCACCGATACCGCCGCCCGCCTGGCGGGCGACGAATTCGTGATCGTATTCGAAAATATCCGCCATGCGGACGAAGTGCGGCTGCTGGCCGAGAAAGTCATGGCGGCAGTGGCGCCCGACTTCACCGTGCTGGGCGCCCCGTTGCGCGTAACCACCAGCATCGGCATCGCGCTGTATGCCGGCGGCACCGAAACCGCGGGTGGCCTGATCGGGCGAGCCGACATGGCCCTGTACGACACCAAGCGGCGCGGCCGCAACGGCTTCACCATCGACAACGGCCGCGGGCTGCCCGAAGCCGCAGTTTCCCCGCCTTAGGCTTCGCGCAGCAGCGCGATGAAGCGGCGCCCCGCCGGACCTGGCGGCGCATCCTTGCGCCAGCACGCATACATCGAAAAGGCATGGCCCAGCACCGGGCTCGCTTCCAGCGACAATTCGACCAGCGCGCCGCTGGCCAGCTCGTCTTCCACCATATGGCGCGGCATGCCGCCCCAGCCCAGGCCCGCGCGCAGGAAGGCATGCTTGGCGCCGAGGTCGGCCAGGCGCCAACCCTGCGGGTTGACAACGCCGAACTGGCGCCCCGCGGTCAGCGCCGAGCGGTCGCTCAGGATCAATTGCACATGGCGCGCCGCCTCGCTGCGCGCAACCGGCGCCGGCAAGGCGGCCAGCGGATGGCCGGCCGCGGCCACTACCACCACCGGCACCTCGAACAGGAAATCCGTGTCGCACTCCGGCGGCACGTCGGGATAGGAACCGACGACTGCCAGCCGGCAGCGCCGCTCGAGCAGGGGCTGCACCACGGCACCCAGCGCTTCGACGTCCAGCCGCAGCGGCGTGCCCGGGAATTCCCGGTGAAAGCGCCCTACCGCCGCGGTCAGGCGCGCGATCGGAAACATCACGTCGACCGCGACCGACAGCTCCGCCTCCAGTCCCTCGGCCAGCGTGCGCGCCTTGGCCTTGAAGCCATCCATGCTGCTGGCGGCGGCGCGCGCCGCATCCAGCAAGGCACGGCCCTGCTCCGTCAAGCGCGGATAGCGGCCGCTGCGGTCGAACAGGGCAAAGCCCACTTGCAATTCGAGATTGGCGAGGGTCTGGCTGACCACCGATTGCGCCCGTCGCAGCTTGCGTCCTGCCGCGGAAAAACTCCCCTCTTCGGCCGCGGCGATGAATGTGCGCAGCTGGTCCATCGACATTGCGTCAAGCATGTGCGATCCTGTGTTTTGCCAATGGCGGCCGATTGTACACGACGGTGTAAGACTGGTCCGACATGGCGGCGCGCTTCTCTCTGCTAGGAAACACTGCCTTGCACTTGGATACTGGTTGACATGATGACCACACTTCCACTCAGCCGTAGCCCCCAGGCCGCAACGAGCGGTCCCTCGCAGCAGCTGTACCTGCTGCTGCGCGAAGCGCCCGACCGTGCCGCTGCGACGGCCTACCTGCAGCGCCGCCTGGCGGAGGCAGCGGCCCTGCCGCCCGCCTGGAGCGGCGGCCTGCAAGAGCTGGAAGAGTGGCTGGAGCTGCGCAGCCGCAACCGCGCGGAAGAATTCCGGCAGTACCAGCAAGGACGGCAGCAAGGCGGCCCGCGCCGCCATTTCGCCACGCTGGCCCAGGCGCGCCGGTTCCTGTGCGTGCAGGCGCCCGGCTTGCTGGTCGAAGGCGCCTGGCTGCATGGTGTGCTCGACCATTGGCGCCAGCCGGCCTATATGCCGCTGGTCAAGCTCTACCTCGATTACCTTGGCAAAGGCGTGCCGGCCGCCAACCATGTTGCGCAGGTGCGACAAGTGCTCGCAGTGCAGGCCTGCAGCACCTGGCAGGACCTGGAGGACAGTGGCTTTGTGCAAGGCGCCATCCGCCTGGCCCTCGCCAGTGCCGGCGAGCGCTGTCTTCCCGAGGTGCTGGGCTACCAGCTGGCGGTCGCCGACCAGCCCGCCGCCCAGCCGTCGATCCTGCAGGAGCTGGCAGAACTGGGCATCGCCCTGCCGTCGCCGCCGCCTTCCGACACGCTCGTCCTGAACGTGTTGCGCGCCATGCTGGGCCAGGCGCCGGAGACCGCGCCGCAATTCCTCCAGCAGGTGGAGCTGGGCTACGCCCTGGGGCGCATCGGCCTGCAAACCCTGCCTGCCACGCCCGAAGACGGCGCGCCGCAAGACCCGCCTGTGGCCAACAGCAGCGCCGCCATCTTTGCCGCGCCGGCCGCTAACGCTGGGCAAGCGGCCGAAGCGGCGCCAGCGCCAGATGAAGCACGCCCCATCCTGCGCCACCGTTTCGATGGCGATGAACACGCATGGGAAACCATCACCAGCGACCTGGGCCTGCTGGAAGCACAGATCGCAGCCTGCAGCGGGAAAGGCGAGGCAATGAACCTGCTGGCCCGCCATATGGGGCCCGCCGTCCACCACCAGCCATTGGGCCTGATGGCGGCCCGCATCTATTCCCAGCTGTTCGCACTGGCCTAGGACGCCAGCGAAGCCCGCAGCAAGGCCGGCGTCAGTCCGGTCCAGCGCTTGAACGAGCGCCGGAAATTCGCCGCATCGTGGAAGCCGAGGTAGTCCGCCACCGCTTCATTGCCGGCGTGCCGCGACTGGAACAGGTACAGCGCCACATGGGTGCGCACCTGGTCCAGCTCCGCAACGAAATGGGTTCCGTAGCGCGCAAGGTGGCGCTTCAGGGTGGCCGGGCTGACGCCGAAGGCCGCGCTGGCCCCCTCCAGCGTCGGGTTGCGGCGAATCTCTGCCAGCAGGTAATCGTACAGGGCATCGGTCAGGCTGGGTGTGGCGTCCAGCGCGCTAGCAGCGGCCAGCGAGGCGGCACAGGCACCGGGGTCCGCCTCCGGCCAAGCCTGCGCCAGCGAGGCAGCATCCAGCAGCATCGCATCCAGCTGGCAATCGAAACGCAGTTCGCCGCCAAGGTGCACCTCATGCTGCTCGACGTGGCGTGGACGGGCGCGGTTGAAACAAAACCGCCACGGCAGGCGGCGTCCGCCCAGCCAGCGCGCCAGCGAGACCACGGCCGTCATGTGCATTTCCACCAGGGCCGCGCGCAGGCCCGGTGCGCCCTGGCTGTCAACCCAGTACAGCACCATCTGGCCGCCGGCGACGTGCAGGCGTGGACGCAACAAGGGCAACAGGCGCGACGGCCACTGGCACAGGATGTCCAGCGCCTGCTGCAGCGACGCCGCGCGCCGCAAAGCGCCCGATAGCGCGGGCTCTGTACCCGGCAGCAAATGCTGGCCGAGCATGAAGCTGGTATCCGCGCTATCCAGCGCGCGCAGTACATTCGCGAGCAGTTGCAGGCATTGCTGCGGGCTGACCAGCGCTCCCGGCAAGGGCGGGCCGCCGTCTCCAGGCATTCCCGTACCGCGTGCAATCGCAGCCGGCTGTACCTCCTGTTGCAGGGCGTAGTCGAGAAAATGCCAGGGCAAGCCGCGCGCGGGAATGGTCGCCTCCCCTGGCAGCGAGTAGCGCATCACAGCGCAGGCATCGCTTGCGGCAAGGTCCGGCCAGGGCCGTCGATCGCAGCCGACAGGCGCGCCAGCAAAGCATCCGCCTCGCCCTGCGCCGGTTCGCTGGCAAAACGCAGGCTGACCTGCAGCGGGCCTTGCGGCCCATGATGGCGCATCATCGCCACCATGCCGCACAAGTGCCGCGCCACGTCTCGCGCCTCGGCATCGCCGGTGCCCGGCAACAGCAGCGCAAAGCGATCGCCTGCATAGCGGCACAACAGGTCTTCATTGCGCAGGTTAAGCAGCAGCATATGCCCGACCGCTTGCAGCACACGGTCGCCTTCGCGCGGCCCGTGTTCGCGGTTGATGCGGTGGAAGCCGTCGATATCCAGCAGGACCAGTGCGCACTGGCCGGACGGATCGCGCTCTTGTTCGAGCCGGATCTGCTGCCTCAAATAGGCCGCATCCGCCAGTTGCGTCACCCGGTCGAAGGCGCGGTGCTGGCGGAACAGGCGCTCGCGCTTGGCCAGGTGGTCGTTCAGCATGAACTGCTCGTGGCGCCAGTAGTAGATGCCAGCCGTCAGCACCAGCATGCCGAATGGCACCAGGGCTTCGAGCCAGTTATCCCAGGCCGCAGCCTTGTTGATGCGAAAGAATTCGTCAAGGCAGTCGGCCCAGGAGCCCAGCATGATCGCCGCGAGCCCGCCGGCCAGCAGGCGCGTGACCAGGCCGCCCGGCCTGCTGCTCAAGGTCATCACGAACCAGAGTCCTGCCATGGCCGCCATGCCGCCTTCGGCAATGATGTCCATCCAGCGCCAGGCGCTGAAAGGCTTGGTCTGGCCCGCGCTGGCATACAGCAGCAGGCATGCGATCACGGCCATTGCCGCGGCCAGCAGGGAATGTCGATGGAGTTTCAGCATAACCGCGCAGCTTAGCCACGCCTTGTGACAGGCGCATGACAAGCGCAGGGTCATTTCAGCTCACTGCCGCGTAACCAGCTTGTCATCCGCCCTTCACATAATCCGCTGCATTCTCCACTCCGACTGAATGCACATGAAAACCCGATTGACCGCCCTCGCCGCCGGCGTGCTTGCCCTGTCCAATGCCACCGCCTCCGATGGCGCGGACGCTTCCCTGGCCGGCGCCAGCGTTGTCATTACCGGCCAGCGCGACGTATTGGCTAAATCCATCGCCGAGCAAGACAAGGCCGACAATATCATCAACGTTTTGAGCAGCGACGACATCGGCAACCTTCCCGACAAGAACGCCGCCGAGGCACTGGCACGCCTGCCCGGCGTTTCGGTGCAGCGCGACCAGGGCGAAGGCCGCTACATCACCGTGCGCGGCCTGGGGCCGGACCTGAATGCCGTCGCCATCAACGGCGCCCTGGTGCCTTCCCCGGAAGCCGGCCGCCGTGCCGTAGCGCTCGACGTGCTGCCGTCGGGGCTTATCCGCTCACTGGAAGTCAGCAAGACCCTGACGCCCGAGCAGGACGCCAGCTCGCTTGGCGGCGCCGTCGAAGTGAGGACGCTGTCCGCCTTCGACCTGCCTGGCTCGCTCCTGACGGTGAACGCGGCATCCTCCCACGACCAGAACACCGGCAAGAACAGCCCGAGTGCCGGCATGCTGTGGGCCAGCCGCTTTGGCGATGGCAGGTTCGGCGTGGCGGTGGGCTTGAGCGGCGAAAAGCGCAAGTTCGGTTCCGACAACCTGGAAACGGGCGGCGCATGGGATGGCGAGCGCCTGTCGGGCTTCGAACTGCGCGATTACCTGCCGGTGCGCGAGCGCCGTGCCGCCGCGCTGAACCTGGACTTCCGCCCGGCGGCGGGCAACAGCTGGTTCCTGCGCAGCTTCCTGAGCCGCTTCAGCGACGACGAAGTACGCGACCGTCTCACGATCAGCAACGTCAGCGGCGGCGCCCTGACTGAAGGCGTACCTGCCAGTGCCCGGCTTGAGCGCCGCATCCGCCAGCGCAAATATACCCAGGAAATCCAGTCGGCCGTCTTCGGCACCCAGCAAAAATTCGGCGCCTGGCAGCTTGACGTGCAGGCCGGCCGCAGCACAGCCGACGAAGACACGCCGGAAGCGCTGAACGATGGCCGCTTCCGCGGCACCGCCAATTTCAAGGACATCAGCTTTACCAACAGCGAGCGCCCAACGCTGAAGGCCCCGGCAACGGCTTTCGATCCCGCCAGCTATAGCCTGAACGCGATCACCTTGCAACAACGCTACTCGAAAGACGCGGAGCATCATGTCAAGTTCGACCTCGGCCACGAATTTGCGCTGGGCGAGATGCGCTCCGCCATGAAGTTCGGCGCCAAGGCCAGCCGCCGCGAAAAAACCAACGACACGAACCAGTGGAGCTACGGCAGCAAGGCGGTACCCGGCACCCTTTCCATGGCGTCGTTCGTCCAGGACCACCAGCTTGATTATCAGTTTGGCCAGGTTGGCGCGGCGCTAAACCCGGCCGCCATCCGCGCCCGCGTCGCGGGGCTGGACCGCAACGCAGCGCGCCTCGCCACCGAGTCAGCCATCAACGACTTCACCCTGAATGAAGACATTGATTCCGCCTACTTCCAGGACACCCTGTCGCAAGGCGACTGGCGCCTGCTGGCCGGCGTGCGCGCAGAACGCACGGCCTTCGACGCCGCTGGCGTACGCACCAGCGGAAGCAGCATCACGCCACTGCAACGCAGCCGCTCCTACACCAACTGGCTGCCATCGCTGCAACTGCGCCATGACCTCGACCGCGAAACCAGCTTGCGCGCCGCCTGGACCAATTCCGTGGTCCGGGCCAACTTCAGCCAATTGGCCCCAGGGATTGCGCTGGCCAGCGCCACCGAAGCCACCATCGGCAATCCCGACCTGAATCCGCTCAAATCGCACAATCTCGACCTTGGAGTTGAACGCGTGATCGGCAACGACGGTGCGGTGTCCGCCTACCTGTTCCACAAGGACATCAAGGACTTCACTTACACGACCAATCTTGCCGGGAGCGGGCCGTGGACGGGCTACACCAGCGCCACCACCTATGCCAACGGCGACACGGCCAAGGTAAAGGGCATCGAATTGTCCTGGCAGCAGCCGCTGCGCATGCTGCCGGCGCCCTTCAACGGCTTGCTGGTCGGCGTCAACGGCGCCTTGACCGATTCACGCGCCCATATCGCACGTTTTGACCCCAAGGCCAGCGGCATGGCCGGCCGCCGCATCCCCATGCCGGGCCAGTCCGATCGCGTCATGAACCTGATGCTCGGCTACGAGGCCGGACCAGTCAGTACCCGCATCGCCTTGAACTACAAGTCGCCCTACCTGCTGGAACTGGGCTCGGATATCCTTAACAGCAGCCAGGACCGCATTGTCGATACGCAGAAGCAGGTCGACTTTTCCCTGTCCTGGCAGTTGTCCAAAGGCGTCCAGCTGAGCTTTGACATCGCCAACCTGAACAACGAGAAGTACTACGTCTACCAGGGGGTGAAGGCACATAACGCGCAATTCGAGCAATATGGCCGTACCTATAAACTGGGCCTGAAAGCGAGCGTGTTCTGATGCGCCGCCTGTCCTTGATCCCTTTCCTGCTGGCCTGCGCCTTGCCGGCAACGGCAGCCGAAACGGTCGCACTGCCCGGCGGAGCTGCACTCGCGCTCGACAAACAAGGCCTGCACCTGCGCGCCGCGGACGGCGCCGAACGTGCCACGATCGCGCTGCGCGGCCGCCATCTGGACTATCGCAACGGCACCGCCCTGGTCGTCGACGCCAACACCGAACGCGCCATGGCGGTATCAGTCGATACGGCCGCGGGGACCCTGACCACTGCCGCCATCCTCGACGGCGCCGCGATCGCGCCGGAAGCAGCCTGCCTCTACCGCGATGCCCAAGGCCTGCTCTACGCCTTCCTCGCCGGCAAGGACGGCCAGGCGGAGCAATGGCTGCTGCACGGCCGTCCACAGCTGGTGCGCAAGCTCGCGCTGCCGCCGCACAGCGAGCAATGCCTGGTTCACGACGCCAGCGCCAGCCTGGTAGTCGCCGAGAAAGGCCTCGGCGCCTGGTCCTACAACGCCGACGCCGAAGCCCCGCCAGGCCGCCGCGCGCTCGCCATCGACATACCGCCAGGCGACAGCACGCGCAACGCTGCCAAGGCCACCGAGCCTGCGACATATCGTCTGGCCGCATCCCCTGGAGGCATCACCCTCCTCGACCGAAACGGCAAGCCCCGCCGCACAATCGCGCTGCAGGGCGGCATGCCACCAGCCCTTATCGTGCAACCGCAGGTGGAGACAGAAAGCATGCCGCGCCTTGGCGACGCCGCCGACGACCCGGCAATCTGGATCAACCACCAGCATCCGGGCATCGTCCGCGTGCTGGGCACGAACAAGAAGCAGGGCCTGCACGTCTACGACCTTCACGGCCGCCAGTTGCAGCTGCTCGAATCGGGCCGCCTGAACAACGTCGACCTGCGCCAGGACGTCACGCTCGACGGTCAACGCTACGATCTCGCCGCCGCCACGCAGCGCGATGAAAACGCGCTGGTCCTGTACACCATCGACAGCGCCGGCACGGTGGCGGAAGCGGCCCGCTTCCCGACGCCGCTGGAGCGCATTTACGGCATCTGCCTGTATCAGCCGGCAAGCGGCGGCCTGGAAGCGTTCGTCAACGACAAAGACGGCAGCTACCTGCAATACCGTATCGGGCGGCGAGGCGGCGCGTTTTCAGCCACTGAGATGCGCCGATTCAAACTGCTTACCCAGCCGGAAGGCTGCGTGGCCGACGACCGCAATGGCCGCCTGTTTGCAGGCGAAGAGAAACGGGGCGTGTGGTCCATCGACGCCCGCGCCGATGCCAGGGCCGAACCCAGGCTGATCCTGCCTGTTGGCGGTCCGCTGCGCGCCGACGTCGAAGGCATGGCCATCTATCACGGGGCCAACGCCAGCTACCTGGTGGTTTCCAGCCAGGGCAGCAACAGCTATGTGGTGGCCGATGCCGCCGCTCCGCACCGCATCCGCGGCAGCTTCCGCATCGGCATCAACCCCGAAGCCGGCATTGACGGGGCTTCCGAGACGGACGGCCTGGACGTCACCTCCGCCAACCTGGGCGGCCGCTTTACGCGCGGCATGCTGGTGGTACAGGACGGTTACAAGCGCCTGCCGGACGGTGCCCAGAACTTCAAGTATGTTGCATGGGACGATATCGCCCGCGCGCTGGACTTGCCGTAGTGGTATGCTCCCCGATAGTCAAAACCGGGGAGCAGCGTTGTGTCGATCGTAGAAAAACTATTCAAACTCAAGGAAGCCGGCAGCGATGTGCGAACGGAAGTGGTGGCAGGGATCACCACCTTCCTGACCATGGCGTACATCATCTTCGTCAACCCCGCCATCCTCGGCGACGCCGGCCTGCCGAAAGAAGCAGTCTTCGTCGCCACCTGCCTCGCCGCAGCCCTGGGCACGGCGATCATGGCCTTGTACGCCAACTACCCGATCGGCATGGCGCCCGGCATGGGCCTGAACGCCTACTTCGCCTACGCCGTGGTGCTGGGCATGGGCATCAAATGGCCGGTCGCATTGGGCGCAGTCTTCATTTCCGGCTGCCTGTTCCTGATTGTCAGCCTGCTTGGGCTGCGGGAAGCCATTGTCAACGGCATTCCCCGCTCGCTGCGCATTGCGATCACCGTGGGCCTGGGCCTGTTCCTCGGCCTGATCGCGCTGAAGAGCGCCGGCATCGTCATGGCCAACCCTAACACGATGGTTACGGTGGGTGACCTGCACAAACCGCCAGCACTGCTGGCCGTCGTCGGCTTCCTGCTGATCGTCACGCTGGACCGGCTGAAAGTCAAAGGGGCAATCCTGATCGGCATCATGACCGTCACCGTGTTGAGCTTCTTCTTTGCCGGGAACCAGTTCCATGGCGTTTTCTCGGCGCCGCCATCGCTGGACGCGACTTTCCTCAAGCTGGACGTTCCCGGCGCGCTGGGCGTGGGCGTGTTGAACGTGGTCCTGGTGTTCTTCCTGGTCGAACTGTTCGATGCCACCGGCACCCTGATGGGTGTCGCCAGCCGCGCCGGCCTGCTGGTCAGCGGCAAGATGGAGCGCCTGAACAAGGCCCTGCTGGCCGACAGCACCGCCATTGTGGCGGGCTCCATGCTCGGCACTTCCAGCACCACCGCCTACCTGGAAAGCGCCTCTGGCGTGCAGGCGGGCGGCCGCACGGGGCTGACTGCGCTGGTGGTCGCGCTGCTGTTCCTGGCAGCGTTGTTCATTGCCCCGCTGGCTGGCGTGGTGCCGCCTTATGCAACCGCGCCCGCGCTGCTGTTCGTTGCCTGCCTGATGCTGCGCGACCTCGGCGACTTCGACTGGAACGAAACCACCGAGTGCATACCGGCAGCGATTACCGCCTTGCTGATCCCCTTCACTTATTCGATCGCGCACGGCATCGCCTTCGGCTTCATCACCTATGCAGCCCTCAAGCTGCTGACCGGCCGCTTCCGCGAAGTGAAGCCGATCGTGTGGGTGATCGCCATCGTCTTCAGTTTCAAGTACGCCTATATCGGGGCGTAAGCGCGCGACTGCACGCGAATCTTCAACACGCCGATCAGGTTACACAGGCGCATCCGGGCCAGCACGAGGGCATCTTCGCCCTCGGCTGCCACATCCAGGTCAAGGTTCATGCCGTGCACGCCCGGCGCCATGCGCATTGCATGGAGCTGGACGCCGCCGCGGCGCAGGGTCGCCAGCACCGCCTCCGCAGCATCCATGGCGGAGCAACGGTCGAGGCGCAAGCGGAAAGTTCTCTGTTCAGTATTCATGTGGAAGATTATCCGGCTGGCTCGCCGGAATAGGCATCTGAAGTTTGCCTCGTTTTCCATGTAAAATAGAAGAATCTTCTTCATTTCAACAAATTCATGGAACACCTTGACGAGATGGACCGAAAAATCCTGCGAGAACTTCGGCGGGATGGACGTCTAAGCAATACCAGGCTGGCCGAAACCGTGGGCCTGTCCACCACGCCTTGCTGGAACCGGGTCAAGGCGATGGAAGAGCGCGGCGTCATTGAAGGGTATACTGCGCTGCTCAACCAGCAGGCACTCGGCCTGCCGGACACCGTCATCATCGAGGTCACCCTGGACCGCCATGACGACGACATGCTGCACAAATTCGGCCTGGCGCTGGCCGACCTACCGGAAGTGATGGAAGCCTACCTGCTGACGGGCGAATACGACTACCTGATCAAGGTCGCGGTGGCCGGCACGGCGGGCTACGAAGAATTCCTGCGCCGGAAATTGTATAAACTGCCCGGCATCCGCCACAGCCGCTCGACTTTCGTGTTGCGCTGCCTGAAGCGGGCACATTCCGTAGAGCCCTGATAGAATTCAGTCATGAAATACCTGATACCCCTGATTTTCGCCTCCGGCATGGCCGCAGGCAACGCACTGGCAGAAGATAACGAAGTTGACCACACTGGCAATATCATGCTGTCCGCCGAAATCGGCGCCATCAGCACCAGTGGCAATACCGCCGGTACTTCCGTCACCGGCAGGTTCGAAATCCTGCAAGACACCCTCCGCTGGAGCAACGAGTACACCGGGAACGGCTACTTCAAGGAGGACCGCGCCCGCGTCAACGGCGAAGAAACCAAGCAACGCTCGGCTGAACGCTACCAGTTCGGCGCCAAGGCCGGCTACAAGCTGCTGGAAGAAAATTCCACCCTGTTTGTGCTGGCAGGCTTCTCGGAAGACCGGTTCGGCGCCTATACCCGCAGCGCCAGCGTCGGCGTCGGTCACGGATTCCGTGTTTACCAGAGCGATGACAAGACCCTCGACATGGAAGCCGGTCCGGGCTTCTTCAGGGCTACGCGCGCGAATGGCGAAGAGGATCGCGGCCTCGTTCTGCGCGGCCGCGCCGCCTTCCGCTGGAAACTCAGCGACAATGCCACGTTCGCGCAAATGCTGACGGTGGAACGCGCTTCGTGGAACACTCACTCCACTTCCGAGACTTCGCTCAGCGCCCGCATCAACGGGTCGATGCACATGAAAGCCGCCTTCAGTGCCATCAACGACTCCACCGTGCCGATCGACAAGCAGAACACCGACACCCAGACTTCGGTCACGCTGGTCTACTCGTTCTAAACCAGCCGAAGCAGAACCAGGCCCGCCAGCGCCTGCAACACGGCGCAGTGCCACAGCAGGACAGTGTTGTCCAGCGTGGCACGGCTGGCTGCCCGCAGTTTTCCCCTCGCCGCAACGTAGAGCGCCGCCGGCGCCAGCACGGCAACGTGCAGGCCCTGGTAAGCCAGAAGCGCGGCAACCGCTGCACTCCACGCATCGCGCGACGGGGCAAGTCCCGCATGCCGGTGCGCATCCAGATCGTATGCAAACGCCGCGACCAGGCATGCGCCTGCCGCCAACATCGGCCAACCTTGGGCCGGGCGGCGTGAACTCCACCAGGCCAGGAGGGAACTGGCCGCCAGGAAGGCAGCCTGCAGCCACGGCCAGGGCGCAGCCGGCAAGTGCGCGCCAGGCGGCGGGCAAACCTCCAGGCGCATCGACAAGTGCAAGAAAGTAAAGGCCAGCGAGGCGAAAATTGCCGCATCCACGACCACCAACACCCAGGTAGCCCACCAGGAATGCGATGCCCGTCCTTCGGCGCCGATCGGCAACTCGACCCCTTCCGCGACAGTGGCCTGCGGTGGCAGCGGCCGGTCTGCCTGCCACAACCAGGCCACCAGCGCGACAATGGCCAGTGCGCCGAACAGCCACGCAGCGATGGCTTGCTGCACCGTCATCAAGAGGAAGAAGCCCGCCGTCCCAAGCGCACAAAGGAATGGCAGCCAGCTGTCGCCCGGCAGCACCAGCAAATACCGGGGCCGCGCGTCGCGCCAGCCGGTCACCAGCGTCTCGCGCATGCCGGTCACGCTGCCGGGTAGCCAATGCATGCCCGTTTCCACTTCCTGCACGAGCAGCGGCTGCCGCCACAACGGCTCCGCCGAGCGAACGTCCGGCTGGCTGCGGGTCGCATATTCGTCCTGTGGCAGCCACTCCAGCGAGCTCGCTCGCCAGGGATCTCCGTGCGCCCGTTGAGGTCGGCGCAGCGTCCGGATCAGATCGATGGTGAACAGCGCGACGCCGCAGGCCAGCAGCAAGGCGCCGACCGTGCTGGCCATGTTCAAGTCTGCCCAGCCCGTTTCCGAACCATAGGTGTAAACCCGGCGCGGCATGCCAAGCAAACCCGATACGTGCATCGGGAAGAACGCCACATTGGTTCCCGCGAACACCAGGCCAAACACCCAGCGTGCCCAGGCCTCTGACATGCGGTGCCCGTTGAACAAGGGAACCCAGAAATACGCGCCTGCCAACATCGGGAATACCAGTCCGCCTACCAGCACGTAATGAAGGTGGGCGACAATGAAGTAACTGTCATGCGCCTGCCAGTCGAATGGCACGGCGGCCACCATCACGCCTGTCAGGCCGCCCAGTACAAAGACCAGCAGGAAACCAAGGACGAATAGCGTCGGCGCGTTCAACTGCACCCTGCCCCGCCAGAGGGTTGCGATCCAGGCGAACACCTGCACCGCCGTAGGGACTGCGATGGCCATGCTCGCGGCCGACACCAGCGTGGTCTCCAGCTGCCCAAGGCCGGCGGTGAACATATGGTGCATCCACAAGGCGAAACTCAGCGCTCCCACGGCCGCCAGCGAGAAAATCACCGCCCGGCGCCCCACCAGCGGGGTTTGCACCAGCGCCGGCAACATGGACGACACCATACCCGCAGCAGGAAGGAAAATGATGTACACCTCCGGATGCCCGAAGAACCAGAACAGGTGCTGCCACAAGACCGGGTCGCCGCCGCGCGCAGGGATGAAGAATGGCCAGTCGTAGGCCCGTTCCAGTTCCAGCAGGGCCGTTCCCGCAATCAACGGAGGAAAGGCGAAGACCACCATCGCAGCCACCACCAGCATCGACCAGGCAAACACGGGGATGCGCGCCAGCGTCATGCCGGGCGTGCGGGTGAACAGGATGCCGATAATGAGCTCGATGGCGCCGGCGATCGCCGAAATTTCGATGAATCCGATGCCGAGCAGCCAGAAGTCAGCGTTCAGTCCGGGCGAATATTCCTTGCCGGTCAGGGGCGGATACATGAACCAGCCGCCATCGGGAGCGAGCCCGAAGGCCAGCGTCACGATAAAGCCTGCGCCGCCGAAAGCATACGCCCAATAGGCGTAGGCGGACAGGCGCGGGAACGGCAGGTCCCGGGCCCCCAGCATGCCTGGCAGCAGGAAGACGGCAATGGCTTCCACCATGGGAATGGCGAACAGGAACATCATTACCGTGCCGTGCATGGTGAAGAACTGGTTATAGGTCCCCGGCTGCAGCAAGTCATTGCCTGGGACTGCCAGTTGCAGCCGCATTGCCAGCGCAAGGACGCCTGCGAACAGGAACAAGGCAAACGCGGTCGCCAGGTACAGGCGGCCAATGCGTGTGTTGTTGACGGCGGTCAGGGCGCGCCAGCCACCCGGTTTGCGCCATGCGCGCTCCAGCGCTTCGTACTCGCCCGGCGGGCGCGGCAGGCTGTTGGGGGGACGTCGAGGAGCGCTCATTCCAGCGTCTCCAGCCAGCTTGCCAGGGCTTGCAGGTCGTCGGGTGACAGGCTGCTGGGCGGCATGCGGGCACCGGGTTTGGCAGACTGGGGGTTGACGATCCATCCAAGCAGCCCGGCACGGCTCATTGGCAGCGCCCCGGCTGCAAGATGGCGGCGGCCAGCGAGGTGCGTCAAGTCCGGGCCCGACTTTCCACCTTCCGCGATGCCTCGCACCGTATGGCACGCGTTGCAGCGCGCGGCCAGGAACACCTCGCGCCCGCGGTGTGCGATTTCGCCCTCGCCCGCCTGCATCGTTGCCGCACGCGGCGAGCTGGCCGCTGGCGCGGCCTGGTGCGCCAGCCAGGCTTCGAATTGCTGCGGCGTGACTGCCACCACATCCAGCGCCATGGCTGCGTGCTGGGTGCCGCAATACTCAGCGCACTGGCCCCGGTAGCGGCCAACTGTCCCGGCACGCAGTGTGAGGCCATGGACGCGGCCCGGCACCATATCCACCTTGCCCGCCAGCGCCGGCACCCAGAACGCATGCAGTACATCCGCCGACGCCAGCGCGAGGTAAACCCGCTCGCCCACCGGAAGCCGCAGCTCGTTCGCCAGCACCGCCTCCCTCCCGCTCACCGTGTCGCGATAGCGCACTTCCCACCACCACATATGCGCCGTGACGGTGACCTGGATACGGGTCCCCGAAAAGGGCCACGCCAGGAGCGAAGCTTGCCACCCCGACCACCCCATGAGCGCAACCAGCAAGGGTACCGGCAAGAGCAATCCCCCGCCCACCACCAGCCTGCTCGACCAGGACTTTCCGCGCTTGCGTGCAACACTGGCGAGAACGAGGGCCGCGACCAACAGGAATATCACGGCCCCCGAGCCGAACAACAGCCAGCTGAATCGGCTAAGCAGCGCCGCATCCGGCCCCGCAGGCGACAGGACCGATTGCAGCGCCGGCGTCATTGGAGCGAATAAAGATAAGCCGCCATGTGGCGTGCATCTTCGGGGGAAACACCCATGTCCGGCATCAGGGTCGCGGGGTCCATGCTGCGCGGGGCCGAAATCCAGCGCACCAGGTCGGCCTGCCGGTTCGGCCAGCGCCCTGCAATATAGCTGCGCAGCCCGAACTCCGCGAGCGACGGCGCCGCCTTGCCGCGTGCAGATTCCACGCCTGGAATGTGATGGCAGCTGCCGCACTGGAATTGCGCCAGCAGCGCCTTGCCGCGCCGGGCGTCGCCGCCCTCGCCGGCCGGTGGAGTGGGCTTGCGCGGCTGGCAAGCGCACAAAGCTAGCGGCAAGAGCAAGGCTGCCACGCATGCGCGATGCGTGCTCCCATTTTTCCGCAAACGCACAGTGATTGCTTGCACGAATCGTCCCTGCCTTCCCGCTGCCGATCCCTATAATTTGCTCAAGACATCATCGCCCTTTTCCCGATTGTGCGTCGCCTTATTGCTACCGCCGCTATGAGCTTGTGCCTGGCCGGACTGGCCGGAATACTGGCGGCTACCGTGGTGCTGCAGGCGGGCTGGTATGACGCTTCCGCGCTGCGCCCGCATTTCCAGTTAGTGCACACGCTGATCGAGCGCGGCATGCAGCAATCGGTACGCTTTCACGCGCGCGAAATCGCGCCCCCTTCGGCGACGGCGGGCGCCTCGACGCGCGGCGGCGTCCTGTTTCGCCAGCACTGCGAACAATGCCATGGCGGACCGGGCGTGCCGATGGGCGTGATCGGCTTGAGCATGCAACCGGTCCCCGGCCCGCTGGCCGACGCGGCACGGCGCTGGAAAGCGCGTGAAATGTACTGGATAACCGCAAACGGGATCAAGATGAGCGGGATGCCCGCATGGCGCTTCCACCTGAGCGAGCGCGAAATCTGGGATCTCGTTGCCTTCCTCGGCGCGCTGCCTGCAATGACGCCCGCGGACTATGCCGCTATTGAAAGGCCGCCTGCGCTGCCCCCGCTGGACGCCCAGGTCGAGCGCGCGGTGGGCCACGTACCCGACCGCGAGCGCGGCAGGCTGGCGCTGACCCAGTTTGCCTGCCAATCCTGCCACCATGTCCCGGGCGTGACCGGCCCGCTGACCTTCGTTGGACCCAATCTGGACGGACTGGCACAACGCGGCTTCATCGCCGGCAAGCTGCCGACAAGCGAAGAAAACCTGGTGAAATGGATTCGCGCACCGCAGCAGGTCAAACCCGGTACCGCCATGCCGCAGCTCGGCGTGCCGGAGCGCGATGCGCGCGACATGGCAGCCTACTTGCTGCAGGCCACCCGCTGATTATTGGTCCAGCTGCTTCTGCGTCTGGTACAGGCGGGCGTAAATGCCGCCCTTCGCCAACAGCGCTTCGTGGCTGCCCTGCTCCGCAATCGATCCCGCCGACATGACCACAATGCGGTCGGCGTTTTCGATGGTGGACAGGCGGTGTGCGATGACGACCGTGGTGCGGCCTTCCATCAGCTTTTCCAACGCCGCCTGCACCTGGCGTTCGGACTCTGTGTCCAGGGCACTGGTTGCCTCGTCCAGGATCAGGATAGGCGCATCCTTGTACAAGGCGCGCGCGATGGCCAGCCGCTGGCGTTGGCCGCCCGACAGTCGCATGCCGTTTTCGCCGACCTCGGTCTGGTAGCCCTGAGGCTGGCGCATGATGAAGTCATGCGCATAGGCCGCACGCGATGCCGCTTCGACCCGTGCCATATCCGGCGCCGGATCGCCGTACGCGATATTGGCAGCCAGCGTATCGTTGAACAGGACCACGTCCTGGCTCACCAGGGCGATCTTGCTGCGCAGTTCAGGCAGGCGGTATTCGCGCAAGTCCACGCCATCCAGCAGGATCCGGCCGCTGCTGACGTCATAGAAGCGCGGCAGCAGGCTGGCCAGCGTGGTCTTGCCGCTGCCCGAGCCGCCCACCAGCGCCACCGTCTCGCCGGCCGCGATGTCGAGCGACAGCGAGCGCAAGGCCGGCGCCGCTTCCGGGTCGTCCGCGTTGTAGCGGAAGCCGACATCCACCAATTCGATGCGGCCTTTCACATTATCCGCCGGGCGCGTACCGGTATCGGCTTCCATCGGCGCATCGATCAGGCCGAACACCGATTCCGCGGCAGCCAGGCCGCGCTGCAGGGGTTCATTCAGCTTGGTCAGGTTCTTGATCGGGCCTTGCAGCGACATCAGGCAGGTGATGAAGGCGACGAAAGCACCGGGCGTCAATGCGCCCGCCTGCGCGCGCAGCAAGGCGTAATAGATCACGGCCGACAAGGTGGCGCCGACCATCAACATGATCAGGCCGGAATTCATCGCAGCAGTCGAAGCGTGCTTGACGGCCAGTTGGCGATTCAGCTTCACCACTTCGTCGAAGCGCTTTTGCTCATAGGCCTGGCCGCCGAAAATCTTCACTACCCGCTGGCCGCCGATGCTCTCGTCCAGCACGCGGGTCAGCTCGCCCATAGCATGCTGGGCGCTGGAACTGAGGCGGCGCATGCGGCGGGCCGCGATGGTCACGACCAGCGCCACCAGCGGCAGCAGCACGAGGCAGAACAGGGCCAGCTTCCAGTCGATATCGAACAGCGAACCAAGGAAACCGATCACCGCCACCGTGTCGCGCACGGCGATGGTGAGCACGCTGAGGCCGGCCTGGGTCACCTGCGTGGCATCGAAGGCAATGCGCGACAACGTGGTGCCGGTCGAAGACTGGTCGAAATAGCGGTTCGGAAGACGCAGCACGCGGGCAAACATCTGCTCCCGCACATTGGCCTGGACGCGCTGGGTCAGCCATGCGGAGCCGTAGTCGCCGGTAAATGTGCTGACCATGCGCAGCAGCGCCAGGGCCATGATCAGGGCCGGGATCGCCCACAGTGCAGCGGCGCCGGGATCGGTAGGCAGGATGCTGTCGAGCCAGGCGTGCACCGTCGCCAGGGCCCCGCTCTGCGGCGCCGCGCCGGCGACCGCGTTCGGCTGCACCGCATCGACCACATTCTGCAGCTGGCGTATCAGCAGCACGTCGGTCATCGACGCCACGCCCACGCCGGCCAGGGTCACCAGGGCGGCCCACTTATAGGGGAGGAATTCCTTGATCAGGCGGACGTAGAGTTGGCGGCTTTGCACTATGGTTGGGGATTGATTGGCAACCCCGAATTGTACCAAAGCAGGAATGTGGGAACCGTGGCAGAATGGCCAGCTCCTCAATGTTAAGGAAAAAACCACATGCGCAATGACACCCAATTCCATGCCCTGCACCAGGATGGCATCCTGCTGCTGGCCAATTGCTGGGACGGTGGTACCGCCCGCATCGCCGCCCTGGCTGGCGCCAAGGCACTCGCCACCAGCAGCGCGGCAGTCGCCTGGGGCCACGGCTACGCCGACGGTTCGCAGCTGCCGACCGCCCTGTTACTGGAAACAGTGCGCGACATCGTGCGCGCCAGCGCCTTGCCGCTGACGGTCGATATCGAGGACGGCTATTCTTCCGATCCGGAAGTCGTTGGCCAGTTTGTCGGGCAACTGGTCCAGGCCGGCGTGGTCGGCATCAATATTGAAGATGGCGGTGCGCCGCCGGAGCTGCTGGCGCGCAAGATCGGCGCAGCGCGCGCTGCGGCCGCTGCGGCCGGCATCGACCTGTATATCAACGCCCGTTGCGACGTCTACCTGCGCGGCCTGGCCGAGCCGGGCGCCCGCGTGGCGGAAACCCTGCGCCGTGCGGCGCTGTACCAGGAGGCTGGAGCCAGCGGCCTGTTTGCACCGGGCGTCACGGACGAGGGCGAAATTGCCGAGCTTGCAAAAGGCACAACAATGCCGCTCAATGTGTTGGCCCGTCCCAACCTGGCCGCGCCATCACGCCTGGCCCAGCTGGGCGTGCGCCGCCTGAGCGCAGGATCGTCGCCGGCAGAGGTAATGATGGGCCGGCTGAGGGTGTATATGGAACGCTTCCACCAGACCGGCGCCATCGACGATGAGCAGACCTTCCACTACGGTCCGCTCAACCAACTGATGTCTACTGCACGATAGTGGCAGGTTCGCTCCAGTAGAAGTACAGGTCCTTTGTCCGTCCAGGCTGCACTTGCACCTCGCGGCGTTGGACCTGGCCATCGGCCGCCGTAGCGGTCACGCGGTAGCGGCCAGGCTCCAGGTTAACGAACATCAATGGCCCGGCATCGCGCGCGTTGACGTTGGTATGGCCTTTCGCATCAGAGATCTCGACCTGGACGTCCGAGCGGTACTCGCCGGTGCCGCGGGTCGCGAAGGTCATGCGCACGTTGTAATCCGGCTTGCTGGCGAGCATTTGGCCACGCTCTTCAAGGCCGACGCCGCCGGTCACGAATTGCGGCTCATCGGCCGCCACTGCTGCGCCGATGGCGCTGCAAGCCAGGGTGAAGGCGAAAGTAATGTTTCGTACAAACATGATGCACTCCTTTCCTTTTTCAGGCTTGCCGCCAGTATTCTCCCCTCGCGCCCGGCACGCTATCAGCCATCGTGTCGTTTCTATGTCGGGGAAAGCCTACATACCCCCTATTTCCTACGTTGCCAAACTGTTAGACTCTTGAACTTTGCTAGCAACACTTTTAAGTAACGTTGCAAAAATAATCATATAAAGCAAGGCACTAGGGGTAATCATGTCGAATTGCGGGGCGCATCTGCGCCCGACCATGTTGGCGGCCGCGGTCTCCAGCATTCTTTGCGCGCCTGTCATCGCGCAAGGTCAAACTGAAGAGCAAATTCCGGAAGTCCTCGTGACGGCCCAGCGCATCGCTGCGCCCGAATCGCGGACACCGGTCGCCATGTCGGTCCTCACTGCCGAGCAACTGGACAAACTCGGCATCGACAACGCGGCAGCCATCGGCAAGCGCCTGCCCAATGTGCACCTGGACGGCGCCCCGGACGGGCTGCGCATCACGATCCGCGGCGTGTCCAATTCGGACGTGACGGAAAAGGGAGATCCTTCCGCCGCGTTCATGATGGACGGGATCTATATCGCCCGCCCCCAAGCCCAGACCCTGGGCTTCCTGGACGTGGACCGCATCGAAGTGCTGCGCGGTCCGCAAGGCACCTTGTATGGCCGCAATACCACGGCCGGCGTGGTGAACGTCATCAGCAACACGCCAATCCAGCGCTGGGAAGGCGCCGCCAGCCTTGCGCTGGGCAATTTCCATTCGCGCGTAGCGAACGGCATGCTCAACCTGCCGGTCAATGACATGCTCGCCCTGCGCGCTGCAGTAGCGCTCAGCAAGCATGACAGCACCCTGCGCAATGGCCAGGGCACCGGCTATGAACTGGGCCAGGACCGCGACGACCGCGCTGCGCGCCTGTCCGCCAAACTGGCCCTGGGGAAATCGGCCTCGCTGCTGCTGCGCTACGAACACGCTACGCAGAACGGCAATATCGACAACATCGTCCCGGACACCAATTTCTACAAGGGTGTCGAGACAGGCAGGCCCACCTGGTATGACGCCGGCACCAATGAGCGCCTGACCAACAATTTCAAGCCATTCAATACAAAGCTCGAGCAAGGCTACAACCACAAATCGACCGACAGCCTGGGCGCCGAACTCTCGTGGAACCTCGGCCCCGTCACCCTGGACTACCTTGGCTCGCACCGCAAGAACGAACACGACTTCCTGGCCAACTTCTACTACCGTGTGCAACCAACGCTGGCAATTGGCGTGCACGAGAATTTCTGGGGCGACCAGCGCCAGGATTCCCATGAACTGCGCCTGTCCACCTCCGGCAGCGGCCCGCTGAAGGCGCAGGGCGGCTTGTATTACTTCCGAGAAGAATCGCACCAGCTCTATGTGTTCCGCGACCTGCAGCTGGTCAAGCTGCCGCCTTACTACGTATTCCCGCATGGACCGACGATCTCGCGCAGCAAGGCAGCCTTCGGCCAGCTGACGTACGGCGTAACGCCGGTCCTGCGCGCCACTGCGGGCCTGCGCTATACGGAGGATGACAAGTCGCGCGTGGGCTCGACCAACTTCCAGCAGGCGCGCGAATTCAACGCCGCGACCGATCTCAAGATGCTGAACGACGCCACCCTGGCCACCCACAAGACGACGTGGAAGCTGGGTGCCGAGGTCGACCTGGCGCCGGCAGCCATGGCTTATGCCAGCATCGCCACGGGCTACAAGTCGGGCGGCTTCAATGACGGCTGCCTGGCCGGTTCCAGCGCGCTGGGCATCGCCTGCCCGGCCGTGATTGCCGTGCCGGCTGAAACCCTGTTCTACCGGCCCGAAACGCTGAAATCCTGGGAAGCCGGGCTGAAAACGCGGTTCTGGAACAAGCGGGCCAGCATGAACCTGGCCATCTTCCACTACGACTACACCAACCTGCAGCTCTCCGGCGTTGCGATCGTGGCCGGCGCGCCGCGCTTCGTCACCCAGAATGCCGGCGCCGCCAGCGTCAAGGGCCTCGAGCTCGATGGGCAGGTACGCGCCACCCCTGCCGACAGCTTCACCTACGGCCTGACGCTGCTGGATGCCCATTACGTCAGCTACCGGCCGAACGGCCTGGTTTCCTGGGCCGGCGAGCCGCTGGACCGGGCGCCGCATTCGGTGCTGAGCCTGGGCTGGGACCATCGCTTCCGCCTGCCTGGCGCAGCACTCACCGCCGGCATCAGCGCGCGCCGCAGCGCGGCCTACAACATCAGCGCTTCCAGCCAGTTGCTGCAATACCGCATCCCGCCGCGCACCGCCAGCGACCTCTCGCTGGCGTATCGCCCCGACGGCGCCAATTGGAGCCTGATGGCCCATGTGAAGAACCTGGAAAACAAGGTGCAGCCTGTCACCATCGACAGCTTCGGCATGGCTGCGCCGAGCGATCCACGGACCTTTGACATCCGTTTCGACTACCACTTCTAACCCGGAGACGTATGAAGTCGCTGCTGAACCAACTGCCCCGCATCACCCTCGTCCTGCTCGCCGGATTCCTGATCGCGCTCGCATCCCGCAGCTGGAGCGAAACGACGACCCTGTTGATCGTCAGTTCGATCCTGATGTTTGCCTGCTGCTGGGCCAGTGCCAGCCACTTCCTCGGGCACGCACCGGCGCTGCGCTTCGTCGTCATCGGCGTCGTCGTCGGCTGGTTCGCCGAGGAGATGGGCGCGCGTTATGGCTGGTTCTTCGGCTCGTACACCTATACCGACGTGCTGGGCCCGCGCATCGGCTCCGTGCCCTTCATCATCCCGCTGATGTGGTTTGCGCTGTGCTATGTAGCCTATGTGATCGCCAACCTGATCGTCTGGCAAACCCCGACCGACGGCGTGCCGTCGACGCTGATGACCTTCATCATGGCCTTCCTTGGCGCGATGATCGTGACCGCCTACGACCTGGGCGCCGACCCTTACATGGTCTTCACGCTCAAGGCCTGGATCATGACCAAGACCGATGGCGGCTGGTTCGGCGAAACGCTGCAAGGTTTTGTTGGCTGGATGACGATTTCCTTCGCCATCATTTACGGCTTCCGCCTCACGCTGCGCAAAAAGCCGCCGGTTCCAAGCAGCAGGGTCACGCCCCTCTACGCTTTGGTACCCTTGTTGATCTACGGCGGCAGCATGGTGTTCCAGGCCCTGAAAGGCAATCCGATCGAGACCCGTACCATCGCCCTGTTCGCCATGGGAATTCCCGTCCTGGCGGGCCTTTGCGGCTGGATGCGCTGGAAGGAAGCGCAATGAACGCGCCCATCGCAGTGGCGCCGACCCTGCGTGCCGACCCGCTCGCCGACGACGCCATCGCAGCCATCCTCCACGGCCACGAGGGCAGCCAGTGGGAAGCCATCGCCATTGTGAACCGCCTGCTTGGCGAGTGGCAAAGCAACGCCATCATCGCCGGCTGGCGCGCCCCCGAAGGCACCCCCGCGCCAATCGCGGCCGCGCTGGAAGCCTACCTTGCCGCAGGCTCGCGGCTGCCCGAATGGGCCGATGCCGCCCGCATTGCGCGCTCGGAGGAGCTGTTCTTTGACATGAGCATGCTGTCCTGCAGCCTGCTGTTCTGCGCCAGCCTGCCCGAATGCTATGTCGTGCCCGACCTGGCGGGCGTGCTGCACGTCGCCGGCCAGCTCGAAGCCCATACCGACTACCGCGTGCGCTCCACGGCCGCCATGATCTTCCCGGTCATGATGCACGGCGGCCTGACCAGCCCGGATGGCGGAGGCGTCGCACAGATCCTCAAGGTTCGGCTGATCCACGCCACCATCCGCCACCTGATCTTGCGCGGCAACCCTTCCGACGCGATCCTTGAAGGCGGCAGCGCCGTGGCGCCGATGGATGCGCCCTGCCGCAATGTGCACGATACCCTGTACAACCATGGGTGGGACGTCGCCGCGAACGGCCTGCCCTGCAACCAGGAAGAGCTGGCCTACACCCTGCTCACCTTCCACTATATTTTCCTGCGCGGCCTGCGCAAGCTTGGCCTCGGCCTGCCGCAGCAGGACGAACAGGCCTACCTGCATACCTGGAACGTGGTTGGGCACGTCCTCGGCATCGAATCCAGCCTGATGCCGCAAACCATGAAGCAGGCCGAGGCCAGCTTCAACGACATCCAGGCACGCGCCCGGCTGTCGCCCTACCTGCCCGACCCGCGCCCGGAGCTTGGCGCGGCACTGATGAAAGCAATGCAGGACCAGATCCCGCTGCGCATCCTGAAGCCGTTCCCGGTCCTGCTTACGCGCTACCTGTGCGGCAAGTCCGCCCGCCTCGACCTGGCGCTCAATCAGCGCGTCAACCTGCTGTCGCGCGCACTGTTCATCAGCGGCATGGTCGTCGTGCGCGGCGTCGACGCCCTGGTGCGCCTGGCTTTCCCCAATTTTTCGATCTGCCGCATGATCACCCGCATTTTCGGCTACCAGTTCACCGTGAAGTTCCTGATGGACCAGACCCGCCCGCTGAAGCTTCCGCCTGCGGTGCTGAACCAGGTTGACAGCGCCGTGCGCGGCTGGGGCAAGGATCCCAAGGCGCCAGCCTGGATGAACGCACTGGAAGCGCGCCTCGCCGGCCGTGCCCCGGCCAAGCCGGCAGGAGACCAGCAGCCATGCTGAAGCGCGTCCCCTTCGTTTTCTTCGCCCTCATGCTGGCGCTGGCCTCGAGCCTGTGCCTGGCCAGCGCCGCGGGAAGCGCAGCGCCGACCCCGCTGGTGCTGGACGAACGTTCCGGTTCGCACGACGCCTGGCCCGCCGTCACGATCCTGAAGGACCCGGGCGGCACCCTCAGCGCAGCCGAGGTCCTGGCCGCTGCCGCCGGGTTCCAGAAGCCGCAATCGGCTTATGCCACGCTGGGAGTGAACAAAGGCACCGTGGTCTGGGTCCGCATCCCGGTCTTCGTGCCGGCCGACGCCACCGGCGAATGGACCCTGAACATCGATTATTCGCAGATCAACCGGGTCGACGTGTTCGCCGCCACCGATGGTGCGCTCCACAGCCACACCGTGACCGGCAACCTGCAGCCGGTGGTGGCTCCGGGCGGCGGCGGCCGCACGCCTGCGGCAGCCTTGCGCCTGACGCCCGGCGCAGACCATGTGGTCCTGCTGCGGGTCGAGAATGTCGGCTCGATGATCCTGCCGATTCACTTCTCCAAGGCCGCGGTCTACCACGCCTCCGCGCTGGCCGAGCAAATGCTGCAAGGGATGCTGATGGGCCTCAGCCTGTGCCTGCTGCTGTATAGCCTGGCGCAATGGGCCAATTTGCGCGAGCCGCTGTTCGCCAAGTATGCGCTGCTGATTGCCGGCACCACCCTGTTCTCCTTCGAATTCTTCGGCCTGGGCAGCCAGTACATCTGGCGCGACAATGTGTGGATGACGCTGCACGCCGGCGGCCTGTTCGCCCTGATGGCGTCCTGCGGCGGCTACCTGTTCGTCGAGCAGTCCCTGGCGCGCCCCGGCGTCGACCGTACTTTCTCGGTCCTGATGAAGGCCGGTGCGGCGCTGGCCGCCCTGTTTGCCGTGGCCTATTGCCTCGATGTGATCAGCGTCGAAGGCCTGGTGGTCATCGTCAGCACCCTCGGTTTGCTGCCCATGCTGCTTGGCTTGCCGGGCGCCTACAAGCGCGCGCGCCGCGGCGATTCGGTCGGCATCTACTTCATGCTGGGCTGGGCGGTCAGCTTCTTGTCGTCGGTGGTCCTGAGCCAGGTCATCAGCGGCAAGATGGCGGCCAACTTCTGGACCATGCACGCCCTGCAGTTCGGCAATGCCTTCGACATGCTGGTGTTCATGCGCATCCTCGGCCTGCGCACCAAGGCCATGCAGAACGCCATGCTGCGCGCCGAAGCGGCCACCCGCCTGAAGTCCGATTTCCTGGCCAATATGAGCCACGAGATCCGCACCCCGATGAATGCCATCATCGGCATGAGCCGCCTGGCGCTGATGACCGATCCCAGTCCGAAGCAGCGCAACTACCTGGCCAAGATCCTCGGCGCAGGCGAACACCTGCTCGGCATCATCAACGACATCCTCGATTTCTCCAAGATCGAAGCCGGCAAGCTGGCCCTGGAAGCCGTGCCGTTCAGCCTGGACGAGATGCTGGACCACCTGTCCACCCTGACCGCCGTCAAGACCGATGCGCGCAAGGTGGAGCTGGTGTTCCGCGTCGAACGCGGCGTACCGCAAAAGCTGGTCGGCGACCCCTTGCGCCTCGGCCAGGTGCTGATCAACCTGACCAACAATGCCGTCAAGTTCACCGAACGCGGCGAGATCGTAGTGGCCGTCAAGGCCGTCGAGCGCTCTGCCGACGGCGTGGTGCTGCAGTTCAGCGTCAGCGATACCGGCATCGGCATGAGCGAAGAGCAGCTCGCCCGGCTGTTCCAGTCCTTCAGCCAGGCCGACAGCTCGATCACGCGCAAATACGGCGGCACCGGCCTGGGCCTGAGCATCTCGCGCCAGCTGGTGGAACTGATGGGCGGCAGCATCAAGGTGACCAGTACGCCTGGCGTCGGCAGCCGTTTCAGCTTCACCGTCAGGCTCGGCCTCGGCGATGCCAGCGAGGAGCCTCTGTCCTCGCCGACCGGCGGGCTGCAGCAGGCCCGCGTGCTGGTGGTGGACGATAGCGCCACGGCGCGTGAAGCGCTGGTGGAAATGCTTGGCACCTTCGGCGTGGCTGCCCACAGCGCGAGCTCCGGCGAACAGTCGCTCAACATGCTGCTGCGCGGCGTGGAAACCGGCATGCCCTACCAGGTGGTGCTGATGGATTACATGATGCCGGGCTGGGATGGCGTGGAAACCATCCACCGCATCCACGCCGACCCGCGCTTCGCTGCCCCGCCGTCGATCCTCATGGTCAGCGCCTGCACCCGCGAAACGGTGCTGCAGGAGGAAGGCGAACTTCCGCTGCAAGGCTTCCTGACCAAGCCGGTCGGCCCTGCGCTGCTCTATCACAGCCTGCTGCAAGTGCTGCGCCCCGAGATCGCCCAGCCGGCATCGCTGCAGGCGGAACAGCGCGGCGTGCCGGCCGAGGAGCTGGCGCGGCTGCACGGCGCCCGCGTGCTGCTGGTGGAAGACAATGCCAACAACCGGGAGGTGGCAGTCGACTTCCTGGAAACGGTGCGGGTGCACGTCGATGTCGCTGTTCACGGCGGCGAGGCGGTGCGGATGGTGCAGCAAGGCGATTACGACCTGGTGCTGATGGACGTGCAGATGCAGGTGGTCGATGGCCTGAGCGCCGCGCGCCAGATCCGCGCCATTGAAGCGCTGCGCGGCCTGCCTATCCTGGCCATGACCGCCCACGCCATGCCGGAAGACCAGGCCAGGAGCCTGGAAGCGGGCATGAACGACCATATCACCAAGCCGATCGATCCGGACGTGCTGTTCCGCGCCATGCTGAAGTGGATCGATCCTGCACGCCTGGTCGGGCGCGCCATTCCCGGCGCGCCTGCCGCAGAAATCCCCGCCGCGCCGGTCGCCGCAGCCTACCCGCCGCTGGCAGGCGTCGACTGGCAATATGCGTTGGCGCGCGCCGAACGCGATCCGGCCATCCTCGCCAAGCGCATGCGCAGCTTCTGCACCGAATACGGCGGCGGCCCGGCCTTGCTCACTGCCGCACTGGCCGACGGCGACTGGGCCCAGGTCGAGCGCCTGGCCCACAACCTGAAATCCAGCGCCACCTACCTCGGCGCCATCGGGCTTGCCCAACTGTCCGACATCGTCGAAGCCGGCATCCGCGATGGACGCCCCGAGCGCTGCGCACGGGAGGCTGCGGACATGGCCAAGTCGCTCGGGATCATCCTGGCCGGCTTTGCGAATGCCTTGCAGGCGCCGGCCGGCGCCAGCGAAAGCCAGGTGGCCGATTTTGGCCGCCTGCTGCGTGAACTGGACCGCTACCTGCGGGCCGACGACGCCCGTTCCGAAGATTTGCTGACCGAACTGAGCGCCCTTCTGGCCGCTTCAGCCCACGCTGCGCTGCTGGCGCGCATCCAGCGTGCTGTGGACGAAATCGAATATCATGATGCCTTGAAACCGCTGGCCGAACTTGCGCAAGCACTCGGCGTCGATATGGAATTGAGTGCATGAGTCAAAAGGTCTTAGTCGCGGACGATGACGGCATCAACCGTCAGGTTCTCGCGACCTTGCTGAAACCAGAGTATGTGGTACTGCTGGCCAAGACCGGCGAGCAGGCCATCGAGCGCGCCCAGCGCCACTTGCCCGACTTGCTGATGCTGGACGTGATGTTGCCCGACATGGACGGCTATGAAGTGCTGCGCCGCCTGCGCGCCGACGCCGCCACTGCCCACATTGAAGTCATCTTCATCACCGGCATGGGCCGGCCCGAGGACGAGGCGCGCGGCCTCAAGCTGGGCGCAGCCGATTACATCACCAAGCCCTTCAACACCACGGTCGTGATGGCGCGCGTGGCCACCCACCTGGAAGTGGTACGCCAGCGCCGCATGCTCGAGCACCTGGCGCATATGGACGGCCTGACCGAACTGGCCAACCGCCGCCGCTTCGATGAAGTCTACGCAAGCGAATGGCAGCGCGCCGCCCGCCACGCGCACGCGATTTCAGTGGCGCTGCTGGACATCGACTGCTTCAAACAGTACAACGACCATTACGGGCATCCGGCCGGCGACCGTGCCCTGCGCGCCGTGGCCCGCGTGGCGCGCAATGCCATGCGCCGGCCCTGCGACGTCGCCGCCCGCTATGGCGGCGAGGAACTGGTGATCCTGATGCCCGAAACCGACGCGGCGCAAGCCTTGTATGTAGCGGAGGGAATTCGCGAGGCGGTGGCCCAGCTGCTGATTCCGCATGAGCAGTCCATTGCCAGCCCGATGCTGACGGTCAGCATCGGCGGTGCAACCCTGGCGCCGGGCAGCCAGGAAAGCGCCCCCGCGCTGTTCGATGCCGCCGACGCGGCCCTGTACCGCGCCAAGGAAGCAGGCCGCAACCGCGTCAACTGGAGGATGTGATGGCCAAGCGATTGATGATCGAAGGTCTGGTGCAAGGCGTTGGCTATCGCTACGCGCTTGCAGAACGCGCAACAGCGCTCGGCCTGGCGGGCTGGGTGCGCAACCGCGCCAACGGAGCGGTCGAAGCCAGCGTGCACGGCCCAGCCGACGCGGTGAAAGCCATCATCGAATGGGCGCACAAGGGTCCCAGCGCCGCGCGGGTCAACAGCGTCCACGTTGCGGACGATCCGGAACCCGCACCGCTGGCCGCCACCTTCGACATCCGCCCGACGCTCTAGGCGTAGTCACGCGCCAAATACGCGCAGGAGCAGCCAGCCGGGCAAGGCGAGGTAAAGCGCAACATGTCCGGCACGCTCCAGGCCCAGGCGGATGCCGGCCGCATGGCCCGGGCGCAGCGCTGCCGCCATCATGCTTGCCGATTCAATCAAGGCGCGCACCAGTGCCGCCCCCAGCACCACGCCGATTGTCCACGCCGCCCACCACAGTCCGAAAGCACTCAGGTAGGCCGCCAGCCCGAAGCTGTAGTATTCGCCCAATGCGCTGCCATAGGCGATGTGCTGATGCAGGTGGAAGGCGGGAAGCGCCAGTACCAGCGGCAACAGGACAAACTTCGCAAGCGGATGGTCAAGCCGCGTCGCCGGCGCCACCAGCATGCGCCACCCCGGCATATCCACCATAGGGGGGCCGCCGGCAGCGGCCAGGCCCGCGGCGAACGCTGCCGGGTCCGGCAAGGCGAGTCCAACATCCCAGTAATTCCCGGAGCGCAGGCGCAACGCCGCGCCGCGGCCCGGCACCGGCAGGCGCCAGGGTTCGACGGCAGCCACCTGGTCCAGGGCCAGCGCCAGTTCCTGCGCACCACGCGCCAGCAGCAGCCGGCCCTCGCTCAACGTCGCCCGGGCCGAAAACGCCATCAGCAAGCACCAGGCGATGGCCTCCGGCAGCAGGAATACCAGGGAGAAGATGCGCAACTGCCCAAGAGTATTGCTGCGCAGCGCTTCGTTCAGCAGCAAGGCCGCTCCCATGCCCAGCAAACCCGCACGAGAAATGACGCGCAGCAGTCCGGCAACGACGCGTGCCGCCGGCGGCAGCACCGCCACGCGCATCGGGAATGCCGGCCTGGACCTGCGCGCCCTGGCGCCATCGTAGTGCGGCCGCCACGCCTGGCTAAGCGGCCTTACCGTCAGCACCAGCAATACCGCGCAGCATGCCAGGCCAAGCCAGTCGCCCCACAGCACCATCAGGGTGGGTGCGGGCGAGCGCACCGGGAGGTCCGCGATGACCAGCGCAGGTTCGCCGACGCTGGTTCCGGCGAGGATGTCGCCGCTCGCATCGATCGCTGCGCTGTAGCCGTTTGGCGTCACGCGAAATTGCGGCAGGCGCGTTTCGATGCTGCGGAAGGCCGCCGCCGCCTGGTGCAGCCGCGCACCCGGCCCCTCCCCGCTGAACCAGGAATCGTTGGACATCGTCAGGATCACCTGCCCTCCAAGCCGCGCGCCGGCGATGGCCAGGGCCGGGTCGACGTCATCGCGGCAGATCAAGGGCAGCACCGCAATCTCGCGCCCGTCCGCCAGGCGCAAAGGGAACACCCGCGCGCCGCCGCCGGCCTGCCAGTTGCCAGCCCAGGGCAGAAGCCTCCGCAAGGCCGGTACGTCAAGCCAGGCCGGCAGGTATTCGGTGAACAGGAACAAATGCGACTTGCGATAGAACCCCAGCAAGCCCCGGCCCGGCTGCACAAAGGCCGCGGCGTTATATTCGCCCTGTTCATCCCGGTCATAGGTGCCGAACACCAGGGGGACCGCGGCCGCGTTCACGTATTCAATGATCTCCCGGTCGAGTTCCGCGCCGGCCTCGCTCTTTGGCTTGCCGAACGTGGTCGGATACGCTGTCTCGGACCAGAGCAAGGCTTCCGCACGCTGGCGCGTCACCGCGTCATAACCCATCGAGAAATGCCGGTCCAGCACCTCGCGCACGACCGCAAAAGCGCCCTTCTCCAGGCGCTGCCTTTCATAATCAACCATGTTTGCCTGGATTAGCCCCATGCGCAGCGGCTTCCCTGCCGGTGCAGCGCTGCCCGAAAGCGCCAGCGCACCGTACGCCGCCAGCACGGCAGGGACCAAGGCCGCCAGTGCCGAGGGCTTCGCGATTGCCCGCCAGCCTTGCCCATGCCGGGCGACGGCCGCCGCCACGCCCTCGTTGGCCAGCAGGAGCAAGAGAGTCAGTCCTGCGCTCCCGCCCACATCGGCCGCCTGCCGCAGCAGGCGCGAAGGGTACAGGCCGTAACCGAGCGTATCGCCAAGCATGCGCGGCACCAGCCATTCCACCGCCACCCATGCCGCAGCCGCCGCCAGCGCGCATACGCCCCGCCCGTACCAGCGCCCGGCGGCGAGGCGGACCAGCCCATAAGCAAGGAACTGCGGCTGGAACAAGGGCGCGGCAAGCAGCAGCAAGGCAATTCCACTGGCCTCCCCGGCCTGCGTATAGCGCCCAAGCGCAGCGCCAAACCACGCAAAGCCGGCCGCCGTGTAAGCGAGCGACATGGACCAGGCAAGCAGCAGCGTTCCGGCAAGGGAGCGGCGGCCGTCAAGCGCCAGGAGCCAGGGCACAAGTAGCAGGAATCCGAGCACCCAGGCCGCGCCGCCCTGTGCATACAAGGCAGTCATCGCAGCGCTGGCGAAAATGCAGGCAAGCGGCTTCATTGTCCGGAGGCGTCAAGTGGAGGCGGGATCACGATACGCCGCAACGGCAGCCCCGGCGGCGCCATTTCAGGTGGAACGACGCGGTCCTTCGGCATCTCGATGGGCCGGTTCGACGCATCGTAGAGCTGGAAGTCCGGCGCAAACATCAGGACAGGTTCGATGGACTGGCCATCGTCGGTGACCTGGTGATGCCGCACATACCCCGCAGGCAGCGGGAAATCCTTGGGCACGGCCAGGCCGACCAGGGGCGGACTGGTGCCGGGCGGATTGAACGCGCCCAGGCCGGTGTGCACACCTTGCTCGTGCAAGCGCTTGATCACTTCATTCATGGTCGGCTTCTCGCCCCGCATGACGTAACTGCGCAAGTCGCGCGTCGGATCGGCGTCGCCTTCCGGCGCTGGCGGCGTCTGGCGCTGGGGCCCTTCGCGCGCAACTGCCGGCCCGGCAATGGCGGCCGAGGCTGGTCGTCCGGCAGCCGCCACGCTTGCCGGGGGCGGCGTCTGGCCAGCCCCGGCTGCGGCGTCGCCGCGCGCAAAATACCAAAGAAAGAAAGCCAGGCTGGCCGCGCCAACGGCCAGCAGCAGCGCCGCCGCCAGGTAACCCGGGCTGGGGCGCCAGGAACTCACGGCGTTGGCGAGTTGAAGACCGAAACCGCCCACCCCATGCGTTCATGCCCGAACTGGTTCCAGATCGGGTTCTTGCCCGAGCTGAAGGAGGTGTAGCGTGGCGCCCCGGTGCCGGTGGTGCCGCCGAACAGCCCTGCCGTGACCGTGCTGCCGGTATAAGTCGGGTGCGTATCGTCCGACTGGATGTAGTCGTAGCTGCTGCCGGCAGACACGAAGTGCGTGTTGGCGTCGCGGATGGTGGAGCGCAGCGTCGAGGTGATGCGGGTCACATAGCTGGCCTGGCTCTCGCCGGCCACGTAGCGCAGCGCATCGGAATCGGCAATGCCGTCGCCGTTGCTGTCGTAATCGGCCCCCATGTACTGCGCGAAGTTGTCGGCGCATTGGAAGCCTTTCTGGCGCGCGGTATCGCACATCATGAAGTTCATGCGCGCCAGGGCCGGCAGGAACTTCTGCTGCATGTTAACGGTGGCGCCGGTATTCGGATCCTTGCAGGAGCTCTGCACATTGTCGGCCGCATAGCCGGGATAGTGCAGGTTCGAGATGACCTTCACCTTCACGCCCGAATAGGCGTTGGCGTTGATGTAGTCCATGGCCGCCGCGACGTAGGTCTTGCAGCTGTTCTCGGCGGCGGTCAGCACCGAGTCGTCGCAAGTGCCGGTCTGGCCCTTGAAGGCGGAGCGGGCCTGCAGCCCGTCGTTGCCGCACATTTCGAAGGTGACCACGCGCGTGTTGCTGGCCTGCATGTAGGATCGCTCGGCGACAATTTTGTTGTTGTAGACATCAGAGGCCACGGCGCCGGACTTGGCGCGGCGCACGCTTTCAATGTCGGCATTCCAGGCCGCGGACAGGTATTCCGCGTCCACCGTCGGCGCCGAATACTTGGCCGCGCTGGTAATCGAACCGTTATAGCCCGCATAGATCGAATCGCCATAGGCCACGGCGCGGTACTTGGTGCTGGTGCCGGCGCGGTCGATGGTCCAGGATACGTTTTGGGTCAGGGTGTTTGCTGCTGCCTGTCCCCCGAGGGTGAAGAAGACTACTGCGGCCAGAAGCGTGCTGCGAATGCGAGTTTGCATAGAGTGTCTCCGATCATTGAAGTAATTGTTCGAATCGACCAGCCAACAACTCATCTTAACGCCGCCCTGCGCGGCCTTCACGGCCTGGCTCGCCAGGACACGCAAATGGCCGCCAAGGCACTGGCGCCTGTCGCGCGCGGGCCACGAACCGGCCCTGATGCGGCATAATATGGCATGCTGAAACTGACCTTCCTTGGCACCTCATCCGGCGTGCCGACCATCCGGCGCAACGTCACCGCGCTGGCCTTGCACTCAACAATGAACCGCGACTGGTGGCTGGTCGATTGCGGCGAAGCCACCCAGCACCAGCTGCAGCGCATTCCGCTCACCGTGCATGACCTGGCCGGCATCTGCATCACCCACGTCCATGGCGACCATAGTTATGGCCTGCCTGGGCTGCTCGCAAGCGCCTCCATGACCGGCCGCAAGAAGCCGCTGATCCTGATTGCGCCGGCCGCCGTCAAGGCCTGGCTCGATGCCACCATGCTGCACACGGAGCTCTTCCTCACGTTCGAGATCATCCATGTCGACGTCGCGAACCAGCGCCTGGTGCACCACCAGGATGGGCTGAAGATCGAACGCTTCCCGCTGTCGCACCGCGCGCCAAGCTTCGGCTTTAAGTTTAGCTTCGAAAAGACTACATGGAAGGTTGATAGCGACGCCTTGCGCGCACGCGGCGTGTCGCCCGGCCCGGCCTGGGGCCAGCTCCAGCACGGCAAGGACGTCCGGCTGGACGATGGCACGCTGCTGGCCGCTGCCGGGTTCCGCTCGGAGCACGTCGAACGCGTGAATGCGGTCATCGGCGGCGACAACGACACCCCTTCGCTGCTGGCCGAAGCCTGCCAGGGCGCCGACCTGCTGGTCCATGAAGCGACCTACACGGAAGCCGTGCTGCAGAAAGTCGGCCCGGGGCCGCAGCACAGCTCAGTGCAGCGCACTGCCCATTTCGCTGCCCAAGCCGAGGTGCCGAACCTGGTCCTGACGCACTTCAGCCCCCGCTATGACAGTAAGGAAGGCATGGCAGAGGTGGAGGCGGAAGCGCGCCAGCATTACAGCGGCCGGCTTTTCCTGGCCAGCGACTTCGATACCTATGAACTCGACGATGGCGTACTGGCCAAGATGGTGCCGGCGCCGCGCGTATAATGACGCCATGACTGCAATCACAGAATTCCGCGCTCAGGCTCCAGCCCCCGAATACGACCATCCGCGCGAAGACCGCCGGCTCGACGGGAACCCGCTGCGCACCACATGGAACCATTTCAGCAACGCCAGCGGCGAAGTCCATGCCGGCATCTGGGCCTGCGAGAAAGGCAGCTGGCGTATCGCCTTCGCGCCCAACAAGGATGAGTATTTCTGCGTCCTCGAAGGCCGCTGCCGCGTGATCGATGAACAGGGACACGCAGCCGAAGCCGGGCCGGGCGACGCCCTGGTCATCCCGGCCGGGTTCAAGGGCGTGTTTGAAGTCCTGGAACCGGTCCGCAAGCACTATGTCATCGTTGAGCGCAAAACGAACGGCCCATCCTGATGTTTTTTTGCTACCATTCGCTCCTTTTCCCCACAGGAGCCTCGAATGAAGTTCACCATCCACGCACTTGCCGCCAGCCTTGCCACCGTTTGCCTGGCCAGCCACGCTGAAGTCATCCCCCTCAAACTGGCACCGGGCCTGTGGGAAGAAAACCGTGTCACCATGATCAACGGCCAGAATGTAGAGGAAACGATGCGCAAAGGGCGCGAACGCATGATGGCGCGCCTGACGCCTGAACAGCGCAAGCAGATGCAGGACCAGATGGGACAAGGCGGCAACGCCGGCGGGACCCGGACCTGCCTAACGGCGGCCCAGGTGGCCAAAGGCGTCGACACCGAAGACATCAAGCGCAAGATGGAGCAGTCGGCGCAAGGCTGCAAGCTGGACATCATCTCGGCCAGCAGTTCGGGCGCCAAGTTCAAGGCGGCCTGCATTGGCCCGCAAGGGACCACCTACAATGGCAGCGGCGAGTACATCGTCGCCAACAGCAAGGAATGGCGCTTCAAGATGGTCGGCGACGGCAAGGTCACCGGCCCTGATGGCGCCCCGGTCCCGCAAGCGGGCGACTTCCACGCCACCCAGGAAGTGACCGCCCGCTGGAAAGGCAGCGACTGCGGCAGCGTAGCGCCGCAGCAGGAAGGCTAAGGCTTGACCGCCACCAGGTTGATCAGGGTTTCCTCGCGTTCGGCCGGCGGATTGATGCGCAGCACGCGCTCCATCAATCCCAGGTCCTCGCGGCTCCACCACAGGAAGGGGTAGGAAACCGCACTGTCAGGCACGCTGAAGCCGGCGTTACGCACCATCGCCAGGTATTCAGGCGCGGTTTTCTGCACGTCCATCGGATGGCGGAACAGCAGGCGGATGATCCAGGAATGGATGTAACGCCTGGTCGATTCGGCGAACAGCAGGACGCCGCCCGGCTTGAGCACGCGGAAGAACTCGCGGATCGCGTTTTCCTGGTCCACCAGGTGGTGGAAGGTCTGGTGGCAGAACAGCAGGTCCACCGAATTGTCTTCCAGCTTGATATTAGAGCTCGAACAGCAGATGAATTCGGCCTTGATGTCATGCGCGGCCACTTCCTTCGCCGCGTGCTGCAGCATCTCCGGGTCGATGTCCATGCCGATCAGGCGCTGCGGCACGAAGCGCTGGTGCAGTTTCGGCAGGGAGCGGCCAAAGCCGCAGCCGACATCGGCCACCACGCCGAAACTGGCCGGCGCATCCGGCATCAGGCGCTGCAGATCCTTCAGCGCACGCTCCAGCACGTGCACGGTCCACGTCTCGGTACGCAAAAACCATTTGCCAAATGCCGTCTCTTCAACGTGAACCTCACCGGACGACTGGATGCCTTCTAAACTAGCGCTCATATTCTTTTCTGTTTAAGTTGATACAAACGGCCTGCGAGAGACGCTTGGTCAAATCACGTACAATATCGGGCCGACCTGTCCTGACGACCTTTTGCCGTGCTTTTCCTGCGCCTGCTGCTTGCTGCCTTAACAATACTGCTACTTCCCCCGGGAGCGGCAGCGCAGGCCGACCAGGCCCCTGTGCGCTTCCTGCTCACGTTCGATGACGGCCCGGCCTGGGCCCCCTACTTCAATCCCACGGTGCGCATCCTTGAAACCCTGGAGAAGAATCCTTACCAGGACAACATCAAGGCCGTGTTCTTCACGCAGACGCGTGCCTGGAGCGGCGGCGGCACCGACAGGGGCCGCGCGCTGATCCGGCGCGAGCATGCCGAAGGCCACGTGGTCGCGCTGCACTCTGCCACGACCTTCCATTCCAACCACCGCCTCATGAGCCGTGAAAAGCTCGATGCGACCCTGCAGCTTGGCGTCGCCGACCTGCTGGCAGAAACCGGCGTCGTGCCCAAGCTGGTGCGCCCGCCGTTCTGGGCCTATGACGCCGATACGCTGGCGTCCTACCATGCCTATGGCCTGCACATGCTGCTGACCGACCTGAGCGCCAAGGACGGCGTGGTCTACGTCTTCAACATGAGCTTCCACAAGCGCTCCAACATGCTCAACATGCTGGCCGAAACCCGCAAGCGCTGGGCCGCCGGCGCCATGCCGGCCGTCGACGGCGCCACGCCCGTCGTCGTCACCTTCCACGACGTCAACAGCCATACCGCCCGCCATTTCGAGGAATACCTCGGAATCCTGCTCGACGTTGCGCGCGAGCTGGAGATCCCGCTGGCCGACAAGCCTTTCTACGACAACCGCGACGAGCTTGAGCGCGCAGCCCTGGCCTCATCCGTCGACACCCCGGAAAACGCCCCGCCCCTGCCCGGCCTCTGGCACTGGCTGTGGGAGCATTGATCAGGGCAAGGCGACCAGCACCGGCTGCGGCACGCTCGCCAGCTGCACGGCACTGCATAACACCACCGACAGCTCCCGGTGCGGCACGACGACGCAATGGCCGCCCACCGCCAAGCCGAGCTTGATGCGCGCTTCCTTTTCGCTCCAGAGCCGATAAAAGCCTTCAATTCTTGCTGCGTCATCCCAGCGCTGCATCTGCTGCCAGCGCGCCATTTCATCGGCGTCGAAGGCCTGCTTTGCCAAGGCAGCGAGGTCGCGGGAGGCATCGCGCATTTCAATGTCCAGACCCACCGCATGGTCGCCGACGGCACAGGCCACCCAGCGGCCGCTGTGGGAAATGCTGAAGCCTGGCGTCGCGCCGCCCGGCGCCGGCGTCAGCAGCCGCGGCGCCTGCCCGTTGCGTTCCTCCAGCAGCACCTGCTGCGGCTGAACACCCAGCAGCGGCGCCAGCGCCATCCGCAGCAACACCCGCCCGGCGACAAACTGGCGCTTGCGCAGTTCGCGTACAAAGCGCCCATGGCGCGCCAGTTCGCCCGGCGTCAGCCATGCGAGGTAGCGCTGCAGGCTTGCCTCGGGCAGTGCACCCGCATCGGCCAGCCAAAGCAGCATCCCGCGCGCCATGCGCCGCTTCTCCTTACCTGGCCAGCTTGACGAAATCGCCCTTCAGCGCCACGCCGGCCATCAGTGCGCCGTCGGCGCATTGGAACTCGGTAGCGCTGGCGAACTCAACGTTATTGAAATTGCTGACGATATTGACCACGGCATCAGCGCCAACGTCCTGCGCGCGCTTCTGCAACTGCAGCATGGCGGACAGGAAGACGTAATTGCATGCCTTTTCAGCCGACTTGCCAAAACCGTTGGTGCGCTGGCTGGTCTTGTCGCTAATGATCTTGGAAGCGATGGCCGGCGTTGGCTGGCCGGCGAAGTAGAACTTGACCGAATCGCCCAGGCGTGCCTGCGCGTCGTTAGCGGCCATGGCGCCCTCGATCGGAAACTTCAGCATGTCGTTGCCAGCCGAAGCTGCCGACGATGCCATGGCGGCGGCGGCCATCACTACTACAGAAATCATCTTTTTCATCTGGTCTTCCTTCTATTTGTTGTAGCGTTTAAAAATCAGCGAGGTATTGATGCCGCCGAAAGCAAAATTATTCGACATCACGTATTCGCAATCGAGTTCTCGGCCGGTGCCGGCGATGTAATCCAGCGCCGCGCACTCGGGATCGGTTTCCTCCAGGTTGATGGTCGGCGCGAACCAGCCCTCGCGCATCATCTCGATGCTGATCCATGCTTCCAGCGCACCGCAGGCACCCAGCGTATGGCCCATATAGCTCTTCAACGAACTGATCGGAATGGCGCCGCCGAACACCGCCAGCGTGGCATGCGATTCGGCGATGTCGCCCTGGGCGGTGGCGGTGCCGTGGGCATTGATGTAGCCGATGTCCGATGCCTCCAGGCCTGCGTCCTGCAGGGCCAGCTCCATGGCGCGCTGCATGGTGGCCGCATTGGGCTGCGTGACGTGGCAGCCGTCGCTATTGGTGCCAAAGCCGACCACTTCCGCATAGATCGTGGCGCCGCGCGCCTCCGCATGCTCCAGGTCTTCCAGGATCAGGCAGCCGGCGCCTTCGCCGATCACCAGGCCATCGCGGGCGCGGTCGAACGGACGCGGCGTCGCTTGCGCCTGGTCGTTGCGCACGCTGGTGGCGAACAGGGTGTCGAACACCGCGGCTTCCGTGGCGCACAGTTCCTCGGCGCCGCCGGCGACCATGGCGACCTGCTTGCCGCTCCTGATCGCCTCGTAGGCGTAGCCAATGCCCTGGCTGCCCGAGGTACAGGCGCTGGAGGTGGTGATCACTCGCCCGGTCAGGCCGAAGAACACGCCGATATTCACCGGCGCCGTGTGCGACATCATCTTGATGTAGGTGGTGGCGTTGATGCCCTTGGTGGTGCGCTCTTCCATCATGCGGCCGAAATCGCCGATGGCGCTTGGGGTGCCGGCGGACGAACCGAACGACACGCCCATGTCGCCGCTCCTGGTCAAAGGGTGTTCGAGCAGGCCCGCGTCTTCCAGCGCCAGTTCGGTCGCGCGGGTTGCCATCAGGGCTACGCGGCCCATGCTGCGGGTGGTCTTGCGGTTATAGCGTGCGGACAGTTCGAACGGCGCAGCCGGTGCGCCCAGGCGGGTATTCAGGCCCTCGTAGTCTTCCCACTCCTCCATGCGTACCACGGCATTGCGGAACTGGCCAAGCCGCTCTCGCACCGCTGCCCAGTCGTTGCCCAGCGGGCTGATGCCGGCCATGCCGGTGATGGCGACACGGCGGCTCATGCCAGGCCTCCGTTGACGGAAATGACCTGGCGGGTGATATAGCCCGCATCTTCGCCGACCAGGAAGCTGACCGCGGCCGCCACCTCTTCCGGCTTGCCGACGCGGCGCGCCGGGATCATCTTCAGCGCTTCTTCCATCGGCACTTCCTCGATCATGTCGGTTTCGATCAGGCCGGGCGCCACGCAATTGACGGTGATCGAACGCTTGGCCAGTTCCAGCGCCAGGGCCTTGGTGGCGCCGATGATGCCGGCCTTGGCGGCGCTGTAGTTGACCTGGCCCCGGTTGCCGATCAGGCCCGAGACGGACGCCAGGGTGACAATGCGGCCCGGCTTGCGGCGCTGTACCAGCGGCATGATCAGCGGGTTCAGGACGTTGTAGAAGCCATCCAGGTTGGTTTGCAGGACAATGTCCCAGTCCTCGCCCGACATGGCCGGGAAGGCGTTGTCGCGCGCCACGCCGGCGTTGCAGACCACGCCGTAGTAGCAGCCGTGTTGCGCGATGTCCGCTTCCAGCGCAGCGGCCGTGGCGGCGCGGTCGCTGATGTCGAACTGCAGCACGCGCGCGACGCGGCCCAGTTGCACGATCTCCTGCGCGACCGCTTCGGCTTCGGCGCGCTGGCTGCGGCAGTGCAGCACCACGTCGTAACCGTCGCGCGCCAGGCGCAGCGCAATCGCCTTGCCGATACCGCGCGACGATCCGGTCACCAGCACGCTCATGGACTTGTTCTGATTCATCCTACGTTTCCATCTTTGAGAAATTGATTGACATTATCTGGCTGGAATACCGTGACCGTTGCGGCGGCGGCATTGGCCGGCCCGCCCGCGATGTCGATGCGGCATTCGAAGGCGCCCAGCCCGTTTTCGGACTGCAGCACGCGGCGCACATGCACCCGCAGCACGCTTCCCAGCGCAAAGCTGGCGACATTGGCTTCGTACTTGCGCGAGCCGAGCAGGAAGCCAACCTTGACTTCCTCGCCCCGCTGCAGCGCGAGCCAGCCGGCGTGCGCGGCAATCGCCTGCGCCATGTATTCGATGCCCACCCAGGAGCCGACGCCGTCGGCGCCCGCCAGGATGCTGGCTTCGTGGATGCACACTTCGGCGCACAGGCGCTCAGCGTCGGCTTCCAGCACCCGGTCGAGCAATACCATCTGGCCGGAATGGGGCACCAGCTGGCGGATGTCCGGCATGTTCATCCAGGCCTCCCCAGCAGCAGCACGGCATTCGAACCGCCGAACGCGAAAGAGCTGCTCAGCACCCGGCGCAGCGGCCGGCCCAGCGCAGCGCCCGGCGGCGCCAGGTTCAGTGCCGGCAATGCAGGATCGGCGGCGCCGTCCCACAAATGCGGCGGCAGCCGCCCCTGCGCGTTATCGTCCTGCATGGCCAGCCAGCACAGCGCTGCTTCAACGGCGGCGGCCGCGCCCAGGGTATGGCCGGTGAACGGCTTGGTCGAGCTGACCGGCACTTCTTCGCCGAACAGGGTCGCGATCACGCGCGACTCCATGGCATCGTTCTGCGGCGTGGCGGTACCGTGCATATTGATGTAGTCCACCTCGGCCGCACCCACGCCCGCTCGGCGCAATGCCTGTTCGAACGCCAACCGGGCGCCGGCGCCTTCCGGATCGGGCGCGGAGATGTGGTGGCCGTCGGACGATTCGCCCCAGCCCATCAGCTCAACGGCTTGCGGGCCGCCAGGTATGGCTTCCATCAGGAACAGGGCCGCGCCTTCGCCGATATTGATCCCCTTCCGGTTGGCGCTCATCGGGTTGCACTGGCCGGGGCTGACCGATTCCAGCGCCGAGAAGCCCGCCACGGTAAAGGCGCACAGCGAGTCGGCGCCGCCGGTCACCACCGCATCGCACAGGCCCATGCGGATCATGCGCGCGGCACTTGCCATCGCCTTGGCGGCCGACGAGCAGGCTGTTGAATGCACGTAGGCCGGGCCTTCCAGGCCCAGCTCCAAGGCCAGCAGTTCGGCCGGCGAGCCCATTTCCTGCGCACGGTAGCTGAATTCTGGAGGCAGTGCGCCGTGCGCCACGTGGTGCGCCAGCGCCTGTTCGGTCTCGCCGATGCCGGAAGTGCTGGTGCCGAGCACCACGCCGACGCGTCCCGCACCATAACGGTTGACGGCCGCCTGCACCGCCTCGCGGATTTGCGCCAGGGCCGCCAGGGCCAGTGCGTTGTTGCGGCTGCGAAGGTGGGCAGGCAAATGCGCCACCGATGGCAGCTCGCCCGGCACTTCGCCCAGCGCCAGTTCGCGGCCTTTCGACCAGCGGCCGGTTGTGGACACGCCGGCCTGTCCCGCAAACAGGCGCGCCTTCACCTGCGCCTGGCCTTCGCCCAGCGCACAGATGATGCCGCATTCATTCAGGTAGATCTTCGACATTGCTCGCCCTCGCACTCAGTCCGCATTCGCCGCGAACTGGATCGTCAGCTTATAGCGATAGCGCAGGTTTTCCAATACTACGGTGCCACTCCAGCGCTGCGCGTCGCTGTAAGTGATCTGCATCACAGGCGCATCGTCCAGGTACAGGGTGCGCAAGCGCCCCTGCTCGGCCACCCGCCAGCCGGCAGGCAAGGCTGCCGCCACGGCATCGGCCGGCCACAGGGTGAGCTGGATATCTTCCAGCACATCCTCGGCCCGCACCTGCGCCGGCAGCATCACATGGCGCCAGGAAGTGAGTTCCCTGCCGTCGTAGTGCAGCGACAGCACGCGCTGGCCGAATGCCAGCCCGACCACGTCCACCGCTTCCGGCTCCACCTGCAAGGCCACGTCCAGGTCATCGGTGCGGCCGTTGCGCTCGACCTTCAGGTGCTGCTGCACGCTCAGCGAAGTGCCCAGAGCAGCGGGCGCCAGCTTCAGGCCAAGGCGAGCCTGCGGTTGCGGCGGCGTGGCGGCACAGGCGGCCAGCAGCAAGGTGCCGGCGACGGCGGCAAGGCGGCGCGGAAGCGCGTTAAACATTCCTGATTTCCTTCACAATAGCAAAACACGGAACCAGCAGCCAGACCAGCGTGGTCCCCAGCAGCATCGTCAGGCCGAAGGCCTGCAAGGCCGGCGTCGCGCTCAGTCCCAGCAAGCCAAACGACAGGATGGTGTTGGCGGCCGACATGCCGACTGCCAGCCACGGCGTGCGGTCGCTGCGCTCCGGGTGTTCCTGCATGAAGATGCCATAATCCACGCCCACGCCAAGCAGCAGCATCAGGGCCAGTACATGGAATAGCTGCAGGTTCTGCGATGCAAAGCCAAGCATGGCCAGCGTCGCGATGCTGGCCAGCGCAGTCGGCGCCAGCACACGCCAGGTACGGCTGCGATAGCGGTGCAGCAACAGCACGAACACCACGGCGTAGGCGCCCAGCACCACCCAGCCCATGTAGGCGCGGTAGCGGCCCAGGACCGAGGAAATCTCGGCCACCTTGTCGACCCATTGCACGCCCTGCAGGCCATCGGCAGCCAGCATGACCTGTTGGGCGGCCTTGTTGTCCATGCCGCGCAAGGCAACGATGCTGGCGTACGCGCCTTGCCGCTCGCCCAGCCACAAGTGGCGCCAGGGCTCGCTGGCAGGGGAAGCAAGGAATTCGTCGAGCAGCAGCGGCTGGCCGGCTGCCAGCAGCGCCTTGCGGGTGGCGGCAATCCATTGCTCGTCCTCGCCGGCCTGGCCGGCGATGCCTTGCAGCGGGCCGTCGTCGGCCAGCAGCTTCTGTTCGACCAGCGTGCGGCGCGCCGCCTGCGTACGTGCCGACGGCACCCAGTTCGACATGGCCTGGTAGCCCGTCAGGCGCCGGGCCGCCACGTGCCGGTCCAGGCGCGCTTTCAATTCTTCTTCGCGCTGCAGCACCTGTTCGGCCGAATCGCCGCGCACCAGGAAATACTGTACCGGCGTCGGCGCATCCAGCAGCTTGCCCAGCTTGAGCTGGTCCGCCACCAGGTGCTTGGGGGGATTCTGCAGCAGGCGGATGTCGTCGTTTGCGCCCAAGCGGCTGATGCCCCAGGCGGCCAGTACGGCGAAGAGAACGGCAGCTGCCAGCGTGCCCCGGCTGCCACGCCACACCGGCCAGCGCGCGAGCGCCGCGCCATAATGCTTCACCAGCCAGCCACTGCGCAGGGTACGGCCGTTGATCAGTGCCGGGAACCAGCACACCACCGTCAACCACGCAAACACCAGGCCCAGCGCCGAGAACACCGCCATCTGGCGCAGGCCAGGGAAAGGCGTCAACGCCAGGCCGGTGTAGCCGATCACCGCCGCCAGCAAGGTCAGGCCAAGGCCCGGCAGCAGCCGCTTGAGCAGCGTCACGGAATCGAGCTTTTCATCGGCTGCGAGGCGGTTGCACAGGAAGTAGATCCCGTAGTCCTGCGCCACGCCAATCAGGCTGGCGCCAAATACCAGGGTCAGGAGGTGGATGCGGCCGAACAGCAGCCAGCATACCGACAATGCGCCCAGGCAGCCGATACCGATCGACAGCAGGATCAGCGCGATCGGCTTGAGGGAGCGGAAGGTAAACCAGGTCAGCACGATAATGCCGACCAGGGAGCCGATGCCGATGGTCGACATCTCGCCGCTGGCCTGGGCGCTGGCGCTGGCGGCGTGCAGGATGACGCCGGCCTGGATCAGCTCCACTTGCGGGGCTGCCTTGCGCGCCGCCGCTTCGGCCTGCCGCAGCACGGGCAGCACGGTTTCCTGCGCGGTCATCGACAGCGCGGGAACCTTCAGGGTCAGCGGCAACAGCACGTACTGGCGCTGCGCGTCGGCGACGAACAGGTGGCCGTCGCGCGGACGCACCGGCGTTTCCTGGGCGCGCTCCTGTACCCAGCCGGCAAACAGGCCGTAGGGATCATCCTGCCACGAGCCGAGCTTCGGGCCGCCGAAAGGCGCATACAGCCTGGCCAGCGCCGATTCCAGCCAGAATTGGGACGGCTGCTCGCGCAGCTGCTGCTCCTGCTGCGCCGTCAGCAGCGCCAGGCGATGGCGCTGGAACAGGCCAAGCCAGTCGTTCTGCGTCTGCTCGTTGATCGGGGTGGCTTCGAACAGATCCTTGCGCGCCGCCAGCACGCCCTGGTAGGCGTCGGCGGCACGGCGCGCATCATCCCATTCGGCGGCGCCGGCCAGGACCAGCACGCGCTGCTGCGCCGCGTCGACCATATGGCCGAACGAAGCCTGCAGCACCGGGTCGCGCTCCTGGACCGGCAGCAGCGCCATGATGTCCGTGTCCGGCACGATGCGCTGGACCAGCCACAGGGTGGCGTTATGGCCCAGCAGCAGGCAGGCCACCAGGGCCCACAGCCACGCGATTTTTCGGGTTTGCCTCAAAACAGCGCCGCCTCTTCCTTGTTCATCGCGCCGTCCCCGGTCTGGATGCCGGAGAACACGATGGTGGTGCGGTCGCCGCTGGCCTCGTTCATCACGATCTGCCTGACGTAGGCGCCGCCTTCGAGCTTGATGGTGCCGATGGCCTTTTCCAGTGCAGCCTGGCGCGGCTTGAGCGCCACGTTCCAGCTGTTGGCGTCCACGCTGCCCTCGCCGTCGAACAGCGTGTCGAGCTGGCCCAGGTCGCCCGACAGCAACGAGAACAGCACATTGTTAATCATGCGCACGGTCGGCTCGGTCTTGGCGTCCAGCCGCATGGCCACGCGTTCGCCCTGGTAGTTCACGATCTCTTCGCGCGTCAGGCGCAGCGTGTTGGGGAAAGGCTTCAGGGTGCGCCATAGCACGCCCTTGCCGGCGACGACGCAGAAGCGCCCTTCCGACGCCAGCGGCTTTTTCATGCCCGCCAGTTGCTTGGTCTGGTCGAAGCGGCCGCACATGACGCCCGGCTTGGCCAGCATTGCCTGAATTTTAGCGCTTGGCACGGCGGCCTGCGCGCTGCCTGCGGCGGCCAGCGCCAGGACGGTTGCAAGGTATTTTTTCATGCTGGTTCAATCCCCAGTTTCTCAAATAGTACCGGCGGCGAGGCAAAGCACATCTCCTTCGTCGCGATATCGACGGCAACCATGGTGGTGCTGGCGCGGTTCAGGCGCTGGCCGCTGGCCGCATCGGTGATCAGGTAATCGATCTTCATGCGGTTTTCCCACTCGACCAGGTCGGCGCGCAGCTTCAGCTTCTGGCCGAACACCGCCGGACTGACGTAGCGCAGTTGCATGTCGATGACCGGCCAGGCGTAGCCCGATGCCTTCATTTGCGGATAGTTGTAGCCGATCTTGTCGAGCAAGGCGCAGCGCACGATTTCCAGGTACTTCACGTAGTTGCCGTGCCAGACGATCTCCATCGGGTCCAGGTCGAAGAACTGGACATCGATCTCGACTTCCGCGAACCAGCGGCTTTGCTTGTGCTTACGCATACAGCGCCCATGCCTTGCTGCGGATGCGCTCCAGCATCAGGCGCAGGTCCGGTTCCAGGCGGCGGTCTTCTTCCACCGGGGCGATGTCGGCGGCCAAGGCCTGCTGCATTGCAGCCAGCGGGCTTTCCGGAAGCACGCCCTGGTGGTCGCGGCAGCGCAGCCACACGGCCTGGCGCACGGTCACCAGCAAGGCCGCCACCACCTGCTCGGTGAGTTCCAGCACGCGCAGGCAGTCGCGCGCCGCGATGGTGCCCATGCTGACCTTGTCCTGGTTGTGGCATTCGGTGGAACGCGAGAACACCGAGGCGGGCATGGTCGCTTTCAACGCTTCCGCCGTCCATGCCGAGGCACTGATCTGCAGCGCCTTCAGGCCGTGGTTGATCGGCGCCCGGGCACCCACCGCACCGGACAGGTTGGCCGGCAAGCCATGGTTGTAGCGTGCATCGACCAGCAGCGCCATCTGGCGGTCCAGCAGGTCGGCCAGGTTGGCCACCGCATTTTTCATGCCGTCCATGGCGAAGGCGATGTGGCCGCCATAGAAGTGGCCGCCGTGCAGGATGCGTTCGTTTTCGACGTCCACCAGCGGGTTGTCGTTGGCGCTGTTCAGTTCATTCTCGATCAGTTGGCGGAACATCGGCATGGTATCGGCCAGCACCCCGATCACGTGCGGCGCGCAGCGGATCGAGTAGCGGTCCTGCAGGCGCTTGCCGTTGCGTTCCCATTGGTCGGTCGGCAAGTCGCTGCGCAGCCAGGCGGCTACCCGCTGCATGCCCGGATGCGGCTTGGCCGAGAACAGCACTTCGTCGAAATGGTGGGCATTGCCGTCCATCGCGAACGACGCCATGGCGGTGATGCGCGTGCACAGCCTGGCCAGGTAATCGGCCCGGTCGTAGGCCAGGCAGGCCAGCGCCGTCATGACAGCGGTGCCGTTCATGATGGCCAGGCCCTCCTTTGGACGCAGGCGCAGCGGGGTGATGCCCGCCTCCTGCAGCGCCTGGGCGGCAGGCACCTGCTCGCCGTTGCGCCAGACTTCACGCTCACCGCACAGCACGGCAGCGAGGTAGGACAGCGGGGTCAGGTCGCCGGAGGCGCCGACCGAGCCTTCGGAAGGGATCAGCGGCAGCAGGCCGGCGTCCAGCAGGCGGGTAATCTGCAGCAGCAGTTCGACGCTGACGCCGGAAAATCCCTTGCTCAGCGAGGCCAGGCGCGAAGCCAGGATGGCGCGGCTCTGGGCCGGCGTGAAGTACTCGCCCAGCCCCACGCCGTGATAGGTGTACAGGTGGTGCGGCAGGTCCGGCACCAGGTCCGCCGGCACCGTCACGGTGCAGGAATCGCCGTAGCCGGTGGTCACGCCATAGATGGTGCCGTCTTCGCGCAGCAGGCGGTCGAGGAAGCCGGCGCCGCGTTCAATGGCGGCGCGGAACTCCGGATCGTCCGACAGCACGGCGGCGGCGCGCCCTTGCGCGATGTCCACGATGTCTTCGATCGTCAGGTTGTTGCGGTCGAAGCGCACGCTGCGCTGCGGGTTATTCAGTTGGGCGATGTCAGCGAGATGCATCGTTGTGTTCCAGTCCAGGTAAATGCCAGAAATCGTAGAAATTGAACCACTGCAGCGGCGCGCGCAGGGTATGGTGTTCGAGCCGGCGGGCATAGTCGGCGGCCAGCACTTGTAGTGCGGCTTCGCGCCCCTGGCGCGGGATGCGCACCTGGTCGCGGAAGTGCTCGAAATGCACTTCCGAACGGCTGCCCCGGCACACCGAGAACAACAGGTACACCGGGCATTGAAGAATGCTGGCCAGCATATGCGGGCCGATAGGGAACGCCGCGGGGGCGCCGATGAAGTCGGCTACTGCCACGCGCGGATTGAGCGAGACGGGAACGCGGTCGCCGGCAATCACCACAAACTCGCCGCGCGCAACGCGCTCCGACAGCAGCATCGCCGTGGCGGGCGACATCTCGGTCACCTGCAGCAGGTTAAGCTGGCTCTCCGGGTTCAGGCGGCCCAGCATGGCGTTGAAGGCTTGCGCGTGCTTTGTATGCACCAGTACCGTCAGCTTGATGTCCTGGCGCTGGCGCGACAGCACGCGGCACAGTTCCAGGTTGCCCAGGTGGGCGCAGACCAGCAGGCCGCCGCGTCCCGCCGCCACCGCATCGGTCATCAACTCGCCGCCGTGCAGGTCGACAGAGCTGAAGTCGAACAGGCCGCCCCACAGCAGCATCTTGTCGAGGATGCTCTCGCCGAAAGCGCCGAAATGGCGCATCACGCCCGCCGGCTCGGTGGACGTGTGGCCCGCGACACGGCGCAGGTATTCCCGGGAGGCGCGGCGCGGCAGCGGCTTGGCCATGACGTACCAGGCGAGCACCGGATACAGCACCAGGCGGAACGGCCAGCGGCCGAACACGCGGAAAATCCAGAACATCAGGCGCATGCCTGCAACGAAGCTCACTTCGTTGATGGATGCCCAGTGCAAGCCGCGCGCGCTCAATTTGCCCGCCATTTCCGCGCCAGCAGCTTGGGAATGCGCGGCAGCATGCCGAAGAACAGCACGGTGTGCATGCGCGTGATCAGCACGTTGTCGCGCCAGACGCGGAAGTGCGACACGCCGTCGACCGGATAGGACACGCGCGTCCCAACGTTCACTACGCGCAGCCCGTCCCAGAACAGGCGCACGATGATGTCGGTGTCGAAATTCATGCGCGAACCGATTGCCTGGCGCGCTGCCAGGGCATTGACTGCCGCCACCGGATAGACGCGGAAGCCGCACATGGAGTCCCTGATTTCCAGCGAGATGGTGTTAATCCAGACCCAGACATGCGTGGCGTAACGACCGTACAGGCGCGCTTTCGGCACCGACTCGTCGTAGATCGGGTAGCCCGACACCACGGCTTGCGGGTGGGCAGCCGCCTGCGCCAGGAACTTCGGCACATCGGCAGTCTGGTGCTGGCCGTCGGCGTCGATCTGCACCGCATGGCTGTAGCCGAGTTGCCCGGCACGGCGGAACCCGGCCAGCACTGCCGCGCCCTTGCCCTGGTTGCGCGGCAGGCGTTCCAGCACCACGCGTTCGCCATGGCGGGCCGCCAGCGCATCGAGCACCGCCGCACAGGCGGCTGAACTGCCGTCGTCGACCAGGATCACGGGCACGCCGTGCACCAGCAGGCCTTCCAGCACGGTGCCAATGGCGTGTTCGTGGTTATATACCGGCACCACGACGCAAGGCTTGAAATCAGCCATCGCAACCTCCCAGCGCCACGCGCCCGCCCGAATGCTGGCCGGCTGCGGAGCTGTAGCTGAAACGCAGGCTATGCTTGGCAGCGTCATACGCCAGTTCCAGCTGCACCGGTTTTTCTGGCCCGATCACCTGCTGGAACTTGAGCTGGCTCATGCTCTTGAACTGCGCCGGCAGATCGAAATACTGGCGGCCATAGTGGATCGCCCAATCGACCTGCACCACACCCGGAAGGATAGGCGCCACGTCGAAGTGACCGTCGAAATACCGCAGGCGCGCCGGGGCCGTAATTTCCAGCAGCACGCGCCCGTCTTCGTTCGCCAGCTCGCGCACCAGGGGGAAGCGCGGGCGCTCGTCGCCCAGCAATGCCAGCAAGGCGGCCACGGTGACCTTGCCCTGCGCATTGACCGGCATCTGTTCCAGGTAGCGCCAGCGGCGCGGCAACGCCACCGCGTCCACCACGCCGGCCAGCACTGCGCGCAGGCGGGCGTTCAGGGCCTGCTTGCCCTGCTGTTCCAGCAAGGCGCGGCCACTGTCAGCAGGCACCACGAAAGCGGCCAGGCGCTGGCGCTCGCCCGGCACCGGTTCGCACAGCGCCACGCGGGCTTCGGCAGCCAGGCCGGACGCCAGCAGTGCAGCTTCCATCGCGCCGAGCGATACGCGCTTTTCCTCGATCTTGACGATGCGGTCGCTGCGGCCCAGCAGGCGGAAGCCGCCGCCGGTCGCCGCCACGCGGTCGGCCAGCGCGAACCAGTCGTCGTCGGGAAGGTGTGGCGAACGTACCGCCAGCGTGCCGTCTTCTTCGTTGATGCGCCATGCCACCGTCGGGAACAGCTGCCATGCGTCATCGCCGACGTCGCGGCGGCGGCGCCAGGCGATGCCGCCGGTCTCGGAACTGCCGTAGACTTCCGTCGGCACCTGGCCAAGCAGTGCGCCGGTGGCCAGCGCCGCATCGGCCGCCAACGGGCCGCCGGAGGAGAACACGCCGCGCAGCATGGCTGCGGCAGGGCTCCAGTCCAGGTGCGCCGGCAGGCGTTTCAGGTGCGCCGGGCTGGCCACCAGCATGCACGGTCCGGCTGCCATGGCAGGCAGCAGTTCTTCCGGATAGACGATGCTGGCGGCATGGATGGCGCGCCCGCTGGCCAGGGGCCACAGCACCTTGAACAGCAGGCCGTAAATATGCTGGTGCGAGACCGTCGCCAGCACGTCGGCGGCGCCGATGCGTGCGCCGAACAGCTCTTCCAGGGTCGCCACTTCGCTGGCGACCTGCGACAGCTTCTTTGGAATGGCCTGTGCCGCGCCGGTGCTGCCGGAGGTGAACACCACGAGTGCCGGCATGTCCGGGTCGAGCGCGGCAAGCGCCGCTGCAGCCGCTGCAGTTGCCGCGCCAGGCGCGGCTTGCAACGGAGCCAGCTCCGCCGGAAACTCGCCGAGGAAGCCATCCACGGCGCCGCGCAACGCCGCGCAGCTGACGGGCAGCGTATCCGCGCTCAGCCAGATGGTCTTGCCCGCGTGCCAGGCGCCCAGCAGTGCGGCGCCGAATTCAATGCTGTCCTCCAGGAACAGGGCGAAATTCCTGCCGGCCTGCGCGCTCAGTAGCGCGTGCCAGCTGCGAACACTGGCCAGGAAATGCGCGTTGTCGACGCCCTCGCCCGCGCGCCAGCCGGCCAGTGCATTGCCGGAGCGCGCCGCAATGGCGGCGTAAAGATTTTCAATACGGTCAGACATTATGCAAGCGCTTGAAACGCAGGCGCACCAGGTACTCTGCGCCGAACAACAGCGCCATCAGCGCATAGGAAATCACACCGGTGTACAGCGACCAGACGGCTTCCGGCGCCCACAGTGCGGTGCCAAGGGCAAGCGCGCCATTGACCACAAAAAAGCCGCACCAGACTTGCGTCACCTTGCGCATATAGGCTTGTGCCACCGGAGGAAAGTCCTCGCCGCGCAGGCGGGCCATGCGCTCGACGGCGGACATCGGCGTGCCCAGGCTATAGGCGAAACCGGCCAGCAGCGCGGCGTTCACCAGCACCGGGTAGAGCTTCAATGGCAGCAGCAGGTTGCTCCAGATCGCCGCAGCTACCAGCAGCAGCGCACCGGCAACGGACCAGCGCGCAACACCGCTCAGCTTCAGCGCGGGCAGCCGCGACATGGCGGCAAGCAGCAGCAGGCCGGCCAGCCAGCGCGGATCGATGCGGCCGTGGCCAAACCAGATCGCCAATGGATACAGCAGGGTAATCGCTGCCGCCAGGACACTCATCCTCATCTTGCTTACGCAACCTGCTCCGTCTTGCCGGCCAGTGCTTCCACCACGTCGCCGATGGTGCGGATGGTCTTGAACACTTCCGGCTGCAGGCGCTGGCCGGTAAGCTGCTTCAGTTTCACCGCCAGGTCGACCGCATCGATGCTGTCGATATCCAGGTCGGCATACAGGTTGGAATCGGCGGACAGTTCCGACTTATCCAGTTCAAACATTTCAGCGAGCAGGTCGACCACCCAGGCTTGCAATTGGTCTTTGCTCATTTCTTTCAGATTAACCATCTTCTACCCCTACGTTGTTTTATTTCTGTCGGTGGCTCTCGATCATCGCGGCCAGCGCCTGCACCGAGGCGAAATGACGGCGCGTCTCTTCCGAATCGGCCGAGAGCGAGATCCCGTACTTCTTTTGCAAAGCGACGCCCAGTTCGAGCGCGTCGATCGAGTCCAGGCCCAGGCCTTCGATGAACAGCGGCGCTGCGCTGTCGATATCATCCGGTGTGATGTCTTCCAGCTGGAGGGCATCGATGATCAGTTGTTTCACTTCGAGTTCAAGCATTGCTTTGGCACTTTCCGGCAAAATAATTTTGTAAGAAGTCGGTCAATTGGCGCGCGGCCATCACGTCGCTGGCGCCCTCCGTGAATCGTGCGACCGCCAGGTCGTCCTGCACGTCGATCTGGATCAGGAAGCGGCGCGACGGCACGCGCCACCATTTTTCGCCCTTGTGCAGCGTGGGCGGATCGCATTGCAGCAGCACAGGCGTGATGTCGCGCCCGCCGCGCACCGCAATATTGGCGGCCCCGCGCTTCATGCTGATCACGCCGTTCTTCGGCGTGCGCGTCCCTTCCGGGAAGATGATCAGGTTGTTGCCGCGCTCCAGGGAAGCGATGCAGTCGTCCACCAGTTCCGCGCCGCCCTCGTTATTGATATAGCCCGCGCCGCGCACCGGGCCGCGCGTGAACGGGTTGTTCCACAGCGCGCCCTTGACGATGCAGTCGGCGTTCTTCACGAAGGCCATCAGGAACACGGTATCGAGCAGCGTCGGGTGGTTGGCCAGGATCAGCATGCCGCCCCGCTCCAGCTTTTCCAGCCCGCGCACCTCGTAGCGCAGCACGCCGATCACCCGCATCATGTCGATATAGACGCGGAAGGCGCAGCGGATCACGGTGCGGGCGGCACTGATGCGGCGCTGCCTGTCGCGGATCAGCAGGTTCATCACCGGGAACACCAGGAGGCCCAGTACGATTCCGCCGACGCCGAAGACCACGAAGCTCAGGCCCGTCACGAAAATGCGCCAGTAACGGTCAAGCATCGCGGCTCCATGTCCAGCGCAGGCGGCCGTCGCAGCGTTCGAGCTTGCGGGCGCCGCTGGCGTAAAAGGCTGCCACTTCCAGGCTGCCCGGCATCTTGGCAGACGGCGACTCGGCGCAAGCCTGCCATTCGAGCCGCACTGCATTGGCGCCGGCCGGCGCGATCAGCCATGCCCAAGCGTGCGGCTGTTCTTCATATTCCTCGAATGGCCTAAATAATTCCGGCAGCGGGCAATCGCAGGCAAGCAGCAGTACGCTAGTCGCACCGTCGGCCAGCAGGCCGCATGCTTCGATGAGCGCATGTTCGACCGACGCCGCGCCGGAAGCCAGCGCAGTGTAATTGGCGCGATCGCTGCGGGCGATGCTGAACAGGCCGGGGATGGCATTGTGCACGGCCATGCCGAACGCCATCGGCGACAACGGTTCGCTGCGCGCCAGGTCCGATAGCAATTCAACTGCGCGCGCCACGTCGCCATGGCGCGAACAGAACACGGTGGGCACGCCGCTGCGGCCTTCGAGGCAGTCATAGGCCACTTCCAGCGCCATCTTGCCGAGGAAGCCCGCGCGGCGGCGCAGCATGGCCGGCATCGCTTTCACGCCCGGCTCTTCGCCGGCACGGATCGCAAACGGCGCTTGCGCCCAGGCTTGCCAGGCTTCAGGCGTGCTGATGCCTGGCGCCCATGCGGAATGCCTGAGAATTGAAAAACTAATGCCCTGGGTGCGCACTTTGCTGAACTATCGGAAATCTGGAGGAAGCCGGCGATTATAAACGATCAGCCCGCCCGAACGATAGAAACATTATCCCAGCAGCAACACTTTTTTGCATATTAGCACCTAAAAACCGCAAAACTTCGCGCAAATTCTCACCAAAACTCACATTTCACTTCTCTTATTGGCATCATTGCTCGTGATAAACTCCGGGCGAGCGATTTTCAGGAAAGATTTGAATGGCAGTAATGTCGTGGTTTGGCTGGTCTGTGCTGTGGACACTCCCCCTGCTCTGGCGCCTTGTGAAGGTGTTCCTGCTGAAGAGGACCACCTTGCTCGGGCAGGGCTTCATTAGGTTAGTGCTGGGCACCGTGCTGATGTTGCTGGCCAACTCGATTGGCGCTGCAACCGGCGGTCTTGCCGGCATCTTGCTCATCCTTGCCATCGGTACCGTCGCCGTCCCGTGGATGTTTGGCCATCGCGCCCTGGCATTCATGGCCTGGTGCGGCCGTGCCGCGCGCCTGCTCAAACGCCCGGACCAGGGGGAGCGGCGCGCGCCGCCGCGAACCGCTTCCCACGCCGCGGCGCCGGCCAGCCCGGCCCGCGGCGGCGAGCGCTTCTCCGAAAAGCGGCCGGCCTGGGACCACGCTGCGGCAGCATCGCCTGCCCGCTTCTTCGGCGCGGAGGCACTTGAAAAGGCGCGCGCCCCGGCGGCGCGTCCGGCAACCGAATGGGCCGAAGTCGAAAGCCTGCGCCCTACTCCGGCCATGCTGGCCCGGGCCAGGGCCAGGGAAGAAGCCGATGCCCTGGCCCGCCAGGCGCGGCCCGCCAGGATCGTGAAATTGCCGCAGCCGGCCGCGCCGGTACCGGCTGCACACACGCCTGCTCCGCTGCCGGTCCAGGTCCAGGTGCCGCTGCCGGCAATCGTGGAAGTGCAGGTGATCCACGCAGCGGTCGAAGTGCGCACCATCACGAGCCCTGTGCCGGAAGCAAGGTGGGTCAACGAGACGCCCGGCCTGCCGCAACAGCCGCCTGCGCTGGAAACGACGCCGGTTGAGGTGGAATACACGCCATTCCGGGCTGCTCCGGAACCGGCGCCGGCGCTGCCTTGGCAGGAACCAGTTCCTGCTGTTTACGCCGAGCCGCCGCCGGCTCCTGCGAGCGCGCCGCCGGCAGTGCCGCCAGCCCCGCCAGTTCCGGCAGCGGTGCCGATCACGCTCATGTCCCAACCGGAAGCCGACGTCGAACTTCCCGGCCTGGACTTGCTGGACGCCTATACGGAGGCGAAGTTCGAAGTCTCCGGCGCCGAGCTGGAAGAAACCGCTCGCCTGATCGAGCAGCGCCTCAAGGAATTCAAGGTCCCGGTCACCGTGCTTGGCGCTTCCGCCGGTCCGGTGATCACCCGTTTCGAAATCGAGCCGGCCATCGGCGTGCGCGGCGCCCAGATTGTGGCGCTGGTGAAGGACTTGTCGCGCGCACTGGCCGTGACTTCGGTGCGGGTGGTCGAGACCATTCCGGGCAAGACCTGCATGGGCCTCGAGTTGCCCAATACGCGGCGGCACATGATCCAGCTGTCGGAGATACTGGCAGCGGACGCCTACCGCGCCTCGCGCTCGCAATTGACGCTGGCAATGGGCAAGGACATTACAGGCGCCCCGGTCGTGACGGACCTGGCGCGTGCGCCGCACATGCTGGTTGCGGGCACCACCGGTTCCGGCAAGTCGGTGGCGATCAATGCCATGATCGTCTCTCTGCTGTACAAGGCCACGCCGACCGACGTGCGCCTGATCATGATCGACCCGAAGATGCTGGAACTGTCCGTCTATGACGGCATCCCGCACCTGCTGGCGCCCGTGGTCACCGACATGAAGCTGGCAGCCAACGCGCTGACCTGGTGCGTCGCCGAAATGGAAAAACGCTACCGGCTGATGTCCGCGCTGGGCGTGCGCAACCTGGCCGGGTTCAATCAGAAAATCCGCGACGGCAAGGCCGCCGAAAAATACATTACGAACCCGTTCTCGCTCACGCCGGATGCGCCGGAACCGTTGTCGACGCTGCCCACCATTGTCGTCATCATCGACGAACTGGCCGACCTGATGATGGTGGCCGGGAAAAAGATCGAAGAACTGATCGCGCGCCTGGCGCAGAAAGCCCGCGCCGCAGGCATCCACCTGATCCTCGCCACGCAGCGTCCTTCCGTCGACGTCATCACGGGCCTGATCAAGGCCAACATCCCGACCCGCGTCGCCTTCCAGGTGTCGTCCAAGATCGATTCGCGCACCGTGCTTGACCAGATGGGCGCCGAAACCCTGCTCGGACACGGCGACATGCTGTTCCTGCCGCCCGGCAGCGGCTACCCGCAGCGCGTGCACGGCGCCTTCGTGTCCGACGAAGAAGTGCACCGCGTGGTCGACTACCTGAAACAGTTTGGCGAACCCGAATACGAAGAAGCGATCCTGGCCGGCACGCCGAGCGAAGAACCGGCGCCGGATCTCCTGGGCGACGTCAGCGCCGGCGAAACCGACCCGCTGTACGACGAAGCAGTGGCTTTTGTCATCCGCACGCGGCGCGCGTCGATCTCGTCCATCCAGCGCCAACTCCGGATCGGGTACAACCGCGCCGCGCGCATGGTGGAAGACATGGAGGCGGCCGGCATCCTGTCTTCGATGTCGACCAATGGCAGCCGCGAGATCCTGGTCCCTGTCTCATCCGATTGAGCGCCCCGTCAACGGTGCGGCCCTCAAGCAAGGCAATTGCTAAGATTTGGCATCGAAGCTTTGTTTGGATCAAGGAGGCACTATGGAGCGATTCCTGCTCGTCTATCGCGGCGCGCCGGACGGATCGGCCGAGGCCTGGCAGCATGCGCCGCAACGCTGGGCAAGCTGGTTCGATTCGCTGGGCGCCCGCTTGCTCGACCGCGGCAGCCTGACCCACGCCAGCGTCGACATCGACACCCGTCTCGCCGGCCCCAAATCGTCCAGCAGTTCACTGGCCGGTTACTCGGTGCTGGCGGCCGCCGATTTCAACGAGGCCGTTGCCCTGGCCGAACAGTGCCCGATCTTCGACGAACACGGCTCGCTCGAGATTGCGCACCTGGCAAATTGAGCGCCTGGGCCAAGGCTAGAACTTGATGCCGATCACGTTCATCAGCCGGTTCAGGTCTCCTTCTTCCTGCATGACTTCAGCCAGCACTTCCGGCAACGGCATGCGGCCCCAGCGTGCGGCACGACGCAACAGGAATGGCGTCGGGCTATGCGGCTCCACCGCCACCAGGTAGTCGGCCAGTGCATCGAGCGTGACATAGGCTTCGTTGCGATCGCGCCATTGGCCGACGACGATCGGGTCCAGCTTTGGCGGCGGCGCCGGCGCTGCTTCCGCTTGCACTGCTAGCGCCGATTCCTCTGCAGCCGGCGCCGCGCCCTCTTCCTCCTCTTTGCCGGGCTGGATCTGTTGCAGCACGCGCTGGACCGCTTCCAGCACGCTTTGCAGCTTGCCCAGCTTGGGCGCCTGGTCTTGCAGATGCGCGTGCAGCATGGCCGACAGCGAATGCAGGTAATCAAGGCTATGCGTTACAGCGGCAAGCGTGACGGCCAGCTCCGCCGCCCGCGCTGCGCCGGCGGCCAGGATATCGCCGCGCGTGGCCGCAGGCAGGCCGTCGCGTCCTGCGCTGGGCGTTTCTCGCGGCGCCGCAAGGCACTCCCACTCCGCCAGGGTGACCCACGGCGGCTTGAAGCCATCGAGCGACAGCAATGGGGCCTGGACGCGGATGCTCACGCTCAGCGACTCGTTCAGCCATTCCAGGGGCGCCAGCCGTGCATCGCAATCTCCGTCGTCCTCGACCAGCGGATGCAATGCCGGCCAATATACGCGCAACAGCGCGTCGAGCAGGCGCAAGCCGTGCAACAGGCCGACGAAACCTCGCTGGCGCATCCAGGCCTCGGCCAGCCATGCGGCGAGCTGCAAGTCTTTCGAGCGCGTGGCCAACATGGCGCTGCAGCGCTGGGCAACCTGCTGCCACTGCGCGACCTTCAACGGACGCTCCCATTGGCCCATCGGCAGGCTCGGGTCGTCTTCTTCGCGCAGCAGGCGGATCTCGGTGAAGGCGGCATCGTCGCGCGCCGGCGGCCCGCACGGCGCGTCCTGCGACACAGGCGCCAGCAATTCGTCCAGCAATTGCTGTTCGGCGGCGCTGACCAGGAAATCGGGAATCGCTTTCATTGCTATGCCTTTTCTGAAGTGCCGGCAAGGAGCTTGCCAAGCTGTTGTACCAGGAACTTGGCCGCCAGCGGCGAGGTGCTCTTGTGCAGGTCGACCACGGAGGCGCCAGGAGGAAAATAGATGCGCTCCGACAGCGCGACGAGGCGACCGGTGTCGAAGCCTTCGTCCACCTCATGCAAGGCGATGACGACGTGGTCGGAACCGTCATCCAGCAGTGCCTGGAAGGGGTTCGGCCCCGCATAGCCGGACGGCCAGCCATCGTCGATGCAGGGATGCAGGTTATAGAAGCCATGGCGGGGATAGCTGCGCAGCCGCGCATCGATGCGCTGGCCGAACGTGGCGGCAATGCACAGGTCCGGCCGCCATTCGTCTTCATACAGGCGGTAGAAGGCCTCGCATTTCACCCGCCCCTTGTAGACCGGCAGCCCGTGTGCGCCGGCCAGTTGCTCCACCATCGCTTCCTCGCAAGCGCCATGCGGGTAAGCCCACACCCGCCGCGCTGGATTGACGAAGCTGGCCGCGGCGTCATCGGTCGCGACGCCTGCAACCAGCACCTGGCGGCCCAGCGGGCCTTTGAGCAGCTCGCTCAGCACATGGAAGCCGCGGTAGAAACTGCCGAATACCGCGATCCGGACCGGGGTGGTCATGTCCATGGCACGCTCACTCGCCCAGCGCCGCCTGCGCCGTGCGGCGCGCCGGCTCGGTGGTCCGCGCTGGGTCTTCCCACGCCGGCGCATGCGTCGGCCACGCCAGCGGCCAGGCCAGGGGCGCGCGCTTGCCGGGGGCGCTGACCAGCAGGCGCACGAACACGCGGGCGCGCGTGTCAGGTGCGGCCGGCTCGCTGTGCGCCAGCGGAAATTCGAAGCGCAGCAAGGGCACGCGCCCGTCGCCGGCACTGGTGTCGGCGTCGCGGTAGGCGCCGATAAAGCTGAACAGTGCCCACGGATCGTCGAAGCGATAGCTGACGGTGCGCGCCTCGACCGTCATGTTCGGATGGCCGCCTTCCGCCTTCGGCTGCACCATGCCGTCGCGCGCGAAGCGCAAGGACAGCAGCACCGGCATGCCCGGCTCCCAGCGCAAGGCGCGCGGCGTTTCGCCCTGGCGCACCGTGCTGGCGCCAATGGCCAGGCTCCATTCGATGATCTTGTTGGCCTCCGCTTCCGCCGCGACGTTGACGCGGAACTGCGCCGTTACGTCAAGGCCGCCGGCCTGGCCTTCCTCGGCCGGGAACAGCGGCGCCAGCACGTCGCGCACGCGGCGCCATTGCAGGTCGGCCTGCCGCACGGCGGCGCTGGCGACCGGCCGCCCGGGCTCGCGCTCGGCCCGCGCAGCGGCGGCACGCACCCGTTCATACTGCCGCAGCGCAGCCCCCACCTCGTCGACGGCGGCAGCCGCCGTATCGCCGCCGCTGCCGGGCCAGGCCACGAACGGCAGTCGCCTGCCGAGGTCGCGGTTGTAGCCCTCGGCAAAACGCTCCCATTCCGCCCTGTACTGATTGGCCGACAGCTCGCGGCAGCGGGCCAGCAGGCTGTCCTGCAGGCTGGCCAGGCGCTCGGCAAACAGGTCGGCGCCGCGCCGCGGCGTGCCGCGCCCTGCCAGCTTGTCCTGGCAATTGCCGGCGTCGATCTCGCTCGCGCCCAGCAGGATGAACTGTTCCAGCGCGATCAGGGAACTGGTCGGGCTCTTCAGGCGGTAGCGCCGCAGGTCGGCCGCGATGCCCTGCCAGCGCGCAACCGCCGGCGCGCCCGCCGCCGTGGCGCCGGCCAGAGGCAGCACGCCCTCCACCTGCTTGCCCGCCACCTCGATGAATTCAAGCTGTTGCGCCACGTAGTCCGGCAGCGCGCCGGCGTCGCCGCCGGCAAAGGCATCGGCCAGCGCCCCCTTGCCGCCCTTCCACGACTGGAAATTGCGCTCGCGCGGCTGGAACACCTCGGCTGCGCTGAAATAGTCGTCCATGCGCTGCAGGCGGGTCAGCGCGTCGCGCGCCAGCGCCGCATCCAGTTCGGCCAGCGCAGGGCGCGCGCCCAGTTCTTCGAGGAAGGCCCGCACGCGCAGTGCCGCGGCGCGTTCGGCGTCACTGGCGGCGCTGGGCAAGGCGGCCGGCGCAATGCTGGCCGCCTGCGCCAGGGCATGGTGGGTACTGTCGGCCAGCGCGAGGTCGACCAGCGCCGCGGCGGGCAGCTGCAAGGGGGCCGGCAAGTGCAGGTAGCTGCCGGCCTGGAAGGCCTTGCGTGCCTCAGCCATGCTGGCTGCGCGTTCGAGCTGGCCCTTGTCCCAGGCCAGGGTGGCGCCGGGCGGGACGTCGGGCAAGCGGGCCGGCGCGCCCTCTTTCATGTAAGGCTGCGCCAGCAGCGCCGTCACCGTCTCGTGCAGCAGTTTGCGCTCGGGCGTGAAGGCCCAGTGTCCCTCGGTCCAGGCCAGGCCGGTGCTACCGCCGTCGATCGCCAGCGGCGTTGCCAGCAGCCCGTCCCAGGCGGCCTTGAAGCGGGTGAAGCCCTGCGCCGCGCGCTCCTTGCTGTCGCGCGCGAGCGCAGGGCCCAGCAGCCCGTTGGCGGCAATGCGCGCCAGCAGCGCCTCGTGCGCGGCGCCCAGGTTGACCGTGCCTTCACGCATCCAGCCGCCCTTGGCTGTGGCCAGCATCGCCTTCTCGTCATCGAGCGCGCCGCGCAGGGCTGTCCATAGCTGCAGCTGACCCGCCAGTTCGGGCGAGCGCGGCGCGGTGTCGAGCAGGCCAGCCGTGCTGGCAGCAACGGCCTGTTCGGCGCGCAGCAAGCCATTGCCATCGAACAGGCGGCGATACAGCGCATGGCTGGCCAGTTGCAGCGTGCAGCGTGCGGCCTGCTGCATCGGCGCCAGGTCCAGGGCCGGCAACTGCTGCGCCGTGGCGCGGAACATGGCCGCCGTGCGTGGCGGCAGGCCTTGCAGTTGCACGCCCAGCAGCACGCGCACCGCCAGCGCCAGGTCGTCTCCCGTGGCCGGCGCCGCCCCGGGATCCTGCAGGCGCCGCAAGGCTTGCAGCGCCCCGTCGAGCCGGTCGAGCTGGTCCAGGTATTGCAGCATGCCGAGGTATTGCGGCAAGTCTTCCAGGTTCAGTGCGCGCGCCGATCCCGCAGCCTCGCTCCAGCGCGCCGGCAGGCTGCATTGCGCACCGGGGATCAACTGCCCCGCCGGGTCGCGCGGCACCCCGGTCAGGGCCGAGGCCTGCGCCAGCGCGGCGCGGCGCAGGGGCTCGAAAGCGTGCTGCGCAAAGTCCTGCGCCAGGCGCTGTTGCAGGCGACCATGCAGCTTGTCGAACAGCGCCCAAGAACCTGGCATGAAGACCGAGGAGAAACGGCGCGCTCCCAGTTGTTCCAGGCTGCGCAAGGCGTCTACCGTGCGCTGCTGGCCTGCCTGGGGACTGGCGGCGTCGGCCGCGCTGTCCGCCAGCGACTGCCGCAGCAGGTAGTCGTGCGCAGCGCCGCCTTGCTGCGCCAGCTGCACGGTGGCGACGACCAGCCCGACGCCCCACATGGCCGGCACCGCCCACAGCGCAAGCCGGCCGGCATGGCTCAATGCCGGGCGCCGCGGCCGGGAAGCGCCGCGCAGCAAGCCCATTTCCGCGAAGATCTTGCGCTCGAAAATATCGCGCAGGAAGGCCGGCATGCCGTGGCCTGCCGGCGCTGCGCCTTGCTGCACCGCCGGCTCGGCCTGGCCCGCCGGCAAGGCGGCGCTGCAATCGCCGCTCAGGTAGATGCCGCGCAGCAGGAACGGCTCGTGGTAGGCGCTGGGGCGCATCAGCTCCCCGCAAAACAGCTTCAGGCCACTGCGCAGGCGTTCCAGCTGCGCCGGCAGCAGGAAATAGGCGGAACTGCCGCCATCGCTGCCTTCCAGCGCGCACAGTTCGGCGCAGGCATCGGCCACGCTGCCCGTCACCTGGTCCATCGCCGCGTCGACCCAGGCTTCGCGGAACGGTGCCACCACTTCATACGGCGCCGCCCATCCCAGCATGGAACGGCGCAGCGCCTCGGGCAAGGCGGCGGCGAAGGCGGCGAAACCGGGTACCTGCTCGCATTCGGTGATCACGATGTGCAACGGAAAACGCAGGGCCAGGCGGTTCTGCGCCAGCCACAGGCGGCGATGGATGGCCTTGGCGCGCGCCGCCAGTTCCTGCTGGCCTTGCGCATCCGAGGCCAGCAGGGCCGAGCAAGGCAGGGCCAGCACGATGGCGTCGAACGGCCGTTGCGGGCGGTACTTGCGGCACAGGGCGATGAAGTCGTCCCAGATGCCGGTATTGGCCGCGCTGTCCGGGTCGGGCGAGCCAAGCTGGCTGGCCTGCAGCTGCGCCACCACGCCCTGGTCGAAAAAGTGCCAGCCCACGCCGAGCGCCGCGGCGCTCTGGCTGCTGTCGGCGCTCAGGGCGCTGGGCAGGCCCGATTGCGCCAGCGGCAGGCCGGCGCCGCTGCCTTCGTCCAGCACCAGGGTCCAGCACAGCTTGTACCGTTCAGCGCGCGTGGCGAGATTGGCTTCGATCAGCTCCAGCGCGGTGCGGAACGACTGGCGCAGCGAATCGCTGGCCAGTTTCGGCGCCGCGGCAGCGGCGGCCGCGTCCTGGCCGGGGGCACGCAAGGCCGCGCTGACGACCACGGCCAGCAAGGCCAGCACCAGCAGCGTCACCAGGAGCAGGCTGACGATGGCCAGGTTATCGGAGAGGAAGTTCAGCATGGCAGCCCCTTTGCCGGCGGAGGGCCCGACCACGCCATGGCCGGCGCCGCCAGCGCCTCGCGCACTGGCCACGATTGCCACAGCCAGAGCACTTCGGATAGACCCAGCAGGATCAACAGGACCAGCCCGAGCGCCAGGTAGCGCCGGCTCAGGCTTGCCAGGCGCCGCGTGCCGAGGTGGGCCAGCGTGCTGGCATATGGCTGGTCGCTCAGCACCGCGTCGCGCCCGCCCAGTCCCGGCGCGCGCTGGTAGGCAAACTGGAACAGCTCGCGGCGGTAGGCGGCCAGCGGCGCCAGGCTTGGTCCATCGCGATAGCTGCCCTGGAAGCCCAGCGCCAGGACATGCAGGAACATGCGCGCCTGGCTGCGCTGGGCCGGCTCCCGTTCGCGCAGCAGCTGGTCGATGTCGGCAAACACCCGTTGGCCGGCCTGGCTGGTCTGGAACAGCACCGCCTCCAGCAGCACATGTTGCCAATGCTGGCGTCCGGCCCAGTCGGTATGCAGCAGGATCTCGTCGGCCAGTGCCGCCTTCAGGTAGCGCGCCTGCGCCGCGGCGTCGGCCCCGCTGCGGCCGGCCACGCGCCCCGCTTCGCGCGCCTGCTCCTCGATCAGCGCGCACAGGCGCTGGCTCAGGGCGTCGGCCCCGCTGCGGCCCTCGCCTTCACCCAGGCGCACGGCGGCCGCCACCTCCTGCTGCAGCACGCCGAAGAAGGCGCGCATCTGGGCCGAGGCAAAGTCGTCGCCGCCGGCACTGGTGTCGTAGCTGGTCATGATCAGTCTTTCACAAAGAGCACCACTTCGCGCGGGCGGCCGGCTTGCGAGTGCTCCAGCTGGTTGCTAAGCAGCAGGTCCTGTCCCGCCACGATGAACTGCGGCGCCGCTTCGATGGCAAACAGGCTCCAGCCGGCGCCGCCGCGCAGGCCCAGTTCGGGCGCGCCGTCGATCAGCCAGCGCGCCGCGCCGGGCACCCTGCGTTCGGCCAGCGACGTCGATACCGTGCGCGAACCGATCACTGCGCGTTCCATCCAGTCCTGCAAGCCGCGCTCGTCCTGGCCGCGCAAGCCCACCACCAGGCGCGCACCCAGCCATGCTTCCTCGATCGGCAAGGCAAATACCCGCCCCTCGTCGCGGAAGGTGTGGCTGCGCCATTCCTGGCTCACTTCCCCGGCCAGGTCTTCCAGGTTGTCCAGCACCTGTTCGAAAGCGCCATGGCTGTCCGCATGCAGGTACACCGGCGGCGCCAGCGGCACCGCCCCGGGACGCAGCGCAGCCAGCGGCCCCAGTTGCGCGCACAGCGCCAGGTAGAGCGGCAGGGGCTGCACCTGCGGTGCGAAGACAGCTGCTTCCAACAGCGGCAGGTGCAGCGTCAGGCTGGCCAGGCGCGAGCGCAGTTCCAGCAAGGCCAGCCTCTCTTCCGGCAACGAAGAACCGGCTGCGCTCTGGCGTGCCAGGAACAGCGCCTTGCTGCGCATCTGCGCCGCAAGCGCCTTGGCACGCTCCAGCAGCGGCGCCTGCGGCGCCACCGTCAGTTGCGCCGGCCAGAACGGCGCGCGCCGCACCGCCTCGTTCTCGCGCATCAATTGCATCAGCTGCAGCGAGACGTAGGCGGCGCCCGGCGTCGTGCCGGCCATCAGCGCCAGGTTGGCCGCCATGCGCGGCACTTCTTCGGCCAGCGCCTCCGACACTTCGTCCTCGACCAGGCTGCCCGCGATGCGGCGGAACCGGGCCGGCTGGCCCACCAGCCGCAGCGAGCGCGCGCTGCCGACCGCCAGGTAGACCGGCAATGGCTGCTGTTCCATGCTGTTGCGGTATTGAGCCAGGTCCAGCTGCAGCGCATGGCCCTGGGCCAGCGCCGCGTCGTAGTGCACCGCCATGCCGTCCGGCAGGATGGCCTCGATGGCGGTAATGCGCAGCAGGCCGTTGCCTAGCAGCGCTTCGTCGACTTCCAGCCGCCGCACGCCCCAGGCGGCCGGCTGGCCGGCCAGGGTTTGCCAGCCCACCAGCGCGTCGACGCGCGCACTCTCCTGCTGGAAATGCTGGGGCGCCAGGAGCATTCCTTCATGCCACTGGATATGTTCGGACAAGCGTGCTTCGGCCATGGCGGCTCCTTCTTTCAGTGGGCGGCGCCGGGCCGGATGTCGCTCGCGACAAAGCCCTGGGCGTTCAGTTGCAGGACATAGCCGCCGCGTTCGAGCAGCAGCCGTGCGCGGTGTTCGCCCGGCGCCGCGTAGTTGGCGAAGGCCAGCGCGGCCCAGGCCCGTTCCGCGCCGAAGCGCTTCGGCTCGAGCTGGATGACCTGGCCCGGCGTGATTTCCACCGCCAGCACGGTCAGCGCTTCGGGAAAGGTGCGCTGCAGGTCGGCGCGCGTTGCGAAGTAGCGCGCGGCCGGCATGGCGGCCAGTGTATCGAGCACGCCCTTGTCCTTGACCAGCACCACGTCGACCGCCAGCGCGCTATTGCCATTGGCATTGTCGGCGGCGGCCAGGGCCAGCGTCTGCCAGCGCGGCGCTTGCGGACGCGGGCCGCCGGCCAGGCTGGCCAGCGTGCCGCAGGCGGCCAGCACGCCGGCCGCCAATAACGCCGCCAGCAGGTGGGCGGCAGGCTTCGCGTATCTCATGGCATCTCCTAAAAAGTGGCCAGCAGATGCTTGCGCAGGCCGGCCCCGAGCCCGGCGCAAAAGACCAGCAGCAAGGTGCCGCCCAACAGCAGCAGGCTCAGTACCGCCTGCCGCCGCCCCAGCACCAGCACCACGGACGCCCCTTGCACGCTGTCGCGCGCCGTTGCCGCCGGCAAGCGTCCCGGCTCGGCAGCCAGGGCCACCAGGGCTGCCGCGGCAAGGTAGGACACCAGGCTGCGGGTGCCTTCGCACAGCACTTCAACTGCCACCAGGACGGGCAACAGGGCATCCAGCGGCAGCCCGAAGCGCGCCTGCAGCACGCCGGACCACAGCGCGGCCTTGGCGCCCGGCAGGCCGCTGGTGGCCAGCGTGAACCAACAGGACAACAGGGCCAATAGCACAAGGTCCTGCAAGGCCAGGGCATGGCCGTAGATATTGGCCGCGTAGACAGCCAGCACCGCATGGAACAGCGCTTCGCCGCTGCGCGCGAACACCGGAAATGCGGAAGCCAGCAATTCCACCGTGCCGCGCGGGAAGCCGAGCCGTACGCTGAGCGCTTCGATGAATTCCGGCAGCGCGGCCGTGCCTACCGGCGAGAACAGGCACACTGTCAGCGGCATGCGCAATGCCGTCAGCACCGGCGCCGGCGCCGACTTGAGCCGCCAGCACAGGGCCGCCAGCGCCAGGCCCGATGCCAGCAGCGCCGCCACGGCCCAGCTTCCAAGGAAGCCGCCCAGCAGGCTGATTTCCGTGCCGGCGGCGCCAACTGCGGCCGCCGCCAGCACGAAGGCGATCAGCGGCAGGCCGGTATTGACTAGTCCGATCACCCCTTCCAGGCCGCGGTAGACTGCCTCAAGGATGCTGCCAAGTTGCGCCGCCCTCTCCATTTTCTGTGCGGCGACCGCGGCGCCGAACAGGATCACGCCCACCAGCACCGAAGGCACGGCGCCCGCCGCCAGGGCGGCATACAGGTTGGCCGGCACCAGGTCGGGCGCCGCCGGCATGGCCGCCGGCGGCGCATCGCCGCGCAGGCTGATCGGCGCCCCGATCTCAGCGCGCGCTGTCAGGCGGCCCAGCGCCGCCGCCTTGTCCGGGGCCATGCCGGCGCCACCGGCCGCGGCGCTGGTCAGCAGGGCCCCCGCCAGCGCACAGGCGAGCATGCCGGCCAGCCCCGCCGCCAGCAGCCAGGCAAGGCGCCCCCAAGGCGCCCCGCCGGCGACGCTGCGCTGCAGGCCGAAATACACGGCCAAGACCAGGAACGGCAGCGTGGCAGCCTGCACCAGTGACAGGTAGAGTGCCGCCAGCGCCGCAAACAGCGGACTGGCGGCAGGCCAGGCCAGCCCGCACCACGCTCCCAGCAGCATGGCTGCCAGCAAGGCCGCTGGCTGGTGCAGGATGGCGTGCAGCGCTTTCATGGCATGTCCCTCACAGGCCGAGCGGCCGAGCGCAGATCAACGACACCGCAGCGCAGCCCACCAGCACGCTCACTGCGGTACGCGCCATCGCGCACAGCGGATCGACCGCAACAAAAAGCACGAAGGCTGCTTCGAACGGCAGCGAGAAGTACGCGCAGACCGTGCCCATCAGCGCTACCGTCGCCACTCCGCCCATGCCGGACGAAGCGAAGCCGGTCAGCGCCGCCACCGCTGCCAGCAGCACCAGTTCTCCCGGCCCCAGCGTACGCCCGTACAGGGCCGCGATGAACATGGTGCCGCTGACGAAATAGACGACCGGGCCGGCGCGCAGCAGGGCCGTGCACAGCGGCACCAGCAATTCCACGCGGGCCCGCGCAAAGCCCAGGCGGCCCGCCAGCGCCTCCACCATGGCCGGCATGCAGGCGGCGCTGTTGTTGGTTGCCACGCCAAGCGCAAACGGTTCGCGCATGGCCTTCAACACCGGTTTCAGCTCACCGCCTGCGCGCTGGCGAAGCAACAGCACGGCCAGGCAGATCACCAGGGCGCTGACGAACAGGAAGCCCAGCACATAGCCGGCCATTGCCGCCATCGCAACGACGCCGGTATGCGCCACCTGGCCGGCTGTCATGCATACCACGACCAGCGGCAGCGGCAGGTTGATCCAGCGCGTCAAGGTCTGGCAGGCTTCGTACACGGATTGCAGCGCCTGTTGCAGGCCGCCGGCGATGCGTTCCGGAACCTGTCCGACCGATACCCCGAACAACAACGCAAAAACCAGCACTTTCAGGGTTTCGCCTTCGGCCAGGGCCGCGAAGATATTCGAAGGCACCAGCCGCCGTACGATGTCCTGCGCCGTCGCCGCCGGCGGCGCGACATCCGCCTGGTGCAAGGCCATGGCGGTATTGGTCTGGTCGGCATCGCCGCCAACCAGCTGGCCCAGCTCCTGCCTTGTGGCGTTCGACAGGTTCTCGCCCGGGTGCAGCACCAGCGTGCCGGCAGTAGCCAGCACGGCGGCCGCCAGTGCCAGCAGCACGAACACCAGCACCACGCGCCGCGCAATCTTGCCGGTGCCGCCTTCGCGGTACAGGGTCTGCAGGCTCAGCACCACGGCCGACATCATGAACGGCAGCACCACCATGGTCAGCAGGTTGACGTAGACGCTGCCGACTACCGCCAGGCGCAGGCCGGCCGCCGGAGCGGCCCAGCCGATCGCCCCTCCCAGCAGCACGCAGGCCAGGACCACCAAAGGATTGATGGCCAGGGACCGCACGCGCCGCCAGGCAGCTGCGGGCAGCGGGCCGGCAAGCTGGGCCAGTGCGCTCATGGCTTGATCCTCCTGTCGCCGGGAGGGCGCCTGCCGGCGCGCGATGCAATCACCTCATTGACGAACGCCAGCAAGGTGCCGTCGCGCACGCCCACCATCACGCTCAGCGCCGTTTGCGCATCGGTGAATGTCACCGTGCGCAGGCTGAGCGCCAGGCGCGGGTCCTGCTCCAGCACCTCGCGCACTGCCAGCTCGTCGCGATAGGCGGCCAGCACTTCGCCGCGGCGCACCGCATCGACCAGCGCCTGCCAGGTGGGATACGGTTGCAAGCGGGCCGCCGGGAAGTCGCGCCGGGCGAACTCCACCCACGATGTGTTGGCCATCACGCCCAACGGTCCTTCGAAGTTGCGCATGGCTTCCTTCAACGGCTGCTTGCCGTATCTTTCGGCGAAGCGTACACGGTGGATCAGCATGGCGTGGCCCAGCACCAGGTAGGGCGTCGAAAACAGCACCATCTGGCTGCGCCGCAAGGTGCGCCCGAGGCGGCTGATGCCCAGGTCGGCCTGGCCGTTGCCGACCATTTCCACCACTGCATCGACGCTGCTGGAACTGCGGTCGAAGCGTAGCTTCACGCCCAGTTCCCCGGCAATCGCCTGCGCCAGCTCGATGTCGAACCCGCTCATCACGCCGTCCTTCTGCGCGTAGAACGGCGGGCTGTCGACCTGGTACATGGCGATCACCAGCTCGCCACGCTCGACAATGCGGGCGATATCGGGCGCCAGCAGGCGGCCATCGGCGGTGCGTACCAGCGGCGAGGCCGGCGGCAGCGCAGCACTGGCTGTTGCCGCCGCCGACGTTGCGGGCGCGGACATCAGGCCCATGGCCAGCAGCACCGGGGATGCCAGGCGGGCCAGGCGGGCGTTCATGGCGCCTCCTGCGCGACCGGGGCCGGCGGCGCGGCCACGGCCGGGGCGGCCGATTGCGGCGCCGCTGCCAGGACTTGCGGCGCATGTACGGCCGCCTCCGACATGCGCACGCCGAACTGGAAGCCCAGCGCAAACATCAGCACCAGCAAGGCCACCACGCCGCATGATCCCACTGCCAGCAGGCGGGGTGTCAGGCTCAATCGGTATTCCATCATCGCACCTGTCTGTCCGGATCCGGGTTCAGGGCACGGACACCGTGGCCTGACCCGGCACGCATACTTCGATCACCCCGCCGGCCATGCACATCAGCTTGGAGGCATTGTTCAGCGCCGGCAGCTTGCCCAGCAGGACTGTCGGCGAACCGGGCATCCAGGGAGCACTGGTCATCGGCACGCAAGGCATCGGCGTCAACACGCCCAGTGCCGCAGCAGTCGCCGCCGCCACTTGCGGATTGCCCAGCGAAGTGCACATGCCGAACGGCAGGATGTTCACCATCGGCTTGCAATCCATGACATTCGCATCGGGCATCGTCGATACGACCTGGCTGGCCGGCGGCACCATCAGAGTGCCGGGCGCCAGCCCGAACGAGCATTTGAGCATCGCTCCAGCGCATACTTGTTGTCCCATCAGTCGCCCCTCAGTAGTCGTTTGATGCGTTCCATCAGGGCCGGCGCCGCTTCGGCATTGCCCAGCCGTCCCCCCTGCGCATTGAAGCGCACCGGCGGCCCCACCGGAACGCCGTCGCGATACAGCACTTCCTCCATCAGCGCCCCGTTGGGCCAGTAGCGGCGCAGCGAACCATGCAGCAGGTTGGCGCGGTAGCTGCAGCGCTGCACCACTTGCCCTTCCGCGTCCAGGTCGACCGACTCGCCCTCCAGCAAGCCGCTGCGGTACACCGAGTTGCGCACCTGCCGGCCTTCGTGGAAGAAGGCAGCCGGCCCTTCGATCTGGCCCGACTCCAGCGACAGGCGCGCCGTAACCTGGCCTGCCTCGTCATAGGACAGCGCAGGCCCGCTGGCGACGCCTTCGGCCATGGTCTGCGCCATCACCCGCCGGCCGTGCACATAGGTCTCCACCAGGCCATGCGCCAGCCCGCGCTGGAAGGCACTGCGTTGCACCAGGGCGCCGTCGGCGTCGTACAGCGTCATCGGCCCATGCAGCTTGCCGTGCTCGAAATGGGCCTGCATCGCCAGCTGGCCGCCTGGCCAGAACTGCTCCAGCGGGCCATGCAGGACGCCGCTGGCCATGGCGCTGCGCAGCAGTATGTTGCCGTCGGCGTCGCGCTCTTCGACCACCGTCGGCACTGCGCTATTGCTGGCGGTTTGCAGTGGGGATTCCATTCAATTCACCTTCGCCATGGCGCCCTTGAGCGTCAACACCGCCCCCGCCTCCACCGTCTGGGTGGCATCGGCCTTGCTGTTGATGATGGGGGCCTTGTGGTCGATCTGCAGGCCGGCCTGCAACTGCAGCGCCTTGCCTGCCTTGCACCCCAGGTCGGTGCCTGCCTCGCATTGCAGCGCGGTACCGGCCTTGTTGCTCAACTCCGTGCCAGCCTTGGCCGACAGCGCTTTTGCCGCCTCGAGCGCCAGGCTGTCGTCCGACACCAGCTTGATGCCGCCTTTGACGGAAATGGTCAGGCTGCCGTCGATCGTCAGCTGGTAGTCGCCCTTGACCGTATGTGTGAACGCGGCCTCGTTGGCGTGGGTCTCGGCTCCCGTCACTGCCAGTTCGCGGCTGCCGGCCACCTGGTGCACTTCCTTGCCCTTTTTCAGGACGATGGTGCGGTCGCCCTCTTCCAGCGTGTGCAGTTCCACGCCCTTCTTTACCGTCGTGGCCAGGGCATTCTCGATCTCCACCGCCATATCCTTCTGCGCATGCATGTAGAGCTGCTCGGCGTCCTTCTTGTCTTCGAAGCGCAGTTCGTTGCCGGCCTTGCCCTGCTTCGACGACAAGGTGCGCAAGATCGACTGGGTCTGGTTTGCCGGCAGTGTTGCCGGCGGCACGTTGTTGCCGTTGTAGACGCTGCCCGTCACCAGCGGCCGGTCCGGGTCGCCGTTCACGTAGCTGATCACTACTTCATGCCCGATGCGGGGCAGGAAGAATGCGCCAACGCCCTTGCCCGCCGCGGCTTGCGCCACGCGGATCCATGGCGCCCGCTTGTCGTCGGCGGCCGCGCGGTCCCACGGGAAGCGCACTTTCACGCGCCCGTGCTTGTCGGTCCAGATCTCTTCCCCGGAAGGCCCCACCACCATGGCCGTTTCGCAGCCGGCCATGCGGGGAAGCGGCGCCCGGCGCGGAGGACGGAACGGCACGGCGCCGGGAAACGCTTCGAAAGCGTTGCTGTATACGTCGTCACGCACCGTATGCCGGACCCGGCGCAGCACGAAGTCGGCATTCAGCGCGGAGACGAAATGCCCGGCCAGCGTGAAGCGCGTTCCAGCACAGAAGGGATAGCAGAAGCTGTCTCCGTGCAGCACTTCCGACGCGCACTGGCTCTCCTCCACCTGCAACTGGGCCAGCGCCCGGCCGGCCTCCACCGTGCCATGGCCTGTGGCGAATTCATAACTCGCGCCGATGCCCGCCGTTGCCTGGAAACTGCCCTCGAGCGAGGTGTCAGGGGTGACGAAGTCATAATCGCTGACGGTCGCCTGCTGCAGCACGATCCGGTGCTCATGTGCGAAACGCGAGACGGCATCGACCGGTCGCAGCATACCCGTTTCGGGCCAGAAGCGAACCTTCGCAGCGCCGGCGCAGTCGGCAAACTGGCTCGATGCATCGGCCAGCACCATGGTGTGCCCGCTGGCGGCAAAGGTAAAGAAGTAGCAGATGCCTGCCTGTTCCATCAGCCGTGAAATGAAGTCGAAGGCGGTTTCGTCGTATTGCACGCAGTATTCGCGGCTGGCATAGCTCTTGCCGAGCCGGGACTCGAAGGCCACGCCGAATCCACCCAGTACATCCTTGATGATCGCGTCCACGCCCAGGTTGGAAAAGATCTTGCGGTCCCGCGAGAGGGTCAGCTTCCACAGTGCCGGCACCAGCTCCGCTTCGTAGAGCGCAAAATCCTTATCCTCGCCGCTTTGCACGAAACGCATCACCATCCCGCTGATGTAGCGTGTGCCGCCAGGGCCGCCGATACTGACCGTCATTTCCTTGCCGACGGCGGCGGCCGCGCGCAGGCTGGTGCTGGCGGAACGCATATGCAGGGTAAACCCGAACAGCTCGGACAAGCCTTCGCTACCAGCCAGGCTATCGAGCAGCAGGTCGTCGGCGCCGAAGGGCGAAGTCAGTTGCATCAGGCCGCCGGCCTGTTTGAAGCCGGTTTTCATGCCGCCCTCCCGATCGGACTGTCACGGAAACTATAGGAAAACTGCGTGCCCGCCACCGACATGTGCACGGCCGAGAATGCCGAAGCGGTGGCGATCCGTTCCAGCACCTGGCTGGCCAATTGCGGCAGCACGGTCTGGGTCAGGATGAAGTCGATATTGCGCGCGCCGCTGTCGACTTCCGTGCAGCGCGCCGCAATCGCGGTCGTCACCGCATCGTCCCAGCTGAAACGGGCGCGATGGTGGGCGGTAAAGCGTTCGGCCAGCCTGGCCAGCTTCATGTCGACGATCATGCCGATACCGGCGTCGTCCAGCGGATAGTACGGCACCAGCACGACGCGGCCAAGGAAGGCAGGGCTGAACTGGCGCAGCAGGGCTGGCCGCAGCAACTCCACCAGGGCGGCTGGATCCGGCACTGCACCGTTGTGGCAGGCACGGGTAATCACATCCTGCGCGGCATTCGAGGTGAGCAGGATCATGCAGTGCCTGAAATCGATCGCGACGCCCTCGCCGTCCTCCATAGTGCCCTTGTCGAAAACCTGGAAGAACAGCTCCAGCACATCCGGATGGGCCTTTTCCATCTCGTCCAGCAGGACCACGCTGTAGGGCCGGCGCCGCACGGCTTCGGTCAGCACGCCTCCCTTGCCGTAGCCCACATAGCCGGGTGGCGCTCCCTTCAGGCTGGAGATGGTGTGGGCCTCCTGGAATTCAGACATGTTGATCGTGATCATATTGCGCTCGCCGCCATACAGGATGTCGGCCAGTGCGCAGGCGGTTTCAGTCTTGCCCACCCCGCTCGGGCCTACCAGCATGAACACGCCGGCCGGCTTGCCCGGATCGTCAAGTTCGGCGCGCAGGGTACGCACCCGGCGGGCGATGGTGTCCAGCGCCTGGTCCTGCCCGACGATGCGCTCGCACAGGCGCTCGTTCAGCTCCAGTACCGCATGCACCTCGTCGGCCAGCATTTTCCCGACCGGGACGCCGGTCCAGCCGGCGATCACTCCCGCCACCATGGCCGAATCGACGCACACGGGCACCAGCGGTTCATCGTCGCGTATCGCTTCCAGGCCTTTCTGCAGGCGCTGCAACCGGGCGGCCTGGGCCTGCTGTTCTTCGTCACCGGCGTTGCCGGCATCGGCGCGAGCCGCGATCTCGCGCCGCAACGCCAGGATTTCCTCCACGGCGCGGCGCTCCTCCGCCACCTTGGCCACCAGGCTTGCGCGACGGGCAGCCAGGCGTTCCAGGGCGCCCGCCAGCTGCGCCGCTTCGGCGGCATCACCCTCGCCGCGCCCAAGCTGATGGCGCGCCAGGCGCAGCCCCTCCTGCGCCAGCACCATCTCGTGCTCAAGCGCCTCCAGCGCGGGCGGCGTCCCGGCCTGCGCAATGGCGACACGGGCGCAGGCCGTGTCCAGCACGCTGATCGCCTTGTCCGGCAGTTGGCGCCCTGCGATATAGCGCTGCGACAGGCGCACCGCATCGCGCACAGCCTCGTCCAGGATCTCCACCTGGTGGTGCCGCTGCAACGTTCCTACCATGCCGCGCAACATGCCGATTGCCGCCTCCGGCGCCGGTTCATCCACCTTCACTACCTGGAAGCGCCGCGCCAGCGCAGGGTCGCGCTCGACGTGTTTCTTGTATTCGGCCCAGGTAGTTGCCGCAATCGTGCGCAACTCCCCTCGCGCCAGGGCCGGCTTGAGCAGGTTGGCGGCATCGCCCTGCCCTTCGCTGCCGCCGGCGCCGATCAGCTGGTGCGCCTCGTCGATGAACAGGATCACCGGAACGGCAGCGGCACGCACCTCGGCAATCACCGATTTCAAGCGCTGCTCGAATTCGCCGCGCACCCCGGCGCCGGCCTGCAACAGCGCCAGGTCCAGCGCGCACACGCGCACGTCCGCCAGCGCGGCCGGCACGTTGCCGTCGGCGACGCGCTGGGCAAAACCTTCCACCACGGCCGTCTTGCCGACGCCGGCCTCGCCGATGAGGATGGGATTATTCTGGCGCCGGCGCAGCAGTACATCGATAATCTGGCGGATTTCCTCGTTACGGCCGCGCACCGGGTCGATGCGCCCGGCGCGCGCCAACGCCGTCATGTCGACCGTGTACTGCTCCAGGGCCGGCGTCGAGCCGCCCGCCTGCGCTCCTCCGCGCCGCACTTCGGCGCCGGCGCTGCCGCCCAGCAGCGAAGCCAGCTCGTTTTTCAGCCGCTCACGCGGGATCTCGAGCAGGGCCGGAGCGGTCTCGATCAGCATGCCGCGCATGCTGTCCAGATCCAGCATGGCAAGCAGCACAGCACCGGAGCGGATTTGCTGCGCCCCCAGCAGCATTGAACCGGTCAGCCAGGCTTCGCGGAACAGGGCAGCGAAATGGGGCGACAATGCTGGCGTGCGACCGTTGCCGCGCTTGAAGCCATCCAGGCAATCCTGCACCTGTCGCCGCACTGCATCGGCGTTCACGCCATAGTGATTCAGCAGCAGCATCAGGTCGGAGGCGGCGCCATCGATCAGCGCTATCAGGAAGTGCTCCACCTCGACGTTGAAATGGGTTTGCTGGACACACAGTTCAGCGCCCGCGTCCATGGCCCGCCGGCATTCGCGGTCAAGGCGCGACAACAGGCTGCGGATATCGACTTCCATGCCTTAGCTCCCTTGTCCCGGCAGCACGAAGCGCACCGCCCGGTATTCGCATCCCGGCCCAGACGGCGCCGCGCGGCCGCACAGCCATGCGCTGCGTCCCAGGCGTGGCGCAAGTCCGCCCCCGTGCTGCGCGCCCAAGCGGGACTCCGGCCTGCCCGCCAGCTTCAGTTCCAGCGTCACCTTGACATCGCGCTGCAGGTGACGCGCTACGAGCCAGCCCAGCAAACCGCATTGCCGGCCGTCCGGCAGCAGCGCCGCGAAACGGTCAGGCGCCAGGGATGGCGCGCGAAGCGCAATGCCCGCAGCCTGGTCCCAGGCACGCGCGCCCAGGCTGGCGCCGCCGCCAAGCCGTTGCGCCGCCTGGCCGCCGCCAAGTCCCCTCAGGCGCGCCCGGTCGCAGTCAGCCAGCGGATGCCAGTGGCCGACGAACTGCCTTCCCTCGAATGCGACGCCAAGGCGATCGCGCAAAAGCGTCAGCAAAGTCGCCAGCGAGCGAGGCGCTGCTCCTTGCAATCCCGCGTGGCGCAACCAGGCCAGTTCACCGCCTGGCCCAAGGGCGCCCTCCGCCAGGCCAAGTCCCGACAGGGCGTCCAGGCTGCGCGGAAGCGGCGCCCGCGCAGCGGTCCCTTGCAATGCCAGGTGGTGCTTGCAACGGGCGCGATACCAGAACCCGATCAGGCGCTGGTTGAAGATGTCGAGGAAATCCAGCCCTGCGCCATCGCGCGCCCTGCGGCGTGCCAGCAGCAACTCGGTGAACGGCGCCGCCAGCGGGCCTTGCGCGCCGGCCAGCGTCAGCGCCGCAGTGCGCAAGGTCAGCGGTGGTCCAGGGCGCGCGCTCTCGCCCAGGCTGGCGATATCGCTCGGTGCAAACGCCATGTCCACCTGCGCTGCCAGCCGCAGCGCCTCGTTGGCGCCGACGCCACATCCCACCGGGCTGCGCGCCGGCTCGCTGCGCTCCACCAGGCTGATGGCCTGGAACAGGTTGAAATCCTGCGGTGCAGCCCGCAGTTGTGCGATCAGGTCAGGCATTGCCGCCCCGCCATTGCAGGCCACTGCTTCCAGGTTTCCCCGGCACGCCGTACCGACAGGCGCACGAAGGAATTGGCTGTGGTGTACAGCGCAAAGAATCTCGCCAGGACGCCCGCCAGCACCAACGGCGAGGTTCCGTCAAAGGCGGCGGCATCGAATTCCAGCGTGACGTCGGTGCCGCGGCAATGGCCACGCCACGAATCGCCGCCCAGGCGAGCCGTTCCCGGCTGGGCATGCAGCCGCTTGATGCCCCGCACCTGGAGCTGGTCGCGCGCGCTGCTCCCGGCAAACAGCGACAGCATGTCGCGCAGCGTCGCCGCACCGTTCGTGCCATCGGCCAATGAACGGTGGTTCAGCCGCAGCAGCGCAACCAGGGCCCAAAGCGCATCGTTGCCCAGGGCCGGCTGGCGCGGTGCACTCGGCTGGTAGACCGCGCGCACCGTAGTCGACTTGGCCACGCCATCGCCCCAGAAGCGCGTGCCTGGCAAGACCTGCTCAGCCAACAACCGGTTGGTGCACAGCAGGCTGGCGTAGACCACATGCTCGGCCAGCGCCGCCCGCACATCGCTGCGGTCGACAAATCCGAGGTAGACGTCGCTGCCGCTGATCCCTTTGCGCAGGCTAGCCTCTCGCCGCATCGTCCAGCGCACTTTCGCCCCGCTGGAACCACCTTCCGTCACTGCGAACGCGCTCGGAATCTCCACGCCACGTTCGCCACGCGGGTCCGCCGCACTGACTGAGACGATCGAATGCACTTCCAGCACCGCATCGCGGCGGCGGTCCGGAATCAACAGGTATTCATAATGGCGCCGGTCCAGCACGATCGGCTCGCTGGTGACCGGGAAAAGGTTCAAGGCCGGAAGACAGCCCAGCAGCACATTTTCCGGTCGTAGCTGCGACAAGACCGCCGAACTGTGGGTGAACACCAGGCGTATTGAAAAGCCGGCGCCGCGCCCCAAGCGGCCGCGCAGTCCGGACAAGTCAAAGAACTGGAATTTGCGCGGAAACGCGAAATACTCCTGTAGCAGGCAGTATGCGGGGTGGACGTGCCCCGGCCGCGCCAGCATTGCCTGATCCTCTGCGAAGCCCACGTCCACCAGGTGGTGCGCAGACATGCGATAGACGCCAGCACTGCCTACTACCTCTATATATTCCAGTGCGCTGATCAACAGCTCGTGCAAGGGCATCGTGGTCAGCAAATCGCCCGACAAATGGAGGCGCAGCGTATCGAGCTCCAGTTCCGCCACATCGATACCACCATCGCACCGCAGGTCGAGGCGCAAGATCCTTGGATCTTCCTGCACGACGGCGCCGACCCTCAGTGGCCACAAAGTCGTGTCCCATCCCACCTGGAAACGGCATTGTTCGCCCGTCGCGGCTGTGGTGGACAGCATGGTGCCGCGCTTCACCGGCATCCCGGCCGTGACCTTGCCCTCACTTGGGTCGAGCGTCATCTGCATGACAGTCATGGCGGGCACGGGCTGCGTCAGGCTTGGGCACAGGTTGTCGAGCATCGCAGCGGCCACGGTCGGAAAATCGCGCTCGAGTTCACGGTGCACGCGGGCATTCAGGAATGCCACCGACTGGATCAGGTGCTCGGTATGCGGATCGGCCGCCTCGTCTCCCGTCAACACCAGCCGATGCGCGACCTTCGGGTAGCGCGCCGCAAAGTCGGCAGACTGCGTGCGCAGGTAGGCCAGTTCGCGGCGGTAGTATTCGAGCAGTTCATCCTGAGCACGGATCACAGGTTTCTCCCTCGGGTTCACGCCGCCGGCTCCAGGGCTGCCACATGGCCGTCCAGCACACAATTGAAATGCATCCGTCGCTGCTGTCGCCCCAGTGTCACCGCGCCGCTAATCCTGATGCGCGCCGAAATGGGCTTGCCTGGCTCTGGCTCCACCTTTACCCCCACGTGCATCAGGCGCGGCTCATATAACGCGAGAGCGCGCGTCACCACCTGTTCCCATTGGGCGAGGTCGGCGGCAGACTGGGGCGACAGACGCAGGGTATCCGGCAGGCCGTAATGTAGAGAATTTGGCTTATCGCCCAGGAATTGTTCTATCGTCAGGCCGTTTCGCGAATTGAAAAGCCTGGATAAGTCGGTCAACACCGACTGCTGCACACCGTCGGCATCCAGCAAGCGGCTACCTCCTGCGGCATCAGCTATCCCCGTGAGGCGGTCGAACAACGGTGATACGGAATTCGATGACATGAACTTCATGTGAGCACCATTTCAAGGCTAGTCGACAAAAGGGCTTGAATTGATATTAGGGTTTCCCGCCAGCGTTACACAAGTATCAGCCGCGTAACAACTGAGCGCAATTCAAAGGGGGCCAGAGCCCCCTTTTTGAAAAATGCCGGATCAGACAGGCAGTCCGATCCTATCCACACTCGTTCATTGCCCTGGATTGCGTGGCGCCATCCAATTCACCACTCCCGGTGCCTGAGTGGTCACCATCCTGATAGCAGTTACCGCCCTGGGAACCTGCCCAGCAACCGCTATCATTCCGCCCATCCCGGAAGTGACGACGCCCACGGCATGTACCGCTCCCTCGCGAGAGTTGCCGTTGCTAAATGCCTGAACACTCTTATAGCCGTGATATCCGGCCATACCTATCGGTATCAAGAATGGAAACATAACTGAAAATCTCCTGTAATAGTTGCCAGACCTAAATTAGTTCAAACGTATTTACCCCGCTTTCCCATTAAGCACTCATATCTTCTTCCTTTCTAGCAGACTCGAATCGCCCCGAGGCGCAAGACGATTGCAATACAGCCGGCGCGCTAGCAAAACGAAAAGGCGCCGCAATCTCCCTGCACAGTGTTTGTAACTGCCACTCGGCGACTTCTTCACGCGTTACACCTGGGACCAGGGATTTGTGCATAAAAAGCAGCCGCTGATCTTCTTCGATGCAGACTTCCATTGCAGTGAAACCCAAACTATCCAACGCGCGACGAGACCTATAATTGCCTTCTTGTACCGAGGTGTACACGGAATGGACTCCCGCTTCCTTTGCCATTTCGAAGAGCAAACGAGCGGCATTGCTAGCGTATCCGCACCCCTGGAAATCACAACCGGCCCAGAAGTAGAAATAGGCATTGCGCCCGCTACGGCGGAGAAAGACCATACCTACCAAGCCCCAGCGCCGGTGAATGATTGCCTGTGCTGCAAGTCCTCCCGTAAGCCGCTGCGAGCGAATCCATTGCCTGACCTGGGCCAGCGTCTGCAGTTCCGGCAGCCCGGCCATGGCCGCAATGCCTCGGTCCCGATATTGACGCAAGAGTGCCGGTGCATGGTCCATGTGCAGTGCTTCCAATACAAGAACCCCGGATGGATCGCGGCGTCCGGGATCAACTGGCAGTCGGCCCACGTCCGCCAAGCGCCGCTTGATCGCTTCCAGTTCGCTTAGTGTATTTGTATCGGATGGGGCAAGGGCGACCGCCTGGAGTAATAGATCGTGGGCGCGATTCAAATTTCCACTTGCGCTTTCACAGCGCGCAAGGAAAACCAGATCTACTGGATTGTCGCCGTGAAGTTGAAGACCAGACTCGATGCATTGCTTTGCCAACCCCCAGTCGCCAACCGATGCGGAATATTCGGCCACGCACCGATAAAAGCGGTCGAAAGCACTTTGAGTGCGATAGTTGTTCCATGTCTGCTCGAGAACAGCACGCCACTGTTGCGCTACACCAGAATGGAGAGCGCTGAAATCTATGTGGCGGGGGCAAACCTGCAGCAGCGCAGGAAAGTAAGACGTGGACGCCAACATGGCAGGAATAAGTTTCGCCGCCGCTGGCGCCGTCAGATAGGATGCCGCTTCCATTATGGCCAAGCTTCGGTAGGCTTGCCCTTGTTCGAGAATCTTGCCAATCACCTCGACAGCCGCGAGTGGTACCACGCTCCCCGCGACAAGATAGGTCGCCAGTTCTGCGTCGCCGGGCTGGCAGCACCATGTACGTGCCCCATGCCATGTCCGGTCGAGAAGGAGGGCGTGCAGGTTCAGGTACTCCCTGCCGATCACCTGCTCCCGTAACGCCGGTTCGTTGACAATCCCGAGGTCCGCGCCTAAGAAAAGATAACGCTCCCCACTCTGGCTAGCCAGTGCTGAAACACATTCAATCGCCGCCAGCGGCAACACTACGGGCGATCTGCCGCAGCAGATGGCGTAGTACGCAAGCAGCGCATCCGCATGCCCGCTACTGGGCGGTTCCTGCATTTCCGCAATGTAGACATTGCCGCGGTCAAGCGCATAGTGCGCTGAAGCAAGCGATCCCATGCACTTCCAGCCAACGCAAACCAGGGGATTGCCCCCGACATCAAGTCCTTTGACTCCGTCTGCAGGGCAATGTTTATAGGATATGGCCATTCCGGCGCGAGATGAACGCTCCAGGCGTTCTGCCAACAGGCGGGGCAACGCCCACGCAATGAGCCCACTGGGCGCCCCCAGGTCGAGGATTATTAATGGCTGAGAGGCGTCGATCGCGCCCAGCGCCCACATTGCCTCCCAAAACAGCACGGCCGCATCTGCCCAGGCATGTTGAAGGACTGGCGGAGGTTCGTCCCTGGCCCTTTCAAACGCTTCAGAGCATTGCGATTCCTCGAAGGTATCGATCAGTTGGCGGTTCAGGGACATACTTGCCTCTCAATCAGCTTTCATCGTCTCGAGATTCCAGTTCCAGGTACCAGTGCCTTTTGCAGTAGAGTCAGTTTTCTGCTGGGTGAAATCGGCTTTAATTTTGGTGAAGTTGATCGAGAAGGCATCGGCCGGAATTCCGGTTGCGCCGCCACCGCTTGAATTCATCTGCGAGATCATGGCGTTGTCAAGGGTGTAGGTCATGAAATTCATGTACACGCCATTTTCCACGCGTCCAACATGCAGTTTGGCGGTTCCAAGTTTGGTTCCCCGCGTACAGGCTTTGAACAGCTCCGTGGTGGACAGATCGGAGAGTTTGACGAGCCCCATTTCAGAGAGTACGGGCCGACCGGCCGTGCGCTCGGTATTCGCGGCGTCGTTCGCCATTGGAATATATGCGCCATGGCTGAATGAGTTAATGATGATCTTATTGGCGTAGCCATCTATAGCGCAGTTCCCCTTGATGCTATCGCCCAGGTCCAGAATGAATACGTCAGACATCGTAGACTCCATTGAAAGTTTTGCCGCATGGGCAGCATCGCAGGACTGCCCTCCATACGGCGTGCATTGAAGAGGATCGATCAGGCCCCTGCCGCTGGCAGTTGTGCCACCAGGCGGATCGAAGTTGTCAACTCTTCCATCTGGAAGTGCGGACGCAGAAATACGGTGGCAGAATACGCGCCGGGCTTGCCTGGCACTTCGGTGACGTCAACCCGTCCCTCCGACAACGGGAAGCGCGCCTTCTCGCCCTGCGAAGCATTGGGACTTAGCAGCACATAATCGCTCAGCCAGTTGTTGAGGAAGTTCTCCACACTGTCGCGGGTCTGGAAACTGCCGATCTTGTCGCGCATGATCACCTTGATATAGTGGGCGAAGCGCGAAGCCGCCAGCACGTATGGCAAGCGCGACGACAGCGCAGCATTGGCATTCGCCTCGTCCTTGTTGTACAGCTTCGGCTTGCTGACCGTCTGTCCGCCGAAGAAGGCGGCCATGTCCGAACCTTTCGAGTTGACTACGGCGATGAAGCCAAGGTCGTTCAACTCCTTTTCGCGGCGGTCGGTGATCGACACCTCGGTCGGGCACTTCAGGGCGATATCGCCTTCGTCGGTCTTGAAAGTGTGCGCTGTCAGGCCGGTGATCTTGCCGCCGCCTTCCACGCCGCGGATCGCGGTGGTCCAGCTATGCTTGGCGAAGGCATCAGTGATGCGCAGGCCGAGCTGGTAGGCCGAATTCGCCCACAGGTATTTGTTGTGGTCCTTGCCGTTCACGTCTTCCTCAAACGCGAACTGCTCCACAGGATTGGTCTTGGCGCCATACGGCAGGCGGGCGGCGTAGCGCGGCAACACCAGGCCGACATATCGCGAGTCTTCCGAATCGCGGAAGCCGCGCCAGGACACCAGTTCATCGCTTTCGAAGATCTTCGCCATGTCGCGCGGCACGCCCAGCTCGGTGAACGATCCCATGTCGAACAGCGATGGCGCAGCGGCCGCGATGAACGGCGCATGCGCAGCCGCGGCGACCTTGGACAGGCGCTCGAGCAGCGCGATGTCCTGCGGATGACGGCCGAAGTAGTAATCGCCGATGAACAGCGAGTACGGGTTGCCGCCGAAGGTGCCGTATTCCTCTTCGTAGACTTTTTTGAACAGCACGCTCATGTCGTGGTCGACCGCGCCTTCCAGGTCCTTCAACAATTCCTTTTTCGAGACATTCAGCAGGCGCAGCTTGAGCATCGTACCAGTCTCGGTGCCGAACACCATGTCATGCAGCCCGCGCCACGATGCCTCCAGGGCCTGGAAACGCTCGTCGTGCAGGATCGCGTTGACCTGGTCGCTCAGGATCTTGTCGATCTGCGCCACGCGCTCGTTGATCATGGCAACCACGCCCACGTCGGGCGCCTTCTTCATGCCTTCGTCCAGCACCTGGGTGGCGAACTGTCCCAGGAGCTGGCGCGCATATTGGCTTTGCGATGGCTCGACTGCCATTTTTCCTTCTTGGACGATGCGATCCAACAGGCTCAATTCCTGGTTGGTCGTGCTGGCACCGGCCTGGACTTCCTCTTGATTACTGGCCATTTTGGACTCTCTCTGATGAGTGGAGAAGACAGCGCGTTGGCGCTATCAGGACTGGACTTCCTCGGCTTTCTCTTCCGCGGCCTCGCCGCCGGCATCGGCCCCGCTTTCAGCCTTCAGCGTTTTCAGCTCTTCGGTGTTTTCGACGATCTTCTCGAGCAGCGTGTCGAGTTCATCGTTGCCATCGAGTTTGCCGAGCAAGTCGCGCAATTGCTGGCGGACGAGCAGCAGCTTGGCCAGGCGCGGCACCTGCTGCGCGATGGATTCGGGATGGAAGTCGTCGATCTCATTGAACTTCAACTCGATCTTCAGGTTGCCGTCTTTCTTGTAGGTGTCCGGCACCGACAGGTCAAGGCGCGGCGCAATCTTCGCCATCACTTCCTTGAAGTTGTCGCGGTCGATTTCCACAAGGCGGCGCTGCTTCAGCTTGGGCAGCGGCACCAGCGGCTGGCCCGACAGGTCGGCCAGCAGGCCCACCACCAAAGGTAGTTCCTTCTTCTCGACGGCGCCGCCGACTTCTACATCGTAGGTAATTTGTACGCGTGGGGGACGGTTCCGTCCCACCCATTTTTGCAAGCTGTCTGACATCACGCCCTCACTGGAAATGTTATATGGGACAGACCGGGTGTTTCGGATTTGAGATTAGGACTGCGCTTCCGCGTAACACAAGTATCAGCGCCGTATCAAGCGATATCGTGCCAATTCTGCGTCGCAACTTTTCGCGGCAATCGTGTTAGCATGCGCCATCGTCTCTCCAGCGCACGTCCGACATGCCCGACTCGAATGCCGCAGCAGCAGGATTGAAAGGAACAAGGAGCCCCTTCCGCTTTGGTGCATGGCTGATCGACCCATCTACCAACTCGATCGAGGGCGAGCAAGGCAGGCGCCAGATGGAGCCGCGCACGATGGATGTGTTGCTTGCCTTGTGCAATGCGCATGGTGCCGTGGTCAGCGCAGACGAATTGCTGCAGCAGTGCTGGGGCAACATCGTCAACAGCGACAGCTCGCTGCACAAGAACGTTGCGCAACTGCGCCGCCTGCTCGGGGACGACGCGAAATCACCGGAATACATCGAGACCATCCGCATGCGCGGCTACCGCGCCGTGGCTCCGATTGATTTCGAATCGCACGGCACGCGCAACTGGCAGGCTGGTTCTCCGTTCCGCGGCTTGATGGCCTTTGACGAGGCGCACGCGGATGTTTTCTTTGGCCGCGACGAAGCAACCCGCAACCTGGTCGAAACGGTGACAGAGCAAGCCAGGCATGGCTTCGCCCTGACGATGGTGCTCGGCCCTAGCGGCGTCGGCAAGACATCGCTGGTCCAGGCCGGCCTGTTTCCCGCGTTGTCGGCGCGGGGCCCGGATTGCGAAGTCGCGGTGCTGGATTCCACAGCCTTCGACCTGGTGGAACTTGGCGAGCAAACCCTGTTCACCGGCCTCGCCGGGTCCCTGATCGACCTGCAATGCGGCGAGCAATGCGCCTTCCCGGGGGAGAGCGCAATCTCCCTTGGCATACGCCTGCAGCAATCCTGCGCCTCCGTGATTGCGGTGATGGAGGCGGCGCTCGATAGCTATGCGCCGTCGCGCAGCGGCCTTCGCTTCGCGGTTTTCATTGACCGCTTCGAGGCCTTCTTCAACGATGGCCGCATCGCCGAAACCGAACGCCAAGCCTTCCTGAGAACGTTGGAGCAATTGGCGCGCAGCCGCGCCGCGCTCCTGGTAATTGCCTGCCGCAACGACTTCTACCCCAGCATAGCGAAGTACCCCCTGCTCACTGAGGGCAAGCGGCATGGCGGCCACTTCGACCTTGGCGCTCCCGGCTTCAGCGACATCGCTCAGATCATACGCCGGCCGGCGGCTGCGGCCGGACTCAGTTTCGACACCGATCCCGCGACCGATGCCAGGCTGGACGACGTACTGTGCGAAAGCGCGACAGACAGCCCGGATGCGCTGCCGCTTCTACAGTACTGCTTGCAGGAGTTGTACCGCCTGCGCACGGAACAGGGAGTCCTCAGCTTCGAGGCCTTCCACCAACTGGGCGACCTGGAAGGCGCGATCGGCCAGCGCGCGGAGCAAGTGGTGCTGGAGCTGAGCGACGCCCAACGCGCCACCATTCCCCACATCATGTCCCTGCTGATCGTGCTGTCCCTCGACGGAGACACCGCCACCAGCCAACGCGCGCCATGGTCGGCGCTGCGGGGCGTTGCCGCGCACGAGGCAGTGCAGGCGCTGGTCGAAGCGCGCCTGTTCGTCAGCGACCTGGCCGACGGCAATCCGGTTTTCGGCATCGCGCACGACGCCATCCTGCGCCGCTGGCCGCGCATGACCGACTGGATCGCGGCGCATCGGGTGGCGCTGCGCACGCGCGGCCGCCTGGCGCAGCAGGCAACGCGATGGCGCGACGAGGGACGTCCGGCCGACTTGCTCCTCCCGCGCGGCAAACTGCTGGACGAAGCGCGCGAGCTGCAGCATGCGGGCGTGCTCTCGCTTTCGGACAATGAATCCGAGCTGATCCGCGCCTCGCACCAGCGCGCCCGCCAGCGCGACCGCCTGCAAATCCTGGCTCTCTCCGCAATCATCACCCTGGCCCTGCTGGCCACCGGCCTGGGATTGAGCGCTGTCGCTGCCAAACGTTCCGCCGAACAGCGGCGCAACGAAGCGGAAAGCATGATGGACTTCATGCTCGGCGACTTCGCCGACAAGCTGCGCCCGCTGGGCCGCCTCGACCTGCTCGAAAGCGTCAGCGGCAAGGCAATGCAATTCCTGCGCGGCTCCGATGACGACGACTTGAGCGCAACCGCCCTCACCTTGCGCGCCAAAGGCTTGCAGGTGATCGGCGAGGTCGCACGTTCACGGGGAGATTCCAAGGTAGCGATTGATGCACTGAACCAGGCCAACGCGATCCTGACTCGCCGGCACCAGGCTGCGCCTACAGACATCCAGGTGCTCAAGAGTCTCGGCGCCAATGCATACTGGGTCGGCCAGATGCACAAGGACCGCAACGACTGGGAGGCCGCCGGCGCCGCATGGCGCGACTACCTCGCCTATTCGGACCGGCTGCACAGCCTCGAACCGGAAAATGACGAATGGCTGATCGAACAATCGTACGCCCACAATAATCTCGGTAGCCTGGCCTTCCAGCGCGGAATGCCGGAACTGGCGGTTCCGGAGTTCCAGCACTCGATAGGATTGAAACAGCGCGTCCTGGCCAGCAAGCCCGATGCCCGTTCAGTCAAGAGCGACCTTGCAAGCAGCTATTCGTGGCTGGCCTCGGCCAAGGAGGCTTTGGGTGAGTTGCAGGAAGCGCAGCAGTTGTATGCGCAGGAGATGCAATTGATCCTGGAACTCCGTAAGCAATTCCCGGACGAGTCAACGCTGGCACGCCGCCATGCACTCGCCCTGCAGCATCGGGCAACGCTTGGCGTAGCGCTCGGCCTGGATGCCATCGCACTACGCGATTACGACGAAGCAAAACTGCTGTATATCCAGTTGACCTCGCACGATCCGGAAAACCGTGCCTGGCAAGTTGAAATGGCCGGCCTCGATGTGGATCGACTGAGGATCATTGCCCGCCATTCACCGCCTGCCGACCTGCTGCCAAGAACGCGGGATGTGCACCGGCGCCTGCAAACCATCCTCGCCTTCGACCCAATGAACTCGGACTGGAAGTTGCGCGAGGCGGGTGCGCGCACGCAAGTAGCGGCAGCCATGCGGGCGAACGGTGAAGTGCAGGCGGCGGAGCAGGAAGTTAATGGCGCAGTCGCCAGCCTTGAACCATTCTACAAGAGCAACCTGTCCAACTTGAACGGAAGACTGGTGTTGATCGAAGCACTGCAGCTCCAGGCCGTGCTGCAGCTACAAGCGAAAAACGCGAGCGCGGCGGCCCAGGTCTGCAGGAAGATCCACGCCTTGATCGAGAGCGATGCCGGCCGGTCCATGAATTATCAGATCCTGGACCCGTGGGTTCGGGTAAACGCTTGCCTGCAAAATCAAGAAGTCTTTACGAAAGGAGCCAAACTACTCAGCCAGATCGGTTATCGTGACAGTTCGTACTTCCAATTTATTTCTAGCCATTAGAAGGGAAATACATGCACCCACTCGACAGACCTACTGTTCAACGCCGCATCGTTGTCAGTATCTTCGGCATCGAAAGCGATGCCAATGCCACCTACACCTACATCGAGCCGGTCACCGGCGAATCGTTCGTCCAGTCCGACACTTGCAATATGAAGATCAACCGTCCATCGGTCTGCCTTTTTGTGCTGGACGACGACGCCTCGATCAGTGGCTGGACCATCAAGGAAATCACGGCCAAGCCGGCAGGGGCGCCGCTGCTGCCCAGCGCAAAGGGTCCCTTCGGCCTGTCGCTCGCCACCTATAACGACCACAGTGACGATACGGCAGTGTTCAACTACTACATCCACTTCTACAACACGGTCACCGAGGCCACGTTCAAGGAAGATCCTCAGGAAGAGAACATTCCGCGGCCACGATGATCTACCAGGTAGAACTGTAAAGCGTCGCAAATCGCCCCGGCCAGCTCTTCCTGCAATGACATGCAGAGTTCGCCGCGGCGATCGAATTGCGAGAGCCAGGCGATGCTTCCTGCTCCCGGGTCGACCAAACGAATGGAAGCGCGCACATGGTCATCCTCCACCCGCACGCTGCCTTCCAGCCGCGGCGATTGATTGGCATCCGATACAGCGCTGACTTGCAAGCCCTTGCCCAAAGTCTGGAATAGCCTTGAGCCCAGCTCTTCGTCCAGCCCGCAGACAAAGGTATTGCTGGCGCCAGCGCCGGTCAGGTTACGCAAGGGGGTCAGGAGAATTCGCTTGTAGCGCAGGAGCTTTGGCGACGTACCAGGGCAGGCAATGACGGGTACATAGCTTCCCATCGGGATCGAGACATGAATCGCAGGCGTGATTTCCAGCGCAGCATAGTAAGCCGAAAGCCGCTGGCGCAAACGCCCAATCTGTACCCGGACCTGTGGGTCGAGACTGGTATCGTACGTACTCGCATCGCGACCAAAAAGATCCAAACCGATCGCATATTCGTTGATCTCTTGCTCATTGCCGCTCAATTTTTTTTCGAGCAGGAAGGTCAGCAAGCGGCACATCCGGGGCGCCTTCGCGAAGGTTGGGCTGGCCAGCAACTGGTCGACTTCGCGCCAGAGCTCTTCGTTTGACAGGGAAATGCCATTCTCTTCCAAGGGCTGCATCAATCGTGCGTTCATTTCCGTTTCCAGTTAGAAGTGATCGAATTGCACTTGCGACGTGCTGCAGCTACTCTAATTTCCCTCCCGGCTTCTTGCCTTACGGCGATCTTACGGCTGAAAATTGTTGCGTTATCCGCCTTTCACGCATGGTTTGAGAAAGATCAAAACGACCCAGACAGGCCGGAGAGGTTGCGCATTTGTTGTATTTGCAGGCGACGTGAGTATCGGAGAGGATTGAGCGCAGCCGTTGCCCGCAAAATTCGAGACTCGCCAACAAGGGAGCAACAAAGATGAAGAGCGCCGTCGCGACACTGTTGATGCTTGCCGCTTACGCGCTGATCGCCGGCGAAGCTGCGGCCCAGCATCCCGCCTTCACCGATGGTGTCCGAAGCGAGCCCGATGCCAACTCATCGCTTGTCGAGATCGTCAAGGCCCTAGCGTGGCCAGTAGTGGCGCTCGCGATGGGTATCGTCTTTTATCGGCCGATTACACTCTTCGTCGCAGCCCTTGGAAGCCGCATCACCAGGCTTTCGCTCTTCAAGGTCGAACTCGAGCTGGTGCCTGCCGCTCCCGCCACCACCATGCCACTTCTCGACAACATCCGTTCGGCGACCCTGGCGGCGGAAATTGCCGACTCTTCGTCGGCCATGCTGGATCAGGTTCAAATTCAGACACCCGCAGATTATGTGCTGGTCATGCTTGGCGATGGCACTGAATGGCTGACCTCCCGCCTCTTCATCGCGATTGTCATGGTGGAGCGGATGCGAGGGGTCAAGGCATGTGTCTTCGTAGAGCGCTCAGCAAACTCTGAGCGCAGTTTCCTCGCCGTTGCGACAATCAGGGAGTTGCGCCAAGCGCTATCCCGCCGCTATCCCTGGCTCGAAGTCGCCTGGTTACAGAGCCTGCTTTCAATTTACCCTGGACTTCCGCCCATCGCTCCCAATACTGAGTGGCATCCCGACCCAAAAAGAATCAGTGCAGGCGGTCCGCCACAATTAAACGAATCTGGAAGCTTTACCCCATATGACGCGCGATCGATAGTTGCCAGATTCATCGAATCGCTGCAGCGAAATGAGATGAATCCCGATCCAGGCCAGGTGTACATAGAGACCGAATGGGTATCCCTGCGGTCAAGCAAGGAACGCGCCCAATGGGTCTCCAGGGAGCTGCTCGCGACCTTATTGCCCAATGCCGCATTCGAAGCCTGGGCGCCAAACCTGCGAGATGCGCCCAGGGCTCAATTGACCCGTGCGGTGCTGCGCCGGCCCGGCCCCTTCGTCGCGCTGGTAGACGGCAACCGGGAATTCTCGCGGCTGACAAACCGCGGCGCCTTATTGGAGGAAACCGCAGCGAAGCTAGGTGAAGAGCCGGACGACAAGCCACACTGATTCAGCGCGCAATGCTCGCGACTTCCCCATCGCTCAGGGCCGAACCATAGATGCGCAAGTCATCCATCGAACCCTTGTAAGGCGCATCCCACCAATTGACCCCCAGCGCGAACACGCCGTTGGTCGTTGTGAAGACATTCGGGAAGTTCACGCCGCTGAAACGCTTCGCGCCGTTGACGTACACATTGACCGCGCCGTTCTTGACCGTGAACGCCACGTGCGACCATTGCCCGGCCGGGATGTTCATGCCCAAGCCGGCGTCATACCATGCCGTTCCCGACCACAGCATGCTGGCGCCGCCAACAAAGTCGTGTCCCTTGGGCAGGAAGCTGATCCACGAATCGCCGTTGCGCGCGCCAAAGAAAGTGGTCGAGAACGCGGTCAGCTGGGCAGGCTTGAGCCACATGGCGACCGTGTAGCTAGTGCCCGTGATGAGCCCATCCGGCAAACGCACGCCAGATGCGCCATTGAAGACGGCGGCACTGCCTTTCATCCCCGGCTCGTACGCCATGCTGCCGCCGGCGGCATCTATCTTGCTGCCGACGACGGTGCCGGCGCCGAAGCCACCCGTCGCTTCGCCCAGATTCCCGTCAAAGGTGTAATGGGCAACCATGCTACCCAGCTTGCGCACCATGACCACGAAGGTCTTGACGGCACGCGCATGTCCCTTGGTGATAGTCGCTGTCAGCGTGACGTTCACGTCATTGGCAGGGCTGGTGACCTGCCCGGTATTGCTCAATACCGAGGGATTCGATGATACCCAGCTGATGGCCGAGTCACGCGCAGCGCTGGTCGGCAGCACGATATCGCCAGTGACTGCATTGGTGTTACCGAGACTGAGTTCGCCATAGACAGCCTGCACCACCTGCATGTCGCTACGGGGCGCCAGGCGGCTGCCCATGATGGAGATGCCATCGCGCGACGTCGCAGTAAACGTCATCACATAGCTGCCGGAGGTCTCATCCCACTGGTTCAGGAACACGCCCTTGAAAGGCGGCGACCCAGCCAGGTTGATTTCAGCCTGGTTGCTCCCAACCAGCGCCCAGCTGCCGGTTACCGCCCCGCTGATTGTGCCGTTGGGATTCAGCGTGACCAGCCGGGACTTCTTGATCGTGGCCGAGATGTCCTTCCCGTGATTGACGAACATATAGTCGCCAAAGACAAAACCGCGCGGAACAGCAGCCAGCGTTTCATTGGTATTGCGGTATGGCGCCACCACCGGCCACCCGTCAGCGTTCATGAACATCTGGTGCACGCGGATTTCGTGCTGCTCGCCACGTTCAGGGAAGCGGCTATGGAAGATCAGGAAGTGCTTTCGGCTTGCGGCGTCGTAGTAAGCCGAGTTGTGGCCCGCCGACACATAGCCGGTGCCGATACCGCTGCCCGCTTCGCCGATCTTGCGCTCGAACAGGAAATTGCCCATGACTTTCACGCCATACGGGGCAATCGACGCATCGTCGAACAAGGGCTTTGCAGGATCCGCCTTGACGTTCGCCATGTTCACGCCCTGCGCGTCGAAATAGGGACCGTCCGGCGCAACGGATCGCGCCACGCGCATGTTGTAGCCCCCTGCCGCATCCAGCCCGCCGAATGAGGTGAACAGATAGTAGTACTGCGTGACAGGGCTGTACATCACGTAAGCCCCTTCTATCCGGCTGTGATTCCCGCCCGTCAGGCGCTTCCCATAGCCCTGCCCCGGCAGCGGCATGCCAGTCGCGGGGTTCATTTGCATGATGAAAATGCCGCCGGAGTAAGAACCGTAGACCATCCACAGCCGTCCGCCGTTATCGAAGAAGACGTTCGGATCGACGGTATTTGGATGCTTGAGGGCATCGTAGATGGTGCCGTCGTAGCTGGCCTGCCCCCACATGCCCGACTTCAGGATGATGCCCTTGTTCACATAAGGGCCCTCGATCTTGTCGGCGACCGCAACGCCCAGGGCCGAACGCGGCGAATCGCCCTTGCAGGCGTTGTAGTACATGTAGTAGCGGCCGTCGGCCAGGCGGACGATGTCCGGCGCCCACAGGGTATTCGTTTGCGCCCAGCTGAAAGTCTCGGCAAGTTCGGTAAAGACGTTGCTGGCGCCGTTCAGGAACAACTTGTTGGTGGCGCTGACGGAACTGGTGACCTGCGTCCAGTTCATTAGGTCCGTGGACTTGGCCGAAGCAAGATGGGAGCCGAATACATAGTAGCTGCCCCCCGCCCTGATCACGGAAGGATCGTGCACTGAGGCGTTCTGGAAAGTCACCGGCGCATAGGGCGCTCCGGCCAAGGCGCTGAGGGACAGCATGGAGGAAGCCAATACAGCAGCAGCCCCCCATAGCGAGAAGGGTTTGGTCACGTTAGTCTCCAATAATGTTTTTACGCAAGTTAGCGCGCAGGACTTGGAGTGTCCAATGACCTTTTCCGTAAATGCGATAGCGAAACCGGCATCGAAAGCGGCGAATCAGCCGATGTGAGCCCGGAGGAAGGCGCATCCCTCGTCGCGCGCTGCGGCGCCTTCCGGGAAGTGTTCAGCATCCTTGAAAAACTGGATGAACCCGTGCTGTTGGTCCTTGTAAACCCTGGCCCTGGCATCGACGCCCGCATCCTTCAGGGCCTGCGCATAAGCAACGCCCTCGTCCCGGAGCGGGTCATGCTCCCCGACCTGGACCAACGTAGCGGGAAGGCCCTCATGCCGCGCCCACATCGGCGCAAGCAGGGGCGCGTTCGCATCCATCCCGCACGGGACATAGGCAGCAAGCACTTTCATGTTCATGGCGCGGGTAGGGAAATTCTTTTCGCCGTATGCATGCCAGGACGCGGTGTCCATCCTGTTGTCCAGTGCAGGATACATCAGCCATTGTGCGCCGATCCCGGGGCCGCGCCGATCCCGCGCCAGGATAGCCGCTCCGGCCACCAGGTTCGCACCAGCGCTGTCCCCGCAGACCGCCATCCGTTGAGGATCGCCGCCAATGCTGCCGCCCTCCTTCGCCAGCCATTCCAGCGCAGCATAAACGTCGTCCAGTCCAGCCGGGAAAGGATGTTCCGGCGCCAGGCGGTAATCGACTGCAATGACAAGCGCGCCCGATCTGTTCGCGATGGCGCGTGCCAGCACGTCATGGGTATCGAGGTCACCCGCGACAAAACCGCCGCCGTGGGCAAAGAGAACCATCGGAAGGGCATTGCCGGCCGCCCCCAGCGGAACATAAAGCCGCGCCGGGATCGGCAGCCCTCGAACCGCTGCAACGGGATCTGGCGCCCCGGTCGCCGGGATCTTCGACCGATAATTCGCGCGCATTTCACCGGCAAATTTTGCAAGCTCCGCTTCAGGTAATACCGGCCTTTGCATGGTTCGCTCCCTGTTTCTCGCGCCAGCAACTATGCGTCGCACACTTTTGCATGTCAAGCCGAGGCCGGGCGGGCAAATGTCATAAAACTGTAACCTTGCTCCGTTATGATCCGGCATTTTGCATGAGCACCCGAACTTATCATGTGCTGTTCCTCAGCACCCAGAACACTGCACGCAGCATCATGGCCGAGGCAATGTTGAATGCTGTCGGCGGACGCCGGTTTCGCGCGTTCAGCGCAGGCAGCCACCCTGCCGGCAAGCTCAATCTCTTCGCCGTCGAGCAAATCCGGGCGCTTGACAATACCCTGGCAGGCCTGCGCAGCAAATCCGTCGATGAATTCTCGGCGCCGGACGCGCCGGAGATGGATTTCGTCATCACCATGTGCGACCTGGTTGCGGGCGAACCATGCCCGAACTGGCCCGGCCAACCTGCAACAGCGAACTGGAACTTCCGCAATCCCGCCGCCGTGCAAGGGCCGGTTGAGCAGATTCGCCAGGAGTTCTTTACGGTCTGCCGCGAAATCAAGACGCGCATGGAGATCTTCCGCAACCTCCCCGATGAGGCACTTGACAAAATGGCACTGCAACGCAAAATAGCGAGGATCGCTGGCGTCCAGCTCTAACCCCTCGCTCCTTACACCAACACATGCTCCTTCCATTACGCGCCCTCGCCGCCTGCCGGAAACCGCGGCAATGGTACGCAAGATGCGGCTGAAGGATGCAGACGCCTTCATCGAGCATCTGCGCGGCCTTGCACGCGACGCGAAGAAAGTTGATCTCGCAAGCCAGGTCCAATCTGAATTCTGGCGCGAGAATAGCAGCAAGGTCGCCTTGGCCGCGGCTGAAATCACGCGCCGGCAGAAGGCCTATGTACCGCCCGAATTCTCGGCCAATCTCACCGTGCACTTCGTCTTCGGTGGCAACGCCATGGGCTTCGCCTTTGACGACATGCACGACGACGTTTATGTCGAGCTGTCGCGCCTTACGCAGGCTAGCAGGAGCTGGCTGGAGTGGTATCGCATGAGCTGTTTCACGCAGTGCAGTCGCATGTGATGAGCGCCCCACCGCGCCCTCCCGCCGACATGGGCCACCCGTGGCAAGGAGCGAATCGCACGCAACGGCAAACCCAACGACGTCGACCATTATGAAGGCGAGAATGGCCTGCACGATACGCGGCAAGCCATCATCGAAGCCCGGCAAACCGGCATTTCGCCGATCTGCCTGGCGATCGACCACCAGGCGCCGCACTATCTCGGCCAAGTCTTTGGCAAACACCAGTTTGCGATCTTGCCGCGTACCGAACTGCTGCCCGGCGTGCTGCTGGCGTGGCTGCGCAAAATGCTTGCCTGACCGACCTGGCAGGCGCTTAGTAGGCGACGCTGAAACGCTTGCCCGAATGGGCAGGATGTTCCAGTTCATCCAGCATCGCAACGGCGTAATCCTGTACCGAAATGCGGCTCTGGCCCTGTGCATCGACCAGCAACTGATCGCCGCCGATGCGGAACTTGCCGGTGCGCTCGCCACGTTCAATCAAGGCGGCTGGGCTCAGGTAGGTCCATTCCAGCTCCTGCTCCTTGCACAGCTTCTCCAGCGTGTCGCGGGCGCCCAGCGCGGAGGCCTTCCACTGGTCGGGGAATTGCGGAGTATCGACGGCCTGCACGCCCGGCGCCACTTCCAGGCTGCCAGCGCCACCTACCACCAGCAGGCGCGGCACGCCGGCACGCTTGGCGGCGCCAACGATCGAGTCAATTCCGCGGCCATAGTACTCGCGCACGTCTTGCTGGGCATGGCCGCTGAATGCACTGATGACCGCGTCATGGCCGGCCAGCTGCCCGGTCAGTTTCTGCTGGTCGTGCACGTCGGCGCCAAGCGCCGTCAGGCCAGCTTGCGGCGCCAGCCGTTCCGGACGGCTGACCAGGGCTGTCACCTGGTGGCCGCGCGAGAGCGTCTCAGCCAGCAGGCCATTGCCAATGAAGCCGGTAGCGCCGATTAATGCGATTTTCATGGGGAACTCCTGGGTGATTGAAGGTGGATTCAGTATGACGCCTTTACGATCCCCCGATAAGAGGGCAAAATCCACAATCACTATGAAGCAACTCTTAACAATCGACCGACTGAGGCGCATGGCCGTCTTTGCCCGCGTGGTGGAAGCTGGCTCCATGAGTGCCGCTGCGCGCGAGCTGGGCATGACCACCTCGGCAGTCAGCCAGCAGATACGGCAACTGGAAACGGAAACCGGCCTCGCCCTGCTGCACCGCTCGACCCGGCGCCTGAGCACCACGGTGGCCGGCCAGGCCTACTATGAGGACTGCGCCGCCATGCTGCACGCGGCACAGGCAGCCGAGCAGCGATTGTCCGACCTGCGCGACGAGCCGCGCGGCGAACTGCGGGTGGCCTTTCCCGTCGGCTTCAGCGCGCACCTGGCGGCAGCGCTGGCGCCTTTGCTGCGCGCCCACCCGCTATTGTCGCTGCGCCTGTTCGCCGAGGACCGCCGCGTCGACTTGATTGCCGAACGCATCGACCTGGCGATCCGCGCCGGAACGCTGAGCGATTCCGCGCTGGTCGCACGCCGCCTGACCGAATGGCGCCATGTACTAGTGGCCGCCAGATCATTCGCGCAGGAGCATGGCTTGCCGCGCACGCCGGAGGAACTGGCCAGGTTCCCGGTGCTTAACCTCAGCGTGATCAACCAGACCGAGTTCATCGAACTGCACCGGCCGGGCGAGCCGGCGCACCGCGTGCGCGTCAACGGCCCCGTTGCCGGCAACAGCTTCATCGCGCTTCAGCACATCATGCTGCAGGGCGCCGGCATCATGCGCATGCCCGGCCCGGATGCCGCGCCGCTGATCGAAGCCGGACTCGCCGTGCCGGTATTGCCGGAGTGGTCGATGGCGCCGATGGGCGTCTATGCAGTGACGGTACAGCGTGATTCGCAGCCGGCCAAGGTGCGGCTGGCAATTGCCGCGCTGCGCGACTACCTGGAAAAGATGCCACCCTAGCCCGGCGACGGCCTTGGATGGTATATGCTGCGGGCATGACTCAAGACACCGATATCCAGCTCAGCGGCCCCTTCAAGGCCATCGACGGCAACGGCCGCGCCATTGACATCAAATCCCTCCGCATATTCGACGAGGGCTATGGCGTGGTCGACCTATATGTCGACCTGGCCGCCCCAGCCACCGACGGCTTGCACAAGGATCATCAATTGATCGCCGAAATTGGCGCGCGCCTGCGCGCCATCGGCTACAACGGCCCCGACCTGAAGCCAGGCGATCCGGTGATCCAGGAAAAGCGCCTGATCGTGCTCGACACGCCGGACGAATTCCTGCCCTTCGCCGTGCGCAAGGGTTTCAAGGACCTCAGCTCGGAATTCGACGAGCAGTAATCCGGCCGCCTAGTCCCAGGCCCGCGCTTGCGAACGATAGGCCGTCCAAGTAAAACCGAAACCAAGCGACAGCCCGCTATTCTTGCGGAACAGCGGGCTGTCGCGGTTGGCAGCATGCGTGTAGTTGTCGTAGCGGGTAAAGCCGAACACGCGCCAATCGGGCCCCAGCGAATGCGACAGGCTCGCGCCAAGGCGCGTCATCATCAGTCCACTCCCGGCTTGATAGGCTGGACGGGTGGCGTTCGCATATTGTGGCGCGACCTCGTAAAAATACTGGTTCAGGCGAGTATTGCCAAACACCGCGCCGAGATTGGCGTCGGCCTGCCATTGCTGGTTGCTGCCGCTGGTTTCGAACACGACGCGCGGCTCAAAGACCAGGCCCTGGCGGCGAAAACCGTTCCCCACTTCAAGCGGCACCCGCAAAGGCAGCTCCAGCCTTACCCGATTGGGGGCCGAAGGCTCCGACAGCAACACTTTCAGGCGCGGGCCGAATTCCAGCAAGGAGTTCAGGTCCGGCATGCCGGCGCGGGCCGGCACGTCGTCCGAACGCGCCGGCAGCGACATCTGGAAACCAAGGTCCAGGTCCACGCGCTCGGTATCGAACAGGCGCGCGCTCACGCCGGAACGATCCGCACGCACGATCTTGCCGCGATAAATCACCATTGGCAGCACCAGCCCGCGCATGGAGCGTTCGGATGAACCCGGGTAAGCCGGCGTGGACGCCGCACCGCCGAACAGGCCGGCTTCCCATAGCGGCAAATCCGGACCCGGCGCTGGCGCCGCGCCGGCCGGCAACGCCAGTACCGACATCGCGATGCCAGCCCACATTCCCTTCTTCATATTCATGCTCCGCAAAAAGTCGTTGATGATACAGCCAAAGACGCGGGGCAACCATGCCATAATTTCATTTTTTACAATGTGCGACTGCCATGAAGCCCATTCACGTCTTGCCTGTCTTGCTCGTGCTCGCAGCATGCGGCCAGCAAGCCCCGTCAGCAGCTCCGTCCAAAGGCAACACCATGACTTGCGTAGCTGGCGGCCTCAAACTGGCCGGCGCCGGCGAACCAGAGGTTGGGGTTGGCAGTTTCGGCATCCAGGGCGATACCATCGGCGGTTTCGGGCTCGGACTGACCGTTGAGCATGGGGGCAAGGTGCATGAGATTTCCAGCTCGCTGATGTCCTTGCCGATGCAGAGCGGCACTTATCACTTTCCCTCAGTGTCGGAACCGGGCATGACCCTGGCTTCCTACAAGGTCAGGACCATGGACCGTGATCTGATCAGGGACTACAACGGCGGCATCTATAGCCAGCAGTTCTCGCCCATCGAGAACGACCCGGAAGCGAAGCTTAAGCTTCAAGTGGACAAAATGCTTGTCTCGGACGCGCCGCTGCCCGGATTCAAGCGTATCCACGCCGTCGGCAGGTTCCAGTTCAACGCAGCGGCGCTGCCCGGGCCGGAGCCCAGCGACGCCTGCGTGCGCGATAGCATCATCCGTTCGATCAAGGGCGCAAACGCCGGCAAGCGCCAGCTGCCGCTGTTCGACGCCGCACTTTGCGGCGCGGAAAAGATGCACGTCCAGTGTGATTTCGATGTCGTAGTGGACCTGGCTAAGGTGCAGTAGCCAGCGGCGATGACGCGTCTCCTATGCTGGTGGTGCGGCATCCGTAACAATTGCTTACCGGCGATACACTTTTTGCGTCACCGTGTTTTCATCCTGAGGCGTTTTCCAGGCAAGCGCCAACGATGGCGAGTTCAGGAGAAAACAACATGGAAAACAGCCCACGCACCAAAATTCATCCGATGATTGTCGCCGCAGCCGCTTCGGTGGCACTGGTAAGCCTGGTGGGAGCTGCATCAATTGCAGGCCTCCTGCCAAACTCGCAAGCGACCACGATGCCAGGCGCCGCAGCCGCACCGATCGCCGCTGTAAGCCCTGCAACGCCAGCAACAGTCGCGGCGCCAGCGCCGGAACCGGAAGTACGCAAAGTCGTGGAGCACAAAACCGTGGTGCATCATACGTACACGCCGTCGACGCGTGTCGCGGCAGCAGCGCCGCAAGCGGCCTCGCCTGCGCCGGCACCTGCTCAAGCACCTGCACCGGCGCCGGCACCAGCCCCCCAGAATAGTGCGCTGGGCATCGGCATCGGAGCTGTGGTGGGCGGCTTGATCGGCAACCAGGTAGGCGGCGGCAACGGCCGCAAGCTGGCTACTATCGCCGGCGCGGTTGGTGGCGGCTATATTGGCAATGAAATCGCCAAGCGCAACCAGCAGCAAGCACCGACGCAATCGCCATCGCAACAATAACGCCAATCGCAGCGGTGCAGGCCATCGACGGCCTGCACGCTCGCAGCAGGGTCAAATGTGCAGCGCATGCCCCAGGGCGCGCAAGGCAGCTTCCTGGATCGCCTCGCCCAGGGTCGGATGCGCATGGATCGTGCCCGCCACATCTTCAAGCGTCGCGCCCATCTCGATGGACTGGGCAAATGCGGCGGACAACTCGGATACCGCCTTGCCCACCGCTTGCCAGCCCACGACCAGGTGATTATCCCTGCGCGCCACCACCCGCACGAAGCCGTCCTTTGATTCCAGCGACATGGCGCGTCCATTTGCGGCGAACGGGAACAAAGCTTCGATGCAATCGATGCCCTGCGCCCGTGCCTGCTGGGGAGTGGCGCCGACCACCACGACTTCGGGATCGGTAAAGCACACCGCCGCAATCGCCGCTGGGCTGAAATGGCGGCGCTTGCCGCTGATGATCTCGGCGACCATCTCTCCCTGCGCCATGGCACGGTGCGCCAGCATCGGTTCACCGGTCACGTCGCCGATAGCCCAGACATCGCGCATCGAAGTGCGGCACTGGTCATCGATCTTGATGAAGTGCCCATCCATGTCGATGCGCAGCTTTTCCAGGCCGAAGCCGCGGGTGCTCGGGCGCCGGCCAACGGCAACCAGCACCTGGTCTGCGGCAAGTACCGATTCCTCCCCAGCGGCATTCCGGATGCGTACCGCATTACCCTCCCCGCCCAGGCCGAGCACTGAGCTGCCCAGGTGGGTTTCAATGCCCAGGCCCTTGAGCGCGATCGCTACCGGACGGCTCAACTCAGCGTCGTAGGCAGGAAGGATGCGCTCCTGCGCCTCCACCACCTGCACCTGCGCCCCCAGCTTGGCATAGGCGATGCCCAGTTCAAGGCCGATGTAGCCCGCTCCCACCACTACCAGCCTACCCGGCACGGTCTTGGGCGACAGCGCTTCCGTCGCACTGATCACCGGCCCGCCGAACGGCATGAAGGGCAATTCGGTAGCGTGCGACCCGGTGGCCAGCAGTAAATGCTCGCAGCCGATGCGCTGCGGACTTTCGCCGTCGCGAATCACTTCGACGGTCTTGCCATCGACAATATTGGCCCAGCCCTTGACGACACGCACGCCGCTTTTTTTCAGCAGCGCCGCCACGCCGCCGGTCAGGCGCCCGACGATGCCGTCTTTCCAAAGCACGGTCTGGCCGATGTCGATGCGCGGCGCCTGCACCGAAATGCCAAGCGCCGAGCCGCTCGCGTAATGACTGGCCTTTTCAAACTCTTCAGCCGCATGGATCAGCGCCTTGGAGGGGATGCAGCCGACGTTCAGGCAGGTGCCACCCAGTTCTCCGGCTTCGACCAGGGTGGTGGGAATGCCAAGCTGGCCGGCGCGAATGGCCGCGATATAGCCGCCAGGACCGCCGCCGATCACCAGCAGCGTAGTGGTGTGTTGATTCATCGATTACTCCACAAAGAGCATCGCTGGACATTCCAGCAAGGCGCGGATGGCTTGTACAAACTGGGCTGCGTGCATGCCGTCGACCACGCGGTGGTCGAACGAGGACGACAGGTTCATCATCTTGCGCACTACCAGCCCGCCCTGGCGCACCATGGGCCGCTCCACGATCTTGTTGACGCCGATGATCGCCACTTCCGGATGATTGATCACCGGCGTGGTGACGATGCCGCCCAAGGCGCCCAGGCTGGAAATGGTGATCGTCGAACCGGACAACTCGTCGCGCGTGGCCTTGCCGGTGCGCGCGGCATCGGCAAGGCGTGCGATCTCCGCGGCGCACGACCACATATCGCGTGCTTCCGCATGGCGCATGACCGACACCATCAGGCCGGCATCGGTCTGTGTGGCGACGCCAAGATGGACAGGACCGTACTGGGTAACCACGCCGGCATCGTCATCGAAACGGGCATTCATCTGCGGGAACTGGCGCAAGGCGACCACCAGCGCGCGTGCCAGCAAGGGCAGCACGGTCAGCTTGCCGCGCTCCTTGCCCCATTGCTCGTTCAGGCGCACGCGCAGGGCCTCAAGCTCGGTGACGTCGATTTCCTCCACGTAGGAAAAGTGTGGGATACGGCGCTTCGATTCCTGCATTTTCTGAGCGATCTTGCGGCGCAGGCCGATCAACGGAATTGCCTGCTCCCCGTGAACCTCGCGGTAGCCGCCCGGGCTTGCGGACGGCGCCCCATGCACACCGCGCGCGACGTAGGAATCAAGGTCGGCATGCAGGATGCGGCCGGCCGGACCGCTGCCGTGCACGAACTGCAGCTCGACACCCATGTCCCAGGCGCGCTTGCGCACAGCCGGAGAAGCCAGCGGACGTTCGCCAGGCTCGCGGGCCACGCGGGCCGGAGCCTGCACCTGCTGGCCCATCGCCGTCGCCGCAGGCTTTGCGGGCGAGGCGACGGGAGGCGCTGCCGGAGCAAGCGATGCAGCTTGCGCCACGGCGGGCACGGCCGCAGGCGCCGGCATCGCAGCAGAAGCAGCAGCAGCCGCGCCGGCCTGCGGCTTCAGGTTGCCAGCCCCCTCCACTTCAATATGGATCAGGTCCGCCCCCACAGCCATCACCTGCCCCGCCGCGCACCCAAGCATGGCGACCGTGCCGTGCACAGGCGATGGAATCTCGATGGTGGCCTTGTCGGTCATGACGTCGGCCAGGATCATGTCTTCCGTAACAGCGTCGCCCACCTTGACATGCCACATGACCAGCTCAACTTCTGCAATGCCCTCGCCAATATCAGGCATCTTGATGACGTGAATACCCATCGTTATGCCTCCACCGTACGTTTGAACGCCGCGCCGACGCGCCCCGGCCCAGGGAAATACGCCCATTCCTGCGCGTGCGGGTAAGGCGTATCCCACCCCGTCACACGTTCAATCGGCGCTTCCAGATGGTAGAAGCAGTGTTCCTGCACCAGCGAGACCAATTCGGCGCCAAAGCCGCAGGTGCGCGTGGCCTCGTGCACAACCACGCAGCGCCTGGTTTTCCGGACCGACTCGACAATCGTCTCGAGGTCCAGCGGCCACAAGCTGCGCAGGTCGATGATCTCGGCGTCGATGCCGGTCTCGCGCGCCGCCGCCTCGCATACCCACACCATGGTGCCGTAGGCGAGCACCGTCAGTTGCTTGCCCGGCCGGAAAATTGCCGCCTTGTCCAGCGGGACGGTGTAATAGCCTTCCGGTACTTCCCCCAGCGGGTTCTGCGACCATGGCACTACAGGTTTGTCGTGGTGGCCGTCGAACGGCCCGTTATACAAGCGCTTCGGCTCGAGGAAGATTACCGGATCGTCGTTCTCGATCGAGGAAATCAGCAGGCCTTTGGCGTCGTAGGGATTCGACGGCATCACCGTGCGCAGGCCGCATACGTGGGCAAACACGGCCTCCGGACTTTGGCTGTGGGTCTGGCCGCCGTAGATGCCGCCTCCGCAAGGGGTACGGATTGTGATGGGCGCCGTAAAGTCGCCGGCCGAACGGAAGCGCAAGCGCGCCGCTTCCGACACGATCTGGTCGTAGGCCGGATAAATGTAGTCGGCAAACTGGATCTCGATGCATGGCCGCAGCCCGTAAGCTCCCATGCCGATGGCCACGCCGACGATGCCGCCCTCGGAAATCGGCGTGTCGAACACGCGCGATTTGCCGTATTTCTTTTGGAGGCCCTCGGTGCAGCGAAACACGCCGCCGAAGTAGCCCACGTCCTGGCCGAAGACCACGACGTTTTCGTCCTTCTCCATCATCACATCCATCGCCGACCGCAGCGCCTGGATCATGGTCATGGAAGTTTTCACTGTGTTTTCCGCCATCTCAGATCCCCAGTTGCTGTCGTTGTACACGCAAGTGTTCCGGCAGCTCCTTATAGATGCCATCGAACATTTCTGCGGGACTGAAGGTATGGCCGCTGGCCATGGTGCCGTATTGTTCCGCCTCCTTCTGCGCGGCCAGTACCTCCGCCTCCAGCAGCTTCTGGGTTTCTTCGTGCTCCTGTTCGGACCAGGCGCCAGCCTTGATCAGGTACTGCTTCAGGCGTGCGATCGGGTCGCCCAGCGGAAAATGCGACCAGTCGTCGCCGGGACGGTACTTCGACGGATCGTCCGAGGTCGAATGCGGGCCGGCGCGGTAGGTGACCCATTCGATCAGGCATGGTCCGAGGTTGCGCCGCGCCCGCTCGGCCGCCCAGCGCGACGCTGCGTACACCGCCAGGAAGTCATTGCCGTCGACACGCAACGAGGCGATGCCGCAGCCGACGCCGCGCGCCGCAAACGTTGTATCCTCGCCGCCCGCGATGGCCTGGAAAGTCGAGATCGCCCATTGGTTATTGACCACGTTCAGGATCACCGGGGCGCGATAGACGTGGGCGAACGTCAGGGCGGTATCGAAGTCCGCTTCGGCAGTGGCGCCGTCGCCGATCCATGCCGAGGCAATCTTGGTATCGCCCTTGATCGCCGACGCCATGCCCCAGCCTACTGCCTGGATGTACTGCGTCGCCAGGTTGCCGGAAATCGAGAAAAAGCCGGCCTTTTTCACCGAATACATGACGGGCAACTGCCGACCCTTGAGCGGGTCGCGTTCGTTCGACATCAGCTGGCAGATCATGTCGACCATTGGATAGTCGCGCACGACGAGGATGCTTTGCTGGCGGTAGGTGGGAAAACACATGTCGTCCACATTGAGCGCCAGCGCCTGCGCGGTGCCGATCGCCTCTTCGCCAAGGCTTTGCATGTAGAACGACATCTTCTTCTGGCGCTGCGCCATCAGCATGCGGCTATCGAAGATGCGCGTCTTCATCATTGCGCGCAATCCTTTGCGCACGACTTCGATATCGATTTGCGGCACCCAGGGCCCCACGGCGTTGCCTTCGGCATCGAGCACGCTGATCAGGGAATACGCAAGATCGCGCGTATCCATTGGGGCTACGTCGACCTCGGGACGGCGCACAGCACCGGCCGGCGACAGCCGGAGATAGGAAAAATCAGTTGCACAGCCTGGACGTCCCGTGGGTTCGGGCACGTGCAGGCGAAGTGGTTCGCCCTTGCTCATTCAGATTCCTTCAATTGCGATGGTGACGCAGGATCATTCCCGGCGGGCCTGCGGCGGGTAGCCTCGGCCGGCCTGGACTGTGGAACCGCCCGCCGAGGATCGCAAAGCGGGCACGAAAAAACATTTCCTTCAAAGCAATGGTAGGGTAGCACGCTTTTTCGTGGCGAAGGGTCACAATTAAAGTTTCATTAATAAATCGCCGTTAAGGGGGAATGAGCCCAATCTCCTCCCTCTCCAACTGGCAACCGGCCGCCCGCTATGCCGTGACCGCCCCCGCGCGGAAGGCCGATCCTCTCCTGGCCAGGCTGGACGCGGCCACCGCTCCACCAGCTTCCACCATCGTGACGCTGAGCCCGGAAGCGATCGCCGCAGCCTCCGCGCCCGTCCCGACCAGCCTGCGCTACCAGGACCTTGGTGCGGACATGCTCAAGCAGCTCGGCGCCGGCTCGGTCATAGCGCTGGACCATGCCAGGCTGCCGGACAGGGTCGACAACAAATTCACGCTGGGCATCACCACGCGCAGCGGGACCCAGGTCGAGCTCACGCTGGCCGATGTCGATGACGAAATGATCTACCAGGTCAGCTCGAGCGCCAGGCTTGATGATGATGAGCGTAAAGCCCTGTCCACGCTGGCAGCGGGCTTCCAGGCTGCTATCGATGGGATGGCGGGAGCGGCCCCTCAGGTCCGGCTGAGCGGCCTGACACAGTTCGACAGCAGGTTTGTTCAGTCGATCGACTTCCATGCCGAAGTGTCCGGTCCTGAGCCTGCGCCGCAGACCCTGGATTTCCACATTGACGACGCGTTGCGCAAGGCACGCATCAACGGGCCTGATGGCCAGGCTGAAGTGAACGTGGACACAAGCACCCTGGAACACCTGGGCACCAGGAAGCAGCAGGCAAAAGCCATCAACAACTACCTGGCGCAATTCGACCAGGCGCTCGCACGCGGGCACGGTGACAAGAAGTTGATGTCCATGTTCAAAGACGCCTTCTCGGACATGAATCGAACGGCCGTCGCCGAAGAGACTGACGACTTCCTGCACATTCCATCGAAGTGGCAGCTGAATTCGGACGACCGTTCCGCGCTGACAGGTCTTTCCGATTTCAGCGCCTCCCTGACCCAGACGCCCAAGTCCAGCAATCCGCTCAAGGCATGGGAACAGGACACGTTCTCCTATGAGGTATCGCAAGCGACCAAACTGGAGGGGACAAGCCGCGACGACCGCAAGATTGGCCAGGACCAGCAATCGCGCCTTAGCGCCCAGTACCACACCGATATCGGCAAATCCAGTCCTCCATGGTTCGACGGGACCCTGCAGACCCAGAACTACGAATACCACCAGGTCGAGGATAGCGCGCGCAGCAATGTCTCCCTCGAATACCGGCTGGGCAAGCTGAAAAAAGCAAGCCTGGAACAGATCGCCGGCCAGTCGGAGCAAGTAAAGACGATCATCCTGGGCAAGCTGAAGTCAGACAAGTCCATTCCGAGCCAGCAGTCGCTTGTACGCGACCTGCTCCCATCGCTCACCTCATACGAACACATCAAAGGTGCGGATAATCTGAACGATCATGTCTTCCTGCTTGGTTCGCCTGGCGAAATCGTCGCGCGCAACGAGCAGTTCTAGGTCTCAGGCCACTGGCGGAAAACGGAAGGCGCCGTGATCCGAAGGCAGCACCTGCTGCGCGATTGAAGCGGCGAGCGGCATGCCCCGTTCGCTGTTTGTCAGGACCACAAAGCCATCCTTCGTCGTGGTCGACGCCATCGCAAATGCGCGGAAGCCGGGGTTGTTCCCCCACTGCCAGACATGGCTTCCGCCCGAGCCGCGCTCGATACCCCAGCCCAGCCCCCATGCCAGGCCAAGCGGCTTGCTCACGTCTACAGGCGCGGCAAGCGCCATCTGCATCAGCGCATCGTCGGCCAGGAAGGCCGACATGAAGCGCGCATAGTCTGCTGCCGTGGTGTAAAGGGTGAATGCGGCCAGCGCGTTCTGGAAACAAGCCCGCCGCGAAAAGCCAAGAAACATCTTGCCTGGGACGGCCCGTTCCTCGAATGCCTCGCGCCAGACCAGGCTCGTGTCGCGCATCTCCAGCGGCGCAAACAGATGCTGGTCGAGATAGGCTGCAAGGCCCGTCCGGGTAATGGCCTCCATGATGCCTTGCAGGAGCACGTAGCCTTCGCCGGAATAATTCCAGCCCTGGCCAGGTTCCGCAACAAAGGCCAGCGGTTTCATGGCTTCCCGCCGGGCGTAAAGTAAGGCGGAAAGTATTGCCCAAGCGATAACCGTTGTAAATTAAGTAAAGCTTAAAGCAGCACGCACGGTGCCGGGCGTCGCGCTTGCTGCAATAGCTCCGCACAACATGCCGCCTGCCCCTGTGCGGCAATCAGCGCCTGCTCATACGCGCGCAACTGGCTAAGCGAAGGGAGCACCCCGCTGCCTTTCACCGCCCTGGCCGCGACTGCCGTGATTTCCGTCATCAGGCGGTTGGTCTTGTCGTGCGCCGCCTTGAGTTCGGCCAGGTGATCCAGCAACGCTTCTTTTGCATCCATAGCTCCTCCTCGAAAACGTCGTAACCGGGCCAGTAATTTTTGGCCTGGCCTGGAAGATTTCAAGAGGAGTCGTGCGGCCTGTAACGCGCCAGGATCGATCGGATCGTGCCGCGGGCCTTGAGCGTAGCGATCGCCTGGTTCAGGTCCCTGATACCGAGTTTGCCTTGTGGATGAACTGCGCAATAAGTATCAAAATCCGTGATCTTCAGGTTATGGGATGCCAGGCGCGCCCGCTCAGGGTGAACCTTGCGCTGGTAGTCGAAATAGATGCGGTTGGTGAAAATGAAGTCGAAGCGCCCGAGCAGCAACTTTTCAAGGTTCTGGCTATCGTTCGCCGCGTTATCGCGCAGGATTGGTGGCTGCAAGTGTTCAATCTCCGGGTACCTGTATCCCCGGATCGTTCCCACCCGCAGGCCCGCGATAGCGTTCAGGGAGGCCGGCACTGGCGTTTCACTGCGCATGGCGACCATCATTCGATTCGAAATAATGGCGTCCGACCAGAGGAAGCCCTGGTTGTCGAGCCATTCGGGCCGCAGGTCGCACAGCAAATCGGCATGTCCCCGCAGCAGCGCGCCTTCAACACGCGTGCGCGGCAGGATCATATAACGGGGCTCGAGATGCAGCAAACCGCCTAGCGCGTCGCCGAATTCCTTAAGTATCCCGCCCTTGAGTTCCTCGCCGCGAATATCGGTCATCGGCATGCCACTACCGTTGGAGATTGCCATCACCAGATCGGATGCATGGACGGTCTTTGAAGCTAGGAGGAAAGCGAATAGTAATTGACGCGTGAAGTACATCGTGGACCCGCGAGTTATCGTAGGGCAAGCGTTATTGATCGGTTTTGCTGATGATAACCCTTCCGGAAGACGCGGAGCTTCACAATTGCGGCAATGCAGGCGTGCCTGGCCCTGCGCACGCGCCCTTGCCCGCTCCTGTTATCATGCGCACGTTTGCCCACGCAGAAAACTTACATGCTTGTGACCACCGAACCAACCACCGCGCAGCCATTCCTGCGCCAGATTATCCAGCCTTTCCTGCGCGACCGCCTGATGCACCTGCTGCTGCTCGCCGCCATTGCTCTTTCCATCCTGTCGCCGCATCCGCTCACGGAGTATAAGAACTGGGTAGACTGGCACACCATCGCGACGCTCGCCGGCATGCTGTTGCTAACCACCGGCATCGAAGCCAGCGGCTACCTGGAACACCTGGGGCGGCTCATCATCAACAGGCTGCGGCAGGAGCGGGTGCTGGCGGTGTTCCTGGTGGCGGCATCCACGGTGTTGTCGACCGTACTGACCAACGATATCGCGCTCTTCATCGTCGTGCCGCTGACTGTCGGCCTGTCCGGCATCCGCGGCCTGCCTGTCGGGCGCCTGGTGATCTTCGAAGCGCTGGCAGTCAACGCGGGTTCGCTGTTGACGCCGATCGGCAATCCCCAGAACATCCTGCTGTGGCAACGCTCGCACCAGTCCTTCGCTGAATTCACCTGGCAAATGGCGCCGCTTGCGTTGGCGGTTTTTGCCGTACTGCTGCTGGCGACCTGGTTCTGCTTCCCCAAACAGACCATCCATGCCGAGCTGAATGACGATCCCGCGGCCTACCATGTCGGCTTGCTCAGGACTTGCGGCATGCTTTATATCGCCTTCCTGGTGACTGTGGAACTCGGGTATCCCGGATGGGGCCTGGCCGGCGTGGGGCTCGCTGTCCTGCTGTCCTGCCGCGGCATCATCGCCAAGGTTGACTGGAGCCTGATCGTTGTCTTCATCCTGATGTTCATCGATATCCGGTTGCTGTCACAGCAGCATTTCATCCAGGGCTGGATTGAATCTGTTCCCCATTTCTCCCGACTGGAACTGTTCCTGGCAGGCCTGCTCGGTTCCCAGGTGATCAGCAACGTCCCGGCAACCATCCTGCTGGTCCAGCATTCCGTCGACTACAAGGTCATCGCCTATGCCGTGAATGCAGGAGGCTTTGGGCTGGCGATCGGCTCGCTGGCCAATATCATCGCCCTGCGCATGGCGCCCGAACGCCGCCTGTGGCTGCGCTTCCACCTGTACTCCTTCCCCTTCCTTCTGCTGTCGGCGCTGATTGCATGGGGGCTCCTGCGTTAATTGGCAACTCCACCGATTAATACGCGGTGTTCTGCAAGATTCTTATTGCCTTTGCGTTCTCCAGGCACCCCCATCTTGCTTTATAGTCCACCGCGTTGCGGCCGGCTCCTTTCATTCCCTGCCCTGAAGGACGGGTTTCTCGGAGCAACTCTGATAAATGATGTAGATACACGGCTGGGTTTCCGGCGCCGGGTTCTCCGATGAGGTGACTCGGAAGGATGATAGAAGTGCGCAGCGAGGTAATACCAGTATCAATGGGTATCTGCAAGCGCGGCGCGGTGCACAGGCCATTGGTCGCTGCGGTATGCCATTTTCAGCGTATTAGCGCGGGAAAACGCTCAAGACCGTGCGCTCCCTCGAAAGTATCCTTGCGACGACATGTAGAACGATCCAAATCGTCCATGAAGTACAAGGAGACAAACGTGAAGCACAGCAAGAAGTTGAAGTACAGCGTCCTGGTCGGATCAATCGTTGCCGCCTTCCCCGCGATCACCCTGGCACAGGCTGCGCAAGACAAGAACGTCCAGCGCGTCGTCGTGACGGGCTCGAACATCAAGCGCGTGGACCAGGAAACCGCGTCCCCGGTTCAGGTCCTGTCGCGCCAGGAGATTGAACAAAGCGGCGCGCAGACCGTTGCGCAAATCCTCGACAACCTGACCAGCAATGACCGCGGCGCGATCAGCGACCTGGGTGGTACCAATTCCTGGGCGAGCGGCGCCACCGGCGTCTCCCTGCGCAACCTCGGCACGGGTGCGACCCTGGTCCTGCTTAATGGCCGCCGGCTCTCCTCCTACGGTTTTGCGGACGGGCTTCAATCGAACTTCGTCAACATCGATTCCATTCCAAGCGACGTCATTGAACGCGTCGAGATTCTCAAAGACGGCGCTTCCGCGATCTATGGCTCCGATGCAGTTGCCGGTGTCGTCAACATCATCACCCGCAAGAATTATCGGGGCGTTGGCGTGAAAGCTTCGGCCCAGCAATCGCTGAAGCGCTCCTTCCTCGATCGCGAACGCAAGGCTTCGATCATCGGCGGCACCGGGGACTTCGAGGAGGACGGCTATAACGCCTTCGCTCATCTCGAAGTCTATTCGCGCGGCAAATTCACCGATCGCCAGGTGCGCCCCTTGCTCCCCGACTGGTTCATCCGCATGAACCCGGATCGCGACGCGACTTCCACCGGCTCGATTCCCGGCAACTATGTCGGCCGCTACCCCGCCAATTACCACGATCCTGCCCTGGCCGGCAAATCGATCAATGTCGCGGCCCCTGGCTGCGCGCCGGAGAACCTGAGCGGCGGCCTGTGCTTCTATGACTATTGGCAGGACAGCCTGGCCCGTGCGCCTGCCGAGAGGGTAACCTTCCTGGGTTCGGGACGCCTCAAGCTTTCCGGCGATACGGTAGCCTACGGCGAACTGCAGCTTGCCAAGACGCGCAACAACTACAACACGGCGCCTCCGCGCAGCAATGTCACCGGTGTTCCCCTGTCCTGGTATGATTCGATCAGCGGCACGATGCAGTACTTTACCGATCCCAAACTGCCGGTCGGCCATCCGAACAACCCATATGACTTCCCCATTGGCCTGAATTACCGTTTCGCCGACGATCGCGACATGTTCAAGAACGTCGGATCATCGGAGCAGTTCCGCGCCCTCGCCGGCATCCAGGGCGCAAGCTTTGGCTGGGAGTGGGATGGTGCAATCGGCCATATGGGCTCCAAGGCCCGCCAGCGCCAGCACCTGTACCGCGATCGTTACGGCTACTACGATGCCATCGTCAGCGGCGCCTACAAATTCGGCCAGCAGAATGACCGCGCCCTGCTCGAAACCATGTTCCCTGAAATGGGTTCGCATGGCGAGTACCGCCAGACCTTCCTGGACTTCAAGGCGAACCGCGAGCTGTTCATGCTGGGCGGCGGTCCACTCCAGCTTGCGACCGGCGTCGACCTGCGCCACGAGTCCTTTGAGCATCAGAGCAGCGACAACGTCCTGGCCGCGCGCATCGTCCAGTTCAGCGGCGTGAAGATCAATGGATCGCGCAAGGTCGCGGCGGCCTTCCTGGAGCTTGGGGCGCCATTCACCAAGCAGCTGGAAGCGAGTTTTGCGGTCCGCGGCGACAAGGTGATCGACGGGGCCGGCGCGGTCGTGCCCAAGCTTGGCCTGCGCTATACCGTGAACGACATGCTGATGGTGCGCGGCACGGTGTCCAAGGGCTTCCGCGCGCCAAGCCTGCCGGAGACCGGCAACGGCGGCGCGTCCTGGTTCAACAACGGCTACAACGACCCCAAACGCTGCGCAGCCGCCACGGAGCTCAGGAACATCCTGAATACCGGCAACGCGGCCGACAAGAACCTGGCCCTGACCGCCTATGGCCTGGGCTGCTCGGTCAGCTTCCCGTCCGCGGTCACTCCAAATCCCGACCTGAAGCCAGAATATACCAACAGCTTCACGGCGGGCCTGGTGCTGCAGCCGATTCGCGCGCTCAGTTTTACGATCGACTACTACAACATCAAGCGCCGCGATGAAATCGCCGTCAAGAGCATCGACCAGACGCTCGCCAACGAAGACCGGCTGGCCGGGCTGGTGGAGCGCGACCCGCTGACGTCACAGGACCTGGACATCGCACGCCGTGCCTTCGAGCTGTCCGGCAGAACGGTCGGCTTCCCTGTGGGACCAATCAGGACCATCGCAGCCCAGTATGAAAACTACGGCAAGTCGCGCGTTTCCGGTATCGACCTTGATGCCAAGGCGCGCTGGAACCTTGGCGAAGCCGGTACCCTTAACCTCGGCCTGGAACTCAACCGCCAGTTCAAATACCAGAGCTGGGATAGCTTTGCCAAGACCTACACCGAGAACTATGTCGGTTATCGCGACAAACCTCGCACGCGCGCCGTCGCCAAGATGTCGTGGGAACGGGGCCCGCTCGTTGCAGGCCTGCGCGCGAATTATACGGACTCCACCAAGCTCGCCTGGGGCGTACTTGATACGACCAGCAGCATCGAGGGATGCGAGGACCGCGGCGTGAGCGCGGGCGAATGCCATATCGCTTCTGATACGACGGTCGACCTGTGGACCCGCTATACCTTCCAGCCTGGCACCACCGTATCGGCGAACGTATTCAACCTCTTCGACCGCAAGGCCCCCGTCAAGCTGTATCCGGGAAGTTCCCTGCCCCTGCGCTCGCGTACCTTGATGCTGACGGTTGAGCACAAGTTCTGAGGAAATTGAGAAACATGCTTCCAATCGAAAAGCTGAGCCTGACGGCGGCGGCCGCACTCCTGTCCTGCACAATGGCGCAGGCACAGGCACCGGCGGCCGATGCCGATCCTTATCTTTGGCTTGAAGAAGTCAGCTCGAAGCGGGCGCTGGACTGGGTCAAGCAGTGGAATAGCCTCACCACCAACCAGCTGGACGGACTGCCGGGCATCCAGCAGACCACCAATGCAATCCGCGAAGTCGTCGACTCGCGCGAGCGGATTCCTTTCGTCGAGAAACAAGGCCAGTACCTCTACAACTTCTGGAAAGACGCCGAGCACCCGCGCGGCGTGCTGCGGCGTACCACGCTGGAACGCTACAGGACTGATGCGCCGCAGTGGGACGTGGTATTGGATCTCGACCGGCTGGCGCGGGATGAGAAGGAAAACTGGGTCTGGCATGGCATGGAGTGCCTCAAGCCGCACGCGGAGCGCTGCCTGTTCTCGCTGACCCGGGGCGGCGGGGACGCGCATGTTGTGCGCGAGTTCGACACGAGCAGCCTGCAGTTTGTCCCGCAGGGCTTCTACCTTCCCGAAGCGAAGAGCGACGTCAATTGGGTGAGCCGCGACCGCCTGTTCGTAGCGACCGACTTCGGCCCCGGCTCGCTCACCAGCTCAGGATATCCGCGCATCGTCAAGGAATGGAAACGGGGAACGCCATTGCAGTCTGCGAAGCTGGTGTTCGAGGGCAAGCTGGCCGACATCAGCGTGTCCGGGTACTCTGACCACTATCCGCGATTTAAGCGCGAATTTGTCCTGCGCTACACCTCGTTTTTCACGAACGAACTGTACTTCCGCCATGCCGGGAAGCTGGTCAAGCTCGACAAGCCGAACAGCGCAACGGCCTTCACCTTCAAGGACCAGCTCCTGATCCGCCTGCGCGGAGACTGGAACGTCGGGAATCGCCAGTACCAGCAAGGCTCGCTCCTGTCGATCGACTTTTCCGGCTTCATGGCGGGCAAGCGCAACTTCACCATTCTGTACGAGCCAGACGCCACCCGCTCGCTGCAATCGGTCGCGACGACCAGGAGCGCGATCCTGCTGACAGAGCTGGTCAATGTGCGCAGCCAGGTGCAGGAGCTGCGCATGCAGAAAGGAAAATGGGAACGCCGGACGGTACCGACGCCGGCATTTGCCAGCGTCTCGATCTCATCGCTGGACTACCTGGATTCAGACCAGTACTTCATGGTGCAGAACGACTTTCTCACCCCCACCACGCTGCACCTGGCTCAGGTCAGTTCCGACGAACGGCGGCAACTGAAATCGCAGCCGGGCTTCTTCGATACTTCGGGCCTCAAGGTGGAGCAGCACTTCGCCTCCGCCAAGGATGGCACGCGGATTCCGTATTTCGTCGTCATGCGCAAGGACCTCAAGTACGACGGCAGCAATCCGACGCTGCTGTACGGCTATGGCGGGTTCGAGATATCGATGAAGCCCTCGTACAATGCCACGGTCGGCCGCGCCTGGCTGGAAAAAGGCGGCGTGTACGTGCTCTCGAACATTCGCGGCGGTGGCGAGTTCGGGCCGCGCTGGCACGAAGCCGCGCTGAAGGAAAAGCGCCAGGTATCGTATGACGATTTCATCACAGTGGCCGAAGACCTGATTGCGCGGAAAGTCACGTCGCCGCAGCATCTCGGCATCATGGGCGGCAGCCTGGGCGGCATGCTGGTGTCCGTGGTAGCCTTGCAGCGCCCGGAGCTGTTCAATGCCGTCGTCAGCCAGGTGCCGCTGGCCGACATGAAGCGCTACCACCGCATGCTGGCAGGCGCCTCATGGATTGACGAGTATGGCGACCCGGACCGCCCCGAAGAATGGGACTACATCTCGCGCTATTCTCCCTACCACCTGCTCGACAGGAACCGGTCCTATCCGCCGGTGTTTTTCACCAGTTCGACCAGGGACGATCGCGTGCATCCGGCCCATGCCCGCAAGATGGTCGCGCGCATGAAGGAACAAGGCCACCAGGTCCTGTATTGGGAGAACATGGATGGCGGCCATGGCGGCGCGGTGAACGGTGAACAGCAGGCCCGCCTCTACGGCATGGTCTACAGCTTCCTTTGGGACCGCTTGAAGTAGGTATTTGCCGGCCGCGCGGGGACCACAGTCAAGTCCCCGTGCGGCCCGCCACGCGGCTGTATTCGGTCGGACTCATTCCCACCACCGATTTGAACTGGCGGCTGAAAGCGCTGTGGTCGGAATAGCCGCATTCATGAGCGATGTCGGCGATCCTGGCGTCCGGCTTTTTATCGATGATGGCCCTGGCCGCCGAAAGCCTGCACTGAACCAGCATTTGCCGCGGCGAGTGATGAAAGACTTTCTGGAACAGGCGCTCAACCTGCGAGAGCGATAGCCCCGCCTGGTCGGCCAGCTCCTGGACGCACACGTTGCGCTGATAATTCTCGCGAATGTAGTCCGCGATATGGGCAATCTGGCGGTATGCGGGATTCACGTCGTCGGGCAAGCCGAGATCGCGTGAAGTGCCGATCAGGCCGACAATCCTGCCCTTCGTGTCCTGCAAAGGCATCTTCCTGGTGATGCACCAACCGCGGCTGCGCCCCGGGTAGATGTGCAATTCAAGGTGCCTGTCGATGCAAGCGCCGCTGTCAATCACCTTGCGGTCCTGGGCAAAATAGGTTTCCGCCAGGGCCTGAGGAAACAGGTCCAGCGCGGTTTTTCCGATCACCTCTTCCTTGTCCCGCGCCCCGCAACGGCGCACCATCGTCCGGTTGATGCCGAAATAGCGCCCTTCCCTGTCCTTGACGAAAAAGGCAATGTCATTCAAAGCGTCGAACATGGTCAAGATGGCGTCGATATTAATCGCCTCCAGCTCGCCAAAGCATGCCTGACTGATCATCTCCATTCCTCCGCAGCACGAAAAATGTTCACTTTGCATTGGCTTGGCAAGGATGGCAACGCCACTGTTGCGCCCCGTGCCAGGACATGGCCGGACTATGCCGATTTCCGTGTGATCCCGATCGAAAACATGCAAATTGGAAGTCAGCAAAAACGTTGTAATCACAACGAAATTGCGACTTGCATGTGCTCCAGTGCGCACAAGTCGCACAACGTTGCATACACTGCAATTGTTCCATAACAACTCAAGCTTAGTTAATCGGGTACGAATACCAACTTACGAGGACTGATCGCATGAAAATACCTGGCACGCACAAGGCATCGGCATTCCGCCGCTCCCAATGCACCCATGCTGTATTGCTCGCACTTGGCTGCATGAGTTTGGACGCCGTCGCGCAAACCATGCCGCGCGTGGAAATCACCGGCTCCAGCATCAAGCGCATCGAGGGCGAGTCCGCACTGCCAGTTGAAGTCATCAAGCGCGAAGACATTGAAAAGACGGGCGTGACCACGGCTGCCGAATTGCTGCAAAAGATCTCCTCGAATGTGGGCGGCCTGACCGATGGCACCAGCGTCAGCGATGTCATGGGCGGCCAGCGCGGCTTTAACGGCGCCAACCTGCGTGGCCTGGGCGTCTCCAGCACGCTGGTGCTGCTGAATGGCCGGCGCATGGCCAACTTCGCCAGCCCTGGCGACAATTCCGGCGTCGACCTGAACAACATTCCCGCCGGCGCCATCCAGCGCGTGGAAGTGCTCAAGGACGGCGCATCGGCAATCTACGGCACCGATGCCATGGGCGGCGTGATCAACTTCATCACCCGCAAGGATTACCAGGGCGGCGATGCCAGCGTGTATGCCCTGCGTACGGACGAAGGCGGCGGCGGCAAGAAATCTGCCTCGCTGTCCGGCGGCGTCGGCGATCTGAACACCGACCGCTACAACCTGTTCGGCGCACTGGACGTGCAAAAGACGAACCGCCTGGCCAGTTCGCAACGCAAATTCATGCAGGAATATAGCCTGCCCGACCGCCTGTCGCCGCAGCTGTCGAGCTACTCATTCCCAGCCAACGTCGACCTGACTCCCGCCCAGTTGGCAACCCTGAACCAATCGAGCTACCTGAAGGGCTCCGGCCCTGGCGGCACCTGGGTGCCGTCGCCTGGTCGCCGCGTCAATTTCGGCAAGGAGTCCTGCGTGGACGGCAGCCCGAACGTGGTGCGGCCGCTCGGTCCCGGCGGCACGGAAGGCTGTTCCTTCAACTACATGGGCGATTCGGAAGTCTATCCGGAATCGAAGAAGCGAAGCTTTATCGGCCGCGCCACCTTCCAGGTGACGGATGCCCACCAGGTGTTTGCTGAAGTTCTGCTGAGCAGGGCCGAGACCAGCTATGCCGCCTCGCCTGCCGTATCGAGCAGCATCAACGGCACGACCAGCGGCATCTTCCTGCCGGCCGACCTGCAAGCCAGGACCGGCATCACGGACCCGATCAATTTCCGCTTCCGGCTGTCGGACGCAGGCCGCCGCACCTCGGAAGTGACCAGCAAAGCGTCACGCCTGGTGCTCGGTGCGACCGGCAAGGTGGGCGACTGGGATTACGATACGGCCTACAACCACAGCGTCAACAAGGCAACCGACCTGGATATCGATGGCTGGGTGTCGCACAGCAAGATGTTGGCCGGTATTGCCAGCGGCCAGTACAACCCCTTTGTCCCTGCCACGGATGACTCCGGCCGCAAGTTCATGGACTCGATCAAGATCCATGACGCGGCACGCATGTCCAAGGGCACCAGCGACAGCATCGATGGCAAGGTGAGCCGCCCCCTGATGGCGCTGGGCGGAGGCGATGCCGTGCTGGCCATCGGCGCTGAACTGCGGCGCGAAAAGACTTCGTTCACCTCCTCCGAAGCACTGCGCAGCAACGATGTGCAAGGTGACCGCGCCAGCTCGGACGAATTGCTGGCCGACTCGTCCAATTCGCGCCGGATCACCGGCATCTACGCGGAGATCGACGCGCCGTTCAGCAAGGAATGGGAAGGCCAGTTCGCCATCCGTCACGACCGCTACAAAGGCGTACATGATCCGCTGACCAATATCACCACGCCGGCACTGAACACCACCAACCCGAAAGTCGCAATCAGCTACCGCCCGAGCAAGGAAGTGCTGGGGCGCGCCTCCTACGGCACCGGCTTCCGCGCACCTTCGATTTCCGAAATGTTCCTGCCCGTCCGTTCCGATACCACGGCAAGCTTCGTGAAAGACCCGATCTCGGGCGAAGTAGCCCAGTTCGACCTGGACCGCTACGGCAACCCGCAACTGAAGCCGGAAAAGTCCAGGCAGTTTTCGGTCGGCCTGGTACTGCAGCCGAACAAGAACTGGAATGGCAGCCTCGACTACTGGATCATCCGCAAGACCGACATCATTTCGGAAATCGGCGAACAAACCGTGTTCGACAATCCGGTCTACTACAACGACCCCAACATCGTGGTGCGTGATGAAGATGGTGTCGTTTCCTTCCTTCAGTTCAAGAAGGAGAATCGGGGCAAGCTCAACACAGCCGGTCTCGATATTGACCTTAACTGGCACGGCGATGCCACTTCAATGGGCCGCTTCAGCGCCAGCCTGAACGGCACGCTGATCACCAAGTACAAGTTCCAGTCCGATCCGCTCTCGCCGATGACGAATGGCCTGGGCGTCTTCCGCGACGACAAGGCTGTGCAGCGCTGGCGCCACAAGCTGAATATCGACTGGAGCCAGGGGCCCTTCAGCCTGAGCCTGGGCAACACCTTCTTCTCCAGCTATCGCGACCAGAACATCGCCGGCCTGGCTGATCCGGGATGGAACGACCGTGACGTGAAAGCCTATTCGCTGTGGGACCTGACAGGCAGCTATGCCTTCAACAGCAAGCTCAAGCTGCGCGCCGGCGTGATCAATATGTTCGATACGCCGCCGCCATTCACCAACCAGTCGCGCTACTTCGAAGTGACCTGGGACCCAACCTATGGTGATCCGCGCGGCCGCTCGTTCTTTGCCAACCTGCAGTACAAGTTCTAGTGTGGCGTCGTTAATTCAGCCTTCCGATTACCGACGCGTTTGAATGGAGAGCGATCACGACGCAGTATAAGATTTACATCATTGCACTGCGTCGTGCTCTGACATTCTTCGCGAAAGGATAAACCTTGAAACTACTGTCCTCCCCTCTGGCACGCCACTTCGCCGCCACCGCATTCTGCCTGTCTTCGTTTGCTATCGCCGCCCCCGCCTCCGCCGGACCTGACTGGGCAATCGATGTCGCTGGCGGAGAAGACCATCCCCTGATCCAGCGCTATAACAATTCCTGGATGATGGCGTACAAGAAAATCGGCTTTGACCAAACGACTTTCCCCGGCAAAATGGGCTTGGACAGCCATAATGCTTTCCAGGCGCCGGTCACCGTGGAAGGCCAGATCACCCGCATGGTGTATTTCGCCCCGCTCGGCAAGTCGCCGCTGGAAGTACATCGCAACTATGAACAGGCCCTGAAGGCAGCGGGATTCAAAGCCATCGTCAGTTGCACGCCGCGCGACAAAGGCTGCGATAGCATGCGCTACGGTTTTGACGATCATTATGGCGCCATGAAGGAAGCCGACTTCCGTGCCAACCGCTCACGCCATCCGGAGAAATCCACGCTGTATAACCAGATGTATTCCCTGGGCGGTTCGAACATGCTCGGTACCGATGACATCTATTTTACTTACGGCACCTTGTCAAAGGATGGGAACCTCGTCCACGTGATGGTGAATTCAGGAAAGGTATATCGCACCGACTTCACCACGACTTACATCGAAATCGCCGAACCCCAGGCGATGCAAGGCGGACAGGTGACTGTCAACGCCGATGCATTGAAGGCAGCCTTGCAGTCGAGCGGCAAGATTGCCCTGTACGGCATCTACTTCGATACCAGCAAGGCAGAGATCAAAGCCGCGGAATCCAGGACCCAGCTGGACGAGATGGCGAAACTGTTGAAAAGCCAGCCTGCCCTCAAGGTCTACATCGTGGGCCACACGGACAACCAGGGCAATCTCGACGCCAACCAGCTGTTGTCGCAGCAACGTGCACAAGCGGTTGTCTCCGCGCTGGCGAGGCAGTACCAGATCCCTTCCACGCGCCTGACGAGCAAAGGTGTCGCCAGCCTGGCCCCCGTCGCTTCCAACGGAGATGAAACTGGTCGAGCCAAGAATCGCCGGGTGGAACTGGTCGTTCAGTAGATAAGCGAAAGTCCCGGCGTGCGCCCAGCCGGCAAGCACTAATCTGGGTATGGGACTCGACCTAAATTAGGTGGCAGTACCGATTCCCGCCCCGCTCCTCCAGCCCATGATAAGCAGGCCGTTGCCCCTCGCGGGCAGCGGCTTCGCTGTTCAAACAGTAGCGTTTTGATAGGAGACTGCCATGTGGATTGGATCGATCAGGCTGATTGTGCAAACAAAAAACGCAGCAAACGCCGGAACAGATAGCCTTGTTCAAGCCAGGATCTTGCGGGATGGCCACGAACTTCGCTTGCTCAATCTGGACTATCTGACGGAAGATGACCTGGAGGCCGGGGCCATCAGGAATTATGACTACATGGGGCCTACGAAACTGCCCCGGCGGAATGACAAGACACCGGAACTTCCACCGGGCGTGGGGCAGATACCCATGCCGTATCCGGGTTACGGCTTTGAATTCTCGAACGGGATGAGCCGTCACTTGCAGATTCAGTTGCGCATTCGCGGGGACGATATGTGGATCAAGGACAACGTCGACCTGTACGTCAGGTTTATCCGGCAACGCGCCACAAGTTTCGATACCTTGGCCTGGATCGAGGACCCGGACTGGACATACATCGCGAGCTGGGGCCGCGACGTCGCAATGAGCACGGACGCAAGAGAAGGCGTTACCACCTGGACCTTGAATTTGTCCTGATGCAGACAAGTGCACTGCGCCTGCAACGGCGAACTTCTTTGAGAAACGTATGGGAGAGAAATGATGCGCAAGATCGCCGTTGTAGGCAGTGGACAGGCCGGCCTGCCTCTGGCATTGGGCCTGTTGGCCAATGGCTTTGACGTCACCGTCGCGACCAACCGCACGCCCGACGACATTCGTAATGGCCGCGTCATGTCGAGCCAATGCATGTTCGATGCCTCACTGCAGATCGAACGGGACCTGGGCCTCAACCAATGGGAGGACGCATGCCCGACGGTGGACGGGATCGGACTGGCCGTTCCGAATCCCGATGCCCCACATGAAAAACTGATCGACTGGAGCGCCCGCCTGCAGCGTCCTGCGCAGGCCGTCGATCAGCGGATCAAGATGCCTGCCTGGCTGCAGCAGTTCGAAAGGCAAGGCGGCAGGCTGCTGATCGAAGACGTCGGCATTCCGGAACTGGAACGGCTCGCGAAGGAAAATGAACTGGTGATCGTGGCCGCGGGCAAAAGCGAAATCGTCAAGCTATTCGAACGTGATGCCATCCGATCCGCATTTGACAAACCGCAGCGCGCCCTGGCCCTCACCTACGTGAACGGTTTGCGACCAGCGCAGGAATATTCGCGCGTCGCATTCAATCTGATCCCCGGTGTCGGCGAGCATTTTGTCTTCCCTGCCCTGACCACCAGCGGCCCTTGCGACATCATGGTGTTCGAAGGCGTTCCCGGCGGCCCGATGGACTGCTGGCGCAATGTAGCAACGCCCCAGGCCCACCTGGCGCAAAGCCTCGCCCTGCTGCGTACCTTCCTGCCCTGGGAGGCCGAACGTGCCGCGCATGTGGAGCTGACCGACGCAAACGGCATCCTGGCTGGCAGCTTTGCGCCCACCGTGCGCAGGCCAGTCGCCACCCTCCCGTCAGGGAAAATGGTCTTCGGCCTGGGCGATGCCGTCGTGCTCAACGACCCGATCACCGGCCAGGGTTCGAATAACGCCACCAAGGCAGCGCGCATTTATCTCGACGCCATCCTTGCCCATGGCGACCAGCCCTACAGCCGCGAGTGGATGCAGCGGACTTTCGAACGCTTCTGGGTGTATGGCGAGCAGGTCGTTGCATGGACCAATTCGCTGCTCCGCCCGCCGCCGCCCCACGTGCTCAACATGCTGGGCGCGGCCGGCAATTGCCCTTCCCTTGCCAGCGCTGTCGCCAATGGCTTCAACAATCCGCCAGACTATTTCCCATGGTGGTTCGACGCCGAGGCCTGCGAACAGTTTGTCGCCCTTCACATGGCCAACGCTTCGCGCGCGGCAGCCTGATTGCGCGCCATGACGATCCACGCCGCGCCGTCGAACATCACCGACCGATCACCGGGTTGACGCGCGAACACGGCACGCAGCGCGGCCGAGGCGCTGGCGCGGATGCCGTCGGGCTGGTCAGCGAGCGCACGCGACAACGGGCCGACCTCGAGCGCCATCTTTACCGCGTCGTCGATCGCAGCGTCGCGCGTCTCGCCTTCGCCCAACGGGATGGAAGCGTCGAAGGGCATGATGGCAATATCGGTGAAGCCGGCTGCAGCCAGGATGCACGCCACGCGCTCCCGGTCGCCGAACGAGAATGGGCCAGGCGCTTCTGGATCGGGCTGCGCGGCCGGCGGAACGATGCCCTTGATCGCACCCATCGGCAGGCGCACCCAATCGTTCTCGGCCGCTCCGCGCCAGCACACGAAAGCGACCCGCCCGCCCGGCCGGAGCGCGCACCGCATATGGGCGAACGCACCTGCCGGATCATCGAAGAACATGACCCCGAAACGCGAGAACAGGATGTCGAACGCGCCCTCGGGCAGCTCGGCGCTGCCGGCATCGGCCAACTGGAAACGGACCGGCGCATCCGGCGGCGCCAGCGCGCGCGCCCGGCCGATCAGCGGTTCGGAAATGTCGACGCCCAGCACTTGCCCGCTCGCACCGACGCGGGCGGCCAGCGCCAGGCTCGAAGTGCCTGCGCCGCAGCCAACGTCCAGCACGCGCTCGCCCGGCGCAGGAGCCACGGCGTCGATGGCGGCCTGGCCGAACACCGCCACCATGGCGTCAAGCCTGGCCTGGTTGGCAACCCAGCGCTCCCCGCTTTGACCATTCCAGTCGGCGACCTGGTAGATATTCCTTTCTGCCATGTCAAATCCTCACGCCAGCAGCGATTGCTGGGCGAAGATGCCCGCCATCGCGCCTTGCGATGACGCCTGGGTGACCGAAGGAAGGAAAGGCGTGGCGAGGTCGCCCGCGGCGTAGATGCCGGGCACGCTCGTTTGGCGGCGCTCGTCGACCTTGAGGACGATGCCGGTGGGCGTATCCACGGTGGCCAGGCCCAGTGTTTCGTGCAGGCTTGCGGACGGCTTGTTGCGCGGTTGGGCGAACAGGACGTCGACCGCGACATGACGGCCGGTATCGAGATTGACAGTGGCGATATGGCCCTTGCGATGGGCGATCTCGACGATCCGGCCGGCGACGACTGCTATGTTGCGAACCGCCAGGTCGGCCTGGATATCGGCCGGAATGTCATGACCATCGGCGAAGACAGTCAACTTGTCGGTCCAATGCTGGAACAGCTTGGCGGACTGGTGCGACTGCGGGCCCGTCCAGAGAACGCCCCAATGCCGGCCAGCGACTTCAAAACCGTCGCAATAGGGACACGGCACGATCGACGTGCCCCAGCTTTCGGCAAAGCCAGGTACATCAGGCATCTGGTCGGCGACGCCATAACTCAGGATCACGCGGCGCGCCGCAAAGGTCTCGCCATCGCCCGTGAGGGCGGAGAAATGGTCGATGGCGCCGGAGACGCTGTCGGCCAGGGCATTGACCAGCCTGATCGCGGGATAACGCGCCAGCTGCTGCCGCGCCTCGGCCAGGATGTCCAGCGGCGGCTTGTGATCGTGGCCGAGCAGGCCATGCGAGTGGCCGGCGAAGCGATTGCGCGGCAGGCCGCTATCGAGAACGGTGACCGTGCGGCGGGCACGGCCAAGCTGCAGGGCGGCGGCGAGACCGGCAAAGCTGCCGCCGATGATGATGACGTCATTCATGATGATGGGCTCCGTTTGCAGATTTGAATACTACGTGGTATCCTAAATCCTGACTTTGAATACTGTCAAGTACTATAATTATCATGACTGAAAACAGCCAGGGCCGGCGTGGCCGGCCAGCGAACGAGGCGCTTGCCCAAACGATCGTCGACGCCGCGTACGAACTCTTTGTGGAATTGGGCTTTCAAGCAACGACCATGGACAAGGTCGCCCAGCGCGCAAAAATATCCAAGCTCAGCATCTATCGGCACTTCGAGAACAAAGAGGCGCTATTCAGCGCCGCCACCTCGGCCCGCTGCCATCAGTTTGCACCGCAAGCCCTTTTTGAAAGCATCGGCGGGTCGGCCGAGGACCAGCTCATGGCGGTCGGATCATCCCTGCTGCGCACGCTGATGAATCCGGAAGTCCGCGGTGTCGAAGCCATGATCATGGCCGACAAGACGAATCAAAAGTCGTTAAGCAAGCTCCATTACGAAGCCGGGGCCGCCCATGTCACCGCCCAAATCGAGGTCCTGTTGCGCCAATTGCAGGCGAAGGGGGCGATGAAGGTGCCAAATCCTCGCCAGTCCGCCCGCTTGTTCGCCGCGCTTGTCAAAGGAGCCGACCTGCTGGCGATCGCACGCTTCGATGAAGCGAAAGCAATGGACGCCAGCGAAATCGAATCCTATTGCCGGTCGGCCGTCGCCATGTTCCTCGCCGCACACGGTTCTGCGCTGCCCAATAAAGGAATTGCGAACGCTGCATAGTGCTTCTTGGCTAAGCCATGTTTCCCTGCCTGAAAACATCACACCATCTGGACTACTACCTTGCCCTTGGCGCGCCCTTGTTCGAGGTACGCCAGCCCTTCCTTCGCGCTCGTGAACGGAAACACCTTGTCGATGACAGGCCGAATGTGCGACGACTCCAGCATTTCTCCGATCTTGCCAAGCTGGCGTCCATCAGGGCGAACGAACAAGAATGAGTACCGCGCGCTGCGCTTTTGCGCCAGCCGAATGATCTTGCGGCTCAAGAGACCGAAGACGAACTTCATCAGGAAGTTCATGCCGCGCGCACTTGCAAATGCGGCATCCGGCGGGCCAACGAGGGAGACCACGCTGCTGCCAGGCTTCACGATCTTCAAGGCATTCTCAAGCCCGTCGCCGCGCACCGTGCCCAACACGGCGTCATAGCCACTCAGAGTATTCTCAAATTCCTGCTTCTTGTAATCGACGACTTCATCCGCGCCGAGACTACGCACCAGATCGACATTTGCCGTGCTGGTCGTGGTGCCCACTTTCGCGCCAAGCTGCTTGGCCAGCTGGATGGCAAAGGAACCAATGCCGCCAGAACCTGCCGGGATAAATACCTTCTGCCCTGGCTTCAATTGGGCGCGCTCGTTGAGCGCCTGCCACGACGTGAGGCCAACCATCGGAATCGATGCTGCCTGCACAAAATCCAGGTTGGCAGGCTTATGTGCTGCAGCGCGCTCAGGCACCGCAGCATACTCTGCCAGGGAGCCTGTGCCGAGATCGAACACGCTGGCGAAGACGGCATCGCCGACCTTGAAGCGGTTGACGCGGCTGCCGACTTCGACCACCACCCCAGCCAGGTCGCTTCCCATCGTGGCGGGCAAATCAAACTTGAGGATGGGCTTGAACGATCCTTTCGGAATCATGTAATCGATAGGATTGAGGCCGGCGGCATGCACGTGGACCAGGATCTCATCGGGTTTGATGCTTGGCCGTGGGACATCGGCAAAGGCGAGCGAGTCAATGCCGCCATAACGTTTCAGGACAAGTGCTTTCATTTGGACCTTCCTTCTTTATAAAAATAATACGGGCGGTCCTGGAGACCGCAATCCTGCTGCATCAATATGATGCGCATCATATTTTTGCGCAAAAAAAGTCAATGCCTCATTCGGCGGCAGCCGCAAACTGCTTCATCGTGGCTTCACACAACGCTTTGGACAAACGGGGGTCATCGACAGCGCGCGCCATTACCGTAGTGCCGATCAGGGCGCACACCAGCGCCATCGCCTGCTCATGCGCCTTTGGCTGGCCCCAATCCGGCATCTGGCGCGCGAACACGTCGATCATTTCCTTGATATGAATCGTCGCGGCTCGCCTTACTTCGGGCGATTGCCGCGGCATCTCCGAGCCCAGCGCCGATACAGGGCACCCGGTCTCGATCGCAGCAATATGCTGCGGCGACAGATATGCCTGCATCATGGCCTGCACGGCTTGGCCAGGGGGTGCGGCAGCCGCCACCCGCGCAGCCAGGGCAACCGACTCGGTGCCGGCACGATCGGCGGCCTCGGCCAGCAAAGCATCGCGCGATTCAAAGTGCGCGTAAAAGCCGCCGTGCGTCAGTCCAGCCTCTTTCATGATGTCGGCCACGCCGGTACCGTCATACCCGCTGCGACGAATGGCGCGCGACGCCACCTCCACGATACGCTCGTGGGTGAGTTCCTTGCGGCTGACAGGCGGGCGCTTGCGGGATTTGATCTGCATGATGGTCATCATATACGATTTCAGCTAGATGTGCACGCAGCACATGCTGCCTGCCGTCACCAACGGCGCCCATGGTTCGGTTGCCAAAAGTTTATATTGCGAAAACGCTGGCCAGCGCGAATCAGCCCGCGCCACGCCAGCGTTCATGGAAACCGGCACGGCCGGTCCAAACCAACCATTCACAGGTTCGAATGCACGATCGTTGCCCCCGTCATTTTGTCCCGGACTGTTACGCTGCGTGCGCCAAGCGGACGGCCATCTGCATACAAGGGCACGACCAGGGCCCAGTCAAGCGTCCCCGTTTCATCAACCCATTGATAATCGGCGTGCGCCCTGGGGTATGCTTCGGCCTCGCGCCTCGCAGGGCTGTCGACATAGAAGGTGCGGGGCGTATCGCCCTCGATCATAACTTCCCACATCCCGCCCTCGCGGGCAAAGACCTTGGGCGCGTACGCCGCAATGCGCTTGACCGACTCGACCCGTGCGGCACGCACTTCGCCCTTCGCAACGTCAAGCTTGATCGCCAGTACGGCAACCTGCTGTTGTCCGGTCGGTGCGGCGGCTGGCCTGGCGCTTTCGATGCGCGCAGAACTTCGAAGCTCCCTCGCGCGCTCAGGGTCCTGTTGTTGGGCTTGCGCCAGGCCGAGGCCTGCCCCGCACATGCCGATGGCAATCCAGATCTTGTTCATGATGTTCTCCTCTCAATCAAGGGTGCCAAGGCGGCGGAACCGTGTAGCTCCAGTGGGCTGGTGCAAATGCGGCAGGCTGGGTGATGGTCGGGGAACCGGACAAGCCATGATAGGCCGCCCGCATCACTGCCCAATCGGCCGGCCCGGCCTCCCACACTTCGTCGCCGGCGTTGCGCATGATCAGGTTATCCGTGATATTGCCCTGCGAGCGCCACCAGACCGATCCATCCCGGCTGGACGTCATGGATTGGCAATTGCGCCAGCCGGCATTGGCGCCGTCCCCGTTACAGGCTGCCTGCGAACTGTACATGACCGGCGGCTTCACGAAGTATCCGCCATCGCAGCAATATTCGTCCGGCAGGCCGAACAGGCCATGGCCGGTTTCATGGACGATCGTTCGATAGCTGGTCGGTTCTCCAGTCGCGCGCCCGCCACCGCCGCAGTCACGCAATTCATTGCGGTGGATGAGCACGATCTGGTCGGCGAATACGCCGTCCGTGTTGACCTGCCCCGGCCAGGTAACGATCGGGCAGCGGAACTGGCCGCCCGGTCCCGGCGCTTGTTCGACAACGGAACCGCTGGCTGTCATGTAGAAGTAGTTGTACAGGCCCCAGGCGTTGAAGTAGGCGCGGTTCTGCCAGTATCCGTTTTCAATCACATTGGCCAGGTCGTTGACGAAAGCCTGGCGGTTGGCCAGGACCGACATGTCTCCATAAGAGGTGTCCGGAACGAAGAGCACGTTGAAAGCGCGATCGCGGTCGCTTTGTACAACATACATTTCGAACACCGTACTGCCGGACGCAGGCGGGTCGTCATCATGGACGACCCGCGTAATCTGACATCCCATGAGTAGCGATGCTGCAAGCGCCGCGAGCATCGCTCCCGGCAGGTTCCGTAGTTTTAGAACGTATTGCCATGACATGATGAACTCCCTTGTTTTGTTGACCGAGGCGGGCAGCAACCGCGCTGGCGCCTTGCGATGAACTTTAGGGAAGTGCGGACCGGCACGGATTGGTACTGACACCCAAATTTAGATGGCCGCGACACCCAGATTTCGGCCCAGCGAGCGTGTTTGATCAATTTCATTAAACCCGGTGGAAATATTCATAATTGCCAAGGTATGCAGCCGCGCCGACAATTGCCATAAAGCAATTTTAATCGTTGGAAGGATGGCATGAAGAGTTACAAGATGCGGACGATCGCCCTGTCGGTCATCGCAGCGAGCATCGCCGCGGGCTGCGGCGGCGATTTGAAGACTACCGGGAATACGGCTGCACCAAACAACGCCAGCAATTCCCCGGCTTCAAATGACGCTGGCGGAACGTCCGGCACTGGCGGTGCGGGCAACATTGGCAGCACGCCCGGCGCCGGCAGCACACCCGGCACAGGCACCACACCCGCAAATGACAGCGCTGTGGCGCGCGTTTTCACCCATCCAGGCGCCCCGCTCACCCGTTCGGACCTCCTCACGCTGAAGTCCTACGTCGACCAGGGCCGGGAACCATGGAAGTCCGCCTACGACCAGCTGGCAAACGATGGCAAGGCCAAGCTGACCTATGGCATGGCCGGTCCTTACGCGACGGTCGGTCGCGCGCCGAACGTCAACCTGTGGGCATGGCGCAATGACATGGTCGCGATCTGGAATCTCTCGCGCATGTGGCATTTCACTGGCAACCAGGAATACGCAAAGAAGGCGCGCGAGATCCTCATGGCGTGGGCCACAACCCAGGTGGAGTTTTCCGGCCGCGAGTCGATGCTCGACCTGGGCGACTATGCCTACATGTTCGTTGGCGGCGCTGACATCCTGCGCGGCACGTGGCCGGGCTGGACCGAAGCCGATACTGCCACCGTGAAGAAGTACTTCAAGAATGTCCTGATGCCGGCATCGAACCCTTATGGCGAACATCAGTTTGGCGCCGCCAACAAGGGGGCGTTGGCCCTGGTCGCCCTCGGCTTGATGGCCATTTTCAACGACGATACGGCGGCGCTGGACAAGGTGGTCTACCAGGTACGCACTCTGGCCCACATCGGACTGCGCAATTCCAACGATATCGGCATGCTCGGCGACTCCCTGCGCGACCAGGGCCACTTCCACGGCCAGCTGAGATCGCTGACCATGCTGGCAGAGGCGCTCTGGAAGCAAGGCATCGACATCTATTCCGACCTGGACGACCGCCTCCTGGCAGCTGGTGAGTATTTCGCGCGGGTGAACGAGCTCGTGCCAACCACCGCACTGCCTTTCGGCACCACCGATGCCTATTACACTGCTGACGTGACCAACCGCGGATGGGACGGCTGGGGTGGCGGGAACATCGTACTCAATCAGATCCATGCCGCCTACGTCCTTCGCAAGGGCATGCAGGCGCCGTTTATCGAACAAAGGCGCCGCTGGATGCCGGTGGACGGCAACAGCTTCATGTTCTTGAAGGAGGCCGACGCCTCCATCGCGGCGCCTGCACCACAGCTCAACCAGCCGTCTGCCACCTCGCTTACAAGTGGGTTGAACGGCATCGATATCGGCGGCGCCGCCCCCGGCGGCAGCGCCAGCTATAGCGCCGGCAAATGGACCGTAACGGGCGCCGGTTCAGAGATCTGGGGCACAAACGACAGCTGCCACTTCGCGTACAAGGCGCTCGTCGGCGATGGCGCCATTATCGCCAAGGTTGAATCGGTCCAGAACACAGGTCCGTCTGCCAAGGCGGGCGTGATGATGCGCACAAGCCTTGACCAGGGCGCCCCGCGTGCGTGGATGGCCATCAGCAATCGCATCCAGGCCGAGCAGAACATGCAGAAGCTCACGGCATATGGCGGCAGCAACTACGCGAACAAGGCCCTTCCAATTGCGAACCCTGCGGCCTCGTACTGGGTGAAACTCGAGCGCATCGGCAATGTCATCACCGGTTACCTGTCTCCCGATGGGACCAACTGGGCTGCCACGGACGTCGGCCGCATCGACGGTCCCCTGCCGGACACGATCTATGCAGGCCTGGTGGTCTCTTCGACCGTCAACGGCACACCTAACAGCTCAGTGTTCAGCAACGTCCAGATCACTGGAGGCGACGGTAATGCGCCGGCCGTGATCCCGGCAGCGCCGAGCGCACTGCTTGCCGCGCCGGGCGATGGCGCCGTTCCGCTGCGCTGGCAGCGCTCATTCGGCGCCACGCGCTACCTGGTCAAGCGCGCCACATCCAGCGGCGGCCCCTACACAACCATCGCAACGGATGTCAAGGGCGCCAGCTACACCGACAGGTCGGTGGCCAACGGCATGACCTACTACTACACCGTCGCTGCCGCAAACTCCGCCGGCGTGAGCGCCAATTCTCCCGAGGACGCGGCTACGCCGCTTCGGTCGATGGTCAACGTCGCCAGCGGCGGCACCGCCAACGACAGTGCGAACAATGCCGACAACGCGAAGCGCGCCTTCGACCATAACTCGGCGACGCAATGGTTCTACAAAGGTGTGCAGGGATGGCTGCAGTATGACCTGGGACACACGGAGACGGTCCAGCGCTACACCATCATCAGTTCCAACGACCAGGTTGCGCGCGATCCGAAGGCCTGGGAGCTCTTGGCTTCCAACGACGGCGTGACCTGGCAAGCACTCGACGCACAAACCAACCAGGCGTTCGCCCGGCGCTTCGCGCCGAAGAGCTACCCGGTCTCGCGACCGGGCGCCTATCGCTACTACCGGCTCAACATCACAGCCAATAACGGCGACGCTACCTTTACCGACCTCTCCGAATTCGGACTGTTCGCGGCCAGGAAAAATTGAAAATCATCGACAGCATCGGGCGCACCTCCGGGAGGTGCAACCGATGCTATTCAAACTGCCAGTAATCGATGCCGAACGGAACGTGGCGACCATGGGCGTTTAATACGAGGTAGAGGTCCTGCGTGCCGGTCACGTTCTCCGCAGGGACTGTGACGCTGCGCCAGGCGGACAAGGTACCGGTTGCGGGCACCTCGATGGTTGCGATCAACCTGCCTTCCGGCGAACCGGCCCGTACTTCGATCTTCCCTCCCGGCGCCTCGCTCGCGACGCTGATCGTGAACGTCTTCGGCCCCTTGCGCCCGAAATCGACGCCTGCCACCTGCGTGAACGCGCGTGCAGCCACAGGGGCAATGTACACGCCGGTCTGCCGATCCTTGACGCTACGCACCCCCGGTGCCCAATCAAACGGCATGTCCCGGTCGCGTTTCAGGCGCGATTCCCAGGCCATCGTCTCGGCCTCCACGCGGCGATACGGCGACAAGGGCTCCACTTGCTGGACGCCCGTCTTGTTCCAGAACGGCAGCGTCGGGATCGTGCCATCAGGACGGTAGGAAAAGTCGGCCAGGTTAACAGACCGCCGTTCACGGTGTATCGGCGTTTCAGCCCAGTTCAAGCGGTAGTTGAGCCCAAAGACATAGGACTTCCCCTTGAAATCGATGATGCCAGGGTGGTTGCCGGTTGACAGAGGGCTCGGGTCCATGATCTGCCCCCGGTATTCCCACGGACCGGTCGGCGCATCGCTCATCGCATACCCCAGTCCCTCGGAACAGCAGCTCGAGGCATACGCGAGGTAGTATTTGCCGTTGCGCTTGTAGACCCAAGGGCCCTCCTGGTAGTTGCGTGGCTTGGCGTCGATACGTGCGATCTCGCCGGCATAAGACACCATGTCGCGATTCAGCTTGACGTATGACAGATGGGGGTTGCCCCAGTACAGGTAGGCCTGGCCATCGTCGTCGATCAGGACTGTCGGATCGAAGTTCCCTTCCCCGCGTCCGATCAACGGCCGGCCCAGTGGGTCCTTGAATGGACCGTAAGGACTGTCCGATACCGCCACCCCGATGACGTTGCCGGGCGATCCGGCGACCGTAACAGGAGCGTACAAGTAATACTTGCCGTTGCGCGCAACGACTTGCGGCGCCCATGCATCGTTGTGCTGATTCGCCCAGGGGAATATGGAAAGATCGGCTACCGTACCATGGTCAGTCCAGTTCACCATGTCCTTCGAGGTGTACAGCTTCCAATCGACCATCTTGAACTCGAGCGCGTCGTCTTCGTCGTGTGTCGTGTACAAGAACACGGTGTCGCCGACTACCAGCGGTGCCGGATCGGCAGTAAAGCTGGTCTGGATGATCGGATTGGCAGCGAAGGCGCAGTTGCTGGCGAAACCGGCCACCACAAAAGCCAGGAGCGCCGCACGGACATCGGGCAACGCGGGTCTACGAACCATTTCCTTGATGATCGGCATGGGGCCGGCTCTCCTCATTGAACTACTTGAACCGGTCAAAGAAGGTTTTCGATTCCTGCGCCGAGAAGTTGGGGTACCAGTGACCGCCAGTCTCGGTGCCGCACCAGATCACCGGCTTGCCGCTGTCGCAGCCCTGGTACTCTACGCAGCCGTTGCTACCCAGCTGCACTGTGGCGGCGCCACAGCTATTGCGCTTAAGGAAAAGATCGCGCGCCTCCATCCCCGCGGTGTAAGGCACGACGTTATCGTCCTTGGCGTGAATGAACATGGCCGCCACCTTGTTGGAAGAACTGGCGCAGCCGCTCCAGAGCGAACCGGCCATGGGCACGATGGCCCGCACCACATCGCCCATCTGGCATCCGATGGCGTTGGACATCATTCCGCCGAAGCTGAAGCCGGTAGCGAAGACACGCCGGGTGTCGGTGCACGCGCCCTTCTGCACCTCGCTGATCATGGCGCGCAAGAAGCGGATATCGCGGTCGCCAGTGTTGGCCCACCCCTTATCCAGGCCTTGCGGGGCCACAAAGATGGCATTGTCGCCGTACAGGTTCTTCAGCCCGAAAAAGCCGCTCCAACCGTAGACATCGGCGGCGCTGCCATCGCGCCAGTGCAGCCCGATGATCACGGGATAGGCCTTGTTGCGGTCATAGGTGGCCGGCATCTCGATCCAGTAGCTGCGCTCGGTACCGTCGCTGGTGAGCGAGCGCAAGCCAGTGGTCAGGCTGGAACTGCCGCCGCAACCCGCAGTGCTCGTTGACGGCGGGGCGACGGGCGTCGAGGACGTTGATCCCAATGCCGGTGTTGGTGCGGTGCTGCTGGCGCCTGTTCCCCCTCCGCAAGCTACGACCGTGGTGAACAGTAACGCGGCCCAAACATATCTCATGTCTACTCCTTATTTGCATTGAGACGTTTCATGCGCGCTAAGTCTAATGGCCACGATCGGGACCGTCATTTATGTTTTTCGCCAACAGCCGACATGTTTTTGAATTTCAGGCATCGTCGCCACCCGGCTTCCGCCCGCTGGCGGGGCCGGTGCGCTTTTTCACCTCGGCTTCGCGCAGGAACGGAACATCTTCCATGATCGGCTCAATGGCCCGGAATAGTTGATCGGCATCCCGGCCATACAGATGGAGGCAGACCTCACTGCCGTCTGGCGCAGCTTCCTTGCCGCCATATTCACCAGCCCCCGCCCTGGCCAGTGCATGCCGTATCCGGTCCTCCAGTTCAAGCACCCGGCTCAGGTCACGCGATCCGTACTGGAACCTGATGACCAGCGCCGGTCCTGGGTGAGGCCCTGCGTGGGCAAGCAAAAGCGTGCCCGGATAGCTCATGCCGAGAAACCCGGCAAGCGAAGCGAAAACTTCCATGCTGTCTGCTCCTTGGTAAAATCAGGCAGCGGTCAATCGGCGCGGGCCGCGAAAGCCGCGGCCTTCGCCTGGCCCGGTTTCTGCCCGAGGTAAGGCAGCAAGCTGAGCAGGCCTAGAAGCGCAAGCGCCACACCGACCCACAGCGGCGAGAGCAAGCCGTAACCGGCAGCGATGCCCGCTCCGCCGATCCAGGCACCGGCACTCAGGCCGATATTGATGACGGAGGTGTGCACCGTATTGACCAGCGGCCCGGGATGGGCGACGCGCATCACGCGCGCAATGATGGCCGGGTTCATCGACATGCCGACCAGCCCGATAACGACCAGCAAAGCCAGGCTGGCGCTCTGCCGGTGGGCAAAGACGGCGAACAGCGCCAGGGCGATGCTGAGGACCACCATGCCGCCGGCCAGGATGGGTATCGTGTGCCGGTCTGCGAAGCGCCCTACCACGCCATTGCCCACCACGTTGGCAATGCCGTACACGCCCAGCAGCCAGGGAATCGCGCTGGCAGGGAAGCCGCTGACCGTGGTCAGGATGGGCGCGAAATAGCTGAAGGCGGCGAAAATCGCGCTGATGACAAGGGCGCTGGTGGCAAAAGCCGCCCACAGCTCGCGCTTGCGGAATTCGCCCAGTTCGCGGCCAAGGCTGATGTCCTCGGCCGGCCTGGAGCGTGGCACGAACAAGGCGACCAGCACCATGCACAGCAACGCCAGCACCACCACCAGCCAGAAGCTGGCCCGCCATCCCGCTTGCTGATCGATGAGCGTCGTGAGCGGCATGCCCAGCACCGACGCCAGCATGAGGCCGCCGATCACGACTGCTGCGGCGCGTCCGCGCACCGGCGGGCTGACGGCTTCGGCGCAGATGGCCAGGGAGACCCCGAAACAGGCGGCGCCGGCCACGCCGGTGAGCAGCCGGGCAGCGGCCATGAGTTCATAGCTGGCAGCCGAAGCGGCAGCCGCTTGGGCAACGGCATACATGGCGAGCAGGCAAAGCAAGCCCTGTCTGTTCGGGACGCGCAGCTTCAGCATGCCGAAAGTGACCAGGGGTCCGCCGATCACCATGCCCAGGGCATACAGTGAGATCAGGTAGCCGATGCGCGCTACCGGCTCGCCCAAGGCGTGGGCCAGCGAGGGCATCATCCCCGCCACCATGAATTCAGAGGTGCTCAGCGAGAACACCGTCAATCCCAGAACATAGACAAGCAAAGGCATACAGATCTCCTGCAAAAGCCGGGCTCATGCCGGCATGAGCGGCAAAGGTGGGCGAACAGCACATGGACGGCAAACGCGGCGGGGCTCAGCCTGGCGGCGTCATGAACACGCTGTCCGGAATATCGCCGGCAAAGAAGTTGGGGAAGTCGCGCACCGAAAGATGCTGCGCGTCGTGGCCGGTAACCATGCGCAACAGGCGGTTGCCGCCGGCCTGGAGATAGAAGACCGACGGCGCCCGGCCGGCGTGCTCCACTACCCAGGCGTCGGCGGACTGGCCCAGCACGGCATGGCAGCCGTCATGGCGCGCCGCGCCGTCCAGCAGGATCGCCTGGGGCAGGAACAATTCCTGGAAGGGCGTTACCGTATCGGGCAGGGCCGCCTCGTACAGCCGGACGCCGGCCGCCACCGTTTCCCTGGCATACGCCACCTTCTGCTTGCGGCTCTGGCCGCACCCGGCATCGCCGATTTCCGACATCCAGAGCCGATGCCCGGTATCCCGTTCCGACCAGGGATTGAACAAGCCGTCGATGCGGCAGATGTTGCGGCCATAATCGAACCAGCAATAGCCGGAGGTGATCTGGTCTTCCTCCCGCATCGGCAGCCAGTACGAGATATAGGCACTGCTCCATTGCTGCGGCAGCAGCGGCGGTGTGGCGTGGACGGGCATCGGCGTCTCCTCAACGGCCCAGGGCGTAGCCCAGGGTGGCCATCAGCGCATCCTGCAGCGGCGGCAAGTCCTTGCGCCGGGCATCGAAGCTCGCGGTCAATTCCGCGTTGCTCAGTCCCATGCGTTCAGCCACGCTTTCAAACCACAGGCGGCTGCTGTTGGCATGCTCCTTGAACAGATGCGCCACAGGCAGCGCGCGGGCGTTGAAGTTGGCCAGGGCGGCCGCCGGATCGGTGTCGGCGTTGAGGGTTTTCACCAGCAGCAGGGCCAGCACCACCGCCATGGTCGTGCCGTGGCCGATCGAGAAGTGGCCCGATTGCAGCGCATCGCCGATCAGGACAAACTTGCCCTCGCAGGCGCGGTCGTGGCTGAGGGTCATGAAATTGCGCCAGCCCTGGCCGGGCTGGCTGACCAGGGCGTGGCCGCCCAGTTCGGCCTCGAACACCTTGGCGACATAGGCGGCGGCATCGCGCTCCGGGCGCATTTCCAGCTCGGCCCGGGCGTACGCCTGTTCATCGCATTCGACCACGAACGTGCTCATCGTGTCCGAATACCGGTAGGCATGGCCGATGAACATGCCTTGCGCATTGCCGCGGAACACCAGGTTCATCTGGTCGAACAGCTGGGTGGTGCCATACCAGATGTATTTATTGCGCCCGAAGTCGATCTGCGGCGCCAGCGACGGCGGCAGCTCCAGCGTTTTGTGATTGACGCCATTGGCGACCACCACCAGGTCGTACTCGGCTTCGAGCTGCGCCTGGCTGGCCGGCGCCGTTTCGTAGCTGATGGCGATGCCGGCCGCCACGCATTTGGCGCGCAGCGCCTGCACCAGCGCGCGCCGCTCCACGCCGCACAGGGTGACGCCAGTGCTCATCAGATTGGGCTGGTCGTGGTGCACCAGCTTGAATTCTTCCAGGTACTGCGGCTTGAGCCGCTCCGGCTGCTCCAGGTAGGACAAGGGATTGGCAGGATGGCGCGGCGGCCGTCCCGGCAGCACCACGCCCCAGCCCAGCACTTCTTCCTCGGTGTTCCTTTCCACGACACGGATGTCCCAGCCTGGCTGGGCTTGTTTCATTTGGCTGGCAAAGATCAATCCTGCCGGGCCGGCGCCGATAACGAGAATCTTCATTAATTTACCCTTCCAAGTTTGTACCACACGTTTTGCTTCTTCTGGATTTGCTGCAGTTCGGCGTAAGGAACCGATGTGAAATACAGTTTCTCGGCCATGTCAGGTGGATAGACCCGCGGGAATTTCTGGTGCATATAGCGGGTGTAGCGCGCCTGCAGGAAGAAAAGAAAGTTCGGATTGCTCAGCACCTCGTAGTTGGCGATCGCCATCTCCTGCATGGCGTCGGCCTGCACCTTGCGCTGGCGGGTGAACTCGGGCAAGGCCAGCTCCAGGGCATTGCCATGCTTTTCGAGCAAGCCGACGAAGACCTGCACATCTTCCAGCGCCATATTCATGCCCTGCCCGAGGAAGGGCGCGGTGGCGTGGGCCGAGTCGCCGATCAACAGCACATTGCCCTTGTAGTGGAAGGCGCTGGAGCGGACGTTGATGAGGTCATTGCTGGGCAGCGCGAGGAACTGTTCCACCAGTTCCTCGCGGCTGGCCGGCGGCAGCTTGCCAAAGTAGCGGCCGAAAAAGCCGCGCATGACGTCGCGGTCTTGCGTGTGCAGGCTGGGCGCGCCGGTATATGGCAGGCAGATTGCGAAGCTGATGCTGCCGTCCGGGATGACGGCGGCGCGGCCGGCAAATTCGCCCCGCGAATCCATGCCGAAAAAGTACAGCAGGTCCTTTCGGAAGCCGAGCGCTTCCGCATTCGGCAGCACCATGGTCTTGTAGCCATGGCGGAAAAAACTCTGCTTGAATTCGAAACGCCGCATGCTGCTCTGCATGGCGCGCCGCACCGCCGAGTGCGCGCCGTCGGCACCGATGACCAGGTCGCCATGCAGCTGCTGCACGGCGCCGTCCGGCCCCTGGACCAGCACGATCTTGCGCTCCAGGTCGACATCCAGGCATTTATGCTCGAACGAATATTTCACCTGGTGCCGGGCCGCGTACTGGTTGAGCAGGCGCTGGAAGGCATTGCGGTTCAGCGACAGCGGCAACACGCCTTCCAGCGGGTGCAGCTCGCGCACCTTGTATTGGCCGCGGATGGAAAACGCCATGCCGACCACGGGCTCGCCGCACTGGCCCAGCTCCTGCATGCTGATGCCGGCCCCCAGCACTGCCTTGATGCCGCGCACGGTCATGCTGACGCCGATGGCGCGTGAGCTGACGGGATCGGCATTGGCCAGCGGTTCCTGCAGCGGATCGGCGCGCTTTTCGACCACATGGACATCGTGTCCGCGCTGCGCCAGATAGATGGCGGCCAGGCTGCCTGCCAGGCCGCCGCCGACGATGATAATTTTATGCATATCAAGCCTCTCTAGACATCGTTCCCCGGGATAAGTCGGTCAATTGCTGATTAAAAAACTCCAACATCTCGATCGGCGCCAGGCCGACCACGCCAGCATCCAGGCTGCGCGCATAGCGGGCCAGCGCCAGGCATTTCTGCGCCAGCTGAGCGCAACCCTCGCTGTAGTCCGCGCTGACCGAGGCGGCGGGCGGCACCGGCAGCGGCGGGCCGGCGTTGCGCCCCGGCAGGCCGGACGGCATATTCATCAGGGCCGCCGACAGGGGCCGCAGCACGCCGGTCATGATGTCGATCGAGGCGTTCATCAGGCGTGAGCGGCGCAGGCTGCCTGCGGGCTTTTGCGCGAAATGGTGGGCCATCAACAGGAAGGTCAATTCGTAGCCGCCCTGGTACAGCCGCATCAGGGCAAGCGCTTTGCCATCGCTTACCCGGCAGCCCTCCGCGCCCGCATCGGGCAGCGGATTTTTCAGCGCCGGCAAGGCCGGTTCGAAGGGCTTGTCGCGCGCCGCAAACCGGCCGGCCAGGGCGCGCAGCCGGTTGAAGTGCGAGCTCTCGAAATGCGGCGAATCGAGCGCCACGCCCTCCCCCTGTCCTGTGACGAAGTCGATCGCGAACAGCGCGCTGTCGCGGTCGCTCACCTCGAGCTGATAGGCGGGATAGGCGCGGTTGGTCAGCTCCTTCAGGAACAAGTGGTGTTCGCCGCCGCTCTTGCCGCTGCCGGCCGCGAACAGCTGCGGCAGGTCGGCGAGGGCGCGCCGGATCGCCGCGTAGAAGGTGGCCACCGATTTGCCCGGGGTCGGCAGGTAATCGGGCCACTCGAAGCGCACGAAGCGGGCCAGCACATGCTCGGAAAAGGGCTCGAACGCAAACTCCGTGTCCAGGCCAAAGCGCTGGCGCGCCTGCTCGCCCAGTAGCGGACGGCCGGCGTAGAACGGCTCGCCGAGCGCCATCAGCACGTTATTGACCACCAGGTAGTGAATCATTTCCTCGTGGGCGATTTCCAGCAGGGTGCCGCGCGCGCCGCTGTTGCGGCGCCGGTCCGCGCCGCCGCAAGCCAGCTCCAGCTCGCCGGCCTGCCAGCGGCCTTCCGCGACCAGCTGCACGCCTTGCTCATAGTTGGGAATGGAATAGGCGGCATACAAGTACTGCAGCATGAGCGACAACTCGAGGTCGATGGCCTTCTTCAGCTCCTCGACCAGCTCGGCCTTGCTGCCGATGGCCGGCGCGGGCCCGGGCGGTGCCGCTTGACCGCTTTTCGCGCCCGCTTCAACCTGGGTCAGGTATTTCAGGAAAAGGCGTGCTTTCGGCAGCGACAGTTCGCGCGTGCTCGGCATGTAATAGCTCTTGTCGCGGTTTTGCGGATCGCACATCTGCCACATCAGGCGCGCATAGGTTTCGCATTTGCACTGGTCCGCCAGGCTGAACACCTTGTCCGCCATGAAGGGATAGATCAGCTCGTAATAGCTCATCACATGCCGGTAGAGGAAGGCGTAGTCGACCTGTCCAGCCGGGACTTCGTCCAGATGCCAATCGTCCGGCAGCACGCGTACGCCAATGTGCTGGCGTTCCAGGCCATCGCCAAGCACGATGCGGGTGACGCCGGGAACGAGCCCCGTGACGCGCAGCTCGGCATAGCCACAGCCGCGCGCCGAAGCTTGCAGATCCAGGGCCAGCATCGCACCGTCTTCGGCCCGTGGCGCCAGGGCCGGATGGTCCGCCAGGACGCCGCGGAAACGGCTTTGCAGCGTGATCGCCTGCGGATAGTCCAGACCTTTCGCGCGGTTGGGCGCCTCCAGGTACAGCTGATTGCTGTCGGACTGCAGCACCCAGTCCGCTTCCTCCCATTGCCCCAGCGCGCTGCCCAGGCGCAGCCCACCATCGGCCACGCCAGCGTGCAGCAGCGGCACGTCGACCACCCCATGATGGCGCCAGTAATCGAGATACAGCGCCTCCGGGATGCGGGCAAGCAGCCTGCCCGCGCCATCCTCCAGCCGCAGGTCGCCCAGCGCCTGCTGGCCGCCCAGCGCATGCGTCGGGTGCTGCTCTGAAACGGCGCTGGCCGCGCGGGTGGTAAACGGAATCGCGGTCGGCATGTTCAGCGACACCCGGTCCGCGTCCAGTTTCACCAGCACCGGCCCCAGGCTGCCCTGGCGCGGCAGCAGCAGGCGGCCCGCCGGATAGGTGGCCAGTTCATCACGGCGCCACAGCCCAATGGTGCCGGCCAGGTCGTAGAACACCGGCGAATCGGGTTTCAGCGGCGTCGACATATTGAACAGGGCATACTGGACCGTCAATCCCAGCACGTCCTCCTCGGCCAAGGCTTCCTGCAAGGCGCACAGGCTGGCCGGTAGCGGCACCTCGGGGTTGAACAGGAAATGCGGCCCCTGCTTGGCAAGGGAAAACTGGAACAGCCGCGCACGGCCGAATTCCTCGTCCAGAAAATGGCCGCTGCGCTCGGTAATGTGGCCGCTTCCCAGCCAGCGCACCGAGTGCGCCTGCCCGATCGCGGCACTGAACAGGCTGGGGGTGTTGGGCCCGGCCTGCTCGCCGCTCAGCGTGAACTGCCCGGCGTAAATCAGCGTGGTATCGGGCTGGGCCGGATTGTTGTCCACCCAACGTGCGCGGTTGAACGTGGTGCGCAGATAGTCATTGTAATGGCCCCACAGGGCCAGCCTGGCGCCGACCAGGGCATCGCCGGTATCGACGCCGCCCTCCCCGAGCTGGACGCCGGTGATCCGGGTGTTTTCCCAGGAAAAGTGATTATTGCCGCAGGAATTGTAGCCGGCGGCCTGGCTGAAGATACCCTCCGGATCGGGCTTGCCGGCGGCATCGAAGCGCGGCTGCAGCTGCTTCAGGTGCGCATGAAATTCCGACGGCGCCCGGCTCAGGTCGAAGGGCTGGCCCGCCATCGATACCACGTTGGTGGCCATATCGATATGCCCGTGCGTGTTGCGGTTTGCCGTGGGCACGTTGGCGCGGGCAAAGCCGCGGAAATGCAAACGGGGGAAATCCAGAATGCTCATGCGCTCTCCGCAACCGGGGTGTCGAGCGTATCGTCACCACTTGCCTCTTCGGGCAGCCAATTGCAGCGCTCCTGCAAGAGCTGGCAGGCCTGGTGCGCGCTGATCAGGCTGCCCTCCATCCAGCCGCAGTGCGAGGTATACGCGTCCGAGCAGGCGATGATGCCGCTCGGATGCACGAGGGCGGCCGGATGCTTGGCTTCAGGTTCCAGGTAGAACTCGACGCCATGCGGCCAATGCTTGTAGAAGTGCGATTGGATCGGCGGCAGCGCCCTGCCCTTGAGCGGCAGGGCCTCCTCCAGATGCCGCCGCACGCGCTCCAGGTAAATTTCTTCGCCCTGCTCCACGCTGTCCTGCCAATAGAGGGCGCTTTGGCTGTCGGTATAGAACAGCAGGTATTTATCGCTCTTGAAGTAGATCTTGCGCAGGGGATTATTCGCCATCAGCATCTTGTCGCCCAGCCCCAGGCACTCGAACCAGCGTTTCTCGAACGTCAGGAAGCCCTTGAACAAAGGCAGGGAATCGTACTTGAACGTGCTCCAGGCGGCCGGGAAGTCCAGGTTCAGGCCCGCCATGGCGGAGGGCGGCATGGCCAGGATCACATGGCGCGCACGCTGCATCTCGATCTCGCCATGATGGCTGAAAGCCAGCAGATGATCGGCGCCGGACTTTTCCAGCGACAGCAAGCGGTGTTCGAGGCGGAACTCCACACCAGCGGCCTGGGCCTGGCGCTGCAACTGGCGCAGCAGCTCTCCATAGCCATCCGGGGCATAGCGCCATTCGTTGCCGGCGTTTTCGGTGCAGTTTTGCGTTTCCGGATGCTTCTTGATGATGTCGTACGCCATGGAGGCCGTGACGATCGGCAGTTGCAGCGCATCGTAGCCGGTGGCCTTGAGGATCCGGAGCGCTTCGGCAGCGCCCAGATAATGGCTGACGAATTCAAGGAAGGATTCCTGCGGATGCTCTTTCACCATGGGCTGCAAGCTCAGCAGGGTTTCCTTCAACTCTTGCTGCTCGCGCTCCTGGGACGCCACTTCCGTGAACGGGTAGACCGCGTGCGCCAGCCCGCTGTCCTGCATGAGCTCCTGGAAATGCGGATGGAGTTGCGGCGAATAGCGGGCAGCGCCGAGTTCGGCGACCTCCTCGTCGATTTTGCGCGACTGGATGCGGCCACCCACGAAGCCATTCAGGTCGAACACCCGGATGCGCATCTGCTGGCCAAGGCCGGCGTTGATCAAACGGGTCGCGCAGGTCAATCCACCAATACCGGCGCCAACAATGCAAATGTCGGAATAGTTTGTCATTTAGAAATCCTTTTAGCTAGTCAAGACCGTTAACCAAACTGGCCACGCCGCATTCCGACAGTGGGAGAGGCGCGCACGAACCCGCCCGCCGCTGGCGTGAATCAAGAATGGTTAACTTTAGGTAAAGCTTTTCGGTTGCTCGGACCAGGGGTCCGTCTTGCGGGGCAAAGCGAGTACTGCTCACTGACTGCAAATTCACCAAAGCGTAACGGCGCCCCCGTTCCGGCATTAGACAAATGCCGCTGGCAGCGATTGCCGCGGGGTCTTACTTACTTGCAACTATGACATTGCGGTGCCCAGTTCCCTCAGCACTCGTAGCTCTGTGCGGGTAATTGATCTGGATCAAATTTGTCTAGACAATATCCGATGTCCAAGCCTCGGATTTGATAAAAATCAAACGAATTACTGAATGATCCACTTATCAATAAATGCAGGATGAAAACCGAATTTCATTCATCCGACAGCGATTTCAAGAACATTTCCACCGGGCGCCCGCGCGGCAGTTGGCGTTTCGGGCGCGCATGGTGATCGCGCACGAATGATCTTGATTGGCCGGTGCCCTCAGGCCGCTTTCGTTCGGCCGGCAGAAACAAAAAAAGCCCCTGGGGAGTCAGGGGCTTGGCTTGGTGGATGACCTGGGTGCAACTGCGAGAACAGAGCGCGATTCAGGTCACTTCTCGAGGAGGTCGACGCCCAAGGGGCCAAGGCGCAGCACGCCTGGCCAGCGATTTCCGGTGAGCACACCGTTCATGGCGCCACCAAGCACCACGTCCTTGGTCTCGCCCGTAGTGTTGACGTAGAGCGTACGGCCAGCCACAACGCGCGCGTAAACCCCATCGGGCGTCTGCGGCCCCGGTGCAATGCCCAGGCTCGCGTAAAGCTGGCGGTACAACGGGCGCATGAGCTGCGGATGCGCAGCCGTGGCGACGTAGATGGCGCGTCCCTGGCCGTAGCGGTTGAGCGTGATGGCGGGCGTCTTGCCGTCAACATTGTCAAAACGTGCCAGCACTTCGGCCGTGGAAGGTTCCAGCACCTCGTAGGTCCCCAGTTCGGCCTTGATTTCTGCACCAGCAACCGTGGTCTGCAATGTGCCTGCGTTGTAGAACGCGTTGGTACGCAGGCCAAACACGTCGGACAGGCCGCCTGGCAGCGGAGTGTCGTGCCACTGATTGTTGTCATTCACCTTGGCCGACTGCGCGGTCATGATGACAGTGCCGCCGGCGGCAACGAACTCGCGCAACCTGGCGGTCGATGCCGCGTCGAGCAGATACAGGCCGGGCACGATCACCAGCTTGTAGCGTCTCAGGTCCTCGTGGCCGATGTGAATGATGGCCACGTCGATATTGTCCTTGAACAGCGGCTCGTAAGCGTTATGTGCCTGCTTCATGTAGCCCGGGTTGAGGTAAGGGCGCACCGTGTTGTTCATGCCCTCCTTCGGCAAGTTGGTGGCGATCATATTGTCAAACGCGTAGGCGATCGCGACCTCGGATTGCTGGAGGCGGGGGAAGCCCAGCTTTTCCAATTGGCTGAACTCCTTCGCGATGGTAGCAAACTCATCGAGCTTCCATGAGGGCCGGTCATCGTGGTCGACCAGGCCGAACAAAGCCTGCTCCTCGCCGCCGTGGTGGCTGTGCCACGTCCATGGCATCACCGCCTGCGCGCCCATCAGCAGGCCAAAGTGCGCCCACATCCGGGAGCGCCCCGGGGTGCCATAATATCCCGGGCCGCCAGCAGTGAATTCGTTGAACCAGATCGGAGCCTTCATGCCGGCACGCATCATCGTCGCTTCGAAGCCGGCGCCCAGCGGATCGCCAGGGTAGAAGCCCATCGCGCCGTAGCTCACATAATTGCGGTACGTGGCCAAATAGTCGAAGCCCTTGCGCCCTGCGCTGTCCCATAGGTTGGAGATGGCGGGCTTGTCCGGCACATTTTTCTTGCGTACCGCTTCGAGCAGCTCCAGCACTTCAACAGTCTGGTCGGACCAGAAACGACGCATGTCGAGGTAGCGCTCGTAGGGACCAGCGCCTTCGATATACGGCAGGCGCACCTCATCCCAGTTACTGAGGTGGCGCGACCAGCGCTGCGCAGCCCAGGCCTTGTTCAAGGCGGCCAGGCTACCGTACTTGCGTTTGAGCCAGCGGATGAAGCGCTTGCGGTCAGCCTCGGAGTACGACACCATGCCATTGCCGCTTTCGTTGTTGTAGCCGATGGCGAACAGCGCCGGGTGCTTCGCATAGCGCCTGGTCATGGTGTCGGCCAGGCGTAACAGCAGGCGCCGGTAGTCGGGGTCGCTGGTATCGTCCATGTAACGCTCGACCGGATCGAGCCACGCACCGCGCTCGGTGACGATGCCGACGCCGGGATACTTCTTGTGCAGCCATACCGGCGCCGGCTGTCCCGGGATATCCATGATGACCTTCAGGCCGGCGGCCTGCATCCGGTCCATGATCCAGTCGAACAGCCTGAAGTCGAATTTCCCCTCGGCTGGCTCGAAGGCATCCCAGGCCAGGTCGCCCATGCGCACCACTTTCATCCCAGCCTGCTTCATGCGCTGGATGTCGCGCTCAATCTGATCGCGGTCCCTACGGTCGAAGGGTTGGTAGTTGGTGCCGACAAATAGCTGTCCGGCGCCAGGCCATCCGGGATGGCCTTCCGCAGATTGCGCCCAAACATCGGCATTGGAGAAGGAGGCTAGCGCCAGCGTGCACGCGGCAGCGATTGAATTGAATTTCATGACTGTGCGGGGTGCATTCGGAATTTTTAGCCTCGCATTCTGCGAGCATCCGCATCGCACTGCAATTGCGAAAATGGTCAACGCATTCAATGAAATTCAACAACTGGAAAAACGGGGGCACATTGCCGAGCGTGGCCGCGGGATGGATCAATCCATTGTGCGAGCGGTGCCAGAGGCGAGGCGATTGCGAAAGTTACCAAGCTGGCCAACGAAATTTCGTACTCTGAACTCCAGTGCCCTGGTATCGCTTGTCCATGCAACCGTTTGCTTCTAACCTGTCTCCATCCCTACAAGTTCTTAACATCCGGAGACCGAATGCCGAATCGCCGCGCCACATTGCTGGCCTTTGCCGTGCCACTGCTCACCTCGTGCATCCCACTCTCGGCTGTCCACGCCGAGGATTCCACCCTACAGTTAACCAGCGTTCCGGGGCCATTCCGCGCGGACGCAGCAACGTTCAAAACTTACCAGGCTCCCGACTGGTTCCGCGACGCGAAGTTCGGCATTTGGTCGCACTGGGGGCCACAATCCGTGCCGCGCGCGGGCGACTGGTATGCGCGCAATATGTACATCTACGGGACCGATCAGTACAAACACCATCTTGAACACTATGGGCATCCGTCCAAGTCCGGCTACAAGGACATCATCCCCCTCTGGAAAGCGGAGAAATTCGATCCCGATGCCTTGATGGCCCTGTACAAGAAGGCAGGTGCGCGCTATTTCGTCAGCATGGCCGTCCATCACGACAACTTCGATTTGTGGGACTCGCGCTTTCATGAATGGAACGCAGTCAAGATGGGGCCGAAGCGCGACATCGTCGGCGACTGGAAGAAAGCCGCGTTGAAGGCTGGCCTGCGCTTTGGCGTATCGGAACACCTGGGCGCAAGCTACAGCTGGTTCGCACCAAGCCATGGCTACGACCAGGCCTGGCCCATGCTGGGTGTGCCATATGACGGCGCCGATCCAAAATACACATCGCTCTATCACCGCCCGACCGACCAGCCCTACCGCAATTCAAGCACCTGGTACACCACCGATGCCCGCTTCCAGCAGGAGTGGTTCAACCGCATCACCGACCTGGTGACGCGCTACCAGCCCGACCTGCTCTATTCCGATGGCGGCATTCCCTTCGATAAAGTGGGCCGCACCCTGGTGGCCAACTTCTACAATGCCAACGCCGCCAAGCACGGCGGCAAGCTGGAAGCGGTGTACAACCACAAGGATATCGGCTCGGGCGAATTCATCCGCGAAGCCGGCGTGCAGGACGTGGAGCGCGGCGTCATGGACGGCATCAATCCCCGTCCCTGGCAGACCGACACCTCGATCGGCGACTGGTTCTACAGCGAAGGCTATAAATACAAGAGCACCAGCGAGGTGGTGCATATGCTGGCCGATATCGTCAGCAAGAACGGCAACCTGCTGCTGAACGTGGTGCAGTACCCGGACGGCAGCTTGCCGCCCGAGCCGATGCGTTTCCTGAAGGAGATGGCAGAGTGGATGGCGGTCAATGGCGATGCGATCTATGGGACTCGCCCCTGGAAAGTCTTTGGCGAAGGGCCGACCAAGGCGTCGTCCGGCCATTTCAATGAGAACGCCGCCTATACACCGCAGGATATCCGCTTTACCGCCAAGGATGGAGCTCTATACGCCATCACCCTTGGCACGCCCGGAACCGAGGTGCGCGTCCAATCGCTGGGCCGGAAGGCCGGATTGGAGCCGCGGCCAATAAAGACTGTCACCCTGTTGGGCAGTCCAGCCCCGCTGTCCTGGGAACTGTCTGACGAGGCCTTGACAATCCGCCTGCCTGCCGGCCGGCTGGACACAATGGCAGCCAGCTTCCGCGTCACCTTCCAATAGCGTGTAAATCTCTTCAACTTTCTGCACATTCAAGGATTTGCAAACGCGAATGCGACACCCCGTCCCGGCTTCCGCGTAGGCTGGGCTGGACCGGCCGAACGGTCTGTCATTCCAACAATCGCAGTTCAATAAATTCTCTTGGAGCCAAAGGATGAAGAAGCAAACTCTCGCCCTCGCCTGCCTCATGGCCGGCCTGGTGGCGGCCTGTGGAGGCGGCAGTAGTCCGTCTACCCAGTCGCCTGCTTTCGCCGCCACTGTCACCGCCAGCACCAGCGCCAGCACCAGCACTACCACGGCAACAGGCACGCGCTGGATGAACGTGAAGTACGGCGGCAGCGGCTATGTACCCGGGCTGGTCTTTCACCCCACCAACCCCAACGTGCTGTACGCGCGTACTGACATGGGCGGCAGCTACCGCTGGGATGCGGCGACCTCAGCCTGGACCCCGATCACCGACGGCTTCGGGATCAGGGAAGAATTTTTCAACGGTGCGGAAAGCATCGCGCTGGACGCCAACGACGACAAGCGCGTGTACCTGGTCACGGGAATGTATGACTGGGCCGGCACCAATGGCCGCCTGTATGTTTCAACGGATCGCGGCGATAACTGGACCCACGTCGATCTCCCCTTCCGCGTCGGGTCCAACGACCCGGGCCGCGCCATCGGCGAACGCCTGATGGTCGATCCGAACCAGTCCGCCGTCCTGTATTACGGTTCGCGCACTGCCGGTCTCTGGAAGAGCGCGGACTATGGCCAGACCTGGGCGCAAGTCAGCGCGCTGTCGTCGTTCCAGTATCCCGCCGAGCAGATCCCCTCGCTGCCCGGACGCACCTCGGCCGGCATCGAAGCAGTGTTGTTCGACACCTCGAGCACCGGCGCAGGCACTGCCACGCAGGGTCTTTACGCTGCCGTCGGTCCCGATTATGCAACTGCGGCAGGCCTGGCCTTCAACCTGTACAAGTCGAACGACGGCGGCGCAAGCTGGACGGGTGTACCCACCCCGGTGACCGGATACCACATCCCGCACATGGCCCGTGCCAAAGACGGCATGATCTATGTCGCGTTCACCCGCGATATGGGCCCAGGCGCTGGCGGTCCGGCAAAGCTTTACAAGTTCGACGGCAGCAACTGGACCCTGTTGAAAAGCTACGATACGCAACAGTGGGTCAACTTCGGCATGGGCGGCCTGTCAGTCTCCGGCTCGGGACCGGCCACCCGGATTGCGCTCGGCGTCACGAATTCCTGGGGCAACTGGCAGGGCCAGCCTATCGTCCAGCTCTCGGACGACGCGGGCCTGACCTGGCGTGAAATCGCTTCGATGACGCCCCATACCCCGGCTGACGTCGACTTTTCCGGCTGGGTGGACGATGTCGAAATCGACCCGCACAACCCAGACCGCATCCTGCACGTATTCGGCGGCGGGGTCTGGGAAACCAGGAACGCTTCAGCAGCCTCGCCCAGCTGGAATCTCGCGGTCACCGGCCTCGAAGAAACCGCCACTCTTGCCCTGATGACGCCACCAAAGGGGGCCAGCTACACCCTGCTGAGAAGTTCGGGCGATATCGGCATGCACGTCCAGACCGAACTCCTGAAAACGCCAACGCGCGGCCCCCGCGGATGGTTCGGCAATGGCAACAGCGCCGACATGGCGTGGTCTGCCCCCGCTTACATCGCTGCGATCGGCACGCCGGTGTGGAACACGCCGAACGTCGCCGGCGCATACTCCACCGACTCCGGCGTGACCTGGACGGCATTTGCCGCCAACCACCCGGATGCCCTGGCCAGCCAGGGAGGCGAATCGAACATCGCCGTGACCAAGCCAGGGAACATTGTCTGGGCGCCTGCCAACTCGCGGCCCGCCTACACCACCAATAACGGCGCCAGCTGGGCCTATACCAACCTGCCAGCCCTCAGTGCGGTGGGTATCAACCGCGGCTACCGCATCGTTGCCGACCGCAAGAATCCACTCAAGGTGTACGCCTTCAACTCGGGCGGCGCATGGTGGAACCAGTGGTCCGATACTGCGCACTTCTGGTACTCGATCGACGGCGGCCACACCTTCACCGAGAGCACCGCCTTCACTGCTGCCGGAGCGCGGGTTGCAGATTTCTCCCACTCGTCGGTCGCCGTCAACCCGAATGCCGAGGGCGACATCTGGGTGGCTGATGGCTTCAGCCTCCTCCACTCGACCGATTCGGGCGTGAGCTGGACCAGGCTGCAGGCCACGGCGCCCGACTGGGGCAACCAGCCGGCGTGGATGTACCCGGAAGTATACGGTGCGACTTCGATCGCGCTGGGCAAGGCGACTGCCGGCGCCACTTATTCCTCGACCATCTACATCGTTGGCACCATCAGCAACGTATGGGGCGTGCATCGTTCCGACGATGGCGGCGCGACCTGGCGCCGTATCAACGACGACAAGCACCAATACGCGGGCCTCGGCAACCTCGCAGCCGACCAGTCCGTGCCGGGACGCGTGTTTGCCAGCGCCGCAGGCCGTGGCGTCGTGTTCAGCTATTGAAAAAGGGAGAAACCGTGAAACTCAATACTATCCTGGCCGCCTTGTGCTTCAGCATGGCAGCAAGCAGCGCTAGCGCGACCGTCCTGGAGTTCAGCAAGCTTACCGAGATGATGTATGGCGACGGCTTTCCGCTGGCGGACAGCATGCGCTACGATGGACCGAACCTGAAGTACGAGGAGTCGGGTTTCCAGCTAACCCTGCACGCCCCTAATGCAGCACCAGGTGCGGCCAATGTTGGCAGCGGTACTTTCGAACCGCAGACCTACAACTGGCATGACGGCCTTGACAACGGCTCCGACACGTTCGTCACGCTGACCCGCATCGGTGGCGGCTTGTTCAACCTGAGTGGCTTTGACTACTTCGCAGACTGGAGCTCCGTCTCCGCCGATGGGAAACTGGTTGGCGTCATCCAGGACGCAGGCATCTGGGCCACGGCCTTGACCGGCATCATGGAACTGCGCATCAGCTCCGGCGCCTTCACCCAGATCGACAACATCGATGTCGAAGCTTCCACCCGGGCCGTAGGCTTGCCAGGGACGTTGTCGCTGATGCTGGCGGGATTTGCTGCCTCCGGATTCACGCGACGCCGACGCTAATCCTGTGAAGCCGCGGCAAATGGATCGCATCCACCTGCCGCGCGCCCCTTGTCCGGCTCATTGCCTGCAGGGAGACTATGAATCAGGCCCGCCGCCAAGGCACCGGGCAGCCAGGCCAGCAGGTTGGCCCGCATGTCGTGCTCGGACAAATCGGCGTGCCGCGCCGCCAGTGGCAAACACTGGCTGGCTAGCATGCCCTCGGGACCGGCGGCCACCAGCCGGGCCAGGAAATGGTATTGCCACTCCTGCAGTTCCTTCATGCCGACGCGGAATGCCATGCGCGTCACGGCGAGCAGCGAACGTGCGCGTGCCGGCGCGGGCGGTACGTCGGCGGCGGCACGCAGGGCGCGCGCATAGTCAAGCGCCGGCACGTCCAGGTCCAGCAGGCGCAGGCAGGCCGGCGTGCGCAGCAAGGGATCGCACCCCATCAACCAATCCAGCGGCGAGACGGCTTGCCCGGCGGCGCGGCCGGCAGCCTCCAGCCCGGGCGCTCGGCCAGCCTCGGTGCAGGCGCGCTCCAACTGCGCCAGCGCGACCGGCAACCGCAGTGCCCCATCGGCGCCCTGTCCCGCCTGGCTTGCGGCCAGGAAGCCGGCAAAACCCGCGCCCAGGTCATACAGCGATGTGGTGGATGGAGGATGGCGCCAGATGTAGCCTCTCGCAAAGAAGGAAAACAAGTCCTCGCCCAACAGCTTGTGCAGCAGTGGGTAGTCGGCGCGCAGGCAGTCCAGCAGTCGCAGCACATAGCCGTCGGCGTAGATGCGCATGCGCGCGGCAGGCGCTGCCCCATGGCCGTGGGCGATCACGTCGTCCAGGCGCCAGCCATGGCGTTGCAACGCCAGCGCCTGCCCCTGCTCGACGCCACCCGGCGATGTCATCACCGTCAGGAACCAGGCTTGCAAATCAGGCAGAGACATCGACGCCATCCCCCTGCCCCAGGCAGAAATCGAGCGGCGTCGAAACGGCGTCTTCGCGGCGCGCCGCGGCAACGCTCTGCGGCATCCCGCCGTTGAGGACCTGGCGCGCCTTACCCAGTTCGTCCAGCAATTCCGGGTAGGAGGGAATCTTCGCGTCCCATTCCAGCAGGGTCGACACCCCGCCTGTCAAGCGCTGGGCCAGCGCGTACAGCTGCCATACCGGCCCGGGCACCGGCGCATCGTGCGTGTCGACCAGGTAGGCGCCGCAGTCCGCCGGCCCGGCCAGGTGGATCTGGACGATGCGCTCGTGCGGCAGGCGCCGGATGTATTCCGCCGCGTCAAAGCCATGGTTGAAGGCCGAAACGTACACATTGTTCACGTCGAGCAGCAAGCCACAGCCGGTGGCTTCCGCCAGCCGTCCGAGGAACTCCCATTCCGGCATCTGCGAGACGCGGAACTCCGCATAGCTGCTGGGATTCTCCAGGACCAGCGGGCGCTCCAGGTAGTCCTGCACCTGGCGCACGCGCGCTGTCACGTGGGCCAGGCAGGCGTCCGTCAACGGCAGCGGCAGCAGGTCGTGCGCGTTGTGCGACGCCACGCCGGTCCAGCACAGGTGGTCCGAGACCCAGGCCGGCCCGATGTCGCCGGCCAGCCGCTTCAATCCGTCCAGATAGGCGAAGTTGAGCGGCGCCGTGCTGCCGATCGACAGCGACACTCCGTGCATGACCAGCGGCACCTGGCACGCCACGGTCTCCAGCACATGACGCGCATGGCCGTGGTGGCCGATGAAATTCTCGCTGATGATTTCGAACCAGTCGACACCGGGACCATGCGCCAGGATGTGCTGAAAATGCGGCGTGCGCAGGCCCAGGCCGAGCCCAAGATTGGGCAGGCCCAGGCGCTGGCGCACATTGTCGGGCGCTTCGCCTGCCATCAGGTGGATGGCGGCAGGGCCACGCGCAGGTCGGTCGGCTCCGGCATGGGCGCCGTCACCGGGGCGCCGCGCTTGGCCATTACCGCCTTGTAGGCTTCCCATGCCTTCTCGTACACCGAGTCGCCCTTGGTGAACGCCATGGTCTGCCCCAGCGGCACCGCCTGGTGGTCCGGCCCCTCGAAGTCGTACAGCTTCATGGCCGGAGGCGGCGCCGTCTCCGGATACAGCTGCGAGGCCGAAATCGGCACCGCGCAGCCGCCGAAGCTGGCGCACTTGTTGTCGCTCGGCGCGCTGTATGGCGTCACTTTTCCGGTGCTGCCTGCAGCAGGCGCCTGCGCCACCTTGGCGCCGCACAGTCCTCCGCCTCCCGTATCGCGCTGCGCGAAGCCGCAGCCGCCCTGTGCATGGCAACCGTTGGAACCGCGGCAGGTATGGTAGATCTCGATTGCCGCACAGCTGGCGCCGGTATCCGGCTTGGCCAGCGACAGGCCCTGGCAGGCGTGGTACAAGGTATCCTTGCCGGGCGCGTCCAGGCCGTGGCGCAGGTCCGCCGACTGCCCCGTGATGGCCCAGCAGATCGACATGCGGTCACCCGATCCCACCATCGATGGATAGGGGAAGCTGGCGCCCTGGTCCTGCCAGTATGTGTCGAGCACCGTGGTGATGCCGGCGATGGCGCCCACGGCCACCTCGCTCAGCATCTTGCGGGTGGCGGAACCCTGCGCCTTCAGGCGATTGAGCGCATCGGCTACCTGCTGCGGCGTGGGGATGTTGTGGGGCGCCGTTTCGGGATCGTACTGCGCGTTGGTCAGGTCGGCGGCGCTCCAGCCCTTGCCCTCCTTGTCCCATGCCGCATGCCACGATTCCCAGGTCACGACCTGCTTGAGGATTTCGCGCACTTCCAGAAAGCGCTCGAAATGGTCCTGCTTTTTGCTGTCGCCGCGCGCCGCGGCATCGCGCGACGGCGCCTGCTTGCCGTCCTGGTCGTAGGATGGATAGTCCGCTTCCAGCGCGGCGCGATCTTCCTGGTATTTCCCATCCACCGCAGTCAACAGGCGTTGCTTGCGGTAGCGCTGGATCTCGATGGTATTGCCCTCCCCCTGGTCGGAGATCGCACTCATCATGTCGATCACCTTGTCGAAGGCGGTGGCGGCGCTGCCCTGGTCTTCCGTCGTCAGCAAGGTGTCGAAGCGCGGGAACTCTTTCTTCGGGTGGCCATCGGCCTTGGAGTTGAACATGTCCTGCTGCACCGAGCCGGCGCGGAACATTTTCGTAAACAGCGACTCGCCATCCGCATATTCGATGCTCAGGTACTGGGCATAGCATTCGTACATCCAGCCGATGGTGCCGAACATCGGCAGGTTGCGCTCAGTGTAGTCCACCTGCCAGCCCGCGAACGGGACCTCGGGGAAATACCTCTTCGCGTTCTCAGGATCGGCTTCCAGCTCCTTGCGCGCATCCTTTTCCGGCTGCTCGATGGCCAGGAACAGCTTGCACTGGTTTTCGTTCAGCGCTTCCAGGTTGACGCGCACATGGCTGTAGTTACTGGTGTTCTTCAGGTCGACGATGTGGGGAATCACACTGCAGTCGGGTCCATAGCAATGCCAGCCATGCTCTTTCGTCTGCAGCGACAGGCTGGTGAAGGAGGCCTTGACGTCCAGCGCCGTGGCGATGTTGGAAGCCATCTGCAAATGCAGCATCTCCTGGATGAACACACTGAAGATGATGTTGAATGCCTTGGCGTTCGGCGTGCCCGGCATGGCGCGGGTCGACATGCCCGGCCATTCGCGGCCCTTGTAGTAGGTGGTGCCGTCGGAATTGATCTGGTGCATGCCGTGGATCGAGTACATGGTGCTCATGTACAAGGGGATGGTGAACAACTCCACGTTGATGGCCGCTTGCGCCATGGCGCGTGCGGCCGACTTGTCTTCCTCGACGAACTTCAGGCTGCGTCCGGTAATCGGCTTGATGGTCTTGCCCAACAATGGAATCTGCATGGAGGTTCTCCTCGGGGTGGTGAACCAGCGGGCGGCCCGCTGTGCCGCTACGACCTATAGCTCGGCAAGTGTGCCCGAGTCCCCTGCCTGGAATTCTCTCCAAATATTTACTTCGCGGAATATTTCGTTGCCGCTCCTTGAATTGCTTGGAGTTTCGCAACACTTGCGAATTACGAGCCGGACAAAATGGACTGATAATTGGTTATCAACGCAAGGACGTATTAATACTTTTATAACAGTAGAAAAGCATGCGCCCGCCTTCCCGTTTAATTCTCTCCAATGCTCACATGTTGAATTGAAAGCCTAAGTTCAAGCCCAGCCTCCTTTTCCTGAAGGTTGCGGAAATCCTACACATTCGTTCGGAAGCGTAACAGAATATTGTTTTTCCAGAGGCAAGTCTAAAATCCCATGTATTTTATGATCCTATGCGCCAATAAGCCAAACCCTTACCTCCTCGATAACCTGGCACCATTAACCTGAGAAATCAAATTAATGCGCTCCGTCCCTTGCAAGCTTCAAAATAAATATCGTCCAATAAACAAAATCGCGCTTGGCGCCGCAAGCCTGCTAATCCTTTCAGGCTGCTCGACGCTGAACGTCGATAGCGCCAAGTTGACGTTGCCTGAAGTGCGCGCCACCCTGCAGGAGGACAAAACCGCCCTGGCCCGCGACGTCGAGCCGCTGAACGGCCCGCTGACCTTGGACAACGCCATCGCCCGCGCCATCAAATACAACGCTGACCGCCGCTTCCGGGCCATGGAACTGGCAGTGGCTCAGGACAGCTTTGAAGCAGGCAAATACGATATGCTGCCCAGGCTGGTAGCCTCGGCCGGCTACCGCGACCGCAGCAACGACCTGATCACGCGCAGCACCGATTCGGTCACCGGTGAACCGTCGCTGGCCCACCCGTATATTTCTTCCGAACGCCAAGCGCTGAATACTGAAATTGGCATTTCCTGGAGCCTGCTCGACTTCGGCCAAAGCTATTACGCCGCCCGCCAGAACGCCGACCGTGTATTGATCGCCGCCGAGCGCCATCGCAAGGCCCTGAATAACCTGGTGCAGGACGTTCGCTCGGCCTACTGGCGGGTCGTGGCGGCGCAAAAACTGCTGCCGCAGCTGCGCCAGACCATTGCCGATTCCGAAGCGGCGCTCAAGGATGCACGCAAGGCTGAGGACGACCGCATCCGTACGCCGCTGGAACCGCTGCGTTACCAACGCCAGCTGCTGGAAAACCTGCGCCTGCTGGAAACGATCGACCAGGAGCTATCGACCGGCAAGGTCGAGTTGGCCACCCTGGCAAACTTGCCGCTGACAGCTGACTACACCGTGGTCGAGCCGGCCAGCGAAGTCAACGCTGCTTGGCTGCAGCAGCCGGTCGATCGTCTGGAAGAGTACGCATTATTGCGCAACCCGGACCTGCGCGAGGGCATCTACAACGCCCGCATCGCCCAGCAGGAAACCCGTCGTGCGCTGCTGAAGATCTTCCCTGGCCTGTCGTTCAACTATGGCGTCAAGCACAGCAATGACGACTACCTGATCCACCGCAACTGGAACGAAGCCGGCGCACAGGTTTCCTTCAACCTCCTGGGCTTGCTATCGGCCCCGGCACAGATGCGCCTGGCCGATGATGGTGTTGCGCTGGCCAACCAGCGCCGCATGGCGACCCAGATGGCCGTGCTGAGCCAACTGCATATCGCGCGCCTGCAATATGCCAACACGATCCGCCAGTACGAGCGCGCCGACGCCATTGCGGGCGTCGACAATCGCATCGCTCAGCACGTCGCCAACCAGGCCGAAGTGCAGAAGCAGTCGGCCCTGGACCGCATTTCGCAGCAGAGCAGCACTGTCCTGTCGCAGCTGCGCCGCTACCAGGCGCTGTCCAACGCACAGGCCGCTGCCTCGCGCCTGCAGGCGACGCTGGGCATGGAGCCGGCCATCGCAGGTGCCGCCACCATGCCGCTGGACCAGCTGACCGCGGCCGTCGGGCAGTCGCTGCAACGCTGGAACCAGGGCCAGCTGCCGCCGCTTGAGGACGGTAAATGAGCGCTGGACGCACCACTCTGGCCAGCCTGCTGGCAGCTGCCACCCTACCCCTGTTGAGCACCCAGGCCGCCACGCCGCCAACGGTCGGCGCTGCGCTCGATAGCCGTGAGATCCGTGCCCAGTTGATGCCGCGCCGCTACACGACCCTTGCCGCCGAGATTGGCGCCAAGATCAATCGCCTGCCGCTGGCCGAAGGCGCATCTTTCAAGCAGGGCCAGTTGCTGGTGCAGTTCGACTGCACGCTGCAGCAAGCGCAGCAGGCCAAGGCCGAGGCGGCGCTGATGGCGGCCGACACCAACTGGAAGGGCAACCAGAAGCTGGCTCAACTGAATTCGGTTGGCAAGGTCGAACTGGACGTGTCGAAGGCGGAAATGCTGAAGGCCCAGGCCGAAGTGGGGGCCAGCCGCGCGCTGCTGGGCAAGTGCCAGGTCAGCGCGCCATTTGCCGGGCGCATCGCCGAGCAAAAGGCGCGTGAGCAGCAATATGTGCAGCCCGGCCAGGCATTGATGGAGATCATCGACGACAGCGCGCTGGAACTGGAATTCATTGTGCCGTCGCGCTGGCTCAACTGGGTGCACAGCGGCAGCGCCTTCCAGGTCAGTATCGATGAAACCGGCAAGACCTACCCGGCCAAGGTGCAGCGTATCGCTGCCAAAGTCGACCCGGTCAGCCAGTCGGTCAAATTAACAGCAGTCATCGAAGGCCGCTACGGCGAGCTGATCGCCGGCATGAGCGGCAAAGTGCTGATGACACCGCCAACGCCGAAGTGATCTTTTACCACAACGGAAAGAAAGGGGATCCAATGAATTCGCGCTCTCACCGCATCACCCGTTGTCTCACCCTGACTGCGACCCTGGCTGCTGCCGCTGGCTGGAACAGCGCCGCCTATGCCTGCTCGGCAGAACCGTATTTGTCGTCAGTCTGCATCATGGCCTGGAGCAGCAATGACTTCCGCGGTTTTCTGCCGGCCGCCGGTCAGCTGCTGAACATCTCGCAAAACTCCGCCTTGTTCTCCCTGCTTGGCACGACCTATGGCGGCAACGGGCAGAGCACGTTCGCCCTGCCCGACCTGCGCGGCCGCGTGGTGGTAGGCGCGGGCACCGGTGCCGATGGCATCCCCTATACCGTGGGCCAAGCTGGCGGCGTTGCCAACGCCACCCTGACGATGGCGCAAATGCCTCTCCACGTCCATAGCTCCGGCGCGGCCAGCCTGAACGGCGTCGCGGTCACGCTCGACCTGAGCAAAGCCACCGGCGCCACCGCCGCGCTGAGCGGTGCGACCTTCACGGCGAATACCAGCGCCCTGACGCTGAAAGCGTTCAGTGGCAACGGTACAGCCTCGGCTCCCGGAGGTGCTGCACTGGCGACTACGGCCTCCCCAAGCAACAAGATTTACTCGACTACCGCGCCTGACGTCAACATGGCGGCGGGCACCTTCGGCGGCAGCATCGCGGTGAGCTCCACCAGCACGATCCCCGTCACCCTGCCGGCATCGGCCAGCGCCACGCTGAGCGGCACCGCGCCGGGCAGCGGCAACACCGGCCCGGCCGGCGGTAGCACGCCGTTCAGCAATATGCAGCCTTACCTTGTGATGAATTACTTTATTTCCACCCAGGGCGTTTACCCTTCCCGCAACTAAAGCAACGCGGCCGCTCTTCAGGGAGAGCGGCCAGTGGAACGATATGCAGTCTATTCGCATTTCCCTCCTGCTCGCCGCCGCGCTGTCTGCGGCGCCAGCGAGCGCAAAAAAGGCATCCGACCATGCGGAGCCGCTGCATGCCGCCTACGCTTTGCTGGACAAAGGCGATTATGCGCACGCCTATCCTGCATTCCTGCGCCAGAGTGGCAAGAATCCACTGGCTCAATTCATGCTCGGGCTGTTTCACCAAATTGGCTGGGGCCGCCCCGTTGACCAGGATGCCGCCTGTGCCTGGTTTGCCAAGGCTGCCAGGGGCAAGATTCCGACCGCCCAGCACTACAGTGCGACCTGCCTGATGCGCACACCCGACGTACCTGGAAACGCGGGCGCCGCGCTGGCCGAATACCTGGCCGCTGCCGATGGCGGCCACAAGATCTCGCTGTGTTCGGCAGCCGAGTTCTACATCCGTGGTCGTTACGTTGCCAGGGATGTGGTGCGCGGCCTGAACCTGTGCGGCCAGGCCGCGATGGCCAATTCGCCGCCGGCCATGCTGTTGCTGGCCAATTACCTGCAAAACGATCCCGACGTGCCGCGCGATCTTGCCGGCGCGCGCCACTGGTACCAACTGGCTGCGGGACACAACCTGCCCGAGGCACGGTACCAGCTGGCCATCATGCAGTCCCAGGGTGATGGCGGCCCGGTCGACAGCAATGCGGCGCTGGGCAATATGGAAGCCCTGGCTGCCGCCGGCTACGCCGCAGCCTACCTGCCTACCGCCGTCCTGTATGCCCATCTGCCACCGCAAGCCGACACCGGCGCGCCCAGCGCAGTACACCTGGCCAAGGCCTACCTGTGGGCCAGCGCAGCCAAGGCCAGCCTGGCCGACCCGGCCCCGGCTGAAAAACTGCTGGCCAGTGTCCTGGCCCTCATGCCCGCCGAATGGCGCCCCGGACTGGACCGGAAAGTCGCCGACCATTTGGCCAAATTTGCCGCACCTCGCGCCACCGGCGCATCCCCTGGAGCCTGACATGAACGATTCATCCTTCCCCGCCGATCGACGCCGCCGCCCCCTGCGCCGCAGCTCCCAACTGCTGCCGCTGGAGCAGCGTTTCATGTTCGACGGTGCTGTCGCCGATGCTGCGCATGCCGCCCAGGCGCACGAAGCACCGCCGGTCCCGCCCGCGGTCACGGTGCGGGCGGCCGAGCCGGCCAAGGACCAAGGCAAGAAGGAAGTGGCGATCGTCGATACCTCGCTGGCCAACTACAAGACCCTGGAAGCCGGCCTGCGCGCCGGCGTCGGCATCGTCGAATTCGACGGCAGCAAGGACGGCCTGGCGCAAATCGCGCAATGGGCTGCCAGCCAAAGCAATGTCGACGCGATTCACATCCTGTCGCACGGCGCGCAAGGTGTGGTCGATCTCGGCACCATGCACCTGAGCGAGAGCTCGCTGTCGTCGGCCGCGACCCAGCGGGAACTGGCGCAACTGGGCAAGGCGCTGTCCAGCGACGGCGACCTGCTGTTCTATGCCTGCGATGTCGCCGCCGGTGGCAAAGGCACTGCGCTGCTGGATGGCCTGGCACGCGCGACCGGCGCCGATGTGGCGGCGTCGACCGACGCGACCGGCGCCGCCGGCAAAGGCGGCAACTGGGGGCTTGAAGTCCGTGCGGGCAAGATTGAAACCGAGGCGCTGCGCATCAGTGACTACCAGGACTTGCTGACCCTGGTCACCATCACCAACAGCGACGCCGATTATTCGAACTACCAGTTCACCAAGAGCGTCAATGGCGTTACCTTTACCTTTGCCGGCGACCCGAGCTTCGGCGTCGGCATGGATGCATCCTTCGGGCCAGACGGATTGTATGCATTCGATACCAGTACCGGGAGTGGCGTCAAGCTGACCATCTCGGCCCAGTCTGGTTATATGTTCGACCTGAGCGGCCTTGATGTAGGCACCAATGCCAGCGGAATAAGCATCCAATACACCGATGCCGGCAACCATACCAACACGGTGTCACCGGGGGTGGCAAACGGCAGCTGGCAAACCCTCTCAGGTTTGGGCAGCACGGTCAGGAACGTAGTCAGCATCGTGCTGACCGCAAATGATTTCACCCTTTTCCAGAATTTTAATTTCATCAACATCCAGACGATAGCGCCGGCCGCCGTGGTCAACAGCGCCTCGCTGTCGTCCGATAGCGGCACCAGCAGCAGCGACTTCATCACCAACGTTGCCAGCCAGACGATCAGCGGTACGTTGAGCAGCGCGCTGGGCACGGGCGAAAAGGTGCAGGTCTCTTTTGACAACGGCAATACCTGGAGCGATGCCACCAGCTACACCGTCGGCTCCAGCAGCTGGAGCACCACCACCACCCTGTCCGGCAGCAATACCTTTCAGGCCCGCGTTTCCAATTCCAATACCTCCAGTACGGCCTATACGCACACCTACACCCTGGACACCACGGCGCCGGCCACCACCTTCAGCAACGCGGCGCTGGGAACCGATACCGGCGCCAGCAACACCGATTTCATCACCAACGTCTCCAGCCAGACCATCAGCGCCACCCTCGGCAGTACGCTGAGCGCGGGCGATGTGCTCAAGGGCTCGCTCGATGGTGGCAGCACCTGGGCCGATATCACCGCCAAGGTCTCCGGCACCACGCTGACGTGGAACGGGGCCACGCTCGGCAGCGGGACCAATACCCTGATGCTGAAGGTGACCGACGCTGCCGGCAACGACAGCAGCACCTACAGCAAGAGCTATACGCTGGATACCGTCGCGCCGGCCACCACGATCAGCACCGTCAGCTTCTCGAACGACAGCGGCAGTTCCGGCAGCGACTTCAACACCAACGTCGCGTCGCAAACGGTCAGTGGGACGCTGTCGGCCAACCTGCAATCCGGCGAGACGGTGTACGTCTCGATGAACAACGGCGCCACCTGGACCGCGGCCACCACGACGGTCGGCACGAACACTTGGTCGCTGGCAGGCGTCACGCTCACCGCCAGTAACAATATGCGCATCAAGGTATCCGACACTGCCGGAAACGACGGCACCGTGCTAGTCCAGGCCTATGTCTACGACGCCACGGCGCCCAGCACGACGTTCAGCGGCCTGGCTTTCTCCAACGACAGTGGAGCCGCTGGCGACTTCATCACAAATTCCGCCAGCCAGACCATCAGTGCCACATTGAGTGGCAGCCTGGCAGGAGGCGATATCCTGTACGGTTCGCTCGATGGCGGCAGCACATGGACGAACATCACCAGCAACGTCAGCGGCACCGCGCTGAGCTGGACGGGCGTTACCCTCACAGGCAGCAACACCCTGCAGCTGAAGGTAGTGGACGCCGCCGGCAACCAGGGCGCGGCAAGCAGCCAAGCTTATGTGCTGGACACCGGCGTCCCTTCCGCGCCGTCCGCGCCGGTGCTGACCATCGACAGCGGTATTTCCAGCAGCGACCTGGTCACCAATGTCAACACGCCTACGTTCACGGGAAGCGCAGAGAATGGCAGCACGGTCAGGATCTACGATGGCGCTGTGCTGCTGGGCAGCGTGACCGCCACCGGTGGTGTCTGGAGCTACACTTCGACCACGCTTGGCGAGGGCAGCCACAACATCTCCGCAACGGCAACTGACGCGGCCGGCAATGTCTCTGCATCGTCCAGTGCCATTGCGGTGACAGTGGATACAACTGCTCCAGTGGTCAATTCCGTGTCCGTGCCGGCGAACGCCACCTACTACACTGGCAATACGCTGGACTTTACTGTCAACTTCAGCGAAGCCGTATACGTGGACACCAGTGGCGGCACGCCGCGTATCGCGATGGTGATTGGCGCCACCACACGCTATGCCAACTACCTTTCCGGCTCTGGCACCAGTGCCCTGCTGTTCCGCTATACCGTGGTCAACGGCGACAGCGACAGCGACGGCATCACGGTCGGCGCCATGACATCCAACGGCGGCGTGCTATCCGACTTGGCGGGAAACATCGGCGTCAACACGCTGAATAGCGTCGGCAGCACGGCAGCGATCCTGGTCGATGGCTCGCAACCCAGTGTCACCAACATCAGCTCGACTACCGCAGACGGCGCCTATCGCACTGGCAGCACCATCACCATCACGGTCGATTTCAGCGGCACCGTGAACGTTGACACTACCGGCGGCACGCCGACGCTGGCACTCAACTCCGGTGGTACCGCTACGTACAGCGGCGGCAGCGGCAGCAGCACCCTGACCTTCAGCTATACGGTGATGGCGGGAGAAAACAGCGCCGATCTCGATTACACCAGCAGCAGCGCCCTTTCCCTTAATGGCGCCACCATTGCGGACGCGGGCGCCAGCGGCCAAAGCGCCTCCTTGACACTGGCCGCACCGGGCGCCGCCAGCTCGCTCGGCGCCAACAAGAACATTGATATCGACACCATTGCGCCTGTCGTCACCGGAAGCACGGCTGCATTCTCGGCCGATACCGGCATTTCCAGCACGGACCTGATCACCAATGTGGCAGCGCAAAGCATCAGCGGCACGCTGACCGGGAGCCTGCCGGCCGGGGACAGCGTACAAGTCTCGCTGGACAACGGCGCCACCTGGACCACCGCTCTTGCCTCAGGCAACAGCTGGTCGCTTGCCGCACCCGTCGTACTTACCGGCAGCAATACATTGCAAGTGCGCGTCGTCGACCCCGCCGGCAACGCCGGCAGCGCCGCCTCCTTTGCCTACGTGCTGGACACCGCCGCCCCTGCTACCGCTTTCAGCAATATCGCCTTCTCCAGCGACACCGGCATCAGCAATATCGACCTGGTCACCAACATCAGCGCGCAAACCATCAGCGCCAACCTGAGCGCCGCGATGGCAAGCGGCGAACGGCTGTTTGGTTCGCTGGATAACGGCGCCACCTGGGCCGACATCACCAGCGAGGTCAGCGGCACGACGCTGAACTGGGATGGCATCACGCTACGCGGCAGCAACACCTTGCAGCTGCGTATGACAGATGCCGCCGGCAATGATGGCGCCATTACCAGCAAGGCCTACGTGCTCGACACAACGGCACCGGCCACCGCCATCGCCAGCGCATCTCTTTCCGACGACAGCGGCAGCAGCACGAGCGATTTCATCACCAGCGTGGCGGCGCAAATCCTCAGTGGCACGCTGTCCACCAGCCTGGGGGCCGGCGAAACCGTTTACGTTTCCCTGGACAATGGCGCCACCTGGCACGCCGCCAGCGCCAGCGTCGGCCAGAGTAGCTGGTCGCTTGGCGGCCAGACGCTCAGTGCCAGCAATACCCTGCTGGTGAAAGTCAGCGACGTCGCCGGCAACGATGGTCCGGTCCACATGCAAGCCTATGTTTTCGACACGACAGCGCCAGTCAGTCCATCTGCCGATACCGTGTTCAGTAGCGATCTGGCGCCGGTGCTGTCAGGCAGCGCTGCGCTTGCTAGCGGCGAGACGCTTACTGTCACGGTCGGCGGTGCGACATACATCGTCAGCCCAGCCGGTGGCCACTGGAGCCTGGACCTTTCCAGCGCCACGCCCGCCAGCGGCACCCTGGCCCTTGCTCAAAACAGCAGCTACGACATCCTTGCGACCGCCACCGATCCCGCCGGCAATACCAGCAGCGGCACCGGCCAGCTAAGCATCGCCTCCACAACACTGGTTACCGGCTTCCAGCTGTCGGCCGATAGCGGCATCAGCAACAGCGATTTCATCACCAACATGGCTGCACAGACCGTGAGCGGAACGTTATCGGCCCCACTGTTCAACGGCCAAACGGTGGAAGTGTCAGTCGACGGCGGCGCCACCTGGAGCCCGGCAAATGCCAGCGGAAATAGCTGGAGCGCCAACGTGACGCTCAATGGCAGCAACACCCTGATGGCGCGCGTTACCAGCGCCAGTGGGAGCGGCACGCCACTGCAGCATGCATTCACACTGGACACCACTGCACCAACCACCGCGCCATCGCTCATCTCGCTAAGCACGGATGGCATCGTCGACGGTGCCCTCTCGGCCCCTTTGGCTGCCGGCGAAGCCTTGCACGCTTCGTTAGATGGCGGAACCACCTGGTCTGCTGTCAGCACCATCGGTCGAGCCTGGTCCGTGAACAGCAACGGTGCCAGCAGCGTACAAGTAGCCGTGCGCGATACCGCCGGCAATAGCGGCGCCACGCTGGTGATCAATACTGCGGTGCCGCCAGCGATTCCCTTGCCCGTTACACCGATGATGGCAGTTACCCCGCCCAGTGCGCCATTCACCGTCGTTCCGGGTGGGGATGAACAGCAGGGGCAGGACCACCCGGATGCGACGGCGCCATTGGTGCTGCCGCTGACCAGCATGGGCGGGGACATTGCCTCCAGTTGGCCGGGCGCCGCGCCCAAACCAGTGCTGGACATTCTGCCAGCCACCGTCGCACTGGCACCGGTTCCAGGATTCGACCCCGGCCAAAGCGCAACGGCCTTCAGGGATGTACAAGGATCGACCGGTGTCACCTTCCAGATCGCCATCGTGCCGGAACTGCCGGGTGGCGATACGCTGGTGGCATACCGGCCTATCCCGGATGTCAGCAGCGCTAGCGGCCAGCGGATATCCGTACAGATAGGCAGCGAGGCCTTTGCCCAATCGAGCAAGAGCGCGAGCGTCATGTTGAGCGCGCAATCGGCGGACGGTTCACCGCTTCCCGGATGGATCAGGTTTGATGCCCGCACCGGGCGCTTTGAAGGCACGTCACCGCCGGCTTTCGAAGGCACCCTGAGCTTCAAGGTCATTGCGCGCGACAGCAAAGGCCATATCGCAACACAGGTGTTCAAGATTGTCGTTTCCAAGGATGGGCAAGCCGGTAAGCACAGCGAATGGCATGCAGAACCGGCCGGCCGGTCAAGTCTCGGTGAACAGCTGCGCGCGGCGCGCAGTGCGGCTGCGGCCCGTCTGGCGGCGCTCTCGGCATGAACGACGGCGCACTGCAGAACCCCTTGCTGCTCCTGCTGGAACTGGCCCAGCGCGCGCGCGCTGCGGCCAGTGCCAACGAACTGGCCTTCCTGGCGGTGAACGACAGCCGTGCGATGGCGCCTTATCGCCAGGCTGCGCTATGGTTCCAGTCCAGTGGCGTGCATACCCTGTCCGGCGTGGTCACGGTGGAAGCCAATGCACCCTACGCGCAGTGGCTGGACCAGCTTTGCCGCACACTCTCCGAACAGCACACGCTGACGACGCCGCTGGACATCGATCCAGCCCAGCTTCCAACTGCCATCAAAGCCGAATGGGACGAATGGCTGCCAGCGCACGCGACCTGGTTGCCGCTGCGTGGCTTGGCCAGTCCAGGCGGCCTGCTGCTGGCCGGTGAGGCGGCCCTCCCGCCCCATCAACTGGCGCTGTTGAGCGAATGGATGGACATCTGGCAGCACGCCTGGCGCTCCGCGCATCCGTCGCCGGGCTGGTCACTGGGCCGCCTGCCCACGCTGCTACGCGAGTGGTGGCGAGGCAGTACCCAGGGCAAGCACTGGCCTCGCCGGCTGGGCACTGTTGCCGTGCTTCTGGCCGTGCTGGTGTTTCCGGTTCGGCTGACGGTTCTGGCGCCGGGCGAACTGGTGCCGGCCAATCCGGCCACCATACGCGCACCGCTCGATGGCGTGATCGCCGCAATCTCCGTACGTCCGAACCAGGTGGTGACGGCTGGCCAGCCGCTGTTCTCATTCGACCAGGCTCCTATTGGCAGCCGGCTGAATGTGGCGCGCGAGGCCCTGTCCACCGCACAGGCAGAGTATCGCCAGAACGCCCAGCTGATGCTCAACGATCCACGCGCACGAGGCCAGCTGGCCGCGGCGCTCGGCAAGGTGGCGGAGAAGCAGGCGCAGGCCGACTTCCTTGAAGGCCAGGCGCAGCGCTCGCGGGTGTTGGCACCGCAGGCCGGCATCGTTCTGTTCGACGATCCATCCGAATGGATAGGCCGTCCGGTGCAAACCGGCGAGCGCATCATGCAGGTGGCAGCGCCTGACGATGTTGAAATCGAAGCCTGGGTACCGATTGGCGATGCCATCCCCCTGGCCAACAACGCCCCACTACATCTCTACCTGGCCACGACGCCAATGTCGCCACTGAACGGTACGCTACGCTACATGAGCCACCGCGCCGTGGCTCGTCCGGACGGAAGCTACGCCTATCGGGTGCGCGCGAGGCTGAACGCCCCCTCCGGCCAGCGTATCGGCCTCAAAGGCACAGCCAAACTGGGCGGAGAGCGTGTACCACTGATCTACTGGATACTGCGCCGGCCGTTGGCCAGCATTCGCCAGTTCATCGCACTTTAAGGGCGCCCCATGTCATCACGCCTTCCCCTGCTGCGCCAGGAACTATCGATCTCAGTCGGGCCGCGCCTGGCCGACGGCCAGCCCAGCTGGACGCTGCACGACCCGGTGCGCAATCTGTTCTTCCAACTGGACTGGCCCAGCTTTGAAATGCTGAACCGCTGGGGCCTGCACGAGCCGCAAGCCTTGCTTGCACAGGTCAACCGCGATACCACCTTGCAGCTGGAAGCAGGAGATCTCGAACGATTGCAGGCCTTCCTCGCAAATCAGCAACTCCTGCAACCAGCGCTTGGCGCTGCTGCGGAACTGGCCGCCATGCGCGACCGCCAGCGCGGCAGCTGGTACGAATGGCTGCTGCATAACTATCTGTTCTTCCGCATCCCGCTGCTGAAGCCGGATCGCTGGCTTGGCAGGCTCACACCGCAACTGACCTTTCTGTTCTCGCCGCTATTCCTCTGGCTGACGCTGGCCGCGGGCGTGTTCGGACTGGCCGGTGCCTACCGCGAGTGGGACCGTTTTACCGCAACGCTGATGGACACCCTGAGCTGGCAAGGTGCGCTTCTGTACGGCTGCGCCGTCATCTTCGCAAAGATCTGCCACGAATTCGGACACGCACTGACGGCCAAGCGTTACGGCTGTCGCGTACCAGCGATGGGCATCGCCTTCCTGGTCATGTGGCCTGTGGCCTACACCGATACCAACGAAGTATGGAAACTGCCGCGCCGTGAACAGCGCCTGGCGGTCGCAGGTGCCGGTATCGTGACAGAACTGATGATCGCCGCATGGGCCACGCTGGCATGGGTGTGGTTGCCGGACGGAGCACCGAAACAGCTCGCCTTCCTGCTCTCCACTACCACCTGGATTTCGACCGTGGTGATCAACGCCAGCCCGTTCATGCGTTTTGACGGCTACTTCCTGCTGTCGGATTATCTTGGCATGCCCAACCTGCACAACCGAGCGTTTGCACTGGCACGCTGGGATCTGCGCGAGCGCCTGTTCGCGCTGGGCGACCCAGTTCCCGAACCTTTTCCGCCGCGTTTGCAGAAAGGGCTGATTCTATTTGCCTGGATGGTGTGGATTTATCGCTTGGTCGTATTCCTCGGGATTGCCGCGCTTGTCTACCACTTCTTCATCAAGGCCGTGGGCATCCTTCTGTTCATGGTGGAGATCAGCTGGTTCGTCGCATTGCCAGTGTGGCGCGAGCTGCAAGCGTGGCGCACGCGCTGGAGCGTCCTTCGCCATAGCCGCCGCGCCAAACGCAGTGCCGTCGTTTTCCTGTTCTTGGCGGGCCTGTTCCTGGTACCGTGGCCCAATCGCGTGCTGAGTTCAGGGCTGCTGCAACCCAGCCAGCGCCTGGCGCTGTATGCACCGGGTAATGCAGTCCTCGAGGCGCTGCCGGTAAAGAATGGCCAGCAAGTAGCAGCAGGCATGCCGCTGCTACGCCTGTCTACGCCAGAACTGGCGCTTCGCGAAGGTGAAACCACTGCGCACCAGGATGCGCTGGCCTGGCAGTCAGCAGCAGCCGGCCTGGACACGGCAAGCCGCAAGGACTGGCAGGTTCTGCATGACCAGCTGGTTTATGCCAATGCAGAAAGCGCGACTGTGGACTCGGACCTGCAGCGCTACCGTCCAGTGGCGCCGAATGCCGGCGTGCTGGTCGATATCGACCCTGACCTGCGCCCTGGCGACTGGCTGAAGGGCCAGGAATACCTGGGATCGCTGATTACGCCAGGGCGTTGGCAAGTTGTCACCTATATCGACGAAGAGGCCGTGCGACGTATCGCCAAAGGAGATCGTGCGCTGTTCATTGCCGACGGCATGTCCGGGCCCGTGGTGCAGCTGAGCGTGTCGAGCATCGACCGCGATGCCAGCCGTACCTTGGGCGAGCCTGAGTTAGCTGCAACGTTTGGTGGCGACGTGCTGGTGCGGGAGAAGGCTGGCGCGCTGTATCCTGAACATGCTGTGTACCGCGTGCTGCTCGTGGCGGATGCTGAACTGCCTCCGACGAATCCGGAATGGCGCGGCCATGTCGCCATTGCCGGGCAATGGGAGGCGCCTGCGTTGCGCTTCCTGCGCACCGCAACCTCCGTCGCTTGGCGCGAAGCGGGCTTTTAATTGAGCGTCGCCGTCCATACTGACCAATCGGCCAACTGTGACGCTGACCGCTTGATCAAATGGCGTCCATAAAGTGACGAAACCTTGGTCGAGCAATTTGAATAATAGTGACGCGCCTGTACGTTCAGACGCCTCCCCCGCAGGCATTGGGCGCCGCGAGGCTCGGCCAAACCGCCGCAAAGACTAACGCGGTCACCACCGTGCGCCCTAAGCCGATTACCTTAACCCGTCCGAAATACCAATGGCTTTGAGCACGAACGCCTGTTCATCCATTACGCCTTCAGACGTTGTGCCGCAACCGCTATGAGTTTGTTGATCAAGAAAGTAGCGCATCGTCGCAAGTAACAGTCCGTCGCGGCGATCCCAGACGGTTATGTCGACGGACTCGAGATTACTTTTGGTGTCCTTGGGATCGATCCGAGATACCTTGTATTTCACCAGTACATCGGCGGTCGACTCTGGAACACCGAAGTAAGATGCAGAGTTGTCTCCATCATTCTGGCGGCGAATGAACGGATGAATCCCGTTCGTTGCGGCACCTTCAAGCTGACAGCACCGGACCTCCGTGAACTTAATCGACCTAGGAAATCTCGGAGGGTCGCTTCGCAAATTCTGAGCAGTACCCCGAGCATCCAAGGTGAAATAGTTGATCCGGGGTGGATACGTGGCAGGTTCCCAATCATATGCGAGCGACTCCACAGTCGATGCCGGTTTGGCAATGAAGCGCGGCCCCACGTCTTTGCATACGGCTTCGAGCTTAGGTGAGTTGGGTTTAAACGAGTTGAAAGCGATGACGACGGGTATGCTCGCCAACGCGACGATATAGCCCACAGGCAGTGTTAGGCAAGCAGTGCCGATGGCGGTCGACCGTTTCCCCTCAGCGCAAAGTACAAGCGAACCCAACGAAGAGAGAGCAATCCACGAAAAGCCGAAGATCCACACCTGGAACATTCCCTTTGCACTGCCGTCGCCGGCGGCTAGGAACGAAAAGAAGAACAGAACGACGCAGTTCAGGATCGCGATGAGGAGGACGACAATATATGCCATGAGGCGCTAGTGTTGATGCAAAACGGCCTATGGTGCCATGTGACTGTTGGTAAAGCAATATTAGCTCAAGCGCCGATCCTTACCTTGCATCGCGTTCTCACCATCGGCAAATAGAAAAAGCCCCTGAAGAATCAGGGGCTTGGCGGTGTTTTTTTAACCGGGTGCTGCGCTATGCAGCCTGACGGGAAACCTCGACGAGGATGCAGCGACGGCGAAGCGTCGTCTGTCGGAGGCGCCTGATTCAATGCAGACGGCTCCGCTTTTGCGCATACATTTGTTCGTCTGCCAGGAGGACGTAGTACGACAGGGTCTGGTTCGCAGATGAATCGACCAGCACGACGCCGGCACTGATCGAGACGCAATACGGCCGCTCCTGCATCAAGTTGAATGCACTCAGGTTAGCCTCGATACGCGCCAGGATGACCCCTGGCTGCTCGTCGTCCAGGGTATATGCAACAAATTCGTCGCCGCCGAGGCGTGCAACAACATCGGCATGGCGAAACGACTGGCGGAACACAAGCGCGGCGTCCTTGATCATGGCATCTCCGGCCTCATGCCCCAGTTGATCGTTTACACGCTTCAGGCCATCGATATCTGCGAAGATCACGGCACTCTTCGTACGCTTGCGGCGCGCAAGCTTATAGATCTGTTCGGCCTGCAGGAAGAAGCCGCGCCTGTTGTACAGACCTGTCAGCACGTCGGTCAACGACAGCATCCGCATTTCGCTCACCGCTGCGTCCCTTTGCTGCAATTCTTCCGCATGGCTTACTGACGTGTCAGCGATTTCCTGGCGTTGTTCGCGTAGCAGCCGCTCGAGTGAAGTCTGCGACTCGATTTTGCCCAGCGCTGCCCCAGCCAACTGCAAAATGTATGAGAGCGTGCGTTCGTAGGCGTCCTGCGTCGCCGTATCCAAGTCGTGATCCCAACTGACTGCGAGGACCACCGCAGCGGCGTGCGCTGGCACGGCCAGCACCAGCCTGCGCGGCCCTCTGTATTCGAGCTGCTGTTCATCATAGGACTGGGCGTTCGCAGCCTCTACCGCGTCGGCGGTCATACGCACGGCGGCGCGGTATAGCGGATGGTCTGTGCCGGCCGAACGCGCAATGCCGTGGCTGTCGAATTCGACCAGTTCCGTCCGGTCGCTGCGCAGGAGCAGCAAGGCCGAATCGAACCGGACAGTCTCCGCCAGCGCGCGGCCGATCAGTGCCAACGAACCTTGCGCCTCGTCGGTCTGAAGCAGGTCGCGCGCCAGGGTCAACAACATGCGCAACTGGGCTGGTCCGAGCTGCCGCGTTTCCACCCGATCCTTTCTCATTGGGCATCGCCCTCCATGCTAGTCCTCCACCTCGTCTGTCGTCGGCGGCGCATCGGACGGAGTAATAGCCTCCGAGACTAGTTGATCGGTACTGGGGGCTCGGCGCAACAACGGCTTGTCGAGCACTCGTGCAATCACGTCCGAGGGAACGCGCCTGTATTCCATGTACTTCTGTGCCAGCGCCCGGTTGCGCACCGACTCGATGTTGATGCCGCGCGCCACCGCCTTCGCGGTACCAATGTCAGAGCGCCTTTGCCGTTCGTTCATCTCGGTCCCGATATGCTAAACATGTTGATGCTTCATGACTTCCGGTTCCCCAGCCACAAGGCGTTCTTCGCTTTTGCGGCCTGCACTGAGTGTATTCCTATTCCGGCCCATGCGCCGCCCACTTTCCTGGTCCTTCAAGTGTTGTTTGCTGAGTGGCACCGCCGCCTCGTATTGGCCAATCAACTCATCAACCGGCAGAGCTGACACGTTCCGTGAAAATCGCTAGGTGTTCGTCTGAAAGACCTGTATATTGGATTCACCGCGTATTCAGCACCGCTAAAGAATTGCCGGTTTCTCTCCTGTCTCGCCTATCTTGGCGACTCCCGTCTGATTCCCTCATCTGTTGCCCCTGCTCGTTGGCGCGTATCGCCGGAAACGGCCCGACTCTACATCTTTTGAGGTTATTTGATGACTACCCAAACCGGAATCGTTAAATGGTTCAACGAAGCCAAGGGCTTCGGCTTTATCACCCCAGACGCAGGAGGACCAGATCTGTTCGTCCATTTTCAGGACATCCAGGCTACTGGCTTCAAATCGCTCGCCGAGAACCAGCGCGTCTCGTTCGAGCGCAGCCCCAGCCCTAAAGGCGAAAAGGCGACCAACGTCAGTCCTTCCTGACAATCTGCGCTGCCTTCCGTTCGCGCGTGTGCTGGACCTTCAACCGCTTTTCCCACCAGCCATAATCTGACAAGGTTTCCTTGGCCACCTCCACGCATCGCAAATAGTCGGGGACTGCCTTGGAGCATGGCGGGGCCGGTGGTTCAATGCCCTGGGAGGTGCAATAGCGTACTGCATCCTCCAGATCGCCGTCATTGAGCAAATCCCGGCACGCGGTCGAGTGAATCAGTGCAAGGTTCATGTCTCTATCCAGAACTCACCAATCGCCTGGAAAAGCGCTGCAGGAGACGCTGGCCGCAACGCTCCAGCGTGGCAAAGGTCGGCTGCCGCATCGCGGTAGAGATCGGTCCGGTCATGTACGCGGTCACCAGTCCGGCCAGCGAAAGCTGCCGCCAGCTTAAGGAGAGACGGCCTTCAGCCACCCACTGCAGATACCTCTTCATACCGGCGCTCCTTCACGATCCTGGGTCTACAAGTTGGGGTGGTCCTCAGCAAACGCGATCGCGTCGCACAGTTGGCCATACCGATAGCCTCCATACAGGAAGTGGCCCTCAATATAGGCGATGCCATGCAGTTTCATCATGCTTTCGTCTTCGTCGGTTGGGTGATATGCCGCCACCCAGCTCGGTTGGAACGCATCATCGCGCAAGAAGCCGGCTTTGGCGTGTTCTGCGACTGCGTAGCGCAAGGCATCCCGAAATACATCGTAATGGTGCTGCCGAAATGCATACCGCCTCCCATCGAACGAAATCTCAAATTGTGCCGCCAGGCTTTCATCCGATTCCTGCTGCATATTTGTGTCGCGCGGGCCTTCCATGACCTTCCCACCTGAACTATCCCGACTCCCATTCATTACGCAGATCTGACGCCGGGCCTTTAACATCGCGTCGGTGTTGGCGCCCTCTCGGGATCCGAACGCCTCGTCCGGGAAGATAATCGTTCGCCTGATGCTGTCCGGCCATTGAAGGCTGGTGCAGTCCGATGATGGCGGCATATGTTTGAGTATGGCAGTCGAGGCGTACTTCAGTGCTCCGTCCTGGCACCTGAACTCAGCGCACCTGAGCAGGATATTCCACCCCTGGAACCACGTTGTTGAGTGTTGGCGCATGGCGCCCTCCTTCGCTCGCGTTCAGGAACAATCTCGGAAAGGTGGCGGCAACGAGCAAGCCTTCCTTCCCGGCGCTGCACGCCAACGGCGTGCCAAACGCATGTGCAATACCAATTCAGGACGATTATGGGCTTTGACGCGATTGCGCTGTCAGGCAGCAATGCTGAGGAAGACCGGCACGAAACTCGATATTGGCTAGGTACCTGCTTACCCAATATACGCCCACAAACGAAATTCACCTAATGAATTCGGCAGCCAAGACGAGCCGTGCAAACGGGCCATTGCCGGATATACTGGAATGGTGGATTCGGGCGCTGGGAGGAACCGATGGAGAGCATGCTGCAGTGGAAAGTCTCCTATTGCCGCTCAGATGGGAGCACCGGCCTGGTCTTCATCGCGCTGCCCAGCGAACCTCTATGCACTGACCTGATGGACTCCATTCTTCAATGGGATACGGATCGCGCATACCTTCACCCAGGCGCGCTGCCAGAAACCGATCGGTTTGCGCAAGCGATCGCATTCTTTGAGTTTAATCACATCACAAATATGCGCGTGAAGTCACTTGATGACCAGATAGACTCTACGTCCGACGCCTAGTTCCCGGCAACATACGGCGTCAGTACAGCGCGAAACTGGGACCCGCGTCAATGGCAAGCGATGGCGTCGGCAGGATCACTTTGGGAGGATGTATGGAACTGCTCGAAACAGAAGACATTGCCGAGTTTCGGAAGATTTTGCGCAGGAGTCGCTTACTTCGTGCAGACTTTTCTCTCAGCGCTACGGACACAACCGATCCGAAGACTGATGAAGTGCCGGCATTGCAGGGTGAATTGACGGTGCGACGAAAATCGACCGGACAGACCAAACAATACCTGATCAGTGACAGCACCTCGTGGCTCGACCTGTTTCGCAATGACATCAAGAGCGGCGCGTTTATTGGACAGGATTCTTTGCAAGTGCGCTATCCGGCAAGTTGGCCGCACAAGACCAGCCATTAACGTACGCTCTGCCCCAGCCTATTCTGCCCATCGAACCTGGCTGCATAGTACAGAATTGTGCCCAGCATCGATGCGCGCCGGTCGCCGACACGCATCGCTCGGCGCTTTAGCCCTCTTTGACTCTGCTCCCGGCGTGGTATCAGTGGGCCTACTAAATGCCCGCAATCGAGCATGGGCCAATGCACTCTTGGCGCCAGGCAGCGAAGCGGCGGCACCGAGCCCGCAACGGAGCCGCCCCTTGGCGCCGATGCAGGTAGACTCGAGCAATCCCGCACCAATGGACGAATGTGCAGTCATGACAACTGACGGTCCCGGGTGATCCCATCGTTGCAAACTCTAATGCCTTCGTCATATTGGGTCCTCCTTGCAGGCCTCTTGCTCATCGCAATGATGTTGGGCGGGACGTTGCTTGGGCGTCTCCCGCTGAGCGGAGCCATGATTTACCTCGCAGTTGGCTACGTGCTTGGTGTGGCGGGGCTTATCACCCCGGACCCAATCCGCCATGCCGGGGCTCTGCAACTGGCGACGGAAGGCGCCCTGCTCATTTCGCTCTTTTCGGTCGGCCTTAAGCTGGAGCTTCCATTGCTGGACCGTCGTTGGCTCGCACCTTTCCGACTTGCCTTCGCGGCGATGGCAATGACCGTGGCGCTCATCGCTGTTATCACTGTCTATGGGTTCGGCTTGTCTGTTGGCGCCGCGATCCTGCTTGGCGCAATTCTGGCACCTACGGATCCTGTGCTCGCATCGGCGATTCATTCGGAGTCAGGACCGGCGCCCGATCCGACCCGCTTCAGTCTCGCCGGAGAAGGCGCACTCAACGATGGCACGGCATTCCCCTTCGTTCTACTGGGCTTGGGTATCATGCAGCTGCATGATCTCGGGGAATCCGGATGGCGTTGGTGGGTTATCGACCTGCTCTGGTCAACCGCCGGCGGAATGCTGATCGGGGCAGCCGTCGGCGGCATGCTCGGCACACTTGTGATCTACCTGAGAACGCGACACCAAAGCGCAGTCGGATTGGACGAGTTCCTCTCGCTTGGCGTCATCGCGGTCTCGTTCAGCCTGGCACAGTTGGCATTAGCTTCCGGCTTCTTGTCGGTCTTCTTCGCCGGTTTAGCGCTGCGGCGCGCGCGAGACTTTCCCATCACCGGGACGACGCCGATGACGCGGAGCGCGGGCTTGGAAGCCTCGCCCACCAATGCGTCAACCCATTCCCATCATGCCAGTGGCGTCATGACCCGGGCAGTACTGAGCTTCAATGAGCAGTTGGAGCGTCTCGCCGAGCTGGCAATTGTATTGATGATCGGCGCCATGCTGCCTTCGATGGTCCTATTTAGCGGATTGTGGTGGCTCATCCCAGCGATCTTCTTTGTCGTGCGCCCCGTGTCGGTCGTGCTTGCATTTGCCGGCTCCAAAGTGCCAACGCACCAGTTGGCAGCCTTGAGCTGGTTAGGGATCCGAGGGATCGGGTCTATCTATTATCTGATGTTCGCCATCCGCAGGAACATCGACGATGGGCTCGCTCAACAGCTCGTCACGTGCACCCTGGCTGTGGTTACGACATCCATCATCGCGCATGGCATCACTGTTCTACCACTGTTGAAATGGTACGCATCCCGTAACCGCGGAGCCGCAAAATGATATGCTATAACTAGGGCGGAACCCACGGGGATTGGCGTTGACGAGAATGAGTTCGCCACTGCCGCTCTTTGTACCGTACTGCCCTTGAGGACAGGTGGCTTGCGATGAATACGTTACTTGAAAAAGAGCGGAGGCGGGATTGGCGTATGGCCGAGCTTGTACAGTACGGCATGACGCTGCGCGCTGTTATCGGCCTAGCGGAAGCCCAACGATACTTGCTCTCCCGCTGTGTTCCCCAGGCGGTTGTCGATCGCGCTTTGAATGCCGTCGGACCTCGGCCATCGATGCCGACGCGCATCGCGCAGGAATTGGAACGGTGCCTACTCACCAAACCCGTTCGATCCGTGCTGGATTAGCTGGGCATAGACTTGGGCAGCACCTCTCCCCTATAGGTCGAACCTCTTCTTGGTTTCAATGGTGGCCCGATCGCTCCAGCGGCCGCCGCGCTGAAGTGTAAATCTTAACAGCGATCTGTCGTGGTACACGGCCCGCAGAAAATGACCATGAGCCTGGTGTGAATTGCCGCGCTCATACCGAGCGATCCAGGCATTCTCGGCCGTGCGGCGGCCCCAGGCGTCGTACCGCAATGAGAATGCAGAGACGGCGAAGCGCCGTTTGCCGGAGGCGCCAGATTCAATGCCGGCGGCTCCGCTTTTGCGCATACATTTGTTCATCTGCCAGGAGGACATAGTAAGACAGGGTCTGGTCCGCGGATGAATCGACCAGCACGACGCCGGCACTGATCGAGACGCAATACGGCCGCTCCTGCATCAAGTTGAATGCGCTCAGGTTGGCCTGTTGTACAGACCTGTCAGCACGTCGGTCAACGACAGCATCCGCATTTCGCTCACCGCTGCGTCCCTTTGCTGCAATTCTTCGGCATGGCTTACTGACGTGTCAGCGATTTCCTGGCGTTGTTCGCGTAGCAGCCGCTCGAGTGAAGTCTGCGACTCGATTTTGCCCAGCGCTGCCCCAGCCAACTGCAAAATGTATGAGAGCGTGCGTTCGTAGGCATCCTGCGTCGCCGTATCCAAGTCGTGATCCCAGCTGACTGCGAGCACCACCGCAGCGGCGTGCGCTGGCACGGCCAGCACCAGCCTGCGCGTCCCTCTGTATTCGAGCTGCTGTTCATCATAGGACTGGGCGTTCGCAGCCTCTACCGCGTCGGCCGTCATACGCACGGCGGCGCGGTATAGCGGATGGTCTGTGCCGGCCGAACGCGCAATGCCGTGGCTGTCGAACTCGACCAGATCCATCCGGTCGCTGCGCAGGAGCAGCAAGGCCGAATCGAACCGGACAGTCTCCGCCAGCGCGCGGCCGATCAGTGCCAACGAACCTTGCGCCTCGTCGTTCTGAAGCAGGTCGCGCGCCAGCATCAACAGTATGCGCAACTGGGTCGGCCCGAGCTGCCGCGTTTCCATCCGATCCATTCTCATTGGGCATCGCCCTCCATGCTAGTCCTCTGCCTCGTCTGTCGTCGGCGGCGCATTGGACGGAGTGATGGCCTCCGAGACCAGTTGATCGGTACTGGGGGCTCGGCGCAGCAACGGCTTGTCGAGCACTCGTGCAATCACGTCCGAGGGAACGCGCCTGTATTCCATGTATTTCTGTGCCAGCGCCCGGTTGCGTACCGACTCGATGTTGACGCCGCGCGCCACCGCCTTCGCGGTACCAATGTCAGAGCGTTTTTGCCGTTCGTTCATTTCGGGCCCGATATGTTGAACATATTGATGCTTCATGACTTCCGGTTCCCCAGCCGCAAGAGATTCTTCACGCGTCATAATCGCGACGCCGTCACCGGCACTCTGGGCCAGCGCAGGGAAAGAAAATTTCAGTCCAGCATTATCAAGGTGCTTCGCCTGATTTGCGGCCTGCACCGAGTGTATTCCTATTACGGCCATGCGCCGCCTACTTTCCTGGCCCTGCAACGCAGTCAGCTGCCAGAACTAACAAATTCCGTGAAAATCGCTAGGTGTTCGTCAGAAAGGCATGTACACTGGACTCACCGCGTATTCAGCACCGCTAAAGAATTGCCGGTTTCTCTCCTGTCTCGCCTTTGTTGGCGACTCCCGTCTGATTCCCTCATTTGTTGACCCTGCTCGTTGGCGCGTATCGCCGGAAACGGCCCGACTCTACATCTTTTGAGGTTATTTCATGACTACGCAAACCGGAATCGTTAAATGGTTCAACGAAGCCAAGGGCTTCGGCTTTATCACCCCGGACGCAGGAGGACCAGATCTGTTCGTCCATTTTCAGGACATCCAGGCTACTGGCTTCAAATCGCTCGCCGAGAACCAGCGCGTCTCATTCGAGCGCAGCCCTAGCCCCAAAGGCGAGAAGGCTACCAACGTCTGTCCTTCCTGACAATCCACGCATCCTTCGACTCCCAATACAGGTGAGCCACATGTCCATATGGCGAATTCAATACCAAGACGATCATGGAGCGCATCAAGAATGTTTTGGGGAACGAGACGGCCGGCCGAGTCCTCATGAAGCCATGGAGATCGTGGTCCAAAGCCTTATTCTGGCTGCACACACACGGCATGAGCGCTGTACCAAACTTGACGCTGCTATCGGCAGACGCGCTTTCCGAATTTCGGGTCCACTTCATTTCACCAGTTAGCGCGATTTCCCAGACCAACCGAGAAACCAAGTGCCCGCCCGAACGGTAGTAAATGACAACTGGACCTTCAACCTTTTGGCTCATGTTCTTCATCCATAGGTCGCCAAACACCTGACAAAGCGCTGAAGGGGGCATGGCGCAACAGTCGCTTCGCCTGGACTGAAGTTGAATGCGGGACCAGCCTCGCCAAGGCGCTACGTTCAGCCTGAAATACGTCCAGCGTCAGGATGGTCAGCTCACGCGTGTATAGCGCACGATGGCCAAGGACGGTTCAAAGTCTCCAAGGTCGGCACGAACTGTCCTGCGCATCGCGTCAAGAGCTTCCGGGGGGCCGAAGCGGCCTCCCATTGCCGCGTCATCATCCCCGTCGTCAACCCAAGCCAGCAGCGGAAGCAATGTGCCACGAAAGGTTGCAGCATGAGGGAACGATGGGTCTAACAACGTGCAAATATATCGTCACCGTGACGATCGTCATGTGCGTGGTCACCAGTCAGATCAGCGAAAGCGGCCACCAGATTTAGGCGAGAAGACCTTCAGCCGTCTACTGCAGACACCTCTCCATGCCGGCGATCATTAGCTGGGGGGATTACCAGTTGCCTTGCAATGGACGGCCCGAAGAGATAAGCCGGCTTCAATGTATGCTGGAGTTCCCGCTCGATCAAATTTATAGGCATTCGATAGAAGCGCCGCACATACCCACTACATTTCTTTTAGGTAGGGACTTGTGCAGGATCGACGCCAACACATTCACTCGCCAGACGCGGCTCAAGCAGAAAGCGGTAACTCATTCGGTTCGTCTTCATCTGTCCGAACTTCGACGATCTCTGCGCGCCGTCTGATCAAGCTGGATGCGCGTACACACAAGAGGCCGAACGAAGACCGCTTTGATCAGAGTCATCCGCAGACCATATGACACAGCCGTGCGCAATCCTGCCGTTGTGCCAAAGGCAACTCTAGTTAGAAGGACGATGGACATCTGTTGAGCAGTAACTTGGTCAACGCGTCGTTTCTTTTGCATAGATCCCATCCATCTTCGGAACGCATTTCGGATGAAGCCTTTTTGCAAGGCTGGAATGCCGAAGGACTCCTTGCGCCAGACAATAAAGCATGGCGCCAGCCAGAGCGCCTTCGTTCAACAGCTCTTGGCATGTAGGTGAACGTATCGAGAGAACTCATCGCGTCACCCGTAACTGGCCAGTTGCCGCGCGAAGCGCTGCAAGGGGCGCGGCCCACAACGCTCCGCATCAGTGCACCATCGTTGCAGGCGGGCCAACAGTTGCTCTTGCGTTTCAGACGAGCGGTCCCACAGCGTTTCAAGCGTCTTCTGCGCCATATGCATTCGATGAAGACGTTCACTATGCGTCAACACCCGTTCGAGATCCCCGCACTGCGCACCAGAGAGACGGCATGGCGCTTGCTGCAACAACCCCTTGGCTTGCTGTAGGTCTGCCCTCGATATCAAGTTCGCCATTCGCGGACGCTCAGCCTGAAAGACCGCTTGTTTGAGCACAGTCAATTCCCGCATCAGGACCGCGCGATGTCCCAGAACCAATTGCAGCGTGCGCAGGGTCGGCGCGAACTGGCCGGCACAGCGCGTCAATGGAACGGGCGCCTTGCGCAGTGTTGCGAGACGCATCAATCCCATCAGCCTGATATAGACCCAGCCGACGTCCACTTCGAACCAGCGGACGGAGAACTTTGCCGAGGTAGGAAAAGTGTGGTGGTTGTTGTGCAGCTCTTCGCCACCGATCAGTACCCCAAACGGCAAGATGTTAGTCGCGGCCTCTTTGCATTCGAAGTTGCGGTAGCCGAAATAGTGCCCGAGACCATTGACCACCCCTGCGGCCAGAAACGGAATCCACATCATTTGGAACGCCCATAGCGTCAGCCCCGGAATTCCAAACAAAAGTAGTTCAATCACCAATAACAGGCCCACGCCTTGCCAGGTATAACGCCCGTAAATTTTTCGTTCCATCCAGTCGTCCGGACCACCTCCCCCATAGCGCCCAACCAAGCCGGGGGCGCTAGCCGCTTTCCGGTAGAGCTCAGCGCCCCGCCACAAAACTTCATTAATGCCCTCCTGTAACGGGCTGTGCGGATCTCTTGCTGTTTCGCAATGCGCATGATGACACCGGTGTACCGCCACCCACTCCCTCGTCACCATCCCCGTGGTTAGCCATAGCCAGAAACGAAAGCAGTGCGCCACAACTGGATGCAAGGTCAATGCGTGATGCGTTTGGCACCGATGCAGGTAGATCGTCACGGCGACGATCGTCGCATGCGTCATCGCCATTCCGACCAGGATCAATTTCCACCAGCTCCAGGCCAGCAATCCCCCCATCAACCATTGCACGGTTTCTCCCATCACGCAGATCCTTTCAACTTCACTAAACTACAGCCCCGGATGTGCGATGGCGTAAGTGACCGCATCACGCAACTGGTCGTACCGATAGCCGCCGTAATGAAAGCGCCCTGTTGCAAAGACGATGCGATGCTGACGCATCAAGAAGTCCTCCGCGTCTGTCGGGCGATAAGCGCTCCTCCAATTCGGCCGAAAGCCATCATCAGGTACGAACCCCTCTTTGGCATGTTCAGCGATGGCGTAGCGTAAAGCATCGCCAAAGACATCGTAACGATATTGCCGGAAGGTGTACCGGAGCCCGTCGAAAGAAATCTCGTACTGTTCCGCCAGGAGCTGGTCCGCCGATGGCTTGCGCAACGTGCCGTCAACGCATTCCGTATCCCCGGCCCCACCAGCGACAATGCCGCTTTCCATGGCAATGATTTCGCGCTTGGCGCGCGAAGTGGCGGCAACATTGGCATCCTCTCGCGTATCAAAGGCCTCCTCGGGGAACACGACGGAACGTTTGCCGAGGTTCCGGAGAATAGCAGTCGACGCGAACCTGCGCACGCCATCCTGGCAACGAAACTCGGTACATCGCAAGACGATACGCCATCCATGGAACAAGGTGTCTTCCCGCCATCTCATCGCGCACTCCTTCGCTCGCGTTGGTGAAGGATTAGTGAAATGAGGTCGCGACGAGCAAGCTCTCGTTTCAGGCGAACCACGACTTAGAGAGGGGTGTAGGCCATACCGCCATCCTGGTTAGTCCCGGGAATTAAGGCTGCCCGGCGCCAATCATTGGTCAAAGAAGCGTCATGACCCCACTATACGCGCAGCGTACGAAACCACCTATTCATTTCGGTGGCCCTGCGTGCCTTGGTGCTTCATGAACTCAGCCTCACTGGCAGCGTTGCGCTCTTCGCGCGCGGCAATGGGATCGCCGCCGCTATCAATCCGGTTTGCGGCGCGCTCGGCGTCAGTGTGCGGCCCTTCGGCACCGGTTTCATGCGCGTCATCGTCGCCCGGAGGATGCAGCATGTCCTTCAACATGGCACTTAGTTCAGCAGCATCCGGGGCCAACCCGCGCCTTTTCCTCTGATGGATATAGTGTTGGATTTCGGCTTCTTGTTCGGCGCTCAAGGGCAACCCGTGGAAAGCGGTTTCTGGTTCATTGCTGTGCACGATATCTCTCCAGTCCGGCATGACACCAAGTCTACGCTCTATTCCACAACTATTGGAAACCGATTTCGCTGTCCATGAGCGAACTGCGTTTGCCTGGCTAACTTGTTAGCGACAAGGCATGGTCGCGTGGTTGCACCAGATTGAACTCGGCGATCCGGGCAAGTATCCGCCTTGTGATTGCGCGCGGGGTCGCATTATCGAATGTGAATGCGGCAAATTTGTCCCCGCCAACACGTCCCACCACGTCGGCCTGCCGAAAGGCGCTACGAAAGAGCCGTGCTGCTTCGCGAATCAGGTCGTCTCCCGCAGCGTGGCCAGTTGGTCATTCACATTTTTTAGTCCATCGACATCGGCGAAAATGACGGCGCAGGCAAGACGCTGGCGGCGGGCGATCAACAAACACTGTTCCGATTTGGCGAGAAAACCGCGTCGATTCTGCAGGCCCGTCAGTTCATCCTGAACGGCCATTTCACGTGCTACCACTGCCTCACTCTCACTGATTCTTAACTCTTCGACGAGCCGCGATTCTGCCGCCGCATGGGCCTCGTGCTGTTCATGAACCAGTTCGTCACACTTCAGCGGATGCCACAGGGTCGTGAGCCGAATGCCCGCCAGTTCGGCGATAAGCGGGAGTACAGTGCACGCTCCGCGCTGGATAAAAGAGCCCGCGGGCCGGTCCAGCGGGACTTTCTCCAACTTCTTCCTTAGTTTGCGGCATTCCTGATGGTTCATTTCCAGGAATTTTTTCTTTCCGGGAGGATCGAGGTAGTAACAACTGTCGCCGCCCCTCGATTGCTGATCAACAAAACACCGTCAGGATTCAATGACGACAAATTCTGATAGATGGATCGTAATGCGGCTTCGACGTTTACGGCACTCATCAAAGCCTTTGCAATCCGCAACAGCATCATGTCTTGGCGCGCTCGCTGTCGTTGGAGGCAACGGGCAATGCCTGAGCTAACCACTTCAGTTCCCCACTGCCTTGCGGACCAACAATGATCGCGGTGCGACAACGCTGTAGCATTTACAAATCAGAGAGCCGGCGCTAAGCTAGAAGTTCAGCCGAATACATTATGTCATCTTCGAAATAGGACAAAGGAGACGCAGACGTGCGTGTGTTGACTGCCGCAATTTCGGTGGTAAAAATTCAGATCGATCCGCCTGATGAGGGCGGACAGACCACCGTGCTTGTTTATCAGCACGTGAATCGCAAATCACTGGCACCTTGCCAACCAGAGACGAGCTATTTTGTTGTTTCGGATGGAGAAGAGAGGCGTATCGCCAGAGCACCAGAATGGGATGACGCACTTGGTGGTTTTGAGAAAGCGTTTTGGGATGAATCCGGAAACGCTTATATTGCTTCGGATTCAATGGGTAAGATCGATCGCATCTTTCCGTCCCCTTCAATGGGCCTCTCTACTTGTTTGGATGCAGACCACCTCGACCTTCGATAAGCGCTTCCAGCCTTCCCACCAAGAGCGCATTCGTGCCCAAGCATCGAAATAGCCAGCCTTTCTCACACGTGGCCACGGTGACTTAATGAAGGGCGGCGTAATCACCCGCTATAGGTGCATTCTGCCGTCGACATCGGCAATACCATTCCATGAAGAGATAAGCCTTGCTCACCGTTCTGGCGCGATTCGACGAGGACCGTGACTTCGTGTTGGACGGATGGCGAGACGCATTCGACGAGCGACGCTAGACATGTCCTGTATCCGCGAGCGGACTGCGTCCGAGCTCCTGTTGTGACTGGACAGCCCACACCGTACGTCTGCGTTTGACCGCCCTCCCCATTCCAGCTACTCTCGATCAATGCTTCTCCATTCAGCGCCCCTGGAGCACCTGTTGGGCACATCTTTGCTACCCTGCCATGACCTTCCACGTTAAACGGCTTGCAGCACATCAGTTCGAGCAGTTCATCTCAGAGGTGGCAGACTACGCTATCTATACGATATCTCCGGAAGGCGAGATTACCAGCTGGAATGTCGGCGCGGAACAATCGACGCAATACGCCGAAACGGAGGTGCTGGGCAAGCATTTCTCGCTGTTCTGCACCGCCGAAGATCGCATTACGCGACTTCCTGAGGTGGCACTCCGCGTGGCTGCAGAGCAGCGTTTCGAAGGCGAAGGCTGGTGTGTCCGTAAGGACGGAACCCAGTTTTGGGCAAATACCGTGGTGGATGCAGTGCGTGACGTAACGGCAAAGCTGATCGGCTTTACCGTCATCACACGGGACATCACGGAGCGGGTTCGGGCGCAGGAAGCACTCTATGCGAGCGAACAGCAATTTCGGCTGCTGGTACAAAGCGTAACTGACTACGCCATCTACCTCCTTTCGCCCTCCGGCATCGTCACCAGCTGGAACACCGGCGCCGCGCGCATCAAAGGCTACGAGAGTGAGGAGATCGTTGGCCAACATTTTTCACGTTTCTATACGAACGAAGACAAGGCCGCTGGGCTTCCAGAGATCGCACTGAAGACTGCCGAGCGAGAAGGGAGATTTGAACGCGAAGGCTGGCGCGTCCGCCGGGACGGCACCCGATTCTGGGCACACGTCGTCATCGACCCGGTGCGGGACCGTATGGGCCAACTGATAGGGTTTGCCAAGGTGACACGCGACGTCACTGCGAAACGGTATGCCGACGATGCACTTGCGCGTGCGAAGGACGCGCTATTCCAGTCCCAAAAGGTAGAAGCACTTGGCAAGCTGACAGGGGGCGTCTCGCATGATTTCAACAACCTCCTGAACGTCATCGTCAATGGTTTGCACTTGCTAAAACTCGAATCGAACCGTGAGACGCAACAGCGTACGATCGATACAATGGAGCGCGCCGCAAAGCGCGGCGCCAAATTGACGCAACAGTTGCTGGCCTTCGCGCGCCAGCAGCCGATTCGGCAGGAGCATGTCAACGTCAATCAGGTATTGACAAGTTTTGAGCCCGTCCTCCGGCGCGCAATCCGCAGCGATATCTCGCTCGATCTGTCTCTTGCTCCCCATTTGCCCGACATCCTGGTGGACGAAGCCCAACTGAAAGCAGCAGTGCTCAACCTGGTCGTCAATGCTCGCGATGCCATCCAAGGGAACGGCAGGATCGTGATCAGCACAGAACTGGACGACACCCCTGCCAAGCGGCCAGATACCGGAACTGGGATCGCGTGCGACATTCTCCTGAGAGTAGAAGATACTGGGACAGGGATGAGTGAAGAGGTCGCTCAACGGGCTATCGAGCCTTTTTACACGACCAAGCCGCTCGGCGAAGGCACTGGACTCGGCCTCAGCCAGGTTTACGGACTCGCGGGACAGTCGGGGGGCACTCTCACTCTCGCCTCTTCGCTGGGCCGCGGCACCATCGTCACGCTTGCCATCCCCATAGTAGCAAGCGCAACCGCGAACGCATCCACATCATGTCCCATCAAGGTCCTGGTCGTTGACGATCAGCCTGAGGTACTGGAGATGACCGTTCAGCTCATCGAGAGCCTCGGATACTTAGCTCTCTCCGCGCATAGCGGCCAAGCGGCCCTGGACCTGCTGAGTCACGAGCCCGGCATAAGCATTCTCTTCAGCGATGTCGTGATGCCTGGGATGAACGGCCTCGAATTGGCGTCGAGTGCGATCGAACTGGCACCTATGCTGAAGGTGATCCTCGCAACCGGGTACATGAATTCCTTCCTGCTCGAGCAGCGGCACGGCTTCGGATTGGACAATTTCCCACTGCTGCAAAAGCCGTTTTCCTTCGAGGATGTCGCCCGACAACTGAAAGTGCTCGCCACCACATGAAAGGTGAGACCGTGATATTCCCTGGTTGTCGATACGGTTAATCCGGAAGCCTCGACGGCAAAGCCGGCTTGAGCTAGCGCTTGTGGCGCACAAAGGAACTTCCGACGAGACTGGATTTTGGAAATGCCCGTCAAAGCCCGTCAGCTGCAATGCATGATGGGCTTGTCCAGTTCCGTTCTCAAATAGTGCGGGCCGGACACCTGTGCCGTTATACTGATTGTCTTGAACTGCCCACGAGCACTCAATGCACTGCTACCAGACTGGCTTTCGAACCGCGTCGCCACAAAGTTTATGCGGTCACGTGAGGACCGCACAGACAACTGGATGGTACGGACGCCCATTTCCGAATGCTTATCTTTGTGATCCAGGTTAGCGGCTGCGCCGGAATGCATTGCGCGGCGCCGCCCGCTTCGGCGAATCGATGTGACGGAATGTGATGCGCCCCTTGCTCAGGTCATACGCCGACAACTCAAGCGTCACCCGGTCACCCGCGAGGATGCGAATAAAGTTCTTTTTCATACGCCCTGCCGCATAAGCGATCAGGCGATGCCCATTTTCCAGTTCAACACGAAAACGGCTGTCAGGAAGCACCTCGTGCACCACGCCCGGCATTTCAATAAGGTCTTCTTTTGCCATCTCTCACAACCTTCGCACAATGTGGATATTGGTGGCGCGAGAACCCCACGCCGACTCGGTGAGCTCATACGAAACGAGCTTTTGCTCGAGTAAGCCGGCAGATTGATCTCCAACAAAGTCTCCAATCTCGGCTGCAATATCGCATCCCCCAGCATCCGGTCTGATCTGACCGATGCCCTTTAGCCTGCTAAACCAATGAATCGTGCCTGTATGTGTGCTCATGTGCTGCTCCTTGCTGTAGACGTGCGAACCCAATTCTCAAGTAGAGCCAGTGGTCGAGGATCGGACAGGAATGGCCGCCAGGCCGAGACAGGTAGGAAACAGGACGGTGACGAAGTACCGAAGTGGGAGGTCAGTGTATAGGAAGTTGGCCAAATCACCTAATCTGCTTGTTCCGATAGTTCTTCAATTCAACATTCTCTGAGGGGAGAACTGGGCAAGCATGAGCCGGCCCGAATAAGCACGTCCCATGGGTAAATGGGTTGCACGTTCCCAAGCTGTTGATTTCCTTAGAAATTGTACAAAAACGCACATCAGTTCGAGGCGTAGGGCCCTGCAGTACGTTTGCAGTGTTTTGGAGGAAGTTATGCAGGCACTGTGATCGGCTTTGCGTTCATGGGGAGCAAATCATCCAGGAGCGAGGAATCAGCGTTACAGGAACTGGCCAGAATTAAAGCTCATTGATAATTCTGTGGGGCGATCATGCGATTTTTCTGGCAAGCGTATGCACCTAAAAATAAAGCCCTGTAAAAACAGGGCCTTACTGGTCATTTAAGCTGGAAATCTAATATTGCCATTTGGAAATTCACTCCCACTCGGATATCATCGAGGTTTATAAGGCCCTGATTTATTGCCGTTTTTCTGATATCGAAAACTCCAATACCATCAACAATACCATTATCAAAACCTTGACGCCGAGCCATCAAAACCCTGAACTTCACTATACTTGCAATGACATTCTGCACCTAACCTACAGTACAGGAAGGTCGGTGTGAATCGTCTTCCAACTTTGAAGTAAACATAGGCAACTGCGTTGCGCATCTCGTAAGCGAACGCCAGCGGCAACTCGGGATGCCGTGTTGCGAACTCCGGATAATGTTTTTGGATGTTGTTGCTAGCCTCGCCCAGGATCTCAAGGTTACGGATCACGGCATCCTGAACCAGCTCTTTCGCAAAAAGACGACTTCGTCCAGATTATCGGTGTATCGAGTGATGCGTTCGATCACCTGCAACATGTGCGCAAGATAGTCGATCAAGCGCTGCTCATCCTTGCTCATACAGGCACAGCTTTTGCGAAAACGGCGGCACTGAATTTCTCTGGCAGTGCTTTCGAGTGGGTCAGCGAATTTCATCAGGGCCAGCGGTAACGCCGCACACAAGGCCGGATAACTGCGACTTTTCTAGTCTTAAATTGCTTGAAATACCTTGCAAAAGGGAGGCGTCCATATAGATTGAATCGCCGCGCGTCTAAGCCGCCTGCCGACCTACCAGCAGGCGGGCCACGTGGGCCGTCATGGCGACGCCCGTGTGCGCAAGATCAGAGCCGTGCTTCTGGCGCAGCCTGCTCAGGGCGCAGACGGCACGAGAGTGACGATGACGCGTCGGTAGCGCGTCAGCGCTGGTCTGCCCTTATCGACCACCTTTACGATGAAGTGGGCGGTCTCCGTCTTGGTTACCACTGGCGCCTGCCCCGATACGGTATGATGATTTTCCGCATACCCCAGCTTGATCGGCTCCCTGTAGCTGCCAGCTTCCGGGTACTGAAACCACAGGTAGCTCAAGCTATCTCCATCGGGGTCGGAGCTGCCGGCGGCGCTCATCACGAAGTTTTCGCCGGATTTGATGGTCAGCCGATCGCTATGACCGAGCTTGACGACCGGCGGATGATTCGCCTCCTTGTATGGCTTGGTGGTCCAATCCATTCGAGCTGCGAAATCGTTCTGAAAGTCTTTGCGCCAGCGCATGATGGTGGTTCTGTACCCAGTGAAAACCTTATCGTGAGCCCGCACGCTGCGGAAATAGTCGCTGTTGACCATCGGAGTGTAAGTATCCACGGCGTTGGTCCAGATGGCACGGGGCTCTTGCAATAATGGTACATTGCCGGTGAAGCCTTTTGGATCGGTTGTCTCCAACGCTGGCGTGTACAACTCGTAGCGCCCACCCCAGCCGCCCCAGTCCGGATGCTCGGGCGCGTTCAGGCCGTTTGGGATCAAGGAAAGGAAGGATGGCGTATCGCCCTCCACGCTAAAAGAGACATCGGGATAGATCGCGCCCAGCGGTCCATGCCCCTGTTGAATATTCGTAGCGATCCAGTCGTTGCTGACCTCCGTGCTGTCGAAGCCCGGCTCGATCGTGTGCATGCCGGTCCAAGTGCCATTGCCATACCCGCCGGGGCTGACGATATAAAACAGTTCGGGAAACCGAGTGCGCATCCAGATTCCGGAATCGTCCTGATCGGAGATCGTATAAACGCGCAATTTACTTACCAGGTGAGCAGCCTGCTCCGGGGTCCTGTCGCGGCCAATGCGATACAACGCTTGAGCGAGAGTATTTGCACCGCCCCAGACCGCAACCCATAGCGGCCGCGTGTCATTTTTTTCCAGGGCCTTGATAATGGCGTCCGATCCCGGCGAGTCCTTGCCATCGCCGACACCAAGCATACCGTACAGTTGCCGGCCGGAGCGCACCACGGCTTTCAGCCTCGCCGGTTTCGGAAAACCCGGTTCGTGCTTCAACAGCTGGGGTTGTACTCGGCCGTAGGCGTCGATGATCGCATGGATGGATTCCGGAGCGACACGCGACTTCTGATGCGTGGAGGTAGTGGCGACGATGCCTTCGATATCGATCTGGTTCGCGTACAGAAGCAAGCGCACGAGCGACTGGCTGTCGTCGGGATCGGCCTCGATATCGGTGAGAACAATCAGGCGTTGTTTCGGTTCGGCGAAGCTAAGGGCCGGCACGCAGGCCAATAACGCCATCGATATCGTCATGATTGGAAGTAGTCGCATCATCTCTGTATTGGATTGGGCGCCGGTGGCGCGCACCGCGTCGCCGAAGATCTGGTGGTAAGAATTGAGCGTCGACAAATTGTCACACGGCCAAGAAGGTTTTCTACGGCCAAGCTGAAGCATAGAGAGGACGGCGCAGTCGACGGTAGCGATTTTTCTGGAAATGCTTGCAGTGTGCGGATAGTTGAAAGACTTGGGGATTTACTTCTGTTTGCCGAGTGCTCTGACGGTGAAGCCAATCCGGCGAGCCGCTTCCGTATGGCGCAGTTTGTTCAAGCCGCAGATGCCGCACACGCGCCAAGTCTACTTGGCCGACACAAGGCGGTCATATTGGAGGTGATGCGGCGCGCTCACGAATTCGGCTTGCCAGCAGACGGCAGGTGCGCGCCAACCACGAGCGCTGCCAAGCTGGAATTGGCTTGGCGCGTGAGCAGTGGCCACGGCAGGCGGGTTGCCGCCGATTGCCCGATACTCAAAGCGCTCTATTGTTGACTTCTGCGGTTGGGATCTTGGTGGTCCAGCAGCAGCACGGCGGCGGCTCGGCGCCCCGTCGCCATCGGAACAAAGCGATGGCCAGCCTCATTGCGCATCGCCGGCACGAGCCAGACGTGCGGTAAAAGGACACGGGATGGCAGGCACCGAAATAGCGCTAATGGTGAAGATAGTACAAGCGTGCAGATAATCGCATTGATTATGCACTTCCTTGCGGTCGATGTGCGGCGACGGCGGTACGGCCGCTGGCACTCAGGTGGTGGCTGGCTCGAACAGCGGCCCTTTAAAGCGCGCAATAGCAAAATCTGCACGAGCTCGCGTACCGGCCGTGCAGAATTTTCGCCCAAGGCCGTCATGGCAGGCGGCGGCCCATTTTGGCGTGTATTTTTGCCGCAAAATTTGGGATAGACTCCGCCGGATTGCTGGGCAGGTGGCCGGACGCCCCATCCCGCAAACGAAACCAGTCAACGGCATGTCGGGCGTGTTCGGCGCCGACAGTGGCGGCGGCAGCTGGCGCCGCATCCCCGACGATAAGCATCAGTTTGGCGGTATCAGACCCATGGCGGCCGATCAGAACGAAACAGGATGCGCTGGCGGACGCATGCTTCGATTCGGCCGTCTACGTGTGCCAAGAAAGAGAGAAAGATCTCAATGAAACTAAAAAAATGCAGTATGGGGGTGACCTTGTGGGCTGCCTTGGCAATATGTGGCTGTGGTGGGAACAAAGCAATTGCCAACAGCCCTACCGAGCCTGCCAAGACGACATTTGATTGGACTTCGAGTCCGCCGCTTATTGCGCCACAACCAGATCCAACTCAAAAAATTTTCGGCGTGAAGGATCCTACGGTTGTTTACGCGAACGGCAAATATCACGTATTCATCACGACGGCCGGGTCTACTGGTTGGGGTCTCGGGTACACAAGCTTCGACAAGTGGTCGAACGCGTCGGCTGCGAAAATAGTCCCACTTAACAAATCCCCTATGGGCCCAGGTTATCGCGCAGCGCCGCAAGTATTCTATTTCGCTCCGCAGAAAACATGGTACCTGGTCTATCAAGGCGCCGATCCGCTGTATTCGACCTCGAAAGATATCGACGATCCCCTGTCCTGGAGCGCGCCGAAAAAGTTCTTTCCAGTCGAACCCGACATCGTCAAGGCCCCGCTCGGTGTTGGCTGGCTGGATTTCTGGGTGATTTGCGACGACAAAAAATGCTATATGTTCGCTACCGACGACAATGGGCGTTTGCTTCGATCCGAAACCGGGTTAAGCCAGTTCCCGAATGGTTTCCGCAATACCGTCGCCGTCATGACCGAGAAGAAGGAAGATCTGTTCGAGGCAAGCAATACCTACAAGATTGCCAACACGAACACCTACATTACTCTGGTAGAGGCAATTTCGCCAAAAGGACGTTACTTCCGCGTTTGGAAGAGCGATAGCCTGGGCGGGAAATGGGAGCCATTCTCTTCCGCGCCAATGAACGCTTTCGCGACTAGCGATAACGTTGAACAGATTTGGTCGGAAGGGATTTCCCACGGTGAAGTGGTGCGGACTAATACCGATCAGACGATGACAATCGATCCTTGTCGGCCGCTCGAATACCTCTTCCAGGGGAATGACCCTGCAGTGCGTGTGGACGATTACATCAAAATTCCATACCGGTTAGGTGTTCTCACGGCAAAGGGTGAAAACCCGGTGAGCGCCCTCTGCCGCTGATCCAGCGGCCTACATCGAACGCTTCCTGCAGGAGCTGCCGCGCAGCCGGCGGCTCTGCCGCAATCCTTAAAAGACATATTCTGGAATCCGATCTCCGTATGAACATTATCAGACAAAGCCTCGTCATTCTCGGCATGATCGCGGCACCGGCTTTTGCCGCCAGCCAGGTCAGCATCAGCATCGACGCCGGCAAACCCGGCACTGTCATCAACAAGAACGTGTACGGCCAGTTCGCCGAACACCTCGGAACCGGCGTCTACGAAGGCATGTGGGTCGGCCCGCAGTCGAACATCCCCAACACCAGGGGCTGGCGCAACGACGTCGTCGGCGCGCTCAAGGAGTTGCATGTGCCGCTGGTGCGCTGGCCGGGCGGCTGTTTCGCCGACACCTACCATTGGCGCGACGGCATAGGCCAGCAGGACAAGCGGCCGAGCAACGTCCACGCCAATGGCAGCGTCGACCAGATCAACGCCGTCGGCACCCACGAATTCTTCGACCTGATCGAGATGCTGGGCGCCGAGGCCTACGTCAACGGCAACGTCGGTACCGGCAGCGTGCAGGAAATGTCCGACTGGGTCGAGTACATGACTGCGGAAGGCGGCTCGCCCCTGGCCAGGCTGCGCGCGCAGAACGGGCGTGAAAAGCCCTTCAAAGTCGCCTACTTCGGTATCGGCAATGAGTTGTGGGGCTGCGGCGGCAACATGAAGCCCGACTACTATGCGAACCTGTACAGCAATTACGAGCATTTCCTGCGGGCGCCCGAGAAGTCCAGGCCGAAAATGATCGCCAGCGGCGGCAGTGGCTTCGACACCGCGTGGACCCAGGTCCTGAGCAAGGAACTGAAGGACCGCACGACCGGCATCAGCGTTCACCAGTACACCATCCCGACCGGCAAGTGGGACGTCAAGGGCAAGGACCTCGGCTTCAAGGAAGGCGAGTGGATCTCGACCCTCGCCAATACCTTGAAAATGGATCAGCTGATCAAAGATCACGTGGTCGTGCTGGACAAGAACGATCCCGAAAAGAAGATCGGGCTGATGATCGACGAGTGGGGTACCTGGTATGACGAAGTGGGTGCCAAGAGCGCGTTGTTCCAGCAGAACTCCCTGCGCGACGCGCTCGTGGCGGCGCTCAACTTCCATATCTTCCACGAGCACGCCCAGCGGGTCCCGATGGCCACCATCGCCCAGATGGTCAACGTCCTGCAGGCAATGATCCTGACCGACAAGGAGAAAATGGTCCTGACCCCGACCTACTACACCTTCCAGATGTATGTGCCGTTCCAGGATGCCAGGTCCCTGCCCCTGGCAATCAAAGACAACACCAGCTACACCCTGGGCGGATTGACCATTCCCGGCGTGAGCGCTTCTGCGGCGCGCGCCAAGGACGGCAAGCTCTACCTGGCGCTGGTCAACACCGATCCGCACAAGGCGACCGATGTTGCCATCAACGTCGCCGGCGCCAAGGTAACAGCCGCGACTGGCAAGCTGCTGACCTCGACCATGATGGACGCGCACAACACCTTCCAGTCTCCGCAGGCCATCAAGCCGGCGACCTTCAGCACGCGTGCCGCAAGCGGCAAGCTCTCGATCAAGGTACCCGCCAAGGCCGTGATGGTAGTCGCTCTGGAGGAGTAATCGCCGCACGCGCAAGCGCTACGTGATCGCAATGTCCACGCACGCCCATCGGCACCGATGTGCAACATCCTGTCCGCTAACCACTTTTCGACCCCTTATGAAACCAACCAGCCTCGCCGCCGTGCTTCTTGTGTCCGCATTTGCCTCGCTGCCTGTGATCTCCTATGCGCTCAACCCGGTTATCCAAACGATGTATACCGCCGATCCGGCTCCGATGGTCCATAAGGGCACGCTCTACCTGTTCTCCAGCCACGACGAAGACGTCGGGGAAAAGAACAACTTCAAAATGAAGAACTGGGTGCTCGCCACGACGACGGACATGGTGAACTGGACCCAGTATGGCGTGATCGCCTCGCTACGGGATTTCCCCTGGGCCGCCAAGGAGAACTCCGGTTGGGACGGTTTCGACAACGGCGCCTGGGCTCCCCAGGTGATCGAGAGGGATGGCAAATGGTATCTCTATGCGCCGGTGCACGGCCGGGGCATAGGCGTGCTGGTGGCCGATAATCCCCTGGGGCCCTACAGCGATCCCCTCCGGAAACCACTGATCGCCGGCCACGCCGGCGGCCTGTACGACAGCATCGATCCGACCGTGTACGTCGACGACCAGGGCCAGGCCTATCTCGCCTGGGGCAATCCCAATCTGTGGTCGGTGAAGCTGAACAAGGACATGATTTCCTACGACACCAGCGTCGGTGAGAACGGCATCATTGGCCACCCGATGACCGTCAAGGCACTGGGCGAGCGCAACCCGCCGGACACACAGGGCGTCACGTTGCCCAAGCCTGCTCTGCGCGGCACATCATACGAAGAGGGTCCCTGGTTCTACAAGCGCAAGAATCTCCATTACCTGTTTTTTGCCGGTGGCCCCATCCCTGAGCACCTCGCCTACTCCACCGGCCCGACACCCGAAGGCCCGTGGACCTACGGCGGGGTCGTCATGCCCCCGCAAAGCGCCTTCACCAACCACCCGGGCGTGATCGACTACAAAGGCAAGACCTACCTCTTCTACCACAACGCCGCGCTGCCGGGAGGCGACGGCTTCAAACGTTCAGTGGCCGTCGACGAGTTGAAGTTCAATCCGGATGGCTCGGTCCAGATGGTGCAGCCGACCAAGGAAGGGCCGGCGCCGATTGCCACCCTCGCCCCCTACAAGCGCGTCGAAGCCGAGACCATCGCCTGGGCTTCCGGAGTCAAGATCGAGCCCAGCAGCGCTGGCGGACAGAATGTGCGGGACATCCACGACGGGGACCACATCCAGGTGCGCAATGTCGATTTCGGCGAGATCGGCGCGCGCGCCTTCATGGCAAGCGTCTCCAGCACGGCCAAGGCGAAGCATGCCACTGGCGCGCAGATCGAGATTCGCCTGGACAAACTCGACGGCCAGTTGATCGGCACGCTGGCGGTCGCGGGAAGCGGCGGCCAATGGATGTCGCAGTCCACCCGGATCGCCGCGGTCTCCGGCGTCCACGATCTTTTTTTCGTGTTCCGCGGCGCGGCAGGCGAAGAACTGTTCAAGTTCGATTACTGGCAATTTTCCGAACGCGAACAGCCCGATGCGTCCCGTCCCCTCGCGGCGGCACAGGCGAGTCCTGCCCATAACCCCCTGATCTGGGCCGACGTCCCGGATATCGCAATCATCCGAGTAGGAAAAACCTACTACATGAGCAGCACGACGATGCACATGAGCCCGGGCCTGCCGATCATGAAGTCGACGGATCTGGTCAACTGGAGCATGGCCTCCTACGCCTATGACACCCTGGCCGACGACGAAGCCTACCGCCTCGAGAACGGCAAGAACGTCTACGGCGCCGGTTCCTGGGCCAGCAGCCTGCGCTATCACGACGGCGTGTTTCATGCCTCGACTTTTGCCGCTACTGCGGGAGGACGCACTCATATCTTCACCACGCGCGATCCCGATCGCGGCCCATGGAAGGAGACGAGTTTCGAGCCCCTGATGAACGACCACAGCCTGTTCTTCGACGACGACGGCCGGGTCTATATGGTCTGGGGCTGCAACCGCATCATGCTCACCGAGCTGAAACGCGACCTCACCGGCATCAAGCCCGGCGGCGTCAACAAGCCCATCATCGAGCACGTCAACGCCCTCTTCGGCGCCGACCAGGGCGGACTCTGTGGCGAGGGATCGCAGCTTTCCAAGATCAACGGCCGCTACTACCTCTTCAACATCGCCTCTCCCAAGACCCGCTGGGCGCGCACCGTCATCGTCCACCGCGCCGACAAGATCGACGGCCCCTACGAGGGCCGCATCGCGCTCGATGACCGCGGTATCGCCCAGGGCGGCCTGATCGACACCCCGGACGGTAAATGGTATGCCTACTTGTTCAAGGACAATGGCGCCGTCGGTCGCATCCCCTACCTTGTACCCGTGACCTGGAAAGATGGCTGGCCTGTGCTGGGCAAGGACGGCGAGGTGCCCATGAAGCTCGACCTCCCTGCCGGCGGCCAGGGCACCTCCGGCGCCTCCGGCATCGTCGCCTCCGACGAATTCGACCGCCTGCCCGGCGCCCTCGACCTGCCCCTCGCCTGGCAATGGAATCACAATCCCGAGCCTCGAACCTGGTCGCTCACCAAGCGCCCTGGCTACCTGAGCCTGGTTACCAGCCGGGTCGATTCCAGCCTGCCCGAGGCCAGGAATACCCTCACCCAGCGCACCTTTGGCCCTGACAGTTTCGCCACCACCAGCATCGACGTGAGCGGCATGCAAGACGGGGATTGGGCTGGCCTGGCCGCGTTTCAGAAGAAGTATGGTTTTGTCGGCGTCAAGATGAGCGGCGGCGCCAGATCGCTCGTCATGGTGAGCGCCGACTCCGACCACCCCGAGGAGATCGCCTCGATTCCCCTCTCCGGCAAAACCGTTCACCTCAAGGTCGAGTGCGAGTTTCAATCTGCGTCCGGTGACGCCCGCTTCGGCCTCGACGAAACTGGTGCCAAGACCTACGGCATGCCCGGCGCGCCTGAACTAGCCCGCTTCTCCTACAGCCTCGACGGTAAATCCTGGACCCCTATCGGTCGCCCCTCGCGCCTTGCTTACACCTTCCCGCACTTCATGGGTTACCGCTACGCGCTTTTCTTTTATTCGACCAAGACCTCTGGCGGCCGCGTCGACTTTGACTACTACCGGATCGGCCAAAGCGGGGCCTCCCGCTGACCGCCTCGCCATCACGGGACAAGCAACGGCATAGTGCGAATGGCGAAGATTTTAGAAGGTGCAGAAAATGGCATAGATACTGCACTTCCTTGCATTCGGCCTGCGGCGATGGCGGCGCAGCCGATGGCGCCTTGATGGTGGCCCGATTTGAACGGCCGGCTGTAGAGCGATCAATAGCAGAATCTGCACGAGTATCGATACCGGCCGTGCAGAATTTTCGAGCGCCGCCAGAATGGCCGGCGGCAGCGCATTTCAGCGTCTATTTTTACCGAATTTCTTGGGATAGACTCGGCCGGTTTGCTGGGCAACTTGGCCTGCCCACCGTCCTGCAAGCGAAGCCAGACTTACGGAAGTAGCCGTCTCGCGGGCAGGCATTCCATGTCTCCCCATAACGTTAATAATGATGAGGTAATTGAAATGAATAGACGTTGGATCAATACATTCCTTCTTATGACTTTAGGGAACGTTGTGAGTGCGCAGGCTCAGACTTGCACTCCAACAGCGGTGACACCCTATATTCATTCGTCTGGCGCCTGGAATATGTCGGCGGCTGCAACGGTGAATGCCGGGAGCCAGATCGTATTTGGCCCGCAACCAATACAAGGCGGCCCCTGGTCATGGAGCGGGTCCTGCGGGACATCAGGTTCTGCGCGTGAGCAAATCGTTACGCCAAGCGCTAGCTGCAGTGCAACAGCTGTCTACACCAACAGTTGCGGTGCAAAAACTGCGCAGGATTTCACGATTACGGTTCCTCTTTATCCTAATTACAATACCAATCCACTTCCTCCGGATGCGACTGGCATGAGCAGCAATGCCAAAGAGTTGGCTGCCAAGATGAAGCTGGGCACGAACATTGGCAACACCATGGAGGCTTGGGGGTGCAGCCCCGCCGCAGAGACTTGCTGGGGTCTGCCCATGGTTTCTGCCGCCTACGTCAAATTGGTCAAGGACAGCGGTTTCGACGCGATTCGGATCCCCGTATCCTGGGATCAGTATGCCGATCAGGTCACTGGAAAAATCAGCGATGCTTGGCTCAACCGCGTGAAGCAGGTGGTGCAGTATGCCGTGGATAACGGGCTCTACGTGATCGTCAACATCCATTGGGATGGTGGTTGGTTGGAGAGGAATATCTCCGAAGAAAAGAAGGCCGCAGTCAACGCCAAGCAGAAAGCCTATTGGGAGCAAATCGCCACGAAGCTGCGTGACTTTGACGAACGTGTCTTGTTTGCTAGCGCTAACGAGCCCGATGCTGAGACTGCCGAGGAAATCGCCGTTCTTGACAGCTACCACCAAACCTTTGTGGATGCGGTTCGTTCGACAGGCGGCAAGAACGCTTATCGGGTGCTGGTGATCCAGGCGCCAAGAACCGACATCAATCTGGCTCACGAACATTGGGATGTCATGCCATCCGACACGGTAGCGGGTCGCCAAATGGCTGAAGTCCATTTTTACCCGTTCAGTTTTACGCTCCAGGACAAGGATGAACCGTGGTCACAAATGTTCTATTACTGGGGCAATGGTTACCACTCGACGACCGATACCTATCGCAATTCGACGCGAGAAGAAGAGGCCCATGTCGATGAACAATTCGCCAAAATGAAAACCAAGTTTGTGGACCAGGGAACGCCAGTCGTGTTGGGGGAGTACGCCGCAATGCTGCGTCCTCACCTTACTGGGGATGATCTCGCCCTGCATCGCGCTTCGCGGGCGTATTACCACCAATACGTGACTCGCAAGGCGCTTGAAAATGGCATGTTGCCGTTCATGTGGGAAGTCGGCGTGGACCCCGGTCTGTTGTTTGACCGCGGTACTCCGGCTGTAGGGGATCAGCAAACACTTGATGCACTTTTGGCAGGCGCTGGCAAAGCCATTGTATTGGATACTCGCCCAAATAAATGGGCCTTGAGCAGTGGCGCCACAAGTGGTGGATCAGCTTCGTATACCCAATTTACTCTAAGCCAAGCGGGCGCTGCTGCCGGCTACACGTTCGCCAATCCGGTTAGTTGGACCGGGGCGAGCCTGAAAGTGGTCCTTAATTTCGACCAGGCGTTTGTTTCAAATCAAAATGGAGGAATGGATCCCTTGTTCCAGTTCTACACTTATTCGGCCAATTGGGCTGCTTCCGAGTTTAAGTGCTGGACTGAAAATAGAACGCTGGTTGCAGGTCAGGATACAGAGTTCACGTGTTCTGGTTTTGGCCTCCAGAACGCAGTGGGGGTAGGTATCCAATTCGCCGGCTCCGCAGGTTCGGTGACCATTAAACGAGCGAGTATCAGGCTTGCTCAATAAGATGCATGAGCAGTTGCGACGCCTCGCGCGACGCGGCTGCTCACCGGCGCGGAAAGCATGTTCCTCGTTGCCAACGCGCCGCCGCCTGCTTAAGTTGTCGACCTCTTATCGATGTTTATTTTCTGTAGAAACGCATGTGCCCAACACTGCCAGAAACCAGTTTGCCCCCGTCCGGAGCTGAACGTGAGCCGCACTGGGAGCGCAAGCATAATCGCTCCGCCATAGGCCTTGTGATTCTCCTCCATCTGGCACTGGGAGCGATCGTGATGCTGGAGCCCTCGCGCAAGCCTCCACCCAAACCGGGGCCGCGCAGTGTCGATGTCGTGCTCTTCGAGGCGAAGGTGCTGGAACGAGACATTCCCGAACCTCTGCCCGAACCACGCGAAGTCGCGCCTCCCACGGTAGAGCCCCCGTCCATGCCGGATCTGCCTCCCGTCAAAGTGGCCGAAAGCCCGGTGGCTGCGCCGCTTGCGGTCGATGCCGTGCCGGCGCCGGCGCCATCAATCGCCGCAGCACCTCCCCCTCCCCCTCCCCCGCCGCAGCCTGCGGCCAAGGAGGCCAGCGAACCGCCCAAGCTGTTCGAAGAGTGTGCCGACTCGTCGGATCGGCAAATGGTTGCCGACGTCTATCGCCTCACCGTCGGCAACCAGTCGGTGTCCGAGATGCGACGGAAGAAGCCTATCAAGCGGGTTTGCCTGGCCCAACTCGATATCACGCCGCGCTCCTTCCGCGAAGGCTTTCCCGGCATGGGCTCGACAGTCGAATGGTTCGGGATGGATATTCGCTTTACCGTCAATATCGCTGAAACCGCCACATGGGAACTGCTGCTCTTAGCCGACGATGGCGCCATTCTCAGCGTCGACGATGAAAACGTGATCGAGAACGATGGCATTCACGCCCCTACGCCCGTCGCGACCAGGATCAAGCTGGAGAAGGGCCTGCGCAATTTCCGCGTGCGCTACTTCCAGGGTCCTGGCCCGGATCTCGCATTGATGCTTGCCTGGAAAAAACCGGGCGCGGCCGATTACAGCTACCTGCCGCGTAGCCTGCTAGGGCGGCCCCCGGCCGGCGCGCTGCCACCGATCCAGCACAGGGATTGACGTCCGCCTCGCCCTAAAGGACGCGGATTCCTGCGGCCAGCGTCGCACGCCCGCGACGGAGAATGTTTATCGCAGCATTGATATCACGATCATGGAAAGTACCGCAATCGCTACACTGCCATTCTCTTATTCCAAGCCCTGCGATACCGGTAGGCCGCGCATCGGGCATCGCGCCGCAATGCGAGCAGAGTTGGGTGGTAAAGCGTTCGTCCACTTCGGCGAACCAGGCGCCATGCTTAACAGCCTTGTACGCCAACATTTGACGGAAGCTCGTCCAACCGGCGTCGAGCACCGATTTGGCCATGCGCGTTTGCGCCAGCGCCGCGGCGTTGACGTTGCCCACGGCGATCAAGTCATCTTGGCGCACCAAGTCAGTCGTTGCCTTGTGCAGGAAGTCCCGCCTGCGTCGCGCAACCTGGGCGTGGATGGCCCGCACACGCCGCGTCTTACGCGCCCGCTGGGCAATGGCCAGCGCCGCTTGCGCATGGCGGTAGAACTGGGGCGCCTCGAGCGTTTTGCCATCCGATTGCTTGGCGAGAGCGTGCAGGCCAAGGTCGATGCCCACCTGCCGCACCGGGAGGCGTTTGTCCGTCACCGCCACATCGACCACAATGTTCAAGTACCAATAGCCACGACTGTCGCGGGAGAAATTTGTGCCGTCCTTGATCTTCCCTTCGGGCAGTGGGCGACTATTGAAGACGCGGAAGGTATGGCCGGCAAAGCGAAACGCATCACCTTCGCGTTTGAGATCACGCCCCTTGAGCGGCACCCAGCCCGACGCTTTCCGGCCTCGGTAGCGCAAGAACGGGCGCTTTCTCTGCGCACGCGATTTGGTGTACTGCTCACAGACTGCATTGATGCTGCCCGAATGCAGTCGCAATTCCTTGCTGCTGCCGGTGGTCAGTACGTTCAGGTCGAATCCCGTCAGCCAAGCTCTGCCAAAGCGCAGGGCATCCTTCTGCCGGCCATTGCAGTAATTCCATACGAAGTTGACTGTACGCGCTTGCTCATTGAGCAGGCCGCTCAGCGACTTGACGCGATATCGGAAGACCATAATCATACTGTACTTATATACAGCATATGCCGCCGACTGACGCACGCTTGCACGCCTTTCAAGCGTGCCAAACGACTGCTGCGGCGTGGCCTTTCACGGGGCCCGAATTGCTGCGCAATTCGCAGTCGGCTCCTTTCACTCCTCGCCCTGAAGGGCGAGATTTCTCGGAGCAAAAACTGATGAAAATAAAGCAGGTAACACATAGACCACTCGTGCAGAGCACGGCAATAATGGCGGCCGCTGCGAATCGCCGGCACCGATGGCGCCGCGCTGGTAGCGGCGCCATCGAACACATGATGAAGGGATTCGAGTTGAATACCAAACGCACGGCGCAGCTCCTGTTAGGCGCCGTGCTGGGCGCCGCCGCCTGCGGCAATAGCTGGGCTCAAAAGGCTGAAGGCCTGGCCGCCACCCCGCCAATGGGCTGGAACAGCTGGAACAAATTTGCCTGCGATATCGACGAACGCCTGATTCGTGAGACCGCCGATGCCATGGTCAAGACGGGCTTGAAGGACGCCGGCTACCAGTACGTGAACATTGACGATTGCTGGCAAGGCCAGCGCGACGCCAACGGCGACATCCAGCCCGACCCCACCCGCTTCCCATCCGGCATGAAAGCGCTGGCGGACTATGTGCACGGCAAGGGGCTCAAGCTGGGCATCTACTCGGATGCCGGCGCGACCACCTGCGGCGGCCGTCCCGGCAGCCGCGGCTACGAGTATCAGGATGCGCGCACCTATGCGAAATGGGGTATCGATTACGTCAAGTACGACTGGTGCGACACCCCCGGCTTGAACGCCGAAGCGGCCTACACGACGATGCGCGACGCGATCGCCAAGACGGGCCGTCCGATGGTGTTCAGCATATGCGAGTGGGGCATGAGCAAGCCGTGGGAGTGGGCCGGCAAGGTCGGCCATATGTGGCGCACCACGCCCGATATCTATAATTGCTTCGACTGCCAATTCAGTCCCGGTTTCTCGACTGGTCTGGGCGTGCTGCGCATCCTCGACAAGCACGCTGAAGTAGGCCTGCGCAAGTTCGCAGGACCCGGCCACTGGAACGATATGGACATGCTTGAAGTGGGCAACGGCATGAGCGAGGATGAAGACCGCGCCCATCTGTCGATCTGGGCCATGATGGCCTCGCCCCTCATCCTGGGCAACGACCTGCGTTCCATGTCCGAGACTACCCGCCGCATCCTGACCAACCCCAGCGTCATCGCGGTAAATCAGGACAAGCTGGGTGTGCAGGCGTTGCGCATCCTGGCCGATGGTCCGCTGGAGGTCTATGCCAAGCCGCTCGACGGCGGGGAATGGGCACTGATGTTCCTGAACCGCTCCAACCAGGCTGCCGACGTTCAACATGATTGGAAAAAGCAGGTCCTGATCGATGACCTGAGCAAGAGGTCGGTCGATTTCACGCAGACCGTCTACCGCTGGTCCGACCTGTGGAGCAAGAAGACGGGCGACACCAGCGCCAAACTGCAAGCGCGCCTGGCGCCGCACAGCGTGCTGATGCTGCGCCTGACCGCTCCCGCGAAACCATAGGACGCGCCCGGCCGAGCGGCGCGCAAGGTGTCCTTACCTTTGACCTGGCATCGATGGCCGGGCCGCACAGGGTCCGGATCATAGGTCATGGTTGGGGTCAATGTCCCAGACGCCCGCGCAAGTAAGCGTGCGTGCGTGGGCATGGCCGCCACGGCGGTAGCGATGCATTCGCGGCGCCACTGCAATGCGTGCAGCGCCGCGCTCGACGTCGCCCAGCGCAGGGTCGGTGCGCTCGGGCCAATGGCTGGCCATTGCCGAGGGCACGCATTGCTCGCCCAGGGAGCCAAGGCCGGATTCGCCCAGCCGGTGGTACTGGCTCCGCACCGAGTGGGATCCGCTCAGTTCGCCGAAATCGCCGAAGGTGTGGAAATAGCTTTCGCCGCGCGCGCGCCAGTCGCAAAACTGGATGCCCAACTTGTAGCTGCCGTTGGCGGCGCGCAGGAACTCGGCCTCGTCGATGCCGCGGTGGCCGTCATCCACCCGGCCGCGCCGCCGCCGATGATGACGATTGTTCGATGGCTTTGTCAGGCATCGGCAACCCATAAAAAAAGAGGCGGCCGGAGCCGCCTCTGAAACTGCCGGCAAAGCCGGCAGGAGAGGACGGTAGGTTCATTGCGCCTGAGTGGCGAGGGACTTGGTCCGGGTCCGCGGTCTAGTACGTGTAGCGCAGCGCCACGCGATAACTGCGGCCAGGTTCGAACCAGGCGCGGGTCATGTTGCCGATATTCTGCTGCTGGGTCTGCTTAACGACGGTATCGAGGATGTTGCTTGCCGAGAAATTGGCCTGGACATGTTCGTTAAACCTATAGTCGAACCCGAAGTCCAACTGTCCGGCCGCTTCCTGCCAGGTCGGTAAGCCCCAGCCCACGTCCCGCGGATAGACCGTCTTGCCATCAACAACCGTCGCCCGGGTCGGGTCGGCACTGGTGGCATCCTGGCCCTGCGTGCCATTGACGGTGACGCCCTGCAGGAAGCGACCGCGCCAGCTGTACGCCAGACGCATCGACATCGGCCCCCTGTCGTAAAAGAACATGAAGTTGTAAGCGTTTTTCGACAGGTACTGCAAGGGCATCTCGGTGAACGGCATGCCATTGGTGTCGCAGCCAAGCAGGTTCAAGGAACTATTGTTGAAGGAATTGGCGGCCGGGCAGTACTTCAGATTGTACGGATGGTGCAGCGTCTGCTTGCTCTTGATGTAGGTGTAGTTCGCCGAGACGCCGAAGCCCTTGGCCCATTCCGGAAGAACGCTCGCCAACGCTGGCACGTTATTGAAGTAGGTCTGGCCGGCGAGCTCCAGTCCAGTCACTGAACCGTCCGCTGCGTTGTTTGGCGCGGTGATCACGAAGGTTTGCGGGTTGCCGGCCAGGTCGTTGTAGTCGCGCGTATAGGCCGAGCGCAAGATGATGTCACGCAATCGCTTGTGAAACAGGGCGCCCGTCAGCGACGAACCGTGACCCGGATACCACTCGAGCGTCACGTCAAAGCTGTCGGCCTTGGTGGGCCTCAGCTGGACGTTGCCCTTGTTATTACCCCGATAGTTGATGTCCTGTATGGTGGCGCCGCCGGGGGCAAAGATGACGTTTTGAAACAGCTCGACGTATTCGTTCAGGTCGCCAAAGCTCGGCCGATACATCGACTTTCCGAACGCGAAGCGCGATTGCAGCTGAGGGGTAAGTTCCATCTTCAGGTTAACACTCGGCAGCACGTCCACGGCGCTGCGGCCGTCGATAATCGGCTCGTTGATCGGTCCGAACTTCGGCACCGACGGCGCCGTGCCCGTGCCGTAGGTCGGTTTGAACACCGTGTAGCCGTGGGCCCGCGTGTCGGTGTGGACCACGCGCACACCGGCGCTGCCCTCGATCGGGAAACGCAGCTCGTCGAAGCCGAAGCGCGTCATCAGGTAGGCGGCCTCCGTCGTCTCCGACTGGCGTGCGGTTTTGGCCGGGTTGCCGTCGAAGACGAGCGGCATCCACGGATCGGGCAAGTTCGAGCAATCGTTGTTGGTCTGGGACTGCGCATTGCCCTGCTCGCATTGGATCTTCATGATCGGATTCGCCGCCTGCGCGTAGGCGTTGGGATAGTCCTTGACCGCAGCCAGGGCCGGCGTCACCAGGGCGCCCGGGTTGGGGATCTTGCCGTTGAAGAAGTCGTTGAAGGTGTATAGGCTGGTCGGCACCAAGGCTGCGACCCGCGGATCGCTCAGGTAGGTGAAATTGGCGCGCGACGCCCAGGTCGGCTCGTCCGTCTTGGAGGCCGGCTGCCCCGGTGTGGACGAGTTTCTGACTTCCCATGGCCTGGCGATGCTGTACCATTCCGAGCCGCTCGCCGCGACGCGGTTCGCCGTGCGCTTGGTCGCACGCACGCCGAAGCGAACGTCGCGCATGACCGGATGGTCGAACTTGAAGCGCACGTCGGTCTTCCACGCATACAGGTCGGCGTCCGCCTTGTCCCTGCCCGGCCCGAACATCTCCAGGTAGTAGTTTGCCGGATTGCGCAGGTGCGCCTTCGCCTTGTCGTCGAAGGTGATCTCCCCAATATTCTTGCTCAGGTCGATATTCATGCTCGGCACGAAGGTGGCCAGGGTCATGTTGCCGCTATTGGACTTGTTGGTGGCATGGACCCATTGCAGGTCGTTCTGGAGCGACCAGCGCTCGTTGATAGTCCACTTGACGTTCCAGGCGATCTCGCGGGTCTGTGAGCGCCTGTCGTGATAGGTTTGGTTGGTATTGAAACCCAGACCGCCGTCCACGAAATTGTTCGCGCCCCGGCCGCCGATCGGGTAGGTGTAACGGGCCGCCTGCAGGATGCCCTTGCTGTCGAACACCGGGTCGATGAGCTTGGACTTGTAGGAATCTTCCACACCCGTGAACAGCGCGTTCTCGGTGCCGGTTTCCTTGTAGCCGGAGTGGAAGTAAGTGAGCGCGGACGCAGCCCCCCCCTTCTTCCACTGTAGCGCAGCATACACACCGGCGCGGTCGGTCTTGCTGAGGTTGGTGCGCCACGAGGCCGATTTGGGCACCCACACTGTTTGGCCGTCGACGATATCGGTGCGCGGAAAGTAGGCGTCGACTTGCACCGTGTCGTTGCGGGAATGGTTCTGGTTGGCGGACAAGTTGAGCAGCGCGCCCCATTGGCCGAAGTCGTTGTCCCAGCGTTTCGAGATCAGGCCGGAGAGGGCGGGCGAGGTTTGCCGGCCGAGTTCGCTGTGGTTCACGTAGGTCGATGCCGCGAATTTGTCGCCCTTGTAGTCGAAAGGCAGCGCGGTGCGCAAGTCGACCTGACCGCTCACGCCGCCTTCGATCAACTCGGCCGGCGGGTTCTTGTGCACGATCACCGCTGACATCAGTTCCGCCGGAATATCGCCCCAGCTCAATTCGCGCCCCGGCCACCCGGCCGAAAACGATTCCCGTCCATTCAAGGTGGACGAACCCCAGGTCAGGCCGCGCACCGAAATGCCGGAACCCTCGACCGAGAAATGCTCCGGGTCGCCGCGCGAGCGGTTGCGGTCCATCGTCACGCCGACGACGCGCTGCAGTACCTCGGTGATCGACTTGTCGGGCAGTTTGCCGGCCTCTTCGGCGACGACGCCGTCGACGACTTCCTCGGCATTCTGTTTGAGCTTGGTTGCGGACTGCATCGCAGCGCGCTGTCCGCTCACGACCACCACGTTCTCCTCTTCCTTGGAAGCCGCTGGTGCCGGCGCCGTTTGCGCCTGCGCGGCGCCGCTGTAAAGCGCAGCGACCTGCGCCGCCGCGAACGCCAGCGCGGTCATCCTCAAGGGTTTGCGCTTGATCATTGTTCCAATTGTCCTCATTCTCTCAATCCTCTTGAAATCCTGTTTCGTTTTGGCTGCCCACCGCGCCGCGCGGCACGGTAAATGGCCTTGCGCCATCACTGGAAGGTGATTGGCCCGGTCAGCGTGATCGTGGTCGGGTAATTCGGAGCCGAGGCGGTCGGACTCGGCACTCTGAAGTTGCCGACCGGTGAGGCGAACCTGATCGCGACGATCGGGTAGTCTTGCAGCTCAAACCAGGGGCTTAGGTCCTTCAATTCACACGCCTCCGAGACTGTGAAGTCCTTGAGCTTAAGACTGTAGTTCGCCGGTACCGGGGAGCTTGGCTTGAACGTCGCCCGCACCCTCACGTTGCAGGCGTCATTGTTCGCTTTGCGGTTGAAGTGGCCGAGGATCAAGTCGACTTCGACCTGGTTTTCGCCCGTGGCGAACCATTCCTGGTTCTGCGAGAAGTTGAACTTCAGCGCCGCCTGGGCATCGATCCGCACGCCTTCCGGCGTGTCCGAGGTGGTCGAGATCTGCGTCACGTTAGGTGCGTACAGGTCGATTTCGGACCAAACCCTCCACCAGCGTCCGTCGGTGTGGGGCTCGTTCTTATAGGTGTAGGTATTGCTGACGCTGCTGCCGTCCGCCGTAACGCTTGTGTCGCACCAGCCGTTGCACCACCAACCGGTCTCGCTGCTGCCTCCGCGTTGCTCAACCTTCCCCGCCTCGCTGGTGCTCGTTGCATTCTTGTAACCACTCAAGAACTTGATCTCGGGCGCCAGTGCGCTGCCGATCGGCATGGTCTTGACCACTTTCGCCGTCTCGTAGATATCACCGCCGTCCAAGGTGGCGGTGACGGTGCACAACCCATCGGCGAGCTTTTGCAACGTGGTCCCGCTCACCGAGCACACCGTAGGCGTGCTGCTGGTAAAAACGGGGGTGATGCCGGCCACGGTGGACGTTGCATCCAATTGCAAAGGCTGCGAGTCCAGGGGCAGCGGCCCCGGGTTGCGGAAGAAGACCGCCGCCGGCCGCTTGGGAATGACAAAGAGTTGGCGTTGCGTGGCTGCAGCGTAGCCATTCCCACCGACCTGGTTGGCGTTTACCGAGCACTCGCCTGCTTTCAGCAGCGACAGCGTGGCGCCGCTGACGGTGCAGGTGCCCGGCGTGTTCGACACGTAGGTAATCGGCCCGCCGGAGCTGGCCGTGGCCCTCAGCGTGATCGTGGCGATGGTCGGCGGAACAGCCACCGTCTCCCCGCCCGGGAACGGGAAGGAAACTGATTGCGCCATTCCGCCTTCACCGCCGCTCCCACCCCCACTGCCACCGCAGGCGGCCAGCAGGGCAACGCAGCCCAGCCCAATAGCCGTAATCTGGAATCTCATTTGGTGTCTCCTAAGGATTTGATGCTTCTACTCTGTTGCGTTTACTAGAGCTTGCTTATCAGCGGCACCGCAGCCGAAAACGTGCGATTCGCCTCCGCCAGGGCATCGCCGTGCATAGGATGAGCACGAGGTGTGCATTGGCTCTCGACCGCTGTCGCTGCGAACGCAGCCGGCTTGGCGGCACCTTTCTGCTTAAGGGTGTTGATCGCCAGATTCAGTTCGCCCGCCTGGCGCGCGCAACGGAGGTGCCAATGCCAGGAACGCCGTTGATGATGGCGCCGGCTTGTCCGGATTGATGTTGATGGCCACTGCTGCGAGCACTTGCGTGGCCGCCAGCTTTGCAGGCGCAACTGCGCCGCGTCTCACTACACTCATGTCTTCTCCATCCTATTTTTTTTGGCGATGCTGTCGATTGACAGTTTGGATTTCGCTTGAGGGACGGCACGTTCCACCTGCCCACCAAGTCGGCGGAGTGTAGCCCGAATATTGCGGCAAAAATACCCGCTGAAATGGGCTGCGGCATGCCATAACGGCCTCGGATGAAAAAAGCTGCACGGCCAGTAACGGTACTCGTGCAGATTTTGCTATTGATCTCTTAGCAGTCGGCTGTTCGATTCAGCCACCAACCTGGATCCCGTGGCCGCGCCGGCATCGCCGCACGCTGGATGCAAGGATGTGCAGCATCTATGCGACTATCTGCACCTTTGTAATATCTTCACAATTCGCGCTATTCCGGCCCGTATCCCGCCGTCTCCTTTTTGCAGCTCGCCTGGCCCGTACCGGCGGCGTGCGATACGGCACCATAGAGCGCAGTATCGGCTCACTGGAGCGGCACGCAGACCGATCGACTTTAATTTCCGGAAGAAGGCAGGCGTCGCACTCGAGGTACGAACGTTAAGCAACCGTAAATCGAATCATTGGTTGAGAGAAGGGTTTCACGCGAACGCCGGCGCCGGCGCCGGCGGGTACACCCGTGAAGGCGAGCGCGCTCAGCGCCGCCAGAGAAATGCGGGCTTAAGGCGTCGACTCCCGCGCCTCCGCTTTGCAGGCCTCCCGGAAAGCCTTGGGCGTGCATTGGTATTCTTCCTTGAAGAGCTTATTGAAGTACGAGGAATTCTTGTACCCGACCGAGTAGGCGATTTCAGCGATGCTGGCGTTGCTGTTTTCAACTAAGAGCCGCGATGCTTCGGTCAGTCTGAGCTTGTTCAGGTAACCAATAAAGGTATATCCCATTTCCGCCTTCAGTATGTCGTTGACCTTATTGCGGTTGACGCCGGTTTCGGATACCACGGTTTCCAGATCCAGTTCTGAATCGGCATAACGCGTCGCCAGCAATTTCAAAATGGCGGATTTTCCCTTTTCCCGGTGCGGCTCCAGCGCCAGCTGCTGATACGCCACCAGCGGCAGGTCTTTCTGCATCCGACCGTGCAGGTCATTGGCCAAAGCCGCCGCATACTGCTTGACGAACCAAAACCCGAAACCAGTCCAGGCTAGTATCAGGAACGCGGCGAGAAGATACAGGTAGCCGTATTTCCGCTCGTGCATTTCGATTCTGGCGATCTCAATACGCGATGGGACGCCGACGGGGCTCGCATTACTGGTGCCGACTTCGATCTGCGCAACCTCTGCCAGCGAATAGCCCTGGTCGGATGGATTGATTTTGTTCAGGGTGAGCCACCATTCCGGAATGGTCAAATGCGCTAGATCGAGTTCGGCTCGAGCTCCGTCTTGATTGCATTTGATGTATGCCGATGGCGAGCGGTAGGTCTCCAGCTGGTCCGGTTTGGAGAGCTTGTCATCGAAGGTGGTCAGGCCCACCCGGATTGTGCCGGCGGGGAAGCAGCGCAGCTCGAAACTGATCTTGCCGAACCTGGACCAGTCAAACAATGCCGGTTTGCCGCTGCGGTCCGTGAAGAACAGACTGGCCGATGCAAAGGAATAGGGAGTACTGTCCGACAGGACGTATTCCATGATGAGGCGCGTGCCATCGACTTTCGCGTTCAAGGGATTGGTCGCGTCGTTGCCGTTGTGCGACTTGCGCAACTGCCAGGAAAAATCTTCTTGCTCAAACAATGGGACGCGGTGATAGCTGCGGCTGACACACAAATACCCGACCAGGATACTCATACCGAGAAACAGGACCAGCCGAAGGAGTGCCTTTGAATGTAACGCGTGCATATAGATAAAGGTTGGATGGTCGGACAATGGCGAGCCCGCCGGCTGCCTGGGCCGCCGCAGTCGCGAATTCTCGCAATGTACAACATGTCCTGTTGTCTGTCACTGCCATCGCTCTGCCCAGGTCCTAAAACTCTCTCCGCCAGCCTGTTTGCGTTGAGTACTTACCTAACCCGCGTCTATCGATCAGCAAGACACGTTGGTCAAGGGCGCTCTTCAAGAAAGCCTGGTCGGAACAGTATCCTGGCTTTCATTTGCGAGGCACTTCTCGATCCGATCGGTGTTATAGCCGGCTTCATGCAACAAAGTCGATGCGGTGCGCCGGAGATCGTGGGGCGTGTAGTCGGCCAGCGGCCGGCCAGCGGCACGAGCAACCCGGGACACAGACGTTGTCACCTGGTTCAGCGTGGCATTCGAGATCGGCAGATCAGCATCGTAGCGTGAAGGCAGCACGTATATCGAGCCGGCGGCACAGGTACGCAGCGCAATAAATTTGTCGATAGCCTGCCGAAAGAGATAGCCGTTGTGCAGATTCCGCCGTGGGTCCCGAACGGCGAAGCTAAATCTGCAAAGCGCCAGCCATTGCAACCGGGGTACTTTGAAAACCAAAAAATAAAGCCCTGCAAAATAACAGGGCTGTTATTTAATCATTTTTGGAAACTTCCGTTTCCACAATGAAACCCTACTCCCACTCGATGGTCGCTGGCGGTTTACCGCTGATGTCGTACACCACACGGTTCAGCCCACGCACTTCATTGATAATGCGGTTGGACACCTTGCCCAGCAGCGAGTGCGGCAGGTGCGCCCAGTGCGCGGTCATGAAATCCTGGGTCTGCACGGCGCGCAGGGCTACGACGTAATCGTAGGTGCGGCCATCGCCCATCACGCCCACCGATTTCACCGGCAGGAACACTGCGAATGCCTGCGAAGTCGCGTCATACCAGTTCTGCGGTGCGTCCTCGCCTGCCATCACGGCGCCTTCGTATGGGGTGTTGCGCAGTTCTTCGATGAAGATGGCATCAGCGCGGCGCAGCAGGTCGGCGTATTCCTTCTTCACTTCGCCCAGGATGCGCACGCCCAGGCCTGGGCCAGGGAATGGATGGCGGTACACCATCTCGTGCGGCAGGCCCAGGGCCACGCCCAGCTTGCGCACCTCGTCCTTGAACAGTTCGCGCAGCGGCTCGAGCAGCTGCAGCTTCATGGTCTCCGGCAGGCCGCCCACGTTGTGGTGCGACTTGATGGTCTGGCCTTTCTTGCCCTTGCCCGCGGATTCGATCACGTCAGGGTAAATGGTGCCTTGCGCCAGCCACTTGGCGTTCACCAGCTTGGCCGATTCGGCCTGGAACACTTCCACGAACTCGCGGCCGATGATCTTGCGCTTCTGCTCCGGATCGGTCACGCCGGCCAGGTGGCCCATGAACTGTTCGGTCGCATCGACCTGGATCACTTTCACGCCCAGGTTCTTGGAGAACATGTCCATCACCATCTTGCCTTCGTTCAGGCGCAGCAGGCCGTGGTCGACGAAGACGCAGGTCAGCTGGTCGCCGATGGCGCGGTGGATCAGGGCTGCAGCCACGGACGAATCGACGCCGCCCGACAGGCCTAGGATCACTTCATCTTTGCCTACCTGGGCGCGGATCTTTTCCACGGCTTCGGTGATGTAGTCCGGCATGTTCCAGTCTGCCTTGCAGCCGCAGATCTCGTGCACGAAGCGGCCCAGCATGGCCTTGCCCTGCACGGTGTGGGTCACTTCCGGGTGCCATTGCACGGCGTAGAACTTGCGATCTTCGTCGGCCATGCCGGCGATCGGGCAGGATTCGGTGGATGCCATCAGCTTGAAGCCAGGTGGCAGGTCCAGCACCTTGTCGCCGTGGCTCATCCAGACCTTCAGCATGCCGTGGCCTTCATCGGTGACGAAGTCGTTGATGCCGTTCAGCAGCGCAGTGTGGTTGCGGGCGCGCACTTCAGCGTAGCCGAATTCGCGTACCAGGCCGTTTTCCACTTTGCCGCCCAGTTGCGCAGCCATGGTCTGCATGCCGTAGCAGATGCCCAGTACCGGCACGCCGATTTCAAATACGGCTTGCGGTGCGCGCGGGGAGTCGCCTTCCAGCGTGGAGTTGTGGGAGCCGGACAGGACGATGCCCGATGCGCCGTAGTTGCGAATGAATTCGTCGTCTACGTCGTATGGGTAAACCTCGGAGAACACACCCGCGTCGCGCACGCGGCGTGCGATCAGCTGGGTCACCTGGGAACCGAAATCAAGGATGAGGATTTTTGAATGCATATTTTCGGGGGCAAAAAATAGTGCGGCGACACTTGGTCGCCGCCTTGCGGAGTTTCTTATTCGGAGCGGTAGTTCGGCGCTTCTTTGGTGATCTGGACGTCGTGCACGTGCGATTCGCGCATGCCGGCCGACGTGATCTCGACAAATTCTGCCTTCTCTTTCAGTTCGTCGATGGTGGCGCAGCCGCAGTAGCCCATGGACTGGCGCACGCCGCCCACCAGCTGGAACAGGATCGCCAGCACGGAGCCCTTGTAGGCCACGCGGCCTTCAATGCCTTCCGGTACGAACTTGTCCTGCTTCGCGCTGGCGTCCTGGAAGTAGCGGTCTGCCGAACCATCGGCCATCGCACCCAGGGAGCCCATGCCGCGGTAGGACTTGTACGAACGGCCCTGGTACAGGATCACTTCGCCCGGTGCTTCTTCGGTACCGGCGAACATGGAGCCCATCATCACGGTCGATGCGCCGGCTGCCAGTGCTTTCGAAATGTCGCCCGAGAAGCGGATGCCGCCGTCGGCGATACATGGAACGCCGGTGCCCTTCAGCGCTTCGGCCACGTTGGAGATCGCGGTGATCTGCGGCACGCCCACGCCTGCAACGATACGGGTGGTGCAGATCGAACCTGGGCCGATGCCGACCTTGACCGCGTCCGCGCCGTATTCAACCAGCGCCTTCGCCGCGGCTGCGGTGGCGATATTGCCGCCGATGACGTCAACGTGCGGATACTTGGTCTTGATGTACTTCACGCGATCCAGGATGCCCTGGGAGTGGCCGTGGGCGGTGTCGACCACCAGCACGTCCACGCCTGCCGCTACCAGCAGGTCGATGCGTTCTTCGTCTTTCGCGCCGACGCCGACTGCCGCGCCAACCAGCAGCTTGCCGTGCTGGTCTTTTGATGCGTTCGGGTGCTCGGTCGATTTCTGGATGTCCTTGACGGTGATCAGGCCGCGCAGTTCAAACGCTTCGTTCACCACCAGCACGCGCTCCAGGCGGTGCTTGTTCATGAGGCGCTTGGCTTCTTCGGTGTTGGCTTCTTCGTTGACGGTGACCAGCTTTTCGCGCGGGGTCATCTTGGCGCGCACTTCAGCGTCCAGTTCTTTTTCAAAGCGCAGGTCGCGGTTGGTGATGATGCCGACCACTTCTTTGCCCTGAACGACCGGGAAGCCGGAAATACCATATTGCTCGGTCAGCTTGATCACGTCGCGGATCTTCATGTCCGGCGGAATGGTGATCGGGTCGCGCAGCACGCCAGCCTCGAAACGCTTGACCTTCGACACCTCACGCGCCTGGTCTTTCGGCTTCAGGTTCTTGTGAATGATGCCGATGCCGCCTTCCTGTGCCATCGCGATCGCCAGGCGGCTTTCAGTGACGGTATCCATTGCTGCGGACAGCAGGGGAATATTCAGGGAGATGTTACGGGTCAGGCGAGTCTTGAGAGACGTATCCGCAGGCAGGATGTTGGAATACGCGGGGACGAGGAGCACGTCATCGAAAGTGAGTGCTTTTTGGAGCAGACGCATAGTATTTCCTATAGGCGCAAAAGCAGATTATACAGGAAACATTCGCTTTCGTCTCGGCAATCCTCAAGCACAGTTCTGGCCTATATGGGCGAAGATGATGCTAGCGCTATCATCCAAACAACACCTTGCCGCACCGCACAATCCAAATTTGTTTACAAATTCTTGCGTTCGTCTAAACTTGATATCACTGATAGCGCTATCAGCCATTAAGGAGATTTATGGAGAACAATATGAACTTGCGCTGGGTTGTCATGGGCGTCAGTGGCGCCGGGAAAAGCGAGATCGGCGCGCGCCTGGCCGCGGCACTTGGCGTGCCCTTCCTTGAAGGCGATAGCTTTCACCCTGAAGAAAACGTGGCCAAGATGTCGGCCGGCATCCCTCTGAACGACGAGGACCGCGCGGGCTGGCTGCAAAAGCTGCGCTGTGAAATCAGTGCCGCCCGCGAACGCGGTGAGGGCCTGGTGCTGTCCTGCTCTTCGCTCAAGCGACGCTACCGCGACTTGCTTCGCAGCGGCGATCCGGAATTGCGCTTCGCCCACCTGCACGGCGAACGCGAAATCCTCGAGCAGCGCATGCGCACCCGCCCCGGCCATTACATGCCGGCCTCGCTGCTGGAAAGCCAACTGCGCGACCTCGAACCGCTGCAAGCCGACGAAGCCGGCGTCTATCTCGACCTGACACAGCCGCCGCAACAGCTGGTCAGCCAGATCCTGCAGCGCCAAGCCTAAAACCAACACTGGAGACAGCATGAAATCAGCCATCACCGCCAAGGTCGCCAAACGCCGCTGGGGCATAGGCGCCCTGCTAGGCATCGGCGTCCTGATCAACTATATCGACCGCATCGGCCTGTCGGTCGCCGCGCCGCAAATCCAGGAGGCCTTCAACCTGACGCCAGTCGACATGGGCCTTCTGTTCAGCGCCTTCGCCTGGTCTTACTCGCTGCTGCAGATCCCAGTCGGCATGGTACTGGACCGCTTCGGCCCGACCCGCGTTGGGCGCTGGGGCGCTTTCCTGTGGGGCCTGGCTTCCGTCATTACTGCCTTCTCCAGCGGCTTTGCCGGCATTTTCGCCGCCCGCATCCTGCTCGGCATTGCCGAAGCGCCGGCCTTCCCGGTCAGCTCCAAGGCCACCGGCTACTGGTTCCCGCGCAATGAACGCGGCACTGCCACCGCCATCTTCGATGCCGCCGCCAAATTCTCCAACGTGATCGGCGTGCCGCTGGTGGCCGTAACTGTGGTGGCCTTCGGCTGGCGCTGGGGCTTCGGCCTGACCGCGGTGCTGAGTTTCAGCTACTTCTTCGCCTTCCTGCTGTTGTATCGCGACCCGAGCGCCGATACCAGGTTGAGCAAGGCTGAACTCGATTACATCCAGCGCGGCGGCGCCGCACCGGAAGGCCCGGCAGAAGGCGGCGCCGTCAATATGCTGGGCTACCTGCTCACCAAGTCCAAGGTCTGGGGCCTGACCATCGGCTTTGCCGCCTACGGCTATACCTTCTACCTGTTCCTTACCTGGCTGCCTGGCTACCTGGTGCAGACCATGCACATGAGTATCATCAAGTCGGCCGGCTTTGCAGCCATTCCATGGGCCGTGGCGACGGTAACCGACCTCTTCGTCGGCGGCTGGCTGATCGACCACCTGATCGCCAAAGGCAAGAATGAATCCGTGGTGCGCAAGAGCGTGCTGGTGATCGGCATGCTGTTCGGCTTGGCGGTGTTCGGCGCGACGCAAACCACCGATCCGGCATGGGCCATCTTCTGGATCTCGATCGCACTGGGCGGCCTGGCATCCGCAGCACCGGTCGGCTGGTCGCTGCCCTCGCTGATCGCGCCGAAGGGCGGTGTCGGCACCGTCGGCGGCATCATGAACTTTGCTAATAACCTGATGGGTGCTGCTGCCCCTATCGTGACCGGCATGATCGTCGGCGCGACCAATTCCTTCGCCAACGCCTTCATGGTTGCCGGCGTGATCCTGCTGGTGGGCATTGTGTCCTTTGTCTTCGTACTTGGGAAAATCGAGCCCCTGCCAGATCCGGTCCCGCGTGGCAGCACGGTCCCTGCATAAGCGCGCCGCCCCCTAATCAAAAACGGAGACAGCATGAACAAACGCACTACTGCGGTGGCGACGCTCGCCCTTACCGTTTGCAGCAACGCCGCATTGGGGCAGAGCAATGTCGCTTTCTACGGCGTGATGGACCTTGGCATTTCACAGGACCGCGGCGGCCTGGCCGGCACCTCGACCCGCGTTACCAGCGGCATGGCGACCCAGAGCCGCTGGGGCTTCAAAGGCAACGAAGACCTGGGCGGCGGCCTGTCGGCCTTCTTCGTGATCGAAGGCGGCATCCACGGCGACGTGGGCAATTCGACCCAGAACAATACCTTGTTCGGCCGCACCAGCATCGTCGGCCTGCGCAGCGCCAAACTAGGCTCGGTGTCCATCGGCCTGCAGGACACGCCGCTGTTCACGACCCTGAACACGATTGTCGACCCGCTGCGCAACGGCATCGCTCGCTCCAACAACCTGATGCCTTCGACCGGGTTCCGCGCCAGCAACTCGGTACTGTTTCGCACCGCCGACATGCATGGCTTCAGTGCCGACTTCATGGTGGCGGCCGGCGAGGTGGCGGGTGACAGCAGCGCCAGCCGCGCGCTTGGCGGCTCGGTCGGCTACGCCAAAGGCCCCTTGAACATCCGGCTCGCCTACCACGACCGCAATAACGACAGCGCCAACGTGAAGAACACCGGCAGCGGGCGCAATTTCCTGCTCGGCGCAAATGTCGACTTCGAAGTGGCCAAGCTGTGGTTCGGCCTCGGCGTCGACAAGGGCTTGAACAGCGCGCCGTTGAACAGTTCAGGCGCGCCATTCGGCACTACGCCACCGACGCCATCGACCGACAGCCGCGACCTCCTCCTCGGTGTATCGGTCCCGTTCGGACCGCACACCATTGTCGCCACCGCCATTGCCAAGGACGACCGCGGCGTGCCGAAACAGGACGCGCAACAGTATGCCCTGGCCTATATGTACGCTTTCTCGAAGCGTACGGACGTCTACACCTCATACGCCCGCATCCGCAATCACAATGGCGCGGGCTATACAGAGGGCAATAGTGAAGAGCCGGGCTTGGGTGACCGCCAGTTCACGGTCGGCCTGCGCCACCGCTTCTGAGCTGTCACCGAACCAACGATTCTTTTGGGAAATAAATTTGACAACAGGGGGATTTCGGGGTGAAATGTGCGTTCTCACCCAAGGAATTCCCTCTATGAATCAACGTATTACCCGCCTGGCGCTGGCAACGGCGCTGATTGCCTGCACTTCCCTTGCCCAAGCGCAGTGGATGTGGGTGAACGACAAAGGCGTGAAGCAACTGTCCGACCAGCCGCCGCCACCGGGCACGCCACCAAACCGCATCCTGAAAGCACCACGCGGCGCTGCCGCTGCCGAGCTGCGCAAGGAAATGGCTGCGTCCGCCGCCAACGGTGACGAAGCCCCAGCCGCCGAAGAGAAAGCCGCACCAGTCAAGCCGACGTTGGCTGAACGCAACGCCGACTATAAGAAGCGCCAGCAGGAAGCCGCGGAAAAGACCGCCAAGGCCAATGAGCAGGCCAAGGTCGACGCCGAGAAGAAGAAGTACTGCGCGGAAGCCAAGAGCAATATCGGCATGCTGGAAAGCGGCGTTCGCGTATCCGAAATGGGCCCGAACGGCGAGCGCAACTTCATGTCCGACGAAGCCCGCGCGCAAAAGATCAAAGAACAGCGCGAGTCCGTCAACAACATCTGCAAATAAACGGGAACTCGCATTGCCGGGCATGGCCTGAGCATGCAACTGCCATGATCGGCGCCCTGCTGCGCCTGGCGCGAGTTTTCTAGGCTTTCTTCGCCCGGCGGCGCCGGGCGTCCTTCGGATCGGCGATCAGAGGACGGTAAATCTCGACCCGGTCGCGTGCACGGACCACGGTATCCAAGGTTTTCTTCTTGCCGTAAACCCCGACCGGCATCGTCACCAGGTTGATCTCCGGCGCCTCCTGCATGATGCCGCTGATCTCGATAGCCTGGCCGATCGTCGTGCCCTCATCCACTTCCAGCGCATACAGCAATGGCTGTGAAGCTGGCGCATAACACACGGTAATCTTGATACGTTCAGCCATAGACAGTCTCGGCACGCTTGCAGAAGGAATCGACCATGCTATTGGCAATCATGCCGAACACCGAACCGATCACCTGTTCCAGCAGCTTGCTGGAAAACTCGTAGTGCAAATCGAGTTCGACCTTGCAGGCATCATCGCGCAGGGCCTTGAAAGTCCAGGTACCGTCGAGGGTCTTGAATGGTCCGTCGACAAGCTTCATGCGGATTTCGCTGACCGGCGTATTCGTATTGGACGTGGTGAAGTGCTGCTTCACACCATGGAAATTGATCCCAACGCTGGCCACAACATGGTTCTCGCCCCGTTCGCGGACATCAACTCCGCCACACCAGGGCAAAAATTTGGGATAATCCTCGACCTTTGCCACTAAATCAAACATTTGCTCGGCGCTGTATCCCAGGAATACCGACTTGTGCACTACTGCCATTGAGTAACCGTTTGCTATGATGTTGTCCAAAGAACCCGTAGTTTAACCGACCCACGCATTTTTACCCATGTCCATTGCCGATAATCGCAAAGCCTTCCACGACTACTTCATCGAAGACAAGTATGAAGCAGGGATCGCGCTCGAGGGCTGGGAAGTCAAGGCGATCCGCGATGGGCGCGTTCAGATCAAGGAAGCTTACGTTACCATCCGCGATAACGAACTGTACCTGTTTGGCGCGCACATCAGCGCCCTGCCCACCGCTTCCACCCACATCCACCCGCAAGCAGTGCGCACGCGCAAGCTGCTGCTGCATCGCGCCGAGATTGACAAACTGGTCGGCAAGGTCGAGCGTGCCGGCTATACGCTGGTGCCGCTGAACCTGCATTTCAAAGGCGGCCGCATCAAATGCGAGATCGGCCTGGCCAAGGGCAAGAAGCAGCACGACAAGCGCGCCTCCGAGAAAGACCGCGACGCCAGCCGCGAGGTGGCGCAAGCCATGAAGCAGCACCGCCGATAACATTTCCAAGTGGCAACATTGATGGTACACTTTGCACCATCAATAATGCCCGGAAATGACATGGCGACCAAAATCGCATTCGCACTGATGGCAGCCGCTGCGCTCAGCGGCTGCAAGACTCCGTATTCGTCCGCACCGCTCGCCACCAATTTCCCCACCACCAGGCAGGAAAAGCTGCAGGCTGCGGCGCATTGGAACGCGATCGCCGGCCATCTGCAGCAACAGCTTATCGCCGAGCTGAAGAAGGCGCCGCCACGACCGCTGTATGTGGCAAGCCCTGTCAACCAGACTCCATTTCAACAGGCTATCAACAACCAGCTCATCTCCTCGCTGGTCAGGGACGGTTACGTGGTTTCGCGCACGCCCGCCGGCGCACTGCAAATCGACCTCGATATCCAGGCCATCACATTCAGCCCGAATCGCAAGCAAGCCCCGACGGTAGGCGTAGCAACCGCCATCGCCACGGGCGTTTGGGTGGTGGCCGAGCGTATTGGCGATCCGGTCGGCAAGCTTGGCCGCTTTGCAGGCGCAGCCGGGGTTGGCGCCGGCATCGACGCCTACCAATGGTACGGCAGCGAATTCGCGTCTGGACCAACGCCTCGCACCGAGATTATCATTACAGCGTCCGTGACCGATGAACATCGCTACCTTGCGCGCGCGGCTAACACCTACTATGTCGCCGACACCGATCGCGCCCTGTACGGCATACGGGACGAAGCCGTACTGCAAATTAGCCAGAGCTTCCAGGTAAAAGGAGACCGATGATGCGCGCTATCGCTGCCCTACTTCTTCCGCTCGCACTGGCAGGCTGCGCCTGGTTCTCCAACAAGCCGCCCGAGAACGACTACGCCTCCACCTCGCAAAACCAGTTTGTCGGGGCCAATTACCGGGCAGCAGACGCTCTGCTCGCGCAACTTAATGGCCGCGTGGCAGGCGACAAACCCTTGATCATGGCGACCGTGGTCAACATCGACGCGCTGGACCAGAGCTCCACGCTGGGCCGGCTGGTATCCGAACAGGTGTCGACGCGCCTGGCCCAGGGCGGCCTGCGCATGCTCGAAATGAAGCTGCGCAATTCGGTCTACATGAAGCGCCAACAAGGCGAAATGATGCTGACGCGCGAAGTGGGCGAAGTGGCGCACAACCACAATGCCCAGGCCGTAGTGGTCGGTTCATACGGCGAAACCAATGACGCCGTCTTCGTCAACATCAAGGTGGTACAGCCGCAAACCAACCAGGTAATGGCAGCCACCGACTACGTGCTGGCCAAGGACAGCGTAGTCCGTTCTATGCTGCTGGGACGCTGAGCAAGTCCACCAGCCGGGGCAGCACTTCCTGCGCGGGCGACTCCAGCTTCAGGGACAGCAGGCCGTCGGCGCGCGTCCTGCCTGCGTTGATCGCGGCAATCGGCTTGCCCGCCGCCGCAGCCATGCGGCAGAAGCGGTAGCCGGAAAACACCATCAGCGAAGAGCCGACCACCAGCAGCGCGTCGGCCGCCTCCATTTCAGCCAGTGCATGCGCGGTGCGTGCCGGCGGCACGTTATCGCCAAAGAAAACCACGTCGGGCATCAGCACACCGCCGCAGGCGGCGCAGGCCGGCGCATGGAAATCCACCAGCGCATCCGGTTCGATCGCAGCATCGCCGTCGGGCAGCGGCTGGGCAAGCATATTCGCCAGCTCGGGATTGTCACGCTTCAACTGCGGCTGCAGGCCGGCGCGCGAATAGCGGGCCTGGCATGCGAGACAGCTTACATGGTGCAGGTTGCCGTGCAATTCGATCAGGCGCTTGCTGCCGGCCCGCTGGTGCAAGCCATCGACGTTCTGCGTAATCACGCAATGCAGGTGGCCGCCGGCCTCCAGTTCGGCGATCGCGCGATGGCCGGCATTCGGCACGGCGCTCGCCATCGTGGGCCAGCCCACCATGCTGCGCGCCCAGTGGCGACGCCTGATCGCCTCGTCGCGGCGGAATTCCGGGCCCTGGATCGGCGTGCGTCCGCGCCGCACGCCGTCCTTGTCCCGATAGCCGGGAATGCCGGAGGCAGTACTCAGCCCCGCGCCGGTCAAGACCAGCACGCGGCTGTGGCGCGCCAGCCAGCGCGCCAGTTCAGCCTCAGTCGACAGCGGCGCATCCATTGGGCTTGAAAATGCGTTCGGTCGACGCCGGGTATTTTTCCAGCTTCGCTGTGGCGCGAGTTGGGCGCGGAGCGAAGTCGCCGCCGCAGTTCGGGCATTTGCCGTGCAGCTTCTCGTCCACGCAATCGGCGCAGAAAGTGCACTCGAAAGAACAGATCAAGGCATCCTGCGCACCGGGCGGCAAGTCCTTGTTACAGCATTCGCAGTTGGGTCGCATTTGCAGCATTTCCAGGTTCCTTTATTGATTCTTGTAGCTGATTGCATTCAGCAAAGCGCTGGTGGTGTCGATATCGGCCAGCGCCTCATTACTTGCGCGCGCAAAGCTGCGTTCACGGATGCGGGCCAGGCGTTCGAGCAATTCCTGCCTTGGCAGTCGCGATTGCACGATCGCCGCAGGATCAATGCCCTCGTAACGGCCCCCATTTGCTTCCAGCGTATCGAGCAGGCGCCGCACTTCAGCGTCGGCCAGGCTACCGTTGCCTGCTTGCTGTGCCGGCTGTTGCGCCAGTTGCTGGCGCATCGGCGCAAAGAAGGCCAGCGCCTCTTTCGACAACCCTTGCGGCTTGAGCGCCAGCAGCACCTGGCGGCCCTGCGGCCCGCCTGCGCGCAACAGGAAGTTCACTGCGCGCGTGAACACTTCCATGTCCGGGCTTTGCAGCAGCGGTTCAACGGCCGGCACGCTGGCTGGCGAGCCGACGAGCTGCAGCAAGTCCAGCACAGGTTTGACCAATGAAGGGTCGCGCAACAATGCGGCAAGATGACGCTCTGCCGCCGCGCCAAAGCGGCCATACAGCAAAGCGCGCACCCCGGTTTCGTCGATGGTAGAGCCTTGCTGCGGCAGCGGAATGCTCACGGCCTTGCGCAGGAAAGCGCGATCGACCAGCGGCAGCAGGCGCGCATCCTGGCTGGCCGCGGCAGCGTGCATCAGGCGGAATAGCTGCGGGCCATCGAGCGCCGCATCGGGATTGATGGCCAATGCCGCTTGCACGATAAGCGCCTCGTCGGATTCGGCGCCGTAAGCGGCCAGAAAGCAAGCGGCGTCCAGCAACAGGTGCTGGCTGGGGCGCGGCGAGCGCAATTCGGCAGCCAGTTCGCGGCGCAGCAAGGGAATTGCATCCTCACGGTAATCGCCGAAGAAGCGCCAGGCAGCATCGAGCTCGCGGCGCTGGGCTCCCGCTGCGGCGGCGTTGGCAGCCGCCGGCATGGCGCGGATCTGGGCGATGCGCGCAGTAATGGCGGCATCGGTAGCGGCATCGCCGGCATAAGCCGTGAAAGACGACGCTGCCAGGGCAGCGGCAAGAAGGCGCCTCATGCCGACAGCCTGCGCTGCAGGTCCGTCACGCCAGCGAGCCAATCCTCGTAATGTTCGCTGTCTTGCCACAACTCGCGCAACTCGGAAGCATCGGACAGCACCAGCCCCAGCACGCGCTGGGCCTTGTCGGCGATATCGGCCCGAGGCTTGTTGAGCTTCGCCTGCACCTCAGCCACCCACTCATCGACGCGCTCGGAATCCTCATCCCTCGCCCCGCCCTTGCCTTGCAGGCGCGACCAGGTTTCCACCGCCGCCAGCGCCTCGGCGCCAAATGGCGCCTCCAGGTACTCGGTGGTCTCCGCCTGCAACACGTTGTTCAACGTGTCCTCGATAAAGTAAAGGTCCCTCGATTCCTGCAGATCCTCCGCCCAATCCTGCGCGAAGTCATTGCCAAACGGTCCAACAGCCCAGGTTCCCACAAGCGCCTCCTGTATGATATAAGGCCGCATTGTACGCAATTACGGCAGACCTCGTGTCACACCCTGGGGTCACACCCCGAAAGTGACACGGGCTGAGCCATTTCCCGCTTGAGGCCGTGTCACACTTGGGGTGTGACCCCAAGGTGTGACACGGACTCTGCTGGAGCTTACTTCTGGGTCTTGACCACTTGCAGGGCGGTGGCGATCAGGCTACTCATTTCACCGACGTTGGCGGGCACGATCAGGCTGTTGTTGGTCTTGGCCAGTTCGCCGAAGGCGCTGACGTATTGCTCGGCCACTTTCAAGTTCATTGCCGCTTCGCCGCCGGGTTGCTGGATCGCTGCGCCAACCTGCTTCAGCGCGCCGGAAGTCGCTTCGGCAATTGCGAGGATGGCGGCAGCTTCGCCTTGCGCGCGGTTGATGGCCGCTTGCTTGTCGCCTTCGGAACGGGCAATCGCGGCTTCGCGCTCGCCGGTGGCGATGTTGATCTGCTCCTGCTTGCGGCCTTCGGAGGCTGCAATCAGCGCGCGCTTGCCGCGCTCGGCCGTGATCTGGGCCTGCATGGCGTGCAGGATTTCTTGCGGCGGCGTCAGGTCCTTGATTTCGTAGCGCAGCACTTTCACGCCCCAGTTGGCGGCCGATTCGTCGATCGCATTCACCACCGTGGAGTTGATGTGGTCGCGTTCTTCGAAAGTCTTGTCAAGCTCCATGCGTCCGATCACCGAGCGCAGCGTCGTTTGCGCCAGTTGCGTGATTGCGGCAATGTAGTTGGAGGATCCGTAGGAGGCGCGCATGGCATCGGTCACCTGGAAGTACAGGATGCCATCCACCTGCAACTGCGTATTGTCCTTGGTGATGCAAACCTGCGATGGCACATCCAGCGGTATCTCTTTCAGCACGTGCTTGTAGGCGATGCGGTCGATGAACGGCACCACGATATTCAGGCCGGGCCCCAGCGTGGCGTGGTATTTGCCAAGCCGCTCGACCACCCATGCGTGCTGCTGCGGCACCACATTGATGGTCTTGAAGACGAACACCAGCGCGACGATAAATACCACCAGCGTGACAGTGCCAAAACTGATTTCCATTCCCTTCTCCCTGTTATGCGCCGACGATCAGCCGGCTGCCGCGAATCTCGCGAATCCTGAATATGCCTGGTGCCGCTGCTTCGCCCGGCGCCAGTTCCACATCCCACATGGCGCCGCGATACATCACGCGTGCAGCGCCGTCCTGCCAGGCGGCCACGCTCACGGTCTGGCCGATGTCCAGGTTGACGTCCGGGTTGGACGCCGCCGGTGGCTGCGTGGTCTTGCCAAAGCGGCTGCGGCGCAGCAGCAGCGTGGCGATGGCGGCGACCATGGCGGCCACCAGCATCTGGCCCGGCATGTCGATGCGCGCCAGCGAAACAAGCGCGCCCGCCCCCATGCCGATGGCAATCATCAGCAGGTAGAACGTGCCGCTAAACAGTTCGAGGGTGACCAGCACGCCCGCGCCAATCGCCCACAACATCCAGTCAGCCATCACAACCTCCAAAAGTAAAAAACCCCCGCTGCCGACAAGGCCACGGGGGTTCAAGCCGCTTATCGGCGGTTTATTGTTGCATTTCTGCCAGCTTCTGCCAAGTGTCGATGACCGAGTCCGGGTTCAGCGACATGGTCTCGATACCCTGCTGCATCAGCCACACGGCCAGTTCCGGGTGGTCGGAAGGACCCTGGCCGCAAATGCCGATGTACTTGTTCAGCTTGATGCAGGCCGAAATGGCCATGCCCAGCAGCGCACGCACTGCTGGATCGCGCTCGTCGAAGTCGGCGGCCAGCAGTTCCATGCCGGAATCGCGGTCCAGGCCCAGGGTCAGCTGGGTCAGGTCGTTGGAGCCGATCGAGAAGCCGTCGAAGTGCTGCAGGAACTGCTCCGCCAGCACGGCGTTGGATGGCACTTCGCACATCATGATGACGCGCAGTCCATTTTCGCCGCGTTTCAGGCCGTTCTTGGCCAGCAGGCCAACCACTTTCTCCGCCTGGCCCAGGGTGCGCACGAACGGCACCATGATTTCGACGTTGGTGAGGCCCATTTCTTCACGCACGCGCTTCATCGCGACGCATTCCATCTCGAATGCGGCAGCGAAGTCTTCGGACAGGTAGCGCGCGGCGCCGCGGAAGCCCAGCATCGGATTTTCTTCATCCGGCTCGTAGCGCGAACCGCCGATCAGCTTCTTGTACTCGTTGGACTTGAAGTCGGACAGGCGCACGATCACTTTCTTCGGCCAGAAGGCAGCGGCGATGGTGGCGATGCCTTCCGCCAGCTTGTCGATGTAGAACTGCTTCGGCGAAGCGTGGCCGCGGGCGACCGACTCCACCGCCTTCTTCAGGTCGGCGTCGATGTTCGGGTATTCCAGGATCGCTTTCGGGTGCACGCCAATATTGTTATTGATGATGAACTCGAGGCGGGCCAGGCCCACGCCGTTGTTCGGCACGGACTGGAAGTCGAAGGCCAGCTGCGGGTTGCCCACGTTCAGCATGATCTTGGTCTTGATCGGAGGCAGTTCGCCGCGCGACACTTCGGAGATCTCGGTTTCCAGAAGGCCGTCGTAGATCTTGCCCTCGTCGCCTTCTGCGCAGGACACGGTCACGAAGTTGCCGTCTTTCAGGACGTCGGTTGCGTCGCCGCAGCCCACGACTGCCGGCACGCCCAGTTCACGCGCGATGATCGCTGCGTGGCAGGTGCGGCCGCCGCGGTTGGTGACGATGGCCGAGGCGCGCTTCATCACCGGCTCCCAGTTAGGGTCGGTCATGTCGGCTACCAGCACGTCGCCCGGCTGCACGCGTTCCATTTCGCTTGGGTCGTTGATCACGCGCACAGGACCGGCGCCAATCTTCTGGCCGATCGCACGGCCGGAGGTCAGCACGGTGCCGCTCGACTTCAGCTTGAAGCGCTGCTGCGAGTCAGTGGCTTTCTGCTGCGATTTCACGGTTTCAGGACGTGCCTGCAGGATGTACAGCTTGCCGTCGCGGCCATCCTTGCCCCACTCGATGTCCATCGGGCGGCCGTAGTGCTTCTCGATGATCATGGCGTACTTGGCCAGTTCGACGATTTCGGCATCGACCAGGGAGTAGCGGTTGCGCATCTCGATCGGCACATCGACGGTCTTCACGGAACGGCCGGCCTTGGCTTCGCTGGTGAATTCCATCTTGATCAGCTTGGAGCCGATATTGCGGCGGATGACGGCCGACTTGCCCTGTTCCAGCATCGGCTTGTGGACGTAGAATTCGTCCGGGTTCACGGCGCCCTGCACCACGGTTTCGCCCAGGCCGTAGGAGGAAGTGATGAAGACCACGTCCTTGAAGCCCGATTCGGTATCGATGGTGAACATCACGCCCGAAGCGCCCAGGTCGGAACGCACCATGCGCTGCACGCCGGCCGACAGCGCCACTTCAGCGTGGGTGAAGCCTTTGTGTACGCGATAGGAGATCGCGCGGTCGTTGTACAGCGATGCAAACACGTGCTTCATCGCTTCCAGCACGTTGTCGATGCCGACCACGTTCAGGAAGGATTCCTGCTGGCCTGCGAACGATGCGTCAGGCAGGTCTTCCGCGGTGGCGGAGGAGCGCACGGCGAACGACACTTCAGTGGTGGAGTCTGCGACCAGTTTGTCGTAGAAGGCGCGGATATCGGCTTCCAGGCGAGGCTGGAACGGAGTATCGATGATCCATTGGCGGATTTCTGCGCCCGATGCTGCCAGGGCGCGGACGTCGTCGACGTCCAGGTGTTCAAGGCGGTCAGCGATGCGCTTGGCCAGCGAAGGGCCACCGTCAACGCTGTGCGACAGGAAGTCGCGGAAGGCCTGGGCGGTGGTCGCGAAGCCGCCAGGCACCCGCACACCTGCGCCGGCCAGCTGGGAGATCATCTCCCCCAGCGACGCGTTCTTGCCGCCGACGGATTCGACATCCGTCATGCGCAAATTCTCGAACGAGGCAACGTACACCCCGTCGGATTGCTCCTTCAATGCTGCGTTAGTCATAAAGACACCTTTTTGATGATAAAAATCTTTACGCAGGCATGCTTGGCATCGTTCTTGTCATTCTTGGCGCCGTGCAGCACAATCTTACCGTTGGCAAGCATTTTACAGCCTGCGCAGCAAATTGACGATTCATCCACTGGAAAAGCTTTTTTGATGCCACAAGATCAACGTTTATTGCCGGCTTCGAGCCGCACCGTCTTTTTCGTCTCTGACGGCACGGGCATCACTGCCGAAACTTTCGGCCATTCCGTGCTGACGCAGTTCGACCTGCGCTTCCGCCAGATCCGTCTGCCCTTCATCGATACCTGCGACAAGGCTTATGATGCAGTGCGCAAAATTAACGAGATCGGGGCCGAGGATGGCGCCAAGCCGATTGTCTTTTCGACCCTGGTGAAAGCGGAGCTGTCGGAGGTGATCCAGCGCGCCAACGCCATGCACATGGACCTGATCCAGACCTTCGTCGCGCCGCTTGAGCAGGAATTGGGCGTCAAGTCGACCCACACCATCGGCCGGTCTCACAATGTGGTGGACAGCGAGGAATACAAGAACCGTATCGAAGCGATCAACTTCTCACTCGCGCACGATGATGGCCAGTCGAACAAGAACTTGTCCTCGGCGGACGTGATCCTGGTCGGCGTCTCGCGTTCCGGCAAAACCCCTACTTCGCTGTACCTGGCCATGCAATACGGCGTGAAAGCGGCCAATTACCCCCTGATTCCCGACGATTTCGAGCGCGGCAAGCTGCCTTCGGCGCTGTATGCGTACAAATCGAAGATTTTCGGCCTGAGCATCGAGCCGCAGCGCCTGTCGGAGATCCGCAACGAGCGCCGTGCCGGCTCCAAGTATGCTTCGCTGGAAAACTGCCGCTATGAGGTCAACGAGGCGGAAGCCATGATGCGGCGCGAAGGCATCCGCTGGCTCTCGTCCACCACCAAGTCGATCGAAGAGATTTCCACCACCATCCTGCAGGAAATCAAGCCGAACCGCTCGGTTTATTGAGGATTTCCGCCCGCATCGCCCGCTGGAACTCGGCCCACAGGGCTGCCAGCGGGCGTCCATAGGCGCCGCTCACCGCCCCGGCAAACGCGTCGCCCCGCCCGACCGCCGCCAGCAGGCGCTTGAACGCTGCCGGGTCTCTTTCGTCCATCCACGCTACCAGCACCGACGCCTGGCGGTAATACATGGCATGCGCCAGCCCGTAGCTGGGCGCCTGCTTGGGCGCGAACAGGGAGCCCTCATCTTCAGGAACCATGTGCCGGCCGTGTACGAAGGCCTGCACCGCCTCCTCACGTGTCACGTTGCCAGCGCCGCCACCGCCCGACAGATAGGTCGGCAAGCCTTCCCAGAACCAGTTGGGTAACTTGCCGATGCCGGACATGCCGATCCGCTGCACCAGGTGCAAGTGCGCCAGTTCGTGCGTCACGATGGCCTCCCTGCGCTCGGTTGCCCAGGCCTGCATTTTCGGCGCAAGGTGCACATCGCCCAGCACCACCACTCCGGCTGCGCGCGGGGCAACAGCGCCGTAACGCGAGAAACTCTCGTCACTGGCATACACATTGACGCGTACCGGAGCCACGTACGCCATGCCGAAGGCCCGTTCATCATGCCCGATGGCGGCCGGCAGGAGCGGCGCAATGGCTGCGCCGAAGGCCTCGGCGCCGGGCTCGCACCAAATGCGGGGATCGGGCGTGCACTGCGTGAAATGGTCCTTGCTGGACAGCCAGGCACGCGCGCCGTAAAAGGCCATCTGGCCAACGGGCGTGAAGGCAGCGGCGACCGGCAGGCTGACCGCGATTAGCAGCCCCGCAATCCATCGTTTTTTCATTAGAAGAAGTCTTTCCAGTCATCCAGCCAGCCGGGGATGTCGTCCACCGGCATCGGGTTGGCAATATAGAAACCCTGGGCATAGGTGCAGCCCAGCCCTTGCAGGAAGTCCCAGTCATCCCTGGTTTCCACACCCACTGCGCAGGCATGCCGCGACAGGCTGCGCGCCAGGCCAAGGCAGGTTTTGAGGACGGTGCCGATGGGGCGCTTGCGCGAGGCGCCATCGACGAAACCGGGATCGATCTTCAGCTCGGAGAACGGAATGGCGGCCAACAGCTGCAGGTTGGAGCGCCCGGTGCCGTAATCGTCGATCGCCAGCCCGAATCCCATCATGCGCAGGCGCAAAAGGCGTTCGATGAAATGCGGATTGGTGGTCAGTACTGAAGCTTCCGTGATCTCGAACGTGAGGTAGTCGGACAGGATGCGGTGGCGCTCCAGGCAGGCCGTCATCTGGGCGATGAATTGCGGGTGCGCCAGCGTGCCAGGGTCCACATTGAGCGAGATCGAAATCGGAATCCCCTTGTCGTGCAGGCCGCGACAGGCTGCGACCGACTTCTCGATCATGCACCAGTCGAGGAAATCGATGCGCCGCACGCTTTCGAGCACCGGCACAAATGCCGATGGACCAAGCACCCCATGCTCGGGATGGCGCCAGCGGGCGAACACTTCCAGCCCTTTGACAGTGCCGGTCTCCAGTTCGATCTTGGGCTGGAAATAGGGATCGAATTCGCGTCCCTGGAGCCCGCGCCCTACTTCGGCAAAGCTGAACTCGGGATGCTGCGGGCCCGCTTCCGGCTCGGCGGAAGGCTCCCGGTAGTTGGCAATCAGTTCCTGCAGCCTGGCCGAGGTGACTGGCTTGGCCGAACTGCCCAGCACATCGAGTCCATAGGCTTCGGCCATGGTCTCGACGGAAAACAGCACGTCGGCGCTTTGCGAGGCGAAGATGATGATGCCCGCCCGGCAGTCGATTTCGGCCAGGCGCCGTAGCACTTCCAGGCCGTCCATGCCGGGCAGCGTCAGGTCCATCAGGGCGATGTTGGCGGGGGGATTGAGGCCGATTTCCAGCAGGCGCAGTGCACTCAGCCCATCTGATGCCTGGGTCACCTGCCGGGCGCCCAAGTGGCGCAGCATGCCGGCCAATAGCTCACGCTGGACGGGTTCGCCCTCGGCGACCAGGAAGTGCAAGCTTGCAATTTCCATAACGCCCATTCCAGCATGGTTAGTTTTATTAAGCCAGATTTTGCCTTACTTGCTCGAAAAAGCATACTGCCGCGCATGCGGCGACATTCAGCGATTCGACCTTGCCCAGGTGGGGCACGATGACGCGGTGGGTGGCCGTGCTTAACAGCATGTCCGAGACACCCTGCCCTTCATGCCCGAAGATCCAGGCCACGGGGCGTTTCAGGTCCAGCCGGTACAACTGTTCGGCTGCGTAGCCGCTGGTGGCCAGGGTGGCGATTTGCGCGCCCTGCACCAGTTGCGGCAGGTCGACGTTTTCGTAGATATCGAGCACAAAGTGGGCGCCCATGGCGGCGCGCAGCACTTTCGGCGACCAGCAGAAGGCGGTGCCGGGTGCGCAATACACCTCCTTCACGCCTGCAGCGGCGGCGCTGCGCAGGATCGAACCGACGTTGCCCGGGTCCTGCACGTTATCCAGCAGGACGGCGTTGACGCTCAGCGCCTGAGGCACATCTTTTTGGGGCGTGGCGATCAGGAACATCAGGCCGACGCCGTGTTCGACCTGACTGACGGCGTGGTAAAGCTGGTCGGTCAGGCACAGGATATGGGCGTGCTCTGCCTCCAGGCGGGCGATGATGGCGGCCACCTCCGGGTTGTGCAGCGCGCCTTCGGCCACGATGGCTTGTTCGGGATGGCCGCGCAACTCGAGCCAGGTCTCGCACAGGTGCACGCCATCCAGCAGGCTGCGGCCGGCCTTGCGACGCGCCTGCGAGTTGGTGGCGAGCTTGGCCAGTTCCTTGTATTGCGCGTTGTCGCGCGAAGTGATGTTCTTCACAGGTCACGCTCCAGGACTTCACGCACCGGCGCAAAGCTGCGGCGGTGCACCGGCGAGGCGCCGTGCTCGCGCAAACGCTCCAGGTGCAGCGCCGTGCCATAGCCTTTGTGCTGGTCGAAGCCGTATTGCGGGTATTTCTTGTGCAGCTTGACCAGCGCGGCGTCGCGCGCGGTCTTGGCCAGGATGGAGGCGGCTGAAATGGATTCGATCTTGTCGTCCCCTTCCACGATGGCGATGCTCTGGATGCGCATGACCGGGCACTTATTGCCGTCGATCAGCGCGAGGGTCGGCACGGTTTGCAGCGCATACACCGCACGCTTCATGGCCAGGAGGCTGGCCTGGAGAATGTTCAGGCGGTCGATTTCCTCTTCCGAAGCCTTGGCCACGGCCCAGGCGATCGCGTGCTCGCGGATCAGGGGCGCCAGCTCGTCGCGCTTTGCCTCGTTGAGCTTCTTGGAATCGCGCAGGCCCGGAATCGGCCGGTTGCGATCGAGGATCACGGCAGCGGCAAACACCGGGCCGGCCAACGGACCGCGCCCGGCCTCATCGACGCCGCAAATGATCTCGTCGAGGGAATATGGAAGGTCGTCAAACAGACCGGATTGTTGGGACATCACTCAATTCTTTCTACTGTCCAGTTCGTGTCACACCTTGGGGTCACACCCCAAGTGTGACACGAACTGATCCATTCTCACGGCAGCGTCCGTGTCACCGTTGGGGTGTGACCCCATGGTGTGACACGGGCTTATCTGTTGATGACCTTAAGGACTGCCGCGGCGCCTTCCTGGGCGCTGTTACGCAGCAGGCTGTAATGCATGTCGGTAAAGCGTTGCGCCAGCTGCAGGCGGTGCGGGACGTCGCTCAGTTGTTTCCACATGGCGTCGGCCAGCGTCTCGGCTGTTGCGGCGTTCTGCAGCATTTCCGGTACCAGGAATTCGCGCGCCAGGATGTTCGGCAGGCCGATCCACGGCTGGTATCCCATATGCCTCATGATATGCCAGGATGCGGCCATCATCTTGTAGGCAATGACCATCGGCTTCTTGAACAGGGCTACCTCCAGCGAGGCGGTGCCGGAGGCTACCAGCACGGCATCGGCGGCGCAGATGGCTGTGTGCGACTGGCCATCCAGCAGCATCAGCTCGACATCCTGCAGGCCGGCTTCGGCCACCAGTTCCAGGAAATACTTGCGCTGCTTTTCGCCCGCCATCGGCACCACGAATTTCAGCGTGCGATCGCGCTGCTGCAGCAGCTTGCAGGCGCCAATGAAGGCGTCTGTGTTGTACTTCAGTTCGGCCATGCGGCTTCCCGGCATCACCGTGACGACGTTGGCATCTTCCGCAATGCCCAGTTGGCGGCGCGCGGCCGCTTCGTCCGGCTGCACGGGGATCACTTCTGCCAGTGGGTGGCCGACGTAAGTCACGGGCACGCCAGCCTTCTTGTAGATCTCTTCCTCGAACGGGAAGATCACCAGCATGTGCGAGACAGATTTGATGATCTTCTTGATCCGGCCGCCGCGCCAGGCCCAGATTTGCGGGCCGATATAGTGCACGGTCGGGATGCCTGCGGCGCGCAACTGCGCTTCCAGGCCCAGATTGAAGCCCGGATAGTCGGCGCCAATGAAGCAGGCAGGCCGTTCGGCCAGCAGCTGGTCACGCAGCGTGTTCTGGATGCCTTTCAGCTCGCGGTAGCGGGGAATGATCTCGAACAGCCCGCGCACGGTCATCTTCTCGATCGGCCATTGCGACTCGAAGCCATGTTCCATCATGGCCGGGCCGCCGATGCCGTGGAAGCGCGCTTCGGGCAGGTGCGGGCGCAGGCCGCCCAGCAGGCGGCCCGCCAGCAGGTCGCCGGAAGGTTCGCCGGCGACGACTGCAATCGATACGTCAGCGGACGATGCCACGGGTGGTCGTATCGAGGAATTCGCGCATCGAGCGCGCGGCGGCGGCGCAATCTTCCGGCAGCCCGGCTTCGGCTTCCAGCATGGCTGCCCTGGCTTCGTCCAGCGTCAGGCCGGAACGGTACAGGATCTTGTAGGCGTTGCGGATGGCGTTGATCTGCTCGCGCGTGAATCCGCGGCGTTTCAGCCCTTCGATGTTGACGCCATGCGCTGCTGCCGGATTGCCGTTCAACAGCACGTATGGCGGCACGTCCTGGGTCAGGCTGGTGCTCATGCCGACGAAGGCGTGGGCGCCGATCTTGCAGAACTGGTGCACGTTGGCGAAGCCGGACATGATCACCCAGTCGCCGATCTCGACGTGGCCCGCCATCTGCGCGTTGTTCGAGAAGATGGTGTTGTTGCCGACCACGCAGTCATGCGCCAGGTGGACGTAGGCCGAAATCCAGTTGTTGTTACCCAGCTTGGTCACGCCCTTGTCCTGCACCGTGCCGAGGTTGAAGGTGCAGAATTCGCGGATGGTGTTGTCGTCGCCGATTTCCAGGCGGGTCGGTTCGCCGTTCCATTTCTTGTCCTGCGGCGCGGCGCCGATGGAGGAGAACTGGAAGAACTTGTTGTTCTTGCCGATCGTGGTATGGCCCTCGATCACGACGTGCGGGCCCACCACGGTGTTCTCGCCAATCACCACGTTCGGGCCAATGATCGTGTAGGGGCCGATCTCGACGCCGGCAGCCAGTTCGGCTTTCGGGTCGACAATCGCTGTTGGGTGGATGGTTGCCATGGTCTTACTCCACGGAGCGGATGGTGCACATCAGCTCAGCTTCCAGCGCTACCTGGCCGTCGACCGAGCCGACCGCCTTGTATTTCCAGATGCCGCGCGCATTGCGCAGGATTTCCACGTCCATCTTCAGCTGGTCGCCAGGACCGACTGGGCGCTTGAAGCGCGCATTGTCGATACCGACGAAGTACACCACCGAATTCTCGTCCGGCTTGATGCCCATGGACTTGAACGACAGCAGGGCTGCGGTCTGCGCCATCGCTTCGATCATCAGCACGCCGGGCATGACAGGCTTGTGCGGGAAGTGGCCGTTGAAGAACTCTTCGTTCACGGTCACGTTCTTGATGGCGGTGATGGACTTGTTCTCTTCATAAGAGATGACGCGATCAACCAGCAGCAGCGGGTAGCGGTGCGGCAGGTAAGCCTTGATCTCGCAGATGTCCATCGTTTTGTTTTCGGTAGTCGTCATGATTCTTCGTCTTCGGTTTTAGTTTTAATGGTCTTTTCCAGCGCGCGCATTTTATCGCGCATGGTCGGCAGGTTCCGGACAATCGCAGCCGACTTCTCCCAGTCGCTGTTCTTGGCCAAGGGGTAGAAACCCGTGTATTGGCCTGGTTCGGTGATCGAGCGCGATACCAGGCTGCCCGACGAAATATGGACATGGTCCGCAATCGTCAGGTGGCCAAGGATCATCGCCGCGCCACCGAAAGTGCAGTACTTGCCGATTTTTGCGCTGCCTGCCACGCCGACGCAGCCGGCCATGGCCGTGTGCGCGCCGATATGGCAGTTGTGGCCGATCTGGATCTGGTTGTCCAGCTTCACGCCGTCTTCAATAATGGTATCCGCCAGCGCGCCGCGGTCCACGGTGGTGTTGGCGCCGATATCGACATCGTCGCCGATCACTACGCGGCCCACTTGCGGGATGCGTACGTAGACCCCGCCGTCATTGGCAAAGCCGAAGCCGTCGGTGCCGATCACCGCGCCCGAGTGGATGATGCCGCGCTTGCCAATCACGCACTTCGAATGGAAAGTCACATTGGCAAAGAAATGCGTGCCCTCGCCCACCCGCGCATCGCGGCCGATGGTGCAGCCGGCATCAAGCACCACGCCAGCGCCGATCACGGCGCCCGCTTCGACCACCACTTTGGGGCCGATATGGGCAGTGGCGTCCACGCTCGCAGCCGGGTCGACATACGCCGTCGGGTGCACGCCGGCCGGGCGCACATAGGCCGTCTGCGCTTCGAAGATCTGCGCGGCGCGAGCAAAGTACACGTAGGGATTCTTGACGACGATGCGGGCACCCTTGTAGGTTTCTGCCACGGTGGCATCGTCATTGGCGCTGACAATCAGGGCTGCCGCCTGGCTTTGCCCTGCTTGTGAACGGAATTTGCTGTTACTGAGGAAGCTGATATGCGAAGCGCCTGCATCGGTCAACGGCGCGATCCCGGCAACATAAAGTTCCGGGTCCCCCACCAGTTGGCCGCCCAGGCGCTCGACCAGTTCTCCTAGCCGAAGGCCCATCTGTAATCCAATCTATCTGTTATTTGTCCAACGCTTCCAGCACCTTGTTGGTGATGTCGATGCGCGGGCTGGCCCACACGGCGTCCTGCAGGACGATGTCGTAGCCTTCGGTATTTGCAAGCTGCTTGATGATCTTCGTCGCCTTTTCGGCAATCGCAGCACGCTCCTCGTTGGTGCGCTGGTTCAGGTCTTCGCGGAATTCACGCTGGCGGCGCTGGAAGTTCAGGTCCGCCTCGTAGGCTTCGCGCTGCAGCTTGCTGCGCTCCGGCTCGGGCTTGCTGGCGCCTTCCTTTTCCCATTTCTCGGCCGCCGCCTTGGAGCGCATGGCCAGTTCCTGCAGCGCTTTCTCGCGGCTGGAGAATTCCTCGCGCAGCTTGTTGTCGGCCGACTTGGCCAGCTTCGATTCGTTGTAGATGCGCTCGGCGCTCAGCCAGGCAATCCGGGAGGACTGCGCCAGCGCCGGTGCCGCGGCCATCATGCCCAGCGCCAGTACGGCAGCGATTTTGCCCAGGGTAGCGGTTGCAGTCTTCAACTCGATTCTCCGTCCAAATAAGTTGCTTTGGTGCACTAAATGCATCAGAAACCAGTGCCCATCTGGAACTGGAAGCGTTCCAGGCGGTCACCCAGTTTGTCGTTCAGAGGCAAAGCATAACTCAACTTCAGCGGCCCCACCGGGGAAATCCAGCTCAAGCCCAGGCCGGCCGAGAAGCGCAGCTCGGACAGGCGCATCTTCTGGCGTTCCTGGTAGACCTGGCCGCCATCGAGGAAGCCGAACCAGCGCAGCGAGCGGTCCTGGCCCTGGCCTGGGAACGGCATCTGCAGTTCGGCATTGCCGATCAGGCGCGAAGCACCGCCCAGCGAGTCGCCGTAGCGCGGGTCGACCGCGCCCAGCGAGGAACTCTGGTAGCCGCGCACCGAGCCGATGCCGCCGGCGTAGAAGTTCTTGAAGACCGGGTAGTTCTTGCCGCCGAAGCCGCGGCCATAGTCGACCTCGCCCTTCAGCGCCAGGGTGATCTTGTTGGTCAGCGGCTTGTACCACTGGGTTTCGTACACCGCTCGCCAGTACTTCGATTCGCCGATCGCATCCAGTTCCAGGTTGATGCGCTGCATGTAGCCGAGGGTCGGGGTCATGGCGGAGTCGCGGCTGTCGCGCGCCCACGCCGCGGTCAGCGGAACCGAGTAGGCGTTGACCGAGCCGACGCCGCTGGCCGGGCCGCCCAGGTCGCGCACGTACTGCTTGAAGTAGGTCGGCGACGATTCGTCGGTTTCCACGTTCGACTTTTCCAGCCCGATACCGAAGAAGATGGTGTCCTGCTCGGAGAACGGCACGCCGAAGCTCACGCGGCCGCCGGTCTGCTTGATGGTGTACAGGCCGGTGTTGACTGCAGGCGGGCGGAAGGTGCGCAGGTAGAGCTCATAGCTGCGCGAGATGCCGTCCGGCGTGAAGTACGGATTGGTGTGCGAGAACGCGATGGTGCGGCTGTACTTCGAGGTATTCAGTTCCAGGCCCACGGTGTTGCCCGAGCCGGCGAAGTTGGCCTGCTGGATCGCCGCGTTGAAGGTGAACTTTTCAGCCTGCGAGAAAGCGCCGCCGATCTGGAAATTGCCGGTCGGGCGTTCGACCACGGACAGGTTGATGTCCACCTGGTCGGAGGTGCCCTGCGCTTCCGGCGTGTCGACGGTCACGTCCTTGAAATAGCCGGTGCGGTCGACGCGGTCGCGCGAAGCCTTGATCTTGGAGGCGTCGTACCAGCTCGATTCGAACTGTCGGAACTCGCGGCGGATCACTTCGTCGCGGGTGGTGGTGTTGCCCGAGATATTGATGTGGCGCACATAGGCGCGCTTGCCCGGGTCGATGAAGAAGGTGAACGCGACTTCGCGCTTGGCCTGGTCGATCTCAGGGTTGGCATTCACGTTGGCGAAGGCGAAACCGAAGGTGCCGAGGCGGTCGGTAATCAGCTTGTTGGTGGCGGTCAGCAGCTTGCCGGAGTACAGCTTGCCCTTTTGCAGCAGCACCAGCTGGCGCAGTTCGTCTTCGCGGCCGAACATTTCGCCTTCGAACTTGATGTCGGAGACGGTGTACTTTTCACCCTCGGTGATATTGATGGTGATGTAGATGTCCTTCTTGTCCGGCGTGATCGAGACCTGGGTCGAATCCACGTTCATCTCGATATAGCCGTGGTCCAGGTACCAGGACTTCAGGGTCTCGATGTCGCCATTCAGCTTGGTCTTGGAATACTGGTCGGACTTGGTGTACCAGCTGAACCAGCCGCCGGTATTCAGGGCGATCTGCTCTTTCAGTTCCTTGTCGCTGAAAGCCTTGTTGCCGACGATATTGATCTGCTTGATGCGCGCCACGTCGCCTTCATCGACGTCGAAGTCGATGCTGACGCGGTTACGCTCCATCGGGGTAACGGTGGTGGTGATTTTCACGCCGTACAGGCCGCGCGACAGGTACTGACGCTTCAATTCCTGTTCGGCGCGGTCCACCGATGCCTTGTCGAAGGTCTTGGCTTCGCCGACGCCGATATCCTTCAGCGCCTTGACCAGCATGTCCTTCTCGAATTCGTGGGTGCCTTTGAAGTCCACCTTGGCGATCGCCGGGCGCTCTTCCACGATCACCACCAGCACATTGCCGTCGCGCTCCAGCTTCACATCCTTGAAGATGCCGGTCGCGTACAGGGCCTTGATGGTGGCTACGGATTTGTCGTCACTGAAGGTTTCGCCCACGCGCACCGGCAGGTAGCTGAACACGGTGCCGGCTTCGGTACGCTGGATGCCTTCGACGCGGATATCCTTGACGACGAACGACTCGGCGGCCATTGCGCTGCCGGAGCAGAAAGCCAGGACGGCTGCGCCTACCAGGGTACGGCGGAATTGGGGAGCGATACGATCAGTGTGTAATTTCATCGGCAAATCGAAAAAAATTAAAGCAGGCGGGCCAGGTCATTGAATATCGCCAGCGCCATTAAAGACACCAGCAATCCCAGTCCAATACGCTGCGCCATTTCGCCAAAGCGCTCGGAAACGGGGCGCCCTGTCAAAACTTCCAGCGAATAATACAGCAAATGCCCCCCATCCAGAACAGGAATTGGCAGCAAATTCATCAGTCCAAGGCTCACGCTGATAAAGGCGACGAAGGCAATAAAAGGCTCGGCGCCCATTTTCGCCGTTTCACCGGCATATTCGGCAATGGTCAGCGGGCCGGTAATATTCTTCAGCGAGACTTCACCAACAATCATGCGGCCCAGGATCTTGAAGGTCATCGTGCAGATTTCCTTTACCTGGCGCACCGCCTTGGCGCCTGCCTCCAGCGGGCCGTAGTGCACCACCATCGTATCAACAGCGCCCACCAGTTCGGCCTTGATCTTACCGACTGTTACAAGACCTTTGCTGTTTGCCTGCTTGTCCTCTACCGCATCCGGGGTCAGCTCGAGCTCCAGCCTGCGCCCCTCGCGCAGCACGGTCACGACCAGCTTTCGGCCCGGCGAGCGCAGGACTTCGGCCACGAAGCCGCGCGCATCGTCAATCGGCTGGCCGTCGACAGCCTGGATCACATCGCCCTTCAGCATTCCGGCGCGGCGGGCGGCGCCGCCCTCCTCCATGCGGCCAATGACTGGCGGCGGGCGCATCAGGTCGAGGCCGATCACCGCCGGCACGTCGTCCTCGAGGCTCACATGGCCCGCCGCTTCGGCCGGCAGCGAAGCGCGAACTTCGCCGTAACCGGGGCGTTCGACCACCAGGCTCAGGGCTTCCTTGTGAATTGCAGACTGGATGATGGCCCAGCGCAGCTCGGACCAGCCCTGCACCGGATCGCCATTGACCGACTTGACCAGGTCGCCCCGGTGCAGGCCGGCGGCAGCTGCTGCCGTCGCTTTCGCCGGTTCCGCAATACGGGCCGTCGGCTCGCGCACGCCGGACATGTACAGGCCGGCGTATAGGGCGATAGCAAGCAGGAAGTTGGCCAGCGGGCCGGCGGCCACGATGGCGATGCGTTTCCACACGCTCTGGCGGGTAAATTCACGGGCCAGGTCTTCGGCCGGCAGGCCGGATACATCGCCTTCGCGGGCATCCAGCATCTTCACGTAGCCGCCCAAGGGGATGGCAGACAAGGCCCATTCGGTCTGGTCCTTGCCGAACCTGCGCATCCAGACGATGCGGCCCATGCCGACCGAGAAGCGCAGCACCTTGACACCGCACCAGCGCGCCACCAGGTAGTGCCCCAACTCGTGGATGATGATCAGGGAACCGAGACAGACAATCGTGGCGAGAATGGTGCGGAAAGTGTCCATGGCTGGCTGCTTATCCGGCGATGATCCGTTCTGCTGCGGCCCGTGCCAGCGCATCCTGCGCCATCACGGCATCAATGCTGCTGGCCGCTCCATGCGGCAATTCGTCCATCACCTGGCGAATCACGCGGTCGATGCGGCGGAAGCCGATGCACTCGTCGAGGAAGGCCTGTACCGCCACCTCGTTGGCCGCATTCAGCAAGGCTGGCGCGGTGCCGCCTGCACGCAAGGCCTCGTAGGCCAGTGCCAGGCAAGGGAAACGGTTGAAGTCCGGCTTTTCGAACTGCAGGGTGCCGACCTGGGTCAGGTCAAGCTGTGCCACGCCGGAGGCGACGCGCTCCGGGTAAGCCAGCGCATGGGCGATCGGCGTGCGCATGTCCGGGTTGCCCAGTTCCGCCAGTACGGAGCCGTCGTTGTAGGACACCATCGAGTGGATCACCGATTGCGGGTGGATCACGACCTCGATCTGTTCGGCCGGGGCGCCGAACAGCCAGTGGGCCTCGATCACTTCCAGGCCCTTGTTCATCATGGTCGCGGAATCGACCGAAATCTTGCGGCCCATGACCCATTTAGGGTGCTTGCAGGCCTCGTCCGGGGTCACGTTTTCCAGCGTGGCGACGTCGCGCTTCAGGAACGGGCCACCGGAAGCGGTCAACAGGATCCTGGTAACGCCGAAGGCAGAAGGCACGCGGCCATAGCCTTGCGGCAGGCACTGGAAGATCGCATTGTGCTCGGAATCGATCGGCAGCAGCACGGCGCCGCTTTCGGCCACGGCATCCATAAACAACTGGCCGGACATGACCAGCGCTTCCTTGTTGGCCAGCATGACCTTCTTGCCGGCGCGGGCGGCAGCCAGGGTTGGCGCCAGACCGGCGGCGCCGACGATGGCGGCCATCACGGCATCGGTTTCGGAGGCTGCGGAAACCGCGCACAGCGCAGCTTCACCCCACTCCACTTCGGTGCGGCAGCCGGCGGCACGCAGCAAGGCGCCCAACTGGTCGGCGGCAGCGGCGCTGCCGACTACGGCGCGAGCCGGTCGGAACTGGACGCACTGTGCAGCCAGTTCTTCGACGCGGCTATGGGCGGTCAACGCGTAGACAGAATAACGGTCCGGGTGGCGCGCAATCACGTCCAGTGTGGAGACGCCGATCGAGCCAGTGGCGCCGAGGATGGTAATGCGTTGCATGGAATTCCTTAGAACAGCCTTGGAGTGATCAACGCAGCGATGGGCAGCACCGGCACCAGCGCGTCGATACGGTCAAGCACGCCGCCGTGGCCAGGCAGCAGGTTGCTGCTGTCCTTCATGCCGGAGCGGCGCTTGAGCATGGATTCAAACAGGTCGCCCACAATGGATGCGGCGACGATCAGCACCAGCACGGCCAGCATGATGCCCCAGCCCATGCGGGTCGCCAGGCGCACCGCGAAAGTGTCCTGCAGCAGGGGTACGGATGGCGCCAGCAGCACGGTCACGACGGCCAGCAGCAGCACGGCAACCAGGCCGCCTACCGCGCCCTCCCACGACTTGCCGGGAGAGATGGTCGGTGCCAGCTTATGCTTGCCGAAAGCCTTGCCGGAGAAATAGGCGAAGATGTCGGCCGCCCACACAATGGCCATGACCGACAGCAGGTAGACAGGGCCGCGCGCGAACAGCAGCAGGATGGCGACGAAGCAGGACACCAGGGTCACGGCGTACACCATGCTCAGCATGGTATTGCCCATGCCTTCGGCCGGCGGCAAGCCCAGTTTGAGGGCCGGCGCAAAGCGGATCAGCCAGATGGCCGCGCCGATGGCCAGCCAGAACCTGGCCTGTTCGAGTCCCGCGTTGAAGAAGAAGGTATAGACAAACGCCGCCGCCCACGCGGCCGCCACGACGATCGCGGCGCGGTTCTTGAACAGGCGGAAGGCTTCCCACACGGCAGCGGCAAAGAACACAGCCACCACCACATTCACCGCCGGCTGGTAGCCGGAGAACAGGACAGGCAACAATACCGCCAGCAGCAGGACGGCGGTAATCACGCGGGTTTTCAGCATTGTTTTAGCTCTTATTTGCTTTTCTTTGCCACCTGGTCGCCAGTGCGGCCAAAGCGGCGTTCACGGCCCTGGTAGGAGGCAATTGCCTCATCCAGGCGTTCGGCATTGAAGTCGGGCCAGTAGGTGTCGGTGAAGTGCAGTTCCGTATAGGCCAGTTGCCACAGCAGGAAATTGGAGATGCGCTCTTCACCGCCGGTACGGATGAACAGGTCCGGCTCCGGGGCATATGCCATCGACAGGTAGGGTGCCAGTTGCTCTTCCGAGAAATCGGTCGTGCCGGGGTGCTCGGCCACCATCTTGCCGATCGCCTGCATGATATCCCAGCGGCCGCCATAGTTGGCGCACACGGTGACGGTCATGCGGGTGTTGTTGGCGGTCTTGCGCTCGGCATTGGCGATCATGTCCTGCAGCTTCTGGTCGAAGCGCGACAGGTCGCCCACCACCTTCAGGCGGATGTTGTTCGCATGCATTTTCGACACCTCACGCTCCAGGGCCGTCACGAAAAGCTTCATCAGCAGCGATACCTCTTCTTCCGGCCGGCGCCAGTTCTCGGAACTGAACGCAAAGACGGTCAGGTACTCGATGCCCCGCTCGGCGCAGGCTTCCACCACGGTGCGCACCGCTTCCACGCCTTTGACGTGGCCCGCCACGCGCGGCAGGAAACGCTTGGTTGCCCAGCGCCCGTTGCCGTCCATGATGATCGCCAGGTGGCGCGGCACCTTGGGCGCATCAGGCACGTCGGTTGTCGAACTAGAATATTTCATAGGTGCGTAAACTAAAAATCCGGGGAGGCAGGGGCAATACCCCTATCCTCCCCGGTTTCGGGACCTTAGACGGTCAGGACTTCTTTCTCTTTTTCGGCGACGGTCTTGTCGATGTCGGCGATGAACTTGTCGGTCAGCTTCTGCACTTCGTCAGCTGCGCGGCGCTCTTCGTCTTCCGAAATGGCCTTGTCCTTCACCAGCTTCTTCAGGCCTTCGTTGGCGTCGCGGCGGATGTTGCGCACGGCGACTTTAGCGTCTTCGCCTTCGCCCTTGCACAGCTTGACCATTTCCTTGCGGCGCTCTTCGTTCAGCGGCGGGGTCGGCACGCGGATCATGTCGCCCTGCGAGGCCGGGTTCAGGCCCAGGTCGGAATCGCGGATCGCCTTTTCAATGACGGCGCCCATTTTCTTTTCGAACGGGGCTACGCCGATGGTGCGCGCGTCAACCAGGGTCAGGTTGGCGACCTGGTTCAGCGGGGTCGGGTTGCCATAGTAGTCCACCATCACGTGGTCCAGGATGCCTACGTGGGCGCGGCCGGTACGCACTTTGGCCAAGTCGGCCTTCAGGGTTTCCAGCGATTTGACCATGCGGTCCTGAGTATTCTTTTTAATGTCAGCGATAGACATTGCTGCTCTCCTGTTGCAATTACTTGAAATATTTTAAACGTGAACCAGTGTACCCTCTTCCTCGCCCATAATCACGTTCATCAACGCGCCCGGCTTGGTAATTGAGAATACTTTGATCGGCAGTTTCTGGTCGCGGCACAGCGCGAAGGCGGTGGCATCCATGACTTGCAGGTGCTTGGCGATCGCTTCGTCAAAGCTGATCTTGTGGTACATGGTGGCGTTCGGGTCTTTCTTCGGGTCGGCGGTGTAGATGCCGTCGACCTTGGTGGCCTTCAGCACGATTTCCGCGCTCACTTCCGAGCCGCGCAGGGCCGCTGCGGTGTCGGTGGTAAAGAACGGGTTGCCGGTGCCGGCGGCGAAGATCACGACCTTGCCCTCTTCCAGGTACTGCAGCGCTTTCGGGCGCACATAAGGCTCGACCACCTGCTCGATGCCGATAGCCGACATCACGCGCGCGGTCACGCCCACGTGCTTCATTGCGTCGGCCAGGGCCAGCGCGTTCATCACGGTAGCCAGCATGCCCATGTAGTCGGCGGTGGCACGGTCCATGCCCTGGGCGCCAGGCGCCACGCCACGGAAAATGTTGCCGCCGCCAATGACGACCGCCAGTTCAACGCCCAGCTTTGCTACTTCGGCGACGTCCGCCACCATGCGTTCGATGGTGCCGCGGTTGATGCCGTACGGGTCATCGCCCATCAGGGCTTCGCCGGACAATTTCAGGAGGACGCGCTTGAAGGCTGGTTTTGACATGAGCTGGGGCTCCTTTTAAATGTTTTGTTCGGTGTGGCTTCGGCGGCAATGATAACGGAAATGCCATTGTCCACCGTTTAATTCAGGATTGAAAGCCTTAAAAGAGGCTTAACAACCTTAAAACCGGTAAACCAGTGCCTGACCCGCAGGGTCAGGCACTTGCCCGCTGCCGCCGCGTATCGGGTGTCAGACCCTGCGGGTCTGACACTGGTTTACCGGTTTGGCAAGCAGCAGGCTTAAAAAAACGGGCCTTTCGGCCCGTTTTCTTGATTATGCGCCTTTGGAGGCAGCCATCTGGGCTGCGACTTCCGCCGCGAAATCGTCAACTTTCTTCTCAATGCCTTCGCCAACCACGTACATGGTGAATGCCTTAACGGTGGTGTTAGCGGCTTTCAGCATCTGCTCGACGGACTGCTTGTCGTTCTTCACGAAAGCCTGGTTCATCAGCGACACTTCTTTCAGGTACTTGGCAACGGCGCCATCGATGCGCTTGGCAACGATGTCGGCTGGCTGGGCTGGCTTGCCAGCGGCAACAGCGGCAGCAGCGTCTTCGTCCGACTTGGCCTGGGCAACCGAACGCTCTTTAGCGATCAGATCGGCAGGAACTTGCTCGGAGGACAGAGCCACTGGCTTCATTGCAGCGATGTGCATGGCCACGTCTTTACCAACTTGCTCGTCGGCGCCGTCGAACTCGACGATTACACCGATCTTGGTGCCGTGCAGGTATGCAGCCAGCTTGCCGGTGGTTTCGAAACGCTGGAAGCGACGGATCGACATGTTTTCGCCGATCTTGCCCACCAGGGCAGCGCGCACTTCTTCCAGGGTCTGGCCGTTGCCAGCTGGCAGGGCCAGCAGGGCAGCAACGTCAGCTGGGTTGTTTTCAGCGGCCAGCTTGGCAGCCAGGGCAGCCAGGGCCAGGAAGTCGTCGTTCTTGGCAACGAAGTCGGTCTCGGAGTTCACTTCAACCAGGGCGCCGATGTTGCCGGCGATGTGGGAAGCAACCACGCCTTCAGCGGTGATGCGTGCGGAAGCTTTGGCAGCCTTGCCGCCCAGCTTAACGCGCAGCAGCTCTTCCGCTTTGTCCATGTCGCCGCCGGCTTCGGTCAGCGCTTTTTTGCATTCCATCATTGGCGCGTCGGTCTTAGCGCGCAGTTCACCTACCATTGCTGCAGTAATTGCTGCCATGTGATTCTCCTGTATTCGGTTTGGGATTCAGTCCGGGGCGGCGCCAAAGGCAGCCTGCTCATCCGGGTAATTCTGTTTAAAAAAAAGGGGGAGCTGGTGGGCCACCCCTTTCTCAAGCTGAAGCTGCCTTGCGGCAGCCAGGCAGTTAAGCCTGCTCGTTAACTTCTACGAACTCGTCGCCAGCTGCAGTCTTGATGGATTCCAGGACTTCAGTGGTAGCGTTTGCACGACCTTCCAGGATCGCGTCTGCCACGCCGCGGGCGTACAGGGTGATCGCTTTGGAGGAGTCGTCGTTACCAGGGATAACGTGAGTCACGCCTTCTGGGGAATGGTTGGTATCGACCACGCCGATCACTGGGATGCCCAGTTTTGCGGCTTCGGTGATCGCGCCTTTGTGGTAGCCAACGTCAACCACGAAGATTGCGTCAGGAACACCGCCCATATCCTTGATACCGCCGATCGACTTCTGCAGCTTTTCCAGTTCGCGACGGAACAGCAGAGCGTCTTTCTTGGTCAGCTTTTCAACGGAACCGTCTTCGATCGAAGCTTCCATGTCTTTCAGGCGCTTGATCGAGGTCTTGATGGTCTTGAAGTTGGTCAGCATGCCGCCCAGCCAACGCTGGTCAACAAACGGAACACCGGCGCGCTGAGCTTCAGCAGCGATGATGTCGCGAGCCTGGCGCTTGGTGCCAACCATCAGGATGGTGCCACGGGAAGCGGAGATTTGACGGATGGTTTTCATCGCGTCCTGGTACATGGCCAGGGTCTTTTCCAGGTTGATGATGTGAATCTTGTTGCGGTGGCCGAAGATGAACGGAGCCATCTTTGGGTTCCAGAAACGGGTTTGGTGACCGAAGTGGACGCCGGCTTCCAGCATTTCACGCATCGTTACAGACATTATTTACTCCAGGGTTGGGTCTGGAATCCTCCCAGTCACCCTTGCGGGCACCCTTGTTGGGGGGATTCGGGTTTATAAAATAAGAAAATTTACTACTTTGCAAGACACTAGGTCAGGCAACCATAAATTTTAGCGTATTGGAGGGGGCTCATGCAAGCGTATTGCAGCCTTCCACACAGTGCGCCGGGCCGCATTTTAGTGCAAACTTGATAATAAATACAAAGATTTCCGAAAATTTTCGTATTTCTTGTCGATTCTTGGCGCGCTGGCGCGTCGTGCCTGTACCAACCCACCCAAATGGAGATTACTGAAATGGCTACGAATACCATCAAACTGCATCGTGTACTGCGCGCTTCCCCTGAGCGCATCTACAAGGCCTGGACCACCGCCTCGGCCTTCAACAAATGGCTGCCGCCAAACGGTTACCTGGGCGAAGTGCACGAAATGGATGCCAGCGTTGGCGGCAAGTACCGCATGTCCTTTGTTGACCTGGGCACCGGTTTTACCCACTCCTTCGGCGGCGAATACCTGGAACTGCATCCGGGCGAGAAAATCCGCTACACCGCGGTGTTCGACGATCCGAACCTGCCGGGCCAGATGCAGACCACCATCAATCTGCGCGCCGTCTCCTGCGGCACCGAAGTCGACATCGTCCAGGAAGGGGTGCCAGCTGTAATCCCGGCGGAGCAATGCTATCTCGGCTGGCAGCAGTCGCTGGCCTTGCTGGCTTTACTGGTTGAACAGTAAGGAGGCGGCCATGGGATCTCCCTCCTCCTACTTCCCCTCGATCGAAGCAAAGTACGGCAAGCCGGTCGAGCATTGGCTCAAGCTGCTGAAGGGCATGAAAGACTTGAAGCACATGGATATGGTGGCTGCGCTGAAGGCCGAACACGGCATGGGCCACGGCCATGCCAATGCCCTTGTTGCGCACTTCAAGACGGAGAACAGCAAAGCTTGATCCGCATCTAAGCGGCAGGAGGGGAGCGTCGCCACAATGGGGAAACACGTCGAGGTGCCCTCATGAGCCTGGTTGACATCAATCCCCTACCCGCCGAAGATGAAATCATGGATCCAGCAACCAAACAGTATGTTGATTCCAGCCTCCTGATCGCTGAGGGGCGTTCTGACGTAAAGCTCGCGGAATTCCGCTCCACGATTGAAGCGTACACTGCCCGGGCTGACGAACGCGAGGCGGCTGCCCGGGCGCGCGAAGCCCTCGACGCAAAAGCCTTCGTGCAACATATGAGCGAGATTGCTGCGCGGGCCGCTGAGCGCGATGCGGCCGCACGGGAGCGCGAGGCAGCCATTGTGGAGCGCGAGGCCATCCGGGCCAAGGCATTTGAACGACGGATGGACGGCTATGAGGCACGGGCCGACGAGCGCCAAAGGGCCACGGAGGCAAGGCTTGATCGAATCGAAGCTTCAATTGCAAGCTTGAAAAAACTCGTCGTGGGAGCTTCCCTCAGCACCGTGCTGGGCGTGGGGGCGATCTACGTAGCACTGGTCCAGAATTATCACGCTGCCTTCGACTCGGCTCGCTATCTTACGACGGCCGAGCGGGACGTGGCGGCGCAGCGCCAGCGCACCGAAGCGCTGCTGACCGCCATCGATGCCCGCTTGGCCGCCATGCAGAAAGCTGGCGGCCAGCAGGACCCTTCACCTTAGGCGCCTTACTTCGTGACGCTCAGCGTGTAGTTGCCGGAGCCGCTATACGAGTACACAGTGATCCGGTAATAGGCTACCGCGGCACTGTAGCTGATCGCTTCGGTCGACGTCGGGCTGGTCGACGAAGCCACCTGCACCCACGCACTGCCATTCCACTTCTCCAGCTTCAACTCAAAGTCGGCGTTCGACGGGCCGGACAGGTTGGCCTTGATCGTGCCGCCGTTGTAGTAGAAGTATGGCGATGGGTGGATGGCGGATGCATTGGTGCCGGACAGGTAGCCGGTGTAGGTTTCACCGCCGCCCGTGCCGTCGCCCTTCACGACATCGAAGGAGATCGTCTTGGCGGCCGCGCTGATATTGGCAAGGCCGAAGTTGGAACCGCTGCCGCTCCACCAGCGCGAGTTGGTGCCATGGCTGGCGTAGTTGTTCGGCACCGTGTCATAGAAGGCCTTGTAGATTGCGCCGTCATACAGGTCGGTGCCGTCGCCGCGATTCACATTGTTTTCGGGATCGCGGCGGCCATCGGCATGTTCCATCTGCACGTATGGATGCCACTCGTCGGAGTTGTTGCCCGCCGGGTCGATGTGCCACACGGCCAGGCCGGAACCCAGTTGGTACAGGTTCTGGTCCGCTTTGTAGATCGCTTCCACGTAGAAGGCCTCATCGGTCTTGGCCGGATTGGTCCAACGATACAGGCTGTGCGAACCGGAAGTGTGACTCAGGCGGCCTTTCGGCGCATTGGCGTTCAGCGCCGGATTCAGCTCGGTCACCGTATCCCAGCCCACCTGGTAGCGGAAGAAGCCATTCGGCGGCACCGGGCGGTACTGGCTTTGCGCGCCAATGCTGCCGAAGCCCATGATGCAATAGCTGGCCGCCGAACCTTCGGAGCTGCCGTCATAGTCATACAGGTCCGGCCAGCCCATTACCAGGTGTCCGGTCTCGTGAGAAAAGGTGCCGATTGCCAGGCTGTTGCCCATATTAGTGATCTGGTAGTAGCCGGTGCAGACGCCGTCCGCGCAGAACTGCTTGCCCAGCCAGCCCATGTGCGGCCACAGGCCCTTGGACCAGGCGCTGTCCGCGCCGCCGGAGTAGAAGAAGTTCAGGCCGCGAATGCGCTTGTTGGCATCAACGCTCAGCGATGCGAAGTTGAAGCCTTGGGTGTATTCCAGCCAGTTCAATGCTTCGGAAATCAGCTCCTGCGAACGCACGCCGGAATCGAGCGAGCTGTCGGCGTAATAGGCCTTGTTTTTCTTGGCGCGGTAGTAGATCGTGGTGGTGTTGGTGTAATCCAGCTTGCCGCCCGAGACCGATTGCCAGTAGCCGCGCACGGACTGCGCGTTGCCGAAGCCGGTGTACGGCATGTCGTTCAGGAAGGAATTGACCTGGGCCTGGGTGATCGTACCGGGAACGTCCGGGAAATCGATGATCACGGTCAGGCCTTTGACCTGGCCCGTTACAGGGGCCGCCAGGGCCTGCGGCGCGCTCATGGCGGCGCTCGCCGATTTGCGGGCGCTATCCAGCGTGCGGCCGTTCATCTTCTCGAACTTTTCCTTGGCCTTGCGGGCGCGGGCTTCCTGGCTCAGGCCTTCTTGCTTCTTCGCGGTACCGCCCAGGCTACGCACCTTGGCGTTGGTCGCCAGCACGCCGGTCGACACCAGTTCGTCGCCGGCGGCGTTCACGGTGGCGTAGCAGAAGCCTTTCTTTGCGGCGTCGTACACGACCAGCGAGCCGTCATCGGTACGTTGTTCGGCGTAGTAATCGTTACCATCCAGGTGAACGCGCAGCTTTTCACCGCCTGGCTGCTTGAACTCATAAACGCTGTCTTTGTAGGGAATACCAGCCTGCGCAAACAGGCTGGCCATCAACATCGCAGCTGCAGTAACTACTTTCAATCGCATTTCGGTCTCTCCGTTTCTTGTTGTAAAGAAAGGAAAGTAAATCACGCACGATTGTGCAAGTCTTGATGAATTTATAAGTGCGCGGTGTAGAAATCGGCACAATCGCGCACCATCGACATCAAGTCACCGTGAAGGCAACCGGGCCTGCAAGGGCCGAATAGCCGTCGTTATACAGCAGCCAAGCTGCATAGCTGCCGGCGGCCAGGCCGGACGTGGCGAAGGCTGCCGTGCCGGCGCCGCTGGCGACGTACTGCCATGCCAGCGAGGCGGTCGAGCCTGGCGTGACGCCGTTACGGTAAATGCCGATCCAGTTCTTGCTGTTAACCTGCGGGGCGGGAACCGAGTAGCTGAAGCTGATTGGAGTGCCGCGCGGGACCGAAGCGGCGCTGGCCGACAACGTAGCCCTGGGACCGGCTGGCGTGCGGCCCAGTACCGGGTCGGTGCGGCTGGCCTGGCCGTTTTCCACGCGGCCGGCCATGCGGCGCAGGTATTGCGCGTCGAAGTCGCAAGTCACGGCCAGGTCGTACCAGCCGTAGCTGGCTCCAACCGGAATGCTCACGACGGCCTGTTGGCCGGCAGCCACAGTGTGGCTCGTGGCGGCGCGCCCATAGGCATTGTCGACAATGCGGAAGGTGGCGGCACGCAAACCCTCCACATTGGAGAGGACGATATCAACCGACATGGCGAGCGGGTTGGCGTTCAGCCACGCCTCCGGGCGCGCACCGCCAGTCGCAGTCGCCAATGCCAGCACGCCGGCAAACTCACGCTGGAAACCGCCCGGCCCCACAACGCTCAGGTGATAGTTGGGCGTAGACCAGTTCCATGCTTCGCGTTCGATCTTCTTGCTTGCTTCGACCGTGTAATACCATGGGCCGTCGCTACGGACCTGGGAATAGACGATAAACGCACCGCCTGCCAAGCCCTGGTTGAAGAACGACAGCTCCACCTGCTTCGACAAATTCACCCGTGCCGTAGCGGCAAAGGCGTACGGCAAGGCGCAGGAGTAGCGCGGGCTGCCGCCCTCTTGCACCGGCAAGGTCTGCACTGCCGGCGGTTGCGGATAAGGCTTGCCCGACACCAGCTGGTAGGTGGTCGATTTCGGCACGGTCGATGGCCACGACGAATTCGGCGTCTTGAAATCAAAGGCCGAAGTCAGGTCGCCGCACACCGCGCGGCGCCATGGGGAAATGTTCTCGCAGGCGATGCTGGAGCGATGCTTGCCCAGGCCGGCCACCAGCCATTCTTCGAGAAAGCGCAGCTTGGAGGTATGGTCGAACAACTGCGAGCACACACGGCCACCTTTGCTCCACGGCGAAATGACCAGCATCGGTACGCGCGGGCCTAGGCCGACCGGAATGCCGTTGTAGTTTTCGTATTGACCGTTATCGGCCAGCGTGCTGCGCCCCATGCCGGTGTTCAATGGGGCCATATGCGAAGGGATGTGATCGAAGAAGCCGTCGTTTTCGTCGTAGGTAAGAAGGAAGACCGTTTTCGACCACACGTCGGGGTTGGCGACGAGTGCGGCGAGCAAGCGCGCAGTGAGGTTCTCGCCGGCGTTGGGCGAGTTCGGCGAATGTTCCGTGTAATCGTTGGGAGCGACGATCCACGACACTTGCGGCAACCGGTTATTGCGCACATCGTCGGCGAAGGAATTCACCAGCCAGTCGCCCTTGGTGCCGCGCGCGTTGCTTTCATAGGAACCCGGCGCGATGACCCGGCCCTTCTGGTATAGCGGGCTGCTCTCCGACAGGCGCGTGCCATCGGCATTGACGCGGAAGTTGCGGAAATAGGCCAGGTAGTTGTCGCCGTAGTTGTCCCATTCCTGGTACACCTTCCAGCTTACGCTGTTCGCCTCCAACACTTCGGCATAGGTGCGCCAGTTCGGCGCGCTGGCCGTCACGGACGGCGTGATGTTGTCGTATTTCGGATCGTTGTTGTAGTAGCCAGCCGAATCTATGTTGTACAGGCTGCCCATCGCGCCGAGCCAGTTCTGGTTGCTGCCGGTCAGCGAGTACATGCGGTTCGGGTCGGTGGCGCCGAAGATCGAGCAATGGTAATCGTCACAGATGGTGAAGGCGTCGGCCAACGCGTAGTAGAACGGCAGGTCGCCGCGGTCGAAATAGCCCATGCTCTGGGCGGTCTTCTGCTTGACCCAGGCGTCCCAGCCCTGCCATGTGGTTTGCGAACCTTTCCAGCTATGGTTGGTGCCCAGCGAGAGTGCGCTGGTATTCTTGGCGTCGAAATGGAATGGCAGCACATAGCCGCCAGTGCCGTTGGGCTGGTACCAGACCGCTTTCCCGCCCGGCAGCGTGATCGCGCGCGGGTCGTTGAAGCCGCGCACGCCAGCCAGGGTGCCGAAGTAATGGTCGAAGGAGCGGTTTTCCTGCATGAAGATGACGACGTGCTGCACGTCGGCCAGGGTGCCGGTGGCGCTGTAGGCCGGCACCGCCAGCGCTTGCCTGATCAGGTCGGGGAACAGGGTGCTGGCGGCGCCAGCGGAGGCCATGCCAAGGAACTTGCGGCGGCTGGTGGACATCGTTTTTCCTTATCGGTCTGGTTGTAGGGTGTGCCGATGCTAAGGTGCATTTATGACCATTTCATGTCGCCTGTCACCCGTGCGCCACGCCTTTGACCGATTCGCAACCCAGCGTCCCGCAATTCGGCATAGGCGGCCGACCGGGCGCGCGCTGAGGCTGTCGTTTATAATCTTGCTGATAACGCCCCTGAGTGGCGTACCCTGTACAGAACAGCAAGATCCCATGACTATCAATATCAAAACTCCCGAGGACATCGCAGGCATGCGCGAGGCCGGCCGCCTCGGCTCCGAGGTGCTCGACTACATCACCCCCTTCGTCAAGGCTGGCGTCACCACCGGCGAGCTGGACCGCCTGTGCCACGAGTACATGACCAATGTGCAGGGCACCGTCCCGGCGCCGCTGAATTACTGCCCGCCAGGTTATACGCCCTACCCTAAAGCCATCTGCACCTCGGTCAACGACGTGATCTGCCACGGCATCCCTGGCGACAAGGTGCTGAAGGATGGCGATGTGGTCAACCTGGACATCACCGTCATCACCAAGGATGGCTACCACGGCGACAACAGCCGCATGTTCTTCATCGGCAAGCCATCGATCCTGGCCAAGCGCCTGTCGGACGTCACCTTTGAATGCATGTGGCTGGGCATTCAGCAGGTCAAGCCGGGCGCCACCCTGGGCGATATCGGCCACGCGATCCAGGTGCATGCCGAGAAAAACGGCTACAGCGTGGTGCGCGAGTTCTGCGGCCATGGCATCGGCAAGGTCTTCCACGAAGAACCGCAGATCCTCCACTACGGCAAGCCAGGCACCGGCCCCGTGCTGGAAGCAGGGATGGTCTTCACCATCGAGCCGATGATCAATGCCGGCCGCCGCGAGATCAAGGAAATGCCGGATGGCTGGACCATCAAGACCAAGGATCGCAGCCTGTCCGCACAATGGGAACATACGCTGGTCGTTACCGAAACCGGTTACGAGGTGCTGACCCTGTCCGCCGGCAGCCCGCAGCCGCCAGCTTTCATCACTGAAAAAGCCGCAGCATAAAAACGCATGCCCCACGCCGCGATGAAGAAGGACCTCCGGGAACAGCTCAAGGCCCGGCTTAAATCGGACCGCCAACGCATCATTGCCAACTTCCATGAAGACGGCATGCCAGAGAAGCTGTTGCGCAACCTGCGCAGCAGCGTCGACGACATCCTGACGCAAGCGTGGGCAGCAAACCGCCTGCCGCCGCAAGCCGCCCTGGTGGCGGTCGGCGGCTACGGGCGCGGCGAACTATTCCCCTACTCTGACGTCGACGTCCTGATTTTGCTGCACGAAGCGCCGGACGACGCCGCGCGCGGCAAGCTGGAAGAATTCGTCCAGCTGCTATGGGACCTGGGCCTGGACGTGGGCCACAGCATCCGCACCATCGACGAATGCCTGGCCGAATCGAAGGCCGACATCACCGTGCAAACCAGCCTGCTGGAAGCGCGCATCATCACCGGCAACATGGTGCTGTTCGCGCAACTGCAGGACGCCTACAACAAGGCCATGGACCCGCGCGCCTTCTTCGAGGCCAAGACCATCGAAATGCGCCAGCGCCATGCCAAGTACGAGGACACCCCTTTCAGCCTGGAGCCCAACGTCAAGGAAAGCCCGGGCGGCCTGCGCGACCTGCACGTGATCCTGTGGATGGCCAAGGCCGCCGGCCTGGCCAACTCCTGGCGCACCCTGGCCGTGCGCGGCCTGATCACCCAGACCGAAGCGCGCCAGCTGATGGAGAAGGAACGCGCCTTCAAGGATATCCGCGTGCGCCTGCACCTGGTGGCCGGCCGCCGCGAGGACCGCCTGGTGTTCGACGTGCAGACCGCCGTGGCCGAAACCCTGGGCCTGAAAGCCACCGGCACCGGCGTGCACATGCGCCGCGCCAGCGAATACCTGATGCAGCGCTACTACTGGGCTGCCAAGACCGTGGTGCAGCTCAACACCATCCTGCTGCAGAACATCGAGTCCTACCTGTTCCCACACGACGAGAAGCCGGTGCGCATCAACGAGCGCTTCAGCGAAGTGAACGGCATGATCGACATGAACGACGACGACACGTTTGAAAAGACGCCGTCGGCCATCATGGAAATCTTCGTGCTGCTGTGCGAGCGCCCTGCCCTGAAAGGCATGACCGCGCGCACCATGCGCGCACTGTGGCATGAGCGCTTCAAGATCGACGCCGACTTCCGCGCCGATCCGGTCAACAAGGCTTACTTCCTGCGCATCCTGCAGGCGCCACAGGGCATCATCCACAACATGCGCCGGATGAACGAGCTGTCGATCCTGGGCCGCTACCTGCCAAGCTTCCGCAAGATCACGGGCCAGATGCAGCACGACCTGTTCCACGTCTACACGGTGGACCAGCACATCATGATGGTGCTGCGCAATATGCGCCGCTTCACCATGACCGAGCACGCACACGAGTATCCGTTCTGCTCGCAGCTGATGGCCAACTTCCCGCAGCCATGGCTGCTGTACGTGGCGGCCCTGTTCCACGACATCGCCAAGGGCCGCGGCGGCGACCACTCCAAGCTGGGCGTGGCCGACGTCGAGCAGTTCTGCCAGGAGCACGGCATCAACGAGGAGGACACAGAACTGGTGGCCTTCCTGGTCGAGCAGCACCTGACCATGTCGCACGTGGCACAGAAGCAGGACATGTCGGACCCGGACGTGATCCAGGCCTTCGCCAAGACGGTGGGCGATGAACGCCACCTGACTGCGCTCTACCTGCTGACGGTGGCAGACATCCGCGGCACCAGCCCGAAAGTGTGGAATGCCTGGAAAGGCAAGTTGCTGGAAGACCTGTACAAGATGACGCTGCGCGTGCTGGGCGGCGAACCGCATTCCGCCGACCGCGAACTGAAAAACCGCCAGCAGGAAGCGCTGGCCACCCTGCGCCTGTACGGCCTGCCGCCCGACGCGCACGAAGCGCTGTGGAAGCAGCTCGACCTGGCCTACTTCCTGCGCCACGACGCCAGCGACATCGCCTGGCAGACGCGCGCGCTGTGGGATCGGCTGGACAGCGAACAGCCGGTAGTGAAAGCGCGCCTGGCGCCGATCGGCGAAGGCTTGCAGGTGGCCGTCTACATCAAGGACCAGCCCGACCTGTTCGCGCGCATCTGTTCCTACTTCGACCGCAAGAACTTCAGCATCCTCGATGCCAAGATCCATACGACGAAGCACGGCTATGCGCTCGACACCTTCCTGGTCACCGAGCAGAATTTCGCCAAGAGCTACCGCGACATCATCAACCTGATCGAGCATGAGCTGTGCGAACTGCTGGTAACACAAGGCCCGCTGACCGCGCCAAGCAAAGGCCGGCTGTCGCGCCTGTCGCGCACCTTCCCGATCCAGCCAACGTTGGACCTGCGCCCTGACGAACGCGGCCAGTACTATCTGCTGTCGGTGGCGGCCAACGACCGCACCGGCCTGCTGTACTCGATCGCCAACGTGCTGACCAAATACAAGATCAACCTGCATACGGCCAAGATCATGACCCTCGGCGAACGCGTGGAAGACGTGTTCATCGTCGACGGCCCTGCCCTGGCCAATGCCCGTACCCAGCTGCAGCTGGAAACCGACTTACTCGAAGTACTGAAAATCTGATGTCCGAAGAATTGTTACGCCTTTCCAAGCGCATGTCCGAACTGGGCCTGTGCTCCCGCCGTGAAGCCGATCAATGGATCGCCAAGGGCTGGGTGCGCGTGGATGGCAAGGTGGTGTCCGAACTGGGCACCAAGGTTTACCCGAGCCAGAAAGTCACCGTGGAACGCCAGGCTGCGGCCGAACAGGCGCGCCGCGTCACGATCCTGATCAACAAGCCGGTCGGCTACGTCTCAGGCCAGGCTGAAGACGGCTACCAGCCTGCCGTAGTGCTGATCAAGCCGGAAAACCGCTGGGCCGAAGACCGCTCGCCGGAACGCTTCGATCGCAACCAGTTGCGCAGCCTGGTGCCGGCAGGCCGTCTCGACATCGATTCGGTCGGCCTGCTGGTACTGACCCAGGACGGCCGCGTCGCCAAGCAGCTGATTGGCGAGAACACCAACGTTGACAAGGAATACCTGGTCCGCGTCGAATACACCAAACCAGGCCGCCTGCCGGACAGCGACCTGCAGCGCCTGAACCATGGCCTGTGGATGGACGGCAAACCGCTGCTGCCGGCGAAAGTACGCTGGCAGAACGACGACCAGCTCAGCTTCACCCTGCGCGAAGGCAAGAAGCGCCAGATCCGCCGCATGTGCGAAATGGTTGGCTTGCGCGTGGTAGGCTTGAAGCGCGTGCGGATTGGTCGTGTCAAACTTGGAAACTTGCCAGAAGGGCAATGGCGCTACCTCAGCCCGGACGAGCGCTTCTGAGTCGGCATCAACGCAACAGAAAAGCAGCATTCATTGCCGTTTAGCAAGCGCTGAGCGCCGGAACGCGGTAAAGTGTTGGCGTCCTCTCCCAAAAAACGAGAACCTGAGCTGTGAACGATCCAATGCCAAACGACTTCCGCAAGGGACCGCCCCGTCCACAAGACGCGGTGGAGCCGATTGCCGCGGGGTCACATCCGCACGATATCGTGGACCCCGATGAAATCGGCGACGCACTGGCGGCGCTGGCCGATGCGGGCGACGCGATTTCTATCTACCACCGGGACAACGTCGAGCCGGTGATGGCGCGCCTGCTGTCCGTCGATCCCGAACTGCCGCACTTCGTGATCCAGCTGAACGAAGGTTCAACCCTGCCACCGGGTGAATGCACCTTCGTGGCATGGCTGCGCAGCGCCAAGTTCCAGTTCAAGCTGGACGACCCGCAATGGAACGCCCTGCCCGAGCAGCCAACCCTGGTCCCGGCGCAATTCCCCGAACGCTGCCAGGTGCTTAACCGCCGCGCGGCGCCGCGCCTGGAGACGCCGCTCGGCACCTACCACACCGCCTCCTTCGTCCTGAATGGCAAGCCGTACGAAATGCAGCTGTACGATTTCGCTGTCGGCGGCGTCGGCATGCGCTGCTCGCCGCGCGATGCAGTCGGCTTGCATGTCGGCCGCAAGCTGCAGCGCGTACGGCTGGACATGGGCCCCGGCTCGGTGCTGATCTGCGACCTGGAGATCCGCCTGGCGCGCCATTTCCGCTCCTTCCTGCTCGGCGAGCAGGTGCAGATTGGCTGCCAGTTCCAGAACCTCTCGCCCATGATGCAGGACGAACTGCAACGCATCCTGGAAAGGCTTAACACTACCCGCGGCGGCCAGCGCTAAGCCCCGGCTTACGCCGCCTAGAACGAAGTCCGCAGCGACAGCGTGTAGCTGGCGCCGGGCTTGTACTCGTCGAAGATCGCGTTGCTGAATTGGGTATAGGTCTGGCTGATCGCCTTGTTGGCATTCCAGACGCTGAGCGTCAGGTCGGTGTTGTACCTGAAGCCGAACATCTGCTTCAGGTTCATGCCGACCGACGCATCGACCTGGGTGCGCTCCGTGGTGTAGGCATACGCCCCTCCCGCAACATTCAAGCCGGTACTGGTGTTCACGACATGGCTTGCCGTGTATTGGCGTGCCACGCGGATATTCAGGCCGCCGCGTTCATAGTACAAGGTAAGGTTGTTGGTGCGCGGCGGCACGCCGGCCACTGGCGGCGCATTCGGCGCGTCGTCCGTCTGCTTGGCATAGGTGAAGTTGGCGGTGAAGCCAAAGCCCTTCACCGGCAGCATGTCCAGCGGCTGCTGCCAGGTGGCTTCCAGGCCTCGAACCTTCAGCTTGCTGTCGATGTTGTACGGCTCGGTGATTTCCACCAGATGCTTGTCGCGGCCACCGCTGGCCGTCACCGCCTGCTGCTGCGCCTCCGTCAGGCCGACGGTGCCGAACATCTGGTCCAGCTGCGCCAGCGAATAGGTGTTGATGCGCTGGCCCGGGCGGCTGGTGATGTCTTTGCCGAAGGCGCTCAGGGAAACATAGGCTTCCTTGCTCATGTAATACTCGAGCCCGATATCCAGGTTGTTCGCCTCGAATGGCTTCAGGTTCGGATTGGTCACGCTGCCCTGGCGCGCGCCCTGGTCGCCCAGCGTAAGTTGGGTCTGGCGCAGGTCGGCCGGGTTGGCACGCGTCAGCGACTTCGACCCGGAGGCGCGCAGGATGGTATTCGGCGTGACGTTGTAGGCCAGCGTGGCCGACGGCAGCGTGTTGCTGTATTTGGTGGTCTCGTACCTCCACACACTGAGGTTGTCATACAGGCCGCCGTTCTTCAGCGTCGCGTTGCGCGGGTCGGCGCCGACACTCAACACGCCGATGGTCTGCTCGGTCTGCGCATAGCGCACCCCGGCGTTATAGCGCAAGGTGCGGCCAAAGAGCTGCACGCGGCCGGTGGTTTCCGCATAGGCCGCGTCCACCACTTCGCGGATGTAGCCGCCGCTGCCGTTCTGGAAGCCCTTATGGATGTTGTCGCGGAAGTACTGGTAATCCGTATCAGCGGCAAACCTTGGCCAGTCGACGGTAATGAAACCATTGCTGCCCGCTTTCACGTAGTTCGGGATTGCCGAATTCGGAACCACCGAACCGAGATACATCAGGGGCGCCGCCCCGGCGGTGGAACCGGTGCCGTAACCCGGGTAGGCAGTGGTGACATCAGCCACCGGGCCTGGCGTGCTGCGGCCATCGCAACCGGGGCTGCGGATCTGTGTGTTCGGTGCGAAGAAGCGGTAGCTCATGTTATTGCCACATGCGACGTTCATCCAGGCGTCGGCGACGGAATAGCTGCGGTAGCGCCGTTCGATGTCGTCACGCGAACCGCCAAACTTGATGCTGAAGTCCGCGTCGCCCCAGTTGACGTTCAGGCGAGTGCCTTTGGTCTTGTTGGTGCGCTCGTAGAGGTCCATGCGCAGCCCGGACAGGCTCTGGCCCGCCTGGTACCAGCCGAAGTTGTTCGGATCGTTGATGTCCAGGTTGGAGGTGTAGACCGGCGTCTGCCCCGGCGTGCTGTTGTCGTAATAGATGACGGAATTGGGCGACCTGGTTGCCACCAGCACGGTCGGCATGTCGCGGAAGAAGGTGCTGTTGGTGGCGTTGAAATGGCCGTCGATGGTCCACTTGTCGCTGGGACGGAATTCGAAGCCCGGATTGATGCTGCGGAACTTGGTCTCCTCCTTCATCGGGCGGTATTCCAGCGCCCAGAAAGTATTGGCAAACGTCGCCTTGGTGATGGTGCACCCCAAGGTGCAGTCGCTGCGGTCGAATTCCATGCCGATCGGTATCGGCGTATTGGCGCGGGTGCCGGCGTTCATGCCCTCGTAGGTCATCCTGTTCTTCTTCTGCGCGAACATGGTGTCGAGGTAGATATCGAGCATATCGTTCGGCTGCCATTGCAGGCTGATGACTTCACCGGCGCGATTACGCTTGCCTTCGTAGACAAAGTGCCGTCCCAGTCGGCCCATCAAGCCGTTGTCGATCTGCTGCAGCGTGGCGCCGGGGTTCAGCGCCAGCAGCATGGCGCGGTCGATCTGCTTGCCCGGCACCAGGATGGGGCGTGCAAATTCCGGCAAGGCGCTCAATGCCAGGCCGGACGGAACGGTGTCGGGCGTCGATTGCGAGCCGCCGCCGGTGCTGTTCAATTTGTCCGACGCATTGCCCTGGAAGGATTTCAACTGGAAGTTGCGCATGTCGACCGTCTGGAACCCGTCGGTCTTGTAGCCGGTGTTCCCCCAGGCGATGCCGGCCAGGGCGCCGAACTTGCCCCAGCCGGCGGTGGTCCAGGTATTGCTCACCAGGGCCGATCCGGTATTGCCGGTCTTGCTGTTTTGCTCGCGGTAGTTGCCGCTCAGGGTAAACGCGGAGCGAAAGCCGGCCTTGTCGAAAGGACGTACGCTGCGCATATCGACGGTGCCGGCAATGCCGCCTTCGATCAGGCTGGCCTTCTGGCTCTTGTAAACGCTGGCGCTGCGAAATAATTCCGAAGGCAGGAAGTCCATGTCGACTTCGCGGTTGGCGCTGATCGAACCGCCCCAACTTCCCGCCGACGCCGACGCCATGGGCGCGCCGTTCAGCAAAACGCGCGTGAACGCCGCGCCCATGCCGCGGATCGAGATGTTCAGGCCCTCGCCGTCGATCTCGCCGCGCCGCACGTTCACGCCCGGCACCCGCGCCAGGGCATCGGCAATGTTCGGGTCGGGGAATTTGCCCATGTCTTCGGAGAAGACGGTATCGCTCAAGCCGATGTTGTCGCGCTTTTCCATTGCCGACAGCGCGAGCGAGCTGCGATAACCGCTCACGGTGACTACCGGCAGCACCTTGTTCGCTGCAGTTGGCCTGGCATCCGTTGCCGGCGTGGCTTCGGCGGAGGGCTGCGACTCGGTGGCCGCAGTGGCTGGCGGTTGCGGCGCTTCGCTTTGCGCGTAGGCCGTGGAAATCATCCCCGCGAGTATGGTCATGACGAGGATTTCACCGCGCGTGCCGAAGCGGCGCACGCGTCCTCCCAGTTGCTGGTTCATGCTGTCTCCTTTATATATGGCCTCATGGGCCTTGATTTAGTTAGCGCTATCAATGCGCTTGCAAAGTTACATTTGCTCCTTGTAATGCGGGCGCTTGCGCCCGCACGGTGATGGCTCCCTTCTGTCCAGGCTTGCCGCGCACGATGGCCAGGCACAAGCCGTTGAAGGCTGGTCGTTCGGTGGATGGGAAAGGCACGAAGCTGGTCGGGTCGCCGTTATCGGTCGCCACGATCTCGCCCGGGCCTTCGATGCTGAATTTCACGTTGTCCTTTGCCATGGGGACGGTATTGCCTTCCTGGTCGGTCACGTGCAGGGTGATGAACGAGAGGTCGGCGCCATCGGCCGCGATCTCGCTGCGGTCAGGCACCAGGTCGAGCTTTGCCGCAGGGCCCACGGTGCGTACCGTCGATGCCGCCCATTCCTTGCCCTCTTTGTACGCGATTACCTTCAACTCGCCCGGCTCGTAGGTCACCAGGTCCCAGCGCAGGCGGTATTCGAATTCCGCGCGCTTTTTGCGGCCCTGGCTTTTGCCGTTCACGAACAGTTCGGCCTCGGCGCCCGAGGTGAATACGTGGACCGGCGTGAACTTGCCTTCCCTGCCCGGCCAGGTCCAGTGCGGCAGGATGTGCGCCAGCGGAAGGTCCGGGCGCCAGCGCGCCTGATACAGGTAGAAGCGGTCCTTCTTGAAGCCCGCCAGGTCGATGATGCCGGAATAGGAACTGCGCGAAGAGTAGAACGGCGTCGGCTCGCCCAGGTAATCCCAGCCTGACCAGACGAATTCGCCCGCCACATAGGGGTATTGGTCCTGCGCGGACCAGGAGCGGTCGGCTGAAGTGCCGAAGTCGGACGCATACAGCTCGTAGGCGCTGACCTGGTGCGTATTCCAGTCGCCGCCGGCGTCGGGCCGTACCGAGGATGTGAGCGCGCCCGTCACCGGAAACTGATACTCGCCGCGGCTGCTCAAGGCCGAAGCGCTTTCGCTGCTGAAAATCATCTTGCCTGGGAAGCGGGCACGGAATTCAGGGAAGCGGCCTGGATTGCTGCGGATGCCCGCGCCCTGGTAGTTCACGCTGACCAGGTCCACCGTGGCCGGCAGCGGCATGTGGGCACGGGCGTAATTCATGGCGGTCATGGTCGGGCGGCTGCGATCCTCTTGCCGCACGATGGCAGCCAGCTTGCGGCCGATCGCGGCGCCCTCTTCACCGGTGTACTGCTCCCCCACCTCGTTGCCGATACTCCAGATCACAATCGAGGGATGGTTGCGGTCGCGGCGGATCATGGCGCGCAGGTCCTGCTCGTGCCAGTCGGGGAAGATCAGGTGCGTATCGAGCGCGGTCTTTTTCCGTTCCCACACATCGAACACTTCGTCGATCACCACGATGCCCATGCGGTCGGTCAGCTCCAGCAACTCCGGAGCCGGCGGATTGTGGCTCATGCGCAGCGCATTGGCGCCCATTTCCACCAGCATTTGCAGCTGCCGTTCCGCAGCGCGCACATTGAAGGCGGCGCCGAGTGCGCCCAGGTCATGGTGGTTGTTCACGCCCTTCAGCGCAATGCGCTCGCCGTTGACCAGCATGCCTTTGTCAGGGTCCATGCGCACATCACGAATGCCGAACCTTGTCTCGAATTCGTCGATCCCAACGCCGTCGCGCCGGACGGTGGTGACGGCCACGTATCGATGCGGATGCTGGGTCGGCGGCGGCCCCCAAAGGCGCGGCCGCGCGATGGTTGTGCTGCCTGTTGCGACATTGCTTGCGCCTGCGGCCACTTGCAGGCGCTGCGGCTGGATGTGCGCAACCGGCTGGCCGCTGCGGGTCCCCTGTTCGTCCAGCGCGTATATCGCCGTTGCCACACTGACGGTGGCGCCGCTGCGCGAGTCGTTGTCCACCGCGACTTCCAGCGACACCTCGGCGGAGTCCCGGCTCACGCGCGCCGTTCGCACATGGGTGCCCCAATGCGCGACATGGATGGGCGCCATCTTGGTGAGCCACACATTGCGGTAGATGCCCCCGCCCGGATACCAGCGCGAAGACTCCGGCGGGTTATCCAGCCGTATCGCGAGCATATTGCTGCCGCCGGGGACGACGTATGGCGTCAGGTCCAGCCGCCAGGAGTTGTAGCCGTAAGGCCAGCCGCCGACCAGCTTCCCGTTGAGCCACACCGTCGCATACGACATCGCGCCGTCGACATCGAGGAAGATCGAGCGGCCGCGGTCGGAAGCCGGTATGTCGAGTGCCTTGCGGTACCAGCCGATGCCCCAGCTGGGCAAGCGGCCAACGCCGCCATAAGGACCGGTCTCCAGGAAGGGCCCGGCAATGGCCCAGTCGTGAGGCAGGTCCACGCGCTTCCATGCGACGTCGTCGTAGCCGGGCTTCAGGTAGGCCACGTCCAGTTGCGGCTCCTGCGCCGGGCGCCGATGGCGTCGAGCGGGATCGCTGATAAAGGCGTTGCCGCTCGGGAGTATCCACGGCTTGAGGACCTGTTCCTGTGCTGCGGCCGCAAGCGCCGCAGCCTGCGGCACCGCATCGGCAGCCTTGCCGTCTTCACTTGCCGTCACCTCGGGTCGCACGTCGTAGCGCAGCGAAGCGGAGGTACCGGGTGGATCGCCCATCGTGAAGCGCCAGCCGGCATTGATCGACAGGCGTTCTCGCGGAGCGGCGGCAGCAAGCAGCGCGACAGCCCAAAGCAACAGGGACGCCAGCGCCCTGCATTTCGTCAGACGTTTCATGTTTTCCCGTAGTTCGAAGTAAGCCGTCGCGCAAACAACCAACCACTAACACGAAACCGATAGCGCAACCATTTCAGTCTATATTTGGCGTCATAGAAATGTCAACAACTTGTTGGCGAGACTGTTGCGCACGATTGAAAGGCGTTGTTTGCGCTATTCATTTGGCGCAGGCCTTCGATCAACATGGTGATTTTCTGGCGTACCGCAGCCGTGCCCCCGTTGACTGGCCACTGCCACTGCTTTGATACTTCAACGGCAACATACCAAAAAAATCCCCAAGGAGACATCGTGAAAACTTTCCGGTTGAATGCCTGCGCGGCAGGTATGGCCTTGCTCGTCCTCTTTTCCGGCTGGTTCGCCGGCAATGCCCATGCGGCCGACTTCGGACTTACTGAAGACAGCAATTTCTACACCATCGACACCGGCGCCGGCCTGGTGTTCAAGATCCGCCGTACCGACAATGGCGTGAGCACGCAGTCCGCCGGCGACATCGCTTCGATGATTTACAACGGCGTACAGTACCAGGACCAGTCGCGCGGCAGCCAGGTGAATTCCGGCTTTGATTTCCTGTACACCGGGGTTTCCGCAGTCAGCGTAAACGCCACCACGCTCGGCCCCGACTTCATCAAGGTGACGGTGCAGGCAGGCGACCTGACGCACTACTATATCGCCCGCCGCGGCTATCCGCACATCTACATGGGCACCTATTTCACCAGCGAGCCAAGCACGCTGGGGCTGACACGCTATATCCTGCGCGTGCCGATTGCCGCCTTGCCGAACGGGCCGGTGCCATCGGATATCCGCAACAATACGGGCGCCATTGAATCGGGCGATATTTTCGGACTGGCCAACGGCCAGACCCGCTCCAAGCATTATTCCAACATGCGCCTGAAGGACTGGTCGTACATCGGCGCCACCGGTCCCGGCGTCGGCCTGTGGGTGGTACGCGACAACAACGAAGGCAATAGCGGCGGCCCCTTCTACCGCAGCCTGCTGAACCAGGGCACCTCGACCACGCAGGAGATTACCTATATCGTCAACTATGGCGAGGCCCAGACCGAAGCGTTCCGGCCCGGCATCCTGAACACTTATTCGCTGGTGTTCAACAACGGCAGCGCACCGACGACTCCCGACACCTCCTTCTTCGCCAGCATGGGCATGACCGGATTCGTCGGCCCTGAAGCGCGCAGCCGCGTGGCCGGCGTGGGCCTGCAGGGACGCGACACGCGCTATGAATACACGGTGGGCTTCTCCAATGCCACCGCCCAGTACTGGGCCAAGGCCGATGCGGCAACCGGTCACTTCGACAGCCCCGGCATGATTCCCGGCACCTACACCATGAAGGTCTACAAGAACGAACTGGTGGTCGATACGCGCAGCGTGACTGTGGCGGCGGGACAGACGGTGGCGCTGAACACCATCAATATCGCGGGCGACCCCAGCACCGCGGCAGCGCTATGGCGCATCGGCGACTGGGACGGCACGCCGGCGGAACTGCTGAACGGCGACAAGGTCACCACCATGCATCCATCCGACGTGCGCATGGCTTCCTGGACGCCGGGCGACTTTGTGATCGGCAGTTCCAGCGCGGCCACCGGATTCCCGGCTTATCAATGGAAGAGCGTCAACGGCACCATCACCATCCGTTTCAACCTCAAACAAAGCCAGCTTGTGCCGCTCACGCTGCGGGCCGGGATCACCGTCGCCTTCGCAGGCGGGCGGCCCAAGGCACAGGTGAACGGCTGGGTCTCGGCCAACCCGGCCGCCTCCAGCCAGCCTTCAACGCGTACACTGACCGTAGGCACCTACCGTGGCAACAATACGCTGTACACCTTCAATATCCCGGCCAGCGAACTGGTGGTCGGCGAGAACGTGCTGACCCTCACCGCCATCAGCGGTTCCAGCGGCACCACTTACCTGAGCCCCGGCTACGCCTGGGATGCCGTCGACCTCATTCCTACGCCATGAACAAGATAAGACTACTCACCCTGTCGGCAGCGCTGGCCGCTGCCGCCGCAGTGCCGGGCGCGGCATCGGCAACCGTGATGCGTACCTTGGCTGCGCCGCCCTCCTCGCTGCACACCGCTACCTTCAGCGCAAATCTCGCGCTGTCGAATGATTATGTGGAGGACGGCCTGCTGTTCCATTTCAACGGTTCGGCCAACAACAACCAGTGCGGCTATGCCGGCATCAACTGCTATGACCAGCCATCGGACCTCAGTCCCTGGTTTTCGGGGAATTACATGTCGACATCGGGGAACAATGCCTACATCAGCATCAGGCGGGCAGACGGCAGCGATTTCCGCAGCATCGCCTTCGCCGCGGCGTCCGGCTACCTGACCGTGAACGGCTACTGGAGTACATGGAACGACAATGTGCGCACCGGCGCCGGCAATTTCACGCAGGCTGGCGGCACCCTGCTTGGGCTCTATGATGCGACGGGGTTCGACGAAGTGCGCTACTACGCCTTCTCCGGCGCCAACCGCAGCAGCGGCTGGAGCAGCCCGGCCATCGATGCAGTCCAGGCAGACATACCGGAACCCGGCGGCGCTTTGCTGCTGGGCGCCGGCCTGTTTGCCCTGGCCACGGTGCGCCGCAAGCGCGCCTAGAGCACGTCCAGCGGCGTGGCGCGCGTGGGCGGGGCGAACGCCTTGTCCAGCGAAGCCAGGTCCTCTTGGTCCAGGCGCAGCGTCATCGCGGCCGCGTTGGCGCGCACATGCGCTTCGCTTCTTGCTTTCGGAATCGGCATCACGCCGTCCTGCCGCAGCAGCCATGCCAGCGCAATCTGCGCGGGCGTAGCATGGTGACGCGACGCGATGGCCTGCAGCGCCGGTTCGGCCAGCAGGCGTTCCTGTTCCTTACGGTTGGATTCAAGCGGCGAGTAGGCCATCAGCAATATGCCGCGCTCCTGGCACCAGGGCAGCAGGTCCCACTCGATACCGCGACGACGCAGGTTATACAGCACCTGGTTCGCCTCAATGGCTTCGCCGCCGGCCAGCGCAGTCGCCTTTTTCATGTCCGACAGGTCGAAATTGCTGACGCCGAATTCATGGATCTTGCCGGCCTGCTTCAGGGCTATCAGCCCTTCCAGGGTCTCGGCGAAAGGCACGCTGCCTTGCCAGTGAAGCAAGTACAAGTCGATGTGGTCGACCTTCATGCGCTTCAGGCTCTTCTCGCACGCCGCCACCACGCCCTTGCGCGAAGCGTTCTGCGGCAGCACCTTGCTGACCAGGTAAGCCTCGCTGCGGCGGCCGGCAATCGCTTCGCCGACCGCTTTCTCGGCGCCGCCATCGGCATACATTTCCGCCGTGTCGATGACGGTCATGCCGAGGTCCAGTCCCAGTTGCAGGGCGCGCACCTCGGCAGCCTTGTCGGCTGCCCGCTCGCCCATATTCCAAGTGCCCTGCCCGATCCTCGACAGCGTCATGGCGACCTCCGGAAGTGTTGCGTCAAGCCTCGATGGCGCTGGCCGACTTCGCGGACCAGCGGTACAGCCCTACGACCACGGCGCCAGCAACGGCCAGCGCGATCAGCATGGTGGTTGCCTCGCTCATGCTGTTGGCAATTGCCAGCGGTTCGCCCTTGTTGGTCAGCACGATCAGGCCAGCCAGGGCAACGTTGAACAGCGATTCACCGACAATAAAGCCGGACATCACCAGCACGCCCAGGCGGGAAGCTGCTTCGCCATGCTTCTTGTTGCGCATTGCTTTCTCGAAGAAGTAACCGGCGATTGCGCCCACCACCACCGGCGAGGTAACCGCCGACGGCAAGTAGATGGCCAGGCCGACGCCGAGCGGCGCACAGCTGTATTTGCGGTTGCTGGACTTCTTCAGGATGAAGTCGAGTGCAACCAGTGCCAGGCCGATCAGGGCGCCATAGCCGATCAGGTCCCATTTCAGGTCGCCGCCGATCACGCCTTTGGCCAGCGTGGAAATCAGGGTCGCTTGCGGGGCCGCCAGCGGCTGGTCGGAAATGGCATTGGCATTCGGTGCGCCCGCGAAGCCGTTCGCGTGGTTCAGCAGCTCCAGCACCGGCGGCACCACGCAGGAACCGGCGAACACGCCGATGATCAGGGCGACCTGCTGCTTCCAGGGCGTCGCGCCGACCAGCTGGCCGGTCTTCAGGTCCTGCAGGTTGTCGTTGCCGATCACGGCTACTGCCAGCACCACGGTGGTGACGAACAGTGCGAAAGCGATCAGCGCCTGGGCGGTATCCGGCCCCATGATTTCGCGGCCCACCCAGCCTACCGAGGTGGCGGCACCCAGGATCGACAGGATGGCCAGGCCGGATACCGGCGAATTGGAAGAGCCGATCAGGCCGGCCATGTAGCCGCACACCGCGGCAGCCAGCATGCCGGCAATCAGGATGTAGCCGATGCCCACCACGATCAGAGGGGTCGAGATCGAGGACAGCGGGCCGCCCGACAGGAAGGACGACAGCAGCCAGCCTGCCGGCACCATAGACAGAAGGGTCACCAGGCCGACGATGAAGATCGGCAGGTCCTTGTCTTCGCGCGGCACGTCGCCGCCGCCGGCCTTGGCGCGGCGTGCAGACTCCATCGCGGACTTCAGGCCGCCCACGACCGGCTTGGCCAGTGTCGCCAGCGTCACGATCGCGGCAGCGCCAATGGTGCCGGCGCCCATCATGCGCACCTGGCTGCTCCAGATGCCCAGGGCGTGGTCGGCCACCGATACGCCGGGAGCCGCCGGATTGGCCATGGTCAGCAACGGGACCAGGATACCCCATGCAATCACCAGGCCGACCAGCATGGCCATGCCGACCGCGATACCCATCAGGTGGCCGGCGCCCACCAGGGCCAGCGAGCTCGATGCTCCCAGGCCGGTGGCGCCGTTGCCGAATTTGACGAAATGCGCCACTTCAGCGGCAACCAGCTTGGCAGCGCCGAGGAAAGCGAAAATGGCGGAAGCCACGGAACCCCAGATCACCGCCCACAGTCCAGCCTTGCCCTCCTGCGCGCCGGCACGCGATTGGGTGCCGACTTTCAGCACTTCCGCCGCGGCCACGCCTTCCGGATACGGGAGGTCGGACTGCGACACCAGTGCGCGACGCAGCGGCATGGTGTACATCACGCCCAGCACGCCGCCGATGGCGCAGGCGCCAAAGGTTGGCCAGAAAGGAATTTTTGCCCACCAGCCGATCATCAGCAGGCCAGGCAGCACGAAAATCACAGACGCCAGCGTGCCCGCGGCCGACGCGATGGTCTGCACGATATTGTTTTCCTGGATCGTCGCATCCTTGAATGCGCTGAGCAGGGCCATGGAAATCACGGCAGCGGGAATCGAGGTGGCGAAGGTCAAGCCGACTTTCAGGCCAAGATAGACCTGCGCCGCGGTAAAGACCAGTGTAATGAGAATGCCGAGGGCGATGCCGCGGACACTGAATTCGAGCGGGTTGTTCTGCGACTGGTTGCTCATCTGGGTAATCCGTTGTGTTGATAAGGATGCAAAGTGGCCGGGATATTACGCCAGATTCGCGGCGCCGCCAAACAAATCAGTCGTCGTCGCCGGGATCGAGGTCGGGGAACAACACCGAGGTAAAGCCGAACTTGGAGAAGTCGCGGATCCGTGCTGGATACAGGATCCCCAGCAAATGATCGACCTCATGCTGTACCACGCGGGCATGGAATCCCTCGGCATCGCGCACGATGCGTTCGCCGAACTGGTCGTAGCCCTCATAGTGCAGGCGCGTATAGCGCGGCACAGAGCCGCGCAGGCCCGGCACCGACAGGCAGCCTTCAAAGGCCTCTACCATCTCTTCGCCGAGCGGCGTCAGCACAGGGTTGATCAGCACCGTTTCCGGCACTTGCGGCGCATCGGGATAACGCGTGTTGGCCTTGAAGCCGTAGATCACCAGTTGCAGGTTGACGCCAATCTGCGGCGCCGCCAGGCCGGCGCCGTTCGCCGCATGCATGGTGTCGAACATGTCCACGATCAGCGCATGCAGCTCTTTCGTGTTGAACTCGCGCACCGGCTCGGCAACGCGCAACAGCCGCGGATCGCCCATTTTCAGGATTTCACGCACGGCCATGCTTAGCCTCCCAGCAGCGCGAGCAAGCCCGCTTCATCAAGAATCGTCACGCCCAGCTCTTCGGCCTTGGCCAGTTTGCTGCCCGCCTCCGCGCCGGCGACGACATACGAGGTTTTCTTCGACACCGAACCCGACACCTTGCCGCCGGCACCTTCGATCAGGGCTTGCGCCTGGTCGCGGCTCATGGTCGGCAGCGTCCCGGTGAGGACGAAGGTCCTGCCGCTCATGGCGCCTTCCGCCTCGGCCACCTCGGGCAGTTGTGCCAGCAGCGCTTCGCGCAGCTCGTGCAGGGCCACCAGGCATTCGCGGTTGGCCCGTTCGCGCAGCCAGGCTTCAAGGCCCTGTTCCACGGTCGCCGGCAGGCCGAACACGTTATACACCGTCAAGTGCGACAGTGCCTCCAGCGTCATGCCCTGCTCTACCAGCTGGCGCGCGCGCGGCTCGGTCAGTTTCGGAATGCCGACGGCAGCCAGCAGCGCAACCGTGTCCAGCTTTTCGCGCAGCGCGGCCTTTGGAGCATGCTCCCCTTTCGGCGCCACGCCAGCGGCCAGCAGCGCATCCAGCGCCTCCTGGTTGCGCTCTTCGGCGAAGAAATCGGCAATCGATTCGGCTACCGTACCGCCGATATCAGGCAGCACGCGCAGCAGCGCCACGGGCGCCTTGCGGATCAATTCCAGCTTGCCCAGCCAGTCGGCCAGCGTCTTGGCGGTCGACTCGCCGACGTGGCGGATGCCCAGTGCGAACAGCAGGCGCTCCAGGGGCGGGTTCTTGCTGGCGGAGATGGCGTCCAGCAGGTTTTCCGCCCACTTGGTCGGGACCTTGCCCTGGGCGACAGTTTCCGGCGTGGTGCCGTCTCGCTCGTCGGCCAGGCGCTTCATTTTCAGCAGGTCATCCAGGGTCAGGCGGTACAGGTCCGCCACGCCATGCACCAGGTTGCACTCGACCAGGTTGTCGATGTAGCGGTCGCCCAGGCCTTCGATATCCATCATGCGGCGGCCGCAGAAGTGGCGGATCGCCTCCTTGCGCTGGGCGGAGCAGAACAGGCCGCCGGAGCAGCGCGCGACCGCTTCGTCGGCCTCACGCACCACGTGCGAACCGCATACGGGACATTCGGCCGGCAGCGCCCACATCAGCGGTTCCGGCGCTGGGCGCTTCTCCAGCACCACGGACAGCACTTCCGGAATCACGTCGCCCGCGCGGCGCACGATGACCGTATCGCCAACACGTACGTCCTTGCGGCGCACTTCGTCCTCGTTATGCAGCGTTGCATTGGTGACAGTCACGCCGCCGACGAAGACCGGCGCCAGGCGCGCCACCGGCGTAATCGCGCCGGTACGGCCAACCTGTACCTCGATCGCCTGCACGGTCGTCAGCGCTTCTTCCGCCGGGAATTTATGCGCCAGCGCAAAACGCGGGGCGCGCGAAACGAAGCCCAGCGCACGCTGGTCTTCGAAGCGGTTGGTCTTGTACACCACGCCGTCGATCTCGTACGGCAGCGAGGGACGCGCTTTCCCGATGCGCTCGTAGTAGCCCAGCAAGCCATCCTTGCCGCGCACCACCTCGCGTTCGGCGCATACGGGCAGGCCAAGTTCGGCGTACCAGTCCAGCAGCGCGCTGTGCGTTGCCGGCAGTTCGGCGCCGGTCAGTTCGCCGATGCCATAGGCATAGAAGCTCAGCTTGCGCTGCGCGGTGATGCGCGAGTCGAGCTGGCGCAGCGCGCCGGCGGCAGCGTTGCGCGGGTTGACGAACTCTTTCTGGCCCAGTTCACGCTGGCGCGCGTTCAGGGCGGCAAAATCGGCCTTGAACATCAGCACTTCGCCGCGTACTTCCAGCACCGGCGGCGGCGCATCGGTATTCAGGCGCAGCGGGATGCCCTTGATGGTACGGATGTTGGCAGTGACGTCCTCGCCGGTGTAGCCGTCGCCGCGCGTTGCCGCCTGCACGAAGACGCCGTCTTCGTAGCGCAGGTTGATGGCCAGGCCGTCGAACTTGGCCTCGGTTGCGTATTCGACCAGTTGCACTGCGTCGAGTCCTTCGCGCACGCGGCGGTCGAAGTTCTCGATATCCTCGTCGTTGAAACCGTTATTCAGCGACAGCATCGGCACCGCATGCGTCACGGCGGCGAATTCCGCCAGGGGCGGCGCGCCCACGCGCAGGGTTGGCGAGTCGGGAGCCTGCAGCTCGGGGTGCGCCGCTTCAATCGACTGCAGTTCGACGAACAGCTTGTCGTATTCGGCATCGGGGATGGTCGGCGCATCCAGCACGTGGTAGGCGTGCAGGTGGCGGTTCAGCTCCGCGTTCAACCAGGCTGCGCGTTCGGCGGGTGTTGCGTGTTGGGTATTGCTCATGTTTCCGGTTAGCTGAACAGGCGCAGTGCGCGGGTGGAACCAGCAGGAATATCCGATGCAGCCATGTCGTCGTAGAACTCGCGCACCTGGCCGGCAATGCTGGCCAGGGTTTCGTCGGCCAGCGGCTGGTTGGCGTCATCGACAATGGTCGCATCCAGGCGCGCCATCAGGTTCTTGGCACAGCCGATCATCGAGCCAAAGCCGTCGCGTGCCGGAGCGACGCAAGGCACGTCCAGCAACAAGGTCAGGCGCGAAGTGGTTTCCTCGGCCAGCGTGACGTTGGTCGACAACGAGAACAAGTAGCCGCCCTCGCCGTCCGGCATGGCATAGCGGCCGTCCGGGCGCATGTCGAAGCCCAGCTTCTCCAATGCGCCGAGCAGGGTCGCTATGTTCCATGGAGCACCGTTGGAAGCGAGGTTCACGCCCAGCTGCGCATCGTGGTTGGCTACGAAGCGATGCAGGTTTTTCGCATCCTGCATGACTTCGATCATGTCCGGGATTTGCGGCTCGGCGCCGATTTCGTCGGACACGCTGCGCAGGCGCGTCACCAGTTCGGAGTATTCCAGTTCATTCAATGCGGTGCTGCGGCTGGCCAGCTGCACCCCGCCTTGCAATTTGGTGTACACCACGCCGTGGCGCACCGGTTCCCAGTCGCCGCTCACGGCCAGGCCAATGAAGTGGACAGGCTTGTTGCCGACAAAGCGCAGCTTCTGCAGGGCCGGCAGCAGTTTTTCGCCGCGGGCCGGCGCTTCCAGTTCCAGCGGCAGCAGGCAATCGATCAGCGGATCGACCAGGCAGGTGGCCAGTTCTTCGGCAGGCACGCCGGCATCGGCGGCGCGTACCGGCAGCACCGGCTCATTGCTGTCCGGTGCGATATTGGGCCCGGCGACGTTGCCGACATGGCCTCCGACATGTTCCGGCACGCCGTAGGCGCCCGAACCGGCGTCCGGCATCGGCACGTCGTCGAGGTGGAAGCGCGGTTCGGCGCGCACGCCGTCATCGCTGCGCATCAGGACATCGTCGTGCTGGCCGTCGAAGGCGCGCTCGACACGTTTCTTCAGCTTGTACTCCTGCCACTTGTTGTAGCTTATGACGCCAACGACGAACACGCCGCCGGCGGCAATCAAACTCATTTGGAAATCTGTAATCATGCGGCTTGAGCCTCTGTAGCAAATGATGCGGCGGATTCCATGTCCACCGCTACGATGCGCGACACACCTTGTTCCTGCATCGTCACACCGATCAGTTGATTGGCCATCTCCATCGCAATCTTGTTGTGCGAGATGAAGAGGAATTGGGTCTGTTCGGACATGCGCTTGACCATGCGGCAGAAGCGCTCGGTATTGGCATCGTCCAACGGCGCGTCCACCTCGTCCAGCAGGCAGAATGGCGCGGGATTCAAACGGAACATCGAGAACACCAGGGCCGTTGCGGTCAGCGCCTTTTCGCCGCCGGACAGCAGATGGATGGTGGCGTTCTTCTTGCCTGGCGGTTGCGCCATGACCTGCACGCCGGAGTCGAGGATTTCCTCGCCGGTCATGATCAGCTTGGCCTGGCCGCCGCCGAACAGGATCGGGAACAGTTCGGAGAAGCTCTGGTTAACGCGGTCGAAGGTGTCCTGCAGCAGGTCGCGCGTTTCCTTGTCGATCTTGGTGATCGCATCTTCCAGGGTCGCAATCGCTTCGGTCAGGTCGCGGTTTTGCGCGTCCAGGAAATTCTTGCGCTCCGACGCGGTAGCCAGTTCGTCCAGCGCGGCCAGGTTGACGGCGCCCAGCGCGGTAATGGCGTTGGTCAGGCGGGTTACCTCGCCCTGCAGGTAGGAGGCCTTCATGTCCGGGTGCAGTTTTTCGGCCAGCGCGGCTTCGTCGGCCTGCACTTCGGCCAGTTGCTGCGCGAACTGTTCCTGGTTCAGGCGCGCGGCCTGCTCCTTCAGCTGCATTTCGGTGATCTTGTCGCGCTGCGGCTGCAAGCTGCGCTCGGACTGCATGCGCGAGTCTTCGAACTGGCGCAGTTGCTGCGTGATCTGGTCCAGTTCATGGCGGGCGTCGGCCAGCGCGCGCTCCTGCTGCGTGCGCCGGTCCAGCAGGTCCTGCAGGCCTTCGTTGGCGGTGCCGGCCTCCAGCCCTTCCAGCTCCAGCTTGCCGGCCTGCAGGCTTTCCGTCACCTGCGCGACTTGCGAAGTAGCGGTCGCAATATTTCGACGCAGCTCGTCGATGCGGTTGCGCCCCGATTTCTCGGCAAATTCAGCTTCCTGCGCCTTGCGTTCCAGTTCGCGCAGAGCTTCGCGGGCGTCGGCCAGGCGCTGCTCTTTCTGCATGAAGGCAGTCTGGCCGTCTTCATGCTCGCCTTGCAGGTTGCCCAGCTCCATATCGAGCTGCTCGAACTTTTCTTCCGATTCCAGCTTTACCTGCATCTGCTCTTCTTCTTGCGCGGCGATTTCGGCGAGGTCGGTTTCGATCTGGTTGCTGCGCTGGTTGAAGCGGGCTTCGATCTCGGACAGCTTGACCACTTCCAGCTGCAGCGTATGCACGCTGGCGGTCAGGCTTTGCACCTTGGCGCGCAGTTCGGTGAGCAGGCGGCCATGGTTGCCAAGCGCCGCATCGGCACGCACGGCGCGGCTGCGGGCTTCTTCAGCCAGCATCGATTGCGCGCGCAACTGCTTGGTGATGTTGTCGATTTCGTGCTGGCGGCCCAGCATGCCGGCCTGTTCGTCGTCCGCCGCATAGAAGCGCACCGACGATTGCGTAATGATGTGGCCCTGCTTCGTCACGAAGCAGCCGCCCGCCGGCAGCGTGCCGCGCGCGGCAAAGGCGCTGGCGTTGTCGTCGGCCAGGAACACATTGTGCAGCCAGTCCTGCAGCACGCCACGCAAGCCAGGATCGTTCAGCTTCAGCAGGTCGAGGAATGGACGCAGCGTCGCATCGCCCGATGCCGCAGGCGCAGCGGCGGCAACCGCAGGCGCGAACAGCGCCAGCTTGGCCGGCGGCGCATCGTTGAAGAAGTGCTTGGCCCATTCGATATTCGATACCTGTAACGCCGAAGTCCGTTCGCGCAGCACAGCCTCCAGGGCAGTTTCCCAGCCTTGCTCGATGTCGAGCTTTTGCCACAGGCGCGGCAGCTCGTTCAGTTCGTGCTTTTGCAGCCATGGCGTGATCTTGCCCTCGGTCTGGACGCGCTCCTGCAACTGGCGCAGCGCATTCAGCCGCGCTTCCAGCTGGTGGGTCGCGGCGGACTCGGATTGCACGGCTGCCTGCGCAGCCTGCCGTTCTTCCTCGAGCTTTGGCTGCTGCTCCAGCGCTTCCTCGAGCATCATGTTCTGCTCTTCCAGCGACTGCTGCTTTTCTTCGAGCTGCATCTTCAGGTTCGACAGGTGCGATGAATCCGGCATCGCCAGCCCGCCCTTCTCCTGCTGCAGGCGCTCCTTGCGCGTCGCCAGGCCGGCCAGGATGTTGGAAGCATTGCGCTGGTGCGCAGATTCCAGTTCCAGTTGCTGCTGCGCCTGCATGATGCGCGCGCGCGACTCCGTGCTCCGGGTCTGCGCCTCGCGCCATTCCTGCTCCAGCACCGGCAGCAACTCGCCCTTCTGCTCGGCCAGCATGCGCGCCTCTTCCACGCGCGCCGACAATTCCTCCAGGTTGATTTCCGCTTCGGCGACCTGGCCGCCGTATTCCTCCGCCTGCTGCGACCACTGGTCGCGCTGCGCGGTCAGCGTAGCCAACTGCTGCTGCAGGCGGGTGCGCGACTCGATCACGAACTTGATCTGCGCCTCAAGGCTGCCGATTTCTGCATTGGTCTGGTACAGGTGGCCCTGCGCCTGGTGCAGGCGGTCGCCGACAGCGAAGTGCGCCTGGCGCATCTGCTCCAGCGTCAATTCCACGTTGCGCAGCTTCGCGGTCTGTTCTTCCAGGTCGTTTTGCGCCTGCTCCATTTCGCGGAAATACTTCGCCTGCTCGGCCTGCGCCTCGTTCTTGCGCAGCAGCCAAAGCAGCTTCTGTTTTTCCTCCTGGTCGGATTGCAGCTGGTGGAACTTGGTCGCCACCGCAGCCTGGCCTTCCAGCTTTTCCAGGTTGTTAGTCAGCTCGCGCAGGATATCTTCCACGCGCAGCAGGTTTTCCCGCGTATCGTGCAGGCGGTTTTCTGTTTCGCGGCGGCGTTCCTTGTACTTCGAGACCCCGGCCGCCTCTTCCAGGAACACGCGCAGTTCTTCCGGGCGCGACTCGATGATGCGCGAGATCATGCCCTGGCCGATGATCGCGTAGGCGCGCGGCCCCAGGCCGGTGCCGAGGAAGATATCGGTGATATCGCGCCGGCGCACCGGCTGGCCGTTGATGTAATAGGTGGACGTGCCATCGCGCGTCAGCGTGCGCTTGACCGCGATTTCGGCGTACTGCCCCCATTGGCCCGACGCCTTGCCCTCGTTGTTGTCGAACACCAGCTCGACGGAAGCGCGGCCGGCCGGCTTGCGATGGGTGGAACCGTTGAAAATCACGTCCTGCATCGATTCGCCGCGCAGCTCGGAAGCCTTCGACTCACCCAGGACCCAGCGCACCGCGTCGATAATATTGGACTTGCCGCAACCGTTAGGACCAACCACGCCGACCAACTGCCCGGGTACCTGGAAATTGGTGGGATCGACGAACGACTTAAATCCCGACAATTTAATGGAAGATAGACGCACGTTTTATCTGTACTTCGCCCGCTGGGACGTGTTAAAAAAGTGGCTAATCATACCATTTTCCCTGTATAGCAAGAACAAAATGAAGACCAGAACCGCCATCCTGTTTGTATGCATGGGTAACATTTGTCGCTCCCCGACCGCAGAGGGTGTATTCCGGACCCGCGCCCAGGCTGCCGGGCTCGATTTGCACATCGATTCAGCAGGCACCCACGCATACCATATTGGCAACCCGCCAGACCCGCGCTCGACCCGGCATGCCGCTGCCCGCGGCTATGACCTGAGCGCACAACGCGCCCGCAAGGTGGCCGCGGAGGACTTCGAGCGCTTCGATTACGTGCTGGCCATGGACCACGACAACCTGGAGATGCTGCAGCGGGCCTGCCCCGCGCAACATCGCCACAAGGTCAGGCTGTTCATGGAGTTCGCCTCACGCTCCGGCTCGGACGTGGTGCCCGATCCCTATTACGGCGGCGCGAATGGCTTCGATACGGTGCTGGATTACATCGAGGACGCATCGGACGGCCTGCTGGCCGCCCTGCGCAAAACCTAGGCAGAAGTGCCGTTGGCCGGCAAATCGTGGTGATCGTCGTTGACGGCGGCGACACCGCCCATTGCCACCGACAGCGCTGCAGCCACCACGCCTTCGGTACGGATCAGGCGCACAGTGCCCTTGCGGAACTGCTCCGCCATCGCCTCGCCCGTGATCGAGAACGCCTCCTGGCGGCCCGTGGTGGAGAAGATGTAAAGCGTCTTGAGTGGACTGATCCAGGCCAGCTTGACCTTGCGCTGGCTGCCATCTTCCTGGTCGAATTCAAGCCACATGCCGCGCGTCAGGCTATCCACCTCGATCGCCGCATCGTCGTCCGGAGGCGGCGCCTCTTCCGCTTTTACTTCGGCTACAGCCTGCAGCTGCATGCGGCGCTCGGCATCCTTCTTCGCCACTTCCATTGCAAGTTCAACCTGGCGCTCGGGCGACATTTCAATCGGCGCACGAACGATCGAGGCATGGCACTCAGCCAGTTCGGCGAAGAATTGCAGGCGATCCGCATCCTGCCACTTGATCACGTCCAGCCATTTGTTCAGGGTGGACAGCAAGGTAGGCAGCTTGGCAATCAGGGTCTTGCGCTCGTCCTGGGTGATCTTCGGACGCACGCTCCAGATCAGGTCATCCATGGTCTGGGTAGCGTTGTTGACCGCGCCCGGCTTTTCGCCTTCGACGCTATAGGCAATGGTCAACACGGACACCCACTTGTTCTCCAGGAAGGCCTCGACGATCGCCACCACTTCGCCAGTGCCGATGCGCAGTGCCACGGCATCCTTGGCCGACTTGGCGGCCACCGACATCTTTTCCTGCTTCAGCGCCTTGGCGATCGGCTCCGCCATGGCGGCTGCAGCTGCCGCCTCCTCAGCCTTGATGGAGGCTTCCAGTTCATTGACCGCCTCGGTGAAGACGGTCATTTCCTCCTCGTGGTCCTCGCTTACCTTCTCCACGCTGCGCTGCATGGCCTTGTAGAGAGGATCGTCCGGGTCCTTGCGATTCTCCCAGCCCATGCGCGACAGCAGGTCGATCATGCGGCGTGCAGGATGCGCTTCCTGGAAGAAGAAATTCTTGTCAACCAGCGCGGCCTTCAGCACCGGGATCTGCAGGAAGCGGATCAGGTTGCGAATCTCGGGCGAAATGCTTTCGTCGCGGAACACCGTCTCGAACACTGCCGACAGCAGGTCGATCGTGCCTTCGTCGGCGCGAGTCAGGCTGCCGGCAGGCGCCTGCTCTTTAATCTGCGGCAGCAAGAACACATTGCTCATCGAGCCGCCACCAGTAACAAAGCCGGGGGCCGGCATCGCGCCGCCGCCGGCCTGCACGGGCCCCATAGCGAATCCTGGAGCCAGGCCCGCCGGCATGCCCGGCGCCGGCATCGCACTGCTATCGGCGCTGGCAAACACGGCGCCCTGCGGCACGCCGCGCTGCAACTGCGCCAGGAAATTCATCAGCGGCTCTTTGGCGCTGACCAGCGATGCGCGCTGGGCCGCTTCGTTATTGGCCCCGCCGTGGAAGCCCTGGGCCGGCCCCTGAACCCAGCCTCCCGCAGGCACTGCCACGCCACCCGGCACGCCCGGCACGGCGACGCCGCCCAGCATTCCGCCCGGGACGGCCGCTCCCGCACCTGCAACTGCTGGGCCGCTCGCCAGCGGCATGCCCGGCAGGCCACCACCGGGTACAACACCGCCGGCAGGAATCATCATGCCGCCCACGGCCGGCACGCCAGGGACGCCGGCCATCATTGGCGCGGCACCAGTTGCAACGCCCGGCGCCATGCCAACGCCACCAGGCATTGCCATGCCAGGCGCCGCGCCGGCCACATAGCCTGGCGCAGGCATTGGCTGCCCCGGCGCTGCCATTGGCGCTGCTGTCCCGGCACTTGCCGGCGCGGCAGCTGCCAGCGCCTCCGCTGTATGCGCAGGCGTACCATACAGCCCCGGCGTCACGCTCAGAGTAGGCAGTGACAGGTCGAGGTCGCCCAGTTGGTCAAATCCGGTCGGCGCTGCCTTGCCGCCCGGCGCATCGCCCGCACCAGAGAAGAATTGGCGCAATTGCTCCGCCAGCGCGGCCTGCTGGTTTTTCTTGCGAGATGACGCTTGCGACGCATCGTGCGAATCAGCGCGGCGTGACTTGTGTTTTTCGACCGAGCCCGGCCCCACGCCCTTGCGCTCGAGCGCTGAACTCAGCTCCTGCAGCATGGCGCCAAAATCGAAGAACTCTTCCGGACGCAGGAATGGCTTCATCAGCTCATTCGCCTCCTCATCCTTGATGAAATCGATCCACGCCTGCTGGAAGGCGCCGAGGAAGACTTCCGGCCGGAAGGGGTTCTGGTTAATGCGCAGGATATCGCGGTCCAACAGGAAGGCCAGGCGCACATTCAGGGTGGCGAGGCCATCGGAATACTTGGCTTCAAACGGCTTGCTGAAGCTGCCCAAGGTCACCTTGGTATCCATTTCCTCCATGGACACCAGGGACAGGGACTCAGCCACCTTGCGCACCGGCGCCTTCTGCCCTGGCGCCAGTTGCGCGATTTCCAGCCGCAGGTCGTTTTCCAGTTGCCTGGCGAAGATGCCGAGGAAGGCGTAGTGATCGGTGCGCAGCCGGTTGCCGGCGCGCAAGCGCGCTTGCAGTGTCTTGACGTCGACTGCCTCGCCCGCGTCCACCAAGCTGCCCGCCCATTGGGTGGACAACTCATTGAACTGATCACTGATGTGCTTATTGACCAGGCTAATCAGGTTTTCCAACAAGGCATGCCGCGGCGTGACCGCTTTTTGGGGCGCCGAAGATGTGTGGTTTTCTGGAAGCATGGTCTGGCCTGACTTTGGTGGTTATTCACATTGTCGCAGATTCTTTCCACATGGCAATAGGCAAATCAAAAGAATCTGCAAATATTTTCGGCGATGTGGTCAAACGGTTGGGTTTGCACCACAATGGTGCAAGGTCATGTCCTACACGCCGGTCAGTTGTATTCCGATTCACCTTTACTATTGCAGAAAGCATGATGAAGTTCCGATCCTTCAGAAAGGAACTGTCATGAAATCCAGGCAAAAATCCAGCAAGCAGAGTTCGAGCTCGGGCACACGCCAAAGCGCCGACCAGGGTTCCCGTTCGGGAGCCCAGCCGGCCAGCCAGCAGTCCGATACCGGCCGTCAGAGCAAGACGGACAAGAAGACACCTGCCAGCCGTAGCGGCAATCGCTAGATGACGGGCGCGGCATAGGGGGCCTGGGAGTTCGCTTCCAGGCCCTGTCGTTTCAGATATTGCGCTTCAGATGTTCGTTACGCGCTTGCCCTTGGGCGGCTTGAAGTCGGCCACGTCGTTGACGAGACCGACCTTGGCAGCTTCCTGGGCAGTCAGGTGCAGGTCTGAATAGGCGTGGATATTCCAATGTTCGTCGGTCAGACGGACATGTTTGCGCAAGATCGATTCGGTGCGGGCGTCGTCCGCCTGCAAGCCTTCCACAATGATGCGCAGCGCATCTGGCCGCGCTCCGTGCGGCGCACTTGCATGCGACTTGTGCACCATGAAACGCGCGGTTTCGCTGGCAAAGCGTTCGTCGCCGGACAGGAACAGGATGACGGCAATGGAAGCCACCGCTCCGCCGTTATACGTGACGATCTTGATCGGCAAGTTGCGCAGGTAATTGTGCAGGCACAAGCCGTCGCTCACGTAGCCGCCGTTGGACTGGATCAGGATGTGGGCGGTTTCGATCCCATCCTCTGTCATGTCCGCCACCGCATCGAACATGCGGTGCACCATATCGCTGTTCACGTCGCCGGACAGGGTGAACCAGGCCTCGGTATCGCGTTTTTGCTTTTCTTCGCTCATGGTCGCTCCACTCTGTAAATGGATGTCCGGTCATTCTAGCGCAGACCGCCATCCAGGCGTGCCCTCCTCAGTCATTAGCCAGCACATCCTCCAGGCATCGCGCCACCAGCAGCTTCGCCGAGCAGCGTGACAACTCGGGCTCAACTACCGCCTTGATCCGCTCCCGCAAAGGGCTCGACAGTAGCCCGAAGCGCTGCTCCAGCAACTCCAGCAACATTTGCCGTCGCCCCATCAATTGCCCTTGCTCCAAACCTTGCTCCAAACCTTGCTCCAGTCCTCGCACCCGTCCTTGCGCCTCACCACGCTCGACAGCGTCCCTCACCATGGAATTAACGTACGGCATATTCAACCGCCTTTCCAGCTCACCTAACGCCGCCTCATAGCGAGCTTTCTGCGGCTCAGGCAAGTACATTCTTTCGGCGGCGGATCGAAGTCGAGCAATTTGATTGTTGTAAATTCAATCGACTGACGCGTTCCCCAAGCCTCACAAACGAAGGAATTCGGGCGCCAGCCCTGGCCTTGCGTCACGGCTTACTTTGCCCAATTCCTGGTCGTGAAACTGCGGGTTCACGGCCCAATCGATTGCCGCCTCCAGCCAGGGGCAGAAGATGGCAAGAAATTCCCTGTAATAGCGTTCAACCGCGGCTTTCCAGGGATTGTCATAGTCGTCGTTTGGCGTTTTCATGACCATTGGACCAACGGCCCAGCGGCAAGTTCCCCGGGGCCGCAAGATTGACTTTATTGCCCTCCTGTCATATAGTCGCAAGTCTTGATCGGGAGAGACCAGCTGCCGCTGGCGCCGAAGGGGCATTACCCAGAAACTCTCAGGCAAAAGGACCGAACAAGGGCCCCATGGGCTAAAACTCTGGAGAGCGGTCCGCCATGGCGCAGGGCCCACCGAAGGGGCGTGCGGGATTACCTTCCCGTTATCTCTCAGGTACCAAGGACAGAGGGGTAGGCGTATTCATGTTTACGTTTATTAACCCCTATTCTCTGCCCCGAGGTATCAATGACGCTCAAAGCAACCCCACTCAACAACGCTCATCGTGCCCTCGGCGCCCGCATGGTCGACTTCGGCGGCTGGGACATGCCGGTCAACTACGGCTCCCAGATCGAAGAGCACCATGCCGTGCGCACCGACGTCGGCATGTTCGACGTGGCCCATATGTGCGTGGTTGACATCAAGGGCGCCAACGTGCGTTCCTTCCTGCGCGGCCTGGTCGCCAACAACGTCGACAAGCTGCAGGTATCGGGCAAGGCCCTGTACTCCTGCATGCTGACCCCGGAAGGCACCGTCATCGACGACCTGATCATCTACTTCATCAACGAAGAGTGGTTCCGCCTGGTGGTCAACGCCGGTACCGCGGAAAAAGACATCGCGTGGATGAACAAGCAGAACGAAGCCACCAATGCCGGCCTGACCATCACCCAACGCCGCGACGGCGCCAACGCCATGGCCCTGATCGCCGTGCAAGGCCCGAACGCCCGCGCAAAAGTGTGGGAAGTGATCCCGCAAGCCAAGGAAGCCACCGCTGAAATGAAGCCATTCAACGTGGCGCTGGTGCCAGGCACCGCCTTTGGCGAAGCCATGGTGGCCCGCACCGGCTACACCGGTGAAGATGGCTTCGAAATCGGTGTCGCCGCGGAACAAGCTGAAAACCTGTGGAATGCACTGAACGCGGCAGGCGTCAAGCCGGCCGGCCTGGGCGCGCGCGACACCCTGCGCCTGGAAGCCGGCATGAACCTGTACGGCCAGGACATGGACGAAACCGTGAACCCGCTGGACGCCGGCCTGGCATGGACCATCGACCTGGTCTCCGAGCGCGACTTCATCGGCAAGGCGGCCCTGCAAGCGAAAGGCCAGAACGCCCAGTTCGTCGGCCTGATCCTGCGCGAAAAAGGCGGCGTGCTGCGCGCCCACCAGAAAGTCATCGCCCCCAACGGCGACACTGGCGAAATCACCTCCGGCACCTTCTCCCCTACCATGCAGCAGGCCATCGCGCTGGCGCGCGTGCCGATGGGCGTGAACGTGGGCGACACCGTGCACGTGGAAATCCGCGACAAGAAGCTGGCCGCCACCGTCGTGAAGCTGCCTTTCGTCCGTAACGGTAAAATCCTGGTTGCTTAAGCCAGACCCGCAAAACCAAACAATAACCTTAGCCTTGGAGCCAACATGAGCAACATTCCAGCAGACCTGAAGTACACCGAGTCCCACGAGTGGGTACGCGCTGAAACGGACGGCACCGTGACCGTCGGCATCACCGAATTCGCGCAAGACGCCCTGGGCGACATCGTGTTCGTCGAGCTGCCAAAAGTCGGCGCATCGTTCACCGCCGGCGACGACGCTGCCGTGGTGGAATCGGTGAAAGCCGCTTCCGACATCTACGCGCCGGTCTCGGGCGAAGTGGTTGCCGTGAACGACGCCGTAGTCGGCGCGCCTGAATCGATCAACGCCGACGCCTATGCGAACTGGCTGTTCAAGATCAAGCCAAGCGACGCCAACGCCATCAACGGCCTGCTGGACGCCGCTGCTTACGGCAACGTAGCGCACTAATTACCGCATTACCGGGCCCGCTGCGTGCGGGCCTTTTCACATTCTGGCCAAGAGATTTCCCACCATGACCCGCACCAGCCTGACCCAACTTGAAGCCCGCGATGCCTTCATCGCCCGCCACATCGGCCCGGAAGCCGCAGAACAGCAGCAAATGCTGGACGTGCTCGGCTACGCAACCCGCGCCGCCCTGATCGATGCCATCGTCCCGCCGGGCATCCGCAACAAGAATGACCTGCCGCTGGGCCAGTTCTTCCAGCCGCTGCCGGAGAACGAAGCACTGGCCAAGCTGAAAGGCATCGCTTCCAAGAACAAGGTGCTGAAATCCCTGATCGGCCAAGGTTACTACAACGCCCACACCCCGGGCGTTATCCTGCGTAACATCTTCGAAAACCCAGCCTGGTACACCGCTTACACCCCGTACCAGCCGGAGATCTCCCAGGGCCGCCTGGAAGCGATCCTGAACTTCCAGCAGGTGCTGATCGACCTGACCGGCATGGCCATCGCCAACTCGTCCATGCTGGACGAAGGCACCGCCGCTGCCGAAGCCATGACCCTGATCCAGCGCGTCGGCAAGTCCAAGTCGAACACCTTCTACGTCGCCAACGACGTGCTGCCGCAGACCCTGGAAGTAGTGCAGACCCGCGCCGAGCCGCTGGGCATCACCGTCAAGACCTTCGACCCGTCCGAGCTGGCCGGCGTGACCGATGCTTTCGGCGTGCTGCTGCAATACCCGGGCGTGAACGGCGTTGTGCGCGACTACCGCGCTGCCGTCGAAACGGTCAAAGCTTCCGGTGCCATGGTGATCGTTGCCGCCGACCTGCTGGCCCTGACCATGCTGACCCCTCCGGGCGAATGGGGCGCCGACGTTGTGGTCGGCAACTCGCAGCGCTTCGGCGTGCCGCTGGGCTTCGGCGGCCCGCACGCCGGCTATATGGCCACCCGCGACGAATACAAGCGCTCCATGCCAGGCCGCCTGGTTGGCGTGACCATCGACCAGAACGGCAACAAGGCTTACCGCCTGGCCCTGCAGACCCGCGAACAGCACATCCGCCGCGAAAAAGCGACCTCTAATATCTGTACCGCACAGGTGCTGCTGGCCGTGATGGCTTCGATGTACGCCGTCTACCACGGCCCGAAAGGCCTGAAGCAGATCGCCGAGCGCACCCACCGCTACACCGGCATCCTGGCCGCCAACCTGAAGTCCCTGGGCTACTCGGTCAACGACACCTTCTTCGACACCCTGACCGTCGCCACCGACAAGGCCAACGAACTGCACGCAGCCGCTGTTGCCGCCGGCATCAACCTGCGCAAGATCGACGCCAAGCACGTTGGCGTGTCGCTCGACGAAACCTGCGACCGCGACACCCTGGCAGCGCTGTGGAACGTGTTCAGCGGCGGCAAGGCTGCGCCGGACTTCGACGCAGTTGAAGCATCGGTCGGCGCCAGCTTCCCTGAAGCGCTGGCACGTACCTCCGCTTACCTGGAGCACCCAACCTTCAACCGCTACCACAGCGAAACCGAAATGCTGCGCTACCTGCGCTCCCTGGCCGACAAGGACCTGGCGCTGGACCGCACCATGATCCCGCTGGGCTCCTGCACCATGAAGCTGAACGCCACCAGCGAAATGATCCCGGTGACCTGGCCTGAGTTCTCGTCGATCCACCCGTTCGCACCGAACGACCAGACCGTCGGCTACCGCGAAATGATCGCCCAGCTGGAAGAAATGCTGTGCGCCGTGACCGGCTACGCCGCTGTCTCGCTGCAGCCTAACGCCGGCTCGCAGGGCGAATACGCCGGCCTGCTGGTGATCAAGAAGTACCACGAATCGCGCGGCGAAGGCCACCGCAACATCTGCCTGATTCCGTCGTCGGCACACGGTACCAACCCTGCTTCCGCCGCCATGGTGGGCATGCAGGTTGTGGTGACCGCCTGCGACGACAAGGGCAACGTTGACCTGGTGGACCTGAAAGCCAAGGCCGAACAGCACTCGAAGAACCTGGCCTGCGTGATGGTGACCTACCCATCGACCCACGGCGTGTTCGAAGACGGCATCACCGAACTGTGCGAAATCATCCACTCCCACGGCGGCCAGGTTTACGTGGACGGCGCCAATATGAACGCACTGGTTGGCGTGGCCGGCCCGGGCGCGTTCGGCGGCGACGTATCGCACCTGAACCTGCACAAGACCTTCTGCATCCCGCACGGCGGTGGCGGCCCAGGCGTCGGCCCGATCGGCGTTGGCGCACACCTGGCCAAGTTCCTGCCGAACCAGCGCTCCAACGGCTACGTGCGCAGCGAGGACGGCATCGGTTCGATCTCGGCCGCACCGTTCGGCTCCGCATCGATCCTGCCGATCTCCTGGATGTATATCGCCATGATGGGCGGCGAAGGCCTGACCGCGGCCACCGAAACCGCGATCCTGAACGCCAACTACGTCGCGCGCCGCCTGGCGCCGCACTTCCCTGTGCTGTACTCGGGCCACGACGGCCTGGTGGCACACGAGTGCATCCTGGACCTGCGTCCGCTGACCGATGCCACCGGCATCAGCAACGAAGACGTGGCCAAGCGCCTGATGGACTTCGGCTTCCACGCACCGACCATGAGCTTCCCGGTTCCAGGCACGCTGATGATCGAGCCGACCGAATCCGAGTCCAAGGTTGAACTGGACCGCTTCATTGACGCCATGATCGCCATCCGCGCCGAAATCGCCAAAGTGGAATCGGGCGAATTCGACAAGCTGGACAACCCGCTGAAGTTTGCCCCGCACACCGCTGAAGTGCTGCTGGCAGACAAGTGGGACCGCAAGTACAGCCGCGAAGTGGCCGCCTACCCTGTGCCGTCGCTGCGCAAGCAGAAGTACTGGCCGCCGGTTGGCCGCGCCGACAACGTATACGGCGACCGCAACCTGTTCTGCGCCTGCATTCCAGTCAGCGATTACGCATAAGCGCGCTTGCCGGAAACCGGTGAATCCGGGTCAGACCCAAGGGTCTGACCCGGATTCACCGGTCTTGAAGGAAACTGAATGAAGCAATCTACCAAAGCAGCCCTGATTTCCGGCCTCGGCTTCCCCGGCCTTGGCCAAATGCTGGTACTGAAGCGCACAGTGCGCGGCCTGGCTTTCATGCTGCCGGCGCTGGCGGTCTTCGGCTGGCTGATGTACGGCGTCTGGAAAGCCACCGCGGTCCTGATGGACCAAGCGCTGAGCGGCGCCCTGCCGCCCGACCCGATCCTCATCGCCCAGCGGCTAACCAAGGCCAGCATCATGCCCGGCACCTCCACGGCAGGCTGGATCCTGCTGGCCTGCTGGGTCGCCAGCATCGTCGACGCGCTCCTGACGCGCGACAAGCCTTAAGCCACGCTGCGCGCCACCCGGGCTGCGCGCTGCACATCCTGTGCTTCGTCATCCCACACCGCGGCCTGGGTAATTTCCTCCGCCCCCACCTGCGCGCCATCGGCGTTAAAACGCAGCCATGCCAACGCCCCGCCTGGCGTCACGCCGATCGCATGCACGCCGCCGTGATTCGGCGCCGCCATCAGCGCCGCCATCACCAGCGTCGTTGCGATGGGCACAGGCATGCCCCAATGCCCGCCCTGCTTCCGGCACACCAGCCACAGGCCGCCCGCACCGTCGCCATAAGCGAGGTACTCGCCCACCGGGCTCGACTCGCTCCACACCACGCATGCTCCGCCGATATTGGCGACCGGTTGCGGCACGGACTGCCCGCCGCGATAGACGACGATGCTCTCGCCTGCCACAAACACGTCAGGCACGTTCGGAACGTTGGACGGCGCCAGGTGCAGGCTGGACGCTCGGCGCGGCAGGCCCTGGTAGTCGATCGCGATCCCCCAGGAGGCCGCGCGGGAAAAGCTGTTGAAACGCAGGGTGCGGCCGCAAGGCGTATCACTCAGGCGCCAGGCACCCGGCACCCTGTAGCTGCCGATTGCCGACGCTAGCGAGTCAACGCCCTCCTGTTCTTCCCAGGCACTCAACGGACCTTCCATCGCTGCGTTGAAGTACCATGTCTTCGCCGCAGTCACCAGCACCATCGGCACGGCGCCCGACTGCAGCAGGCCAAAGGAGATACGCGTGACATCATCCTGCATTTCCGGCACATGGCGCGGCGCCAGGCCGCGCATGGCCTCCACCCATGCTGCCTCGTCGAGGTGATTGGGAATGCCGACTGCCACATGCAAGGTCGGCCCGCCGCCGCTGGCCCATGGAGCAACCGCAAGCGCCAGCGCAATGGTGCCATCCGGCGCCTGCTGGACGTCGAGTGCCTGCACCTTGCCGGGCTGGTTCAAAGGCAGCATGCCGCTCAGGTCCGTCTGCGACCAACGGCCGAACGGCGTGCGGCGGAACATATATAGCGAACGATTGGCGCCGACCGTAAACACCAGCGGCAAGCCTGATGCGTCACGCACCACGAACAGGGGCGAACGGGCCAGGGCCGGTGCTGCGCAAGGGCTGGAACGGTAGCCCGTTTCATACAGCGGCACCAGTTCCTGCCGCACCAGCGCAGGCAGTTCGCGGCCAGCCGTCACCTGGCTGCGCCAATAAGGCATGTCGGCCGGCTGCGACGTGTCGTAGCGGTCGAACACCGCGTTGTAGGCGCGCAGCAGGCGCTCTTTCACGTCCAGTTCCGCCAGTTCAGGGCGCGCCAGCAAATGCAGCGCCAGCTCCGCGCGGCCGCGCACAGCCTCGCCCTGGCAGCTATACAGGGTAGTCCACGACAGCGCCTCGCTCGCCATCGGTTCACGTTGCAGCACAATGCGCGCCACGCGCGCTGCGGCATAACTCAAGGCGCCCGACGCACTGGCGCCGCCCCACTTCCGTACCTGTGCCACCGGCACAGATGTCATCAGCACAGACATGCTTCACTCCCCCAGTTCAATTTCTATGTCACCAGACTCATTGATGCGCAAGTCACGGCACCCCAGCTTGCGCCCTGGGGCCAGCCCCTCGGCAACGGCGGCGAACATGTCGCCGGTAGCCGTTGCCAGGAAACCGGCAATATCCTGTTGAACCGAGGCCAGGCTGGCAGCATTGCCTTCCCACCACAGGTTGATGCGCTGCACATTCAGCAGGTGCGGCAGCGGGTCGGACACCACGTAAATTCCGGTAGTCCCAGCGTCGGTGGCCGGCACACTCTTGCGTGCGAGCGACGCCACGCCCACCCGGCCGTTTTCGACCTGCCACTGCAGTCGCAGCGACCATTGCAGCGTCGCGCGCGCCCAGGCCTTGCCCATATAGCTGCGCTGGCGCGACAGCGGCAGTTCCTGCTTCACGCTGTCCCACTCATAACGGCCCAGCACACTGCTGATGTCGATGGTCGGACGCGGCACGCCATCCGGCCCGGCCTGGCGGCCCATGGTTACCATGCATTGCAGGTCCTGCTCCGACTCGCGGTCATGCAAGGTACGGTTGGCTTCCTGCCAGTTCAGCAGAACGTGGTCGCGATAGGTCCAGCCATTGCTGTTGCGGATGAAGCGCGCGCGCTCGCCGTTGCAGAGCGTCGCCTCGACGCCCGACTTCTCGTTCTGGCATTCCTGCGGATTGACCTGCGCCACGCCATCGCGCGACGCCACATAGTCGGGCAGCGAATCCAGGCGGCGTTGCAGCTTCTCCACCACCATTGGGTAGATGTACTGGCGCAGGAAGCTCTCGCGCCCGATCACGGCGCGGCGCATTGCTGTCTTATTGAGCACCGCCGGAGCCAGGCTGCGCAGCCAGTTTCCAACCGCAGTGATAAAGAATTCCTTCAACGGGCCGTTGTCACACGGCAAATGAGATTTATCCACGTCACATAAAGCCGCCTGGAGCACCAGGCCGCCATATTCGTTGACCGCGGCCGTGAACTCAAGGCGCCAGCCGGCCACCGGCTGACGCAGGATGTCGCGCCGGCCGTAAGCGTTGTAAAAGCGCAAATTCCCTGATGCAAGCGTCAATGTCAGTTGGGCAGTAGTTGGTGCCGCGGAGTCATATCGGATCTCGACAGGACGCAACTCGGCACGGTCCTCGCCTTCGCCGCCGAGGGCCAGGCTGCCCACTTCCATGCTCCCGTAACGGATGTCATTAGGAAACTCTCCGGCGGCCCGCATGGCGTCAATCGTACTCTCTAGCAACTTTCCGGAAGTAAACCAGCTGGCGGACAGCTGTTGCACCGAAGTCGTGGTGTCGGAACCGATTTCGAAAAATACCGCTTTAGTTGTGACCATTTTTGCTTTTAAGAATGTTAAGATTTGGCCGTTTGGCAATGACTGCACTGTAAGAAAAAAAGTCTTCCCTCGCCTTCCGGCAACCTTCCGGAGGCCGGAAGAAAACCTTCCGGACCGGAAGAAATGCTCCGGAAGGTTTCTAAGTCATTGATTTATAAGAGACAGATAAAAAGAAGGTTGAACAGGCCATGGAGTTTCAATTCGGCGACTGGTTGGTCAGTCCAGAAGCCAATATCGTCACCAACGGGGACGCGAAGACGCCGCTCGAGCCGCGCGTAATGGCGGTTCTGCGCTATCTTTGCCGCCACCCCGGGGCGGTAATTCCAGCGGAAGAGATCCTGCAGGCTTGTTGGGGAAGCAACGAGTTGGGCGACAATCCGGTCCACAAAGCCATCACCCAGCTGCGCCGCGCCTTCGGTGATTCGAGCAGCGAACCGCGGTATATCGAGACCATCCGCAAGCGCGGCTATCGCGCAATTGCCCCGGTCTTGCCCCTGGCCGCGCCACCCGCGACCACGTGGGAGGGTGGATCGCCGTTCAGGGGTCTGGAAGCATTCCAGGAAAATCACGCCGCCATCTTCTTCGGTCGCGTGCAAGCGACTGCCCAGCTGCGCGAACTGGTCTTGACCCAAGCTGCCCATGGCTGCCCAATGGGGTTGGTGCTCGGCCCTTCCGGGTCCGGCAAGACTTCCCTGGTCCGTGCTGGCCTGCTGCCACAATTAATGGCAGGCGCCATTCGATCAGATGAACCGATCGGCCTATCCAGCACGGTCTACCTCGACTGCGCCGACCTCGGCAGCGGCACCTTGTTCCAGGCCTTGGCCTGCGTCCTGATCGATGCCGAGATCAACGGTGAGCCACTATTCCCCGGTGCCAGCGCTGACGGCCTCGGCAGTCGCTTGGCTTCCGAGCCTGAGGCCGTCGCAGCAGAACTGCGCGAACGCGCCTGTCAGCGCACGGCCGTTGGCGTGTTTGTCGACCGCCTCGAGGCCATTTTCCGTGCGCAACCAGGCGAAGCTGACCGCTTTATGGAAGTGATTGAATCGTTAGCGAAATCAAATTGTCTGCTGTTGCTAATGGCTTGCCGCAATGACTTCTATCCGGAAGTGATGGCCCAGCCAGTACTGCTTGCGTTGAAATCGCGCGGAGGCCACTTTGACGTTTTGCCGCCTGAAGGTGCCGACATCGCGCAGATCGTCCGCCAACCCGCCCTGGCGGCGAATCTGACCTTTGAAAAAGACCTGTCGACAGGGGCGAGCCTTGATGACGTGCTTTGTGATGCCGCGCGCGGCAACCCCGATACGCTCCCTTTGCTCCAATACTGTTTGAATGAGCTATATCGTCAAAGAAGCGAAGAAGCACAACTAAGGTTTGCAGTCTACCAAGAATTAGGAGGGATCGATGGGGCCGTTGGCGTACGTGCGGAGCAAGTTGTTGGCCGCCTTTCAGAAGCGCAACTCGATGCACTGCCACGCGTTTTATCGTTGTTGGTAAGTATCGGCGAAGATCAAACTACTGTCACCTCACGCCGTAGCCCACTTTCCATGCTTCGGACTGAGGATGAGCGCGAATTGGTACGGGTTATGGTTGAGGCCCGACTTTTTGTCAGCGAATTGGCTGGCCAAGTTCCGAGCTTTGGCGTTGCCCATGAAGCGCTTCTGCGGCGCTGGCCACGTGTATCTATGTGGATCGATGGACATCGCCAGGCATTGCAGTTGCGCACTCGCTTGCGCGGCCAGGCGGAGCGCTGGCTGCAAGGGGGCCACCGGACCGATCTGCTAATTCCACAAGGGATTCAAACACACCAGGCGGCAGAATTGCTGCGCTTGCCGGACTTCGCCCTCGCACCACTTGAGCTTGAATTTATCCGGCAATCGATCTCGCGCGCGAAGATCCGCGAGCGCATCAACGTCACAGTGCTTACTGTCATTGCATTACTGGCTATCCTCTCCGCAGTCCTGGGTGTTAGTGCTCGAAATTCACAACGCGAGTCGGAAGAGCATCGAATTGAAGCCGAAGGGCTAATGGGCTACATGCTGGGTGAATTTGTCGAAAAAGTTCGGCCGCTAGGGCGACTTGAACTCTTAGATGACGTTAGCGGTCGGGCACTTCAGTATTTGACCACAACCAAACATTCAGCGGCAACATCTGAATCTGTAGTTCAAAGAGTCAAGGCCTTGCAAGTTATCGCTGAAGTTAATCTAGCTCGGGCCAATCCGGCAAAAGCGAAAGAAGCTTTGCTGACAGCACGGGAGCTCTTGCATTCGCGGGGAATGGCTGGGAGCGACGACAAATTGCACCTTAAGAATATCGGTGCCAATGCCTACTGGCTCGGCTTGGTGCACCTCAGGCAGCGGGAATTTGAGGCTGCAGAACGTTATTTCCATGAATACAAAGCTGCCAGCGAAAAATGGCAGGCAATCGCGCCGGAAGACTTGGATGCTATCACTGAACTAGCCTATAGCCATAGCAACCTAGGTACTGTCGCGCTGCGACAAGGCAATCTCGAGCGTGCCTCCTTATTTTTCACCACGTCGGTCCGACTTAAAGAGAAGGCGCTAGTCAACCACAGAACCGCGGAGCTTTCGGCAGGCCTCGCCAACAGTATCGTTGGGCTTGCTGCGGTGAAGGTTCGCCTTGGCCACCTTTCGGAAGCTTATGACTTGTACAAACAATCAGAACAATTGCTTCAGGAGCTCCTCCTCCAAACCCCTAATAACGCCACGTGGCAATTTAGGTTGAGCAATACACTGCGCTATCAGGGCGAACTAAATATTGCTATGGGGCAATCAGCTATTGGCACAGACAAGTACCGTCAAGCAAATGTCATTCTTACTCGACTCGTTGAACAAGACTCGAGTAACCAAGATTGGTTCTACACGTTAGCGGAAAACCAATTCCGCATAATTCGTGAAGAGTCGGCATCGAAAGATTTGGCTTCAACAATAACTAGACTCGACATCCTGCTTAAGGGTATCGCCAGCACCCGTACTGCTGCACCACAGTTGTCGGTCGCAGGCGCGCTTAAGGGTCGCATCGACAATATGAAGGGCGAGGTATTTTTGGCTGCTAAACAACCACATGCAGCGAAAGAGCGCTTTGACGCAGCGGCCCTTGAATTAGGAGGTTTGCTCGACAAGAACAAGTCCGATCCTTTGCTGCTTGAAAACTATACCCTCGCGTTGCTCGGACGTGCACGGGCTCGGGGCTGGAACTCTCCAGACTCGCAGGAGGATTGTGCTCGAGCCCTGAATGTTCTAAAGACGTCGAACGGCGACCTCCGCGATTTCCATTTCATTATTCCAACTGCACTGGCAAATCGTTGCCTCGGAAATAGCGCCAAACTCGCAGAGGAAAAAGGAAAATTAAGCCAAATAGCGTATCGTGACGAGCGCTACCTTCGTATGATTTCGTCACAATAATGATAGAAAAGAGGACTCCCATGTCAAAACTTCAAAACGCGCCTGAAACTTCACCAGTAATTCAAGTTCAAGTAACTGCAATTCCATCCATTGATCCAGCTACAAAGAAGGTGAAGTACGACACCACCTTTACACCAGAATCGATCAAGGTGACTAAACCTGACACTATCCTTAGCTACGAGTTGGTAGCACCAACGCCTGCTGGAGTGCAATTCAAATCAGTGAAGGTAAAAGGCAAAAAGCCTGAACAGATCAGCGCGCCTACCATCAGCCAAAGCGGAAAAGTGATGGTAATGACTGACGCTAACTCATTTAAGGAAGTATTAAATCTCACAATCCGCTTCAAGGATTCAGACGCCCTTGAATTTGATGTCGATCCTGAGGTAGAAAACGATCCAGGACATGACATGTCGGATGCGCCAATCGCCATGGTGATGTTAGAGCCGGAAGAAGGCAACGACCCCGGGCACTGAGACTGCCCGAGCGCAAACATTTCAGCGGGACTATGATCTAGAAAGTCCCGCCGCATCTGCGCATTTTTCCCGACCACGATGGCCCCATTGAGGAGATCACTCGCCAGCATCGCCGGCAAGATGATCCACCTACCGCAACAACAACTGTGTAGAAACAAATTGGGGATAACTCGCCATGATTCCACCTGTCACTTTTTTGCCAACTATCAGCGATCTTGCCGATGGTGTCCTTCCAGGTAACCAATCCAACATCTAAGCCAGCGTGCATGGATCGGCCATCGACAACAATTCGGAAGGCAAAGGGTCAGCGCATATTGTCCAAAGCACCACGAACACTGCCAGTCCGGGGCGCCGCATCGCTTGCGTTTTTGGCTGCACAGCGTCGAATTACAGCCCAATAGGATGGGGCCAAGCAGTCATTGTCTTCAAAGTAGCCGCGCTCACGTAACAGTTTGTGCAACGCTGGCAGTTTATAGCCAGGCACAGTTGCAGCCATGTGGTGTTCAACGTGGTAATTGACGAAGTTGGGGGCGACCAGCAAACGCGCGAGCGGACCGGCCAACGTGGTCGCTGTGTTGCGGCGCGGGTCTCGGTCCATATGATCGGGCACGCCGCCATGCTCGCCCATCACGCGCAAGCGCAGCAACAGCGGAAAGACGAAGAGCTGGCCAAGCCACCAGCATGCGTAAACCTCTGGCACACCCAATGCCCACAGCACGGCGATGATCAGCCCATGCATAACGAATACCGGATACAGCGCACCGCGATCGCTCGGCTGGAATTGGTAGACGATCCCCTTCACGCCGTTCACGCCGGAGATGTCGCGCAATAGTTTTCGGAGCAGGCTGGCGCGCGTAGCGGGGTAACCGGCGACAAAAGCAAGGTCCGGATCAGCGCCCGTGCCTGCAGCACGATGGTGTTCCAAATGCCCGCGACGATATGCCGCATAAGGCACGTTTGGCAGGGCGCCGAAAACCCACTTTCCCATCCATTGGTTCACTTTGCGAGAAGTGAAGAAATTCAGATGCGCGGCATCGTGCGTAAGAATCGCGAAGCCGAGCGCTCGGCCGGCGAGCAGCACACTAGCGATTATCCAGGCGATCGGGTGATGCCAAGCGGCGGGTAGCGCGAATCCGGCTGCGACCAGCGCCACGTTGACAAGCATGACGTAGGAAGCTCGCCAGTTGTCGGCAGTAGTGAAGGCCCGAAGCTCTTGCTTATCGATGTAGGAGAGGATGTTCATGTGGCCATCCTAGCGCTGCACGCAGCAGATCATGGTACATTATTCGTCATGCAACGCACTTTTTCCGCCACACCGACAAGCATCTACATCGACCACAACTGCTGGGCTGGCGGCGTCATGCTAATTCGCGAGTTGCTCGCGGTCGCAGGGACGTTGAACGCGCGTCAGGTCGATTTGCATGCCGCCGCGATGTTCGATGTGGCTCTCGTCGGTCCTACCTTGCAGCCAGTCCGTTCCTTCACGGGGCCGCCACTGCTACCGGAGCGCAGCTTGCGCAATGCCAAAATAGCCGGCGTTCTGGTGCTGCCCTCCTTCTACGGCGACGTGCCAACCAGCCCTTCCCTACTGCGCTGGATCGTCAGGCACTACGAAGCAGGCGGCTGCGTCCTCGCTTCGGCCAGTGGCGTGCGATTGCTGGCGGCAACTGGCTTGCTCGATGGGCGTGATGCCACGTGCAACCTGGCGGACCGGCGCCTGATCGCTGCCTCGCGGCCGGCGGTGCGCCTGACGCCGCAATCGCCGCTCGTGGTCGACGGCAGACTGATTACAGCGGCCAGCATCACGCCAACCATCGACGCTTGCGCCCACTTGGTAAAGCGTTTCCATGGCGAGAAAGCTGCGCTGAAGTTTGCCCGCTATGCCAACTCGGCGCGCCAGTTGGCAGATGTCGGCCTGGCTAGCGGGCACCATGAACACGGCGATGTCCGCATCCAGGCCGCGCAACGGTATATTGAACAACATAGCTGCGCTGGCATCACACCCGACGACGTGGCGCGCCATATCGCCATGAGCCAGCGCAACCTGGCGCGGCGTTTCGGCGCGGCGCTCGGCGTCACGCCGGTGCAGTACATTCTTCGATGCCGAATCGAGCAGGCCAAGCGCCTGTTGGCAAAACCAAGCGCTGGTTTGCGACGCGTTGCGATTGAAACCGGTTTCAGCGACGAGGCCGTTTTCCGCCGCGCGTTCAAGCAGGTGACGGGCCAGGCGCCCAGTGCCTGGCGAACGTTGCTCGGCAATTAACGGATGTTGTTTATCAGTGCTGATGGTGCCCGTTGCACTGTACATTCCCGCAGGGCAATGCCACCATGTGAACACACCTAGAAAACAAACCATCGGGATGAGAATCACAGCACTGCAAGGCCTGCGCACCAGGCCGCTGGCAGTCTTGCTGCTCGCGGCGGCAAACGCATGCGCGCAAGATGCCGACTTGACCACCTTGCCGCTTGAGCAATTGATGTCGATGGAGGTCTTTAGCGCCTCCCGCTTTAACCAAAAAGCGACGCAAGCTCCTTCGAATGTAACCGTCCTTACTTCGGCCGACATCCGTGCCTACGGCTGGCGCACGCTCGCCGATGCGTTGCGCAGTATTCGCGGGCTGTACACCAGCAACGACCGCAGCTACAGCTATCTCGGGGCGCGTGGCTTCTTGCGGCCGGGCGACCTGAATACGCGCTTCCTTCTGCAAATTGATGGCACGCGCATCAACGATCCGGTTTTCGACCAGGCGCAGCTTGGCGCTGAATTCCCGCTTGATCTTGAACTGGTCGATCGCATCGAATTTGTGCCGGGGCCGGGATCGTCGATCTACGGCACCAACGCATTCTTCGGCGTGATCAATGTGATCACCCGCCGCGCGCCCGACATCGAGGGGACGCGCGCCACGCTGGAAGCTGGCCAGGCCGGCACTCGCTCCGGCAGCGCAAGCTACGGCTGGCGCAACGGCGATGCCGAATTGCTGCTGGCAGCAAACCGTGGCCTCAGTGATGGCCGTGACCTCTACTTCCCCGAATTCGGCGGTACCGCGCACGGGCTGGATTGGGAACGTTACTCGCGCTTCTTTGCGCGCGGCCAGGTTGGTGCATGGTCCCTGACCCTGATCGACGGCAAGCGGACCAAGGGCATGCCTACGGCTTCTTACGGCCAGCCATTCGACGTCGCGGGCGGACTGACGGTCGACGAATTGCGGATGGCGGAAGTCGGCTATCGCACTACGATGCTGCCGATGCACGGTGAGCTTTCGGCCCGCCTTTACCATTCCGAGTATCTTTATGACGGGCACTTCGTCAACCAAGAACCCTTCGGCACCATCAACATGGACCGGACCCGCGCCAAGTGGTGGGGAGCGGACGTCAACCTTTTCCTGCAGCTGCTCGAATCCCACAAGCTGGTCGTCGGTGCGGATTACCAGTACAACCACGATGTGCTGCAGCAGAACTTCGACACCGAGCCTTTCGTCAGCTACCTGAATGACCGCTCACAAAGCAAGCGTTTCGGCATCTATATGCAGGATGAAATCACGCTGGCCAAAGGCATCCTGCTCAACGCCGGCCTGCGCTACGACCGTGAAACCAGCACTGGCGGCGTATTCAATCCGCGCCTGGCCCTGATTGCCGAACTGTCGCCGGAAACAACGGTCAAAGCCATCTATGGCAGCGCATTCCGCACGCCTAACAGCTATGAACTGTTCTACGGTATCGACACCGAAGGCGGTCAATTGGCAAACCCCGATCTTGGCCGCGAGCGCATTCGCAGCCATGAACTCTCCTTGGTCCGGCAATTGGGCGCCAACGCGCGCTTCACGCTGAGCGCTTATGCCAATGAGGCTTCCGGCCTGGTAACCGAAGTCGAGGACGAGGAATTCGGCTTGCCGATCTTCCGCAACCTGGGCCGGGCGCGTGCGCGCGGTATCGAACTTGAATATGAACGCTCCTTCAGGAACGGTGCGAGGCTGCGAAGCAGTATTTCGCGCCAGACCGTCACGGGCGGCATCAGCGAGGTCAATTCACCGCGCTGGCTGGCCAAGTTCAATGCCACTGGGCGGCTGGCCGGCGTCTGGCATGTCGGTGTCGAGGGCCAGTACATGGGCGCGCGCAGGCTGCTCGATGGCGGCGAGACGGCAGGCTTCGTGCTTGCCAACATCAACTTCTTCACCATCGGGCTGACCCGCCACTTCGACGCCTCGCTTGGCGTACAAAACCTGTTCGACCGGCGCTATGCGGATCCGTCTTCGCTGGGACTGCTGCAGCACTCCATCGAGCAAGACGGCCGCCGCGTCTATCTCAGGCTGAAGGCGGCCTACTGATGATGCGCCAACTCTTCGCCCTGCTGCTTCTGCTGGTCACCGCGAGCGAATACGCGCGCGCCCAGCTTCCTGCGGGCGCAGACGAGGCGGAACTGAAGGCGGCCATCCTGTACAATTTCGCCCTGTTTACCGAATGGCCTGCGGACACCCTGCCCGCCAGCGCGCCGTTGCGCCTGTGCGTCTTCCAGGGCAACGCCTTGCTGGCCGCGTTGACCGGGCTGCAGGAAAAGCAGGTCAACGGGCACCGTGTTTCAGTGCGCACGCTGCCTGCATCGCCGGGCGGCGCGCAGCTGGCGGCCTGCCACCTTCTGGTGCTGGATGCACGGGACCGCGAACGGTGGTCCCTGCTCAAGAATGACCTGGCGACCAGCAGCGTGCTGACGGTTGCGGATGACAGGATCATTGGCGCCAACGGCGCCATGATTTCTTTTGGTATCGACAATCGCCGCGTGGGCTTCGACGTGGACCTGGTGCCTGTGCGCCAGGCGCGCCTGACCCTCAGTTCCAAGCTATTGCGGCTGGCAAGGAGTGTGCAATGAAGTCGCGCGCCAAAACCGCGCTGCTGCCGATTGGCAGCAAGGTAGTGCGTTCCACCATGCTGGCGGCGGGTGCCGCCCTGTGCCTGGCCGGCATGCTGATGGTGGTATTCCAGTTCATGGCCTTGCGCAGTACCCTCCTGCGCGATATGCAGGTGCAGGCCCGCATCGTTGGCAACAACAGCACGGCCGCCCTCCTCTTCAGCGATGCCCGTGCGGCGGAAGAGATCCTCAGCGGCCTGTCGGCATCACCCGACGTACAAAGCGCGAATATCATCGTCGGCAGCACGCCGCTGGCCCAGTTCCGCCGTAATAACGCACCGGTGCCCGAACTTGCGATCAGCGAGACCGGCCAGTCGCTGCACGAATACGGCATGGACTATATTGAGGTGCAGGAACCGATCAGCGTCGACCATAAGCTGATTGGCAGCGTCTCCATCCGGGCCACCCTGCTGCCGCTTTACCGGCGTTCGCTGGCTTTTGCCACCTTTACAGCGTTCGCGACCCTGGGTTCGTTTGCACTGGCGTGGTTGCTGGTGCGGCGTATGCGCGCGGCGGTGGCACTGGCCGAGCAGAACCTGCACTTGCTGGCGCACGTCGATCCGGTCACTTGCCTGCCCAACCGAAATGCCTTCAACGACCGGCTGGCACACGCGCTGAAGCGAGCGGACCGCCAGGAGACCAGCGTCAGCATGCTGCTGCTCGATCTCGACAACTTCAAGATCGTCAACGATACGCTGGGACACGACATCGGCGACATGCTGTTGCGCCAGGTGGCGGAGCGCCTGGGGCAAACCCTGCGCAGCACGGATGTCATCTGCCGTATCGGCGGCGATGAGTTCGTGGTGATCGTCGAGCCGGCAGAGGATGACGCGGAGCCGGACCAGGTGGCGCGCAAGATCCTGCGTGCACTGGCCGACCCGTTCATGGTCGAAACCCACCAGCTCTTCGTCAGCGCGAGTATTGGCGTCAGCGTCTATCCGCAGGATGCTCCCGACGCGGCAGCCGTGGTGCGCTGCGCCGACATTGCCATGTACCACGCCAAGAACAAGGGCAAGAATGCCTATGAAGTCTTCCATGCGGAGATGGCGCAGCGGGCCAGCAAGCGCCTGGCGCTGGAGGCCAACCTGCGCAAGGCTTTGCAGAATCATGAGCTGTCCTTGCACTACCAGCCGCAGATAGACACGCGCACCGGGCGCATGCGCGGCATGGAGGTTCTGGTACGCTGGCACTGCGAAGCATTGGGCGGCATGGTGAGCCCGGCGGAGTTCATTCCGGTGGCGGAGGAAAGCGGCGTGATCGTGCCGTTGGGCCGCTGGGTGCTGCAGACCGCGATCCGCCAGGCGGCAACCTGGCGCAAGGCGGGACTGATGGAGGACATCGAGCACGTGGCGGTGAATGTTTCGGCGTGCCAGACCAAGGATGCGCAGCTGATGTACGAGGTGCAGGGATTGCTGATGGAGACGGGCTTGCCGCCCCGCCTGCTGGAACTGGAGATTACCGAGGGCGTGCTGATGGAGAATGTGAATGCCAATATCGCCTTGCTGCACAAGATACAGGCGGCAGGCATCCATCTTTCCATCGACGACTTCGGGACCGGGTATTCCTCGATGGCCTATTTGAAGCGCTTCCCGATCGACCAGCTCAAGATCGACCGCAGCTTTATCCATGCGGTGCCTGGTGATGGCGCGGCGATCGCGAAGGCGATCATTGCGATGGCGCATTCGCTGAACATGACCGTGGTGGCGGAAGGCGTGGAAACCGAGGAGCAGGTGGCGTTCCTCTCGGATGCCGGGTGCGATGTGATGCAGGGGTATTACTTTGCGCGGCCAATGCCGGCGGAGCAGTTGGAGGCTTTGCTGCGGGAGCGGCGGCTGTGGGCTGCCTGAAAAACCGGTAAACCTGGGTCCGACCCATAGGGTCAGACCCTTGGGTCTGACCCTGGTTTGCCGGTTTAATCCAGCTTGGTCGCGTGCTCGCGCGTCGCGTGGAAGGTCAGCTTCGGCCAGCGCTCCTGGGTCAGGCGCAGGTTGACGCCGGAAGTAGCCAGGTAAGCCAGGTTGCCCGCCGCGTCATACGCCACGTTATGACCGAGCGCCGCTTCGAAATCGGCCAGCGCCTTCTTGTCATCGCTGGAAACCCAGCGCGCAGTCGAAATCGAGGTGCTCTCGAACACCGCATCCACGCCGTACTCATTCATCAGGCGCGAAGCCACCACTTCGAACTGCAGCACGCCGACCGCGCCCAGTACCACCTCACCGCCCTGCACCGGCTTGAACACCTGCACAGCGCCCTCTTCACCCAGCTGCTGCAAGCCTTTCTGCAGCTGCTTGATCTTCAGCGGGTTACGGATGCGCACCTGGCGGAAGAAGTCCGGCGCAAAGTACGGAATGCCGGTGAACTGCAGCATCTCGCCTTCAGAGAAGGAATCCCCGATCTGCATATTGCCGTGGTTCGGCAAGCCGATGATGTCGCCGGCGTAAGCCTCTTCCACCTGCTCGCGCGACGAGGCCATGAACGTGACCACGGACGACACCTTCACCTCGCGGTTCAGGCGCAGGTGCTTGACCTTCATGCCGCGCTCGAATCGGCCGGAGCAAACGCGCAGGAAGGCGATACGGTCGCGGTGCGCCGGGTCCATATTGGCCTGGATCTTGAACACGAAGCCGGAAAACTTCTCCTCGGTCGGCTGCACGGTACGCACCGACGCATCGCGCGATTCCGGCGCAGGCGCCCAGTCGACCAGCGCGGACAGGATCTCGCGCACGCCGAAGTTGTTGATCGCGGAGCCGAAGAAGACCGGGGTCTGCTTGCCAGCCAGGAAATCTTGCAGGCTGAACGGGTGCGAGGCGCCGTGCACCAGCTCCACTTCCATGCGCAGCTGGTCCATCTCCAGGGGGAACATCTCCTGCAGGCGCGGATTGTCGATACCCTTGATCACCTCGAAGCTTTGCACGCTCTCTTCGCCGGCGCGGAACAGCAGGATCTCGTCGTTGATCAGGTGGTAGACACCGCGGAAGTTCTTGCCCATGCCGATCGGCCAGGTCACCGGCGCGCACTGGATCTTCAGCACCGATTCCACTTCATCGAGCAACTCGAGCGGATCGCGGCATTCGCGATCCAGCTTGTTCATGAAGGTGACGATCGGCGTATTGCGCATGCGGCAAACGTCAAGCAGCTTGATGGTCTGCGCTTCCACGCCCTTGGCCGCGTCGATCACCATCAGGCCCGAGTCGACCGCGGTCAGCACGCGATAGGTATCTTCGGAAAAGTCCTGGTGGCCCGGCGTGTCGAGCAAGTTGATGATGTGGTCGCGGAACTCGAACTGCATCACCGAGGACGCCACGGAAATGCCGCGCTGCTTCTCGATTTCCATCCAGTCGGAGGTGGCATGGCGGCCGCTCTTGCGGGCCTTGACGGTACCGGCCATCTGGATCGCGCCCGAGAACAGCAGCAGCTTCTCGGTCAAGGTGGTTTTACCCGCGTCGGGGTGGGAAATAATGCCGAAAGTACGGCGGCGGGCAACCTCGCGTGCAATCAGCGCAGGGGTCTTGCTCGAGCTTTGAATTTGGATATCGTCAGACATGATGGCAGCCAGGGGTTGGCGCAGACGGAAAACCCGCTATTTTACCACCACTCCCCTCACAGCCGGACGGCATAATCGAGCATGACTTCCAGCGCCAGGTGGCTACGTACGGCGATGCGGCCGATCCGGCCCGGCTGGAACCTGACGCTGGCGAAAGCCGCCAGCAGCAGTTGCTCTTCTTTCTCCGACATCGGCGAATCGAGGGCGACGCGTTCGACCGCGCCGTCATCGCTGATCCAGACCTGCAAGGCCACGGACTGGGGGGTAATCCCCGGCACCACCAGCAACCTGCCCGCCACCAGCCCCTCGGCTACTTCCGGTTGGCGGGTCATCGCGTCGGCGCCGAAGTAGTGCCGTTCGGCCGCCCCGGCGACGCCGTCCGTGCCCGCCGCAGCCTGCGCCTGCACCGGCTGCATGGGAAGCATCGGCACCGCGGCCGGTGGCTGCGCAACGGGCAGCGGAGCCTTGTCCGGCGCCGGCAGTGCCGCACCGACCAGGCGCACCATCATGGCTGGCCCAGGCGAAGCCGAACTGCCGCCTTCGCCGGCGACGCGGCTGGCCTGGCCGACCAGGAACAGGGCGAGGGCCACATGCGCCAGCGCCGATATTGCCAGCGCCAGCCAGGGCCGCAGACGGGCTTCCATTACAGTTCCGTCAGTCCGAAATCTCGCGCCACAGGACGCGGATCTTCGCGTCGCTCGGATCGCCAGGACCGACACGCAATACCTGCGGCACGCCCATGCCGTTCGACGCACCAACCGGATAGATCATCGGGGTGCCGTTCGGCAGCTTGACCACGCTGTTACCGACAATCGGCGAGGCATACTTCAAGCCGCCCGCCACGTTCACCTGGACGTTGCCGCCGGTCTTGTAATCGAGCTGGTACAGCCAGCTGTAGCCGCCTGGCTGGCAGGCCGACACCGATGGCACCGTGGACGCGAAAATCAGCGTGCCAAGGAACAATTGCGGCGAGAGCGTGATGCGCTCACCGGTATCCGGCAAGTCCACATACCAGCCCATCTTGCTGGACCATTCAACCGCATCGCGGCTGATGTTGCGCGCTGTGCCGCTGGTCGTGACCGTTTGCGCCACCAGCGGGCTGCCGGCATTTACCGTGGTAACGCCATCGTCCTTGATGCCGTAGATGGTCTGGGTGTCAACATCGTCCAGGTCGCTCTGCCCCAGGTAGCGGCCGGTACCATAGAAGATCGCCAGCTTGTCCTGGATCTGGCCGATAACCGGTGCAACCATGATCGGCTTGCCCGGGAAATCGGCCAGCTTGCTGGCCGTGCCCTTTTCCAGGTCGAAGCGCCACATGGCGCCAGTCAGGTCGCCGCCGTAGGCGCCGACTGCCGTGTTATTGGTCGTGAAGTCAGGCGAGCGCACGTTGATGCGACCCAGGCCGCTTGGGTTTACGTTGCTGCCAACGCCGGTCGCAATGGTTTTCAACAGCGAGCCACTGGCGAGGTCGAGCACGAATACGTAGCCGCCGCCGTCGCCGCCGGCATACTTGGTACCTTCCGGCACGTTGTTGTAGCCCGATGGCAGCACGGCCACCCAGCGGCCATCGGCCATCTTGGTGATGAAGGCCGTGCCGAAGCTGTAACCCATTTTCGGATTATCGTCTGCCGTGTAGTTCCACAGCGGGCGCGGATCGGTAGGGTCAGTCACATCCAGCGCGAAGTAGCCGCGGCCACCCTTGCCCATGGCGCCTATCAGCACCGTTTTCCAGCTGCCGTTGATCTTCGCATCGCTCATGGCCAGCGGGCCGTCCAGGTAGTAGCGGTGCTGGCTGCCATAATTGGCATCGGCCAGGCGCCACATATTCGGCAAGACCATCGGCGGCACGTAGGCCCAGCGTTCCTGGCCGGATTCGCCGTCGAAGGCATGCAGCATGCCATCGTTGGCCGAGGTGTATAGCGTCGGCAGGCGGTCTGCCTTGGCAGCCTTGAATTCCTGATAGCCATCGTCATCGAAATTGAACGGCGGCGCTTTCACATAGATCGGCTGCGCATGGACGATATCGCCCAGCGCTTTCTCGCGGTCGCGGTACAGGCGCTCGTAAGCGCCGTACGTCAGCACGCGCTCCTGGTCTTCATTGCGGTCTTGCCCGCGCAGGTAGTTCACCAGCGAGGCTGCGGTGGCAGCGGTCTTCTGCGTGCTGGACCAGGTGCTGGCCTGGCTCAGCCTGTTGGTGTCGAACAGCGCCAGCTGGGCTGCCGTCAGGCCGCCCTTGCCCGTGCTAAACAAGGTACGGGTGGTGCCGTCGGCGGTGTAGATCACGCGCGTATCGCTATCGCCGGTCGCGGCGATCTTGTTGCGCAGCAGCGGCTCCGCTTGCCAGAAGGGATCCTTCGACACTGCACCGGTCGACAGGTCAAGGGAATAGCCGCTCACGTCGCCGTCCCACTTCACGGTGCGGTACGTCGCCACATAGATGAAATTGTCGCCGGCAGTTGGCTGCAGCGCGCTGGTCGCCGCCGCCGCACCGTTGCCGGTCACGCTGTCAATGCTGCGCAGCGCCTTGCGCAAGCCGCCTTCCAGCGCCGCCGGGTCCTTGGTGCTGAAATAGGTGCCGCGGCCATTGACGGCAGCGTGCCACAGATCGTCAATGGTTTCGGGTGCGTTGCCGCTCGGGGCTGGCCATTTGGTCACGCCCTGCTTGATATTGAAGTAATCCCCGCTGTTGCTGGTCTTGTAGTTGGGATCGTAAGTCAGGGTGCCGTCGACCCCGAGGCCGATGGTGAACGTGGTCATGTGCTGGTGTTGCGCCACGTCGTCCACGTCCGCATTTGCGCCCGATGGCGCAACGTTATTGGTGCAGACATCGCTCGAGCTGCAGGATGTGCGCAGGTCGTTATGGTAGTAGTAATAGGCCACGTCCGCCAGCGTATTGGGTGTTTGCAGGGCGTCGCGCGATGGCAGCGTCACCCCCGCAGCGCCGTCGGTGTCGGCCACGCCGTTATAGCTGTCGTTCCAGTAACCGTCCGTCGCCAGGATAGTAAAGTTCTTCTGGCAGGAATACTGCACCGGGTCCTTGTAACGCGTGCTGGTGCCCTTGTACATCTTGCCCAGCGAATCAAGCGAATTGCGCAATGGCGTGCCGCCAAGCGGATCGAAGCTGTACAGATCGGTATAGAACTTCTCCTTCTGTGCAGCGTCGAAGTTGGCGATATCCAGTGCGATCGGATTGTTAATGGTGGTCAAGCCAATGCGTGCGTGCAGGTAGGCCGAATCGTCGGGGTCGGTGGCAACCGGGGTGCCGCGCACATCCTTGAATGCCTGGCCGATCGCACTCTTGGTCATCTGGGTACGCGTGCGGTACCAGGCGTACCAGGTCGCGAAGTTCGCCATCTCTTCCTGATACGTGCAGACGTTTCCTGCGCAATCGGTGCGCCCTGCGGCCTTGGCCGGGAATTTCGTGGACGGGGTAATGTCGACGCGCGACCAGTTCGAGTAGCGCACATACTTGAAGGTGTCCGTCTTCTTGGCCTGGCAGCTGCCGGCCTTGCCGAAATTCTGGTTGGGCGCGCTATCCGCTGTCTTGCACCACTCAACGCTCACGTTGTAGTAGAACGGCGCGCCGTCCTTCGCATACAGGTACTTGTAGGTGTTATCCGGATACGAATAACTGCCGTTCTCCACTGCCGGCTTGCAATTCGCGCTCGGCGGCACATCATAGGTGTGACTGCACCACATGCGCTCCGGGTAGCCGGTCACCAGGTTGGTCACGGCAGTATTCGACAGGCGCGGACAGTTACCACCGGACACCACCCCCTTGCAAGGCGTGGCGTTCGGCTGTTCGGCGCTGGTATCGTCGATCAACTGCACGCCATAGCCGTCGCTCGGCACGGCAGTCCACGACGCCGCATAGGAGGTATTCCCCTTGTGGTCGGCCAGGCGTGTGCCGTCGGCCTTGGTCGGCCACATGTAGCGGATCGCCGGGTTGTAGTACAGCCCGTTAAAGGCGCTGGCAAAGTATGGCGGGTCGCCGGGCTCGCACACCACCAGGGTGTTGTTCTTGTTAGGCCCGCGGCACATGGTGCCGAAGTTGCCCAGCGAAGTGTAGCGCACGTAGTCGGGCATATAGCTCCACGCCATGCTGCCGGAATTGTCGAGGTCCAACATAATGTTGGGCAAGATCGGGGCGGTCGACGCGTTGGCCAGCGGGATATCGGCCAGCTCGGTCGGGGCGGCGGACACTGGCTGGGCAGCCAGCGCCAGGCTCAGGCCGAGCGATGCGAGCAAGGCACGCAGGCCCGGCGGTGGGACATTGGTCCAGTCCATCTGAATTCTCCTGCGTTAGATTGAGACCACAGCCTGAACGTAGCTGGTGGTGTTCCTCGGCCCGGATACCCGTGCCGTAATACGGTAGAAAGCCCGGGTGGCCGAGCTGTCGAATTTGGGTGGGCGGTAGCCCTCCATCGCGCCCTGCGCACCTTCGTCATAGCCCTTACTGAAGGTCTGCTGCGTGGAGCAGGTGCGCGCGTCCAGCGGGCCGGCGCTATCGCACATGCGATGGATGACATAAGCCACCTGGTTGCCGGCCGCATCGGCGCCCAGCTTGACGACGGCTGCGGCATTGTCCCAATTCAGGTCGTCATCCGCTGTGCCAGCACCTTCGGAATCACGCTTGTTGCCGGTCAGGTCGAGAGCATCCTGGCGGGTGGCGTAATAGCCGCTGCCCGGCATGTCCTGGTCGAGGGAGCCGCTTGGTGCGGTCTGGATCAGCCAGGCGATGCCCGCTTCCACGCCGGCATCGCCGCTGGCGGTGGCGCTTTGCTTGAAGGCCAGGTTGCCCGCGATCACGGCCGAGGTATCAACCGAACGCAGCAGCGCGATGCCGGCCAGCGTCATGGCCACCAGCACGATCAGGGTGATGGGCAGGATGACGCCCTGCTGCCAGGCTTGCCGGACTGCGCCGGCTCGTTTGCTGTGTTTCATCGTCTTATCCCCAAATGACATTGCGCAATGGCACAATCGTCTCGAACACTTTGTAGCGGTAGCACTTCCAGTCGGCCGGATAGCCGCTGGTATTGAACGTTGCCCAGCTCGACCACTTGCTGACCATGTCGCTGGTCGTGGTTGCGCATTGCTGGTTGGGTTCCGGTTTCTCGTACTGCACGCTGCGCGCGACCAGGGCGATGCGCACCGCCTTGACCAGCTTGATATCAGCGGCCGAGGGGTTGGCCCAGGTGCCGGTAGCAGGGGTCCAGGCGCTGACCCACGACTCGGTGGCCGTCGAGATCCCGTACTCCAGCTGCATGTCGACGATCTCGGGCGCCACGACGTCGTTGACGATCGCCGGGCTGGCCGAATTGTCCGAACGCAGCAGCTGGTGCAGGTTGTTCACGCTATAGGAACGCTGGAACAGGGCGCCGCCCGGTGGGGCCGTGAAACAGGACAGCTTCGCAGGCTTGGTATAAGCGGGCCAGTTGTTGGCGTTCTGGTAATTGGCCGGCGGGTTGTAATGACCGCTGGCGCCAGGGTTATGCTGGATCTTCAAGGCCTGGTCCTGGATCTGGGTCGCCTGCATCAGCGTGCACTTGCCCGCCTGCTGCACCAGGATCAGGTCGCCTTCCCGGCAGCCGGCCGTGTTGCCGACATTCAGCTCCGACGATGGCTGCGGCATATTGCTGCGCAGTTCCGTATTGGATGGATAGCGGAACGAACCTTCCCGCGGGTTGGCGAAATACTGCACCAGGAAGCTGTCGGGCCCGTTGCCGCCGTCGGTGATGGCCACCGGCGCCATCGACAGCCCGGTGATCGGCCCAGCCGAGCCACCACAGCTCAGGTCGCCGTCGCAATAGGAGTAGGTGGTATTGCAGTCGGAGAACATCGAATTGGCCATGCCCCAGCCTGCCATCTTGCCATCGCGTTCGATCATGGACAGGGCGATCGCGCCGTTGCTCTGCGCATCGGCGCCGCCGGTGGTGGTGCGCTTCTGTCCTTCCGCCTGGCTGAACACCTGCATCACGACCACCATGGCCAGCATGCCGACGCCCAGGCCCACCATGATCTCGACCAGGCCGAAACCGTTTTGCTTGTCGTGCATTGGATTATTCCTTTTCTAACCAGCGATGAATTGCACGCTGGTCTGTGTATGAACGGCGCTCTCGCCCGGCACTTGCCAAGTCACGGTCACCGTGACCGTGACACCGACTTCCGCAGTCCACGGGCCGGGCACCACGACCGTCAGTTTCCCGTTCGGCAAAGAGCTGACGGCCTGGTCCCTGACGGCATGCAGCTGGATGCGCTCGCGGTCGGCCCACATCGCACCCAGCGACTGGCTGATCACATTGGCAGCGTCGATGCGGTACTTGGCGTCGCTCACCTGGCGCACCGAAGCGGCCTGCAAGCCGACGATGGCCAGCACGCCGAACGCAAAAATCACGATGGCGACCAAGGCCTCCACCAGCGCTATGCCCCCCTGTTTCCGCAATGTGCGTTGAGACTTCATGGGATTCTCCTTAGCTGCAGCCACGCGGATCGGTGGCATAGGACATTTTCGGATCGCACATGCGGATCTGGCCGCCGCTCGATACCACCACCACATAGCGGCGCGCGCTGGCACTGGCCGTGCTGGTCACGTCGGCGCGGTTGAACAAGGTGCCGGCCGGTGGCGTATACACGCGGCCCAAGCCGTCGAAATTGATCTCGGCCGGCAGTGCCCCCGCATCGCTGATCTGCGCCGTGAAATAGCCGGCCGGAGCCGGCACCGGGATCGGATCGGCGCTGACCGTCACCTTGACCAGCTTGCTGCTTTCACCCGCCGAACGGGTCTGGATATCTGCCGGGCAGGTGGTGGTCACGGTCGGGCAGCCGACAGTCCAGCCCACCTGGCCTTCCGCGCCGGTCAGGGTGAAACGCACGACCGAATTGCGCCGCACCGCCTCGGCACGCGCGGTCTGCAAGCCGTTCACGATCGATTCGGCGGCGGCGCGGTTCTGGGCATCCTGCATCCAGGCTGAAAACGCCGGCACGCCCATGGCCAACAGCACCGCCAGGACGGTCACGCCGACCATCAGCTCGATCAGGGTCGCGCCCTGTTGGCGGCGCGCTAGCATGTGCCACCCTTTTTGCGCACCCAGCAGGTAATCGGCGCAGATTCCGACGCCGAGCCCCAGCCGCTTGGCAGCGCCGTCGTCTTCTTGTTGTTCGACTGGTCGATCGTGAAGGTGAAGCCGGCCATCTTGCCCTGGCCTTCGGCCTTGACCACGTAGGTCGTCGCCGTCAGCGTCGGACAGGTGTAGACAAAGTCGTCGGCAGGAGGCAGCGCGGCGATGGTGCCGGCGACGCAGGCGCCGTCATAGCTGCGATTGTCCTGGAAATATTGCTCCAGCTTGGCGCGCATGCTGGCCAGGTTATTGGACGCCTGCGGCAGGCGGCCGGTCTTGATGTAATCGCCGTAGGCTGGGATCGCCACTGCGGCGAGGATGGCGATAATTGCCACGGTTACCATCATTTCAATCAGCGTGAAGCCCGCCTGGCGGGATGCACCGGACTGCTGCTGTTCCATGTATTTCTCCAAAGCTGGTATTTGATAGTGCAAGTCTAGACAAGCAAGCTTGCATTTCCCTGAGGAAAACCTGACAAATACCTGACAGCAGCAGTTTTAGGAGGGAAAATACACGGAAAACAATGCGCCCCGCCCGCTGGCGGGGGTGTCGATGGCAACACTGGCGCCATGGGCAGTGGCGATATCGCGGACGATGGCCAGGCCGATACCGCTGCCATTGGTCTTTTCATCCAGGCGCTGGAAGCGCTGGAAGACTGCGGCGCGCTTGGCCTGCGGAATGCCCGGACCGGAGTCTTCCACCGTCAGCATGCCGCCGCCCAGGTGCGGGAAGCAGCTCACCGTGACGGCCCCCTTGGGCGGCGTGTAGCGGATGGCATTGTCGACCAGGTTGTCGACCAGGTCCCGCAACATGAAGCGGTCGCCGTTCACCCTGGTTGGCTGCAAGTCGAAGCCGAGGTCGATCTCCTTGCGCAGCGCCTGCTCGACGAAATGCTGGATCGATTCTTCCAGCAACTGGTCGAGCGACAGGCGCTCCATGCGCGTCTTGCGCAAGGGGCCAGGTTCCGCGCGCGCCAGCGCCAGCAACTGGTTGACCTGGCGAATCATGCGCTCGGTCGAGGCCTGCATCATCGCCAGCGACGACGCCGCGGCCGGCGTGCGCTCCTGCGCCGCCAGCAGTTCGATCTGGGTGCGCAAGCCGGCCAGCGGGGTCCGCAGCTGGTGCGCCACATTGGCCAGGAAGTCTTGCTGCGCCTGGGCGCCTTCGCGCACGCGCTCCAGCAAGCCATTGAAAGAGTGCACCATCGGCATCACTTCCAGCGGCACGCTGCCGGCCGGGATAGGCGACAAGTCTTCGGCGCTGCGCGCCTGGATGCCGGCCTTGACCTTGTGCAAGGGCGCCAGGCCATTGGTGACCGAAAACCAGACCAGGCCGACCGAAGCCAGCGTAAACACGGCCGCCAGCGGCAGCAAGGCGCGCACGATGGCGGTGCGTGCCTGGCCGCGCTTGCGCAGCGTCTTGGCCACCACCACGATGCCCTGCTGCTGCCCGGTCAGCACCGGCAGCGCCACCAGGCGCACCGGGTTGTTCTCGACCACGCCGTCAACCGCAGGGGCACCGGCACGCGCCGGGAGGACAGGCAGCACGGCATCGCCGGCCACCAGGCGGCCCTGGCCATCGCGCAAGGCAAAATAGACCTTGTCGAGCTCATCCTCGCGCAAGACGCGCTCGGCGGCCTCCGGCAAGTCGAGCACCAGCCGCCCTTCACGTTCGCTGATGCGGGCGCCCAACATGGCGGCGGCGTCGCCGAGCGACTGGTCGAAGGCGATCTGGGCCGGGATCCAGGCCAGCGCATAGCTCAGTGCAACGCCGGCCAGGTTCAGCAGGAGAACCGGGCCGATCAGCCATTTGAGCAGGCGCAGGCGGATGCTATCCAAGAGTCTTATCCATTGGCCGGTTCCAGCATGTAGCCGAAGCCGCGGATGGTGCGGATGCTGATGCCGGCATCGGCCGTCTTCTGGCGGATGCGCGAGATATAGACTTCCACCGCGTTCGGCGTCACGTCTTCCCCCCAGGGCAGGATGGCGTCGATGATCTGCTGCTTGCTGACCACGCGCGCGCTGTGCTGCAACAGATACTCCAGCACCGCCCATTCGCGCACCGACAGGTCGATCACTGTATCGCGCACGCGGGCACGCTTGGCGCCCAGGTCCAGCACTAGCGAGCCCATTTGCAGCACGCTGGGCTTCGGCGCATGGCGCCGCGCCAGCGCGCGCAGGCGCGCCACCAGTTCCGGCGTGGCGAAAGGCTTGACCAGGTAATCGTCGGCGCCCAGCTCCAGGCCGCGCACGCGGTCTTCCACCGCATCGCGCGCCGTCAGCAACAGCACCGGCAGCTGGCTGCCGCGCGCGCGCAGGCGGCGCACCACTTCAAAGCCGTCCAGGCCCGGCAGGCCGATATCAAGGACCAGCACGTCGGCCTGGCCGGGACGCTGCAGCATGGCATCGGCTTCGCTGCCGTTTTGCAGCAGTTCCACTTTCATGCCATGGCCGGACAACACCCGGACTACGCCGTCGGCCAATACTGCGTCGTCTTCTACCAGGATTACATGCATGGGGAGTGGAATAAGTTGATTACCGCGCATTATGCCCCGATTCATCACGAGGTAACAATTGCCTTGCATCATTATCGCGCCGCAAAAATCCTCGCCCAAAGCCCGCTCATGATCTTGGTCCGCCCCGCCATCGCCCTCATGCAGAGGCTGCGACTATTGCCCAAGTTCGCCCCTCGACTCCCTGGTTTTCCTGCTGCCGCTGCTGCTTGCCTCGGGCCTGCTGGTGGCCGAATTGCACAAATCGGTGTCCTTCACCATCCAGGAGCGCCAGGGCCTGGCCTATGTCCGCCAATTGCACGAGCTGCGCCGCCGCCTGCAGGAAAAGCGCAACCTGGAACACCTGCGCCTGGCCGCCAGGCAGCAAGACGGCGCGCGCGATAGCCGCCGCAGGACAGGCTGCCACGTCCGCGCTGCAGGGCCTGCGCCCGCTTGCCATCGGCACGCTGTCCGGCCTGCCCGCGCAGCCTGAGCTGGAACAGGGCTGGCAGCAACTGCAGCAGCGCCAGGCCGGCCTGGATGCACGCGCCAGCTTTGCCGCGCACAGCAGGCTGATCGCGCTGGCCGATGCCCTTGCCGCCCAGGCTGCCGACCGTTCACGCCTGTCGCTCGCCCCGGAAGTACGCAGCGCCTACCTGATTGCCTCCTTCCTCAAGAGCCTGCCGGACCTGGAGGAAAACCTGTCCGTGATGACCGGCCGCGGCGCCGCCTACATCGACAGCGGCCTGTTCGAAGCCAATGAAGACCAGATGCTGAATGCCACCGCCATGCTGGCGCGCCATGAACTGGAGCGCCTGCCGGGCCAATACAAGGGCATCCTGGCCAACCACCCTGGGCTGGCGCCGGCCCTGCAGCCGCGCCTGGCCGCCGTGCCGGTCGCCCTTGCCTTCCTCGAACGCGCCCGCAACGAGGTGCTGAACTCCTACAACCAGAGCAGCGGCAAGGACTTCAATGCCGCCGGCCAACAAGCGGCCGCGGCTTTGCACGCGCTGTCCGGCAGCAGCGCCGATGCGCTGCAACATTTGCTGGCCGAACGCGCTGCGCAAGACCGCCTGCGCCGCAACGCCGTCGGCGCCGTGGTCCTGCTCTCCATCGCACTCGCTGCCTGGCTGGGCGCCGGCTTCTATGCCTCCTTCACGCGCGACATTCGCCAACTCAACCATGCCGTGCGCGCCGCCGCGGCGGGCGACCTGAGCGTTCGCATCAGCTCCCCGGCGCATGATGAAATCGGCGCGCTGGCAAACGCCTTCAGCGGCATGACGGCAGCACTGGAAAGCCTGGTCGCCGATATCCGCAGCGGCGCCGCGCGCATTGCCAGCGCCGCCGACGAACTGGCCAGCGGCAGCACGGCACTGCACGGATCTACCAGCACCCAGGCAGAAGCCCTGCACGTCACCGTCATTCGCCGTGCGCCGCAACAGCGCCCGCCGACGACGGCCGCCAACTGGTGCGGCAGGCGGCCGTCGTGGCCCTGCGCGGCGGCGCCAGCGTCGGAGCCGTAGTCGACACAATAGCAGCAATTCGCAGCAGTTCGGATCGCATTGCCGACATTATCGGGGTTATCGACGGCATAGCGTTCCAGACCAATATCCTGGCGCTGAACGCCGCCATGGAAGCGGCCCGGGCCGGAAACCATGGGCGCGGCTTCGCCGTGGTGGCCACCGAAGTGCGCAGCCTGGCCCAACATTCGGCGGCCGCTGCGCTGGAGATCAAGCAACTGATCGGCGATTCGGTCAGCAAGGTCGAAAGCGGCAACGTCCAGGTCGATGCCGCCGGTGCCACCATGAGCCAGGTTGTGGCTTCCGTGCGCAGCATGGAGCACGTTATTACCCGGATTACAGAAGCCGAAGCGGGTCAGCGCAGCGAGATCGCGCGCATCAATGGCGCGCTCCACCGTATTGACGACATGACCCGGCAGAATGCCGCCCTGGTGGTCCAGGCCTCGGAAAGCGCCAGCCGTGTCCACGCGGAAACTGCCATCCTGCACGAAGCCCTTGGACAGTTCCGCCTCGGCCCTGCAAGCAGGATTTTCAACAGTGCGCCAGCCAAAATTACAATGTTGTAGGACTAGCCTGACAAACTGCCATGTTGCCAGCCTACATGACGGAGGTAACAGGTCTTATGTTCATCTCTCACATAGAAAATTAAAGTATTACCAACGCGATCGGCAAGCAGCACCCCTAAGAATGCCGACTGCAATACCGTGTACTTTAGTTCTGTGAGGATAAAATGAACAACACTCAACTTAGCGTCTCTGCCAAGAACTCGCTGTCGCAAGCAATGCCTATTGGTTCGTCGGAGTTCAAAGTTGCGTCCCGGCCGGTTGTCAGCTACAGCGGCGCCCAGCAAAATGAATTGCTGGCAGCCCTCCCTCGTGAAGCACTGGAGTCCCTGTTCGAGCACCTGGAGCTGGTGCAGCTGCCCTTCGGCAAAGAATTGTTTGAATTCGGCAGCAAGCTGGAATACGTCTACTTCCCGACGACTGCCATCCTGTCCCTGCTGTACGTGATGGAAGACGGCGCGACCACCGAGATCGCCGTGGTCGGCCACGAAGGCGTGGTGGGCGTGTCGATGTTTGCCGGTGAGCGCGCCATGAGCACCGCCGTGGTGCAAAGCGCCGGCTACGGCTACCGCCTGAAAGCGCAAGCCCTGCGCGACGCCTTCAACCAGGGCGGCGCCCTGCCCCAGCTGCTGATGCGCTACAACGCAGCACTGTTCGCACAGATGGCGCAGAACGCCGTCGGCGGCCGCCACAGCTCGATCGAGCAGAAGCTGTGCCGCTGGCTGCTGGACCGCCTGGACCGCTCCCCAAGCAACGAATTGAAGGTGACCCAGGAAATGATTTCGATCATGCTGGGTGTGCGCCGCGAATCGATCACCGCCGCCGCCGGCAAGCTGCAGGAGGACGGCATGATCACCTACCGCCGCGGCAACATCACCGTCATTGATCGTGAAGGTCTGGAACGTTATGCGGGCGAGTGCTATAAGGTGGCGAAGATTGAATATGATCGCCTGCTCGCTGATGTAGCGTGCTGCTAGGATGCAGCATTGCCGGGGGCACGGCGCCAACAGGACGCCTGCCCCGGCCCTTCAGGGGAATATAGACCTCGATGCAGGTTCCCCGGTCACCCCGCCCACGGCGGATATTCAAGATCCCGCCCAGCAACAAAGCCCGCTCCCGCATCCCAAGCAAGCCGTGCGACATTGGCTTGGCCAGCGTTGGAGCGGCAATCCCGATACCGTCGTCGATGATGCGCAGCACCAGCATGTCGTCGCGCTGCAGCTTGAGCGAGACGCTGACATGGCCGGCCTTGGCGTATTTGCGGATATTGGTCAGCGACTCCTGCACGATACGGAACAAGGCAATCGACAGGCTGCTGTCGCCGGCCTTGGCAACGGCGTCAATATCGGGGCCGATCTCGGTCTCACACGGGATATTGGTCATGCGCGTGAAGTCTTCGCAGTAGCTGTCGATCGCCGCGCACAGGCCAAGGTTGTCGAGCAGGCTCGGGCGCAGGTCTTCGATGATGCGACGCTTCAGTTCCACCGTATCGACCAGGGTGCCGCGCGCACGGCGCAGCTGGGCCGCCAGCTCAGGATTAGTCTTTTGCAGCTGGTGCGCGACCGCCGCGATATCCATGCTGATCGAGGTCAGGTTGGCGCCCATCTCATCATGCAGCTCGCGCGACAGCCGCATCTTCTCTTCTTCGCTGATCGAGATCAGGTGACGCGACAGCACCGATAGCTGCTCGGTACGCTGCTGCACCATCGATTCCAGGCTTTCGTTCGACAATTGCAGCGCGTGCTCCACCGCTGCCCGGTGCACGAAACTGCGCCGCACCAGCTGGTAGAACATGACCAGCACCACGATGGCAATGGCATTGATGCCGGCGCCCATCACAACGGCCTTCTGGTATTCCTGGTAGAAGCTGGCGGCGCGGGCCGACATGGCTTCGCCCTGCTCGCGCACCATGATCACCACTTGCAGGCGGATTTCATCCATGCCGCTGCGCTCGTCGCTGACCTTGGCAATATTGACGATATCGTCGAGCCCGCCGTGCTTGTAGACCTCAATGGCCTGGGTCAGGATGGCGATGCGCTTGCGCACCAATACCTGCAACTGCTGCAGGTTTTTCAACTGGATCGGATTATTCGCGAGCAGTTTCTCCAGCTCGCGGAACTGCTGCTCCGATTCGGTGACTACCGAGCGCGTCGGCCCCAGGTAGGTTTCCTTGCCGGAGATGAAATAGCCGCGCGCGCTGCTGTCGGCATCGAGCACCAGCACGTTCAGGTACTGCAGCCGTTCGGCAACGCGCGAGCTGAGCGCCAACTGCTCATTGGCGCCCTTCAGCGATTGCAGATTGTGGAAAAGGCTGAAACCGTTGACGATGAGGATCAGCGCGCAGGTCACGCACAAGAGCGTTTTATACAGCGGCAGCCGGTGCCTGGGCGCTGGTTCGATGGTGAAGTACATTTTCCCCATTATAGACCCGCAGCAAGATGCTGCCGCACGGAAAGCTAATTGTGCGGCACCGCAAAAGTGTAACCAGACGTATCAATCCAGCAAATTGTTCTTCATTGCGTAGTACGTCAAGTCACTATTCGACTGCAAGCCCATCTTCTCCATAATGCGCGTGCGATACGTACTCACGGTCTTGATGCTCAGCGAAAGCGCCGTGCCGATGTCGGACACGGTGGCGCCGCGCGCCAGGCGCAGGAACACCTGGAATTCGCGGTCCGACAGCTCCGTATGCAGGGCCGTATTCGGATCGCGGTCGAAGCTTTGCGCCAGCAGTTCGCCCACTTGCGAGCTGACATAGCGGCGCCCCTGGTACACGGTGCGCACGGCGTTGATCAACTCCTCCGCCTCGCATTCCTTGTTCAGGTACCCGTTGGCGCCCATCTTGAACAGGTTGAGCGCATATTGCTGGGCTGGATAGCCGGACAGGATCAGCACCGGCAAGTCCGGCTGGCCCTGGCGGATGGTACGCAGAGTATCGATACCGCTCTGGTCCGGCATGGCGATGTCAAGCAACAGCACGTCGCACACTTCCTTGCGTGCGATGTCGAGCGCTTCCCGCCCGGTGCTGCCTTCAGCGACTACGCTGAATTCGTCCGACGACGAAAAGATTTGCTTGAAACCCGCCCGTACAATCTGGTGGTCGTCACAGATGGCTACGCGAATCATTGTCTTCCCTCTTGAATTCCTAGCTTGGGAACGGAGCCAGCGTCTGCAATATCACTAGCAAAATCATAACGTTAATATTGTAGCACCAATGGTTTAACAGTTTAGCCGAGTCTAACCGAAAAAAAGGACGCCTAAGCGCCCTTGCTACAGCTGCTTACAACTTTAGTAGCTCGAGGATGCCTTGCAGCTCGCGGCGCAGCATCTCGCGGTCCAGCGGCGGCGCTTCGTGTGCCATGCCAGGAGTTTCATCATACTCGCCTTGCGCCGAATCGGCAGCGCGGCTATCGAGCTTGTTGCGGGCGCCGCTGATCGTAAAGCCCTGCTCGTACAGCAGCTCGCGGATGCGGCGGATCAGCAGCACTTCATGATGCTGGTAATAGCGGCGGTTGCCGCGCCGTTTGACCGGTTTCAGCTGGGTAAATTCCTGTTCCCAATAGCGCAGCACATGCGGCTTCACACCGCACAGTTCGCTGACCTCGCCAATGGTGAAGTAGCGTTTCGCCGGGATCGGCGGCAACACTACCAGGTCTGCCTTGCCAGGTCGGTCGTTCATTCACGCACCTATGCAGCTCAGGATGCGCGCGCCGTACCGGCGCTGTCTTCGACCATGCCTTTCAGCTTCTGGCTGGCGTGGAAGGTCACTACACGGCGTGCCGTGATCGGGATCTCCTCGCCGGTTTTCGGGTTACGGCCCGGACGCTGCGGCTTGTCGCGCAGCTGGAAGTTGCCGAAACCGGACAGCTTCACCGCTTCGCCGCGTTCCAGCGCATTGCGGATCTCGTCAAAGAAGGTTTCGACCATGTCCTTGGCCTCGCGCTTGTTCAGGCCCACCTGTTCGAACAAAAGTTCGGCCAGTTCTGCCTTGGTCAGCGTCGGCAAATCTTTTTCAGCTTCCTGGCGTACCTTGGCGTTCTGCATCGCGCTGTGCAACTCGGCGTCCAATGCGGATTCAAGTACGGCGGAATCGACGTCGTTGTTGTTAATTTTGCTGCCCTGCCTTTTAAAGTACATGAGTCCGGCAGTGCCGGACTCGCTGGTCATCCTGAATTGTTAAATCAAGCCCGCAGTTTTGCACCGTGTGCCAGGACGACATGGGCGGTCAGCGTCTTCATCAGCTCGTCCACGACATCATCCTGCAGGGTGTTTTGAGTATCTTGCAAGCTAAAGCGGAAAGCAAGCGATTTTTCGTCGCTTTCCAGGCCTTGGCCGCGATATTCATCAAACAAAACAATGGCTTGCACAATGCGCCCTTGAGCATGGGCCGTCACGGCACCATGGAAGGCGTCGAGCAGGTCCTGCACGGGAACGGCCTGTTTCACCACCAGGGCGACGTCGCGCGTGGTGCCAGGGAATTTCGAAATCTCTTCATATTCTGGCACGCGGCGTTGCTGCAACGCAACGGCATCGACTTCGAACAACACTGGCGCCTTCGGCAGGTCGTACTTTTGCAGCCAGCGCGGATGCAGTTCGCCGATAAAGCCGATCACCTTGCCATCCAGTTCCACCGAAGCGGCGCGGCCCGGGTGCAGGGCCGGGTGAGCCAGCTTCGCAAAGCGCAGCTGGCGCGGGGCGAACAGGGCTTCCAGGTCAGCCTTGACGTCGAAGAAGTCAACGTCGCGGGCTTTCTGTCCCCACTGCTCGTCGGCTACCGGGCCGTAAGCCATGGCAGCGACGCGCTGCGGCTGGTCATAGCCGGCCACGGTCAAAGGGCCGTCCTGCACGGAAGCGTCGCGCTTGAAAATGGCGCCAACCTCGAACAGGCGCACGCGCGGCTGCTTGCGGTTGACGTTGTAGCGCACGTTCGCCACCAGGCTGCCGATCAGCGACGAACGCATGACGGACATCTGGGAGGCGATCGGATTCTGCAGCTTGATCGGGCTGTCGTTGCCGTTGAAGTCCAGCTCCCACTGCGCTTCCACGAAGCTCATGTTGACCACTTCCTGGAAGCCCAGGTCAGCCAGCTGGTGGCGCACAGCGAAGATCGAACGGGTGTCTTCCGGTGCGATGCGCATCTCGTTTGCGGCGATTGGCGGCAGGGTCGGGATGTTCTCGAAGCCGTACACGCGGGCCACTTCTTCGATCAGGTCCTCTTCGATTTCGATGTCGAAACGGTAGGACGGCGAAGTGACGCTGAATACACCGTCTGCCAGCGTGAACGCGAGGCCCAGGCGCGTGAAAATATCGGCAACCATCTCATCGTTCAACGCTACGCCAATTACCTTCGCGGCGCGGGCGGTGCGCATTTGCACCGGAGCGCGCTGCGGCAGGTTGACGACCTGGTCGTCGATGGCGCCGACCTTGGTGTCAGGCGTGCCGCAGATTTCCACCAGCAGCGCGGTAATGCGCTCCAGGTGCTCGGGGATCGATGCGAAGTCCACGCCGCGCTCGAAGCGGTGTGCCGCATCGGTCGAGAAGTTGTATTTGCGGGCGCGGCCCTGGATGGCGTTCGGCCACCAGAAAGCCGCTTCCAGGTAGATGTTGCTTGTATCGTCCGACACGGCGGTAGCGTCGCCGCCCATGATGCCGGCCAGCGATTCCAGTTCCTTGTCGTCGGCGATCACGCCCACCCACTCATCGACTTCAATGGTGTTGCCGTTCAGGAGCTTGATCTGTTCGCCCTTCTTGCCCCAGCGGACGTCCAGCGAACCATGGATCTTGTCCAGGTCGAACACGTGCGAAGGACGGCCCATTTCCAGCATCACGTAGTTGGAAATGTCGACCAGTGCCGACACCGGACGCTGGCCGCTGCGCTCCAGGCGCTGCTTCATCCAGGCCGGGGTTTCGGCTTTGGCGTTCAGGCCGCGGATCACGCGGCCGGCAAAGCGCCCGCACAGGTCTGGAGCGCTCACCTTCACCGCCAGCTTTTCGTCCAGCGTGACCGGCACGATGCGGTTCTGCGGCAGGTTCAGTTGCGAGCCGGTCAGCGCCGCCACTTCACGCGCCACGCCCAGCACGGACAGGCAGTCTGCCTTGTTCGGGGTCAGCTTGATGGTGAATTTCAGATCGTTCAGCGCGAAGTAGTCACGGATGTTCTGGCCGATCGGCGCGTCGTCCGGCAGTTCGATCAGGCCACCGTGGTCTTCCGACAGCTTCAGTTCGCGCGCGGAACACAGCATGCCTTGCGACTCGACGCCGCGCAGCTGGCCAACCTTGATTTCGAACGGCTTGCCGTCGGCGCCAGGCGGCAGCACGGCGCCGGCCATGGCGCACGCGACCTTCAGGCCTGGACGCACGTTCGGCGCGCCGCAGACGATGTTCAGCAGCGTGCCGGTGCCCACATCGACCTGGCAGACGTTCAGGCGGTCGGCGTTCGGGTGCTTGGCGGTTTCGCGCACATGGCCCACCACAACGTTGGTGAACGGCGGCGCTACTGGATCGATGTCTTCCACTTCGAGGCCGGACATGGTCAGCATGTGTGCCAGCTCATCCGAAGTCATCTTCGGATCGACCATGGTGCGCAGCCAGTTTTCAGAGAATTGCATAGTCAGCTTTCGTATCTTTTAGAACCGGTAAACCAGTGTCTGACCCACAGGGTCAGACACTTGGCCCGTAGCTTCGGCAGACTGGTGTCTGACCCTGCGAGTCAGACACCGCTTTACCGGTTTTAGTTGAACTGCTTCAGGAAGCGCAGATCGCCTTCATAGAACAGGCGCAGGTCATTGACCCCATAGCGCAGCATGGTCAAGCGCTCAAGGCCGGAGCCGAACGCAAAGCCGATGTACTTTTCCGGATCAAGGCCGAAGTTGCGCACCACATTCGGATGCACCTGCCCCGAGCCCGAAACCTCCAGCCAGCGCCCTTTCAGTGGGCCGCTACCGAAAGCGATATCGATCTCCGCCGACGGCTCCGTGAACGGGAAATACGAAGGACGGAAGCGCACTTGCAGGTCATCCGTCTCAAAGAAAGCCTTAACGAAATTCAGGTACACGCCCTTCAGGTCAGCGAAGGAAATGTCTTCCGCAATCCACAGGCCCTCGACCTGGTGGAACATCGGCGAGTGGGTCGCATCCGAGTCCACGCGATAGGTGCGGCCAGGCGCGATCACCTTGATCGGCGGCTTGTTGTTGCGGGCATAGCGCACCTGCATCGGCGAGGTGTGGGTACGCAGCAGCAGCGGCTTGCCGGTGCTGTCGTTGCCTTCAACGTAGAAGGTATCCTGCATCGAACGCGCCGGATGGTTCTCAGGTGAATTCAGGGCGGTGAAGTTGGTCCAGTCGGTTTCGATTTCAGGGCCCGCAGCGACGTCGAAGCCGATCGAGCGGAAGATCTCTTCCACGCGTTCCCAGGTGCGCATCACAGGATGGATGCCGCCTTTGGAACGGCCGCGGCCTGGCAGCGATACGTCGATCGCTTCGGCATTCAGGCGCAGTTGCAGCTGCGCTTCCGCCAGCGCATCACGGCGCGCGGTCAGCGCGGCCTCGATCTGCACTTTCGCAGCGTTGATCAGGGCGCCCTGCGCCTTTTTCTCTTCAGGGTCCAGCTTGCCCAGGCCCTTCATCATTTCGGTGATCTGGCCAGTCTTGCCAAGGTACTTGGCTTTGGCGTTTTCAAGTGCGGCAGCGTCTACGGCGGCGAGGAAATCAGCCTGCGCGGAGACGACGAGTTGTTCGAGCGAGTTCATCCGACGATTTTCCTGTTTTGGAAATTAAAAACGGGACATAGCTAAGCCATGTCCCGCTTCTTATGAGCGCTGCCCGAAGACAGCGCGCATCACTGGCAATTAAGCAGCGATCTTGGCTTTGACGACGTTGACAATCGCTGCAAATGCAGGCTTGTCCATCACAGCCATATCAGCCAGGACCTTACGGTCCAGTTCAATAGCGGCCTTCTTCAGACCGTTCATGAACACGCTGTAGGTAACGCCGTGTTCGCGGGCAGCCGCGTTGATACGGGTGATCCACAGGGCGCGGAAGACGCGCTTCTTGTTACGACGGTCGCGGTATGCGTACTGGCCAGCGCGCATCACTGCTTGCTTGGCAATACGGAATACTTTGCTGCGACGACCGCGGTAACCCTTGGCCAGGTTCAGTACTTTCTTATGACGGGCACGCGCGGTAACCCCACGTTTTACTCGAGGCATAGTAGCTCCTTAAATAACGAGTGAGATTAAGCGGACGGCATCATACGCAGAACGCTAGTCACGTCCGACGCATTGATGTTACGGGTGCCACGCAGTTGACGCTTGTTTTTGGTGGTCTTCTTGGTCAGGATGTGGCGTTTGAAAGCCATGCCCGACTTAACGGTGCCACCTGGGCGCACGCGAAAACGTTTTTTCGCGGAGCTCTTGGTTTTCATTTTTGGCATGTGAATGCTCCAATAATGACCGGATTGTAGGTGGCAGCCCTTCGCTGCACTTTTGGTGCCTACTCTCACGGGAACCCGGGAGTATAGCACAACATTCTTCAAAACCGGTAAACCTGGGTCTGACCCGCAGGGTCAGACCCTGTATAAGCAACGGCCGCGGGTCAAAGACACGCGGCCGTTGCTCAGACAGTGCCCGACCCTGTGGGTCAGGCACTGGTTTACCGGTTTTACTTCTTCTTCTTCGGCGCCAGCACCATGATCATCTGGCGGCCTTCCATCTTGGGGAACTGCTCGACCTGGCCATGCGGCTCCAGGTCAGCCTTCAGACGCTCGAGCATGCGCATGCCGATATCCTGGTGGGCCATTTCACGGCCGCGGAAACGCAGGGTGATCTTGGTCTTGTCACCGTCTTCCAGGAACTTGATCAGGTTGCGCAGCTTGATGTTGTAGTCGCCATCATCGGTGCCGGGGCGGAATTTGACTTCCTTCACCGAGATCACCTTCTGCTTCAACTTGGCTTCGTGCGCCTTCTTCTGTTCCGAATACTTGAACTTACCGTAATCCATCAGCCGGCAGACTGGAGGATTCGCGTTCGGCGCGATCTCGACCAGGTCGACATCGGCCTCTTCCGCCAGGCGGAAGGCTTCGGCCAGGCTTACGATGCCCAGCGGTTCATTATCCACACCCGACAGACGCATTTCAGGGTGGGTGATCTCGCCATTGATGCGATGGGAAGACTTGTCAGTAGCTATGGTGTTTCCTTCAATTTTGGTTAGTAGGCCGGTTGCGGGGCTCCCCCGCATTTAGGCTTTGGTCTCGACGTCGTTCTGAAGTCGCTCCACCAGGGCTTCGATCGACATAACGCCCAGATCGACATTGCCCCGCGCACGCACGGCCACGGTGTTGGCATCCCGTTCTTTGTCGCCCACCACGAGAATGAAAGGCACTTTTTGGACGGAATGTTCGCGGATTTTATACGTAATCTTCTCGTTGCGCAAATCAGCAGCAACGCGGAAGCCCAGCTTGCGCAGCCTGGATTCAAGCGCCTTGCAGTAATCCGCCTGGGCGTCGCTGATGTTCAGAATCGATACTTGCTGAGGAGCAAGCCACATCGGCAGCGCGCCGGCGTAGTTCTCGATCAGGATACCGATGAAGCGCTCCAGCGAACCCACGATCGCACGGTGCAGCATGACCGGAGTCTTGCGGGTGTTGTCATCCGCGACATATTCGGCACCCAGGCGGCCCGGCATGAAGAAGTCGACCTGCATGGTGCCGACCTGCCATGGGCGGCCCAGCGAATCCTTCAGGTGATACTCGATTTTCGGACCGTAGAATGCACCCTCGCCCGGCAGTTCGGTCCAGGTCACGCCGCAAGCGCGCAGGCCCGAGCGCAGCGCTTCTTCCGCTTTATCCCACACCTCGTCGTCGCCGATGCGGTTGTCCGGACGCAGCGCCAGCTTCACGTCGATGTTCTCGAAATGGAAATCTTTATAGACTTCCATCGCCTGCTGGTGGAAGGCCACCACTTCCGGCTCGATCTGCTCGTTGGTACAGAAGATGTGGCCATCGTCCTGGGTAAAGCCGCGCACGCGCATGATGCCGTGCAGCGCGCCGGACGGCTCGTTGCGGTGGCACTGGCCGAATTCACCGTAGCGCAGCGGCAGGTCGCGGTAGGAACGCAGGTCGCTGTTGAAGATCTGCACGTGACCCGGGCAGTTCATCGGCTTCAGCGCGTAGGAACGGTTTTCGGACTCGGTCACGAACATGTTTTCGCGGTAGTTTTCCCAGTGGCCGGTCTTGCCCCACAGCGAAGCGTCCAGGATCTGCGGCGCCTTCACTTCCTGGTAGCCGTTTTCCTGGTACTTGCGACGCATGTATTGTTCCACTTGCTGCCAGATGGTCCAACCTTTCGGGTGCCAGAAAACCAGGCCTGGGGCCTCATCCTGGAAGTGGAAGAAGTCCAGCTGCTTGCCCAGCTTGCGATGGTCGCGCTTTTCCGCTTCTTCCAGCTGGAACAGGTACTGTTCCTGGTCTTCCTTCTTGGTCCAGGCGGTGCCATACACACGCTGCAGCATTTCGTTCTTGCTGTCGCCGCGCCAGTAGGCGCCGGCCAGCTTCATCAGCTTGAAGACCTTCAGCTTGCCGGTCGATGGCACGTGCGGGCCGCGGCACAGGTCGGTGAAATTGCCTTCGGTGTACAGCGACACGTCTTCATTGGACGGGATCGAAGCGATGATCTCGGCCTTGTAGTGCTCGTTGATGGACTTGAAATAAGCCACGGCCTCGTCGCGCGGCAGGACCTTGCGGGTCACCTGCTCGTCCTTCTTCGCCAATTCCGCCATTTTCTTCTCGATTGCCACCAGGTCGTCCGGGGTGAACGGACGCTTGTAGGAGAAGTCGTAATAGAAGCCGTTTTCAATGACCGGCCCGATGGTCACTTGCGCATCAGGGAACAGTTCCTTGACGGCGTACGCCAGCAAGTGGGCGGTCGAGTGGCGAATCACGTCCAGGCCTTCCGGATCCTTGTCGGTCACTATGGCGACATCGGAGTCCTTCTCGATCAGGAAGGAAGTATCAACGACCTTGCCATCAACTTTGCCGGCCAGGGCTGCTTTGCCCAGGCTGGTGCTGATGTTGGACGCAACCTGCGCCACGGTCAGGGGTGCATCGAATTGGCGGACGGAACCGTCGGGCAGTCGGATTGAAACCATCATGGATCTCCGGAAGAAAAAGGTAATGCTGGAAAAAATGGACGAAAAAAAACGCGGGCTAGCCGCGTTTTTCTTCAATTGAACAAGCAAAAGAAAGCCGATCGACTAGCGTCACTCACCAACCTTGATGGTAGTTCGCGGTGTCATAACCGGTGTGCCTTTCTCGCTCTTACAAAATGTCTGGTGGGCGGTGAGGAATTCGAATCCCCGACCCCTTGGATGTCGACCAAGTATTCTAACCAGCTGAACTAACCGCCCGTGTCTTTTGCAATGGTACTACATAAAAATGTTCTGGTGGGCGGTGAGGAATTCGAATCCCCGACCCCTTGGATGTCGACCAAGTATTCTAACCAGCTGAACTAACCGCCCGAGAGCCAGCATTATAGAGAGCACTGCCCTCTGTGACAAGTGTTTTCCGAAGAAAACATTGCTGATATATTCAGGGGACCATGCAAAACCACGATTCAACCCATCTTCACGCCCATCTGGACGGCGACGCGCAACACGCTCACTTCAACGAACACCGCAGCCAGGCTGCCCTGGCAGCCGCACTGGCACTCACTTTGGGCTTCGCTGTAGTTGAGGTAGTAGCTGGTTTCATGGCCAATTCGCTGGCCCTGATTTCCGACGCCGGCCATATGGTGACCGATGCCGCAGCACTCGGCCTGGCACTGCTGGCGCAACTGATTGCCAAGCGGCGCCCTTCTGCGCGCTACTCCTTTGGCTTTGGCCGTGCCGAAGCGCTGGCAGCTTTCGTCAACGGGCTGGCAATGCTGGTCGTCGTCGGCTGGATCGTATTTGAGGCGATGCAACGCTTCGCTTCACCCGAGCCGGTGCAAGGTGGCACGGTACTGGTCGTAGCCGGCATCGGCCTGGCTGTGAACTTGCTGGTCGCCTGGACCCTGTCGCGCGACAAGGAAAGCATGAATACCCGCGCCGCCCTGGTGCACGTGCTGGGCGACCTGCTTGGATCCGTCGCGGCGTTGATTGCCGGCGGCGTGATCATGGCAACCGGCTGGATGCAAATCGACCCCATTCTCTCGCTGCTGGTATCGCTGCTGATCCTCAAATCGACCATCGGCGTCTTGCGCGAATCCTTCCACCATCTGATGGAGGGCGTGCCCGACAACACGGACTACGCCCAGATCGGCGCCGACCTGGCTGAAGTGCAAGGTGTCCTGTCGGTGCACGATCTGCACGTATGGGAAATGTCGCCAGGCCAGCCGGCTTTGATCGGCCATCTTGAAGTCGCGGACTTGCACCAATGGCCGGCCATTCTGGCCCGGGTAAAAACAATGCTGCGCACCCGACACGGAATCGATCACATCACATTGCAAGCCGAGCCCGCAACCCATTCCCGCCCATCCTGAAATCATGAAGACCAGCTATTCTTCAATGTTGGACTCACATGCGGTCCCAACAAGCAAGCTGCGATAGATCCCTTCAACAAAACCATGTCCGAAAGGCTTCGTGTGAAATTGCCGTAAGCCCAGCAGCTATCGAAGCCGGCGCCAAACCGAAATCGGCACGTCCCCATCGGGCCGAGGCGGGACACGCCATTCGAGAACATCTCCCTCCATCGAATATGCGCGGCGCTGCACGGCCCCGTCCCATTGCGGATTCGATGCGGCGGCGATATGGAATACCAGGCGTCCATCCTCCACCGTAATCTTGCCAAAATGCGCGCTCATGGCGAGCAACAGCCGCTTGTATTCATGCAATTCGGCCGAGCGAAAATCACCTGCAAATGGCGGCCTGTCGGCATGATAGATCTGAAGCGCGTAGTGGCCGTCGCTTGCCACGTTCAGGGTGCCGCGCGGCTTGGCCCCATAGTCGTCGCTTCGACTGCCGTCGCGATGTTCACGGTAGGCGCCGATCAATTCCCAGGCCCCGGCCAGGCTGGCCCCGCTGGCTGACACCTCGGCGGCAGTTGCTGCGCCACTCAGCACTAGTGCTGTCAAAACAAGCTTCCGCATTTCAAACCTCCATCAGTCGAACACGCAACAGAGGATAGCCAGCTTGACGTCAACGCAAAATTGCAAAAACTTCGCGTGACCTGTGCATAATTGCACCGATGGACACCCCTGACTGGAACGATCTTCGCTATTTCCTCGCCGTCGCCGCAGCTGGCTCCCTGTCGGCTGCTGCACGCTCGCTTGGCGTCGAGCACACCACCGTGTCGCGCCGCATCGAGGCACTGGAGGGAATATTGGGCCTGAGGCTCTTTGACCGCTTTGCGCGTGGCTGGTCCCTGACGGATGCCGGTCGCGCCTTGCTGCCCCAGGCACAACGGATCGAGGAAGAGATTCATACCCTGCTGCGCCAGGCAAGTGGCGCGGGATCCGATTTCGGCACAGTACGCATCTCGGCGCCGCCCGCCATCGCCGCCCACTGGATCACGCCGCGCCTGCCCGCTTTGCGCGCGCAACTGACGGGAATTCAGATCGAATTGGGCGCCGAACCGGCCCGCGTCGATTTATCGCGGCGCGAGGCGGATATCGCGATCCGTTTTCGCCGGCCGCAAGCGCCCGACCTGGCAGTGCGCATAGTCGCGACAGTCCAATATTATCTGTGCGCTGCGCCCCAATATCTCGCCTCGCGCAAATCTGAAGAATGGGAATTTATCGGCTACGACGAAAGCCTGGCCACGACCCCGCAGCAGGAGTGGTTGAACGCATTTGCGGCGGGCCGCCCGTTTGCTTTTAGCAGCAACGATTTGAATTCAATTGCGGCAGCGGTGCGATTTGGCGCTGGGATTGCGGTCCTGCCCGATTACCTCGCCGCTGGGCTGATAATCCCCGGCATTAACTGCCCGGTACAGCGCGACCTCTGGATGGTCATTCATGACGACGTCCGCAAATCGCCAAGAGTTCGCCGTACCGCAGACCTCCTCGCAGAACTGTTCAGTACTGCGGCGCGCTAGCTCCTGGCAGCAACACGCCAAGACCTGGCACGCTTCGGGCGAAGCTCTAGAGGGAGATGAGCCGCCCTCCCTCAAGCACGGCGAGCTTCGAGGATGCCGGTGACTTCGCAAATCGCGGCGAGCGCTTTTTGCAGCTGGCTGGTGGCGCCGATTTCGACCGTAAAGGTCATGCGGGCCTGCCCTTTGGCTGATTGGGTGTTCACGCCGGTAACATTGATTTTCTCGCGCGAGAAAATCTCGGAAATATCGCGCAGCAATCCCTGGCGGTCGGTCGCCAATACAAATAGATCGACGGGAAATACCGTGTCGGAACGCGCGGCGCCCCAGGCAGTGACAATTACCCGCTCCGGCGCTTTAGCGCGCATTTCAGCGAAGTTTTTGCACGAGGCGCGATGAATTGAAACGCCTTTTCCGCGCGTAACAAAACCCACAATTGGATCGGGTGGCGCCGGTTTGCAGCATTTCGCCAATTGCGTCATCAAGCCATCGGTTCCCACCACCAGCACGCCCGATTTGGCGCCGGATTCAACGCTGGAATTGCGGCTCTTATTAACTGCGACCTGGTCGCTCGCATCTTCTTCAGCCTCGGCAGGATCGCGCAACGCTGCCTCGACATGGCGCAGTGAAAACTCATCCTTGCCCACGGCGAGGAACAGATCGTCCACTTTGCCAAAGCCCAGCTTTTGTGCCAGGGTCTCCAGGTTGACGGCGGTCTTGCCTTCGCGTTGCAGCGATTTCTCAACCAGGGAGCGGCCGTTGGCGACCGTTTCCTGGATGTCGATCGCGTGGAACCATGCCCGCACCTTGGTGCGGGTGCGGTTCGAGACCGTATAGCCTGGGCTCAGCCAGTCGCGCGACGGTCCAGCCGTACCGGGTGCGCCCTTGGCGGTAATGACTTCGCAAGTTTGCCCGCTTTTCAACGGCGTATTCAGCGGCACCATCTGGCCGTCGACGCGGGCGCCGCGGCAGCGGTGGCCCACGTCGCTGTGCAAGTGGTAGGCGAAGTCGATTGGGGTGGCGCCCACTGGCAACTCGATCACGCGCGCCTGCGGGGTCAACACGAAGATGCGGTCGTCCAGCGTGGTGGACTTCAGTTTTTCCACCCACTCGCGCTGCTGGTCCTCATTGTTGACCACAGCATCGGCAACTTCGGTTTTCCAGGCCAGCAGTTGGCGCAGCCAGGCGATCTTTTCGTCGTACTGCTGCCCTTTGAAGTTGGAACCACCCTCCTCCTTGTAGCGCCAGTGCGCTGCCACGCCGTATTCGGCGAAGCTGTGCATCTCCTGCGTGCGGATCTGCACTTCGAGGGGGCGGCCGTCGTCCGCCGTCACCACGGTGTGCAGCGACTGGTAGCCGTTCGGCTTGGGACGGGAAATGTAATCGTCGAATTCTTTCGGGATCGGGGTCCAGATATTGTGGACTACGCCGAGCACTGTATAGCAGGTCTTCACGTCGTCGACGATTACGCGGAAGGCACGCACATCGTACAGCTCGGAGAAGTCCAGGTCCTTGCCCTTCATCTTGTTCCAGATGGAGTAGATGTGCTTGGGCCGGCCGAATACCTCGGCCTTGATGCCGGCAGATGCCAGCTCGGACTGCAGGCGCGCAATGGAAGACGTGACGAAGCTCTCGCGCGCCATGCGCTTCTCTTCCAGCATCTTCGCAATGCGCTTGTAGGTCTCCGGCTCGATGAAGCGGAACGACAGGTCCTCCAGCTCCCACTTGATCTGCCAGATGCCGAGGCGGTTTGCCAGCGGCGCGTAAAGGTCCAGGGTCTCGCGGCCGTAAGCGCGCGTTACTTCGTCGAAGCGCTTGATGTCGGAGAAATAGCGCAAGGTGGTGCAGCAGGAAGCCAGCCGCACCAACACCACGCGCATATCGGTGGCCATGGCCAGCAGCATCTTGCGCAGCGACTCGACCTGGGCGACAGCCTGCTGCGCCGCGGTCTTGGTGCGCGCGGCACTGCCGGAAGACGCCAGCGTCAGCTCGCGCAGGCGGATCAGCTGGCGTACGCCGGCCACCAGGTCATTGACTTCCTTGCCGTAGCGCGGCTCGATGGAGGGGGCGGTATCGGCGTCGAGCAGGGTCAGCTCGAACATCAGTGCCGCGATGCGGGTTTCCGCATCGGTGCGCAGGATGGCCAGTGTGCTGGCCACCCCGATGGCGAATTCCAGGGCATCTTGCCCATGGCCTGTGATACGGCCGCTGTACGCCTGGCTGGCGTGGTCGAGCGCAGCCAGCACGCGCGCTCCATCGTCGGCGGACAAGCCTTGTACCAACTGATCCGTCGTTGCGCTGTTGAGAGCCGCGATTGAAACCATTACGAAAACCTTTGCAACTTTACTTTTGGGCGGCGGTCACCACGATTTCGACCAGCCAGTCGGGATTTGCCAGTTGCGCCTGGACAGTCGCACGCGGCGGGGTATTGCCTTCCACCACCCAGGCTTCCCACACTTCGTTCATGGCGGCGAAGTTGGCCAGGTCGGTGATGTAGATCTGCGCGCGCAGGATGTGCGCCTTGTCGCTGCCGGCTTCGCCCAGCAGGCGGTCGATATGGCCCAGCACTTCGGCGGTCTGCGCCTTGATGTCGCCGCCCTTCTCGGCAATCTGGCCGGCCAGGTAGACAGTGCCGTTGTGGACGGCGATTTCGGACATGCGCTTACCTACGTGAAAACGTTTGATTTCCATGCTTCTCTCTTAGTGGTTCAACAAAAAATCTTTCGCAATCGCGATCTGGTCGTCGTGCAGGAAGGTCGGCGCATGGCCAACGTTCGGGATCTCCACCAGTTTGGCCTTCGGGCCGCGCTGCGTCATCGCTTGCGCCGTTTCGCGCGACAGCAAGTCGGAGTTGGCGCCGCGCACCAGCAAGGTCGGGCAGCGGATCGCATCGTAGGCAGCCCACAGCATCGCTTCGTCAGCCTTGGCCGACTCCGGCGTCACCGACTGGAAAGGCAAGGCCAGGCCCATATCGTAGTGGCGTACCCACGAGCCGTCCTTGTCCTGGCGCAGCACGTCGGCGGCCAGCTTGTGCCATTCCGCATCGGTGTGCTCGCCGAAGGTAGCCGACACCATCTTCACGAATTCGGCGCCGGCCTTGAAAGTCGGGAAGCGCACTTCCTGGGCAATGTAATCGCCGATGCGCTGGATCGCCACCGCATCCAATGTGGGGCCGATATCGTTCAATACCAGCTTGCTGACCGGGCTGTCCGGCAGCGAAGCCAGGCCCATGCCGATCAGGCCGCCCATCGAGGTGCCGAACCAGTCCACGCTCTGCCGCTCGCCATTGGCCAGCACGCGCGCCAGCAAGGTCACCATATCGCTGACATATTGGGGAAGGCGGTAAAGCTGGGGGTTCACCAGGCTGCCGGAACGGCCGCGGCCCACCACGTCGGGGCAAACCACACGGTATTCCTTGCACAGTGACTGTGCAAGATTGTCGAAATCGTCCGAAACCCGGGTCACGCCGTGCACGCAAACCAGCACATTCGGGTTATCTTCCTCGCCCCATTCCTTGTATGCCATCTGGTGCAGGCCAGACATGGAGAAACACTGAACGGACTTGATTTTCGCTTCTGGCATTCGGTTCCTCGCTCCCCGCGCTGTTGTTTCGCTATTGGTTTTTGCGCTACATTCTACATTGGCTAACTAATTATAGGGGACCAAATGGTCAGCACGACTTTGCGCGGCAAAACTGCGCTCGTAACCGGCTCCACCTCCGGCATCGGCCTGGGCATCGCACGCAGCCTGGCAGCCGAAGGCGCCAACATCGTATTGAACGGCTTTGGCGATGCAGGCGAGATCGCGAAGCTGCAGGAATCGCTGGCCGCCGAATTCGGCGTGCAGGCAGGCTACCATGGCGCGGACATGAGCAAGCCGGCCGATATCGAGGCCATGATGGCCTATGCCGCCCAGAAGTTCGGCGGCGTCGACGTCCTGGTGAACAACGCCGGCATCCAGCACGTGGCCAATGTCGAGGACTTTCCGGCCGAGCGCTGGGACGCCATCATTGCCATCAACCTGACTTCGGCCTTCCACACCACCCGCCTGGCGCTGCCGCATATGAAGGCGCGCAACTGGGGACGCATCATCAACCTCGCTTCGGTGCACGGGCTGGTTGCTTCGGCCGGCAAGTCGGCCTATGTCGCGGCCAAGCACGGCCTGGTGGGCTTTACCAAAGCCACCGCTCTGGAAACTGCCAAGACCGGCATCACCTGCAACGCGATCTGTCCGGGCTGGGTCCTGACTCCGCTGGTGCAGAAACAGGTCGATGCGCGCGCCGAGAAGGAAGGCCTGTCCAACGACGCAGCCAAAGCGGCACTGCTGGCGGAGAAGCAGCCGTCCGGCGAATTCGTCACGCCTGAGGAGCTCGGGGCCATGGCCGTCTTCCTGTGCTCCGATGCGGCCCGGCAGATGCGCGGCGTGGCGTGGAATATGGACGGCGGCTGGGTCGCCCAGTAATCAGGCTTTTTGCGCCAGGTAGTTGTTCTTCAGGCGCATAGAGTGCTCGGCCGAGTATTTGAAGTGCGCAATCTCCTGTTCGGTCAGCTCGCGGATGCGCATCGCGGGCCGGCCGACATACAGCCCGCCGCTCTTCAGCACCTTGCCGGGAGCCACCAGGCTGCCCGCCCCCACCATCACATGCTTTTCGATCACCACGTCGTCCATGATGATCGAGCCCATGCCAACCAGGCATTCGTCGCCGATGGTGCAGCCGTGCAACAGCACCGAATGGGCAATGGTGACGTACTTCCCGATCGTCAGGGCGGCGCCTTCCGGCTTGGCGGCCGAGCGGTGCGACACATGGCACATGGCGAAATCCTGCACATTGCTGCCTTCGCCGATCGTAATGCGGTTCACATCGCCGCGCACAACCGCATTGCACCAGATCGAGGCATCTCGGCCGACATTGACGTCGCCGATAATTTGCGCGGACTGGTGGACGAACACGCCGTCTGCCAATTGGGGAAAGGTATCGAGGTAGGGTTGCAGTGTCATGCCAGGATTATATGGCCTGCGGCGCTGCAGCATCCGGCCGATTGTGGTTTTCCACAATGGGGATAGACACAATAGCGGCAAGACAACCCGTTTGCCATGATGGGAATATTCGGAGACAAACGAGGCCCCCTCATCATGGAAAAGAAACCCTTCTATAAAGTACTGTACGTCCAGGTACTGTTCGCCATCTTCTGCGGCATCCTGCTCGGCATCTACCTGCCGACCGACGCAGTCGCCATGAAACCGCTTGGCGACGGTTTTATCAAACTGATCAAAATGATCATTGCCCCGGTCATTTTCTGCACCGTGGTGAGCGGCATCGCCGGCATGCAGGACGTGAAAAAGATCGGCCGCGTCGGCGGCAAGGCACTGATCTACTTCGAGATCGTGTCCACCTTCGCCCTGGTCATCGGCCTCGCCGTAGCCAACTTCATGCAGCCAGGCGCCGGCTTCAACGCCGATCCGCACACGCTGGACACCAAGTCCATCGCCCAGTACACGGAAAAGACCAAGGCGCTGACCACCACCGACTTCCTGCTGAACATCATCCCTAACACCGTGTTCGATGCCTTCGCCAAGGGCGACATCCTGCAGGTGCTGCTGGTTGCCGTGCTGTTCGGCTTTGCCCTGTCGCTGCTCGGCGAGCGCGGCCGTCCGGTCACCAAGCTGGTCGACGAGGTATCGCACGCCTTCTTCGGCATGGTCAACATCATCATGAAGGCCGCCCCTATCGGCGCCTTCGGCGCCATGGCCTTCACCATCGGGAAATACGGCATCGCTTCCCTGCTGCCGCTGGCCAAGCTGATGGGTTCGTTCTATCTGACCTGCTTCCTGTTCGTGTTCATCGTGCTGGGAATGATCGCCAAGTACACCGGCTTCTCGATCGGCCGCTTCATTTCCTACATCAAGGAAGAACTGCTGATCGTGCTGGGCACCTCCTCCTCGGAAAGCGCCCTGCCTTCGCTGATGCGCAAGCTGGAAAAACTGGGCGCCTCCAAGCCTGTGGTTGGCCTGGTGGTGCCGACCGGCTACTCCTTCAACCTGGACGGCACCAATATCTACATGACCATGGCCGCCCTGTTCGTAGCCCAGGCCACCAACACCGACCTGACGCTGTGGCAGCAACTGACCATCCTCGGCGTCGCCATGCTGACCTCGAAAGGCGCCTCCGGCATCACCGGCGCCGGCTTCATCACCCTGGCAGCCACCCTGGCCGTGGTGCCAACCATCCCGGTGGCAGGCATGGCCCTGATCCTCGGCATCGACCGCTTCATGAGCGAATGCCGCGCCCTGACCAACTTCGTCGGCAACGGCGTGGCTACCCTGGTGGTCGCCAAGTGGGAAGGCGAGCTGGACATGGACACCCTGAAGCGTGAACTGGCCAATCCTACCCCGCTGCATGCAGCGGCCCAGCCGGCCGCCGCGGAAGCCCTGGCCGCTACCGCCGAGTAAGCCCGTAGCTTCTTTACCACTAAGACAGGCCCCATGCAATTGTGCATGGGGCCTGTCTTTTTTTGTGGTTAGAATGTAACGAAGAGTCACGAGGCAAATGTTGACACACGGAAACATGCAACCTAGAATGAACTCACTAATCATGCCCCCAGAAACGGACGCCAGGATGAAATTCCCCAGCCACCGTGGCTTTACCTTGATTGAATTGATGATTACCGTCGCCATCGTCGGGATCCTCGCTTCCATCGCCCTTCCCAGCTACACCCGCTATATCGTAAAGGGTAACCGCGCCGCTGCGCAGCAGCACCTGATCGACCTGGCCCAGCGCGAGCAGCAATTCCTGGCCGATGCACGTGTCTACAAGGATTCGGTCAGCGGCCTGAACATGCAAACGCCTGCTGCCGTGTCCAAGTGGTACACGATTACCATCCAGACTGATGCCGGCCCGCCGCCAAAGTTCACCATCACGGCGACCCCTATCGCCGGCAGTCGCCAGGAATCCGACGGCGCCCTCACCATCGACCAGGCCGGCAGCAAGCTGCCGGCTGACAAGTGGTGAAGCCATGAAGCGCCAATCCGGCTTCGGCCTTCCTGAAATGCTGATGGTGGTGGTCGTGATCGGTATCCTGGCGGCGCTCGGCGCGCCTGCAATGCAGGACTTCATCGCCAACCAGCGCCTGAAGAGTACATCAAGCGACCTGTTCACCAGTATCCTGCGCGCGCGCAGCGAGGCCATCAAGCGCAACAAGGACGTGTCGATTTCCCCCTCGGCCAGCTGGAATACTGGCTGGAGCATCCCTAGCCCGAACGCCGGCGAACCGGCCCTGGCCATGTTTGTGACGCGCCCGTCGATCACCGTGTCCGGCCCCGCCGCTGGCGTGACGTTTACCGCTGCCGGCCGCGTCAAGGGCGATGCCAACCCGCAGTTCTCCCTGACGGCCTCCACCGGCAAAGCCAGCTGCATCAGGATTGACCTTGGCGGCCGCCCGAACGTGCAACCTACATCATGCTAAGACCCACCATGCCTCGCCAACACGGCGTCACTATGATTGAAGTCCTGGTCACCATTGTGATCCTGGCTTTCGGCCTGCTCGGCATTGCGGTCTTCCAGTCCAAGGCCAGCGTCGGATCGATCGAATCCTACCAGCGCGCCCAGGCGGTCATCCTGCTGGACGACATGACTGCCCGCGTGCAAGGCAACCCTCAGAACAGCGCGGCCTACGAGTCAGCCAATATCGGCACCGGCGATGCGCAGCCAGCCGATTGCAGCGGCCTCGGCGCCGGCGCCGCGCGTGATGTCTGCGAGTGGAGCAACCTGCTGAAAGGCGCGGCTGAAACCGACAGCAGTACCAAGGTCGGCGCCATGATTGGCGCACGCGGCTGCATTACCCTGCTGCAGGCAGCCGATCCCAGCGCCGGCGTTTGCAAGCCGGGCATCGTCCAGGTCGCTGTTGCCTGGCAGGGCTTGCACGCCACCCAGGCTCCATCGCTGGACTGCGGCCGCAATCAATTCGGCGACGAAAGCTATCGCCGCCTGATTGCCGCCCAGGTCCTGATTCCTCAACTTGACTGCAAATGAGGAGCCCATTCATGCAGATACATCGCCGACGCGCGCAAGGTTTTACGTTGGTTGAAATGATGGTGGCGGTCGCCGTCGGCCTCCTCCTGCTTGCCGGCTTGTCGACCCTGTTCAACAACAATAGCGCCGCGCAAATGGAAATCGAGCGCGCCAACCGCCAGGTGGAAAACGGGCGCTACGCCATGCAACTGATGACCGGCGACTTGCGCAACGCCGGCTATTACGCCGAGTACGACCCGGTGGAACTGGCGGCGCCAACCGTCCTGCCGGATCCCTGCACGCTCGACCTGACAGCCATCCGCGGTGACATCGCCTTTGCGGTGCAAGGCTACGACAACAGCAATTCGCTCGGTTGCCTGTCCGACGTCAAGGCCAATACCGACGTGGTGGTGGTGCGCCATACCCAGACCTGCGTGGTCGGCGCCGCCGATTGCGAGGACGAGGCTGCCGGTGGCCCCTTCTTCCAGGCTTCGCAATGCTCCAACGACTATGAACTCGGTTCCAGCGACAAGAACAAACACTACCAGATCTCCGAGATCAACAACGGCTTCACGCTGCACCAGTACAACTGCACGGCGGCCATCAACAGCGGTACGCCGGCCGACGTGCGGCGCCTGCTGACCCATATCTACTTCGTCGCCAACAACAGCATGGCGCGCGATGGCGTCCCCACTCTCAAGCGCGCCGAGGTGGTGAGCAAGGGCGGCGTCATGTCGGTCCAGATCGTGCCGCTGGCCGAAGGCATCGAAAACATGCAGCTCGAATATGGCCTGGACACTAGTGGCGACGGCGTCGCCGACAGCTTCACCCCGCATGTCAACGATACCGAGTGGGGCAATGTGGTTTCTGTCAAGCTGCACTTGCTGGCGCGCACCCTGAGCCCGTCCGTGGGTCACACCGACCGCAAGTCCTACGTCCTCGGCGCGAACGAGAATGGCCAGCAGAACGTCATCAGCGCCGCCAACGACAAATACAAACGCCACGTTTTCACCTCACTGATTGGCCTGCCTAACGTGGCCGGAAGGAAATCCTGATGAAACACCCTGCACTCCGCCAGCAAAGCGGCATGACGATGGTCGTGGCGCTGGTCATGCTGGTGCTGCTCACCTTGCTGGCCATGACCACCTTCAACCTTGGCAAGTCCAGCATCCAGGTGGTCAACAATATGCAGAACCGCGACGAAGGCATTGCGGCCAGCCGCAGCGTGCTCGACGAGGCCATGTCCAGCACCCGCTTCTTCGACACGCCATCCGATGCACTGGACCAGCCTTGCCTGAACAGTAACCATCGCTGTTTCGACGTCAATGGCGACGGCGTGGTCGATATCGTTACCTCCCTGAGCGCGGCGCGCTGCGTCAAAGTCCGCAAAATCAAGACGTCTGAACTCGATTTGCAGAACGAAGAAGACCGGGGCTGCAGCGTCGGCTCCAGCAACGATGGCCTGATCGTCGGGGCACAAAGGGGCGATTCAATGTGTGCCGACTCGACCTGGGAAATGACGGCCACCAGCCAGGACCAGCAGGTTCAATCGGAAGTCCAGATGGTGCAAGGCGTCGCCATGCGCGTCTCTACCGACAATGTCGAAACCTCCTGTAAATAGATAACTAGCCCGCTTTTATTTGAGAGCCAGCCATGCAAAAAAAGCTAATGATCACCGCGGCCGCCAGCCTCGGTGCATGCGCCACCCTCCTGTCGTTCCCGGCTGGCGCTGACGACATCGATATTTTCACCGGGGCCTCTGCCGGCACCTCGATCAATCCACGCATCCTGATCGTGCTGGACAATACGTCCAACTGGTCGCGCCAGTCGCAGAAGTGGCCCGGCGGCCTGTCCCAGGGCCAGTCCGAGGTACGCGCCATCAAGGACGCGATTGCCACCCTGAACGACAAGGTCAACGTCGGCCTGTTTGAGTTCGTCACCGACGGCAACGCCAACGACAATGGCGGCTTCGTGCGCTTCCAAGTGCAGCCGATGACCGCGTCGGCAAAGAACCAGTTCAACAACCGGCTCAACACCATCGACGGCGCCATTACCAGCCCGATCGAAAAGCGCAACTCGGGCACGATGTACGGCAACCTGATGTACGACGTGTACAACTACCTCGGCGGCCGTCCCGGCTACTCCGCCGCGCAGGGCGTCACGCCGAGCTCGATCGCCGATCCCGCCGGCTACGTTAGCCGCTGGGTGCCGTTCAAGTCGCCGCTGACCGACGACGCCAGCTGCGCCAAGACGATCGTGATCTTCGTCACCAACCCGGACCAGAGCGGCCCGACCAAGGACGATTCCGCCAACACGACCCAGTTGCAGAGCCTGGGCGGTAGCACCAAGCAGCTCGGCCTGCCGAACTTCTCGACCCAGACCGTCGAGAGCGTCACCAATATCGGCCAGACCTCGGTCTGCTACTCGAGCCAGAGCGCCGCCGGCAATGAGCTGAACATGGCGCCGTGGCCCACCACCTGCGGCAACTACACTGACGGCTGCAGGATAGGCTCGCCCCTGAACGACGGCAGCAAGATCTGCCCGGTCGGCACCTCATCGTATGCAATCAACGGCGTCAACAGCACCGTGACCAACGTGCCGACCGGCGGCGAAACCACCGATTCCAATCCCTGGAATGCCGACGAGTGGGCGCGCTTCATGCACGACAAGGGCGTGCCGATTCCGGCCAGCACGATGAAGTCCAAGGTCACGTTCTACACGATCGACGTGTACAACGCCCAGCAAAACATCGAGCACACCAAGCTGATGCTGAGCATGGCGCGCGCCGGCGGCGGCAAATACTTCGCCGCCAAGAGCCAGCAAGCCATCCTCGATGCTTTGAACCAGATCATTGGCGAGGTGCTGGCTGTGAACTCGACGTTCGCGTCAACTTCGCTGCCAGTGAACGCCACCAACCGTTCGCAAAACCAGAACCAGGTCTTCATTGGCATGTTCCGCCCCGACCCGGATGCCAAGCCCCGCTGGTTTGGCAATCTGAAACGCTACCAGCTGGTCCTGGATGGCGCCGAGGTCAAGCTGGGCGACGCCAACGCCAACCTGGCAGTCAACGACAATACCGGCTTCATCACCGATTGCGCGCAAAGCTTCTGGACCGTCCAGAAGGGGCCGTATTGGGAGAACCTCGGGCTGAACCCGGACCCAGCGAGCGGCTGCAAGGCCTTGCCGCGCGGCGTCTCGCCCTATTCCGACGCGCCGGACGGACCATCGGTTGAAAAAGGCGCGGCGGCGCAGATGCTGCGCAACGGTAACGACCCGAGCTTCACCGGCGACCCGACCTATGCCGTCAACCGCACCTTGTACACCCGCGTCCCGGGTGGCACCTCGCTGGTGGCCTTCAACACCACCAACAGCGGCTTGCCAGCCGACGTGGTCAACTTCATCAAGGGCGCGGACGTCACGCAGGAGCGCGGCGACAACATGCCAACCACCACCACCCGCCCGTCGATCCACGGCGACGTGATCCACTCGCGCCCGCTGCCGCTGGCCTATGACGAGAACAACGTGTTCGTCTTCTACGGCGCCAACGATGGCTTCTTCCGCGCAGTCGATGCCAGCAACGGCAAGGAACGCTGGGCCTTTGTCGCCCCTGAATTCTTCAGCCGCCTGTCGCGCCTGAAAGACCAGACCCCGCTGGTGAACTACCCGAACGTGTCCGGTCCCGGCGACGTGGCTGCCGTCGGCAGCCCGAAAGACTACTTCTTCGACGGTTCCACCGGCGTGTTCCAGAACCTGCCGGTCGATGCCAACGATCCCAAGAAGATCTGGATCTACCCGACCATGCGCCGCGGTGGCCGCATGGTATACGGCCTGGACGTGACCGATATCGACAGCCCACGCCTGATGTGGTCGGTAGGTTGCCCGAACCTGACCAATGACAGCGGCTGCACCCCGGGCTTCGATGGCATCGGCCAGACCTGGTCCATCCCGGCGCTGGCCTTCGTCAAAGGCTACTCGCCCAGCAAGCCAGTGATCGTGATGGGTGGCGGCTACGACAACTGCGAAGACGCCAACACCGGCGCCCCCACCTGCGTGGCAGGCAAAGGCGGATACGTCTACATCATGGACGCGGAAACCGGCTCCCAGTTGGCCAGCTTCAGGACCAAGCGCAGCGTCGTCGGCGACGTGTCGATGGTCGACATCGACAACGACGGCATGGTTGACTACGCCTACGCGGCCGACCTTGGCGGCAATATCTACCGCATCGACTTCATCGATAGCCCCACCACCAAAGCACAGCTCACGGCCGGCAACTGGCGCATGTACCGCGTGGCCTACACCAACCAGGCCAGCAGCCCGCGCAAATTCATGTTCGGCCCGGCCCTACTGTACAACAAGGGCTTCGTCTACCTGGCCCTGGGCAGCGGCGACCGTGAGCACCCGCTGTCGTGGCAGTATCCTTACGAGTCGACCGCCAACCGCTTCTACGTGGCGCTCGACGACCTGTCCCTGCGGCCCACAACTGACGAGGCTGGGCTGAACCTTGACGCCAGCCTGACCAACAGCACGGCGTCGACCAGCTGCAATTCGCCGAACGTCCTGCCGAACGGCAGCACCCGCGGCTGGTTCATGGAATTGCAGAAGGGCGAACAGGTCGTGACCTCGTCCCTGATCGCCGGCGGCACTGTCATGTTCAGTACCAACCGTCCGATTGTCGGCAACGCGGCAAGCTGCTCCACCGCCCTGGGTGAAGCACGCGGTTACGTGGTTAACCTGTTCAACGCCTCTGGCGCCATTGGTGCCGACGGCATCTGCGGCGGCAACCGCTCCTCCGTGTTTGCCGGTGGCGGCCTGCCACCTTCGCCGGTGCTGGCCCGTGGTGTGAAAGTCCGCAGGGTGGGCGAGACAGGCGACCCGGGCAGGCCTGGCACTGGCACTGAGCCTCCCCGCGTAACTGTTGGGATCGGCATCGGCGGTACAGCGGCGCCGATCCAGTCGACGCGTATCAATCCGAACATCAAATCGGTCCGCAAACGTAAATACACTTACGTCAAAGGCCAGTAGGAAACGGGGGCGCATCGGCTCCCCTCTTTCCTGACAGCCGTATCGATACAAAAAAGGGACGCCAGCAGGCGCCCCTTTTTTTCTTTGGCTGCGTGCTCAGGCGAACGACAGCTCCACGCCGGAAGCAGCGGCGATTTCTTCGCGCGTTACGCCTGGGGCCAGTTCGGTCACATTGATGCCGGTCGGCGTCACTTCCATCACGCCGAGGTCGGTGATGATCATGTCCACCACGCCCACGCCGGTCAGCGGCAGGTCGCATTTCTTCAACAGCTTGTGCGAGGTCGAGCCATCCTTGGCGGTGGCGACGTGCTCCATCAGCACGACCACCTTCTTGACGCCCGCCACCAGGTCCATCGCGCCGCCCATGCCCTTTACCATTTTGCCGGGGATCATCCAGTTGGCCAGGTCACCCTTTTCCGACACCTGCATCGCGCCCAGGATTGCCAGGTTGATCTTGCCGCCCCGGATCATGGCGAACGAGTCGGCGGAGCTGAAGTAAGCAGCGCCAGGCAACGCGGTCACGGTCTGCTTGCCGGCGTTGATCAGGTCCGCATCCACTTCGCTTTCGGTCGGGAAGGGGCCGATGCCCAGCAAGCCGTTTTCCGACTGCAGGAACACTTCGATATTTTGCGGCACGTAGTTGGCCACCAGCGTCGGCAAGCCGATGCCCAGGTTCACATAAAAGCCATCCTGCAGCTCTTTTGCCGCGCGCGCGGCCATTTCATCACGAGTCCATGCCATGTTGTCTTCTCCTTAGTTGGCACGCACGGTGCGCTGTTCAATGCGTTTTTCCGGGGTGGCGTTGAGCACGATGCGGTGCACGTAGATGCCCGGCAGGTGCACGGCATCCGGGTCGATGGCCCCGACTTCGACGATCTCTTCCACTTCCACCACGCAGACCTTGCCTGCGGCGGCGACGTTCGGGTTGAAGTTGCGCGAGGTCTTGCGGAATACCAGGTTGCCGCTCTTGTCGGCCTTCCAGGCCTTGACCAGCGAAACGTCGGCCACCAGCGAACGTTCCATCACATACTGTTCGCCGTCGAATTCACGGATCTCCTTGCCGTCGGCGACAATGGTGCCGACGCCGGTCTTGGTGAAGAAGGCCGGAATGCCGGCGCCGCCGGCGCGCAGCTTTTCAGCCAGCGTGCCTTGCGGTGTGAATTCCAGTTCCAGTTCGCCGGCCAGGAACTGGCGCGCGAATTCCTTGTTCTCGCCCACGTAGGAGGAGATCATTTTCCTGATCTGGCGGGTTTCCAGCAATTGGCCCAGGCCGAAGCCGTCCACGCCGGCATTGTTGGAAATCGCGGTCAGGCCCGTTGCCCCGCTATCGCGCAGGGCGGCGATCAACGCCTCGGGAATGCCGCACAGGCCGAAACCGCCGACCGCGATGGTTTGGCCGTCGGCCACGATGCCGGCCAGGGCGGCCTTGGCATCCGGGTAAATCTTGTTCATTATGTCTCCTTGTTCAAATGGCCAGAAGGCGATTGAGGATAGAATACGCCCGCCCAAACTTCAATACCGTAGAAATACCGCAATGCCGATCAATTATGAGTCCATCTTCAAGTTCGCCCCGGTAGGCATGTGCGTGTCGGACCAGCGCGTGATCAAGGCCGGCAATGACGCGCTGGCCGCCATGTTCGGCTACGGAGCGGGCGAACTGGATGGGCAATCGTTCCAGGTGCTGTACCCGACGCAGGACGAATACTTGCGCACCGGTGACCGCATTATCCCGATCATGAATGCCAAAGGGCGTTATTCGGATGAGCGCATCATGCGGCGCGCCAATGGAGAACTGTTCTGGTGCCACGTGACCGGGCGCGCACTGGAGACGGCGCAGCCGCTTGGGGCCGGGATCTGGACGTTCGAGGACGTGTCGGAGCAGCGGCCGGTGTCGGCGGCCCTCACGCCGCGTGAACGCGAAATCGCGGCGCTGCTCGTCGAAGGCAAGACCAGCAAGATGATTGCGCGCGATGCCGGCTTGTCGCCGCGGACGGTGGAGATGCATCGGGCTTCCTTGATGCGCAAGTTCGGTGCTGCTACCGCCACGGAACTGGTCCATAAACTGGCTGGGGCACGCTAGAACCGGTAAATCTGGGTCAGACCCAAGGGTCTGACCCTGTCAGCGGCACCGCCTGGAGTTACGGTTGTGCGTTGTTGATCTTTTCAAAGAGTCGAAGTCCAGGAACCAGCCTCGGGACCCTGAAACCGTCGGGGGTCTGACCCTTCGGGTCAGACCCCGGTTTACCGGTTTTCAGCCCGCCATCATGCCATCATCGGCCGAGATAATGGCACCATTGATAAAGTGCGCCTCATCGCCCGCCAACAACAGCAGCAAGCCATCCAGGTCCTCCGGCTTGCCCGCCCGCTTGCGCGGCAGCATGTCGATCAGGCGCTTGCCCTGGTCGCTGGCGAAGTAATCCTCGTTGATTTCGGTCTCGATATAGCCCGGGCAAATCGCGTTGGTGTTGATGCCATATTTGCCCCACTCCACCGCCATGGCCTTGGTCATCTGCACCACGCCCGCCTTGCTCATGCAGTAGACGCCAATCTGCGGCAACACGCGCAGCCCGGCCACCGAGGCGATATTGATGATGCGGTGCTGCTTGCGCGGATCGCCCTTGGCGCGCGCAATCATGCGCTTGGCCGTTTCCTGCGCCACGAAAAAGGCGCCGCGCAGGTTGCAATCCATGACAAAGTCATAATCTTCCGGCGACACATCGAGCAAGCGTTGCGTCATTGATACACCAGAATTGTTCACCAGGATGTCGATCGGCCCCGCTTCGGTTTCAGCGTGGGCGATGGCGGATTTGATGCTCGCATAATCGGTCACATCCAGCGTCACCACATGGGCGGCGCCGCCATCGGCTTCGATTTCTGCACGCAGTTCCTTCAGGCGTTCGATGCGGCGCGAGGCCAGTACCACCTGGCAACCTGCTTTCGCCAGCACCTTGGCAAAACGGGCGCCGAGACCGCTGGAGGCGCCTGTGATCAGGGCGATCTTGCCCTCAAAATTAACTTCGATCCCCACCGGCCACTCCTTATAATTCCGTTCCGCCATGATGACACAAAAAACCTCCTTATTAGATTGCCACGTCTAATATTAGCCCTCACAATGGCGCCACCGTTGCAATACCCGGGAAAAAAGAGCACACTCGTTCTATTTCCAGCACCGAATTTTCCATCATTCTTATAAAAACACTATGAGCAACCTTGTAGAACAGTACGGCCCGCGCGAGGCAATGGAGTACGACGTTGTGATCGTTGGCGGCGGCCCTGCTGGCCTGTCGGCAGCGATCAAGATCAAGCAGCTGAACCCGGATACCTCCGTGGTCGTGCTGGAAAAAGGCGGCGAACTCGGCGCCCATATCCTGTCCGGCGCTGTGATGGACCCAAAGGCGATCACCGAACTGATCCCCAACTGGAAAGAGCTGGGCGCTCCGCTGAACACCGCAGTCACCGAAGACCGCGTGCTGTTCCTGACCGAGACCAAGGCATACAAGACCCCGAACTTCATGCTGCCGAAGTGTTTCGAGAACCACGGCAATTACGTGATTTCGCTGGGCAATGTGGTGCGCTGGCTGGGCCAGCAAGCCGAAGCGCTGGGCGTGGAAATCTTCCCTGGCTTCACCGGCGCTGAAATCCTGTACAACGACGACGGTTCCGTCAAAGGGGTTGCGACCGGCAATATGGGTGTGAAGCGCGATGGCGAACCAGGCCCTGACTTCCAGCTCGGCATGGAGCTGCACGGCAAGTACACCCTGTTCGCCGAAGGTGCGCGTGGCCACCTGGGCAAGCAGTTGATGGCCAAGTACGACCTGAACAAGGGCAAGGACCCCCAGTCCTACGGCATCGGCATCAAGGAACTGTGGGAAATCGATCCTGCCAAGCACAAGCCGGGCCTGGTGATCCACACCACCGGCTGGCCGCTGGACACCAAGACTTACGGCGGTTCTTTCCTCTACCATCTGGAAAACAACCAGGTCGTCGTCGGCTACGTGGTCGGCCTCGATTACGAGAACCCTTACCTGTCGCCCTACGAAGAATTCCAGCGCTACAAGACCCATCCGGAAATCCGCACCTTCTTTGAAGGCGCCAAGCGCATTTCCTACGGTGCCCGCGCCATTACCGCCGGCGGCCTGCAATCGCTGCCTAAGCTGGTGTTCCCGGGCGGCGCCCTGATCGGTTGCGACGCCGGCTTCCTGAACATGAGCCGTATCAAGGGCTCGCACGCTGCAATCAAGTCGGGCATGCTGGCCGCGGAAGCAGTGGTGGCTGCGCTGGGCGCCGGCCGTTCCGCCGACGAGCTGGTAGCCTACCCGACCGCCTTCGAGCAGTCCTGGCTGCATGAAGAACTGCACGTGGCGCGTAACGTCAAGCCTTGGCTGAAGAAGGGACTGTACCTGGGCTCCCTGATGACTGGGATCGACCAGATCGTGTTCCGCGGCAAGGCGCCTTGGACCCTGCACCATTCGACGCCCGACCACGCCTGCCTGCGCCCTGCTTCGGAATTCACCCCGATCACCTATCCCAAGCCGGATGGCAAGCTGACCTTCGACCGCCTATCGTCGGTATTCATCTCGAATACCAACCACGCGGAAGACCAGCCTATCCACCTGACGCTGAAGGACAACTCGGTGCCGGTGAATGTGAACCTTGCCAAGTTTGCAGGACCCGAATCACGCTACTGCCCTGCCGGCGTATACGAATTCGTCAAGACCGACGAAGGCCAGGACCGCCTGCAGATCAATGCGCAAAATTGCGTGCATTGCAAGACTTGCGATATCAAGGACCCGACCCAGAACATCGTCTGGATCACGCCGGAAGGTGGCGGCGGACCGAACTATCCGAATATGTAAGGACAAAGGGGGCTTCGGCCCCCTTTTCCATGGTCACCCTGGCAACGGCCAAAAAAAATCAAAAAAATTTCCACTCGGCACTTAATGCTCCCGGCCCCACGGTCGTCTTGTACTTCTGAGAGCGCAGAAAAAGACCCGCTGCTCGATTTGAACCAACCACCCAGGAGTTATCATGCTGAGCCTTCACACCAACGCAGCGGCCCTGTCCGCACAAAACTCGATCACCCGCACTCAGAACACCCTGTCGACCTCGATGACCCGCCTGAGCACCGGCTTCCGCATCAACTCGGCAATGGACGACGCTGCAGGCCTGCAGATTGCAACCCGCCTGAAAGTGCAGACCAGCGGCATGAACGTCGCAATGCGCAACACCCAGAACTCCATCTCCCTGCTGCAGACCGCTGAAGGCGCGCTGGACGAAGTGACCTCGATCCTGAACCGCATGAAAGACCTGGCAACCCAGGCAGCTGACGGTTCCTCGACCGCCAACGACAAGACCGCAATGCAGAGCGAGTTCAACTCCCTGACCAGCGAACTGTCGAACATCATGACCAACACCAAGTTCGGCGGTACCGCACTGCTGACCAAGACCACCGGCAAGCTGTCGGCTGCCGCTGGTGTTGACTTCCAGATCGGTGCTGACTCCGCTGAAAAGCTGAACGCCAAGTTCGACACCAGCCTGACCGCCATCGACACCGCCCTGGAAGCCGTGTCCGCAGACTACGACGGCGCAACCGGTGCCGCAGCCGGCGGTGCCACCACCGAACTGACCGCATCCGCGAACGCCACCATCAACATCGTTGCTACCGCGATCGACAAAGTGTCGGCCCTGCGTTCCGACCTGGGTGCTGTGTCGAACCGTCTGGACCACGTCTACAACAACTTGGCCAACATCTCGACCAACACCAAGAACGCAACCGGCCGCATCATGGACGTTGACTTCGCTTCCGAATCCGCGAAGATGACCTCCTCGCAGATGCTGCTGCAAGCTGGCACCGCCATGCTGAAACAGTCGAACAGCCAGTCCTCCCTGGTCCTGTCCCTGCTGCAGTAATTCCGCAGGTGGCCTGAAAAAGCCAACCGTACGCGGTTGGCTTTTTTTATATCGCCGTATTACTATCAGTTTGTATGGCAATCGATCGCGTCACTCCTTCCAATCCAAGCCTGAGCATCCACGACCGCCAGGTCCGGGAAAATCCCGGCCAGGTCAATGCCCAGCCGATTCCGCCGGTTGCCCAGCCACCGGGCGACACGCCCGAGTTCGCGCTGCAGGGCGGCTTGCCCGCTTCCGTCGGTGCGCTGATCGAGGCGATGGAAGGTGCGCAGCATGGCCAGCTGGTCCGCAGCACCGCTGCCGCCGGCGCCACCATCGGCGCCCTGCTCTCGCAGGAAGCGTTGTCGATGCAGCCCAACCAGTTGTTCCCCTTGCGCCAGATGGTCTGGCACACCCCCGATACCTCCTTGCTGGCCGCGTCGTGGCAAGTCATGGTGCGCACCTATAGCGAACAGCGCGCCGCGTTGCAGCAGCAAAACGAAGGCCGCCATGTGCCCTCCAGCCTGTTCATGGCCGACCCGCCGCCGCCTGTGCTGCGCGACGGGCGCCCGCACCCTGGCCTGGTGTCCGAACTGGATGCCTGGCGTTTCGCGGTCTACGCCTGGGGCGCCGAGAAACTGACGCTGCGCGTCGTGGCGCGCGATCCGGGCCAGGACGAAGGGCCGCCGGAACAGCGCCGCCGCCGGCCGCGCGTGGCGCTGCGGCTGGAAATGAACTTGCCCGACATCGGCAAGGTTGTCGTGCAGATGGAGCCGTCCGAGCTTGGCGTCGTGCTGGAGATCGGCGCCGCCAGCAATGAAGCCATGCAGCAGATGCGCGAGCTGTTGCCGCGCATCGCCACCATCATTGGCCAATGCGGCCTGCAGATCGTGCGCGCGCGCCTGATGCGTGAACTGACGCCGGTCAACCACCTCGAAAACGATCCTTCGCGCACGCAGGTGGCGCTGCTGACCGCCTCGCTGTTCAAGGCGATGGCGGAAGTCGCCGTGTTCCTGTCGCAACCGCGTTTGCCGGAACAAGCGCTGTCGGCCTAGTCCAGTAGCCCGGCTGGGAATAGACTTCCTTCAACTCGTCGATGAAGAAGCGTATCTTCGCCGGTAAATGCCTTTGCTGCAGGTAGACGGCCATGATGTCGTAATCGGGCAGCGCAAAATCGTCCAGCACCGTAATCAGGCTGCCCTCCGCCAGTTGCGCCTGGATTTCCCACGTTGATCGCCACGCCAGCCCCAGGCTTTCGCACGCCCAGCGATGCAGCAGCTCACCGTCGTTGCAATCCAGGTTCCCCTGTACCCTGACCGTGACGGGCTTGCCGCCCTGCTGGAAATACCAGCCGCGCTGCTGGCCGCCCTGCAGGTTGAATGCCAGGCAGTTGTGCTGCGCCAGGTCGTCCAAGGTGCGCGGAATGCCATTGCGGGCGAAGTAGTCCGGTGTGCCGCATACAACACGGCGGTTCTTCGCCAGCCGCACTGCCACGAAACTGGGGTCGATGACGCCACCGATGCGGATGCCCAGGTCATAGCCCTCGCGCACCAGGTCGATCACCTGGTCGGTCAGGTTGAACGAGATCTGCACGTCGGGATTGGCAGCTAAAAATGCCGGCGCGTGCGGTGCAACATGCTGGCGCCCAAACGAGGCTGGCGCGGACACGATCAGGTGGCCCGTCGCCTTGTGCCGGCCTTCCGAAATATTGCGCTCGGCGATATCCAGGCCCGAGAGAAGCTTGCGGCAATCCTCAAGGAAGACATTGCCCTGCTCCGTCAGGGTCAGGTGGCGCGTGGTGCGGTGCATCAGTTTGACGCCCAAACGCTTTTCCAGAGCGTCGATCCGGCGCCCCAGCATGACAGGCGTGATGTTCTGTTCCAGCGCCGCGCGCGCCAGGCTGCCTTTCTCGACCACGGCCACGAAGGCCTCGATTTGCTTCAGTTTGTCCATGGATTTGATTATTCCATACTCAGAGTATCGAATGAAACGACTTTTTGTCGTCTTATCAGGGGAACTCATCGCCTATAGCATACAAAACATCAACAACAGACTTTGCATGCATATCAGGAGATCACCATGGCAAAAATGACGGCGGCCGAAGCGGCTGTCCACGTACTGCAGAAGGAAGGCATCTCGGTCGCATTCGGCGTACCGGGCGCCGCCATCAATCCGCTGTACGCTGCACTGAAAAAGAACGGCACGATCAAGCACATCCTGGGGCGCCACGTCGAAGGCGCTTCCCACATGGCAGAAGGCTATACCCGCGCCGCCCCAGGCAATATCGGCGTCTGCATCGGCACCTCCGGTCCTGCGGGCACCGACATGATCACCGGCCTGTATTCGGCGCAAGCGGACTCGATCCCTATCCTGTGCATTACCGGCCAGGCGCCGCGCGCCCGCCTGCACAAGGAAGACTTCCAGGCCGTCGACATCTCGTCCATCGCCAAGCCGGTCACCAAGATGGCGACCACGGTGCTGGAGCCGGCCCAGGTGCCGCGCGTGTTCCAGCAAGCCTTCCACCTGATGCGCTCCGGCCGTCCGGGCCCGGTGCTGATCGACCTGCCGTTCGACGTGATGATGGCGCAGATCGAGTTCGATCCCGGGACCTACACCCCGCTGGACGCCTTCAAGCCGCGCGCCTCGCGCGCCCAGGTCGAGAAAGCGCTGCAAATGATGAACGAGGCCGAGCACCCGCTGATCACCGCCGGCGGCGGCATCATCAACGCCAATGCGTCCGCCCTGTTGCAGGAGTTCGCGGAAATCGTCAACGTGCCGGTGATCCCCACCCTGATGGGCTGGGGCACCATCCCCGACGACCACCCGCTGATGGCGGGCATGGCCGGCCTGCAGACCAGCCACCGCTACGGCAACGCCACCGTGCTGGCATCCGACTTCATCATCGGTATCGGCAACCGCTGGGCGAACCGCCACACCGGCTCGGTCGACGTGTTCACCGAAGGCCGCACCTTCGTGCACGTGGATATCGAGCCAACCCAGATCGGCCGCGTCTTTGGCCCTGACCTGGGCATTGTGTCCGACGCCGGCTACGCGCTGGAACTGTTCGTCGAAGTAGCCAAGGAATGGAAGGCCGCCGGCAAGCTACGCGACCGCACCGGCTGGGTGGCCCAGTGCCAGCACCGCAAGCGCACCATGCTGCGCCGTACCGACTACGACAACGTGCCGGTCAAGCCGCTGCGCGTGTACGAGGAGATGAACAAGTACTTCGGCCGCAATACGCGCTATGTCTCGGCCATCGGCCTGTCGCAGATCGCTGCAGCGCAATTCCTACACGTCTACCAGCCGCGCAACTGGATCAACTGCGGCCAGGCTGGCCCGCTCGGCTGGACCATTCCTGCCGCGCTGGGCGTGCGCGCCGCCGATCCGAGCACCGACATCGTGGCGATTTCGGGCGACTACGACTTCCAGTTCCTGATCGAAGAGCTGGCAGTGGGCGCGCAGTTCAAGCTGCCTTACATCCACGTGCTGGTGAATAACTCGTACCTGGGCCTGATCCGCCAGTCGCAGCGCGGCTTCGACATGGACTTCTGCGTGCAGCTGTCCTTCGAGAACGTGAACGCACCGGAACTGAACGGCTACGGCGTCGACCACGTGGCCGTGGTGGAAGGCCTGGGCTGCAAGGCGATCCGCGTGCACAAGCCGGACGACATCATCCCTGCCTTCGAACAAGCCCGCGAGCTGATGGCCAAGTACAGCGTGCCGGTGGTGGTGGAAGTGATCCTTGAGCGCGTGACCAATATCGCGATGGGCACCGAGATCAACGCCATCAATGAATTCAACGACATCATCGACGCTGCATAAGAGGAAAGCAAATGCCTAAATTCGCTGCCAACCTGACCATGCTGTTCAACGAGCAGCCTTTCCTGGAACGCTTCGGCGCCGCCGCGCGCAACGGCTTCACGGGCGTGGAATTCCTGTTTCCGTATGAATTCGAACCGCAGCAAGTGCACGAGCAACTGGAAGAGCACAAGCTGGAAATGGTGCTGCACAATCTCCCGGCCGGCAACTGGGCCGGCGGTGAGCGCGGCATCGCCTGCCACCCGAACCGCATCGGCGAATTCGAGCAGGGCGTGGAAACCGCCCTCGCCTACGCCAGCGTGCTGGGCACCCAGCGCATCAATTGCCTGGTCGGCATCAAGCCGCAAGGCGTGGCCGATGCCGATGCCCGTGCCGTCCTGGTGAGCAACCTGAAGTTCGCGGCTGCCGCGTTGAAGAAGGCCGGCATTCCGCTGCTGATCGAACCGATCAACACCTTCGATATTCCTGGCTTCTTCCTGTCGGGAACGCGCCAGGGCCTGGACCTGATTGAATCGGTCGGCTCGGACAACCTGTTCCTGCAGTACGACATCTACCACATGCAGCGCATGGAAGGCGAACTGGCCAACACGATCAAGAACCACCTGTCGGTGATCAGGCATGTCCAGCTGGCCGACAATCCGGGCCGCTTCGAACCGGGCACCGGCGAAATCAATTACCGCTACCTGCTCAACTTCCTGGACGAAATCGGCTACGACGGCTGGGTGGGCTGCGAATACAAACCAAAAGCGGGCACGGAAGCGGGCCTCGGCTGGCGCGCTGAACTGGCCGCGTAAACCAAAGGAGAAAGCAAAATGCAAAAACTCGGATTCATCGGTCTCGGCATCATGGGCGGCCCAATGGCCGGTCACCTGCAAGCGGCAGGCCACAAACTGTACCTGCACGATGTGAAGAACCCGCCGGCCAACCTGGTCGAAGGCGGCGCCACCGTCTGCACCTCCGCGATGGAAGTTGCCAAGCGCGCCGACATCATCTTCCTGATGGTGCCCGACACCCCGCAGGTGGAAGAAGTCCTGTTCTCGGAAGACGGCATCGCAGCCGGCCTTTCCGCCGGCAAGATCGTGGTCGACATGAGTTCCATCTCGCCGATCGCCACCAAGGAATTCGCCAAGAAGATCAACAAAAAGAGCTGCGCCTACCTGGACGCTCCGGTGTCCGGCGGCGAAGTGGGCGCCAAGGCGGCTTCGCTGACCATCATGGTCGGCGGACCGCAGGAAGCCTTCGACACCGTCAAGCCGCTGTTCGAACTGATGGGCAAGAACATCACCTTAATCGGCGGCAACGGCGACGGCCAGACCACCAAGGTGGCCAACCAGATCATCGTGGCGCTGAACATCCAGGCCGTGGCCGAAGCGCTTCTGTTCGCATCCAAGGCCGGTGCCGATCCAGCGAAGGTGCGTGAAGCGCTGATGGGCGGCTTCGCATCCTCGCGCATCCTGGAGGTGCATGGCGAGCGCATGGTGAAGCGCACCTTCAACCCGGGCTTCCGCATTGCCCTGCACCAGAAGGACCTGAACCTGGCCCTGCAGGGCGCCAAGGCGCTGGGCGTGTCGTTGCCAAACACCTCGGCCACGCAGGAACTGATGAACGCCTGCGCCGCCAACGGCTTGTCCGGCCTCGACCACTCCGCGCTGTGCCAGGCAATTGAACTGATGTCCAACCACCGCATCGCGCAGGCTTGATATGACGTCCATCCCAGCCCCACGCGAGCTCCTGCTCGACCTGTATAACGCCGCCATTGGCGCGGTCCATCCGCGCAACCTGGTGCGGGATTACCTGCCGCAGCCCCCTGCGAACGGCCGGACACTGGTGATCGGCGCAGGCAAAGGTGCCGCTGCCATGGCGCAAGCCGTGGAGCAGCATTGGCAAGGTCCCTTGTCGGGGCTGGTGGTGACCCGTTACGGCCACGGCGCCGAGACGCGGCAGATCGAAGTGGTCGAAGCTTCGCATCCCGTGCCCGACGATGCGGGCCAGAAGGCCGCGGCGCGCATGCTGGAGATGGTGCAGGGCCTGTCCGAAAACGACCTGGTACTGTGCCTGATCTCCGGCGGCGGATCGGCCCTTCTTGCATTGCCGGCGGAAGGTATTTCGCTGGCCGAAAAGCAGGCCCTGAACAAGGCGCTGCTGAAGAGCGGCGCCACCATCGGTGAGATGAATTGCGTGCGCAAGCACCTTTCCGCCATCAAGGGCGGCCGCCTGGCGCTGGCCTGCGGCAAGGCCCGCGTTGTCACGCTGCTGATCTCAGACGTGCCGGGCGATGATCCGCGCGTGATCGCCAGTGGGCCAACCCTGCCGGATGCCACCAGCAGTTCCGAAGCACTGGCCATCCTGTGCAAGTACCGGATCGAGATCCCGAAAAGCGTGCTGGTACACCTGCAATCGGATGCCAGCGAAACACCAAAGCCCGGCGACGCTCGCTTCGAAGGCCACAGCCACCACGTCATCGCAACCGCCCAGCATGCGCTGGAAGCCGCTGCCGCGAAGGCGCGCGAAGCCGGCCTCACGCCGTACATCCTGTCAGACGGGATCGAAGGCGAAGCACGCGACATAGGCCTGATGCACGCGGCGATGGCTCGCCAGGTGGTGGCGCGCAGCCAACCATTTCAGCGCCCATGCGTCATCCTGTCCGGTGGCGAGACCACCGTCACAGTGCGCGGCAACGGACGCGGCGGCCGCAACGTGGAATTCCTGCTCAGCTTCGCGCTGGCCATGGAAGGCGCCAAAGGCGTGCATGCGATTGCCTGCGACACCGACGGCATCGACGGCTCGGAAGACAATGCCGGCGCTGTCTACGCCCCGGATTCGCTGGCCCGCGCCGAGGCGAAAGGCGTGAGCGGCAAGCACCTTCTGGCCAACAACGACGCCTACAGCTTCTTCAGCGCGCTGGACGACCTGGTGGTCAGCGGACCGACACGCACCAACGTGAACGACTTCCGCGCCATCCTGATTCTTTGATTTACTGAGAATAGAGAGAGACACCAATATGCGTCGCGAACGCAAAGCAAAAATCGTAGCAACCCTCGGCCCCGCAAGCAGCGAATACGTCACCATCAAGGCGCTGTTCGAAGCGGGTGCCGATGTCTTCCGCTTCAACTTCAGCCACGGCAGCCATGCCGACCATGAGGCCCGATACGGCATCGTGCGCTCCATCGAAAAGGAGCTGGGCCGTCCGATCGCCATCCTGGCCGACCTGCAAGGACCCAAGCTTCGCATCGGCCAGTTCGAGGGCGGCAAGGCGACGCTGAATGCCGGCGCCGAATTCCAGCTGGACCAGGCGCCCGCTCCGGGCAGTGCCTCGCGCGTTCGCCTGCCGCACCCCGAGCTTTTCGCCGCGGTCAGCGCCGGCCAATCGCTGTTGCTGGACGATGGACGCATCCGCCTGGAAGTGCTGGCCAGCGACTCCGCCACCATCCGCACCCGCGTGGTGACCGGCGGCGTGCTATCGGACCGCAAGGGCGTGAACGTGCCGGATGCCGTGCTGCCTATCCCTGCGCTGACCACCAAGGATAAAGCCGACCTCGAATTCGCATTGGGGCTGGGCGTGGACTGGATCGCCCTGTCCTTCGTCCAGCTGCCGGAAGATGTGGTGCAGACCAAGGAACTGGTTCAGGGGCGCGCCGGCGTGCTGTCCAAGCTGGAAAAGCCTGCCGCCCTGGACCGGCTGGAAGAAATTGTCAGTGTGTCGGATGCGATCATGGTGGCGCGCGGCGACCTCGGTGTCGAGCTGCCCCCTGAGCGCGTGCCGGGTGTACAGAAACGCATCGTGCGCCTGTGCCGCAAGCACGGCAAGCCGGTGGTCGTCGCCACCCAGATGCTGGAATCCATGGTCAGCGCACCGGTGCCAACCCGCGCCGAAGCCTCCGATGTCGCCAACGCCGTGTATGAAGGCGCCGATGCCGTGATGCTATCCGCCGAATCGGCCAGCGGCGCATACCCTGTGCAGGCAGTATCGATCATGGACCGCATCATCTCCGAGGTCGAGCGCGACCCGCTGTATCCCGCCGTGATCGAGGCCCAGCACCAGGCGCCACTACCAAACAAAGGTGACGCCATCAGCGCCGCAATGCGCGACGCCGCGCGAATCATGGGCGCGAAAGCCATGGTGGCCTACACCACTTCGGGTCACAGCAGCCTGCGCACCGCGCGCGAACGCCCGATGGCGCCGATAGTCAGCATCACACCCAAGCCGGAAACCGCGCGCCGCCTGGCACTCGCCTGGGGCGTGCACAGCACCGTAAGCCAGGACGTGAACAGCGTCGATGAAATGGTTGCAGCCGCATGCCGCACCGCACTGCGGGAAGGATTCGTAAAGGCAGGCGACCAGATCGCCATCGCTGCCGGCACCCCATTCGGCCAACCCGGTAGCACCAACCTCCTGCGTCTGGCGGAGATTTGGCCGCAATAGACAGCAACGTACAGACTTTCTCTTTTAACGCCGGTCCTCCAACCGGCGTCTTTTTATTTGTGGCGTATGAAAAACGGGTCAAACCCTTGGATCTGACCCTGCCCTACCGGTTTTACTCGCCGCGCTGATGGACTTGCGCACCAGCTGCGTAAGTTGCCGCAATCGCCCGATCATCCCCGAGCAACGCCAGCGCAAACAGCAATTCCTCCAGGCTGTCGCAGCGCGTGGAGCGGCGCTCCAGCAACGGCGTGGCCTTCGGATCGACCACGATGAAGTCGGCCTCGGCGCCGGCAACGAAATTGCCCACCGTACCTTCCAGCTGCATGCTGCGCGCACCGCCCAGCGTCGCCATGTAGAACATGCGCAGCGCCGGCAGATAGGTCCCGCCCATGCGCGCGACCTTATAGGTTTCGTTCATGGTTTGCAGCATCGAGAACGAAGTCCCGCCGCCAACGTCGGTTGCCAGCGACAATGCCACGTTCTGCTTGTCGGCCGCAGCAAAATCGAACAAGCCGCTGCCTAGGAACAGGTTGGACGTGGCACACATCGACACGGCCGCACCAGTGGCGGCCATGCGCGCTCGATCTTCGTTATCGAGCCAGATGCAATGCGCGTATATCGAACGCGGGCGCAGCAGGCCGTATTTGTCGTACACGTCCAGGTAGCTGCGCGCTTCCGGGAACAGTGACTTGACCCACGCCACCTCGTCCGTGTTTTCCGCCACGTGCGTCTGGACGTAAGTATCCGGATAGGCGCGCGCCAGCTCGCCGCACATATGCATCTGTGCTTCGGTGGAAGTCGGCGCAAAGCGTGGCGTGAGGGCGTACATATTGCGGCCCTTGTTATGCCAGCGATGAATCAGTTCCTCGCTTTCGCGCGCACCGGTTTCTGCCGTATCCTTCAGGAAGTCCGGACAATGGCGGTCCATCATCACCTTGCCGGCAGCCATGCGCAGGTTGCGAGCTTCAGCCGCGCCAAAGAACGCGTCGACCGATTCCGGATGCACCGTGCAATACACCATGGCTGTAGTGGTGCCGCAACGAAGCAATTCCTTGACGAAGAAGTCGGCCACTTCGCCCGCGTGCGCCGGATCTTTGAACTGGCGCTCCGTGGGAAAGGTGTAGGTATCCAGCCAAGGCAAGAGCCCCGGCGCCGGCGACGCGATCATGTCCGTCTGCGGGTAGTGGATATGGGTGTCGATAAAACCCGGCATGATGATCTTGCCGCGGTAGTCGCGCACCTGGGTATCGGGCGGCAGCGTGTCTTTCAGCCGCGCGTAGTCGCCGGCCGCCTGCACGCGGCCGTCGCTAGTCACCAGCAGTCCGTCCTCGTGCCAAGCGTGCGCATCGGCATGGAAGGCAGGATCGGCCGTGAAATGCAGGACGCTGGCGCGGAAAGCTTTCAAAGTAGTCATCGCGCTTTCCTAGCTGCCGCGGTACGTCGAATATGCCCAAGGCGACACCACGATAGGCACGTGGTAGTTCGCATCGGCGTCCGCAATGCCGAATGCGATGACCACCTCGTCGACGAAGCGCGGCTCCGGCAATGCCACGCCTTGCGCCGCAAAATAGTCGCCGGCAGCAAAAACCAGTTCGTATTTGCCCGCAACGACCTCGCCGCCAGTCAGCAAAGGCGTTTCGCAACGACCGTCCTGGTTGGTGGTGTCGGTCTTCAACAACACTTTTGTGTTCTCCTCAACGCGGAAAAGCTTCACTTTTACGCCCGCGCCAGGCTTGCCCTGCGTGATATCCAGGACGTGTGTACTCAGTTTGCCCATATGGTCTCCTCTTGTGAATGAAGAAAATCATATACGTCGGGCCATTGCGATATATACACGGTGGTGAATATCAACCATGACGTGCACGGACATAATCGGGTCTCCATATCAAAAAATAAAGGAGACACCATGCAGCAAGCATTACGCGTAGCGGCAGCGGGCACCATCGCTGTCCTGGCCTTGGCGATGGGCGCGCAGCAAGCCAGCGCCGCCGACTGGAGCGACACCTCGATTGGCTACCGCTACGGCAGCAAATTCGCAGAACCGTACAACCCGAACGACATCAACAAGCAGATCCTGAGCTGGACGTATGTCGACGGCTACAAATACGGCGGCAACTACATGAACCTGGACTTCCTGCGTTCCGACGGCAAGGATAACAACGCCCACGAAGCCTACCTGTTGTACCGCCACACCCTGGACCTGGGCAAAGTAAGCGGCAAGGACCTCAAATTCGGTCCGGTACGTGGCGTAGGCATCACCGCGGGCTTCGATTGGAACACCAAGAACGACGACAGCTACAACTCGCGCAAGCGCATGATCGTGGCCGGCCCAACCCTGATGCTGGACGTGCCGGGCTTCCTGAATGTTAGCCTGCTCGGCATGTGGGAGAGCAACCAGCCGCTGGGCGTCGCCAAGCGCTACAAATACGACACGCACGCCATGCTGAACGCCGCCTGGGGCATTCCTCTCGGATCGGGCTTCAGCTTTGAAGGCTATGGCAACTGGATCGGCAACAAGGGCAAGGACGAATTCGGCGGCCAGACTTCTCCAGAGGTGAACATCGACGCGCAGGTGATGTATGACCTGAGCGGCCATGTGGGCGCAAAGCCAAACAGCTTCAAAGTCGGCCTGGAATACCAATACTGGCGCAACAAGTTCGGGAATCCGCATAATATCCCCGGCAGCACGGCAAAAACCCCGATGATCCGCGCGGAGTACCATTTCTGATTGATTCAAGGGCACGGCTTGGCCTTCCAGCCGTCCCCTAAGCTGACCCGCAGCGGCATGCCGGATAGCACCGGAAAAAGTAGTTCAGACAAAAATCCTATAACGGAGACACCATGAACAACCTGCTATACCAGGTGGACGACCGTCCACCGCCAATCACAACTGCCCTCCTCGCCGCCCAGCACATGCTGGCAGCCCTGGGCGGCATCATCGCCGTCCCGCTGGTGGTCGGCGCAGTCCTGAAACTTCCCGCCGACCAGATAGTTGCCCTGGTCAACGCCGCCCTCCTCGGCTCCGGCATCGTCACCACCATCCAGTGCATCGGTGTAGGCCGGGTCGGCATCCGCCTGCCCTGCGTGATGGGCACGAGCTTCGCCTTCGTCGGCGCCGCCATCAGCGTGGGCCTGGAGCACGGCGTGCCTGGCATACTCGGCTCCTCGCTCGCAGGCTCCGCGATCATGATCCTCGGCAGCTTCTTCATGCCGCAGATCCGCAAGCTGTTCCCGCACCAGGTGACAGCAGTCGTCGTCACCATGATCGGCCTGTCGCTCGTTCCTGTCGCAGTGGACTGGGCCGCCGGCGGCAAGAACGCGGGGGCGAACTACGGCGATCCGACCAACCTCGGCATTGCCCTGTTCGTGCTGGCGACCGTGATCGCCCTTGTGCAATTCGGCAAAGGCATCGTTTCCGCAGCCGCGGTGGTGATTGGCATCGTGATCGGCTATTGCGTTTGCCTGGGCCTCGGGCTGGTGGATTTTTCGGCCGTCCAGAAAGCCGCGGTGTTCGCGGTTCCCCAGCCGCTGTACTTCGGCATGAGCTTTCCGCTGAGCGGCATCCTGGCAATGGCACTGGCTTACGTCGTGACCATCGTCGAAACCACGGGCACCTTCATGGCGCTAGGCTCAGCGACCAATACCAAGATGAAGGGCAAGCTGCTGTGCCGCGGCGTGCTGTGCGACGGTCTGGGTTCGGCCTTCGTGTCCGTGCTGGGCGCTCCACCGGTTTCGACCTTCGCACAGAACGTCGGGGTCATCTCGCTGACCGGCGTTGCCAGCCGCTATGTGGTGGCGTTGACCGGCGTGTTCCTGGCGGCGGCCGGCTTGTTCCCTGTGCTCGGCGCAGTCGTCGTGACCATCCCGCAGCCGGTGTTGGGCGGCGCCGGCCTGATGATGTTTGCAATGATTATTGCGGCCGGCGTCCAGATGCTGTCCAACGTGGAACATGACAAGCGCACCGGCCTGCTCATCGCAGTTTCGGTTGGCTGCGGCCTGGCGGTATCGGTCCGGCCCGAACTGTTGTCCAAGCTGCCTGCCTTCGTGCACGAAATTTTCGGCTCTGGCATCTCGACCGCCGCCATCGTGGCCGTCGTGCTGAACCTGGTGCTGCCGGACCGCCCGGTAGCCGAACATGACGAGGATGAAGAAGATGACGTACCGCAGCCGATGCTGATTCCCAAAGTCGGCTAAACTCCCGCGGTCCTGCACAGGCACGTGACGGGACCGGACCGTTCCCTGACATTGTTTCCGCATTGCCCCGCGCATTGTTTCCGCAGTGTTTAATCATTTCGAGAAGAACTGAATGAGCAAAACTCTCCTGATCAAGAATGCGCGCGTAGTTGTCACCATGGACGAACAACGCCGCGAAATCGACAACGGCGCAATCTACGTGCGCGGCAACGTGATCGAACAGGTAGGCCCAACTTCCGAACTACCGCAAGCGGCAGACGACGTCATTGACGCCTCCGGCCATGTAGTGATTCCAGGCCTGGTCAACACCCACCACCACATGTACCAAAGCCTGACGCGCGCCATCCCTGCGGCGCAGAACGGCGAGCTGTTTGACTGGCTGACCAACCTGTACCCGATCTGGGCCAACCTGGATAGCGAAATGGTGCATGTGTCGACGCTGACCGCCATGTCGGAGTTGATCCTGTCCGGCTGCACCACCAGCAGCGACCACCTGTATATCTACCCGAACGACTGCAGGCTGGACGACAGCATCGAAGCCGCCGCAAAAATCGGCATGCGCTTCCACGCCGCGCGCGGCTCAATGAGCGTGGGCCAGTCAAAAGGCGGCCTGCCGCCCGACAGTGTAGTCGAGGATGAAAGAGCGATCCTGCGCGACACGCAACGCCTGATCGAGACCTACCATGACGCCGCGCGCCACGCCATGCAGCGCATCGTCGTGGCGCCCTGCTCACCGTTCTCAGTCTCGCGCGACCTGATGAAGGAGGCCGCTGCACTTGCACGCAGCCACGGCGTATCAATGCACACCCACCTGGCAGAAAACGTCAATGACATTGCGTACAGCCGCGAGAAGTTCAACATGACTCCGGCCGAATACGCCGAAGACTGCGGCTGGGTAGGCCATGACGTCTGGCACGCGCACTGCGTCCAGCTTGATGACGAAGGCGTCTACATGTTCGCAAAGACTGGCACTGGTGTCGCGCACTGCCCATGCTCCAACATGCGCCTGGCCTCAGGCATCGCCCCGATCCGCAAAATGGTCGATGCCGGTGTGCCGGTTGGCCTGGGCGTCGATGGCTCCGCATCAAACGACGGCGCCCATATGCTGGGGGAAGTGCGCCAGGCCATGCTGCTGCAACGGGTCGGCTTTGGCCCGGACGCGATGACTGCCCGCCAGGCGCTGGAGCTGGCGACTCTGGGCGGCGCCAAAGTCCTGAACCGCGACGATATCGGCGCCCTCAAGCCCGGCATGTCCGCAGATATCGTCATGTTCAAGCTGAACCAGCCAAGCTTTGCCGGCGCCCTGCACGACCCGGTAGCGGCACTCGTTTTCTGCACCCCGGCAAATGTTAATTACAGCATCATCAACGGAAAGCTCGTAGTGAAAAACGGGATCTTGCAGACGATCGACCTGCCATTGGTGATCGAACGTCATAACCATTTGGCAGCCAACCTGGCCTTGGCGGCAGGAACGCGAAGGATCGCATGAACGGCGGCCGGGCGGCAGGGAATCCCGGCTATTTGACGCGGCTGATCCGGTGCCCGGTCCCGGTGACGCTTTGCGCAATCTTGCCTTCGGATTTCCAACGGACCGTGTGATCTGTACCAGTGATGCTGAGACGCCCTTTGGGCTTCACCTCGGTATTGACAACGTTGCCGACGCCCAGGATCTCAACTTCGCTGCACACCCCAGTGGTGGTCACGACATGCCCCGTACCGACGACCTCGAGTTTCCGTCCATCGCAAGCAAACGTACGCTGATGGCCACTGCCGCTGATGCTGATCAGCGTATCGGTCACCTCAACCTCGCCGACTGCATCTTCCTGTGCGCAAGCATTGGACATTGAGATCAACACAACGGTGGAAGCTGTGATTCTAAGCATTTTCCGAATCATACAAACTCCCACTAAATTATGAAAAATGTAATTCTATGGAAATGCTGGATACCGGCGCGTACAATAGAAAACGATACCGAAAGTGGCAATGTCCTGCGCCACCAGATCAGGGCGAAACTCAAGTTACCAGGTAAATTTCTCGGAGGCTTTCAACTCCTCGGGAAGCTCCGCGATATTGCCGCTGCTCGCTTCAATTACGAGGAATTCATTGAAACCGTGCCTGATAACGAGATGGTCTTCATCAAGCCAGCCAGAGATGAGCATCCGTCCACAGCTGGCACCCAGTATGCTGGCGACTGTCTTGATCCTGCCATTGCGGTTCCGAAGTTTGAGCACATGCGGTTCTGAATCAGCTTTGTTTTCGACAAACGCGTGCCATGTCCCACCTCGAGAACTTTCCGCTTTGGGTGCATAAGATGAGCGCGGGACCAGATCCTCGAAAGCGGGAATCTCCCGACCGTTTCGTATGAACGAATGTCCGCTGTTCGATTCGTACTTGGCGGCGAGTTTCTCGAACGAGTTCGACGCCGGCCGATAAGAGAGGAACTCAAACGGGACTTCATGTCCATTATGAAGGTTGCTGCGCACCAGAATCAGCAACTCGGTGCTGTCTTTTGACCATCTGGTCAATGTCATTATTTCTTTTACCGGAATGGAAACCGGCAGCGTCAATTTCGTCCGCTTCAGTGTCGCTGTATCGAAAAGGAAGAGGCCAGCAGATACCCCGATGACGAGGTACTTGCTGTCCGGTGAGAATGAGGGGGAAGACGCTCCCAGCGAGGGCTGTTCGTAGACGAGGCGGTTGGAATTGGCATGCCGGTCAAGCAGCCAATACTGCATTCTCGTTCCCCCAGCACGCACGCCCAGATAGCTTATCCAGCGGCCATCCGAAGATTGCGTCATGTTCACGCCGTTCGCAAATTCATGTTCAGCCAGGCGCTTGCTGCCCTGGTTTGCCAGGTCTGTTTTGAAGAGCGACCCCTCGCGGTGCGTAAAATAGACCTGCGTTTTGATATCCATGGAAGCGAGAGATACCTTTTTCGCATCAGTCGAAATGCTTCCGCACAGGGGAAGCGCCGCAGAACAATGAGTCGTCGCGGACGCACATATGGTCACTGCGGTGATTGCCGATGCCAACGAAAAGGACCTGTTCATTTCTTGACTCGCTCCGGAATTTTTCGCAGCTTACCATCTTGCAATTTTGAAAACAAGCCAGGACGGCTCCAATGAAAATGGCCCTCGCGGGCCATCTTCATTTTATAAGTCAGCGAGGTTTAAATGAATTCACCGACCTTTGCACTCACTGCCTCACGTACCGAGCCACTGGTCACAAAGCTGTGCGCCACCTGGATGTCGTTATGGAACCAGCGGTCGCCGTCCAGGCAAGCCGGGATCTGCTTGCGGATCTCGTCATAAGCCGCTTGCGTGCCCTCGCCCAGCTTGAAGCCCGGCAGCAGGTGCTCGGTCATGGTCAGCGCCTGCGCGGCCAGCAGCATTTCCACGCCGACGATGTACTGCGTGTTCTGCACCACGGTGTGGGCCTTGCGTGCGCACCAAGTGGAGTTGGAGATGTGGTCTTCGCTGTTGGCTTTGGATGGGATGGAATCCACGCTGCCCGGCATCGATAGCGTGCGGTTTTCCATCACCAGGGAGCTGAGCGAGCATTGCACCACTGGATAGCCGGTGTTCACGCCGCGCAGGCCCGACATCAGGTTGCGCGGCAGGCCCCACGACAGAGTTGGATCAATCAGGCGCGCCACGCGGCGCTCACAGATACTGCCCAGGTCCGTGACCGCCATGGCCAGCAAATCCATTGCCTGCGCCAGATACTGGCCGTGGAAATTACCGCCCGAGATGATCTCGAAGCCGCCGCCATCCTTGCCGAAAATCAGAGGATTATCGGTGGCCGAATTGATCTCGTTCTTTACAATGGTGTCAATGTAGTCCAGCGCATCGAACACGGGACCGTAGACTTGCGGCGTGCAGCGCAATGAGTACACGTCCTGGATACGCGGGGTGTAGGGAATGTCGGTGCGTCGCAGTTCGTCGGGAAACTGGACGGCACGTGCCTCATGCGTGGTGCGGGTGGAACCCTTCAGCAGCTTGCGCACGACCGATGCAGTCTTGATCTGGCCAGGATGAGGGCGCGCCTGCTGGATGCGCGGGTCGAAGGCCGACATTTCCGCACGCATGGCTTCCAGCGTCAGGCCCAGCGACAGGCAGGCATCAGTCAGCAGGTCGCGCGCGTCCTTGGCCGCCAGCACGGCTAAGGCCAGCGAGGCGGTGCAGCCGTTGATCAGTGCCGAAGCATCCTTGGCCTTGAGATCGAACTTTACCGGGCCGACTTCGGCGCGCGTAATCGCTTCGGCAGCAGGCATGCGCTGGCCCTTGTACATCACTTCCGCCTCATCGAAGCCGGCGATGGCTGCTGCCAGGTAGGCCAGCGGCGCCAGGTCGCCGGATGCGCCTACGGAGCCTTTCTGCGGCATGATTGGATGGATGCCGGCGTTGATGAAGGCCACCAGGCGGTCCACTACTTCCACGCGCGGCGCCGAGTAGTTGCTGGCGAAGGCGTTTGCGCGCAGCAGCATGGTGGCGCGGCTCACTTCTTCCGAAAACGGTTCGCCGATGCCGCCGCTATGGGCCTTGATCAATTGCGTCTGGAACAGTTCAATGTGTTCGACCTTGATACGCGTATCCTTCAGCAGGCCAACGCCGGTATTGAAGCTGTACATCATCGGCGCTTCGTCGTGCATCCAGGTGGATTCGATGTAGTCGCGGCTTTCCTTCAGCGCCGCGCGCGAAGTGGCGGACAGCTCGACTTTGGCGCCGTTGCGCGCCACGGCCAGGACTTCTTCGGCAGTCAGGTTGAAGCCGTCGATAGTTACGTTGCTCATTTCTCTTCCTTTAATTTGCGCTGGTTTCGAACCAGGTACCGATCAACTGGCGTTCGGCGTCGGTCATATGGGTCATGTTCGCCAGCGGCATATCCTTGTTCTGCACGGCGCGCTGGTAAATCTTGGCGGCGTGCTGTTTGACCTGGGCCTCGGTATCGAGCATCACGCCGCCCGGGGCTGATGCGAAACCCGCCTGGGTCGGGGTCGCGGAGTGGCACGAGGTGCAGCGCTGCGTCACCACTTGCTGAACGCTGGACAGGCTGGCCTGGGCGGCCGGTGCGGCAGCGGCGGCTGGCGCGGCGTGGTCATCGGCATCCACCGCAGCGGCCACGGTCGCCGGCGCGGCAACTGCCTTGCGCGGCGCCGGCGCGATCGCCACAGCCACGCCCGCCAGCAGGATCACGCCCGCGATCGGGAACGCAGGCGAAACCTTGCCCGCATGGCGCAGGTTGAAGAAGTGGCGAATCAGCACACCGGCAGCCATGATGGCGGCCAGCACCAGCCAGCTGTATGCGTGGCTGTAGGTCATGGCGTAGTGGTTGCTGATCATGATCAGCAGCACAGGCAAGGTGAAGTAGTTGTTGTGGACCGAACGTACCTTGGCGCGCTTGCCGTAGATCGGGTCAGGCGACTCGCCCTTGGCCATCGCATCCACCAGCTTGCGCTGGCCAGGAATGATCACGAACAGCACGTTACCGACCATCATGGTGCCGATCATCGCGCCAACGTGGATGTAGGCTGCGCGGCCGCTCAGGGTATGGGTTAGCACATATGCCGCACTGACAATCAGCACGAACATCACGGTGCCCAGCACGGCAGGCTTTTCAGCCAGCGCGGTCTTGCACAGGGTGTCGTACACCAGCCAGCCCCCCGCCAGCGTGCCAACGCCAACGGCCACTGCCTGCAGGGAGGTCAGGTCCGCCACATTCTTATCGATCATCATCGCCGAAGCGTTGAAGTAATAGACGATGAACAGCATGGCGAAGCCGCTCAGCCAGGTGGCATAGGCTTCCCATTTGAACCAGTGCAGGTCTTCCGGCAGTTCATCCGGCGCTACCAGGTATTTTTGGGGGTTATAGAAGCCGCCGCCGTGCACGGCCCACAGCTCGCCCATCACGCCCTTCTTGGCAAGCGGACTGCCAGGCTTGGGGGGACGGATCGAGTTGTCAAGCCATACGAAGTAAAACGAGGCGCCGATCCAGGCGATACCTGTGATCAGGTGCAGCCAGCGAACCAGCAAGTTAAGCCATTCCACCCCGTAAGGGCCGAATAAAGTCTCCATGATTTTTATCCATTCAGTCCGTTCACCTGCCTCTGGCGGGCACTTCAGGTGAACCAAACGGTCGTTATACCGCCGCCGCTACGACCTGCGTGGATGAAACGATATCGGTTGCGGGCGCGGGAGACCTTCCATTTCCTATATAACTCGCATAGTCCTGGAGATATAGTTTCGCGCCCCGGAAGGTGCGAACCTCTCATCGATAAATTCTAATAAACAATATTCGGAGACCATGATGTCCAGATTGCCAGAACACTTAGACATCCACCTGATCCGTATTCTGTACCTGCTGCTGGTGGAGAAAAACGTATCGCGGGTGGCGCTTAAACTGAACCAGCCGCAGCCCTCCATTTCCGGCTCGCTGCGCAAATTGCGCGACCTGACCGGCGACCCGCTGCTGGTGCGCGGCGGGCGCGGCATGGTGCCGACGCAACACGGCGAGAGCCTGTTGAAGACCGCCAAGCGCATCCTCGACGAAACCGAAAGCCTGTTCAGCCCCAAGGCTGCGTTTGTGCCGCAGGACGAGGCGCGCACCTTCCATATCGCCGCGCCGGACTACATGAACACCCAGTTCTTCACCGAGGTGATCGCCCGCCTGCGCCGCGAATCGCCGCGCAGCCGCCTGGTGATCCACTCGCTGGGACCGGACATCGATTACGTGCGCCTGCTGTCGGATGGCGACCTGGACCTGGTGGTCGGCAACTGGGACGAGCCGCCCCAGCACCTGCACATCTCCAAGCTGTTCGACGACCCGATCGTGTGCCTGATGCGCGCCAACAGCGCCTACGCCCGCCGCACGCCGAAAGACGGCATGACGCCCGAGGAGTACCTCACCCTGCCCCACGTTGCCCCAGCGCAAATACTGCCCGGCTACCACGGCAACATCGATTCCTTCCTCGAAGAGCGCGATATGGAGCGCAATATTGTTGTGGAATCGGCACACTTCCGCATGCTGCCCTACATCGTGCAGCAAACAGATTTGGTTTTGACGAGTGGCAAACAATTCGCCAATTTCTACGAAAACCTGCTCGGCCTGAAGTCATACAAGGTACCGCTGGATTTCCCGCCGCTGAGCTTCTACCAGCTATGGCACGAGCGTGCCCACCACGCCACCGAGCACAAGTGGCTGCGCGCACAGGTCAGCGCAGCCGCCCGCCTGCTGGTGAAATAAAACCGCCCCAGATAGCTGATATCGGCCCAGCGTTATAACTCCCGCCCGCCGGGCCTCTATTATCAATTCGCCATTCCCCAGAACACCTTACTTGGAGCGGGCCGTCGCCAGGCGGCGGCCCGAAGCACGATGACGAGCCTGAAGCGACTGAATACCTGCGACGCAGAGACTTTTACCGAGATCCTGCACGGCCTGTATGAGCATTCCCCATGGATTCCACAGCGCGCCGCCGCGCAGCGCCCGTTCCGCACCGTCGACGAGCTGAAACTGGGCCTGCAAACGGTCGTCACGGATGCCAGCGACGACGAGCAATTGGGCCTGATCCGCGCCCACCCGGAGCTTGCCGGCAAAGCCGCCGTGGCCGGCGAATTGACGCCTGAATCCACCGGTGAGCAGGCCAAGGCGGGCCTCAACCTCTGCACCAAGGAAGAATTCGCCGCGCTGCAGGAGCTGAACGCCGCCTACAACAGCAAATTCGGCTTCCCCTTCATCCTGGCGGTCAAGGGCGGCGACGGCAAAGGCCTGTCGCGCCAGGCCATCATTGCCGCCTTTCGCCGCCGGCTGCGCAACCAGGCCGACGACGAACAGCGCGAGGCGCTGCGCCAGATCCACCGCATTGCAGAGATGCGCCTGAACGCCCTGCTGTCCTATGTGCCGCACATGGGCCGCGACATCATGGAATGGGCCGAAGAGATCGGCGCGATCAGCGAGGACGAGCAAGGCCTCACCTGCACCTACATGACGCCTGTGCACCGCCGCACCGCCAACCAGCTGGCCAAGTGGATGCGCGAGGCCGGCATGCACGCCCACATTGACGCGGTCGGCAACGTAGTGGGCCGCTACCTGTCCACCGATCCGCAGGCACGCACCCTTCTCACTGGCTCGCACTACGACACGGTGCGCAACGGCGGCAAGTACGACGGCCGCCAGGGCATCCTGACCGCCATCGCCGTCGTCAAGCACCTGCATGAAACCGGCGAAACCCTGCCCTTCCACCTCGAGGTGATCGGCTTCGCCGAAGAAGAAGGGGTGCGCTTCAAGAGCACCTTCCTCGGCAGCAGCGCCGTCATCGGCCAGTTCGATCCGAAACTGCTGGACTTGCGCGACCGCGATGGGCAGTTGCTGCGCGACGTGCTGACCGACGCCGATCATGACGTCAACGCGATTGCCGACATCGCCCGCGATCCATCCGACCTGCTTGGCTTCGTCGAAGTCCATATCGAACAAGGCCCGGTATTGCTGGAGCGCGGCCTGCCGGTCGGCGTGGTGACCTCCATCGCCGGCAGCAAGCGCTACCTGGTGGAGCTGAAAGGCGTCGCCAGCCACGCCGGCACCACCCCCATGCCGATGCGCAAGGATGCCGCCGCCGCCGCCGCCGAAATCATCCTGTACGTGGAACAGCGCTGCGCACAGGACCAGGATTCTGCCCTGGTGGGCACCGTCGGCCAGCTGCAGGTGCCGAACGGTTCCACCAACGTCATCCCGGGTGCCTGTACCCTGTCGCTCGACATCCGCGCAGCCAACAATGCAGCGCGTGATGCTGCCGTGGACGACATCCTCGCCCACATCGAAAAAGTGTGCGAAAGGCGCCACATCACCTGGCAAATTGAACAAACCGTTGCCGCCGATTGCGCCCCCTGCGCGCCGCGCCTGATGGAGCAGTTGGCAGCCGCAGTGGAGCGCCACGGCATCCCTGCCTTCCACCTCGCCTCCGGCGCCGGCCACGACGCCATGCTGATGTCGCGCGTCACCGACGTCGCCATGCTGTTCACGCGCTGCGGCAACGGCGGCATCAGCCACAACCCGCTGGAGACCATGACGGACGATGACGCAGACCTGTCGGCCCGCATCCTGCTGAGCTTTTTGCGCAACTATAGCTAATTCGAGATAGCCAATATGCCCCGGCATAGAAGCCGAAAAGGAGACCTTCAACGATATTGTTAAAACAAGCAGCGCAGGGCCGCCATATTTGCCCGCCCGGAGAGGCGGGATTTCGGGCGCTAAAAACTAAACGGAGACAACCCAAATGCAATTCCTGGACAACTATTTCAAGCTCGGCGGGCACGGCACCAACGTGCGCACCGAGGTGCTGGCTGGCATTACAACCTTCCTGACGATGGCGTACATCATCTTCGTCAACCCATCGATCCTCGGCGATGCCGGCATGCCCAAGGACTCGGTCTTCGTGGCCACCTGTGTCGCGGCCGCCGTCGGCACCCTGATCATGGGCCTGTATGCCAACTTCCCTATCGGCCTGGCGCCTGGCATGGGCCTGAACGCCTATTTCGCTTACGGCGTAGTGCAAGGCATGGGCTTCCCGTGGCAAGCCGCACTGGGCGCCGTGTTCATTTCCGGCTGCTGCTTCATGATCGTCAGCCTGCTGCGCATTCGCGAGAAGATCATGAACGCCATTCCGCCGTCGCTGCGCATCGCCATCCCGGCCGGCGTGGGCCTGTTCCTGGCGCTGATCTCGCTGAAGAACGCCGGCATCGTGGTTTCCAGCCCCGCTACCTTCGTCACCATGGGTGACCTGCACAAACCTGCACCGGTACTGGCAATTATCGGCTTCCTGGTGATCGTTGCCCTGGACCGCCTGCGCGTCACCGGCGCCCTGCTGATCGGCATCATGACCGTGACGGCCCTGAGCTTCTTCTTCGGCGGCAACCACTTCAACGGCATCGTCTCGCTGCCGCCATCGATCGAGCCGACGGCCATGAAGCTGGACATCGTCGGCGCGGTGTCGCACGGCCTGTTCACCGTCGTGATGGTGTTCTTCCTGGTTGAACTGTTCGACGCCACCGGCACCCTGATGGGCGTCGCCCAGCGCGCCGGCCTGATGAAAGACGGCAAGCTGCCAAAGAACATGAACAAGGCGCTGCTGGCCGACTCCGGCGCCATCATCGCCGGTTCCGTGATGGGCACTTCCAGCACCACCGCCTTCATCGAAAGCGCCGCTGGCGTGCAGGCGGGCGGCCGCACCGGCCTCACCGCCGTCACCATCGCCTGCCTGTTCCTGGCGGCGCTGTTCATCGCGCCATTGGCCGGCGTGGTCCCCGCCTACGCCACCGCACCCGCCCTGTTCTTCGTCGCCTGCCTGATGCTGCGCGAACTGGCGGAAGTGAATTGGGCCGAAACCACCGAAAGCGTTCCGGCAGTGGTCACCGCACTGGTCATGCCCTTCACCTATTCGATCGCCAATGGCCTGGCGCTGGGCTTCATCAGCTACGCCGGCCTGAAACTGCTGACCGGTAAATACAAGGAAGTCAGCGCAATGATCTGGTGTGTTGCAGGCGTGTTCCTGTTCAAAATGATTTACATCCCCGGCTGAAGCAAGGAGTAGCAAAGATGTCCCAACCGATTCGTTTCTTCTACCAGGGGCGCGTGCAGGAAGTCGATTCCGCCGCCCCCACCCGCACGGTGCTGCAACACCTGCGGGAAGACCTGCATTGCATCGGCACCAAGGAGGGCTGCGCCGAAGGCGACTGCGGCGCCTGCACCGTGGTGATCGGCTCGCTGGTGGATGGCGAACTGGAAATGCGCAACGTGAATTCGTGCATCCAGTTCCTGCCAACCCTGGACGGCAAGGCAGTGTTCACGGTGGAAGACCTGAAACAGCCAGATGGCGGCCTGCACCCGGTGCAGGAAGCCCTGGTGGAATGCCATGGCTCCCAATGCGGTTTCTGTACTCCCGGCTTCGCCATGTCGCTCTGGAGCCTGTACTTGAAACAGGAAGGCCAAACCACCCCACCATGCCGCAAAACGATCGATGAGACATTGTCCGGTAACCTGTGCCGCTGTACGGGCTACCGCCCGATTATTGATGCAGCCGCCCGCATGGGCGAGTTGCCGGCGGTCGGCTTCGACCGCGACGCATTGAAGGCAGTCCTGCAAGGCCTGCAACGAGATACCATGTTCAGCTACACCCACGACGGCCAGACGTTCCACGCGCCGCGCACCCTGGCCGAAATGACGGCCCTGCGCGCGGCCAAGCCGACCGCCACCATCCTTGCCGGCTCGACCGACGTCGGCCTGTGGGTCACCAAGCAGATGCGCAACCTGGGCGACGTGATCTACACGCGCCAGGTGCAGGAACTGCACCGTATCGCCAGCGTCGACGGCAAGCTGGAGATCGGCGCTGCCGTTTCGCTGGACGACGCCTACAAAGCCGTGCTGGAGCTCTATCCGAACGACTCGCTGCACGAACTGTGGCAGCGCTTCGCCTCGCAGCCGATCCGCAGCACCGGCACCCTGGGCGGCAGCGTAGCCAACGGTTCGCCGATCGGCGATTCCGCGCCATGGATGATCGTGCTCGGCGCCGAGATCGTGCTGCGTTCCGACAAAGGCCAGCGCGTCCTGCTGCTGCAGGACTTCTACCTCGATTACATGAAGAAGGACTGGCAGCCCGGCGAATTCGTGGAAGCCGTGCGCATCCCCCAGCCGCGCACCGGCCAGCAGTTCCGCACCTACAAGCTGGCCAAGCGCTACGACCAGGATATCTCCGCCGTGTGCGCCGCCTTCTCGCTCGAACTTCAAGACGGCGTCGTTCGCAATGCCCGCATCGCCTACGGCGGCATGGCGGCGACTTCGCGCCGGGCACCACAGGCCGAAGCAGCCATCAATGGCCAGCCGTGGAACGAGGCCACTCTGCGCGCCTGCATGGACGCCCTGGCACGCGACTACACGCCGCTGACGGACATGCGCGCCTCCGCCAATTACCGCATGCGCACTGCACAAAACCTGCTGCGCCGCTTCTGGATGGAGACCCGCCCGGAAGACGCCATACCAAGCACTTACGTTAACGCTTACGCATTCAAGGAAGGAGCCGCCGCATGAACAGCAAGTCCGAACAGTTCATGACGCTCGGCGCCGCCAAGGGCTGGTCCGAAGTTGGCCAGAGCCATCCGCATGAATCGGCCATCCTGCACGTGCTCGGCGAAGCCGTCTACACCGACGACATCCCCGAAGCGCAAGGCACGCTGCACGCTGCGCTGGGCCTCTCCGCCAAGGCACACGCACGCATCCTGTCGCTCAACCTGGAGCCTGTGAAAGCCATGCCAGGCGTGGCCGCCGTGTACACCTGGAAGGACATCCCCGGTACCAATGATTGCGGCCCGATCATCCACGACGACCCGATCCTCGCCGAAGAAAAGGTGGAATACGTCGGCCAGCCGATCTTCATCGTGGTAGCCGACACCCACGACAATGCGCGCCGCGCCGCCCGCAAGGCCGATATCCAGTACGAAGAACTGCCAGCCATCCTGACGCCGGAAGCCGCGCGCGACGCAGAATCGTTCGTGGTGCCGCCAATGCGCCTGACACGGGGCGAAGCGCAGGCAGCATTCGAGCGCTCCCCGAACATCCTCAAAGGCAAACTGCACGTCGGCGGCCAGGAGCAGTTTTACCTGGAAGGCCAGATCTCCTATGCCATTCCCAGGGAAGGCAACGGCATGCACGTCTACTGCTCCACCCAGCACCCGACCGAAATGCAGCACGTGGTCTCGCACGCCCTGCACTATCCGTCACACGCCGTGGTGGTGGAATGCCGGCGCATGGGGGGTGGTTTTGGAGGCAAGGAATCCCAGTCCGCGCTGTGGGCCGCCTGCGCCGCAGTCAGCGCCGCGCGATTGAAACGCCCGGTAAAGCTGCGCGCCGACCGCGACGACGACATGATGGTTACCGGCAAGCGCCACTGCTTCTACTACGAGTACGAAATCGGCTACGACAGCCAGGGCCTGATCACCGCAGCCAAAGTGCAGATGGTGACGCGCGCCGGCTTCTCGGCAGACCTGTCCGCACCAGTGGCAACGCGCGCCATCTGCCACTTCGACAACACCTACTACCTGTCGGACGTGGACATCCGCGCCATGGCAGGCAAGACCAACACACAGTCGAATACCGCCTTTCGCGGCTTCGGCGGCCCGCAAGGGGCCATCGCCATCGAATACATCATCGATGAAATCGCCCGCAATCTCGGCAAGGATGCGCTGGACGTGCGCAAGCTGAACTTCTACGGCCGCAACGACGAGGAAGGCCGCAATATCACGCAATACGGCCAGAAGGTAAAGGACAACGTCATCCACGAACTGGTGGCGCAACTGGAAAGCGAGACCGCCTACCGCGCCCGCCGCGAAGCCATCCATGCGTTCAATGCCACCAGCCCCGTGCTGAAGAAAGGCCTGGCGCTGACTCCGGTGAAGTTCGGCATCGCCTTCAACGTCACCCACTTCAACCAGGCCGGGGCACTGGTACACATCTACGTCGACGGCTCGGTCCTGGTGAACCACGGCGGCACCGAAATGGGCCAGGGCATCAACACCAAGGTATGCCAGGTAGTGGCGCATGAGCTGGGGATTCCGCTGTCCAGCGTGCGCGCTTCCGCCACCGATACCAGCAAGGTCGCCAATACCTCCGCCACCGCCGCCTCGACCGGCGCAGACCTGAACGGCAAGGCCGCGCAGGATGCCGCGCACACGCTGCGCAGGCGCCTGGTGGATTTCGCCGCAAAGTCGTTCGGCGTGGCCGCCGAGGAAATCATCCTCGCCAACGGCACCGTGTTCGCGGGCGAAACCGTGATCCCGTTCGCCGACCTGGTGCAGAAAGCCTACCTGGCCCGCGTGCAACTGTGGTCCGATGGCTTTTACGCCACGCCTGGGCTGAGCTGGGACCGCGAGACCATGAGCGGCAACCCCTTCGGCTACTACGCCTACGGCGCCTCGGTGTCCGAGGTGATCGTCGACACCCTGACCGGCGAATGGAAGCTGCTGAAGGCCGACTGCCTGTACGATGCCGGCAATTCGCTGAACCCCGCCATCGATACAGGTCAGGTGGAAGGCGCCTTCATCCAGGGCATGGGTTGGCTGACAACCGAAGAACTGTGGTGGAACCAGCACGGCAAGCTGATGACGCACGCACCGTCTACTTACAAGATCCCGGGCGTGTCCGATTGCCCGGATCACTTCAACGTGCGCCTGTTCAAGAACCGCAACCCGTTCGACAGCATCCACCGTTCCAAGGCGGTCGGCGAACCGCCGCTGCTGCTGCCGTTTTCCGTCTTCCTGGCCATTCGCGATGCCGTGGCCTCGGTCGGCAACTACCGCATCAATCCGCCGCTGCGCGCCCCTGCCACAGGTGAAGCGATCCTCGACGCGGTCGATGCCGTTCGCGCCCAGGCATGACGCTCGCGCGACGCCTTGCCGCAGAAGGCCTTGGCACGGCACTGTTGCTGGCCGTGGTGGTGGGCTCCGCCATCATGGCCGACCGCCTGGCTGGCGGCAATGCCGCAATCGCCTTGTTCGCCAATTCAGTCGCCAGCGCGACCGGCCTGTTGGCGCTGATCATGGCGTTCGGCGCGATCTCCGGCGCCCATTTCAATCCGGTCGTCACGCTGTCGGAAGCCTGGCAAGGCGGCATGGAGTGGAGCGACACCCTCCCCTACGCGGCGGCGCAGGTTTTCGGCGCGTTCGCCGGCATTGCCGCTGCGCACGCGATGTTCGGCGAACCGTTGTTTGCCATGGCGACCCTCTCCAGGACCGGTGCAGCGCTGTGGTGGAGCGAGTTCATGGCAAGCTTCGGCCTGATTTTCGTGACCAGCGGCTGCGCACGTAGCCGACCGTCATTGACGCCGTTTGCCGTCGCTGCCTACATCGCTTCCGCTTACTGGTTCACCGCATCGAGCTCGTTCGTCAACCCTGCGCTTACCCTGGCCCGGGCCGCGACGGATACGGTGGCAGGCATACGCTTTGCAGATGTACCCGGCTATGTCGCTGCCCAATTGCTCGGCGCAATGGCAGCGACTGTCCTTGTCACCTGGCTGCATAGTCCAGCGAAACTTCGAGAGCCTGGACCGGACGTTCGCCGCGTCGACCTATTGACCGCTCCGTGACCGGAAATCAGCTGCGCTTTCGCCACTCAATCAATTCGGCGATGGTGAGGATCGGCATCCCATGCAACTGTGCGAACCGCTCGATGGCGTCGCCACGCATCATGGTGCCGTCCGGATTCATCAGCTCGCACAGCACGGCCGATGGCGACAGGCCAGCCATGCTGGCCAGGTCGACCGAGCCTTCGGTGTGGCCGGCGCGCATCAGGACACCACCTGGCGTGGCGCGCAGCGGGAAGACGTGGCCGGGCCGCACCACGTCTTCCGGGCGTGCGCCAGGCGCCACGGCGGCACGGATGGTCGTGACACGGTCAGCGGCCGACACACCGGTTGTCACGCCGTGGCGTGCCTCGATCGAGACCGTGAACGGGGTGCCGTACTTGCTGCCGTTTTCAGCAGCCATCGGTGGCAGTTCGAGCTCACGCACTTTTTCGGCGGTGAGGCACAGGCAGACGATGCCGCTGCATTCGCGGATCGTCAGGGCCATGGTCTCGACCGTCAGGCGATCGGTGGCGACAATCAGGTCGGCCTCGTTCTCGCGGTCGAAGTCGTCCAGCAGGATGACAGGGATACCGGCCCGCATGGCTTCCAGCGCCGCGTGGATACGGGCTTCGAGGTCGGTGCTTTGAAGGGACAATTCAGGGGACAACATAGGAAACGCTCCTCGCTAAAAGTTAACGAAAAACGCTCCAGGGCAAGCGAATAGGCGCAGCTACCCAGCCCGCAAGGCGGACAGGCATCCACGCGCAACAGCGCACATCTTCTTTCATCCGGACTATACCGTCGGCCCTGGAGTCGCACCAGGTCTGCTGACCCTGCCCTATGCAGCCAGGCAGGCGCTCGCGGGCTTGGACATTGCTGTCCTTACCGCCGGTGGGGAATTGCACCCCGCCCCGAAGACGTAATTATTTGCCTGCACGTTGCAGGCGCTGGGATTCTACCAGCAAAACCGGTGAACCGGGGTCAGACCCAAGGGTCTGACCCCGTACGGTCTTCGGGCAGCGGGTTCGGGTTGAGCGGTATTGATCTTCGCCGAAAGTCAGAGGCGCACAACCAAACCCGGGACCTGGAGACCGTACAGGGTCTGACCCTCCGGGTCTGACCCTGGTTTGCCGGTTTCAGCCCACCGTACCGATAATCGAAACTTCGCGATTCTCCGGCACTTCGTTATACGACAGAACGTGCAGCCCAGGCGCAAACAAGCGGGCGTAACGCGCCAGCAGCGGCCGGATCTGCGGCAGCACGAGTAGCAGCGGCGGGGTTGCCTGCTGCTTCATCTGCTCGCGCGCCACCGGCATGTTCACCTGCAATTGCGCCAGCAGGTGCGGGTCGATCGGATAGTTATCCAGCACCACCTTGCCGGTCTGGCGCGCCTGGTTCAGGGAGCCAAGCAGCATGTTTTCCAGTTCGCCGCCCAGGTTAAAGGCCAGCATCTCGGTCTTCTGGCCGAACAGACCGGACACGATCTGGCGCCGCAGCGCGCAACGCACTTCGGCTGCCAGCAGGATCGGGTCCTTGGTAGTTTCAGACGAGTCGAGCAGCGTCGTGGCAATCGGCACGATATCCTTCAGCGACACCGACTCCTGCAACAGCACGCGGAACACGCGCAGCAACTGGGTGTGCGTCAGCGCCTTGTCCAGCGAGCCAGCCAGCTTCGGCGACAAGGCAGTCAGGCGATCCATCAATGCCGCCACGTCTTCATGACGGAACAGCTCCGGCAGGTACTCGCGAATCAGCTTCGACACATGGGTCGCGATGGCGCTTGGCGCTTCCACCACCTGGTAGCCCAGCCCCAGTGCATGCGCCTTGTCCTTTGCCTCGATCCAGGTCACCGGCATGCCATAAGCCGGTTCCACGCCAGGGATGCCGTCGATCTGGCCATAAACGTTGGGCGACGCGATTGCCATCAGGCGCTCGGCAAACACTTCGGCCACCGCAATCGTGGAGCCGCCCAGCACTACCGCATACTGCGTCGGCTTCAGCCCCAGGTCGTCGCGCACGTTAATCTGCGGCAGCACCATGCCCATCGCTTCCGACAGGCTTTGGCGCACGCCGCGCAAGCGCTTGGTCAGCACTTCGCCATGCGCTTTGTCGATCATCCCCACCAGCTTGTAGCCCAGCGAAACCTGCAACGGCTGTACCACGGGCAGCGATTGCCATTCAAGCTCCGGCACTTTCTCTTCGCGCAGCGCTGCCTCGATGGCGGCGATGTTGTCGACCACCGGCGCGCCCTGCCGCTGGTACAGGCGCCAGCCCACATAACCCAGCACCGCGGCAAAGGTGAGGAAGCTCAACTTCGGCATGCCCGGCACCAGGCCGAGGATCACCATCACGGCCGCAGCGCTGAACAGCACATTCGGCGATGCCAGCAACTGCTGGCCCACCTGGGATTCGAAGTCGGCGCCTTCCGTCTCGGACACGCGGGTCACGATGATCGCCGCCGCAGCCGACAGCAGCAGCGCCGGAATCTGCGCCACCAGGCCGTCACCAATGGTCAGCAGGGCGTACTGCTTGAACGCATCGCCGAAACTCATGTCCTGCATCACGGTACCGATGGCGACACCGCCGACGATATTGATGATCAGGATCAGGATCGATGCAATCGCATCGCCGCGCACGAATTTGGCGGCGCCGTCCATGGCGCCGTAGAAGTCCGCTTCCGTCGCCACTTCCTTGCGGCGCTGCACTGCCTTTTCCTGGTTGATCAGGCCCGCATTCAGGTCGGCGTCGATCGCCATCTGCTTGCCCGGCAAGGCATCCAGGGTGAAGCGCGCCGACACTTCGGAAATTCGCTCGGCGCCTTTGGTCACCACGGCGAAGTTGATGATCATCAGGATCACGAACACCACCATGCCGACCACGTAGTTGCCGCCAATGACCACCTGGCCGAAGGCCTCGATCACCTTACCGGCAGCATCCGTGCCCTGGTGGCCGTGCAGCAGCACCACGCGGGTCGAGGCCACGTTCAGCGTCAGCCGCATCAGCGTGGTAGCCAGGATCACCGTCGGGAAGACCGAGAAGTCCAGCGGCCGCTTGGCGTTCACGCTGACCAGGATCACGATCAGGGCCAGCACGATATTGAAAGTGAACAGGACGTCCAGCAGGATAGGCGGCAATGGCAGGATGATCATCGCCAGGATCGCCAGCAGGAATACCGGCGTGGCGAGTTTGTGGCGTCCCGCTTCTGCGAACAAGCCCTTCAGGAAATTCATATGGTTGCTGCCTCACTCATGGAAGTTGGAACCGGTACCTGCGCCGCTTCCAGCGGATTGGGCTGCGATGGACGGCGCCCTTCACGGAACGCCTTCAGCTGCAGCACATAATGCAGGACCATGGAAACAGCCTGGTACAACTGCACGGGAATCTGCTGGTTGACCTGGCTGGTATTGTAAATTGCGCGCGCCAAGGGCGGCAGGGAGAGCACATCGATGCCGTTCTCCTGCGCCAGCCGCTTGATGTACAGCGCCATTTCGTCGACGCCCTTGGCCAGCACGAACGGCGCCTCGGCGCGCTTCTCGTCGTATTTCAGCGCCACCGCATAGTGCTCCGGATTGACGATCACCACGTCGGCGCCCGGCACGATCTTGCGCGCAGCCCGTTCGGCCATCGCTCGCTGCAGTTGCCGGATGCGCTGGCGCACTTCGGGACGGCCTTCCTGCGACTTGTATTCTTCCTTCAGCTCCTGCTTGGACATCTTTTGCTGTTCGGCGAAGAAGTAAGCCTGCGCCGGCACGTCGATGATGGCGAAGATGATGAACACGGCCACCATGGCCATCACGCCATTCAGCATCTGGTTGGCGCCCGAAATCATGGCTTCATTCAGTCCCAGCCCTTGCAGGCGCGTGTACTCGTTGACCGTACTGGTGCCGATGTGCACCAGCACCCAGCCCAGCACCGCTGCCTTGCCGATCGATACCAGCAGTTCAAAGCCATGCTTCTTCGAGAACAGCCGCCCCAGGTTGGTCACCGGGTTGAAGCGCTCGAACTTCGGCTGCAGGTTCTTGGCGCTCATCACCCAGCCGCCCGGCACCATGGCGCCCAGCACGACAAACAACGGCACCACGAACAAGGGCAACACCATCTTCACCAGCAGCAGCGCGGAACTGAGCCAGACCGTGCTCATGACGTTCTCCAGGGCGCCCTCGCCTTCCAGCGGCGCAAACGCCTGGTGGAAGATCTCGCGGAAATCCAGCAGGTAGTCCGGCAGCATGTACACGAACAGCTTGAGCGACACCAGGATGCCGATGGCCGTCGCCAGGTCGCGCGAACGCACCACCTGGCCTTCCTGGCGGGATTTCTTCAGCTTCTGCGCTGAAGCCTTCTCTGACTTGTCGCCGCCGCTATCGTCAGCCATGAGGCACCATCTGTTGCTGGATCATGTCGAGCACACGGCTCGACATGCGGATGTAATGCTGCGGAATGAAGCGCACCACCTGGCCCAGCATCAGCAGGCCGAAAACGGTGATCACCGAAAAGCCCAGCGCAAAGAGGTTCAGCGTCGGCGCCACGCGGTTCAGGAAACCGAAACCAAGCTGCACCACCAGCGCGGAAAACACCACCGGTATCGCCAGCAGCATGGCGGCCGAGAAGATCCATGCCACATTCCACGCCACCGCCTGCAACAGCAGCGCCGAATAACCGCCGCCCAGCGGCCAGGCCTTGAAGCTTTGCCCGATCACGCCGGCCAGCACCAGGTGGCCGTCTATCGAAAAGAAAACGACGATGGCCAGCATGGACAGCAGCGCCGACACCACGTCCGACGAAGTGCCATTCAGCGGGTCATTCATCACCGCCATCGAAAAGCCGACCTGGCTCGATACCAGGTAACCCAGCACGCCGATCACCGACATCGAAAAATGAAATGCCAGCCCGATCGCGCCGCCGATCACCGCCTGCTCCAGCGTCACCGCAATGCCCTGCACCGAAATCGGGTCGATGCCCTGCACCGCCTGCCCCTGGGTCACCGGCAGCAGGATGATCGCCAGCACCAGCGACACCAGCAGCCGCACAGTGACCGGCACCATCATCTCGCCCAGCACCGGCGCCGCGCTCAGCATGGCCATGCAGCGCACGAAAGGCCACCAGATTGCCGTCAGCCACACCAGGAGGTTTGCCAGGACCTGTTCCATGGCCCGCTACCCCACCAGAGTTGCCGCGCGCTGGAAGATCGACACGCAATAATCCATCAGGTAGCTGGACATCCAGCGCCCCGTCAGGACAATGGCCAGCAGGGTGACCAGCAGGCGCGGCAGGAAGCTCAGCGTCTGCTCATTGATTTGCGTCGCGGCCTGCACCAGCGCCACCAGCAGGCCCGCGACCAGCCCTGGCACCACCAGCACCATGACCATGATCATTACGATATGCAGGGCCTCGACGATCAGGTCGACGGCCACGTCGGGCGTCAGCATCGCTTTGTCACCTAATAGGCCTGTATGCTCGTCACGAGCGTATTGACAGTCAATGTCCAGCCATCGACCAGCACGAACAGCAGCAGCTTGAACGGCAGCGAAATCACCAGCGGCGACAGCATCATCATACCCATTGCCATCAGCACCGACGATACCACCAGGTCGATGATCAGGAAGGGAATGAACAGCAGGCAACCGATCTGGAATGCCGTCTTCAATTCAGACAAGACAAACGCCGCCAGCTTGACGGTGAACGCATGGTCGGCGGGATTGGTAATCGCGTCTTCGCCGGCCAGGTGGGCGATCTGCCTGAGCGAAGCCTTGCTGGTCTGGGCCAGCATGAAGCGCGATATCGGCTTCTCGGCAATTTTCAGCGCATCCTGCAAGCCGATCTTGTCCTGGTCGTAGGGCACGAAAGCGTCGCGCCACACCGCGTCCCCGATCGGCTTCATCACCAGCAGGGTCAGGATCAGCGCCACGCCGGTGATGATACGGTTGGGCAAGCCCTGCTGCAGGCCCAGGGCCTGGCGCAGCAGCGACAGCACGATGACGAAACGGGTAAAGCTGGTCATCATCATGACCATGATGGGCAGCAAGCCCAGCAGGGTCATGATGACCAGGATCTGCATCTTCACCGACAAGTCGGTCTTGGCGCCAGGGACCACCCCGGCCAGCAAATCCTGGGCCCACGCGGGCGCGCAGGCACATAGCAGCACTGCCCCGGCCGCCAGGCCGGGCACCAGGCGGCGCGCCGTCATGGCGCCATCATGTCGAGGTTCAACCCGTCCAGATCGATGACCTTGAGGCCGTAGTTTTCGCCGGCCACCACCACCTCGGCGCGGCCGATCGCGGTGCCGTTGACCTTGATGGTCAGCGGTTCCCCGGCCAGCATGTCGAGTTCCACCACGCTGTCCGGCCCGATCTGCATCAGGTCCTGCAGCGACAGGCGGGCCGAGCCAACCTCCAGCGTCAGCGTGACGGGAATCTTGCGCATCATGGCAGGCAGGTCGCGCCGGCCGGCACGCGGCGCCGGCACGTCGCTCAAATCCTGCGATACCTGGTCGATGATCATTTCTTCCGACATATCGTCCAGCATGGAGTCGTTGGAACCGTTCGGGTTATTCATCATGTTCATTCGGAATCTTCAAAAGAGGTTAAGCAGAGTTTGCCCTTGTGCTCAGTGACCGCAGCTGTAAACAGGCGGGATTCTTCGAGCATAACGTCTGCCCTGTGCAGGCTGATCGGGATGACATCGCCCACACGCAGGTCGAACATGGCGCCCAGCGTGGTTTCCTTGGAAACCAGCCGGCCGCTCAGGCCAACCTGGAGCCGCGCCGCCAGCGGCCCTGGATGCTTGTTGCCCTTCTTGCCGGCATCGCGCTCCGGCATCAGGCCGGCCAGCACACTGCCCATCACTTGCTTGTCGAGCGCAAACCAGGCCTTGCCCTGCAGTTCGCCATCGCTGAGCGAAACAGTGACCACCCAGCTTCCTTTGCCGGGCTGGGCGGCGCTGCTTGCCTTGATGCTTTCCTCTTCGCCAAGTTCGCGCCCGCTTGCAGGCAGGTTACTTTCAATTCGCGCTGCCAGAATGCTCACCAGCTGTTGCCCCAGAACCACAGCCAGGCGTTCCTCGGTAGCGGTAACTCGCACGGCCTGTTCGTCAACAGCGGCATCGGCGCGGGTGGCGCGCCCGTAACGGTAATTCAATACGCCTAGCAGTATCTTACGCTCCAACGCAAAACCCAGTTGCCCGGAAGGCGCTGCAAAACCCAGCCAGCGCTGGCGCGCTTCGCTGCCGTCGAGGCGGCTGAAGGACACATCGTCCACCTGGAACGTGCCCCAGTAACGGCGGTGGACGTTCAGGCGCATGGCCTGGGCCAGGTCTTCGCGCAACTGCGCGGCAAACTCGGGCAGCCGGTGTACCGGCCGCCCCAGCAAGCAAGGGTCAAGTACTTCGTATTGCACAGTGCTTTGAGAGGTAGTCATAGTTGGCCATCCGTCTGCTGCAATCCTATCGCAAAGTTCTGCGCTCAGGATGATCTTGGAAGCGTAGAATAACTCAAATCCCTCAGTATTGCCATGAATCAAGTAGCTCTTTGGTCAAAAAGACTTTACATAAAAGTTTCCAAAGAGTAAGCTTCATTATTGCAATGTAACATCAGTTGGTTGCAAAAACTATCCTTAGTGCATGATTTATAAGTAGTTTTGCGATTTGTAAGCGGTTGTTACGAACCAGAAATCGGGTTACACTGCATGTTCCCGTACGGCACCATTTAACATTTAGTCCAGATTGTTGGTTAGTGACTGGAAGTCAATGGTGTTGCAGTATTGGTAACGAAAGCGCGCCCTGACGCAACCAACCTGAGGTGTTTTATGGCAAATGAATTCGCTGGCCTGATCAAGGCCGACCTGGCATCCCTGAACAATGCGGCCGCCGAGCTGACGCAGCACGCCAACCTCATCGCACCTGCCGCCCAGTTCAACGCGCCGCAGCCGGGCGCCACTTTTTCCTTTGCCCAAACGATGCAAGACGCCATTGCCGGCGTCAATGCGCAGGACCTTGATGCCGGTCAAAAGATGGCCGATGTCGATGCCGGCCGCAGCGACGACCTGGTGGGCGCCATGCTCGCCAGCCAGGAAGCCAGCCTGTCGTTCCAGATGCTGATGCAGGTGCGCAACAAGGTGATGGGTGCGGTCGATGAATTGATCAAGCTTCCGCTGTAATCTGTAGTTTCCGCCTTCCTTCTCGAAAGACCTGACGTGATTGCTAACCTCAAGTCCGCCCTCGGACGCTGGCGCGGCGCTGCGGCACCAGCGGTGCCGCCGGCTGTCCTGAAGAACCTGTATCCCCTGCTGCTGCTCGCTGTCGGCGTGACGGCGCTGGTGCTGATGATCCTGTGGAAGGACCAGAGCGGCTACAAGCCGGTATTCGGCCAGCGCGAAAAAGTCGCGACCGCCGACATGATGAACGTGCTCGACGCGGAAAAGATTTCTTACCGCATCCATCCGGAAACCGGCCAGGTGCTGGTGCCGGAAGGTAAGCTGGGCCAGGTGCGCATGCTGCTCGCCGCCAAGGGCGTGACCGCGCAATTGCCGGCCGGCCTGGAACTCATGGACAAGAACGACCCGCTCGGCGTCTCGCAATTCGTGCAGGACGTGCGTTTCCGCCGCGGCCTGGAAGGCGAACTGGCCAATTCGATCATGACCCTCGACGCGATCGCCCATGCGCGCGTGCACCTGTCGATCGCCAAGTCCACTTCCTTCGTGTCGAGCGATGGCGAGAAGTCGTCGGCCTCCGTAGTTATCGCTACCAAGCCAGGACGCACGCTCGCGCCTGAACATATCGCCGCCATCGTCAACATGGTGGCAGGCAGCGTCGCTTCGCTGAGCCCGGCGCGTGTGAGCCTGGTCGACCAGGCCGGCAACCTGCTGTCCTCGCACGTCGACCTGACGGAGGCGTTCGATGCCTCGACCTCGACCAATGAGAACGCCAAGCGCCAGCAGGAAGAAATCCGCGCCAACATCAAGGGCCTGCTGGGCCCTATCGTTGGCGACAGCAATTTCCGCGTCAGCGTGACCGCCGATGTCGACAACGACAAGGTCGAAGAAACCGTTGAAAAATATGGCGCCGACCCCAAGGTAACCAGCGAAGCCATGCGCGAAGAGCAGGACCGCAACCGCATCGCGATGGGCGTGCCTGGCACCCTGTCCAACCGTCCGCCGCAGCAGCAGGCGGCCGATGCAGCGGCCGCAGCCGGCGCGGCTGGCGCGCCCGGCCAGGCGCCGGAAGGCACCGCGCGCAAGAACGCGACCACGCGCCAGTTCGCCTATGACCGCAGCATCACCCAGACCAAGCGCGCCCGCGGCCGCCTGGTGCGGCAGAACGTGGCCGTGGTGCTGGCACAGGCTGCCGCCCCCTTCCCGAAGACTGGCTGGACCGCACCTGAGATTGCCAACATCGACAAGGTGCTGCGCAGCGGCCTGGGCATCAATGAAGAACGCGGCGACAAGCTGGTGGTAAGCGCCATGAACTTCCCTGCCAAGGCGGCCGACGTGCCATGGTGGCAGGAACGCGATACGGTGGTCGATTCGGTCAACTGGCTTGGTTACGCGGTGGCCCTGCTGCTGGCTTACCTGCTGCTGGCCCGCCCGCTGCTGCGCCTGCTGACTGCGCGCTTCGCCCCGGCCACGCCGGCGCAGGCGGCCAAGCCGGCCCTGGCCGGCGCGGCGGCGCGCCAGGCCGAGGCTACGCCGATCCCGGGCAGCGCGACGGCCGTGCCGGGCGCCGCCGGCGCGGCAGCTGCTCTAGGCTCTCCGCAAGCGCAGGAAGAAGCCGGCGCCAAGCCGGCAGCGCTGCAAGGCAGCCAGATGCCGATGGTGCCGCTGCTGGAAAACTACGATTTGCCGCCTGCCGGTTCGCCGGTGGACGTGATGGTGGACCACCTCAAGGTTCTGGCCGAGAAAGAGCCGGAACGCGTAGCCGAAGTCGTCAAACAATGGATGCAGAAAAATGGCCGACATCAACAATAACCTGGACCAGGAACAGGGCCTGAGCCCGGTCGAGCAAGCCGCGATCGTGCTGCTGTCGATCGGCGAAGAGCCGGCTGCTGCCGTGCTGCGCTGCCTGTCGCGTGAAGAATTGCTGGAAGTGACCCAGGTCATGTCGCGCATGAGCGGCATCAAGGTGGAAGAAGTGAAGACCGCCATGCAGACCTTCTTCGACGACTACCGCCAGCAGTCCGGCGTGCACGGAGCTTCGCGCTCCTTCCTCAAGCGCTCGCTCGACCTGGCGCTGGGCGGCGATATCGCGAATACCGTACTGAACAACATCTACGGCGACGAGCTGCGCCCGAAAATGGCGCGCCTGCAGTGGGCCTCGCCGAAGTGGCTGGCCGACTACATTGCCAACGAACACGTGCAGATGCAGGCGGTGTTCCTGGCCTTTCTGCCGCCGGCGCTGGCCGGCCAGATCCTCGATGCGCTGCCGCTGGAAGGACGCGACCTGGTGCTGCTGAACATGGCGCGCCTGGACGAGATCGACCGCGACCTGCTGCTGGAACTGGAAGAACTGGTGAACCGCTGCCTGTCCTCGTTCGACTCGCAGTCGACCAGCGTGGAAGGCGTGCGCCAGGTGGCCGAGATCCTGAACCGCCTGCCCAGCAACCGCGCCCAGATCGTCGAGCTGCTGCGCGCCCACGACCCGGAAGTGGTGGAACAGATCGAGATGCAGATGTACGACTTCCTCATCCTGTCGACCCAGACCGAAGTCACGCTCACCCGCATCATCGAGGAAGTGCCGCTCGAGCAGTGGGCCATCGCGCTCAAGGGCGCCGAACAGGCGATCCGCGACGCGGTGCTGAAGACCATGCCGAAGCGCCAGGCGCAGGCCTTCGAAGACATGATGCGCCGCGCCGGCCCGGTGCCGATGTCGCGCATCGAAGCGACGCGCCAGGAAATCATGGCCACTGTCAAGGCGCTGGCCGATGCCGGCGAAGTCGAAGTGCAGCTGTTCGCTGAAACGGTGGTCGAGTGATGAAACAGTTCCGCCCTTACCGCTTCCCGCCTTTGCAGCAGTACGTGCACGGCGCCAATGGCCAGCGCGTCGCCGGCCAGGGCCACGTGGCCGATGCCGCCCAATGGCAGGCTTCGGTCAGCGAAGGTTTCGAGCAGGGCCAGCGCGACGGTTATGAAATCGGCTTGCAGCGCGGCCAGGAAGACGGCTTTGAAGCCGGCCGCCAGCAAGGCGTGGAGCTGGGCCGTGAAGAAGGCCGCCAGGAAACCCTGGTCGGCTTCGACCACCTGGCGCGCCCGGTCGACGGCATGCTCAAATCGCTGAAGAAGCTGCGCGCCGATTACCGCGCCGCCCAGCGCAAGGAAGTGGTGGACCTGGTGGCGAAAGTGGCGCGCAACGTGATCCGCGCCGAGCTCGCGCTGCAGCCGGTGCAGATCATGGCCCTGGTCGACGAGACCCTGGCCTCGATGCCGCCAACGCGCGACGAGATCGATGTCTACCTGAATCCGGAAGAAGTCAAACGCATCATGGAAGTCGATCCGAAGCGCGCCAAGCGCTGGAACCTGATCGGCGATGCCCGCCTCGACCTGGGCGAATGCCGCATCCGTGCCGGCGATAGCGAAGTCGATGCCGGTTGCCACCAGCGTCTTGCTGCTGTCATGGAACAGGTCGATAATCAGTTGCAGGCCGCCGATGGCGGTGACGACGCTGAGAGCGAAGAATGATTGCAGACGCACTGCGCAAACTGGAACTCGATGACGTACCGCTGGCCACCCCGACCGGGCGCCTGGTGGGGGCTTCCGGCCTGCTGCTGGAGGCTACCGGTTGCAAGCTGCATACCGGCCAGCGTTGCCAGATCGAGACAGTCGATGGCGAATGGCTCGACGCGCAAGTGGTGGGCTTCCGCGAAAAGCTGACCTTCCTGATGCCGTTCAAGAAAGCTGCCGGCTTGACCACCGGCGCACGCGTGCTGCCGTCCAACGAAAAAGGCAGCTTGCAGATTGGCGACAGCTGGCTGGGCCGCATGGTGAACGGCATTGGCGAACCGATCGATGGCCTGGGCAAGCTGGGCGGTGAATACGCGCTCGACGCCCAGCCGCCGCGCATCAACCCGCTCAGGAAGCAGCCGGTAGTCGATGCACTCGACGTGGGGGTGCGCGCGATCAACAGCATGCTGACCTTGGGCAAGGGCCAGCGCGTCGGCCTGATGGCCGGTTCCGGCGTCGGCAAGTCCGTGCTGCTGGGCCTGATCACGCGCCAGACCGTGGCCGACGTGGTGGTAGTGGGCCTGATCGGCGAACGTTCGCGCGAGGTGCGCGAGTTCATTGAAATGTCGCTGGGTCCGGAAGGCTTGAAGAAAGCCGTGCTGGTCATCGCGCCGGCCGACGAGTCGCCCTTGATGCGCATCATGGCCACCGAGCTGTGCCACTCGATCGCGGCCCATTACCGCGACCAGGGCAAGAACGTGCTGCTGCTGGTCGATTCGCTGACGCGCTATGCGATGGCACTGCGCGAGGTGGCGCTGGCACTGGGCGAGCCGCCCGCCACCAAGGGCTATCCGCCATCGGTGTTTTCCGCCCTGCCCCAGCTGGTCGAATCGGCCGGCAATGGCGAAAATCCATACGGCAGCATGAGCGCGATCTACACCGTGCTGGCCGAAGGCGATGACCAGCAGGATCCAGTAGTCGACACCGCGCGCGCCATCCTGGACGGCCACATCGTGCTGACGCGCGAACTGGCTGAGCGCGGCCACTACCCGGCGATCAATATTGCCGCCTCGATCAGCCGCTGCATGAACCATGTGATCACGCGCGAGCACATGCTGGCGGCGCGTGCACTGAAAGCCTCGATGGCGCGCCATGAACGGGTGCGCGACCTGATCCCGCTGGGCGCCTACGTGCCGGGCGCCGATCCGGTCACCGACAAGGCTGTCAACCTGCATCCGCATATCGAAGAATTCCTGTGCCAGGGGACCAAGGAACCGGCCCCCTACGCCAATTGCGTGGACCAACTTGAAAGGCTCATGGCATGACGACAACCACTATTCGCAGCCTGTCGACCCTGGTCGACATGCGCAGCAATGAAGTCGACAAACTGCAAACGGAAATGGCCGCCAAGGAAAGCGTGCGCGACCGCTACCGGAAGACGCTCGACAAGCTGACCACCCTGTACGAAAGCAGCGGCCCGTCCGGCCGCCTGCCGATGGCCCTGGCCATCAATTGCGGCGATTACAAGCAAGGCGTGATGGCCATGGCCGACAGCCAGCGCCTCAACCTGCACATGCACGAGGCCGACATGGCCGTGTCGCAGCGCGCCCTGACCGCCGCCTACGTCAAGCGCGAAGTGCTGGGCCAGGTGCTGGAGCGCCACCAGGACGCAGCGGCCACTGCGCAGCGTGCGCAAGAGCGCAAGCGGCATGACGAACTGGCAACCCAACTGTGGTACCGCGGACATAAATGAAAGGCTGAACCGAATATTTCATGAAGTCATCACTTTGGTCGCCTCTTACCTTGGTACACTTCATTTAATTTCTTCGGAGCACGAGAAATGGCTACTTCTGTCCCCACCTACGATCCCAAGACCACGGCCACCCAACTGGCGCAGATGTATATCCAGGGGCGCCAGTCGATGCTGGATTCCCAGTCTGCTACCGCGACGGCGATCGACAAGGCGCTGAGCAAGCTGAGCTCGGCCCTGGGCACCTTCCGCAGCGCCCTGTCGTCAACGACCTCGTCCGGCTCGGTTGTAGCCAACAAGGCAACATTCAGCTCCGATGTCGGCACGGCCACGGCAACCGCCTCGGCGGCCGCCGGCAATTACCAGTTCTACGTCGAGCAGCTGGCCACGGTCGGCCAGGTGTCCTACAGCGGCATGACCGATTCGGCCGTGACCGGCGCGGCCGCCGGCACCCTGTCCGTCAAGCTGGCCGATGGCAGCAGCTTCACCGTCAGCCTGGCCAACGGCGACAAGGACCTGAACAATACGCTGAGCGCGAAAGAAATTGCCGCTGCCATCAATATGGAGGCGACCAATAATTCGCGCGTGACCGCCTCCACCCTGACCGTCAACGGCCAGACCCGGCTGGTGCTGACCTCCAATGTGACCGGCCAGGCCAATGGCGTGGCCGGCATCGACACCACCAACCTGGGCGATCCAGCGTTGCAGGCGCAGCTGGCCGATGCCAACCGCGTGCTGCAGAACGGCACCGATGCCGTGGTCTGGGTCGGTGCCCCGGGCGGCGATCCGAGCAACAAGATCACGCAAGCGTCGAACACCTTCAATGTGGTCGATGGCGTCTCGATGACCTTCACCAAGGCCCAGACGGGCGGCGTGCCGGTCACCCTGAATGTCGCGCGCGACAGCAGCGCTACCGCGACCAATGTGCAGAATTTCGTGGACCAGTGGAACAAGATGCTGGCCTCGATCGGCGAACTGACGGCAGCCGGCAACGTTGCCAAAGGCACGGCCAGCGGCATCTATGCCTCCGACGCCGGCCTTGCTTCGCTGAAATCGCGCATGCAATCGCTGCTGCGCACGGCGGTCGGCGGGGTCAGCCTGGTCAACTATGGCGTCACGGCCCAGCGCGACGGCACCCTGGCGCTGGACAAGACACGCCTGGACAAGACCCTGGCCACCAACCCGACCGGCCTGGACGCGATCCTGGGCAAGACCGGCACCATGCCGACGGGCGTCCTGGGCAACCTCGATACCCTGGTCAACAGCTGGACCAAGGCCGGCACCGGCCAGCTCGCCACCCGCAAGGATGCCAACGCCAAACTGCAGTCCCAGCTCGTGTCCCGCCAGGCCGCGCTGGAAACCCAATACGACAACGCTTACAAGCGCTACCTGAACCAGTTCACCCAGCTGCAATCCCTGCAGTCCCAGATGAGCGGAACGAGCAGCATGTTTGAAGCGATGTTCAGCAAATCCGATTCCTGAAAGTCTTAAACAATGGACCACGACGCCTACGGCAGCTATCACGCCACGAACCTGGATGCACAGACGGCCCGCGCCACGCCGATCGAACTGGTGCTGGTGCTGACCGACGGCCTGCTGGAAGAGCTGGCCCGTGCACGCGGCCACATCCTTGGCAAGCGCTACGAACAAAAGGCGCTCAGCCTCGACAAGTGCACCGAGATCATCAACGGCCTCGCCAGCTCGCTCGATTTCGAGCAAGGCGGCGAGGTGGTGGCCAACCTGGGCCGCCTGTACGACTATTGCGCTGCCCGCCTGTACCGCGCCGGCGTGGACATGGACCCTGCCGTCATCGACGAGGTGGTGGGCCTGCTGACCACGATCCGCGCCGGCTGGCAAGGCGTGCACGACAAGCATGGATAGGCATGGGACGCTGCTGCAGCTTGCGCAGCAGCTGAGCGCCGCCACTGCCGCCAGCGACTGGGCGGCACTGGCGGCGATTAATACTTTGATGACCTCCACCCTGCCGGCGCTGGCAGCGCAGGGTGCGTGGACGCCGGCCGAGCGCGCAGCGCTGGCGGCGCTGCGTGATTTGCACGTCGCGGCTGTGGCAAGAGTTGATAGCGCCACCGTCGAGACTGGCCAGCACCTGAGCGATATGACGAACAACAGAGAGGGCTGGCTTGCCTATGCCCTCGACAGCGGTGACGCTGCAACCGGAACCTGAGCATGATCAACTTGCCTGCGGCCCCTGCCGCTCCCGTCCCAACAGCCGCCGGCGCTGCCGGCCTGCCGCCGCCGGCCGCCAACGGCGCCGCAGCGGCCGATGCGGCCCGCGGCAGCACGGCTGACAGCGCTGCGCCGGCCAGCGGCCTGGCCGGCGTGCTGCTGGATGCCGCCGCCATGGTGCCGGCGCCGTTCGGCGCCCTGCTGGACGCCATGGCCGGCAGCAGCGCCGACCAGGAAAGCACCCCGGCCAAGCCTGCCGACGACACGGCAGCCGCCGCGGCCGCCCTGGCCACCATGCTGCCTGCCATGGGCACGCTGCCGCTGAACGGCGGCACGCCGGGCGCCACGCCCGACAGCGTGGCAGCCGTCGCCGCCGCCCTGACCGCTCCCGCCGCCAAGGCCAACGCCAGCAGCCTGCTCTTGCGCCAGCAGGCCCAGGCCAGCGCCCTGGCCGCCCGTGAAGCCGGCGCCGGCGCGCAGGCCGAGGCCGCCAGGGCGCCGGCAGCACCGCTGCCCGACACCCGCAGCGCCCTGCTCGCCGCGGCAGCCCGCCCTGCTGCCAGCCCGGTGCTGCCGGCCGCCACGCCCGCCGCGGCGACCCGCAGCTCGGCCAGCGAAGCCCTGGCCAGCGCGCTCAACGCCCTGCAAGGCCAGGCCGCCGACAGCACGGCCGCCCCGCTGGCCGCCAAGGACAGCGCCAGCCTGCTGGCCGACAGCCAGCGCCAGCCGGCCGATGCCGGCGCCCTGCCCGGCTTCCGCAGCGTGCTGGCCAATGCAGCCGCGCCCCAGCCCGGCGATACGCTGCAATTGAGCGGCAGCCCGGAGCAATGGCAGCAGCCGCTGCGCGCCGCCCTCGGCGACCGCCTGCAGCTGCAACTGGCTCGCAATGACGAGCGCGCCGTGATCCGCCTGGAACCGCCAAACATGGGCAGCGTGGAAATTTCCGTGCGCCACAGCGGCGGCGCCCTGCAGGTGAACATCGCCGCCAGCCACAGCGAAGTGCTGCGCCAGCTCAACACCATCGGCGACGCCGTGCGCCAGGACCTGTCGCAGCGCCAGTTCGGCGAGGTAGCCGTCACGGTGTCTTCCAGCAATGCGCGCAGCCTGGCCGATGGCGGCCAGCAGCAGCGCCAGCAGGACGCGCAGCAGCAACGCGAACAGCAGCGCCAGCCGGGCCGCGCCCTGGAAGGCAGCGATGCCGGCAACACCACTTTTGCCATGTTGGGCGAACGGGAGTAAGCATTAGATGAACAAGAAACTGGTCCTGATCGTGGCAGCCGTGCTGCTGGTGGGTGCAGGCGCCGCCGGCGGCGCCGTCTGGCTCATGAAAGGCAAGAGCGCCGAGCCGGCCAAGGCGGCAGCCGAGGAGAAAAAACCGGGCGAGCCCCTGAAGTACCTGACCATCGAGAAAGTCATCGTCATGCTGCGCCGCCAGCCGGGCGAGACCGTGCCGCACTATATGTCGGCCGACCTCGTCATCTCGACCACGGCCAAGCAGGAAAAGGAAGCCAAGGAAGCCCTCCCGATGCTGCGCAGCGTTGCCGTGCGCGCCCTGTCGGCCCTGCCGATGGAAAAGGCGTCGATGATGACCATTGACCAGTTTGTCGAGGAATTGAACAAGGCTTACGATGAAGCCTACACCAAGGAGGCGCGCGAACGCCCCTTCGAGCAAGTGATGATTGGCAAGTTGATCCTGGAGTAAAGGCCATGGGCTTGGTGGATACGGTTGCAGATCCCTATGCCGAGAGCTACGCCGCAGTCAGCGTGGCCGACGAGCAGAAGCACCTGCTCGCCTACGCGCCGCTGGTCAAGCGCATCGTGCGCCAGCTGAATTCGCAGGTGCAAGGCGCGATCGACCGCGACGACATGGAGCAGATTGGCTTGATGGGCCTGCTTGAAGCGCTGCGCCGCTACGGCGAGCCCGATGCCGGCTTCGGCAGCTACGCCGCGCTGCGCGTGCGCGGCGCCATCCTCGACGAGCTGCGCCGCCAGGACTGGCGCCCGCGCGCGGTGCGCCAGCAAAGCCACAAGATGCGCGATGCGGTGCGCGAGCTGACGCGCAAGCTGGGCCGCGAGCCGGGCGAACAGGAAATCATGACAGCGCTCGGCCTCGATGCCGAGGCCTACCAGGCTTATCTGCTGGACGAGAATGCCGAGACCATCGCCAGCTTCGACGACATCCTGCAGGACACCCTGGCCGACACCGGCGGCGTGGCCGGCCCCGAAGAGCAGCTGATGATACGCCGTAGCCTGGAACAGGCGCTGAACGGCCTGGACGAACGCGAGCAGCGCGTGATCCAGATGTATTACGAATTCGAGCTCAGCTACAAAGAAATCGCCGCCGTGCTGGACCTGACCGACGCCCGTGTCTGCCAGTTGAACAAGCAGGCCCTGAACAAGATGAAAGCGGTGCTGGCGGCCTGAGCCGCAGCCCACCTGGAAGACCAATCGAAAGGCATAAACCATGCAGCAACTATTCGGCATCATGATCGTGTTTGGCTCGGTGTTCGGTGGCTACGCCATGATGGGCGGCCACTTCACTGCGATCTGGCAGCCGCTGGAACTGCTGGTGATTGCCGGCGCCGGCATCGGTGCCTTTGTCATCGGCAACCCGCGCCACGTGCTGTCGGAAACCATGGTGCAGGTCAAGCACCTGATGTCGCGCAAGAAGTACGACTCGGAATTCCAGCGCCAGCTGCTGCTGCTGATGTATGAACTGCTGCAACTGGCGGCCGGCGGCCTGAAGGCACTTGACGCCCACGTCGAAGCGCCGCGCGAATCGCCGCTGTTCCAGCGCTATCCGCTGATCCTGGACGAGCCCAAGCTGCTGGCCTTCATCGTCGACAACTTCCGCCTGATGGCCATGGGCAAGATCAACGCCCACGAACTGGAAGGCGTGCTGGAGCAGGAACTGGAAGCCATCCACGAAGAACTGACCCAGCCGGCCAAGTCGCTGGGCAAGATCGGCGAAGCCATGCCGGGCTTCGGTATCCTGGCCGCGGTGCTGGGCATCGTGATCACCATGGGCACGGTGGGCGAAGGCGCCACCTCGGCCGAGATCGCCGAGCACGTGGGCGCCGCCATGGTCGGCACCTTCATCGGCATCTTCTTCTGCTACGGCGTGCTGGACCCGATTTCCAACATGCTCAAGCAGCTGGTCAGCCAGGAAGCGTCCACCATGGAATGCGTGAAAGTGGTGCTGGTCACCCACGTGGCCGGCAAGCCGCCGCTGCTGGCCATCGACGCCGGGCGCCGCCTGGTGCAGCTGAACATCAAGCCTAGCTTCGCCCAGCTCGAAGGCTGGATCAATGCGATGGAAGGCGGCGACGAGCCGGAATCGACTTCGCGCCGAGGAGGTGGCCGTGCTAAAGCCGCATGACAAGCACCATGAGCAAACCATCGTCAAGCGCGGCGGTGGCAAGCACAAGCACGACGAGCATGGCGGCGCCTGGAAGGTTGCCTTTGCCGACTTCTGCCTGGCCCTGATGTGCCTGTTCCTGGTGCTATGGCTGATGGCCGTGCGCAACCAGGAATCGCTGGAACACGTGCTGACCCAGTCCGACGGCAGCAAGACCGACGTCGGCAAGGGCGTGATGCCGGAACAGGTGGGCGGCCCGCGCGGCAGCCTGATCGAACGCTTCCCGATGCCGCGCACCGGCAATACCGATGTGGACGGCAATGCCACCCAGGGCTTCAACAAGAGCCCGACCGACACGGCGGAAAACCGGGTGCGCTACGAAACGCCGGAAGACCTCAAGCTGCTGGCCAAGACGCTCGCCAGGATGAGCGAGGAAACCGGCCTGGCCAGCAATCTGGAATCGGTGGTCACGCCGTATGGCTTGCGCGTGATGTTGCACGATACCGACAGCCAGGGCATGTTCGTGCGCGGCTCGGCGGTGCCGACCGACAAGTTCGCGCGCCTGCTGCAGAGCATGGGCCCGCTGTTCGCCAAGATGGAAAACCAGATGCTGATCGTCGGCCATACCGACTCCTCGCAGTATGCCGATACCAGCTACAAGGCCTTCTCCAACTGGAACCTGTCCAGCAACCGCGCCATGGCCGCGCGCTCGCAGCTGCTGGCCGGCAGCATGCCGCAGGACAGCGTGCTGCAGGTGGTCGGCATGGCCGACCGTGCGCCGCTCGATGCCAAACGGGCCGATGCTGGCGTCAACCGCCGGATCGAACTGCTGATCCTGACCAACACGCAGGCGAAAGCCATCGCCGATATGTTTGGCATGCCAAGCAGCAAGACTGCTATCATCCGGGAATCGGATTTGCCCGAACCCGGCCTGTTGCAGCAATTGCGACAACAACTGCTGCCTGGCAAGGGGAAAAGCAATGGCAATTAATGTTAAGTCAAGAGGAAACCGTATGAGGATTTCCGGTTCTACCCCAGGCACCCCGGTGCAGACCGTGGCCGACAGCGCGCCGGCCGACGCGGCGCGCCCGAGCGCCGCCCCGGCCGCCCGGCGCGAGCTGGAATCGGCCGTGATGCAACCCGCCATCCAGGCCATGAAAGAGATGGGCGACATCGACCACGAGCGCGTGGCGCAGTTGCGCGACGCCCTGGCCAAGGGCGAACTGCCGTTCGACGCCGGCAAGCTGGCCGGCCTGATCCAGAAGTTCCACCGGGGCGAGCAGTGAGCGAGATCAGCCGCCAGGACGCCATGCGCTTGCTGCTCGACGGCATCAAGGCGGACTTGCACAATTACCAGCAGATGCTGGACCTGATTGCCCAGCAATTTGAAGCGGCGATCCGCCACCAGAGCGAACGCCTGGGCGAAATCGCTAAAGAAATCGGCGCTTTGGTCGATGTGCTGGAAGCGCGCCGCGCCCAGCGCGTCGAACTGGCAACCCGCCTGGTCGGCGCCCAGCCCTCCATGGAACAAGTGTTCACCCTGCTCAAGCCCGATGCGCGTGCGCGCCTCGAAGCCGACTGGGCGCAACTGGAAGGCATGGTGCAGACGGCGCGCGAAATGGGCCGCCGCAATGCCGAATTGCTGGCGGAGCAATACACCATCATGCAGCGCGTGCTGCATGGCGACGATCAAACCTATGAGCCGGTCTGAATTCACGCCTTTCCGGGCCTTTACCGCCGCCACCGCGCCGACCCAGGCCACGGCAGCCACCGTCAGCAATATGAGCGCGACGCGCCCTGCGCTGCCGGCAGCCTTCAGCCCTTCCCCGGCCGCCAGCGGCGGCGCGGGCAGCGCCACCTTCCGCCAGGTGCATGCCGAAGTTGCACGCTATATTGCGGCAGCCGACGCACCGGGCGCCGCTGCGCCCGGCGCCGGCAACGCCCTGACTGCCGATGGCGCCGCCCTGCGCGCCCGCATTGCTGCGCGCGCCTTCGGCGGCAGCGAGGCAACGCCCGAGGCCGGGGTGCCCAGCGAAGCCCAGCAAGCCTTCCTGGAAGCGATCCGCCCGCATGCGGAAGCGGCCGCGGCAAGGCTTGGCGTGGCGCCGGAACTGGTGGCCGCCCACGCGGCGCTGGAATCAGGCTGGGGCCGCCATGCCCCGGGCAACAATATGTTCGGCATCAAGGCTGGCGGCAACTGGCAGGGCGCCGTGCAGGCGCTGGCCACGCTGGAAGTGGAAGACGGCGTCGCGCACAGCCGCAACGAGCGCTTCCGCGGCTACGGCGACATGGGCGGCTCGTTCGAAGACTATGCCGGCATGCTGCTCGACAATCCACGCTACCGGCGCGCCCTCAACACCGGCAGCGACGCGCAAGCCTTTGCACACGCGCTGCAGGCCGGCGGCTATGCCACCGATCCCGCCTACGCCGACAAGCTGGGCCGGGTTGCCGCCAGCATCAAGGCAAGTCTGCAGGCTCAACAGTCCCAGCATCAATAACGCGCGCCCGGATCTGGGTGCCGCTGCTGTTTTTCACTCGGATGATGGCGCCGCGCGTGCCATTGTCCAGGGCTTCGCCCGCCATCGACACCTCGATCTGCTCGCGCTTGGCGACGATGCGCACCTGGTCGCCGCGCTTGACCAGTTGTGGCGCTGCCAACATATTCTGCCGAATGACTTCGCCGGCGCGGATGGTGCGCCGCGCAGCCATCCCCTCGAGCTCGCCAAAGTCGGAAAAAGCATCGGGAATCAAGGTGATATCGTGGCGCTCCCGCAACAAGTCTATAGGCGACAGAATTTTTCCGGAAATTAAATCGGTGGCAGCAACTGCAACGTTTGCCGACACCTTGCCCTTGGCAAGGAACTCATAGCGCCAACCTTGCAAGCTTGGGCAAACCACCACGAAACGCATGCGTGCGATGCCGCGCTGGTCCAGGCTCTCAACCCGTGTCTCAGAGGGACAGGAAGGAATGACGCGATTGGTCTTTATGACTTCGACATCGAACTTCGGCTCCAGCCAGCGTTGGCTTTCTGCATTGTTTTGCAATTGCTTTTCTGCAGCTAGTTTCACTTTGCTTAGCAATTCTTCCATTGTTGAAGCAGTTGCAAGTCTGAAATTTAAAATTCCTATGAGCAATATTCCACCGAAAACCTGTACAATGGGATTGTTGGGCATGGGCAATACCTTTAGACTGTAAATTCGCTGGGACATTACCAGAGGAGAGCAACAATGGCCATTAATTTCAAGGACGCGCTGGGTTTGCATGCGGATGCATTGCAGCTGCGCGCGCAACGTACGCGCGTCCTGGCATCGAACATCGCCAACGAGAATACGCCGGGCTATTCAGCCCAGGATATCGACTTCAAGGAGTCGCTGGCGCGCGTCGAAGCGGAGCTGTCCGGTGAGCCAATCCTCGAGGGAGATGGTGAAACCAAGTTCCGCGTGCCCTACCACCCCAGCGGCGACGGCAACACCGTTGAAATTGGCGTGGAGCAAGCCGCTTTCTCGCAAAATGCAACTGACTTCGCAACCAGTTTGACCTTCATCAACATGAAATTGCGTGGCATCGCCAAAGCCATCAACGGTCAATAAGGGGATTTTTCATGAGCTTTAAAGACATTGCGCAAATTGCCGGTTCGGCGATGGCGGCACAGACAGTGCGCCTGAATACCGTCGCCTCCAACCTGGCCAATGCCGACTCGGTGGCCGGCAGCGAGGCCGAAACCTACCGCGCCCGCAAGCCGGTCTTCGCCACCGTCATGGACGACAACGTCGACGCCGCAGCCGGCGGCCGGGTGCAGGTGCTGGACGTGGTCGAGTCGGCCGAACCGCTGCGGAAGGTGTACGAGCCCGGCAACCCGCTGGCCAATGCCGACGGCATGGTGTTCTACCCGAATGTCAACCAGGTGGCCGAGATGACCGACATGATGTCGGCTTCGCGTGCTTTTGAAACCAATGTGGAAGTGCTGGGCCGCATCCGCGGCATGCAGGCTTCCCTGCTCAAACTCGGTGAATCCTGATGGAAACCAACCTGTTTACCAACGCTGCTGCGCAAAACAGCAACCCGACCGGCGTGGCGCTGAACGGCGCCTCCAACGAAGGGCGCGACATGTTCACCAAGCTGCTGGTGGCCCAGATCAAGAACCAAGACCCGCTGTCGCCGCAAGACCCCTCGCAGTTCGTCCAGCAATTGACCCAGCTCTCGCAAACCGAAGCGCTGCAGAACCTGGCCAGCCTGACCACCGCCAACGCCTCCGTGCTGCAATCGATGCAGGTGCTGGCCATGGGCGCCCAGGTCGGCTCCGACGTGATGGTGCAGTCCAGCCAGGTGAACATCGATGGCCACAAGGTGGTGGGCGAAGCGACCCTGGGCAGCAGCTCGGCCAAGACCAGCCTGGTGCTGACCGGCAGCAACGGCCAACAGGTTGAAATCGTCATGGGCACCCTGCCTGCGGGCACCCACCAGTTCACCATCGACCCTGCCGCGCTCGGCCTGCCAGCCGGCAGCTATTCCATGCGCCTGGCCAGCGAGAGCAACCCGAACGCGCCGCTGGCCGTGCAGGGCCGCCTCGACAGCGTTCAGGTCGGCGCCGCCGGTAGCGTTACCGTCAAGATTGATTCCGTGGGCGAGGTATCGCCTTCCGCCATTACCGCATTCCGGGGCAAAACCCCGACTTCCGCTATTTAACGAAAGGTCCTCGCCATGAGTTTCGATATCGCTTTGTCCGGCATCCAGGCCATCAACGAGCAACTGGGCACGATTTCCAACAATATCGCCAACGCCGGGACCTACGGCTTCAAGTCCAGCCGCGCCAACTTCGCCTCGCTGCACGCCGGTGCGCAGCCGACCGGCGTGCACGTCGGTTCGACCACCCAGTCGATCGGCCTGAACGGCGGCATCCAGGCCACCAACCGCGGCCTGGACGCCCTGATCAATGGCCGCGGCTTCTTCGTGGCCAAGGATTCCACCGGCCAGACCAACTACACCCGCGTCGGCATCTTCACCAAGGATGCCACCGATTTCCTGGTCAACAGCGCCGGCGCCAAGGTGCAGGGCTTCCAGCTGACCCCGCCAAGCATGGTGGCCGGCCCGATGGGCGACATCAAGGTGCCGACCAACCTGCTGACCGCCAAGGCCACCACCAACATCGATTTCGTGGCCAATATGTCGGCCGACTGGACTGTACCAACCGGCAATATCACCACCAAGCTGCCGAACGCTACCGTCACCCCGGCCGTGGTGCCTGACGCCAACATGTACAACATGTCCAAGGTCACCGTGGTGCACGACTCGCTGGGCAATGAACACACCGTGACCCAGTATTTCGTGAAAGACGTGGCAGCGCGCACCGTCAAGGTGTACTCGGCAGTGGACGGCACCGACCTGGGCGCCGCCGGCGGTTCGCCCTACACCCTGACCTTCGACACCAGCGGCCAGCTGGACCTGGCGGCCAACGGCGGCGCCTCCTATGCCCACAACCTGAGCTTCGCCGCCGCCCCGGCAGCCGCCATGACCGTCGAGATCGACTACACCGGTACCACCTTCCAGAAAGGCGAATCGACCACCTCGACCAACGCCGCCGACGGCTACGCGGCCGGCAGCTACGTGGGCGTGGAACTGGACCAGGCCGGCAACGTGGTGGCCAAGTACTCCAACGGCGAAAAGCAAGCCATCGCCCGCCTGGCCATCGCCACCTTCCCGGATGAAGATGCGCTGACCCCGGTCAATGAAACGTCCTGGACCGCCAACGTGCAGTCCGGCAACGCCAACCTGTCCGAAGCCGGCCAGGGCATCGCCGGCGCACTGACGGTCGCTTCGCTGGAAACCTCCAACGTCGATGTGACCTCGGAGCTGGTCAGCCTGATGACCTCGCAGCGCAACTACCAGGCCAACTCCAAGGTCATCACCGCGGAGAACGAGATGCTGCAGTCGCTGATGCAAGCCCTGTAATAAAGGCCAACTGAATGGACGCGCTGATCTACACCGCGATGAGCGGCGCCGAGCGGGCCATGCGTGGCCAGCAGGTGCACGCCAACAACCTCGCCAACCTCGACACCAACGGCTTCCGCGCCAACCTCGAGCTGGCGCAGGCTGCCAAGCTGCCCGGCTATGGCTACGACGACCGCCATATGTCGCAGATGCAGTCGAACGCCGTGACCGACCGCCAGGGCGCGCTGCGCCAGACCGGCCGCGACCTGGACGTGGCCATTTCCGGCCCTGGCTACTTCGCCGTGCAGGGCCCGACGGGCGAAGCCTACACCCGCGCCGGCGCCATCACGCTCGATGCCGACGGCACCCTGACCGTCAACGGCATGCAGTTGCTGGGCGAAGGCGGCCCGATCACCCTGCCGGTGCACCGCAAGGTGGAAATCGGCCAGGACGGCACCGTCTCCATCCTGGGCCCGACCGCCAATCCCGAGATGCAGGTGATTGACAAGCTCAAGCTGGTGCGCGCCGAAGCGTCCGAGCTGACCAAGAATGAAGCGGGCCTGCTGGTGGCGCGTGACGGCCAGTTGCTGGGCACCGACCCGACCGTGCAAGTGAAGGCCGGCCACCTGGAAGGCGCCAATGTGACGGCAGTCGAAGAAATGGTGGCCACCATGAGCCTGAATCGCACCTTCGAAATCCAGATGAAATTGTTCAAGGCCGCCGACGACATGACCTCGGTCGGCAACAAACTGATTAGCGGCTAACAGGAGAATCACGATGAATCCAGCAATGTGGATCAGCAAGACCGGCGTGCAGGCGCAAGACGCGAAGCTGCAGGCCATCGCCAACAACCTGGCCAACGCCAACACCGTCGGTTTCAAGCGCGACCGCGTGGTGTTCGAAGACCTGTTCTATTCGATCGACCAGCAGCCGGGCGCCCAGCGTGCCGACAACAACACCCTGAACCCGTCCGGCGTGCAGATGGGTAACGGTACCCACCTGGTCGGCACCCAGAAGATTTTCACCAACGGCAATGTGCAAACCACCAACAACGCGCTCGACGTGGCCGTGATGGGCAATGGTTTCCTGCAGGTGCGCCGCCCGAACGGCGAGCCGGCCTTTACCCGCGCCGGCCAGTTGCAGGTCGACAAGGACGGCGTGCTGGTCAACGCCTCCGGCCTGCCGCTGGTGCCGCAGATCACCGTGCCGGCCAATGCCACCGCCATTACCATCGGCGAAAACGGCACCGTGTCGGCCACGATTCCGGGCAATACCACGCCGACCGAACTGGGCCAGCTGACCCTGACCTCCTTCATCAACCCGACCGGCCTGCAGGCGCTGGGCGAAAACCTGTTTGCCGAAACCCCGGCCTCCGGCGCCCCGACCGAAGGCCGCCCTGGCGACGCCCAGTTCGGCAAGCTCAAGCAGGGCGCGCTGGAAGGCTCCAACGTGCAGGTGGTGGAAGAGATGGTGGACATGATCGCCGCCCAGCGCACCTACGAAATGAACACCAAAGTTCTGACGGCAGCGGATAATATGCTGCAGTACCTGGCACAGGCCGCACGCTGATGAAAACCGCCCTGCCCGCGCTGGCCCTGGTCCTGCTGGCTGGCTGCTCCAGCCTGCAGCCGACCGTGCGCCCGGCGCCTTTCGACGAAACCCCTGCCGTGTCGCGCAGCGCCTTGCCGCGCGGCACCTCAGGCGGCGTCTTCAATCCGGACAGCAGCATCTCGCTGGTGTCGGATAGCCGCGCCTTCCGCGTCGGCGATATCGTCACCGTGATCCTGCAAGAAACCACGCAGGCATCGAAGAGTGCGGGCACCACCCTGGCCAAGGATTCCAGCGTCGGCATTGCTTCGCCCAGCCTGCTGGGCAAGACGTTCCCGAAGGCCGGCGTCGATATTTCGGCTGAGCGCGGCTTCAAGGGCGATGCCCAGAGCACCCAGCAGAATGCCCTGAGCGGCGCGATCACCGTGATCGTGCAGGAAGTGATGCCGAACGGCTTGCTCAAGGTCGCCGGCGAAAAAGTGCTGACCCTGAACCAGGGCGAGGAATTCGTGCGCCTGCGCGGCTTCCTGCGCGCGGCCGATATCGATGCCAACAATATGGTGTCGTCGCAGCGTATCGCCAATGCCCGCATCGCATACGGTGCGCAAGGCACGCTGGCCGATACCAACCAGCCGGGCTGGCTGACGCGCTTCTTCCTTGGTCCCTTGATGCCTTTCTGAGGTGATGGATATGTTCAGCTTCAAAACCGGCAAATCACTGCCTGACCCGCAGGGTCAGGCACTGGCCAGCGGCCGCCGCGTATCAGTGTCTGACCCTGCGGCTCTGACACGGGTTTACCGGTTCGTGGCAGCCCTGCTGCTGGCCATCGCCATCCCCGCCACCGCCGCCCCCCAGCTGCGCAACCTGGTCGCCATCGAAGGCGTGCGCGACAACCCCCTGGTCGGCTACGGCCTGGTGGTCGGCCTGAACGGCTCCGGCGACTCGACCCAGGTCAAGTTCGCCAGCCAGTCGGTGGTCAACATGCTCAAGCAGTTCGGCGTGAAAATGCCGGATGGCGCCGACGCCAAGTCCAAGAACGTGGCTGCCGTGATGGTGTCCGCCGTGTTCCCGCCAGGCTACCGCCGCGGCCAGCCGATCGACGTCACGGTCTCCTCGCTGGGCGACGCCAAGAGCCTGCGCGGCGGCTCCCTGCTGCTGACCCCGCTCAAAGCCGCCGACAACGAAGTCTACGCGCTGGCCCAGGGCAATGTGGTGGTGGGCGGCCTGTCCGCCGCCGGCAAGAGCGGCTCCTCGGTCACCGTCAACACCCCGACCGCCGGCCGCATCCCGAACGGCGCCGTGATCGAACGCGAAATCGCCACCGACTTCGCCAGCAAGCCATCAGTGCACCTGTCGCTGAAGCAGCCGAACTTCGAGACCGCCACCAATATCGTGGAAGCGATCAACCGCAAGTTCGGCGACGTGGCCAGCACGGCGGACGGCACCGGCATCGACGTGCTGGCGCCGCAGAACCCGACCCAGCGCGTGGCCTTCATGGCCAAGCTGGAAGCGCTGCCGATCGAAGTCGGCCAGGACGTGCCGAAAGTCGTGTTCAACTCGCGTACCGGCACCGTGGTCATCGCCGATGGCCTGCGCGTGAAGGCGGCCGCCGTTACCCACGGCTCGCTCAAGGTGGTCATTTCGGAAAGCTCGAAGGTCAGCCAGCCGGCGCCCTTCAGCCAGGGCCAGACGGCCATCACCCCGCAATCGAACGTGGCGGTGAATGAAGCCAAGCCGCAAATGTTCAAATGGCCGGCAGGCGCCAAGCTGCAAGCCATCATCGACGTGGTCAACAGCCTGGGCGCGACGCCGGATGACATCATGGCAATCCTGCAAGCCCTGGACCAGGCCGGCGCCATCGAAGGCGAACTGGTGGTGATCTGATGGACAGCCGCTTCGCCCCCCTGCCGGTACGCAAGCTGGACATCGGCGCCGACGACAGCAAGCTCGGGCAGGCCGCTCCTGCCCCGCAGACCGAGGAAGTACGCTATCGCGACAAGGCCACCGATGCCGCCGTCAAGTTCGAGAGCTTCTTCATCGCCCAGACGCTGCACAAGATGCGCGACGCCACCAAGGCCATGGCCGACGACGACAGCATCTACAAGGACTCGATCAACAGCGACATGCTGGACATGGCCGACAATATGGTGGCCGACCAACTGGCCGGCCGCCGCGCCTTCGGCGTCGCCGACGCCATCCTGCGCCAGTTATTGCCAGCGACGCCGCCTGCCGGGGCTTCCCAGCCAGAAATTTCAGTTTTATCCAAGAAAAATCCGACCGACGCTTAATCTCCCCATTGGCGCGGTCGCCTTTACTCGATAACGGGCCAAGATGCCATTGAGCAACGGCCCAGCCTAAGGGAAGATTGCACCATGTCGATTATCAACAATGCACTGTCGGGATCGTTGGCCGCCCAGGCCGCCATCAACACGACCAGCCAGAACATTGCAAACTTGCAAACCAAGGGTTATACCCGCCAGGGCGTGCTGCTGTCGGCCGTTGCCCCTTCGGCCGGCTCCGGCGGTCCCGGTTTCGGCGTTGAAGTGAGCAAGCTGCTGCGCTTCTCCGACTCGTACAAGAGCCAGCAATTATGGCGTGCCAACTCCGAACTCGGCTCGCGCACCCAGAGCCAGCCCTACTTCACGCAACTTGAACGCGTGATGGGCGATGAAAAGACCAGCCTGTCGAACGGCGTCGACCAGTTCTTCCGCGCCCTGAACGCGGCCGGCGTCGACCCGGTGTCGACCCCGCTGCGCCAGCAGGTGCTGACCGCCGCCAACGCCATGGCGCAATCGTTCAACAGCATCTACAACGTCACGCGCCAGCAGCAGGTGTCGATCACGCAGCAGCGCGACGCCATGCTGCCGCAACTGAATACCCTCAGCGCCAATATTGCGGCCCTGAACAACCGCATTACCCAGGCCGGTTCGCTCGGCACCAACACCTCGGCCCTGGTCGATGAACGCGACCGCGCCATTGATTCGCTGGCCAACCTGGTCTCGGTGGAGGTGCTGGAACAGCCGGACGGCACCCGCAGCGTTTCCCTGCGCAGCGGCCAGCCGCTGGTGGTCGGCAACCTGGCCGGCACCATGTCGATGAATCCGTCGACCACGCCAGCCACGCTCGAACTGAAATTTGCCGGCACCACCTTCGGCCTGGACGATACCAAGGTCGGCGGCCAGCTGGGCGGCATTGGCGATTTCGAGAAGAACACCCTGCAGCCGATGCAGCAATCGCTGCTGGACATGGCCAACCAGCTGGCGACCAAGGTCAACAACACCATGGCGCTGGGCTACAAGCCGGACGGCCTGCCGGGTCCGCCGATTACCGCCACGCCTGGCGGCGCCCTGTTCGCCTTCAACGCCACCGGCGCCGGCGGCATCCTCGGCCTGGTCCCGGGCATCCAGGCCCAGGACCTGGCGTTCTCGTCCAACGGCGCGCCTGGCGACAGCAAGAACCTGCAAGACCTGATCGCGATCAAGGGCCAGCCCATCACCCTGACCTCGGTCGGCACGGTGCTGATCGGCGATGCCGACACCCAGCTGGTGGGCAAGCTGGGCATCGACAGCGGCCAGAACCAGTCGCTGCTGGACACCGCCACCACCATCCGCCAGCAATCGGAAGACGACTGGGCCGCGACCAGCTCCGTCAACAAGGACGAGGAAGCGATCAACCTGGTCGAGTTCCAGAATATGTACCAGGCGAACATGAAAGTGATCGCCGTTGCCAACACCCTGTTTGACGCCACCTTGGCGCTGTTCTGAGGATTATTGAAATGCGTATCGCCTCCAGCCAGTTCCAGGCATCCATGAACCGCTCGCTGCAGATCAACCAGACGGTGATCGCCAAGCTGACCGAGCAGATGGCCACTGGCAACAAGATCCAGGTGCCGTCCGACGAGCCGATCGCCAATGTGCGCCTGTCGCGCCTGCGCCGCGAAGAAAACATCGTCAGCCAGTACGTGGACAACATCAGCGCCGTGAAGATCCGCCTGTCGAAGAATGAGACCTACCTGGGTTCGATGGTCGACGACATGGGCGCCGCGCGCGACCTGTTCGTGTGGGCTTCTGACGGCTCCAACACGCCGGCCGACCTGAACTCCATGGTCAACAGCCTGGTGGCGCTGCGCGACTCGCTGTACTTCAATGGCAATACCAAGGACCAGGAAGGCAAGTACATCTTCTCCGGCACCCTCACCTCGACCGCGGCGCTGTCGTACGACGCCACCCAGCCGCTGGGCGCGCGCTACAGCTATACCGGCAATAACGGCACCCAGGAAGTCGTGGTGGGCAATGGCATCACCCAGCCGGCCAATGTCACCGTGCAAGGCATGGACGTCTACCTCAACCAGCTGGACCAGGCCATCAGCATGCTGAGCAGCCCAACCGTCAGCCCCAGCGACCCGGTCCTGCAAGGCGTGTTGAAAACCGCGCTGGACGGCACCGACTCCGCGCTGAACCAGATTTCCAGCAAGATCGCCCAGTTCGGCGGCGCCCAGAACGTGATGGAAACCCTGGCCAATAACCACAGCAACGTCAGCCTGTCGAACAAGATCGCGATCACCGATATCGCACAATTGGATTACGGCCTCGCGGCCACCCAGCTGTCTGGTTACAATAGCGCCCTACAAGCGACTTACCAGGCTTATTCGAAGGTCAGCGGACTGTCGCTGTTTAACGTACTGTAAATATCATGGAAATCGCCCAGCGCCCCAGCACTACCGGCCTCTCCGCCCGCGCCACCGCCAATCCGGCGGCAGGACAGGCTGAGACCACGCCGGCAGAGGCAAGCGCGGCGATCGACCAGGCCGCAGCCAGCAAGGCGCCCGCCCCCCTGCGCCGCGGCCTGAGCAATATGGATGCCCCGCTGCAGAACGATGTCTCGGGCGCCCAGCAAGCGATTGACTTCCTCGAGCAAAGCGCAGCCCAGCTGCGCGCCCTGAAGACCGACATCGCCGCCAAGCTGGCCACGCGCACCATGCGCGACGGCCAGGTGGAACAGCGCGTACGCCAGTTCAGCGAAACCTGGCGCAACCGGGCGCAAGCGTCCGGCGGTACGCTTGACGCGCAACTGAACTACTCCAACCAGCCGTCGACCCAGCGCTTCACCGTGCGCGGCATGACCCTGGCCAACCTGCGCAACGGCGCCCGCGAGACGCTGGCCATCTCGGTGGGCGGCGGCACCGCCGGCCTGCGTTCGGTGCACCTGGCGCCCGGCCTCTCGGACGCTGAAATCATTTCCCGCTTCGACCAGGCGATGGCCCCCGCCGGAGTGCGCGTGTCGGTCAACAAGGATGGCGAGCTGGTGTTCACGGCGCCGGAAAGCGCCTGGCCCGGGATTCGCGACTCGCTGGCCGTGCAAGGCTCGGGCATCCGCTTCCCGGCGGGCCAGCTCAACCGGATCAAGGCCGACGCCGAAGCCCCGGTCGTGATGCCCGAAGGCTGGGGCACCAGCGACATCGAAGCGATGCGCGCCACGCTGCAGCAAGTAACGCAAGCCCTGGCGCACGTCGAAGCCGCGCTGGCCAAGGTCCGCCAGGAACTCGCAACTGCCACCCAGCGCGTGCAAAGCGAACTGCCGGAAATCGAAGTGGCCGGCATGGGCCAGATGGCCGAAGTCTTCGCCAATGTCGCCAACGAGCCCGGCTACTCCGCCCTGGTCTCCCTCACCTCCGCCCTGGTCGGCATCAACCGCGACCGCGTCGTCTCCCTGTTACGCCTAAGTTAAAAGTCGGGGTCAGCTCCGGCAATCAGACATTTCTTGCGCTGACGCAAATTTGACTTCGCTGGTCGGACCTAAACTTGGTCTATGAATCGACCTTTGCGAATCGAGCGCGACAACGCCTGCTACCACGTCACTGCACGTGGAGACCGACGCTCCACCATCTTCCGCAATGATAGCGATCGCTTGACCTGGCTGGCACTGCTCGCTGAAACTTGCGCGCGTTTCGACTTTAGCGTCCTGGCCTACTGCCAAATGGGCAACCACTATCATTTGGTCCTGAAAACACGGCTAGGCAAGCTGTCGCGCGGCATGCGTTACCTCAATGGCAATTACTCCCAGTATTTCAATCGCCAACACCGATTGGTTGGGCACGTTTTTCAAGGACGCTACCACGCCATCCTCTGCCAGGAAAGCGAATATCTGAGGGAGCTTTCGCGCTACACCGTCTTGAATCCTGTGCGGGCCGGACTGGTAAAACACCCAAGCCACTGGCTATGGAGCAGCTACGGCGCGTTGGTCGGCTCAGTTGACGCGCCTGCTTGGCTCGAGCGCGATACCGTCCTCGCACAATTCGGCAATATTCGCCAACAAGCAATACGTGCGTTTGAAGACTTCGTCTTGGCCGGCATCGGTCAAGAAAATCCCTTCCGAGCAGTGCGCCACCAGCTTTTCCTGGGAAGCGACGAGTTCTGCTTGCTGGCGGCCCAAGGGGAAATCCGCGGCGACCTGTTGGAAATAAAACGCACGCAACGAAAAGCAATCGTGCAGCCGCTGAGGGACTACTTCCTCCTTTACCTGGACCGCCACGAAGCGATGGCCCAGGCCTATCTCTCGCACAATTACACGATGGCAGAGATCGCAGCCTTTTGCGACGTTTCGGCACGAACCGTCGGCCGCGCGGTGAAGGCCTTTAGGAAAATGTCCGATTGCCGGAGCTGACCCCGACTTTTATCACGCCAGTTGGGCGGGGCCGCGGGCCAGCGCGCCCATCTGGCTGGGGGGCAAGGGGCGGGCGTAGACGAAGCCTTGGGCGTAGTCGCAGCCGGCGGCTTTCAGGAGGTTGAGCTGGGTTTCGGTTTCGACGCCTTCGGCGACTACTTTCAGGCCCAGCTTGTGGGCCATGACGATGATGCCTTCGCACAGCGCGAGGTCGCCGGAATCGCCGGCCAGGTCCATCACGAAGCTGCGGTCGATCTTCAGGTAGTCGATGTCGAAATTCTTGAGGTGGGCCAGCATGGAGTGGCCGGTGCCGAAGTCGTCCAGCGCGACCTGCAATCCCATCGATTTGAACTGGCGCAGGCGGTCCATCACCGGGCCGCTGCTGTCGAGCAGCAGGCGCTCGGTAATCTCGATCACGATGCTGCGCGGCGCCAGGTGCATCTGCTCGACATAGCGCATCCATTTCTCGAAAATCTCGGGGCCGGTGCGAAACTGCACCGGCGACTGGTTGACGCTGATCTGGAAGGGGCGCCCCAGCTCCTCCTGCCAGCGCTTGGCCTGGTCGGCGGCGCTGCGGAATACCCAGTCGCCAATTTCGAGAATGACGCCGCTGGCTTCGGCGCTGCCGATGAAGTCGGCCGGGTTCAGCATGCCGCGCTCGGGGTGGCGCCAGCGCAGCAGCGCTTCGGCACGTTCGATGGTGCCGCTATGCAGGTTGACGATGGGCTGGTAGTGCAGCTCGAACTGTTCGTTGGCGACCGCCATCTGCAAATCGCGCGTGATGCGCAGGCGCAATTGGGCGGCGGCCTGCATGTCGGGCGTGAAGTAGCTGTAGCGGTTGCGGCCGGCATTCTTGGCGGCGTACATGGCCTGGTCGGCGTTGCGCAGCAGTTGCTCGGGGTCGTTGGCGTCCGAGGGATGCAGGGCGATGCCGATGCTGGCGGACACCGATCCGCTATTGTCGCCCAGGATGAAGGGCCGGTTCAGGCTGGTGATGATCTGCTGCGCCACGCGCTCGGCACTGGTGACATGGTCGAGGCCGGGAAGGATCACCACGAACTCGTCGCCGCCCAGCCGTGCCAGCGTGTCGGAGGCGCGCACGCAGGCGCTAATGCGGTGCGCCGCCTCCACCAGCAAGGCATCGCCCATTTCGTGGCCGAGCCGGTCGTTGATTTCCTTGAACTGGTCGAGGTCGATGAACAGCAGGGCCAGGAACAGGCCGTCGCGGCGGGCCTTCTTCATTTCCTGCGATAGCCGGTCCTGGAACATATTGCGGTTCGGCAGGGCCGTCAGCGAGTCGTAATTGGCCTGGTGCCAGATCAGTTCGGTCGATAGCTTGCGCTCGGTGATGTCGCTGACCAGCGCCAGCGCGCCGAGGTAGCTGCCATCGGAATCGAAGATCGGGTTGGTGGCCAGGGTGGCCCACATATCGCTGCCATCGCGGCGCAGGAACTTGAATTCGTGGCGCTCCGCAATGCCTTGCTGGCGGCGTGCGATATTGCGCTCGAGCAGGGCGCGCCCTTCGTCGTCCATGAAGTTGACCAGCGGCTGCTCCAGCATCTCCTCGATCGTATAACCGAGCATGGCGGCCATCTTGGGATTGACGAAACTGGTGCGTGCCGCAGCGTCGATTTCCCAGATCCCCTCTTCCGCGCTGTGCACGATGCGGCGAAAGCGCTCTTCGCTTTTTTCCAGCGCCGCCAGCTTGCCTTCGGCCATTTCCAGCACCACGCGCAATTGCGCCAGACCTGGCGTGCCGCTGCCCAGCAGCGTGACGGCAAAGCCGCGGTCACCGCGCCCGCGCGTCATCTGCAGCGACAGGCGCTGCGGCTCTTCGCTGGCCAGGCTGTTGCTGACGAAGGCATCGAAATCGGCAATGAAGCGTTGCGCCACATAGTTGCGGAAGGGGACGCCATCAGGGTTCTGGCGCGGCAGGCCGAGCAGGTCGGCGCCCACCAGGTTCATTTGCAGGATGGTGCTGTCGCTCGCGAGAACAAAATAGCCAACCGGGGCCAGCAGGTAGAGATCGTTGAAGTAGTCCTGGTCGCTGGCCAGTTGCAGGTCGCCGCTGGCGCGTTGCAGGCCGTTGTAGACGGCTGGCGGAGTGCCTCCCATGGCAGCCAGCACTGCTTCGCCGGGCAAGAGTGCATCGAGCCCTGCCAGTCCGGGGACGGCGGGCCGGGTGGCGGTCCCCTGCTCCGCCTGCCTGGCATGCTGGTCTTTATCCATATTGGTTCCAGCCTAGCATGCCCTTGTGACAATGTCGAGCAGCTAACTTTGACGGTGCGCGCGGTTCAGGCGTTGTTCGGCAAAGCGTTGCAGTTGCTCGAAAGCCAGGCTGAGTATCCAGTAAATGACGGCTGCCGCGAGATAGAGCGGCAAGGGGCGGAAGGTGGTGGCAATTACTTCCTTCGTCGATAGCATCAGTTCCGTCATGGTAATGACCGACACCAGCGAAGTATCCTTGATCAGGCTGATCAGGGTGTTGCTCATCGAAGGCACTGCAATGCGCAGCGCCTGCGGCATCACCACATGGCGCAAGGTCTGTCCGTAACCGAGGCCCAGGCTGTAGCTGGCCGACCACTGGCCTTTATGGATCGAGAGGATGGCGCCGCGCAGGCTTTCCGACAGGTAGGCGCCGGCGTTCAGGCTCAGCGCCAGGATGCCGGCGGTGACTGGCGTGAACTCGATGCCGACCGACGGCAGGCCGTAATAGATCACGAACATCTGCACCAGCAGCGGCGTGCCGCGCATCAGGCTGACGTACACATTGGCCGGCCAGCGCAGCAGTTTCCAGGGCAGGATGCGCATCACGGCGGTGGGAAAGCCCAGCACCAGGCCGCCCACCATCGCGGCGACCGCGAACACCAGGGTATAACCGGCTCCCTTCAACATCACGGGCGCCGCCTCGTGCAGCAGCTCCAGCCACTCCATGCTCAGGGCGCCTTGCTGACGTCAGTACCGAACCACTTCATGGAAATGGCTTTCAGGCTGCCGTCGGCGGCGGCATCCGCCAGCACCTTGTTGAGCGCGGCCTTGAAGGCGGGATTGCCCTTCTGGAAGGGAATGCCCATGCGCTCGACGGCGCCGACGCGGGCGCCGGCCTTGATTGGCAGCTTGGTGGTTTTCAGCAAATAGGCCGTCATCAGGCTGTCGTTCAAGGCGGCATCGATACGGCCCAGCGCCAGGTCGGTCAGGTTTTCCGGGGCTGCCGGGTAGCCTTTCACGTCGATGCCGGGCACAGCCTTCAATTGCATCTCGTAGACGCTGCCCTGCCCGGCGCCGACGCGCTTGCCTTTCAGCTGTTCGAGGGAAGTCCAGTTGTTCTTGTCATCCTTGCGTACGATCAGCATCGGCGACGAGTAGATGTAAGGCGTACTGAAGTCGAAAGCTTGTTCGCGCTTCGGGTTGATGCCAACCTGCGAAATGATGACGTCGTATTTATTGCTGGCCAGTCCGGCCAGGATCGAGGCCCATTCGGTGGTGACGAATTCCGGCTTCAGCCCCAGCTTGCTGGCCACCAGGCGCGCCACGTCGACGTCGTAACCCGCCAGCTCGCCATTTTTCTCCTTGAAATTGAATGGCGGGTAGACGCCTTCCATGGCCACTTTCAGCGTGCCGCGCGCCTTGACTGTTTGCAGCAGGTCGGCGGCACTGGCGTGCAGCGCGGCTGCGGCCAGCAGGAGGGCGATCAACGGTTTGCGCATCAGGAATCCTTTAGTAAGAACGGCTGCGGCCGAATTTATGACCGACGACAAGGGTGGTGCTGGCGACCAGGACGGACAGGCCAAGGATGAGCTGCACCAGCTTGTCTTCGGGCAGGGTCCAGAGGCGGCCTTTGGGCGGCTCGCAAGCGGCGATAGCGCACAGCAAGGGCTCCACCCAATCGGCTTCAGGAGTAACATCGAGGATAACGGCGCCCTCGGTGGTCTGCATGTAGATATCGCCGCCCTCGGCCAGGCTGAAACACACGCCGTAGCCGGTTTCCTGCTTGCCGACGTGTTCCTTCAGCGCGAGGTCGTGCTCGGCAATCCACAGCTCCACGTCCTGGGGCGTTTCCAGTGCGGTCCACGGCACCGGGCGAAAGCGCGGCTTGGCCGCTTCGTCATCGTGATTAAACATGGGTCAGGAGTGTAACCGAAACCTCAGGAGGCGGTATGAAAGTAAACGAATATGTATCTGAGTTTGATGCGTTCTTCGGCAAGCTGCTGGATGAGCATCCGGAATTGGTGGAAGACCAGCGGGTGGGGTGGAATATCTGGTGGGACCATAAGGTGGACCTGGAGGCGGAGCGGCTGGCCAGGACGGATGCGGTGCCGACGCCGGCTTATTACTACCACTGAAAACCGGTAAACCGTTGTCTGACCCACAGGGTCAGACACCCCGGCCTGCGGCAGCCGCGTATCAGTGTCTGACCCTATGGGTCAGACACTGGTTTACCGGTTTCAGCCTTTCCAGCTCCGCTGCAGCCCGGTATCAGCATGAATCCACCCGCCCCGCGGCCCCTGGCGGTAATAAAACCCCACGCCCCCCTGCCGGAAACTCTGCACCAGGCTGCCCAGCACCTCCGCGTTCAAGTTCGGAATCCGGATATCGGCAGCCTTGCCGCTCATATGCAGCGACTGCCGCGCCGCAGGAATTCCCTGCTCGATCAGCTTTTTGTTGGAAGCCGGCGTGCGATACCCCGACAAGATCTCCAGCGGACTCTCGATCCCGAAGCGCTGCACAAACGCCTGCGCGCCCCACAGCGTCTCGAACAGCTTCGGATCAATCGCTGCCGTCTCCTTGCCGTTCACGTCGCGCAGCAAATGGCACAGCTCCTGGTAAGCCGAGTCGATGATCTCGCCATCCTTCCAGTAGGTCAGCCGGGCCTTCTCCCCGCTTTGCGGCCGGATCACGCTGATCGTGCGCGGCTTGATCCAGAATTCCAGGTCCAGCATCTGGGCGTCGAAAATATCGGGCGGAGGTTCCGGCTCCGACTGCGCGCGACCGTGGCCAAGCAGCGGCAGCCCAGCCAGCGCTGTGCCCGCCATCATATGGAGGAAGTCTCTGCGAGTTGTCATGGCGATTCCATCTATTGCAATAACGATTACTATAGCAATAGAGAATGACTTGAGAAACCCCTTTAACAATTTGTCGTAAACTTCGCAGCGGGAGCGATGATCACAAGGTCCGACGTTGCAACCGCCACGCAAGGCAGGATATAGCCTTCCCGCTTCTCCTCCAGGCTCAGGCCTGGCCATTCAATCAGGTGGCGCGCAGTGCCGCTTTGCACCCGGCAGATGCAGGTGCGGCAGGTACCGTTGCGGCAGGAACTGGGGAGCACCACGCCGGCGCGGGCGGCCGCCACCAGCAAGCTGGCCTCGCCATCCGTTTCGAACGATAATCCCTTTGGCTCAACTTTTATCTGAAACACAATGCCTCGCTATATTGCCCTGCTCCGCGGCGTCAGCCCGATGAACTGCAAGATGCCGGAACTGAAAGCCGCCTTTGAAAGTGCCGGATTTTCCAACGTCAAGACGCTTCTATCAAGCGGCAATGTAGCATTCGACGCCCGTTCCGCCTCCGAAGCCGCGCTGGAACGCAAGGCCGAGGCAGCGATGGCCAAGGCGCTCGGCCGCAGCTTCTACACCATTATCCGCTCGCAAAAACACCTGCAAGACCTGCTGGCGGCGGACCCCTATCCTGGCCTGGGCGCCGAGCCGGCTGCCAAGCGCGTGGTGAGCTTCCTGCGTGCCGCGCCATCCGCGACCGTGCTGCCGCCGCCCATCAGCGGCGCTGAAATGCTTGGCGTAATTGGAAGCGAGGTGTTTTCGACCTACTTGCCCAGCAGCGACGGCCCGGTCTTCATGCGCCTGATCGAGAAGACTTTCGGCAAGGACATCACCACCCGCACCTGGGACACGGTGCGCAAGTGCGCGTCAGCCTGATGCCTGGACAGCACTGGTCGGGAAACGCCCTGCTCTCGCCCGGCTTCGGCGTATTCCGCGGCGCGATCGGCGACAGCGCACTGCACGCCCATTACGCGCACCAGCTGGTCATTTCGCTCCATGGCGAAATTGGCGTGGCCTTCCCTAGCGGCCCGCTGCGCGCCCCGGGAATTGCCATCCCGGCAGGACTGGCGCATTGCGTCTGCGCCGACGAGGCGCTCCTGGTCTACCTGGACCCGCTGACGCCGGAAGGAACGGCTTTATTCCAGGCCCCGGCCGACACGCCGACGCTGCTGGCCGACGATCTGTGCAGCCAGCTCCTCGCGGCCGCCGATACAGGCCAGCCCCTGCGCAGCGTGCTGCGGCAGGCTTTCGGCCTGTCCCGGCCCTCGGCTCAGGATGCGCGCATGACTGCCGTTGCCGGGGCGCTGCGCGCAGGCATTGCGGAAGGTGGCGCAAACAGGCTCCAGCTGGCCGAGCTTGCCCATCTGTCGCCTGACCGTTTTTCCCACTGGTTCGTCGAACAGACCGGCCTCCCCTTGCGCAGCTATCGTAAATGGCTGCGCCTGGAACTGGCACTACACCGGCTTGCTCAGCGCGGCAACCTGACCGACGCGGCGCACGCTGCCGGTTTTGCCGACTCGGCCCACCTTTCGCGTACTTTCCGCGAGATGTTCGGCCTTAACCCGGCCGCCATGCTGCGCGGCATCGTGCTGGATAGCTCTTTCGTTCAAGCCACCTGACGCGCGCGCCCTTACGCTGGCCTTCTTTCACCACTGGAGGTCAACATGAAACAATGGACGATACGCTACCTGAGTTATCCAATCGTTTTTGGCGGCGCCGCCGCGGCGATTTTCTGGGCCGCCACGCAAGGCTTGCCCTACTGGCCAGCCGTGCCGCTGATGGCGCTGGCGGCCATTGCCTGCGTCGCCCTGCTCGAACGCTTGCAGCCCTATGAGGCGGCCTGGCTGGCCGATCATGGCGATACGCGCACCGACTGCCTGCACTTCCTGGTCAACGCAAGCGTCCTGTATGGCAGTATTGAAATCCTGTCCTGGGCACGCGCCCTGTTGCCTGCGCCAGCAGCCTGGCCGGCCACCTGGCCGGCTTGGGCGCAAATCGCCGCTGCCATGGTCGTGCTCGATTTCGGCTTGTTTTTTATGCACTGGCTGAGCCATCGCCACCACCGCCTGTGGCTGTTCCACGAAGCGCACCATAGCAGCGAACGCCTGTACTGGCTGAACAGCGAACGGCGCCACCCGCTGCACGCCATGATGATGGGCGCTCCGGGTTTTGCCGTCCTGCTGGCACTGGGCGCGCCCGCAGTCACGGTCGCGACCGGCCTGGCCATTCTTTCCGTCCACCTGGCCTTCCAGCACGCCAACCTCGACTATTCGCTGGGTCCGTTGCGCCACCTGTTCGGCGTCGCCCAGACCCATCGCTGGCACCACAAACGCAAATACGAGGACGCCCAGGTCAATTTCGGCGAATGGCTGATGCTGTGGGACCACCTGTTCCGCACCTACCGCCAGCCGCCGGGCCGCATCGGACAAGCTGACGTCGGCCTGGACAGCCAGGATGCCCCGTCTAAGTATCTTCGCCAATTGTTACGACCATTCCTGTGAGCTACAATGTCAAGCTTGTCCGGTAGGCCATCGCCCACCCGCTATCCACCCCGAGCCTGCCGAACCCGGCGAGCCCAGGGAAGAATATTCAGCGGAAAACCTCCGCATTTGAGGGAATAAACATGTCTCAAAAGTCTAAAATCATCTACACCCTTACCGACGAGGCGCCACTGCTGGCGACTTATTCCCTGCTGCCAATCGTGCAGAAATTCGCAGCTCCAGCCGGCGTCGATGTCGTCACCAGCGATATTTCGGTCGCCGCCCGCGTGCTGGCAGCCTTCCCGGAATGCCTGAGCGACGAACAGAAAGTGCCGGACAACCTGGCCGAACTGGGCGCCCTGACCCAGAACCCGGACACCAACATCATCAAGCTGCCTAATATTTCGGCATCGGTTTCCCAGCTGGTCGCCTGCATCCGCGAACTGCAGGCCGCCGGCTACAAGCTGCCGGACTACCCGGAAGACGCCAAGACCGAAGAAGAGAAAGCACTGAAAGCCCGCTACGGCAAGTGCATCGGCTCCGCCGTGAACCCGGTCCTGCGCGAAGGTAACTCCGACCGCCGCGCGCCAAAGGCAGTGAAAGAATACGCACGCAAGAACCCGCACTCGATGGGCGAATGGAGCCAGGCTTCGCGCACCCACGTATCGCACATGCACGGCGGCGACTTCTACCACGGCGAAAAGTCCATGACCCTGGACAAGGCCCGTGAAGTGAAGATGGAACTGATCACCAAGTCCGGCAAGACCATCGTGCTGAAACCGAAGGTCGCCCTGCAGGCCGGCGAGATCATCGACTCCATGTTCATGTCGAAGAAAGCCCTGCTGGAATTCTACGAGCGCGAAATCGACGACGCCTACAAAACCGGCGTGATGTTCTCGCTGCACGTGAAAGCGACCATGATGAAGGTATCGCACCCGATCGTGTTCGGCCACTGCGTACGCATCTTCTACAAGCAGGCGTTCGAGAAGCACGCCAAGCTGTTCGAAGAGCTGGGCGTGAACGTGAACAACGGCATGGTCAACCTGTACGAAAAGATCGAAAAGCTGCCAGCGTCGCAGAAGGACGAAATCCTGAAAGACCTGCACGCCTGCCTGGAAAACCGTCCGAAGCTGGCCATGGTCGATTCGGCCAAGGGCATCACCAACTTCCACTCGCCAAATGACGTGATCGTCGACGCATCGATGCCGGCCATGATCCGCATCGGCGGCAAGATGTGGGGCGCCGACGGCCGCACCGCCGACGTCAAGGCGGTCATGCCTGAATCGACCTTCGCCCGCATTTACCAGGAGATGATCAACTTCTGCAAATGGCATGGCAACTTCGATCCGAAAACCATGGGCACCGTGCCGAACGTGGGCCTGATGGCGCAGCAAGCCGAAGAATACGGCTCGCACGACAAGACCTTCGAAGTACCGGAAGGCGGCATCGCCAACATCACCGACCTGGCCACCGGCGAAGTGCTGCTGACCCAGAACGTGGAAGAAGGCGACATCTGGCGCATGTGCCAGGTGAAGGACGCTCCGATCCGTGACTGGGTCAAGCTGGCGGTCACCCGCGCCCGCAACTCCGGCATGCCTGCCGTGTTCTGGCTGGACACCTACCGTCCGCACGAAGCCGAAGTGATCAAGAAGGTCGAGACCTACCTGAAAGACCACGACACCACCGGCCTGGACATCCAGATCATGTCGCAGACCCGCGCCATGCGCTACACCCTGGAGCGCGTATCGCGCGGCCTGGACACCATCTCGGTGACCGGCAACATCCTGCGCGACTACCTGACCGACCTGTTCCCGATCCTGGAACTGGGCACCTCGGCCAAGATGCTGTCCATCGTTCCACTGATGGCAGGCGGCGGCATGTACGAAACCGGCGCCGGCGGCTCCGCACCGAAGCACGTCAAGCAGCTGGTGGAAGAAAACCACCTGCGCTGGGATTCGCTGGGCGAGTTCCTGGCGCTGGCCGTCTCGCTGGAAGAGCTGGGCATCAAGACCGGCAACGCCAAAGCCAAGATCCTGGCCAAGACCCTGGACGAAGCCACCGGCAAACTGCTGGACAACAACAAGTCGCCATCGCCACGCACCGGCGAGCTGGACAACCGCGGCAGCCACTTCTACCTGTCGATGTACTGGGCCCAGGCCCTGGCAGCGCAGAACGACGACGCCGAGCTGAAAGCCAAGTTCGCACCGCTGGCCAAGTCGCTGGCAGAGAACGAAGCAAAGATCGTCGAAGAGCTGAACTCCGTGCAAGGCGGCGCCATGGACATCGGCGGCTACTACAAGCCGGATGCAGCCAAGACCTCCGCCGTGATGCGCCCAAGCGCAACCTTCAACGCAGCACTGGCCGCCCTGTAACCCAGCCCCTGCCCTAGCTCCGTCTATAAAAGTCGGGGTCAGGTCTGGCAATCCGCCACTTTGTGGCGGATTGCCAGACCTGACCCCGACTTTCTTTTTACTATTGGCGGAAGCTGGCGATGAAGGCGTCGCGGGCGGCGTGGTGGGGAATGTCGCGGCGCCATACCATGACCGTCTCCACTTCGGCAACTTCCGGCGGCAAGGTGTGGCATTGCACGGTGCGGCCCAGGCCGCGCTGCCTCAGGACTTCACGCGGCATCATGGCGACGCCCATGCCGGCGGCAACACAGCCGATGATGGCTTCGAAGGTGCCGAATTCTGCGATCCGCGTGTGGGCGACACCGGCGTCGGCAAACCACCATTCCAGGCGGCGCCGGTAGGAGCAGCCGCTGCGAAAACCCAGCAGCGTACGGCGCGCCACGTCTGCCGGCCCTGTGACTGGGCCGTGCAGCGCGTCGGTCAACAGCACCAGTTCTTCTACAAATACAGGCTGCTGTTCCAGTTCCGGGCGCTCGACCGGGCCGGAGACCAGCGCGAGATCGACCTTGTGATTCAGTACCTGCTGTATCTGGTAGTCGGTCGGGCCGGTATCGAGCAGCAGGTCCACTTGCGGATGCTTGCGGTGGAATGCGCCCAGCACGCGCGGCAGGCGCGCGGCGGCGGTGGTTTCCATCGAGCCGATACGTAGCTGTCCCGACGGCTCGTTCTCGCCGCGCACCGACATCTGCGCTTCGTCCGCCAGCCGCAGCAGGCGGTCGGCATATTCCAGCAGGCGCGTGCCCTCCGCGGTGATCAGCATGCGCCGCCCCGAACGGTTGAACAGGGTCACGCCCAGCGATTCCTCGAGCTGGTTCAGGCGCGCCGAGACGTTCGATTGCACCCGGTGCAGCCGCGCTGCGGCCTGGGTCACGCTGCCTTCTTCGGCCACGGTCTTGAATATCCTCAGCGAGGAGAGTTCCATTTCATTCTCCAACTGAGATAGATGAATTCATTATTATTCATTTTTATTGATGCGTGAAGACATTTATAGTTCAAGCTATCCAAAGGAGCTTCACCATGCACAAGCCATCCCCCGCCGTCCTGCTGGCCGCCAGCTTTGCCTTCATCATCGTCCAGCTCGACGTCACCATCGTCAACGTGGCCTTGCCGGAAATCGGCCGAGAGCTGGGCGCCAGCGTCAGCGCATTGCAGTGGGTGGTCGACGCTTATACCTTGGGCTTTGCCGTCTTCCTGTTGTCGGCGGGCGTGCTGGGCGACCGTTTCGGCGCACGCCGCGTGTTCCTGTCGGGCTTTGCCCTGTTTACACTCGCTTCGCTGGCTTGTGCGATGGCGCCGGGTGCGCTGGCATTGAACCTGGCGCGGGCCGTGCAAGGCGTCGGCGCCGCGCTGCTGGTGCCTAGCTCGCTGTCGATCCTGAACACGGCTTACGCTCACGACCGCGCCCAACTGGCCAAGGCCATCGCCTGGTGGACGGCTGCCGGCGGCGTATCGATTGCAGCCGGTCCGGTGCTGGGCGGCTTGTTGATGAGTGTTGCCGGCTGGCGCAGCATTTTTTGGGTCAATATCCCGATTTGCGTGCTGGGTTTCTGGCTCACGCTGCGCGTGGTCCCTGCCCTGCGCGGCAAGGATCCGGCGCGCTCATTCGACATCAGCGGCCAGGTACTCGCCATCGTTGCGCTGACGGCGTTTATCGGCGCGGTGATCGAATTCAATACGCTGGGCGCCTCCAGCCACCTCGTGCAGGGCGCGCTGCTGGCGGCCCTGGTGTCGGCGGCCTTGTTCATTCGCAGCCAGCAGCGCAGCGCGGCGCCCATGCTGCCGCTTGGCCTGTTCCGGGACATCGGTTTTTCAGGCGCGGTACTATTTGGCGTCCTGGTCAACTTTGCCTATTACGGTGTGATCTTCGTACTCAGCTTCCATTTGCAGAAAGTGCGCGGCTTCTCAGTGATGCATGCGGGGCTGGTTTTCCTGCCGCTGACCGGCACCTTCATTTTCTCCAATATCGCCAGCGGCCGGTTGCAGGCGCGTGCGGGGTCGCGCTTGCCGATGATCGTCGGCGGGCTGGTCGGCGCCGCGGGCTATGCTCTGTTGGGCGTCTTCGGTGTCGCACACGACGCCACATTCCTGGAAATGCTGCCAGGACTGGTGCTGATCCCGGCCGGCATGGGCCTCGCGGTGCCGGCCATGACCACCTCGATCCTGGCCGCCATCGATCGCGGCCAGGCCGGCACCGCGTCGGCGGTGCTGAATACGGCGCGCCAGGTGGGCGGCGCCATGGGCGTCGCGATCTTCGGCGCCATCCAGGATATCAAATTCGCACTGTCCGTTTCCACCATCTTGCTGCTGCTCGGCGCGCTGCTGGCCTGGTATTGCATCAAACACCCCATTTCAACCAAAGGAGCTTCTCTATGCCGTACGTAAATTTCCGCATCACCAAGGAAGGCGTCACCGCCGAACAGAAACTGGAATTGATCAAGGGCGCGACCGAACTGCTGCAGCGCGTACTGAACAAGAACCCGGCAACCACCTTCGTCATCATCGATGAAGTGGAAACCGATAACTGGGGCATCGGTTACGACAACGTCACCACGCTGCGCGCCAAGGCCGCAGCAGCCAAGGCGCAAGGCGGCTGATCATCGCGGTTCAAGGCCATTGCCTGTGGCGGCCCAGTAAATACCGCCGTACAGGTGGTGGCGAAAGACCGGGTCGCCGTAGGTCGCGGGAAGATGGCCAAGCGCAGTGTAGAACGCGCGGCCGCCATCGTAGTCCTGGTACCAGCTGACCGGATGAAATGCGCCCATGCCTTGGGGTCCCGCCTTGTAAGTCGTCTCATCGACCGACAGCAGATAGCTGACTTTGCTGGTGGCGGGCTTGAACGCGTACCATTCTTCCGTCACCAGGTTGCGCGCGGCGAAACGCTCCATGCCCGGGAAGCTGCGGTTCTCCACTTTCAGGATGGCGGTCTGGATCGCTGGATGGTGGTCGAACATATGCCCCACCAGCCTGGTGTACCACGGCCAGCCGTACTCCGTGTCCGACGCACTGTGCACACCAACATAACCTCTGCCGGAACGGATGTAGCGCTCGAACGCCCCCTTCTGTTTCGAGTCAAGTATGTCTCCGGTCGTCTGCAGGAAGACTACGGCCTGGTATTTCGCCAGTTCCTGGTCACTGAATACGCGATTGGCGTCTTCGGTCCAGAACACATTGAAATCATGCAGCTTGCCCAGCTCCTGGATCGCCGCGACACCTGCCGGGATCGAGTCATGATGCCAGCCGGCCGTTTTCGAAAACACCAGCACGGTGAATTGCGCCGCTTGCACGCAGCTGGAAGCCAAAGCAAAAACTGCCGTTATCAACACTTTCACGCACATCCCTCCATTAGCGGCCCAGTTTGGTAACGCTATCACGAATTGCGCGAGACAAGTTGCTTCAATTTGGCAACAGGTGAGTATTTGCGAGACTTTTGAGGCATTTTCCGGCAGATCATAGGACGAATCTTACAAGGCAACGCTGCGGAGGATTCGGCCATGGATACTGAAATGGTGATACGCGCAGTCCAGCGCAAGCTGGGCATTGAAGCCGATGGACGCCCCGGCCCCATCACCTGGGCCGCCATCTATTCGAAGATCGTCGGCGAGGAAGTGCCGGCGGAACTATCCGGAAATGTCGACGCACGAAGTGAGGCCGTCATCCTCACCTTGCACCCGACAGCCAGGTCATATGCCAGGGCCCTGGTCAACAAGGCCGCTTCGATCGGCATCGACATCAAGGTAATCAGCGGCCTGCGCTCATTTGCGGAGCAGGACAAGCTGTACGCCCAGGGCCGCACGACGCCGGGCAAGAAGGTGACCAACGCCAAGGGCGGCCAGTCAAACCACAACTATGGCATTGCATTCGATGTGGGGGTCTTCGATGGCACCAAATACCTCCCCACTTCGCCCAAGTACAAGGTGGTCGGCGGCCTCGGGCAGGACCTGGGGCTTGAATGGGGCGGAAAATGGACCACGATCGTCGACCAGCCGCACTTCCAACTGCGGCCTGACTGGGCAAGGAACGAGTCGGAACGTGACATGCTGGTCGAACTATTCCGGCGCCATGAACAAGGTCTCGACTATTACGCCTGAACCCTAGTTGCAGCCGCAGAAGCGCTTCGGCTTGCTGGCATCGCACACGGTGCCATCAAGCTGCTTCCAGAAGAAGACCGTGTCGACACCGTAAGGCGAGCGCACATTGCCGGCACGCAGATAGCCCTGGCGGGCAAAGAATTCCTCGCCGGTTGCAGTGCTGTGGAGTTGCAAGGCTTTGACGCCCCAGCTGCAGGCTTGCTGTTCGACGCAGGCCAGCAGGGCCTTGCCTGCGCCGCGCTGGCGCACTTCGGGCAGCAGATAGCACAGGGCCAGCTTGCCGGCCGCGGTCAGCAAGGCGACGCCGACCACGGCGCCCTGCTCGACCGCCACCAGCGAATAGTTGGTGGGCGAAGCAAACCAGGACGCGACCGTTTCCGGCGTCTTGTTGCCAAGCCATGCGCCAAGAATGGCGGGATCGTTTTTATGGTCAAGCACACAACATTCGGCGATTGAGCGTCGCAGCACCTCACAGGCAGCCGTGGCGTCTTTCGCTTCCGCGCGGCGAATTTCAAAACTCATGCGTGCTCACAGGTATTCAATAACCGGAATATACACCAGCGGCAAAAACCCCGTATGAGGCCGCGTGCACGCAAGCTTATCCGGGGCCGAGACTAAGCTTATAACGAATAAGTAGTTTCCTTTCGGCGCGAGATTCTAGACCATGCATATCTGTTTTCACAATAGAGATTGCCATGACTTATAACAAATTCGCATTTGCACTCAGCACCGCACTGGCCGCGGCGACCTTCGGTTTTGCTTCGGGCGCATCGGCCGCCGAAGTGACCCTGCTGAACGTGTCCTATGACGTGGCACGTGAACTGTATAAGGACATCAACCCGGCTTTCGCGGCCGCGTACAAGAAGAGCACGGGCGTCGACGTCACCGTCAAGCAGTCGCACGGCGGCTCTTCCAAGCAGGCGCGCGCCGTGGCCGATGGCCTGGAAGCGTCAGTGGTGACCATGAACCAGGCCAACGACATCGACATGCTGGCCGACCGCGGCCTGGTGGTACAGGACTGGGCCAAAAAATTCCCGAACAATGCGGCGCCGGCCTACTCCACCATGGTCTACCTGGTGCGCAAGGGCAATCCAAAGGCAATCAAGGACTGGGCCGACCTGGCCAAGCCGGGCGTGGCCGTCGTGATCCCGAATCCCAAAACCGCGGGCAATGGCCGCTACACTTATCTGGCGGCCTGGGGTTCGGTGCTGAAGAAAGGCGGCAATGAAGCGCATGCCCGTGAACTGGTCGGCAAGATCTTCAAGAACGTGCCGGTGCTGGATGCTGGCGGCCGCGCAGCCACCACTACCTTCACCCAGCGCAAGATCGGCGACGTGCTGGTGACCTTTGAAAACGAAGTGAACCTGGTGCGCGCCGAATTCGGCGACGACTTCGAAGTGGTATATCCATCGTCCTCGATCCTGGCGGAGTCGCCGGTGGCCGTGGTGGACAAGGTGGTGGACAAGAAAGGCATCCGCAAGGAGGCCACTGCCTACCTGAATTTCCTGTACTCGGAAGGCGGCCAGGAGATCATCGCCAAGCACTACCTGCGCCCGCGCTCGGACGCCGTGTTCAAGAAGTATGCGGCCAACTTCAAGCCGATCTCGCTGTTCACCGTGGATGAAGTATTCGGCGGCTGGCGCGCAGCCCAGAAGAAGCACTTCGACGACGGCGGCGAGTTCGACAAGATCTACAGCTCGAAGTAAGCCTTACGCTTTCGTCAGGCGCTCAATCTGCGCCTTCTTCTCGGCCATGTCATGGTCGGTATCATGGAACCGCGCCGCGATGGCGCGGAACTCCTCCTGCAACCCGATGAATGCATCAACAATGTCGGGATCAAAGTGTTTTCCCTTGCCCTCGGTGATGATCTGTACCGCCTGCTCATGCGGCATGCCGTCCTTGTAGACGCGGCGGCTGATCAGGGCGTCGTACACATCCGCCACGGCCATCAGCCGCGCCGAAACCGGGATCGCTTCGCCGGCCAGCCCTTCCGGATAGCCTGAACCATCCCATTTTTCCTGGTGCGAATGAGCGATCTCCTTGGCGATCGACAGGAACGCCATCGGCGTGCCCAGCGAGCGTTCCGCGTGCTCGATGGCGGCGCGGCCCAGCGTGGTGTGGGTCTTCATGATTTCGAATTCGTGCGGCTCGAACCTGCCGGGCTTGAGCAGGATGCGGTCGGGGATGCCGACCTTGCCGATATCGTGCAGCGGGGCGGATTTGAACAGCAGGTTGATGTAGCTGTCGGTGAGCACCGCACTGAAGCGAGGATGGCCTTTCAGGCGTTCAGCCAGCGCCTTGACGTAGAACTGTGTGCGGCGGATATGGTTGCCGGTTTCGGAATCGCGGGTTTCGGCCATCGATGCCATGGCGAGGATGGTGACGTCCTGGATTGCCACCACTTCGCGCGTACGTTCGCGCACCTCCTGTTCCAGGAATTCGTTCTGGTCGCGCAGGAAGTCGGCATGCTCCTTCAGCATCAGGTGGTTGCGCACCCGGGCCAGCGTGATCGCCGGGCTGATTGGCTTAGTGATGTAGTCGACCGCGCCCAGGTCCAGGCCAAGCTGTTCGTCCTCCACCTCCGACTTCGCGGTCAGGAAGATGATGGGGATGTCGCGGGTGGCCGGATTGGCTTTCAGGCGGCGGCATACCTCATAGCCGTCCATCTCGGGCATCATCACGTCGAGCAGCACCACGTCCGGCGGCTGGCCGGTGGTGGCGATGCGCAGGGCTTTCTCGCCGCTGTTGGCGACCTTCACCTTGTACAGGTCTTTCAGCAGGTCGTTCATCAGCACCAGGTTGTCGGGCGAGTCGTCGACCAGCAGCACGGTTTTCCTTGCGATCAGTTCCAGTTCCATCTCACTTTTCCTCCAGGCTTACCATTGCTTCGTCCAGCGCCGCCAGCGCGGCTTCCAGGTCCAGGTTACCAATTCCGTTTTCAATTCGTCGCCAGTGATCGGGCAAGGCCGCCTTGAATTGCGCCAGCTCCGCCTCCCACAGCTCGGCCGCTTCCGAGTCGCTGTCCGCCAGCAGGTGGCGCAGGCGGCCAAGCGGCGGTGCGGCGGCCGGCATGGCAGGCACCAGCGCAGGGTGCACGGCGCCGCCGCGCATTTCTGCGTCGAGCGCGCGCAGCGCTGCCAGCAGCGGATCGAGCTCCACCAGCACCATTGCCAGCAGGCGTTCCAGGTCCTCGCGCGCGGCCCCGTTCTGGCACGCCTGCTCCAGCGCCTGCGCAGCCTCCTGCACGCTGCGCGCACCGATATTGCCGGCCACGCCCTTCAAGGTATGCGCCAGCCGCTCCGGCGCAGTCGCATCGCCGCCCATGAGCGCGTGCACGAACATGGCGGCGAAGTCCTGCTGGCCGTCGCGGAACTTCACCAGCAGGCGGCGGTATAGCTTTTCGTCGCCCATGGAGGTCGCGAGTCCGGCCCGGACGTCGACCATCGGCAGCGCCGGCAGCGGCGCTGGCTTGCCGCCGGCGGCATCGACGGAGGCGGCGTGCGCATTGGACGCGGCAGGCAGCATGCCGGCCTGGCCCTCGCCCGGTGCCGGCCGCAGCCAGCGCGCCAGCGTGGCGTACATTTCGGCCACGTTGACCGGCTTGGCGATATGGTCCTGCATGCCGCTGGCCAGCACCTTCTCGCGGTCCCCGGCCATGGCGTTGGCCGTCATCGCGATAATCGGCAATTTGTCCAGGGCTGGATTGGCGCGGATCGCGCGCGAGGCCTGGAAGCCATCCATCACGGGCATCTGGCAGTCCATCAGCACGCCGTCAAAGCGCGTGTCCTGTGCCAGGATGTCCAGCGCTTCCTGCCCATGGCGCGCCAGCACCGCTTCGATGCCGGCCTTGCCCAGCAGGTCGATCGCCAGCTCCTGGTTCATCTCGTTGTCTTCGACCAGCAGCACGCGCGTGCCTGACAGGCGCGCCATGACGTCGACCTGGTGCATGTCGCGCTCGGCCGCACGCCGCCCCTCGGCCAGCACGCCCTTGCCCAGGGCCTCGCCCACCGCTTCCAGCAGGGCAGACGGCGTTACCGGCTTGGTCAGCACGGACTTGAGCCGGACCCGGCGCTCCTCCGCGCTGGTCAAGGCTTCCTCGCGGCCGTAGGCGGTCACCATGATCACCGCCGGCAGCCGGCCGGCGTCCCCCGATTGCAGGCGCCGCACCGTTTCCACCCCGTCCATGGACGGCATCTTCCAGTCCATCAGGATCAGGTCGTACGGCATGGCCTTCTGCCCGGCACGCGCAGCCATGTCCAGCGCCTGCTGCCCGCCCAGCGCCACGTCCACTTCCAGCCCGAAGGAGCGTGCGACCGTGGACAGGATTTCGCGCGCCGACGCATTGTCGTCCACCACCAGGACCCGCACGCCGAGCAATTCGTCGGCCCGGAACATGCGGCGCGGCTTCGGGTTGGCCTGCAATCCGAAGCGTGCGGTGAAGTGGAAGGTGGAGCCCATGCCTTGCGCGCTTTCGACCCAGATGCGCCCGCCCATCAGCTCCAGCAGGTTCTTGCAGATCACCAGGCCCAGGCCGGTGCCACCGTATTTGCGCGTGGTGGAGGCATCGGCCTGGCTGAAGGACTGGAACAGCTTGGCGCTCTGCGCCTCGCTCATGCCGATGCCGGAGTCGCGCACCCAGAAGTGCAGTTCAACGCCCGCCGCGTCCTGCGCCGACTGTTCGATGCCGACCACCACCTCGCCCTGCTCGGTGAACTTGACGGCATTATTGGCCAGGTTGACCAGCACCTGGCCGATGCGCAGCGGATCGCCCACCAGGCCGGTCGGCAATTCCGGCGCTACCTGGAACAGCAGTTCAAGGCCCTTGTCCTCGGCCTTGAAGCCGATCAGGTTGGCCAGGTTGTCCAGCACGTCATCGAGGTCGAATTCAACCTGTTCCACCGTCATCTTGCCGGCCTCGATCTTCGAGAAGTCGAGGATGTCGTTGATGATGCCCAGCAGGTTCTCGCCGGCGCGCTGCACCTTCTCGACGTAGTTGCGCTGGCGCTTATCGAGCTTGGTCTGCAGCGCCAGGTGCGACATGCCGATGATGGCGTTCATCGGGGTGCGGATTTCGTGGCTCATATTGGCCAGGAAATCGCTCTTGGCACGAGTGGCGGCCTGCGCCTGCTCCTTGGCCACGCGCAGCTCGTCCTCGGCAGCTTTTTGCGCAGTGATGTCCTGGTAGACGCCATACATGAAGCGCGGCGTGCCGTCCTGCTCGTCGCGCACCACGGTGCCGACGGCGTGCAGCCAGATCACCCGGCCGTCGAGCGGGCGCTTGTAGGCATACACCGCGTCGAACTTGTCGTAGCTGCCGTCGAGGGCGCCCTGCACCCGGGCCGCCACGCGCAGCGCCCCTTCGGGATCGGCTTCCACCACGCGCGCAAACCATTCGTCCTGCAGGTGGTAGCGGCCGCCGGGCCGCGGCGGTTCGCCCAGCAGGCGCGCGGCGCGTTCGGACTGCGTGTAGTATTCGGGATCGCTGTAGTCCACCACCCAGTAGCCGCAGCCGGTCATTTCCAGCGCGATATCGCCGAGGAAGTTGCTGCGCTTGATCTGCTCTTCCAGCTGCTTGCGTTCGGTGATGTCGCGAAACACCACCACCGAGCCGACCTGCGCGCCATCCTTGTACATGGGCCGGTCCGCGTAGTCCACCGGGAAGGCGCTGCCGTCCTTGCGCTTCAGCAGCTCGCCATCCTGTTGCCATTCGGCGCCTACCAGCTCGCCTTCCTCGTAGCCAAGCAAGGCCGGCGCCGCCGGGTTGACGAAGGTGACCCGGCCGGCCAGGTCGAGGCCGACGATGCCGTCGCTGACGGCGCCCAGCACCAGCCGGCTGCGCTCTTCCAGCAGCCTGGTGCGCTCGTTGCGCTCCAGGATTTCCATATTCATCGCGATCACCGGCAGCGCGCCATCGAGCAGCGCCTGGGCCTGGTCGCCGTAAGGCTCCAGCGTTGCCAGTTCCAGCACGCCCAGCAGGCGTTCATTGCGCAGCACCGGCACGATGGCAATGCTGGCAGGGTCGGCCTCGCCCAGCGCGGAGCCGATGCGCACATAGCCCGCCGGCGCCTGGCGCATGACGATCGGCTTGCGCTGCGCCGCGCACTGCCCGACCAGCCCTTCGCCGAGCAGGAAACGCTGCTGCGCCGCGGACCTGCCGCGCATCGCATAGCCGGCCAGCAGCGCCAGGCTGCCCTCTTCCGCCTCATGCCGGTAGAAGGCCGCGTGGCCAGCCTGCACCAGCGGCGCCAGCAGCGCCAGCGTGCGCGTCGCCAGGTCTTCCGCGCTTTCCGCCGATTGCAGGTCGTTGCCGATCGCCGCCAGGTGGGTCTTGAGCCAGCGCTGCGCCTCCATCTTGCACGCTTCCTCCTGCAGCACCTTGATCGAACGCGCCAGGCTGCCCATCTCGTTCGGGAAGTCGGTCAGCGGCACTTCGGCACCCAGCTTGCCCTTGGCCAGCTGCTGCACGGCGCTGCGCAGGCGGTCCGAAGGCAGCCGCACCGAACGTCCCACCAGGTAGCTGAAAAGCACGCCCAGCACCAGGCTCAGGCCCAGCAAGCCATAGGTGAGCTGCTTTTCGTAGCGCGACAAAGCCTGCATCTCTTCGATCTGGTGGCGCGCGCTGTCTTCCTTGATTTCGGCGATGCGCGTCAAGGCATTATTGGCGCGGATGGCGTGTTCCTGGAACGCCGGATCCGCCACCACGGCGACGGCCTGCTCCACCTGGCCGGCGCGCAACAGGCGCAGCGCGTCGTCCACGCGCAGGTGATAGTCGGCGTAGGCCGTTTCGAATTCGGCCAGGTTCTTGCGGTTCGCTTCGCGGATGATGCGCGGGCGCAGTTCCTCCAGCGCGCGGTCTTGCTTGCGCTGGGCCTCTTCGAGCATGGACATTGCATACTCGCGGCCAGCCCTGTCGCGCGCCAGCAAGGCTTGCTGCAAGGCCCGCCCGCGCTGAGCGAACTGGATCAGCGCATCCTTGGCGTCGGAGATGCCCAGCAAGTCATTCTTGTAGATGCCGAGGATCTCGTCATGCAGCCGGGCCTGGGTGGTGACGTTGTGCAGCCCGAACGCCAGCGTGATCAACAGGCTGCCGCCAAAACCCAGCGCGAGCTTCCACGTCAGGCCCAGTTTTTCAAGTCGCGTCAGTAAGCGGGCCACGCTTCCTCCCTACTCAGTCATATTGATTGCCAGCAGGTCGAGCGCTGACAGGAATTGTTCATAAGCCGCCGCATCCGGGGTTGCAAGCAGCGCCAGTTCCACGGCTCCCAGCAGGCGGCCTTGCAGCTGGACTGGCGCCAGCAGCAAGGCGCCCGGCGGCGCCTCGCCCAGCCCGGACCGGATGCGCCATGCCGCGCCCGCGCCGCTGGCGTCGACGATGCGCGCTTCGCGTTCCAGGGCGCACTGGCCAAGCAGGCCCTCGCCCAGCGCCAAGCGCGCCGGCGGCGCAGTGCAGGCATAGCTGGCGGCCAGCACCAGGCCATCGGCTACGGCAGCGTAGATGCTGCCCTGCATGGCGCCGAACAGCAGGTGGCATTGGTCGAGGAAGGCCGTGAGGCGGGCATGGCGGTCGCTTGCCTGCTGCATCTGCAGCGCCACCTGGGCCAGCTGCATCTTGCGCTCGGCGCGCAGTTGCTGCTCCTGCGCCACGCGTTCGAGTTCGCGGTGGGCGCGCTGCTGCGCCGCCTGGCTGCGCACGGCGCGCAGGCCGGCCGCCCCGAGCAGGAGCACCACGGCCGCCGCCATGGCAGCGGCAGGCAGGCCGCTGCCCGGCGGCACGCTCTGGCCCAGGTCTTCCAGCACCACCAGCTGCCAGGCACCGGATGGATCGTGCCAGTCCACGCTGGCCGAGGCCACCGCAAAATGCCGGCCTTCGCCCTGCACCATGCCCGGCGCCAGCTTGAGCGGCAGCGGGCGCGGCTCCTTCTCTTCGAACAATTTGCCGAACTGGCGCACGGCCCGGATGCCCGCCACCCGGGCCGGCGTCACCTCGCCGGCCAGCATGCCGCGCCATTCGCGCCGGCTGCTGGCAAACACCACGCCTTGCGGCGACAGCAGGATGGCGGCCTGGCCGCTGCGCGCCAGCAGGCGCTCCAGCTTGTCCATGCCGGTGCGCGCCACCACCACGCCCACCGGATCGCCGCGGCGCGCCATGCCGGCGTAGACCGGGGCCGCGAAATACAGGGCATGGTCGCCGCGCGCCAGGCTGACGGCGGCGTAGATATTATTGCGCCCGGCGATGGCTTCCTTGTAATAAGGCCGGAAGCGCACGTCGATGCCGGTCGACGGTTTTCCGCTATCGTCCCAGGACGATTTGACGAAGCCGTCCCGGCCCACCACGAATAAACCCTGGATTTGCTGGCTGCGGGCCACGTTTTCCAATAAGGCCGATATTTTCGGCTGGTTGGCGGGAATTGGTTCGGTACTGTCTTTTTTGATATCCGGCTCAATCAATCCGAGCAGGGAAATCGCCCCCATCAAGTTACTGTCCAGGGTTAATGACATTGCAGCAATAGCGTCGCGCTGCACGTCGATATTCAATAATTCCAGCCTGGCCTGTTCCAGCCTGGCGCGGTAGCTGCTGCCGGCCAGCAGGGCCGCCGCCGCGGCCAATAGCGCGACCACAGCCCAGGCCCGCAAGCGATATTTTGCAATTCTCTCAATTACCAACATGGCAAATTTCAAGAAGGAAATATTATCGAATAACAATACCAGCATTCCCGCCGCGCGTGCCGCACGCCATGGATTTTATTGTTCAGTTGCGCATGATTGACGTTTGCTGGACGAGTTAACCCGATAGTGATATCGTCCTTATTTAGAATATTGCCCTTAATCCAGCAATATTCCGCCCCGAACGAACGCATCAAACCCATCATGTTCAAGAAAATAACCGCAGCCCTGCTGATGTCGATCTCCGCAGCCGCGTTTGCCGTGCCTTTGGGCTCGCAATCCGTGCTTGTCGTCGAGGATGAGACTGGCAAAGTGCTGGTCGAGAAGAACGCCACCGCCGTTGTTCCGATCGCCTCCCTGACTAAACTGATGACCGCAATGGTCGTGCTCGACTCCAAGCTTGATATGGACGAGCAGATCAGCATCGACAAGGACGATGTCGATACGCTCAAGCACAGCACCTCGCGCGTGCCGGTCGGCGCCACCCTGTCGCGCGGCGAAGTGCTGCAACTGGCGCTGATGTCGTCCGATAACCGCGCCGCGGCCGCGCTGGCCCGCACATTCCCCGGCGGCCCGGCCGCCTTTACTGCCGCGGTGCACGCCAAGATCCAGCAGCTCGGCATGACCAGCACCCGGATCGATGAACCGACCGGCCTGTCGCCTAACAATACATCGAACGCGGCCGACCTGGTGAAAATGGCTGCCGCCGCCGCCCAGTATCCCGAGATCCGCCGCATCACTACCGATACCGAGGAAGTGATCAATATGAAGGGGCGCATGGTGCAGTACCACAACACCAACCGCCTGGTCGGCGCCAAGGGCTGGGATATCGGCCTGTCCAAGACCGGCTACACCGAAGAAGCGGGCCGCTGCCTGATCATGCGCATCACGGAAGCCGGCCGCGCAGCAACCCTGGTGCTGCTGAACGCCGGGGGCAATTCAGCGCGCCTGATGGATGCGCTGAACATCCGCCGCCTGCTGGCGGGCGACAACGCTCCCAAAGTGATGAAAGCATCCAGCCCGCGCAAGAAGGCCGTGCGCACAACGGAACGCCGTCGCCGCCGCATGTAAGACGCCTGACGGGGTTCGCTGCCGAGAGGCACCATGGACCTGCTGCGCAAGCTGCGCTTCGCACGCCGCCTGGCGATCCTGGTGGGGATCTTCGCCGGCGGCTTCCTGCTGTACGGATTCTGGTCGTTCCGCACCCTGGACCAATTGCGCGTCAACGGCCCGCTGTACGGCGACGTGGTGCAGGGCAAGGACCTGATTGCGGACGTGCTGCCGCCGCCGCTGTACATCATTGAATCGTTCCTCGTCGCGCAGCAATTGGCAACGGCCGGCAGCCAGGTCGAACGCGAACAGCTGGCGCAGCGCCTGCGCGCACTGCACGCGCAACAGGTGGCGCGCGTCCATTACTGGCAGGGCCAGGCCCTGGACGGCAGCCTGGCCGAATCGCTCAAGCAGGCCAACATCCAGGCCACGGCTTTTTACAACGAAGCGTTCGGCCAGCTGGTGCCCGCGCTGGAGCTGGGCGACCGGCCGCGCGCCGACCATGCGCTGGCCAAGATGCAGCGCCATTACGAGCAGCACCGGCAAGTGGTGGACGACCTGGTGAACCTGGCGGCAAGCCGCGCACGCTTTACCGAAGGCCAGGCAGCCGAACGCATCCGCTTCGACAACACGCTGCTGCTGGCCATCCTGGCCGCTTCGCTGGCGCTTGCCATCGGCATGGCATGGCTGATCAGCCGCAGCATCACGCAACCGCTTGCGCAGGCGCTGGCGATTGCGCAGCGTGTGCGCGGCGGCGACCTGGCATCGCCCGCCCCGCCGCCCTTCCCCGACGAAGCGGGCGAGCTGCTCTCGTCCCTGCATGCGCTGCAGGCGAGCCTGGCCGCGTCCGCCGCTGCGCGCAGCGAGTCCGAGCGCAAGCTGCGTTGCACGCGCCAGCTGCTGGACCGCCTGTTGAACAGCGCCGACATGCTGGTGCTGGGGCTCGGGCATGAGGGCGAAGTACTGATCTTCAACGAAACGGCGGTCCAGGTCACAGGCTGCAGCCGCGACAGCGTGCTGGGACGCGTCTGGCGCGACCTGCCGCTGCTGCCCATGTCGGCCGTGTCGCAATGGCCGGAAGGCGGGCACCCCGAACAGTTCCGCGCCATGCCGGCCGGCCACGAGCATCTGCTGCAGACGGCGTCGGGCGATGAGCGCCGCATCGCCTGGCACCACAGCGCCCTGGAGGAAGGCGAGATCGCCCTGCTCAGCTTTGGCATCGACGTCACGGAACTGCGCCAGGCCGAGCGGGCCATTGCCGCGGCCCACGAGGCAAGCGACCACGCCCATCGCAGCAAGGGCGCCTTCCTGGCCAATATGGGCCACGAGATCCGCACGCCGCTCAATGCCATCATCGGCCTGACGGAATTGGCCTTGCGCGGGCCGCTCGATGCGCGCCAGCGCGGCTACCTCGAACAGGTCGACGGCGCTGCCGCCAGCCTGATGGCGATGTTCAATGATATCCTCGATTTCTCGCGCATCGAGGCTGGCAAGTTCCACATGGAAGAATGCGTCTTCAGCGCGCGCCGCGCGGCCGAACAGGCTTGCGCGGAATGGCAGGCTGCGGCGCATGCCAAAGGCCTGCTGCTCGAATGCAGCGTGGAGGCGGCGCTGCCGGAAGAACTGGTAGGCGACGCGGCCCGCCTGCAGCAGCTGCTGCAGCATTTGCTGGCGCATTCGGTCAGATTCACGGAGCGGGGCAAGGTGCAGTTGCTGCTGCGGCGCGAAGACGCCGGCGCCGAAGATGGCACGGTACTGCGCTGGGAAGTACGCGACACCGGCGCGGCGCGCGACGCCGCAGTCCAGCTCTACGAGCCGGTGGGGCCGGGCGATTCGGCAGCAGGACTGGGCCTTTCGGTGGCGCGCCAGCTGGCAGCCATGATGGGCGGCCACCTGCTGCTGGAAAGCGATCCGGCCGAAGGCAACCGCTTTGTCTTCACCGCCCTGTTCCGCCATGCGCTGCCGGGCGCAGTCGCTTGCGCCGAAGCGCAGGCGGCTGCGCAAGCGGCATTTCCTGCGCTGAGCGCCCTCGGCGCCGACATGGCCGGCGCCCTGGCGCGCCTGCATGGCAACCACGCGCAACTGCGCAAGATGCTGGGCCAGTTCCTGCAGGGCCAGGCCGCCCTGCACGTGGCCGTTGGCGATGCCGTGGCCCTGGGCGACCGCCAGCGCGCGCAGCGGATGGCGCACACGCTGGCCGCGCTGTCGGCGCAGCTGGGCATGGAGGCCTTGCGCCAGGCCGCGGCAGGGGTGCTCGGGGCGCTGCGCGCCGGCGGCGACGCGGCGCCGGAACTGGCGGCGCTTGCGCCGGCCCTGGACGCTGTGCTGCAGGCGATCCACGCCGACCTGCAGACAGGCGGCGAATCAGGCGAGCAGGCTGCGTAGGCCGCTGGTGCGTTCGGTGCGGCGCCGGATCGCATCCGGCAGCACGCCCGGATTGGGCGTCAGCAGCGTAAAGCGCTGGCGGGCGCGCGTGATGCCGGTGTACACAAGTTCGCGCGCCAGCACGCTGGGCGCTTCGCGCGGCAGCACCAGCACCGTGTGGCTGAATTCCGAACCCTGCGATTTGTGCACCGTCATGGCGAAAGCCGTTTCCACATTGCGCAGGCGGGTCGCGAGCACGCTGCGCACCTGGCCGCCCTCCGAGAAATACACGCGCAAGGAACCGGAGCGCGCGGGGTCGGGCAGCGCCAGCCCGATATCGCCGTTGTACACGCCCGTGGCGTAGTCGTTGCGCGTGACCATGACCGGGCGTCCTACATACCAGTCGCCGCGCCGCTTCAGCAAGTCAAGCTGTTCAAGGCGCTGCGCAATGCTGTCGTTCAGGCCCGAGACGCCCCATTCGCCCTCGCGCACGGCGCACAGCAGGCGGAAACCTTCGAATTCAGCCAGCACGCCGGCGGCCCAGGCATCATGGCCGGCAGCGCCGGGGCCCTGCCTGACCATCTGCAGGAAAGGCCGGTAGCCTTCGACTGCCAGGCGCAGCATGTCCTCCTGCTGCGCCGCTTCGTTCCAGTGCAGTTGTCCCCCGCTGTCGGCGCGCAGCACGGCGCGGGCCGCGTCGGCATCGCCGTGATTGACGGCAACGGCCAACTGGCCGATCGGGCCGCCGAAACGGCGGCTCTGGCGCAGCATGACGGTCTGCTGCGCCAGGGCGCCGGCATTGCCGAGGAATTCCGGCGGGATGGCCTGGCCCGATGCCGCTTCCACAAAGGCCGCCGTGGCGGCGTCGTAGCCACCGGCCTGCGCATCATGGCACAGGTCGCCCAGCACCGAACCCGCTTCCACCGATGCCAACTGGTCCTTGTCGCCCAGCAGGACCAGGCGCGCGCCGGCGGGCAAGGCATCGAGCAGGGCCGCCATCATTTCCAGGTGCACCATCGACGCTTCATCGACGATCAGCACGTCCACGTCGAGCGGATTGCCGGCATTGTGGCGGAAGGCGCGCGTCTCCGGACGTGCACCGAGCAGGGAATGCAGGGTGCGGGCGCCGCCCATGCGCTGCGCCAGCTCACGCAGCGGCAATGCGCCGCCAAGGCTTTGCTCCAGGTCGCCCAGCGCGCCGTCAATGGCCTGCTTCAGGCGCGCGGCAGCCTTGCCGGTTGGCGCCGCGAGCGCCACGCGCAGCTGGTCGGCATGGACGCCTTCAACCGCAAACAGCAAGGCAAGCAGGCGCGCCACCGTATAAGTCTTGCCGGTGCCGGGACCGCCGGTGATGACTGCCAGGCCGCCGCGCGTAGCGACCGCGCAGGCGATCTTCTGCCAGTCGGCCCCGCCCTCGCGCGTGGCGTGCGTGAACAGCCGGTCCAGCCATTCGCGCACCAGGGAGGGTGGCGGCCCCCCTTTATCCGTGCCGGTGCGGGCGCGCACGGCATCTGCCACCGTGTTCTCGTCCGACCAGTAGCGGCGCAGGTACAGCCGGCCGCCAGCAAGCACCAGCGGCTGGCCCCTTTCCACGCCGCCCGGCCAGGCCAGCACTTGCGGGCAGGCCTGCAGGAATTCGTGCCAGCCCGCCAGCCCTTGCGGCAGTTCGCCGGCCTCCTCGCACAGGCTTTGCCAGTCGTCTTCGCCCCAGCCCAGCATGGGCGAGGGATCGGCGGCCAGCGCCGCCAGTTGCAGGCAACTGTGGCCGCGTCCTTCGAGCTCGGACAGCAGCAGGCAGGCCAACGCCAGCGGCCGGCCCGATGCGGGACTGCCGTCCGGCGCAAGCGCCGTCACAAAGCGCGCAAACACAGGACCCAGGCGGCGCAGCATGCCGCCTTCGGCCAGCATGTCGGCATGTTCGTAAAAACTCATCGGCAAAGCCCGTCCAGTCCGTCCAGCAGCTGCGCATCGGGCGGCAGCAGGTAGCACCCGCGCGTCTGCTCGTTGCCGACCCCGCGCAGGAAGTAGAAGATCGCGCCGCCCAGTTGCGCGGCCGGGTCGTAGGACTCGCCCAGGCGCGTGCGCAGCAACCGGTGCAGGGCCAGCATGTAGATGGCGCCCTGCACGTCGTAGCGGTGCGCCGCCATGCCGTGCGCCAGCGCAGCCTTGTGATAGGCGGCATCGCCGCCGCCCAGTGCGTTCGATTTGTAGTCCAGCACCCAGTACCGGCCCTGGTATTCGAAAACCAGGTCGCAGAAGCCTTTCAGCATGCCGTGCAGCTCGCGCTGCGGCAAGCCGGGACGGGCAATGCCGTCCAGCAGGTGCTGGCGGCACAGGCGATCCAGCTGCGCTGTATCCAGACGCTCGCTCGGGAACCAGAATTCCATTTCCGGCAGCAGTTGCCCGATCGCGTCCAGCGCGCTGCCCAGCGGCGGCAGTTCGGTGGTGACGATCACCTTCAGCCATTCCAGGGTATCGGCTTCACGATGGCCCCAGCCGGCGCGCTTGATCTGGCGCGCGGCGCGTTCCGTATAGTGCTCCTGGTGGATCGACGCAAAGCCGTCGCGCGCCAGCGTTTCCAGCTGGTCGTGCAGGAAGTTGCCGGGCACCGAGCCGCGCGGGAAGCGGTGCCAGGCCGTATCCTCGATGCGCAGCGCTGCGCCCTCTTCCTCGCCTTCCAGCAGCGTTTCCTGCGCGGCGTGCATGGGTGCAGGCAACGGCTCGCTGCCGCTGCGCCTTGCCAGGGAGGTGAAGCTGCCGACCGACCAGTCGCGTTCAAAATCGCCCTGGTACGCCAGCGGCGCTTCCAGCGGCGGACGCTCGACCGCGCGCGCCAGGCGCGTCACCGGCACGGCGGGCTCCAGCAGGGCGATGGAAATGGCATCGCAATCGCCGCGCAACTGCTGCCAGCTTTCCAGCAACTGGCCGGCAGGCAGCGGCTCGCCGCCGGTCAGCAGGTAGCCAAGCGCCGAATCGTGCAGGGTATTTTCGTCCTTCTTGCGCGCCGGCAGTGCGGCCACGCCAAGCCACAGGAAATGCCGGGCGCGCGTCAGCGCGACATACAGCAGGCGCAGGTCTTCCTCGATGCGGGCCGCTTCGGCTGCCAGCTGGCCTTCTTCGGACAGGTGCATGTCAAGACGGCGCTCGCCGTCGGCATCGGTGTATTCGAAGAAGGTGCGGTTGCGCTTGTCCACCTTGCGCACCGTGACGGCGAACGGCAGGTAGACCAGCGGGTATTCCAGGCCCTTTGACTTGTGCACGGTAACCACCTTGACCAGCTCCGCGTCCGACTCCAGCCGCAGCACGCGTTCATCGCCGCCGTCCGTCTCGTCGTCGATCTGCTCCGCCAGCCAGCGTATCAGCGCCTGTTCGCCTTCCAGCTGCCGGCTGGCCTGCTGCAGCAGCTCGGCCAGGTGCAGCAGGTTGGTCAGGCTGCGTTCGCCGCCGGGCCGCGCCAGCAGCTGCGCAGGCAGGCCAAGGTCGTGGATGAAGCGGCGCAGCATGGCCAGCACGCCCTGGCGCTGCCAGACCACGTGCAACTCCTTGAGCTGTTCGACGCGGCGCTCCCAGGCCAGTTCGTCGGCCGAAAACCGGGCCAGTTCTGCCAGCGGCAGGTTGGCGGTGCGGGTGGCAAACGCGGTGCGCGCCAGTTGGCCATCGAGCGGGTTGGCGACTGCCGAGAGCCAGCGCAGCATGTCCGCAGCTTCGTCGCTGGAGAGCACCGAGTCCTGGTCGGACAGGTACACGCTTGGCACCAGGCGGCGTTGCAGCGAACGGCGCACGGCAGCCGCTTCACGGCGCTCGCGCACCAGGATGGCGATGTCGGCCGGCTGCAGGCGCCTGAAGCCCTCGCCGCCCTGGAAGCCGGTAGCCGGGTCGTTGAGCAGGCAGGCGATATGCTCGGCGCACTGCTCCGCGAAGTACTCGCGATAGGCGTCGGCGCCCAGCTGCTCCATGGTGCAGCCGGCCGTCAGCGCCTGGATGTCGCCGGCCGGGCCCACCAGCCGCTCCGCGCGGCCGCGCGCGCCCACAGCCTCGAACGGCAGCGGATTGCCCTTGTCGGTGCGGAAGCGGAACGCCCCGCGCGCAAACCCGCCCTGCCCGGCCACGCCTTCCGCGTGCAGGAAGACCTGGTTGACCGCAGCAACGATCTGCGCCGTGGAGCGGAAGTTGGTGCCAAGCTGGTAATGACGGCCCTGCGTGGCACGGCGCGCATCGAGGTAGCTGTGGATGTCGGCGCCGCGGAAGCCGTAGATCGACTGTTTCGGATCGCCGATCAGGAACAGGCCGAGATCGGGGTCGTTGGCGGCGACCTGGTACAGCAGGTTGAAAATGCGGTACTGGCTGGGCGCCGTGTCCTGGAACTCGTCGACCATGGCCACCGGGAACTGGTTGACGATACGCTGGCGCAGCGCCTCGCCATTGGCGCCTTCCAGCGCACCGCGCAGGCGCTCCAGCATGTCGGCAAAGCCGAACAGCCTTTGCTGGCGTTTCAATTCCTCCATGCGCGCGGCAATCGTCGCAGCTGCATGGCGGAGTACGTGGTGGCGCAGCGGCTCGATGGCATCGAGGGCGCGGCGCAGCGGCGCGATCCCTTCGAAGTCCGCCGGAATGTCGGGCGCGAAGCCCTTGGCGCAAGCGTCGGCCATGCCGGCCGGGGTCAGGCGGAACCACGGCGTGGCGTTCATATCCGGCTCGGCCAGCGCAGGATCGTTGGCCCAGTCGCGCAGGGCCGCGAACCATTTGGCGACATTGTCGGCGCGCAGCTTGGTGCCGTTGAAGCACTTCGGATTGGCCTCGCGCTGGGATGCGATCCAGCTTTCCATGCGCGCTGCCCGCTCGGCCCAGCCTTGCTTCAGCGCCGCCAGCGCGGCCTGCTGCTCGCCCTGCACGCGGCCGATCATGGCGCCCAGCGGCTCCCGGCCTGCCAGCCCTGCGGCATCGGGCCGGCGCGCCAGGTCGCGCACGCTGCGGCCGAGCGCGGACACGTCGCGGCAGGCGGAAAGCAGCACGCGCAAAGCCTGTTCGCCCAGCGGGTACACCTGCTGGCGCCAGTAATCATGCACCGCGTCTTCATACAGCGCCGCCTCGTCGCTGAGCAACTCTTCGTCGAACAGGTTGCCGCTGTCGAAAGCGTGCTCGCGCAGCATGCGCTGGCACCAGGCATCGATGGTGAAGATTGACGCCTCGTCCATCGTTTCGGCTGCCAGCTGCAGGCGATAGGCTGCCTGCTGGCGCGCGGCATGGTCGGGCAATGCTTCCAGCAGCGCGTCCAGGTAGGAATCGGGTGTCTGCGGCGTTTCAGCCCGGAAGTACGCTGCCGCTTCCACCAGGCGTTCGCGCACCCGGTTGGACAGTTCGCGGGTGGCCGCGCGGGTAAACGTCATGACCAGGATTTCGTTCGGCATCAGCGGCCGGCGATAGCCGTTCGCGCCGCCATGCCCCAGCACCAGGCGCACGTACAGGGCGGCGATGGTCCAGGTCTTGCCGGTGCCGGCGCTGGCTTCGATCAGGCGCGACCCATGCAGCGGGAAGTCGAGCGGATTCAGGGCGATGCTCATGCCTCGCCCTCCCCGTCGCCCTCGATCGGCTGCACCGCAACCGATTGCGCCAGCCAGTCCGCCAGCGGCTGGTATAGCGCTCGGCTGGTGTCCGCAAAGCCGGGGTCTCCCGCCAGGGCGGCAAAGTCCGGCCACAGGCGGGCCAGGCACGGGTCCTCGTTCTCGCCTGACAGCTCGAAGCCGCCGTCGTAGACGCTGCGCGGATCGCCCTCCATCACCAGCGCGAGCCCGGTCTTGCAGGCTGCGGGCAATGGCTGGTCCATTCCCTCCCGCCACAATTCGGCAATGCGCGCCAGGACCGCAAGCGCAGCCTGCGGCTCAAGCGGCGCCATGATCACGATCGCATCACGCGCAACCAGGAAGCCGGTCACCGGATGGCCCTGCGCGGCTGCGGCCAGCTGGCGCAGCCACATCGGGATCAGCTTTTCACCGCGCGGCGCGCCGGATTTATCGCACACGCGCGACGACATCTGCATCAGCCATACCGTGGCGCCCTCGGCCCGGTGCAACTGGTCGATCCAGTCTTCCAGCTCCAGGCCAGCGACTTTAAGGTGGACGGCCAGTTTGGGCGCATCTTCGCTGTATGTGCCGCGCAGCGACAGCCAGGCCGTCCGCACAGGCACCAGTTCTTCGACCAGCTCGTCCAGCACCCGGTCGCCGATCAAGCCGATCGGCAGCACGCCCTGGCGCCGCAGGCGCTGGCCGCGTTCGCGCAAGGTGGCGCGCACCTCTTCAATCGGCTCCATTTCGCCGCCGTCCGCCAGCATCGCATCTTCCAGGTTGTAGCGTTCAAGGCCGTCCAGCTGGAACGGTTCCTCATCCTCGCCAATCATCGCCGATTCGGCAAAGTAGACGCCCAGGCGCTGGCGGAAGAAATGCCGCACCGGCTGGCGCAGGAAGGCTGCCAGCGTGGAAAGCCGCAGCCGGAACCCCTCTTCCACCTCGTAGGGCGGCAACGCCACGGGCGCCGCAGGCGCATCGCCGGCGTCATGCGCCGCGCGCCATTCACCGGCAAAGGTCAGCAAGCCGCCGCGCTCGAAGTAGGCGCGGCTGAAAGGCTGCAGCGCATGCAAGGTGGTGCGCGCGGCGAGATCCAGGCCCCAGCCGGCATGCAGGTAATCGCGCAACTGCGCCACCAGCACCGAAGGCGGCTGTTCGCTGTTGTCGCGCACATTGCGTCCGACCCAGCTCACGTACAGCTTGTCGCGCGCGGCCAGCACGGCTTCCAGCATCAGGTAGCGGTCGTCGTCGCGGCGCGAACGGTCGCCGGGACGCGCCATGCCGGGCAAGGCCAGCAGGTCGAAGTCGGCGCGGCTGGCGCGGCGCGGGAAGTCGCCGTCGTTCATGCCCAGCAGGCAGACCACGCGAAACGGCACGGCGCGCATCGGCATCAGGGTGCAGAAGGTGACGCCGCCCGACACGAACTGGTGTTCCAGCGACGGTTCGTCAAGGCCGCCCATCCACGCTTCGCGCAGGGTTGCCAGCGGCACTTCCTCGTCGAAACCGGCGTCCTCGCAAGTCTCCAGCCACTTATCCAGCGCATCGTCCAGGCGCGCCAGCGTCAGGCGGTCGCTTTCGTCGCGGTCGCTGAAGAAGCCTGCCAGCAGCAGGCGCGCCTGCTCGGCCCAATCGGCAGGCCGGCGCGCCACGTCCAGCCGTTCGCGCCAGGCCAGCAAGGCCTCGATCAATTGCGCCAGCGAACCGGCCAGGGCGGCGTCCAGCCCGCCAACTTCCGAATACGGTTCGACGCCGGCATAGGCCGAGCCCTTGCCTGCCGCATAGCCCAGCAGCATGCGGCGCACGCCGAACATCCAGGCATTCTGCTCGCCTGCCGGCGCCAGGCCCAAGCCCGCACGATGGCCTGCATCCAGGCCCCAACGCACGCCGGCGCCTTCGATCCACTGGCCCAGGGTCGGCAAGTCGTCTTCGGACAGGCCGAAACGGCGCGCCAGGGCCGGCACATCCAGCAGGTCGCGCACCTCGCTCTGGCGGCAACGCTGCTGCGGCAGCCGCAGCAGCCACTCCAGCGCCACCAGCAGCGGATTGACGCTGCGGTCGTTGACGTCGCCGATTTCGTGCGGGATATAGCGCGGGTCATGGCGGCGGTGCTGGCCGAACACGGCGCGGATCGAGGCGGTAAAGACATCGATATCCGGCACCATCACCACCACGTCGCGCGGCCGCAGCGAGGGATCGGCGGCAAACATGGCCAGCAACTGGTCATGCAGGATTTCGACTTCGCGCTGCACGCTGTGCGCCACGTGGAATTCGATGGAGCGGTCGCTGTCCTCGGGCGCAACGCGCGGATGCTCGGCCAGCGGCAGCATGTCGCGCACCGCCGCCTGTACCTGCGCCAGCAGCGTCCCGCCTGCTTCATCCCCGAACAGGTCCACGCGCAGCTTGTCGTCGCGCCCTTCCAGGTCGCTGGCGGTGTCGAATTCGTCCAGCATGCGGATATAGTCGCGCCCCTGCCGCCCCCAGCTCGCCAGCAGCGGATGGCTGTGCGCGTGCAGCGCTTCCAGCGGCACAGCCGACAAGTCGATGTCCTTGCGCGCAGCGTGGCGGTGGCGCGCGGCGCGCAGCAAGTCGCGGCCTTCGATGATGTCGCCCCAGTAGTAGCGGCAGGGATTGGGGACCGCGATCACCACCTGGGTGAAGCGCGCCAGCGAAGCCATGGCCTGCAAAGTCTGGTACGGCAACGCCGATACGCCGAACAGCACGATGCGGCGCGGCAGCCGGCCCAGCGGCGTATCGCCGCGCTGCACAGCATCGACGAAGGCTGCATGGACGCTGGCGCGTCCGAGGCCGCGCTCTTCTTCCGGCACGCTGGCTGCGACGGCACGCCATAACTCGGCCTGCCAGCGCTGGTCGGCCGCCAGCGGCACAGCCTCGCCGCGCGCGTTGCGCAGCTGGTCGCGGCCCGCAGCCCAGTCCTCCAGCCAGTCAGCCCGGTACACCTGGTACTGGTCGAACAGGTCGGCCAGGCGTTCGGCCAGCTGCAGGCGGCGCTCCGGGTCGCCGTCGCGCAGGAAATGGCGCAACGGCGCAAAGGCATCCCGCACCAGCAACTGCGGCAGCAGGCGCATCAGGCGCCAGGTCAAGGGACCTTTATCGAAAGCGGAAATCGGCGGCACGCGCGCATGTCCCAGCATGCCCCGATAGATTTCCCACAGCAGCCGCGCCGGCAGCGCAACGCGGGTGGCGCCGCACAGGCCCGTTTCCTCAGCCAGGGCAATCTTCAGCCATTCGGCCACGCCGTTCGACTGCACCAGGAAAATCTCCTGCTCCAGCGGCGCCAGCGGATGGCCGCGCAACCACTGGAACACGGCGCTGCGCAGCTCTTCCAGCTGGTTGCCGTGCAAAATCAGGAGTCCGGGTTGGATGCTTTGGGCCATGTAAAAGCAGCGAAATAGCGTGGAACGCCATTATCGCCGCAAAGTCGGCTATCCGGGAATATTGGCGTTCATTTCCTGGGCAATATGCTCGCGCAGGCGATCCAGCAAAGGCTGCATCTGGCTGACGATGGCGCGGGCACGGTCGATGCCGTCGGCCGGCACCATTTTTTCCAGCGCCAGGCACAGGTCCGCAAAACTCATGGCGCCCACCGCCCGCGCGGAAGACTTGATGCGGTGGCCCAGCTCCGACAAGCGCACGATATCGCCCGCCTCCAGCGCAACCTGCACTTCGCGCAAGCCTTCCTGCGCCGAGTCGATGAACATATTGGCGTACTTGCGCATCTTTTCAGGCTTGTTGCCGAAAGTCTGGGCCAGGGCGCGCAGGTCGAACAGCTCCGATTCGCCGCCATTGCCAGGCTCCTGCTCGGCGGCAGGTTCAGGCACCGGCGCAGGCGCAGGCGCCGGCTGCGGCTGGCCAGGCGTCGTGGTGCTGCGCACCTGCGCCATGCGCCCTTCGGCTGCGCGCTGGCTCATCCACTTGGACAGCACCGAGAACAGCAGGGTCGGCGCAATCGGCTTGGTGACGAATTCGTCCATGCCGGCAGCCAGGCAGCGCGCCTGGTCCTCGCGGCCCGCGTTGGCCGTCATGGCGATGATCAGGGTGCCGGACAGCTTGGGATGGGCGCGGATGATGCGGGTGGCCTCGTAACCGTCCATCACCGGCATCTGCACGTCCATCAGCACGCAGTCGAAGTGCTCTTTCAACAGCAGGTCGATGGCTTCCTTGCCGTTGTTGGCCACCACCACCGTGGCGCCGGCGTCCTCCAGCAGCTCCTGCCCGACCTGCTGGCTGAAGATGTTGTCTTCGACCAGCAGGATCGAGGCGCCGTGGATGGGCGCCAGCATGTCCGGCTGCAGCGCGTTGGAGTCGGTGGCCTGCAGCAGGTGCGTCCCCTTCTGCAGCTTGGCCGTGAACCAGAAGGTCGAACCCTTGCCTGGCTCGCTTTCCACGCCCACCGTGCCGTCCATCAGCTCCGCCAGCTGCTTGCTGATCACCAGGCCCAGGCCGGTGCCGCCGTACTTGCGGGTAGTCGACGTGTCGCCCTGGTGGAAGGACTGGAACAGGCTCGAGACCTGGGCCGGCGTCATGCCGATGCCGTTGTCCTGCACTTCGAAGCGCACTACGGTGTAGTTGTCGCGGTCCTCGACCGGCCGCGCGCGGATGTAGATCTTGCTGTTTTCAGAGAACTTGATGGCATTGCTGGTGAAGTTCAACAGCACCTGCTCCAGGCGCAGCGGGTCGCCGCGCAACTGGTGCGACAGTCCCGGCCAGATCTCGAACACCAGCTCCAGGCCTTTGCGGCTGGCCGCCTCGCCCAGCTGGCCCGAGATATTGGTCAGCAGGGACTCCAGCGCAAAGTCCAGCACTTCCAGGTCCAGTTTGCCGGCTTCGATCTTGGAGAAGTCGAGGATGTCGTTGATGATGCCCAGCAGGTGCTGGCCGGAGTGGTAAATCTTTTGCAGGTAATCCTTCTGCTTCGGATTGGTGGCGCCCTTCAAGGCCAGGTGCGCCATGCCGATCACGGAATTCATCGGCGTGCGGATCTCGTGGCTCATATTGGACAGGAAATCGCTCTTGGCCTGGTTGGCCGCGCGCGCCTGTTCTTTCAGCATATGCAATTCGGTGACGTCGGTGGACAGCGCAATCACCACCGTCACATCCTTCTCCAGCCGCACCGGAGCCTTCACCGTCCACAGGTGGTGCACCACGCCGTGGCGGTCGGTGTAGCTCGCCTCGCCCGAGCGTTTCTGGCGATCGGTCAGGACCACGTGGTCCTCCTGCCAGGCGTCGTCGGCCTCGCGCTTGCGCATGACTTCGATATCCAGGCGGCCGATGATGTCCTCGACCGGCAAGCCGATCACCTCCGCCATCTTGGCGTTGACGTAGACATAGCGGCGGTCCTGGTCCTTCATGTAGACGTGCGCCTCGACGTTATCGAGCACGCTATCCAGCAGGCGGCGCTGCTCCAGCGCATTGCGGCGCTGCGAATACATGGTGAACAGGTAGCCGTAGACCAGCAGCGTTCCGGAAAAACCCGTGACCAGGGCCAGGTAGGGTATCCAGCGGTCGAAGCCGACGATCATCGCATCCTTGCGCGCGTAGAACTGGGCTTTCCACAGGCTGCCGTTGAAATCGATCGGCAACACGGAAATGAAATAGTCGCCGGGATCGCCCGGCAATGCAGCAGGCTTGTCGATCGAACCGTTATCGTTGAACAGCAGCCGGTCATCAGGTTCGATGGTGAGGTTGCGTTTTTCGGGATCGGTGGAAGCGTCCGAGTACAGGATCATGTGCACCTGGCGGTCCGCCATCTCGTCGATCGCCCCCTGGATCAGCTTGGAAACCGAAAAGCCGATGCCGACCGTGCCGATGAAATTGGCGCGGCGGCTGCTCACATCATCCACCGGCATGCCGCGCTTGTAGACGGGCAGGCGCATGCCCAGCCCGATATGGGGTACCGGCTGCTTGAGCAGCACCGGCTGGCCCGACGCGCTGATCTCGCCCGTGTCGCGCGACAGCTGCATGGCACGGTCGATGGCTGGATTGGCAATGATGTCGACGCCAAACTTTTCCATCATCAGGCCCATCGGCTCCAGGTAAGTCAGCGGCGCATACTGTTCCCGCTTGCCCGGCGGCTTGATGTCGAATTTCGGATAACCGCCGGGCGTCAGGCTGGTATCGGCCCGCACCGCAGCGACGAAGGCCTCGCGCTCCGCATGTGGCACGTTCGGCGCATAGTTGATGGCCTCGAGTGCCGGGTAGTGCTTGCCGATGTTCAGGGTCGTCACGTACTGCCGGAATTGCAGCCGGGTGACATGGTCGGTGGTCTGGAACAGCGCCACCAGGCCGCGCACCACGTCCGAATAGGCCTTCACGCGCGCCGAAATACTGTACTGGGTGGCGCGGTTCAGATTGTCAAAGCGCAGCTGCGCCTCATCCTCCACCGTATGGGAAGTGATGGCATACAAGGTCGCGCCAACGGCGGATGCCAGCGACAGGCCGAGCAACCATAGGAGGGCCCGCCCGCCGCCCAGGCCACGCCACCTCCGCCTCATCCATTGAGAAAAGTCTTGCATTTGAGCAGCATACTATTAAAGCAGCCCTGAACGGAACCAATTCAACTCCCCCTGGTCCAAAGCTCGACAGGAGGGCTCATCATGAAAAATGGATTCCACATCTTACCGGCATCCCGGGCTTGCCGGAATTTCCTAGCCTGCATGCATTTTGCCGGCCTTGGCCTTGCCGCACCCGCCAGCGCCGCTCCGCCCCGTGCGCAGGCTCAGCCACCCGCGCCAGTATTGGAACACCGCGAATTCGATGCCATGCTGGAGGCCGCCTTCCGGCCCGCCGCACCGGGCGCGAGCCGGACTTTCATAGTGCACTTTACACTTCCCGGTGCAAATGCGGCGCGCAACGTGAACTGGACGTTGGCGCTGTACCGGCCCGGCGGCGGCCTGGTCCGGCAGTGGCGCGGACGCCACGTCTTGCGTGGAGATAGTGGCCGGGCCACGGTGAACTGGCGCGCGCCGGCCGCCCTCCCCGCCGGCATTTACACGCTGCGACTGCAGGCCGGCCCGATCCGCCAGCAGCGCCCGATCGCAATTGGCCGGCCGGCGCCGTTGCAGGCCGCCACGGCGGCGGCAATGGACAGCGCCGGGCCGCCGCATTTCGACGGCCTGGCCTTCGACATCGTCTATGGAAACCTGCACAGCCAGACCAACCATAGCGACGGCGGCGGCGATCCCGCCAGCTGCCGCGGCGCCCAGGCGCCCCGCACAGGCGCGTTCGGCCCCGAAGACGCCTACCACTTCGCCCGGCAGCACGGCCTGCAATTCCTGCTCACGTCGGAACACAATCATATGTACGATGGCAGCGAAGGCAGCGATCCCGATGCCGACCCGCTGGCCGCCCGCCAGCTGTACCGTATCGGCATCGCCAGCGCCGAACAGTACAGCGCCCGGCACCCGGGATTTGTCGCGATGTACGGCATGGAATGGGGCGTCATCAGCGGCGGCGGCCACCTCAATATCCTGAACAGTCCTGCACTGCTGGGCTGGGAGCGCAGCGCCAGCGGCCAACCCTTTGCCGACGTGGTCACGCCAAAGAACGATTACGCCGCCTTGTACACGCTGATGAAGCAGCAAGGCTGGCTCGGCCAGTTCAACCACCCGGGTGCCGGCCAGTTCCCGATCAAGGGCAAAGCGCTGGCCTTCAGCGAAGATGGCGGCGCCGTCATGGCCCTGTGCGAAGTCATGAACAGCAACGCTTTCTCGAAACGCCTCGACGAAGGAGAACCACGCCACAGCTTCTACGAAGAAGCCTGCGGCAAGTTGCTGGAAGCCGGCTACCGCCTTGCGTTCAGCAGCGACCAGGACAACCATTGCGCCAACTGGGGCGCCTCGTACAGCAATCGCACCGGCATCCTGCTTCCCGCCGGTACGATGCCGAGCGTCGACGCGCTGCTCGAGGCCATCCGCGCCCGCCGTGTGTTCGCGACGATGGACAAGCAGGCCGCCATCGCCCTGACTGCCAACGACAACATGATGGGCAGCCAGATGGACAACAGTGGCCCGCTCGCACTGCAAGTGCGTTACGCCAGCACGGCCGGACGCAGCGTCGCGGCGCTCGAGATCCTGGAGGGCGTGCCGGGCCGTCGTGGCGCGGTCCAGCCCCTGCCCGGCGTGAGCGCCATGCTGCACAACTTTACACCGCTACCCGGCCCACACTTCTACTACGCCCGCATCACGCAGGACGACGGCAAGCAGCTGTGGTCAGCTCCGGTCTGGGTCAATCAACGCTGATACGGACCGGATTGATCTCGCGCGCCAGCATCTGCCGCACCATCTCCGCCTCCTTGCGGGCGGCGGCCGGCACCTGCTGGCGGCGCTCGCACTCAGCCAGCAGGTGCTGCGCCCCCTGCGAATCCAGTGCTGCCCCATCGGGCGACAGGCGCAGCAAACCATAGCGCACCGCTACCTTGCACAAGCCAGCGCCGTCCTGCACCGCCAGCAATTGCGCCGGCTCGATGGCGCGCGCAGCCCCCACATCCGCCGGCGCGCACGCTCCACCGAGACGGAAGTTCAATGCTTCCAGCATCGGCGCCGCCGGCAGCAAAGCCTGCGCCTCCTCGACCGAGTACGGCCCCGCCGCACCGCATGCAGACAGCACCCGCCCGATTGCACGCGGCTCGCCCAGTTTCGCCGCCGCCCGCGTCCAGCGGATTGCTTCAGCCGGCTGGCGCTTGTCGAAATATTCCACCAGGGCCGCCATCGCGGCCCGGTCGCCCTGATCGGCTGCCGCCTGCGACTGCGCCAGGCAATAGTGGCTGAATTGGGACGGCGGCTGCTGCGCACACGGCACGCTGCCGCGCTCCTTTAACCGCAGGTAGTACCAGCCGCCGCCCGCCACAGTTGCCAAGACCATCACAGCGGCCAGCGCCAGGGCCATCGTTTTGCGTTCAATCTTCATTCCCGGCATTCTACGTGCGCCTGCCCCGCGCACCAATGCGTTACACTTAGCGAAAATAAACAAGGAGTTAAAAAATGCGTTGGGAAGGTAACCGGGAAAGCGATAACGTCGAAGATCACCGTGGCGATGGCGGCGGAGGCGGCGGCTTCGGTTTCGGCGGCCGATCGATCGGTATCGGCACAATCGTCGTTGCGCTGATAGGCGGCTGGGTGTTGGGCGTCAACCCCATGACCATCCTTGGCCTGTTGAGCGGCGGCGGTGGCCCGGCCCAGGTAAGCCAGCAGCAGCAACATCGCCCGCGTACCGAAGCCAACGACCGCGAATACAAATTGATGAAGGTCGTGCTGGCCGACACGGAAGACGTCTGGACGGACCTGTTCCGCCGCAACGGCGGCACCTACCAGATGCCCAAGATGAAGGTCTTCACCGGCGCGATCCAGACCGCCTGCGGCACCGGACGCTCGGCCACCGGGCCCTTCTACTGCCCGGGCGACCAGGACATCTACATCGACCTCGACTTCTTCCGCCTGCTGGAGCAGCGCTTCCGCGCCCCTGGCGAATTCGCGCAGGCCTACGTCGTGGCACACGAAGTCGGCCACCACGTACAGAACCTGATGGGCCTGAGCGACAAGGTGCATAACGCCCAGCGCAATGCCTCCGAACGCCAGGCCAATGCCCTGTCGGTGCGGCTGGAACTGCAGGCCGACTGCTTCGCCGGCGTCTGGGCCTACCACGCCAACCGCGCGCGCAGCATCATCGAAAAAGGCGACGTGGAAGCAGCGCTGAACGCCGCCACCGCCATCGGCGACGACGCGCTGCAAAAGCAGGCAGGCGGCGAAGTGATGCCTGACTCCTTCACCCACGGCAGCTCGGCACAGCGCGTGCGCTGGTTCAACCGCGGCATCGAATCGGGCGAAATCGCCCAGTGCAATACCTTTGAAGCCCGCCAGCTCTGATTATTGCGCCAGGTTGCCGACCAGGGGCGTCCGGTAATCCAGGTCTTTTTCTTCGAACCGCAGGACGCCCCTCGGCAAGTCGGCATGAATGAAGACTTCGCTGTACTGGGCTTCCGAACCATCGCCCTGGAAGAAGAACTTCATCCTGGTCGGGGCAGTGTGCATCAGCGCCGGGTCGCTGCCCAGGCCCACCACTTCAGCCTCGACGCTCGCTTTTGCCTGCCGGCCGGCTGCATCCAGTCCATACAGCCGCGCCAGCGCAGCAACAAACCGGTCGGTATCGCCGCCCGTGCTTACAAAGCGACCGCTCCCCCAATACACCCACTGCTCCGAGCCATCGAGCTGCCTGGCCTCCCAGTTCGGGTGGAACTCGACGGCAAAGCCGAGCGGCTGCCCATCCAGGCTGCCCAGCACCACTACGCAACGCGTTCCATCCTTGAGCTGTTCAACTTTTTGTACCGGAAACTCAAAGTCGACAAACCCTTCCTCCTGCACGACCTTGACCTCTGGCGCGGCGGCGTGTGACGCAACCGCGGGCACTCCCTGGGCAGCAGTGACAATGGACTTCTTCAATTCGGTCTCCAGAAAAAAACGATTAGTGTAGAGTAATCGGATTCCAAGAAACAGGAGCAGCAATGCCTTCGTATCGAAAAATGGCGTCTGGAGTAGTACTGGGGCTGGCGGCTGCCGGCGGCGCGCACGCGCAGAAAGCAGATCCCTACCTTTGGCTGGAAGACGTCGGCGGCGACAAGGCGCTGGCCTGGGTCAAGGAGCAAAATGCCGTCGCCCTGAACGAACTGCAGGCGCAGCCCGATTATCCCGGCATCCACGAACGCCTGAAGACCATCCTCAATTCCAAAGAGCGCATCCCCTACGTCACCAAACACGGCGGCTACTACTACAACTTCTGGCGCGACGCACAGCACACGCGCGGCATCTGGCGCCGCACCACGCTGGAGCAATATCAGAAGGCCGAGCCGCAATGGGAGACCGTGCTCGACATCGACAAGCTGGCCGCCGATGAAAACGAAAACTGGGTATGGCACGGCGTCTCCTGCCTGTACCCGAAAGGCGAACAATGCCTGGTGCAGCTATCGCGCGGCGGCGGCGATGCACACGTGGTGCGCGAATTCGACGTTGCCACGCGCCGCTTCGTGAGAGAAGGTTTCAACCTGCCCGAAGCGAAAAGCGATATCGGCTGGATCGACGCCGACACCATCTTCGTCTCGACCGACTTCGGCGAAGGCAGCATGACCACTTCCGGCTACCCGCGCATCGTCAAGGAATGGAAGCGCGGCACCCCGCTGGAAACCGCGCTCACGCTGTATGAAGCCAAGACGGAAGACCTTGGCGTTGGCGCCTACAAGGACTTCACCCCCGGCCATAGCTACCAGTTCATCAACCGCCAGATCGGCTTTTACGCCAGCGAACTATATGTGCGCGAGGGCGGCAAACTGGTCAAGATCGACAAGCCGGAAGACGCCAACGCCTACACTGTGCGCGACCAGTTGATCATCGACTTGCGCTCCGACTGGACCGTCAACGGCGCCACCTACAAGCAAGGCTCGCTGCTGGCGGCCGACTTCAAGCGCTTCATGGCCGGCGAACGGCGGTTTGAAGTCCTGTTCACGCCCACGCCAAGCAGCTCGCTCGACGGCGTTTCCGCCACCCGTTCGGCCATGCTGCTCAACGTGCTCGATAACGTAAAAAACCGCCTGATCGAAATGCGCCACGTGGACGGCAAATGGCAACGGCGCGAGGTCGACGCACCAGCTTTTGGCACGCTGGCGGTGCAGGCGCTCGACCCGATCGAATCGGACCAATACTTCCTGACGGTGACGGACTTCCTGACCCCGACCACGATGCACCTGGCCCACGCCGGCAACGACGAACGGACTTCGCTGAAGTCCCTGCCCGCCTACTTCGACGCCAAGCCCTACACAGTGCAGCAGCACATGGCCATATCGAAGGACGGCACCAAGGTGCCGTATTTCGTCCTGATGAACAAGAAGGCCAGGCTGAACGGAAAGAATCCCACGGTCATGTACGGCTACGGCGGCTTTGAAGTATCGATGAAGCCCTTCTACAGCGGCACCACCGGCGAAGCATGGCTCAAGCAAGGCGGTGCTTACGTGCTGGCCAACATCCGCGGCGGCGGTGAATTCGGCCCGCGCTGGCACCAGGCCGCGCTGAAGGAACACCGCCAGCGCGCCTTCGACGACTTCATCGCCGTCGCACAAGACGTCATCAAGCGCAAGATCAGCAGCCCGCGCCACCTCGGCATCATGGGCGGCAGCAATGGCGGCCTGCTGGTCGGCGCCGCGCTGACCCAGCGCCCCGACCTGTTCAACGCCGTCGTCTGCCAGGTGCCGCTGCTGGACATGCAGCGTTACAGCAAGCTGCTGGCCGGCGCCTCCTGGATGGGTGAATATGGCGACCCCGACGACCCGGCGCAGTGGGCCTATATCAGCCAATACTCCCCGTACCAGAACGTATTCAAGGACAAGCACTATCCGCGCGTCCTGTTCACCACCTCCACCCGCGACGACCGTGTCCATCCCGGCCACGCGCGCAAGATGGTGGCCAAGATGAAAGACCAGGGTCACGACGTGCTGTACTGGGAAAACACCGAAGGCGGCCACGCCGGCGCCGCCAACAACGACCAGCAAGCCCAGATGTGGGCATTGACCTATGCCTTCCTCCTCAAGCAGTTGAAATAAATTCGGGGTCAGGTCTGTCATTTGGACAGTCGCTACACACCTTTGATCAATATCAAAACACCCGCCTCGAAATGTCCGCTGGCGGGTGTTCTTCACTCTATTGCGCCATCGCAATTATGGGTAATGGAAAGCGGCATATGCTCTTTCCATGAACCGGCCACTCAGAATCGAACTCAGCGACGCGCTGTACCACGTCACGGCACGCGGAGACCGCAAAGACCGCATTTTTCGGTCTGATAGTGATCGGCTGACCTGGCTTACGCTATTAGGCGAGACCTGTGACCGCTTCAATTTTGGCGTGCTGGCTTACTGCCAAATGGGCAATCACTTTCATCTCCTGCTTGAGACCGTTGACGGGCATCTCTCGCGCGGCATGCGACACCTGAACGGAAGCTACTCGCAGTACTTCAACCGCGCTCACGGGCTTGTCGGGCACGTGTTTCAGGGACGCTTCAAGGCGATCCTCTGCCAACGCGAGCTGTACATGAAGGAAGTGGCGCGGTACATCGAACTCAACCCGGTGCGCGCGAACATGGTGCAATGCCCATCTTATTGGCTTTGGAGCAGCTATAACGCAACTATGGGTGTGGTTGACGGACCGGTTTGGCTGCGCTCCGAAGCTCTGCTCGCACATTTCAATAGCAATAAGCATGATGCGCGGCAAGCCTACAAGGAATTCGTTGCCGCTGGCATTGGGGGACCCAGTCCCCTTGCTACTGTCTCCAATCAGCTCATGCTTGGAGACGAAGAATTCTGCGCCCGCGTTGTGGGTAGTCGCGCGGAAGGCAACTTGATGGAGCTAAAGCGGACCCAACGGCGCGCACTTGCAGGGCCCTTGCAACAATACTTCGCTACATACCGGGATCCCAAGGAAGCGATGGCCCGCGCCTACCGCTCCCTCGCCTATTCAATGCCAGAGATTGCCCGGTATGCACGAGTTTCTGTCAAAACGGTCAGTCGCGCAATCAACGCGTTCGAACGGACGTATTGAGAAAAATCAAAGGTGCGTGCTGGCTGTCCAAATGACAGACCTGACCCCGAATTTTGCCCCCGAATTTCGCCGCCCAATCGTGCGCGTTGGAAAATTGCACGTGGTTATGCTTAGTAAAATGTTTCCCGGCGCGTTGCATAGTTGACAAAGTGAAGCTTTTTGTCACGTTTGTACTTGACTGTCGCCCCCTGCCGGAGTGACATTAAGCCTTCCCCCCGCATTCCACCTTCATACCTGAGGTAGCGTCGAATGAACGACATGACCGAACTGCCGGAAGAGTTGGACCTCAAGCTCATCCTGTCCACCCTGATGGCCCTGAAAAAAGGCGATTTTTCCGCGCGCTTACCCTCCGATTGGACCGGCGTCTCGGGCAAGATCGCCGATACCCTCAACGACATCATCGAAACCAATGAACGAATGGTGAAGTCGGTGACCGAGGTTAGCCGCGTGGTGGGCCGCGAAGGCCGCCTGACGCAGCGGGCAACCGTCCATGTCTCGGGCGGCTGGGCGACCATCATCAGCGCGGTCAATACGCTGATTGATGACCTGGTCCGCCCGACCACTGAAATGGCGCGCGTGATCGGCGCTGTGGCGAAGGGCGACCTGTCGCAAACCATGGCGCTGGAGGTGGACGGCCATCCGCTGAAGGGCCAGTACCTGCGCGCGGCCATGACCGCGAATACCATGGTGGAGCAGTTGACGTCCTTCTCTTCCGAGGTGACCCGCGTGGCGCGGGAGGTCGGTACCGAGGGCAAACTGGGCGGCCAGGCGCAGGTGAAAGGCGTGGCCGGCACCTGGAAGGACTTGACCGACTCCGTGAACTCGATGGCGGGCAACCTGACCTCCCAGGTGCGCAATATCGCGGAGGTGACGACCGCCGTGGCGAACGGCGACCTGTCCAAGAAGATTACGGTGGACGTGCGCGGCGAGATCCTGCAGCTGAAGGACACCATCAACGTGATGGTGGACCAGCTGCGTTCCTTCGCGTCCGAAGTGACCCGCGTGGCGCGTGAGGTGGGTACCGAGGGCAAGCTGGGCGGCCAGGCTTACGTGCCGGGCGTGGGCGGCACCTGGAAGGATTTGACAGATAACGTGAACTTCATGGCGTCCAACCTGACGGGCCAGGTGCGCAACATCGCGGCGGTGACGACCGCGGTGGCGAACGGCGACCTGTCCAAGAAGATTACCGTGGACGTGAAGGGCGAGATCCTGGAACTGAAAAACACCATCAACGTGATGGTGGACCAGCTTTCCTCCTTCGCTTCCGAGGTGACCCGCGTGGCGCGCGAAGTGGGTACCGAGGGCAAGCTGGGCGGGCAGGCGCAGGTGAAAGGCGTGGCCGGCACCTGGAAAGACTTGACCGACTCGGTGAACTCGATGGCGGGCAACCTGACTTCCCAGGTGCGTAATATCGCGGAGGTGACGACCGCCGTGGCGAACGGCGACTTGTCCAAGAAGATTACCGTGGACGTGAAGGGCGAGATCCTGGAACTGAAGAACACCATCAACGTGATGGTGGACCAGTTGAACTCCTTTGCATCGGAAGTGACCCGCGTGGCGCGTGAGGTGGGTACCGAGGGCAAGCTGGGCGGCCAGGCTAACGTGTCCGGTGTCGGCGGCACCTGGAAGGACTTGACCGACAACGTGAACTTCATGGCGTCCAACCTGACGGGCCAGGTGCGTAACATCGCGGAGGTGACGACCGCGGTGGCGAACGGCGACCTGTCCAAGAAGATTACCGTGGACGTGAAGGGCGAGATCCTGGAACTGAAAAACACCATCAACGTGATGGTGGACCAGCTTTCCTCCTTCGCATCCGAAGTGACCCGCGTGGCGCGCGAAGTCGGCACCGAGGGCAAGCTGGGCGGCCAGGCTTATGTGCCGGGCGTGGGCGGCACCTGGAAGGACTTGACCGACAACGTGAACTTCATGGCGTCGAACCTGACGGGCCAGGTGCGTAATATCGCGGCGGTGACCACCGCCGTGGCGCGCGGCGACCTGTCGAAGAAAATTACCGTGGACGTGAAGGGCGAGATCCTTGAGCTGAAAGACACCATCAACGTGATGGTGGACCAGCTGTCTTCCTTCGCGTCGGAAGTGACCCGCGTGGCGCGCGAGGTGGGCACCGAGGGCAAGCTGGGCGGCCAGGCCAACGTGTCCGGCGTGGCCGGTACGTGGAAGGACTTGACCGAGAACGTGAACCAGCTTGCGGCCAACCTGACCAACCAGGTGCGCGCCATTGCGGAAGTGGCAACCGCCGTGACGCGCGGCGACTTGTCCCGTTCCATCCAGGTGGAAGCGCGCGGCGAGGTGTCCTACCTGAAGGACAACATCAACGAGATGATCCGCAACCTGAAGGAAACCACGCAGAAGAATGCGCAGCAGGACTGGCTGAAAACCAACCTGGCGCGCTTCACCCGCCTGCTGCAGGGCCAGCGCGACCTGCAGGCGGTGACAAAGCTGATCCTGTCCGAGCTGGCGCCGCTGGTGTCGGCCCACCACGGCGTGTTCTACATGATGGACTCGCAACTGGCCGACGCCCGCCTGCGCATGATCGCCAGCTACGGCTACCGCTCTTCGCGCAAGCTGCCGACTTCCTTCCTGCCGGGCGAAGGCCTGGTGGGCCAGTGCGCGCTGGAGAAAGTGCGCATCTGGCTGACCGATGTGCCGCGCGATTACATCGTGGTGAGCTCGGGCCTGGGCGCGGCGCCGCCGACCAATATCGTGGTGCTGCCTATCCTGTTCGAGCAGCAGGTGAAGGCGGTGATCGAGATCGCTTCGCTGGACCGCTTCACCGAAACCCACCTGTCCTTCCTCGACCAGCTGATGGAGTCGATCGGCGTGGTGCTGAATACCATCGAGGCAAACAGCCGGACCGAATCGCTGCTGACCCAGTCGCAGTCGCTGGCGCAGGAGCTGCAACAGACCAACCAGGAACTCGCGGAAAAGGCCCGCCTGCTGTCCGAACAGAACATCGAGGTGGAGCGCAAGAACCGCGAGGTGGAACAGGCGAAACTGGCGCTGGAAGAAAAGGCGACCCAGCTGGCCCTGTCGTCCAAGTACAAGTCCGAGTTTCTGGCGAATATGTCGCACGAGCTGCGCACGCCTTTGAATTCGCTGCTGATCCTGGCGCAGCAACTGGGCGACAACCCGGAGGGCAACCTGTCCGGCAAGCAGGTGGAGTTCGCAAAGACCATCCACGGCTCCGGCTCCGACTTGCTTACCTTGATTAACGACATCCTGGACCTGTCGAAGATCGAATCCGGTACCGTGACGCTGGATGTGTCGGAGTACCGCTTCGCCAACCTGCGCAGCTATGTGGAGCGCACCTTCCGCCACATGGCGGAGGCCAAGCACCTGGGCTTCACCGTGGAACTTGGCGGCAACCTCCCGGCCTCCCTGATGACCGATACCACGCGCCTGCAGCAAGTGCTGAAAAACCTGCTGTCCAACGCCTTCAAGTTCACCAACCACGGCCAGGTATCGCTGGGCATCGCGCTGGTGCAAAGCGGCTGGAGCGCCGACCATCCGAACCTGGGCAATGCCGACGCCGTGCTGGCCTTCTCGGTCAGCGACACCGGCGTCGGCATCGCAGCCGACAAGCTGCAATTGATCTTCGAGGCCTTCCAGCAGGCTGACGGTTCCACCGCCCGCAAATACGGCGGCACGGGCCTGGGCCTGTCGATTTCGCGCGAACTGGCGCGCCTGCTGGGTGGCGAGATCCGGGTGGAATCCACCGTGGGCGCGGGTTCGACTTTCACGCTGTTCCTGCCGTATAACCGCTCCGGTTTCGTGTACTACGAAACGGCACGCCAGCCGGCCATGCCGCGCCTGCCCGCGCCGGCAGCAACCTCCACGCCGATCGTGGCAACGCCGGCCGTTGTGTACGCGCAGCCGCAGCAACAGCAGGAAGTCGAGCCGGACGAGCAAATCTACGGTTCGACCATTGACGACCGGGGCCTGACCACTCCGGGCGATCCATCAGTGCTGATCGTCGAGGATGACGAGCGCTTTGCCAAGGTGGTGCTGGACTTCGCGCGCGAAAAGAACTTCAAGGGCATCGTGACCCACCAGGGCGACTGGGCCCTGAGCCTGGCGCGCGACTACCTGCCTTCCGCCATCCTGCTTGACCTGGACCTGCCGGACATCGATGGCTTCACCGTGCTGGAGCGCCTGAAACGCGACCCGAGCACCCGCCATATCCCGGTGCATGTGATGTCCAGCCTGCGCGAACGCGAGCGTGCGCTGCGCTCCGGCGCCATCTCCTACCTGAACAAGCCGGTAAGCAAGGAGGACCTGAACGAGGAGTTCATGCGTATCCAGCGCTTCCTGATCGGCGGCAAGCGCAACCTGCTGGTGGTGGATGACGAGGAAAACCAGCGCGATGCCATCGTCAAGCTGATCGGCGACACCGACGTCGACATCACGGCCGTCGGCACCGGCCAGGACGCCCTGGCTGCGCTGCATGCCTCGCACTTCGACTGCATGGTGCTGGACCTGACGCTGCCCGACATCAGCGGTTTCGAGCTGCTGGACCTGATCGGCAAGGACCAGCGCCTGCGCGATCTGCCGATCGTGATCAACACCGCCAAGGAATTGAACCGCAAGGAAGTGGCAAAGCTGAAGCGCTACGCCAAGACCATCGTCATCAAGGACGCCCGTTCGCCGGAGCGACTGCTCGACGAAACCGCCCTGTTCCTGCACCGTTCGCAGGCCAACCTGCCGGAAGCCCAGCGCCGCATGCTGGAGGAAGTGCATGCTGCCGATGCCGGCCTGGCGGGGCGCAAGGTGCTGATCGTCGACGACGACCTGCGCAACATCTTTGCCCTGTCGTCGCTGCTGGAGCGCCAGCAGATGCTGGTTTCCTTCGCCGAGAATGGGCGCGACGGCATCGAAGTGCTGGAACGAGATCCAAGCATCGAGATCGTCCTGATGGACATCATGATGCCGGAAATGGACGGCTACGACACCATGCGCGCCATCCGCCGCATCCCCAAATTCCGCTCGCTGCCGATCATCACGCTGACGGCGAAGGCAATGAAGGGGGACCGCGACAAGTGCATTGCTGCCGGCGCTTCGGACTACATCACCAAGCCGGTCGATGTGGCGCAGCTGCTGTCGCTGATGCGGGTCTGGCTGCACTGATGGGCGCCAACGGAGAACTGCGCAGCAACACGGCGCCGGAGCTGGAAGAACTCGAACTGGAGCTGCTGCTGGAAGCGCTGGTGCGCCGCTTCGGTTTCGATTTCCGCTTGCACGAGCGCGCGCCGCTGAAGCAAAAGGTGCTCGCCTTCATGCAGCAGTGCGGCCTGGCTACGCTGTCGCAGGTGCAGGACCAGGTCCTGCACGATCCGGCAACGTCCAGCGCCCTGCTGCGCGCCCTGCACGTGCCGCCCGCGGCGCTGTTCGACAATCCTGCGGAAGCGCTCATGCTGCGCGAGGCCGCCGAGCATTCCCTGCGCGGCGCCGCCCTGCCCCGCGTCTGGCTGGCCGATTGCGCCGGCGCGGGCCAGGCCTGGACGCTGGCCATCATACTGGCCGAAATGGGCCTGCTGTCCCACGCCGAAATTTATGCCACCGTCGCCAGCGACGAGATGCTGGACGAAGCGGCATCGGCCTGGCTGCCGGAAGGTGAGCTCGAAGGGGCGCAGGAAAGCTACCAGCAGGCCGGCGGAAAGGGGCGGCTGGCCAATTACTTCAACGTGCAGGGAGGACGCGCGATGCTGGCGCCATCGCTGCGCAGCCACATCACCTGGGCCCAGTACAACCTTGTCACGGACGCCTCGTTCAACGAATTCAACCTGATCGCCTGCCAGCGCGCCCTGCCCGACTTCGGCCCCCTGCTGCGCCAGCGCGTGCTGCAGCTATTCCACGACAGCCTGGTTCCCTTCGGCACCCTTGGCCTCGACCGGGAGATTGCCCCGGACGAGCCGCTTGCTGGCGCCTACCAGGCCCTGGAACCGGGCCAGCCCTGGTATAAGCGCGTCATGTGGCAAGCGCCAATATCGCCAGCAGGCTGATTGCGGACAACAGGGTTTGCAGCGAGATGATGCCGGCCATGAGATGGCCGTCTCCGCCCATTTGCCGCGTCAGTACATAGGAAGTTGGCGCCGTTGGCAAGGCAAAGAACAGCACCATGATTGCCGTCTCGGTGCCGGTCAGCTTGAGCAAGCGCGCGCTCAGCCAGGCCACCAGCGGAACCAGCAACAGCCGCGCCGCGCTGTTTGAAACCATTGCGGCGAGCTGGCCGCGCAGCTCGCTGGGCTTCAAAGCGGCTCCCACGCACAAGAGGCCGAGGGGCAGGCTGGAACCGGACAGCAATGCCAGCAGGCGATCCGCGCCCCAATCCAGGTGCAATCCGGTGAGATTCAGGCACACTCCGGCCAAGCAGGACAGGATCAATGGATTCTTTGCAAGGGCAACGGCGAGCGACTTGAGGTTCACGCCACTGTCGGCCGACAGGGCCAGGACGGACAACACATTCACGGTAGGCACCAGCAAGGCAAGCAGGACACTCGCCAGCAGCATGCCTTGCTTGCCATACAAGCTGCCGACGGTTGCCAGGCCAAGGTAGGTGTTGAACCTCAGGATACCTTGCAACATGACGCCAAAACGCGCGGCAGGCCAGCCTTTCAGCGCTCGGAAAAACAGCAATCCCGCGCCGCATGCCAACAAGGCCAGCATCGTCGCCGCGAGCAGCCGGGGCAAGGCCGGGTTGTCCAATGGCGCAGCCGCCAGGCTGCCAAACAGCAGGGCGGGAAACAGGATGAAATAGTTGAAGCGTTCTGCGCCCGGCCAGAAGCCCTCACCGGGAAAACCTGCTTGCTTCAAATAGTAGCCAGCCACGATCAGTAAAAACAGCGGCCAAAGCGATACCAGGATAGTGCTCATTGCGAAAACAAGTGTTGTTGCGAACAGTGGCTTATCGTATTCTTCATCAAATTCATCCACAATTGAATTTGATTTCAATACCGGCCAATGCCCTCTCCTACACTTCGTCAACTCGAATTGCTTCTGGCGCTCGTGTCCTCGGACGGCATCGCCGGCGCCGGCGCCAAGCTTGGCATGTCGCCCTCGGCCACCAGCCATGCACTGCGCGCGCTGGAAACTGCGCTCGGCACCGAGCTGGTCGACCGTAATGCGCCTGGCATGGCACTTACCTATACCGGCGAACAAGTCTTGCCCCACGTACGCGACGTCTTCGCTTCACTCCAGCTGGCGCAGGCAACGGCGCTGGCTGGGGCGGAGCTCAGGACAGGGCTGCTGCGCCTGGGTTCCTTCGGGGCCAGCGCAACGATCAGGGTCCTGCCGCCGCTACTGGAGCGCTTCAAGGCGCGCTATCCCGGCGTGGAGGTCGTTGTCACGGAAAAGCCTGACGAGCAAACCTCGCAGGACCTGGTCGAACGTCGCCTGGAGCTGGCCGCGCTCACGCTTCCCAAACGGGACTTCGATACGCAAACCCTGGCCGTCGACGAACTGGTAGCAGTCCTGCCTTCCAGGCATCCCCTGGCGCGGCTGGAAACCGTGCCGCTCAAGGCGATGACGAGCGAGCCATTCATCCTGACGCGCGCAGGTTCGCAAGCCCTGGTCACGAGACTGTTTGAAAAGAACGGCTTGCGCCCGCAAACCAGTTACGAACTGGTTCAGCTCATGTCCATCCTTGAACTGGTCGCGAGCGGGAAAGGCATCTCGATACTGGCAAGGCTGGCGCTTCCGCAATACTATGAAGGCGTGGTCCTGCGCCCCATCGTTCCTGGCGCATCCAGGCGCATTGGGCTGGCCTGCCTCGATGAGAGCCGGCTTTCGCCGGTCGCAAGGGCTTTCTGGCAAGAGGCTCGCCGTTACCAGGCGAGCCTCAAGCGCAGCCCCGCTTAGGACACGGCCTCCAGCACGAACGCAGCAGCCTGGAAATCGCCCTCAAGCGCTACCTTCAATCCATGTCCCATCCAGTAGGCGCCGCTTGCCTTGGCAACGGTTCCTGCCGCCGCGGAGCCGGCGATCGGGCGCAGCGAGTAGACGGCGCTGGCGTCCAGTCCGCGCAGCTGGATCGTCTTTTGCGCAGAACGCAACATGCTGGAGTGCAGGAAGGCGAACAGCACGGCCTGTTTGCGGTCATGCGACACGGAGAGCGTGGCCGAGCGCGGCGAGCCGTTCCCCGGCGATACCAGGCGATAGAGGTTCCCAAGCTGGATCGTCGCGCGAACCTGCTTGTATGCTTCGACCAGGCGCCGGGCCTTGGCGAAATCCTCGTCCTGCCAGTGATTGAGGTTGGCGCCGATACCAAGCCCGCCCTGCATGGCCGACAGGAAGCGGTACTCCAGCGAAGTCACGCGCTTGTTCACGAAGTTCGGCGAATCCGTCACCCATGCCATCATCGCGGCAGGAGCATAGGCATGGCTGTATCCGTCCTGGATGACGAGGCGGTCGTACGGATCGGTATTGTCCGAGGTCCAGACCTGTTCGGTGAGCTTCATGATGCCCAGGTCGACCCGGCCGCCGCCGCTGGCGCAGGATTCGATCTCAAGCTTCGGATGCCGGCGGCGCAGCCCGGCCAGCAGCTTGTACAGGTTGTCGACGTAGGCCACGTAAAGCCGCTGCTGGTCGTCCGGCGCCACTTCCGGCCAGCCGGGTTCCGACCAGGCGCGGTTATGGTCCCATTTCAGGTATTCGATATTGTGGCTGGAGAGCAGTGCATCCAGCACCTTCAGCAAGTGTTCGCAGACGTCCTTCCTCGCCAGGTTAAGCACCAGCTGGTTACGGGCCTCGGAGCGCTGCCGGCCGGGGAAATTGATGACCCAGTCGGGATGGGCGCGATACAGATCGCTGTCCGGATTCACCATTTCCGGCTCGACCCAGAGCCCGAACTGCATGCCCAGGCCATTCACGCGCTTGATCAGCGGCCCCAGGCCACTGGGAAACTTCTTCAGGTTGACCACCCAATCCCCAAGCCCGGCCTTGTCGCTGTCGCGCGCACCAAACCAGCCATCGTCTACCACAAAACGCTCGACGCCGATGCTGGCCGCTTTTTCGGCCAGCGCCACCTGCCCTGCTTCATTCACGTCAAAGAAGGTCGCTTCCCACGAGTTGTAAAGGACTGGCCGCAGGCGTGGCCTTGGCGCGTGCGGCAAGACCTTTTCTCGCTGGTAGCGATGGAATACGCGCGAAGCCCCGCCAAATCCCTCGTTGGAAAAGCCGGCATGGAAGACCGGCGACGCCAAGCTCTCCCCCTGCTTAAGGCGGTAGCTGAAGTCGAACGGGTTGTAGCCGGCAGTGGCATGCACCCCGCCCATGGCATCCATCTCGACGTTGATGCGCCAGTTGCCGCTCCAGCCCAGTGCTCCGAACCACACCGGGCCGGACTCTTCGCCGGTTGCGGCGCGGCTCACCGCAATCCATGGATTGATTTGGTGCGAGGTGACGCCCTTGCGGCTTTCCAGCACGAACGCGCCCGGCGTGATCGCGCGGGTCTGCAGCATGAATTCCCCGGCCCACCGGCCGGACAGGAAGTACAACCGGTAATCGTCGCTGTAAGGCAGGTTCAGGCAGGCAGCCGCCATTTGATCCACCTGGATCCAGTTGCCCGTCCGGTTTTCCACCACGGCGGAGCGCGCGAGGATCCCGGTCGCTTCGTCCATCGCGTAAGTCAAGGCGACGCGGACGGCCCGCTTCGCGTCCTGCAACTGCAGCACAAGGCTGTCTCCTTTGTCCTGATGGCCGGCATAGCGCAGGTCGAGGTCGCGCACGCCGTCGGGGAAGCGGACCTTCAATGCCGGCTCCGTTGTCAAGCCGCCACCAAATCCCGCAAACTCGTATGGCGTCAGGCCAGGCGCCATCTCGTTCGACGAATTGGCTTCGACCGGAACTGCCGCAGGAAGACTGTCGCTGGCAGCAAGCGCAGCGCCCCAATACAGCGATTGCACCTGCCCGCCGGCATTGATGCCAAACGCATAGGTGACGCCGCCGCCATCAAGGCGGAATACCCTGGTGGCCTGGTCGACCATCGCGCGGGCCCCGGCGCCACCGCCGAGTGCCATGCCCGCGGCACTGCCCAACAAGCCAAGGAACACCTTGCGCCGGGTTTCATTTGTTGCCGCCATCGTCCCTCCAGGATGCGTTTTTCGGCAGAGGATAGCAAGCAGCCAGGCCGCCGCGACGCAGCTATATCAGGACGGATTAGTTCTTTTTGAATTTGAAATATCACAACTGGCGATTCTGTGCAAAATTGCACAACGTGAGTGCAACCCTGTCAGTTTCGCACAGTTGGCAAAACATGCACACTCCTCGCATAACAAAACCTGAGGAGACTTTGATGCGCGTGTCGAAACACAATTTCATGCTGCGACGCTCGGCAGCAGCCGTGATGATGACGCTTCCCGCCATTTATTCCCACCCGGCCTTGGCGCAAAGCGCCGGCGGTGAGAAGGCCGAAGGCGGGATGGACCGGGTGATCGTTACCGCCCGCAAGCGCGAAGAGCTGATCCAGGACGTGCCGGGAGCCGTGACCGCGCTGTCCGGCGCCCAACTCGACAAGAAAGCGCTGCCCGACATCACCGCCCTGACCGACATCGTGCCCAATACCACGCTCAAGGCTTCGCGCGGCACAAACACCACCCTCACCGCCTTCATTCGCGGCATCGGCCAGCAAGATCCTGTTGCCGGTTACGAGCAAGGCGTCGGCATCTACCTGGACGACGTCTACCTGGCCCGCCCGCAAGGCGCCCTGACCGACATCTACGACCTGGAACGCATCGAAGTGCTGCGCGGCCCGCAAGGCACGCTGTACGGCCGCAACACCATCGGCGGCGCAGTCAAGTATGTGACCCGCAAGCTGTCCCCTAACCCGACTTTCGAAATCAAGGGGGCGCTTGGCAACTACAGCCAGCGCGACCTGGTCCTGAAAGGCAGCACCCCGGTCAGCGACATCCTGCGCATTGGCGGCACGGTTGGCACCTTCAATCGCGATGGCTTCGGCAAGAATGTGATCAACGGCCGCGAGAACTATAACAAGGACGTTAATGCCGCCCGCATCAGCGCGGAACTAGTGCCGAACAGCGACCTGTTCATCCGTCTCGCGGCGGATTACACCAAAGACGATTCCGAGCCAAAGCAAGGCTACCGCCTGCTGAATGGCCCGCCGCCGGGCAACGAACCGCCGCTGGAAGGCGCCTATGACACGCGCGCCAACCTGTACAAGGTGAATGGCCATGAGCAGCAGGTGACCACCAAGGGCGCCTCGCTGACCATCGACTACAACATCAATGCGGAAACCATGTTCAAGTCGGTCACCGCGCACCGTTCGTCCAGGTCCTACGCCCCGATCGACTTCGATTCCCTGAACGCGCCGCTGTGGGAAGCGCCCGCCATCTACAGCGACAAGCAGGACAGCCAGGAATTCCAGCTCACCTACACCGGCGCCAAATGGCAGGGCGTGGCCGGCCTGTTCTACATGAAGACCAATGCCTTCAACGAATTCGACGTGCTGTACAACGCGGCCGGCGGCCTGTCGCTGCTGACCCGCGACGATATCGATTCCAGGACCTGGGCCGTCTACGCGGACGCCAGCTATAGCGTATCCGACAACTTCAACGTCAGCATCGGCGGCCGCTGGACCGATGACGAGCGCGAAGCCGCCATCTACAAGCGCACCTACCTCGGCCTGGCCGGTTCGCCCAACCTGGGCAATCCCGCCGCCGTGGGGCTGGCGCCGAATACGGACCTCGGCAACGGTGACTTGCACCGCAAGGACAGGAAGTTCACCCCGAAACTGGGCTTTGGCTGGAAGCTGTCGCCGGAACACAACGTGTACGGCAGCTACCAGAGCGGCTTCAAGGGCGGCATGTTCGATCCGCGGATGGACCTGACGGCAACCGGCGGCCCGAACACCCCGGCCTCGCTGGAGAAGCGCAAGGGCGTGAATCCGGAAGAAGTCGATACCGTTGAACTGGGCTTGAAATCGTCGCTGAACAGCGGCCGCCTGCAGACCAATGCGGCGGTGTTCTACACCGACTACAAGAACGTCCAGATCCCGGGCTCGATCCCGACTTTCAATGCACAAGGCCAGGTGAACGGTTTCGCCGGCACGCTGACCAACGCCGGCAAGGCCAAGATCAAGGGCCTGGAACTGGAAGCGATTGCCCGCGTGACCGATGGACTGTCGCTGAACGGCATGCTGAGCTACATCGATGCCGAGTACAAGGAATGGATGGTGGCCAGCGGCGCCACCCTGGTCAATGTGGCGCAAAGCGCGGAATTCCAGAACACGCCGAAAAAGTCGGCCAACCTGGGCGCGACCTATGAATGGCCGGTCAGCCTGTTCGGCCGTGGCGGCAACATGAGCTTCAACAACAGCCTGTCCTACAAGGACAAGGTGTACCAGGCCGAGATCGTGCGCCTGACCGGCATCGCCTCGATGGATGCACTGGTGCCGCAGAACCAGATGCTGGCCCAGGGCGGCTTCACGCTGTGGGATGCCGGCCTGGTATGGACCAGCGTCGACCGCCGCCTGCAAATCGGCCTGCACGGCCGCAACCTGACGGACAAGCGCTACAAGGTGGCCGGCTATGCCTTCGGCGGCTTCTTCAACACCGTCACCACCTACTACGGCGATCCGCGCACCTACAAGCTGACCGCTTCATACAAGTTCTGACGCACGTTACGATTGGTGAGAATCTCTTTGCGCTGACAGGAATATGATGGCAGTGAGGAGAGCCAGATGCTGCTCGAGCGCGAAAGGCAATTGCAGGATTTGCAGCGGCTTGCCAGCCGCGTTAGCTCAGGTGCGGGCGGGATGGCGCTGGTGCTGGGTGAAGCCGGCATCGGCAAGTCATCCCTGCTGCAAGCCTTTGCTGCCCCCTTGAAGGACGAGTTCTTCGTCTTGCAGGGCGCTTGCGAAGACCTGTCCACGCCGCGCGTGCTGGGCCCCTTGCGCGATTTTGCGCCCGCCCTGGGCCAGGACGTGGTGTCGGCCATCGACAACGCCGCCAGTCCCGACGTCCTGATGCCGATGCTGCTGGGCCACCTTGCCGCCCAACCGCGGCCGGTGCTGGTCATGTGCGAGGACCTGCACTGGGCCGACCAGGCCACGCTGGACCTGCTGAAATACCTGGCGCGCCGCATCGGCGGCCAGCACACCATGCTGCTGGCCAGCGCCCGCAACGACGAGCTGCCGCCCGACCATGCCTTCTGGCGCTGGGCGGGCGACTTGCCTCCCGCCAGCACCCAGCGCATCGACCTCCCGCCCCTGTCGCCGCAAGCGGTCGCCACTCTCGCGCGCGATGCCGGCTGCGATCCCTCCGAGCTATACCGCGTCACTTGCGGCAATCCCTTCTTCCTTTCCGAACTGCTGAGCGACTGCAACCGTTCGCCCGGCCATTTGCCGGCCTCGGTGCGCGACGCGGTCTGGGCCCGCACATCGCGCCTGGACGCACAGGTGCGCACCGTGCTGGAACTGGTCAGCGTCAGCCCCGTCGCACTGGAAGAGTGGCTGCTCGAAGCCCTGCTCGGCGAGGACGGGCACGATGCGATCGACTGCAGCGTGGACAGCGGCCTGCTGCAGCGCGCCAGCCCCGGCCTGTTGTCGTTCCGCCACGAGCTGGCGCGCCAGGCCTTGTTGAGCGGACTGCGCCCCGGCGCCACCCGCGCCCTGCACAAACGCCTGTGCAAAGCCCTGACCGAGCAGGCGCCGCCCCATGCGCGGGTCGAACTGGCGCGGCTCGTGCATCACGCAACCGGAGCGCAGGATGCGCACATGGTGCTGCAACTGGCGCCGCGCGCGGCACGCCAGGCGGCGCGCCTGGGCGCCCACAGGCAGGCGGCGGCCCACCTGGCCAGCGCACTGCAGTTCGTCGACGCGGTCGGCTGGACCGGCGAAGCTGCCCAGCTTTACGAGGACTGGGCTTACGAGGCGGGCCTGCTGCGCATCGACGAGCGCCTGATCGAGGCGCGGCAAAAGGCTATCGCCCTGTGGCAAAGCGTGGAGCGGCCGGACAAGGTCGGCCTGAACCTGCGCTGGCTGGCACGCACCCATTGGTACCGCGGCGAGGCAAAGGAAGCGGAACGCTACGGGCTGGAAGCGATCCGCACGCTCGAGCAACTGCCGAACAGCAAAGAGCTGGCCATGGCCTACAGCATGCGTTCGCAGCACCAGCTATTGCAGAACCATCCGGCGTCCGCCATCGAATGGGGCCGCCTGGCGCTGGAACTGGCTACCGCGCTGCACGACCATGACACGCGCGTCCATGCGCTGACCAATATCGGCAGCGCAAAGCTGTTCCTGGGCGACGACGGCGGCCAGCAAGACCTGGCCGACGGCTTGCAATGCGCCCTGGAACAGCACCTGCACGAACACGCGGCGCGCATCTATAGCAACTGGGTGGAATACGCTGTCGTGTTCAAGCAGTTTGCCCTGGCCGAACGCCTGCTGGCCGAGGGCCTCGCCTACCATCGCGAACATGAACTGGACGCCTGGGTGCACTACCTGACCGGCTGGCAGGCGCAGCTCCATCTCGACAAGGGTGAGTTCGCCCAGGCCGCCGCGCTGGCGCGGCAGGTGCTCGCCCTGCCCGACCTGAGCCTGGTGATGCGGCTGCCTGCCTTGACGGTACTCGGGCGGACCCTGTCGCGCCAGGGCGAACAGGATGCCGCACGCTGCCTGCAGGAAGCGCTGCAATGGGCGCGTGCCACCGGCGAATCGCAGCGCTTGCTGCCGGTGCTGCTGGCCCTTGCGGAAGCGGCCTGGCAAGTGCAGGACCTGGACAGTTGCCGGCGCTGGCTGGACGAGATCGGCCAGTTCGACCTGTCCGGCGTCAACGCCTGGGACCTGGCGGCAGTCGGCGCCTGGCGGCGCCGGGCGGCAATCGCCGTGGAAGGCGGGCCGGCAGGCTGGACACCGCCGCCGCGCGCCGCGGAAGCGGCCGGCAATGGGCAGGCTGCCTGCGACGCCTGGCTGGCATTGGGCCTGCCATTCGAAGCAGCGCTGGCCTTGCTCGACCTGCCCGGCGACGCGGCTGCGCAAGCCATGCCCAAGGCAGTCGCCCTGCTGGAACAGATCGGCGCCGCACCGGCGGCTGCGCTGGCGCGGCAGCGCGCCCGCGCCTGCGGCGCCCAGGCCCAGCTGCCGAAGCCGCGGCGCGGTCCCTACGCAGCAGCGCGCCAGCACCCGAGCGGCCTGACCCGCCGTGAAGCCCAGGTGCTGGAACTGTTGCTCGATGGCCTCAGCAACCTTGAAATCGCCCAGCGCCTGTGCCGTTCCGAACGCACCATCGAACACCACGTTTCAACCCTGCTCGGCAAGCTGGGCGCCACCACGCGCCTCGACTTGCTGCGCCGGCCGCCCACCTCGCTGCACAAAAACTAGGTGCTGGCGATCCGGAATCTGGGTGCCAGTACCAATTCGCCGCGCCTGTCCTCAGCCTAAAGTGACTCCCATGGAAAGCACGGGGCGCGGTCCATAGCCTGGTCCGAAGGGCCCGCCCCTCTTCAATACCGGACCGCCTGGAGATCGTCATGGAAGAACTGCGCCACACCAATTCCAAGAAAAACCATATCAAAATCGTCGTCAGCGAAGGCAAGGTCACCCTGGAAGAATTGCACAAGGCGCTCGATATCGCCGTGTCCCAGATGGTGCCGAAAGGCGGCTGCAACTGCGGCCTGACCGGCTTCGACCTGACTTTCCTGCGCGGCGACCCGTCGATCGGCCGCGTGCTGCGCGAGGTGCCGCACATCGAAGGCGCGGTGCTGGAACATGAACTCCGCGGCTGAATTGCCTGCGCACGACCCGCGCCCTGCCCTGGGCGTGGGCGTCAGCTATGAGGGGCGCGATCCGGCGTTGCTGGAGATGATGCTGCCGCACGTGGACATCATCGAAGTCACGCCGGAAACCATGTCGGTGGCCGATGGCGAGCGGATCTCGCTGGACAAGGGCATCCTGGCCGAACTGAAAAACATCGACCGCGAAAAAACCATCGTGGTGCATGGCGTCAGCCTGTCCATCGGCTCGCACGATGGCTGGTCGCCGACCTACCTGCACCTGCTCGACGAACTGATGGACCAGGTGCGGGTGCGCTGGCACAGCGAGCACCTTGGCTTTACGCGGGTCGACGGCGAACATCTCGGCATCATGCTGGCCATGCCGCGCACTGAGCAGGCAGCGGAGCTGGTGGCGCAGCGGGCCTGGTGCCTGCAGCAGCGCTACGGCTTGCCCTTCCTGCTGGAGAACATCGTGCACGTGGTGCCGGACTGCCCGGCCGACTACAGCGACGCCGGTTTCCTGAACGCGGTGGCGCGCGACAGCGGCTGCGGCCTGGTGCTGGACGTGTACAACCTGGAATGCGATGAACATAACCATGCGCTCGACATACAGGCCTTCCTCGCCGAACTCGATGGCCGCCACGTGAAGGAAGTGCACGTGGCCTGCGGCGTCAAGCACAACGGCCTGATGCTGGACGTGCATTCGCGCCTGCCGCGCCCCTGCACCATGGACCTGGCGCAGCAAGTGCTGCAGCAGGTCGCGACCGAGGCGGAAGTGATCGTGTACGAATTCATGCCGGAGGCGGTGCCCGGCCTGGGCAACGCAGCCATCGCCAACACCCTGCAGCAAATGCGGCAACGAAAATGGAGGTAGACATGGACCTGGCCAGCCACCAGCGCATCCTGCTTGGCCTGATGCGCGCCACTTACCAGCCCGGGCCCGGCGACGCGCCCTATTTCCGCCGGGTTGCCGATTCCCCCGACCTGCAGGAAGCGCGCGGCAATGTGCTGCTGTGGCGCATCTACGTGCTCGAACGCAGCTGCGTGCTGACCGTCGAATTGCTGCGCCAGGCCGGCTTGCTGGAGGAAGCGCTGCAAGCCTTCATCCGGCAGGAGAACATCTCGCCGTTCCGCGAGTACCAGCCGCTGGCCTTCCTTGGCTTCCTGGCCGGGCATGAAGACCCGCTGGTGGTCTCGGTGTCCCAGTTCGAACTGGCGCTGATGAAGGTGCGCGAAGGCGACCCTTGCCGCTACATGGTGGACTGGAGCTACGACCCGGCGCCCATTCTGCAGGCGCTGGCGCAACGGGCGCCGCTGCCGGACCGGGCCGATCCAGACTTGCACCGGATCGAGATTTCGGGTGAGCTGCCCTATTTGTTCGAGATGAAAAGGCTGGCGCGCGATTCGGCAAACGAGCGGAGCAAGTTCCAGACCGCCCTGACGCGCGGCAGCCGGTACAAGTCGACGGGCGCCACCAGCCAGTAGGCGCGCTCGACGAATACCTCGTCCTGCAACACCGGCACCAGGCGGCCGTCCGTTGCCATGTAAGGCGGCGCCATCATCAGGCCCAGGCCGGCGGCGGCAGCTTCGGCCTGGGCCAGCATGCCCGTGCAGCACAGGCGGCGGCGCGGGTTGACGCCCAGTTCATCAAGGAAGTTCAGCTCGTTGCTGGCCAGGCGGTCCTGCACGTAGTCGACAAAGTCATGGCCGGCCAGGTCGCTGCGTTTCTGGATCGGCGGGTGGCGGGCCAGGTAGTCAGGCGAACCGTGCACGTACAGCCGGAAGGACGCCAGGCGCGTCACCATGTAGCGGCCGGTGTTGGGCGCGTCGAGCGTCACGCCCAGGTCGGCTTCGCGGCTGGCCAGGTTGGCAAAGCGCGGCTGGACCAGCAGATCGACCGACAGCTCGGGATAATCCTGCAGGAATTGCGCCAGCAGCGGCGTGATGAAGCGCACCCCGAGCGCTTCGGGCACCCCAAGGCGCACCACGCCGCGAATCGCGACTTCGGTGCCGGACAACTGGCCTTGCGCGGCCAGCACTGCGCTTTCCATCGCTTCCGCATGGGGCAGCACCGCGTGGCCCATTTCGGTCAGTTCATAGCCCTCGCGCGAGCGATCGAACAGGGTGGCGCCCAGTTGCTGCTCCAGGCGGTCGATGCGGCGCGAGACGGTGGTGTGCTCCACTTCCAGCCGGCGCGAGGCGCCGGACAAGGTGCCGGAGCGCGCCAGCTCAAGGAAGAAGCGCAGGTCAGTCCATTCGGGCAGGGTTTTCATGCGGCCCATTGTGCATCATTTTCCCTCGCTGTAGTGTTGCTGTGCAAAATTGCACACACAGTGGGCGCGGCCTCCGGTTCCCGCGCCGATGCATTTCTTGCACACTGCACGCTCCTGCAACGCTGCCCACGAGGACCATGTATTCCGAGATCAGCTACACCAGCGACGATGGCCTGCGCCTGTATGCGCGCGACTACCCTGCCGCCAGCGGCCCCGCGCGCCTGCCCGTGATCTGCATCCACGGCCTGACGCGCAATTCGGCCGACTTTGAAGACGTCGCGCCATGGATTGCGGCCCAGGGCCGGCGCGTGATCGCCGTCGATGTGCGCGGCCGCGGCAATTCCGAATACGACTCCCAGCCCGACCGTTACACGCCCATGGTGTACGCCAACGACGTCGTCAAGCTGGCGCACGACCTGGGCATCGAGCGCGCCGTCTTCATCGGCACATCGATGGGGGGGCTGATCACCATGACCCTGGCCTTGCGCAAGTCGGCGCTGATCGCGGCGGCGGTCCTGAACGACGTCGGCCCGACCCTGTCGGAACGCGGCCTGTCGCGCATCCGCGGCTATACCGGCAAGGGCGAACAGTTCACGAGCTGGCAGCAGGCGGCGGACTACATCGGCGGCATCAACGCGGTCGCCTTCCCCGGCAACACGGCGCAGGAGTGGGAGCGCTGGGCGCGCCGGGCCTTCCGTGAAGAAGGCAACGGCACCCTGGCCATGCGCTACGACCCGAACATCGCCGTGCCGATCCGCGCCAACAAGCTGCGCTCGACCTCGATGGCCGCGCACTTTGCCTTCCGCCGGCTGGCCCGGCGCCGTCCCACCATGCTGATACGCGGCGCCCTTTCCGACCTGATCGAGCCGGCCCAGGCCAACGCCATGCGTGCTGCAGCACCGCGCATGATGTATGCTGAGGTGCCCGACGTCGGCCACGCGCCGATGCTGTCCGAGCCCGCCGCGCAAGAGGCGCTGCGCAACTTCCTCGCCAGTGTGGACTGATCGATGACAAAGCTGATTGCCCTGTTGCTTGCATTGGCGCCGCTCCTGGCCGGCGCCCAGGAACTGAAGGTCGCCCTCATCGCCGGCAAAACCGGCATCCTGGAGCCCTACGCCAGGGAGACCGAGACCGGCTTCATGATGGGACTTGAATACCTGACCGGCGGCAGGATGGAAATCAACGGCCGCAAGCTGAAGGTCTTTGTCAAGGACGACCAGAGCAAGCCGGACCTGGGTCGCACCCTGCTGGCCGAGGCCTATGGCGACGACAAGGTCGACATCGCGGTAGGCACCAGTTCCTCCGGGTCCGCCATCGCCATGCTGCCCATCGCGGCGGAATACAAGAAGGTCTTGGTCGTGGAGCCGGCCGTGGCCGACGCGATCACCGGCGCCAAATGGAACAAGTACATCTTCCGCACTGCGCGCAATTCCATGCAGGACGGCCTGGCTGCCGCCACCACCTTCAAGCAAGGCAGCGTGGCTTTCCTGGCCCAGGACTATGCCTTCGGAAAGGACGCCGTGGCGGCCGCGCGCGAGGCCCTCAGGCTGACCGGCTCCAAAGCCCACATCGTGCACGAGGAATTCGCGGCGCAGAACGCGACCGACTTCACCGCCCCGGCCCAGCGCCTGTTCGACAAGCTGAAGGATGCGCCGCAGCCGCGGGTATTGCAGATCATCTGGGCCGGCCCGAATCCGATGAACAAGATCGCCGACATGAAGCCGGAACGCTACGGTATCACGCTGGCTCCCGGCGGCAACATCCTGCCGGTGCTGAAGACGTGGAAATCGTTCGCCGGCACCGAAGGCACGATCTATTACTACTACGCCTTCCCGAAGAACAGGATGAACGACTGGTTCGTGGCCGAGCACCGGAAGCGGCACGGGAAACCGCCGGACATGTTCACGGCGGGCGGCTTCACGGCAGCCAGCGCCGTCTACACCGCCCTGGCCAAAACGGGCGGCGGCGACACGCAAAAGATGATTGCCGCCATGGAAGGCATGGAGTTCGATACGCCGAAGGGAAAAATGAGTTTCCGCAAGGACGACCACCAAGCCATGCAAGCGATGTACCACTTCCGCATCAAGAAAGACCAGAAGGACGAATGGGATTTGCTGGAACTGGTGCGTGAGATTCCGGCTTCCGAATTGCCGGTCCCGATCAAGAACAAGCGGCGCTGAAACGATGACTCCACTGCTGTCAACACGCGGCCTGACGATCCGCTTCGGCGGCCACACGGCCGTCGACAACGTCAGTGCCGACTTCCATGCGGGCCAGCTGACCGTGATCGTCGGCCCGAATGGCGCCGGCAAGACCACCTATTTCAACCTCATGTCGGGCCAGTTGCCGGCAACCGGCGGCCAGGTGCTGCTACGGGGCGAAGACATCACGCGCAGCGGTCCGGCCGCACGCACCCGCAAGGGCATCGGCCGCGCCTTCCAGCTCACCAACCTGTTCCCTCACCTGCCGGTGCACGAGAACGTGAGGCTGGCGGTGCAGTCGCGCGCCAATGCCGGCATGAAGCTGTGGTCGATCTGGTCCAGCCACAAGGAACTGATCGATCGCGCCGACCATTACCTGGGTCGCGTGGCGCTGGCGGCGCGGCGCGATACGCCGGTAGCCGCGCTGTCGCACGGCGACAAGCGCAAGCTGGAAGTGGCCATCATGCTCGCGCTGGAGCCGGAAGTGATGATGTTCGACGAACCGACCGCCGGCATGAGCGTGGACGAAGTGCCGGTGGTGCTGGACCTGATCCACCAGGTCAAGGCGCAGCGCAACAAGGCCGTGCTGCTGGTGGAACACAAGATGGACGTGGTGCGAGCCCTGGCCGACCGCATCATCGTGTTGCACAACGGCGCCCTGGTGGCGGACGGCGAGCCCGCTGCCGTCATGTCGTCCGCCATCGTGCAGGAAGCTTACCTGGGGACCGCAAGCCATGAATGAGGCCTTGCTCAAACTGTCCGGCGTGCACACGCACATCGGCGAATACCACATCCTGCAAGGCGTCGACCTGGCCGTGCCGCGCGGCGGCCTGGCGGTCCTGCTGGGCCGCAACGGCGCCGGCAAGACCACCACGCTGCGCACCATCATGGGACTGTGGCAGGCCAGCGCCGGCCAGATCGAATTCAACGGCCGCGACATCGGCAAGCTGCGCACGCCCGATATCGCACAGGCGGGCATCGCCTATGTGCCGGAGTCGATGGCCGTGTTCAGCGACCTGACCGTGCGCGAAAACCTCTACCTTGCGGCGCGCAGCGGCTCGATGGATACGGCGCGGCTGCAGTGGATCTTCTCCTTCTTCCCGGCGCTGGAAAAATTCTGGCATTACCCGGCCGGCAAGCTGTCCGGCGGCCAGAAGCAGATGGTGGCCATTGCACGCGCCATCATCGAACCGCGCGAGCTGCTGCTGATCGACGAGCCGACCAAGGGCCTGGCGCCGGCCATCATCCAGAACCTGGCCGACGCGATCCGCCAGCTCAAGGGCCAGTCCACGGTGCTGCTGGTGGAGCAGAACTTCAACTTCGTGCGCCAGCTCGGCGACACCGTGGCCGTGATGGACGACGGCCGCATCGTGCACAGCGGCGCCATGGCCGAACTGGCCGCCGACCGCGCCTTGCAAGAGCGCCTGCTCGGCCTGGCCCTCGATTCACACCAATAAGGAGCCGCACGCCAATGCCATCCGTTCCGCGCGACTATATACCAATGCTGCTGGTGCCGGCCCTGATGCTGGCCATGCTGCCGCTGGTGGGCAGCATGCCGACCTGGCTCACGCTGACCGTGGCCGGTCTGGCAATGGGGATGATGCTCTTCATCATGTCCAGCGGCCTGACTCTGGTGTTCGGCCTGATGGACGTGCTCAATTTCGGCCACGGCGCCTTCGTCTCCGTCGGCGCCTTCGCCGCCACGCTGGTGCTGGTGCCGATGCAGGGCTGGATGGAGGCCGATTCGCTGGGCATGAACCTGGCCGCGCTCGGCCTGGCGATCGTCATGGCGATGGCCGTGACGGCAGCACTGGGCTGGGCTTTCGAACGCCTCATCATCATGCCTGTCTACGGCCAGCACCTGAAGCAGATCCTGATCACGATGGGCGGCATGATCGTGGTCGAGCAGTTGATCCACGTGCTCTGGGGCGCCGACCACAAGCCGATGCCGCTGCCAACCGCCCTGCGCGGCGCCCTCGTGCTGGGCGACGCCGCCATCGAAAAGTACCGCTTGCTGGCGGTGGCGGTGGGCATGCTGGTGTTCATCGCGCTCACCCTGGTGCTGAACCGTACAAAGCTCGGCTTGCTGATCCGTGCCGGCGTGGAAAATGGCGAGATGGTCGAAGCACTTGGCTACCGCATCCGGCGCCTTTTCGTGGCGGTATTCGCGGCCGGCTCCGCGCTGGCGGGCCTGGGCGGCGTGATGTGGGGCCTGTACAAGGAAACACTGACCGCTTCCATGGGCGGCGAGGTGATGGTCATGGTCTTCATCACGATCATCATCGGCGGCCTCGGCTCGGTGAGCGGCTGCTTCATCGGCGCGCTGCTGATGGCACTGACGGCCAATTACGCCGGCTTCCTGGCGCCGAAGCTGGCGCTCGTGTCCCATATCGTGCTGATGATCGCCATCCTGCTCTGGCGGCCAGCCGGCCTGTCGAGGAAATGACATGCTGAACACCCTTCTTTCCGGCGACCTGCCGCGCAGCCGCGCCCTGTCCGTCCTGCTGCTTGTGGTCGTGCTGGGACTCGCGCTGGCGCCCTTCATCACCAGCGGGGCCCGGCCGCTCAACACCGCCGCCACCATCTGCATCTACATCGTCCTGGTCGCCTCGTATGACCTGTTGATCGGCTACACGGGCATCGTGTCCTTCGCCCATACGATGTTCTTCGGCATCGGCGCCTACGGTGTCGGCCTCGGCTTCGACAGTCCAACACCCGCCTGGGGCGACATGACACTGGGCCTGGCGGCGGCGCTGGCGTTGACGCTGGTCCTGGCCTTCGTCATCGGGCTTTTTGCGCTGCGCGTGCGCGCCATCTTCTATGCCATGATTACGCTGGCGGTCGCGTCTTCGTTCGCGGTGCTGGCATCGCAAATGTCGGCCTGGACCGGCGGCGAGGACGGCAAGACTTTCGACGTGCCAGACCTGCTGTCTCCCGCCAACGAATTCGGCGAATTCATGGGCCGCATCGTGGACGGCAAGGTGCTCACCTACTACATCGTGTTTTCCTGCACGGTGCTGATCTTCCTGGCGCTGCTGCGCATTGTGAACTCGCCTTTCGGGCGCGTGCTGCAGGCGATCCGCGAAAACGAGTTCCGCGCCGAGGCCCTGGGCTACCGCACCGTGGTCTATCGCATCGCAGCCAATTGCATCGGCGCCGTTGCCGCCGCGCTGGCCGGCGCCCTGATGGCGTTGTGGGCGCGCTATGTCGGCCCCAAGACCACGCTGGGCTTTGAGGTCATGACCGACATCCTGCTGATTGTCGTCATCGGTGGCATGGGCACCATGTACGGTTCCGTGATCGGGGCCGTCCTGTTCATCCTGGCGAACAATTACCTGAAGTCCCTGATGGCGCAAGCGGCAGGCGCGATGGCCGGCGTGCCGGTGCTGGCGGCCGCCCTGCACCCGGACCGCTGGCTGCTCTGGCTCGGCATCCTGTTCATCCTCGCCATCTACTTCTTCCCCAGCGGGATCATAGGGAAATTCAGGCAGGCGGCAGTCCGGCCAGGTACCTAGCCAGCAGCCCATCAGCCTTGCCGCTGCTGCGCAATGCATGCACGGCGCGGCGCAGTTCCGTCGCCAGGTCCTCGTCGGCGTTATGGCGGCTCAGGTGCAGGTGGATCTCGCGCGACTGCACCGCCAGCACCCCGCCCAGGCGCGCGCGCGGCACGCCCAGCAAGCGCATGGCGTGGAATACCGCCAGGCGCGTGCCGACCGAGGCATCGAGCCGCCCCTCCTGCAGCATGCGTATGCCTTGCAACTGGTCGGTGATTTCATGCTTGCGGTATTCCCGGTCGTCCAGGAAGGCAGCACCATAATCCGAGCCGCGCAACATGCCCACCGTGCGGCCCCGCAGGTCTTGCAGGCCGTCGAGCTTGAGGCCCGCCCGCCCGATGGCGATGACTTCCGTCGTCCACAACATGCCCATGGGTTCGGCCGCTTCCGCGATTGCCGAGTTGGAGGTGGCGATCATCAGGTCCGCCTCGCCCGAGCGCAGCATGGCGATGGCGCGCGCGTAGGGGGCAAGGGTGATCTCGACCTGGCGCTGCGACTCGCGGGCGATCAGCTCAAGTGCTTCCACGAACAGGCCGCTCTTGCGGCCGCTTGCGTCGAGTACGGCGAAAGGTGGAATGGCCAGGGCCACCGCGCGCAGGGGCCGGGGCCTGGCAAGGGTGCGCAACGGCCAGGAAGCCGCCGCCATTGCAGCGATGGCGGCCGGCATGCAGCCCAGCCAGCGCCGGCGCTGCGCCATTTTCATCGTTCAGGCCCCTGCTGTGGCGCTTGGACGGTCGGCAATGCGGTCGCGCCATGCCTGCAAGTGCTGCAGCCCGTGGTCGGAGGGACGAAATTTCATCAGCCCGCGCGCAAACTCGATGGCGCAAAAGCCGGTAATGTCGGCAATGGTGAAGCGCGGCCCCGCCACGAAAGGCTGCGCGGCCAGCACGCCATCCAGCCATTTCGCGTTCTCGCGGAACTTCTCGCCTTGCGAAGCGCCGAAGTCGGCGAACTGCGGATTCTCGATCGGCGCAAAGCCGGGATGGGAGTGGCGGATGCTGTTGGCCGCAATGGCAAACAGGTGCAGCTCCATGCGGCGATCGGCCATTTCGATGAAGGCACGCTCCTCGGCGCCCTCGCCCATCAGGTTCGGCGCCGGGTGCAGGCCTTCCAGATAGGTGCAGATGGCGCGCGTTTCGCACAGGATGCGGCCATCGTCCAGTTCGAGCGCCGGCACGCGGCCGAACGGATTCACCGCCAGGTAAGCTTCGCTGCGATGTTCGCCCCTGCCCAGGTCGACCGCCTGCAATTCAAGCGCGATGCCCTTCTCGGCCATGAACATGGCGACGCGGCGCGGATTCGGGGCGCGCGGGGCGGTGTACAGCTTCATTGGGTCTCCTTGGTGTTGTGATCAGCGCGACTGGCCGGTTTCCAGCATTTTGCGCGCCTCGGCCGCAAATTGCTCTACTTTCTCCTGACTGTCGGCGCGATCCAACACATTGCTCGGCGGCCGCTCGATGCCGCGCAATACGGCAGGACGGGCGCGGACCTGGCGAATCCAGCGCTGCAGGTGCGGCAGGCCTTCGGTCTCCACCCCGGACCAGCGATGGGTGCGCACCCAGGCCCAGTTGGCGATATCGGCGATCGAATAGTCGCCGGCCAGGAATTCATGCTGCGCCAGTTGGCCGTCCAGCACACGGAACAGGCGCCGGCACTCGCCCTGGTAACGGTCGATGGCAGGCTGGATCTTGTCGGGGAAGTAGCGGTAGAAGACATTGGCCTGGCCCATCATCGGGCCGATGCCGCCCATCTGGAACATCAGCCATTGCAGCACCAGGGAGCGGCCCTTGGCGTCCTGCGGCATCAGGCGGCCGGTCTTCTCGGCCAGGTAGACCAGGATCGCGCCCGATTCGAACACCGCGAAGCCATCGTTGCCGCGGTCGACGATCGCGGGAATGCGCCCGTTCGGATTGATGGCCGTAAACCACGGCTCCTTCTGCTCGTTCTTGCCCAGGTCGAGCACATGCATTTCGTAAGGCAGCGCCAGCTCTTCCAGCGCAATGGAAATCTTGTGGCCATTCGGCGTGGCGGCGGTGTACAGGTCGATCATCGCGGCTCCTTTCACGGAATCGCTGCATCATAGCTGCTTTTCCGCCCCCACGCCGGGGCCAGCCGCGTCAGGCGCGGCGGCGGGTGAATGCCAGCAGGGGCAGGCCTGCCAGCAATAGCAGCCAGGCGGTGCCAGGTTCCGCAACCACCTGCACGTCAACCAGCGGACTGGCGCTGGCCAGGACGAACTGCGGGTTGCCGCCCAGGACAGGCTGCACCGAGACCGTACCGAGGTCGCCGTCGGCGCCCAGATAGCTGGTGTCGTTGAACAGCGCCCAGCCGAAGGTCGAACCGGCATCGCCCTGGCCCACCAGCAGGTTGACGTCGAAGGAGAACACGCCGCCCAGCGTCACCGCCTGCACCCAGTCGCTGCCGCCATCGGCATTGCTGAATGCAAGCGGGCCAGGCGCGGCGCCGGACACAGTCCCGCTCACGTCCGGCGTGCCAAGCAGCTCGCCTGCCAGGTTGGTGACAAGCGCGGTGGCCGGCGTCGCATCGGCCAGGCCGATGAAATACAGGCCGAGGAATGCCGGGCCGGTGCCCAGCGAGGCGGTGTCGACGCTTACCTTGTACAAGGGCCCGGCGGCAGCCTGGCCCGCACCACAGGCCAGCATGGCGGCCACCAGCAGCCGCGCCAGCATAGTTTGCAGTTTACTCATGATGGTGTCCTCAATACTTGACGCTGAAAAGTTGACGGGTATAGGCGATGGCAGCCTTGGCCGGATTGCTGAAGGTCGTCGTCACGGTCACGCTCTGGCCCGGCGCCAGGTCAAGGGTCGGCAGCGTGATGTAGGGCACGCCATCCTTGATGCCGGTCGCGTTATCCAGCGTCACGCCCGGCGTCAGCCCGTACAGCCGGAATTGCAGCGGCCCGCTGACGGTATGCTCCGTAGCGTTGACGATGGTCACGTTGCCGGTGTACTTCTGCGTGAAGCGGTTCATGTTCAGGCCCGATTGCTGGATCTTGACGATCGGCGTGACGTCCACTGGCGTCAGCAGGTCGTAGCGGTCGCCATGGAAGCGCAATTCGCTATAGGAGGAAATGCCCGGATAGGCAGGATCGGTCGGCGGGCCCGGATGGTCGACCCGCACCATGAAGTAGCGATAGCGTTGTTCCGACAGGCCTGGCAGCACAGGAATCGTCTCCAGCTCGAAGTTGCGGTTGCTGGTATCGGTGGTTTCGCGGCTGGTCAGCAAGGTCCAGTTCGAATTGTCGTTCGAGCCGTAGATATTGATGCCCTGTGAACGGTTGGCGAACATGAAGCGGGCCTGGATGCCGAAGGCGTCGACGGACACGCGATAGTCGGCGCCGAAGTCGATGGTCACGACATTGCGCAAGTCGCCCGACGTGCTGTTATAGTCGCCGTCCACCAGCAGGCCGACACGGTTTACGTCGAGCGTGGTGGTGGTCACCATGTGCTTGCTCCAATCGAGGCTGCCGTCCAGCGCAACGCGCGGGTTCAGCAGCTCGAGCTTGGCCACCACCGCCTGCACGGATTTCAGCAGGGCCGGAAAATCGGCATCGGACACCGTCATCATCTGCTCGCGCAGCGGGGCAATCTCCTGCTGGAAGGTCGCCAGCGACGGCGTGGTGTAAACGCTGGCAGGGTCATAGCCGCCCTGCGCCGCCGCAAAGGCACTGGCGCGGTCCGGCTGCACGCTCAGGCGCGCGGTCATGGTGCTGATGGAAATGCCGTCGGTGGCGCTGATCACGATGTCATGCAATCCGCTTTGCGCCGCAGCCGGCGTCCAATTGAAGGCACCGGTCGGGGTATCGAGCGTGGCGCCATCCGGGATGCTGATCGCCTTGTACACCACTGTATCGCCGGCCTGGGCATCGGTGGCCGTGTAGGTCGCCTGGTAAGGCACGCCCTGCACCACCAGCTCCGTGGCCGGGAACACCGGCATGGCAAAGCGCGGCGGGGTCAGTTGGGTCGGCGCGGCCATGTTCACGAAGTCCACGTCCACCGTTGCCCCTTCGGCGCCGGTGAATTTGAAGTACATGATATTGTCGCCCTGGCGCTTGCCCGGCGTGGCCGCCCACGACGTGTCAGGCACGATATAGCGCCACTGGCCTTGCGTGTCGGGCACCGTCATTTCGCACCATGGGCTGGCGCTTTCGGTGGCGCTAGCGGCAAGCTTGGTCACCGCATTGGTGCGGATCATGATGCCGGCCGGCGCGTACTTGGCGCGGTCGGCGTACTGCACGTCGGTGAACACCACGGTGGCGCCGGCCGGAGTGACGTTGGCACGGCCGAAGGTGCGGTCGCCCTCCGTCACCTTGCTCCAGTCGCCCTTCAGGTAGATTGATTTGCGTTCGGTCTCCAGCATGCCTGTGTTAGGCGGCAGGGCCGCCCCGGTCAATGCCTTGGGCAGCGACAGGAAGGCTTCCGCACCCATGTCCTTGTTGGCCGGCGCGCCGGGGCCCCAGCGGGTCACGAACTCGTTCGAATGCGCGTTGGCGGCTGCCAGGAAAGGCGCTTCGACATCGACGTCCACGCCCTCTTCGTACTTGTACACGTTATACAGCTCGGGGATGCCGCCCACTTCGTACAGGCGGCCGCGATAGGCTTCCGATTGGGAAGAGGTGCCGCCCGAGGTATCGGCCCACGGCGCGGCATAGCCAAGCATGAACTGGGCGTAGGCATTGGCGCCCATCAGCACGCGGTTGCCGCCGAACTTGTAGACGCTCACCGCGTCGCCCGAGGTGGAAGGCTTGCCGGTGAACGGGTCCACTTTGGTGCCCTGGGCCGTGACCAGGCGCAGCAGGCCGGTCAGGTTGTCGACATTGTCCCCGCCGTGGGCCTGGTCGCGCTGCATTTCCTGGATCTGGTAGAAGGGATAGCCGTACTTGTTGTAAGGGCTGTCCGCCTCGATCAGGGGGATCAGGGGCAGGATGGCGCCATTGATGTCCTGCCGCGTCGAGGTGGAGTTGACCGTCATCCATTCCACGGTTTCGTCATAGCGCGCGCGGTTGTCGGTAAAGATCGCCCCCGACATGCGCCCCACGATCGAATACACATGCTGGTTCATGAAGCGCTCGTTGCTGGCGAAGAAGGTGCGCTCCATCGGGTCGACCAGGTTGTCCTTCAGCTTCTGGGTGTCGGTGTCGGTCCAGACCAGCGGGTAGGCGGTGTAGCTCGGATCGCCCGGCGTGTAGCGCATGATCTCGGCGGCAGCCAGCATGCGGAACAGCGGCACGCCGGTGTGGATATGCGCATCCGGATAGTAGGCATAGCCATCCTTGTTCATATTGCTCCAGGTGCGCAGAATGCGCATGGCATTGCGGCGGTACTCGTTGCGGCCAGTGATGTAATACAGGATGGCCTGCGTCAGCGCGCCCTGCGAATCGTTGATCAGCCGCACCTGGGCCGTATTGCCGTTGAAGTTGGGCGTGTTGGGCGTATCGATCTTGGTCGAATCGCGATTGGTCGGCAGCAGGTTGATGTTCGCGTAATTGCAGCAGACCGTAGCCAGGGTGTTGTAGTAAGTCTTGTACGGCTCGACGTCGGCGCGCACCTGGGCGCGTGCGTACTCGAGCTGCTCCAGCGTGATGCCGAGCGCCGGATGCTTGATCCCGGTAGCGCTAACAACGGGTTGCAAGACAGGTGTTGCTACATAGTCGACTGCGTAAGCGGGCTGAAATGAAGCGGCGATCGCTGCCGCCACGGCCAATACCCTGAACCCGGCCATGACCCCGCCCTTTAGTGAATGGTTATGCATGATTATCCTTATTAACCAATGTCGAAGGGACATACCGAAACCCGAGCGTCTCCTCTCGTGTTATCGATATCAGGCCAATATAGCACGCACCCCTGCAGCTTGCCTTAAAATTATGTTATCGATATCTAGGCAAGCGATACCGTTTACAGATGGGCAAAAAAAAACCGGCCATTTGGAGGGGGCCGGTGAAAAACGCTTTTTAGGGCGCGGGGATAGAAGAAACCGTGCCGGATTGAGGAATCCGGCAACCCGGCGTACAGGGATGCTGTACGCTATGGACGTACTTTGCCAGCTTTCCGCCGCCTAAGGCTTAGGAGTTCATTAAGGTAGCCAATAATCCCGGGCAAAAAAATACCCGCGTCATTTGCGCGGGTAAAGGGATTCAAATCGGGAGAGATTTGAAAGTGCAAGGGGATATTCTCGAAAACGAAAACATCACGACTTCGTTTAAGATAGTACACTTTTTATAATAGAAACTCTCCAATAGTCACAATGCGAAAAAAAATTTGCAAATGGACTTTTCGAAGCGCGCTTTTAGCGGCGCTTTTGGCCATTTCCGCCTGTGGCACCCAGCCTCCAGCGCCCCCTGCCGCCGCACCGGCAAGCGCGGCCCCGGCGCTCCAGGCCAGCCGCTCGGCGCACCGGATCATGGCGGGCGAATCGCTGATCGCCATGACGGTTCGCCGTGGCGGACCGCTGGCTCGCATGGGCCACGACCACGTCGTTGCCACGCGCCAGATTGAAGGTTTCGTGGACGTCGAACAGGGCCGCACTGAATTACGCTTCCGCCTGGACCAGTTGACGGTCGACGAGGCAGCGCTACGCAAGGAAGCCGGGCTCGAGACCCAGCCTTCGGCCGACGCAATTGACGGCACGCGGAGGAATATGTTCAGCAAGGTCTTGCAAGCAGAAGCCTATCCATGGGTGCTGGTGCGGGCCGCCTTCGAACCGGGAACGAAAGACAAGCTGCGCGCGGAAATCACGCTGCATGGCGTGACGCGCGCATACCAGGTGCCGCTGCAGTTGCGCGAGGATGGTGCAGTCCTGCAGGCCAGCGGCGCCTTCACCGTCAAGCAGACCGATTTCGGCATTACGCCATTTGCCGTTTTCGGCGGCGCACTATCGGTGAAAGACGAACTGGAACTGAGGTTCGCGATCAGCGCGCGACGATAAGGCGCAAGCCCAGGCCGACGAAGATCGCACCGGCCCCGCGGTCCAGCCACAGGCCGGCGCGCGGATTGCGGTTGATCCATTTGCCCACGGCGCCCGAGAAGTAGCCCAGCGCCCCAAACAGCAGGCAGGCTTGCAGCGTGAAGACCAGGCCCAGTTGCGCGGTCTGCCAGCTGGCATCGCCGCGCCCTGCCACCACGAACTGCGGCAGGAAGGACAGGAAGAACAGCACCACCTTCGGATTGATCGCATTTGCGAACAAGCCTTTGGCAAACAGCTTGCCCAAGGACTCCTCCGGCAGGGCCGCCTGGCCCACTTGCGCGCCGCCCTTGCTGCGCAGTGCGCCATATCCCATCCAGATCAGGTAGAGTCCCCCCGCAACCTTGAGCGCGGTGAATGCTGCAGGCGATGCGGCAATCAGCGCACCCACGCCCAGTGCGGCCAGCAGCGTATGACTGAGGCAGCCCAGGGCGCAACCGAGGCCGAATACCACGCCCTGCTTGCGTCCACGGGACATGCCCATACTTAATACCATCAGGTTGTCCGGACCTGGCGATACGGTAATGAGCATGGCGGCGGCCAGGAAGGCCAGCCCTTGTTCAGGAGAAATTAACATAGCCGGGATCATACACGAGTGCAGCGGGGCATAACAATTCAGTATCGCGCCATGATTATTTGTCCATTACAATAATTGCTATTGAGGAGATCATTAATATTTTGTTTTCTTCGTTTGCATCGTTTATTGAACTGCTTGCGCCCCTCTTATTAATCCTGGGGTTGGCGGCGTTTATCCTGCTGATATGGGAGAACCGCAGCCTAAAGAAGCAATTACAGGCGCGGGAGGCCGCGCTGAGGCAAACGCAGATTCAAAATGAAAAGCTGGGCCGCCACCGCATCGACTTCCTGGCGGCCATGAGCCACGACATCCGCACCCCGCTGGCCGGCGTGATCGGCATGCTGAAATTTGCCCTGCGCGACCGCACCATCGCCGACCGTACCGGGGAATACCTGCGCATCGGCCTGAAAAACAGCGAAGCCCTGCTGGCGATCCTGAACGACCTGCTCGATTTCTCCCGCATCGACGCCGGCCGCCTGTCGATCAACACCCAGGACCTGGACCTGATCGACATCATTGACGAAGCCATCACCATCCTGCGCCCGCAGGCCGACGCCAAGGCCCTGCTGCTGCGCTGCGAACTGGCGCCGGGCCTGCCGCGCCATGTGCAGGGCGACCCCAACCGCATCCGCCAGATCCTGCTCAACCTGCTGGGCAATGCCATCAAGTTCACCGAACGCGGCGAAGTGCGGCTGCGCGCTTCCGGCGAAACGGCTGACGGGCTGGCCCGTGTCAGCTTCAGCATCAGCGACACGGGCCCGGGCATTCCACTGGAAATGCTGCCGCGCCTGTTCCGCAAATTCGAGCCCGCCGACCTCTCTTCCACCCGCCAGGCCGACGGTCCCGGCCTTGGCCTGGCCATCTGCAAGGAGCTGGTCGGCCTGATGGGCGGCCAGATCGAAGCCGATACCCGCCTCGGCAAGGGCACCACGCTGCGCTTCTCGCTGCCGCTGGCACTGGGCGGGCCGCTGGAGCAGGACCCGGTCAAGATCCCGGCCAACCTGCGCCACGCCTACCGCTTGCGCGTGCTGTGCGCCGAAGACGTGCGCACCAACCAGATCATCATCAGCACCCTGCTGGAAGGCATGGGCCATGAAGCGACCGTCGTGGAAAACGGCCTGGAAGCGCTGCGCGCGCTGCACGAACGCGATTTCGACGTGGTGCTGATGGATGGCCGCATGCCGCAAATGGATGGCGAGCAGGCGGCCCGCCTGGTGCGCCGGGGCGGCAGCCAGGATTACCCGTCGCGCGATCCGCTGATACCGATCATCGCCCTTACCGCCAACGCCAACGAACTCGATCGTGCACGCTACCTGTCGGCCGGCATGGACGCTTTCCTCAGCAAGCCGGTGGATGAACGCCTGCTGTTCGACCAGCTTGAAAAGACCATCACGCAATTGCTCAATCGCGGCCGCAGCCTGCCGCGCACCGCGCCCACGCTGGCGGAACTGGACGACATGTTCGGCGTGGAGCCGGCCAGCCCGGCGATCCATATCCTGCCCCTCAGCGGCATGACAACACGCCACCAGCAGCGCATCGCCCAGGCCTTCCTTGAGGAAGCGCCACGCCGCATGGACGAAGGCCGCCTGGCCCTGCAGAACGGCGATGGCGAAGGCGCCACCAGCGCCTTCCACGCTCTGAAAGGCAGCTGCGGCTACCTGAGCGCCCCCGAACTGCATACCCTGTGCCATCAAATGGAAAAGGCCAGCGCCGCCGGCGACCTGCAGTCGGCCGCCGCACTGTTGCCCGAACTTGAAACACTTATCCTGCAAGCTTGCACCGACCTGCGTCGCGACGATACGATAGCGGCATGACGACTCAACGCGCCTGGGTGCGCATGCCATCCGGCCGCCGGCTGGACTTGCTGGACCCCACGCCCTTCGATTGGGATGACGCCGACCTCGCACTGGGCCTGGCACGCACCTATCGCTGGGGCGGCCACTCGGCCTGGCCCTTGCCCCTCTCCGTCGCCCAGCATTCGATCACGGTGCTGCAATTGCGCCGCCTGTGGTCGCCCGCCCCGCTCGACCCGCTGCGCTCGCTACGCGAGCTGCTGCACGACGCCGAAGAAGGCTTGCTGGGGTTCGATTGCATCTCCGTGCTCAAACCCTTCCTCGGCGACAGCTTCCGCGAATTGAGCCAGCGGCTGGAACAAGCGGTATTCCTGCGCTATGGCTTGCCGGCCTGGACGCCGAAGGAATACCAGGTCCACAAGCGCGCCGACCGGCTGGCCGCGGCCAGCGAAGCGGTGCACGTGGTGGGCTGGAGCAATGAAGAGGTGCGCCGCACTTTGAAGATCCACGCCGTGCCCCTGCATGACGATCCATTGCAGGCCTTGTATGGCGAACCGGCCTGGGAACCCTGGCCGCCCGGGCTGGCCTGCGAGCGATTTCTCGACGAATTGAACCGTCTCAAGGCAGCGGCTTCATAGTCCGGATGATAAAATTGCCGTAATGCGAAGTTTTTAAAGACGAAATTCCAGTTATCCACTTCTGCTGTGGATAAACGTGTGGAGAAGCGGGTCTTGACAGCCCGTTCCGCCTTTAACGGCGCGGCTTTCAACAAATTGCCCAATTCTTTGGCAATCGATTAGTCTGAATAGAATCAATGACTTAGCACGGTAGAGTGCGTGCCATTTTGCAACTCACTGAGCCTTCGGAAAATATTTTGACAAAAGTTCTGGCGCGGAATAGTGTGTCCACAACCGACAAAGGAAAATGCATGGACGTGAAAGTTCCTGACGACGATTCAAGCGAAGGATGGATGATCGACGACGAGGCGCAAGCCAGTTCCGCCGAGCAGGCTCCAGGCGCCAATCCCGCTCCATGGCGGGTACTGATCGTCGACGACGACGTCGACGTCCACGTCGTCACCAAGTTTTCACTCAGCAATGCATGCTTCATGGGACGCCGCCTCAGCTTCCTGCACGCCTATTCCGGCGAAGAAGCCCTGACCACCCTGCGCAACAACCCCGACGTGGCGCTGGTGCTGCTGGACGTGATCATGGAAACCAGCGATGCCGGCCTGCGCGTGGCCAACCAGATCCGCTCCGAGCTTAAGAATGAACTGGTGCGCATTGTGCTGCGCACCGGCCAGCCCGGCCAGGCGCTCGAACACAGCATCATCCTCGATTACGACATCAACGATTTCTGGTGCAAGACCGACCTCACGACGCGCAAGCTGTTCACCACCGTGATTTCCTCGCTGCGCAACTATGCGGACCTGCAAGTCCTGCAGTCGCAACTAGCAAAATACAACCAGCACCGCGAGCAATTTGCGGCGATCTTGCAGGGCCTGCAGAACGGCGAAGCATGGTCGGGGCACCTGGTCATCGGCCAGCCGGCCTCCACTGTGGATATCCAGGTCCAGCCGGGCACCGAGCCGGGCAGTTTCAAGGCTTCGGGACGCATCCTGAAATAAGCACTGTATGCACGTACAGTAGTTATTTTAGCGCCATCTCCCGCCGAATTCCCGGTAAAACGCGGTAAGTCGCGGATTGAAAAGGGCTTTTCCAATTATCCACATTGTTTGTGGATATCTTTGTTGATAAAGGGGTCTTGACAAGGCAAACAGCCCTCAACGACGCCATTTTCAACAAACTGCCTGTTCAATGTGCAGAAAAAAGCACCTTAAAAATCAAGGACTTAAAATCTCACCAATTCTCACATGCGTTCTTTAACTAATTAAAGTCGCGCGTTACTTTTCGTTAATTCTTGTGCATAACCCGGGCTGCCGAGCGCCGCTGGGCCGGTTGCAGCAAGACACGGCGGATGATGTGGGGAGCGATGTTATGGGACTTCATATACTCCACTGCGCACACGGTGCTGAAGCTCGCTTGCACCTCGATGCCACGGTCGACGATTTCACTGCGCGCCAGATCGACGCGTGGCAGGTATTGCAGCAGATCCATAGGAACACCTTCGGGCGGGGTGGGCGGTCAAGGAAGTATTGACCATGCCGCCAATAAGTCAATGGCCCACCCGCAACACCTACAGCTGAGCCCGTGTCACACCCTGGGGCCAGACCCCAGGGTGTGACACGGGCTGGTCAGTACTAGTGGTTCTGGTAGCCGCCGTAGTATTTGACTGGACTCCATTCGGGCTGCACGGGCGGCAACTCGGGGGCGTATTGGCCGAAGTCGGCGCCGGCGTGGACGATGCGGCCGTTCACCACGGTCAGCGCGCTTTCCAGCGTCTTGATCTCGGCTTCAGTGATGCTGAAATAGTCCTTCGGCAGGATCACCAGGTCGGCGTACTGGCCTTTGGCGATCTGGCCCTTCAGCTTTTCTTCCCCGCTGAACCAGGCGCTGCCCTGGGTCATCAGCTTCAGTGCTTCATAGCGGCTCAGGCGGTCCCTGGCCTGCCACATCGGCATGCCGCCCGCGGTCTTGCCGGTCACCGCCCAGTAAATCGTCGGCCATGGGCCGTAGCTCGATACGCGGGTACCGTCCGTGCCCAGGCCGACCGGGATCTTCATCTCCAGCATCTTGCGGATCGGCGGCATCTGGCGCTCCTGCGCGCCATAGCGCTTGGCGTAATGCTCGCCCTGGAAGTACATGCGATCCTGCACGGCCACGCCGCCGCCAAGCTTCTTCACACGCGCCAGTTGATCATCGGTGATGGTCTCGGCGTGGTCGAAGAACCAGCGCAAGCCGTTGAACGGCATTTCGCGGTTGACCTTTTCAATCACGGCCAGGTCACGCTCGATCGATTCGCCGTATGTAGCGTGGATGCGGAACGGCCAGCGGTTTTTCACCAGCAGGCGCAGCACCGGTTCCAGTTCGCTTTCCATATGGCCCGGCATTTCCGGGCGCGGCTCGAGGAAGTTTTCGAAATCGGCTGCGCTCCACACCAGGTTCTCCCCTGCCCCTTCGGTGTTGTAGCCGTTGGCGTAGAACATATGGTCGTTGCGGTCAGGCTTGGTCATCGTGAGCCAGCGCTGGTAGTCTTCCAGTTCCTTGCCCGGCTTTTGCGCGAACAGATAGTAGGAAGTGCGCACGGCCAGCTTGCCGCCCTTGGCCAGTTCCAGGCTGACCGCGTAGTCGTCTGGATAAGCCTGCCCGCCGCCGCCAGCGTCGATCGCGCTGGTCACGCCGAGGCGGTTCATTTCGCGGTAGTACTGGATGGTGGAATTCAGCTGCTGATCGCGCGGCAGCGCGCCGGTCTTGCCCAGCGTGGAGTACAGCACCATCGCGTTCGGCTTGGCGACCAGCAGGCCTGTCGGCTTGCCGTCAGTGCCCAGCTCCACCACGCCGTCCTTGTATTTGGTGTCCTTGTCGTAGCCCAGGACTTCAATGCCCTTCTTGTTCACGAAGCCAAGGCCGTACAGGTAGAGGATGAATACCGGCTTGTCCGGCACCGCCTCATTCAGTTCTTCCATCGTAGGCAGGCGCTTTTCTTCAAACTGGAACTCGTTGAAACCGCCCACCACCTTGATCCATGTTCCGTCCGGCGTGCGGGCGGCCTGCTCGCGCAGCATCTGCATGGCGCGCTTCAGCGAAGTCACGCCGTCCCAGCGCAGCTCGGCGTTGTAGTTCAGGCCCTGCCGGATGATGTGCAGGTGGGAGTCGTTCAAACCGGGAATGACCGTGCGGCCGCCGGCATCGATTACTTGCGTGCCAGGCTTCTTCAGCTTGAGCACCTGGGCATTGCTGCCCACCGCAGTAATCACGCCGCCCTTGATGGCTACTGCCTGCGCGAAGCTGCCTTCACGCGCCATCGTGGCAACTTTGCCGTTCGTGATGATCATGTCTGTCGCATAGGCCTGCGACAGACCGGCAGCCAGCAAGGCTGCGGCCAGCAACGGTCTGGTCATGGACTTATTCCTTGATCGATTCGATCGAGAAGCCGAGGGTCAGCTCGTCGCTAACGTGCGGGGCGTATTTGCCGGCGCCGAAATCGGAGCGCTTGATCTTGGCGATCGCATTGGCGCCGCAAGCGTCTTTCTTCAGCATCGGGTGCGGCATGCACTGGAAGGAGGTCACTTCCAGGTTCACCGGCTTGGTCACGCCCTTGATGGTCAGGTTGCCTTCCACGCCCACCACCTTGTCGCCGTTGAACAGGAACTTGGTCGACTTGTAGGTGATGGCCGGATACTTGGCGGAATCGAGGAAGTCGGGGCCTTGCAGGTGTCCGTTAAACAGGTCGGAGCCGGTATTGACCGACTTCGGGTCGATGGTCACTTCCACCGAGCCGGTCCTGGCGGCGCGGTCGATCTGGATCTTGCCGGTGGTGCTATTGAATTTGTTCACCTGGGTCGAATAGCCGAAGTGGCTGTACTCGAAGCGGGAGAAGGAATGCATTGGATCGATGCTGTAGGTTTCAGGCGCCGCGGATGCGGCGAGGGAGAAGCCGGCTGCGAGGGCGAAGGCGATCAGTTTTTTCATTGTAAGAACTCCAGGTTGGGAATGATGGCCCATTATGCGACGACAACCAATCAGTGTAAAACGCATAATGTGCGCGCTACTGATCGACTTTTTCGATAGTAGGCACCAGTCTGGAGCGAAAAACAATCACCCTTTCGAGGTATCCCCCTCACAATCGCTGCGCATCTGCGCCTGCGACACATTGCTGTTCGGCGGCACGCTCTGGGTCAGCCAGACATTGCCGCCCACAGTGGAGCCGGCACCGATGGTGATCCGTCCCAACACGGTGGCGCCAGCATAGATCACCACATCATCTTCCACGATTGGATGGCGCGGCGTCCCTTTGATCAACTGCCCGGATTCGTCGGCCGGGAAGCGCTTGGCGCCCAGCGTGACGTGCTGGTACAGGCGCACGCGCTCGCCAATGATGGTGGTTTCGCCGATCACCACGCCCGTGCCGTGGTCGATGAAGAAGCTGGCGCCGATCCGCGCCGCCGGGTGGATATCGATCCCGGTGCGCGAGTGGGCGATGTCGCTGACGATGCGCGCGATGAAAGGCGCGCCGAGCTTGTGCAGGCTATGCGCGAGCCGATATTGCAGGATGGCCACCATGCCTGGATAGCACAGGAGGATTTCCGCAATCGAGGTCGCGGCCGGGTCCCCGGCATAGGCAGCCTGCACATCAGAGACGACCAGGGCGCGGATCTGCGGCAGCGAGGCGGCGAAGGCGCGCGTGATGCCAAGGGCTGCGCGCGCCTGGTCTTCCTCGGTCTCCGCCACTTCTGCGCCGAATTGAAGCCCGCGCCGCACCTGTTCGTGCAAGCGGTCCAGCGTCGTGTTCAGGGTATCGCCGACGAAGTAGTCGATGCTTTCGTCGGTCAGGTTCGGGCGTCCGTAATGTGTCGGGAACAAGGCCGCCGACAAGCCCTCGAGGATTTGCACTAGCTCCGCGCGCGAAGGCAGTTCGCGCACGCGGCGCTGGTGGCGGATATTGTGGGTCGCTTCGCGCGATACGCGCAACTGGTGTACCACCTCGTCGAGGTCCCAACGCGCTGCGCCGCTTGAGGCGCCATAAGAGTCGATAGCCATAAGGCACAAGAATATCGAATTTACATTAAAAAGCGAAAGAAGCTGTTCGCACAAGCTTATGCTTTCCAGTCATAAGCACAGACTCCGGGATTCCCTTAAAATAGCGCGCTCACTCTCGGGCATCACATGAAGAATATCCTGCTTACCCTGCTGCTGGCCGGCCTGACCATGGTCGGCCCGCTGGCGATCGACACCTATTTACCCTCGTTCCCGGCCATCGCTGAGACCTTCAACGCCAGCCCGATGGCGATCCAGCAGACCCTGAGCCTGTTCCTGTTCACCTTCGCCTTCATGATGCTGTTCTACGGCACCCTGTCGGACAGCTTCGGCCGCCGCCCGGTCATCCTGTGGTCGCTGGTCCTGTACGTCCTGGCCTCGCTGGGCGGCGCCCTGGCCGGCTCCTTCGGCTTCCTGCTTGGCGCCCGCATCCTGCAAGGGCTGGCCTCGGGCGCCGGCTCCGTGATCGGCCGCGCCATCGTGCAAGACCGTTTCGAGGGCATGGAAGCTCAGAAAATCCTCGGCAACATCATGATGGTGTTCGGCCTGGCGCCAGCAATCGCTCCCGTGCTGGGCGGCTGGCTCCAGGTTTCCTTCGGCTGGCGTTCGATCTTCTGGTTCCTTGCCGCCTTCGGCGTCTTGATGTGGGTTGCCGTCTGGCGCTGGCTGCCGGAGAGCCTGCCGCAGGAAAAGCGCCACCCGCTGCACCTGGGCGCCATCGCACGCAATTACTGGATGGTGCTGAAGCACCGCCAGTTCCTCCTGCTGTCGGTGTCGCTCGGCGCGGCCTTTGGCGGTTTTGCCCTGTATATCGGCTCCGCCGCCTATTTCATCATGCATATCCTGAAGCTGCCGGAAACTGCATTTGCCTGGCTGTTCATCCCCCTGATCAGTGGCCATGTGCTGGGGGCAACGATGAGCGGCAAGCTGGCGCACCGCATGCCTCCGGCGAAGCTGATTCGCCTGAGCTTTGTGCTGATGGCCATTGCCGCTGCGCTCAACGTGGGCTACAACTGGTTCTTTGCCGCGACCGTGCCGTGGGCCGTACTACCGCTGTTCCTGTTCTCGTTCTCGCTCGCGCTGGCGATGCCGCCGCTGACGCTGGCCGGCATGAACCTGTTCCCGCAAAACAGCGGGCTCGCAGCGTCAATGCAGTCTTTCCTGCAGATGATGCTGTTCGCGCTGGTGTCCGGATTGGTGGCGCCGCTGCTGTTCGACAGTGCGCTGCACTTGGCGCTCGGCCTGGTGGCCTGCCTGGTGGTGAGCTACGCCACCTACCTCGGCGCCACGCATGGCCAGGCTCAGGGCCAGGGCGCCGGCGTCACTTCCTGATATTGCGGGCCGCCTTGCTCAGGCTCGGGCGCGGCCTGCGGTTTCTCGTGCCCCGGCCTGAGGTTGGGCGGCAAGCCAAGTCCGAGGATTTCCTTGCGGCCCTCGACAAAGTCGGAAGTGCTGAGCGGATGTTCGCTGTCGGGCCAATTGGCAATGGCCCAATTCTGCACCTCGACAAATCGCTTCCACACTTCCGAGACAAACTGCCGCCTGATCGCGTCATCCATGGGCGCCTCCGTTGGGTTTACCCCTACTCTACACCAGCGCTGGAAATGCTGTCACACTGGCTTGATGCGGTAGGCGCAACGGCGCTCCCCCGCCAGGATATGCTCCTCGCGCTGCACCTGGCATCCAGGACCCAGCACGCGCTGGAAAACGTCGAGTTCCGAACGGCAGAAATTCTGGCATTCGCGGGCTGCGGCGCAGATCGGGCAATGGTTTTCAACCAGCAGTAGCGATCCGTCGCCTTGCTGCTCGACTTCGGCCATATAGCCCTCCACGTCGCGCGCCAGCGCCAGGGCTTGCACGCGTTCAGGTAATGCCGTGCCGTCGCCGATCGCTTCGCGGTAGAAAGCCTCACTGGCCTGTTCGCGGGCGGTGATCAGCTTATCCATGCCATCTTCCCCGAACAGGGCTCGCACTTGCGTGATCAGCTGCAGCGTCAGGTCGGCGTGACGGTCGGGAAAGCGCGCGTGGCCGGCGTCGGTCAACAGCCAGCGGCGCGACGGGCGGCCGACTTTTTCCGCCACATCTTCAAACGTCACGAAACCACGTACCTCCGCCGCCTCCAGGTGGCGGCGCGTGCCCATCGAAGTCAGGTCGAGCAACTCGGCCAGTTGCTGCGCCGTGCGCGGGCCGCGCGTCTTCAGCAGGAAAAGGATCTGGTCGGCGGTATTCATGCGCCGGCTCCTTCAGTGCCAGCCAGCCCGCGCTGCACAGGCGCCGCCGCCAACTCTCCACGCCAACCGCGCAGGCGCCAGCCTGCCCACGCCGCCAGCACGGCGCCGAGCAACAGGATCAGGCGGGTATCGACCAGCGTCAGCACGGAGCCGATCGCCGCCATCAAGATATTCGCGAAGCAGAACGTCATCGAAAGCAGGCCCATGACGGAGCCCTGTCCGTGTGCCGCGAAGCGGTCCGCCGCCCAGGATTGCACTGTCGCGTTATAGAAAGCGTTGGGCAGCCCGAACAGGCAGATCGCCACCATGCCGATCCACAGGTTGCCAAGCGCAACACCAGCCACTGAAGCAGCGAGGCCGAAAGCCAGCCAGCTCGCCCGGTGCAGCGGTGCCATGCTGCTCGGCCGGCCAGCGATGATAGCGGCCAGCGTCATGATCGCGCACATCGCCATATTGATGGTCGCAATGCCGCGTGCATCGTAGCCGCCTTGCTCCACCAGCCACAGTGGGTAGTATTCATAGAATCCGGTGATGCCGCAGGTCAGCGCCAACTGCACGATGAACAGCGTGCGCAGTTCAGGGACGCGCAACAGGTGCATGGCGTGATGCGAGCGCGCCACCTGCCACCAGGAGACGCCATCGGAAGGCGCTTTGGCGGCGCGCGGCACCGTCATCGCCACGAGCGCCGCAGCCAGCATCAGCGCTGCCACGGCAACCCAGAACGGCACCGTAATGCCGAAACCCAGCGTGAAACCGGCCAGCACCGGGCCTACCAGCCAGCCCAGGTGCAGCGAACCATTCACCAGCGACAACGCGCGCATGCGCTGCGGGCCCTCCAGCTTTTCCGCCACCAGGGCGCGCGCCACCGCGCCGTTCCCTTCCAGCAGGCCGGTGCCGAAGCGCGCCAGGATGAACAGCGGGAAGGACTGCGTCACCAGCGCGAGACCGGTCAGCGCGTGGCCCGCCGCTGCGCCGAGGGCAGTGGCCAGCAGGATCGGGCGGCGCCCATAACGGTCGGACAAAGGCCCGAGCAGCGCCGAGCCGATCACCAGGCCGATCGGGTTCACCGTCAGCGCGATGCCGAACAGCAGCTTGGGCGGCAGGCCGAGGAAGTTGTTCAGGCTATTGTGGGCTTCTGCCGCGAACAGCGGCGGCAGGATAGGATATGGCAGTGATGCGCCCGTAGTGGACAGCAAGCCAAGCAGGCAGGTAGCCGCGATGAGGAGGAGATTGTTCATGCCCTCCAATATACGCAGCGCCCGACAATAAGTAAACGAAATTCTTTATTTATTATCAGGCCGCGGATTTGGTCAGTTGCGGCAGCGATGCCATCAGGTCGGAAAAGCGCTGGCCCTGGATCATCACGTGCCCGCGCAGCAGCTCGGCCGCCTTGTCGCCGTCGCCCGCAAGGATGGCCTGCACCACGCCTTCGTGCTCGGAATACGAATGGCCGATGCGGTTGCGCACGCGGAGCTGCAGGCGGCGGTATGGCCGCAGGCGCCGGTACAGGCTGCGCGTCTGCTCGAACAGGAAGCTGTTGTGGGCGCCGGCATAGATCGCCTCGTGGAAGGCCTCGTTGCGGTAGTAGTACTCGTCCGGCTCCTGCGCTTCCACCGCGGCCTTGCATGCCTCGTGGGCCGCGAGCAGGACCTGCTGCTCTTCCGGCGTCATGCGGCGCGCAGCCAGGCGGCCGCAGGTCGCTTCAAGCTCGGACATCACTTCGAACATTTCAACCAGTTGCTGCGGCCCCAGTTCGGCCACGATTGCACCGCGCCGTGGCCGGATCACCACAAGGCCCATCGATTCGAGTTGGATCAGCGTTTCGCGGATTGGCGTGCGCGACACGCCGAAGCGGGTCGCCAGTTCCGTTTCGTCCAGGTGCTGCCCTGGCTGCAGCTCGCCCATCGCAATCATTTCCTCGATGGTTTCCCGCAGGGTGGAAGAATGTTTCGTCATGGAACTAAAAGTTCAGTATGTATATGAGACTCCATTATAAGACGCATATTTCACTTGACAATGTATTCGGCGAAGATATTCTTGTATACATAAAAAACAAAGCTGCATACCTAACCCCTTGGAGGATGACATGTCCCAGATGACCCGCAGGTCCGTTCTTGCCGCACTCGCCACCAGCCCGCTGTGGCTGCAAACCGCCGGGGCCCAGACAGGCTCGCTGAAGATTTCGCACCAGTTCCCCGGCGGCACCCTGGCCGAAGGCGACTTCCGCGACCGCCTGACCCGCATGTTCGCGGCGGAAGTCGAAAAGCGCACCAAGGGAGCCCTGAAGTTCGCGATCTATCCAGGGTCTTCGCTGATGAAGACCAACGCCCAGTTCTCCGCCATGCGCAAGGGCGCGCTGGACCTGTCGCTGGTGCCATTGTCCTACGCAGGCGGCGAAGTCCCGGAAGTGAATATCGGCCTGATGCCCGGCCTGGTCACGTCGTATGAACAAGGCTACGGCTGGAAAAACCAGGAGATCGGCAAGGCGCTGACCCAGCTGCTGTGGGAAAAAGGCGTGGTGCTGGTGAGCTGGATCTGGCAGGCAGGCGGCGTCGCTTCGCGCGTCAAGCCGGTGATCGATCCCGAAGATGCCAAGGGCATGAAGATCCGCGGCGGCTCGCGCGAAATGGACCTGATCCTGAAAGCCGCCGGCGCCGCCGTGGTGTCGCTGCCATCCAACGAAATCTACGCCGCCATGCAGACCGGCGCGATGGATGCGGCCTTGACCTCCTCCACTTCCCTGATTTCCTTCCGCCTCGAAGAAGTATCGAAAGCGCTGACCACCGGGCGCGGCACCGCTTACTGGTTCATGTTCGAGCCCTTGATGATGTCGCGCGCCGCCTATGAACGCCTGCCGAAAGACCAGCAAGCCGCCATCATGGCCGTTGGCGCCGAACTGGAAGCCTTCGCCAAGACCGCGGCCCAGGCCGACGACACGCAAGTGGCAGCCGTCTACCAGAAGGCCGGCGCCAAGGTGGTCGACCTGAACGCAGCCTCCGTCAAGAAATGGCAAGCCATCGCCCGCACCACGGCGTGGAAGGACTACGGCGAACGCAACGACAACTGCGCGAAACTGCTGGCCCTCGCGGAGAAAACGCTGTGAGCCACGGATTCGAACTCAACCCGCCCAAGGAGGCGGCCTTGCCGCAAACGCCCGGTCTTTCGACGGTCGGCATGCTGCTGGCGAAAGTGAACCAGGGCCTCCTCGTGTTGTCCATGGTGGCCATGGTGACCACCGCCCTGATCCTCACCTATTCCGTGGTGTCGCGCTACTTCTTCCACGCGCCGACCGACTGGCAGGACGAAGCGTCGATCTTCATGCTGGTTGGCGTCACCTTCTTCTGCTGCGCATATGTGCAAAGCTTCCGCGGCCATATTGGCATCGAGGCGCTGGCTGCGATCCTGCCGCCCAAGGCCAATGCGGTGCGCCTGTTCGTCGTCGACCTGCTTTCCTTCGTATTCTGCGCCTTCTTCTCCTGGAAATCGTGGACGCTGTGGCACGAGGCCTGGGTCGACGGCCAGACCACCACTTCCACCTTTGCGCCGCCGCTCTGGATTCCCTATTCCATGATGGCGGCCGGCATGACCTTGCTGACCCTGCAGATCCTGCTGCAAGTGCTGGCTCGTATCACTGAAAAAGGAGCCGCAAAATGAGCGAGCTGACTTTGGGCGCCCTGTACGGCATCGTCACCCTGGTGGTCATGTTCTCCGGCATGCCGATCGCGTACGCGCTGGGCATCGTGGCGACCACCTTCATGTATTTCTTCATGCCCGCCAGTTCGCTCGACACGGTGACCCAGAACGTGTACGAGGAAATGGCTTCCATTACCCTGTTGTCGATCCCGCTGTTCATCCTGAAGGGCGCAGCGATCGGCAAGTCGCCGGCCGGCAAGGACCTGTATTCAGCCATTCACACCTGGCTGCACAAGGTGCCTGGAGGCCTGGGTATCGCCAACGTGTTTGCCTGCGCACTGTTTGCCGCCATGGCCGGCTCCTCGCCGGCCACCTGCTCGGCGATCGGCTCGGCCGGCATTCCTGAAATGCGCAAGCGCGGCTACTCGCCCGGTTTCGCTGCCGGCATCATCGCGGCCGGCGGTACGCTCGGCATCCTGCTCCCGCCATCGATCACCATGATCCTGTACGCCGTGGCGGCGGAGCAGTCGCTGGGCCGCCTGTTCCTCGCTGGCATCGGTCCCGGCGTGCTCCTGGTGCTGCTGTTTGCCGGTTATGCCGTCTACCGTGCCCGCACCGAATACAAACTGGCGCTGGCGGCTTACCAGAAAGGCGGCGTCAAGTCGGCCTACCTGGAAGACGAACATTTCACGCTGCGCGAAAAAGTGGAAATGCTGCCGCGCGTGCTGCCCTTTATCATCCTGTTGATCGGCGTGATGGTTGCGCTGTACGGCGGCTTTGCCACGCCTTCCGAAACGGCGGGCCTGGGCGCCCTGCTCGCGCTGGTGCTGATCGCCGTGGTGTATGGCGCATGGCGCCCCAAGGACATGTCGCCGATCCTGTCCTCCACCATCAAGGAATCGACCATGCTGCTGCTGATCATCGGCATGTCGCTGCTGTATTCCTACGTCATGAGCTACCTGCATATCAGCCAGGCGGCTGCGAGCTGGGTGGTCGGCATGCACCTGTCCAAATGGGTGCTGCTGGCAACCATCCTGGTGCTGGTGGTGGTACTGGGCTTCTTCCTGCCGCCGGTCTCGATCATCCTGATGACGGCGCCGATCATCCTGCCGCCGCTGCGCGAAGCAGGCTTCGACCTGGTGTGGTTCGGCATCGTGATGACGGTAGTGATGGAAATGGGCCTGATCCACCCGCCGGTAGGCCTGAACATCTTCGTCATCAAGAACATCGCACCTGATATTCCACTGCGCGACGTGATCTGGGGTGTGACGCCTTTCCTGCTGCTGATGGTGGCCGCGGTGATCCTGCTGTGTATCTTCCCCGGCATCGCTACCGGCCTGCCGGACATGATCATGGGAGCCAGGTAAATGAATGCACCAATCCGCGTGTGGGACAGCCTTCAACGCAATCGCAACGAGCGCCTGGCGCGCGCCCGCAACGTGCTCGGCGGCGAACTGGCAGGCAAGGCGCTGCCGGCAGCCCGCATCAGCGACCTGCTGCATGCGGTACTGGAGAACGGCGACCGCGTCTGCATCGAAGGCAATAACCAGAAGCAGGCCGATTTCCTGGCGCAGGCGTTGGCCGGTCTCGATCCGCAGCGCGTGCGCGGCCTGCACATGCTGCAATCGGTGCTGGCCCTGCCTGAACACCTGGACGTGTTCGAGCGCGGCGTTGCCTCGAAGCTAGACTTCTCCTTCTCCGGCCCCCAGGCCGCCCGCGTGGCAAAGCTGGCGGCGGCCGGCAAGCTGAATATCGGCGCCATCCACACCTACCTGGAGCTGTTCAGCCGCTACTTCATCGACCTGCCGCCGCGCGTGGCCCTGGTCGCTGCTGAAGCGGCTGACCGCCACGGCAACCTCTACACAGGGCCGAATACGGAAGACACGCCGCCCATCGTCGAGGCCACCGCCTTCAAGAACGGCATCGTGATCGTGCAGGTGAACCGCATCGTGGACGACCTGCCGCGCATCGACGTGCCAGGCGACTGGGTCGACTTCGTCGTGCAGTCGCCGACGCCCTACTACATCGAGCCGCTGTTCACGCGCGACCCGGCCCAGATCTCGGAAATCCAGGTCCTGATGGCCATGATGGCGATCAAGGGCATCTACGCCGAATACCAGGTACAGCGCCTGAACCACGGCATCGGCTTCGATACCGCGGCCATCGAACTGCTGCTGCCGACCTACGGCGCCTCGCTCGGCTTGCGCGGCAAGATCGCCACCAACTGGGCGCTCAACCCGCATCCCGCCCTCATTCCAGCAATCGAAGCGGGCTTCGTGGAGTCGATCCATTCCTTCGGCTCCGAACTGGGCATGGAAAACTATATCCGCGCCCGGCCGGACGTCTTCGCGGTCGGTTCGGACGGCTCGATGCGCAGCAACCGCGCCTACTGCCAGGCCGCCGGCCACTACGCCTGCGACATGTTCATCGGTTCGACCCTGCAGATCGACCTGGCCGGCAATTCCTCCACCGCGACGCTGGGCCGAATCTCCGGCTTTGGCGGCGCGCCCAATATGGGCGCGGATGCGCGGGGCCGGCGCCACGCCAGTCCGGCATGGCTCAAGGCCGGCGAACAGGCGCGCCAGGGCAGCGGCGCCATCCCGCGCGGCCAGAAACTGGTGGTGCAGATGGTCGAGACCTTCCGCGAACACATGCAGCCGGCCTTTGTCGAACGGTTGGACGCATTGGAACTCGGCGAACAGGCCAAGATGGCGATTCCGCCGGTGATGATCTACGGCGACGACGTGACCCACATCCTGACCGAGGAGGGCATTGCCAACCTGCTATTGTGCCGCAATGCGGAAGAGCGCGAGCAGGCAATCCGCGGCGTCGCTGGCTACACACCGGTCGGGCTGCAACGCGACAAGCGCATGGTGGAAAACTTGCGCGAGCGCGGCATCATCACGCGTGCCGAAGACCTGGGCATCGACAAGCGCCATGCCACGCGCGACCTGCTGGCGGCAAAGAACATGAAAGACCTCGTGCGAGCGTCGGGCGGCCTGTATGACCCGCCCAAGCGCTTCCGCAACTGGTAGGAGCCAAGATGGAAACACTCAATTACCGATTCGAACAAGGCCGCCGCTCGCTGTCGGCCGAACCGCGCATTGTCGGCGTGGTCAGCTCCGGCAACCTGGAAGTGCTGATCGAGAGCACGCCGCTGGGCGGTGCCTGCGAAGTAGGCATCCAGACCGCCGCCGTCGGCTTCGGCCCGATCTGGCAAGCCGTGATCACCGACTTCCAGGAACGCTGGCAGCTGGCCGACACGCGCATTGCCATCAACGATATGGGCGCGACACCGGCCGTGGTCAGCCTGCGGCTGGACCAGGCAGTGGAATCCATGCTGGGAGAAGGCCAATGAGCAGCTACCTGGAGGCCAATGCGCGCGAGCGCCTGGCGCTGTTCGACAGCTTTGAGGAATTCATCGGTCCTGCGCAGCGCGTCGTCAGCCCGCACCTGGCGCAACTGAATGCACCGGTGGCGTTCGACGACGGCGTGGTTGTCGGCCGCGCCACCCTCGACGGACTGACCGTCTTTGCCGCCGCGCAGGAGGGAGGCTTCATGGGCGGCGCGGTGGGCGAAGTCCATGGCGCCAAGCTGGTTGGTCTGCTGCGGCGCGCCGCGCTTGACCGTCCTGCCGCCGTGCTGCTGTTGCTGGAAACTGGCGGGGTGCGCCTGCACGAAGCCAACGCCGGCCTGATTGCAGTGTCGGAGGTGATGCGCGCCGTGCTGGATGTACGTGCAGCCGGCGTTCCGGTGGTGGTGCTGATCGGCGGCTCCAACGGCGCCTTCGGCGGCATGGGCATCGTGGCGCGATGCGCCAACTCGCTGGTGATATCCGAGGAGGGCCGGCTGGCCATGTCGGGCCCGGAGGTGATTGAAACCGCCAGCGGCGTCGAGGAATTCGATTCGCGCGACCGCGCCCTCGTGTGGCGCACCACGGGCGGCAAACACCGCTACCTGATGGGTGATGTGCAACGCATCGTGGAAGACAGCATTTCCGCATTCCGCCAGGCTGCGCTGGACGCCATCGAGGAAGCGAGCAGCGGCACCGTCGAACTGACATTGGCCGCCCTGGAAGCGGAACAGGCCATGCTGGAGCAACGCATCGAACGCTTTGGCGGCTTGCGCGACCCGGCTGATATCTGGTCCGCGCTGGGCATCGCCGCCCCCCACGACGTTCCAATGCTCGATATCGATTCCTTCACCGCCGCCGCGGCGCCTTGCCGACTGGGAGCATGACCATGGACTGGAAAATATTGGCCGACGCCCTGTTCCCCGGCGGGCATGACATCGTCGAACATGAGCAATTCCTGAACGGCAGCGCACGCGTGGAGGGCCAGGACGTCAGCGTAATCGGCACCACCGGCCATGCGCCGATCGGCGTGGAAATCGCCCTGGCACAGGCCAAAGCCGTGCTGGCGACGGTGCGCAGCCACCCAGGCCGCCCTATCGTGCTGCTGGTCGACACGCAGGGACAGCGCCTGCGCCATCGCGACGAGATGCTGGGCATTAACAGCTACATGGCCCACCTGGGCAAGTGCATCGACCTCGCACGCCACATGGGACACCGCATCATCGGGCTGGTGTACGACCAGGCATTGTCCGGCGGCTTCATCACCAGCGGTTTGATGGCAGATGCCTGCTACGCCCTGCCCGATGCCACGATCCGCGTCATGGGCTTGCCTGCAATGGCGCGCATCACCAAGGTACCGGAAGAAAAACTGGTGGAGCTGGCGCGCAGCAATCCCGTGTTCGCGCCGGGGCCGGAGAACTACTTGCGCATGGGCGGCTTGCAGGCAATCTGGGAGGGCGACCTTGCCGCCCACCTCGCGCACGCCATCGACAATGCGCCGCGCGAAGACCAGCGCAGCGCCCTCGGCCTGCTGCGGGGCGGCCGCAAGGCAGCGCAACCGGTCATCGAAGCCATCATCGGCGGCAGCAATGCACGCGCGGCATGACCTGGCGTGGCTGACGCGCGACGGCTGGCAGGATGTGCTGGCCACGGCAACACAGGGCACGCCCGCCCACGCAGCGATTGCCCGCTGGGCCGCTTGCGACTGGCCGCTGGTCGTGCGCCGCCGGGACGACGCAGCGCAAGCGCCAGCAAGCGCCAGCGGGCACGCGGGCGAGCCTGCCGGCGAGATCTGCCTTGGCCTGGCGGCCCCGCCCGACCCGGTCAGCGCAGCAAAACTGCGCTTGCCATTACGCGTCCCGGCCCGGCACATCGCCCGCCACAGCGCACCAATGGCGCTGGACGCCGTGGTCCATGCCCTGCCCGCAGGCTGGCAAGCGCCGTTCGCCCGCCTGGCCACGGCCAGTGCAGGCCTTGACGTCCGGGTATTCGGCTCGCTCGCCCTGCAAGCGCTCACGGGCCAGGCCTACCTGCGTGACGCCTCCGACATCGACCTGCTGTTCCGCCCCCGGGACAGCCTCGAACTGGACGCAGGCACCCTGCTGCTTGCCGGCTTCCTCGATGAACTGCCGCTGGACGGCGAAATCATCTTCCCCAGCGGCCAGGCCGTGGCCTGGAAAGAATGGCTCAACGCCCACGCCCACACCGAACGCGTGCTGGTCAAGTCGCATGCCAGCGTCAAGCTCGGCACGCGGACCGAGCTGCGCGCAGAACTGGAGCCTGCATGACCACCTCCGCCATCCGCACGACGGAGGCCGCCCGCGCAATGGCGGCTGCGCTCAGGCGCAGCGCCGGCCCTACCGCACACCGGCATCCAGCGCAAGCGCTCTCCCGCGAAGTCGCCCTGCGCGCAGTGCGCAGCCTGTACCACGAACTGGCCCTTTACCCCAAGCCCGGCCTGGTCTCCTTCGTCGACAACGGCAGCCATGCCGACATGGATGCGGACACCTTCATGCGCAGCCTGTTCTCGCTGCGCCACTACTTCGCCCGCATCTGCAGGGCGGGCTACGACGGCGTTCCCTTTGCGGAACTCAAAAGACTCGGCATCGCCGCCGAACAGCGCATGATGGCCGCGACCCAAGGCATCAACACCCACCGCGGCGCCATCTTCGCCCTCGGCTTGCTGTGCGCCGCAATGGGCCGCGTCCGCGCGTTGCGCATGACCTTGACGCCAGCCGCCTTGCGTACCGCCCTGCTGCTGCACTGGGGCGAAGAGCTGGCTGCCCATAGGCATGCCAGCGGTGACTCGCATGGCCAGCAAGCCGCCGCCCGGCATGCCGCCAGCGGCGCCCGCGAAGAAGGCGCGCTCGGTCTGCCCTCGGTATTCGAAGTCGGCCTGCCCGCGCTGCAAGACACGCTGGCGCGTGGCGCCCCCATGCTGCACGCCCGCGTCGACGCCATCTTCGCCCTGATGGCGCATATCAGCGACACCAACATCTACCACCGCGGCGGGGCCCAAGGCGCCGGCACGGTGCGCCATGCCGCCCGCGACTTCCTGCGACAGGGAGGCACCGCAAACCGGCAATGGCAAGAGCATGCGCTGGATTGCCACCGGCGCTTCATCGCCCAGCGCCTGTCGCCGGGCGGCGCCGCCGACCTGCTGGCCGCATGCTGCCTGGTGCACAGCCTGACAACCCTGCCACCGCCATGAATAGCCGCTTGCTGATCCTGTGTCCCGGCCAGGGCGGCCAGCATGCCGCCATGTACGACCTGGCCCGTAGCGACCCGCACGGCGCGGCCCTGCTATCACAACTGGCGCCAATGCTGCCCGGCTTGAGCGACCCCGCAGCGATGTTCAGCAACCACAACGCCCAGCCAGCCATCGTTGCCAGCAGCCTTGCCATGTGGGAGGCATTGCGCCGCGATTGCCCGCAGCCGGCGCTGGTGGCCGGCTACAGCATCGGCGAACTGACAGCATACAGCGTGGCAGGCGCATTCACTCCGGAACGCACCGTCGCCCTCGCAGCACAGCGCGCCGCACTGATGGACGCCTGCGTCGCAGGCGACAGCCCGCAAGCCATGCTCGCGATCAGCGGACGCCGGACAGCAGCGCTGCGGCCCCAGCTTGCAGCTCACGGCTTCCACATCGCGATAGAAACAGGGGAAGACAGCTGCATCGCCGGCGGTCCCGCCGCGAATGCTGCATCCCTGGCGATTCCCGGCGCGCGCATCGCACAGTTGCCGGTCGCAGTCGCTTCGCACACACCCTACTTGCGGGCCGCAGTCGAACCCTTCGCAAGCCTGCTCTCCCAGGAAGCATTCGGTACGCTGCAGGCGCCGGTACTGGGCGGCATCGACGCCGCGCCCGTACGCGACAAGGCGACGGCAATTGGCCATCTCTCCCGCCAGTTGGCAGAAGCAATCTTGTGGGTAGATTGCATGGATGCCTGCGCCGAGCGGGGAATCACCGCAGCGCTGGAACTGGGGCCAGGAAGTGCTCTATCGAAGATGTTGTTGGCACGCCACCCTGGCATTGCCTGCCGCTCGGTGGCCGACTTCCGCTCATTGGACGGAATCAGGAACTGGCTGGCGCATTTCTAGCGCAAGTGCTGCTGCACCCAGGCGATGATGCTCTTGCTGTCCATTGCGCCGGCCTGGCGCGCCAGTTCGCGGCCACCCTTGAACACCGCCAGCGTAGGAATACTGCGGATGGCATAGCGCGCCGCCAGTTGCTGTTCCGCCTCGGTATTAACCTTCACCACACGGAAATAGGGTTCGAGGTGCTGGGCCGCCTGCTCGTAGAAAGGCGCCATCGTGCGGCACGGGCCACACCACGGCGCCCAGAAATCGACCAGCACAGGAATATCGTTGCGCTCGATATGCTTGAGGAAGCGCTCCGTCGACAGGTCCACCGGATGGCCGGTAAACAAGGGCCGCTGGCATTTGCCGCAGGTAGCCTCTTCTTCCAGGCGCACCGAAGGCACGCGGTTGACCGCGTCGCAGTGGGGGCAGACGATATGCAAGTTTTCCATGGGTCCCAGTATAGCGCAGGCTTATAATCCTGAGGGCACGCTTCGCCAGCCAGGAGTCAACATGGAATACGTGAACACCGACCGCTTGCGCATTGCCTTTCGCCAGCATGGCGACCTGCAGGGGGAACCGATCATCCTGCTGCATGGCTGGCCGGATGATATGCACACCTGGGATGGCGTGCTGCCCTTACTTGCAGGCTCCGGCTACCGGCTGATCGTGCCCAGCCTGCGCGGCTTCGGCGAAACCCGCTTCCTCGATCCGGCCACGCCGCGCAGCGGCCAGCTAAGCGCCCTTGCGCAAGACCTGCTCGACTTCGCCACGGCGCTGGGCATCGAACGATTCAATGTCGTCGGCCACGACTGGGGGGCACGCGCCGCCTACAACGCCGCCTTGCTGGCGCCGGAACGCGTGATGCGCTGCATGGCCTTGTCGGTCGGCTGGGGCACCAATGACCCCGGCCAGGCCCTCAGCTTGCACCAGGCGCGCAATTATTGGTACCACTGGTATATGGCAACCGATCGCGGCGCCGAAGCGCTGCGCAAGGACCGGCGCGAATTCGCCCTGCTGCTTTGGCGCACCTGGTCGCCTTCATGGCATTTCGGCGAAGGCGTGTTCCACGACGCCATGCATGCCTGGGACAATCCGGACTGGGTGGACATCACGCTGCACTCCTACCGTCACCGCTGGGGTCTCGCCCTGCCCGACCCTCACTACGCCTTGCAGGAAGAGCGGCTGCGGCACGAATCCATGATCAGCGTGCCGACGCTCACCCTGCACGGCACGGAAGATGGCGCCAACAGTCCGCAGACCTCGGAGCACAAGGCGCACCTGTTCAGCGGGCCGTATCACCGCGCGCTGCTGGCCGGCGTCGGCCACTTTCCTCAGCGCGAGAATCCGGGCGCCGTGGCCGACGCCCTGCTCGCCTGGCTGCAGCGCGCCTAATCAGGCCTGGCGCTTGGGAAGAACAACTGCTGGCCGCCTGGACGGAACTGCGCAATCCTGGCCTGCCCTTCCGGCGACGTGATCCAGTCGATCAGCTGGCGCGCGCCCTTGTAGTTCACGCCGGGATGCCTCGCCGGGTTGGTCGCGATAATACCGTAAGGGTTGAACATGCGCTGGTCGCCCTCCACCATCAACGCCAGGCTGGTCCTGGCCTGGTACGCAGCATAGGTAGCGCGGTCGGTCAGGGTATAGCCGCCCATCTCGGCCGCCATGTTCAACACCTCGCCCATGCCCAGGCCAGCCGAAACGTACTGCGCGCCTGCAGGCTGCGTGCCCACCTGCTTCCAGTAAGCCTTTTCCATGATATCGGTGCCGGAATTGTCGCCGCGCGAAATGAACTTCGCCGGACCGCCCGCCAGCTTGCGGAACGCGGCCAGCACATCCCTGCCGCCTTTGATACCCGACGGATCGCTGGATGGGCCGACCACGATGAAGTCGTTATACATCACGTCGCGCCGGTCAATGCCCCAGCCTTCTGCCACGAACTTGTCTTCCGCCGCGCGTGCATGCACCAAGGTCACGTCCACGTCGCCGTTTTTCGACAGTTCGAGCGCCTTGCCGGTGCCCACCGAAATCACATGGACCTTGCTGCCGGTCCTGGCTTCGAAGGCCGGCAGCAGGAAGGCCAGCAAGCCAGAATTTTCGGTGCTGGTCGTGGTGGACAGCCGGATGACCTGCTGGGCAAAGGCGCTGCCGGACAGCGCAAATGCAGCGGCAAAGGTGAGCAGCAGCCTGCGTTTCATTCACTTCTCCTCAAGTTGTCCATCGCGCAGCTTCAGGCGCCGCACATCCGGCAGGTTGATCAAGTCACGGTCGTGGCAGGCCATGACAACGGTGCTGCCCGACTGGGTCAGCGACGGGATCAAGGCCAATACCTGCTCGCGCGCCTCGCCATCGAGGCTGGCAGTCGGTTCATCGAGCAGCAACAGGCGCGGATGCAGCACCTTGGCACGGGCCAGCGCCACCCGCTGCTTCTCGCCGCCGGACAGCGTGGCCGGCCGGCTGCCGCGCAAATGCTGCACCCCCGCCCAATGCATCGCCTCCTCCACCATGCTTGCAGCCTCGGCGCGCGCCATGCCGCGCGCCTTCAGGCCGAAGCCGATATTTCCCGCCACGCTGGTCGAGAACATCACCGGATGCTGGTGCACATAGACGATCTCGCGTCGCAAGGCAGCAGGGTAAGGAGACAGCATCACCGCCTTGCCCGCAAAATGCACGCCATCCGCATCAGCCGGCGCCAGGCCGGCCAGCACGCGCAGCAGCGTGCTCTTGCCGGCGCCGTTCACTCCGGTCAGGACGTAGGCCCGCGCCGCATCAAGCCTGAAATCACGCAGGTCGAACAGCATTTTTTCACCATAGCGTTTGGTCAGGCGGGCGATCGACAGCATGGGCGTCATCCCCGGCCCCTGGCGGCATGGGCATCGCCCTGCAGCACCATCATCGCGCCATTCATCGCCAACGCGATGGTGACCAGCACCACGCCCAGTGCGATGCCCTGGGCGAATTCGCCCTTGCTGGTTTCAAGCGCAATGGCGGTGGTGATGGTGCGCGTTTCGCCGGCGATATTCCCTCCCACCATCATGGCGCAGCCGACTTCCGAAATCACTCGCCCGAAGCCGCTGATGATCGCCGCCATCACGCCGAAGCGGACCTCATACAGCAGCGTCCCCATGACGCGCCATGGCGAAGCCCCGTGTGCGATGGCGGTTTCCGCAAAACGCGGATCGGCCGCCTGCACCGCCGCCAGCGTGAAAGCCAGCAGCACCGGCAGCGCAATGACGACCTGCCCCGCCACGATGCCCGGCTGCGAAAACAGCCACTGCAAGCTGCCCATCGGACCGTGGCGGGACAGCATCATGTAGAGGAGCAGGCCGATCAGCACCGTCGGCAGCGACAAAGCCGCCTGCACCAGCCAGATCACCACACGCCGGCCGCGAAACTGCGTCATCGCAATCGCATAGCCCCCGATCACGGCGAAGGGCGCCGCCAGCAGCAAGCCGAGTACGCTGGTACTGAGCGAAACCCAGACGATCCCCCACAGCACAGGATCGCCATTGAACAGCAGCCCGAACGCCCCCCGCACCGCTTCCATCAGCCCCATCACGCCTCCCGGCCGAGCCCGTGTCCCACCATGGGGTCACACCCCAAAGGTGACACGGGCTCGGCTGTGGGCTCGGCTGAGGCCGTGTCACTCTGAGGGTGTGACCCCAGGGTGTGACACGGGCGCGGCGGTAGGTCGGCCAACTCGGGTTCGGGGATCAGGCGCTGCGGTGAGGTCAGCAGCAGGTAGTGGCGTCCGGTGCAACGGGCCAGCAGGGTCATGCCGAGGCGGGTGGCGACGCTGTGGCCCATCTGGGTGGTGCCGGAGCGCGATAGCAGGAAGGGGATCGACATTTGCGCGCCCTTGATCACCATTTCGGAGGTCAGGCGGCCGGTCGTGTAGAACACCTTGTCGCTGCCCTCCATCCCGTCCAGCCACATCTTGCCGGCAATGGAGTCGACCGCATTGTGGCGGCCGACGTCTTCGACAAAGTACAGCAGTTCGCCGCCTTGCGTGAACAGGGCGCAGCCGTGCACCGAGCCGGCCTGCTTGTAGATCGACTGCAGCGTGCGGATCGTTTCGACTATCCGGTATACGCCCGATTGCTTCAGGCGTGCAGCGGGCGGCAGGACGATGTCGTCCACTTCGTCCATCAGGTCGCCGAACACGGATCCCTGGCCGCATCCGGTGGTCACCACCTTGCGCGCTGTGCGCTCTTCGATACCGGCGATGCCTGCGCGCGTCCTGACCGCTGCGGCGCCGACCGACCAGTCGACGTGGATGGATTCGACATCTTCCACTGATCGTACCAGGCGCTGGTTGCGCAGGTAGCCGAGCACCAGGGCTTCGGGGGCGCCGCCCAGCGTCATCAGGGTGACCAGCTCGCGCTTGTCTACGTACACCGTCAGCGGGCGCTCGGCGGGTATGTGGATCAGCGAGCGGCGTCCTTTTTCGTCGATCGCTTCCACTTCCTGCGTCAACGGCACGCTGGCCTGTGTCATCTCCGGTAGTCTCATGCGCCTGCTGCCTCCATTGCCTTGCCGCCGCCAAAACTGGACTGGGCGCCGACCGTGCCGCCCAGCGTGACCTTGACTGCACAGTACTTGAATTCGGGGATCTTGCCAAACGGGTCGAGCGCCGGATTGGTCAGCTTGTTGATGGCGGCTTCGTAATAGCAGAACGGTACGAACACTGCGCCGCGCGGGGAACTGTCGTCGGCTCGCGCATACAGCGAAACCTGGCCCCGCCGCGAGGCGATGGTCACCACGTCGCCCGGCGTGCCGCCAAGCGCCGCCAGGTCAAGCGGATGCACCATGGCCACCGGGTCCGGTTCGATGGCATCGAGCACCGCCGTGCGGCGCGTCATGCTGCCGGTGTGCCAGTGTTCGAGCTGGCGGCCGGTGATCAGGACCATCGGGTACGCGGCGCTGGGTCTTTCATCCGCGGGGATGATATCGGCCGGGACAAAACGAGCCCGGCCGGACTCGCGCGGGAAATCCTCTGTAAATACCACCGGCGTGCCTGGATCGCCCTCCGCATGGCAGGGATAGGTCACCGCGTGCTCGCGCTCGAGCCGTTCCCACGTAATGCCTGCGATGCTTGGCATCACTTGCCGCATTTCCGCAAACACGTCGGCTGCGGAGCCGTAGTGCCAGTCCAGCCCAAGGCGCTGCGCAAGCTGCTGGATGATCCATAAATCCTGCCGTGCCTCGCCCGGCGGGTCCAGCGCCTGCCGGCCGATCTGCACCAGGCGGTCGGTGTTGGTGAAACTGCCGGTCTTTTCCGGGAAGGCGCTGGCGGGCAGGATCACGTCGGCCAGGCAGGCTGTCTCGGTGAGGAAGATGTCCTGTACTACGAGGTGCTCCAGCGACGCCAGCGCCGCCCGCGCATGGTTGGCGTCGGGGTCGGACATGGCGGGGTTTTCGCCCATGATGTACATACCCTTGACCTGGCCTGCCTCGGCGGCGTCCATCACCTCCACCACGGTCAGGCCGGGTTTGTCGTCCAGGGTGCCGGGCGCCAGGCCCCAGGCGCTTTCGAAGCGCGCCCTGGCGGACGGCTCGCTCACGCGCTGGTAGTCCGGGTACATCATGGGAATCAGGCCGGCGTCGGACGCGCCCTGCACATTGTTCTGTCCCCGCAGCGGGTGCAGGCCGGTGCCCGGCCGGCCGATTTGCCCCGTCATCAGGGACAGGGCAATCAGGCAGCGTGCATTGTCGGTGCCATGCACGTGCTGCGAGATGCCCATGCCCCACAGGATCATCGAGGCGCGGGAAGCGGCGTACATGCGCGCCACCTCGCGAATCGTCCCGGCTTCGATGCCGCAGATCGGCGCCATGGCCTCCGGACTGTAAGCTGCGACGTTTGCCGCCAGTTCCTCGTAGCCGATGGTGCGGCGGGCGATAAATTCCTGGTCGACCAGTCCTTCCGTCACGATCACGTTCATCATCGCATTCAGCAGCGCCACGTCGGTATCGGGCTTGAATTGCAGGAAGCGGTGGGCGATGCGCGACAGGTCGGAGCGGCGCGGGTCGCATACCACCAGCTTCGTGCCTTGCCGCACGGCGTTCTTGATCCAGGTCGCCGCCACGGGGTGGTTGACAGCCGGATTGGCGCCGATCAGGAGCACCACCTCGGCCTTCATCACGTCCTTGACCGGATTGGAGACTGCGCCCGAACCTATCCCCTCCAGCAGCGCCGCTACCGAGGAGGCGTGGCACAACCGCGTGCAATGGTCGACATTATTGCTGCCAAAGCCGGTGCGCACCAGTTTCTGGAACAGGTAGGCTTCTTCGTTGCTGCCCTTGGCGGAGCCGAAGCCGGCCAGCGCACGCGCGCCGCGCCGGTCGCGGATGGCGGCCAGCTTGCCGCCGGCCAGCGCCAGCGCTTCGTCCCAGCTCGTTTCGCGGAAGATGTCGTGCACGCGCTCTGGGTCCATGCTGAAGTCGCCCGATTTTGGCGGTGCGTCGGTGCGCCGCACCAGCGGCTTGGTCAGGCGGTGCGGGTGATGCGCGTAGTCGAAGCCGTAGCGGCCCTTGACGCACAACCTGCCCTGGTTGGCAGGGCCGTTTCTGCCTTCCACGTATAGGATCCTGTTGTCCTTGATGTTGTAGGTGAGCTGGCAGCCCACGCCGCAGTATGGGCACACCGAGTCGATGCGTTTGTCCGGCATCGCCAGCGCCGCTTCGCGCGCCGGCATCAGCGCGCCGGTCGGGCAGGCTTGCACACATTCGCCGCATGCAACGCAAGTGGAGGCGCCCATCGGGTCGTCCATGTCGAACACGATTTTTTCATGGTCGCCGCGCCAGGCCAGGCCGATGACGTCATTCATTTGCTCGTCGCGGCAGGCACGCAGGCAGCGTGTGCACTGGATGCAGGCGTCGAGGTTGACCGCAATCGCGGCGTGCGTCAGGTCGCAGGCGGGTTGCAGGCGGGCTGCAAAACGGGGCTTGCCGAGGGCCAGCCTTGCGGCCCAGTGTTCGACTTCGTTATGCCGCGTATGCGTTTGTTGCGGCATGTCCGCCAGCAGCAGTTCCAGCACCATCTTTTGCGCTGCGCGCGCCCGTGGGCTGTCGCTGGTGACCTTCATCCCTTGCACGGGATGGCGGCAGCAGGATGGCGCCAGTACGCGCTCGCCGTCGATCTCCACCATGCACGCGCGGCAATTGCCGGCCGGCGCCATGCCGTCCTTGTAGCACAGGTGCGGAATCTCGATGCCTGCGCGCCTTGCCGCCTGCAGCAGCGTTTCGCCTTCCGCCGCCTGCATTGCGCGCCCATCGAGCTCGAAGTCGATCATCGCGTGACCTCGTGCGGGAAGTAGTTCAGCACGCAGTCGACCGGATTGGGGGCGGCCTGCCCAAGTCCGCAGATCGATGCATCGCGCATCACTTGCGACAGTTCCCTGAGCAGGCTTGCGTCCCACACCGGCGCTTCGATCATGTCAGCCGCCTTGGCGGTGCCGGCACGGCATGGCGTGCACTGGCCGCAGGATTCGTGACGGAAGAAGCGCATCATATTGGCTGCCGCGGCCCGCGCGCTATCGTGTTGCGACAGCACGATGACGGCGGCGGAACCGATGAAGCACCCATAGGGCTGCAGCGTGTCGAAGTCGAGCGGGATGTTGTTCATGCTGGCAGGAAGGATGCCGCCGGATGCTCCGCCCGGCAGGTAGGCGTAGAGCTGGTGCCCGTCCTGCATGCCGCCGCAGAATTCGTCGATCAGCTCCTGCACCGTGATGCCGGCAGGCGCCAGCTTGACGCCCGCTTGCTTCACGCGGCCGGACACGGAGAACGAGCGCAGCCCTTTGCGGCCGTTGCGGCCATGGCCGGCGAACCACGCGGCCCCTTTTTCCAGTATCTCCGGCACCCAGTACAGGGTTTCGAAGTTATGTTCCAGCGTTGGACGGCCGAACAGGCCCATCTGCGCCACGTAGGGTGGCCGCAGGCGCGGCATGCCGCGCTTGCCTTCGATCGATTCGATCATCGCCGATTCTTCGCCGCAGATATAGGCGCCGGCGCCGCGCCGCAAATGGATGCGAGGCGTTCCTTCACCGAGCCGCGCCAGCTCCTGTTGCAGCAATCTGCGGCAATCATGGTATTCATCGCGCAGATAAATATAGATTTCGTCGATGCCGGCAGCCCAGGCGGCGATCAGCATGCCTTCGATGAATTGCCGGGGATTGCGCTCGAGGTAGTAGCGGTCCTTGAAGGTTCCCGGCTCGCCTTCGTCGATATTGACCGCCATCAGGCGCGGGGCCGGCTCCTTGCTGACGATGCGCCATTTTCGCCCAGCCGGGAAACCGGCTCCGCCCAAGCCGCGCAGGCCAGAGTCTTCAAGCTCCGCGATCACAGCCTCGACGGAGCGCAAGCCCGACAGGCATTCGCGCAAAACCGCAAACGCGCCGGCCTCCGTCGCCGCAACCGTGCCCGCTGTGGCAGACTGCGCCGCGTGGCCGCCCGCCACACCCGCACTGGGAACGGCCGCCGACACGCCCTCGCAACTGGCCGGCGCGATCGCGCGCTGTCCAAGGAGGACGGCGGGCGCCTGGTCGCAACGCCCGATGCAAGGCGCCGGCACGACCCGCACTTCCCGTCCCAGCAACTGCGGCAGGCGCGCCAGCAGTTCGCCAGCGCCTGCCATCTCGCACGACAGGCCGTCGCACACGCGCACGGTCAGCGCCGGAGGCGCAAGCTCGCCCTCGCGGACAATATCGAAATGGTGGTAGAAGGAAGCGACTTCAAAGACCTCAACCTGCGCCAGCCGCAGTTCGGATGCCAAGGCCGCCAGGTGTGCCGCCGACAGGCAGCCATAGGCATCCTGGACCAGATGCAGGAATTCGATCAGCAGATCCCGCCTGCGCGGCAAGTCGCCCAGCAAAGCCTGCACCTGCTGCAGCGCAGCAGCATCGACTTGCCGACCTTTCGGCAGCTGGCGTTTCCTCTCCCGGCTGGCACCCTGCACTGCAATAGGAATCATGCCCTGATTCACCTCGCAAAATGGCGTTGCTTACCTCAGGGTATCATGCGTAGCCCTGCGGCGGAACATGTTATTGTCAGTATAAGGATGCCACAGCACGGGAGGTCAACCGTGGAAATTTTTCAATCGCTGGCGTCCATGTTGGACCTGTACCAGTTGAGCCTGACGATCATCCTTGTCCTGCATGCGTTCAGCCTGGTACCGCAATGGCAGCGCCAGTATTTTCACCCCCGCCTGATGCGGGTGGCGATGCTTGGAATGATGCTGGGGATAACACAAGGTGCGGTCATCGCCGTCGCCGTCGAAGATGGCGCGATCGCGCGTGGCGGCGGCATTGCCCTGCTGGGCGCCGCAATCATGATGCATGCCTGGGTCGCGCTGCAGAACCTGCTGGCCAGCTACGCCTTCGTCCATCTGCACCACGCCAGCGCCGTCATGTCCCACCGCATGCGCTGGGGCCAGCGCCCGCTCGGCTACCTGAGTGCCGCGCTGACTCTGGCCGCCGGACTCACGCTGGCGTAATCAGTTGCGGCCGGCGGTGCCGTGCTCCGACGACCAGACGATGTCGTTGTCGACCGAATACAGGCGGCACGGCTCCCTGCTCGCCGCCTGGCAGGCCGCCAGCGCCTTCTCGTTGGTGTTTTCGCCCTCTTCCGCCCAGCCCCACGATCCCGTCGCCGAAATCGCAAACGCACGCGGCGTGGCCTTCTTCAGGAATTCACGATACTGTTCGCGGCCGCGTTGCGGCAGGTAAGGCACGGCATTCACGTCATCCAGCGCGGCGTAATGGGTGGCCTTTTGCGCAGGCGGTTCGGCAATTGCATAGACTTCGCGCGTCGGCATGCCAACCGCGGCCAGGAAGCGCTCGACTTCCGGCAGCCAGATCGCTGCGCCATCGCGGTTGCCCAGCAGGCCATGGGCATCCTTCTTGAACGGGCCATACGCCACCAGGTCCGCCTTGCCGCCGGCCGCCGTGAAGGCGCCGTGCATGCGCGCCACCAGTTCCGGGCCGAAGTAGCTGTCATTGGCGCCGTACAGCCACATGCTGGGCAGCTTGTTGCGGCGGCCGTACTCGCCGAAGGCCTTGACCAGGGCGCCCTGCCAGTTGCACAAGTCCCCGTGCACCTTCAGGCCGCCGGCGAAATTCATGATGCCACGTACGCCGGGCAGGTCTTGCGTGGCGGCCGCCATGCTCGCCAGTCCGCCGAAGGACTGGCCGGCCAGCACGATATGTTCATTGTCGACCCAGGGCTGGCTGCGCGCAAATCGCACCACGTCGGCGATATCGCCAGCCTGCTCATAGCCATTGGCCGTCATATTGCAGCCGTATTCGACAAACTTGCCTGTCGAATTGGCGAATCCGGTGCGCATCGGCACCATCACCGCATAACCGCGGCGCACGAACGCCGTGGCCAGGTAGATGAAACGGTCGCGCGCCTGCAGCTTGGGGTTGCCGGGCGCCTTGCCGTGGTTGACGATCAGCAGCGGGAAGGGGCCGGGGCCGGAGGGACGGAACACGGTGGTCTCCAGCTGCACGCTCTGCGCGCGGCCAGCCGGCACCATGATGACTTGCTCGTTCAGGCGCGCATCGAGCGCAGCCTCCCCCGCCTGCGCCAATGGCAGGCTTGCACAGGCCAGCAGGATGGCAGCGACACGTGCAATGAGGGAATTAATGATGCTCTCCAGAACAATGCGTTTGGGCAATAACCCAGATTCTTATGCGCACAGTTCAGGAAAGCAATCCCAAAACGTTAAACGTAGCAATTAGCTCAGCTTCAGGAGCATGGAACGTACCGATTCCAGCACTTCATCGGCCAGTTTGGGGTCGGTTTTGTAGACATTTCGCGACACTGAGACGCCGCCTACCATCGCTGCCACGATGGCAAGCGCCTGTTGCCGCCGGCCCTCCCCGGCCGGCAACAGGGTTTCGATGTAGTCCGCCATCTGCCGCACACCGCCGGTATAGCCCGCGCCCACCGAGGCATCCTGGCGCGCCACCTCGCTGGCGGCGGCGGCCAGCGGGCAACCCTGCGCCAGGTTGTCGCGCTGCTCGGGCGCCAGGTAGTAATCGACCAGTTGTGGCAGCGTGACCGGATGCTCAGTCAGCTTGCCGTAGGCGGAGCGGGTGCTGAACTGCATGGCCTCGGCCGCCAGCGCGTCTTTCGAGGGGAAGTGGGCATACAGGGCGCCGTGGGTCAGCCCGGCTGCCTTGCTGATCTCTGCCACGCCGACCCCGTCCATTCCCTTTTCCCGGAATAGCCGGGAGGCCGTCTCAACCAGCAATTGCCGGTTTTCCGCTGCTTTTTCCTTGGTAATCTTCATGGCCAGCCTCCCGCCTCAATCATTGCGATCATCATCATATCATGTGTTGCGCGGCGTGCCCGTTTTTTAGGCAGGTAATGGCAATTTCCGTATGGAATCATGTAAACTAGGACCATGACGATCCCAGCACTTCAATCCGGCCTGTCCGGCCTCCAGGCAAACCAGCGCGCACTGGATGTGGAAGGTCACAACGTCGCCAATATGGCGACCCAGAACTTCCAGCCGCAACTGGCTACGTTCCAGGAAACGCCGGGCGGGACCAGCGTCACCATTTCGACTGCCGCGCGCGACCTGTCGGCGGCCGCCAATGCCGGCGGCGCCCCATCGGGCACCGACCCGGCCAGCTCCATCACCAACTCACTGGTCTACAAGGCCAACTTCGACCTGTCGGCCAAAGTGATCCAGGCCGCCGACGAGCGAATTGGCACACTGCTCGATATCAAGGCTTAACGCCGCCGCCTTCCCGCGCTATGCTGTCGTATGTGCAGCGTGGCGGAGGCTAGCATGGACGACCTCGAACTCCCCCTGAAGGACCGCAAGCAAGCGGCCGAGCTGCTGGCCGAAAAGCTGGCGCACCTGCGCGGCAGCCATCCCCTGATCCTTGCCATTCCGCGCGGCGCGGTACCGATGGGGCGCATCATTGCCGATCGCCTCGAAGGCGAGCTCGATGTCGTGCTGGTGCGGAAAATTCCCTCTGCCATTGATCCCGAACTGGCGGTTGGCGCCGTCGACGAGCATGGCAACCGCGAACTGGCCCCCTACTTCAACCGCACCCGCACCAGCATGGAATGGGTCGAGCTGCAGACCCACGAGCAGCTTGAACTGATGCGCCGCCGCCGCGCCTCCTACGGCGGCAAGCGTCCGCCAGCCGATCCGGCAGGCCGTACCGTCGTGATCGTCGACGATGGCCTGGCCACCGGCTCCACCATGGCGGCGGCCCTGCGCTCCACGCGCGCCCGCCAGCCAAAGCAACTGATCGCCGCCGTGCCGGTGGCTGCCCCGGATTCCCTGGAAATGATCGCACCCTTGGCCGATGGCATCGTCTATCTCGCCGCGCCGATGAACTTCATGTCGGTCAGCCGTCATTACCGCAGCTTCCCCCAGGTATCGGAAGAGGAAGTGCTGGAACTGCTGACGAGCCAGTAGTGCGACTTTGAATTGCCGCGTGTGCGACACTGGCGACAAGGAGGCAGCCAACGGATGACCGAACACGATCCCCGCCAGCATGACCGCCGCGAGAGCGACCGCGGGCAACGGCGCCGGGCCGGCGATGCGCCGCGCTACCTTGATCCGGGCGAGACCATCTTTACCTTGTGGGGACGCGTGATCGTGGCGCGCTACAAGCGCTGGGCTGCCGCCGCCACGCGGCATATCATCCAGCGGCCTTTGCACATCGGGGTTTCAGCCCGCATCTACCATCCCGAACCTGGCGCCACGGGGCTGCGCAGCAAGAACCTGCAGTACCTCGAAGAGTCGGTGGCGCAGTGGGTGATGTCGCGCGACGTGCTGGTGTTCATGATTCCGACCGTGAATACCTCAGGCCTGCTGCATCCGTCCAATATCCGCCTGCGCGATTATGCCAAGCACCTCGATGGCCTGGTGCTGCAAGGCGGCGCCGACGTGTCGCCCCAAAGCTATGCCGAATCGCCGACCAAGCCCGAATGGAGCGGCGACCGGGCGCGCGATATGTACGAGCTGGAACTGCTGCATGAGTTCGTCGAAGCAGGCAAGCCGGTGCTAGGCATCTGCCGCGGCTGCCAGCTGTTGAATGTCGCGTTCGGGGGCAGCCTTTACCAGGATATTGCGACCGACGTGCCGGACGCGCATGCCCACGTGTCCGATGACTACGACCGGCACCGCCATGAGATCACCTTCCCGCCCGGCTCTTCCCTGCCCGCGATGGTAAGGGGGCCGCAGCGCGCGCTGGTCAATTCCATCCACCACCAGGCGGTGAAGTCGCTCGGCAAGGATATGCAGGTGGAAGCGCTGTCCTACCCGGACAATATGATCGAAGCGATCCGCTACACGCGGGCGCCCTTCGTCATGGGGCTGCAATGGCATCCTGAATTCCACCGCGCCGGCGGCGTCGAGCTGCTCGATTGCACCGGCATCCTCGACAGCTTCCTGCGCGCCGCCCGCGAAACGCGCTTCTAGCTTGCGCCGGCCGCTTCCCGCTCGTCAGCGCTGGCAGGGCTTGCCTTCGTATTGCTTGCCAACGACCTTGTATTCGCTGCCGTTCCAGCGCTCGACGGGGAAGCAAAAGCCCGGGCCGCCGATTTCCAGGTCGGGCCAGCCATCCTTGCCTCGCGCTCCCAGCACCAGCAAGATGCCAACGCCGCGCGACATCACCTTCCAGTTGCCGTCGGCTTGCTTGCTGACCAGGGTATAGCCAACGCCCGTATCGCCAAAGCAGGCCGTGCTGCCTTCAGTGATGATGGCTTCGGGAAGGCCATCCCCATTCAGGTCCTGGACCTTGTCGATTGCGCCGGGAACATAGCTTCCGCTCGCGTCCTTGCAGGACTTCCAGTGCTTGCCGTGTTCTTTGAAGCCCGCCGCCTTGAAGGCGGCAGCCTCGTCGGCCGGCTTCAAGGCGCCGCCCGCAGCCAGCGCAGCCTGGCATAAAACCATGCTTGTTATCGCGATAATTGCTTTCATATTGCACCTCTAGGGGGAAAGGATACGCCTCCCTCCCGTCCAGGGCAACTTATGGCTGAGCCGCCAGCCAGTCCAGCAACGCCTTCTCTTGCGCCTTCGATGCCGACATGGCAACAACAAGCTCGCGAAGTTCGCCGCGCCTGGCGGGCGATAAAGGCTTGCGCGCAAGGACCTCCAGCACCGGCTTCATTCTTTCCGGCCCGATCTCCCGGGCTGCAGCCTTCAGCAAATGAGGCTTGTAGTTGGCCACCACCTGAGTCACATCACCGGCGTAGGAACCCAGGTGCGGCACGAGCTTCATCAGCATTTCCCTGGAGTTCCGGGTATCGGCGACCCGCGAATAAGCGAGGAGCGCGGCTTCATCGCCAGGTTCCGCTTGAAGGAAGCGCTGCAACAGCCCGGGCAGTTCCGGATCACCAGGCGCCACCTTCTCCATTGTCCGTATCGCGATGCGAGCGTATATTTCATCCGGGCGGATCAGCCTCTTCAACGCCGGCGCTGCGAGCCGCCCTCGATCCCCCATGCGCGCGATGATATCGAGGATGTCGCCGGTCTGCCCCGGCTGCGGCGCCCCCGCCAGTAACGCGGAAATTTGCGGCAGCTTCGCTTCCAGTTGCATCTGAAGCAGTTGGGTCGCTTGCGGATTATCGACTGTGGCGTCCAGCATCCGTTTATAGTCAAGGACACCCTGCATGCGCGTTGCGGGATCTGCCAACTCACGGCTGCCAATCACTCCAAACATATGAACCGCCTGTAGGGCCTGGTAGTTTTTTTGCCACGCATAGCCGGCCATCAAATCCGTCGCGCAGGAATTGGGCAAAGGATGCACTTGCATCAGGCGGGCGATCGTAGCCAGCGACGGCATTTTTGGTGCGGCTCCCCGGCTATTTCCCACTTCGTTCATGCTTGCATCGTTCGCGATATTGCAAGCCGCGTAAGCAGCACTATCCATGTCGCCCGCCATCAGCGACTCATTCAACAATGCCACCGCCGTGCATGCCCGCCCTTTGGCCGACCCAAATGGGGCAAGAACAGGCCCAACAAGCTGCAACCTGCCGTCAACCTCGGGAAAGCCTACCCAGCCGCGCACCTGTACTGGCCGTGTTGTCTCGCAGCCGACTACCGCCCCCCCGCGCCCGCCAGTATTCCTCGCCAACTCCGGCTCGGGCACGCTGCAAAGCGAGCCATGAATGACAGTGTCGTGAAATCGCCCGGGCACTTTCCGGCTTTCGACTTCCGGCAAATAGGTCAACGCCTCCCGATAGGGCTTGAGCGATTCCGGCGGCTCGAAATGGAATTCCTGCCGCAAGCTCAGATAGTCGCCGCTGCAACTGCCGCCTTGAGCAAAGGTGACCATCCTGCGGACCGGGGCGCCATCAAGGACCAGTTTGTAGGCGCCCTTGGTATCCACCGCATCCGGCGCGATCTCGTGGACCACCACCGCGCGTCCTCGCCCCGGAAAAGGCGAACGATAAGAAATGGTATAAGTCTGGCCGGGCTTGAAGCCGCCCTCGGGTGCAATCAGGAACAGCCGGCGCTCATCGGACATGGTGTACGAGATGTCCTTTACCTGCCCGCCACTCAGCAGCTCGGCGAGAGCCGGCTTCTCACGGGCAGCGGCGAAGTCCTTTTCCGCTTTCTTGCTGGCGAATGCGTAATAGCTGCCCCATTTCGACGCAGGAATGTCGCCGTCGCCCCTCAGCTCCAGCGGCGTGACCCGGGCGCGATATTTCTTGCCGGCGCCATCCTTGATGTCGAACGCTGAAGGCGAAAGCTCGATTCGCGGCGCCTTGATGATACTGGCGTTCTCGAAAGGGAAGTCGGCAATACTGACCGGCCCTGGCGGAGGCGCGAGGAACAGCGCGCCTTTGGCGTTGGCAGGCAAGCGCCGGACGAATTGGTGAGGAAACGATCCATCGACCGGATCGGGCATGGCGCAGCTGCAGGCGCCGGCAGCCAGCGGCAAGGCCGCCAGCACTGCCGCCAGCAAAAACCGCTCAAGCATCCGCGTAGAAGACCAGCGAGCTGCCCAGGGTCAGGGATTCTTCGATGTGGGAATGAAGGTCAACGAAAGGCTTCTGCTCCAGCATTTCGGTTTGCAAGATACTGAAGGCATCCATCGCCACTTCCTCAAAGCCGAACTTGCCGGCCTCGATGATCGCGGAATCCCAGAGCGCGTCGGCGCCTTCCTGCAGCAGGAAGAGCATGCACTTATGCAGCGCATGCTCTTGCGGGTGCGCGTATTCATAGACCGGCTTGCCTTCGAAAATCCCTTCGAAGGTGTAGATCCCCAGGACACTGTTATCGCTCATGAGCTATTCGAATTAACTGGTAGTGCCTGATTATACGATGGACTCAAGCCAGGCCAATCGCGGGAACAGAACCCTGAAAAAGCTCAATTCCCCCTGAACTTCGCAATCGCCGCATCCACCACGCCCTCCACGCTGCCGGAGGAGTCGAATTCCGCCCGCAGGTAGTGGGCGTCGCTGCCCATATGCGTCACCTGCATCAGGTGGTTCAGCGCGGCGCTGCCGCCGAGGGCTTCGGCGTGCAAGTCCATGCGGCGCAGCGTGGTCAGGATGTCTTCGCGCAGCGACAGGCTTTCATAGGTCTTCGGATGCACCACCGTGCCATCCAGGCCGAACCGGCAAGCCTGGAAGCGGTTGTAGTTGTAGACCAGGTAGTCGTCCTCGGCCGGCGGCGCTTCCTTGCGTTCCAGCAGGTAGGCGCACAGGGCCTGCAGGTAGCAGGCCAGCGCTGCGGCGCGCTCCACCGTCAGCGGCGTGTCGCAGACGCGCAGCTCGATGGTGCCGTATTCGGGCTTGGGCCGGATGTCCCAATAGAAGTCCTTCATCGACTTGATCACGCCCGTATGCTCCATCTTCGAGAAGAAGCTGTGCTCGAACTCGTCCCACTTGAGGATGAACGGCGCGCGTCCGCTCATGGGGAAGGCGAACACGCTGTTCAGGCGCGCGGAATTGAACAGGGTGTCGTTCCCCTGCACATAAGGCGAAGAGGCCGACAGCGCGATGAAGTGCGGCACATAGCGGCTCAGGGAATGCAGCAGGTACAGCGCATCGTCGCCGCTGGCGCAGCCGATGTGCACGTGCTGGCCGAAAATCGTGAACTGCTTGGCCAGGTAGCCATACAGCGCCGACACTTCCTTGAAACGCGGCTTGGAGAAGATCTTGCGCTCCGACCAGCGCTGGAACGGGTGTGTTCCACCGCCGCAGATGCCGATGTTCAGCGTGTCGGCCGCCCGCACCAGCGTATCGCGCGTTTCGCGCAGCTGGGCAAGAAGCTCGCCGTGCCTGGTGTGCACGTCGCTGTTGATCTCGATCATGCTCTCGGTGATCTCCGGCGTGACGTGGCCGGGGAATGGCTTGCGCGCCAGCAGGTGCAGCAAGTCCGGGCTCGACGCGGTCAGGTCGAAGTCGGACAGGCTGACCAATTGCAGCTCCAGTTCGACGCCCATCGTCAAAGGCTGCGACGATTTGAATTCTTCCAACGGCATCTCAGCCCTCCTCTTTGGCCGTTTCGCGCGCGCGGATCAGCGCGCGCTGCGTGATGATCGGCCCCAGCACTTCCATGAACAGTGTCATGGAGGCCAGCGCTGCGAGTTCATCAACCAATACAATCCCCATGTAGCGCGTCTGCTCCAGCAGCAGGATCGCGAACACGGACATCGGCGACAAGGCCACGCCGATCAGCGCGCCCTTGCGCCACGAAATGCCGGCGACGTGCGAGAGCAGCGCCACCGCAACGGTCTTGGTGGCAAAGCGCACCAGCAGCAGCAACAGGCCGAGCGAGGCACCAAACACCACGCGCTGCCAGTCCAGCGTGGACACGGCAAACACGAACAGCAGCACCGTCAGCAACTCGCCGATCGCGCCGAAGTTGCGCTGCGTGCGCGTGAAGGTCACGCGGCGATGGCGCGCCATCAGGCCGAAGGTCAGTGTCGCCAATACCGGCGACAGGTCGGCCGCCTGGGTGATCGACACCAGCAGCACGACTACCATGGCAAAGGCCACGGTGCCGTCGCGCGCCAGCGTGCCGAGGCTGCGCAGCAGCGCAGGCACCAGCATGCCCGCCACCGCACCCAGCACGGCCGACGCCAGCAATTCAATCACGCTGCGCGACACCGCTTGCGTCAGGCTGCCGGAAGTCTGGAACACCCAGAATCCAACGACAACCTTGAACACGAACAGCGCAAGCACGCAGTTCATCGCCACCAGGTGCAGCAGGCGCTCCGTCACCTGGCCCGAGCTGCGTTCTTCATTGATCACGCGCAGCACGCCGGCCGGCGAGGTGGACATCGCCAATGAAGCAAGCAGAAGCGCCGTCAACGGCGGCATGCCCTGCCAGTAGGCGATTGCAAACACAGCGCCGAACGTGAGCGCCGATTCTGCAAGGCCGCTGACGGCAATCCAGGGATTGACGCGCAGCCAGCGCAGATTGATGCGGTAACCAAATTCAAACAGGATGAGGCCGAAAGCGATATTGGCAAGCAGCGTTACCTGGCTGCTGCCGTCCGGCACGAGAAGATCGGGCATGGCCTGCGCAAGCAGGAAGCCCACCAGGCCGTACACACTGATGCGCGGCAGATTGGTCCAACGGTGAACAAACTCGCCTGCAAGCCATGCAAGCAGCATGGCGCAAGGCCATGCGAGTTCGTCAGAGATGACTAACAAATCGGTCATAGACTTACCTCCGAGCCGTACTATATTGCAATTGTGAAAAACGTGTCACACGAATCTTGGTTACAATGCCACGTATGGACATGATCAGCGAACACGTTTGCCACGGTGGAGTGCAGCGCTTCTACCGGCATGAGTCGGAAACGATTGGCTTGCCAATGCGCTTCTCCATCTTCATTCCGCCGCAGGCAGCGCAGGGGCCGGTGCCCGCGCTGTTCTATCTCGCGGGACTTACCTGCACTGAGGAGACCTTTGCCATCAAGGCCGGCGCGCAGCAGCATGCCGCACGCGAAGGCCTGGTCCTCATTGCACCGGACACCAGCCCGCGCGGCGCCGGCATCGAGGGCGAATCGGCAAGCTGGGACTTCGGCGAAGGGGCAGGCTTCTATCTCGACGCAACGCAAGCGCCGTGGTCGCGGCATTACCGCATGGAGAGCTACATCCACGAGCTGCGCCAAATGGCGATCGATGAATTGCCGGTCGATGCGAAGCGCATCGGCATCTTCGGCCATTCGATGGGCGGGCATGGCGCGTTGACGCTGGCCCTGCGCCGGCCGGACCTGTTCCGCAGCGTATCGGCTTTCGCGCCGATTGCAGCGCCGGTGCGCTGCCCGTGGGGACAGAAGGCTTTCGAAGGATACCTGGGGCCGGACAAGGAGACCTGGCTGCAGCACGACGCCAGCGCGCTGATGGCGGTGCAGGACGAAGCGCCCTTCCCCAGCGGCATCCTGATCGACCAGGGCCTGGCCGACAAGTTCCTTGACGAGCAGTTATATCCGGGAGTGTTCGAGGATGCGTGCCGCGCCGCCGGGCAGCCTTTGGAGCTGCGCCGGCATGCGGGCTACGATCATGGCTACTACTTCATTTCGAGCTTCATTGCCGACCATGTGAAATTCCATAGCCGGCAGCTGAAAGAGCTTTAATGCGACATCACTTGGTGAGGACGCGGCGGATGGTTTCCGCCAGTTCTTCCGCGACAAACTTGGCCACGTAAGCGTCCGCGCCGACACCCTTCACGTGGTCTTCGTTGGTCTTGCCCGACAGCGAAGAGTGGATCACCACCGGAATCTTGGAGAAGCGCGCATCCTGCTTCACCAGGCGGGTCAGCGTGAAGCCGTCCATCTCCGGCATTTCCAGGTCGGTCAGCACCAGCGCTACACGATCCTCCACCGCGATGCCTTCCGCCTTGCAGCCTTCGGCGATGTGATTCAGCTTGTCCCAGGCTTCCTTGCCGGTCTTCATCATCACGAACGGCGCATGCATGGCTTCCAGGCCGCGCTCGATCAGGTTGCGCGCCACCACCGAATCGTCGGCCGCCAGGATGAAGGTGCCCGGCTTCAGCGGCAGGCGGCCCACCGCGGTTTCATCGATATCCTTGCCATCGCTCGGGGTCAGGTTGCGCAGGATGGTTTCCACGTCCAGCACCTGCGCCAGGCGGGTGTTCTGCACGTCGCCATCGACGCGGGCGATGGATGTCACCATGCCGCCGCCGTGGCTGCCTTCGGCGCTCAACACCTGGCTCCAGTCCAGGCGCACGATCTCGTCCACCGATTCGACGGCGAAGGCCTGGGTGGTGCGCGCGAACTCGGTCACCAGCATGATGTTCAGGCCCGTCTTCGGCTTCACGCCGACGATGCCCGGCAGGTCCATCACTGGAATAATCTGTCCGCGCAGGTTGACCACGCCCAGCATGTGCGGCTCCGAACCGGCAACGGCGGTCACGGTCGGCATCGCCACGATCTCGCGGATCTTGAAGACGTTGATGCCGTACAGCTCGGAGTTGCCGCTGGTGCTATCGACGCCGAGGCGGAACAACAGCAGCTCGAACTTGTTGGAGTTTGTGAGGTTACTGCGCTCGTCAACTTCTTGTTGAACGGAATTCATCGATCGCTCCAGTCTGCTTTAAATGGCATTCCCTTTGGTATGGAATGTTTCGGCAGTATACCGGCCCTTTTTAAGGGCCGGGAGCGATGAGGGGCAGAAACAACAAAAAAAGGACGCGCGATGGCGTCCTTTCAAGAATTCTGGAGCGGGAAAAGAGTCTCGAACTCTCGACCTCAACCTTGGCAAGGTTGCGCTCTACCAACTGAGCTATTCCCGCAGAGGAGGCGCTATTATGACAGTGACTACCCCGAGTGACAAGTTCTTTTTCATTTGGCATGCCCCTATAATGTCCGGATGGATTCTATCGAGATAGTTTTGGCAATGCTGCTGGCCGTGATCGCCAGCGCCTACGTGAAGCGGATGCTGTCCGGCGGCATTCCCCTCCCCCTGGTACAGATCGGCCTTGGCGCCGGGATCGCCGCATGGTCCGGCCACGGCATCCAGCTTGACCCTGAGATGTTCTTCCTGCTGTTCATTCCGCCGCTGCTGTTCCTCGATGGCTGGCGCATTCCGAACACGGGCCTGTTCCGCGACCGCGTGGTGATCCTGGAGCTGGCCTTGGGCCTGGTGATCTTCACCGTCCTGGGCGCCGGCTACATGATCCACTGGATGATCCCCGCCATGCCGCTGCCGGTGGCATTTGCGCTGGCCGCCATCCTGTCGCCGACCGATCCGATTGCGGTCGGCTCGATTGCGTCGCGCGCCCCGATTCCCAAGCGGCTGATGCACATCCTGGAAGGCGAAGCCTTGCTGAACGATGCCAGCGGCCTGGTGTGCTTCCGCTTTGCCGTGGCAGCGGCGCTGACCGGCACCTTCTCCTTGACTACCGCTTCGCTGACTTTTGTCTGGCTCGCGGCGGCCGGCATCGCGACCGGCGTGGCCGTCACTGCAGCCATCGCCTGGCTGCAAGGCCAGCTCACCATGCGTTACGGCGAACCGGCCGGCTCGCCCATCCTGGTCAGCCTGCTGATTCCCTTTGGCGCCTACCTGGTCGCCGAGCGCCTGCACGCCTCGGGCATCCTGGCAGCCGTCGCTGCCGGCATCACCATGAGTTACGTGGAGCTGGGCGGCCAGGCCCTGGCAGCAACGCGCATCCAGCGCACCGCCGTATGGGACACGGTGCAGTTCACGCTGAACGGCGTCATGTTCGTGCTGCTCGGCGAGCAGTTGCCCGACATATTGCGCGGCGCCAGCGAATCGCTGGAACAGAGCGGCCATATCAATCCCTGGTGGCTGGTGCTGTACGCCTTCGCCATCAGCTTTGGCCTGATTGCGCTGCGCTTCGTGTGGGTGTGGGCGACGCTGCGCGTGACCCTGTACCGCCGCAGCCGCCGCGCCACCTCGGCGCAAGGCGGCAAGCCACACTGGCGGCTGCTGCTGGCAACCGCACTGGCCGGTGCGCGCGGTGCGATCACCCTGGCCGGCGTGCTGACCTTGCCGCTATTCCTGCCGAACGGCGAGCCCTTCCCGGCGCGCGACCTGACCATCCTGTTGGCCAGTTCGGTGATCCTGATTTCCCTGCTGGCAGCCAGCATCGGCTTGCCGCGCCTGCTGGGCGGCATGCGCTTCCCGGAGGAGCCGGCCGAGCGCCAGCAGGAAGACATGGCACGGCGCCAGGCCGCATCGGCGGCGATTGCCGCCATCGAGCGCGCGGAACTGGCGCTGGCCGACGCCCACCATCCCGACGTGCTGCCGCAAGCGGCTGCGCGCGTGATTGCACTCTACGAATACCGCCTGAACGTGGCCTGGTCGGCGGAAGACCAGAACAAGGAGCACTTCCGCAAACTGGACCGCGCCGAGCGCGAACTGCGCCTGGCCGCCATGGTGGCCGAGCGCCAGGCCATTTTCGACCTGGCGCGCCACCACCATATTTCCGACGAAACGGCGCGCAAGCTGGTGCGCGAGATTGACCTCGTCGAAGCACGCCACCAGAAAAAATGAACCGGCGCGCCACGCTATCACTCCTCGCCGCGTGGCTGCTGTTCTGGGCCATGATGGTGGCGACCGCGGTGCAGGATTTCCTGCGCCACGACAGCGGCCCGCTGTGGCAGCCATTTCTCTGGGAGTCGTCGTCCATGGCGGTGGCCACGCTGCTATTTACCGCACAGCGGCTTGCCACGCGGCGCTTTGACGGCATGCTCGCCACGCCGGCGCGCTGGTTGGCGCGGCAAGCCATGTGGCTGCCGGCCTGGTGGATCCTGTTCACGCCCCTCGCCTTCGGCATCCGCCACGCCGTGTATGCCATGGCCGGCATGACTTATGAACATGAGCCATGGGGCCAGACTTTCCTGTATGAGAACATCAAGATCTCGATCTTCGTCGTGATCTTTACGCTCATTGCTTTCGGCATGCTGTCCTTCCGCGCGGCCGAGCAAGCGAATGCCCAATTGCGCACGGCGCAGCTGCACCAGCTCACGCAGCAGATGCAGCCGCATTTCCTGTTCAATGCGCTGAACACGATTTCTTCCCTGATGCACAGCGATGTCGAGCGCGCCGACGCCACGCTGGTGCAATTGGCCGACGTGCTGCGCGCAACGCTGGATGTCAGCGGCCAGCAGCAGGCGCCTTTGCCGACCGAACTGCGCCTGCTGCGTGGCTATGCCCACCTGATGGAAGAGCGCTTCATTGACCGCGTACAGATCGAATGGGATATCGACGCGGCCTGCGGCGAGTACCTGGTACCGGTGATGAGCATGCAGCCCTTGCTGGAGAACGTGTTCAAGCACACGGTCGAAAGGCGGCGCGGCGTAACGAAAATCGCCATCAGCGCAAAACGGGATGGCGGCAGCCTCGTGCTCGCAGTCTGCGACGATGCCGGGATGCTCGCCTCCCATGCCGCGGGCAGTGCCACAGGCGGCGCAGGCATCGGCGTGAGCAACCTGCGCGAGCGGCTACAGGCGCTGTATGGCGAGCGGGCGAGCCTGCGGCTGGTGCAGCTCGAACCGGCCGGCGTGCGCGCGGAAATGAGACTGCCATGCGTATCCTGATCGTCGACGACGAGCGGCCGGCGCGCGACAAGCTACGCCGCATGCTGGCGCATGAGACGGACATAACAGCCATCGAAGAAGCGCGCGATGGCGTGGAGGCGCTGGAAAAAGTCGGGACCTTCGCACCCCACGCCATCTTCCTGGACGTGCAAATGCCCGAGGTAAGCGGGCTGGAGGTGGCCGCCTCCCTGCCCCATCCAGCGCCGCTGGTGGTCTTCGCTACCGCATTTGACGAATATGCCATCCCTGCCTTCGACGCCAACGCCATCGACTACCTGCTGAAGCCCTTCGACGCCGCGCGCCTGCAGCGCGCCATGCAGCGCCTGCGTGAACGCGTCGCCAGCCGCGCCGCGCAAAGCGAGAACGCGCCCGGCGCCCTCGGCCTGCCGCTGCGGCAACTGCTGGTCAACGAGCGCGGCGGCACGCGCGTGGTGCCGGTCGCCGACATCCAGTGGCTCGAGACCGCCGACAACTACGTAGTGCTCCACACAGCGCAAGGCGCACCGCTGCTGCGCCAGACCCTGACCGACCTGCTGGACAGCCTGGGCAGCCAATTTGTGCGCTGCCACCGCCGCGCCGCCGTGCGCCTGGCGCTGGTCGATAAAGTCGACCAGCAAGGGCAACTTGTGCTGCGCAACGGTGCCCTCGTCCCCCTCGGCCGCAACTTCAAGACCGCCATCCTGGACGCCCTCGCCCATCGGTAATTCCGATAGCCGGCATCGTAAAATCCCGTTTCCGTTTCGCGCAGCGCGCCCGCGACAATGTCCCTGTCCACAACCAAGGAGGAATTCAATGGAACGGGTATTGATCGCCGGCGGCAGCTCCGGCATGGGCCTGGCGCTTGCCGAGCGCCTGCTGCGCGAGGACTGCGCAGTGACGATAATGGGCCGCACCGAGGCGAAGCTGGCCATGGCACGGGAAACACTGAAGCACTCGCCGCAGCTGACAACCATTGCTGCAGACGTCACCCAGGAAGACCAGGTCGCCGCCCTGTTCGCAAAATGCGGCAATCTTGACCACATCGTCTGCACCGCCGCTGACATCGGCGGCGCCTACCAGCTCTTGCCGGACATCGACGTCGCGGTGATGCGCAAGGCCATGGACTCCAAGCTGCTAGGCCCGCTCCTGTTGGCCAAGCATGGCGCCCCGATGCTGCCCGCTTGCGGCAGCATCACCTTCACCACAGGCATCGCCTACTGCCGCCCAGCGGCACGCGGCTCGGTCGTCGCCGCGATCAATGGCGGCCTCAATTCGCTGGCCTACGCCCTGGCGGTTGAACTTGCGCCGATCCGCGTCAACGCAGTCTCACCCGGCTGGGTCGATTCACCAATCTGGGACTTTGTCGCAGGCGATGCCAAAGCCGGCATGCTCGAAGGAATGGCCAGCAAATTACCGGTTGGCCGCATCGGCCACGTCGACGACATCGCCGACGCCATCTGTTTCCTCATGCGAAACCGCTTCACTACCGGCAGCGTGCTGCACGTCGATGGCGGACACCGGCTCGTGTAACCCAACAGCCCCTAGCCGAAACGCATCCAGGAGCTGGCGCAAGGCAAATGGCAGTTGCCTTGGCCGCCAGCTCATATGGATGCCGATGCGCGCCGCGCCGCCGTCCCAAGGCAGGGCGGCAAGCCCGGCACCTTGCCCCGCGACGGCCAGGCGCGGCATCAACGCGCAACCGAAGCCGGCACGGACCATATTCACGATCGCACCCAGGCTGCCATATTCACCGGCCACCTGAGGCACCTGGCAACCCGAAGCGGAAAAAGCGCTGTCAAACATGCTGCGGTAGACACATCCTTGCGCTGTCACGAGAAAGCGTTCATGCGCAGCGTCCCGCGGCCCAACGCTGGCGAGACTGCCAAGCGCGTGTCCCGCAGGCACCAGCAGGACCAGTTCGTCCGAAGCAACGCATTCGCTGTGCAGGCCGCTGTCGGGCGGCGGCGGGGAAAAGGAAAAGCTCAGGTCCAGCGAACCATCCCGCACCGCATCGCGCAGCGCCCCGGTTCCGGCCACCTGCAAATCAACCTGCAATGCCGGATGCCGGCCCTGGAATTCTGCCAGGATCGGCGCCAGCCAGTGCGCACACAAAGTTTCCAGCGCGCCGACTGCGAGCCTGCCCCGCACTTCCACACTGCCAAGCACAGCAGCCCGGGCATCGGCCGCCAGCGCCAGCATGGCCCCGGCATACTCCACCAGTGTCGCACCCGCATCGGTCAGCGCCAGTTTGCGCTGCGAGCGCTCGAACAACGCCACGCCCAAGTCCGCCTCCAGCGCCTGGATCTGCTCTGTCACGCTGGACTGCGCAAGATGCACCTTTTGCCCCGCCCTGGTGAAACTGAGGGTGGAAGCGACGGCCAGGAAAGTTCGTAAGTGTTTGAGCTGCATGTCACGCATTATCGCCGAGATTTCCCTTAAAAATCCCCTGAACTTTTGGTAGCCCCGCCTGTCCAAAGCGGACTAACCAGGGAGACCATCATGACAACAACACTGCTGACAACCTTGCTGCACATCTCCGATTTGCACATCGGAAGCCTTGATCCAAGCACAGGCGATGCAACGATCAGCCCCACCGTACAAGTTGGACTGGACAATTTTCCCCTCTTCGATGGTCTATTGGGACATCACGCCGTCGGCTTGCGTGCGCTTGCCGAATTCGTCGCAGACCTGCGCAACAGGGACGAGCAGTTCCAGATCCTGGTCACTGGTGACCTTAGCCGAAACGGAGATGCAGATGAACTCGCACTGGCGCGTCGTTTCTTTGAAAGCGAAATCGACCTTATCCCACCCAATGGTGATTACGTAGGCCTGAACGCCGCCGGAAAAATCATCGCCATCCCCGGAAACCACGATCACTGGGCAGGACTGCCGGTGCCCATTGGCGCGACCCCCACCAATTTTTACCACTACTTCATCCGCTCGTTGCCGGCAACACGCAGCTTCCCGCTGGGGAAGCACGGGCATGAGTTAACCCTGATCGAACTTGATTCGGATGCGGACGTGCGCCCCAATTCGATACAGCGCACCTGGGCGAGGGGAAGTTTCTGCTCGCAATTGAAACTACTGGATACGATGCTCGCAGCCCGCAAAGAACGAGAAATCCGCGCACTGGTCATACATCATGCCAGGACATGCACTGGCTTCAGCCTGGCCATGTCCAGCACTACGATGCAGGCGCTGGATCGCTTTCTGCAGCAGCATCAGATTGCAGTCATCTTATGTGGCCACACGCATAAGGCCTCCGTACGGCGCCATTATGCCGGCGCCAGGGAGTGCTGGGAATGCGGCGCGGGCTCAACGACGCAATTTGATGTCGTTCCCCGCAAGTGGCGGCTCAGGCTGCGCAAGCCAAACGCCATCAGCCCCGGGCCGAATGCATTAATGCTCCATCGCATCTTCGACAAGGATGGCAGGCTCGAGTGGACGACGACAACTTACGAGCGTTCAGCAAGGGGGTTCACTGCCACGCGCTCACCGCGCGAGTTCGCCTTGCAATAGCGGCGAGCCATGTGCGATGTCGCGTTGATTGGCGCACCAACGCTTCACTAGTGCGTCCCGCGTGAGGAATCCTGTTGGGCGCGTCGTTTCCGGCAACTTGAAGAAAGTGTTCGCACCCAGATAATAGTAGCCGCTGACCAGGAGCGGCGACGCTTGCATCATGCAGACAAGACTGCGCGCCAGCGCGGGCGCGAGCTCCAGCTCAAGATCAAGCGTACCCGCGATGGTCCCGCATAACAGCTTGGGCTTGATTGCTACGCTCTTGCCTTTTTGCTTGACGACGAGATCAGCGTCAGAGTCCTTGCGAGCTATCGCTCCTTCGCCGGCGCGACGAAGCGAGCGATTGAACAGCAGTTCCATTTCGCGCAAGGCTTCAAACACCATGCCAGGCGACAGGCCGTACTTCAGCAAACGTTCGCTAGCGGAGTCGCCACGCCGGCAGGAAGCGTGATACTGGCGCAAATGCTGTACCAGATCGGGTTCCGGTTTGCCTGCGGCCATCAACGCGAGTTCCCATTGTCCCGGCCCGGAAGGCGGACGCGCTTCATCCAGTTTCTCGAGCAGCGCTGCCCAGGCATCGGCGATCACTTGCTGTTCGCCATCGAGCATGGCGGTCATGGAAGGCTGGAGCTCCTCCGATTCGATGCCCGCCAAGTCATCGCTACTCAGCGCAGTGTAGACGCTTGCAAGCCATTCGGGATGGGCAGCCAGTGCGGCACATTCGGCATTGTCAAGCAGCAGGTCTCCCTGCTCAAGCGCCAGGCGAATATCCTGCGCATGCGCGCGCAAATGTTCCAGGGCGTCGCTGTCATCAAATGCGCTGAGCGCTTTCCTAAGTATGTCGAGTTCCGGCATGATATTTCTCCCCTGTCGAACCGGCCGCTCTATGCCTCGAATCGAGTTGAGCAGGGCTTGCGCAAAGCGCGCCTTGGCCTGGTTCACCTGTTCAGTTGACATTCCGAGTTCGGCGGCCACAAAGCGTGGCGACTGGCCCATCACCCAAACCCGGTAAGCGATATCGGCGTCGGCCTCTTGCGGCCTTGCCTCCATCAATTGCAACGCGACCCGGCTGACCGTAGCTGCCAGTTGTTCGCGCATGCGATAGCGCGTGAGACGGTGTTTTTCCGCGAGTTCGCGCTCGCCGGGCGCATAATCCGACAGGAAATCGGCCAGCAAAGCCTGTTCCGCCTCGGGCAAATGCGAGATGGCCTCCCTGAGCTGCGCTGTCTGCTGTTTCAACTCGGCCGCCTCGAGCGGCAAAGGGTCGGCGGCAGCCAGGTCGAGGCATTCCTCGATATCGACGGCGCGTGAGCGCAGCCGGTGCAGTTTCAATTGCCGACGGCGGCCAAAGCGGTAAAAGGCGGTGGCGAGGTAGGGGGCGAATTCGCCCTTGGCCGCGTCAAAGCGGCTATTGAGCGGTTCCCATTCAAGGAAGAAGTCGTGGATCAGGTCGCGGGCGTCGTGCGGCTGGATGTGATATCCATCGCGCACGAGCTTGCTCAGCACGCGCCACAGCAGCGGCTCATACTCGAGGAAATTCCTGTGGGACGGCAACGCACTCATCACAACGCCAATCGGGGCACTCAATACAGTCATATTGCACGGCGCCAGCCAACTGGTTGAAATCTGGATCAATAAATGCGTTCGCCCCAACTAAATGCCGTTCGCCACCTATTGCTGGCCTGGCAAGACCGCCTTCCCTAAGCTGGGGCCATCTCCAACCCAGCTTGCCAAACTATCATGCAAAACCAACGCCTGTATTTCCTCGACTGGCTGCGCATCGGCGCATTCTTCCTGCTCGTGCTGTACCACACCGGCATGTATTACGTGACCTGGGACTGGCACGTCAAAACGCCCCACCCCAGCGACGCCATCGAACCGTTGATGCTGCTGTCTTCGCCCTGGCGCATGTGCCTGCTATTCCTGATTGGCGGGGCCGCAGCCGCCTTCCTGCTCGATAAGCTTGGCGGCAAGGGCCTGGCCAAGGAGCGCAGCAAGCGCCTGCTGATCCCGCTTATCTTCGGCATGTTCTTCATCGTCCCGCCACAATCCTACTTCGAAGTGGTGTCTGACGTCGCCTACCAGGGCAGCTATTTCGACTTCATGCAACTCTACGTCCGCGCCTACCACGGCTTCTGCGACCACAACGGCTGCCTCGACCTGCCAACCTGGAACCACCTCTGGTTCCTGCCCTACCTGTGGATCTACACCCTGCTGCTGGCCGCCATCGGAAGCCGCCGCGTGCAAGTGATGGGCAACTGGCTGCTGCGCCACATGCAAGGCTGGAAACTGTTTGTGCTGCCAGTTGCTTTCCTCGCTGCAGGCCGCATCCTGCTCCTGCCGCACTGGCCGCATACCCACAACCTGACCTCCGACTGGCATAACCACGCCATGAGCTTGCCCTTCTTCCTTCTCGGCGCGGCCATGGCACGCCAGGCTGAATTCTGGCAGCGACTGGAAAACGCCCGCTTCGCCGCGCTGGGCTTTTTCCTCGCCAGCTGGGCTTGCCTCATTTTCTTTTACGCGACGGGAGACACGTACAAGGACTGGCTGCCACTGGCGCGCACCGTGTACGCATTCTGCCAGTGGAGCGGGATCGTTGCCGTCTGCGGCTTCGGCCACCGCCACCTGAACTTCGACAGCGCCAAGCGCCGCTATCTGACGCAGGCCGTGTTCCCGGTTTACATCCTGCACCAGACCCTGATCGTCTGCCTTGCCATGGGCCTGCGCGCAGCCGGCCTGGCGCCGGTGACCGAAGGTGCACTGATCGTGGTGCTGACCTTCGCCATCAGTTTTGGCGTCTTCGAAATGGTACGCCGCGTACCTCTTCTGCAGCCGCTATTTGGATTGGCAAAGTCCTCGGCTACAACAACGGAGACGCCTCTTAGCGTGACGCTGTCCGCCAAGTCATCTACCTTTCGGGAAACTTGAACTATCGCGCTCCACTACAATCAGCAACTAGAGACCGTTCGGCGGTTTGCGACCACGCCTCGATGCGAACTACTTCTTCTTTGACGCCCTCCCTGCCCTAAAGGACGGGGATTCCTGCAACCAGCGTCGCGCGCCCGCGACGGAGAATGTTTTTCGCAGCATTGAGATCACGGTCATGTGCCGCGCCGCAATCACTGCAAATCCACTCTCTTATTCCAAGGCCTGCAATACCTCTCGGCCGCGAATCGGGCAGTGCGCCACAATCCGAGCAGGTCTGGGTGGTAAATCGTTCGTTGACTTCCACATACCGCGCGCCATGCCTAACGGCCTTGTACGCCAGCATTCTCCGGAAGGACGACCAGCCTGCATCAAGCACGGACTTCGCCAGGCTAGTCTGGGCGAGTCCGGCGGCATTGACATTGCCGACAGCGATATAGTCGAAGGCACGCGCGATCTTCAACGATTCGTTATGCAGAAAATCGAGCCGGCGGCGCGCCGTATAGGCATGGATGGCCTTGATCCTGCGCCGTTTATGTGCACGCTGCGCCACCGCGAGCGCCGCTTCGGCCTTGCTGTGGAACTCAGGCGCAGGAATCCTGTTCGTGTCAGTCGGCTCCTTGCACTCCCTGTCCTGAAGGACGGGGTTTCTCGGAACAAACCTGATGAATGTGAAACTGGAACTAGCAAAGTCCGATAACATTCGGCAATTTCGTTCGCCTGAATTCTTTTCACCACACGTCTAGCGTCAGCGTCCGCTGCTCACCGCTTTCCGAATGCGATGCATTCATATGGATGCGCGAAGGTACAAAACTTGTATCCCTATATTCAGGGCGGACGTCCAGGCTATTTATTGCGCCTTCCTTAACCCATGCCCGGAGCGTTTGTATATGGGCAGTCCGTTGTCTGACCGTCCTAAGTGGGACGTAAAGAACATTCATCGCCACATCTTCGCCTCCAAACTCTGCGGGGAACATCAAAAGCTTTGCCAATTGTCCCTTTGCCTCGAGTGCTTTTGCTTGTTCGAGGCTCGCCACCTGTGCGAAGTCGGGTTCCTCGATACGAACAACACTCGGCCGGTCCAGGACGCTAATCTGGCCCACTCCAGATTTCTTCAGTTCGCCTAGTAAGTGATTGCGCCCATTAGTCATTGACCAATGCATTTCGTCATCGGTGATCACCGTCGCGACAAGCAGTTCCATCTTCCCGTTGGGGAGGGCAAGGTGATCAGGGAGCGGCGCATGCGACTTGCTGATGAGCAGGTTCACAAATTTACCTTCACCGATGCCAATCTGTTCAACCGTGACGCCTTGGTGCCGTTCCACGACGCTGAGAAGGTCTGCATCTTTGAGCACCTCCGCTTTGGTAGCCCATTGCAATAGCCAAAGTGGCCAATCAGCATTCTCCTTAGCAAGCACGATCAACTCATATCCATACCCTGGTCGATCAGAGCGTGGTCTCACATTTGCTTTCTGGCGCAACGTACCCGCAAACCCAACGGCTCGCACGCCGTTACTGGCGCTGGACGTGGGCTGCGCATCGACCATCTCCAATGTGGTGGGCATATCGGGATTGGAAAGCCCGAAGGTTGTGTAGATGAATCCTGGCTCCCCCGCGATCTTGGACGGGATGACGTAGAGTCCGCCGCCTGGCCATACGCCTGAAAGATCCATCAACTTGAGGATGTCGTTGGGCAATGAACCAAAATGCTGTTCGAACAACCGGGAGCGCGCGTCATAGACCTGCTGCCAAAGTGCCTCTTCCACTGATGGCACAGGTTCGCTACCTTTAACGCTCGTACTTTGGTCTTTCTCTTTTCCACCAAACAGCTTGCCAAATAGGCTCATTGTGCTTTCCCCCACTTCAATACGTTATATGTTATTCAAATCCAACGACGGCAATTGGCCGTTCACAGGCGGAATAAAGACCTACGAAATCGCGGGGCCAGTTTATCATCTTGCCGAACTGCAAAATGCAGGCGACCGTCAATTCAATGGGGAAATTGTCCCTCGCCAGCAGGAGGGACAACAGATCATACGCGGATTCGCGTCTTCGCTCGGCGCCCGCAGTCGGACTGCCGTTTGTTACGGGGGCGATTAATTCAGTACTTTGCGTGACCGCTTTGCACGGTACATCTCAGCATCGGCTATCGCGAGAGCTTCCTCCAGGTCGATGCCGGGTTTGCGCATCGCCATGCCGATTGACGCGCGCACGTCGTAGCCGGCCAGCGTTTCCTGTACCCGCAGTAACATGGCCTGGGCATCGAAGTAATCGCATTCAACCATCAGCATCGCGAACTCATCGCCGCCCATGCGTGCGACCACATCGGAACCGCGCGTCACTTCTTTTAGTGCCTTGCTGCAACGAATCAACAGCGCATCGCCGGAAGCGTAGCCCTGGGTATCGTTATAGAACTTAAGGTCGTCCAGGTCGATCGAGACCACACAGGCCGGGTGGCCATAGCGGCGGCAGCGCTCTTCTTCGCGCACCATCAGCATGTCCCAACCGCGGCGGTTGTACAGGCCGGTCAGTTCGTCGCGCGTGATGTCGACATCCATGCGCTCAGCCTTGCGCACGTTTTCAGCGTTGGCCAGTTCGGCTTCCAGCAAGCCGCCCAGCAGTTCGCCCATCAGAACCACCATATCCTTGTCTTCGCGGATGCGTTCAGGTTGCGGCTCTGGATCGATGGCGCATAAGGTGCCGAACAGGGTGCCGTCGGCGCGGCGCAGCGGCACGCCAACATAGGCGCCCACCGTGATCTTGTCGGTAATCGGGGCCTGGGCATAGGCCGGTTCGCTCGTCACATCGGGCGCGATGTGCGGACCCTGTCCTTCGACCATGCGCGAGCACAAGGTTTCGGCCCAACTGTAGACCTGGCCAGCCTTCACGCCATAGCCATGGTCATCGGCAAACAGCACGATCCAATCTTTCCCGTCGGTACGAGTAACCATCCACAATTTGAAGCCCAGGCGCTGCCGAAGGAACTGCATGGTGGCCTTGGAAGCGGCCGCAAAATCGTTCATCATTGCTTGCCTCATCAATAGCTGGTTCCGGCTCGGAGTCGAAATGTCATTATGCACCGGTCGGAGTAGACTTGACAGCGCTAATTTACCTGGAGACCGCCACGATGACACGCCTGACCGCCAAAGACTTTGACCCCGAAGTACTGAAGCTGTTCGACAAATACGTTCATGGCCAGTTGAGCCGCCGTGAGTTCATTGCCGCTGCCGGCGCTGGCCTGCTGGCATCCCTGTCGCCGAGTTTTGCCGCCCCGCTGGTGCCGGCCGACGACAAGCGCCTCAATGCCGGCTATCTGGAGCATCCTTCGCCGCAGGGCTACGGCAAGCTGCGCGGCTACCTGGTGCAGCCGGCCGCTTCCAAGGCCAAGCTGCCTGCCGTGCTGGTCGTGCACGAGAACCGCGGCCTGAACCCGCATATCGAGGACATCACGCGCCGCCTGGCGCTCGACGGCTTCCTGGCCTTTGCGCCGGACGCCCTGTTCCCGCTGGGCGGCTATCCCGGCGACGAAGACAAGGCGCGCGAACTGTTCGCGAAGCTGGACCAGGCCAAGACCCGCGCCGACTTTCTCGCTGCCGTGCAGGTCTTGAAGTCGCATCCGGCGGCAAATGGCAAGGTCGGCGTGGTGGGCTTCTGCTACGGCGGCGGCATGGCCAATTACCTCGCCACCATGGTGCCGGACCTGGCGGCAGCCGTCCCGTTCTACGGCGCCCAGCCGCCGGCCGCCGATGTGCCGAAGATCAAGGCGCCCTTGCTGGTCCACGATGCCGGCAACGATGCGCGCATCCTGGCCGGCTGGCCGGGCTACGAGGCTGCGCTGAAGGCCGCCGGCGCCCGCTACGAGCACTTCGTCTACCCTGGCGTCGAGCATGGCTTCAACAACGACACCACGCCGCGCTACGATGAAGCGGCCGCCAAGCTGGCCTGGCGGCGCACGGTGGACTTCCTGCGGCAGAACGTCGCTACTTCGTAAACGCCAGCGTGTGGGCCGCAGGCCCCGGCAGCAGCGGCGTGGCCTTGCCGGCCACCCAGTCGGCATGCCCGGCCAGGAAGAACGGCGACAAAGGATGGCCGCTCTGGCCGCCCGGCATATTGAACAGGCCCTGCTCCTCGTGTCCTGGCGAGACCGTCATGCGCTCGGACTGGCCGAAAGCGGGACCCGCCACGCGCGGCATATTGCTGTCGCCCGGCAGCTGGTCGGGCGGCACGCTGAGCCACTTCTTCAGCATCGGTACCGCGCCTGCAATCGGATGCGCAATCGTGGCCGTATTGCGCGCGCCCCAGGTGGCCGAAGCCAGCGGCTTGCCGCCGGAGGTCAGGTGCGCGATGGCGCGGTCCAGCGCCGCCAGCTGCAGGGCCTTCCAGTCGGCATGACCTTGCGGCAGCCAGCCGCCGGGCTGTTCATCCAGCAAGCGTCCGATGACCACCGGCCAGCGGCTGGAGGCGGCGCGCATATTGGCATCCTTGTTCAATTTGGCCAGCTCGATGTTGGCGCCGCCATACAGCAGTTCGTAGAGCGACCACATGAAGGCTCGGCTGGCGCGGTAAGCCACCGAATCGACGCTGGCGTGCCCATTCCAGTTGTCCTTCAACAGGCGCGCCAGCTCGGCGCGCTGCGGCTTGCCCTTCACCGCTTCCGCATCCAGCACCGCCAGCGCGCGGTCGCGCCATTGGGAAATGAACAGTGCGCGATCGTCCAGCATCACGCCGTAGACGCCCTTCTCGTCGGCCTTGTCGCCCAGGGCTGCCAGCGCGTCGCGCGCCTGCCTGGCGCGGGCGCCCATGTCGAAGCCGCCGTCGCCCAGCTTGATCGAGTCGGCGCCCAGCAACTGGCGGCTGTTCGCCGTCACCAGCTGGCCGCCGGGCGGATTGCGCACCGACGGATACGCCGCCGCCGGCAGCAAGCCTTGCCAGCCGCGCGTGCTGCCGTTGGCCGACAGCGGATAGCTGGCGTCGACCGGCGTAGCGGGCCGCTGCGGCAGCGGGCCGACGATGGTCCAGCCGATATTGCCGTCGCTGTCGCCTGCCACCAGGTTCTGCGCCGGCATGCCGACTTTCGGCGCCAGCGCCAGCGCTTCGGCCACACTGTCCACTTCCTCCATATGGCGGATCGCCAGGTTGACAGCCTTCACGTCGTGCGCCACCCAGTGCACGGCATACTCGCGGCCGCCGCTCTGCATGACGGGGCCCAGCGAAGTCTCGCGCACCTTGAGGGTGACGGCCGGCTGGCCTTTGACCAGGATGGTCTCGGCATGCTCCGTCGGCGTTTCCCAACCGCCGGGCAGCTTCGCCTGGCCGGGCCGGTCCTTGGCCGACCCCACTTCCACCAGGTCCACATAATCGCCATAGCTGTTGGTGAAGCCCCAGGCCACATTGCCATTGCTGCCCGCCACTACGGCCGGCACGCCCGGAATGCTGACGCCGACAATGCGGCGCGTGCTGCCGTGCTGGCCCGGCACGTGCAGCAACAGGCGGTACCAGGTGTTGGCCAGCTTGATCCCCAAGTGCATGTCGTCGGACACGATGGCGCCGCCATTGGCGCTGCGCTTGCCCGACACCGCCCAGTTATTGCTGCCGACGCCGTCGACGAATGCAGCGGCGGCCAAGGTGGCCGGCTCGCTGGCCACGCCCTTGCCCCACCAGTCCGGCGCGCGGGCCGGGATCGGCGCATCCGGTGGCGGCGGGCTGGCGGCGTCCAGCGGTGCATCCCACTGCGTGCTGGCCGGCAGCAGGAAGGCCAGTTGCTCGGCGCTGGCATGCTCTTTCAGCCAGCCGCGTGCGAACTCGCGGCCGATGCCTGTCACTTGCAGGTCGATATACATGGCCCAGGCCACCAGGAAGGAATCTTCCGGCGCCCAGGCACGCGGGCCGACGCCGACCAGGCCATATTCAAAGGGACGATTGCCAAGCGCATTCAGGCCATCGTTCACGCCTGCGGTATAGCGCTCCAGCAGCTGGCGGTCCGCCGCCGGCATGAGTTCGATCGCTTGCGCGGCGCGGGCACGGAATCGGTGCAGGCGGTTGATACGGTCGGTCTCCAGGGCCTTCTCGCCAAACAGTTCGGACAGCTCGCCGGCCGGCATGCGGCGCAGCAGGTCCATCTGGAAGAAGCGGTCCTGCGCATGCACGAAGCCGGTGGCATAGGCCACGTCGTTCCGGTCACCGCCGGAGATGGAAGGAACGCCCCTTGCGTCGCGGGTCACTGTGACGTTGCCGCTTAGTCCCGTTGCGGAACGCCGGCCATCGAGCTGGGCCAGGCTGCCGCGCAGGAAGAACCATAGTCCCAGTACGACCACCAGCAGCAGCGCCAATATTGCGAGGACAAGACGTTTCAGCCATAACTTCGCCATCGGCAACCCCATTGTTATTCTGTTGCCTTAAATCTTGCCAGAATTCCAAACGAAACGGAGCAAAAAAGTGCGGTGGGAGGGTGCTTCGTGCACGACTGGGAACTTTTCTGAGCTAGCCCTGTCCAAGCTCAAACATCTGCGCGGCAGTTTGCTACAGAGTTGGGGCATCTGTGCGGAGGTATTATATGACTGACTATGAGGCGAGAATCACGAAACTCGAAGCTGGGATGGAAACCGTTCGCGAAAGCAATGCAAACCTGTTGAGGGCTCTGGAACTGCTGCAAAGTGAGCACGTAGCACTGCGCAATCAAATTGAGCTGGGATTCGAAAAGCAACATGACCGCCTCAATGAAATGCGGGACAGAATCGACGCATTGCGAGACAGAATCGACGCATTGCGAGATGGCTTCGGACAGCAATTGGCCGAACAACGGATCTGGTCCGAGAAGAATTTTTCCGAGATAAGATCTGGCATTGAACGCGGCTTCGCCGAGAGCCGAGCCGAAGCCAGAGCCAGCACGCGCTGGCGAATCGGAACCACCATCGCCGTCATCCTCACGCTCGCGGGCCTCGCCGCCAAAGCGTTTGGCGCCTATTGAAAGACGGGAAACGTTCGCACCTCTGGCAGGGGAGCTAAGTCCCGGTCGGGGCATGGCCATCGCCGCCGTGCATCAGCGCGTGGTAGCGGAATGCTTCGCGGATATTGTCGCGCAAGGCCTGGTCATCCCAGGGCTTGGTGTAGAAGCGGTAGATCTCGCCGCGGTTGATGGCGCCCAGCACCGATTCCAGTTCGGCATAGCCGGACAGGATGATGCGCACCGTACCCGGGTAGAGCTTGCGCACCCGGCTCAGGAATTCGGTGCCGTTCATGTCCGGCATGCGCTGGTCGCTGACCACCACCTGGACCTCGTGTGTCGCCAGCATGGAAAACGCTTCCTGCGCATTGTGCGCTGCCAGGATCTGGTAGCCGTCCCGGCGCAAGAGGCGCATCAGGGACGACAATACGTTCGGTTCATCATCGAGCAGCAGCAAAGTGCCCTTGCGCTGTTCCGCCGGGCGCAGCGCCGGCTGGCGCGATTGCTCCTGCTTCAGCAAGGCGGCAAAGGCTTCCGGCATGATCGGCTGGCTGAGGTGGAAGCCCTGGGCTTCGTCGCAGTTATAGCGTTGCAGGTAGGCCAGTTGCCCTTCCGTCTCCACCCCTTCGGCAATGATGCGGAAGTCCAGGCTGTGGCCCAGCGAAATGACCGAGCGTACGATGGCCGCCACCGTGGGGTCGCCCAGCATGTCGCGCACGAAGGACTGGTCGATCTTCAGGTAATCGATGGGGAACAGCTTGAGGTAAGCCAGGCTGGAATAGCCGGTGCCGAAATCGTCGATCGATATGCCGACGCCGACTTTCTTCAGGCGCTGCACCGTCACCACCGCCTCGTCCGCGTTTTGCATCATCATGCTCTCGGTCAGCTCCAGCTCGAGGTATTGCGCCTGCAGGCCGGTACTGCGCAAGGCTTCCACCACTTCGTCGGCCAGGTTCTTGTCGCGGAACTGGCGCGCCGAGACATTCACCGCCACCCGCAGCGGCCGCAGGCCGGCATCCTGCCAGGCCTTGTTCTGGGCACAGGCCGTATGGATCACCCAGCGTCCCAGCGCCACGATCAGGCCCGTCTCTTCCGCCACGCCGATGAAGCGGCCCGGCGGAACCAGCCCCAGGGTCGGATGACGCCAGCGCAGCAGCGCCTCGACGCCGGAGATCTCGCCGCTGGCCACGTTCATCTTCGGCTGGTAGACCAGGAACATCTCGCCGCGCGCCAAGGCGCCGCGCAATTCGTTTTCGATGGCGGCCCGTTCCACGATGCGCGCGTGCATGGCCGGCTCATAGAACTGAACCTGGTTGCGGCCGCTTTCCTTGGCGCGGTACATGGCGATGTCGGCATAGCGCATCAGCAGCTGCGGATCGGTGCTGTCGCCCGGGTAGAGCGAGACCCCCATGCTGCAGGTCACCGTGCGCTCCTGCCCTGCCAGCTGCATCGGCGCCGAAATGCTGTCGAGGATCTTGCGCAGCATGGCTTGCGACGGCGTCGCCTCATGCCCGTCCAGCAGCACCAGCACGAACTCGTCGCCGCCCATGCGCGCCACCGTGTCGGTGTCGCGCACGCAGCCGCGCAGGCGGGCCGCCACGGTGCGCAGCAATTCATCGCCGGCATCGTGGCCCAGGTTGTCGTTGACCAGCTTGAAGTTATCCAGGTCGAGGAAAGCCACCCACACCGTATGGCCATAGCGCTGCGCATAGCTGATCGCCTGCGCCAGCCGGTCGCCGCACAGGTTGCGGTTGGGCAGGCCGGTCAGCGCGTCGTGGCTGGCCTGGTGCTCGAGCTGCGCCTGGTAGTCCATGGTCGAGGTCATGTCGGTCAGCACGCAGACGCGGTGCGTGTGCTGGCCTTCGCTGCCGCCGACCGGCGCCACGTGCAACTGGGCCCACCAGCTGCGGCCGTCCCGATGGCGTCCGCGCAGCATGAGCTGGACGTCGCTTTGTCCTTGCACGGCTTCGTGCAAGGCGGTGCGGGCGGCGGCATCGTCGTCGCTGGCCAGCAGCTCTTCCAGGCTGCGGCCGGCCAGTTCGCCGGCTGCGTGGCCGGTCAGCTCGGCCAGCGCCCGGTTGGCATAGTTGATGGTGTCGCTGCCGTCGTGGATGGCCGTGATGGCAATGGCGTTGACGCTCGATTCCAGCGCGCGGTTATGCAGCTGCAGCATCAGCTCCACCTGCTTGCGCTCGGACACGTCCTCGATGGTGCCAAGCAGGCCGATGGTGCGGCCGGCCTGGTCGTGCAGCGGCAGCTTGTTGATCAGGAACCAGTGCACGCTGCCGTCGGCGAACAGCAGGTGGTCTTCGCGATTCAGCTGCGGCACGCCGCTGTGGATGATCTTCGCGTCGTCGGCGCGGATGCGCTCCGCGTTGTGCGACCAGGGGAAGTCGAAATCGCTCTTGCCAACCACCTCCTCCTGCGAGGACAGGCCGGCCGCGCGCAGGAACACGTCGTTGCAGCCGCGGTACCGCAAGTCCATGTCCTTCCAGAAGATCTGGTGCGGAATGTGGTCAACCACCAGCTGCGTCATCTCCTGCGATTCGTGCAGGGCTTTCTCGATGCGCAGGCGCCGCGTCACGTCGTGGGCGAAGACGAAGCGCGCCTTGTGGCCAGCCATCAGCAAGGGATGCGAGGAAATCTCCACCTGGATCAGGCGGCCGTCCTTGCAGCGGTGGGTCCAGGCGCCGGATTGCTGCGCCGCCGCCCGCGGCGAGGTTTCCAGGTCGTTGTGCAGGCGCGCCAGTTCGTGATCGGGACGAATATCCTCGATCGTCATCTCGAGGAATTCTTCTTCGCTGTAGCCGTAGATTGACACAGCCGCGCGGTTGACCACCAGGAAGCGCAGCGTGCTGACGTCGTACACCCACATCGGGTGCGGGTGGTGGTCGAACAGACGCTTGAAGCGCAGCCGCGAGCCATAGGAGTCGGCCTCGGGCAGCGGCGTGACGAGGCAGCGGAAGCATTCGGGCTGGGCGCCGTGGCCTGCGTAGTATTCCAGCGCCAGCGAGACCGGCGTGCCGTCGCCGTCTTTCTCGCACAGGGCCAGTTCGCCGCGCCAGACGCCGCGCAGCTTGGCCTCGGGGATGGCGTCGTCGCGCAGTTCGGCGGCGGCCCAGCTCCGGAACAGGCCGAACGCCTTCTCTCCGGCGCCGAGTTCCTCCGCCAACCGTCGCGCATGGGCGTTTGCGGCAAGCAAAGTGCCATCGGCATCCATCATGAAAGCCAGGTTGGGGCTGTGCTCATACACCGCAGTGAATGCATCCAGCCTGGTCCTTCCCGGCGAAGCGAGGGAAACCCTATCCATGCAATCGATGGTAGCAGAACTATTTTGCTAGCAGCGCCCATCTGAGCGGCAATGCATCTTCCCGCCACACAATCTGTTGCGGCTGGAATTCCCAGTGCCTTTCCGTTCCGTCCACGACAACGCGCGCGGTTCCGCTCATCTGCAACAAACCGCCGCTTTCAAAGTCCGGGAACACCAGCCCGGCACGGCCATTCAGCAGTATGTTACCGAGAGTCGCAAAGAAGCGGTTCCCTTCATAGTCTGGCACCAGCAAGCTTCCTGTGCTGCTGATCTGGACAAACCCGGGCGGACCGCCGCGATGCGAGACGTCGACCCGCATTTCCTCGCCTTCGCCGGAATACGTTGCGACAAAAAAAGTTCCCGTACGGCCGATCAGGTCGCGCGCCAGCGCATCGAGCTGCGGCAGGCGGCGCGGCGGCAGTCCCGATGGCTCGCCTGGCGCGCGCTCGAAGCGATAATCGCGCTGATGGATGTACTTCGGGCAGTTGCCGAACGATTCGGCGACCGCGATCTCGAACTGTTCGCCACCCAGCGCGCGCAGGCGGCCATTCAGGCGGTTGCGTCGCCGCGTATGCAGTTCGATGCCGAGCATGCCCACTGCAGCACCGTCGCGCAGGCCGGCCTGCGCCGGATCGTCGAGCTGCGCGGGCAGCAGCAACTGCAGATGCTGCGGGTCCGGCGAATGCATGAAACCCTCTTCCCCGGCACGCAGCGTGGCCCACGGCCGACCTTCCGCATCGACATTGCCGAACACGGCGAACGGCAACTGCGCGAAAAAGTCGCGGTGCTGGTCCGGCATGTAGTCGCGGATCACCTTGCGGCCGATCTCGTCCATGCGTTCCACCGCGCCGAGCGTGGCCTGCAGCGCGATTTCGCCGGCATGCCAGGGCCCGTTCATGCTGCCAGCCCGACCGCTGATTTGATGAAGGGCTGGAAGCGTGGCAGGCTTTCGACGCGTGCCAGCCAGGCGCCGACATTGGCGTAGCCCGAGAGGTCGACATTGCCCTCCGGTGCGCGTGCGATATAGCTGTACAGGGCGATGTCGGCGATGGTCGGCCAGCCGGCCGCGATCCATTCCTTGCCGGCCAGGCTGGCCTCGACCAGGGCGAGGATGCGGTGGGCGCGGGCGATGGCGTCGGCCGGATCGACCGGTTTCCTGAACAGGTTGATGATGCGCGCGGTGGCGGGCCCGCTGGCAATTTCGCCGGCGGCGACCGACAGCCAGCGCTGCACGGCAGCCGCGCCGGCCGGGTCTCGCGGCAGCCAGCTGGCATCGCCATAGCGCGTGGCGAGGTAGACCAGGATGGCGTTGGAGTCGGCGATCACCACGCCGTCGTCTTCCAGTACCGGCACCTGGCCGAAGGGATTGAGCTTGAGGAAGGCTTCGGTTTTCTGCTCGGCCTTCAGCAGGTCGACTTCGACCAGCTCAAAGTCCAGGCCTAGCAGGGACAGGAATAGGTGGGCGCGGTGGGCGTGGCCGGAAATTGGGTGGTAGTACAGCTTCATGGGATCTCCTTTCAAGTAATGATGAGAGTCTGATCCATGTCGGCGATGACGGGAATCACCACCGGCAGCAATTAACCATTCCACCCAGCGGAATAATACTCAGGGCAGCACTTCAAACAGCAGGAACTGGGTAACCTGGCCCTTGCCAAAGTTGTCGTCGCTGGCGAACACCAGGGTGGCGTGGCCGTTCGGCAGGCGCGGGCCAAAGGACATCGCCTCCAGGTTGTAGGCTCGCGGCATGGGCTGCTTGCTGAAATCATGCACCAGGCGTTTGCGCGCCGGCGTGTATTGCGCGCCCGCCAGGCCCGGCAGCGCTTTCACATCGCTGGCGCCGCGCGCATCGGTGGCATACAGGCGGACGTAGTTGATGTATGCGCCGGCGGCATCCTGCACCGTGGCGCGCTCCAGCACCAGCAGTTCGCCATCTGGCAGCGCGAGAATCTCGGAGACGCCGTTTTCGGCTTCCTTGCCCGATCCCGGTGCGGCGGGAATCGCATCCAGCGGATAAGCGAACTGGCGCAGCACCTGTCCATCGCGCTGGAACTGCGTCATGCGCAGCACCGCGCCGTGCTGCGGGGTCGCGATCGGGCCGTCTTCGTACAGCGGCCATTCGATGGAAGCCCACAGGCTGCGGCCATCCGGCGCGAAAGCCAGTCCTTCGAAGGTGGCGTTGTAGCGCGAACCGCGCTCTTCGCCCTGGTGCACCCGGAAGTTTTCCGGCAAGGGCAATTCGGCCAGCAACGCGCCATCGCGCGTGGCATGGCGGATGAAGGGGTCGAGGCCATAGCGGCGGTCGCCTTCGCTGGAATACCACATGCTTCCATCCAGCGGGTCGATGCGGATTGATTCCACGTCAGCGCGCGTGCACGCGGTGGCTGTGGCGGTAAAGTCCTTGCCGTCGGCGTTCAGAAAATAATGCAGGCCGCTGAAGCGCACAGCACGGAACGCACTGGCGTCAAAATCGAGCTCCGCTTCGTAATAGCGCGCGGGGTTGTGGGTGCAGCGGTCATCGCTTTCGACCACCCAGCGGCCGCGCGCCGCATCGTAATCGAGCCCGGAGAAACCGCCCAGCATGGTGTCCTGGAACATGGCTTGGTGTGCAACCCGCTGCTCGCCGATGAAGCGCAGCGCGCCCACCGGCGATGCCGTCGAAGCGGGTGCAAGTCGCGTGGCCGGTGCACAGGCGGCCAAAGCCGCGCCCACCGCCAGCCAGGCGAATCGACGAGCAAGGTGCATCATGCGTGGTGCAGGCGCTTGTGCATGCTGCGCAGGCCGAGCCACATGCCGACCGCCACCACCGGCACCATGATGCCCATCAGCAGCTCGGGATTGACGCCGACACCCAGCACCTTGGCGCCCTTGGCGCTATAGCCGATCAGGCCCACCACATAGTATGAGATCGCCGCCACGGACAGTCCTTCCACGGCCTGCTGCAGGCGCAGCTGCTGCGCCGCGCGCGTATTCATCGACTGCAAGATCTTGCGGTTCTGCGCTTCCTGCACGATGCCGACGCGGGTGCGCAGCAGGTCGTTGCAGTTGGCGATACGGCCGGCCAGCGCCTGCTGGCGCGCGGCGACGGCCTCGCAAGTCTTCATGGCGGGCGCCAGGCGGCGCTCCATGAACTCCTCCACCGTTGGCGTGCCCTCGATACGCAGTTCGCGCAATTCGTCGATGCGCGCATTGACCAGGCCGAAATAAGCCTTGGCCGCGGCGAAGCGGTAGCTGGTGTCGGCCGAGACCTTTTCGATCCGCGCCGCCAGGTGGGTGATGCGATCGAGCAGCGCCTGTTCGGTGGAGCCGTCGTCGACCTTGCCGTCGGCTTCCACCAGGGCGCCGGCCAGGGTGGCCAGCTCGGCCTCCACCTGGTTCAGTTCCGGTGTCGCGTTTTGCGCGACCGGCAGGCCAAGCAGGGCCATCATGCGATAGGTTTCGATTTCAAGGACGCGCTGCACCAGGCGGCCCGACTGCTGTTCGTGCATGCCGGCGTCGCAGATCACGAAGCGGCTGAAGCCATCGGCATGGATGGCGAAGTCGGTCCACATCTCGCCGCCGTTCATCACCTGGCTGCCCGCCAGCGGGGCGCCCTGGAACAGGCGTTGCAGGCTCTCCGCGAAGGCGTGCTGCATGCCGCCCGGCCGCCCAAGCAGCACGTGCGCGGCCACCAGCACCCTGCCCTGCAGCTGCAGCAGCCACTGCTCCGGCAGATGGCGCGAAGGCATGTTGCTGAAGGCCTCTTCCGGCAGCGGCATGCTGGCCACTGTTTCGGCGAAGGTGAAGGTGGCGAATTCGGTGTGCAGCTCCCACTTCAGGCGGAAACGGCCGAAATCATGGGTAAAGTACTTGCCGCCTGCGGCCGGCGCCGCCACGCCGAAGTGTCCGCACAGCCCTGCCAGCAACTCTTGCTGTTCCTCCTCGCCCATGATGGCGAAATGGGACAGCAGGGTCGGCGCATCCAGTTTCAGGAAGGGGCGCGAGTGGATTTCGGCAGCGAGGGGCACGCGCTGCGCGTGGTTCAGGCTGGAAAACACGATACTCATTGGGCTGGGCTCGGTAATGGGGGAGTCCAGATATTAACATTGTTGTTACCACAAGCCCTGCGGGGGCCTAAGGCTGGGCAGTGAAGCGCAGGACCAGTTGACCGCCGGCTGCCGCCATGATGGGCTCCAGCCACAGAAAGACGGGCGGGTCGCCGCAGCCCAGCCGCAAGCTGGCGGCATCGGTGGCGAGTTCGAGCACGCGGCCCATGGCAGGGTCGAGCAGGCGCAGCGCGGCCTCGCCGTTTCCGTGCTTGTCCAGGAGGTAGCGCGCCTGCCCTGGCAATTCGGCCAGCGGGCGCGGCGAACGGCAATCCCATGGCGTGCCGGCCACGTCGCGCTCGTGTTCACCGGCCGGTACGACGCGCGTTGCGCCTACCTCCAGCTGCTGGCCGAGGACATCGCCCTCGCCGGCCATATTCAAGGCGATGCGCAGGCAGACGGTGGCCGAAGCGGCTGCCGGCGCCTGGCAATGCAGCGTCAGGCCGTTCGCCTCATCCAGCAGATAGGTCGCTAGCACCGCTTGCGGGCCTGGACTGGCCAGGCGCAGGCCGACGCTGGCATCTTCCACCAGCGGCATGGCGTGCCAGGGCACCCGGTGCAAGGCGCGCCCCGGCGCCGGCAGCAGGTGGATGCCGCAATCGGGCGCCGCGCCATGGATGACGTTGGCGAGCCGGCCACGCCGGTCGGGTGCTTGCAGCTTGGCAATTGCACCGCCCAGGGTAGTGATCCTGGCTTCCATTCCGTGGCGGTTGCAGAGCGCAAAAATGAACAGCGGCAGACCCTCCGCCGTATGCCCCGCGTCCTCCTGCGTAATACTTAGTTCCATCTTCTAAGTATATTCAGCCCCCTGAGTTTTGATAAAATGGTTCTTTATTTCCCGTCGGCAAAATAAATAAATGCAGGCATCGCAAATTTCCTCTCGTACAGCCCTTGCGCTAGGGGCCGCGCTATTAATCGCGTGCTTTTCCGCGCAGGCCGATGAGGTCGCAGATATCAATAAAATGATGCGCAGTGGACAGCTGCCAGCCGCCTTGGCGAAGGTTGATGTTGCGTTATCGCAACGGCCAAAAGATGCGCAATTGCGATTTATTAAAGGGATGATTTTGTCCGAACAGGGCAAAACAGCCGATGCAATTAATGTTTTCCAAAAGCTGACGGAAGATTATCCCGAATTACCGGAACCTTATAACAACCTGGCCGTGCTGCACGCCTCGGGCGGCAATTACGATAAGGCCCGCGTGGCACTGGAACGCGCGATTCGCACCAACCCGGCTTATGCCACCGCCCACGAAAACCTGGGCGATGTCTATGCCAAGCTGGCCAGCCAGTCTTACGACAAGGCCATGCAGCTGGCCGATCCGAGCCAGCAGCCGCCGCAGAAGGCCAAGCTGGCAATGGTGCACACCTTGACGCCGAAAGGCGGAGAAGCTGCCTCGCCGCTGGCTGCAATCGCTGCGGCGCCGGCGCCCGCGCCTGTCAAGGCGGCGGCGCCTGCCGCGGCGCCGGTCCCGGTCGTGGCGCAGGCCAAGCCCGTGGCAAGCGCCCCGTCCGCCGCGCCGGCTGCAGCTTCCGCACCAGCTCCCGCCCCGGCGGTACAATTGGCAAAAGCTGCTCCGAAGGCTGAGCAGGTACAGAAGGAAGACGCCGATGGCGCCGATGTCATCAAGGCTGTCGATAGCTGGGCCAAAGCCTGGAGCGCGCAAGACATGAAAGCCTACCTGAATGCTTACGGCAGCAATTTCCAGACGCCGAAGGGCCAGAACCGCAAAGCCTGGGAAGCCGACCGTACCGCCCGCATCGAGGGCAAAGGCCACATCAAGGTAAGCGTCGAGGCACCGCAAGTGACGGTCAACGGCAATACGGCGACCGTGAAATTCCGACAGAAGTATGTGTCGGATCGCCTCAGCACCACGGGCCGCAAGACACTGGTGCTGGAAAAGCAAGGCAAGAATTGGCTGATCAGGCAAGAGCAGTCGGGGGGCTGATGGAGATGTCGAAGCGAGCAAGTGCCAGCGCCGCTGCCGCGCTGGTGGCAGCATGCGCCGTGCTGGCGCCAGCCGGCACCGGCATGGCCAAGTCCATCCATCCAGCCGAAGCCCCGCGCGCCCGGCAGGATGCCGAAATCATGCTGCTTGAGATTTACAAGAATCTGCGCGCCAGCCAGCTCCAGGAGGCGATGGCCAAGGCCGACGCACTGGTGCAGGCTTACCCGAATTTCCGCGTCGGCCACCTGATTCGCGGCGACCTGCTGCTGATGCACACCAAGCCGGTGGCCCAGCTCGGCGCCGGCGCCAGCGGCCCGGCCGACAAGCTGAAAGACTTGCGCGACGAAGCGCGCGTGCGCCTGCAAACCTTGGTGGCGCGCCCCGGTCCCGAACTGGCGCCGCGCTCCGTGCTGCAGCTGCGCGCCGACATGCGCCATGTGCTGGTGGTCGACGCCACGCAATCGCGCCTGTACGTCTACCAGAACAACAACGGCGAACTGAAACTGGTCACCGACTACTACATCAGCCAAGGCAAGCTGGGGGTCGACAAGTTCCGCGAAGGCGACCAGAAAACCCCGCTCGGCGTCTACTACATCACCGGCCGCGTAGCGGGCCCCAAGCTGCCCGACTTCTACGGCGCCAGCGCGCTGCGCATCAACTACCCCAACGAATGGGACCGCCTGAATGGCCGCAGCGGCGGCGGCATTTTCCTGCACGGCACGCCGGCCGACAATTACAGCCGCCCGCCCCTCGCTTCCGACGGCTGCGTGGTGCTGACCAACGACGATTTGCGCAAGCTTGAAAACACCGTCGATATCGGCAGGACGCCGGTAGTGATCGCCGACCACCAGGAGTTCATCAGCAAGGCCAAATGGGATAACGAGCGTTTTACCGCGAACCGCCTGGTCGAATCCTGGCGCGCCGACCTGGTCAGCGCCGACAGCAAGCGGCTGTTGAAGAATTATTCGGGCAAGTTCAAGTCGGCCAATGGCGAAGACCTGAAGACCTGGTACGAAAAAGACATGCGCCCGCTGGCCAGCGTGAATGGCCTCAGCGTGTCCCTCAGCGAAGTCACCATCTTCCGCTACCCGAGCCGCGACGATATGCTGGTCAGCACCTTCACCCTCGAATCGAAGATCGGCAAGAACCGCTCCACCCAGCGCAAGCGCCAATACTGGGCGCGTGAAGGCAGCGAGTGGAAGATCATCTTCGAAAGCATGATCTGAAAATCCCCCTGCGCACGCAGCTACTGAGTTGCGCCGCGCTGGCGGGCATCGCCCTTGCCATCCTCCTCTTCCGGCGCCAGCCGCTTGCCGCACCGCTGCTGGGCGGCTGGCCATGGTGGCAGCAAGCGCTGGCCGGCATCGCGCTGGGGCTGGCCGCCGGCGGCATGTCGGCCCTGACCACATTGCGCAAGCCCCATGCCGAAGCGGTGCAGCGCACCGCCGCCAGCTATACAAGGCTGGACCTCAGCGGCTGGAATCCCCTGTGGATTTCGCTTGCCGCCGGGGTTTCGGAAGAACTGCTGTTCCGCGCCGCGCTGCAGCCGCTGGCAGGCGTCTGGGGCGCCAGCCTGCTGTTCCTGCTGGTGCACGCCGGCGCCTACGACTTCCGCCGCTTCGACCGCGCCGCCCTGTGGCAGGCCAGCGGCGTATTCGGCATGGGCGTGCTGCTCGGCTTCGCCTTCGACTACATCGGCTTGCTGGCCGTGATGATCGCCCATGCGCTGGTCGACATCATCGGCCTTTACCTGGTGCGCCGCATAGCGGAAGGCGCAAAGCGCTTGCGGTAATCGCTGGGAGAAACGCCCAGCTTGCGCTGGAAGACGGTGCGCAGCCGTTCTTCATTGCCAAACCCGCACAGGCGCGCCACCTGTTCGACCGTGCGTTGCGATGCCTCCAGCATGCGCCGCGCAGCCTCAAGCCTGAGTGCCTCGACGCCCTTGGCCGGCGTGCGGCCGGTCTTCTCCTTGTACACCCGCGCGAAGTTGCGCGGGCTCATATTCACCTGGCCGGCCAGCACTTCGACGGGCAGCTCCAGCGTCAGGTTTTCCATGATCCACAGGTGCAGGCGTTCGAAGGTATCGCCGCCGGCCTCCTGCGCCAGCAGCAGTTCGCTGAACTGCGCCTGGCCGCCGGGGCGCTTGAGGAAAACCACCAGTTCGCGCGCCACCTGCATCGCCACCTCGCGCCCGCAATCGGCCTCCACCAGCGCCAGGGCAAGGTCTATGCCGGCTGTGACGCCGGCCGACGTCCATACCGCCTCCTGCCGCACGAACAGCGAGTCGCGATCGATGTCGACGGCCGGAAAGCGCTCCTGCAGCAGGTCGCACATCGCCCAGTGCGTAGCGGCCCGCTTGCCGTTCAAAAGGCCGGCCTGCGCCAGCAGGAAGGTGCCGCTGCAGACCGATGCCGTGCGCCGCGCGCGGCTTGCGGCACCCGCTAGCCAGTCGCTCAGCTCCCTCAACAACGATTGCACGCGCGGCATCTCCGGCGAACCGGGAACGATGATCGTGTCGATCTCCTGCAGCAGGAAGCAAGACAGCGGTTCGGTCGCCAGGGCCATGCCTTCGGCGCTGCGCACCATGCCGCCGGCCAGGCTGGCGACCCAGCGCGCATAGCCTGGCAAGCCGCGTTCGCGCATGCGTTTGTCGGCGGCCCAGAACACGGTCTGGGGGCCGCTCAAGTCCAGCAGGCCCACCTCTTCATAGGCCAGGAACAGCACCAGGCGGTCGCCCTCCATATTTGGCAGGAAATAAGGGGTATTCGTCATTCCTGCCGATTCTCGCCGTCCTAAGATGGTCTGTCAACGCGACAGCAACCCAAAGGAGAAAAACCATGAAAATCGTAGTCATTGGCGGCACCGGCCTGATAGGCGGCAAACTGGTCAAGCTGCTGCAGGCAAAAGGCCATGCAGTGCTGGCGGCATCACCGGGTACCGGCGTCAACGCCGTTACCGGCGACGGCCTGGCCGCCGCGCTGGCCGGCGCCGAAGTCGTGGTCGACGTGGCTAACTCGCCGTCGTTCGCACCGGACGACGTGCTGGACTTCTTCCGGAAATCAAGCCACAACCTGGGCAAAGCGGAGAAAGAGGCTGGCGTGCGCCATCACGTGGCGCTGTCGATCGTGGGCACCGACCGCTTGCCGGAGAACGGCTACTTCGCCGCCAAGGTGGCGCAGGAGGAACTGATCAAGCAAAACGGCGTTCCCTACACCATCCTGCGTGCCACGCAATTCATGGAATTCCTGGCCGCCATCGGCCAGTCGTCGGCAGTGGAAGGGACCATCCGCCTGTCGCCGGCCCTAATCCAGCCAGTGGCGGCCGACGACGTGGCGCAGGCGCTGGCCGATGTGGCGCTGGCCGCGCCGCTGAACGGCACCAGCGAACTGGCGGGCCCGCAAGCCTACCCGCTGGAGCAGATCGTGCGCCGCGCGCTGGCGGCGGCCGGCGAAACGCGGCCGATCGTGACCGACCCGCAGGCGCCCTACTTCGGCTCAGTCCTCGATCATGGCAGCCTGGTGCCTGCCGCCGATGCAAGGCCCCGCCTCGGCGCCGTCAGCTACGAAGCGTGGCTGAAGCAGCGCTAAGCCTTACTGGAAGGCCACCTCGGCGAAGCTGCGCAGCTTGCGGCTGTGCAGCTTGTCCGAGCCGAGGCCGCGCAGCAGTTCCAGCGCGCGGATGCCGATGCGCAGGTGCTGGTCGACGCGGTCGCGGTAGAACTGGTTGGCCATGCCGGGCAGCTTGATTTCGCCGTGCAGGGGCTTGTCGCTGACGCACAGCAGCGTGCCGTAGGGGACGCGGAAGCGGAAGCCGTTGGCGGCGATGGTTGCGCTTTCCATGTCCAGCGCCACGGCGCGGCTCTGGCTGAAGCGGCGCTCCGGCGTGCGCTGCGGCAGCAGCTCCCAGTTGCGGTTATCGGTGCTGGCCACGGTGCCAGTCCGCAGCACACGCTTCAGGTCATGGCCGCCCAGCTGCGTCACTTCGGCCACCGCCGACTCGATCGCCACCTGCACTTCGGCCAGGGCCGGAATCGGCACCCACAGCGGCAAGTCCTCGTCCAGCACATGGTCTTCGCGCACGTAGCCGTGGGCCAGCACGTAGTCGCCCAGTTGCTGCGTGTTGCGCAGACCGGCGCAGTGGCCCAGCATCAGCCAGGCGTGCGGGCGCAGCACCGCAATGTGGTCGGTCGCAGTCTTGGCGTTGGCCGGGCCGACGCCGATATTGACCATGCTGATGCCGCTGCCGTCGGCGCGCACCAGGTGGTAGCCCGGCATCTGCGGCAGGCGCGGCGGCGCCGCGCCCAGGTCGTCGCCCGGCTGCATGGCGTGGCCGACGCGGCGCGTGACGATATTGCCCGGCTCGACGAAAGCCACGTAGCCGTCGCTGTCCGGACTGGCCATCAGCTCATGGCCCAGGCGCACGAATTCGTCGATGTAGAACTGGTAGTTCGTGAACATGACGAAGTTCTGGAAATGCTCGGGCGAAGTGCCGGTGTAATGGCGCAGCCGCTGCAGCGAATAATCGACGCGCGGCGCGGTAAACAGCGACAGCGGCTGCGCCTCGCCCGGCGCCGCTTCGAACGTGCCGTTGGCAATGCCGTCGTCCATGGCAGCCAGGTTGGGCAGGTCGAACACGTCGCGCATCAGCAGGCGCCGCTCGGCGCTCAGGCTGCCCTCGATGTGGTCATGCTCGGCAAAGGAGAAGTGGATCGGGATCGGCTGGGCGCTCAGGCCCACTTCGATCTGCATTTGCTGCTGGCCGTGATTCTTCAACAGCAGGCGGAATTGTTCGGTGTAATAGCCTTCAAACAGGTCGGGGCGCGTCAGCGTGGTCTCGAAGGCGCCCGGGCCTGCGACAAAGCCGTACGACAGGCGCGAATCGGCGCGCGCCACGGTTTCCGTCTGTACCCGCACATATGGGTAGCAGGCGCGCACGCGCTCGGTGGGGGTTTCGCCCTCGACAAAGCGCTGCAGGGATTCGCGCAGGAAGCGGATACTGTCGTCGTAAATCGCCCGGACCTGGGCCAGTGCTGCGGATGGATCGTCAAACATGCGGGGTGCTACGTGGGGACGGCTGAACATCGTGCGACTCCTTTCTGCTGTTGCCCCCTATTATAATGGCAGCATGTGGCAGAAATATTTCATCGGGTTGCTGGCGACAGCCGGCGCGGCAGGAGCGGAGGCGGAAGCGCCGCTGACCGTGGCCTGGCGCGAAAAGCCGCCCTACTATTATTTTGACGAAAGCAAGGTCGCGAAAGGCTTCATGCTGGAACGCGCCAGGCAGGTATTCGCCGCCGCCGGCGTGCCGGCGGTCTTCGTCAACGAGCCGCAAAAACGCATCTGGGCCAATTTCAACCACGGCATGCCGAACTACTGCTCGATCAGCTGGTACCGCCTGCCCGAGCGCGAGGCCGTGGCGCAGTATTCGATTCCGGTGCACGCGGACCTGCCGCACGCCGTGCTGGCGGTGCCGGCGGTGGCGGCCCGCATCCGGTCGCACCCCAGCCTGAAATCCCTGCTATCGGACAAGTCGCTGACGCTGGCCGTAATCGACGGTGTCTCCTACGGCCCGGAACTGGATGCCCTGATCAACACCAGCCAGAACCGCATCATGCGCCGCACGGTGGAAACATCGGCCATGTTCCGCATGGTGGCCTTCGGCCGCGCCGACTACCTGTTCGTGGACCGCGAGGACTGGAACTACCTGCGGCTCAAATTCCCGGAATTGCAGTCGCTGGTGCTGATCGATTTCGCCGACATGCCGCCCGGCCTGAAGCGCTACATCGTCTGCAGCCGCGACGTGCCGGCCGACACGATGGAGCGCCTGAACCGCGCCATCATGGCGCGCAGCGATACCCCGCGCCGCTAACTTCAGATTCCCTTGGCGCCCAGTACCCGCATGCGCTGGCGCCATGCCGCCACAGCCCCGGCATCCATCTTTCCGGCGCCGCCAACCAGCGTCTTGCGCACCGGCTTGATACCGACGAAGTTCAGGATATTGCGTTCCAGCGATTTCAGGCTGTGGGCGCCGAAGTACCAGCGATAGAACAGGGCCGGCATGCCCATCGTCACCACCACGCGTGCGCTGCGGCCGGCCAGCAGCCCCGCTTGCAGCGGATTCTTGGCTTCCCGCGCCAGCGCGAAGCCGGGCCGCGCCACCTGCTCCAGGAATGCCTTCAGGCTGGCCGGCATGTCGCCCAGCCAGAGCGGATAAAAGATGACGATATGCAGCGCATCCTCGATGGCGCGCTGCATCGGCGCCAAGGCCGGCGGCACCTCGCCTTCTTCCCATTCATGCGCGTTGGCCAGCATGGGAAACGCCAGCGTTGCGGGCGTAACGACCTGCACCTCGTGGCCGGCCGTGCGCGCGCCATCGACGTAGGCTTCGGCCAGCGCGTGGCACAGGTGCCCTCCTGCGGGATCGGGGTGCCCCTGGATCACGAGGATCTTGCTCACGCATCCTCCACGGTGACCAGGTTGCTTTGCGCTTCGGCGTATTCCAGCGCGTAGGCCAGCTCGCCCGGCGTGTCGGCATGGATCGCCAGGATCGGCTGCCCTACTTCGAGCCTGCCGCCCAACGGCGAAAAGAATCGCACGCCAGCAGCGGCGGCGCGCGGCGCGCCGGCCAGCTTGGCCAAGGTGGCCAGCTTGCGGTTGTCGATGGCGACCACGCGGCCGGCATGGCGCGCTTCCAGCACATGGGTGCAGGCCGCGACAGGCGGCTGGCGCAGGCCGCCCTGGGCCACGCAGATGGCCTGGAACTTGGCCCAGGCGGCGCCGCTATCGAGCGTCTGCGCGGCCAGCGTCATGCCTTCGCCGGGGGCGGCGCGGCCGCCCAGTTCCAGCACGCCTGCGGCCAGCGCCAGCGCGCGCTGGCGCAAGTCCTGCGGCGCATCGGACGCACCTTGCAGCACCGCCAGCACGTCCATCGCTTCCAGCGCCGGGCCGATGCCGACGCCGACCGGCTGGCTGCCGTCGCTGATGACGCACTTCACGGCCAGGCCCAGCGCCCGCCCCGCCCCCTCCAGGCGCTCGGCGAGCTGGCACGCGGCCTGCCCGGAGCGCACCTTGGCCGTGCGTCCGACCGGGATGTCGATCAGCACATGGCTGGCGCCGGCCGCCAGCTTCTTCGACAGCACGGAGGCGACCAGCAAGCCATCGCTATCGAGTTCCAGCGGGCGTTCGACGCGGATCAGGACATCGTCGGCCGGGCTCAGTGTCACGCTGCCGCCCCAGACGATGCAGCCGCCTTCCTGCTGCACCACGCGGCGCATGGCGTCGATGCCGATCGCCACCGGCGCCAGGGTTTCCATGGTGTCGGCCGTGCCGGCTGGCGAAGTGATGGCGCGCGAGGAAGTCTTGGGCATGGTCATGCCGCAAGCGGCGACGATCGGCACCACCAGCAGCGTGGTGCGGTTGCCCGGCAGGCCGCCGACGCAATGCTTGTCCACCACCACTTGCGACGGCCAGTGCATGCGCTCGCCCGCCGCCGCCATGGCGCGCGTCAGGGCGATGGTTTCCGCCAGGTCGAGGCGGTTGCCGGAACAGGCGGTGATGAAGCTGGAGAGGTGGATGTCCGGATAGCGCCCGCCGGCGATATCGGCAATGATGGCCTGGGCCGCTGCGTCGTCCAGCGGCCGGCCGTGGATCTTGCCGCGCACCGCCGCGAACGATGCCAGCGGCGCCGGGTGGCGCACGCTGACCGGCGCACCCGGCGCCGCAGCCAGCGCTTCCCAGGCCGCCTCGGACAGGCCGATGTCCTGCTCGTCCAGCAAGCCGCCGTCAACCACGTTCAGCGTGGCGGCGACGACCTGCGTGCCGCATTGCAGCTCGATGCGCGCTTGCGCTTCAAAGCCTTCCGCCAGGCAGACCTTGCAATCGCGCCGCATGTAGGCTACCGGCTGCTGGTAAGTGTCGATGCCGAGCCGCCTGGCCCGCAATGCATATCCCATGTGTCACTCCTTTCGCCCAGCCTATGCGATAGCACCGGCGCACGGAATGACCTGGATCAAAATTTCAGAAGCCTCGCGCCAGGCCTAGCACCACTTTGCTGCGCACCTTGCTGGACGGTGCGCTGGCGGTGCTGCCGTAGCCGGCGCCGGTTCCCTGGCGGCGCAGGCGGGCCGCATCCAGCGAGAGCTGCATCTGCCAGCCCTCCACTGACGTGCCGACGCCCATGCGTCCTTCCGCGCGGTTGCTGGCTGCATTGCCCGGGGCCGACAGGTAGCCGCCGCGCCAGAAATAGCGCCAGCTGGAGCCCAGCGCGCCGCCGCCATTGAGTTCAGCATATACCGTCCGCTCGCGGAAGCCGAGATAGTCGGGCGAATAATGCAGTCGCGCCGAGTAGTTTTCGAATGCCAGGCCGGCGAACACTTCGCGGAAATTCCAGTCCGGCGCGCCGTGGAAGGCGTAGGCCGACATGCCGGCTTCCCATGACAGGCCGGACGGCAGGCGCTGCGCATAGCCGCCATATCCCAGCCACTGGGCTGTGCGGTGCGATTGCGGCGCCAGTTGGCCGCTGACCACCTGGCCACCGGCGAACCAGCCATTGGCGCCATCGACATCGAGCGAGAGCCGCGCCGCCGGCTTGCCGGAACTTAAGGAGATGCCGCGGTACATATAGTCCGATACGATGCCGGCGCTGCCGCTCACCTGTGCCTGCGCACTCGCTGCAAGGATGCAGGCCAGCCCGGTCAGGGCGAACGTGCGAGGTTGTCGGAGGGAGGGTTGGGGCATGCGCAGGAACATTTACCGGTAATGCGCATGATGGTGGCGCAAAGATCTATCCCCGTCAACGGTGCGGGACCGCTATTGCGCACGATGCCCTCGTGCAGGCGCTCGCCGCTTAGCTGCGGCTTGAGTTCGCCGATCAGGGCGAGCATGCCGCTGACATGCGCGGCCGCGTAGGAGGAGCCGGACACCATGCCCCAGCGCGCGCCGGGCATGGTGGTCGGCACGTCGCGTCCCGGCGCCAGCAGGCATTGGCCGCCATGGCGCGGCGCATCGTCGGCAGCGACGGCAAACACTCCGGGACTGTTGGCTGGAAAGCCGCCATCGCCACGCGCCGGATCGATCGCGCCGACCACGCGGATGCCGCGCGCCTGCGCCACGCCGACCAGCTGCTGCAACAGGCGGTCCTGCGGCCCGGACAGGCTCAGGTTGATCACTTGGGCATTGTGCAGCAAGGCATAGTTGAGAGCCTTGGCCAGCGTGAAGCTGTTGCAGCGCGTGCCGCCGTCGGCTTGCCAGCAGGCCCGCAGCGCCATCAGCCGGGCTTCCGGCGCCACGCCGGCGATGCCGATGCCGTTGTCGGCGCGCGCGGCGATCACGCCCGCCACCGCCGTACCGTGCTCCTCGGCGACGTAGGACTGGCCGTCGACGAAGTTCTCCTGCACCGCCACCTGGCCGGCCAGGTCGGGGTGGTTGGCCTCGACGCCGCTGTCGATCACGGCCACCAGCACCTTGCGGCCGGTGGCCGACTTGCGCACCTGCTCCAGTTGCCAGGGCGCGGCGGCGGGCTGCACGCGGTACAGCGGGTCGCCCGAGGCGCCGGAGCCGCCTTGCGCGCTGAAATCCTGGATCGCCTGCGCCCAGGCGACACGGCTGTCGCGCGACAGGGCTGCCAGCACGGCCGACGGGTCCTGGCCGGCGGCAAGGCGCATGCGATAGCAATCGACATTCAGGGCCGGCATCGGCCAGTCTTCCATCATTTGCAAACCGTGCTCGCGCGCCAGGGCGGCGGCAATGCGCTGGCGCGCCAGGCGGCCCGCATCGTCGCGGTAACTGGCGCCGCTATAGCCATCGGCCCGGAAATGCGGCGCCGGCAAGTGCAGCATAACGAGGATTTCGCTGGCCCTGGCCGCGGGCGCCGCGACAGCGTCCGGCCTGGCCTGCGCCGCTGCCTGCGCGCCGGGCGGACCTGCCAGTGCGCACAGCGCCCAAACAATCATGGCGGCCCAACGCATCACTGACCGCCCTCCGCTGCCAGCGCTTCTGCCAGGTCCACGGCGGGATCGGCGCGCAGGGCTGCCAGCACTGGCGCGCGCTGCGCCGGTTCGACATCGAGCAGCCAGGCGCCGTTGGCGGTCGGGCCGCCAACCAGGTGGGCGCCGGAGATTTTCAACAGCCGCTGCACGTCCTGCACGCTGGCATCCGGCTTGAACACCACCAGCACGTCGGGCGTGGCCGCCGGTGCGCTGCCGAGCGCCTTGTATGCAGGCGGCGCGCCGGACGGCAGCATATTGGCTGCCAGCACGACAATCACGGCTGCCTGGGCGGCGATGGCCCAGCCCTTCCAGTCGCCGGGCCCGCGCAGCCAGTCCAGCAAGGCACTGGCGAAGCGGGACGACGCCGGCACGGCGGGAGATGGCTTGGCGACGGGCTGGGCCAAAGGGGACGGCGCCTCGTCCAGGCGCGGCATCAGGCGCGCCAGGGCGCGCTCGGGGTCCAGGCCGGCCGGCAACGGAGCTGCCGTTTCGATCAGGCGGCGCTGCCAGGCCAGCTCGGCGCGGCATTCGGGGCAATCGCGCAAATGCTGCTGCACGCGTGCCGCCTCGCCGTCGGCCAGCGAGCCGGCGGCATACCAGGGCAGCAGTGCCTGCATGTCCTGGTGCTCCGCAACGTTCGATGGGTCTTGCGTATTCATCGTATCTCTTCCAAATGATCGGACAACATGTCCTTCAAGCGCAGCCGGGCGTGGAACATGCGCGTCTTCACGGTATTGACCGGGCAGCCGATGGTCTCGGCGATCTCCTGGTAGGCCATGCCGTGGTAATAAGTCAGGCAGACCACGGCGCGCTGCTCCAGCGGCAAGGCGTCCAGCGCGCGGCCGACGCCGCGCTGCAACTGCAAGGCCGCCAGCGCATGCTCGGGCTCGTGCCATTCTTCGCCTGCCGCATCCGGCGCGTCCTCCAGCGGCTCGTCCAGGCCGCGCAGGGCTTTCAGGGCCTGGCGATAGGCGATGCCGAAAATCCAGGTGGAGACCTTGCTGCTGCCGTCATAGCTGGAAGCCTTCTGCCACACCACCAGCATGGTGTCGTTGACGATTTCTTCCAGCAGCGGCACATTGCGCGTCATGCGGTCGAGGAAACGGGCCAGGCGCGGGAAGTAGGCGCGATACAGGGCCTGGAAAGCCAGGCGATCGCCGCCTCCTACCAGCCGTACCAGCTCACCGTCGTCCACGTCCCCTGTCACTCCCGCCCTCCTGCCAAGCCGCATGCACTTTTCTCCTTTTTACGCCTGTGAATACACAGCCGGAGCAAAAAGGTTCAAAGAATTTTCAAAAATATTTTCACACCTGATTTTGAACCATTTTCGCGTGCGCCGGTATTGACCGTAACAACATTGACAGAATGTTCTGTACCTGTGTTCGCTCAAACTGCCGTCTGCGGCCCCGCCCTGCTCTCGCCTGACCTGGCCGCCGTGCTGCGCCTGCTGGTGCTGGCGCCGCTGCTGGAGGAATGGGTGGTGCGCGCGGGATTGCATGCATGGCTGTTGCCGCGCTCGCGCGGCGCAGTCGCGGTGCTGGCCAGTGCGGCGGCCTTCAGTGCGCTGCACCTGAGCTCCGGCCCGCTGGCGGCAGCGCTGGTGTTCGGGCCGGGCGTGATGTTCGGCCTGGCCTACCAGCGCTGGCGCGACTGGCGGCTGTGCGCCCTGCTGCACAGCGCATGCAATGCCTGGGCCCTGTCGATGTGCGCATGAACCAATTACCAACCACGGGAGCTCCGATGAAACATCACCGACTTTGGGCTTTGCTGGCACTGGGCCTGGCGCAAGCCGCGCATTTCGCGCAGGCCGCCGATGCCCTGAACGGCAAAAGCCTGTACCTGAACGGCCCCACTTCAGGCGGCACCACCTGCTCCGCCTGTCACGGCGCAAACCCGGCCGCCAACGTCAATAACGTCCTGGCGGGCGCTAACAACCCCACCGTCATCAGTTCTGCCTTCGCAGCCAACAAGGGCGGCATGGGATCGCTGTACAACGGCAAGTTCACGGCGGCGGAAGTTGCCGACCTGGCAGCCTTCATCGGCAACCCCAACGTGACGGCGGCGCCGGCGGCTTCGGTGGCGCCGTCCACGCTGTCCTTTGGCGGCGCGACGGTGGGCCAGGACAGCGGCGCCCTGTCCACCACGCTTTCCAATACCGGCTCGTCGGCGCTGAACATCAGCGGCCTGGCGGTGGGCGGCGGCAATGGCGGCGACTTCCGCATCACCGGCGGCACTTGCGCTTCCGGCCAGGCCGTGGCGGCAGGCAGCAGCTGCAGCGTGCAGTTGGTGTTCCGCCCGACCGCTTCCGGCGCCCGCAGCGGCGCGCTGACCATCAGCCACAATGCCACGGGCGGCTCCAGCAGCGTCACCCTGTCCGGCACCGGCAATGCCGTGGCGCAGGCCACGCTGTCGCTGTCGGCCACGGCGCTTGATTTCGGCGCCCTGCTGACCAATGCTCCGGCGCAGCGCACCCTGACCCTGGCCAATAGCGGCCAGGCGGCACTGAGCTTTTCATCGATCGGCGTGAGCGGCGCCCAGGCGGGCTTCATGACGCTTGGCGGGACTTGCGCGACCACGGCGCCGCTGGCCATTGGCGGCAATTGCACCGTGGTGGTGCAGGCACTGCCCACCACGGCAGGCGCCTTCGCTGCCAGCCTGAACCTGGCGTCGAACGCCAGCAATGCGAATGTGGCGGTCGCGCTGTCCGGCAACGCGTCCGCACCGGCTCCTGCCATCGACGCCAGCCCGAGCGCCGTTGCCTTCGGCCTGTGGACCATTGGCGCCGCCCCGATCGTGCAGCCTGTCACGCTGAATAACCGCGGCAACGTGGCCCTGGCCTTCAGCAGCATTGCCGTCAGCGGCGCGCCCGGCATCACCATCGGCAGCGGCGGCGACTGCGGCAGCAGCCTGGCCGTTGGCGCCAGCTGCACCGTGCCGCTGGCCTTCGCCCCGGCGGCCGCAGGCAATGTCGCCGGCACCTTGCTGGTGCGTTCCAACGCAGCCGACCTGTCCGTTGCCGTCACCGGCGCCGGCACCACATCCCCGGTGGCCCGCCCGCAATTGAGCAACAGCGGCCCGCTGGCCTTCGCCAATACCCAGGTGGGCCAGCAGTCTGCCGCGCAGCGCGTCACCCTGGCAAACAACGGCACGGGTTCCATGAAAATTGCTTCGCTGGTCCTGGGCGGCAGCAATCCCGGCGACTTCGCGCTGGCCGGCAGCTGCGCCGCCGATGCCACCCTGAGCCCTGGCGCAAACTGCACCATCGATGCAAGCTTCAAGCCGACTGCGGCCGGCGCGCGCAGCGCAGACATGCAGCTGGTCACCGATGGCGGCGCCCAGTTCACCGTGCGACTGAACGGCAACGCCAGCGCGGTTCCCACTCCCACGCCATCGCTCGGTCTTGCGCCGCAGGCCTTCGACTACGGCAGCACCGCTGCCGGCAGCGCGGGCGTCGTCAAGCGCTTCACCCTGTCGAACACTGGCTCCGCTGCCCTCGTATTGAGCGGCATTAGCTTCAGCGGTCCATTCGCCGTGGCAACCGGCGAAGCCAATGCCTGCGGCGCCTTCCCGTTGACGCTGCAAGCCGGCGCCTCCTGCGAACTGCCGGTGCGCTTCACGCCAACCGCAGCGGGCAGCGCCAGCGGCGGCGCCACCTTGCAGGCGACAGGCGCAAGCTGGCAGCTCGCGCTGACCGGACAGGGTTCGAGCGAGGCGGCGGCCGGCGCGACTCAGAATCGCGGCGGCGGCGGATGCTCTTCGATCAGCGGCGGCAACGATCCGATGCTGGCCGTGCTGGCCGTGCTGGCGGCCGCGGTGCTGCTGTGGCGCCGCCGCCAGGCGCGCATGCTGGCGGCCGCCGCCGCGCTGGCGGTAGCCGGCCAGGCGATGGCGCTGGAACCGGGCCAGGCGGCACCGGCCTTTTCGCTGAGCGGCCCTGCAGGCACCGTGAAGCTGGAGCAATACCAGGGCAAGCTGGTGTACATCGATTTCTGGGCATCGTGGTGCGGGCCGTGCCGCCAGTCCTTCCCGTGGATGAACGAGATGCAGGCCCGCTACGGCGGCCAGGGCTTGCAGGTGGTCGGCATCAACGTCGACGCCAAGACCGATGACGCGCGCAACTTCCTGACCGCGACGCCTGCCAGTTTCGTGATTGCCTTCGACCCGAGCGGCACCGCGCCGCGCAACTACGGCGTCAAAGGCATGCCGAGCAGCGTGCTGATTGGGCCGGACGGCAAGGTGCTGTATGAACACAGCGGCTTCCGCCCCGCCGACCGCACCGTGCTGGAAGCGCGCATCAAGAGCGCACTGGGAGTACGTCAATGAGCGCCCGCCTGCTTGCGGCCTGCGCCGTGCTGGCCGGGCTTTCCGGTTGCGCCGTGAAACCCGTCCAGCCCTGGGAGAAAGGCGAACTGGCGCGCACCGACATGCTGCTCCAGGGCGACAGCCTGGAAACGCGCTTCAACGAACACATTTACGCCAGCAAGGAAGCGGCATCCGGCGGCAGCGCCGTGGGCGGCGGCGGATGCGGCTGCAACTGACAAGGAAGACCATGGAAAACAAACCACAGAACGGCATGCCCGTCGGCCAGGCCTTGCTGGCGGCGGCCATGCTGCTGCCGGGGATCGGCGTCGTGCATGCAGAAACGCCGCCGGAACGGGGCAGCATCGGCGTCAAATACCTGTATTACAAGGAAGACCAGCCGGGGCTGGACCGGGTGCGCGTGCATGCGCCGGCGGTGTCGGTGCTGGCCCCGGTCGCCGGCGAATGGTCGGTGGCCGCCAGCGCCACGGTGGACGACGTGTCGGGCGCTTCTCCGCGCTACCACACAGCCGTCTCCGGCGCCTCGCGCATGGACGACTTGCGCAAGGCCGGCGACGTGACCGTCACGCGCTACCTGCCGCACGGCACGGTCGGCGTGTCGGCGGCGTATTCGACCGAGCATGACTATGTATCGCGCGCGCTGTCGATGCAGGCGTCGCTTTCCAGCGAGGACAAGAACACGACCTGGAATTTCGGCGTGGGCGGTTCGGACGACAGCATCAACCCCGTCAACCATATCGTGCAGGACGCCGGGCGCCAGACCGTCAGCGTGCTGGCAGGGGTGACGCAGGTCCTGACGCCGGTCGACGTGGGCCAGTTCACCCTGACCCACACCCAGGGGCATGGCTACTATTCCGACCCGTACAAGATGGCCGACAACCGGCCGGACAAGCGGCGCCAGGATACCGCCCTGCTGCAGTGGAACCACCGCTTTGTCGCGCTGGGTGCGACCAGCCGGCTCAGTTACCGCTTCTACCGCGACAGCTTCGGCATCAGCGCCCACACGCTGGGCGCCGAATGGGTGCAGGGATTCAGCGATGGCTGGACTGTTACGCCGGCCGTACGGCTGTACACCCAGCGCGCAGCCGACTTCTATTTCGACCCGGTCTATGACCGCACCCTCGGCGAGCCCTTCCCACCCGGCTACGTGTTCGGCAGCGGGCAGGCCAGTTCCGCCGACCAGCGCCTGTCCGGCTTCGGGGCGGTCACGCTCGGCGTCAAGCTCGCCAAGCAGTTGAACCGGGACTGGGCGCTCGACTTCAAGGTCGAGCGCTACGAGCAGCGCGGTTCCTGGCGCGTGTTCGGCAGCGGCAGTCCAGGCCTGGCGCCAATGCGCGCGGTCAGCCTGCAAATCGGAGTGACACGGCAGTGGTAAATCCGGTCTACACGATCGACTTCCAGGCCATGGCCAGCCGCTGCGAGATCCGGCTGGCCGCCGCCAACGGCGCCGAGGCACGGGCATTGGCCGAGCCGGCGCTGGAGGAAGTACGGCGGATCGAGGCCAAGTACTCGCGCTATCGCCCGGACAGCATCGTGAGCCGGATCAATGCGGCAGCCGGCCTGGCGCCGGTCGACTGCGATGACGAGACCCTGGCCTTGCTGGAGTATGCCGATGCCGTGCATCGCAGCAGCGGCGGCCGATTCGATATCACCTCCGGCGTGCTGCGCAAGGCCTGGGATTTCCGGCTCGGTGCCGTGCCTGCGGCGGGGACGCTGGAGCGCTTGTTGCCGCTGGTCGGCTGGCAACAGGTGCGGCGCGAGGGCGGCAGCGTCCTGCTGCCCCGCGTTGGCATGGAGCTGGATTTCGGCGGCTTCGGCAAGGAGTATGCCGTGGACCGCGCGGCGGAAATCCTGATCGCCCAAGGTGTGCAGCATGGCTACGTCAACCTGGGCGGCGACATGCGCTTTCTCGGCCCCCGTCCGGATGGCGCCGAGTGGAGCATCGGCATCCAGCACCCGCGCGATGCCCGGGCCACCATCGCCAGCGTGCCTTTCAGCCGGGGCGCCCTGGCGACCAGCGGCGATTACGAGCGTTTTTTCGAAGCGGATGGGCGGCGCTATTGCCACATCCTTGATCCGTACAGCGGCATGCCGGTGTCGTACTGGCGCTCCGTGAGCGTGGTGTCGCCCATAGCCATCGCCGCCGGCAGCTGCAGTACCACGGCCATGCTGCTGGAGCGGGACGGGCTGGACTTTCTTGAACAGTCAGGCTTGTCCTACCTGGCCATCGACCAGGATGGCCGAATTTTTCGGAGATGAATAATGAAGTTCCTCATTAAATGGCTGGCGGCGCTGCTGCTGGCTGCACTTTTCGGCAACCCTGCCCTGGCCGATGATTTCCTGGCGCCGGAGCAGGCCTTTGACCTGCGCGCCGAACTGCGCACCGACGGCCAGCTTGCCTTGCACTGGACGATCGCGCCCGAGTACCACCTGTATCGCGATCGTATCAGCCTGCACAGCGACGGCGCCGTAGTGCCGGTCCTGCTGCCGCCCGGGAAGCGCAAGTTCGACGAGAATTTCGGCAAGGAGATGGAAACCTATGCGGGCGGACTGGCCTTGCAGCTTCCCTGGCAGGGCCGCTCCACCGCCACCTTGACGGTCGCCTACCAGGGTTGCGCCGACGCAGGCTTGTGCTACCCGCCGGCCGAACGCCGCTACCGCATCGATCCAGCGCGCCCGGGCGTGCTGGAAGCGCTGCCGGAAGCGCCGCCCGGACAGGCCGCGGGCACCGCTGCCGCAAGCGCTCCGGCGGCGAATGCCGGCGTGGCGCAGGCCAGTGCCCCGGTGGCGGCCGAAGATGACACCTCGCTCGCCCAGCGCACCCTGCAAAGCGGCAGCGCCTGGCGCATCGGCGCGGCATTCCTGGTGTTCGGCCTGCTGCTGTCGTTCACCCCATGCGTGCTGCCGATGGTGCCGATCCTGTCCTCCATCATCGTCGGCGAAGCGCAGGTGACGCGCAAGCGCGGCCTGCTGCTTGCCGCTGCCTACAGCCTGGGCATGGCCCTGGTCTACACCTCGCTGGGCGTGGCGGCGGGCCTGGCAGGCGAAGGCCTGGCCGGCGCGCTGCAAAAGCCATGGGTCCTGATGACCTTCGGCGCCCTGCTGGTTGCCCTGGCGCTGTCGATGTTCGACGTCTACCAGCTGCAACTGCCAAGCGCCCTGCAAACCCGACTCAGCTCCGCCAGCGGCAACCTGTCCGGCGGCCGCCTCGCCGCCGTGTTCACGATGGGCGCCGTGTCGGCCCTGATCGTCGGTCCCTGCGTGGCCGGCCCGCTGGCCGGCGCCCTGCTGTACATCAGCCAGACCGGCAATGCCCTGATCGGCGCCGGCGCCCTGTTCGCCATGGCATGCGGCATGAGCGTGCCCCTGCTGCTGACCGGCCTGTCCGCCGGCAGCCTGCTGCCGCGCGCCGGCGCCTGGATGAACCACGTGAAGAAGGTTTTCGGCCTGCTGCTGATCGCAGTGGCGATCTGGATGGTCAATCCGGTGCTGCCGGTAACCGCCAGCATGGCGCTGTGGGGCGCCTTCGCCATCCTGTGCGCCGCCTTCCTGCGCGTCGGCGAAGCTGTCCCGCAAGGCGCCGGCGCGGGCGCCTATGCAACGAAAGCGCTCGGCGTCCTGATGCTGCTGGGCGGACTGTTCGAGCTGGTCGGCGCAGCCAGTTCCGGACGCGACGTGCTGCAGCCGCTGGCGCACCTGCGCGGCGGCGGGAACAGTGCTACCATGGCCGCCGCGGGCACGGGCCAGCCACACGATGCCGAAACCCGCTTTACCCGCGTGCGCACGGTAGCCGACCTTGACCAGGCCCTGGCCAGTGCCAAGAAACCTGTCATGCTAGACTTCTACGCCGATTGGTGCGTCTCATGCAAGGAGATGGAACGCCTCACCTTCACCGACACGCGCGTGCAAGCGGCCATGCAGGACATGCACCTGCTGCAAGCCGATGTCACAGCCAACAGCGAAGAAGACCGCGCCCTGATGAAACGCTTCAGCCTTTTTGGACCGCCCGGCATCGTCATGTTCGACGCTAGCGGTAATGAAGTTCCTCAAGCGCGCATCATCGGCTACCAGCCACCCGAAAAATTCCTGCGCCGCCTGGAACTGGCGGCCAACAACCCTGAAAGGACCACTCAGTGAAACGCACTCTCTCCCTCCTGCTCAGCGCCGCCCTGCTGCCTGCCGCGGCCTTCGCTGCAGACAAGCCGGCACACTGGAGCTATGACGGCGCCACCGGCCCGCAGAACTGGGGCAAGCTGGAACAGGACTTCAGCACCTGCAAGCTGGGTCACAACCAGTCGCCGATCGACATCCGCAAGACCAGCAAGGCCAAGCTGCCGCCGCTGGAATTCGCCTACAGCCCGTCGCCGCTGAAGATCCTCGATAACGGCCACACCATCCAGGTGAACTACGCCGCAGGCAGCAGCGTCACCATCGACGGCAAGCGCTACGACCTGCTGCAATTCCACTTCCACAAGCCAAGCGAAGAAAAGATCAATGGCCGCAGCTACCCGATGGTGGCGCACCTGGTGCACAAGAATGAAGAAGGCAAGCTGGCCGTGGTAGCGGTGCTGTTCCGCAAAGGCGCCGAGAACCCGCTGGTGCAAACCCTGTGGGATGCCTTGCCGAAGGAAAAAGGCGAAGCACAGGAAGTGCCCGGCGCGAGCATCGATATCGGCAAGCTGCTGCCTGCCGCGCAAGGCTATTACAACTTCGCCGGGTCGCTGACCACTCCGCCCTGCAGCGAAGAGGTCAACTGGTTCGTGCTGAAAAATCCGGTTGAAATGTCGGACGCCCAGCTGAAGCGCTTCGCCCAGGTCTACAAGCACAACGCCCGCCCGGTGCAGCCGCTGAACGGCCGCACCGTCCAGGAAAGCCTGTAGATTCAGCAGCGCGCCTGCGCCCGCTTGCAGCGGTCGCGTCCCTGCCGCTTGGCGGCATACATGGCCGCATCGCTGCGCCGCAACAGCTCTTCGGCCAGTTGCGCATCATACGGAAACACGGCCAGCCCGATGCTGGCCGATACGAAGGCCGGCTGTTCTCCCGCCAGCCGCACCGGTGCGCGCACTGCCGCCAGCGCACGATCCAGGATCTCCTCCGCCTCGCCCACATCGTTCAGGCCAGCGAGCAGCAGCACGAATTCGTCGCCGCCCAGGCGCGCCACGGTATCGTTGGCCCGCACCACCTGCTGCAGACGTCCCGCCACTTCCACCAGTACCGCGTCGCCAGCCTCGTGGCCAAACGTATCGTTGACGTGCTTGAAGCCATCCAGGTCCATCACGCAAACGGCCACCAGCTTTTCGGCACGCGCCGCAAAGGCCAGCGCCTGCTGCAGGCGGTCTTCCATCAGGCGCCGGTTCGGCAGGCGCGTAAGCGGGTCCATGAAGGCCATCTTTTCGATCTCTTCCTGGCGGGCGCATTCATCGGTAATGTCGGTAAACAGGCCGAAATAGTGCTGCACCCTGCCGTGTTCATCGCGCACCGCGCTCAGGGTCAGGTGTGCGGCAAACAGCGTGCCGTCGGAGCGTTTGTCCCATACCTTGCCCTGCCACTGGCCGGTTCCCAGCAGGCCTTGCCACATCGCCTTGTAGAACTCGGCGTCCTGCCTGCCGGACTGCATGATGCGCGGATGCTGGCCCACCAGCTCGTGGCGCGCGTAACCGCTCATGGCAGCGAAGGCGCGGTTGGCCTCGACGATGCGCATGTCGCGGTTGACCACCAGGATGCCTTCCGATGTCGCATCGAACACCTTGGCCACCAGGTGCTCGCGCGCCGCGGCGCTGCGCATGCGCTGGCGCAGCAGCCGGGAAATGCTCGTCACATGGCGAAACATCAGCCATGCCGTCAGCGCCGCGGCCAGCAGGGCGCCGCACAGTGCGGCAAGCGAGATTTCCAGCAAGGCCGCCATGGCATCCCCTACTCCAGTACCACCTCTTCCAGGTAGTCCGGCACCCGGCATGGCCAGTGGAGCTGTTCCGAAATGCGCAGCCGCAGGGCATCGGCCGCCGCCGGTTCGCCATGGGTGACGAACACCTGGCGCGGCGTGGCCGAAGAATGCGAGAGCCAGCCCAGGATTTCGTCGGAGTCGGCATGGGCCGACAGGTTGCCGATCAGTTCGACCTTGGCCCGGATCGAGTAATACTCGCCGTGGATCTTGACCGAGGTTTCGCCGGCCAGCATGCGGGCCCCGCGCGTCCCTGCCGCCTGGAAGCCGGCAAACAGGATAGTGTTGCGCGAATCGCCGGCAAAGGCTTTCAGGTGGTGCAGCACGCGGCCGCCGGTAGCCATGCCGCTGGCGGCAATGATCACCATCGGCGCCTGGCGCCGGTTCAGGGCCATCGACTCTTCCACGCTGTTGACGATGTGCGCCACGTGGCCCAGGGCGTGGCAACTGCGTTCGTCCAGCCGGTGCTGTCCCTGGTGCTTGATATAAAGCCGCGTGGCATCCACCGCCATCGGGCTGTTGAGGTAAACGGGGAGCGCGAGCGGGATGGCGCCGGCCTCCTTGAGCCGCCAGATTTCATACAGCAGTTCCTGCGCCCGTCCAACGGCAAACGAAGGGATCACGGTTACGCCGCCGCGCGCCGCCGTCTTGCCGATCACGTCGGCCAGCTTGCCGCCGGGGTTGGACGCGTCGTGGCGGCGGTCGCCGTAAGTCGATTCCACCACCAGGTAGTCGCATTTGCCCAGCACGGTCGGCGGCCGCATGATCGGATCGTTGGGCCGCCCCACGTCGCCGGAAAACATCACGGTCCGGCCATTGCATCGCACCGACACCGAGGCGGCGCCGAGGATATGCCCGGCCAGCTGGAAGCGCGCCATCATGCCCGGCACCGGCGAAAACTCATGACCGACCGGCACCGCCTCCAGGTGCTCCAGCGCACGCAGCGCATCGGCTTCGGAATACAGGGGCAAGGCCGGCTTGTGCTTGGAGAAGTTGTGGCGGTTCGCATACAGCGCTTCCTCCTCCAGCAAGCGGCCACTGTCGGGCAGCAGGATGCGGCACAAATCGCGCGTCGCCTCCGTGCAATACACCTTGCCGCGGAAGCCGGCGCTGACCAGCACCGGAAGGAAGCCGCTGTGATCGAGGTGGGCATGGGTCAGCAGCACCGCGCCAATGGACTCCGGCGGCACCGGGAAAGCATCCCAGTTGCGCAAGCGCAGCTGCTTATAGCCCTGGAACAGGCCGCAATCGACCAATACCTGTTCGTCGCCATGGCGCAACAGGTATTTGGAGCCGGTGACGGTGCCGGTGGCACCAAGGAATTTAAGTGTGAGCATGTTTGCAGCATATCCAAGCCGACGCACAAAATATTTGATCCAGGTCAAAGAGAAGTCTTGCGAAATGCGGCAGTGCGAAAATGACATTGTTGCCTTGCGAGGATGTAGAATCAGGGCCTTTGATCTTTTCGACACCAGGACGCCATACATGACAGAACTGAAACGGGGCCTGAAAAGCCGCCATATCCAGCTGATCGCGCTGGGCGGCGCCATTGGCACGGGCCTTTTCATGGGCATCGCCGACACCATCAAGCTGGCCGGGCCTGCCGTGCTGCTTGGCTACGCGGTGGCTGGCTTCATTGCCTTCCTCATCATGCGCCAGCTGGGCGAAATGGTGGTCGACGAGCCGGTCGCGGGTTCCTTCAGCTATTTTGCCGACAAATATTGCGGCCACATGGCCGGCTTCATGTCAGGCTGGAATTACTGGGTGCTGTACGTGCTGGTCAGCATGGCCGAGCTGACGGCAGTCGGCATCTACGTCCAATACTGGTGGCCGGGCATTCCCACCTGGGTCAGCGCCCTCGCCTTCTTCCTGATCATTAACGCCATCAGCCTGGCCAATGTGCGCGCTTACGGCGAAATGGAATTCTGGTTCGCCATCATCAAGGTGGTAGCGGTGGTCGGCATGATCGTGTACGGCGGCTACCTGCTGGTGTCCGGCAACGCCGGGCCGGAAGCGACCGTGGCCAACCTCTGGCAGCACGGCGGCTTCTTCCCGAACGGCGTGTCGGGGCTGGTGATGGCGATGGCAGTGATCATGTTCTCCTACGGCGGCCTGGAACTGGTGGGCATTACCGCCGCCGAAGCCAGCAACCCTTCCGAGACCATTCCCAAGGCGACCAACCAAGCCATCTACCGTATCCTGATCTTCTATGTCGGCGCATTGGGCGTGCTGCTGTCGCTGTACCCGTGGCAGAAGGTCGTCACCGGGGGCAGCCCGTTCGTGATGATCTTCCACGCACTGAACTCCAACTGGGTTGCGAACATCCTGAACGTGGTGGTGCTGACCGCCGCACTGTCCGTGTATAACAGCGGCGTGTACTCCAACAGCCGCATGCTGTACGGCCTGGCCAGGCAAGGCAATGCACCGAAAGCCCTGCTGGGCGTGAACAAGCGCGGTGTGCCCTTGGCGGCGCTGGGCGTATCGGCCCTCGCCACCGGCATTTGCGTGGTGCTGAACTACTTCATGCCGGGCAAAGTGTTCGGCTTCCTGATGGGACTCGTGGTTTCGTCGCTGGTAATCAACTGGGGCATGATCAGCTGGATCCACCTGCGCTTCCGCGCCCAGAAAAAGATCGAAGGGCACGAGACGGGCTTCAAGAGCTGGGGCTACCCGCTGACCAACTACCTGTGCCTGGCCTTCCTGGCCGGCATCCTGCTGATCATGTACATGAGCGAAGGGCTGCGCATATCGGTGTACCTGATCCCGGTCTGGCTGCTGGCACTGTACATCGGCTACCGCCTGCGCGGCGTGCCTGAAAAGGCGGCGGCGTAATGCCCAAGGTCGCACTCCTGACGATCCACGGCATGGGCGAGCAACCGCTCGACTATGCCGACGACATGCGGCGCGCGCTGTCGCACCGCATGGGCGCGGCCTTCTCCGACGTCGACGTGCATAGCGTGTATTACCAGCACCTGCTCAAGCCCAACGAGCTCGATGTATGGAACCGCACGCGCGAGCGCTCCACCGTGCGCTACGAACAGCTGCGCAAATTCATCCTGTTCGGCTTTGCCGATGCGGCAGGGCTGGAGAATCGCAAGGAATACGACAATTCGGTCTACGAGCAGGCGCAGATGGAGATTGCGCGCGCCCTGCTGGCGATTCTTGCCAACCGCGGCCCGGAAACGCCGATCGTGCTGCTGGCGCATTCGCTGGGCTGCCAGGTCATGTCCAGCTTTATCTACGACGCGCAAAAGCGCGCCGGCGGCGGTGCTGTAGCCGCCGGCATCTGGAAGCCGGGCCGCATGGCCGACAGCCTGACTGCCGAGCAGCGCAAGTTCCTGCAATGCGGCACGGTGCGCACCTTCGTGACGACCGGTTGCAATATCCCGGTCTTCGTCTCCGCCCACCAGCGCATGGACGTCAAGCCGATCATCAAGCCCAATCCAGCATTCACCTGGCTCAACCTGTACGACCCCGACGATGCACTCGGCTGGCCCTTGCAGCCGCTGGAAGGCGGCTACGAAACCCTGGTCGAAGACCGCGTCGTCAACGCCGGCCAGGGCATCCTCGACTTCATGACCAAGAGCTGGAACCCGCTCTCCCACACCGCCTACTGGACCGACGACGAGATCATCAAGCCCTTGGCCAGCTTATTAGTTTGAAAGTCGGGGTCAGGTCTGGCAATCCGCCATTCTTTTCGCATTGCGAAAAGAATGGCGGATTGCCAGACCTGACCCCGACTTTTATCTTGAACGCATGTTGTCGGCGGCTTGGCGCTGCTGTTCGATGCGGCGGATCTTTTCTGCGACTTTGGCCAGCTCCTCAGGCGGCACGCCGGCTTCGCGACCTTGCTCGAGATCGGAATGCAGACGGGCTAGTTCGGGGACTGCGGCTTGGGCGTAGGCCGCGGCCAGGCGCTGTTTCTGCGCCAGCTCATGAGCGGCGTAGGCTTGCGGGTCGGCCATTACGCTGGCGTCGGGGTGCTCGGCCGGGGCGTCGTGCTGGATCGGCGGGGTGCGGGCATCGCCGGATTCCCGTGCCTGGGCCAGCGAGAGCCAGGCTGGCGCCCGCGCGTCGACCGGCGGGATCGGCACGCGGCGCAGTCCATCGCCTTCGCCCGTATCAGCCATCGCCGGACGTTCGCCAGCCCCCGGTGCGGGCATGGGGGCCGGCGGTGCGGGCTTGGGTGGTGTGACGGCGGGCGCCTGGGGAGGGGGCGTCGTTTCGCGAACGCTGGCGAAGTACCATTGGCCAACGACGGCGGCGACAATAGCGGCGATGACGGCGATGGCTTGCCAGTGTTTCATGGCGCCTCTGCGATTTCAATGCGCACTGTGCGGCGCGACTGTTCGATCATCTGGCTTAGCTGCTGCCTGGCTTTCTGCAGCGCGATCATGCGGCTGGCCTGGTAGCGCACTGTTTCCGATTGCAGCGGGTGGGCGCCATGGACCTGTTCTTCAACGAGCACGATTTCCCAGTAGGCGTTCTCGTTCGGGCCGACCGGTGCCCGGACCGGGGCGGATGGCTTGCCCGGCGGCTGGCTGAAGGCGAGGCTGGCCAGCCAGTCCTTGCTGCCGTCGGCGCTGATCCAGCCAAGGTCGCCGCCTTTGGCTGCGTCGCCGGCGCGCGACATGCGGCGTGCAGTGGCGGCGAAGCCTGCGCCTTGCTGCAATGCCCTCACCGCACGCTGCGCCTGCGCTTCGTCCGCTACCCGGATGTGGCGGGCGCGGACCCTGTCGACGCGGGCGAACAAGTCCTTGTGCTCGCGGTAGAAGCCTTCAATCTCCTGCGCACTGACTTCGCCGGACAGGCGATTCAGCAGCGGGCTTCCGGCGTCGGTATCGAGGCCGACGCCGTGCAGGTTCTGCAGCGCCACCACCGTGTCGCCATCCTCGATGACCTTGCGCAGGTCCGCCACGGCTTCGGCGCCGAAGCGTTGTCGGGCCCAGTGCAGCACGAATGCGTTGGCGACGATGCGGCGTGCCTGCTGTGCTGCGACGCTGGCCGGTTGCTGCGACAGCGCCAGCCGCCCCTGGACGTTCTGGCGGTGGTACACGTCGTAAAGGGTGACGCTAGCTGGTTCGCCGCCGGGAAGCCGGTAGCGCAGGACGTCGGCCTTGCCGGCCAGGGACTGCTGTTCGGCGGTCAGCGCGATCTCCAGCTTCAAGCGGCCCTGGCGGCCGAAAATGGCGTCCAGCTGCGGCTGCGACATCGGCGGCTGCGCAATCACCAGGCTCTCCAGCGTGGCGCCCGGCTGCGCCTTCACGGCGGTGTCGATGTCCTTTCCATACACTTCGCGCAGGGTTGCGACAAGGCGTTCTTCCACCATGACTTCCGGGGCAAAGGCTACCGTGGCGCCGGGCTGCACTTTTGGCGCTGCGTTGCCGGCACGTGCCGCCAGCAGGCGAACCTGGATGATGTCATCCAGCACCGCCCGCCGCTCCAGCGAGGGCTTGGCGGCGCGGCGCTGTTGCCAAAGAGCGTCCAGCGTGAAGGCATAAACCGGCTCGCCGTCGATGCGGGCGGCGATGGCGGCGCCGGGCGCGGTGGGGCCCGCCACCGCGCTTGCTCCGGCGAGCACTGCGGCGACGGCGGCGACGAAGTGGCGGGCGGCCATCAGTTGGCCAGGCGCTCGGCGGCGCGGTTCAGCACGTGGACCACCATGGCGATCGAGTGCGGGATCATCTTCTTGCCAACCGCCACGCGATCACCATGCGCGGTCGAAGACAGCACGATGCCGCCGTTCGCGTACGAATAGGTGCCGCCCTGGGTCAGCAATGGACGAATATCGCTGCCGCTTGCAGCCACCGGCGTGAAATCAGCCATGGCGGCAGTCACCAGCGCCGAGTCGTTCAGGCGTTCGCTGTCGTAGTAGTCGTACACCCATTGCTCCCAGCCCGAGTGGTCGTGGGCGGAAGTGGTCCAGGTGTGGTGCGGCTGCAGCAGGTCGGTGGTATGCAGCACGAAGCCGAGCGACTGCGCGGTCGGCTGCGCCAGGAATTGCGAGAACCAGTACTGGCCCAGGTTGTCGATCGGCTGGAATGGCGCCGCTTCGAAGTCGGCATACATGGACGCGGTCGAATAGCCGCCCAAGCGGTAGTGGGCTTCGGTGATGCCGTAGGCGTTGTATTTGCTTCCGTCGCCGAACCAGCCTTTCAGGCCGCCGGCGCCGTCGTCCAGGTAATCCCCATACAGCCAGCTCGCCGCCAGGTTGTCGATGTCGCCTGCCACCGCCATCTTCGCGTAGTTGTAGCCGCCGAACGGATTGCCGTGCACATCGCGGCCGGAGGTATGGTTCTGGAAATGCCAGAAGGTGGTGTACTTGACGATGCTCGCGCCGGCGCCCCACACCGGCGCCAGCTGGCAATTGCCGGTGGTGGCGCCGCAGATATAGGTGTCGGCAAAGTCGTCCACGTCGTACGCGCCCTGCCCCAGCGCTGCCGCGAACTGGTCCATCGTGTAACCGGCGCGCGTGACGCCGGAGAGCAGCTTGTTGTAGTTGGTGGTACCAGGATTGGCCTTCATGTAATTGACTGCGTCCAGCACGATACGACGGTGCGTTTCCTGCTGCCATGCGTGGGCCGGAAGGCTTACTGCGGATGCTGCCAGCGCGAGGCTGGCAGCGATGGTGCTCAGTTTCATCTGGTGTCTCCTGGTTGAAAAGAGTCCAGACGATAGCGTCAATTTATGACGGACAGATGAAAAAGTATTCTAAAAATATTAACAAACTCAGAACTGCTCCCACTCGTCGCCGGCGGTGGCGCTGGCAACCTTGCGCTGCCGCGCCGGGCGCACCGCAACGGCGGTGGAAACGGGGGCGCTGCTGGCAGCGCGCAGCACCGGCGCCGCCTTCAGGTGGGCGGCGCCGATGCGGAACGCGCTCACCGCCCGGGCCAGGACTTCCGCCTGGTCCTGCAAGGCTTGCGACGCCGCCGCGGTTTCCTCCACCAGCGCCGCATTTTGCTGCGTGACCTGGTCCATCGAGGTAATCGACTGGTGCACCTGGGCGATGCCTGCGTTCTGTTCCGCGGTGGCGGCGCTGATCTCGGCCACGATGTCGGATACCTGCTTCACGCTGGCCACCACGTCGCTCATGGTGTCGCCGGCGCGCACCACCAGCCTGGTGCCGGAATCGACCTTCTCCACGCTGTCGTCGATCAGCGCCTTGATTTCCTTGGCCGCCGCGGACGAGCGTTGCGCCAGGCTGCGCACCTCGGTTGCCACCACGGCGAAGCCGCGCCCTTGTTCACCGGCGCGGGCCGCTTCCACCGCGGCGTTCAGCGCCAGGATATTGGTCTGGAAGGCGATGCCGTCGATCACGCTGATGATGTCCACGATCTTGTGCGAGGAGGCATTGATGGACGCCATGGTGTCGATCACTTCCTTCACCACCTCGCCGCCCTGCACCGCGATCTGCGAGGCGTTCTGCGCCAACTGGTTGGCCTGGCGCGCATTGTCCGAGTTCTGGCTCACGGTGGAGGTCAGTTCCTCCATGCTGGAGGCGGTTTCCTCCAGTGCCGCGGCCTGCGCCGAAGTACGGTTATTCAGGTCGCCGGTACCGGCTGCGATCTGGCGCGAAGCGGTGCTGACCGCATCGGCCGCCGACCGGGCCGTGCCCACCACGCCGCCGATTTCACCGAGCAGCTTGTTGAAGGCCACGCCGGCATGGCCGATTTCATCCATGCGCTCCACCTCGACCTGGTGCGTCAGGTCCAGCGAGGAGCTGACGTTTTCCATCGTGCCCTGCATCCTGTCCAGGCCACCGGTAATCACCAGGTACATCTTGTAGCCCATGAACGCCACCACCAGCAGCACGGCCACGGTGACCGCTACCAGGATGGTCAGCGCCTTCGAGTAATCCGCATCGCTGTCGGCCTTGACCTTTTCAATCAGCTTCTGGTTGTAGGCGACGTGGTCATCCAGGCTTTTCTTGACGCCGGCCGCGCCCAGCGCCAGCGGCGAGCCAGCCACCAGGGTGGCGCGCACGGCGTCCATGTCGCCGGCATGCGAGGCGGCGATAAACGGCACCAGCGCCTGGCGGTAGGTTTCCATTGCCGCCTTGTCCTGCTCCAGCATCTTGCGGTCGGTCTCGTCGAAGACGTTGTTCTTCGCGTAATCGGCCAGCACCTTGTCGAAGTTGGCGTGGGCGTCGTTGTAGGCCTTGTCCAACGCGGCCTTGTCGGGCAGGTTGGAAAACACCGACAGGCGGTAGCCGGCCAGGCGGCTGTCGCTCACCGCCGCCTTGGCGGCATTGATGGCTGAAACGCTGGGGATCAGGCGGGTCTGCACCAGCTCCATGCGGCGCTGGGCATCGCGCAGTTGCCAGATGCCCTCGGCGCCGACGAACAGCAGGCCAATCAAGGCAATTGCCAGGGTAATGATCAGTCGGTTGCTGATTTTCATGATGGGGTTTCTTCCTATGCAAGTGAATCAGTATCGCAGTCTTAGAAACCTGGCCGGCGCACGCTACCAGCTTCCAGCCTTGCCCTCAGAATTGCGTCGCCAGTGATTCGTGGAAGATTGGCGGCTGGACGTCCGAACCGAAGCCGTTGTCCAGTTCCTCCAGGCGACGCTGCGGTACTTCCTTGAGGTCCGCAATCTGCGGCGTCCAGCGCAGCAAACGGTCGGCATCGAAGCGGTCGACCGCGCAGGCAATCGCATAGCCGCTCATAGCGCTGAGACGGCTGCGTGCCTGGGCTTGGGCCTCGCGAATTGCCAATACATAACGTTCGACAGTCAAGCCGGTGGAAGGCGCCTTGCCGACCCGTTCGCGCAGGCGGGACAGCAGATCGGTGTGCGTCGCAAGCAGTTCCATCAGTCCGCTGCCCGGCCGTGCAGTCGTCACATCGTGCTCGCCACGCATCAGGTAGGTGACAGCCATCGGCTTATGGTTGCTGGTGACCACACGAATGCTGCCGCCCACCATCGACATGATGCTGAAATAGATCCCATCGTTCAGCGCAGCCTTGCCTGCCTGCGGCAAGAGCTTCAATTGCTGGATTTCGATAATCATGCTGCCTTCGGCGTCCGTGAACATGGCAGCGACACCGGCCAGGGTTGGCGCACTTGGATAGGTTGTATAGTCGCCAAGCGGGCGAAAACCGCGGGTGGCGAGCTGGGTCGCGTAATCGTCGATCAGGCTCCAGTCGACCTGCTTGCGCGCTTGCTCGCTGTCGCGATCGATATGCACGTAAGAGGCGAGGTCCTGCAGGCGGGACAGCAGGCCTTTCCTGATCTTCCAGGCAGTGCGCAGGAAGGTCAGCACGCCGACACTGCAAATCAGCATGCCTGGCCAAAGCATGCCGCCGGGTGCGCCAAGCAATGGGATGAGAATGGCAGCCAGCGCGGCACAAACAACGCTGTTGACTAATGAATTCCTGAACATTGCCTTCTTCAAATGCAGCGCCATACGCTCTCCCAATAGATGGGGAAAATTATAGCGATGCAGATGGGGTTAAAAATGCACGCATTCTCACCATTCTTCACCATTCATGATGAAAGGTGCTGGCTGAACCAGTCGCGCGCCAGGCGGGCCACTTCTTCCAGTGCGCCCGGCTCTTCAAACAGATGAGTCGCCCCGGGCACGATGTCGATGCGTTTTTTGCAATTCAGCTGGAGGTAGGCCGATTCGTTGAGTTCGATGACGCCTTCATCGCGGCTGCCCACGATGAACAGGGTTGGCGCCGTCACGCGCGCCAGCGCCACCTGCCCGGTCAGGTCGGGCCGTCCGCCACGCGAAACGACGGCCGCCACCCCGCCCTTGCGCTCAGCGGCCAGTTGCAAGGCCGCTGCGGCGCCGGTACTGGCGCCAAACAGGCCAAGCGGCAGGCCGCGCGCCGCTTCGGACGCCGCCAGCCAGTCGGCCGCCATGCCAAGGCGTTCGGTCAGCAGGATGATATTGAAACGGATGCGGTAGACGTCGTCCTCGGCAGGCGTGAGCAAGTCCATCAGCAAGGTGCCGATGCCGGCCGTGCGCAAGACGCCGGCCACGAAATTGTTGCGCGGGCTGAAGCGGCTGCTGCCGCTGCCATGCGCGAACAAGACCACGCCCTTCGCCCCTATCGGCAGGTCGAGCGTGCCTTCCACTTCTCCGGCGGGCGTGGCGATGCTGGCGGTCTGGTGGTGCATGGCGGGCTGTCCTCCTGGCCCACTATACCGCTAGCCTCGCAGTCAGTGCGCGCGGATGGCTTTCAGCTCGGCGCTCAGCCAGGCCTTGCTTTCTACCGGCGCCGCCGCGCCGCACTTGACCGTATATGGCTTGCCGCTCGAGCTGCTGGCGCTGGCGCCAAGCTCGATGAACTGCTCGGCGTTCTTGACCAAGTCTTTCTTCTCGAGATATTCCAGCTTGCGCAGCAGGTGGGTCCTGGCGTCGGCGCCGCTATACCAGCTGCCGTTGCGGTTGAACTGGCAGCCGGACGATTGCAAGCGCGTCAGCAGCGCGTCGACTTCGGCACGCGCCGGCGCCGGCAGCGGCGCGGCCTGGACGCTGGCGCCGGCCAGCGCGAAGGCGAGGACGAGGATCTTGCGCATCATTTCTCCTTCTTGCGAACTTTATAAGGCGCGAGGATGTTGCCGCAGCGGATATTGCCGGCAGCGACGCGAGCATTGAAGGCATGCAGCTCTTTTTCCAGGCTGGTGCCGGCCGCGTTCAGGCTCGCTGCCTGGGCGTTCAATTCATCCTGACGGGCATTGTATGCGGCGACGGCCGCGTTGTCGGTCCGATTGACCTGGGCCGATGCGGCTTCGTGCGCCGACAGCGCGGCCGAAGTGCGCTCCAGTGCCGCTTCATGCTCGCGGAAGCGGCGCGCCAGGGCCTGGCGCTGGGGACGCAGTTCGCCCTCCTCCGCCATGCAGGCTTTATAGGCCGGGGTATCGGGCTGCGGCGGCATCGGCTGGGCGAAGGCGGCGCCGGCAAAAGTGGTCGCGGCAGCAGCCGCGGCGAGTATCATATATTTCATCTGTGGGGCAAGGACTTTTAAGGCAACAAACAATTCAGATTTACAATCCTACAACATCCCCCTCAAACCCGTGTGCTAATATGCGGCAGCCTTTTTTTGGCGATCCCAAAAGAGAAGAGATATTGGAGAGACTAGTGAGCATTTTTAGGACTAAGAACCTGGACGACATGGTAGCAGCCACCCGTACCCCGGGCGGCCTGCAGAAAGTGCTGGGTCCGATGGACCTGGTGCTGATGGGCATTGGCGCCATCGTCGGTACCGGCATCTTCGTCTTGACCGGCACCGGCGCACTGACCGCTGGCCCGGCCCTGACGATTTCCTTCGTGGTCGCAGCGCTGGCCTGCGGTTTCGCCGCCCTGTGCTACGCCGAATTCGCCTCGACCGTTCCGGTGGCCGGCTCCATCTACACTTATAGCTACGCCACCCTGGGCGAGCTGGTGGCATGGATGATCGGCTGGGACCTGATGCTCGAATATGGCCTTGCCACGTCCGCCGTGTCGGTGGCCTGGTCCGGCTACTTCCAATCGCTGATCGCCGGCATCGGCATCCACCTGCCGACCGCGCTGACCGCCGCCCCTGGCGCCGTGCCTGGCACGACCACCCTGTTCAACCTGCCAGCCTTCGTGATCATGATCGTGCTGACCGCCATGCTGGGCTGGGGCGTGCGCGAATCGGCCCGCGTCAACAACATCATGGTGGTCATCAAGATCGGCGTGGTGCTGCTGTTCATCGGCGTTGGCGCCGGCCACGTGCAGCCAGCTAACTGGCAGCCATTCATGCCCTTCGGCGCCTCCGGCGTGATGAGCGCGGCGGCCCTGGTGTTCTTCGCCTTCATCGGCTTCGACGCCGTAACTTCCGCCGCCGAAGAAGTGAAGCGCCCTGAGCGCGACCTGCCAATCGGCATCATCGGCTCGCTGGCCGTCTGCACCATCCTGTACGTGATCGTGGCCGGCATCATGACCGGCATCGTCCCTTACAAGCAATTCCTGGGCGTCGACCACCCGGTCTCGCTGGCCCTGCAATACGCCGGTGAAAACTGGTTCGCCGGCTGGGTATCGCTGGGCGCCATTCTCGGCATGACCACCGTGATCCTGGTGATGGCCTACGGCCAGACCCGCATCATCTTCGCCATGTCGCGCGACGGCCTGCTGCCGAAGAAGCTGTCCCAGGTGCACCCGAAATACCACACCCCGTTCTTCGCCACCTGGATGGTCGGCCTGATCTTCGGCTTCATCGCCGCCCTGGTGCCGCTGAACGTGCTGGCCGAACTGGTCAACATGGGTACCCTGGCTGCCTTCTGCCTGGTGTCGATCGCCGTGATCATCATGCGCAAGAAGCGACCCGACCTGCACCGCGCCTTCCGCTGCCCTGGCGTGCCGGTGGTTCCGGGCCTGGCGGTCGCCTTCTGCCTGGCCCTGATGGCCTTCCTGTCGGCCATTACCTGGATCGCCTTCGGCATTTGGCTGGCCATCGGCCTGGTCGTGTATTTCGGCTACTCGCGCCACCGCTCCGAACTGGGCAAAGCGAAGTAAGCAGCACCCTCCCCACATGAAAGCCCGCAGTAGCGGGCTTTTTTCATTGTTGCGCGCCTACCACGAACGGTGGCGCACCTGCCTGCAATCTGTGACACTTAGCCCCGTAGTCAGCTTGTTCACCACCAATAACAACGGGAGAGAGCATGACGATGAAAAGAATGTGCAGCGCGCTTGCCGCGCTTTCAGCAGCCAGTTTCACCATCACGGCAAGCGCCCAGGAAGGCGGGCCTACCGTCACCATCAGCGGCTTTGGCACCGCTGCCCTGACCTCCACCGACACCGACGACGCAGAATTCATCCGGCCCAACCAGGCATCCGGCGTGAAGAAGGATTGGCGCACCGGCGTCGACTCGAATTTCGGCATCCAGGCCACGGTCAAGGTCAACGACATGATCTCGTTCACCGGCCAGGGCCTGGTGCGCAAGGACGCCATCGACCATTACCGCGCCCAGGCCGCGTGGGCTTTCGCCAAGTTCAAGCTCAACGACGATTTCAGCGTGCGCGTCGGCCGCATGGGCGCGCCGATCTACATGATTTCCGACTTCCGCAATGTGGGCTATGCCAACACCATGCTGCGCCCGCCCGCTGAAGTCTATCGCCAGGTCACGCTCGATTCCTTCGACGGCGTCGACGTGCTGTACCAGCACAGCTTCGGCGATACCTCGCTGAGCGTGCAGCTTGGCACCGGTCGGGCCGACGTCGACCAGCCGGCGCAGAACATCGAGTTCCGCAAGATGCTGCTGCTGCACGTCGTGGCGGAAAACGGCCCGTTCACGCTGCGCTTCGGCCGCGCCCAGGCCGACTTCAGCGTGGTCGACAACCCCACGCTGACCGGGCTGGTGACCACGCTGCGCACCGTGGGCCTGGCTTCGGTGGCGAACATGATGCCGCTGAACGACGTGAAGGGCACTTTCACCTCCGTAGGCGGCACCATGGACTGGAAAAACGTGGTGCTGCAGGCCGAATACGCCATGCGCCGCACCGATACGCTGATCGTGCACGACACCAACTCGTGGTACGCGATGGCTGGCTACCGCTTCGGCAAGTTCCTGCCCTACTACTACCACGGCAGCATCAAGCAGAAGTCCGACCGCAGCGTCGCCGGCTTGCCCACCAGCGGACCGCTGGCGCCGCTTGCCGCGGGCGTGAACGGCCTGGCCAAGGCGGCCCTGCAATCGTCCGACGCGATCGGCGTGCGCTGGGACTTCTACAAGTCGCTGGCACTGAAAGTACAGGTCGACCACATCAAGCCGAAAGATGGCCCCGGCGCATTCATCAATTACAAGCCTGGCTTCAATGAGTCGGTGAATGTGTATGCGGTAGCTCTCGACTTCGTGTTCTGAGGAGGCAGCCATGGACAAGCGAATCAAGCCGCTGCTTGCCGCAGCGATGTTGTGTGCCGCCCTGCCCGCGCTGGCAGCCGAAATTGTGGTGATCGTCAATCCGAAGAACCCGGCCTCGCGCATGTTCAGCGAGCAGGCGGCCCAATTCTTCCTCGGCAAATCGACCTTGTTCACGCCGGTCGAACACACCGAAGGCCCGCTGCGCAATGAATTCAGCCAGAAGGTGCTGGGCAAGGACAGCGCCCAGGTCAAGGCGCAGTGGTCGAAGCTGGTGTTTACCGGCAAAGGAACGGCGCCCAAGGAGTACGAGTCCAGCGCCGAAGTGAAGAAAGCCGTGGCAGCCGACGTGCAGGCTATCGGCTATATTGAGAAATCCGCCGTCGACGACAGCGTCAAGGTCATCCTCACCGTGCAGTAAAAAAAAGGGGACGTACCCATTAAGGGGGACGTACCCTTTTTTTTAAGGGATACGTCCCCTTTTTTCATGCGATGATGATGGCAATGCGCCATCCCGTCCTCCCCTACACCGTCGCCATGCTCATGCTGAGCACCCTGGGTGTCTACGTCCAGGAGGCGGGCCTCGATCCAGTCACCACAGTGTTCTTCCGCTGCGCCATCGGCGCCCTTGCGCTGGCGCTCTATTGCGGCTGGAAAGGCATGTTCAGGCGCGAGAACATGCCGCCGCGCGCATTCAGGCTGGCGGCCTTCAGCGGCGTGCTGATGGTGGTGAACTGGGTGACGTTCTTCGAAGCGATCCGGCGCATCGGCATCGCGGTCGCCACCATTGTCTTCCACGTGCAGCCCTTCATGGTGCTGCTGCTCGGCGCGCTGATCCTGCGCGAACGGCTGGCGGCCAACAAGCTGGCCTGGGTGTTACTGGGCTTTGGCGGCCTGGCGCTGGCCTGCGGCGTGCGCTTCGACGCGCCGATGGACGCCAATTACCTGCTCGGCATCGCCAGCACACTGACCGGCGCCCTGGCCTACGCGGGCGTAACGCTGGCCACCAAGTCGATGCGCGGCACGCCGCCACACCTGACGGCCCTGGTGCACTGCATGGCCGGCGCGCTGCTGCTGGCCGCCTTCACCAGGATTCCCCCCGGCGGCCTGGACGCCGCGCAATGGGGCTGGCTCGCCACCCTCGGCCTGGTGCCCACTGCCCTGGCCTACGTAATGATCTACGGCGCCACGCCGCACATGGAAACGGCGGCGATCGCGGTACTGACCTTCATTTATCCCGCAGCGGCGGTGTGCTGGGACTACGTGGTCTATGGCCACCTGATCAGCGCGTGGCAGGTCACGGGCTTCGCCCTGATCATCCTGGCCAGCCTGGGCGTCAATCTCGATTGGCGAATTGCTGTCGGAAAACTTTACAGTCGATAAATGCTTCTTGCATAAGTCATTGATTTATTTACGTGGCACAAGATTTGCTTTAAGGCATTCCTGTTTGACCAACAATAATTATGGAAACCTTAATGAAATTCAAAGCAATCCTCGCCGCACTGGCAGCAGCCGCCACCATCCCGGCGTCGGCATCCGTCCTCTACTCCAACAATTTCGAAGCCAACGCGAACGGTTTCACCGGCGCCGGCTTCCTGACCGGGACCCAGGGCTACGGCCAGGTGGGTTTTGGCAACCAGATGCTGCGCAACTCGGCCGCGGGCAATCCAGCAGCCGCCTCGGTCCTGAACCTGAATCTTGAAGGCGCGGTCAGCGACGCCACGCTGAAACTGTCGTTCGGCGCCATCGATTCGTGGGATGGCAGTAACTGCTGCGGCCCGGATTACTTCAATATCCGCGTCGACGGCACCCTGCTGTACCAGCAGAACTTCGACACTTTCGGCGCATCCGCTTCCGACTCGCACCTGACCCTGCTGTCCCACACCCACCTCGGTTTCTCCGGCTCGGAAGACCAGGCCTATAACATGACCTTCAACCTGGGCAACCTGGCTGCCGGCGTGCACACCATCGAGTTCTTCGCTTCCGGCAACGTGTGGCAGGCAGGCGACGACGAGAGCTGGGCAATCGACAATCTCAGCGTTGACGGCGAGCGCGCCGCGCCTCCGGCCGACGTGCCGGAACCCGTCAGCGGCGCCCTGCTGCTGGGCGGCCTGGGTGCAATGGCCCTGGTACGCCGCCGTCGCCGCGCCTGATCCCTTCCAACGCGCGCCTCAAGCCGGCGCGCCGAACATCGCTTCGGCGCGCTGGAACAGGATCCACGAAGTAGCCACATATTTATCGCCGCTGCGCGATACATTTCCCTTGTGCGTATGGGTGAAGCCGGCCGGCGCGATGATCAGCCGGCCCTGGCGCGCTTCCACCTTGCGCTGCTGATAGAAGAACTCCGTTTCCCCGCCCTCCGCCACGTCGTTCAGGTAGAACTGGAACAGCAAGGCGCGGTGCAGCGTTTCACAACTGGCATTCTGCGGATAGATCTCGGAATGCCAATGGTGGTAGCCGCCGCTGGCCTGCAGGTATTTCTGCACATTGATCGGGCCGCAGCGGTACATGGACTGGATCAGCTCCGCCAGGTAGGGCCGGCCGCAGCGCTCGAAATTGTCGATATTGAGCGTGACCGGCTGGCCGCTCTCCGGATCGGCCACGCGCGGCGACAAGGCGCCGGTCAGCAGCATGCGGTACTTGTCCATGTAGGCCGACAGGTGGGTCAGCACGCTGGCCATCATCAAGTTCGACACATCGTTCCATTCCGCGTGCTGGCTGATGGTCAGGTCGTAGCTGTCCTTCTTGGCCACGTCCACGCCCTGCCCGGTCTTGCCGCGCACGGCTTTGCCGCTGGCTTCGAAGCGCGCCAGAATTTGCTGGCATTGATCGGGCGTCAGGGCGCCGTCGTAGATTTCAATAAAGTCGTCCATGCCGGGCAGCATACGGCAAAACCAGGCTCCGTTTGTCCAGTTTGAGACAGTGACTTTCAAAATGTCTCATTCTTAACAAATGTGTATGCCAAATTCAACAGCTGGATACAACTGGAGACATTTCGATAGATTTCTTGCGTTTTTCTCCATACACTCAGTCCTGTCGAACGCAAAATCTTTGCGATACGGCAAATAATATTCGCGCCGAACAACGGCCCGGGGACATACACCTTACACAAGAGTGGGAGAATTTCCATGGTTCAAAAGCAATTCCAGGTTTCGAAAATCGCTGCCGGCGCCAAGCTGCTGGCTGCAGTAGTTGCTGTCGGTGCTGCTGGCCAGGCTTTCGCCGCCAACGACACCACCCGCGTCATCGTGCAATTCCAGCCAGGCAAGGCAGCCGCCATGAAATCGGCCGTCGCTGCTGCCAAGGGCAACATCAAACATGAAATCTTCGGCATGGACGCGATGGCGATCGAAGTGCCGACCCAGGCCATCAAGGGCCTGGAACACAACCCGAACGTGATCCTGGTTGAAGAGGACGTCAAGCGCCAGCTGTTCGCCACCACCTCGCCTTCGACCGGCACCCCATACCAGCTGGGCCAGCTCGTACCATGGGGCATCAAGGCTGTGCAAGCGGACCAGCTGTCCGATGCGAACACCTCCAACCGCAAGGTCTGCATCATTGACTCCGGCTACGACAACGCCCACGAAGACCTGAACGGCAACGTGGTGACCGGCGAGTACGACTCCGGCACCGGCAACTGGAATACCGACGAAAACCACCACGGCTCGCACGTTGCAGGCACCATCGCCGGCATCAACAACGGCCTGGGCGTGGTTGGCGTGAACCCGAACAAGAAGCTGAAGCTGCACATCGTCAAAGTGTTCGGCGCTGATGGCTGGGCATACTCCTCGACCCTGGCAACTGCAGCCAACAAGTGCGGCGCAGCCGGCGCGAACGTGATCTCGATGTCCCTGGGCGGCGGCCGCTCCAGCCAGACCGAGAAGAAAGCCTTCGACACCCTGCAAACCAAAGGCGTGCTGTCGATCGCCGCAGCAGGCAATGACGGCAACACCGTGATTTCCTACCCAGCCGGCTACGCCAGCGTGATGATGGTCGCCGCTGTGAACGAGAACAAGCAATGGGCCGACTTCTCGCAGTACAACAGCAAGGTTGAAATCTCCGGCCCAGGCGTGGCTGTGCTGTCGACCGTGCCGATGGGCGCCGGTTCCGAATCCCACCTGAGCGTAGGTTCGACCGTGTACACCCCAGGCGATATGGACGGTTCGCCAAAAGTGACCCGCACTGCTCCGCTGGCTGACTTCGGCCTGGGCGATGCGGTCAACAGCTCGGTATCCGGCAAGGTCTGCCTGATCCAGCGCGGCACCGTAGACTTCGCGACCAAAGTGTCGAACTGCCAGGCATCCGGCGGCGTTGGCGCCATCGTGTACAACAACGCAGCAGGCAGCTTCGGCGGCACCCTGGGCACGACCGTGACCAGCATCCCATCGGTCACCGCGACCGACGTTGACGGCGCAGCGATGAAGAACCAGCTCGGCCAGTCCGCGACTGTGGAAGTGAAGCCGACCAACTACTCCTTCTACGACGGCACCTCGATGGCAACCCCGCACGTATCGGCTGTAGCGGCGCTGGTATGGTCCTACTTCCCAAGCTGCACCGGCTCGCAGATCCGCGCCTCCCTGACCAAGTCCGCACTGGACCTGGACGTGGCCGGCAAGGATAACAAGACCGGTTACGGCCTGGTGCAAGCCAAGGCAGCCTACAACCGCATCCAATCCCTGGGCTGCGGCAACTAAGTTACTGCTTTCTCCAAGCACGAAGGGCGCCTCGCGGCGCCCTTTTTTTATTCGGGGTCAGGTCTGTCAATCGGACAGTTAGCGCAATCGTTTGATCTAGCTCAATACGCGAAATCATCGAAATTTGCGTATTGAGATAAATCAAGGAACCCGCATGGGTGTCCAAATGACAGACCTGACCCCGACTTGGGGTTACTGGAAGCGCTCGTTTCCTACGATGGCGATATTGCGTACCCCGAGCCGCTGGGCCGTGGCCAGCACGCCGGCTACGACCTTGTATGGGGCGAGGCCGTTGGAGCGCAGCTGGATGCTGTCGTCGCCTTTCAGCGCCGCCAGCTTTTCTTCCAGCGCGGCGCGGCTTGCGAGCTGGGCGCCGTTCCACCACAGCGTGCCGTCGAAATCGACTTCCAGCGTCTGGGCCAGCTTCTCGATAGCGCCGCTGTGCCGCGGCATGTCCATGCCGATGGAATGATTGGCTTTCGGGATGGTGACGATCAGCATGATGATCAGGACCAGCATGACGTCAATCAGCGGCGTCATGTTCAGCTGGTTCAGGGGCTCGGCTTCGGCCGATGGTGCGGACAGTGCTGCATTGCGTGCGTAACGCATGGTGCCTCCTCGGGTTAGTGTTAGCAAAACGATCAACTCCGGAGTGAAGCCAATATACCGCGTGGAAACAACAGTTGCGAAAATTTTAGAAGGCGCCCTCTAACTCAACCCATGTCGGCGCGTGGTCGCTGGGCTTCTCGCGGCCACGCACTACCCGGTCGACATCCGCGCCGCGCAGGAGCGGCGCCAGCACCGGATTCAGCAGGAGGTGATCGATGCGCAGGCCGGCGTCGCGGCCAAAGGCGTTGCGGAAGTAATCCCAGAAAGTGTAGATCTTTTCGTCGGGATGCATCGTGCGCAGGGCGTCGGTCCAGCCCTGCCCCACCAGCTTTGCGAAGGCTGCGCGCGTTTCGGGGCGGAACAGCGCGTCGTCAACCCAGCGCTCCGGCTTGTACACATCGAGCTCGGTCGGCATCACGTTGTAGTCGCCGGCCATGATGACCGGCTTTTTCGACACTACCAGTTCTTCTCCGCGCGCTATCAGGCGATCGAACCATTTGAGCTTGTAATCGAATTTGGGACCGGGCGCCGGATTGCCATTGGGAAGGTACAAGCATGCAACCAGCAACTTGCCCACCATCGCTTCGATATAGCGGCTCTGTACATCTTCCGGATCACCGGGCAAGGCGCGGCCAAGTTCCACCGGCGTGGTGCCGCGGGCCAGGATGGCAACGCCGTTCCAGCTTTTCTGTCCGTGCCAGATGGCGCCATAGCCGGCGTCGTTGATTGCAGCTTCGGGGAATTTTTCGTGCGGGGCTTTCAGCTCCTGCAGGCACACCACGTCAGGCTGGGTCTCATTCAGCCATTGCAGCAGCGCCGGCAGGCGGGCGCCGATTCCGTTGATGTTGAAGGTCGCGACTCGCATGGCGACCATTATGCATAATCCCGGTCAGTTGCGGCGCATGACGATGGCGGGCAGGCGCTGGCCGCTGCCGGAGGCGAAATAGCCCTCGATTTCGCCGATTTCGGCAAAGCCTTCGGCGCGGTAGATGCGGCGGGCCGCATCCCATTCGGGATTGACGATCAGGATCGTGCTGCGCAAGCGTGGGTGGCGGGCGAACATTTCGACCAGGGCGTCGCGGAACAACCGGCGCCCCCAGCCAGTGCCGCGTGTTGCGGGATCGACCACCATGGAGGAAACGTAGACTTCTTCGCCGTCTGGCACATGGGCTTCGGCTGCAGCATGGTTGCGCGCGAAGCGGGCTGAATTGAAGCCCTGCTCCAGCGGCCAGAATTCGGCACAAAGGTAGCCGTACAAACGCTTTGCTTCGCCGGCCAGCACCCAGCATCCTTCGGGCGCGGAAGACAAGCGCTCGGCAAAAGCTTCCTCAGTTTCCTGGATCGCCTCCGCAAAACCGGCGCGCTCAAGCCGCATGATTTCGGCCATGTCGGCCATCGCGGCTGGCCGCAGGGTGAAAGACATTACTGCTGCTTCGGGCAGCCTTGCGCCACGCTGCGCACTTTGAAGGCTGCGACGGATTCGCCTTCGGTTACTACCTTCAGGCAGATGCCGTCATACGACACGAAAAAGTGCGTGCACTGGCCGCTGGCGGCCTCGCAAGACCGCAGTTCGGGGAACTGCCCCTGGAGCTGGCGCTCCCATTCGGACGAGGCATCGCGGTGGTCGGCACGCCAGCCCGCATCGATGACTTCCTTGCGCGCCTTGGCGTATTTCATGCCTACGAGGTTGTCCCAGGTATTGGTTGGCTGGGGGGCGGCGGCTGCAGTGCCGACGGCCAGGGCCATCGAAAACGCCATAATCAATCGGGTGACATTCATGAATTGTTCAGGATTATTATTAAGAACTAAATCAATTATGCCACGCAGAAATAGCCCCCGGCCAGTGTTATATACAACATTTCAGGAATTTGCGACGCACACTACAACCTTGCCGAAATTGCTGCCTCGCAACAAACCGATCAAGCCCTGCGGGGCCTGCTCCAGGCCGTCCAAGACATCTTCGAAAACCTTGATTCTGCCCTCTGCAACCCAGGCCGACATGTCGCGGGCGAAGTCCTCATAGCGGGTCTCGTAGTGATCGAGGATGACCATGCCCTGCATCAGGATGCGCTTTTGCAGGATGGCCGACATCACTTTGGGCAACCGGTCTTCGCCGTGCAATGCACCATTCTGATTGTATTGGGCGATCACTCCGATCACCGGAACACGGGCGCCGATGTTCAATAGAGGCAACACTGCATCGAAAACGGCTCCGCCCACGTTCTCGAAGTAGACGTCGATGCCGTCCGGCGCCGCCTCGGCCAGCTTTTGCGCCAGTTGCGGGTCATGGCGGTCCAGGGCGACGTCAAAACCCAGTTCGTCACGTGCAAACGCCACCTTGTCGGCGCCGCCGGCAATGCCAATCACGCGCGCGCCTTTCAGTTTGGCCAGTTGGCCGACGATGGAGCCGACCGCGCCGGTCGCCGCCGCCACCACCACCGTTTCGCCCGGCTTGGGCTGGCCAATATCCAGCAGGCCGACATAGGCGGTGAAGGCAGGCATGCCCAGGCCGCCCAGCGCCAGCGATGGCTGTTTCATGTCGCCCAAGGCGCGCAGGTCGCTACCATCGGACAGCGCGTAATCCTGCCAGCCGGCGTTGCCAAGCACGATTTCGCCTGCCTTGAAAGCGGGATGGCGCGATGCCACCACGCGATTGACGGTGCCGCCCACCATCGTAGCGCCCAGCTCCACGCGCGGCGCGTAGGCTGGCGGGACTTCGTCCATCAAGTTTCGCATGTACGGGTCGAGCGACAGGTAAAGGGTGCGCAGCAGGACCTGGCCTTCGCCCGGTTCCGGCACCGGGCCTTCCTCGAGGCGGAAGTCGGCCTGCACAGGCTCGCCATGCGGGCGCGAGGCCAGGACAATGCGGCGGTTGGTAGTGGCAGTCATTTTGATGCTCCCTTCAGTATTAGACCAGTCGTCTAGTCGACAATTACAAAAAAGGCGGGAGGCCTGCGTCACATTCCCGCCCGGTTCACGCTTGCAGCGTTTGATTCAGTACTTGCTGCGTTCCCGCCATGGCCGTATCAAGCGGCGCACGGTCATGGTTGATCTTGGCGAGCAGGCTCGCGCCCACCCAGCTCTGATACAGGGCAACGGCCAGCACTTTGGCGTCCAGGCCTTGCGGCAGCGAACCGTCGGCCATGCCGCGTTCAATGCATTGCGCCAGCCGCGTGGTGATGCCGCTGACGCCGCGATGCAGCGATGCGCGCAGGGCTTCAGACAAATCGCTCACTTCCGCGCCCAGCTTGACGGCCAGGCACTGGCTGGATTCGCCCAACTGGCATTCGCGCCAGTCCTCGAAGTAATTCTGCAGGCCTTCGCGCCCGGTGGCTCCCTGCGCCAGCAGATCGTCGATGCGCGCCAGGGTCCGCTCGAAATAGCTGTCGATGACGGCCGCTCCAAAGACTTCCTTGGAGCCGAAGTAATGATAGAACGAGCCTTTCGGCACCCTGGCGGCGCCGAGCAGTTCTGTCAGCCCGACGCCGTTAAAACCCTTGTGCATGAACAGCGGCATCGCCGCATCGATAATGCCCTGGCGAACGTCGGCGTAATTGGTAGAAGTCATGAAATACAGTCTAGACCGAATTAGACCAGTCGTCTACAAATATTTTTGACCCAGGTCATGTCGAGGCCGAACAGGCCCGTGGCACCATGGGCGCATGAAGATCCGCAAAACATTCCTGGCCGCGATGCTGGCCATGCCGGTGCTGGCAATGGCTGCCGCGCCTGTCGTCAACGTCTACAAGAGCGCGACCTGCGGCTGTTGCGAAGCATGGGTCAAGCATTTGCGCGACAACGGCTTCAAGGTGGAGGCGTACAACGTCGCCAACCCTTCCGACATGCGCGAGAAGATGGGCATTCCTGACCGCTTCGGCTCCTGCCACACGGCGGTGGTGGACGGCTATGCGATAGAAGGCCATGTGCCGGCAGCGGACATCAAGCGCCTGCTGGCATCAAGGCCAAAGGCGATAGGCCTGGCTGCGCCGGGCATGCCGCTGGGCTCACCGGGCATGGAGGGGCCGCGCAAGGACGCGTACGACGTGCTGATGGTACTGCCCGATGGCTCGTCCCGGGTCTACCAGCGCTACAACTAGAGTGCGAGCAGCAGCAAGGCGACACCGGCCACCGCCAATAGTGCGTGGCCGACCATGACGGCGCTGGGTATCAGCACGCCCTGCTGGTGACGGCCCAGGTTCATCCACACGCCGCCAGCAGCAGCCAGCAGCAGCGCCAGCAAGCCAAGCTGCGCGAAATCCGGCACATGCGAGAAGATTGTCACGTACGCCAGCAGCGTCACGCCGGCTGCGGCGATAAAGCCGTGCAGCATGGCGATCCAGTGCGGTGGATTAGCCTTTTTCCCCAGGCGGATCAGCGCCATGACGATGCCGCCGGCAGCGGCAACACCGAACAGCACACAGGCAACAAATAATATTGTTTGGGTATCCATGCGGGCATTCTGCGCCCCTGCCTGTGGCCGTTCGGTGCGCTGGCTCACGCAGGCACTATACTGTCGGCCCTGCGCCGGAAAACAGAGCGCAGGGCAAGACAATCTTTACCTCGTGCAAAAAAATGGAAGCAAAGCCTGAACTCCGCAGCCTTGCGTTGCAATGCCTGGTCGAACCCGATCCCGCTGCCAAAGTCGCTGCCGTCGCCGCCATGGCCGAAGCCTGGGCCGGCGGCGCACTCGCACTCGATGCCGCGTCCGCGCTGAGCGCGCCGGATGCGCAGATACCCGGCCGCCCTGCCCGCCCTGAACTGGTGGCGCCGCGCCTGGTGGGCCGCCGTTCCATGGCAACCGTGGAGGGACGGGCCATGCTGGTGCACGCGCTGGCGCATATCGAGTTCAACGCCGTCAACCTGGCGCTGGATGCGATGTGGCGCTTCCCCGCGATGCCGGAACAGTTTTATACCGACTGGCTGCGCGTGGCGAAGGAAGAGGCCTATCACTTCTCGCTGCTGTCGGCCCATCTCCTTACGCTTGGTTGCGCCTACGGCGACTACAGCGCGCACGGCAGCCTGTGGGAAATGGTGGAGAAGACCACCGGTGACGTGATGGCACGCATGGCCCTGGTGCCGCGCACGTTGGAAGCGCGCGGCCTCGATGCCATTCCACCGCTGCGTGCCAAACTGTCGCAGGCCGGCGACGAGGCGGCGGCCGCCATCCTCGACATCATCCTGCGCGACGAAATCGGCCATGTGGAAATCGGCAACCGCTGGTACTGGCACCTGTGCGGCCTGCGTGGAATCGACCCGATAACGACCTACGACCAACTGGTGGTAAAGTACAAGGCCACCGTACGCGGCCCGTTCAACATGGAAGCACGCCGCAAGGCAGGCTTCAGCGAGGAGGAGCTGCGCGCGCTACCTGACCAATGACAGGAGCCCCTATGCCGCGCCTGAACTTTATCATTGCAACCATCCTGCTGGCGGCCAGTGCCGCACCAGCGATCGCCGGCCCGAAAGGCTGGACTGCCTTGAATGCCAGCCGCACATACACGGCGATTCCCGTCGCCAGCGACGACACCGTCAATCCCTTGCGTGGGTATTATCGCTGGCAGAACCAGGAGCTGGTCCCGCAGTCGGCGCCGGCCAGGGACGCCTACCGCCGCTATTACTGGAAAGACCTGGAAACCGCCGAAGGCCAGTACAACTTCAGCGCCATCCTGAACGACCTTGCCTTGGCAAGGAGCCAGGGCCGCAAGTTCGCCTTCCGCCTGCGCACGATGGCGGGCTATGACGACAACGTGGTCTATGCCCCGGCCTACATCGTCAACAACGCCAATTGCCAGGCAGGCTGCGGCTTCTGGGCCGACACCGATACCACGGTCCCCGGCCAGACCTTCATCCCCGACTGGAACGACCCGTGGCTGCAACAGCGCTCACGCGCCCTTCTCACCGCGCTGGCCAGCGCATTAGGCCCGAACAATCCGGACCTCGCATGGATCGACGTGGGCATGTACGGCCAATACGGCGAATGGGCACTGCGCTCCAGCGCCTACGCCAACCCACCGGCCGGCATCACGCCTGCGACCGATGCCAGCAAACGCGAATATGCGAAGATGCATTTCGAGGCATTCCCCAACCAGCAGCACGTGATGTTCATCCCCTACTCCAGCAAGGATGCGCTGACCTTCGGCCTGCTGGAACAAACCATCACGAGCCGGCCGGTAGGCTTGCGCGCGGATTGCCTGAGCCGCTACGGTTATTTCGACCAGTGGACCAACCGTCCCGCCGAATGGGCGGCCTTTGCGGCTCAATGGCAGAAGGCGCCGTTCGTGTCCGAATTCTGCCCGTTCAGCAGCGGCGATCCGCAGAACAATCCCGCCACGGCACGCCAGCAGGCCGCCGCCTTCCATATCACGCTGTTCAGCAACGGGAATTTCGAGACCAGCCGGCCGGATGCCGAGCGCTGGGGTGCGCTGTCCGTGGCCGAACAGAATGACTTGCTGATGATGGCGCGCGAATCAGGCTATCGCTACGCCGTCGCCAGCAGCACCGTCAACCTCACTGCCGGCGGCGCGCTGACGCTGACAACGACGCTGCGCAACGACGGCAGCGCACCGGCCTACGAAACGTGGCTGGTGAAAGCGGAACTGGTGAATGCTTCCGGCACGGTGGTGTGGACGGGTCAGACTTCCGCCCAGCTGAAGTCCCTTCTGGGCGGCGGCGCCAGTGCCAGCTACCAGGACAACTGGACGCTACCGGCACTACCGACGGGCGACTACCTCTTGCGGCTGGCAGCGCGCGATACCAGCGCCTCGCCGCGCGCGCCCTTGAAATGGACCATCGGCGAACGCGCCGGCGACGGCACGCTGGCAGTGGCAACGCTGCGCCGCCGTTAGGCGTCAGGCAGTCGGCAGCCAGCGCGGCTTGGTGTCCGTGTGCAGCTCACGCTGCACCGGGCCATCATATTCAGGCTCCATGGTGCCAAGCGTGATAGCGATACGGTCCGGCGCCTGCGTGCTGCGCCAGGTCAGGGTCGAACCGCACACCTTGCAGAAACCGCGCCGTCCATGGTCGGAAGAATGGAATTCCGTCACCAGCTCGGCGCCTTTTTCGAAACTGAAGCCAGAGCTGGCGACATTGGCATACGTGCCCGATGCGGCGCCGTGCTGCTTCTGGCACATGGTGCAATAACAGTGGCTCGCACTGTGCACCGAATTTTTCTCAGCCTTGTATTCGACACCGCCGCAAAGGCAGCTACCGCGCAGATATTCCGTCATGCCTAGTCTCCTTTGGAGGAATGTCGGGAATGATAATATATCCAGGCACCCAAGGGAGACGCACATGACGACCGAAGCCATGCCTTTCCGCACCCTGCTCTACCGCTTCATCTTCTTCGACTGGCTGTTCAAGGATGTCAGCGCGGCACGCAACGTGATCGAGCGCCACGCCGCCCTGCAGCACAACAAGTACATGAGCCGTTACCTGCCGATTTATTTCCGGCGCTGGACCGTCATGGCGACCTTTGACTTTGGGCTGGGCTGCCTGTTCGAACGCGCGCTGCAGGCCACCGTGCTGTCAGCTTATTTCTTCACCTGGTCGTGCGTGACAGTGGCCGGGATGGTGGTGATTGCCGCCGCCTGGATCTTCCTGACCTTCGGACGCCTGAGTTGACGCAAAATTGAGCAGCCAGATTATTCTCATTAGAATCATGGCTTTAGCAGACGGAGGGATTCCTTGTTAACAGACTTTTCCACAGAAACCGTTAACAACTCCTTGCAGCGCCGCCTCGACCGTTTCGAGCTGTTCGACAGCATGGACAGCCCCGCGCTGAACCTGACCTTCGTACTGGAGTTGCCGGATTTCCGGCCTTGGTGCAAAGAGCAAGGCCTGCCGCCATTCCACGTGATGCTGTGCGCCGTGCTGCGCTCCGTGCTGAAGGTGGAAAATTTCCGCTACCGCATCCTGGACGGCAAAGTGATTCGCATCGAGCGCCTGACACCGTCCTTCACGGTCAAGAATCAATATGACGACTTGAACTTCGCCCAGTTCGAATGGTCGGACGACCTGCGCGAGTTCGTAGCGCGCGGCCTGGCAGCACGCGAACAGGCATCGAATATGGAAGCACTGAATCGCAAATACAGCAGCATGACGCCGCGCGAAGCAAAGGAGCAGGTATTCGTCACCTGCATACAGTGGCTGAACTTCACGTCAATTCAGCATCCCACCGCCGTACTGGCGCAGCCGGATATTCCATCGTTCGCATGGGGCAAATTCCGGGATGCTGGCGCCGGGCGCCTTGAGCTGCCATTCTCGGTTCAAGCGCATCATGGTTTCGTCGACGGCTATCACATTCACCTGTTCGCCGAACAGGTAGCCGCCGAACTCGCCGCAATCATGCAGGCCTAGGCCAGGCGGATGTCGCGTGCGCCTGCTGCAGCCAAGCGCGCCAGCAAATCTTCCAGCGCCTGTACAGGCGCCGAACCAAGATCCAGTTCGACCGCGACCATGGCGCCTTCCGGCCGCGGATCGCTCGCAAAATGGACTACGCCGAACAGCCCCTCTTCATTCAGCCGATTGGCATCCTCCGCATCGAACCAATCCATGAACCACGGCGCCAGCACCGCACCGACCTGCTGCGGAGCCAGGCCGCCGATACGCAAGGCGACATCGTCCCACACAAAAGGCGCGACATAGACAATGGCTGGAGGAAGCGGCAAGGTGTGCACGCTGAACTGCATGCGCGTGTGCGAGTCGACCGTAAGCAACTTGCCCGCCTGCGAGCCCCACCTTGGAACCAGGTCGGCCCGCATTGGCAAGTCATACTCGCCATCGAGCGCAAGGCTGCCGTCGTCGCGACGCAGTGCCGCTTCCACATGGGCGCTCGCGGAGGATGCAACCGCATCGGCGAACGTGGCGGCATAGGCCATGCGAATGACCGAGAAAAGTTCCGTCATCGGCTTAAAGCACGCTTGGCAGGGTGATGTAGACGAGCCCGGACAACAACAGGAGCGAAGCGCATGCGACGAGACGATTGAGCGACTGCTCCCAGGCGTGATCGCGAGTTCGTGCCATGCGCGCATCGGCCGCAGCCTGGATGCGTTTGAACTCTTCGTCCGTCACTGCGGTAGCGACGATGTGCAGGGGGTTGTGGAGCAGCTCGACCGCATCGTCATATTGGTGTGCGAGCCAGATGCAAAGTACCCGTCCTTCTTTCGACGGTTTGGAAGGCTCGAATACCGGGATGCCTGCACGGGACAATCGATCCCATGCATCCTCGTATTCGAGCTCGCAAGTTGTGACAAAGACCTGACGCATAGCGCGGTATGGTAACCGCCAAGGGGGCCTTAGAAACTCTCAGAATTTCACTTATCAAATAATTTTATTTGATGGCGCACGCTTGACCTTAGCGAAGCCGAACAGTGACGCCGGCTTCGCGCCAGTCAATTACTTGCAGGTAAACGTTGCAATACCGCTGTAGCTAGTCTTGTTCTCGTTCGCCACGACCACGTTATAGATCGCAATCACGTTCACTGCACCGTTGCCCGCATCACCGACTGCAACCATGCCACCATTGCCGGTGCCGCCCAACCCACCCGAGATATAAGTGGCATTGCCGGTCTTGACCGTGCCTGACAGATTGACCGTACCGCTGGCGCCAGCACCGGTGGTGGTGATCATTAACGATACATTCGCGCCAGCCCCATCAAAAGTAACGCTTGCGCTGCCGGTAGACGTACCAAAGTAGTCCGTGGACCGTACGGTTCCTCCAGAATAACCCGGTTTGGTGAATTTGCCGGAATTGCAGGTCATGCTGCCATTCGTTGGCAGGGTCTCGAGGCTGTTGTAAACAGAGTAGTGAAACGCGTCAAAGGAATCGCCGGTCATCGTCCAGGTGCTGCTGGAAAATTTGGCCGTGCCGACACTCCAACGACCTTGAGCGAAGCTCGCGTTACCAGAAATATCCTGGGTTGCAATTGTCGTTCCGGTCAGAGTGGTGCTTCCCATGACCGTCACTGCCCCATCACTTGTCTGCGTTAAAGGTGATGCAATTCCGCTCATCTGACCCAAGCGGCCAGTCATCAGGAATCGTGGCTTTGCTCCGGCAACGAAAGGCGCGTCGACAGAGCCCGAATTGGCCGGCTTACTTTCGGCTGGTGGCGGATTGACTGGGGCAGGCGGATTGGTTACGGAAGCCGAGCTACCGCCGGCACCCGAAGCAGCAGCGGAAGTACTATCGCCGCCGCCACCTCCACAACCAACCAGCGTAAATGCCGAGACTACTGCCAACGAAAGAAATTTAATGTTCATGTTCTTCTTCAAAAAACTACGCAACTATCCAAATCCGATCCATGAGATGCGTAGATACCTCATGAAACCAGCTTTCCTCGAGTGAGATTCAGTCTCCAATGCGCGAACCCAAAGGGCGTGACTAAGCCTCGCTGGACTCGCGCGTTCTTTTTAATTGAGGGGTACATTGATGAGCCCACCGACCAGGCGGCGGGTCCGTGCAGGACGTCGGCCGCGCCCCCCACCCGCATGAAGGGCGGCGGACGAGGCTTCCAGACTTACGGCGACTACTTAATTGAAGGGTTCGTTTGCGGGCAATTGGCTGGCCGTGCATGCGGCAGAGCAATTACACAATGGCACCAAACATTTCATCAATGCATTTTTTACAGCTATGAAGTATAGCGGCGCATCGCCCCAAAATCAATTGTCCGGCTTACATTCCCTTAAGCTTTTAGAACAAATAGCCCAACATTTGAACGAGCTTGCCGTCATTTAGTGACATTTGGTGAGAATATCTCTTGCTCAAGCACATGATCGCCGCAAGAGATGCGTTGACCTATTGGCATTTTCCATTGGAGTCAGATGCTAGGCATTTGGTGGAGCCAAAGAATTCTGGCCTATCGTCGCGCCAAACCAATGCAGGCCAAGCGCCGCAGCACAGGAAGCGAGGCGCGGCCTGTATTGTTGACTGGCTTTCGAATACGGCGACGATGCCGCTATTTGCAGTTTCGGCAAGAACAGCCGCCGAGGTGGCGCACCGACCATATTGATTGGAATCTACACAACATGGGTCAGAAAAAGCGCGCCCCCTTGCAAACACCGGCTGGTATCAGCCGGCGCCCATGAAAATCACTCCTCACTTCAAAGAAAACGGACTATTCCCACGGCTCGCTTCACTTATGGTCATTTGGAGAAGAATCACGACACTGGGCACAACTGGGATTGACCAGGTCAGTCATCCAGCCAGTCGCGCATAGCCGACTTTTCGGTGCCGAATTGATAATCCCCTTGCGCCGCGACAAAGGCGTCTTCCGCTACCTTGTTTAAGTTTACTTCTGAGAAAGCGGACTATTTTAAACGAATCACTTCGCTTATTAAACATTTGCACAGGACCACACTATTGTTCATTGGGCTCGGATGAGTTCGTCGCATCGAAGTATCGTGATCTTACTCGATCTAAATTCGCCAAAATTCTGCTTTCTTCACTTGGGAATTCGAGCAGATAAGAGCGACATAATAATTCAATCAGGTAGACATAGTCAGCAATCGGCAAAATTGAGCTTTCGTACTCACCAATAACGAATACGACCCCATCAAATTCGTCCGGATGATCTAAATCCTCTTCGAGAACGAACTCTAACCCCTCATGCACTCGAGTTCCAACGCCTTGAGCAGCAGAGGACAGCATTTCATTAAATGAAATACGCTGCTCCATCAACATCGTTTTAATCAAGTAAAAGAAGTCCTTGCCCGCAAAGCCCATCTCGTCAAATGAGGTTACGAGCTTCACCAGCCAATCTATTGTTCTAGCATCAATCATTGCTTACCCCGCGCGGGAGTCGTGATAGAGTCTATCTCCCAATTGTGTCCTCTTCGTCATCCCAGAAGTTTCCAGGTGGAGAATATTGTCTATTTTCTAGTATAGGACACCAACCAAACCGTGCATAAAAGAGCGCGAGATTGACAATCTTATAAATATTGGGCTGCACTTCCTCCAATGTAATAGTTCCATTCTCATAATGGGTGTATTGCCCTCCGCCTCCAGCCATGGCCCGCTCTTCTAGCAAATCCCGGTCCCAGCCTTGTACCAAACCAATTACCTCCGGTAGCGGGTGAGAAATGATAACTTCGAACTCTCGGCCAACTCGACAAACACACGGAATTTTTTCTTGTTGTACCATTGCCGCACTGACCAGATTTTTAGGAAAATTGATATGTAAATAAAGGCTCAATTGGCTTCTTAGGTACGATGACCTCTCCTGTAACGTTTTATGCAAAAATCTCGGCCAGGCTATCTCATCATAACGGCTTCCGTGAGGTCACGACTTGCCACCTCAGATTTTCCCGCTTTCGTCGCTACCGCGTCAACGACCACAGAATGGGAAAAGTCCGCACATGATGTTCATTCGGCCGCATGCACATTTGGACGGCGTGACGCCGGACGAGGTTTGACAAGGGATAGACCCTCATCGACGAATGCCAATGCGCGTGGAGTGGTTCGAGGCGTGGGATTGCCTGCTGACTGGGTTTCGAATACGCCGACGCTGATGTAGTTCGCAGGTTCGAAGAGTAACGGCGCTTTCCACGGTCGCCGCGGCCGCGATCGTCAACTCATCGCGATCTATGGTGATCTGCTTTAAAAGTGGACAAATAAATGGCGCGGTCCTCCTAGGCGACCGGCTCGCATCAGCCGGCGTCCACGAGATTCGCGCCTCTTTTCTGAGAAAGCGGCCCGCTCCCCTTATTGATCATTTGGACAGGACATGCCAGGTTTGCACCGTGGAGGTGCCATCAACCAGCGACTTTCGTTGAAAAATCGCTGCTTTAATTGTTGCCCAATCCTTTGTGGACGTGTGGACGGGCAACAATTTATCCAATGAAGACTGTCAGTGAGCTGCTACCATTCAGGCTTAGCGAATTCAGCCCCTTTAGAAGAGCCTCAATTCGCTCAAGCACTTTGTCCTTCTCAGACTTAGGGATATTAGTCTGGGGTTGATGTTCAACCCAGCGGCGCAATAAATTTAACTCACCAGAAACCTCTTCAAAATCACTGACACTCACGTCAACGCCGGTTTCAAACATCGGCAACCAAAAAGCATTGGTCTCCTTCGCTGCCGTCAGCCAAATACGCCGAAAAACCTCTTCTGTTGCCAAAGGGATATAGAAGTTTCGATACTCATCAGACTTTGGCGACGATACAATCAACGAAACAGTCATTAATTTCCTCCATATTCAACGCCAAATCTCCATAGTGGATACTTTGCTCGTAATCTGCTGAGCTGAAACTCAACGGCCGGCTTCAACTCCGGACTGACACTCTCAATCCTAAACACCAAGTTTTTGTATCCTTTGATCTCTTCAAGAGACGGAACCACCTCACTTCCTGAAGCAGCAGCTGGCCGTGTAGTCACCGCAACGTCTTCCAAATTTGTCAAGCGTACGACCGTTTTATCATAGACTTGCTTCTCTGCCCATTCAACTGCGGTCTGCTGCGGTTGTCCTGTCCGAGGATTAATAACTTTTAGTCCACGCCCGGACTTATCCTCGATTAGTAGTCCCTGCACGACTACGTCGAATTCTCCAAGCGCCTTACCTCCGGCACTGGCAAGCTCCACTTCACGATAAACTGTATTCGCTGCACGAACTGATTTCCATAGATCATCTATTCCACCGAGCAGTATGCCCCCTCTAACTGCCAACCCCAATGGCAGCGAAGCAATATTCATGAGTCGCTCAGTTTCATATGTTTGTCTTGCTCGATAATCTTGAGTACCTCGATCACTTTCGATTAAGCTCGGAGTCCAGGGGTCGACAACTGCAGGAGGCACAAATGCGACGGCTGCTCCGGTGGCTCCGTCGCGATATTGGCCAGCGCTACGATCAAATTCCACATAACCCGACTGAGTGTAGACATAGTTCGGCCCCGGCGTCAGAGCATATCGGCTGCTAACACCACCAGTATTGTCGAGGATGTACGCGATCATGTCATTGCTTGGCTTAGTCGGCACCTTCTCTACCAGCGTGTGTTCGTCGCCACTAGTAAAGAGCATTTTCCCGTCATCCTTAAGTGTGGACACTATCGACTCTCGGGTAATAATGTTGACTGGTACGCCATCTTTGCTGAGTTCAGGGGAGTTAACAAAAGTTTCCGCATGGTTTTCCGGAACGATGATATTGCCCTTGCTATCCTTCAGTCCGGCATAACGCAATGCATCCAGGATTTGCTGCTCCGTATACTTGCCGTCGCTTCTTTTCGCCAGAATTTTGGCAACTTCTCGATCGCCAGAGTGGAGTCGACGATTGAAATCATCCACCGTTCCCGCGGACTGGCCACCTTGCGCAGCAGCCAGCAACGCACTGACGTCGCTGGCGTTGCTCGATATGCTCGCGGCACCTGCGCCTGCGACCATTCCACCGATAACCGCGCCGGTGTTCTGATACGCGTTAATGAAGGCGTCGGCCTTTTCGCCGGTCAGGCCGAGCTTCTTCGCTTCGACACGCCCCAGCTGTTCGCCGAGTTGCTGTCCAAGATTGCCGCCCACGACACCGGCGGCGCTCTCCAGGGCCCCCGCTTGACCGTTGGCCAGCCCGCCCAGCAGCCCTTGCGTTGCAGAGTGCAGACCGACCCGGTAAATGCCGTTGTCGCTCCAGTTTGCTGCAGTCGCATCCGCTTCGGCAGCCTTGGCCGCCAATTCGGCTGCCGCTTTCGGATTTCCGTCGATCATCGCTTGCTTCGACTGCTTCTCTAACTCGCGAGCCTCGAGGAAAGCTTCTGCCTGAAGTGAGCCAGCGATGTCGCCAATCGTTTTGGCAACTGTTGGCGCAATGGCATTAGCTGTGATTTGGCCGCCGCCCTGCCCAGCCATTACCCCGGTCAAGACGCCAACACCGGCATTCAGTGCGCGACTGTAAATACCGCCCGAGCCCCAATCTTTCAGAGTTTTTTGCGCCTCTTCGCTTGCTTTCGTGGCAGCCAACTTCTGTTCGTCCGTGCTTTTCGGATCTTTCAGCGTCTCTTGCGCTGCTTTTTCAGCCTTCGCCGCACTGAGTGCGATGTCGCCGGCAATCTGCTTGCCGGTCGCAATCACGGTACCTGTTGCGGCCGACATAGCTTGCTGATCCTTCAGCAGCTTCTGCAAATCAGGCAGCTTGTCGAGTGCAGTGTTGGCCTTGCTCGCATCGGTGTTGATGCCCAGGTCCTTGACGGAACTGGTCGTCACGCCACCAATGGTGATCTTGCCGTCGGTGACGGTGGCATAGGTGGTGGAGCTGTCGCTGCCCTTCTCTACCATCGGCAGGCCTGGCGCGACGTTGCCGTCCTTGGCCGTGCCGAAGGCCTGCGTCTGCTGGCTTACCGGCAGGATCTTGCCATCTTCACCCCTGAGCAACTTGCTGCCGCCGCCAGTGCCGCCAGCCACGCTGACGTTGCTGGCCGAGTAGGTCATCTTGTTTTCGATGTTCGACGTGGTCAGCTTGTTGGTCGTCAGCTCGGAGGCCGCAGCATTGGTGCTGGCGATTGCGCCGCCTTTCAGGTCGATCGTGTCGGCCTTGACGTGGTAGCCGCCGTCACCTGCGAAAAGGCCCGATTGCTGGCCAACGCCGGCGTAGGTGCCTTTGCCGTTTTGCTGAGACACGTTGCCCGAAGCACTCCACGCGTTGCCGATCGCGACCTGCACGCGTACACCAACGTTGGACTGCTTGCTGTCGAACGCACTGGTGTCCTGCAGGCTTTCCACGGCCAGCTTGCCGCCAACGTCGGTGTTGATCGTGTTGGCCGTTGCCGTTGCGCCTTTCAGCGTGGTGTCGCCCTTGCTGCGAATGTTGATCGTCTCGGCTTTGAGCTCGGTGTTGTTGTTGATCGTGCTGTCGTTCTTGTTGTGGCCCTTGCCCATGTTGGCTGCGGCGTAGATGTACACGCCGGTCTGTGCGCCAACCTGGAAGCCAACACCCGCTTCAACGCCGGAGCTCTTGTTCTTGCCGTCGCTGTGCAGCGTGCTTTGGCTGGCGTCGAGCACGATGTTCTGTGCTGCGTCCAGGCTCAGGGTCTTGCCGGCATTGAGCGTGGCCCCGGTGGCGTGGATGTCGGCGCCGGTGGCCGTCAGGTTGACGTTGCGGCCGCCATTGATGGTGCTGCCCTGCGCTGTGCTGTCGTTGCCGTTGCTGGAATTGCTGCTGCTGGCGAAGCCGATCCCGGCCTCGCCCTTGACCAGGATGCCGCTGCCGGCGCCTCCCCTCAGGCTCTCGATCGCGCTGTAGGCCTGGTAGCCGTTGGCGGCGGCGGCCATGCGCTGCATCTCTTTCAGGCGGCCGTCGGATTTGCGCGCTGCTTCGACGTTGTTGGCCAGGTCAATCAACGGGGAGCTGATGCGGGCGAAGGTGCCGATCTTCAGGTCGCTGTTCGATTCCTGGTGGCTGCCGGTGTTTTGCAGCGCCGTGATGTCGATCGACTTGGCGGTGATGTTGACGTCATTGCCGGCCAGGACGTTGCTCGACGCCTGGGTGTACTTCTGCCCTGCGGTCAGGTTCACGTCGCCGTTCAGGCTGGAGACGTTGGAGGCTACCTGGGTCACCTGGTCGCTGTTGTCCTTGTGCTTTTCGTTGTGGTAGCCGGAGAAGCGCTCGGTGTCGGAAATGGCCACCTTGCCGATGGCCTTGTTGTTGCTCTGGTTAGCGTTGTGCAGCGTGTCCTGCGCGCTGGTGATGGTCAGGTCGCGTGCGGCGTTGATCGACAGCTTGCCGTCCGAGACCACGCTGGCGCCGGTCAGTGCGATGTCGCCGGTCTGCGTGGCCATGGTGGTACTGCCGCCGACCGACAGCTTGGTGCCGGTCACGGTGTCGGTGGCGCCGTTGCCTTTGCCATTGTTGTTGAGCGAGCCAATCACCTGCGTCGAGCGCGTGTCAATACTGAAGCCCGACTTCTTGGTGTCCTGCGACCTGCTTTCCGTGTTGTGGGCCACGTCGAACTTGATGCTGTCCTTGGCCAGGATCAGGGCATTGCCTTCGGCGCTGATCTGGGCGCCCTGGCTGGTAATCGAGCCGTCGGTGGCGAGGATGGTCAGGTCTTTTCCGGCAAGGAGCGTGCTGGTGCGCGCTTCGCTGGTGGCGTGGTTTTGCGTGCTGTTCGTCTTCTTCGTGCCGAACTGGGTGTTGACGACCGCCAGCGCTGCCGCGGCGCCTTCTGCCGCGCCTTCCGCCTTGGCGAATTCCTTGCCGACGAAACTGCCGGACTTGGAGTTTTCGGTGCTGGTCTTGTAGGCGTCCTTGAAGGCAGCCAGTGGGTTGACCGTGAAGCCTACGCCAAAGCCCGAGGATTTGCCCTGGGTATTGGCCTGGCTTTGCATGGTGTTCTGCGCTGCGGCCAGGTCGACGTTCTTGCCGATCAGGGTCAGGTTTTCCTTGGCGGCGATGTCGGAGGCGACCACTTGCAGAGTTTCGCCGGACTTGAGCTTGACGCTGCCGTCCAGCGCGCCGATGCTGGAGGCGTGCTGCGTGACCGTCTCCTGCGCGCTTTGCGAGGAAGTGTTCGACTTGCCATAGCCAGTACTGAGGTTGCCCGACGAGTAGCTGACTGTCTGGCCGATGGCGTCGGTATCTAGAATGCAAGGCCTATCTGTTAAAATCCTCGTCTAAACTGAGCCCGCCTTAGCGGATCATAATTTGAGGGAAAGTGATGAGCGTGCAAGCAAAGCCAGGTCAGAAGCGAGGCATCCCGCGCATTGAATCTTTGCGTGTTGAAAACTACCGCGCGCTGCGTAAAGTCGAATTAGACAATCTGACGCCGATGACAGTTCTGCTTGGGCCTAACGGAAGCGGTAAGTCCACCATTTTCGATGTATTTAATTTCCTCTCCGAATGCTTTCAGTTTGGCTTGCGTCACGCGTGGGACCGACGCGGCCGTGGAAAAGAACTTAAAAGCCGCGGCTCCACGGGCCCTATCGTTTTTGAGCTGAGGTATCGCGAGCAACCGAAGGATCCCGTTATTACGTATCACTTGGCGATTGATGAGGGATCGAAGGGACCGGAAGTTGTCGAAGAATGGTTGCAGTGGCGTCGCGGACAGCATGGCCAGCCGTTTCGCTTTTTGGACTTCCGCCGCGGAGCGGGGCGTGCGGTAAGCGGCGAACTGCCTGACGCTGAAGACCAGCGCAAGGACACCACACTCCGCTCACCGGATTTGATTGCAGTAAACACCTTGGGGCAATTGGCCGAGCACCCACGGGTCGCAGCGTTACGAGAGTTCATCACAGACTGGTATGTCTCGTACCTTTCGATCGACCAGACCCGCAATCAACCCGAAGCTGGTCCGCAAGAGCGGTTGAGTAAGGGCGGCGAGAATCTACCGAATGTAATCCAGTATCTCAAAGAGCAACACGGCGAACGCCTTGAGCACATTTTTTCCGTTTTGCGCCGCCGCATCCCACGTCTGGAACGTGTAGAGGCCGAACCAATGCCGGACGGGCGACTGCTATTGCAAATTAAGGACGCGCCGTTTGAGCAGCCGGTGCTCTCTAAGTTTGCCTCTGACGGAACCATGAAGATGCTGGCCTACCTGACCATTTTGTATGACCCGGAGCCACCGCGTTTTATTGGCATCGAAGAACCGGAAAACTTCCTGCATCCTCGCCTGCTGCCGGAGCTAGCCGAAGAATGCCGCGCCGCAGCCGAACGCTCGCAGTTGCTTATCACCAGCCACTCGCCTTTCCTGCTAAACGCTATGCGCGCCGAGGAGGTTCGAGTTCTGTACAGGGATGAGCAGGGATTTACCCAGGCAGTCAGAGCAAGTGACATCCAGGGTATTTCAGAGTTCGTGAACGCTGGCGCGTCCTTAGGGCACCTGTGGATGGAGGGGCATTTCGGCTTAGGCGATCCTTTGATCAACCAAGGCGCTCCGCGGCCGGCGAAAAAGGGGCGCATCTGATGATGGAAAAGCTGATTGTTTTCGTCGAAGAATTTTCGATGGAAGCAGCACTGGAAAGGCTTTTGCCCAACCTAATTGGCGACTTGGAATATCAGATCATTCGCTTCCAATGCAAAGATGATTTGCTCAAGCAAGCGCCCATTCGCCTGAGAGCATATGCGTCCTGGCTACCGGAAGGCTGGCGTATTCTTGTGTTGGTGGATCGTGACGACGACAACTGTGTGGCGTTGAAAGCGATCCTGGAACAGATGGCGGCAGCGGCAGGCTTACGGACCAAAACCGCGGCAGGCATTGGCCGGCGTTTTCAAGTAGTAAATCGCATCGCCATTGAGGAACTGGAAAGCTGGTTCTTCGGCGATTGGCAAGCAGTGCAAGCCGCCTATCCGAGAGTCCCAGCAACCATCCCCCAAAAAGCCAGCTTCCGTGACCCTGACGCAATTGCCGGGGGTACGTGGGAAGCATTGGAGCGAGTTCTCAAGAAAGCGGGCTATTTCAGCACTGGCATACGCAAGCTGGAGCTGGCTCGCGCCATTGCCAGCGAGATGGTCCCTAACAGGAATAACTCGCGAAGTTTTCAGGCATTTGCCAATGCCATTGCGGCGGCCATGGTGTGACGCCGGCTGGTCATTTGGTTCGCCTCTAGGCCTTTGCCGTCCACGTGTATTACCTCTATTGGCTGTTGCACTTCTTCGACCAATTCTTGGCGTGGCTATTGTTGGCAAGGCTTAGGTCGTATCGTTTCCGACGCGTTTCCCGTGCCAGTCCACAGCGCCACCACCGCCGCAAGCCAACTTGGGTAGTGGCTGAAGTCATCCGCTTGAAAGCCCTGACTGATTTGAGCTGCCAGAAGCTGGCCGACACTTTTAACCGCCTGTATGGCAGCCAACGCGGCGTCACAGTCAGTAAGAGCTGGGTAGCCTTGGCCATCAAAAGGCACCATTACAGCATCGCCGATCTGCGCGAGCAATGGAAGCGACAGCAACCTGCCCATTTGCCCCGCAACAGAATCTGGGGACTGGACTTGACAGGCAAAGCCGATGAAGCGGGCAATATCCACCCGATACTTGGCGTAATCGACCATGGCAGCCGACTTGCGCTCTGCATGCAGGCATTGCCTGACAAACGTTCGGTCACGATCCTACGCTGTCTGTTGCAAGCCATCGGCAGCTATGGACTGCCACGCGTGATCAAAACGGATAACGAAGTGATTTTTCGTTCGTGGATATTCAGGACAACATTGTCCCTACTTGGCATTCGCCAGCAATTTAGTCAGCCGGGCATGCCTTGGCAGAACGGCCGTATTGAACGGCTGTTTGGCACATTGAAGGAAAAGCTGCATCAACTGAGAGTGGAAGATTCCGCGGCACTGCGACTGGCCATCAACGACTTCTGCTTCTGGTACAACGTGGTCAGGCCGCACCATCATTTAGATGGACGCACACCTATGGAAGCTTGGCACGGCATCGATCCGTATCGGCAAAGGCCAAAGCGCGCCTACCTTTTTGAAGCCTGGGACGGCTTATTGAAAGGCGTGTGGTTGCGACATTAGCCGGATGGTAATCTTTGGAAGGAGACGGGAGTGATCGTCCAGGACTTTCCTCGCCCTGGACTTTTTCTTTGCTCATTGATTGAGCAATGATGGTAGATCTGTCGGGTCATAGGGAGAAGATGCCGGGTTTGCACCGTGGAGGTGCCATCAAGCAGCGACTTTCGTTGAAAAATCGCTGCTTTAATTGTTGCCCAATCCTTTGTGGACGTGTGGATGGGGCAACGCTATGGCAAGCCTCTTGCGATTCGCAGCGACAACGAGCGTGTTTTCACTTCGCGCGTGTTTCAGTGGGCGCTGCGCGTTGCCGGCATTCGTCATCAGCGCATTAAGGCTGGCTGTCCTTGGCAGAACGGCCGCATCGAGCGCTTCTTCGGCACACTGAAGCAATCACTCGATTGTTGGCAGGTGGAGAACCAGCGCCAATTGCAAAACGCGCTTGATGTCTTCCGCGATTGGTATTGTTGCATTCGTCCGCATGCACATTTGGACGGTGCGACGCCAGACGAGGTTTGGCAAGGGGTAGATCCGCATCGACGCATGCCAATGCGCGTGGAATGGTTCGCGGCGTGGGATGGCTTGCTGACTGGGTTTCGAATACGCCGACGGTGATGTAGTTCGCAGTTTCTAAGAGTGACGGCGCTGTCCACAGCCGCCAGGGAGGCGATCGTCAATTCATCGCGAACTATGGTGATCTGCTTAAAAAGTGGACAAAAAAATGGGACCTGTCAGGAATTTTGTGTGCCGGGGTCGCGGTTAATTAATTGATCGCGTTGGTAAAGCGTTCCCCAAACAGGATGGCAAATTGATTGGCGGCCATCTTCCAGGTCCGCTGCGGCATCTTCCAATCTTTTTCGATATTGCGCAAGGCCAGGTACAGCAATTTCGTCGCTGCCTCGTCGTTCGGGAAGTGCCCGCGATTCTTGACGATCTTCCGCAAGCGCATGTGCAGGCTCTCAATGGCGTTCGTTGTGTAAATGATTGAGCGTACTTCGGGCGGGTAGGCAAAGAAAGGGATCACCTGCTCCCACTGGCGGCGCCACATGGCCACCACTGTCGGGAAACGCTGGCCCCAAGGGCCTGCTGCAAAGGCGTCTAGCGCCGCCGCAGCCGCGTCAGCGTTGGCAGCCTGGTAGATTGGCTTAAGCGCCGCTGCAAGCTCTTTACGGTCCTTCCACGACGCCAGCGTCATCGAGTTGCGAATCAGGTGCACGATGCAGGTCTGGATATGCGCCTGCGGGAACACTGCCTCAATCGCTTCGGGGAAGCCGCGCAGGCCGTCAACGACGGCAATCAGAATGTCTTCCAGACCACGATTACGCAGCTCGTTAAAGACTTTCAGCCAGAACTTGGCGCCTTCTGTTTGTTCGATCCAAAGGCCCAGCACTTCCTTGCGGCCATCGGCCCGAATGCCCAGCGCCAAGTACACGGCCTTGTTCTTGACGGTGCCCTCATCGCGGATCTTCAGGCGCAGTGCGTCAAAGTAGACGATTGGGTACATCGCTTCCAGTGGGCGTTGCTGCCACTGCGCCACTTCGTCCATGACCTCGTCGGTGATAGTGGAGATCAGGTCAGGCGACACCTCGGTACCATACAGCTCCAGCAGGTGCGCCTGGATTTCGCGAACCGTCATGCCACGGGCATACATGCCGATTACATGGTCGTCAAAACCCGGCATACGGCGTTGGTGCTTGGCGACCAACTTGGGCTCGAAACTGGAAAGACGGTCACGCGGGATCTCTAGTTCCAGCTCGCCGCCTGGTGCCAGCACGGTCTTGCGGCTCTTTCCATTTCGGTGGTTCTTGGCGTCGCCTTCGGTGGCGAGATGGTGGGTCATTTCAGCCGTCAGCATGCGCTCGGCCAGCATTTTCTTCAGCTGGCCGGCAAGGCCCGATTCACCCAGAATGGACTCGGCGTCCTTGTTCTCGACCTGGGCCAGCAACTGGTCGATCAGTTCAACGGGGAGTGGATACTGCTTCTTTGTCTTTGGCTTCTTAGTGGTCATTACGTCGGTCATGGACAATCCCTTTCGGTATTATTTCATGACCCCGGATTCACACTAAAATTCTGACAGGCTCAAAAAATGGCGCGATCCTCGTGGGCGACCGGCTCGTGCCAGCCGGCGTCCACGAGAATCGCGCCTTATTTCTGAGAAAACGGACTATTCCATTGGCCCGCTTCCCTTATTGATCATTTGGACAGGACAGCAAATTGCTGCTTGAATCGGGCGACAACTACCTTGACACGCGCCGCCTTATTGATCGTTTGGACAGGACATGAGAAAACGGGCTAGCCCGTAGGCCCGCCTCCCTTATTGATCATTTGGACAGGACAATAACGGATGGTCGTGTAAGTACCTGTTAAGTTCACTGATGGCAATTCCTGGCGCCCCAACATTAAGCCATTGAGCAAACTCGTCGGGAAATGCGCTCACCCATTTACCATCTTTCATGATCGTATCTACGCGATTACCAAACTCTGAGACAAATCTCAAATGGTATTGGGCAATTGTCCACAGCTTTGCAAGCTCTCGATCCGCTGGCGCACCTTCGAAATCTTCGCTGGTATACGCGGACTCCCCTTCCAAGAGCAAGAGAATGTCCACGGCACGGCCGGCGTTGACAGCTCTCGCAATTAAATCTGATTTGTTCATATCATCAATTCTAAGGCGTAAATTTAACATATTCGGAGCTTGTGAAGATTACATTTTTATATCCCATTGCGTGCATCGATTTCCCAAGAGGAGTCTGCCACACAGCATCCGCAGGGGTAGCCCCCGCATCTCTGGCCGCCCGAAAAGCTTTAAGATTCGTCAACCCGAGTTGTGCCGATACTGAGTTTACGTCATTTATACCGGCAGCTTCAATCGCGTTTGAAATCATCTCGCTCCCCACGCCACGACCAACTATAGAAGTCTCGTACCAATGGATGAATAAATCGCCGTTAGTTGAATTGAAGGTCCCGAGCAAATTGCTTCGTGCCGCAACACTATTCACAACTGCGCCTGTAGTCTTATCAAACTTTTGCCGTGAAGTCAGTTCGATCTCTACGGTAGTGCTCAACGGCTTCACTGAGGTTTCATAATTCAACCCCGTGCGATTCGCTGGAATGAAGCCACTTCCCTCATTTCCTCCAGATTCCGCTGCACCCAGTTTTCGAGTACCAGCGTCTTGCGAGCCTCCTGACGAAAGGCCACCCTCCCCAACGTTATCGTTACTCTGCAAGCCAGAAAGCGATTGCCCTGGCTCTCGCAACGCGACGGAGGGATTGACCGCGTTCTCCGCTGAATCAATAGCCGACGAATTACCTGAATTTGTTGAGGTCGGAACCGGCTCAGCATTTGCCTTAGGTAGTTGCAAGCTCGCTTTGGTAACAAGGTTTCCGCCCTTCGAGTCAGAAACGCCGTTAGCCACTGACCGCGCGTCAAGCTCACCCAGCGGAATAACGCTACGGCCGAAATCATTGAACGTCAGCTCAACAGGGACAACCCTGCTTGCGTTCGAAGCGTCGGCAATGGCTCCAATCGCTGCAGGATTTGCTGTTTGAGCTCGAATCGCGGACGAAGAACTCGTCGGACTCGAAGTCTGCTGCTTTGCTATTGCCGAAGAAGCAGCGGCCCGACCATCGAGAGTCGTTGCTACCTTGGTTACTGCTCCCGTTTGGGACCAACCCCATTTCCCATCCGCCATTTCACCAAGTAGCGATCCGTCTCTCCCCATCAATTGGGTCACACTTCTTGGTAACGCGGCACCATCTTCGGCCATACCTGCTACCAGCCTGGTTCCTGTTCCCAGCCCTCTCGTAAAGACGCCTGCTTCGGCAGCGACCGGAATGAGTGACCATGCGGATGCACCAAGTTGTTCAGGATCTTTTCGGTAAATAGCAAAGATAGTTGAAACGCCAGGCGCCGAGTCAATCATGCCGCCTGCATAGTGACCAGCAGTCGCAAGTGCGCCCTTCGTCACGACAGATCGCAGGAAATCGGACTTCGGAATATAGGGTGTTTCGATACCCATCGCATCGACGTTCGAGCCAAAAATCAGCTCTTTGGAGATGCCCACCACGTCCATGGCTAATTTCCCAGGCCCAGCTAAACTCCCCACCGTCATCTCATAGCCAGCTAATCCGAGGCCCTTTGCTGCCTTCCCAACCGGGTTGAACGTAAAGAAGCCTTCCTCCTCTCCAATGCTCTGCGCTTTTCCAGGAGTCCTGTTCGCCGCTCTTATGAGTTCGGCCACCTTCTCATCGTTTTCCTTCGACAGCGCGAGATATTTCCGATTGATGGCGGTCGCTTCCGTAAACGAACATTTGCCATGATTCCGCTGGGCGCAGAGCGCAAGCTCTTTGTCCTTTTCGTCCATTTGCTTCCGGCTCAAATTGTTGTTCTCGACAGCATTCGTCGCAATCTGACTACCGACTGCGGCATCAAGGAGACTACCGCCTGCGGTACCAGACATCAAAGCGCCAATAGCGCTCGATAAAGTGCTAATGTTATTTGCTTGTTCCGGCGTGAGCTTGTCACGTTGCAGCACTCCGTCGGCATCGAATGCTTGCGGATACAGTTCCTTTGTCAGCACCTGGGCCGCGAGTTCGCCTCCGCCGCCTGCCAGAGCACCACCTCCAACGCTGCCGCCGTTCGCATAGGCCAAGGCGGCGCCCAGCACCGCATGGCTCAAGTCCTGCAGCGTCTGGTTTTCGTTGCCCTCTTTCTTGAAGTAGTCGCCAATTTCAGCGGCAAGATATGGCGCGGCGGCGTTCGCCACGATTTGTGTGCTGCTTTGTCCGGCTACCGAGCCGACCAAAATGCCGGTGACAACGTTCAGCGCACGGCTCTTGTCGCCGCCGATACCCCACTCTGCCTGGACCTGTTTGGCGGCATCAATTGTTTTTTCTGCTTCCGCTCTTTGCTCGGCCGTGATATTCGGTTTTTTCAGCGTATCTTCCGCGTCTTTTTGCGCTTTCGCCGCACCGAGTGCGATGTCACCGGCGATCTGCTTACCGGTCGCAATCACGGTGCCCGTGGCTGCAGACATCGCCTGCTGATCCTTCAGAAGCTTCTGCAAATCAGGCAGTTTGTCGAGCGCAGTGTTGGCTTTGCTCGCATCGGTATTGATGCCCAGGTCCTTGACCGAATTGGTCGTCACGCCACCGATGGTGATCTTGCCATCTGTGACGGTCGCATAGGTGGTGGAGCTGTCGCTGCCCTTCTCCACCATCGGCAGGCCTGGCGCGACGTTGCCGTCCTTGGGCGTACCGAAGGCCTGCGTCTGCTGGCTTACCGGCAGGATGTTGCCATCTTCACCCCTGAGCAACTTGCTGCCGCCGCCAGTGCCGCCAGCCACGCTGACGTTGCTGGCCGAGTAGGTCATCTTGTTTTCGATGTTGGACGTGGTCAGCTTGTTGGTCGTCAGCTCGGAAGCGGCTGCATTGGTGCTGGCGATGGCGCCGCCTTTCAGGTCGATCGTATCGGCCTTGACGTGGTAGCCGCCGTCACCTGCGAAAAGGCCCGATTGCTGGCCAACGCCGGCGTAGGTGCCTTTGCCGTTTTGTTGAGACACGTTGCCCGAAGCACTCCACGCGTTGCCGATCGCGACCTGCACGCGTACACCAACGTTGGTCTGCTTGCTGTCGAACGCACTGGTGTCCTGCAGGCTTTCCACGGCCAGCTTGCCGCCAACGTCGGTGTTGATCGTGCTGGCCGTTGCCGTTGCGCCTTTCAGCGTCGTGTCGCCCTTGCTGCGGATGTTGATCGTGTCGGCTTTAAGCTCGGTGTTGTTGTTGATCGTGCTGTCGTTCTTGTTGTGGCCCTTGCCCATGTTGGCTGCGGCGTAGACGTACACGCCGGTCTGTGCACCGACCTGGAAGCCAACACCCGCCTCAACGCCAGAGCTCTTGTTCTTGCCGTCGCTGTGCAGCGTGCTCTGGCTGGCGTCCAGCACAATGTTCTGTGCTGCGTCCAGGCTCAGGGTCTTGCCGGCATTGAGCGTGGCCCCGGTGGCGTGGATGTCGCCGCCCGTGGCCGTCAGGCTGACGTTGCGGCCGCCATTGATGGTGCTGCCCTGCGCGGTGCTGTCGCTGCCGTTGCTGGAGTTGCTGCTGCTGGCGAAGCCGATCCCGGCCTCGCCCTTGACCAGGATGCCGCTGCCGGCGCCACCGGTCATGCTGTTGATCGCGCTGGCGGCCTGGTAGGCGTTGGCGGTTGCCGCCATGCGCTGCATCTCTTTCAGTCGTCCGTCGGATTTGCGCGCTGCTTCCACGTTGTTGGCCAGGTCAATCAGCGGTGAGCTGATGCGGGCGAAGGTGCCGATCTTCAGGTCGCTGTTCGATTCCTGGTGGCTGCCGGTGTTTTGCAGCGCCGTGATGTCGATCGACTTGGCGGTGATGTTGACGTCATTGCCGGCCAGGACGTTGCTCGACGCCTGGGTGTACTTCTGCCCTGCGGTCAGGTTCACGTCGCCGTTCAGGCTGGAGACGTTGGACGCCACCTGGGTCACCTGGTCGCTGTTGTCCTTGTGCTTTTCGTTGTGGTAGCCGGAGAAGCGCTCGGTGTCGGAAATGGCGACCTTGCCGATGGCCTTGTTGTTGCTCTGGTTGGCGTTGTGCAGCGTGTCCTGCGCGCTGGTGATGGTCAGGTCGCGCGCGGCGTTGATCGACAGGTTGCCTTCCGAGACCACGCTGGCGCCGGTCAGCGCGATGTCGCCGGTCTGCGTGGCCATGGTGGTGCTGCCGCCGACCGACAGCTTGGTGCCGGTCACGGTGTCGGTGGCGCCGTTGCCTTTGCCATTGTTGTTGAGCGAGCCAATCACCTGCGTCGAGCGCGTGTCAATACTGAAGCCCGACTTCTTGGTGTCCTGCGACCTGCTTTCCGTGTTGTGGGCCACGTCGAACTTGATGCTGTCCTTGGCCACCATCAGGGCATTGCCTTCGGCGCTGATCTGGGCGCCCTGGCTGGTGATCGAGCCGTCGGTGGCGAGGATGGTCAGGTCCTTGCCGGCAAGGAGGGTGCTGGTGCGCGCTTCGCTGGTGGCGTGGTTTTGCGTGCTGTTGGTCTTCTTCGTGCCGAACTGGGTGTTGACCACCGCCAGCGCAGCCGCGGCGCCTTCTGCCGCGCCTTCCGCTTTGGCGAACTCATTGCCGACGAAACTGCCGGACTTGGAGTTTTCGGTGCTGGTCTTGTAGGCGTCCTTGAAGGCAGCCAGAGGGTTGACTGTGAAGCCTACGCCAAAGCCGGAGGACTTGCCTTGGGTATTCACCTGGCTTTGCATGGTGTTCTGCGCTGCAGCCAGGTCGACGTTCTTGCCGATCAGGGTCAGGTTTTCATTGGCGGCGATGTCGGAGGCGACCACTTGCAGCGTTTCGCCGGATTTGAGCTTGACGCTGCCGTCCAGGGAGCCGATGCTGGAGGCGTGCTGCGTGACCGTCTCCTGTGCGCTTTGCGAGGAAGTGTTCGACTTGCCATAGCCAGTACTGAGGTTGCCCGACGAGTAGCTGACGCTGAAGCCGGATTTCTTCTCTTCCCTGGTGCTGGCTGACTTGCTGGTTTCTTCGGCACTGACGATGCTCAGGCCACCTTTGGCGTCGATGCTGAGGTCTTTGTCGGCCAGCACGGTGCTGGCCTTGATCAGGGTGTCGCCGCGCCCGGCCAAGCTTTAGCTGTGGCAAGATCGCGCCTTTCCAATCTCGAAGTTCTGCAATGGATTTGCTTCTTGCGATTGCGCTGTCGCTGAACCTGGCACAAATGATTACAGGCCGGCATTTCCTTTGGACTCTGATGCTCGCTGTTCGCCGTCCAAAGAGTGGTGGTCGCCGCCATCGTCGCATCAAACCTGCGCAGACCAATCGACGCAAACCGCAGTGGGTGGTGGATGCCATCATTCGCTTGAAAGCCTTGCAGCCAAAGGCCAGCAACCGCGTGATGGCAGCCCAGTTCAACAGGTTCTATGCGGCATCGCGCCGCATGACCGTTTCCAGCTCCTATGTCCACTACACCGTGCGGGATAACCAGTTGGCCATTCTGCGAAAGCGCCGCGAAATCAAAGCGCAGATCCCATCTAACCAGCCCTGCAATGCGATCTGGGGTATCGACATGAGCGGCAAAGTCGACGCAGCGGGCACGCTTCACATGATGTTCGGCATTCTCGATCACGGCAGCAGAAAAGCACTGTCATTGGTCACCCTCCCTAACAAAACATCGTGGACGCTGCTTGGGTATCTTTGCCTGGCAATTGGACGCTATGGCAAGCCTCTTGCGATTCGCAGCGACAACGAGCGTGTTTTCACTTCGCGCGTGTTTCAGTGGGCGCTGCGCGTTGCCGGCATTCGTCATCAGCGCATCAAGGCTGGCTGTCCTTGGCAGAACGGCCGCATCGAGCGCTTCTTCGGCACACTGAAGCAATCACTCGATTGTTGGCAGGTGGAGAACCAGCGCCAATTGCAAAACGCGCTTGATGTCTTCCGCGATTGGTATTGTTGCATTCGTCCGCATGCACATTTGGACGGTGCGACGCCAGACGAGGTTTGGCAAGGGGTAGATCCGCATCGACGCATGCCAATGCGCGTGGAATGGTTCGCGGCGTGGGATGGCTTGCTGACTGGGTTTCAAATACGCCGACGGTGATGTAGTTCGCAGTTTCTAAGAGTGACGGCGCTGTCCACAGCCGCCAGGGAGGCGATCGTCAATTCATCGCGAACTATGGTGATCTGCTTAAAAAGTGGACAAAAAAATGGCGCGATCCTCGTGGGCGACCGGCTCGTGCCAGCCGGCGTCCACGAGAATCGCGCCTTATTTCTGAGAAAACGGACTATTCCATTGGCCCGCTTCCCTTATTGATCATTTGGACAGGACACGCAGCGGACTTGGAAGATGGCCGCCAACCAGTTTGCCATCCTGTTTGGGGAACGTTTTACCAACGCGATCAATTAACTAAACCGCGACCCCGGCACACAAAATTCCTGACAGGTCCCGTGGGCGACCGGCTCGTGCCAGCCGGCGTCCACGAGAATCGCGCCTTATTTCTGAGAAAACGGACTATTCCATTGGCCCGCTTCCCTTATTGATCATTTGGACAGGACAGGACAGCAAGCATTGAGCTAGCTCACTCCTTTTTCCTTCAAATGCAATTGATACAGAACGTCGGAAAGAAGAATTATGTCTCTTGCAGCGTCACGTTCCAGCGACGGAAGTTCGTTACGAATAATCTCCGTCGCCATTTGAAAATCATCGACCTCTCGCGCTTTCATCTCGAGCTGTGTCGGGTAAATGATAAATCTATTCTGCTGAAGTCGGTCAATTACCCATTTCGTCTCACCTCCATAGCAACGAATGCCTTCTTGCATCAGTAAGAAGATCCGGTCAGCATCCTCGGGGTGCATATGAAATGAGGCATACAACAATGCCATTCCATCATCTGCACTCGGCCCTGCTCCAAACCATCCTCTTCGTCCAACCTCACTAAGAAGATCCATAAAGATCCAAGCCGCCGACGTTCTCGCACTATATGGACGATCTCCCATTGTTAAAATCCTTTCTTTTGCAATTGCGGTACCTTGGGGTTTTCAAGATCTGGATGATAAGTCCTCCACGACACACCTTTCTCATTGAGTGATTTCAGCATTTGCAGGTACTCTGCTTGCGGAACCGGCGAATTAGAGAGCAGTGGATCGTAAAAGTAGCGACCATCAGTGTAGACCGTATGATATGAGAAGTTCAGAGTTCCATTCGCACCAGGTACATTGATTCCGTTACCCATTTGCCAATCGTACTCCTTTGGCCATTTGGCATCGCGGCCTGAGAACACAACGAGTTTTCCTTCTCCTCTGGCGGCCTTGCTTAACTCAAGTGCACAATCTGTGCAGTAATAATCCTTCTTCATAATCAGGCTGTTTGACGCCAATAGCTCGCTTGCACCCGCATTTGGCATTTTTGTAGGGCCGGATAGTTCAGCTAGCAACGAACTTGAGTCAAATGAGTAAGTAATCTCGACAGGAGCTACCCTCTTAGAGTTAGCTGCCGAAGCAATTGCTTCAATTGTTTTCGGAGCCGAGTAGTTAGGGACGGCAGTTGACTTTTGTGTTGCCTTAGCAACAACAGGCTCGCCAGTCGATACTTTCGGACCACTTCCCACCCATACCCCTGCTTTCGCTTCAGAAGTCGCGGCGCCAGTTGGAATTTCCCAGAACTGCGGTGCGGTGCCCAGTTCACGATCTAAGGCCATCCTTGCCATGCGCTGCTCGCCAAGGAATGCTTCTCCGAGGGTACCCAAGTATTTACTCCCACTCGCAGCAAACCTTGCAGGAATTAACACCGATACTTCACTCCCCAATCCGAGCAACAGCCCTTCCGAGGTGCTCTTGGACACCGTGTCGTGGAATGATTCAGGCCGCTGAACGGGCCCGATCACTGACATGTTCAAATCTCGAATCGGCCCTTTATCTGTGCTGATGGCATAGACCACGCCTCCATACGAACCGCTCACCAGATTACCCATTGCACTGGCTTGCCCGGCATAGAAGTTGCACTGCACCTGATTACCCGAAAGGCAAGCCTTCAGCAAGTTGTCATCACGCTGTCGCGAGCGCGAAGTCAGTTCATCGCGCGTCTTGCACGCATTGCTGTCACCCGAATTACAAGCTACAACTGCACGTTCGTAGCGTTCTTTCTCCGACAGAGTTACAAGGTTCGGTTTTTTGTGATCGAGGTAGTTGTTTTCGACAGCGTTTGTCGCAACTCTTCCGCCGACGGCTGCGTCATACATGCTGCCACCGGCGACTCCGGACAGCAACGCGCCGATCGCGCTGGACAGCGCCGTAACGTTGTTTGCTTGCTCCGGCGTGAGCTTGTCACGTTGCAGGACTCCGTTGGCATCGAATGCTTGCGGATACAGTTCCTTTGTCAGCACCTGGGCCGCGAGTTCGCCTCCGCCGCCGGCCAGCGCACCACCTCCAACGCTGCCGCCGTTCGCGTAGGCCAAGGCGGCGCCCAGCACCGCATGGCTCAAGTCCTGCAGCGTCTGGTTTTCGTTGCCCTCTTTCTTGAAATACTCGCCAATTTCAGCGGCAAGATATGGCGCGGCGGCATTCGCAGCGATCTGCGTAACGCTTTGCCCAGCAACCGATCCGACCAGGATGCCGGTGACGACATTCAGTGCGCGGCTCTTGTCGCCCCCGACGCCCCACTCCGCCTGGACCTGTTTAGCGGTATCAATTGTTTTTTCTGCTTCCGCTCTCTGCTCTGCCGTGATATTCGGTTTTTTCAGCGTTTCTTCCGCGTCCTTTTGCGCTTTCGCCGCACCGATTGCGATGTCACCGGCGATCTGCTTGCCGGTCGCAATCACGGTTCCCGTTGCGGCCGACATGGCCTGCTGATCTTTCAGGAGCTTCTGCAAGTCGGGCAGCTTGTCGAGCGCGGTGTTGGCCTTGCTCGCATCGGTGTTGATGCCCAGGTCCTTGACCGAATTGGTCGTCACGCCCCCGATGGTGATCTTGCCGTCGGTGACGGTGGCATACGTGGTGGAGCTGTCGCTGCCCTTCTCCACCATCGGCAATCCTGGCGCGACGTTGCCGTCCTTGGCCGTGCCGAAGGCCTGCGTCTGCTGGCTTACCGGCAGGATGTTGCCATCTTCACCCCTGAGCAACTTGCTGCCGCCGCCAGTGCCGCCAGCCACGCTGACGTTGCTGGCCGAGTAGGTCATCTTGTTTTCGATGTTGGACGTGGTCAGCTTGTTGGTCGTCAGCTCGGAAGCGGCTGCATTGGTGCTGGCGATGGCGCCGCCTTTCAGGTCGATCGTATCGGCCTTGACGTGGTAGCCGCCGTCACCTGCGAAAAGGCCCGATTGCTGGCCAACGCCGGCGTAGGTGCCTTTGCCGTTTTGTTGAGACACGTTGCCCGAAGCACTCCACGCGTTGCCGATCGCGACCTGCACGCGTACACCAACGTTGGTCTGCTTGCTGTCGAACGCACTGGTGTCCTGCAGGCTTTCCACGGCCAGCTTGCCGCCAACGTCGGTGTTGATCGTGCTGGCCGTTGCCGTTGCGCCTTTCAGCGTCGTGTCGCCCTTGCTGCGGATGTTGATCGTGTCGGCTTTGAGCTCGGTATTGTTGTTGATCGTGCTGTCGTTCTTGTTGTGGCCCTTGCCCATGTTGGCCGCGGCGTAGACGTACACGCCGGTCTGTGCGCCAACCTGGAAGCCAACACCCGCCTCAACACCGGAGCTCTTGTTCTTGCCGTCGCTGTGCAGCGTGCTTTGGCTGGCGTCGAGCACGATGTTCTGTGCTGCGTCAAGGCTCAGGGTCTTGCCGGCATTGAGCGTGGCGCCGGTGGCGTGGATGTCGCCGCCGGTGGCCGTCAGGTTGACGTTGCGGCCGCCATTGATGGTGCTGCCCTGCGCAGTGCTGTCGTTGCCGTTGCTGGAATTGCTGCTGCTGGCGAAGCCGATGCCGGCCTCGCCCTTGACCAGGATGCCGCTGCCGGCGCCACCCCTCAGGCTTTCGATCGCGCTGTAGGCCTGGTAGCCGTTGGCGGCGGCCGCCATGCGCTGCATCTCTTTCAGGCGGCCGTCGGATTTGCGCGCTGCTTCCACGTTGTTGGCCAGGTCAATCAACGGGGAGCTGATGCGGGCGAAGGTGCCGATCTTCAGGTCGCTGTTCGATTCCTGGTGGCTGCCGGTGTTTTGCAGCGCCGTGATGTCGATCGACTTGGCGGTGATGTTGACGTCATTGCCGGCCAGGACGTTGCTCGAGGCCTGGGTGTACTTCTTCCCTGCGCTCAGGTTCACGTCGCCGTTCAGGCTGGAGACGTTGGACGCCACCTGGGTCACCTGGTCGCTGTTGTCCTTGTGCTTTTCGTTGTGGTAGCCGGAGAAGCGCTCGGTGTCGGAAATGGCGACCTTGCCGATGGCCTTGTTGTCGCTCTGGTTGGCGTTGTGCAGCGTGTCCTGCGCGCTGGTGATGGTCAGGTCGCGTGCGGCGTTGATCGACAGGTTGCCGTCCGAGACCACGCTGGCGCCGGTCAGCGCGATGTCGCCGGTCTGCGTGGCCATGGTGGTGCTGCCGCCCACCGACAGCTTGGTGCCGGTCACGGTGTCGGTGGCGCCGTTGCCTTTGCCGTTGTTGTTGAGCGAACCAATCACCTGCGTCGAGCGCGTGTCAATACTGAAGCCCGACTTCTTGGTGTCCTGCGACCTGCTTTCCGTGTTGTGGGCCACGTCGAACTTGATGCTGTCCTTGGCCAGGATCAGGGCGTTGCCTTCGGCGCTGATCTGGGCGCCCTGGCTGGTAATCGAGCCGTCGGTGGCGAGGATGGTCAGGTCTTTTCCGGCAAGGAGGGTGCTGGTGCGCGCTTCGCTGGTGGCGTGGTTTTGCGTGCTGTTGGTCTTCTTCGTGCCGAACTGGGTGTTGACTACCGAGAGCGCAGCCATGGCGCCTTCCTCCGCACCTTCCGCCTTGGCGAACTCCTTGCCGACGAAACTGCCGGACTTGGAGTTTTCGGTGCTGGTCTTGTAGGCATCCTTGAAGGCAGCCAGCGGGTTGACTGTGAAGCCTACGCCGAAGCCGGAGGATTTGCCTTGGGTATTAGCCTGGCTTTGCATGGTGTTCTGCGCTGCGGCCAGGTCGACGTTCTTGCCGATCAGGGTCAGGTTTTCCTTGGCGGCGATGTCGGAGGCGACCACTTGCAGCGTTTCGCCGGATTTGAGCTTGACGCTGCCGTCCAGCGCGCCGATGCTGGAGGCGTGCTGCCTTGCCGCCTCCGCGTCCAGCGAGGCTTTGGTCGTGGCAAGATCGCGCCTTTCCGATCTCGAAGTTCTGCAATGGATCTGCTTCTTGCGATTGCTCTGCCCTTGAACCTGGCACAATTGATTACAGGCTGGCATTTCCTTTGGATTCCAATGCTCGCTGTTCAGCGTCCAGAGAGTGTTGGCCGCTGCCACCGTCGAATCAAACCTGCACAGTCCAATCGACGCAAACCGCAATGGGTAGTGGACGCCATCATTCGCCTGAAAGCCTTGCAGCCAAAGGCCAGCAACCGCGTGATGGCAGCCCAGTTCAACAGGCTCTATGCGGCTTCGCGTCGCATGACCGTCTCCAGCTCCTACGTTCATTACACCGTGCGAGATAATCAGTTGGCCATTCTGCGAAAGCGCCGCGAGATCAAAGCGCAGATCCCTTCTGGCCAGCCCTGCAATGCGATCTGGGGCATCGATATGAGCGGCAAAGTCGACGTAGCAGGCACGCTGCACATGATGTTCGGCATTCTCGATCACGGCAGCAGGAAGGCACTGGCATTGGTCGCCCTCCCTAACAAAACATCGTGGACTTTGCTCGGCCATCTCTGCCTCGCAATTGGGCGCTATGGCAAGCCGCGCGCGATTCGCAGTGACAACGAGCGCGTCTTTACTTCGGGCGTATTTCAACTGGGACTACGCATCGCTGGCATCCGTCATCAGCGCATCAAGCCTGGCTGTCCTTGGCAGAACGGTCGCATCGAACGCTTCTTCGGCACGCTGAAGCAATCACTTGATTGTTGGCAGGTCGCGAACCAGCGCCAATTGCAAGCCGCGCTTGATGTTTTCCGCGATTGGTATTGCTGCATTCGGCCGCATGCACATTTGGACGGCGCGACGCCAGACGAGGTTTGGCAAGGGATAGATCCGCATCGACGAACGCCAATGCGCGTCGAGTGGTTCGAAGCGTGGGATGGCCTGCTGACTGGGTTTCGAATACGCCGGCGCTGATGTAGTTCGCAATTTCGAAGAGTGACGGCGCTGTCCACGGCCGCCGGGGCCGCGATCGTCAATTCATCGCGAACTATGGTGATCTGCTTAAAAAGTGGACAAAAAAATGGCGCGATCCTCTTGGGCGACCGGCTCGCATCAGCCGGCGTCCACGAAAATCGCGCCTCTTTTCTGAGAAAACGGGCTAGCCCGTACGCCCGCCTCCCTTATTGATCATTTGGACAGGACAGCGCGCCTTCCTACACAGCCTTTTTCACATTGCCCGAGTCAGAATTGCCGGTATTTCGAGGTGCCCATCATTTGGACAGGACAAATCGGAAGCAATCTTCTTCATCCTGCTCCAGTTGATTCACTCGCGTCACTTCACCTTGGCCATTCACGTAAATCCATTCATCCCATTGATCAACGGGTATAAAGCAACGAAATTTTTGCTCGATCGCTATTTCAATAATTCTATCCACGACATCTGAATTCGGAACGGTGTACCGATATAGTTGCAATAGTTGAGCAGCGTCACCTAATACGCGAGAATGTACACAAACACAATCCAGCATTGAACCATCTAACTCTTCCGTTAATCCGTTAAATTCGTCAATGCTAAATATTTTGATTCGTTCAATCGAACATTCGAACACTCTACTCAAATGGAGACTGAGCTGATCAGGAGTACATGCTTCGGCCAACAATAGATCAATCATTTATTTATTTCCTTATAAGCTTGAAGGGCGGCGGCTTTTGCCTCGGGGGTAATACCCATGTTTTTCATAATTTCACCTGCTCTTGGTGTGTCACCAAACTTATTCAAGACAGCATACGCTTTGTATCCACCGCGGTCCATTGGGTAAAGCCCAGGACCGGATTTCGGATAAAGAACACCGTCATGCGTACCATAGGTGCGGCCATTTACGATGTATGTATCGCCAACCTGTTGCGCACGATTTGCTCTAATTTCGGCAACGTCCGCTGCCACATCAACAACAGCTCGATCAATGAGCGTATTCTCATCTTTTGCAACGGAAGATTGCGTGACTTTATCAGCATAATGCCGGGCTACAGGAGATTTTAAATCGGCAGGTGATTTATTGGCAGACTTCTTTTCGGCCTTACCCGCGGCTGCAATGTTTTGCTCATCGATATCCGCTGTAACTGGCGACTTATCAGGCGCAACAGTTTTCACCTCATATAGTGGATCATTTGCCGCTATCTCACCTTTGCTGACTTGCTTAGTCTCCCCAGATACAAGCTTCTGCTTGTTAGTTTGCGATACAGCAACTCCTTTTGGCAGCGCAATGCCTTTCTGAATTCCCCTTGCAATTAAAGGTGCACCTTTTCCCACAATCAATGAAGTCAGCAGCATTCGCTCTTTACGAAGCCAAAGCGCGTCCCTAACAAGACTGTCGCAAGTGCTAGAGCTCACCCCTGCGCAATTCTGCTGCCGAAAATTCGCGATTTCCTCCGCCTTTTGAACGTCACTACCAAACAAAGAGGCGTCACCATAGACTGTCCCTAACCTGTTCACATTGTCTTGTCGGCCAAAGAAGATCTTGTATTCGTTGTAGTCCAATTCATTGCTGATTTCACGTGTCGATGCCGCTTGGCTTTCAAGGTCCCGCACGCACTGCACATCACCGGCAAGAGTACAGGACTCGATTTTCGCAATATTCGCGTTTGACTTGGCGATGTACTTGTTACGGATATCTCTATAGTCAGCATCCGGACAGCCTCCCTTTTGTTTGGTGCATTCCTCAAGCTCCTTATTCATCGCAGCCATTTCAGGGCGCTTCAAGAAGTTGTTCTCGACTGCGTTAGTCGCCACCTGACCACCTATTGCGGCATCGCGAACGTTTCCACCGGCCGCACCGGACATCAACGCGCCGATGGCGCTGGACAAGGCTGTGACGTTATTCACTTGCTCGGGCGTGAGCTTGTCACGTTGCAGCGCCCCATTTGCATCAAATGCCTGCGGATACAGCTCTTTCGTCAAGATTTGCGCGGCCAGTTCGCCGCCGCCGCCGGCCAGTGCACCACCAACTGCGCTCGAGTTGTTTGCAACCGCCAAAGCTGCGCCCAGCACTGCATGACTCAAGTCCTGCAGCGTCTGGTTTTCGTTGCCCTCTTTCTTGAAGTAGTCGCCAATTTCAGCGGCAAGGTATGGCGCGGCGGCATTCGCAGCGATCTGTGTGCTGCCCTGTCCCGCTACCGAGCCGACCAGAATGCCAGTGACGACATTCAGTGCGCGGCTCTTGTCGCCACCGACGCCCCACTCTGCCTGGACCTGTTTGGCGGCATCAATTGTTTTCTCTGCTTCCGCCCTCTGTTCAGCCGTGCTGTCCGCTTTGGCCAGGATTTTTTGCGCTTCTGCTTCCGCTTTGCGTGCTTCGTCCACGAACTCACTGGCGGCTTGCTTTGAGGTTGCGATCACCGTGCCGGCGGCGGCCGACATGGCTTGCTGATCCTTCAGGAGCTTCTGCAGGTCAGGCAGCTTATCCAACGCGGTGTTGGCCTTGCTCGCGTCGGTATTGATGCCCAGCTCCTTTACTGAACTGGTCGTCACGCCGCCAATGGTGATCTTGCCGTCGGTGACGGTGGCATAGGTGGTGGAGCTATCGCTGCCTTTCTCCATCATCGGCAAACCAGGGGTGGTATTCCCGCCCTTGCTACTGCCAAAGAGCTGCTTTTGCTCACTCCATGACTTGGTGCTGCCGTCTTCATTTTTCGCACCGAACTCGCTGCCGCCGCTAACGCCACCCGCCATGCTGACGTTGCTGGCCGAATAGGTCATCTTGTTTTCGATGTTGGACGTGGTCAGCTTGTTGGTCGTCATCTCGGAGGCTGCAGCATTGGTGCTGGCGATGGCGCCGCCTTTCAGGTCGATCGTATCGGCCTTGATATGGTAGCCGCCGTCACCGGCGAACAGGCCCGATTGCTGGCCGACGCCAGCGTAGGTGCCCTTGCCACTTTGCTGAGACACGTTGCCGTTGGCGCTCCAGACACCAAAGCCTACCTGCACGCGTACCCCTACGTTGGACTGCTTGCTGTCGAACGCACTGTTGTCCTGCAGGCTTTCCACGGCCAGCTTGCCGCCAACGTCGGTGTTGATCGTGTTGGCGGTTGCCGTTGCACCTTTCAGCGTGGTGTCGCCTTTGCTGTGGATGTTGATCGTGTCAGCTTTGAGCTCGGTGTTGTTGTTGATCGTGCTGTCGTTCTTGTTGTGGCCCTTGCCCATGTTGGCTGCGGCGTAGACGTACACGCCGGTCTGTGCGCCAACCTGGAAGCCAACGCCCGCTTCAACGCCAGAGCTCTTGTTCTTGCCGTCGCTGTGCAGCGTGCTCTGGCTGGCGTCCAGCACGATGTTCTGCGCTGCGTCCAGGCTCAGGGTCTTGCCGGCATTGAGCGTGGCGCCGGTGGCGTGGATGTCGCCGCCGGTGGCTGTCAGGTTGACGTTGCGGCCGCCATTGATGGTGCTGCCCTGCGCTGTGCTGTCGTTGCCGTTGCTGGAATTGCTGCTGCTGGTGAAGCCGATCCCGGCCTCGCCCTTGACCAGGATGCCGCTGCCGGCGCCACCGGTCATGCTGTTGATTGCGCTGGCGGCCTGGTAGGCGTTGGCGGTTGCCGCCATGCGCTGCATCTCTTTCAGTCGTCCGTCGGATTTGCGCGCTGCTTCCACGTTGTTGGCCAGGTCAATCAACGGTGAGCTGATGCGGGCGAAGGTGCCGATCTTCAGGTCGCTGTTCGATTCCTGGTGGCTGCCGGTGTTTTGCAGCGCCGTGATGTCGATCGACTTGGCGGTGATGTTGACGTCATTGCCGGCCAGGACGTTGCTCGAGGCCTGGGTGTACTTCTTCCCTGCGCTCAGGTTCACGTCGCCGTTCAGGCTGGAGACGTTGGACGCCACCTGGGTCACCTGGTCGCTGTTGCCCTTGTGCTTTTCGTTGTGGTAGCCGGAGAAGCGCTCGGTGTCTGAAATGGCGACCTTGCCGATGGCCTTGTTGTCGCTCTGGTTGGCGTTGTGCAGCGTGTCCTGCGCGCTGGTGATGGTCAGGTCGCGTGCGGCATTGATCGACAGGTTGCCGTCCGAGACCACGTTGGCGCCGGTCAGCGCGATGTCGCCGGTCTGCGTGGCCATGGTGGTGCTGCCGCCCACCGACAGCTTGGTGCCGGTCACGGTGTCGGTGGCGCCGTTGCCTTTGCCGTTGTTGTTGAGCGAACCAATCACCTGCGTTGAGCGGGTGTCGATGCTGAAGCCCGACTTCTTGGTGTCCTGCGACCTGCTTTCCGTGTTGTGGGCCACGTCGAACTTGATGCTGTCCTTGGCCAGGATCAGGGCGTTGCCTTCGGCGCTGATCTGGGCGCCCTGACTGGTGATCGAACCGTCGGTGGCGAGGATGGTCAGGTCCTTGCCGGCAAGGAGGCTGCTGGTGCGCGCTTCGCTGGTGGCGTGGTTTTGCGTGCTGTTGGTCTTCTTCGTGCCGAACTGGGTGTTGACAACCGCCAGCGCAGCCGCGGCGCCTTCCGCCGCACCTTCCGCCTTGGCGAATTCCTTGCCGACGAAACTGCCGGACTTGGAGTTTTCGGTGCTGGTCTTGTAGGCATCCTTGAAGGCAGCCAGCGGGTTGACTGTGAAGCCTACGCCGAAGCCGGAGGATTTGCCTTGGGTATTAGCCTGGCTTTGCATGGTGTTCTGCGCTGCGGCCAGGTCGACGTTCTTGCCGATCAGGGTCAGGTTTTCCTTGGCGGCGATGTCGGAGGCGACCACTTGCAGCGTTTCGCCGGATTTGAGCTTGACGCTGCCGTCCAGGGAGCCGATGCTGGAGGCGTGCTGCGTGACCGACTCCTGCGCGCTTTGCGAGGAAGTGTTCGACTTGCCATAGCCAGTACTGAGATTGCCCGACTTGAAGCTGACGCTGAAGCCGGATTTCTTCTCTTCCCTGGTGCTGGCGGACTTGCTGGCTTCCTCGGCGCTGACGATGCTCAGGCCACCTTTGGCGTCAATGCTGAGGTCTTTGTCGGCCAGCACGGCGCTGGCCTTGATCAGGGTGTCGCCGCCGCTGGTGACGACCACGTTGCCGCCTTTGATGGTGCTGCCGACTACCAGCGTGCTGGCGTTGTAGTCGGTGGCGGTGCTGCTGCGCTTCTTGGTGAGGCTACGCGATTCGCTGTGCATCGCAATATCGGACAAATGCGTCTCGCTCACGCTGGCAATATTCAAGTCGTTGCTGGCCTTGAGCGTCAGCGTGCCGCCTGCCGCAACGGTGCTGCCCATGACATTCAAGTCGCTGCTTTGACTAATACCTGCGCTAACCAGCAGGTCGCTGGAGGAAGAGATCTTTGCACCAACCACTGCTTGATTCTCGTGGATATCCCTGGACCAGTTCTTCCCTCGCTGCCCTTGTTCATTGGTCTTCACTTCGTCAGTAACGGCGCGAATGTTCACACTGCCGCCTGCCAGCAGCTTGCCTGCATCCATTGAAACCTGGGTACCGGTGAGGTTCAGGTTACCCGTCGCTGCCATCAGCAAGTCTCCGCCGACATTGACGCGGCTAAGCTGATTGTATGTGGCACTGTTGTTGATCGTGGTTCCGTCAATCTTCCCGTATTCGGTACTGCCGGTCTTGACGGTATCGAAGCTGATATTGTTGCCGGCGAAAATGGAAGCACTCGCGCCAGCGTTGATCGTGCCTGCCAGGTCGGTTAAGTTGCGGCCCGCGTCCATTATCAATCCACCGGTCGCACTAATCACGGCCTGGTTTGAGAGCGAAGTGTAGCTGCCGCCGTTCACTTTGGACGACCACTTGCTGTCCACAGTCAGGGTCTCGTTCTTGATGTCACGCCCAGCTTGCAGCGCCACATCGCCGCCTTTGATGGTTCCGCCGCGATTGATAATGTCTTCGCCAGCCAGCAGCAAGGTGCGGCCATTGCCGCCGTCAATCACGCCGCCCTGGTTCATGATGGTTTCGCTGACGTTGATCGTCACGCTAGCACCAGTAACGAGTGCGCCACTATGCTTGATTGCGTTAGCGTCGACGTGTGCGAGATAAACCTTCGGCACCAGCACAGTTTCGATGGAGCCGTCCGGCAGTTGCACGGCCTGGCTTTCCAGCCAAACGATATCGCTGGTCAGATGGCTGACTTGCTCAGGGCTCAGGGAAATGCCTGGACGCAAACCGAATTGCTGTGCGAAGCTAGCTGCGTTGTTCAGCATCTGCTTGTACAGGCTGTCATCGGCAGGGCCGGCACTTGGGGCCCGCCCGGTCAGCTCGGAGAGCTGCTCACGAACCAGTCGTTGTTCATAGAAGCCATCGCCCAATCGTTTCTGGGTAGTTGCATGATCAAGAGCCAGCTTATCGAGCAGGTAGTCGCTGCTGGTCCATTGGTCTTCTTTGGCGAATTGCGGGCGCGTTTCGAACAGGTATTGGCCGCTCGGGTTGGGGTTGCGCAGGAACAGTCCACCGGGCGAGATCTTTTTCACGCTGGTGATATTTTCGCCCTGCACTGCGCCGGCGGATTGGCCAATTGCAGTTCCCGCTGATGTATTGGTGTCGCCCAGCTTGCTGTGTTGGGCTTGGTTGGACATACGGCCGAAGAACGAACCCTGGCGCGCCGGCGCGACCGAGTGCGTGGATCCTTCAACGTTTAATCCACTGCCATCTCCACTACCGAAAACCGAGCCTCCGGCCAGGAGTTGATTGGACACGCCGCTATTGCCCGCGAGGCCCGCCCCGGAAAGATTGCCCCCCGTACCAGATGCACCGGCATTGCCAGCCACGTTGGCATGCGCACCCAATGCACTGCCGGAAAAGTGACCGCCGACTCCGCCGCCGAAACCTCCGCTAGCGCTGGCGTCGGTGCCTGCGCCATTGGCGCCATTGGCTCCGCTGCCGATCACATTCACGGAATCACGGATATTGCCAACCGTACCTGCGCTCACATCCACATTGCGGAAGCTGCGAGCGTTGATGAATACGCCCTGGCCACCTTGTATCGTCCCGGCGCCTGAACCGATTTCCGTCGGGATTACGGTATTGGTCCATGCTACGGTGCTGGAGCCTGTGTAGGTAGTAAAGGTACCGTCGAAAGTGTGCTTGCGTAGCAGTTTGGCCCCGCTGCTGACAATGGCAGGCAGGCCGTCAACTTTCAAGGTACCGACGGCTCTTATTTCGCTAAAGCTGTTGTCCAGTGTAGCGGTGACCGTCAAATGCATATTTCCGCCAGACAGGATCTGGCCAGCTTTACCGGTATCAGCTGAAATCTGGTCCTCCACGACAGTGTGGTGCGCCACACGCTTCTCTTCCAATTGATCATACGTCTGCGTCCCCGTATGCTTTTGTGTATCTCGCTTGATAGTGTGCTGTGGATCGTCATATCCTGGAATGGTCACCATCCGGATGCAGTTGGTACTGCAGCTGCCATATGCTGTCGAGAAGTCATATTCCTTCGTATTCCCCCAGTCAAGGTTGCCATCTGGTGGTCGCACATATGCATCGGTAGAAACCCCGCCCTGGTCAGGGTTAGTGATAGTCCGTCCGTCCCAGTAGTAGATAACCTTTGTGCCATCGCTCATTGGGATTCGGCTGCGCGAAGCCCACTTGCCAGCCAAACCACTAGTGGCGTTAAAGAAAGCCGAATCATTCGCGTGCGTTCGGATCTCGGCACGAGTAATCTCATATCCGTCGGGCGTGACGTACTTTTCCGATTTCAGAACATCATTCGGGTTGACGAAATAGACTTCGAACGGAAGATAGTTGGATGACCGCGGATCATACTGGTTGTGGTTTCCGCCGGGGTTGTACCAGCTCGGCATCGTCATATTCACCGTTTCGTCCATCGTCTTGACTTGGACGATCGATACGTTGTCCCGCACGTTCCTCAACGAGACGGTATTCAACGCCAAGTCGCCGTTCGCCTCGATGGTGGACGAGGAGTTATTCACCAGCGCGGTGCCGCCGCCATTGGTAGCACCAACAGCCATATTGGCGGCGCTATACAGCGTGCCGCCCTGGACGTTGTTCAGCGTTCCATCCACGCCCAGCGCCATGTTGCCGGTGGAGCCGATCAGCGCATTGGCGCCGGTGTTATTGAGGCTGCCGGTGCGGACGGTCACATTGCCGCCGACAATGCCGCTGGTGTTGCTAATGTTGGCGGCAACCAGGTCTACCGCGCTTTCGCCATTGATTTCGCCGGAGTTGGCCAGATCGCCGGCCGCACGGATCGCGACGGCACCGCCCTCGATCACAGCACCGGCCTGGTTGGTCACCTGGTTGCCACTCAGCGCGAGCGTTCCCGCTGCGCCGAGGGTGCCGTTGTTGATGATGTTGCCGGTGACTGTCAGGCTCAGGTCGCGGTTCGAGTGAACTTGCTGTGTGCCCGCATTCTGGACGTAGTCGCCGTTCATGCTGATCGCGAGGTCGCGGCCGCCGAAGATTTCTCCCAGCGCGCCGACCGTGCCGGCCGAAACGAACAGATCGCGGTCGGTGGCGATGCGGCCACCGGAGTTGCTCAGTTGTGGCGTGTTCAGCGTCAGGTCGGCACCGGAACCGCCTGCGGTGCCCAGCGTGCCGCCGTCATTATTGACGTACAGCGCAGAGATGAAGGCATTACCGCCGGATAGCACCTGGCCGCTATTCACGAAACCTGCGCCGGCCTGGTTGAAGGTCAGCGTGCCGCCGCTATTGACCTTGCCTTGGTTGTTGAGCTGTTGGGTGATCGCCAGGTCCATGCCCTGGCCCGATGCGATGGTGCCGGAAACGCCATTCCACAGCGTGGTACCGGACAGCAGCAGGTTGCCCATGCCGGCAATCGTGCCGTTACTCGTGATCGCGCCGCGGCTCAGGAGCCTGGTGTCGCCCCTGCCTTTATTGGCGATACGGCCAGTGCCGTTGTCGATGGAATCGCTGTTGATGGTCAACGTGCTTCCCGCGCCGACTGCTTCGATCACGCCGCCATTGTTTTGCAGCGCGCTGCCCGAAGTCAGTTGCAGGTCGGTTCCTGCCTGCACAATGCCGCCAGCATTGTTCGCTACGCCCGCAATGGACAGAGTTGCTGTGCCGTCGGCCACGAGCTGGCCGCTGTTGGTGAAGGAGTTCGTTGTGATGGCCAGTTCGGCACCGTGGCCGGCAACCGTGGACACCTGGCCGCTATTGGTAAAGCCGGACGCCTTGACCAGCGCCCTGCCCTTTGCCGCAACCTGGCCGCTGTTGCTGAAGGTGGCCGCCGCTTCGTCGAAGGTCAATGTGCTGCCGCTGCCGATGGTGCCTTGGTTGTCCAGTTGCTGGTTCACGTCCAGCAGCATGGCCGTACCGGAGCCGAACTGGCCGCCGGCCTGGTTGAGCAACGTGTTGGCGTGCAGGTCCAGCGCGCCGTTGCCGGCGATGGTGCCGCTGTTGGCAATGCCGCCAGCACTGGAGATCGTGGTATTCCCGCTTCCCGAATTGACGATACGGCCGCCGCTGGCCACCGATTGGGCATTGACCGTCAGCTTTGATGCCGTGCCGGCGGCTTCAATCGTGCCGCTGCCGTTATTCAATGCACTGGCCGCATTCAGGGCCAGGTCGCCACCGGCGTGCAAAGTACCGCCATTGTTGGCAACGGTGCCGTTGATCGTTGCAAGCAGCATTCCGTCGGCGGAAACTGCGCCGCCGAGGTTGGACAGGCTGTTGGCTTGCAGCGTAACGCCTCGGCCAGTGCCGCTGACGGTGTACAGCTGGCCGCCATCGTTGGCGATGCTGGACGCGATGATGCTCATCTCGCCGCCGGAGCCCATGCGGCCACTGTTGGCGAACGTTGCGCCAGCCTGATTGAAGGTCAGCGCGCCGCCACTGCTGATCGTGCCGCCCTGGTTGTCCAGTTGCTGGCGGACGAGCAGGTCCAGCGTGGTGGCGGCGGAAACTACACCGCCAGCCTGGTTCTGCAAGGTCTGCGCATTGAGGACCAGTGCGCCGTTGCCGGCCATGGTGCCGCTGTTGATGATACTGCTCGCGCTCGTGATGCTGGTACGCGCGTTGCCAGCGTTGACAATTCGGCCTGCCAGGTTGTTGATCGAGCTTGCCTGCACGTCCAGCTTGGAGCCGGCTCCAAGTGCTTCCAGCGCTCCGCTGTTGTTCGTCAGCGCGCCGCTTGCGTTGACCGTCAGGTTAGCAGCCGCTTGCACCTGGCCTTGGGTATTGTCGAAACCTGCGCCAGATATCACGCTTGTGTTACCTGCAGCTGCAATCGCGCCGCTTCGGTTGCTCATGGCGCCAACGCTGTCCAGCGTAATGTTCGCGCCGCCTGCGGTGGCGGTTGCGATCTGGCCGCCGTTGTTATTGATGTTGGCGGCATGGATGTTGATGGCGCCTGCCGCAGCGATTTGGCCGCTGTTGCTGAATTGCGCTGCCGCCTGGTCGAAGGTCAGCGTGCCGCTGCTGCTGATCTTTCCTGCGTTGCTCAGGGACTGGCGCACTCCGAAGTTCAGGTTGGCGCCCGAGGAAATGCTGCCGGTGGTCGCGTTATCCAGCGTGGCTGCAGCAATATTGAGCGCGCCGTTGCCGGCAATTTGACCGCTGCTGGTCACTGCGCCGCCAGCGGTGAGCGTCGTTGCGCCGGTGCCAACGTTGACGATGCGCCCCGTTCCGTTGTCGATGGCGCCAGAGTTGATGTCCAGCGTGCCGGACGATGCGGACGTTTCGATCACGCCGCCCTGGTTGCCCAAGGTTCCGCGCGAAGTGATATTTGCGCTGCCATCGGCAACGATGGCGCCGCCGGTGTTGCTGACGCTATCTGCGTCCAGGTGCAAGTCGCCGCCGCCATCCTTGACGGTCACCAGTTGGCCGCCATCGTTGGTGAAGGCGCCAGTTGCAAGGCTTGCGTCCGTGCCGCTGACAAGCTGGCCGCTGTTGCGGACCGCTTTGCCCGCTGCGTTAAGCGTGAAGGTGGTACGGCTGCTGATGGCGCCCGCATTGTCCATGCCGTGGCCGACAGTCAGGTCCAGCTTGCCGCCAGATGCGGCGATGCTGCCGTCCGTGCGGTTGGCCAGGTCGGCAGCTGTCATGGCCAGGTTGCCATTACCGGCAATCAGGCCGGCATTGTCCAGCGTTGCGTCGACGTTCACCGTTGTGGCGTTGGAGCCCACATTGACGATGCGGCCGGTGCCATTTGCCAGCGAACCGGCGTGCAGGCCGAGGGTAGCGTTGTTGGCCAGGGCCTCCACCACGCCGCCGTTGTTGCTGATTGCGCCCGCGGCATCGATATCCAGCGAGCTGCCCGATTGGAGGGTTCCTTGCGTGTTATCGAGCTTGCCGTTGCTGTCGATGGTGGCTGCAGCATCGGACATGATCACGCCGCTGCGATTACTGATCGAGGCGGCATCAATAGTGATTGCTGCACCGGAGTTTTTGGCGGTGGCGAGCTGGCCACCGTCGTTGACCAGGTCTCCCGCATGCAGCGTAAGCTGGCCCTGCGACACAACCAGCTTGCTGTTGGTGACTGTCGCGCCATTGGCGTTGACTTGCAGCGTGCCGCCGCTGTTGATGGTGCCGGCGTTCGCCAGGGAGCCGGTCACGGTCGTGGTCATGCCTTGCGCCGACGCGATGGTACCGTTGGCCTTGTTCTCGAGCGTGGCGGCGGAGAGATCCACTACACCGTTGCCTGCGATCGTGCCATTGCTCGTGATGCCGTGTACCGCGTCCACCGTAGTGCTGCCGGTACCGACGTTGACGATGCGGCCGGTGCCGTTGGCCAGGTCGCCGGCCTTCAGGTGCAAGCTGCTGGTGGAGGAAACCGTTTCGATATTGCCGCCGTCGTTTTTCACGGTGCCGCCGGCTTCCATTCCCATGTCCGAACGGGCCTGCAGCAGGCCATTGTTGTTGACGATGTCGCCAGCAACGTGCAGGTCCGCTTTATTGTCGGACATGATGGTGCCGCCCTGGTTGCTGATGCCCTGGGCGTTGAGGTTCACGCTGGCGTTGGAGCCTTGGGCCGTGGCGAGCTTGCCGCCGTCGTTGTTCAGGGTGGCGGTCGTGAGGTCCACGGCGCCCCCAGCAACGATGGTGCCGCTATTGCGCAGGTTCAGGCCGGCCTGGTTGGCCTGCAGCGTTCCGGCACTGCTGATGGTGCCGGCGTTATCCAGCGAGGCATGTACAGCGATCGCCATGTTGCCAGCGGCGCTGACGGCACCTTGCGCCTGGTTGCGCAAGCTGTCTGCGGAAAGCTCCAGATTGCCGTTGCCGGCGATCTGGCCGCTGTTTTCAATATGTCCGTTTGCGGCCAGGCTGGTTGTGCCGGTGCCGACGTTGACGATGCGGCCCGCCGTGTTGTCGATCGAAGCGGCGTTCAAGTGTACGGTGCTGCCAGCGCCGGATGCCTGAACCAGGCCGCCGGTGTTGGTGATCGCGCCGCCGGCGCCCAGCTGCAGGTCGTGCGCGGCCTGGATTTCGCCGGCGCCGTTGTCGATGGCTCCGGCAGAATTGATCGCAGTGTCTGCGCCGGAACTGATGATGCCACTGCGGTTATCCAGCTTGCCAACATTGGACGCGATGCCCGAGCCGCGGGCAGTGATGATCTGGCCGTCGCGGTTATCGAGCTCACGCGCGTTCAGGGTTGCCGCGCCTTTTGAAGTGATGGAGCCGCTGTTGCGCAGCAATGCGCTCAGCTGGTCGAAATTCAGCTTGCCCTGGGTGCTGATCTGGCCATCCAGGTTGACCAGCTCAGAACGCACTTTCAGGTCCAGGTCCGACATGGCGGTGATGGTGCTGGCGGCGCCATTGGTCAAGCTCTCCGTGCCAAGGGCCAGGCTGCCATTGCTGCCGATCAGGCCATTGTTGACGATGTAACGGCTGGCCGTGAGCGAGGATTGTCCCGTGCCGGTGGATACAATGCTGCCTGCCCGGTTGGCCAGGTAATCGCCGGACGCGGTCAATTCGTCGCGGCTTTCAATGCGGCCGCTATCGTTGTTGATGCCGCCGCCGGCGCGCAGGTCCAGTGCGCCGCCGGAACCGAGATAGCCGCCGACGTTGTTCACGTCACCTGCAATGCGCGCCGAAGCGTTGCCGTCTGCGCGGATGGTACCGGCGTCGTTCAGCAGCGAGCCCGAAGTGATGTCGATGCGGCTGGTGCTGCCTTCGGCGGTGGCAATAGTGCCGGCGCGGTTATCGATCGAGCCGTTCTCGATCTTCAGCGGCCCTTTTGCAAGGATCTCGCCGGAATTCACCAGCGCTGATTGGCTTTGCGACATGGTGAAACTGCCGCCGTTGCTGATGCTGCCCTCATTCTTCAGCAAGGAGGCGACGTTCATATTGACGTCGCCCGTAGCAGTCATGCGGCCTTGCCGGGTGTTGGTCAGCGTCGCGGCATCGACGTTCATCGCGCCGTTGCCGCCGATAATGCCGCTGTTGCGGATCGTCGCTGCATTCAGCGCCAGCGGGCCGGTGCCTGCATTGACGATGCGGCCGGTACTGTTGTCGATCGCAGCAGCTTTGACGGCGAGGCTGCTCTGACTGCCCAGCGTTTCGATGGAGCCGTCCTGATTGAGCACCGTGCCGCTGGCTTCCAGCGTCAGGCCTTTGCTGGCCTGGAGCTGGCCGGCAGTGTTATCCACGCCGCCTGCCACCTGCAAGCTTGCCTGGCCGCCGGTTGAAATCTGGCCATGCTGGTTGGCGAGCGCCGAGGATTTCAACGACAAGTCGCCGGCAGCGGCAATGGCGCCGGAAGTGTTGGTCAGCGCGCCGGTTTCCAGTTGCGCGCTGCCGCCAATGCGCCAGTCGCCCTGGTCGGTGGTGGTGGAGCTGCTGCTCAGGATAAGGTTGCCGCCGACATTCAATTTGCTGCCAGTGCCGGAGATCTCTCCGGCGCGCAGGGCCAAGTTTCCTGAGGTTTCCAGTTTGCCGCCGGCTTGCCGGAGCTTTCCGCCGACATTGATCGCCGCATCGCTTGCGCCCAGGTGGAGCATGTTGCCGCTATCGTTATTCAGGTAGCGGGCGACGTCGATGGACAGCCTGTTCGCTTGCAGCAGGCCGTTGCTATTGTCGAATTCGCCGAGCGAGGCATTAAAACCGCCGCCGGCCAGCAAGCGGCCGCCCTGGTTGTTCAGGGCGGAGAGTCGCAGAGTCGCATCCTGCTGCACGCCGACCTGGCCCTGGCTGTTGTCGAGGACCCCGCCGTCGACTTTCAGGGTGCGCAGGTTGACTTGGCCGCGCTGGTTGGTCAGGGTTGCGGCGTCCAGGTTGATGCCGCCGGTGGCGGTGACCAGGCCGTGCTGGTTGTCCATTGCGGCGAATTTGAGTTCGCCCGCTTGCAACTCGGGAACGGCGGTGCCGCCAGTGCCGGAGCCAGTGCCCGTGCCGCCCGTGCTGCCGGCATCGGTCGTACCACCTGTACCGCCGCCGGTTCCGGCGCCAGTGCCGCTGTCAGCACTGCCACCGCTGGTCGAGCCGCCCGTTGCGCTCGACGCTGCTTGTCCCAACACGCCGTCGGAGTTATTGGCGCTGCCCGTGGTCACGTTCAGCGCGGACGAACCGCCTTGCACAATCTTGCCGTCCGCATTCAACAGGGTGCCGTTGGCGCTACCCAGTTCCACCCGGCGCGCCTCGATGCTGCCGCCGCGGTTATCGAAGTCCCCAGTCACCGCCGCAATCAATTGCCCGCCGGCGTTGATGCTGCCGCCGTTGGTTACGGATGCCGATTTGAGCGCCAGGTCTTCACCCGCCTGGATCTTGCCCTTGTTCTCGATCGCGTCACGCATCGTCACCTGCATGCCTTTCGATGCCGCCAGCGTGCCTGTATTCTCAAGACGCCCCTCGGACGTGACGACCAGTTGTCCCGCCGCCGCACCGATCTCGCCCGCGTTACGCACGCCAACGCCTGCTTCGGTACCGACCAGGAAAATCTGGTTGGCGTACATGCCGCCCAGGCGCGAAGCGTCAATCGCGAACTGCGGCGCAGCATCGGCCGCCTTGCCGACCTCCGTCACCGTTGGCGATTCCCCCTCCGCCACCTTGTTCACGCCGGTGACCACGTTCAGGCGTTGCGCCCACAGGGATGCATTCAGCACCAGGGAACGGCTGATCAGCGCTGTATAGTCGGTCTTGCTCGCATCCAGTCCCGCGCCGTCGATGGCGATCTGGCCGCGCTGCACGTCATAGCCGGTCAGGCGGCCGTCCATCATCAAGGGAGAACCCGTGGTAAGCGTCGCGCGGCTGACGTTGATAAAGCCGCCGCCGTCCACCGAAATACCGGACGGGTTGGCGATCACCACTTCCGCCTTCTGGCCCGCCACTTCGATATAGCCTCGCAGCGCGCTGGGGTTGCTGGAATTGACCTCGTTCAGGATCACCCGCGCGGTACCCGCTTTCAGCCATGGGTTGCCTTCGACCCAGCCGCCCAGTTCAGTCTGCACGTTGACGCGCGAGTTGTTCAGGATGGCGCCGCCCTTGGCCACGTCAAACTGCGAGTAGACGTTGCGCGACACGCCGGCCGCACTCGGCTCCCGTACGTTCACCTGCGGCACGCCGTTGGCGGCCTTCAGCACGATGGCCTGGTTCTGGCTTGGGGCCTTGGGATCGGCGATGATCTGTGCCTGCACGTGGCTGGCCCAGAGGAATCCGCCGAAGGCTGCGCCGAACAACAGGGTCAGCCGGCGCAGCGCTGGATGTCCGAACGCGGCCGGAACCGAACTATCGAGCGCGCCGGACTGGCTGGCGCCCTTGACGCAACTGCGGGCGCACTCGCCCACAGCCATCAGCATGCCACGAGCTTTATTGAAAACGATACGGTAGCGAAGTTTATTCATGATGCTCAGAATTCGACATTCAGGTTGAAGCCAGAGGCAACGCTGGCGGTGCGGAAGGCGCCCGGCTTGCTGACCGGTTTGCCCGCGAAGAAGTCGGCGCTCAGGCCGCCGAACTGGCCGCGCCAGCCAAGGGCGGCGCCGGTCAGGTGAGTGCCGCGCAGCAGCGCCGCGGATGGACCGGATACAACGCCGTGGTCCAGTGCGAAGTAAAGCTGGTGGCGGGTGGCGGGGATATTCCAGCTCAGGTCATTGCGCAGCAGCCAGCCGCGTTCAGCGGACAGGCTGGCCTCGCCGTCGAAACCGCGCACGGTGTAGCGGCCGCCGATGGAAAAGCGGTCTTGCGGAATCAGCTTGGTGCGGTTCCACTGGCGGCGCCAGGCGGCCTGGTAGGACAGCGATTTGGTCAGGGGCCAGTTCAGCGTCACGTCGGCATTGAAGATGCGCGGGCGCGCAGTGCCTTCGTCGAAGGCTTCTTCCTGCGCCGGCAGGCTGCCGTATGAACTCGTGCCCAGCTTCCAGGTCAGGTTGCTGTCGAGCGTGGCAGCGCCGATGAATTCCTTGTGGGCGATGCCCGCGACGAAGCCGGCCATGCGGCGCCGCTGCACCTCGACTTCCATGTCGTCGATGTAATTGCGGCTGCCGCGCTGGTAGGTTTTCAGCGACAGGGTGGTCTTGCGCGTCGCATCGCGATACACCAGGCGCGAGAGCTTCAATTCGGCGGTATTGCTGGTGCCGCGATAGAGGTAGTCATGGAAGGCGCCGGCCACGGTCTGGCGATAGCGGTAATCATTCAGTTGCAGCGAGAGCAGCCAGTAATCGAAGGGTACCGAGTAATGCAGGGCATAACCGCTGGTGCCATAGTCGCCTTCCGGGCTGTCGCCATGCAGGTTGCGATTGAGGGTCAGGTAGAACAGGTCCTGCAGGCCAAAGGGATTGTCGACCGAGAGCGTGATGCCGCCCTGGTAGGTACCGGTCGAGCGGCTGCCGCTATCGTCCACCGATGCGCTGAAGCGATAGGCGCGGCCGCCCTTCCACTTCACCTGCAGGTCGCTCTCGCCGGGCTGCTCACCGGGCACGATCTCGATATCGGCTTGCGCACCCGGCACGCGCTTGAGGTTTTCCAGGCCCTGCTCGATATCGCGCAGGTTCAGCAGTTCGCCCGGCACCATCGGCAGCGCGTTGTCGAACGAGGGCCTCTGCTCCGGATAGCGCAGCGCGCGGATGCGGCCTGGGACCAGTTTCAGGTGCAGTTCACCGCCCAGCAAGTCCTGCGGCGCGGCCAGCACCCGGGCTGTGACATAGCCCTGCGCAACCAGCGCGTTCTGCACTTCGCCCACCAGGACGTTGATGCCGGCACTGCCCAGGCAGCGGCCCAGCGCGCCGTCTGCGGCTTTCAGCGCCCACTGGAACTGCTCGGCCATCTCGCCTTCCAGGAACACGCGGCGGATCGGGAAGCATGGCGACTCGTTTTCCGGCCAAGCGGCTTGCGTCGGCGTCACTTCGCGCTGCAGGCGCACGTCGGGCTTGGCCTCGTCCTGGCGCGCGCGTTCGCGCTCACGCTGTTCCTGCCGCTGCAGTTCCTGGTTTGCCAATGCAGGATCGACCTGCGCGAACGCAGGCAAAGCTGCGCCAAGGCCGAGCGCAAATTGCACGGCCAAACTTATTCTTTTGCACAACATCTATTGATCTTATGGAATTTTTTCAGCCGGCAGTATACCTGCCAATTCCACAGAACTAGATGATTTACTTATATAAATTTATTATTTAGTGAAGGTTTAATCGCAATATGATGGACATGAGTGACAATTGGAGAGAATTAATCCATTTAAAATCTCTCCAAAGGCGCAAAGATAATCACACTTCCATCAAAATCAATGACTTGTGGTTATTGAGGCGCAAGGTTGGGATAGTCGGTGTAGCCAGCCGCGCTGCCGCCAAAGAAGGTATTGCGGTCGGCAAGGTTGATCGGTGCGTTGGTCTTCAGGCGCGTAACGAAGTCCGGATTGGCGAGCACCATCTGGCCGTACGCCTCCACGTCCGCCAAGCCGGATTCGATGTCGGCACCAATCTGCTCGCGCGGCCGGCCGGGGCGGTTCAGTACCAGGGCGCCTTTCCACAGTTTGCGGATGTCCGCCAGCAGCGCTTCGTCGCCCTGGTGCATGATGTGCAGGTAGGCCAGGCCAAGCTTGCCCAGCTCAGCCACCAGGTGGCGATAAAGCGCGGGACCCTCCGTGCCTTCGTCGATGCCCCACAGCGTAGTGCCGGGCGACAGGCGGATGGCAGTGCGGTCGGGGCCGATCTCGCCGGCAATGGCCTTCGCAACTTCAATTGCAAAGCGCGCACGGTTGGCGATGGAGCCGCCGAATTCGTCGTCGCGCACGTTCGCACTCGGTGCGAAGAACTGCTGCACGAGGTAGGCATTGGCGCCGTGGATCTCGACGCCGTCGGCGCCGGCTTCGATTGCCCGGCGCGCTGCCATGCGAAAGTCGTCAACCGTCTTGCGCACTTCAGTGGTGCTGAGCGCACGCGGCACCGGGATGTCCTGCATGCCAGCGGGCGTGAACATCGGCGTATTCGGCGCAATGGCCGAAGGCGCCACGCCCTGCCGGTGGTGCGGCGTATTGTCCGGATGGGACATGCGGCCCGCATGCATCAACTGTATGAACAGGCGACTGCCTTTTGCATGCACCGCATCTGCGACCTTCTTCCAGCCCGCCACGTGGGCATCGGTATGGATGCCCGGCGTCGCCATATAACCCTGGCCGTCTTCCGAAGGCTGGGTGCCTTCAGTCACGATCAGGCCGACGTCGGCGCGCTGCGCATAATATTCGGCCGCCAGTTCGCCTGGCGTGCCGTCGTACTGCGCGCGGCTGCGCGTCATCGGCCCCATGGCGAGGCGGTTGGCCAGCGTATAGCGACCCACTTTGACGGTTTCAAACAGTTTGCTCACGACAGTATTCCTTGCAAGTGATTGGAGATACGCCATCATCCACCACCTTCCAAATGAGATAAATATGGTAAATTGCAGAACATTGATCCATAGATGGAGCAATCAGTGGAGTATCTGAACGACATGGCCTTGTTCGTGGAGGTGGTGAAGGCCAAGGGTTTTCGCGGCGCCGGGGACGTGCTGGGGATTCCGAATTCAACAATTTCACGCCGGATCGCCGCGCTGGAAAAAGCCATCGGCCTGCGGCTTCTGCATCGCACGACCCGCAAGATCGAGCTGACGGAGGCGGGCCAGGTCTATTTCGAGCGCTGCAAGCGCATCATCGATGAAGCGCGGCTGGCGCATGAACAACTGGGCGGCATGCTGGCGCAGCCGACAGGCGTGCTGCGGGCTTCGCTGCCGGTCGATTTCGCACAGACCTACCTTGCGCCCTTGATCGCGGAATTCGCGCAACGCTATCCCGGCATCACCTTTGAGCTGGACCTGACGCCCCGCCTGGTGGACCTGGTCAGCGAACCATTTGATGTGGCGATACGCATGGGTGAGCTAGTGGATTCGCAGCTGATTGCGCGCCAGTTGGCGCTGCTCACGCCCAAGCTGTATGCCTCGCCGGGCTACCTTGCTCAGCACGGCGAGCCGCACGAACCTGCGGACCTGGAACGGCATGCCTGTCTCGGCTTGGCGAAATCCACCACCTGGACCCTGCTACGCGATGGGCACAGCGAGCCAGTTACGGTGAGCGGCCGCTTTGCAGTCAACAACGTGGGCATGTTCCGGCGCCTTGCTGCGCTCGACATGGGCGTCATCCTGTTGCCGGAAGAAGTCGTAGCAGACGATCTTGCGGCAGGACGCTTGCAACGCATCCTGCCGCAATGGCATGGCAAGCCAACACCGGTGTATGCCTTGACCGAAACACGCCTGGTTCCGGCCAAGACGGCGCGCTTTATTGAGTTCCTGCGAGAGCGCCTGGGGCAAGCGGGCTGACCTCTTCCTTGCGGCTGTAAGCCAGGCGGTACAGCAAGGGCAACAGCAGCAGCGTCAGCGCGGTGGAGGACAGCACGCCGCCGATCACCACGGTAGCCAAGGGGCGCTGGACTTCCGCACCGGTGCCGGTCGCAATCGCCATCGGCACAAAGCCAAGCGATGCCACCAGAGCCGTCATCAGCACTGGCCGCAAACGCACCAGCGCGCCGTTGCGCACGGCGTCGGCCAGCGGCTGCCCCTGCTCACGCAGGCTGCGGATGAAGGAGATCATCACCAGGCCGTTCAGCACAGCGACGCCGGACAGCGCGATGAAGCCGACTGCTGCCGATATCGACATCGGAATTCCCCGCATCCAGAGCGCGAAAATGCCGCCGGTCAGCGCAAATGGAATGCCGGTAAACACCAGCGCGCCATCGCGGGCGTTGTTAAACATCAGGAACAGCAGCGCGAACACCAGCGCAAGCGATGCCGGCACCACCACCTTCAGGCGTTGCGCAGCATTCTGCAGGTTTTCGAACTGCCCGCCCCAAGCCAGCCAGTAGCCGGCCGGCAGCTGCACGCCTTTCAGGATCGCTTGCTGCGCTTCTTCGACGAAGGAGCCGATGTCGCGGTCCTGCATATTGACGGTCACCACCACGCGGCGCTTGCCCTGTTCGCGGCTTAGCTGGTTCGGGCCGGGCGCCGTGTCGAAGGTCGCAATCTCGGCCAGGGTGACGTAGGCCGGACGTGCGCCCTCCTTCTTCGGCAGCGGCACCGGCAGGCGCTTCAGCAGTTCGATGTCCGAGCGCAGCGCTTCCGGCAAACGCACCACGATGTCGAAGCGGCGGTCTCCCTCGAACATGGCGCCCGCCTCGCGGCCTGCGGTCGCAGTGGCGATCAGCTCCTGCACTTCGGCGATATTCAGGCCAAGGCGCGCGGCCCGTTCCCGGTCGACCTGTATCTGCAGCATGGGCAGGCCGGTGGTTTGTTCGACCTTGACTCCGGAGGCGCCCGGAATCCTGCCAAGGATGGCGCCGATTTCGGCAGCCTTCGCATTCAGCACATCGAGGTCGTCGCCAAACACCTTCACCGCAACATCGCTGCGAACGCCGGAAATCAGCTCATTCACGCGGAGCTGGATCGGCTGGCTGAATTCGTAGCTATTGCCGGGCAATTGCTCCAGCGTTTCCCGGATGGCGGCCAGCAGTTCCTCGCGGCTGCGCTTCGGCTTTGGCCATTCCTTTTCCGGCTTGAGCATGATGTATCCGTCCGAAATACTTGGCGGCATCGGGTCCGACGCGATTTCCGCCGTGCCGGTGCGGGCGAAGACGTTGGCAATTTCGGGGAATTTTGCCACCAGCGTCTTCTCGATCTGTTGCTGCATCTGGACCGATTGACCCAATCCGGTACCGGGAATGCGCACGGTCAGCACAGCGAAGTCGCCTTCGTTCAGGTTCGGCACAAACTCGGTGCCAAGGCGCGTCGCCAGCAACGTGGACAGGGCCAGCACCAGCCCCGCCGCGGTAAACACTACCGGGCGGTTGGCCATGACATAGTCCAGCAGCTCGCCGTAACGGCGTTTGGCTGCCAGCATCAGGCGACCTTCTTCCTCGCGCACCGATTTGTTCATGAACAGCGCCACGGCGGCCGGCACGAAGGTAATCGACAGCAGCATGGCGCCAAGCAAGGCCGTCACGACGGTGAAGGCCATCGGGTGGAACATCTTGCCTTCAATCCCGGACAGCACGAAGATCGGCAGGTACACGATCATGATGATCAACTGCCCGAACAGCAGCGGCCTGCGCGCCTCGTGTGCGGCGGCGAAGACTTCCGCAAAGCGTTCTTCGCGCGTCAGCGGCCGTCCGGCATGCTGTTGCGCGTGCGCCAGGCGTCGCACGCAGTTCTCCACGATCACCACGGCGCCATCGACGATGATGCCGAAGTCGAGCGCGCCGAGGCTTAGCAGGTTGGCGCTAACGTTATTGGCCACCATGCCGGTGAAGGTAAACAGCATTGACAGCGGAATCACCATCGCCGTAATCAGCGCCGCTCGCATATTGCCGAGGAAGAGGAACAGCACGCCGATCACCAGCACCGCGCCTTCCAACAGGTTTCGCTTGACGGTATCGATCGCCTTTTCCACCAGCACCGTGCGGTTATATACCGGCGTCGCCGATACTCCGGCCGGCAGGCTGCGGTTGATCTCGACCATCTTCTTGTCGACCGCCAGCGCCACCGCACGGCTGTTCTCGCCGATCAGCATGAACACGGTGCCCAGCACCACCTCGCGCCCGTTGCGGGTGGCGGCCCCGGTGCGCAGTTCAGCGCCGACGCCCACGGTTGCGACGTCGGCGATGCGCACGGCCACGCCGTCGATGGTGGAGACCACGATATTGCCGATGTCGGCCACGGACTTGAGCTGGCCTGGTGCGCGCAGCAGGTATTGCTCGCCTTCCTTCTCGATATAGCCTGCACCGACATTGCCGTTGTTGCGCTCCAGCGCCGTCACCACGTCCGACAGGTTCAGGCCATACGACGCCAGCTTGGCCGGCGTTGGCGCGACCAGGTATTCCTTGTCGTAGCCGCCGATCGAATTGATCTCGGTGACACCGGGCACGTTGCGCAGTTGGGGCTTGATGATCCAGTCCTGGATTTCGCGCAGGTCGGTCGGCGTGTAGGGCGTGCCGTCCGGCTTGCGTGCATTCGGCGCCGCATCCACCGTCCACAGGTAGATTTCAGACAGGCCGGTGGCGATGGGGCTCATGGTCGGCGTCAGTCCGGCCGGAAGCTGGGAACGCGCATCCTGGATGCGCTGGCTGATCAACTGGCGGGCAAAGTGGATGTCCGTGCCATCCTTGAATACCACCGTGATCTGCGACAGGCCATAACGCGACAAGGACCTGGTCTGCTCAAGGCGCGGCAGGCCGGCCATCAGCGATTCGATCGGGAAGGTGATGCGCTGTTCCACTTCCAGCGGCGAGTAGCCGGCGGCCGCGGTGTTGATCTGCACCTGGACGTTGGTGATGTCCGGCACGGCGTCGATCGGCAGCTTCTTGTAATTGACCGCGCCCAGCACGGCCATCGCCAGTACGGCGAACATGACCATCCATCGGTGGCCGATGCAGGCCTGGATAATTCGGCTTAACATGGCGGCTCCTTAGTCTTCATGCTCTGCAGCGCCCTTGCCCTGCTCCGCCTTGATGGTGAAACTGTGGGCGGCGGCATACTGCGCAGCCTTGCGCAGGCCGGCAGTGATCTCCACCAGCTTGCCGTCGGAACGGCCGACCGTGACCGGCACCGGCGTGAACGCCTGGCCATCGCGCTGGAAGACGACCTGCGTGCCGTTCAGCACTTGCAGTGCTTCCTTTTCCACCGCGACCGGCACTTCGGCTGAACCGGTGATCACGTCGACATCCACGAACAGGCCGGGACGCCATGCCAACTCCGGATTGTCCAGCACAACGCGGGCGCGGGCGGCGCGGGTCTGTTCGCCGATCAGGGCGCTGACGAAACTCACCCTGCCTTTGACCGCGGCATTCGAGGCGGCCGAGTGCAACACGGCTTCCGTGCCGACCTTGACGATTTCGAGGTCCTTCGCAGGCACCACGACTTCCGCCCATACCTGGCGCAGGTCGGAAACCGTGAATACCTTGGTTTCCGCGCCGACCGCCTCGCCAACTGCAATGTGCTTGTCGACGATCAGGCCATCGAAAGGCGCCCGGATTTCGAGGCGGTTGTATGGCCCCTTGCCGGAACCGCCAGCGCCGATGGCCACCAGCTTTTGGCGCGCATTCTGCACGGCGATGCTGGCTTCATGCCACTCCTGCTCCGCCTTCAGGTAGTCCTGGCGCGCCGAGACCTTGTCTTCCCAAAGCTTCTTTTCGGCCTCGTAGACCGAGTGGGCCAGCGCTGCACGCTTTTCGGCGGCGGCCAGGCTGCTGCGCTGCTCGGATACGTCGGCGCTGGCCAGCACCGCCAGTAGCTCGCCCCTGCGTACCTGCTGGCCAAGATTGGCCTGCACTTCCTGCACAATGCCGTCCACGCGCGGCGTGACGTGCGCAGTGCGATCCTCATTCAGTTTGACTTCGCCCGGCAGGCGAACGAAGGTTTCCAGGCGCGCCGCGCCGGCCGTACGCACTTGGATATCGGCCGCCGCAACCTGCGCGTCGGTGAACGGGATTGACTGCGTGCCGGCAGGATGTTCCTCGTGGTGTTCGCTCGCCTCGGCACCGGCTTTCGCGGCCGGCGCGATGCGCTCCCAGCCCAGAACTGCGCCCGCAAACAGGGCGGCAACGGCCACCATGGCCGCAATGGTGATTTTTTGACGCTTGTTCATTTTGAATCCTTGATGTCCAGGTTGCCAACCAGCTTGGCCAGGTCGGCCCGGGCGCGATAGAAGTCCGAAATGGCCCGCAGGTGCTGGCCCTGCGCCTGCACCCAGGTGCGCTGGGCATCGAGCACTTCGACGTAATTGAATTTGCCGGCTTCGAAGCCTTTCATCGCCGCATCGGCAGCATATTGGGCGCCGGGCAGCACGTCTTCGCGCACCAGGCGTTCCTGCTGCACGGCCGCCTGCATGCGAGCATGGGCCTGCATGGCCTCTGTGCGAATACGCTGGCGAGTCGCTTCCAGCTCCGCGCCGGCCTTGTCGGCACGGCGTTGCGCTGCCAGGATCGCGCCCTGGTTGCGATTAAACAGCGGCAGTGGGACGGACAGTCCGATGATGTTCTGGCGGACGCGGTCGCGCTCCGGACCTTCGCTGCGCTTGCTGCCGACGATCAGCGAAACGTCCGGCATGCGTGCGGCGCGCTCCATACGCAGGGACGCCTTGCCCGCCTCGACTTCGGCAATGGCCCGCTCGATGGCTGGCGCGGAATCAATCAGGTCTTCCAGCTGTCCGGCGGGGAGGCCGGCTTCGGCTGGCGAGGCAGGCGCCGCCAGCACCCCGATTTCGCTACCGGTGTTGCCGAGCAGGCTGGCCAGCCTGATACGCGCCTCGTCCAGTTCGCGCTGCGCTGTCACGCCCTCGATGCGCCAGTTGGCTTCCGCCACGCGGGCTCGAGCCTCTTCCACCGGCGACACCTTGCCCGCCAATACGCGGCGCGCGGCGGCTTCGCTGGAGCGGCGCCCGCTTTCGCTGACCTGCATAGCCAACGCAACATGCTGCTGCGCGAGCCATGTTTGCTGGTAGGCGGCGACCACTTCCGCCTCGATTCGCGCCCGGCCGACGGCCAGATCCAGTGCCGCCGTACGGCTGCCAGCCTGCGCCGCCTCCATGCGCGCGGCGCGCTTGCCGCCCAGTTCAAGCGGGATTGATAGCTGGACGGTCGAAGAACCGCTCTCGCTGGTTTTCCCTTCGCGCAGGTAGTCCAGCGAAGGATTGGGCAGCAAAGCTGCCTGCCGTCCGGCCGCGTCGACGGCTGCGACTTCCAGCGTCAGCGCCCGCAGCTCGGGATTGCCTTGCCGCGCACGTTCCAGCGCTTCGGCAAGCGTCAATGATGGTTGCGCCCACGCGGGGGCCAGGCAAATGGCCGCCAGCAAGGGCACGTAAATGGCTTTCACGATGTTGCTCCTTGATGATTGATGGGGAACGGCTGCATGCGGCAGCCGGATCAATCAGCGGAGCCTGTCGGGACGCGGAGGAATATCCGGGATGAAGGAATGGAAAGGCGGCTCCGGCGAAGGCACCGGAGCGATCGAATCGACTTGCTGGCGCCCGTCAACCAGGTTGGCGACAAACGGCGCATGCGAGTGATGGCAGAAGTCGCACTGCGTGCAGCAGGCACTATCCGAGCCTGCCGAATCAGCCGCCGCAGCCACATGCTCGTCGAACTGCGACACATTGATTTTCAGACAGCAGCTATCCGTCGCCGCCAGGGTCGCCTGGAGCGGCAGCACTAGTAACAGCAGGATAACGAGGAAGCGCCGGATATTCATTTGGCCAGATTATAGCAAGCGGCGCCCCGGTTCGCTGACGTGCAGGAATTTCGTCAGGATATCGCGCGGCGGCGTCACCGAGATATTCTTGAGCACCTGGCCCACGTTGCCGCGGTGATAACCACCATGGGTAATCACATGCATCAGCATTTCCTCGCGCGACATCTGGCCGGTGTCGCCGTCGGTGAACCTGAACTGCAGCCTTGCGGACAGCGCAGCTTCATCCAGGCTGGCGACATACTGCTGGTACCAGCCGTCCGTTTCGATGACTGCAGCGCGCAGCTCCGCCAAAGCCGGCGTGGCCATGGTGTTGGTGGCCTCGTAGCCATGCGCCTCGCCGAGCAGGTGCGCGCGGAAGATCCGGTCGACGACGTAGATATGATTCAGGGTACGGATGGCGGTGTGCAGGTCTGCTTCCGAAGTAACGGACGCCAGCACGTCGAACAGTTCGACATTGGCCCAGGCCTTGTAGTCGAACAGTGTTTTGAGAATGGGCAGTGACATGGTTTTCAAGTGTAGTTAGCGATAGCGGCGCAGCAGCCGGTCGATGCTGCCATCGGAGACCAGGCCGCCGATGGCGCGCTGGACATCGTCGAACGGGATTGCAGATTTTTTCGAGAACGCACATTGCGCCTTGAAGGGATCAAACTCGAAGTCGATCCGCAGCTTGTGCTGGGGCTCTGCGCGCATCAGGTATTCCGCCGTCATGCGGCCCATGATGGCGTATTGCATGCGGCCATGCTGGATCTTCGAGATATTCAGCTCCATCGAAGGCGCATCCTCGCGCACGAACGCACGTCCCAGCGCGGCATCGATCATCGAATAGGAATACCCCAGCACCGTGCCGACCGGCTTGTTGGCCAGGTCGGATAGTGCCCGTACCGCAGGCGCTTCCGGCCGTGACACCAGCACGCCTGCATCGGGCATCAGCGGCTGGCTCCAGTTGAAAGTGCCGGGCAGCCAGCGCGGCAGTACGTAGCAGACGCCATCGGCCCGTCCGCTGGCCAAGTATTCGGCCACCCGCTTGGCGGGAACGCTGACGTAACGCGCCTGCCGCCCCATGCGATGCGCAATGCCGTCGCCAAGGTCCTTCAGCAGGCCATCGACCATCTCCCCGTCCTGGAAACGGGACAAGGGCATATTGTGGTTGGTCGCGGCGACAAACACCACTTCCCCCTGGCCGGCAACTGCTGCAGGGCTCAAGGCAAGCAACAGGCAGGAAGGCGCGAGACAAGAACGTAACATAAAGACATGATATCAGACGAGCTTGACCCAAGTCATGGATCATGCGTGGCAATCGGGCGCACACTTGTACCAACATCAACACAGGAGGACATCATGTCTTACCGCACCATCGTAGTCCATGCCGACCGGGCGGCCAACGCCGAAGCCCGCATCGCGCTGGCGGCAGCCATCGCCGCGCGTGAAGAAGCCCACCTGGTCGGCGCCGCGATGACCGGCATGCCACGCTCGATGCTGGCAGGCCGCAGTTACGAAGGCAGCGGCGTATTCCTGGCCGACTACCTGCGCCGTGCCGAGGAGCGCGTGCAACTGGCGCTGGAGCAATTCAAGTCCCAGGCCGACCGCCTTGGCGTCCAGTCTTTCGAAGCGCGCAGCAGCAACGACGACGAATATGCCGGCCTGTGCATGCAGGCGCGCTACGCCGACCTCGTGGTACTGGGACAGGCTGCAGCCGCCGACGACAATCAGGATAGCCTGCTGCCGGACCTGCCGGATTACGTGCTATTGAATTGCGGCCGCCCGGTACTGCTGGTGCCGCGTACGGGACGCTTCCCGACCATCGGCAAGCGCGTGATGGTGGCCTGGAACGGCAGCGTGGAGGCGGCAAAGGCCGTCACAGCCGCCCTGCCCCTGTTGCGCGGCGCGGAACAGGTCACGCTGGCAGTGCTGGGCAATAGCGCCGATACCCTGGGCGAATCGCCGGGAGCCGATATCGCCCTCTACCTGGCGCGGCACGGCGTGAATGTGGAAGTCCTGCGCAGGCCAGAGCCGGCCGATCCCGGCAAGGCCATCCTGTCGCTGGCAGCCGACTTCAATGTCGACCTGCTGGTGATGGGCGCCTACGGCCATAGCCGCTTCCGTGAAATGATGCTGGGCGGCGCCACGCGCACCATACTGGCAACGGCGACGCTGCCAGTATTGATGGCGCATTGATTACGCGGTCAGCACGCCGCGGCGCATCTGGTCCAGCTCAATCGACTCGAACAGGGCTTTGAAGTTGCCTTCGCCGAAGCCCTGGTTGCCCTTGCGCTGGATGAACTCGAAGAACACCGGGCCAAGCTGGTTTTCGGAGAAGATCTGCAGCAGCAGGTCGCCTGGCTTGCCGTCAATCAGGATCTTGCGCTCGCGCAGGGCCTGCAGCTGCTCGCCATGGCCGGGGATGCGCCGGTCGACCAGTTCGTAGTAAGTGTCGATGGTGTCGAGCAGCTTCACACCGGCGCCGCGCAGGCTGTCCACGGTCGCGTACAGGTTGTCGCTGCCCATGGCAATGTGCTGGATGCCTTCGCCGCGATACGCATCGAGGTATTCCTGGATCTGGCCGGGGCGGTCTGTGCCTTCCTCGTTGATCGGGATGCGCAGCTTGCCGCAAGGGCTAGTCATGGCCTTCGACTTCACGCCGGTGACCTGGCCTTCGATATCGAAATAGCGCACTTCGCGGAAGTTGAACAGGCGCTCGTAGAACTCGGCCCATTCGCCCATGCGGCCTCGGTGCACGTTGTGGGTCAGGTGGTCGATGTAGGTCAGGCCATGGCCTTTCGGGTTCTGGTCGACACCCGGAATCGGCTCGAAATCGACGTCGTAAATGCTGATATTGCCGTTGCCCGGCCAGCGGTCCACCAGGTAGATCAGCGAATCGCCGATGCCTTTGATGGCCGGCAGGTTCAGTTCCATCGGGCCGGCCTTGCTCTCAAAGCCCCAGGCGCCAAGTCGCAGCGCGCGCTTGTAGGCATAGGCGGCATCTTTCACGCGGAAGCCGATGGCGCAGACCGATGGGCCGTGCAGTTCGGCGAAGCGCTGTGCGAAGGAATCCTTTTCAGCGTTCAGCAGGAAGTTGACTTCGCCCTGGCGGTACAGGGTCACATCCTTGCTGCGATGGCGCGCCACCGCGGTAAAGCCCATGGCTTCGAAAGTCTTGCCCATTGCGACTGGGTCCGGCGCCGCGTATTCGATGAATTCGAAGCCGTCGGTGCCCATCGGGTTGTCCCACAGTGAGTCGGTCATTTGCTGTCTCCGGAAAGGTGTGTAGATAACGGATATACTACGCACTGCTTCTGGATTTTTTGCGCATTATGAGCACTTGACGACGCTATATATGCGCATTTTGCGCACCAACAAAGGAACTGATGATGATTACCGTCGACCGCCACGACCTGTCCCTGCTGAACGAGCTTCAGCGCAATGGGGAGGCGACCAACGCCGCCCTGGCTGAAGTGCTGCATTTATCGGTGTCGCAGGTTGGGCGGCGCGTGCAGCGCCTGCGCGAGGCAGGGATCATCGACCATTATGCAGCCGTGCTGGAACCGACCACGGTGGGATTGGACGTAATGGCCTTCGTCCATATCACACTGGACCGCCACGGCGAGAAGCGCGGCGACGCCTTCGAAAAGGCGATCCGCGATGTGCCTGAAGTGATGGAGTGCTTCTCCGTGACCGGTGAAGCAGACTACGTGGCGCGCGTCGTATCGCACGACCTGGCATCCTTCGCCGACCTGATGATGAAGGAAATCCTGCTGCTGCCCGGCGTGGTCAACGTCAAATCCAACATCGCGCTGAAGAAGATCAAGCAGTCCACCGTGCTGCCGCTGGAGCACATCGTGCGGCCGAACCCGCGCAAGCAGCGCATCGAGTTCGCCCGCACTTGACGACAGCTAGATCTTGAAGTCGTCGAACGACACCCGCTGCGCGCCCTGCTCCTTCAGCATTTCGCGCGTGGCATGCAGCATCGCGGGCGGCCCGCAAACATAGAAGTCGCAATCGCGGGCCTGCGGCTGCTGCGCAAGAAACTCGTCGCGCACCACTTCATGCACCTTGCGGCCATTGTCGGACAGCACCACGTGCCAGCTGAAATGCGGGTAGCGCAGCGCCAGTTCGTCAAATTCTTCACGATACGGCACTTCGTCCGCAGCACGCGCCCCATACCAGAAGCGCACGGCCTCCTTCGCGCCGGATTCCAGCTGCGCGCGAATCATTGAGCGTAACGGCGCCATGCCGGCCCCGCCGCCGATGAAGACTTTTTCGTTCCGGCCCCGGCGCAAGGCGAATTCGCCAAACGGTCCATTGAACGCGACTTGCTCCCCCTCTTTCAGCGCGTGCACGTACGACGAGCCGATACCACCGGCGACGTGCCGCACCAGCAGCGTCACGCAGCCGCCGGCCTGTGCGACCGGCAGCGACAGCGAATAAGACCGGCGCAAGGACTTGCGGGGCCCGAACAGCCCGCGCGCACGGGGAATGTGAAGCTGCACATAGCTGCCGGGGCGGAAATCGGCGCCCGCTTTCTGGTCCGGGCGCAGCACCACTTCACGCAGGGTCGGCGTGATCTCGCGCACGCGCTCCACCGTTGCCGTGCGGCTGACCATCAGTGCCGCACCATGGCTGACCGCGATTTCCATATCGGAGGTCACCGCCATGCCGCAGGCCAGCCGGTGGCCTCGGCGCAGGCGCTGGTCCGGAATGTGATCGCCATCGGACGACGATGCCGGCGGCGCGTTATGGCAGGCGCGCACCTCGCACAGCCCGCAGCTTTGGCCGCCGCCGCAGTTGGACGGCAGCCGTATCCCCGCGCGCGCCAGCGCATCGAACACCGAATCGCCGTGGCGGGATTTGACGATGCCGATGCGCTTTCCGCCCTCATCGAGCACGGTCACCTGCCGCGCCGGCAGCAGGCGTGCCGGGACGAAATCGTGCAGGCGCAGGCTGGTGCACAGCAGCCATATGCCACTCAGCGCCATCCACAAGCCGCCCAATGCAGCCATCAGCAGCAGCGAATTGTTGAAATCTTCACGGCCACCATAGTCCATGATGTGCAGCATCCATGCGATGTCGAACAGGCGCCACGTGGCGTTGCGCCGCTCCAGGATGCGGCCATCGACGGCGGACACGTAAATCGTCGTGGCGTCCGCGTCATCGAAATCAACACGCCAGCTTGCCCCGCGATGCTTGCGAATCTCCAGCGTCGGTTTCGCCACCCATTGCGGCTGCCCGGCCTTTCCTTCGCCAACATAATCGGCACGCGCCACTTCCAGCGCCTGGTCAGCGCCGACCGCAAGCGGCGCGCCGTTGCGCGCATCCAGCAGCCAGCTACCCTCGCCGTTCTTCAGCAGGTAAGCCGGCACTTGCAGCAGCCAGCGGCTGTCGATCGATTCCACCGGCTTGCGCGAAGCCGCCAGCACGTCGGCCGGCGCCACCAGGCCGGTTCTCGGCCACTCCGCAGCCGCCTTCAGCGGCGCCCGATGGGCCATGCCTTCGACCACGTCCTGGTCCAGCAGGCTCATGACCATGCCGCTCACCAGCCAGAGCAGGAACTGCAGTCCGACGACCAGCCCGACCCATTTATGCATTTTCCGCAGTAACGGCGTCATTTCGCGGCCCTCCTGCGCACGGTGAACCACAGCAGCCAGATCCCGCTCAACGCGAACAGGGTGCCGGCAATGGAAACGCTGCGCAACAGCGTGTTGTTGACGTTGCTGCGCTTGTCGTAATCCATGATGTGCAGCATCCACAGGAAATCATAGGCCCGCCACAGGGAATGACGCTGCGCCACCACTTCCCCTGTGGATGGAGACACGTAAAGGCTGCTGCCATTGGAGTCGTCAAAGTCGACGCGCCATAACGGCGCGCGGCGCGTAGCGACCTCTTTCGGCAATTCCCGGAGTAATTGAATGCCGCTCACGCTGCCATCGCCCATGTACGCTTGTTGCGCCAGTTTCAGTGCCTGCGCCTGGTCCAGCGGATCCAGTTGCTTGCCGCTGGCCGCGTCCACCAGGCCGATGCCGCCGGCGAACTTCACCTCATACACTTCCCGCTCCAGCAAATGCTTCAGGCGAAAGCCTGTCATGCCGGGGAATTGCGCCGCCAGCTGCGACGGCTGCAGCGCGACGGCTTTCGCCTCCACTGCAGGCCGCTCCACGTGCGACAGGTGGTCGCCGTGGATAATGTCGATCGAAATTGCGGCCATATACACGCCGCTCGCCATCCAGAACAAAGCCTGGATGCCGACCAGCAGGCCAAGCCACTTGTGTAGCCGGCGTGACCAGAATGCCTGTTTCATAAAGTCCTCTTTCTTTGCCCGCCGCACGCAACCATGGCGTGCAGCCTATCCTCCGCCGCGCAAGGCGGCGCCTCTTGTGGAAAATCCTGGAAACTCAGGAAGCGTGGTGGCGCGGGGGGCGTTCCGGGCCATCGGGGATATGGCTGGCATGGCAAGCCGGCAGCAAGCCAAAGTGCGGGTCGGTGCCGTCCCAGGACGCCGACGCGACGTTCGGGTCCGGCAATGCGGCCGAAGCGCAGCAGCAAGTGACGCAGGCGCCGCAAGCCGTATGGCCCACGTCCTGCAGCACGCTGGCGCCCTTCTTTACCGCTTTGACGTCATGGCGCAGCGACTGCCTGGGCTGGTGCTCGCCGATTTCGCAAGACAGTTGCACGACGCTGGCCAGCGCTTGCAGGGGCAAGGCCAGCATCAGCAGCCACAGCATCCATGTCCTGACGAATCGGTTCATGCTTTTTTACTTCGCAACTTCGATGGCGGTGACCGTCATGGCGCCATTGGCATTTTCAACGGTGAAGCGCACCTTGTCGCCGGCTTTCACCTTGTCCAGCATGGCGGCGTCCTTGACGCGGAATACCATCGTCATCGCACCCATGCCGAGGTTTTTCAGTTCGCCGTGCTTGATGGTCAGCTTGCCGGATGGCTTGTCGACTTTCTTGATTTCGCCATCGGTGGTATCGGCCACGGCGCTTGTCGCCTGCTGGTCATGGTCGGCGTGTCCGCCATGGTCGGCCATCGCTGGCACGCCGGCCATGACGGCTGCCGCCAGGATTGCTGCTTGCAGGGTGGTGTGGATTGCTTTCATATTAATTCTCCATAGATTGTTTGCGCCGCCGAAGCAGCAAGTATGCCGCAGGTACGACAAATAACGATAGCAGGGGCGCGGACAACATTCCCCCCACCATCGGTGCAGCAATGCGCTGCATGATTTCAGACCCCGTACCGGCTCCCACCATGATCGGCACCAGGCCAGCCACGATGACCGTCACCGTCATGGCTTTCGGCCGCACCCGCAACACCGCGCCTTCACGAATGGCGTCCAGCAGCTCCGCCTCGCCGTGGCGCCCTGCCGCTTCGCGCGCTTCCCACGCATGTTTGAGATAAAGCAGCATGATCACGCCGAATTCGGCCGCCACGCCGGCCAGGGCGATAAAACCAACGCCGGTAGCCACCGACAGGTTATGGCCGAGCCCCCACAGGAGCCATACCCCACCAGCCAATGCAAACGGCAGCGTGGCCATGATCAGCGCTGCCTCGTCGGCGCGGCGGAACGTCAGGTACAGCAGCACGAAGATAATCAGCAGCGTAGCGGGCACCACCACCTGCAGGCGCGCCGTTGCGCGCTCCAGGTACTCGAACTGGCCCGACCACGACACCGAATAGCCAGGCGGCAGCTTGACGCCGGCTGCGACGGCTCGCTGCATTTCCTGCACGGCAGAGCGCAAGTCGCGGCCATGGATGTCCACGTACACCCAGCCCGAGAGCCGGGCATTTTCGCTGCGCAGCATCGGCGGGCCATCGCTGATGCGCACCGTGGCCACGTCGGCAAGACGCAGCTGTGCGCCACGCTCCGTCAGCAGCGGCAAGGCGCGCAGGCTCTCCAGCGAATCGCGCAGTTCGCGCGGGTAGCGTACGTTGATGGGAAAGCGCTGCAGGCCTTCAACGGTTTCGCCGACGTTGTCGCCGCCCACCGCGCTGGCGATAATGCTTTGCACTTCATCGATATTCAGGCCGTAGCGCCCCGCTGCCGCTCGGTCGATTGCCACATCAATGTAGCGCCCTCCGTTCAGGCGTTCCGCCAGCGCCGACGACACGCCCGCCACCGGCCGCACCACGCGCTCGATCTCGGCGGCGATGCGGTCGATCTCCTGCAGGCTGGCGCCCGACACCTTGATGCCGACCGGGCTCTTGATGCCGGTCGCGAGCATGTCGATCCGGTTGCGGATCGGCGGCACCCAGATGTTGGCCAGGCCCGGCACCTTGACGATGCGGTCCAGCTCCGCCACCAGCTTGTCCGGTGTCATGCCCGGCCGCCACTGGTCGCGCGGCTTGAACTGGATGGTGGTCTCGAACATTTCCAGCGGCGCCGGGTCGGTGGCCGACTCCGCGCGGCCTGCCTTGCCGAAGACGCTTTGTACTTCCGGCACTGTCTTGATCATCCGGTCGGTCTGCTGCAGCAGCTGCTGCACCTTGCCCGCGCCAATGCCCGGCAAGGCCGAAGGCATGTACAGCAAATCGCCTTCGTCCAGCGGCGGCATGAATTCGCCGCCCATGTGCGCCAGCGGCCAGAGCGACAGCACCGCCACCGCAGCCGCCACGGCCAGCGTGGCCTTCGGCCATTGCAGCACGCGCTCGAGCAAGGGCCGGTACACCGCAATCAGCCAGCGATTAAGGGGATTGGCATGTTCGTCGGGAATTCGGCCCCGAATCAGATAGCCCATGAGGACCGGAATCAGCGTCACTGCCAGCCCCGCTGCCGCCGCCATCGCATACGTCTTGGTGAAGGCGAGCGGGGCGAACAGGCGCCCTTCCTGCGCTTCCAGTGTGAACACCGGGATGAAGGACAGCACGATGATCAGCAGCGAGAAGAACAGCGCCGGCCCCACTTCCGCAGCCGCCGCGGCAATCACCTGCCAGTGTTCTTCGCCTTCCAGCGACCTGCCGGGATGGGCATGGCGCCATGCTTCGATATGCTTGTGGGCGTTCTCGATCATCACCACCGCCGCATCGACCATGGCGCCGATGGCAATCGCGATCCCGCCCAGGGACATGATGTTGGCATTGACGCCTTGGTAATGCATGATCAGGTAGGCAGCCAGCACGCCCAGCGGCAGCGAGACGATGGCCACCAGTGCGGAGCGCAGGTGGAACAGGAACACGGCGCAGACCAGGGCCACGACGACGAATTCCTCCGCCAGCTTGGTCTCGAGGTTGCTGACCGCACGCCGTATCAGGTTGGAGCGGTCGTACACCGGCACGATTTCCACACCCGGCGGCAGGCTGGCCTTGAGCGCCGCCAGGCGCGCCTTGACGGCATCAATCGTCTGCAAAGCGTTTTTACCGGAACGCATGACGATCACGCCGCCCGCCACTTCGCCCTCGCCATTCAAGTCGGCGATGCCGCGCCGCATTTCCGGGCCGAGCTGGATGGTTGCCACGTCGCCCAGGCGCACCGCCACGCCGCCCTCGCTGGCCGTCAGGGGAATCTGGCGGAAGTCTTCCAGCGAGCGCAGGTAGCCCGATGCGCGCACCATATACTCCGCTTCCGCCAGTTCCAGCACCGAGCCGCCGGTCTCCTGGTTGGCGCGGCGGATCGCGTCGATCGCCTTGCCGTGCGTGATATTGAAAGCGCGCAGCCGCGCCGGGTCAAGCAGCACCTGGTACTGCTTGACCATGCCGCCAAGGCTGGCCACCTCCGCCACGTTCGGTACCGCCTTCAGTTCGTACTTGAGGAACCAGTCCTGCAAGGCGCGCAGCTGCGCCAGGTCATGCTTGCCGCTGCGGTCGACCAGGGCATACTCGAACACCCAGCCCACGCCCGTCGCATCTGGCCCCAGCGAGGCGCGCGCCTGCGGCGGCAGTCGTGACTGCACCTGGTTCAGGTACTCCAGCACGCGCGAACGCGCCCAGTAGGGGTCGGTGCCGTCCTCGAACAGCACGTAGACAAAGGAATCGCCGAAAAAGGAATAGCCGCGCACCGTGCGCGCGCCCGGCACCGACAGCATCTGCGTGGTCAGGGGGTAAGTGACCTGGTTTTCGACGATCTGCGGCGCCTGCCCGGGGAAGCTGGTGCGAATGATGACCTGCACGTCCGACAGGTCCGGAATCGCATCGAGCGGCGTGCGCTGCAGCGCCCATGCGCCCCATCCTGCCAGCAGCACGGACGCCAGCAGCACGAGGAATCGGTTACAGATCGACCACAGGATCAGTTTCGCGATCATTTCTGCTCCCCGTGCTGATGCGTTGGAGCGGAAGCCGGCGCCATCGACGTAACCTGGAAGCTGCCGTCCGCCTGCTGCACGAACTCGAAGCTCACATGGTCGCCCGCCGCGACACGCAGCGGCAAGCCGCCTTGCGGCAGCTTGAAGGCCATCGTCATGGCGGGCCACTTGAGCGTGGCGATCGGGCCATGCGACAAGGTGATCTCGTCCTTATCCACAGCTTCCACAGTCGCCTCGCCGCGATGCGCCAGCGGCGCCGGGCCGGCCATGCGCTGGCCGCTGCCTTTCAGGCTCGCTTCCGAGTCGACCAGGAACTGCCCGGAGACCGCCACTTTCTGCCCAGCCTGCAAACCGGCGCGGATTTCCACTTGCCCGCTGCTCTCGGCGCCCAGCTCCACCTGCACCGGGGCGAACTTGCCAGCCCCCTCTTCCACCATCACGACGTTGCGCGTACCGGTGCGGATCACCGCTTCCGAAGGCACCAGCAAGGCTGTCTGCCGCCGGCCCGGCGCAAACGACATCGTCACGAACATGCCCGGCGCCAGCCGCCCGCCCGGATTGGACAACTCGATGCGTGCGCGAATGGTGCGCGTCGCCGCATCCACCTGCGGCAGGATCGCCGCCACCTTGCCGTGCAACTCCTTGTCCGGCAAGGCCGCGGCACGTGCCGTGACATCGGAGCCGACCGGTACCTGCGCCACCGCATTTTCCGGCAACTCCGCATTCACCCACACCGTCTCCAGGCCATTGATGCTGTATAGCGGCGCCCCGGCGGCGACGGCCATGCCTTCGCGCGCGGCCAGTTCCGTCACCACGCCGGCACGCGGCGCGACCAGCACCTGGCGCGCCAGCACGCGGCCGCCCGCCTCCACCTGTTGCACCTGCTGTTCGCTCATGCCCGCCAGGCGCATGCGCTGGCGCGCAGCATCCAGCAGCCCCGGCGCAGCGCCAGCCTGCATGCGGCGCACGGCCAGGAATTCTTCCTGCGCCGCCACCCAGTCCGGCATGGTGACCTCGGCCAGCGGCTGGCCGCGCCGCACCGCCTCCAGCGGCGCGCGTACCATCACGCGTTCCACAAAACCGTTCGAGCGGGACTGGACAACCGCCACTTCCCGCTCGTCAAAAGCCACGTTGCCGACCGCCGACACGGCCAGCGGCAACGGGGCGCTGGAAACCAGCGCCGTGCGTACGCCAAGGTTTTGCTGCACGCGCGGGCTGATGCTGACCGTGCCGGCGTCGCCGCCCTCGTCGGCGTAAACCGGCACCAGGGCCATGTCCATATACGGCGACTTGCCCGGCTTGTCGAATTTCTGTCCAGGCACCATTGGATCGTGCCAGTACAAGGGCTTGCGGCCCACCACAACTGGAGCCTGTGCCGGCGCCGCCTGTCGCTTGCCCAACTGGTAGCCGCCGATGGCACCCACGGCGCCCAGCGCGCCTGCCGCCACAATGGCGGCGATCATTGCGTTCTTCTTCATGGGTGGCCTTTCGCCGGCTGGATGTACGTCAGTTGCGCCCAGGTGCGCGCATTGTCGCGTTCGAGCTGCAATGCCTGCAGGCGCTGCTCGCTCTCCGAGCGGCGCGCCGCCATTACCTCCACCAGGCCAGCCTTGCCCCCACGGTAGGCGGCAAGGACCGCCTCCGTGCGCGCACTCGCCAACGGCAGTACCTCCTTCTCGTAGCGCGCGATGCGCTCGCGGCCAGTCTGCCAGTCGGCCAACTGGCTGCGTATCTCCGCCACGTGTTCGCGCAGCGCTTCGTCGCGCTCGGCCTGCGCCTGCCCAGCCATCGACAGCCGGGCCGACAGCTCGCGCTCCTGGCGTTGGTCGCGATCCCACTGCAGCGGTACCGACACGCCAAACGACACCATGCCCGGATAGCCGGGCCCGCGCTGCTGCAGCGCCACTTCAACGGTCCAGTCGGCACTGCGGTTGGCGCGCGCCAGTCCCGCTTCCGCCTGCGCCAGTTCGGCCTGGCGCGTCAGCACCGCCACCTGCGGGTGATGCTCGAGCGTCGCTTCCAGGTTCGCCGGATCAAGGGCAATGCTGCCGGTATCGACGCTGCCATCGAGCGCCACGTCCACCGGCTCGCCGGTCCAGCGCGCGAGCATGATGGCGGCATTGCGCGCCTGCTGCCCCAGCTCCGTTGCACGATCCTCCAGCACCAGCAAGGCCGCGCGCGCATCGAGCAGGCCGGACTGGGTGCCGCGGCCGCCACGATAAGCCGCTTCCGCCGCCGCGATTTCGTCGCGCGCCAGGGCGGCTTGCCGGGCCAGTTCCGCTTTCATGCGCTCGAGATGGTAGCGGTCGAGCCAGGCGATCGCGGTATCGCGCTGGATGTTCGCCGCCAGCGCCTCGGCCGCGGCCTTGCTGCGCGCCGCTTCGCTCTCGAAGCGGGCAGCCCGCCAGCGGCGCTTGTCGCGGCTGGTCAGCTCCTGCATGACGCCAATGCGGCGCATGGTCATCGAATCCGCGCCGATGCGGTAGCGATCCGCACCGCTGACGGGAAGGTTGTCGACGCCGGCTTTCAGCACCGGGTCGGGCAATTGCGCCGCTGCGACAGCCATGTCGCGTGCAGCATCGGCAGCATGGCCTTGCGCCGCCAGTTGGCGCGAACGCTCAACGGCGCGTTGCTGCGCCTGCGCCAGCGTCAGCGCAGGAGCCTCGGCGGCGAACGCCAGGGCGCAGCCAAACGCAAGGCAGCGCCAGATAAATGGGGAAAACATGAAACCTCCAGAGTGCAAAGGAAACCACGCGCAGGCCACGCAGGCAGGCGCGAGACGTCATCAGGCAATCTGGAAGGTCAATGTCGGAAGCAGCAATGCTCTATGGAGTGAGGCGGAGATAGACTGCGCGTCATATCTGGCGGCGCGGCAGCCCCTTCGCTGGACTCGAGGGCCCAAGCGTCGGCAACCACGGTCCCTGCCAGGTCGGCAGCGATGAATGGCAGCACGGGCGGCAAATCGGGCTTGTCCAGCGATTGCTTGGCGGCCAGGTTGCTCGCCTTCGCCTTGCACAGGCTGGGCTGCGCCGGGTCCATGCCGGCGCACTGGGCGCCGGTGGCGACCGGGTTTCCGGCGGTCGGACAGGCATAGGACGCCACGGCAAGCTGCATGAACAGCATGCTGAACAGCGCCACCACAGCGGCCACGATCCTGGAAGTCCGGCGGAATTTCATGGGGGCGATAATAGACCGTTTCTCTCAATCGATCAATGACTTCACCATTATTCTGCCGTCCGTCGCCCGCGGAAGCGCTGGTGCATGGGCGGATTGGCAGCGCTGCCATTTAATTACGCAGCGCGATTTTTCTTTTTCAAATCATCGCCTTAACGCGCAGCCCCGGTGCTTGTTAACAGGCTTTTCCACAGAAAGCGTTAACAAGTTCGTTCAGGAGCGGCGCTTCCGGGCGCGCGCCGAAGCGGCGGTGCCTGGCGCAGGCCCGGTCGACTCGCGCACCACGAACTCGCTCGGGAATTCGATGCGCTGGCGGCGCCCGGATTCGCCGCGGATGCGGCGCACCAGCTCCTGCACAGTGGCCTGTGCCATGGCTTCAAACGGATGCCGCAAGGTGGTCAGCGGCGGCTGCATCATCGATGCGGCGGGAATATCGTCGAAACCGATGATCGATATGTCTTCGGGAATCCGCAGGCCCTTTTCGCGGATGGCGTTCATCGCCCCCTGCGCCATCGCATCGTTGGCAGCGAAGATGGCAGTCGGCGGTTCGGCCAGTTCCAGCAACCGCCTGCCGCCTTCCAGCCCCGACTGCTCGTTGAAATCGCCTGGGTAGACCAGGGCCGGATCGGTCTTGATGTCGGCATCGGCCAACGCTGCGAGATAGCCGCGCTCACGCACATCGCTCTGTCCCGTGTATGAACTGCCGCGTATGAAGCCGATACGGCGGTGGCCCAGTTCAAGCAGGTGCGTTACCGCATCGTGCGCACCGTTGACGTTATCGCCGCGTACCACCGGCAAGCTGGTCTCATGCCGGAAATAGTTCACCAGGATGATAGGGCTGGCACTCTTCTCCAGCGTTTCCAGGTAATCGTCGGTCATGCGCGGCAGCACATAGACCAGGCCATCCCACAGGCCATGCAGCAACTGGCTGACGCGCTTGCCTTTGCCGCCCCCCATGTCGCCCAGCGAGTTATAAATGAAAAGATCCATGTCGAACTTGCGCACTTCCTCGCTGAGCGCCGTCACGAAGCAATTGACGACTGCCGACGACAAGTCGTTCACGACCACGCCAATGACATTGGTTTTCCCGCCCTTCATCATGCGCGCCAGGGCATTGGGCGTGTAGCCGAGCTGCCTTGCTGCCGCCTGCACCTTGGCCCTGGTTTCGTCCGAGGCATAACCATCGCCACTCAGTGCGCGCGAAGCAGTCATCACCGATACGCCGGCAACCTTGGCCACATCGGCCAGCGTCACACCCGCTTTTTTCATTTTCACCTGCCGTCCGTTAACGTTATCCGTATTGTAGCGAGAGATGTAGCAGGTAAGGCAACTTTATGCTAGCGTTACCAATTCTCAACGAGACAAGCTGATCCCATGACTTCAAAACGTTTGCTTGTTAGCCTCGCGCTGCTGCTGGCGCTCCCCGCCGCCATGGCGGAGCCACCCACCGCTAACGGCGAACGCCTGCAAGTACGCTGGGAACTGCAGGACGGAGGCAAAGGCGGCCGGCTTGAAGTCAGGAACCTGGACCACCATCCCCTGCCGGCGCAAGGCTGGGCGCTCTACTTCAACTGCATCGAATGCGCCGTGGCAGGGCCGCTGGCTGGCCAGTTGGCGATCGACGCACTGGATGGCACCCTGTACCGCCTGCGCCCGCAACCGGGCTTTCGCGGCCTCGCGCCGGGACAGTCGCTGAACGCGGTCTACCGCGCTCCCAGCGCCGACGCCAAGGCCTACCGCGCCCCTTCCGGCCTGTACCTGGTCTATGAGGCGGCGCCGGACAAGGCGCAAGCCGTTGCCGATTACCGCATGCTTCCGCTGCCGCGCCCGGACCAGCTGGGAACAGGCCAGGCGGTAACAGCCCAGGACCTGTACCAGCGCAACGCGGGAACCGATGTGCTGCCTGCCGGCGCCCTGCCGCCAGTCTTTCCCACTCCGCTGCACCTGCAGCAAGGTGCCGGCACGCTGCACCTGGCGGCGGCGCCCGCCCTCGTGGTCGCCGACGGACTCGCACCGGAAACCGCCCTTGCCGCCAGCCTGCTCAAGCAATACTGGCCCGCCGGCGCAGGCGCGCCATCCGGCGCCACCTTGCGGCTCTCAGTCGGCGCCGTCGCCGGCCAGTCGTCGCCGGAGGCCTATACCCTGGCCGTAACGTCCGATGGCATTGCCATCACCGGCAACAGCGCCGCCGGGGTGGCGCACGGCCTGCAATCGCTGCGCGACCTGTTGCCGCTGCCCGGCGCCGGCCGGCAGCAAGCAGTAGAGCTGCCGCTGCTGGCGGTGACCGACGCTCCGCGCTTCGGCTATCGTGGCCTGATGCTGGACGTCAGCCGCAATTTCCAGCCCCGGCAAACCGTCTTCCGCCTGCTCGACCTGATGGCGCGCTTCAAGCTCAACGCCTTCCACTTCCATCTGACGGACGACGAGGGCTGGCGCCTTGAAATCGCCGGCCTGCCGGAACTGACCGGCATCGGCGCGGTGCGTGGTCACAGCGCAAAACCTGGCGTGCGCCTGCAACCCGACTACGGTTCCGGCCCCAGCGCCAGCGATCCGCACGGCAGCGGCTACTACTCGCGCGCCGACTACATCGAGATCCTGCGCTATGCGGCAGCCCGTCACATCGAGGTCATCCCGGAAATTGAAATGCCCGGCCATGCGCGCGCCGCAGTCAAGGCCATGGAGGCGCGCTATCGGCGCATGAAGGCCGCCGGCCAGGCCGGTGCCGGCAAATACCTGCTGAACGACCTGGACGACCGTTCGCAATACAAATCAGCACAGAACTTCCATGACAACGTGATCAATCCGGGCCTGGAGTCCAGCTATGCCTTCATCGAGCACGTGGTGGGCCAGGTCGCAGCCATGCACCGCGAAGCAGGCGTCCCCTTGCGCACCCTGCACGTCGGCGGCGACGAACTCGCGGCGGGCGCCTGGGAAAAATCCCCTGCCAGCCGCAGCCTGATGACACGCCACAAAATGCAGGCCACCGCCGACCTGTGGGATTACTTCTACGACCGGGTCGACGCCATCGTGCGGCGGCAAGGCGTGGCGACCGCGGGGTGGGAAGAACTGGGCACGCGCAAGTTGATACCGAACCCGCATTTCGCCCAGCGCGGTTTCCGGCTGCACGTCTGGAACAACGTCGGCGCCGCGGCCGACCTGGGCTACCGGCTCGCCAATGCCGGCTACGACGTGATTCTCGCGCCCGCCACCAGGCAGTACCTGGACATGAGCCACAATCTCAATCCCGACGAGCCGGGCGTGAACTGGGCCGCCTATATCGAGCTCGATGACGTCTACAACTTCATCCCGCTCGACAAGAGCTTGAGCGACGCCGGCAGGCAGCGCATCCGCGGCCTGGAAGCTGCGCTGTGGACCGAAACCATCCGTGATCCCGCACTGATCGACTACCTGCTGGTGCCGCGCCTGCTGGCCATGGCCGAACGCGCCTGGGCCGCCGATCCTGCATGGGCCACCGAATCCGATTCCGCCCGGACCTCCGCCTTGCACCGCGCCGAATGGTCCCGCTTCGTCAATGCACTGGGCCAGCGCGTGCTGCCGCGCCTCGACCTGGAGCCTGCCCCGCTTGGGCCCGTCCATTACCGCATCGCACCGCCCGGGCTGTCGAGGGATGGCGGCATGGTCCACGCCAATCACGCCCTGCCCGGCCTGGCGCTGCGCTACACCAGCGACGGCACCGAACCGCATGCCGCCAGCCCGCTGGTAGCGGGGCCCATCGCCGATCGCGGCCTGATCCAGGTGGCCGCCTTCGACCGCAACGGCAGGCGCGGCGCCGTATCGCGCATCGACAATCCCTGATCGTTTCGTGCGCCGCGTGACGCGCAGGCCGAATTGCCGTATCCTCCCGGAGCAGTATTGCCTTAAATACAACATTGTGGAATTATTTATTCCGGGAGACTACATGAAGAGCATATTGGGCGCCCTGGCGCTGGCATTTTGCGCAGCGCAGGTTTCGGCAAACGCCAACACGATTTACCTGACCCGCCACGCCGAGAAATCGGCCACCGGCACCGACCCTGTGCTGACCGCGGAAGGCCAGGTCCGCGCCACCAACATCGCCGCCACGCTGAAGGACGCCCAGGTCAGGCACATCTACTCGACGGCATACCAGCGCACGCAGCAGACTGCGCAACCCCTGGCCGCCTACCTGAACCTGCCGGTCACCACGTACGATGGCGGCCAACTGGCGACGTTCGCGCAGCAATTGCGCGCCTTGCCCGACAACGCGCTGGTAGTCGGCCATTCCGACACCACGCCCGAGCTGATCCGGCAACTGGGCGGCGATCCGGGCAGCGCCATCGCGGAAACGGAGTTCGACCGCCTGTACCAGATGACGTTTGGCGCGGACGGATCGGTCACCACCACCCTGCTGCATTCGATGCCAAGCACCCTGAACCTGCCTTGCGCCAGCGTGACGCTGAACCAGTCCAACCTGTCCGCCACGGCCGGCAACTGGCTGTACTTCAGCATCAACGTGCCGGAATGCGCGAATACCCTGAACGTGAACATGAGCGGCGGCAGCGGCGACGGCGACCTGTACGTCCGCTTTGGCGCGCAGCCGACTGCCAACGATTATGCTTGCCGCCCCTACAAGACCGGCAATGCCGAATCCTGCGCGCTGGCCAACCCGCAAGCCGGGACCTGGTACGTTGGCATCCGCTCCTACGCCACTTTCAGCGGCGTCTCGCTGAACGCCAGCGCGGTCCAGTAAGCACGCGGTCAGGCGCGCTGCAAGGCCTGATCCCGGATCTCGGACAGGTATTTGCGCAGCACATTCAAATCCACCGGCTTGACCAGGTAATGCTGCATGCCGGCGTCGGATGCGTGGCGGCGCGCCTCGTCGTGTCCCCAGCCGGTCATGGCGATGAAGACAATGTCTTCGCCGCCTTCCATCTCATGGATGCGCCGCGCCGCTTCATGGCCCTGCATGTCGGGCAGGCCGATATCCATCAGAATGGCATGAGGACGAAATCGTCCAGCCAGGGCGATCGCGGCCTGCCCGTCGTTGGCTTTGGCGACCGTGCAGCCCTCCATTTCCAGCATCACCTGCAGCATGTCCGCGCCATCTTCATTGTCGTCCACAACCATGATACGCAGCGAGTCATCGGAATGCGCCGAGGATGGTCCCGTAGCAGAGCGCTCCTTGCTGCGGCGCTCAGGCACCACGATCGGCATGCGCAGTACGAACTCGCACCCCTTGCCGACGCCCGCGCTGGCGACCGAGACGCTGCCACCATGCATGTTCGTGAAGCGCTGGGTCAGGCTAAGCCCGATCCCCAGGCCGCCGAGTGAATGCGAGCGCCCAGCCCGTCCCTGGACGAACAGGTCGAAGATGCGCGAGCACGCCTCCGGTTCAAGCCCGGCGCCATGGTCACGCACAGTGAACACGATATCCTTGTCGTCCACGTCGGCGTACAGGTGGATGGTCGAGCGTGGCGGCGAGAACTTGGCGGCGTTGCCCAGCACATTGGCCAGGCTTTGCACCAGGCGCGCACGGTCGCCGAACAACAGCACGCTGCCCGCCGGCTGGCGCAGGTCCAGCGTATGGCCCGCCGCGTCGATCTGCTGGCGGCAAATTTCCACCGCATGTTGCAGCACTGTCGCCAGGCTGACGCGCTCGCGTTGCAGTGCAACTTTGTCGTTGGTGATGCGGGCCACGTCGAGCAGGTCGTCCACCAGGCGCGTCAGGTGGCGCACCTGTCGTTCAACCACCTGGCTGATGCTGCGCACTTTGGGATCGGTGCCCGGTATGGTATTCAGCACATCCATCGCCGTGCGGATCGGCGCCAGCGGATTGCGCAACTCATGGCCAAGGATAGCCAGGAATTCATCCTTGCGGCGGTCGACCTCGCGCATTTCATACTGGCGGCGGCGGGCACGCCCAGCCGAGAGCGCCGCGCTCACCAGCGTTGCCCTGCGCACCGGGCGCTCCAGCAGCGTAACGTTGCCGACTTGCTCAAAGATCCTCTGCACTCCAGGCGAATCGAGCCCCTCCTTGCTCAATACCAGCACCGGCAAGTCGGACCAGGCCGGCTGGACAGCGAGGAAGCCCGTGATCTCGCGCAGGAATGCATCGTTGAAGGCCTCTTCGACCACGAACAAGCCTGCCGCCCCCTGCTGCAGTTCTTTCACCACATCGCCCAGTTCAGTGCAAATATGGCAGGCCAGGCGCGCCTGGCCCAGCACCTGGCCGATCAGGCGAGCATCCTTGCCGACCGGGGCAAATATGACGATACGATGCTCCAGCTCACTCATGCCCTGCTTCCTTCTTCCCGTTGGATATGCTCACGGGCACCCCGGTCAGGATGCCGCGGAAGCCTTTCAGCACGAGTCCCACTTCGATCCCCTTTTCGCCGATCGAGAAGGCGCGCAAGGTGGTTTCATGCTTGCTGCCGCGTTTCTTGAAGACCGACACGGCCTTGTGGATTGTGCCGTCGGCTTCGTAGTAGCGCAGCAGCAGCACATTATCGGCGAGGTAGCTGACGTCCACATTGGTGCCCGTCGGGCCGATCACGCCCTGTTGCACGCCGACCAGCATGGTCGCCACCCCACGCCGCCCCAGGTAGGTCAGCACTTCGCGCAATTGAATGGTGAGGAAGCGTGCTTCCGGCATCGCATTCATATAGCCATTCAAGCTATCGATCACGATCACCTTTGCCCCGTCGTCGGCAGCTTTGCAGACCGTGTGCGCAAACTGTCCCGGCGACAGTTCAGCCGGATCGATCTGGTTGACGGTCAGCAATCCCGCAGCCAGCGGCGTGCGCAAATCCATGCCGATGCCATCTGCGCGGTTCAGCAAGGTACTAAAATCCTCCTCGAAGACGAACATGGCTGCCTTCTGCCGGCGGTCCGTGACGGCCTTGACGAATTGGGCCGCAAGGCTCGACTTGCCGGTGCCAGGCGGGCCCGAAATCAGGGTGCTGGAACCCTCTTCAATTCCGCCGCCAAGCAAGGCATCAAGGGACGGCAGCCCGCTTCTCACCTGGCCCCGCTGTACCAGCTCGCGTGAGTCTGCCGCCACAATGCGCGGATAGGCAACCGCGCCGCCGGAAATGATCACGTAGTCATGTGGCCCGCGCCGGAAGTCGATGCCGCGGTACTTCAGCACACGCAGCACGCGGCGTTCGGCCCCATAGCCCGATTCAAGCTGCTGCAGCGAAATCACGCCGTGCGCGATGCTGCGCACCTGTTGGTCGCCGCCCACGGCCGCTTTGTCGTCGAGGAACAGCGCGGTGCAGGCGCGCTTGGCGAAATACTGCTTCAGCGCCAGCACATGCCGCCGATAGCGCAAGGGATTGCCAGCCAGTAGCTGCAGTTCCGACAAGGAGTCGAGTACCACCCGGGTAGGACAGAGCCGCTCAATCTGCGCCAGGATCAAACGGTTGGTCTCGCCCAGCTCGATCTCAGAGGGATGAAACACGGTATATTGTTCGTCAGGATCAAGCACGCCTTCGGCTGGGATGATTTCGTGCACGGTGATGCCGTCCATCCGGAAGCCGTGCGATTGCGCCACCGCACGCAGTTCTACTTCGTTCTCCGCCAACGTAATGTATAGCACCGTTTCGCCGCGCTGGGCTCCCTCGATCAGGAACTGCAGCGCCATCGTGGTCTTGCCCGTTCCGGGATCGCCTTCCAGCAGGTACAGGCGCTCCTTGGTCAGCCCACCGGCCAGGATGGTGTCCAGGCCAGCAATGCCGGTCGAGATGAAGGCATCCGTCTGCTTGTTCTGCGGCTGGAGCATGGCTGTCCTGCACTAAGATTGTCGATAAAACACTATAGCAGGTGTTGCCGAACGGCTCGTTTCGATTGCCCTTTATTTGCGCACGATAACTTTCCTCAATTGAATCAATTACTTGCCTGGCCGTGCGCAGCCTTGTTAACAGGGTTTTCCACAGAAACCGTTAACAACTTCCGGTCGCCGAGCAACCATGGCAGGCAGCGGCAAGGCAAGAGAATTGTTGAATTCAAATCAAAAGTGTTTGGCAAATCCTGGGCTTAATCCGCAAATATTGCCCCGGTACACTGCGATCCATTGAAAAACTCCAGGAGTGTCTTCCAATGCGATCCTCTACCGCCCTGTTAGCCCTTGCCACTGGCGCCTTCGCCATCGGCACCACCGAATTTACCCCCATGGGCTTGCTGCCCGTGATCGCCGACGGCGTCAATGTCAGCATTCCCACCGCCGGCATGCTGGTTTCGGCCTATGCTGTCGGCGTCATGGCCGGCGCGCCGGTGATGACCTTGCTGTTCAGCCGCTTCGGCAAGCGTGCCGCCCTGATGGCGCTGATGCTGATCTTCACTGTCGGCAACGTGCTGTCGGCCTTTGCGCCGAGCTATACCACCCTGCTGCTGTCGCGCCTGATCACCAGCCTCAACCATGGCGCCTTCTTCGGCATCGGCGCCGTGGTGGCCGCCAGCGTCGTGCCGAAGGAGAAACAGGCCAGCGCCATCGCGGCCATGTTCATGGGCCTGACGGTCGCCAATATCGGCGGCGTGCCGGCCGCCACCTGGATCGGCCAGCAGGTCGGCTGGCGCGTCGCCTTTGGCGGCACCGCCGTGCTGGGGCTGGTCACCATCGCCGCGCTGTGGCTGGCCTTGCCCAAAGGAGAACCCGGGACGCCGCCCGACCTGCGCCGCGAACTGAAAGTGCTGGTGCGTCCCGAAGTGCTGCTGGCGATGGGCACGACCGTGATGGGTTCCGGCGCCATGTTTGCGCTCTATACCTATGTGGCGCCAATCCTGGCCGAGATCACCCACGCCGGCCCTGGCTTCGTCGCCTTTGCCCTGGTGCTGATCGGTGTCGGTTTCACGCTCGGCAACAGCCTGGGCGGCCGCCTGGCCGACTGGTCGCTCGATGGCGCCACCAAGCTGATTCTCGCTGCACTCGCCGTCACCATGGCGGTACTGCCGCTGGTCATGCAGACCGAGGCCGGCGCTGCCATCGGCCTCGTGATCTGGGGCGCTGCGGCTTTTGGCATCGTGCCGCCCGTGCAGATGCGCGTGATGCAGGCGGCGGCGCAGGCCCCTGGCCTGGCCTCCTCCGTGAACGTCGGCGCATTTAACCTGGGTAACGCGCTTGGCGCGGCGTTGGGCGGCGTGGTGATCAGCCAGGGCCTGGGCTATGGCGCGGTACCGCTGGTTGGCGCCGCGCTGGCTGCCGGCGGCCTGGCACTGGTCTGGCTTGGCAATGCCGGCCGCCGCGATGCGTCGGCCTCCGCCGCTTCCTCGGCTTGAACCTAGCCCGGCGCCTTGAACGGCATGTCTTTCATGGGTGGGCACTTCTTGCGAGGTGCCCAGTCCCACCAGCCATGGTTCTTAACGAGTTTCATCTTCCACTGACGCTTCTGGTCCGAAGCGCAAGTTGCGGTTGCAACCAGCTCGCCATTGGGCATCCAGGTCGGCATGCCCAGGTCGACGTAGCGGAACCTTTTATCGGGGTCCGAAATGAAGTTGTAGCCAGACCAGGACATCTCGCCGTTCACGGCATATACCGTCCACGCGTCGCCATCCAGCCCGCCCCCGTGCGAAGCGGCGAGATAGGCGCGGCGGTCTTCCGAGAACAGGACACTGGTCCCGCCGTCCGTGACAGCGCCGGTCTGTTCGTTAATCAGCTTGCCGGTGAATTCGTAGGCATCTTCGACATTGACCAGGACGAAGCCTTCCTTGCGGTCGCAAAAGTAGTAGTGGACGCCGTCCATCGGCTCGTCATAGGGCGGCTCGTCCTTGAACGATTGAACGCCTGCCTTGGTGCTGACCTTCAGCAGGTGCGCCCCTTTGCGCACCACCACGCCTGCGCCAAGCTTGCTGATGCGCGCTTGATCGCTTCCCGTACGGCTCGCGCATTCCAGTTCGAGGGGAGCTGCGTGCAGCGTGGTGCCGGCAAGCGCCAGGGAAGCGAGGAAGATCGATCGGGCGAGTCTTTTCATTGGTTTATTGATTCCGGAGCTGAACGTTCACCTGCATCAGGCGCTGGACAAACTGTGCAGGATTCCTGACCGGGTGGTACAGGTTAGGCGCCTTGATCATGGCAACCAGGCCCACGAATTCCTGCTCCGTAAGCCGGTCCAGTGGCTTGCCGTAGTAGCTGAGGGCCGCCGCACCGAAGCCGCGCACCTGCCTGCCCTCCTGGGTGCCCATATAGACCAGGGCCGAATAGGCGTCCAGTTGCTGGGGCTTGCCCAGCTTGCGGTCCAGCACCAGAGCCATCACGTCGCGCCCGATATCGATCTTTTTGCAGCAATCGAAGACGCCGCGGTAAAAGCGCTGGAACGCGCCTGTGGCGCCGTCAAACTGCGCCTCTCCGAGGTACACGCTGCGTGCGAGCGAAGACGTGATGGTCGCCAGTCCCTGCCCGCCAAAGACGCTCAAGCCCGAATGACGGTAAAAGTCCGGGTCTTCGACCTGCAGCAGGATCTCCACCTGGCGCGGCGACAGCGGCACGGCGGATGCCTGCGGCAGGTTCTGGACGGCCGCTGGAAAAGCCGTCCAGGCCCAGGCTGCGGCAACGGCGAGGTAGCCGGCCAGCGCAAGCAGCAATGCCAGCAAAGCCCTTTGTGCTAGTCGTGCTAATCGTGCCAGTTTCAATGCGTGTCCCGGTTCGTCTTTCGAATGGCCGCAGACTGTAGCCGAACTCGGGACCCGAAAGTCTATCGAATAGTCACAGTGCCGGGTTTCATGGCAAATGTCGTATCATGCTGGCATATTTCAGTTCCCGCCCAACGAGTGCATCGATACGACCTGATTAGCTGCCATGACTGCGGCGTGCTGCATCGCCGGCGCCCGGTGCGCCCGCGCGAAAAAGCGCGCTGCGTGCGCTGCCGCTCGATCATGTATCGGGGCATGCATTCCGACGCCAGCCGCATGGCGGCCATCATCCTGACCGCCCTGATCGTGTATGTCATCGCCCAGTGCTTCCCGATCGTTGAACTGGAGGTGAACGGCAATGTCTCGCGCGCCACGCTGCTGGGAGCCATCGTGGTGCTGTGGCAGGGGCATATGCCGCTGGTAGCCGCGGCGGTCTTCCTGTTTACCATCCTGCTGCCGGCGGTCGAACTGCTGTCGCTGCTGCACGTCACGCTGTCGCTGGCGGGCGGCCACAAGCCAAAACTGTTCAATGTCCTGCTGTATGCCGTCCACCTGGCGCGGCGCTGGGGCATGACGGAAGTGCTGATGATCGGCATCCTCATCACCATCGTCAAGATGACCAGCCTGGCCACGGTGGTGCTGGAGCCGGGCCTGTTCGCGTTTGCAGCGCTGACGCTGATGCTCGCCATCGTGGTGTCGTTCGACCCCAAGATGCTGTGGAACCTGGGCGACGCCCTGGCGCCGCAGCCGGACGTTCCTCCGCCCGTTCCCCAGGCAGCGTTGGCATGCCACGTGTGCGGGCTGGTGTCGGCAGACAGCGGGACACGGCGGCAGGACTGCCCGCGCTGCCACGCGCGCCTGCACCACCGCCATCCGGACAGCCTGGGCCGCACCTGGGCCCTGCTGATTGCCGCCGCCATCCTGTACGTTCCTGCCAACCTGCTGCCCGTGATGTACACCCATTCCCTGTTCGGCCTGGAGGACGACACCATCATCAGCGGCGTGCTGTATTTCTGGGACAGCGGTTCGCCCGCCCTGGCCTCGATCATCTTCGTCGCCAGCATCCTGGTACCGCTGCTGAAGCTGGCCGCCCTGTCGCTGCTGGCATGGACTGCACAGCGCCGTTCGCGCTGGCGGCCGTTACAGCGCACCAGGCTTTACCGCATGGTGGAATTCGTAGGACGCTGGTCGATGCTGGACATCTTCGTCATCACCCTGACCGTGGCCCTGGTACGCTTCCAGACGCTCGCCACCATCACCGCCGGCCCCGGGGCCCTGGCGTTTTGTGCCGTCGTGGTGCTGACCATGCTGGCATCGATGCAATTCGACCCGCGCCTGATCTGGGATCCCGTCCCGCCCAATGGAGAACAACATGCCTGAACACGACGGCGCCCCAGCCAATACCGCCGGTGCTCCCCTGCCCCAGCCCCAGGTCGACAGCGCCAGCCACTGGCTGCCTTCGCTGGTATGGCTGCTGCCCCTGCTTGCGGCGCTGGTCGGTATCGGCCTGGTGGCCAAGTCCTACTTCGACGAAGGGCCGACCGTGGTGGTCAGCTTCCGCAGCGGCGAAGGACTCGAAGCCGGCAAGACCAAGGTGAAATACAAGGACGTGGACGTCGGCCAGGTGCGCGCGATTTCCCTGTCGCCGGACCTGAGCAAGGTGCTGGTCACCATCGACATGAACAAGGATGCGCGCCGCTTCACCGCGGCCGATACCCGCTTCTGGGTGGTCAAGCCGCGCATCGGCGTGAGCGGCGTCTCGGGCCTCGGCACGCTGCTGTCAGGCGCCTATATCGGAGTCGACGCCGGCAAGTCGAAGGACAGCAGCCACGAATTCACGGGCCTGGAAAAAGTGCCGCAAGTGGCGGGCGACCAGAAAGGCACGCACTACACGCTGCACGGCGAGTCGCTCGGTTCGATCGACGCCGGCTCTCCAGTCTTTTATCGCCGCATCCCGGTCGGCCAGGTGATCAGCTATGAGCTGGAAAACAACGGCCAGGGGGTTGCCATCCGGGTCTTCGTCAACGCGCCTTACGACCAGTACGTGGGCAAGAGCACGCGCTGGTGGCATGCCAGCGGCGTCGACCTGCAGCTCGACTCGGGCGGGTTCAAGCTGAATACGCAATCGGTGGCGGCCATGCTGGTTGGCGGCATCGGCTTCGAATCGGTCACCGGCCGCAAGCCCGACACCGTGGCCGCCGCGGGCACCGAATTCCCGCTCGCGGCCGACCAGGCCCGCGCGATGCGCGAGCAGGATGGCGCACCGATCACCACCGTGTTCTACTTCAACCAGTCGCTGCGCGGGCTCTCGCCCGGCGCGCCGGTGGACTTCCGCGGCATCGTGCTGGGCGAGGTGCGTTCTGTAGGCGTGGAGTTCGACCCGGTCAAGAAGGACTTCCGCATGCCCGTCACGGTGGACATGTATCCGGGCCGCCTGGGCCGCCGCTTCCAGGAGACGGTCACCGACGAGAAGGACCGCAACGCCGGCCCGCTGGTGCTCGAGCGCATGGTCAGCCACGGCTTGCGCGGCCAACTGCGCACCGGCAACCTGCTGACCGGCCAGCTGTATATTGCGCTGGACTTCTTCCCCAACGCGGCGCAGGTCAAGCTGGACATGAACGCCTACCCGGTCGAAGTGCCGACCGTGCCGAACGCGCTGGACGAACTGCAGGCGCAGATCGCCAGCATCGCGCGCAAGCTGGACAAGGTGCCGTTCGACCAGATCGGCAACAACCTGCGCGACTCCCTGAAGAGCGCCGACAACCTGTTCAGGAAGGTCGATTCTCAGCTCGTGCCGGAACTGCAGTCCACGCTGGGCGAGGCGCGCCAGACCTTCGGCGCGGCGCAGCAGGTGCTGCAGCAGGATTCGCCGGTGCAGTCCGACCTGCGTTCAGCCTTGCAGCAACTGACGCAAACCCTGCAATCGCTCAATGAACTGTCGGATTACCTGCAGCGCCATCCGGAAGCGCTGATCCGCGCCAAACCCCAGCCTGCGAAGGAGAACAAATGATGCTCTGGCAATCTCTGTCAGGCGGCGTAGTGCTTGCCTTGTCGCTGGCCGGCTGCGCAAGCCCGCCGCCGGAACGCTTCTATAGCCTCAGCAACGGCATGGCCCCTGCCGCCAGCGTGCCCAATCCGGGCTACTACATCGAGGTGCAGAATGTGACTGTGCCGCAGCAGGTGTCGCGCAGCCAGCTGGTGGTGACTTCCGGCGAAGGGCGCGTCGACCTGCTGGAGCAGGAGCGCTGGTCCTCGCCGCCGGCAGCGGAGATCGGGCAGGCCCTGTCGCTGGCCATTTCAGGCGAACTTGGCGCCATCGACGTGTTCCGCACGCCGCAGCCCGAAAAGGCCACGGTCTACCGCATCAACACCAATGTGCAGCGCTTCGAATCGGCGCCAGGTCACTATGCGCTGCTGGACGCCGTCTGGAGCGTGCGCGTGGCGGGCAGCGCGCAAGTGCTGGCCTGCCGCAGCACCGCCCGTGAAGAAGTGGGCGCCGGCTATGACGCGCTGGTGATGGGCCACCGCCGCGCGATAGCCCGGGTGGCGGCGGATATCGCGAAAGCCGTGCGCAGCCAGGCGGCCGGCAAAGGCGTTTGCCCTTGACCGTTTTCTGCGCGTGGGAAATCCTGGCTCATGAACAAACCGGGCCGTGATGTTATGCTAGCCGCATGAAAACCCTGGCTGAAGCTGTCGCACAATGGACCGAGGACGCGGAAGACTACCAGTCCCCCATTGCCAACCTGTACCTGTACCGCCGCAATGAGCCGACTCCGCCGAACGTCTGCCTAGTAGAACCCAGCATCGTGATGGTCGCGCAAGGCGCCAAGCAACTGGTCATCGGCGAGCAATGCTACCGCTACGATGCACAGCGCTTCATGGTGACCGCGCTGAACCTCCCCGGCAGCTCGCAAGTACTGGAAGCGACTCCGGAGCAGCCTTGCCTTGGCCTGGTCTACAAGCTTGACCTGCGCACCATCACCGAATTGTCCACGCACAGCAGGCTGCCCCTGGCGGCCGACGTTTCCAGCCAGGGCGTGGCGGCCATCGGCAGCCTGACGCCCGCGCTGGCGGATCCTTTCCGGCGCCTGATCGCCTTGCTGGACGAGCCGGAGTCCCTGTCGGTGCTGGCGCCGCTGGTCGAGCGCGAGATCCACTACCGGCTGCTGCTCAGCGACCAGTCCGCACGCCTGCGCCAGATTGCCTCCACCGGCAGCCAGGGTTTCCGCATTGCGCGCGCACTCGACTGGCTGCGCGTGCATTACGCCCAGCCGCTGCGCCTGGACGAACTGGCGGCACACGTGAAAATGAGCACGTCCAACCTGCACCTGCATTTCCGCCAGCTGACTGCGATGAGCCCTTTGCAGTACCAGAAATGGCTGCGCCTGAACGAAGCGCGGCGCCTGATGCTGAACGAACACCTGGATGCCGCCAGCGCCGCGTTCAGGGTCGGCTACGAAAGCCCTTCGCAGTTCAGCCGCGAGTACAGCCGCCTGTTCGGCGCCCCGCCCAAGCGCGATATCGACAGCATGCGGCGCGAAGCCGCTGCTGCCTGAAGCGCCAAAGAGGATCAGGCAAGAAATCGGTGGGATTGTGCTATCAGTAGCGAAAATCCGCTCCCTAGAATGCAAGCTTGCATTTCCACATGAGCGGAGAGTACGGAATGATCACACTGAATATCAATGGCACGACGACACGCGTTGACGTCGCCGCCGACACCCCATTGCTATGGGTGCTGCGCGACAAGCTGCAGCTGACCGGCACCAAGTACGGCTGCGGCATGGGCCTGTGCGGCGCCTGCACGGCGCACCTGGACGGCACGCCGATCCGCTCCTGCAGCACGCCCGTTTCGGCCGCTGTCGGGAAAAAAATCGTCACCATCGAAGGCGTCGACCGCGCGCGCATCGGCAAGGTGGTGCAGGAAGCCTGGAAAAAGCTGGACGTGGTGCAGTGCGGCTACTGCCAGTCCGGCCAGATCATGAGCGCTGTCGCCCTGCTGGAAGGCAATCGCAAGCCATCGAACGCTGACATCGACGCAGCCATGGCCGGCAACATCTGCCGCTGCGCCACCTACGTGCGCATCCGCGCCGCCATCCACGAAGCCGCACAGGAGCTGGCATGAACATCACGTCCCCTCGCATTGAAAATGGCAGCCGCCGCGACTTCCTGCGCAGCGCAGTGCAGGCTGCCGCCGGCCTGACGCTGGCAATCTACCTGCCCGGCACGCAAGCCGCAACCGCTGCCGCCGCAGCACCGGAATTCGAACCAAACGCCTTTGTCCGCATTGGCACGGACGGCACGGTCACCGTCATCGCCAAGCACGTTGAAATGGGCCAGGGCGCCTACACCGGCCTTGCCACGCTGGTCGCGGAAGAACTTGACGCAGCCTGGTCGCAGGTTCGCGTGGAAGGCGCGCCTGCTGACGCGCGCCGCTACAACAACCTGGCATTCGGACCGGTCCAGGGCACGGGCGGCAGTACCGCCATGGCCAACTCCTGGGAACAGATGCGCAAAGCCGGCGCCAGCGCGCGAGCCATGCTGGTATCGGCCGCCGCCGCGCAATGGAAAGTCCCTGCCGGCGAGATCCGCGTCAGCGAAGGCATCGTCAGCCACGGCGCGCGCAAGGCCGGCTTCGGCGAATTGGCGCCCGCCGCGGCACTGTTGCCGGTGCCGGCCGACGTGCCGCTGAAATCACCGGAAAACTTCAAGCTGATCGGCAAGCATGCGCCGCGCAAGGACAGCGCGGACAAGGTCAATGGCCGCGCCCAATTCACCCAGGACGTGCACCTGCCCGGCATGTTGACCGCCGTAGTCGCCCGCCCGCCGCGCTTTGGCGCCACGGTCAGGTCATTTGACGCGCGCAAGGCAAAGGCCGTCAAGGGCGTGGTCGACGTGGTGCAGATCCCGACCGGCGTGGCAGTGCTGGCGCACGATACCTGGAGCGCAAAGAAAGGCCGCGACGCGCTCAGGATCGACTGGGATGAGTCCCGTGCCTTCAAATTGGACAGCGAGGAAATTCTCGCGCAGTTCCGCGCGCTGGCGCAGCAGCCTGGCCTGGTGGCCCACAGTTCCGGCGACGCCGAGGCTGCCCTCTCCCGCCCGGGCCGCGTGCTGCGCGCCGCCTATGACTTCCCCTATCTCGCACATGCGGCGATGGAGCCCTTGAACTGCGTCGTGCGCATCGGCGAAGGAGAGTGCGAGTTGTGGTACGGCGCCCAGTTCCAGTCCATCGACCAGCCTTCGGTCGCCGCCCTGCTTGGCCTGCCGCCGGAAAAAGTGAAGATCAACATGCTCTACGCCGGCGGCAGCTTCGGCCGCCGCGCCAGCAAGGACGCGGACTACGTGCTGGAGGCGGTGCAGATCGCCAAGGCCAGCAAGTCCCGCGCACCGATCAAGATGGTCTGGATGCGCGAAGACGATATGCGAGCCGGCTACTACCGCCCTGCCTTCCACCATGCACTGGAAGCATCGCTGGGTGAAGATGGCCGCCCGACGGCCTGGCGCCACCGCCTGGTCGGCCAGTCGATCATCGCCGGCACGGCATTCGCCGGCATGATGATCAAGGACGGCGTTGATGCGGTGTCCGTCGAGGGTGCGGCCAATCTTCCGTATGGCATCCCGGCCTTGCGCGTCGAGCTGCACACGCCGACCAATATTGGCGTGCCGGTGCTCTGGTGGCGCTCGGTCGGCTCGACCCACACCGCTTACTCCACCGAGACCTTTATCGACGAACTGGCCAGCAGCGCGGGGCAGGACCCGGTTGCCTACCGCCTGGCGCTGCTCGGCAAGCATCCTCGCCACGCGGGCGTGCTGAAACTCGCCGCGGAAAAGGCCGGCTGGGGCCAGCCGCTGCCGGCCGGTGCGGCCGGTACCCGGCGCGGGCGCGGCATCGCCGTTCATGAGTCCTTCGGCAGCTTCGTTGCCGAAGTGGCTGAAGTGACAGTGAATGCCGATGGCAGCTTCAGTGTCGACCGCGTGGTGTGCGCCGTGGACTGCGGCATGGTCGTCAATCCCGACGTGGTGCGCGCGCAGGCCGAAGGCGGCGTCGGCTTCGCGCTGTCGGGGGCGCTGCATGGCGCCATCACGCTGAAGGGCGGCGTGGTGGAACAGTCCAACTTCCACGACTACGCGCCAATCCGGATCAACGAAATGCCCAAGGTGGAAGTGCACATCGTCCCCTCGGCCGAGAAGCCGACCGGCATCGGTGAACCGGGCGTGCCGCCGCTGGCGCCTGCCCTGGCGAACGCGCTTGCCGCGGCAACCGGCAAACGGGTGCGCAGCCTGCCGATCCGTACAGAGGAGCTGAAGGCCTGATGGAGAGTGTTGACCTGCAGGTGCTGGAAGCCGCCCGCCGCTGGGCGGCTGAAGGGCGGCGCTACGCATTGATCACCGTGGCGCATACCTGGGGCTCGGCGCCCCGTCCCTCCGGCTCCTGGCTGGCGATACGCGACGACGGCATGGCCATCGGTTCGGTGTCGGGTGGCTGCGTCGAAGACGACATCATCGCCCGCATGCGCGAGGGCCGCCTTGGGGACCGCCTGCCGTTCAGCCTTGACTACGGCGTCACGCAGGACGAGGCAGCGCGCTTTGGCCTGCCTTGCGGCGGCGCGCTGCAGTTGGTGGTCGAACCGCAGCCGGATGCCGCGCAGCTGGACGAACTGGCCCGGCGCCTGGAGCGCGGCGAGCTGGCCGTGCGCGAAGTGGACCTGGCGCGCGGCGCCACCAGCCTGGCTGGCGCACAGCGCGGCGACGTGTTGAGCTGGGACGGCCAGCGCCTGCGCACCGTCCATGGCCCGCAATGGCGGCTGTTCATCGTCGGCGCCGGCCAGATTTCCTATTACCTTGCCCAGATGGCGCAGGCACTGGACTACGACATCACGATATGCGAACCGCGCGACGAGTACGGCGCCGAATGGCGTGTGGCCGGCACCAGGCTGCTCACCGCCATGCCCGATGACGCCTTCCTGTCCATGCAGGCGGACTCGCGCTGCGCTGTCGTCGCGCTGACGCACGACCCGAAGCTGGACGACATGCTGCTACTGGAAGCCCTGCGTTCGCCGGCCTTCTATGTCGGCGCGGTCGGCTCCCGCACGAATGACGCCAAACGGCGCGAACGGCTGTCGCGCCACTTCGACTTTTCGCAGGAGGAACTGGCAAGGCTGCACGGGCCTATCGGCCTGCCCATCGGCAGCCATACGCCGCCCGAAATCGCCGTCGCCATCGTGGCGGAGATGACCGCCGTGCGCCACGGCGCGCCGATTGCCTTATCGAAGGTGCCAAACCAGCCCAAGCTTCTCGAACCCGCGAATTAGCCATCCGCCAGCATCGAGATGCTTCGGCTCGTTCATCGCAGAAGCAGGACGCCAGTGATGGTGGCTGTGCAAGCCCTCGCCCAGCAGGAGCAAGGCAAAGAAAATATTGTCGCGCGCCTCGCTGTCGCTGCCGGCCACCTTCTGGCCAAACAGGTGGCCGAAGGAATTGACCGACCAGGTCAACTGGTGCAGCAAGGCGACCCTTGCAGCACCAGCCCAGAAGACGCACCTGGCCATCTCGCCTTCGCCGCCAAGCAAATATCCGAAGGCTCCAGGCAGGACCAGGCCCAGGGCGACGATCGGCCAGTAGTACCTGGACAGGACGGCGATGCTGCGGTCGGCAAGGCAGTCAGGGGCATAGCGCCCCGGCTGCGACACGCGCCCGTAAATCATCCATCCCATATGCGCATGAAACCAGCCGTGCAGGCGATTCGGAATCGGGCCGCGGTCGGAATACCATGGCGAATGGGGATCGAATTGTTTGTCGGCGAAACGATGGTGGCGCCGATGATCGGCTACCCAGCGCGTGATATCGCCCTGCATCGCCCAGGTCCCGAGCACGCCCAGGCAGACCTTGATGAAGCCACTGGTCTTGAAGGCATGGTGCGTGAAGTAGCGATGCATGCCGATGGCGACGCCTACCACGGTCATGGCAAAGAAGACGGCAAAGAGCAGCAATGTCGTGGCGGTTGGCGCCAACTGCTTTTCGCTGCCAGACGCAATCGCCGCCATCAACAGCCAGGGCAGGAAGATGGACGCCAGGTTCAGCACCCGGTTACCCCAGTTCTCTCTTGCGTCTTGCGAGATATACGGATCCTTCATCGCCGATGCTCGAATTATTTTAACAACAATATACTATTATCAATCTTCCTCTACCGCAACAATGGCTCACGCGGCTGCGCGCTGCAGGTCCGGCTCGGCCTCGAACAAGGCCTCCAGCCAGCGCGCGAATACCTGCAGCTTGGGCGACGCCATGCGGCCCTGGGGATAGACCAATGAAACAGGCATCGGAGTCGGCGGCGTGTCGTGCAACACCTGCACCAGCGCGCCGCTGGCGAGGTGGCTGCGGACAAGGTAGGTAGCCGTCTGCACCAGGCCAAGCCCCTGCAGGCCGAGCGTGACATAGCCTTCCGCATCGTTTGTCGCGAGGGCGCCGGCCATATCGATCTTGCGCACGCCGCCAGCATCGTTGAAGGCCCAGTCGAAGGCACGGCCGGTACGGCCTGAGTAGTGCAGGATCGCCGTGTGCTGCGCCAGTTCCTCCAGCGATCGCGGCACGCCGCGCGCGGCGAGATAAGAAGGAGCCGCGCAGGTCACGAAGCGCATGGTGCCGATCTGGCGCCCGATCAGGGCTGAGTCCTGCAGTTCGCCCACGCGCAGGGCGCAATCGACGCCTTCACGGACCAGGTCTGTCAGCCGGTCGCTGAGCGTGAGTACCAGCTCGACGCCGGGATAGGCACGACAGAATTCCCCCAGCTGCGGCAAGACCACATTGCGCCCTACCGCGCCGCCCAGCTCGACGCGCAGCCTGCCCTGCGGCGCGGCGCCATCGCTGGTTCGATATGGCGCTTCAGCTTCGTCCACCGCCGCGAGAATCGCCAGGCAATGCCGGAAGTAGGCCGCGCCGTCGCTGGTCAGCGAAAGCGTGCGTGTGGTTCGCTGCAGCAATTGCGTGCCGAGATAGGCTTCCAGCTTCTGGATGGTTGCCGTCAGCGCGGCGCGCGGCAAGTCGAGCGTTTCAGCCGCCTTGGTGTAGCTGTTTGATTCCACGATGCGGACGAAGGTTTGCATGGCTTTCAAGCGGTCCATGGCACTCCAATTGTTCATTTAATGTGAAAAGTATAGGCTATTTGTTGGCCAATTATCTTTGCGGCCGCATCCCGCAGAATGGCTTCAGTCTTTCCACTACTGGAGTTTCAACATGAAGAACGATATTTCACGCAGCATGGTGGCCCTGCTGGCCGGCGCCAGCGGACTGATAGTCGCCAGCCTGTATTACGCACAAACCCTGGTCGGCCCTATCAGCGCAGCGACCGGACTGCCGCCCGCAGCGGCGGGCCTGATCGTGACCCTGACCCAGGCCGGCTATGCGCTTGGCCTGCTGTTCGTGGTCCCCCTTGGCGACCTGCTGGAAAACCGCAAACTGGTGTTTTGCGCCCTGCTCTTCGCAGCTGCAGCTCTCGCCGCAGCGGCCGCGAGCCACAACGCCGCGCAGTTCCTTGCCGCCTCGCTGGCCATCGGTCTCGGTTCGGTGGCCGCCCAGGTGCTGCTCCCCTTCGCCGCCCATCTGTCGCAAGAATCGACGCGAGGGCAGACTGTGGGCAAGGTGGTAAGCGGACTGCTGCTGGGGATCATGCTGGCCCGGCCTGCGGCGAGCCTCATTGCCGATCACGCCAGCTGGCGCGCAGTGTTCGCCCTTGCATCCGTGCTGGTCGCGATGCTGGCCTTCGTACTGCGCGCCCGGCTGCCGCAACGCATTCCGGACGCAACGCTTTCCTACGGCCGCCTGATTGGATCGCTGTGGCACCTTTTCCGCGACACGCCCGTGCTGCGCCGCCGCGCCGCGTATCACGCTGGCCTGTTTGGCGCCTTCAGCATGTTCTGGACGGTCGTGCCGCTGGTGCTGGAAGGCGAACGCTTCCAACTGTCACAGACAGGCATTGCCTTGTTCGCGCTGGTCGGCATGGCAGGTGCAGTGGCATCGCCTGTCGCCGGGAAGCTGGCGGACCAGGGTTATACGCTGCCGGCGACAGCTGCGGCGCTCCTGCTCGGGATTCTCGGCTTTGCGCTGCCCCTGTGGATGCCCGATTCGCGCGCCATTGCGATCGGCGTGCTGGTCATCGCCTCCATCGTGCTCGACATGGGAGTGGCGGCCAACCTTGTGCTCGGGCAGCGCGCCTTGTTTGCCCTGGGCGCCGAAGTACGCAGCCGCTTGAATGGCATCTATTTCGCGCTATTCTTCGCAGGCGGCGCCCTGGGCTCGGCGACCGGCGCCTGGGTGCTGGCAAGCCACGGCTGGCGCGCCGCCCTGTTGACGGGCATCGCCTTCCCGGCCGCTGCACTGCTTTATTGGATTTCGGAAGCGCTGGCATCGCGCGCTGCGCCACGCCAGCCCTTGGCAGCTATCATTCGAAAGCCAGGAGGATCGCAAGGCTGATGAACAACACGGCAGTGCCGCGCTGCAGGATCGCCATCCGTGGACCGGACACGATCCGTGAGCCTGCCGTGGCAGCCAGCAGCACATAGCTCAGGTGCGCGACCAGGGTACACGCAACAAAGGTCAGGCTAAGCAACAGGAAGCGCGCCAACTCTATCTCGCCCGGCGGCATAAATTGCGGGAACACTGCGGCAAAGAACAGGATCGCCTTGGGGTTGCTGCAAGCGACCAGCATGCCGCGCCGGAATACCGCGCCGCGGCTGCTGCCTTCTGGCGCGCTTGCCAGGGCCGCCGCCCCAACCTGCCCCGCATTGCGCCATTGCTTGACGCCCAGCCAGGCGAGATAAGCGGCACCGCCCAGCTTCAGGGCGGAAAAAGCCGCAGGCCAGGCCTTGAACAAGACGCCCATGCCGCCGACGGCCACGCAAGCGACCAGGAATACCCCGACGGCGTTGCCGGCGGAGCTGTACGCGGTTCGGCGTGCGCCCAAGGTCAGTGTGGTGGAAACCGCCAACAGCACGGCAGGGCCTGGGCTGAAGGTGGCGGCAAGAGCCATGGCGAGGAACGCCAGCCAAAGGGAGAAAGTCATGGTTGTCATGCCGCCAGTATCCTTCCTGCAGCCGGGATTAAAAATACCGTAAAATTAACAACATCTTTAACTCATGATTAACAATGCATGGACAAGATGCGCAGCATGGAGGTTTTTGTCCGCGTGGTGGATGCCGGCAGCTTCAGTGCCGCAGCCCGAACCCTCGACATGTCGACCGTCATGGTCAGCAAGCACATTGCCGCCCTGGAACAACTGGTCGGTGCGCGCCTGCTGCACCGGACCACGCGCAGCCAAAGCCTTAGCGAGATCGGCCAGCAATACGCCGAGCAATGCCGGCATATCCTGCAGCTGGTGCACGCGGCGGAGAGCGGCGCCCTCGCCATGCGCACGGTCCCGCGCGGTACGCTGAAGATCAGCGCGCCGGCGGCGTTCGGCAGCCGCTGCCTGGCCCCGGCCATGGCGGAATACCTGGAAACCTATCCTGAGGTCAACCTCGAGCTCGACCTCTCCAACCGTTTGTCCGACCTGGTGGAAGAAGGCCTCGATGCCGCGATCCGCATCGGCCCCTTGAAGGACTCCACCCTGGTGGCCCGGCCGCTGACGTCTTTGCAGATGATGGTCTGCGCCGCACCAGCCTACCTGGCGCGCCATGGCACGCCCCGCACGCCCGGAGAACTGTCGCAGCACCGCTGCCTGGACTTCTCCCACTGGCGCCATGATGCGCGCTGGCGTCTCGGTCAGCTCGGTACGGAAGAAAGCACCTCACCCCATTGCCGCATGCGCTCGAACAATGGCGAAGCCTTGCGCCTGGCGGCAGTCGCAGGCCTGGGCCTGGTGATGCAGGCCGACGCCGTCCTGGCCGACGAAATTGCCGCCGGCCGGCTGGTGCCTATCCTGCGCGCTTACTGGCCGACGCCACGCCCGATGCACCTGATCTATCCGCGCGACCGGCAGTCGACGCCCAAGCTGGCCAGCTTTGTGGAGTTCGTGGTGCAGCGCTTTGGCGCGGCAGCGCCCCTCAGAGAAAAGGCCAGCTAAGGATGCCTTTGGCGTGCAGTACCGGGCGCAGCACCAGGTATCCCACCGCCAAGCCGATTGCCAGCACGCTGCGCGCATCGCCCATGGCAGCGAGGAACACACCGCCAACGGTAATGGCGGCCACCAGCACCATCAGCCAGACTTCAATACTGGCGAAGAAAGGCGCAGCCCGACGCCACGTGGCCATCATCAGCTTGAATGCTTCGCGGGGAGTCTTGACTGGCTTTTGCATGAAATTCCACCAACTGTGCCAATTGCACAAAAATCGAGGCCGCAAATGAAAAATCCCCGCCGAGGCGAGGATTCTTCATTCTTTTGGAGGCGAGGGCCGGAATCGAACCGGCGTACACGGCTTTGCAGGCCGTCGCACGCTTTTAAAATCAAGCACTTACAACGCTGCTACCCTACTGGCTACCGTACTGCCTATTTAAGCGGCAATTATAGCATCCCCTTCCCATCGATACCTTGCCGCCGGGCAACCTACTTCGATCCCACCACAGTGCCACCTGCGACCGGCTTAGTCTCGGTCCTTTGCTTAACTTTGCAATAGCCCGCGATAGAACTGGTGTTCCATGAGCGATCTCCATTGCATCGAATCCGGCCCAGGTTGAACCTAACCGCCGCGCGCGCGCAAACCGCGCCACAATGTCAGCGGCACTAATGCATTCTTCCCCAGGCAAGATTTTCCGCATCTTTTCCATTGTCATCGGTAGTAGTTGATTCAGTAGCGACGCTGGGCCACGAACCCGCCAGCAGTCCTCCAACATCGCGGAACCCCGGGGCCTCTGCGTGCCCCGCGCCACATTGAATAATCGCGCGCAGCGGTCTGGTCTTTCCAGCAGTCCGCCTCGATGCATTCGAGGCCCTGCACGATACGCAAGGGACTGCCGTAGAACGGACGCTCGTCGCGCATCAGTATCGCGATGAGGCTTTCGCCAGAGCCATGGACATCGCCCCGCCCGCAGCCATGCCGGAGAACATCACCGTGCCGCCATAGCTCACGCAGATGTTCCCCGCTGAGTCGGCGCGCCGAAGAGCGCATCGAAGGTCCAATTGAACAGGAATGTGTAGCCCGGGATAACAACCATTAGCGCAAAATCGAGCTGGACCGCCTGCCATAGCGTAATCGCCATCCACCAGGCAATCAACGGAATCAGGTAGAGCATCAGGGTAAGTTGGAATCCCACAGCATGTAGCACGCGACGCCATACCGTGCGCGCCAGTTGTGCCTGGCATGCCTCCCATCGCTCGAATAACAGGTTGTAGGCCATATTCCAAGCGACTGCAATCAAGCTGATCATCAGCGACAAAGGCCCTGTATGAATGGGTGCGCCCCCCGACAGCCAAGCCAGCCCCAGACCGGATATCAGCATGCCGAGCAATTCGTAAGAAGTCGCATAGACCAGTTTCCGTTTGATACCTTGCATTTTTACTCTCGCTTTCTGTAGTCATGTGAAGGCAGCACGGTCGCTCTGCCTTGCAGCAAAGATACGTCAGTCATACTGACACTCAAAGTCAGCATCTTTCAGTTTTTCTGATAAGCTGTCGGATATGAACCTGACGAGCGATCACGTTGAACTATTGCTGGCCGTCCTCGAGCACGGCTCGTTCTCTGCCGCGGCGCGGGCGCTTCGGCGTGTCCCCTCCGCGGTCAGCATGGCAGTCGGCAACCTGGAAGCCGAATTGGGATTCGAGCTGTTCCAGCGCGGCCAGCGCGAATTGCGTCCGACGGCCGCCGCCCTGGCGCTGGTGCCCCAGGCGAAGCTGGTGCACAACCAGCTGAGGCAGTTGCGCACGCACGCCGTCGCCTTGGCGCGCGGCCTCGAAAGCACGCTGTCGATCGGAGTCGCCGCCGATCTGGACAGCAATTCCCTGATGGCGGCCATGTCCGTGCTGGCGCGACGATATCCTTTGCTTGATATAGAAGTGATGCAAGCGCCGCAGGACGAGGTGCTCGCCTTGTTGCGCCGTGGCCGCGTCGCCGTCTGCCTTGCGTACGGTGGCCCCGACGTCAAAGCGGACGAGCAATTCCTGTGGGTGGGAAGCGAATCGCTGGTGGCGACCATCTCCCCCCATCACAGCTTGGCGGGCTCAGTCTTCTTGCAGGAGTTGGTCAACGTGCGGCAAATCATTGTCGCCGCCTGTGAGCAGCCGATGACCGACAAGCGCCCTTTGCTGGCAGCGGCATATTGGCGCACCGATAGCCTGCCCCTGGCCCTGCAAATGGTCGAGTTGGGGCTTGGCTGGGGCAACTTTCCTTTGTCCCGCATCACCCGTTTGCTGGAACAAGGCCGGCTGACGCGGCTGCACTTCAAAAATACCCGCAACGAATTGCTGCTGCCGGTGCATCTGGTCTGGCGCAGCGCCACGCCGCTGGGCAAAGCGGCGCGCGAATTGATTGAACTCATGGAGCGGCCGGTTCCCGAAATGCGAGATTAATTGGCAGGCCATTTCCTCGGGAACCGGCCATGGCAGCGCATCAGATGCCTAAAATACGGATCAACAGGAAGCTTACGACCCCAAGCGCGGCGAGCGAGACCACCACCACTCCAGCAACGCGCGGACCTGCGCGCATCACGGAGCGCACATCGACGCCAAGTCCCAGCGCTGCCATCGACATGATGGTCAGGAAGTTCGCGGTATGGTGAGCCGGGGCGAGCAGCAGTTGCGGCAGCAGGTCCAGCGAGCGCATCGTCAGCATCACCAGGAAACCCACGATAAACCATGGCACCAGGTGATTCAAGCTCGGGCGGCCTTTCGCCTGGCCGAGGCCAAACAGCGACAGGACCACGCAAACCGGACCAAGCATCAGCACGCGCACCAGTTTCACCAGCGTTCCGATGTGCACGCAAGCCGGGGAAATGCAGTTGGTAGCGGCCAGCACCTGGGGCACAGCGTAGACCGTGAGTCCAGCAAAAACCCCGTATTGGACTGCAGTGAAGGATAGCAGAGACACAAAGAGCGGCAAACCGAGTACCACCACCACGCCCAGGACCGCGGTGAATGCAATGGAAGCCGCGACATCATTGCTGTCGGCATCGATGACCGGCGCCACGGCCGCGATTGCCGAATTGCCGCAGATTGAATTGCCACACGCGATCAGCAGGGCCATCTTGTTTGGCAAGCCGGCGCAGCGGCCAATCCCATAACTGGCCACGATTGCGATCACGACCACCCCCGCGATGCCGGCGATCAGCCACGGGCCGTATTCCAGCAGATTGCTGGCGCTGACTGCCGCCCCGAGCAGGACGACGGCAATCTCCAGCAGCAATTTGGCGCCAACCCGGATGCCCGCTTCGTAGCGCTGGTGGAAGCGATGCAGCGAGCGCACCGCAGTGCCGATCACGATCGCCAGCACCAGGCTTTCCAGCCAGGCGCGCCCGAAGATCCTGGCCTCCATCCATTCGGTCAGATAGGCGGCTAACGTCACCGCGCCACATAGGCCAAGGCCAGGGATGGCCGACAATACTTTATTACGCATACATACCTCCGTTCGTGACAAAAACAATGAGGCGATTGTCAGCTTTCCCATTCATTCGATCCATCTTATAATTTCTCATATTTCATTCATCTAAATTAAACAATGACCCTTGAGCAGCTCCGTGTCTTTGTTGCCGTCGCAGAGCGCCAGCACCTGACCCACGCCGCATCGGCACTGTCCTTGACGCCGTCCGCCGTCAGTTCGTCCATCAAGGCGCTGGAGGAACGCTTCGGCGTTGCGCTCTTCCATCGGGTCGGCCGCGGCATCGAAATCAGCGACGCCGGCAAGACATTCCTGGACGAGGCGAGGCGCGTTCTGGCTAGCAGCCGCGCGGCGGAATCGGTGCTTGCGGAGCTGGGTGGCTTACGGCGCGGCTCATTGACCATCCATGCCAGCCAGACCATCGCCAATTACTGGCTGCCGCCGCTGCTGGTGCGCTTCCAGGACCTGCATCCTTCCATCGAGCTCCGGGTTGATCTGGGCAATACCGAACAGGTAACTCGTGCGGTCGTGCAAGGCAGCGCCGACATTGGCTTGATCGAAGGCGCCCTGCAAGAAGAAAACCTGCAATGCCGCGTGGTGGCCGAGGACCGGATGGTCGTCGTCGTGCGGCCCGACCATCCCTGGGCATCTGGTCAGAAGCTCACGGCTGCCGTCTTGCGCACCGGGCACTGGGTCTTGCGCGAGGCCGGTTCCGGCACGCGCTCCGAATTCGAGGCCGCACTGAAAGTTATCGGTGCCCGCCGTCTCGCCTTGCGCATTGCCCTTGAATTGCCGTCGAACGAAGCCGTGCGCAGCGCAGTACTTGCCGGTCCCTATGCCGCAGCCATGTCGGAACTGGTCGCCGCGCCGTACCTGCGCGCTGGCCTGCTGGCCAGTGCGAACCTGGATCTGCCGGTACGCAGCTTCTCCCTGTTGCGGCATCCGGCCCGGCTGCGGAATCCCGCCGCCACTGCCTTCGAAGAAATCCTGCTGCAAAAGCAGGACTGGTCCGGGAAGTAATGCCTTTACCCCGGACGGCTCAGCACGCTGGTTAGAGTGCGCCTTTTCACCCATGGAAAGGCAAAGCACAATGAAGAAATTTCTGGCAGGTTTCTCCCTGATCCTGCTGTCCACGACAGCAGGAGCTGCTGAATTACCGGGCTACGGTGACGTGGTTGAGGCCCTGATGCACGGGCGAAGCGTGGCGCTGACAATGGATCTTGCGCAATGCGTCGATAATCTCGGTGCCAAGGGCCCAGACCGCCGTGCAGGGCTGGCCATCGGCAGTTTCATGCTACCCGGCTCATATCTGGCCTTTTCCGACACGCACTTTACTTTGTCCCCCATCGGCAGCCCTGCCACCGAGTTCATGCGCTACCGCCTCAACAACGATGGCAGCCTGACTCTGGACGTAACCGTCTTGGGAATGCCGGACTACCACCCGGTAAGGCAAATGAACTATCGATGCACAATTGGCGCCGGCGCCCGTTTCTGGACGGCAGATAGCCCTGCGAAGCGATGACCGAAAAAAAGCCGGGATACCTCCCGGCTTTTTTGTGCGGCAACGCGGAAATCAGAAGCTTACGCGCACGCCCACCGACATCATGTCTGCTCGGACCTTGCCACCAAAGTGCTTCTTGTACGATGCCTTGCCGAAGTAATCATACTCCGCCAGCAGCGCGACATTCTTGGTCAGGTTATAGGAAGCGCCGACGCCAACCATTGGAGAGAGGCGAGTCGATTTCTCCTTGGTAATGCTGGTCTCCTTGGCCGGCTGTGGCTGACCTTCCGCAACCTCTGCCACCGGCTCGCTGATCCCCAGCACGGTGGTGTTGTGGCGGGTGACAGCGGCGCCGCCTTTGGCAAACACGGCGAAGTCGGCGCTCAGCGGCATGCGTGCGGTAGCGGCCGCATAGATAGCCGTATTATCCATCGTCAGCGAGCCATCGTTCGACTTCAGGAACTCGGCTTTGCCGAAGCTGACCACGCCTGCTTCAACACCCCAGTTCTGGTCCAGCTGGTAGCCACCGTGCAGGTTGAATGCACGATGCTTTTGCACGGTCTTGACGGAGTTGATAGACAACTGCTGGTGAGCATTGCCGATCGAACCGCCGATGTAGGCGTGGCCGGACTCATCATTCGTATCGGCGGCGTGGGCCAGGGAAGCGAGCGTGCCGACGGCACCGATCATTACAGCGATAACTTGTTTCTTCATGTTTAATCTCTTTGCGGTTTATTCGAGAAATGGATACTGCGGAAGCGCGTCTGCTTGAATGGCGACTTCGGGGAGAAGTGTATCCATCAGGAATCACGGCCGAGCACCCCCTGCACATTTCTAGGACGATGTTACGTCTAGGTTATTTTTAACTACGCCAATCCCGAAATTTCATGGGCATCGGGTCAGCCGCGGTGCGACTGCTGGCCTGGATATGGCTCGCCGATGTTTCGCTTGGGTGCAGGGCCGACGCCAAGGTCCGTACTGGCGTCGGCCAGGGAGCTTGCGCATCTGGCCGCCATGCGACCGCGCCAAGCTCGGATTGCGGCACTGCCGGCGCATTGTCATGCAAGTGCTGGGCAATCGCGCCCAGGTCGACCTGGTGTACCTCGGCCGGCGCCTGTGCCACCGTCGCGCCGGGTGTGGCGCTGTCGGGCGCCGTTGTCGAAGGCGGACGCATAAAGGCCGCAAATGGGGGGCCGTCGGTCGCAACCTGCTCGTGGTAAAAGGCGTGGCGTGCGAGCGGTGCAGGGCGCGTCGGCGCAGCTTGCGGCACTGCATCGGCACTGTTCGTTGCCGTTCCCGCCCGCGGCGCCTGCAGGCGGTCGGCATGGTTCCGATCAGCCGCTTCCAGCGCCCGGGTCACCAAGTCCGCTTGCTGCGCCGCCGCTGCCTTCTGCTGCACCTCGCGTTCACACGCATCGGCGTAGGCTTCCTCACGCCAAGCCTCTATCGCCGCAGCATCATATGCTAGCCGCTCGGCATTTTTCTGTTCGATCATCGCAGGCGCAGCGTCATTCATTTCTTGTACAAACGCGCCCAGTACGCCAAACATCGCGTCCGGCGGCTCTTCGCGCCTGCCCGGTTGCAGCGCTGCTGTCTCGGAGGCAATACACCACTGCTGTTGGGCAAGCCAATCCTGCAAGATATCGCGGCGCTTCGGAGCATTCAGTATCGCGCATTCCAGAGCACCGGCCACTTTTTGCCGCAACAGCAGCCGCGCCTCATTCGCAGTTGGCCTGACATCAAAGTCCACCGTCAACATGCCTAGGCGGGCCGCCAGTTCATCCACGTTGGCAGCATCGAATTCAGCCAGCACCCGCGGCGTCAACATGCGCTCCGACTCCAAGTTCTGGATGGTGGCAAAAACGCGCTGGCCAGATTCCCAAGACGCTTCCATCAGCAGCCTGATCGCTTCCACATCGGCCACATCGGGCCGCGGCAGGCTGGGCCCCGGCGCCAGCGGAGCCGGCCTGCGCGCAATCATCCCAGCGGGCTGAGGCGGTGGCGCTGCGCGCAGGCGCTTTGCCGCGAGCCAGCCCTCGATCCGCGCCGAATAAGGTGGTCTTCGACCGACTTCATCGTGACGCCGCAGAAGGCGGTTGCCAAAATCGGCACGGCTGGCGTCACCGAGTCTGCGGCTGTTGATCAGTTTGACAGCCACGATCTCCTGGTGCTCCGGGTGCATTTGAGCGACCAGCCGGTCCAGCAGGCTGCCCATGCGCGCAGCGGCGTTGTCCAGTTCCCGCCTGACGTCCCGATCCTTGTCCTTGAGTTCCTTCACGGCACTGTACAAGATGGGAGGCGCAAGGTCGTCGGCCGATAGGACGTCGCGCTCGCGCAGTGTTGCGATGGCGTCCGCCCGCGACAACACGTTCTCGGCCGATGGCTTGACATATTCTTGTGTCAGCTGGACAGCATAGCGCGCCGCCAATCGGCTCAGCTGTTTCCGGAACTCCGGCGCATCCGACAATTCGCGCAGACGCACCAATAGTGCGGTGTAGCCGGAGCGCAATGGCGCGTCTCCTTCACTATCGAGCACATCGAGAATGCCTTGCGCGGCTTGCGCTGAACTCACGCGGGCCGCCAGTTGGCCCAACAAGCGTGGCATCCCCTCGTAAAACGTGCCCGGGGCAACATTCTGCAAATACCCCAACAAATCCCCGGGCAGAACCTCGTTCCGCGCCATAGCTCGGCCCAGTGCATCGAAGATTCGGCCCGTCGCGTAGGAACCGCGTACCGTTTCGAGCAATCGGCTACGCTCCAGTATCTCCAGCAAGGCGCCGCCTTCCATACGCGCCAGACGGTCCAGGTAAAGCAACAGTGATCGCGGCATATCTTCCACGCCGCGCAGTGAACTGACCTGGCCTGCGGTCAGAGCGCGCATCGACCGTGCCAATCGCAGCGCATCCTTAACCCGGTCGCGCTGCAACTTGGCCGCATTTGATGCCGCACGGCTGGGTGCAGTGAAACGATCCATGAACTCAGCCAAATTCGTACTTGTGCCATCCGGGGATCGCCCCACCTCAAGGGCAGACAGCCTGGCCAACATTTCATCATCCAACGTCAGCACATCCACTACGGGGCCGTCATCCTTTCCGATTTCGACCGCATACGTGGACTGATTTCTGGCCAAATGCCTCGCGAGTCCATCACGAAGAGCTTCCTCGCCTGAGAATGCCACAGCACCCAGATTGGGGTCGAAGAGAAGATATTGCCGCTTTCCTCCCGCGCCGTCACGGCCCATCAGTGCCATCACATGCGTTCCCGTCATTAACAGGACGGCGGTAGATCCTGCTCCCACGCCCATATCTTCGACTACCTGGTCCAACGCCACCGCGCGCCCTTGAAATTCGCCGAATTCCACCGCACTAAACACTGTCTCGAGCGCCAATCTGAACCCGGAAAATTCAATATCCTGAATGGTTACAGCGAAGTTACGCTCAGTTCTTGCGGCAATGGCATGCGACAATGCTAGGACACCGCTTTCCTGACTTTCCTTGTAAGCCATTGCAAACATGGTTGATGTCGGCAAACAATTGCCCTGATCAAAGCCAGCAGAGCGCATGAATTGCGCTTGACACATACCAAACTCGCCGCGGGCGGGATCTGCCGCTCCTTCCAAAGCGAGGGTTTTGCGCCACTTTCCATACCTCCTCTCGACTCGTTTGGCAGTCCGATCAACTCGGTCCTGCAATAAGGCGGTCATGACGCCGATTTGACGCGCGTCATCCATACTCACGGCGAGGCGCGCCAGATCCCCAGTGGAGAGAGTCGCCAGCCACTCATCTTCCGCCCCATCCCATCTAAGACGCTCGGCAGGCTTTCCCGTACCCAATACGCCAAGCCAATACTCTCGCACTTCCTCTGGCGAAGCATTGGCGCTCTTCTGGAGTTCCCTATTGTCCCGGAAGTATCGCTGTGTAGAGTCATACAGCTCTGCCTGGGCGTAATCCAGATAGGGATTGCGTTCCAATAAGCTAATCCACTGCCGCATGAATGAACGGTCCCGGAGCCCGGCTTCGTCCAGCGTGTGGCCATCGAAATTCTCAAGATAATACTGTTGCAACCGTCTCACCGCCTCAGCCCTGCGTCTTAGCGCATCTCCCACTGCTTCTAAGGGTCGGTAGATTGCTTCGGTGGGCACTGCCCAGGCAATCGCATCTGCAGTCACTTGCGCAGCAGCACTCTGGTCGGCGGCCAAAACCCAGTCGCGCAGCTCTCGACGGCTCAGTTGCCTGTCACTGTCGTTAGCTTCGCTGACCGCACGCCGGTAGGCGTACGCTTCTTGTAATGCGCTCAGGTTCTCACCAATAGTCTCCCATCGGACCCTCCCCTGAGGTTCAGGCGTGATAACGGCGTCGCTGGTCCCGGCTTGCTGGGATAGCAGAATAAAGAGCGGTTCTCCCTCCGCTTGCCGCGCATCGTTCGGCACGCCGGCGTCCGCATCGCCTACCCTGCGATAAGAAGCGTAGCGCCAGCCAGGCGCTATCGTGTCGGAAATCGAACCGATTCCAGGACCGATGTTTGCAGTCGCCAAAGCCTCGTGGTTGACGAAATCTGCTACACGCTTCAGCCGGACCGCCGTGTATTCGGCCTCGTCAGGCGCTGGTCCAATTTGCAGCGTCAGCCGTGCGACGCCCTCATCCGGTTCGCCAAGCTGCCATTTCTCCACAGGACTGTCTTCCGCCAACAGCAAGGGGGCGACTGCGTCGAACGCCTCCGGCAGCTGGCGCGGGTCGATGCTGAAACGGATTTCCTCACCGAGATTGCCAACTCGCCCACCGCCGCGCGTCACCGTCAGGATCATTCCCGGCACGGCTTCGTCGAAACGGAAGCCGGCCGGCTCCTCCTTATAACCGCGGCGCGCCACGTCAAAACTCTGCACCTGGTTCTGCAAACGGAACTCGCTTTCTCGCAGAGTACGCATCTCCTTTTGCAACATGGACGACCGATCAGACAAGGATCGACTGGAAGCTTGCTGATCCGCGCGCTGCGCGAGAGGCCCGCTGGCGTCTGGCGGCCAAGCCGGCGGTGGGGTGTTGGGCGAATTCGATACTGAGCTAGGCATGGCGTGGTTTCTTGAGGCTCCGTATTTGTTAGTGCGGCCTGAGCGCCGTCCGGTTCGCGGCATGCCAACCTGCAGGCAGCGTCATAAACGCCGAACCAATTCCCACCGCCTTGGCACTTAGCGGGCATGAACCCCGATCGCAATACTCGATGCAACCGCGCGGCGGTCTGCCTTTCGCGCGCCGCCACGCAAGGAAACAACGTTTGAACGCCACGCCCCCATCCTGGAGCGACGCCAAGGCCCTCGGCAAAGAACTGCTGCCAAAGGGGGGCCGTGCCGAAGTCACCGCCGCCGCCATCCTGCTCGCCATCGTGCTGGCCATGCTGCTGCCGCTGCCCGCCTGGCTGCTGGATATTCTGATCGCCCTGAACATGTGCGCGGCCTGCCTGATGATCGTGCTGGTCATGCAGATCAAGGATTCGCTCGGCCTGAGCACTTTCCCCGCCCTGCTCCTGGTCACCACCCTGTTTCGCGTCTCGCTCAGCATCGCCAGTACCCGCCTGATCCTCCTCGAAGCGGAGGCCGGCCACATCATCGAGGCTTTCGGCGAGGTCGTGGTGGGCGGCAACTTGGTGGTCGGCCTGGTCGTCTTCCTGATTTTGACCGTGGTGCAATTCCTGGTGATTACCAAGGGCGCCGAGCGGGTGGCCGAAGTGGGCGCCCGTTTCACGCTTGACGCCCTGCCCGGCAAGCAGCTGGCGATCGACATGGAGTTCAAGGATGGCTCGCTGACCGCGAAGGAGGCACAGGCCAAGCGCTTGCAGCTGGGCCAGGAAAGCCAGTTCTTCGGCGCCATGGACGGCGCCATGAAGTTCGTCAAGGGCGACGCCATTGCCGGTATCGTCATCCTGCTCACCAATATGGTGGGAGGCCTTGCCATCGGCATGCTGCAACGAGGCATGTCCGGCGCTGACGCCATGCACCTGTATTCCATCCTGACCATCGGCGACGGTCTGGTGGCGCAGATCCCGGCCCTGCTGCTCTCGCTGGCGGCCGGCCTGCTGGTGACGCGCGTGGCCGGCGGCGAAGAAGGCGGACGCAACGTTGGTAAGGAAATTACCGCCCAATTGATGGCGCAGCCCAAGGCCTGGGTCATTGCCGGCTGTGCCATGCTGGTGTTTGGCATGCTGCCCGGCATGCCTAGCATGGTGTTCGCCGTGCTGGCGGGCAGCGCGCTCGCGCTTGGCCTGGGCATGATCTACCGCAAGCAGAAGCGCGCCCGAGACGATGCGGCCAGAGCAGCCGCCGAAGTGCCCGAGTTGCGCGAATTCCAGGTGCTGCGTCACTTCGTCGTGCGGACCGGGGCGCAAGTTGACCCGCTCATGGCGGCAAACGTGCTCAACCAAGCCCGCCTGGCACGCAATTCACTGGTGCTGCGCTACGGCCTGGTGCCGCCACCGGTGTGCGCCGACCCTGGCATCCATGTTGCCGACGCCGACTTCGAGTTCTGCCATGAAGAAGTGCGCGTCTTTGCCGGCTGGCTGCGGCAAGACATGCTGACCACCTTGTGCGCGCCGGATCAGGTACCGGCGCTGGAGCTGGCGCCCGACTGCATCGAGCCGATCGGACGCGACGGCCGCCAGCGGGTCTGGTTGACGCCGCAGCAAGCTGAGGTGCTGGAATGGGCGGCGGGCAAGCCGCAGCCATTCTGGGAATACCTGAACGGCCTGTTCACCAGCGCCCTGTTGAGGGCGGGGCCGCGCTATTTCGGCATCGAACAGGCACACAAGCTAAGCCGCTGGCTGACCGAAAAAACGCCGGAGCTGGCCAAGGAGCTCGAACGCAGTGTGCCTTTGGGCCGCCTGGCCGATGTCATGCAACGCTTGCTGGGCGAACAGGTCAGTATCCGCAATATGGATACGATCGCCGAGTCCCTGGTCGAATGGGGCCAGCGCGAGCGCGACCCGGCCGTGCTGTACGAATGCGTGCGCGGCGCGCTGGCACGGGAAATCTGCGGCGCCTACGCCAGCAAAGGTCCGTTGCACGCCCTGCTGCTGGCGCCCGAGCTGGAAGCGCTGGTGCGCTCGGCTGTGCGCCAGACTGCGTACGGCGACATGCTGGCGCTCGACGTGCGCACCAGCGAAGCCTTGACCGACGAGTTTGCCGTCCGGCTCGCGCTGCAGCCGCCGCGCCCACCGCCGGTGGTGCTGTGCGCGCCGGACCTGCGGCCACATGTGCGGCGCCTGTTGCGCGACCGTTTCAATGAACTGCCTGTCTTATCCACCCAGGAAGTGCCGCCGGAACAGCAGGTCCAGGTGCTCGATGTGGTGCCGTGTCCACCCGGCACGCAAGAAGCGGAAGACGAATTTGGAGTGTGACCATGGACGAAACCATTGAGGGCAACATCGCGGCGCCTGCCGGCCTGGAGCTGCGCGTGCTGTCCGGCTTGCATGCCGGCGCCGCCTTGCCGCTGACGGAGGAAGCCGTCGTCGTGGGCAGCGATACCGCATGCGACGTCATCCTGCTCGACCCCGACGTCGCACCGCAGCACCTGAGCTTGCGCTGGGTGGACGGCCAATGGCTGGCCGAGCCGGATTCCGGCGCCGATGTCGCCGACCTGGCAGGCCGGCCGCTGCATGCTGGCAGCGCGCTGGCGCCCGGTCTTCCGTTCCGCATCGGCCAGGCATGGCTCATGCTCAGTCCAGCCGACGCACCATGGGAAACGGCCGTGCTGCAGCCGTCCGCGCCGCCGGTGCCGGAGGCGGCAAGGCCCGGCCGGCGCTGGCCGCTGGCCCTGCCGGCCGTGACCGCGCTCGCGCTGTTGCTGCTGGTGCTGGCCTGGTGCGTGCTACGCAGTCCGTCCGCCCAGCCGCCCAGCGCGGCCGCGGCGCCAGCGGCGGCCGCGGTGCCAGCCGAAGCCGACGAGATCGCGCGCCAAACTGAACGGGTTCTGAGCGAGCGCGACTTGTCCAAACTGGTGGGCATTGTCTACGAAACCGGCCACCTGACGCTCTCGGCCGAGCTCGATGCCGACGAATCACGCCGCTTCGACAGCGCGCTGGCCAGCTTGCGGCAGCGCTTTGGTACACGGGTGCGCATCGACGTCGCCCTCACACCGCTGCAGCGCGCACTGCCCTTCGATGTGCGCGAAATCGTCACCGGCAGTGCGCCCCACATCACGCTTGCCGATGGCACCGTGATGTACGAAGGCACCAGCATGGCCGGCTACCGGCTGCAAGCGATCCGGCCCGGCAAGCTGCTGTTCGACGGCAAGCGCCAACTGGAACTGCCATGGTGAAACGGCATAGCCACTGGCGCCAGGCTGGCAACGGCCTGCTGGCCGCCGCGCAGCAGGCATTCGCCGGCGTCACCTTGGTTAGCGGCCTGGGCCGGGTACAGCGCGTGCTCGGCGCATTGGTCGAAGGCAGCGTGCCCAACGCCAGCATCGGCGAACAATGCGAACTGTTCCACCCATCGGCGCCCGGCCGCACGCGGCGCGCCGAAGTCGTCGGCTTCAATGAGCACGCCGCCTTGCTCTCGCTGCTCGATACGCTGGACGGACTGGGCCCGTCCTGGCTGATCCGGCCGCTGCGCCGCACGCACCGCGTGGCGGCCGGGCCGGATCTGCTGGGCCGGGTGCTCGACGGCTATGGCCTGCCACTTGACGGCCAGCAGCCGCCCGACGGCGACGCGCCCGGCATGGCCTGGCGCACCGTCATGGCCGAAGCGCCCGCGCCGACCGAAAGGCCGCGCATCCGCGAAGTGTTCGCCACTGGCGTGCGCAGCATCGACACCCTGCTGACCCTGGGCCGTGGCCAGCGCGTCGGCATCTTCGCGCCGCCCGGCTGCGGCAAGACCACGCTGATGGCGGCCATCGGCCGCGGCAGCGCGATCGATGTGCTGGTGCTGGCCCTGATCGGTGAGCGCGGGCGCGAAGTGCGCGAATTCACCGAGCACGAACTCGACCCAGAATTGCTGGCGCGCACCGTGATCGTGTGCGCCACGTCGGACCGTCCAGCGCTGGAGCGCGTGCGCGCGGCCTTCACCGCCACCGCCATCGCCGAAGGCATGCGCGCGCGCGGCATGAATGTGCTGCTGATGGTCGATTCGCTGACCCGCTTGGCCCGCGCCCAGCGCGAAATCGGTCTGGCGGCGGGCGAAGCGCCGGCCCGCGCCGGTTATCCGCCCTCGGTCTATGCCATGCTGCCGCGTCTGCTCGAACGGGCCGGCAACACCAGCCAGGGCGCGCTGACGGCGCTCTACACGGTACTGCTGGACGGCGAACTGAAGGCCGACCCGATCAGCGAGGAAGCCGTCTCGCTGCTCGATGGCCATATCCTGCTCTCGCGCAAGCTGGCCGAACAGGGTCACTATCCGGCGGTTGACGTCCTGCCCAGCCTGAGCCGCGTCATGTCGAATATTGTGGCGCCGGAGCAGCGCAAGGCTGCGGCTCGTTTGCGCCATGTGTTATCCAGCTACCGTGAAGTCGAACTGCTGATCCGGCTGGGCGAATACCGCAGCGGTGCCGATCCGGAGCTTGACAAGGTGGTACGCGCCCATCCGGAAGTGATCGCCTTCCTGCGCCAGGACACGCGCCAGGGTGCCACCTGGGACGCCAGCATCGAACAATTGCTGCGCCTGGCGAGCCTGTGAGCGCGCGCCGCTTTCCGCACGAGGTGGAGCCGGAGCCTCCCCCACCCAACCCCGACCTGGCCCGCGTGCAGGCCATGGAACACTTGCAGTTGCTGCGCCGCTTGGCGGCGGACGGCCTAGTCGGGCAGGCCCGGCAAGCGCTGGCGGCCGCCGAAACCGCACTGCTGGCACGGCAGCAAGCCCTGGCGCAGGCGGCCGACACGCTGCAGCTGCGGCGCGCAGCGCAGACGGCGGCCGCAGCTGCGCAGCCGCTCTCCATCGCTGCGCTGCAGTGCTGGCGGCAAGAGGAAGCGGCGCTGCTGGCCGGCCTGGCGCGGCGGCGCGATGCCGTGCACGCCCAGCACGCCGCCATCGACCAGGCGCGGCGCGAGCTGCAACTGGCACAACAGCAACGCCGGCAGTTGGAGGCTCGCCGCGAGAAGTTCACGCAACTGCTCGAACAGCTGCGTACGGCGGACTAACGGACTGGAACGAGAGTGGCGCGAGCGAAGCACGCGCGGATGCCTTGCAGGACAAGGCGCAAAGCGCAGCAGTTGCATGCTGTCGCGAGTATTGGCTACAGCACGCGGCGGCGCCTCCGATTCGCGCGCTGCGACCAACTAAGACCGAACGCTATGGAACCGGTCCGATAGATGGCCAAACGCTCAAGGCGGTCGAGATACCCATGCTCTAATTTTCTGCTGGTGCCCGTGGGGCGCCGCTCCTCTGGAAAAAGGCAGCAATGAATCCAACGCCTGACAGCAAACAACAACAGCAAATGCTGGCCTACCTTGGCCAACTCTCCCGCACCGCCACCAGCTCGTCCAGCCCGCTGCGCCGCTTCCTGTGGCGCTTCGAACGCTCACAGGACCAGCAGGACGACATCATCCAGCAAGCCCTGCTCGAGGCGCTACGCTGCAGCCATCACGACCTGCGCGGCGCGTCGGTGCAGACCTGGTTCTTCGGCGTGCTGGCCAACGTGGCGCGCCATCATGTGGCGCGCCAAGTGCGGCAGTCGGAACGTACCGAAAGCCTGGACATGTGGCAGGACGGCAGCGAGCGTAGCGCAACGCCCGACGACAGCACCCCCTCGCCCGAGGAAGTGACACATTTCCGTCAGCTGGCCAGGCGCCTGGAGGAAGCCACGCGCGAACTACCGCCGCGGCTGCGCCACACGCTGGAACTGGTGTGCCTGGACGAATGCAGCTATATCCAGGCTGCCGAACAGCTGCTTGTACCGATCGGTACCATCCGTTCTCGCGTCAATCGTGCCCGCATGCTGCTGCGCCGTCAGATGGAGTTCGGGGCACAGCAAGCCTGGAGCGAGTAATTCGGTCCTAAACTGCGCGGCAGCGGGCCGTGCCGCCGCGCCAGGTGCCTAAGATGCAGCGCTTATGGACATCAAACGCCCCACCACCACCCTGTGGCCCTTCCTGCTGGCCGGCGCCCTGTGCTCTGGCCACAGCGTTTTGCTGCATCGCTTGGCCCAGCCCTCGGCAGGCAGCGTTCCGCGCGCGAGCGCGGCCGCCGAAACGGCCGCGCTATGGTCGGCCCTGTATCCCGAGGCCAGCATCGCCCCCCACAGCGGCGGCGCCGACGCACGCGACTCCGGTGAGCTGCAGGCGCAGGCGCGCGCCTTGCGTTGCACGGTCCTGCTGTCGCGGCGCCCCAGCTTGGCCGCGGTGCAGGCGCGCAACGCCATCTCCGGCACGCAGCTGCCGGCGCTGCAATGAACGGCTGTCAACCGCGCCCCGCAGGACGGCACGCCTGCTGGGCCCTATTGTTGACCGCGTTGGCGCTGCTTGGCGCATTGGCCCATGCAGTCGCCGGCAACGCCGCCCTGCTGCACTGGGATCATCGCCTTTCGCATTGGTGCGCAAAGCACGCCACCGGTTGGCTGACCCACACCATGCACCTGATCAGCCTGCTGCACAGCGTGGCCGGGATTCTGGTCCTGGCTACGCTGCTGGCCTACTGCATGATCCGGGCGCGCGCCCGCCTTTGGCTGCTGATCCTGGCATGCGGCCTGCCAGGGCTGATGCTCCTGAACCTGTTGCTCAAGCAGGTCGTGGCGCGCCCCCGGCCGCTGTTCGACACGCTGCAGTCTGGTCAGCTCGCCACCGGCTTCAGCTTCCCAAGCGGGCACACCGCCCTCGCCACCATGCTGTACGCCCTGGGCGCCGCCTGGCTCCTGTCGCGCACCCGCGGCCAATGGCGCCGCGCGGCGATCGTACTGCTGGCCGCGCCGCCGGTGGTGCTGGTAGCAGCCAGCCGCGTCTACCTGGGCGCCCATTATCCCTCCGATGTACTGGCGGCAATGGCCGAAGGCCTGGGCTGGTTAGCAGCCTGTCTGCTGGCTGCGAACGCCCTGCACGGCCGGCGCGTGCCACCGCTGCTTGGCGCCGCGCCGCCGGCACGCCGGCACACCACGCTCGGCTTGCGCCTGCGCGCGCTGCCTGCGCCCCGCCTGGCACGCCGCTGGCTGGCACTGCTGAACAGCGACAGTGCGCTGCGCGACCTGCTGCACGCGCAACCGGCGCTGGCGCACAAGCCTTGCCTGCCCTGGTTCAGCCTGCGCTTGAGCCGCCCGCGACGGGTGGCGGCCCTGTGCAGCCACTACCGCTTCGTCCTGCAGCGAGGCTGGGGTGGTCAGCTGGCGGCGGCGGCGCGCCAGCCGCTGGAACTGGCGCACCTGCCCGGTCGCGGCGGCGCAACCTTTTGCGTCAAGCTGGGCGCCGCTGCGCCGCTGGCACCCCACGGAGAACAGCTGCTCTACCTGTATCGGGACGCGCAACCTTTGTACGCTATGGCCTTCTGCTTCGTACCCGACGATGGCCGCATCGAACTGGGGATCGGGGGGGTGCTGGATGCATGCGGCGAAAGCGCGCCGCTACTGGCGCATGAGCTGCATGGACTGCATCCCAGGGATTTGCTGTTGCGCCTGCTGCGCCAGCTCGGGCACGCCCTGGGTTGCAGCCGCCTGCTGCTGGTCAGCGACAGCAACCGCCCGCGGCGCTGGCGGGTTCCACACCGCCGCTGCGACCGGCTATGGCTGGCACTGGGCGCCGAACGGCGCCCAGACGGCGACTTCAGCCTTCCCTGCCTGACGTTAGCGCTGCATGGAACGCCAGACGGCACGCTCACGCAGTGCGGCCAGGATTTACTGCAGGCCGCCAGCCGCGCCGTGTTGGCCCGGCTCGGCCCGAACGCTAGCCGCGACGTGCGGTGACGCTCATTCGCCTTCGACCAGCCGGCGTAAATGCGGATCGCGCACCGTCAACACCTCCAGCACGCCAAGCGCGCGCAGCGCCGGTACGGCGGCCACAATGTCCTGCTCGGCAATCGCGCGATCGGCGGGCGCCGCATCCGCATCGAGCCAGGTCCTGGCACTGACAATAAACGCGCCGACCGTGCCTTTGCGCACGATGACGCCCTCGAAATCGCGCTCGTTCAAATGATCGGGCAGCATGTCTTTTGCTTGCATATGGGAGATCTCCGAAGTGATAGGAGCCATTACTGTAACCACCCGGCGCCCCCAGCGCTACGCCGCTGGCGCCAATTGCTAGCTCATTTCCGCCAATCATGACGAGCTTCTCCTTGCTTGGCGCCGACGCCGGGTCTGACACCGATCAACCGCCACTATTTGCCGTGGCGCACCGCCAACGCGAGCGCCGCTGGCACCGCCATGCACGCGGACAGCTGGTGGGTGCCGCCAGCGGCCCGCTGGCGGTGGAGGCTGGCGGCGGCCATTGGCTGGTGCCAGCCAACTGCGCGGTCTGGATACCGCCCGGAATAGCGCACGCGGTGCGTGCGCGGGACGCGGCCTGGAGTTTGTATGTGGCGCCCTCAGCTTGCGCCGCGCTGCCGCGCGAAACGCGCATCCTGGCCGTTTCTGGCCTGCTGCGCGAAGCGCTGGCGCGCGCCATGTGCTGGCGCGGCAACGTGCCCGATGCGGCCCAGGCGCGCCTGGGGGCCGTCATCATCGACGAAATCAGCGCCCCTCCAGCCGCGCCCGGCGGCCTGTCCATGCCGCGCGAACCGCGCCTGCTGAAGATTGCGCAGGCGTTGGCGGAAGATCCGGCCGATCCGCGCCGCATCGGAGAATGGGCGGCCTGGGCCGCCATCACGCCGCGCACGCTGACGCGCCGCTTCGTGGCCGAAACTGGGTTCAGTTTCAGTGCCTGGCGCCAGCGCGCCAGGCTGCTGCGCGCACTGGAGATGCTGGCGGCGCGCCAGTCCGTGACCGCCGTGGCGCTGGACCTTGGCTACGACAATGTCAGCGCCTTTATCGCCCTGTTCCGGCGCGTGTATGGCACGACGCCGGGGCAATATGCCGCCTTGGCGGCGATTGCCTGAGGGGCGCGCTCAGGCCGCCTGTTGCCGCTGCAGTTTGAGATAGTCCTCTTCCACCAGCACCGCCCGGCGTGCCTTGATCAATTCCGCCGTCACCTCCCGCTGCGACGCCAAATCGTTGGAGCGCGCGCGCACCGCCACCAATTGCGTGGGATTGTGATAGCCCGCCTCATGCAGGATCTCGTCGACCAGTTTCACCTTGCCGCCACGGCTCTTCAACGGCTGGGCCGGGGCTTCCATTTCAGTCATGGCATTGACGAAGGCAGTGGTGACCTTGCGTTCAAACTCGGTATCGCGCAAGCCCTGCTGTTCCAGGTACTGCGAATGATCGTCGAACACGTACAGCTTGCCGGTGGTGCGGTCGGCGGCGCCGGCCCAGGCCTGGCCGGCCGGCAAGTCCGCCTGGGCCGTCGCCTCGTCGAACACGAACTGCCATTTGCCCTCGGCGCGCTCGGGCATACGTTCCAGCAGGTTGCGGAAGGTCCGACTCTTCAGCAAACGCTTGCACACGCTCTCGAAGGCTCGCGGGGCGGCGCCGTCCGGCAGCTCGAAGCGTTCGCGCAACGCATCCAGGCGCCGGCCGGCGCGCAAGGTCGCGCTTGGCCTGGCCGGTGGCTGCCGCTGCGCCTGCTGCAACTGCTGCCATTGCGTGACGGTCGGGCGTTCGGCAAGGCGCTGTTCCAACACAACGGTGTCCGCAGTCGGTGGCAAGCGGTGGCGGTTCAGCATTTTGTCGATATGGTAGGAATCCAGTTGCGCATCGTTCGCCGCCACCGGCACGCGCGGGTCCGCCGCCCCCCGCCTGAAGTCGGCGTACGTCACCCGTTCCGGCACGTCCTTGCCCATTTCGAACAGAATGCGGTCGGCCAGGAACGATGGGCTGCCGGTGTCGGTGGGCACGACAGGCCGAGCGTTCACGGTCTGGTCCGGCAAATTGGGGTCTTTTCCCAACAACAGGGCGTGGATCAGTTCGTGCACCACCGCGTTCTCCTTGGTATAAGTCGGCACGTCATTCGCGGCCGTGTAGGCGTGCACCATCGTCGCCGGGATATCGATTGCGCGCGCTTGATGATCGGTTCTCGGATTAATCGCGTGCGTAGTTTGAACACGGCCGCCGAAATGGATTTTCCATAAGCGCCGGTCTACGCGGCGGCCATGGGCGTCAAAGTGATTCATGATGCGACGGAAAGTTTCGCTGCGGTCGTATAGTTGCTCCATGAACTGCCTGAAGCCTTGCATGCCGCTGCCGGGCTGGCCCGGCAGCTCCCAGCTCGTCATGCAGTTCCCGAGGTCGAACACAGCGAAATTCCGCTCGAACAAAGTGTTGAAATTCTGCCGGCTGCGGTCGTTGGCGGGTTTTAATAGCTCCTTCACGGCGACCACTGTCTCCCTGTTCGCGACCCGTGTGCCGTCGCTGGTCTTTTTCCGGCCGGAATGGCCCGGCAGGGGCATCCCGCCCGCCAGTTGCTGGTCGTTGCGGTAGCCGCGTGACGTCGGGTCCTGGTGGATCAGCTTGCCATTCTTGACCGGGTGTTCGGTCTGCCAGTCCAGCTCCTGATAGGCGCCGCCACGGTTTTTCACCGGCACCACCCGGTCCTCGTTCTCGATCAGGATCACTTCGTGTCCCTTCCAGGTCACACCGCGTTCGCCACTGCGCACACGCGCGGCTAGCGGCCGCAAGTCGCGCGGCACGTTCCCGTCGCGCACCTTGAAGTTGATGGTGCTGGCGATATGCGCCTCCGGCAGCAGGTCGCCTGGCGTCGGCGCCTTGAATTTAAATGGCACGTCGTCAATCCGCGGGACATCCTGCACGCCGAGCTTGCCCGTAATGCGCTTGAAATCGGACAAGGCTTGCCCCATCCCAGGCTTGAGCAGCTTCAGGCTGAGGCTGCGCAAGTCGCCGGCCGAGCCTTCGAGCAGATTTAGAAAGCCCATCAGCATCTCGATCTTGTCTCCATGCTGCCAGCCTTGGTAAATGCCCCATATCCCACCGACGATCGGAATACTGCCCAATTCGACGTTCAACATGGTTATTAACTGCTTGTGGTACTCGCTTTCAGCCTTATACGGCTCGGCCACGCTACGCATTTCCAGCTCAATGTCGACGTCGCGCATCGGCGCCCCGCGCAGACGCAGGTTTTCCTTGGCCTTGGCGCGCACCCAGGGATCGCTCAGCAAGCGTTCGTTGTATGCCGTGACGGCTGGCTGCAAAAAGTCAATGGGCTTGACAAATCGTGTACCGATCCACATTTTACTGCCGTCAAGCAGCGGCTGGTCGACGCACTGCATGAACTTCTCCAGCAAGCCGGTATTCCTGGCATACTCCGGATCCAGGCGGAACTCTTCTTGCAGTATCTTGAGGGCGGCGGCCTGGCGGTCGAAGCGCGGCGGATCACTCAGGGCTGCATACAGTCGTTCGGTGCCATACTCCACCACAGCGAAAGCCTTTTCCATCGGCGTATCGCCCACCACCACTTCGCTCAACAGGCCAGCTTGCTTAACCTTGGCTGCGAAGTCATAGACGACGTGCTTTGCGCGTACCCCAAATCCCGGTTCCTCGGAGCGCTCACACATGGCGCGCAAGCCGTTCAGCACCGCTTGGATGGCTTTGCGCTGCCTCTCAGCGGGTTGCTGGTCCCACCTCGCGCCTCCCCGGTTGTACCTGGCAGCTACGCTCGTCACCCAGGATTCCGGGTCCAGGGCGCTATTCGAGTTGCGCTCCTCGGGCGGATACGACAAGATGTGGCCTTGCGCCATCGCCAGGATCGCGTCGTAGCGCGCCTTCAGCTCCGCCGTGCTCATCACTTCAACGCCACTCGCGGCGGCCATGTGCTCCGAGAATTGCAGGCGCGGGTGCAAGGGAAAACTGCTGTTGTCGGCGGCCCACTGCTGCTCAGCTTCCACGTAAGCGCGCGCCAGTTCCTGGTTCGAGGCGAATGGGCCCGGTACCGGCTGGTCCCGATAGCGGGCCATACGGATCAGGGTACTGGCTACGGACTGCCGCGCCGTGCCGATTTCGAATTGCGTGCTTTCGCCCACGTCCGCGAACTTCGCCTCCAGCAGTTCGCGCTGGCGCGCCGCTGACAAAGCACGGAAGCCGGTGTCGATCGACACCCTGGGCGATTGCAGTACCTGGTCGAAAGTCTTGTTGTACGCGTCCGCGATCGCAAAGCCAGTGAAATATGGCGACGGCGCCGAAATATTGCGCGGCGATGCCAGCAACTGTTCCAGCGCATGCAAAACGACGTATTCTGTGCGCAGGTCGTCCAGCAGGCGCGTGCGCAATTGTTCGGAGCGCGGCATCGCGGCTTCGGCATCGGGACCGGGATTGCGCAACTGATGGTACAGTACGGCGGCTTCGTCCAGCCGCTCCTCATCCTCAAGCAGCGTGATGTCGAAAGTTCGCGTGAACTCTTCCGGCACCTCCTCGCCATAATGCTGAAACACACCGTGCAGCGCATGATAGGCGTTGACGCTCTGGTTGGCTTTGCTGTAGTCGACCCAGCCGCGCAGCGAACGGGCCAACGCACTGACGTAACGGCTGTCCTCCTGCACTTCCTCCGCCAGGTAGGCCGGCGTGGTGGTTTGCGGAATGGGGGTGGCAGCGGCGGCATTGCCCTGCAAAGTGACGGTGCGGATCAAGGTATCGAGCACGAAGTCCACCGCGCCCGCAGCGCTGCCAACTGCAGCCAGCATTGCCCCGGTACTCGTGTCCATGGGCTCCACATCCTGATTCTGGGGCATGGCAGGCGTCATCGCACCGGCCCCCTGCTGCGCGGCGGAGGGCACCGGTGGCGCGTCCTGCGCCGGCGGATCGAATTGTTTCGGCATCTGCTTTTGCAAACATCCGGCATATGCGGCGCTGTCCGAACCAGTCGCCCCCAGCAAGATCGCGGCAGTCTGGCCGGCGTCGCGGGCCGGATGCCGCGTACCGACGGGAACCGTCGCGTCGAACGCATTACGCAGCGCATTGAAGTTCTTCATGGCCTCTTTACTTGCCAGATCGGCCGCAGCCTGTTCGCGCCGCGAATTCGTACCGATTGCGCGCCTGCCCAGTTGGTCTCGACATAGCCTCTTGGCGGCCTCACTCGGGGCCACGTCGCAGATTTGCTCGTGCGCCCGCTTGGAGCCTTGAATGGCCGCCTTGCCACCGCAGGAGCCTGCATGGCCGATCACCTGATTGGCAAACTGCTCCGCGTCGTCGCCGCCGTTCAAGGTCGGATAGCCCGTGATTGGACGCCTGTAGGCGTCAAGCGGGCGCTGGTACTGCGCCAGCACCTGCCCCAAATACAGGACCACTGCCTTCAGACGGATACGCTTTGGGGTGGGCAAGTGCTGGTAGATGCCCTGATCGTTCAGAAAAGCCTGATTCTCCAGTTCCGACGTCGCGCCCAGCAGTAGGCGCGCCCCATCGGTGCGCAGTTCCCCCCGATTCACTTGGCCATGTATTTCGCGCCACAGGCCCTCGCGCTGGCGTAGTTGCTCCAGATGCCGGGCCGGAACGCCCTCTTCCGCCAGGTTTTGCAGCACCACGTCGGTGAATTCGCCGAGGTCGCGCGGATAATCGTTCGGGTTGACCGTGATCCAGCTGGAGGTCGCCCTCGCCTCGCCTGTGCGCAGGCGATGCAGGGGCACCGGATCGTCCATGGGCGATCGCAGCACGTCTGGCGCGCCAATAGCAGTGGCGCCGTTGATACCACCTTCGGTTGCGGAAGCGCCACCCGGCCCGCCGGCGTCGGGCACCTTGGCGTTGGCGCGCAGGGGTGCCCCGACCATAACAGCGGCCACCTGCTTGGCAGCGTGAAGATAACTGGCGATCGAGCCGATACCCTTCACGTAATTGACGCAACTGAATGCGCCAGCAGTCCGGCCGATTACCGAGTGGTTATTCATTGCGTGCCTCGCAGTCAATGCAGAGTTGTCGGAGGCAGTATGGTAGGGGCGCTCCGGCGCGGCGGCGGCGGCGGCGGAGAATCTCGGACCAAGGGAAAGGCCGTCCGGCTAGCGCCGCTCGCGTATCCACTCGGTGGCAATGCGGCTTGCGGCGGCCACCACATCGTCGCGCATGGTAGCGTCGCGCGCGTGACGCGTGGTGTACACCGCCAGGACCACCGGGGCGCCCTCGCTCGGCCACAGGACGGCGATATCGTTGCGCGTACCGAAGGCGGCACTGGCACCGGACTTGTCCCCCACCAGCCAGCCGGGCGGTACGCCGGCGCGTATCAACGAGGCGCCGGTGACGCTGCCGGTCAATCCAGCCCGTAATTGCATGCGTTGCGGCGACGGCAACTCTTCGCCCAGGACCAACTGCTGCAGGCAGTGCGCCATCGCTTCCGGCGTCGCCGTGTCGCGCGGGCCGTCCGGGGCGGCATTCAGGTTGGGTTCCCAGCTGTCAAGCCGGAACGATTGATTGCCGATGCCATGCGCATAGGCAGTCACGGCGGCCGGACCGCCGATCAGGCGCATCAGCAGGTTGGCCGCCACATTGTCGCTGTAGCGCAGCAACGCGTCGACCAGTTCGCCCACCGTCATGCCATCGGCCAGATGATGCTGCGTGATCGGCGCATAGGCCACCATGTCCGCCGCCCCGTAATGGATGCGGCGCGCCAGCAGAGCCGGAGCATGGATGTCGCGTTCAAGGACCGCCGCCGCCAGCAGCACTTTGAAGGTGCTGCACACGGGAAAAGGCTGGTGCGCGCGATAGGTCAAGCGCGCGCCGTCCGCCGTATCGATGGCGCAGAGGCCGAGGCGGCCATCGAAGGAGCGTTCCAGGTCAGCCAGGCGATAGCGCGCACGGGGCACGCCGGCATCGTGCGCCCAGGCCGGCAAGGACAGTAGCGGCGCCAGCGCAGCAGCTCTCAGCAAGGCTCGGCGGCCGCTGTCGACGGCATGGCGCGAACTGCGGCCCGCGCCAGGGGATATTGCGGTTCGGTTCATGGCAAGCCCCTTAGCGCGTCGCCACCAGCTGCGCCATGCGCCGACGCTTGACCAGGAAAGCGTTGATCTCATGCTCCAACTTTCCGACGGTGATGTGGTCGGACGGCAGCGCCACATGGTAGACAAATGCCGCCAGGCGATCCGATACCGACAGTACCCCGCCTTCCGAGCCCTCTTCAAGGCAATTGTTCTGTAAGAGGCTCAAGGCAATCTCAGGCCGACGGTTGGACGACAGGGGGGCCAGCACGGCATACACGTACAGCCGGTGCGCGGCCGGCGCATAGCGTAGATAGATTTCGCTGCCGTCGCGCAGCCGCAATCCCGAGGAACCATCGCCATCGAGATCCCACCCAGTGATGCCGTTCTTGGCGCCCAGCGCGCGGACGCATTGCCGCACATGGAAGTCTTCGTTCATTTCTGCCATCCTTATTCCTGTTGCAATTCGCCGAAGCGGCATTACTGATAAGAAATAATAGAAGCAGAGTGCCGCGCGCCGGCCGCCCGACGCGGGATTTCGGACCGAATTACCCTGGGCGGGGCTTACAGGGCATCGTGGTGCCCCTGATCGAATTTTTCCTTCAGATAGAGCGCCAGCGACAAGTCATCCGCCAGACCCAGCTTGGTCATCGCGCTACGCTTGTGCGTGCTGACCGTCTTCTTGCTGCGGCTCAGGCGCTCGGCCACCTGGGTCACCGACAGGCCATTGGCGATGTGGCGCAGGACTTCCACTTCGGAAGCGGTCAATTGCTCATCCGCGCTAAGCGGCTGGACTTTGTCGATGCGGCCGCCGCGCACGGCAAAGAACGAATGCGGCAGGGTGGCCGCCATGCGGATCGCTTCGCCTAGCAGTTCCAGCGGCGCCGATTTGGGCACGAAGGCGTTGGCGCCGGCGCGGAAGGCCGCATACTCAATCTCGCTCGCCTTGCCGGCGGAGAAGGTCACGATGATCAAGTCGGGAAACAGGCGACGGATGCGCTTCAGGAAGTGGAAGCCGTCTGTCGTGGCCTCGGGCAGGTAGAAATCCAGCACCGCCGCGTCGCATGGTTGTTTGGCCAGCATGGCAGCAAAGGCATCTCCCGACGTTTCCTCCACTTCCACCTTGAAATCGCTCTGGCTGCGCAGGTAGGCTGCCGTCCCCAGTGCGATCACCGGATGGTCGTCCAGCACGGCGATATGCATCGTATGCATGGGGCGGGAAGAAAGCAGATATTGCCTCGTTAACATAAAGTACTCCATTAATGATTAGCGACCGCAACGCTGGCGTAGGGCTGGCTCGGTCAATTTTACTGCCGGCAAACAGTCTGCCGACACATTCGAACGTTATTCTTGCTGCACGGGCGCGATGCCCCAGCGCAGCAGGCAGTCGGCCAGCATCTGCCGCGTCATCGGCTTGGGCAGGTAATCGTCCATGCCCGCCGCCAGGCAGTTGTCGCCGTCGCTCTTCGAAGCGCTGGCGCTGACGGCGATGATCAGCGTACGCGGCAGGCCGCGCTTCGCCTCCTCGGCACGGATCGCGCGCGCCAGGCCATAACCGTCCAGCCTGGGCATCTGGCAGTCGGCCAGCACGATGCGCGGCTGCCGCTGCCGCCACTGCCGCAGCCCGTCTTCGCCATCGATGGCGCTGCGCACCACAAAGCCGAGCTTGTCCAGCTGGCGGGCCATGATGTCGCGGTTGATGTCATGGTCCTCGCATAGCAGCACGTCGGCTGCCAGTGCGATGGGGGCCGGCGCCTTGGGTTTGGGCCGTGGCCTGGCCGGCAGGCCGCCCAGCAAGCGTTCAGCCTCGCGCACAAAGTCGCTGCGGGTGAATACCGTGGTGGGTGCCTGCCCAGGGACTGCCAGTAGCCAGCCCGCGCTGCCGGCATCGCTCACCTGCAGCGTCGCCGTCGCCGCCGGCGCGCCAGCCATGCCCATCTTGCGTGTCCAGGCCTGCACCGCGCGCCGCAGCGGCGGCGAATCCAGCGCCACATGCGCGCTGCGCCCTGCCAGGCTGGGCCACGGCGGTGCCGCTTCACCCCAGGTCAGCGGCAGCATGACCAGCACCGTGGTACCGGCACCGGGGGCGCTCTCGACCACCACCGTGCCACCCATCATGTCGGCCAGTTCCTTGACAATCGATAGCCCGAGCCCAGTCCCGCTGCGGCTGGCGGCGCCCGGACGCTCTTCCTGGTGGAAGGGGGTGAACAGGCGTTGCTGGAACTCAGGCGACATACCGCAGCCGCTATCGGATACCCGCAATTGCAAGTGCGGGCGGCCGTGGCGCAGCAGGTTGCGCATTTCAACCGTCACCGCGCCGTGTGCGGTGAAGCGGATTGCGTTGCTGACTAGATTGGCCGTCACCTGGGTCAGGCGTACCGCGTCGCCCAGCACCAAGCGGTCGAAGTGGGGCATGACGGCCACCCCGAAATCGAGTTCCTTCTCGATTGCCAGTGGCCGGAACAGCACCGCGATATGGTCGGCCACCATATACATATCGAACGGCGCCTGCTCCAGGGTCAGCGCGCCAGCTTCGATTTTCGAGTAATCGAGCACATCGTTCAGTACGCGCAGCAGCAGCCGCGCCGACTGCTCTGCCACGTTCAGGTAGCGGCGCTGTTGCGGGTCGAGTCCGCTGTCCTGCAACAGGTCGATGACGCCGATCACGCCATTCATCGGGGTACGGATTTCGTGGCTCATGGTGGCCAGGAATACCGACTTGGCACGGTCCGCCGCCTCCGCCTGCTGGCGCGCGGCAATGGCATCCTTGCGCGCCAGTTCGGCCGCACGTCCGGCGGCGCGGATGCGGTGAATGGTCCAGCCCAGGCCGGCCAGCACGACCAGCACCAGGCAGGCAATCAGTAGCGCCGTGCGCCACACGCTCTGTTTGTCGTAGCCCACCGACAGCACGGTCTGGCGGCTGCCGTGCGCCAGCCGTTCCAGTTCGCCCGGCCGGTAGCGGGCGATGGCGCGATTCAGCATATCGCGCAGCACGGCATTGCCAGCAGGCAGCCCAAAACTCAGGAATTCCGCGCCGGACTGCTCTGCCGCCACTTGCAAGCGCCCTTGGTAGTACTGGCTGATCAGGTCGTTTGCAACGAACAGGTTGACATAGGCGGCGTCGGCACGCCCCGCCACAATGGCCGCCAGCGCCTCGGCCGTGCTGGCCACCGGCACGATGTCATACTCCTGCAGGCCGGGCGCAGTCTTGATGCCGCGCAGGCGCCAAGTGACTGCTGCCACCCGCCGTACGGCAGCGGTATCGTCAAGTTTGCGCACCCAGCCCCACGGTTCATGGGTATACGGTTTCGTTTCCAGGATGGCACCGTCACCGGTGCCCACCGTATAGGACGGCGTGACGTCGATCACGCCGCGCTGCAGCGCCTCGTGTGGCGCTTCGTAGCGCGAGAGCAGGATCGGTTCCAGCCGGATCCCGGCGCTCAGGCTGAATCGGCGCAGCAATTCGGCGCCCGGGCCATGCCAATTTTGTTCGTCGTCCAGGTAGTCGTATGGGCTGGTAAAACCGGGAATGCCGACTTTCAGCACCGGGTGGGCTTCCAACCAAGCGCGCTCATCGGCGCTGAAAGCCAGCGCGTGCTGGCTGGCCGTTTGCAGAGCATCGAGCCAGCGCACGCGGATATCGTTGCGCTCCTGCGTGGTCATTGCGCTCAACCCACCGGCCAGCAGTGCAATGGTGGCCTTATCGTCGTGCCGCGCCATGAAGTGCACCGAGCGGTTGGCCAGGGCCAGCTGGTGCGCCTCCAAAGTGCCCATGCCGCCGCGCTGGACTTCGGTCAGGCCGGCGAAGTAGAACCCCAGATAGGCATCGGCGCGTCCCTCGTCCACCGCCAGCACCCCTTCTCGCGGAGTAGCAACCGCCACCGCCTGCGCTTGCGGCGCGGCCTGCAGCAGGTGGTCGCGCCAGGCATCGCCTATCACGGCTACCCGCAAGCCGTCCAGCGCGGACAGCTTGTCGATGGAGGCTGCCGAGCGCGCCTGCACCACCCCTACCGGCAAGTTGGCGTAGGCAGCGGACAGCCAGAAGTCGCGCTGGCGCTGCGGAGTCCACAACATGTCGAGCAGGACATTGATCTCGCCGCTGCGCAAGGCTTGCTCGGCGGCGGCATAGCTATCGTAGTGGTGGTAGCTGGGGACGATGCGCCGGCCAGCCAGTACTGCGCGCAGAGTATCCGGCGTCAAGCCCTGGTGCATGCCGGAGGCATCGGCATAGTTCAACAGGTAATGTCCGCCGGCGTTGAACCAGCCCACGTGCAGCACCGCCGCGGCAGGCTCGGCCTGGCGCGCCGCGTGGGCGCGCCCCCCGCCCAGCAGCAAGGTGGCGCACAACAGCAGGGCAAGGGTCAAGGCGGTGGAAACGGTGCGCATGTCTGGGGCTGTGTCAAGGATGAAAATAATCATACACGATAGACACACTTTTCCGGACTGCCAACATGTCCCCAGAGCCGTCCGGCACAGGTGAATCAGTCCGATTTTTACACGGCCGCGCAAATAACTTTACGACTGAACAATATCCTGCCGCCGCAACTAGGACCAATTAACCCCCCGCCCCCCGCCCGGTCACGCACCGGGTCCTTGCTTCACGGAGCCACATCTTGAAAAATTTCATCATTCCCGCCCTGTTCTATTGCCTCAGTCAGGTAGCCAGCGCCGCGCCCGACCCCGGCCTCGGCGCCTGCTATTCTCCAGACGGACCGCTGAGCGAAGAACAGCTGCTCGGCCGATCCCGCTCGGAATGCGAGACAGCGCCGGGCGCCACCACCCAGACCTATCTGCGCTGCTTCTTCCGGGTCGACGACGACGCCCGCCGCCCCGCCACCAGCTATGCCTGGGCGCGCGAGGCCGATGGCGAGTATTACCGGGTCGAGGGCTACTGGTGGTCGGCCAGTCCCCTTCAATGGCGCAATATGTTCTATAGCGACGCCACGCAGGAAGCGCTGGCGGAAACTTGCCGCAGCACCCTGGAGCACGCCGGCATCGACCGGCCGCTGGCGATGTTTGCGGCCGCCAACAACGCGCTGTCGTTCAACCACACCATCTGGAGCAACGACGTGCCTACGCCGGCCGGTGCGATCAACAAACTCATTGCCTTCGGCGACAGCCTGTCCGATACGCAGAATATGTACAACGCTTCGCTGTGGCGGCTGCCGAACAGCCAGAGCTGGTACCTGGGACGGTTCAGCAACGAGCAAGTCTGGACGGAGTATCTGGCCCGGCACCTCGGCCTGCCTCTGTATAACTGGGCCGTCGGTGGCGCCGCCGGCGATACCGCCCACCTGGTAGTGCCGGGGCTGCTGCAGCAGGTCCGTTCGTGGCGCCAATATATGCAGGAAGCCAGCGGCTATCGCGCAGAACATACCCTGTTTACGGTCTGGATCGGCGGCAACGACTTGCTCACTTATGGCCGCAGCGTCGACCAGGTGAGCGCCAACGTCACGCAAGCGCTGGCCGAAATGGTCGACGCGGGCGCCCGGCACATCTTGCTGCTCAACCTGCCCGACGTCTCGCGCGCACCGGTCTTCAAATACCGCGGCGATGCCACCCGTATCGCCGCCCAGGTCCGCGACTACAACGCCAGACTGGCGGCACTGGTCCAACGTCTGCGCAGCCGGCATACCGACCTCAATCTCCAGTTGTATGATGCCTACGCCTTGTTCAACGACGTCTTTGCCAATCCGGCACGCTACCAGTTCGCCAACGTCACGGACTCCTGTCTGGAGATCAACCGCAGCTCCTCGCTCGATTACATGCTGCGGCAGCGCACCCGCGCCAGCTGCCGCGACCCGCACACCTTCCTGTTCTGGGATACCCTGCACCCGACCACGCAGACTCACCGCCTGCTGGCCGAACGCTTGGGGCAACAGGTGAAGGCCATGCTGCCGGGACTGCGCTGAAGACCTGCGCCGGGGTGCATCGGTCCGAGAAAGCAGCACCATGCCGGCGGCACGCCCCTGCCGGGGCTAGCATCACGCCCACCTGCCTGGCGCCCGGCGCCGAACCCTTTCCCAAGCCGAATCCGACAATGCACGATTACCCGAGCTTCCCCCACCCTATGCTGCAGCACTTGCGGCCCTGCATGCTGGACGGCGTGCTGCAATTCCCTGTCTACGCCATGCGCGGCGGCACCTCCACCGGCGCCGTGCTGTGGCAGCCCCAGCTGCCGCCGGCCGGCCCCCTGCGCGACGAACTGATCCGCCTGATCATGGGCGTTCCCTTGCACCACGATGTCCCGGGCGACCGCCAACTGACCGGCCTGGGGCGCGGCACCCCGACCAGCAACAAAGTTTTCCTGGTCGAGGTCGACGCGCACTCACGCGAGATCACCAGCACCCTGGCGCAACTGGCCCCGGGCCGCAGCGCCATCGACTGGAGCGTCAATTGCGGCAATATGTCGGCCGCCCTGCCGCTGTTCGCGCTCGACAGCGGCCTGCTGCCGGCCGGCCCCGAGAACGGCGACCTGCGCATCGCGATCCAAAACCGCAATACGGACAGTGCACTGAGCGCCCAGTTGCAGCGCGTCGGCGGCCGACTTGCGCAGGTGGCAATTCCCGGCGTGATGGGTTACCACCCTGGCGTCGACCTGCACCTGCATCACCCCGCCGGGGCCAAGACCGGCGCCCTGCTGCCCACTGGCCGCGCGCGCGACACCATTTTCGGCGTCACCGTCAGCTGTGTCGACGTGGCGGTGCCAATGGTGATCGTGGCGGCCTCCGAACTGGGCAAACGCGGCGATGAAACGCCGGCCGAACTGGACGCAGACAGCGACTTCAAAGCCCGCCTACGCGTTCTGTGGACCGAGGCCGGCCTGCGCATGCGCCTGCGCGGCGACGACGGCGCGCTGCTGAGCGCAGCCCGTCTGGCCGCCAGCGAAACCATGCCGAAGGTCTGCCTGGTGTCGGCCCCGCGCGAAGGCGGCGACATCGCGGCCCGCTACTTTACGCCGCAGCGGGCGCACGCGGCGCTGGCGGTCTCTGGCGGCTGCTGCCTGGCCGCCGCCTGTCTGGTTCCTGGGACAGTGGCCCACGCTCTGGCCCTGCCGCGCGGCGTGCCAGTCGGCGACCCTGGCCTGCATAGCGTGCACATCGAGAATCCGGCCGGTATCTTGACGACCCTACTGGATACGCGTATGGTCGACGGCCAACTTGACATCGTGCGCGCCGCCTACCGCCGCAGCGCCCAGGTTCTGATGCGAGGCCACGTGCCGCTGCCGCAGGCATCGCCCGCGCTGCTCGCGTGCTATGGCGCTTAGGCGACTGCGCGGCGCAAAGCGGCGTGCTTCATGATGCGACAGTCCGGCTCGTGAAGTTCTCGGTCGCCGCATTGCGCGACAGGCCGCCAGCGAAATCGGCTGCGGCGGACGACAGGGAAGAACATGGATGATCGTCCCTTGCAGCCAGCCGCAGCGCCCCGACCGCTTTCCGTCGTGCCGCGCAGATGCCCAAGGTATGGCGGCCAACACCGGCGTTGGCGCCAACCATGCCGCAAGGCCAGCGCCGTCAGCGGTTCTTTTCTTACGCCGGTCCGCCGGCTGGGTGCGGCAGCGCGCCCGGCCCGGCCAGGAGTCCAGGCGCTTGCGGCGTGACAATGGCGCGCTGGCCGGCCGCCCCTTCACGCGCAAAACTGCTCATTTCCTGCTTCAGCAGCCCCGTGTCCATCATGCGCAGCGACGTATGCGCCGGCGCTGTACTGGTCTCTGTCCAAGGCAGATGTTCATCCGCCCCGTGTTGGTTGCGCGGGTGCACGCGCAACACCTCGCCTTTGCTCACATCGATGATGTCCACTTGCGTCAGACCATCGACGATGAGGCGCACCTGGGACGCGATCCTGTCGCTCTTGGCTTGGCCCGAATGTCGGATCACCAAGGTGCTGCCGACGCGCATGACGTCGTCCACCTCGTTCACGCCGCTGGAGAGGATGCCTATCACCGTGCCATCTCCGACGCCACGCATGAGACACTTGCCGGTGGCGGTACGTTCGAACACGACGATGCCGTTCGACATCTTGCCCAGCACCGTAAAGCTTGCCTGCCGGTCCTCCGGAAGATCCGCCGGGCGATACACCTTATATTCGTCGCCGTAGTGCTCGGGTTGCAGCCGCACCCATCCCTTGCCCGCGCCATCCTCGATCGGAACGAATGTGTCGTGTTCATAAATCCTGGCCAGGTCGTCCGAGTAACCGCCCTTTTGCCGAACCACCGAATCCGCCATCTCCCCCTTCAGGCCCAGCAAGCGCGGCTTGCCACCGCCGGGGCGCAACGACAGGATGCGGCCATCGCCAGTCTCGATGACGAAGCCGTCGCCGCTGATCGATGCCGACTTGACCCATCCTTTGATGTCGGGCGGGCCGCTCAACGGGTCGGCGATTTCAAAGCAATCGGGCGCGCTGTCGTAGCGGGCGTCCAGCTTGTGGCTGTAAAGCTTGCCCATCGAAGGGTCGAACAGCCAAACCTTGCCGCCCATGATCCCCAGGTAATCCGGCCGCTTGCCCGGGGTGTTGCCCGCCACCAGCAGGTGGCGGCCGACGTCGTACCAGCCCGGGCTGATGCCGCCGTCCGCGCTTTGGATGCCGGCCACGCTGAGAATGCCGGCGCTCGCCTCCATGCTCAGATTGGCCAAGTCCTGCGGCAGAGTGGCCCGGTGTGCCGCGCTCCAGCTGGCATCGACGCCGAGCACCCGCCGGCTCAGATCGCCTGCGACGCGGTACAGCACCCCGTCGGCCGCACGGCCCAGCAATTCACCGGAGACGCGGTCATAGCGCCCGCCGGGCAAAGTCATACCCTGCGCGGGAATGCCCAGTACTTCGACGGTGCTACAGCCGAAACTGCCGGCCAGCGCACCCAGCGCGCCCAGCAGATTGCCCTGGTGCGCCTTGACCCAGCTTGCATCGACCAGCAGAATTCCTGCGCCATTGTGCGCGTTGCGCACCAGACTGGCCCCCGGCTCCGCCCGGCATACCAGGTAGCCGCTCTTGGCGCTGAAGCAGCCTTCCAAGGCCTGCCCGCCAGGGCCCGGATAGCCGATCACCTCCAGCTTGTCCGCCCCCTGCTCCTTCGCCAACTGCGCCAATGAGGTCAGCAAGGTCTTGGCGTGCGCTTCGATCCACCCCGCGGCGACACCGCCCAGCTCGATCTTCCTGGCCTGCGCGTCGACCTTGTACAGCGTACTGTCCGCCTTTTGCACGCACACCTTGGTGTTCGCCGGGCGGTCGATCCAGACCTGCGCGCCGCCGATGGCCAGATGGTCGCCCTGGAACGCGATCGCATCGCCCAGGCCCTTGGCGCCGGCGTCCAGCAGCCAGGTCGACTTGCTGTCGCCATTTTCCTGCAGGGTGACGCTACCGTAAGCACTCAAGGCCAAGGCGTATTTTCCACCTTTGCCCCGCATGCGGTACTGCATGTCCCAGTTGGTGCCATGGCCATCCTTGATCTGGGAGCGTGCCATATTTGGCATCACCAGGGTCTTGCTGGCCTGGCCCAGGAGCACGTCGACCGTGGTCGATTCGAACGTGAGATCGATTCCGGTCAGCTCATCCTCGCTCTTGATATAGGTCTTGAAACTGATCGGGTTGCCCCTATCGTCGAGTTTGCCGTCCATGCCGCGTATCACGGGACCCAGCCCCACGGTTTGCACGCCATGCACCATCTTCGCTCTGGCCGCCGGCATGAAGGGCAACAGCACCAGGTCGCGCTGCTCCGGCAGCGCTATGGTGTGCTTCACGCCCAGCCCTGCGTGGATTTCGAAGGTGCGGCCATCGTCAAACGGTTCCAGCGTAGCCTCCCAGCCGCCCGCGGCCGAACCGCCCATCCCGCGCCGCCCCTCCTTGTACTGCAGCATGTCGAACTTGCCGAAGGAGACGGTGTTGTGCTCCAGGTCGAGCGTACCGATCGGCACCCCGTATTGCGGAATCAACGCCCTCCCCTCCTTGTCCAGCCCATAACCGGCGTGGTGGTAGCCTGCGTTCAGGATGTCGAAGTATTCCTTGGTCTTGCTGGCGCGTTCGTTGCCTTGCTCGATCGCTTCGACCAGCCCGGCGACATACCAGCCGACGGCCGCAGCGGCCAGCCCCACGCCACCGAGCGCGCCAGCCACGGCTTCCGCACCGGCGATCTCGGCGACCACGCTCGCCACTTCGAGCCCGGTGCCCAGCAGGTCATTGGTGAGCTTGGTGCCAGCCACCATCTGCGCGTCCGGCGACTGGGCTTTGGCCAGTTCGATGGCGTCTTCGAATGCCAGCCCCCCTTTCAGCACCACGCCGGCCGCACCGAGAATGCTTGACATGTTTTCGGTTATCAACGCGACTTTTTCGAACTTCATCGCTTCATTGAGCGCTCCAGCAAAGGCGTTCAGGCGCTGCAGGCCCACCACCGAGTAATCGACCTGTTCGGCGACCTTGACAAAGGTCTCCGCTTGTAGCGACTGGCGTACGACTTCGCCCAGCTCCGCCTGCTCGCCGACCTGCACCTGCGCCTCCAGCGCTTCGTCGAGCATCGCGGCGTACGCGCCGCCCAGCGCCAGCTCTTGCGACCCGGGCGCCGGCGCACCGCCGCTCTGCGGTTGCAGCTCGCCGTCCTCGACCTTGAACTTGCTTTGGATGGCATTGGTCAGCTCGCGCGTGTAGGCCAGCGCCTGCCGCAAGGGGACAGCCCCGACTTTACAGGTGAGCAACTTGCTCGGATCGTTGCGTTTCATGAAACTGACCTGACCGCTGGCCGTGTCGTAGCTGCCCAGCATCGGCACCCATTCACTTCGCTCCAGGCCCTGCTGTTTCATCAACACGGCCAGGCCCTGCCGCAAGGCACGCGCTTGCTTGCGTGCTTCCAGCACGGCCATCGCTTGTCGCTCTTCTGCGTTAAATGAACCCATTTATCTCTCCTTGACGTGACAACGTTCAACAGCCAACGGGGCCAGGCCGCTGCCTGACAGCAGTCCGAACCGGGTTGGGAACCGGCTTCAGGCTAGCCTTTCGCTAACGAGGCAGCGCATCGACGGTGCAATTTCGGACGGAATCACGCGACCCGCACTCAGAGGCGTGCGGTGGGCGTCGCGGCGCCGAGGACGGGCAGCATGCGGATGTAGAGCAGTTGGAAGACCAGTTCGACGCAGGTCTGGGCCACGATGACGGCCGGCAGGATGGGAACGGCGCCCGGCACGGCCAGCGCCAGCGGCAACACCACCAGCGAATTACGGGTCGCCGCACTGAATGCGACGGCGCGGCCCGCGGTCGGCGCCAGGCCCAGACAGCGGCCGGCACACCAGCCCAGCAGCGGCGCCGCCAACGCGAAGGCCAGGTACACCGGCAACACCTGCAGCACCGCCGCCGCCGCGGCGCCAAGTTGCGGCAGCATAGCCACCATCATCAGCCACAGCACCAGCGCCGTGGCGGGCACCGTCAGGCTGGTCAGGCCGCCGGCGACGTGCCGGCCTGCGCGCGACGATGCGGCCCAGTATTGCAGCAAAGCTGCCAGGGTCAGCGGCAGCAGGATCATGGTGCCGAACGCGTGCAGGAATGCGGTGGGCCGTACCAAGTCCGCTTCGGCCTGGCCTAGAAACAGCCGCAGGTATAACGGCAACAGCGCCATCTGCGCCAGCAGCAACAACGGGGTTGCCGCCAACAGCAGGCGCGCGTCGGCCCGGCCAAGGTGGGAAAAGGTCACAACGTAATCGATGCAGGGCGCCAGCAGCACCAGCAGCACGCCCAGGCGCAACAAGGGCACCTGCGGCAGCCAGTGCAGCAGGAACACCACCAGGAGCGGGATGCCGACGAAATTCACCGCCAGCAAGGCGGCCAGGAAACGCCCCTGTCGCAGCGCCCGCCCCAGCTGTCCCAGCGGAACTTGCAGGAAAGTGAGCGTCAGCATCAATGCCAGGCAAGGCTCGATCGCCTGCGCCCATGCCGCACTGTGCGGCAAACAGTAGGCCCCCAGTGCGCCCAACAGCATGGCGCCGAAGTAGCAGGCGATCTGGTGGCGCTCCAGCGCCGCGCGCAATACCTGGCAAGCCGACGCGGCGCTGTCCACCGCTTCAGTCCTTCATGCAGGCGCGCACTTCGTCCAGCGTGCGCACTTGCGCCACCTGCGACAGCGCACCGGACAAGGTGGCGCGGTGCTGGTCCAGGCTGCGCGCCGCGCAGCAATCGGACAACACGGTCACCCGCAGGTCGCGGTCATGCCCCTCGCGCGCAGTCAGGTCAATGGCGTGGCACGTCGAAACGCCGGCCAGCACCAGTTGCCTGATGTTCTTGGTGCGCAGCAGTGATTCGAGCGGCGTGCCGTAAAAGGCGCTGACGCGCGGCTTGACGATCACCAGCTCGTCCGGATGCACGTCGAGTTCCTGGTGGAAGGCGGTGCCCCATCCACCCAGCTGCAGCGCACCGATCTGGTCGGCCTTGCCGAACATCGACCACGAACCGAGCGTGGTGCTCGTGCCGGCTACCAGGGCAACCTTGACGTGGCCGATGTGAAAACCCTGCGCCCGCGCCCAATGCAGCGCTTCGTTGCTGCGCGCGATCACGCCGCACGCCATGACCATTGGCGCGCAGCCGGCCATCTTGCCGTCCGGGTGCACCAGGTCGTTAATGAAATCGACTGTCAGGAATAAGGGCTTGGAATCGTTCATGAGACTGTCCTTGGGCGAGAAATGTGGCTGCGATGCTAACGCTCGGGCGCCCCGCGGCAGAGGGACCGCCTCATTTCCCGGACCAATTCCGAGAGGCGGGGTGCAATCGTCCTAGAAATTGCCCTTGGGAAGTTATTAGTGCTGAGTAGCCACATACTGCGGACCGGATCGGCAAGGCCCTTGCCGAATAATTCGATCAGACCAGGAAACTGTTCCATGAACCATAAACTGAAAATTGCCGCCTTGCTGCCCCTGTGCGCCACCCTGCTCGCCTGCGGTGGCGGCGGCACTCATGCCGGCGCTAGCACGTCCAGCCTGACCCCGGCTCCCGCCTTCAAGCCGAGCGGTTCGCAACGCCTGGCCGACGGCATCTGGTTCGGCACCAATGCCGATGGCAAGCCGGCCTTTGCGCTGCTGCACGGCCAGAACAACGATGCCGAAACCGAGTTCTATTTCGCCGACGGCGTTGGCGAGGACAATTATCTTGGCACCTATAGCGGTTTCCTCAAGCTCAACGATGGCGACATCGGCGGCGCAAGCGTCGTCGCTCCGCTCCACTTCGTGCATGCCGTCATGAGCGGCCACGCCGACGCCGCGAACACCCTGTCCGCCACCTTCGACCTGGCGGACCGCTATGTCGCCGGCGCACCATACGGCAGTTATGCGATGACTTACAGTGCCGACAACAACCGTCCCGCCAGTCTCGCGGAGGTGCGAGGCAACTACTCGCCCACGGCGCGTACACTGCCCGGCTACCAAGGCTACGACACGGCCACCACACCGCGCCTGTCGATCGACGCCCAAGGCAAGGTGATCGGCAAGTTGTTGGGCTGCAACCTGGATGGCTACATCCGGGTGCTGGATCCGTCCAAGAACATCTACCGATTTTCGGTAACGGCCAAATCGGATACGCCCGGCATGGGCTGCGTGCAGGGCGACGCTTCCGAATCGCTCGACCTGAATGGCTTCGCCGCCCTGGTCACCCTGCCCCACGACAAGGTGCGCAGCCTGATCTTCGCCGCAAGCGGCGGCAGCAACCTGCGCATGTTGGCCGGTGCGGTGCCCAAGCAGTAAGCCATGCACCTGCTGCCCCGCCGCCTGGTTCTGCGCTGCGCCGCGTGCGCGACGCTGGCAGTCTCCACTGCCCTGATCGTGCACGCCGGCGTGCTGCAATGGGCCGGGCAGCTGAGCGGCGCCCTGGCCCAGGGCCACGTCTTCCCCGGCCCGCAGCAATACTCGGCTGGCATCATTGCCATGGCCTGGCTCACCGCGCTGGAACCGGTGATGGCGCTGATGGCCTTGAATTATGGCGCAGGCCACCGCCTGCCGGCGCGCCTCCTGCCGCGCGCCGGGCTTCTGGCCGTGGCCGTGCTCGCACTAAAAGGCGACTTGTTGCGCCAGGCCTGCATGACCAGCTTGGTCGCCAGCGCGGCCGGCCTGGCCGCGCCGTGGCGCTATGGCCTGTTATGCCAAGCCGATGTCTGGCTCGCCAACGGCGCGTTGGCATTGTGCGTGGCCTGGCTGGGCCCGCGCCGCGCTCCACCAAATGAACCCAACCTGGAGCATCGATGAATCCCATTCCCCTTTCGCGGCCAGCAATCGCCATCCTGCTATTGTTGCTGGCCTACCCGCAACTGAGCCAGACCATGTACGCGCCGGTGTTGCCCGACATTGCTGCCGCCTACGGCGTCAGTGCCGGCCAGGCGCAATGGACCATGAGCTTGTACTTCGCCGCCTTTGCCCTTGGCGTCCTGTTCTGGGGCCGCATTTCCGACCTGAAGGGACGCCGCCCCGCCCTGTTCGGCGGTTTGTGCTGCTACGTCGCCGCCGCCGCCCTGGCGCTGGTGGCGCGTAGCTTTACCGTCCTGTTGCTGGCGCGCGCCTGGCTGGCGTTCGGCATCAGCGTCGGCGCCGTCGTCATGCAAACCATGGTGCGCGACAGCTACCAGGGTCCTCAGCTGACCAAAATGTTTTCCGCCGTTGTCACGGTGCTGGCCTTCTCGCCGGCCATTGGCCCCGCCTTGGGCATGCTGGTGGCCAGCCATTACGGTTATCACGGCGTGTTCGCCTGCCTAGGGCTGCTGGCCGCGCTGGCACTGCTGTGCGCCGCCTTCATGCCGGAAACCCGGCCGCGGCATCAGCCGGCCCCGGTGCCCATGCTCCGCGTCGCGCGCCATATGCTGACCGACCGCCATATCTGGATCTCGGCCGCGCTGGTGGCCGGCTTCAACCTGATCCTGTTCGGCTATTACGTGCTGGCGCCGCACACGTTCGATGAATTGGGCATGCCGCACTGGCTGTCCGGCGCCAGCGGATTGTTGCTCGGCCTGGCGGCCGTCGGCGGCGCCCGCCTCAACAAGCTGGCGCTACGGCACTACCGGCCGCGCCAGCTGATCCGCCGCGCCTGCCACGCCGGGCTGGCGGCGGCCCTGCTGCAGTTGCTCGCCCTGGCCGCCGGCGCCCGTGCGCCGCTGCCGGCGGCGTGCGCCGTGCTGGCCACGCAGGTGGTCCTGATGCTGTGCTTCGCCTGCGCCATTCCCAGCATTTTCGCCGCCTCCCTGCAGCACTACCGCGCGGTGCAAGGCAGCGCCAGCGCCATGTACGGACTGACCTATTACCTGCTGATCGCCGCCGGCCTGGCCGCACTGGGCGCCCTGTACCACGCGCAAACACTGGCCCAGCCGGTGTTCATGCTGGTGGTCAGTGCCGTCCTGATGCCGGTGGCGCATTGCTGGGCACAGGACTGAAAGCTGCCACCGCATGGTCCTGGCCCGTGGGCGCGGCGGCGCGCCGCCCGCTCGGCAGGCCGGACCGGTCCTGCTTTTCGCTTCCCGCAAGCGCAACGCGCCTCATCGTGTGCATGATCCATGCCGGCGCCCGATGTCGGTCTCGCAGCCCGTTCGAGCCCTGGCACCAAGGAGAACGCATCATGCACACACAACAAAGAACCCTGCTCGACTATCTTCTCTTATTGGGCATCGGCACAATCTGGGGCGGACAATTCCTGTTCAATGCCTTCGCCGTCGAGAGTATTCCGCCCGCCACCACCGCGGCTCTGCGCGTGTTGATTGGCGCGGCGACGCTGACCATGCTGGCCGGCTTCACACGCCGACCTACGCGCCCGTTACCTGCAGCCGGCCGCAAGGCGCCACTTTCGCCCGCACTGCTGTATGCATTGATTGCTCTGTTCGAGGCAGTGCTCCCCTTTTTCCTGATCGTTTGGGGGCAGCAGCATGTCGACAGCGGTATCACGGCGGTGATGATGGGCAGCGTGCCGATCCTGACAATGCTCCTGTCTTTATGCATAAGCAAACACAGGCGCCCCGGCTGGCCGGCGATGCTCAGCGTTCTGCTCGGTTTCGCCGGCATTATCATCCTGGTAAGCCCTGCCACCAACCACGGCAGCGGCCACTTGGTCTATGAAGGCGCCATCTTCCTGGGCTGTGCCAGCTTCGCCTTAAGCCTCAATCTCTTGGAACACCTTCCGCATGACAACCCGATCCGCTCCGTACGGACCATCTTGTGGTATGCCGCCTTGCCGCTGGCGATAGCATCGTTGCTGATCGACCATCCCTGGCAACTGACATGGACGCCGGGCGCGCTGGGCGCCGTGGCCGTGCTGGGCACGGTCGAGTCCGGGCTGGCTTACCTGATGTACGCCGCACTGGTACAACGCCGCGGCCCGGTATTCACGTCGCTGTCCAATTTCATCGTTCCCGTGGTCGGCGTGCTGCTCGGCGTGGCGCTGCGCGGCGAGCACTTCGGCCTGCGCCAGGCGAGCGCGCTGGCGCTCACGATTGCCGCGCTGGCGGTCAACGGGATGCCATCCTGGCTTAGAAAAAAGGGGATCAACCATGTCTCACCGTAAACAATTCGTCCTGCTTCCGGGCTGGAGCAACCATGGCGACCGCATGTGGCGCGACTTGATCGAACACCTTACGCCACACTACGACGTGCACACCATCGTCGTGTCCAACCAGTCCAACGCGGCCGGCATGGCCAGGGAAGTGCTGCAGCTGGCACCGCCGGAATTCACTTTGCTCGGGCACTCCCTGGGCGGGCTGGTGGCCCAGCATCTGGCCCTGATGGCGCCGCAGCGCGTGCAGCGCATGGTCCTGGTGTGCACCTATCCGGGCAATGCCCCGGAGGCGCAGCGCGAGTTCTTCCGGCACGGCATGCTCACGCCCCTGCTCAACGGCACCATCGGCCAGCATTGGCCGCAGCTCAACCAGTCCTGCGTCGATCCGCGCCGCGCCGGGGAGCGCGACCTGCTTGACGCCCTGGCCGCCTGCCAGCAGTTGCCGCGCGCCGGCCTGGTCAACCAGACCCGGGTCCTGATCAACGCCTGGGATATTTCCGCGCGCCTGACTGCACTCAGCATGCCGACATTGATCCTGTACGGGCGGCAAGACCAGTTGTTCAGCATGGAGATGCAGCGGCTGATGCTCAGCAAGCTGCGCCGGGCCGAACTCAAAGTCATCGAGAATTGCGGGCATCTGCCTGCGCTTGAGCGGCCACAGGCGACGCGCGAGGCGATCCTCTCGTGGCTGGCGCAGTCCACGCCAGGCGAAGATCGGAGGAAGGACGGGCAGCCTGCCTGAGCGCGCCCCTTGCCACGCCGGCCGGCATGCGTCCGGCGTGCGGCCAGGCATGCTGCCGGACGGCACACCACCGTGGCCGCCGCAGCGCTGTCCCGCCGTTAGTGACGGTAGCGGCGCCGCCATTCGCGGTCTTGCCAGCGCTGCTGCTCCAGCCAGTCTTGCTGCTCGCGCTCCTTACGCGCATTCACTTCCGACCCGACGCACTGGGCATATGCGTCGGTGCCGGGACGGAAACCGTATTCACTGCAAACCCGGCGCGCATCCTCCTTCTCACTGCGCGCCATCCCCTTGGCGAGACCGTCAAGTTCGGCGCACGCCGTTGCCGCAAGCCCAAGCAGGCAGAGCAGCAACAGCTTGCATAGGCGGCGGAACCTGTCCATTTTTCCGCTGAATCATAACGCTCCTTTCCCCATAAACGTGGCGCCGTCCAGCGCGGGCGGCCAACCATGCAAGTTACCGGCGGAGTGAAGCACGTGTTCAAGGCCGGCCTGCGCACGCTCTGGACCGAGGCCGGTCCGCGGATGCGATTGCGCGGCGCGTACGGTGCCCTGTTGACCGCCGCCCAACTGGGCGCCAGCGAAACCGTGCCAAAAGTGTACCTGGTGTCGGCGCCGCCCCAGGGCGGCGACCTCTCCGCCCGCTATTTCAGGCCGCAGCAGGCGCACGCCGCGCTGGCGGTCTTCGGCGCCTGCTGCCTGGCGGCGGCCTGCCTGGTGTCCGGCACGGTGGCGCATGCGCTGGCCCTGCCGCGTGGCATGCCAGCCGGCGATCCCGGCCTGCAAGGCGTGCATATCGAGAACCCGGCCGGCATGCTGACCCAAGCGTCGCCGCGCCTCAAAGCATGCTACGGTGCCTGAGCCGGCGCTTGCGGCGGCCCAGGACGCCGTGACTCAATGGTGCCGCAGCAGCGGCGGCGCGGTCAGCGGCAGCGTCGCGCCATCGCCGGTCCAGGGCAGATGCTCGTCCGGCGCATGCAGGTAGCCCAGATGCATGCGCAACAGCGCGCTCTTGCTGACGTCGATGATATCGATCGCTTTCGCGCCATCGGTGAGCAGGCGCAACTGGGCATGGATCGCCTTGATACTGTCGGTTGCGGACGTCTTGATGCCTAGGGTCGTACCGACGCGCGCGGCATCGTCCACCTCAACGGCGCCCGATGAGAGCACCCCTTGGAAGCTGCCTTCGCCAATGCCGCGCAGGGCGCACTTGCCGTTGCCACTGCGCTCGCTGCAACAGGCCGGGGGCCACCTGGCGCAGATCTCGATTCAGGGCGTGCTGGGTGCTGGACGTACAAATAGCGGCAGGCGGCCCATGGGCCGCCTGTTGTCCCGCAATCGCCGCGCTCTGAATGCGCTGCCAGACGCGGCCCGAAGCGGTCTCCAGGCCGCATCGGCGGCATTCACGTCAGACGCGGATGGTCCCGCCCGCCGCCTTCGGCAAAGCGGCCGCCAGAAACTCGGCGCTCCCGGCAACCGGCGCAGCCGTCCTGCCGGCAACGCCGTCCTGCGCGAACGTGCTCATGGCCTGCTTGAGCAGGGCCAAGCCATCGGGCGCCTGCATGAGCGTGGCCGGCGGCTTGTTACCGGCTTGCCCGTCCGCGATGGTACTGGACTTGGTGTCGAACCACTGTACCTTGCCATCGGTTTGCTGCAGGCTGATCCCGTCCTCGCAACCGAGGCGTTTGGCCAACTCGGCCAAGGCCCCGGTCAGATTGTCGGCATGCGCGGCCAGCCAGGCCGGCCCAACCTGCAGCAGTGTCGCCTCGTGATGTACCGACACCTCGAACGTCAGGTCGTCCTTGGTGGTGGCTATGTAGTTGTCCACCTTGAACATCCGCGGCAGCTTGGCCAGATCGGTTTCGGCAATGCCGCTCAGGCCCAGGACGTTGCCTACACGTACCACGTGCTGCGCCTCGATCGCCACCGGCTCGTGCCGCATGCCGCCTTCACCGGCCGCCGACACCAGCTTGTGCGCGAGCGGGTCGAACATGTAGAAATCATCGCCGTAGCCGAGGTACTGCAGCTCGGCAGCTTGCGGCGCCGCGGTCATCGCGCGATGCTCGAAGTCATACCAGGCGCACGCGCCATCTGCCATGCGCACGCGGATCGCTTCGCCAAAGCTGAAGCCGTAGTGTTGTTCCCAGCTTTGCAAGCGCTCCCGGTCGCTGTTCGAAACCGTCTTGGCCGACTTGCCGCCGCCCAAATCGATCGTGCCGACCAGCGTCTCGCCATCGATCTCCAACGGCGTCAACACTCCCGGCAGCGCCAGGTCGGCCCCCAGCGTCAAACGGCCGTCTTCCATTGCCAGCACCAGCGTGCTGCCCACCATGGTCGCGGACTTGAGTTTGCCCAGCTGTCCGAACATGCGCCCGGCGGCCGGCGGCTGCTTGAGCGCGTCGAGCGAAGCGACCTGCTTCCGCGGCACGCTGCCCAGCACCTCGCCGCGCTCAGCATCGAACAGCCAGGCCATGCCGCCGAACGTGCCCAGGTAATTGAGGCCGCCACCGCCCGGGCGGCCGGCCACAATCCACTGTTCCGCCACCACGTCGTACCAGGCGCACAGCGCTTTGCCGGCGGTATCGGTCAGGCCGGAGACGGCCAGCACGGACGCGCGCCGCTCGGGCAGGCTCTTCAGCGAGTCCGGGCCATGCTGCCGGAAGAATGCCGCGCTCAACCCGACCAACGTGCCGTCCTGGTCCAGATGGGCCGCATCGTGCTGCCAGATCCTGCCCTCGCTATCGGTGCCGGCCAACGTCCAGGACTTGCCGTCGTAGTGGCCGGACACATCGTAGGACTTGCCTATCGGCAGGCCATAAATATCGAATTGTTCGGTTCCCCGGTACGCCTTGGCTTCCGCGACCAGCTCGGCCAGCAAGGCGCCTTGCTTGTGCTTGAGGTAGTACTCAGCGCCGAGTTTCTCCTGGCTGCGCCTGATGGCCTCCGCGCTGAATGCCACCAGCGTGCCGGATCCTTGCAGAAGCTCAGGCGCGCTCGCGAACTTCATCACCAGCCCGTCCTCGCGTTCGGAGATGATGCCGCTACCGACGATGTAACGACCGCTGCGCGGCTTGCCGTCGTTCCATTGCACGGTCAATCCGGTCAGATGCTGGTCCGCGGCCAGTTGCGCCAGATCCTGCATCAGCGTGGCCGCGTGCTCCTCGACCCAGGCGGCGTCCACCAGGCGATCGACGGCCGTCGCGGTCTGCTTGGCCAGATCCACCTCCATCAACTGACCGTCCGGTTGCTGCACGCGCAGATGCGTTTCCTGCGGCTTGTCCAGCCAGACCCAGGTCGAGCCCACCTTCACCCAGTTCGGCGCCTTCCATTCCACCACATTGCCGTCGCCGCGCAGTAGCCAGTTCGACGCTTTGCCGTCGTCTTCCTCGTAGAGCCAGACTTCGCTCTTGCCGTGCAGGTCCAGCGCCGCCTGGCTGCCGTTGCCGCGCACCAGGCAATGGCCTTCCCCATCGTCGGCAACCATGGCCTGGGTCTTGCCGTCGAAATGGCCGCTGATCACATGGCTGCGGAAAGGCATGCCTGCCACGTCGAAGCTGCTCCCTCCGATATCCCGCACCAGGTCGGCCAGCGTGGCGTTCGCGTGGTACTTGAAATACTCCTTGGTGAAGCCTTGCTTGTACGCAGCCGAGTCGAGCAAGCTCAAGCGCATCAAATTTCCATCCGGCTGCTGCACCCTCAGTTCCGTAGCCGCCGGCTTGTCCACCCAGATCCGGCTCGAACCAAGCGTCACCCAGTTGCGGGACCAGCCGCTTGGATCCTGGCCGTCCGTCTCCAACTGCCAGGTCGACGGATGATCGGCATCTTCCTCATAGAACCAGACCTCGTCTTTGCCTTGCACCTTGAACACCACGTGGCTGCCATTGCCGCTGACCAGCCAGTGGCCATCCTTATCCCGGCCGACCATGGTACGGGTCTTGGCATCGTAGTGGCCGCTGGCCAGGGTGTGGCCGTGGAAGGACAGGCCGGCCACGTCGAAACTCCCGCCGCCGGCAATCTTGACCAAGTCGGCCAGCGTGTCGTTCGGGTGCGTCGTGAAAAACTTCTCGCTGAACGCGCTCAGCCTGCCGGCGCCACCGAGATCCGGGTTGGCCCCCTCATACACATACACCTGTCCCTTCGGATCGACACGCGTCAGCACCCAGCTCTTGCCATCGTAGTGGCCAGAGACCACAAACGACGCATCGGCCGAGGCGACCAGCTGCTTCAGCGGAATGTCATACACATCGAACTCGGTCGCGTCGAAGTCCTCCGCATATTTCACCAGGTCGGCCAGACTCTTGACGTCCGGTTCCTGGAAGACCTCGGCGGTGAAGCCTGCAACCACCCCCTTGGCCGTATCCAGGCCGCCGTCGGCATTGGCATTGAACCTGTCGACAAATTCATCATGCGCTCCAATAATGTAGTTCTGACCCGCGGTATAGCGGAACGTCAGCACGCTGGACTTCTGGCCGGGCGGCTGCCAATTCAGCGTCAGGCCATTCAGATTCTTCTCCTTGGCCAGCTGCGCCAAATCGTGGAACAAGGTTGGGGCGTGTTCCTTCACCCACGCATCCTCGACCACATAGTCCACCAGCTCAATGGACTTCTTCGCAACATCCAGGCGATACACCCCCTCTCCGTTGCGCAACAGGACGTTGGTATTGAGATCGTCGAGCAGCACGACCTTCGGGTGGGTATCGGGGTGTTTCGACTCGTGGCCAGGCGCCCAGACCGGGGTCAGGATGATCGAGGTATATTTGTGGTCCCAGTACGTGCCATCGTAAAACTTGACATCGAACGTTTCATCTTTGCTCGCGCTTTGCAGCACCCACGTCGAGGGTGCTTTCGGATCCTGCTCGGACAACAGGACGCGGTCGCCGTTGGGGACCAGGCTGTAGTGTCCCCCGGCACCGGCAATGCGATACTCGATATTGCCATTATCGGCAGGGATAACCAGCTGCTTGGGTGCCTTGCCCAGGGTGACCTCGAGTTGCGTGAACTGCGGTTCGTATCCATAGCCGACAACGCCCACGCCCAGCGATCGGGTATCGAAGGTGATACGCTGGTCCTTCAAGTCCCCCGAAAGATGGTCGCCCTGATGATTAGGGCAATCCTCGCCACTATGGCCCGGATCATCTCGATGGGAATGTTTGGAGAAGTCATTGAGCGTTTCGCCGGACGCCTTCAATCCGTCCAGAGCCGTGGTGAACCAGCCCACCCGCTTGCTCGTGACCGGAAGTACGAATATGTCCGGGTTGTCGATGGTCGCTGTGTGGCCGACGCCAAACGCTTCGTGCACGTCGAATGATAATTTGGGATTACTCTGCAGCCCTGGCGCCAATGCCCCCGGCTCGACTTGCTCGCCATAAATCACGTTGGCGCCGAAGCTGATCTTCGCATTCTCGCCGGACAAATCGACTTTGTCGATCACCACGCCATCGATCGGCAGCATGGCGGAATGGTCGCCGTTCCATTCATAGCCCCCTCTTTGGTAGCCTTTTTTCAACTCGTCGAAATAGACAATGGTTTGATCCTTTGTCGCGGCGGTTTCCAGGAAATTGTCGACCAGGGCGCTGATGCCGATGCCGACCCCTGCCAGCGGCACGGCCATGCCTCCCATTACGATGCCCGCCGTCTCACCGGCCACCATCGCCGCCACACCCACGCCCATGGAGACCGAATCGAGCGCCAGCGAGGTGCCTGCGCTGACGCGCTGCTCGTAGCTTTGCGCCTGCGCCAGCTCCGCAATATCCAGGGCCACACCGGTCGCGTCCAGCGCGGTCGACAGGCCTTCAAACGCCTTGCCCACTTTACCGCCGATCTTGAGCAGCCCTTCACTCAGCTTGGCAGTGGCCTCTTCCAGCTTGCCCGAGTCCTCCAGCAGTTTGCCCACCATTTCGGCCAACTTGCTCAGGTCCTTGCCCGAGCTCGCGCCAACATTGCTGACATTGGCCCACATGTGCGCCTCGATGGTTTGCGCCAGCGACCCGGCCAGCTCTTCCTGCTCGCCCCCTTCGACCTTCTCTTGACGGTGCCGCGCGTGCAGCAGATCGACGATGGTCTGTAAGGTAAACGCGGCATTCAACCCTTCCGAGCCGTCCACCCCGCCCTCGCCCTCATGGTGGGCCTGCGTGAGGTGGTCGTTTTTCATCTGGAAGTTGTCGCCCACCTTTTTCAGCAGATCCGACATGCGCTGCAGGCTGGAGCGCAGACGGGCCGCTTCTGCCGGATCGGGCAGGCTCACCTGCACTTTTTTGGTCTGATGACCCGCTGCTCCGGTATCGAGAAATTCCATCGTCGTACTGCCGTCGGTTTCTATGCGGAAGGTATTGAACAGCGGCTTGTACCGTGCTTCGGGCAGGGCGCACTGGACCATCCATTTGCGCATATTGTCCACCAGCGCGTCGCCGATGGTTTGCGCCTGCACGGCGGCATGCGCAGATTCCTGCGCGCTATCCAACACCATCGCCGCATCCTGCGGGATCGTGAAGATCTCTCCCAGCTTGGCAATGCGCTGCCCGCCTACACTGTCCTTTATCTCCATATTCAAGAGACTGGCGGCCATTGCCTCATCAATTTTGGCCGCCGCCAGCATAAGCTCCCCGTCCCGCATAGGGATCCTATATGCCTCCTGTCCCGTCGACAGCAGCATGGAGACGTCGTTAATCGCCTGTTCCGCGCTATCGAAGGAATAATTGCCGAAATTGGGGTCGAAGAATTGATAATGGCGTTGACCATGTTCGTCGATGCTGACGCCGAGCTCCATTGAGTGATTAGGGGATTCGATAAGAAAACTAGTCCGGCCCGTGGTGCTGGCGAGCTCCTTGACCACCTCGCGCACGGTGCGCATCTGAAGCCTGGCAAGAAGCCCCCACGCTACATCATCCGAACCATTCAGATGCGATAAGGCAGCTCGCGTGGCCGATTTATCGCTCGGATAGCGCGCATGCATGCCATCGAACATCTCAAGTCTGAAGCTGCGGAACAATCGGGCGGCAGCGTCCACGTCATTGTTCACCAATGCCGTGGCATAGAGGATGGAATACGCCCGGCAATATCCTTCGTTACCGCCAAAGGCGTAGAAATGAGCCGTCTGATTGAAGGCGAATTCGCCCTTCTTCCGGTCGGGGATAAGACCGCCAAAGGCGCTCCGCCAGTGTGCGTCATTCGCCCCCATTGTCGCCCATGCCTCCTGCACTTTCCTGCCCATAAGCCCGATAACGGTCCCGAAGTCTCGCGGGCGGTCAGCCAGACTGAGCCCAAGACGATACAAATCCCGACCTTGGAATGTGCGCCAGCTCGGATCGGACGGCGGCTTCGCCACGCCATCCCAGAAATCAATCAATGCGGTTGCGCTGGCGGCGGAATCAGCGCTTTGGAACTGTCTTTGCGCATCTTTGAAGAGCCGTCCCTGCGCATCACGGAAGCCGGAAACGCCCTCAACATTGTGGATTCCGTCGGCAAGCACCGCCACAGCTTTCAACTGGTCCGGATTGGCAGGGTCAACGGTGGAAAAGTTCTTGTTAAAGCAAGCGTATAGGTTGTCCAACGCCGTCTGGTACATTTGTATCGCTCTTTCGACTTGGCCCGGCGAATCCAGCAATTTTTTGGCCTTGTTGGCAACATCAAACGCTGCCCGGTACTTTTCTTCCAATTCAGATCCTGCTGCCTTATCCAGCCACTCCGACCGATCTGAATTGGTAATAGCCGGAAGATCTTTAGCATATTTTCCGATGAGCCGTTCGAATTCTTGGCGAGATCTGATGCCCGACTCGGCTTGTGCTGTGGATTCCAACGCGTGTGTCATTTGAACAATCTCCTGATAACAGTTTCGATATGAGGCAGTTTCACGCCGTAAGCGCGAATGCCGACTCAGTTACTGTTCAGCATACCGGTGTACCCGGGCGCAATCTGGATCGGGGAGATTTATCGGACGGATTTCGCGATGCGGGTCGCTGCGCCACGTGCGGGTGCGGCCCGGCAAGCTTCCGCCCTTTCCGCCGCGGGGCTGTGCCGCGGCTTAGTGACGGTGGCGGTGCCGCCACTCGCGGTCTTGCCGGCGCTGCTGGTCCAGCCAGTCTTGCTGCTCGCGGTCCTTGCGCGCATTCACTTCCGAGCCAACACATTGTGCATACGCGTCGGTGCCGGGGCGGAATCCATAGTCGCCGCAAACCCGGCGCGCATCTTCCATCTCACTGCGCGCCATCCCCTCGGCCAAACCGTCAAGTTCGGCGCACGCCGTTGCGGCCAGCCCGGCCAGGCAGACCAGCAACAGTTTGCATAGGCGGCGGGACGCGTTCATTTTCCACTGAACCATCATTCTCCTTTCCTCATCAATGTGGCGCCGTCCGACACGGACGGCAAACCATGCAAGTTACCGCTGGAGCGAACCACGATTGGCCCTGGCGGCAATTATTCGGACCGGTCCGAGCGCCGCCGTCCATCATGCCGCGCACTACGCCGCGCCAGTCTGCAACCGCCACAGCCGCGCATACAGGCCATCGCGCGCCAGCAGCTCCTCGTGGGTCCCGTCCTCGGCCACGCGGCCGTCGTCCATCACCAGGATGCGGTCGGCGTGGCGGATCGTGTTGAGCCGGTGCGCGATGCTGATCACGGTTCGGCCGGCCACGATATCGGGCAGGCGCTGCATGATGGCCGCTTCCGACTCGTAATCGAGGGCGCTGGTGGCCTCGTCCAGGATCAGGATGCGCGGATCGGTGATCAGGGCGCGTGCCAGCGCCACCCGCTGGCGCTGGCCGCCGGACAAGGCGGCGCCGCGTTCGCCCACTTCGCTGTCGTAGCCCTCGGCCAGCGCATCGGCGAAGGCATCGACCCCGGCCAGGCTGGCGGCGACAAGCACCTGCGCTTCGCTGGCGCCGGGACAGCACAGGCGGATGTTGTCGGCGATGGTGCCGGCCAGCAGCACGCTGTCCTGCGGCACGATGCTCATTTGCCGGCGCAGTTCGACCGGGTCGGCCACTGCGATGTCGGCGCCGTCCAGCAGGATCTGTCCTTGCTGCGGGGTATACAGGCGCTGCAGCAGCCGCACCAGGGTCGACTTGCCCGAGCCGGATGGCCCGGTCACGCCGACGAAGCTGCCGGGCGCGATGTCCAGCTGCAAACCTTTCAACACCTCGGCACTGTCCTCGCCATAGCGGAAGCGCACCTGGCGGAACGCCACCGCACCGGCCAGCGCCGGCAAGGCGCCGGCGCCCTCGGCCGCCGCCTCGGCCGGTTCGTCGAGGATGTCGCCGACCCGGCGCAGGGCGATTTGCGTATGCTGGAAATCCTGCCAGACCTGGGCCAGGCGCAGGATCGGCTGCACCACGTGGCCGGACCACATATTGAAGGCCACCAGCTCGCCCACGCTCATCTGCCCGGCCAGCACCGCATGCACGCCAAACCACAGCAGCAGCGCAGCGCCCAGCTTCTGCGCCAGGCCTATGCCCTGGCCGGCGGCAATGCCCAGCGCCTTGCTGGCGAACTGGCTGCGCAGGTAGGCCGCCAGGCGCTGTTCCCATTGCGCCGCCAGCCGCTCCTCCACCGCATTGGACTTGATGGTTTCGATGCCATTGACCGCCTCGACCAGGAACGCGTTGGCGTCGGCATTGCGCTCATAGGCCGCCAGCGCGCGCTGGCGCAGCAGTGGCCCGAATACCATCCACAAGACGAAACACAGCGCCAGCGAGAGCGCCAGCACGCCGGTCAGCACCGCCGAATAACACAGCATGACAGCCAGGAACACCAGCACGAACAGCAAGTCCAGCACCAGCGTCAACGCCGAGCCGGTGAGGAACTGGCGCACCGAATCCAGCTCGCGCACCCGCGCAATGATGGCGCCGGCCTGGCGTGCGCGGAAATAGCGCAGCGGCAGCGCCAGCAAGTGGCCGAACACACGTCCTTCCAGTTCGGCCGTGATCTTGCTCGACAGGTTGCCGTACAGCCAGCTGCGCAGCCAGCCATACAGGGGCTCGAAGAGCGCCAGGCCCAGCATGCCAATCAGCAGCACCTGCAAGCTGCCGGCGCTGCGGCTGACCAGTACCTTATCGACCACGTTTTCGAAGAACAGCGGCGTCACCAGGGCGATGGCCTGCAGTGCCAGCGACACCGCCAACACCCAGGCGAATTGGCGCCAGTGGCGCCGCAGCGCGGGCAGGAACCAGCGCAGACCAAATGCCGGCGTGCGCAGGGGCGCGCGGCGCTCTCCCAGCAGCAGCACGGTGCCCTCGCACCAGTCCTGCAGTTCGCCATGCGTGAGGCGCAGTTCGGCCCCGGTAGCCGGCAGCCACAGCGTGGCGCCCGCGCTGCCGTTGGCCGCCAGCAGCACGAAGCCGTCCCCGGTCAGCAGCAAGGCCGGCGCCGGCAGCGTGGCCAGGTCGCCGGCGCGATAGTTGGCCACGCTGGCGCGCAGGCCGAGCCAGTGTGCCAGGCGGCACAGCTCGGCGGCGCTGACGGCCTCGCCGGCCCGCCCCAATTGATGGGCCAGGCGTTGCGGTGCAACGGCCAGGTCGAAGCTGGCGGCGGCACGCGCCAGCGCCAGCAGGCCGGTGTCGGACGCGGCCGTGAGTGCGGTGAGCCGGTCCATCTTAGCGCTCCCGCATGGCCGTGGCCTGGTAATCGCGGATCGGACTCAGCAAATAGTCGATCACGCGCCGGCGATCGGTCTTGATCTCGGCCACCACGCTCATGCCCGGCTGCAAGTCCACCTGCTGGCCGTCCACCAGCATGCTGCCGCGCGCCAAGTGCACGCGCGCCGGGAACACATAGCCCAGCCGTTCATCCTTCACCGCGTCGCGCGACACGAACGACAGCCGCGCCTGCACCGTGCCGTAACGGGTATAGGGGAAGGCGTCGACCTTGACATCCACCGGCTGGCCGGGCACCACGAAGCCGACATCCTTGTTCAGGATATTGACGTCGGCTTCCAGGCCGCTGGCGTCCGGCACCACCACCATCAGGGTCTGGGCCGGCGTCACCACGCCGCCCACCGTGTGCACCGCCAATTGCTGCACCACGCCGTCGGCCGGGGCCCGCAGGCTCTGCAGGTCCTTGCGCTCGACCGCCTTGGCCAGTTGCTGTTCGATTTCGGCCACGGCATTGTCGGCCTGGGTCAGCTTGTCGCTGAAATCGCGCCGCATATCGGCCAGGTAAGTGCGCTTGCGGGCCAGCAGGTTGGCATGCTGGGCTTGCAGGACCTGCAGCTGGGCCTGTTGTTGCGCCTGGCGTTCTTCGAGATCGAGCTGTTCACGGCTTTTCTCAAGCAGGGCCACGTGCGACACCATGCCTTGCTGCTCCAGCGTACGTAAAGCACGCAGGCGGCTCGCCACGTTGCGATGCAGTTTGTCGAGCGCCTCCAGTTCACGCGCCGCCGCTTGCTGGCTGGCCTGGTTGACAGCGCATTCCGCTGCCAGGTCGGCCACGCGCGCTGACAAGGCTTGCCACTCGCTGGCCAAGTGGGCGCGCGCCGCCGCCACCGGCGTGGGGCCGATACCGGCCGGTGGCGCAAAAGCGGCCGTCGGGTCCTCCGCCAGCAAGGCGCGAAAACGCGCCGCTTCCAGCTGGTTGGCGACCAGTTGTTCGCGCAAGCGCAAGGTGTCGGCACCTGCCCCCAGCAGCTTGAGGTCGATCAGCGGCTGGCCGGCCGTCACGCGCTGGCCGTCGCGCACCAGGATCGCCACCACTTCGGCCTGTTCCAGCGGCTGGATCAGCTTGGAGCGTGAGGAAGCCACCACCCGGCCGCTCGCGCTGGCATGGATGTCCAGCCGGCCGAACACCGACCAGAGCAGCGCCAGCAGGAGTAGCAGCGCCAGCGCCAGGGCGCTGCGGCGCGCCCAGGGCGACGCCGGCCGCTGCAGGATTTCCAGATAGGCGGGCAGGAATTCGTAAGAGGTGTCGGGCCGGCGGTCCGGCTGACCGCGCCGGCGCCAGGCACCAAGCAGGGATTTAAATGGCATGGGAAGACTCCGATAAGAAATTTTGTTGCAGGCGCCACAGGCGGGCATAGCGGCCGTCCTGCGCCAGCAACGCAGCGTGGCTGCCGCTTTCGACGATGCGGCCGCGCTCCAGCACCACGATGCGGTCGCAGCCGGCCACGGTGGACAGGCGGTGTGCCACGGTCAGCACGGTTCGGCCCTGGGCAATGCGCGGCATGTGCTCGCGCAGCACTTGCTGCGCCTCCTCGTCCAGGGCACTGGTGGCTTCGTCGAAAATCAGCACCGACGGATCGCTCAGCAACGCGCGCGCGATCGCCAGCCGTTGCCGCTGGCCGCCCGACAGCGAACTGCCACCCTCCGCCAGCACGGTGTCGTAGCCCAGCGGCAGGCGCAGGATGAAGTCGTGCGCCCCGGCCAGGCACGCGGCCGCCATCACCGCCTCCAGCGGCGCAGCCGGCTCGCGCAGCGCGATGTTGTCGCGCACCGAACGGTGGAACAGGAAGTTTTCCTGCAACACGACGCCTATGCGCCGCCGCAATGCACCCGCCTCCAGCGCGGCCAACGGCTGGCCATCGATGAACAGGGCACCGCCCTGCGGCAGGTAAAGTTTCTGGATCAATTTGGTCAGCGTCGATTTGCCGGAGCCGGAAGGGCCGACAATGCCGACGTGCTCGCCGGCCCGCACCGTCAGCGACAGCCCATCCAGCGCCGGCGGCAAGTCCGGCCGGTAGCGGAATTCCACCGCATCGAGAGTAATGTCGCCGCGCAGGCGGCCCGGCAGGCACGCGCTGCCACCCTCCTGTTCGACTGGCAGGTTGAGCATATCGCGCAGGCGGTCGACCGCGACCCGCGTCTGCACGAACTGCTGCCACAATTCGACCAGGCGGGTCAGCGGCTGGCTGGCCTGGCCGGCCAGCATATTGAAAGCGATCAACTGGCCCACGCTCAGGCGCAACTGCAGCACTTCGTGCGCCCCAACCCACAGGATCAGCACCGCCACGACTTTTTGCACCCACTGCACCGCCTGGTTGACCAGCACTTGCCGGCTCTGCACCGCGAAGCCGCTGGCGACCTGGTCGCGCGTGGTTTCTTCCCAGCGCCGGCGCAGGCGCGGCTCCAGCGCCAGGCCCTTGATGGTTTCCACCGCGCCCAGCGACTCGGCCAGCAGGGAGGCGCTGCGCGCGCCATGGTGGAACATGGTTTCGATACGCCCTTGCAGGCCGGGCGTGGCGCGCCAGGCCAGCAGCAGGTACAGCGGCAGCGAGGCGGCCAGCAGCGCCGTCAGCAGCGGCGACAAGCTGGCCATCACCCCCAGCAGCACCAGCGTGAAGACGGCATCGACGCACAAGCCCATCGCCGCCCCGGTCAGGAACTCGCGCACGGTATCGGCCTCGCGCACGCGCGCCACGATGGCGCCGGCCTGGCGGCTGCGGAAATAGGCCAGCGGCAGGCCCAGCAAGTGGCGTACCAGCTCGCCGCCCAGGCGCGCGTCGATGCGGGCCGCCGTGTGGCCCAGCAGGTATTCGCGCAAGCCCTTGAGCAGCACTTCGGCCAATGCCGCCAGCGCCAGGCCCAGCACCATCACGTCAAGCGTGGCCAGGGCCTGGTGCACCAGCACCTTGTCCAGCACCACCTGGAAACCCAGCGCGGGCAGCAAGGCCAGCAGTTGCAGCACAAAGGAAAACAGCAATAATTCGAGCAACAGGCTCCGGTGCGCGGCAAACGCCGGCACGAACCAGCGCAAGTCGAAACGCAGTGCCGGCCCGGCCAGTTGCAGGGCCTGGCCGCTCCAGTCCTCCTTCAGGTCGGCCAGCGCCAGCTGCATCGGCTGCGCCCGGTCCGGCACTTGCACCAGCGCGCGCGCCTCGTCCATGGCGGCCAGCACAGCGAAGCCGCCGCTGCGGCGCCGGTAAGCCAATGGCAGCTGGGCTGGCCGCAGCTTGCGCCAGCCCAGGCGGCCCAAGCGCAGCCGCACCCGGTGCCGGGTGCCGTATTCGGCCAGTGCCGCGCCCAGCGGCTGGCCGGGCTGCGGGTTCGGCGCCTGCGGTTCAATGCGCGCCAGCGCCAGCAGGCTGGCGGCGCAGGCCAGCGCCGAGCCGGTGTCGTCGGCGCTGTCGGTTGGATGGGATTGCATGGTAACTCCAGTGGGGCAACGCCGAAGCGTCGTCGGTTCGCATCAAAATGCGCAGCGCCGACGGCTTGGGCCAGTGCTGCGGTGATAGCTGGATGTTACCGATAGGAAATCATTTTGGCGCACCGGGAGCGAGATCTCGGACTGGATTACCAGAACCGGACGCCGGACTTATTTGCCGCGCGGATAGGCGCTGCCGTCGGTCAGCACCAGGGTGGCGTGTTGCGATGCCTCGACGCTCAGATGATCGCTGTCCATGGCGGCAAAAATCACGGCGACGCGCGGCCGCTTGGCCGGATTGGACAGGATCGGCCAGGCCGCCGCGAGCGCCAGCAGCAGCGGCTGTTCGAGCGCATCGAGGCGCGGCCGGGTCTCCTGCGCCAGATCGGGCACGGGACCGGCGGTAATGCATGGCAGCGAAGCAGTACAGGCGCGCTGTAGCATTTTGGCGGCGTCGATCTGGGCCCGGAAAAACAGCTCGCTCCAATCGCTGGGCAAGCCCAGCGCCGCGGCCTGCGCCGCGAAACGCTCGATAATGACGCGTTCGCGCGCGAGATCTTCGATGGCCCCGCCGTGGCGCCATTTGTAGCGCGCCACGTCCGGCATCAGCGCCAGGCGCTGCTCCATCAGCTTGCGCAATTGTTCGAGCAACGCATCTTCGTAGGGCGGTGCACCGGCAGATGCCGCCTGCTGCGCCTCTGCCAAGCCCACAGCGCTGGCGGAGCCCGCGCCGGTCAGCGGACCGTCCTCCCCCGCATTAGCCGCATAGGCTGCGCCGGCATACAGCATCGCCAGCCCGGAGGCCGTCAGTAAGGTAAATCGCTTCATGGCATTCCTTTCGTTTTTAATCGCTTGGTGGGGCGCTCCCCGGGCGCGCACGCTCAACGCCGGCGGCGCGACAGCGCGGCACGCAGCACGGTTATCGGGTCGGCCTGAGGCGACAGCCCGCCGACGCTGGCGCGCAAGGCAAGCTTGCCGTGCGCAACGCTGAACGCGTCGGCCGCCAGGAAGGATCCGGAACCGGCGCTGCGCATGATCACGATCAGGCTGTTCGCCTTGCCATCGAGCCTGTCCAGCATGATTTTTTCAACGCTGCCGTCGCGCGGCAAGACCAGACCGGCCTCGTAGAACACAGTGTCGTCGCCCGGCGCAGCGCCGGCGCTCGAATACAGGCGCACGCTGTAGCTGCCGATCGAGCGCGCTTCACAGTCGCCCTCCGCCACCACTGCCGTATACTGGCGCCCCACGGCTAGTTTTCGGACAACGCGCCCGGAATCGTCCGCGCGGCAGGCAGCGTTCGACAGGGCAAGGAGCCCGGCGAAAGCCAGCAGTTTGCAGGATCGCATAGGCCTCCTTGCTAAAAGCCACCCAGCATAGACGCCTTCCGCCCAAGACAGCGCGGGTCGCTGCATTTCTCGGACCGAATCACTGCAGCACTGCCGACGGTCCGGTAAACCCGCGCGCCAGCACCGCGCCGCACTTGACGTTTTAGCATGCATGATCCACGACATCTCGCTTCAGAGGATCATCCATGCCGGAACTGCTTATCTCCACTCCCGTCCAGCACGGCGACACCGCGCCCTGCCCCAGTGTCGCGAAAGCTGGCACAATAGCGGTTGGACACTGCTCCCGGGAAACCCTTATGTCAGACGACACGCCGCTGCTCGACCTCGACGAGCTGCAGGAACTCTACGATGCTGATGCTCTGCGCAACTTGCTGACGCAAGTGCGCCAGCACCTGTCGGCCGACCTTGCCATCATCCGCGGCGAGGCGGCCACTGGCCGCCACGAGGTTTGCCGCAGCGCCACCCATCGTCTGAAAAGCATGCTCATGTTCGTGACCGGCGAGCGCCTGCGCGCCGATTTTGAACACCTGGAAGAGGCCTTGCGTCAGAACGCGATCAACGTGGCGCCGGCGCTGGAGCAACTCCAGCAGCGCCTCGGCCAGTTCGACGCCGAACTGGCAACCGCCCTCGATCACCTGGCCTGACCATTCCTCCCCGCGAGCGCAGCCGCAACGCGGCGGCGTAATCTCGTCCGGTAATTGCAGCACACGCCTGTGGGCCATCTGACCCGCCGGGATAATTCTTCACGCCAATCCCGGCACCCTGATGATAACCACAGCCTGGCGCTGCTATCGATATGAACATGAAAACGCCCGAACATGCCGTCTACAACCCCGACATGCTGCTCGACACCGTCAAATTCTGGCTCGGTTTGCGCTACGACGCCGCCCTCGCCGACCGGTTGCAGGTCACTCGCACCACCATCAGCAAAATCCGCCACCGGCACTGCCCGGTATCCTCCGAGCTGCTGCTGCGCATCCATGAGATGACCGGACTGCCGCTCCGCGAGCTGCGCTTTCTCGGGGGGGATTTTCGTTGGCACACCGGAACTTCGACCTGGACCCTCCTCCCCAGCCAAGTGACATGCCAGCTGTCGGCGCCGCTGCGCGCCTGCGCGCACAGGGCACGCCAGGGCCGGCGCTTTTAAGCCAGCGCGGTAGTTTCCCGCCCCAACTAACCCCTGCGCGCGGGGCACGTGGGCGCCCCAGTGATACACCAGGGTGACCGTCTCAGCGCCCTTGGTGATACCGGGACTGATCTGGCGGCCGGTCGACTCATAGCGTACACGCAGAGGAACCTTCTCCTGTTAGTACACCAGGGCCTCTTCCTGGACTTTGCTGCCGCAGCACGTGACCTGCCAGTTGTCCAATCCGATACGTCATTGCGCGCGCCGGGCCCGCCAGTGCCGGCGCTTTTAACGTCCCGCCCAAGCGCGCTCGGCTAGCCGACTTAGTCGTCAGTCATAAGTTATGGTGAATGTGGCCATGCTGCGAATAATACCGGGCGTAACTTTGCCCGTCGCCACATAACGCACACTGAGCGGGATCTGCACTGGCCCCTGTGGATAGTGCCAAGTGTTGGCGATTCGGCCAAGTGACCACTTGTTGCCAGGCCCGCCCAGACGCACCGGCTTGCCATCGCGCGCAATGCGCAGCTGCACACCTTTGACTTCGGAGCCGGCAGCCGGCGTTAGCAGATCGCCATCCTTTCCGTTTCCATTCGCGTCCGATAGGTAGATAGACGGTTCGGCTCCAGCGTAGCAAAGCAGCCGGACCTGGAATGGCGTTTCGCCAGCTTCGCTCCCGATGGTGCTCAGGTCCGACGCTCGCACCTCGTTCAGCCTAACCTCGCTCTGGGAAACTTGCGCTGTGCAGGTCGGACGAACAAACTTCACCTTGAATTGCCACGCTCCCGCATCGTGTTCCTTCCACATCCATTTGTCCGTGAACCGCATCACTTCGCTGGACACATCCCCCACCACCGAGGTCGCCCCAAGAGCCCATCGGGTCAGCTGAATCGAAAACGTCTTATCGAAATTCTTGCCCCCCTCATCTATGATGGTGCTCGTGTCGAACAGCAAGCCTTTGCGCTCCCGAACGATATTGCCCTCGCTGTCACGCAATATCATGCCAATGCCCGGGATTCCCGTCTTCCATGCCCAGCCCCCATCCGTTGATTCAAAAGGAATCTGATAATAGACTTGTACGCCCAGCGTGGTTTTATCACAGTGAAAGCTAAGCTTCATGGGGTAAGTTGTCGAGCTACCAAATGAGTCGTCGTCGGTACCGAAAGCTGGCAACATCAGCTTATTGAGAGGCTGCATCGGGGGACTGATAAGCGTGCACGTCGCGTGCGCGGAAAAGCTGGCGACCACGAGGCCAAGACCAACGGCAAACCTGCGCCACATGGCAGGAAGTTTCACTAAAAACATTATGGCTCTCCTGAACTGATGAATATGTCTGGGTGGATGAACGTCAGCGCGACACGCCGATGGGAAGTCAGGTAGTGGTGGGCAGCAGGCCCAGTGCAAGTGCCTGCTTTACGTGCGCTGGCGCATAATCGGGCCAGACGAGAAACGCGGCCGCGATGCAGACAGATGGCGTTGAAATGGCTTCCACGCGACACCGGAAATTTCTTCATGGCGAACCCGATGCGGCATTTGAAGCAGATTCGGTCAGCGCGCCCGGCCCTGTCGGACCTTGCTTGACACTGGATTCATCCGCCGTCCGGTGCTGCGCCACACAGACTGCACTGCTACGGGAAAATGGGCTCGCCGCTCCCGCTTGCTGCTGCAAGTGATAGTCGAAGTCGCAACGCTGTGCTGCTCCATCACCCCAATCCGCGTAAAGGTGGCCTCTATCCTCGATTCCACGCACGTACAGCTGCCCCCCCTGTCCGACAACGCCAACCTCGACACCTTGAGCGTCGCGGACAGTCGAACCGAACGGCAATGGAGCACCATCGGCGCCGGTCAATGTGAGAAGCGCGGCACGTCCGGTCACGGTACCAAAGCGCACCATCACCACCGAATTGGCACGTGGCGCCACTTGTGCGCTGGTGCTCGTAAAGTCAACATTGCTTGCCGCGCCTTTGGGATCGATTTCGACATTGTTCATGCGATATGGCGTCATGTACGGCACCACCGCATAACCTCGTCCGTCGACCTTCACACCTGGCGCATTGAAGACGCTGGCCCCTTTGGCCGACTTCGCTTCCAATACGGCGACTGTATCGCCCAGATCGTTCGCCAGCGTCACGCCGCCAGGGTGCACCACCACGCCGCCGGATACTCCGCCCGACCATTGCGAATAGCCCTGGCTGCGGCTGCCGGTGGCACGCAGCGCTGCAAATTGCGTCCGGTAAGAGACATTGGCGCCGAAATCGGCATCCTGTCCGTGCCCAGCCCGCACGCCGTAACTGAGGGCATTGTCTTCACCATAGCTTCCGCTCAGCTCGGCAAGTTGGCTGGTGCCGCCGCGATCGTGGGTGGCGCTCAGCGACATCATCGGCGCCTGTGTGCCACGGCCGAACGGCACCGACAGGCGCAGGGCAATGCGATTATCCATCTGCCCGCTCAGCATGTCGCGCTGGCGGCCGGCTGAAATGTCGTAACTGACATTGGTGCCCAACGCGGTCAGAGAGTTGTTGTAGCGCAAAGTGAAATCGGTCCCCGCCCCTGGCCGGTTCCAATAGCGGCCAGCGACACCGGACAGCGACAGCACGCCGCCGCCTTCCCCGAACTCTTGACTCAGCATCAACTGCAATTGTTCACGTGGGCGATCGATGCTCAGCGATTCCCAGCCGCGAGCCTGGTAATCGCGCACCAGCGCCGTATCGCTCAAGTTCCAATAGCCGCGCGAGGAATAGCGCAGGGCCGCCAGGCTGAAGTTGGTACCGGTCGAGGCCATGCGCTTGCTGTAACGCAGACGCAGACTCTGCCCCGTGGCCGGCGCGGTATGCGCGAACTCCGCGCGCGCCTGGGTCAGGTCGGCGGACAAAGCGCCCAGCGAAGTATTGAAGGCGGCGCCCCCCGTCACAGCCCAATAGTGCTGGGTGGCGGTCACACCGCCATAGGCGGTTACCATATTGTTCAGGCCACGCTGCAAGGTACCCTGCAACAAGGCATCGCCATTGTTCAAGCGGCCATCCCGCAAGCGCCCAGCCGATACGCTGTAACGCATGGTGCCTGGCCGCAGCAGTTGCGCGACCGAGGCAAACGGCACCACCGAGCTATGCTGGCTGCCGTCTGCCTCCGTCACCGTCACCAGCAGATTGCCGCCATAACCGGTGGCGTACAGGTCACTGATCTTGAATGGGCCGGGGGCCACGGTGGTTTCCAGCAGCGTCATGCCGTTCTGGGTCACCGTGACGCGCGCATTCGTACGCGCCACCCCCTGGATCAGCGGTGCATAGCCGCGCAGCGAATCGGGCAGCATATTGTCGTCGGTCGCCACGGTCAGGCCTCGGATGCCAATGCTATCGAACACGGCGCCATCGGTGAAGGCGTCGCCCACGCGCAGCTGGCTCTGCAGCGACGGCAGATCACGCTGAACGTAAGTGGAGATATTGTCGAAACTGCGCCGCCCCTTGTTGTCGCGCATCATCGATGAGTTATGGCGCAGGTGCCAGTCGCCGATATTCAAGCCGGCGCGCAAGCCCAGGTAGTCGCTGGTGTCGCGGCCGCTGTGGAAGGTGTTGAAATCATATGCCAGCGTAGCCGACGTTACGCCGGCATCCCACAGCTCGGGGCTGACGTAACCGCGTGGCTGTTTCAGCAACGCCGCCTGCGGCAGGTTCAACTCCAGGCGCAGTTCGCCCGTGTCGAAGTGCTCGGTGGCAGCCGGGACGAGTCGGCCCAGCGCAGCGCACTGGCCCGCCTGCGCTTGCGCCAGCTCGGCGCGGCTCCTGCTGGACAGAATAGCGTAATCGAGACCAAGGCGGCCGATCAGCGCCTTGTCAAGACAAGCACTAGCATTCGCGACACCGGGGCTGGCAACAAAGCGTACTGAAGTGCGTCCGCGCCATTCGCCGTTGACGATAAGGTCAACCAGGTAATCTCCCGGGGTCACCGGGTTGCCGCGCGCAAAGCGCGACAGGTCGACGGCACCGCCGCCACCGCCCATCAGAAATTGCTCATTGAATTGCATCGACTCCGAACTGCTTTCGGCACTGGCTGGCAGGCACAGATGGACAGAAAAAACGCCCAGCATTGCCGCACAGATGCGGCGCAACACAAGACGGTCGCGTCCGCACCCGGAGGGTGGTTGGTGATAACTCATAGTGATGATTCGTTAAGTTAAGGGGGCGCGGAGCTGCCGCGCTACTGCAAGCGGGAAATGCTGTTCAGGGCGCGGCAACGTCGCCGTTAGAGCCGCCGCCGTAGTCGTTGAGGAAGGTGTACTTGACCTTGAGCGCACCGGCTGGCGCAGCGCTCAGGTGCCCGACCGGAAATTCCTGGGTCGCACCGGGCGCCACCATACCGCCCGCCTCGCTTTCATAGCTGGCATTGCCGGCGCTCGCAGTCAGCTTGCTGAACGTAACGTGGTAAGGAGTGGGATTGGTTGCGGTCAGGACGTAGTTCCCTGACTCGGCCTTTCTCCAGGCCCAGTGCACTTTGGCCGCGGCGTCACGCGGGTCTCCCGGCAGGCCCGCGGGACGGAAAAATACTTTGATACGGCTGCGAATAGCCAGCTGCAGCATATTCTGCGGACGTTCCCCTTTTTCGGCGCGCGGCGGCACTTCCAGAACGTTGAGCCAGAATAGGGATTCCTTATCCTTCGGCAGCGCGTCATGCGTGTACATCAGGCGCAGGTGCTGTCCCTTTCGCGGATCTATGCGGGACAAGGGTGGCGTCAGAGCAAAAGGCACTTTGGCCGAGCCCGGCGTAGCGGAGGCATCGCCGTCGTCCAGCCACACTTGGGCCAGCACCGGAGTCTTGCCTTCATTACTCAGCTTAACCGTGACTTCGCGCTCGTCGGCCGGATAGATAACACGGGTGCCGGAAATGATAATGTTGGCGTTGGCCGTGCCGGCACTGATCACCATACCCACCGCCAGCAGCATCGAAAAGAAAGAAGGTCGTACTAACATATCGCGATTCCGATCTTGGTCAAATTGAAATACGTGCTGAAAAAGGCGCCGATGCCCAGCCAAGCCATCGACGCCCTGCTTACTTAATGCATCACAGGTACTGGATGGTGTAAGTCGCAGTGGAAGTCACGGCACCGGGGGTCGCCGCGCCCAGCGCAGCGTACTCGGCGAAGTACTTCAGTTCGGCCTTCTTGCCGGACACGGTAGCAGCGCTCGAACCTTGGTCCGCCGGGGTAACGGCAGCCAGATTCATGTCCTTACCGTCACTGTTCAGCAGCGCAATGCCGACGTTGGTAGCGGCGTCCTTACCCGTCAGGTTGTTTTTCAGCTTGCCGGAATTGGCATCCAGCGCACCAGGCACGAAGAGCGCGCTTACCTTGCCCGCTTGGTCGTCACACTCGGTCAGGCTCAGCGTGAATGGAACACGGCCGGCGCGCTGGCCTGCCGTAGCCAGCGACCCAGCGACAGCAGATGGCAGCGCTACAGTGAGATCGCCCTTACCAGTGTTGACCTTGCAAGATTGAGCCAGCACCTTGCCGGTGAAGGTGATGGTGCCATCCGCTGCGTGCGATACAGCCGGCACGATGGAAGCAGCGGCCAGCAGTGCGCCAACGATCAGGTTTGCTTTGGAGTGTTTCATGTAATGCCTTTCAAATGAAAGTAGATTTAAAAACCGGACCGGTTAGTCCGGCTGCGTGATGCGAGGTGCATCCTAGCGGCGCGTAGTCCGAGAGCGAAACTGCGACGCCACTTTCTAAGACGGGTTCACACCGGCGCGATGGCGACTAGGACCAGCTCACCTTCGCTCCGGAGCCCCCGTCTCAATTCGATTGCTTGCGTACCAGCTGCTGCAGCACAAGCGGCTTGCTGTCGGGTGTCGTCCACACCAGGTCCGGCCAGCGCAGCGCTTGCCCGTACAAATAACTGAACAAGGCCTGGCGCCGTTTGCGCGGCGCCGATTGTCCCAGCACGGCGGCGGCCAGCTTGTCCAGCATGCCGGCCGGCACCGAAGAATTGGCGATGTCGATCATGGCCCGCGCATGTTTGAACGGCAGCACGGCATCGCCTGCCACGGCCCCCGGGTAGCGCTGTAGCGCCCTCCCGTGTTCGACCATGGTGCGCACCGCCCCTGCCAGGCGGCTGACAATGATGAACACGGCGATCTGCTCCAACCGTCCCACTTGCCCAGCCCAGGCACTTTGCATGGCGTTCAACGTCTTGGTCGCATCGGTGGTTCCGCCCACTTCGGCCAGCACATCGAGCACGGTGCGCACCGTCGGCTTGCTGGCCAGCAGCTCGCAGTAGTGGCGCTCCACGCCAGGCAATGGCGACGTTGGCGCGGGGGGCGGCGCGGCGCGCATCGCCGGCAAGGCGCGGAAAATACTGTTCAGCGGCGCCGGATACTGCATGGCCAGCGCATGGGCCTCGGCATTAAGCCGGTTGGCCGATTCGTCGGCCATGGCCCGGGTGGCAAGGCGCAGCACCGCCCAGCGGTGCTGCGGCTGCAGGCCATCGGTCAGGTAATCCATCGCCTCGCGCCGCCCTTCGCTGAAGGCCTTGGCGAACAGGCGCGCACGGCCGCGCAGCTGATCGAACAGGTCGCGTCCCTCCAACAGACGCAGCACGGCGCACACTTCCTCCACTGACGCCTCTTCTTCGTCATGCAGGGCGTGCATGTCCACATCGAAGCGCTGCTCCAGCGCGAGCTGGGTCGCTTCCACCACTTCGCTGACCTGGAAGGTCAGTTCTTCCATGGCGTTGACCAGGCCTTGCTGCGAATACCCTCCCTGGCTCGGGCCATCCGCCTTTGCTTGCTCGCGCGGGACGTAGGTGGGGAACGCACCACGTGAAATCGCTTCTGCCATCGCTTAGCCTTTGTCTGAATGGGAGGCGCTTGGTACAGGCAAGGTAGCGTCCGCTGCCGCGTCGTGTCCCACGACGCGCGCCGTTAGAATGAACAGGCGCTCCAGCTCATCCTTCTTATCGCTGTCGGCCGAGAACAAGCGCCCCAGCAGTGGAATCTTGCTCAACACGGGAACGCGCTCCTGTCCGTTTTGCGTTTGTTCGCGGCGGTAGCCCCCGACCACCAGGGCCTGGCCCGGGTGCACCAGGGCTTGGGTGCTGATACTATTGCGCTCGGTCGTCGCACTGCTGCTACCGTCGCCTGCCGTGATCAGCCTGCCGTCCTCGATGTCCACCAGCAGATGGATGGTGGGGTCGGCTGCATCGGCAATCACGCGCGGGGTCACCTTCAGCAAGGTGCCGGCGGTCAAGCTCTTCAAGTCGGCAGTGCGCTCGCCCAGCAGCTTGACGTAAGCCGACTGGCTCATGTCCAGCACAGCATCGACATTGTCGAGCGTGAGCAGCGAGGGACGCGACACCACGCGCAGCGCGCCTTCCGATTCCAGTGCACGCATTTCCAGATTCAGCTTGCCGAGCGACCACAACACAAGATTGGCGCCACCTTGCTCAGCATCGCCGCCAGCGTGAGAAAACCGGCCCCCCATCTTTCCGCCCTGCAGCGACAGGCCGGCCGACCAATCGCGCAGCGTGCCGCGCTTGGCGTCGACGATGGTCACCAGGATTTCCACCTGCTCGACCGGCACATCCAGTGCCATGATCAAGTCCTGGTACATGGCGCGCCGTTCGGGCAGGTCGCGTACCAGCACGGCATTCAAGGGCGCATAAGCTTCGACGGTCGCAGGTACCGGCGCGGCCGGAGGCGCGCCTGGCGGCACCGGTTCGTTGCGTTGCGCCGCACGTGCCAGGGCGATCGGTCCCGGCCCGCCAAAGGGCTCGGGACGTCGCCCCGCCACCATCTGGCTGAGCAGCGTTGCCACACCCGGCTGAATCAAGAGCTGCTCGCGTACAGTGGTTTGATGATCGGCCGCAAGTGCGTATTTCAGGCGGAACAGCATGGGCTGCGGCGTCTCCTTGTTCTCGTCCTTATGCTCCAGAACGCTCTTTAGCAGGCGGACATAGTCTGGCGGACCGGCGACAATTACCGTGCTGTTGCTATCGTCACCACCTCCCCATCCGAACTTGGACTCAAACAGACCGAGGCCCTCCAAGGCCTGGCGCGCGCCCGCGCTATCAAGGCCGGCCAAACTGACACGCTCGGTCACCTGTGCATCCGCAGCCGACACATACAGCACTCCGTGATAGACGAACCACTGGAAGCGCTGCGCCGCCGCCAGGCGGTCCAGGTAGACGCTGGCCTGAGCCGCATGTGGATCGAACGGCACCGGCGCGCGGGTCAGGGCGCCATCCCGCAGACTCAGACGCAAGCCCATGGTGCGGGCAAACGCTTGCAGGCGCTCGCCCAGGGTCGATGCTTCGCCGCGATAGCTGTACAGCGTATCGTTCCAGGAAGCGGGCATGGCAGCGGAACAAGGCGTGACGGACACGCCCAGCGCCAGCAGCAGTGCCGCGCCTGCAGCCAATTGGCCCAACGGTCTCAGCATGCTCGCCCTCCTGCTGGGGCCGATGTGAGCAAAAGCAGCCAGGCGTCGATCTGGTTCAGCATCGCCTCGATTTCGTCCAGCAGGGAAGCCCTGTCCCGTGCCGGCAGGCGACGCACGAAGCGCAATGCGGCAGCCGCATGGCTATAGCTGAGGCTGGCAGCATGATGCGCGCTGGCCGGCAGCGCCATGGCACATAAACGCGCAAACAGCACATCGTCCAGTGGCTGCGCCAGCGCCAGTTCACCTGTTAGCCATGCGGAGTCCTCGTGCAGCGAAAGCTGCAGCGTGCGTCCCGGCAGCGCGATTTCAGCCGATCCGGTTTGCTCCAGACTGGCCAGGCTGGCGACAGCCGCGGCGTGCAGCGCCTCCATCTCCATGCCAGCCGTCACTGGCGTCGGCAGGCCATCCGTCATCGGATCTCCGTCATGATTTTCGAGAGCAAGCTATGGCGCCGTTGGGTGGCGACTTTGGCAGCCCACACTGCCATTTGCACTTCCTGAAAGGCCGCGACGTAAGCTTTCTGTTGCGCCGGATCGCTAGGACTGAGGTCGTTCATGGCTTTGTCAAAATTCTGCAGGGTGTTGCCGAAGCCGCTGACAAAACGGCTCAAGGGATTGTTGTAACTCATTGCGCTTCCTCCGAAATATCGCCCGCATGCCGGCCCAGTGCTGCCACGAGACTGCTCACGCTGGCGGAAAAATTGGCTGACAGTTCACTCCCGCCAGCGGTCAGTACGCATGTCCCAGACGCCACCGAGGCATCGGCCACGGACTGCCAGGCGTCACCGCTGCGCAGTTCCGCCGGCAAGCTGTCATAGTCTTGCGCATGCACTCGCAGCACCGCCTGGCTTGTGCCAGCTGCCGCACGCCATTCGCGCAACACAAGGCGCACACTGGACACCGCCGGCCAGCCTGGCGGCACTTCAAGCAACAGGCGCCGCAATGCCGTCCGCGCCAGTCGTGCCAGCATACGTCCCGCCTCCGTTTGCAACGCCGCACGCTGGCCCCGCAACTCTTCCAGCAAAGCATGCGCTTCGCGCCACACCATCTGGCTGGCTTCCTGCTTCAGCGCCAGGGCATCGTCGGCTGCCGCGGCGCGCACGGCATCCGCATCGTCGTAGGCCGCCGCGCGGATTGCCTCGGCTTCGACCTGCGCCGCGAGGCGCATTGCCTCGACCTCTTCCTGCCCTGCCGCACGCATGGATTGCAGCAGCTCCATGCCTTCCTGCCAGGTGGCGAGCTGCTCGCGCGGCAGGACCACGTCGTCCGGCGTGCGCGGCATACCGGGAGCAAGCCGCAAACGACGCACAACCGGCATCAGTAAAGCTGGATTCAACTCATCATTCATGCCTGCTTAGTGCGCTGGCCCGCGGTGCCGGTTCAGTATTTTTTTTGGCGAACCGTTCGCTGGCGGCGTGCCACTACAGCCCAAGCCCTAGGGGCGCTATGCCGAAAGGTCGCCAATGCCAGCCAACACCACACCATCCAGCCACCCTGCCCGCCGCGTCTCGTTGCGCAGCATGCCCGCCGCGCAAGCGCAGCTGGCACGCAGGCTGGCAAGCGGGTTGATCTGGAAGGCAACGCAAGGACCATGGCAATGTTTCGAGTTGCGTCGTTCCGCGTTGCCCGCGGCAGGCGCAGTTGAGGCAGGCTTTGCGCTACGCAATGCACACGGTGAATTGCAGATAGAGGAATTCACCCTGCTGCAGATTGCGAGCGGAATTGCGCTCGATCCCGCTTGGCCGGCTGCGGTAATGCATGACATGCTGCAGCTTGCCTGGGGCATGGTCGATGACGACCTGCGTCAAGCGCTCGGCGGCGACGCTACGTGCAGTACACAGCCCGTTGCCGCAGCATCCGACGACGTCCACTTGCTGCTTACCCTTTGCGGTAGCAATGGTTTTCGCCATAGCGCTGCGCTGCGCTGCCCGGCAGCCAGTGCGCTGCCATGGCTGCACTGCGACGGCTGGCAAGCCGGCGCACCGCCGGCTTGCCCCGCCGTCGATGCCCTGCCGTGCCACGGGCGGCTGTGGCTGGGCACCTCACACCTTACGGCACGCACGCTACGTACCCTGCGGCCCGGCGATGCCGTGCGCATTGCGATGCAGTACTACGGTTCAGACAACCGCGTGCGCATCAAGCTCGGCCGGCACGCGCTGATCGCTTACACGGCAAGCGACGGCACCCTCTACTTTGACTCTTGGAGAAGCGCAAGCATGGAACACGACAGCACGGAATGGGAAAGCGAAATCGATGGCGCCGACGCGCCGGTTGCTCTGGACGACTTACCGATCCGGGTCGACTTCGTCGCTGGACATGCGAACTTCACTGTCAACGAGCTGCGCAGCCTGGCGTCCGGCGCCGTCATCGAGTTGTCAATGCCGGCGCGCCCGGCAGTCGACATCGTCGCTAACGGCCGCCGCATCGGCTCCGGCGAACTGATCGAGGTTGACGGCACGCTCGCGGTCGAAATCATCAAGCTGGAAGGCGGCGCGTGAGCATTAGCAACGTCGACCCGATCGGCATCGCCCTCTTCCTGGCGGCGCTGTCGCTGCTTCCGCTATTGTTAATTTGCACCACCTGCTTTCTCAAGGTTTCAATGGTGCTGGTCATTGTGCGTAACGCCATCGGCGTGCAACAGGTGCCGCCCAGCATCGCCATCTATGGTGTGGCGCTGGCGATCAGCCTGATGGTGATGGCGCCGGTGTTTCATGACGCGGCGGCACGCTTGCCCGGGCAAGGCGGCACTGTGACTGAACGGACCGCGGGCCTGTCGCTTGGCGAGATGGCGCGCGCGGGCGAGCCGCTGCGCAGCTTCATGATCCAGCACACCGCCCCCGAAACGCGCAGCCATTTCCTGGCGTTGGCGCAGCGCCAGTGGCGCGGCACCACCCTGGCCAACGAGGCCAGCGACCGCGATTACGCCGTTGTGATTCCGGCATTCGTCATCTCGGAGCTGACAGTGGCTTTCCAGGTTGGTTTTGTGCTGTATGTGCCTTTTGTGGTGATCGACCTGCTGCTGTCGAATGTCCTGCTGGCGCTTGGCATGCAGATGGTGTCGCCGATGGTGGTGTCTTTGCCGCTGAAGATGCTGCTGTTCGTCATGGTCGACGGCTGGAGCAAGCTGGCGGAAGGATTGATGCTGTCTTACACATAGGAGAAAGGATATGGTCGAAACAATTGCGTTATTCCAGCGCGGCATGCTGCTCGTACTTTGGCTATCCGGACCGCCCCTGGCGGTGGCGGTACTGGTCGGTGTAGTGCTGTCGCTGGTGCAGACGCTGTTGTCGATTCAAGACCAGGCCTTGCCGTTTTCATTCAAATTGCTTGCCGTGGGTTTAACTCTGGCAATCAGCGGGCGCTGGATGGGACTCGAACTGTTCACGCTCACCAACCAGGCAATGCAGGCGGTGGCCAGCTTGGGCTACCACGGCTTGCCTGGCTCATAGGCGGCTCACATCGCCATTTCAACCACGCCGGCATACGCCGGCATTTAAAGGAGAACTTTATGCAACTACTCGGCGGTATCCTTGGCATTATCCCAAAAGTCATCGGCGGCGTGCTTGGCGGCGGCGCCTCGTCCGGTGCAAAAAACGCTCCTGCGCAGTCTGGCAACCCGCTTGCCAACGTCGCACACCAGGTGCTCAACGCGGTCGGTCTGAATCTTGGCAACTCGTTCTGATCAGACCGAAAGAGCGAACCGTGCATTCTTCGCCTTGCACTAACGAGGAAGCGGCATACTGTGCCGCCCCCCCTTTAACAACAGGAGAATCAAATGCCTGACATTAGCGCCCCCGGCAGCAATCCTTTCGTGGATTACGAAAAGGATTTGACCAATAGCGAATCGATCAGCTCACAGATTCAAGCTTATCAATTGGCCCGGCAACAAATGCGGTACCAAACGGAAAACGCGCGTTTGAAGAACGGCCTCGAGCAGACTACCGCTGTCTACGGCTTTCTCACTTCAATCCGACTGTAGTTTCTAAATCAACCAAGGAAAGGAAAAGTATGGCTACTCCTATCGATACCCGGCCAGTCTATATTGACCGCAGCGTCCATATCAATGAAAACCCGGGTGGCGGCATGCCATTCGGCGGCGGCATGCCGTTCGGCGGCGGCCCCTTCGGCTTCGGCGGCCCCCAGTACAACATGGGTTACGGCATTGGCAATATGCTGCGCAATTTCGGTTCCATGTTCCAGGGCATGAGCGACGGCTTCCGCGGCGGCTTCCTGGGAGGCCTGGCCCAGTATGCCATGTGCGGTACCCAGCGCATGTTGCAAATGCCGTTCTAACATCTTTTGCCAGTGCGTTTGCGCCGACGCACTGGCTTTTTTTTCAAGGATAAGCAATGTCCGAAGCAATCAAACTTGATATCACTCCGCGCTTGGCACAACAACGCGCATGCATCGCACGGCTCATGGACGACTATCCCTGCACCTTTGCCGCGCCGCAAGATGGCGGCCGCTGGAGCGAGTTCATTCAGCACGGCACCGTAGCGCAGGGCGCAGATCGCCATACCGCCGACAAAGCGTTAGGCATGCTGTCCAGTACCATCCGTACTGCCCAGCTCTCACTGAATGTACAAACCAGCCTGGTCGACATGCTGGCGCGCGCACGCGAACTGGAGATCGCCGATTTTCCCGCCGACCCGGCAGCGATGGCCCAGGCAGGACCGAACGCCGATCAGGAAGAGGCCACTGCATACGGCCAGGCGATCACCGTCTACAAGCAGTGCGTGCTGGAGGGCTTGATGGAACGCCAGGACCTGCTGCGCTTCCTGGCCGAGGCGTTCGACGAATTGCCGGCCACTACCCCGCTGAGCCGCGCATTGATCGAAACGGCCAAGATGCTGGTCATGATCGATCTGGAGGAACTGCTGCCGGAACAGGAGCTGCTGGAGGCGCCACGATGAGCGCGCCGGCCATGCTTGGGCGCGTGGCTGCGGCACGTGCCGCCACGCTTCGCGCGGCGGGTGCTGACAGCGCAGCCGCACGCGACGTCGATGTGTTTCGCCAAGCCTTGCAGGCCCCTCTGCCTGGGTCCGTGCTCAAGCCGGGCCGCACCGGCAGCGCATTGCAAGAGCTGACAGACGCATTGGGCCGGAACCGGCGTAGCCTGGCGCGACAGATCGAGCAGGTTCAAACCACACGCGACCCCGCCAGCATCGTGAAAATCACCAATGAACTGGTCGATCAAGGTGTACAGAACGACCTGATTGCCAAGGTGGTGGGCAAGACTGTGAGCGCGGTGGACCAGCTGACCAAATTGAGTTAGGCCGCCGATGTCCGCTCCCCTGCGCCGCTGGCGCGCGGCATTGCTATGCGCTTGCCTGATGCTGGCCGCATGCTCACACCCGCTCCAGCTGTATACCGGCCTGCCCGAAGGCGACGCCAACGAGATCGTCGCCGTACTGCGCGACCATGGCATCAGCGCCGACAAAAGCAGTGCCAAGCAAGGTTTCGTCGTCAGTGTCGGCGAAGCCGAACTGGCCACGGCAGTCGCCCTGCTGCACGAGCGCGGCTTGCCGCGCGACAGCTTTGCCCGGATGGGCGAGGTGTTCAAGAAGGACGGCATGATCTCCACCCCGACCGAAGAGCGCGCGCGCTATCTGTCGGTGCTGGCGGCGGAGCTGGAAAATACCCTGTCGCAAATCGACGGTGTGGTGCTGGCCCGCGTCCACCCGGTGCTGCCTGAACGCATCGTAGCGGGAGAACCGGTGCTGCCGTCCTCATGCGCCGTGTTGATCAAATTCCGTCCGGGCTGGGACCCGGTCGCCTACGAGAGCCGCATCCGGCAACTGGTACTGGCCAGCATCCCCGGACTGGCGGACGCCCCGTCCCCAGCCCACAGCGTGTCAGTGGTATTTGTCGCGGCCGAACAGGCGACGCCGTCCCCCCCACCGCCGGACGATCACCGCTTCGTATGGCTGGGCGTTTGCGGTGCCGCGCTGCTGGCGCTCGGCAGCACGGCCGTCTGGGCCTGGCGCCGCCGGCAGGTCACGAACACGGTCGAGCATGATGACGACGGCCCGATGTGATTCCGAGGCGCTTGATGCCGCCTGGCGCACGCTGTGGTTCGCGCCCTGGCGTGGGGCCGATCCCAGCTGGCGCGAGCAGGCGACGGATGGCGCGCCCTGGATCGCCCTGGAACGCCAAGGCGGGGCCTCGGAACACCTGTCCTATCGGCTGTTTTGCCTGCACTATGATTTGCCGCTGCTGGCGCCGCCCGCCGCGCCCGCCCTGCGCTCCTTGCCTGCAGCCGCGTGGCAGGCTGCACAACTGCCGGCGGTGCAACTCTTCCTGGGCATGGCCGGGTGGGCTGGCACGCCCGGTTTTACACGGAGCGGCTTGACCGAGCCCCTGGCCCATGCCGGCAGTGCGCTGGAGTGGCGCACCGCATTGCGGCTGGCGCGCGTGCGGCCGCTGGCGCCGCTGGAACCGGATCTCGCGCCACCGGCTGACGCCGCGGCCCTGATGCACATTGGCGGGCAGCAGCTACAGCAGGCCTGCGAAGCCTTGGCGCCTGGCCTTTGGCAACGCCTGCGCCTGCGCCTGCCATGCGGCGTCAGCGCCGGCCAGACGCCGCGAGCGGCGCCGGCCGCGATCGACGTCGCCACCGCGCGCCATATCGTCCGCGCCTGGCATTGCGCAACGACTCTCCCTGTCACCGTTGAGGAACACAAGCTTGAAACAGAATAGATCATTCGTTTGGCGCACAGCGCTGCAAACGGACGCCGAAGCGATCGCTGCCATCTATAACGAAACCGTAAACGGCGGCGGACATTCGCCGACCTTGAACAAGAGCAATGCGGCCAACGTCGGCCATTTGTTGCGTGAATCGCGCCGCAACGGCTGGCTGAATTGGGTGATTGAGCACGATGGCCAGCCTGTCGCCTGGGCCTTGCTGCGCGCCATCGTCTGGGGCCGGGAAGTCTGCCACCGTACCGGCGACCTGTCGATCTATGTGCGGCACGACATGCAGGGACAATCCTTGCCGATGAAGATGATCGCCGAAGTCTACCGCGAAGCGCCGCGCCATGGCTACGAAGCCGTTTCTTGCTGGATCCTCGGCGGCAACCGCAAAAGCCTGATGGTCGCCCGCGCATTCCGCATGAGTTTATGGGGCTGCCTGCCGCGTGCAGCCTGCTATGGCGACCGCGTTGACGACGTGATGATCTATGGCGTACGCTTCGACGATCCAGAATGGCGTGCCTACATGGAACGGCGCATCGCGCGGGCCGAGCGGCGCGCAGGCGCCGTTTAACCCCACATGGCTGCCGCGCCGCTGCCGAACTTTCTGCTGCCGGTCAGCTGCCTGGCGCTGGCCATGCCGCGCATGCTGGGCTGCGCCCTGGTGCTGCCGGCGCTGGGACGGCAGCATATGGCCGGGCTCGAACGCAGCGCCTTCTGCCTGGCGCTCTCGCTGCCGCAGGCGCAACTGCTGTGGCCTTTGCTGCAGCATCAGCCGCTGACTTTTTTGCAGGGCGGCGCGCTGGCCCTGAAGGAAGTGCTACTGGGCGTGTTGCTAGGCTGCCTGCTCGCCGTACCGTTCTGGGCCATGCGCGCAGCCGGTACGCTGATCGACAACCAGCGCGGCACCAATGCGGCGCAACAGATCAACCCATCCCTGCAGGCCGATTCTTCGATCCTCGGCGAGCTGTGCGAACGGGCTTTGCTGGTCTATCTGATTGAAACAGGCCTGTTCCTGCGCCTGTTTGATGTGATGGCCGACAGTTACCAGCTGTGGCCGGCCCTCACGCTGGCGCCGCTGCATGCGCCGGCCGCGCATCAAGCAATGCTGGCGGCATTGACGCGCTTGATGGCCGACGCCATGTTGTACAGCGCACCGGTATTGCTGGTGACCATGCTGGCCGAATATGTGCTGGCGATCGGCAGCAGCGTGCTGCAGGGGCTGGATGTCTACCAGGTCGCCATGCCGGTCAAAGCCATGCTGGCGCTGTGGATGCTGATGATGTGCTTCCCGGCCCTGCTGCCCTTTATCGCCACCCACGCCGGCGAATGGTGGGGCGACGCCGTGCTGCAGGCCCTGCGCCCATGAGCGACAAAACCCACCCGCCCAGCGAACAGCGCAAGCGCCACGCACGCGAGCATGGCGAATTCGGCTTGAGCCAGGAACTGTCCAAGCTGCTGCTGTGGACCATCGGGACCGAGGCCGTGCTGGCCGCCGAGCCGGCATGGCGCACCCTGCTGCAGAACGATATGCTGCAGGCGCTGGCCGCCATTGCGCGCCCCGGCCGGGTGCCGCTCGACAGTGCCTGGTCCGCCTTCAGCGCCGCCGTACTGATCATGCTGTGCATGGCCGGCGTCGCGGCCCTAGTATCCGCGCTTTCCGTTCTATCGCAGACCGGTTTCAATATCGCACCCAAAGCGCTGGAGAAAGGCACGCAGCGCTTCGACATCGGCAGCAACCTGAAACAGCTGGTGGCGCCGAAGAAATTCCTGATGGCGCTGCTGGGGCCACTCAAGATGAGCGTGCTGCTCGCGACCGGCTACGGCTGCCTGCGCGACCAGTTGCCCGGCCTGGCCCAGTTGTACGTACTGACGCCGCAACAAGGCTGGCTGGCGGCAATGGCGGCCATGCGTACCGTCACTCACCATTGCCTGGGTGTGTTGCTGGTGCTGGTGCTGGCCGACCTGGCCCTGCAGCGTTATATGAACTACCGCAGCATGATGATGGATATCAGCGAGGTCAAGCGCGATCATAAAGAATCCGAGGGCGACCCGCATACCAAGGGCCAGCGCAAGGGGATTGCCAAACAGAACGTGATGGAAGAGCGGCGCAGCCCGCGCGCACCGGAGGCCGACGCCGTGGTGGTCAACCCCGAGCACATTGCGGTGGCGCTGGCCTACAGCGCCGAGCGCGACGGCTTGCCGCGCATCGTCGACAAGGGGCGCGACGGGGAAGCCGACCAGCTGCGCGCGCTGGCGCGCCAGCGACACGTCCCCATCATCAAATACCCCGGCTTGGCGCGCCAGCTGTACGCCACCGGCCGGGTGGGCAGCCACATTCCATCGCACACCTTGCGCGCTGTGGCCTTGCTGTACCGCGCCATCCAGGAACTGGAAGGCATGGCGGTCGACGAGCTGCACGAGATTGATGAGGAAATCGGCCACGCCATGCTGGCCGGCCCAGTGCCACCGCCGCCTCAGTCCTCGTCCACGTAGCGGGCGGCAATGCCGCGGAACTGGTCCTGGATCGCCAAGAAGGCGTCCAGCACGTCAGGGTCGAAGTGCCTGCCACGTCCCTCGCTCATGATGGCGACCGACTGCTCGTGGGAGAAAGCTGGTTTGTAGATCCGCTTGCTGATCAGCGCGTCATAGACGTCCGCCACCGCCATCAGGCGCGCCGAGACCGGAATCGCGTCGCCGCGCAAGCCTTGCGGGTAGCCCGTGCCATCCCATTTCTCCTGGTGGCCGTACGCAATCTCGCGGGCAAACAGCAGAAAGCCGTTGCTGCTGCCGAGATACTCTTCCACCGCCTGCACGGCATCGCGGCCGTAATCGGTATGTTTCTTCATGATCTCGAATTCATCCTCGGTCAGCTTGCCGGGTTTGAGCAGGATCTGGTCCGGCACGCCCACCTTGCCGATGTCATGCAGCGGCGCCGACTTGTAAAGCAGCTCGATGTTTTCCGCCGTCAGCACGCGGCGGAATCGCGGGTGCTCGCGCAGCGCATTGGCCAGCGCCGCCACATAGTGCTGGGTGCGCCTAATATGGTTGCCTGTTTCGTTGTCGCGCGTCTCGGCCAGGCAGGCCATGGCGAAGATCACGCCGTCGCGCATCTTTTCCACCTCCTGCGTGCGCGCTGCCACCTGCTCTTCCAGCCAATCGTTGTGGCGCTGCAGGGTACGGCGCGCCTGGCGCACCATCAGCTCCTTGCCCACCCGCGCCAGCACGATGGCCGGAGAAATCGGCTTGGTGATGTAATCAACCGCGCCCGCCCGGATGCCACGTTGCTCTTCTTCCGCCTCGCTCTTGGCGGTCAGGAAAATCACCGGAATCTCGGCCGTCAGCGGATTGGCCTTGATGCGCGACAGGACGGCGTAGCCATCCATCTCGGGCATCATGACATCGAGCAGAATCAAGGCCGGCAGCGGCGGAATTTCCAGTGCACGCAAGCCACGCGCCCCGCTATTGGCCAGCGTGACACGATACTGGTCCTTGAGCAGGTTGTTCAGCAGCGACAAATTGCTGGTGTTGTCTTCAATTACCAGGATGGCGGGCTTCGCCGCCACGAGCGTCGGGTTGCGCATCTTCTTCTCCAGTTAAACGAAGGCAGGCTTGCCGGCGACTGTCGGCAGCACCTTTCAGGTAGCGAAGCCGGAGTAACTACATAATTGCAAGTACGTTAATCCCCGTAAAGTTTCAGTATAGATTGTTAATTCGGGAAAAAACCATGCGTTGCAAAAAAAGATATACGGAATGCTCTCCCGTTGTCGAACTGCCTTGAGACAGGCAGGCACTCACTGTCATGGACCGAGACCTTCCCCTGGCCGCCCCGGTGTGCCACAGCCTGCTGACCAGCCTAAGGCTGGGCCAGCCCAGTCATGACTGCTATCGATGTGGCGAGCTGATTTTGTCGGCCTTGAGCGGCGGCCGGCTATGTGTCGCATTTGCGGAAAAGAAGATGACGCTGGCCGACGCGCAGCGGCTGATGCAGCGCCAGTTCGAGGCGCCAGAGCGGCATGGCGAAGCCCAGCTGGTGCTGGACCGCCTTGGCCGGTTCGGTTTGATTGTGCGCCTCACCGCCGACGGGGGCAGCGATGAAGCGCGCCTGCGCGCCACCCTCCGGCCTGCTTTGCGCCTGTTGGCCGGGTGAGGGCTGCAGACGCCCGGCAGTCAGGCGGGGCAGTCTGTGCCCTGTTCGGGCAGTTCGGAACGGTCCTGGCCGACAACCCGCGCGTACGTTTCGCGCGTCATGACGTGACCAGGTTGCCACACCGCCAGTTCATCGCCCTCATCGGTGAGCGACGTGGTGCGGATTGGGTCGAGGTAAATAGTCAAGCGATTCGCCCTCCTTCAGGTTGAAACAGTGGTCGCCCAGTGCACGCACAGCAAGGCTGCGGCGAACAGGCAATCCATCAATAGCATGCCGGCCACCATGCGCCTGTCATGCTGGTTCTCGTTTGTTTTGCTCATAACATTCTCCTTTCGGGCCCGCCTTTGGCGCGCCGACCGAAGACTATATGCCGTGCCCGGCATTGCCTGGCGGCCCCGCAAGAATTCCCGGACCAATCCCGGACAGCAAAGCCGGTCTGCCCGCTTGACCTGCATAAATCGTTACCCATTGGTAATTCAGTCCGACATTTGGCAACGTCCAGCGCGTCGCACGGCCACAGGCATACGATGGTTGCGCTTCTACTTCAAAAGGAGGTCAATGTGTTTATCGGATTTATCCCATTCATTTTCTTATGCGCAGCAACCGTGCTGTCGCTGCGCCCGAACGCGCGCACTGTGGCGCAGTGCATGTGGCTGCTGTCGATCCTGATGATCGTCATCTGGGGCGTCTACCATGGCAGCCATCATATGCCGCTATTCCGCACGCTCAGCTCGTGGTAAGGAGCCATCATGAAACTGAACCGTTTAATTGACTCGCTGACCCTAATGGGCGTGTGCCTGGTGCTGCTCATCGCTTTTTACTTTCAACTTTTCATGGATGAACTGCCCTGCTCGCTTTGCAATCTGGAGCGCGCCGGCTTCCTGTTGTTTGGCGGCGGACTGCTGCTCAATGTCAGGCAGGAGGAAGCAAGCAATGCCAACTATGTCCTAGCCGCGCTCGGAGCCCTGGTCGGCAGCGTCATTTCCTTGATGCATATGTTCGTCAAAGTCCTGCCTGGCACGCCACCGACCGGCACCACCTTCCTCGGCTTGCACATGTACACCGCCAGCTATCTCGCCCTGACCGCAGCCGTTCTGTATTGCGTTTGCATGCTGGCGCTCGCGCCCAGGCTGGGCAAGCGGACAGTGGCTTGCAGCGCATCCTGGACTCGCGTCGCGTCGACGCTGTTTGCGGTGCTGGTATTTGCCAACCTGGTATCCGCCTTCCTGGAGATTGGCTTTCATCCGTTCAAACCTGGCGGCCAGCAGCATTACCTGATGCTCTATGACGGCGATGTCATGAAGCCTTGACGAGGCCCACGGCCTCACTATCCGAAGCGCCAGCCACGCCTGGCGCTTCTTTTTTAATCCAATGGAGTGTTCAATGACCGACCACAACAGCGCGGCCCCCAAAGGCCGCCGGCAATTTGTCAAAGGCATGGGCGCCGTCGTCGGCGTGGCCGCAGCCAGTCCCTTGCTGGGCTTTGCCGCACAAACGGCGCAGGCTAACGACGATGTCGCGCTCGCGGCCGGGCCACGCCCGCTTGTCGCCTATCCCCAGAAACGGCCCCTGCTGCGCGTCACCACCCGTCCGCCGCACCTGGAGACGCCGTTCGAAGTCTTCAATCATGGCCCGATCACGCCAAATGACGCCTTCTACGTGCGTTACCACCTGGCCAATATTCCGCTCGCGGTCGACCCGCAAACCTACCGCCTGCAGATCAAGGGCAAGGTGAAGACGCCGCTCAGCCTTTCGCTGAACCAGCTGAAAGACCTCGGTGCGCACGCGGAAGTGATCGCGGTCAACCAATGCTCCGGCAACGGCCGCGGCTATCTTTCGCCACGCGTGGCGGGCGCACAGCTCGGCAACGGCGCCATGGGCAACGCGCGCTGGGTCGGCATCCCGCTCAAGACCGTGCTGGAAAAGGCGGGCCTGCAAGGCCGCGCCCGGCAAGTGGTCTTTAACGGACTGGATCAGCCGGTCCTGCCAAGCACGCCGGACTTCAGAAAAGCGCTCGATATCGACGTGGCGCTGCAGGAGGACGTGATGCTGGCCTGGGGCATGAACGGGGAAGACTTGCCATTCCTGAACGGCTATCCGCTCAAACTGATCGTGCCAGGCTATTTCGGCACCTATTGGGTCAAGCACTTGTCCGATATCGAAGTCATCGATACCGCGTTCGGCGGTCACGATGCCGCCTTCATGACTGAAGCTTACCGCCTGCCCGACAATGACTGCCATTGCGTCACCCCGGGCGCTCCCGCCGGGCACACCAAGCCGATCGGCCGGCTGCCGGTGCGCAGCTTCATCACCAGCCTCGCTTCCGGCGCCGTGCTGCCAGCCGGACGCCCCGTGGAACTGAAAGGGATTGCCTTCGACGACGGCAGTGGGCTGAAGACAGTGGAAGTGTCGACCGACGGCGGGCGCAGCTGGCGGGCTGCAAGCCTCGGCCAGAACCTTGGCCGCTACTCCTTCCGCGAGTGGCGCTTGGCCGTCAGCTTCGGCGCCCTCAAGGGCCCTGCGGTACTGATGGTACGCGCCAGCAACCGGCGCGGCGAAGTACAGCCCATGCAGGTCGACTGGAATCCCGGCGGTTACCGCCGCCACGCGATCGAGTCCTACCATATCACTCTTGCCTGATGAGGAATTCAATGAAGTTCAGCCACGCTTTCGGTGCCCTGGCCCTGCTGGCCAGCACCACCTTCGCCATGGCCGCGCCGCACGCCATCACCTTGCCGCCTGAGACGGCCAAGCTGAAGCCATCGGCCTTGCCCGGCTATCAGATCGCGCTGCAAAAATGCGCCACCTGCCATTCCGCCGATTACATGGAATACCAGGCGCCGCATATGACGCTGGCGCAATGGACCAAGGAGGCGGCCAAGATGCGCGACCTGTTCGGCGCGCCGCTCAGCGAAGACGATGTGCGCCAGGTCGGCGCCTACCTCGCCGTGACGTACGGCAGCGCCAAGGAAAGCGAACTTCCGGCCGCACTGCGCAGCGCGGCGCCGGTCCGCCCCGGCACGCCGGACGCCGGTGCCGGTAATGCCAAGGCGCCGGACGTGAAAGCCCTGCTCGCGGCAAATGCCTGCCTTAGCTGCCACGCCATCGACGCCAAGGTCGTAGGCCCAGCCTACAAAGACATCGCCAGGAAATACCGCGGCGATGCTTCCGCCCTGGACAAGGCTAGCGCGAGCATTCAAGGCGGCAGTGCCGGAAAATGGGGCCCGGTCGCAATGCCGCCGTTCGGCCAGTTGAAACCAGAGGAAGCGCGCGCCCTGGCTGCTTTCGTACTAAAGCAATGAGGTAAAGCGGGAGGTGCCCGGCGTGCGCCGGGCAGTGCAGATGCCGCGGGCGACGCAGCCTAAAGGCTCGCGTCGAAGCCAGCCATCAATGCCGGTGCCCGGGACCTGGGCAGATAAACGAAATTCCGATTGAACGCCTGGCCGGCCAATTGCGCATCATCCATATCCCTGTTCCATTGCAGCGAATACAGCTGTCCGGCAATGTACGGATCGGCCACGGCGCACAGCATGCGGCGTAAATCGGAAATTGTGCACGTGCGCCACCAATCCGCGCCACGGCCATGCAAACGGAATGGCTCGTCATATGGCCAGGCGTTGGCGCGCCGCGCCATTTCGTGGCGCCCGAAACGGCATATGCCCAGGGCGAACATCGTCGCGACAGGCCCATAGCGAAGACGTTGCAGCGCTTTGCGATAAGCGTGTACACGGGCGCGCCGCACAGCTGGAGCCTCGTCATAAACCTTGAATATTTCCTGCATCAGCCTCGCGTTCTGAACCGCCGCGGCGGAAGACGGGCGCGCGAAACAGTGTTGGTAATGTTCCAGAAAAGCCGTCAGGCAGTGTTCGTATGCCGCCAAGCTGTCCCCGTCGCCGGGTGAATCGCGCAAGTTGGACAACAAGTTGTCCATCGACCTGCACAGGCGGTTCACGACCCGCCGCGCATCGGTGGTCTTATCGTCCAGCCAAGCCGCCGTGTTGCCGTCATCGGGCCAGTTCCATTCAAACAGCGCCCTGGCATCACGCCGGCCATGCTCGTAATGCTCGTGTGTCAAGATCGATTTCATGACACGCTTTTCCATACTGTTTTCGCCAACCGGCATTGATCCCTCGTTAGAATTGAATTAGGCCCGTTTGGGCAACGAGCCATCCTAAAAGACCCGCGCACGCAGGACGCACCCGGCTAACTAGAATCAGACCAATTCACGGAAGGTGTGACTGGAAACGCAAGGATACGGAAGGCCAACTAGGGTTTACAGTCGTGCGCCCTGCGAAGTCGCGATCGCTCGCCATTCGCCGTTCGTGACTCGGTAGAGGGTAATTGACCCGTTCTTCACATCACCCTTGTCATCAAACTCAGTGGTTCCTGTAATGCCCTTGTAATGAATTTTGCGCAGGGCCGGCAGAAACTTTACAGGATCCGTCGAGTTAGCCTGCTTCATGGCCTCGACCAGGATCATGACCGCATCGTAGCTGTAAGGCGCGTATGCCTGCATCTCGCCGTACTTCTCGGTAAATGCCGAATTGAGCGCCGCGTAACCAGGCATACTCTCTTTTGGCATACCAATCGAAGAGGCCATGTGCCCTTCCGCGTCGGGACCTGCAAGCTTTGTAAAAATGGATGATTGCATGCCATCCGCTCCAAGCAACTTCGCCTTAATTCCCAGTCTGGCCATTTGCTTTACCATGAGACCAGCCTGCGAATCCATACCGCCGTAGTAAATAAGATCCGGATTCAAACCCTTAATTTTCGTGAGAATTGCCGTAAAATCAGATGCCGTGTAGGTGGTGTACTCGCGACCGATGACCTTCCCCCCACGCTGCGCAAATACTTTGGCAAATCGGTCCGCCTGTCCTTGCCCCGCTGCCGTTCGATCATCGATCACGGCCACTTTTCTGGCGCCTAATTTATCGTAGGCGAAATTGCCGAGAACTGAGCCTTGCTGGTCGTCATTGGCGATATTTCGGAATGCCGTATTCAACCCTTGATGGGTATAAACAGGGCTGGTCGACCCTGGTGAGATTTGCGGAATACCTGCGGCAGCGTAAATCCTCGAGGCGGGAATGGTCGTTCCGGAGTTATAGTGACCGATTACAGCAACGACCTTCTGGTCCACCAACCGATTTGCCACTTGCGTGGCGACGCGCGGATCCGATTGATCGTCTTCCACGACCATTTCGAACCGAACCTTCTCGCCCCCAATCACAGGCTGTTGGGCGTTGATCCGGTCGAGTGCCAAGCGCGCACCTGACTGAATATCTTTTCCCAGGTGCGAAATTGGCCCAGTCATTGGCGCGGCAAGTCCGATCTTGAGCAGGACTTCGCCAGCTGTCGCCATTGCAGGGAGACCGCTCGCAAAAATCGCGGTGCAGATCATTGCTCGAATTACTTTCATATGTCAGTCCTACGGAAACTAAGTTGAGATCTAATCCCACAGCGAGGCAGCTCCGACTGTGGCCCGAGCGTGGCTGCGCGCGACGCATCGCCTATGAGTGAAGAATGACAACTGGAGGGTTCGGGTAAATTAGTCCGACTATTTGACGTCGACCGCCGTGAATGAAATTAGCGGCGCGGCCAGGTTGTCATTATCTCGCCCCCGGTTCCCCGGCTGGTGGTGCCGGCCATGCCTTTGCCGGAGCCGACATCCAGTGCAAATCCAGACCAATTCACGCTTGTTATTCGGCGTAGTCCGAAACTTGCCCCCGCCTAGCCCAGGGGGAGACCAGCACCGTTATGCTCCTGCCCTCAGAATTGATTGCATACGGTGTAGCCTTTGAAGGAGGAATTTCAGATCCGCCAATACGTCGAGGCGTTGGGCATCAGATACCGGATCGCCGGCCTCACGCTCGATGCGGATGGCGGCGCCGGCTTGCGACTGGGTGACGGCAGTGAAATCCATCTGCGGTTCAGGCGCGCCACCAACCGGCTCTACATCCATGCCGTGCTGGCGCCGCTGCCGGCAAGGCCCATACCCGGACTGGCCCTGAAGCTGTTGAAGATGAACTGTCTGGAAGCGGGCAGCGGCGGCGGCGTGCTGTCCGTCTCCGCATTTCAGCGCGCTTTCGTCTATCACGTGTCGCTGCCGGCCGCCTGCATCGACAGCGAGCGCCTTGAGCGCGAAATCGAAGCATTCCTGTCCAAACGCGCGCGCGCCGCGCAATGCCTGGACGCCTGAACGGAAACCAATATGTGGCCCTTTGGAACCAACCAAACCTCGGCGGCGGAGCATCTCGGCCATACCCATTGCACAGCCGGCGCCTACTCTGAACAAGAGCTCTCCAATCTCTTCGACAGCACTTTCATTCCCGCGTTGAGACTGATCCAGGACGCCGGCGCTAGCCAGTCCACCAGCCACGATACCGGCGGTCCCGGCTTACACAATGCCACGCCCACGCCCAGCGCCGACCCGTTGGGTGGCGCCAGCGGCAGCCAGCCGAAAGCAAAGAAGGAACGGCGCGGAGAACACGTCGTGTATCACGTCAACCCTGACAACTACCCGCAAGTGATGGAGGAATTCAGGGACCTCGTGCTGGAAGGCCTGAAGGAAGAAGGCAAGTCTAGCGAACAGATCGCAGCGTTACGCCGCCAGCACGACATGTGGACAGCCCTGCACGCCGAGGCGCGCAGCGGACAGCTAAGATCGAGAAAGGCACAAAAGCTGCTGTTGGGCTCGACCAAGCGCAATACCCGTTTTGTCAAGGAAGGCGAGCAATACACCGAACTGCCGGATCCCACACATCTTGGCGCGAAGGCTGCCGTAGTCGGCTATCTGCGCTTGTCGCAGCCCCGCCTCCCGCCGCCTGAGGCCAGCCAGCAATTGGCGACTGGTTATCCTTCGGTCTTGAACGAAGCGGGCGACTTTGCGGTGAATTTGGCGACGCAGACTGCGCAGTTCGCCCTCGACGAATTCCAGGCGGCGCGGGAAGCTGCCTTGTTCGGCAATTGCGAAGACCGCGACAATCGCGAGTCCTGCGTTGGCGTCTTCAGTAAAATGGAAAACCGTACGGTGAACGCCCGCGGCCAGAAGATCCGCGACGATGCGCTGAAAGGCGCCCTAAACCATACCAGCTGGCTCGGACAACTGTTCCAGACCCCGATGAATATCACCATCGTGCATCTGACGCGAAATGCAACCGCGATGGCGACGCAGATGCTGGGCAGCCAGAGCACGAAGATCAAGGGTTTCAGTGACTATCTTACGCAGAAAATGCCGCATCAGTTTCCCGCGCAGCCGGTGGGCAACGCGACTGAGCCGGCCGCCAGCACGACCGAGCCGGCTGGCAGCGCGACGACCACGGAGGGCGGTCCCGCCACCACACTGCTTGACAGCATGGTTACCTTGGCCGGGAGCGCGCTCACGGCTACGCGGACGACACTGTCGAATGGCGCCTCGGCGGCGGCCAATGGCGCCGGCTCGGTGCTGAACGGAATGGCCAACATGTTTACGCTGCCCGGCGCGGACGCCAGCACCTTGACCACGCGGCCGCCGTCGAACACGACGGCCAGCCCAGCCGCCGGTCCCTCGGATACGGTCTACCTGCGGCTGCTGTCGAGCATCCTCGACGGCTGGATCGACTATGGCAAGGCCAGGGCCCAACGCGACAAGCCGCTGGCGCTGTTGCAGGGCGTGTTCCAGCACCATGGCCGCAACCTGCCGAAAGCCTTTGAAACCGGCTTCAACGTGACCCTGCTGGAAGACGAGGGCTGGTTCGACGAAGCCGCCCTCCTCCACCACAAGCTGCAAAACCAGGCTGCGGACGACGCCGAAGACACCGTTCCGCCGTCCCTTGCCTACCTGCAGCAGCGCTTCCAGAATGCACTACGAGCGGAGTCGCAAAGCAAGCAAGCCCACGCCAATCTGATGCGCCCATCCGCCGCTGCCGCCGGCGCCCCGCAATTCGACGGTTTTTCGATCCGCAACGCTTTCAACCAGACCTTCGATGAGGTGCTGGCCATGCCTGACCTGTGGCGCGATCCAGTGCATGCCAACGTCGGCATCGACAAGAAGCGCGAAATGCTGAAAGCCAGATTCGCCGAACTGGGGGAGAGTACACAGTACAAGATCGGCACTGCGCAGCAGTCGCTGGCCAGCACCCTCATCCGCATCGCCAAATACCGGGGGCAGCCTGTCCCCGCCGACTTTGAGAATGATGAAGCATTGCTGCTTGCCTTGAAGGAGGTGGAAGATGCCTGGGTGGCTGACCGCTCTACCTTCCCAATCCACCCGCGCCTGCTGTTCTCGATGCACTTGGCCAATGCCAGCGGAGTCGACATCATGAGCACCGCCCAGCGTTTCGAACAGTTCCGGTCGATCTTGCAACGCGGCTTCGAGGGAGCATCGCAGCATCCGCAGCGCGACTACAGGACCTTCGCCTGGATGGTCGATGTCGGCAAGAAATGGAATGATGGCCAAACTTGGTGGATGTTCCGCAACGACAGCATCAGGCGCCAGGCGCTCGCCGCCTGCTTCGAAGCCTTGCGCGCAGAAACCGGCCATCGCCGGCCACCGGAGGGGACGGGCCACGAACGGATCTGGCAGGTGGCCCAGTGGGCGAAGCAGAACAATTTGCTGGGCGAAGTGCTGCTGGGCGACACGACGAACGAAAAGCTGGCCGCTGCGCTGCAGTATGGCAGCGAGCGCCTGCAGGCCGCGATAGGGGGACCGCCTAAATTCGACCGGGAAACAGCAGCATTCGAAATCCTCAAACGCTATGGATTGAGCGATGAAGAGGCGTTACGCCTCGTGCCCGCTTTCATGGAGCGCCTCGGTGCGCCGGACTTCGTGGGAACTATGCTGCGGCTCAACCCGGGTCGCGTCATTAAACCGTACACGGAATTGTTGCACGCTGAACTGCTATTCAATGACGGCCTGCCGAACGATCCCCGGGTGCGCGCCGTGGCGCTCGAAAACCTACGGGTGCAGGGGGTCGTGCCGACCGAAGAGAAGGTGACGGCGGAAATCAATCGCATCGTGCCGGGCTTGAACACCGACCTCGAGAGCACACGTTCCCGGTCGCGGATGCTGGACAGAACCCTCGTCTTTATTCCCTTTGTCGGTAGTGTCCGCGAAGTCTATTCAGGCTGGTCGGACGGCGACCGCAGCCGGCTGGTGCTGGGCCTGCTGTCCGGCGCGATGGAAGGGGTCAACCTGCGCCAACTGAACATGATGCGGGTAGCAATGAATCAACGGCAGGGCCTGCAGGATTTCGTCAAGATCGCCAACAAGCTGGACCTGACATCCCCAGTGACGGTGAGCGACTTGCCGGCCGACCCGCTCGAAGTCGTCGGCGGCCCGCCCGCCGTCGCGGCCAGTGTTGCTGCCCGGGACGGCAATGTCCCGCCGGCTTTCCGCAGACTGGCGCAGCGGGTGCGCAACGGCGAACGCGGCGTGCTTTGGCAAGGGCACGAGCTGGTGATGTTGACTAATGAAGAAGACCGCGTCGTGCCGGTCAGGAACATTGGCGGCGCCTACCAAGAGATCGACTGGCAAACCGGCCACGCGGTGGGCACCGGACGCATCATCCATTACGACTCCGCCACGCAAAAATTCCATTCCGACTTGCAGCTGAATGGCGGCGTGCGGCCGACCGTTGAGGTGCCGGTCGACTATCACGGCACCCCCATCGCGGAACGCCAAACGGTGGTCGATGTCATGCGCTCGCTTGCACCCGCCACCGATGCCAGCGTGCGCGATATCGACGCCATCTTGAATCGCCGCTTTACTTTCCAGGAACAGAACAATGCCCTGCGCGAATGGGCCAGCGAAGGGATCAACGGCATGCAGGGTTTGAAGAACTTCCTCAAGCGGATGTACGAGCGCAGCTACACCTTTCGACGCATGCTGAACTATTATGACGATACGGCTGGCGACAAGCGCTGGGATCTGCGTTTCGGCGTGCCTGGTCTGAACGGCAAAGTAGTCGAATCACCGGTCCAGTACCCGCGTACCTCCCATATAGAATTCCCACACGCCGGCGTGTACGACACCTTTACCTCAGTCGGCGGAACCGGCCTATTTACCAAGGAGAATATGGTCATTCATGAATTGATGCACGCCCTGACCGGATGGCGAGATCCGGGCCGCAATCAACCGCATCTCGGCGGCCCGAGCTGGGCAGCCGACAAGATGCTGCATGAGGCAGGTTTTACGGTTCGCAACCGCCTGCTCTACCTCAACCTGGCTGGCGGCGACAACGACGCGCGCCGTCCGCACCTGATCCAGGACATGAATGCCGAAAACATCATGCTCGACGAAGTCATGGACCGGTATCGGGCGCCGCCAATCGACGGCACGATGCTGGAAGACATACCGCTTTCCCAGCGCGTCACCGTCGAGCAATGGCGGCAGCTTGAGGACCAGCTGCAGAGGCCGCCGGACGTCACGGTCGACCAATGCTGGAGCAAACTGCAGGGACAGTTCGATTTCGGCTTGGACAACGTGGGCGACGTCTCGCCCCAGCTGAGGGAAGTGAAGCGTATCACCCAGCGCTTCCTGAAGAGCAAGACCTTCCGCAGCCTGGTCGAAACCATGCGGGTCCGGGCCGCTGGCGCCTGGAAATTCGAATTCGATCCGGCCGTCGCGCAAGAGGAACTCGGCAATGCCAAGTCCAGCACGGGCGCCAGCCCCATGCACGGCAAGATTTATCTGTACGATGCCCAGACCAGCTATCTCGCCGCCGACGGCTTGCATCCGACCGAGTATGCGCGCAAGGTCCTGCTCGGCTATATCAACGCCATGACCGACCTGTCGATGAAAGCCAAAAACCCGTTTCGCAATATGGGCGGGGCCGTGAAACTGGCCAACCGGATTCTGCACGAATCCGGTTTTCATTATCCCGAGCAATTGGTGGCGGCGCGCGCCGCGTCCGATGCTGATGCACAGCGACTATTGCTGGATTACATCACGGCCGCCCGCCGCAACGCCGCGCTGGAAAGCGCATATCTGCACAGGCCGAATTGATTTTGGGTAATTCCGTCTGAGAAAGCGCCCGGTTCAGTCTGCCATGCCCGGACTGGCCCTACCATTTTGCATCCCGTCCCCACGCACTGCATGCGCGCCAGAGCCGCTGCTCGCGCTCTTGCCGTGTGCCGGGCCGATTTGCTTGTGGAACCAGTCATGAACAAACTTAACAATCGCCCCACCACCGACGACAGCTGGGCCGAATTCACGGGCCTGCTGCTGTTGCTGCTGGCCGCCGCCTACTTTGCCGCTTGGTCCAGACTGGGACACATTTCCGGCGTGCTGCCGCGTTTCGATCTGCGCGTCGCCTATTGGCTCACACAGCACACGGCGCCATGGCTAACGCCATTGCTGCGCACGCTCAGCCATGTCAATAGTGGGCCCGCCATTGCCTTGCTGAGTCTGCCATTGGCCTTGCATTTCTTATTGAGGGGCAGGCGCGCCTGGCTGGCGGCCCTGCTGCTCGGCTTGGCACTGATCAAGCCTGCGGGTGGCGCTACCGCCATGACCATCCTGCTCATCGGCATTGGCGGTACTTACCTGGCCGGGCGCCGGCCCCCCAATTGGCAGCGCGCCGCCGTCGCCGGTTTTGCCTTGCTGCTGATCGCATTGGTCGCCGTGAGCCGGGTCTGCGTCGGCGCCCAATACCCAAGCGAAGTGCTGTCCGCACTCTGCGTCAGCGGCGCCTGGCTCGGCGTGTGCCTGGTGTCGGGCGCCTGTGCAATGCGCATGCGTCCGCAGGAACGGCCGACCCGAACCGTGGGTTTGCGCACTGCCGTGACCGGCAAGATGGGGCTGTCGCGTCTGTGCGCCCTGCTCAAGCTGGAGCTGCGTTGTCTCCCCACGCCGCGGCTGGTGCGCCGCTGGCTCGACCTGCTGAACGATTACCCGATGCGGGAATTTGCATTGACCAGCCCGCACCTGGTTCAAAAGCCGTTCCGGCCGTGGTTCAGCCGCCGGCTGGACCGCGCCGCCCGCCTTCAAGCGTTGGCCGGCCATTACCGTATCATCTGCAATCATGGCCTGGCGCCGCTGCTCATCAAGGCAGCCAGCAAGCCAGTCACGCTGGTGCGCTTTGTCGGCAAGGACGAGACGCCTTACGCCATCGAACTGTGCGCGGTGGCGGTGATGGAGCGAGAAGGCGAGCTGGCGCTGCGGCTGCGCAGCGCGCAGGGTCCGGTCTATACGGTCGCTTTTTCCTTCTTACGCGACAACGGCCAGACCTGCGTCGCCATCGGCTGCGCACAAGGCCCCGCCGCCGATGGTCTGGAACTGGTGCGCAGCGCCACCCGTAACCTGTACGGCCTGCGCCCGCGCGACCTGCTGCTGCGTCTGGTCCAACAATTCGGCCTGGTGCTGGAGTGCGAGCAGTTGCGCCTGGTCGGCAACGACAACCGCACTGTGGCGCGCGGCTCGGTGCGCCGCGGCAGGATTAAGGCCGATTACGACAGCATGTGGCGGGAGATGGGCGCCAGGGGGCGCGCCGATGGCGACTTTGAATTGCCCTGCCTGCCCCTGCCCGCACTGCACCTGGAAAGCGTCCCGTCCAAAAAACGCGCGGAAGCGCGGCGCCGCCACCAGTTGCTGCAAGCGCTCAATGACGCTGCGCTGGCACGCCTGTTTCCCGCCAACAAACGACTAAGCGCCGCATGAACGGCAAACCACTTTCCCGCGCCGCCATGGCCGCCGTACTGTTGCTGCTCGCCTTTCCCCAGTTGAGCGAAACGATCTATGCGCCGGTGTTGCCCAGGATCGCCGCCGCGTTCGCGGTGGCGCCGGGCATGGCGCAGTGGGCCGTCAGCATCGACTTCGCCGCTTTCGCTGTCGGCGTTCTCTTCTGGGGCCGCCTGTCCGACCTGCAGGGGCGGCGTCCGGCCTTGCTGGCCGGCTTGGCATGCTATGCGCTGGCCGCGCTGCTGGCCCTGGCGGCAGGCAGCTTCGGCACGCTGCTGCTGGCACGCGCACTGCAAAGCTTCGGTGCTGCCTGCGGCTCCATCGTGGTCCAGACCATGTTGCGCGACCGCTTCCAGGGCGCCCAGCTGGCGGCGGTGTTTTCCACCATCGTTGCAGTGCTGGCCCTGTCGCCGGCGGTCGGGCCGCCGCTGGGCGCCATGCTGGCGTCGCGTTACGGTGTTCACGGTGTGCTGGTCTGCCTGGCCGCGCTGTCGCTGGTCTTCCTGCTGTGCGGAGCCAGCCTGCCGGAAACCCGCCCCGCGCACGCCGCGGCGCCCGCGCCTTTGCTGCCTACCGCATGGCGCATGGCGTGCGACCGGCAGCTGTGGAGTGCAGCGTGGCTGGTGGCCGGCTTCAACCTGATCCTGTTCGGCTATTACACGATCGCACCGTTCACGCTGAACCAGCTCCAGATGCCGGACTGGATGTTCGGCGCCAGCGGCATCCTAATTGCTGTCGCCGGGGGCCTGGGCGCACGTCTCAATCGCCGCGGCTTGCTGCGGCACAGCCCGGCACATCTGACCGCACTGGCCGCCCTGGGCGCCCTGCTTTCGTCCGCGCTGCAATGGATGGCAATGACTGCGGCCGCTGGCCACCCGCTGGCGGCGGCGCTTGCCATGCTCGGCACGCAAATGCTGCTGGTGCTCGCATTTGCCTGCGCCATTCCGAACGTCCTGGCCTCGGCCCTGAGCCGCTATCGCGATGTGCAAGGCACGGCCGGTGCCCTATTCGGGCTGGCCTACTACCTGATGCTGTCGGCCGGCCTCGGCCTGCTGAGCGCACTGTACCGGCCTCAGCCCATGTTTCAACCCGTTTTCATGCTGCTTGTCAGTGCGGCCATCATGCCGTGCGCCGTCCTGGCGCGACGCCAGGCCGCGCTGGCACTGCGCACGGAGGCCAGTAGCTAAGGCAGGCATTTTTCCGCGTCCGCCACCCTCGCACCACAAGCCGGCAGCCAGACGACGCTCTTCTTCCATCATGCAGCAGGAGGTAATTTGAGTATTTGGCGTACCCTATTGATGGTCTGGCTGCTGGCCGCCCCGGCTGCGTTTGCCAGTACGCCCAAGGCCGGCGGCGACGGCGCCCGGCAAATCTGGCAGTTGCTCGATTACGTGGCGGTCGACTACGGTGGCGCCGTGGAGAATGGCGCACTTGCCAGCGCCAGCGAGTATGCCGAGATGGTCGATTTTGCGGCGCGCGCGCAACAGCAACTGCAGTCGCTGCCGCCTCATGCCGGCAAAGCCGCCATCGCAAGCGCCATCGGAAAGTTGCGCACGGCCATCGGCACCCGGGCCAGCGCAACCGACGTGGCGCGCCTGGCGCAGGAAGCCAACAGGCTGCTGCTGGCGGCCTATCCGTTTCCCATCGCGCCGCCACTACGGCCCAGCCTCGCACGCGGCGCCGAACTGTATGCCAGGCATTGCATCGCCTGTCACGGGGAACGCGGTGGCGGCGACGGGCCGCTGGCCGCCACGCTCAATCCCGCGCCAACGGCTTTGAACGATCCGGTGCGTGCGAAGCTGCGCAGCCTTGGCGCGCTCTACCAGATCGTGTCGCTCGGTGTACCCGGGACTGCCATGCCGGCGTTCAAGGAGCTGCCCGCCCAGGACCGCTGGGCACTGGCCTTCTTCGCCGGCACCTTGCCATATGACCAGGCCATGGCGCAGCGCGGCGAACAGCTGTGGCGCCAGGGCCGCCCCGTCACGCCACAGCGCGTTCCCGACCTCGCCACGCTCAGCCAGCTTAGCGAGTCGGCACTGGCCCAGGAGGTGGGCGACGCTGCCGCGCAGGCGCTCACCGCCTACCTGCGGCGCCAACCCGCCGCCATCCAATCCGGCCAGCCCGAGGGCTTGGCGCTGGCGCGCCAGCTGCTTGACGCAAGCCGGGCGGCCCTGCATGGCGGCGACCGCGCCGCTGCGTTACGGCTCGCCTTGTCGGCCTACCTGGACGGCGTAGAACCGGCCGAGCCGGTGCTTGCCGCACGCAGCAAGTCCCTGCTGGCAGCACTTGAGAGCGCAATGCTGGCTTACCGTTCCGCCCTCACTGCCGGCGATCTTGCCCAGGCCGATGCCAGCGCCGCCCAATTGTCCGAGCTAATCGATCAGGCCGAAGCTGCCAGCAGCGCCACGCGCGCCACCCCGCTGGCCACTTTCCTGGGCGCGCTCGCCATCCTGCTGCGCGAAGGCTTGGAAGCGCTGCTCATTGTGGTAGCCATGATTGCCTGCCTCAAGAAGGCTGGCCAGGAGCAAGCGCTGCCCTTCGTCCATGCGGGCTGGGCCAGCGCCCTGCTCGCCGGGCTGATCACCTGGGCGGTAGCCACCTGGCTGGTGGCATTCAGCGGCGCCAGCCGCGAGTTGACTGAGGGCCTGGGTTCGCTGCTGGCCGCCGCGGTCCTGCTCAGCGTAGGCATGTGGTTGCACCGCAAAAGCAGCGCCGGGCGCTGGCAGCATTTCATCGACACCACGCTGGCGGCCGCCCTGTCGCGCCGTTCAGCATGGGCCTTGTTCGGGCTGGCATTCCTGGCGGTTTACCGCGAAGTCTTCGAAACTGTGCTGTTCTACTCGGCCTTGCTGGCCGACGGCAACGGCACCGCGTTGCTGGCAGGGTTCGCCAGCGCTGCCGCGCTGCTGGCCGCAGCCAGCTTCGTGCTGCTGCGAACCAGCACCCGCCTGCCGATCCGCCAGTTCTTCGCCCTCACCTCGGTCGTGGTCGCCGTCCTGGCAGTGGTCCTGGCGGGCAAAGGCATCGCTGCACTCCAAGAAGCCGGCTGGGTCGGCGTGCGTCTGGTAGCCGGCCCGCGGCTGGAGATGCTGGGGCTCTACCCCACGTTGCAAACCATGCTCGCGCAAAGTGCGGTGGCGCTGGCGGCGCTGGCGGCCATCATGTTCAATCGCCGTCCGGCCAGCGAGCGCGGCACCGCAAGCAGTTAGTTGGTCCTGATTTTGATTACCGTCGCGCGCCAATTGCCAGTGGCTTTGCATACTGGAGTCCAGCCTCGTCGAGAGGCTGACGCAAGCATCCCAATCACATAGGAACCAACAATGAAATACAAGAAGTACACGTTGACCGCTTTGCTGCCGTTCTGCTTCGCCCTGTATGGCTGCGGTGGCGGCGGCCATGGCGGCGACGCTCCGCAGAAGAGTCCTACGCCCCAGACCAAACCGGTACAGCACGGCAGCAGCGCCGAAACGCAGACCGATCCTGCCGGAGAAGGCAGCAGCACCGAAACGCAAACCGACAAGGCCGACACCGTGGATGCGGGCACCATGACCGACGTCCCGCAGAATCCAATGCCTCCCGACATCGCCATGGATGGTTCGCAGGGCGTGGCAAACGGTATCTGGATCGGCAAGGCGGGCAACGGCCTGCCCGCCTTCGCGCTGGTGGCAAACGACACGCCCATCGCCAATGGGCCCGCCAATTTCTATTTCATTTACAGCTCAAGCGCCGAGCACAAGTACGACGTGCTGCGCGGCGGCAGCATGCGCATCAACAAGGGCGCCATCGCAGCCGACGTATATTCCAGGGGCGGCGCGCACTACAACGCGCTGCGCGGCAAGGTTGATCCCGCCAATACCCTGATGGGCGACCTGTACAACGATGCCGGCCAAGTGCTCAACAACTACAGTTTCAGCTACAGCGCGGACAACGCCATTGCCCCGCAACTCACGCCCCTGTACGGCAACTATCTTGGCGTGGCGGCCAAAGCAGGGGACCCTGTTCCCTCGGTCGTCATCAAGAAGTGGCCCGACCCGGCCACAGCCACCACGCAGGCCGCCATCGAAGGCAATATGCCTGGCTGTACCTTCCGCGGAAGCATCCGCGTCGGCACCGGCAAGACGGCTGTTTATGCGCTGGAAATGCACGCCGAAGGCCCACAGTGCAGCCTGCCGGACAGCACTGGCGGCAAGACACACCTGTACGGCATGGCAGCCCTGACAACCTTGCCCGGCGCTAAAGCGCCCAGCCTGGTCTTCGCCGCCTCTGCCGACCAGGTCAAGGAGGGCAAGTACGGCACCAGCCTGATCCCTCTGGCCAATCTGACCGGCACCCTGCAGAAGCAGTAAGCAAGGCCGCTCCAGAAAAAACCAGGGGCCTGCGCATCAGCGCAAGGGCTCCTGGTTTTTCAGCAGGGCGGCAGTTTCAAATGCTGCCAGCCTTGCCTGTCGGTCCAAACAACGCCGCCACCAGCGAATCGCGCCTCACCTTGCCCTGCTGCTCAGCAGCGACCCAACTGCGGCGACACTCGATCACGTCGACTTCTTCCTCCTCCTCGATTGCGATCCGCCAGGTACAGGCGATCGACCCTGGCCGCCGCGGGCCAGGCCGGATTTCGCCGACCGCGTGCAACACCTTCAAGTGAAAACGCAGCTTCGCTACCGGTACGTCGAAGATCCGTGCCATTTCCGCTGGCGTGGCGTCGCCGACCTCTTCCAGCAACATCAGCACGGCATCGCGAATGATTTCCGCGCGCTCGTCGCTCACCGTACGCGTGCTCCCTTTGGGTAACGTAAGTTTATATTTCAACATCTTATTAAGGCCAAGAATGGATGGTCGTCCGATTCTACTGACGTGCCGCCTAACCCCGGTCGTCAGCGCCCAATCTAGGACCAGGGAAGGTGGCCAAAGTAACTAAGTCCTATTTTCAGGACCGACTGCGCCTGGCGTTCATCGGTCCGATACCATGCAATTCGTCTATCTGGGCGCCTGTTTCGCCGCCCGTATTCCTGATTACAAAGAGAGAAAATCATGTTCAAAAATATGAGGCTGGCCCACAAGCTGGCGCTGGGGTTTGGCTTGACCATCGTGGTGGCGGTTGTCGTTGCCGGACAAGGGCTGCACAGCACCGGCAGGATGAACGACCTGCTCAAAGGCATCTACGAAAACAACCTGATGCCGATCAAGGATGTCGCCAATGCAAATATGCAAGCGATCTATCATCATAGGGCCCTGTACGAAGTGGTCACCGCCAGCGATGCGGCAGCCATTGCCACCACGCGCAGCAAACTCGACAAGCATGCCGGGCAAATGAACGGACTGCTCGACAAATACCGTAAGACTTTCCTGACCGATAAAGAAAAGGAATTGCTGCAGCAATTCGAAACCGCTTGGGACGCCTACCTGCAAGCGGCCGGCAAAGTCGAGCAGTTGGCCATCGCCGGCCAGCAATCGGACGCCCAGCAACAATTGAACGGCGCGGTCGCGTCCACCTTCCAGGTCGCGGATGACCTGCTCAGCGACCTGGTAAATATTAACGAAGAGCTGGGCCACGAGGCTTTCGAAAACAGCCAGGCCGTTGCATCCGCAGTCCACATCGAAAGCATTACCGTGCTGCTGCTCGGCGCCATCCTGGGCACGGGGTTGGGCTACTGGATCACGCGCTCGATCGCCAAACCCATGGGCGAAGCAGTGCAAGTGGCGCAAACGGTGGCCGCCGGCGACCTTACCAGCAACATCGAGGTGCGCAGTGCCGACGAAGCGGGCCAGCTGTTGCAAGCCCTGCGCCAGATGAACGGCTCCCTGACCAGCATGGTCGGCGATGTACTGGACGGCACCTCGCTGATCGCTTCCGCCTCCAAGCAGATTTCGGCCGGCAATGCCGACCTGTCCTCGCGTACCGAGCAGCAGGCAGCGGCCTTGGAACAGACTGCAGCCTCGATGCATGAATTGACCGACACAGTCAGGCAGAATGCCGCCGGCGCGCAGCAGGCCAGCCAGCTGGCCCACGATGCCTGCGAACTGGCGACCAGGGGCGGCACTGCGGTGACCCAAGTTGTGCAGACCATGGGCGAGATCCAGGCGTCCGCCAAACAGATCGTCGACATCATCGGCATCATCGAAGAGATTGCGTTCCAGACCAACATCCTGTCGCTGAACGCTGCCGTGGAGGCAGCGCGCGCAGGCAAACACGGCCAGGGCTTTTCCGTGGTTGCATCCGAGGTGCGCAGCCTGGCGCAGCGCTCGGCCGCTTCGTCCAAAGCCATCAAGACCCTGATCGAGGGATCTGTCGGCAAGATCAATGAGGGCACACGCCTGGTCGGCGAAGCTGGCGCAACGATGGAAGAAGTCGTGCGCAGCTCACAGCAGGTGGCACACATCATGGACAGTATCAGCGCGGCCAGCGGCGAACAGGCCGAAGGCATCGAACAAGTGCGCCAGGCCATTGCTCAAATGGACCAGGTGACGCAACAGAATGCAGCACTGGTGGAAGAAGCTGCCGCCACAGCCGAATCGATGGAAGAGCAAGCTGCCCGGCTGGCGGCCCTGGTCGCCGTGTTCAAGATCAAGCAGGAAAGCGCACCATTTGTTTCTGCTCCCAGGCCAAGGGACATCAATCCGGCATGGCGTCCGGCGTTGATGCGCCCACAGTCGACCTCAGCAGGTAATTGAAGAGCGGGCTGCCATGCGAATCTCCTATATCGAATACACCGCCGTCAAGGCCGAAAACAATGCCGCCGAAGTACGCACCGATGTCGATCTGGCGCTGCTGATGCTGGTTTCCCTGGTCAAAGCGCGCGACAATGAAACGGCCAGCCACCTGGTGCGTACGGCGCAGTACGTCCGGCTACTCGCGGAACATTTGCGCAATCATCCGCGCTTTGCCCAAACCCTGTGCGATGAAACCATCGAACTGCTGGTCAAGTCGGCGCCGCTGCACGACATCGGCAAGGTCGGCATTCCCGACCGCGTGCTGCTCAAACCAGGCCGCCTGACGCCCGATGAATTCGCGGTCATGCGCACCCATGCCAAGCTCGGCTACGACGTGCTGGCGCAAGCTGAAGCGCAGCTCGGCCATCCACTGCCCTGCCTCGCCTTCGCCAAAGAAATCGCCTTGTCGCACCATGAAAAATGGGATGGCAGCGGCTATCCGCAAGGCCTGGCAGGGGATGCGATTCCGATGTCGGCGCGCCTGATGGCCGTAGCCGACGTCTACGATGCGCTGACCAGCAGGCGCAGCTATAAACCGGCGATGTCGCATGAAGAAGCCTTACAGATCATGCGCCAGGGACGCGGTCGTCACTTCGATCCCGACGTGCTGGATGCGTTCCTGGTCCTGGAACAGCAGTTCGCGGCCATTGCGGCGCGCCATGGCGACACGGTCGGCGATCTGACCGCACTGGCCCAGCGGGTGCTGCACGGCTAACGCAGTCACGGCCAGCACCTGGCTGGCCCATGATTTCCTCTTCCCGCGCCCCCTCCTCTGGCGGCCTCCTGCTTGGGACCTTAACCGTCATTGGCGCTCCCTCAGCTCCCGGCCCAAGATGCGTACTGAGCAACTCCGCATCCATTTCCAGCGCGACGCCGGTCGAACCGTTGATCCTGTAGCGCGCACTTCATTATGCGCCCAGCCCTTACTCATCCGGAAAATGTTCCGGCGCAGCGCAACTTTTGATCAATCCAGCACCGGCAGCCTTGGGAATTCCCAAGGCATGCCATTAACTCATTGGAATAAACAAAGTGAAGTTCTCAATCATTGTGCCAAATCCCGACATCGCGTCGAACCGGGCCAACAACATCGGCGAACGAAGTACGGCAAACGATAATTCAACGAATAGCGGCGGTAAAGTGCCTACCTTGCCACCGCCGTCGGGATGCAATGCGCCACACGAAGAGACGATGTTTTGGATCTATGCGAGTAAATTGGATCAGAAGGATCCAGGGATTCCCCGCTCCTGGATAACAGATCCTAAAGGACTGAAGAAGAAACTCGAAGAATTCCGAAGTTGGCAAACGCTTGGATCCGTTCATTCCAGTCGTGCGACGGTGCTGCAGGATTTTCCCGAAGTCTTTGCGCCATTCTTCAAACACGGCTTTGGCGAATTGATCCGACCGGACCTGCTGGACAGTCTGCTGACCCCTGGCGCCCCCATTCCCGAATCACTGATGCCTGTGCTGTTGCACGGTATTGCCGACATGCTCGGCAAAAGCATCCATGTGGCCGACGTCGGGCTGGCAAACGACCTTCCGCCGAAGGAAGGCATACTCAAGGATGTGCTCCGTGTCTACCAACAGGGGGAGGATGAGGAGGCCCGCTTCTGGGCCACTGACAACGGTCCCACTCCGCCCAATGTAAGTTCCGATCCGGACGGATCGAGCATTTTCAGGGCATTAATTGCCGATGCACAAGGCTTACGCGATGACAAAGTGCGTCAGGAAGATATCAATCGCTTCCGTCAAGATATTTATGAGCACTTTTGCCACAACCATGGGCCTTATCAGGAAGCTTTTGCCAAGGCCTATGGAGAGCAGAAAGAAGTCGATGACGAATACTCCAGCCGGCCACAGCCTGAACCGGGCCTGAAGCAAAAAGCGACTGCCGTGATATTTTCGGGCTTGGCATTAGGCGCCCAGTTCGAGCCGGTGCTTCGGCTCAAAGCGCAACGCATGCTCGAAGGCCAGCAGGTTACAGGGCCACAAACCACGACGGTAGCGCAAGGAAGAACCGCCATCTTCGAGCAACGCCTGCAAGAGGCGCGAGCATACGAGCAACAACATCAGGAGCCGCAGCCAGCGGCACAGACTCCCAACGAGCAAAGCAAGGGCTGGCAGGAGGCCGCAACCGAGGTTGCGAAGACCGCCTTGGTGGCCGGGGCTACCATGGCCCTGACTGGCAATCCAGTTATCGCGGCAGGGGCCGCGGTTCTATCGCAGATCGGCACCGCTGGTACCGCACAACCGGTCGAAAACGTGGTTGACGCACAAACCGACGAGGCCGGCGATGATGACGTGACCATTGAAACCGAACATGAGCCTGGCGAAATGCAGGGCGAGCACACCGGCCCGAAGGCAACTTACTCAGACTATATCGATTTCAAGCACGCCATCATTGACAATGCTTCTGCGTCAGCACGGCAGCGCCGCGAACTTGCTCCTAGCGACGCGACCGCGCAAACCAACGAACTGTTCTCAGTGCCGCTGGAAACCGTCCATGCCAACGAAACGGTTTTCCGAAACGACTTTGAAGCCTATTCGCGGCTGAATGCACCAGCACCGCGCGACCCGGTGCAATTGCAACGCGACGCGCAAACGCTGCTCGATCAGCACATCGCCGACACCGAAGCTGAAGTCCAGCGACTTCATGTTCAACGAGGCAGTGGCGAGCTACCACCACCATTCCAGGGATCGAATGCCACCGATGCCAGCAGTCTTGCTGCTAAGCTCGATCGGCTGCTCGAACTGGAGGTCCTGAAGCTGCGCTACACCACAACCCCAAGCAACCACCACCATCGCCACCGCAATGCACGTCTGCATGTACTCACCCATCAGCAGACGCATGGCGCGGCGAAAGCACTTCTTCAGACATTGCAAGCGGACTGGAAGCTGAAGACCGCAGGGGACGACAGCTTCATTCTCAGCCTTCTCGGAAAAAGTCCCGCCCAGTGGTTCAGGGAACATAAGGATCAGCTGAACGGAAAGACATGTGCCCAGGCCAAGGCGGCCATGCTGGCCAGTTGTGCAGGAGAGCTGCCGGTGGGCGAGCAGGGCAAGCTTGCCTTTACCCTCGCCCTCATTGACCAGCTCGATCCTACGCTTCGCCAAGTCCCGGAATCCGTACTGGAACAGATGCAATGGGCCGATGACAGGCATTTGAACTATCGGGTCGGCTATGCAGCATTGAGCGCCGCAAACATCCCGATCAGGTCTGAAAAGGAAATGGACGCAGCGGCGCAGACCATCATTACCCAATTCATGAACGATGATCTGGGCGCGTTGGGGCAGCATCACATGGCAAGCGACTTCGCGCTCCTGACCGGGGCCTACGGTGCGGAGGGAAAATCCGACGACACCGTCCTTGCCGACATCATGAAAGACTTCGAGCAACGTCCCAATGCCGTCCGCGATCAGAAACTTGCACAGATCCGGGCAGCCCTGGTTGACCCGCCTCCATCCCTGGCTGAGATTGCAGCGGTGTTCGGTGAACAGTATATCTCGGGACGGCCCGAAAGTGTCACCACCGTCAAATACCCGGTACGGCCCGTCAGTTTCGACAACCGCGTCGTCCGTAATGAGACCCTGCTGGACGCATTCGCCCATGGCAACCATTACAGCCGCGGTTCCGACGGTAACTCATATCGACAGCGAACTTTCCTGATCGAAGTGCCTCATGGCGGACTCGCCGCTCAAGGCCAGGAAGTCACCATCGACGGCGAGCGCATTTTTGCAGAATACGATCAGCGCGCAAGGGATTATTTCAAGACAGTCGAACGTGGTGCGCATGCGCAATTGGACTTGTTGTTCGGGCTTCATCGCCAGCCAGAAGCAATTCTCAAGCCACAAGTACAGATGGGATCGCACACCGTCAAATCGCCGGATAACATCATGATCGTGATGTTGCGCTCAGATGGCGCGAACCAGCCTCAGCCTTACAGGCTTGCGTTCGATGCCGGAAGGCACGCCTCGCTCACTCCCATGGCCGCAAGCATCGAGGACATCGCTGATCATGATCTGAACACTGTCGAGGATCAAGCCATGTTCTACGTAAAAAATCATCCCGCGGAGTTCTTCGAACGAGCGCCGGATCAGATTCGCAGCGGCACTTTCGGTATCGAGCGGCGTTTCCCCGGTACGCCGCATGAAGTGCGCAGGGAAGTGTTCTCCCAGCTTGGCTGGACCCAGAAACTCGAGGCACACAAACTCAATGCTGAGCGCAGCTTGCACGCCAAGCCCTACGTCGAGGGCTTGCCACTATACGGCTGCGTCAACAGAGTCCGCGACGCCTTTACCGACCCGCGTGTTCAAAATGAGCCCTATGAGTATCCTGTTGGCGCCCGACCGCCACGAACGACACCATCCAGCAGCTATGTCAATCCCTTCCCGACCGACGAGTTCATAATCGGTCTGCAGTGCGGTGGCGCAGTTGTGAGTATGTTGGGTGGCAAGCGCACGCTCATGAATAAGGCGGCAAAGTGGGGCAAGGCCGTTGGAAACTTGCACGGCGTCAAGTTCAAGAGCCTGAAGAGACCCAGGAAGGTCTTCGTGGATGCGCTGATGAAGGGGAAGAACGAGTTCCGTGACCGGCTGCGGGCCCATGGCCTCAGCACGGCCGATTCGAACGATCTAAGCGCGAAGCTGAATAGCGTGGGCTATGGACATGCGTTCCAGCGATTCCGGGATGCGAAAGAACTTGAGGCGCTCGCAAAGCTGACAACCGATGGGTCACGTCTCCGGGACGGCGCTGACCTGCCGCACGGGATGCTGATTACGGGATCGGATGGCAAGCGCTACCTGAAGGCAAGCGGCGGCCAGGAAGGCGGTATATTCTTTGATCCAGACCGGCGTAAATTCATGCGCCAGATTGGCGCCGCCGATGCTCCTCGCTTCGCCGAAGTTGACTTGCACACGCTCACCCTCAGGCCCGGTTCGTCCGGCTATCGGCAGCGCGAGCCCGATGCCGTCGCCATCGACCGTTTGGGACAGGCCAAGACCAGCTACTATGGCGACGGCACCGACGTACGCGTTCTGGATGGACCGGGCTTGCGCCGCGCCCGCCCGAACGAGGGAGAGGCTTATCGCAACTCAGATACCGTCTTGAAACGCGACACGCGCCGCCACGCAGACGGCATCATTCGCTACGTTGAGGACGGCGCTCCAACGTCGGAGAAGACCCACTACCGCCTGACCCAGCCCGATGGCTCGGACGTTGTGACGCCACCGGCCGGCAGCATCCATTCGTATAAAGTTCCGATGCTGCGCGCCATAGGCCCCGAAGGAGATGTGCTGCCTTTCCGCTGGGAGCGCGTGGCGGCCTTTTCCATCGGATCGAAAGAGATTCTCGTTGTCAAAATTGATGGCGCACTTTACCACCTCAAAAACAAAGAAGGGCGTCTGCATGCAGTCCACGCAAGTCCGCACACGGTCCAGGCTTATAACGAAATTTCCTGCGCGCCGCGCATCGGCAATGCGAGAACCAAGCGTGCGCCTGGTCAACAATTGCGTAGGCTATGCGACGCTGGTGCATATGATAAAGCTCAACTGGTAGAGGAATTACAACGCCAGAAAGCGGCATCGACTGACGAAAAAGAAAGGACGGAGATACAGCGCAATATCAACCATCTCGAGCAACACCATATTCAGAGAGGTACCGATGCCGAATTTGCAGAGCTGGATCAGCTCGTGAAGGAAAGGTACAACTCGGTCAAGACTGGCATTAATTGCCAAGAAATATTCAACGTTGAGAATCCGTCCGAACTGGTTAAGGTTGGAAGAAACAAGGTCAAAGGAAGGAATGTGGCGGCGTTCACGATGAACGCATTCGATGGAGAGTCGACGCTCGACTCTGCCACGGTTCAAGGTGTGACCGCCCAGCCACGCATATTGATCAGCGGATCGTATGCATTCAAGGATCAACTTGATTTGCTGCCAGGAGCAGGAAACCACGCCGGTGCCGTGTCCAACCTGGGAGCAATGAACGCGGCTGGTCGACCCAGGGAAGGCCAACAGCCGATCGTCATTCCCCGCGACGGCGACACCGAATACAAGGCTCTACCCAACATTGAAGCAAACATGAGGAAATTCATGGACAGCGTTGCTTCACTTGATAGCGCCTCGGTCAACAATCCAGAGAAAAAGCTTCGCATGGATATCAAGTTTCATACCGGACTTCCACCTTGTCTCTCATGTAGTTTTGCCATGGATGAATACATGCATGGGCTGAAGGAAAAGGTCGCGAAATGGAATCTCGAGAACCGCGGGCCCGGTCGCAATGGGATCCAGATTGACGTCAGCTTCAAGTACGGATTTGATCCGACCAAGACTGAGTGATGGTGATGAAGCGCGTGGACCAGCAGCGCGCTTCGCCCGCCGGAACTGGCCCCAAATGGGGCTTGACTTCGGCGGGCAAGCTCGCGATAAAGAAAGAAAACTGAAGGTTTCGAATTCAGAATGTATGGCGCAGACCGAGATTGAAGGCTCGGTCGCCACTGCCGTTGCCTGTGGCGTTGCCGACCGTGTAGCCTGCGCCGTTGCGATTCATCATATGGCCGTAGGCTGCATACACATCGGTGCGGCGCGACAGGTAATACCGGTAGCCAAGCGCCAGCTGCGTAGCATCCTGGCGGCCGATGGTGTTGTCGTGCTTTCGCAGCCAGGAAGCCATCCATATGCCTGCGCCCTGGGGAATGGACAGGCCCAGCATGATGCTGCGGCTGTCGTGGCTTGGCCCTGGCGGGACAGCATAGCCGAAGGAATTGGCACTGTCGCGCATCTGCGTGCTGTCCGGACCTTTGTCCCTGCCGACTGCAATATGGGTTTTCGCCACGCCAAAGTCATACACGGCAGCCAGCAGCGTGTTGCTGGCTGGCTCCTGGTCCGGCTCGGGCGGCGGGGCGGCCGGATTGCTGCGCCGATGGTGGCCCACGTGCACCGCCAGAGGCCCACTGGTATAGGAAAAAGCGCCACCGGCCGCGTGGCCGCCGCGCTGTTGGCCGCTTTTGTCACCGCTGGCATAAGCCAGTTCCACGTTCACCCCGTGCCATCTCGGCGAGGCGTACTTGACCGAACTTTCCATGGTACCGGCGAAGCCCATCAGGTTTTCGGTATCGCCCGCCATACCGGTGTCGAAGGGATCGGCGGCCGCCATGGCGAGGTACTGGGGCGTGAGCTGCAGCCCCAGCGTGACCGTGCCCAGCCGGCTTTCCAGGCCGACGTAAGCCTGGCGCCCAAACAGGCGGCCGCCCTGCCCCGCCTGGCCGGTATCGGCGCGAAAACCGCTTTCCAGCACAAAGACGGCGGCGCTGCCGCCGCCCAGATCTTCCCTGCCGCGCAGTCCAAAACGCGAGCCCGACTCGACGCCGCTGGTCAGCTTGGTAAGCGCCGCCTGTCCGCCGCTTTCATGCACCAGCGCCATGTCGATCACGCCATACAGTTCTACGCCCGTCCCGGCCGCCGCGGTCCCTGCCGATGCGCTGGCCGCCAGCGCTAGCATTACTTTCCTCATTGATTCGCTGCCTCATGAAATGGCCTGCGACGAGGCCGACGATCCGATGCTGCGCGAAGCGTCGCGCCGCTGCTGCAGCGCGCCGATTTCCCGGACCGAATGAAGCAGCGGCGGCGTTGCCTGCTTAGAACAGGACTCGCGCCAGGCCAGCTTTCTCGAACAGGTAATCGCGCGAAGCTTCCAGCTTGCGCGTCAACGAAGGCACATCGACGCCGACCAGCCGTCCCTGCCACTTGCGGATGCGGCCGGCCACCATCACGGTGTCGACGTTGCTGCGCTCCATCAAGGTCACCACCGCACCCGGCGCATGGTTGAGGGGGCTGACGTTCAAGGCTTCGCTGTCCAGCAGGATCAGGTCGGCCTGCTTACCAGGGCTCAGGCTGCCGGTTTGCGACGCCAGCCGGAGCGCCCGGGCGCCGCCAATGGTCGCCCACTGCAGCACTTCCCGTGCCGACACGGGAGCAAAGGTATGATCGCCTTCCAGTGCCAACTCGTTGACCAGGCCACGCTGCAGCGTCAGCGCGCATCGCATTTGCGTGAAGAAGTCGGCCGTCATGGTGCATTCCACATCCGAACTCAGGGATGGCATGATGCCTGCCGCCTGCGCGTGCAGCAGTGGCGGCGTGCCGTGGCGCATTGCCATTTCAATCGGCACCGCCAACGAGATGGCGGCACCGGCTTCGGCCACCGCTTTCCAGGCAGGCTGGTTGATACCGGTCATATGAATGATCAGGTTATCGTCCCGCAGCAGGCCGCGTGAAATCAGATCGTCCATCACAGCCTGCGATCCCATGCCGCCTACGCAGTGGAAGACTATCTGCAGGCCCAGTTCACGCGCGAGCTGCCAGGCGCGCTCCCATTCCGGCAGATAGACTTCGCCGCCCATCGCCAGCGTGACCTGGCTTTGCGTGCCGGCGAAGTATTCGCGCTGCAGGCGAAAAATGTCATGCGGGTACCTGCAAGCCAGGCCTTGCCCCTCAAAATACCCCAGGACAGCCCGCCGTCCAGCGTCGAGTAAAGCTGCTACGGCAGCGTCGGTATGTTCCGGCGAATGGTGGATCTGCGACACGTCGAGTACACTGGTGACCCCGGCATCGAGCTGGCTCAGCGAGCCATACAGCTCACTGATATACACATCTTCCGGGCGGTAGGCAGGCGCCAGCCGGCCCAGGATGCGCTCCATGTAGTTCGGGTATTCCGGCTGCGCCGGATCGCCGGACAGGATACCGTCGGCCAGGCTGCTGCGCAACGCCGTTTCAAACTGGTGGTGGTGGGTGTCGACGAAGCCCGGCACGACAATCTTGCCGCGTCCATCGATCGTTTGGACCGGGGCGCTGATACATTGCGCCAAACCGGATCCGATAGCGGCAATCGTGTCGCCGTCAATCAGGATGTCGGCACATGCGTAATCACCGATCTGGTTGTCCATGGTAAGGATGCAGGCGTCTTTGATCAAGACCTGGACGTGATCCTTGCCGCTGTCCTGCGGCATCGCTGCGGGCTGCGTTGGCGACCGCCCGGCTTCCGGCAGCCGCGCGAGCAAGATGGCGCCGGTCGCAGTTCGGCCATCGGCTTTCGAATGATGCTGGCACATTGGGGAATTCCTTTCTGGGTTGCAGTGTTCAACCCATCCTAGGCTGCGCATGCCGGGCGGTGCCTGAGCAAGCTACTTTCCCGGACCGATTTACGGACTGCGATGGAACTTTCCCGCTGCTTGATCCACTACTTGACCCGCTGTTTGCCGAGCTTGCGAACCAGCGAACGGCGGTGCATGCCCAGCTGGCGCGCCGCCTCCGAGATGTTGTAGCCTGTCTCGGCCAGGACCGCATGGATATACTCCCATTCCAGGGTCTTGACAGAAGTGGCACGGCTACTGGCCGCAATGTCCGTAGTGCCGGCCACGTGGCCAAGTGCCGCTTCGATCTCATCGGTGTTGGAAGGCTTGGACAGGTACTGGATCGCGCCCAGCTTGATCGCTTCCACCGCCGTATTGATGCTGGCAAAGCCAGTCAATACTACGATGCGCATGGCGGGATCACGCCGGCGCAGCAGCTGCACGCAGGACAAGCCTGTCGCGTGGCCTTTCAGCTTGAGGTCGACCACGGCATAGGCAGGCGCATGGCACGCCAGCCGGTCGCAGACCTCGTCCAGGCTTTGCGCCAGCAGCACCTGGTAGCCGCGGCGTTCGAACGAACGCGCCAGCGTGCGCGCAAATGCGGCATCGTCTTCCACCAAAAGCAGGATGCGCCCGGCATCAGTTGTCATGGAGCTCCTCCAGCGTAATCGCCGCCAAAGGCAGGCGCAGGCAGACTTTGGCCCCGCCCCGGCCCAGATTGGCGGCCGCCAGCGTTCCGCCTAGCCTGCGCGCCACGTTCATGGCCAGGAATAGTCCCAGTCCACCGCCCTCGCGCCCTTTGCTGGAGTGGTATGGTTTGCCGAACTGGGCCAGCATTGCGACAGTGAATCCAGGCCCCGCGTCTGTCACCCGCACTGCCAGCATTTCGCCGTCGATGCTTGCTTCCATGCGCAGCCATTGCGGCGAGGCTTCGAGAGCATTGTCCAGGAGATTGCAGATGGTCTGTTTTATGATGGAATCGGAAACGATACGCACATCGCGCCCGATCCGGTTGTCGAACTCGAAGTCCGCTACCGTCCTGGCGATGCGCCATTCCGCTGCCAGGCCGGACAGGAAGGCATTGATGGTGGTGGGTCTCGACAGCTCGCCACGCGTCTGGCCTGCGCAAAGCAGGATGCTGCTGACCGTCGTCTTGCAGCGTCGAAGCTGCGCTTCCATCTCGCCGAGCTCTGCGCGCAATGCACGATTGCTGCTGAATTCCGGCATCCGGCGCCAGTCGCCCAGAATGACCGCCATGGTCGCCAGCGGAGTGCCCAGTTCGTGCGCCGCGCCGGATGCAAGCAATCCCAAACGGACGACATGCTCCTCTTCTACCGCCTGCTGGCGCAGGTCGGCCAGCTTGCCGGCAGTGCGGCGCAGGTTGCAAATGATGCGGCCAGTAAACATCACCAGCAGTCCTGCGATGAGCACGAAGCACAGCAACACGCCTTGAATGTACAAGCTGAAGATGCCGGAGCCAAGGTCCGCCGGCAGCTCCAGCGGCCGCGAAAAGACCGCCAGCGCGGCCAGGCAGGCGGTGCTGGCGCCGACGACCAGCCAGCTCGAACGCTGGTCGAGCAGCAGCACGCTGAGCATCACCTGCAGCAGATACAGGAAGGCAAACGGATTGGAGATGCCCCCGCTCAGGTGCAATTGCACCGTCAGGCAGGCGACGTCGGCCAACAGTGCCCACAGCAGCTCGCCGTTCGAAACCGCGGCTTCGCCCCGACAGCGCAGCACGCTGGCAATATTGAAGACGGCCAGGCATCCGAGCACACTCAGCATGGCAGGCAGCGGCAGCGGCACGCCGCAGCTTACGCTGCAAACCATGATCGCCGCCCCCTGCCCCAGCACAGCCAGCCAGCGCAGTGCAATCAACTGCCGCATGTTCTGCCGTCCGGAGGCGTGCAAGATGTTGCCGGCGACGGTGGATGCGGCACCGGCCGCGCCGTCCTCGCTCGCCAGGGAAGCCTTCATGGCGTATGGTGCATCATGCCATTGGTCATGCCTGGCATCATGTTGCTGTTCAGGTGATGCATGACCCAGAGCGAGCCACTGAGCATGATCGCCACCAGCACGAAGGTGAAGATGAGTGCCAGCAAGTTCCAGCCCCCTTCCGACCTGGCATTCATGTGCAGGAAGTACACCATGTGTACCACGATCTGTCCAACGGCCAGGCCAAGCAGGACATAGGCCGCCGTGCTGGAGTGGACGAACACATTGCCCATCACCAGCCAGAAGGAAACGGCGGTCATGATGGCAGCCAGTACGAAGCCGATGATGTATCCGCGCAGGCTGCCGTGCGCCGGATCGTGCTGCAGGTGTTCGCTCATGGCAGCACTCCCATCAGGTAGACAAAGGTGAACACGCCGACCCAGACCACATCGAGGAAGTGCCAGAACAGCGATAGGCACATCAGGCGGCGCCGGTTCTCCGGCGACAGGCCATGCTTCTTCAGCTGGAACAGCAGCGTGACCAGCCACACGATGCCGAAGGCGACGTGCAGCCCATGGGTGCCGACCAGGGCAAAGAACGCGGTCAGGAAGCCGCTTTGCTGGGGCCCGGCGCCTTCCTGAACCAGGTGGATGAATTCAAACAGCTCGAAAAAGACGAAGGTTGCGCCAAGCACCCCGGTGATGGCCAGCCAGCCCATTACCTGCTTCAGCTTCTGCCTTTGCATCTCCAGCATGGCAAAGCCATAGGTGATCGATGACAGCAACAGCAGCGTGGTGTTGATGGCCACCAGCGGCAAGTCGAACAGTTCGGCCCCGGATGGCGCGTTCGCGTAGCTGCGTCCCAGCACCGCATACGCGGCGAACAGCACGGCGAAGATCAGGCAATCGCTCATCAGATATAGCCAGAAGCCCAGCATGGTCCCGTTCTGCGGATGATGATTGCGCACCAGGAAGCGCGCGCAAGGGTCGGCGGGCATCGCGCCCGCGACGATAGGATGATTGGTAGTCATAAGTTCAGGCGATTTTCAGGAGACGGGTACGCATTTCTTCCGTGTGCGCGACTTGATCCGCGGGAATGTAGTAGTCGCGCCGGTAGTTAAAGGTGTGGGCCACGATTGCCGCCAGCAGCACGGCAAAACACAGCCCGGCCGGCAGCCACATATGCCAGATCAGCGTGAAGCCGAGCGCGAAACTGAGCGCCGCCAGGATAAAGCCGGCGCGGGTATTCTTCGGCATATGGATCGCAGAAAATCCGGCCAGCGGACGCTGGAAGCCGTGCCTTTTCATATCAGTCCAGGCATCATTGTCGTGTACGCGCGGCGTGATGGCGAAGTTGTAATCCGGCGGCGGCGACGCGGTCGACCACTCCAGGGTACGGCCATCCCATGGATCGCCTGTGAGGTCGCGCAGCTGCTTGCGGCGCTTGAAGCTGACCGCAAACTGCACGGCCATCGCCGCCATGCCGACAGCGATCAGGACGGCGCCCACGGCAGCGACGATAAACCAGGGCTGCAGCGATGGATCGTCGAAGTGGCTCATGCGGCGCGTCACGCCCATCAGGCCCAGCACATACAGGGGCATGAAGGCCAGGTAGAAGCCGATCACCCAGCACCAGAACGAAACCTTGCCCCAGAAGGCGTCGAGCTGGTAGCCGAAGGCCTTTGGAAACCAGTAGTTGATGCCTGCGAACATGCCAAACAGGACGCCGCCGATGATCACATTGTGGAAGTGCGCGATCAGGAACAGCGAGTTGTGCAGCACGAAATCGGCCGGCGGAACCGCCAGCAGCACGCCGGTCATTCCGCCAATGACGAAAGTGATCATGAAGGCGACGGCCCACATCATCGGCAGCTCGAAGCGGATGCGGCCGCGATACATGGTGAACAGCCAGTTGAAGATCTTGGCGCCGGTCGGGATCGAAATGATCATCGTCGTAATGCCGAAGAAGGAATTGACGCTGGCGCCGGACCCCATGGTGAAGAAGTGGTGCAGCCACACCATGTAGGACAGGATCGTGATAACTACCGTCGCATACACCATCGATGTATAGCCGAACAGGCGCTTGCCGGAGAAGGTCGAGACGATTTCCGAGAAAATGCCGAAGCACGGCAGGATCAGGATGTAGACCTCGGGATGGCCCCAGATCCAGATCAGGTTCACGTACAGCATGGAATTGCCGCCAAGGTCATTGGTGAAGAAGTTGGTGCCGAACATACGGTCCAGGGTCAGCATGCCCAGCACGGCCGTCAGCACCGGGAAGGCGGCGACGATCAACACGTTGGTGCACAGCGCGGCCCAGGCAAAGACCGGCATCTTCATCAGCGTCATGCCGGGGGCGCGCAGCTTGACGATGGTGGCAATCAGGTTGATGCCCGACAGCAGCGTCCCGACGCCCGAGATCTGCAACGACCAGATGTAGTAGTCCACCCCGACATCGGGACTCGCCAGGATTCCGGACAAGGGCGGATAGGCCAGCCAGCCGGTGCGCGCGAACTCGCCCACGAACAGTGAAGTCATGGTCAGCATGCCGCCGAATGCAGTCATCCAGAACGAGAAGTTGTTCAGGAAGGGAAAGGCGACGTCGCGCGCACCGATCTGCATCGGCACCACGTAGTTCATCAGCCCCGTCACCAGCGGCATCGCGACGAAGAAGATCATGATCACGCCATGGGCCGTGAAAATCTGATCGTAGTGGTGCGGCGGAAGGTAGCCCAGGTTCTCGCCAAAGGCCATGGCTTGCTGCGCACGCATCATCAGCGCATCGGCAAAGCCGCGCAGCAGCATCACCAAGCCAAACACCATATACATGATGCCTACCTTTTTATGATCGACACTGGTGATCCAGTCGCGCCACAATGGCCCCCAAAGCCGGTAACGGGTCAGCAGGCCCAGGATGGCGGCGCCCGCGAGCGCCACCATGATGAAGGTACCCAGCAGAATCGGCTCGTGGATGGGAACCGCATCCCAGCCCAGCCTGCCAAATATCAATTGTTTCAGGTTAGCTTGTTCGTACATAGTCAGTTCTTTCTGGTTTCAGGGCTGGCGCACTCCACCCCGCTCGCGGCCTGGGTCAGGCGCTGCGCAGCGCGCTCCGCAGCCAGTTCGGCACTGCTGCGGTGGCGGGCGACCCGGGTCGCGTTTTCGGACATCATCTCGTTCATGCATACGGCGTTGCGGTCGACACAGCGGTTGACGATGGCGCTGTACAGGCCGCCCTCGACGGCGCCGTAATAGCGCACCTTGTCGCGCGTGCTGGGTTTTTCCAGCGCCGCATATGCGGCGCGGTCCAGCTGAACGGTACTGCGCTTGGCGCCTTGCACCCACTGCGCGAAGTCTTCGCCGCTCAAGCCATGGAACTTGAAGCGCATGCCCGAGAAACCGGCCCCGCTGTAATTGGAGGAAAAGCCGTCGTAGATGCCAGGCTTGTTGATCACGCCGTGCAACTGGGTTTCCATGCCGGGCATGGCGTAGATCTGTCCGGCCAGGGCAGGAATGAAGAAGGAGTTCATCACGCTCGATGCGCTGATCTTGAAATTGATCGGCACGTCGACCGGAGCCGCCAGCTCGTTCACGGTCGCGATGCCTTGCTCCGGATAGATGAACAGCCATTTCCAGTCCAGCGCCACCACTTGCACCTCCAGCGGCTTGACCGTAGCCGGCAGCGGGCGACGCGCATCCAGGCGCTGCAGCGGGCGATAGGGGTCGAGCGTGTGGGTAGCGATCCAGGTCAGCAGCCCCAGTACGATAATGATCAGCAGCGGACCGCCCCAGATCAACAGTTCCAGGACCGTCGAGTGATCCCAGTCCGGCGCATAACTGGCTGCGTTATTGCCCTTGCGGTAGCGCCAGGCAAACAGAACGGTCAAGGCGATGACCGGGACAATAATCAACAACATCAGCAAGGTGGACACCGCGATCAGGTGGCTTTGCTGAGCAGCGATGTCGCCCGAAGGCTTCATCACCACCGTATTGCAAGCGCCAAGTGCAGCCAGTGGCACCATGAAGAGCCCGCGAAGGAATAAGGAACGTGGCATACGAATAAGTCCTGTGTTGAATGGGTTCGTGCTGCCACTTTATTCCTGCCCTGCGGTCCTGCACATTGGACACTTTGTCCGCTTCGTCGCGCAAACCTCGGACCGGATGACTGCCGCCAGGGCGCACACCGGTTTTCAACCCGAATTATTGCGAATTGGAAACTCAAAGCCGGCTTTGCCCCGCGTAAACCGGACCGATTAACGGCTTTGGCTGCTTGGCGCCGCTTGTGCGGCATCGGTAGCGATGACGATACTCAGCTTGCTGGCATCAATGTGCTTGCGGAAGGCGGCATTGACCTGCCGCAGGGTGAGCGCATTGAGCTGCGCTTCCTGAGCCTTGTTCCAGGCGAAGCCGCGGGCCATCTGCATCAGGCGCAGCCATTCCCAGGCCAGGGCGTCATCCTCCGCCCGCTGCTGGGCGCGCAGCCGGAGCATGGCGGCCTTGGCACTTTCCAGTTCAGCCCGGGTAAAGCCCTGCTTGAGCGCCCGCTCCAGCTCCTGGCGGATGGCTGCCTCCAGCCTGGCCATGTTTTGCGGCGCCGCCACCGCTTCGACCGTGAAAATGCCGGCATCGTCCCGCTCGCCGGCCCGCAGTGCAGAGCCCCCCCAGTACGACAGGCCTTCCCGTTCCCGGATCCGGTCCATCAGGCGCGACTTCGCCGCGCCGCCAAACATGAAGTTCGCGGCCTGCAGCGCCAGATAATCCGGATCGTCCAGGTTCAAGGCGACGTTCATGCGGGCACCGTACATGGCGTTTTCCTTGTCCGCTGCGGCAAGCACTTTGCGGACAGCCGGGATGGCGGCGTACCGGTCGAGGACAGGGGCGTATTCCGAATTGCTGCGCCAGCCGGCCAGCTCCTCGCTGACGGCGCCGAGCAATGCCTCTTTGTCGAAGTCGCCCACCACCGCCAGTGCGCCATGCGAGGCGCCATAAAACGCGGCATGAAATGCCTTCAGGTCCTCCAGGCTCAGGACCCGTACTTCGGCGATCTGTTGCTCGAGCGTCAGCACAGCCCGCGGGTCGCCTTTGGGCCATTGATTGAAATGCAGCTCCAGTTCGCGCCGCACCATCGATGTCGGCTCACCGCGCTGCGATTCAAGGCTGAGCAGCCACTGCTGGCGCATCTGGTCGAATTCCATTTGAGAGAAGGCCGGCTCCTTCAGCACATGGGCCATCAGGCGCATGGCGGCCGGCAGATGCTGCCGCGTGGTTTCGAAATTGAATGGCGTGCCGGTGATCTTCAATGCCGCCATCTCATCGGCCAGCTGCGCCCTTGTGTATTTGCTGGTCCCGCGCATGAGCATGGCGTTCACCGCCGTCGCCACGGTCTGCTTGCCGAACAGCGTATTCTCGTTCCCCCAATGCAGCTGCAGCTCCACGGTCACGGTCTCGCCCCGGTTTTTCTTGGACAACAGCGCGAGCTTCAGTCCTCCGACTTGCGTCAGCTGCGTGCGCGCCAGGATGTTGTCGTGACTGGTGTCGAAGTACGCCCCGGCTTGTTTCCCTGCCTCGCCGCGGTAGGCTCGCAGCAATTCGGCGGCAGTCGGCGCCGTACCGATCAGCGCGCGCTGGGGCGCGTCATCCGGCAGGAAGGTGCCTACGGTGCGGTTATCGCGCCTGTAATAGCGTTCCGCCGCCTGCATGATTTGCTGCCCCGTCACCGAGGCAATAACCTCGCTTTGGCGGAACAGCAGACGCCAGTCGCCCAAGGCAATGGCTTCGCTTAACGCGATGCCCAACTGCTGCGGATTGCTCAGCGCCTTGTCAAGCGAATTGGCAAACTCGCGCCGTGCGCGCTCGACCTCTTCCGTCTCTGGTGGTGCGCTGGCAAACCCCTCCACTGCGGAGACCAGCGCATCGCGTACCGGCGCTACCTCCTGCCCCGACCTGACGACGGCGCCGAACATTTGCATGCCGGGAGCCATGCCCGCCTGGCTGATCGCAAAGACATGGGCCGCTTTGCCCGTTTCCACCAGCAGTTTGTGCAGGCGGCCATTCGGGGCGTCGCTGAGGATGGAACTGGAGAATGCCAGCGCTTCGGCATCGCCGTGCAGGCCGGATGGCACCTTGTAGCCGACCATGACGATCTGCTGGTCACCGCTGCGCCGCACGGCAAACTGGCGCTCGCCATCCTGGGCCGGCTCAACGGTCCAGAATTGCGGCAGCTCGCGCTTGGGCTTTGGGATGGCGCCGAACGCCTTGCCGATCCAGGCCAGGGTTTGCGCCGGATCGAACTTGCCGGCGACCAGCAGTACCGCATTATCGGGCTGGTAATAGGTGCGATAAAAGGCGCGCAGCCTGCCAATGTCCACATGCTCGATATCGCTGCGGTTGCCGATGGTGGCGCGTCCATAGCTGTGCCAGTCGTAGGCCACACTTTCCATGCGCTTGTGCAGCACCTCGTAGGGATTGTTTTCGCCGAGCTCATACTCGTTGCGGACCACCGTCATTTCCGCGTCCAGGTCCTTCTTCGCGATAAAGGCGTTGGTCATCCGGTCGGCTTCCATATCCAGCACCCATTTGAGGTTGTCGGGGCTGGCCTGGAACACCTGGTAGTAGTTGGTGCGGTCCTGCGAGGTGGTGCCGTTGAAATCCATGCCGCGTACCGTGAATTGGTGCATGAGGTCGCGATGCCGTGGCGAGCCCTTGAACATCAGGTGCTCGAGCAAATGCGCCATACCGCTTTCGCCATAGTTCTCGTGGCGCGAGCCCGCCAGATAGGTCATGTTCACGGTCGCCGTTGGTTTGCCCGCATCGGGAAACAGAAGCACTTTCAGGCCGTTTGCCATGCGATATTCTGTGATGCCAGCCAGCGACGGACCTTGCGTCATGCCCGGCGGGATCGCCTGCCCGAACGCAGGAGGGAGGATGCATACTCCAAGCAGCAGCGGAGCCAGGTACCGGGTTGCCATTGTGTTTTAGTCCTAGAGTGAAAACCGCATTGGAATAGAGGGCAGTCCGACAGTCGCCCCGCTGCGCAAATTCCCAGACCAAAGGAAGCCTGCCCAAGCTTCATTTGGTCCGAATTCCTGACGGGGCATCAAGGCGCAAGACTGTTGTCGGATAAGCTACGGTTCGACTCTCTCCCCTCCATCCGGTGTCTTATGCTCCCCACCCGCCCCTTGCGAGCAGTCCATACTGCCGTATGCAACTGGTTTCGCGCCAGCTTCGACTTCATGCGCGTTGCACGCGTCGTGCTGCTGATGGCCCCTACGCTGGCGTGCTTCCTGTCCACTGGCGACAGCAGTAGCCTGAAAGCTGGCTTCTTGGGTGTGCTCTTGCTGTCCGCGGCGGAAAAAACACAGCCTTCGCTGTTCCTGCTCTTACTGCACGCTGGAGCCATCCTCGGTTCCGTTGCGCTTTTCAGCCTGGCTTATCCATATGCCTGGCTGTTTGTGCCGCTGTGCGCCGCTTACGGCGCGGCAGCCGGATGGCTCGGCCGCTGGGGGCCAGCCTGGCAATCGCTTGGCAATTATGGATTCCTGGCGGCGCTATACCTGGGCTGCGAGCTCAACGCAGGCGGCGGCATTATGCTGGCGGGCTACCTGCATTTGCTGTCCTGGTCGGGACTAGCGCTGGTCCCCACAGCGCTGGTGCTGGTGTGGAAGCTGTCCGCCGGCGAAGCCGGTGCTGCAGCCGCCCTGCGCGTCTTCTGCCGTCGCCACAATATGCTGCCGGCGCGCGCATCTGACACCGAGCGGGCCCGCACCGCCAGCGATGCCGCCGTGGTGCGCTGCGCGGCCGTGCTGCTGGCCGCAGCCCTGGTGCGCTATCTGCACCTGCCGGCCGGGGAATGGCTGATCTGGTCGGCTGCCAGCGTCGTCACCGGTTCGATGCCCAGCGTGCGGCGCAAGGCTGGCGACCGTGCTGTGGGCGTGCTGTGGGGCGCCGGCGCCGGCATGACACTGTGCTGGGTGGCCTTGCAGGCGGCACCCGCCATGCTGCACACCGGTCACGCACTGCCAGCCGTATGCACCCTGGTGACCGCCATTTCCCTCGGTTGCTGCCAACGCTATCGCCTGGCGTTTGGACTGCGCAGCATGATGTGCGTGGTTCTGGCGGCGACGTCTGGTTATGGGGTTGGGGTGGCCGTGCTGCGCTCAGCCAATGTGCTGGTGGGCGGGATGATCGGTGCCGCGCTGACCCTGCTGTATGAACAGCGCGGTGCCCGCATCCCAGGGCTCTGAATCTAAGGCAGGTCAGGCTGTTCCGAGCGCCTGAATTGACGCTCCAGCTTACGGCGGTAGTTCCGGTCCGTCGCCAGGCGCGCCTTCAACTCACGGTCCTTTGCCGCATTGACGTTCATGCTGACGCAATCTGCGAATTCATCGGTACCTGTGCGATAACCATACTGCATGCAGGACGCCGCAGCGCGGCCGGCATAGTCGGTCTGCACCGGATAGCGGTGGTGGGCGCAAGCTGTCGCGCCCAGGCAGGTAGCGAAAGCCAGCAAAAGCGTACGCGCCAGGGGGCGCTTGCCGGAGTGGGAGTGTTGCATAGGTTTTCCTTGGAATCAGGGCGAATCGATTCGCCCCACGTCCGGACACTGTAGGGCCGTCGCCAAGACTGCCGGTGCGAAGCGCCAGATTTCAGACCAGTCCGCCGGAACCGGCGCGCGTAGGTTAATGGGTCCGAAAGTTCCGCTCCGGGCGCTGCGGTCCGTGCAATTGCAGCGATTATTTACTGGCGGCCTGGCCGCACGTTACCTTCGCATGCCAATTGATCGCGGCGCCCGCGCCGCCACGCCTATGTCCAAATACCGAACAGAAAATCCAGACTTCAATCCCAACCTGCTGCTCGACACCATGAAGGAATGGCTGGGAGTGCGCACCGACTGCCGCCTGGCACAGCGCCTGGCCGTTGGCGGGCCTTCGATTAGCAAGCTCCGCCACGGCAGGGTGCCGGTCTCCGCAGACCTTCTGGTGAGCATGCATGAGGAAACAGGCCTCAGTATCCGCGAGCTGCGCTTACTGGCCGGCGATCTTCGATGGCACACGGGAAAGTCCGCGCCAACGATGTTGCCGGCGCAAGTGCCACGGATGTTGTCCGATCATGCCCGTCTTTGCGCCGAAATGGCACGCGTCCGAAAGCGCGTTTCCAGCGGCGTCGCGCTGCGCATTGCCGCCGGCACACCAGGCATGCACGATGCCCTTTACGGGTAACCATACGCCGCTCAATCATTGTTCCCCCCGGCGTAGCCGATCCGCAGTTTCCCACCATCGTTAAAAGGAGTAAGTTAATGAAAGCGCAGAAATGGGAAGGAGTCTTCCCCGCAGTAACCACCAAATTCCACGCGAATGAGGAACTGGACCACGCGGCAATGGAACAGCACTTTGCCTTCATGATCGACAGCGGCTGCCACGGCCTGGTGACCTGCGGTTCCCTGGGCGAAGCGAGTACCCTGTCCTTCGAAGAGAAGCTGGCTGTCGCCAAGACCGCCGTTAAAGTAGCCGACGGCCGCGTGCCGGTGCTGGCCAACGTCAGCGAAACCCGTACCGCCAATGCCGAGCGCTACGTGCAGGAAGCGCGCGACCTGGGCGTGGACGGCTTCATGGTGATGCCCTCCGTGCTGTACGCCGCCGACGCTTTCGAAGCCAAGGCCAACCTGCGTACCATTGCCAAGGCTGCCAAGCTGCCGATCATGGTGTACAACAACCCGGTCACCTACAAGGTCGACCTGACCCCGGCCGACTTCAAGGAGCTTTCCGACTGCGAAGAACTGGCCGCCATCAAGGAATCGACCGACAATATCCGCCGCGTCACCGACCTGCGCAACGCAGTGGGCGAGCGCTACCAGATCTTCATGGGCGTGGACGACCTCTCCTTTGAAGGCCTTGCGGTGGGTGCAAACGGCCTGCTGGCCGGCCTGGTGGTGGCCTTCCCCCGAGAAACCGTGGCCCTGTACGAACTAATGAAGGCTGGCCGCTACGCCGAAGCGCTGAAGCTGTACCAGTGGTTCATGCCGCTGCTGCACCTCGATGTCTCTAGTAAGCTCGTGCAAAACCTGAAACTGGTCGAGGCACTGGTCGGTGTCGGAAATGAAAACGTACGCCGCCCACGCCAGCCGCTGCGCGGAGCGGAGCGAGAGTTTGTCATCACGCTTGTCGAACAAGCGCTCGAGACCAGGCCATCGCTCACTTCGCTTGCAATGCAGACCCAGCCTCCGCAAGCATGATGCTATGGGCCTGCTCAAAGTCGAATCCATCCAGGCAGCGCTGTATTGCTGAAGCGCGCTCCTCCCCATAGCGCGCCGCGAATTCGCCGCGCAGGCCGGCGAAGCGCTCAATCGCTTCGCCATCCATGGCAGCCAGCAGTTGGGCAAGCTCCTGTAAGGCGTCGTGCCAGGCTTGTGGATCGCGCAGCGTCTGCGCCTCTTCCGCGCGCTGCTCCGGCAAGGCGGCAGTAATGCCCTGGCACACGCGCAGCAATTCCTCCTCCAGCGCCGAGACGTCGCCCTGCACCTGCGCCCATTCCAGATGCTTTTGCGCCGTCACTTCGGCCATTCCCGCCAATACCTGCACCTGGCGTACGCCCAGGTTGCCCGCTACCCCGCGCAGCGTGTGGGCCAGGAGTTCCGCGCCAATGTAGTCGTGCTGCTGGAAGGCGGCGGCGATGCGCTGCGCCGTACCGCATTCGTCGCGGGCAAAACGCCGCAGCAGGTCAGCCAGCAGCCCGGCATTGTCGCCGGCCACGGCACGCGCCGCATCCAGGTCGATGCCTGGCAATTCGGCAGGCAGTTCGCCGCTGCCGTCCATATCTGCGCTGGCGGGGCCTTCGTCGCTCAGGTAGTCTCGCAGATACTCCCGCAGCAGACGGTATAGTTCGGCCGGCTGCAAAGGCTTGCCAAGGTGCTCGTCGAAGCCCTCTTCCAGGCAGCGTAAACGGTCCTCCTGCATGGCGTTGGCGCTCAAGGCGACCACCGGCAGGTCGTCAAACGCCTTGTCGTCGCGCACATGCCGGATGGCCGAACTGCCATCCATTTCCGGCATCTGCAAATCCATGAAGACCAGCTTGTAGTATGCCGGGCCCACCAGCCGCAGACGGTCCAGCGCAATCCGGCCGTTGACCGCAGCGTCCACTTCGATGCCGCAGCCTTGCAGCAGTTCGGTGACGATCTGCCGGTTGATGTCGTTGTCTTCCACCAGCAGCACCCGCACATCGCGCAAGTGCGGTGTGCTCATGATCGTGCGGCGCACATGGGTCCCGGGACCTTCGGCCGCGTGGGCCCGTTCGAATTCGAGTTCGAAGTAGAAGCGGCTGCCGACGCCGGCTTCGCTTTCGACGTCGATGGTTCCGCCCATTAGCATGATCAGGTCGCGCGAAATGCTCAAGCCCAAGCCCGTGCCGCCGAATTGGCGGCTGGTCGAACCGTCGGCCTGCGAGAACGGTTTGAACAGCCGGTCCAGCTGCTCGGCCGTCATGCCGATGCCCGTATCCTGCACGCTGAATTCGAGCCGCACCCGGTCGGAGCGTGCCGGCGTGGCGCGTACGGTCAAGGTCACGGCGCCGTCGGATGTGAACTTGATCGCGTTATTCAGCAGGTTGATCAACACTTGCCCAAGGCGCAGCGGGTCGCCCCGCAAGTGGCGCGGCATGTCCTCTGGAAACTCGAAGCGGTAGTCCAGCCCCTTTTCGGCGGCGAAAGGCGCAGTCAGGGACAACACCTGCTCCAGGGTTTCACCCAGCTCGAAGTCGGTATGCTCGATATCGAGCTTGCCCGCCTCGATCTTGGAAAAGTCCAGGATATCGTTGATCACTCCCAGCAGCGTCTTGCCGGCCAGGTGGATCTTCTGCACATAATCGCGCTGCCTTGCCGACAGATCGGTGGACAACGCCAGGTACGACAGGCCCAGCACGGCATTCATCGGTGTGCGGATTTCGTGGCTCATATTGGCCAGGAAGCGCGACTTGGCTTGCGTGGCCTCCTCGGCCTTATCGCGCGCCGCCTGGGCTTCTTCCTTCTGCTGGAGCACTTCGGCGGTGCGCGCCGCCACTTCGGCAGTGCGTTCCTCCACGACGCGCTCCAGTGCAGCGCGCTGCGCGGCCAGCTGCCGAATGCGCCAGCGATAGAGTCCATACAGTCCACCCAGGAAAATCAAGCCTATGATGCACAGCGCCCACCAGGTCTGGTACCACGCGGGCAGCACGTCCACCTCAATCTGCAGCGGCGCCTCGACCCAGTTGCCGTTGTGGTCCGATCCGCGCACCTGCAAGGTATATCGGCCCGGGGAGAGATTGGTGTATGAGGCGATGCGGCGCCCCGCATCAGTATTGACCCAGTCCTTATCGAAACCGACCAACCGATACGCGTAGCGATTCAGCTCGGGGGCGTGATAGTCCAGCGCCGCAAACTCGATCGCTATGCTGTTCGCGTCGGAGGCCACCGTCAGTGGAGGCCCTTTTCGCACATTCGAATACTGCAGCGGCAGCGGCTTTCCTCCGACCCGGATCGCGGTCGTAACTACCGGTGGCCGGCATTGGCGCGACTTAAAGCGCTCCGGCCAAATAATGCTGGCGCCACGGTCACCGCCGAACACCAGTTCACCTTCTCCAGTACGTGCACCGGCCTGCGCCCAGTAACTTGCAAGCGCCGCGCCTTCATTCTGCTTCAGCCTGTCGATTGCAAAAGTGGCGGGATCGATCCGGACAACGCCATCGTTCGTGCTGGCCCACATCATCCCTGCTGCATCGAGGCGCAGGTCGTTAATGTACCCGTTGAGCATGCCTTGGGCAGCCCCCAGCCAATGGAGCTGGGGCCGCCCGTCGGTGCCTCGCCTTTCCAGGATCTGCAACCCGCTGGCCGTACCGATCCATAGGCGGCCCTGTCGATCCGAGGCGAGCGTAGTCACATAATCGCTGACCAAGTGATGACCGTCGTCCGCCCCCGACCTGATCTGCTCCGACACGGTGCCGTTTGCCAGATCAACCCGGTTCAGGCCAGTACCTGTACCTACCCACAGCGTTTCATTTGATTCCGGCAGCAAGACGCTGACGCGTGGCCCGCTTAGCCCCTTCACCGCCCGCATTCCTGTCGGCCGCGCAAGAGTTCCGCCCATGATGAACAGCCCTTCGCGAATGGTACCGATCAAGAACGTGTGTCCCGCCAACCCAAGTGTACTGACGCCTGAACGAATTTCAGGCTCTGGCAACCGAACTCTCGCCACCCGCCTCCCGTCCGGACTGGAACGGTACAGATCTCCGCCAGCGCTAATTCCTATATCGCCGTTCGCGTCCGCAGCCATGGAATAGATGAAGCCGCGACGAATCCTGCTGTGGCTTTCTTCAGAAGCCACGCCCAGCCGCCTCACGGATCCCTTGGAGGGATCGACGATGTCCACCCCTCCGTTACTGGCCCCCAGCCACAAAGTACCGTCGGGACGCGCAAGCACTGCAGGATAGCCGTCCTGCATTGGAATGCCTGCGGTTAACTCGCTGATGATCAGCGTTTGCACCGCCAGCCCACCTTCATAGCGGGCAATTCCATGATCGCTTCCTAGCCAGAAGGCACCACTTCTGTCATGTAGAAAGGCGTAGACCGAATTCGACGGCAGGCTATCCTCACGAAGCGGATCATGTTTCAGCGTGCGGTACCGCAGGGTCGTTCCGTCAACGGCCACAACACCGACGCCAGGCACACTCGCCCAAATTTCGCCCGCAAACGGTTCGCCGAAACAAAAGACGGGCCCCGGCATTGGCACTTGCCGCGCAGTTCCAGTAGCCGTATCCAAGACAAAGACGCCGTCGTCTGCAGCCACCATCCAAAGCTTGCCGTCGCTGGCCAAAAACATCGTAACGATGACCGGGGGCCTCCCTGAGCTAACCGGCAAAGGCACCTCGACGAATTGCTCGCTTCCGGCGGCTTTTCGAACCAAGCCACGTGGCGAACCAACCCAAAGCGTCCCCTTGGCATCGCGCTCAAGCGACAGAACCACCTCCAATGGCTCCTCATCACCTTTACCCGGCTTATAGGGACGATGGTGAGTTATGGCGCCTGCGGTAGGCGTGGCGCCGGCCGGCAAATGGTCAAGGCCTTCGTCAGTGGCAAGCCACAAGCCGCCGGCGCCGTCATCAACCATCTGATGCAAAGTCGCCGACGACAAACCAGCATTCTTCGGGTTGAAGACAATAAAACGGTCCCGTTCGCGATCATAGCGGGCCAGTCCGCCGCTAGCTGTTCCAACCCATACGTTGCCCTCCCTATCGATCAAGATGCACTTGATATAGTTATCGGGGAGGGAGTAGGGGTCACCCGGAATCGATTGGTATTTGATGAACCGGTAGCCATCCCAGCGCGCTAAGCCACCCTGGGTTCCGATCCATAGAAATCCATCCCTGTCCTGTGCGAGGGCGACGACAGGGGCGTTGGCCAATCCGACCCGGACGGTTTGAAACGTCGGCGGTATCAGCGCTTCCCAACGCTTCGGAGCGCGCTCGGCGGTGGCTGCGCAAGATGCGGCCACGAACAGCAGGCCAAGTAAACCTGTGACGACGCGCAAAGCCGCAAACATTCGTTCAAAGTAGCAATTGTGAATGAACGCCATGGGCGGAACACTTCGCATGAAATGGTGGCCAGCACAAAGCCGCGTGCAAGAACTCTCCTCCGCGCCGCAGAGGATTACTTTCTATTTTACAACGCCAAGGCTATCACGTAACTTATTTCTAAAACAAGTGCCAAAGGGACTCGGCTAGGGGCCATCGACATTCTGCATGCACGCCTGGCTCCGTTCGGCGATGTTGACTACCCCGATATCGGACCAGGGGCGGCCCCTAGTGCAGAAAGACCTACTTTTCCAACGTCGCGGTCAAAATATCGTGGGCGCCGTCGAAATCAAACATGTCCAGGCAACGCTGCAGGTCAGCGGTTCTTTTCGTGCCATAGCGCGCTTGAAACTCACCACGCAGCGCAGCGAACCGTGCATTTGCTTCGCCATCCATGGCCGCCAGCAGTTGGGCCAGTTCCTGTAACGCCTCCTGCCACGCTAGCGGGGCACTCAATGCCGGCGCTTCTTCGAGCACCTGCTCCGGCAAGGCGGCTGCAATGCCTTGGCACACGCGCGCCATTTCCTCTGCCAGCGCCTCGACGTCGCGCTGCACCTGCGCCCATTCCACGTGGCTTTGCGCCGCCGCTTCGGCGGCTCCCGCCAGTTCCTGCACCTGGCGTGCGCCCAGATTGCCCGCCACGCCGCGCAGCGTATGCGCCATGAGTTCCGCGCTTGCGTAATCCTGCTGCTGGAAGGCGGCCGCGATGCGCCGTGCCGTGCCGCCTTCTTCCTGGGCGAAGCGGCGCAGCAGATCGGCCAATAGACCGTCATCGTTGCCCGCCACCGTGCGTGCCACCGTCAGGTCGATGCCCGCTAGTTCGGCGGGCAGCTCCGCGCCCTCTTCCGCCCCCTCGTCTATTTGCGCCCCCTCACTGGCGGGAACGTCGTCGCTCAGCTTGTCTTTCAAATATTCGCGCAGCAGGCGATACAGTTCGGCCGGCTGCAGCGGCTTGCCAAGGTGGTCGTCAAAGCCCTCTTGCAGGCAGCGCAAACGGTCCTCCTGCATGGCGTTGGCGCTCAAGGCGATCACCGGCAAGTCGTCGAAAGCGCGGTCGTTGCGCACATGCCGGGTGGCCGAGCTGCCATCCATTTCCGGCATCTGCAGGTCCATGAAGACCAGGTCGTAATAGGCCGGGCCCACCAAACGCAAACGGTCCAGGGCGATACGGCCGTTTACGGCGGCGTCCACTTCGATGCCGCAGCCTTGCAGCAATTCGGTGACGATCTGCCGGTTGATGTCATTGTCTTCCACCAGCAGCGCGCGCGCGTCGCGGAAGTGCGGTGTGCTCATGATCGTACGGCGCACACTGGCGTCCAGACTCACCGGCTGGTGCGCCCGCTCGAACTCGAGCGCGAAGTGGAAGCGGCTGCCCACCCCGGCCTCGCTCTCCACGTCGATCGCGCCGCCCATCAGCGTCACCAGGTCGCGCGAAATGCTCAGGCCCAGCCCCGTTCCGCCGAACTGGCGCGTGGTTGAACCGTCCGCTTGCGAGAACGGCTTGAACAGCCGATCCAGCTGTTCGGCCGTCATGCCGATGCCGGTGTCCAGCACGCTGAATTCGAGCCGCACCCGTTCGGCTGCCGCCGGCATGGCGCGCACCGTCAGCGTCACGGCGCCTTCGGCAGTGAACTTGATCGCATTATTCAGCAGGTTGATCAACACTTGCCCAAGGCGCAGCGGGTCGCCGCGCAGGCGGCGCGGCACATCGTCGGCCAGCTCGAAGCGGTACTCCAGCCCTTTCTCGGCCGCGAAGGGCGCGGTCAGCGACGACACCTGTTCCAGCGCTTCAGCCAGATCAAAATCGGTGCTTTCGATGTCGAGCTTGCCCGCTTCGATCTTGGAAAAGTCCAGGATGTCGTTAATCACGCCCAGCAGCGTTTTGCCGGCCAGGTGAATCTTTTGCACATAATCGCGCTGCCTGGACGAAAGATTCGTGGCCAGTGCCAGGTACGACAGTCCCAGCACGGCATTCATCGGTGTGCGGATTTCGTGGCTCATATTGGCCAGGAAGCGCGACTTGGCTTGCGTGGCCTCCTCGGCCTTATCGCGCGCCGCCTGGGCTTCTTCCTTCTGCTGGAGCACTTCGGCGGTGCGCGCCGCCACTTCCGCCGTACGTTCCTCCACTACCCGCTCGAGGGCCTCGCGTTGCGCGGCGAGCTGCCGTATGCGCCAACGATATAGGGCATACACCCCGCCCAGGAAAACCACGGCAAACAAGAATTGCGCCCACCATGTCTGGTTCCACGCAGGCAAGACGTCGACGTCGATTTGCAGCGGCGTTTCGACCCAGTTGCCGTTATGGTCCGATCCGCGTACTTGCAAAGTATAACGGCCAGGAGACAAGTTAGTGTATGACGCGACACGGCGGCCGGAATCGGTTTCAACCCAATCCTTATCGAAACCGACAAGCCGATACGCGTAGCGGTTCAGTTCAGGCACGTGATAGTCCAGAGCAGCAAACTCGATCTCAACGCTGTTAGCTTCCGGCGTGATCGTGAGCGGGAGCCGCTTTCGGTCTGCAGCGTGTTGCATCGGCAGTAGCTTCCCTCCGACTCGTATTGCGGTCGCGACCACTGATGGCCGGCATGGGCGTGCCTCGAATCGGCCTGGCCAGACAATCGTGGCGCCACCTTCGCCTCCGACTACAAACTCGCCAGCGGCCGTGAGTGTACTGGACGTCCAATAGTCGGGAAGCGCGACGCCTTCGCTTCGGCGCAGTCTCTCAATGGCTAAATTGTCAGGATTGATACGAATAAGGCCATCTGAGGAGACGCCCCATATCATGCCCACCGCATCTACTTTCAGATCGCCAAATTGAGCATCGGGTAATCCTTCCGCGCGCCCCATCCGTCGCAACCGCGGCAGCCGTTCGGCAGTGCGGCCTTCAAGAATTTGCAACCCAGCAAGTGTGGAAATCCAAAGACGTCCTTGGCGGTCCGTGGCAAGCGCATGAACTCTGTCGTTGAGTAAATGCTGCTCGTCGGGGCCTGACCTAATCTGCTCCACTACCGCGCCATTGGTCGGATCAACCAAGTATAAGCCGGTACTTGTTCCCACCCAAAAAGTACCATTCGGCCCCTGTTCCAGTGCGCTTATCTGCATCCCGCTCAATTCTTTGATTGCTTCAACTTTCTCCGGTTTTGCCAAAGTGCCGCTGACCATGTACAGCCCATTGTCGAACGTACCCATCAAAAGTTTGCTGCCCGCGCGTGCAAAACGCGACATCCCACCCGTTGAGTTTAGCGTTGGCAAATGTACTCTTGTTACGGTCTGCCCATCGGCTGTAGCGCGATAAAGACCTCGATTTGTGCATATTCCAACCTCACCAATTGCATCTACACCAATGTCGAGGACTGCGGCTTCAGGAAGACGACGCCCCAGCTGATTGGGACTGGTTTCGAGGCGCATGATCGATCCGGTAGTGGGGTTGACGATATCCACGCCGCCGTTGGTCGCCCCCATCCAAACGGTACCATTAGGATGAGCGAAGACAGTTGAATACCCATCCTTCATCACGAGTCCGGGTTTCAATCCATTGAAGCCGAGAGACGTCGCCGCCAATCCGGGTTCAAACCTCGTGATACCACGTTGCGTCGCAAGCCAAAAAGCGCCGCTCCTGTCGCGTAAAAAGCCATCCACCATGTTTGAAGGCAGACCGTTGGCGCGCAGCGGGTCATATTTCAACGCGTCCCACTTTAATGTGGATGCGTTCACGACGATAATACCGTTCGAGAATGTATTGAACCAGACCTCACCGGGATGAGGCTCATTGATGCTGCGGGGGAAAGCCGTAACGGTAATGCTCCGAATAGTTTTTGTACTCGGATCAAGAACATGCATCAGGTTGTCTCTGGTACCGATCCAAATCTTCCCGTCGCTAGCGACAAAGACGGCTGATATGTTAGGGGGCGCTCCGTTGCTAGGGGGTAAAGGGACGTCTTCGAAGCGTGGACTGCCGGCATCTTTTCGCATCAGCCCCCGTGCAGTACCCATCCATAGTGTTCCGCTGGCCTCGCGTTGCAAAGAGGTAACTTTGATAGACGATATGTCACCATTGCTTGAAATACTACTTTCGCGATATCGGGTGACGGCGCCACTGCCTGGCACAGCATCCCTGGGAACGTGCACCAAACCGCCTAGCGACCCGACCCAAAGCCCCCCGGCGCCATCGCTAACGATGCCGGTTATTCGTCCAGGGAGCAAATCACCGCTGGCCCTGCTGAAAACGACAAAGCGATCACGTGCGCGGTCGAATCGAGCCAGGTTCCCAGTAACTGTGCCTACCCATAAGCGGTCCGCGTCATCAAAAAACAACTTGACGACATAGTTATCGGGCTGCGCCACGCCATCGCCTGAACTTGGCTGGAAGATCTGGAAGCGGTAGCCATCCCAACGGGCTACGCCCCTTTCGGTCCCTGCCCAGATGAAACCATCGCGGTCCTGTGCCAATACCTTCACGCCGCCGCCTCCCACCTCGGCCGGCGTTGAGTATGTCTTAAATAACGGCGGCGTCATCGCGGGCCACCGCTGCGCCCCCAATTCTGTGTGAGCGGCGGAGCTTGGTAGCGATGCCAGCAAAAACAACGCCCCGACAATAAAGCGAAGGACGGCGATGAAGCATAGCAGCTGGCGACGAGATTTAAATTCCATATACGTAACACTTAGGTAAAACATGAGTTGAGTATAAGAGCTGCGCGCAAAAAATCTCCTGCCTATTGTTGAAATGCCTTGCAAATGAACAATATTCACCAATATAAAACATGCAATGAATTATTTGCAAGTTTTGGAGCGCAATTGCCGGCCGATGAACTCAATTACCCGGAAGGGCCACTTCGGAATAGACGTTCAGTATGGTGCTGGGCGTCCCGGAGGTAATCGAAATGTTAAAAAAAAATGTAAATGGCCTACGTCTAGGCATCGAGTGCAACCTTGACCCCAACCAAGCCGCGGGGACAAGCAATCCTGTGCAAGCCCGATTTGATCGGTTGGGGCAAGAAACGCTCAAGATGGAGCATCGCACTGATTCGACCTGGCTCAGCGGCTTTAACAACATATATCTCAGTCGCGGCAACCTTTGCGATAGCAGTGGCAAGGACTTCAACGGCCACCACGTTGGCAGGAATACGATCATCTGTGGCGAGCCCAACAGTCGGGACCACGCGAAAATGTGCCAATTCGCGGATATATTGAACTTGCAGAATGTCGCCTACATCATCGACCTGCGGCAGCAGAATGAAACGGTGGGGGCTGACTACACGCCCTTTGAGCCAACGAAGTATACGACCGGAGAGCAGTCCGCCGCATTCCACTTGACAAGGCAGCAGGTTGGCATTCGCGACTATTCTGATTCGTCCGCAAAGATGGGGCTATTGAAAGCCTCATTCGGCGAAAGCCTGCAAGATATCAAGTATTTGAACTTTCCTATTCCCGATTTTAAGGCTCCTCAGTCTATCAACGACTTGCACAAGATCGCCAGTACCATCTGCAAAGCGCGGGATGAGGTCGCTGACCAGGGTTCCGACAAAAAATTGCTCGTTCATTGCAGGGCTGGTGTGGGCCGTTCAGGCACGCTGACCGGAGCGGCAGATGTGCTGCAGCTCTACAAGGACAGGAAACTGACAGCAGACAATTGGGAGGATCAGGTCGACAACTGTATCTTGGACCTGCGCAGGCAGCGCAGCAATATGATGGTTCAAGACTTTAGTCAGTATGTCGCGCTACGCAATTACGCGGAAAGACTGGTTGCCGGCGCTTTCGATACTTCAATAAGGGGCGCAAGCATCGGTGACGGTTCCAAGACACTTCCACAAGCTCAACTGCATCGGGTTGGACGGCAATTTCCATTTACGGACGCAGGTGTCCCACCAAACGCTAGTCGTCCGACGCCACCGCCGAGGCCATCCAAGGGCCAAACAAGCAGTGCAGAGCAAGCAGTTTCGCATAATCAGCCCACGGTCCTTGCTGCCCCACCAGCAACTGGAGATCGTCGGCCACCGCCACCGCCCAAGCCAGGCCGTGTGAGCGCAGAATTTGCAAAGCAAACAGGTTCTCATGTTCAGCGCACTGGAGAGCCTGGTGCACCGCAACCCAAGGCATCCCCGGTCGAAACAAAGAATACAGAGCAAACAGGTTCATTTAAGTCGGACCGCCCCGTCTCACCACCCGCAGGGTCGCGGAGCCCTGTACACACGCCGCAAGCGACGCGCACTTCCGTTACCAGCGCCGTGACGAAATCGAAAAAATCCCAGGTTAAAAATCAGGAACTGCAAGATGAACTTCAACGTTGGGTCGACACAGGGAAGGAGCTTGATGCGCAAATCGATCAACTGAAATCCCAACGACGCACTATTCGTTTCCAACTTCGAAAATTCCTCCTTGGTGGCAAAGGGAACGAAGAAATTAATCAGGCAATTCGGTCACTGACAGTTGCGCGCGATCGAGTTTACTCGCACAGGACCAGACTAGATCAGCAAAATGCTGATATTTTGCTGGCAAGGAGAAGAGCTGAAGCTACTCTGCAGCAAGCCGGAAAAGGCCGGTAGTGTTGACCACCGACGGCATGACTCTGGCGCCATAAAGGTTCCAGCGATAGTCCGGGCGATTGGGCACGAAAGTGCCCAATCGCCCGGACAAAGGTGCAGTTGTCTGCGTTGTGGCATCTCACGCCCATGCACCGCAATCGGTGGTCGCGTTATTAAGCGCTTGCGGGAAACGTACGCCACGAGCCCCCTCAGCATCGCGCGCCACGAAGGTCTTTTCAGATCAAGACATGGCATTCCCCCGATTGGACGGACACTTCACTTAGGCGCATTTAAGTGTGTGGGCTTCGAATTGTACCGGGCTGACGTAGCCCAGTGTTGAGTGTCTGCGTTTCTGGTTGTAGAACCTTTCAATATAATCGAATACGTCGGCGCGCAAGGCGTCGCGAGTCCGGTAGTGCTTCCTGTTTAGCCGTTCTGTTTTCAGTGTCGAGAAAAAGCTCTCCATCGCGGCGTTGTCCCAGCAATTTCCCCGCCGGCTCATGCTGCATATGATGCCGTGGGCTTCAAGCAGGTTCTGAAAGTCTTCGCTCGTGTACTGGGAGCCCTGGTCGCTGTGATGCAGCACTTCCTTCGGGCGGCCACGGCGGAATACCGCCATTAAGAGCGCATCCATGACTAACTGCGACGTCATTGTTGGCTGCATCGACCAGCCGACAACGCGACGCGAATACAGGTCGAGGACAACCGCAACAAAGAGCCAGCCCTCCCCAGTCCACACGTAGGTAAAGTCAGCTGCCCATTTCTGGTCCGGTGCGCTAGCTTCAAACTGGCGATCCAGCAGGTTCGGTGCGATCGCGTGAACTTCTCCAACAACTTGACCAGGATGCCGGCGGCGTCGATGGCGTGCTTTCATGCCGGCCTTCTGCATTAGCCTGGCCACGCGATTCTCGCTACACGTCTCGCCTTGGTCCCAAAGGTCTCGCACAACACGCGGCGATCCATAGGTGCTATCGCTTGCCTCATGGCTGACACGGATTGCATGCTGAAGCCTCTGATTCTCCATTTCACGTTTGCTCGGCGCCCGCTCCAGCCAATCGTAGAAGCCACTAGCTGAAACGCCAAGTAGGCGGCACATGGTCCGGGTTGGCCACACCGCCCGATGGCGGGCAATAAAGGCATACTTCACTTGGGCTCGGCAGCGAAGTACCCGAGCGCTTTTTTTAATATGTCTCGCTCCGTCTTCACCTTGGCCAGTTCACGGCGCATGCGCTCGTATTCGTCCAGCGATACCTTCTCAGTGCCTGCAGGTCTCGACTTACTGATGCCTGCAGCGTCACGGCACCAACGGCCAAGCAGGTTTGGCCCAATCCCTAGGTCTCGAGCTATACCGGCCCTGCTGGCTCCAGGCTGGCCGACCAACTTGACCGCTTCTCGCTTAAACTCTTCTGTGAAATTCCTGCGTTCCCGCTTCATACAAAACCTCCGTAGGTGACATCATACCTTTCCGAAGTGTCCGTCTAAACGGGGGAATGCCAACATGCTGGCCCCGGTTCTTCGAAAACACAGACTTAGTCATCGTCACATTCAAGGCGAACTTCGTCGCCTGCACGAAACATCCCCAACCAAACGCAACGATCCAACGCCCTCAATCGCCTTAACAAGTCTTTTCTGGCCCAGAAACGGACTTTCGAAAACAGATCATTAGGTACGGCCGCCTTGCACCAGGTGACTTTGTGCAAATGGACGTTTGCAACATCGGGCCGGGCTCATTTATTCAACAGTCATGCGATGGACTTCGCTGCCCTTATTGGACTGAGAGAACGAAGCGGATGCTGAATGAGGTTTATTGGCTGGCCGGCATGGATGGCCCCTGCACCGGCGCTCCAGCCGTGCCAGCGACAGGCGGTATCATGCTGCCAGAGGAAATCACGCCCGGGGTATTCATCAGGTCAAGGCGCTTTTGCACGCCGCCTTCCATCAGGATCACGTGGCGCGGCTGCAAGTCCTCCAAACTGACGCCTGGCGACAGCATGGAGCCAACCGGAAGGACCTGGGCAGGCTGCCCATCGGCCGAAATGATCGCCACGCTGCCACGGCCGCGGGTATCGGCCACCACGCCGCGCAACTGGTAATTGCTGACGGCTGCCAGCGCGGTATTCCCGCCAAACAGCCCACGCGCAGCGTCCATGTTCGCTTCCGGCGCCTGCGCCACCGGCACCGCCGCGATCGGGCGCTGCTTCGGCTTGAATAGCTGCATGCCCCAGTAGGCCAGCGAGGCAGACAGCAGCGCGACGGCGGCCACACTGCAGATCAAAGGCAAACGTTTCAATTCGATTCTCCAGGTTCAGCGCACGAGCTGATTGATTTCGATGATCGGCATCAGCACGGCCAAGACGATCAGCAGTACCACCACGCCCATTGCCAGGATCAGCATCGGTTCCAGCAGGCCGGCGATGGTCAGCGTGCGCCGCTCAGGTCCGATTCCTGGGCGCTGGCGGCGCGGTCCAGCATGGCGGGCAGTTCGCCGGTGATTTCGCCGGCGCGGATCATGTGGATCAGCATCGGCGGGAAGTGTTTTTGCGCCGACAGCGAACGCGCCAGGCTGGCGCCTTCGCGCACCGAGTCGCTGGCCTGCTCGACCAGGTCGCGCATGGCCACATTGGACAAGGTGTCGCGGCTGGTTTCCAGCGCGTGCAGGATAGGCACGCCGGAACCGGTGGTGATCGCCAGCGTGCTGGCGAAGCGCGAAGTATTCAGGCTGCGCTCGAACTTGCCGTACAGCGGCGCGGTCAACAGCCAGGTGTGCCAGCGCAGCTTGATCTCGGGATTTTGCAGCATGCGCCGCACCACAAAGCCGCCCGCCACCAGGATACCCAGCATGGCAAAGCCGTAGCTGCGCACGAAGTCCGAAATGGCCAGCATGATCACCGTCAGCAGCGGCAGTTTTTGCTTGGTGTTGGCGAATACCGACACGATCTGCGGCACCACATAGGTCAGCAGGAAGATCACGATCAGGAACGCCACCACGGTCACGATGGCCGGGTAGGTAAAGGCCAGCTTGACCTTCTGCACCAGGGCGTTGCGGCGCTCGATGTAGTCGGCCAGGCGCGACAGCACGCGCGACAACTGGCCGATCTGCTCGCCCGAGGCGACCAGCGCGCGGTAGATTTCCTGGAAATCGCGCAGGTGGCGCGACAGGGCGTCCGACAGCGAGGAGCCGCCCATCACTTCCGAACGGATCGAGGCGACCAGGTCGCGCACGTATTGGCGCTCGGCCTGTTCCAGCAGGGCGGTGAAGGCTTGCTCGAGCGGCAGGCCGGCTTCCAGCAGGCTGGCAAGCTGGCGCGTGAACAGCGCCAGCTCGGTGGTGCTGAGCTTTTCGCCGAAGCCGCGGCGCGCGGTGGCGCCGCTGGCATCGACTTGCGCCGAGATGGCGTCGACCTTGATCGGCACCAGGCCTTGCGAACGCAGGTCGGCGCGCGCGGAACGGGCGCTGTCGGCATTGACCACGCCTTTCTTTGTGGCTATTTGGTGGCTTGGGAAATGGGGAGCAAAACCGTGTGCTGGCGAAACTAACTGCGGACAAGGGCACAATTAGGGAGTTGACATCAGACTTCAATGCAAAAGAGAATCAAAGGCGGGTGGACCTAGGTAGAAGCTCTGGAATCGGTACAGTATCTAAAACAGAAAAAGCTCAACCCTCGCGGAATAGTGATGCTACAACGCATTCACAGCCATCCGCACCTCGCCCCCCGCAATTTCCTGATGTAAGTGACCCAGCACGCCTGAAAAAGGAGATCGCCCGCTTGCAAAATAAGACAACATCCCTTTCCTATCGCTTTCGCGACACGTTTCTCGGCGGTATTGGAAATAGATCTACGAAACGTAAGCTGGACGCGTTGCTTGAGAAGCAAGGTGCAATTAACCGTGCGAGAACGGCTCGCGAAGCCGAGGCCGCAGATATGAGTCTCCAACGAGTGAGAAGCGCTAGAATCGGCTGAACGCCTAATATCGGAACCAATCCATCGAAGAGTCCTAAAATGGCGTAAGGCTGAATCGGTATGCCGTGCGGCGCTCAACCGCAACAGCATATCCGAGCAAACGTTGACAAGGGCGCCGGACCGAAAGTCCAGCGCTCCCTGCCACTTAGCTAAACTTACTGCTGCTTGACCAGGGCACCGCTAGCGCCGACCAGAGGCATTGCAAAGCTTTGGCCTGAGATCATCCCAGCAGTCACATACGACGCGCCGAAAATCAGGCTCGGCGCGCGGTCGCCCGGGCGCAAGTTAACCAGCGCCGCCAGGCCATTCAGACTGCTGCGATCTCCCTGCGCCGGGCAAGCGGCGCCCTCGCCGTGCAGGTTGATGTTAAAGAGATTCTTGCCCGCACTGCTGGGAATGATCATGCCGCGGAAGGTGCAGCTTCCGATCGTTGCCCTGACCATCGCCATCGTAGCTCCCGCAGGGCCGCTGATGGTCAAAACTGGCCCTTCCCCCGCGGTGCCATAGCTGCCGTGCAGCAGATCCAATTGTTGCGCCTGATCGGAAGTGGCGCTGTAGTTGAATTGGTAGCTCGCCTGCTTCTCGCCCGCTTGACCGACCAGTTCGACAGTCAGGGAGTTTTGCGGATTGAAGCGCCCGCGCAAGATACCGCGCTGAGCAGCGCCCGACGCACCTTCCGGCGCATACAGCTTGGCTTCCACGGCGCCGTCATTAAGGTTCATATAACCGGTGACCAAGTCTTCGCGCAGCGTTCCGGTGACCTCGGCATAACCGCCCGGCGCGCCGCCGCCCGCCGGTGCCGATGAGAGGAAGAATGGCGTGCTGGGCGTACCGTTTGCCACCAGGGCAAAGCTGGCACGGCCATCCGCTGCGGCACCGATCCAGATGCCGTTGGCCAGATTTTGATCGCCGCTCCCCGGCTTCGATTCATCAGGCTTGGTTGGATCGGTTACGGTACCGCCGCCGGTGTCTGGCTTGGTTGGATCGGTTACAGTGCCGCCACCGGTGTCCGGCTTGGTTGGGTCGGTTACGGTGCCACCACCGCTATCCGGTTTGGTTGGCTCGGTTGTGGTGCCGTGCCCGGTGTCGGTACCTGGGTGTGTCACAGTTGCCGTACCAGTGGCCGTACCACCACCACCTCCGCCTCCGCCTCCGCAACCAAAGAGAGCGATGCAAAGCGGTGCGACCGAAGCCAGTCGTACGATCTGTTTGTTCATGATGCCTTTTCCATTTTGATAGTTGTAGGGAAGCGGGCCCTGTGCCCTGCTTGATTCGGAATCGAGTATGGCCCAGGCTCTATGGCAAGTTTCCAGCGGGTGATAAAAACAGGACCGTTTAACGTCCGTCTTTTCTAAATGGTCTGGCCGGTAAACAATGCGTTGTAACGAGGTTCATGTGGCTGCCACGCCGGCGGGAGTCCTCCCGCGCCCGGTCGCGCCTCCGCGGACGCGGTATTTAGTTGCCGACAGAACTCACGCGCTGATCATTCATCAGGTCAAGGCGCTTCTGCACCCCGCCTTCCATCAGGATCACATGGCGCGGCTGCACTTCCTTCACGCTGACACCGGGCGACACCTCGGAACCGACCGGGAAGGCCGTAGCAGGCTGGCCGTCGGTCGAAATGATCGCCACGCTGCCACGGCCGCGGGTATCGGCCACCACGCCGCGCAACTGGTAATTGCTGACGGCTGCCAGCGCGGTATTCCCGCCAAACAGCCCACGCGCAGCGTCCATGTTCGCTTCCGGCGCCTGCGCCACCGGCACCGCCGCGATCGGGCGCTGCTTGGGCTTGAACAGCTGCATGCCCCAATAGGCCAGCGAGGCAGACAGCAGCGCGACGGCGGCCACACTGCAGATCAAAGGCAAACGTTTCAATTCGATTCTCCAGGTTCAGCGCACGAGCTGATTGATTTCGATGATCGGCATCAGCACGGCCAAGACGATCAGCAGCACCACCACGCCCATCGCCAGGATCAGCATCGGTTCCAGCAGGCCGGCGATGGTCAGCGTGCGGCGCTCCAGGTCCGATTCCTGTGCGCTGGCGGCGCGGTCCAGCATGGCGGGCAGTTCGCCGGTGATTTCGCCGGCGCGGATCATGTGGATCAGCATCGGCGGAAAGTGCTTTTGCGCCGACAGCGACCGGGCCAGGCTGGCGCCTTCGCGCACCGAATCGCTGGCCTGCTCGACCAGCTGGCGCATGGCCACGTTGGACAGCGTGTCGCGGCAGGATTCCAGTGCGCGCAGGATAGCCACGCCCGGCCTCCCACACGCGCACTTCCATGGCGTTCGCGCCGGTCTGCAGGTCCACCGCCGATTGCGCGCCGGACTGGCCGATCGCCGCCTGTCACAGCGCGTCCAGCTGCACCAGGTCGCGCGTGACAGCCGACTCGCTGCGCGACAACACATCGTCGCGGATGATGTAGCTCACTAACTGCAGCTGGGACGCTGCATTCTCCGACAACACGGTGCGGATGAAGACCAGGCGCGAATTATCGGCCAGGATGTTCTGGTGTTCGCGCAACAGCGGCTTGTCGGCAATCTGCTCCAGGTCGCTCTGCAGCTGGGCGAACGTGAGCTGGATGCCGCGCGTCTGCTCCATGTTTTGCGTGAGCTGCTCGCGCGAGCGCACGATGCCGTCGAGCCCGCGCCAGCCCATCACGGCGACGATCGCCAGCACGGTGATCGCGACCAGTTCGACTAGGGTAAAGCCGCACGTATTCTTCATTCCTGCAGCACCAGTTGGACTAGCTTGACGATGCGCCGATCGGGTGCGCCCGCCTCGAACACGCTGACTTCGACCCGGCGCATGCGCGGGTTCGGCGAGATGATCACTTCTTCCTCGCAGATGAAATGCAGATCGGCCTGCGGGCATTCGTAGGACGTCTTGCCCGGCGCCGGCCAGCTCTTGGCAAGGCGCACCTGCACCAGCCGGTTCTCGGCCGACCAAGTGGCCATCATGGTGGTGCGCAGACTTTCGCTGTTCTGTGTCAGGCTGCCCATAGCACGCAGGACTGCGCCCAGTGCGGTGCCGACAATCAGCAGCGCCACCAGCACTTCCAGCAGGGTGAAGCCTCGTTGCCGCATTATTGGTCCACAATGGAATGGCCGACGCCGTCGGCGCGGATGGAAGCGCGCAGGTCACCGCTAGCGATGGTCAGCACGAAGGGCCGGTCGACCGGCTCGCGGCCGAAGACAATGCGCAGGGTGCCGGACACATTGATCGGCGGGTCCGGCACCAGGGTCACGGGACCGAGCTCGAATGGGCGCTCGCGAAGCAGGTCATCCTGCGGCAGGGTCTCCCAGGTCCTGTCGTTGCGCACCAGGAAGCGGTAGCTGTCCGGTGCCGCCTCGAAGGCGATCGGCCGGTTGCGCACGATCGCCTCATCGCGCGCCAGCTGCAGCAGAAGCGCGATGCGCTGCGCTTCCTTCTGCATGGCCTGCGCCTGGGACGGCGCGACATTCATCACGGTCAGGCCGAGCGTGATGCCGATGATGACGAGCACCACCAGCAACTCGATCAGCGTAAAGCCGCCTGAGCGTTCAGATTTCCCAGGAGCCGATATCAATATCATCGCCGGTGCCGCCTGGCAGGCCGTCGGCCCCATACGAGAACACATCGACTTCCCCCTTCACGCCCGGGGACAGGAACTGGTACGGATTGCCCCAGGGATCCTTCGGCATCTTCTCCAGGTACGGGGCCTTCCAGCCGTTGGCCGCTGGGCCGGCGGTTGGCTTGGTCATCAAGGCTTGCAGGCCCTGTTCCGTGGTCGGATAGCGCTGGTTGTCCAGCTTGTACATCTTCAGCGCCTGCATGACGGTGGAGATTTCGACCTTGGCGGCGGCCGTCTTTGACTGGCCGACGCGATCGAGCACCTTAGGCAGCACTAGGGCCGCCAGCACGCCCATGATCACCACGACCGCCATGATCTCGATCAATGTAAAACACCCGAATGGTGTTTTGTTCAAGTCCGCACAAATCAGCTTTCGTAAATCCGACGAAGTTTCGCAGTCTATCGGCTTCGCACACTTCGGAATAGGTGAACTGGTCCGAAAAAAACCACTCTGCTGCCTTTCTGTTCGCCGACACAGAAGGAAGACCAGAGTTCATGGCGAGCGAATTTGAACGGTGAAACGGGTCTGACTTCCGCAGATCGACGCCCAAAGACCGGACGCCTCAAACAAAATGGCGCCCCAGCAAGAGTCATCACAAATCATACTTGCCTAAACCGAAACCACATCTTTAAACAAAGGACCTATTCTATGAATACTCAAGAATGGCAGGGTGTTTTCCCCGCAGTAACCACTAAATTCAAGGCGGACGAAGAGCTCGACTACGCGGCGATGGAACGACACTTCTCGTACATGATCGATAATGGCTGTCATGGCCTCGTGACCTGCGGCTCCTTTGGCGAAGCGAGCACATTGTCCTTTGACGAAAAACTTGCCGTTGCACGGACTGCCGTCGCCGTCTCCAAAGGGCGCGTTCCCGTACTCGCCAATGTCAGCGAGACCCGTACCACCAACGCCGAACGCTACGCGCGTGAAGCACGCGACCTTGGCGTGGACGGTCTCATGGTGATGCCCTCCGTTCTGTATGCCGCCGACGCATTTGAAGCGAAGTCCAACCTCCGCACTATCGCCAAAGCTGCCAAACTTCCGATCATGGTCTACAACAATCCCGTTTCCTACAACGTTGACCTGACGCCGAGCGACTTTCTGGAGCTGTCCGACGTCGAGGAAATTGTCGCCATTAAAGAATCGAGCGACGATATCCGTCGCGTGCCGGATCTTCGCAGCACGGTGGGTACTCCCCTCTTAGAGGTGCTGACATGGCCAGGATTTTGGTTATCGAAGATTCGCCAGTAAACATGGAGGTGCTCACTGTCCTGCTTTCGAATGAAGGCCATGAACTGTTCCTCGCTGAACGCGCCCTTCCCGGAATCGAGATTGCCCGCCAGCAGCCGCTAGACCTGATACTCATGGCCATCAACATGCCAGGTGTCGACGGTATCGAAACAGCAAAGATGCTACGCGCACACCCAACAACGCGCGCCATTCCACTGATTGCCGTAACGGCCTTGGCCATGGCTGGCGACCGGGAACGCATTTTGGACGCCGGGTTCGATGACTACATTGCGAAGCCATTTGATCATGGCCAACTTCTGCAAAGGGTTGGGTATTTCACCGATCGCAGTTGACGGTGATCCTCACACCATCCTTGCGCTACGGGGTATCAATGCACTTGTCTCTTGATATGTATCTTGCCGTACAGACTAAGAGCGGACTGCGTGCTACAAGAAAATTAGTGAACCTGAATGGAGGTCATCATGAAGACGCTAATTATCCTATGCAGCGCTGTCATCAGCTTAAGTGGCTGTGTCGTTTCGCCACTTTACGGTGTCGAGGGACGGTACCACTCTCGAAGCTATGACCGGAGAGACGGCAACTACAATTACTATCACCACGGCTACCGTTATCGAGACAGCAGAGAGTATCAGGGAGATCCATACCGAAATTAAGTAGTTCCAAGATGCGCCACTCGATCCATCTCTACTACCGCTGAACGCTTAGCTGAAGAGGCATAAGCGCAACTTGGTATTTCAATTGCGCGAGAATGTGAAAGCAATGGGGACTGCATGCATACGATTACTCGCGTCGACCTGTCCGCCTCTCTCCAGTCCGCAACCGGCTTCACTTTTTCGAGGGATGCACAAAAATTCATCGAAAACCTTTTCGAAGAAATTGCACTCGCGCTCGAGCGGGGAGAAGAGGTCTCACTCCAAGGATTTGGCAAGTTTAGGATCCTCGCAAAAGCTGCGAGACCAGGCAGGAATCCGAGGACGATGGCGCCATGCACCGTGTGTGCCAGGCGGGTGGTGGTGTTTCATCCGGATTCCACGTTAATCAAGAATTGCCAACGCACTTGATTCGACTCGCGGAATTCGCCTCCAGGGAAATGGCGCCAGCCGGCTACTGTCAGTTGGACGCAATACCAAGATGCCGTACAATCGCTCGCTTTCCGACACCACGCAATGCAAAGATTGCCTGCTGAAATTTCAAACGCGGAACGGCGGCGCCATCTTCCCACTTGTGCACAGACGGGTCAGACGCGCCAATGAGTCGTCCCATTTCTGCGAGGGATAGTCCTAATCGACCGCGCACGGCGCATGGTAGCGAAAGCTTTGGCGGTGAAGCACTGCCGCGATGTTTTCTGCACTTCAGATGATTTGTAGTGGTCGCGGGGGCGTTTCTAGTGCCCTTTATCTTGCTTTTTAGCGCGCCAACTTCATCGCGCAGAAATCCCAGCTGGGCCTTGAATTGCCGCCCATCTCATTAATGATTCCTACTTTGCCTTCAATTCTTTGCAAGCAAGCAGGGAGATTGGGCCTTTAAAGCCTTAGAAATAGCGAAGCAAGACACTTCCATTGCATCAGCGTGAATTACCGCTTCCTGAGCGCGAACTATAGCTAAGTTGCCGCACGACAGCATTATCGGATTCTTGCGATTCTGACGCATATGGTAGTTCAGCATGTTGGTCTGAACAGTCATGCTTCCGGTGCTGATCCTGGGAACCACTCAGCACACGCGCAATTGTCTCGTCGCCGAATTTCTGATTGCGAAGATATGTTGACGCATAAGACAAGCCATGCGTACAGACCAAGTCAATGGCATGATCAATGACGGTTGTCTTCACTCGCTGTTGTCGGCGTTCCGTGGGAACTAACATGATCCAACTCCAATCTGATCCGACGTCACCAAGATAGCATATCCATAGTCCCCTTGCATGGTTGCCCTTTCGAATCGAACAAGGCCACCGGAAGACTTTGCATCTCGGCGTTCGGCACGGCCAGCCACTGACCAGGCACCGCGTCAGGCACCAGGCTACTCAGTATGTTCGCGGGACGCGAGCGGGTGTCGAGTGGCCAATACTTTATCGATGCGGAGACCATCCAAGTCAACCACCTCGAAATCCCACCCCTGCCAGTGACAGATGTCGCCTGTTCGCGGAATAGTCCCGAGCAGAAGCATGATCATGCCACTGAGGGTGTTATACCGACTCTTTTCCTCTTCGGGCACGCTTTGAAGTGCCAGCCGGTCCTTCAGTTCGGGGACCGGAATCAATCCCTCTAGGAGCCAACTGCCATCCCTACGGACAACCGCCCAACTGTCTTCCGCGCACGGAGGTTTGAACTCGCCGGTAATGGCCTCCAAAACGTCTTGCAGCGTCACGATACCTTGCACTTCGCCATATTCATCCACAATGAACACGAGGTGGGTGCCAGTCTGCTTGAAGTGCTCCAGCAGCTCCATGCCCGTCAATGTTTCCGGAACGAAGACCGGCAACTGAAGATGGACTCCCAAGTCCAGTTGGGCACCTTGCCTTGCTTGGGTAAGCATTTGGCGCGCGCTGGCGATTCCAATTACCTGATGCCAGCCGCCCCTGAGTACCGGGAAGCGGGAATGTTCGCAATTGTCGAAGCGCGCCATATTGGTCACCAGCTCGTCATCAAGGTCAAAGTAGATGACATCATTGCGCGGTACCATAAAGGACGCCAACTGGCGATCCTCCAAACGAAAGACATTACGCACCATCTGGTGCTCCTGGACTTCGATAACACCGGATTCAAATCCTTCTTCGAGCATCATGTGCAGTTCCTCTTCCGTGATCGTCTGTGGACCAGCCTGTCGCACGCCCAAGCCTCGCAATATCAGCTGAGTGGATGCCGAAAGCAGTTTGACAAATGGCTTGACGATCCCTGCCAGAATCAGCATAGGACGTGCAACGACACGCGCTACCGGCTCTGGATTCAGTTGGCCCAGGCGCTTGGGAACTAGTTCGCCCAGCACGATCGAAAAATAGGTGATTGTGAGGACGACCAGAGCCGTTGACAGATTGTTGGACCAGGCAGAGGGGATGCCGAGAGACATCAACCATTCGCCAAACGGACGGGCAAGGGTCGCTTCGCCGACAATACCATTCAGGACACCTATCGACGTGATGCCTATCTGTACTGTGGACATGAATTTATTGGGATCAGCAAACCTGCCGAGGTATCAATTGTGATCCGGCTTGGCGGCAGAATTTTCAGTCCCCAATCTGCTCGGTCATTCTAACGCGCCTGACACATGATCCCTACTCCCTAGCCAGGCAATGTCTGGTGCCTCGTTTGCGTAGCTAGCGGTACATTGACCTTACCACTGCATTAACGATCACATTGACGAGATCGGAGGGACCTACGCCTCGCTCATCTTGTTAAAGAAAAGGCTTCCTAAAATGATGCTGTGCTGGCGTCGGAGAATTTCGCCCAGAGTGTCCGGTGATTCGGTCACTATCATTGCTGGGTTTCCCATCTATACTGATAAAGCAGAAATCATTTTCAATTCTTGGTCGATCGCACTTGACCAAGTCTTGCCGCCCGACGTTTGTGTGCTCGATTGGGCCATAAGTGCGGTAGGGAGCCAGAGATGCTGCACGAATTCCTGTCCAACAATCGCAGTGAACTCGTCGATCGCTGCAGAGCAAAGGTCGCCACACGTGAACATTCCGCGACAGCCGAGCAATTGCAAAATGGCGTCCCGATGTTTCTTGAACAGTTGATTTATACATTGAGGTCAGAGCAAGCAAGTAGCACGCTCCAGACTAAAACAATCTCGGTCAAGCTGGAACCCGCTCTGCCCCGCACTGAGGTTCAGGCATCGGCGACTCTGCACGGTCAGGACATGCTCGCACTGGGCTTTACGGTCGACGAAGTGGTTCACAACTATGGCGATCTGTGCCAAGCGATCACCGACTTGGCGGTCGAGCGCGACGCCCCGTTTGCCGTCGACGAATTCAGGACCTTGAATCGATGCCTCGACAATGCGATTGCCTATGCAGTCACTGCCTTTAGCCTGCAGCATGATTTCATTGAATCGGGCCGCCACAATGCCGAAGAAAACAAGCGGATGGGCTTCTTTGTCCACGAGCTACGCAACCTGCTTGGCACCGCCAAACTTGCCTATACGGCCTGCCGGACTGGCAACCTCAACCTGAATGGGGCAACTGGAGGAATTTTGGACCGCAGCCTGGACGGCTTAGACAGCCTGATTCAAACCACCGTTTCACTCGTGCGCAATGAGCACCTGGACGGAATGCGGGACATCTTTTCGGTTGCAGACTTTGCCGCAGAGATCGAAGCAGCATCAGTTTTGGCGGCAGTTGCGAAGCAGTGCCGGCTGACGATCATGCCAGTCGATCCGGAATTGGCGATAAAGGGCAATCGGTCGATGCTGTTGGCGGCCGTCGTGAACTTGTTGCAGAATGCCTTCAAGTTCACGCATCCGCACACCGAGGTCACGTTGACCTGCCATGCCGTCAATGACAATGTCCTAATTGAAGTATCCGACCATTGCGGCGGGCTAGGTGCCGAATTGGCCGAACGCATGTTCCAACCCTTTGAACAAGGCGGCGCCGATCGCTCGGGGCTCGGGTTAGGCCTGACGATCGCCAGGCAGTTCGTCGTGGCGAACGGTGGGCGCCTGAGCGTCCGCGATCTGCCCAATGTTGGCTGCGTGTTCACTGTCACACTGCCACGCCATGCCATAACTGACAGCGTTAAGTAAGCGATGATCCAACTCGTGGACCCGGTTTCCCCTCGGACGTAAAACACTACATTCGCCTAGAAAATCCCCATGGCAGACACCGTGGCCAAACGGTGAATGATGTGCTCGCCACGAAGGCGCCATGACTCCGCTGACACACGCCAACACGCTCTATGTTCGTGCCACGGGATTCCAACTTCTAAGTTCCGCTTCGGGGCAACTGTCAGCTGAACGCGGTACTAAGGCGCTCGGCAATCGCTCGCTTTCCGACACAACGCAATGCAAAAATCGCCTGCTGATATTTCAGACGCGGAACGGCGCTCCGTGCACAGATGGAATCTGGCCTTGAAATCAGTTCTGATCATCGGACCGCTAGCGGGCGCCGCTATGTATTTCGCAACGGCGACCGGCTTTTCGTTCGGCCCGTTTGCTGATGTCATCGGCGTTGTAGAAAGCTGCGTTTAAGAACACTCGCATAAAGCAGGTCGTTCTAAAAATCGACAGCCCTGGCGGAGCACCGGTCGAAGCAGAGCGGATTGTCAGCGCGTTCGTCACTTACAAACAGAAGTACCCAAACCAGTTACCGCGGTCATCGGGAATCTGGGCCCATCCGCAGCGTACATGGCGACCATGCACGCTGATCGTATTGTCGCGGGAAAGTACAGCCTGGTTGGCTCGATCGGTGCGATCCTCGCTCCATGGCAGCTTGATAAGGCGATCGCTCAACTGAAGGTATCGCACCGTGTCTATAGTTCGGGTCGCCTGAAGGCATTCTTGAATCCATTTACTCCGTTGACCAATGATTCGGACGCGAAGGCCACAGAGCTCGTAAACAAGGTCGGCGGCGCGTTTGTCCAGGATGTGCAGCAGCAAAGAGGGCGACATCTGAAGGCGGGGATAGACTTCGGTACCGGTGAAGTATGGAGCGGGATGGAAGCGAAGGCGCTTGGCCTCGTCGACGAGATCGGAACGATGGAGACGGTCGTTGGTGCACAGACAAACCTCAAGGAGTTCAACTTTGGCCCACGTGGTGAAGGGTTCGCTAGCCTCGGCAGCCGGTTCGTGGGAGCGATCTTTTCAGCCGTCAGCGACGCTCGAGTAGGCGCTGCCGCAGCCACAGAAGTCGTTGGCCCCAACGTTCTTGTGGCGCGACTTACGTGCAAGGAACTCATGGGCCTTGGAGGTACGGCCATGTTCGTGCCAATAGCCGGCGGATCCATGATTGGCCTGGCATATTGGCTGCAGGCTGGGAGGGCTGGCGTGCGCTTGTTCCCCAAGGATAAGGTAGTGTATGGTGGTCGACAAGTGCCGCGTACTGCGATTCACGAATGGGGCCCGAACAGGTGCTTCTTTGAGTACGATTTGTACACCACCCATTTCGGCTCGATCGTCAACGGCGAAGTGGAGAAGTTTTTGTTTGGTACCATTGACGACCAGGGGGCGAAAGCAGTCCGCGCGTTCGTGCGCGGGGATCACGCCGATGTACACGATTCGTTCCAGGAATTCTTTGAATACATGGCAGCGCAGAAGCTGCGCGCGCCCAAAGGCCTTGACTGGATCCGCTCATGCTACGGCTCTTTGGGCCAAGTCGACCTGATGGTCGAGATGCAGGCTTTGCGCCTGATGCATTGCACAATGTGAGTCGAGGGTGTGCGGGAGATCGTGTCGGCACATGACTCGGATGTGAAATTCATATTGACGGACCACCCCGTGACGGTCTACAACGCGGCGGTGGATCCCGCGTCTGAGCAGGGCACCTACCCACAAGATCCGCTGACAGCCGCCGTGGGCACCCAGACCGCGTTCGCGCTGCAAGCGTCTTGCCAGCACCGTCTGGACGCATCAATCACGCCCGACCATGATCCAATTTTGGCACAGCATTTGTGCCCACAAATTTGATCATGGACACAAATTTTCAACCAGTCATTCAGCGCGGGCCACGCGGCAAATATCGCCAGCACACCCTGGAGTTCAAGCGCGCACTCGTGGAGATGACCTTATAACCCGGCGTGTCGGTGCCGCGGCTGGCGCGTGAGCATGGCGTCAATGCGAACCAGGTGTTCACTTGGAGGAAGCTGTACGAAGCAGGCGCAGCTTGTAGCAGCTGCGCCTGCGCAGTCCAGCGAATTGCTGCCGGTGGTCGTAGCGACGCAGGAACGGGTGCCGGAATCGGAAGCTGCGACCGGAACAATCACTCTTGAAATTGGACGTGTGCGCTTGCGCATCGAAGGCCAATCCAACGCCGCCACACTGATACAAGTATTGAAGCGTGTGCTGCGATGATCGGCCTGCCAGCGGGTACGAAGGTCTGGCTCGCAGCAGGCGTCACCGACATGCGCAGCGGTTTCAACGGTTTGGCGGCGAAAATGCAAACGGCCCTGGAAGAAGACCCGTTCAGTGGCCACGTGTTTGTGTTCCGTGGCAGGCGCGGCGACTTGATCAAGCTGCTGTGGTGGACCGGCGACGGCTTATGCTTACTGGCGAAGCGTCTGGAGCGCGGTCGCTTCATCTGGCCGCAAGCGTGTTCCTCGACATTCAAATGCCTGACATGGACGGCTGTGAAACCGCGACTGCCATGCATGCCCTTCCTCAATGCGCAGAACTACCCATTGTTGCATGGACCGGTTGGGATGGCCCCGGTAGTCGAGAAGCCATGGCACACGCACGCATGGTATCCCGCCTGACGAAGCCCGTAGCACTGGAAGAGTTGCTAGCGATGTTGTCGCGCTTTGGCAGCAGAGACTCGCCCCGATAGAAATCGCATGCCGACACCTCCCGACGCACGTCTTTCGTCCGCAAACAGCGTTACGTCACGCCCCCTCTTCGCGCGATCGGTAACACCGGCAGGCCCGGAACACAGTGCTACCGCACTTCGCATTGACCAGGGCTGCGCCCTACAACCTGGTCACTGAACACGGGGAGGATCCCAAGCAGGCAATTCGATTCCGAGCGCATCGTCGATGCGTTCCTTCGCACGATGCAGGCCGAGCACACTCGCCGAGCGCATGGTCCAGGCAATCACTGTAACCTGGTATCGCGTCGGAATTGGATCACCGACTTTCCTGATGCTCAATCGGCAGTACCATTTTGCGCTAGGCTTGCCCAAAGTCGCCCTGACGGTCGAACAGTCAATTTCGTAACCACGATAGCGTTGCATATCCGGCTCCTTCGTGACGTCGCGCCCATTGCTGCGGGACTTCTGGCGCTCGTCGAACGCCACGCTCACACTATCGAGCACCTGCCCCCTGCGTCTCAGCGCAGCCGCCACGCGACTGCCACATGGGTTGAATGCATCCGTCACGGCACACGATGTACGTTAGGCCCGCGTACCTTGGAATCATTCCTTGTACGCTGGAGCACTGCGGGACCCATCTCACCAAGACATCGCCAGGCCGGCGCCAGCTGGCGTAAAAGATCGCATCAGCGTGTGGCCGCACCGGAGGGCGACCGGGACTTCGCAAGTGAGTGTTCCTGCATTTCAGCCTGCCTGCGTTCACGCGTACTGCGGACCTTTAGCCGTTTCTCCCACCAACCGTAGTCCGACAAGGTTTCCTTTGCCACGTCCACACACCGCTCGTAGTCGGTGGAGAGCCTGGTGCATGGCGGGACCGGTGGTTCAATGCCTTGGGCGATGCAATAGCGTACCGCATCCTCCAGGTCTCCTTCATTGAGCAATTCCCGGCACGCCGTTGAGTGTATCAATGCAAGATTCATATCACTACCCATAACTCGCCAATTGTCGGGCAAATCGCTGCAAGGGGCGCGGACCGGAGCGCTCCGCATCCACGCACCAGGTTTGCAGGACTGCCAGGAGTTCTTCCTGCGTTGCCGGCGAACGTTCCCATAACTTCTCCAGCGCCTGCCGCGCCACATGCATGGTATTGAGTCGTGTGCTGTGTACGATCACCTGTTCCAGCTCCACCTTCTGCGTTCTGGTGAGCCGACACGGTGCGCGCCGCAGCAGACGCTTCGTCTGGACCAACGCCGCGTGGGGGATCAACTGCGCCAGTCCCATGCGTTCAGCCCGAAACACGTCCAAAGTCAGGACTGTCAGCTCGCGCATCAATACCGCACGATTGCCCAGGACCAGCTTCAAGGTCACCCGAGTCGGCACGAACTGCCCCGCGCATCGCCTCAAGCGCTCTGGTGGCCGGCGCAGCGTTGCCAGGCGCAACCACCGCAACAGGCTGATATAGGCCCAGCCGATATCGAGTTCAAACCAGCGAACCGAGAATTTTGCAGACGTCGGAAACGTGTGATGGTTGTTATGCAGCTCTTCCCCGCCAATCAGCAGGCCAAACGGAACGATATTGGTGGCGGCTTCCTTGCAGTCGTAATTGCGGTAGCCGGCACAGTGCCCTAAGCCGTTGACAACCCCGGCGGCCAGGAACGGAATCCACATCATCTGGCAAGCCCACAGCGTCAGGCCTGGCGCCCCGAACAAGACCAGTTCGATCAGTAGCAGCAAGCCGACGCCTTGCCAGGTGTAGCGGCCGTAGATCCGTCGTTCCAGCCAATCAGCCGGTCCCCCACCGCCGTAGCGATCCACCAGCGTGGGGTCACTTGTCGCGTCCCGGTACAGTTCTGCCCCGCGCCACAGAACTTGGTTGATCCCGACCACCACCGGGCTGTGCGGATCCTTCTCGGTTTCACAATGGGCGTGATGGCAGCGATGCACCGCCACCCACTCCCGCGTTACCATCCCTGTCGTCAGCCATAGCCAGAAGCGGAAACAATGGGCCACGAGCGGGCGTAAAGTCAGCGAGCGATGCGTCTGGCACCGGTGCAAATAGACCGTCACCGCGACGATCGTCACATGCGTCGTCACCAGCCCGATCAGCAGCAGCTGCCACCAGCTCAGCGCAAGCAATCCTTCGGCCATCCATTGCAGATACTGCTCCATACCGGAGCTCCTTCGCGACCACGGCCCTACAAGTTCGGATGTTCGGCGGCAAACGCGACCGCGTCACACAGTTGACCGTATCGATAGCCGCCGTAAAGGAAGTGGCCCTCGATAAAGTCAATACCATGCAGTCTCATCGTGCTTTCGTCTTCGTCAGTGGGTCGGTATGCGGCCACCCAGCTCGGTTGGAACGCCTCGTCGCGCAAGAAGCCTTCTTTGGCGTGTTCCGCGACCGCATAGCGCAAGGCATCCTGGAACACGACGTAACGGTGCTGCCGGAATGCGTACCTTTTCCCATCGAACGAGATCTCATATTGCGCAGCCAAGCTCTCATCGGACTGCTGGCGCGCATCTGTATTGTCCGCACTGTCCATAATCTTTCTCCCACGGCTATCCGTGCTCCCGTTCATTACCAGAATCTGACGCTGGGCCTTCGCCATCGCATCGGTATTGGCGTCTTCACAGGAGCTGAATGCGTCTTCCGGAAAAACAATCGATCGCGTCACCTTGTCCGGCCATTGCAGGCTCGTGCAATCCACCATCGGCGCCCTATGCTTGAGGATGGCGGTTGACGCGAACTTCAGCGAGCCGTCCTGGCACCTGAATTCGGCCCACCTCAGCAGGATTTTCCACCCCTGGAACCGGGAAGTTGAATGTTGGCGCATGGTACACTCCTTCGCTCGCGTTCAGGAACAGACTCCGGAAGGCGGTAGCAACGAGCGGGCCCACCTTTCCGGCGCGGCACACCGACAGCGTGCCAGGCGCAGGCATAACACCACTTCACGGCGTTGAGGGGCTTTGACGCGATTGCGCTGTCACGCTGCAATGCTGAGGAAGACCGGCACAAATTGGGAATGTTGGCTGGGTACCTGTTCCCCACTATACGCTCACAAGCGACGTTCACCTAATGATTTAGGCATCGCCCGCACCAATACACATTGCTTGCAATACTAGTCGACACTCTCATGCACCATCGGTGTGTCGACGGCGGAACATTACTGTCTCTCCACCGAGCAGTACCCGCAGCCCCCCCCTTACGATGTTGAATGCTTCATCGCTTCGGCCTCATGGGCAGCCGTACGTTCTTCGCGCGCGGCGATCGGGTCGCCGCCGTTATCGACCAGGCCGGCTGCGCGTTCGGCGTCGGCATGTGCGCCTTCCGCTTCGGCTCGCTCACCTGGGTTCTCGCTAGCGGGGGGGGCCAGCATGTCGTGCACCATGGCGCGCAGTTCTTCAACGTCTGGCTGCAAGCCGCGCCTTTCCCGTTGATGAATGTAGTGTTGAATTTCAGATTCCTGTTCGGCGCTCAAAGGTAGGCCGCGGAAGGAGAATTCCGGAACAGAGTCTTTCATGACGGATCTCCTTCTTGGTGACTCACACTGAGTGTACGCTTAAACGGGCGCAGGCGTCGGCCTCTTGGAGATAGTCGTCGATCCACTCCCGCCCCCATGCCTTGGCGAAGGACACCGCGTCCGCCGCCGCACTCGCCACCCAGAGGTCATGGAATGCATACTCATCCAATGCATGGCCACATTCCTGCATCGCCAGCATGAATTTGCCAGCATACCGCCCGAGTTACCATATACATCAGAAGTCGGGGACGCCAGCGAGACGCCTGTCCGACAGCTAAGTTACAGTTCGCGCCTAAAATTTAGGCATCTGCGTTGATGCGACGACCGCATGGCTGACTAAGAAATCAATGCCACACCATGCTTGCGAAACCAAACGTCATCCGTCGAGCTGACATTGCCGCCAGTATGATTGTAATTAATGGTCAGTTCTTCATGGATTTCGATGTCTCGGGCGGCAATGAAATGGAGCTGCTGCTCTTCAGCAAGCGCAACGTACCTCAGATTTGCGGGATTGGCGTGGTTGTACATGCTGCCCCAACCAAGGGCTAAGCAACCCGCGGGTTCCCCCTTTGTCAAATGTCCCCAATTGAACAACAAACGCTTTACCTCCTCGGGAAACTGAGCCCAGTACGGGGAAAGCAGCACAACAGGGCAAGCTTCCACGAGTTCACCAGTCGATATCCGCCGACTAGCGAACACGCCCCTGCCTTTTGAGGAGCCCGTGTCCTTGATGTAGCCGAGACAAGCCTTGATGTTCGTCATACCTACAGAACCTCCCGCTTTCCATGCATCGCGCGTGCAACGGCCAGGCTCCGCCGTAGAAAACATCACAATGTTCGGCGGTAATGCTGCAGCACCATGGCACGCCTATTATGGGCCTTTCGATCGACGGCGCGTTGTGCGCTTCTCTTGAAGAATCAGTTTCCTTCGCTGCACCACACGAATCTGACTGCAAAGTTGCTGCCAGAAAGTGGATTGTAATGTGTCATCGCGATGGTGAAACGCTTGTCTAACCGCTGCCGGCCGAATTCCCCTGCTTGGGCATCTCCACCTCCCGAAAGAATCGGGATGGTCCGGTTCAAGCGGTTTGCGCCCTACGATATCTGGCACAGAATGCCAGTGTGATGCGTGAATATCGATGACATGGGTGCGCGTGCGTACTGACGACTTCGACCATTCGGCGCATAGTGAATTCATTGCATCTGAGCGAAGTATTCGCCCTGTTGAATACACAGCCCGATTGGCTCTGCATATTCTTAGAAGGGAGTTTCGTATGGACGAATATTTGTCAGCGCAAGCTTGTGGCGACGCCGCATTGCACAGCAATGATAGGGACATGTCCGAACAGGTTCGTCTTGATGCTGCACTGGACGAAGCATTGTGTTGTACTTTCCCGGCGAGCGATCCCGTTGCTCTGGACTTCGCCATGACCTCGCATGTCTCAACGCGAGCCGAACTCATTAGGCGGGCATTCCCGCGGAGATCATCATGAACCCGGTCACATCATTCTTAGTCGGCGTCTGCCTGCTGGCGAGCACCGGCGCCCTTTACTGGGGGCGCCATACGTTGCCTTGCTCTTCTTCGCCCTCGGCGTTCTCATCGCACTATCGCTGAAGATGGCCAATGCGTGGGAAAAGTTTGTGATTTTGAGGCTGGGTAAGCTGCAGAGCGTCAAGGGGGCGGGCCTGTTTGCCGTCATTCCGATCATCGATAGCGTGGTTGCGATCATCGACGTGCGTATTCAGACCACTGCCTTTAACGCCGCCGAAGCGCTCACCCGAGACACCGTTCCCGTCAATGTCGACGCGATCATTTTCTGGCATGTAGACGACGCGGAAAAAGCGGCGTTGGCGATCACTCATTATCGGGAAGCAATCGATCGCGTCGCACAAACGTCGTTGCGCGAAATGATCGGTGCATCGATGCTGGCGTCACTGTTATCTGAACGCAAAGAGGCTGATGCGCTGCTAAAGGATGTCATTGCGCGGAAGACGGCGGCATGGGGTATATCGGTCAGTTCCGTCGAGATCCGCGACGTAGCAATTCCCGTCGCTTTGCAAGACGCAATGTCTCGTCAGGCACAGGCAGAGCGCGAAAAGCAGGCTCGTGTCATTCTCGGCTCTGCCGAAGTAGCGATTGCCGGCAAGTTTGTCGAGGCGGCAGAGATGTATGCAGGGCATCCTGCAGCATTGCAGCTGCGGGCGATGAATATCATCTTTGAGACAACAAAAGAGCGCGGCGCCACAGTCCTGATCCCCAGCACGATGATCGATAGCTTGAATCCGCCTGCAACCATGGAGCGGCCAGCAAGGTTTGAACGAAGGGCATCGGGTCCAGAGGTAGCTATGAGCAAAGTTGCGGCCTGATTTAATTCTATTGATCCCCAGGAACACTCAGTACAAGTTCCTGAAGGCGCATGACTCGGTGAATGGGCGCCAACTGCCCTCCGCCCCCAAAGTATCGCCCAAGGATCATTGCGCGGCGTGGCATCAGCAAGCCCACTTACCACGCACGTTGCTGCCGCCGCCAAGTAAGCGCCAATTCATTCGTCAGACCGAAACGAAGGGATGACGGCGTCATCTACCGCGCGCTGGAAGGCCTGCATCAAGCTCAATGTCAGGCCTGTTTGGACAATGTGGCCGCATGTGCCGTGTGCCGTCCACTTCGCAAGAGCAAGCGCCTCACACTGCTCCTTCGTGTGCACTACGGTTTAGCGAAGGCGCGCTCCTTTGGTCCCGCGCTTATACTTGAGGAAGCCTAAGTACCGTTCATCGGATCGGTGCAATCTATTCTGGTTGACGTGAGCAACCAGAAAATCCGGCTGTGGGTGTGCGCCGTGAGCACGCTGCTTCGCAGTAGTGGTCTGCCCCTCGCGTAGCTAACTTTAGGTCAACCAATTATCGAGGCCCGCGCGCCGAGAACCGCAACGTGCATAGCATTTGAAGACCATGACTATCGTGTCGCCGAATCGATCCATATATATGCTTAGGCGATGGGGTGTCCCCATGCTATCGTCAATGGCTGCCCTGACTATAGCGATTCCAGTCCGCAGCAGTGTAATCACTGAAGCGGAGGCTATATGAAAGATTTCACTCGCCCTGACCAAGGCATGGCCTTGGCCGTCGATACAGCGATCAAAATGGCGACATCTTCCGGATGCTTACTCACATGGCAATACCTGCAAATGCACTCAGTTCCAAATGGTGTGGCGACGCGGGTACTCTCCCAGAGTGGCCCACGGCGCACTTCAACCACCAATGGCCGAGACATGTTACGGGAGCAAGGCTCAGCGAACGGCGAGAAAGTGCCGAACAGGCGACAAAACTGGCTGCGACAGGATTGCGAACCGTCCTAAAGTTCCGAGTACCAAGGACAAATATCACGCTTTCCGAAACGATCGATCAGGCTATCGAGATGGTGGGGGTTCACAATCGGTTCTACGCTGAAGCACTATTGCGCATCCATGCCGTCAAAACATCAGTCATCATGGGGGGTGCTATTTGACGTGGCACGCCGACGGAGCATTGGCTCTCCAACCATTCCTCTAGCGCCGGCACGTGGCATTCGATTGCTGCACTCAGTCCGAAGCAAACTCCCCACAACGGGACGCGATAGTAACAGAAGCGCAACTCGTCAATCTCTGCCTTTTCGCGTGGCGTCCTGAACAAGGTGACGGTGGATTTCGGCCGTCAACGTTTCGATTCGCTCTGCCATCGCCCTGGTGATTTCTGTCAGCTCAGTGTTCTGACGGAGCAGCTCCAACGTTTGTGCGGAATGCTTGGTCGATGCGACGGCGATCGCCTCGCGGTGCTTGGCGTCGGCTTCAGAATGCGCCTTGTCCCGCGCCGCCTGGCGCGTTTGTGCTAACAAGATAAGCGGTGCAGCATAAGCCGCCTGCAAGCTAAATGCCAGATTCAATAGGATGAAAGGGTAGACGTCAAAATGAACCAGCCCAAAGACATTGGCTGCGATCCACGTGGCGACAATGATGGTTTGCAGGCCAAGAAAAAGTGAGGTGCCGAGGAAGCGCGCGAAGGTTTCCGCCTTCAGCCCGAACGCGTCACTCCCAAACGTCTTGGATAAGTGTTCGTGCTGGCGATGAAAACGCAAATGATCGACATGTGATTCACCTGTCGAAGACAAGTTTTCGGTTTGAGATGAGTTCATACAACCTCCCAACATGCCCGGAATGATTCGCCCACTATAGCTCAACTTGGGATCGCAATTCCCAACTCGCTACCGTGGTGGGCATCGACGATCACTGCGCCAACGCGCCAGCGAGTTAAGGCGTACACTGAATACGAGTCATGACGTAGAAGCGCGGCCAAGGACGTCACGCGCCAGGCTTTCCATCGCCAGTCGACCAGTGCACGCACGATGTCCTAATACGTTGACGGAGAACATCATGAACAGTACAAAGAAAGTCCAGGACCCAACGCCTCACAAAGCGTTCCCTGGCAAAACAGGCGACATCAACAAGCAGCAGCAGAAAGCAACCCAGAATGAAGTCGCAGGTCGACATAAAAATGACGGCATCATGGGGCATCGTGGCACACGCTGAGGAGGTCCATGGGAGACATCTTTTCCAGTCCGACGATCTCATTGACGTAACGCTTTTTCCCTCACTCCTGAGGCTGCTGTGCAGCTATGCGCCATCCTCAGCGAGTCGCTGCATGTTGACTGCCGGCAGTCTGGCTGCAAAAGTATTGAAGTCAATCTTACTTTTGCTTCGAAGTGGTGGAAGTCCTGCCTGAAAACAGTGAGGAATTCACGCTTCATTTTGGTTTCCCTAGTAGACGCCACATTCCTCGTGCCGTTCGCCTGCTCACCGAATTTGCTATCAGTGATGCTGGAACAAGGCATGATGGTCCCACCGAAGCCTACGCCGCCAATCGGTACGTAGCAATGGAGGTCAGACGCGCCAATGAGTAGTCCCATTTCTGCGTGGGATTGCCCTAAGCGACTCCCAATGGTCGCGAAGCCTTTGGCCGTGAAGCGCTGCCGCGCAGTTTTCTGTACAAGCAACTGGACGCTTGGTTCAACGCTTATCTCCGACTGGAACACTGAGATACAGCGGTACCAGCCACATCGTTCGGGAAGCGATCCATTGAAAATTCCACCAACCGCTTCATGGCGCTTTACCTCGCAGAAGCCTCGCACTGCCGATCCAGCGCCAAGGTCTCCGACGACGCTGATGGTGCGTTCGACGCGCAGCACGAGCTGCAGTTCATGGCGATGAAGCGCGAAGTGCTGCGAATCGGGGGCTACACTCAGGAATGTTTCATTTCTCATGCACCTGAACTGAGCGCGATGGTCTATGCCGTCATTGATCTGATCAATATGTATCGACCGAGGTTCAGTTAGCTTAGGTTGAGCATTTGGCGCTTCCTGCGTTTGAACTGGACAATGCCGGGTCACCCTGCGTACCGCGAACGGAGCTGTAGCACAGCGCCAACACTGCATATGAAGATCGCGAGCACGACTCGCATGGCGAACACGAGCGTGCTAAGGTGAGTACATCACCTGTTGTGGCATTGGCCAACCGAAGCCAAGCCTTTGAGTGAACATGGAGACAACCGTGCCATTTTATCATCCGGAACGCCGAACGGGCGTTCGCATGGCAAGCGTCGTGGACGCAGCGCTTGACTTGGCAGAAAAATTCGGGTGGCGCTATGCCATCGCCTATCTCATTGGCGAACGCGTTCCTTCGCAGATCATCCAGCGTCTCCTCTCTGGCGACGGAAAAGTCAGAAGTCACTCCCCCATTCTTCACGATTCTCCGTCCTGGTGGGGTTCCAACGTGGACGGTCTGCACAGCCTGTTTGAATCGCTGCGGCAGCGCGAGGCGACGACCGCGTACTGCAACGCCGACATGGCTCGTGCCCCGCGCGCCGACGCATACTACGAACTCGACTAAGAATCTGACTTCTTCTTGCAGGCCTTGCACGATGTCGAAGGCCGACTGCTCGCGATTCCATCTCGCGAATCGTTCGCCATTGCCGTCCATAGCCCGCTTGCGCAACAATGCCAATCGTATTGTCCATCGCGCCGAAAGACAGGAAACCCATGGGTGTGCTAAGGACAACGAGTCGGCGGCGGGCTTCCCTATCGGGTACTTGAAACGATCGATCCGCACCAAGCTCTTCGGCAGCGTCTTTGCCTTTGTCCTTCTGTCGGCCATTGTTGTCGCCCTTCTCGCCGCCAACGTCGTGCGCACGAGCATGCAGCCGCAGATCGGCATGCAGCATGAATTACTAGTGCGCGGCGTAGCCGACGTGGTCTCGCCCGCAATCTCCGGAGACTCCGCCGCCCTGCGCCAACGCATCTTGATCGTTCCGTCGCTCACGAAGCACTTCTGGAACGTCGGTGTGATCGACCGGCGCGTGTCAAGGTAGTTGTCGCCCGATTCAAGCAGCAATTTGCTGAGTATGGCTCTCCTTTGCACTGGTGGAAACGACGTGATCGCGCTCTGGGTTCAAGGTAACGGCGCCACAAGGTGCCCAGTTGCGCGTATTGCCCGACCAGCGGGCCGGATGGCGCGCCTGGGCAGCCAGATAGAGCTGATGCCGCGCTGCCAGAATAGCCTTGTCTTGCCCAGCATGGCGCTGTGCGGGGCTGACATAGCGAATGCCGCTGTGTCGATGTTCGACGTTGTACCACTGCACAAAGCGGGCGGCCCAGTCGCGCGAGGCGGCCAGATCGGCGAAGCCACCCGATGGGAATTCCGGGCGATACTTTGCGGTGCGGAACAGTGCCTCGGCGAACGCGTTGTCGTCGCTCACACGCGGGCGCGAGTAAGAAGGCTTGATGCCCAGCCAATGCAGCATGGCTAACACCGTGGTCGCCTTCAGTGTGGCACCGTTATCGCCATGCAGCACTGGCTTGTTGCGGTTCATAGCGACGCCTTCGGCCAATGCGGTGCGGCGCACCAAGTGACTGGCATGGTCGGCATCATCCTCGGCATGCACCTCCCAGCCAATGATCTTGCGGCTGTAGAGATCCAGGATCAAGTAGAGGTAAAACCAGCGGCCCGCCACCCGAGCCGGCAAATAGGTCATATCCCAGCACCAGACCTGGCCGGGCGCAGTGGCGATTTGTGTGGTCGGTGGCCGCTGCCGACGCGGCGCTTTGGCCCGACCGCGATGGCGAATCTGACCATGGGCGCGCAGGATACGACTGAATGTCGATTCGCTGGCCAAGTAGACGCCCTCGTCGGCCAGCATGGGGACGATGCGAGCCGGCGGCATGTCAGCAAAACGCGGTTCGTTCGCGGCGGCCAAAACGGCAGCGCGTTCGTTCTCCGTCAGCGCATGCGAAGGCAGAGGGCGTATTACCGTCGGCCGGCGGTCGCCGTTTTCCAAGCCGCCGTGCGCTTGCCAGCGTTGCAGGGTGCGCGCATTCAAGCCGACTGTGGCACATGCCTCACTCAGGCGTGCACCGGCCTGGCAAGCGTCGGCGATATCTCGGGCCATGACTTGGCGATCTTCGAGTCCGATCATTCGTCCTCGGCCTTGTACTTGCTGAAAATCGCCTCGGCTTTTTTTGATAGCACGAGCAAAGCTGCAGTCTCCGCTAACGCCTTGTCCTTGCGGCGGATCTCGCGTCCCAGTTCCTTGATGCGGCGCCTGTCTTGCTTGGCCTCTGCCGCAGTCACGCGCTTCTCTCCAGGTTCGGCTAAAGCATTGATTGCATGCTCGCGCCACACTGCCAGCTCGTGCGGATAGACGCCATTACTGCGGCACCAAGCGCCTTTGTTTGCCTCGTCCATCATGGACGTCGCCAGCACCGCTTCAAACCGCGCGGCCGGCGTCCATTCGCGGCGTTGCGTCGGATTGGCCAGCGCTTCACTGCGCCAGCGTTCCAATGTCGATTCGCTCACGCCAATCGACAAGGCGACATCCTTGATCGACGCGCTCTCTGGCGGCAACAAACGCGCTACCGCCTTATCCTTAAATTCCTGTCCGTACCGTGCCACTTCACACTCCTGTTATCGCCCCCATTTTCTCAGATCTATCGGAGCGACAACTATTTTGACACTGGGGGCGACAAGCAAGGCAATGCGCTCACCAATGTCCGCGGCATAACCTCACGCAATGTGAACATTAGCTCCCGCGCGCATTCTAGCGTGCACCGGCCTCCAAACTGCCGGTTTTCTCGATACCGATCAAGACCAGCCCTGAACGACGCTTTTGAACTATTCGTCGACCAGGTTGGGCACCGGGTGTCCAGCGCGGTGCTGCGTCCGCCGCAACCCGATCGACCACTCCGGACACCGCCCTCTCAGCCTTCCTATCACTGGTGCGCGCGCACGATATCGCGGCAATCACGCAGTTCAGGAAAGTAAAGGAGAAGATGGGCGCCGCAATGTCCGTCGACACCGTTACGGCGATTCAGGAGGCATTAAACAAATTTGATTTTGATAAACCTTATGAGCTGCTGCAGGCATTCGGTGCAGACGCCAATTCATGACAGCGTGACCGATGCGCAAGCAAAGAGTGCATGGAGCTTAATATTTCGCAATCCATCGGTGGAAAAACCACTAGCCTCAATCCATGGTTTACAAGAAGGCAGACCCTTTACCGCGTCGATCTCATTCCGGAACACACAATTGTTTCTATGGCGAGCCGCCGAGGGCGCTTGCTGGGCGGCGCGGTTGATCCCGTCCGTACAAATGATCCTGCCAATTGCGTGGGATGTGAGTACAGGAACGAATGCCATAAGCGCAAATGATCGAGCCTGTCAGAATTTTAGTGTGAAACCGGGGTCATGAAATAATACCGAAAGGGATTGTCCATGACCGACGTAATGACCACTAAAAAGCCAAAGACCAAGAAGCAGTACCCATTCCCCGTTGAACTGATCGACCAGTTGCTGGCCCAGGTCGAGAACAAGGACGCCGAGTCCATTCTGGGTGAATCGGGCCTTGCCGGCCAGCTGAAGAAAATGCTGGCCGAGCGCATGCTGACGGCTGAATTGACCCACCATCTCGCCACCGAAGGCGACGCCAAGAACCACCGAAACGGAAAAAGCCGCAAGACCGTGCTGGCACCGGGCGGCGAGCTCGAACTGGAGATCCCGCGTGACCGACTTTCCAGCTTTGAGCCTAAGCTGGTAGCCAAGCATCAACGCCGCATGCCGGGTTTTGACGACCATGTGATCGGCATGTATGCCCGAGGCATGACAGTGCGCGAAATCCAGGCACATTTACTGGAGCTGTACGGCACCGAAGTGTCGCCAGACCTGATCTCAACGATCACCGACGAGGTCATGGACGAAGTGACGCAGTGGCAGCAGCGTCCACTGGAAGCGATGTACCCAATCGTGTACTTCGATGCATTGCGCCTGAAGATCCGCGACGAAGGCACCGTCAAAAACAAGGCCGTGTACCTGGCGCTGGGCATTCGTGCCGACGGCCGCAAAGAAGTGCTGGGGCTGTGGATCGAGCAAACAGAGGGCGCCAAGTTCTGGCTGAAGGTCTTTAACGAGCTGCGCAACCGCGGCTTGGAAGACATTCTGATCGCCGTCGTTGATGGCCTTCGCGGCTTCCCTGAGGCGATTGAAGCGGTGTTCCCACAGGCGCATATCCAAACCTGCATCGTGCACCTGATTCGCAACTCGATGACGCTGGCCTCCTGGAAGGATCGTAAGGAGCTTGCGGCAGCGCTCAAGCCAATCTACCAGGCTTCTAACGCCGATGCGGCGGCAGCGGCGCTGGATGCCTTTGCGGCAGGCCCTTGGGGCCAACGCTTCCCGTCAGTGGTAGCCATGTGGCGCCGGCAGTGGGAGCAGGTAATTCCGTTCTTTGCCTACCCACCGGAAGTACGCTCGATCATTTACACAACGAACGCCATTGAGAGCCTGCATATGCGCTTGCGGAAGATCGTCAAGAATCGCGGACACTTCCCGAGCGACGAGGCAGCGACGAAATTGCTCAACCTGGCCTTGCGCAATATCGAAAAAGATTGGAAGATGCCGCAGCGGACCTGGAAGATGGCCGCCAATCAGTTTGCCATCCTGTTTGGGGAACGTTTTACCAACGCGCTCAATTAACTAACAGCGACCCCGGCACACAAAATTCCTGACAGGTCCAAATGATCGCGCTCAAGGGAATTGCCACGACGCAAAAACACGAATGTATTTATCCTTAGTACGACCACTACCGAGTTTTTGATCTCGACCTAGTGGCAGCCCCAATTACAAACATCCCTGCGAAAAGCATTAGATAGGTTTCCGGCTCCAGAACTGCCGATATAGTGAACTGGGTTTCGGGTATGAACATCCAATCACGGCCTTCATAAAACTGCTGTGCGCGACCGATCATCGAAAAGAAACCGGCCGTGGTGTCCATTGAAATCTCATTCCAAGTCCAGTTCGGACCACCGTTGTCGTCCCAGTAGTCCACGTAATTTCCACGAAGCGTCAATACGCCCCCAGGAGTATATGAAAACTCCGAAACGCCGCAGGTCACAGTTGGAATCGAAACGCAACCTAGCGCGTCTCGTCCCTGTAGCACGAGGGACGTCAACTCATTCAATTCATCTGACCATCGGCATCGGAGTCAGTAGCTTCAAAAGAGCCGCTTACCGTGGCATCGATAAATCGGAGGGTTAGCGTGTCAAAGAAACCCGACCAGGAAAAGTCCCAGTGGGTAGGGGCCGCGCGAGCTGATGTGATCGAGGAAATCAAGAGACCGCAGAAAACGAGCGCTTTGAACATCGCAATCCTCCAAGTCGTGTGGTTCCTGGCTAGCCAAACTCGGATATCATCATACGCAAACTGCCCCCCGCAAGTGCACGGAACTGCGATGGTCCGTGAAGTAGTAGTATGGCTTCGCGTCGGACGCGCATCTATTGCGCGATTCTGACTCAAGGTATCTCAGGGCAGCTATGGCGAACCGCCAACAGTTTTCGGCCATGTGTAACCTGAAGCCAAGTTCACTGGGGGCGGACCGTATCCTGAGTCGGCGCGCGCCCGCGATTCATTAGCGCTAGTAGCTCTTCGGAATTGACCGGCTTAACGACGTGGTGGTCAAAACCAGCCGCCAGCGACGTGCGTTTATCTTCGGCCTGGCCGTAGCCTGACACCGCGATTAACTGCGCGTCGGCCACGGCAGGTGTTTGCCGCAGCCTGCTCGCCAATTCTCGGCCGTCCATATCAGGCAATCCTATGTCCAGCAAACAGACATTGGGCCCTTCATTTGTAGCGACCTGGAATGCCTCAGCGGCCGTATGCGCGAGCACGACGCGATGGCCGGCGGTTTCCAGCAACATGCCAAGCATCCTCGCCGCGTCCACATTATCATCGACGATCAAAACACGCAGACCGGCGGTCTCGCCGACTGCATGCTGACCATCGCCGCTGACCTCAAGGGCTTGCTCCACGTGCTGTTCGAGAATCGGCAGTTTCACGGTAAATCGACTGCCCTTACCTGGCCCCGCGCTCTCGGCACGAATCGTTCCACCGTGAGCGTGCAGCAGCCTGCGCACCAGCGCAAGCCCGACGCCTAGCCCGCCTTCCGACCGGTTAGAAGTCCGCGCTCCCTGGATAAAGAGTTCAAACACTCTTCCGACGAGCTCCGGCGCCATCCCAATGCCGTTATCCGTCACGACAAGCTCCACTTCACGGAGCACCACGGAGAGGCGAACAGCAATTCGCCCGCCCGGCGGCGTGTATTTCGCGGCGTTAGTCAGCAAGTTGGTAATGATCTGCACCAGCCGCTTTTGATCACCGCAAACCCAAACCTGCCTAGGCGTCGCAGTCGCGGAAAGAGAGTGCGACAGGCGCTCGAAAAGCGGCGTGACCTGCTCGATCGCTGCCGCCAACACGTCGTTCAGATCGACTGGCTCATGAACCATATTGATTTGCCCACGCGTAACGCGTGCGACATCAAGCAAATCGTCGAGCAGGATTGCAAGGTGAGCAGCTTGTCGTTCAACGACTGACGCCACCTCCCTGACGCGGACGGCATCCGAATCAGCACTCAGAAGGGTTCTTGCTGCCGCAGTGATCGGCGCCAGTGGATTGCGCAACTCATGCGCCAGCATCGCGAGAAACTCGTCTTTCGCGCGATTCATACTAGTCATCTCCGACAGCAAATCTTCGCGTTCGCGGTACGCCTGCTGAAGCAACATCCGCTCGGTGGCATCACGTGTAAAGCAACGCGTATAGCGTAGTTTGCCATCTACGAAATAGGCATTGGAATGGATCAGAACGTGCTTGGTCGCGCCACTTCTACAGAGCAGTTGAGCAGGTTGGTCGCAGATGGTTTCGCCGGCTTGGAGGCGCAATAGTATAGTCGCGATCAATTCCTGATCCACATGGAATTCGGCGATATGGTGGCCAACATATTCCTCCCACCGGTAGCCAAGCATGGCCAACTCAGCCTTATTGGCCCAAACGATCGTGCCATCACTTCCGACGCGGTGAAGGCCCTCGGCCGCATTATTGACGAAATCAGCCAGCTCCTGCTCGCGGTGCCGCAAGGTGTGCACAGCATCGAGGGCACGAGTCAGTTCGCTCTGCAGGATGCGATTGTTCTGTTCCAGCTCAAGCGTGCGAACATCGCCCGCTTCCTCCCGCCCATGCGCGTTCGAACGGGCATGATCATGGACCCTGCATACTTGCTGAAACTTAGTCAACAGCTCGCGCGACGTGAAGACACTCCAGGGATAGGCGCAAAAGAGCAGAAAGTCGAATCGCTTCTGCAATTCGTTCCACAGTTGTTCAAGTCGAATAGCTGCTTCATACAGTCCACGATCACATAGGATGGCGACCATTTCGCCAAAGGCATGGACCAAGCGTCCATTGTGACATGCATCGCGTACGATCGTACCGACACTCAGATTGAAAAGTTCGGGATCGGGCCAGTCATTCACCATGAATTGGTCGAGGACAAGTTCGGCCTCGAGTACAACTAGCTTGCCCATCGTCCAGGGTCCCTGGTTAGCGGAAGTTCCGAAACCAGCCAAGCTTCGGCGCAAGATGGCAATATGCTCCTTCGTCGCGATAACGATTGAGACGCCGCCGGAGCGTAATGGGACGTCCAGGAACTCCGCCACCTCTTCGAGCAATTGCTCGTCCTGATCATAAAACCGAACGACATGGCGTTCCTTGCGCTGCTCTTGTATGGGTGGATCAAGTTCCAACTTACCTCCTTCCAGCCCATGCGGCGCGTTAGTTTAGACACCGCCTCGAACTCTAAGCTTCTCAAACGACATCGGAGGCCAGTCTAGCACGGCACACCCTGCGTTCGATTGCCGCACGCGACTAAACAGCTAAATAGCGAACTGTAAGTGACAGATCGTTGCGGTATCGTACGCACCGCTGCTATTGAAGTTCGATAGTTGCCCGCGCCGGGGCATCACTAATAGCCGAAAACAACGCATCTGTGATACAGCCGCCAAGGCGCCCTCTTCATCGCGCGGCCCGAAGTTGAAATTCTTGAGCTTAGATCGTGTCCCGATATAGCTTTCAAAGGTGCCAATTTCATCGTCAGCTTGGCGATGGACGCGACATGTATCCGGTGTTCCGCAACAGCGAAAAGGCGCCTAGCAGCACCAATCCTGCGGCGAACAGGAAGGGATGTGCCGGCTCGGGCACCGCCGGCGGCAACTCGGGGCCAGATACCTGCATCACATTGACGATTGTGTCATCGGTGATCCGGTAATCGGGGACATTCGAACTACCAGCAGCTACAAACACGGAACGTGTAAGCCGGTAGTTAGTCATTGGGGAAAGGTCACAAACCGAGTCATCTGTTGCGCCTCCAGATAAAGAAACTGCGCCCACCTCACCACAGGAAACGATAAGCAGAGCCGCGATACACTTCGAAGTGAGCCTCATACGACCTCCTATCCTCACGAAATGAAAACACTACTCCAACTGCTAGTAACAACAATCGTCGGCTTTGCTTTGGGCTGTGCGCTCCTGCGTGATGACGACGAACTGATGCTGGTCGCCGGCGCGATGACCGCCTCAGCATTCTTTACTCTCTATCTGATTCTATTCGCCGCCCACTCCATCTTCAAACGCCGCCCACAAAGTGCTTCCTACGCCGACTACTGCGAGGAGTCGTTGCTTGGCTTCGACTCACGTGGCGAGTTAAAAATCGAAAGCAAATATCCGGTCTAAGCGATCTATTCGTCCTTCCCGAGTTTTGCTTTTGCCGCCTTTACCAACTCACGTAGCTTTCTCGCGACTACATCCGGACCGCTAGTTACCTGCCTGTTCGCATTCTCGAACAATGACTGTTCCGATCGCAACGGCTCGTTTGGCATCGAGTGAATGCCTTTCGCTTCAAACCGCTCAATGCGTTTGTCAAACTCAGCGCTTATACCGATCCCCTTTTGGGCAACATCATCTCGCACCTTCGGAACGTGACCTTGGTCGATCGTCTCAGAAGGCGAACCGCCTGCAGCCTGGCGCGAACCGCTGTTACTCGTTCCGAATCTCGACTTGAATGCGTCAAAGTCCTTCTGTACGTTCCTTTCAATCTTGGGGTCTTGGGATATCGTCCGAAAACTGTCCTCAACATCCTGGAACGACCCGGGCAAAGCGGCGCCCCCTGTGTAGTCTTGTGGGCGAGGTCGCAAAATTTCCCAAGTACGTCTCCAGCTTGATAAGCTCTGCAGCGCTTCCTTTCCCCTCATTCCGAAGCAGCTTCTCGAATAGCTGAATATTCTGGGGATCTTTAGCCAAGTCTTTACTTAACAACTCGCCGCGCTGATAAGCGTCCGATACCGGCTATCAACTACGGCCGCTCATGGCGCTTTCCTGTCGACGCATTACACCAATATCTGCATCAGGAGGCAAACGCGCATTTGAACTCCAGCGTGACCACCACTTCAAAATTGCCTGGCCCACGATTGCGGCGGAGCCTCCCTGACCTGACTCGTACGGTTAAGGTGGCGTAGTCCAGAGGCGCTCTGCAAGGTCGGATCCACGCAAGGAAACGTAGCGCATGAACACGCGTGGATCTTTGTGCCCCGTAATACGCATGACTTCCTCCGTACGAAATAACCAACTCCCCCCCCGTCCTTCATCAGCACCCACCGGCAAGTAGCTTCGTGTCGCAGATCGTGCGCGGTCAAGTCATTGCACTCGGCGAACGCGAAGGCACGCCCCAGCGCGCGGCTTAACAGCGATGTCACGCGCGCCAATTCTTTGCTGTCTGCCCCATCAATCCACCAAGGGAAAATCGCCGCCTTGGCGCCGGCACCCTTGACTTCTTCGACGCGACGCTTCAGCAAGGCGTAAACATCAGGCAGCAGTGGGACATCACGCGCGGCACCAGTCTTGCTCCTGCGGATGTGCACGGTACGCATGTCCAGGCGTACATCCTGTACGCCCAAGGTGTACGCTTCGCGCAGACGCAAACCGGTGTTCACCAGTAAGAGGAAGAGGTCCATCAACGCAGCACCATCTGGCAGCTCAAGGGCGCGTTCGCGCCCCTCCCGCTTATCTCCGCGTAGCGCAGCGACAATACGCGCCTCTTCATCGGCCTCCAATCGCCGGTCGCGGCTCACGTCCTTCTTCGACGCGATGTTGTCGCGCGCTTCCAAGAGCAAGCCCTCATGCGCGTTATACGTCGAATAATTCTTCGGCAGCAGCCGCAATGGATTGGCAATGGGCTGTTCGCCGGCCTTGGCTTCTCGTTTTAAGAACCAGTCCAACAGGCGCGCAACAGCACCAACACGCTTACGGATCGTCCCAGGCGCCAGGTAATGCTCGAGTTTTAACGAACGCACCCAGTCTTCTGCCCACTCATATTTCAACACCCTGTCTGCCCGTTCGGCGCCGATTTGAAGCCGCAGCAAATCGAGAATGGCGCTATCCAACGCACTGACCGGAACCGCGGCCTGGTAATCTCGCATCAGTTTAGCCAACGTCTCGGAGCTGACGCGAACGCGCTGCGTCACCAAGTCGTGCGGCAAATGACCTTGCGCCAGCAACGCTTCCACCTGCTCGCCATAATTGCGCGCGTCCACTTCATTCGCAAAGGTTGAGTAGAAAATGCCTTTGGGCAGAGGCCGGTGCTTGATTCGCAGTTCGTACTTTTCGCCCCGTTTCCTGACCATCGCCATAGTTGCCTCCATGACATTGGGTGGCAAAGTGGCAGAAGACTGGCGTCGACGGCCAACTCGCGTAGACGGCCAACGCAGGCCGTATCAGGGTGGTTTTGCCACCCAAATGAGGTGGCAGAGAACCATTATGAGGCATTTGGACGCAAAAAAGCCGGGAAGTTCCCGGCTGATTCGCAAGCTAAGTGCTTGATTTGTTTGGAGGCGAGGGCCGGAATCGAACCGGCGTACACGGCTTTGCAGGCCGCTGCATAACCACTTTGCTACCCCGCCGTAAGGCTGGAAGAAACAACCGGCGAGGCCTGGTTCTTTCTAAGAATTCTGGAGCGGGAAAAGAGTCTCGAACTCTCGACCTCAACCTTGGCAAGGTTGCGCTCTACCAACTGAGCTATTCCCGCATGGGTTTGAAAAACTTGGAGCGGGAGAAGAGTCTCGAACTCTCGACCTCAACCTTGGCAAGGTTGCGCTCTACCAACTGAGCTACTCCCGCATGGAGTTATTTCATTTTACTACTGCTGCTCCAGTGAACTGGAGCGGGAGAAGAGTCTCGAACTCTCGACCTCAACCTTGGCAAGGTTGCGCTCTACCAACTGAGCTACTCCCGCATTTCAGAGGAACCGCATTATCGCAGAAACATTCTCATATTTCCAGTGCGATTATTACTGCTTCGTTACCGCTTTGTTGCCGATGACTTTTTGGAGCGGGAGAAGAGTCTCGAACTCTCGACCTCAACCTTGGCAAGGTTGCGCTCTACCAACTGAGCTACTCCCGCTTTGCATCGCTGCGTCGTCATCAACAGCAGGCCAGCATTATAGATGATCCAAAGACGCTGTCAAGGGGCAATATTGTTATTTACGATAAGTTGCCCGACCGTTCCTTGATCAGGGGCCACGCCTTCTTCAGGTAGTAGAACATGGACCATACGGTGAGGACGCTGGCCAGCCACAGCAACAGGTCGCCCCAGAAGCGGGTATCAATCGCACCCCACAGCACGTCGTAGTACAGCAGCATCGGGATGGCGCTCATTTGCGCCGCCGTCTTGATCTTGCCGATCGAACTGACCGCCACCGATTTGGAGGCGCCAATCTGCGCCATCCACTCGCGCAGCGCGGAAATCGTGATTTCGCGGCCAATGATGATGAAGGCGACAATCGGGTGGCAGCGGCCGCCGTCCAGGTTAAGCAGCACCAGCAAGGCGCCCGCCACCATCAGCTTGTCGGCCACCGGGTCGAGGAAGGCGCCGAAGGCTGATGTCTGCTGCCAGCGGCGGGCCAGGAAGCCGTCGAACCAGTCGGTAACGGCGGCAACGATGAAAATCAGGGTGGCGGCCAAATTGCGTTCGTGCGGGCTAAGCCAGGTGACGGGGAGGTAGAACACGCCTACGACCAGGGGAATCAGCGCGACGCGCAACCAGGTCAGAAGGATCGGGATGTTGAAAGGCATATGCGGTGTATAGGAATTGTAATGACGCGCCGCTAGTGTATAACGACGGCGCGATCAAAGCCAATTTGACTGCGAAAACCGGTAAACCTGGGTACGACCCGGAGGGTCGGACCCTGTCTGCGCTGCGGTGAGGGGATGGGTCTAGGCCTTTGAATTTCTCAGAACGTCAAAGGCCCAGAACCAACCCCGCGACAGTCGATCAGACAGGGTTAGACCCATGCCGGATGGCCGTCCCGTCTGACCCTGGTTTACCGGTTTTCAGTGGAGCTGCCGGTAGATTTCTTCGGCCAGCGTGTCCGAGATGCCCTCCACCGATTTCAAGTCCTCGATACTGGCGTTCATCACGCCTTTCAGCCCGCCAAAGCGGGACAGCAGCTTCTGGCGGCGCTTGGCGCCAATGCCTTCAATCTCCTCCAGGCGCGAGGTCTGGCGGGCCTTGGCTCGCTTGGCGCGCATGCCGGTGATGGCAAAACGGTGGGCTTCGTCGCGGATCATGGCCACCAGCATCAGAGCTGCGGACTCCTTGCCCAGTTCCTGCGGCTCGCGGCCATCGACGAAGACCAGTGTCTCCAGGCCGACGCGCCTGCCCTCGCCTTTCGCCACCCCGACGATCAGGCTGATGTCCAGTCCCAGCTCGACAAACACCTGGCGCGCCATTTCGACCTGCCCCTTGCCGCCGTCGATCAGCACCACGTCCGGCATGACGCCGTCGCCGCCCGCCACTTTTTCGTAGCGGCGCGTCAGCACCTGGCGCATGGCGGCGTAATCGTCGCCCGGCGTGATGTCGTTGATGTTGTAGCGGCGGTACTCGCCGTTCTGCATCTGGTGATGGTGGAACACCACGCAGGACGCTTGCGTCGCCTCGCCGGCCGTGTGCGAAATGTCGAAGCACTCCACGCGCAGGGTGTCGAGGTCTTCGTTTTCCAGCCCGAGCACTTCGGCCAGGGCGCGGGTGCGGGCCTGCTGCGAGCCCTGCTCGGACAGCAGGCGGGCCAGCGATATCTCGGCGCCCTTCTGCGCCAGCTCCTGCCACTGGCGGCGCTGGCCTTGCGGCTGGAATACAAGGTGGATGCGGTGCCCGCACTGTTCCTGCAGCGCCAGGATCAGCTCCGGCTGGTCGAATTCGATATTCAGGATCAGGGTGCCGGGAATCGACTTCTCGGTGTAATGCTGCACCAGGAAAGCGGCCAGCACTTCCTGTTCGATCGGGCGTTCGGCCACGACCTCCGCATCCATCACGTGGGTCGGGAAGTATGCCCGGTCGCCCAGGTGGCGGCCGCCGCGCACCATCGCCAGGTTGACGCAGGCACGGCCGCCCTGCACCACCACGGCCAGGATATCCACGTCCTGGTCGCCGGTGGTTTCCATCGACTGCTGGTGCAACACCTTCGACAGCGACTGGATACGGTTGCGCACCACGGCCGCCTGCTCGAATTTGAGATCGGTGGCATAGGCGAGCATCTTCTGCTCCAGCTCCTCCAGCACCTCCGTCTGCCGGCCGCGCAGGAAGCGCGCGGCGTTGTTGACGTCATTGCGGTAGTCCTCCACCGCGATCAAGCCCACGCAGGGTGCGCTGCAGCGCCCGATCTGGTGCAGCAGGCAGGGACGCGTGCGGTTCATGTACACGCTGTCCTCGCAGGTGCGCAACATGAAAACCTTTTGCAGGATCTGCATCGATTCCTTCACCGCCCACGAGGAAGGGAAAGGACCGAAATACTGGTGCTTGCGGTCGACCGCGCCGCGGTAGTACACCATGCGCGGTACGTCGCCGCCGGTGATCTTCAGGTAGGGATAGCTCTTGTCGTCGCGGAACAGGATGTTGTAGCGCGGCTGCAAGGCCTTGATCAGGTTGTTTTCCAGGATCAGGGCCTCGGCTTCGCTGCGCGTCACCGTGGTTTCCAGGCGCGCGATGCGCTCGACCATCAAGGCAATGCGCGGGCTCGAAAGATTCTTCTGGAAATAGCTCGACACGCGCTTTTTCAGGTCGCGCGCCTTGCCCACGTAGAGCACCTTGTCTTCGGCATCGAAGTAGCGGTACACGCCAGGCAGGTTTGGCAGCTTGGCAACGGTGGCCAGCACCTGTTCGCGCGGGTCTGGGGTTTCTTCAGTCATTCGCTCGTTCGACGATCGCATAGGCGACCGCGTAATCCTCTTCATCGCTCACGGAGATATGGGCGACCAGCGCATTCTGCAACATGAATTCGCCCAGCGCGCCGCTGCAGGCCATGTACGGCTTGCCTGAATCATCATTGAGCAGCTGCGCGGTATGCCAGGTCATCGGCGGGCGCAGGCCCAGGCCTAGGGCCTTCGAGAAAGCTTCCTTGGCTGCGAAGCGGGTCGCCGCATAGCGCACGCCGCGCAGCGGGCTGCGGGCGCAACGCTCCTGGAAAACCGCGAATTCTTCAGGACCGAGGATCTTGCGCGCAAAGCGCTCGCCGCTGCGTTCCAGCGCGGCGGCAATGCGGGGAACTTTGCTGACGTCCGTCCCGATCCCGTAGATCATTTTGCGCCCAGGCGGGTCGACACCATGATGGCCTTCATTTCGCGCACGGCATTTTCCCAGCCGGCGAAGATCGAGTGCGCCACGATGGCGTGGCCGATATTCAGCTCCGCGATTTCCGGTATGGCGGCAATGGCCTGTACGTTGGTGTAGTGCAGGCCATGGCCGGCATTGACCTTCAAGCCGTTTTGCACGCCCCAGCGCACGCCGTCCCTGACGCGCTGCAGTTCGCGCGCCTGCGCTTCGCCTTCCGCATCGGCATAGGCGCCGGTGTGCAGTTCGATCACCGGCGCGCCGACTGCGGCGGCAGCCTTGATCTGCTCTTCATCGGCGTCGATGAACAGGGACACGCGAATGCCCTCCCCTTGCAGCTGTTTCACGGCGGCCTCCACTTCCTTGTGGAAGCGCACCACGTCCAGCCCGCCTTCGGTGGTGATTTCGGTGCGTTTTTCCGGCACCAGGCAGACGTCGGCCGGCTTGATGCGGCAGGCGAAGTCGATCATCTCCTGGGTCACGGCCGCTTCCAGGTTCATGCGCGTCACCAGTTGCGGCACCAGCGCAATTACGTCGGCATCCTTGATGTGGCGGCGGTCTTCGCGCAGGTGCAGGGTAATGCAATCGGCGCCGGCCTGTTCGGCCAGCAGCGCCGCGCGGATCGGGTCCGGGTACACGGTGCCGCGCGCATTGCGCAGCGTGGCGACGTGGTCGATATTCACGCCAAGGTCGATGATGGTGCCGGATGGTGACAGGAAGCTCATGTTCTTTTCTTAAAGTTGCAGCAAATCGATCAATATCTGGCGCGTGTTCAATGGCGCGCCGCCAAGGTGCCAGGACAACAGGTAGCGCATCAGCTGCTTGCTTTGCGCCTGCGTGGCCGGGTCGCTGTAATCTCCGCGCTCGATATCGAGCAGCGTCTTGCCTGCGACACTCGGGGCCGTGTCTTCATCGCGTTCCGGGCGCGGCCCGCGATCCGGGTCTACCACATAATGTACATCGGCCAGCACTTTCGTGCGCGAGGCGGTGCAGCGCGTCAGGTCGGCCGCCACGCCGGTCTCCTTCAGCAGCGCCATTTCGAACTTGCGCAGCACGATCGGCGCCGGTTCATTGTGGGCCAGCTGGTTCAGCGTGGAGACGTAATGGTCGAACAGCTTCGCATGCGCGTCGTCGCGTGCGGTCAGCTTGACCAGCAGTTCATTCAGGTAGAAGCCGCACAGCAGCGCGGTCTTTTCAAGGGGCAGCATGCCGCCGACCCAGTCGGCATCGGTCAGCGTGCGCAATTCGTTCTTGCCGGTCCAGCCGGTGGTCAGGGGCTGGAAGGTTTGCAACACGCCGCGCAGCTGCGAATGCGGACGCTTGGCGCCCTTGGCGATCAATGCCACGCGCCCGTAGTCGCGCGTGAACAGCTCGACGATGAGCGAGGTTTCCTTGTACGGGTAGCTATGCAGCACAAAGGCCGGCTGTCCCGTCACGCGGGTGCCGACAGTGCGCTGCTGCCCTGGTGGGCGGCGCTTCTGCGCCGGCGGGGCTGGTACGGCCGCGCTCGTGTCCCGGCTGGGGTCAGACCCCAAGTGAGACACGGGCTCGGCTGTCAGGACAGGCATTATTCGTAGCCGTATGCGCGCAGGCCGGCTTCGTTGTCGGCCCAGCCGGATTTCACTTTCACCCAGATCTCGAGGTAGACCGGGCCGCCAAAGAGTTTTTCCATGTCCTGGCGGGCCTGGGTGCTGACTTCTTTCAGGCGCGCGCCCTTGTTACCGATGATCATGGATTTGTGGCTGTCGCGCTCGACCAGGATGGCGGCAAAGATGCGGCGCAAATTGCCTTCCTGCTCGAACTTCTCGATCAGCACCGTGCTGGTATAAGGCAGCTCGTCGCCCACAAAGCGGAACAGCTTCTCGCGCACGATTTCCGAGGCCAGGAATTTCTCGCTGCGGTCGGTGATATCGTCCTCGCCGAAAATCGGCTCATTCTCCGGCAAGTGTTTCTTGATCTCGTTTTGCAGGCCATCCAGCTGGAAGCGCAGCTTGGCGCTCACCGGCACGATCGCCGTGAACTGGAATTTCTCGGCGATCTGCTGCGCGAATGGCATCAGTACCGCCTTGTCCTTTACGCGGTCCGACTTGTTGATCACCAGGATCACCGGCACATTCTTCGGCAGCAAGTCCATCACTTGCTGGTCGGCCTGGCCGAAGGTGCCCGCCTCCACGATGTACAGGATCAGGTCCGACGATTCCAGCGTATTCGTCACCGTCTTGTTCAGCGTCTTGTTCAGCGCATTCGAATGGCGGGTCTGGAAGCCGGGCGTATCGACGTAAATGAACTGCGCGTCGCTGACAGTCTGGATGCCGGTGATGCGGTGGCGCGTGGTCTGCGCCTTGCGCGAAGTGATGCTGACCTTGGCGCCGATCAGCGTATTCATGAGGGTCGACTTGCCAACGTTCGGGCGGCCGACAATGGCGATGTAACCGCAGCGGAAGCCGGCGGGAGTGGGTGCACTAGTCATGATGCAAACTCAATTCAGTTATTGTTTGGCGAGCTTCTTGTCCGCCGCCGTTTCGCCCTGGACCGTGGCGATGCCGGCCAGCTTGAGCTGGGCCGAGCGCTGGCGCGGCTTGCGGCCGGCCGATGGCGCTTTCTTCAGCGCTTCTTCGGCCACTTCCAGCGCCAGCTTGGCCGCAGCCTGCTCGCCGGCGCGGCGGCTGCCGCCCCGCCCGAACACCTGGATGCCCAGCTTGGGTACCAGGCACTCGATCTCGAACTCCTGGCTGTGCGCGGCGCCGTGGGTGGCGACCACGTTGTACAGCGGCAGCGAGATCTTCTTCGACTGCAGGAATTCCTGCAGCAGGGTCTTGGCATCCTTGCCCAGCGTCTGCGGGTCGACCGAATCGAGGATCGGGATGTAGAAGGCGCGGATCACCGCTGCGGCCTGGTCGAAACTGCCGTCCAGGTAGATGGCGCCCAGCAAGGCTTCCAGCGTATCGGCCAGGATCGACGGGCGCCGGAAACCGCCCGACTTCAGTTCGCCTTCGCCCAGGCGCAGGAACTGCGACAGTTCCAGCTTCTGGGCGATTTCGAACAGGGATTGCTGCTTGACCAGGTTGGCGCGCACGCGCGACAGGTCGCCCTCATCGAGGGAGTTGAAACGTTCGTACAGGATGGAGGCGACTACGCAGTTCAGGATCGAGTCGCCGAGGAATTCCAGCCGTTCGTTATGCAAACTGCTGTGGCTACGGTGCGTCAGGGCCTGCTGGAGCAATCCAGCATCCTGGAACGTGTAGCCCAACCTGGTTTGCAATAACTGTAAATTCATCACTTATTATTCAACCTTCTTCTTTGCGCCAGCCTTTGCTGTCGTGCCCTCGTATTCCAGCAGGATGCTGGCCGGGCCAACCAGGGGAATCTTTTTCTCATACGCAAAGCTGATGTCGAAATCAGTGCCATTGCGCTCCAGCATCAAATCGTGGCCGGTAATAGACGTGATATAACCCGTTTCCGCACTCCTGGCGAAAGATCCCTGGATGGCCGAGACATTGTCGCCACCATCCTTCTTGGCACGCTCGATCGCGTTCACGATGGCGCGGTACTCGATGTAGGTCGGCAGGATTTGCGCAGCAATCAGGCCGACGCCCGCAAGGATTGCAATACCAAAAATCAGGCCAATCAGGCTGATACCACGTTCATGCTGCTTGCGCATAAGTTCTACTCTCCTGTCTGCTTAGCGGATGCCGCCAAGACGATCGAAATTGAAATTACCCAGGTTCATCCAGACAAAGAAGGCTTTGCCCACGATATTTTTGTCCGGTACGAAACCCCAGATTCGGCTGTCGGCACTATTGTCCCGATTGTCGCCCATCATAAAGTAATTTCCTTCAGGAACTACACACGAAAACCCTTCGTAGTTGTAAGTGCAGGCCTCACGGTGCGGGAAATTGTCGTCCACCTGGCCGATCAGGACCGGTGGCGCCTTTTCGTTGTTCAGGATGCGGTGCTGTACATTGCCGAGCTGTTCGGTAAATTGCTTCTGGTAAGTAAGAGTGCCTTCTTCCAGGTAATCTTCCATCGGGGTATAGCCAACTGCCTGGCCATTCACCGTTAAGCGCTTGTTTTGATAAACAATTTTATCACCCGGCACACCAATTACCCGCTTGATGTAGTCCTGGCTCATATCCTTCGGATACTTGAACACCATCACATCGCCGCGCTGCGGATCGTTGACCTGCACCACCTTCCTGTTCAGGATAGGCAGGCGAATGCCATAGGTGTATTTGTTCACCAGGATCAGGTCGCCCACCAGAAGGGTCGGCACCATCGACGAGGATGGGATCTTGAACGGCTCCCACAGGAAAGAGCGCAGGAAGAACACCAGCGCGATCACCGGGAAGAAGCTGCCCGAATATTCGATCCAGGTCGGCTGGCGCAGGATGTCCGCTTCCAGCTTGGAGCGGGCATTGCCCTGCTCGTCCATGCGGATGCCGTTGGCAGCCGAGCGCGCCATGCGCTCGTCATATTCAACCAGCGCCTTGTTGGCGGCAGCGCGGCGCTGCCTGGAAAACACCACCAGGTCGAGGACCCAGATGATCCCCGTCACCACCATCAGGACGAACAGGATTAAAGCGAAATTGCCCAGGATGGATTGCAGTGTCATTTCTCTTCCACTTGAAGGATTGCCAGGAATGCCTCTTGCGGGATCTCCACGGAGCCCACTTGCTTCATGCGCTTCTTGCCTGCTTTCTGCTTCTCGAGCAGTTTCTTCTTACGGGTGATGTCGCCGCCGTAGCACTTGGCCAGCACGTTCTTGCGCATCGCCTTGACGTTTTCACGCGAGATGATGTTGGAGCCGATCGCTGCCTGGATCGCCACGTCGAACATCTGGCGCGGGATCAGTTCGCGCATCTTGGCCGCCACGGCGCGGCCGCGGTATGGCGCATTGGCGCGGTGCACGATGATGGCCAGCGCGTCGACCTTTTCGCTGTTGATGAGCATGTCGACCTTGACCACGTCGGCAGCACGGTTTTCCTTGAACTCGTAGTCCATCGACGCGTAGCCGCGCGAGGTGGACTTCAGCTTGTCGAAGAAGTCCAGCACGATTTCGGCCATCGGCATCTCGTACACCAGTTTCACTTGGCGGCCGTGGTAAGCCATGTCCATCTGGATGCCGCGCTTGGCGATGCACAGGGTGATCACGGAACCGACATACTCTTGCGGCATGTACAGGTTGACCGTCACGATCGGCTCGCGCACTTCGTTGATGTGGCTCGGGTCCGGCATGCGCGACGGGTTGTCGACGTGGATCACGGTGCCGTCGCGTTTCTCGACTTCATACACCACGGTCGGTGCGGTGGTGATCAGGTCCTGGTCGAATTCACGCTCCAGGCGCTCCTGCACGATTTCCATGTGCAGCAGGCCGAGGAAGCCGCAGCGGAAACCGAAGCCCAGCGCCTGCGACACTTCAGGTTCGAACTGCAGCGCGGCGTCGTTCAGCTTCAGCTTTTCCAGCGAGTCGCGCAGCGCATCGTACTGGTTGGCTTCCACCGGGAACAGGCCGGCGAACACCTGCGGCTGGACTTCCTTGAAGCCTGGCAGCGGCGCCGGAGCGCCGTTTTGTGCATGGGTGATGGTGTCGCCAACACGGGCGGCTTTCAGTTCCTTGATGCCGGCGATGACGAATCCCACCTGGCCTGCGGTCAGCTGGGACAGCGAGACGGAACGCGGCGAGAAGATACCGATGTCTTCCACCAGCTGCACCGAGTCGGTCGCCATCAGGCGGATCTTTTCTTTTGGACGCAGGGTGCCGTTCACCACGCGCACCAGCATCACCACGCCCACGTAGGCGTCGTACCAGGAGTCGATGATCAGGGCTTGCAGCGGCGCTTCCGGGTCGCCTTTTGGCGGCGGCACCTTGGCGATGATCGATTCCAGCACGTCTTCCACGCCCAGGCCGGTCTTGGCCGAGCATTGCACGGCGTCGCCGGCTTCAATGCCGATCACGTCTTCGATCTCGGCGATCGCGGTTGGCGGGTCGGCGTTCGGCAGGTCGATCTTGTTCAGTACCGGCACCACTTCCACGCCCAGATCGAGCGCGGTGTAGCAGTTGGCCACGGTCTGCGCTTCCACGCCCTGCGACGCGTCCACCACCAGCAGCGCGCCTTCGCAGGCGGACAGGGAACGGCTCACTTCATAGGAGAAGTCGACGTGGCCCGGGGTGTCGATCAGGTTCAGGTTGTAGATTTCGCCGTTGCGCGCCTTGTACTTCAGGGCTGCGGTCTGGGCTTTGATGGTGATGCCGCGTTCACGTTCCAGGTCCATGGAGTCCAGGACCTGCGCTTCCATCTCGCGGTCGGACAGGCCGCCGCACAGCTGGATGATGCGATCCGCCAGCGTGGACTTGCCGTGGTCAATGTGGGCGATGATGGAAAAGTTGCGAATGTTGTTCATTAAAAATCGAAACGAGCTATAACAAAAAGGCGCTTGAGCGCCTTTTTATGGAATTCAATGCAAGGGTAACCCCCGGCATTTTACCGGATTTCAGAGGGGAAAGCCGGATTTCTAGAGGGAAGACTGTGAAATAGTGCCATTCCGGCAATCATTTCGACAACACGGCCCGTACTTTGGCCTCATCCAGGAAGTAATGGCACAGCTCTGGCTCGTTCAGATCGGCGAACAGCACCGGTACCAGCTCGTCGAAGCGCGCCACCAGGGCTTCGTCGGCATCAACGTCAATGACTTCGACAGTGAACGGCTTTTCCGGGGTTTGCAGGGCATTCAGGGCTGCCAGCATGTCTTCGCACAGGTGGCAGTAGGAACGGGAATAAAGGGTAAAGTGCGGAGTGGCGTGCATTCAGGGCTTGCGTGGGCTGGTCTGCGCCCCCTCGGGCGCGGGCTGCCATTGTAGCGCGCCGGGCGGGATGGTGATGATGATAGCCTGCGGCTGAACGGGCGCAGTCGCCACCGTTGCGACGGGTTCCTGTCTGGCGAACCGTCCCTGCGGCGGCGCATAGTTCATGACGAACGTCATGACAGTAATCATGAGTGCTATCGATCCTAGCGTCGCGCCAACCGTCCATTTCACAACTGTCGCAACGGCACGCTCGAGGTCAGCTTTAGTTGCCATCTCCCTGTCGAGGCGCGCCAGGATGGCTTGAGAATCACGCTCCACGATGGTTACCCTTGTGCGAATAACTTCATCTTCGGCGTGCGCGTCGTAGTTGCCAAACTCATGCGGCATGGCGTCCTCCTGGCGCGCAGGGCGGAGAACCAAACGTAACGCCGCCGCGGGCTTGCCGCCTTGAGGGGCGACAAACGCGCGGCGGCGTCGGGCCGAGCGGTGCTTACTTGGAGGCGGGCGCCGGGCGCAGCGAGAAGTGCTGCGCCTGGTTGCCGCGGCGCACCAGCACGGCGGCGGCCCGCTTCGGATCGAGCTTGGCCACGGCAGCATTGAACTGCTTGGCGTCCACGATGTCCTGGTTGTTCAGCATCAGCAGGATATCGCCCTGGCGCAGGCCGGCAGCCTCGGCCGGACCGTCGGTATCCTCAACGATCACGCCTCCGGACACGCCCAGTTCACGCTTCTGCGCCGCAGTCAGGTCGCTGACTACGAAGCCCAGCGCATTGACCGCACTGGCTGGCGCCTCGTCCCTCTTCTCGCCCTTCTTGCCGCCCGAACGAGCAGCCACCTTGTTGTCCGGATCAGCCTCGCCCACCGTGACATGCACATCCACCGGAGCGCCCTTGCGCCACACGGTCAAAGTCGATTTGCTGCCTGGCGCGGTGCCCAGCACCATGCGGGTCAGGTCTGCAAAGCGGTCGATATCCTTGCCGTTGTACTTGATGACGACATCGCCCACGCGCAGGCCGCCCTTGTCGGCCGGGCTGCCCGGTTCGACCTGGGTCACCTCGGCGCCCTTGTTGTTCTTCAGGCCCAGCGACTCGGCGACGTCCTTGTTCAGCTCGCCAATCTGCACGCCCAGGCGACCGCGGGTCACCTTGCCGGATTTCTTCAATTGGTCGGCCACGCGCATCGCCTCGTCGATCGGGATCGCAAAGGAAATGCCGTTATAGCCACCGGACAGCGTCGCGATCTGCGAATTGATGCCGATTACTTCGCCCTTCAGGTTGATCAGCGGCCCACCCGAGTTGCCCGGGTTGACCGCCACGTCGCTCTGGATCAGCGGCAGCAGGTCGCCGGTATCGCGCGCCTTGGCCGAAATGATGCCGGAGGTGACAGTGTTCTCGAGATTGAATGGGGAACCGATCGCGATCACCCATTCGCCGACGCGGGACTTGTTCGGGTCGCCAATGGTCAGGTAGGGCAGCTTGCCGCCGCTATCGATCTTCAGCACGGCCACGTCGGCGCGCGCATCGGCGCCCAGCACCTTGGCCTTGAATTCCCGCTTGTCGGTCAGGGTGACGTACACCTCGTCGGCGCCATCGACTACGTGGGCATTGGTCAGCACATAGCCGTCGGCCGACACGACAAAGCCGGAGCCGATGCCGCGCTGGATCTCCTGGCCCGGGGTCGGCAGGTTACGGCGGCGCGGCGCCTGGCCGCGCGGCATTTGCCCGCCGAAGAAGCGGCGCAGGAATTCCTGCATTTCATCGGCCTGGCCAGCCGCGTCGACGTCGCGCTGGGTAATGCGTTCGGTAGTACGGATATTCACGACAGCCGGGCCGACTCGCTCAACGAGGTCGGCAAAGTCCGGCAAACCGGCCACGGCGGGAGCCGCCGCATAGGCGGGCGCGAAACCGGCAACGGCCGGCAGGCCGAGGGAGGCTGCACTGAGTACCAGCGCAGAAATCATGGTTTTTTTCATGGTTGCGTTCAGTGAAAGTCAATGAAGAACAAGCAATATAAATCAGCTTCGTGTTAAACGGGAGCCGGATATTGTGACGATATGTTGCGGGCAACCCCTCGCGGTTTCAAGAGGCCGCTTCGGCAGCTTCCGACCCTTGCCCCGCTCCCTCACCCTCGCCCGCCTGCTTGCTCTCGCCCGGCACGGCCTCCTGGCACGCCGGCTCGCCGGCCACCGCCTGCGTTCGCACCAGATGACTGTCGCGCTCCGCCTCGTCCAGCGCCGCCGCCAGCCGCGCCACGAAGCCTGCACTCGGCTCGATGTCGGCAACACTCAGGCGCAAGGCCTCCCCGATCACCGCATTGACCTGGGCGCCCACGGGCAGCTCATCCTCATCCGGCAGCAAAATCATTGCTCCTCCTCACCAACGCTTATCGACAGGCAAATCCAGTAAAGGCCGCAGCCGCCGTGCAATCGCTTCGCGGGCCCGAAAAATCCGGCTGCGCACGGTTCCCAGCGGACACTCCATGATTTGCGCAATTTCCTCATAACTCAAGCCCTCGATTTCCCGCAGCACGACGGCAGTTCGCAACTCCAGCGGCAAAGCCTCCATGGCCGCATCGATGGCCAGCATCACCTGCTTGCTGAGCAACATCGACTCCGGCGTCCCGATTTCCGGCACCGGCGCCGGAAGCTGGGACGGCGCCACACCCTGCGGTGCGCTTCGCTGCCGCCGCCGCAGGATCGCATTGCGCGCCCCATTCAAGGCAATCCGGTACAGCCAGGTGTAGAACGCCGCCTCGCCCCGAAAGCGCGGCAAGGCGCGGTACGCCTTGAGGAAGGTCTCCTGCACCACATCCTCCGCCTCGGCCGGATCGCGCAGCAGCCGCAGGACCAGGCGCAGCAGGCGCCGCTGGTAGCGCGCCACCAGCTGGTCAAACGCGGCCCGCTCCCCTGCCCGGGCCCGCTCCACCAGCTCACGATCTGGGTCCACCTTCATAAGAGCAGTCCCGCGAAGATTGGTTCACATTTTTTGAAGCTGGGCCCGCACTGCCGCCTGCAGCCGGCGCCACTCGCCGCGCGCCACCGAATCCGGCAGCAAGGCCAGCCACAGGCGCAGCCCTCCTTCCAGCTCGAGGTGGAGCAGCAAGGCGGCCGGCCACGCGGTGCAACCATCGAGCAAGCGTGCCCGGCACTGCTTCCGGTATACCGTCAGCCGGATTTCTCCGACACCGGAAATATCAATGTGGCTGCAATTGACTTCGCGCCGCAGGCTTGCCAGGGCTGCCACCGCCAGCAAGGGCTGCCCGCTCCATGCCCCGACAGCCAGCACGGACGCAACAATCCCTGCCCGCAAAACGCGCAGGCATGGCGACGGACGAACAGCGACAGATGCCGCGATCGACATAGGAATAAATGAAGGGGGGTACAGCGGGAGCGCTCGCCCCGGTACTGAGACCGGGGCGAGGCTTGGAAGTTCCGTTTAGACTTTAGCGAACAGCAGGCTGCCGTTCGTTCCGCCGAAGCCGAAGGAGTTCTTCAGCGCATAGTTGATCGTGGCATCACGCGCGGTATTGGCGCAGAAGTCCAGATCGCATGCCGGATCCTGGTTGAACAGGTTGATGGTCGGTGGGATCACCTGGTTGTGGATTGCCAGTACGGTGAACACAGACTCCAGGCCGCCAGCGCCGCCCAGCAGGTGGCCGGTGGCCGACTTGGTGGAGCTGACAACCAGCTTCTTGGCGTGGTCGCCGAAGGTGCGCTTGACACCCTGGACTTCCGCCACGTCGCCCTGCGGCGTCGAGGTGCCGTGCGCGTTCACATAGTTCACCTGGTCAGGGTTGATGCCAGCGTTGCGCAGCGCGTTCTGCGCCGACTTGCTGCCACCAGCGCCATCTTCCAGCGGCGAGGTCATGTGATATGCATCGGCGCTCATGCCAAAGCCCAGCACTTCTGCATAGATCTTGGCGCCGCGCGCTTTCGCGTGTTCGTACTCTTCCAGGACCATGACGCCGGCGCCTTCGCCCAGCACGAAGCCGTCGCGGTCCATGTCCCATGGGCGGGACGCGGTGGCAGGATCATCGTTGCGTTGGGACAGCGCGCGAGCCGAAGCGAAACCGCCCAGGCCCAGCGGCGACACGGTCGATTCCGCGCCGCCGGCGATCATGACATCCGCATCGCCATATTCAATGGCACGGGCTGCCACGCCGATCGAATGCAGGCCGGTGGTGCAAGCCGTCACGATGGACAGGTTGGGACCGCGCATGCCGTACTTGATCGACAGGTTGCCGGAAATCATATTGATGATCGAGGCCGGCACGAAGAATGGGGAGATACGGCGCGGACCGCGCTTGTCGTAGTCTTCCTTCTGCGCTTCAATCATCGGCAGGCCGCCGATGCCGGATCCAATGATCACGCCGATGCGATCGGCATTTTCTTCGGTGACGGTGATGCCGGAATCCTGGATTGCCTGGATGCCAGCGGCCATGCCGAAGTGGATGAATTTATCCATGTGACGCGCTTCTTTGGCGTCGAGGTAGTCCTCGACGTTGAAGCCCTTCACTTCACCCGCGAAACGGGTGGAGAAGGCCGACGCGTCAAAACTAGTAATGTTTGCGATCCCGGACTTGCTCTCGGTGATTGCTTTCCACGCGTCGGCAACGCTGTTGCCGACGGGGGAAATAACACCGAGGCCGGTGACCACTACACGACGGTTTTTAGAACTCAAGCGAGTCTCCCGGAGTGGATCGGAGAGTCAGGGCTTTGATTAGGCCTTGACGTGTGCAGTTGCGTAGTCGATCGCTTGCTGCACGGTGGTGATCTTTTCAGCTTGTTCGTCTGGGATTTCCATTTCGAACTCGTCTTCCAGTGCCATTACCAGCTCAACGGTGTCGAGGGAATCGGCGCCCAGGTCGTCGACGAAAGAGGATTCGTTCTTGATGTCTGCTTCAGCGACGCCCAGTTGTTCAGCGACGATTTTCTTAACGCGTTGTTCGATATCCGACATGTTATGGCTCCAATATGTTGTTACGGAAAGCGCGCATTTTAGCAGGTTTGCGCGCCTATAAACTAATTTCGACGTTTGATTTGATCTACGTTGAAATCACTATTAAATGATGCGATCGTGCGGCATTATGCCGCATAACCGTATCAATTCATATACATACCACCGTTCACGTGGAGGGTGGTACCGGTAATATATGCGGCCGCTGGCGAGGCCAGGAAAGCGACGGCTGCCGCGATATCTTCCGGCTTACCCAGGCGGCCCAGTGGAATCTGGGTCAGCAGGGCCGTATGCTGGTCTTCGCCCAGCGCCTTGGTCATATCGGTATCGATAAAGCCGGGGGCGACGCTGTTGACGGTAATGTTGCGGCTGCCGATTTCACGGGCCAGGGCGCGGGTCATGCCCTCGACGCCAGCCTTGGCGGCAGCGTAGTTCATCTGGCCAGGGTTGCCGGCCGATGCCACCACGGAGGTGATGTTAATGATACGCCCAGCCTTCGCTTTCATCATGCCGCGCAGGACAGCACGCGACAGGCGGCCCACCGAAGTCAGGTTGGTGGCGATCACGTTGTCCCACTCCTCGTCCTTCATGCGCATGGCCAGCTGGTCCTGCGTGATGCCCGCGTTGTTGACCAGGATGCCGACGGCGCCGTAGGTTTTCGAGATATCGTCGATGACGGCAGCGCACTGCTCGGCATTGGTGACGTTCAGCACCATGCCCTTGCCTGCTTCGGCGCCGATGTCGGCCAGGTAGGCCGAGATCGCTTCTGCGCCGGCCTCGGTGGTGGCGGTGCCGATCACCTTGGCGCCCTGGCGGGCCAGTTCTTGCGCGATTGCCTTGCCGATGCCGCGCGAGGCGCCGGTCACCAGTGCTACTTGATTAGCGAGAGTCATTGTCATCCTTGTTTATTTCAGGGTTTCCAGCATGCGCTCGAGGGTTGCCTGGTCGTAGATGGCCTCGCCAACCAGGACCGGATCGATACGCTTGGCCAGGCCCATCAGGACCTTGCCCGGACCGCATTCAACCACATTCGTGATGCCGTCCGCAGCAACTTTCTGCATGGTTTCCACCCAGCGCACCGGGGAAGCGGCCTGGCGCACCAGCGCGTCCTTGATCGAAGCCGGGTCGTTCAGCACGGCCACATCCACATTGTTGATCAGCGGGATTTGCGGCGCGTTGAAATGGATCGAAGCCATGTACTCGCGCAGGCGATCCGAAGCCGGCTTGAGCAGCGAGCTGTGGAACGGCGCGGAAACCGGCAGGCGCATGGCGCGCTTGGCGCCTTTCGCCTTGGCGATTTCACAGGCCTTGTCGACCGCGGCAGCGTGACCGGCGACCACGACTTGCGCTGGCGCATTGTAGTTAACCGCTTCCACCACTTCACCAGGAACGGCAGCCGCCGCTTCGGCGCAGGCTGCACGCACGTCTTCATCGGAAAGGCCCAGCATCACAGCCATGGTACCCTGCCCGACTGGCACGGCTTCCTGCATCGCTTGGGCGCGGAAGCGCACCAGCGGCACCGCATCCTTGAAGGAAATCACGCCTGCAGCAACCAGGGCCGAGTACTCGCCCAGCGAGTGGCCGGCAACCACGGTTGGCACCGGGCCGCCAGCGGCGATCCAGGCGCGGTAGGCTGCCACGGCAGCGGTCAGCATGACCGGCTGGGTATTGGTGGTCAGGTCGAGTTCTTCTTTCGGGCCTTCAGCAATCAGCTTGGCCAGGTCGAACTGCAATGCGTCGGAAGCTTCGGCAAGGGTCTGTGCGACCACTGGATTGCCGGCAAAACCTTCCATCATGCCCACGGCCTGGGAACCCTGGCCCGGGAATACGAACGCGAATTTATTCATCTTTCAACCTTTAGACTTCTTATTCTAAAAAGGACTGCATTTTATTACATTCGGGCCAGTACGGCACCCCACGTAAAGCCACCGCCTACACCTTCCATCATCACCACATCGCCCTTCTTGATGCGGCCATCGCGCACTGCGACGTCCAGCGCCAGCGGGATCGAAGCTGCGGAAGTATTGCCATGCTGGTCGACGGTCACCACCATCTTTTCCGGCTCCATGCCCAGCTTCCTGGCGGTGCCGTTCATGATGCGGATATTGGCCTGGTGCGGGATCAGCCAGTCAATCTGGCCGGAAGTCATGCCTGCCGCGTCCAGTGCCTCGTAGGCCACCTTCTCCAGCACCGACACCGCCAGCTTGAACACCGCCTGGCCATCCATGTACAGGAAAGCGCTGCCGTCGATCGCGCCGTTGGACAGGCTGCCCGGCACGCGCAGCACATCGGAATGGCGGCCGTCAGCATGCAGCTTGCACGCCAGGATGCCAGGCTCTTGCGACGCGCTCATGACAATGGCGCCAGCGCCATCGCCAAACAGCACGCAGGTGGTGCGATCTTCGAAATTCAGGATGCGAGAGAACACTTCCGCACCGATCACGAGCACATTCTTGTGCATGCCGGACTTGATGAAGCTGTCCGCCGTCGCCACCGCGTAAACGAAGCCGCTGCAGACGGCCTGCACGTCCACTGCCGCGCAGTTGTTGGTCATGCCCAGCTTCTTCTGCACGATGCAGGCCGTGCTCGGGAAGCTGCCGTAAAAGTCCGGCGTGGAACTGGCAACGATGATCAGGTCGATATCGTCCGGCTGCATGCCGGCCATTTCCAATGCCCGCTTGGCCGCGATCACACCCAGGTCGGACGAAGCCTGCTCAGGCTCCGCATAGTGGCGGGCGGAAATGCCGCTGCGCGACACAATCCACTCGTCCGAAGTCTCGATGCCCTTGGCAGCCAGCTGGGCTGCCAGTTCATGGTTGGTGACGCGTTTCTCAGGCAGGTAGCTGCCCGTGCCTACGATCTTGCTGTACAGGGTCATGCGTGTCTCTCGTTTGTGGTGTCGTCTCTTCCTGCGGCATCAGTTCGGCAATCATGGCCGACAGATGCTCTTGCAAATCATGATGCGCCGCCTCGTAAGCGCGGCGGATTGCCCATTCAAAGGCTTCCACGCCCGCCCCACCATGGCTCTTGAATACCAGGCCGCGCAGGCCCAGCAGGCCGGCGCCGTTAAAGCGGGCAGGATTCAGGCGTTGGGTGATCATGCGCAGCGCACCGCGCGCGATCAGCGCACCCAACATGGTGATCGGGTTACGCTTGAATTCTTCGGTCAGCACCACCTTGAACAAGCTGGCCAGGCCTTCGATGGCCTTCAGCGTCACATTGCCGACAAAACCGTCGCAAACGACGATGTCGGTGGTACCTTTGAAAATATCGTTCCCTTCCACGTTGCCGTAGAAGTTCAGGGCGCCGCGCTCGTGGTCGGCGCGCAGCAAGGCAGCGGTGGCTTTCACCACTTCATTGCCCTTGATGTCTTCCGTGCCCACGTTCAACAAGCCGATGGTCGGGCGTTCGATGCCCTCCATGGCCTGCACCAGCACATAACCCATGATAGCGAATTGGTGCAGGTGGTGCGGTTCGCAATCCACGTTGGCGCCCAGGTCCAGCATATAGGTTGGCTTGCCCAGCTTGTTGGGCATGATGGTGCAGATGGCCGGACGGTCGACGCCGGCCATGGTCTTCAGCACGTAGCGCGAGACAGCCATCAGGGCGCCGGTATTGCCAGCCGAAACACAGCCGGCAACGGCGCCGCTCTTGACCTGCTCAATGGCCACGCGCATCGACGAATCCTTCTTGCGGCGCAAAGCGACCTCGAGCGGGTCATCCATGGTGACCTGTTCGGAAGCGTGAAGGACGGTGAGGCGCGGCTCGGCCTCGGCGTGGTGCTTTTTCAGTTCAGCGCGAAGGACGTCTTCCAGGCCAACAAGGACCAGCTCGGCATTCGGTTCGTGCTTGAGGAAAGAGAGTGCTGCGGGGATCGTAACTGAGGGGCCGTGATCGCCACCCATGCAGTCGATAGAGATTTTAATTGTCATTGTATAACTCAAAGAAAAAGCGGCGCGACGTCAGAAAATCCTGCGTAGCACCGCTTTGTCTTGTCGCTGAAGCGAAACGTCGATTACTCGTCGTTCTTGGTCTTCAGCACTTTGCGACCACGATAGAAGCCGTTAGGCGAAATGTGGTGACGCAGGTGGGTTTCACCGGTGGTTGGCTCAACGGCCAGGTTCGGTGCTACCAGAAAATCGTGCGAACGGTGCATGCCGCGCTTCGACGGGGATTTCTTGTTCTGTTGAACAGCCATGATGACTCCTAATACTAAAGTTCTAAGATTTTAACACATCCGATGCGCAAAAACATGCGAATCGAGCTTTTACATCCATGCCAAACTCGATTACTGCACGCGTTTTGACACGTTCTTTGCTACTACAAACTGATTAATTCGTTTTCAGGCCTTTCAGGCCGGCGAAGGGCGACGCCTTCTCATTCTTCGCAGAGTCGACCAGCGAGGTATCAGGACACACTTCGTGCTTCGGCGACTGCGGCAAGGCAAGCAGGGCCTCATCTTCCACCAGGTCCATGAGATTCATGGAGCGCGCACCGACGATCACGTCAATGCTTTCATCATCAATGATTTCCTCGATCTCGTCCGCATCCTCGTCGTCCTTGCCGAGCATCAGGAGCGTCGACGAATCGATGTCGTAATCAAACGGGGTCAGGCAGCGCTGGCACACCAATTGCACTTTGCCGGCAACGGTCAGGCGCATCTGCGGGAAGCCCTGTTTGCTGGAACCACCCTCCACCTTCCAGGTCAACTCACCGGAAGTGTTAGCGCATTCCTTGCTAAGCCGGGTCATTTCAGCGACGGGCGTTACCCCTTCCTTGCTGCTGTTGGTCCGACAGAATTCAAAGGCGTCGATCTCAAAAGCATTCATTGGCTAAAATTTCCCTCGAAAACCTGCGATAATAACAGGATTTTCCACGCCGCGTCAAAGACTTGCGAGACTTTCGCTGTTTTTCTACGGCGCAGAGAGCATATAACATTTCCCTGATGAAAACAACCAACATCATTCTTGCTTCCAGTTCGGCCTATCGGCGGGAACTGCTGGCGCGGCTGCATTTGCCGTTCTCGGTCGATGTGCCGGATATCGACGAAAGCCCACTGCCGGGCGAAACTCCCTCTGCCACCGCCCTGCGCCTGGCCCGTGAAAAGGCTGCCGCAGTAGCTGCCCGCCACCCTGGCGCGCTGGTGATCGGCTCCGACCAGGTCGCCACTTTGGACGATGAGCAAATCGGCAAACCTGGCAATCATGCCAATGCCCTCGCCCAGCTGCAAAAAATGCGCGGGCGTGAAGTGGTGTTTCATACCGCGCTTTGCGTGTGGGATGGGCGCAACAATACGCACCAGCTTGAAGACATCCAGACCGTGGTCAAGTTCCGCGATTTGCCGGACGAGGAACTGGATGCCTACCTGCGCATCGAGCAGCCCTATGATTGTGCCGGAAGCGCGAAAAACGAGGCGCTGGGAATTGCGATCCTGGAGCGGATCGATTCCAGCGATCCGACGGCACTCACGGGCTTGCCGCTGATCGCCTTGACTGGCATGCTGCGCGCCGCGGGCGTCAGCTTTTTCCAAAACCGGTAGACCGGTGTCCGACCCACAGGGTCAGACACCAACGGCGCACCGGCCAACACAGTATGCAGACCGGTGTCTGACCCTGCGGGTCTGACACCGCATCACCGGTTTAAAAACATGAACGGCACCCTATACCTCATCCCCAACACCCTCGGCCCCACCGACTCCCTGGACCAGGTCATCCCCCAGCACGTGCAGCAACTGACCTCCCATCTCACCCACTTCGTCGCCGAAAACGCCAAAACCGCCCGCGCCTTCCTGAAGCAAGTCGGCACCGCCAAGCCCATCCAGGAAATCGCGATCAGCGAACTGAACATCAACACGCCGCAAACCGCACTGCAAGCCTTGCTCGAACCCCTGAAAGCTGGCCACGACGTCGGCCTGTTGTCCGAAGCCGGCGTCCCTGCAGTCGCCGACCCGGGCGCCGACCTGGTCCGCCTGGCCCACGCCAACAGCATCCCGGTCCGTCCGCTGGTCGGCCCCTCCTCCATCCTGATGTCCGTGATGGCCAGCGGCCTGAACGGACAAAGTTTCGCCTTCAACGGCTACCTGCCGACCGACGCTGCGCAACGTGCCAAGCGCCTGAAAGAACTGGAAACGCGCTCCCGCCAGGAAAAGCAAACGCAGCTCTTCATCGAAACACCCTACCGCAACGCAGCCATGCTGGAAGCACTGGTCAGCGCATGCACCGGCAGCACGCTGATCTGCGTGGCCACCGACATCAGCCTGCCAACGGAAACGATTCGCACCCGCACGGGCGCGCAATGGAAGGGCCTGCTCGACTCCGGCAAGGCGCCGGATTTCCACAAGAAGCCAACGGTGTTCCTGCTACTGGCCCAATAAGCTATTGAACCGAGTGGGCATACTCATTGACCCACTCAAACGCCTCGCGCTGCAGCGCATACAGCGCCGAAGGCGCCAGGTCCAGCTTGTGCAGGATGCCGGTCAGTTCCCGCCCCTCCTGCGCCCGCTCGATCAGCTCGATCAGGCGCAGCACATCGCCATAATCCCCCTCGCGATGCAACAGCGCATCGCGCACCTCGTCCAGCACATTGACGCTGTCGAGGATTTCGCCCATGCGCACCGAGAACAGCGCATCCATCAGCGACATGATGCCGACCGTAAAACCAATGTCAGCCGCCACCCGTTCCGACGGCCGCACATGCCCCATCACCAGCTCCATGGTCTTGCCGCGCGTGGTCGCCATTTGCAGCAAGGGCGAGTCGAATTCCGAGCCTTTCACATACAGCAGGATCTGCAGCCAGCGCTGCAACTGCCGGCGCCCCAGCACGATCAGGGCATGCCCGACGGAATTGATGCGGAAGCGCGCACCCACCGCCGGGGTATTCACCAGGCGCAACAGGTTCAGGGAAATCAGGGGGTCATGCTTGACGCTGCGCTCCACTTCGCGTTGGTCCGCATCCTGGTTCAGCAAATCGAGCAAGTGCATGATGGAGAGCTGAGATGGCGTAATCTTCTTCCCGCTCAGGATCACCGGCCGCGCGAAATAATAACCCTGGAAGTATTCAAAACCCAGGTCCATGCACTCGCGGAACTCCTCGACCGTCTCCACCTTCTCGGCCAACAGCTTCTGGTTGGGGTTGCGCAAGTTGCGCGCCAGGGCCGGCAGGCTGCCGCGCTCGATCTGCTTGATGTCGACCTTGATCACATCCATCAAGGGACGTAACGCCGTCACGGCATCACTCTCCCCCGCCACATCGTCGAGGGCGAACTTGTAGCCCGCCTGCTTCAGTTCCTGCACCCGCTTCAGCACGTCCGGCGTCGGCTCGACCGACTCCAGCACCTCGAGGATGACCTTGTCATTCGGCAGGAAGTGAATGAAATCGCTCATCAATCCCGTCGTGTCGACATTGACGAAAGCGAGCTGGTCGCCCACGACCTGCTCCATGCCCAGCTCGGAAGCATGGGCAATCACGGAGGCAGTGGCATGGGTTCCGTCCGTCACACGGGCTTCGTGGACTTCGGCATTTCGGTAGAGCAGCTCGTAGGCCACGAGCCGCTGGCTGCGGTTGAGGATGGGTTGCCGTGCCAAGAAGAACTGATTGGCATACGGCATTGGGATCTGCACTTCACTTTCAACCACGGCTGTCATGGGTTTCCCCATTGTTAAGACTCATGGTGTCAAGACTATACCCATTAGTGCAGTCCTGGCAACATTTTTATGTTGTGCGCTGCGGGACCTTCTTGCTTGTGGCCGCCTCGCCACTCTCCAGCGTGAACTGCGCACCGGCATCACGGCCCAAAACCTGCACCAGGTAGGGCATCACCTGGCGCAGCATCGGCTCCAGCGTGTACGGAGGATTCAGCAGGAACATGCCGCTCGTATGCAGCGCGATGCCGTCCGGGGTTGGCGTGCTGATGCACAGGGTCACGTTCAGCCAGCTCTTGGCCGGCAAGTGCTTCAGGCGCTCGGCGAAGTTGCGCGCCTCAATGCGCTGCAGCACCGGATACCAGACCGCATACGTGCCGGTCGGGAAGCGCTTCAGCGCATCGTTCAGCATGTCAGTGACCTTCTTGTAGTCCTGCTTGTCCTCATAGGGAGGATCGCACAGCACCATGCCGCGGCGCGATGGCGGCGGCAGCAACGCCTTCACGCCCAGGAAACCATCCGCCTTGTTGACGATCACACGCTTGCCGCGCGCAGCAGGCCGGCGGCCATTGGCCGCCTGGTGCTGCTCCAGCTTGTGGAAATTGTCGGCCAGGATCTTGGCGTCCGACGGGTGCAGCTCGAACAGGCGAAGGCGGTCTTCTTCGCGCGCCACGATTTCGGCGCAGTAAGGCGAACCAGGGTAGAAGCGCAGTTTGCCGCTTGGGTTCAGGTCCTTGATCAGTTGAACGTAGTCGGCCAGCGGTTCCGGCAGGTCATCACGATCCCACAATGGGCCGATGCCGGTCTCGAATTCAGCGGTCTTGGTGGCTTGCGCGCTATCCAGCGAATAAACGCCGGCGCCGGCATGCGTGTCGATATAGGTGTAAGGGACGTCCTTCTGGTTCAGGTATTCGAGGACCTGGACCAGGACAAAGTGCTTGAGGACGTCGGCGTGATTGCCGGCATGGAACGCGTGGCGGTAACTGAACATAGGAGAGGCGGGTCAATAAGATTTGCCGGCATTATCTCATGCGCATGATCGCCTGCGATACACTGGCCAAATGATCACCCTTCTTCCAGTGGCCAGCACCGACATCCCAGCCCTGTGGGAATTGCGCACCCGCGCGCTGCGCAGCCAATGCGCCGGCCACTACGATCCCCTCACATTGAGCACGTGGGCCGCAGCCCCGGCGCCCTCGACCTATCCCGCCTTGCTGGCCCAAGGCGGCGGCATCAAGGCCTATATCAACGGCGAACTAGCCGGATACGCCATCCTCGACCTGGAGAGCAATGAGGTGGATGCGGTCTTTGTCGAACCGCGATTTGGCGGCCAGGGCGTAGGCAAATGCCTGTTGAAAGCCCTGGAGCAGATGGCCGGCGAACCCGCCGCCCTGCACCTCTATGCTTCGCTGAACGCAGTCCCCTTCTACGAAGCGGCCGGCTATCGAGCAATGAAGAACACGCAGTACCAGCATCCCTCGGGAATCCTGCTGGACTGCGTGTTCATGACCCGCACTTAAGCGACTTTCTTCTTCTCGTCGAAGAACTGCTCGTCTTCGGTCGATCCATGCAGGGCCGTGGTGGAACTCTGGCCCTGCTGGATGGTTTGAGTCACGGCATCGAAGTAGCCCGTACCGACTTCGCGCTGGTGCTTGACCGCGGTGAATCCTTTGGCGGCCGCGGCGAATTCGGCTTCCTGCAGCTCCACGAAGGCGGACATCTGGCGGCGCGCATAGCCATGGGCCAGGTCGAACATGCCGTAGTTCAGGGAATGGAAGCCGGCCAGCGTGATGAACTGGAACTTGTAGCCCATCGCCCCCAGCTCTTTCTGGAATTTGGCAATGGTCGCGTCGTCGAGGTTTTTCTTCCAGTTGAAGGAAGGCGAGCAGTTATAGGCCAGCAGCTTGCCGGGGAATTTGGCATGCACGGCTTCGGCGAAGGCCTTGGCGAATGCCAGGTCAGGCTTGCCGGTTTCGCACCACACCAGGTCAGCGTAAGGAGCGTAGGCCAGCGCGCGGGAAACCGACTGCTCCAGGCCATTGCGCACCTTGTAGAAGCCTTCCACGGTGCGTTCGCCGGTGCAGAAAGGCTTGTCGTTGTGGTCCACGTCGGAGGTCAGCAAGTCCGCCGCTTCAGCGTCGGTACGGGCGATCACCAGGGTCGAGGTGCCCATGACGTCAGCCGCAAGGCGCGCAGCGGTCAGTTTTTCGACGGCTTCGCGGGTTGGCACCAGCACCTTGCCTCCCATGTGGCCGCACTTTTTCACCGAAGCCAATTGGTCTTCGAAGTGCACGCCCGAAGCGCCGGCTTCGATCATGGCCTTCATCAGTTCGAAGGCATTCAGCACGCCGCCGAAGCCGGCTTCCGCGTCCGCAACGATAGGCGCGAAGAAGTCGATATCGTCCTTGCCCTCAGACCACTGGATCTGGTCGGCGCGCTGGAAGGTATTGTTGATGCGGCGGACAACCATCGGCACCGAATTGGCAGGATACAGCGACTGGTCCGGATACATCTCGCCCGCCAGGTTGGCATCGCCAGCCACCTGCCAGCCTGACAGGTAGATCGCCTTCAGGCCGGCCTTCACCTGCTGCATGGCCTGGTTGCCGGTCAACGCGCCCAGCGCATTGACGAAGGGTTCGTTGTTCACCAGGTCCCACAGCTTTTCCGCGCCGCGCTTGGCCAGGGTGTGCTCGATGGCCAGCGAGCCGCGCAGGCGCACCACGTCTCCGGCGGTGTATGTGCGAGTGACTCCCTTCCAGCGTGGATTGGTATCCCAGTCGTGCTGCAGGGCAGCGATTTGTTCGGCGCGAGTAGCCATGATGATCTCCTACGAAAGCGTTAGAAAACGAAAACCGTTAGAGATATCTTAGGCGTGATTGTTCTGGTGCAACACGTCTTATATAAGACATATAAGCGCCTTTTATTCGCGCAAAATCAAACACTTGAGGCGCATGTTCCATGATGCGGAACGCCATTTCTCCTTTCGAGAGAAACAAGGTTTCTTGATTTGACGCACTTTCCATCGCATGAAATGATGATTTCACATGGTGGAAAGCGCACCAGTATCAGGCGAGCTTTTGCTTGGCCACCAGCACACCATCCGCATCCGCATAGATCCAGTCGCCGGGGCACACTGCGACGCCAGCAATCTGCACATTCACATCGCGCTTGCCGACGCCGTCACGCGCACTACGCTGGGGATGCGTCGCCAAGGCCATGATGCCGACGTCGCACTCCGCCAGCTCCGCGCTATCGCGCACGCAGCCATCGACAATCACGCCTGCCCAGCCGTTGTTCTGCGCCAGCAGGCCAAGCTGGCCGCCGACAAGCGCCCGGCGCAGGCTGCCGCCGCCATCGATTACCAGCACCCTGCCCCCGCCCTGGGTTTCGAGGGTCGCACGCACCAGCGCATTATCCTCATGCACTTTCAGCGTCGCAGCCGGCCCGGAAAACTGGGCTCGCTTGCCGAAGTGGCGGAAGAATGGAGACAGGACTTGCAGGCTGCCGTCGTCCAGCATCGCAGGATTGTCGTCACAAAGGTCTGTCGTGGCAAAACTCATGGCATTACTCGCGGTTATGGAAGATGACACGACTATATCAGGCTGCAACGTTGGCGGTGGCGCGGGTACGGCTGCCAACGCCGGTCGCGGTAGCGATGGCCAGCAGCAGGAAAAAGGCGATGCCGGCGAAGACGTACTGCGGCTTGCCTGCGTCCATCATCAGGCCGAATAGCAGAGGCCCGACCGACAGGCCGCTATCCAGGCCGGAATACACCACGCCGTACACGCGGCCCGTGGCATTCTTCGGCGCTGCGGCGCGGATCATCAAGTCGCGCGATGGTCCTGCAATGCCGGAGAAAAAGCCGACCAGCGCCATCAAGGCTACGGCACCCCAAGCGGGAACCACCGCCATGCCAAGCAGCAGGGCCAGGACGGCGGCCAGCGCGAAGGCGGCGGCAATGGTACGGTCGTGGTTCTTGCGCCCAGCACCGAGGAAGCCGCCCAGCATCATGCCAACCGCGGACGCCAGCATATAGGCCGTGAAGGCGCTGGTCGCCATCGCCAGCGACATGCCGTACAGCTTGACCAGTCCGGTCGAGGCGAAACTCTGGATGCCGCCCAACGCCAGCGCAGTCAGGAAGAAGAAGCCAAAGCACATCCACACCGAAGGCAGTCGCAGGAAATCAAACGAGCCGCCCTGCCGCGCGCCGGCGGCGTGATGAATGACAGGATCAGGGCGCAAGGCTGCGCGGTTCCACCACAGGATCGCCAGCACGATCGCGGGCAGCGCTGCAGCCGACAGCAAGGCGGTACGCCAATCCGTGGCACTGGCCACGCCAGTCAGGAACAGCGGCGCGGCAGCCCAGCCAATGCTGCCGCTGATGCCATGCACGGAAAAACCATGCGCCAGGCGGTCGCGCGACACGCGCTGGTTGAGGATCGTGTAGTCCGCCGGGTGGAAGATGCTGTTGCCCATGCCCGCCATCAGCGCGCCCGCCACCAGGCCGGCATAATTCTGGGCATTCGACAGCACCAGCGCCGATACCCCTAGCATCGCCATGCCTGAAAACAGCACGCGGCGCGCGCCGACCCGGTCCACCACAAAGCCGGCCAGGGCCTGGCCAATGCCCGACACCACAAAGAACACCGTCATCAGCAAGGCCAGCTCCGAGTAGCTCAGGCCGAAAGCCGTCTTCAGCCAGGGAAACAGGGCAGCCAGGATCAGGTGATAGAAATGCGAGACGCCATGCGCCAGCCCGACCAGGCCGATCACGCGGGCATCCGTGCGTAAGGTTTGCTTATCCATTCTGTGCCTCATTCGTATAAAGAATGGAAACATTTTAGAAAAACATCGCCCGTCTGTTTTGAGCTAGGATGACATCATTTATCGCAAAACCGCCATCCCATGCCGATCAAGATCGTCACCCATACCGGCCCGCACGAAAGCCGCCGTGAGCCGAGCGCCGTGCAGCCTGTCACCATGATCGCCCGCGACCTGGTCAGCGAACGGTCACTGCAGGCGCATACCCACGACTGCGCCCAACTGACCCTGGCGCTGGAGGGCGTCATCCGCGTGAATGCGATGGACAGCAGCTGGATCGTGCCGCCGCAGCGCGCCATCTGGACCGCCGCCAATGTCGAGCACTCGCTGAGCGTGATCGAAACCGCGCGCCTGCGCCCGGTCTACGTCGTGTCGTCTTACGACCCCTTCCCCGGTGAACCGTGCAAGGTGCTCGAAGTCTCGCCGCTGCTGCGCGAGCTGGTCGTGGCACTGGAGCTGGAAGATCCGGAGGTCCCGACCCACCGCTCCCAGCTGCTCTGCAAGCTGATCCTGGACGAATTGCCGCACCTGGCCACGCGTCCGATCCGCGTCCCCATGCCGCGCGACAAGCGACTGAAAAGCCTGTGCGATGCCCTGCTCGCCGATCCGGGCGCAACGCACACTCTGGAAGAATGGGCAAGCAAGGCTGGCGCATCGGAGCGCACGCTGGCGCGCCTGTTTGAAAAGGAACTGGGCATGAGTTTCGGCCAGTGGCGCCAGCAGGCCCGGCTCGCACATGCCGCGCCGATGATTTCCAGCGGCATGCCCTTGTCGCAGGTCGCCGATGCGCTGGGCTATTCAAGCCAGTCCGCCTTCACCGCCATGTTCCGCAAGACCTTCGGCTGCCCGCCTACCGAGTTTTTCAACACCCGCATCTGATAAAAATCAAACCTGCTGTCGATGGCCTCCCGGCCGCGCTTGCCTGCCCGCGTTTGCGCTGCCTACACTCACTTCGGAGACGCGGACTGGTGGCGCGACGCGGTCTCGGCGTCGAGCATCTCCCGCAGCCTCACGAACAAAGGCGCCGTAGCTGTGTGCTTGCGGCCGTACCCCAGGTTGAAGGCATAGTCGAAATCGGGCGGATTATCGCCCTGGTTGTGCTGGAGGATGGTTTCCAGCTTGTCGAAGGCTTTCACCGCCTGGGCTTCTGGCGTGGCGGCGGCTTCATACTCGTCCCACAGGGCAATGATTTCCGCGCGCAGTGGCGGGTCGAGGTCGCGCGTCAGGGTATGCAAGTCTTCGCGTTCCTGCGCTGACTTGCCGGGATGGGCGTGTTGGTGGATCGCAGGAATGTCGCCATGGATCGCTTCGCCGAGGTCGTGCACGATGCACAGCTTCAGCACGCGGGCGAGATCCAGCCCAGGCAGTTCGTCGGCGAACACCAGCGCCATCAGCGCCAGCCGCCAACTATGCTCGGCGGTGCTTTCCGGCCGTCCGGTCGAAGTGAAACCGCTGCGCAGGACGCTCTTCAGCCGTTCCGCTTCGCGCAGGAATTCCAGCCGGCCCGCCAACATTGACTCATTCATGGTGTGCTCCTGTCAGAGCCACGAGTTTACGCAATTTGGAGGTTGTATGTCACCAGGATTCAAGCTGCTAGATAAATGGTGGCAATGGCTGCTGGTCTATCCCGGACTGGCCATTGCCCTTATCCCTGTCGTCACCGATTATCTCAAGTCCAGTGAAGGCGACAAGCAGTTCGCACTCTGGACCAAGAACGTCAGCTGTGTCGAGGCGCCATTCGCCGGGGTCCTGAACGAATTCAATGTGCAGACATCCGCCACGATCTGCAAATCGGGCGACGTCCTGGTCCGGTTTATCGGCCCCGGCGACAAGCGGGCCTACCGTTGGGTGCCGGTGGAGCTATTCGGCTTGCGCAGCGCAGGCATGTTCAACCTGATCGGCAACGCAATGGCCCAGGCGCCTGGCTCGCGCCAGCGCGAAGAGATCATCTGTCAATGGACGCTACCCAACGGCTGGGTCATTCGCAGGTTGAAGGTTGACGAAAGCTGCTTTGAGGAACACATTTGGGGCGCGACAGGGGAAGTCAGGCGCCGGCAGCGTGTTGACTGCCGTGCGCCCTGCCGCTGAACTCAAGCCTTGCGGAAGGCCAGCTCGTTGCCCTCGGCATCGATGCGGATCGTGTCTTTCGGCCCAAAGCGGCCTTCCAGGATCAGCTTCGACAACGGATTTTCGATCTGCTGCTGCACCGCGCGCTTCAGCGGACGCGCACCGTACACCGGGTCGTAGCCCGCCTCGGCGATCTTCTGCAGGGCCGCGTCGGTGACTTCCATCCCCATGTCCATGCGCTTCAGGCGCTGCTCCAGGATCTGCAGCTGGATGCGGGCAATCGAACCGATATGCTTGTCGTCCAGGCCGTGGAACACCACGATCTCGTCGATCCGGTTGATGAACTCCGGACGGAAGTGGCCACGCACCTCGGCCATCACCGCCAGCTTCACCACTGCCGGATCGGATTCGTCCAGCGACTGGATCTTCTGCGAGCCCAGGTTCGAGGTCATGATCACCACCGTGTTCTTGAAGTCCACGGTGCGGCCCTGCCCGTCCGTCATGCGGCCGTCATCCAGCACTTGCAGCAGCACGTTGAACACGTCCGGGTGCGCTTTCTCGATCTCGTCCAGCAGGATCACGCTGTAAGGCTTGCGGCGCACGGCTTCGGTCAGGTAGCCGCCCTCGTCGTAACCCACATAGCCTGGCGGCGCGCCGATCAGGCGGGCCACCGAATGCTTCTCCATGAATTCGCTCATGTCGATGCGGATCAGCGATTCCTCCGAATCGAACAGGAAGTTCGCCAGCGCCTTGGTCAGCTCGGTCTTGCCGACGCCGGTCGGGCCGAGGAACATGAAGGAGCCGTACGGACGGTTCGGGTCCGACAGGCCTGCACGCGAACGTCGGATGGCGTCGGCCACCGCGCTGATCGCTTCGTCCTGTCCCACCACGCGCTCGTGCAGCTTCTCTTCGATGTGCAGCAGCTTGTCGCGCTCGCCCTGCATCATGCGCGACACGGGAATGCCGGTCGCGCGCGATACCACCTCGGCGATTTCCTCCGCCCCGACCTGGGTGCGCAGCAGCTTCGGCTTGTCGCCCGCCTGCTCGGCGGCGCCGGCGGCTTCGGCCTGCTTCAGTTGCGACTCCAGCTCCGGCAGCTTGCCGTACTGGAGCTCGGACACGCGCTGCCAGTTGGAAGCGCGGGTCGCCTCTTCCATCTGCTGCTTGATGCGTTCGATTTCCTCCTTGATGTGGGTAGTGCCTTGCACATTGGCTTTTTCAGCCTTCAGCACTTCCTCGTAATCGTTGTATTCGCGCTGCAGCTTGGCGATTTCATCGTCCAGCAGTTGCAGGCGGGCGCGCGAGGCTTCGTCCTTTTCGCGCTTGACCGCTTCCTTCTCGATCTTGAGCTGGATCAGGCGGCGTTCGAGCTTGTCCATCACCTCCGGCTTGGAGTCGATCTCGATCTTGATCTTGGACGCGGCTTCGTCGATCAGATCGATCGCCTTGTCGGGCAGGAAGCGGTCGGTGATGTAGCGGTGCGACAGCTCCGCCGCCGCGATGATCGCCGGGTCGGTGATCTCCACCTTGTGGTGCAGCTCGTACTTGTCCTGCAAGCCGCGCAGGATGGCGATGGTGGCCTCCACGCTTGGCTCGTCGACCAGGATCTTCTGGAAGCGGCGCTCCAGCGCGGCATCCTTTTCGATGTATTTGCGGTATTCGTCAAGCGTGGTCGCACCGAGGCAATGCAATTCGCCGCGCGCCAGCGCAGGCTTCAGCATATTGCCGGCGTCCATGGCGCCTTCGGCCTTGCCGGCGCCGACCATGGTGTGCAGCTCGTCGATGAAGACGATGGTCTGGCCCTCGTCCTGCGCCAGCTCCTTCAGCACGGATTTCAGGCGCTCCTCGAACTCGCCGCGGTACTTGGCGCCGGCCAGCAGGGCCGCCATGTCGAGCGACAGCACGCGCTTGCCGCGCAGGGAGTCCGGCACCTCATTGTTGACGATGCGCTGGGCCAAGCCCTCCACGATGGCGGTCTTGCCCACGCCCGGTTCGCCGATCAGCACAGGATTGTTCTTGGTACGTCGCTGCAGTACCTGGATGGCGCGGCGGATCTCGTCGTCGCGGCCGATCACCGGGTCCAGCTTGCCCATGCGGGCACGCTCGGTCAGGTCGAGGGTGTATTTTTTCAGCGCTTCGCGCTGGCCTTCCGCTTCCTGCGAATCGACCTTGGCGCCGCCGCGCACGGCGTCGATGGCGGTTTCCAGGGCTTTGCGCTGCAGGCCGTTCTCACGTGCCAGCTTACCGGCGTCGCCCTTGTCTTCCGTGATCGCCAGCAGCACCATTTCGCTGGAGACGAACTGGTCGCCGCGCTTCTGCGTTTCGCGGTCGGCCTGGTTCAGCATGTTGACGAACTCGCGGCTGACCGTCACGTCGCCGCCGGACACCTTGGGCATGCGCTCCAGCGCATGCTTCAACGCCTGCGCCAGCCCGCCGACATTCACGCCGGCGCGCTGCAGCAGCGAGCGCGCGCCACCGTCTTCCTGGTTCAACAGGGCCAGCAGCAGGTGCGCGGGTTCAATGTATTGGTTGTCGTTGCCGACGGCCAGGCTCTGGGCATCGGCGAGTGCTTCTTGCAGTTTTGTTGTGAGTTTGTCTTGGCGCATTTCAAACGCTCCTGATGAATTGTCAAGGACAACATGAGGATGCGTTGTTACATTTCAAGACCACTTCTTTAACGCATCGTCGTCGCTCGTGCGTGCATCAACCCAGCGGGCGCCCTCGGGCGTCTGTTCCTTCTTCCAGAACGGCGCCTCGGTCTTGAGGTAATCGATAATAAATTCACAAGCCGAGAAGCCCTCGCCCCGGTGCGGTGAAGTGACCGCCACCAGAACGATCTGGTCCATGGGCTTGAGCGGCCCGACGCGATGAATGACCAGCGCACCATAGATCGGCCAGCGGGCCTTGGCCTGGTCGATAATGGCCTGGATCGACTGCTCGGTCATGCCCGGGTAATGCTCCAGCTCCATTTCGGCAACCGCGGCGTCCTCGTTCAGGTCGCGCACCGTGCCAACGAAACTGACTATAGCGCCAACCTTGGCGTTCCCGGCGCGCAGTTGCGCCACTTCATGCGACAGGTCGAAATCTTCTTCCTGGATCCTTACTTCGCTCATTTACCCTCCGCCCCGGTCTTGCGGAACAGCTGCTCGATGCGGCTGGCAGTACGTGCGTCCACCAGTGCGGGCATGGCACACAAGGCAAGGAACTGGGCGGCGTGGCTGGCCGGCTTCTGGCCGGACTTGAGGGAGGATTGCAACACTTCTACCTGCATTTTCAATCGGTCTTTCGCAAATTCGGCGCCGCTGTCGATGCCGGCCATGATTTCGAGGCGCAGCACTTCGGACAGCAAGCGTTGACGGTTGGTTTCCAGTTGGCCGGCGTAGTCGGAGCGCGCAGCAGCGCCCTCCCCGGCTGCTTTCAGCGCGGCGTCGAAGCGGGCGCGCAAGGTGCGCTCCTGCTCGGCCGGCAGGGCTGCCAGGGCTTGCCAACGATTGTTCCAGTCGGCGCAGTCGATTTCGCCGGCTCCGGCCAGCGCGCTTTCCAGTGCCTGTGCCAGGCGCAGCTTTTCACGCAGGGCGCTGGCTTGTGCCGCGCCGGCGCGCTTGCGGATGGCGTCAGCCTGCGCTTGCAAGGCGCCGACGGCGGCGCGGTAGCGCTGGTCGATCTTCTGCTCGCTGGCGCGCGGCACCACGCCGGAAGCATGCCATGCGGCGGCAGCATCTTTCAGGGCCTTGCCGATGGCCGCCAGGACGGCCTTGTCGTCGCCTTCGAAGGCCGCCGACTCGAGGCCGGCGCAAATCGCTTCGCGCGCGTGCAAGTGGGCCTTGCGTTCGTGGTCCGCCGCGTGGGCGTGTTCCTTGCGCCTGGCGAAAATCTGGTCGCAGGCGGCACGGAATTTCTGCCACAAAGCCTGCTCGGTCTTGCGCTCCAGCGGCAAGGCGCGGGCATGGCCCTGCCAGGACTCCTGCAGGCGGCGCAAGGTGTCGATGGTGTGGCGGTCCAGCGGATTGAGCTTGCCCACCTCTTCGATCAATTGCTCGCGGCGCGCCACTTCGATCTTGCGCTGCGAATCGAGGGGCGCCATCAGCGCGTCCATCGCCTTGCTGAAGGCCGCGTCCAGCCGTTTCTTGTCCTTGCGGTCGATCGTACCCAGGCGGCTCCAGGCCTGGCGCAGGCGTTGCGTCGACGATGCCAGGGTGCGCCAGTCGTGCGTGTGCGGCAGGTTGCCGGAGGCCGATTCCTCGCGGTCGACCTGGGCGCCGCCCGCGGCCTCCAGTTGCGCGCTGTCCCTGGCGATCAGGGCATTTGCCTCGTCGACCAACTGTTGCGCTTTCGCTGCATTAGCGTGGCGCTCGTCAGCCAGGTGCTTGAAGTGGGCGGCGGCTGGAGCGTATGCGGCGGTGCAGGCGGCGTCGAATTTTTCCCACAAGGACTTGGGCGCGGCCCCGGAGACGCCGTCCAGCGCCTTCCAGCGTTCGCGCATGCTGCCGACCTTCTTGGCCAGCTCGCTCATCCCCAGGCCCTCGGCGGGCAGGCTTTCGACGGCGTGCACCAGCTCTTCACGCGAGACATTGCCGCCCCAGCGCGCCCAGTCGCCCAGGCGCTTGAAGTCGGCCCGCACATGGGCCAGGCGCTCGGCCTGGGCTGCCGACAGGCGGCCGGTCTTGCTTTCCTTCAGGGTTTTATCGTGCTCTGCGGCAATGTGGAGCTGGCCTTGCGCCAGTGCGGTTTCCATCGCTTCGACCAGGTCCATGAACTGGCGGTTGGCTTCCTGCTCGGCGGGCGATGGCTTGTGTTTTTCCTTTGGTGGGCGCGGCGGGCGGGCGGCCAGCGCATCGTGGCCGTCGGCGTGCGTGACGGCGTCGCCATGCGGCGGCGCCGGCGGCGCGCTGGCGCCAGGCGCCGGAGCGGCATCGTCCACTGCGCTTGCTGCGGCGCCCTTGGCGGGGACGCGTTCGGCCTCGGCGGCCTCGGCGGCCACTGCTGCCGCTGGCGCGGCGGCGGGCGGTGCGGCCGGCTGCTGCGCGGCGCGTTCCGCAGCCAGGGCAGCATCGAAATCGTTCAGCAGGTGGCGCGGCAGAGATCCGCGCTCGGGCGAGGCCAGGTGTGCCGCATGTTCGCTGGCCAGGCGCTCCAGTTCGACGGGATCGGGATGCTTGCGCAAGGCTGCCAGCGCATCAATCATCGCGCGCTGCAGGGAGACCTGTGCTTCGAGGCGTTCGCCCAGCGCATCGCGGATATGGGTAAATTCAGCCGCAGCGGACGGCGCGGCATCGACCACCTTCCATTGACGGTCCAGGTCAGCCACCAGATTGGGCGTCAACTTTTCATCAGCCAACAAGCGCTGCGCCAGAGCAATACAGGCCTGCGCCTGCTTCTGTTCGGCCTGCACATGGCGGATGGCGTCCAGGCGTCCTTGCACCAGCTTGGCCACCCGGCGGTCCGAGTTGCGCACCGCCTGCTGCACTTTCTCCAGCGCCGCCTGCGAGACGACGTGTTCGGCTGCCGCCAGCCGCACGTCGGCAAATTCACTGTTCAGGATGAGCTCGACCGCAGCAGCCTCGTCGCCCGCAAGGTTGCGGGCCAGCTCGGCTTGCGCCGCGCGGCGTTCTGCGGGAGTGCCGAGCGGCGCCTGCGACCCGCCCGGGCTCGGCTGGCCGGCAACGCTGGCCTGGCTGGCCTGCTGCTTGAAAAGGAACTCAAACATAGTTGTGCTATGAATGGATCAAAACCACCATCATAGCGCAGCGCCGCCCGGCAGGGGCGGCGAATGCAGGCATGGCGTGTTCAGGCCGTGTCCGCAGCGGCGCGATGGGCCAAACGCGTGCGCCGGTGGTAGCGCAGCTTCGGCACAGGAACCACGAGCTCGTCTTCGCTGCGCAGGGAGGCACGCACCTGCTTGGCTTCCAACAAGGCTTTCCTGTCTTTTTCGGCGGAGGCCGGCACGCGGCGCGCTTCCACCACTTGAGCATCATGGGCCAGGAATTTGTTCGCGATATCGAACCAGGCTTCGCCGCCAATGGTGGCGCGGGCAATCGCAAACAGTTCCTTTTCCTCTTTCTCCAGGCGCTGCAACAGCACCGTGCAGAAAGTCTCGATCGATTCGCAGATCTCCGTCACTTGCTGTTCGCTGTACTCCACCGCCGAGTCGAGTTCAGCCTGCAACCGCCGGATCACCGACAAGGCAGACTGGTTCAGCCGGCTCAGCTCGTCGAGCAGCTGGTTGGCCTGTTCCGTCGCATTTTGCAGGGCCGGAATCAGGTACAGCTCGATCTTGCGCCAATGGCAGGCCTGGTACAGGCGCTCCAGGGTTTCGCAAGCATATTCAAGCTGGGAGAGCGTCAGGCGCTGTTGCCGCAACAGCGTCGATTGCACGTATTTTTGAAACGACAGCAGGCTAAGGCGCACGTTAGCCTGTTCAACGGAAAGCGCAACTAATGTATATGTGGCCGTTAACATTCTTGCTCCCAAATATCGCTACGCGGAAACGGAAGTACAAGTGTAAATTAGCCCGACAGGTTCACTTTGACGTACATCAAGGTAACGCCATTCGCCCTCCACAATTTAGGAGGTTTTCAAATCCAGCGCAAGGCGAAGATCAACCATACCAGCTTCTCGCGACGCCGTCACTGTTCCGCCAAATCTTCGCATCAGTTGTTGCATTCCGATATTCTCCGACAGGGCTTCGCCCGTGATTTCGCGCGTTCCGCGGCTGCGGAAATAGTCAAACAATTTCTGGAACAGGATATTTCCCAATCCTTTGCCTTTCAGATCGGAACGCACGATGATCGCGAACTCCGCTTTCTGGTTGTCCGGGTCGGCTACCGCGCGCACCACGCCCAGCGTCTCCGGCTGGCCATCGGCGCCGGTGCGGGTGGCAATGAAGGCCATGGCGCGGTCGTAGTCGATCTGGGTCAGGCGCGCAAGCTGGGTCGGCGGCAATTCCTTCATCGCCGAGAAAAAGCGCAGGCGCACATCGTCGGGGTCGAGCTGGCTGAAAAAGCGCACGTGGGCCGGGGCATCTTCCGGCCGGATCGGGCGCAGCAACAGGGCGGCGCCCTGCCACTGGATTTCCTGCTCCAGCTCTTGCGGATAGGGGCGGATCGCCATGCTGCTTTCGGCGCGGCGCGGGCCCAGCGCGGCCCGTGCGGCATGCACCTGCAGCACGCCGTCCACCACGGTGACTGGGTCGATTTCCAGCGCGGCGATTTCGCCGATGTCGGCCACCAGTTCGGCCACATGCACCAGCGCGCTGCACAGGATTTCGCGTTCGTCGACCAGGGCGCGGCCGACGCCCGTACGCCGCAGCATGTCGCGCGCCAGCACGGTATTCAAGGGCGGCAGGCCGACGGCGCGGTCGTCCACCACGCGCCCGGCGCTGCCGCCCAGGCCAACGCTGATGGCGGGCCCGAAGACAGGGTCGACCTGCATGGCGATGCGCAGCTGCTGCACATTGCCGCCGGCCGGCTCGCTTGCCAGCGGCAGGCCGTAGGCCGCCAGAACGGCGGCCAGGTCGGCGCGCGCCAGCTCGGCCTGGCCGGCGGCGCGCGCCGCTTCCACCAGGTTGCGCGCCGCCTGCCGCTCCGGCACCGAATGCGCGGGCACCTGGGCCGGAACCTCGATCAGCAAGGCCTGGTTGCGCGAATACTGCACCACCTGGCTGTAGGCGCGCACGGCTTTTTCGGGCGTGTCGTAGGTCGGCAGGCCGGCATCGGCGAAGACCTGCCGCGCGCCGGCCACCGAGGCGCCGCCCAGCCAGCAGGAGAGCACGCTGCGGCCGCTCTGGCGCAGCAAGGGCGCCAAGGCCTGCGCCACGCCGGTGCTGGCTGCGGCCGACGATGGCGCGTGCACCACCAGCAATGCATCGGCGCCCGGGTCGGCCAGCAAGGCGCTGGCTACGGCGGCATGGCGTTCGGCACTGGCTTCGCCGCCGATGTCGATCGGGTTGGCCAGCAGCAGCCCGGGCGGCAGCTCGTTGCGCAGGCGCTTGCCGGTATCGGGCGAGAATTGCGCCAGCTTGCCGTGCACGTATTGCAGCGCGTCGGCGGCAAGCTTGCCGGTGCCGCTGCCGTTGCTCATGATGGCCAGGCGCGTGCCGCGCGTGGGCCTTGCGCGCGCCACCGTTTCGACCGCGTCGAACAGGTCGGCCGAGGAATACACGCGCAGCATGCCGGCGCGGCGGATCACGGCGTCGTACACCTTGTCGTCGCCGCTACGGCCGGCCTTCAGCACCACGACCGGCTTGCCGCGCGCCGCCAGCCTGGCGGCGGAAATGAATTTGCGGGCGCAGCTCACCGATTCGATGTGCATGATGATGGCGCTCGTGTCATCGTCCGCCGCCAGGTAGTCCAGCATGTCGCCCAGGTCGATATCGCCGCCCTCCACCACCGATACCACGCGCGAGAAGCCGATGCCGTGCAGCTGTGCCCAGTCCAGCACCGCCGTCATCACGGTCGCCGACTGGGAAATGAAGGCGGTCTTGCCCGGCTTGGCGCCGGCGTGGGCGGCACTGGCGTTCAGGCCTGCCAGCGGCGCGAGCAGGCCGATGCCGCCAGGGCCGAGGATGCGCAGCAGGTATGGGCGCGCCGCCCGCATGATCTGCTGGCCGATGGTAGCGCTGACCGGCGTCAGGATGATGGCGCCGCGCGTGCCGCGGGCGCCCAGGTCGGCGATCAGGGCCGGCACAGTTTCGGGCGGCGTGCAGATGATGGCCAGGTCCGGCGCGCGCGGCAGGGCCGACAGGCGCGGGTAGCATGGAATGCCGCGCAGCTGCTCGTATTTCGGATTGACGGGCCAGATCGCGCCGGCAAAGCCGCTTTCCGCCATGTTGTTCATCACCTGGGTACCCATGCGGTCGGGCCGCAGCGAGGCGCCGAAAATGGCCACCGAACCGGGGTCGAACAGGCTGTCCATATTCCTGATGCTCATGGCGGCTTTCCCTTACCAGCGTGAATAGTGGTCCTCGGTCACGCCTGCCAGTTGCGTGACGATGCGTTTCGGCCCTTCCGGCTCGCTGCGTACCCAGCCGCTGAAGTGGCCCACCGGCTGGATGTAGCGGCTGGCAGCTACCAGCAGGTTGCGGTCCTGGCGGCGCGCGCCGTCGGGGGTAAAGAACAGCTCCAGCTGGTCGTCTTCGGTGAAGATGTGCCAGCGCTGCATGGGGTCGTGCGGGTCGAAGATGAAATGCGCAGGAGCCAGCGGCACCACTTCGCCATCGATCCAGAGCGCATTTTCGTGGCCGCCGAAATAGCCCGATTGCAGGTTGAAGCCCATTTCCAGGTTGTGCCCGGAGGCCCAGCGCCACGAAGTTTCACGTGCCAGCAGGCCGTTCGAATAATCGAAGCTGGCCACGCCTCCATCGAGCTTGTATTCGTCGCGGAAGGTGCGTATTTCACCGTTCAAAGGCATGCCGGGCGACTTCTGCGTGCCGTGCAGCGCCCCGCCCGCCACCGGCCCTGTCGCCAGCAGCAGCGGCGCGATCGGCGGCCCGAATTCTGCGTCGATCTCCATGTAGGGGCAGCGCAAGGCCAACTGGAAGCGTTCGCCTTCCAGCGGTTCGATGCTGACCTGGGCGCTGCGCGTGCGGAACCAGCTTGCCGCGCCGGCGTGCTCGCCGACGCCGACCGACATCCGGCCCGGCAGGCCGTCTTGCGAGAAGTTGGCCATCATATCGTTGTCGTTGCGATCGAAGGCGTAGGCGAAGCAGGTGCTGGTCCAGCCCAGGTCGACGATGGCAACTGCCGCCATCACCTGCTCCGAAACCAGCGAGACGTAATGCCATTTCTTGTGATGGAAGCGGCGCCACAGTCTGCCGCGCGCATGCTCGCCAGCCAGCAAATGCCAGTCGAAAGATTGCGTCGCGCCGGAAAAGCGGCCCAGCAAGGGCTTGCCGTCGGTGCCCACCACGCGTTGCGGCGCCGGGGCGAGCTTCATTGTTCGACTCCCTGGCCGTCCAGCTCCGCCTGCAGCGTGGCGGCGAATCCGGGCGGCTCACTGGCCTGCACCTGCACCTGCGGGCAGCCATGCCAGTTGGCCAGGCGCTGCACCGCGCCGGCAACGTCGCGCACGAAGCGCTCGCTGACGCGGGCGTCCGGCTCCAGCACCAGGTTTTTCAGTTCGAACGTGCCGCCGCGGCGATGCGCCTTGGCGTCGATGCGGCCCACTAGTGCGCCGCGGCGCAGGATAGGCAGCGTGAAGTAGCCGTAGCGGCGCTTTTCGGCTGGCGTATAGCACTCAAGCCGGTAATCGAAGTCGAACAGGTCCAGGGCGCGGCGGCGGTCCCACACTACCGGGTCGAAAGGCGACAGGATGGTGGTGAGCGTCGGCGACAGGCTGCCTTCGGCTGCCGCTTGCGCCAGGTCCGCCAGGTCGTGGTGGATGTACACCGGGTCTTTCCAGCCGTCGACGCGGGCGCGCAGCAGCAAGCCTTCCTCGGCCAGCGCTTCGAGGTCCGGACGCGGCGGCTTGGTGCGGTAGTAATCGGCCACCCAGGCGCTGCGCGCAAGGCCCAGGGCGCGCACCGATTTCAGCGCCAGTTCGCGCCGGGTTTCATCCATGCCGGGCATGCGGCTGTCGTCCCAGTCCGGCAGCACGCGCTCGGCCAGGTCGTACACGCGCTGGAAATTCTGGCGCCGCGCGATCATCAGCTCGCCGGCGGTGAACAGCACTTCCAGCGAGCGCTTCTCCGGCTTCCATTCCCACCATCCGCCGGCCTTGCCGTCGGTACGCTCGAAATCGGCGGAGCGCACCGGCCCATTGCTGCGGATATGCTGCAGCACGCGCTCGACGTCGGCGCGCCGTTCCTTCATCCACTGCGCCGAATACTTCCATCCCATCGCGCCCGGATCGACCATGCGATGGCGCAGCAGGCGGTAATCTTCGATCGGCACGAAGCACGCCTCATGCGCCCAGTATTCGAACAGCGCCCCTTCGGCCAGGTGCTCTTCCAGCCAGGGCTGGGGATAGTCGCCCAGGCGGCTCCACAACACCAGGTAGGGGCTGCGCGCCACCACATGGATGGTGTCGATCTGCAGCACGCCCATGCTGCGGATCGCTTCCAGCACGTCGCCTTTCTGCGCCTTGCGCCGGCGCGGTTGCAGCAGGCCTTGCGCAGCCAGGTGCAAGGCACGTGCCGCGGCGAGGGAGAGATTCAGTTCGGTCAAGACTCGATTCCTGTAGGGTGTGAACGCCTATTCTAATAGCGAATTGACAGTATTTCTTGGCATTTTGCGAATGATGGTGGCTGCCAGGCAGCATTGATCCGTTTTTTTGACCCCGCTGCCGGGGTTTGAGTGCAAAATAAGCCTGTGCCAACATCCACCGCCCGTCAGATTTTCCGCAAGCTGTATCGCATGATACTGCTGCCCTCTTTCACGCTGGTTTTGCTGGTGGTAATGTGGGCCGACGTGTTCTACCAGCTCAGGCAGGACGCTGAAAGTGCGCATTACGACGCCGTCCAGCACAGCCATTCGCTGGCGCGCACGCTGGCCGAGCACTCCGGCCATTTGCTACGCCAGGCGGACCATGCCACCCAGCTTTTCAAGCTCAAGTTCGAAGAAACCAACGGCGCCCTGCGCCTGCCCGAATTCAGCAAACGCGGCGGCCTGCTGGACTCCGTCATGCCGGCCCGCCTCGAATTGCCGATCGCCCTGATCGACGCCAACGGCAAGCTGGTGGAGAGCATGCACGGCGTTTTCCCGGCCAATTCGGCCAACCTGGGATTCTTCAAGGCCCTTGCCACGACAGCCGGCGACGCAGCCCTGGTCACCAACCCGATGGTGGAACCGATCACCAGGAAGTGGCAAATCCAGATCGCACGCCGGCTGGACGACAAGGCTGGCAAGTTCGCCGGCGTGATCGTGCTGATGATCGACCCGGCCTATTTCGTCGAGGACTACGACCGCCTGCACGTGGACGAAGGCGGGCTGGTCATGCTGATCAGCCGCGACACCGCCCTGGCTACCGGCCGCGTCGACGAGAAGCTGTTCATCACCGACACCATCGACTACGTCGCGCCGGCCGACCCGGTCAACCTGCCGGAAGAACTGCTGCTCAAGACCCCTATCGACAAAACGGAGCGCATCTACGGCTTTCGCGACATGCCGCGCTACTCGCTCACCGCCGTGGTGGGCGACGCCAAAGAGCACGCGCTGGCCAAGTACTATAGCCAGCGGCGCCTGTACTTTGGCGTCACCGCCATCGTTTCGGTGGTGGTGCTGGTATTCAGCCTCCTGCTCACGCAGCAGGCGCAGCGCCTGCGCGAGAGCACCCGCGAAGCGACCTACGCGCGCGAAAAGCTGCACGCCGCCGTCGATGCCAGCCTTGACGCCCTGTTCCTGATCAAGGCCTGCCGCGCCGGCGGCAACGCCGGCGCGATTACCGATTTCATCCTGGTCGACGTGAACGAGCGCGGCGCCCGCATCCTCGGCCACTCCTCCGACGACGCGCTGGGCAAGCGCATGGGCGACATGCTTCCCCTCTGGCATAGCGAGGGCATGTTCGACAAATGCATGGGCGTGATGCGCACCGGCGAGCCGCTGGAAGAGGAATTCGAATCGGCTGTATTCGGCGTACCGCTCTGGCTGCGGCACCAGATCGTCGCCATCGAGGACGGCGTCGCCGTCACCGCGCGCAATATCACCGAGCGCAAACGTTCGGAAATGGCCGTGCGCCAGAACCAGGCCGAGCTGCAGGCCGTCAACGATGCCTCGCCGCTTGGCCTGGTACGCGCCGACAAGGACGGCAAATGCACCTACGTCAACCGGACATTCGAAGCAATCACCGGCATGCCGCGCGACGCGGCGCTGGGGGACGGCTGGTTCGATGCCGTCCATCCCAACGACCGCGACATGCTGCGCGCTTCGCTGCGCCACCTGAATACGACCCAGCAGGCCTTCCAGGAAACCCTGCGCTGCGTGCACCCGGACGGCAAGATAGTCTGGACCTCGATCAAGGTGGCCCCGATCGTGATCGACAATGCAATAGCCGGCTATGTCGGAACGCTGGACGACATCACGCTGGTGCGCAAGTCCGTCATGGCCCTGCGCGAAAGCGAGGCCCGCCTGCGCACCATCGCCGATACCCTGCCCGCCATGATCGCCTACGTCGACTTCGAAGAGATCTATCGCTTCCACAACCTCGCCTATGAGCGTGAATTCAGCAAGACCGGCCTGCAGGTCACGGGCCGCACGGTGCAGGAAACGGTCGGCGAGAAGCGCTATGCCTTGCTGCAACCCTACATCGCGCGTGTCTTGCGCGGCGAGACCCTGACCTTTGAGGAAGAAGACGACACCGGCGACCACCTGCGCACTTACGACGTGGTCTACATTCCGCAGCTGGACGAAGACGGCATCACCGTGATCGGCTTCCACGTGATGCGCCAGGACGTGACTGCGCAAAAGCGCGAGAAACAGCGCCTGCTCAAGCTGTCGCAAGTCGATGCGCTGACCGGGCTCACCAACCGTGCCGGCTTCCTGCAAAAACTGAGCGAGACCATGGCGGCCTGCCGCGAGGGCGGAAGCTTGATGGCGGTGATGTACCTCGACATCGACCGTTTCAAACCGGTCAACGATACCTACGGCCATGCGGTTGGCGACGCGCTGCTCAAGGCATTTTCGGCGCGGCTGTCCAATACCGTTCGCGCCAGCGATACCGTGGCGCGCCTGGGCGGCGATGAGTTCACCATCATCATGGACCATATCTCCAGGACCGAGGACGCCGCCGTCACCGCGTCCAAGATCGTGCACGCCATGCAGCAACCTTTCGAGCTCGATGGCATCCTGGCCAATGTCTCGACCAGCATCGGCCTGACCTATTACCGCGATGAAGATCTCAGCCCCGCAGAATTGCTGAAACGCGCCGACCTGCTGCTGTATGAAGCCAAGCAGGCCGGCCGCAACACCTTCCGCAGCGGCGAGCCGTTGCCGGCAATGCGCTCTCCGAACGCGGCCTGACCGGGATCAAGACACCGGACAGCCGTTTGCGCTATATTTGCGTTTCCCACGCCCAGCTTTACATTTCATGCGCCTGCTGCACACTTCCGACTGGCACCTTGGCCAGTCGCTGCATAATTTTGACCGCCACTACGAGCACCAGCGCTTCCTGGACTGGCTGCTGGACACCATCGTGTCCGAACAAGTCGATGCCTTGCTGGTGGCCGGCGATATTTTCGACAACGCCAATCCGTCTGCGGCCTCGCAGCGCCAGCTTTACGGCTTCCTTCAGCAAGCCCGCGCCCGCGCGCCGCAGCTTGACATTGTCGTCATTGCAGGCAATCACGACTCTCCCGGCCGCCTTGAAGCTCCCGGCCCTTTGCTGGAGGTGCACGGCACCACCGTGGTCGGCTACCCGCACCGCGACGCGGACGGCAATATCGACATGGAACGCATGCTGGTGCCGCTGACAGGGAAAAACGGCGCCGTGGCGGCCTGGGTTCTGGCCGTTCCCTTCCTGCGCCATGGCGACGTGCCGCGCTTGCCGGCCGTGCAAGCCGCCACCGGAGAGGACGCCGCGCCGCAGCCCGATCCCTATCTTTCCGGCATCGCGGAACTGTACCGCCAGGCGCTGGAACTGGCCAGCGCCCGCGCCGCCGAAGGCCAGGCGATTGTCGCAATGGGCCACTGCCATATGGTCAACGGCACCATGTCGGCCGAATCCGAGCGCCGCATCGTCATTGGCGGCACGGAGATGCTCCCCACCGGCATCTTCCCGCCGCCGATTGCCTACGCGGCACTGGGTCACCTGCATCTTGCCCAGCAAGTCGGCCCGCATGCGCATATCCGCTACTGCGGCAGCCCGATTCCGCTGTCCTTTGCCGAAACGGGCTACCAGCACCAGGTCCTGCGTATCGACCTGGAAGGCGCCCAGGTGGCGGAAATAAGCGTCCTGCCGGTCCCGCGTGCCGTGCAGTTGCTGCGCGTGCCGGAAAAGCCGGCCACGCTGGAAGAGGTGAAAGCCGCACTGGCCGCCATCGACCTGCCGGAAGCGCCATTGGAACAGCAGCCGCTGCTCGAAGTTCGCATCAAGCTCACCGCGCCGGAGCCCGGCCTGCGCGCCGCCGTCGAAGAAGCGCTGCAAGGCAAGCCTGTCCGCCTGGCGAAAATCGAGACTTCGAGCGCCGCCCGCGCTTCCTTTGAAGAAGCCGCCTTGTCGCTCGACCAGTTGGCTACCCTGCAGCCGGACGAGATCTTCAGGCGCCTCTACCAGCAACGCTATGGCGCCGAAGCGCCCGCCGAACAACTGGCAGCCTTTGCGGAACTGGTGCAGCCATGAGAGTCCTGCGCATCGCCGGCAAGAATCTTGCCTCGCTGGCCGACGAGTTCTGCGTCGACTTCACCGCCCAGCCGCTCTCCGACGCGGGCCTGTTCGCCATCAGCGGCCCGACCGGAGCCGGCAAGAGCACCCTGCTCGACGCCCTGTGCCTGGCGCTATACGACGACACCCCGCGCCTGCATAAGGCGGACGGCAAGACGCCCGACGTCGGCGACCCGGTGTCGTCGCAAGACCCGCGCACCTTGCTGCGCCGCGGCGCCGCCGAAGGCTGGGCCGAAGTCGACTTCGTCGGCAACGATGGCGCATCCTATCGCGCGCGCTGGAACGTCTGGCGCGCCCGCACCAAGGCCGCCGGCGCTTTGCAGCCAACGAGCATGACGCTGCACAAGCTGCCGGGACTGCAGCCGCTGGGCCACAAAAAGACCGAGGTCATGGCGGAAATCGTGCAGCGCATCGGCTTGAGCTTCGAGCAGTTCACGCGCGCCGTGCTGCTGGCGCAGAACGAGTTCTCGGCCTTTCTCAAGGCCCGGGACGACGAGCGCGGCGCCCTGCTGGAGACCCTGACCGGCAGCGGCATCTATAGCGAAATCTCAAAGCGTGCTTTTGAACGCTGGCGTGCCGAGGAACTGGCTTTGAAGGCCCTCAGCGCAGGACTGGCGAACCAGCAACCATTGTCGCCGGATCAACGCGCCGCAATCGTCACCCAGGCCGAAGCTGCCGAAACAGCGCTGCACGCCGCGGCCCGGCGCGTCGCAACGCTGGAAGCCGAACTGCGCTGGCACCAGCAAGCCGAACGCCTGGCCGCGGCGGCACAGCAGGCTCGCGAACAGCTCCAGCAACGACAGCAGGATTCCGACGCCGCAGCGCCGCGCCGCGCGATGCTGGCGCAACTGGATGCCGTGCAACCGGCGCGCGCACTGGACGATGAAGTGGTCCGCCTTGCAGCCGAACGCGCCGCCACTCAAGCGGCGATTTCCCTCGCAGAGCAGGAAGCCGAACGCACTCGCCTGGCACTGGAAGTGCTGGGCGGCGATGTCCATCAGGCCGGCGCCGCGCTGGCCGCGGCCGAAGGCGCGCAGCAGGACGCGGTGCCGCTGCTGGACCAGGCGAAAGTACTCGATGTGCGCCTGGAATCGTTGCAGTCGGCCGTCACCCAGGCTGCCAGCGCCCGCGACGCCTCAGCCCAGGCCGACGCCGCGGCACGCACCGCCCTGGCCGCACGCGAAGCGCAGCAACAGGCCCTCGCCGACGAGCAGCACGATTGCGAACAATGGCTGGCCGCGCACCAGCACTGGTCGGCGCTGGCCCGCGACTGGGCGCGCTGGGATGTGCTGTTTGCGCAGGCCGGCCAGCAAGCCGACCGCGCCGATAAACACTCGCAAGCGCTGGCCGCCGTGCAGCAAACCGCCGCCCGCCAGCGACAGGACGAACACCAGGCGCGCAACGGCTTCGCTGCCGCCACCGAGCGTTTGCGCCAGGCCGAATCGCAGCGCGAGCTGGCCACGAAAGCGCTGGCAGGCATCGATGCCGACAGTAACGCCCGGCAGCGCCAGCACCTCGACCGGCGCCGCATGCTGCTGGCCGAAGCAAACGCCGCCTGGCAAGAGCTGGCGCAGCTCGGCACCCGCCAGCAGGACCTGGCGACGCGCAGTGCTTTACTGCAGGCTGCCCGCGACAGTGCCGAAGCCGAAGCCGCCGCTGCCCGCCAAGCCAACGCCGCATTGTTCGCCGCCTCGGCGCAGGCCGAACGCTCGCTGAAACTGGCCGAAGCGGCCACCGGCGAAAGCGTCGAAAAGCTGCGTGCCACGCTGCAGGACGACTGCCCCTGCCCGGTTTGCGGCTCGCATCAGCATCCATACCGGAACGAGGATGGCCCGCTGCACGCCATGCTGGCGCAACTGCTGGCCGAAGTGCACGACTGCCGCGACAAGCTGCAGCGCAATGTCAAGCACGAGGCCGAGCAGCAGGCCCGCCTCCAGTCCAGCATTGAACAGTTGGCGGCTATCGGCGTCGAGCAGCACAGCATCGGCAACACGCTGGCCAACGTCCAGCCCCGCTGGCAAGCTGCGCGCGCCGCCCTGGCGGAACACGCCGGCCAAGCTGGCGGCGACGAGGACAATACCGGCTGGCTCGCCGCGCATGCGGAGGCGCTGCAATCGGCATTGCACGCCCTGGAAGGCCAGGAACAGTCCCACCGCCAGGCCGCCCGCGTCCGCGAGGTCGCGCAAACTGCCTGTGAACAGGCAAACGCCGATTGCAGTCGCCACCAGCAGGCCCTGTCCGCAGCCCAAGCCGCCCTGGCCCAGGCCGAAGCGCAGCACAAGGCCCTGGACCAGCAGCGTATCGACACCGCCCTGCAAATTGCCGACCTGCTCGACCAGCTTGACGCCCCGTTGGCACGCGACGGCTGGCAAGACGAATGGAAGGAAAGCCCGGCGCGCTTCCACGAGCAGCGCGCGCGCGAATGCAGGCAATGGCAGGCGCAACGCCAGTCCGCGGATGAGCGCAGCAGCGCAATTGCCGCCCTGTCCATCGAGGTGCAGTCCTTGCGCGCCGCCCAGGAACGCTGCGCTGCCGAAGCCCTCGCCACGCAGGCCGCTGCCGAAGCAGCGTGCGCCGCACGCGACGCCGCGGCCGCCGAACGCCAGGGGCTCTGGCAAGGCCGCCCAGTGCGCGAAGTGGAATCCGAATTGCGCGCGACAATCGACGCCGCCCGCACCGCCCTGCAAGCGCGCCAGGAATCGGCCCAGCAGGCCGCCCAGCAGCGTACCCGCGCCGACGAAATCCACGTGCAGGCCAGGCAACGCCTCACCGCACTGGACGCCGCCGCGGAAAATGCCGCCGCCCGCCTGCAAGCCTGGCTCACCGACAACCAGCCCCTGGGCATCGAAAGCCTGGAAGCACTGCGCGCCCTGCTCGCCCACTCCCAGCAGGCGATCCGCGACGAACGCATCTTCCTGCAGGCGATCGACCAGGCACTGGCATCCGCCAATGCAGTGCAAGCCGAACGCGAAGCGCAACACGCCGAACACCTGGCCGGCGCGCCCGAAGGCGAGCAACGCAGCGCTGCCGAACTGGAACAGGCCCTGGCGGCCCTGCAGGAACAGCGCAAGCGAGCGCACGACCATGCCGCCGCCCTCAAGCTGCAACTGGCGCAGGACGACGACCGCCGCCAAGCCGCAGAAGCCCTGCTGGCCGACATCGCGCGCCAGCAGGAAACGGAACGCCGCTGGGCGCAACTGAGTGAGCTGATCGGCTCGGCCGACGGCAAGAAGTTCCGCAACTACGCCCAGCAATTCACGCTGGACGTGTTGATCGGCTACGCCAACGCCCACCTGTCGCAACTGGCGCCGCGCTACCAGCTCGAACGCATCGACAACCCCGCCCAGCCTTCGCTTGGACTGCTGGTGCGCGACCTGCACATGGGCGATGAAAAACGCTCCGTGCACTCGCTCTCTGGCGGCGAATCGTTCCTGGTATCGCTGGCCATGGCGCTCGGCCTGGCTTCGCTCTCGTCCAACCGCGTGCGGGTGGAATCGCTGTTCATCGACGAAGGCTTCGGCAGCCTGGATGCGGAAACCCTGCGCGTCGCCATGGACGCGCTGGATGGTTTGCAATCGATGGGGAGAAAAGTGGGCGTGATCTCCCACGTGCAGGAAATGACCGAACGGATCTCTACCCGGATCGCGGTGCAGCCCGCAACCAGCGGCCGCAGCGCAGTCTCAGTCAGCTAAGCGCAAGGTGCGCTGGTCCTGCTTGACGCGCACCATTTCCCAACCGAGTTCGCGGCGGATCTGTTGCGGGTCGGGCAAGGGACGGCGTTCCTCCTGGCGCGACTGCAGCCAGTTGCGCACTGCTTCCTTGCTTGGTTGCCTGGACTTTTCCATCGTAAACCTCCATCGGCATGACGGTCACTCCTTCAACGCAAGAAGTGGCCGCCAGTTGACGGAAAGCGCCTGCCAATTTGTTATGATGTGTAAATGGGAATCGGCGCCATATCATCGTCGGGCAGCTACGCGCCGCAGGCAAGCGCACCTGCGCGCAGCGCTACGCGCAGCGAATCGACCCAGCAGCAATATTCCCCCGAAGACCAGGCAAAAATCGACCAGCTCAAGGCGAGCGACCTCAAGGTGCGCCAGCATGAGCAGGCCCACCTTGCCGCCGCCGGCAGCCTGGCCACCTCAGGCGCCACTTACACCTACCAACGCGGTCCGGACGGCGTGAATTATGCCGTGGGCGGCGAAGTCAATATCGACACCTCGCCCGGCCGCACGCCCGAAGAAACCATCGACAAGGCGCGCCAGGTGCAGGCGGCGGCGCTGGCACCGGCCGACCCGTCCGGCCAGGACCGCAGCGTGGCCGCGCGCGCCGGCCAGATGGCGCTGCAAGCCCAGGCCGAGCTTTCGGCGAAGCAACAAACAGTCCAGCATGCCTACGGTCTTTCCGAAAAGCAAGCAACGATTGATATCTTTGCCTGATAAAATCGTTCTTTTGCCCGGAGTCTAGGCCATGTTCCTGAAAGCCCCACGCACCCTCACTTTCAAATGCGCAAAATGCAGCAAAGCAGTTAAGGTTGCATTGCAGAAAACTTCTGCGTGCTCGCACATTACGCCGTACTATGGTGTCTGCACCTGCGGGGAAGTGAAACTGCACGCCACCGGCGCCCCGGAAGCGGTCAAGTCCTACCTGGAGTCAAACGGCTTGTGGACTCATCACCATTGATAATCCTCAAGAAATCCAGAAACTTGCCGTATCAGGGGTAGTACCCCTAAAAGGTTTCCTATCATGAACCCTCTCAACTCCATCGGCCCACGCCAGTACCAGAACACTTCCTTGTCCCCTGCCACTTCGCAGGCGGAAAGCAAGCCTTCGCGCGCCAATGCTGTGAGGGACGTGAATGCAGATAGCGCGGTTTCGCTGTCCAGCAACGCGGTCGACCTGCAAAAGCGCGTCGACCAGTTGGGCAACAGAACCGTCGACATGGCACAGAGCCTGATCGGCAGCTTTGCCAAAAATTTACTCGGCGACAATGCCAAGGGCGCCAAGATTTCCTTCGACTCCGTCGCGCTGGAATCGAATGCCAGTTTCGCTGCCGGCGCACTGCATGCCGAAGGTGCCGATGGCGTAGCCGATGCCCTTGGCTTCAGCCTGAACGAAAACTCCCACTTCCTCGGCAAAGGCACCATCACCACCGCCGACGGCCGCAAGCTGAGCTTTGAAGTGGAAATCCAGTACGAAGCCACGATGACCGCCGGCGCGGCATCCAACGTGCCATCGCGCCGCAAGGATCAAGCCGACCAGAACCCTGCCATGCCATTGCCGGAAGTAGAATTCCCGGACATCGACTTCCCTGGCAGCCTGGCCGACCTGTTCCGCCTGATGGACCGCAATATCAGCGCCACGCTCAAGCAGCAGAACGAACAAGGCCAGGAGAGCGACGCCGGCAACCTGACCATGCGCCTGCTCAAGCTGGTCGATGCGGAATCGCCACTGGATACCTACCTGCCAGCTAACGCCAGCGAAAAGGCCAAGGCTTACGGCCGGCTGCAATCCGAGCCGGGCCAGGCTGCGGAACTGGCGCATGCCGCCAACGCCGCCCGCCAGGCCGCGCGTAATGGCGAAATCGACCCGCCGAGCGACGACATCGATCCACCGGCGACCGACATTGACCCACCTGCGACCGACATTGACCCACCGGCAACCGATATCGATCCACCGGAAGCCGCCGCCGCCCCGATTGACCCGCCAGCGCCAGCCATCGCCCCGGCCCCTGAAGAACCGCCAGCAGCCTGAGCCCGCGTATAATGGCTGCCTCCTGAATTGAAATTCGGGGTCAGGTCTGGCAATCGGACAAAATGTCCGATTGCCAGACCTGACCCCGAATTTCATTAGAAAAGCCACTATGCAAGAAATCCACTGGACTGAACAAGGCGAGACGCGCTCTGCGCGCTGGCATTCCGAATCGGGCAATCCGCCGCCCAAGCGCGTGCAGGTCGCAGACGACACCATGAACGCCGACGTCGCCTATCGCCTCGCCTGCGAAGGCACCGCCCTGCTGTGGCGCGGCGATTTCCAGAACGCGCGCCAATTGCTGCAAGCGCTGGCCCGTCGCGCCGACCATAAGAAAGCCAAAGGCGGCAAGGGCCGCAAGGTCGCCCCCGCAAAAACACCGGCCAGCGCCACCGAGGCCTTCCACCTGCACCGCCAAGCCCAGTCGCAGCGCGCCCGCACGCTGGCCATGCTACTGGTCCCTTTCGAACCCGGCTACCGCATTCCCTTGCGCCGCGCACCTGACGTGGCGTTGGCCTGCAACGAGGCTTATGGCCGTGGCGAAGATGCCTTCGTGATTTCCCTGCGCGAGCTGCAAGGCCTTATCGGAGCCCACGAGTGGCGCAAGGCTGGCGTGCCGGTGGCTGCGCTGGGCGAACGTATCCACCCGCATTACGGCGTGTTTTCGCCTGTGCGCGGGGAGTATGTGCAGCTTGTGGCCGATGCTCCGCTGCCGAAAGGCGCTTTGGAGCTGGCTTTCGATATCGGCGCGGGTACCGGCGTGCTGTCCGCTGTGCTGGCCAAGCGCGGTGTGAAGCACGTGATCGCCACTGATATGGACAAGCGTGCCCTCAGTTGCGCCCGCGACAACCTTTCCCGCCTGATGCTGGACGACCAGGTCGAACTGCTGGAGGCAGATTTGTTCCCTCCCGGCCAGGCGCCGCTGGTGGTCTGTAATCCGCCTTGGGTGCCGGCCCGCCCTAACTCCTCGGTGGAGCATGCTGTCTACGATCCTGACAGCCGCATGCTGCGCGGCTTCCTGTCCGGCCTGAAGGCCCACCTGGCGCCAAACGGCGAAGGTTGGCTGATTCTGTCCGACCTGGCCGAGCACCTCGGCCTGCGTTCGCGCGCGGAACTGGAAGAATGGATCGCCGCTGCCGGCCTGATAGTGCTGGGCCGCCTCGACGCGCGCCCAGTCCATCCGAAAGCCAGCGACGCCAGCGACCCGCTCCATGCCGCCCGCTCGTCAGAGATTACTTCTCTCTGGCGCCTGGGAATCGCATAAATCGACCTTGCGGAACCGAAATGTGTGAGCTATAATGCTTGCCTCAGACGCGGGGTGGAGCAGTCTGGCAGCTCGTCGGGCTCATAACCCGAAGGTCACAGGTTCAAATCCTGTCCCCGCAACCAGATTCAAAAAGCCGTTGCCTTTGCAACGGCTTTTTTCATTTCCGGGTGCGCCAATGCAGATGTCAACGTGCTTACGCTGGATCCCAGTCCTCTTCTTGGCTGCCTGCGCCAGCCCTGGCAAGCAGGCCGACATTCTCGCCCAAAAGCTCAGCGCCGATATCCTGGCCGCCGACAGCGCCACGCTGACCCTGGAAAAATGGTGTGCCGACCATGCTATGGCGGCCGAACCGAAGATCGTGGCCCGCCTGGTGCGCGGCACGGATAAACCTGCGGCCGCAGAAACCCTTGCCCGGCTGGGCGTAACGAGCGCCGAAATCAAATATCGCCGCGTACAGCTTTACTGTGGCGCACACCTGTTTTCCGAAGCGGATAACTGGTACGTTCCCAGCCGCCTGACGCCGGAGATGAATCGCCTGCTGGACGAAACCGACGCGCCGTTCGGCAAAGTGGTGCGGCCATTGGCGCCTTATCGCCGCACCTTCTCCAGCACCATGCTGCATTCGCCAACCGCGCTGTTTGAACATGCCGCGGTACTGTACTCCGCCTCCCGGCAGCCCATCGCCGAAGTGCGCGAAACCTACCAGCGCGGGGTTCTCGCATTTTTGTAGTCGAGCTGTCACAATTGCACGCGACAGAACCGCAAGGAGCAACGCGTGAACCAAAAAGACACTTCAAAAGACCTGCCAGCCAGCCCTGCGCGCCGCCGCATCTTCCAGGCAGCCGGCGCCGCCGGCCTTGCCGCCAGCCTGCCCGGCGTGACTGCAGCTCCGGCGGTGAAATCGACACAGCCAGCCAAGGCCATGTCGCTGGACGACAAGCTGCAGGCCAACGTCAAGAACGTGGTGGTGATCTACCTGGAGAACCGCAGTTTCAACAACCTGTTCGCCGATTTCCCCGGCCTTGCTTCGCCAATGTCGGCGCTGAAGCCAGCCGACTACCAGCAGCGCGACTACGATGGCAGCATCCTGCCGACACTCCCGAAAGTCTGGGGCGGCCTGGTGCCAGTACCGCAGGATATCGCCGGCAAGCGTTACGAACTCAAAGAGGACCAGCTGACCGGCCTGCCGAACGCACCATTCAAGCTGGTCGACGCCGAAGGCAAGCCGCTGCCGGAATCGGTCATCACGCGCGACCTGTGGCACCTGTTCTACCAGAACCAGATGCAGATCAACGGCGGCAAGAACGATAGCTTCGTCGCCTGGGGCAATACCGGCGGCATGGTGATGGGCTACTACGGCGAGATGGAAAAGAACCTCGGCCTGTGGCAGGTGGCCCGCCAGTACACCTTGTGCGACAACTTCTTCATGGCGGCTTTCGGCGGCTCCTACCTGAACCACCAGTTCCTGGTCTCGGGCCGCTGCCCGGTGTACCCGAATGCAGCCAATAGCCCGGCCAAGCGCAAGATCGCGGTGCTGTCCGATGGCCCGACCGGCCACACCCTGGCCCTTGATCCAAAGAGTCCGAAATCCGCACTGGAAGGCCGGCCGCATTACGTGAATGACGGCGCTATCACCCCGGATGGTTTCGCTGTCAACACCATGGCTCCGCCGTACCAGCCAAGCTTTGTTCGCCCCGCGCCCGGCGGCGATCCCCTGCACGCCAATCCGGAAGACCCGGCCTACCTGCCGCCGCAAACATACGACACCATCGGCGACCTGCTTTCGCGCAAGGGCGTGAGCTGGGCCTGGTACGGCGGCGCATTCCAGGCTGCGCTCGACCACAAGGGCGGCGGCACCAAGCCGAATTTCCAGTACCACCACCAGCCGTTCAATTACTTCGCCAGCTTCGCGCCTGGCAGCGCGCAACGCGCCGCCCACATCCGAGACGGCGGCCTGGGTGACAGCCCGATTTCGAACAAGTTCCTGGCCGATGTGGTGGCAGGCAAGCTGCCGGCGGTAAGCTTCTACAAGCCGCAGGGCAACCTGAACCTTCATGCCGGCTACTCGGATATCGAGTCCGGCGACCAGCACATCGTCAACGTGCTGGAGCACCTGAAGAAATCGCCACAGTGGGAAAACATGGTGGTGGTGGTGACATTCGACGAAAACGGCGGCTGGTGGGACCACGTGGCGCCGCCGAAGGGCGACCGCTGGGGCCCGGGTTCGCGCATCCCGGCCATCATCGTGTCTCCGTTCGCCAAGAAGTCGACGGTGGACCACAGCTTCTACGACACCACCTCGATCCTGCGCTTCATCACCCGCCTGCATGGCCTGCCGTTGCTGGAAGGCCTGGCCGAGCGCAACAAGGCCTTCGCCGATCGCGGCGCCTTGCCGCCGGGTGACCTGACGGGAGCCCTCGCCTTCCGTTGACATGGTTGCCCGTGTTACAATTCGCCGGTTCTAAAAGGAAGCCCGACTGTTTCAGCCGGGCTTTTGTTTTCTGCGACGGATAATGAGAGATAAAAAAGACAACGCGACAATCGACCTGCCAGGCTTCGAGCCTGCCGAGCCGATGGCGCCGGAAGCCAAGCTTCCGCCGCCGCCGCGTGTGCGCCGCTCTCCGCGCAAACAGGAACAACTCGACTTGCTGGGCGAACTCGGGCCAACCGACGCCAGCGGCCTGCCAATCTGGCAGAATGATCCCAACCTGGACCTCACCGGCCTGCCGATTTGGCGGCGCGACTAAAAAATGACCTCTTTCGCTACCCTGCCACTGTCCGAAAAACTCCTTGCCAACCTGGACTCGCTGGGCTACCGCGAAATGACCGAGGTCCAGGCGCAAAGCCTTCCATCCATCATCGAGGGCCGCGACCTCATTGTACAAGCCAAGACCGGCAGCGGCAAAACCGCAGCTTTCGGCATCGGCATGCTATGCAACCTGAATACCGCCTGGTTTGCCGTTCAGGGACTGGTGCTCTGCCCCACCCGCGAACTAGCCGACCAGGTAGCCAATGAACTGCGCCGCCTGGCGCGCTGCGTGCCGAACGTGAAGGTGGTGGTACTGACCGGCGGCACGCCAATGCGCCCCCAAATCGCCTCGCTGGAATTCGGCGCCCACATCGTGGTCGGCACCCCGGGCCGCGTGCGCGACCACCTGTCGCGCGAATCGCTCGACCTGTCCAATGTGCGGATGCTGGTGCTGGATGAAGCCGACCGTATGACGGACATGGGCTTCTATGACGAAATCGCCGGCATCGTGCGCGCCTGCCCGAAACGCCGTCAGACCTTGCTGTTCTCGGCAACCTACCCGGACGACATCCGCCAGGCGACAGAAGCCTTCCTCTACGATCCGGTCGAAGTGACTGTGGAAGCACAGCACAGCGGCGGCCAGATCGAGCAGCGCTTCTACGAAATCGGCTTCGACGACCGCGACCAATCGGTCGGCAAACTGCTCAAGCACTACCAGCCGGCATCCGCCATCATCTTCTGCAACACCAAGGTGCACTGCAAGGAATTGCTGGATGAACTGCATGCAGAAGGCTTTTCAGCGCTGGCTTTGTACGGCGAACTGGAACAGCGCGAACGCGACGAAATCCTGGTGCTGTTCTCCAACCGCAGCTGCTCGATCCTGATCGCCACCGACGTCGCCGCGCGCGGCCTCGACATCGCCAATTTGGAAGCGGTCATCAACGCCGACGTATCGCGCGATACCGAAGTCCACATCCACCGCATCGGCCGCACCGGCCGCGGCGGCGAAAAAGGCTTGTCGCTGACACTGTGCGCGCCGAACGAGAAGAAGTGGGTCAAGCTGATTGAAGACTACCAGGGCGCGCCCGTCGAATGGCACGACATCAAGGAGCTGGCTGAAGACGAATTCGTGAACGCCGAACCGGCGCCGATGCTGACGCTCTGCATCGCAGGCGGCAAGAAGGAAAAGCTGCGTGCCGGCGACGTGCTGGGCGCGCTGTGCGGAGACGGCGGCCTGACCAAGGAACAAGTCGGCAAAATCAATGTCACCGAATTCCAGACTTATGTCGCGCTGGACCGCCGCATCGCCCACGACGCCTTCGCGCGACTGAAGGCCACCAGCACCATGCCGGGAGGCGACTTCGGCAGCTTCAAAGGCCGCAATTTCAAGATGCGATTTATCGAAGTTTAAGCACGGACCGAAACGCTGGCGGGGAATTGCGGCGCGCGGCGGACCATCGTCGCCTGCTCGAAAGCGTAGGCCATGCCGATCAATGCCGCCTCACTGAAGGCTGTGCCGACGAAAGACAAGCCGACTGGCAGGCCCCGCACGTAGCCCGCAGGCACGGTGATGTGCGGATATCCGGCCACCGCAGCTGGCGAAGAAAAACTCTTGCCGTAGTGGTCGCCGTTAATGAAGTCCGTCAGCCATGCAGTGCTGTCGGTCGGCGCAACCAGCGCATCCAGTTCGTGCGCTTTCAACACCAGGTCGATGCCCTCTTTTCGCGAATAACGGTGATTGTTGGCCAGCGCGTCCTGGTAGGCCTGGCTGTCGAGGCCCGGCTTGGCTTCCGCGCGCTCCAGGTACTCCTGGCCGAAGTATGGCATTTCAAGCTTGGCGTTCTGCTTGTTGAAAGCGATCAGGTCGGCCATGTTCCTGACCTTCGCATTTGGCGCGTAATCCCGCAAATAGGCCGCGAGGTCGACTTTGAATTCATGCAGCAGCACTTCGGTTTCGCTGTCGCCGTACTTCTCCGTGTTGGGCACCTGCACGTCGACCAGGATTGCACCTTGCGCCTTCAACGCTTCCAGCGCCTTTTCGATTTCAGCATCGACGCCATCGCTGCCGCCGAAGAAATTGCGGGCAACGCCGAGGCGCTTGCCGCGTAAGGCATCGCGCTTCAGGGCCGACGAATAATCGGCAGCCTTGCCGGCGCCATCCTGCGTGACCGGATCCTTTGGGTCGATGCCCGCCATCGCGGCCAACATCAATGCGGCGTCCGAAACGCTGCGCGCCATCGGGCCCGCTGTGTCCTGGGAGTGCGCGATGGGAATGATGCCGCTGCGGCTCACCAGGCCAATTGTCGGCTTGATGCCGACCAGGCCGCAGATCGATGCGGGCGATACGATGGAGCCGTCGGTCTCTGTGCCTACGGCCAGCGTCGCCAGCCCGGCGGCAATCGCTGCGCCGGAACCGGAACTCGAGCCGCTGCAGTTGCGGTCCAGCGAATACGGATTGCGGGTCAGGCCGCCGCGCGCACTCCATCCGCTGACGGAGTGGCTGGAGCGCATATTTGCCCATTCGCTCAGGTTGGTCTTGCCGATGATGACCGCGCCCGCTTCGCGCAGACGCGCCGCCACGTGCGAGTCGCGTGCTGCCCGGACACCGGCAAGCGCCAGCGATCCGGCGGTAGTGCTCATGCGGTCTGCCGTCGCGATATTGTCTTTCAGGAGCACCGGAATGCCGTGCAGCGGACCGCGCACGCGCCGCTGATGGCGCTCACGATCCATTTCGCGCGCAATCTTCAACGCCTCAGGATTGATTTCGATGATGGAGTTAATGCGGGGGCCCGATTTGTCGATCGTATTGATCCGGGACAGGTATTGCGAAGTAAGCGCATGGGAGGTCAGCTTGTTGGCGGCCATCAGGCCTTGCTGATGCTGGACTCCGGCATCAAGCACGGACGGCACCGCCGCCTGCGCACGCGGCAAACCAGCTGCCCCGCCGGCAGCCAACCCCAACTTCACGAACCCCCTTCGATCCATCTGGTACGCCCTCAGTCAAGAAAAGCACAAACCAGTAGAATACCAGCATGTTGTAAGCAATTAATACTGTTAAAAAGTAAAAAAGCCCGCATCAGCGGGCTTTTTATTGCGCGTTTGCAACAGTTTGCTGCAATTAGGCGCGCACGACCTTCTTGAACTCGTGGGTACGGGTGTCGATTTCGACGACGTCGTCCTGGGACACGAACAGCGGCACCTGGATCGAGAAGTTGCGGCCTTCGATGGCGTTTTCCAGCTTGGCTTCCTTCAGCACGTTACCGGAGGTGTTGCCTTTAACAGCTGGCTCCGAGTAAATGATCTGGCGAGCGATGGTGGTTGGCAGTTCCACGGAGATTGCCTTGCCGTCGTAGAAGACAGCTTCGCATTCCATACCGTCTTTCAGGTAGTTGACTGCTTCGCCCATGTTCTCTTCTTCGATTTCGTACTGGTTGTACTCTTCGTCCATGAACACGAACAGTGGATCAGCGAAGTACGAGTAGGTCACTGGCTTCTTGTCCAGAACGACCACGTCGAACTTGTCATCGCCGCGGAACACGTTTTCCAGCGGGGCGCCGGTCAGCAGGTTTTTCATCTTCCACTTGTAGGTGAAGCCAGTGCGCGACGAGCCGTTGACGTCGGAACGCAGAACGATGAATGGCTTGTCTTCAACCATGATGATGTTGCCGACACGAATCTCTTTTGCGAATTTCATAGCGAATATATACCGGTTAAGGGGAGTTGCAGTAACCGTGCATTATAGCACGGGGTTGATGTATTACCTGAGCGATGCACAAAAATTAGTCAAATTCGTGGCCAGATCGCCGTTTGCCAGGATTTTTTGTTGCCATTCCGACGACTTTGCCGAAATTTCAGGCATTGCCGCTGCGAGGGCTTTCCACAAGGTTGGCCAGTCGCCCTGAGCCGCGCCGTTCCAGCACAGCGAAAACTCGTCGAACGCACTGCCTGCCGAATAGCGCTGCAGGAAAGCGCGCAACTTCTTATGGTGCAGGTTTTCATCTTGCGCGTAAATATGCCAGATGAAGGATTTGCCAGCCCATTGCGCCCGCACCCAGGAATCTTCGCCACGCACGAAGTTCAAGTCGCAGGACCAGAGCAGCTTATCGTAATCCTGTTGCGGCACAAACGGCAGCACGCGCACAGTCAGCGCGCCTTCACTGCGCACCGTACCCGGCACGGCTGGCTGGCCAAGGAAGTTTGCTACAGCTTCACTCGCCACGCCTTCCGGCACCAGGCAAGTCACTTGCTGCTCGCCGCCGCGCCACGCCGCGAACAGCTCCAAGACCGGCGCGTAGGGATAGCAGAACAGCGACACCTTCATTGCTGCCGCCTCGGCGCCCGTTACGCCTAGCGAGGACAAGAAAGCCGGTACGGCAGCGGGATCGGAGATATAGGCGCGGCGCTCGGCTTCAAGGTCTTTTTCGTACAAGAGCCCGCCTGTTTTTTCAGTAAAGCCCGGGAAGAAGAAATACTTGGTCAGCGGCAGGCGCGGATGCTTGGACGGCAGGCTATGGCAGCCTTCCACCCACTCTTCCGCGCTCAAGCCTTCAAGGTTCAGCCACACCGGGCGCTCCGGGCGCTGCGCCATCGCGGCAATATAGCCAGGCGGGATGTCACAGGCAAAGAATTCGATCACGATGTCCGCCACATCGTCCGACGCAAACTCACCCTCTTGCGTAGCCCAGTGACGCACGGCGATGCCGTCAATATGTTGCGACTCGGCGGTTACGTCGACTTGCGGACAGATGCGTTGGAACGAACGCAAGTCATCAACCCACAGCCGGACGGCGATGCCGTGCTCGCGCTGCAGTTGGCGCGCCAGGCGCCAGCAAATACCGATGTCGCCGAAGTTATCGACAACTTTGCAAAACAGATCGAGGGACAAGCTAGTTGACATAGGCCGGAAAACGAAAAAGCCGCACTAGGCGGCTTCATTCTAATCTGTGGCGTCCCCACGGGGATTCGAACCCCGGTACTCACCGTGAAAGGGTGATGTCCTAGGCCTCTAGACGATGGGGACCCTGGACTTGCACTACGCTTTGAATGACTTGGCGTCCCCACGGGGATTCGAACCCCGGTACTCACCGTGAAAGGGTGATGTCCTAGGCCTCTAGACGATGGGGACGTCGTAAAAGCGTGCGCGAATTATATCAGCGTGCAAGCCTCATTTCAAGGGCGCAACGGCGAAGTGTTCGATGCGATTGGTGTTCACGTAATGTGACTCCGCCGACATCATCCCCACCAGCACGAGAATCGCCAATGGCGGCAAGGTGATCGCGAAGATCAGCGCCAGCCTCTCCCACTTCATGTGCATGAAAACCGCGACGATAAAGCCGGCTTTCAGCGTCATCAAAATCAGGATCAGCGACCAGCGCAGCATGCCCTGCAAGTGGAAGAAGTCCACCAGGTAGGAGAAGAAACTCAATACGAACAGCAATATCCAGACTTTGACATACGTCCCAATCGGATGCTGTTGATGGGCGGCGGTAGCTTCGGACATGGCGGCCTCCTACCAGAGATAGAACAATGCAAAGATGAATACCCAGACAAGGTCGACAAAGTGCCAATACAGACCGGTGATCTCGACGATGTCATAACCCTTTTTCTCATAATGCCCATTCAGCACACGCCGCGCGATGATCGACAAATAGATCACGCCCGCCGAGACGTGCAGCCCGTGGAAGCCGGTAATCATGAAGAAACACGACCCGAATTGCGCCGCCCCCATCGGATTGCCCCATGGCCGCACACCTTCGTGAATCAGCTTGCTCCACTCGAAAGCCTGCATGCCCACGAACAGCAGGCCGAAGCCTGCAGTCACCAGCATCAGCGTTGCGGCCATTTTTCGGTTGCGCTGATAGCCATAGTTCACCGCCATCGCCATCGTGCCGCTACTGGTAATCAGCACGAAAGTCATGATCGCGATCAGGATCAGCGGGTAGCTGGTTCCGGCAATGGTGAGCGAAAATACTTCGCTGGGATTCGGCCACGCTGAAGTGGTGGCCATGCGCACTGACATATAGCCTGTGAGGAAGGTGCCGAAGATGAAGGTATCGCTAAGCAGGAAGATCCACATCATTGCCTTGCCCCATGGGACGCGGAACGCGACGCGGTCTCCCGCCCAGTCGGACACGAAGCCTTTCAAGTCATTGGTGCCGGTATCCATACCTCACCTCACTGGAATGCCTATCGTTGTGCAGAAGGCCCTGACCAGATCCGGCGTCACCAGGTACAGCAAGGCGAACACCGCCAGCCAGAGGACAAACAGGAAATGCCAGTACTGCGCGCACAGGCCGATCGCCTCTCCCGCCCTGCGCACTGCAAACGCCCCGGCAACCATGCCGCCCAGTACGTGCGCGGCATGCAGGCCGGTGATCAGGTAGAAGAAGCTGTTGGCCGGATTGGCCGCCACGCCATAGTCGGCGGCGGTCATCGCCTGCCAGGCATAGAGCTGGGAAAGCACGAACATTACCGACAACACCAGCGCGCCAATCGAAGTGCTGCGCGCCGCTTCGCGCCGGCCGGCAGCGACATGCCGCCGCGCCAGCTCCCAGGCCAGGCTGCACGACACCAGCAATGCGGTGCTGGAATACAATTGCCACGGCACGTAGGCGATGGGACGCCAGTCTTCATAAGCGGCCCGCATCATGTAAGCCACGCCGAACAGGCCGAACAAAGTAGTGACCACTACCATGAAGACCCAAAGCCCGATGCGGCGCGCGCCATCCGGCCAGGCCGGGCCGCTGTCGTGAGCACCGTGCGGACCGCCCTCGCCTCCTGGTTGGCCAGGAATCCCGCCGCCTGCCCTCAACGTTGCATTGGCGCTCATTTCGGCACCTCCGCCGGGTCATGGTGCGGCGTCAGGTGCGCCTTCGGATGCGGCGGCGGAGCGTGCGGATCCGGACCGTACTCCGGACCAGCGTTCTGCGGAATGTAATCGCCGCCAGCACCGGGGCCGTCGACGCCATATTCGTAGGCGCCGCGATGTACGGACGGAAGCTCTGGCCCCCAATTTCCATGTTCCGGAGGAGTTTGCGGCGTATACCATTCGAGGCTGGCGGCGCGCCACGGGTTGCCACCTGCCACGGCGCCCTTGCGCGCGCTCCACGCCAGGTTGAACAGGAACAGCAACTGCGCCACGCCGACGATCAACGCCGCCACTGAAATAAAGGCGTTCAGCGTATGCGCGGACTCGGGGATGAAGGCGTAATTCTCATAGGCGTAATAACGGCGCGGCATGCCCAGGATGCCGAGATAGTGCATCGGGAAGAAGATCGCATAGGCGCCGATAAACGTAATCCAGAAATGCGCCTGGCCCAGCGTTTCGCTATACATGCGACCCGTCACTTTGGGGTACCAGTGATACAGGCCGCCGAACACCGCCAGCACCGGCGACACGCCCATCACCATATGGAAATGCGCCACCACGAAGTAGGTGTTCGACAGCGGAATGTCGACGCTGACGTTACCAAGGAACAGGCCAGTCAGCCCGCCGATCAGGAAGGTACTGATAAAGCCCAGGGCGAACAGCATCGGCACCGTCAAATGAATGTCGCCGCGCCACAGGGTCAGGGTCCAGTTATAGACCTTCAGCGCAGTCGGCACCGCGATGATCAGGGTCGTGGTCGCAAAGAAGAAACCAAACCACGGATGCATGCCGCTGACGTACATATGGTGCGCCCACACCACGAAGCTCAAGCCGCCGATGATGACGATAGCCCACACCATCATGCGGTAGCCGAAAATGCACTTGCGGGCATGCACGCTGATCAGGTCGGAAATCACGCCAAAGGCAGGCAAGGCCACGATGTACACCTCGGGGTGGCCAAAGAACCAGAACAGGTGCTGGAACAGCAGCGGACTGCCGCCCTTGTAATCGAGCTGTTGCCCCATCGAGACCAGGGCAGGCATGAAGAAGCTGGTGTGCAGCGTCTTATCGAACAGCATCATTACCGCGCTGACGAACAGCGCCGGGAATGCCAGCAACGCCAGGATGGTCGCCACGAATATGCCCCACACCGACAGAGGCATGCGCATCAGCGTCATGCCGCGCGTGCGTGCCTGCAGCACGGTGGTAACGTAATTCAGGCCGCCCATGGTGGCCGCGACGATAAAGATCGCCAGCGACACCAGCATCACGATGATGCCCCACTCCACGCCCGGCGTGCCCGGCAGGATCGCTTGCGGGGGATACAGCGTCCAGCCTGCGCCAGTCGGCCCACCGGGCACGAAGAAGCTCACGCACAGCACGACCACCGCCAGCAGGTAGAACCAGTACGACAGCATGTTCAGGAACGGGAACACCATGTCGCGCGCCCCGACCATCAGCGGAATGAGGTAATTGCCGAAGCCTCCGAGGAACAATGCCGTCAGCAGGTACACCACCATGATCATGCCGTGCATGGTAATGAACTGGTAATAGCTGTTCGGGTCGATGAACTTGAATTGGCCGGGGAAACCAAGCTGCAGCCGCATGAGGTCCGACAGGATCAGGCCAACAGTACCGATGAACAGCGCCGTCAGCGTGTACTGGATCGCGATCACCTTGTGATCCTGGCTCCAGACATACTTGGTCCAGAAGCTTTGCGGGGCGTGATGGCCTTCGTCGTCGTGGCCGTGCTCTTCACCATAAGACATGCGAGGTCTCCTCAGCGTACAGTCTTGATGTAGTCGATCATCGCCGCCATTTCTTCATCGCTTAGCTGGTTAGGTGGCATGATGTTCGGGAAGCCCTTGACCACTTTGGCCTTGGGGTCGTTGATGGATTGCTTCAGGTAGGCTTCATCCACTGCGACGGTAGTGCCGCCTTCCAGCGTCTCCTGCTTGCCAAACAACCCTTTCCAGGTCGGGCCGACGCTCGGCGCCCCGTCTACGCTGTGGCAGGCTACGCAGCCTTTCGATTGCGCGATCAGCCTGCCCTGCTTGCCCGGCTCCGCAGGGCCGCCGACACCGCCCACGGCGCCTTGGCCACTGAAGGTCGGCTGTTTCGCCAGCCAGGCATCGTAGACGGCCTGCTCCTCAACCACGACGGCGCTGCGCATATTCGAATGCCCAACACCGCAAAGCTGGGCGCACAGCACTTCGAAGCGCCCGGTTTGCGTTGGCGTCAGCCAGAAATGCGTCACCAGGCCTGGTACCATGTTCATGCGGGTGCGGAATTGCGGCACGTAGAAATCGTGCAGCACGTCCTGCGCACGCAGCATGACCTTGACCGGCTGGTTGAGCGGAATATGGATCTCGCTGCCGTCGACCAGCACATCATCCTGCCCGGCCGGATCTTCCGGGTTGATGCCGAAGGGATTGGTGGCATTGATGAAGCGCACGTCCGTCGCGCCGAGTTTATTGTCCTTGCCAGGCAGGCGGAAATGCCAGTCCCACTGCTTGCCCATCACTTCGAACACGCTGGCATTGGGCGGCGGCGAAATCAGTTTGGCATAGACGTTCAGGCCCGGCGCCAGCATCGCCACGATGCCGAGCGAGGTGGCGCCGATCAGCCACCACTCCAGCTTGCCGTTATGCGATTCCGCCGCGGCGCGATGGCCCTCGCGGTGGCGGAACTTGACCACGGCGTAGGCGACAAACAGGTGGATGATGATGAAGAGAGCGGCGCAGATCACGAGCGTGATCATCAAAGCATCGTCCATCGCCTGCCAGTTGGAGGCTATGGGAGTCAGCCACCATGGGCTGAGCCAGTGAAAAATAATCGCGCCAAGAACAATCAGGATAAGGGAGATTGCCAACGCCATAATGATAAGCCCGGTTAGTTATGGGGAAACTACACACGGCTACGCCCCGCTCACTGGCGGGGCGACCTTGCCAAGGCTTATTCACTCGCGTTTTTCTGGCCTCTCAAGCATGCGGTAAAACACGGCACAGCAGGCGCCGAACACGACATGGGCGCCAAAGGTTGTCCATCCTCGCAAATCGGCAAACCAGGTAAAGGCGCCTGACATGCCGTAGAAATTCAGTACATAAAGAAGTACGCCAAACGCGGCGCCGGTCAGCGCTACCAGGCCCATGCTCGAGTCGAGCTGGAACGGCGCGATGATGGCCGCCAGCATCATGGCGAAGGTAATGCCGAGGATATAGTGGACTGCCAGCGCCGCAATCACGACGGTCAGATCGTAGCCGGAAGTTTGCAGCACCTCCCAGCCCATGACCATCGCCGCTACCATCCGGGTTGTCAGCCATCGGTCACCGCCTTGCACGGTGGCCCATAACAACTCCATCAACATCAGGATACCGCCGGCTCCGAAACCGGCGATGGCTGCGGCGGTCCAGTCAGCCTGGCGCGCCACCCAGCGATGCGATTGCAACACGCGAAGTTCCATGACTTCCTCCTGTGCAGGGTCCGTAACTCATATTAGTACGCAAACCACGAAGATGCAAAGGAGTTAAGCTTGCACGCTTTTTAGGCTGTTTTGGATGGAAGTAAGAAGAAATGCTGGCGTCCCCACGGGGATTCGAACCCCGGTACTCACCGTGAAAGGGTGATGTCCTAGGCCTCTAGACGATGGGGACCTGTTGGACTATTGCTACGTTGTGCCTTGTTGGTGGAGGTAAGCGGGATCGAACCGCTGACCTCTTGCATGCCATGCAAGCGCTCTCCCAGCTGAGCTATACCCCCCTGGGCACAACATAATGCGAAAAGCTTGGCGTCCCCACGGGGATTCGAACCCCGGTACTCACCGTGAAAGGGTGATGTCCTAGGCCTCTAGACGATGGGGACCATATGGACTTTCCGTTACTACTATCAATCTCTGCCGCGTTGGTGGAGGTAAGCGGGATCGAACCGCTGACCTCTTGCATGCCATGCAAGCGCTCTCCCAGCTGAGCTATACCCCCATGCTGGCACAGATTGTTACTGCTCTTGGCGTCCCCACGGGGATTCGAACCCCGGTACTCACCGTGAAAGGGTGATGTCCTAGGCCTCTAGACGATGGGGACCCTGGACTGCCTTTACTACCGTTTTACTGCTTTTCCTTCGCTAAACTGGTGGAGGTAAGCGGGATCGAACCGCTGACCTCTTGCATGCCATGCAAGCGCTCTCCCAGCTGAGCTATACCCCCGTTTTCGAAGGAGACAGAAGTATAGCAGCCCTTCTTTAAATTGCAAATGCTAATTTGCAAGATTGTCGAAATTATTTACGCAAACTTGCTCAGGCGGGCTGCCACGGTGTCGCGTCCGAACAATTGCAGCACTGCATCGATAGCAGGCGTCTGCAGTTGGCCGGCCACCATCAGGCGCAGCGGCATCGCCAGCTGAGGCATTTTCAGGCCGTGTGCGGCCAGCACTTCCTTGATCATGGCGGCGATGGCTTCCTTGGTCCACTCGACAGTGGCGATGCGGACAGCGAAGTCGGCCACGGCAGGCTTGACGGCATCGGTGTAATGCTGGGTCATCAGGGCCGCATCAGGGTTGGGCGCGCGGTAGAACAGCATTGCAGCGTCGGCCAGTTCGACGATGGTGTTGGCGCGGTCCTTCAGCAGGCCGATCACGGTGGCCAGTTCAGGCGCGCCCTCGAAGACGGCGCCGGCAGCCAGCAGCGGCTTCTTGGCGAGCTCGGCCAGGCGGGCGTTGTCGGCTTGCTTGATCCAGTGGTTGTTGACCCAGGCCAGCTTGTCGAAGTCGAACTGCGCCGACGACGCGGTCAGGCTCTCCAGGTTGAACCATTCGGTGAACTGCTCCATCGAGAACAGCTCATCGTTGCCATGCGACCAGCCCAGGCGCGCCAGGTAGTTCAGCATGGCTTCCGGCAGGTAGCCCTTGTCGGCATAGTCGATCACGCTGACGGCGCCGTGGCGCTTGGACAGCTTGGACCCATCCGAGCCCAGGATCATCGGCAGGTGGCCGTACTCCGGCAGCTTGGCGCCGATGGCGCGCAGGATGTTGATCTGGCGCGGAGTGTTGTTCACGTGGTCGTCGCCGCGCAGAACGTGAGTGATCTGCATATCCCAATCGTCCACCGCAACGCAGAAATTGTAGGTTGGGGTGCCGTCCGGGCGGGCGATGACCAGGTCGTCCAGCTCCTTGTTGGAAATGGTGATCGGGCCCTTGACCACGTCAGTCCAGCTCACATCGCCATCCAGCGGATTCTTGAAACGCACCACAGGCTTGCGGTCAGCCGGGACCGGCGGCAAGGTCTTGCCCTCTTCCGGACGCCAGGTACCGTCGTAGCGCGGCTTTTCGCCGGCCGCAGTCGCCTTGTCGCGCATGGCCTGCACTTCTTCCGGCGACGAATAGCAATGATAGGCGGTACCGGCAGCCAGCATCTGCGCCACCACTTCGCGGTAACGGTCCATCCGCTTCATCTGGTAGAACGGGCCTTCGTCATGCTGCAGGCCGAGCCACTCCATGCCATCCAGGATCGCCTGCACCGCTTCCGGGGTCGAACGCTCCAGGTCGGTGTCTTCGATACGCAGCACGAAAGTACCGCCGAAGTGGCGTGCGAAAGCCCAGGAATACAGCGCAGTGCGCGCGCCGCCAAGATGCAGGAAACCGGTCGGGCTAGGTGCGAAACGGGTACGGACTTGAGTCATTTCGAGTGGAAAGCGAAAAATATAAAGGCGTAATTCTACCTGTAATGAAAGTCGGGGTCAGGTCTGGCAATCGGACAAAATGTCCGATTGCCAGACCTGACCCCGACTTTCAACAGTTACTTGACTGTGACGGTGATGCTCTTGGACAGGCCGGGGCCGTAGCTTTGATGGGCGCCGTTGGCGAATTGCATCGTCAGTTTGTAGGTGCCCGGCGGCAGCGTGACTTCGGTTTCGGTCTGGCCTTTGCCAAAGTGCAGGTGGGTTTCGTCGAAGGGGATCGATTCGCCAACCTTCATGCTGTCGCCATTGATCAGCAGGTGGTGGTGGCCGGTGTTGCTGTCCATGGTGCCGGCTGGCTTCACTTCCATGCCGGTGACCGCAAATTTGACCTTGAATGGGCTGCTGACAACCGCGCCGTTCTTGGGCTCGGTGAAATCCACCGATTGCGCTGCCACTGTGCCTGCAACCAGGGTCATTGCGAGGGCCGCCAGGATCTTCTGCATATCTGTCTCCTTATCTGAGAGGGGGTCCAACGTACTTGACGATCAAGCCTTTCGGCCCGACTGCCCATCCGGCGCCGGAAGCTGAAAAGCCAACGGCGTTCAGTTTCGTTTCCTTTTCGATAATTGCCCAGCTTTTGCCTCCGTCGCGGGTATAGCCCGAGCCGGCCAGGCCAACGGCCACGAAAGTGCCGCTTGTCCCGGGCACAGGCACCACTGCCGACATGAAGCCGGCAGGCAGGATTTGCGCTGGCGACCAGCCTGCCCCGCCATCGAGACTGATGGCGCCATTCAGCGTTTCCAGCGATGGCTCCTTGTAGTCGCCTCCTGCAACGATGCCGCGCCCGTTGCCGGCAAACCCGACCGAGAAGGCGCCCTTGCTAGTCGCAGCAGCCGGAATCTGCAGCGTCGCGGCCTGCCAGCTTTGTCCTCGGTCGACCGAGCGGAACACCCGTGATTGGGCTCCCCCACCGGTGACAAACCACGCATCGGCCCTCCCGCCCACGCTCAGGCAGGTTCCACTGGCGGCGAACGCGCCCTCCTGCGGAAGCGCTGCCAGGCCGCCAGGGTCGCTCACTGGTTGCCAGCTTTCGCCGCCGTCGCTGGTCACGAGGATCTGGAAGGCGCCGCGCACCGGGTCGCCGAACACAATGCCGTTGCGGCTATCCCAGAACGCCATGGCATCCCAGAAGCCTTCAGCATCCTTGTTCACGACCAGCAGTTGCCAGCTGGCGCCTCCGTCGCGTGTGCGATACATGCGTGAGGCCGCACCGGGGCCGGCGCCCAGCACGATGGCCGTGTTGGCGTCAAATGCTTCGATATCGCGGAAGTCGAAAGCTTCCGCGCCGGGCACCGCAAGTAGCGTCCAATGCTCGCCATCCACTGTACAAAGCACGGTACCCTTGGCGCCACTGGCCCACGCCACCTTATCGCTCAGGACGGACAGGCCGCGCAGCTCAGTGGTGGCTGCGTGCTGCTGCGGCACCCATGCTGCCGCACGAACTGGCGCAGGCGACTCGGCAACCGGTGGCAATGCCGAGCAACCGGCCAGTGCGGCAAGTACCGCGCAAGGGATGGCGCGCAGCATCAGTCGTGCTTGATGACGATGCTAGGGAACTTGCTGCTCATATCCTTGGCCTTTTCGGCCACCTTCACCGCCACCTTGCGCGCGATCGCCTTGTAAATCGCAGCTTCGGCGCCATCCGGCTCAGCAACCACAGTCGGCTTGCCGGAATCGGCCTGCTCGCGGATCGCCAGCTTCAAAGGCAGCGCGCCCAGGAAGTCCACGCCAAAATCGGCACACATCTTTTCGCCGCCACCATGGCCGAAGATTTCTTCCACATGGCCGCAGTTCGAGCAGATATGGGTGCTCATGTTCTCCACCACGCCCAGGATCGGGATGCCGACCTTCTCGAACATCTTCAGGCCCTTGCGCGCGTCCAGCAGCGCGATGTCCTGCGGCGTGGTGACGATCACGGCACCGGTCACCGGCACCTTCTGGGACAGGGTCAACTGGATGTCGCCAGTACCAGGCGGCATATCGACAATCAGGTAGTCCAGGTCGCGCCAGTTGGTCTGTTCCAGCAGCTGCTGCAGGGCCTGGGTGACCATCGGACCGCGCCACACCATCGGCTCGTCAGGGTCAATCAGGAAACCGATCGAGGAAACCTGGATGCCATGGCCTTCCATCGGGTCCATGGTCTTGCCGTCGGAAGTGGTCGGACGGCCGGAAACGCCCAGCATCATCGGCTGCGACGGGCCGTAAATATCGGCATCCAGCACGCCCACGGACGCGCCTTCGGCAGCCAGCGCCAGCGCCAGGTTGACAGCGGTGGTCGATTTGCCGACGCCACCCTTGCCTGAAGCAACGGCGATGATATTCTTCACGTTCGGCATCAGCTTCAGGCCGCGCTGCACGCTGTGGGAAATGATCTTGCTGGCGATGTTCAGGTTCACTTTCGCGCCCAGCGGCTGCAAGGCAGCCAGCACATTGGCGCGGATCGATTCGATTTGCGACTTGGCTGGATAGCCCAGCTCGATCTCCAGGCTGATTTCGCCGCCCTCGACCTTCAGGTTGCGGACCGATTTGGAGGAAACAAAGTCCTTGTTTGTATTAGGGTCAATTACTTTGGACAGTGCTGATTTGACGTCATCTACGGTGATACTCATGCAATTCTCCATTGGTGATGGCGCAGTCTAGCGCATCCGCTGGTAAAATGCTCTTTTTATCCACCTTACAAGCGCATCAATTATGACTCGCAAGCTGTTCGTCACCACTGCCCTGCCATACGCAAACGCTGCCTTCCACATCGGCCACATGATGGAGTACATCCAGGCCGACATCTGGGTCCGTTTCCAGCGAATGCAGGCCGAGGGCGACGGTTTGCGCGAAGTGCACTTCGTGGGCGCCGATGACACCCACGGCACCCCGATCATGATCGCCGCTGAAAAAGAAGGCATCACCCCGCAGGAATTCGTGGCCAAGATCGCCGCCGGCCGCCCGCAGTACCTGGACGGTTTCCATATCGCTTTCGATAACTGGTATTCCACCGATTCGCCGGAAAACGTGGAACTGTCCCAGGGCATCTACCGCAAGCTGCGCGACGCTGGCCTGATCCAGACCAAGACCGTTGACCGCTTTTTCGACCCGGTCAAGGGCATGTTCCTGGCCGACCGCAACATCAAGGGCGAGTGCCCGAAGTGCCACGCCAAGGACCAGTACGGCGACAACTGCGAAGTGTGCGGCGCTGCTTACCAGCCGACCGACCTGATCAACCCGTACTCGGTGTTTACCAACGCCACCCCGATCCTGAAGCCTTCGGAACAGTACTTCTTCAAGCTGTCCGACCCGCGCTGCTTCGAGTTCCTGCGCGACTGGCTGAACACCCCGGGCCGTTTGCAGCCTGAGATGGTGAACAAGGTCTCCGAATGGCTGGGCGAAGCCGGCGAAAAGCTGGCGGACTGGGATATCTCGCGCGATGCGCCCTACTTCGGCATCCCGATTCCTGACGCGCCGAACAAATACTTCTACGTCTGGCTGGATGCGCCGGTCGGCTACCTGGCTTCACTGAAGAACTACTGCGGCAAGAAAGGCATCGACTACGACGCGCTGCTGGCCGATCCGGGCACGGAACAGATTCACTTCATCGGCAAGGACATCGTGTCCTTCCACCTGCTGTTCTGGCCTGCGATGCTGCAATTTGCCAAGCACCCGACCATCGACCGCATGAAGGTTGCCGTGCACGGCCACCTGACCGTGAACAACGAGAAGATGTCCAAGTCGCGCGGCACCGGCATTTCGCCGCTGCGCTACCTGAACCTGGGCATGAATCCGGAATGGCTGCGCTACTACCTGGCCTACAAGCTGAACTCCCGCGTCGAAGACCTGGACTTCACCGGCGACGACTTCGTGGCGCGCGTGAACTCTGACCTGATCGGCAAGTTCGTCAACATCGCCTCCCGCTGCGCTGGCTTTATTGCCAAGAAGTTCGAAGGCAAGCTGGCTTCCGAACTGTCCGCATCCTCGCAGGAATGGATCAAGAAAGCCCTGGTTGGCGAAGACGGCAGCGAGCGCCAGGCCTCCATCGCCGCCAACTTCGAAGCGCGCGAATTCGGCAAGGCCCTGCGTGAAATCATGGAAATTGCCGACGTGGCCAACCGCTTCGTCGACGAGAACAAGCCGTGGGTGCTGGCCAAGGACGACACCAAGCTGGCCGAACTGCACGACGTCTGCACCACTGCCCTGATCCTGTTCCGCCAGCTGACCATCCTGCTGTCGCCAGTGCTGCCGGGCGTTGCAAGCAATGTGCGCACCTTCCTGAACGATGCCGCTTACACCTGGGCCGATACCTCGGTGGCATCGGGCGCCGCATGGCAGCCGCTGCTTGGCCGCACCATCGGCGCCTACAGCCACCTGATGACCCGCGTGGACGCCAAGATGATCGAGGACCTGTTCGACGCGCCTGCGCCGGCCGCCGCCGCTCCTGCAGCCGCCGCAGCCAAGCCTGAGAAAGCCGCCAAGTCCAAGGCTCCTGCTGGCCCTGCCGTCACCGAAACTGGCATCGAAGTCATCGCCCCCGAAATCTCGGTCGACGATTTCTTCAAGGTCGACCTGCGCATCGCCAAAATCGTCAACTGCGAACACGTTGAAGGTTCCGACAAGCTGCTGCGCCTGACGCTGGACGCGGGCGAAGGCCGCCACCGCAACGTCTTCTCCGGCATCAAGTCGATGTACCAGCCGGAAGACCTGGTCGGCAAGCTGACCGTCCTGGTTGCCAACCTGGCGCCACGCAAGATGAAGTTCGGCGTCTCCGAAGGCATGGTGATGGCAGCATCGGCGGTTGATGAGAAGTCCAATCCAGGCATCTACATCCTCAACCCATGGCCGGGCGCCACGCCGGGCATGCGCATCAGCTAAGCATGGACATAATCGTCCGCGAAGCAACTGCTGAAGATGCGCCCCTGATCGCCGAGCTCACGCGCAAAGCGTGGGCCGGCAAGGTCAATGTCACCTCCAGCGGACACCGTGAAACCGCCGTCTACGTCGCCGACCACCTGCGCGACGGCGGCGGTTTTATTTTGCTCGACGGCGACACGCCGATCGGCTCCGTGCGCTGGCTGCCGCTCGATGCGGAGCCTGATGTGTGGGAAATCCTGCGCATGGGCGTGGTAGCCGACTACCGCGGCACCAACCTGTCGCAGCACCTGCTGGAAGCCGTGATCCATCACGCCCTGGCCGCCGGCATCGAAGAACTGCGCCTCGCCGTGCGCAGCGACCAGCCCAAGCTGATCGACTTCTACACTGCCTACGAATTCACCCTGGCCGAGGAACTCGAATACTCCCACGCCAACCCGCTGGAACCGGCCCCACTGGTCATGCGCCGCCTGCTACGCCACTGACAGCGCTATACTCTAATCATGGTTGGAGAAAGGCGAACGGGCGATCTAAGCACCTCTGCGTCCGCATTACTTTGCCTGGCAACTTTCCATCACCTCGTGAGGTAGGCTGCAATGTTGAATTATTTGGTGTTTGCAATCGGAGCCATTGGCGTTACGGTCGGAGTTTCCGTTTCAATCTGGTCGTTCCTGTACACGCGCCGCCAGTGCCCTCCCGCCCGCAGAGCCGGACGTGAGTAACAGGCCGGCCGGGTCAGAACTTGGCGTTCAGGGACAGCTTGTAGCTGCGCGGGGCGCCGGGCATGATGTTGTTGTCACCGTGCGCTGAAGCGTAGTACTTCTTGTCGAGCAGGTTCTCGACGTTCAGTTGCAGGCGGTAGTCGCTGCCGAAGCTGTAGAACAGCGCGCCATCCACACGCGTGTACGATGGCAGGATCACGGTATTGGCCGTCGAGGTGTAAATGCTGTCGCGATACACCACACCCAGCTTGGTGGCGGTCGAAGTCGACTGCTGGGCATAGCCCTGCTCCGCCGCCGCATGCACATCCACTTGCGGCAGTACTTGGGAGTCATCGGCAAAAGCGGAGCAGGCGGGGAATGCGGCGGCAACGGCCAGGGAGATCTGGGTGGGGCTGAAACGGGTCATGGCTTTCAACGCAAATGAGAATGAATCTCACTCTAGTTTTAAGCCGCCACTTTCCCGCTTAAGCTGGTTGACCTCCTCCCCCTCTCACTAACGTTCGCCGGCCATACGGCCGGGAAGGGGGGGATTCCTACGTCGCCTGAACGCAAAAGCACTCAGGTCGATTCGGCGGGTTCCTGCTTCATCGGGCGGCCTGACTGCTCCGCTCTCCACAGGCTAACAAGCGGAGTCCCCGCTCTAAAATATTGATCGCGCCAACCATATCGGCGTGATTTTCATAAGCACATGCGACACATTTAAATTTCGCTTGCGTTCGCCGGTTCTCTGGCGACACATGTCCGCAGCTCGGGCAAGTCTGGCTTGTATGCCGCGGCGGCACGACCTGCAATATGCCGCCCCGCCAGGCCAGCTTGTATTCCAGCTGTCGCCTGAATTCCCCCCATCCCTGGTCCAGGATGCGACGATTCAGGGCGCTTTTCTGAGCAACCATTCGTCCAGGCTGCTGCAATGTCCCTTTGGCCGAACGCACCATATTGCCAATCTGCAGATCCTCGATGCAGACGATCGCGTGGGTTTTGCTGATCGTCGTGGAGGCCTTGTGCAAGACGTCTTTACGAAGGTTGGCAATGCGGGCGTGGAGCTTCTGCACACCGGCTTTCGCCTTTTGCCAGTTGCTGCTGAATTTCACCTTGCGGCTCATGCGACGCTGGAGCAGAGACAGGCGTTTTAGATGCTTCCTGTAGCTATTGGCTGCCTCGACGAATTTCCCGTCGCTCGTGGCAGCGAGATGAACAATGCCGACGTCCACGCCGATGGCTGTTTTACCGGCAGGAAGACACTCTTCGACCTCACGCCGGGTCTGGATAGCGACAAACCATTTACCGGCTGCGCAGCAGACCGTGACATTGCGCACTTCCCCCAGGACTTGACGGCTGTTCCTGTAGCGCAGCCAGCCCAGCTTGGGCAGGAAGATGCGGCTATTGCCCTGATCGAGTTTGATCTGTTTCGGATCCGGGTAGCGGAATGCATCACCGCAGCCTTTGCGCTTGAAGCGGGGGCAGCCCGTGCGCTTGGCAAAGAAGTTTCGAAAGGCTGCGTCGAGATGTTTCAACGCATGCTGCAACGGGTGACATGGCGCATCCCGCAGCCATGGCGTTTCCTGGTCATGACGCCATGCCGTCAAATTTCTCGCCATGGCCACGTAACCGATATAGCCGTTGCCGGCCGCGTAATTCTCCTGTTGCAGTGCCAACGCCTTGTTGAAGACGTAGCGGCATGCGCCGGCGAAGCGGCGCAAGAGAGATAGTTGGCCACCGCTTGGCTTCAGCTCGAATTTGTAGGCTTGAAGACGCTCCATGGATTCAGTATATTTTGGTCTATGGCCATTTCAAGCGACCTCAGGCACGGTAGGCATTGCGTCTTCATGATGCATGTCCATTTGGTCTTTGTGACAAAATATCGCCGCGATGTCTTTACCAAGGATATCCTGGAAGACCTGCGGCCGATCTTCGCCAACGTCTGCGCAGACTTCGAGTCCGAGCTGGTGGAATTTGACGGCGAACACGATCAAGTGCACCTGCTGGTGAACTACCCACCCAAAGTCGCCGTCTCGCATTTGGTCAACAGCCTGAAAGGCGTCTCGAGCAGGATGATCCGCAAAAAGCATTATCCAAGTATCCGCCAGAAGCTATGGGGCGGCACCTTGTGGTCACCATCCTATTTTGCTGGCAGTTGCGGTGGTGCGCCGATAGCGGTGATTCGCCAGTACGTCGAACAGCAAAAGACACCACACTAAGTGTGCAGGACGGCTTCGCCGTCCGCGCTCTTGACCCCGGCCTGAACGGCGGGCTTTGCCGCGCCCTGGATCAAGGAATTTCAGCTACGACGCCAGCCGTACCAGATGCCGGCCGCGACCGGTGCCCCGAGGGTGACGGCGGAGATGGCGTCCAGCCATCCATCCCCTACCAGCGCGGAAACCAGGCCGATGGTGGTCGAGACACCGAGCGCGATCGGGGCGCCCCAGAGTTTCCAGTTCATTTGCCGGCTCCTTCCAGCGCGACTGCCGGTACCTCCGCCATATCGGCGGGGGCCGCGTTGGCGCCCGCAACAACGCCGCGCTTGAGCCACAGGTAGAGGCCGCTGCCCAGCACGATGATCGTGGCGATGTCGAGCAAGGCCCACAGCAATTTCATGGCCTGGCCGCCGTAATCACCGAAGTGCAGCGGCTGCGAAATCAGTAGCGCGGTCAGGTACCACGGCAAGTCGCGGTTATCGGTGACCTGCGCCGTTTGCGCATCGACCAGCACCGGCTTGTACAGGCGCGACGTCAGCGCCTGGTCGCCGCGCATGAAGATGCCGTAGTGATGCGCGCTGGTAAATGGCGTCCCCGGGAAGGCGATAAAGCCGATCTTCATGCCCGGTTCGGCCGCCAGGGCGCGCTGCATGGAATCCTGCATCGACGCCAGCGTGGACGGCGGTGGCAGGTTCTTGTAGGGCGCCACCATTTCCGCCATTTCCGTGACCTGCCAGTACTTGAGCAGCAAGTCGGCCCAGGTATTGATCATGCCGGTCGCGCCCACCACCAGCGCCCAAACCAGCGTCACGATGCCCAGCAGGTTATGCATGTCCAGCCATTTCAGGCGCGGAGCACGGTCGCGCCGCACCGTGCCGAAATCGAGCTTGCGCATGAACGGCGCGTACAAGACCACGCCGGAAATGATTGCAACGACCAGCAGCAAGCCCATGAAACCGAGGAAGAGCTTGCCCCACAGGCCCGCATACAGGTCCACGTGCAGATGGAACATCACGCCCAGGAAGGTGTCCTCGAAATTGTGTTGCGCCAGGACTTTGTCCGTGCGCGCATCGACCGCGACCGGCTTGAAGTTCTCGTCGGTCGGATGGTCGCCCAGGGTCAGGTTCCAGATGTTCGGTTCATCGGCCTCTTGCGACATGTACATCATGATCTTGCCGGGGTACAGGGCCTTGCCTGCCGCGATGATGTCGTCGATGTTGGCTTTCGGGGTGTTTGCCGGCATTTCCGGCGCTTCCGTCTCGTAGCCCATCACATGGCCGATCTCGTGGTGATAAATCAGCGGCAGCCCGGTCAGGCAAAGCAGCAGCATGAAGACGGTGCAGACCAGGCTGCTCCATTTGTGGATCCACGCCCAGCGGCGGGTAATTTTCGGGCTCATCGGGGCAATTGTTAAACTATGCAAATGCGAACGATTCGCATTTCGTCCAAGATATTACATTCAGCAACTAATTTTGGCTAGTCTTCCATGTACAAACTCACTCCCCTCGCCTTCGCAGCCGCCATCCTGGCAAGCAGTCCAGCAACCGCCGAGGACATGCAGACCGTGGTCGTCAGCGCCTCCGCCGACGCCTCGGCCGAAGGCCTGCCCAAGGCGTATGCCGGCGGCCAGGTCGCTCGCGGCGGCCGCCTCGGCCTGCTGGGCAACATGGACATGATGGACACGCCGTTCAATACCACCAACTACACCCAGGCCCTGATCCAGGACCAGCAGGCACGGTCGGTGGCCGACGTGCTGCAGAACGATCCGTCCGTGCGGGTGGCGCGCGGCTTCGGCAATTACCAGGAGCTGTACGTGATCCGCGGCTTCGCCGTCAATTCTGACGACCTGGCATATAACGGCCTGTACGGCATGCTGCCGCGCCAGTTTGTCGCCTCCGAGTTGTTGGAGCGCGTGGAAGTCTTCCGTGGCGCGAACACTTTCATCAACGGCGCCCAACCGGGCGGCGGCGGCATCGGCGGCACCATCAACCTGCTGCCCAAGCGCGCCGGCAACCGCGACTTGACATCACTGACGATTGGCGCCGAATCTGGAGGCCAGGGCTATGCAGCACTGGACCTGGGGCGCCGCTTCGGGCCCGAGCAGCGCACCGGCCTGCGCATCAATGCCGTACGCCGCGATGGCGGCACTGCGATCGACCGCGAGGGCCGCGAGCTGAGCGTGCTGTCAGCGGGCCTGGACTATCGTGGCAATGGCTATCGCCTGTCGGCAGACATCGGCCACCAATCGCACGAATTGACCGGGGCACGTCCAAGTGTGACCGTGGCGCCCGGCATTGCCCTGCCGGTCGCTCCCGATGCCTCGTCCAATTTTGCGCAAAACTGGACCACTTCGGAAGAGCGCGACACCTTCGGCACCCTGCGCGGCGAAATCGACCTGGCCAAAGACGCCGTGGCCTGGGCCGCCTTGGGTGTCCGCAGCGGCAAGGAATTCAATATCCTCGCTTCGCCGACAGTCAGCGCCAGCGACGGCAGCGCCACCATGTACCGTTTCGACAATGCCCGCAAAGACAGCGTGCGCACGGGCGAGGCCGGCCTGCGCGGCAAGCTGCAAACCGGCGCCATCAGCCACAGCCTGAGCGCGACTTTATCCGGCTATTGGCAGGAGTCGAAGAACGCTTACGCAATGAGCAACTTCTTCCCCGGGTTTGCGACCAATATTTACCGCCCGGTGGACGTGGCAGCGCCAGCCGCCAATTTCTTCACTGGCGGCAAAATGGATGAGCCGCTGGTCACCAGCAAGAGCATCCTGTCCAGCTACGCCCTTGCCGACACCATGTCGCTTGACCAGGGCCGATGGCTGCTGACCGCAGGTATCCGCCACCAGTCGATGAAGGTGTTTGGCTACGACTACAACACAGGCGCCGAAAATGCGGCCTACGACGCAAGCGCCGTCTCGCCGATGGCCGGCATTGTTTTCAAACCGGCCAAAGGGATGTCGCTCTACGCCAACTACATCGAAGGCTTGCAGCAGGGCCCGGTCGCCTCAGGCACCGACATCGATAATGTCGGCGAAACTTTCGCACCCTACACGTCGCGGCAGAAGGAACTGGGCGTGAAATTCGATACCGGTTCGCTGGGATTCAGCGCCGCGGTATTTTCCACCGGCATGCCGTCGGCTCATGTCGAAAACCGCCATTTCGGCGTTTTCGGTGAACAGCGCAATCGCGGCCTGGAATTATCGGTATTCGGCAATCCGATGCGCGGCGTGCGCCTGCTGGGCGGCCTGACCCTGCTGGATGCCGAACAGCGCCGCACCGCCGGCGCCGTTAACCAGGGCAAGGACGTCATTGGGGTACCGAAAACCCAGCTGAATATCGGCGGCGAATGGGATTTGAATGCAGTGCCTGGCCTGACATTCAATGCACGGGCGGTTTAAACGTCCAAGCAATTTGCCGATGGCGCCAACCAGCAGCAATTACCGTCGTGGAACCGCATTGACCTGGGCCTGAATTACACAACCCGTATTGCCGACCGAGACGTGACCTTCCGTGTCCGCCTTGATAATGCCTTCGACCATCATTACTGGGCATCGGCGGGCGGTTATCCCGGCGCCGGCTACCTGGTTGCCGGCGCGCCGCGCACAGCAACCGTTTCGGCCAGCATCGATTTCTGATATACGCCAATTATTGGCTTGATTGCGCCAATAACTGGCCGCCCCCGACTTCCAGCGCTGCTATGGGCTTGGGCGGCTTGGGCGGCGGCTTCTGGCAGGCGGAAACGAGGAGTGCCGCGACCAGCGCGGCAGGAGCGAGGATACGCATGGCAACCTCCGGCGGAAAATTTGAAATTATCAGATTCAACGCCGGGCTGGCGCACGGCCGGAGGAAACAATAATCCCGCCGATAATCAGGATAAATGCGATGGCGTGATAAATTTTCGGCGCTTCCCCGAGAATCAAGGACGACAGCAATGCAGTAAATAATGGCGTCAGGTTGACAAAGAATGCCGCGACTGCCGGTCCAGCCTGTTGAACGCCGGCGCCCCAGCACCGAAAAGCGATAATCGCCGGCCCGATTGCGACATACAGCAGCGCGGCGAATAAAGGCCAGCTCCAGTGAATAACAGCCGCGGAAATGACAGCCTCGCCGGCGGCAAATAATCCAGACCAAGCCGCGCCAAATGCCACTTGCGCCAGCAGGAAACTCGCCCAATGCCCGCGAATATCAGCAGGTCCCGTAGTGCGGGTTAGCAGCCAGCTATATAAGGACCATGCAATCGTTGCCAGGATCATGAATATATCGCCGGCCACCAGGCGCAACTCCATTAAATGGGTCCATTCGCCGCGCGCCAATACCAATAACACCCCGGCAATGGACAACACAGCACCGGCGACCGGGCGCCGCGAGACGCCAGCACCGAAAAACAGCCAGCCGGTCAGCATCATCCAGACCGGCATGCCTGACGCCACCAGTGTCACATTGATTGGCGTGGAACTTTGCAGGGCGAGGTATTGAAGCGCGTTGTAGAGCCCGATGCCGAGCAAGCCCAGCCACGTGAAGCGCCGCCAGTTGGCCCAGAGGCCACTGCCGCGGCGGAAAATCGGCCCGGCGAATGGCAGCAGCAAGATAAACGCAATTGCCCAGCGCAGGAAGTTGAGCAGGATCGGCGGCACGTCGTGTGCCACCAGGCGCCCGACGATCGCATTCCCTGCCCAAAGCAGTGGCGGTATGGTCAGGAGTATCGCTGTGCGGGGTTTCATTGTGCCCGCAAGGATACGCTATTTCTGAACTAACCGCGCTTGGCCTTCTGTTTTGCCCCGCCACCCGCGCCCTCGTCGCTACCGGCCTTGGTGCGGGACTGCTCGTTCTTCGTGTTGCGCTTGGCGGTGTTCCTGTTGCCCGTCTGGTCGGACTCGACGTTCTGCACCGCTTGGCGGTTCTGTTTGCTGAGTTGTTTGCTCTGGGTCATGGCGGTCTCCTTTGCCGAATCGAGCCGTCACTGTCGCTTGCGCACAGTTGCAAGTCTGTGCGCTGGCAAACCGGCGCGTGGTTCCGCGCCCACGCCCGGGGAAGATTCACTTGTCGGCGGACTGGGCAGCAGTGACAATGGGGGCGCAGCACGAGGCCTAAACAACAATATTAAGAAGGTATCCATGAAACGACTGCTCCCAGCCATCACCCTCATCCTTCCCTTCGCCGCTTCGGCGCAAACCCAGGTCACGATCTACGGCGTGGTCGACGCCTTCGCCGGCCGCACCGCGACTGCCAGCGCGCCGCAGGCCGTGAACGCGGTCAACAGCGGCGGCATGATCACCTCCTATTACGGCTTTTCCGGCACGGAAGCGCTGGGCGGCGGCCTGAAAGCCCAGTTCCAGATCGAAGGCTTCTTCCGCGGCGATACAGGCGAGGCAGGCCGCTTCCCCGGCGAGGCAATATTTGCACGTAATGCCAACGTCGGCCTGGCCGGCGATTTTGGCCTGGTGCGCCTGGGGCGCATTGCCAACCCCCTGTTTGTCGCCGCCGGCCAGATCAACCCGTTCGGGCCCTCGACCCGCTTTTCGCCGCTGATCAACCAGATTTATACCGCGGTCGGCGGCAACGCGACCCTGGGCGATACCGGCTGGAGCAACTCGATCCAATATGCTTCCAACCCGGTATATGACACTACGTTCGTCGCCCAGTACTCGCTTGGCGAACAGCCCGGTGCCCATAACAACAACTGGGCGGCAGTCGCCAAACATGCCGGCAAGGAACTGGCTGTGACGGTGGGTGCAGTGAACGTGCGCTTTGGACCAGGCCTGAGCGCTGCAGTGCCGGAACAACGGACCTACCTGGCCGCGGCTTCCTATGACTTCAAGGCAATCAAGCTGTTCGCTTCCTATTCCGACCACCAGGCCAAGGTCAGCGAACGCGACGCCCATTCGGTGCACGCCGGCTTCACCATCCCAACCCATGGCGGCGCGGGACGCTGGATGGTGGCCTGGTCACGCCTGACGGAGAAAGCCAAAGTCGTGCCGGAATTCCACCGCGACACCGGCGCCGCCGGCTACGATTACAACGTTTCGCCGCGCACCGACCTGTATGCGGTGCTGATGTACGACAAGATTAGCAACGCTAGCAAGGGAAATACCTACGTAGCTGGCATCCGGCATCGTTTCTGACGAGAAAAGACGGTAAAATGTCCGTTGCTGAACCCAGTTATTTTCACAATATGAAATTCCTCAAGCAGAATCACAAATACGAGTCCGACCATACCTTGTTCATCAAGGACCTGAAGGCCAAGAACCCGCAAATGGAAGCTGGCCAGCAAGCCGGCCGCGCCATCCTGTGGGACAAGCCAATGACTTCGCTGGACGAACAGGCCCGTAACAAGGCTTCGACCGTCAAGCAACAGGCTTACGTGTACCAGAACAAGGTATAAGAGCCGGGACGGCACACAGCATGTCGCCAAAAGACGCGGTGGACGAACAGGCCGAACAGGCAGAACTGGCCGTCGCCGCGGATTTGCCGCCTGATGCAGGCGGACCAGGCAGCGGCGCGGACGACGCGCCACCCGACGCGAGCGCCCCGGCGGAAGCCGAAGGCGCCGCATTTGCACGCCTGTACGGCGAGCCGGTGCTCAAACTGCCGAACGACCTCTACATCCCGCCCGATGCGCTGGAAGTCATCCTCGAAGCGTTTGAAGGCCCGCTGGACTTGCTGCTGTACCTGATCCGCAAGCAGAACTTCAACATCCTCGACATCCCGATGGCCCAGGTAACGCTGCAATACCTGAGCTACGTGGAGGAAATCCGCAAGTCGAACCTGGAGCTGGCCGCCGAATACCTGCTGATGGCGGCCATGCTGATCGAGATCAAGTCGCGCATGCTGCTACCGCAGCGCCAGCACGACCTCGACGTGGAGGCGGAAGACCCGCGTGCGGAACTGGTGCGCCGCCTGCTCGAATACGAACAGATCAAGCTGGCCGCCTACGACCTGAACACCCTGCCCCAGGTCGGCCGCGACTTCGTGCGCACCCAGATCTTCATCGAACAAAGCCTGGTGCCCACCTGGCCGGAAGTGGCCGTGGTCGACTTGCAGGACGCCTGGCGCACGCTGATGAAGCGCGCCACGCTGAAGCAGCACCACAAGATCACCCGCGAAGAGCTATCGGTGCGCGAGCACATGACCTCCATCCTGCGCAAGCTCCAATCGAGCCGCTTCATCGAATTTACCGAGTTGTTCAACCCGGAATCGCCGCCGCCGGTGGTGGTGGTGAACTTCGTGGCGATGCTGGAGCTGGCCAAGGAAACCCTGATTGAAATTACCCAGGCGGAGCCGTTCGCACCGATTTACGTGCGCCTTGCTTATTCGCCTGCCTGAAAAAAACTATGAAAATCATCTCCAATATCGAAGAACTGCGCGACCAGCTGAGTGGCCAGTTACGTACCGCTTTCGTGCCAACCATGGGCAACCTGCATGAAGGCCACCTGTCGCTGATGCGCCTGGCGCGCAAGCACGGCGACCCGGTGGTGGCTTCCATTTTCGTGAACCGCCTGCAGTTCGGCCCGAACGAAGACTTCGACAAGTATCCGCGCACCTTCCAGGCCGACGTGGAAAAGCTGGAGAAGGAAGGCGTGTACGTGCTGTTCGCGCCAACCGAAAAGGATATGTATCCGGAACCGCAGGAGTACCGCGTACAGCCGCCAGACGGCCTGGGCAATACGCTGGAAGGCGAGTTCCGCCCGGGATTCTTCGGTGGCGTGTGCACCGTGGTGACCAAGCTGTTCTCCTGCGTGCAGCCAAAAGTGGCTGTGTTCGGCAAGAAGGACTACCAGCAACTCATGATCGTCCGTAACATGGCACGCCAGCTTGGCATGCCGACCGAGATCGTCGCTGCCGAGACCTACCGCGCCGACGACGGCCTGGCCCTGTCCTCGCGCAATATGTACCTGTCGGCCGACGAACGCGCCGAAGCGCCTGCGCTGTACCGCGCGCTGAACCAGGTGGCAGATGAAGTACGCGGCGGCCACCTCGACGTGTTCCAGCTGGAGCACAAGGCGATGGACGAACTGGCAGCGCGCGGCTGGAAGCCTGACTACATCTCGATCCGCAAGCGCAACGACTTGCAGCCGCCAAACGCCGGCGACCTGGCGCAAGGCGAAAAGCTGGTGGTGCTTGCCGCAGCCAAACTCGGCACCACCCGCCTGATCGACAACCTCGAAATCTGAACCGGCACCGCCGGTCAGCGCAAGGCTTCGGCGACCTGGTCGCCGAATTCCACTCCGCGCAACTGCGAAGCGAGCTGGACTGTGCGCAGCGCGCATAGTTCGGCCGCTGGCAAACCAGGCTGCTGCATGCAGCGTGCCTGATGCAGTGCTGCAAACTCATCAGCCTGGGCATTGCTGCCATGCGCCGACGCCAGCGCCGCCAGCAGCGCGATGCCGATTGCCAATTGCGCTTTAAGCGACAAGGTCCAGCAGTATCGGATGAAGAACATGGCGCCTCCTGTAAGCCAGCCTGTTCCCGATGCTACGCAGTCAATATTTCCGCTTAATGACTCCGAATGTTGATTTAACACAACTAAGTTTTTGCTAGCCGGGAACCGATCTTTCAGAAAATTCCCACAAAAGCTTTCTTTATTGTAGGATGCTCCACTTGTGAATTTTCACTTGCAGACCGAACCTTAGCAAATAGGAATATCAGGATGGAATTCCGTTTGGGCGCTAGCGCCATCACCAGGGCTGATAGCACCCAAGACAGAACCGGCAACGCATCCCTTTATTTCAAGGTGATGTGCGTGGCCATCCTGGTCATTGCTGCCGGAGTCGAGGCAAGGCGCTGGCTCAACGTACGCGTTGCCAACCCGGCCATGCTGGTCGCCCCGGCCCAACACGGCAAGGTCAGCTTCATTCCGCGCAGCGCCACCCTGCTGCCAACTCCGCCTAACGCTCCCATGGCGCATTCCAGTGCCATGACCCCCCTGCCCGGCGGCCGCATGGCCGCATTCTGGTGGGCCGGCAGCCGCGAAAGCGGGCCTGACGTGAAAGTCTATGCCTCGCACTGGAACGGCGAGACCTGGGCCCAGCCGTGGGAAGTGGCCAGCCGCGAGTCTCTGTCGGCCGCCCTGGGCTATGGCGTGCGCCGCGTTGGCAACCCGGTTGCCTGGGCCTCGCCCGAAGGGCACCTCAACCTGTTTGTAGTGGCCACGGGCCTAGGCGGATGGGCCGCATCGCGTGTAGTGCAGATGGTGTCCGATGACCAGGGCAAGAGCTTCACGGTCAAGCGCGTGCTGCCGATGTCGCCACTCTTCAACACCAGCATGCTGGTCCGCACCACTCCAGTCGGCCTGGCCGATGGCGGCTGGCTGCTGCCGGCCTATTTCGAAATGGGCATCAAATACCCGCTGATGCTGGCCTTCGACCAGAACGGCGACCCGCGCTGGATTTCGCGCATTGGCAGCCGCATCACGACGCTGCAGCCGACCATCGTGCCCTTCTCCCCGTCCGAGGTGCACGCCTGGATGCGCGATGCGAGCCGTGAACAGCGGGTCCAGCACGCGCGCAGCAACGACGGTGGCGTCAACTGGGACGACCTGCCGGCGCTCTCCCTGCCGAACCAGAGTACCTCCCTCAGCGCCCTGCGCCTCAGCAACGGCAGTATCGCCCTGCTGCATAACCATGTGCTGCCCGGCGGTTCCGACCGCAATGTGCTGCGCCTGTCGACCACCAATGACGGCCGCCATTGGACGCATGTGACCGATATCGCCCATGGCAGCGCTGGCGAGGAATTTTCCTACCCCGACCTGCATCAGGTCGGCGATGAACTGCATATCACTTACACCTCGCGCCGCGAAGCGATTGCCCATCATGTCATCGAGCTGGATTTCGACGGGGGTTCGGAGTGACCCTGCCTGACCTGCTGCTGCAAATCGCGTATGGCAAGCTGGCCTGGGGCGTCGTGCTGGCAACCCTGGTTGCCGCGCTGCTGCCAGCTTCCCGCCAACTGTCACGCCGCGCCACCGCCTTGTTGCTCGGCTCCATGGTTGTGCTGACGCTGCTGCCAGGGCAGTTCTCGCCCGCCTATTGGATTGCGCTGGCGCTGCAGTGGCCGAGCGGCTTGCTGGTTGGCCTTTGCCTGGCGCGCCTGGCCCAACCCTGGTGGCCGGGTTCCGCCAGGGCCGTCCTGCCGCCCACCCTCGCCAGCGCGATCGCGCTGCTTGGTACAATCCTCTATCTCGACGCGCTGGGACTGGTTTCGTTGGGCCTGTATTTCTGGGGTTTCGGCCCGCGCGGCGCGCCGCTGTTCGCGCTGGCTGCCATGGCGCTGTGCGTAGCCTGGATTATCCAGGGCCGCTCGCGCCCGCAAGCCTTTGCTACACTTGGCGCCCTCACGCTGTTCACTTTATTGCGCCTGCCCACGGGGAACCTGTGGGACGCACTGCTCGATCCCATGCTGTGGATCTGGGCCGTGCTGTCGCTGGCGATCGAGGCCTGGCGTAAACGGGAACGCAATCTTGCAACAAACAATATCAATCAAGGAGTAGTCAGTGGTAAATCGTAAGTGGTATTCGCATCCGGTCCTGGTGACCGGCATTGCCATCAATATCTTCGCGCTATTGCTGGCAGTGTCGGTAAGGGGTTCGAGCGAACAACTGATGCGTGTCCTGACCGAAGACGGCATCGTCGAATGGCTGCAGTTCCTGTGCTTCGCCATGACTGCGGGCCTGCTGGTATTTGCCGGCGTCGAACGCTGGAAACGCAGCGGCTTTGACCTGGCCACCCTCGGCATGCTTGGCCTGGGCCTGCTGGTGGCGGCCGCGGCAATGGAAGAGATCAGCTGGTTCCAGCGCATCCTGCACGTTCAGTCTTCCGAGTTCTTCGCCCACAACAACCGCCAGGGCGAAACCAACCTGCATAACCTGGCCATCGGCAAAAGCGGCAGCATCCACAAGACCATCATGCTGAAGATGATCCTGCTGGCCGGCCTGACCCATAACGTGATCCTGCCGCTGCTGGCACGCACCCGCCCTGCCGTGCGCAACTTCGTGGAAAAATTCGGCGTGTACCTGCCGCCGCTGCCGGTCTCCCTGGTTTACCTGGTGCTGGTGGCCCTGTCGCATGTGCTGATCGACCATCCGCGCAAGGGCGAACTGGGCGAACTGTTCGGCGCCGTGCACTACATGTCCACCATCTTTGCCGCCTACTTCCTCGGCTTCGGCTACAACCAGCCTGCAGTGTTCCAGCAGACCGCGGAAGCGCGCCTGGTGGACAAGCTGTTCAGCTGCGTGATGGTATTCCTGCTGCTGACCGCCTGGCTGCTCAGCGCCGGCGCCGGCGCCATGATGGGCTAAGAATATGAACCGGACTGCAGCCCGCCTCGCGCGCCTGACCCAATGGGCAGGTCCTTACGCCACCCTGGTGCAGATGGTGTTCGCCGGCCTGGTGATCCTGTCGCTGTCGCGCATTGGCCTGGTGGCCTGGCAGTGGGAGCGCGTCAGCGCCACCGGCATCCTGGGCGAAATCCTGGTGCAAGGCGTGCGCGCCGACCTGATCCTGCTCGGCTACCTGCTGGCGCTGCCAGTCGTGCTGGCGCCCTTCCTGGCCCAGCGCTATTCGGCGCGCGCGTGGCAGCTGTTCAGCGTCACCTGGGCCGGCCTGGCGCTGCTGTTCATCATCTTCATGGAACTGTCCACGCCGCAGTTCATCATGCAGTACGATTTCAGGCCCAACCGCCTGTTCATCGAATACCTGTCCTATCCAAAGGAAGTCGCCGCCACCCTGTGGAACGGCTTCCGCCTGGCGGTCATTCTTGGCATCGGCGGTACCGCCCTGCTGACCGTGCTGGTATTCCGCATGCTGAAGTCGGCTTCCGCCGGCACCGGAATGTGGTCGCCCAAGCTGGTGCTGCTGACCTGGCCGCTGCTGGTGCTGCTGGTGGGCTTCCAGATCCGCTCCACCACGGAGCACCGCCCCGCCAATCCGGCCACGTTCGCGCTGACCGGCGACGCCATGGTGAACTCGCTGATCATCAACTCGCCGTGGTCGGTGATCGATGCGATCACCTCGATGCGCAAGGAAGCCAACTCATCGGAAATCTACGGCAAATTCCCGCGCGAGAAGGTCTTCCCGATCGTGACGTCCGCACCATGGCTGCACGACTACCAGTTCACGCAGCCGGAGCTGCCCACCCTGCATGCGCAGCAAGCCGCCATCCAGCGCGCCAAGCCGCTCAACCTGGTGATCGTGCTGGAGGAAAGCCTGGGCGCCACCTTCGTGCAATCGCTGGGCGGCCTGCCCGTCACGCCGGAGTTGGAAAAACTGAAGAATGAAGGCTGGTGGTTCGAGCAGCTGTACGCCACCGGCACCCGTTCCGTGCGCGGCATCGAGGCGGTGGTCGCGGGCTATGCGCCGACGCCGGCGCGCAGCGTCGTCAAGCTCTCGCTGGCGCAGCAGAACTTCTATACCCTGGCGCTGGGCCTGGGCAAGCAGGGCTACCACACCGAATTCGTGTATGGCGGCGAAGCGCACTTCGACAATATGCGCAGCTTCTTCACCGGCAACGGCTTCCAGAACGTGGTGGACCGCAGCGAAATGCAGCCCAAGTTCGTCGGCAGCTGGGGCGCATCCGATGAAGACCTGTTCGACAAATCACTGGAGCGGCTCAAGCACCTGCACGCGCAGAACAAGCCGTTCTTCAGCCTGATCTTCAGCTCCTCCAACCACGAGCCATTTGAATTCCCGGATGGGAAGATCGAGCTGCACGACCCGGCCAAGCAAACCGTCAACAACGCCGTCAAATACGCCGACTACGCACTGGGCAAATTCATTGCGGAGGCGAAGAAGCAGGACTACTGGAAAGATACGGTGTTCCTGATCGTGGCCGACCATGACAACCGCGTGTACGGCAACAGCCTGATGCCGATCAAGAAGTTCCACATCCCGGGCCTGATCCTGGGCGCGGACGTGGCGCCAAAGCGCATCACCACCCTGGCTAGCCAGATCGACCTGGGCCCTACCCTGCTGTCGATGATCGGCGTCTCGAGCACCCACCCGATGATCGGGCGCGACTTCGTCAAGGACAGCACCACGCCGGGCCGCGCGATCATGCAGTTCGATAATTACTTCACCTGGCTCGAAGGCGATACCGCGACCATCCTGCGTCCGAGCCAGGAGCCGCTGATTGGCCGTTACGACTTTGCCAAAGGCGAGTTGCAGCTGAACGAGACCAGGCCGACGCAAGCCCAATTCGAGCAGGCAATGGCGCACGTGATCGCACCTTCGCTGCTCTACCGCGAACAGCGCTACCGCCTGGCCAAATAAGCACAAACAGGTAGCAAGCAAGACAACGAGGGGCAAGCAACAGCTTGCCCCTCGTTGCATGGATCGTATCGAGGGACGCGCCCGCCAGCGGGCGCCGGGATGATCAGGTGGTGACGTTCTGGGTCCAGGCCAGGGCCGACAGGTGGGCCTTGTTGACGTCTTCCGGCGACAGGGACAGCGAATCGGCCAGCGAGCTGACCAGGTTCGAATTCAGTTCGCAGGCCTCGGCCAACGCCAGGAACGGGCCGTATTTGCCGCCGCGCGTGAGCAGCGCCTTCACCACTTCGTCATTCAACTGGATCTCTTGCAGCACATCCTTCATCGGGATGCCCAGCAGGCGGTCCAGCAGCGAGAACATGCCGGCCACGAAGATATTCTCCGCATCGGCCTTGCCCAGCGCTTTCTGGCCCAGCAATTCAGCCAGGCGGCCGCGCACCACGGCAGTTTCCAGCAGCACCGGCGAGAAGCCGGAGGTGGAAGCGGTTGCCAGCAGCAGGGTCAGCCAGCGGTACATCGGCTGGTAGCCCAGCAGCTGGATGGCCTGTTTCAGCGACTGCACTTCACGCCCGGCGCCGAAGCCGGCCGAGTTGATGTACTTCAGCAGCTTGTACGACAGGGCAGCATCGCGCTTCAACACGCTTTCCAGCTGCGCCACGTCGGCATTGGCGTTCACCATCTGCATCAGCTGCAGGATAATGGTTTGCGAGGGATTCAGCCCCTGCCCTTCGCTGCCCGGACGCGGCGTCAGGTGCAGCTTGCCGACAAAGGCGTCCAGCCCGAGGGCGGCGCAGGCGTCGAAATCGGCCCAGGTGGTGACCGGACGGCCCACCATGCGGATACTGGATGTCTTCAGCAGCGAATAGGCGCGCGCCTGCGCGGCCACATCGGCCCCGGTAAAGCGTACTTCGACGTACGAACAAATGGTGCCCAGGCGGCTGCCCACGCGCGCCAGGTCGGCTTCGCGCAGCAGGATGCCGACGCCGCCGGCACGCAAGCCCTGCACCGCAGCCAGCGTGGTCGGATTGGCCAGTTCGGAAGTTTTCAGCGACAGCACGGTGTGCTCGGGCGGCAGGTCGAACATCGAATCGGTCGACAGCATGCCGGGCACAGCCTGCAGGAACAGGGTTTTCTGCTTGAGCAGCCAGCCGTGTTCAGGGTGGTTCACCTGGCTGGCGACGAAGCCGACCAGGCCTTCGAGCTCTTCCAGGGTGGGGACATGGGCAGCAGCTTCCTGCTGCCATGTAAGTTCGTAGCCGACCACGCGCTGCTCGGGATCGAGCAGGGGTTCACGAACCAGGAAATGTGTCTGATGCATACGTGGTCTTATGCTTGACTCAGGAGGGAACGGCGACGGCCAGGGCCGCCGCCGCGCATTACTTGTAAAGCTGCGATCAAGCGCCGAGCTTTTCGAAAATCTTGTTCAGCTTTTCATCCAGGGTGGCGGCGGTGAATGGCTTCACCACGTAGCCGTTGGCGCCTGCCTGCGCAGCCGCGATGATGTTTTCCTTTTTGGCTTCGGCGGTCACCATCAGCACCGGCAGCTTGGCCAATGCGGGGTCGGCACGGATGTTCTGCAGCATGGTCAGGCCATCCATGTTCGGCATATTCCAGTCGGACACCACGAAGTCGAATTGCTCCGCGCGCAGTTTAGCCAGCGCCATCACGCCGTCTTCTGCCTCGTCCACGTTGGCATAACCCAGTTCCTTCAAGAGATTTCGCACGATGCGACGCATCGTGGAGAAATCGTCAACAACCAAAAATTTCATCTTTGGATCAGCCATGAATTGCTCCGTTGTTTCTACTTACGCGGTTATTAATTAAAGTGGTGTACCCAGCAAGTTGTAGGATAGCATTTTCGTTGCTCCAAGGCGAACTAACTACCCCAAAACTGTCAATCACGTGTCAAACGCGCAATGCACGCGAGCCATGCTGCGCAAGATAACCCAATACCATGCCGGGCAGCGCCTGCAAGGCTCCAACTTCGTGCGTTGCACCAACGGCAATCGCTTCGCGCGGCATGCCGAACACCACGCAGCTAGCTTCGTCCTGCGCGAAATTATACGCTCCGGCGTTCTTCATCTCCAGCATGCCTGCCGCGCCGTCCTTGCCCATGCCCGTCAGGATCACGCCGACCGCGTTCTTGCCCGCATTCTGGGCCGCCGAGCGGAACAGTACGTCGACCGAAGGGCGATGGCGGTTGACCGGCTCACCCTGGTCCAGCCTGGTCATGTAATTGGCGCCGGAGCGGGTCAGCAGCAGGTGCGAGTGGCCGGGCGCGATGTAGGCATGGCCCGGCAGTACGCGCTCGTTGCCCTGCGCTTCCATCACGGAGATCTTGCACAGCGAATCGAGGCGCTTGGCAAACGATTTGGTGAAGCCTTCCGGCATGTGCTGGGTGATCAGGATGCCCGGGCAGTCCGACGGCATCTGCATCAGGAACTCGCGGATGGCTTCCGTGCCGCCGGTCGATGCGCCGACAATGATCAGTTTTTCCGAAGACATCAGTGGGTTCCGTAGTTGCGGCAGCGGCGTGCCGCCCTCGCCTGCCGTCCCGGCGGCCGGCAGGGTGCGGGCGCGTACCCGGGCCTTGGAGGCGGCGCGAATCTTCTCGGAGATCAGGTCGGCGTATTCGCGCATGCCGGACTGGATCGAGATCTTGGGCTTGGTGACGAAATCCACGGCGCCCAGTTCCAGCGCGCGCAAGGTGATTTCGGAGCCGCGTTCGGTCAGCGAGGAGACCATCACCACCGGCATCGGGCGCAGGCGCATCAGGCGCTCGAGGAAGTCGAGGCCGTCCATCTTCGGCATTTCGACGTCCAGCGTCAGCACGTCCGGGTTGGTCTGCTTGATCAGCTCGCGCGCCACCAGCGGATCGGGCGCCACGCCCACCACTTCCATGTCCGGCTGGCCCTTGATGATCTCGCTCATCACACTGCGGATCAGCGCCGAGTCGTCGCAAATCAGGACTTTGATCTTGTTCATTTTTATATCTCTCAGAACAGCTCGACCTCGCCCACCACCGGTTTCGACTTGAGGCGGTTGGCGTAATCGTTCTCACGCTGCGCCAGGGTGTCGTTATGGGTTTGCATCAGTTTCTTGACCAGCACCTTGCCAGTCTTGGGGAAGAAGTACACCTTGCGCGGGTAGATGTCCAGCAGGTCCTCGGCCACGATGCGGATCTTCTCGTTCTTCAGGAAGTTCTGCACGAAGGCGGCATTGCGTTCGCCGACATTGATCGCGGTGAAGCCTTTCAGCACGGCGCCGCCGCCGAACACTTTGGCTTCCAGATTGTCGCGCCGGGCGCCGGACTTGAGCAAGTCGTTGATCAGCACTTCCATCGCATACGTGCCATAGCGGGCCGAGGCCGACACCGGGCTGCTCTGGTCGGCGCCGCCATCCGGCAGCATGAAGTGGTTCATGCCGCCCAGGCCCGTCAGGCGGTCGCGGATGCAGGCCGACACGCAGGAGCCGAGCACGGTCACGATCAGCATGTCCTTGTTGGTGTAGTAGTACTCGCCCGGCAGGATCTTGGCCGCGTCGCAGTCGAAGGTCCTGTCGTAATAGACATTGGTCGCGAATTGTTCTTTATCCATGTCATGCCCTCTTGCGCTCATCGAGCTCGTAGACAGTCTTGCCGCGCAACTTCAAAGCGTCCGACACGTAAAGGAAGTTCTCGGAGTGGCCGGCAAACAGCAGCGCATCCGGCTTCATCAAGGGAACAAAGCGCGACAGGATCTTGCGCTGGGTCGCCTTGTCGAAGTAAATCATCACGTTGCGGCAGAAAATCACGTCGAAACCGGGACGGATATCCCATTTTTCGTCCAGCAGGTTGACTTGCCGGTAGGTGATCAGCGAGCGCAGTTCCTGGCGCACGCGCGCCATGCCTTCGTTGGCGCCGCGCCCTTTCAGGAAAAAACGGCGCTGCTGCTCGGGCGACAGCTTGTCGATGCGTTCCATCGGATAGACGCCGTTGGCGGCCGTGGCCAGCACGTTGGTGTCGATATCGGTGGCCAGGATGTGCACCGGCGGCGTCAGCGTATTGAACGCTTCGCAGCAGGTGATGGCAATCGAATACGGTTCTTCGCCGGTGGAGCTGGCGGAGCACCAGATATTGATCGTCTCCCCGCGCTTGGCCTTCACGTGCTCGGCCAGCAGGGGGAAGTGGTGCGCTTCGCGGAAGAACGACGTCAGGTTGGTGGTCAGCGCATTGGTGAACGCTTCCCACTCGCCGTTGCCCAGGCGACCTGCTTCCAGGTCGTCTAGGTAGCGCACGAAACTGTTGATGCCGGTGGCGCGCAAGCGCCGCGCCAGGCGGCTGTACACCATCTCCTGCTTGGAGTCGGCCAGCGCAATGCCGGCCCGCTTGTAGATCATTGCGCGGACCCGTTCAAAATCCTTGCCGTTGAAATCAAACTCTTTCACGGTCTCTTTGGTCAGCGCCATTTTTGCTGTTCTCCGCGGTTACATGGACATTAAAACTCTTCCCAGTCGTCGCCGGATGGGGCGGCCGCAGCAAGTTTCTTCTTCGGCGCCTGCGCGGCCGGGGCGGCCGGCACGACCGCCGTGCTGCGTGGCGGCGCCGCCGGCTTGGCCTTGCGCGGCGCCGCGGCCGCGCGCTTGGCGAATTCGTCGCCTGCCAGCTTGAAGATCGACACCGCCTGCGCCAGGTTGTTGGCCTGGTCCTGCATCGATTCGGCGGCGGCGGCCGCTTCTTCCACCAGCGCGGCATTCTGCTGCGTCATTTCGTCCATCTGGCCGATGGCGGCATTGACTTCCTCGATGCCGTGGCTCTGCTCCAGGGTGGCGGCGGTGATCTCGCCCATGATGTCGGCCACCTGCTTGATCGAGGTCACGATCAGGCCCATGGTCTGGCCGGCTTCATCGACCAGGCGGCCGCCCGCGTCGACCTTGTCGACCGAGTCGTCGATCAGGGCCTTGATTTCCTTGGCTGCCGCGGCCGAGCGTTGCGCCAGGTTGCGCACTTCCGATGCCACCACGGCAAAGCCGCGGCCCTGTTCGCCGGCGCGCGCCGCTTCCACGGCGGCGTTCAGCGCCAGGATATTGGTCTGGAACGCAATGCCGTCGATCACGCCGATGATGTCCACGATCTTGGTCGACGATTGCTTGATCGAGCCCATGGTGTCGACCACCTGCGACACCACCTGGCCGCCCTTCTCCGCCACCGACGATGCCGACACCGCCAGCTGGTTGGCCTGGCGTGCATTGTCGGCGTTCTGCTTCACGGTGGAAGTCAGGTTTTCCATCGATGCCGCGGTTTCCTCCAGCGAGGAGGCCTGCGATTCGGTGCGGGCCGACAGGTCGGCATTGCCGGTCGCGATTTCCTGCGAGGCGGTTGTGATGGTTTCGGTCGAAGCGCGCACCTGGCCAACCGTCTTGGCCAGGCTTTCGTTCATGTCCTTCAGCGCCTGCAGCAGTTCCGAGGTTTCATCCTTGCCTTCCACCGTCACTTGCGAAGTCAGTTCGCCGGCGGCCACTTTCTGCGCCACTTCCACCGCGCCCGACAGCGGACGGGTAATTGACTTGGTAATCACCAGTGCGCACAGGATGCCCACGCCAACGGCCACCGCCGCCAGCACCACCATCCACATCGTCAGGTTGCGATCGGCCTTGTTGGAGCTTTCCTTGAAGTCGGCAACCGCCGCCTGCTGCAGGTCCACCAGCTTGTTCAGCGAGGCCAGGGTCTGCTGCTGCAGCGGGTCGATGCGGCCGGCAATCACTTTCGCCGCGCCTTCGGCGTTGAAGGCCATGATCTGGCCCATGGCTTCCTTGAAGGCTGCGTCGACGTCAGTCTGCAAGGCGGAGATGTCGTTCACCACCTTCTTCTCGGCGTCGTTCAGGCCAAGGCTTTGCAGCTTGGTGCGCGCCGCATCGTAGCGGGCGCGGTTGGCCTTGACCTTCTCTTCTTCCTTCTGCATCAGGCTGACGTCCGACTGCAGGCCGATATTGCGCATGGCGATGCCGGTTTCCAGCATCGCGCTCTTCATCGACTGCGCCTGCGATTCCTTGGCGCCGGCCAGGTCCAGGCCCGTCATCAGGGCCGACTTGTTACGGTAGTTCAGCACATTGGTCAGCAGCACGGTGCCCACCAGGATCAGCAAAATGATCCCGAAACCGAAACCAAGCCGTGTCCCTATCTTGTATTCGCGCACATTCATTTTTCTCTCTCCCCTCGTGTCCTTTTGGATCTGTATTTTTATGCTTTACGCCGCGAGCTTTTCGCTCAAGCCCATTTCAGGGCTGGACATCAGGCGCTGGATGTCGACCAGGATCAGCATGCGCTCGTCGATAGTGCCCAGGCCAATCATGTATTCCGAGCTGAAGGCGGTGCCCATGTCCGGCGCAGGCTTGATCTGGTCTTCCGTCAGCGACGTCACGTCCGATACCGAATCGACCACCATGCCTACCACGCGGCCATTGATGTTCAGGATGATGACCACGGTGAACTGGTCGTACACAGGCTCGCCCAGCTTGAATTTGATGCGCATGTCCACCACCGGAATGATGATGCCGCGCAGGTTGATCACGCCCTTGATGAACTCGGGCGCATTGGCGATGCGGGTCACCGCTTCGTAGCCGCGGATCTCCTGCACTTTCAGGATATCGATGCCGTATTCTTCGGAGCCCAGCTTGAAAGCCAGGAACTCCTGGACGGCTGTACCGGCGCTTGCTGCGTCGTTCATGGTTCTTCCTTCACAAAGTTTGATTCGTCAACCAGCTGGCGCGACGAACGGACCAGCGCCGTCACGTCCAGGATCAGCGACACGCCTCCGTCGCCGAGGATGGTGGCACCGGAAATTCCGGTCACCTTGCGGTAATTCGATTCCAGGTTCTTGACCACGACCTGCTGCTGCCCCACCAGTTCGTCCACGAACAGGCAGGCTTTCTTGCCTTCGGTTTCCACGATCACCAGGATGCCCTGGGTCGGATCGGTAAAGCGCGGTGCAATGTCGAAAATCTGGTACAGCGGGATCAGGGGCAGGTATTCGCCGCGCACCTTGATGACGCGGCCCTTGCCGCTGATTTCCTTCACGTCTTCCGGCGCCGGCTGCAGCGATTCGAGCACGAAGCCGAGCGGCAGGATGTACACCTCGTCGCCTGTCTGGATCAGCATGCCGTCCAGGATGGCCAGCGTCAGCGGCAGGGAAATCGAGATGGTGGTGCCGAAGCCCTTGGCCGAGCGGATGTCGACGGTACCGCCCATGGCGGTGATATTGCGCTTGACCACGTCCATGCCGACGCCGCGGCCCGACACGTCGGTCACGGTTTCTGCGGTCGAGAAGCCCGGCGCGAAGATCAGCTGCCACACGTCGGTGTCGCTCATGTTATCGGACAGCGGCAAGCCGTTCTGGCGGGCTTTTGCCAGGATCTTATCGCGGTTCAAGCCGCCGCCATCGTCCGACACTTCAATGATGATGCTGCCGCCCTGGTGCGAGGCGGACAGGAACAGGCGACCCGTCTCGGACTTGCCGGCCGCCTTGCGCACGTCCGGCATTTCAATGCCGTGGTCGATCGAGTTGCGCACCAGGTGGGTCAGCGGGTCGACGATGCGTTCGATCAGGCCCTTGTCCAGTTCCGTGGCGGCGCCGCTGGTGACGAATTCCACTTTCTTGCCAAGCTTGGTGGCCAGGTCGCGCACCATGCGCGGGAAGCGCGAGAACACGAAGTCCATCGGCATCATGCGGATCGACATCACCGATTCCTGCAGGTCGCGCGTGTTGCGGGTGAGCTGGGAAATGCCGCTCATCAGTTTTTCATGCAGCACCGGATCCAGCGAGCCGGCGCGCTGCTCGATCATCGCTTGCGTGATCACCAGTTCGCCGACCAGGTTGATCAGCTGGTCGACCTTTTCCACCGACACGCGGATCGAGGACGATTCGCCGCCGGCCGGCGCGTGGGCCTGCTTTTCCGCTTCCTTGCGGGCGGCTTTCTTTTCCTGTTCTTCGCTCGGCTTGGCCGCTTCGGCCGGGGCGTCCTTGATGCCGGCCTGGGCGCGGATCACTTCCAGCGGCTGGAAGAAGCCATAGCCGCGCGCGTCGTCGGCGGCGCCGGAGGCGTTGGAGCGGATTTCATCGAGCGGCTGGAAGAAGCCATAGCCTTCGCCCTCGGCCGACGGCGCGGCGGCGCCAGCAGCCGGCAGCGGGTCGAAGAAACCGTAGCCCTGCTCCGCCTCCTTGCGTTCGCGTTCGACCTGCTCACGCGCCGACTGGGTCGGGCTCAGGGCCGGCAGCTCGCTGACCTTCATCTGGTCGGCATCGATCACGAAGGAGCAGATGGCGACAATATCGTCCAGCGATTCGTGGGTGGTGACGATCATGGCATGGCGCTCGGCATCGAGCGGCGTCAGCTCCACATGGCCCATCAGGCCAAGTTCGGCTGCCAGCGCCTCCACTTCCCGGTGCACCATCGGCGGCAGTTCAAGGCGGAAGCGCTTGCCGCCGCTATGGTCCACCGCCTGCGATTCCTGCGCATTGAAGGCCGGCGCCACCGGCGCCATCGCCTCGATGTGCACGTCCTGCGCCAGCTCCTGCAGCATCATGCGCACGTCGCCCACGGCTTCCTGGTCGACAGCCGTGCCGAGGCGGTGCCCGTCCAGCTGCATCTTCAGGATGTCCTTGGCGGCCAGGAAGGCGTCGACGTGGGTCGACGTCAAGGCCATCTCGCCCTTGCGGATGCGGTCCAGCAGCGTCTCCAGCACGTGCGTGACTTCGGTCATGTCGGTCACGCCGAACGTCGACGCGCCGCCCTTCACCGAGTGCGCGGTACGGAAAATCGCGTTCAAGTCCTCTTCGCTGGGCGACTCGACGTCCACGCCCAGCAGCAGACGCTCCATTTCAGCCAGCAGTTCTTCCGCTTCATCGAAGAAGACCTGGTAGAACTGGCTAATATCGATGGTCATGCCACACCCCTTAATTAGCCAATGACCTTCTTCACTACCTCAATCAAGCGTTGCGGGTCGAAAGGCTTGACCAGCCAGCCATTCGCGCCGGCGGCGCGGCCCTTGGCCTTCATTTCGTCGGACGATTCGGTGGTCAGCATCAGGATGGGAACCTTGGCATAGGACGGCTGCTCGCGCAGCAGCTTGATCAGTTGCAGGCCATCCATGCGCGGCATGTTCTGGTCGGTCAGCACCAGGTCCACGGTTTGCAGCTTGGCCTTTTCCAGGCCATCCTGTCCGTCGACTGCTTCCACCACCTGGTAGCCCGCTGCCTTCAGGCTGAATGCCACCATCTGGCGCAGCGAGGAGGAGTCGTCGACTGCAAGAATTGTTTTAGCCATCTTTTTTTCTCACTTGGTTAAATTTTTGTATTCGTATCTATATTCAGAACAGTTCGATGTCGCCGCTTTCCAGGTGCTTCTGGCTGACCGCCTTGCGCAGCACGCTGCGCAGCTCCAGGCTCTGGATCGCCAGCGCCATGCTGACCTTGCTAAGCAGGTCCACGATCTCGTCGCTGCCCGATTCCGGCACCACTTCGGCGCCGTGCGCACCCAGCGTTCCAAGGAATTCGCGCAAGCCGGTGACACGCTTCAGGGTGCGGTCGATCAGCTGGCTGGTCATGTCCTGGAACTGCATGCTGGTAATGGCTGCATTGACGTAGCCGCTTACCTGTTCGTTCATTTCCTTCAGGCGCGCCTTGTCTTCCGCCGAAGGATCGCCGCCTTGCAGCAGCAGCTCGATGGTCGCCTGCTGTGCGCTCACCGCCTCATGGATCGCCATGAAGTTGCGCGTCAGCTTGTCGATCGCCTCCTCCAGCAGCAGGTTGGTCTGCAGCAGGTCGGTCTCGACTTCGGTCAGGTGGCGCCGGCCATGGTCCGACACGCCGGACAGCAGCCGTTTCACATGCGAGCCAAGGATTTTCTTTCTTGTCATAAAGCCCCTATTTCTTCCCCGCCGGCGCTGCCGCTGCCGGTGCCGCTGCCGCTGCGGCTTGCGTAGCTTCGGTATCGAGGCCGACTTGCAATTTGCCGCCGTCACGCAGCACATTCTCCTCGGTCCTCTTGTTCATCACAATGATGCTGATGCGGCGATTGATCGGGTTGAAAGGATCGGCGCGGTCCAGGTGGGCGGCGCTGGCCAGCCCCACCACGCGCAGGATCTTATTGTCGGCCAGTCCGCCATGCAGCAGCGCGCGGCGCGAAGCATTGGCACGATCGGCCGACAGTTCCCAGTTACTGTACCCCGTTTCGGTGAAATACGGCGTGGAGTCGGTGTGGCCGGACAGGCCGATCTTGTTCGGCACGTCGTTCAGGGCCGGCGCGATGGCTTCCAGGATCTCGCGCGCATACGGCTGCAAGTCGGCCTTGCCGGCATTGAACATGGGGCGGTTCTGCAAGTCGACGATCTGGATGCGCAAGCCTTCGCTGGTGAAGTCCAGCAAGAGTTGCTCCTTGAACTTCTTGAGCTCGGCGTTGGTATCGATGGTCATTTCGATACGGGCACGCAAGGCCTGCAGGCGCGAACGCTCTTCCGCCTCGAGCGCCTTCTTGGCGGCATCCAGGTTGTAAGTCTTGCTCTGGGCCGGATCGTCGGTCATCTTGACCTGGCCGGTACGGCGCGACAGGTCCGAGCCGCCGCCCTGGATCACCGAGGAACTGTCGCCGCTGCCCGAGCCGCCCTGCATGGCGACCTTCAGCGGCGTCTTGAAGTATTCGGAAATACCGTTCAGGTCGCCCTTGGTCGTCGAGCCGAGCAGCCACATCAGCAGGAAGAACGCCATCATCGCCGTCACGAAGTCGGCGTAAGCGATCTTCCAGGCGCCGCCGTGGTGGCCGCCACCGCCTTTCTTGATCTTCTTGACGACAATGGGCCGCAGGCCTTCTTCAGCCATGGCAGGTCCTCGCTTCCATTACTTCGACTTCGATTTCTTGATATGTTCTTCCAGCTCGGAGAAGCTTGGGCGCTCGGTAGAGTACAGTACCTTGCGGCCAAATTCCACAGCCAGGGCCGGGGCATAACCATTCAGGCTGGCCAGCAGCGTGACCTTTACGCACTGGAACATCTTGGTCGACTCTTCCAGCTTCTGCTCCAGCAGGCTGGCCAGCGGGCCGACGAAACCGTAGGCCAGCAAGATACCGAGGAAAGTACCGACCAGCGCGTGCGCGATCAGCATGCCCAGCTCGGACGGCGGGATGCCCACCGATTCCATCGTGTGCACCACGCCCATCACCGCCGCCACGATACCGAATGCCGGCAGGCCGTCGCCCAGCTTGGCGATGCAATGGGCCGGCACATGGCCCTCCTGGTGGTGGGTGTCGATCTCGTTGTCCATCAGGTTCTCGATCTGGAAAGCATCCATATTCCCCGACACCATCAGGCGCAGATAGTCGGTCATGAACTCGATGATATGGTGGTCTTCCAGCACTGCCGGGTATTTGCTGAACAGCGGGCTGTCTTCCGGCTTGTCGATATCGCCTTCAATCGACATCAGGCCTTCCTTGCGCACCTTGGACAGCACGTCGAACAGGAGCGACATCAGCTCCATGTACAAGTCCTTGGTATAGCGCGAACCCTTGAACAGCGTCGGCAGCGCGGCCAGCGTAGCCTTGATGGACTTGCCGTTATTGCCAACAAAGAAAGCGCCCGCAGCAGCGCCGCCAATCATCAGCAGTTCCAGAGGTTGGAACAGGGCCGCCAGATGGCCGCCGGACAGCGCGAAACCACCAAAAACGGAGCCAAGGACGATGAGGTAACCGACAATGACTAACAAGCGCGCGAACTCCCCGATAGCTAGTTAAAAGCAATAATATTCCACAGTGGAACTACAATAACGTGAAGACGCCTCTGCGGCAAGGAAAACTGCCTCTAAAATGCTCTTATATAAAGGAGCGGACCACCCTCTGTGGTGCGAATGGTCTTGATGCCGTTTGCAGCTGGAATTTCAAATTCATAACTGGCAAGCAAACTACCGGCCCGCATCTCCCGCTGGGCCTTGCGCCACAAGGCCGGCATGGCGGCCGGCGACAGGTAAGCGAACACCAGGTCGTATTTTGCAAAGTTTAACTGTTCATAGTCGCCACGCACGAAGCGCGCGCGGCTGCCGGACAACGCGGCCCGCAAACGCGACACCAGCCACGGCACCGGCGCCAGTTCAATTCCCACAACTTCCGATTCGGGCCGCGCAACGGCCAGGTGCAAGGCGAAGCCGCCGAGGCCGCTACCGATATCGATCATGCGCAGCACCCTGCCCTGCGGCAGCTCAGCCAGCACGGCGCGCCACACTGCCGGATTCGATGGATAGTAAGGGACCTGGGTGCGATAGGTGGACCAATACCAGCCCAGCAAGAGAAGAAAGGCAGCGGCAGCCAGCCAGGGCGGCAGCTGCAGCGCGAGCCCGGCCAGCAGGGCGACGGGAAATAGAAGCTGGATCGGCAGCCACCACCGCGCCAGGCCAAGCTTCCAGCTGATGCCGGCAGCCAGCAAACCTTGCAGCAGCGCGGCTTGCAGCAAGGTCAACCCATGGCCGAGCGCATCAAGGGCAACCGCCAGCGCGGCGCACGGCAGCAGCGCGCCGGCCTGGACCAGCAGCGCCTGGAAGGCTGGAACTCTAAAATTCATTGCAGGAGTATACCCGGGCCAGCATCGTTGGCACTGCAGTGCCTGACCCTGCGGGTCAGGCACTGGTTTACCGGTTTTGTGTGCGTATGCACCGAAACCTAAACCGGCAACCCGTTGTCAGACCCACGGGGTCTGACACCATCCCAATCAAGCAGCGACCGCTTCGGCAGCATCCTTGGCCTTGCGGGTCTTGCCGGCACGCGAAGGCATATGGCACAGGCCGCACTTGTAGTCGCGGTTCAGGTCCATGGCGTCGACTACGAACTTGCCTTTGCAGCAAGTGCAGGGCTTGAGCTGCAGCATATTGCTGCCTGCGAACTTGACCAGGGTCCAGGCGCGGGTCAGCGAGAGCAGCGGCTCTTCGCCGGTAGCCGGCGGCATCTGCTCCAGGTAGAGCTGGTAAGCCTTCATCACGGCATGGATGCCGGTGGCGCCCGCGTGCTCGACCAGGAAGTTATGGATGTTCATGAACAGCGACGAGTGGATGTTCGGCTGCCAGGTCAGGAACCAGTCGGTCGAGAAAGGCAGCATGCCCTTCGGCGGCGACACGCCCTTCAGCTCCTTGTACAGCTTGAGCAGGCGTTCGCGCGACAGCGACACTTCGGTTTCCAGCAGTTGCAGGCGGGCCCCCAGGTTGATCAGCTCGATGGCCAGCTGGATTTCCTGCGCTTCGGTCACCACACTCTTCTTGCTCATGGCGTCGCTCCTTAAGCGATTTCTTCAACAGCCTGGCCGGCCATCAGGATGGCGGCGTGGGACTGGGCCAGGGAACGGTCCTTGTTGTAGTTGGTCAGCATGCCGAGAATGGCGCTGTCGTCGAAGCGGAAGCGAGCCAGCATCATGTTGCCGCCAGCCAGCTTCAGGATCTGGGCATTGCTCATGCCTTCGATCAGGTCAGCGATGTCGGCGGAAATGCCCAGGCGGAAGATCGCGGTGACTTTGTCGGCGCGGATCATCTGCTGCGCCAGCATCAGGTAGCTCAGGTTCGCATCGCGGATTTCAGCCATCATGTCGTTTGCGGTCATGTCCATCTCCAGTCAGTTTCAGCTTGCAACGCAATTTTCGTTGCTGTTGAGATACATTCTGCTGGAGACGCGATAAAGCGCAAAGAGGCGGCACTCTGTATTTTGGGTCGGGAATAGACGAAGTCGCCCCGTAGGATTTTGTCCTACAGAGGGCTGCCCATAGAGGGACAACGCCAGTATTGGCGTGGGTTTGCGGGGCGTTCGGTCTCGCTCAAAACGCAGGAGCCGAAGGTAAAAATGCGATGTCGGCGTGGTGCTTTTTTGCGACATCTGAACTGGTAACGGCAGGGTTTTGGAGAACTTTAGGGTTCCGAGCAAAAAATTTTAAGATTTTTTCACTCATTCCAAAATGCCGAACAGCAAGCCTTTTACCGGGCTTCTAAAAACGGTAACGGCAGGGGTTTGGGGAACTTTAGGTTTTTTTTGAAAAAAATTTTGAAAATTTTTTGGTTCCTTTGAAATCAATGGCTTAGCCAACCAAACCGGTTGGCGGCCGCCGCGTATCGGTGTCAGACCCTGCGGGTCTGACACCGGTTTACCGGTTTTGGCCAAGAAAAGGTTGCTACAATCTCACTTTGTTTAAGTCTCAAGGAAAATGCCCTCATGATTTCCCGTTCCGACTGCCTGGCGCGCGACGCCGCGGACACCCTGGCGCCCCTGCGCGAGCAGTTCGACCTGCCTGCCGGCGTGATCTACCTGGATGGCAACTCCCTGGGCGCGCGTCCCAAAGCCGCCCTCACCCGCGCCACCGAAGTGATCGCCAGGGAATGGGGCAAGGACCTGATCACCAGCTGGAACACCGCCGGCTGGTTCGACATGCCGAAGCGCTTGGGCGACAAGCTGGCCCCGCTGGTCGGCGCCAAGGCCGGTGAAGTGGTGGTTACCGACACCACCTCGATCAACCTGTTCAAAGCCCTGGCCGCCGCCCTGCACGCGCAGGCGCATACCGGCCGCAAGATCATCATCAGCGAGCGCTCGAATTTTCCGACCGATATCTATATGGCCCAGGGCCTGACGTCCTGGCTCGACCGCGGCTATGAAGTGCGCCTGGTCGACAGTCCGGACCAGCTTCCTGCCGCCATCACCGCCGACGTCGCCGTGGTCATGCTGACCCACGTGAACTACCGCACCGGCTACCAGCACGACATGGCCGCCACCAGCGCCCTCGCCCACCAGCATGGCGCAATGGTCGTGTGGGACCTGTGCCACTCAGTCGGCGCGGTACCGCTCGACCTGCACGCCGATGGCGCCGACTTCGCCGTCGGCTGCACTTATAAATACCTGAACGGCGGCCCGGGCTCGCCGGCCTTCATCTGGGTCCCCGAGTGCAACCAGGACAAATTCAGCCACCCGCTGTCCGGCTGGTGGGGCCACGCCAATCCATTCGCCATGGCACCCGACTTCGCGCCGACCAAGGGCATTGGCCGCGCGCTGTGCGGCACCCAGCCGGTGGCTTCGCTGGCCATGGTGGAATGCGGCCTGGACGTCTTCGCGCAAACCACCATGGATGCGGTGCGCGCCAAGTCACTGGCCCTGACCGACCTGTTCATCGCCCTGGTGGAGCAGCGCTGCCCCAACCATCCACTGGGCCTGGTCACGCCGCGCGAGCATGTGCGGCGCGGCTCCCAGGTCAGCTTCACCCACCCGCACGGCTACGCGGTGATGCAGGCCCTGATCGCGCGCGGCGTGATCGGCGATTACCGCGAGCCGGAAATCATGCGCTTCGGCTTCACGCCGCTATACACCAGCTTTGCCGACGTGTGGGATGCCGTGGAAATCCTGAAGCAGATCCTGGACGATAAGGCCTACGACATCACTGCCGCCCGCGGCGCCGTCACCTGAGACACGACACAATATGACCGAAGAAAAGAAAGACGCCGCCTGGCACGGGGCGCAAATGGACTTCTCCAAGTCCATGAGCTATGGCGACTACCTGGGCCTGGAAAAGATCCTGAACGCGCAGCACCCGCTCTCGCCCAACCACAATGAGATGCTGTTCATCGTGCAGCACCAGACCAGCGAATTGTGGATGAAGCTGATGCTGCACGAGCTGCACGCCGTGGTCGACCATATACGCCGCGACGACCTGCCGCCGGCCTTCAAGATGCTGGCCCGCGTGGCGCGCATCATGGACCAGCTGGTGCACGCCTGGGACGTGCTGGCCACCATGACCCCGCCCGAATACACCGCGATTCGCCCTTACCTGGCCTCCTCGTCCGGCTTCCAGTCACACCAGTACCGCGAAATCGAATTCATCCTCGGCAACAAAAACGCGAACATGCTGGCGGTGCACCAGCAGGCGCCGGAAGCGCATGCCCTGCTCGACGCGGCGCTGCATGCGCCGTCGCTGTACGACGAAGCGATCCGCCTGCTGGCGCGCAATGGCCTGCAGATCGACGCCGGGCGGCTGGACGGCGACTGGACCCAGCCGACCGTGGCCAACGAGTCGGTACAGAAAGCCTGGCTCGAGGTATATCGCGACACCACACGATACTGGGCCCTGTACGAGCTGGCGGAAAAGCTGGTCGACATGGAGACCGCCTTCCGCTTCTGGCGCTTCCGCCATGTCACCACGGTCGAACGGGTGATCGGCTTCAAGACCGGCACGGGCGGCACGGCCGGCGTGTCCTATCTCAGGAAGATGCTCGATGTGGTACTGTTCCCGGAATTGTTCGCTTTAAGGACCGCTTTGTGAAACGCTTGCTCGCTGCCTTGCTGGCCGCGGCGTGTGCGCTGCCGGCAATGGCACGCGACGACCGCCCCGGTGTTTTCGATTACTACGTGATGTCGCTGTCCTGGTCGCCCGAGTATTGCGCCGGCCGTGGCGGCGGCGACCCGGTGCAGTGCGCCACCGGCCGCCAGCTCGGCTTTGTGCTGCACGGCCTGTGGCCGCAATTCGAGCGCGGCTATCCCGAAAGCTGCGGCCGCGTCAGGATTTCGAACAGCCTGCGCGAGCAATACGAGTCGCTCTACCCTTCGCCCAAACTGCTGTTCCATGAATGGAACAAACACGGTTCCTGCTCCGGCCTGCAACCCCAGGATTACCTGGCGTTGAGCGCCAGGCTGCGCGACAGCCTGAAGATCCCGGCCGATTTCGCGCGCCCGCAGCAGCCGGTGCGCGTCACGCCCGGCCAGTTCGAGGCCAAATTCCACCAGGCCAATCCATGGCTGGCCAAAGACTCCGTGCTGCCCGTCTGCGGCTCCGGCGGCCGTTTCCTGCGCGAAGCACGCGCATGTTTCAGCAAGGACGGCAAATCGCGCAGCTGCTCGCAAGAAGCCATCGCCTACTCGCAGAAGAGCTGCGGCCAATCCACTTTCCTGATGAAAAATGTGAAGTGATGGCGCTAAGCGTGCGCCGCCCAAGGCACGCTTGCAGCGACAATAAGCGCGCTGTACTGCGCGCCTGCTTGCCATACCACGGGGGGAACCGTTATCGCGGGCTCGCGAACTTTGAGGAGCCACCGAATGGGAACTCATCTGAAAAAGGGGCTGGCGACGCTGGCCTTGATTGCCGCTTGCGGAGCAGCGCAAGCTGATCCACTTGTCTTCAACGCCTCACTCAGCGGCGCGGCGGAATCCCCGCCAAACGCATCGGCAGCCACGGGCGATGTGACCGTGCTGTTCGATATCGACAACCACTACATGACCATTGCAGCCAGCTTTACCGACCTGGAAGGCCTGAGCGGCGCTGCCCACATCCATTGCTGCACCGCCGTGGCCGGCGACGGCACCGCCGGTGTCGCCACCATGCTGCCGACCCTGACCGGCTTCCCGGAGAACGAAACCAGCGGCAGTTATGCCTCGTTCTTCAGCACGTCGCAGGAATCGTTCTGGAACCCGACCTTCCTGGCCAATAACGGCGGCACCACGGCCGGCGCCGAGGCCGCACTGCTGGCCGGGCTCAATGCCGGCGCCGCGTATTTCAACATCCACTCGAACGTCTACCCGAGCGGTGAAATCCGCGGCTTCCTGGCGGCGCCGATTCCCGAGCCGGCACAGATCCTCATGCTGCTGGCCGGCCTGCCCTTGCTGTTACTGCGCAAGCGGGAAAACTAGCGAGGAATCGGGTTGCGTGACGCCACGTTCAGCATGTTCCAGGAACGGATGACCGCAACCACGAAGCCCAGTTCCGCGATCTCTTCGTCGGAGAAATGCTCCTTGACACGGGCGAAAGCTGCGTCGTCGGGATCGCGGACTGGAATTGCATTGATCAACTCCGACCATTCCAGCGCAGCGCGTTCGCGCTCGCTGAAGAATGGCGCCTCGCGCCAGCCCGCCACCGCATTCACATGGCGCGGGTCGACGTCCATCTTCAGCAAGTCCTGGTAATGCATGTCGATGCAAAAGCCGCAGCCATTGATTTGCGATACGCGCAGCAGGACCAGGTCCACCAGCTTCTTGCCCAGCAGTTCACGGTTCAGGCCATTCGACAGCGCCAGCAGGTTCTGGAACGATTTCTGGGACAGTTGGAAGTAGTTGTAACGCAGGGTGCTCATGGAAAATCCTTTCGGTCTGATGGTAAAGGCCACGCTGTGCGGCCTTCTCAACCATTAGACGGAGCAGCCTGCCGGTTTGTGACAGCCCGGCTAAAAATTTTTTCCAGGCTGGGCGGGGAAGGTGCACACCCGGTCGCGGCCGGCCCGCTTGGCCGCATACAGGGCGGCATCGGCCCGCTGCAGGAGTTCGCCCAGCGTCTCACCCGGCTGGTGCGCGGCCACGCCGGCGCTGATGGAGAGTTCGATCCCCGACAGGGCGCCGTCGAAACGCTGGGCGCGCACTTCGCTGCGCACCCGCTCGGCAAACTGCAGGCTGTGTTCGAGGTCGAGCTTGGGCAGGAAGACGGCAAACTCGTCGCCGCCATTGCGTACCGCGATGTCGATGCGGCGCGTATGGCTGTTCAAGACTCCGCCGATGCGTTGCAGCACCACGTCGCCGGCCAGGTGGCCGAAATTGTCATTGATTTGCTTGAAACGGTCGATGTCGAACACCAGCAGGCCAACACGTTCGGCCGGATCGCGCTCGTGCTGCTGCAGCAGGCGGGCCGCGGCATCTTCCATGTAATGGCGCGTGTACAGGCCCGTCACGGCGTCGCGCACTGCCAGCTGGTAGTATTTGGAGCGGTCCTTTTCCAGCGCGCTGTTGTCCAGTTGGGCGAGCCGCAGGTCTTCATAGGCCGACAGCAGCTTCCGGTGCGCCTGCTCCAGCTCCTGCTGCTGGCGCGCCTCGGTGGTGACGTCCTCATAGATGGTGACGAAACCCATGACCCGTCCCTGTTCATCGCTCATGGGGCGGCCGGTCACTTGCAGGACCGTGCCATTGGCGCGCGTGCGCCGGAAACGGTGCGGCACGAACTGGCGCGCCAGGTTGATGCGCTCGCGCACCTGGGCCTCCGGATCGCCGGGCCCGAATTCCCCGCGCAGGGCGTTGAAGCGGAACAGATCCTCCAGCAGCACGCCAGGCTGCATCAGGCTATCGGGGAAATCCAGGCATTGGCAAAACGTCTCGTTCCAGAACCTGAACTGCAGGTCGCGGTCGATGATGGACATGCCAACCGGCAGGTACTGCATGGCGCGCAGCAGGTCCGCCTGCCCGATTTGCATGCCGCGCTCGCGGGTTTCGCTCAACATGTCAGGGCCTCCTCTGCTTGCGTGCCAGCCAACCTCAGTTAACGATGTGCGCCAGTTTATCGGGGTTGCGCACCACATAGATGCCGGTGATGCGCTGGCCGTCGGTGGCAAAGCCCTGCGCCGATTCCAGCTTGCCGTCCACGAAGCGCAGCAAGCCCGGCTCGCCGTTGACCATGGCAGCGCGGTATTCGATGGCGCCCAGCTTGTGCATGCCGGCGTACAGCGCAGCGATCTTGTCCGGATCGGTGATGACGATGCCGAAGGACTTGACCTTGCCGCCGCCATCGCCCACCAGTTCCAGGTCTTCCGCCAGCAGGGCGCGGACCGCCGCCTTGTCGCCGCTGGCCGAGGCCTCCACGAAACGCTGCAAGAGCTGGCGGTGGGTGTCGGCCGGGATATCAAAGCGCGACTGGCCTTGCTGCACACGGTCGCCGGCGCGGCTCACCATCTGGCGGCACGCCGCTTCCGACTTGCCAAGCTGCTCGGCCACCTCGTTGTAGTCGTAATCGAACACCTGGCGCAGCAGGAAGGCGGCGCGCTCCTCGGGACCTAGCCGCTGCAGCAGCCACATATAGGCCAGCGACAGGTCGCTGGCCCGCTCGGCCTGCGCCTCCGGCGTCTCCTCGTCGACTGCCACCAGCGGTTCCGGCAGCCACAGGCCCTCGTAGGCTTCGCGTTCGGCAATGGCGGCGCGCAGGCGGTCGATGGAAAGGCGGGTCACCACCGTCACCAGCCAGGCCTCGGCCGATTGCACGCCGCTGGTATCGGCGCCCTGCCAACGAATCCAGGCATCCTGCACCACGTCTTCTGCATCGGCGCGCACGCCCAGCATGCGATAGGCGATGGCAAACAACCGCGCACGGTGCGCGGCAAAGTCGATTGGATCATTCATGATGCAGGACTATAGCCGACCTTGTGCACTTTCAGCAGCACTTCGCGCAATTCGCGCACGCGCGGCGGCTTGCTCAGCACTTCATCGACGCTGGCCGGCTTGGCGTCCACGTCGCCCTCCGGAATCAGGCGCTGGCCCCAGCCGGTAACCAGGATCACCGGCGTGGCCGGCGACAGCTCCTTGATGCAGCCGGCCACCTTGCGGCCATCGACGTGCGGCATGCCAAGGTCGCTGAATACCGCGTCGAAAGGCTGGCTGGATTCCATCGAAGCGCGGAATTGCTCGATGCCGGCGGCGCCGCCATTGGCCGCCACCACCGTGTGGCCGTCGCGCTGCAGGATGGTGGTCATGGACGCCAGCACGGCCGGATCGTCGTCAATCACCAGCAGGCGCATGGGTTCGGCCACCGCCACCGTCGTGGCAGGCGCTTCCAGCGGCGGCATGGCGGGATGCGCCTGCGGCAGCGGGAAGGCCAGCGACACGGTGGTGCCCTGCCCGATCATCGATTCCACCTGCACCACCGCGCTGTGGCGTTCGGCCATCGAATTGACGGTGGCCAGCCCCAGGCCGCTGCCGCGCTCGCCCTTGGTGGTGAAGAACGGGTCCAGGCAGTGGCGGCGCGTCGACTCGTCCATGCCGACGCCGCTGTCCACCACGTCGACAATGGCATGCTCGCCGGTGCTGCGGGTGCGCAGGATCAGGGCGCCGCCTTCCGGCATCGCATCGACCGCATTGAACACCAGGTTGGTCAGGGCTTCACGGATTTCCGGCTCGGAGCCCATCACGGACGGCAGCCCCGGCGCCAGCTCCAGCTTCATATTGATCACCACGCCGCGCTGCTGCGGCATATCGCTCCAGCGCGCCCGCGTCAGGTCGGCCACCTGCTGCGCCAGCACGTTCAGGCTGACGCTGGTGAGCTCCATCTGCGGCTCGCGGCGGCGGTACAGTTCGCGCATGCGCGCCACCGTCGCCGCCACGTCGTCGATGGCGCGCGCTATCACCTGCAGGTTGCTGCGGCCGCTGGCGCTCAGGCCCGTTTCGGTTTCCAGCAGGGTTTCGGTGTACAGCGCTACCGGCGAGATGGCGTTGTTGATGTCGTGCGCGATGCCGCTCGCCATCTGGCCCAGGGCTCGCAAGCGCTCCTCGCGGGTGACCGACTGCTGCGTCGCATGCAGGGTGTGGTAAGCCTGCTGCAGCGCCCCATACAACTGCGCCTGGCGTGCCGCCAGCGCCGCGTGCTCGCTCAACTGGCGCAGGAATTCGCATTCGCCGCTGGAGAAGGCATTCGGAATGGTGCGCGCCACGGCCAGCACGCCGAAGACCACGCTCTCGGCCTGCAGCGGCGCCAGCACCAGGGAATTCAGGCCGCCGCGCGCCAGCCGGTGCGGGAACGGGAATTCACTGCCGCTGATGTCCGGTTCGTACACCAGTTGCCCCTTCACGCAGCGCGACAGGCCGTTGTTGTCGATCGAAACCTGGGCGCCTTCCTTCAGCGACGCGTCGCCCGGCAGCATGGCATTGCCCAGGCCGACGCAACTGGCTTCCAGCACGCCCTCCTGCAGCAGGAACACGCAGGCAAAGTCCACCGGCAACTGGTCTTCCAGGTTGCGCACCAGGACTTGCAGGATACTGCGCAAGTCCTGCCGCTCGCCGATCGAGCGCGTCATCTGGTGCAACAGGCTGAGCCGGCCAAGCTGGGCCTGCACCTTCAGCTCGGCGCCATGACGCACCTCCATCTCGTCGTGCAGGGCGGCATTGACGGCAACCAGTTCGTCGCGCGAGACCGTGGTGGCGCGCAGGCGTTCGGTCATGGCATCGAAAGCACGCGCCAGGTCCCCCACTTCGTCAACGGCATTCATGTTCATGCGGAAGTCCAGCTTGCCCGAGCCCACCAGTTCGGCGCCACGCCGCAGCCGCTCCAGCGGATGGGCCACGCTGCGGATCGTCAAGGCCAGTGCGCCCAGCACGGTCAGCGCCAGCAGCAGGCCAAGGCCGGCCGCCACGGCGGAAGCATTCTGCTGCGCCTGCAGCACGCCCTGGCGGCTGCGGCGCGCCAGTTCTTCCGCATCCCGTATCATGTCCTGCGTGCGCGACATCAACTGGCCGAACAGCCGCGCTTCCAGCAGGTGCAGCACCTCCGCCCGTTCAGGGGTGGCGCGCAATTCCTGCCGCACCAGCAGCAGTTCGGAGAAATGCCGTGCCAGCAGGGGCAGGTTTTCCTGCAGGTCGTGCAGCAGCTGCGCCTCCTCCGCTTGCCGGAACAGTTCATCGCGCAGCAACAGGCCTTGCAAGGAATCCTTGCGCAATTGCCACTGGATGTGGGAGCGCCGCTCCTGGGTCTGCGCATATTCGAGGGAAAGGTAGCGCAGCGCCACCACGCCGCTGACGATTTCCCCGGCACGCTCGTTGCGCTGCAGCTCCTGCTTGACCTGGCGCGTCGCGCCGATCATCAGCAGCACGGCCAGCGCCACGCCGGCCACGCACAGCCATTGGGCCCACTTCAGGCGAGTGATAATTTTCATGATCGCTTAGTGGATGACGGTGACAGCATTCGGCCGCACCTCGCCCAATCCTTCCAGGTACACATTGTCGAGGAAATTCGGCACTTCGCGCGAATTGGCCAGCCGGTTGCGGATGGCCCAGCGGGCCCGGTCCTCAAAGGCCAGCAAGAGCGACTGGTCCAGCTCCAGGCCGAAGTGGTAAGTCGGCCAGGCCGCCACCACTTCATCGCGATTCAGCTTGGCGGTTGCCGGCAGCAGGGGCTGCGCCTCCCGCGGCGACTTTTCGCACCAGGCCGAGCCCTGCTCGATGGCCTGCAACAGGCGTGGGACGACGGCCGCCCGCTCGCCGGTAAAGCGCTGCAGCGAGACCAGGTTGTAGATGCTCTCGTACGCCTGTTCGCCGGAAAAGCTCACCGCCGTATCACCGAGCTGCTTGCGCATGGCGCCGAGGAAGGGTTCCCAGCCGGCCACCGCGTCCACGTCGCCGCGCTGCAGCGCCTGGCCCAGTTCTTCCGGCTTGTAGTTGACCATGGTGACTTCGCTGCCATCCATGCGTTGCCAGTTCAGGAAAACGTCCAGCGTGAACTGGCCCGAGGTTCCCTGCGTGACGCCGATGCGCTTGCCCTTCAGGCTGGCCGGGGTCAGCACGCCGTGATCGCGGCGGCCGATGATGCCGTGGTCCTTGCCGGTGCGGAAAAAGGTGGCCAGCACCTTGACCGGCACACCGTCCATGGCGGCAAACACGATCGGTATATCGGCCACGGTGCCGACATCGGCCTTGCCGTCGACCACCGCCTGCATCGACGCCTTGCCGCTCGAATAAGGCAGCACCTTGACCTGCAAGCCCTGTTCGGTGAAATAGCCGCGCTGCTGGGCGGCCACCACGGCGCAGGTGCCGACATATTCGGTGTTGGCCGCGATCACCAGCGACTGCGCCGGCCGCGCCGGTTGCCGCTGCTGCTGCCACAGCCAGGCCACGCCCAGCGCCAGCACGACGAACAACACGGCAAGGACCTGCATGGTTCGGCTACGCATGTTGCACCTGTTGGGTAGTTTCCGGCGCCAGCGGCAGTTCCACCCAGAAGGTGCTGCCCTGGCCCGGCTGGCTCTCGACGCCGATGGCGCCTTGCATGGCCTCGACCACGCGCCGGGTGAGGGCAAGGCCAAGGCCGCTGCCCTCCTCCTCCTCGTCGCGGCCGAGGCGGTGGAAAGGCTGGAAGATGTGCTGCACCTGCTCCGGCTCCAGGCCAGGGCCGGTGTCGCTGACGGAAATGCGCAGGCGGCTGCCTTCCGCTGCGGTGCAGGCCACGGCAACGCGGCCCTGGTCGTGGTTGTACTTGATGGCGTTGGACAGCAGGTTGATCAGCACCTGCACCAGGCGCGTGCGATCGGCGCGCAGGCGCTTCTCCGGCACTTCGCCGAAACCCAGGGTGATGTCGCGCTTGGCGGCCAGCGGCGTCACCATCATGCGGCATTCCTGCAGGACGGTCGGCAGGTCCACTGCTTCCATCGCCAGCGGCACCTTGCCCGCTTCGATGCGCGCCAGGTCGAGGATTTCGTTGACCAGCTTGAGCAGGTGCTGGCCGGACTGCACGATATTGCGCGCAAAGCGCTGCTTCTCTAGCTGGGTGGCCGGCAGCTTGTCGGCCGCCAGGATTTGCGCGAAGCCGAGGATGCCGTTGAGCGGGGTGCGCAGCTCGTGGCTCATGTTCGACAGGAAGCGCGACTTTTCAGCATTGGCATGCTCGGCGGCAGTGCGCGCCTGCTCCAGGCGGTGATTGGCTTCCGCCAGTTCCATCACGTTCTGGCGTAGCTGGCGTTCCAGCTCGGCGTTGGCCAGCCGCAGGGCGCGCGTGGCCTGGGCCCGCGCCAGCACCGGCAGCAAGGAAGACGCCTTGAAAGGCTTGACGATGTAATCGAGGGCGCCGCCCTGCATCGCGCGCACGGCGGTGGCAATGCTGCCCTCCCCGGTCATGATGATGCAGGCCAGGTCCGGGTCGTGCTGCAGGGCTTCCTTGACCAGGCCGATGCCGTCCATCCCCGGCATGTTCAGGTCCGACAGCATCAGATCGAAAGACTGGTTGCGCAAGAGCTCCAGCGCTGACTCGGCGCTGGAACAGCCTTCGGCATCAAACTGGTACTGGCGCAATACGTCGCACAACGCCACGGTGTGGACGCTCTGGTCGTCAACGATGAGAATGCGCTGCTTGCGAACTTCCGTCATGCAATCCTCGCGAAGGCGGGCTTGCTTTGATTATGCCGGTTGACAAGGAGGTAAAGTCTCACCAAATCTAACTAGCATATAAATCCTTGCGGCTTTGGCGCCACAGTTGGGCCAGCACCCACTGTGGCGCGCAAGAGGCACTTCTCCGCCAGCTTACTTCGACAGCAGCATTTCGTTCATGCGCTTGACGAAGGAGGCCGGGTCGGCCAGCGACCCGCCTTCGGCCAGCAAGGCTTGGTCGAACAGGATGTGGGCCCAGTCCTTGAACTTCTCGCCGCTTGCGTCTTCATACTTCAGGCGCGTCACCAGCGGGTGCTGCGGGTTGATTTCCAGGATAGGCTTGGATTCCGGCGCGGACTGGCCGGCTGCCTTCAGCATGCGCAGCAGGTTGCCCGACAGTTCGTGCTCGTCGGCCACCAGGCAGGCTGGCGAATCGGTCAGGCGGAAAGTGACGCGCACTTCCTTGGCCTTGTCGGCCAGCGCTTCCTTCATCTTGCCGACCAGTTCCTGGTACTGGGTTTCGGTCTCGGCGTGTTCCTTCTTCTCCGCCTCGTCTTCCAGCTTGCCCAGGTCCAGGCCGCCCTTGGCCACGGAATGCAGTTCCTTGCCTTCGAAGTCGTTCAGGAAGGACAGCATCCATTCGTCGACGCGGTCGGTCAGCAGCAGCACTTCAACACCCTTCTTGCGGAAGATTTCCAGGTGCGGCGAGTTCTTGGCGGCGGCGTAGCTGTCGGCGGTGACGTAGAAGATCTTGTCCTGGCCTTCTTTCATGCGGCCGACGTAGGCTTCCAGCGATACGTCCTGCACATCGCTGTCGTTGTGGGTCGAGGCAAAGCGCAGCAGCTTGGCCAGGCGTTCCTTGTTGGCGAAGTCTTCGCCGATACCCTCTTTCAGCACCTGGCCGAATTCGGTCCAGAAGGTGGTGTACTTGTCCTTCTTTTCCTGCTCGTCGGCGTTGGCCAGTTCTTCCAGCATGCCCAGCACGCGCTTGGTCGAGCCTTCGCGGATCGCTTTCACGTCGCGCGATTCCTGCAGGATTTCACGCGATACGTTCAGCGGCAGGTCGGCCGAGTCGATCACGCCTTTCACGAAGCGCAGGTAGGTCGGCATCAGCTGCTCGGCGTCGTCCATGATGAACACGCGCTTGACGTACAGCTTGATGCCGCCGCGCTTGTTGCGGTCCCACAGGTCGAAGGGAGCCTTGGCCGGGATGTACAGCAGCTGGGTGTATTCGCTGCGGCCTTCCACGCGGTTGTGGGTGTAGGCCAGCGGCGCGCCGAAGTCGTGCGACACGTGCTTGTAGAACTCTTCGTACTGTTCCTGCGTGATCTCGCTCTTGGAGCGGGCCCACAGGGCGCTGGCCTGGTTGATGGTTTCCAGCTCGTCCTTCGGCACGGTTTCCTTCTTCTCCTCGTCCCACTCTTCCTTCTGCATCTGGATCGGCAGCGAGATGTGGTCGGAGTACTTGCGGATGATGGACTTCAGTTTCCAGCTCGACAACAGTTCATCCTCGCCTTCGCGCAGGTGCAGGATGATGTCGGTGCCGCGGCCGGCCTTTTCGATCTGCTCGATCGAGTAATCGCCCTCGCCCGCCGATTCCCAGCGCACGCCTTCTTCCGCCGCCAGCCCGGCGCGGCGCGATTCGACGGTGATCTTGTCGGCCACGATGAAGCCGGAGTAGAAGCCGACGCCGAACTGGCCGATCAGGGCCGCGTCCTTCTGCTGGTCGCCGGACAGCTTGCCGAAGAATTCCTTGGTGCCCGACTTGGCGATGGTGCCGAGGTGGGAAATCGCCTCGTCGCGGCTCATGCCGATGCCGTTGTCGGAAATGGTGATGGTGCGCGCTGCCTTGTCGAAGCTGACGCGGATCTTCAGTTCGTGGTCGTTGCCGTACAGTGCGTCGTTGTTGATCGCTTCAAAACGCAGCTTGTCGGCCGCATCGGAGGCGTTCGATACCAGCTCGCGCAAGAAGATTTCCTTGTTCGAGTACAGCGAGTGGATCATCAGCTGCAGAAGCTGTTTGACTTCTGCCTGGAACCCCATGGTTTGCTTGTTTTCTGCCATTTTTACCTCAATAGTCTTATACGGAACTTCGGAATCGCCCACATGGGGCCGTTTGCGCCGATTTCAAGCCCCTGGCAACGTTTCAAAAATACAACCTTGTTGTGGACAACGACAAGTGGTTCTCTTAGCATGGTAACAACGACGCGCCGGAGACACCGTGATCAACGAAGGCCTGCTGCATGCGACCCTGCCGAAGGATACTTCGGACGCTTCCATGGTGCGTTGGATGCGCCTGGTATTGGCCGTGGCCTGCTTGTTTACCCTCGTGGTGGAACCGTCCGGCCGCGCCGACCCCTTGTCGCTGGGCGTCTTCCTGGCCTACCTGCTGCAAAGCGTAACCCTGCTCTTGCTGGCCAACCGCTCGATCCTGGTGCGCAGCAAGCTGGTGTACTGGCTTGACGTAGGCTGGTTCACGCTGATGGTCTACGTTACCGGCGGCGATGCCAGTTTTTACTTCCTGCTGTTTTTCTTCGCCATCCTGACCTCGGCCTTCAGCCACGGCTTCGAGGAAGGCGCCCGCATCACCATGGCCGCCTCGCTGGCCTTTGCGCTGACCTCCCTGTACACCCACAGCCAGGCCGAAATGGCGGTGGTGATGCTGCGCGCCACCTTCCTGCTGGCCCTGGGCTACATGATCGCGCACTGGGGCGGCATGGCCATGATCCAGCGCCAGCGCATGGCCTTGCTGCATGCGGTGAGCCAGATGTCCAATCCGCGCTTCGGGGTCGACCGCACCATCAGTTCCGTGCTGGAGCAGACGCGCCAGTTCTACGGCGCCCATAGCTGCATCCTGCTGATGCACGACAACGGCGCGGCAAGCTGGACCTTGCGCGCGGCCAGTTCGGCCAATGCCGGGCGTCCGATCCATGCCAGCAACCTGGCGCCGGACGCCGCTGCGCCGCTGCTGGTATGCGGTGAAGACGCCATCCTGCTGATGCGCCAGCCGCGCGGTCCCTGGCTGCGGCGCCGGCTGCAAATCAAGAGCTATGACAGCGCACACCAGCGCTGGGTGGAAGAAGACGCCGAGGCCGGCGAAACCCTGGCCGAATTGCTCGACGCGCTGTCGCTGATCGCGGTGCCGCTGCCGCTGCGGCGCGGTTCCGGGCGCCTGATCGTGGTGTCGCAGCGCCACCACTTCCACAAGTCGGACGCGCTGTTCCTGTTGCAGATCGCAGCCCAGGCCTTCCCCGTGATCGAGAATATCGAACTGCTGGACCGCATGGCATCGGAAGCGGTGTTGCGTGAGCGTGAGCGTATCGCCCGCGACTTGCATGACACCACGATCCAGCCTTATATCGGCCTGCGCCACGGCGTATCTGGCATCCGCCTGAAGGCCGACCCCGGCAATCCGCTGGTGCCCGACCTGGACAACCTGCTCGACGTCACTTCGCAAGTGGTGCGCGACTTGCGCAACTACGCCAAGAGCCTGCGCGGCGGGCTGGAAATGAAGGAACCGGAATTGCTCATTGCCCTGCGCCGCCAGGCCGCGCAGCTGCGCCAGTTCTACGACGTCCACATCAATGTCGACACCAAGGGTGAATTGCACATGAGCGACCGCCTGGCGGCCGAAGTGTTCCAGATCGTCAACGAGGGTATGAGCAATATCTGCAAGCATACGACGGCGCGCAACGGCTATATCGAACTGGCATGCACCGCTGGCCAGCTGACTGTGCGCATCGAGAATGAATGTTCGGGCCAGCCGGTGCTAGACTTTACACCGAGCTCAATCGCTGAACGCGCCGCCGCGCTGGGCGGCGAAGCGCGCGTGCAGCGCGGCCGCCAGAACAACACTGCGGTACAGATTGTGATTCCGGTGTGAGGTGAGTATGGGGCAAGCCGACAAACGAATCCGCATCATGCTGGTCGATGACCACAAGACCCTGCTATGGGGCCTGGGCAAGCTGATCGAAAGCGAAGCGCTGAACATGCTGGTGGTCGGCACCGCGCGCGACTGCGACAGCGCGCTGGCCATGGCGCCCGAAGTGCTGCCCGACGTGATCCTGCTGGACATCGACCTGGGCGGCACCTGTTCGCTGGACATCATGCCGCGCCTGCTGGCCGGCTGCAACGGCGCGCGCGTGCTGGTGCTGTCGGGCACGCGCGACCGCGAGTTGCTCGATCGCGCCGTGATGCTGGGCGCACGCGGCGTAGTCAGCAAGGACGAGCCGGCCGAGGTGGTCCTGAAAGCCATCGAGAAAGTCCACGGCGGCGAGCTGTGGCTCGATGGCATCATGCTCAGCCGCGTGTTCGAAGCCATGCGCAATCCGCAATCGACACGACGGCAAGATCCCGAACTGGACAAGATCGCCCAGCTCACTGCCAAGGAAAGACGCATTTGCAGCTTAATCGCAACAGGTGGTGGTGCGGTTAACAAGGCTTTGGCGCAACAGTTGTTTATTTCCGAGCACACTTTGCGCAACCATTTGACCGCCATCTACCACAAGCTGGGCGTGTCAAACCGCCTGGACCTTTACGTGTTTGCCACCAAGCACAGGCTCGACCAGGCCGACCTGTAGCGCCTCCTCGCCCCCCGCCCACTACCGGCAGGGGTGCCGAAAATATTTCCTCCAATATATCTTCGTTGAACCGGGACAAATGTCCCGATTCCTGCTGGAAAAAAAGGACTTCTGTCACGCATAGAAAAGGACAGATGTTTGATGGAAGTCAAAACGCATGCGCCTAAAGTGAACTCATCAGCACGGCAGACATGTCGGCTGAGACTAGAACCAGGCAAGGCCAACACAACCATGTCCGGAGTACAGAATGCGTAACCGACTCATGCCGCCACGAATCGCAAGCTTCATCGCCGAGGAAGACGGCCGGGCCTTTTACGAATATGTGCTTGTAGCCTCACTGACAGTTGTCGTCGGCATCATTGTGCTTCTAGCGCTTGGAAAAGGCAGGTGAAGCGGGCTTGTTCCGTGAAGCTGCAAACACTTTGGTGCAGTTATTAAACGTCCTGAAAGGAATCATCATGAAAGCCATCCAAAAATTCATCCGCGACGAACAAGGCGTGACCGCAATCGAATACGGCCTGATCGCTGCCCTGATCGCTGTCGTGATCATCGCTGCCGTCAAGCTGATCGGCACCCAGCTGGATAAGACCTTCGACAAGATCGGCACGGCGCTGACCACCGCCAACGGCTAAATCTTGCGCCTGCGTCCGGCCAGGCATTCCCCCGCCTCGCCGGACGACTTTCTTACCTGGAGGTCGATCGTGAAAGAACAATTCCTACGCTTCCTCCGCAACGACACAGGCGTCTCGGCAATCGAGTACGCATTGCTGGCCGGCTTGATCGCAGTGGTCATCGTCGTCAGCGTCGGCAAGGCCGGCACCCAGCTCCTCGCATTGTTCACCTTCGTCAAATCACAAGTCCTGTTGGCCACATCATGAGCGCTGTCCTTACCCCACGCATCGCGACCCGCCCCAGCCTGCCACGCGCCCTGCTGCGCGAGCACGGCCTGCTGCTTGCCATCGTCGGCGTGGAGCTGGCGGCCGCCCTCGCGCTGTGCGCCGCCTACCCGGCCAAATACCGCCACAACCTGCAGCTGGAAGGCTATCTCGCGACCCTGGCGATGGGCCTGGTGTTTGCACTGTGCGGCTATACGATCTACGTCATGATCTTCAAGCGCCCCGAGCACCTGGTGCGCTACCTGAAACAACACCTGGCCGCCTACCTGACGCGCGAACGCCTGCTGTTTTCGGCGCCGGTGCTGGCCATGTTCCCCCTGTTTGCCGCCAGCTTCACCGTGCTGAAAGCCGCCGTGCCGCTGGTGCAGCCCTATGCCTGGGATGCCCGCATGGCCGCCGCCGACGCCTGGCTGCATGGCGGCGTGCAGCCCTGGCAGCTGCTGCAGCCTGTCTTCGGCCACCCGCTGATGACTGCCCTCCTGAATTTCAATTACCACCTGTGGTTCTTCATCGTGCTGTCCACCGTATACTGGCTGGCCTTCAACCTGGAACGCCGCCAGCTGCGCATGCAGTTCATGCTGAGCTTTGTGCTGAGCTGGGCCCTGCTGGGCAATATCATGGCCATGCTGTTCTCTTCCGTCGGCCCGTGCTACTACCACTTTGCGGTCGCGGGCGCCGATCCCTTCGCCGGCCTGATGCATTACCTGCGCGATGCCGACAAGGTGATCCCCGTAATGGCCCTGCAGGTGCAGGACACGCTGTGGCAAGACTACGCGCAGCATAGCGGCACCAACGCCCTCAGCATTTCCGCCATGCCCAGCATGCACGTGGCCAGTTCCGTGCTGCTGGCCCTGCTCGGCTGGCGCCTGAACCGCGCCGCCGGCATCGCCCTCACCGCGTTTGCCGTGCTGATCCAGGTCGGCTCGGTACACCTGGGCTGGCATTACGCGATCGACGGCTACGCCGGTGCGCTGGGCGCCTGGCTGATCTGGACCCTGTGCGGCAAGCTGGTGCAAAGGAGCGCGCCATGAGCTTCGATACTCGCGCCCTGCTGCCGATCGTGCTGCTGGCCTGCCTGCTGGCATGGGCCGTGGCCAGCGATGTGCGCAGCCGCCGCATCCCGAACAAGCTGGTGGTGCTGGGCTTGCTGGCCGGGCTCACGCTGCAAGCGACCGTGACGCCGGGCGCCGGCCTGTTCAGCGAACCGTTCGGTGCGCTGGGCCTGCTGAAAGCCAGTGCCGGCATGGTGCTCGGCCTGGTGCTGCTGTTGCCGATGTATGCGCTGGGCGCGATGGGCGCCGGCGACGTCAAGCTGATGGCGATGCTGGGCGCCTTCCTGGGGCCGCTCGACATCCTGGGCGCCGGCCTGTCCAGCGTGCTGGCCGGCGGCGTGCTGGCCCTGCTGGTGGCCCTGTTCCAGGGCAGCCTGCGCAAGGTCAGCGGCAATGTCAAGGTGATGGTGCTGGGCAGCGTGCTGCGCGGCATGTCCGGCGGCAGCGCCCGCATCGATGCCCCGCTGGCTGCCACCGGCCAGTTGCCCTATGCCGTGGCCATCGCCGCCGGCACCGTGAGTTACCTGTTGCTGACCCGTTACTTCGGCTGGAGCCTGCTATGAACGCCACCCCCATCCTCGCCTCGCGCACCGTCAGCGTGCTGGCCACGGCCGCACTGGCCAGCGTCTGGCTGCTGTTCTCGGTGGCCCACGCGCGCGCCTTCAATGCCACCGGCGACTGGGCCTACCTGCTGTTCGTGGCCTCGGAAACCCTGGTGGCGGCGCTGTTCATGCTGCGCTCGGAGCCGGCTGCCGTGTCGCACTCCCCGCTGGACTGGGCGCTGGCCATCGCCTCCACCGGCGCCCCCTTCTTCTTCGCGCCAAGCGGCGAAGGCCTGCTGCCCGCGGCGCGCGCCCTGATCGTGGCCGGCGTGCTGCTGCAGATCTGCGGCCTGCTGTCGCTGAATCGCAGCTTCGGCCTGGTGGCCGCGCGGCGCCAGATCAAGACTACCGGACTGTACCGCTGGATCCGCCATCCGCTGTATGCCAGCTACCTGCTCAGCTATGTGGGCTATGTCCTGTCGAACAGCAGCCTCGGCAATGCCGTCACCTGCCTGCTTGCCTCCATGCTGCTGCTGGCCCGCCTGGTGCGCGAAGAACGCTTCCTGTCGCGCGACAGCGAGTATCTGTTGTACATGCGCCGCGTCAAGTACCGCATCCTGCCAATGGTGTTTTGAGAGAGGTCCGCCATGCCTGCCGATTTTGAAGAACCAAGCAAGCGCCCCTGGGCTGACGACCCGCTGCGCGTTCCCGCACCGCGCACGGTGGAAGAAACCGGGCTGCCCTTCCTGCTGCTGGTGGAGCTGGCCAGCAAGGTGCTGTACCAGCGCGGCCAGGTCAAGCTCAACGAGCTGGCCGCCCACCTGAAGCTGCCGCCATCGGTGCTGGACCCGGTGCTGGGCTTCATGCGCACGGAAAAGCTGATGGAGATGATGCGCCGCGGCGTCAGCAACACCGATGCCGACATCGTCTACAACCTGACCGATACGGGCCGCGCCCGCGCCGCCGAATTCGTGCGCCGCGACGCCTATGCCGGCGCTGCCCCCGTAACCTTTAGCGATTATGCCGAACGCGTGCGCGCCCATAGCGTGGCGCAGATGCACGTCAAGCGCGAGCACATCCGCAAAACGTTCGATGGCATTGTCGCCAGCCCTGCAGTGCTTGACCAGTTGGGCGCGGCCATGAACAGTGGCCGCGCCATCTTTATCCATGGTCCGGCCGGCAGCGGAAAAACCTACCTGGCAGAGCGCCTGAACGGCCTGCTGCAAGGGCAGATCGCCGTGCCGCATGCGCTGCTGGTCGACGGCGACATCATCCCTGTCTATGACCCGGTGCTGCATACCATTATTGAGGACACGCCGCCGCCGGGCATGCTGTTCGACCGCCGCACCCCGCGCGACCAGCGCTGGGTGCGCAGCCAGCGACCCGCCGTGATCACCGGCGGCGAGCTGACCCTGGAAGCGCTGGACTTGCGCTTCGATCCGGCCACCCGGCTGTACCAGGCGCCGCCGCACCTGAAGGCCAACGGCGGCATCTTCATCATCGACGACCTGGGGCGCCAGCGCTGCTCGCCGGTGGAACTGATGAACCGCTGGATCGTGCCGATGGACCGCCAGGTCGACTACCTGTCGCTGCAGAACGGCTACAAGTTCCCGGTGCCGTTCGACGTGGTGGTGATCTTTTCCTCCAATATGCCGCCCGATGCGCTTGCCGACGGTTCCTTCCTGCGCCGCCTGGGCTACAAGATCCATGTCGGCCCGCAGACGCCGGAACAGTACGAGACCGTGTTCCGCCAGGTGTGCCAACGCTATTCGGTGCCGTTCGAGGCCGAGACTTTCGCCTGGCTGATGCGCCAGCACCACACGCACGAACGGCCGCTGATGGCCTGTTACCCGCGCGACCTGGTTTCGCAATTGCGCGACCTGGCCGCCTATGAAGGACGCCTGCCCACGCTGGACATCGCCTCGCTTGAGTGGGCCTGGAATAACTATTTTGCCGCGGTTTGAAGCCAAGGACGCAAGGGGATAATCATGAGGAACACACGAGCAATGATCATGATGGTGGTAGCCATCGCCCTGGCCTTCGTGGCCGTTGTGGTGGCAGCGCGCTGGATCAACGCGCAGGCCAGCGGCACCACGGCCAAGGTGGCCGTGGCGCAGGTGGACATCAGCCTGGGCGCACGCATCACGCCCGACATGGTGCGCCTGGTCGACTGGCCGGCATCGGTGCAGCCGCCGGGCGCCATCAAGGACGACAAGGCGCTGGAGTCGCGCGTCACCCGCACCAGCATCATGCGCGGCGAGCCGATCCTGGAAGCCAAGCTGGCGCCGCCCGGCACCCAGGGCGGGCTGTCGGCGGTGGTGGCCGAGGGCAAGCGCGCCATGACCGTGCGGGTCAACGACGTGGTGGGCGTGGCCGGCTTCGCCCTGCCCGGCAATTACGTCGACATCCTGGTCAACACCCAGGAAGAAGGCCAGCGCACCCAGACCAAGGACCCGACCATTTCCAAGATCGTGCTGGAGCGCATCCTGGTGCTGGCGGTGGCGCAGGAATCCTCGCGCGACGAGACCAAGCCGAAAGTGGTGAATGCGGTGACGCTGGAGCTGACCCCGGAACAGGTGGAAAAACTCGACCTGGCACGCAGCGTAGGCAGCCTGTCGCTGGTGCTGCGCAACCAGGTCGACCCGAATCCCGCGCTGACCACCGGCGCCACCAAGACCACCCTGCTGGGCGCCGCAACACCCGCGCCGGCACCGAAAGCGGCGCCCGTCGCCGCCCCGGCACCGAAGCCCGTGCCGGTGCGCAAAGTGGCCACCGTGCCGCCACCGGGCGTGCATGTGGAAATGATCAAAGGCCTGGACCGCAGCAGCCAACAATTCTGATACGGAGCTACTCATGAAAAGGATAAGCACCGCTGTACCGAGCATCCTGGGCGCCCTGTTGGCCCTGCCCGCCCTGCCCACGCCTGCCGCCGCCCAGGTGGGCGCCGAAGCAGCCGTCGTGGCGCAGCAGCCCAAAATGAAGGCCAAGGGCGGCGCCATGCCCGGCAAGAAGGCGGAAGCCGCGCTGCCGGCTGCGCTGCCGGAAGGCCGCACCGAACTGGCGCCGGCCATGCAGCTGGCCGAAGGCAAGTCCAGCATCGTGCGCCTGCAGCATCCTGCAGCACGGGTGGCGGTGGGCGACGCCCGCGTGGCCGACGTGATCCTGCTCAATCCGCGCGAAGTATACATGCTGGGCCGCACCGTCGGCACCACCAACCTGATCGTGTGGCAGAAGACCGGCGACACCGTGATTGCCGACCTGACCGTCAGCGCCGACACGGCCACCCTGCAGGCGGGCATCGACAAGCTGACCGGCCAGGCCGGCATGGTCAAGGTGACCGCGGCCGCCGACTCCCTCATGCTGAGCGGCACCGTACCGGACGTGGTGATGGCCGAGCATGTGCTGCAGATGGCCAACGCCTTCGTCACGCGCCAGCGCCCGACCAGCAGCGGCGGCCCGGGCAGCGGCGCCTCGGCGCCGGCCGGCGCCAGCACGCAGGCCATCGCGCCAGTCGAAGGCAGCCTGTCGCTCAAGATCATCAATATGCTGACCGTCGCCGCGCCGCAGCAGGTGATGCTGGAAGTGAAGGTGGCCGAAGTGTCCAAGACCCTGGTCGACCAGCTGGGCGCCAGCATCGGTCTCAATCACACCATCGGCAACTGGACCTATACCCTGCTGTCCAACCTGTTGAGCGGCAACCCTTCGCTGGCCAATGCCTTCAAGAGCACCAACGGCAACTCCTTCACCATCGATGCGCAAAAGCGCGACGGGCTGGTGAAGATGCTGGCCGAGCCGAACCTGATGGCCATCAGCGGCCAGGAAGCCAGCTTCCTGGCCGGCGGCAAGATCTTCATCCCGGTGGCCTCCACCCCGGACGGCGGCGGCTTTACCCGCATCACGCTGGAAGAGAAGGAATTCGGCGTGGCGGTGCGCTTCACCCCGACCGTGCTGGGTGACGGCCGCATCAACCTGAAGGTGGCGCCCGAAGTCTCGGAATTGAACAAGGAAGGCGTGGGCATTTCGGCGGCCGGCGTCAACGGCACCGCCATCCTGCCTTCGTTCACCACGCGGCGCGCCGCCACCACGGTGCAGCTGTTCGACGGCCAGAGCTTCGCCATCGGCGGCTTGATCAAGAACAACTCGACCAACAACATCAAGGCCGTGCCGGGCCTGGGCGAAATCCCGGTGCTGGGCGCCCTGTTCCGTTCCAACGATTTCCAGACCGACCGCACCGAGCTGGTGTTCGTCATCACGCCGCGCCTGGTCAAGCCGCTGCCGCCCGACCTGGCCAATGCCCTGCCCACCTCCAACGTGACCGATCCGAGCCGCGCCCAGCGCATCTTCACCGGCCAGATGGAAGGCACCCCGCCGCAAGACAAAACCCAGAAGCAGCCTGGCAAGCAAGCCGGCGGTTTCGACCTGAACTAGGAGGCCAGCATGAAATCGTCATTCCTGCGCTGCACCGGCACTGCCCTGCTGCCTTTGAGCCTGGCGGCCTGCATGTCGACCACGCCCTACGTCGACCAGCACCTGGGCGAAGCCGCCACCGACCTGCGCCAGGCGCAGATCATGAACCCCGCCGCCGAGCGCAACATGGCGGTGCCCCTGGGGCTGGACGGCCCGGCCGCCAAGGCCGGCTACGACCAGTACGTGAAATCGTTCAAGGCGCCGGAAAAGAACGCCAATTCCTTCCTGATCGGCGTCGGCCGCTAGGAGACAGCCATGGTCCAGCGCATTCCCAAGCACCACCAGCAGCGCGGCGCCGTGGCCGTGATGACTGGCCTGCTGCTGATGCTCGTCCTGATCCCCGTGGCAGGCCTGGTGCTGGACCTTGGCCACTTATACATCGTCAAGACCGAGCTGCAGAACCTGGCCGATGCCTCGGCCCTGGCTGCCGGCAAGGACCTCGACAACTCGGACGCGGGCCTGAACAAGGCCGTCGCTTCCGGCAAGGCGCTGGCGCTGAAGAACCGCTACAACTTCGGCAGCACGCTGACGCTGCAGGACGCCAACTTCCGCTTTGCCGCCAGTCCGGACGGCCCCTGGTACACCCTGGCGCAAAGCCTGGGCAACGCCACCGGTCGCACGTTCGTGGAGGTCGACACCCGGGATGGCGGCAACGGCGGCACTGCGCAGTCGATCAATACCTGGCTGATGCGCATTGCCGGCGACAACAGCACCTCGACCTACGGCTGGGCGGTGGCGGGGCGCTACGTCAACACCGTCACCCCGGTCGGCGTCTGCGCCATCGACCCGACCCGCCGCACGGCCAACTACAGCTACGGCAGCTTCACTGAAATCGTCGAATACGGCTTCCGCCGCGGCATGTCGTACAACGTGTTCGAACTGGGCTCCCTGGGCGGCGCCGCCTCCGACCCGTACCAGATCAACCCGGTCAATTCGCCGCCCAACGCCTGCGTCTCGTCCAACTCGTCGACCAATGTCACCGCCCCCTTCATCTGCGTCGGAAACAGCGCCGTGGTGCCGACCGGGGTGGGCCAGGTCTACACCAATACCGGCGTGTCGGGGACGCTGGAAAAAGCGTTCAACTCGCGCTTCAACGATTATTCCGGCGGCTCGCAGTGCGACCCGGCCACCGCGCCGCCCGACATCAACGTCAAGGAATACCTGCCCGGCTCCGGCGAAGCACCGGCTGGATGGCAAGACGCCGGCAGCACCAACCTGCCCAGCCAGCAATCGGTCACGACCGACGGCACCCCGCAGCTGCCGAAGTACACGCTGCCCTTTGAGGCCACCACCAATATCTGGCCCAGCACGCCCAGCACCCGCGTCCCGACGCAGGCCAGCTATGCGGAACACGGCGTGCTGTGGTCCTACACGCCGGCGGTCCAGTCCGACGGTACGACGGCCGTTACGCCAGCCGAGGCCAATGGCACCAGCGCAACCAGCAAGATGTACGGCACGGGCGCCACCACCAACTATATCGACCCCGCCAATTACCCGACCACGGTCGGCGCCGGCTTCACCTCGCAGTTTGCGGCGCCGTATAACCAGGCCAGCGGCCCGACCTTCCTGGCCCCGGCCGGCCGCACCGGCGTGGAGAACCGCCGCATCCTGAACATCGTGCTGATCGACTGCCGCACCCCGCCGGTGGGCAGCGGCGCCTGCGGCGTCATGAACGTGGTCGGCATCGGCAAGTTCTTCATGCAGAAGAAGGCCGACCTCAGCGGCTCGCCGAAGAAACTGAACGTGGAATTCACCGGCCTGGTAGAACCAGTGCCCTCGTCCGAAGTCAAACTGTACAAGTGATCACCATGCGCCTTCCACCATTACGCAAGCAATCCGGCGCCGCCCTGGTCGAATTCGGGCTGGTGGCCAGCATCCTGTTCCTGCTGCTGGCAGGGGTGTGGGAGTTCGGCCGCGCCTTCGCCTATTACGATGCGCTCAGCAAGGGTACCCGCGACGGCGCCCGCTACATGAGCGTGGCGAAAAAAGCCAACATCAACTCGAGCGCCGTCGGCACTGCCAAGAGCATCGTGGTGGCCGCCGCCAACGCGGCCAAGGTACCCGGCTTCGCCAGCAGCAACGTGGTGGTCACTTGCCTGGATGCCTCCTACAACGACAGCTCCTGCATTGACGGCACCGCGCCCGGCGGCGTACGCGTCGAGATCACCGGCTACGCTGTCAACATCGGCCAGACCATTCCGCTGATCGGCAATGCGGTGCGCACCATCAACCTGACCCCGCGCACCACCATGCGCTACATGCAGTGAGGATGCCATGAAGAACCGGGCCTGCCGTCCCAGCCTGAAGCGCCAGAGCGGCGCCGCGATCGTGGAATTTGCCATCATCGGCGGCCTGCTGCTGGCCTTCATCTATGCCATCTTCGAGTTCGGCCGCATGATGTTCGTCTACAACACCATGCAGGAAATCAGCCGCCGCGGCGCACGCGAGGCAGCCGTGCGCTGGATGAGCGATGCCGACCAGACCGACATCAGGAAGTATGCGGTGTTCGGTGCCACGAGGCTCCCTGGCAGCATGGAAATCACTGATGAAAATGTCAAAATCCGCTACCTGCAGGCAAATGGCGTCGATCCGGTCATCAACCCGCCAGCGGATGCGGGCGACAATATGGCCGCCTGCAACGATGTGCTGCGCACTGCATCTTGTGTCATGTACGTCGAAGTCAAAGTCAAGGATGTCGTATTTACCCCGCTGATTTTCAAGCCCGGATCGGTCACCGTTTCCAAGCCGGCCAACACCATGCCGGAAGCCACCACTGTCGTCTACGCCGAAAGCCTCGGCTTCACCAACTGAGCGATGCCATGAAGATCACCGCCATCTCCAGCAACGATAAGCAACTGTTCGAAATCGCCCGCATCCTGCGCGAGCGCAGCCCGACCGACCAGGTCGACGTGCTGCCAGGCCTGCTCGACAAGCTGCCGCGCTTTGACGGCATGGCACCCGACCTGCTGCTGGTGGCGCAGCCGCTGCTGAACGGCGAGGACATGGACCGCCTCGAAACGCTCAGCGTGCAACACCCCGACATGGCCATCATCGTGGCCTGCACCCAGCAGACGCCCGACTTCCTGATGCAGGCCATGCGCGCCGGCGTGCGAGAAGTGCTGCCCGCGCCGATCGACGGCGCCGCGCTGCAGGCGGCGGTGCGCCGGCTGGACGAAAAGCGCAATTTCAGCGCCCGTTCGCTGGGCAAGGTGCTGGCGTTCATCTCCTGCAAGGGCGGCAGCGGGGCCACCTTCCTGGCCGCCAACCTCGGCTACGCCCTGGCTGCCGCCGAAGGCAAGAAAGTAGCGCTGTTCGACCTCAACCTGCAGTTCGGCGACGCCTCGCTGTTCGTCTCCGACCAGCGCCCGGCCGCCAGCGTGGCCAGCGTGGCGCAGCAGATGCACCGCCTGGATGCCACCCTGCTGTTCTCCAGCATGGTGCAGGTGACGCCGAACTTCCACGTGCTGGCGGCGCCGGAAGACCCGACCCAGGCCAATGACGTGCATCCCGAGCATATCGACGCCCTGCTGCGGCTGGCGCGCCAGCATTACGATTTCGTCCTGCTCGACATCGGGCGCAGCCTGGACGCCGTCTCGGTGCGCGCCCTCGACCAGGCCGACATGATCTTCCCCATCCTGCAGGCCACGCTGCCGTATATCCGCGACGGCAAGCGGCTGCTGCAGGTATTCCGTTCGCTTGACTATCGGAAGGACAAAATCCACCTGATCGTCAACCGCCATTCGAACAACGGCGACATCCGCCTGCGCGATTGCGAGCAAGCCTACGGCATGGAAATGTTCCGCACCATCCCGAACCACTACGAAGCTGCCGCCGCCTCGGTCAACCAGGGCGTGCCGATCCTGCAGCTGCAGCGCGCCAGCCCGATTTCCAAGGCTTTGCAGGACCTGGCGCGTACCCTGGCCGGCGACAGCAGTACCGAGTCGCGCGGCTGGCTGTCCCGAATCCTCCAGCGCGCATAGCGCCCCCAGACCAGCCCATGGAGCCGATCATGCAGATCCCAGCCCAGAACCTCCGCAATCGCCTTGGCGCCGCGCCAGCCAACGGCAACGTCGCCGCCCTGCGCACTTCCGAGGCAATCGACAACCGCGCCTACCAGCAGCTCAAGCACCGCATCCACCAGACCCTGCTCGACCGGGTCGACCTGGAGAGCATGCAGCGCCTGACCCAGGACCAGATCCGCGACGAGCTGAAGATCCTGGTCGAGCGCCTGCTCGAAGAGAACATGGTGGTGATCAACGACAGCGAGCGGCGCAACCTGACGCGCGACATCCAGTACGAGGTGCTGGGCTTCGGGCCGCTGGAGCCGCTGCTGGCCGACCCCAATGTGTCCGACATCCTGGTCAACGGGGCGCGCCAGGTGTACGTGGAGCGCAAAGGCTGTCTGGAACTGACTTCGGTCACCTTCAACGATGATGCGCACCTGATGAAGATCATCGACAAGATCGTGTCGCGCGTGGGACGCCGCATCGACGAATCGAGCCCGATGGTCGACGCCCGCCTGCCGGACGGTTCGCGCGTCAACGCCATCATCCCGCCGCTGGCCATCGACGGCCCGGTGCTCTCGATCCGCCGCTTCTCGGCCGATCCGCTGGGCATGGCGGAGCTGATCAGCTTCAACTCGATGACCGAGGCCATGGCCACCATCCTGCAGGCGCTGGGCAAGAGCAAGGTGAACATCCTGATCTCGGGCGGCACCGGCTCCGGCAAGACCACCATGCTGAACGCCATTTCCGGCTATATCAGCCACAGCGAGCGCATCGTGACCATCGAAGATGCGGCCGAACTGCAGCTGCAGCAGCCGCATATCGTGCGTCTGGAAACGCGTCCGCCGAACATTGAGAACAAGGGCGAGGTAACGCAGCGCGCCCTGGTGCGCAATGCGCTGCGCATGCGCCCCGACCGCATCATCCTGGGCGAGGTGCGCGGCGCCGAAGCGCTGGACATGCTGCAGGCCATGAATACCGGCCATGAAGGCTCGATGGCCACCATCCACGCCAACACGCCGCGCGATGCACTGACCCGGCTGGAAAACATGATCAGCATGGGCGCCGCCGGCCTGCCGGTGAAGGCCATGCGCCAGCAGATCTCTTCCGCCATCGGCGTGGTGGTGCAGGTGGCGCGCCTGACCGACGGCAAGCGCAAGCTGATGTCGATCCAGGAAATCACCGGCATGGAAGGCGAAATGATCACCATGCAGGAGATCTTCTGCTTCAAGCAGACCAGCGTCGGCACCGACGGCTCGGTGCAAGGCTACTTCAGCGCCACCGGCGTGCGGCCGCGCTTCGGCGAACGGCTGCGCACCTTCGGCGTCACCCTGGCCGACGACATGTTCGACCCCACCGTGCAAAAGAGGATGTAAGCCATGGACTACCTCTATTACGCCACCGGCATCCTGGTCTTCCTGGCCGTGGTGCTGCTGATCGAAGGCATGTACCTGACCTGGAATTCGGCCAAGGGGCCGGAAGCGGAACGGGTGGCGCGCCGCTTGCGCATGATGTCGGCCGGCGCCCATGCCGGCGGCGAAAGCGCTTCCATGATCAAAAAGCGCCTGCTCAGCGAAAGCCCGGTATTCCAGCGCCTGCTGCTGCAGATGCCGCGCGTCAGCCAGCTGGACCGCCTGCTGGAGCAGTCGGGCATGTCGTGGACGGTGTCGGACCTGATCGTGCTGTCGCTGATCTGCCCCGTGCTGGTAGGCGGCGCGGCACTGTTCCTGCGGGTGCCGCTGCTGCTAGTGCTGCCGCTGATGCTGGTCTCGCTCAGCTTCCCCCTGCTGCTGGTGCTGCGCGCCAAGGGCAAGCGGCTGGCCAAGGTGGACCAGCAACTGCCCGACGCGCTGGACCTGATCGGCCGAGCCCTTCGCGCCGGCCATGCCTTCCCGACCGCCATGAAGATGGTGGGCGACGAAATGAACGCGCCGATCGCCGACGAATTCAAGGCAACCTTCGACGAGGTCAATTTCGGCATCTCGATGAACGATGCGCTGATGAACCTGGCCACGCGCGTGCCCAGTACCGACCTGCGCTACTTCGTCATCGCCGTGATGATCCAGCGCGAGACGGGCGGCAACCTGGCCGAACTGCTCGACAACATCAGCAGGATCGTGCGCGAGCGCATCAAGCTGCTGGGCCAGATCCGCGTGCTGTCGGCCGAGGGCAAGATGTCGGCCTGGGTGCTCGGCCTGCTGCCCTTTGCCGCGGCTGGGATGATCCAGCTGACCAATCCCAGCTTCCTGGCCGTGCTGTACACCGACCCGGCCGGGCGCAAGATGGTTGCTGGCGCGATCACCATGATGATCGTTGGTGTCTTCGCGATGCGCAAGATTATCCGGATTCGTGTTTAGCGGGAGATTGACATGAGCGTCCTTCAAATGGCCTTCCTGGCCCTGGTGTTCCTGCTGGTGTTCGGCACCGCCTACGTGGTCATGCTGAGTTTCAGCGCCAACCCCGTGCACGGGCGGCTGCAGCAGGTGAGCGAGCTGCCCGGCAAATCGCGGCGGCGCGAACGCATCAACCCCAACCTGCTGGCGCGCATTGCGGCCTGGCTGGCGCCGGTGGCCAAGCTGTCCGGCGGCGAAACCGAAGAATGGGAGAAGTCGACGCTGCGCCTGCGCTTCATGAATGCGGGGCTGCGCCATGCTTCCATGGGGCCGCTGTACTTCGCCGCCAAGACGGCGCTGGCGATCATGCTGCCGCTGGCGCTCTATGCTTCGCTCGTGCTGTCCGGTTCAAAGCTGTCCGGCAATGGCCTGATGTTCTGGCTGCTGCTGGCGGCGGGCCTCGGCTACTACCTGCCGAACTTCCTGCTGCGCTGGGCCATCAGCCGCCGCCAGCTCGAAATCTTCGAATCCTTCCCCGATGCGCTGGACCTGATGACCGTGTGCGTGGAAGCGGGCCTGGCGATGGATGCCGCGCTACTGCGGGTGGCCGACGAAATCGGCATCAAGAGCCCGATCCTGGCCGATGAACTGCACCTGGTGACGCTGGAGCTGCGCGCCGGCCTGTCCAAGGAGCGCGCCCTGCGCAACCTGGCGCTGCGCACCGGCGTCGAGGATGTCGATGCGCTGGTGGCTATGCTGATCCAGGCCGAACGCTTCGGCACCAGCATCGCCGATTCGCTGCGCGTGCAGTCGGAACAACTGCGCACCCGCCGTCGCCAGCGCGCCGAAGAAGCTGCTGCAAAGATTGCCCTGAAACTGCTGTTCCCGTTGATCTTCTTCATCTTCCCATCGCTGCTGGTGGTGTTGATGGGGCCTGCGTTTATCTCGATTTACCGCGTCCTGCTGCCCACCATGGGCGGCGCCGACGCCGGCTAGAAAGGAATTGCCATGATCAAGCTCAAGCCAATCGCATTGGCCGCAATGGGTTGCGGCCTTCTCACGGCATGCAGTGCTCCTCCGGCATCGCATCAACTGGCCTTGCAGCCCGTCGTGCGCGGCGACATGCCGGGCAACCAGGCGGCAAGCTGGAACCGGCTGGCGCGCTTCCACCACGAGCGCGGCCAACTGGCTTTGGCTCTGGGTGCCTACGCGCAATCGCTTGCCCTCGATGCCAACCAGCTTGAGGCGCGCAACGCGGTGGCCGTGATCGAAGCGCAACGCGGCGACCTGGAACTGGCGCGCAAGGCCCTGGTGGCGCTGGTCAAGGACTATCCGGGCGAGGCGCAGCCGCATACCAACCTTGGCTATGTGCTGTACCTGATGGGCGATAACGCCGGTGCCGCGCAGAACCTGCGCCGGGCCATGGCGCTCGGTGCAGGGAAGAAGGCCTTCGAGAACCTGCAGATGGCCGAAGCCGCGATGGGCAAGCAGTCCGGCGCCGACGCGCCGCAGCTGGCCGCCGCCAGCGCCGCCGATGCCGACGCGCCATCGGTCGCTGCGCAGCCTGTCATCGCGCCTTCAGTGGTGGCACCGTCCGTCGCCGCTCCATCCGTCGTTGCCGAACCGGCTGCTGCGCCGTCCATCGTTGTACCCGCCGCAAGCGCACCGCCAATCGCAACGCCGATCGTGGCCGCAGCTGCCGCCGCCCCGGTTGTCCCAGCGCAAGACGCCTCCGCACCAAACATGGCATTGCTCTCCGAGGACCCCGTCGCGCCAGCGCCGGCCCAGGCGCCGCGCAAGGAAGCGCAGCCACTGGGCGTGCTGCCCGCCACCACGGCGAGCGAAATCGCCAGCCATATGGAACTGATCAAAGTCGTCGGCTACGTCTACGAGCTGAAAGCCCGCGTCGCCGCCGAGCCGGCAGCCGCGCCGGTTGCCACCGCGGCACCAACATCCGCCGCCGTGCAGGCCGCAGCCCAGGCCGACCGCGTCCGCGTGGCACGCCTGGAAGTCTCGAACGGAAACGGCGTCGCCGGCATGGCGCGCCGCTTCCGCAACCTGCTGGGCCAGATGGGCATTCCGGTCAATCGCCTGAGCAACGACAAGCCGTACAGGCAGGTTGCCACCATCATCCAGTACAGCCCAGGCTTCGAAAAGCAGGCCGCCAGCCTGCAAAAAGCCCTGCAAGGAAAGGTGCAGCTCACCAGCAAGCAGCTGGCCTCCTGCGACGTCCGCCTGTTATTGGGCAGGGACGCACAGGTGAGCATGGCAGCCGTCACGGAGGCGATCGCAGTGTCCCAAGTTGCCATGCACGACGAAAACTAGTCCGCAAGCTCGCGCTGCAGGAAACGCCAGATTTCCGGCGCCTGCAGCGCAGCGATGTTCAGCCGCATGAACTGCGACGGCAGCTGGCTCGGCGAGAACAGGCTGCCCGGCGCCAGCAGCAAGCCCTGCCCCATGGCCTTTTCGGTCAGCACATTGGTGTCGCGTCCGGCATCGACCCATACGAACATGCCCGCCGGCGGCGCGCTGGCGATGCGCATTCCCGTTTTTTCCAGCTGGCGCACGGTGCGCGCCCGCAGGCCGTCCAGGCGCGTGCGGATGCGCTCCGTGTGCTTGCGGTAGCTGCCTTCGGACAGCACTTTGTGCACGACGCGCTCGCCGATATCGCTGGTGGTCAGCGTTTGCAGCATCTTGCGATCGGCCAGGCGCAGCGCCATTTCTTCCGACGTGGCGATGAAGCCGACGCGCAAGTTGGCGGCCATGGTCTTGGAAAAGCCGCCGAGGTAAATCACGCGCTTCAGCTGGTCGAGCGCCGCCATGCGGGTGGCTGGCTGCACGCTGCTGCCCGGGTGCAGGTCGCAGTAGATATCGTCTTCCACGATGGTGATGCCGTGTTCTTCGGCGATGCGCAGGATCTGGAAGGCCTTGGCTGCCGACAGCGAAGTCGAACTGGGGTTGTGCAGCACGGAGTTGATCACATACAGCTTGGGCTTGTGGATTGCAGCCAGCTCGGCCAGTTGTGCAATATCGGGGCCGTCGGCCAGGCGCGGTATTCCCACCACCCGCGCCCCCAGCGCGGCAAAGGAGCCGAACATCAGGAACCAGGCCGGATCGTCGACAAACACGGTATCGCCGGGGCGGGTGAATTCGCGCGCCACCATGTCGATTGCCTGGGTAACGCCGGCGGTGGTGACGATCTGCTCCGGCGCGGCGCCGATTTCGAGCTCCGCCAGCTTGTGCTGCAAATGCTGGCGTAGCGGCAGGTAGCCCTGCGGCACGCCGTAATTCAAGAGGATGCTGCTGTGCTGGCGGCTGATGGCGCGCAGGGCGTTGCCGATCGCCACCCCATCCAGCCAATCTGCTGGCAGCACGCCCGTGCCGGGCATGTACTGGTGCGGCACGGTGCGGAACATATTGCGCACCAGCCAGACCACGTCGAGACCCTGCGTGCCTTCCGGCTGCGCCAGGCCCGGCTCGCGCGCGGGGGGCTGGGGCGCCTGCAGCGGAGCGCGGTCGCGGATATAGAAGCCGGCGCCGCGCCTTGATTCCAGGTAGCCGCGCGCGACCAGCTTGTCGTAGGCGCCGACCACGGTGAAGGGCGACACGCCGTGCGAGGTGGCGAACTGGCGGATGGACGGCATGCGCGCGCCGGCGCGCAGCACGCGGTCGTCGATGCGGGCGGCCACGCTGCGCACGATCTGGTCGCTGAGCGACTCGCCGCCCTCGCGGCTTAGCAGGATTGTATTGGTCATATCACCATCACAGTGCGTGAAATTATTCGAACAAGTGTATTGGTACTGTACTGGTTACTTATCCTACGATACACCCATCCCCCGCCAATATCCAGTGATTAAAGGAGCCTGCGCCATGAACCTGCTGCCAACCCGTGCTGAACTCGACGCCGCCGCCACCATCGTCTACGGCGCCATGCCTGCCACGCCGCAGTTTTCCTGGCCGCTGCTGAACGAGGCGCTGGGCACCGAAGCCTGGGTCAAGCATGAAAACCATACACCGACGGGCGCCTTCAAGGTGCGCGGCGGCCTGGTCTACCTGGATGGACTGCTGAAGCGCGAACCTGGCGTGGCAGGCATCGTGTCGGCCACACGCGGCAACCATGGGCAGTCGATTGCCTTTGCCGCGCGCCGCCATGGCGTGAAATCGACCATCGTGGTCCCGAACGGCAACAGCGCCGAAAAGAATGCTGCCATGCGCGGGCTGGGCGCGGACCTGATCGAGTACGGCGACGATTTCCAGGCCAGCCGGGAATATGCGCTGTCGCTGGCGCGC